>NZ_CP039432.1 GCF_005484805.1 Rhodococcus sp. SGAir0479
ATGCCTGTGGTCTCCGTTCGTCGTCGTCGCGCCTTGTTATCGGCCGTCCTGGCTTCGGCCGCAATGGGATTGGCTCTACCCGGGGTGGCCGGGGCGCAGTCCTCGCTCGACGTCGTCGACGCGTTGTCGGCGACGACGCTGGTCAACGGCGCCCTGTCGGTGGCCGGTGGATGCCAGACGCCCAACCGCGACCTCATCACGTCCTGTACCCGCCTCGAGACACTGACGACGCAGGTACCGGTGATGCTGGCACTCAACCCGCTCACGACGAACATCGTGGTGCTCGGCGCGGGCCTGTACGCCGACGGCACGATGCGGCCGGTGCTCGTGTCCCGGCTGCAGGGCGCACTGCAACTGGCGCAACGCTTTCCGCTCGCGCCGATCGTCGTCACCGGCGGCGTCCCGCAGTCCGGAGTCACCGAGGCGCAGGCGATGCGACGGTGGCTGGTGGCGAACGGGATTCCCGACTTCCGGATCACGGAGGAGAACAGGTCCCGGTCCACCGTCGAGAACGCCGTCAACACCGACGTGATCCTCCGGCAGCGCGGCGCGTCCGGGGTCGTCGTCGTGACCAGCCCCGACCATCTCCAGCGGGCGATGATCGACTTCCGGGTCGCGGTCGCCGGCCGCATGCCCGTCGCGGGCGTGGTCGCTCCGTACTGAGTCACCGGGGTGCCGGCTGACAGCTAGTTCACAGCCGCGGTGCAGCCGCCCCGCAGCGACGCTCCGCACGCTGGGGGCATGACGACCGAACCCCGATTCGCGGTGGACGCGCGACCGACCGCAGCGGCGATCACCGCGCCCGTCCTCGACATCGTCGTCCCGGTGTACAACGAGCAGTCGGCGCTCGCCGGTTGCGTACGACGTCTGCGGGCGTACCTCGACGCCGAGGTGCCCCCCACCGCTCGCATCACCGTCGCCGACAACGCCAGTACCGACCGCACCCTCGAGATCGCCCGCGCGCTGGCGGACGAGCTCGCCGACGTCCGTGTGCTGCACCTCGACCGGAAGGGCGCGGCCGGGCGTTTGCACGAGGCATGGGGGCGGTCCGACGCGCGCGTGCTGGTGTACATGGACGTCGATCTGTCGACCGGGCTCGACGCGCTCGTGCCGCTCGTCGCGCCGCTGCTGTCGGGGCGCTCGGACGTCGCGATCGGCACGCGTCTGACGTCGTCGTCGCGGGTGGTCCGTGGGCCCGAGCGCGAACTGATCTCTCGCGGCTACAACCTCATCCTCGAGGGCGCGCTGCACGCACACTTCTCGGACGCACAGTGCGGCTTCAAGGCCGTCCGCGCCGACGTTGCCCGCGCGCTGCTGCCGCTCGTCGAGGACGGCGGTTGGTTCTTCGACACCGAACTGCTGGTGCTTGCCGAGCGCGCCGGCATGCGGATCCACGAGGTTCCGGTCGACTGGGTCGACGACCCCGACAGCCGGGTCGACATCGTCGCGACCGCGCTCGCCGACCTGCGGGGGTGGCGCGGGTGGGGCGGGCGCTGGCGACCGGCGCGTTGCCCCTGGCCTCGGTACGCGCCGCGCTCGGCCGCGGCGCGCTCACCCCCGGCTCGCCGCCCGCGATGCTGGGCCAACTGGTCCGGTTCGCGCTGATCGGAGTCGCCAGCACGGCGGCGTACGCGCTGCTGTATCTCGCGCTGCAGCCTCCGCTGGGGCCGCAGTGGGCCAACGCGGTCGCGCTGTTGCTCACCGCCGTGGCCAACACCGCGGCCAACCGGGCCTTCACGTTCGGGGTCCGCGGCCGGCGCGGTGCCGGTCGGCACCAGGTGCAGGGACTCGTCGTCCTCGGATTCGCGCTCGTCGTCACCGGCGGATCGCTCGCCGCCCTGCACCGGTTCGTGCCGGGCGCCGCACCACCACTCGAGCTCGCGGCGCTCGTGATCGCCAACCTCGTTGCCACACTTGTCCGTTTCATCGGTCTGCGCTGGGTGTTCCGGCGCGGGGCCGCGGAAGGAGTCACCCCGTGAGCGTCACGATCGACCGTCCCGTGCAGGTGCCGCCACCGGCCGCCGCACCCGGGCGCAACCGCGAGTACTGCGCACTGGCAGCACTGCTCGTCGGCACCGCCGTGGCCTACCTGTGGAACCTGGGCGCGTCGGGGTGGGCCAACGCGTTCTACTCGGCCGCGGTGCAGGCCGGATCGGTGTCGTGGAAGGCGTTCTTCTTCGGCTCGTCCGACGCGGCGAATTCGATCACCGTGGACAAACCGCCTGCGTCCCTGTGGGTGATGGGGCTGTCGGTGCGAGTGTTCGGGTTGAACACGTGGAGCATTCTGGTGCCGCAGGTCCTGCTCGGGGCGGCCTCGGTCGCCGTGCTGTGGGCGACCGTCCGGCGCTGTTTCGGGGCCGCGGCCGGTCTGCTCGCCGGCCTGATCTTGGCGCTCACCCCGGTGGCGGTACTGATGTTCCGATTCGACAATCCCGATGCGCTGCTGGTGCTGCTGATGATCGCGGCGGTGTGGGCCACACTGCGCGGCGTCGAGGACGGCCGCACTCGCTGGCTGGTACTGGCCGGGACATTCGTGGGTCTCGGTTTCCTCACCAAACAGCTCCAGGTGATGCTCGTGGTGCCGCCGCTGGCGCTGACCTACCTGGTTGCGGGACCGCCGAAGCTCGGCACCCGGATCGCGCAGCTGTTCGCCGCGCTCGGCGCGGTGATCGTCTCAGCCGGGTGGTGGCTGCTCGCCGTCGAGTTGTGGCCCGCCGACTCGCGGCCGTGGATCGGTGGCTCACAGAACAACTCGATTCTCGAATTGACGCTGGGCTACAACGGGTTCGGTCGGTTGAGCGGTGACGAGCGCGGCAGCGTGGGTGGTGGTGGGCCCGGCGGCGTGGCCGCCGACGGGATGCCGGGTGGCGGCCCCGGTGGTGGCATGTGGGGCAGCACCGGCATCACCCGACTGTTCGAGCCCGCGCAGGGCGGGCAGATCGCGTGGCTGCTCCCGGCCGCGCTGATCCTGCTGGTGACGGGAATCGTTCTGTGCGGGCGCTCCGCCCGCACCGACGTGCGGCGGGCGTCGTTCCTCGTGTGGGGGCTGTGGCTGCTGGTCACCGGCCTGGTCTTCAGTTTCATGGCGGGCATCTTCCATGCGTACTACACCGTGGCCCTCGCCCCTGCGATCGCGGCGCTCGTGGGGTCCGGCGCGGTGATGCTGTGGCGTCGCCGGGACCTTCTCGGTGCCCGGGTGGTCGGGATCGTCACGATTGCGGTGACGGCGTTCACCGCCTGGATGTTGTTGGGGCGCAGTCCTGATTTCGTGCCGTGGCTGCGGTGGGTGGTGCTCGCCGTGGGGGTGGGGGCGGCAGTCGCGGCGGCGGTACCCGTCGTCGTGCGCTCGCGGGCCGCGGTGGTCGTGGTGGCGGCCGCACTGTTCACAGCCCTCGCCGGACCGGTGGCCTACGCGGCCACCACGATCGGCACGGGACACGAGGGCTCCATCCCGTCCGCGGGGCCGCGGGTCGAGGGCGAGATGGGGCGCGGTGGTCCCGGGGGCATGCGCGGGCCGGGGGAGATGGCCGGCGGTGCACCGCCGGGCGGCGGTGCAGCGATGCCCGGCGGGCTGCGCGGCGGGGACGGCCGGGGGAGCGCCGGCGCCGGCGGGTTCGAGATGCCCGCCGCACCCGGCGGCGTGCCGGGCGGCTTCGGTGCGGGTGCGGGCGGCGGACTGCTGTCGGCGAGCACTCCCGGCGACGAACTGACGGCCCTGCTGCGCAGCCGCGCCGACGACTTCACCTGGGTGGCAGCCGCGATCGGTTCCAACACCGCATCCGGCTACCAGCTCGCGACCGAACGTCCGGTCATGCCGATCGGCGGGTTCAACGGCAGCGACCCGTCGCCGACGCTCGAACAGTTCCGGCAGTACGTGGCGGACGGGCAGATCCACTACTTCCTCGCCGGAGGCATGGGCGGCGGACGCGGTGGTGAGGGCACCGCATCGCAGATCACGCAGTGGGTGGAGGAAACCTTCACCGCTACCACGGTCGACGGCGTCACCGTCTACGACCTCACTCGGTGACCGGACAGCGCCGCCGAACCGGTTTACCCTGAGGTGGGAGGCACACATGTCCGAACACGACATCATCGAGAACATCGACGAACTGGTCCGTGAGGAAAAGGAATTGCGCTCACGGGCCGAGGGACAGGGGCTGTCGGAGCAGGACAGCGCCCGCCTGACTCACCTCGAGCAGCGGCTCGACCAGTGCTGGGACCTGCTCCGGCAGCGTCGCGCCAAGGCCGAGTTCGGTGAGAAGGCGGACGAGGCCACCCCTCGTCCGGTCGACGAGGTCGAGTCCTACCGCCAGTGAGCGCAGGTCGGGCCCCGGAGTCGCGAAATTCGTTGCGCACCAGCGAAGTCGTGATCTCCGGGGCGTCTCTCGATGACGGGTGCCTACCCGGCAGAGTGAGAATGTCGAACGACTAGGTGGTGAATCGCCCATGACTGTGGCGGAGGACGTGTACACGACCCGGGTGACGGGAGAACCACGGGTGGTCGAACGCCCGGACCCGGTGTTCTGGGGCGGATCCCGCAGCGCGGAGTACACGGATTTCGAACGGCGCGGGTTCCTGCAGCGCGAGCGCGTGATCGGCGACAGCGACGTGTCGACCTGTCTGGCGGAGATCGACCGCATCCAGCACGATCCGGCGCTCCGGGACGACGAGCGCATCGTCCGGGAAGGTGACTCCGTCGCCGTGCGCTCGATCTTCGACATCCTCGAACTGAGCGACGCCGTGCGGCGGGTGGTCGAAGCGTCCGGCGCCTACGATCTCGCGCGCGACATCCTGGGCTCGGACGTCTACGTGCACCAGAGTCGACTGAACTACAAGCCGGGATTCCAGGGTGGCGCGTTCTACTGGCACTCGGATTTCGAGACCTGGCACGCCGAGGACGGCATGCCGCTTCCGCGGGCGGTGAGCGCCTCCATCGCGCTCACCGAGAACACGCAGTACAACGGCCCGTTGATGATCATGCCGGGGACGCAGCGGTACTTCGTGCAGTGCGCCGGCGCCACTCCCGACGACTTCTATCGCGAGTCCCTCGTGACCACGATGCCCCGAGTCGGCGTGCCGTCCGAAGACGCCATCACCGACATGTGGCGTCGGCACGGTATCGAGGTGCTCACCGGCGGGGCAGGCTCGATGACGATGTTCGACTGCAACGCCCTCCACGCGTCGGGCGGCAACATCTCGCCGATGCCGCGCGCGAACGTGTTCGTGGTGTTCAACAGCGTCGAGAACGTGGTGCAGGCGCCGTTCTCGGGGTCGGCGCCGCGGCCCTCGTTCCTGGCCAAGCGCCCGGCCTGACGAGGGTGGGGGTGGTCGAGGCGCCGGGGTTCGGGCCGTAGTCTGACACGTGTGCGCGTACTCGTGATCGGCTCCGGAGCCCGTGAACATGCCCTTCTGTTGGCCCTCGCCCGTGACCCGGGCGTCGACAAGTTGATGTGTGCCCCCGGCAACGCCGGGATCGCCCGCATCGCCGAGACCCACGCGGTCGACGTCGCGTCCGGTGACGCCGTCGTCGAGCTCGCGAAGTCGGTGGCGGCGGACCTGGTCGTCATCGGCCCGGAGGTGCCGCTGGTCCTCGGTGTCGCCGACGCCGTCCGCGCCGCGGGCATCGCGTGCTTCGGCCCGTCCGCCGCGGCCGCCCGCATCGAGGGCTCCAAGGCGTTCGCCAAGGACGTCATGGCCGCGGCCGGGGTCCGCACCGCGCACAGCGAGGTCGTCGACAACCCGGCCGACCTCGACGCCGCTCTCGACCGCTTCGGCCCCAACTGGGTCGTCAAGGACGACGGCCTGGCCGCCGGCAAGGGCGTCGTCGTCACCACCGATCGCAGCGCCGCGCGCGATCACGCCGCCGAGTGCCTCGAGATCGGGCACCCCGTGCTGCTCGAGTCGTTCCTCGACGGCCCCGAGGTGTCGCTGTTCTGCCTGGTCGACGGGGAGACGGTGGTCCCGCTGCTGCCTGCGCAGGACCACAAGCGCGTCGGCGACGGCGACACCGGCCCCAACACCGGTGGCATGGGTGCCTACACGCCGCTGCCGTGGCTGCCCGCCGACGCGGTGACCCGGATCGTCGACGACGTCGTCAAGCCCGTCGCGGTCGAGATGGCCAAGCGCGGCTGCCCCTTCACCGGTCTGCTGTACGCGGGACTGGCGATGGGCGAGAACGGCCCCGCGGTCGTCGAGTTCAACTGCCGCTTCGGCGACCCGGAGACGCAGGCCGTCCTGGCGCTGCTCGAGTCGCCGCTCGGTGAGGTGCTGCGCGCCGCCGCGACCGGCACCCTCGCGTCCGTCCCGCCGCTGCAGTGGCGGGACGGCTCCGCGGTCACCGTGGTGCTGGCCGCCGAGAACTACCCGGCCACCCCGCGCACCGGTGACGTCATCACCGGGTCCGACGCCGAGCGCGTCCTGCACGCCGGCACCGCCGCCCGCGAGGACGGAACCGTCGTCTCCGCCGGTGGCCGTGTCCTGAGCGTCGTCGGCGTCGGCGCCGACCTGACCGAGGCCCGCGAGGATGCGTACGCGCGGTTGGCCGAGGTGAAGCTGCCCGGTGGGCACTTCCGCAGCGACATCGGCCTGGCCGCCGTGGAGGGGCGCATCACGCTCTGACCCTCTCCGACTCGCGGCGTTCCGCGAACACCTCCGAAAAGAGCCGACGGCCGCGCCGTCGGCTCTTTTCGCTTTCGGTGAGCCGCGTCTCGATTTGACCGCCGGTGTGCCCCGCTGCACACTGCTCGTGCGCATAAAGAACATGCGTTCGTATAGTGAACAATCGGTTTCGGCATTCACGAGGTTCGACATGACCCCTTCCACTCCCCGCCTGTCCCGCCGGGCTCTGCTCACCGCGTCGCTGACGGTGGCGGGCGCGTCCGCACTGACCGCCTGCACCAAGGGTGACCCCGCAGTGGCACCCGCCGCCGTATCGGCGTCCGAGGCGCCCGCGATCCCGACGACCGGGCTCGCGTTGGTGACCGTGGGCACCGCGGCCGGGCCGTCGGTGCGCAGTGCCCGCAACGGCATCGCCACCGCGCTCGTCGTCGACGGGAACCTGTACGTCATCGACGCCGGCCTGGGGGTCACCCGGGGAGTGGCCGACGCCGGGCTCCCCACCGACCGACTGAAGGCGATCTTCCTGACCCACCTGCACTCCGACCACATCGGTGAGCTGCCGGCATTCGTCATGTGGAACTGGGGCCCGCCGGTGGGCGGGCCGACCGAACCGATCCGCATCGTCGGGCCCGGCTCCGCGAGTGAGCTGCCGACCGGATTTCCGACGACGATCGAACCGGCGGTGCCCGGCACCCGCGCCACCGTCGACGCGATCCTCGCCGCGTACGCGTACGACATCAACATCCGGGTCGTGGACGAGAACCGTCCGCCGCTGAACGAGATGCTGCTGGTCGACGAGATCGCGCTGCCGGCCGGGGCCACGGCGAACGGGACGTCGGCGCCGGCGACGGAGCCGTTCGAGGTGTACCGCGACGACCACCTCCGGGTGCTGGCCACGCTGGTGGATCATCCGCCGGTGTTCCCGTCCTACGGTTTCCGGTTCGAGACGAAGTACGGCACCGTCGTCGTCTCCGGCGACACCGCGAAGACCGACAACATGGTGACGCTGTCCGAGGGAGCCGACGTGCTCGTCCACGAGGCGGTGTACCTGCCCTTCTACGAGAAGCAGAACAAGTACAGCCGCGAGTTCGTCAACCATCTGGCGCAGAGCCACACCACGCCGGAGGAGGTCGGCGAGATCGCGAACAGGGCGGGAGTGGAACATGTGGTGCTCTCGCACCTGGCCGGCGTCGCGACCGACGACGAGTGGGCGGCCGGGGTGCGGTCCACCTACTCCGGCAAGGTGACCGTCGCGGCCGACCGGCAGGTCTTCGTTCTGTAGAAGCCGAGTTCTCGTTCCCCGTCGGCGTTGCTAGCGTCGGAACCGTGCGTACCGACTCCCAGCGATCGTCCATCCCCGCCTTCCACGTCATGGACGTGTGGAAGGCCGCCAACGAGCGGCAGCGCACCCACGGCGACGTGCTCTCGCTCGCGGCGGGGCAGCCGTCGACGCCCGCCCCGCGGCCGGTGCTGCGGGCGGCCCGGCAGGCGCTCGACGAGCACCTGCTCGGCTACACCGAGACGTTCGGGATCGAGCCGCTGCGCGAGGCCGTCGCCGAGTACCACAGCACTCGCTCGGGGATCTCGGTCCACGCCGACGAGGTCGTCGTCACCACGGGGTCGTCGGGCGCGTTCACGCTGCTGTTCCTGGCCGCGTTCGACGCCGGTGACACCGTGGTCGTCGCGCGGCCGGGCTACCCGGCCTACCGGAACACGCTGACGGCGCTCGGCTGCAACGTCGTGGAGATCGACTGCGGACCCGAGACCCGGTTCCAGCCCACCGTCGCGATGCTCGAGGCGATGGACACCCCGCCGGCCGGGCTCGTCGTCGCGAGCCCGGCCAACCCCACCGGCACGGTCATCGACCCGGCCGAACTGGCCGCGCTCGCCCGGTGGTGCGAGGAACACGACACGCTGCTGATCTCGGACGAGATCTACCACGGCATCGAGTTCGGCGGCGCCGGTGGGCAGGCGACGGCGTGCGCGTGGGAGACGTCGCGGGCGGCCGTCGTCGTCGGGTCGGTGTCGAAGTACTTCTCGATGACCGGGTGGCGGATGGGCTGGATGCTGGTGCCGGAGTACCTGCGCCGGGCGCTGCAGCGGCTGGCGTCGAACATGACGGTGTGTCCACCGGCGATCTCGCAGTACGCCGCGGCCGCGGCGTTCACCGCCGAGTCCCGCGCCGAACTCGACGGCCACGTGCAGCGGTACGCGGTCAACCGGGAACTGCTGCTGACCGGGCTGCCGAAACTCGGCCTCACCGAGCTGGCCCCCGCGGACGGCGCGTTCTACGTGTACGCCGACATCGCGCACCTGACCGACGACTCGACGTCGTGGTGTGCGAAGTTGCTCGCCGACACCGGTCTGGCGCTGGCGCCCGGCATCGACTTCGACACCGCGCACGGCGACCACACCGTGCGGCTCTCGTTCGCCGGATCGACCGCCGAGATCCAGGACGCCCTGACCCGTCTGGAACGCTGGCTGCCCGCGCCCCGCTAGCCTGCCCGCTGCACTGTTCGATCGATTCCGCTCGGGCGTGTCGCGACGGCTGGCACGATGAACGGATGACGTCCGCCGCGACACCCAAGGGGGAGCGGCGCCGGCATGCGCTCGTCACGGCCGCGGCCGACCTGCTGCTCGAGGGTGGGTTCGACGCGGTGCGGCATCGGGCCGTCGCCGCGCGGGCGGGTCTTCCGCTCGCGTCCACCACGTACTACTTCGGGTCCCTCGACGAGTTGGTGGCGCTGGCCGTCGAGCACAACGGCAACCGGGAACTGGACGCGATGCGCGAGCGCATCGACGAGGTGACCCAGCGTCGACGGGGCGTCGAGGCGACGGTGGACCTGATCGTGGATCTGCTGGTGGGTCCCGAACACGGCACCGGCGCGATCGCCGACGCCGACGGCGGCCGCGAACGTCTCATCGCGCGGTACGAGCGCTTCGTCGCGTCGGCCCGGCATCCCGAGCTGCGGGACGTCCAGCTGCGGCTGCGGGCCCAGACCGACGACCTGCTCGCGGAACTGCTGCGCCGCTCGGGCCGCATCGTCCGCGAGCCGCAGTTGCGCCGGCTGGTCGCCGTCGTCGACGGTGTCGTGGTCGGGGCCTTGAGCGAGGTCGATCCCGACCCGCGCGGGATGGCGCGGGCGATGCTGCTCGACCTCATCGACGACCTGGCACCCCCGACGATGCGCTGACGAGGGCGTTCGGGTCCGACCGTAGACTGGAGTCTCGTGAGCCGCATCCCGAATGTCCTTGCCAACCGTTACGCCAGCCCCGAACTGAAGGAGCTGTGGTCGCCGGAGCACAAGATCGTGCTCGAGCGGCAGCTGTGGTTGGCGGTGCTGCGCGCCCAGGCCGAGCTCGGCATCGACGTCCCCGCCGAGGCGGTCGCCGACTACGAGCGGGTGCTGGAGCAGGTCGATCTCGACTCGATCGCCGAGCGCGAGCGCGTCACCCGGCACGACGTCAAGGCCCGCATCGAGGAGTTCAACGCCCTCGCCGGTCACGAGCACGTCCACAAGGGCATGACCAGCCGCGACCTCACCGAGAACGTCGAGCAGCTGCAGGTGCTGCGCTCGCTCGAGCACGTCTACGGCCACGGCATCGCGGTGGCCGCCCGCCTCGCCGAGCGGGCCGCCGAGTACACCGGCATCGTGATGGCCGGCCGCTCCCACAACGTCGCCGCGCAGGCCACCACGCTAGGCAAGCGGTTCGCGTCGGCCGCCGACGAGATGCTGGTGGCGCTCACGCGCGTGCGGGAACTGATCGACCGCTACCCGCTGCGCGGCATCAAGGGCCCGATGGGCACCGCGCAGGACATGCTCGACCTCCTCGACGGTGACGCCGGCAAGCTCGAGCAGCTCGAGGCCGAGGTCGCCGAGCACCTCGGATTCGCGCACGTGTTCACGAGCGTCGGCCAGGTCTACCCCCGCTCGCTCGACCACGACGTGCTGTCCGCGCTGGTCCAGGTGGGTGCCGCGTCGTCGTCGATGGCGCACACGATCCGCCTGATGGCCGGCCACGAGCTGGTCACCGAGGGCTTTCAACCCGGCCAGGTGGGCTCGTCGGCGATGCCGCACAAGATGAACACCCGCTCGTGCGAGCGCGTCAACGGTCTGCAGGTGGTGCTGCGAGGTTATGCGTCGATGGCCGCCGAGCTCGCCGGCGCGCAGTGGAACGAGGGCGACGTGTTCTGCTCCGTCGTCCGTCGCGTGGCGCTGCCGGACGCGTTCTTCGCGATCGACGGCCAGATGGAGACGTTCCTGACCGTGCTCGCCGAGTTCGGCGCGTACCCGGCCGTCATCGAGAACGAACTGAACCGCTACCTGCCGTTCCTGGCCACCACCAAGGTCCTCATGGCCGCCGTCCGCGCGGGCGTGGGCCGCGAGACCGCGCACGAGGTCATCAAGGAGCACGCGGTCGCCGTCGCGCTCGCGATGCGCGAGCAGGGCAAGGAGCCCGACCTGCTCGACCGTCTGGCCGCCGACGACCGGCTGCCGCTCGACCGGGCCGCGCTCGACGAGGCGCTGGCCGACCGCTCCGCGTTCGTCGGCGCCGCCGGCGCGCAGGTCGACTCGGTGGTCGCCGAGGTGCAGAAGCTCGTCGACGCCCACCCCGATGCCGCGCGCTACACGCCGGGTTCCATTCTGTGACAACCGCGTCGAGTCGGTCGGGGGCCTGACCCCGCACCGCCCCCGCTGAACGGGAATTCACGGCACGCTTCCGGACCGCGGGCGTACCGTGAGTTCCCGTTCGGCCGTCGAGGGCCTACCTTCGAGTGGACGGCTCTCCGCCGCCGACGACGCCCACCCCATCCGGCGGTGCTCGGCGCTTCGACAGGTTCGGGAGGTATACGCGTGGGGAGGACGCGTGATCGGGCAGCGGCCCGGCGTGCCGCCGCCGGGACCACCGGCGCCGACCTGAGGCCGCGCGCCGACATCGCCCGCCACGTCGGGACCGTCGGCCTCGTCTCCGTCGTGGGGGTCGTGGTCACGATCGCCGTGGCCTCGCACTACGTCGGCTCCCATCACTGGCTCCCCGCGCTCGCGGTCGCCGTACTGTTCGTCGCCCGCGGCGTCCACCTGGGCCGGCCCGTCACCCGAATGCACGTTGCCGCCGCGGCCGGCGTGGTGCTCGCCGCGCTGCTGGTCGATGCGACCGGCCACGAGCTCGTCGCGCTGATCCTGCTGGCGACCAGCGGGCTCGCACTGATGTGGCCGACGGGGAGCCGGCCCGAGCCCGAACGCCTGCCCGAGGTGTCCGCACTGGTCGACCGCACCGGCGAGGATCCGCTGGCCCCCTTCGCGATGCACTCGCTCCGGTCGTACTTCTTCGCTCCCGACCGATCCGCCGCACTCGGCTACCACACGCGGCTCGGCGTCGCGGTGGTCGGCGGCGGCCCGATCGGCGATCCCGAACAGTTCCACGCCCTGGTGGCGCGGTTCCAGCAGTTCTGCCGGGAGCGGGGCTGGCGCATCGTGGTGCTCGGAGCGAGCGAACGCCGGCAGGGCGTGTGGAACGCCGCCGGGGTCCGCCCCGGACTGCGCGCCGTGCCGATCGGACGCGACGTGGTGGTCGACGTCGCCTCGTTCGACATGGTCGGCAGGAGGTTCCGGAACCTCCGCCAGGCGGTCAACCGCACCCGCAATGCCGGGCTCACCACCGAGGTGATTCCCGAGGCCCAGCTGTCCGACGCGGTGCGGGCGGAACTGCGGGAGATCGTCACCCGGACGCACGGTGACTCGACCGAGCGAGGCTTCTCGATGATCCTCGACCGGGTGCTCGAGGGGTGGTATCCGGGGCTGCTCGTCGTGCTCGCGCGGGACGCGGACGGGGTGATCCAGGGGTTCCAACGCTATGCGGTCGCCGGGCACGGGACCGAGATCAGTCTCGACGTCCCGTGGCGGCGCCGCGGCGCCCCCAACGGCATCGACGAGCGGTTGAGCGTCGCGATGGTCGACTACGCCCGTGATCACGGCGGCAAGCGGGTCTCGCTGGCCTTCGCCGCCTTTCCGGAGCTGTTCGACGAGACGGACCGGCGGTGGGTGCGCCAGGTGCTGTTCAACGTCATCCATCTCGGTGACCCGCTCCTGGCGCTCGAGTCGCTCTACCGGTACCTGAAGAAGTTCCATGCGCTCGGCGACCGCCGCTACGTGCTGCTGCCGTTCCGGATGCTGCCGCTCGCGGCGTTCGCGCTGCTGACCCTCGAGTTCGTGCCGCGCCGGAAGTGATACCACAGTCCATAATCGCGGCATGACCGTCACCGTGCGCAGGTCCGGCCTCGCGGATCGCCCCGCGATACTCGCACTGATGGACGCTGCGCGAGGAGAGGGCCTGTCCGCGGCGGAGCGGGCCGAGCGCGGCTTCGTGCAGGGACGGATGGACGCGGACGTACTCGCTCGATTCGAGGAAGGACCCGGGGTCTTCGTCGCGGAGGAGGGCGGCGACCTCGCCGGGTTCGCGATGACCTCCGTGCCCGGCACCGTCACGTCCGGGCCGGCGCGATCGGCGGTCGACACGTTGGGGGACGGGCACGGACGGGTGTTCCTGTACGGTCCCGCCGCCGTCGACCCGCGCTACCAGGGCCGGGGAGTGCTGACGACGCTGCTCGTCGCGCTGAGCCGGGCGCTTCGCGACCGCTACGACCTCGGCGTCGCCTTCGTGGAGGAGGCGAACGCGAAGTCGCTTGCAGTGCACAGGCATTACGGCATGGCCGAGGCGGCGACCTTCGTCTTCGACGGCCGGGACTACGTGGTGTTCACATTCTCCCCGGCGGAGTTCGCGGCCCGGGCCTGACGTTCAGCAGTTGTCGTCGGTGGTGAGCTTGTCGAGGATTCGTCGCAGCTGCGCACGGTCGGCGTCGTCGAGATCGCCGAAGAAGTCGGCCGCCTGGGCGTCGCGGGCGACCGCCATGTCGGCGAGCAGTTCGCGGCCGGTGGCGGTGAGCCGGACACACACGGCCCGCCGGTCGACGCCGTCGGCCACGCGTTCGACGAGATCGCGCTTCTGGAGCCGGTCGACCACCTCGGTGGCCGAGCGGGGCGCGATCCGCAGGGCCTTCGCGACGTCGCCGAGGCGGGGGCGGCCGCCGCACTCGTGGTCGATGACGCGCAGCGCTCGGAACTCGTGCGGTGAGAGCCCCCACGGCTCGAGCGCGGTGAACCAGCGGCGTCGCAGCGCCCGCGACGTGGACATCACGAGGTCCCGAAGCTGTTCGGGCGATACCTCCGTCATAGTGCCGGAGCCTACCTCACTTGACAGTTGCCTCATGTTGAGGCAACCTCAGCAATAGGCTTGCCCCGACATCTGAGAGGGGTGGTGCAATGACAAGCCCTCCATTCGGCGGACCCGGCGGTGGTCCGATGCGTACCCGCAAGATCGATCCCGCCGACCGCGCGCAGCTCGAGGAATCCCCGGTCAGTCTGCGCCGCATCGGTGCGCTGTTCGCGCCGTACCGATGGCAGATCGCCGTCGTCGTCGCGCTCATCGTGGCGTCGTCGGCGATCTCGCTGGCCAACCCGTTCCTGGTGCGTGAGGTCATCGACCGCGCGATCCCGGACCAGGACGTGACGCTGCTGGTGTGGGCCGTGGTGGCGATGCTCGCGATCACGGTGGCGACGGCGGTGTTCGGGGTGGTCCAGACCTGGATCTCGACCACCGTCGGGCAGCGGATCATGCACAACCTGCGGACGCGGGTGTTCGCGCACCTGCAGCGGCAGTCGCTGGGCTTCTTCACCCGTACCCGCGGTGGCGAGATCCAGTCCCGGCTCACCAACGACATCGGCGGCATGCAGACGGTGGTGACGTCCACGGCGACGTCGATCGCGTCCAACGTGACCACGGTGATCGGCACGGCGGTGGCGATGGCGGTGCTGAGCTGGCGATTGTCGCTGCTGTCGCTGATCGTGCTGCCGCCGGCCATCTGGCTCACCCGCAAGGTCGCGCTGATGCGACGGGAGATCACCACGCAGCGGCAGAAGGCGCTGGCGGACATGCAGACCCAGATCGAGGAGAGCCTGTCGATCAGCGGGATCCAGCTGGGCAAGACGCTCGGTGCCGGGCCGGCGATGTCGGACCGGTTCTCCGCGACCTCGACGCGCCTGGTCGATCTCGAGGTCCGTTCGCAGTTGTCCGGGCGCTGGCGGATGGCGACGATGAGCATCATCTTCTCGGCGATCCCGGCGCTGCTGTACCTCGCGGCCGGGCTGCCCGCGACGTCGGGCGGCATGACCATCGGCACCCTGGTCGCCTTCACCGGCCTGCAGACCACGCTGTTCCGGCCCCTGATGGGTCTGCTCGACGTCGGTGTGTCGGTGACGAGTTCGCTGGCGCTGTTCAGCCGGATCTTCCAGTACCTCGACCTGCCGGTGGAGATCGACGACCCGGAGAAGCCGGTGCCGATGCCGCGGGAGCGGGTCTCGGGTGCGGTGCGGTTCGAGCACGTCGGCTTCCGCTACGAGAACGCCGACCGCGACGCCCTCGCCGACGTCACCGTCGACGTGCCGGCCGGGTCGTCGCTCGCGCTGGTCGGGGAGACCGGCTCCGGCAAGACCACGCTGGCGTCGCTGGTGGCACGCCTGCACGATCCGACGTCGGGGCGGGTGACGATCGACGGGGTGGACCTGCGCGACATCCGGCTCGCGGAGCTGTCCGAACTGGTCGGGGTGGTCTCGCAGGAGACGTATCTGCTGCACGCGACCATCCGGGAGAATCTGCGGCACGCCCGTCCGGAGGCGACCGACGCCGAGATCGAGGCGGCGGCCCGCGCGGCGCAGGTGCACGAGCTGATCGTCTCGCTGCCGGACGGTTACGACACCGTCGTCGGCGCCCGCGGACACCGTTTCTCGGGCGGCGAGAAGCAACGCATCGCGATCGCCCGAACCCTGTTGCGGGACCCGCGGATCCTGGTGCTCGACGAGGCCACCAGTGCGCTGGACAACGAGACCGAGCGGGCCGTGCAGGCCGCGCTGGACGTCGTCAGCCGCGGCCGGACCACGATCACGATCGCGCACCGGCTCTCGACGATCCGGGACGCCGATCAGATCGCGGTCCTGGGTCACGGCCGGGTCGCCGAACGCGGCACCCACGAGGAGTTGCGCGCGCTCGGCGGACGTTACGCCGCGCTACTCGCCCGCGGCCGCGACGCCGGCCCGACGGCCGAAGAAGGTGCCGTCGCCGAGCGAGGTGCCGCTGATGTAGCCCCACGAGTGCAGGCCCGACGTCGCGCGGCCGGCGGCGAAGAGGCCGGGGATCGGGTCCCCGTCGAGGTCCAGGACGCGGCCGTCGACCGTGGTGTGCAGGCCGCCGATGGTGAACACCTCGGCGCCGCCACCACCGGTACCGCCGTCGCCGTACTCCGGCGGGGCCATGCCGCGGCGGACGTCGATCGCGGCGAACGGTGACCGCAGCGGACGCAGCCAGCGTGACGACTTGTGGAAGTACGGGTCCTCGCCGTGCTCGGCGAACCGGTTGTATTCGCCGACGGTGTTCTGCAACGCGCCCTCGGGCATGCCGATCTCACGCTCGAGTTCCTCGAGGGTCTCGGCGACGAAATGCGGTTGCACGCCCCAGCGTTCGTCGACGGGAATCTCCTCGTAGGCCTGCTCGTCGAGGATCACCCACACCGCGAGGTTGTGCTTGAACAGTGCGGCCTGCCCCACCAGCCCGGGGTAGACGTCCTCGTTGATGAACCGCTGCCCCACGTCGTTGACGATCATGCCGCGCACCATCATTCCCGGCACCAGTGAGATCCCGACCTGCCCGGCGGACATGTGCCGGACGGCGGCGCCGGCGGCCTGCGCCATCACGATGCCGCGGCCGTCGTCGCCGCCGTCGCTGTTGACGCCCAGACCCACCAGTTGCGGCGCGTGCTGCGCGAGCATCTCCTTGTTGTCGGCGAAGCCACCGGTCGTGATGATCACACCGCGCCGGGCGCGGTAGGTGACGGTGGCGTTGAAGTGCCGGGCCACGACGCCGACGATCCGGTCGTCCTCGACGATCAGACGCAGCGCCGCGGTGTCGGTGTGGACCGCGATCGCGGTCTTCGCGACGGCCTCGCTGAGCACCGCCATGAGGACCTTGCCGCCGAAGCCGTCGGAGGTCACCCGGTGCCCGCGCGGCGCCGGGGTGGCGATCTCGCTGAACGGAAAAGCGTTCTCGCCCATCCACATCAGGCCGTCGTCGGTCGGGGGGACCCAGGTGGGAGAATCCCACAGCGACGGCTTGAACGGCACACCGTGGTCGACCAACCACTGGTAGTGGGCCACGCTGTCGCGGCTGTAGAGGCCCACCTTCTCCCGATCGGCGTCCGGGCCGAGTGCGGCGAGGAGGAACTGTTCCATCGCGTCGGCCGTGTCGGTGAACCCGCACGCCTCCTGGATCGGGGTGCCGCCGCCGAGATACATCTCGCCACCCGACAGCGCCGACGATCCACCGCCACCGCTCTGCCGCTCCAGCAAGATCACCTCGGTCCCGGCGGCGTCGGCCTCGAGCGCGGCCGCGGCCCCCGCGCAGCCGTAGCCGATGATCAGCACGTCGGTCTCGTGGTCGTAGGCATCGATCCCTGCGGCGTCGAGCTGGGTGACGGGTACGCGTGCGCTCATCCGGTTCTCCTGTCGTGACACTGGACCTCACTGTGGTGCCGGTCACAGTAAGTTCGAGGTGTCGGACCGAGAAGCCGATCGCCCGGTGAGCGGGACGAACCGGCGTTCGGGACATAACATCATCGAGCATGAGCCACTGCGTCTTCTGCGCCATCATCGCTGGTGAGGCCGAGTCGAGTGTCGTGTACGACGATGCGCACACCATCGCGTTCACGGACATCCGTCCGTTCACCACCGGCCACCTGCTCGTGGTGCCCAAGACCCACGCCGCGAACCTGTCCCGACTGGACCCCGCCGACGGTGAGCGCCTGTTCCGAGTGGGGCAGCAGCTTGCCGCGGCGCTGCGGGAGAGCGTCGTGGCCGCGGAAGGAGTGAACTTCTTCCTCGCCGACGGTGTCGCCGCGGGGCAGGAGGTGTTCCACGTGCACCTGCATGTAGTTCCGAGGACGCCGGGCGACGGGTTCGGGCTGCGCGGACGGCCCACGGCGCCCCCGCGCGCCGATCTGGACTACGTGGCGAGTTCGGTGCGCGGGCGGCTCGGTGCCCGGGGCGAGTGAGTCGGCGTCGCCGTCGACGCATCTGTATCGCAGATTCCCGGAGTTGGTGGACACGCTTCCGCATGTCCGGCTGGGCCACTCGCCCACTCCGGTCCGCAAACTCGAAGGCCTGGGCACGCGCAACCGGATCTGGCTCAAGGACGACGGCGCGTTCGGGTCCGGTGGGTGGGGCGGGAACAAGGTCCGCAAGCTCGAGTGGATCATCCCGGACGTCCTCGCCCGCGGGTGCTCGCGGATCATCACCGCCGGTGGCATCGGCACCAACTGGGGACTCGCGACCGCCTTGTACGCCAGGGAATTCGGCATCGAGACGGTGCTCGCGCTCATCGACCAACCGATGGACGACCACGTGCGGGCGCAACTCGCGCGGCTGCACAGCTCCGGCGCGACGCTGCACTTCACGCGGGACAAGATGCGAACCTTCGCGGCTGCGCCGTTCCTCATGCTCCGTCACATGCGCGGCGGCAGGTTCCCGTACTACCTGCCGCCCGGTGGATCGTCGCCCGTGGGCGCGCTCGGATACGTCGAGGCCGGGCTCGAGCTCGCGGCGCAGGTGGAGGCCGGCACGCTACCCGAGCCGGCGCACGTGGTGGCCGCCGTGGGCTCCGGCGGAACGGTCGCCGGCCTGCTGCTGGGGCTGCGCCTGGCCGGCCTGCGGACGGGTGTGGTCGCCGTCGTCGTCAACGACACGCTGCCGCTGGGGCCCCGGAACGTCCGAGACCTGGCCTCCCGCACCGAGTCCCTGCTCCGCCGCCGGGGAGCCCGATTCGACGACCTCGACCTCGAGGACGCCGACCTCGTCGTCACGCGCGACTACCTCGGTCCCGGATACGGGTACGCCACCGCCGAGGGGCGAGCCGCACAGCGGGTCGGTGCCGAGTTCGGGATCCCGCTCGATCCGGTCTACACCGCCAAGGCGTTCGCCGGGCTCCTCGAGATCGACGCACGCCGGCAGGGGGACGACCGTCCCATCGTCATGCTCGACACCTTCGGTCCACGGGCGGGCTGACGCGCCCGCGCCGGGGTGCTCCTCCATTCGTCAATTCGCATACAGTGCCTCGATCTCTCGGGCGTACTTGGTGTCTATGGGGCCACGGCGGAGCTTCATCGTCGGGGTGAACTCGTCGCCGGCGGGCTCCCAGGTGGTCGGTAGCAGAGCGAACTTCCGGACCTGCTCCACACGGGAGAGTCGTTCGTTCGCGGCCGCCACGGCGCTGTCGACCTCTCCGCGTACCAACGGGTTCGACGCGAGATCGGCGTGCGATCCCGCGCGGAGCCCGTGGCGGGCGGCGAACGCGGCCGTCGCCTCGGGGTCGAGGGTCAGCAAGGCGACGAGGTACGGGCGGTCGTCCCCGACGACCGCGGCCCCGCCGATCAACGGACACGCCGCACGGATGGCCCCCTCTATGTTGGACGGCGACATGTTCTTCCCCGCCGAGTTGATGATCATTTCCTTCTTTCGGTCCACCATTCGCACGTAGCCGTCGGCATCGATCGTCCCTACGTCGCCGGTGTGCAGCCAGCCGTCGGCGTCGATCGTCTCGGCAGTCTTCACCGGGTCGCCCCGGTAACCCTTCATGATCGTCGGTCCGGCGACGAGGAGCTCGCCGTCGTCGGCGCGCGCGACCTCGACCCCACCGAGCGCTTTCCCTACCGTGCCGATGCGGATGCCGGACGGCGGATTGATCGTGGCGGCGGCGCACGTCTCGGACAGCCCCCAGGCCTCGCAACACGGGATCCCCAGCCCCAGTACGAACTCGACCACCTCCGGCGAGATCGGTGCCGCGGCGGTGGCCGCGATCCGCGCGCGATCCAGGCCGAGCTTGCGCCGGATTTTTCCGAGGACCGCCCGGTCGGCGAGCGAATGCTGCGCCCGTAGGCGGCGGGGGAGAGGGACGCGGTCGGACTGGAGGCGGGCCTTTCGCCGTCCGATGTCGATGGCCCACCTCGCGAGCCTCCGCTCGAGGGGGCGCGACTGCTCGAGCTCCTGTTCGATCGCGGCCTTGATCTTGTACCAGACCTGGGGCACGGCGACGAAGATCGTCGGCCGTACCTCCGGCAGGACGGTAACCGCCTGCTTGATGTCGGCCAGCGTCGTGACCCGAAAGGCGTCGGTGATGGCGAGATAGTGCGCGATCAATCGATTGGCAATGTGTGCATCCGGTAGGTAGGAGACGGTACTGTCGTCCGTCCGGCTCCCGACCATGTCGACGACAGCATCCCGCTGGGCGACGAGGTTCGCGTGAGTGAGCTCGACGCCCTTGGGCGGTCCGGTGGTGCCGGAGGTGTAGATGACGGTGAGCAGGTCGTGTGGCTCGACAGCCTTCCACCTTGCCTCGAAGTCGAAGTCCGGGTCGTTCATCGACTCGAGTTCCCGCAGGCTCGTGATCCCTTCGGACGCCGCATCCACGCAGACGATGCGTTCGACTGCCGTCCCGTCGGCCGCCCGCCGGACCACGGGCAGGAACTGCTCCTCGCAGATGACGATCCGGTTGCCGGCGTTGGCCAGCACGTAGTTCAGCTGCTCGGCGGCCAGCGTGTTGTACACCGAGAACGGAACTGCGCCCAGGTGCATCGCACCGGTATCGACCAGGTGGAACTCGGGGCGGTTGGTCAGCATGATCCCGACGGTCTCGCCGTGCCGAACACCGAGAGATGCCAGTCCGGCAGCGATCCTGCGTACCCGGTCGGCGTAGACGCGCCACGTGAGTACGACGGCGTCGTCGGGTGTTCGAAGTGCCACCGCATCGGGGTGAGTTGCAGCGGTGGCTTGGAAGGCCTCACACAGGGTCTTCGGTGCTGTCGCGCCGTACGCGGCCATGGCGTCCTCCTCGGGTCCGGTGTCGTCGATCGTGTTCAGGCCCGGTAGATTCGCCGGATCAGGCTGCGCGCCCGGTCGGTGTACGGTGGGTAGATGAATCGGAGATCGGGCCTGAACGTCTTGACCAGCACCGACTTTCGATGACTGAATGTCTCGAATCCCCACCGTCCGTTGTACGAGCCTGTGCCGCTGGCTCCCACGCCGCCGAACGGCAGGTCGGGCGCAAGGTACTGCACCACCGCGTGATTGACGACCGCTCCTCCGGAGCTGATGTCGGACAGCACCCGTCGGCGGGTCCGCGCCGACTTCGTGAACGTGTAAGCCGCCAGGGGTTTCGGGCGGGCGGTGACGAAGGCGATCGCCTGGTCGACCGAGTCGACGGTGAGCACCGGAAGGACCGGGCCGAAGATCTCCTCCCGCATCACCGGTTCGTCCGGCCCCGGATCCACCAGCACGGTGGGCTCGACGGTCAGGGAGGCCCGGTCGGAGCCGCCCCCGACGGCCACGGTTCCGGCGGTACGTCGTAGGTACCCGGACAGCCGGTCGAACTGTCGTTCGTCGACGACCCGCAGTCCCCGCCCAGGCTCGGTCCCCCGGAACTCGTCGAGGCTGCGGATCAACAGTCCGACCAGTTCGTCACGAACGCTGCGCTCGACCAACACGTAGTCGGGGGCGGTGCACGTCTGCCCCGAGTTTATGACCTTCGTCCACGCGAGGCGGCGGGCGGTGACGGCGAGGTCGGCGTCGGCCGTGACGATCGCGGGGCTCTTGCCACCCAGTTCGAGGGTCACCGGGGTCAGGTGCGGTGCCGCGCCGGCGAGAATCTTCCGCCCGATCTCGGTGCCTCCGGTGAAGAACGCGTGGTCGAAACCCTGCGCGAGGAGGGCCTGGGTGGTGTGACCGTCACCTTCGACCACGGCGACGGCCTCGCTGTCGAGATATCGAGGGAGGAGTCGCGCCAACAGTCGTGACGTCGCCGGGGTCAGCTCCGACGGTTTGACGACCGCACAATTGCCGGCCGCGAGGGCTGCGATCAACGGGTTCACCGCCAGGAGGAACGGATAGTTCCACGGCGAGATGACGAGCACCAGACCGAGGGGCTCGTACTGCACCCATCCCAGGGCCGGCATCTGGTCGAGTGGCAGGCGTCGCGGTCGACGCCGCATCCATCGACGGACGTACTTACGGGCGTGAACGGCTTCGGTCTTGACGTTCGAGATGTCGTCGAGCCACGAATCGAACCCGTCGCGACCCAGATCCTGCGCCAGCGCCTGCACGATCTCGTTCTCACGCTCGTCCAACATGCGCTCGATGCCGCGGAGCTGGTCGATCCGCCACTGCGGCGGTCTGGTCCGTCCGCCCGCGTAGACCGTTCGCAGCCCCGCGACGACGTCGGCTACGGCGTCGACGGCGGCTGAATCGATTGTGCCGGTGTCTATCTGATCGGTGGTCATGACGGCCTCAACTCCGTCTTGCACAACGGTTTCCTTGCGGCCGACGCGATGCGGGGTCGGCCGGGTGCCGGGGTCGATTCACCCGAACATGCCTGTGTCCAAGACTGGCCGCTCGGCGAGTGGTCGTCAAGACCCCCGAACTCAGTGGTCGCGTGTGCGGTCCGCGTGTCCCAGGTCCCGTCCCGGGACCGCGGCGTCGCGGATCAGCTTCTTGAGCGTCACGATGTCGGGAAAACCGCCGTCACGCTTGCGATCCCACACCAGCGTGTCCCCGACGCCGATCCGGAAGACGCCACCGGTTCCCGGAATCAGCGCCACCTCGGCGAGATCGGTGCCGAAGGTGTTCAGCAGCTCCTGCGCCATCCATCCGGCGCGGAGCAGCCAGTTGCACTGTGTGCAGTACGTGATGGTGACGCGGGCGGCGGCGGTCATGCCTCCAGCGTTGCAGACGTCCGCGCCCGCCGTGCACCCGCCCATTCGCTGACGGGTCGGCCCGCGACCAGATGCTGGTCGACCATCCGGTCGACGCGATGGGCGGTGAGTCCGGCGTACCACGTGTCGTCGGGGTACACCGCGACGACCGGTGCCTGCGAACACGGGAACATACAGCCGGTCTGGGTGACGAGGACGTCGTCGTCACCCAGCCCGCGCGCCTCGAGCGCGTGGTCCAGCGCCTCCGCGGTTTCCGGGCCGCCGCGCGCCGAGCACCGCGGTCCGCGGCACACCAGCACGTGCCGGGTGAAGCCGGGCACCTCGTCCCATGCCGGTGACGTGAGCGGCGCGGTGGTGGTGCGGGCCGGTGTCGTCGCTCCGCTGATCGCGGCGTCGAGCAGATCCGTGTAGTTCGCGGTGTCGGACAGCGGCGGAGCCAGACGGACGTCGGGTGCCCCTGCCCCGCGTTCGCGGAGCCAGTGTCCGACGACCCGTCGGAACCACACGTCGATCTTGCGGTCCAGCACGGTCTGCGCACTCACCACCACGATCTCGGCGGCCCCGGATGCGGCGGCCTCGTCGAGGGCGCCCGCGACCGACGTCCCGGACCCGCCGAGCACCGCGGTGCGGAAGACGGTGTCGGGATGGCGCTCCCCGAGCGCGTGCAGTGCGCCGCGGACCTGGTCGCGCGGGTCGTCGCCGCGGTCGGTGGGCGCGGTGACGACCACCCAGCGACGCGGACGAATGTCGTTCATGAGGAAAGCCTTTCGATTGCGGCGCCGGTCGTGCCGCACAACACCACCATGGGGCGTCCGGTGCGCGGATGCGGCTGGACGATCGCGTCGATGCCGTAGACGTCGGCGAGCAACTGTTCGGTGAGGACCGTGTCGGGGGCGCCCTCGGTGACGACGCGGCCGCGGTCCAGGACCACGAGGTGATCGCAGTACATGGCGGCGAGGTTCAGGTCGTGCATCGCGGCGACGGTGGTGAGGCCGCGCGCGCGAATCAGGTCGAGCAGTTCGAGCGACGCGGATACGTCGAGATGGTTGGTGGGTTCGTCGAGCAGCAGCACACAGGGTTGCTGCGCGAAGGCGCGTGCCAACTGCGTCTTCTGCCTCTCACCACCGGACAGGCTCTGCCACAGTCGATGTCGCAGGGCGGCGATCCCGGCCATGGCGAGGCTCTCGGTGACCACGTCGGTGCTCCCGGTCGGGGCCGGGCGGGCCCAGCCGCCGCGGCGCGGGATCATCCCCAGTTCGACGATCTGCTCCACCGTCAGTTCCAGGTCGGTGGCCGAATGCTGTTCCACCAGCGCGACGGTGCGCGCGAACTCGCGCCGGTGCAGTCCGGCCGCGGGCTCGCCGCCGATCAGCACCGTGCCGTCGTCGGGGCGGGTGAGGTGCGCGATCGCCGACAGCAGCGACGTCTTGCCGGAGCCGTTGGGCCCGATCAGTCCGGTGAACCGCCGCGACGGTGCGTGACACGTCACGGCGTCGAGGATCGGGGCGGTGCCGACCGACCACGACAGGTTCTCCACACGGATCTCGGGGGAGTGGTGGCTCATGCACGGGCTCCTCGCCGCCGGAGGAGCACGACGAACACCGGCACGCCGACGACCGCGGTGACGATGCTGATCGGCAACTCGCGGCCGGGCATCACGGTGCGGGCGGCGATGTCGGCCCAGACCAGCAACGACGCACCCGCCAGCGCGACGACGGGCAGTAGCCGGGCGTGCAACGGGCCGACGAGCATTCGGGCGGCGTGCGGGACGACCAGCCCGACGAAGCCGATCACCCCGGCCTGTGCGACGAGCGCTGCGGTGCACAACGACGCCACCCCGTAGAGCACCCAGCGGGAGCGTTCGACGTTGGTGCCCAGACTCGCGGCGGCCCGCTCGCCGAACGCGAACGAGTCCAGCACGCGTGCGTGCGCCAGGATCACGACGGTGGTGACCGCGACGACGACGGCGATGGTCGCCAGCCCGGACCACCGGGCCCCGGCCACCGAGCCCAGCGTCCATTGCAGCACCCGGTGGGCGGCGTCCCGGTCCCCGAAGAACACCAGACCCGAGGTGAGCGCGGCGGCCAGCTGACCGATGGCGATCCCGGCGAGCACCAGCCGTCCCGGAAGCAGCGCGCCCGACGGGGAGGTGGAGATGAGGAACACCAACAGCAGGCTCCCCAGGGCCGCGACGAACGCGGCGACCGACACCGCGCTCATGCCGAGGAAGCCGACCGTGCCGACGCCCGCCGTGAGTGCCAGCACCGCGCCGAGCGACGCGCCGCCCGACATGCCCAGCAGGTACGGATCGGCGAGCGCGTTGCCGGTGAGCGACTGCAGGACCGCCCCGCACAGCGCCAGCCCCGCACCGACCAGCGCGGCGGCGAGCACGCGCGGCAACCGCAGGTCCACGACGATGTGGCTGGTCAGCAGGTCGGTGCCGGGTCCGATGCCGAGGCGTCCGGCGACGGCGTTCACGACGGTGCCGATCGACAGGTCGGCCGCGCCGATCGCGACACCGGCCGCGCAGCTCACCACGAGCAGCGCGGCCAGCACCGCCGACCACCCGGTGGCGGTCGTCGCGGCTACCCGGGACGGAACCCGGGTCGTCGCACTCATGCCCGGCCGCCGCCGAGCTGCTCACCGACGGCCGCGGCGCCCTCGATCAGCCGGGGCCCGGGGGTACTGGCGGAGAACGGCACCACCACGAACGCGTTGTCGCGCACCGCCGTCAGGTCTCGCAGCGCGGGGTCGCTTCGGAGGTGGTTCTTCTTCGCCTCGGCGGTGTCCCACGACGCGTCGGCCAGCACGATGACGTCGGGATTCGCCTTCAGCACGGTTTCCCAGCTGCCGTCGAGCCAGGCGCCGTCGGCGTCGGCGAAGACGTTGGTGCCGCCCACCGCGTCGATGATCAACTGCGGGCCGCCGGCGTTGCCACCGACGTACGGGGTGTCGGTGCCGCTGTCGTACCAGAAGATCGTCCTGCCCTTCGCGGGGGCGGCGGACTCGATCCGGTCGAGGGTCGCGCGCATCTGCGCGACGACGTCGTCCGCCTCGGACTCGCGGCCGAACAGGGTGCCGTAGTCGATGATCTCGGTGGCGATCGAATCCCACGCGACCCGCGGACGCTGCGACTTGTCCTTGCAGGCGAACGGGGAGACGTAGGTGGCGATGCCGAGTTCGTCGAACGATTCGTGGGAGCCGACGGCCTTGTCGTCGAACGCACTCGAGTACGACGCGAACACCAGGTCCGGTCGGGTCTCGAGCAGGGCTTCGCGGCTGGGGTAGTCCTTCTCGTCCAGCACCGGCACCTGCGCGTACGCCGCCTGCCACTGCGGGGCGATCGAGTCGTCGAGGTACGCGGTGCCAACCATCCGACCTTCCGCGCCGATCGCCAGCGCCGACTCGGTGGCACCCTGGTTGAGCGTGACGGCCCGCTCCGCCGGCCCGTCGAGGGTGACGGTGCGGCCGCAGTTCTGCAAGGAGATCGACGCGGTGTCGGCGTCGTCGTCGGACGACCCGCCGCATGCGGTGAGGGTGAGGGCTGCGGCGATCGACACCGCTGCCGTGGAGATGACTCGGCGAGAGATATGGGTACGCAAAGCGACCCGCCTTCCATGACTCGTGGAAAACGTGCAGGTATGCGTCACGGCCGGTCTCCTGGCTCGGCAGGGATGACCGCCGACTACGCCTTCCCGGATGTATTCACATCCAGTGGCTGGGGTCGAACCCCTGGTAGTCGACGTACCTGCCCACAGTGGCGAGTACCGCGCCGGCTTCTACCGGACTTCCCGAACACCGTGACGACATCGTGAACAATAGACGACACCCCTCCGGCGACCGGCGGGCTCGCGACGGGATCGTCCGGTTCGGAGTCAGCCGAGGCCGGCTTCCCGTCGTTCGGCTCGCGGCATCAGCGCCGACGACACGGTGAGCAGTACCGCGACACCCAGGATGCCGAGGAACACGAGGTGGATGGCGCCGGAGAGCGCGGACGGCGCCGGTTCGGCCGTGTCGCCGACACGGGAGTTGACCAGCGCGCCGAACACCGCGACCCCGACGGCACTGCCGATCGAGCGGGCGAACATGTTGGTCGACGTCACCACGCCCCGCTCGCTCCAGTCGACGCTGGACTGGGCGGCGATGAGCGTCGGGGTGGCGATCAGCCCCATGCCGATGCCGATGACGAAACACGTCGCACCCACCTGCCACACCGGTGAGCCCTCCGCGAGCAGCAGCAACAACGCCGAGCCGACGAGTGCGAACACACTGCCGATCAGGGCGGTCGAGCGGAACCCGATCCGCAGGTACAGTCGTCCGGCCTGCGACGCCGCGATGGGCCAGCCGATCGTGAGCACCGCCAGCGCGAAGCCGGCGACCAGCGCCCCGGTGCCGAGGACACCCTGGACGAAGGTCGGCACGTACGTCGTCAGACCCATCAGGATGGCCCCCACCGACAGCGACACCAGGCTGCTCGCGACGAGCACCCGCCGGGTGAGCATGTACAGCGGCAGGATCGGGTCGGCGGCGCGGCGCTCGACGAACACGAACGCGACCAGCAGCGCCGCGCCCGCGACGAAGACCCCGATCCCGGCGGGCGAGGCCCACGCCCAGGCCTGACCACCCTCGAGCAGACCCAGGATCATCAGCGCCGCACCCGCCGTGAGCAGGACCGCGCCGGGGTAGTCGATGCGTGCGCGACGGGCGGTTCTCTCTTCCCGGAAATTGCGCAGGAGCATCCACGCCGCGACGGCGCACAACGGAATGTTGACGAGGAAGATCCATCGCCACGACAGGTATTCGGAGAACAGGCCACCGAGTGTCGGGCCCAGCACCGCCGACACGCCCCACACGCTCGCGATGTAGCCCTGGACCTTGGCGCGTTCGGCGACCGTGTAGATGTCACCGGCGATCGTCAGGCTCATCGGTTGCACCGCGCCCGCACCCAGGCCCTGGACGGCGCGGAAGACGATCAGCGCGGGCATGCTCCACGCGAGTCCGCAGAGCAGCGAGCCGACCGCGAACACCACGATGCCCAACATCATGATCGGCTTGCGGCCGAACATGTCGGCGAGCTTGCCGTAGATGGGCACCGACACGGCCTGCGCCAGCAGGTAGATGGAGAACAGCCACGGGAACTGGCTGAAGCCGCCGAGGTCGCCGACGATGGTCAGCACGGCGGTCGCAATGATCGTGCTGTCGAGCGCGACCAGCGACGTGCTCAGCATCAGCGACAGCAGGATGGGGCCGCGCTCGGAGCGCAGGCCGACGGATGATGTGGTCGCTGCGTCGGCGGTCTCGGTCGCCATTCGCCCTCCCGCCGGTAGATCGTCCAGTCCGAAACAAGGCTAACGATCCGGAGTCGGGCTCTATTCCCGGCGCCGGGAGACCGGTCACCGGCACCGGGTCGCCGGGCGTGCCACGCTGTGGGATGCGCCCGTTCGCAGGACCGATAGGGTGAGCATCGTGCGTCCTTCACTCGAGTCCTACACCCACCTGGCCGGCGGCAAGGTCCGTGATCTGTACACGATCGACGACGAGCATCTCCTGCTGGTCGCGAGTGACCGGATCTCGGCATACGACCACGTGCTCAGCACCCCGATCCCGGACAAGGGGCGGGTGCTGACCGCGATGAGCGTGTTCTTCTTCGAGAAGCTCGGTGGCAGCAACCACCTGGCCGGCGACCCGCTCGACGAGCGGATCCCCGAGGAGGTGCTGGGCCGCGCGCTGGTGGTCCGCAAGCTGAACATGATCCCGGTCGAGTGCGTGGCCCGCGGCTACCTGACGGGCTCGGGACTGGTGGACTACCAGAACACGGGTGCGGTGTGCGGCGTCGAACTGCCCGAGGGGCTGGTGGAGGCGAGCGAGTTGCCGGATCCCATCTTCACCCCGGCCAGCAAGGCAGCCCTCGGTGACCACGACGAGAACATCGACTTCCAGGCCGTCGTCGACAAGGTCGGCCAGGACCTGGCGGTCAAGCTGCGCAACGACACGCTCGACATCTACTTCCGGGCGGCCAGTTTCGCGCGCGAGCGCGGCATCATCCTGGCCGACACCAAGTTCGAGTTCGGTCTCGACAGCGACCACAACCTGGTCCTCGCCGACGAGGTGCTGACGCCGGACTCGTCGCGCTACTGGCCGGCCGAGGGCTACGAGCCCGGCAAGGTGCAGCCGAGTTTCGACAAGCAGTTCGTGCGCAACTGGCTCACCGGACCCGAATCCGGCTGGGATCGGGCCTCGGACACCCCGCCGCCGCCGCTGCCGCCGGAGATCGTCGAGGCCACCCGCGCGCGGTACATCGAGGCGTACGAACGCATCTCGGGGCTCTCGTTCGAGGACTGGGTGGGCTGATGACCACGCCGACTCCGCCTGTCGCGAAGCGGGTGCCGTTCGAGCGCACCCACCACGGGGACACGTTCGTCGACCACTACGAATGGCTGCGGGACAAGGAGAACCCCGAGGTCGTCGAGTACCTCGAGGCCGAGAACGCGTACACGGCCCGGCAGCTCGAACACCTGGAACCGCTGCGCGAGAAGATCTTCCAGGAGATCAAGTCGCGCACGCAGGAAACCGACATGTCGGTGCCGACGCGGCTCGGGGACTGGTGGTACTACACCCGCACGGCGGAGGGCAAGCAGTACGGCGTCCACTGCCGCTGTCCCATCGCGAATGCGGACGACTGGACGCCGCCGGACCTGTCGGCGGACGCCGCGATCGAGGGCGAGCAGGTGCTGCTCGACGGCAACGCGCTCGCCGAGGGCCACGAGTTCTTCTCGCTCGGCGCGTTCTCGCTCAGTCACGACGGGACGCTGCTGGCGTACTCGGTGGACGTGGTCGGGGACGAGCGGTACACGCTGCGGTTCAAGGACCTCCGCACGGGTGAACTGCTGGCGGACGAGATCCCGAACACGGCGCCCGGCGCGACATGGGCGATCGATCACCGGCACGTCTTCTATCTGACGGTCGACGAGTCGTGGCGGCCGGACACGGTGTGGCGGCACAAACTGGGCACCGACCAGGCCGACGACGTCCGCGTCTTCCACGAGCCCGACGAGCGGTACTGGGTTTCCGTGGGGTCCACCCGCAGCGAGAAGTACCTCATGATCTGGCTCGGCTCCAAGGTCACCACCGAGGGCTGGATCCTCGAGTCGGCCGACCCGGAGGGCGAGTTCCGGGTGATCCTGCCGCGCCGCGAGGGCGTGGAGTACGCGGCCGAGCACGCCGTCGTCGCGGGCCAGGACCGGTTCCTCATCCTGCACAACGACGTCGTCGACGGTGAGAAGGCCGAGAACTTCGTGCTTGCGCAGGCGCCGGTCGCCGACCCGGAAGCCATGGAGATCCTGGTTCCGCATCGCCACGACGTCCGGCTCGAGGACATCGACACCTTCGCCGACCACCTGGTGCTCAGCTACCGCCGCGACGTGCTGACCCGCGTCGCCATCTGGCCGCTGACCGCCGACGGCTACGGCGAACTCACCGAGATGGAGTTCGACGAGGAACTGTTCTCCGTCGGGCTCGGCTCCAACCCCGAATGGGAGCAGCCGACCCTGCGGATCGGCTACACCTCGTTCATCACGCCGTCCCGCGTGTACGACTACCAGCTCGCGACCGGTGAACTGCTGCTGCGCAAGTCGCAGCCCGTGCTCGGCGGCTTCGATCCTGCCGACTACGAACAGCACCGCGAGTGGGCCACCGCCGAGGACGGCACCCGCATCCCGCTGTCGGTGGTGCGGCGCAAGGGAATCGGTGGCGATCCGGCACCCACGTTGCTGTACGGGTACGGCTCGTACGAGGCGAGCATGGACCCGGCGTTCTCGGTGGCGCGGCTGTCGCTGCTCGACCGCGGCATGGTGTTCGCGGTCGCGCACGTGCGGGGCGGCGGCGAGATGGGCCGGCACTGGTACGAGAACGGCAAGACGCTCACCAAGAAGAACACCTTCACCGACTTCGTCGCGTGCGCTCGGCATCTGATCGACGAAGGGCGCACGACGCCCGCCCGGCTCGTGGCCGACGGCGGCAGCGCGGGCGGACTCCTGATGGGTGCGGTCGCGAACCTGGCGCCCGAACTGTTCGCGGGCATCCTGGCGAACGTGCCGTTCGTCGATCCGCTCACCTCGATCCTGGACCCGGACCTGCCGTTGACGGTGATCGAGTGGGACGAGTGGGGGAACCCGCTCGAGGATCCGCAGGTGTACGAGTACATGCGGTCCTACAGCCCCTACGAGAACGTCGAGGCCAAGGACTACCCGGCGATCCTGGCGATCACGAGCATCAACGACACCCGCGTGCTCTACGTCGAACCCGCCAAATGGGTGGCGGCGTTGCGGGCGACGAAGACCGGAGACTCGCCGCTGCTGCTCAAGACCGAGATGAGTGCGGGCCACGGGGGCGTCAGCGGCCGCTACGAGAAGTGGCGGGAAGTCGCGTTCGAGTACGCATGGGTACTCGAGACGGCCGGCGCCGTCGGCTGACCGCGCGTCGGCCTATCAGGCGACGGTCGGCCGGGCGCGCCGCATTTCGCTGGGCGCGCAGCCGAATTCGCGGCGGAACGCGCGCGTGAAGTGGGCCTGTGAGGAGAATCCCCACCGGGCCGCGACTTCGGCGATGCGGCGGTCGAACGCCGCCGGATCGACGAGCTCCTTGCGGGCACCGTCGAGACGCCGGCGGTGGATGAACTGCGACACGGTGGTGTTGTCGGCGGCGAACGTCCGGTTCAGGTGACGGGCCGAGACGCCGATCTCCCGGGCCACCGACTCGACCGAGAGGTCGGGGTCCGTGAGCCGGGCCATGATGTGCGTGGTGGCGGTGCGCCGCAGCGCCGTTCCGGTCGACTCACGGCCGGCCAGTAGCGTGAGGGCGGTCGCGAGCAGGTCGTCCCGGCGCTGGTCGTCGGCGTCGCCGTCGTCGATGAGGGCGCGGACGAGTCCGCCGAGCGCCCGCACGCGCGTTCCGTTCACGCCGGCCGTCGGCGACACGACGTACGGCAGGTCGGGGGAGCCGGCCAGCCGGTGCCCGCGCAACGCGTCCCGCGGGATGTCGATCAGTAGCTGCCGCATCTTCGTCTCGAACCCGAACAGGTACGGGTGGGCGGTGTCGTAGACGACCATGTCGCCGGCGTTCAGCCGCAGACAGCCGGTGGCGTGATAGAAGAACGCCGACCCGGTCACCAGCTGCGTGATGAAGACGGAGTCCTTCGGTGAGGCGCTGACGTGCTGCTGCGACCGGTCGATGACGTGCGGATTCCCGGAGATCTCCGCGAGTCGCAGCCCGCCCAGGTCCATGTTGAGCTGGCGTGCCTCGAGCCCGTCCTGATGGTACGTCGAGCAGCGCAGTCCCACGAGTTCCTGCGCGTTGTACTCCTCCCAGAACGCCACCCGATCGCGGTTGTCGATGCCGTCGGTGGTCACTGTGGTGATCTTGGGGGGCACGGGCCGGATACCTCCACTTGTCGGCGGGTCGCGGTGGTACCGCCTACCCGATGAGACGTGGGCCACACATGCCGCAGAAGTATGCATGGGCCGTCCGGACGCGTCAAATACGCCCGGGGGATGTCCGAAAGTGAACGTAGGTCTGTCCTGTTGGTGAAAGACGTCCCCGGCCTCGACGTCGTGTACTCGTTCTGCCGATGTAGCCGTCCCCGACGGCATCCGAAGAAGGAGAGTTCCATGCCCGAGGCCGCCAGCAACGAGTTCTGGGCCGATCTGAAGCCGATCGTGAATTCGATGAAGCCGGACGCCCAGCCCGAGGTGTTCCATCAGTTCGCCCCCGTCGACGACGAGCGGTACTACGCGCCGCTGACCGAGACAGTGTTCTCCCGCCCGCTGTGGATCTCGCCGCGCGACAACCGCTGGGCCGACATCCTGTGGGCCAAGTCCGCGGGCCTGGTCAACCGCCACTACCACCCGCACGAGGTCTTCGCGTGCACGATCTCGGGCAAGTGGGGCTACCTCGAACAGCCGTGGACCGCGACTGCGGGCTCCTTCGTCTACGAGACGCCGGGCGAGGGCCACACTCTCGTGGCGTACGAGCACGAGGACCCGATGCGCGCGTTCTTCGTGGTGACCGGCCCGCTGGTGTGGCTCGACGAGAACGGTGACAGCACCGGCCACTTCGATGTCCACGACTACCTCGCCCTGTGCCGGGACCACTACGAGAAGGTGGGCCTCGGCGCGGACTACATCGATTCGCTCATTCGCTGACGGCCGGAGAGAGGTGCGATGACCATCATCGGTTCGCGACGCGGGTACGCGTCCACCGCATACACACCGCCGCCGCGCGGCGGGCGCTATGAAAACGTTCTGCTCGCAGTACTTTTCGCCACCTTCGGGTTCGTGTTCTTCGACCGGCTGGCGCTGAACTACCTGAGCCCGTTCTTCAAGGACGAACTGGGCCTGGACAACTCCGACATCGGGTTGCTGGGCGGCATCCCCGCCCTCACCTGGGCGCTGGCCGGGCTGTCGATGGGCTATCTGTCCGACCGCAAGGATCGGCGGAAGCCGTTCCTGATCGGCGCGGTCGTCGTGTTCACCGTCTTCTCGGCGATGTCGGGACTGGTGGGTGGACTCGCGAGTCTGTTGCTGTTGCGGGCGATCATGGGTGGCGCCGAGGGTGCGGTGCTGCCGCTCGCGCAACCGATGATGATCTATTCGTCGAGTCCGCGGCGGCGTGGGCTCAACATGGGGCTGGTGCAGGGTTCGTCCGCCGGCCTGCTCGGGGGCATCCTCGGGCCGATCGTCACCGTCCACCTGGCCGAGGCCTTCGGGTGGCGAACGGCGTTCCTCGCGACGGTGGTGCCCGGAGCGCTGCTGGCCCTGCTGGTGCTGAAGTTCGTACGCGACCTGCGCCTGCAGGACCCGGCCACGATCGCGCAGGACGACGCGGACGGTGCGGCCCCGGTGTCCGACGACCGCGCGTCGATGCGGTTCGCCGACGCGGTCCGTACCCGCAACGTGTTGGTGTGCCTGGTGATCGCCATCTTCTACCTGACGTGGTTCACCACGACCCAGACGTTCGCCCCGCTCTACCTGAGCGAGGTCAAGGGCTTCGACGGCGGACAGTTGAGCTTCGCGCTCACCGGCATCGGAATCGCGTGGGTGATCTGGGGCGCGCTGGTGCCCGGGATCTCCGACCGGATCGGGCGCAAACCGGCGATGATCGGGTTCACGTCGCTGGCGGTGCTGGCCCCGCTCGCCGTCATCGGGATCGACTCGCCGATCCTGCTGTTCCTCGCGCTCGCCGTCACCTACACCGGTCTGGGCTGCTTCACACTGCTCATGGCCACCATCCCCGCCGAGACCGTGCCGCGACACCTCGTCGCGACATGCCTGGGGCTCATCATGGGCGTCGGCGAGGTCGTCGGCGGTTTCGTCGCCCCGTGGCTGGCAGGGCGGCTGTCGGACTCGTTCGGCCTGCAGGTGAGCATGCTCATCTCCTCGGGCGCGGCCCTCGTCGTGGTGCTGCTCGCGTTCGCGCTGAAGGAGACGGCGCCGGCACGGGTGGGGGTATCCGCATGAACGTCACCGGGCACGCGGTGCGGTGGCACGGCGCCGGCGACCTGCGCGTCGACGAGGTCGAGCTGCCGGCGCCGGACGCGGGGCAGGTGCTGTTGCGCTGCGCGTACTGCGGGGCGTGCGGCAGCGACCTCCACGAGATCCACGACGGTCCGCACGCCATCCCGACCGGGACACCCCACACGCTGTCGGGTGCCACCGCACCCATCGTGCTCGGGCACGAGTTCTCCGGCACGGTGGTCGCGGTCGGCGCGGACGTCGACGGGATCGCCGTCGGGGACGCGGTGGCGGTCGAGCCGAACTACCGCTGCGGCGAGTGCCCGGCCTGCCGGGACGGGCGCTACCACACGTGCCGCCACTTCGGCTTCGCCGGACTGATGGGCGACGGTGGGATGGCCGAGTACGCAACGGTTCCGGCGTACATGGTGCACGTGCTCCCGGCCGGGTTCGACCTGGCCCAGGCGGCGGTGCTCGAACCCGCCGCCGTGGCGCTGCACGCGGTGCGCCGGTCCGGGATCCGGACGGGAGCGAGTGCGGCGGTGATCGGGTTGGGCCCGGTGGGTCTACTGGTCTGCGCGCTGCTGCGCCGACGCGGTGTCGATCGCCTCGTCGGGATCGATCCGGTGCCGGAGCGCCGCGCGCTGGCCTCGCGGCTCGGGGTGCCGACGGTGATCGACCCGCGAGCGGTCTCCGACGTGCCCACCGCCGTCCGGAGCGCGGGCGGCGACGACGGTGTGGATGTTGCCTTCGAGGTCGTCGGTGCACAGCCGACGTTCGAGACCGCGGTGGGCTCGGTCCGCACCGGTGGGACCGTCGTCCTACTCGGGTTGGCGGACGAATTGCGTTTCGATGCTTTCGATTTCGTCAACGACGAGCTGACCGTGGTGGCGAGCGTCGGGTACAACGACTGCCATCGGGAACTGATCGACCTGGTGCACCGGGGCCTGCTCGACCTGACCCCGTTCACCGCCGACGTGGTGGACCTGGCCGAGGCGCCCGCCGTGCTCACGGCGATGGCCGCCGGCGGCCGTCGCGGCGTGAAGACCCTCGTGAGATGTGGAGGAGGAACCCGATGACTCGTACCGATTCGGCCACGACCGACGTCTTCCGCACCGACCTGTTCGCCGGGAGATCCGTTCTCGTCACCGGCGGCACCTCCGGCATCGGCGCCGGAATCGCCGCGGCCTTCGCCGGCCTCGGCGCCGACGTGTGGGCCGTGGGTCTTCCGGCGCCGGGTCTTCCGACGCCGCGCCGCGGGCCCGACACGGTCGGTGACGCGGTGACGGTGGTCCACGGCGACGTCACCGACGACACGGTCCTCGCCGACGTGCTGGCACGGATGCGCGAGGTGGACGTGCTGGTGAACTGCGCGGGGATCGCGCTCGAGGACGGATCCGAGCACACCCCGGACGGCTGGGACCGGGTGTTGCGGGTCAACCTCACCGCGGCGATGCGGCTGAGCACGCTCGCCCGCCCGCGCATGGCCGGGCGGGCCGCGTCGATCGTCAACATCGCCTCGATGTACTCGACGTTCGGCAGCAGCGTGATCCCGGCCTACGCGGCGTCCAAGGGCGCCCTCGTGCAACTGACGAAGTCGCTCGCCCAGGCTTACGCGGCTGACGGCATCCGGGTCAACGCCGTGGCGCCGGGATGGATCGACACCCCGCTCGGGCGCGGGCGCATGGAGGATCCGCAGGCCAACGCGGAGATCCTGGCCCGCACCCCGTTGGGGGCGTGGGGCCGGCCGCGGGACGTCGCGGCCGCCGCGGTGTTTCTGAGTTCGCCGGCCGCGTCGTACGTCACCGGCACGGTGCTCCCGGTCGACGGTGGTTACCTGACGGTGTGAGTTCGGTCCTCAGGCGCGCAGCGTGGCGCCCCCGTCGACGTACACGCTCTGCATGGTGATGTGCCGGGCCCGGTCGGAGAGCAGGAACTCGACGGTCTCGGCGATGTCGGACGGTGTCGCGATGCGGCCGAGGGGGATGCCCACCTTGTAGGAGGAGAGGTCACCGTCGATCGCGCCGCGGGCACCGGCCTCGTCCTCGGGGTCGGCCCACAGGGACCGCTGCATGTCGGTGTCGGTGGACCCCGGCGCGACGATGTTGGCGCGCACCCCGTACCGGGCCAGTTCCAGCCCGAGTACCCGGGTGAGCATGGTCGACGCCGCTTTGGAGGAGCCGTAGGCGCCCATCGACATCCGTGGCACCCCGGCCGAGTTGGAGCCGACGACCACGATGGCCCCGGACCGGCGTTCGCGCATGGCACGGCCCACCGGTCGGACGACGTTGAGCAGTCCGAAGAGGTTGACGTCGAAGACGTTCCGCCAGTCGGCCGGATCGGAATCCAGCACCGATCCGGTCTCGAGGATTCCCGCGACGTGGGCGAGTTCGGTGATCGGGCCCGCAGACTGCTCCGTCTCGGCGACCGTCGCCGCCACGGCCTCGGGGTCGCGGATGTCGACGGTGTGGGTGAGGACGCCCCCACCGAGCTGCCGGGCCGTGTCCGCGAGGCCCGCCGCGTCGGCGTCGGCCAATGCGACCTTCCGCCCGGCCCGCGCCAACGTCAGCGCCACGGCCCGACCGATGCCGTGGCCGGCGCCTACCACCAGAGAGATTGTCACAGTTGCACTCCCAGTGCGCTCATGACGGTACCGAACTTGGTCACCGTCTCTCGTAGTTCGGCCCCCGGATCGGACTCGGCGACGATGCCACCGCCCGCATACGTGGTGACCCGGCGTCGATCGCTGCTGATCTCGGCGCAGCGGATGGCCACCATCCATTCGCCGTCGCCGTCGGCCGTGCACCAGCCCACCGCGCCCGCGTAGAACCCGCGGTCGCCCTCCAACTCGGCGATCGTGTCGAAGGCCGGGCCGGTGGGTGTCCCGCAGACCGCCGGCGTCGGGTGCAGTGCCAGAGCGAGATCGAGTGCGGTGGTGCTCGGGTCCCGGAGCTCACCCCGAATCGGTGTACCGAGGTGCCACAGCTGCGGGGTGTGGGCGAGCGTCGGCTCGTCGGGGATGTCGAGGACGCGGCAGAACGGTGCCAGCGCCTCGCGGATCGCGTCGACGACGAACGCGTGTTCGCGCCGGTCCTTGGTCGATTCGGTCAGTGCGCGGCCGACCTGGCGATCGCGGTCGGCCCGCGGATGACGAGCCGCCGAGCCCGCGAGCGGGTGACAGCTGACGGCCTCGCCCCGCTTCCGCACGAGTACCTCGGGTGACGATCCGACCAACGTGCGCCCGCTGTAGGGTCCACCGGCCGCGCTCAGGTCCGCGTAATAACCGTTGCCCTCCGGGGTTCCGGCCACCAGTGCCGCCAGCACCCTCGACGGATCCACCGGGCCGTCGGCGGCCAACGTCACGGTCCGGGCCAGAACCACCTTCTGCAGCTCCGACCCGGTGTCGCGCAGGACGTCGAGAGCGGTGTGGATGCGATCGGTGTGCTCCCCCTCGCGCAATTCGTCGACGGTGAACGCGGGCAGATCCGGCAGTCCGTCGGGTGCCTGCCAGATTTCACCGGTGCGCACGACGTACTCGGGTTCGGTGAGGGCGCAGGGGGTGTCGCGGGAGAAGGGGAGCGCGCCGACCACGAGGCCCGCGGCCCCGGATCGCAGTGCCGACGCGGCAGCGTCGGCATCGTCGAACCGTGCGCGGCAGCCGTCCGCCGCCACCGTTCCGTGCGGACGGGACAGTACGAAGCGGCCGCGGGTGCCTTCGTCGGAACCGACGATGCCCGCGGCGTCGATGACGGTGTGCGTGCGTGAACTCAACACGAGCCTCGTTTCGATCCAGGGATTGGGGGTGGGCAATCGATGCCCTGACCCGGCTAGCCTAAACCGATTGGTCCTATATAGGTTAGGCTAAGGTTATTCAGACGTGCGAGGGGTGGACTGTGTCGATGACGTGTGGTCGGATGGCGTGCGGAAACGGCGATTTCTGTTGTGTCGGTGTGAGATTCGCTACCTCGACGATGTCGGCCGTGGCCGACGCTGCGTCGACGCACTGACCTTCCTTCCCACTCGGGGTCGCCGCTACGAGCGACTCCGCCTGCGCCAGGAGCTCCGAGTACATGCAACTGCCAGTCTTCTTCGAAGCGCCCGCGACGCCGCTGCGCACCCGGCACATAGACGTCACCGAGTCCACCACCCCGCGACAACTGACGCTGCGGACGATGTTCGCGGCCAAGAAGTACACGGTTCCGGCCGGCGTGCTGCTGATCGTGCACCAGCTGTGCGCGGCGCTGGTGCCGGTCATCATGGGCGTGGCCATCGACCGTGCGATCAGCACGGGTGATGCCGGCGAACTGGTGTTGTGGGTGGCGGTGCTGGCAGTCGATTACGCACTAGTGTCGACGACCTTCCGGTTCGGATCCCGCGTCGGCTTCCTGGGCATGCAGTCGATCCAGCACCAGGTGCGCACGCGCATCACCGACCGGATCCTCGACGCACGCGGACTGGGCGGTGCGGCGCGCCAGCCCGGAATGCTGCTGAGCATCGCCACATCCGACGCCCGGCAGCTCGCCTCGGCAGTCGCGATCGTGGTGTATCCGTTGGGTGAGTTCGCCGCCGTCGTCTTCTCGGCGCTGATCCTGCTGTACATCTCCTGGCCGCTGGGCCTGGCCATCCTGGTGGCGGCGCCGCTCATGTTGTGGCTCATGGACCGCGCGGGTGCGCCGCTGCGCCGGCGGAGCATGCAGGAGCAGCAGGCGGCGGGGGAGGCCGCGGGTACGGCGGCCGATCTGGTGGGCGGCTTCCGGATCGTCAAGGGTCTCGGCGCCGAACACGAGGCGGGGCGTCGGTATCTCGTTGCGAGTGAGCGGGCGTTGCAGGGCACGCTCAAGGCGAACGTGGCCCGCGCGGGCTACCTGGCGTCGATGGAGACCGTCTCCGGGTTGTTCATCGCCGGAGTCGCGGTGGCCGCCGGCCTGATGGCGGTCGGTGGTGCGATGACCATCGGTCAGCTCATCACCGTCGTGGCGGTGACCCAGTTCGTCATGGGCCCGCTCCAGGCCTTCGCCGCCAACTTCGGCGCCATCTGGGCGCAGGCGTTGGGGTCGGCCGAGCGCGTGCTGACGGTCCTGCAGGCGCCGTTCGCCCACGAGGAGTCGCCGGCTGCGCGCGCGCCGGGCGGTTTCTCGCTGCGGTTCGAGGGGGCCGCGTGCGGCGCCGCGGCCGCCGTCGACCGGGACGTCCCGGAGGGTGAGTTCGTCGCCGTCGAGGCGGATGCGGTCACCACCGCGGCCCTCGCCGACGTCCTCGCCGGGCTGGCGGAACCGAGCTCGGGAGCTGTCACCGTCGGCGGGGTGGACGTACGCGACCTGCCGCACGGGACACGCAAACGCACACTGCTCGTGGCTCCGCACGAGAGCGACCTGTTCGAGGGCACCGTCGGGGAGAACATCGCCGCGACCGACGACGTCGGCGCCGAGGCCGTCACCCGCGCGATCTTCGCATCGGCCTGCGACGACGTGCTGGCGACCCTGCCCGACGGCCTGGCCACCGACGTCGGCGAGGCCGGGCGGATGCTGTCGGGCGGCCAGCGCCAGCGTGTGTCGCTGGCCCGCGCGCTGGCCGCGGACCCGGACGTGCTCGTGCTGCTGGATCCGACGACGGCTGTCGACTCGGTGACGGAAGCGACTGTGGCCGAACGCATCGCAACCGCGCGGTCCGGGAAGACCACGATCGTGTTCACGTCGTCGCCGGCACTGTTGGCGGCCGCGTCGAGCGTGTGGCGCATCGAAGCCGCCGACACGACGACCGGCGATCTCGCACCGACGTTGACGGAGGCCTCACGATGACCATCGAATTGCAGACGACGACCGCGAAACTACCGGTCGCCGATGCCCGGTCCGTGCGGCGCGAGGTGCGCCGGGCACTGCACGGGCAGGGAGGACGGCTGGCCGCGGTCGTGGCGACCATGGTCGTCGGCGCCGCGCTCGGTCTGGTCCCGCCGTGGGCGCTCGGCCGCATGGTCGACGTCGTCATCGAGGACGGCGACACGGCGCGGATCTGGCTGTCGGGCGCGGCCATGGTCGGCGCGGCACTCGCCTTCGCCGGCTTCACGGCGCTGGGCGTGGTGTTGTCGTCCAGGCTGTTCGAAACCGTGCTGGCGCGTCTGCGGGAGCGGATGTTCACAACCAGCCTGTCGCTGCCGCTCGAACGGGTGGAGCAGGCGGGCAGCGGTGATCTCGTCTCCCGCGCCACCGACGACGTCGAAGAGGTCTCCCGCGCGATCAGCACCGTGGTCCCGGCGCTGTCGACGTCGTTGTTCACGGTGGTCCTCACGGCCGTGGGACTGACGGCGCTGGACTGGCGGTTCCTCGCGGTGCTCGTGGTGGCGCTGCCGATCTACGTGCTCGCGGTGCGCTGGTACCTGCGGAAGGCGCCGGAAATCTATGCGGCCGAACGCGCGGCGATGGGGCTGCGGGCGCAACAGGTCTTGGGTGCGGTGCGCGGTCTGCGCACGGTGCACGCGTACGACATGTCCCCGAAGCTGGCCGGCCGCATCGGATCCCACTCGTGGGAGGTCGTGCGGTGGACGATGCGAGCGCGCATCGTGCAGAACCGCTTCTACGGAAGGCTCAACTCCGGACAGTTCGTCGTCATGGCCGGCCTGCTCGTCGCCGGGTACTTACTGGTGGGCGCAGACGCGCTCACCGTCGGCGCCACGACGACGGCGATGCTGTTCTTCCTCCGCCTGTTCGAGCCGATCGACGACCTGTTGCTGGTCATCGACGAATTGCAGTCCGCGCTCGCATCACTCGCCCGGATCGTCGGAGTGATCGAGACCCGCGACGAACAGCAGGACGGCGAGAGTCGCGCTTCCTCGTTGCCGGAGCACGGCGCGCTCGAGGCGCGTGGTGTCACGTTCGGGTACGTCCCGGGGCGACATGTCGTCCGCGGCACAGACCTTGCGGTGGCCCCCGGCGAGACCGTTGCCGTCGTGGGTACCTCGGGTGCCGGGAAGTCGACGTTGGCGGCACTGCTCGCCGGGGTTCGGACGCCCGACGAGGGGCGCATCGACTTCGGCGGTGTCGACCTTTCCCAATTTCCGGAAAGCGCACGCGCGCAGCGGGTCACGCTGGTCACCCAGGAGGTGCACGTTTTCGCCGGATCGCTGCGAGAGGACCTCGCCCTGGCGAACCCGGCGGCCGACGACGCCGCGATGGTCGCGGCGTTGCGGACCGTGCTGGCCGACGACTGGTTCGAGCTGCTTCCGGAGGGCCTGGACACCGTGGTCGGGGACGCCGGCCACCAGCTCACGCCCGTGCAGGCACAGCAGCTGGCGCTGGCACGGTTGGTGCTGGCGGACCCGCCCGTGGTGATCCTCGACGAGGCCACCGCCGACGCGGGCAGTTCCGGTGCCTCGTTGCTCGAGCAGGCCGCCACCGCGGCGCTGGCCGGACGTGCCGCCGTGATCGTGGCGCACCGCCTGGGGCAGGTCCGGCACGCGGACCGAATCCTGTTGATGGAGAACGGGACAGTGGTCGAGCAGGGCACGCACGACGAGTTGATCGCGCGGGGCGGTCGCTACTGCGCGCTGTGGGACGCCTGGAGCCTGCATCGACACTGACGAGCGCGGAAGCCCTCTCGTTCACGACACGACCCCACTGGGAGTAAGTCTAGGCTAACCTAATTTCTGTTCAAGATCGAAGCGAGAGGGACGCAATGGCAATTCCGAAGATCTCCGGCTACGCGATGCCCGTGCGCGACGAGATTCCTGACAATGTCGTCGACTGGGAACTCGACCCGGGACGTGCCGCACTGCTCGTCCACGACATGCAGAACTACTTCATCGACGCGTACGTCGATGCGCCCGAACTCATTTCCCCTGTCGTCGACAACATCGCCGCGCTGCGGGAGCAGGCATCGGAGTCGGGTATCCCCGTCGTCTACACGATGCAACCGGGCGACCAGCACCCCGCCAGGCGCGGCGTGCTCGCCGACTTCTGGGGTCCCGGCCTCGAGTCGGGCCGCGACACCGAGGTCATCGACCGGCTCCGCCCGCGCCGCGGCGACATCCAGGTCACCAAGTGGCGCTACTCGGCGTTCCAACGGACGGACCTGCGCGAGCTGCTGGCACATCACGGACGTGACCAGTTGATCGTGACCGGGGTCTACACCCACATGGGCTGCCTCCTCAGTGCCGCAGAGGCATTCATGTCCGACGTTCGTCCCTTCCTGGTGCTCGACGCGACCGCCGACTTCTCGCGCGACGAGCACGTGATGGCGGCGACGTACGCCGCCAAACGCTGCGGCGCGGTCGTCACGACCGACGACGTGTCCGCCGCTCTCACCCGCGAGTTCGTCGCGGCCGGGGCTGCCCGGTGAGTTCGACGGTCGGCACCGGGACGCACCTCGACCCGCTCCGGCTCGACGGTGTGGTGGAGTACCCGGCCGAGTTCGCCGCGCGGTATCGCGAGAAGGGTTACTGGATCGGGCAGACGCATGCGGCGCTCCTGGCGGAAGCAGTGGCGGCGCACCCGGACCGGCTCGCGGTGGTCGACCCCCGGCGCACGGTCACCTACGCCCGACTCGCGGAGCGGGTACAGGTGGTCGCGGCGGAGTTCGCCGCCCGGGGCATCGGGCGGGGCGATCGCGTCGTCGTCCACCTGCCCAACACCGTCGAATACGTCGAGGTCGTCTTCGCGCTCTTCGAGATCGGCGCGTTGCCGGTGTTCGCGCTGGCCGCGCACCGCTCCGCCGAAATTCGTCAGTTCTGTAGCGCGGCGTCCACGAGTGGGTACGTCACCGTCGACACCTTCGGTCTCACATCGTATGCGGGGACGGCGGCGGAGATCGCCGCCGAATTTCCCGACATCGCCACCGTGGTCATCCCGCTCGGCGACGAATCCTGGGCCGGCCGAGAACCGCTCCCGCGTGCCGAGCGTTCGCTGCCGTCCGACGTGGCGTTCCTCCAACTGTCGGGCGGCACCACCGGGACCCCCAAACTGATCCCGCGCACGCACGACGACTACCTGTACTCGGTGCGCGAGAGTGCGCGCATCTGCGGCATCGACGCCACCTCGGTGATGCTCGCGGTGCTGCCGATCTCGCACAACTTCACGATGAGCTCGCCCGGACTGCTGGGGATGATCGCCGTCGGCGGCTGCGTCGTGATGGCGCCGGACCCCAGTCCCGACACGTGCCTGCGACTGATCGAGGCGCATGCCGTGACGCACGCGGCACTCGTGCCGCCGGTGCTGATGGCGTGGCTCAACTCGTCGGCCCGCGCCGAGCGCGACATCTCCTCGCTCGTCGCGGTGTGGGTGGGCGGCGCCAAACTCCCCGAGGAGGCCGCCCGCCGCGTCGCCCCCGAACTGGGGTGCATGCTGACCCAGGTCTTCGGCATGGCCGAGGGTCTGGTCAACTACACGCGCGCCGGGGACGATGACGAGACGATCCACACCACGCAGGGACGGCCCATCTCGCCCGACGACGAGGTACGGGTGGTCGACGACGCGGGTGTGCCGGTGGCCGACGGCGTCGCCGGACATCTACAGACGCGTGGTCCCTACACGATCCGCGGCTATTACTGCGCCCCCGAACACAATCGGCGCTCGTTCACCGCCGACGGTTTCTACGCCACCGGTGACATCGTCGTGAGGGATCCGCGCGGCTACCTCACGGTCGTGGGCCGGAGCAAGGACCAGATCAACCGCGGCGGCGAGAAGATCGCACCGGCGATGGTCGAGAACCACCTGCTGGCCCACCGCGAGATCCACGACGTGTCCGTCGTGGGTGTCCCCGACGACGCTCTCGGTGAACGGATCTGCGCGTACGTGATTCGCCGTGATCCGGAGTCCGGGTCCCCGACGGCATCCCAGCTCCGCGCCTTCCTGCGCGCCGAGCGGCGGGTGGCCGCGTACACGATTCCCGACCGTTTCGAGTTCGTCACCGAATTCCCCACCACGTCGGTGGGCAAGATCGACAAGAAGAGTCAGGGCGCATGACACTCACCGAAGGGCATCCCGCCGAGACCGAGACCGGGACCGAGACGCTGCTGCCGCTCACTGGCGCGCAACTCGGAATCTGGAACGCGCAGCGCCTCGAGCCCGACTCGCCCTACTACCTCGTGGGCGAGGTGCTCGAGCTCGACGGCACGGATCGGGACGTCGAGCTCGACCTCGAGGTGCTCGTCGCGGAGATCGCGGCGACGGTCGCCGAGGCCGAGACGATGAGGCTGCGTTTCGTCGAGACCGCCGACGGCCCCCGCCAGTGGATCGCACCGAACCACCCGCTGGCGATCCCCGTCGTCGACCTCAGGGCCGAGGCGGATCCCCGGGCAGCCGCGGACGAGAAGGTCGCACACATCCGGGCCGACGCAGCCCGCGCCGCCTCCGAGATGACCGACCGGCAGCTGTTCACCTACACGCTGCTGCGCCTGTCCGCGACGCAGGTGTGGTGCGTGCAGCTCTACCACCACCTGATCGTCGACGGTTACTCCGCGGCGATGATCTCCCGCCGACTGGCCACCCGCTACACGGCCACGGTAACCGGTAAGCGACTGCGCCCGAACACCTTCGGATCCATTGCGGAACTGGTGGCCGAGGACGTGCAGTACCGCAACTCCGAGCAGGCGACGCTCGACCGTGACTACTGGACCGCGCGTCTCGACCCGCTGCCCGAACTGCACGGACGCGGTGGCACGGATCTCGGCGCGGCTGTCCGCACCCGCTGCGCCCGCGCGTTCCTGAGCACCGAGACCATGGATGAGCTGCGAAAGCTCGCCGGCGATCACGGATGCACGTGGGCGGACCTGCTCATCGGCGCCTACCTGGGGTTCGTGGCCCGGCTGCGGTCGACCACCGACGTGGTGTCCGCGCTGCCGATCATGGTTCGCACCACGCGCACCGCGCTGACGACGCCGTCGATGGCCGTCAACGTGCTCCCACTGCGGGTCTCGGTGTCGCTGTCCGACGACCTGCCGGAACTGGGCGCGAAGGTGGCGGCCGCGCTGAGCGAACTGCGCGAGCACCAGCGCTACCGCGGCGAGGACCTGGTGCGCGATCTCGCCGCGCCGGGCGCGGGCGCCGTCCTGCACGGCGTCGGAATCAATCTCAAGGCCTTCGACTTCGACCTGGACTTCGCCGGAGCTGTCGGGACGCTGCGGAACGTGGCGGGCGGCCCGCCCGAGGAACTGGGACTGACGGCCACTCCGGTCGACGGCGGACGCATGATGCTCGGGTTCGAGGTGGACGCCCGGACCGTGTCCGAGACCGAGGTGACCGCGCGGGTCCGGGGACTGGCCCGGCTGGTGCGTGCCCTGAGTTCCCCCGACCGCCCCGCGCTGGGCCGGGTGAGCCTGAACGCGGCGGGCATCGACCCGGGATGGGCACCGGCGGCGCTGCCGCAGACCGGTGCGCGATCGGTTGCCGACATCTTCGCCGACATGGTGACCGCGTGCCCGAACGAGACGGTGCTCACCGACTCCGAGAAATCGATGACGGCAACGGAACTGGCCGCCCGCAGCTACCGGATCGCCCGGTTGCTCCGTGCCCGGGGGATCGGCACGGACGATATCGTGGCGATCGCGCTGCCGCGCACCGCCGACATCGTCGCGTGCATCTTCGCGGTGTGGGAGGCGGGTGCCGCCTACGTGGTGCTCGATCCGGCGTACCCCACCGAACGCCTCGACGGGCTCGTCGCGGCGGCCCGGCCGTCGTTGCTGCTGTGCCACGGCGAGCCGCCGGTGACGACTATCGAGTGCGAGATCGTCGGGCTCGGATCGGAGCCGATCGAGACGGAGCTGGCCTCCCTGGCCGGCGACCGGTTGCGCGCCGACGAACTCGCGACGACTCGACGGGCCGACGACATGGCCTACGTGCTGTTCACGTCGGGCTCCACGGGCACCCCGAAGGGCGTCGTCGTCCGCTCGGGTGGTCTCGCACACCTCGTGCACCGTCAACGGACCGCGGTGTACGCCGACGCCCGCGCCCGGGCCGGCGGACGGCAGCTGCACGTGGCACACACCACCTCGTTCGCGTTCGACGCGTCGATCGATCCGCTGCTGTGGATCCTCGACGGACATCGGATCCACCTGTACGGCAGCGACGTCCAGCGGGACGCGGATCTGCAGATCCAGCGGTTCGCGGCCGACGCGATCGACGTGGTCGACACGACCCCGTCCATGGCGGCCTTCCTCGTGGACGCGGGGCTGCTCGGACCGGCCCACGGTGACGCCCGCCCGCACTCGATCGGCACGATCGTCGTCGGCGGGGAAGCACTGCCCGCGGCGCTCGCTCAGCGGCTCGGCGACAGCGCGGCCCGGGTGTACAACATGTACGGCCCGACCGAGGCCACGGTGGACGCGATCGCCGCCGAGGTGACGGGCCCCGACGTTCGCATCGGTCGGCCGCTCGAGGGCACGTCCGCGTACCTGCTCGACGGGGCGTTGCAGCCCGTCCTCGACGGGGAGACCGGTGAGCTCTATCTGGCGGGCCCGCAGCTCGCCCGCGGCTACCTCGGGCGCCCCGGCGCCACCGCCGACCGTTTCGTGGCCGATCCGTTCGACCGGTCGGGTGGCCGAATGTACCGCACCGGCGACCTGGCCCGCTGGCACCCGGAGACCGGGTTCGAGTACTGCGGCCGGGCCGACGACCAGGTCAAGATTCGCGGTCATCGGGTCGAACTTCGGGAGGTCGAAACTGCCCTGACACAGTCGGCTTCGGTATCCGCTGCCGTCGCGGTGGTGACCGGCGCCGGCGCGTTCGCCAAACTCGTCGGATACGTGGTGGCCGCGGATGGTGCGCTTTCCGGCGACGACGTCCGGCGTGAGCTGCTGACCCGGGTCCCGGACCACCTCGTGCCGTCCGTGGTGGTGGTCCTCGACGAGATGCCGGTGACGGTCAACGGCAAGATCGACAGGAAGCGGCTGCCGGATCCGGCGAGTCTCGCACCGACCGCGGACGCCGCGGCCCGCACGCCCGGCACCGCCGCCGAGTACGCGCTGTGCGCCGTCGTCACCGAGGTGCTCGGCGTCCCCGAGGTGTCGCTCGACGCCGACCTGTTCACGCTCGGCGGCGACAGCATCGGCGCGATCAGCATCAGCAGCCGGTTGCGGGGCCACGGACTCGTGCTCACCCCCAAGGAACTGCTGTCCGGTCGCGACCTCGCGACGCTCGCCGCGATGAGCCGCGAATGGGTCGACGACGCCGGACAGGACACCGACGACGGCATCGGGGCGGCACCGACCACACCGATCATGCGCAACGTGCTGGCCGCCGACTCCGTCACGGCCGTGGCGTCCTACGCGCAGTGGGCCGCGGTCGAAGTTGACCGCCGCCTCGACCGAGACGCGCCGGCCGCCGCCGCGCGGGTGCTCCTGGACCGGCACCCGGCGTTGCGGATGATCGTCCGGGACGCGGAATCCGTGGACATCCCCACCGCGACCGACGTGCCTCTCGAAATCGGCGAGCGCGGCCCGGTCACCGCGGACGCGTTCACGCGCGAGATCGCGGGGTGGGCACGCGAGGACGCCGCCGCGCTGTCCCCGGCCGCCGGAGACCTGCTGCGGCTGAGCATCGTCCGTATGTCCGACGGCAACGACCGGTTGCTCGTCGTGGTCCATCACTTCGCCGTCGACGCCGTGTCCTGGTCCGTCCTGCTGGCCGACCTCGTGGCCGCCTGCCGCGGCCTGGACCTCCCACCTACCACGGGCGAGTCGTGGCGCCACCGTGCTCTGGAACTGGCGGCGCGCGGGACGGTCCACCGGTACGTCGACGAGTTGGAGCAGTGGCAGTCGGTCCTCGAGACGGGATCGCGCGTGCTCGTCGACGCCGACCCGCGGCACGGCCTGGACACCCACGCGACGGCGGACGTCACCCGGACGGAGACGACGCCGGCGGTGACCGCGGCGATCATCGACGCGCTGTGCTCTCGGTACCGCGCACGCCCCGACGAGGTGCTCCTGGCCGCCCTCACCGTCGCGGTGCGCGCCTACCGGGACGCGGCCACCGGCGACTTCCCGGTGCTGATGGAGGGCCACGGACGTGACGCGGACACCGGCCGGGGGCGCGGGTCGACCGTCGGCTGGTTCACCACGGAGTACCCCGTGTCGGCGCCGGCTGCGCTCCTCGACTCCGACGATCGGCTCGCCGAGGCGCTGGGCGGCGGTAGCGTTCTCGCCGAGATCCTGCACGAGATCAAGGCCCGCCGGCGACAGGGACGGGACCATGGGATCGGGTACGGCGTCCTGCGGTTCCACGACGAGGCCGGCGAGCCGCTCACGACACTGCCCGCTCCCCAGATCGTCCTCAACTATCTCGGCAGGTCCGCCGGCCTGTCGGGGACCGGCTGGCGCACCGTCGGAGACGACGGCTTCGGCGTCGTGGAACCGGCCACGCGGACGCTCACGGAAGTCTTGGCGGTCAACGCGTTCGTGCACGACGGTGCCGCCGGGTCCACGCTGTCCATCGAATGGACCGCGGCGGGCGAACTGCTGGGCGCGACGTCCGTCGCCGCACTGCAACGCCACTTCGGCGCGGCACTGGACGCCTACGCCGCGCACGCCGCGCTGCACGCCGGTGGACTCAGTGCCGCCGATTGCGACGACGTCATCGTCACGCAGAACCAGGTCTCCTTCCTCGAGTCGATCACCGGCCCGCTCGCCGAAATCCTGCCGCTCTCGCCGCTGCAGGAGGGTCTGCTCGCGCACGCCGCCCGTTTCACCGAGCACGACCCGTACACGTTGACGGCGGTGGTCGACCTCGCCGGTGAGCTCGACGTGGATCGATTGCGGTCCGCCTTTTCGGCGGTGGTCACCCGGCACCGCAACCTGGCCGCCGGGTTCCATTTCGACGGCGTGGACGCGCCTGTCGCGACGATTCCCCGGGTCGTCGACATTCCCTGGCGCTTCTCGGATCTCGGTCAGCTACCGGCGGTCGCGGCGGCCGCGGCCGCCGCGCAGGCGCAGCGCACGGCGGCGGCGCGGGTGTTCGACGTCCGTCGTGGACCGCTCCTCGCGGCGCACGTGCTCCGGCTGCCCGGTGAGCGGACACAATTGATCCTCAACGCGCATCATCTGGTGACCGACGGATGGTCGACCCCGATCGTGTTGCGCGAGTTGGTGCATCACTACAACCACGGCGCGGCCGGGCTCCCGTCGGCGCCGGACTACGCCGACTTCCTGCGGTGGCTGGGCCGGCTGGACCGCGACGGGCTGCGCGCAGCATGGCGCCGTCGCCTGGCCGGGCTGACGGCGCCCACACTGGTCGCCCGCGGGGAAGGTGCCGCAGGACACCCGGTGACGACCGAGGTTCCGGTGGACGACACGCTCGGCCACCGGCTGGCCGGCGCTGCTCGCGAGAACGGGCTCACGGTCAACACCTTCGTGCAGGGCGCGTGGAGCGCGGTGCTGTGCGCGCTCGTCGGCACCGACGACGTCGTGTTCGGTACCACCGTGTCCGGGCGGCCCGCGGCCCTCGCGCAGGTCGAGTCGATGGTGGGTCTGTTCAGCAACACCGTCCCGGTGCGCGTTCGCATGGACGGCCGTTCGCTGCGGGACGTGCTGCAGGACAGTCAGCGCGAACAGTACGACCTCGGCGACGCCGAGCACCTGCCGCTGTCCGAGATCGAGGCGTGCAGCGACGCGCGCGGTGGACTGTTCGACACACTGGTGGTGTTCGAGAACTACCCCGCGCGGTTCGGCGAGAACTCCGCCGACTCGGGAGATTCGACGCACGTCACCGGTATCGGGAACATCAGTACGACGCAGTACCCGCTCTCGTTGCTCGCGCCACCCGGCGACCGGCTCCGGCTGGTGGTCGATCACGACCCGGGCGTCGTCGAGGCGCGGACCGCCGCGATGGTCGTCGACGCGCTACCGGCGGTGCTCGCCGACATGGTCGCGGGACTCGACCGCCCCGCCGCCGGATTCGTGCCGCGCACCATCGACCCCCTGCCCGCGCGACGCGTCACCGAGCGCGTACCGGCCGTCGCCGGGCCGGCAGCGGCCCACGCCGTGGACGTCGTCACCGCCTGCCTGGCCGAGGTGCTGGAGACGGCCATGCAGCCCGACGACGACTTCTTCGACCGCGGCGGGCATTCGCTGGCCGCGATGCGAGCGGTCAGCGGTCTGCGCCGGCACGGAGTCGTGGTGTCGGTCGCCGACATCTTCGCCGCCCGCACGCCCCGCGTGCTGGCGTCGCGCGCCCGGGCCGTCGAGACCTCCGAGACCCCCGAGGCGCCGCGGGAACCGGTGGTCGCCGACGGCCCGGACACCGTGTCGTCGGCGCAGGAGCGGCTGTGGGTCGTGCAGCGGCTCGATCCGGACTCGCGCGCCCACGACGTCCCCGTCGTGCTCGAACTCTCGGCCGCATTGGACACCGACGCCCTGCGCGCGGCGTGGCGAGACCTGCTGGAGCACTTCCCGGTCCTGCGCACCTGCTATCCCGCCGGAGACGGCGGCCGACCCGAGGCGCGGGTGCTGTCGCCGCTGGCGATTGCGGACCTGCGCGAGCGGGCCACGGACCGCGACCTGGCGACCGCCGTGCGGCTCGAGCTCGCGGACACTGGCTTCGACCTCGAGTCGGATGTCCCGGCTCGGGCCACCCAGCTGCGTGGGGACGGGTGGTCGGCGCTCGTGATCGTGATCCACCACATCGCGGTCGACGGCGCGTCGGTGCCCCTGTTGCTCGAAGTCCTGGCCCAGGCCTATGTGGAGCGGCTGGCCGGCAGGAATCCACAACTACTCACCGACGCACCGGCATTCGCGGAGTTCGTCGCGGCCGACCGGGCGCGCACGCGCTCGGCGGACGCCGAGCGGTCGCTGCGGTACTGGCGCGACCAGCTCGCGGCCCTGCCCACCGAACTGGAACTGCCGACCGATCGCCCGCGCCCACGACAGGCGACGCACCGGTCCGTCGAGGCCACCCGCACACTCGATGCCGCGGTCGTGGACGCGCTGCAGCGCGCGGCGGTCCGGTCCGGGGTCTCGGCGCTGATGCTGCTCGAGGCCGCGGTGGCGTTGACGTGGCAGCGCTTCGGCGCCGGTACCGACATCCCCCTCGGCACGACCGTGTCGGACCGGGAACTGCTCGCGGAAGGCCGGTTCCGGAACACGGTCGGATACCTGGTGAACACCACCGTGCACCGCATCGATCTCGCCGGCAACCCCACGCCCGGCCAGGTCCTCGAACGGGTCCGCACGGTCGGGTTGGACGCGCTCGCACACCAGCACGTGCCGTTCGACCGCATCGTCGACGCGGTCGCGCCCGAACGTGCGGCCGGGCGGCACCCGTTGTTCCAGACGATGGTCGGACACGAGATCGTCGGTGCACCCGTCGCACTGGGCACCGTCACCGGCACCCCCGTCGAACCCGTCGATCCGCCGGCCCGCATGGACGTCGCCGTCTGGCTCCGCGAGCACGGTTCGCACACCGATATCCGGTTGGGCGCGGCGGCCGATCTGTTCGACCCGGACACCGTCGCCCATCTGGCCGACGAACTGCTGGTCTCGCTCACCGACCTCGCGGCGCACCCCGACCGGCCGATTGCGGCGCTCGGTCGCGGTCAATTCCGGGACGACCCGACGCGCGAGGTCACGCCCCCGTCCGTGGTGGCGCGATTCCTCACGCAGGTGCGCGAGCGGCCCGAGCGGACAGCCGTCGTCGCCGGCGGCCGCGAGACGACCTACCGCGAAGCGGGAGAGCACGTGGAGACGCTCGCCCGCCACCTGGTGGCGCACGGAGTTCGTGCCGGTTCCGTCGTCGGTGTCGCCGTCGGCCGGACCGCCGACCTCCCGGTGGCCCTGCTGGCGGTACTCCGGTGCGGCGCCGCCTATCTCCCGCTGGACGTCGACTACCCCCGGGACCGTCTGCAGTACATGCTGGACGACGCCCGACCGGTCTGTGTGCTGGTCTCGGTGGACACCGCGGACGGGGTCGCATGGATGGACGTGCCCCTGATCGGCGTCGACGCCGGGGGCACCACGTCCGCAGCGGAGGTGATGCTGCCGGCGGTACCCGCCGCGGACGATGCATTGGCCTACGTCATCCACACGTCGGGAACCACCGGAAAGCCCAAGGGCGTCATGGTGACCTCCGCCAACCTCGCCGCGTTCGCGGATGCCGTGAGCACGCTGGGCTGGCTCCGCCCCGACGACCGGCTGATGGCCGTGACGACGGTGTCGTTCGACATCGCGGTGCTCGAACTGCTCTGCCCGCTGACCGTCGGCGCGTCCGTCGTCGTGGCTCCGCGCGCGTCGGTGGTCGATCCGGCCAGGCTGGCGGGCCTGATCGCCGACACCGGCGCCACGGTCGTGCAGGCGACGCCGTCGCTGTGGCGGCTCCTGCTCACCGTTCCCGGCACCGGAAGAGTCCGGGCCCTGATCGGTGGGGAGGCGGTCCCGGCGGAGCTGGCCGAACAGCTGACCACGGTCAGCGACGAGGTGTGGAATGTCTACGGCCCCACCGAGGCGACGGTGTGGGCGACGACCGACCGGCTCACGACGGGGGCGCCGGTCACGATCGGTGCGCCGTGGATCGATGTGCACGCACGGGTCCTCGACGACCTCCTCCGCGAGGTCCCCGAGGGTGCGTTCGGCGAGTTGTACCTGGGCGGCGCGCAGATCGCGCGGGGCTATCTGAACCGGCCGGCGCTGACCGCGGCCCGCTTCGTCGCGGACCCGCGGCGACCGGGGGAGCGGCTGTACCGGACCGGTGACGCGGTACGCAGGCGTCGCGGCCGCATCGAGTACCTGCGGCGCACCGATGACCAGGTGAAGGTGCGGGGCTTCCGCATCGAGCTCGGTGAGGTCGAGACCGCGATGCGCGCGCTGCCGGACGTCGCCGACGCGGCCGCGAAGGTCGCCGCGATCGCGGACGGATCCGCGCGGTTGTTCGGGTACGTCGTCCTGCGCAGCGGGGCGTCGGCCGATCCAGCCCGGATGCGGCAGGAACTCGTCTCGGCGTGGCCGGATCAGTTCGTGCCGCAGTCGATCACGGTTGTCGAGACGTTGCCGCGCACCCTGAACGGCAAGCTCGACCGGGCCGCACTCCCGTCCCCGGTTCCGCCGCCTCCGGTGGGTCCTGCGCCCGCGGGCACGGGCGCCGCGGCGCCCGCGTCCGTCGACACGGATCTGGCCGCGGCGGCTGCGGAAGTACTGGCCACCGAGATCGACATGGCGTCGAACTTCTTCGCCCACGGCGGCGACAGCATCGCCGCCGTGCGGTTGGTCGCGGCGGCATCGCAGCGCGGTGTGAACATCGCCGTCGCGGACGTGTTCGAGTGCGACACCCTCGCGGAGTTGGCGGTGCGAGCGGTCCGGGCGGACGCCCGGACCGGCGGGCCGGATGCGCCGGACGCGCTGGTCGAGCTGGTCGAGACGGACGCGAGCGCGCGGGCCTTCGTGGACGCCGAGTACCCGGGGTGGCAGCAGGTGCTGCCGCTGACGCCGTTGCAGCGCGGCATGTACTTCCACTCGGTGACCGGTGGTCGGGCGGCCACGGACAACTACCACGTCCAGCATCGCTTCACGTTCGCCGAACCGGTGGAGCGTCGGGCACTGAGCGCCGCGCTCGCCGCGATCGTTCGGCGGTACCCGAACCTCGGTGCGGCGTTCACGCATTCGGGGTTCGCCGAACCGGTCGCGATCATCACGCCGGTGTCGGTCGTGGTCGAGGAGCGGACCGTCGACTCGGCCGACGGGTTCGACGACGTCGCGGCCGCGGAATTCGCGCGGCCCTTCACGCTCGATCAGGCGCCGCTGTTGCGTGCGGTGCTCGTGACCGGACCCGAGTCGCGGGAACAGGTGGTGCTCACCCAGCATCATCTGCTGTCGGACGCGTGGTCGCAGGGTGTGCTGTTCACCGAGCTGTTCGTCCTCTACGGCGTCGCGCGCATGCTCGTCGGCCTGCATCCCGCGGGCGAGGACGGTGACCGGCAGATCGCCGACGCGCTGGCCCGGGTGCTGGCGCCCGCGGCCGACTTCACCGACCATCTGCGGCACCTGGCCGACCGCGACACGGACGCGGCGACGAAGGCGTGGGCGCAGCACCTGGCCGACCTCGACGAGCCGACGTCGGTGGCACCGGGCGCGGACCCGTTCGCGATGTCGCTGCCCCACCGTGTCACCTGCCGGATCGACGACCGCGTGCGCGACGGGATCGTGTCGCTCGCAGCCGAACTCGGCATCACCGTGTCCACCGTGGTGTCGCTCGCGTGGGCGTTGACGCTGCGCCGGGTCACCGGCCGCGACGACGTCGTGTTCGGGTCCACGGTGTCGGGGCGCGACCCGCGGGTACCCGACGTCGACCGCATGGTCGGGCTGACCCTCAACACCGTGCCGGTCCGGGTGCGCCTGCGGGCGTCGTCGACGCTTGCGGACACACTGCGCCGGCTGTTCGCGGAGCAGAGTGGGCTGATCGAGCACCACCACGCCGGCCTCGGCGAGATCGCCCGGGCGGCCGGGTTCGGCGTCCTGTTCGACACCCTGCTGGTGTTCCGCAACGTCGGCGGGGACGCGGAGCGCTTCGGCGTCTTCGAACGCGCGGGGATCGTCGCGGCGGAGGCGACGGACGCCACGCACTACGCGCTCACCGTCGATGTCGATCCGCGCAGCCGCAGCGGCGGCATGGATGTCACCATCGAGAACCGGCCCGACCTCGTCGACGACGAGACCGCCGCGTCCCTCCTGGAGTTGATGGCGGGCATGCTCGCCCGGATCGCCGCGATCCGGACCGTGGACGGGACCGAGCTCACGGTGGCCCGGACCGGTCGCGCCGGCGAGTCTCTCGAGCGCACCGCGCTGACGACCCCGCGCGTTCCGATCCCCGCCCCCGGGGCGCCCGAAGGCAGCATCGACACCCTGCTGTCCGAACGCGCCGCCGCGACCCCCGACGCACCGGCGCTGACGTGCGGTGCCGAGACGTTCACGGCGCGCGAACTCGACGAGCGGGTGACCGCGCTGGCGCGCCACCTCGTACGTGGCGGGGTCGGTGCGGGTGACCTCGTCGCGTTGATGCTGCCGCGAATCGCCGACCACGTCGTCGCGATCTTCGCGGTGATGCGCACCGGCGCCGCATACCTTCCGCTCGACCTCGAACACCCGGCGTCGCGGTTGCGCGAGATCGTGCTCGACAGCGGCGCCCGCACCGTCGTCACGGTGGACGCCCGGACCGACCGGGTGGCCGACGTGGTCGCGGGGCTGTCGGCGGTCTCGGTCGTCGACCTCGCCGACCCTGGCGTGGCCGACGTGCTGTCGGGCAGGCGGCCGGGACCGGAGGTGCCGGCGCACCGCATCGGCGGCCCGACCCACCCCGACCAGGCGGCGTACGTCATCTATACGTCGGGGTCGACGGGCACACCCAAGGGAGTGCAGGTCGGTCACCGTGGCTTGACCACGATGTACCACAACCACCGCGACGAGATCTTCCGCGCCACGGAGCGGTCCGTCGACGGTCGGCAGTTGCGCATCGCGCACACGGTGTCGTTCTCGTTCGACATGTCGTGGGAAGAGCTGTTCTGGTTGCTGGCGGGGCATCACGTGCACGTCATCGACGAGGCGGCTCGCGCCGATCCGCACACCCTGGTCCGGCACTACCGCACCGTCGGAATCGACGTCGTCAACGTGACGCCCTCCTATGCGCGGGAACTGATCGCCGCGGGACTGCTCGACGACCGCCGTGCGCCGAAACTGGTGATGCTCGGCGGCGAGGCCGTCCCGCAGGAGTTGTGGACGCGGCTGCGCGAACAGGACGGTGTCGACGGTTACGACCTGTACGGCCCCACCGAGTTCACCATCAACGCCATGGGATCGGCGGTCGGCGACAGCGCGACTCCGTGCCTCGGCAAGCCGGTCCGAAATGCCTGTGCGCGCGTGCTCGATTCCGGGCTGCGCCCGGTCGCGGTCGGCGCGGTCGGGGAGCTGTACATGTCGGGCGACGGCGTCGCGCACGGCTACCGCGGGCGCCGCGGGCAGACGGCATCGGTGTTCGTGGCCGACCCGTTCGCCGTCGGCGAGCGGATGTACCGCACCGGCGACCTCGTGCGGTACCTCGACGGCGGCCGGCTCGAGTACCTGGGTCGGGTCGACCGGCAGGTCAAGATCCGCGGCATCCGCATCGAACTCGGGGAAGTGGAGTCCGCACTCGAGGCGCTCCCGGGGGTCTCCCGGGCGGCCGCCACGGTCCGGTCGTACGGCGCCACGCAGCGATTGATCGGCTACGTCGTGGCCGACGACTCGACACCGGACTCGACGTCCGAAAGCGAGTTGCGCGCCCGGCTCCGCGATTCGGTACCGGCCCATCTGGTTCCGGCGCAGATCGTGCGCGTGGACGCCGTCCCGCTCACGGTCAACGGCAAGCTCGATCGAGCGGCGTTGCCCGAACCGCCGCGCCGCAACGTCGCCGATTCGCTGCGAACGCCCACCCAGTGGCAGGTGGCCGCCGCGTACTGCGAGTTGCTGGGCCTGGACCAGGTGGGTGCCGACGACGGGTTCGCCGACTGCGGCGGCGATTCGCTCGCGGCGATGCGGCTGGTCTCCCGGATCGAGCGCGACACCTCCGTGCGTATCGCGGTGGGGGAGCTGCTCGACCGCCAATCCGTCGCGGCGATAGCCGAACTCGTGGATTCTCGACGGGACGGTGCCACCACCGGCGCGGCGGACGACGTGATCCGGTTCGGCCGAAGCCGGGCGGCCGATCCGCTGTTCTGTGTCCACCCCGCCGGTGGCTACGCGTGGCAGTTCGCCTCGCTGGCATCGATGCTCGACCGCCCGGTCGTGGGACTGCAACTGCCCCAGGGTGACCGTCCCGGATCCTTCGACGAGCTGGTGGCGCACCACCTGCGTACCGTGCGGCGCGAGCAGCCCCGCGGACCGTACCGTCTGCTGGGGTACTCGTTCGGCGGCACTCTCGCCCACGCGATGGCCGCCGTACTGACGGCCGCCGGCGAGACCGTGGCGTTCGTCGGCGTGGTCGACAGCGAGCCGCTGGACGGGCGCAGCGTCGAGGCCCCGTCGGCGGTGCGCCGGCTGCCGGTGGAACTGGCCGACGATATCGCCGAGAACTTCACCTACACTTCGTCTCTGCTGAGGACCGCGACCGCGCCCGTCTACCCGGGCACGCTGACGTTGTTCGAGGCGCAGCGGTCGAAGCCGTCGGACGGTTTCGCCGATCGCTGGGGGCGAATACACGAAGGGGAGCTCGTGGTCCACGCCGTGGACGAGGACCACGACGGCATTGCGACAGCGGGCGGCTGGCGACAGATCCTGCCCGCGCTCGAGTAGCGCTGCACGCCGAGAACGATTCTCGGACCACACGACCATCCCGGGACGGCAGCACCGCCGACCGGCACACGAAGATCTCGCGAAAGGACCCACCTTGTCCCACTCACATCTTCGACGGCACGGCCTTCGGCTGTTCGCCGCCGTTGCCGCAGTGACCCTCGGCCTCACCGGCTGCAGCAGCAGTGACGCGTCCGACAACGACGCGGCGGGGGACGCGTCCACCGGGACCCGAGTGGTCCAGACGGAGAAGGGCGACGTCACCGTTCCCGCGGACCCGCAGCGCATCGCGGTACTGACGGCGGGCCTGGCCGGTTTCCTGTTCACGCTCGATGCTCCCATCGCGATCACCGACACCCGACTGCTCGGCGTCACCAACCTCGACGGCGGCTTCCCCCCGCAGTGGGCCGAGAAGGCCGAGGCGCAGGGGACGAAGGAATTGCCGGCCGGTGAGTCCCTCAACATCGAGGCGATCGCGCAGGCCCAGCCGGACCTGATCATCGGTGGTGGGCAGGGTTTCACGGCGGTTCTGGCCGACCAGGCGTACGACCAGCTCACGGCGATCGCGCCGACCGTCCTCATCCCCTCGTCGGTGAGGACCTGGCAGGAGCAGCTCGCGGCGGTGGCCGAGGCGGCCGGTGAGACCGACAAGGTCGACGACCTGATGAAGGCGTACGACGACAAGGTCGCCGACGTGAAGGACTCGATCACGGTGCCGGGATCGCCTGTCTCCTACCTCCTCTCGCTGAGCACCGGCGAGCCGGCGTTCATCCCGCAGACCGCGGCGCTGCCGACCCTGCTGTCGACCGTCGGCTTCCAGCCGGACGACGTGCTCACCAAGGCGAACAACCCGGAGCTGTACGGGTCGGGTGACTCGTTCATCGTCAGCAACGAACTGCTGGCGCCGGTCGGGAACGCGCCCGTCATGTTCGTCGTCCCGGTGGCGGGCCGGAGCCTCGCGGAACTGAAGCAGGACCCGCTGTACGCGGCACTGCCGGCGTTCGCGAACAACAAGGTGTACGAGCTGCCGGCCACCAGCTACCGCCCCGACTACGACGGTGTGATGGCGACCCTGGACCAGGTCCAGGAGATGTTCGCGAAGTAGAGGTTCGGTTCCGCACCGTCGGTGCGGGCAGACACGTAGTCAGAAATCGGAAGGACGCCACTGTGCTCACCCGCGAGACCGTCATCGCAGACATCGCCACCGCCCTGGACCAGCCGCCCGAGTCGATCAGCGACGAGCTCAATCTGCTCGACGAAGGATTGGATTCCATTCGGATCATGGGGCTCGTGGAACGATGGCGGTCCGCGGGTGTGCCGGACGTCGACTTCCCGACGCTCGCCGCCGATCCGACTGTGGCGCACTGGGTCGCCGTCGCGCTCGGCGAATACTGATTCACGAAAGAAGGGTCTATCGATGGCTGGGACCGTCCGTGAGGTCGAAGTGTTTCCGATCTGCATCCGGGAGGTGGACGTCCTGAAGGTCGAGGACGTCACCCCCGGTATGCGCCGGGTGACGGTGGGGGGTCCGTCGATGGACAGTCACGTCCGGGACGGCGTCCGCCTGCCGCCGGTGCGCACCAACGGTTTCGACGACGACGTCAAGCTGTTGCCGGTCGATCCGCGCACCGGTGAGCTGCCCTTCGAGGTGCCGCGCAACACCGACAACGGCACCGTCGACTGGCCGGCGGGATCGTTCCAGTACAGCCGGACGTACACGGTGCGCCACTTCGACGCGGACACGCGCGAGATGGCGATCGACTTCGCGATGCACGAGGGCGGCCTGGCCGCGGACTGGGCCGGCCGCGTGCAACCGGGGGAGAAGATCCTCATGGCCGGTCCCAAGCACTCGTCCAGTCTGCCCCGGGACGTCGACTGGATGCTGATCGCCGGCGACGAGACGGCGCTGCCGGCGATCGCGCACTGTCTGGAACAGCTCCCACCGGAGCTGCCCGCGACGGTGGTGATCGAGGTTGCCGAGCCGGCGCATCGACAGGAGTTCGAATGTGCGGCACCGCTGGAGGTCACGTGGCTGTTCCGCTCCGAAAGCGGCGGCGAGTCGCGGTTGGTGGAGACCGTGCAGGCGGCGCAGTGGCGTCCGGGCCAGCCGTACCTGTGGGTCGCGGGCGAGGCGCTGACGATCAAGCCCCTGCGGCGCTGGGCCAAGCAGGACCGGGAGATCGCGAAGCAGTACGTCGAGATCGCCGGATACTGGCGCCGCCGCGAGCCTGCACAGGCGGACTCGGCGTCGCCCGTTCTCGACGCGGACACCGCGGAGAGTCCGGACGAGCGCCTGCACGAGATGTCGGAGTTGTTGCCGCCCCTGGCGATCCGGACCGCGGTCACCGTCGGGTTGTTCGCGGCCGTCGACGGGGGCGCCGACACGGCGGCGGCCGTCGCGGCCGAGTGCCGCACCCACCCGGGAGCGACGGCGAAACTGTTGCGCCACCTCGTGCTGATGGATCTGGTGGCGGTGGAGGACGGGCGCTTCGAGCTCACCGAGACGGGCTCGATCCTCGCTGACCCGGACACGTTCGCCAGCCAGGCCCTGCACTTCGGCAAGATCCACACCCGGCTCGACATGGCGTTCCTGGGATTGCTCGACGCCGTCCGGACCGGCGCCCCCGCGGCCGGGCACGGGTTCGCCGACAAGCTGGAGGAACCCGGGTTCGTGGAGGACTTCCACGAGGAGGTCGCCTTCGGTGCCGTCTACCGCGCCCCGGCGCTGCCCGACGCGGTCGACCTCGACGGGGTGCGCACCGTCGCGATCTACGGCGAAGGCGCCGGCGTGTACGCCGACACGCTCGCACGGGTGCGGCCCGACCTCGAGGTCTCGCTCGTGGGCCTGCCCGCCCTCAACACCCGGAACCTGGGTGACGTGGCGGAGTCCCGCCGGGACCGGATCACGCGCATCGACAGCAGCGAGTTCACGGCGCTCGCGGCGCCCGTCGACCTGGCCGTCGTGGTCGACACGATCGACTCGCATCCGGACGCGGACGCACGGATGCTCCTGGGTGCGCTCGGCGCCTCCGCCCACCGCGTCGTGCTCGTCACCGACCTGCTCGACCCCGAGACCGCCGACGACCACGACACCGAGGCCGACCTGCTGAAGCTGTGCCTGCACGGATCCGGCCTGCGCACCGAGGCCGAGCTGTCTGCGCTGATCGCGGACGCGGGCTGCGGGACAGCACGATTCGGCGCACTCGGCTGGGGATCGACGGTCGTCGAGTTCAAGGGTGCGCGGTGACCTCGGCGCCGTCTCACGATGGCGTCGATCTTCATTGCCGACGCCCGCAGAGCCATCGGCCCGAGCTGCTCGACGGTGTCGGCCTGATCGTCGGTATCGACCGGTTCATGTCGGAGGAGCGGCCGAGCCGGCCGGAGAACGTGCCGGCGCCGGCCGCCGAGCGCACTCTCGCGAGCGCCTGACCCGGCGCAGGTGCCGAAGGCTTGGCTAGGTTGGTGCGTATGACGACTCCGGTGCAAGACATCATGATCAACACCATCGGCGGTGTGCCGACCAACCTGGGCGAATACGACGGGCGCGTCGTGCTCGTGGTCAACGTGGCCTCCAAGTGCGGGCTCACCCCGCAGTACACCGCGCTCGAGAAGCTGGCGACGGAGTACGCCGAGCGGGGTCTCACCGTCATCGGCATCCCCTGCAACCAGTTCATGGGTCAGGAGCCGGGCACGCCCGAGGAGATCCAGACGTTCTGCTCCACCACGTACGGCGTCACCTTCCCGCTGATGGAGAAGATCGAGGTCAACGGCGAGAACCGGCATCCCCTGTACGCCGAGCTCACCAAGACCGCGGACGCCGACGGCGAGGCCGGGGACATCCAGTGGAACTTCGAGAAGTTCCTGATCGCGCGGGACGGCACCGTGGTCAACCGTTTCCGTCCGCGTACCGAGCCCGACGCCCCCGAGGTGATCGCCGCCATCGAGGCCGCGCTCTAGGCAGTCCGCTGCCCGTGCGCCTTTTCGGTAGCCGGACGTACCGAAAAGGCGCACGGGCGTGTCAGCGCCTGTTCACCTCGGGGTGCCACGCTGGAGTGCATGACCGGACAGGTGATCGTGTCGGTGTCGGGGATCAGGGACGAGACGCGCGACGTCGTCGCGGAGTTCGCCGCCGCGATGGACCGCCGATCGGTACCGCTGTCGCTGCTCGTCGCGCCGCGGCTCGAGGACGGATATCGGCTGGTCGACGACCCGGTGACGCAGCAGTGGTTGCGTGAGCGCCGGGACCGCGGCGACGCGATCGTGTTGCACGGCTACGACCAGGCCGCCACCAAACGGCGCCGCGCCGAGTTCGCGGTGCTGCCCGAACACGAGGCGCGGCTGCGGCTGCTGGCCGCCGACCGGGTGCTCGAGGAGGTGGGGCTGCGCACACGGCTGTTCGCGCCGCCACGCTGGTTGGCGTCCCCGGGAGCAGTCACGGTGCTGCCGAACGTCGGATTCCGGCTTCTCGCGGGGATGACCGTGATCCGCGACCTCGCGCACGACACCGCTGTCCGCAGCCACGTGATCGGCCTCGGTGACGGCTTCCACGCCGAACCGTGGCGCTGCCGGTCGATGGTGCTCGGCGCCTCCCGCGGCGCCCGGCGCGGACGAGTGGTCCGGCTGGCGACCTCGGCCAAGCAACTCGGTAGGACCGGGCCGCGTCAGGCGCTGCTGGACGCCGTCGACATCGCACTCCACCACGGCGCCGCACCGGTCGTCTACCGCTGGCCGCTGCGGGACGGGGTGCGTGCGGTGGCGTGAGCCTCCGGCCGCTAGTCGGCCGTCTCGCCCGCGCTCCCGGCTGCGCGGACCAGGGCCGCGAGCGCGTCCAGTACCCGGTTGAGCCCGAACTCCCACGCGTGGGCGGGGCTGTACGCGGCGTTCATCTCCTCGCCGGCCGCGCTGCCGACGCGCTGTGCCAGCGGGAAGTCGTCGCCGAGGTAGGCCGCCAGTCGATCGCTCCACGTCGCCCACGCCTGCGCGATGTCGGCGGCCCGCGGGTCGGGGCGCCGGGCCCGCGCCGCCGCCCGGACGAAGTCCTTGACGAACGTCAGCGCGGCGTCGCGGTCGACGTCGGACAGGCCCGTGCCGTCGAATGCGTGCAATTCGTGGTCGTAGTTCGCGATCGTGCCGGGCCCGAAGGCCGTGCGTTCGTCGGACACGTCCAGCAGCCACCAGTGTTCGGTGAACAGCGTCGCCTCCGCGGCGGCGAGCTGTCGCACGCATTCGCGCCAGTCCCCGTCCGGGTACGGCGCTCGTGACTGGGCGGCGCGCACCGCGTCGACCATGAGGACGAGCAGGTCGTCGCGGGAGCCGACGTGGGTGTACAGCGCCATCGCCGAGATGCCGAGGTCGGCGGCCAGCCGCCGGACACTCACCGCGTCCAGGCCCTCGGAGTCGGCGATCGCGACGGCCGTCTCGACGGCCTGCGTCGTGGTGACCTTCGCGCGGGGGCCCCGCGTGCCGCCGCGCGGCGCGTCGGGGTGGTCGCGCCACAGCAGATCGATCAGATCGCGGGCCACCGCGCGCCTCCGAACACTGGCGAGATCGGGATGTTCCTGTACTTTATACAGTGCATAGGGTTTCTCTCGTCGTGGAGGTACACATGAAGATCACCGGTACGGCCCTGTCCCTGAACGTCGCGGACGAGAAGGCGTCCGCCGAGTTCGCGAAGACGCACTTCGGTTTCACCGAGGCGATGGCCGACGACGGGTTCGTCTCGCTCGCCCACCCGGACGCCGGCGTCAACGTCGTCTTCCTGCGCACGGGTCTCGCGACCTTCAAACCGGCCACCATCGCCGGCCCCGCCGGGCAGGGGCTGCTGATCGCGTTCGTCGTCGAGGACGTCGACCGCGAGTTCGAGCGCATCGCCGGCGAGGGCGCCGAGGTCGTCACCGCTCCCGAGACCGAGCCGTGGGGGGAGCGTTACTGCCAGTTCGCCGACCCCAACGGCATCGTCTGGCAGTTGGTGCAGTGGATGTGAGGCGCCCGGCGTCTCACGACACCTCGACGCTCGACTCCTCGGGAAGAACCCGGAATTCCGTTCCGCCCGGGCCCATCTCGGTGAGACGGCCGTAGTAGATGCCCCGCGCCTCCTGCGCGACCACGCCCTGATGGATCGGGACCGCGACTCGCGGATGCACGGCGCGCAGGTAGTCGACCGACTCGGAGATCTTCAGCCACGGCGCCGCGGCCGGCACGGCCAGCACGTCCACCTTCTGCTCCGGCACGAACAGCGAGTCGCCCGGGTGCATGAGCTTGGCCGGATCCTCGGCATCGCCGAGCAGGTACGCGGTGTTGTCGATGAGCGGGATCTCCGGGTGGATCACCGCGTGGGTGCCGCCGGTGCCCGTCACCTGCACCTCGCCCACGTTGAAGACGTCACCCGGGTACACCGCCGTCCAGGCGTCGCCCAGCAACGCCGTCGTCTGCGGATCCGCGTACAGCCCCGCGCCGGGGTTGGCGTCGACCAGCGCGGGCAGCCGCTCCGGATCGGCGTGGTCGGGATGCTGATGGGTGATCAGGATGGCGTCGAGTCCGGTGATGCCCTCGAACCCGTGCGAGAAATTGCCGGGATCGAACAGGATCTTTGCACCGTCGAGTTCCACCAGGACACAGGAATGACCGAAGTGCGTGAGTCGCATGAGACGAGTATGCGGGATCACACCGACGGGTGGGGCGGCGTCGCACGTTCACTCGGTGCGGGAGCGGACCGGGCTGCCCGGTAAACTCCTGGATGCCCGGTGCGATCCCGGGCTGAAACCAGCCATAGCGAGGAGCAGCACGTGGCCCGTGTCGTTGTCGATGTCATGCCCAAGGCCGAAATTCTCGACCCGCAGGGGCAGGCCATTGTCGGGGCGCTGTCCCGGCTCGGTCATCCCGGTGTCTCGGATGTCCGCCAGGGGAAGCGGTTCGAGCTCGAGGTCGACGACACCGTCAGCGACGAGGAGCTCGCGACGATCGCCGAGTCGCTGCTCGCGAACACCGTGATCGAGGACTGGAAGGTCACCCGAGTCCAGTGAACATGAGCGCAGCGACGACCGGTAAGACCGGTGCACGCATCGGAGTCATCACGTTCCCGGGCACGCTCGACGACATCGACGCCGCCCGCGCCGTGCGTCTCGCCGGCGGCGAGGCCGTGAACCTGTGGCACGGCGACGCCGACCTCAAGGGCGTCGACGCCGTCGTCGTCCCCGGCGGCTTCTCGTACGGCGACTACCTGCGCTGCGGCGCGATCGCCCGCTTCGCGCCCGTCATGGGTGAGGTCGTCAAGGCCGCCCAGGGCGGCATGCCGGTCCTCGGCATCTGCAACGGCTTCCAGGTTCTGTGCGAGGCCGGTCTGCTGCCGGGCGCGCTCACCCGCAACTCCGGGCTGCACTTCGTGTGCCGCGACCAGTGGCTGAAGGTGGAGTCCACGTCGACGGCGTGGACCTCGCGGTACGAGGCCGGCGCCGAGATCCTGATCCCGCTCAAGTCCGGTGAGGGTCGGTACCAGGCGTCCGAGGAGGTGCTCGACGAGCTCGAGGGCGAGGGCCGGGTGGTGTTCCGTTTCGCCGGTGACAACCCCAACGGCTCGCAGCGCGCGATCGCGGGCATCGCGTCGGCGAACGGCCGCGTCGTCGGTCTCATGCCGCACCCCGAGCACGCGACCGAGCCGCTCACCGGCCCCAGCGACGACGGCCTCGGCATGTTCTACTCCGTTCTCGAGAGTGTCCTGACGGCCTGATCCGTCGGCACCCCCGAAACAGCTGAAGGGACCCTTCGGCCGCTGCGAGCGGCTGAAGGGTCCCTTCAGCTTGTGGCGGGTTTGCACCGAAGCGCCCCCCGGGCGGGACCACGATTCGCTACCGTCCGCGGATGATCACCACCGCCGTGTGGGGCACCGGCAACGTGGGCCGGGCGGCCATCCGCGCCGTGCACGCCAACCCCCGCCTGGAACTGTCCGCGGTGCTCGTCCACGACCCGGCCAAGGTGGGGCGCGACGCCGGCGACCTCGGGGACGCCGGCGCCCACCTGGGTGTCGCGGCCACCGACGACGTCGACGCGGTGCTCGCGGCCCGACCCGACGCGGTCGTGTACGCGGCATCCGGCGACATCCGCCCCGACGCCGCGCTCGCCGACCTGGTGCGGATCCTGCGCACCGGCGCGGTCGTGGTGACGCCGTCCTTGTACGCGCTCTACGACCACCGCAGCGCGCCGCCCGAGGTGCGCGATCCCATCCTCGACGCCGTCGCCGCAGCCGGCGGGTCCCTGTTCGTCTCGGGCGTCGACCCGGGCTGGGGCAACGACGTCCTGCCGCTGCTCGTCAGCGGACTGGGGTCCACCGTCGACGCGATCCGCTGTCAGGAGATCTTCGACTACACCACCTACGACCAGCCCGATTCGGTGCGCTACCTCGTCGGCATGGGCCAGCCGATGGAGTACGAGCCGCCGATGATCGCGCCGAACGTGCCGACGATGGTGTGGGGCGGGCAGATTCGGTTGATGGCGCGGGCGCTCGGGGTCGCTCTCGACGAGATCCGCGAGACCGTCGAGCGGCGGCCGCTCGAGACCGACGTGACCACCGCGGCGATGGGCGACTTCGCGGCCGGCACCCAGGGGGCGCTGCGCTTCGAGGTCCAGGGCGTCGTCGCGGGAACAGCGCGGATCGTCGTCGAGCACGTCACCCGCATCCACCCGTCGTGCGCGCCGGACTGGCCCACCCCGCCCGACGGCGGCGCCGGGGCGCACCGGGTGATCGTCGAGGGCCGCCCGCGGATCGAGGTGTCGGTGGAGGCCACCGACGAGGGCGGCAGCCGCGCCGCCGGCGGCAACGCCACCGCCGTCGGACGGCTCGTGAACGCGATCGACTGGCTCATCGACGCCGAGCCGGGTCTGTACGACGCCCTCGACGTGCCGCTGCGGCCGTCGTCGGCACTGGGATTTCGGGCCCCAGGATCGGAGGTGCCGGGCAGACTGGAGCCGACGGAAAGGACCCGGCAATGAGAATCGACATCCCCGAGGGCAAGGACCCCGTCGGATACGTGTGGGGCGAGATGGTCCCCGGTATCGGCGTCGCGGCGTCCAAACTCTCGCTCGCGGTCTACTCGCAGTCCACCCTCGCGCTGCGCGAGTTCGAGGCCGCGCGCCTGCGCATCGCCCAGATCAACGGGTGCATCGTCTGTATGGACTGGCGCACCGAACGCGACGGCGAGAAGGTCGAGGACGGCTTCTTCGAGGCCGTCGAGAACTGGCGCACCACAGACGCATTCGACGACCGGACCCGGCTGGCCGCCGAGTACGCGCAGCGGTACGCGCTCGACCACCACAACCTCGACGACGAGTTCTGGGCCCGCATGGCCGAGCACTACGACCAGCGCGAGATCGTGGAGCTCACGATGTCCATCGGCTCCTGGATCGTCTCGGGCCGGCTCAACCACGTCCTCGGCCTCGACACGGTGTGCGCTCTGCCGGAACTCTGACGCACCTGTCGGACCCCCGCGCTAACGTCCGCTCATGACACTCACACTCGGCATGATCACGCTCGACTCCACCGATCCGGGACCGCTCGCGCAATGGTGGGCGGAGCTGACCGGCGGCACGATCGAACAGGAGAACGACGGCTGGTTCTACGTGGTTGCGGTTCCCGGCTGGGGTCACAAGCTCGGCTTCCAGAAGGTGGACGACCCGACCCCCGGAAAGAACCGGCAGCACCTGGATCTGTCGTCATCCGATCTCGAGGCGGAGATCGAGCGGGTGCGCGCTGCCGGCGCCACCGAGGTGCACCGCGAGAACATGGACGGCTTCCGCTGGGTCGTGTTCGCGGACCCGCAGGGCAACCAGTTCTGCGTGGCGGGCGCGCACTGACCCCGGACTGACCGCGCCCGCGGTGCTGCATGATTGTCGGTATGCCATCGATGACACAGGCCGATGCCCAGGGATTGTGTTCGTTCGTCGACGCCTCGCCGTCACCGTTCCACGTGTGCGCGACCGTCGCGGCGGAGCTCGCGGAGAACGGTTTCCGGGAACTCCGGGAGACCGACGCGTGGCCGTCGGCGCCCGGACGCTACTACCTCGTTCGCGGCGGCTCGCTGGTTGCGTGGAGCACCGAGGGCGTCGCGGACGACGGGCCGGGGTCGGCCTTCCGGATCCTCGGCGGGCACACCGACAGCCCGAACCTGCGGGTCAAGCAGCATCCCGACCTGGTGTCGGCGGGCTGGCAGCTCGTGGGGCTCGAGCCGTACGGCGGTGCGTGGCTCAACTCGTGGCTCGACCGCGACCTCGGCATCTCCGGCCGGCTCAGCGTCCGTTCGGGTGACGGCGTGGACGAGGTGCTCGTCCGCGTCGACCGTCCGATCCTGCGGGTGCCGCAGCTCGCGATCCACCTGTCCGAGGATCGCAAGGGGGTGCAGCTCGATCCGCAGCGGCACGTCAACGCGGTGTGGGGGAGCGGCACCGAGCCGCGCTCGTTCATCGGTTTCCTCGCCGACGAGGCCGGGGTGGCCGCCGACGCGGTGCTCGGCTGGGAACTGATGACCCACGACCTCGCGCCGTCCGCCGTCGTCGGGGAGGACGCGTCGCTCGTGAGCGCGCCGCGTCTGGACAACCAGGGCACCTGCTACGCCGGGCTGCGGGCGCTGCTCGCCGCCGTCGCCGACCCCGGCGACGGCATCCCGGTGCTGGCGCTGTTCGACCACGAGGAGGTCGGCAGCATGTCCGATCGGGGGGCGTTCTCCGACCTGCTGAACTCGGTACTCGAGCGGATCGTGTTGGTGCGTGGCGGGGGTCGCGAGGACTTCCTGCGAGCGATGTCCGGGTCGGTGTGCGCCTCCGGGGACATGGCGCACGCGACGCACCCCAACTACCCGGATCGGCACGAGCCGGCGCACCGGATCGCGGTGAACGGGGGTCCGGTGCTCAAGGTCAACCAGAACCTGCGCTACGCGTCCGACGCGGCCGGCGCGGCCGAGTTCGCGCTCGCCTGCGACCGGGCCGGGGTTCCGCTGCAGCGGTACGTGCACCGGGCCGACCTTCCGTGCGGCTCGACGATCGGCCCGATCACCGCATCCCGGACCGGATTGTCCACCGTCGACGTCGGAGCGCCGCAGCTGGCCATGCACTCGGCGCGAGAACTGATGGGCGCCCACGACGTCCGCATGTACGCCGACGCGTTGGCGGCCTTCCTCACGCCCGGCCGGTAGCGACGAGCTCTCGCGGGTCCGGGATCACCGGCCGCCCGCGTGCCCGGTCCGGCGTGCGCGCGCGTACTGGGTGCGCGGCGGGTCGGTGCCCCCGGCTAGACTTTGCCCTGGCAGCGCGCCGCCCGGCCTGCCGATTCGATCCCAGAGGGAAGGGACCACACGCCCCGTGTCTCCGCAGGTAGATACCGTCACCAACGCTTCCGCGACTCCCGACGTCGCTCAGCCGTACAAGGAACTGGGCCTCAAGGACGACGAGTACGCCCGCATCAAGGAGATTCTCGGCCGCCGTCCCACCGACGCCGAGCTCGCGATGTACTCGGTGATGTGGAGCGAGCACTGCTCCTACAAGTCGTCGAAGGTTCACCTCAAGTACTTCGGTGAGACCACCACCGAGGAGATGCGTGCCTCGATGCTCGCCGGCATCGGCGAGAACGCCGGCGTCGTCGACATCGGAGACGGCTGGGCGGTGACCTTCAAGGTTGAGTCGCACAACCACCCGTCGTACATCGAGCCCTACCAGGGCGCGGCGACGGGCGTCGGCGGCATCGTCCGCGACATCATGGCGATGGGCGCGCGCCCGATCGCGGTCATGGACCAGCTCCGCTTCGGCGCCGCCGAGCACCCCGACACCCGGCGCGTCGTCGACGGTGTCGTGCGCGGTGTCGGCGGCTACGGTAACTCCCTCGGCCTGCCCAACATCGGCGGCGAGACCGTCTTCGACGCCTCCTACCAGGGCAACCCGCTCGTGAACGCGCTGTGCGCGGGCGCGATGCGCGTCGAGGACCTGCACCTGGCGTTCGCGTCCGGCGCCGGCAACAAGATCATCCTGTTCGGCGCGCGGACCGGTCTCGACGGCATCGGCGGTGTCTCGGTGCTCGCGTCGGAGACCTTCGACGACAGCGCCGGCGGCCGCCCCAAGAAGCTGCCCGCTGTCCAGGTGGGCGACCCGTTCACCGAGAAGGTGCTCATCGAGTGCTGCCTCGACCTGTACCGCGAGAAGCTCGTCGTCGGTATCCAGGACCTCGGCGGCGCCGGCCTGTCCTGCGCGACGTCCGAGCTGGCCGCGGCCGGTGACGGCGGCATGCACATCGATCTCGACAAGGTCCCGACGCGGGCCACCGGCATGACGGCTGCCGAGGTGCTCTCCAGCGAGTCGCAGGAGCGCATGTGCGCGGTCGTCACCCCCGAGAACGTCGATGCGTTCATGGAGGTCTGCAAGAAGTGGGACGTCCTCGCCACCGTGATCGGTGAGGTCACCGACGGCGAGCACCTCGTGATCGACTGGCACGGCGAGACCGTCGTCGACGCGCCCGCCCGCACCATCGCCCACGAGGGCCCGGTCTACGAGCGCCCCGTCGCGCGCCCGGACTCGCAGGACGCGCTGATCGCCGACACCACCGCGAACCTGAAGCGTCCCGAGACCGCGGACGAGCTGAAGGCGACGCTGCTGAAGATGATCGCGTCGCCGGCGCTGTGCAGCCGCAAGTGGATCACCGAGCAGTACGACCGCTACGTGCGCGGCAACACCGTGCTCGCCGAGAACGCGGACGGCGGTGTCGTGCGCATCGACGAGGAGACCGGGCGCGGCATCGCGCTCGCGACCGACGCGTCCGGCCGCTACACCCGGCTCGATCCGTACGCCGGTGCGCAGCTCGCGCTGGCCGAGGCCTACCGCAACGTCGCCGTCACCGGGGCCACCCCCAAGGCCGTCTCGAACTGCCTCAACTTCGGCTCGCCGGAGGATCCGGGTGTCATGTGGCAGTTCCAGCAGGCCGTGCGCGGCCTCGCGGACGGCTGCGCCCAGCTGGGGATCCCGGTCACCGGCGGCAACGTCAGCTTCTACAACCAGACCGGCTCCACCGCGATCCTGCCGACCCCGGTGGTCGCCGTCCTGGGCGTGATCGACGACGTGCACCGCCGCATCCCCACGGGCCTCGGCCTCGAGCCCGGCGAGACGCTGATCCTGCTCGGGGAGACTCGTGACGAGTTCGACGGCTCCATCTGGGCGCAGGTCGAGCACGACCACCTCGGTGGTGTGCCGCCGAAGGTCGACCTCGAGCGCGAGCGGCTGCTCGCCGACATCCTGCTCGCGGGTTCACGCGACGGCCTGATCTCCGCTGCGCACGACCTCTCCGAAGGTGGCCTGGCGCAGGCCGTCGTCGAGGCCGCGCTGGCCGGCGAGACCGGCTGCCGGATCCTGCTGCCGGAGGACGCGGACCCGTTCGTCACGCTGTTCTCGGAATCGGCCGGCCGCGTGCTGGTCGCGGTGCCGCGCACCGAGGAGACCCGGTTCACCGGCATGTGCACGGCCCGCAACCTCCCCTGGGTGCGGATCGGTGTGGTCGACGAGGGTTCGGACTCCGTCGAGGTGCAGGGGCAGTTCTCGGTCACGATGGCCGAGCTGCGCCGGACGTCCGAAGCGACCTTGCCGGCTCTGTTCGGGTGATGAGTGTCGGACTCGGGGATCGAACGGGAGGCGGTCACTGAGCTGCGGGAGGTCTCGCAGCCGGCGACCCCTGCCGTCCCCGGGTTCGATCAGCGGCATCCGTTCGTCGTCTGGGCGTGGGGCCTGCTCAAGCTCGACTTCACCGGTATCGCCTTCGCGTCGTTCTTCTTCTGTTGGTCGTTGACGCCGTCGCTGCTGCCGCGTGACTGGCTCTTCCAGGGGCTGATCGGCGGCATCAACGCCGCGTTCGGGTACGCGGTCGGCACCGCGATCGGCTGGGCGGTGTACGAGTTCGTGCTCGTCCGCCGGCGATGGTGGCCGCTGCCCGAGCGGGTGATGCGGCAGATCAAGTTCGTGGTGCCGGTGGTGTCGGTGCTGGCCGCCCTCACGATGCTGCTCTACTCCGCCGGGTGGCAGCGCGAGCTGGCGGCGCTGATGAACGCCGAGGGCACCACCACCACCGGCTACATCCGCACCCTGGGGCTGAGCCTGCTGGTCGCGGCCGCCCTCATCGCGGTGTGGCGGGTGCTGCGCGACCTCGTCCGCTGGGTCGCACGGCAACTGAACCGGTGGCTGAAGATCCCACGGCCGGCCGCGTCGGCGGGCGGCCTGGCGATCGTCCTGGTGCTGGTGTTCATGCTGGTCGACGGTATTCTGCTGCGCGTCGGCTACGCCGCCGTCAACTCGGCGTTCAGTCTCCAGAACAACGAGACCCGACCGGGTGCGGTGCAGCCGGTGCTGCCCGAGAGGTCCGGCAGCCCGATGTCGTTGGCGCCGTGGGACACCCTCGGCTTCGAGGGCCGCAACTTCGTCTCCGGGGGAGTGGGCGCCGACGAGCTCACCGCCGCGAACGGACGCCCCGCGAAGGAACCCGTCCGGGTGTACGCCGGCCTGGAGACCGCGGACGACACGGCGGCCCGAATGGACATCGTGCTGAGCGAACTCGAGCGCACCGGTGCGTTCGAACGCAAGTCGCTCGTGATCATCCCCACCACCGGCACCGGCTGGGTCAACCCGACCGCCGCGCAGACCATCGAGCTCGTCGAGAACGGGGACAGCGCGCTCGTCGCCGCCCAGTACTCGTACCTGCCCAGCTGGATCTCGTTCATCGCCGACCGCGGCAAGGCCGCCGTCGCGGGCAACGCCTTGATCCACGCCGTGCACGACCGCTGGCTCACCAAACCTGAGGCCACGCGCCCCAAGCTCTACGTGTACGGCGAGAGCCTGGGCACCCAGGCCGGCGAGGGCGCGTTCGACGGGCTCGCCGACATCCGCGAGACCGTCGACGGTGTGCTGTGGGTGGGCCCGCCGAATGCGAATCCGTTGTGGCAGGCACTCACCCAACGCCGCGACCCCGGCACCCCCGAGGTGCAGCCGGTGTACGCCGACGGTCTGGTGGTGCGGTTCGCCGACGACACCGACGCGATCCCCGGCGCGCCGGGGCCGTGGCTGGAACCGCGCGTGCTGTACATCCAGCACCCGTCGGACCCGGTGGTGTGGTGGTCGCCCGATCTGATCTTCCGCCGGCCGGACTGGCTGTCGGAGCCGCCGGGGTTCGACCGGCTGCCGTCGATGAAGTGGTTCCCGTTCGTGACGTTCTGGCAGGTGAGCGCCGACCTGGCGAACGCGGCCGGAGTCCCGGACGGGCACGGCCACAACTACGGCACCACGATCCTCGACGGGTGGGTCGCGGTCACCGGGCACGACGGCTGGACGGCCGCCGACACCGAGCGCACGCGTGCGGTCCTCGAATCGCTGCGCGGGCACGACGGACCCGAGAAGTGACGCGCCGCGCCGCCGTGGCGGCGGTCGCCGCGGTGGCATGGAGCAACGTCGTGTTGCCGGCGCTGGGACTGTCGTCGCGGGGGCGCGCCGCTGCGGGCACGGCCGTCGCGCTCGGCGCCACCGGGGTCGCCTCGGCCGCCGGAGTGAGCAGGCGCGAACTCGGACTGGTCGACTTCCGGTCGGGGCTGCGGTGGGGGAGCACTGCCGCGGCCGTACCCGTCGTCGGCTACGCGGTCGTGGCGGCGACACCGGGGCTGCGGTCGCGGCTGGCGGTACCGGCCGAGCCGCGCAGCGACTTCGCCGAGTGGGTGGCGGTGCACATCCCGTTCGGCACCGTTCTGGCGGAGGAGCTGCTGCTGCGCGGCGTGCTCACCGCTCTGACCGCGCGCGCGTGGCGGCCTGCGCCCGCGGCCGCGGTCCGCGCACTGGTCTTCGGTCTGTGGCACGTCCATCCCGCCCGCGAGGCGCGGGATTCGGTGCCGGCCACGGTCGCGTTCACGGCCGCGTCGTCGCTCGTGTTCGACTGGCTGCGGGTGCGCAGCGGAAGCGTGTCGGCGCCCGCGGTGCTGCACCTGGCGGTCAATGCCGGCGGCGCGCTGCTGGTGCGCCGGATCCAGGCGATCACCGGCCCGGGCGCGCCGTCGCCGCACGGGTGACCGGGCGCTAGGGCAGCTGCGCCATTCCGTAGACGTGGGCGGCCGGGACCCGCAGGACGACGCGCTGCTCGTCGACCATCGCGCGGCGGAAGTCCTCCCAGTCCTCGTGCTCGCGTCCGGTGGCGGCGCGGTAGACCGCGACGAGCTCGTCGACGGTCGCGTCGTGCGGGTCCGCGGCGACGGGGGACAGTTCCGCCTCGCCCTCGAGTACCGCATAACTCCAGAAGTCCGGGGCGCTCACGTGCAACGACACCCGCGGGTCGCGCCCCGCGTTGCGGGTCTTCGCGCGTCCGGCGGTCACGGACAGCCGAGCGGTGCGCGTGTCCGGGTCCCACGCGTACACCACGTTCGACAGCTGCGGCCGGCCGTCGCGTTTGAGCGTCGCCAGCACCGCCTTGTTCTGGGCGGCAACGATTTCGAGAAGGGCGCGGTCGGCGTCGGCATCGGTGGCCATGGCAGCTGCAACGGCGTCGTTCGCGATCTTGTTCCCGGGATCAGTAGATTCACCCTCCATGCCAGCCCGTCGCGCCGTCGATCCCGCCGAACTCCGCAGCGCCCTCCTGGCGGTGGGGCCGTGGCTGCGGGGCGAGGACGAGGCGAAGCCGGCGCGCGCCGCCCTCGCGGCCGCGGTCCGGCTCAGCGCCCGCACACTCGAGCAGATCGCGCCCGGTTCGAGCGTGGAGGTGCGGGTGCCGCCGTTCGTGGCCGTGCAGTGCATCGAGGGCCCGCGGCACACCCGCGGCACCCCGCCGAACGTCGTCGAGACCGACGCGCGGACCTGGCTGCTCCTGGCGACCGGGCGCCTCGAATTCGATGCCGCGGTGTCCTCGGGATCGTTGACGGCGTCGGGCAGCCGAGCAGGGGAGATCGGGCACTGGCTGCCGCTGCTGCGGTTGTGACGGCCGTCGCAGCAGAGTGATCCGGAACACCGACACTCGATCGATGTGATCACGGTAGTTAGAATGGGGCACGCCCCCCGCACCGAATCCCCTTAGGGAGCGCCTGCCGTGACTCGTGCCGAACTGTCGGTCAACAGTCGAAACCTTCTCGCTACGACCGCACCGGACGAGGACGAGAACGAACCCCGTGAGGAGTGCGGCGTCTTCGGCGTCTGGGCTCCGGGTGAGGATGTCGCCAAGCTCACCTACTACGGGCTCTACGCCCTCCAGCACCGCGGCCAGGAGGCCGCCGGTATCGCCGTCGCCGACGGCGCGCAGGTGCTGGTCTTCAAGGACCTCGGCCTCGTCAGTCAAGTGTTCGACGAGCAGACGCTCGGGGCGATGCCCGGTCACGTCGCCGTCGGGCACTGCCGTTACTCCACCACGGGCTCGACCACGTGGGAGAACGCGCAGCCGATCTTCCGCACCACCGCCGCCGGTTCCGGTGTCGCGTTGGGCCACAACGGCAATCTGGTCAACACCGCCGAGCTCGCGCAGCGGGCCCGCGAGGCCGGCCTCATCAACGACAAGCGGCCCGGCGCGGCCACGTCGGATTCCGACGTGGTCGGTGCGCTGTTGGCTCACGCTGCCGCGGACAGCACGCTCGAGCAGGCCGCGATGACGCTGCTGCCGACGCTGCGCGGCGCGTTCTGCCTCACCTTCATGGACGAGCACACGCTGTACGCGGCGCGCGATCCGCACGGCATCCGTCCCCTGTGCCTGGGCCGGCTGGACCGTGGGTGGGTGGTCGCGAGCGAGACCGCCGCACTCGACATCGTCGGCGCGTCGTTCGTGCGCGAGATCGAGCCCGGTGAGCTCCTGGCGATCGACGCGGACGGCGTCCGCTCGTCGCGCTTCGCGAACCCCGAGCCCAAGGGCTGCGTCTTCGAGTACGTGTACCTGGCCCGCCCCGACAGCGTGATCGCCGGGCGATCGGTGCACTCGACGCGCGTCGACATCGGGCGTCGCCTTGCTCAGGAGCACCCGGCCGAGGGCGACCTGGTGATCCCGGTGCCGGAGTCCGGCACCCCCGCCGCGGTCGGCTACGCGCAGGGCTCGGGCATTCCGTACGGCCAGGGTCTGATGAAGAACGCCTACGTCGGCCGCACCTTCATCCAGCCGTCGCAGACCATCCGCCAGCTCGGCATCCGGCTCAAGCTCAACCCCCTCAAGGAAGTCATCCGCGGGAAGCGTCTCGTCGTCGTCGACGACTCGATCGTGCGCGGCAACACTCAGCGCGCGCTGATCCGGATGCTGCGTGAGGCGGGCGCGCTCGAGATCCACGTGCGGATCGCGTCGCCGCCGGTCAAGTGGCCGTGCTTCTACGGCATCGACTTCGCCTCGCCCGCCGAACTCATCGCCAACGGTGCCGAGGGCAGCGGCGTGAACGACACGTTCGACGAGATGCTCGAAGGGGTGCGCCGGTCCATCGGCGCCGACTCCCTGGGGTACATCTCGATCGACGGCATGGTCGCCGCGACCGAGCAGCCCGACACGCGCCTGTGCAAGGCGTGCTTCGACGGCACCTACCCGATCGCCCTGCCGAACGAGGGCATGGGCAAGAACGTCCTCGAGGGGATGCTCGAATCCGCGGCCGGGTTGCCGCTCACACACGACAACGACAACGCGGACGCGCTGTCCCGCCCCTAGAAACCCAGGACGCTACCGGTGCGCCGCGGGCGCTCCGGTAGCGTAAGGGCGCAATCGAGGTGATTGCGCCTGTACACGTATGCCCGACGCGGCCGCGCCGACGTCGACATTCACCGAGATCAAGGCTGGAGCCAGAACCGATGACCGAGGACAGTACCCGCACGCAGGGCGCTTCGTACGCCGCCGCCGGAGTGGACATCGAAGCGGGCGACCGGGCGGTCGAACTGTTCGCCCCCCTCGCGAAGAAGGCCAGCCGCCCCGAGGTCATGGGCGGGCTCGGCGGGTTCGCCGGCCTGTTCTCGCTCAAGGGTGACTACAAGGAGCCGCTGCTGGCGGCCTCCACCGACGGTGTCGGTACCAAGCTGGCCGTCGCGCAGGCGATGGACAAGCACGACACGGTCGGCCTCGATCTCGTCGCGATGGTCGTCGACGACCTCGTCGTGTGCGGCGCCGAGCCGCTGTTCCTGCAGGACTACATCGCCGTCGGCCGCGTCGTGCCCGAGCGTGTCGCCGAGATCGTCGGGGGCATCGCGGAGGGCTGCATCCAGGCCGGCTGCGCGTTGCTGGGCGGCGAGACGGCCGAGCACCCGGGCGTCATGGCGGACGGTGACTACGACCTGTCCGCGACCGGCATCGGTGTCGTGGAGGCCGACGCGGTGCTGGGCCCCGACCGCGTCCGCCCCGGCGACGTGGTGATCGGCATGGGTGCCTCGGGTCTGCACTCCAACGGCTACTCGCTGGCCCGCAAGGTGCTCCTGGAGATCGACCGCATGTCGCTGACCGGTCACGTCGACGAGTTCGGCCGCACCCTCGGCGAGGAGCTCCTCGAGCCCACCAAGATCTACGCCAAGGACTGCCTGGCACTCGCTGCCGAGACCGACGTGCGCACCTTCTGCCACGTCACCGGTGGCGGCCTGGCCAACAACCTCGCCCGCGTGATGCCCAAGGGTCTCGTCGCCGAGCTGGACCGCGGCACGTGGAGCCCGGCGCCGGTGTTCACGATGATCGCGCAGCGTGGTCGCGTCGAGCGCGCCGAGATGGAGCAGACCTTCAACATGGGCGTCGGCATGGTCGCGATCGTCGCACCCGAGGACGTCGACCGTGCGCTGGCGGTCCTCACGGCCCGCCACATCGACTGCTGGACGCTCGGCAGCATCAAGAAGGCGTCCGACGTGGACGCCGCCCGCGCCGTCCTGCTGGGTGACCACCCGCGCTTCTGACACCCCCGGCGCCCGCAGCGCCCACACGCAGCGCACGTCCCCGGAACCTGGAAAGGATCCGGGGACGTGCGCTTCTGCGTGGAGTCGTGCGGAGTCGAATCAGGTCACGTCGCCGAGTCGACCGCGACGAAGTCGGCTGCCGCGGAGTCGAACCCGAATGCCACGAATGAGGGGGAGCCCGTTACGGCTCCCCCTCGATCGCGTTATTTCAGACGTATCTGTTCGACGCTCAGCGACGCCAGTCTTCGTAGTCGTCTTCCTCCCAGCGGGAGCGACTGTCTGGGTCGGCGCGCTGATCCGCGAGGACGCCGTTTCGCGACGAGTTGCCCGAGAGCTCTCGTTGCAAGCTGTCGAAATCCGTGGACGGAGAGCTGTATTTGAGCTCCCGTGCAACCTTGGTCTGCTTTGCCTTAGCCCGGCCGCGGCCCATGGCTGACCCCCTCGCGCTTTCGCGGGGCGGCCTGGGGAATTTGGCGGCCCCGCGTTGAGTGTTGAATGTTTTCCTGCCCAACACTCTAGCGTGGAAAACTCGCTTCCGCCTCCAGGTCCCACCCTCGGCGCTGTCTGTTATGTCTCACAGCACCCGTGAACTGGTCGGATGCCCGTTTTCTGCAGGCTAGAACACACCGGGAACGGCGCGTACGGTGCCCACCCGGGCCCCGCCGCCGAGTACCGGCTGCGACGCCAACTCGGCGTGGTCCTCCGACCAGCTCACCCCGAGCCGGTGCAGGACCGCAGCGGCCAGCGGCAGCCGTGCCCGTTCGTGGCCGTCGTCGATCTTGAACGCGAACGCGGTGCCGTCGGGGAGCGCGCCGGCGTGGACGCCGTCGGCGCCGGCCTTGCACAGCAGTCCCGGCACGGCCGGCATCAGCCGTGCGTCGTCGCGCCCGGAACCGGAGATCACGTACGGGTGCGCCCGGATCGCGTCGGCGACGGCCCGTTCGGGGCTCCCGGGGGCGGCGGTGACGAGCCGGGAGAAACCGCGGGCGAGGTTGGTGAGCGAGACCGGGATGATCGGCAGCCCGCACCCGTCGATGCCGAGTTCGGTCTCGGGTTCACCGCTGATCTCGGTGACCGTGTCGACCACCGCCCGCTGCAGCGGGTGAGTGGGGTCGAGGTACGAGTCCGGCTTCCAGTCGTTGGCGGCGCACGCGGCCAGCATCGCGGCGTGCTTGCCCGAGCAGTTCATGTACACGGTCCGCGGCGGGGCGCCCGCGGCGACGACCGCGGCCCGTGCATGCTCGTTCGCGGGCAGGTCCGGCGGGCACTGCAACCGGGTCTCGTCGAATCCGGATCGGGCGAGCAGTCGCTCGACGAGCGCGACATGCGCGGGTTCGCCCTCGTGCGAGGCCGACGCGATGGCCAGCTCCTCGGCGGACTCGGGCACGAAGCCGCTGCGCAGGAGGGCCACCGCCTGCATCGGCTTGTTGGTCGAGCGGGGGTAGATGGGGGTGTGGACCTCGCCGAGCTCGACCGCCGTCGTCCCGTCCGGGGCCAGCACGACCAGGGAGCCGCGGTGCACGCACTCCCGGAACCCGGATCGGACGACCTCCACCAGTTCGACGCTCACGTCGGCACCTGCTCTTCCAGTCGGTTCAGGAACTTCCGCACCCGGGCCTGCGCGTCGCGCGCGAGGTCGGGCTGGCCGGCCAGCAGCGCGCGCAGCCGGCCGGGGTGCGCGCCGGTGAACACGTCCCGGACGGTCACACCGTGCGCGGGGACCGTGAGGAGCTCCACCGGATCCCCGGCCTGCAGGTGTCCGGGCACGAGCACACGCAGGTACGCGCCGACGTCGGCGCGCGCGGTGAAGCGCTTGACCCACTGCGGCTCGCCGGACCAGTGCGCGAACGTCCCGCACGGCACCCGCGGTTCGGTGACCTCGAGCTCGGTGGTCCCGATCCGCCACCGGGTGCCGATCACGGCATCGGTCGTCGCCACGCCGGACACCCGGAGGTTCTCGCCGAACCAGCCGACAGGCAGTTCCCGGCCCAGCTCGTCCGCCCAGCGGCGGGCCTCCGCGGCGGAGTACGCGTAGACGGCCTTGTCGCGCCCGCCGTGGAACTTGGTGTCGCAGACGTGGTCGCCCGTGAGGCCCGCGGTCTCGACGCGGACCGGGCCGGTGACGGGACGCTTGTCGATCGCGGTACGCGGCGCCCGCCTGCTGGGCGTGTCGCGCTCGGCGAACACGACACACACCGCCTCGACGCGGGCCGTCACCCGCGGCCGCGCAACCGGTCGACGGCGGCCCGGCCGGCCTGGATCTCGTCCTGCGCGGGGACCGAGTCCTCGTCGATGGATGCCGCGCACGGCCCGGCGACCAGCGCCGTCGCCGTCGGCACGGTCCGCTTGACCAGCGCGAGCGCGATGGGCCCCCACTCGAAGTGATCGACGACGGTGCCCAGACGCCCGACGGTGCGGCCGTCCGCGGTGACCGCTTCGCCCACGTCGGGCCGGCCCTCCGCGGAACCGTCGAGGTGCAGCATCACCAGGTGCCGGGGCGGCTTGCCGAGGTTGTGCACGCGCGCGACGGTCTCCTGGCCGCGGTAGCAGCCCTTGTCGAGGTGCACCGCACCGTGCTCGGCGGGCCCGCCGATCCAGCCGGCCTCGTGCGGAATCGTGCGGTCGTCGGTGTCCAGGCCGATCCGCGGCCGCCACGCGGCCACGCGCAGGGCCTCGAACGCCCACGACCCCGCCGGGCGCGCACCCGCGTCGGTGAGCGTGCCCCACCACCGCACCAGGTCGGTGCGCGGCACCAGGAGGTCGAAGGCCTCGTCGGTGGGCCACGGCATCCGGCGCAGGAACCCGCCGCCCGCCAGCGGCACGGCCCGGTAGACGTCGGGCATCTCGCTCACGCCCAACGCCGCGAGCACCGCGGGTGAGGCCGTGTCGGGGCCCAGCAGGCTCAGCACCGCCATCTCGTTGCCGTCGCGGGGTTCGGCCTTGGCCCAGAACACCATCTTCTGCAGGAAGCTCAGGAGCGCGGGGCCGCGGGCGGCCTCGGTGTCGATCCACGTGACCCCGTCGATGTCGGTCTGGATCCAGTGGTGCTCCACCCGCCCGTTGACGTCCAGGCTCAGGTTCTCGGCGCTCGACCGGTCGGGCAGGGCGGCGACGTGCTGGCTCGAGATGGTGTGCAGCCACGTCAGCCGCTCCTCGCCCGAGAGCGCGATGACGAACCGGTCGGAGCGGTCGACGACGGCGACCGCGCGGACGGCGGCGCGTTGCTCGGCGAAGGGATCGCCGTAGTGCCAGGCGACGCCGGTGTCGGGCGAACCTTCCGGTGGCGGCACGGCGCCGGGGGTGGACAGCAGTGGACTGGGTGCAACGAGCGGGGAGTCGGCCACGGCACCATTCTAGGAGCGCGAACCGGACGGGCGGTGGGACGGCGTTCGGGGCGGACGGACGGCGACCGGGCTCTCGCTAGGGTGGACGTATGGCTGATCAGGTGCTGGTGACGCTGGACGGGCAGGTGCGCGACGTCGACGAGCCGCTGCTGCACGTGGACGATCTCGCCGTGGTTCGCGGCGACGGAGTCTTCGAGACGCTGCTGGTGCGCGACGGCCGGGCCTGCAAGCTCGTGCTGCACCTGGATCGGCTGGAGGCGTCGGCGTCGGCGCTGGAGCTGCCGTGGCCCGGGCGTGGGCTGTGGACCCGGGCGGTCGAGGCGGCGGCGCGTGAATGGGGCAACGACCGCGAGGGCTGGATGCGCCTGGTGCTCAGCCGCGGGCGCGAGGCCGGCGGCCCGCCGACGGCGTTCGTGACCGTCGGACCCGTCGGTGAACGCGTGCTGCGCGCAAGGCGGGACGGGGTCTCGGTCGTCACGCTGGCGCGGGGCTTCTCGGTGGATCTGGCGGCGACCGCGCCGTGGCAGCTGGCCGGCGCGAAGACGCTGTCGTACGCGACCAACATGGCGGCGCTGCGGCACGCGCAGGCGCGGGGCGCGGACGACGTCATCTTCACCAGCAGCGAGGGGCGTGTTCTCGAGGGCCCGCGGGCGACGGTGGTGATCGCGCGGGGTAAGACCTTGATCACTCCGCCGCCCGAGCAGAGCATCCTCGCCGGGACCACCCAGAAGGCGCTGTTCGAGGTCGCGGAGACCAAGGGCTACCAGTGCGAGTACGCCCCCCTGTTTCCCTCCGATCTCATTGTGTCGGAGGGGGTTTGGTTGATCTCCAGCGTCACGTTGGCGGCGCGGGTGCACACCCTCGACGGACTGGCGCTGCCGCCCTCGCCGGCGGCCGAGGACGTCGCCTCGATGGTCGAGACGGCCGTCGAGACGGTCGGGGTCGACTGACCGCTGCTGGATTACCGCCGGGCGGTCTACTACATTCCGTCGTAGCAAACTACTGCGGGGATGTTCGACCAGCAGTACTTTGTGAACAGGGATCGGGCGGACGCCCACGCCTCGAACCCGAAGCCTGTCCTAGGGGCCGAGTTTTCGGAGTAGCCATGGATGTCTTGGACGTCTCCCGGTGGCAGTTCGGAATCACCACCGTCTACCACTTCATCTTCGTTCCGCTCACGATCGGTCTGGCCCCGCTGGTCGCGATCATGCAGACCATGTGGGTGATCACCAAGAAGGATCACTGGTACCGCCTCACCAAGTTCTTCGGCAAGTTCTTCCTCATCAACTTCGCGCTGGGCGTCGCTACCGGCATCGTGCAGGAGTTCCAGTTCGGCATGAACTGGAGTGAGTACTCCCGCTTCGTCGGTGACGTCTTCGGCGCCCCGCTCGCCCTCGAGGGCCTCGTCGCGTTCTTCCTGGAGTCGACGTTCCTGGGTCTGTGGATCTTCGGTTGGGGCAGGCTGCCCAAACTCGTTCATCTGGCGACGATCTGGCTGGCCGCGGTGGGCGTCAACGCGTCGGCGTTCTTCATCATCGCCGCCAACTCGTTCATGCAGCACCCCGTCGGCGCCCGGTTCAATCCCGAGAACGGGCGGGCCGAACTCGAGAGCATCTGGGCTCTGCTGGGCAACAACACCGCGTGGGCGGCGTTCCCGCACGCGGTCGCCGGTGCCTTCCTCACCGCGGCCACCTTCGTGGCCGGCATCGCCGGTTGGTGGATGGTCCGCAACATGCGCAAGGCCAAGACGGCCGCTCCCGAGGACGCCGAGGCGCTCGTGAGCGACGCACGCGGAATGTTCCGCCCCGCCGCGCGCATGGCCATGCTCGTGACGATCATCGCCGGTATCGCCGTCATCTACACCGGTGACGTCCAGGGCAAGCTGATGTTCCAGCAGCAGCCCATGAAGATGGCGTCCGCGGAGTCGTTGTGCGAGACGGAGACCGACCCGGACTTCTCGGTCCTCACCGTGGGCACGCACAACAACTGCGACAGCGTCACGCACGTCATCAAGGTGCCGTGGGTGCTGCCGTGGCTCGCCGAGGGCAAGGTCTCCGGTGTCACCCTGCAGGGCGTGAAGGATCTGCAGGTGCAGGCCGAGCAGCAGTTCGGTCCGGGTAACTACCGTCCCAACCTGTTCGTCACCTACTGGTCCTTCCGCGCGATGATCGGCCTCGGTGTCGGCTCGGCCGCGCTGGCCCTGGCCGGCCTGTGGGTCACCCGCAAGGGGCGGGTGCCGGACCAGAACTGGTTCAAGTGGTTGTCGCTGATAGCGATTCCGACACCGTTCCTCGCCAACAGCGCCGGCTGGATCTTCACGGAGATGGGCCGTCAGCCGTGGGTGGTGCATCCCAACCCGACCGGTGTCGATCTCATCCGGCTCTCCGTCGACCAGGGCGTCTCCGACCACCCGACCGCGCTGGTGGTCGCCTCCCTGACCGTCTTCACGCTGTTGTACGGCGCGCTCGGCGTGGTGTGGTTCTACCTGATCCGGCGGTACGCGATCGCGGGGCCGTCCCCGCACGACATGCACCCGCCGGGCGAGGGTCCGAAGAAGGGCGAACCGGATGAACCGGGCGCCGACGAGCAACTGTCGTTCGCGTACTAGGAGACCGTCATGGGTTTGCAGGAATTCTGGTTCATCCTCATCGCGGTGCTCTTCGTCGGGTACTTCGTGCTCGAAGGATTCGACTACGGCGTCGGCATGCTCCTGCCGACGCTCGGCAACACCGAGGTCCGGCGGCGCGTCGTCATCAACACCATCGGACCGGTCTGGGACGGCAACGAGGTGTGGTTGATCGTGGGCGGCGGCGCGTTGTTCGCGGCCTTCCCGGACTGGTACGCGACGCTGTTCTCGGGCTTCTACATACCGCTGCTGTTGATTTTGGTCGCACTCATCCTGCGCATCTGCGCCATCGAGTGGCGCGGCAAGATCGACGACGACAAGTGGCGATGGCGGGCCGACCTCGGCATCATGATCGGCTCGTGGGTGCCGGCCGTGCTGTGGGGTGTGGCGTTCGCGAACATCGTCCGCGGTGTCGCGATCAACGCCGACAAGAAGGTGACGTCCGGGTTCTTCGATCTGCTCAATCCGTATGCGCTGCTGGGTGGTATCACCACCGGACTGGTGTTCGCGTTGCACGGCGCGGTGTTCGTCGCGCTCAAGACCGCCGACGACGTGCGCCTGGACGCCGCCGAACTGGCGAAGAAGCTCGCGATTCCGACGGTGCCGATCGCCGGTGGCTTCGCACTGTGGACCCAGCTGGCGTACGGCAAGGGCTGGACGTGGCTGCTCGTGGCGGTCGCGGCAGTGGCGGTGATCGCGGTGGTGCTGCTGACCCGGTTGGAGCGGGAGGGCTGGGCGTTCGTGTTCACCACGATTGCGATCGTCGCGTCGGTCGTGCTGTTGTTCGCGTCGTTGTACCCGAACGTCATGCCGTCGACCATCAGTGACGCGTACAGCCTCACGATCGAGAACGCGTCGTCGAGCCCGTACACCCTCAAGGTGATGAGCTGGGCCGCAGTGGTTCTCGTGCCCATCGTGTTGGTCTACCAGGGCTGGACCTACTGGGTGTTCAGCAAGCGGATCTCGACGAAGAACATTCCGCCGTCGATCGGCCTGCCCACCAAGCTCGGATGAGTATCGCAACCGGCCGCCCCGCCCGGTCTCGACGACGGGCGGGGCGGCGTGCGGAGGGGGCCCGCGGGCCCGTCGATCCCCGGCTGTGGAAATACTCGGCGTCCGCGCGCGGGTACCTGATCCTCACGGTCGTGCTCTCGGCGGTGAACGTCGCGATGGTGATCGTATCGGCGGTACTGATCGGCACGATCCTCGCCGGCGTCATCACCTCCGACCGCCGGAGCCTCGCGGACTGGCGGACCGATCTCGCATGGCTGGCGGTGGCGGTGGCGGTGCGGGCCGTCGCGGCGTGGTTGCACGCCCGGTACGCCCACCGCGCCGCCAACCGGGTGGTCTCCGAACTGGAACTCGAAGTGTTGCAGGCGGCGGTGCGCATGCCGCCGCGCGCCCTCGACCCGCGCCGCGACGAGATCGCGACGGTGATCACCCGCGGCGTCCGCGCGCTCGCGCCGTACCTGACCGGCTATCTGCCGGCGCTCGTCCTGGCGGCGACGCTCACGCCCGCGACGTTCGTGGTGATCCTGCTCCAGGACGTGACGGCCGCGATGATCGTGGTGGTGACGCTGCCGCTCATCCCGGTGTTCATGATCCTCATCGGACTGCTGACGAAGGGGAAGTCGGAGCGCACCCTCGCCGCGCTCACCCGCCTGACCGGACAACTCCTCGATCTCATCGCCGGACTGCCGACGCTGCGCGCGCTGGGGCGCGAGCACGGTCCGGCCGCACGCGTCCGCGAACTCGGTGACGCACACCGGAAGACGACGATGTCGTCGCTGCGGGTGGCGTTCCTGTCGTCGATGGTGCTCGAGATGCTCGCGACACTGTCGGTGGCGCTCATCGCCGTGAGCATCGGCCTGCGGTTGGTGTTCGGCAACATGGGACTCGAGGCCGGCATCGTGGCGCTGATCCTCGCGCCCGAGGTGTACCTGCCGCTGCGCATGGTCGGAACCCAGTTCCACGCCGCCGAGGACGGTCTCGCGGCGGCCACCAAGGCGTTCGGTGTCCTCGACGAGGCGCCGCGCCGGCAGGAGCCCGGGAAGACGGTGGTGGAGGCGGACGGTGCCGTCCTCGAACTCGCCGCCGTGAGCGTGCGGTCCCGATCCGGTGCGGCGCCCTACCGGCTCGATGCGACGTGTCCGCCCGGCCGGGTGACGGTGTTGACGGGCCCCAACGGATCCGGCAAGTCCACCGCACTGCAGACCGTTCTGGGCCTCACGACGCCGGACGACGGGTGCGTGCGGGTGGGCGGTGTCGACGTCGCCGGCCTCGACGCCGCGGGCTGGTGGGCGCAGATCGCCTGGCTGCCGCAACATCCGGTGCTCGTCCCCGGCACGCTCGCGGAGAACCTCGCACTCGTCGGCGACGTAGAGCTCGGCTCCGAGCGGGTCCGGCAGGCATGCCGGGCAACCGGATTCGACACCGTGCTGCAGGAAGTGCCGCACGGTTGGGACACCGTCGTCGGGGCCGGGGGACTGGGCCTCTCGCTCGGTCAGCGTCAGCGCCTCGCGCTCACCCGACTGCTGGTCTCGCCCCGGCCGGTGATGCTGCTCGACGAGCCGACCGCGCACCTCGACGACGCCACCGAGCGGACGGTGCTGGCGTCGTTGCGCGCACTGGCCGCCGCCGGACGGACCGTCGTCGTCGTGGGCCACCGGCCGACGGTGCTCGCGGCCGGTGACGACGTCGTCGAGGTCGAGGCCCGACAGGATCGAGGCACCCGGTGAATCGTGAACTGCTGCAGGCCGTCCGCCTGCTGGATCTGCAACCGCGCCGCGTGCTCGCGGCCGTCGCCGCGGGGGTGGCGACGCTGGGCAGCGCGCTCGCGCTCGCGGCGCTGTCGGCCTGGCTCATCACCCGGGCGTGGCAGATGCCACCGGTGCTCGACCTGTCGGTCGCGGTGGTCGCGGTGCGGGCCCTCGGCATCGCGCGCGGCGTGTTCCGGTACCTCGAGCGGCTGGCCACGCACGACACCGCGCTGCGCGGCACCACGTCCGCCCGGACGATGATCTACCGGCGCCTGGCCGACGGCGATCCGGCGGCCGCGGCGGGGCTGCGACGCGGGGACCTGCTGGCGCGCACCGGCGCCGACGTCGACGCGCTCGGCGACGTCGTGGTGCGGGCGCTGATCCCCATCGCCGTGGCCGCGGTCATGGCCGTCGCCGCGGTCGGTCTGCTCGCGCTCATCTCCCCGGCCGGTGCGCTCGTCCTCGCGGTGGCCCTCGCAGTGTCCGGGGTGTTCGCACCGTGGTTGTCGGCGCGTGCTGCCCGGATGGCGGAATCGGAGAGTGCCTCCGCGACGGCGCTCTTCAGCGAGACCGCGGTGACCGCGCTCGATCACGCCGCCGAACTGCGCGTGGCCGGTCGGCTCGACGACGTCCTCGGTGGCGCGGAGCAGGCGAACCACGACGCCGTCCGCGCCACCGACCGCGCGTCGGTGCCGGCCGCGTTCGCGGCTGCCGCGACACCGCTGGCGATCGGCGTGAGTGTCCTCGGCGCGCTGCTCATCGGCATCACGCTGTACGGGCCGGACGGCGGCGCCCCCGGCGCGATGACCCCGATGTCGCTGGCGATCCTCGTACTGGTGCCGCTGGCCGCCTTCGAGGCCACGGGTGTACTGCCGGCGGCCGCCGTCGCTCTCACGCGCGCCCGGATCGCCGCCGGACGGATCCTCGCGCTCGTCGACCGGGCGGGGGACCCACGCCCGGACGGCACCGAGGTTCCGGCCGGCCCGGGGCATGTCGTGGCACGCGAGCTGCGCTGCGGGTGGCCGGGCAGCGAGCGCGTGACAGCGCCATTCGACCTCGACATCGCGCCGGGCGCCCGGTTCGCGATCGTCGGCCCCAGCGGCGCCGGGAAGACGACGTTGCTGATGACCGTCGCCGGGCTGTTGCCGCCGGTGAGCGGTGCCGTCACGTCCGACGGGGTGCCGCTCGACCGGTACCGGTCCGACGACCTCCGTCGACAGATCGGGTTCTTCGCCGAGGACGCCCACGTGTTCGACACGTCGGTCCTCGAGAACCTGCGTGTGGCCCGCGGTGATCTCACCGAGGAGGCGGCGCTCGACGCGTTGGGCGCCGTCGGCCTGGGGGAGTGGGTGGCGCAACTGCCGCGCGGCGTGCACACGACGCTGGGCGGCGGGGCGCGGGCCGTCTCGGGCGGACAGCGCCGACGGCTGCTGCTCGCGCGGGCGCTCGTCTCACCGGCCCGGGTGCTGCTGCTCGACGAGCCGACCGAGCACCTGGACGCCGCCGACGGGGCCGCGATCCTGCGCGCGCTGCTCGACCGGGCCGCCGGGCTCGTCGACGCCGACCGGACCGTCGTACTCGTCACGCACCAGCTGCCGGCCGATGCGCCCGCGGATCGAGTCGTCACCGTGGGCGCCGCCGACGGACTCCCGGTTCCGCATCTGCGCGAGAGCGCCGGGTCCGCGCGCGCCTGACCTCCCGCGTGTCGGGTATCCGACGCCGATTCATCGCTGGAACACGTTCTCGTTAACATCCTGGTCCGGTCGCGTGTCGCCGCCCCGTGCCGACGTGTCCGCGATAAACCGACCCTGACCTCGTGCTCGAAATCTTGGACGAGCGTCCGAAAGTGTGCCTATCATGTGATTCGGTTCACCCGTTGGGTGAACATCGGGTCCTTTCGGGCGCCCGCATTGCAACAGGTTCTACCTCGCCGTCCCCAGGATTGAAGGAGCTTGTCCATGTCTCGAGCTGTCAGCCGCCGCCTCGCGGCCTCCGTCGCGGCCGCGGCCGTCGTCGCCGGCGGCACCGTCTTCGGTGTCGGAGCGGGTGCAGGGGTTGCTTCCGCAGCCGAGTGCGGAACCTCTGCGACGAAGGTCCAGTACGGCGACGCCCAGATCGTCGGCATCCAGCTGACCAAGGTGGTCGTCGGTGACGGGACCGTGGCCCCCGGCGGCACGGTGACCTACAAGACCACCGTGTCCCGGGCGAAGGGCGTACCGCCCCTGCTGCGATCGGTGGCGGACTTCTACCCGGCCGGCTTCACGCTCGTATCCGCGAAGCTCAACGGCAAACCCGTCACGGCTTCCGTGGACACGAACGTCGGGAAGGCCTCCTACCAGGGCGGCGGTTGGCTGATCAACGCCGGAAACACCGTCACCTACGAGACGACCTACACCGTTCCGGAAGACGCGCAGGTGGGAGCTGTCCTGGACAGCGGCGCCTCGATGACTCCGGATCTGTGGGGAGAGCAGAAGTGGAACCCTATCGGCGTGTGTGTGACGGTTCGCGGCAAGAACGCCGGAGAAACGGTCAGCGGCAGCCTCGACGGCGCAGGGCTCGGGTCCTCGGGCCCGATCGCCGGCGGATCCGCCGGCTCGGCGATCCTCAACGACCCCGCGGGCTTCATCGCCGACATCATCGGCAACGTGCTGTCGAACGGCAGCTGACCGGTTCCGACGGGAACTCACGGCACGCTTCGGAGGCGTCGGCGTGCCGTGAGTTCCCGTTCGGCTGCCCGTCCGTTCGCGACGTGAAGCACCTCACCGAAAAATCCGTTGCCGAGCCCCGCGGAACGGGCGTACCTTCGTCGGTACACGAGGAAGGAGGTGGTCTGAAGTTGTATGACATACGGACGCGTGAGGTGGCTGTCAGCTAGCCACGTTGCACGGGTTCACTGACCGCAACGCGGCTGGCGAATCCAAGGCAGCTACCCGACCCCCGGCCCTTCCGGTCCCGTCCAGACCGGAATCCACGAAGACGAAGCCCCGGCTCCGTCTCGTGGGCGGGCCGGGGGTCGCTGCTGTTTCAGGGGGCGACGAGTTTCAGGGAACTACGAGTGGACTGGCACTCGGCCGGTGCGGCGCGCTGGTCGCTCAGCCGATGTAGCGCTGCAGACGCGCCGAGAACCGGGGCTCGAGCGGGCCGTCGGCGACGATGCGTTCCTCGACGTACGCCAGGTCGCCGTCCTCGACGATGCCGTAGAGCCGCTTGGCTCCACCGATCAGTTCGCCGGACTGGCTGCGGATCACCACGTCGGTGGCGAGCTCCCACGACGACTGCGTGAGCGCCTGGCCGTAGAACAGTTCGACGACACCCGACGAGTGCGTGAGCAGGAGTTCGACGACCTCTTCGTTGGTGCTGCCGGGGATACCGTCACCGGCGACGCGCCAATACCCGCTCTCGCGATGATCGGGGCCGACGTACCCGCCCTCGTCGTCGAGGCGCCACGAACGGGCCTCCCACGTGAGGTAGTTGCCGCCGTCGTGGGACACCACGATCTGCTGGCCGAACGCGTAGTCGCCGGTCTCCGGATCGCGTCCCTCGCCCTCGCCGCGCCAGACGCCGACGAGGGGCAGGAGGGCGAGCATGCCGGGATGCAGATCCGGCCCGAGCCGCAGATTCGCGGTGTCCTCGGGCAGCGGGAGATCGGGCAGGGTCGGAATGTTGCGTCCCGCCGTTTCCTTCGCGCGCTCTACCGCGCCTGCAACCGCCCGGTCGCCGCTGCCGCGGGCAACGTGCGACTCGGTGTCGTCAGGCTGCGCGTTCGAGCCCGCGTCCGGATCCTGATTCACGGCTTGTCGGTGACCAGCCGGTACACGACATACAGCGAGAACCAGGTGATCAGGATGGCGGCAAGGACCAGGAGAACCTCGAAGAAGATGACCACGGGCTCATCTTAGACCGCGCCCCCGCAGCGCTCGAAATCGGACGGGCGTCGAAGCGTGTGAACTGTTCCACTCGAATCCCCCTCCGCGCCCGTTTTGCGGGAGTACGGTGCTCCCGGATCGCGAACGGGAACGGGTCAGCCACGCCTGCGAAGGTACGAACGGTCGGAGGGGTCGATGGGGCGTCGGGTGGTCGCGTCCGCGGTCGCGCTGGTCACGGCGGTGACGTCGTGGGCCGGCGGCGGCGTCGCGGCGGCGGAGGGTGCGGCGGGATCGGCGGATGCCGGTTCCACGGAGCGCGCGCCGATCGTGGATCCGAACAACCACGGGGCCGGCTGTCCCGACATCCTCGTGGTGGCGGCGTCGGGTGCGGGGGATTCGACGGCCGACCGGGACCCGTTCGACGACAAGGACCGGGTGCCGTGGGCCAACTGGCTGGGCCGGGTCACCGTCCCGTTCGGTGAGGTCAGCCGCGAGCAACCGGGCGAGGTCGGCTGGACGTACGTGCCGTACCCGGCGACGTTCGGGCTGGGAGTGTTCGCGGACGTGCCGACGTACCAGGACTCGGTGGCGACCGGCGTGGCCTCGCTGAACCGGATCCTGGACGAGAAGAAGGCGCAGTGCGGCGACGCCACCCGGTTCGTCCTGCTCGGCTACAGCGTGGGCGCGGAGATCACCGAGCGGGTCGCCCGCGACATCGGCCGTCGCGCCGAGACCGCGGCCGTCACCGCCGCCGACGTCGCCGGGGTCGCCCTGGTCGGCGATCCCTACCGGCCGGCCGGCACCCCGTCGCTCGGCGAGCCGGGGCCTGCCGGGGGCGGGTTCATGTCGTCCGAGCCGGCCGACTACGGGGCGCTGGAGGGCAGAATCCTCTACGCGTGCCGGCCGATGGACATCTCGTGCGACGCGCCACCGGACATCGCGCTGCTGGAACTGGCACTCGGGGTGCTGGGGCAGATGCGGTTCACGATCGCGAACCCGGTGCAAACGTTCGCCGACTTCGGTCGCGTCGCCTCGCAGATGTCGGCGCGCGCCATCGCCCACATCGTCACCCGCGAGGACTGGTTCACGTCGGACGAATCGCTGCTCGACGTCCTGCGCACCGTCGCCGACCAGACGTACCGCGACGACGCAGCGGCCCGCGACGCGACGCCCGAACGTGTTGCGGCCGTGCGCGAGTGGGCTCTCGGCGCGGGTGCCGACGTCGTGCGGGCCAAGCTGGCCGCGGAGGGCGCCGGTTTCGTCGACGACAATCGCGGCATCGTGGACCTGGTCCTGAAGCCGTACCTCGTGCTGGGGCCGTTGCAGCATGTTCTCTACTGGGAATTCGACGCGAACGATCCGTGGCGCTGGGACAGCGAACGGGTGGCCGACTGGATCGGGGAGGTGGCCGCCGCGGAGCGGGCGCGCGGCGCGGATCCCGCGGCGCCGCACACCTTCTGATGCGACGAGGGCGCCACCCCGGGTAGGAGTGGCGCCCTCGGTGTGTCGTCGGTCCGGCGGCGAACCTACTTCGCGACCGTCACGTCGACGGCGTACACGCCGGCGCTGTCCGGGTTGACCGTCACGTCGCCGTTGCCGGTGCTCGACAGGGCCCGGACCTTCCACGTGCCCGGCGCGGCGAAGAAGCGGAAGTCGCCGGTCGCCGAGGCGACGACCTCGGCCGTGAACTCGTCGGTGTCGTCGAGGAGGCGGACGAACGCGCCGCCGACCGGCTGGCCGTCAGCGGCCAGGACGCGGCCGGTGATGACGGTCTCCTTCTCGACGTTCACGCCCGCGGGCAGGGTCTGGGTCTGAACAGGTGCTCCGCACATTTCCTTATGCTCCCAACTCGATAGGTGCGCCGACCAGCGAGCCGTACTCGACCCAGCTGCCGTCGTAGTTCTTCACGTTCTGCTTGCCGAGGATCTCCTGCAGTACGAACCACGTGTGGCTCGACCGCTCGCCGATGCGGCAGTAGGCGATGGTCTCCTTGGAGTCGTCGAAGCCCTTGTCCGCGTACAGCTTCGCGAGAGCCTCGTCCGACTTGAAGGTGCCGTCCTCGTTCGCGGTGGTGCTCCACGGGATGTTGACGGCGCCCGGGACGTGGCCGCGCTGCTGCGCCTGCTCCTGCGGCAGGTGCGCCGGAGCGAGGATCTTGCCCGAGTACTCGTCGGGGGAGCGGACGTCGACCAGGTTCGCCGAACCGATGGCGGCGATGACGTCGTCACGGAAGGCGCGGATCGAGGTGTCGGGCGCGGCGGCCTTGTACTCGGTGGCCGGGCGGGTGACGGTCTCCTTCGACAGCGGACGCCCGTCGAGCTCCCACTTCTTGCGGCCGCCGTCGATGAGCTTGACGTCCTGGTGGCCGTACAGCTTGAAGTACCAGTACGCGTAGGCGGCGAACCAGTTGTTGTTGCCTCCGTACAGGACCACGGTGTCGTCGTTGGCGACACCCTTGGCGGACAGCAACTTCGAGAACTGCTCCTGGTTCAGGAAGTCGCGGCGGACGCCGTCCTGCAGGTCCTTGCGCCAGTCGAGCTTGATCGCGCCCTCGATGTGGCCGCCGTCGTACGCGGCGGTGTCCTCGTCGACCTCGATGAAGACGGTCTTGGGGGCGTCGAGGTTCTGCTCGGCCCAGTCTGCGGAGACCAGGACGTCGGAGCGGGCCATGGATGGTCCTTTCGAGTTCGATACAGCGAGTGAGGAATTCGTGACGAGATTGCGCGAGTGTGAGACTCGTGCGGAAGGGGAGCGGTCGGCGATCAGGCCGGGTGCGGTGCCCCGGCGCCGCGCATTCGGGCGACGAGGGGATAGAGCTGGCAGCCGAGGCAGATTCCGAAAGCGGCGTTGAGCAGCGCGGCGAACAACGCGAAACCGGTTGCGATCCCACCGATCAGGCCTGCGCCGGCCAGGAACGCGACGGTGCCGACGACAGCGAACACCAGCCCGACCAGTTGCGCGAACCGCAATGGTGCGACGGGCTCGCGTTCGACCGTCGGGCCCAGGCGCGGCGCGACGAGCCGCGCGAACACTCGCCCGTAGGGGCTGCGTCGGGGTCCGGCGGCGGCGCCGATCGCGAAGACGACGGCCTGCGCGGCCAGCAGCAGCCCCGCCGCGACGGTCGAGAACGTGGAGACGAGCAGGACGACGACGAGGACGGCGGTGGTGATCCAGGCGGCGAAGCGTGGGCCGCGGACGTCGACCTGCTGGGCCTGAGGTGAGGGTGCGGACATCGGGATGTGCTCCTGCGGGTTTCCGAGTGCTGACGAGCAGACGCGTGGGTGGAGTTTTCGATTCCACCGATCACGGACGGCGCCGGTCAGCGAGGGGAACGCTGCGTACGGGTGAGAAGAATCGACCGTCTACGTGATCAACAGCAGGGACAGCAACAACCACCGAGGCGGCACAGATCGACTGCGCGGCGTCGGGTGAGCATCAGCTCGTGGTTGGCGTACACGTGGTGCAGCGTACCCAATTTTTCAGGAATTGGAACGCCCGCCCGCGACGAGCGGGGCGAGCGCGGACTCCAGCTCCGCTGCCGACGGCACCCCGGAGATGCGGAATCGTTCCACCAGAGCGCCGTCGAGAATGAACGTCGTCGGTAGCGACAGGACACCGAGTGTCCTTGCGAGGGTGGGGTGTCGGTCGATGTCGAGCTCCACCTCGGTGGCGGCCGGCGCGTCGGCGGCAGCGGCGTCGAGCTTCTCCAGGACCTGTCCGATCACCCGACGCACCGCCGCGCACGGGCCGCACCAGTCGGCCGAGAAGTGCAGCACGATCGGTCGTCCGGTCGCGGTCACCCCGGCGTCCGCGAGGTGCGCCAGTCGTTCACCACCGGCGTCGGTGCCCTCGGCGGTCGGCGCACTCTCGCGGACGCGGCCCTCCCGGCTGCGCAGCGCGAGCCCGACGGCCAGCGTCACGAGGACCGCGACGACGAGGATCACCAGTGCGGTCACAGCGTCGCCTGCAGCTCGTCGAGGTCGACCACGACGTTGTCGCCGGAGCCCTCGATGACGATGTGCGAACCCTCCGCGTAGACGTCGGTGGGCATGATGCCGAACGGCAGCGCCTGCGGGTCGATGGTCTTGGTGAACAGCTCCAGCACCCCCTGGCGCAGCGGGGCGGGGACGGAGAAGTCGCTCTGGCCCTCCGGCCCGTAGTAGAAGTCGGTGGCGACGATGACCAGTTGTTCGCCCCGCAGCACCAGGTCGGCCTGCACACTCACCGATTTCTGCAACGGTCCCACGGGCACCGTGCCGGTGAACACGATGCCGCCGGTGGTCGGGGCACCGGAGCCGCCCGAGCCGCCGGTGCCGTCGGACTTGTCCGCCGGCGGTGCGGAAACCTGCAGGTCCGGGATGCCCAGGAACTTCCCCAGGTCGGTGGCGTCGATCATCATTCGCCCCTCGAGGTGGTCGACCGGGACCTCGGACACCGAGCCGTCGAGGATCGCGGACGCGGGCACCGACACCCCGTTGAGCGTCGCCTCGATCGTGACCTCGCCGAGCATCTCCTTGGGCACCTGGTTGGCCCGGACCTCGACGTCGTCGTACTTGCCGTTCCAGGCCTGGGTGAGGAACGGGAAGCCGTGGATGGTCACCTCGGGATCGGCGGGAAGGCCGCCTCCTTCGCGGAGCGTGCGCGAGACCCGATACTCGGAGTACGCGGCAGCGCCGAAGTCGACGACGACGGCGAGTCCGACGAGGCACACCAGTCCGATGATCAGTTTCCGCACCACACCATTCTTACCGGCCCCGCTGGGTACCGGTGCGAGGGTAGGGTGCGAACTCGCGCTAATCTGGGCGCGAAATAGAACGTCGGTCCACTCGGTGTCGGCTCTCGCCGGCATTCGCGGCGCAAGAGAGGGAGGTTGAGTGGAGCTACTGCTTCTGACCTCCGACCCCAATCCGGAGACGGTGCTGCCTTCCCTGGCGCTGTTGTCGCATACCGTGCGGCCCTCCCCGACGGAGGTGTCGTCCCTGCTCGAGGCCGGCGCTGCGGACGTCGCGCTCGTCGATGCCCGCACCGATCTGGCCGCCGCCCGCGGACTGTGCCGGTTGCTGGGCAGCACGGGTTCCGCGGTGCCCGTGGTCGCGGTACTCACCGAGGGTGGGCTGGTGGCCGTCAATTCCGACTGGGGGCTCGACGACATCCTGCTTCCGACCACCGGTCCGGCCGAGTTGGACGCGCGGCTGCGGTTGCTGGTCGGCCGCAACGGAGGCGCGGCCAGTCCGGAGACGGCCGGAAAGATCACGCTCGGCGAGCTGGTGATCGACGAGGGGACGTACACCGCACGACTGCGGGGTCGTCCCCTCGATCTGACTTACAAGGAATTCGAGCTGCTGAAGTACCTCGCGCAGCACGCCGGACGGGTGTTCACCCGCGCGCAGCTGCTGCAGGAGGTGTGGGGTTACGACTTCTTCGGTGGCACCCGCACGGTCGACGTCCACGTGCGGCGGCTGCGCGCCAAACTCGGCTCGGAATACGAGTCGCTGATCGGGACGGTCCGCAACGTCGGCTACAAGGCGGTGCGCCCGGCCCGCGCATCCGGCCGCTCGGCCGGTGCGGCGGCGGAACCCGACGACGCGGATTCCGACGACCCGGATCTGACCCCTACCAACGGATCGGCGCACTAGATGGACACGCGGCAGCTGGACTGGATCGATTCACCGCCGGCCGAGGAGGTGCGCGCGATGATCGACCGGGCCGCGGTCGAGGACGGCACCGCGCCGGTCTCCGAGCAGACGCTGCACGCGCTCACGGGCGCCGGCGCCCGCCACCTGGTCTCCACCGTGGGCGACACGGTCGTCGGCTACGCCCAGCTCGTGCCGGGGCACGGGGATCACCCGGCGATGGCCGAGGCCGTCGTCGATCCGGCCCACCGCGGAACCGGCATCGGTGGCAGCCTGGTCGCCGAGGCGTTGCGCGCCGGCGGCCCGGACACGCGGGTGTGGGCACACGGCAACCTGCCCGCGGCCGTCGCGGTGGCCCGCCGCCTGGGCCTCACCGCCGCCCGGGAACTGCTGCAGCTGCGCCGCCCGCTCACCGGCCCGGCGTTGCCCGACGTCGTGGTGCCCGACGGCGTCACGCTGCGGACCTACCGCGGACCCGCGGACGACGCCGAACTGCTGCGCGTCAACGCCGCGGCGTTCGCCTGGCACCCCGAGCAGGGCACGTGGACGCAGCACGAGATCGACGAGCGCCGCGCGGAGCCGTGGTTCGATCCCGAGGGACTGTTCCTGGCGTTCCCGTCGCAGGCCTCCGACGCGGATCCGGGCCGCCTGCTCGGATTCCACTGGACCAAGGTGCACGCCCCCGAGAACGGCAACCCCGCCCTCGGTGAGGTGTACGTCGTGGGCATCGACCCCGAGGCGCAGGGGCGAGGGCTGGGGCGCGTGCTGACACTGGCCGGGCTGCACCATCTGCGCGACCGCGGATTGGGCACCGTGCTGCTGTACGTCGAGGGCGACAACGTGGCCGCGCTGCACACGTACGAGCGGCTCGGCTTCGAGCGGTTCCACGTGGATGTCGCGTACGCCGCCGGCTCCTGATCGGTGCCGTACGCCGGGTGTGACGCACACCTCGGCAGATTTCCCGCCGGAGTTCATCTTCCGTTCACCGAACCGGGTCCAGTTGGCTACCGAGCGCCCCTAACTTTCTGGCGTGGGTGGCACGGAGCCGCCCGGTGCGGCCTGTACTGGCCGCGTCCCATGCGCCCGACCACGGGCGAGACGCTAGAACAGCGGAGGACCCAGGGTGAACCTCAAGCGAAACGGCGCACTGCTCGGAGTGGTTGCCGTCGGTGCCGTCACGGCCATGTCGTTGACGGCGTGCGGCAGCGACAACAACGCCGCGTCGTCCACCGTCGACACGTCGGCCTCGACCGCGCTGTGCGACGGGAACGACAAGCTGTCCGGTGCCGGTTCGTCCGCACAGAAGAACGCCATGGACGAGTTCACCTCCACCTACATCGCCGCCTGCCAGCAGAAGGGCAAGAGCGTCAACGTCGCGTACAACCCGAGCGGCTCCGGTGACGGCCGCACGCAGTTCATCGCGAAGATGATCGACTTCGCCGGTTCCGACTCGGCGATCAAGGGCGAGCAGGCCGAGCAGGCCAAGCAGCGCTGCCAGGGCAACGACGCGTGGAACCTGCCGCTCGTGTTCGGTCCGGTCGCGCTCGCCTACAACCTCGACGGCGTCGACGACCTCGTGCTCGACGGCGCGACCACCGCCAAGATCTTCAACGGCGGCATCACCGAGTGGAACGACCCGGCCATCGCCGCACTCAACCCGGGCAAGGACCTGCCCGACGACAAGATTAACCCGATCGTGCGCTCGGACTCCTCCGGCACCAGCGACAACTTCCAGCAGTACCTCGAGGCGTCGTCGAACGGTGCCTGGACGCAGGGCGCCGGCTCGGACTTCAAGGGTGGAGTCGGTGAGGGCGCCAAGGGCTCGGCCGGTGTCGCGCAGGCCGTCGCCTCCGCTCCGGGCTCGATCACCTACGTCGAGAAGTCGTTCGCGGACCAGCAGAAGTTGCCGGCCGCGCAGATCGACACCGGGTCCGGCCCGGTGAAGCTGTCGCAGGAGACGGCGTCGAAGGCCATTGCGAACGCGTCGTTCAAGGGCTCGGGGACCGGCGACCTGACACTCGACCTGAAGTCGATCTACGGCACCACCGAGGCCGGCTCCTACCCGCTGGTGCTGGCGACCTACGAGATCGTGTGCTCGAAGGGCTACGACGCCGGCACCGCCGCCGCCGTGAAGTCGTTCCTGACCAGCGCCGCGAACGAGGGGCAGCAGACCCTGGCCGAGCAGGGCTACGTGCCGCTGCCGGAGTCGTTCCGCGCCAAGATCAACGAGTCGATCGCCGCCATCGGCTGATCGGAAGCATCCGCCTTCGGACCGCCCATCTATATTCAGACAGAGAATGTGAGCGCAGATGACTGACGCGAGCACAAGGTCGACACCACGCGCCTCCGGCCCCGCGGACGGCGGGGCCGGGGTGGGCGGTCCGAACGGCAATCCGGAGGCCCCGATCACTTCCCCACAGGCAACGAAGAGCAAGACGGTCACTCGTCCCGCGGACCGGATCTTCGGATCGCTCGCATCCGGGTCCGCGGTCTTCATCACCCTCCTCGTCGCCGCCGTCGGTATCTTCCTGATCTGGCGAGCGGTCCCTGCGTTGCAGCGCAACGAGGCCAACTTCCTCACCAGCCGCGTGTGGGACACCGTCGACATCGACGCGATGGCCTTCGGTGTGCTGGACCTGTTCGTCACCACCGTCAAGGTGTCGGTGTTCGCGCTCCTGCTCGCGATGCCGGTCGCCCTGGGTATCGCGATCTTCCTCACCGAGTACGCGCCCAAGAAGTTGGCGCGTCCCCTGGCGTACGTGATCGACCTGCTGGCCGCGGTGCCGTCGATCGTCTACGGGCTGTGGGGCCTGCTGGTGTTCGCGCCCGCGGCCGCACCGGTGGCGATGTGGCTCAACGAGCACTTCGGCTGGATCCCGTTCTTCGCGGACGGCACCGGCTCGATCCGCGGCGGCGGCACCGTCTTCACCGCCGGCATCGTGCTGGCCGTGATGATCCTGCCGGTCATCACCGCGGTGACCCGCGAGGTGTTCGCGCAGACGCCCAAGGCGCACATCGAGGCGGCGCTCGCGCTGGGCGCGACCCGCTGGGAAGTGGTGCGCACCACGGTCATTCCGTTCGGCAAGTCCGGGTACATCAGCGGTTCGATGCTCGGTCTGGGCCGCGCGCTGGGCGAGACGATGGCCCTGTACATGATCCTTCGGACCACGTCGGCGCCGGCCTCGTGGCTCGGGCTGAACGATTCCGGTTCGACCATCGCGTCGAAGATCGCGCTCGGTTACGCCGAGTTCAACAACAACATCCAGGCGGGCGCGTACATCGCCGCCGGCCTGGTCCTGTTCGTGCTCACCTTCGTGGTCAACGCGGCCGCTCGCGCCGCGATCGCCGGAAAGCGGGACTGACCGATGACCAGCGTCCTCGACAAGCCGATCAAGGCGCCCGCGTTCCAGGGCGTCGGGTTCCGCCGCCGTTTCACCGACCTCACCGCCACGGTGCTGGTCACGCTCTCCGTCCTCGTCGCGCTCGTACCGCTGGTGTGGGTGCTGTGGACGGTGATCGTGAAGGGCCTGCCCGCCCTGATGTCGCAGACGTGGTTCACGCACTCGCTGAGTGGACTGTCGGCGTCGGCGGACGGCGGTGGCATCTACCACGCACTCGTGGGCACGCTCATGCAGGGGCTGGTGTGTGCGGTCCTGGCGGTCCCGCTCGGCCTGTTCGTTGCCGTCTACCTGGTCGAGTACGCCGGTCGGTCGCGGCTCGGCAAGCTCACCACGTTCATGGTCGACATCCTCTCCGGTGTCCCGTCGATCGTCGCGGCGCTGTTCATCTACGCGCTGTGGATCGCGACGTTCGGCTTCCCCAAGTCCGCGTTGGCGGTGTCGCTCGCGCTGGTGCTGCTGATGGTGCCGGTGGTGGTGCGCAGCACCGAGGAGATGCTGCGGATCGTGCCCGACGATCTGCGTGAGGCGTCGTACGCGCTCGGTGTGCCCAAGTGGAAGACCATCGCCCGTATCGTCGTCCCCACCGCCTTGCCGGGCATCATCACCGGCGTCATGCTGGCGCTGGCCCGCGTGCTCGGCGAGACCGCGCCGCTGCTGATCCTGGTGGGATACGCGCCGTTCATCAACTTCAATCTCTTCGGTGGCGAGATGGGCACCCTGCCGGGTGTGATGGTCGCGGAGATGAACAACCCGACCGACGCCGGCTCCAACCGGATCTGGGGTGCGGCACTGACGCTGATCCTGCTGATCGCGGTCCTCAACATCATCGCGAAGACGATCGGGCACTTCACCTCGGTGCGCAACAAGTGAGCACCGAACGCGCGTCGAGCGGCGCAATCAACGCCCACCCCGAACCCCGTAAGCACATACTCGAGCTGTCGCTCGCACCAGTAGGGAGCCGATGAATGGCCAAGCGTCTGGATCTCAAGGACGTCAACATCTACTACGGCAAGTTCCACGCCGTCGCCGATGTCGGGCTGTCGGTGCCCCCGCGCAGCGTCACCGCCTTCATCGGGCCGTCCGGCTGCGGTAAGTCGACAGTGCTGCGGTCACTCAACCGCATGCACGAGGTGACTCCCGGTGCCCGCGTCGAGGGTTCCGTGCTGCTCGACGGTGAGGACATCTACGGGTCGTCGGTGGATCCGGTCGGCGTCCGCAAGACCATCGGCATGGTCTTCCAGCGGCCCAACCCGTTCCCGACGATGTCCATCCGCGACAACGTGGTGGCGGGCCTGAAGCTGCAGGGGATGCGCGACAGGAAGAAGCTCGATGAGATCGCCGAGCAGTCGCTGCGCGGGGCGAACCTCTGGAACGAGGTCAAGGATCGTCTGGACAAGCCGGGCGGCGGCCTGTCCGGCGGTCAGCAGCAGCGGTTGTGCATCGCCCGGGCCATCGCGGTCTCGCCCGACGTGCTGCTCATGGACGAGCCGTGCTCGGCCCTCGACCCGATCTCCACGCTCGCGATCGAGGACCTGATCACCGAACTCAAGCAGGACTTCACGATCGTCATCGTCACGCACAACATGCAGCAGGCCGCACGCGTGAGTGATCAGACGGCGTTCTTCAACCTCGAGGCCACCGGTAAGCCGGGTCGGCTCATCGAGATCGACGACACCGAGAAGATCTTCTCCAACCCCACGCAGAAGGCCACCGAGGACTACATCTCGGGCCGCTTCGGCTGATCGGTTTCCGCGACGTCACGAGGCCCGGTACGCGCCTGCGCACCGGGCCTCGTCGCGTTCGCCCTTCGGGTTCGCGTAGCCGGTTCAGTTCCGGTCGGCGTCGGTGTAGCGGATCAACCCGCGGATGTTCCGGCCCTCGAGCATGTCCTGGTAACCGTCGTTGATCTCCTCGAGGCGGTACGTCTTCGTGATGAGGTCGTCGAGGTTGAGCCGCCCGGAGTGGTACATCGACAGCAGCGACGGGATGTCCTTGCGGGGGTTGGCACCGCCGAAGATCGTGCCGAGCAGCTGCTTCTGCAGCATCGACAGCTGGAACAGGCTCAGCCGGGTCTCCATGTCGGTCACCGAGGCCAGCCCGATGACGACGCACCTGCCGCCTTTGGCGGTCAGCGTCATCGCCGGCTCGATGTCGTCGCCGTGTACGACGCCCATGGCCAGCATGACCTTGTCGGCCATGCGCCCCCAGGTGAGTTCCATGACCGGCTCGAGGGCCTCCTGCATGGAGGCGAAGGTGTGGGTGGCGCCGAACTTCTTCGCCTCGTCGCGGTGGAACTCGACCGGGTCGATCGCGATGACCCGTTCGGCCCCGGACGCCGCGGCGGCCTGCACCGCGTTGATGCCGATGCCGCCGACTCCGACGACGACCACGCTCTCGCCCGGACGCACCTCGGCGATGTTGGTGGCCGAACCCCAGCCGGTGGTCACGCCGCAACCGACGAGGGCCGCCGCCTCCAGCGAGATGTACGGCTCGATCTTCACCACCGAGTACTGGTGCACCGTCACGTAGGGCGCGAAGGTGCCGAGCAGGCACATCGGCAGGACGTCCCGGCCGCGCGCGTGCACGCGGTGGGTGCCGTCGGAGATCGCCTGCCCGGTGAGCAGATACATGCCGAGGTCGCACAGGTTCTGGTGGCCGGTGGAGCACTGCGCGCACTGGCCGCAGGCGGGGATGAACGAGAGCACCACGTGGTCGCCCTCGGCCAGTCCCTTCACGCCCGGCCCCACCTTGCTGATCACGCCGGCACCCTCGTGGCCACCCAGGGCGGGGAAGGCCGGCAACGCGATGTCGCCGGTGACGAGGTGGTGGTCCGAATGGCACAGCCCCGACGCCGCCAGTTCGACCTGCACCTCGCCCTCGCGCGGATCACCGAGATCGATCTCCTCGACGGACCACGGCTCGTTCAGTCCCCACAGGATTGCACCCTTGGTCTTCATGTTGCGGATTCCCTTCTCCGAGAGGAGGTCTGCGAGGACGATCTCAGGGGCTCTCGGCGAGCGCCGGGAACGCGTGAGGGCACGCCTCGTCATCGAATGTTCGAAAGAGCGAACGGCTGACGGGTTGGAAACTCTCGCGATCTCCCCGGCGCCGGGGAATGGTCACACGATGGCACCGCGACAGTCGGTGTGTCAACGGACCGGGCCGTGCGCGCGTCGCGGAACCGTTGTCCGGCGCCTCGTGTGCCGGCCGCCCGCATGTGGTGACGCAGAGCGGATTCGGCGCGATCAGGAGTCGTCGTCGGCGCGCAGGCGGACGTCGGCCACCAGGCCGTGGTGGTCGGAGCCGGTGATGTCGATCCGGTCCAGATCCGTGACCACCGCCCCCTTCGTGACGACGCGGTCGATGCCGGTGACCGCGGGCAGGATTCGGCCGGCCGGCATCGTCGGCACCAGCCCGGCGCCCACCTGATCCGCGGCATCGGCATAGCCGTCGGTGAGCAGATCCCGATACTGGCGCTGGGTGTACCCGGCGTTGAAGTCGCCGCTCACGATCACGTTGCGGCGCAGCGCGACCGAGGACATCTCGGAGTGGATACTGCGGAGTTCCGACTCCCAGGTGGCGGCCGGGAACAGGTAGGCCGGCGCGGGATGGACGGCGAGCAGAGCCACCGGCTCCGACATCCCCACGTCCAGGTCCGCGACGAGATTGGCCGACAGGTGGCCGTCGAGGACGCGGGTGTTCGACAGCGGGAACCGACTGTAGATGCCGCCGCCCTCGCCGCCCGGGCCGTAGGAGATGACGAACCGGTACGGCAGCACGGCATCCAGGCCGGCCTCCTGCAAGCCGTCGATCGACTCGTCGGTGAGTTCCTGGACGGTGAGGACGTCGACGTCCCGATCGCGGACAGTCCGCACCAGATCGGCCGGATCGGCGTGTCCCACCTTGGTGTTGGCCTGGATCACGCGCACGACCGGGCCGGTGGCGTCGCCGGGGGAGACGCCGTCGGCGCCGCGGATGTACAACGGGCTGATCAGAGCGGCGCCCAGCGCGCACACGACCAGGCACACAGCCTGCGGGATCCACTGCCGGGCGAAGGCGGCGACGGCCGCGCCCACGAGCGCGACGACGAGCAGCATCGGCAGCTGTCCCGCCAGCAGGATCAGGAAGCGGTTGGTGACCGAGACGACGGAGGCCACCAGCCCCACGGCAGCCAACAGCGCGCACACCGTCGCGAAGACTCCCGCGGTGGTCCGAGCCGTCCGATGATCGAGCACCCCCCGATCATGCCCGCTCTGCCCCGGACACGACGACGCCCGCCGGTTTTCCCGGCGGGCGTCGCGGCGGTGCGTCTCTACAGTTCGGGGTACGACGCCAGATCGTCGGCGTCGCTTCGCGGATCCTCGGGCATCTTGCCGGTGACGAGGAAGATGACCCGCCGCGCCACCTCGACGGTGTGGTCGGCGAATCGCTCGTAGAAGCGGCCCAGCAGTGTCACGTCGACGGCTGCGGCGACGCCGTGGTCCCACTCGCGGTCCATGAGGACGCTGAAGAGGTGGCGATGCAGGTCGTCCATCGCGTCGTCTTCCTCGCGGAGCTTGGCGGCGCGCTCGGGATCGCGGGTCTCGAGGACTTCCTTCGCTCCGGCGCCGAGCGACACCGCGATGCGGCCCATCTCCGCGAAGTAACCGTTGACCTCTTCGGGGAGAACGTGATTGGGGTGGCGGCGCCGCGTGATCTTGGCGACGTGCAGGGCGAGTGCACCCATCCGGTCGATGTCCGAGACGATCTGGATACCGCTGACCACCGAACGCAGGTCACCCGCGACCGGGGCCTGCAAAGCCAGCAGCGCGAAGGCACGCTCCTCGGCGATGACGCTGAGCTCGGCGATCTTCTCGTGCTCGCCTATGACCTGCTCGGCCAACCCGAGATCGGCGTGGAGCAGCGACTGGGTGGCCTTCTCCATCGCGGCCCCGGCGAGGCCCGCCATCTCGCCGAGAAGGTCCGCGAGCTCGGTCATCTGTTCGTTGTAAGCGACGCGCATGAGGTCACAGCCTACGGTGTGCGGGAAACCAAGTCACCACACCGAGGTGAACGCCGGATGAATGGCGTGTCCAGTCGGCGCGTCAGAGGCAGGGATTGTCGGTTGCGTTGGTCACGGCCAGGTCCGCGGGCAGTTCGACGTCCTCGGGGTTGCCACCCAGGGCGGGTCCCGCGTCGACGGGACTGCCCGCCTCCGCGGGCGCGGTCAGCGTGCGGTCGAACTCGCTGCCGAGCACCACCTCGACGATGTTGCCCAGACCGGACGTCTCCTCGAGCACGGCACCCGGGATCGACGACGCCACCGTCGCGGCGTCCGCCTCGCTGCCCGGCGAGAACCGGACCAGTGTCCGGCTGCTGGTACCGCTGTAGTTGCCGACGCTGTAGATCTGGAAGCCGTAGGCGGCGAGCCGGTCCGCGGTGGTGGCGGCGAGGCCGGAGACGCCGGAACCGTTCGACACCTGCAGACTCACCTCGTTGGGGGCGAGCGCGAGCTGGGTCGGCTCGGGCGCGGGGGCGGGCGTCGTCGACGTGTCCTTCTTCTCGTCGCGCTTCTCGCCGGGCAGCGGCTCGTCGTCGATGATGGCCTGGAAGATGTCCTTGATGTCGTCGAGGCGGGGGATCTCGTTGCCCCAGTCGTTGGTGCCCGCGGTGGGGACGGTGATGAACGTGACGGCACCGGCATCGACGTTGCGCAGGGACTGGCCCAGCGTGAGCAGCGATCTGGTGTCGATGTTCTCGACGAACGTCGCGCGGGTGAACGCGTTGATGAAGCCGTTCAGTTTGCCCGGGTCGAACAGCACCCGGCTCGACATGGCCTCCCGCAGCAGCGCGGACAGGAACAGCTGTTGGCGCTTGATGCGGCCGTAGTCGCCGTTGCCCTCGGCCTCGACGTGGCGGGCGCGCACGTAGTCGAGCGCCTTCCTGCCGTCGAGTGTCTGCGTGCCCGCGTTGGGCAGGACCGTACCGAGCTCGCCGTCGATCAGGGGTTGCGGAAGGCAGACCTTGACCCCGCCCACCTCGGTGACCATGCTCTCGAAGCCGGCGAAGTCCATGCCGACGAAATGGCGGATCTTGAGGCCGGACATCTTCTGGATGACCTTGACCAGGCACTTCGGCCCGCCCAGGGCGTACGTGCCGTTGAGTTTGTCGCCGTCGGCGGCGGGGTACGTCTCGCCGGTGTAAGTGCCGGTGTCGTTGTCCCAGCCCTCGCACTCGGGGCGTTCGACGTCGAGGTCCCGCGGGAACGAGACGGCGACGACCCGGCTGCGGTCGGCCGGGACGTGGACGAGCATCACGGTGTCGGACCGCGCGCCCTCGGCATCCTCGACGGTTCCGGCGCCGACCGCGCCGGCCGCACCGGCGCGCGTGTCGGTGCCGACGATCAGGTAGGTCTCGTCGCCGGTCTGCCCGCCGGGGTCGACGATGTCGGCCGAGTCGGTGTCGAGCGCGGCGATCTGCGAGAAGCGGCCCTCGGTCGAGCGCAGATAGCCCCACACGATGCCGGTGGCCACGAGCGCCAGTACCGCCACGAATGCCACTGCGGAGCGGCCCACGATCAGTAGTTTGCGACGCTTGCGGTTCCGGTTCGCCGCCAGCCGGCTCTGCTTGGGGGCGCCGACGGCCTGCGGGCCCACGGAGGTGACGGCCTGCTCGACCCAGCCCGGGCCGGCGGGTTCGGCGGGTCCGGCGGCGGATTCCGGGCCGGCGAGCACGTCCGGTTCCGCTCCGCGGTCGTCGGTGACCACCGGGATGATCTCGGTGGCCGCGTCCGGGCCGTCGGCCGGCGGGTGGTCGGAGACCTGTTCGCGCCGGCGGGTCGCGGCCGGCGGCGCGGGCTCGGTCTCGGGCTCGGTCTCGGTCTCGGGGACAGGCTCGGGTTCGTCGCGCGCCGCGGCCACCTCGGGCGGCACCGGGCGGCCCATCTTCGCCATCAGTTCGGCGACGGACAGCTGCTCGCTGGGGTCGTTGTCGAGCGCGCGGCGCGCGTGTCGGCGGGCCTGCTCCTCGCGGTAGCGGCGATCGGCCAGCGGGCGTTCCCACGGGGCGCGGCCTTCCGGTGCGGGCTGACCGGGATTCTGCTCGTCACCCACCTACTCGCCCTGACCTCTCCGCCTCCAAATAGATACCGTCCCTCGACGACGTCGCAATGATACTGATCGATGATGTGCAGGCCGTCAATGCGCAGAGGGCGTGAATCGTCGCAGCAGGTGAGGACCGTTACCTGGCCGGGTCAGGGTGTGCCGGGCCACCGCTGCGGATCGCACTCGAGTGCCGACCGGTCCCAGTCGGCGTGGTCGGCGGCCGCCTCGTACGTGGTCTGCAGGAACCGTTGCAGGGTCGCGTCGGGATCGTCCGCGGTGCGCACGGCCTCGTAGGGCAGCAGGAACTGCCGGAGGTCACCGCTGTAGAACGCTGCGGGCGGCTGCACCGGGTGGTCCCGGAATCCGTCCGGTTCGGGGTAGGCGTACGCGTAGAACGCGCCCTCGTCGCCGCCACCGGGCCAGAACCCGCAGCTCGACAGCTCGTGCGAGTAACCCTCCACCATCACCCAGTCGCCGCAGTGCGGTGCGCCGCCCGGGTGCCGCGGCGCGGTCCGCCCCGAGAACCGGGTGCAGGCCAGGTCGAACGACCCCCAGAAGAAGTGGACGGGGCTGACCTTGCCGAGGAAGTGGGACCGGAACCGGTGCAGGCCCCGGTCGGCCTGGATCAGCTGTCGCCAGAACCGGTTCACCGCGGACGGGTCGTACGAGGCGTGGACGGTGTCCTCGGCGAAGGGGATCGCGGTGGCCACCTCGTTGGGCGAGGGGCGGATGTGTGTCTCGATGCCGAGCTCGTCGAGTGTCTGCATCACGCGGGCGTGGAATTCGGCGACCGGCATCGGTTCGAGCGGGAACTCGCGGTGGGCGCCGTTGCTGTCGCGGATGGCGAGCCGGTGCGCGCAGAAATCGAATTCGATGTCGAACACGCGGGTGCGGTACGGGATCGCCGACGTGGTCAGTCCCCGGGCGCTCACGTAGAGGGGCACCTGCCACCAGTGGTTCACCAGCGGCGCGTGCGCGAGGCGGACCTTGCCGACGATCTGCGTCCACATGTGCAGGGTGTCGCGGGTGTCCTCCCACTCCGCGACCCGCAGCGCGGGCCAGGCGTCGGCGTCGAGCGGTGAGGTGGCCACGACGTCTCCCTCCGGGAGGACTCTCGGGGAACTTCAGCTGCTCCGGAGTCTAGGCGTCGAACACCGCCGCCCGGGCCTATCCGCCCGAATGCATGATGTCGGCGCCGGCGGGGACGAGCGTGTCCTCGGGGTCGTCGAGCCAGCCGTCGGGCAGGGCGACGGTGCCGGGCGAGCCCTGGCGTCCGCGCGGTCCCTCGGCATCCTTGGGGAACGGGACCGTGGGATCGAGCTGCCCCAGCAGGTCCTCGAGCTCCGCCAGCGACGACACCCGGGCCAACCCGTTGCGCAGGTCCGAGCCCGCCGGGAAGCCACGCAGGTACCACGCGATGTGCTTGCGCATCTCGCGCATTCCGCGGTCCTCGCCGTGGTGGTCCGCCAGCAGTGTGCCGTGCCGGCGCATGATCTGCGTGACCTCGCCGAGGTTCGGCGGCGTCGGCATCTCCTTACCGTTCAGGGCGGCGCTGAGCTCGGCGAACAGCCACGGTCGGCCCAGACAACCGCGTCCGACGACGACGCCGTCACAGCCGGTCTCCGACATCATCCTGGCCGCGTCCTCGGCGGCGAAGATGTCGCCGTTGCCGAGCACCGGCACGTCGGTGACGTGCTCCTTGAGGCGGGCGATCTCGGACCAGTCCGCCGTGCCCGAATACCGCTGCGCGGCGGTACGGCCGTGCAGCGCGACGGCCGCGGCCCCCTCGGCGGCGGCGATCCGGCCGGCGTCGAGGTGCGTGTGGTGCTCGGCGTCGATGCCGATGCGCATCTTGACGGTGACGGGGATGTCCGTGCCCTCGGTGGCCTTCACGGCGGCGGCGACGATCTGACCGAACAGCCGACGCTTGTACGGCAGCGCCGAGCCGCCACCCTTCCGGGTGACCTTGGGCACCGGGCAGCCGAAGTTCATGTCGATGTGGTCTGCGAGATTCTCGTCCACGATCATCTTCGCCGCGTCGTACGTGATCTCGGGGTCCACCGTGTACAGCTGCAGCGAGCGCGGCGTCTCGGTGGGGCCGAACGTCGTCATGTGCATCGTCACCGGGTGCCGCTCGACGAGCGCCCGCGCCGTCACCATCTCGCACACGTACAGGCCGGCGGTGCTGCCGGCACGTTCGAGCTCGAGTTCGCGGCACAGCGTGCGGAACGCGACGTTCGTGATGCCCGCCATGGGGGCGAGCACGACGGGACTGCCCAGTTCGAGCGAACCGATGCGAAGGGATGACATGAAGACCTCGGGAAAATACTTCGGAGAAAGACTGTGCCCGGTACCGAATCCGGCACCGGGCACAGAATAACCGTCTCGGGACGGGTCGTGACCTGTCAGGAGGCCTTCTCGGCCCGCGCGGCCTCGCGCGCCAGGCTCCGGTCGCGCATCTCCTCGAACCTCGTGGCCTGCTTGTCGAGGTCGTCGACGAAGGCGGCCAGCTCCTCGCGGATGTTCTCACCCTCCGCGCCGAAGTCGGTGCGGTCGAACACCTTCCACTTACGCAGCACCGGCATCACGACCTCCTCGAGATGCTGGCGCAGATCGTAGATCCCGTGCTTGGCCATGAGTACGCCGTTGCGCCGGAAGTTCGGCATGCCCGCGCCCGGCATCTCGAACTTCTTGATCACATCGGTGACCGCGCGCAGTGTCTGGTCCGGCGCCAGGTCCATCGCCGCGCCGCAGATGTTCCGATAGAAGATCATGTGCAGGTTCTCGTCCGCGGCGATGCGCTGGAGCATCCGGTCCGCGATCGGGTCGTGGCACGCGCGCCCCGTGTTGCGGTGCGAGACGCGGGTCGCGAGCTCCTGGAAGGTGACGTACGCGACCGAGGTGAGCAGCCCGGAATGCGGTCCGCCGGGCGCGGTGTACCCGTTGGTCATGTGGACCATGCGCGCGTTCTCGAGTTCGACGGGATCGACGCCGCGAGTGACCACCAGGTAGTCCCGCATCACGATGCCGTGGCGGTTCTCCTCGGCGGTCCAGCGTCCCACCCACGTACCCCACGCACCGTCCTGGGAGAAGTTCTCGGCGATCTCCCGGTGGTACGAGGGCAGGTTGTCCTCGGTGAGCAGGTTGGTGATCATCGCGGCCTTCGCGACGTCGTCGAGACGGGACTGCTCGGGATCCCAGTCGTCGCCACCCATCGCGGCGAAGTTCCGGCCCTCGTCCCACGGCACGTAATCGTGTGGATGCCAGTCCTTGGCCATCGAGAGATGCCGGTTGACGTTCTCTTCGGCAACAGGCTGCAACTCCTGCAGCAGCTCGAGCTGAGTGAGATCCCGCGACATCGGTTACCTGCCTCCAATGAAAGTCGGTGACGCTGAAAGACGTTGGCGTGCTCGTCGGGGCGTGCCGCTAACCTACGCTACCGTAGGTTGTGGCGGGCCCGGGGAGGCGACGACCGGGCGTGGGCACGGCTGCGCGCCTGCTCAGCAGGAGTTTCGTGATGCGTCCGTCGTGATGTGCCCCCACCCCGATGTGTCGGACGTTACACGTCGGTGACCTCGCGCGAGGGCGTTTCGGTCCCTTTCGTGTGCCGCGAACCCGCCGCGAACTCGAGGAAGCGTGCCGCGGCGGGCGGCAGCGTGCGGCCGCCGGACCAGACCAGCCCGATGTCGCGGCCGGCGCTGCGCAACGGCACCAGTACGACGCCCTCGGGCCACGCCCGCTGTTCCTGCCACGGCATCACCGCGACGCCCAGCGCCGCGGACACGAGGCCGCCGATCGTCGCCAGTTCGCTCGACTCGAAGACGACGTCGGGGACGAAGCCGGCCTCCGCGCACAGTTCGTCGAATATCCGCCGCATCCCGTAGTCCTCGTGCATCCCGATGAACGGCTCGCCCGACGCTGCCGCCAGATCGAGCGTCCGCTGCCCGGCGAGCGGATGGCCGACGGGTACGGCCAGCGCGAGCCGCTGGTGGGTGATCGGCGTCCAACGGACCAGCGAGGTGCGCGGGCGGGGGGAGACGAACGCCAGGTCGTCGCGACCGTCCACGATGCGATCGACGAGCGCCTGCGCGGCGTCCTGGTACAGCGTGAACGACACCCGGGGGCGGTGTTCGCGATAGGCGCGCAGAACCTGCGGCACCAGCCACGTCCCGAACGAGTGGAGGAAGCCCAGGCGCACGGTGCCGCGGTCGGGACTGTCGAATGCGGCGATCTCGCGCCGCGCGGCTGCGAGCTCGGCCGCCGCGCGCCGGGCGTGTTCGAGCAGTACTCGCCCACGGTCGTTGAGCTCGAGTCGTCGCCCGTGCCGATCGAACAGTTCCCCGCCGAGGTCGCGCTCGAGCCGGGCCAGTCGACGCGAGAGCGTCGGCTGGGAGATGCGCAGCATGTCGGACGCCGCGGTGACCTGTTCGGTCTCCGCGAGCGCGATGAACCAGCGCAGCCCTCCGGTCAGTTCGGTCGGTTCCACCCCTCCAGCTTATGCACAGGATGCATCAACAACTGTTGATAGATGCATTTCCTTTGCAAGCGGGAGGTGACGACAATGGACTTCCGGAGGAGAGAGGCATGAGACGAACACCTGCCGGGACCGAGATCGACGATCGCCCTACCCGGGGCACACGCGAGTACCGGGCCGTCACGCTGGCCCTGTTCGCGGCCGGGCTCACCACCTTCGTGTCGATGTATTCGGCGCAGGCGCTGTTGCCGGCGCTGACCGACGGGTTCGGGGTGGCGCCCGCGACGGCGGCGCTCGCCGTGTCGGTGACGACCGGTCTGGTGGCGCTGGCGATCGTTCCCGCGAGCGTGCTGTCGGAGCGGTTCGGTCGTACCCGCGTCATGGTGATCTCGGCCGCCGTGTCGAGCGTCGTCGGGCTCCTGCTGCCCCTGAGCCCGAACATAGGCGTGTTGCTGGCCGGCCGGGCCGTGCAGGGCGTCGCGCTCGCGGGGATTCCCGCGGTGGCGATGGCCTACCTGGCCGAGGAGATCCACGCGCGTGACCTCGGGTCCGCGATGGGCAGGTACGTCGCGGGCACGACGATCGGCGGCCTCGTCGGCCGTCTCGTCCCGTCGGCCGTGCTCGACGTGGCGTCGTGGCGGTGGGCGATGGAGGCGGCGTCGGTGCTCGCGCTGGTCCTCGCCGTGGTGATGACCCGCACCCTTCCGCCCTCGCGCAAGTTCCGGCCGCAACGCGTGCATCCGCGCGTCGTCGTCACGAACCTCGCCGGCCACCTGCGCAACCCTGCGCTCGCCGTCCTCTTCCTGCTGGGATTCCTGTTGATGGGCGGGTTCGTCTCGGCCTACAACTTCCTCGGTTTCCATCTGCTGGACGCCCCGTTCTCGCTCCCCGAGGCGCTCGTCGGCGCGGTCTTCCTCATGTATCTCGCCGGGACGTACACGTCGGCTGCCGCCGGAGCGGCCGCCGATCGGCTCGGCCGGGCGCCGGTCCTGCTCGGTTCCGTCGTCGCGATGGTGGCGGGCCTCGCGGTCACGCTGGTGCCGCTGCTGCCCGTCCTCCTGCTCGGCATGCTCGTGTTCACCGGCGGCTTCTTCGCGGCGCACTCGGTGGCCAGCGGCTGGGTGGGCCGGCTCGCGACCGAGCACCGGGCGGAGGCGTCGTCGCTGTATCTGTTCGCGTACTACCTCGGTTCGAGCATCGCCGGTGCGGTGGCCGGGATCGCCTATGCGCACGGCGGGTGGTCCGCGACCGTCGGCTTCGTCGGAGGGCTGCTGGCGGTCGCCGTGGTGGCGGCGTCAGCAATGTTCCGGCAGGCGTGACGGCGCGATCCGGTTGCGGGGCCGGGCGAGGACCGCGAGGGCCGCCACGGCCAGGAAGATGCCGGCACCCACCCCCGTCACGGTGCCGGGCGCGACGTCGGTGACCAGTCCGAGGAGCGGCGCAGCGGCCGCCACGGTCGTCACCGCGGCACCCAGTGGGACGAGTCCCAGGTCGTCGAAGAGGCGGGCCGACGGTAGGAAGTGGACGCCGACCCCGGCGCAGACCCACACCGGGCCCAGGGGCCGAGGCCGGCCGCGCTCGGCAGCGCAACTCCCGCGGACAGGATCCCGAACTCGGCGGCCACCACGACGATCCGCATATGTCGTGACGACATCGTCTCGCCGAAAAGCTTGCGGCGCGCTCCACCGGGGCACACAATCGCGCCATGGTCGCGAACATGAGCCGGCTGCAGCAGATCGTCGACGAACTGCCCGAGACTCAGCGCGTCGACATCGAAGAGTGGGGCGGGCATCCCACCTTCCGGGTGCGCGGCAAGAACTTCGTGTTCGCCGACCCCGAAGCCACCGGTCTCACCGTCAAGTTGACCAAGGACGAGGCGGCCGCCGTGGTGGCCACCGATCCGGCCGCACGACCGGCCGCGTACGGGCTCGGCCGGCACGGCTGGGTCGCGCTCACCGTGCCGGACGGCGACGACGAGTGGTGGCACCAACTGCGCGAGTGGGTACGCACGTCGTACACGCTGGTCGCACCGAAGACCCTGGCGCGTGCCGTTCTCGCCGAGGACGCGGCGCCGACGACGGGAGGGTGACCGTGAGCGACGCTTCCACCGCAGCCCCGGCTTCGACCGGGCTGCCACCCTGGGCGAAGAAGGCGATCTGGGCGGCCGCGATCCTGGTGGCGCTGATCGTGGCGTACTTCATCCTGGCGGCGTTCCTGCCCCGATGGTGGTCGCAGCGGGTGGGATCGCTGTCGTCCGGCAGCTTCTCGCGCGGTATCACGTGGGGCCTGCTGTACGGGGTGGTGTGTACCGCGGTTCCGCTGCTGCTCTTCTTTTTCGCGTGGCGCTCCCGTCGGCGCAAGCACGCCCGGGTCTGGGTGATATCGCTGCTCGTGTTGGGCGTGGTGGTCGCCATTCCCAATCTGCTGACCCTCACCGTCGTTCTCGGCAACAGCAGCGCCGCGCACGCGGGGGAGCGCACCCTCGACGTCGACGCCCCCGGATTCCGCGGCGCCTCGCTGTGGGGAGCGATCATCGGTGTGCTGCTGTTCGCGGCCGCGGTGTTCTTCGAGACGCGCTACCGCAAGCGGGGCACTGAGCTCGAGCAGTTGCGCAACGGTCTCCATCAGCGTGACCCGCAGTCGCCGGGGGAGTCACCCGCACCCGAGATGTGAGGCCAGGACATGGATACGGACGTCACCGAGATCGCGCCCGACATCTTTCGACTCTCGACGTTCGTCGAGGAGGCCGACCTTCCGATGAACCAGTTCCTCGTTCGGGACGAGGAACCGCTGCTCTTCCACACCGGGATGCCGATGCTCTTTCCCTCCGTCTCCGCCGCCGTCGCCCGACTGCTGCCCCCGGACGCGTTGCGGTGGATCACCTTCGGCCATGTCGAGGCCGACGAGAGCGGATCGATGAATCACTGGCTCGCCGCCGCCCCGCACGCCCAGGTGGCGCACGGGGCGATGGGCTGTTTCGTGCAGATCGGATACCTGGCCGACCGGCCACCCCGGCCGCTCGACGACGGCGAGGTCCTCGACCTCGGTGCGCGGCGGGTGCGCCGCATCGAGACGCCGCACGCGCCGCACGGGTGGGACGCCGGGCTCCTGTTCGAGGAGACCACCTCGACTCTGCTGTGCGGGGACTTCTTCACGGCCTTCGGACGGCCACCTGCCCAGACCGAGCACGACATCGTCGGGCCGGCGCTGGCGGCCGAGGACAACGGCAACGCGACGGCCCTGACGCCCACCCTCGGCGCGACGCTGCGGGCCCTCGCGGATCTCGAGCCCCGGGTGCTGGGCCTGATGCACGGGCCGGCCTACCGGGGTGACGGTCCCACCGCACTGCGGGACCTCGCGTCCGCGTACGACTCCCGCCTGGACGCCGCACTCGAGCGCGTTCGACGCTGAGCCGAAATCCGGGCCGAAACCCGGGCCGAAACCCGGGCCGTGGCCGGGACCTTCGGTCCGACTTCGTGGGTCGTTGCTCCCGATCTCGTCCGGCGCCCTTTCGTCCGCCGCCGGGGTGTGGTGATCTGGAATCGCCCCCCGCGCGGGGGCCGGCCGTCGGCCTCGGGTGCTGTCGACGGTTCCGCTGGACGCCCCGTCTGTCTGGAGGCGGGGCGCCCGTCGAGAACTTCCGGCGAAGGCACCCGAGGTCGCCCTCGTCCACGGGCCTTCGTCGGACCCTCGGGGGAGGGCGGTCGTCGGCGCACCGGCACGGGCAACACACCCCGCCCCACCCGGTGCGCCGACCGCCGGACGCTTCTCGCCTCCCACTTCTCGTCCGCGACCGCGGTTGTCGGGGTCGAGGTTCCACGACCGCAGCGATCCCACTAGACTGCTGCCGCACGCCCCTATAGCTCAGTTGGTAGAGCTACGGACTTTTAATCCGCAGGTCGTAGGTTCGAGCCCTACTGGGGGCACTCGTGCACAGCGGCTTCCGCCGTCGGTCAGCGGCCCGTTCCGGACTTCGGAGCGGGCCGCTTTCCTGTTTCCGCCCGTTCTCTCCTCCATACGGCGTGCGACACCCTCGGAAATCGTCATCGAACAGGTCGGCGTAGATGTCGAGGGAGATCGCCGCACTCGACTGGCCCAGCGAGACCTTGCGCGGAGCAACGCAGGTGCCGTCGAGCTTGTCGGTCTCCACACGGTTGGCGAAGTGCAGATCTGCACGTGCTCCGCTGCGTTCGCGCGTGCCCGGCCGGATGGTCACGGTTACTACTCCAAGGCTGCGATCATGCCTTCTCCGCGATGCGACGGTTCGATTTTGTGTCGCCGTACGAGCAGCACAAGCGCCAGTACCGGATAGACGAGAATCGGCGCGACCACCCCCAAGTAGTTGTGCGGGTCCAATAGTACGGCGGTACCGCTGAGCAGGGCAAAGTCGAACAGGCCGTGTAGTACGGAGTTGAGGACGTTGCCACGCGAGACCCGGCGCGTGAGGTAGAAGAAGTAGCCTGCCAGGGAGACGATGATCGCCTGGGGGATCGCAGAAGCGCCCCGCCCGAGGGCATTGGTGAGATGGACCGCCCCGAAGATCAGGCTGGACCATAAAGCGACCTGCCCCTCGTGGAGACCGTGGTTCCGGAGCGTCGTCACACCAATTCCGCGGAACATGCCCTCTTCGCCCCAGCCCACCAACTGAGTTGCGATGAGCAAGGTGATCACGAACAGCCAACCTTTGTCCGCCAGGGCGCTGTAGTCGGTACCCAGAAGGACTGCGACGAGCAGGATTCCGGGTACGACCCATACCCAGCGGCCGACCGGACGATCGTCCTCGAGTACCGGACGCCACCACCCGAGGGCCAAGACGACGCCATAGGTGAAGAGCAGTGCAATTCCAAGGGGGACCACCATCGTGAAGACCACGCCCCGGGTGGTCAGTACGTCGCTCTCGTCGGCCCAACCAGCGATCGCGCGGCTTCCGAACTGGATGATCGCCAGGTACACGACCACGATGGCGCCGAAAGCCAGGTAGGAAAGCCCGCGTCTCCCCGCGACGCGAGAGGACGCTTGGTGTTGTCTGCTCTTCACTGAACAAGCCTAAAGGTCGGGCGTCGCGGCGGGCCCTGTACGGTGCGACGCTTCTCCCGTCAGCCGGATCAGGCCCTCACATCGGCGTGCCACCCGCCGAGCGTGCCTTCCCGTCGGACTCCACCGTGAAGTTCTCGGCCATCTCGGCGGGGGTTCGCCACGATCGGGCCGTTTACGGCGACTGTCAACCGGGTGAATTCCAGTCCCACCTCCCGAGTGGGCCGCTGCGCGGGCCCACATTTTGCCCACACTCCAGTTCGAAACGAGCCGAGGACTCGGACTGACTCGTGTTGGATCCGCAGTTCGTCGCTGGTCCATGTCCATGTCCATGTCCATGGCCTGCGGCGTCGAGCGGGTTCGAGTCCTACCGGGGGCACTCGTGCAAAAACCCCGCCGGGCCCATTCGGGCCGGGCGGGGTTTTCTCGTATGGATCGGTTACGAGCCGAACGGCAGATCTGCCGAGCCGAAGGAGAATCCGGAGGAGCCGGCGGACGAGCCCGTCGACCGGCGCCAGGGACCGCGGATCGCGACGGTGATGCCGGGGGTCTGGATGTTGGCGTAGAGCGTGCGTCCGTCGTGGCTGAAGGCCGGGCCGCAGAACTCGCTGTCGTTCAATTCGTTCCGGGCGACGGAGAACGGTTCGCCGTTCTCGGTCACGCCGATCAGGTGGCTGATGCCGTCGCCGTCCTCGGCGAGGATCAGGCCGCCGTGCGGCGAGACGGTGATGTTGTCGGGACCGTCGTAGTTGCCGGTGTCGACGGACGGGTCCGGGTTCACACCGAAGAGGGTCTTCAGTTCCACCGTCTGGGTGGCGGGGTCGTAGAACCACACCTGCCCGTCGTGCTCGGCGACGCTGCCGTCGCTGGTGCGGGCGAAGCTCGCGACGAAGTAGGCACCGCCGTCGCCCCACCACTGGCCCTCGAGCTTGCGGCTGCGGGTGACCTGGTCGCCGGTGAACTGCTTGCGCACCGACGTGGTCTTCGCGTCGCGGTCCGGGACGTCGACCCATTCCACGGTGTACCGGACGCCCGGTGCGGTGGCCTGCGCCAGGTCGGGCACGTGCGTGCCGCCCTGGAAGCACTTCATCGCCTGCAGCGTGCCGGCGGTGTCCCCGCCCGGCGACTGCGCGAGCGCGTGGAACGCGCCCGGGCCGCCGACGAAGCCCTGCGGCGGAGTCCACCGGTAGAACAGGCCGTTGGGGCTCCCGGCGTCCTCGGTGAGGTACACCGCGCTGGTCGACGGGTCGACGACGACCGCCTCGTGCGCGTACCGGCCGAGGAACTTCAGCGGGATCGGACTCTTACCGACGTTGGCCTCCGGCCCGGCGGGGTCGACCTCGAAGACGTAGCCGTGGGCGAGCGTGAAGCCGTTCGATCCGGCGCGCGCCTCGGTCTCCTCGCACGTGAGCCACGTGCCCCAGGGAGTGATGCCGCCCGCGCAGTTGTTCACCGTGCCGGCCACGCTGACGTACTGGCTCCGGCGCGCACCGCTGGGGTCGAGCGTGGTGGTGGTGGTTCCGCCTCGGGCACCCGGGTCGTAGGTGAGGCCCTCGACGGTCGGGACGCCGTAGGGCTCGTTGCTGCCGACCTCGTGGTTGGTGACGATGGTGGTGCCGTTGCCGTTTGCGAACACACCGTTCGCGTCGGGATCGCTCGGGAAGGGGCTGCCGCCGTCGAGCAGCGTCTCGCCGGAGCGTGAGACGACGGTGTACGAGAACCCCTCGGGCAGGGCGAGGATTCCGTTCGGATCGGGGACGAGCGGGCCGTACCCGATCGCGGCGCCGGGCGCGGCGCCTGCCGAGGCCGGACGGAACAGCGTGCCGACGCTGCCTGCGAGCGTCAGGCCGATCCCGGCCAGCGCCGTGCGGCCGAGGAACGTGCGGCGATCGAGCGGTGAGGTGGTCACTGTGCGGTACCTCCGTTGATGGGTGACGACGCGTGGACGGTAGGTCGGCAACCGCAACGACAGGATGCCGCCGGGTGGCCGGTCGATGAACCGGGTCGGAACTTCCGGGCGGGCGCTGCACCACGAGGGAGTTCGAAAGCCGCTGCACGGGAGTACGTTCCGCGCGTGTTGGCCCGGACGACGTGGCGCACCGTGTCGGCGCGGTCGCCGTCGGCCATGATCGGAGGCGTGAGTGACACGACCCAGCAGCAAGACGACCGCGCCGCGGCGCCGGTCCCGGACGTGCGCGTGAACTGTCGGCACCGGAGTCGGCTCTACCGTCGAGGTGTGCTGGTCGCGTCCGATCTGCCGCTGCGGGAACTCGCCGACCGTGGCGCCGACCCGGACGCCCTCGTGTGGGTGGATCTGCTGGCGCCGACGCTGTCGGACCTGACCGCGCTGGCGCCGCTCGTCGGCGGTGAGCTCGAGCTGCACCCGCTGGCGGTCGAGAACGCGGTGTCGGGGAGTCAGCGCCCGCGCCTGGTGCGGTACCGCGACCACAGTCTGCTGCACGCCCGTGCCGTCCACCTCGATCCGGCGGACGGCACGCTCGCGTCCACCCGAGTGGCGGCCTTCATTCTCGACCGGGCTCTCATCACGATCCGCAGCGACGACGGCTTCCCGCTCGAGCCGCTTCTGGCGCAGTGGGACGACATCGGTGGCCTGACCGAGCGGGGCGTCGGCTTTCTCGTCCATTCGCTGCTCGACCAGCTGGTCGACGGCTACTTCGAGGTGCTCGACGACCTCGACGACCGGATCCAGGACCTCGAGGACGAGCTACTCGAGGGCACCGGGCCCACCCGGGACATCCAGCTGCGCAGCTTCTCGCTCCGCAAGGACGTGGTGAGGTTGTCTCGCGTGGTGTTGCCGATGAACGAGGCGCTCAGCGCCCTGCTGCGGCCCGGCGCGCACGCGCTGTACGCGGACATCGTGCCCTACTACCAGGACGTCTACGACCATGCGCTGCGGGCGACCGAGCGGATCGACGGCCTGCGCGACACGATCGAGTCCATCCTGTCGACGAGCCTGGCGATGCAGGGCAATTCGCTCAACGAAATCATGAAGAAGCTCACCGCGTGGGCCGCGATCATCGCGATCCCCACCGGGGTGACCGGCTACTTCGGGCAGAACATTCCGTTCCCCGGCTACGGCGAGTCGTGGGGCTTCTGGCTCAGCGCGGTGATGCTCGTGGGACTCGCCGCCGGGCTGTGGTTCGGTTTCAGACGTCGCGGATGGCTCTGACGGCCACGGCCGGCGACCGGTCTCGGAGTGGTATGTCCCGAACATCCCCGCGGAAGTTGGCGGCTCGGGCGCGCACCCCCTGCAGCGCACCCGAGCCTGCCGAAATTATACCAGCTGGTGTGTTTTTGCCGAATCGGTGCTGAATGTGCAGGTGGGAGCCTCGACGTTTCCCGGGACGTCACGTGCGGACTAGTCTGGTTGTCGGGCGGGAAGCTGGCCGAGCGCATCGGCGAGCGTTACGGCTTTCGGAGGCGAACAGCGCAATGGCACGTCAACAGGAGCGTGCGCGCCGCACTCGGGCTGCGATCGTGGAAGCGGCGGCAGTCGAGTTCGGTAAGCGCGGATACGCGGCAGCGTCGGTCAATGCGATCCTCGAGGGGTCGCACGCGACCAAGGGAGCGATGTACTTCCACTTCGAATCGAAGGAGGAACTCGGGCGCGCGGTCCTGGCCGCCGCTCTCGAGAAATTCAGGCAGGTCACCGACAGGTGGCTGGCGCGGACCGACCTCGATCCGTTCCAGATCCTGCACGGTCTCGTCCTCGACGTTGCGCGGATGTTCCTCTCCGACCCGATCGTGCAGGCCGAGTTCCGCTTGATCATCGAGCCGGAGTTCTACAGCGACGTGCAGAACGGTGGGGTGCGGGTCTGGGGAACCTCGGCTCGTGAACTCGTCCAGCGGGCTGCCCGTCAGGGCCTCGTCCGGGACGGCGTCGACACCGACAAATTCACGCGGGTGCTGGCCGCCAGCCTGGCGGGACAGCGCTACATGTCCGACCTCACGGCTCAGAAGGTGGATCTCGAGGCGCGCTTCGAGGAATCGCTCGAGGTCATCCTGTCGGGAATGGCGTCGGATGCGTGGCTGGAGAAGTGGCGTCGGGAGGGCTGGCCGCCCGAACCCGAGGCCCCGGAGCCCGAATGAGCGGTGTTTATCGGGTCTGATCAGGCGATTTGTGGTTTGTGAAATCGGTGACCTAAGCTATCCAAGCTCCCAACGGAACGCCGTTGAGGGTACTGGCCGGAGCAGTCCGGCGGGCCCCCTTCGTCTAGCGGCCTAGGACGCCGCCCTTTCAAGGCGGTAGCGCGGGTTCGAATCCCGTAGGGGGTACGCTTCACTCGTTGGGGTAGCAGTACAGTTTAATAGCAGTAACAGCATGGCCCTGTGGCGCAGTTGGTTAGCGCGCCGCCCTGTCACGGCGGAGGTCGCGGGTTCGAGTCCCGTCAGGGTCGCTTTGCCACACCGGAAACGGTGTGGAGCGATAGGCATTCGGTTCGGGTGCCGTCCGGCCAGGTAGCTCAGTTGGTACGAGCGTCCGCCTGAAAAGCGGAAGGTCGCCGGTTCGATCCCGGCTCTGGCCACCACGGAAAGTCGATACGACTTTCTTGTGAGCAGTACGAGTTCTACATGTGTTACACATGGCCCTGTGGCGCAGTTGGTTAGCGCGCCGCCCTGTCACGGCGGAGGTCGCGGGTTCGAGTCCCGTCAGGGTCGCTCACTCGAGTCGGAAACGGCTCGATGCGACAGGCATTCAGTCAGGTGCCTTCCGGCCAGGTAGCTCAGTCGGTACGAGCGTCCGCCTGAAAAGCGGAAGGTCGCCGGTTCGATCCCGGCTCTGGCCACCCCCCCGGCAGCCGGCCTTCTCCGCTCCACAGCTCCGCCGCCGATCCGGGCGATTTCGGTTACTCGCCCATCCTGGTCGAGATCATGCGCGTGGCGCCCGCCAGCAAAGGAACGACTCTACGCAGCTGCTCGGTCGGCACGCGGCCGCGAAGCGAGATGCAGCTCAACTGAACGTGATCGGATTCGCCCGCGCGCATCGCGGCGGCCGCGGTCGCGACACCCCGCGGGTCGGTGTCCCAGGCACGTCCGCTGCGCGTGCGGATCGAACCGAGTCGGCCGTGGAGGTCGCGCAACGCCGCGGCGCCCAGAACGTCGCGGTACAGCGCATCGACCTGCTCGGGCGGCATCAGCGCGAGCATCGCCCGACCTTCGGTGGTGAGATCTGCGCGGCTCTGCCCGCCGACCCGAGTCGCGATCGTGTCCGCGCACCGTCCGCCGATCTTGTCCAACCAAACCAGGTCCCGGCCGTCGAGGACTGCCAGGTGCGCGATGAGGCGGGTGTGCAGGTGCAGCTGGTGCAGGTGGGGAGCGGCGACCGCGCGCAGTTCGTCGCGCTCGGTGCTACGTCCCAGCGAGATCGCGCGCCAGCCCAGGCGGTACCCGAACCTGTTGTGACGAAGCCAGTTCAACTGGGTGAGCTGGTCGAGGATTCGGTGCGTCGTGGAGCGCGGAATCCGGGTGAGCTGGACGAGGTCCTCGGCCGTGAGTTCGGTGCCGGCACCGTCGAACTGCTCGAGGATGAGGGTGATCCGTTCGGCCATGGTCGGCGGCACGGCAGCGTTCACGACGTCCGTGTCGTTGTCGATGACGGTCACCGTGCGCCCTCCGCTCCCCGACCGTGTCGCTGCCGGTCCACCTTGAGTTATACCCACAGGTCGGCTCCCGCAACAACCCCGGCGGGGTTACCGGCCGGTACGTCAGGTGTCTGAAACCTATTTCCGACAACCGGATTTCGGAAGAAACGAGAACTACGTTTTCGTTCCGGGCGATGGGAAGCCGCCTGATCGCCGGGCTGCGCCCGACTAACCTGACTCGGGTGAGAGGCGACTGCGGCATCCCCAAGGCGCCGGCCGACATGACGGCCGGACAGCGGGAGCGGCGCGCGGCGCTGACCACCGCCGTGATCGCGTTGCTGGCCGAGACGGAGCCGGACAAGATCCAGATGCGGGAGGTGGCCGAGCGCTCCGGGGTCTCGCTCGCGACGCTGTACCGGTACTTTCCCACCAAGATCCACCTGCTCGCCGCGTCGATGGTGGCATGGAACGACCGCCTGTCACGCAAGCTCGCGGCGGAACGGTGCCGTGCGGCGGAGGCCGGGATCGTGGACGAACGCACCGTCCCCGAGCGCGTGTCGGCGCTGTACCGACGCCAGCTGCGGGCTTTCCAGCGTGGCCCGAACTTCGCCCGCCTGGACGTCGAGCTGACCGCCTCGTCCGATCCGTACGTGCGCGAGTCGTTGCAGTGCCGCGAGAAAGCCAACCATGCCGCGACGCTCACGCTCATGGGCGGTGTCCCGGACGACGTCGCGCGGGTCGCGCTGGTGGCGATCGACGGGACCATGCTCGCCGCGCTCGCCTTCTGGACGGCCGGGCGGATCAGCCACGCCCACGCCGTCCGCAACGTCGAGGACGTCATCGCGCTGGTGCTCGCCGATTTCGGGTGAGGCCCGGCGCGTGAAAGTGCAACGGATTCCACCGCGGATTCCTCGATGGAACTTCGGGATACTCGCAGAAAGAGTGGATGTCAATCCGCTCGTCGTCGACAAAATCTGGACCCTGTTCTAGTCTCTGCCCGGTCAGTGTTCGAGCAGCCGGACGCGATCCGGGCACCCGCGTGCGCGGTGGCGGGGCAGGTCTCCTCGGGGGCCGAAAGGGAGGCGGAGACATGCAGGCGCACAGTGGGCCCGGGCAGTGGGACGGGGAGGCCGACGTCGTGATCGTCGGTTTCGGCGCAGCAGGCGTGTGCGCTGCGATCGAGGCGGCGGATCGCGGTGCCGAGGTCCTGGCGATCGAGCGGTTCGACGGCGGCGGTGCGACGGCGATCAGCGGCGGCATCTACTACGCCGGGGGCGGTACCACCCAGCAGAAGGAAGCGGGCTTCGACTACGACACGCCGTCGGCGATGTTCGACTATCTCCGGCTCGAGACGGAGGGTGTCGTCTCGGACGAACTCCTCGAGGACTTCTGCGACCGCAGCGTCGAGAACCTGCAGTGGCTCGAAGCGCTGGGCGTCCCGTTCGAGGGCAGCATGGCGCCGCGCAAGACGTCGTACCCGACGAACGACTACTACCTCTACTACTCGGGGAACGAGGCGGCGGCGCCGTACAAGGATGTCGCGAAGCCGGCCCCGCGCGGGCACCGCACCAAGGGGCGCGGCACGTCGGGCCGGGTGTTCTTCGGTGCACTCGAGAAGGCAGCGCGCACACGCCGGATCGACGTGCGGCGACAGACCGTCGTGACCTCGCTCGTCACCGACGACGCCGGGGTCGTCGTGGGAATCGAGTGCCGCGAGGTGGACCCCGCGGCGAAGATGCTCCGGCGGATGCACCGAGTGCTCGGTTCCCTCAATCGGAAGTGGAATCTGTACTACCGGCCCGTCGGGCGGCTCATGGACGCGCCGATCCGCCGGATCGAGACGGGACACTCCGTGGTGCGGCGCTACCGGGCCCGCAAGGGTGTGGTCCTCGCGGCGGGCGGATTCGTGTTCGATCGGGAGATGTTGAAGGAGCACGCGCCGCGGTATCTCCACGGCACCGGTCTGGGCACCATCGGCGACGACGGCAGCGGGATCCGGTTGGGGGAGTCGGTCGGAGGCGCGACCGATCGCCTGGAGCGGGTTTCGGCGTGGCGCTTCTTCAACCCGCCGATCGCGATGACGGAGGGTGTGCTCGTCAACAAGGAGGGCGAGCGCATCTGCAACGAACTGCTGTACGGCGCCAAGATCGGCGAGTACATCGCGGATCAGACCGACGTGTCGGCCTACCTGATCGTCGACGCGCGGATGCTGGCCGACGCGAAGCGTCAGGTGCCCGAACAAACGTTGTGGTTCCAACGGCTGCAGACGACGTACCTCTTCAGCGTCGGGCACGAGAAGGGTGCGACGGTCGAACAACTCGCGCGGCGCGTCGGGATCGACCCTGCCGGGCTGGCTCGCACGATCGACCGGTACAACGACGACCGACGCGCCGGACGCCCCGATCTGATGGAAAAGGACCCCGCTTACGTCACACCGCTGGTGGACGGCCCGTTCTACGCGATCGACTGCTCGATCCGGATCCAGGCCGGTTTCCCGTGTCCGGTGCTCACGCTGGGCGGCCTCACGGTCGACGAGTGGACCGGCGCGGTGACCGCGGCGGACGGCACCGCGATTCCCGGGCTGTACGCCGCGGGCCGGAACGCGGTCGGCGTCTGCTCGCAGTCGTACGTCAGCGGTCTCTCTCTTGCGGACTGCGTGTACTCGGGCCGCCGGGCCGGGGCCGTCGTGGCGGGTGCGCCGGGGCTCGCGTAGCCTCCGGACATGTGTCTGGCAACTACGAATCGACCCGCCGCCGTCTGACGAGCAAGCAGGCCGAGACGGTGTCTCGGCTCACCCGCTGTGCCGTCGAGGTGTTACGCGAGAAGGGGTTCGCCGGATTGACCGTTCGTTTGGTTGCCGCGCAGGCCGGGGTGGCCCCGGCGACGGCGTACACGTATTTCTCCTCCAAGGAACACCTCGTGGCCGAGGTGTTCTGGCGCCGGCTGTCGGCGATGCCGCGTGACGACGAGACGTCCGGAGACCGCACCACGCGGGTCGTCGAGGTGCTCCGCAGCGTCGCCCTGTTGGTCTCCGACGAGCCCGAACTCGCGGCCGCGGTCACCACGGCCCTGCTGGGCCGCGACCCCGACGTCGAGCACCTGCGGGCGCGGATCGCGCTCGAGATCCGGGCCCGTCTGCTCGCCGCGCTCGACGCGACCGCGGAGGATGAACAGGACCTGCTGGAGGCGCTCGAGATGCTCTACGCCGGTGCGCTTCTGCGCGCCGGCATGGGCTACGACTCGTACCTGCACATCGCCGACCGCCTCGAGGTCTCGGCGCGGATGATCCTGCCGTGACCCCGAGAGCGGCGTCGGCTCAGACGGTGTAGCCGCCGTCCACGTTGATCTTCTGGCCGGTGACGAAGCCGGCCTTGGTGCTCGCCAGGAAGCAGACGGCCTCGGCGATGTCGACCGCGGTCCCGAACTTCCGCAGCGGGATCCGGCTCATCGTCACGTCGAGCGCCCGCTGGTCCAGGCTCTGCGAGCTGATGAGGCGTTCGGCCATGCCGTCGGTGAGCATGCCGGGACCGACGGCGTTGAACCGGACGCCGAATCGTCCTTCCTCCGCGGCGAATCCGCGCACGAGCGCCTCGACGGCGCCCTTGGTCCCGGCGGACAGGCCGTCCCGCACCGGGTAGCGGTCGGTGGCCGCAGTGGTCACCGCGACCACCGAGCCCGAGGTTGCGCGCAGCGCGGGCAGGCACGCCTGGACGACGGTGAAGAAGGCGGTGGCCTCGTCGTTCAGGTGCTGTGCGTACGTGGCGGGTTCGACGCGGGACAGATGCACCATCGGGATGTGCGGACCGGCCGCGTGCACCAGGATCGACAGGTCACCGAACTCGTGTGTCGTCGTCGCGACCAGCTCGGCGAGCGCCTCCGGGTCGCACAGGTCGACGGAGCGTGCCGCGCCCCGGACCCCGAGTTCCTCGATCTCGGTCACCAACTTGGCAGCGGCCTCCGCGTTGGATCGGTAGGTGAGGACCACGTTGTGTCCCTGTGCGGCCAACTGTCGGACGATGGCGGCGCCGATGCCGCCGGTGCCGCCCGTGACGAGGGCGGTGGTGGGGGTGGAACTCGCAGAGGAGGTGCTCACGGTGTGCTCCTGGATGTGCGTCGGGTTTCCGGCAACCTAGCACTTGCTTGGTAGCGCGGCGCGGTGTTCGCCCATCACGCGGGAGGACGGGGTGGCGCGGTCAGTCGGCGAGCGTGCGGCCACTCACGAAGCGCCGTCGTCGGCCGCTGAACGGGTCGTCGAACTCGATGCTGCGGGCCAGCAGTTGCAGTGGCGTCGAGTAGTCGTCGGGGGCGACGTCGTGGAACTCGGGGTAGACGTTGTCGCCGACGATCGGAATGCCGAGCGAACTCATGTGCAGTCGCAACTGATGGGTCTTTCCGGTGCGCGGCCGCAATCGGTACCGCCCGACGCCGTCGCGAACGGAGATCAGTTCGATCCGGCTCTCGGCATTGGGTGCCCCGGGCACTTCCCGCGCCTGAAGTACGCCGCGCTCCTTGATGATTCGGCTGCGCACCGTGCGGGGGAGCCGCAGGGCCGGGTCGTACGGCGCGAGAGCCTCGTACTCCTTGTCGACCCGGCGCTCGTCGAACAGGGACTGGTAGGCCCGGCGGGCCTGCGCACGCACTGTGAGGACGAGGACGCCCGCGGTGACCCGGTCGAGGCGGTGGGCGGGGGTGAGTTCCGGCAGATCGAGGGACCGCCGCAGGCGTACCAACGCCGACTCGGCCACGTACGCGCCGCGCGGCGTGCTGGCCAGGAAGTGAGGCTTGTCCGCGACCAGCAGGTTCTCGTCGTGGTGCAGGACCTCGACTTCGAACGGCACCCGCCGCTCCACCGGTGGGTCCCGATAGAGGAAGAGGAAGCCGTGCGGCCGGAACGGTGTGACGGCAGTGATCGCAGCCCCGCGTTCGTCGACCACCTCGCCGGCCGCCACCTTCTCGCGCAGACGGCGCGCGTCGGACGGGAAGCGGGCGAGCAGGAACGCGAGCGCGGTCGGCCACGGGCCGGCGTTCGGAAGCCGCAGACGTGTGGGATTGAGCCCGTCGCGGACGGGGAGCGGAGCAGCGGGCACGACTCGACGGTACCGGCGAACTCGAGGTCCGGTTCCGGTACAGGCGTTGACGTGCCCGCCGGGCTACCTTACTGTTCGGTAAGTTGCAGCGCCCGCCATCTTCGAGGGGTGGGTGGCGGGCGTTGCTCGAGCAGCCGAACGACGGGTCCCGCGGTTCGATCTTTCCGTACGCTGTGACCATGACCACTTGGGATGCAGGGGACATCGTCGATCAAGAGGGCCGCACGTTCGTCGTGACCGGCGCGAACAGCGGGTTGGGGGCGGAGGCGGCCAAGGCGCTGACGAAGGCCGACGCCCGCGTGATCCTCGCGTGCCGGGACGTCGACAAGGGGCGCGCCGTCGCGGCGCAGCTGGGCGACCGCGCGGAGGTGCGCCGGCTCGACCTCGCCGACCTGTCGTCGGTGCGCGAGTTCGCGGACTCGATCGACTCGCTCGACGTACTGGTCAACAACGCGGGCGTGATGGCGGTGCCGTTGCGGCGGACGGCGGACGACTTCGAGATGCAGATCGGTACCAACCACCTGGGCCACTTCGCGCTCACGGGTCTGCTGCTGGACCGGATCGGCGACCGGGTGGTGACCATGTCGAGTGCGATGCACCAGATCGGCAGCATCGACCTCGACGACCTGAACTGGAAGCGTCGAACCTACCGGCGCTGGCCCGCCTACGGGCAGTCGAAACTCGCGAACCTGCTCTTCACCTACGAACTGCAGCGCCGGCTCGAGGCCGCCGGCTCGACCGTCAAGGCGCTCGCCGCGCACCCCGGGTACGCCGCGACCAACCTCCAGTCCCACACGGAGTCGATCTCGAGCCGGATCATGTCGCTGGCCAACCCGATCATCGCGCAGTCCGCACAGATGGGCGCCCTGCCGATTTTGTACGCGGCGACCGTCCCCGACGCGACCGGCGGCAGCTACATCGGGCCGTCGTCACTCTTCGAGACGAGGGGACACCCGAAAGTCGTGTCCTCGAACCGGAAGTCGCACGACCGCAGCGTTGCGCGACAATTGTGGACGCTGTCGGAGAAACTCACCGGCGTCGACTACAACTTCGGAGGCTGACCGCGTTGGCGATCGAGCGACTCAACCACGCTGTCCTGTTCGTGTCCGACCTGCGGCGCAGTCTGGCGTTCTACCAGGACGTGCTCGGGTTCAAGGCGCTGCCGGGCGGTTTTCCGGGTGCGGCGTTCCTGCAGGCCCCGGACTCGGCGAACGACCACGACCTGGGTCTGTTCCAGAGCCCGCACCCCACCGGCCGGGTGACACCCGGCCACGTCGGCCTGTACCACCTGGCCTGGGAGGTCGACACGCTCGCGGGGCTCGCGGACATGCGCGACCGCCTGGTCGCCGCCGGCGCGCTGACCGGTGCCAGCAACCACTGCTCCACCAAGGCGTTGTACGGCGCCGACCCGGACGGGATCGAGTTCGAGGTGTGCTGGCTGGTCCCCGATGCACTGGCGATCGACGAACTCGTGCCCGCCCAGCCGCCGACGCGTCCGCTCGACATCGACGCGGAGATCGCGCGGTACGGGGCCGACACCCGTGGCGGTCCGCGCACCGACCGTCACTTGTGGGAACGCGTACACGCGGCGCGCGCCCGCGGCTGACCGCTCGCGGCGGCGCGGTCCGGCCCCGGCGGGGGAGCGGGCCGCGGCGTCGCACGCCGGGCGAGCTCGACACCGGCCACCGCCAGTCCCGCGAAGGCGCCGAAGAGGACCTGCGCCGACCGCACGTCCAGGCCACCGAGATTCACGAGGACCCCGGCCAGGGCGGCCCCGAAGGCATTTGCGACCAGCTGCACCGTGTTGATGCCGGCCGCCGCCTGGGCGCCCTCGACTCCGGTGGCCGACGCCATGGCCGCGACCGTGAGATGTGGCCACGCGAGGCCGATGCCGGCGCCGGCGAGCGCGAGTCCGACAGCCCAACCCGCGATGCGGACGGTGTCGGCGCCGTCGGGCACCAGTAGCGTCGCCGACAGCAGTCCGCATGCGACCACCAGCGGGCCGCCGCGCACGATCCGGCGGACGGCGGACGGTCCGCTCACCGCGGCGCTCGACAGTTCCCCCAGCGTCCAGCCGAGCGCCAGTGCCGCGCCGAGGAACCCCGCGGGCAGGGGCGCCAGTCCGGCGAGTCGATCGCCGAACAGCGGCACGAACGTCTCGACGGTGGACGCGGCTGCGAGCGCCGCCACCGTGAGGTAGACCCACCGCAGCCGCGAAGGACCGAACGTCGACGACGGCAGCACGCCCGCCGGGCTGCGGCGGTCCGCGGCGACGAACGCCACCACGAGCGCACAAGCGCCCGCCACGGCCAGCGCGCTCACCGCCGCGTTGCCGACGATCCCGCCGACGGCCACCGCCGTCGTCGCCGCGATCAACAGGGCGAACGGCATCACGGGCAGCCGACCCGGAGTGTCCGTGGAACCGGTCTTGCGCGGTAGTGCCAGGGGCACCAGTACCGCGACCGTCGCGGTGGCCACGACCAGCACGGCAAAGGCCGCTCGCCACGAACCGAACTGAGCGAAGGCGCCGCCGATCGTGGGGCCCGCGAAGGTGCCCACTCCCCACATCGCCGACACGAGCCCCGACGCCCGCGTCCACAGCCGCGGGGGGAGCGCGAGGTTGATGGTCGCGTAGCCGAGTCCGGCGAGCAGTCCGCCGCCCAGCCCCTGCAGCCCCCGGCCGACGAGGAGTACCTCCATCGACGGACTCGCCGCACATACCGTGCTGCCCAGCGCGAACAGTGCCAGCCCGGTCAGGTAGGCGCCGCGCGGTCCGCGCGCACCGAGCGTGCGGCTCACGACCGTCGCCGACGCCACCGAGCCGATGAGGAACGCGACGGACGTCCACGCGTAGAACTGCAATCCGCCGATGTCGTCGATCGCGGTCGGCAGCAGGCCCGCGGTGAGGTAGACGTTGGTCGCATACAGTGCGACGCCACCCGCGAGGACCGTCACGACGCCCAGGTGTCGCCCGCTGAGGAGTTCCCTCCAGGCGCCGTTCATCGCCTTCTCCGTATCGTGCACGGCCTCGAACGTAGGAGCTCGAGTGCACTCGAGGTCAAGAGGGGGACGGCGTCCGAGCCGGTGTGCGCGGCATCACATTCGGTCGGGTCGCATCGGGCACGCGGCCGAAAGGCGCAGGTCGGGCCGCTGGAGCGGGTGCGCGGCTGCGAAATCGTCGGTGCCGTCGACGCGTCGGCACGGGGGTCGGCCGCTGTGCGGGAATTGAACGCCCGACAGGCATGTTCCATGAGTCAGTAAGACTCAACTTTGGAGGAGGCTGCGAATGCCGGCATTCTTCGGGCCCGAGGGGCCCGGGCGCATCGATATCACCCGTCTCATGAGCGCTGAGACGCAGCAGCTCATGGCCGAGGCCGCACAGTTCGCGGCCGGCCGGGGTGACACGGGCCTCGACGCACTGCACATCCTGCACGTCGCCGCGGTCAAGGATCCGGTGCGCGACATGGTTCGCCGTGTGGGCGGGGACCCGGAGGCCATCTCGAAGGACGCGGAGGCGCACCTGCCCCGCGGCCGCGAGGCTGTCTCGATCTCACCGACGGTCACGGCGGCCGGACGGCGGGCGCTGCTCGATGCCCACCAGATCGCGCGGGCACTCGGCTCCACGTACATCGACCCGGAGCACATTTTCCTGTCGATGGTCTCGGGAGGCGACTCGACCACGGGCCGCATCCTCGCGTCCGCAGGCGTGACGCCCGAGTCGATGCAGTCCGCCGTGGCGGCGGGACCGGCAGAGCCTCAGCGGGATTCGGCCACCCCCACCCTGGACAAGTACGGGACGGACCTGACCGACCGGGCCCGGTCGGGCGGGGTCGACCCGGTCATCGGCCGCGGTGACGAGATCGAGCAGGCCATCGAGATCCTGGCCCGCCGCACCAAGAACAACCCGGTTCTGGTCGGCGAGGCCGGCGTGGGCAAGACCGCCGTCGTCGAGGGTCTGGCACAGCGCATCGTGGACGGCGACGTCCCGGAGGTGCTGGCCGACAAGAAGATCGTCCAGCTGGACCTCGCCGGCATGCTGTCGGGGACCCGCTACCGCGGCGACTTCGAGGAGCGGCTGACCAAGGCGGTCGACGAGATCGTCGCCCAGGACGGCCAGGTCGTCGTCTTCATCGACGAGCTGCACACGATCGTCGGTGCGGGCGCCGGTGGCGAGGGCGCGATGGACGCCGGAAACATCCTCAAGCCCAAGCTGGCCCGAGGCGATCTGCGGATCGTCGGCGCCACCACGCTCGACGAGTACCGCAAGCACATCGAGAAGGATCCGGCGCTCGAGCGGCGGTTCCAGCCGGTCACGGTGAACGAGCCGAGCCCGGAGGACGCCAAGGCGATCCTGTCGGGTCTGCGGGAGCGGTACGAGGAGCACCACCGCGTCCGTTACACCGACGAGGCCGTCGCGGCGGCCGTCGACCTGTCGTCGCGCTACATCGCCGACCGGTACCTGCCGGACAAGGCCATCGACCTGCTCGACCAGGCCGGTGCGCGCAAGCGCCTGCGGCTGGGTGCGTCCAACCCGGACGCGAAGGCCCTGCAGCAGCGCATCGCGCGGCTGGAGAAGGCAAAGGAAGACGCCGTTGCCGCCGAGCAGTACGAGCGCGCGTCGCAGCTGCGTGACGAGATCGCCGGGGTCGAGAAGCGGCTCGCCGAGGCCCGGGTCGGTGACCCGGTCACGTCGTCGGAGCAGCCGTCGGTGACCGCTGAGGACATTGCCGAGATCGTCGCTCGCGCCACCGGAATCCCGGCCAGCCAGATGACGCAGAAGGAGAAGGAACGACTGCGCCGACTGGAGGACGAACTGCATCAGCGGGTCGTCGGGCAGGAGGACGCGGTCAAGGCGATCGCACGTGCGGTGCGGCGCAGCCGGACCGGTATGGGCGATCCGCGTCGCCCCGTCGGCAGCTTCCTGTTCCTCGGTCCGACCGGTGTCGGCAAGACCGAGCTGGCGAAGGCGTTGGCGCAGTCGCTGTTCGGTGACGAGAGCAAGATGCTGCGGCTGGACATGAGTGAGTTCGGCGAGCGGCACACCGCGAGCCGACTGGTCGGTGCCCCTCCGGGATACGTCGGATACGGCGAGGCCGGCCAGCTCACCGAACAGGTGCGGCGGCACCCGTACTCGGTGATCCTGCTCGACGAGATCGAGAAGGCGCATCCGGACGTGTTCAACGTCCTGCTGCAGGTGCTCGACGACGGGCGGCTGACCGACGGTCAGGGCCGGACGGTGGACTTCAAGAACACCGTGCTGATCATGACCAGCAACCTGGGTTCGGACATCATCTCCAGCAAGGGTGGTGCACTGGGCTTCACCACGGGTGACGCTGCCGCGGCCGAGAAGCCGTTGCGCGACAGGGTGATGGGCCGTCTGCGGGAGTCGTTCCGGCCGGAGTTCCTCAACCGGATCGACGAGATCGTGATCTTCCGCAAGCTCGAGGCCGATCAGCTGCACCGGATCACCGACCTGCTGCTGAGCGAGAGCAGGGACCGACTGCGGGCCAAGGACATCGACATCGAGTTCACGCCCGATGCGGTGGACTGGATCGCCGAACACGGCCATCAGCCCGAGTTCGGGGCGCGGCCGCTGCGCCGGACCATCGCGCGGGAGGTCGACGACCGGATCGCCGATCTGCTGCTCGACGACGTCCTCGACGCGGGCGGTCGGATCACGGTCACGGTCACCGACGACGAGCTGGACCTCGTCGTCAACTGATCCGCCGACGACAGGGGCGGGGCAGGCGAGAACGATTCGCCTGCCCCGCCCCTCGTCGTTCCGGTTCGGTCAGCGCACCCGCAGTCCGTCGATGTAGATCGAAGTGATCTCGCGCGCGAAGTCCGCGTTCGACTTCTGCGGGGAAGGCCGGAACCACCGGCTGGTCAGCCACACCGAGTCGCGCATGAGTTGGTAGAAGGTGGCGGCGTCGACGTCCGAACGCAGGTCGCCGTCGGCCTGTGCGTCGGTGATGCACTGCATCCATAAACCGGCGGCGAAGTCGCCCTTGTCGTCCAGGTTCGCTTCGAGCATCTTGTCGCGCATGTAGTCGGTCTCGACCTGCCAGATCGCGGTCGCGTGCGGGTGGTGCTCGGCCGCGTCGATCGCGACGAGCACCAGTGCCTCGAGCCGTTCGATCGGGGGGAGCTGTTCCGCGATGACCGCCGAACAGCGCTCGTACAGTTCGTCCACGTACACCCGGATGATCTCGACGACGATCGCGTCCTTGGACGGGAAGTAGTGGTACAGGGTCCCCGAGTACACCCCGCACGCCTCGGCGATCTCCCGCACGGTGGTGGCGGAGATGCCCTTGGTCGCGAATATCTCGCCGGAACGATCGAGGATCTGACGCCGTCGTTCCTGCGGATCCATACGGATTTCTCCCTGTGCCTGGGTCGATTCGGTGGCGCCCCATGGTACCGGTGCGCGTCGAGCCCCTCGGCGGCCCGGCACACTCATCCTATATTGATTGATCGCTTGCTCAATCTCGTGTCTTGGATCACAATGATCGACGACGTGTGACGGACAGAGCGGGAGCGATGAATGGGTGTACTCGAGGGCGACGTCGCGTTGGTGACGGGTGCCGGCCAGGGGATCGGGCGAGGCATCGCCCACGCGCTCGCCGCCGAGGGGGCGCGTGTCGCGGTGGTCGGTCGGACGCTGTCGAAGGTGGCGGACACGGCCGACGAGATCGTCCGGCGCGGCGGGGAGGCGGTCGCGCTGCGGTGCGACGTGACCGATCCGGAGCAGATCGACACCGTCGTCGCGGCCGTCGTCGAGCGCTACGGGGGTCTGTCGATCCTGGTGAACAACGCGCAGACGCCGGCCCACGGAACGCTCCTCGACGTCCGCGAGGACGACTACCTCGGCAGTATGGACTCCGGCCCGTTGGCGACGCTGCGCCTCATGCGCGCGTGTCATCCGCACCTGTCGGGACGGGGCTCGATCGTCAACCTCGGTTCCGCGGCCGGCCTCAAGTGGGATCCGTCCGGCACCGGCGCCTACGCCGCAGCCAAGGAGGCCGTGCGCGTGCTGACCCGGACGGCCGCATGCGAGTGGGGTCGCGACGGGATCCGCGTCAACGCCGTCCTGCCACTGGCGTCGTCGCCCCTGATGGACGGGTGGGCCGAACTCGAGCCGGAGGCCTACGACGAGTACCTGCGGACCGTGCCGTTGGGGCGTCTCGGTGACGCCGAGGCGGACATCGGGCCGGCCGTCGTGTTCCTGTGCAGCCCGGCTGCCCGGTACATCACCGGTCATTCGCTACCGGTCGACGGAGGACAGGCTCTCCTCAGATAGCCGTGCGCCGAATTCTTTACCGCTCAACGGAAATCGACGACGGAGCGTGCGAGTGCTGCTCGTACGCTGGCCGAATACAGTTCCAACGGAAGGATCCCGCAATGCAGCCGGTCGAATGCGGAGCGTGCGGAAACCGCGTACTCGTCGAGAAGTACAGCGCGACGCACACCAGCACCCAGTGGCTCGAGGACGCGGAGACGGCATGCGCCGAATTCCGTGCGGCCGCCGCGGACGGAACCCACAGCATGTACGTACGGACGTGCGGTGCGCTCGGCAAGAGCATCGACGAGGCCGTCGCCGAGGGTCGCCTCGGCGAGTCGTACCGCACGGTGCCGGTTGCCGGCTCGACCGACGAAGTTCGCCCCTACTCGTAAGCGACGGACAGCCGTTCGCTGCGGTTCCGAGTTTTCAGACGCTGCTCGCACAAGGGCGGTCAGCGCACACTTCTTCAAGGAGGCAAGATGACCGAGATCGCCGACGACGTCGAGGTCCGGGAGATCGTGGCGGGAAGCAATCCCGACCGCTTCGCACGCGGCTGGCACTGCATCGGTCGCGCGCAGGACTTCCGGGACGGAAAGCCGCACCAGGTCAAGATCTTCGGCACCGACCTGGTGGTGTTCGAGGACAGCAAGGGCGAGCTGCAGGTCCTCGACGCGTTCTGTCGCCACATGGGCGGCAACCTGGCTATGGGTGAGATCAAGGGCGACACCATCGCCTGCCCGTTCCACGACTGGCGGTGGAACGGCAAGGGCAAGTGCACCGACATCCCCTACGCCCGCCGCGTCCCTCCGGTCGCCAAGACCAAGGCCTGGGTCAAGCTCGAACGGAACGGGCTGTTCTTCGTCTGGAACGACCCGCAGGGCAACCAGCCGCCGGCCGAGGTCACGATCCCGCAGATCGAGGGTTACGACGAGGGCGGCTGGAGCGACTGGAGCTGGAACACCTACGTCGTCGAGGGCTCACACTGCCGCGAGATCGTCGACAACGTCGTGGACATGGCGCACTTCTTTTACGTGCACTTCCAGATTCCGACGTACTTCAAGAACGTCTTCGAGGGCCACGTCGCCACCCAGGTGATGCGTTCGGGCGGCCGTGACGACATCCAGACCGGCGTCCAGCTGGGAATGGCCGAGGCGGAGACGATCTCGGACGCGTCGTACTACGGTCCGTCCTTCATGCTCGACACCGTCTACACGGTGGCCGGCGACATCAAGGTCGAGACCAAGCTGGCCAACTGCCACTACCCGATCACGAACAACTCGTTCATCCTGCAGTGGGGCACCATCGTCAAGCGGACCGAGGGCCTGTCGGACGAGGACGCCAAGGCGATGGCCGAGCAGTTCACCGAGGGTGTCGAGCACCAGTTCAAGCAGGACATCGCGATCTGGAACCACAAGAGCCGGATCGAGAACCCGCTGCTGACCGAGGAGGACGGGCCGGTCTACCAGCTGCGCCGCTGGTACCAGCAGTTCTACGTGGACATCGAGGACGTCACGGAGGACATGACCAAGCGCTTCGAGTTCGAGGTGGACACCACCCGGGCCCAGCAGAACTGGCGCGACGTCGTCGCGGACAACGTCGCCAACGGCGTCAAGCCCGTCGAGTTGGTCGCGGACGTCTGATCGACCGACGCGAAGAGCGCCCCTGCCGGAAACGGCAGGGGCGCAGTCGTTACCGGCGCCAGTGCGTCAGGCGGGGATGTGGCGGAACGCGCGGCTCGCGGTCATGTGTCGCCATGTCGCGAGCGCGGCCATCCGCACCGGGGCGACCAGCGCGGAACTGTTCATGCTCTTGCTCGGCCCGCACACCGAGATCGCCCCGACGGTGTTCTTCCCGTCCCCGATCGCCGCAGCGACACACGAGACACCGACGGCCGTCTCGTCCCGATCGTGGGCGATGCTCTGCTCACGGACGCGGGCGAGCTCCACACGCAGCCGCGCCGCGTCGCCGATCGAATTCTGGGTGGGGCCCGAAACCGGGTCGGGCAGAACGGTTTCGGCGTCGATCCTGGTGTTGGCCAGCAGCGCCTTGCCGATGGCAGTGCGGTAGGCCGGCTGACGGCCCCCGACCCGGGAGGGCACCGCGAGCGTGAATCGACCGCCCAGCTTCTCGAGATAAAGCACGTCCGAGCCGTCGAGCACCGCCAGATGGACGACCAGACCAGTGGCGTTGTGCAGCTCGTGCAGGACGGGCAGTGCGGCCTGGTGGACCCGATCGTGGTGCTGGGCCAGCGAACCGAGCTCGAGCATCTTCATGCCCAGTTCGTACGCGTGCCCGTGGCGGCGGATCCAGCCGATGCGGACCAGTTGCAGCAGCATGCGGTGCGTGGAGGACCGGGGAAACCCGGTACGGCGCGAGAGCTCCGACAGGGTCAGCCGTTCCGCTTCCCGGAAGACGTCGAGCAGGACCGCGACGCGATCGATGACTGCGATCGGGGAGCTGGTTGCTGTCGTCGTCATGACGAACCTCCATGTATTCGCGCATTCCAACCTGATTGAGCAAGCGTTCAATCAAGTGGAAGAGACTGTATCAGCGTGGCCCGCATCCCTCCAGCGTCTGCGTCGAATTCGTTTCGACGCCGAAGCGGTCTGCCGGCCGCCCCCGATCGCCCGCGAAACCGTGCCGCGCACAGTGCCTTTGCTCCGTCCCGGTCTCGGACCCGCGGCGCCCGGCGCCGCTGTGCGACGGGACGCGTGGCCGGCGCGGCGGTTTTTCCGTTCATCGGGAAGCGATGAGGGTGACTCGCGTCTCACCTCCTAACGTGCTTCCGGTCACTCACCCCTCGCATCGGAACGTAGGTAGGGAAATGTCAGTCACCGTCTCCAGGGAAGACTCTGTCGACGACACTCGGGGCGGCGGTTCGAACGCGTACTGGATCCGCGTGCTGCTGATCCTCGTCCTGCTCACCGAGCAGGCGGCGCTCGCCTTCGCGCTCTTCACCCCCGCACTGCCCAAGATCGCCGCGAAGTACGAGACGACGCAGGTCGTCTGGGTGATGACGGCGTTGGTGCTCGCTGCCGCGATCGCGTCGCCGATTCTCGGCAAGCTCGCGGACGTCTACGGCAAGAAGCGGATCCTCGTGATCACCGCCGCGATCGCCGGCCTGGGCGCGGTGATCTCGGCGGTCGCCCCCACCTTCCCGATCCTGCTCGTCGGCCGCTTCCTGTCGGGCGTCGGGTTCGCCTTCACCGCGCTCGGGTATTCGCTGATCCGCGACGTCTTCCCGGCCCGGATGCAGGCCATGTCGATCTCGATCGCGAACACCGGTGTCGGCGTCGTCACCGTGGCCGCCCCGCTGATCTCCGGCTACATGCTCGACCACGCGGGTGTCTCGTCCGTCTTCTGGTTCTCGTTCGCGCTGTGCGCCGTCGGCGGCCTGCTGACGTTGTTCTTCGTCCCCGAGACACCGGTGCGCGCACAGGTTTCCGTCGACTGGCTGGGCGCCTTCCTGCTCACGGTGGCACTGTTCACGGTGATGCTCGCCCTGTCGCTCGGCGCTGACTGGGGCTGGGTGAGCGGCAGGACGCTGGGCACGCTGGCCGTCACCGTCGTCTTCGCCGTGGCGTGGGTGGTGTGGGAACGCCGCTGCCCCGAGCCGCTGATCAGCATCGAGGTGCTGGCGAGCCGCAAGGTCGGCATCACGCTCCTGGCCGGCGGCATCGCGTACGGCGCGACGACGCTGACCGCGACCCTCATCCCGATGCTGTTGCAGACGCCTCGAGAGGCGGCCGACTACGGCTTCGGCCTCACGGTCACCGACATGGCGCTGTGGATGCTGCCGGGTGGCATCCTGATCGTTCTCGGCGGCGTTTTCGTGGGGGCCACGTCGAAGCGCATCGGCTTCCGTCAGCACCTGATCGGCGGTGCGGTCCTGATCGCGCTCGGTGCCGCGGTGTTGGCGACGACCCCGGACCAGGCCTGGCAGGTGGTGGCCGGGTACGGCCTCATCGGCTTCGGGTCGATGATCTATGCCGCCATCCCCAACCTCGTGATGATGGCGCTGCCCGAGGATCAGCGCGCGATCGGCGCCAACTTCACCGGTCTGTCGCAGTCCATGTTCGGTGGCATGCTCTCGTCCCTGGGCTTCGCGCTGCTCGCCCAGCACGTCCTGGCCGTCGGACCGGCCGGCCCGGTCTACACCGCGGACGGCTTCTTCGTGGCGTTCATGGTGGCCGCGGGCGCCGCGCTGGTGGGCGCCGCCCTGGCGTTCGGTATCACCGTCGGACGGCGCGGCGGGCGGTAACCCCCGCCCGCACCCGGCCTGCCTCGGGGCCTGCCGCCTACCCGGGCGGCAGGCCCCGAGGCGTTCGGCGGGTCAGCGATCGAGCACGGCCAGGACGCAGCCGCCCAGCGCGGTGATCGTGCCGGTGGTGACCACGACGGACATCGTCACGCAGGCCAGCCCGGCGCCCAGCACCAGCGGAGCCAGCGGCAACAGGGGGAGGGGCGCCCGCCGCGCCCCCGCCGAGGCACGTCCGTACAGGCTGGAAGTGATGACTCCGGACGACATGCCGGTTCTCCTCTGCTCGGGGGTAGAGCCACAGCGTAGGAAGGCGGACGTGGTTCTGCTCGGCAACACCGTTCGCCGCCCGAGCCCTCGTTCACCCGCGCCGACGATGCCGCGCCGACTGTGCCGCCGGGCGGTATACATGTAGAGGTGTGGTCGGCGCGCAGGACCGGCTCAGGACCGGATCGACCGGCTGCAGTTCGATTCTCGAACGGCGCCGTCCGCGTCGTGAACCCGGGCCCGACCTTCGCGGGTGAACACAGAGGGTGAACGGGAAGGGATGTCCAGTGGGGTCATCTGGCGGCGACGGGCATTCGCGGGGCCCGACGTTCGACGTCTTCGCCGGCGATCCGACGGTGGGTGCCGACCTGGCCGCCGTCGACTGGGCGGTGACGCCGCTGGGTTCTCCCAAGGGCTGGCCGCAGAGCCTGCGCACCGCCGTCGACATCCTGCTCTCGTCGCGGTTCGCCATGTGGATGGCGTGGGGTCCCGACCTCACGTTCTTCTGTAACGCCGCCTACCGGCGGGACACGCTGGGCGAGAGGTACCCGTGGGCTCTCGGTCGTCCGACCCGTGAGGTGTGGGCCGAGATCTGGGACGACATCGCCCCGAGGATCGACCAGGTGCTCACCACCGGCGAGGCCACCTGGGACGAGGCGCTGCTGCTGTTCGTCGAGCGGGCCGGGTATCGCGAGGAGAGCTATCACACCTTCTCCTACAGCCCCCTGCGCGATGACGACGGCAATGTCGCCGGGATGCTGTGCGTGGTCAGCGAGGAGACCGAACGGGTCATCGGTGACCGCCGGATGGCGGTGCTGCGCGATCTGGGCTCGGACCCGAGCGTGATCCGCACCGTCGAGGAGGCCGTCGACTTCGCCGCACGGCAACTCGACGCGAACCTGCGGGATCTGCCGTTCACCGCGACGTATCTGGCACAGGGCGACGGCAGCTACCGGCTCGCCGGAACGAGTGGGATCCGTCCCGGGCACTCGGCCACGCCGGAGGTCCTGGCGGCAGGGGACCCTCGAGCGGTGTGGCCGGTTGCCGACATGGCGCGTGGCGAGTCGGTGCACGTCGCGCTCGACGGTGCCCGCTTCCCCGACCTGCCTGCAGGCGCCTGGACGAACCCGCCCACGCACGCACTGCTGGTGCCGTTGCTCCGGCAGGGAGACACTCCCTACGGATTTCTGGTGGCGGCACTCAACCGGTACCGGCCGCTCGACGACGGTTACCGCGGTTTCGTCGAACTGGTCGCGGGATACGTGACCGCGTGCATCTCCGCCGCGCGGAACTACCAGGAGCAACAGCGGAGAGCCGAGGCGTTGGCCGAGCTGGACCGTGCCAAGACGACGTTCTTCTCCAACATCAGCCACGAGTTCCGTACACCGCTGACTCTGATCATGGGTCCGGTGGACGAGTTGCGCCGGCACGGTTCGGGGCTGGACGAGCGGGCGCGCGACGAGCTCGAGGTGATCCACCGGAACGGTCTGCGGCTCGGCAAACTGGTCAATGCTTTGTTGGACTTCTCGCGGATCGAGGCCGGCCGCATGCAGGCCCGCTACGAGCCCGCGGACCTCGCGGTCGCGACCACGGAACTGGCCAGCCTGTTCCGGTCCGCGATCGACCGGGCCGGTCTGACGTTCGACGTCGACTGCCCGCCCCTCGACGAGCCGGTGTACCTCGACCGCGGCCTGTGGGAGAAGGTGGTCCTCAACCTGCTGAGCAACGCACTCAAGTTCACCTTCGAGGGGTCGATCACGGTGGCGGTCCGCCGCGCCGGCGACTCGGCGGTGGTGACCGTCGCCGACACCGGTGTGGGTGTCTCGGCCGCAGAGGTTCCGCGACTGTTCGAGCGCTTCCACCGCATCGAGAACACGAGATCCCGGTCGCACGAGGGCAGCGGAATCGGGCTGGCGCTGGTTCGGGAACTGGTCGAACTGCACGGCGGGACCATCACCGCCGACAGCGCCGAGGGGGTGGGCACGACCTTCACGATCCGGCTCCCGTTCGGGACCGATCACCTGCCTCCCGAATCGGTCGCTTTCACGGCGGTCGACGGTGTCGTCTCGCAGGTGGCCGACTCGTTCGTGCTGGAGGCGCTGCGGTGGCTGCCGGAGACGTCGGACGTCGAACTGCCCGGGCGCGGACCGGTCCAGCCGGTGGCCGCGGTGCCCGCGCGGGTCCTGATCGCCGACGACAACGCCGACATGCGCGGTTACCTCGCCCGCCTGCTCTCGGGAGCGGGCTACCACGTCGTCGCCGTGCCGGACGGGGTCGAAGCCCTGGCGGCCGTCCGCGCGGGCACGTTCGACATGGTCGTCACCGACGTGATGATGCCCCGTCTCGACGGCCTGTCGCTGGTGGCGGCGTTGCGCGCGGACTCTCGCACGGCCGCGATGCCGGTCCTCGTGCTGTCGGCGCGAGCCGGGCAGGAGGCGTCCATCGAGGGTCTGCAGGCGGGTGCCGACGATTACCTGGTCAAGCCGTTCGCTGCCGCCGAGCTGCTCGCGCGCGTCCGGGCGAACGTCGAACTCGCCCGCATGCGGATGCATCACGCGCGCTGGCGGACGGCCCTGATCGACTCCCTGCAGGAGGCCTTCTTCGTCTGCGACGAGGACGGCGCGGTGGTGGAGATCAACGCGGCGTTCACCGAGATCCTCGGGTACGGCGCCGAGGGGCTGCCGTACCGTCCCGCCCACCCGTGGTGGCCGGACCCGAGCTCCGACCCGCTCGCGTACCAGCAGGTCGCGGACGTCTTCGCCGCGCTGCCCCACCGCAGCCACAGCACGCATTCGGTCCCCGTCGTCCATCGTGACGGCCACACGATCTGGATCAGCGTGCAGTTCAATCCGGCGCAGGATCCCGAGACCGGTCGCCGGGTCACCGTGGGCACCTTCCGCGACGTCACCGCCGAGCGGTACGCGATTCAGCGAGACAGTGCGCTCGCCTCGCTCAGTACGCGCCTGACCCAGGCGGGCAGTCTCACCGAGGCGCTCGCCGGTGCCATGGCCGAGTTCGCGAGTCTGTGGCGTGCCGACGTCGTGCTGGCAGCCGTCTTCGACGACGACGAGCACCCGACGCTCCTGAGCACCGACGGATCGCACACCTGGGCGGAGTTGCCGGCCGCCCGCCGGCAGCTGCTCACCGAGCTACGCGTCCGCCCGGTGCTGGGTGTCCACACGGGGGACACGGGACTGGGCGTCCTGCTCGAGCATCCGCACGGCCCGCTCGCGTTGTGGATCGAGACCGGAAGCCCCCGGCCGTTCACGTCCGATGATCGGCTGCTGCTGTCGGTGCTGGCCGGCCATCTCGCCCAGGGACTGGCGCGGGTCCATCAGAACGACGAGCAGCGAGAGACCGCCATCACGTTGCAGCGGGCCATCCTCGGTCCCTCGCATCTGCCGGACGGTTTCGCGGTGCGGTACGAACCCGCGACGCGGCGCCTCGAGGTCGGCGGCGACTGGTACGACACCGTCTCGCTACCGGACGGCCGGATCGGAATCGTCGTCGGCGACTGCGTCGGGCACGGCCTGGAGGCCGCGACGGTCATGGGACAGCTGCGCAGCGCGTGCCGGGCCCTCCTGTTGCGCAATCCCAGTCCCGCCGAGGCGCTCACTGCGCTCGACCAGTTCGCGGCCGCGACGCCGGGGGCGGCGTGCACCACGGTCTTCTGTGGCGTTCTCGATCCGGAGACCGGTCGCCTGGTCTACTCCAGCGCCGGCCACCCGCCGGGCATCCTGGCGCACGCCGACGGCACCAGTCAGCTGCTCGAGGGTGGGCGATCGGTGCCACTCGCAGTGCGCCGCAAGGATTCCCGTCCCGAGGGTGAGTGCGTCCTTCCCGCCCACACCACGCTCCTGCTCTACACCGACGGCCTCGTCGAGCGCCGTCGGTCCACCATCGACGAGGGCATCGAACGCGCCGGTGAGGCCGTGCACCACGCCCGTGAGGCCGGCGTCGAGGACCTTGCCGACGGCGTGATGGCACGGCTGGCCCCCACGGAGGGTTACGACGACGACGTCGCGGTTCTCCTCTACCGTCATCCGACGCCGCTCACGCTGACGTTCCCGACGGAGCCGGGCCAGTTGGCGCGGGTGCGCACGGCGCTGCGGGGTTGGCTCGACCGCTGCGACATGTCCCCGGAAGCCGCGCAGGACATCGTGGTGGCGGCGGCGGAAGCCTGCGCCAACGCGCTCGAGCACGGTCACGTACCCACCGCGTCGTTCACGGTGCGGGCGGAGGCGTCGGTCGACGTGGTGCGACTGACGGTCGTCGACTCCGGTTCCCGCGAGCCCGCGTGCCCGGAGGACGATGCGCATCGCAACCGGTTGGATCAAGCGCGCGCGGCGATGGACCGCGTCGACATCACCAGTGGCGCGTCCGGGACGGTCGTCGAGATGTACACGAACTTCCGGTCGGCGCCGAGAGACTGAGACGGTCCGCCCTGCGCGGGGTCAGGCCACCACCGTGCGCTGCGGGACGCCGGTGTATTCACTCAGTGGACGGATCAGCGCGTTGGACTCGCCCTGCTCGATGATGTGTGCGGTCCAGCCGGTGATACGGCTTGTCACGAAGATCGGGGTGAAGGCCTCGATGTCGAAGCCCATCAGGAAATACGCAGGTCCCGTAGGGAAGTCGAGGTTGGGTGCGAGTCCGGTGGCCTCGTTCACGGTGCGCTCGAGGATCTCGTACATCCGGACCCACTTGTCGCCGCCGGTCTTCGCGGCGACGTCGAAGAACGCGCGGCGCATCGTCGGAACGCGCGAGTCGCCGTTCTTGTAGACGCGGTGCCCGAAGCCCATCACCTTCTCCTTGCGGTCCAGCTTGCCGCACATCCAAGCCTCGGCGCGTTCGGGTTCACCGATCTCGATCATGTCCCGCATGACGGCTTCGTTGGCGCCGCCGTGCAGCGGACCCTTGAGGGTGCCGATTGCCGCTGTGACGGCGCTGTAGATGTCCGACAGCGTGGAGGTCACCACGCGGGCGGCGAAAGTGGAGGCGTTGAAGCTGTGCTCGGCGTACAGGACCAGCGACACCTCGAACGCCTTCACGATCACCGGGTCGGGGATCTCGCCGAAGCACATGTGGAGGAAGTTCTCGGCGAAGCCCAGGTGGCTGTGCGGGGCGATCGGGTCGAGTCCGTGGCGGCGGCGGTAGTCGGCCGCCACGATCGTCGGCAGCACCGCCATCATGCGGAGTGCCTTGTCGCGGTTGGCCTCAGGACTGTTGTTCCACTCCTCGGGGTCTTCGGCGCCGAGGTAGCTGATCGCGGTGCGCATCACGTCCATCGGGTGGCAGTTCTCCGGCATCTTCGCCACCAGTGACAGCAGCGACCGGTCGACACGCCTGCCGGCCCGCTCGCGTTGGCAGAACAGCTCGAGCTGAGCGTCGCCCGGCAACTCGCCGTTCCACAGAAGGTAGGCGACCTGCTCGAAGCTGCAGTGCTCGGCGAGGTCCTGGACGGCGTAGCCGCGGTAGGTCAGCGAGTTGGTCTCGGGGACGACCTTCGAGATCGCGGTGGTGTCGACGACGACACCGGCGAGCCCCTTGTAGATCGTCGGGACTGCATTCGTCATCGGTTCCCTCCGAGTGTGAAGTTGAAGACTCCGGAATCGAACTCGTTGTAGCGCTCGTACTCGAGCAGTTCGTACAGCCGGGAGCGGGTCTGCATCCGATCGAGCTGACTCTCCTGGGTGCCGGTGGCGTGGATCTCGCGCAGGCCCCGTTCGATGGCACCCATCGCCAACCGCAGGGTGGTCACGGGGTAGATCACCGCGTTGTAGCCGATGTCCTCGAGCGTCTGCGCGGGAATGAGCTTCGATTTGCCGAACTCGGTCATGTTCGCCAGCAGCGGGACGTCCACGGCGGCACGGAACTTCTCGAAGTCGCCCTCGGTGTGCAGCGCCTCGGTGAAGATCAGGTCGGCGCCGGCGTCCGCGTAGGCCGTCGCTCGCTCGATCGCGGCGTCGATTCCGTCTGTCCCGGCCGCATCGGTGCGGGCGCAGATCACGAAGTTCGGATCTCGCCGCGCGGAAACGGCGGCCCGGAGACGACGAACCATCTCGTCGGTGGGTACGACGGCCTTGCCGTCGAGGTGGCCGCACCGCTTGGGGTTGACCTGATCCTCGAGGTGCAGGCCGGCGACGCCGGCGTCCTCGGCGGCGAGGACGGTGCGGGCCGCCGACATCGGTTCACCGAAGCCGGTGTCGGCGTCGATGAGCACCGGCAGGTCGGTGACGCCGGCGATCTGCCCGCTGTGTGCGACGACCTCGGTGAGCGTGGTCAGTCCGATGTCGGGCAGCCCGAGCGCGGCGGCGAACGCGCCACCGGAGACGTAGACGCCCTCGAAGCCGATCTCTTGAATCAGTTTGGCTGTCAACGGATTGATCGCGCCGGGCAGACGCTGGATCGTCCCGGAGGACAATCCGGCGCGGAAGGCCGCGCGCTTGTCGGCTGCGGAGGTGGTGGCGGCGATGAGGCCGGGCATGTCAGAACAGTCCCTTCGGTGACTTGGGCGATCGGGCGAGAACGGCGTCCGAGACGGTGAACGTGAGCTGGTTCAGCTCGCCCGCTTTCAACTTCGGGGTGCGCTGCGCGGTGTCGAGGAACCGCTCCTGCTCGGCGGGTTCGACGACGCCCTCGGCGAGGGTGCGGAACTTCGCGATGTACTGGTCCCGCGCGAACGGCCGGGCGCCCAGCGGGTGCGCGTCGGCGATCGCGAGCTCGTCGACGATCACGTCGCCGTTCTCGAGGGTGACCTCGGCGCGGGCGCCGAAGGCCTTCTCGTCCGGGTCGATCGAGTGGTAGCGGCGGGTCCACTCCGGATCCTCGGCGGTGGAGATCTTCTTCCACAGCTCCACCGTGTCGGGGCGCTGCGCGCGCTCGGGGGCGTAGGAGCGTTCGTGGTGCCAGGTGCCGTCCTGCAGCGCGACCGCGAAGATGTACATCACCGAGTGGTCGAGGGTCTCGCGGCTGGCGAACGGATCGAACTTCTGCGGATCGTTCGAGCCGGTGCCGATCACGACGTGCGTGTGGTGGCTGGTGTGCAGCACGATCGACGCGATCTGATCCACGTTGCCGATCCGGTCACGCATGCGGCGGGCCAGGTCGATCGGGGCCTGGCTCTGGTACTCGGCCGAGTGCTCCTTGGTGTAGGTGTCGAGGATCGCGCGCTTGGCCTCTCCCGGACTCGGCAGCGGCACTGCGTACTCGGCGTCGGGTCCGCCGAGCAGCCGGGCGATGACCCCGTCCTCGCCCTCCCAGATCGGCGACGGCGCCCCCTCGCCCCGCATCGCCCGGTCGACGGCCTCGACGGCCATCTTCCCGGCGAACGCCGGCGCGTACGCCTTCCAGCTCGAGATCCGGCCCTTGCGGGACTGGCGGGTCGCGGTGGTGGTGTGCAGCGCCTGCCCGATCGCCTGGTAGACGGTCTCGGTGTCGAGGCCGAGGAGGGTACCGATACCGGCGGCGGCCGATGGACCGAGGTGCGCGACGTGGTCGATCTTGTGCTCGTGCAGGCAGATTGCGCGAACGAGGTCCACCTGGATCTCGTAGCCGGTGGCCAGACCGCGGATCAGATCGGCGCCGCCGCGCCCGGTGTGCTGGGCGACCGCGAGGATCGGCGGGATGTTGTCGCCCGGATGTGAGTACTCCGCGGCCAGGAACGTGTCGTGGAAATCGAGCTCGCGCACCGCGACACCGTTGGCCCACGCCGCCCACTCGGGCGAGAAGCTGCCCTCGACGCCGAAGACCGTCGATCCGGGGTGGTACGGGTGCGCCAGAGCCTGGGCGCGGGCGTTGGTCACCGGACGGCGGGCCACCGACGCCGCCGCGACGGCCGCGTTGTCGATGATCCGGTTGACGATCATCTCCGAGGTGTCGGCGGGAACCTCGACCGGATCGGTCGCGACCTCGGCGATCTTCCAGGCGAGGTGCTCGCTCCGGGGAAACTCGTCGGCCGAGCGGCGGGGGCGAACGGGGTGAGTCTTCACATCTGTGTCCTTCGGTGTAGCTGCGGGACCGGTGATTGCAGCGTATGCACGCTCGCAGCCCGAGGAAAGCGCCTGAATATGCGTACTTTCGTGGCGTGTGTGCGCTTCTTTTGCGAATGGTGCGAAGGGTAGTCGGCATGGTTGGGTGGGAACGACGGCGCGAAGCACGGAAGGCGCGAGATGCAGAAGATCTACGGCGGCCCGCGGCTGCGGAGGCTCCGCGAGGAACGGGGACTCACCCAGCTCGCCCTCGCCCGCATCCTCGATCTGTCGGCGAGCTACGTCAACCAGCTCGAGAACGATCAGCGACCGCTGACCGTTCCGGTGCTTCTCAAGCTCAACGCCACGTTCGACCTGGACGTCCACTTCTTCGCCGCCGATTCCGATGCGCGACTGGCTGCCGATCTGCAGGACGTGTTGACGACGCTCGGGACGCCGACCCCGCCGGCCTCGACCATCGAGGAGTTCGTCGCACGCATGCCCGAGATCGGCCACGCGCTCGTCGGCGTGCACCGCAGGTTGCAGGCCGCGACCGAGCAGGTGGAGCAGCTGAGTGCGCATCTCGACACCACCTCGGGGGCCGGGGCCCCGGGGGCTACCCCGATGCCGTTCGAGGAAGTCCGAGACTTCTTCTACGACCGGCACAATCACATCGCGGAACTCGACGACGCGGCCGAGCGATTGTTCGTCCGGAGCGGTCTGCGGATCGGCTCGCTGGACACGCAGCTGACAACTCTGCTCGAGTCCGAATACGACGTCATCGTCCGTCTGCGCACGGATCCGCCGGACCGTCCCGGACCGAAACGTGTGTTCGACACGGCCAACCGCATTCTCACGCTGGCGCGGCACCTGTCGCCGGGGCAGCGTGCGTTCCAGATCGCAACGCAGCTGGCATTTCTCACCCAGTCGACGGTGATCGACCGACAGGTGGACGCGGCGGCGGCGCTCGGTCGAAATGCCCGCGAGCTCGCGAAGATCGGACTGGCGAACTACTTCGCCGGTGCGTTGTTGTTGCCGTACAGCCAGTTTCTGGACGCCGCGGAGCACCTGCACTACGACATCGAGATGCTCGCCCTGCAGTTCGAGGTCGGCTTCGAGACCGTCTGCCACCGGCTGTCGACGATGCAGCGGCCGACGCGCCGCGGGGTGCCGTTCTTCTTCGTCCGGACCGACAGGGCCGGAAACATCTCGAAACGGCAGTCCGCCACGGCCTTCCACTTCTCGCGGGTCGGTGGCAGCTGCCCACTGTGGGTGGTGCACGACGCGTTCGGAACGCCGGGTCGCATCCTCACGCAGGTGGCCCAGATGCCGGACGGACGCACGTACCTGTGGATCGCCCGGACGACGGACGACGGTGCCCGCCCGTACGGCACCCCCGACCGCAGTTTCGCGGTCGGTCTCGGTTGCGACATCACCCACGCCGACCGACTGGTCTACTCGCGTGGTCTGCGGCTGGACGAACAGGTGTCACCGGTGCCGATCGGTGCCGGCTGCAAGATCTGCGAGCGCACGGACTGCGTACAGCGGGCATTTCCTCAGATCGGTCGCCCGATCCGGGTGGACGTCGACTTCAGCAGCCGTTTGCCGTACCCGCCGGCGTCCTGACCGGGAGCCCGGCCGCACCGGAGCCGTCGGCGTTACAGTGGGAACCGACCGTGTGACTGCCGGAGGTCGCTGTGGACATCGGATTCCTGGGTATGGGCACGATGGGTCGCCCGATGGCGCGCAACCTGGCCCGCGCCGGATACGACGTGACGGTGTGGAATCGCACGCCCGGCAAGGCCGCGAGTGTCGTGGACTACGGCGCGTCCGAGGCGTCCGATCTCTCCGACGTGCTGCACAGAGCCGTCGTGTTCAGCGCGTTGGCCGACGACCGGGCCTTCGCGGATTCGGTACTGACGCCGCCGTCGCTGCAGGCCGCGAAACCCGGTTCCGTCCAGGTGAATCTGGGCACGGTGAGCCCGGCGATGTCCACCGAGGCGGAAGCGAAGCTGGGCGAGCGGGGAATCTTCTACGTTGCCGCCCCGGTGTTCGGCCGGGCGGAGGTCGCCGAGGCGGGCGAGCTCACGGTCCTCGCCGCCGGGACCGAGGGCGCGATCGACCAGGTGGCGCCGTTGCTCGACGTCATCGGGCGGCGGACGTGGCGGGTCGGTGAGGATCCCAGGCAGGCGAACGTCGTCAAGATCTTGGGGAACTATTTGATCGCCAACGCCATCCAGGCGATCGCCGAGGCCACGACCGTGGCCGAGAAGGTGGGCGGGTCGCCCGAGCTGCTGATGGAGATCATGAACGACTCGCTGTTTCCGGGTGGCGTCTACGCGGGATACGGCAAGATGATCGCCCGGCGCCGGTACGAGCCGGCAGGGTTCCGGCTTCCGCTGGGCCTCAAGGATGTCCGGCTCGCCCTGTCGCAGGCGCACGACGTCGACATCGGCCTGCCGTTCGGGAGTGTCCTCGAGGATCTGTTCCTCGACGCGCTCGCGCACGGGCAGGCCGACCAGGACTGGTCCGCGATTACCGAGGCCACCCGGCGGCGGGCCGGGCTGGTGGGGGAGTGAGGCCGCGGACCGCCGGCTGTCGGGTCGGCGCGGTCAGGAGACCCACGACGCGACGGTGCCGACGTCGGCGCGGGTGGTGCGGAAGCCGTTCGCGGGATGGGACTCGTCCGCATAGCCGAACGAGATGGAGCACACCACCTTCCGATCCTCGGTGAGGTCGAAGAAGCTGCGGAGGTAGGGGGCACTGCCGGCCAACGCGGCCTGCGGGACGGTGGCCACGCCCAGACTGCGGGCGGCCAGCAGGAAGGTGTTGACGTAGAGGCCACAGTCCACGGCGCCGTACACGCCCAGGGCCGCGTCGGTGGTGATGATCGCGACGTGCGGGGCGTCGAACAGGTCGAAGTTCTTCATCGTCTGTTCGGCCGAGGCGCGGCGGTCGCCCGCCGCGATGCCCACGCTCGCGTACAGCTGCATCGCGCATTCCTTGCGCCGCGCGCCGTATGCACCTCGGTACTCGGTGGGGAACGGGAAGTCGGGTTCCTGCGGGGAACTGCGGACGTACTCGCTCAATCCCTTGCGGAAACGTTCGGTGCCCTCGCCCTCGGTGATCGCCACCTGCCACGGCTGCGTGTTGCACCAGGACGGCGTCCGCTGAGCCATCTCGAGGATCTGCTCGATGGTCGACCGCGGAACCGGGTCCGGCCGGAAGGCGCGGCAGCTGCTGCGGGAGTCGAGCAGGGACCGCAGTTCTCCGCTCGGCACGGGCGATTCGGTCACGATGGCACTCCTGACGGGAACGGACGAGGCGATGGGTGTCGCGCGTCACACGTTATAGAATTGATTTCAGTTTCACCAGGGGTCGGCGTCTTCGCGGACGCGCGACCGCGAGCGGCGACCGGGGTTCGTCCTGCCGAGGATCGCGGAGGCGGTGCCCGCGACGGTCCGGTCGTCGTCGGCGGTCAACCGGGTCAACACTTCTCGGGCCGCGGCGCCGGGAATCTCGGCGAGTGCCTGGGTGAGCCGCAGCCGGGTGGGGGCGTCGTGCGCGGCGGCGAGCGCGTCCTGCAGAGCACCGACGACGTCGCACGTCGAGGATGCGGTCTCGCTCAGCGCGCCGAGGAGTTCGGCCGCCTCGACGTCGCGGTGTCCCGCGACGACGAGTTCGACGAGGGTGGGCACGGCCCCGGTGTCCCCGCGATCGCCCAGGGCGAGTGCGGCGCGCGTGCGCACCGTCGGGTCGTCGTCGGTGAGAGCGCGCCTCAGCAGCGCCGTCGCGTCCGCCGTCCGTACCGCCGTTGTCGCTTCCACCGCGCGTCGTCGCACCTCGGCGGCGTCCGACTCCATGGCCGCCGCGAGCGCCGGCAACCCCCGCCCACCGGCTCTGGCGAGCGACCAGTGCAATGCGCCGGCGACGTTGGGGTCGTCCTCCGCCAGCACGGCTTCGACGAGGGCGTCGACCGGTAGGGACGTGCTCGGGTCCTGGGACAGAAGTGCTTGTTGGCGAAGGGATCCGGAGCCGGATTCGAGCGCACGCAACAGGTGCACGATGCGCAGGACGTCGTCCCACCGCGTCGGGGCCGTCGCATCGACGTGTTCGAGCCGTGTGAGCAGTTCCTGTTCCGAGGCGATCCGCGCGCGGGTGTGCCGGGCCAGGTTCCCGACCAGCTCGGCCGGCGCGAAGTCGGGATCGTCGAGCGCCCGCCGCGTCTCGTCGAGCGACAACCCGAGCGTCCGCAGGCTCTCGACGTGGAAGAGCCTGCGGATGTCGTCGTCGACGTACTCGCGGTAGCCGCCGGACGTGCGACCGGTGGGCCGCACCAGTCCCAACTTGTCGTAGTGCCGCAGCATCCGGGCGCTGACGCCGGAACGCTGCGACACCTCTCCGATCAACACGGCGGCGCTTCTCCTCTCAGGTGTCCGGGCCGGCGACCGCGGTGCGGGTCGCCATCTCGACCGAGAGCGTGAACCCGCTGTCGGGATCGAGGTGGAGCCGCTCGGTGGCGTCCGCGTGCGCGCGCACGGTGGCGTCGTGATGCGTCCGCGCCGCCTCGACGACGGGGAGGAGGGCTTCACCGAGCCCCACCAGCGCGCGGCTCAGGCTCAGTTGCACGTGCCGATCCCCGCGCCCGAACTCGGCCGCCAGATCCACTGCCAGAGCCGCTTCCTCGCCCGGCGGCACCAGCGCGACGGCGGCCCGCCACGCGGCGCGGGCGACGTCGTCGTCCGTGTCGTGCAGCAGCGCCGACACCGCCGGCCACGCCCGCCCGTCGCCGATCTTGGACAGCGTGTGCAGTGCCTGGCTGCGGGCCTGCGCGACGTCGGTGCGGAGTTCGTGCACGAGCCTGGGCACGGTCACGTCGGCGGGCAGTCGGCACAGTGCCCACGTCAGCATGTCGCGGACGTAGAAGTCCGGCTCGTCGGCACACCGCGCGACGAGGGTCTCCGTGAGGTCGACGGCGCGGGCGGTACCGGCCTCCAGTGCAGCGCGCAGACGGGTCGACGGGTCGGGTGCGGCCAGTGCGTCCGCGAGGCGGGCATCGGGCGCGATCGGATGGGTGGATTCCATGACACACCTCCTTCGCCGACCATTCGACTCCTTGTCACTGTGTCAGGGTCAAGCGCCGGTTCCCCGAAGGAGCTACGGAGGGGCGCAAGTGTGATCGTCGTCTCGTTCCCGGAGGGGGTGGTGCGCGAGCGGACACCGGCGGCTACTGTGAACGGCGTGTCAGCGACCTATTTCTGGTTTAGCAGGCCGGCCCCGGGTGGGTCGGTCGGCGTAACCACGCGCTGACAATCTTCCACCCCAGAGCCGGATGACAGACCGGCTCGCTGGGATTCTTCAGTCTTCGAGGGTCGGCCTGAGAACAGGAAACCGAACCCCATGACTGTTATCGCGAACGATCAACGCCTGGACGATCAGCGCACCGTCAGTATCAGCCCCTGGTGGCGCCGTCCGTCGTGCGCGCCGAGCACACGCCCGACGAGGTGGTCGCCGCCACCGTGCGGTCCGGGCGCGCGGACACCGTGAACATCTTGAACGGCGAGGACGACCGTCTGGTGGTCGTGGTGGGGCCGTGCTCGGTGCACGATCCCGAGGCCGCGATGGACTACGCGCGCCGGCTCGCCGCCAAGGCGGACGAACTGCGCGACGACCTGCAGATCGTCATGCGTGTCTACTTCGAGAAGCCGCGCACCACGCTGGGCTGGAAGGGTCTGCTCAACGATCCGCACCTGGACGGAACGTTCGACATCAACACCGGGCTGCGGATGGGTCGCAAACTGCTGCTCGACATTTCGCAGCTGGGCCTGCCGGTGGGCTGCGAGTTCCTCGACCCGATCATCCCGCAGTACATTGCCGACCTGGTCACCTACGGCGCGATCGGCGCGCGGACCGCGGCCAGCCAGGTGCACCGCCAGCTGTGCAGCGCGCTGTCGATGCCGGTGGGCATCAAGAACTCCACGGAGGGCGACGTGCAGGTGGCCGTCGACGGCACCCGCGCCGCGGCCGCCAGCCACGTCTTCCCCGGCACCGACCTCGAGGGCCAGGCCGCGCTCATCCACACGGTGGGCAACCCGGACTGCCACGTCATCCTCCGCGGCGGCACCGACGGACCGAACTACGACGCCGAGACCGTCGCCGACACCGTGGCGCGGCTGCGCAAGTCCGGTCTGCCCGAGCGGGTGGTGATCGACGCCAGCCACGGCAACAGCCGCAAGGACCACAACAAGCAGGTCGACGTCGCGGCCGACGTCGCCGAGCGCATCGCGGCCGGTGACCGGAGCATCGTCGGCATCATGCTCGAGAGCTTCATCGAGGCCGGCCGTCAGGACCTGACGCTGGGTCACGCCGACGAGCTCACCTACGGCCAGTCCATCACCGATGCGTGCATCGACTGGAACACCACCGCGGCGACGCTCGACCGGCTCGCCTCCGCCGTCGCCACGCGCCGGAAGTAGCTGCCTACGGCGCCCGTGCGCACTTCCGGTAGCTGCGACTACCGACAAGCACGCACGGGCGCGGAGCGCCTGTCGGTGCCCGGCGCTAGCGTCGGCGCATGGGATACGAAGTGCAGGTCACCGTCGATTCGAAGGATCCTCACCGGCAGGCCCAGTGGTGGGCGCAGGCACTGGGTTGGCGTGTGGAGCCGAGTGACGAGGAGTTCATCCGCCGCATGGTCGCGGCAGGTCACGCGCAGGAGTCGGACACCACGGTGTTCGAGGGCACGCTGGTGTGGCGGGAAGGTGCCGCGATCAGTGACCCCGAGCATCCGCAGCGGCCCCGGATGCTGTTCCAGCGGGTGCCCGAAGGAAAGTCGGTGAAGAACCGCATGCATCTCGACATCCGGGTGGGCGATCGGCGCGAGGAAGTGGCAGAGGAACTCGTCGCGGCCGGTGCGTCGGTGCTGCACCGCGGGCAGGTCGGGCCCAGCGTGTGGATCACCATGGCGGACCCCGAGGGCAACGAGTTCTGCGTCGGCTGAGCCGCCCGCTCCGCCCTCCGTCCCGCGTCGCCTTCCTGCGTCGAACTCCGTCGACCGACCGACTCGGAAAACGGGGTGAAGGTGACGCGCGCACGATTCACCGTGCGCAAAACCTTCTGCCGGAAGGACCGGGACACTACGCTGCCGACAACGCTTTCCAGGGGTTCGAGAAGTGTTGGGGAAGGTTGCGGATGGCATACATCTCGGCTGATCGACGGCGACGGGATCTCCTCGACGCTGCCCTTCGCGTGACCGCGGACGAGGGACTCGCCGCCGCGAGCACCCGCGCCATCTGCGCGGAGGCGGGAGTGCAGCAGAGCGTGTTCCACTACTGCTTCGCGTCCAAGGAGGAGTTGCTGCGCGAGCTCACCCGAGAGGTGGTGGCGGGGATGGTCGATGTGGCTGTCGAGAGTCTCACCCCGGGTGCCGACGTCGAGCAGTCGCTGCTCGGAGGACTGAACAGTCTGTGGGAGACCGTCCGAGTCCAACCCGAGAAGCAATTGGTGTTCTTCGAACTGACGGTGGGAGCGCTGCGCGCGCCGCACCGCAGCGACATCGCCGAATGGCAGTACCGCGAGTACTACGACGCCACCGGCAGGTTCCTCAGCCGGCTCGCGGAGACGGCGGGAATCGAATGGGCCGTACCCGTTCCCGTGCTCGGCCGGATGGTCACCACCGTGATCGACGGGCTGGTACTGGGCTGGCTCGCGGACCGGAGGACCGACGAGGTGGAAGCGACCCTGGCGCCGTTCGCGAAGCTCCTCGCGAGCCTTGCCGTCGTCGCGCCGGTAGCCGCCGCCTAGCCGAATCGAGGTGCCCGGAGCGCACCCTCACACACCGGCCGGGGCGGGGCACCGGCGCAGCGGTGCAGTCCAAGCGTCCGTTAGGGTGTTGGTCGGCGAATTTTTGCCTCGAAGCGAAGGAGCTGGACTGTGGTCCTGGCGATGCGGTCATCGGGTCAGCGGGCGTGAGTGTTCTCGGATCTGTTCCGAGTGGTACCGGCGAGGCTGAACCCGGCGCTTCCGAGATCGTGACCCCGATCACTCCAGCCGTCGACTCCGCAGTGTCGGTGCTGCTCATCGAAGACGACCCCGGCGATGCCATGCTCGTCGAGGAGATGGCCCTCGACTCGATGTCGGATTTCGCCATCGTGTGGACCAAGTCCCTGGCGCAGGCGCGGGCGACCTTGGAAACCGACAGGCCGGATTGCATTCTGCTGGACCTGAACCTACCCGACGCCAACGGGCTCGATGCTCTGGCTGCCGTGCAACGCGCCGCGCACGGAGCCCCGGTGGTCGTGATGACGGGACTCGCGGAGGACAGCACCGGATTGGCCGCGGTCGCGGCGGGCGCCCAGGACTACCTCGTCAAGGGGCGGGTCGATGCGGACCTGCTCACCCGCTCGGTCCGTTACGCGATCGAGCGCAAGCGCGCCGAGAACAATGCCACGGCGCTGTGGGCCAGCGAACAGCGTTCCCGGGAGAACGCCCGCCTCGAGCGGGGACTGCTACCGGTCCCGTTGCTGCACGGGGACGCCGTCGAGGTGGTGGCGCGCTATCGGCCGGGGCGTGCGCACGGCCTGATCGGCGGCGACTTCTACGACGTCGTCGAGAGCCGCGACGGCGCCGTGCACATCCTCATCGGTGACATCTGTGGGCACGGCCCGGACGAGGCCGCGCTGGGCGTGAACCTGCGCATCGCGTGGCGCACCCTGGTCGTCGGGGGTGTCTCCACCGATTCGGCGATGCGCACACTCGAGGAGATCCTGGTTGCCGAACGGCCCCGACGGCACATCTTCGCGACCATGACGAGTGTCGTGTTGTCGCCGGACCGCGCCACGATGCGGGTCATCCGTGCGGGCCACCCGGGCATGATGGTGCGCTCCGGCGCCGACGTCCACTGGCTCGAGGTCCCGGGCGGCCCGGCACTGGGGTTGGGGCGCCGGCGGGGGAGTTGGACGGCGCACGAGCTCGAGGTGGACGACCGGACCTCGCTGGTGCTCTTCACCGACGGGTTGTTCGAGAGCCGCATCGGTCCGACGGAGCGGTTGGGCGAGGAACGCCTGCTCGAGTACGCCCGTACGCGCGGTACCGTGTCCGCCGACGACTTCGTCGATTCGCTGATCGGCCACGCCGAGAGTCTTGCTGCCGATTTCGGTGGACTGACCGACGACATTGCAGTTGTGCATGTCCAGACGACGAAGGAAGGTCCCCGTCGATGAGTTCGCAGCTGCGACGAACGCGTGGCTTGACGGTGCAGGCCTGGTTCAATCTGATCCTGGCCGTGCTGGTGGTGCTGATCTGTATCGGCGGTGTCAGTGCCGCCGTCTCCCTGCAGCGGACGCAGACCTCCACCGACGATCTCGTCCACCGACTCAGCCCGGCCCGCGTGGCCGCCGCTCAGCTGGAGTCCTCGCTCCTCAATCAGGAGACGGGGGTGCGCGGGTACGCGCTCACCGGTGACCAGTCGTTCCTGGCGCCGTACACCGAGGGGCTGCGGGTGGAGCAGCAGGCGACGGACGACCTCGGCGGTCTGATCATGGACCGTTCGGAGCTCGCCGACGACCTCATGACGGTCGGCCAGGACGCCGCCGAGTGGCGCAGCGCCTTCGTCGAGCCGATCCTGGCGTTCACGCCGGGAACGGGCGGACCGCCCGATCCGATCGTCTACGAGCGCGGCAAGGTGGCGTTCGACAAGCTGCGGGCCGACCTCGGCGAACTCAACGATCACCTCGCTGACGCCAGGGAACGTGCGCTCGACGTCCTCGCCGACGCCCGCGCCGTCCGTGCGGCCGTCTTCGCGGGACTGTTCGGGGTGTTGCTCGTCGCGAGCATCGTGTTCGCGGTGCTGATCCGCAAGGCGATCATCAATCCGCTGCGGCGCGTGGCGGATTCGTCGCGTCGGGTGGTGCAGGGCAACTTCGGCCACCGGGTCGACGCCGGAAACGGCCCGGCCGACGTCCGCGGCCTCGCCGAGGATGTCGAGGCGATGCGCAAGCGCATCGTCTCCGAATTGGAGGTCGTGCGGGACCGCCAGGAACGCCTCGAGGAGCAGACCGCCAAGCTGGACGCGCAAGCCGTCGAGCTGCGCCGCTCCAACGCCGAACTCGAGCAGTTCGCCTACGTCACCTCACACGACCTGCAGGAGCCCCTGCGGAAGGTCGCGTCGTTCTGCCAGCTGCTCGAGAAGCGGTACGGCGATGTGCTCGACGAGCGCGGTAAGCAGTACATCGACTTCGCGGTCGACGGCGCCAAGCGGATGCAGGTCCTGATCAACGACCTGCTGACGTTCTCGCGGGTCGGCCGGATGAGCGACAAGTTCGACCGGGTGGCGCTGGCGCAGCCACTCGACAAGGCGCTGACCAACCTGCAGGCGGCGATCGACGAGACGGGGGTCCGCATCGAGCGGCCGGCCCGTCTGCCCGAGATCGAGGGCGATCCGACGCTGCTGACGATGCTGTGGCAGAACCTGATCGGCAACGCGATCAAGTTCGGGCCGACCGACACCGTGCCGGAGGTTTCGATCGACGTCGAGCGTCGACCGGACGGAATGTGGCAGGTGTGCGTGCAGGACAACGGGATCGGAATCTCCGCGGAGTTCGCGGACAAGGTCTTCGTCATCTTCCAGCGGCTGCACGCGCGCGACGAGTACACCGGAACCGGCATCGGGCTGGCGCTGTGCAAGAAGATCGTCGAGTATCACGGCGGGCAGATCTGGCTGGACACGGCCTACACCACCGGCGCCCGCTTCTGCTTCACCCTGCCCCCGATCGGTGACGTCCGCGCGGGAGCCGACAACCACACGGCCACCACACAAGGAGCACTCTCATGACCCATTCCGGCAAAGCCATCGACGTCCTGCTCGTCGAGGACGATCCGGGCGACGAACTCATGACGCGGGAAGCGTTCGAGTTCAACAAGGTCGGGAACAACCTGCACGTCGTGCGGGACGGCGAGCAGGCGCTCGAATTCCTCTACCGGCGCGGCGAGTACGCCGATGCGGTGCGGCCCGACCTGATCCTGCTGGACCTGAACCTGCCGAAGTACGACGGCCGCCAGGTGCTCGAGAAGATCAAGTCCGACCCCGACCTCGCGGACATCCCGGTCGTCATACTGACGACGTCGGGTGCCGAGGAGGACATTCTCCGCAGTTACAGGCTGCACGCGAACGCGTACGTCACGAAGCCGGTCGACCTCGATCAGTTCATCGCCGCCGTTCGCCAGATCGACGACTTCTGGGTGCAGGTCGTCCGACTGCCCGGACGTCACTGACGGTCGATCACCCGTCCAGGTCCGTGCGGATCCGGGCGAGGATCTTCGACAGCAACCGGGAGACCTGAACCTGCGAGACGCCGAGTTCGCGGGCGATCTCCGTCTGCGTGCGCTCCTCGAAGAACCGCATCTTGACGATGCGCTTCTCGCGAGGCGAGAGCTTCTCGATGAGCGGACGCAACGCCAGATGGAGTTCGGACTTCTCCAGCTCGTTGTCGTCGGCCGCGAGCGTGTCGGCCAGCGTGGCGTCGGTGTCGCCGTCGCGGACGACGGGGCTGTCGAGCGAGTGCGTCTGGTAGGCGCCGGCCGCGGCGATCGCCTCGATCACGGAGTCCGGGTCGGTGTCGAGTTCCGCCGCGAGTTCCGCGGCGGTCGGTGAGCGGCCGAGTCGATGGGACAGTGCCTCGGTGGCCTTGCCGACATCGAGCGACAGATCCTTGACCCGCCGGGGCACCCGTGCCGCCCAGGCGTGATCGCGAAAGTAGCGACGCACCTCGCCCATGATCGTGGGAACCGCGAACGAGGTGAACCCGCTACCGCGTGCGGGGTCGAATCGGTCGACCGCGTGGATGAGCCCGACGCACGCCACCTGGTAGAGGTCGTCCATCTCTTCGCCCCGGCTGGAGAACCGCCGGGCGATGTTGCGGGCCAGGGGGAGGGTGAGGGCGACGATCTGGTCACGCAGCGCCGCGCCGCGCGGGTCGCCGGGATCGCAGCTCGCCAGCTCGGCGAAGAGCTCCGTCACTCGGTCGGTGTTACCCGACGCCTGAGGTGGCGGAGTGTCGACCGGGGCAGCCAAGGGTCAGACCAGCTTTCGCATGCAGATGGTGGCCGTCGACGCCGTGCGGCCCGTGTCGTCGGGCTGCTGGGTGACCGAGATGGAATCGGCGAGCGCGCTCAGGATGCGCCACTCGAGGCTGCCTTCCTCGGGGTGCCAGTCGGCGACGGTGATCGCCTCGAGGACCACCTGGAACGTCTCGTCGAGCATCAGGTACCGGCAGGACAGCTCGGTGTCGTCCGCCGCCGCGGAAATCATGAGGGTGCTGATCTGGTCGACGGCCAGCTTGAGGTCGGCCGACTGGTCGAGCGTGCAGTTGTTGCGCATGGCCACGAGCTCGGTGAGCATGCGCACCACCGAGAGCTGGTCGTGGCGCGCGGCCACCGTCAGCGTGACGGGGGGTGCGTGGTCGGCGGGGCGGGGGGAGAGCTCGGGGTGGGAGCCGGCCTGCATCTGTTCTAACCAGCCTGTTCGTCGTCGGGGGTGGCGCTGCGCGAGCAACTCCACTGCAGGTGTACCTGGGTGCCGTGGTCGGTGGTCGCGATCTCGGCGTCGTCGCTGCACGAACGCATCAGCTGCAGGCCGCGGCCGCGTCGGGAGGCCGGGTCCGGCCCGCTGGTCTTCCAAGTGCCGTGATCGGTGATCGTCACGGTGAGCGTGACGTCCCGGGTGTACGTCGCGTGGAGGTCGAACGTTCCGTCGCCCGCCGGGTAGGCGTGCTCGACGATGTTCGCGATGGCCTCGTAGGTGGCCAGCACGGCGTCGGCGGCCAGTTCCTCGGGCACCGCGTGCGCCCGCAGGAAGTCGCCGAGTGCGGAGCGCGCCGGTGCGAGAGCGGCGGGGAGGGCGGGGATCGCGCTCAGCGACAGTTCGTCGCCGCCCGTCGCCTGCTCGGCGGCGGGCTGCTGTGTGACGGGCTTCTGCTGTGTCACGGGCGACGGCATCGTCGGCCTTCCGGTCACGAGGTTCACACCGTTGTGAGAGCCGCTTCGACAGAGGAAAACACCTCGAGCGCCTCGGTCAGGCCGGTCAACTCGAGTGGTCGAACGGTGGTGGGTCCATGGGCGACGACGAGGAATCGACGGTCCTCGCCGCGTTCTTCGCTGCACCGCACCAGAACGGCCAGACCGGCGGACGCGAGGAAGGTCACGTCCGAGAGGTCGGCCACGAGCACGGCATCCGGGTGCTCGGAGGTGGCACGGTCGACCGCCTCCTGGAACTCGGGGGCGGTCACGACGTCGATCTCGCCGCCGACGTGCAACAGCACGACGCCTTCCTTCACCTCGACGTCGAGCGACAGGGCGGAAGCTGCTGATCCGGACATATCCATGGCGGCCAATATACGGTCGCTGCTCACGTGACGGGCCTTACGCCTGTGCCGCGAAGTACGGGACCCCGGCCCACCGGTACATGCTCTTGATGCATGCGACACGGACGGTGGTCTTCGTAACGGTGGTCTTCGACAGGAAGGACATCTGCGGCTCTCCAGGCTCTGCTCTCGGATCTATCCCTCGCTCTGTACCCCGGCCCCGAGCGGTCTATACCCGCCGCCGCGGAAAAGTTCGGCAGCCGCGTTCCGGGGGGGTTCCACCGACGCCCGCGGGGGCCTCGTCGCAGCGATGCCGATCGGAGAAGTCGATTTCGAAGAATTTTTCGGAACGGGCCGGGTATAGCCCGAGAGCGTGCGGGGTAACAGCCGGACACGAGCCGGGGGTTCGCCCCCGGCCGCAGGCTGGAAGCGTTATCGAAAGGACGTCACGATGGGATGGCTGGACACGGCGGATGGTGGCTTCGCCGATGCGGTTGCGATGCTCGCGACCGTCACCCACCGCCCTGTCCGCGTCGTCCCTCATTGCGGCGGTGAGGCCGTCCGGGTCGACTTCGAGTTCGGCCGCTACGTGCTCGCCCGCAAAGGCGGTCCGGCTGCGGGAGCGGACCCGGACGCGGACGGCACCTGGACGGTGAGTGTCCACGACGTCGACGGGCATCCGGACCTCGCGCTGGCGCGGGCGACGGACGAGTGGCTGGTCGACGCGTTCGACCTCGTGGCGGATGTCGTCCGAGTGCGCCCGACGGTCGCCGAGCCGTGCACGACGGGCGAGCTGACCGCGGCGGCGGTCCCGGCCGCCACTGCGTGATGAGTTTTCCCCCCGGCGCCGGTCTGTATCCACGGCGCGGGAGGGTCCCCGCCGGAGATCGGGCGAGGGGAAGTCGGCATGGTCGTGGCTGTGGGGTGCACCGACGAGGAGGCGACGACGCCGTGCCGGGTCGGCGATCCTGATCTGTGGTTCTCGACCGTGCCCGCGGATCTCGAACGCGCCAAACTGCTGTGCGGAGCGTGCGCGATACGCGATCGGTGTCTGCGTGGCGCGCTGGACCGGGCCGAGCCGTGGGGTGTGTGGGGCGGCGAGATTCTGCACCGCGGCGCCGTCATCGCCCGTAAGCGCGGGCGCGGACGTCCCCGCACCGTCACGGCGGCCTGCGGCGCGGGCTAGCGGTACGCGCCCGGGGTGTCGCCGGTCCAGCGTTTGAACGCCCGCCGGAAGGCGCTCGGTTCGGAGAACCCGAGACGGGCCGACAGTTCGTCGACGGGCTCGCCCCGGCGCAGCGCGGCGATCGCCGCGTTCCGCAGCACCTCCTCGCGCAGGTGGTTGAGCGACGTGCCCTCCTGCCGCAGCAGACGGCGCAGATGGGGCACGCTGATGGACAACATCTCCGCGATCTCGTCCGCGGTACTGGTGCGGCCCCGCACACCCATCTCCAGGACCCGGCGCACCTGCGCCGACGCGGTGCTGTCGTAGTCACGTTCGGAAAGAAGAAGATTGGGCGACTCGCGGAGATACTCGGCGAGACTGTCCTCGTCCTGGATGATCGGCGCTCGCAGGATCGAGTTGTCGAACTCGAGCGAGGCCACCTCGGCGCCGAACGTGACCGGGACGCCGAAGATGGCGTCGTAGTGCTTGGCGAACAGGCGCTCCGGCTGGGGGTAGGGGATCAGCACCGAGCGCAGTCGCACCCGGCGACCCACCAGCCACGCGGCGAAGCGGTGCAGCAGTATCAACTCGAAATCGGTCACCAGCCGCAGCGCCTCGTCGACGAACTCGGGCGCGTACTCGTCGCCGCGCACCTCCACTCGGACCTCGAGGCGAGTCGATTCCGGGCCGGGAACCAGCGTCAGCGGCGGCACCGGCAGGGCGCGGGTCACGTCCGTCATGCGTTCGAGAGCGCTGCCGAGATTGGGGCGGTGGATGAGCGCCAGACAGATCAGCCGGAAGGTGCCCCGTGGCACGGGGGCCGCCCCGATCCCGAACAGTTCGTCGTCGGTGAGCTGCCAGGCCGCCTGCGTGAAGGCGGTGACCTGCTCGGGGGTCAGCCGGGCCCGGGGATCGTGCAGTGTGGCGACGTCGATACCCGACGCGTCGAGAATGGACGTCAGGTCCGCGCCGGCAGCTTCCGCCAGATGGAGGGCGCGACGCAGGAAGTCCGACGGAACCGTCGCCAGGCTCACCCGGACACCTCCAACCGCCGCAGACGCCGCGCCGCCTCCGTGAGTACCTCGTCCTGCTTGCAGAACGCGAAGCGCACCAAGTGGTTCCATCGATCGGGGTGGTCGGTGAAGACGCTGATCGGTACCGCCGCGACCCCGACTCGTTCGGGTAGGCGGCGACAGAACTCGACGCCGTCGCGGGTGCCCAGGTCGGTGATGTCGGCGCACAGGAAATAGGTGCCGCCGCCCGAGTGCACCCGGAAGCCGGCGTCGCGCAGCGCGCCCGCCAGCAGATCCCGCTTGCGCTGCAACGCGTTCCGCATGTCGATCACCCAGTCCTGCTCGTGATCGAGAGCATGGGCGACGGCCGGCTGGAAGGGGCCGCCGGCCACGAACGACATGAACTGTTTGGCCGTTCGCACGGCGTCGACGAGTTCGGCGGGGCCGCAGACCCACCCGGTCTTCCAGCCGGTGACGTTGAAGGTCTTGGCCGCGCTCGACACCGTGACGGTGCGCTCGTACATGCCGGGCAGCGACGCCAGCGGCGTGTGGGTGCGCCCGTCGAACACGAGGTGCTCGTACACCTCGTCGCTGAGCACCAACAGATCCCGCTCGCACGCCAGCTCCGCCACCGCGGACAGTTCGGCGTCGGTGAACACGGTCCCGGTCGGATTGTGCGGCGAGTTCATCACCAGCATGCGGGTCTGGGGAGTGACCGCGGCGCGCAGCGCGTCGAGGTCGAGCGCGAACCGCTCGCCGTCGCGTACCAGTGACACCGCACGCCGGGTCGCACCCGCCAGGGCAACCGCCGCGGCGTAGGAGTCGTAGTACGGCTCCACCAGGAGTACCTCCTCGCCGGGTTCGACGAGGCCGAGAATCGCGGCGCTGATGCCCTCGGTGGCGCCGACGGTGACCAGGACCTCGCGGTCGGGATCGTGCTCGATGCCGTACCGCGCGGCGCGGTCGGCTGCGATGGCTTGACGCAGCACCGGCATCCCGGGCCCGGGTGGATACTGGTTGAGACCGTCGGCGATGGCTCGGCGCGCGGTGTCGAGCATCGACGCGGGACCGTCGGTGTCGGGGAAGCCCTGACCCAGGTTGATCGCGTCGTGCTCGGTGGCGAGCGCCGTCATCTCGGCGAAGATCGTGGACGCGAAGGGTTGCAGTCGCGAAACGGTGCGGGAGCGTGGCGCTGCGGGCATTTGTCCAGCGTAGCGGGGGCGACGGCGCCTCACGAACTCGGCCGTGTCACGTTCGGCGGCCGTGCGTCGTCCACGTGGTGGACGGCGCGACCGCCGCGCCGATCGAGGACGGAGGACGTCATGGCTCGCATTCACGCAGTGGCCCCGCAGGAGGCCGGCCGCATTGTCCGCACCGCGTACCGGTTCGCCGGTCGCCAGTACGGCGAGGTTCCCGAACCGTTCGCGGTCCTGGCCAACCACCCCAAGCTGTTCGCCGTCGCGGCCGGACACGAGATGGGCGCCGAGAAGGCGTCGACCGTGCTGCCGCCCAATGTCCGCGACATCGCGGTGTACCGGGTGGCGTGGACCGTCGGATGCTCGTGGTGCGTCGACTTCGGCACGATGCTGCAGCGGCTCGAGGGCCTCGACATCGACCGCCTCCAGCACATCGGCGAGTACGACACCTCCCCGCTGTACAGCGAGGACGAACGTGCCGCGATCGCCTACGCGGACGCGATGACCGACACCCCGACGACGGCGACCGACGAACAGGTGGCCGACCTCGAGCGCCGGTTCGGCCGGGACGGGGTGGTGGAACTGACCTACCAGATCGCGCTCGAGAACATGCGCTCGCGCATGAACTCCGCGCTGGGCATCCACGACCAGGGCTTCGACTCCGGCGATGCGTGCCGCGTTCCGTGGGAGACGCCGAGCGCGAGCGAGACCGAGCGGAAAGCCTGACCCGACAGGGTGTTTCGGTCGGTCAGGGGCGCACGGTGAGCATCTGGTCGACGGTGCCGACCGGCCCGTGCCGGTCGTGGATCACGCTGCTGGTGAGTCCCAGGCCGGTCGGGCCGAACGAGACGGTCGTGTCGAAACCGATCCAGTCGCCGCGCGGTCGGGCGAACAGGTGTGCGGTGAGATCCACATTGGGGAAGGCGACGTCCTCGGGGCGAGCCCGTACCGCCATCCCGTTGGCGATGTCGAACAGTGTGGCCGCCCGTGCCACCTCGCTGATCGGCTCACCCTCGACCAGGTCGTGCGGGGTGCGCACCCAGTAGGTGGCCCGCCCGGGTTCGGAGGCGATCCGGCGGACCTCGGCGGTGGCGATGAATCCGCCGGCCCAGACGCTCGTCGGATCCCACACCGGCATCTCCTCCGGCGCCGGGATCGGCGGGAACGGTGATCCCGCCAGTGCTGCGGTGTCGCCCTCCCGCATCAGCCATGCGCGCATCCGCACGGCGGGCCGGTCGTCGTGGACGAGCGTGGCCTCGACCAGTTCGATGGTGCGGCCCGGGCGCACGACCTGCACCGAGGTCTCGACGCGGTCCACGGGCAGGGTGCCGAGGATGTCGAAGGACAGGCGGGCGATCACGAGTCCGTCGTCGCGGCGCCGATCGCGGTCGCATTCGACCACGTGCGTCAGGAGGCCGATGCTCGGGGCGATGTGCTGTTCGTCGGTGTTCCAGGCACCGCTGACGTGCCGGGTCGGATGGAAGACGTGTTCGCCTTCCCGCTTGAAGTACGCCATGTCCGCTCCTGCTCGGTCCCGAAGACATCGTCCGACGCTCCGCTCGGACGGTAACACGCAAAACTGACCTCAGAGCCGTCAGATCGACTGATGAAACCAATATTCGACCGAGAGGTCGAAGACGGCCGGCTCAGCCGGAAAACACCGACCAGCAGATGTCGTTGCGTCGCTCCTGGTCCTCGAGGACCAGTGTCCGGATCGCTTCGGGGAGCCGCGTGCGTTGCCAGTCGCGTTCCAGTCGGCCGGCCCGTGCGCTGTCCGCGTGCGCGCTGCGCACCGCCTTGATCGCGTACGCCGCGGCGCCGAGATCGTGTTCGGCGACGTGCCCGACGCACGCCGCCTGACCGGCCGCGTAGGCCGCGAACCGGGCCGCGCCGGCGAGGGGTCTGGCGGCTCCCATCGCGTGCCCACCCGCCGCGCGTGCCCGCATCATCGCCATCTCGCCCGCAGCCCACGCCCGCGCGGCCGCGATCGCCTCGCGGGGACGCGGATCGTCGGGCTGCTCGCGCTCGAAGTGGCCCAGCACGTGTTCGGCGCACTCTGCGGCCCACAACGCGAGCAGCCGGTGATCGGCGTCGGTCAGGGAGCCGCCCCGGCGAACGGTCACGAGGCGGGGGTCGCGGACCTCGGGCAGGATCATCGCTAGACGAACAGGCGCAGCGCACACGCGACGACGGCCGTCCGCGCGGCGGCGGCGTCCTCGCCGCCCGGGCGGATCCAGACCGCAGCCTGGTTGAGAACGCCGTGCAGGCACTGCATCGCGACGTCGATGTCGGGGCACGTGAACTCGCCGTCGGCGACGCCGCGCTCGACCACGTCCCGGAACACTGCGTCGTGTCGTCGTCGCATCTCCTTCATCGACTTCTGGACGGTGGACGGCCACTCGCGGGGCCACGAGAACACGGTCGCCACCTCGGGTGCGGTCTCGGTCAGGATGCGGACCTGTTCGTCGACGAGCGTGCGCAGCAATTCGGTGGCCGACGTGGCGTCGGCCTGCTCGGCGCGGTGGGCCAGCCGGGTCATCACCTCGTCGGTCAGGACGTCGAGGACCGCGGCGACGAGCTCGTCCTTGGAGCGGAAGTAGTGGTACAGAGTGGCTTTGGCGATGTCGGTGCGCTCGGCGACGTCCTCGAGGTTCATCCCCTGGTAGCCGTTGGCGGCCAGGATGCCGATCGCGGTGCGGACGATCTCGCTCTTGCGGCGGTCGCGGCGGCGCGCGACGCGACCGGCCCGCGGCGCGGCGTCCGATTCGGAGCCGGCGCTCTGCCTGGTGACGTTCATGCATCCTCCGTGCGCACCGGGAATCGGCGCGGTCGTCCTCGCCCGCGGTCGGTCGCGGAGCCAGCATAGTCAGCGCGCCGGGTGCCGTGGAGACGCGCGCGGGCTGGACAATTGTCCATTTTGTAAGCCCCGTCACATGAATGTGACCCGAGGTAACGGATAGCGGTAGCGTGTTGTCCGGGTAACAGCAGGGCGGTTCACGTGATCTCGCCGACATGCTTGGACGGCGATCAGTGGAGGGCTGTCGACGATGAACATGGTGCCGAAAATGGCCCGCTGGCAGCTCCTGGCCTTCATCCTGGTGGGCCTGCTGGGCATCGTCTTCGTCGGCGCGCGGTACGTCCGGCTCGACAACCTCGTGGGCATCGGCCAGTACTCGGTGTACGCGGACCTGCCCACCTCCGGCGGGATCTTCACCAATGCCGAGGTCACGTATCGCGGCGTGCCGGTCGGACGGGTCGGCGATCTGGCGCTCACGTCCGACGGCGTCCGGGTGCAGCTGCTCCTCGACGACTCCGCGCCGCGGGTGCCCGCGTCCGCTGCCGCCGTGGTGGCCAATCGGTCCGCGATCGGCGAGCAGTACGTGGACCTGCAGCCGGCCGCGGACGGCGGCCCGTACCTCTCCGAGGGATCGGTGATCGCCCGCGAGGACACCGCGGTGCCCACTCCCGTCGAGGACCTCGTGGCCTCGGTCGACGCGTTCGCGCGCTCGGTGCCTACCGGCAGTCTGCACACCGCGGCCACCGAGCTCGGCAAGGCGTTCGACGGACAGGGCGACAACCTCCGCGCCGTGGTCGACTCGCTGAACGCGTTCACCCGTGAGGCGGCCGAGGCGCTCCCACAGACCCTGGACCTGGTGTCCGACGGTCGCACCGTGCTGGACGGCCAGGCCGACCAGTCGTCGGCGATCCGGTCGTTCAGCGCCGACCTGGACGCGCTCACCGCGCAGTTGCGCTCGAGCGATCCCGACGTCCGGCGGCTGATCGGTACGGGCGCCGCGGCGAGCGACGAGGCGGGCGCACTGGTCCGCGACAGCGGCGCTGACCTCACGACGGTGCTCACCAACACCGAGCAGATCACGTCGTTGGCACCCGCGCGCGTGCCCTACCTCCGGACGGCGCTGCAGCTGCTGCCGGCGTTGCCCGTGGCTGCTCGCGCGGTCGCGCCGGGCGACGGGACCATCCACTTCGGCCTCGTCCTCGAGACGAACAATCCGCCGCCGTGCACCATCGGCTACGAGAGCACGTACCGCACGCTCGACGAGATGAAGCAGCGCGACCCGGAGTTCGACGACAGCCGCGACGAGTTCCCGTTCCCCACCGATGTCCGCTGCCTCGTCCCGCAGGGCAGTCCCACCGGCGTCCGCAGCGCGGAGCGGGCAGTGCTCGCCGATCCCACCGTGCCGCAGCCGTGGGACGGCAAGCCCAAGCAGGCCCCGGACGTACTGGACCTCAATCCGATCGCGACTCAGCTCGCCACGGTCATGGGAGTGGCGCCGCTGAAGTGAGGTCGAGGCGAGGTTCGTTCGGGGAGAACGGACCCGCCGCGGGCACGGGCCACGACGGGGAGTCACCCGCGTCGAGCGCCGGATCCGGCTCCGACGCCGACGCGGCCAGCGTGTCGAGGAACGAGTGTGCCCAACGGTGGACGTCGTGCGCCGTGACCTGGGCATGCATCGAAGCCATGCGGGCGCGGCCCTGCTCCGGCGACTGGTCGAGGGCGGCGACGATCGTGTCCTTCACGAAGTCGAGATCGTGCGGATTGACGAGGAACGCCTCCTGTAGTTCGGACGCCGCACCGGTGAACTCGCTCAGGACCAGGGCGCCGTCGTACTCGGGGTGGCACGCCACGTATTCCTTGGCGACGAGGTTCATGCCGTCGCGCAGCGGCGTCACCAGCATCGCGTCCGCGGCGACGTAGAGCGCGATCAACTCGTCCCGCTCCACCGGCTGGTACAGGTAGTGGACCGGGGGATGGCCGAGCTGGCCGTGGTCGCCGTTGATCCGCCCCACCTGGGTCTCGATCGCGGCCCGCATCCGTGCATACTGCTCGACCTGTTCTCGGCTGGGCGTCGCCAGCTGGACCATCACGGTGCGCGTCGGATCGAGGCGGCCCTCGTCGTAGAGCTCGCCGAGGGCGTCCAGGCGGAGGTCGATGCCCTTGGTGTAGTCCAGTCGGTCGACGCCCAACAGGATCCGGTCCGGGTTGCCGAGGTCCTCGCGGATCTCACGGGCGCGTGCCCGCACCGACTCGCTGCGCGCCCGGGCGACCATGTCGGCGGTGTCGATCGAGATGGGGAAGGCGCCGACGCGAACCGTCCGGCCCTCGAGTCGGACCTCACCGGGGCCGTCGACGGCGGGACGGGTCTCGAGTTCGAGCAGGCGGCGGGCGAGGACGACGAAGTTCTCGGCCCCGCCGGGCAGATGGAAGCCGACCAGATCGGCTCCGAGCATGCCCTCGAGGATGCTGCGGCGCCACGGCAGCTGGGCGAACAGCTCCACCGGCGGGAACGGAATGTGCAGGAAGAACCCGATCGTGACATCGGGACGCAACTCGCGCAGCATGCGCGGGACGAGCTGGAGCTGGTAGTCGTGGACCCACACCGTCGCGCCCGGTGCGGCCGCCTCGGCGGCGGCCTGCGCGAAACGGCGGTTGACGTCGCGATACGTCGCCCACCAGCGACGATCGAAGGTCGGCTTGACGACCACATCGTGGTAGAGCGGCCACAGCGTGCTGTTGGAGAAGCCCTCGTAGAAGCCCTCCACGTCGGTCGTGTCCAACCGGACCGGGTGGATGCGCAGACCGTCGTGCTCGAACGGGTCGACGTCGCGCCCGGCCACCCCCGGCCACCCCACCCAGCAGCCGTTCCGGCTACGCAGCACCGGTTCCAGCGCCGTGACGAGACCGCCGGGGCTGCGTCGCCACGACGTCGAACCGTCCGGCCGCTCTTCCATGTCGACGGGAAGCCGGTTGGCGACGACGACGAAGTCGGACAGATCGGTCGAGCGGTCGTCGGAAAGATCCGTTGGCATCGAATGGCTCCCAGGGGTAGTCGGTCCGCGGCCGGTGGGCTCCTCGCGCGCGGAGCTGTCGGACGCGTGCTCGGCCCGGCGCCGGCGTGCGCGAGAAGGTCGCACCGTCCGTGGGACGGCAAGATCTCTATTCTTCGGAATAGATTTGTTGTATCAGCGAACGCGCTTCTCGGCAACTGGACCACCCGGTTCGGGCGCGTCCGGGGGCGCCGTAAGAGTGGGGTGCGGCCGAATCATCCTGACTGCAGCGGTGTTCCGGAACGGCGTGAGGACCGCGAGCCCAATATTGCTGGGGCCGAAGTATTTTGACGTTCCACACGGAAACGTTCACCACGCGCCGGCAGTGGGGCGCGGGTGGGGGAGGGCGCTGAATGCGACACAGCGGTCAATGCGGATCGGCTCGCGAACTGTGCTGCGAAAATCACGGAAGTGAGCGAGACTGAGGTGACCCCCTGACAGGAGGTCACCGGTATGGAAAGCCGAACGAGCGGATCGAATTCGCAGTCGATGCCCCGAGGTGTCCGGTCAAGCATGTTGCAGGACATGGACTTCGGGAGAGCGGGCGCCGGTGGAACCGCACTGTGGTGGGTCGTCCTCATGCTCGTGGTCGCGGCGGTCCCGGCCGGTGCGGCGCTGGTGCTCATGGGCTCGGTGGCCCTCGCGGCGGTCACCGGTCTGGTGACGGCCGGCGGCGTGGCCCTGGCAGCGTTGATGATCTGAACGAGCCACCGTCCGCGCTCGCACGAACAGTGACTCGGATCAGCGCAGGGTGACTCACATCAGTGCAACTCGTCGGGAAGCTCCGCGGGGTCGAGCAGCACGAACTGCCTGTCCGACGTGCGGACCTTCTCCGACGCGGGGATGTTCTTCTTCAGCAGGTTCCACTCGGTGTCGCTGATCCGCGACGTGGCCTGCGTGATGACCTTGGCGTCACGGGTGCCCCACGCGACGGGCATGAAGCTCACCATCTGCCACGTCTCGCCCTCGCTCCGCGACGTGCGATCGCCCAGCACGGTCACCGACGGGAGTCGCTTGCCCACGGTGTTGTCCTTGCCCGGGAGCGCGCGCACCGTGCGGGTCGCGAGCGCGTAGTGCGGTGAGCCGGCTCCGGGCTTCGCGATGTCGAGCAACGCCAGCAGCGTGTAACCCCGTGGGTGGACCTCCGAGACGACGGCCGGGACGAGGTCGCCCTCGGCGTAGAGGTGGTCGATGCTGCCCACCTTGCGCGGCGTCCAGACCACCATGAACAGTGAGGTCAGCGCGCACACCGCGAGGACCACGCCCAGGATGTACGACCACGGCTGGCCCAGCACGAACAACCACGCCGACCCGGCGCCCAGCAGCACCGCCATCAGCGCGGCCGACCACTGCAGCCGCCGCAGGTCACCCAGGGTCTCGTTGACGGCCTTGGCGTGAAGCTTGTCGACCGGGAACTCGAAGCGTCGCACGGGGGAGGTGTCCTATCCGATGGTGGGGCCGAGCAGGTCGTCGGCGTCCGTGATCCGGTACGCGTAGCCCTGCTCCGCGAGGAAGCGTTGGCGGTGGGCGGCATACTCGGCGTCCAGCGTGTCCCGAGCGACCACCGAGTAGAAGTGTGCCTGACCACCGTCGTGCTTGGGACGCAGGAGTCGGCCCAGGCGCTGCGCCTCCTCCTGCCGCGAGCCGAACGTGCCCGACACCTGCACCGCCACCGAGGCCTCGGGGAGGTCGATCGAGAAGTTCGCGACCTTGCTCACCACCAGAGTCTGGATCTCACCGGCCCGGAACCTGTCGAACAGCGCCTCGCGCTCCTTGTTTCGCGTGGAACCCTGGATCACCGGAGCGTCCAGGGCCGCGCCGAGTTCCTCGAGTTGGTCGAGATACGCGCCGATGACGAGTGTCGGGGCGTCCGGATGCTTGTCCAGGATCGACTTCACGACCGCGATCTTGGTGTGCGCCGTCGAACACAGCTTGTAGCGCTCGTCGGGCTCGGCCGTCGCGTACGCCATCCGTTCGGCGTCGGTGAGCGTCACCCGGACCTCGACGCAGTCGGCGGGCGCGATCCAGCCCTGCGCCTCGATGTCCTTCCACGGCGCGTCGTACCGCTTGGGGCCGATCAGCGAGAAGACGTCGCCCTCGCGCCCGTCCTCCCGGACCAGCGTCGCCGTCAGGCCGAGCCGGCGGCGGGACTGCAGGTCCGCGGTCATCCGGAACACCGGGGCGGGCAGCAGGTGCACCTCGTCGTAGATCACCAGGCCCCAGTCGCGCGAGTCGAACAGTTCGAGATGCTTGTACTCGCCCTTCGACTTGCGGGTGATCACCTGGTAGGTGGCGATGGTGACGGGGCGGATCTCCTTCTTCTCGCCCGAGTACTCGCCGATCTCCTCCTCGGTGAGTGAGGTGCGCGCGATCAGTTCCCGCTTCCACTGCCGGCCGGCGACGGTGTTGGTGACGAGGATCAGCGTGGTCGCCTTGGCCTTGGCCATCGCGGCCGCCCCCACCATGGTCTTGCCGGCGCCGCAGGGCAGCACCACGACACCCGAGCCGCCGGCCCAGAACGAGTCGGCCGCCATCTCCTGGTAGTCGCGCAGCTGCCAGTGCCCCTCCTCGAACGCGAGGTCGATGGGGTGCGCCTCGCCGTCGACGTACCCGGCGAGGTCCTCGGCGGGCCAGCCGATCTTGAGCAGCATCTGCTTGAGGTGCCCGCGCTCGCTGGGGTGCACGATCACGGTGTCGTCGTCGATCTTGGCCCCGAGCATGGGCGCGATCTTCTTGTGCCGCATCACCTCGGTGAGCACGGCCCGGTCGAGGCTGACGAGCGTGAGGCCGTGGGCGGGGCTCTTGACCAGCTGCAGCCGTCCGTAGCGGGCCATGGTGTCGACGATGTCGACCAGCAGCGGTTGCGGCACCGCGAAGCGGGAGAAGTTCACGAGGGCGTCGACGACCTGTTCGGCGTCGTGCCCGGCGGCGCGCGCGTTCCACAGTGCGAGCGGGGTGATCCGGTAGGTGTGCACGTGCTCGGGGGCGCGCTCGAGCTCGGCGAAGGGAGCGATGGCCTGCCGTGCCTCGTCGGCGCGCTCGTGATCGACCTCGAGCAGCAGGGTCTTGTCGGACTGGACGATCAGCGGGCCGTCGGTCACGTGCGTCTCCTCGCAATCGGTAACCAGACCATTGTCCAGACGACGGCGACGTCCCGCCACGCGGTGAGTGCGCCGACAGCGAACGTGGGGGACCCCGCCGGGGACCGGGGCGGGCCCCCCACGACCGCGTCAGCGCATGGTGAGGGATTTCTTGGTATCCATCACCTGCATGAGCGCCTCGGAAATTCCGGCGCGATAGCCGACATCCCTTTCGGTGAGTCCGGCGTTGGTGTCGAGTTCGTTTTCCAGTCTCGCCTGAATTCTGTCCAGTGCGAGCAGGGTGCGCTTCACAGTTCGGTCCTCGTCATTTTCTGCGCGATATTTTCGGGGGTGGCAGGACTCGTCGGAATTCCGGAATGCTGCGCGCGTTCGTCGAGGACGAAGATCTTCGCCGACGTGATCCCGGATCGAAACCCGTCGGACCGGGGTGCGGGCAACGTTCCGCCGGGGAGCAGTCGGTCCAGTTTGCGGTGGAGTTGGTCCAGGACATCGGGAGTCGCGGGCGCGACCGACGGGCGGGTCATGGCTCGTCCGCTCAGTGGCGCTTGCGCTTCTTGATCAACTCGCCCACCTCCGCGGCGCGCTCCCTTTTCTCCGCGCGCTTTTCCTTGATGGACTGCGCGGACTTTTTCAGACTCTTGCCAGGTTTTCGCTCGGCCATTGTCGCTCCTGAATTCGAAGTGGCAATCACTCGATCGAGACCATAGCCCATTTCCAGGAAAAAGCCAGTCGCGCAGTTCGCGGCCCGGTTTCCCGTGCGCGCTCGTCAGTCCGCGAGCGCAACCGACGTGATCCGGTGGAGCGTGAAGCGCCGCACCTCGCCGGTCGCGGGATCGAGCGCGTCCAGCTGACCGCCGCCGACGCTGACCGGTTGCACGATGCGGTGCGACGCGACGCCCTGGGCGTCGACGTAGCCGATCGTGACCGACCGCTGCACCTGGGCGGCGGTCTGCAGGAGCGTCATGGTCGCGGCCGTCGACGCGCGGCTGCCGTCGCTGCGCAATCCGACCCCGGTGGACGCGGCCGCCCGATCGCCGGCGCGCAGCGACCGCACCAGCGTCGCGAGCTGCTCGTCGGTGGGCACCGCGGGTGTCCGGAGCCGCGGGACCCGGGCGGCGGGGACCCGCGCTCCGCGCGGTCGCAGGTCCACGATGGCGCCCGTCGAATCCTCCCCGGCCGGCGCGAAACCCGCGGCCCGCAGCTCGGACAGCACCTCCTTGAGCGGTGCCTGGGAGATCACGACGGTGGGCGCCAGGGCCCGCAGCGCCAGCTGATCGGCGACCGGCGAGGACAACACCTCCGCGAGCAGCGCCGGGTCCTCGCAGCGGACGAACGACGCGGCCACGCCGGCCCGGAGCCGACCGTGCCGGCGCGCGACGTCGTCGATCAGGTAGGTCAGCGACTGCGGGACGGAGGTCTTGGAGCGGGTCGCGAACAAGGTCTGCAGCTCCGACGCGGTGAGCCCGGCGTCCAGGGCACGGCGAATACTGGCCTCGCTGATCCGGTACATCGACGCGGCACCGGCCGACTCGATGTCGGCGACGAGCGTGATCTGCTCGAGCAGGTCCGGGATCAACGGGCCGGGCGCGACGACGGTGAGGTCCGCCTGCACCAGGACGTAGTCGATCGGTGCGGGCAGCGCCGCATCCATCTCGGCCTCGGGGTCGCCGCCGTGCAGCAGCGCCTTGCCGGGGGAGCTGAGCACACCGTGGGCGACCAACCCCAGTGCCCGCGCCTCGTCGAGGGTGCGGGCGACGACACGCGGACCCAGCCGGCCCGCCCAGCGCGGCCGCCGCCACGCCAACAGCCGGCTGGCCTCGTCCGCGGACACCGATCTCCCGGTGCCCGCCTCGGCGAGCAGTTCGAGCAGCAGTCGGCGCTCCTGCGGGGCGCCCGGGGCGCGCACCTCCTCCGACAGCGCCGAGATCGGCTTGTCGGCGGCGTCGCGGCTGCCGATGATCCACGGCCGCCGCGGCAGCGACAACCATGCCCCGGCCACCGTGGCCCACCGCCGGGCCGTCCCGGAGTTGAGCCAGCCGTCGACCGCGACCGTGGGCGCCCAGTAGTCGTCGACGTCCGTCAACGGCGCCGGATCGGGGATCCCGCTCGCGATCAGGCCGGCGGCGGCCAGCAGCTCGAGCACCAGCGCCACCCGTGCCTCGTCGACGCCGACGGCCTTCGACAGCCGTCGCAGTTCACGCACCCCCAGCCCCCCGGCCTTCAGAGCGGGTGCCGGGGCGTCGCCGAGCGCGGCGACGAGGTCCTCACAGTGCCGGACGAGTTCGAGGGCCTCGCCGGCAGCGGCGGCATTGACGTCGGCGACCTTCTGCTTGCGGCCGGACAGTGTCGGCGGGACGGGGGAGGCCGGGTCGTGTACCGCCTCGCCGCGCAGCACCTGGCCCACCTGCGCGGGCAGCTCGACGGTCTCGGCGTCGATCCAGTGCAACAGTCCTCGCGCGAGCAAACGTTGGACCGGGCGCTCGGGCGGCGTGCCGGGCGCGGCGTCGCGAGTGCGGCCGATCGGCGACGAGCGGGCCAGTGTGGTCAGCAGGTCGCGCTCGTTCGGCTCGATCGTGTCGAGGGCGGCGCGGATCTCCTCCTCCGTCAGCCCCTCCGACTCGGTGTGCCCGCGTCCGACCCGCCATGGAATCGCCTCTGCCGCGGCCCGGACGACGCGCAGACGGTCGTCGTCGCCCCAGACGAGGGCGAGGCTGCGGAGGTGCGCGAGCGCCTTGCCCAGCGCGCGGGCGGGCACCCGGTCTGCGAACGCCTCGTCCAGGTGACGGCGGGCGACGGGCATCCGGTCGGCCTGCTCCAGAACGAGAATTTCGAGCACCCCGAATTCGAGGGTGTCGAGGGTATCGGCGGCACGCATCACCGACGCGCGCTGCTCGGCCCGTCCGGCCAGCACGGCGCACGTCGCCGGCGGCGGAACCGCCAGGTCGGGGCGCAGCCGCAGCAGCTCGGTGAGGTCGGCGTCCTTGCGGGCGCTCAACCAGTCGGTCAGCGTCGGCGTCACCACCGGGTCCGCGGCTTCGGCGGCGTCCTCGGTGCCATGAGTAGAGGTCATCGCCTATGAGATTAGTGACCTGGGCTGTACCGCGGCGCTTGCTCCTGCCAAGATGGGCGCGTGGCTAACAATTCGAAGAAGCGCTATGTCGATCCAGGGTGGCCGGAGACCGCGGACGGAGATCACGCGGTGACCGAGCTGTCGTCCAGCCGGGCGGGCAATCTGTCCCCCTTCGGTGAGGAGACCGAGTTCCCGCTTCCGGTGGACTCGCTGCCCTACGTGCACCCGCACACCGTGATCAACCGCTGACGCATACGCACAGAAGAAGGGCCCCTTGCCGATGGCGAGGGGCCCTTCTCGTGTGCTGGGGAACGCTCAGCTCTGCGAGGTGTTCGCGATGGTGCCGGCGATGTCCTGCAGGTTGATGTTCTGCAGTGCGCTGAGGTCGAACGACTTGGCGGCCGCGTAGACGTCGAGGACCTGCGGTGCGATCGCGACGCCCTGCGCCTGCGCGATGTCGATCAGGTCGTCGATCTGGTCGAACACGGTCGCGGCCGGGTGCGGCGCCGCGGGTGCCTCGGCGACGGGCGACGGGGTGGCCGGTGCGGGCGCCGCGGTGGCCGGGGCGCTGCGCTGCGTCGGCGCGCTGCTCAGGCCGAGCTTGGAGGAGCAGGAGGGCCATGCGCCCCAGCCCTGGTTGGCGAGCACTCGCTCGGCAACGACGATCTGCTGCTCGCGGGTGGCCTTGTCGGCGGTGGGGGCGTACTGGCCGCCGCCGTGGCTGGTCCACGTGCTGGGCGTGAACTGCAGGCCGCCCTGGAAGCCGTTGCCGGTGTTGATGTTCCAGTTGCCGCTGGCCTCGCACTGCGCCAGGCGGTCCCAGTCGGAGTCGGGAGCTGCGTTGGCAGTGCCGGCGAAGGCGACGCCGCCCACGCCCATGATGGCGCCGGTCACGGCGACCTTGGCGACGGTACGGCCGGTGGTTGACGGCTTGCGATGGCGTCCGCTCATGTCGGTCGGTTCCTCTCCACACGCGCCTGCGAGGTCAGCTGTCGGGTTCGGGCTGAGAGGTCGCCCGGCCTCGCCGCTCATGGCTGGAGCGGGTCTGGCTTCACCCCCAGGGAGATTGCTCTCCCGATGCCTGCGGGGTCGGACCCTGTCGGGACCGGTTCCCCGGAGGACCTTGGGTCCCCCGTCCCCGTCCATGGTTGGTTCGTGGGTGCTTCCGGACCCACTGGACGGGGTTTGGCGCGGCGGGCCCGGCGTGGCCGAGGTTCCCGGCCGGAAACGACCGTACGACGATTCGCCCTCCAACGTCACCACTTGATAACGCGGTGCGTCTTGTGTTGTTCGGGACCGGAATTCGGGTAAGGCGGCGTCGCCCCAGCTAGTCGCCCTGCCGCTTGTTCGGTTACGTTTCGACACCCGCCCGTTATCGTGACGTTATGTGATGGAGATCACACGTATACACCGGGGTGTGTCTCAGATTTCGGAACGCTCAGGCGGGAGCCCACTGGGCCCGGTCGACGTCGACGATCTCCTTGCCGAGCGGCAGCAGCGACACCGGAATCATCTTCAGGTTCGCGACCGCCAGCGGGATGCCGATGATGGTGACGGCCATGAGGACCGCGGACACGAGGTGGCCCAGGGCGAGCCAGATCCCCGCCAGGAGCAACCAGATGACGTTGCCGATCAGCGACATGACACCCGCGGTCGGCTTGTCGACGACCGTCTTCCCGAACGGCCACAGCGCGTACAGGCCGATCCGGAAGGACGCGATCCCGAACGGGATCGTGATGACGAGGATGCACATGACGAGCCCGGCCACGAAGTAGCCCAGGGCCAGCCACAGGCCGCCGAAGATCAGCCAGATGATGTTCAGCAGGATCCTCATGACCGTCCCTTTCAGCGGCTCCGGCGGCCGGAGCGCAGAGCGTATGCGATGGCCAGGACGAAACCGAGCGGGCACGCCAGCGTCAGCAGGTACAGGACCAGGCCCGGATCACCCTCGGACAGGGAGTGGACGAAGAAGATGACCACGATCGCGGCGATGCCGACCAGGAAGCTGACGACTGCCGCATAGAACAGTCCCTTGCCGGTGTGAGGGGAGGCGCCGGTGCCGTGGGGGTGGGGTTCGTTCGTCACAACACCACGGTAGGCCACGGCCCGGTCGACGATGTCGGGCTGCTCGGCTTCCGTCCGGAATCGACCCGAACGGGCACGTTGGGCCGGCTACCCGAGCAGCGCGGCGATGTGCTCCGGCACCTCGCTCGACGACGGGTCGACCGCCGTCTCGGCCCAGTCGCCGCCCGTCGCCTTGTACAACCGGCCGCCGTCCACGATCCACAGGGTGTCCGTGGACGAATCCCACTCGTACCGGGCGGCCGAGGTGGACCGAATGCGAGCCACCGCCTCGCCGTCCGCATCGAAGATCGCGATTGCGGGCTGTGACGTGCCGGACGGCATCACCAGGGCCGCCGAGTACGAAGCCGACGGTGACTGCTTCTCCACACCCAGCGCGGTGTCCGCTTCGACGGTGGTGGTCGTCGTGGGCGCGGCCGTCGTCGTGGTGGTGGGCGCCGGGCGCGTCGACGTCGTGGAAGAGGGCGCCGCCGACGTGGTCGAGGACGTCGAGGTCGAGCTCGGAGTCGTGGGGGTGGTTGTGGTGCTGGAGGTACTCGGTGCGGCGGCAGTGGTCGTGGTCGGCGGAGTCGGAGATGTCGTCGAGGTGGCGGTGATTTCCGGCGCCGCTGTGCCTCGGGCGTTCAGCGCATTCGCCTCGAGGGCGGTGGTGGCGCTGGATGCTCCGGAGACACATCCCAGGCTGAACTGGAACCTGTAGCGGTAGACGACCGCTCCACGCCAGGCGGGCCCCTCTTCTCCGGTGTAGCGGTTGACGGTGTGGATCTCGACCGTCAAATTGCGGCTACCTTTGTCGATGTCGTAGTTGGCGTCGTCCCAGTCGATGTCGTCGGTGACCTGCTCGCCCTCGGCGATATTCTCGGCTTTGTTCATCCACGAGAACGTCCAGCTCCCGTCGTCCAGCTTCACATAGACCTTGTAGCTGTAGGCGGGGCCGAGGTGTGTCCAGCTCAGGCGGCAGAAGTAGAAGCCGTACGGTCCTTGGGTTCTGTAGGTCGGTTCCGAGATTGCCGGCAGCACGTCGGGACTGACGACCAGGCGGCCGCTGGTCGCGGTGTTGCCGGTGTCCTGCCAGGCGGCGCTCGTGTCGCTGATCTGCGTAACCCCGAGCACTGTGAGGGCGACAGCGCTCATGCCGAGCGCGGCGCGGACGAATCGCGACAGCCGGAACCCGTTCCGACGCGAAGGGCGAGGTGCGTCGGGGCTCACGGCGTCGGGACCTTTCCCTCACAGGAACTGTCGTGGGGCTCCTCGGCGGAACGCGGGAGCGCTTCGTCCTCGCGGCGACCCGCCGGTCGCGCCACGAGCACGAGTAGCGCTCCGACGAGTGCGCCGCCGAGGAAGACCGCGGTGGAACTGGTCAGCCACGCCGCGCCGTAGCCGAGGCCGGGCGCGCTCCAGAACACCCGGTCGGCCTCGGTGATGAGGTACGGCTCCACATCCGGTTCGGCGTTCGCGTCACCCTTCAGTGTGACAGCGAAGATATCCGCCCCCTGTGGCTCGAGTGCGTACAGCCGGTGCGTGATTCGCGTGCCGTCCGCGTTCTCGACGCTGACGATGTCGCCCACCGACAACTCGGACGCGGGGACCGTGTGTGCGAGCGCGAGCGACCCCGTGGAGACGGCGGGGGCCATCGATCCCGATCGGAAGATGAGGGGCTTGATGTCGAACAGCAGCGTCGCGACGGTCGCGACGATGCAGACGACGCCCGCGATGGCGCCGACCGTGAGCGCCACTTCGCGAACCTTGCGAGCGGTGGACGGCGCGGGGGTGTCGAACGTGGTGTTTGCGAACATGTCTGCCTCACACTGACGTGGCGGTGAACGTGAAGACCACGTTGATCGCCTGGTTCTGCATCGCTTTCGTGACGGAATTACCGACCGTTGCCTGGACGCACACGGTCTCGGCACCGTTGAGGGCGAGTGGGCCCTTACCGGACACCAGCGTCTGATCGGCGGCCGACATCGCGGTGAGGGTGCCGAGCGTGGTGGTCCCGGAGCAGGCCGAGTTGGGGTAGACGGTAAGCGAGATCTGCTGGGCCACAGCGGAATTTCCGGTGGCCTTCGCGGTCACCGAGTACCGGAACGGCACATCACCCTTGTTGCGGACGTCCAGAGCAGCCTGGACCTGCCTTCCTGGACGCAAACCGGAACCCCCGAAGGCAGAGAAGCTGTAGGTGTCCACGCCCGGGTCCGGGCCCAGCTTCAGGTCGGCCACACCGGTCTGGAAGTCCGCCGACGTGGCCGTGGCGCTGTCGCTCCACGCGGCCAGCGTGCCGACGGATCCGAGGCCCAGCACGATGCCGAGCGAGAGCGCGGCCCGCACGCGCCCTCCACCCACGACCCGACGCAGCAGTCTGCTGCGGGCAGGTGTGGTACTCACGGTTCGATGACGAGACATGTTCGTTTCCTGGTCAATTCGGCATGATCGACGAGCCGGCGGCGACGACGGGAAGCTCATCCGTCACCGGATCCTCCGTGTCGGTCTCGCGGTTGCGGCGGTTGCGGAACTCGTCCCGTGCCGCGCTCGCGAACATGTATGCCGCGTAGGCCAGCAACCCGCCGACCAGTGCGATGAGAAGGATCGAGCGCTGCTTGCCGGTGACGAAGTTGTTGACGTACCCCAGGTACGGGATGGCGTACCAGACCTTGCCGCGGATCTGTTCCGGGACAACGGGTCTTTCGTCGGGCATCGGGTTCGCGTCGCCCTGCGTGACGAACTGCAACTCCCCGTCCTCCGCGTACTCCACCTCGGTGATGCGGTGCGTGACGACTGCGGTCTTTCCGGACTCCCACTGATACGTGACGGCGTCGCCGGGGCCGAGCGATGCCGGGTCGGCCGACTTGACGACGACCAGCGTCCCCGGCGGGTAGGTCGGCTCCATGGAGCCGGTCAACACCGTGTACGGGGTCGATCCGGTGATCCTCGGGACGGCGATCGTCATGGCGAGGACCGCGATCATCGCGATGAGGAGGGTCCACGAGACGATGGAGCGGACCCACCACCACGCGGTGGTCCGTTGATCGCCCAGCGGGGCAGAGTTGCTCATGTCAGACCTGATTCGCATCGAATGTGAACGTGACCTTGGACTTGATTCCCGGGCCGGCCCCGGCGGTCACCGTGCCGCGCAGGCACAGCACCTCGGAGTTGTTCGGCTGCAGGGTCTGCCACGTGGCAATGCTCGCGCCGATCATGTTGCCGGAGTACAGCTGTGTGCCCGCCGGGGTGCCGGTGGCGCCGCACGCGGCTGCGCTTGCGACCCGCCAGACGTTGAGTGTCAGCGGGAGCGCGGCGTTGGTCTGCGCGACGCCGGCCAGGCGATACTTCATGGGCACGTTTCCGGTGTTCTTGACCGTCAACGGGGTCTGCGAGTAGCCGCCCTCGAGCATCTTCGTCTTGCCGAAGTTGTCGAGGGTGAAGGCCGAGCTCGTCTTCCCGTCGGCGCCGACGCCGATCGCCAGGGTGCCGGTCGTGACGGTCCCGCCGGAGAGGTTCCTGGTGTCGCTCCACAGGGCGCCGGTCTGCTGGGCCGAGAAGAAGATCAGCCCAGCGACCGGCACCGCTGCGAGCGCCCACCATCGAGGGTGTTTGGCCACGGCTCTAGTTGGTCTGCGACAGCTTCAGCTTGAGGCCGGTGAGATCGTTGGTCACGGCCTGGTTCGCGATGCCGGTGGCGTCGAACAGGACCGTCTTCGTCACCGTCACGGCATGCGACGCACCGCTGTCCGGCGTGATTTCACCCGCGGCCGAGATCGCCTGGTCTCCGGAGAACTTCGTTGCCTCCCACTGGAATCCGTTGACGTTGGTGGCGTCGGCGCCGGCGATTTCGAGCTTCGCCTTGAGGTTGTCGCCCTGCGCGACGAAGCTGGTGGTGGCCTTGTAGGTCAGCTTGGTGCCCGGAATGATCCGGTACGTGGTGATGTCGGGGATCTTCTTGCCGGTGACGCCGGTGTCGGTGCCCTCGTACCACCCGCTGTCGATGGTGTCGCCGAACGCGAGCTTGCCGGTCGTGACCTTGCCGCCGTTGAGATCCTTCGAATCGTTCCAGGCTGCGAAGGTGCCGGCACCGCCGGTGAGGAGGAGAGCTGCGGCACCGGCGGCGATTGCGCCCTTGATCTTCTTGTTCATGGGGGTCTTCTCGTTTCTGCTGGCCCCGTTGGTAGGGGTCGGTGAAAAGGACATGCGACGGTGAAGAGACCCTGAACCAGTCGAAAGATTGTTTTACGCACAACATCTGGTCGGAGCTCGTCCGGCGCTGTCATTGCTGGATCGAACACACGACACTGCCCCCGCGCGGTGCCGGAGTAATTTCTAGCACCCGCAAGGCCCCACGAGTAGGGCATTTGGTCATTTGTCCAAGAGAGATCTGTGACACACCGTGCCATAGGAGGTGTCCGATGATGCCTCCCGGCACCCCACGAAAGGGTCGATGAACCTCCTCGTTCCAGCCGGTGCCGACGTGCGGCGACGTGCGTATCCACTCGTGTGCGAAGCAGTGGAATAATTTGTCGCGCAATATCTTTCGGACTGCCGTTGTCTCGCGACCGTCGGGGCGGCGCGCCTTCTGGGGTGACTGGTCGGTATCTCGCGCCCCGGCCTTCTCGGGTGTCGATTCGAGGGGGTCGACCGCTCGGGAGCGGGGCGGGGGCACCGCCGCAAGTGTGGCGCGCTCCACTCCGCGAATTCGCTGATTTTCAGCGGGGGAAGCGCCGCTCGTAGGTGGCGCGGCGGCTTTCGGACCGCAATCTGCCCTCGGGGGCGACGACTGGGGGTGTGGAATCTCGGGGAGAAACTGGGCCGCCGGATCGTTCACTTGTTCGGAGACGGCCGCCACTGCCGGCGCGTCGCAGTGCCGCCGGAAGCGTCTCGCCGGAAGATCCCGGGGAGGGCGCCGCGTCCCGGCGCACACGGTCGGCTTCGGCGGAGGGGGCGGAAAGGGGAGTGGGTGCGGAGGCGAGGGGCCACGGCGACCCGCGGGCGCACGGAGCGAATTCGTGGATGCTCGGGGTGGTACGAGGCGGGTACACTGGGGCATTCGCGCGTCCCGCAGTTTCGGTGGGGCGCGTTGTTTTGCATTATCCACGCGCGCGCTCAACGGAGAGTGCGGCAGGCAGATGAGCGGGTGAACACGGTGCCTACCGGCAAGGTGAAGTGGTACGACGTCGAGAAGGGTTTCGGCTTCCTGTCACAGGAGGAGGGGGAGGACGTCTACGTCCGCGCGTCCGCGTTGCCCGACGGCGTCGAGGGTCTCAAGGCCGGCCAGCGAGTCGAGTTCGGGATGGCCGCGGGCCGACGAGGCCCGCAGGCGCTGAGCGTGAAGGTGCTCGAGCCGGCGCCGTCCGTCCGGCAGGGCGCCCGGCGCGATGCGGCCGCGACCCGCAAGCACACCCCGGACGAGCTGCACGGGATGGTCGAGGACATGATCACGCTGCTCGAGGCCAAGATCCAGCCGGACCTGCGCAAGGGCCGCTACCCGGATCGCAAGACCGCGCAGCGGATCTCCGAGGTTGTGCGGGCCGTCGCGCGCGAGCTCGACAGCTGAGTCGAGCACTCACACGAACGACGGGAGCCCTCCGGTATCACCGGAGGGCTCCCGTCGTTCGTGTGACAGTGGCCGCTACGACGCGGGTGCCACCACACCGCCGCCGGGCAGCTCCATGGTCTGCAGTGCCCACACCGGCGCCAGCCCGTCCCGGGCCGGCAGCTGGATGATGGCGCTGATCAGCTGCTCGCCCGGGTTGCCGGGGACCGTGACCGCCCAGGCCTCGCCGGGCGTGTAGTCGCGATAGCCCTCGAAGATCTCACCGGTCTTGGGGTTGCCGATCTGGACGTTCAGTCGCCAGTCCGAGTCCGCGATCTCCTTGGGCAGCGACAGCTGCAGGGGGTAGCCCTCGGGCACGTTCAGTTCGACGATCTCGAGCCCCTCGCACTGCAGTGACGCGTCACAGAACCCGGGCACGACGCTCGCGGTCTCCTCCTTGGAGTACGCGGTGACGGTGGGGAGCTTCTCGTTCGACTCACCCACGAGGTAGGCCACGACCCCGGCGAGACCGGCCGCGACCACCACTACCACCGCCGCGATCAGCGCAACTATTCGTTTCGTCCGGGCTTGCATCATCGATTCCGTTTCTCGTTCGGTGGATCAGTCGGCACGGGGGCTGTGCCCGACGGTGGTCTCGGGATTGACGTGCTCGGGACGTCTACCGCCCAGACCGGGCAGCAGTGTCGCCCCGCGGTACGTCAGGATCGTCTGAACCAGGCCGATCGTAAGCACCACCGCGACGACGGTGAAACCGATCCACAGTTCGGTGGGCAGCATGACGCCCAGCGCGCCGCCGATGACCCAGCTCAGCTGCAGGACGGTCTCGGAGCGGCCGAAGCCCGACGCGATGGACTCCTCGGGCAGGTCCTGCTGCAGCGACGCGTCCAGCGACACCTTCGCGAGCGCACTCGCCCCCGACGCCACCAGGGCGGCCAGCGCGGCTGCCAGCAGGTTGCCGATCAAGGCGGCCAGGATCGCCACGACGGTGACCGCGATCGTGCACCGCAGCACCATCATGGCGGGGCGGCCGAGCTCGAGCCGGGCACCGGCGGCGTTGCCGGCGAAGTTGCCGATGCCCGCGGCCGCGCCGACCATGCCGAGCATCGCCGCCTGCATCAGCGCCTCGTGTTCGGTGTTGGCCTTCGCGACGAACGCGATGTACAGAGTGAGGAAGCCGGTGAGCACCCGGATCGTGCCGTTGCCCCACAGACCGGTGACCACTGCTCGGCCGAGCGGCTGCCGGCGCTTGTCGGGCTTGCCGCCCGCGGCCGCGCCGACATCGATCAGTTCGGTGGGGGAGTCGTCGCCGTGGAACGTCAGCGTCGCCGGGACCTCGCCCTCCGTGACCTCGACCCACGCCGGAATGCGCATGCTCAGGTAGGCGCCGAAGGCGGTGACGGCCGCGGCTAACCACAGCACTCCGGTCGAGCCGGTGACGAACGCCAGGGCGCCGGCCAGCGCGCCGGCACCGATCGTGCCGCCGACCAGCCCGAACACTGTGAGGCGGGAGTTGACTCGGACGAGGTCGATCTCGGGTGGCAGCACGCGTGGCGTCACGGCGCTCTTGAGCACCGAGAACGACTTGCTGAGCACCATCATCCCCAGCGCACACGGGTACAGCGCCCAACTGTCGAAGTTGAAGACGAGTACCACCGCGAGCACCGTGCGCAGCGCGAAGGACGACGCCAGTGCGATGCGGCGGCCGCGCTGCAGCCGGTCGAGGGCCGGGCCGATCAGCGGTGCGATCACCGCGAACGGCGCGATCGTGATGAGGAGATAGAGCGCGACCTTGGTCTTGTCCTCACCGGTCGCGGCGGAGAAGAACAGCGTGTTCGCGAGCGCGACGGCGATGGTTGCGTCCGTCGCGAAGTTCGCCATCACCGCGTACGTGAGGGCCGTGAGACCGGACTTGTCGGCGCCGTCGGCGGTCGCGGCCCGCCGGAACGTGGCGATGCCCTTGTTGGTCAGTTCGCGCCCGCGCATCGCGGCCACGCGGGTGACCGTCAGCTTCCGCGGCATCGGCGGGGGCTTGGGCGCGTCGTCCTCGGCGGGGCCGCGGCCGGGGTCGGGTTGTTCCGGCATCGGCCGGGTCGGCGGCGGCTGGGTCGGGGGCGGTGGCTGGCTCGGCGGGGGTGGCTGGTTCGGCGGCGGCGACTGGATCCGCTGGGTCCGCGCCGGCTGCTCGGCCGGCTCGGGACGGTCGGGCCGGGGCGCGTCGGGCCGGCCCACGGGGTGCAGCGGAGGCAAGGGCGTGCGGCGTCCCGCCGCCCGGGGCGCGGGGGGATAGTTCTGGTAGCCGGGGTGTCGCCGAGGCGGCGCTTCGCGCGGTTCCTGCGCACGCCGAGGGGCGTCGTGGGGGTCGCGGGGTCCGGTCACCCCTCAATTCTGTCCTAGTCGGCGGACATTGCTCGACACCGGCGGCCCGTCCCAGCTCGTCCGGACGTGTCGGAACCCGGCGGAAACCGCCTCAGGCGACGAACCGCACCTCGAACATCCGCGGCCACAGCTTGCCGGTCACGAGGAACCTGTCGGTGCCGGGAATCTGCGCGATGCCGTTGAGGACGTCGATGCCGCCGCGTTCGCTCGCCGGCAGCGCGTCCTCGAGGTTCGCGGCGTCGATCGAGGCGACGACGGCGCCCGTCGCGGGGTCGATCTTCACGATCCGGTCCGTGGTCCACACGTTCGCGTACACGAATCCGTCGTTGCTGCACTCGAGTTCGTTGAGCCGGTCGAGGGGCCGGCCGTCGAGCGTGACGTCGACCGTGCCGGTCGCGTCGAACGTCGCGGGATCCCGGAAGGTCAGGGTGGCCGAGCCGTTGCTCATCACCAGCCGGTCGGCCTGCGTGCACAGTCCCCAGCCCTCGCCGTCGTACGACACCTGCCGCTGCTGTGCGAGCGTGCCGGCGTCACGGGCGATCGCGACGCCGTCCTTCCATGTGATCTGCCACACGGTGTCACCCGCGACGGTGACGCCCTCGCCGAACATCGGACGCATCAGGTCGGCGCGCGCGATCTCGGCGCCCGTGTCGAGGTCGGTGGCTCGCACCCACGAGGTGCCGACGCGGCCGGTGCTCTCGTACAGCGTGCCGTCGGAGATCTCGAGTCCCTGCGTGAAGGCGGTGGGATCGTGCGAAAGCTCGCGGACGATCTCCGGGTGCAACTGCTGGGCGAGAACGGCGCCCTCGGGTGGGGCGGCCGTGGTGCTGTCCGAGCAGCCCGCCGCGAGTGCAGCCGTCGCGGCGACCGCCGCGAGGGCGAGGAGACGGGGGGTACGACGCCGGTTCACCGGACCAGCATGACAGCCCCGGCGAGCCCGGACGAGCACACGACGGACCGAGTGCGGCAAGATGGACGCCGTGAGTGTTGCGTCGTCTCCCGAGAGCGCCGTCGTGCGCCCCGTCCTCGCTCGAGCCGTCGACCGTGCCCGCGCGGCACTGGAGGAGTTCGAGGAAGGCGGCGTGGGTCGGCACCTCGGTGTCACCGCCGAGGACGATTGCGCCGCGACCCATCGTTTCGAGGCCGAGCTGCCCGGTTACCGCGGTTGGCAGTGGGCGGTGGTCCTGGCAGCGGTGCCCGACTCCGACCACGTCACCGTCAGCGAGCTGGCGCTGCTCCCCGGCCCCGACGCCCTCGTCGCACCCGAGTGGCTGCCGTGGGACCAGCGTGTGCGTCCGGGTGACCTGTCGCCCGGCGATCTGCTGGCGCCGCCGGCGAACGACCCGCGGTTGGTGCCCGGTTACGTGGCGACCGGCGACCCCGAGGTGGACGAGGTCGCGTTCGAGGTGGGCCTCGGCCGCAAGCAGGTCATGAGCCGGGAGGGCCGCCTCGACTGCGCGCAGCGCTGGCACGACGGCGACTTCGGTCCCGACTCCGACATGGCGAAGGCGGCCCCCTCGACGTGCGAGCTGTGCGGCTTCTACCTGCCGCTCGCCGGTTCGCTGCACGCCGAGTTCGGGGTCTGCGGCAACGAGATGGCCGCCGACGGCCACGTCGTGACCGCGACCTACGGGTGCGGCGCGCATTCCGACACCACGCTGCCCACCGGGGCCGGCACGCCGCGCTACGACGCGTTCGACGACGCGGCCGTCGAGGTCGTGGAGATCGCCGCCCGACCCGAGGCGTCCGCCGAGCCGCAGGACACGGCCGACCCGCAGGCGCCGGTGGATCCCGAGTCGCCGTTGGACCCGGCATCGGATCACTGACCGACCCCTTCGACACCGCCGCCCTCCGCGAGGGGACGCTCCTCGCGTGGCGCAGTTCTCCCACGCGCCTGCGTGAGGACGCCGCCGCCGAGGCCGACCTGGTCCGGGCGGGGTACCGGGACCGCATCCTCACCGAGCTGGCCCAGAACGCGGCCGATGCCGCCGCGAAGGCGGGAGTGCCCGGCGCGCTGCGCGTCGAGCTGCACGGGGACGTGCTGCGCGTCGCGAACACCGGCAGTCCGCTCGACCGGGACGGGGTCCAGTCCCTGGTGGCGCTGCGGGCGTCCGGGAAGGGTGACGGGACGGGACCGTCCCACGGCGTGGGCCGATTCGGAGTGGGGTTCACCGCCGTCCTCGCCGTCAGTGACGACATCGAACTGCGTTCGACCACGGGCTCGCTGGCCTTCTCCGCCCGTCGTACCCGCGAGGAACTGGCCTCGGCCGGGCTCGGGGTGCCTGCGGTCGGCGCGCCGACGCTGCGATTGGCGTGGGCCACCGACGAGCGGCCCGCCGACGGCTTCGACACCGAGGTGGTGCTGCGCCTGCATCCCGACCTCCACGGCGCCGGCGCGCTCGCGCTGCTGACCCGGTTCGCCGCCGAGGCCGTCGACCTGCTGCTGGAACTGCCGGCACTCGTGTCGATCGAGATCGACGGAACCGTGCTGCGCCGCACCGAGCGCGATCTCGGCAACGGCCTCACGGAGATCGGCATCGGCCACACGACGTGGTGGCAGTACACGACCGCGACGGCGCGCTGGCTCGTGCCGGTGGTGGACGGGCGCCTGCAGGCGGTGGCCGGAGACGTGCTGCGCGCGCCCACCCGGTCGGACGAGGAGCTGTCGCTGCCGGCGGTGCTGATCACGGACGTCCCGATGCAGCCCGACCGGCGCCGGATCCTGCCGGGAGAACTGCCCGCGCACGTCGCACGCGGCTACGCCGCGTTCGTGGCGGCGCTGCCCCGGGACCAGCGCCTCGACATGGTGCCGCTCCCCGGGTTCGCGCGCAGCGAGGTCGACGCGGTACTGCGCGAGGCGCTCGTGGACGAGCTGCGCACACAGCCGTGGCTGCCGGCCGCCGGCGACGACGCCCCCGACCTGGTCCCGACCCGCGCCACCGTCCTGACCGGGCTGACCCGTGAGCTCGCCGACGCGCTCGCCGACGTCGTCCCCGACCTGGTGGACCCGCGGCTGTCGGGCCCGCGGCTCGCGCCGACGCTCGCGGCCGTCGACGTGCACCGGATCGGGCTGGCCCGGCTCGCGGAACTGCTCGGCGGGCACCACCGGGAGCCATCGTGGTGGTACACGCTCTACGACGCGCTCGAACCGCTCGTCGTGGACGGCATCACGGTGGAAGAGCTTGCCGCCGTGCCGGTTCCGCTGGCAGACGGGCGCACCGTCACCGGGCCGCGGACCACCGTCACGGGTGCCGACCTCGGGGCGTTGCTGGGGGAGGCCGCGGCGGCCCTCGACTGGGTACGCCTGGTGCATCCGGACGCGGTCCACCCGTTGCTCACCCGGCTGGGCGCCGAGCGTGCGACCGCGGGTGACCTGCTCGGCGACCCCGCGCTCCGGGCCCGGATCGAGGACGTCGACTACGACGATCCCGCCGCCGCGACGGAACTGGCGTCCGTCGTGCTGGGGCTCGTCGGCCTCGCGGGCCCCGACGCCCGTCCGCCGTGGCTGGGGGAGCTGCCGCTGCCCGACACGGACGGCGACCTGGTGCCGGCCGACGAGTTACTGCTGCCGGGTGCGCCGCTCACGGACGTCCTGGACGAGGACTCGCCGTTCGCCACCGTCGACCCCGCCCTGGTCGCCCGCGTCGGCGAGGAACCGCTGCGCGCACTGGGGGTGGGCTGGGGCTTCGCCGTGCTGCGGGCCGAGCTGCCGACCGGACCCGAACACGACCTCGACGACGAGGACGCGTGGTGGCAGACCCTCTCCGACGATCCCGAGACCCTGATCGCCGTTCGCGATCTCGACCTGGTCGACCCGGCGCGTTGGCCGCAGGCCCTGAGCCTGCTGGCCGACGATCCCGAGACCGCCGCCGCGCTCGCCGACCGCGCGGGGTACACCGCCTGGTGGTTGCGGCGGCACGCCACGGTCGCCGGCGTCCCGCTCGGGCGGCTGCGCGCACCCGACGATCACACCTTCGCGGGCCTGCTCGACGCCCTGGACCACCCGTCCGCGTCCGCCCTCGCGGCCGCGCTGGCCCCGGCCGCTGTCGACGACACCGCGTTGGCCGCCGTCCTGCTCGCGCGGCTGGCCGACCCCGAGCGCACGGTCACGCCCGACGTCGTGACCCGCACGCACCGACTGCTCGGTGCGGCCGCGGCACGGGGCGTGCTCGATCTCGACGCCCTCGACCTGCCGCCGCAGGTCCGCAGCCTCGCCGGCACCACGACCGAACCGGACGTCGCGCTCGTGCTCGACCGCCCGCACCTGGGGGCGGTGATTCCGCCCGAGCGGATCGTGCTGGGCGCGTTCGAGACGGCCGCCGCCCTCGCCGACCTGCTGGACCTCCCGCTCGCGTCGACCGCGATCGCCGCCGACGTGGTCGGTGCGGGCCGGGAGAGTGCGTGGGACCGGGAGCCGGGCGCCGTCCTGGCCTGCGCGGCGCTGGGACTACCGCTGCCGTCGGGTCCGGTGGTGGTGCACGACGAGCTCGTGGTCCGGTTCCGCGGCGCCGTCGAGGGTGACGTGACGGTGCCGTGGTGGGTGGACGAGGACGGCCGCACCCACTGCCGGCGGTGGCGAGGCGGCGGCGCATGACGCGGATGACGGTGGACCGGGCGGTACTCGACTGGATGCTCGATCTGCGCAGCCCGTGGCTCACGGACGTCGCCACGGTGATCACCCACAGCGGCGGCACCGTCGCAGCGTTCCTGATCTCCGCGGTCGTGACGGTCGCGCTGCTGCGTGCGCGGCGGACCGCCGAAGCCGTGACCGTCGCCGGTGCGATGCTGTCGGGGTGGGCGGTGATGAGTCTGCTCAAGCTGCTGTTCGGCCGGCAGCGTCCGCCGGTACCGGAGCGGCTCGTCGATCTCGACACGTATTCGTTCCCGTCCGGGCACGCCATGATGTCCGCGATCCTCGCATGCGTGCTGGGCGCCGTGGTGGTGCGCGTGCTCGCGCCCGGATTGCGGCGCCTCGCGGTGCTGGTCCTGCTGGCGTGCTACACCGTCGCGGTCGGGATGACGCGGGTGTATCTGGCCGCGCACTGGCTCACCGACGTGGTCGCCGGCTGGGCCCTGGGAGTGGCGTGGGCGGGGCTGTGGATCTGGGCCCTCAGCCGCCGCTCGACACGCATCGATCGCGTGTGAGTTCCCTCACCGTCCCCGTCGAGGGAGGCCGGTCGGTCGTCTGTTTCAGCTCAGTCCGCGCTGGGCACCGCGCCGACCACGGCGGGCCGCCCGGCGCTGGACGAGGAACAATCCGAATCCCAGCACGCCCAAGCCGATTCCGGCGTAGCAGACCGGCAGCGCGGCGCTCCACCGGTTGCCGCTCAGCAGGACCACGACGGTGGCCACCACCCACACGACGGTGCCCGCCGCAAGCACGGGACGGGGGTCGGAGAGCCGCTCGACGGGCGTCGGCGTGGTATGGATTTCGGTCACACGATTAAGTTACCCGTCCGTCGGTGCCCTAATCTGCCAGGTGCGAAACCCCACTTCCCGGCGATTGGACCGAAACTCGACATGGCGGTTACCGACAAGACCACCGAGCCCACCGGGCAGTCGGCGCCCTCGCGGTTGCTCGACACCTACTTCAAGATCACCGAGCGGGGCTCGACCATCAGCCGGGAGGTCCGCGGCGGCCTGGTCACGTTCGTGGCCATGGCGTACATCATCGTCCTCAATCCGCTGATCCTCGGCAGCTTCTCCGCCGACGACGCCTCCGCCAAGACCGACGTGCTCGGCAACATCCTGCCGGTCGGCCAGGTCGCCGCCGTCACCGCGCTCGTCGCGGGCCTGATGAGCATCATCTTCGGCATCATCGCCAACTATCCGTTCGGCATCGCCGCCGGCCTGGGCATCAACAGTCTGCTCGCCGTGTCGATCGCCCCGCAGGTGACCTGGCCCGAGGCCATGGGTCTGGTCGTCATCGACGGCCTCATTATCGTGGCGCTGGCCGCCACCGGGTTCCGCACCGCGGTGTTCAACGCGATCCCGAGCGAGCTCAAGGCTGCGATCGCCGCCGGCATCGGCATGTTCATCGCCTTCCTCGGGTTCGTCGACGCCGGGTTCGTGCGCCGCATCCCCGACGCCGCCGGCACGTCCGTCCCGGTCGGGCTCGGCATCAACGGCTCGATCGGCGCCTGGCCGACGGTCGTGTTCGTCTTCGGCGTCCTGCTCATGGGTGTCCTCGTCGTGCGCAAGGTCCGCGGCGGTCTGCTGATCGGCATCGTCACCACCACCGTGCTGGCCGCGGTCCTCGAGGCCGTCTTCCACGTCGGTGCGTCCAAGGGTGTCGACCCCAAGGGGTGGAACCTCAGCGTGCCCGCGGTCCCGGACGTCATCGCGCAGCTGCCCGACCTGAGCCTGGTCGGCGACTTCAACCTGTTCGGCGCGTTCACCCGGATCGGTGTCCTGGCTGCCAGCCTGCTCGTGTTCACCTTGGTGCTCGCCAACTTCTTCGACGCGATGGGCACCATGACGGGCCTCGGCAAGGAGGCCGGGCTCGCCGACAAGGACGGCAACCTGCCGGGCGTCGGCAAGGCCCTCGTCGTCGAAGGTGCCGGTGCGATCGTCGGCGGTGGCGCCTCCGCGTCGTCCAACACCGTTTTCGTCGAGTCCGCCTCCGGTATCGGTGAAGGTGCCCGCACCGGCCTCGCCAACGTCGTGACCGGCACGCTGTTCCTGGCCGCGATGTTCCTCACCCCGCTGTACTCGGTGGTGCCGATCGAGGCCGCCGCCCCGGCGCTGGTCGTGGTGGGCGCGTTGATGATCGGACAGGTCCGCGAGATCGACTTCAGCAAGTTCTCGATCGCGCTGCCGGCGTTCCTCACCATCGTCACCATGCCGTTCACGTACTCGATCGCCAACGGCATCGGCGTCGGCTTCATCTCCTACGTGGTCCTCGCGGCCGCCGGCGGCAACATCAAGAAGATTCATCCGCTGCTGTGGATCGTCGCGGCACTGTTCGTCGCGTACTTCGCGGTGGGTCCCATCACTGACGCCGTTACGTGATGGCCCGGGCGCGGGTTCCCGTATTGTTTGGTTCTGTGACATCGGATACCCGCGCCCTGGCCAGCGATCTCTCCCTTGCGGTGGTGCGGCTGACGCGCCATCTGCGCGGGCGGAGAAGCGAGGCCCAGGTCTCGCTGACGCAGCTCTCGGCGCTGGCCACGCTGAGCGCCGAGGGCTCCATGACCCCCGGTTCGCTGGCGGCGCGTGAGAAGGTCCAGCCGCCGTCGATGACCCGCGTCATCGCGTCGCTCGCGGATCTCGGACTGGTCGATCGCACACCGCATCCCACCGACGGACGTCAGATCATCGTCTCGCTGTCGGACTCCGGTCACGCCCTGATGGAGAGTGAGACCGCGGCCCGCGAGGCGTGGATGACCGAGAAGCTGTCGAGCCTCGAGGACAAGCAGCTCGAAACGCTACGGGACGCCGTCTCCATCATCACCACGCTCGTCGAGAACGACTGACCTTCCCCGGACCGGTGCCGGCGCCCGGAACCGGTGAGCGTCAAGCCTTCCGGCGGCCGCGGGCTCACTGCGTGGTCGGGGGCCGCGGTTCGCTCGGGGCGCTGGGTGACCGCGGCCGACGCCGCGAGGGCGTCCGCGTAGCGCTCGGTGCGTCGGGGTCAGTCGAGTCGTGCCCGCTCTCGTGCCGGGAACACCGTGTAACTGAGTGCGATCACTCCCCACACGCCGAGCGCGACCGAGAGCGTTCGGATCCAGTCCGACAGCGCCTCGGTGCGGTGCGGGTCGCCCACCATGCCGATCGCCGCCAGCAGCAGACCGCACGCGACACCCCACGCGATGAGGGCCTTGCCGAACTCTCGCCATTCGCGCGCGGCGCGGGCCCTGCCGTACCGGGCCGGCTTCGTCGGTGCGCGGCCGTGCGCGAAACGGTGGGCGAAGTGCGCGTCGGCCCAGCGGATGATGCTGTGCCCGAAGGCCACCGAGAAGCCGATGTAGGCCGCCGCGAGTCCGTGACTCCACGATGCCACGCCGCCGGTCCGCAGGTCGACGGTGGCCGCGACGAGCAGCACGACGTCGACGAGGGGAGCGCACAGGAGCAGGGCGGCTCCGAGCGTGGGTCGGCCGAGCGGGTACCGGGCGACGAGCCCGGACCCCAGGAACACCCAGAACAGCACCTCGCACGCGACGATCAGTTGGACGATCATGGGCGGCTCGTTTCTAGTACGACTGTGTTACCGAGGTGGAAAGTAGCACAGCCGTGTTAGTTTTGACCACGTGGTGAAACGACCCGATCCCGAGCGGCGCCGCGAGGACATCGCCGACGCCGTGCTGCGCGTGATCCGGCGCGACGGCATCGGCGCGGCCAGCGTGCGGACCGTCGCCGACGAGGCCGGTATGTCCACCGGCTCGCTGCGGCACTTCTTCGGCACCCAATCCGAACTGCTGCTGTTCGCCATGGAGTTGATCACCCGGCGGGTGTACGAGCGCATCGCCCGCATCGAATTCAGCGGCGAGCCGCGGCGCGACGTGCGGACGCTGACCGAACAGTTCGTCCCGCTGGACGGCGATCGCCGCGCCGAGATGGATATCTGGCAGGCCTTCGTCGTCGCCGCGCGGACCGACCCCACGCTGGCCGAGGTGCGCGACCGGACCGATCGGGAGATGTACGAGGGGTTCCTGCGCGCCACGTCCGCGTTGGGGGAGCGCGGGCTGCTGGTGGACGGAGCGGATGCCGAGGTCGAGGCGATGCGGCTGCATGCCCTGGTCGACGGTCTGGCGGCGCACGGTGTCAACCACCCGGCCCGGGTGGACACGGCTCGCATCCATGCCGTGCTCGACGCGCATTTCGCGGCGCTGCTGGGCCCCGACGGGAACTCTCGCTAGCGCGCAGATCGCCATGCGGCACGATGGGGCCCGTGGTTCACGTCATCGACATCGCAGACCCCGCCGACCCCAGGCTGGACGACTTCCGAGATCTCAACTCGTCGGACCGCCGGCCCGACCTGCCCGGCGGCAAGGGTCTGGTGATCGCCGAGGGTGTCCTGGTGGTGCAGCGGATGCTCTGCTCCCGGTTCTCGCCGATCGGTCTGCTGGGCGTCGACCGCCGTCTGGGCGAACTCGCCGGCGATCTCGAGGACGTCGACGTCCCGTTCTACCGGACCTCCGCCGACGTCATGGCGGAGGTGGTCGGCTTCCATCTCAACCGGGGCGTGCTCGCCGCCGCGCACCGTCCGCCCGCGTCGGATCTCGAGGACGTCCTCCGTGAGGCCCGCACCGTCGCGGTGCTCGAGGGGGTCAACGACCACGAGAACATCGGCTCGCTGTTCCGCAACGCGGCCGGCCTGGGCGTGGACGCCGTCCTGTTCGGGGCCGCGGTGGCGGACCCGCTCTACCGTCGGGCGGTCCGGGTGTCGATGGGGCACGTGTTGCGGGTGCCGTTCGCGCAGGTCCCGGACTGGCCGCGGGGTCTGAATATACTGCGGGACAGAGGCTTCCAGGTGATTTCCCTGACTCCTGATCCGGCGTCGGCGCCCTTGGCCGAGGCGATGACCGGGGACAGGGTGGCGCTGCTGCTCGGGGCGGAGGGGCCCGGTCTCACCGAACACGCGATGCGCGCCAGCGACGTGCGAGCCCGGATCCCGATGGCGCCGGGGACCGACTCGCTCAACGTCGCCACCGCGGCCGCGATGGCGTTCTACGAGCGCATCCGCACGGCGCCGTGATGTCGACCGCGCCGCCGGAGCCGACCCCGTGGGCCACGGGTCTGCTCGTCGGGGCGTTCGCCGCCGTCTTCACCCTGGTCGCGGTGGTGGCGTTCGGATCGGCGCTGGCCGCAATCCATCCGCTGCTCGCGGTGGGGTTCAATCTGGTGGTCGTCGGGGGTGCCGCACCCACGGTGTGGCGCTGGCGCCGCGTGCCGGTGTGGCGCTGGGTGGTCTACGGCGTGGGCGCGGGAGTGATCTCCGGCTGGCTCGTCCTGTTCTCCGGCGCGCTCTGAGGGTCAGTCCCCGCGGCCGAACCAGCGAGCGAACAGGGAACGTCGGCGCGGACGCTCCGGTGCGGCCTCGGAGGCCGCGCGTCCGGCCGCTGCGGCGCGCTCGTCCTCGAGTCGGCGTAGCTGTGCGAATCGCTCGTCGCGCAGTTGCTCCTGCCGCCGCTCCTCCTCGCGTCGCGCCTGCTCGCGGAGTTGCTCTTCGCGTCTGAGCACCGCTTCCGGTACCTGACCGGCGGGGTGGACGGCGAAGCGGCACAACAGGATCGACGTCGGATCGAGATCGTCGCCGAGCCAGGCGCGCGGGGCGGCGTCCGCGAACTCCCCGGGATCGAACGGCAACGTCTGCGGGTCGGGCAGCACGTCCAGCGACGGCCGGGCCGGGTGCTCACCCGCCCAGAACGGGCGCTCCCAGACCTGCGGCAGGCCGACGTTCTCGATGATGTGCACCGGTGTGGCACTGAACGATCGCTCGAGCTTGTCACCGTTCCAGTGCGCGAAGGCGCCCCACGAGCCGGCCCGCGTCACCGGACTCGACGAGCACAGGTAGGTGTGACGGCACCCGGTCGGGTGGATCCAGTGTTCCACCAGCGAGGACGGGACGGGCGGCAGTTGTTCGGCGGTCCGGACCACCGCCACACCGGGAAAGCAGCCGACGACGATCTCGCCGTCCGCGACCTTCGTTGCCTCGGCGAGGGTCTCGTTGCCGAGGTGGGTCGCCTCGAGGCCCGGATGGAGGAGTAGTGCCAGCCGGCGTGCGGCGTCGACGTCGGGGTCCGCGCCCCGCACCGCGGCGGCGGGGTCGGTGGTGTCGACGTACCAGAGAGTGGATGCGTGGAGCCCCGGCACCGCCGTCAGCCGCGCCCGTTGCTCCGAACGCCCAGCAGGACGTCGTCCCACGACGGCAGCGCCGGCTTGCCGCGCTTGTCCTTACCGGGGCTGTGCTGCGGGGCGACCTTCAATTCCTGCTCGGCAGCATCGACCACCTCGGCCTCGACCACCTCGACGGATTCCGCGATCACGCTGTCGGCGAAGGCGAACGAGTCGGCCTCCACGACCGGCTCGCCGTCGTGCTCGTGATCCTGCTCGATGTCGGCGGGGCCGTAGATGCCCTCCATCGGGACCGGCGCGAGACCGCGCAACGGCCGGCCGAAGTCCGGGTCCACCAGCTGGGTCGCCGTGTCGTCGAGTGCGGTGATGGTGCCGCCGTGGGCGTCCGGCTGGTAGCGCCAATGGGCGGTATTGGTGGTGCGCCCGGCCTGCCACTGGAGCTGCGCCACCCAGTGGCCGCCCTCTTCCTTCCAGGCGTCCCACGTCGCGATGTCGATGTCGTGGCCCCGCGCGCGGAACGCCTGCGCGACGATCTCACCGAGGGTGTTCACGGCCGGTCCGTCCGGGCGCAGCGGGTGGCCCGCCTGCGCCATCTCCGCGGCACGCGACCGTTCGAGCAGAACGGGGTACGCGAAGCGTTCGACCTTCGCGTGCGGGACACCGGCCTCGGCAGCCACCTGATCGACCGAGGCGCCGGCCCGAATACGCGCCTGGATTTCGCGCGGACGCATCTGGCAGTCCGTCTCGATCTCGATCTGGCCCAGCCGTGCGATGTCGCCACGGGACGCGGCGCGGAGCTTGTCGTCCGCCGCGATCCGGAACTTCTCTCCGGTGTCGGGGTCCGAGCACACCACGTGCGCGCCGCCAGGTTCGAGTCCGATCACTCGCAGCTCTCGCACGTGTTCCTCCTCATCGCGCCGACTCGCGATCATGCCGAAGTCGACTGTAATTCATTTGTGACACTGGCGCTCGGAAAGACACGCGTATCCGACACGACGAGGGCGGGCGCGCCGGTGGCGCGCCCGCCCTCGTGAGCGGAGATCGGTGTGGATCCGTGAGCGAATCAGCCGAGCTGCGAGACGACCCAGTCGATGCTCTTGGTCAGCTGGGTGACGTCCGCGGGATCGATCGCCGGGAACATGCCGACGCGCAGCTGGTTGCGGCCCAGCTTGCGGTAGGGCTCGGTGTCGACGATGCCGTTGGCGCGCAGGATCTTCGCGACCTGCGCGGCGTCCACCGACTCGGCGAAGTCGATGGTGCCGACGACCTGCGAGCGCAGCGCCGGGTCGGTGACGAACGGCGTCGCGTACTCGGAGGCCTCGGCCCAGTCGTACAGGCGCGAGGACGAATCCTTGGTGCGCGCGGTGGCCCACTCCAGGCCACCGTTGTTGTTCATCCACTCGATCTGGTTGGCGAACAGCAGCAGCGTCGCGAGCGCCGGCGTGTTGTACGTCTGATCCTTGGTGGAGTTGTCGATCGCGATCGGCAGCGACAGGAAGTCCGGCGTCCAGCGGCCGGAGTCCTTGATCTCGGCGACCCGCTCGAGCGCGGCCGGGCTCATCAGCGCGATCCACAGGCCACCGTCGGCGGCGAAGGACTTCTGCGGCGCGAAGTAGTAGACGTCGGCGTCGGCGGCGTCGACCGGCAGGCCGCCCGCGCCCGACGTGGCGTCGATCGCGATGAGCGCGTTCTCGGAACCGGCCGGACGGCGCACCGGCACCGCGACACCCGTCGAGGTCTCGTTGTGCGCCCAGCCGATGAGGTCGACGGAGCCGTCGGCGACGATCTCGGGAGCGCTGCCCGGCTCGCTCGAGACGACGACCGGATCACCGATGAACGGGTTGTTCTTGGCCACCGACGCGAACTTGGACGAGAACTCGCCGTACGTGAAGTGCTGCGAGCGCTCGCGGATCAGGCCGAACGCGGCCGCGTCCCAGAACGCGGTGGTGCCGCCGTTGCCGAGCACGACCTCGTAGCCCTCGGGCAGCGAGAACAGGTCCCGCAGACCCGAACGCACGCGCGCGACGACGTCCTTGACCGGCTTCTGCCGGTGGCTGGTGCCGAACACCGAGGCGCCGACGTCGACCAGGGACTGCAGCTGCTCGGGGCGGACCTTCGAGGGTCCGCAGCCGAAGCGGCCGTCGACGGGCTTGAGGTCGGCGGGGATGATCGGGTTGCTCATCGGTGCGAGTTCGTCCTTTGTCTGTTGTGCTCGGATGTGGGGAAGGGCCCAGCGGTCAGCTGTGCGAGATCTGGTCCCAGCCCGCGACCGAATCGGCGGGGCGGGGCTCGGGTCCGGTGTAGATCGCGGCCGGGCGGACGAGCTTGCCCAGGCGCTTCTGCTCCATGATGTGCGCGCACCAGCCGGCGGTGCGGCCGCACGTGAACATCGCGGGCATCATGTGCGCCGGCACCTCGGCGAAGTCGAGGATCACCGCCGCCCAGAACTCGACGTTCGTCTCGATCGCGCGATCGGGACGACGCTCGCGGAGCTCGGCGAGCGCGGCCTGCTCGAGCGCTGCCGCCACCTCGTACCTGGGAGCGTTCAGCCGCTTGGCGGTGTCGCGCAGCACGCGGGCGCGGGGGTCCTCGGCCCGGTACACCCGGTGACCGAAGCCCATGAGCTTCTCCTTGCGGTCGAGGATGCCCTTGACCAGCGCGCGGGCGTCGCCCGTGCGCTCGGTCTCCTCGATCATCGGCAGCACGCGGGCCGGGGCGCCGCCGTGCAGCGGTCCCGACATCGCGCCGATCGCGCCGGACAGCGAAGCCGCGACGTCGGCGCCGGTGGAGGCGATCACGCGGGCGGTGAAGGTGGAGGCATTCATGCCGTGCTCGGCTGCCGAGACCCAGTAGGCGTCGATGGCCTCGACGTGCGCGGGGTCCGGGTCACCCTTCCAGCGCGTCATGAAACGTGCTGTGACGGTCGAGCATTCGTCGATCTGCTTCTGCGGCACGGCCGGCTGATAGATGCCGCGGGCCGACTGGGCGACGTACGACAGCGCCATCACCGACGCGCGCGCCAGGTTCTCGCGGGCGGTCTCGTCGTCGATGTCGAGCAGCGGCTGGTATCCCCAGATGGGAGCCAGCATCGCCAGCCCCGCCTGCACGTCCACGCGGACGTCGCCGGTGTGGATGGGCAGCGGGAACGGCTCGGCCGGCGGCAGACCGCGGCCGAACTCGCCGTCGACCAGGAGCGCCCACACGTTGCCGAAGGTGACCCGGCGGCTCACCAGATCCTCGATGTCGACGCCGCGGTACCGCAGCGCGCCGCCGTCCTTGTCCGGCTCGGCGATGTCAGTGGTGAAGGCGACGACGCCTTCGAGTCCGCTGACGAAATCCTCGGGTACTACAGCGCTGGGTGCCATCGTTCCTGGACTCTCCTCATCCGAGTGCTGCCCGTCAGAGCCGCACTGCCTTGCACTGATTCGGCCTTCGACTACTCGATCGTGCGATCCGTCCGACTCGTCCGCACTCACGTGCGCGTCTTCGTGCTCGTCCGTGCTCGACCCGGGTGGTGCTCGCGGGTCGGCTACCCAAACTCTAGCCGGTCGCACCGCACGCCTGGCCAGCGCATACCCGGGGGTAGCGTCTGCACCTGTGTCGTCAGATTCCCGTCGCCGGGGTTCCCGGAAGTCCGATCTGTCCGCGATGCGGGTGAGTTACGGCGAGATCGGGCCGCAGCGCCCCGTCGTCGAACCCGATCTCGAGCCGTCCTGGCTCACCGGCGGGTGGGCCGCGCTCGCCCGGCAATGGGTGGAGGAAGCGGTGGAGGCGGGTCTGCCCGAACCGAACGCGATGGTGCTCGGCACGGTCGATTCCGACGGGCACCCGTGCACCCGAACGGTGCTGTGCAAGGGGCTGTCCGAGGACGGCGTGCTGTTCTTCACCAACTACGAATCTGACAAGGGACACCAGCTCGCGGCCGTGCCGTACGCGTCGGTGACGTTCACGTGGATCCCGCTGGCGCACCAGGTCACGCTGCGTGGGCCGGTCGAACGCACCAGCGTCGACGTCACCACCGAGTACTGGAACAGTCGCCCGCGCGGGTCCCGCCTCGGCGCCTGGGCCTCGCAGCAGTCCCGTCCCGTCGCTTCCCGCGCCGACCTAGAGTCCCGGCTCGTGGAGGCCGGTCAACGCTTCAGCGTCGACGGGGAGGTCCCGGTGCCGCCGCACTGGGGCGGATTCCGGATCCGCCCCGAGTCGGTCGAGTTCTGGCAGGGCCGGCCCAACCGCATGCACAACCGGATCCGCTCCCGTCTCGTCGACGGGGCGTGGACCGTCGAACGGCTCCAGCCGTGATGCGCGGACTCCTCGCCGACGTCACCCCGCTCCGCAATCCCGACTACCGACGCCTGTGGACGAGCGGGATCGTCACCGTCATCGGCGGCCAGCTCACCGTCGTCGCGGTGCCCCTGCAGATCTTCGCGATGACGCAGAACTCCGCCTACGTGGGGCTGGCGGGGCTCTTCGGACTGGTACCGCTCGTCGTGTTCGGGCTGTGGGGCGGCGCGCTCGCCGACGTCATGGATCGGCGCAAGCTCATCATCATCTCGACGCTCGGGTTGATCGGCACGTCGTTGCTGCTGTGGCTCCAGGCCGCCGCGAACGTGAACAACGTGTGGCTGTTGCTGTGCCTGTTCTCGCTGCAGCAGGTGTTCTTCGCGATCAACTCACCCACGCGCAGCGCGATCATCCCGCGGCTGCTGCCGATGAACGAGCTCCCGGCCGCGAACTCGCTGAACATGACGGTGATGCAGTTCGGCGCCATCGCCGGCCCGCTGCTCGCCGGAGTGCTGATCCCGGCGGCCGGGTTGTCGACGGTGTATCTGCTCGACTCGATTGCGCTGCTCGCGACGTTGTGGGCGGTGATCAAGCTGCCGGCGCTGCCGCCCACCGGTCCCGCCCGCCGCGCCGGACTGCGGGTCGTGGGGGAGGGCTTCACCTATCTCGCCACGCAGAAGGTGCTGCTGGCGTCGTTCGTCGTCGACATCGTCGCGATGGTGTTCGGCATGCCGCGGGCGCTGTTCCCGCAGATCGCCCACGATTCGTTCGGCGACCCACTGGACGGCGGCGTGGCCCTCGGGTTGCTGTTCGCCGCGATGTCGGCCGGCGCGGTGCTGGGCGGCGTGTTCTCCGGGTGGCTGCCGCGGATCCGCTACCAGGGGCGGGCGGTGGTGGTCTGCATCGTGCTGTGGGGCGTGGCGATGGTGGGTTTCGGTGTCGTCGTCGGCATCGCGAACCCCGACAGCTCGCCGGTCCTGCTGTGGTTCGCGCTCGCGTGCCTGGCATTCGGCGGCGCGGTCGACATGGTCTCGGCCGCGCTGCGCAGCACGATGCTGCAGCAGGTCGCCACCGACGACATGCGCGGGCGGCTGCAAGGTGTGTTCACGGTGGTCGTGGCCGGCGGTCCACGTATCGGCGACGTCCTGCACGGCGCCGCTGCCTTCGCGTTCGGTACGGCCGTCGCGTCTGCCGGTGGCGGCGTCCTGGTCGTGATCGGTGTGGTGGTTTCGGTGCTGGCCTTCCCTGCCTTCGTGCGGTACCGCGTGGCGCGGGCGGGGGAGCCGGAGCATGTCTGATCCGCGGATCCTGGTGTGCGGCGAGGCGCTCGTCGACCTCGTCCCGACCGGCGAGACCACCTACGACGCGCGTCTCGGCGGCGGTCCGTTCAACGTCGCGGTGACGCTCGGACGCCTCGGCAGCTCCGTCGCGTTGTGCTCCCGCATCTCCACCGATCCGTTCGGGGAGCGGCTGTTCGAGGCGCTCGCCGGGGCGGGCGTCGACACCCGGCTGGTCCAGCGGGGGCCGGAACCCACCACGCTCGCCGTCGCGGGCCTCGACCCGGACGGCGGCGCCCGCTACACCTTCTACGCCGACGGGACCGCCGATCGGCTCGTCGCGGATCCGGGCACGCTCCCGGCCTCGGTCCGGGCGGTGTCCGTGGGCACGTTGTCGCTGGTGTTCGAGCCCGGCGCGAGCGTGTACGCCGCGCTGCTGCGCCGGGCCCACGACGACGGCTGCCTGACGGTCCTCGACCCCAACGTCCGCCCGGCCGTCTTCCCCGACCACTACCGTCGCCGTTTCGTCGAGTTGCTGCCCTCGGTCGACGTGCTGAAGGTCTCCGACGACGACGTTCGATGGCTGGCCGCGGGGGCGGACGGGACCACGCCCGCACAGTGGCTCGAGGCCGGGGTCACCGCGGTCGTGACGACCCACGGTGCCGACGGGCTGTCCGTGCGGACGCGAGCGCTCGAGGTGGCCGTGCCGGGGGCGGCGGTCGCCGTCGCGGACACCATCGGCGCAGGTGACACCGTGCACGGTGCGTTGCTGCACCGCCTCGTCGAGGCGGGACCCGGTGGTCGGGGTTCGATTGCGGCTCTCGACGGGGGACAATGGCGAGACGTCCTCGGGTTCGCGGCTGCGGCAGCGGCGATCACTGTTTCGCGGCCCGGGGCGGACCCTCCGTGGGCAACCGAGCTCACGGGCGGCTAGTTTCTACTTGAATGTTACGAAGTTACTCACTGGTCTGAGTTTGAGAGGGATCCTTCCGTGCCCGCTGAGAATGACAACAAGCCCACACTCAGCTACCCCGGTGGCGAGCACACGATGTCCATCGCCAAGGCGACTGAAGGCAACGACGGCATCGAGCTGGGGAAGCTCCTTGCCAACACTGGTTACACGACGCTCGACCCGGGCTTCGTGAACACCGCGTCCACCAGTTCTGCTATCACCTACATCGACGGCGAGCAGGGCATCCTGCGTTACCGCGGGTACCCCATCGAGGAACTCGCCCAGCGCTCGACGTTCATCGAGGTCAGCTACCTGCTGATCTACGGGGAGCTGCCCACGCAGGCCCAACTCGAGGTGTTCACCGACAAGATCCGTCGGCACACCCTGCTACACGAGGACCTCAAGCGGTTCTTCGACGGCTTCCCGCGTAACGCGCACCCCATGCCGGTGCTGTCGAGCGCCGTCAACGCGCTGTCGGCCTACTACCAGGACGCGCTGGACCCGGACGACCCGGAGCAGGTCGAGCTGTCCACCATCCGTCTGCTCGCGAAGCTGCCCACGATCGCGGCGTACGCGTACAAGAAGTCGGTCGGTCAGCCGTTCCTCTACCCGGACAACTCGCTGAGCCTGGTCGAGAACTTCCTGCGCATGACGTTCGGCTTCCCGGCCGAGCCCTACGAGGTCGACCCCGAGGTCGCCAAGGCTCTCGACATGCTGCTGATCCTGCACGCCGACCACGAGCAGAACTGCTCGACGTCGACCGTCCGCATGGTCGGCTCGTCGGACGCCAACCTGTTCACGTCGGTCTCCGCCGGCATCAACGCGCTGTGGGGCCCGCTGCACGGCGGCGCCAACCAGGCCGTGCTCGAGATGCTCGACGAGATCGCCGCGAACGGCGGTGACGTCAAGGAGTTCGTCCGCAAGGTCAAGAACAAGGAAGACGGCGTGAAGCTCATGGGCTTCGGGCACCGCGTCTACCGCAACTACGACCCGCGGGCTGCGCTGGTCAAGCAGACCGCGCACTCGGTTCTGGGCAAGCTCGGCGGCGACGACAAGCTGCTCGAGATCGCCATGAACCTCGAGGAGACCGCGCTCACCGACGATTACTTCGTCGAGCGCAAGCTGTACCCGAACGTCGACTTCTACACGGGTCTGATCTACCGTGCGATGGGCTTCCCGACGCGCATGTTCACGGTCCTGTTCGCGCTCGGCCGCCTGCCCGGCTGGATCGCGCACTGGCGTGAGATGCACGAGGATCCGGCCACCAAGATCGGCCGCCCGCGGCAGATCTACACCGGCTACACCCAGCGCGGTTACGTGGACCTGTCGGCCCGCTGACCTGTTCTGCCCGACCCCGACAGATCGGACAACGAATCATGAGCACCAAGCCCGAGATCGAGTTCCAGGAGGGCCCCGCGCCCACCGAACTCGTCATCAAGGACATCGTCGTCGGCGACGGCCCCGAGGCCACGCCCGGCGCCAAGGTCGAGGTCCACTACGTCGGTGTCGAGTTCGACTCCGGTGAGGAGTTCGACTCCTCGTGGAGCCGGGGCGAGTCCATCACCTTCCCGCTGCAGGGCCTCATCGCCGGCTGGCAGGAAGGCATCCCGGGCATGAAGGTGGGCGGCCGACGTCAGCTGACCATTCCGCCGGAGCTCGCGTACGGTCCCGCCGGCGGTGGACATCAGCTGTCGGGCAAGACGCTGGTGTTCGTCATCGACCTGCTCGACGTCGTCGTCCCGCCCGAGCCGCCCGTGATCGAGCCCGCCGAGGGCCCGGCGCCGTCGGAGCTCGTGATCGAGGACATCACCGTCGGTGACGGCGCGGAGGCGCAGCCCGGTTCGGTCGTCGACGTGCACTACCACGGCGTCGAGTACGACACGAACCAGGTGTTCGACTCGTCGTTCCTGCGCGGTGACTCGGTCGCGTTCCCGCTGAACCGGTTGATCCCGGGCTGGCAGGAAGGCATCCCCGGCATGAAGGTCGGCGGTCGCCGCAAGCTCACGGTTCCGCCGGAGCTCGCGTACGGCCCCGCCGGCAGCGGCCACCAGCTGTCGGGCAAGACGCTGGTGTTCATCATCGATCTGCTCGGCACCAAGTAGCCACAGCGTCGCAAGAGTCCAGGCCCCGCACCGGTCACCGGTGCGGGGCCTGCGTCGTTCCGAAGGCAGGAGCGGCGAGCCGGATGCTCACCAGACGGGAAGGGCGCCCCGACCGCGGTCGGGGCGCCCTTCCAGGAACGTGGTGTGACGTATCGCGGATGAACTACCGGGGGTGTTCATCGCGTCGGCCAGCATCGGCCACGAGTTCCTCAGGTCGTCACGCCAGTAGCCCCACGAGTGGGTGCCCGCCGGCTTGAAGTCGAAGAACGCCTGGTTGCCCATCCCGGCGCGGTTGACGGCGTCGAACAGTCGGTGTGTGCACTCGTTGGTGGCCGCCTCGATGATGCCGCCGACGATGATCTGGTTGGCCAGCGTCGGGACGTTGCCGTTGATGCCCTGGCTGTCGAGGGTGTCGTGCGGACCCGGCAGGCCGGACGCGTTCGACACGTACAGGCGCGGGCCGTCCTTGAGCCTGTTGATGTTCAGGATCGGATCGTGGGCGATCCAGTCCGGCCCACCGACCGGGCCCCACATGTTCTCGACCTCGGCCGACCCGCGGGCGGCGATGACGATCTGGATGTAGGTCTGGCCCACCGGGGTGGCGGTGTCCGCGCAGCCGCTGTAGGCGCCGACGGCCTTGTACAGCTTGGGATCCTTGAGCGCGAGGTTGAACACCGAGGTGCCCGACGTCGAGATGCCGGCGAGGGTGTTGACGCCCGTGGTGCCCAGCGCGGAGTCGATGACCGGGGGCAGTTCCTTGGTCAGGAACGTCTCCCACTTGTTGACACCGTGCAGCGCCTCGTCCGCGTTCTGCCAGTCCGTGTAGTAGGTGAACGCGCCCTGCATCGGGGTGACGACGTTGACCTGCTTGCCCTCGAAGAACGTGCCGATGTCGGCCTGCTTCTGCCACGACGCCGAGTCCTCGCCGCCGCCGGCACCGTTGAGCAGGTACAGCGTGGGGGCCGGAACCGAGGTGTTCTTCGGGCGGATGACCTCGAGCGGGATGTCGCGGTTCATCGACTCGGAATGGACCGTCAGGCGCATCTTGTTGGACGCGGAGCCCGGGGTGGCGGAGACGAGGCGGGTCCCGCCGTTCGGCTTCGCGGACGCCTCGACCTTTGCGGCATCGGTGCCGACCGGTGCATTCGCGGAGGCGACTCCGGCCCCGAAGAACACGGGAAGTGCGGCGACCGTTGCGGTCGTGGCGCCGATCAACGCTCTGAGCCGGCGGGACTTCTGGGTTACACGCATGCTTTCTCGCCTTCGGTGGTGGGCCGGGGAGCGCGGTTCTACTCCACGGATACTGGACGTGTGTATATCACTTTCGCTATCGGGACTACGTCTCGATTTGCTACGGGTTGCCGGAAAATTAAACCAACGTTCCTCGATTATCGGTCACGAACCATCAGACCATGTCGTTTTTCTGCAGCCAGCGCAGCGTCGGCCAGCCGCAGAACACCGGTAGCCAGCAGGTGAGGACGCGGTAAAGCAACACTGACGGTACTGCTATGCCCACGGGGAGCCCGAAGGCGGTCAGGCCACCGATCAGAGCGGCCTCGACCGCGCCCACGCCGCCGGGCGTCGGCGCGGCGGAGGCCAGGGTGCCACCGATCATCGTGACCACCGTGACCGTCACGAACGTGGTGCCGCCCCCGAACGCCTCGACGCTGGCCCACAGCGCCAGCGCGGCGCCGAGCGTGGTGCCGGCGCTGCCGAGGACGATCAACAGGAACCGGCCCGGATTGCGGGCGAGTTGGGTGAGGGACCCGAGCACCTCGGTCAGTTGCGGCCGGACCTCGTTGCGCAACCAACGCCGCGCCTTGGGGATGAACATGAACGTGCCCACCGCTCCCAGCGCGACGCCCGCGATGAGGTAGAGCGTGGTGCCGCGGGGGACGAAGTGGGCGAGGTCGGCGTCGCGGCCGGCCGCGACGCTGAAGAAGACCAGCAGCGCGACGTGGGTGACCACCTGCACGGTCTGCTGCAGCGCCACCGCGGCGGTCGCGCGGACGGTGCCCAGGCCGCCCTTCTGGAGGAACCGCACGCTCAGCGCGAGGCCACCCACTCCGGCCGGCGTGGTGGTCGCGGCGAAGGTGTTGGCGATCTGCATGATCAACAGGTCCCGGTACCGCACCAGTTCGGACGCACACGCCCACAGCGCGGCGGCGGCGCCCACGTACGTCAGCGCCGACACGACCAACCCCACCAGCCCCCACGCCCAGTTCGCGGTCTTCAGTTCGGTGAGGAAGGTGGGGACCTGGCTGATGAACGGGTAGGCCACGTAGACCAGACCGATCAGCAGCACCAGTTGGATGATCTGGTTGCGGGTGAACCGGGTGACCTGCTCGGGCGCGATCTTGTCGATGTCGGTCTGGTTGCTCACCTCGTCGCGGATCGCCCCCAGCATCGCCGCGGAGTCCGGGACGGGCTTGCGCAGCCGGGACGGCATCGCGGACTTGGTGAGGCGCCCGGACGCGGCCAGCACGCGGTCGCGGCCGCGCGCGGCCAGCGCGGCGCGGACGGCGGCTTCCACCCCGAACAACCCCGCCGTGGTCAGCAGGAGTTGCGCGGTGTCGGACTGGATCTGTGCCTCGGACGGCCCGAGTTCCGCGTACGCGAAACCGTCGAAGAGGGCCTGGTCGTCGTCGATGCGGATCTCCGACGCACGTAGGTCGCCGTGAGTCATCTGGTGGGCGTGCAGTTTGCCCAGCGACCTCCACAGCATCTCGAGCAGCGTGTCGCGGGGGTGCGGGTTGTCGGTGGCCAGGGTGGCGATCGGGGCGCCGTGGGCGACCGGGCGGGCGTAGAGCTTCCACCCGCGGTCGAGCGCCGTGACGGCCATCGGCTTGGATGCCGCGAGCCCGAGGTCGGCGACCGCGATGCCCATGAGTGCCCGGTGCTCGACGGCTCGCGCGAGCGACGCGTGCACCGGGGTGCTCTCGCTGCTGCGCAACGTCAGCCACTTCGACACCTGCCGGAGCACCCCGCGGCTGCGCTGGTTCTGTCCGTACAGCTCGACGATCATCTCGGGCTCGCCGTCGCGCGCCGCGCCGAGCACGAGCGGGCCGCTGCCGGCAGGCGCGATCACCCGGAACGCGGTGACGCGGTGGCCCAGGCGCCCGAGCGCCTCGACGGCCGACTCGAGCGGTACCTCGAGCGCCGGGGTGCCGACCACCAGCACGATGATCGCACCGACGAGGTATCCGACGGCGAGCCCCAGCATGGAGCGGGCCGGGACGATCGAGCTGACGATCAGATGGATCGGCGCGAACAACAACAGCAGCGCCCACCACACTCGGCGCCACCGCTTGGGCAGCCACGGCCCCGACACCGTCAGCACCGCGGCGAGCATCGCGATCCACCGGGGGTCGTCGAGGAACTGGGACAGGAACGTGTTGAGCCGGTCGGAGACGTCGAGGTGCCAGCGCGGGGCCGAGAGACCGGAACCGGTGAAAGACAGCGCGATACCGGCGATGAGCCCGGCGGCCGCGTATCCCGCCAGCAGCTTCCAGCGCCGGCCGACGATCAACTGGATCAGGATCGCGAACGGCAGCGCCAGGATCGCCACCCCGTACAGCAGGTACACGGTGTCCGACACACCCGGCGACAGGATGCCGACGATGTCGGACACCGACGTCTCGAGTGCGTCCCACTCGCTGCGCGTGATCACCGAGCCCGCGATGACCGCGCCCAGGAGCACGAGCGCGAACACGACCCGCAGGATGTCGCTGGTGCGCCGGGTCAACGGCTGCAGCAGGCTGCCCGCGACCGGGATCTCCCGTCCGTCAACTTTCAAGGGTCACCACCAGTCGCGCGCCGCCCAGGGCGCTGTCCTCCAATCGTGCGTCGCCGCCGTGCAACCCGGCCTGTTGCGCAACGAGCGCCAGCCCCAGCCCGGAGCCGCCCTTCGTCGCGCGGCTTCCGCGGCGGAACCGGTCGAACACGGCGGCCCTCTCGCCCTCCGGGACACCGGCCCCGTCGTCGTCGACCGTGATCGTGACGGCGCCGTCGTCCGCGCGGGCGGCCCCGATCGCGACGTGGCGCGCCCCGCCGTGCCGGACCGCGTTGGTGACCGCGTTGTCGAGCGCGAGCCGCAGCCCGACGGGCAGACCCCGGACCACCAACCCCGGAGGCGCGTCGACGGTGACGGTCAGACCGGGGTGCTGGCGCTGGGCGTCCTCGGCCGCGAGGTCGCACAATTCGGTCAGGTCGAGGTCGATGTGGTCCTTCTCGCTCGACAACTCACCGGACGCCAGCCGCTCGAGCGCGGTGAGCGTCGCCTCGAGTCGGCCCTGGGTGCGGGCGAGGTCGCCGAGGATCTCGATGCGCTGCGCGTCGGAGAGCTCCAGCGTGCTGAGGACCTCCAGGTCGGTGCGCATCGCCGTGAGCGGGGTCCGGAGCTCGTGCGCGGACGCGGCCGCGAAGTCGCGGGCGGTGTCGAGGGCCGTCGCGGTGCGCGCCTGGGCGTCGGAGACGTCCTGCAGCATCGTGCCCACGGCCGCCGCCAGTTCGTCGGCCTCACGGACTCCGGACGCGGCCGGTGCGAGGTCGCGGTCCCGGCGGCCCACCCGCTGCGTGAGATCGACCAGCGGGCGCACGGCATGACCACCGAACAGCCAGCCGAGGCCGGTCGCGGCGACAATCGCCAGGACGCCCACGAGGGCGACCTGCTGTTGCTGGTCGGTCGTCGGATCCTTCGCCTCGGCGAGCGGAACCGCGACGGACAACAACGACGTCGACTCGGGGGCCAGCGGCGCCGTGAACGCGCGGAACGGGATCCCCGCGACGTCGACGGTGTGCGACCCGGGTTCGAGCCGGGGGAGCCGGCTCGACGTGCTCGAGACGACGGCGTCCCCGTTGCGGATGGTCACTGCAAAGGCACCGCCGTCACCGAGGACGTTCAGGAACGGTGCTGCCGCAGGCGCATTGACGATCAGCACCCGGGACGCGGTTTCGAGCCGGCGGTCGAGCTGCTGCAGGTTGTTGCGGGCAATGGCCAGCGCCAGGTAGACGCCCACCGCGGCGACGACGATCGTCGCGCCCAGCGCGGTGGCCGCCGCGACGCGCGCCCGCAGGGAATGCGGCCGGCTCACGTCGGTTCTCGCAGTACGAATCCCACCCCGCGCACGGTGTGCACCAGCCGTGGGGTGCCGTCCACCTCGAACTTGCGCCGGAGGTAACCCACGAAGACGTCGACGACGTTGGTGTCGGCGACGAAGTCGTACCCCCACACCAGATCCAGCAACCGTTCGCGGCTCAGCACCACACCGGCGTTCCGGGCGAGGACCTCGGTGAGCTCGAATTCGCGCTTGGTGAGCGGGATCTCGCGTTCGCCGAGGCGCACCCGACGACCGGCCACATCCACCGCGAGCGGCCCCACCACGATGGGCGGGTCCGACGCCGGGCCCGGTGCGGATGCCGAGCGGCGGCGCAGCATCGCGCGGATCCGTGCGACCAGTTCGGCGAGGACGAACGGCTTCACGAGGTAGTCGTCGGCGCCGGACTCGAGTCCGGCGATGCGGTCGTCGACCGAACTACGCGCGCTGAGAACACAGATCGGGACGTCGTTTCCGGCCGCGCGCAGGGCGGTGACGACGCCGGTGCCGTCCAGCACAGGCATGTTCATGTCGAGGACGACCACGTCGGGTGCGGCGTCGGCGACCACCTTCAGCGCCACCGCGCCGTCGGAGGCGGTGAGAACGGTGAAGCCCGACAGTCGCAGTCCGCGCTCGAGCGAGGCGAGTACGTCCGGGTCGTCGTCGACGACGAGCACGGCTGCGGATGCGGTCACCTGAGCATTGTGCCCGTCGCGCGGGTCGGTTTCGCGCATTCGTCACTCCTCCACTCGGGGGCGCAGGCCGTCGGAGCGTGCGATCAGCGTGTCGGCGACACGCACGAACGCGTCGAGGTCCGCCGGCTCGACACCGTCGAACAGGAGCTGTGCGGTGCGCGCGCGGAGGTCCCGGATCCGGTCGGCGTCGCTCCTGCCGCGGTCGGTGAGCGCGACGATGTGGGCGCGTCGGTCGGTGGGGTGCGGATCGCGGCGGACGTGCCCGGACTTCTCGAGCGCATCGACCAGGGCCGTCACCTGCCGTGTGCTGCAGCGCAGCGACGCGGCCAGGTCCCGCTGCGTCATCGGGGGGTTCTCGAGCACGCACAGCAGTGCCCGGGTGCGTGCCGTGGTCAGCCCGACGTCGCGGTTGCCGGCCTGCAGCGATCCCGACAGGTGTTCGGCGAGCACGAACGCGCGGCCCAGTGCGGCGGCGACGGCGCGCTGATCGGAGGAGTCGGACACTGCGGTGATGCTAGTTCATTGTGAACCGTGTTCACTAAATGACCGCTCGGCTCACCGAAGCGTCGGGCCGCCCAGGCGCCGCGCGTAGTCGGCCGCCCGGCGGTCCAGTTGCGCGCGTCGCCCGTCGGCCGTGGTCGTGGCCCGTGCGCCGAGGACCGCCGGCACGTCGGCGACCGGGAGCAGGTCGACCGCGCGAACCGCGCCGCCGACGTCGGTCCCGGCAGGCACCGACTGCCAGCGGATCGCGAACATGCCGGCGTCGATGCCGCCGGTGTCGAGCCAGTTGGTGACGCCCGGATCGGCGGCCGCGATCACGTAGGTGATCGTGCCGTCAGGATTGTGCTGTGCCTGAGACTGATTGAGACTTCCGGTGCGCTGCACGTACTCGCGGGTCACGCCCCACGGATCGGTGATCTCGAAGCCGAGGTACCGCGCGCCGACCGCGTCGAGCGTGACGACGAGCGCCTGCCCCGCCGGCAGCGCGAAGTGGCCGCTGGTCGCGAAGCCGAAGCCGGACGCCCGCAGCCCGGGTGGCGGCTGCACGGTGTTCGCGGGCTTGGCGTAGATGTACGCGTTGTCGTAGTCCAGCCAGTACCTGCCGATCCGGCGGAGCAACTCGGCGGTGTGGTCGGCGACTTCCGCGGCGGTGCGCGGCGGCGCTTCCGCCGGGCCGGTGACCCGCTCGATCGTGAGGGCGCACGGCGTCTGCGTGGACCAGTCGTCGAGTGAGTCGCGCACGATCAGCAGCCGCGCAGCCCCGGCGGTGCGGATGTGGTCGGTGCGGTCGTCACCGGGAGCGGGCGAGATCGTGACGGTGAACGCCCCGTCGGCGCCGATCCGCATGCGGTCGCCGGTGAGGAAGCCGAGCACGGGGGCGCCCTCCTTCGTGACCGCGCCGGTGCCGGGCAACTCGCCGTACAACACGAAGGACAGCTGCGACCGTGCGCCGTCCGGCAGTCGACTGCGCACGACGTAGCTCGACGTCCCGTCCACCGCGGCGTGCCGGTGCACGTTGTCGGGGTTGTCGATGCCGTAGCCCGAGCCGGGAACGTCCACACCGTGCCACCGGTGTGCCGCGTTCACCACCCACGCGAACTGCGGCCGCGCGGGGTCGTCACCCACCACCGTCTGCGCCGCCGCCACGGCGATGGAGTCGGCGGCACGCTCGAGCGTCGCGGCGCCCGCCGTGGTGCGGGCCTGAGGGTCGGTCCGGTACATCTCGACGACGTCCCGGCGCGCAGCCTGCACGGCAGGCGATCGCATCGCCGCGTTCACGGCCGCCTCGAATTCGACCTGGTGCGCGGTGTCGAGCACGCCTTGCGGGACGTACCGCGGCCCGTCGGACCGCGCGAGCAGTGGGCGATCACCCATGGCAACTCCTGTCGGGCCGGGTGGCATGCAGTCCGGAACTGGAAAACATTCTATTTTTTCCGCACGGTCGTGTGGTGGGTTTGCCGGAACCGCCCTACGTCCGGCCCACCACGCACTGCTGGACGAGCGTGCCGATGCCTTCGATCCGGCTGGTGACGACGTTGCCGGGCACCAGGAACCGCCGGGGGTCGCGGCCCACCCCCACACCCGCCGGGGTCCCTGTGAAGATCAGGTCGCCCGGCCGCAGAGTGCACACCGACGACAGGTAGGCGACCAACTCGGGCACCGGGAAGATCATCTGCGCCGTGCGTCCCGACTGGACCGTCGCACCGTCGATCGCACACTCGATCGCCAGGTCGTCCCGGTCGGCGAACTCCTCGGGGGTCACCAGCCAGGGGCCCGTCGCGCCGAAGCCGGGAAACGACTTGGCCAGGGAGAACTGCGGTGCCGGTCCGGCCATCTGCGAGGTCCGTTCGGAGTAGTCCTGCCCGACGGTCAACCCCGCCACGTGCGACCACGCGGAGCCCGCGCTCACCCCGGTCGCCTCGCGGCCGATGACGACCACCAGCTCCACCTCCCAGTCGACGGTGTCGGTGGGCAGCGGCAGATCGGTCTCGGGTCCGGTCAGGCAACTCGCGAACTTGGTGAACGTGGGCGGCGCCTCCGGCGCGGCCAGACCCGTCTCGGCGGCATGGTCGCGGTAGTTCAGGCCGATCGCGAAGACCTGGGTCGGGGCCGGCGACGGGGCCTCGAGATCGCGGCGGTCGAACGTGACGCCCTCCGTCGCGGCAGCGACCGAGCCGGCCCATTCGGAGAATGCCGGCCAGTCGGCGTAGAGCCGGCCCGGCTCGGGGCCGAAGCGGCCGGCACTTGCCGTGTGGACGTCGAGGGCACGGTCGTCGGCGACGATGACGGCCCGGCCGGAGAGATTGGCGACGCGCATGGTGATCGGGTTCCTGTCTGTGAGGGGTGCCGCGGTGCATCCCAGTAGACCGCGCAAAATATCGGAAAAGCAATATTATTTCGAAACTTGACTCGTCATTCGGATCGGCCTGTACTGGCCGGATGGGACGATCGACCGGTACCCGCGCGGACGAGATCCACGCCCGCCTGCGCGCCGACATCCTCGGCGGGGTCCTGCCGCCCGGCGAGAAGCTCGCCTTCGGTCGATTGCAGGCGCGGTACGACGTCAGCACCGGTGTCCTGCGTGAGGTTCTGCCTCGGCTGGTCGAGCAGGGGCTCGCGGTGTCCGAGGCGCAGCTGGGGTTCCGCGTCGTACCGGTCTCGGTGCCGGACCTGTTGGAGCTCACCGAGACCCGGGTATGGGTCGAGTCGGAGGCGTTGCGGCGGTCGATCGCCCACGGCGACGTCGAATGGGAATCGGCGGTGCTGGCCGCGCGACACCGGCTGTCGCGGACGCCGTCGGTGGACGCCGACGGCCGCGTCTCCGACGCCTGGATCACGGCGCACGGCAATTTCCACGGCACGCTCCTGCGGGCGTGCCCCAACACCCGGCTGGTGCGGATCGCCGAGTCCTTGCGGGACGTCTCGGAGGTCTACCGCTGCTGGAGTGTGCGCAGCCCCGGCGCGGTCGAGCGCGACGTCGACGCCGAACACGGCCGGATCGTCGAGGCCGCCGTCGACCGCGACACCGAGCGCGCGGTCGACGAGCTGCGGCGGCACATCGAGTTGACGACGAGCATCCTCGTCGCGGGACAGGAGTCGATCCGTGGCCTCTGAGTCGGTGGTGTGGTTTCGACGTGATCTGCGGGTCGGTGACCTGCCGGCGCTGAGTGCCGCCGGCGACCGGGCGCTGGGGCTGTTCGTGCTCGACGACCGACTGCTCGGGCCGTCGGGTGGGCCGCGGCGGGACTTCCTGTACCGCAGCCTGTCCGCGCTCGACGAACAACTCGAGGGCCGGTTGCTGGTCGTGCGCGGCGACCCGGTGGACGTGGTGCCGCGGGTGGCGAGAGCGGTCGATGCGCAGGAGGTGCACGTGAGCGCCGACTTCGGTCCGTACGGGCGGGAACGGGATGCGGCGGTGGCCGAGCACGTCGACCTGGTGGCCACCGGTTCGCCGTACGCCGTGGCGCCCGGCCGGGTGACGAAGGACGACGGCAGCCCCTACAAGGTGTTCACGCCGTGGTTCAAGCGGTGGCTCGACCACGGCTGGCGCGGACCGGCACGCACCGGCGCGGACACGCTCGCGTGGATCGATCCGGACGACGTCGACGGGCGGGGCCGGCGGGTGCGGATCCCGACGCCCGACCGGCCCGGCCCGGCGGCGGGGGAGGCGGCTGCACTCGCGCGCTGGCGGGAGTTCCGGGAGGACGACCTCGCCGGCTACGACGACGAGCGTGACCGGCCGGATCTCGACACCACCAGCCGGATGTCGGTGTATCTCAAGTTCGGCAACATCCACCCTCGGACGATGCTCGCGGACCTCGCCCGCACACGCGGCCGCGGCGCCGAGCAGTACCGACGGCAGGTGGCGTGGCGAGACTTCTACGCCGACATCCTGTTCCAGCGCCCGGACAGTGCCCGCCGCAACTACGACCGCAAGTTCGACGCGATCCGCCACGACAGCGGCCGCGAGGCCGACGAGCTGTTCGAGGCATGGTGCGCGGGCCGCACCGGGTATCCGATCGTCGATGCCGGCATGCGCCAGTTGGCAGCCGAAGGGTGGATGCACAACCGCGTCCGGATGATCGTCGCGTCGTTTCTCGTCAAGGATCTGCACCTGCCGTGGTGGCGTGGGGCGCGCCATTTCATGCAGTGCCTGGTCGACGGCGATCTGGCGTCGAACCAGCACGGCTGGCAGTGGACGGCCGGCTCGGGGACGGATGCGTCTCCGTTCTTCCGGGTGTTCAACCCGACCGGTCAGGGCGAGAAGTTCGACCCCACGGGCGACTACGTGCGCCGGTGGGTGCCGGAATTGCGTGGCGTGCCCGGCAAGGCCGTCCATGCGCTGAAGAACGACCGCCCCGACGGCTATCCGGAACCGGTGGTCGATCACGCCGAAGAGCGCCGGGAAGCTCTCGCCCGGTACGGCGAGCTGCCCTGACCGGCTCCGCCCCACGGGGTGCCCGTGTGACGTGAACGCCGGTTTGGTGCCGCCGGCGCACGGGTAATCCACCGGTGGTGGAAGGAGGCCCATGACCCGTGACGTGGAGAAGCGCTGGTCCGATCCGGCGACGTTCCGGAAGGCGGCGCTGTTCGACGCCGCGATCATCGTCGTAGCCCTGATCGCGATGGCTGTCTCGATCGCCATCGGCTCGGACGTGGGCGACTGCAGCGCGGAAGACGGTCGCCTGTGCAGCGACACCGCCCGCGTGGTGGTCGTAATGGTGCCGGCGATACTGCTGCTGCTGGGTGGCATCGGCGCCTTCGTCCAGGCTTACCGCACGTGGCGCCGCGACGGGACCTGGACCGTCTGGCAGGGGGCCGGATGGTTCCTCTTCGTGCTGATGCTGGTCTACCTGGGTATCTCCGTGCGTGCGGTGGCCGGCGGCTGAGACGTTTCGGCCTGCAGCGGCCGGGGCACCCCGGGGCATGGGCGCAGTGGGCGCGGGCAGAGTGCCGATCACCGGATTGGCTGTCGCGGCCGTCCTACTGCTGGGGGCGTGCGGGTCCGACGGGGTGCCGGACGACCGCACGGGGCCGCAGGGTCCCGCCGCCACGACCGACGTCATGCCCCAGCACGACGAGCACGACGACCACGAACACCCACCGCGTGCGACGCAGGGATACGACCCGCAGCGCCTCGCGGAGTTCGTCGCCGCCTTCCGGGCGCAGTACCCGCAGTTCGCGGTCGGCCGGGACGACGACGACATCGCCGACATCGCGATCGAATCGTGCGACGACCTCGCGAACAACGTGGACGAGCGGGTAGTGACGGCGCACATCGTCGACCGGGCCGAGCACGACGGCGTCGTGCCGACGCCGGAGCAGGCCCGCACGATTCACGGCCTCACCGGCGCCGTCTGCTCCTGAGGCTGGTCGCCAGAGCTGATCCGAGAGCCGATCCGAACGGGGCCGGTCCACGGAACCGCACCGCATCCCATCCAGTGGACATCCCCACTTTCGAGACCGCTGGCACCGGTATAACCTCGGGCCGCCCCTCGACGGAAGGATTTGCGGTGACCAGTATCACGCCGCCCGATGTGTTCGCGCCGGCCACGCTGGGCCCGATCACGCTCCGCAACCGGATCATCAAGTCCGCGACGTTCGAGGGGCGCACGCCCGACGCGCTGGTGACCGACGAGCTGATCGAGTTCCATCGGCAGCCCGCAGCCGGGGGCGTCGGTATGACGACCGTGGCCTACTGTGCGGTGCAACCGGAGGGCCGCACCGAGCGCGGACAGTTGTGGATGCGCCCCGAGGTGGTGCCGGGTCTGCGCCGGCTCACCGACGCGATCCACGCCGAGGGCGCCGCGGCGTCGGCGCAGATCGGGCACGCCGGCCCGGTCGCCAACGAGAAGTCGAACGGGTTGCCGGCGCTGGCGCCGTCGAACTCGTTCAGTCCGCTCAGCATGAAGCGGATCCACGCCGCCACCGCCGCCGACATCGCGCGCATCACGCGCGCGCACGCCGACGCGGCGCGGTTCGCGATCGAGGGCGGCTTCGACGCCGTCGAAATCCACTTCGGACACAACTATTTCGCGAGCTCGTTCCTCAGCCCCAAACTGAACCGGCGCAAGGACGACTACGGCGGTTCGCTCGCGAACCGTGCGCGGATCGTGCGGGAGACGGCGCGCGCGGTCCGTGAGGCGGTGGGTGACCGAATCGCCATCCTGGCGAAGCTCAACATGGACGACGGCGTGCCGGGCGGCTTCTGGGTCGACGAGGCGATTCAGGTGGCGCAGTGGCTCGAGGCCGACGGCAGCCTCGACGCCCTCGAGCTGACGATGGGCAGCTCGTTGCTCAACCCCATGTACCTGTTCAAGGGCGATGCGCCCGTCCGCGACTTCGCGCAGGCCATGCCCCAACCGGTCAAGCTGGGCGTGCAGATGGTCGGCAAGGCGTTCATCAAGGCGTACCCGTACGAGCCGCTGTTCATGCTCGAGGAGGCCCGGCAGATCCGCGCGGCGGTCGACATGCCGCTCGTGTTGCTCGGTGGCGTCACCGACAAGGCCGGTATGGACACCGCGATGGAGGAAGGCTTCCAGTTCGTCGCGATGGCCCGCGCGCTGCTGCGTGAACCCGACCTGATCAACCGGATCCAGGAGGAAACGCGCACGCGCTCACTGTGCATCCACTGCAACAAGTGCATGCCGACGATCTTCTCGGGGGCCCGCTGCGTTCTGGTCGATCCCGTCCCGGTGCGGGTGCGCCGCTGACCGTCCGGGTGTCAGAGGGTCGGAGTCAGAGACAGTCGCCGGCGAAGTCGACGGCGTCGCGCACGTCGTCCGCCCACGTGCCCCATTCCGACGTGGGTGCGGTCGTCGCGGCGAAGCCGCACAGCACATCGGTGGCACACCGGACGACCTCGAGGAGGAGCCGGGCCTGGTGTCCGCCCACCGCAGCCAGGTGTGCGTAGTCCTCACGCCGGCCGGGGCGCAGGAGCGTGCTCAACGGTCCGCCGTCGCGGCCGGTCTCGGCGCCCAGTTCGATCGTCTCGAGCAGGCCGGCGACGGTCCGGTCGGGGTCGGCAACCCCGGTCGAAACGCTCTCTGCGGCAGGGATCTTCGTTGATTCGGCGAGTGCAGGCAGGCTGAGTCCGTCACCGTCTGCGGCGGATACGGCCGCGTACCGGGCACGCGCGTACGCCGACGAGACGGTCAGGTCGCGGGCGATGTCCGCTCCGGTCGGCGACGCCAGCGCGGCCAGGACCCGCAGTCGTCTGCCCGCCGCGCTGAGCAGCGTCCACGCGGTGCTCGTCCGTCCCGCGTCCATCGCCCACGCGGTGTCACGCAGCGCGCCCAGAATTTCCTCGTAGTGCGCAATCGCCATGAGGACGCGCGGTCCCGGTCCGGCCGCCCAGGTCGGATCCGTGTCGTGGGCGTCGCGCTCGGACGCGCGTAGGCAGTCGATCGCAGGCTCGAGGCACGCGTGGACCGTCTCCACCACGTCGCGCGCGAGCGCGGCCTGGTTCGACGTCTCGATACCCTCGGTGTCGTCCAGGAAATGGCGGCGCGGACTGTTCGCGACCAGGTCTCGGAGCAGGGCGTGCACTGACTGCGTGGCTACGACGGACAAATCTCCCCCTCGGGCGATGAGGACTCGGGACGACCGCGATGACTTCGGAGCAGCGATCTCTATTCGTGAACTTACCGTGATCGTACCGTGATAGTCAATGTCGGCACGCGTCTGACCTGGCCTTTTACCGCTTTCGTCGAGTATGTCTTTGTGGTGGATTTGGGGAGAAATCGTCGTTTGATCCGAATTACGGGAAGGCCCCGCCCATCACGGGCGGGGCCTTCGCGCAGGGAACGGCGCTATCCGCGCAGCAGCTTGGCGAGGGCGTCGAGCACCCCGGGATCCTCGATCGTCGAGGGCACGGTGTACTCGGCGTTGTCGGCGATCTGCCGCATGGTCTTGCGCAAAATCTTGCCTGACCGAGTCTTGGGCAGCGCCTGGACGACGGTGACGTCCCGGAACGTCGCGACCGCACCGATCTGTTCGCGGACCATCGCGACCAGCTCCGTGCGCAGGACCTCCGGATCGATCTCGACGCCGGCCTTGAGTACCACGTAGCCGCTGGGGCGCTGACCCTTGAGATCGTCGTGGATGCCGATCACGGCGCACTCCGCGACCGCGGGGTGCGACGCCACCACCGCCTCCATGCTGCCTGTCGAGAGCCGGTGTCCGGCAACGTTGATGACGTCGTCGCTGCGGCCCAGGACGAACACGTACCCGTCCTCGTCGATGTAGCCGGAATCGCCGGTGAGGTAGTACCCGTCGAACGTCGACAGGTACGACTTGACGAAGCGGTCCTCGTCGCGCCACAACCCGGTCAGGGTGCCCGGGGGCAGCGGCAGCGCGATGACGATGTTGCCCTCGGTGCCCGCCTGCACCGGGGTGCCCGCACCGTCGACGATGTCGACGCGGTAGCCCGGCACCGGCACGGTGGGGGAGCCGGCCTTGATCGGCATCGGCTCGAGCCCGCGCAGGTTCGCCGCGATCGCCCAGCCGGTCTCGGTCTGCCACCAGTGATCGATCACCGGGACGCCGAGCTTCTCGGTGGCCCACTCGTAGGTGTCGGGATCGAGGCGCTCGCCCGCGGCGAACAGTGTGGTCATCGAGGTGACGTCGTACTTCCCGAGTTCCGCGGCGTCCGGGTCGGCCTTGCGGATCGCGCGAATCGCGGTGGGCGCGGTGAACAGGGCGGACACGTTGTGCTCCTGGATGATTCGCCAGAACACGCCCGCATCGGGCGTGCCCACCGGCTTGCCCTCGTACATCACGGTGGTCGCGCCCGCGAGCAGCGGGGCGTACACGATGTACGAGTGGCCGACGACCCAGCCGACGTCCGAAGCCGTCCACATCACCTGTCCGGGACCGATGTCGTAGATGTTGCGCATCGACCACGTGAGGGCCACCGCGTGCCCGCCGTTGTCGCGGACCACGCCCTTGGGCTTTCCGGTGGTGCCGGACGTGTAGAGGATGTACAGCGGATCGGTCGCGGCGACCGAGACCGGCGCGGCATCGCTCGCGTCCGTCGCCAGCTCGTCCCAGTCGAACCACGCGGAGCCGCGGTCGCGGTAGTCGGCCGCCGACCCGGGAACGGACTCGCGGTTCTTCACGATCACGGTGTGCGGGGGGTGCGCCGACAGGCCGAGCGCCTGGTCGACCATCGGCAGGTACTCGACGGTGCGCCCCGGCTCGAGGCCGCCCGAGGCGGTCACGAGCACGACGGGCTGCGCGTCGTCGATGCGGGTGGCCAGCTCCTTGGCGGCGAAGCCGCCGAACACCACCGAGTGCACGGCGCCGATGCGGGCACACGCCAGCATCGCGATCGCGGCCTCGGGGATCATCGGCATGTAGACCACGACCCGGTCACCCGCCACGACTCCCTGCTCGGCGAGCACCCCGGCGAACCGCGCGACCTCCGCGAGCAGCTGGGAGTACGTGTACGTACGCCGAGCGGGCACCATCGCCGAGTCCCAGATCAGGGCGGCCTGGTCGCCGCGGCCGTCCCGCACGTGCCGGTCGAGCGCGTTGAAGCACGTGTTGAGCGTGGCGTCGGGGAACCAGCGGTACATCGGCGCGTTCGAGTCGTCCAGTGCCCGCGTGGGCGCGGTGTCCCAGTCGACGGCTCGGGCGGCGTCGAGCCAGAAGCTGTCCGGCTGTTCCACGCTCTCGGTGAAGGCGGTGGAGTAGGCGCTGGTGGCGCGCTCGGCGGTGCTCATCGCGATTCGTGTCCTCTCGGTCCTGACAGCGACAGCGTCGGCGGACGCCACGTCACTGCAGCTGTGATGCACACAACACCCTATTCGACCGGCGGGCCGGTGCCCCGGCACGCGACCGGTCACCGGTCGGCCGTGCGGCGGACGGGCCGGAACGGTCGCCGAACGGCTACCGTCGGCTACCCCGGAGCAACCGGTAGTGCGCGCGGGCGTCGGTGTCCAGGTGTTCGGTGGCGTAGCTCAGGGCCGTCGCCCCCATGTCCGCCGCGTGGGCGTCCAGGAAAGCGAGCAGCAGCGCCCGGTCCACGCGCTTGCCGACCTCGCGGAGCATCCAGCCGGTCGCCTTCTGGGTCAGGTCCCGCCGGTCGCCGAGGACGCGGGCCGCGAGTTCGAGGGTCGTGGACGCGTCGCCGCGTCGGATGAAGCCGAACGTGGTGAGCAGCGCGACCCGTCGACGCCACAGATCGTCGTCCGCGCCCAGTTCGAACACGACGGTCCGGGGTCGGTCGTAGAGCCAGTCACCCAGGATGTGCAGCGCCGACTGGTCGACGAGGTCCCAGTTGTTCACCCGGCCCCGCAGCACCGCCGCGAGATACCGATCGGCGATACGCTCGCGGGCCTGCTCGTCGCGGCTGCGCGTCCGGCTCGCGCGCGCGAACTGCTCGACGAGGATCAACAGGCCGGCCAGACGGTACTCGTGCACCGCACTGTCGAGCAGCGTGTCGACGTCGTCGAGCGAAAGCGTGGCAAAGGTCTTGGCCACTGCACGGATTGCGGGTACCCGCACGCCGACGAACACGTCACCGGCGCCGTACTCGCCCGGCGCGGTCTTGAAGAAGCGGGCGAACCGGCGCGCGTCGTCCGGGTCGGCCACGTCGGACAGGGCGGCGACCACCGCGTCCGGGCCGGGTACCGGCGTCAGGAGACGGCCTCGCCCGCGCCGGAACCGTCCGTCGCGCTCAGTTTCTCGACCAGGTCTGCCGCCACGTCCCGCAACCGGGTGTTGGTCGTCTGCGACTGCTTGCGCAGCACCTCGAATGCCTGTTGGGCATCGATCCGGTGCAGAGCCATCAGCATGCCCTTGGCCTGCTCGATGGGCGCCCTCGTCTCGAGTGCCCGTTGCAGTGCGTCCGCGGCGTCGCGCGCGGACTTGAACCGCGCGAACTCGCCGATGGCCCGCGAGACCGTGCTCGTCAGCAGTTCCAGGACGTCGGCGTCCACTTCGTCGAATGCGGCGCGAGCACGGCCGTAGAGGTTGAGGGCGCCGAGAGTGCGGTCGGCGACGAACAGCGGGGCGGCCAGGAAGCTGCATATCCCCTCGGCGCGTGCCGCTTCGGTGAATGCGGGCCACCGGTCCGTCGCCTCGTCCAGGTCGACCAGCACGGTCTCGCGCGTGCGCGACGCGTGGAGACAGGGGCCCTCACCGGCGGCGTACTGCTCGTGGTCCACCCGCAGGGTGCGTCCGTCGGTGTACGAGGCCGTGTACGTCCGCCCGCCGAAGTCGATCGTCACGCCCGTGCAGTCGGCACCGTCGATCACCTCGTGCGCCACCTCGGTGACACGGTCGAGCAGGTTCACCAGGTCGTCCTCGTCGGTGATGCTCTCGCCGAGGGACACCAGTATCGACGCCAGCCTGTTCGGCGGCAGGTCGGACACCTCGGCGATCGCGACGACCTCGTCGGCGCCCGGCGCCCGCCCGTCCGTGCGCGGGTCAGTGTGCACCATCGTGCCGGCCTCCTTCGATCCGCTGCGCGGTCATCGCCACTCTTCCAGCAGCACCGCCAGCGCCGCCGCGGCACGCCGATGCTGACCGCGCGCCGCGTCCGGGCTGAGCCCCAGCACCTTGCCGATCTCCGGGAACGTCATCGCCTCCACCTCTCTCATCACCCATGATGCGCGTTGGCGAAGCGGGAGCTGCCGCAGAGCGCTGTCGAGAGCGTGCAGGAAGGCATTGTTCGACGCCACCGATGCGGGCTCGACCTCGGGCCCGTCCGGGAGGGCGCGAAGTGTCTCGTCGTCCACCAGGTCCGGTCGCCGGCGTCGGTGCAGGTCGAAGATCTTCCGAGTGCAGATCGCGAACAGCCACGTCCGAATCGAGGAGTCGCCGCGGAACGAGGCCAACCGGTTCCACGCGGCCAGGAACGTCTCCTGCACGACGTCCTCGGCGGTGTGGTCGTCGGGAGCCAGCTGCCGACAGTATCTGCGCAGTTCACGACCGTGTCGGTCGACGAACTGCGCGAAGGTGTCGTCGGGGTCTTCACCCCGGTGATGGTGATAGGCATGGTCGAGCCCTCTCTGCCCGTCCACGGCCCGTTCGGTCACTGAATACACTCCTCCCGTCGAAGCCGTCGCGGGAGTGAGGCACGCAGACTTTAACCGAGCCGGCGTGCCGATCACCACTTCCCCGAACCGCACCGAGCGTCCGTCGGAAATGTGTCGTAGATCACAGGTTTGTAGGCGTTCGGTTCGGCGTCATCCGTGCGTCTAAAGGGTGGGAGAGCAGGTAGGCCGCGTCGGTTGTCGTGAGAAGGTGAGAGTGTTGGGAAAAGGTCGATAGGCACGCGAATCGATCGCGCGTGCGGCTCCGTTCGAAGGATCGGCGCCATGCATCCGAATGACCTCGGGCCCGTGCTGCCCGTCCCGACGCGGCGGGTGGCCGCGCCGTGCCCCTGACCCGTCAGCACACCGAGCGGTACGCGGACGCTCTCGTCGCCCTGGCGGCGGCGACGCAACGCCCGGCCGGCATCGTCAACGTGGGATCTACATACGCGATTCGGGTCGAGTTCGAATTGGGCCGATATCTCCTCGCCACCAACGAGGGAGGCGATCTGTCCACCGCCACCGACGACGGTGACGGCCTGTGGGCGGTGCGCTTCTTCGACCGCTCCGATGACCTGCTCGCGGCCGCGGACCGGGAATGGCTCGTCGACGCGTTCGACGCGGTGGTGGCCCGGCTGCGCTCGTCGGAGTTGTGGCGCGGGGACGGCACCACCTACGGCGAGTTCGCTCCGACGATCGGCTGACCGCGCTCTCGTCCGGCGGGGAGGGGCGCGTGATCGATCGTGGCTCGGTCCGGGAGGACTGGCGCAGGATCCTCCGGAGCGTCAACTCCCGGGCAGGCCGAGAGTGCGGTAGCGCGACGTGCGTGTCGTGATCCGGTCGTCGACCGGGAGGTCGTCCAACGCCGCGAGTTCGTGCGCGATCGCCGCGCCGACCCGGCGCGAGAACTCGACCGGTTCGAGGGCGGCGTCGGGAAGTTCGGGGATCACCGCGTCGACCACGCCGTCGCGCAACAGGTCGAGCGACCGGATGCCCTGCGCCGCAGCCATCTGCGGCGCGTGGGTGGTGTCACGGTGCACGATGGCGCTCGCACCCTCGGGGGGAAGCGGGGCGAGCCAGCCGTTCTGGGCCGCGAGTACGCGGTCGGCAGGCAGCAATGCGAGCGCGCCACCGCCGGTGCCCTGACCGAGCAGCACCGACACCGTCGGGGTTCGCAGCGTCACCAGATCGGAGATGCAGCGCGCGATCTCCGGGGCCAGGCCGCGTTCCTCGGCCTCCTGCGACAGCGCCGCCCCGAGCGTGTCGATCACCAGCACCAGGGGCAGCCGGAGTTCGGCGGCCATCCGCATGCCACGGCGGGCCTCCCGCAGCGCGGCCGGGCCCATCGTGTTGAGGGCCGACTGGCCCGCACGGTCCTGACCGAACAGTACGCACGGCCGGCCGCCGAACCGGGCGAGCGACAGCAGGACGGTCGAGTCCACCTCCCCCTGACCGGTTCCGCTCAGCGGCACGCGGGTGGAGGCCGCGTGCCGTACCAGCTCGCGCACACCGGGGCGGTCGGTGCGGCGGGACGACATCACGGATTGCCAAGCCGGTACATCCGGGATGTCCTCGGGCGCGGCGAGTTCGGGGATCGGCACCGTGGCGTCGGCCGGGTCGCACACCACGTGCAGCGCACGGTCGACGAGCTCGCGCAGCTGCTCGACGGACGCGACCCCGTCGATGACGCCCTTGCGATACAGATTCTCCGACGTCTGGACGCCCGCCGGGAACTCGGCGCCGTACAGGGCCTGGTACACGCGGGGGCCGAGGAATCCGACGAGCGCGCCGGGTTCGGCGATCGTCACGTGCCCGAGCGATCCCCACGACGCGAAGACGCCACCGGTCGTGGGGTCGCGCAGGTACACCAGGTACGGCAGGTGCGCGGCCTTGTGCGCGGCGACTGCCGCCGCGATCTTGACCATCTGCACGAACGCGACGGTGCCCTCCTGCATGCGAGTTCCGCCCGACGTGGGGGACGCCAGCAGGGGTAGCCCCTCGGCGGTGGCGCGTTCGACCGCGGTGACGATCCGTTCGGCCGCGGCCACCCCGATCGACCCGGCGAGGAAGGAGAACTCGCACGCGATGACGGCGACGCGACGGCCGCCGAGCAATGCGGTACCGGTGAGCACCGACTCGTCCACGCCGGAGCGCGCCGCCGCGGCGGCGAGCTCGGCGCGGTACTTCGGGTCGGGGTCGACGTCGACCGGGGCGGTGTCCCACGACTCGAAACTGTCGGCGTCGAACACCCGCGCGATCAGGTCCCGAGCCGACATTCTGGTGCGGGACATGGGCCCTCCTCCATCTCGCGAATCGCCGACGGCGACCGCACCCGGCAGCGGGCGCGGTCGCCGTGGTTCAGCCTAGTTACCGGGCGAGGGCCTCACGCCACGAGACCGTCTTGCCCATGCGGAGAATCGATCGCTGGTAGATGCGGGCGGCCAGGGCCGACATCGCGACCGTGACGAGCAGCATCAAGGCGACGGTGCCCACGATCTGCACTCCGCTCGCGACGCCGGCGGCGATGCGCAGCGGCATGAGGATCGCGGAGAACGGCGGGATCCAGCTGAGCACGTTCGACAGCGGGCCGTCCGGGTTCTGCACGGCGCTGAACGCGGCGAAGAACATTGCCATGATCAAGATCGTGAGCGGCATCGCGGTGGAGTTGACGTCCTCCTGGCGCGAGACCATCGACCCGGTCGCGGCGTAGAGCACCGCGAAGAAGGCGAACCCGAGGACGAACCAGCCGAGGGTGCCGACCAGCGTGCCCCACGCGGTGCCACCGAGCGTGAGGACGCCGGTCGCGACGCCGGCGCCCACGCCGACCACGCCGTACACCGCGAGCTGCGCCAGGCCGACGGCGCCGATGCCGATCACCTTGCCCCACAACAGCTGCAGCGGTCGCAGCGTCGACAGCAGCAGTTCCACCACGCGCGACGACTTCTCCTCGACCACACCCATCGCCACGTACATGCCGAACGCGAGGATTTGCATGTACAGCAGGATCACGACCGCGGTCGAGAGCGCGATGCGTTGTCCGCGTTCGGGATCCGGTGGGTCGATCGCGTCGACGGTGACGACGGCGGACTTCGTGCTCTCGGCCAACTGCGCCGCGTCGACGCCCTGCGCCGCCAGCGCGGCGGTCTGTGCCTGTGCGGCCACGGCGCCGTCGAGCACGACGCGCAGCGGAGCGTCGATCTCGGACTTGGTGATCGCGGTGACGCTGCCGCCGGTGCCGGGCACGAGCGCGACGTCGAGGTCGCCGTTCTCGACCTGGCCGCGGGCGGCCTGCTCGTCGCCGATCTCGGTGACCTCGACCGGATTGCCGGCCGCGTCACCGGTGGCCACCAGCGCGGCGCTCAACGACTGATCGCCGACCAGCCCCACTGTGGACCGCGACTCGTCGTCGCCGCCCGAGAAGATCGAGGCGGCGACGATGCCACCGACGATCGCGATCAGGACGATCACGTTGCTGATCAGGAAGCTCTTCTTCTGCACCTGGGTCAGGAATTCGCGCCGAGCGACCAGGGCGATCGCGCGGGCCGGGCTCAGGCCGTTCCGAACGTTCATGCGGACACCACCTCTCGGAACAGTTCGGTCAGGGACGGTTTGCGGACCGCGAACTCGTGTACGGGTCCGGTCTTCAGGGCGGCGTGCAGGACGGCCTGGTCGTCGGCGCCCGAGCCGAGCGACAGCACGGTGCGGCCGTCGGCGTGGCTGACGGTCGTCACCGCGAACAGGTGATCGGCCCATCCGGCGGGTGCCGCGGGCGCGTGGACCTCGAGGAGCACGTCGCCGCTGCCACGCAACTCGTCGACGGTGCCGATCGAGTTCATCCGGCCCTTCGAGATGATGCCGACCCGGTCGCACAGCCGCTGCACCAGATCCAGCTGGTGACTGGAGAAGATCACCGGGACACCGGTGTTCGCCTTCTCGACGAGGACGTCGCTCATGACGTCGACCGCGACCGGATCGAGTCCGGAGAACGGTTCGTCGAGAATGAGTACCGCGGGGTCGTGGACCAGTGCGGCGGCGAGCTGGACGCGCTGCTGGTTGCCGAGGCTGAGCGCGTCGACGGTGTCGTTCACCCGTGTCTCGATCCCCAGACGCTCGGTCCACCGGCGCGCGGACTCGCTCGCCTCGGCACGCGAAAGCCCGTGTAGTTCCGCGAAGTACGTGAGCTGACGACCCACCTTCATCTTCGGGTAGAGCCCGCGTTCCTCGGGCATGTAACCGATCGAGCGGCGGACCTCGAGGTCGACCGGCCGGCCGCCGAGCCGCACCTCACCCCCGTCGGCAGCCAGGACGCCGAGGGCGATGCGCATCGCGGTGGTCTTGCCGGCGCCGTTGCTGCCGACGAATCCGAAGATCTCGCCGGGGCGGACGTCGAAGCTCAGGCCCTCCAGCGCGACGACGTCGCCGTAGCGTTTGGAGATGCCGTCGAAGGTGAGCGTCTGACCGGTCATGAGGACTCCTCGTGGTCGTCGGTATCGGGGTCGGGGTCGGGGGCCGACCAGGCCAGGATCATGGCGGGCAGGCACCCGCCGAACAGGACCGCGGCCAGCGCGGTCCCGCCGCCGGCGTAGGCCAGTGCCCGGTGATCGAGTCCGTCCACTCCCGCACCCCACGTGAGCGCGAATATCGGCAGCAGCACCAGCCACTGCAGGGCGGTGAGGCCGACGGAGCGGGCGCTGTTGCGTTCGGCGATCTCGCGCTCGTCGAGGGCGTGGCGGGGCGCGTCGCATTGTCGGCTGGAGACGATCTGGAGGCTGGTCCAGACCGGGAGGAACACGACCAGCAGGGCGATCCAGCCGAGCACGGCCGGCGTGGAGAAGTACGTGCCGACCGCGGTCGCGAACATGCCGGCGAAGATGACGACGAGCGCCATCACCAGCGCGCGGCGGCGGGAACGAGAACGCCACTGCGGCATCCAGGTGGACATCCGAGCTTCCTGACGGAGGAATCGTCGCGTGCGGAAGTCCTCGTAACGCTCGACGAGGGTCGTGCCGGGCATGTCAGCCCTCCTCCTTGGGGGTGGTCGGGTAGAGCTCGACCGACATCGGCGCGAACTCGGTGCGCGAGAACACCGCCTCGATCGGTAGTTCGAACACCGTGCAGATGCGCATCGCGAGGTCCAGGCTCGGGTAGTGGTCGCCGCGCTCGAGCGCACCGACGGTCTGCGGATTCACCTCGATCGACTCGGCGAGCTGTGCGCGACTCATCTTTCGTTCCGCGCGCAGCACCCCGATGCGATTGAAGATGGGGAGGCTCGCGCCACGCCGCACCGGACTCATGCAATGCATCGTTGTAAAAACACAACAGACTGTCAAGTTCGTAAAACGAGGGGGTGCGGGGTCGCCGTCTCGGTACGACAGCGTGTAGTACTGTCGCGGCATGCGCATCGGGCCAGGTGAGGAGCTCGCACGCCAAGTGCGGGGTCTTGCCGTGGCCGCGTCCGTGGTGGCCCTCGCCATCGGGGCCCACGGCATGGGCGGGGGCGGCATGCCCCACGGTGTGACGCTCTTGCTGCTCGTCGGCGTCGCCGCCGTGGTCGCCGCGGCCGTCACCGCGGTGCCCGCCCTCGCGGCGCGCCGGGGCGCGTTGGTTCCGGTGCTCGCCGCCGGGCAGGTGCTCGCGCACGGCGCCCTCTCGCTCGGTGACGCCCACGCCGGTATGCACGACGGCGCGCAGCTGTCGGCGCCGATGCTGTCGGCGCACGCCGTCGCCGTCCTCGCGTGCTCGGCGCTCATCGCGTCGGCCGAACGGATCGGTCCGCGTGCCTGCGCGGCACTGCGGCGGATCCTGCCGCGCCTGCTCGCCACGTCGCCGGTGCCGCCCGAACGTGCGTTGCCCCGACTCGTCGCAGACGCTGCGCCGCCCGCGCTCGCCGTGTGCGTGGGGTCGATCGCCCGGCGCGGACCGCCCGCCTTCGGCTGAGACCGCCCCACGTCACCGCGTCACGCCGCCTTCCGGCGTGGACGCGCGTCCTCCCACACCCTGCGGGTCGCCCGGACCGCCCGGCGGTCGCCGCGCGCCCGCACCCGAAAGGCACACACACATGAAGGCATTCATTCGTACCCGCGTTCTCGCGATCGGTGTCACCGTCGCGGCGGGCATCACCCTCGTCGGTTGCAGCGACGACTCGGCCGGCGACGCGAAGTCCGGCACCGACGTGGAATCGATCTCGTTGCAGGACTCGTGGGTCAAGGCCGCCGACAGCGGCATGACAGCGATGTTCGGCACGATCGTCAACGGCTCGGACACCGACGTCACGTTGACGGCCGTGACGACGACGGTCTCTCCGCGCGTCGAACTCCACGAGATGGCGCCGGACGGCAGCGGCGCGATGAAGATGCGTGAGAAGGACGGCGGCGTCGTGGTCGCGGCCCACGATTCGTACGAACTCGCTCCGGGCGGCGACCACATCATGCTGTTCGACCTGCCGGCACCAGTGCAGGCGGGTACCGACGTCGCGTTCACGTTCGAGTTCGCCGACGGCGCGACGGCCCGGTTCACGTCGCAGGTCCGCGACTTCACGGGAGCCCGCGAGGACTACGGCACCGGTGAGGCGCACGATGGCTGACCTCAGCCGTCGGCGGCTGTTCGGAGTCGGCGCCGCCGCGATCGGCGGCGTCGGCCTCGGCTTCGGCGCCGGCACGGCTACGGCGCGCCCGGCACAGGCCGAGGTGGCCGTGCCGACGGTCCCGTTCCACGGGGAACACCAGGCGGGTGTCGAGACGCCGCCGCCCGCCCACACCACGTTCGTCGGCCTCGACCTGAGACCGGGGACGGACCGGGCGGCGCTGGTTCGGCTGATGCGGGTGTGGACCGACGACGCCGCCCGGCTCACGGTGGGCACGGGCGCGCTCGCGGACACCGAACCGGACCTCGCCACCGCCCCCGCCCGTCTCACCGTCACGGTCGGCTTCGGACCCGGGGTGTTCCGCGCCGCGGGACTCGACGACCGCCGTCCGCCGTGGTGCCGCCCGCTGCCGGCCTTCGAGATCGACCGACTCGAGCCGCGCTGGAGCGACGGCGACGTCCTCGTCCAAGTGGGGTCCGACGACCCCGTGACGGTGGCTCACACGCTGCGGGTCCTGCTCAAGGCCGCGCGCAACACCGCCACCGTCCGGTGGGTGCAGCGCGGCTTCCGCCGGGCTCGGGGCAGCGAACCCGAGGGCACCACGATGCGCAACCTCATGGGTCAGGTGGACGGGACCGTCAATCCGCACGCGGGCACCGCCGACTTCGGCCAGGTGGTGTGGAACGACGGCCGGGAGCAGCCGTGGATGGCCGGGGGCACCTCGGTCGTGATCCGGCGCATCCACCTCGACCTCGACGGCTGGGACGAATTGGATCGGCACGGGCGGGACGAGGTGATGGGGCGGCGGATGTCCGACGGCGCCCCGCTCACCGGCGAATCCGAGCACGACACACCCGATTTCGAGGCGGTCGGTCCGGGCGGGTTGCGGATCATCCCCGAGTTCTCGCACGTCGCGCGGGCCCGCCCGATGGCTCCGCGGGAGCGGTTCCTGCGCCGCGCGTACAACTACGACGAGGCCCCGGGCGGCGCCGGGGTGTCCGACTCCGGGCTGATCTTCGTCGCCTACCAGGCGGACGTCGACGCCCAGTACGTGCCGGTGCAGCAGCGGCTCGCGGAGGCGGACATGTTCAACGAGTGGTCCACGCCCATCGGGTCCGCGGTGTTCGCGATCCCGCCGGGCTGCCGTGCCGGGGAATACCTCGGGCAGGGCCTGCTGGCGTAAGCGCTGCGCGCCCGTGCGCCTCTCCGGTGGCGTCGGCTACCGAAAAGGCGCACGGGCACGAAGTGCCTATTCGGCGAGGCGGCCGGCGTCCATCCGCCAGCGCCGGGTGTGGCGCATGGTGTCCAACATCCGGCGGTCGTGGGTGACGAGCAGCAGGGTGCCCGTGAACGACTCCATCGCCTGCTCGAGCTGCTCGATGGCGGGCAGGTCGAGGTGGTTGGTGGGCTCGTCGAGCACCAACAGGTTGACGCCGCGGGCCTGCAGCAACGCCAGTGCCGCCCGCGTGCGCTCGCCCGGCGACAGCGACGATGCGGGTCGGAGCACGTGGTGGCCCTTGAGACCGAACTTGGCCAGCAGGGTGCGCACGTCCGCCTCGGGCCACTCCGGGATCTGCGCGCCGAAGGCGTCGGCCAACATCTCGTCGCCCTCGAACAGTCCTCGGGCCTGGTCGATCTCGCCGACCGCGACCCCGGATCCCAACGTCGCCGTCCCCTCGTCGGGCGGCAGCTTGCCGAGCAGGACGTTCAGCAGTGTCGACTTGCCGGACCCGTTGGGGCCGGTGACGAGGATCCGGTCGCCCCAGTCCACCTGCGCGGTGACCGGACCGAACGTGAACCCGTCGCGGCGCACGGTGGCGCCACTCATGGTCGCGACCACCGCGCCGCTGCGGGGCGCCGCGGCGATCTCCATCCGCAGCTCCCATTCCTTGCGGGGTTCCTCGACCACCTCGAGTCGTTCGATGCGGCGCTGCGTCTGGCGCGCCTTGGCGGCCTGCTTCTCGGTGGACTCGGCGCGCGCCTTGCGGCCCATCTTGTCGGAGTCGCCGTTCTTCGCCTTGCGGCGAGCGTTGCGGACGCCGTGCTCGAGCCAGTTGCGCTGCATCTGCGCACGGTCCTGCAACGCCGACAGGTTCCCGGCGAACTCGTCGTACGCCTCGCGGGCGTGCCGCCGCGCCACCTCCCGCTCCATCAGATATGCCTCGTACCCGCCGTCGTACACGGCGATCTGCTGTTGCGCCAGATCCAGCTCCACGATGCCGGTCACGGTGCGCGCCAGAAACTCTCGGTCATGGCTCACCACCACCAGCGCGGTACGGGTGTCGGCGACGAACCGCTCGAGCTGCTCGAGCCCGGGCAGATCGAGGTCGTTGGTCGGCTCGTCGAGCAGCAGCACGTCGTAGCGCGACAGCAGCAGCGACGCGAGTCCGGCGCGGGCGGCCTGGCCGCCCGACAGATCCGTCATCAGCGCGTCCCCGGCGACATCCAGGCCGAGATCGGCCAATACCTGTTCGGCGCGCTCGGCCAGGTCGGCGCCGCCGAGGGCGAGCCACCGGTCCAGGGCGGGGGAGTAGAGGTCCTCACCGCCGTCCGCGAGCGATTCGGCGGCCGCGTTCATCGCCTCTTCGGCCGCGGTGACGCCGGTGCGGCGGCCGAGGAACGCGAGAATCGTCTCGCCGGGCATCCGGTCGGGCTCCTGCGCCAGGTAACCGACGGTCGCGTCGGGGGGACTGAGCGTGATCGTGCCGGTGACGTCGGCGCTGCCCACGCCGGCCAGCGTGGTGAGCAGCGTCGACTTCCCGGCACCGTTCGCGCCGACCAGTCCGATCACGTCGCCGGGTGCGACCGTGAGGTCGAGGTCCGAGAAGAGCGTGCGCTCGCCCCGGGACGCGGAGAGGCCGGAGATGCGCAGGGTTGCAGTCACACGCAGATTGTCCCCGGCCCGCCGGCCCCGCTGCCGCGGTGGTCAGTCCCGAGGAAGCCCGAGCAGTCGCTCGGCGACCAGCGACAGCAGGATCTGGGTACTGCCGCCCGCGATCGAATTCGCCCGGGTGGTGAGGAATTCGCGCATGACCGGGCCCTCGAGGAGGCCGGCGTCGCCCGCGAGTTGCAGTTGGAACTCGGCGGCGGCCTGCCGCTCGCGCACGCCGACGATCTTCTGGATCGCGGACTCGGCTCCCGGCTGTCCGCCGGCCAGGCTGTCGAGCAGCGCGCGGTGCGCCAGCAGGGCGTTCGACATCGCCTGCGCGATCAGGTAGCCGAGGCGGTCGACCACCAGCGGATCGTCATTGCCCTCGGCGAGCGCGATCATCTCCTCCATGCGCGGACCGAGCGTGGAGCCGCCGCCCATCTGGACCCGCTCGTTCGCGAGTGTAGTGCGGGCCAGCCGCCAGCCGTCGTTCACCGCGCCCACGACGCAGTCGTCCGGCACGAAGACGTCGTCGAGGAACACCTCGTTGAACAGCGTCTCGCCGGTGATCTCACGCAGTGGACGCACGTCGATGCCCGGAGTTCGCATGTCGACCAGGAAGTAGGTGATGCCCCGGTGCTTCGGAGCCTCCTTGTCGGTCCGGGCCAGGCAGATGGCCCAATCCGCCTGCACCGCCATGGAATTCCACACCTTCTGGCCGCTGATCTTCCATCCGCCGTCGACGCGGACCGCGGCTGTGGTCAGCGACGCCAGGTCGGAGCCGGCGCCCGGTTCGCTGAACAGCTGGCACCAGAGGATCTCGCCGCGCAGTGTCGGCAGCGCGAACCGTTCGATCTGCGCCGGATCGCCGCCCTGCAGGATCGTCGGCATCGCCCACCAGCCGATGACGAGGTCCGGACGCTCGACGCCCGCGTGCTGCAACTCCTGGTCGATCAGCACCTGCCGGGCAGCGGACGCGTCCTGGCCGTACGGCGCCGGCCAGTGCGGCGCGAGGTAGCCCGAGTCGGCGAGGGCCGCCCGGCGATCCTGCTCCGGGAGCGCGGCGATCCGCTCGACGTCACCGCGGACGGCGCCGCGCTCGTTCTCGACGTCACCGAGGTCGACACCGAGATGACGACGCTCGCCGGCGCGGACCAGTTCGGTGGTGCGCCGCCGCCAGGCCGCGCTGCCGCCCAGGAACTGCCGCAACGACAACGCGCGACGCAGGTAGATGTGCGCGTCGTGCTCCCACGTGAAACCGATGCCCCCGAGCACCTGGATGCAGTCCTTGGCATTGTCCACCGCGGCGTCGAGTGCGACGGCACCCGCGACGGCTGCGGCGATGGGCAGTTCGTGCGCGTCGGCCACTGCCGCGTCCCACGCCACGATCCGGGCCTGCTCGGCGCGGCACAGCATCTCCGAGCACATGTGCTTGATCGCCTGGAAGCGTCCGATCGGGCGCCCGAACTGCTCCCGGATCTTCGCGTACTCCGCGGCGATCTCCGTGGCGCGTCCCGCAATGCCGGCGGCCAGCGATGCCACCGCGGTGATGTGCAGGTCTTCGACCGACTCGAAGGGGATCTCGAGCCGCACGGCCGGGGTCGCCGTGCACCGCACCCGGCCCGCCGGCGTGGTGAGGTCGGCGGTGTCCGCGGCTTCGACCTCGAACCCCGCGGCGTCCGGGCGGATCAGCCACCACGAGCGGGCGCCGTCCGACTCGGACGCGGCGACGACGACGGCGCTGCGAGCACAGGCCCCGGCCACCAGCCCGACCTCGCCGGAGACACCCTCGTCGCTCACCGTGAGCCGCGGCGCTGCGGGCGAGGCGATCGCGACCGGCAGCGCGCCGGACATGATCTCGTCCAACAGCTCCTGGGACCCGGCGTGCGTCCCCAACAGGTGGGCGACGGCCGCGGTCGCTGCCACCGGCCCCGGAAGCAGGTCCGCGCCGGCCTGCTCGAGCATCACGCACAGATCGACCAGGGTGCCGCCCGCGCCTCCGCGCTCCTCGGGAACGGTCACCGCGAACAGGCCCAGATCGGCCACGGCGGGCCACAGGTCCAGCCACGCATCGGTCGCCGTGTCCCGTATGACGGCAACCGGTTTTCCCGTACGGCCGAGTGCCCGCACCGCGTCCTGGGCGGCGATCTGTTCCGGTGTCCTGGCGATGCTCATGGTGTCCTCGTCGTGGTTCGGGTGCTCGTCGGTGAGCGGATGATCCTCACGTTCGCAGTTCGCGCGAACCGGCGTGGGCGCAATTCCATTGGGTGGCATCTGTGTCGTGTCCTTCGGGACCGACCGGCGACGAGGTCCGCGTGACGGCCGCAGACACGGGCACGCTCCTGCAGTTCACCGTGCCCGACCGGCCGCACGGGTCCGAGTGGGGAGAAGGTCGCGGGACGTGCGGCGCGCGGCGAGCGCGACCAACGGTGCGATCGCCTCCAGCGACACCCGGCCCCGCCCGGCCGCGGAGATCGCCGCGGCGGGACCATCGGGGCCGGTCACCACGGCCGCGACCCGCGCGATGCCCAACGCGCTCTCCGACGCCGCGGAGAACGCGAGGCCGCCCCGTCCACGGACGTGGCCGAGGTCGGCGTGCAGACGGGAGAGAGCCGGTGCGGTGCTCGGGCCCGCGCCCTCCAGAGCGAGAAGATTGTCGACGCGTTCGGGTGGAAGTGCCGCCAGGAGCGCGCGGCCGGCCACGGTGCGCTCGGCCGCGACCCGCGCGCCCACGTGCGACGGCACCGAGTCCGCCGCCGACCCGCCGACCTTGTCGAGGTACAGCACCCGGGCGCCCTCGAGCACCGCCAGGTGCACGACGGTGCCGGTGGTCAGGTGCAGGTGGTTGAGGTGCGCCGCCGCGGCGGCCCGAACCTGGGTGTGGTCGCCGTGCCGCGTGCCCATCCACAGGGCGCGTTCGCCCAGCCGGTAGCCGGGCGCGTCGTGTGCGAGCCACTGCAGTTCGACGAGCTGGTTGACGATGCGGAACGCGGTCGACCGCGGCAACCCGGTCACGGTCGTGACGTCCTCGAGCGTGAGTCGCGCGGGACCGGACAGGAAGGCGTCGACCACCCGTGTCGCCCGTTCGATCACCGAGGGACGCCTGGCGCGCACGTGGACGTCGCGACCGTCGAAGGAGCCGTCCAGCAGCGTCACGCTCGAACCTCCTTGGTGCGCAGGCAATTCACCATCGCCGAAAAATATAACGTGTTAGCCTGTAACGTAATGAACGCGAATCTACCGCGAGTCGGCCGCCCGCGTGACCCGGCCAAGGATCACGCCGTCCTCGTCGCCGCGCGGAAACTGCTCGGCGAGGTGGGCTACCAGCAGACGACCATCAGTGCCATCGCGCGGCGCGCCGCGGTCAGCGCACCCGCCATCTATCGACGGTGGCCGTCGCGGGAGGCGCTGCTCGAGGAGGCGGTGCACGGCTCGGGGGGACGCGACTTCCCGGAACCTACCGACGACCTCCGCGCGGATCTGCTCACGTGGACGCGGATCTTCCTGGCGCGTGCGGCGAGTCCGGCGGCCCGGGCCGGGATCCCGGGACTGCTGGCCGACGCCACCACCGAGGAGGATCGGCAACGGCTGCTGGCCCTGCAGGACCCGGTCCGGTCCGCGTTCGCCGAGCGGTTGGAGATCGCCGTGCGCGGTGGCGAGATACCCGGTCCGGCGGATGCCGCGACGCTGTTCGAGATCTTGACGGGCGCCACGTCCATCCGCGGCCTGACGCAGGGCAACCTCGACGCCGAGGAGTTCGTGGCGGCGCTGGGGGGAGCGCTGTACACGCTGGCGTGTCACGGCGCCGACACGGCGGCTACAACGAAAGGGGACCGATCGTGAAGGTGGACGTCCAACTGGACGGACGGCCGGAGAACGCGGCGCAGCGGGCCCGCGAGCTGGCCGCGCTCGGCGTCGACGGGCTGTTCACGTTCGAGGGGCCGCACGACGTGTTCCTGCCCCTCGTCGCCGCGGCCGCTGCGACCGACGTCGATCTGATGACAAACGTGGCGATTGCGTTGCCGCGCAGTCCGATGCACCTGGCCCACACCGCGTACGACCTGCAGACGCTGAGCCGAGGGCGGTTCCGGCTGGGTCTCGGCTCGCAGATCCGCCCGCACATCGAGAAGCGGTACGGCGCGCAGTGGTCGCGCCCGGCCGCGCGGATGCGCGAGACCGTCCTGGCGATCAAGGCGATCTTCGATGCCTGGGAGGGCAATTCGCGTCTGCGCTTCGAGGGCGAATTCACCACGCACACGTTGATGCCGCCGACGTTCGATCCCGGCCCCAACCCGTACGGTCCGCCGCCGATCTGCCTCGGTGCCCTCGGGCCGGTCATGACGCGCACGGCCGCCGAGGTGGCCGACGGGCTGCTCGTGATGCCCTTCAACAGCGCCCGGCATTTTCGGGAGCGGACGATGCCGGCCGTCGCGGCGGGTCTCGAGCGGGGCGGGCGCACCGCGGCGGACCTCGCGATCTACCCGCAGGTGATCGTCGGGGTGGGGCGCACGCCGGAGGAACTGAGCGCGGCATCGCGTGGGGTGCGCGAGCTGCTCGCGTTCTACGGATCGACCCCCGCCTATCGCCCCGTTCTGGAGGTCGAGGGCTGGGAAGGGCTGCAGCCCGAGCTCAATGCCCTCTCCAAGAACGGCGAGTACGCGGCGATGACCGATCTCGTCGACGACACGATGCTGGCGACGCTGGCGGTGCACGGTACCCCCGAGGAGTGCGCGGCCGAGATCGTCGCGCGGTTCGGCGACCACGCCGACCGCGTGTGCTGCTACTTTCCCGGGTACCCGGTGCGGGAACAGCACATCGCAGATCTGGTGGCCGCGGTGAAGGCACCGGCCTCGTGAGCCCGATCCGCGTGGCGGTCTCCGACGGCGTCGCGATCCTCACGCTCGATCGCCCCCGACACCGCAACGCGTTCAACGGCGAGATGGGCCGACGACTGGGCGAGCTCTATCGGCGATTCGACGAGGACGACGACGTCCGGGTGCTCGTCCTGACCGGGACACCGCCGGCCTTCTGCGCCGGTGCGGACCTGACCCCCGGACCCGACACCTTCGCGTCGCCCACCGACGCCGACTTCACAGCCTCTCCGGTGCACCCGCCGGCATTCGACCTGCGCAAGCCGGTGATCGCGGCGGTGAACGGCCACGCGATCGGCATCGGGCTGACGTTGGCGATGCAGGCCGACATCCGCATCGTGGCGGCGGACGCCAAGTACGCGATTCCGCAGGTGCGGCGGGGCGTGGTCCCGGATGCGATGTCGCACTGGACCGTTCCTCGCGCAGCGGGTAGCGCGGCGGCCGCGGACATTCTCCTCACCGGGCGCACGTTCGACGGCGCCGAGGCGGTACGTCTCGGCATCGCGAGTCGCAGCCTGCCGGCCGACGAGGTGCTGCCGGCCGCAGTGACGACGGCCCGCGACATCGCGGTGCACACCTCGCCGATGTCGGTGGCCCTGAGCAAGCGCCTGCTGTGGGACACACTCCGGCACGGGTTCACCCCCGGCCAGGTCGCGGAGTACGAGACCGTACTGCATCACCGCGTGATGGGGACGGCGGACTCGGCCGAGGGAGTGCGGGCCTTCGTCGAGCGCAGAGAGCCGCGATGGACGGCCCACGTCGGACGTGACTGGAAGGAACTGCCATGGGAATGAACGGGTTCGGTCCCGGCACCACGACGGAAGAGGTACTCGACGGCGTCGATCTGACCGGACGGACCGCGTTGGTGACCGGCGTGACCGGCGGGCTCGGCGGGGAGACGGCGCGCGCACTGGCGGCGTGCGGGGCAGCGGTGATCCTGGCAGCCCGGGACGGCGACGCCGCCGCCGGGGTCGCCGCGCGCATCCGCGCCCAGGTACCGCGGGCCGATCTTTCATTCGTGGCACTGGATCTGGCCGACCTGTCCGCTGTCCGCGGGGCGGTCGAACGCATCGGTTCGCGGCCCATCGACCTGCTGATCAACAACGCCGGGGTGATGTACACCCCGTTCGCCCGCACCGCCGACGGGTTCGAGCTGCAGTTCGGCACCAACCACCTGGGTCATTTCCTGCTGACCACGGCGTTGGCGGCCAACCTCCGATCCGCGGCGCACCGCTCCGGGGACCCGGCCCGGGTGGTGACCGTGTCGTCGGACGCGCACCGCGCGCACGCCGTCGATCTGGCCGACCCCGCCTTCGCGCACCGGCCCTACGACAAGTTCGTCGCGTACGCACAGTCCAAGGCCGCCAACGTACTGATGACCGTCGAACTGCAGAACCGCTCGGGCGGCGACGGGATCCGCGCCTTCGCGGTGCATCCCGGCGTGTGTGCCACCGGACTGTCGCGGCACATGTCCCGCGACGACTTCGCGGAGATGAAACGGATGAGTGCGGGCAAGCCGGGATTGCTGAGCAACCTCGAGTCGATTCCGGAGGCGGCCGCCACCTCGGTGTGGGCGGCCACGGCCCCCGCGCTCGGGTCGGCCGGCGGGGCCTACCTCGCCGACTGCGGAATCGACCGGGCCGCCGAACACGCGACCGACCCGGCGACCGCGACGTCGTTGTGGACACTCTCGGAGCAACTCGTGGCGCTGTGAACTACTCCGCCCAACCGCTCCGCCGCAACGCAATCGGGGCCGATCGCGGCGTGCGATCGGCCCCGGCGCGCGTGCCGGTCTACTTCGATTCCGGCGGCAGCATCGCCTTCGACGCGGCGTGCGCGGCCAGCAGCATCTTGGCGCGGTCGCCGCCGCTGCGCTTCTCGACGGCGGCCTCGTTGCCCTTGGCGACCACCACCGGGCCGTTCCCCAGGTTGGCGAGCGCCTGCGCGGCCACGTCGGCGGGCTCGGAGACGTGCAGGCCCGGGATGTCCATGTTCAGACCGGCGCGGGCCATGGCGGGCGTACGCGTGACACCCAGGACCATCTCCAGAACGTCGACGTCGTACTCGCGCATCTCGAGCCACAGGCCCTCGGCGAAGGTGCGGCAGAACGACTTCACGCCCGCGTAGATGCTGATCTGGGCGGAGCCGAGGAAGCCCGCCATCGAACCGACCAGGAGCAGTCCGCCGCGGCGACGATCCTTCATGGGGGCGCCGAAGTGCTGGATCAACTTGAGCTGACCGGTGATGTTGAGGTCGATCACCTGCTGGAAACGATCCAGGTCGCCGGTGACGAACTCGTGGCCGTACGTGTTCGCGCCGGCGTTGTAGACCAGCAGGCCCACCTCGAGACCGTCGGTGACGCTGCGGATCTTGTCGAGCATGTCGGCCGCGGTGAGGTCCACCGACAGCGTGCGCACCTCGACGCCCTTCGCGCGCGCCTTCTCGGCAGTGACCTCGAGGGGCTCCGGCTTGCGGGCCAGCAGGACCAGGTTCAGGCCGGCTTCGGCGAGCTGGACGGCGAACTCCTCGCCGACGCCCTCGGAGCCACCCGCGATGACGGCCCACGGCCCGTACTTGGCAGCGTCGATCATGTATCGATCCTTCGTGTCGATCCCGGACTCCGGGAGTGAGCGGCCCGATCGGTGGTCCGACCGGGCCCGGTACCCCGAGTATGGTGTGACGTGGATCGCAGTACTGCCCCGATTCCACTGGACGGGACTGCTTTCCGGGTCGATTCGGCGGACGTCTGCGCTGGGAACGACTGTCCGGAGACGTCACTCCCGGACGAGCCGGAGGAAGTGCGGGTGGGCCCGCGCGAGGAGGCCCGGCGCCCCGTCGGTGTCCATCGCGTCGTCGCCCACGGCGGTCCACCCACGTAGCGCACGTGTCACGTCCGTCATCGACGCGCCCCGCGGCAGGGGGCGGCGCCGGCCGGGCGTGAACGAGAACATCAGCAGTTGCGCGCCCGGTTGCGTGACGGCGCCGAGCCCGTCGCCGTACGCGATGCGCTGGTCGTCGCCGAGCCCGTGGAAGCAGCCGATGTCGATCGCGAGGACGTAACCGGAGTCGACGTACGCGGGCAGGCGGGTGACGTCACCGAGCACGAAGTGCACGTCGGCCCCGGGGACGGGAAGTTTGGCGCGCCCGCTCGATCGCGGCAGGGACGGAGTCGACGGCGGTCACCGCCCACCCGCGGGCCGCCAACTCGATCGAATGCTCGCCCGTCCCGCAGCCCAGGTCCAACGCCCGACCACCGGCGGCCGGGACCGGCACGCTGTCGAACAGTGCCGCCAACTGGGTTCCGAAGACGGTGCGACCGGCGCCTTCCCACGGCGTCCATCCCCATCGGTACGCCAGCCGGTACGACAGGCTCATCGTCAGCCTCTTCCTGGACCGGATCACCCTGGATCGAACGTATGCCCTCCCGCTGCCGCGGTGCAATGCCGGCGAAGTGTCCACTTGCTGAGATCCGGGGAACAGTTCGGTGCGCCGGGTTGGTTGCCCCCGGTATGACTTCGATCAGTTCTGTACCGAACATTGCGCTGAACGACGGCAACGCCATGCCTCAGCTGGGCTTCGGGGTGTTCCAGGTGCCCGACGAGCAGGTCTACGCCGCCGTCGCGGAGGCGTTGCGCGTGGGTTACCGCAGTATCGACACGGCACGGATCTACGACAACGAGTCCGGCACCGGGCGCGCGATCGCCGACTCCGGGATTGCTCGCGAGGACCTGTTCGTCACCACCAAGCTGTGGAACGACGACCAGGGGTACGACTCGACGATGCGCGCCTTCGACGCCAGCATGGCCAAGCTCGGCCTCGACTACCTCGACCTCTACCTGATCCATTGGCCGGCCCCGGCGCAGGACCGCTTCATCGAGACTTTCAAGGCCTTCCAGCAGTTGAAGGCCGACGGCCGCGTCCGGTCGATCGGTGTCTCCAACTTCACCGCCGACGATCTCGGCCGGTTGGTCGAGGCCGTCGGCGAGACGCCGGCGGTGAACCAGATCGAGCTGCACCCGGACTTCGCGCAGCCGCGCCTGCGGGCTCTGCACGAGGAGATGGGCATCGCCACCGAGGCATGGAGCCCGTTGGGGCAGGGGAACACGCTGTCGAATCCGACCGTCGAGCGCATCGCCGAGGCGCACGGCCGCACTCCGGCCCAGGTGATTCTCCGCTGGCACGTCCAGCTGGGAAACATCGTCATCCCCAAGTCGGTCACACCCGAACGGATCGCGAGCAACTTCGACGTCTTCGACTTCGAACTCGGCGCCGACGACATGTTCGCGATCGGCTCGCTCGATCGCCCGGACGGCCGTCTGGGGCCCGATCCCGCAACCTTCGGGTGATTTGTCCGAAACCGACGGTGTTCGTCGTCACACGCGACGACGAGCGTTGCCCACCGGCCCCGGGCGACCGTATATTCCACCTGGAATATTCGATATGGGAGTGGGGTGGTGACGGTGCTGCCGCGCTCGGTCACAGCTCTCGGTGTCGCGGTGCTGGCGCTTCTGTTCGAGCGGCCCATGCATCCGTACGAAATGTTCCAGCTCCTCGGTGCGCGCCGCCGGGACCGCGTCGTCAAGGTGCGGCCGGGCTCGCTATATCACGCCGTCGAGCGGCTCGAACGAGACGGACTCGTGGTGGTCTCCGGCACCGACCGGCAGGGTAACCGCCCCGAGCGCACGACCTACGAGATCACCGACACCGGACGGGCCGCGGTGCGGGAATGGGTGACCGACACCGTTCCCGCGCCGACGCCCGAGTATCCGCGATTCACACTCGGGCTCGCCGAACTGCACAACCTCGGCTCCGCCGAGGCGCTGGCCCTGCTCGACCGGCGCATGGAGGCACTCGGCGTCGAACTCGCCGAGCTCGACGCACTGGAGCGGCTCGCGCAGGAGCGTGCGGTGCCGGAACTGTTCACCATCCCGTTCTCGTACACCCGGGCCATGGTCGAGGCCGAGCTGGCCTGGTTGCGCACGTTCGTCGACCGGGTCCGCGGCGGCGACGTCCCGTGGGTGACGGAAGAACACCTCGCATCACTGAAGCTTGCTGATCAGAAGGGCAACCGATGAACACCGAAATCCGGCCGTGGCCGGCCCTGTGGGCCCTCTGTCTGGGCTTCTTCATGATCCTCGTCGACAGCACGATCGTCGCCGTCGCCAACCCGGTCATCACCGCCGAACTGAACACCGATGTCAACGCCGTCATCTGGGTGACGAGTGCGTACCTGCTCGCCTACGCGGTGCCGCTGCTGGTCACCGGGCGCCTCGGTGACCGGTTCGGCCCCAAGAACATGTACCTGATCGGCCTGGTCGTGTTCACCCTCGCGTCGCTGTGGTGCGGTCTGTCCGGCGGCGTGGAGATGCTCATCGTGGCCCGCGTGTTCCAGGGTCTGGGTGCCGCACTGATGACGCCGCAGACGATGGCCGTGATCACGCGCATCTTCCCGCCCGACAAGCGTGGCACCGCGATGGGACTGTGGGGTTCGGTAGCGGGCGTCGCGACGCTGGTCGGTCCGATCCTCGGCGGTGTCCTCGTCGACAACCTCGGCTGGCAGTGGATCTTCTTCGTCAACGTGCCCGTCGGTGTGGTCGGATTCCTGCTGGCGTGGCGTCTGGTTCCGTCGCTGCCGACCAACAACCACAAGTTCGACATGATCGGTGTCGCGCTCAGCGCGATCGGTCTGTTCTGCATCGTGTTCGGTCTGCAGGAAGGCAATTCGTACGACTGGGACGCGCGCACCTGGGGCTTGATCGCGGGTGGCCTCGTCGTGATGGGCGTGTTCGTGTGGTGGCAGAAGGCCAACCGCAACGAGCCGCTGGTGCCGCTCGGACTGTTCAAGGACCGCAACTTCTCGGTGGCCAACGTCGGCATCGCCGCGATGGGTTTCTCCATCACCGGCGTCATGCTGCCGTTCATGTTCTACGCGCAGAGCGTGACCGGGCTGTCGCCGACACGTTCGGCTCTGCTGATGGCGCCGATGGCGATCGTCACGGGCATCCTGGCGCCCTTCGTCGGACGGCTCGTGGACAAGGCGCACCCGCGGCTCATCGCCGGTCCCGGCTTCCTGGTGTTCGCGCTGGCCACCGCGTGGTTGGCCACCAGCCTCACGCCGACCACGCCGGTCTGGCAGATTCTGCTGCCGATGGCCGTCATCGGTGGCTCCAACGCGTTCATCTGGGCGCCGCTGGCCGCGACCGCGACCCGCAACCTGCCGCCGGCCCACGTGGGAGCCGGTTCGGGCGTCTACAACACCACCCGCCAGGTGGGTGCCGTTCTCGGCAGCGCCGCGATGGGTGCGCTCATGACGTCGCGGATCACCGCCGAGCTGTCCACGCTCGGTGTCGCAGGTGGTGGCAACATCAGCCAGGAGTTCCGCGGTCAGCTGCCGGAGATGGTGCGCGAGCCGTTCTCGACCGCGATGTCGCAGTCTGCGATGCTCCCCGCCGTCGCCCTCCTGGTCGGCTTCGTGGCCGTGATGTTCTTCGCCAACCCGCGCAAGGAGGCCGGTCGTTCGCAGGAGGTTCCGGTCGCTTCCGGCGGCGACGCCGAATCGGTGCCGACCCGGCGCTGACCGTAGGTCATCCCGCGGCCGGGAGGTGGACTGTGACGAGCAGTCCGCCTCCCGGCCGCGGTCGTATCCGCAGGTCGCCCTCGTGGACCTCAGCGATGCGGGCAACGAGAGCCAGCCCCAGTCCGTACCCGCGGCGGTGCGGCCGGCCGAACTCGTCGCGGACGGACTCGTGGACACGGCCGCGGCCACGCAGGAACGGCTCGTGGAGGCGGGACGTCTCCTCGGCCGTGAAGATGTCACCGTCGTTCTCGATCGCGAGAGTCGCCCCTGTGGCATTCCCGACGGCGCCGCCGGTCCGCACGATCAGCTCGCCGCCGCGAACGTTGTGCCGGACGGCGTTCTGGACGAGATTGACGACGAGCTGGGTGAGCAGCGCCCGGCTGCCGACGGCGCGGGCCGGCTCGAGACCGCTCCGGATGCGTAGGCCGAGAGCATCGGCCTCCTCCGCCGTCTCCGCCAGCGCCTCGGCGACGACGGCGGCCAGATCGACGACGTCCGTGTCCGTCGCCGTGGTCCCGACGTCCGCGAGATCGAGCAGCGCCTCCGTGAGACCCACGGCGCGGGCATTGGTGAGCGCGAGCCGCTCCAGCAGGGTGGGATAGTCCTGCGCATCCGGGTGCCGGCGGGCGACGTCGAGCATGGTGGCGGTGACCGCCAACGGCGTCCGCAGTTCGTGCGACGCGTTGGCCGCGAACCGTTGTCGTGCCGCGAACTCCGCGCCGAGTCGGTCCAGCATGTGGTCGAAAGTATCGGCCAGTTGCCGGAACTCGTCGTTCCGTCCGGTGAGATCGATGCGGTGGTCGAGGCGCCCGGTGGCGGCGATCCGCGCCGCCTCGTCGATCCGCCGCAGCGGCCGCAGCACCCACCCGGCGAGCAGCCAGCCGCCGATGATCCCGACGAGCGCCAGACCCGCGAGCAGTACCCCGGACAGTCGCAGCAGGGCATCGAGAATCTCCTGGCGGGACGCGACACCCGTCCCGCTCTCGCTCTCGCTCGGATTGGCCGCAGTCAGTGGATAGTTCGGCACGTACCGCAGCACGACGTACGCGCCCGCGAGCACCACCGCCCCGGCGGCGACGAGGAAGGCGGCATAGCTCACGGCCAGTCGCAGCTGCGCACTCCGGCGTGCGGGCGGACGGTCCTCACGCACGGTCGTGCTCCGGGTCGACGAGCCGATAGCCGGATCCCGGGACGGTACGGACGAGATCCGGTTCGCCGAGGGCCTTGCGGAGCGTCGAGATCGTCACCCGTGGCGCCGTCGTGAAGGGGTCCGCGTGCTCGTCCCAGGCCTTCTCCAGCATCGTCTCGGCGCTGACGACACCGCCGTCCGCACGCAGGAGCAACTCGAGCACCGCGAACTGTTTGCGGGTGAGCTTGACGAACCGACCGTCGCGATACGCCTCGCGGCGGAACGGATCGAGCCGCAGATCCGCGAACTCCAGCACCGGCGTCGACGTGGCGGCAGGACGCCGGGCCAGCGCGTGCAGGCGGACGATCAACTCCTCGAGGTCGAACGGCTTGGTCAGATAGTCGTCGGCGCCCAACCGGAATCCGTCGAGCTTGTCGGTGAGTCGCGCTGCGGCGGTGAGCATCAGGACCCGCGTCGCAGGATGGTTCCGCGTGATCGCGGCGCATACGTCGTCGCCGTGCACGCGAGGGAGATCGCGGTCGAGGACGACGATGTCGTAGTCGTTGACGCCGATCCGTGCGAGCGCCTCCGCACCGTCGAGGGCAACGTCCGCCGCGATCGCCTCGAGCCGCAACCCGTCCCGCAGCGCCTCGGCCAGAAACGGCTCGTCCTCGACGATCAAGACCCGCATTCACATCTCCAGTGCCGACTCGCGCCGGCGGGTCTCGCCGGTGCCCCGCCAGTGTAGAGAGACGCCATGTTGCGCAAATGTGTGGAAGCCGCCCTACGCTCACGCAACCCCGCGCGCGGTGGAGTGTCCGGCGACAGGCCCGAGAGCCGGGCCGGCAACCGAAAGAGCACTCCATGCGCATTCCGCAACGGACGCCCCTCGTTCGTATCCTCGCGGCCGCGGCCGTGAGCGGGTCCCTGCTGGCGCCATCCGCGTGCGCCTTCGTGGAGGGCGGAGCCAAGGCCGTCCGGGAGTTCGACGACCGACGTGGGTCCGTGGCGGTGTCGCGCGGGATCGATGCCTCGGACGGGTACATCCCGTCCGGAAGCTCGCTCTCCCCGGCGGACGACACCCATTCGGCGCTCGCGAATCTCGAGCCGGCCCTACGCGCCGCAATGCGATCCGCGGCGGCGGACGCGCAGGCCGACGGCATCCGAATGGTGGTGACCAGTGGCTGGCGCAGCGCCCGCTACCAGCAGTCGCTGCTCGACGACGCCGTCTGGACCTACGCCGACGAAGCCGAGGCACGCCGATGGGTGAACACTCCTGACCGATCCACTCACGTGTCCGGGCACGCCGTCGACATCGGGCCCACCGACGCCGACAGCTGGCTCGCACAACACGGTGGGCGGTACGGACTGTGCCAGACCTACGCGAACGAGATGTGGCACTTCGAACTGGCCACGGCACCCGGCGGAACCTGTCCGGCTCAGAGGGCCGACGCGTCCGCGGGGTGACGGTCTCCGGCTGCGGCCTCGGCCTCTGTGCGCAGTCGTCGCAGCCGGCTGCCGAGGCGGGCCAGATCTGCCGGGGGACAGTCTTTTCCGAGGAGGAAATCCCGGTCGCCGTGGGCGAGGAAGGTGACTGTGACGTCCTGGTCGTACAGAACGTCGACCAGGTTGACGAACCGTTGCGCGGCCTCGCGCCCGACGGCGTCCGGTCCGGGGACGTCGCTGACGACCCACGACCGGTGGAGGCGAGCGAGGCTGAGATAGTCGGCGGGCGCGGTGGCGGCGCCGCACAGGTCGTCGAACGTGAACCACAGGCAGTCGGAGTCGGCGCGCAGCGCATTCACCGGGTGCCCTGCGGGTGTGAGACTTCTCCGCTCGTGCGCCCCCGGTCGAGTGAGTCCGATCGCGCGGAGTTGCTGCGGGGAGCCGGCGACGACCCAGGAACCCGACGCGAACCCGGAGTCGTGCCGCGTCGTCGTCGTCCGGTAGTCGGTGTCCCCGTCCATGGACACGACCGTCATCGTGCGCTCGATGAGCGCGATCGTCGGTACGAAGGCGTCGTGGAACAGGGGATCGGGAAGCAGCGCGTCCGGCGGATGGTTGGACGTGGCCACCACCGTAATGCCGAGGTCGAGCAGCCGTGGGAGAAGGCGTTCGAGCAGCCGGGCGTCGCCGATGTCCTGAACGTGGAACTCGTCGAAGCAGACCACGCGCGCGCGGCGGAGCAGTGCGTCGACGGCGGCCGGGAAGTCATATCGGGATCGGACGAGGTTGGTGTGCAGCGCGCGAAAGAACTCGTGGAAGTGCAGCCGCACCTTGTCGTTCGTCGGGACGGCGGCGAAGTAGGCGTCCATCAGCCACGTCTTGCCCCGACCGGGCGGACCCCACAGGTAGACACCGAGTCCCGTGACGTCCGTCAGGGCTCCGGCGGCGCGCCGCTGGACCGCGTCGAGTGCGAACCCCTCGGCGCCCGAACGGGTCTCGAACACCTGCACCGGCACCTGGAAGGGGCCGCGCGACTGTCGTGGACGCTTCACGCTGCGGGACTCTATCATCGTAGAGTCTGTCAGGATGGAGACATGAGTCACCGCCCGTCCCGTCGCGACGCGATCTGTGAGGCTGCCCTCGACCTCGCGGCCGAGGGGGGAAACCACGCCGTCACGCATCAGGCGATCGACAAGCGTCTGGGGCTCGCGAAGGGCTCGACGTCGTACTACTTCCGTACCCGCGAGGCGCTCGTGACTGCGGCGGTGCGGCGGCTGACCGACCGTTCGCGGTCCGCCTTCCTCGCGGTGTACACCGACGCGGTACCGCCGACGCTCGACAGTGCTGCCGAGTTGATCGGCGGTCAGCTCGAGCACTTGACGACGGTGCGCCGCCGGGACGTCCTCGCCCGGTACGCGCTCGCGGTCGACGCCGCGGCGGACGCCGAGCTTCGCGTGGCGATCGCGTCGTGCCTGTTCTCCGTCGAGAAGGCGACGACACTGATGGACGCGCTCGGTGCCGCCGACGCGGAGGTGACGGCGTACGACTTGATCAGCCTGTTGGAGGGGTTGCTGTTCGATGCCGTCTACGGGGCGCGATCGGTGCTCGGGGAGAGCGCGCGAGCGCGAGGGATTCGGTTGCGCTCGACAGTGCACACGTGGTTGGTCTGCCTCGTTCCCGTTCGGGCCGTCGATCGGCGTGGACACGGACTATCGGAGCGCCTCGTCCAGCACGGCGAGTAGCGCCGGCGCGGGCGCCATCGGCAGGGTGTAGTGAGTTGCGCTGTCCAGCATCCTCGTTCGGGCCGTAGGTATCGCATTGGTCACCCGGGACCGGACCCGGTCCACATTGTGGATCCGACTGCGTTCGGCAAGCACCACGGTTGTCGGGCACTGCAGGTCGGCGAGAGCGCGGCGGCTGGGGCGGCGCGGCACGACGGGCCTGGTCGCGGGAAAGTGCTCGGCTCCGAACCCGACGAGATCGAGCCAGTCCCGGTCCAGATCGGAACCTGCTGTCTCCCAACCGATGAGCGCGCGCTGCCGCTTCGCGGTGGGACGCAGCAAGAGCGGGAGAGCGCGAAGGAGGTAACCCGGCCGCATGCCGGCAAAGCATGCGTTGGGATCGACGAGGACCAAGCGACGGACCTTGTCCGGGTTCCGCAACGCGTAGGCCAGGGCCACCATCGCGCCGTACGAGTGACCGACGAGCGCGACGGATTCGAGCCCGAGCGCGTCGAGTACGGCGGACAACCAGCCGAGTAGATCGTCCACCGTCCGCAGGCGGGAACCCGCGACGCTGCGGCCGGGGTCGCCGAGTAGATCCACGGCGTATACGCGATGCGTCGCGGCGAGCTCGCCCGCGACGGCGAACCACGACGTGGACGACGCTCCAGCACCCGGTAAGAGCACCACCGGCGTCCCGTCGTCCGGACCGCACACGTTGACGTGCGTGACTCCGTGCCGAGTCGTCACCGAACGTCCGACAACGGGGGCGGCCCACTTGTCGAGCACCCGGTCGTATCGGTCGAAGTACTCCTGTCCGGCCGGCGTCGCGGCGAAGCCGTTCGTCGTCATTTCCATCGTGCACCCCTCCGAATTCTCTCGATGATCGAGAGGTTAGACTATCGAGATAAAACCGTCGAGGATCGGAGCCGAAGTGACCCACTCCCGCGACCGCGAGGCCATGGCGTACGTGCACCGCCTCCGGGCGCTGACCGTCGAACTGAATCTCCTGGGTTCGGAGTTCGCGACGCGGAACGGCCTGCATTCCACCGATCTTCAGGCGTTGATCTGCCTGTTGGACGCCGTGCGGTCGGGTACCCCGCCCACGCCCGGGTGGCTCGGCAGCCAGCTCGGTATCAGTTCGGCGTCCACGACCGCCTTGGTCGATCGCCTCGAGGCCACCGGGCTGCTCGCACGGACACGGGACACCGAGGATCGTCGTCGCGTGCTGGTGACGGTCACCCCGCGGGCCGAGGAACTCGGGTGGTCGTTCTTCGGTCCGCTGATCGGGCGAGTGGTGGACGTGATCGATACCTTCTCGCCGGGGGAGCAGCAGACGATCTCCACGTTCCTCGCTCGTATGCAGGATGCAGCGTCCGACGCTCGCGACTTGCACCGGTCCTGATCTTCGCTCGCGGCGGCACTTCTTGGGCCGCAGCGCCCTCGGGTACGTCTGGTCACGCCGTTGTAGCCGACACCCATACCCTTCGGATGTCGGCTGCAACGGTTTCAGGGCCGTTGTGGCGTCGTCGCTCTCCCTCGATTACGCCGCATGGGGTCCGGCGCGGTTGTGCGCGGGCATGGGTTTCTTGTCTGGGTCCACCAGTGATGGTGGGGTGAACCAGGGGTGGTGGTCGGGGCCGATCTGCACTTCCCAGTGGGAGTGGTGGAGGAGCCGGTGGTGGTACCGGCAGAGTAGGACGAGGTTGTCGAGGTCGGTGGGTCCGCCGTCGGCCCAGTGATGGATGTGGTGACCTTCGCAGTGGGCGGGCGGGGCGCCGCAGCCGGGGAAGGCGCAGCCGTGGTCGCGGGCGATCAGCGCCCGGCGCTGCTTCTTGGACACGGTTCTGGTGGTGCGGCCCAGGTTCAGCGGTACACCGTCGTCCATCACGACCGGGGTGAGGTGGCAGTCGCAGGCGAGGCGGCGGGCGGTGGCGATGGTCAGCGGTCCGAGGTGCGGTAGGCGGGAAACATCCTTACCGTGAAATTCGCTGCTGCCGAACAGGTTCTGTGTGTCGGCGTCCCTGTCTCGGCTTAACCACGCATCGTGGTCGTGGTCGTGGTCGTGGTCGGTGCGGGCGAGGTCGCGGGCGTTCACGTGCAACGACAGGTGCGGCTTCTCGCCGCCCTCGATGGGTGCCTCACCCGAGTCGAGGTAGCGGCGCAGGATTTCGGCGAACGCGTCCGCGCGGCGCTGTCCCGCGGTCCGCGTCGCGGCGGGGTCGTCGTTCGGGTTCCGCGGTTTCGTCAGCGCGGACAGCGCCGTCAGCAACATCTCGCCGGTGACGGCATCCAAGTCACCCTTCACCGCCACGCGCCCGTTCAACGTCTTCGAGGCGTGGAACTCGTTGCGGTCGGCGTCCTCACTGGGCGGGAGTTCGTCGGATTCGAAGATCCGCTCGAGCCGCGAGATGCAGGTGCGCACACTCACCGTGGTCGCCGCCGGGTTGGCGGCGCAGTCGAGTAGTACCTGCCGACACGACGGAAGGGCCTCGTTCGGCATGCCACGCGGCGGTTGTCCGCAGAACTTGGTGATCAGAGCGGCATGCTCGCCGGAGATGGCCCCTGCGTTGAAAAGCATCAGCGACATCCGGTTCACGCCGCAACGCCTTCCCCAACGCCAGAATCCGGGCCGCGGCAGGCACTTCCAGCAACGTATTGGCGGCAAGCCACTGCTTCACGCTACGAAACCCCAGCGTGTCGAACGAGACTGCACGCTCGTCGATTTCGACCACAGCCGTCACGCGCAGGGCTTCGAGCTGCTCGATCAGACGCGAGAGATCAACCGTCGTGCGCACCAGGTCCAACTCGGCCAGCCCCCGCACGTCATCGTGACTCAGCTCGATGAGCGCAGCAGCTGCGGTATTGAGTCCCCCCGGATTCATGACACGAGTCTAGTTCGAACTGGTGTTCGAGTCAATGCGTGGTCAAGTTCTTCGGTCCTACGCCGTCGACGTCGCGTTCGCGAGGTCAGTACTGCGCCGGCGAGGGCATCGGCTGCTGCTGGCCCTCGACGCGGAAGTCCGCGAAATCGAACCCGGGCACGACGATGCAGCTGACGAGGCCCGGCTCGTCGCCGACGGGCCGGGCTCGCTGCCACGTGCGCGGCGGGATCGCGACTTGTGGGCTCTCACCGGACGAGATGTCCGGTCCGAGAACATGGCTCGTGACGGGGCCGGGCGCGTCGCCGTCCTCGCCGAGTTCGAGCAGGAGCGGACTTCCTCGGTGGTACAGCCAGATCTCCGTGCCGCGCACCGTGTGCCACGCAGACTGTCGGCCGGGTTCGAGTAGAAACAGGATGGCCGTTCCGGCGGACCGCGCCCCGCCGAACATGTTCGGCAACGCGACGCCGGGCAGTTCGATGTCGCTACGCCAGGTCTCGACGTACCAGCCCCCCTCGGGGTGCGGGGCGAGGTCGAGGCCTGCGGCCCAGTCGGGAAGATCGGTCACGAGACCATGATGTACCGATCGGTCTCGCATTGCTACAGCCGCGTCCGGTGGCGGATGCCGACCTCACCGCTCCAGGAACTGTGTCAGCTCCCGCGCGGCGGCCCGGCCCGCCCGGTTGGCGCCGATCGTCGACGCCGACGGCCCGTAGCCGACGAGGTGGACGCGGGGATCGGCCGCCACCTGTGTCGCGAGTCGGCCCGTCATGGTGATGCCGCCGCCCGGGCCACGCAGTCGCAGCGGCGCCAGATGGTCGAGGGACGAGCGGAACCCGGTGCACCACAGGATGACGTCGGCGCGTTGCTCTGTTCCGTCGGGCCACCGCACGCCCGTCTCGGTGATCTCGGAGAACATCGGAAGTCGCCGCAGCACACCCCGTTCCTTCGCTGCTCGGATCGCCGGGGTGACGGGCAGCCCGGTCACGGACACCACGGAGCCCGGCGGCAGCCCGCGGCGCACTCGGTCCTCGACGAGCGCCACTGCCGCCCGTCCGATCTCGGGCGTGAACGGCTCCTCCCGGAACTGCGGTTCGCGGCGAGTGACCCACGTGGTGGAGGTGACGCACGAGATCTCGTCGAGCAACTGGACGGCGGAGATGCCGCCGCCCACCACGAGCACGTGTTCACCCTCGAACTCGCGCGCGGAGCGGTAGTCGCGGGTGTGGAGCTGCCGGCCGGCGAATCGCTCGGCACCGGGCACGGACGGCACGAACGGCCTTTCCCACGTGCCCGTGGCGTTGACGAGCCCGCGGGTCCGATACGTGCCCTCGGCGGTCTCCACGGCAAGCCGCTCCCCGCGATCGCACACGACCGTCGCGTGCACCGGCCGGTGCACGGGGAGTTCGAACCGCTTCTCGTAGAGCCCGTAGTAGTGGGGGACGGCCTCGGCGGCCTGCACCGTCTCGGTGTCGGGTCCGAGCGTCTCGGCGAAGGGCATCCCCGGCAGGTCGTGCACGCCGTTGACGGTCCGGAGCGTGAGCGACGGCCACCGGAACTGCCACGCGCCGCCCGGGCGGGGCGCATGGTCGAGAACTACGAAATCGCCTTCCGGCTCGAGGCCGGCGCGGCGCAGGTGGTACGCGGTGGACAGGCCGGCCTGGCCGGCCCCGATCACCACCACCTCGAGCTCGGTGTCCATCCCGCTCCGTTCTGTCATAGCCTGAGTCAGCCGCAACGCTCACGACGGCGCCGTTGTTCCGCGGCAACCGGCGTGTCTGTGAACGCTGTGTAACAGGTTCTGTTCGGACAGCGCCCGCCGGGCACCGTCCACCGGGGGCGGCGCCTCGCACCCGAGAAAGCGAGTGGAGCCACATGATCGGGACCAGCCGCGACGGCCACGTGATCACGCTCGAGTTGCAGCGCCCGGAACGGCGGAACGCGCTCAACACCGAATTGTGCATCGCGCTCCGCGAGGCGCTCGAGAAGGCCGTCGCGGACGAGGCTCGGGCGATCGTGCTCACCGGGCAGGGTTCGGCCTTCTGTGCGGGCGCCGACCTGTCCGGGGACGTCTACGCCGAGGGCTTCACGGACCATCTGCTCGGGATGCTGCACACCATCGATTCGATCCCGGTCCCGGTGATCGCCGCGGTGAACGGTCCTGCTGTCGGTGCCGGTACCCAGCTCGCGCTGGCGTCCGACCTGCGAGTCGTCGCGCCCGAGGCGCGGTTCGGGGTTCCCGCCGCGAAGCTCGGCATCACGGTCGACAAGTGGACGGTGCGGCGTCTGGTGTCGCTCGTCGGCGGCGGTCCGGCCCGGACGATACTGCTGGGCGCCGAGACGATCACGGCCGACGAGGCTTTCGCGCGAGGGCTCGCGAACAAGATCGGTGACCTGGTGACGGCGCAGGAGTGGGCCCGGACCATCGCCGAGCTCGCCCCCCTGTCGGTGCGACACCTCAAGCTGGTCCTCAACGACGACGGCACCGGCGAACCGCAGACCGAGGCGCAGCTGGCGGCGCTGTACGCGGCGTGGGGCAGCGAGGACGCGCAGGAAGCACGCATGGCACGGCTCGAGAAGCGGGCGCCGCAGTTCCGGGGTCGGTAGGGGGATCGAACGATGATCGGTAGACGACTGCTCGTCGCGGCGGCGGCCGCGGGCGCCGGCTGGGTGGCTCGAGCCGCGTGGGGAACGGTGCCGGCGCTCGGTGCGTCCCGCTCGGCAATCCGGCCGTACGCGGCGGGCTCACCGCGCTACCGCGACAACCGATTCCACAATTCCGAGCCCAGTTCTTCGCTTCCGTCCGGATCACAGTCGGGTCTGGCGAAGGCGTTCCTCACCCGCGGGGCCACCGGCCGGCCCCGTCGCGCGATCCCGCTGGCGGCGCCACTGGCCCCGACCGCCGCGGGCGAACTGGCCGTCACGTGGCTCGGGCACGCGACCGCGCTGATCGAGATCGACGGGCGCCGAGTGCTCACGGATCCGGTGTGGAGCGATCGCGTCTCGCCGTCGGCGGTCCTGGGCCCGGCCCGGATGCATCCGATGCCGATGGCGCTCGAGGATCTGCCGACGATCGATGCCGTCGTCGTCTCGCACGACCACTACGACCACCTCGACCAGTCCACCGTCGTGCGGCTGGCCCGGACGCAGTCCACGATCTTCGTCGTGCCCGTCGGGGTGGGCGCGCATCTCCGTCGGTGGGGCGTTCCGGCCGACCGGGTCGTGGAGCTGGACTGGGACGAGAGCACCGAGGTCGCCGGGCTGACGCTGACCTGCACGGAGGCCCGTCACTTCTCCGGGCGCGGGCTCGCCCGCGACACCACGTTGTGGGCGTCGTGGGTGATCGCGGGACCGCGCCGCACGGTGTTCTTCGGCGGCGACTCCGGCTACACGACGCGTTTCGCCGACATCGGTCGCCGGTACGGCCCGTTCGACGTCACGCTGCTGCCGGTCGGGGCGTACGACGAGCGCTGGCCGGACATCCACATGAACCCCGAGGAGGCCGTGCGTGTCCACCTCGACGTCGACGGCGGACTGCTGATCCCCATTCACTGGGCCACGTTCAACCTGGCCTTCCATCCGTGGGACGAACCGATCACCCGGCTGCTCGACGCGGCTGCCGACGCCGGCGTGACCATGAGCGTTCCGATGGTGGGTCAGCGCATCGACGGTGTGCGCCCACCCGAGCAGAAGCCGTGGTGGCAGGGCCTGGCCTGAGCGTCGACGCCGGCCACATCGCGGACCTTCCGACGTGCCGTCACGGAGGTGGAATAGCCTTCGTGTCATGGCAACGGACGAGCCGACCGAAGGCGGCGTAGTCGGCACCCTCGACACCGATCCCCGACACATCGAGAACGGCCTCACCGCCGACCAGGTGGCGCAACGGGTCGCGAGCGGGCAGACCAACGACGTACCGGACCGGGCGAGCCGCTCGGTCAAGGACATCGTCCGGGCGAACGTGTTCACTCGGATCAACGCGATCCTCGGGGTGCTGCTGATCATCGTGCTGTCGACGGGCTCGATCGTCGACGGGATGTTCGGTCTGCTCATCGTCGCGAACAGCGCGATCGGCATCATCCAGGAGATCCGCGCCAAGCGGACACTCGATCAGCTCGCGATCGTCAGCCAGGCCAAGCCCATGGTCCGCCGCGACGGGACCGCTGCACCCGTCCCGCCCAAGGACGTGGTGCTCGACGACATCATCGAGCTCGGTCCCGGCGACCAGATCGTCGTCGACGGCGTCGTGGTGGAGGCGTCGGCGCTCGAGGTCGACGAGTCGCTGCTCACCGGCGAGGCCGACCCCGTGCACAAGCCCGGCGGTGCCCAGGTGCTCTCGGGTAGTTACGTCGTCGCCGGGAGCGGCGCCTACCGGGCCACCAAGGTGGGCCGCGAGGCGTACGCGGCGAAGCTCGCCGAGGAGGCCAGCAAGTTCACGCTGGTGCACTCGGAGCTGCGCTCCGGCATCGACAAGATCCTCAAGTTCATCACCTACCTGATGATCCCGGCGGGTCTGCTGATCATCTACAACCAGCTGTTCTCGAGCGGCCAGGCACTCGGGCCCGCCCTCAACGGCATGGTGGCCGCGTTGGTGCCGATGGTGCCCGAGGGCCTGGTGCTGATGACGTCGATCGCGTTCGCCGTCGGGGTGGTGCGGCTCGGCCAGCGCAAGTGCCTCGTCCAGGAACTGCCCGCGATCGAGGGCCTGGCCCGCGTCGACGTGGTGTGCGCCGACAAGACCGGCACCCTCACCGAGAACGGCATGAAGCTCGCCGAGTTGCGCACCGCCAAGCCGGACGACGAACAGGTCGCCCGCGCACTGGCCGCGATGGCCGCGGACGATCCGCGCCCCAACGCCAGCATGCTCGCGATCCGCGAGGCGCTCACCGACGATCCGGGCTGGGAGCCCACCGCGGTGGCACCGTTCTCGTCCGCCAAGAAGTGGAGCGGGCAGTCGTACGGCAACAACGGCAACTGGCTGCTCGGCGCGCCCGACGTCCTGCTCGACCCGGACAGCGACATGGCCCGGCAGGCGGAGGAGGTGGGCGCCCAGGGGCTGCGCGTGCTGCTGCTCGGCAGCAGCGACCGCCCCGTCGACGCCCCGGACGCTCCCGGTGCGGTGACCCCGCGGGCCCTGGTCATCCTCGACCAGAAGGTCCGGCCCGACGCCCGCGAGACCCTCGAGTACTTCGCGAGCCAGAAGGTCGACGTCAAGGTCATCTCCGGCGACAACGCCGTGTCGGTCGGCGCGGTCGCGACCTCGCTCGGGCTGACCGGCGGCGACGACGCGATCGACGCGCGCAAGCTGCCCGAGGACCCCGAGAAGCTCGCCGCGACGCTGGACGAGGCCACCACGTTCGGCCGTGTCCGCCCGGACCAGAAGCGGGCGATGGTCGGCGCGCTGCAGTCGCGCGGGCACACCGTCGCCATGACCGGCGACGGCGTCAACGACGTGCTCGCGCTCAAGGACGCCGACATCGGAGTCGCGATGGGTTCCGGGAGCCCGGCCACCCGCGCGGTGGCGCAGATCGTGCTGCTGGACAACAAGTTCGCGACGCTGCCGTACGTCGTGGGCGAGGGCCGACGGGTGATCGGCAACATCGAGCGGGTCTCCAACCTGTTCCTGACCAAGACCGTCTACTCGGTGCTGCTCGCGTTCCTGATCGGCGTTTCGGGCCTGGCGGCGCAGATCTTCGGCTTCGACCCGTTGCCGTATCCGTTCCTGCCGCGGCACGTGACGATCGCGGCCTGGTTCACGATCGGTATCCCGGCGTTCATCCTGTCGCTGGCGCCGAACAACGAGCGGGCCCGCTCCGGGTTCGTCGCGCGGGTGATGCGGCTGGCGATCCCGTCCGGCGTCATCATCGGTGTCGCGACGTACGTGTCGTACCTGCTGGCGTACGCCGGTCCGGAGGCGACCGAGGCGCAGGTGGAGCAGGCCGGCACGACCGCGCTCATCACGCTGATCATGATCGCGTTGTGGGTGCTGGCGGTGGTCGCGCGTCCGTACACGTGGTGGAAGATCGTGCTGCTGGTGTGCTCGGTCCTCGGGTACGTGATCCTGTTCGGGTTCTCCTTCACCCGCGAGTTCTTCAAGCTCGATCCGTCGAACGTCGGCGCGACCACCGGGGCGCTCGTCATCGGCCTGGTCGGTGTGGTGCTGGTCGAGATCGCGTGGTGGGTGACGGGCCGGATCCACGGCGAACACCGCCGCCTGTTCGCCTCGAGCGAGGACCTGCCCGGCGTGCACTGACCACGGCGCCGGGCCCCGAGATCGACAGGTGCGTGGACACGTGTCGAGTGATACCGTCCGGACGGCCGTTCAACCGTTCGGTCATCGGGGGACGGGGTGGAGGTCGGGCGTGGCCCAGCAGGCGCGTGCGGTGGCGACCAGGCAGCAGATCGTCTCGTGCGCCGCGTCGGCCTTCGATCGGTTCGGTTACTACGGCGCGCGGGTCGAGGAGATCGTCGAGAGCGCGCGGATCACGAAGGGCGCGCTGTACTTCCACTTCGGCTCCAAGGAGGGCCTCGCGCAGTGGATCAGCGACGAACAGCACCGCATTGCGGTCACCACGACCGACGCGATCGCCGCCACCGACGCGCCGGCCCTCGAACAGGTGGTGATGCTGTGCCACGAGATCGCGCGGCAGACCGTCGCCGACCCGGTCGTCCGCGCCGGCATCAGACTGACGCTCGAGCGGGGCACGTCCGCCGCCGGCGGTACCGGACCCGACCCGTACCGGGCGTGGACGGACGGCTGCACCCGGTTGGTCCGGCGGGCGATCGAGCAGGGCGACATCGCCGACTACGTCTCACCGCACGTTCTCGCCCGGCACCTGATCGGCGCGGTCACGGGGGCCCAACTGGCGTCGCGGGTGGGCACCCTGTTCGCCGATCTCGAGCACCGGGTGGACGAGATTTGGCAGGTATTGCTGCCGGGGATCGTCCCGGCCGGCCGTCACGATCGGATCCGGTCGGTCAGCACGGCACGGTGGTGTGCCTCCGGGGTGTGAGTCCGGCCTCGGTATCGTCCTCGTGACGTGCAGGCTGCACATCAGTGCATGCGGGAGTGAGGCTTCGGTGACGGAATCGATCGACGGGCAGCAGGGGCTCTACGTGTTCGAGGAGCTGACGGACGAGGAGATCGCCCGGGAAGCCGACCTCTACGGCGACCTCACCGGCGGTGTACGGGACCTGGTCGAGCTCGCGCTCGCGACCGAATCCGACGAGGACGACATCCGCCGGGCCCGTGAACACATCGAGGCCGCGAAGCGGCTGCTGGAGAAGAAGACCCGTCCGCACCCGTACGGGGTGCGGTGGAACGCGTCCGGAAACCGGCGCGCGTGGGGCAATGCCGTGGTGGGGCTGCGGAACGCGATCGCACCGCCGCTGCACATCCGGCGCGAGGAGGGCGGTCTCGTCTGGGCGGAGGTCGAGCTCGGGATGGCGTACGAGGGGCCCGCGGGGCTGACCCACGGCGGTATCTCGGCGCTCCTGCTCGACCAGGTCCTGGGCGAGGCCGCCGAGCACGGAGGCGCCCCGGGCATGACCGGGACACTGACGCTGCGGTACCGGCGGCCCACCCCGTTGGGCAAGCTCCGCGCGGAGGCTCGGGTGGACCGGATCGAGGGCGTCAAGACGTTCGTCACCGGCCACATCGCCGGCCCGGACGGTGTCTGCGTCGAGGCGGAGGGCATCTTCATCCTCCCGCGGTGGGCGCGGGCGGCCGACGGGACCAGCCCACTGCCGGTGCCCGGCCAGGCCTGAGCTGTCGCCGCCGCGGGCGGATCCGCAGGAGTTCCGCAAGAATGGTGACCATGGGATTCATGGATTCGGTCAAGGGCCTCGTCAACAAGGGCCAGGAGCTCGCCTCGGAGCACTCCGACAAGGTGCAGAACGTGATCGACAAGGCGGCGGGCATCGCCGACGACAAGACCGGCGGCAAGTACAGCGAGAAGATCGACAAGGCTGCCGAGGCCGCCAAGAAGGTCGTACCGCCGAAGGAGTGACGGACGCGGGGCAGTGATCGCCCGCGCGCGATCGCGGGTGCCGGCGCTCCACCGCGCCGGCGCCCGCGACGGCCCTGAGCGCGGCACAATCGACGCGTGAACCTGACCCTCGTGCTACTCGTCGTGATCGCGGCCACCGCGGTGACGGGGTTGGCGAAGCGGCAGGACCTGCAGGTTCCACTCGTCCTGGTCACCTTCGGTTCGGTGGCCTCGTTCATTCCCGGCATGCCGCGGCTGGAACTCGAGCCCGACATCATCCTCGGGGTCGTGCTGCCGCCGCTGCTGTACTCGGCAGCCCTGGACTTCTCGCTCGCGAGTCTGCGGCGCAACATCGGCCCCATCCTCCGGTTGGGGGTGGGGCTGGTGCTGGTGACGGCGTTCGTCGTGGGCTTCTTCGCGAACTGGCTGGTGCCCGAACTGACGCTGGGCGCCGCGATGGTGCTGGGCGCCGTCGTGTCGCCGACCGACGCGGTGAGCGCCGTCAGCGTCGGACGCCAACTCGGACTGCCGAAGCGAGTTCTGGCAATCCTCACCGGGGAGGGACTTCTCAACGACGCGACTGCGCTGACCCTGTTCACTGTCGGTGTAGCGGCGGTCGCCGGAACCCGTGTGGTGGTGGAGCAACCGGTGCTGTTCTTCCTCTACGAGGTGGCCGGGGGCGTCGTGATCGGCTTCGTGCTGGCCACGGTGGTCCGGCTCGTGCGGGCCCGGATGTCCGACTCGCCGCTCGAGACCGTCCTGGGGCTGGTGTTGCCGTTCGCGGCGTACCTCGCGGCCGAGGAGATTCACGCGTCCGGCGTGCTCGCAGTCGTCGTCGCGGGTTTCGTCATGGGTCATCACGCCACCAACGCCTCGGTTCCGACGCGTATCCAGGAGCGTTCGCTGTGGGCGACGTTGGACCTGCTGCTGGAGACGTTCGTGTTCGCGTACATGGGGCTGCAGCTCAAGTTCGTCATCGACGACGTCGCCGACGAGGGTCTGCCGGTGCACCACATCTTCGCGTACGCGATCGCCGTCCTGGTGGTCGTCATCGCGGTGCGGCCGCTGTGGGTGTTCGTGAACTGGAGCGGGCTGCGGATGCGTCTGGATCCGCGCACGGAGACGACGGCGCACCGCGGCCTGAACTGGCGGCAGAAGCTCGTCGTCTCCTGGGCCGGGATGCGGGGCGTCGTCACCCTGGCAGCGGCCGGCGGTGTCCCGGTCCTCACGGCGGCGGGTGACCCCTTCCCCGGCCGCGGCGTCATCCAGGCGATCGCGTTCGTCGTCGCGGTCGGCACGCTGGTGATCCAGGGCGCGACCATCCCGTTCCTGATCGAACGGCTCGACGTCGCCGACCCCGCCGAGGCCGAACGCGACCGCGAACAGACCCTGCTGGCACGGCGCATCTCGGCGGCGGCCGCCGACCGCACGCTCGCCGAACTGTCGGCCCACCCGCCGGCCGGCGCGAACCCCGAGGAGTTCGCCCGGGCCGTCGCCCGCGTGCGGCTCTCGGTCCGGGCGCGGGCACAGGTGGAGGAGGCCGAGGGCGACGACGACGGCAACAGCACCGCACTGCACCGGACCGGCGCGCTGTTCGACACGGTGCGGCGCCGCGTGCTGCAGGCCCAGCGTCGCGCGCTGATCGCCGCCCGCGACGAGGGCGACCTCGAGGACGAGGTTTTGCGCGCCGAACTGGAGGCGCGCGACATCGAGGAGGCGGCGGCCGAGCAGCGAGTCCTGCGCCGGCGCCGCGGATGACGGGCACAATCGAGCCGTGACCCGAACCCGGATGGCCCTCGCGGTGGCGATGTGTGCGGCGACCGCGGTGGGGTGTGCGACCACGTCGGGCACCCCGGACACACGCACGTCGACCGCGGTGAGCTCGCCGACCTCCACGGTCGCGGCCCCCGCCCCCGCCGAGCGCGGACTGGTGACGTCCGCCGAGCCGTTCACCGGCTCCGGACTGTCCGGACAGCGCATCCTCTATCGGTCGACGTCGGGGATCGACGGGCGCGGCACCGAGGTGTCGGGCACAGTGTTCGTGCCGCCGGGGCAGGCGCCCGCCGGCGGCTGGCCGGTGGTGACGGTGGGGCATCCCACGACCGGACTGCTCGACGAGTGCGCGCCCTCGCGTGCCCCGGACCTGTTGGGGGCGGCGGGTCTGGTCCGGGACCTCGTCGGCCGCGGGTTCGTCGTCGCGGTCACGGACTACGAGGGGCTCGGCACCGACGGCCCGCACCCGTACCTCGAGCCGGACACCGCCGGCCACAATCTGATCGACGCGGTCCGCGCCGCCCGGTTCCTCGTGCCCGACGCCTCGACCCGATGGGCGGCGATCGGGGTGTCGCAGGGCGGGCAGGCGTCGTGGGCGGCCGCCGAGCAGGCCACCGACTACGGGGACGGGCTCGAGTTCGTCGGGGCGGCCAGCCTGTCGCCGCCCGCTGATCTCAGTCCGATCGTGTCCGACGGGCCTCCGAATCTCGATGTCCCGCAACAGATGTTTCTGCCGATGTTGATCGACGGCCTGACCGTCTCGCATCCCGACCTCGACGCGAGCGCCTACATCCGTGGACCGCTCACCGAGAACCGGGACGTGATCCGTTCGTGCACGGGCCCGCTCGCGTCGCGGAAGCTGTCCGTCGCCCTCAACCTGACTCCGGCGGACACCATCCCGCGCAGCAACGACGACGTGGCCCGGATGCGGGAGTGGCTGACCGCGGACGCGCTGCCGCAGCGCCGCGCCGGCGCGCCCATGCTCGTGGTGATTCCCGGCAAGGACAATCTCATCCGCCCGGACTGGACGATCGCGGCCGTGGGACGGGCGTGCGGGCTGGGCGACGTGATCGAGATGCGGTACCGGGCCGACGACGTCCATGCCGACTCCCGGGCGCTGCCCGGCGCCGTCGACTGGGTGGCCGGCCGGTTCACCGGTGCGCCGCTCGTGAACACGTGCGCCGGCCAGGGCGCACCGTGACCGGCGTGCTGTGGGCGGTGCTGGTGGTGACCGTGGCCGTCGCCGCCGTGGTCGCGATGCGCACCCGGCGGGTGCTGACCACGCCGGCCGAACGCGCCGTTCACGACACACTGCACACGGCGTCGCTCGCGGCGCGTCCGCTGCGCCGCGGTCTGGACGAGACCTCGGCGCGAGAGGCTGCGCCCCACCTGCGGCTGCTCACGGGTGCGGATTCGCTCGCGATCGTCGGCCCGGACGGCGGACTGCTCGCGTGGAACGGTCCGCACGAGACGTTCGCGGACCAGGTGGTCGCGGCAGCCGTCCGCGCGATCGACGGCGGCCGCAGGGTGCTGGTGGCGCACGGCGACCTCGCCCGCGCCCCGGGGAATCAGGAGGTGCGCGCCCTGGTCGCGCAGCCGCTGCTGCTCGAGGACACAGGCGTCGTGGGCGTGCTCGGTGTCGTGGCCACCCGCGACCCGGGCCCGGCGATGCTGGGCGCGCTCACCGAGGTCGCCCGGTACGCGTGCAGTCAGATCGAGCTGGCGGAGTTGGACGCGTCGCGGGCCCGGCTCGACCGCGCCGAGCTACGGGCGTTGCGCGCCCAGATCAGTCCACACTTCATCTACAACGCGCTCGGCACGATCGCGTCGTTCGTGCGAACCGACCCCGACCGGGCGCGCGAGCTCGTGCTCGAGTTCGCGGACTTCACCCGATATTCGTTCCGGTCGGCCGCCGAGTACACGGTCCTGGCGGACGAACTGCGCAACGTCGACCGCTACCTCACCCTCGAGCGGGCCCGGTTCGGCGACAACCTCGAGGTCCGGCTGCAGGTGGCGCCCGAGGTGCTGAGCGTGGTGCTGCCGTTCCTGGCGCTGCAACCGCTCGTCGAGAACGCCGTCCGGCACGGGCTGTCGGGGAAACCGGACGGCGGCACCGTCACGATCGTCGCCGCGGACGCCGGGCCGGACTGCATCATCAGCGTCGAGGACGACGGCGTCGGCATGGACCCGGAACTGCTGCGCTCGGGCGAACTGGATGCCGTCGTCTCGGGCGCCCGACAGCCGCGGGACGGGCGCCGGCCCAGCACGTCCGAGGCCGCGCACGTGGGGCTCGCGAACGTCGACGACCGCCTGCGCGCCGCGTTCGGCAACGACTACGGATTGGTCGTCGAGACCGCGCCCGGTGCGGGCACCAAGGTGAGCATGCGGGTACCCAAGTTCCGCCCGGGCATCCGGGCCTGATCGCGGAACCGGCATCGGGCCTGCCTGGTCGGTCCGGGGCCCACGACGTGGCACGATGGATCCGTTGTGAAAGAGACTTCGGACGGGCCCCCGGACGGCCCCTTGACGGTGCTGGCAGTCGACGACGAGCGTCCTGCCCTCGACGAGCTCGCCTATCTGCTGCGGGCGCGCGAGGAGATCGGCGAGACCCGCACTGCCGGTGACGCGACCACTGCCCTGCGCATCCTGCGCGAGGGCGGGATCGATGCGGTGTTCCTCGACATCAACATGCCCGGTCTCGACGGGCTCGAGCTCGCCGGCATCCTGACGCAGTTCGCGAGTCCGCCGTCGGTGGTGTTCGTGACCGCGCACGAGGACCGGGCGGTCGCCGCGTTCGACCTCGGCGCGGTCGACTACCTGCTCAAGCCGCTGCGCGAGGAGCGCCTTGCCGAATCGGTGCGCCGCATCGTGGAGCGTCGTCGACGCGCCCGCGACGAGAGCGACGGCCAGTCGGCGGACGAAGTCATCCCGGTGGAGCTCGGTGGGGTCACGACGCTCGTGCCGCGATCGTCCGTCAAATGGGTGGAGGCCGACGGCGACTACGCGCGGCTGCACACGGCCGGCGGATCGCATCTGGTGCGCATACCGATCTCGTCGCTCGAGAGCCGCTGGTCCGACGCGGGTTTCCTACGGGTCCACCGGTCGTACCTGGTGTCCCTCGGCGAGGTCACCGGAATCCGTAGCGTCGGTTCGGGACTGGTCGTGTGCCTGCGCCCGCAGGGGAGTGCACCCGCGGTGGAACTGCCGGTCAGCCGGCGGCACACGCGGGAACTCAAGGACCGGCTGATCCGCGGGCCGCGTCAGAGCTGGACGTCGCGATGACCTCGCCGGGGGCGGGGCCGCCGGCGCGGGAACGGGTGGTGCTCGCGCAGCGCCGCGGCGCCCGCATGGTGCGCACCCGGGTCGAGGTGCAGGAACAGACCGAAGTCGGCGACGCGATGATCCGTGGGCTCGTGCGCGCGCAGCTCAGCCTCGCGGTCCGTGTCGCCGCGGTGGTCGCGCTGCTGTTCGGGGCGATCCCGCTGCTGCTGATCGCGTTCCCGTCCGTCGCCGACGTCGCCGTGCTGGGCGTGCGGATGCCGTGGCTGCTCGCCGGGGGGCTGGCCGTCCCGGTCCTGGTGGCGGCGGGTTGGTTCTACATCCGGGCGGCCGAACGCAACGAGCAGGACTTCACCGACCTGGTCGACGACTGAGTCCGCGGGGCGCCGAGACGATGTCGACGATCGGACAGCCGATTCCGCTGATGACCGTACTGGCCCTGGTGGCCGCGGCGGTGGCGACCGTGGGCATCGGGATCTACGGCGTCCGCCTCGCGCGCACCACCTCCGACTTCCTCGTCGCCTCGCGCAGCGTCGGTCCGGGCTGGAACGCGGCTGCGATCTCCGGCGAATACCTCTCGGCGGCTTCGTTTCTGGGTGTCGCCGGACTGATCGCCAAATACGGTGCCGATGCGTTGTGGTATCCGATCGGGTTCACCGCCGGCTATCTGGGCCTGCTGTTGTTCGTCGCGGCCCCGCTGCGCCGGTCCGGCGCCTACACCGTGCCGGACTTCGCGGAGTTCCGGCTCGGCTCGGTGCGGGTACGTCGACTGGCGATGGCGGTCGTCGCGCTCGTGTGCGTGCTGTACATGGTGCCGCAGTTCCAGGGTGCGGGACTGACGCTGAACATCCTTCTGGGCGTGCCCGGTTGGGTGGGAGTCGTCGTGGTGGGCGCGATCGTCGTCGGCAACGTGGCCGGCGGCGGCATGCGGTCGATCACCTTCGTGCAGGCGTTCCAGTACTGGCTCAAGCTCACCGCGGTCGCGGTACCGGCGCTGGTGCTCACCGTCCACTTCTTCGCCGACGAGCGACCCGTGGGACAGCCCGCGCCGCCGACGGTCGCGGTAACGACCTCGGTGGACGTGACGACCGATGTCGTCGTCCAGGTCGCGACACCCGTGGACGTGACCGTCGACGGCCGGCTCGACGGCCGGGACGTGTCGGGCGCCGTGCAGCTGGGTGCGGGCCGGCACGAGCTGGGCCGCGGCACGACGCTGGAGTTGCCGGCCGGCTCGCCCGTCCCGGTGGTCGCGGGGGCGCCGGCCGACGGCGCCGACTGGCTCGTGCCCGGCGGCGGCTTCGGCGATCCCCACCCGCTGTACCAGGTGTATTCGCTGATCCTGGCGACCTTCCTGGGCGCCATGGGACTGCCCCACGTGCTGGTGCGCTTCTACACCAACCCGGACGGCCGAGCGGCGCGCCTGACGTCGCTCGTGGTGATCGCGTTGGTGGGCGCCTTCTACGTCTTCCCCGTGCTGCTCGGGGTCTTCGCACGGCTGTACGTGCCGCAGCTGCTCATCACCGGCACCTCGGACGCGGCGGTGCTGCTGCTGCCGGGGTCGGTGCTGTCCGGGTGGGGCGGGCAGCTGCTGGCCGCGCTCGTCGCCGCCGGGGCGATCGCGGCGTTCCTGTCGACGTCGTCGGGGCTGCTGGTCAGTGTCGCGGGCGTGCTCGGCACCGACGTCCTGCGCGGGCGCGTGCGCGATTTCCGGGTGGCGGCGCTGCTGTCGGGAGCGGTGCCGCTGGTTCTGGCGTTGGGCGCGACGTCGTTCGACCTGTCCCGCTCGGTGGGGCTGGTGTTCGCGGTGGCGGCGTCGACGCTGTGTCCGCTGCTGGTGCTGGGTATCTGGTGGCGCGGCCTGACAGCGGCCGGCGCCGGCGCGGGCCTGACGGTGGGGCTGGTGGTCGGAGGGGGAGCGGCGCTGGTCGCGGTGACCGAGGTGGTGTCCGAGATGTGGCACGGATGGCCGGCGGCGCTCATCGGGTACCCGGCCGCGGTGAGCGTGCCGCTGTCGTTCGCGACGATGGTCGGTGTCAGTCTCGCCACCCGCCGGCGGGTGCCGCGCGACGTGGCCCGCACCTTCACCCGCATGCACGCTCCCGAGCGGCTCGGGATGGGACGCGACCGCGAGGGCGATCTGCGTTCGACGTGAGCCGAGGTTCCGGTGGCCGGGTCCGGCGATTGACGGGATTCGCCGGTTTCGGTCACCGTGACCGGGTCTGCGTGTGCTTCCGGTGTACACGCCCGGAAGAAGGAGACGCCGTGTCCGACTGGCACTGCCTCGGAACCGCCGACGACTACCGCGACGGCAAACCCCACTCGGTCCGTGCATTCGACACCGACCTCGTCGCGTTCTCGGATCGCGCCGGGGTCATCCACGTGCTCGATGCGCGTTGCCCGCACATGGGCGCCGACCTCAGCCGGGGCCGGGTCGTCGGGGACACCATCGACTGTCCTGCGCACCGCTGGCGCTGGAACGGCCAGGGCCGGTGCGTCGGCGGCTCGCCCAAGCTCCTGCCGATTCGGTCCTGGACCACCGAGGAGCGCGCCGGGTTGCTGTACCTGCAGGCGTCCGATGCACCGCCGACCGGTCGACCGGTGCGGGCCGCGAACGCCTGGTGGTGACCACTCGTCGTCACCGCACGACCGTTCGGCGCACGCAATGTCGACTCGGCGTGTGACTGCCACCACACGCTTCTCCTGTGACCTGGATCTCACTAGCGTCGCTTCGCATACCCGCAGCAGCGACCCGCGAGGTCGCCGATGTCCCAGGAGCGATCATGACCACCACCGACCTCGGATCGGGAGAGCCGCTGCAGCGGTCCGTACCCGACGCGCAGGCCTTCGTCGACATGCAGGCCAGCCCGCAGTTCCAGGAGCTGCGGCATCGACTGCGCCGCTTCGTGTTTCCGATGACCGCGTTCTTCCTGACGTGGTACGCGGTCTACGTCCTGCTCGCCACGTACGCGTCGGACTTCATGGCCACCGAGGTCTTCGGTCACGTCAACCTCGGAATTCTGTTGGGGCTGGGGCAGTTCGTGACGACGTTCGCGATCACGGCGCTCTACGTGAAGTTCGCGAACCGGGAGCTCGACCCCCGTTCGACGGCGATCCGTGAGGAACTGGAAGGGCGGGCCCGGTGATGACCACACTCGCGCAGTCGGCGCCCGCCACGGACCTCGGCAATCCGCTGTTCAACATCGCGATCTTCGCGGCCTTCGTCATCGGCACGATGACGCTGGTGATCCGGGCGAGCCGCTCGACGAAGAAGGCCTCGGACTTCTACACCGGCGGCGGTCAGTTCTCCGGCCCGCAGAACGGATTCGCCATCGCCGGGGACTACCTGTCCGCGGCGTCGTTCCTCGGCATTGCCGGCGCGATCGCCGTGTACGGCTACGACGGCTTCCTGTACTCGATCGGCTTCCTCGTCGCCTGGCTGGTCGCGTTGCTGCTCGTCGCCGAACTGTTGCGCAACACCGGACGTTTCACGATGGCGGACGTCCTCAGTTTCCGCCTGAAGCAACGGCCGGTCCGGATGGCGGCGGCGCTGTCGACACTGGTGGTGTCGCTGTTCTACCTGCTCGCGCAGATGGCCGGTGCGGGCGGCCTGGTCGCGCTGCTGCTCAACATCAAGGACTTTGCCGGGCAGGCGATCGTCGTCGCGGTCGTCGGTGTGCTGATGATCGTGTACGTGCTGGTCGGCGGCATGAAGGGCACGACGTACGTGCAGATGGTCAAGGCCGTCCTGCTGGTCGCCGGTGCCGCCGTCATGTTCGTCCTCGTGCTGGTCGCGGTGAAGGGCAACTTCTCGCAGCTGCTGGCGGACGCGCAGGACATGGTCAACGGCTCGGCCAACGAGGCCGTCGCCGGCCGGGACGTGCTCGCCCCGGGCGCGAAGTACGGCATCAGTGACATGTCGCGCCTCGACTTCGTCTCGCTGGGTATCGCGCTGGTCCTCGGCACCGCGGGCCTGCCGCACGTGCTGATGCGCTTCTACACGGTTCCCACCGCGAAGGAGGCCCGCCGTTCGGTGACGTGGGCGATCGGGCTGATCGGTGCCTTCTACCTGTTCACGCTCGTCCTCGGCTACGGCGCGGCGCGCATGGTCGGCCCCGACAAGATCCTGGCCGCACCGGGCAAGGAGAACGCCGCGGCTCCGATGCTGGCGTTCGAACTCGGCGGCACCATCTTCCTCGGCATCATCTCGGCGGTCGCGTTCGCCACGATCCTGGCGGTCGTCGCCGGCCTGGCGATCACCGCGTCGGCGTCGTTCGCGCACGACATCTACGCGAGCGTCATCAAGCGTGGAAAGGCGTCCGAGGAGGAGCAGGTCCGGGTCTCGCGGATCACCGTCGTCGTCATCGGTGTGGTCGCGATCGTCCTCGGCATCATGGCGATGGGGCAGAACATCGCCTTCCTCGTGGCGCTCGCGTTCGCGGTCGCCGCCTCGGCGAACCTCCCGACGCTGCTGTACTCGCTGTTCTGGAAGAAGTTCAACACCACCGGCGCACTGTTCAGCATCTACGGCGGCCTGATCAGCTGCCTGGTGCTGATCGTCTTCTCGCCCGCCGTCTCGGGGACCAAGACCTCGATGCTGCCCGACGCGGACTTCTCCTGGTTCCCGCTCGCCAATCCCGGCATCGTCTCCATCCCGCTCGCGTTCGTGCTCGGCATCGTCGGCACCTACGTCGGTCGGCGCCGGCTCGAGGATCCGTTCAAGCAGGCCGAGATGGAGGTGCGCTCGCTCACCGGCGTCGGCGTCGAGAAGGCCGTGTCCCACTAGCCCCTCGAAGCTCAGCAACCTCACAGGTCTCACCGGTCCCAGTACGCGTCGTGCCGTATCCCCGGCACGGCGCGTACTGTCGTGTACGTCACCTTTTCCATTGGTTACGATCCGTCAATGGCCAAGCTGAAGGTGTCCCTCGACATGCCCATGAGCCCGGAGGATGCGTGGAGCCGGGCGTCGGACCTCGCTGGGTTCGAGCAGTGGCTCAGCATTCACGAGGCGTGGCGCAGTGAGCTGCCCGACGAGCTCGCTGCGGGCACCACCGTCAGTTCGATCGTCACCGTGAAGGGTCTACGCAACCGGATCACGTGGACGCTGCAGCAGTACGAGCCGCCCCGCCGGCTGGTGCTGAAGGGCGACGGCAAGGGCGGGGTCAAGCTGGGTCTCGTACTCAGCGTCGTGCCCGCCGACGCCGGCGCGGCGGTGGCACTGGACATCGATCTCGGGGGCGCTCCGCTGTTCGGCCCCATCGGCTCGGGTGTCGCCCGCGCCCTGCGCGGCGACATCGAAAGCTCGCTGCAGAAGTTCGTCGCTCTCTACGCCTGATCCGGTCGGAATCCGTCCGATCGTCCGCGCCCACCTGCGCTCCCTGCGCTTCCCCTGGAGGTCTCGAAGCCCATGGCCGGTCGTCACAGCGCGCCGCCGCGCGCGAAATCGGTCTCGCCGCTCGTCAAGTACGGTGCTCTCGGTCTGGCGGCGGCCGTGGTGGTGGGTGTAGGCGCGTACGTCGTGGTCGACCGTCTGGTCGGCGGTGGGTGCGACGCGGTGACCGAGTACACCGTCGCGGCCGACCCGTCGCTGGCACCGGTGCTGACGGCGGTCACCAGGAATGCGGCCGCCGAGGACCTCGGCTGTCGCAGTTTCGCGATCGAGGCCGCCTCCGGCCTGGACGCGCTGGGTGCGCCCGGCCAGGATGCCCGCCCGGACCTGTGGATCCCGGACTCGGCCCAGTGGGTCGCCAAGGCCGGTGCGGCGACGGGCACGCTGTTCGACGTCGCGGTCCCGTCCGTCGCCGCCACCCCGGTCGTGCTCGCCGCGCGCGACGGTGAGCTGCCGTTCTTCGCGACGTGGCTCAATGCGCTGCAACTGCAGGGGATGCGTATCGGTGATCCGCTCACCAGCAGTGTCTCGGCGGCACCCATCGCCGGCGCCCTCGCCGAGGCGGACGCCGGCACCGTCGCGGCCGATGCCGTCCAGGGTGCGTTGGTTCCTCTCGCCCAGGCGCAGGCGGCCGACATGCACGAGGCCGATGCCGCGCAGCGTCTCGCGGCCGTCGCTTCCGACGGCGGGGTCGCGATCGCGACGGAGCAGCAGGTGGCGGCACTGCGCGGCGACCAGCCCGTGCGACTCGCGGTCACCGCACCCAACTCGGGCGCGGTGTTCCTCGACTACCCCGTGGTCGCTACGGCGACGGGCGCCGACCATGCGGCGGCGAAGGACGCCGGAGTGGCGCTCGCCGGGATCCTGAACTCCGATGCCGGTCGGGACGCGCTGGCCCAGAGCGGTTTCCGCGGGCCGGATCGTGCCCCGCTCGACGCCGAGCGCGGCATCGGGGAGGCTGCGACGCTGGCCGTGGCCGATCCCGCCGAGACCGCCCAGGTCCTGAAGCGTTTCGCGGTGCTGGCGCTGCCGTCGCGGGCGCTCGTCGTCGAGGACGTGTCGGGATCGATGGCCGAGCAGGCCGGTTCCGAGACCCGGATCGCGCTCACCGTCCAGGCCAGCGAGACGGGCGCGCGGCTGTTTCCGAACAACGCGCAGCTGGGTCTGTGGGCGTTCTCGATCGGGCTCGGCGGCAATGGCAAGGACTACCGGGAACTCGCACCCATCCGGCGACTGGACGAGTCGATCGACGGCGTCGTCCACCGCCAACGGCTGACCGATGCGGTGCGGACCCTGCCCAGCCTCGTCAAGGGCGGTACGGGACTGTACGACACGACGCTCGCGGCCTTCCGCAAGGTGAAGGAGGATTACGATCCGGCGGCGATCAACAGCGTCATCCTGCTCACCGACGGTGCCAACGAGGACCCGTCGAGCATTACGCTCGACCAGTTGCTCGATACGTTGAAGCAGGAGCAGGACCCCGCCAGGCCCGTCATCATCGTCACGATCGGGATCACCGCCGACGCCGACGCTGCTGTCCTGCAGAAGATCTCGGCGGCAACCGGAGGCACCAGCCACGTCGCGCGGACCCCGGCCGAGATCCCCGGTGTCTTCGTGGACGCGATGCGCAGCCGCGCCGCCGGCTGACACCCGGTGGGCTGTCCATACGCGACTCTCCCACGCGTCGCCAGAGGAGGACGGCCTCGGTGGCCGCGCGGACCGCGTCCTCGGTCACTCCCGGAGCGCATTCGCGAAGCATCGGCCGTGATCGCCTCCTCCCGGACGTAGCTACGCCGAACGCCGCACTTCCTTCGGCGGCGATGCGAGCGCCAGCGATCCGTCCGCGGCCGGTGTAGAACTGGCTAGCATCGCCGCTGCCGATTGATCCCGCCGCAAGAATCGTAATTATGTTGTCTGCCAGCAATACTGTCCAACTGTTACGGCTTGGCCGAAGCAGTGGCCGCAATCTCTACCCCGGGCCGGGAGCTCGGTCTGCTGGCGGACCATGTGTCGATCGGCAGGTGCTTAAAGTCAAAGGCATCGCCGCATCTACGGCCGATGGCCGGGCCTACCCCAAACTCGGAAAGGCCGCTGTCCGAATGGCGTTGCGCGTCGTCGACCCGGACACGCGTACCGCTTGCGACCCGGCACGGAGGGGAGTTCGAACTGTAGCGAGAGCACCACCAGCGGATAACTCACCGCCCGAGGAAGTGTCGCCACCCATGCCGATGGCTCGAATCGCACAGTTGACATCGAAGACTCTACCGAGCAGGTTGCAACCGTGATTTGCGGCCGCCGCACGGACATCATCATCACTGGGCACAACCTGTATCCGACCGGTATCGAAGGGGGCGCCGGCGCCTGCACCGACACCGCCATCGTGGTAACTGCCGCCTCGGCAGCCCCCCCCGGGCAAGGGATTCGCCGTGCTCGCCGAATCCGCTACCACAAGGACGGGGCCATCACTCTGAACTGCGACGGACGCAATCAGCACAGCGGTCTTCAACGCCGCGGGAATCCTTCTCCAGGCAGTGACCGTTCTTGCCCGCGAAACCCTGCCTCAAACCTACTTCGGCAAACTGCGCAGAGCCAGCGCCCGCGCATTCATTACAACCAAGCATGGAACCGACATAGAACGGTCCACAATAAAATGGTCTCTAACCTACACTGATTACGTTTTGGGCCGGATCAGGCGCAGTTACGGGCCTGGGTTACGAGTCGTTGGTGAATCGACGAAAACGGTTGGTGGACATGTAGTCGCAAGTGCTCCACTGCGCGTCGAATCACGCCGATCGTTGCTGTGCACGGCGGCACCCTGTGCACATTCCGCCCCCTTCATGGACGACGTGGCCGACCAGCTTCCGACGGCGCGTGGTCATAGGCTTGTGGCAGTTGCGGCATTGGTTAGGGCGCGTCGTCGGCGCCTGCGCGAGTTGCTTGATTACACGGCGGAGCGCTCTCTCGGTCAGGGCATCGCCGCGACAGACGATTCCTGCCATCACCACGCCGTCGGCGACGCGGGTCTCCTCTTCCTCAAAGCAGGTCCCGGCGGTCAAAGCTGAACGCGCGCAAGCCAGGAAGATGTCGCGCGGACATCTGTCCTGACACAGCGCCTTCGCAGCGATGGTGGCCGGCAACACCTGCCATCCGCTTGCGTCCTTGGGGCGCAGGAATCCAGGGCGTCCAAGGCAAGGTGGTTGATCGTTCACAGCGCTAGAGTACATCACTCGTTGCATGTTGTATGCAACGAGTGATGTAGTCAGTGTGGAAAATTCAGCGCGCTCTGAGGCCGGCGACGAACGCGGCGACCCTGCCCAGGTCCTCGTCCGACAATCCCGTCAAGTCGAGGAGGGGCTGCGGGCGCGAAGTCGATCGGGTGCCGTTCGGGGGCTGATTCAGTCCCGTCTTGCGTAGCAATGGACCAGGGTCTACCCCAACGGCCTCGGCCATGGCCTGGAGTGTGCGCGCTGTGGTCCGGGCGTCGACTTTGTTTTCGCCTTTGTACTGGGTGCCTAACTCGACCTGCGCCCAGAGGCTGACGCTGACCCCGGCCGCTCGTGCCGCAGCATCACGGGATAGGCCCTTGGCCTGCCTCGCGTGACGGATCGCCTCGCTGACCTCCCTGGGCACTGGGGCGCTTTGACGATTGCTCATGTATTTGATCCTATACCATTACCAACAATTACACACATCTGATACATCCTCGCTGGTGCATTCTCGGATAACCTTCGGGCGGGGTAAACGCCTGGTAGGCCCGGCGTCAAGACATGTGACAGGCTGCTTCGTCGGAGTGGCACAGTTGTTTGTATTGATTTGTTGCATGCAGGGATGTAACCTGGTTGCTGCGTCGCACTGTGCGACGGCGCTGTCGTGGGGGTTAGTGCTCGTCCGGTTGCATCGGTGATCCTCAACTTGCGCTGTGTATCCGGAAGGAATCTCATGTCCACCGACCCTGTCCAGCTGCCTCCTCCGCAGACCCGTGCCCGTGAACGCGAGAATCGGCAGTTTGCCGACGAGTTGCGCAGTCGTCCTGGACGGTGGGCTTTGTATCCGTGGCCGACGCGATACCCGCACTCCACCAAACATCGTCTCCGCACAGGAATGGCGGCCGCGTTCGGTCCGGGCTTCGAGTCAGAGGTGCGCGCAGGAGTCGTGTATGTCCGATACAACCCGCAGGAACCCGCGGCGGGGCTGGATCTGTCCGCCTAGTCAGGAAGGTCATATGTCCACCGAACATCTTGCCTCCGAGCGTCGCGCCGCTGTCATGGCGGCCCTCGAATCCATCCCAACGCTGTTGGTGGAGCTCGATATCACTCTGAGTCGCACAGACGTCATTACCTCTGCGGGTTCGCTCGGGTATGTGCGCACGCCGAGAGCTGAGCAGGTCCTGCCGTTCAACAGCGGTGCCGCGAAAGCGCGCCGAGACATCGCGGGGGTACTGACCACTTATGCCGCGAAGGTCTCGGCTGCCATCGCGCAGCGCGCTCCCGTCACCACCATTGAGCAGTGCCGGTTTCTCATCCGTCACCTGCCCTCGATTTTCGATGACTCGGATGTGTTCGTCGGATTGGATGCCTCATTGTCGAGGGTTACTCGGTTGGGGTACCGCACGATCGACCGCCCGGAATCTCGTGTCGGTGTTGGCAACTGTGAGTGCGGCCGGGGACTCTCGGCCCGGCCCGATGCCGACCTCGTCCGATGCGAGGACTGCGGGACTGTCGTCGCCGTGCGGCGTCGCCGCCGCGAAATGTTGGACCAGGCCTACGAAGTCATGGGTACCGCGGCTCAACTCGCGCGGCTGCTGTCCGACGGCGCCGGTGACCGTATCTCCGCCGATCGGATCAGGCAGTGGGCCCGTCGAGGCAAGCTGACTGGCCATGTAGTAGGAAACGACACTGTGTACCGCCTGGGCGATGTGATTGAACTTTGTGCGCTGCCACAGGGGAGCTATCGCCGATCAGCGTGAATCGTGACAGATTTCAGGGACTTCTGCATTTGGGACTACCGAAATCTTCTGAGGACCTCGGGCAGCTTCCGGTATGCCGGTAGCGGCGCGGAGTTGGTCCAGATGCAGGTGACCGGCAGCGGGTACTTCGCGTCTGCATACCAGTCGAGACGATTCACGATGTCCGGGGTCAACACTCGCCGTTCCGTGTGCGACAGGTACTGGAGTCGATAGCGCACCGTATCGGGATTCACCTGGAGCCAGCCGGCAACGTCCTCGACGCTGGTATAACGCGCGAGCGCATCTCTGAGATGCGCGATAGGAATCAGGTTGCGACACGCCAGCTCGTAAACGCGGAGTTCCACCCTCTGACGAGATTCGCGGCCGGCACGTGCTTTTCGGACTGTCTCCGAGTGCTCCAGTTGCGCGTGCGCGAGCGCGTGGGCGAGTGCTTCTCGACGATCCACTGTGGTCAGGTCCGCGGTGACTAGTATCGCCCTGAATTTCGGTTGCCAAATGACAATCGGTGCTGCGAAGCCGACATGGCCGATTGTGACGCCAAGTGTCGCCGCCTGGACCCGCGCGTCGTACCGTTTGTTGCCGCTGCGCCTGGCCATTGTTGCTGACACCTCGTTCGAAACTGGAACTACGGAGAAGACCTCATGGGTTGCTGGTTTCGTGCGTACGTTGTCGCAGTTACCTCAGAGCGGCCAGAAACTCGTCGTACAGGCGCTTGTCCTCCTCGTCCAAATCGGACAAATCGCCGACCCTTGGGAGTGTTCCGTTTGATCGCCCGTGGTAGTCGGCTGTGTCTGACGGGCCCGAATCCGAGGTCGAGGTGATGTCACCATCGAACTCGTCGGGTGTCTGCGGGTCCAACTCGTATGTCATTGTTGCGAGTTTACCGCTCATTCCTGCGGCGCGAGCACGGGCTGAGTTGCCCAGCAGTCGGGCCGCAGATTTTGACGGGTACGGCCGCCCCTGCGATCGGGACGGGTGTGACGGCGGTTCCCGCACTCTGAAAATGAATGGCCCCGGTGAGTGCGGATTTCATCTCGGGAGAGCGTAGATCCTCGAAATGAGTCACTTTGGTAGGTAACTCGTTGACCACTGCGTGATGGCCCACCCTCACTGAAGGAAAAACACACCCATGACTGGAGCCGGTGATGGCTATTTACCTGGGGTGTTGGACAGTTTCCCCGGATCCGTCACGGACCCGCTGATAGGCTCGGGTCGTCGGATGGTGTAGATGCAGATCTGCTGCATAGCGACGTATTTCGATGTCATTGCAGTCATCGGATGTTTGGGCCCTCTCTGCCAACATCATTCGCTTCCTTGGCCCCTCCACCGGGTCGGTGCCACTTTCCTCGCTGGCCCGCCGAGTCACGCCCTCTTCCGCACCTTCAGTGCTTGCGGAGCACCGAATGTCCCAACCAACGAATGCATACAGCGAAGGAAATACCCGATGTCTTGGACCGGAGACCCGATCTGGCTGGCCGACGCGCTGCGCGCGGCCGGCCTGCGGGTGATCGAGCACGAAGGTTGGCGCGACCGGGGCCACGGCGACTTCCGCGACCTGCGCGGCGTGCTGTGCCACCACACCGCCGGCGGCGGCACCCAGGACTGGCGCATCGTCCAGTACGGCCGCCCCGACCTGGACGGCCCGCTCGCCCAGCTGGTGCTGGAACGCGACGGCACCTTCCGCATCATCGCCGCGGGCGTCTGCTGGCACGCCGGTCGCGGCTCCTGGCCTGGCTGGCCCACCGACAACGCCAACTACCACGTGATCGGCATCGAAGCCGTATCCCGCGGCGACGGAACCGACTGGACCACAGTGCAGCTCGACGCTTACAAACGAGGCTGCGCCGCCATTCTGGGCCGCATCGGCCGCACCGCTGATGACTGCGTAGCCCACCGGGAGTACAGCCGAGAGGGAAAGATCGACCCCGCCGGCATTGACATGGACGAATTCCGCCGCGACGTAGCGGCCTTCCTCGAGAGAAAGGACGCGCCGATGAGCGCTTCAGAAGTCACCCAGCTCCAGGACTTCATCACCAAGTTCTGCGGCCCGATCAGCAGCGATGTCAAGGACATCCGCGAACAGCTGTGCGGCCTGGACCAACGTGACCTGGGCCAGTACGCCGGCTGGCCGCAGCTCGGCGGCCACACCCTGGTCGACGCCCTCGCTGATGTCATCGGTCGGTTGGACAAGTTCGAAAGCCGCTTCATCCCGCCCGCTCTCTAACCCTTACGCGCTCCCGCTCCGGTTCGATCGTAGTGGAAGCTCCGCCGCATGACCGCCCTCACTTCGGAGTTCGGTGATACCGGTAGTGGAGGGCCTCGAATTCAACTGGCGGCAGGTCGCCGCAGTACTCGTACAGCCTGCGGTGGTTGAACCAGTCGACCCATTCGAAGGTCGCGATTTCGACCTGGGCAACGGTCCGCCACAGGCCCCAGGCTTTGAACAGTTCGGTCTTGTAGAGGCCGTTGATCGTCCCCGTGAGTGCATTGTTGTAGCTGCGCCCGGTGGTCCCGACCGAGGTGTCGATGCGGCCTCGACGTGCCGCCCGGTGAACGCGACCGACGTGCACTGGGCGAGGTCAGAGGGCATGCGTGCGGCCACCGAGTGGCCGACGATCTTGCTGGAGTAGCAATCCTTGATCGCGTACAGGCAGAGCTTGCCTTCAGCGGTGCGACTCGCGCTGAATGCTATTCAGCCACAACATATTCGGATACGGCGTAGCGAAGTCGCGGGTGATTGGGTCGCCGTAGACCGGAGGTTCCGTCCTGCGGTCTCGGCCGGGTTTCTTGGCGAACGTGGACTAACTCCGCTACAGGGAGCACAGCCGATGGACGCGGTTTTCGCCGGCGGCGATGTCGTGATGGGGCAGTTCGTCCGCGACGAACCGGCACCCGAACGCCGGATCGTGGCATGGATATCGACTGCCGCGTTGGGTCTTTCGCGATCCTTCTGGGCTACGACACATCCTCACCAGTCGGAAGTCAACCAACCCCGGGGCGCCCGCTGCACGCAGACAGGCCACGCTGCCTGCCGCAGCACTTTCACCAAAATCGTTCTCTACCTGCACTGGTGGTCGACATTCGTCGGACTGTCGCAAAACACCCGATAGGCTGATGCCCTCGGTGTGAGGTGGTCCGTGGTGGCCGATCGAGGTTCGAGAACGCTGAGACTGGCCATGAATTATCTCACCCAGGCAGCGTTTCCGGCGCAGGCTGCTTTGGCCCCTTCGTGTCCACTCTTCGTTGCGGACCCTGGCGAATTTGGGCGAAGTGGCCCTGGCTGCCAACCTTTCACCCCTTGAGTGCACCGTGGCCCATATGACCGACGTCCCATCGATTCCGCACCGGTAGATACCCCTTCGATCGGGTACCGCGCTTTCCTTTCCGCCCCCTTTTCGGCCGCTCCCCACCCTGGGGTGCGGCCTCTTTCACGAAACACCGAGGTACACCCATGGCAACCGAAGGCCACAAAGGTCCCCCACCAACTAAGCGCACGAAGGCGCACGAGTCCGGCGAGACCGGCGAGTCCACGAACGTCAGTCCCTTCGACATGATTGGCGTAGGGCCCGACGGGGAGCCGCTTCCCGAGCCTCAGCCTCCAATGGCGGTGAATCCTTACGACCCGACCGGGGAACTGGGCATCACCACTTTTCCCGGAAATCCAGCCAGCCCTGTCGAGTCCACGAACGTCAGTCCCTTCGACATGATTGGCGTAGGGCCCGACGGGGAGCCGCTTCCCGAGCCTCAGCCTCCAATGGCGGTGAATCCTTACGACCCGACCGGAGAACTGGGCATCACTACTTATCCCAGCAATCCGGCAGCAGCACCGTTGGTACTAGGAAGATCGACCTATTCCGTCGAGGACCTCCCAAAGACCACCGTGCCCAAAGACCTTGAGTCGTTGTTGCTCCCTCCAAGCGTGAACGCCGACAAACCGGGCAGCGGAGGACTGAATCCACCCCCACCGGGCGTGGGCGTATTGGGTCAACTGGTACTTGAAATGACGCCTCCCGGAACGAAATTCGAGGGTGAGACAACGATCGGCCCGGATGGCGTGCCCACCACCGACTGGAATGTGGTGGTTCCCGGACAGGAGCCGACCTATTGGGGCAGGACTCAACAGGTTCCGCTTGCCGATGGTTCGTCGGTCGACATCAACTATGGCTCCAACGGCACGCCGCTGTTGGCGAAGGGCGAGGGTGATCCCGCGCTCCGGCTACGTCTGGCTGATGACAACGGCGCCCCACGATGGGCATTACTGAACTCTGCCGGCGAGTACCTGTTCACGATCGACAGCTCTGGCAACGCGATTGGTGAGGGTGGATCGGCGTCGACGGTGGACCCGTCCGCGGGTCTGGCCGGCCTCATAGGCGGGGCGGTCGGTACCGGAACGACGCTGGGGGCAGCCCTCGCCGAAAGCGCGGCGTCCGGGGCTGCGGCAGGTGCTGCGGCGGGAGCCCCCACGGGGCCTGGCGCGGCGGTGACCGCGGCCATCGGTGTATTCGTCGGGGTCGGACTTACTTATGTCATGTGGAAGTCCGGGGTGTTCCCGGGCAGCCCGCACGGCGAACCCCAGGACGATGGCGTCAAGCCTGTCGACCCGAACTCGCTTCCAGAGATTGGACAGCCGCAGCCGTGGATTCCGCCCAGGGTCAACGGCGACGAGGGCGTTCAACCTCCCCCTTTGCTCGAACCGCGACCCACCGTGGTGGCACCTGTCGACATTTCGCCGACCGCTCCCCGCTCTCCGTTGGTCACGCAACCCACGGAACCCAGTCGATCGAGCCCGGCTGATGACCCGGGCACGGTTTCTACCCAGATCCTTTTCCCTAGCGCGGTGGACGGACAGAAGTGGGTTCCGGTAGAAGGAACATACTGGCGGGGCAATTCACTGGTGTGGGCTAAGGGAAACCCAGCAGGTATGAAGCCCGGCACCTTCGCGAAGAATCCGACCACAAAGACCGAACTCAACCTTCAGGCTGTTCTATACAAACTCTTGGAATCGGGTCTTGATGACGTCGATGAAGAGCACCGGCCACCGATCATGGCAGCTCTTGCCGTCCTCCAAGGCACACTGCTCTACCAGCAGACATTTCGCGGCGTGATCGAGCAGCTCGGGAACCCGTTCGGCGCGGACATTGCCAAACTCACCAGCCCCAGCTTGGAAACGAGCGAGGAGGAGCTGGAAAGGCTGGCTGATCTCGGCGCTCCGAAGCTCTTGCTGGATAACGCAATCAACGAATGGTGGGCTTCCAAGGCGGTGGTTGATGGCGCCAAGGAACTGCTCGGCGAAGCCGGGGCGATCGCGATGCTCAAAACCGACGGGTGGACAGTGAACGCCCGACCCAGAGGCTCGGGCACGCACGACATCGTCGCCGTCAAGAACGGTGAAGTCATGGTGATCGAAGCAAAAGGCGGTAACCCAGGCCCCCCGCGGCCAGGCGAGGCGACCGTCTCCGCCGGACCCGGTATCGACACTGACATCCGTGCCCAGCAGATGACCGACCCGTATCTCTGGCATAAACTCAAGGAGGACGCTGAAAACGATCCCGAGTTCAAGCAGTGGCTTATCGATCACGAGGTGTGGACAGCCATTGAGAACGAAGACCCTTCCAGGGTGGGTTATCGGCTGATCAAGGTCGACACCAAAGGGAACATTATCGTTTATGGTTCCGAGCAGATCCCGACACCGGAAGGTATCCCCGCCGAGACGGTTATCGGCCAAACTACCGGTAATGGACCTGGCCCTAGACTGCGCGGGGTCGCACTGCCGTTATCGCGGGCTAACCCCTTCGTGGGGGCGGGGAACTTCCCGGTCGGTGTGCTCGGTCAGGCCGGTGGCTGGCTCGGTGGCCTGATCCAGGCAGGGTTGCACGATGTCGCCGCGATCGGGCAACTCGCTGTTCCAGTACCTGCGGTGCCTGCCCTGCTACCCGGGTTCCGGCCCCCTCGAACACCGGCAAACGAATCATTGACAGTCAACGTCGTGCAGCACACGCCGCCGCCCGGACAGATCGTCTCGGATGACGAACGACTCCGCGGCATGACTTACCTGTGAATACTTGGCCCCGTCGTGATGTGGGAGGCTACGACCGCCGTGACGGCCACTACCGAATCACCAACTCTGACTACGAGAGAGAGCTGTAGAAGATGCGAGCAGATATCGAACGCGCTGCCCAGGCGGTGCGCGCGGCCGCTGAGTTCGACTGGACGTGGACCGTCCATGACCTGCCGCCGTTCTGCGGTCAGGTCGGCTGGCAGGTCAGCGGCCTCGATGAGCAGTTTCCAGCAGCCGTGACCAATCTCGAAGTCAATCGCCCCGATGTGATGGTGGGCGTCGCGGACATATCGACAACCGACTTGTCGCGAGCGATCAACCAGATCGCCTTCCGTGCCAGTGATGTCGTTCTCGGTCGGAGCGACTTGGAGCCGGAGCTGGATGAAGTTTTCAATGCACTCGTGCAGCGGATGTTCGAACTGCTCGGGCAGCGGCCCACGGATTGGTGGATCGAACCGACCCGCGGCCTGCGCTGGGACCTTCCGGGCCTGGTGGTGAGGGCCAAGATCGGCGTCTCATCGGTCTGGGTGTATCTGGTCAGTCCTGCGTACCAGCAATGGCGCGACGAAATCGAGCAGAGCGCCGAAGACGAGTAGATGTGAGGTCGGTTGAGGCTGCAGCCGGCCCGACTCGCTGTCATTCCTGAAAATCGATAGCTTGCGCAGCTCGCACCAGCCTCGATCTTTCGTGAGTCCCGCGTGCTGGCCTGAGTGGCTTCGTACTGGGTGTCTAGATCGAGGAAACGTGTTCGTCCGTGAGCGAGTACCCGACGCGGTCGGGTGACGTCGGGGTCCACGGCCCCGAATGTGGCTTGCCTTTCGTCTCGGTCGAGCAGGTTGACGCAGGTCAGGTCGGAACCGGTAGCGCAGCGAGGCGCCCGAGTCCGGCGGTCAGCAGGTCCACGTGCGGTGCATGCGCGGACAGTTTCGAGTGACTGCGGCGGGCATGCCGGGCGATACGGCCGGTGATCGAGAGCAGACGCAACCGCAGGCGTTTGGGTTCCCAGCGGCGTGCCGGATCAGTGTTGAAGGCGAGCATCTGCGTCCACGCAGTCAGCTCGCACGCCAACGGCACGGCCGCCAGCCAGATCCGATTCTGGTCAAACCCGTGCAGCGGAAGGCTCCGCAGTCCGGTGTCTTTCGTGGTCCGGATGCAGTCCTCGTAGCGCGCTCGCCTCCGGCGCCGTAGTTCGAGATCCGGCAGCTGGCCGCGAGTGGTGTTGGTGACGAACCCGGTGAGTCTCAGCCCGTCGGTGTCGGTGAATCGCAACTGCGCACCGGGGTGCGGTGGTTCCTTCCGGACGATCACCCACATCCCGGTCGGCCAGCCCGAAAGATCCAGTAGGCCGGTCAATTCGGCGACCCAGGCGCCGTCGCGGACCTTCCCGTCGGCGTCGTAGGCCGGGGTCCACACCTCCTTCGGGATCATCGCGATCTTGGCGGCCATCGTGTCGGTGAGTGAGAACCCGTTCGAGTACCCCAGGTCGCGTTTGGTCAGGTACTCGATCAGGACGTGGGTGCGGATCTTGACCTTGCGGCCGACCCGGTAACCGGGATCGGACGGCAGCTGCGCCAACGCGTCCTTGACGACAGCGATGGGGGTACCGCCCTGCACGGAGTGCTTGGGGGAGGGTCGGCGGCGGTGTTGGAGCCGGTGCGGCGGTCGGGGGCGTGTTCGCCGTCCGCCGCCCAGGCGTGGGCCCGAGCGGTGCGGCGTGCGGTTGTTGATCACTGCGAGTGCTTTCGGGGCGTCGGCGGCCAGTGCGGTGACCAGGCGTGAGACGGTCGGGTCGGAGGCGACCCGGCCGAAGACCTCCGGGTGGTTTGCGCAGTTGGGTGATATCGGCGAGGCAGTCGACACCGAGTGCGAGGGTCACCGCGAGGTCAAACACGATCTTGCCGGGATCGTGGCTGGCCAGCGGCTTGCGCCACGGTGCCAACCTGGTCGACAGAGCGGTGGTCAAGCAGGTTTTCTCGGCGGTGCGCAGCGGCAGGGACTGTGCTGTGCCGGCGTGCGACACGACACCGGGTCCGGTGGCGTCTGCGGACCTGTGGGGGTAGGCGCGGGTAGGCTTGCTCACCTGAATGGTGCTCCTCGAACTGGTGTTGATTCAACTGTCGCAAGTCGAATTATCCGTGTTCAGGGCACCATTCTTCGTTTGTGGCACGGACTTCCGCTCAGTCAGCGTGAAGCGCGAGGCTAGCTTGCCTGCAGCGGACTCGATCGGCGCCCAATCCGAGTCGTGTTCGTGGCGGGTCTCGGCGACAATCCGCGGAATGAAGCCTCGGCAACGGCAGGATGTCTGAAAACCACTATTTACCTGCACTGTTGGTCGCTTTTCGGTGAGTTGTCACACACCCCGTCGTAGGCTTGAGCCACAGGCCAGGAACGAATCGGAATTCCTTCCAACGTTTCTCACCTCTCGAATACAACAATCTCGACATTGCTGATAGTCCGTCACTCCCAGCCCATGTGGTTCGCCCCCGAACAACTATCTGGTTGAAAAGCGGGTTAAGAGCGTCCCACATGCCCGCCCCTTGTGCGCCCGTCTCCCGCGGGTGATCCGCGGTCGCAGACGTCGTCGCAGCGCAGGGGCGTCATAGTCCCGCCCCCGGAGCATTCCCCTCGACTCCGGGGGCGGGACTTCTCCAACTTGCCGAATGGATCTCCGCACAGAGAGTTCCGCAATACAGAAAGGTCGACGACGTGATCACTGTTCTGACGTGTCGCGGCACCGGAGAGCGTGCGAGGTGCACCGGTGAATATGCTCTCGTGCGCCACGCGCCGGCTCGACTGCAGCTAGTACCTGATCGGTCCCGGCCAGTGTCGGTCCCGCCAACCCGCAGAACCTCGTTGCCGGTTGCTCCGAGGGGTAGTCGCTCGCGATGGGCGTTCGGGCGCTGGTCGCGGAGATCCGTGCTACCCCCGAACCGTGCGGAGATCCTCGGATGCAAGTAGCCCGCCATTCCGATGGAATCACCTGCTGCCCTGCCGATTCGTCGCTTCGCATGCTTGCCGACACCGTGTCGGCTTTCAGCTTCGCCGTCCTGGGCGGGTGGAAAGCTCACCGGCCGACCGTATCCGTCTCGCCCGCAGCCTCATATACCGAACTGACGGTTACTGCGACCGGCTCGCCGCGCTGCTCAATGCGCACCGACCCGCGGTCACCGCCTGGAACCAAATGGATGGTCGACAATGTCTTTCGAAGATGTACGAGATGACGCACAGTTCGTGCGTTTCGCCGACGGCGAATGGGAAGGCCGCCGCACCGGCTATGATGATGGTGCACTGTCGGTCTCACGGTCGGGACGCCTGCTTCCCTTCCTGCAGTGGGCGTCGGTCGCCAGCAGTCCGCTGAAGGGCCCGACCAAGGCGATGGTCAACGTGAAGGCCTACGCTTCCGGTGGCGAAGTGGAGGACGAGCATGGTCCCACCGACGCCGGCGGCTTCCTCTCCACGGCTCCGGTCGGCTCGCTCTTTCCGTTCCTGCAGTGGCACAACTGGTACAACATCTACAAGGGCACGCGGGACGAAATCGTCTCCGCAGGTGGCGAAGCCGCCATCACGGCTATGGTCGGTGCCGTCACAGGCCCGGCCGCAGCCGCCGCCGCGGGCGCGACCACCGCGTTGACCAGCACGGTCAGCACCGTGGTGCAGACCCTGTCCTCCGCGTCACAGAACCTCCGCCAGGACGCCCCGAAGCTGGTGCAGCCCCAATTTCGTGCGCCCGTAGGGCATATTAGCCCGGAGATAGACCGGAGTACCACCATCAACGTGATCAAGACCGCCCCCGACGTCGCGGCTTTCACCAACGACCCGTTGCGCGAACGGATCGCAACCTATCTGAGCCACGTGCGCTGAAGTACTCCCGCTCGCAAGAGCGAAAGGGGGTGATGAGAAATGCTCAGTACCGGCGTCGATGTCCTCGACACTGTCAGCTTGCTTCCGCTGCTTCTGCCGCTGATCGGTCTGTAACCCGAGGTGTCAGAACGGGGTTTGTGGAACCCCGCTGGGTCCAGTAGCGCAGTCGATGCCTCCGGACCGAATCCGAACCATTCGTTTCCACGGACTACCCGTGAACCCAACACTTGGAGAATCTCGTGCCCAGTTCCGATGATCCTAGCGGACTCGCTGAACGTATCCAGACCGAAGTGCAGGCCGTGGTCGCGCGACTCGCGATGTTGAAGGCTGATGTCAATGTGCTGTCCGACCTCGCCCAGGGCGTCGCGATGACAGTGGCCGCGGCCATTCCGCCGCCGGAGACCCCCGAGGGTGCGCCTGAGGGCGCTCTCGGCGCCGAGGTGATAGTCGGCCTGGCACCGGAAGCAGCGTAATGCCGACCTATCCCGCACCGGGGGAGTTCCCCGACTTCGAGCAGTTCATGGTCGACCTGTTCACCCCGACCGCGACCACCGTCACCACCTTGCCCGCCACCTCGGCGGACCTGCAGTCCACGCTGCCCTTGATCTGGGTGCGGACCACCGGGGGAACGCTCGACATCAACGCGATCACCTACAAGGCGAGAGTCAGTGTGGTGGCCTTCGGCACCACTCGCGCTCAGGCGCAGCAGCTTTCGGTGCGGATCCGAACAGCGATGCTCGATGCCCCGGCCAACCGGGTCAACGGTGTGCTGGTCGATTACACCGAGGAGATCGCGGCCGAGGAACCGAAGTTCCATCCGCCGATCCTGCGTCGTGGCCGCGGTCTCACCGAGGTGCCGGACCTCGACCCGCTCAACCAGATGGTCGAGGTCGCGTTCTCGATCGAAGCTCGCCGCCAGTAGGCGGTGGGTGAATCCCGTCCTCGACGGGGCTTTCACCGGCGCCACTCGGTGCCGATTCCGTTAACCATGCCTGCATCCGCGGGCGCTCGATTGGAGACACATGCCTGCCACCAACCTCACCGCGCTGAAGAATGCGCAGCGGTCCCTGCTGCTCAAGCCGCTCGACGCGGCCGTTTTCATCGCGCCGCACTACACCCCGGCGCCGTCCGCGCTGACCGACGCCTCCGGCGCCCTGCAGACGCTGCCGCCGGCCTACCAGCCCGTCGGCCTGATCGACAAGAAGACTGGCGTCGCCTTCGCTCGTGGCATCACCGCCGCGCCGATCGAGTCCTACGGTGAACTGCAGCCGGTGCGCAACGACGTCACCAGCGATATCACCACCATCGAGTTCCAGCCGCAGCAGACGACCGCGCTGACGCTGAACCTGGCTACTGGCACCGCGCTGTCGGCGATCAAGGCCAATGCAGCTTCCGGTGAAGTGTTCTTCCCCCAGCCGGCCTCGGAAGAGATCACCTACTACTCGGCGATCATCATCGGCAAGGACGGCAACGACGCCAACCCGATCTACGTCTACAAGGTGCTGCCGAAGGTCGCGGTCAGCAAGTACGGCGGCGAGCAGTGGAACCCCACCGAGGTTCTCGCCCAGAAGCTGACCATGGTCGCCTTCAAGGACGACACCGCCGGCTACGCCATCGCCCATGGCTTCGGCGGCGCGGGCTGGAAGAAGATCCTGACCCAGACCAACATCCCGAACGCTGCGTAAAGCACCAACTGTCTCCTGACGGTTTCTCGATCTCCCAGGTCCACGGACTTGGGCGTGGGGCGTGTCATGTGTCTCCGGTCATGGCGCGCCCCACACATTCCTTGTCCATTCTTGCCGGAGAAGAAAGCGGGTCCACCGTGTCCGCCATCCCCACCGAGTACCCCGTCACCATGACCGACGGCGTCGACGACTACATCGTTTCCAACGCGACCGAGTACGTCACCGCGGTCTTCAAGCTCGGCCACGCCGAGAAGGCCGAGGTCGACGCCGTCGACAAGCCGGCCCGCGGCCGCGCCTCGAAGTCCTAGTAGTACGACACAAACCGGAGATATTGCATTATGGCATCCACGCCCGAAGTGGCCGACCAGGCCGAGGTCGGCGGTCGTTTCTACGAGCTGCAGCAAGAGCTCGCCCCGCGCCGACGCGCGCCCTACCGCCTGACCGGCGACATCGCGATCGCACCGGTCACCCGTAGCCAGGTCCTGGCCTTGCGCCGGACCTCCAGCGATGACGACCAGATGGTCATCGTGCTGGGCGACCAGTACGACGCCGTCGAAAAACTGTTCGCCGATCGGCCGCTCGACGAGTGGTTCGCCTTCCAGAAGGATCTTTACGCCCACCTCTTCGGCCAGGGCTCCTCGGAGCTGCCGGGGGGATCGCAGGGCTCGTAGAGTTCTGGGAACGTTTCGGTGCCGCGCTCGACTACGACTTGCTCGAGCGCGGCATCGACATCCGGGAATGCTTCGGGCCCAACACTATTCGAAGCCGTGATTGGCGCACGATCTGGTCCGTCAAGGACAGGCTGCCGCACGGTTCACAATACCGCTCGGCGCTGGCGATGGATCGTGAGCTGGCCGAGCAGGTGCTCGCCGCCGAACAAGCCGAGGCCGAACTCGACCTGTACGAAGTGGAGACCGACCCCGCCGGCCCGACTCCGGAGGGATACACCATCGACAGCTATCTACTGCTGTCGATCATCGACGCACTCCAGGGCGTGCAGGCCGCGGTAATCGCCGCAGCGGGTGGCGATCCACCCCGGATCACGCCGATGCCACGACCGGTCACCGCAGTGGACATCGTCCGCGACGCACAACGAGACGAGTCGATGCAAGGCCTCATCGACCAGTTCACCGGATCCACCTGGGAGGACGAATGATCTATTCCGCAACGCTGCCGGCCCAAGCCGCCGGCGCAGCCGATACCACAACCCTGGCTGGGGTCTACTCCCCGGCCTTCTACAGCGGCGACACAGTCACCGATGTCCAGCTGGTCGCACCGCCGGGGTTTGCCACTGTCACCGGCGCCGCGACCAACAACGCCACCATCTCTGTACGCCAGCTCCGCAATGGCGCTGTGATGCAGACCTTTGCGAGCCTCACGCTGACGGCTGGCCTGAATCTGGCCGCGGAAATCCCCGTCACCATTCCGCTCACCGCGCAACCGGTACTGCGCTTCGGCGATGTGCTGGACGTGCGACTGCACCAGAACGGCACGGGACAGGCCATCGGCACTGGACTGTTCGTGTCGGTCTTCGTGAGCTGACGTGCAGAGGATGGCAAACGAATCGATATGACTATGAACGGAAGTAGCGACGCGAGCAGCAGGCTGCAGAGCTTCCTGCGACAGAGCGGAAATGTGCCCGCTTACGCCACCGGCGGCGATATCAAGGGGCCGGGATCGTCGATCGGCGACAAGATTCCGGCCTACCTTTCCGACGGCGAGTTCGTGATGAATGCACGATCGACCGCGGCAAATCGCCCGTTCCTGCAGGCGTTGAACGCCGATCCGTCCTTCTTGCAAAAGATGCTGGCGGCGCGTTCGGCGGGCGGTGGATCCGGCGGCGGCAGCGGTCCGGCCCAGCCGGCTCCCGGTGGGCAACCGGCGACGGTGAATATCTCGATGTCGAGCAACGAAGACATCATCGGACGATTGAAAATCCTGTCGGCGCAATGGGAATTGTCTCATTAGCTGCCGCGGCAATGATATGGATTGAGGTGAATCTGTGGCGTCCAATGCTGCGATGATCACGGTGACCGGAGTCGATGGTTCACGATGGACCATCGCCGGTCAGGGGAGTGGTCGTGAGGGTGTAGAGCTGGCCACGTCGCCGACCGGGTTGTACGACGCGCCGGTGACGACGATTTGGAATCAGTCGGCGTTTCAGGCCGGTTCCTCGTTCGGTGGTTACCGGACGAACAAGCGCGATGTCGTATTCGCGGTCAACGTCTTTCAGACCGCGGGTAGTTCGTGGGAGGCTGTGGATTCCGCGTGGCGGAAGGCCTGGGCCTACGACCGCGACGCTACGTTGACGATCACGACCGACTTCGGCACGCGAACGCTGAAACTGAGGATGTCGGAGCAACCGGACTTCAAGCCGGACAAAGATCCGCATCTGAAGTCGATCGGCAAGGTCGTGATGACCTGTACAGCGGGCAATCCGTGGTGGGTCGAGTCCGATGTGACCGGATCCTGGACCTCCACGATCGACACCACCGGGATCGACACCACCGGCGAGGTCAAGAGCCAGTCCGGCACGATCACCATCGCCAACCCGACCGATCAGCCGATGTGGCTCAAGTGGGTATGTTCGGCGCCGGGTAGGTGGACACTGCCGGACTTCTCGTGGGGTGCGGTCGAAGGCCACGGCGATCGGGTGATCGAATTGCCGATGACTACCAAGGGTAAGGATCTGACGGTCGACACCGACCCGATGGAAGAGATGATCGTCGCCAAGGACGGCTCCCAGATCTGGGCGCTGATGAACGGCGTCAGCTTCCTCTATCCGGTGCCCCCGTACACGCCGGCCACCGCAGTACCAGTCAAGGTGAGTGGTGCGCCGACCGGCGCGTCGGTGCTGGTGGTGCAGCCGCGCAACTGGTCACGCCCGTGGGGGCTGCAGTGACTTCGGTGCTGGACCTCCCCGCGATCTACGCGGATGCACAATCGGCCAAGACGGCTCGCAAGCAGCAGCGGTTCTCGCGGCCTCTGATCCGCCTGTGGGATGGCGACTGGAACCTGCGCGGTGTGTGCGGCGCGGAGATCAGCGCTGATTTCCGCTGGATTCTGAACCAGGCCGGCACCGGTCTGCTCGTGCTGCCCTACGACTACTACTTGGCGAAGTGGGCGGTCGATATCAATGGCCGCACCAAGAAGAACGTACACATCACCGTCGACAAGGATGGCGCGCGCTGGGACGGGCGGCTGGAGAAGGCTGTCATCAAGACCGACGGCCACGGTGTCACCACCGTCGAGTTGCTGTTCATGCACTCCTATCAGGACCTCAAGCACATCTACTGCTGGTCGAATCCGTTTCTGCCGGAAACGGTTCAGTTCCCGCGGCAGTTCCTGCTCGCGGGGCCCAGCGTCTGGGTGCTCAAAACCGCGTTGCATCTGAATCTGCTCCGCCTGCAAGGCGGGCTGTGGACGTTGCCCGACGATCCGATGGACCCCACTCAGTGGGGCAGCTTTGACCAGTCCACTTGGGGAGTCGTGGTGAAACCTGGTAATTTCCTGTCTGATACGTCGATGTGGACGATCTTCAGCTCTCGCTTCCAGAACTTCCACGAAGCCTCGTCGGGCGCCCTGGAATCGGCGCAGCTGGCGGTCGTCACGCGGCGCTGGTTGCAGGGTGATCCGCCACCGTGGAAGGGTGCGAAGGTCCGGCACGGCTGCCTGGTTGTCGACATCGTCGACAAGTCCGGCTTCTGGACCGGTACCAGCACCGGCGGCAACCTGGTGCAGGGGCTCAAGCGCACCAAGCAGGTGCTCGACAGCAGCAATCTCGACTACATTCCGGATACGCTTCAGGATCCGAATGTGCCCGAGCTGTACAGGAACCCGGACAGTCGGGGTTGGATGGGCACGCTCCCGTCGCATCCGTGGGTCGTCTACCGGCAGAACGATAACACGGGCATCCAGACCTCACAGTTCATCGTCAATCCCTCGTCGGCGGTGCAGGTTCTCACCGGCGGTCACTCGATGCCCGGTGTGAACGAGGCGATCTCCTCGGCGATCCAGGTGGTCGGCATGCTGGTCGCCGGCGCCCTCGGCGAGATTCCGTTCGGTGGATCCATCGCCGGTGGTGTGGTGAACGCCGCCACGGCGGTGGCCAACACGATCGCGACGTCACTGTTGTCGGACACGCTGATGGCCTGGCAGAAACACCAATCGGGACAGCGCGTCAGTGAGGCGGGCTGGTCGCACTACTGGGAGCACTTCGAAAACAGTGCCGACCGCGCCTACACCCTCGGCTCGTTGCTGACCCTGAGTCAGGGTATGTGGAAGACCCGCCAGCACTTCACCCACAAGTTCATCGTCGCCAACGGCGAGCCGTATCTGATCGGCGACCAAGGGCAGGGACACTTCTTCCTCGGCGACCGTGTCGGTTCCACCGTCAAGGGCATGCCCGAAGGCACGGTGTACGTCGACCAGGTCACCGAACTCGAACTGGCTTGGTCGCGGACCGCGAGCCCGGCCTGGCAGGTCACCGTCGGCTCGGAGCGTGACCATGACATGCCCTTCGCCAAGTCCATGCGCGTGGTCGCAGACATTGTCGACGACATCCACGCGCTGGCCGTCCAGATGTAGTTCCGCCCGCCGAATCCCTATCGAAACCCTCCGGAGAGAACATGTCCATTCCTTCCCTCGAGCAGTGCAACCCCGACGATCCCAGCGAGGCCTTCGTGTGGGCGCTGGTCGGCCTGCCCGGCCCACAGAACTCACCACTTCTCGTGCATCCCGACGTGCTGCGGCAGTGGTCGAAACATCTGTGGGACCTTGGATTTCGCCACTACGCTAGCGAGCAGACCAAGGAATACCACCCGCCCGCGCGCGGTCTCTCGCATTGGCTCAACGGCGCCGGCCAGTGGGCGGAGAAGGGCGCGCCGCGTCCGCCGGAGAGCTCGGCACCGGATGTCACCGAGCTGACGCCGGACGAAAGGGCCCACCTGGTAGAGCAGCTCAGGGAATCCGGTGAACTCAAGCACCTGGTGGACCCGCGTGATCTCGACCTGAACACCGCAAGAGTCGGCTCTGCCGAGGATCTCCCGGACGGCAGCTGAGGACGAGCCCGGATCAGGATCAAATCCCCCCCGGGTGCGTATTCCGGCGGCTCGATCCGGAACTTGCAGGAGCTCAGCTGGGACTCAGCTGCGGCGGTTGCACGATCCACGGCGACCTCCGCGCAGAAAATCTCGACCGCGAACGCCTCCGCGGTCGCTGGCCCGCTAGAACGGTACAGGTGGGAGTGCATCGGCGCAGACAACGTCCAGGCCCGCAATCAACGAAATAGATTGTGGGTTATTGAAAACCCGAAGGAGCAGCGGTTTCGGGATGGCTGTTGTCGCCGCGGATCAGGGCCACCTCCAATTCATTCTCCGCGCCTTCGGCGCAATTGTCTTGCTAGGAGTTGCTCATGGCTCAGAACGTTGGAGCGTTCGTCGCTCGCAACGCGAAAGCGGTGGTGTCGCTGATCGGCGGCATCGCCAGCGTGCTCACCGTTGCGGTGGCATTGCTGCAGTACGCGCCGGCTTCCGCGGTCGGCGCGGGCGTTGCACTGCTCACCGCGCTTGAAGTGCTGCGCACCGTCAATGTGTGGATCGTCAAGAACGAGCCGGTGCTGGAGGCCGCTGCGGACGCGGCAGCCGAGCTAGTGGAATCGTTCACCGACGCGGTCGGAGTCTCAAACTCCGACCATCCGGCGGCGGAACATCTTTCGACGGGGGGTCCGCGATGACCAGCCCGGACAGGTGGGTACCGCCGGGCGCATATACTGGCGGCTCGATTCGCAACCTGCCGATGGTCACCTGGGACTCGGCCCGGGCGGAGATCTTGTCCAAGGTCACAGCGTCGTTCGCAGGTGTGGAAGCGATCGGCTCGAATCTGAACTCGGTGACCAAGCTGGCGTTGAACGCTGCCACCGACGCGCAGTCCGGTGCCTCCCAGGCGCAGGCGTCAGCTGAGGCCGTGCAAAATACCACGGCCCAGAACGCCGTGGATTTGGCCGAGCTGGTTGCCGTTCGGTCCGGCCAATCATCGGGCGGTACAGCGTTTTCGGACGCATTCAGCCGCACTGAGTTGGGTCTGGATTACACCACATTCAAGACCGGTCCGGTGGCGGATCTGGTGGTCGTCGACGGCCAGGTGCAACTCAATCGCGTCGGCGACAAGAACACAGGCAATGTTGTCGCCCTGTCGAAAACCGTGACAGGCGCCGATGATCAACGTGTATCCGTGGTAGTTGGCCGGATGCAGGAGGCCTATAACGCCGCTGCTCAGATCGTCGTCCGCTCCGCTGCGGATCTGTCGACTTTCGTCTACGCCCGCATCTATCGGGACAGCATCCATCTCGGTTGGGGCACGCGCAGTGGGGGCACCACCGTGTACAACAACTGGAGACCCCCGGTATCGACCGCGGTCAATACCGGCGACACCGTCACCATCGAAGCCGTGGGCCGCACCTACAAGGTTCTGGTGAACGGCGTTCTCGTCATCGGTCACACGGATGGGGATACCGCCGACGCCCCCCAATCTCCGATCGGAGCGAACAACCGGTCCTTCGGGTTCGGCTGCCAGTACTACTGGAACGGACTGTTCGGATATTTCTCGTTCGCGATCAACGCACTCACCGCGGCAGATCTCTCTTCGCCGTCGATCGTCGGCACCGGGTGGTCGCTGTACCGCCTCAGCTCCGTCGCTGTCGCTCAGCCGGCCGGTGAAGCGCGCCTGGCAGCAGACACTTTTGATACTGTCGGCCCCGCCAAAAACATCGCCGTACCCGATCTCGGACGCGGCGAGGTGCAGATAGAGAAGGCGGGTTGGTACGCGATCACGACCGCGTATGCCCTGTCTTCGTCTACCACCGGAGCGCGGGTCGGACTGTGGACCACGCCTGCGCCCGGCGGATCCTGGTCGTTGTCTAGGGTCGGTGCTCGCACGGCCGACGACACGGCGTCCAAAAGCATCGGCAGCTCATTCACGGTCTTCCTGCAGCAGGGATCGGTGGTGGCGCCAGGTTACTACCTCGGTGGCAAGAATGGGTTCGTCGGCACGGCAACCTATTTCGATGGCGCATTGCTGAGCTACTGATGGAGCCTGACTGTGACCTCACCTGACAAATACGTCCCCGCCGGCGCGTACGTCGGCGACGCGGCGGCCTCGAACAACATCGGCAACCTCCAGAAACTGACCTGGGAGGGTGCCCGCGAGTCGATGGTCTCCGGCGTCATCGGCTCGTTCGCGGGCGTGACCACCATCGGCGGCAACTGGAAGGCGATCACCGACACATCCCAAACCGCCACCACAACAGCGCAAACCCGCTCCTCCGAGGCAAACTCCACCGCCGCCAGTGCGCAGGTGGTTGCCGATGCCAACAAAGCCACGATCGAGGCACTGAAGCCGCCGTCGCCTGGCGAACAAATCGGTGGTACAACGTTTTCTGATGACTTCGAGCGCACGGTGCTCGGTTCCGGCTACACCACCCACAAATTTGGTCAAGTCGCGGACCTGACCATTGTCGGCGGTCAGGTTCAGCTGAACCAGCAAGGTGACAAGGGAACCGGCAACGTCGTCGCACTGTCGAAGATGGTGCTGCGAAGCGACGATCAAGCAGTCTCCGCGGTAATGGGCCGCGCGAATCAGGCCGGCACAGTCAGTACCTCGCTCTTCATTCGTGCCGCGCCCGACCTGGCCACCTTCGTCTTCGCCGACGTACTTGCCAATGAAGTGCGGCTCGGACGAGGCACCCGCACAACCGGGCTGAACTACACCAGATGGGGCACCGCGGCAGTTACCGTCCGAACCGGCGATACCGTGACCCTGAGCGCGATCGGCGCGAGCTACCAGGTGCTGCTCAACGGGGTCCCTGTCTTGGCTTACATCGACAGCGTCGAGAGCTCACCCGTCGGGGTGGGGAACAGGTCTTTCGGATTCGACAGCCAGTACTATTGGTCGGGCTTGTTCGGGTATTTCTCCTTTGCCGTCGCCGCGTTGACGGCTAGTGACCTCGCGTCCCCTCCGGTCACCGGTGTCGGCTGGGCGCTGGCCCGCATCAGTTCCACGAATGCGCCCCAGCCAGCGGGCTCCCGTGTCGTCGCGGCAGGTACCTTCGACACCGTTCGGCACAGCTCGGCAGTGACGGTCTCTGCCCTGGGGCCCGGGCAAGTTCAGGTGCCGGTCTCAGGTTGGTACCGGATGAGCCTCGGCCTGTCCTACGCCAAGGCGCTGACCGCCGAGATCGCGGCCGACCTCTGGTGGGCCCCAAGTTCCGGCGCGACGTGGCGGCAGTTGCGCACCGGGCCCAAGACCGTTCAGCTTCGGGTCGAGAGCACCGAATACGTGACCCTCTACTACGGGTACGCCTCGAGCGTCGAGGCCACATTCGTCGTCTACCTGCCCGCGGGGGCAGTCGTCGCTCCTGGCTACAGCTCCACTGTCAATAACAATCTCGTCGGCTCCAACACCTATTTCGACGGGGCCCTGATCAACCGTACCTAGCCGGTGCCCAACTCAACACCGAGGCCTTCGCAGGGCCGACTTGATCGAGCCCCCACCCGTTGGCGATCCTACTAACCTCCTGGAGTCCACAATGGCGCAAAGCCATCACCTGCCGACAGTGCCCAGGTTCGAAGGGACCTGATGCCTGTTCTCGAAACCACGCTGGTCAGCGCCGCCACCTTCCTGGGCGGCTCCGGCGCCACCAGCTTCTACTCCTGGCTGCGGGCCCGGAATGCTCAACCAGCACAGACTATTCGACACGAAGTATCCGCCGCCAAACAGGTCAACGACATCGCCTTGGCGACCCTGTCCCGTGTGTCGGAAGAACTGCGAGTCGTCTCCCTGCGGCTCGACGGCGTAGAGGCCGCGCAGGCCGCGTCCATGCAGGAATTGGACCGTGTCACCGGCCTCTTCCGCGAGGCGCTCGCGGTACTGCGCGGCGTAATCGAAGCGGCCCAGCACGGCCGCATCCCGGAACTGAACCTGTCCAAAGAACTCATGGACGAGGTCGAACACAGCGAAGGAATCACATGACATCTCCGATCGACCCCGGATACCTCGGCTACCAGCCAAAGATCGAACCACTCAAACTCACCACCGGCGCCGGCTTCGTGCAGACCATTCAGCCCTCCGGTGGGGCCGTATTCCCAGCCGGAACAACCGTTTCCATCGTGCTCACCGCGCCCGGCGGCGCATCGCTGGGTACCTGGCCCGCCACGGTCACCCCGACCGCGGCCAGCTGGACCGTTCCCGCGGCCACATCCGATCCGATCCCCACCAATTCGCGCTACACGATGTTGGTCACCTACACGACCACCCCAGCCACCACCTACGCCTGGTACGTCGGCTCCGTCATCCGCAACTGACCTCATTCGCCGCTCGACAACCGCGAAACTCATTGCATAAACAATCTTCAAGGAGAACATCATGGCTATTGCTGTTACGTCGACCAAGAACGCTCTGTGCGTGGCATACGCCAATACCGCGCCCACAGTGTACGTTTCGGTCCACACCGGCGACCCGGGCCCCACCGGCCTCGCGGAAGCCTCGGGTGGTTCGCCGGCCTATGCCCGCGTGGCCACCACGTGGGGCGCGCCGGCCAACGGCCAGATCACCGGCAGCCAGGTCACCGTGAACCTGCCCGCCGGCACCTACACCCACGCCGGTCTGTGGAGCGCCGCCACCGGCGGTACGTTCATCGACAAGGTTGCGATCGCCCCGACCACGCTGGGAGCGCAGGGCACTCTGCTGATCACCCCGACCTTTGCCGTGAGCTGATCCACCTCTTCGATTTGGAGGCTGCTATGTCAGCACCAGCACAGGCGATCGTGGCCACAGTGCCCACGCGACCGACGGTGCTCACCGCGGTCGCGGCGCCACCGACGACGGTAGTGGCACTGCCGCGGTCGCCGGTCAGCCGGGTCGACGGTGCGCGGGTCCCGATCATTCCGGCGTTCGTTTACGCCGCGTTCGGCGGAACCGCCACCCCAGCCGTGATGTGCAAGCCCTCGGCCAAGCTCGTCACCGAGGCGACCGGGCTCGGATCTTTGACCTTCGCTACGAAACCCGCAACGCGGGCGACTCCTTCGCTCGGCAGTGGAGGATCGGCAACGGCGCGTGTCGCTGTAGGGCCCGGCGGCCAGGTTGTCCTGGCCGCGGGCTTCGGCGCCGCGGTGGCGGCCCGTACCGCCAACGCGGTCACCACTGCCACCGGCGACCTTTCGGTCGCGATCGGACCGTAATTCGGTACTCCTTCCCTAACTCCGTGCACGCGGGCGGCACCACCTCTAGTGGTGCAGTCATTCACGACGCCGGGGGGATCGTGTTCTACATGTGCCGCGCTCAACCTTTGGTTTTGAGCGCGGCACATGTCTTTTCTCGACTTGTCACAGGGCGGTCGACGAACCACGCCTGGCGCAAGTTCTTTCCATTGCCGGATCGAAGGGTCTTGGGGCAATGTCATCGGAACGGTCGATTGTCGCAGGGTGGCGGCACGTGCGAACTCGGCGAAGGCGTCTCTAGTCCTTCACCAACCGGATCGCCGGAACGGCGACATGTCCTACGCTGGGCCTGCACCGCGCCCTTCAACCTGACGTGGGTGGCGATCGGTGGAGGATTCGACGGCCCCAACCCGTACAACATCATGAACTTCGTCCGGCGGGTTCCGGCTGGCGCGTGCCTGACATCCGCGACGCTCTTGCCGTCTGTGCTCCCTGTCGACGCGATGGCGATCACATTGGGACTACGCACCCGCTGCGGCAACGAGGACAACCATCCGCGGACGGAGGGGCAGAAGATGACTTCGGTCCAGCAGATCCGGCGACTGGTCAGAGTGGCGGACGAGCTGGGTCGTGAATTGGCCACGGCAAGAAGGCACGGGGCATCAGCCTGCTCGGAACCATGTCCACCGACGCGGACGAAACCCTCGCCGAGCTCAGGTACGCCCAGACCCGGCGGCTTGGCCTGGGAGGCACGCACCGCGGCCCACCCGGCTGCTCTCGTTCTCTGCGACGAGAACGCCGATCGGGTAGGAACGAGTCATGGCTACCTACAGAGTTCTCGATCCTCATGGAAGTGTCGTCGCGACGGACGATTTCGACAGCGCGCAGGAGGCGCACGCATGGTTCGTCGACAACAAGGCGGACAACTCGGAGCTGGGCTGGCGGATGGAAGTCGAGCACGACGGTGAATGGTCGTTCTTCGACGACTCCGAGGGCACCTCGGAGTAGGAACACTTCTGCGGCCGGTCGGCGGTAGGCCGCAAACCGGGCACGTTCGGGTACCGGGAGCGCACAATGTGCGTACAGCCTGGGAACTCGAGCGGAGGTGCCCGCATGTCGACACGGACGATCGACGGCCGTCGGGTTGCGGTGAGCAGACTCGACAAGGTGCTCTACCCGGCCACGGGTACCACCAAGGGCGAGGTGATCGACTACTACACCGCGATCGCCCCGGCTATGCTGCCGCACGTCGTCGACCGGCCGGCCACTCGGAAACGGTGGCCCAACGGGGTCGACGAGCCGGCGTTCTTCGAGAAGAACCTGGCTGCGTCGGCGCCCGACTGGATCACCACGCACGCCGTGCACCACAAGGACCGCACGGTGCGCTACCCCGTCGTCGATTCCACCGCGGCTCTGGTGTGGATCGGGCAGCAGGCCGCGCTGGAAGTGCATGTGCCGCAATGGCAATTCGTGAACGGTGAGCCCGGACCCGCCACGCGGCTGGTGTTCGACCTGGACCCCGGGGAGGGGGTCGGGCTGCCCGACTGTGCGCGCGTCGCCTTCGCGGTGCGCGATCTCGTGGCCACCCTCGGCTGGACCGCCTACCCGGTCACCAGTGGCAGCAAGGGAATTCACGTCTACGTGCCGCTCGACCGCACCCTCGCCCCCGGTGGGGCGTCGACGGTTGCCCGCAAGGTGGCCTCGAGTCTGGAGCAACTTCACCCCGACCTGGTGACCGCGACCATGGCGAAATCGGTCCGCGCCGGAAAGGTGTTCCTGGACTGGAGTCAGAACAATCCCGCCAAGACCACGATCGCGCCGTACTCCCTGCGCGGGCGCACCGAACCCACGGTCGCGGCACCGCGCACGTGGGAGGAACTCGAGGATCCGGACCTACGGCACCTGCGCTTCGACGAGGTGCTCGACCGGTTCCGCCGCGACGGAGACCTTCTCGTCGATCTCGACGACCGGATGGACGCCCTCAGCGAATACCGCCGCAAGCGTGACCCTGCGCGCACACCCGAACCCATTCCGCGGACCGCGGCCGAAGGCGGCGAAGGCAACTCGTTCGTGATCCAGGAGCACCACGCCCGGCGCCTGCACTACGACTTCCGCCTCGAACGGGACGGTGTCATGGTCTCGTGGGCGGTGCCGCGCGGGCTCCCGACGTCGTCGAAGGAGAATCGGCTGGCGGTGCACACCGAGGACCACCCGCTCGAGTACGCGAGCTTCTCCGGGTCTATCCCCAAGGGCGAGTACGGCGGCGGCACGGTGAGCATCTGGGACGCCGGCACCTACGAGCCGGTGAAATGGCGCGACGACGAGGTGATCGTGCGCCTGTTCGGGGAGCGCGCGCAGGGGCAGTTCGCGCTCATCCGGACCAAGGGCGACCAGTGGCTGATGCACCGGATGAAGAACGAGGACACCGGCGGTGGCACCGGCGACCTGCCGCGGGGCCTGCAGCCGATGCTCGCGACCGCGGGCAGTGTCGAGGGCCTGGACCCGGACGAGTGGGCGTTCGAGGGGAAATGGGACGGTATCCGGCTTCTCGTCGAGTTCGACGGAAGCGACCTCACCTTGAGGGGTCGTGCCGGCAACGACGTCACCGACCGCTACCCGGCGCTGCAGTCGCTGGTGCACACCCTCGCCGGGCATCGCGTGGTTCTCGACGGCGAGGTCGTGAGCGTGGACGCCGCCGGCCACACCGACTTCACCGCGCTGCAGGCCGGGGAGGCGGCGCGATTCTGGGCCTTCGACATCCTCCATCTGGACGGGGTGTCGCTGCTGCGCAAGAAGTACGACGATCGACGGCGCGTGCTCGAGGCGCTGGCCACCGCGGTCGACGGCCTCGAGGTCCCACCCCGACTCAGCGGTCCGGTGGAGAGCGTCGTCGAGCAGGGACAGCACCTCGAGGGCATCGTCGCCAAGCGGCGCGACTCCGTCTACCTCCCCGGTAAACGCGGGACCGCCTGGATCAAGACCAAGAACTGGCTGACGCAGGAGGCCGTCATCGGGGGCTGGGTCCGCGGCCGAGGCGCCCGCGAGGGGCGCCTCGGTGCGTTGCTGCTGGGAGTGCCGGCCGCGGGCGGCCTCCGCTACGTCGGGCGGGTCGGCACGGGCTTCAGCGAACGAGACCTCGACCGCCTGGCGGGACTGCTCTCGCCCCTCGAGCGCAAGACCAGCCCGTTCGCGGGGGAGGTCCCGGACGTGCGCGGACGCGAGACGGTCTGGGTGACACCGAAGCTGGTCGGCGAGGTGCGGTTCCGTGACCGCACCGACGCCGGCCGGCTACGGCACCCGAGCTGGCGGGGTCTGCGTGAGGACAAGCGCGCGGACGACGTTCACGACGAGTCCCGCTGAGAGGAATCGTGGTCGGCCCCGCCACCGGGGCGTCCGCGGAGTTCGGTCAGGTGCTTGCGCTGCTCGAGCAGTTCCCGGCGTTCGTCCTCGAGTGCGAGGATTTCTCGCACGCCGATGAGGTTGACGCCGAGATCGACCAATTCCCCGATGCGCCTGACACGTTCGACGTCGTCCGGGCTGTAACGCCGGGTGCCGCCGTCGGTGCGGCCGGGATCGATCAGCCCGCGCCGTTCGTACAGGCGCAGGGTCTGAGGCCCGACGCCGGACAGCTCGGCGGTGACGGAGATTCCGTACACGCCGTGCGAGGACGGCGGTCGGGACAGAGGTTTCGAGGTAGTTGAAGTCACGGGGGGTACCTCCCTTCTCGGGGTCGGTCGGACCGGAATGCCCGCGGACGTCGATGGGCTAGGCGGCGCCCTCCACGAGCGGAATGGGCCGGCCCAGGTCGACTTCGACAGGCGCCCACGAGCCGGCCGTTTCGAGTTGCTCGACGGCGCGGCCGTACGCGCCCATGAGGCCGTGGTCGGCCTCGGTCGCGAGGAGCTTCGCGCCCGTCGCCGACTGCTGGTACACCCCGACGGTCCACAGCTCGTCTTCGCTGCGGGTGTCGGAGAGTCCGCCGTTCGTGTTGGACGCGACGAGGAAGCGACCGAACTCGAAGTCGGCACGAATCACATACCCGGTCCCCATCAGATCTACGCATGCGGGCAGGTGCGTCGCTGCTGCGAAAGCGATGAGGGCATCGGTGTAGAGGTCGGTGAAGTACTCGTGGTTGCGCGACATGGCGTTCGTCTCTCTCGTCCGGCCTCGCCAGGCGGCGTGGCGATCGTTCTCCTCGGTGTGAGCACCGCGCCTCCGGGGAGGCGCCCGCTTCCTTTCGTTCGAGATGCATCTAGTCTTCTGAAGATCTTGCAATAAATCTATATCATCGGACACAGATAAGTTGGTTTGGTGTCCGACCGTCCGGTCGGGACGGGCGACTAGGGATCGGTGATGTGGTGAGTGTTCGGGCCGTTACGGACGAATGGGATGGGGTCGACTGCCTGGTCGGTCGTCCCCTCGCGGGCGGCGTGATCTGCTGGATGTTGGCAGCCGGGCTGTTCATGTTCGGGATCGCCGTCACGGGAACGATGTCGGCCGGGATCGCGGGTGCACTGTTCGCAGTCGCGTCCGGTTCGGTGGTTCGAATGCGCCCGCGGGCGCGACGGGTACCCGCGGCGGTGCCGGTGGCGGCCGGTGTCGGCGATGTCCGTGTCGACGCGGCATGACGGTGCATACGATCGGTGGGACAACGTCCGCGTGACCCGACCGAGGGGGTAGCACCGATGGTGAACCCGGCATCCGGACAGTGGTACGACCGGAGCGGGCGGCCGATTCCCGCGGCCGACGCCCAGCGACTCCTGGCGACGCCGGGGTACGACCGGGTCCGCTGCGTGACGGTGCTCGACATGGGCGACCTCGACTGGATCCGCGACGTCGCGACGGTGTGGCTGGGCATGGACCTGGCGGGCGAGTCCCACGTACCGATGATCTTCGAGACCGCCGTCTTCGATCGCGACCACGAGCTCCTCGAATCCCGTAGGCACGCGACCGAGGCGGACGCCGTGGCCGTACACGAACGCCTGGTCGCCGCGGCCTGTGCCGAGGCGATCGACCCGGTGGTGCTGGACACGCTGAGCTCTCCGTGAACGCAACGTCGCTGCGGAGCCGATCCCGCGGTGACGCAGGCGCATCCGGCCCTCGATTCCGTTGGGTGGAACTCACGGGGGCTGCGAACGCGGCGTGTGAGATGTTTCGCGGAATGCGACCGTGTCCCTCGGTCGCCTCCGAGTCGAGGAGCCGCCGATGCTCGCCGCGTACCACACCCGCCAGGGTGGCCCGGACGTCCTGTGCGTGGGCGAGGTGCCCGATCCGGTCCCGGGGCCGACCGACGTCCTGATCCGCGTGAAGGCGGCGGCGCTCGACCGGGTCGACGTGTACTGGCGGGAGGGCTCACACGGGATGCGCGTCACCCCGCCGCACATCGGGGGCCGGGACGTGGCCGGCACGGTCGTGGCGGTGGGGGAGGCGGCGCAGCGCACGTACCCGGATCTCGTGCCGGGCGCCGACGTGGTGGCGATCGGCCGCCGGGGCACCCACGCCGAACTGGCGGTGGTCCCGGCCGTGTGGACGTTGCCGCTGCCCCCGGGGTGCTCGTACGAGGAGGCCGCCGCCGTCCCCACCGCCGGACGCAGCGCCTACGACGCGCTGGTCAATCGGGCGGCGATACGCCCCGGCGAGGACGTGTTGATCTTCGCCGGCGGAAGCGGGGTGGGCAGCTTCGGCATCCAGATCGCCCGCGAGGCCGGCTGTCGCGTCATCACGACGGTGGGCCGGTCCGAGAAGCGCTCGCGGGCACTGGACCTCGGTGCGGTGGCCGTGATCGACCACTACCGCGAGGACATCGTCACCCGGATCCGAGACCTCACGGCCGGTGCCGGCGTACACGTGGTGCTCGACCACGTCGGCGCCCCGGTGTTCGCAGACGCCATCCGTTCGCTGCGGCCCTTCGGGCGGTACGTGACCACCGGTGTGACCGCGGGTCACCTTGCCGAACTCCATCTCGGCCGGGTGTTCGAGCACGGCTTGTCGGTTCTCGGCGTGGGTCGGCCGGACGAGCAGCGGGTTCGCCAGGTGCTGACCGAGCTGTTTCGACTGGTGGCGCAGGGTTCCGTCGGTCCCGTTGTCCACGAAGTGTTTCCGCTCGACCGGATCGCGGAGGCGCACCGGCTCATGGAGTCGTCCGACTTCTTCGGGAAGATCGTTCTGTCCGTCTGAAAGGTTCGCTGGATGTACGAGTTCGTCGTTCACGGTGCCCACCTCATGCAGTTCGCGCGGGCGATCGGGGACACCGCGTCTGCGTTCGAGGACGTCGATCTGATCGACCGCACGGGAACGGGCGCGCTCGTCGCGCCACCCACGTTCCTCATGGCCGCGGATCACTTCGATCCGGAGTACGCCCGCCGCCCGCGGCCGGGTGTGCCGTGGCTGGGGGCGCAGCCGCGTGGGCGCGAGCAGCCGTCCGGGTTCCATCTCGAGCAACACTTCACATTCCACCGCCCGATCCGCGCGGGGGACCGACTGGTCGCCGACTCGCGTCCGGGAGCCTCGTGGGAGAAGAGTGGCCGTCGTGCCGGCACGATGACGTTCACCGAGATCCTCACCGACTACCGGGACTCGGACGGCGCCACGGTCGCCACCGCGCGCTGGGTGTCGGCGATGGTCGAGCGCAAGCCCACACTCCCGTCGCTGCCGACCGCTCCGGTCGCGGCGACGCTGCACCGGGGAGGCGAATCGACCTCTGGTGCAGACGGGTTCGCGGTGGGCAGCGTGTGGGCCACCCGGCTGGTCGAGGACCTCTCGCGGGCACAGCTCGTCATGTATGCCGGCGCCTCGGGCGACTTCCATCCCCTGCACAGTGACGACGTCTATGCGCGGGACCGGGGGTATCCCGGCGTCTTCGCGCACGGCATGCTCACCATGGGCATGACGGGACGGGCGATCACCGACCGCGTCGGCCATGCGAACGTGCTGTCGTTCGGTGGCCGCATCCTCTCGCAGGTGTGGCCCGGCGACACCCTCACCGCGCGCACCGAAGTCACCGGTCTGCGCGAAGACGACGAACGCGCAGCAGTTGCCGATCTCGCCGTCGTCACCGTGAACCAGAGCGGCGCGCGGGTGTTCAGCGGGGTGGCCGTGGTGGGGATCGAGGGCCTGCGCGACTCTTGATCAAGAGTCGTCGCGCCAACTGCGGCGAGGGCTCGGACCGACCCAAACTGTGTCACGCGGGGCGCGGGCTTTCGGCGATAACGTACTTTTCCGGCTTTTGTTGTGCTGTACTTCCTGCTCAAAGTGGGTGTCAGGCAAACAGGGGGGTTGGGGAAATGGAATTCGCCGACGCGATCAACACACTCGCCGGCAAGGTTCGTGACCGGAAGAGTGAGATCCTCACCGAGGAGGCGACGAAGAACGCGCTCATCATGCCGTTCATCTCGTCAGTGCTCGGGTATGACGTCTTCGACCCCTCGGAAGTCGTTCCGGAATTCGTCGCCGACGTGGGCGTCAAAAAAGGGGAGAAGATAGACTATGCCATCAAGAAAGATGGCGAAGTCCAAATCTTGATCGAGTGCAAGAAGGTCGGCGAGGCGCTCAGCCTTCAGCACGCTTCTCAGCTCTTCCGCTACTTCGCAGTGACCTCCGCCCGTATCGCGATTCTGACGAACGGGCAGGTGTATCAGGTCTATACGGACGGTGATGCTCCGAACCGCATGGACGAGAAGCCGTTCCTGGTGTTCGATCTCCTCGACGTCGACCGCGCTCTCGTAGCGGAGGTCCAGAAGTTGTCGAAGGAGTCCTTCGATCTCGAATCAGTCATCAGCGCGGCCGAGGAGCTCAAGTACATCGGCCTGGTCAAACGAGCGCTTGCCAATGAAATCAAGGAACCGACGGACGACTGGATCCGGTACTTCGTCGCGAGGGTGTACGACGGCAAGGCAACCCAGCGTGTCGTCGACCAGTTCCGCGGACTCGTGGCGAAAGCGGCGAGCCAGTACATCACGGACCAGGTGAATGACCGCCTCAAGAGTGCACTGGGCGAAGAATCCGGAGGCGTGCAACCCGCGACCACGCACGTTGAAGTCGTCGATGTCATCACTCACGACGAAGCCGTGGCGCTGGATGGTCCTGACCCGGATATCGTCACGACCGACGAGGAGCTGGAAGGCTTCAATATCGTTCGGGCGATCGCCGTAGCGGTCGTGGCGCCCAATCGGGTCGTGTATCGCGACTCGAAGTCGTACTGCGCGATTCTCTTGGACGACAACAACCGTAAGCCGATCATTCGGCTGCATCTGAACGGCAAATCAGTGAAGTTCGTGACGACCTTCGAAGCTGGGAACAAGGTCGGGACCCGGCATGACATCGAGACGGTCGTGGACATCTACAAATTCGCCGAGGTGATCAGATCCACGGTTCGTCAGTACGACCGAACCGCCGACGGAATCCTTGCCGGAGCTTCGGAGGAGTGAGTGGGGTGCCCTCGGCAGGATTCGAACCTGCGACACCGGCTTTAGGAGAGCCGTGCTCTATCCCCTGAGCTACGAGGGCGGGGGCGCAGCGTAGCGCGTTGGCACTGCTCCGCAGTTAGGGAGTGTAGCGGCCGGAGGCCGGTGCTGATGAATCGGTCGCGTCGCCGGGCATACCCGGCGAGGCCCGCGTGCGGTCATCCGTCGAGCCGCGCCCCCGGCGCGGGCCGAGGCGTCGCGCACGTGCGCTCCCTCCCCACCGCAGGCAGCTGACGCCCATGCGGCAGCCCGAGCGCGACCGCCTCGCAGCACCGATGCCGGGTTCGAGAAATAAAGATCAGGTAACGGTGGCCAAGACGTATATGGATTTGTTACTTTGGCCCGGCAGCAAGATCGAGTGCACTCCGGAGTGTGCGGCCGAAGAATCCGATTGACGAGGTAAGTGACTGTGGGACGCCATCGCCGGATGTCATCCGACGCTGTTCTCATCGAGCTCGACCCGACCGCCCCGCGGGGTCGGCACCGCGGTGAGACCTCAGGCCCCGGGGCCGGGGTCAAGGCCGCGACGGTGGCCGCGGCCACGGGTGCAATCCTCACCGCCGGCGCGCAGCTCGGAGCCGGATCCGCAGCCGCGGAGCCGGTCGGGGCCCCGGCTCAGCTCCAGCTCCCCGAGGGGCTCCTGCCCGCCGGGATCCAGCTTCCGGAATTGCCGCCGCTGCCCGACCTCTCGCAGATCCAGCTCCCCGTGCTTCCCCCGGCGGCGACGCCGCAGCAGATGATCGACGCCGTCGAGGCCGTGCAGATCCCGGCCGGCCTCCCGCAGGTCGAGGACGCCGTCCGCGCGATCGGCGATGCCGCAAGGGCCGCGCTCGGCTCCACCGGCGTCGCGCCGCGTGCCGTCAAGCCCGTCTCCGGAACTCTGACGTCCGACTTCGGTCCGCGATGGGGTGAGCGCCACAACGGCCTCGACATCGCCGCCCCGATCGGCACGCCCGTCCACGCTGCAGCCGACGGCGTCGTCGTCGACGCCGGTCCGGCCTCCGGCTTCGGTCTCTGGGTCCGCGTCAAGCACGACGACGGCACCACCACGGTCTACGGGCACATCAACGACTACCAGGTCGGTGTCGGCCAGCGCGTCGTCGCGGGCCAGCAGATCGCCACCGTCGGTAACCGTGGCCAGTCCACCGGCCCGCACCTGCACTTCGAGGTGTGGAGCGCGAACGGCACCAAGATCGACCCGTCGACGTGGCTCGAGGAGCGCGGCGTCGCCGTCACGTGGCGCGGAGCCTCGACCACCATGTGAGTCGCAGCCCGAAACCGAAGAGTCCCCGCCCGGTAGCGCACCGGGCGGGGACTTTCTCGTTCGACGGGGCTCAGGCGGCCGAGCGCTCCGCCCGACCGGCATACGACAGCCGCGAGGCGGCGGCGACCTGACCGATCGTCAGCGCGCCCTGCTCGCCGACGGCGCGCGAGAAGCGGCCGTCGGGGCGGACCCACACGTGGATCGCCGTGTCACCGGGGCACGCCAGGACGTAGTGGTCGCAACCGTCGGCCGCGGGCAACGTCTCACGCACGATATCCCGGGCGTATGCGAACTCGATCAGATCGTCGATCACGGCAGGTTGCTCCTCACGCCCGGGGTGGCGGGCTCGTACATCACCGTTCGGTAACGCAGATTAGGCTAACCTTTGCTGCGGGCCTGCTGTCAACCCTTCGCCCCGGCGGTGTGAGGAACTCCTCCGTCCGGCCTACCCGCGGCCCAGCGCGACCGATGCCTCCGCCGTGTAGGTGAGGAACGTCAGCGATTCCTGGAAGTACAGCTCGACGCTCTCCGAGTCGTGCGAGAGGTAGCCGATCGACAGGTCCTGTCCGATCTGCAGGTCGAAGTCGCCGCCGCGGGTGGTGAGCACGAACGCGCCGTCGATCGCCGGCGCCCAGATGATGTCGCCGTCGATCAGTCGACGGATGTGCTCGCGGATCGGGTAGCCGTGATCGGACGTCTCGCTGACCAACGTGTACGCCTCGGCACTCAACAGCACCGAGTACGGCCCGTCGACACCGGCCAGGCGCAGCTCCGACAGGGCCTGGCTGATCACCTCGGGGACGTCGCGCACATCGTCGGGCAGGCGCAGCGGCGGGTTCGACGAGCTCGCCCGGATGCCCTCGATGCCGGCAGCGGCATAGCCCTCGAAGATCGCGCGGTCCTCGGCGAACGCGATCTTCTTCGCGGCGTCCTTCACCGCGTCCCAGTCCGCGTCCTGCGCGCCCCGCTCGACGTTGTCGATCTCCTCGCGCGAGAGCGTGAACGGCACCCGCAGCTCGACGAGTGGCGCAACGCGACGCTGACGCGCCTGCACACCCGCGGCGGGTGCCTCGATCGTCGTCGTGCGCCCCAGCCCCACCGCCGAGAAGTCGGTGCCGTGCGGGCCCGAGACGTCGACGACGGTGCGTCCCGCGATGTGCCGCTTGAAGGTGCGGGTCGCCTCCTCCTCGATGGACGCCCACGCGGCGTCGGTGATCGGGGCGAGACCGCGATAGAGATTGTTCATCGTGTGGAACTCCTTCTGAGGCTGCCAATTCCGAGTGATCCGTCAGCGGCGGGGGACGGGCTCGTGTCTTCGGTGTCGGCCGGTCGGATGCCCGGCGCCGGCGGGAGGTCGTCGAGGAACTCGATGGTGGGGGAGAAGAACAGCCCACCCGTGACGGCGGTGGAGAAGTCGAGGATGCGGTCGGTGTTGCCCTCCGGCTTGCCGAGGAACATGTTGCGCAACATCTCCTCGGTGACCGCCGGTGTGGCGGCGTACCCGATGAAGTACGTGCCGAACTCGGCCTCGCCGAGATTGCCGAACGGCATGTTGACGCGCAGGATCTGCAGCTCGTCGCCGTCGTCGTCGGTGATATTGGTCAGGGCGACATGGGAATTGGTCGGCTTGACGTCGTCGGAGAACTCGATGTCGTCGAGCTTGGTGCGCCCGATGACACGTTCCTGCTCCTCCGTCGAGATGGCGTTCCAGGCGTCCATGTCGTGCAGGTACTTCTGCACGATCACGTAGCTGCCGCCGACGAAGTCGGGGTCCTCGTCTCCGATCAGCGCAGCCTCGGCCGCCTCGACGTCCTCGGGGTTCTCGGTGCCGTCCACGAACCCCAGCAGATCGCGCTGCTCGAAGTAGCGGAAGCCGTGCGTCTCGTCCACCACGGTCGCGGCGCCGCGCAGACGGCCGACGATCTTGGACGCCAGCTCGAAACACAGGTCCATCGACACCGCGCGGATGTGGAACAGCAGATCGCCCGGGGTGGCAGGGGCGCGGTGCCGGCCGCCGTCGAGTTCGACGAACTCGTGCAGTTCCGCGGGCCGGGGGCCGTCGAACAGCCGGTCCCACGCGGAGGACCCGATGGAGGCGACGCACACCAGCCCGCCGTCGGCCACTCGGAACCCGACGGCCTTGCGCAGGCCGTCGACGTCGGAGAGGAGGTCGCGGACGGTGTTCTCACCGCCCTCGTCGATGGTGAGCACGAGGAAGAGCGCCGCGGGCGTCAGCGGCGTCAGGATCAACTGGGGTCGGGCCACACCTCACGTTAGAACACGCCTCCCACCACCGCGCCCGAGGCACGGCCGACGGCGACGGGGTGTCGCCGACGGCCGTGCCGTTCGATCGCTCCTACGCGGTGGCACCCGCCCAGGTGTCCGGGCCGAACACCTCGTAGTGGATGTTCTCGGCCGGCACGTCACGGGCGATGAGCGATGCCTTCATCGCCAGCATGAACGGCAGCGGGCCACACAGGAACGCACGGGTACCCGGCTCGACCGTCACGTCGGTCAGGTCCGCCCGGCCCAGCCGGGTGCCGGCGAACGCCTCCCGTGCGCCGAGGTCCTCGTACCAGCGGTGCATCACGCCGGAGGGCAGGCGCTCCACCAGTTCGGTGAGCTCGGCCCGATGGGCGTGGTGGGCGGCGGAGCGGTCGGCGTGCAGGACCGCGACGCTGCGCTTGTCGTCGGTGGACGCCAGGTGCTCGAGCATGCCGATCATCGGCGTGCAGCCGATGCCGGCGGAGATCAGCAGCAACGGCGCGTCGTCGTCGGGCAGCACCAGGTCCCCGAAGGGCAGCGACACGGACAGCTCGTCGCCCTCGAAGACGTTGTCGTACAGGAAGTTCGACACCTCCCCGGCCGGCGAATCGGAACCGTCGGGCAACTTCCGGGCGGCGATCCGCTTGACGGTGATGCGCCACTCGGCGTCGGTGGGGTCGCACGCGAGGCTGTACTGACGGATCTGCCGGGCGCCGTCGGCCAGGTGCACGGCGACCGAGATGTACTGCCCCGGCGCGAACGTCGGCAGCGGGGCGCCGTCGAGCGAGGCGAGCGTGAACGAGACCGAGTCCGCGGACTGCTGGGCGCGGCGGACCACCCGCACCGTGCGCCACACGTCACCGGCTTCGACGCCGGCCTCGTCGTACAGTCCGGCCTCCATCGCGATGAGCGTGTTCGCCATCAGCCAGTAGACCTCGTCCCACGCCGCGGCGACGTCGGGCGTCACGGCCTCGCCGAGCACCTCGACGATGGCCTCGAACAGGTACTTGTGCACGATCCAGTACTGGTCGGCGGTGATGCCGAGCGACGCGTGCTTGTGCGCGATGCGCGACAGGATGGTCCGGACGCGCTCCGGGTCGGGATCGAGTTGGAGTGTCGCGAAGGCGGCGATGGCGCCGGCGAGTGCCTTCTGCTGCTCGCCCTGGCTCTGGTTGCCGCGGTTGAAGAGGTCGCGCTCGAGCTCCGGGTGGGCGTCGAACATCTTGCGGTAGAACAGCTTCGTGATGTCGCCGATCGCTGCTCCCACGGCGGGCAGGGTGGCGCGGACGGTTTCCTTCGAGGCCTCCGAGAGCATCGGATTCTCCTGTCGGTTCGGTGTTACGAGTGGTTCGCTGTGGGCGCGGTGAGCGTCAGCAGCACGTTTTCGGGGGAGCTCCCGGTCGCCGTGAGGTCGTGGACCGTCAGGCCGTCCAGGGAGTGGTAGAAGGCGTTCTGGGCGTCGCGCAGGGCGGAGCGCAGTCGGCATCCGTGCCTGAGCGGGCACGGCTTGTCGCCCTCACACGTGACGACCTCGCCGTCGCCTTCCAGCTGGCGGGTGAGCCACCCGAGCGAGGCCGTGCGGCCCAGCTCGGTGATCGCGAGGCCGCCGCCGCGGCCGCGGCGGGTGGTGACCACGCCAAGTTCGCCAAGCCGGGCAACGACTTTCGTGGCGTGGGTGTACGAGACGGCGAGCTGCTCCGCGATCGCCCTGGTGCTGGGATCGGATCCGGCGTCGGCCCCGGGGCCGGTCGCCAGTCGCATGACGATCCGCAGGCCCAGGTCGGTGAACTGCGTGAGCTGCATGGCTTCACTGTAGAAAATTGGAATATGAGACTCCAATTAAATGTGACGGGTGTCGCGCCCCGCGGCGGGAAGTCCCGACCTTCGGACACGGGGAGAGGGTCTTAGGTCCCGAACTACACGGGACCCCCGCCTCCCCGCGTAACCGCGCTGGAGTGACTAACGTCGGAGTCGGCACCTCGATCGGTTCGATCCGGGGGATCGACCACGACTTGCCGCACCGATTCGTCGCAACGGAAGAGGGTGAGCGGGATGAGCGCAGAGGGCATGCAGCAGGGCGTCAGGGAGCCGTCGATCGCGCGGGACGAGAACTCCGTGGTGGTCGGTGTCGACGGATCGGACGCCGCGCAGGCGGCCGTCGCGTGGGCCGCGCGGACGTGCGCGGACCGCGGCCTGTCGCTGCGGATCATCCACGCCCTCAACTTCTCGCCCTACACCTACGGTGCGCCGTACCTCGATGTCGCCGGCATCTACGACTGGATGGAGGACGAGGGCAAGGAGATCCTCGCGCGTGCCGCCGAGGTCGCCCGCAACGTCTCCGGCGACCTCGCCATCTCCACCGAGATCTCCACCCTGGGCGGCGCACGTTGGCTCGTGTCACTGTCCGAGGATTCACGGGCGCTGGTACTGGGGGCATCCGGCAGCGGGGCGGCCGGCGGGATCGGCTCCACCGCGGTGAACGCCGCCAGCCACGGTGTGTGCCCGGTAGTGGTGGTCCACCAGCGTGACGGCGAGGTTCCCACCGAGGGGCCCGTCGTCGTCGGCATCGACGGCAGCCGGACCAGCGAGCGCGCGACCGCCGTCGCCTTCGCGGAGGCCGCGCAGCGCGGCGTGCCGCTGGTCGCCATCCACGCCTGGAGCGACACCCCGCACGGCACCCTCGCCGGTGGCCGCAGCGCGATCCGGGATCCGCGGGCCTTCGAGGACGCCGAGCGGGAGGTGCTGTCCGAGCGGCTCGCCGGGTGGTGCGATCGCTACCCCGACGTCGAGGTCCAGCGCGAGCTCTACATCGACGGCCCCCGCACCCATCTGCTGGCGTGGTCGCAGAAGGCGCAGCTGGTGGTGGTCGGCAGCCGTGGCCGCGGCGGTTTCCGCGGCCTGCTGCTCGGATCGACCAGCAACGAGCTGGTGCAGAAGGCGCAGTGCCCCGTGATGGTGGTTCGGCCCGAGCGGTCGTAGAGTCCACTTCCGTAACGTCCGTCACAGATAACACGGAATGGGGTCGCCGAAGTGCGCATCGGTATGGGCTTGAACTACAGCGGAGGGTTCGCGGAGACCGTGGAGGAGGTCGCCGACCTCGAGCGGGCCGGCCTCGACATCGTCTTCGTGCCCGAGGCGTACTCGTTCGACGCCGTCAGTCAGCTCGGCTTCCTGGCCGCGAAGACGTCGACGATCGAACTCGCGTCCGGCATCTTCCAGATCTACACCCGTACCCCGAGCCTGACGGCGATGACGGCGGCCGGGCTGGACTACGTCTCGAACGGCCGCTTCGTCATGGGCATCGGCGCGTCCGGCCCGCAGGTCATCGAGGGCTTCCACGGCGTCAAGTACGACGCCCCGCTCGGCCGCACCCGCGAACTGGTCGACATCTGCCGCCAGGTGTGGCGGCGCGAGAAGGTCCAGTACCAGGGCAAGTACTACCAGGTGCCGCTGCCGGCCGACCAGGGCACGGGTCTGGGCAAGCCGCTCAAGCTCATCAACCACCCGGTGCGGGAGCGGATTCCGATCGTCATCGCCTCGCTCGGCCCCAAGAACGTCGCGCTGACGGCCGAGATCGCCGAGGGATGGGAGCCGATCTTCTTCCACCCGGAGAAGGCGGAGTCGGTGTGGGGCGACGCGCTCGCGGCAGGCAAGGCAAAGCGGGATGCGAGCCTGGGCGACCTGGAAATCTACGCGGGTCCGGCGCTCGCAATCGGTGACGACGTCGAGCCGATGCTGCAGTGGATCAAGCCGCACCTGGCGCTGTACATCGGCGGCATGGGAGCCAAGGGCAAGAACTTCTACAACGACCTCGCGTGCCGCTACGGCTACGCCGAGGAGGCCGAGAAAATCCAGGATCTGTACCTGGGCGGCAAGAAGGACGAGGCCGCCGCGGCGGTGCCGGACGAACTGGTGCGGGCGATCTCGCTCATCGGCACCGAGAGCTACGTCAAGGAGCGCGTCGCGGCATTCGCGGCCGCCGGCGTCACCACGCTGAACGTCCAGCCGCTCGCGGCGGACCGCGCCGGCCGGGTGGCGCTGATCGAGAAGCTGCGCGCGCTCGTCGACTGACCGCAGACCCGGGCGGGGCCGCGACGTGCTCGGTGTCACGGCTCGCCCGGGACCGAAGACGTACCCGGTGGCGGGCGGATATCGCGACAATGGTCCTCGACCGGTCCCCGAACACACCGCGGGTGTGAAGGAGAAGCTGATTCCATGAGCGCAAAAGATGCGATCGTCGTCGCCGTAGACGGCTCCGAGGCGGCGTCGAACGCGGTGGTGTGGGCGGCCCGTGCCGCCGCCGTCCACCAGCGTCGTCTGCACATCGTCACCGCCGTGCACATCCCGGCGTTCTACTACTCCGAGCCGTACCTGGCTCGCAGCTTCCAGGACGAACTGCGTGACACCGCCCGTTCCCGTCTCGACAGCGCGCAGGTGCTGGCCCGGCAGACCGCCGAGGACATCGCGCCCGTCGAGATCAGCACCGAACAGATCGACGGGCGTCCCGCGCCCACCCTGATCGACGTGTCGAAGGACGCGTGGATGGTGGTGTTGGGCTCGCACGGACACGGTGAGATCACCGGTCTGGTGGTCGGCTCGGTCACCGCCGCGGTGGCCGCCCATTCCGAGTGCCCGGTGGCGGTGGTCCGGGGCCGGACGCTCGACGGTCTGCCGCCGACGGAGGGGCCGATCGTGGTCGGCGTCGACGGTTCCGAGTCGTGCAAGCCCGCGGTGGCCGCGGCGTTCGCGGAGGCGGCGGTGCGTGGTGCCAACCTCATCGCCGTCAACGTCTGGAGCGATGTGAGTGTGCAGCCGTCGCTCGGTGCCACTCCGGACGATCCGCACTGGAGCCGCATCCAGACGGGCGAGGAAGTGGTGCTGGCCGAGCGTATCGCCGGGTGGCGCGAGCAGTACCCGGACGTCGCCGTGGAACGCGTCGTGGCGCGCGACCGGCCGGTGCGGGTGCTCAGCGAGTACGCCGAGCAGGCCCAGCTCATCGTCGTGGGCACGCGTGGCCGCGGCGGCTTCAAGGGCATGTTGCTCGGTTCCACCAGCCGGGCGATGCTGCACACCGCCGACTGCCCGGTGCTGATCGTGCCGTCCGGCAGCTAGATCCGACACCCTCCCGGGACCGTGTGGCCGAGCCACGCGGTCCCGGCGTCGTCTACGAGCCCGAGACCGCCAACGTGCGATACCCGGCCTCGTTGAGCGCGTGGTGGCGGGCCCACCGGGACTCGGTCCACGCCGGGTCGGTATGGGCGGCCACGAGCGCGGCCGTGGTCGCCGAGTGCAGGTCGAATTCGAGTCCGCGGCAGAGCTCGCGAGCCGCGGCCGGGTCGGGGGTGGCGGCGATCCGCTCGATCGTCGCCGCGACGCGGTCGTCGGCGTCCGCGAGGACCGCCCGGTACGACGACGGCAGCAGCGTCCACAGCACGACGACGGCGACGACCACCCCGATCACCGTCTCCAGCAGCCGGTCGCGCGTCACCACGGTGAGGTCGTCGGGGGACCCGAGGCCGGCGAGCAGCAGCGCCAGCGTGGTGATGAAGACCATCGCCAGCCCGTAGTTGCGGACGAGGTAGGCCTGCACCCCGGCCATCGACGCCGCGAGCACGAGCACCAGGGCCGCGCCGGTCGGGTGCAGCGGGGTGAGGGCGGCCAGCACGAGCAACCCCAGCACGGTGCCGGCGAACCGGTGCACGGCCCGGTACGTCCCCAGGATCCGGTCCGGGCCCTGGTGCAGGATCATCGCGGCCGTGATCACCGCCCAGTCGGGACGGGCGACACCGAGCGCCATCGCGACCGCGCCCGCCACCGGGCAGGCCACGAGCAGTCGGATCACGATGAGCGTCGAGCGGCTGCGCGGACGCAGCGCCCGCCGCAGCCGGAAACGGACCGTCGGGCGTGGCGCGGGCACCCGGCGCCACAGGTCCTCACCGTCCGCGTCGAGCGCCGTCCCGCTGCCGTGCAGCAGCGAGACGCACCGGTCCTGGACGGCAAGCAGGTCGCGGGCCAGTGCGTGCTCCCGGGTGGCGATGCGCGCGTCGTGCAGGCACTGCCAGGCCGCGTGGACGGCCTTGACCGCCGCGTGGCGTCGGGCCACCGAGTCGCGGGCGCGGTCGAAGGTGTCGACCGCGGCGGCGGCGGAGGCCACCGCGGCCCGCTCGGGTGTGCGTGGCCGCACCGGCCGGCCGGACATCGCGACGACGACGGCCGTGGCGCCGCCGATCGCCGTCCACCCCACGACGTGAGTGACCGGCAATCCGGCGGCGGGGAGCGCCGAGGCGATCTCGACGGCCAGCAACGGTAGGAAAGCGCCCGGCGTGCCCAGACGCAGCGCGTCGACCACGAACGCGCCGAGCGCCACGAACGCAGACATCGCCAGCACGAGTGCCAGCGGCCACAGCGCGGATCCGCCTGCCACGGCCGCATCGTGGACGACGCTGCCGGCCAAGGCGCCGACGAGGGCCGCGACCACCATCACGCACGCCGCGACCGAGACCGCCCGCCACCGCATCCGGTACGGACGGCTCTCCCCGTAGACGACGGCGAACGCGCCGAGCGTCGCGACGGCTGCCGACAGGTCGTGTCCGAGGGCGATGCCCAGCAGACCCGGCAGTGCGACGGCGGCGGCTGCCCGCGCCGTCCCCGGCCACCGACGTCCGTCCCTCGGCACACGCACCAGCGCGGGCCAGGCCCGGGTGGGGGTGGGAATCGGGGGCGGAACTTCGATCGACACGGATCCCTACGTTACGAAACGGTCGGAAGGGCGATGGAACCAGGCGAACCGGGACCGGCGCCGGACGGAGTTCGGGGCCCGTCGCCTTCGCGATTCCTCCCCTCGTCGGACCCGATCGGAGTTAAATGGATGCGAACAGGCGCAACGGACTTCGACAGAAAACAGGTACGGCCGGTCCACCGCCCACGCGCTCCCGTTCGGTCTCACGAGCGGGAGGCAATCGTTTCGGGGATGCGTGATGAACGAAGCAGCCTTGGGGATCCACGCGAGCGACAGTGAGTCCGAAGCACTCCGGTCGGAATCGTCCGGATCCGGCGGCGGCGAATCGGGCGGCGGCCTCCGCATCGCGCTCTCGAAACTCCTCGCGGTCGTGCGGCTGACGCCGGCGCAGGCCGCGCAACTGGTCGCGGACCTGCTCGACCGACTCGAGTGCCCGGACGGTGGCCGCCCGACTCCGTTGCACGGCGATGCCGTGACCGTGTCCGACGGTGGACGGCTGACGATCGACGGTGACGGGCCCGCGCCCGGCGCCGAGACGGACGCGGTGGCCGCGGGCGTGCTGCGCGATATCGCGGCGAACTGCCGGGGTTCGGGGTTCGGTGACGTGCTGATCGAATCGATATCGGACACAACGGATTCGGACGGCATGATTCGTCGGGTTCGTCCGGTGATCGACCCCGAGCTCGACCCGGCCGGCGAGGCGCGGCGCCGGCGTCGGATCGGCGACCTCGTCAGGGCGACGGCGGGGCGGGCCCCGGCGCAGGGAAGCCCGGTCGGCGATCGAACGGCCACCGCGCCCGCGCCGTCGGTGCCGTCCGCGCCGTCCGTTCCGTCCGGGTCGCTGGCGCCGGGCACCGGCTGGTATCCGCCGGTCCCGAGCGCGTGGCACCTGCGGCGGAGACGGCCGTCCCGGCGGCAGGGCGTGTTCGCCCTGCTGGTGATCGTCGTGCTCGCCGGGGCCGTCGCGGCGGCGCCCCGCGCGTGGGACCAGCTGCACCGGGGCTGGAGCGCGCTCGTCGAACCGGCGGACCAGTCGGCGGACAATCGCATCGAACCGGTGTCGCCGCCGCCCGAACCGGCGAGCCCGAGCGGAGCCCCGCCCGCCGCGGAGGGTGCTCCAGCCGGCCCCGTGAACACCGGCGCCCCGGCTTCTGCCGGGCAGATCGCCTCGGTCACAGCCAGTTTCGCCGACGGCTCGTGCAGCCCCGGGCAGCCGTGCTCCGTCCGGGTGGACATCCGGCTCGACCCTGCCGCACCCGTCGACGCCGTCACGTGGCGGCTGGACGTCTACAACCGCTGCTCGGGTGAGGTGCAGGCGGGTGGCGACGTCACCATGCCCACCGAGCCGGGACGGGAAGGGGTGTACGGCCTCAGTCGGACGACGCTGCCGACCGGCCCCGCACTGGCGGTGGCCGCGGTCACCAACGCCCCGGCCGTCGCCGCGTCGGAGCCGCTGTACGTACCAGCCGAGAACGCGGCGTGCTGATGGGCGGGGGTGGTGGCCGGTTGGGGCGACATGATCGGGAGTCCGATCCGTGGATCGTCTCGGCTGCGGTGGTGCTCGCGGTCCTCGGGCTGCTCAACCTGGTGTCGATCGGGCTGACGTCGCAGGCGATCCGGCACGCGTGCTTCACCGTCCTCGGTCTCGCGCTGATGTGGGTCGTGTCGCGCATGCGGGTGAACAACCTGGCGCGATTGGGCTGGGTGACGCTCGCGGTGTCGGTGGTGATGCTGGCGGCGGTGCCGGTCGTCGGTGTCGCGGTCAAGGGCGCGCAGCGGTGGCTGGACTTCGGTCTGTTCACCGTCCAGCCGTCCGAGATCGCCAAGCTCGGTCTGGTCATGGTGTCGGCGACCATCCTGGCCGGCGGCTACACGTTCGGTCGACTGGCGGCGGCGTTGGCCATCGCGGGTGGCGTCGTCGCATTGGTCGCGCTGCAGCCCGATCTCTCCAGTGCCGTCGTGCTCGTCGCAATCGCGCTGTTGATGCTGATCCTCGCGAGGGTGCCGATGGCGCCGTTGATGCCGTTGTTCGCGATCGGTATCGCCGCACTGCCCATCGCTGTGCTGTTCCTCCGCCCGTACCAGCTCGAGCGGATCCAGACGTTCGTGTCGAGCGACGCCGATCCGGGCGGGTCCGGTTGGGCGTCGATGCAGGCCGACATCGCGGTCGGCAGTGGCGGGCTGTGGGGCCTGGCCCGCGACCCCACGTACGACCTGAGGGCCGCATATCTTCCCGAGGCGGAGCACGACCTCGCGTTCGCCAGCGTGGTGTACGGGTGGGGGCTGTTCGCCGGGCTGGTAGTGATCGCGGCCAGCCTGGTGATCACCTGGCGTGCCGCGCTCGCCGCGCGACGGGCGCGCACCAAGGAGGCCGCGCTCGTCGCCGCGGGTGTCGGCGGGCTGTTCGGGATCCACGCGGTGCTGTCGATCGGGGCGAGCCTGTCGGTGTTGCCGCAGACCGGGATGCCGCTGCCGATGTTCAGTTACGGGGGCACCGTCGCCCTCGTCGGATTCGTCGCCATCGGGCTGGTGCTCGCGGTCCGCCGCGACGGTGTCACCCGGCCGCTGTGGGCGCAGGCGTCCACCACGGGACGACGCCCCCGGGGAGTGACGGCGGGCTCCCTCGCAGTGACCGCGCTCCTCGTCGCGATGTCCGTGTTCGCCTGGCAGTTGCAGAGTGACCGCGGTCCTGCCCTGCGCGCGCTGAGCGACACCCAGATGACGCGGTGCATCCGTCTGCCCGCCGAACGCGGCGAGATCCTCGATCGCAACAATGTGCCGTTGGCGACCAATGTGCCCGAGTACTCCATCTCGGTGGTCAGCCGAATGTTCGACGAGGACGACGCCTGGGAGCGCTCCATGCTGGCCTCGCTGCTCGGCGAGCCCGACGCTGAGCTGACCAGCATCCTGGCCGATCGCGGCGCGGACGAGATGCAGGCCACCGTCGGTCGGGTACCCCCCGACCAGGCCCGTCGGATCATCGACGCGAAACTGCCGGGCGTGCTCGTCGTGCCGTCCGGGAAGCGGCACTATCCGTACGGGCCGGCGCTCGCGTCCGTGCTCGGGTACGTCGGCGTCGGCGATCCGCAGGACATGGAACGCTGGCCGCAGCTGGCACTCGGGTCGCGCGTCGGCCGCGCCGGGCTCGAGAAGCAGTACGACGCGCTGCTGCGCGGCACGGACGGCCGGCAGTGCGTCTACGTCGATCCCGCCGGAAATCTGATCGGGCCCGCCGAGCGGGTCGACCCGGTGCCCGGTCACGACCTGCGACTGCACCTCGACATCGGCTTGCAGACCCTCGCGACGGACGCCCTGGCCCAGGCGGTCGGCAGCAGCGGCGGCGACCTCGGCGCGGCGGTGGTGATGGACGCACGTACCGGCGGGGTGCTCGCGCTCGCCAGCGTGCCCGGATACGACAACAACGTCTACGGCCCACCGGTCGACGCGGTCGCGCTGGCCGCCCAGAGCGAGGGCGCCGGGCCCGGCCGGATGCTCAACCACGCCTACCAGACCGCCGCGCCGCCCGGCTCCACTTTCAAGATCGTCGTCGCGTCGGCCAACCAGGAGGACCAGGTCCTGGACCCGGAGCAGGTGATCGAGACCGGTAGCGCCTACACGTACGGCGGGCACACGTTCGCGAACTGGAAACCGATCGGGTCGAACGACCTGCTGGGAGCGATCCAGTGGTCGGACAACGTGTACTTCTACAAGCTCGGCGAACTCCTCGGACCCGACCGGATGGCAAGGGCCGCGGACGAACTCGGCGCCGGCCACGCATCGGGAATCGACCTGCCCGGCGAGGCCGAGGGTTTCGTCGGCACCCCGGACAAGGTCGCCGCCACCGGCGGTAGCTGGTACCCGGGCTCGACGCTGCTGATGGGCATCGGGCAGGGGACGGTGACGGCGACGCCGCTCCAGGTGGCGCGGTGGACGTCCGGCATCGCCACCGGGGCGACGGTCACCCCACAGCTCGCGGCGGCCGACGGCACCGGGCAGGGCGCACCGATTCCGACGGCGGCGCCGCAGCGGCTCGCGTTCGCCGACCGCCTCGACCCGGTGCGCGCCGGGATGCGCGCCTCGGCCGCCGCCGGCACCGCCGGCCAGCTCGCCACACTCCCGGTACCCGCGGGCGCCAAGACCGGCACCGCGGAGGATCCGTCGGCGCCGGGTGGCCTCAATGCCTGGTTCTCCGCAGTGGTGCCCTTCGATTCCCCCGAGATCGTCGTCACGGCGCTGGTGCGCGGCGGCGGATTCGGGTCGGCGACGGCGGGCCCCGTGGTCAAGGCGCTGCTCGAGCGCTACCTCGCGGATCGCCCGCCCGCGCCGCGGTGATCAGCCGCTGTAAGCGGCGACCACCTCCGGGTGATCGAGGCAGGCGGTGGCGCCCTCGCCCACACAGGTCAGCGGCCGCTCGGCCGTCTTGACCGGCAGGCCGAACGACTCCTCGAACAGCTGCGATAGTCCGCGGAGCAACGCGCCACCGCCGATCACCAGGACCCCTTCGGCCATCACGTCGCTGATCGCCTGCGGCGGAAGCTCTTCCAGGCAAGCGGTCAACGTCTGCACGATTCCCGTCGTGGTCGGTCGCAGCGCCTCCACCACTTCCTCGACGTCGAGCGAGAGCAGCCGGGCGCGACCCGTGACGGCGTCCAGTCCCTCCACCACGAGGGAATGGTCCTCGGTGGCGTCGGGTGCGCCCATCTTGGCGCGCTCGGCGGTGAGCTCGCCGACGATGATCTGGTGCTCCTCGCGCAGGTAGTGGTGCAGCGCCTCGGTGAGTTCCTCCCCGGCCAGCTGGCTACTGCGGTGCGAGATCACCCCACCGAAGCAGATGGCGGTGACCTCCGAGGTCCCGCCGCCGACGCTCACGACCAGGTGGGCGCGGGGCTCGAGGGGGTTGACCCCGCACCCGAGCGCTCCCGCGACCGGCGCCGGGATCAGCCCCACCTTGCGCAGCCCCGCCTCGTGCCCCACCTCGAGCAGTGCGCGACGCTCGAGGGGGGTCGCGCCGGCCGGCGTCGAGATGACGGCCGTCGGCCGGCGCCCGTACCGCCGGCGCGGGGCCACCCGATCGATGACGGCGGTGACGAACGCGCGCGCGGACTCGAGATCGACGATCACCCCGTCGCGCATCGGTCGAACCTGCGTGATGCCCGACGGCGTGCGGCCGACGAGGTTGCGCGCGTCCTGGCCGATCGCGAGCGCCCGGCGCGGATCTCTGTTCCGCACCAGCATGAACGACGGTTCGTTCAGGACGATTCCGTCATCGAGAGTCCCGACGACCGTGTTCGTAGTTCCGAGATCGATGCCAAGTCCACGCACGTCGGCCTCCCGAAGGGAATCGAACGAGATGGTTCCGATGCTACTCGAGCCGGGGGGCGTTCATGGCCGGTTTCTGGCGGCGCGACCGAGGTGCGCGCGGAAGACGGCGGCGCCCGCGGGAGCGAACTCCCGCGGGCGCCGCAGTCTCCCGCCGGTGGCCGCCCCTAGACGGTGCGGGCCAGGCGGTTCGCGAGGATCTTCGCGAAGTGTGCGGGATCCTCCAACTCGCCGCCCTCGGCGAGAAGCGCCGTCCCGTACAGCAATTCGGCGGTCTCGGCAAGACTCGGATCGTCACCGCGCTCGGCGTGGGCGGCGCGCAGCCCCTCCACCAGCGGGTGCGTCGGGTTGAGTTCGAGGATCCGCTTGAAGTGCGGCACCTGCTGGCCCGACGCCCGGTACATGCGCTCGAGCGCGGGGGTCATCCCGAACTCGTCGCCGACGATGCAGGCGGGGGAGTCGGTCAGGCGAGTCGACAGCCGCACCTGCTTGACGTGGTCGTCGAGCGTAGTGGTGAGCCAGCCCAGAACGTCCGCGAACTGCTTGTCCTGCTCCTCCCGCTTCGCCTCGGCCTCCTTCTTCTCCTCCTCGGTGTCGAGATCCACCTCGCCCTTGGCGATCGACTGCAACGGCTTGCCGTCGAACTCGGGGACCGACGTCACCCACATCTCGTCCACCGGATCGGTGAGCAGCAGCACCTCGAGTCCGCGGGCGCGGAAGGCCTCCATGTGCGGCGACGCCTCGAGTTGCTGGCGGGACTCGCCGGTGAGGTAGTAGATCTGCTCCTGGCCGTCCTTCATCCGCTCGACGTACTGCGCGAGCGTGGTCTGCTCGTCCTCGCTGTGGGTCGACGGGAACGACGCGATCTCGAGCAGCGTGTCGCGGTTGTCGAAGTCCGAGAGGAGGCCCTCCTTGAGGACCCGGCCGAACTGGGACCAGATGGTCCGGTACTTGTCCCGCGACGTGTCGTCGTCGGCCGTCATCATCTCGCGGATGGTGGTGAGGACCTTCTTGGTGAGGCGGCGCCGGATCGCGCGGATCTGCCGGTCCTGCTGGAGGATCTCGCGAGAAACGTTCAGGGACAGGTCCTGTGCGTCGACCACGCCCTTGACGAAGCGCAGGTACTCGGGCATGAGTTCCTCGCAGTCGTCCATGATGAACACACGCTTGACGTACAGGTGGATGCCGGCGCGGTGCTCGCGCGAGAACAGGTCGAACGGCGCGTGCGACGGGATGAACAGCAGCGCCTGGTACTCGAACGTGCCCTCGGCCTTCATGGGGATGATCTCGAGCGGATCGTCCCACGAGTGGCTGACGTGCTTGTAGAACTCGCTGTACTCCTCGTCGGTGACCTCGCTGCGCGGGCGGGCCCACAGCGCCTTCATCGAATTGAGCGTTTCGGTCTCGACGACCGTCTTCGGCGCATCGTCGGTCTCGTCCGCGTCGTCGCTCTTCGGCGCGGGCCGCTCGACCTGCATCCGGATCGGGTAGGCGATGAAATCCGAGTACCGCTTGACGATCTCGCGCAGCTTGCGTTCGGAGGCGTAGTCGTAGAGGTGGTCCTCGACGTCCTCGGGCTTGAGGTGCAGCGTCACGGACGTGCCCTGCGGGGCGTCGTCGACCGTCTCGATCGTGTACGTGGCGTCGCCGCTCGACTCCCACCGCGTCGCGTGCTTCTCGCCGGCCTTGCGGGTGAGCAACGTGACCTTGTCGGCGACCATGAAGGTCGAGTAGAAGCCGATGCCGAACTGACCGATCAGCTCTTCGGACGCCACTGCGTCCTTCGCCTCGCGCAGCTTGCGGCGCAGCTCGGCGGTGCCGGACTTGGCGAGCGTGCCGATCAGCTCGATCACCTCGTCACGCGACATCCCGATGCCGTTGTCGCGCACCGTGAGCGTGCGGGTCTCGGCATCCACGTCGAGCTCGATGTGCAGATCCGACGTGTCGACCTCGAGGTCCTTGTCGCGGAACGCCTCGAGCTTGAGCTTGTCGAGCGCGTCGGACGCGTTGGAGACGAGCTCGCGGAGAAAGGTGTCCTTGTTGGAGTACACCGAATGGATCATGAGATCCAGAATCTGGCGAGTCTCCGTCTGGAACTCGCGCTGTTCGATACCCGTGGTCATTCGTGGTTCCCTTCGGCAGCAGAACGTTCGACCGAAATGTTAGGACGGTCTCGGCTGCCGCGGTGACGAAGGTCCACGATCGTCATCCCGCGGTGAGGATCGACTCCTCGATCGTGGCGAAACCGTGGCACAGCGCGGTCACGATCTTCTGCCCCCGTTCGCCGTCGAACCAACGGTCCACGTGCGCCCAGTGGTACGGGTGCGACATGTAGGGACCGGTCAATCCCCCCAGGTCGGAGTACTCCTGCTCCCACACGTGCGTCCAGAGCGCCGCCCCGGACGCCGACGACACCCGCGCCAGCTGCGACGCCCCGATCGAGCGGATGTAGTGCGGCATGGCAGCGGTCTCGATCTCGAACTGCCGAACGTCGTCCGGTTCGGCCGCGGGATCGACGGCGACCAGCAGCGTCCGGTACACGCGCGGTGGCGCGGCAGAGCGGGCGACGCGCACCGCGCCCGGGAACGTGACGCCGTCCACCCGCTCGACCGTCGGCGTCCACAGGGCCGCATCCACCGCGTGCTCGGCTGCGCGCCAGTCCGATTCGCTCGGAAAGCGGACCCGGAAGATCGCGTGTCCGGCGTTGATGCCACCGGGCAGCGTCGGCGCGATCGACGCCGCGGTGGCGTGCGGGACGACGGCGGCACGCAACCCGGTCAGGACCGCTGCCGTGCTCTGCCGATCCGCGGTAGCGGTGAAGTGGATCAGCCGGATGACCTCAAACATCGGACACCGCCGCCACGTCGTCGAGCGCGCACGAGGTGGTGCGCCGGCGACTGACCAGTGCGGCGTCCGCGTCCGCCCACCAGGCCGCGACGTCCGGGTCCCGGCCCGCCGCCCAGCGCTGCTGCCACCACGCGTCCGCGCCGGGGACCGTCCACGTCACGGTCAGGGTGTTCGACTGGTCGTCGAGCCAGACCGGGGGACTCACCAGGACCCGGTCGAGGACCAACCCGCGGCGGCGCGCGCCCGGTGCGTACCGCTCGAGATACGACGTGAGGAACTCGCGGCCACGGCCGGGCGCGACGACCAGCTCGTCGACGACGTACACCGTGGGCACGGGCGTGTTGCTCGCCACTCTGCCCGCCATGTGGCCCGCCGCGTGACTCATCGCACTTCCTTCCCTCGACCCGGACAGGACGCTAGGGCGCGGGCCGGTGGGCGCCTACGGCGGATTCCACGCAGCGGGAGGTGCCGCCCCCGCCGCGGGGTGCCCGGCGCGGTAGCGTTTCGCCGACGGAAGAGAAAGGTGGCACCTATGACCCGGGTCTTTCTGGTCGACGATCACGAGATCGTGCGGCGCGGACTGGTCGATCTGCTCGGCAGCGCGCCCGATCTGACGGTGGTCGGCGAGGCTGCCTCGGTCGGCGAGGCGATGGCACGGGTCCCGGCCAGCGGCGCCGACGTCGCGGTGCTCGACGTCCGGCTGCCCGACGGCAACGGCGTCGAACTGTGCCGTGACCTGCGGGCCGTGCTGCCGGACCTGCGCTGCCTGATGCTCACCTCCTACTCCGACGACGAGGCACTCTTCGACGCCGTGATGGCCGGCGCGTCGGGGTTCGTGCTCAAGCAGATCCTCGGCACCGACCTGATCTCCGCGGTCCGTACCGTCGGCGAGGGCGGGTCGCTGCTCGACAGCCGCGCGACGGCCGCACTGATGCAGCGGATCCGGTCCGAGCGCACCGTCGATCCGCTCGCCGAGCTCTCCGATCAAGAACGTGCGGTGTTCGACCTCATCGGCGAGGGACTCACCAACCGGGAGATTGCCGAGCGTCTCTTCCTGGCGGAGAAGACGATCAAGAACTACGTCTCCCGCCTGCTCGCCAAGCTGGGCATGCAGCGCCGCACGCAGGCCGCGGTCCTCGCGACGGAGCTGCGCAACAAGCGGTAGGCGCACCTAGCCCAGCGGCACCTGCCACGTCAGCTCGGTGCCGCCGCCCGCGCCGGGCAACACCGTGCAGCTGCCGCCGCACTGCTCGGCCCGGCGGGCCAGGTTGTTCAGTCCGCTGCGGCGGGGGTTGTCGGGTACGCCGACGCCGTCGTCGCAGATGCGGATGGTGAGGTGGTCGGCGGCGTCGATCGCAACGGTGACGGTGCTCGCCCCCGCATGCCGGAGCGCGTTGCTCAGTCCCTCCCGCAGCACCGCCTCGGCGTGCGGATGGATCCGCGTCGGCACGAGCGTGTCGATCGCCCCCGTGAACTGGACGTTCGGCGTGAGGACCGAGCGGGTGGTGAGGTCGCCGATCGCGTCGAGCAGCCGGCGGCGCAGACTCGCCGGGGCGTCGTCGCCCGTGGTGTGCAGATCGAAGATCGTCGTGCGGATCTCGCGGATCGTGCGGTCGAGCTGGGACACCGTCTGCGTGAGCGTGCTCGCGGCCGATTCGGGGACCGGGTGGGTCTCGTCGAGCAGCAGGCTCTGCAGGCTCATGCCGGTCGCGAACAGCTGCTGGATGACGTTGTCGTGCAGGTCGCGACCGATGCGGTCGCGGTCGGCGAGGACGTCGAGCTGGCGGCGCCGGTGCTGCTGGTCGGCGAACTCCACCGCGAGCGCAGCCGAGTCCGCCATAGACCCCAACCGCGTGACCTCGTCCTGTGTCCAGCCCTCGCCGTCGCGGGTGACCACGAACATGCCGGCGACCCCCGACGTCGTCGACAGCGGCAGCGCCGCGATCCGGACGCGGGGGGTGTCGAACGGGGCCACGCGGTCGTGCTCGGTGAACAGCGCCGGTCGGCGCGCGCGGACCACCGGCAACAGATCGGAGTCCGACAGATCGAGGTGACTGCCCGCACGCGGACCGTCGTGCGACCACGCGGCCTCCACGGTCGCGTCCTCCTCGTCCACGACCATCACGTAGGCGCCGCTCGCGCCGCACAGGTCGCCCGTGCGGGTGACCAGCAGATCGAGGGCCTCGTCGATCGAGCCGCCCGACAGCAGTCGGGCGTTGAACGACGCGAGTGCCGTGAGCCACCGTTCGCGGGTGCGGGCCTCCTCGAAGAGATGCGCGTTGTCGATGGCCACACCCGCCGACGCGGCGAGGGCGTCGAGGATCGTCTCGTCCTCGTCGGTGAACTCCGGGCCCGACCGCTTCTCGGTGAGATAGATGCTGCCGAACACGCGTCCCCGCACGATGATCGGCATCCCCAGGAAGCTGTCCATCGGGGGATGGTCGGGCGGGAACCCGACCGATGCCGGATGCCGGCCCAGGTGGGCCACGCGGACCGGCCGCGGATGCTCGATGAGCAGTCCCAGCAGGCCGTGCCCTTCCGGGAGGTGTCCCATCCGGGCACGCTCGTCGGGGGAGATGCCCTCGTACACGAACTCCGACAGCCCGCCGTCGGGGGAGCGCACACCCAGCGCGCCATACCGTGCGTCGAGCAGCGTCGTCGCGGCCTGCACGATGCGCTGCAGGATCGAGTCGAGTTCCAGTCCGGCGCCGACGACGAGAACGGCCTCGAGCAGTTCCCGCAGCCGGTTCGGTGTCGCGACGCTGTCGACCAGGCGGCTGCGCATGTCGGCGAGCACGTCCTCGAGGTTCTCGTACTCCCCGTAGCCCCGATGCACACTCTCGACCATGCACGCAGCATAGGCGGCGCGAGAAAACCGGGGAGATCGGTCGAAAGCGGGTGTAACACGTTGCACCCGGGCCTCGATGCATTCGGTGACGTGGTCGGAGGCGCGATCGTGGTGGCCCGCCCCGGCACGTATCTGTCCGGCGTCGATCCTCGGGGGAGGGGGTCGACGCCGGACTCCCCCTCCTGCTGCGTCCGGAGGCAGCTACCCGGGACCGGTTCCCGACGGCCGACGCGACCGTCCGTGGCAGAAACCGTCCGGTAGGTGCCTTCCGCACTACACTCCGTCCGGTGACATCCCGTGCGCAAGACCTCCGGCCCGGCGCCATTCGCGAACGCATCCTCGACGCCGCCGAGGCGTGTCTGGTCGAGTCCGGATACAGCTCCCGTCTGCACGCGGTGATCGCCGAACGGGCGGGGCTGTCCCGCCCCACCGTGTACAAGTACGTGGGCGACCAGTCGGACATCTTCGAGGCGCTGCTCCAGCGGGAGATCACCCGCTTCTTCGCGGTGCTCGACCCCGTTCTCCACGCCCGCGGCGACGTGCGCAGCGGGTTCGTCGACTGCGTCGTGTTCGCGGTCGGGTACGCGCGGCGCCACGCGGTACTGCAGAAGGGCCTGCGCGATCACCCCGCGCTCGTGCTGCCGTGGTTCTCGGTTGCGGCCGGTCCGCTGATCGACCGCGGCGCCGAGTTCCTGGTCCCGCATTTCGAACGGATGCTCGCGGGGTCGCCGGGGACCGGGATCGGTGCCCGAGCCGCCGGCGAGTGGGCCTTCCGCGTCGTCGCATCGCTGATCACCACGCGCGGCGCCGTCGACACCGGCGACGAGCGGGCACTCCGCGAGTTCGTCCACGGGCTGCTGTCGATCGGCGGCGTCCCGGCATCCGAGACGCAGTCGGTGTGACCTCTACTTCGTGACAGTGAGCAGGAACGCCACGTCCTCGAGGGCCTCCACACTGTGCCGCGCCGCCGGGATGACGAGCATGTCGCCGGTGGACCCCTTCCACGAATCCTCGCCACAGATCAGCGCGAGCTTGCCGCTGAGCACCAGCATCGTGGCCTCGCCCGGGCTGTCGTGTTCGGCGAGGCTCTTACCGGCGCTCAGCGCGATCACGGTCTGACGGAGGTGGCGTTGATGGCCGCCGAAAACGGTCTGGGAGCTGCGTCCACTGGACGAAGCCGCCGCCAGCTTGAGCTGCTGGCGGGCCAGGGCCGTCAGTGAGGTCTTGTCCATCACATGCCACTCCATGCGTCGGGGACGAACGGGACACCGCTTCCGCAGTATGACCCACCCCGACGGGAAGGGCCGGGCTATCGAGCTAACGGTTCGGCTACCGCGTCAGCCGCGCACGTACGTCAGGAACCGGTAACGCAGCCCCGACTTCTCGGAGATGTGCCAGTCGCCCTCGTCCCCGATCACCCACTCGTCGCCGATGGCGGGGGCGAAAGCGTCGCCCTCGATGTCGGTGTCGATCTCGGTGACCGCGAGCAGATCGGCGAACGGCATCGCCGCCGTGTAGATCTGGGTGCCACCCATCACCCAGGCGGTGTCGCCGGCGAGCTCGAGTGCGTGCTCGATCCCGCGGGCGGTCTCCACCCCGTCCGCCGACCAGCCGTCCTGACGGGTGACGACGATGTTGCGGCGTCCGGGCAGGGGACGGAAGCGCGGCGGCAGCGAATCCCACGTCAGCCGGCCCATCACCACGGGATGGCCCATGGTCGTGTCCTTGAACCGGGCCATGTCCTCCGGGACCCGCCACGGGATGGTGTTGTCGCGGCCGATCACCCCGGCCGTGGTCTGGCCCCAGATCAGGCCGATCATCAGACGGCCACCGGCGCCTTGATCGCCGGGTGGTGCCGGTAGTCGACGATCTCGACGTCCTCGAAGGTGTAGTCGAAGATCGAGTCGCGCTTGTTCAGCTTCAGCGTCGGATAGGGGAGCGGCTCCCGGGAGAGCTGCTCGGTGACCTGGTCGACGTGGTTGTCGTAGATGTGGCAGTCCCCACCGGTCCAGACGAAGTCGCCCACCTCGAGGCCGGCCTGCTGCGCCACCATGTGGGTCAGCAGCGCATAGCTGGCGATGTTGAACGGCACACCGAGGAACAGGTCCGCGCTGCGCTGGTACAGCTGGCAGCTGAGCTTGCCGTCGGCCACGTAGAACTGGAAGAACGCGTGGCACGGCTGCAGCGCCATGGCGTCGAGGTCGGCCACGTTCCACGCCGAGACGATGATCCGCCGCGAGTCCGGGTCGGTCTTCAGCGTCTCGATCACCTTGGTGATCTGGTCGATGTGCTCGCCCGACGGCGTGGGCCACGACCGCCACTGCACGCCGTACACCGGGCCCAGTTCGCCGTCGGCGTCCGCCCACTCGTCCCAGATGGTGACACCGTGTTCCTGCAGCCACGTGACGTTGGACTCGCCGCGCAGGAACCACAGCAGCTCGTACACCACCGACTTGAGGTGCACCTTCTTGGTGGTGATCAGCGGGAAGCCCTCGGCGAGGTCGAAACGCATCTGGTGCCCGAAGACACTGCGCGTCCCGGTTCCGGTGCGATCCGCCTTGGCGGTTCCGGTGTCCATGACCAGGCGCAGGAGATCTTCGTAGGGCGAGTGCACGGGCCACAGTCTAGGCGGCTGCGCCACCCGTGCACCTTTCCGGTGGCGGCTGCTACCGAAAAGGCGCACGGGCGATAGCCTGCGCCCATGCGTGAGCTCCTCGTGATCGGCATCGGTGCCGGCGACCCCGACCAGGTGACGATCCAGGCCGTCAAGGCGATGAACCGGGCTGACGTCTTCTTCGTCATCGGCAAGGGCGACGAGAAGCAGGAGCTGGTGGATCTGCGCACCACCATCCTGTCCGAGCACATGGACCGCGACTACCGCATCGTCGACATCCTCGACCCGCCCCGCGACCGCACGAACGTGCCATCTGTTCGCTCCGCAGGCTCCGCTCAGGCCGACTACGGCACTGTCGTCGACGACTGGCACGATCGGCGCGCGGAGATCTTCGAGGAGAAGTTCGCGGCGGAGGACGGCGTCGGCGCGATTCTGGTGTGGGGTGATCCGTCCCTCTACGACAGCACGTTGCGGATCGTCGAGCGGGTCCTGTCCCGGGGCAACGTCGCGTTCGACTACACGGTGATCCCCGGCGTGACGAGCATCCAGGCGCTCGCCGCACAGCACCGGATCGTGCTCAACCGGATCGGGGAACCCGTGCACGTCACCACCGGCCGGCGACTGCGCGAGGGCCTGCCCGACGGTGTCGGCACCGCGGTGGTGATGCTCGACGCCGAGTGCAGTTTCACCCACGTGCCCGGTGAGGACGCCGAGATCTGGTGGGGTGCGTACCTGGGGCTGCCCGACGAGGTCCTGATCTCCGGCAGGCTGCGCGAGGTGGAGGGCGAGATCGTGCGCGTGCGCGCCGAACTGCGCGAGCGCAAGGGCTGGATCATGGACATCTACCTGATCAGACGCTGAGCCGCCTGCGGCTCGCCTTCCCGACGCCGCGCGCGAAACCGCGTCCTGCGCGCGCGACATTGCGCGCGGGAGACGAATCCGCGCGCGGCTGTCGGCGCTCGGACCTACGCTGACCCCATGCCCGAACTGCCCGAGGTGGAATCCCTGGCACAGTTCCTGCGTGACCACGCCGTGGGTGCGGTGGTGGGACGCGTCGACGTGGCCGCGTTGAGCGTGCTCAAGACGTTCGATCCGCCCGTCACGGCGCTGCAGGGCCGCAACGTCACCGGCGCGCGACGGTTCGGCAAGCATCTCGCCCTGGACTGCGACGGGCTGTGGCTGATCACGCACCTGTCCCGCGGCGGCTGGCTGCGCTGGATCGACAATCCCAGCCCGTCCCCGCCGAAACCGGGCAAGGGGCCGTTGGCGGTGCGCGTGCACTTCTTCACCCCGGACGGCGAGACACCCGCCTTCGACCTCACCGAGGCCGGAACCAAGAAGCGGTTGGCGGTGTGGGTGGTGACCGACCCGCAGTTGGTGCCGGGGATCGCGCGGTTGGGCCCCGACGCGCTCGAGCTCACCCGGGCGGATTTCGGGGAGATCCTGGCCGGTACGACCGCGCGGCTCAAGACCGCCCTGGTGGACCAGTCGCTGCTCGCCGGGATCGGCAACGCGTACTCCGACGAGATCCTGCACGCGGCGCGGCTGTCGCCGTTCGCGACCGCGGCCAAGCTCACCGCCGACGACGTCGATGTGCTGTACGACGCGATGCGCACGCAGCTCGAGGACGCCGTCGCCCGTTCGGTGGGACAGGAGGCGGCGCGCCTGAAGGGGGAGAAGCGCGCCGGGATGAAGGTGCACGCGCGGACCGGGATGCCGTGCCCGGTGTGCGGGGACACGGTCCGGGAGGTGGCGTACGCCGAGCGATCGTTCCAGTACTGCCCGACATGTCAGACCGGCGGCAGGATCCTCGCCGACCGCCGGATGTCGCGGCTACTGAAGTAGCACCTGGCGGCGCCCGAACACCCAGCCCCGCAGCGCGACGAACCGCAACCCGCCGACCACCGCGCTGACGCCGATCACCAGCGCGATCGACACGAGTCCGGTGGCGCCGGGGAAGAAGAAGTGCAGCAGTGCCAGGGCGAGCGAGCTGACCAGCAGACCGAGGAGCGCGAGCGCGCCGCCCTCCCACTGTGCGGCGAACCACGGCACCCGGTCGGCGGCGCGGAACGTGCGGCGACGGTGCAGTTCGTTCGCGAGCATCGTGCTGGTCGCCACGCCCACCGCGTTCGCCAGGAACGTCCCGTACGCGTCGAGAACGACGAACGACAGCGCGTACAGGACATTGCTCGATCCGCCGACGAGGGCGAACCGGCTCAGCTGGGCGACCCATCCGTCGCCGCCCAGACGCAGGTCGAGCATCGACATCGAGGTCTCCCACAGCCTGAAATTTGGTTGCGATTCGCAACGGTATATCAACGCGCACTCAATGCCGGTGTCGGTATCCGCGCCACGCCACGCGTCGGGCCCGCAGCGGGTCGGATTCGACACGGCAGTTCTCGTCGATGATCAGCGTCTCGCGGCCGTCGACGGAGTACCGCGGCCAGTCGCCGAGCGGCCGTCCGGTTCGCGCGAAAGCGAGCCAGTGTCGCTGCACCGTGTCGGTCACCACTCGCAGTCCGCGACGCCCACCGAGCGCCGTCGTGAACCGGGTCGTGGGCCCGCGGGTGCCGAACACGGCCGGCAGTTCGGTGGCATGGGTGGCGCCCAGGCCGAGTATCCGCAGCAGTGGCGGCGCGAAGTCGTACCGGTACATGTACGTGTCGCTGTGCCGGGTGTGCGCGTGGGCACACCGCAGCGACGGCTCCCAGAACACGACGTCACCGCCCAGGTCCGCGGCCGCCCGCCGGCCGGGATAGCCCGGGTACGCCGCGAGCACCCGGCGCACGATCGCCGGGTCGGTCCGTTCGAACATCTTCGCGATCCGCGTCGGGTCCGTCGGGAGGATGTCGAGCATCCGCGGGAAGATTCGTCCTTCCTGCGCGTTGGTGCCGATGAGCAGCGGCACGCGGTGGTCGGTGCCGGATTCGAACGCCTCCAGCGGATGCTCGGGGAGCACCCGACCGTCGGCGACCGGCGCGAACGGCCGCACCCCGGGAACCTCGTCGGCCGCCCGGGCGCTGAGTGTCGACGCGACACGGACCAGGTCGCCGGGAGCGGCCGTCGTGAGGTAGCGGGCGGCGTCGGCGCGCGGCACGTCGGCGATGGCGAGGAACTCGCGCGCCCATCGGGCGGCCAGGGCCGTGCCGTTGGACGTCGCCGGCGGCGGACTCTGCGCGATGGCGCGAGCGAAGAGTCCCCGGGTCGCCGGTGTACACAGCAGAGTCATGACGGCGTCCGCGCCCGCCGATTCGCCGAACAGCGTGACGTTGTCGGGGTCGCCCCCGAACGCGGCGATGTTCCGCTGCACCCACTCGAGAGCGGCGATCTGGTCGCGCAGCCCGAGATTGACATCGAAAGGTCTAGTCGGCGTGGCGAATTCGCGGAAGTCGAGGTAACCGAGCGCGCCGAGGCGATAGCCCAGCGACACGAAGACGACGTCGCCACGACGGACCAGCGCGGCACCGCTGTACATCGGCGCCGCCGCCGTCCCGGCAGTGTGGGCGCCGCCGTGGATGTAGACCATGACCGGCCGGGCGACGGCGCTGGGTTCCGCCCGGCGTAGGACGTTGAGCGTGAGGCAGTCCTCGTCGCCGCGTCGACGCTCTTGCGGTGCCGGGGAGCCGAATTCCGTGGCCGCGCGCACGCCGGTCCACGGAGCGACGGGTTGCGGTGCGCGCAGGCGCAGCCGCCCGACCGGGGGCGCGGCGTAAGGGATTGCGCGCCACGACAGCAGGTCCCGGCGGCGTCGACCGCGAACGACCCCGTCGGCGAAGGAGACGTCGACGTCGTCGGTCACCGATCGGACTCGCGGTCCGCGGCGCCCTCCCCGACGTACCCGCGGTAGTCGGCCCACGCCAGGCGGCGATCCCGGCCCGGGTCCCGCTCGACCCGGGCGGGCGCGTCGAAGATCAGTGTGCGCCGGTGCTGCGCGTCGTACCTCGGCCACCACGGCTCCGGTACGCCGTTGCGCGCGAAAGCAATCCAGTTCTCCTGCATCCGGTCGGTCACGGCCCGCAGCCCGCTGCGTCCGCCGGGGGCGGTCAGGGCGCGTCCCACGGCGGAGTCGCCGTAGCCGAAGACGGCGATCATCTCCAGCGCGTGGGTGGCGCCCAGTCCGAGCCAGTGCATCAGCCGGGGCGCGTAGTCGAATCGGTAGCTGTACGTGGCAGCGTGCGCGGAGTGTGCGTCGGCAATGTCGATCGAGGGCTTCCAGAAGGTCAGATCACCGCCCAACGCGATGGCCGCCGCCGGCGCGGGATACCCCGGGTAGGCGGCCAGGATGCGTTCACGGGCGTCGGGATCGGTGAGCGCGAACATCGCGTCGATGCGGGCCGCGTCCGTGGGCAGGCCGTCCATCAACCTGGGGAACAGCGCGCCCTCACGGGCGTTGGTGCCGATGATCATCGGCATCGGGTGGGCGGTCCCGTCGGTGAACGCCTGCAGCGGTGCGGTGGGCAGGAAGTCGCCGTCCACGACCGGGCCGAACGGGTGCAGTCCGGGGGTGTCGGCCAGTGTCTTCGCGCTCAATCGTCGTGCAGCCCGGCCGAGTTCGGCGGGTGTCGCGAGGTCGAGTGCGCGACTCGCCTCGCCACGGTCGGCGCCGAGCAGGTCCAGGAACTGACGTGCCGACTCTCGCGCGCGCTGCGCCTCGTTCACCAGCACCGGGGCGGCACTTTCGGCGATGGCGCGGGCGAACAGCCCCTGCGCCGTCGGCGTCGCCATGAGTGTGGTCACCGAGGTGCCACCCGCGGACTCGCCGAACACGGTCACGTTGCCGGGATCGCCGCCGAACGCCGCGATGTTGCGTTGCACCCACTCCAGCGCGGCCACCTGGTCGCGCAGTCCGAGGTTGGCGTCGAACGGCCGATCCGCCGTCGAGAACTCCCGGAAATCCAGGAAACCGAGCGCACCCAGCCGATAGTTCACCGACACGTAGACGATGTCACCGCGGCGGACGAGCCGGTCGCCGCGGTAGAGACCCATCGCGGTGGTGCCGATCACGAACGCGCCCCCGTGGACGAACACCATCACCGGCCGCGGCTTCGTGCTCGCCGTCGCCGGTGCCACGACGTTGAGCGTGAGACAGTCCTCGGAGATCGGCTGGTACTTCCCCGGCCGCAGCGCGGTCCCCATCCGGGGCTGCGGCGCGGCGGCACCGAACTCGGTGGCGTCGCGGACCCCGGTCCACGGCTCCACCGGTTGCGGTGCCCGCAGCCGCAGCGGCCCCACCGGCGCAGCCGCGAACGGGATGCCACGCCACGTCAGCAGGTCTCCGAGCCGACGACCCCGCACGACGCCGTCGGCGGTGGTCACGTCCAGTCTCGACGTCATGGCCGCGACTATACGTCGGCTCGGGCCCGCATTCCGTGGCTCGACGCCTCAGATCAGGATCTGCTTGCGCATCGTCTTACCGGTCGCGTTGCGCGGCAGCGGTTCCTCGGTGATCCGCCACCGGGTGGGCACCTTGAAGTACGCGAGCCGGTCCGCTGCGAAGGCCCGGAGTTCGTCCTCGGTCACCGTCGTCCCGGGGCGCGGCACGACGACCGCCGCGACCTCCTGCCCGAGGTCGGGATGGTCGACACCCACCACGGCGCACTCGGCAACCGCCGGATGTTCGTCGAGGCACTGCTCGATCTCGACGGGGTAGACGTTCTCGCCGCCCCGCAGGATCAGATCCGAGCGCCGGCCGGTGAGCCGGACCATGCCGTTCTCGATGACGCCGAAGTCACCGGTGTGCAGCCACCGACCCGCCCGGATCGCGTCGGCGGTCGCGGCGTCGTTCTCCCAGTACCCGAGCATCACGTACGGGCTACGGACGCAGATCTCGCCCTCGGTTCCGTCGGGCACCGGTTCGCCGAAGGGATCGCGAATCTCCACGGCGACACCGATGATCGGCCGGCCCAACGTGCCGGGGAACGCCTGCAGGTCCATCGGAGTGGCCACCGAGATCGCGGTGCTGCACTCGGTGAGGCCGTAGCTGTCGACCAGCGCGTTGGCGGCGAAGGGCAGCTTCTCGCGGAGGCGCTGCTGGAAGCCGGGGGAGGACGGCGCCGATGCGAGGGCGAACGCCGTGAGCGACGACGTGTCGTAACGGGTGACGTCCTCGTGCTCGAGCAGACGACCCGCCATCGTCGGGACGGCGCCCCAGTTGGTGACCTTCTCCCGCTCGATGAGCGCCAGCACGCGGTCGGCGTCGAACGACCCCTGGTGGATCACCACGGCGCTGCCGGTCGCCAGCCGGGGGACGACCAGGTTGTGCAGGCTCGCGATGTGGAACAGCGGTGACGTCAGCAGGTAGCGCAGATCGCTCGGGCCGTCGCTGACCGGGTTGCCGCTGAACGCCGCGGCGAGGGCGTCGCTGTAGCGGTGGTACTCGATGACGGACAACAGGTTCCGGTGCGAATGCACCGCGCCCTTGGGGCGACCGCTGGTGCCGCTGGTGTAGAGAATCACCGCCGGATCGTCCTCGGCCACGTCGGTGCGCGGCAGGTCGGCGTCGGCGAACTCGGAGATCAGGCGGGGGACGTCGTCCTCCATCGTCAGGACCGGGACATCGATGTCGAGGCCGTCGAGGAGGGCGGCACGCTTGGCGTCGACCACGAGCACCGCGGGGCGCACGTGGCCCACGCCGTACTCGATCTCCCGCGGCACCCACCACGCGTTGAAACCGACCGCGATCGCACCCAGGGCCTGCGCGGCCCAGAACGACTCCACCCACTCCGGAGTGTTGGCGGCCAGGATCCCGATCCGGTCGCCCTTGCCGACGCCGTAGCGCTCGCGCAATGCGGTGGCGAACGCGGCGACGGCGCGCAGGTGCTCGGCGTAGCTGATCCGTCGATCCTCGGTGACGAGGTAGTCCCGGTCGCCGTACGCGGCGGAGGCCGCGAGGACGTCACCCAGGGACTTGTCGCGGTTCTTCATCACCGGCATCCGGACTCCGAGCACGTCCTCCGGGACGAGTTCGAATCGCCCACCGGGCCCCGTCAATTCGGCCATGACCGACGCAATGTATGCCTGGGGGTCGACAGACTTGGTCACGAATGGTTCCTTTCGACGTCGAACAGGGCGGAAGTGACGTGCGTCATAGTTCGGTCTGGCCGATCGCCTGTCAAGGGAGGTCTCGGTGAGTGGATGAGCCCTCGACCGGTGCGCGCCGGCGTCCGCTCAGTGCCGACCGGGCAGATCCACCTCGTCGGGGGACTTGTCGTCGCGCAGGCCCTTCCAACTGGGATGCCGCAGGCTCCCGCCCGCGTACTCGCGGTACTCGACGTCGCCGACCAGTTCGGGTTCGACCCAGTGCGCGCCCTTGGTGTCGCGCGTCGGTGGCGGCGCGGCCAGCGGACTCGTCGGCCGCTCCAACGTCTTCAGCAGCTGCCGCAGCGACCGGCGGGTGGCGCTGCTGAAGCCGGTGCCCACGTGGCCGATGTAGACCAGGCGGCCGTCGTCGTCGTACGCGCCCAGCAGCAGCGACCCGACGCCGTGACTCGCGGCGCCCGTGCCGTCGACCCACCCGACGACGATGCCCTCGGTGTTGCTCCGCAGCGGCGTCTTGATCCAGGCCGGGGCGCGCCGGCCGGGCGCGTACGTCGAGTCGACCTGCTTGGCGACCACGCCCTCGAGGTGGTGCTCGCGGGCCAGGGCCAGCATCCGGTCCCCGTCGACGCCGGTCCAGAACGGGGGCACCTGCACGCGGGTACCGGACAACCCCAGGCCGTCGAGCAGCTTGCGGCGCTCCAGGTAGGGCAGGTGCACGGTCTGCTCGCCGTCCAGCGCGAGGACGTCGAACGCGTAGTACGTGACGGGAAAGTCGTTGCGCAGCTGCGTCGTCGGACGCAGTACGTGCATCCGCCGCTGCAGCCGAGCGAACGACGGACGCCCGTGCCGGTCGAGCGCCACGACCTCGCCGTCCAACACGGCCTCGTGGTCGGCGACGGCCTCGGCCAGCGGCTCGAGCAGCTCGGGGAACGCGCCGGTGACGTCGTTGCCGTTCCGGCTGAACAACCGGACGCCGTCGACCCCGACGTCGGCCACGGCCCGCTGCCCGTCCCACTTCATCTCGAAGGCCCAGCCGTCACCGTCCGGCGGCTGACCGAGCGTGGCCAGCATCGGGGACGGTGGCGCGGGCGGCGGGTTCATGTCCGGTCGCGTCGAGCCTCGAGCAGCCGCAGCCAGACCTCGCTGACCGTCGGGTACGACGGGACCGCGTGCCACAGGCTCTCGAGCGGCACCTTGCCGACCACCGCGACGGTGGCGGCGTGGACCAGCTCGGCCACCCCGGACCCGACGAACGTCGCGCCCAGGACGGTGTCGGTCGCGCGGTCGATCACCAGCGACGCGCGGCCGGAGTAGTCGTCACGGGCGAGCGCGGCGCCGGCGACGTCGATGTCCACCGCCACCATTTCGACGTCGAATCCGTCTGCACGGGCTTGGCTTTCGGTGCGTCCGACCGCCGCCACCTCGGGCGTCGTGAACACCACCTGCGGCACCTGGCCGTGATCGGCCGAGGCGACGAAGCGCGGCCCGTCGAGCGGACGGCTCTCCGCCCGGGCGGCGATCACGTCGCCGCACACGCGGGCCTGGTACTTGCCCATGTGCGTCAGCAGTGCACGCCCGTTGACGTCGCCCACCGCGTACAACCAGTCGCCGTCCACGCCGGAAACCGTCAGGTGGTCGTCGACGGTGACGTAGCCGTGGTCCGGGAGGCCGAAACGCTCGAGTCCCAGTCCCGCCGTGCCGGGGGTGCGGCCCGTCGCGACCAGTACCTCGTCGACGGTCAGTTCGGCGTGCTCTCGGCCGTCACCGCTGGTCCGCAGCGTCACCGGCCCGCCGTGGACACGGCCGACGCCGGTGTCGACGACGCCGGGCCGGGACGCGGACTCCACCGACGTGCCGAACCGGATGTCGATCCCGTGCTTGCGCATCTTCTCGGCGATCATCTCGCCCGCGAACGGTTCGGTGCGTTCGAGGAGGGCCGATCCCCGGACCAGCAGCGTCACCTCGTCGGCGCCGAGTTCGTGCAGCCACGTCACGGCCTCGCACGCCACCACGCCGCCGCCGACGACCGCGAGCCGCTTCGGGATCTCGCGGACGTTGGTCGCATCCCGGGACGTCCACGGCAGGGCGTCGCGCAGGCCCGGCAGGTCGGGCACACTCGCGGTGGTGCCGGTCGCGATCACCACTGCCTCGCGGGCGCGCAGCACCCGGTCGCCCACCGTGACCTCGCGAACGCCGGTGAGCCGCGCGCTGCCGCGGATCACGTCGATGCCGGCCGAATCCGCCCACAACACCTGAGACGAGTCGTCGAGGTTGTGGGTGAAGCCGTCCCGCCGCGTCAGCACGGCTGCGGTGTCGAGCCCGTACGCGTTCACCTTCTCCTCGACACCGGGCATGTGGCGGGCGGTGCTCAGCACCTCGACCGGTCGCAGCAGCGCCTTCGACGGCATGCAGGCCCAGTACGAGCACTCACCGCCCACCAGCTCGTGTTCGACGAGTGCCGCGGTGCGGTCACTGCCGGCGATGGCGTAGGCCGCGGCGTTCTCCCCGGCCGGCCCGCCTCCGATCACGATGACGTCGAATTCTTCGGAAGCCATGGATCCACGGTAGGCCGGGGAGGGCGGTTTCGCGCTGCTTCGGGGTGGCGTCAGCGGGTGGGGCGCCGCTCGAACAGACGCTTCGCCCAGACATACCCGAATGTCGCGATCACTGCGATCCACGCCGCGGCGAGCCTGCCGTTCGCGCCGATCGGCTCCCCGAGGAGCAGTCCGCGCAGCGTCTCGATGACCGGACTGAACGGCTGGTACTCGGCGAACCAGCGCAGGGCGGCGGGCATCGAGTCGGTGGGAACGAACCCGCTCCCGAGGAAGGGCAGCAGGATCAGGAACATCGGCAGGTTGCTGGCCGTCTCCACGCTCTGGGAGACCAACCCCAGCGCCACCGACAGCCACGTGACCGCGACGGTGAAGGCCGCCAGGAGGCCGATCGCGGCGATCCACTCCACCGGTGTGGCCGTGGGGCGGAACCCGACGGCGACGGCGACGCCGGTCACCACGACGAGACTGATCATCGTCTGGATCAGGCTGCCGACGACATGCCCGGTCAGCACCGACGCGCGTGAGATCGCCATCGTTCGGAAGCGGGCGATGATGCCCTCCGTCATGTCCGTCGCGACCGAGATCGCCGTTCCCTGAGCGGAACTGGCCACGGTCATCAGGAGAATGCCGGGCGTGACGTAGTCGATGTATGCGGCGCGCCCACCGGCCGGGTCGCCCAGGCCGGCGCCGAGGGTGCCGCCGAACACGTAGACGAACAGCAGCAGGAGCACGACGGGCATCCCGATCAGCATGACCGTCATCGACGGGTAGCGGAGCATGTGCCGCAGGTTGCGCCGCAGCATCGTTGCGGAATCGCTCACGGCGTAGGACCGAGTGGTCATCGCGAAGTCTCCTTCGGGGAGTCCGAGCGGGCGGTGAGGGCGAAGAACACGTCGTCGAGGTCGGGCGTGTGGATCGACAGGTCCGTGACGTCGATCGCGTCGGCGTCGAGCCGGTCCAGGATCGTGCGGAGCGACGCGGCGCTGCCGTCGCCGGGCACCTGGAGCGAGAGCGACTCGTCGTCTCGCGTCGACTCGCCGAGCGACCTTGCCGCCGCCGACAATTCGTCGAGATCTGCGAAACGCAGGCGGACGTGACCACCGGGCACCAACTGTTTGAGGTCGGCCGGTGTGCCCTCGGCCACGAGCCGGCCCCCGTCGAGCACCGCGATCCGGTCGGCGAGGTGGTCGGCCTCCTCGAGGTACTGGGTGGTGAGGAAGATGGTGACGCCGTCCGCTGCCAGTTCCCGCACGATGTCCCACATCGAGCGGCGACTGCGCGGGTCCAGTCCGGTCGTCGGTTCGTCCAGGAAGATCACCCGCGGACGACCGACCAACGTCATCGCGAGATCGAGTCGGCGTCGCATACCGCCCGAGTAGCTCGACGCGGGCGTGGACGCGGCCTCGGTGAGGTCGAACAGTTCGAGGAGTTCGGCAGTGCGGGCGCGCGCTTCACGCCGACCGAGGTGGTGGAGATCGGCCATCAGCGTGAGGTTCTCGGCTCCGGTGAGCAGACCGTCCACGGCGGAGAACTGGCCGGTGACGCCGATCGCGGCGCGGATCGCGTCCGGATCGTCGGCCAGCTCGTGCCCCGCGACGCGGACGTCACCGGCGTCCGGCGCCACGAGCGTCGAGAGGATGTTCACCACCGTGGTCTTGCCGGCACCGTTGGGGCCGAGAAGCGAGAAGATCGATCCCTCGGCGATGTCGAGGTCGATTCCGTCGAGTACCACTCTGTCTCCGAACGACTTTCGGAGCGAACGGACACGTACGGCCGATGCCGTCGAGATTGCGGTCGTCATTGCTCCGCCTTTCGCGGGTCGTCGTCCCCGAGCCCCGCTCGCTGGACGGTGATGTCGCCGAACCCGGTGTGGGCCTCGACGTCGACCTTCTCGCCGATCGGGGCCGGTCGGTCGGTCGGGGTGAGCAGGTTGTGCACCTTGCCGAACGAGGTGTGGACGTCGAGGCGGGCGGCCGTCCCGGCCGGAATGCCGACCTCGATCGCGCCGTGCCCGGTCCGCAGCGAGGCGGTGCCGCGCGTGAGCTCGTCGATGCGAATCTCGCCGTTGGCAGTCGCGGCGTGGACGTCCCCGCCGGTGTGACCGACCGCGATGTCCCCGTTCGCCGTCTTGATCCGTAGGTTCCCCCGCACGGAGCCGATTCGGTTGTGGCCGTTGGAGTTCTTCACCGTCGCGTTGCCGTCGACACGGCGCACCTCGACCGTGCCGGAACCGGTCGAGAGTTCGGCGTCCCCCGCGATGGTGTCGACGACCACCGCGCCGGCGCCGGTGGTCACGGTGGCCGGCGCAGTGCTACCCAGCCGGACGTCGCCGGTCGCCGTCTTGACGCGGACGTTGCCGAGCCGGCCGGTGGATCGGACCGCGCCGGCGGAGGCGTCGGCCTCGAGACTCGACCCGGACGGCAGCGCCACGGTGACGTCGATCGAACCCACCTTGCCCCACACGCCGAGCCCGCGCGGGCGGGGAGCCTGGACGAGCAGACGCCCGCCCGAGTACTCGACGCGGGTCTGCTCCGCGGCGCGCACGTCCACGTCGCGCTGCGGGTCGCTGGGGTGGACCTCCACCACCGTGTCGTTCCGGTCGGTGGCGGTCACGGTGACGTCACCGACGGGAAACGAGAGCGTGGCCGAAATCGGTTCGTCGGTACTGAAAGTGGGCATCGTGGTCCTCGGGGTGTGAGTGGAGACGTGCACGGATGGAGGGTCAGTGGACCCAACCGGTGAAGCGGTCGCCGCCCGTCGCAGCACGGCGTTCCGGCCGCCGGGGGGCGGCGCTCTCGTCGAGCGCGGTGGAGGCCGCACGGACGAGCCAGGAATTGACGGACATCCCGGCCGCGCGGGCAGCGTCCTCCACGCGGTCCTTGAGGTCCTGCGGCAGCCGCAGATTGATGCGCGTCATCGGCCCTTCGTCGACGTCGGCCGGGCGGGCGGCCGGTTCGGGAGTGGGTGCCTCGGCGTCCGGTGCGACCGAGGGCGGCGGGGGAGTGACGACGAAGCTCGGTTCGCGGCCGCGCAGCCGGAGGTCGACCGATCCCGGCGCCAGATCACGCGTGATCTCGGCGGCGGCGTCGGAGAGCGCGTCCAGCAATGCCAGACGTGCCGCCGAGTCGAGTGGTGCGGTCAGGCGCTCGGCGAGCGCGCGGGCATCCGGCCCGCCGGCCTCGGCCGCGATCGCGAGGTCCCGATGCAGGGCGTTGACGTACGGTTCCAAGTCCATGGCACCACTATGGCACCAAGTCGATGCCATATGAAGGGATTTACGGAGATTTGTGATGCCAAAGTGGTGCCACGGGTGCCACGGGGCTCACCAGGGTCGTGCGAGAAGTCCCCATTTCTCCAGTTGCGCGACGACGCTCCGGCGCAGCCGTGCGGCGTCGCCGAAGCGGCGAGAGTCCAACCCCACGATCGACAATGTGTACGTGCCGGCGCAGGAGCACAGGTACGCCGACAACCGGGTGGTCGTTGCGACGGGCCGCGCCGGGCTCAGTCCCGGATGCATGGCGCGGGTCGCGACGCCCGTGGTCCGATGAGGGCCCAGCGCGGCCAACGAGTCGGGCAACCGTCCGATGTTCGAGCACAACGCGTCGCGTTCCCCGGCGCCGGACGTGAGGCGGTGGGCAACTCGGTCGGGGAGAAGTTGCACGATCTCCTCCGGGAACCCGGACGGCGCCCCCATCGGGGCACGGGTGTAGGCCTCGCGGCTCGCGCGCCGGATGTCCGACAGCGAACAATCCGGTGTCACAATCACTTCCGTGACGACCACCGCGTTGTCGACGGTGTCGGTCCTACGCAGGTCCACCGGCACGCTGACGTGCAGTGGCATCGGAATCCCGGCCGCCTCGGCGACCCCGGTGACGAGGGCGATGAAGAGTCCGTTCGCGGTACCGCCCTCGCGCCGTGCCACGGTGTCCCAGGCCGCCGCATCGACGTCGACGATCGCGGTGGTGGTGCCGGTCGCGGTGTGCGTGCGGCTCGTCGCGCGACCGGTGGAAGCCGCGTTGCGGAAGTCCCGCAGTTCGCGCCGTCGTCGTGCGCTGACCGCCAGCCCCAGCGAGGCCGCGGCACCGCGGGCGAGGACCGTGCCGACGAGTCCGGCGGCGTCGGCGGCGTCCGACGTGCGCCGGGGGGCGGGTACCGGGGACTTGCCGGACAGTGCGACGTCCACCGCACCCACCAGGCCGCGGGCGTCCGCGACGGCGTGCGAGCACACCAGGGAGACGGCCGTGCCGCCGCCGACGACGGGGGTCGCGGCCAGGGCCCACGCGGGGCCGTGCTCCGGATCGACGTCCACACCGGTTTGCGCATCGGCCCACGCGACCACGTCGTCGACCGCTTCGCGCGCGTATCGCAAGGGATGCGTCGCGGTGCTCGCCTCCCAGCGCAATCGAGCACCGGGAACCCGGGGTCGGACCACGCGCCGGCCCAGCGCCCCGCGGGCCAGTGCCGAATGCACGGACTCGAGAACGGAGGCGTCCACGGCTTCCTCGGTACGCCACACCCCCTGCATGACGATCGGGACACCGTAGCCGCGGTGCCGGCGCAGGAAGATCTCGTCCACCACGGTCAACCGGTCCATGGCACGGACGCTACCGGCAGCGGTGACCGGCGCGCCGACCGCGCGGACGGGTGGCCGTGAGCACGGACGTGTGCCCGTCGCTGCGGCGTCGGACCGTGAAACCGGCACGGCGCGCGTGCCGGCCCGCGGCTGCCCACTGGTTCCGGTTCATCTCGATCGCGAGCACGCCGCCGTCCGCGAGCCAGTCGTAGGAACGGTCGATCAGTCGGCGGACATGGTCGAGTCCGTCGTCACCGGCGAACAGTGCACGGTCCGGCTCGTGCTCGAGGGCCTCCCGCGGCAGGAGATCAGCCGCTGTCGTCGGCACGTACGGGGGGACGGCGGCGATCACGTCGATCCGGCCCCGCAACGCATCCGGCACTGCGGTGAAGCTGTCGCTGCGGTACACCGCGGCGCCGGTGCCCAGGTTTCGGCGCGCGTAATCGGCCGCGACCGGGTCGATCTCGGCGGCGAGCACTCGCGCCTCCGGAACCGAGTGCCGAACTGTCGTGGCCACCGGAGCGACACCCGCGTACGCCTCGAGCACGGTCGGGGCGCCACGGACGCGCGCGGCCGCGACGGCGACCCGGGCGAGCAACAGTGTGCGTTGCCGGGGGACGAACGCGCCGGGGCCGACGTCCAGGTGGAGGTCCCCGAACGCCACCCATCCGACGACGTGTTCGAGTGGTGCGCCGGAAATACGGCGGGCGCACAGCCATTCGAGGTGCTCGGCGTCCACGGCGCTCGCCCGCAGAACGGTGGCCTCGTCCTCGGCGAACACACACCCCGCCTCCCGCAGCCGTCGAACCAGCGCGTCCGGCGTGTTGCTCGTCGTGGGGGGAGTCATCGCGACGGCTATCGCGACTCGAATCGACCGTGGCGCCCTTCACCGGCCGCGAACCGGGCGGCGCCGCTCAGTGCATCGACCGTCACCGCGACCATGCCGTGTCGGAATTCCGACGCGAGCGCGTCCCGTTCCGGCAGCCCCTCCTGCTCGAGCAGCGACATGCGGTCCTCCCGCAGGCACGTCTGCGGAAAGTGAGCCAGTTCGGCGGCGAGCGCCTCGGCCGCCGCGCGCGCCTCGCCCGTGGGCACCACCCTGCTGACCAGTCCGATCGCCAGGGCCTCGTCGGCGTGCACGGCGCGGCCCGTCAACACCAGGTCCATCGCGCGGCCGGCCCCGACGATGCGCGGCAACCGGACCGTGCCGCCGTCGATGAGCGGTACGCCCCAGCGCCGGCAGTAGACCCCGAACACACTGTCCGACTCGGCGATCCGCAGGTCCGCCCACAGCGCCAGTTCGAGCCCGCCGGCAACAGCGTGCCCGGCCACGGCGGCGATCACCGGTTTGGACAACTGCATCCGCGTGGGCCCCATCGGGCCGTCACCGTCCGGGGTGACGCGGTTGGAGTCGTCGGTGCCGAGCGCCTTGAGGTCCGCGCCGGCGCAGAAGGTGCCGCCCTCGCCCCACAGGACCGCGACTGCGGCGTCGGGATCGGCGTCGAATGCGCGGAAGGCGTCCGCGAGAGCGGACGCGGTGGGACCGTCGACCGCGTTGCGTACCTCGGGACGGGAGAGCACGATCGTCGTGACGGGTCCGGATCGTTCGATACGCACCGACATGGTTCGACGCTACCCGGCGTCCGCGCCGGTCCAGGGTGGAATCGTGAGTTCGACGTGCGTGCTGGTTCACTACCTACATGGCCTACCGTCGAACCCCCGCCGTCGCGGCACGGCTCGCTGCGCAGCGGGACGCGATCTTCCGGGCGGCTGTGGCGGTGCTGTCGGAGTCGGGATACCAGGGGCTGACCATCGCCGCCGTCGCGAAACGGGCCGGCGTCGCGACCGGCAGCGTGTACTCCCACTTTTCCGGTAAGTCGGACCTGGTGGTGGCGGTCTTCCGCGAGATCGTCGGGGGAGAGGTCGAGGCGGTGAACGCGGCCGCGGGTCCGGGTAAGCGCGCCACCGAGCGGATCGCGGCGGTGATCGAGACCTTCGCTCGTCGTGCGATGCGTAATCCCAAGCTCGCATACACCCTGCTCGCCGAACCGGTCGACGCAGCGGTCGACGTCGAGCGGTTGATCTTCCGTCGCGCGTTCGCGGACGCATTCGCCGCGGCGGTCGCGGACGGCGTCACCGACGGTGAACTCGAGCCGCAGAACGTGCCACTCGCGGCGGCCTCCCTGGTGGGTGCGACGGCCGAGGTCCTGACCGGACCGCTCGCGTCCGGTGGCGACGACCCCACGGTCGTCGACGACCTGGTGCGATTCGCGCTCACCGCTGTCGGCTTCACAAAGCGCTGAACAGGGCATTTGCGACAAGCGCGCATACTGGGTGCACCACAGTTCCCTCGACGGGGACCCGACAACGGAGCACGGTCATGTCGGTCGAGACACGATGGAGCGCCTGGGGCGAGGAGATCGCGGTGCAGGTCACCGAGAACGCCGCGCTGGGACCTGCGGTGGGCTTGGTGGGTGCAGTGCTCTCCGACGCCGAAGCGGCCTGCAGCCTGCGGCGCGGGGACGCCGAGATCCATGCCGTCAACCTGGCCCAGGGACAGCCGGTGCGCGTGAGCGTCCGCCTGTCCGGCCTGTTGCGCTCGGCGTTGTGGGTCGCGCGCATGACCGACGGTGCGGTCAGCCCGCTCGCGGTCGAGGAGTCCCCGCCCGGCGTCCCACCGATCCATCCGGAACCCACGTTCGCCGACATCCAGATCGACGACGCCACCGTGCTCGCGCCGTGGGGTGTGTCGCTGGACGTCACCGACACGGCCAAGGCCGACACCGCCGACCGGGCAGCCGCGCTCGCGGGGAACCGACTCGAGTGTGGCGTGCTGGTGCGCATCGGTTCGGTGGTCGCCACCGCGGGGCACTGCCCGGCCGGCGGATGGCAAGTGGACGTTCCCGGGCACGGACCCGTCGAACTGCCCACGAGGGCCGCGATGGCGACGGTCGGAACGGACCTCACCTATGGCGAACACGACCCGGTCAGCGGCCAGTGGGAGCAGGTGACGGTGGTGGCCGACGACGGCCTCTGGGCGTACGGGGGAGCGGCCGCAGCGATCCGGCGGGGACTCGGCGCCGTGTCGTGGCTCGAGGAGCAGGCCCTGGCGGCTCGGCTCGTCGACCGGCTCGGGCGGATCTACACGACAAGCCGGTGGAGTCGGCCTCACGCGGCGTGAGGTCGGGCCGATCCCTTCGAGCGGTGTCCATGTGATGGAGCTGGATCTCACGGGGGGCGACAGATCGCGACGAAACTACGGCGGGCCCGCAGCGACTCCGCCGTGACGGATGGCTCCTCGCGCTTGCCGTCGTCTCCGACGTGCCTTCCCGCGATACCTCAGACCGGCTCTACTGGCTCACCTCGACTCTCGCAGTCGCGGCCCCACTGGGGGCGAGGTAGGTGTCGCGACAATTGTCGTGAGCGTCTCCCGCAGACTCTTCGTCGATCGTTCCTCCGGAAGGCGCTGAGCCGGAGCAGTTCCCGAATACTCGTTCGCCGCGACCACGCCGTACGCCCGTCCCTCCCGGCCTGTGCTCGGATCGTGAACGCCTGGGTTCTGCCGGAGAGTCTGACGCACGAGAACTGTCTTGCGTGAAGAACTCGGCGGGGATTGACCGCATTGCAGGTTGGAGTCGTGAGTGTCCAATTCGCGTGAGGCGCGCCAGGTACCGCCGTCGATGCAGGCGAAACCTCTGTGAAGTGCCGAATATGGTTGAAAGTGGCCTGTTTCTGGACGGATGCCCGTTATGTTCTGTGTCGGTTGGCTACCCGACGGTGGCTGCCGCGTGCCCCCGATCGGGGTGCGGACTGTATCGGGAAGGGAACACCTCCTATGGCCATCGTCGATCGGCCACGCCGCGGCGGCGACTGTCTCGTAGCGCGGCAGCACTAGCTGCCGGCGCTTTCGCCGTCGCGACAATCGTCACCGGAGCGGGTCCGGCATCTGCGGACACCGTCACCGACACCATCACGGTCGGCGCGTCGCCGCTCGCGGTGGCGATCACCCCGAACGGGGACCGCGCCTACGTCACCAACTACGGCAGCAACTCGGTGTCGGTGATCGATACCGCCGCGACCCCGCCCGTCGTCGTCGCCACCATCGGGGTCGGCGCGGCTCCGGCCAGGGTGGCGGTCGACGGCAACCGCGCCTACGTCACCGACTCCGAAAGCAATACGGTGTCGCTGATCGACACCGCCGCGACCCCGCCCGCGGCCATCGGGGTGGGCACGCTGCCGTTCGGGGTGGCGGTCGACGGCCCCCGCGCCTACGTCGCCAACTACGGCAGCAACTCGATGTCGGTGATCGACACCGCCACGAACACCGTCGTCGGCACTGTTCCGGTCGGCGGGAATCCGGCCGGGGTGGCGGTCGACGGCGACCGCGCCTACGTCACCCACCTCGCCGACGGCACGGTGTCGGTGATCGATACCGCTGCGTCCCCGCCCGCCGTCGTCGGCACCATACCGGTCGGCACGAACCCGTACGGGGTGGCGGTCGACGGCAACCGCGCCTACGTCACCAACCTCACCGACGACACTGTGTCGGTGATCGACACCGCCGCGTCGCCGCCCGCCGTCGTCGCCACCATCCCGGTCGGCACGCACCCGTACGGGGTGGCGATCACCCCGAACGGGGACCGCGCCTACGTCACCAACAGAGGCGACAACTCGGTGTCGGTGATAGACACGGCCGCGTCCCCGCCCGCCGTCGTCGGCACCATCCCGATCGGCGCGAGCCCGTACGGGGTGGCGGTCGACGGCAACCGCGTCTACGTCACCAACCTCAACGGCACGGTGTCGGTGATCGCGATCGATCAGCCGCCCACCCTCGCCGGAACCCCCGTTGAAGGGATGGTCGGCCAGCCCTACAACCACGCATTTGCCGTCACCGGCCAGCCCGCCCCGACCGTGACCGCCACCGGCACCCTGCCCGACGGACTCACCCTCTCCCCGGGCGGGGTGCTGTCCGGAACCCCCACCACCGCCGGCACCTACACCTTCACGGTCACCGCATCGAACGGCATCGGTGATGCCGCGGTCCTGCCGGTGGTCCTCGGCATCACCGACGCCACCCCGCCCCCGACCGGATCGCTCGGGGGTGCCGGCTCGGTGAGCTGGACGTCCTGACCCCCAGCTGGCCAGACCGCGAGAGCGCCAGACCGCGTGAGCACTGTGGCCGCCCGCCCGACCGGGTGGGCGGCCACAGTCCTTCACCCCGACAGCACAGGGGGGCGGCCCCTGGCGCGTGGAAAAGCCTGACGCACGAGAGAACCCTTGACTCGAACACCAGTTCGAACTAAACTCATGTCATGAATCCGGGGGGACTCAACACCACAGCTGCTGCACTCGTGGCGCTCAGTCACGATGATGTGCGCGGGCTGGCCGAGCTGGATCTGGTGCGCACGACGGTCGACCTCTCGCGTCTGATCGAGCAGCTCGAAGCCCTGCGCGTGACCGCCGTGGCCGAGATCGACGAGCGCGCAGTCTCGTTCGACACGTTGGGGTTTCGTAGCGTGAAGCAGTGGCTCGCAGCCAACACGCTGTTGGAGGTACCGGCGGCTGCGCGGATTCTGGCGCTGGGGAAGGCGTTGCGGCGGGAACCGGAGGTCGCTGCGGCGCACGAGAGCGGGCAGGTTTCGGCTGAGCATGCCGCTCTGATCAGCAAGTTCTGCGAGCGGCCACCCTGCGGCATGCCCGCCGAGGCGCTGCCCGACTGCCGGCGGCTGCTGCTGGACTGCGCCGCGAATCCGGCGGCGACCACGATGAGTGTGCGCACCTGCATCTCGCGGCTCGAGCGGATCTTCGAATCCGACGAGTTGCCACCCAGTGAAGACGTGGACCGCAACGAGTTTCACGCCTCGAAGACGTTGAACGGGCGCGTGGCGGTCAAGGGTGACTTGGATGCGGTCACCGGGGAGATGTTGCTGACGGCGCTGTCCGCGCTGACGAAACCGCGGAACCCGAACGACGACCCGACTGCGACCCGCACCGCGGGACAGCGGCGGGCGGAGGCATTCGCCGAGATCCTGCGCCGCTACCTCGACTCGGGTGAGGCGCCCATCGAGGGCGGCGAGAAGCCGCACCTGTCGTTGCACGTGAACGCCCGCGACCTCGCCCGCGCCGACCACGATCACGACCACGATGCGTGGTTAAGCCGAGACAAGGGCGCTGATGCGCCGAACCTGTTCAGAGACAGCGATTTTGACAATAGGGACGTCGCCCGTCTCCCACACCTCGGACCGCTGACCATCGCCACCGCCCGCCGCCTCGCCTGCGACTGCCACCTCACCCCGGTCCTCATGGACGACGGAATCCCGCTCAACCTCGGACGCACCACCCGAACCGTGTCCAAGAAGCAGCGTCGCGCCCTGATCGCCCGCGACCATGACTGCGCCTTCCCTGGCTGCGGCGCCCCACCCGCCCACTGCGAAGGGCACCACATCCATCACTGGGCAGACGGCGGAGCCACCGACCTCGACAACCTCGTCCTGCTGTGCCGCTACCACCACCGACTCCTGCACCACAGCCACTGGGCAGTGCAGATCGGCGCCGACCACCACCCGTGGTTCACCCCACCATCACTGGTTGACCCGTACAAGAAGCCCATGCCCGCGCACAACCGCGCCGGACCCCACGCCGCGTAGTCGAGGGAGGGCGACGCCGCCACAACGGCCCTGAAACCGCTGCAGCCGACACCCGAGAGTGGGGTGCCGGCCGCAGCGGACTGTTCTGTGGGGCGTCATGCGAATCGAGAATCGCCCGAGATCGAGCAGGCGTCAGACCGCCCGGCCCCGCTGCCCGCGATACCAGCGGATCAGCGCGTCGGTCGACGAGTCCTCTTGCTGTGGAGGGGCATCCGCCGACGTCAGCACCGGACCCAGTTCGAGAGCCTGGGCCTTGCCCAGCTCGACACCCCACTGGTCGAACGAATCGATACCCCAGATCACCCCGGCCACGAACACCTGGTGCTCGTAGAGCGCGATGAGCTGACCGATGACCGACGGGGTCAAACGCGGCGCCAGGATGGTCGTCGACGGGCGGTTGCCCGGCATCACCTTGTGCGGCACCAACTCCGGGGAAGTGCCCTCTGCAGCGATCTCCTCGGCGGTCTTGCCGAACGCGAGCACCTTGGTCTGTGCGAACAGGTTGCTCATGAGCAGGTCGTGCATGCTGCCGCTGCCGTCCGACGTCGGGAGGTCGTCGGTGGGCTCGGCGAATCCGATGAAGTCCGCCGGCACGAGGCGGGTGCCCTGGTGTAGCAGTTGGTAGAAGGCGTGCTGTCCGTTGGTGCCCGGTTCGCCCCAGAAGATTTCGCCGGTCTTGCAGGCCACCGGTGTGCCGTCGGCGCGCACCGACTTGCCGTTCGACTCCATCGTCAGCTGCTGCAGATAGGCGGCGAAGCGGACGAGGTCGTTCGAATAGGGCAGCACTGCACGCGATTCGGCGTCGAAGAAGCTCGAGTACCAGACCCCGATCAGACCCAGGAGCACGGGCGCGTTCTGTTCGAGAGGTGCCGTGCGGAAGTGTTGGTCGATGGCGTGGAAGCCGGCGAGGAACTCCGCGAACCGCTCCTTGCCGATCACTGCCATCACCGACAGCCCGATGGCCGAGTCCACCGAGTACCGGCCGCCGACCCAGTCCCAGAAGCCGAACATGTTGTCGGTGTCGATACCGAACTCGGCGACCCGCTCCGCATGGGTCGACACCGCGACGAAGTGCTTGGGGACGGCGGCCTCGCCGAGCTCGTCCACGAGCCAGCGCCGGGCAGCGGAGGCGTTCGTCAGTGTCTCGAGGGTCGAGAAGGTCTTGGACGCGACGACGAACAGGGTCGTGGCCGGGTCCAGACCGGCGAGCGTACCCACCAGATCTGCCGGGTCGACGTTCGAGACGAACCGGGCGGTGATGCCCGCGTCGGCGTAGTGACGAAGCGCACGGCACACCATGACCGGACCGAGGTCGGAACCTCCGATACCGATGTTGACGACCGTCCGGATCCTTTCCCCGGTCGCGCCACGCCAGGCACCCGAGCGGAGGCGATCGGTGAAGTCGCCCATACGGTTCAGCACCGAATGCACGTCCGCCACCACGTCCTGTCCGTCGACCGTGAGGTCGGCGTCCGCAGGAAGCCGGAGCGCGGTGTGCAGTACCGCACGGTCCTCCGAGGTGTTGATGTGGGCGCCGGCGAACATCTCGTCGCGCCGCTGTTCGACGCGCGCGGCGCGCGCCAGATCCACCAGCAGCGACAGGGTTTCGTGCGTCACTCGGTGTTTGCTGTAGTCGATGTACAGGTCACCAGCGGTCACAGTCAGCTCGGTGCCGCGTCCCGGGTCCTGTGCGAACAAGTCTCGCAGATGGGCAGATTCGATCACGCGATGATGCGCATCCAGGTTCTTCCAGGCTGCGGTTCCCGTGATGTCTGTGCTCATGGAAAAGCAGCTTATCGGCCCGGCCGCCGGCGTACCCGGCGACTCTCACGGGACGAGAACTCGGCGCATGATGGAGGTATGAACCCAGCCGAACTGATTCGTGCCGTTCCTACCAAGCTCTGGATCGGCGGCACCGCGGTCGACGCCGAGAACGGTGCCACCTTCCCTGTTCACGATCCCGCCACCGGCGAGGTGCTCACCGAGGTCGCGGACGCCAGCCCCGCCGACGCCGTCAAGGCACTCGATGCCGCCGCGGCCGCGCAGGCGGACTGGGCCGCGACCGCACCCCGTGAGCGCGCCGAGCTGCTGCGGTCGGTTTTCGAGAAGATCTCCACGCGCGCCGAGACGTTTGCGCAGTTGATGACGCTCGAGATGGGCAAGGCGCTGCCCGAGAGCCGCGCCGAGGTCAAGTACGGCGGCGAGTTCTTCCGATGGTTCGCGGAGGAAGCCGTCCGGCTGGAGGGCCGCTACCAGGGCGCCCCGGCGGGCAACGGCCGCATTCTGGTGTCGAAGCAGCCGGTGGGACCGTGCCTGGCGATCACGCCGTGGAACTTCCCGTTGGCGATGGGCACCCGCAAGATCGGGCCCGCGCTGGCCGCGGGCTGCACGATGATCGTCAAGCCCGCGTCCGAGACGCCTCTCACGATGCTCGCACTGGCCGAGCTGTTCGCCGAGGCGGGACTGCCGCCGGGCGTGCTGTCGGTGCTGCCGACATCGCATTCGAGTGCCGTCACCGAGCCGCTCCTGGGAGACCCGCGGCTGCGCAAGCTCACGTTCACCGGCTCCACCGCCGTCGGCCGGCTGCTGGTCGAGAAGTCCGCGGAGGGCCTGCTCCGAACGTCGATGGAGCTCGGCGGCAACGCACCCTTCGTGGTGTTCGACGACGCCGACGTCGACGCCGCCGTCGAGGGCGCGATGCTCGCGAAGCTCCGCAACGGCGGGGAGGCGTGCACCGCCGCGAACCGCTTCCACGTCGCCAACGCGGTACGGGAGGAGTTCACCGCGAAACTCACCGAGCGCATGGCGGCCACCAAGATGGGCCCGGGTATCGACCCCGAGACCACGCTGGGGCCGCTGATCAACGCCGACCAACTCGCGACCGTCACCGAGCTGGTCGACGACGCCGTGCAGGTGGGCGCGAAGGTGCTGCTCGGCGGCGAGGCGCAGGAGGGTCCGGGCTGGTTCTACCCGGCCACCGTCCTGGCCGACGTGCCGGCATCGGCGCGCATTCTGCGCGAGGAGGTGTTCGGGCCGGTGGCGGCGATCACCGGGTTCGACACGGTGGAGGAGGGGATCGCGGCCGCCAACGACACGGAGTTCGGTCTCGCCGCGTACATCTACACCCGCGATCTCGACCGGGCGTTGCGGGTCGCGGACGCCCTCGAAACCGGAATGGTGGGCGTCAACCGCGGCGTCATCTCCGACACGGCCGCCCCGTTCGGTGGGGTCAAGGCCTCCGGATTCGGTCGTGAGGGCGGTACCGAGGGCATCGCCGAGTACCTGGAAACGAAGTACATCGCGCTGCCGTGAGTATCCGGCCCCTCGGGGCCTGACGGGCTCCCGAGAGACGGAACCGCCCGGTCACATGTGACCGGGCGGTTCAGCGTCAGTGCAGTGCGGAAGTCGTCAGCAGTGCGGGAGTCGTCGCAGTGCGGGAGTCGTCAGTGCCCCAGGCGGCCGCGACCCAGGCGCAGCAGCAGCATCGCGAGCGTGTGGCCCTCCTGGCCGAGCTCGCTGAACCGTTCGAGCACCTTCATCTCCCGGCTGTGCACCAGCCGGGGGCCGCCGGAGGCCATACGGGTGCGCCCGATGATCTGCGAGACCTCGCTGCGACGCTTGACGGCCGCGAGGATCTCGGCGTCGAGCCGGTCGATCTCCTTGCGAAGCTCGGCGATCTCGGCCTCGCTCGCGGGCCCGGGCGATTCGGATGAAGGAGGTGCGGTGGGGCTGCTCATAATGTTCTCCTCGTGTCAGAACTAGGTTCGTTCGGTTCCCTCGAGTCGTTACGAATCCGGGTCCAGCTCACAAGAACGCCCCGGGATCCGGTGTGTGGACCTCGGGGCGCGCGGGGGATCAGGCCGCGGGCACCGTCGGTCGGTACCCGCTGGGAAATCGCCAGTGCTCGAGACGCGTGCACCGGCGGCCGCCGGCGCGGTGTCCCTGCACTGCGATGATCATCACTCCAGTTTGCCACGCGGACGGAGTGCAACCCAAGCAGAGGTGACTGCCTTCACCACCTGCGTCATCAGGCCCCTGCCGCAGTGTCGGAGTTCGCCGGTAGCGTGGACAGACGATGAACACGATTCCCGGCTCCACGATGGGTGCGGCAGGCCGTTCTCACGCCTCGTCCGACGCCTTGCTCGAAGGTCTCAACCCCCAGCAGCGGGAGGCCGTCCTGCACGCGGGTTCACCGCTTCTCATCGTCGCGGGCGCGGGATCGGGCAAGACCGCCGTGCTGACCCGCCGGATCGCCTACCTGCTGGCAGAGCGGGACGTGATGCCGGGCCAGATCCTGGCGATCACCTTCACCAACAAAGCCGCCGCGGAGATGCGGGAGCGCGTCGCGCAGCTGGTCGGTCCGCGCGCCAACAGCATGTGGGTGTCGACCTTCCACTCGAGTTGTGTCCGCATCCTGCGGGCCCAGTCCGCGCTGCTGTCGGGGTTGAACTCGAACTTCTCGATCTACGACGCCGACGACTCCCGGCGCCTGCTCACGATGATCTCGAAGGACCTCGAGATCGACACCAAGCGCTACTCGGCGCGGCTGCTCGCGACCAAGATTTCCAACCACAAGAACGAGCTCAAGGATCCGGAGGAGGCCGCTGCCGAGGCCGAGCGCGACGGGGCCGACCTCGACAAGCTCGTGGCCCGCGTCTACGCGCTGTACCAGCAGCGGTTGCGCGCCGCGAACGCTCTCGACTTCGACGACCTCATCGGCGAGACGGTGTCCCTGCTGCAGCGGCACCCGCAGGTCGCCGAGTACTACCGCCGACGGTTCCGGCACGTCCTGGTCGACGAGTACCAGGACACCAATCACGCCCAGTACATGCTGGTCCGCGAACTGGTGGGCGAGCCGAGCGACGATCCGCACGCGGTCCCGCCGGCCGAGCTGTGCGTGGTCGGCGACGCCGACCAGTCGATCTACGCCTTCCGCGGCGCCACCATCCGCAACATCGAGGAGTTCGAGCGGGACTACCCGCAGGCCCGGACCATCCTGCTGGAGCAGAACTACCGGTCCACGCAGACCATCCTGTCGGCCGCCAACGCGGTCATCTCCCGCAACACCGGGCGACGGGAGAAGCGGCTGTGGACCGACTCGGGCGAAGGCGAACTGATCATCGGCTACGTCGCCGACAACGAGCACGACGAGGCCCAGTTCGTGGCGTCGGAGATCGACCGCCTGGTGGACGCCGGTGACGCGCGGTTCGACGACGTCGCGGTGTTCTACCGCACCAACAATTCGTCGCGCGCGTTGGAGGAGATCTTCATCCGCCTCGGCATTCCCTACAAGGTGGTGGGAGGCACGCGCTTCTACGAGCGCAAGGAGGTCCGCGACATCGTCGCGTACCTGCGCGTGCTCGCCAACGAGGACGACGCGGTGAGTCTGCGCCGGATCCTCAACACGCCGCGCCGCGGCATCGGCGACCGGGCCGAGGCCTGCGTGTCGGTGTACGCCGAGCAGAAGGGCATCGGTTTCGCGCAGGCACTGCGGGCGGGCGCCGAGGGCGTCGTGCCGCTGCTCAACACCCGGTCCCAGAAGGCCATCGCGTCGTTCCTCGAGTTGGTCGACGGTCTGCGGGCGCTGATGACCACCACCGACGCCGACGGCAACGACCTCACCGACATCGGCGAGATCATCGAGGCGGTGCTCGACCGTACCGGCTACCGCCGTGAACTCGAGTCCAGCAGCGACCCGCAGGACGGTGCCCGTCTCGACAACCTCAACGAGTTGGTCAGCGTTGCAAGGGAATTCAGTTCGGATGCGCGTAACGCGGCAGCGTTCGCGGAGGAGAACGCCGATCCCGGTGACCCGGACGACGACGAGGGGCTGCCCGATCCGGGCTCGCTCGCGGCGTTCCTCGAACGGGTCTCGCTGGTCGCCGACTCGGACCAGGTGCCCGACGAGGGCGAGGGTGTCGTCACGCTCATGACGTTGCACACCGCGAAGGGGCTCGAGTTTCCCGTCGTGTTCGTCACCGGCTGGGAGGACGGACAGTTCCCCCACATGCGTGCCCTCGGCGATCCGGCCGAGTTGTCGGAAGAGCGCCGTCTGGCGTACGTGGGCATCACGCGGGCGCGGCACCGGTTGTATCTCACCCGGGCGATCGTGCGGTCGGCGTGGGGGCAGCCGGTCACCAACCCGGAATCGCGTTTCCTGCAGGAGATTCCGACGGACCTGCTGGACTGGCGCCGCGAGGATCCGGGCGTGCTCGGCGCCGGTGGGGCCATCGGTGGCGGACGTCCGCGGGGACAGGGGTTCGGTGGTTCGGGCTTCGGTGGGGGCGGCGGTTTCGGCGGGTCGAGCTCTCGGGGCGGCGGGTCGTCGCCCAGCTTCGGGGCGCCCCGCGGACGCAACAACAATCTGGTTCTCGCGGTCGGCGATCGGGTCAGTCACGACAAGTACGGCCTCGGCAAGGTGCTCGAGACGAAGGGCAGTGGGCCCACCGCCACCGTCACGATCGACTTCGGTTCGGCGGGGAAGGTGCGCCTGATGCTGATCGGTGGCGTCCCGATGGTCAAACTTTGACGTAGCCCGTCGCACCGGCGTCCGGCGGCGTCCGAGGGGATGTTTGCTCCGGCATCGGCCGGGTAGGCGAGTGGTTCACCCGACCCGAGGGAGAGCCCTATGTTTCGTCACACAGACCATCTGCAGTTCGACGTCGCGCCGGAGAAGCCGGATCCCGTGTATGCCCGCAAGCTTCAGGAGTTGCTGGGCGGCGAGTTCGGTGAGATGACCGTGACCATGCAGTACCTCATGCAGGGCTGGAACTGTCGCATGGACGGCAAGTACAAGGACCTCATCATGGACGTCGCCACCGAGGAGATCGGCCACGTCGAGATGATCGCCACCATGATCGCGCGACTGCTCGAGGGCGCGCCGGCAACCGAGTCCACGAAGGCGGCCGCGGCGGACCCGGTCGTGGCTGCGGTGCTCGGGGGCATGGATCCCCAGCAGGCGATCGTCTCCGGCGGCGGCCCCACGCTGGCCGACAGCAACGGCGTGCCGTGGAACGGACGGTTCATCGTGGCCGGCGGCAACCTGCTGGCCGACTTCTACTCGAACGTGGCGGCCGAGGCCCAGAGTCGGCTGCAGACGGCCCGCCTGTACAACATGACCGACGATCCGGGCGTCAAAGACATGTTGAAGTTCAACCTCGCCCGCGACACGTACCACCAGAACATGTGGCTGGCCGCCATCGAGGAACTGAAGGCCGACGGCCTCTCCGGCACCGTGGCACCGACCGCGTTGCTCGACGAGGAGCACACCGAACACGCCGGGACGTTGTGGCACCTGTCGGACGGCACGCAGTCCGATCAGGGCCGGTGGGCCACCGGCACGGCACCGGACGGCGTCCACACGAACTCGTTCCTTCCGGACCCGGTTGCGTTGGGCGGCAAGGCCGGGGCGCCGCCGCCGGACCCGCAGCTGTACGACACCTACGACGGTTCCCGGGGCGAACCGCGCTCGTCGGCGATGGGCACGGAGAAGGGCCTCATGGGGAAGGTCAAGGAAGCGATCGACCCCCACAAGCCCTGAGCGGCTCGAGGCAGGGAGGACGCCCCGATTCGGCTGGGCGCGGGTCGAGGGGTCCTCTCCCCGTCGGAGCGGCGGCAGATGCTCGACGGCCCCGGCGAGGCCCGCCGCCATCCGGCTGAGGTGACACGAGGCGGCGGCATCCGGCGGGAGACCACCGGGTGCGGCCGCGTCGGCGAGGTGCGGCGCACCACCTCCCACATCCACCCGATCCGCAGGAGCGAATCGTCGTCGGTCCGGCGAACGATGGGCCACAACACCGCTTCTTCGGCGAAGGCGTGGGTGAACACCAGACGGCACAGCTCGGCGAGCACTTCCTGCCGTTCCGGCCCGGTCGTGGCCGCGGCCTCCTGCATCAGATCGTCGAGCTGCATGTGATCGCGGCGCTGGCGGGCCAGGACGCTGTGGGGCCTACCCAGTTCCGCCGTGGTCTGTCGCGCGAGCGAACGTCCGTTGTCGGTCATCGGGTACTCCTGCCACCCGCCGCACCCGTGTCGCGCGCAGTGCGCAGACAGCCGGAGACGTTCTCGCACGGCGGCGCGGTCGGATTACCCGAAAGAACCCGTTCGAAACTCGTCGGTTCGCAGCCCGTGAGGGCCGGAGGGTTCGAGCGTCAGGGCTGTTCGACGCCGAGGCTGATGCCGCGGGTCGCGAGCCACGGAATCGGGTCGATCTTGTTCTCGCCGGCCAGGTGGACCTCGAAGTGCAGGTGCGGGCCGGTGGAGAAGCCGCGGTTACCCATCGTGGCGATCTGGTCACCGGCCATGACCTTCTGGCCGACGGTGACGAGGGTCTCGTTGATGTGGCCGTACACGGTGATGGTGCCGTCGGCGTGCTTGAGGCGGACCCACATTCCGAACCCGGAGGCCGGACCGGAGTCGATGACCTCGCCGTCGGCGACGGCCAGGATCGGGGTGCCGATCGCGTTCGCGATGTCGACGCCGGCGTGCAGCGTGCCCCACCGGGAGCCGAACGACGACGTGTAGACGCCCTGCGCGGGCAGAACGAACAGCGGGCGGCGGGCAGCAGCCTCACGGGCCGCACGCTCCTCGCTGAAACGCTGGCCCTTGGCCAGGAGATTGGAGAACTGGCCCAGGTCGGTGGGATTGGCGACCGCGAGGACCTGCGGAGCTGCGCTGTCGGCAGGTGTCTGCGGGACGTCGCTGAACTGTGCGGCCTGCGGCACGGCGGTGGTGCCGATGTCGGAGGCGGTGAGTTCGATATCGGTGTGGTCGCCATGGTCGGCCGGCGCGCTGATGGCTGCCTGGCCGGCTGCGACGACGGCGCCGGCGGCGACCGCGATGACGGCCGCGCGACCCTTGAGGGCCGAGGGGGGAGCGGGAAGGCGATGGCGGCCACCGGTCCGCGGCGCGGTCACCTCGACCGTCGGTCCGCTGGGGACGAACGCCGCGGTGGGGGCCGCGTCGTAGTCCGTGGGCTGGGGCTCAGGGGTGCTGGGAAGCATGGCGTTACGAATCTCAGTACTTTCCGCCTCGGAGTAACGAACCTCCGAGGGCGTCGGATAGCTGGTTGTGACGCCGTCCACTCGCTCCAACAGCCCGACTGGAGACGGCTCCGCTGCTGGATTGCAACGCTCGAACTCGTGATCCGCCGCTGTCGGGAACACCGTGGTTTCCGGGTCAGCGTGTTGTGTCGCAAAGCGGCTGGCCGTGAACTGAGTGCGGTGGTGCATGCGCCCTGCCGTCCTCCTGCCCGTGACCTGCCTGTGACTTAGACCCTGGCGACGGTAACGAAACGGTTGCGGGGGAGCAACCTGCAGAGCGGCCTGAAACGGCAGATGTGATGGTCATCACAGTATGAACTGGGATTTCTTGGAACATGCCACTTGGTCTCGTTCATATATCGGGACGGATCCGGTTTGTTACACCGTCTGTATTCGGTCCTGTCCTCGCCGATCGCCAAGTGGCCCGCGGCCCGCACCGTGACCTGTCCCGGCGAGTGACGTCGGCGGGGTCGCGGAACCGTCCGGTCGCGTCGCGGCGCGGCCCGTGTCGCCGGGGCGTTGCCCGTCCGGCGGAGGCGCAATCGGGGGGTGTGGCGCCTGTTGTCGGAGTGCTCCGTGAGGCGTAGGTGTTCCGCCCGGACGATCCGGTCGCAGGCGCGAGTGGGGCACCTGCAATCCTTGCCGTGGTGCTCCTCGAGGTGAGCGCGACCGCCCGTGGGGCCGCGCGCCCCCGCGAGGCGTTCCGCGACGACTGCCGCCGCGTGACATATGCCACATAGCATGTGGGCGAGCGATAGTCGATTGATTGAACTAGTTAAAGTCCGACAAGGACCCGCTCCTACCCCTGAGCGGGCGTCAACGCAGACGAGACGGTGAGCAGATGGATCTCTTCGAATACCAGGCGAAGGAACTCTTCGCCAAGCATGACGTGCCGACGTCGGCCGGCCGTGTTACCGACACTGTCGCCGGTGCCCGCGAGATCGCGGAGGAAATCGGCAAGCCGGTCATGGTCAAGGCGCAGGTCAAGGTCGGCGGCCGCGGCAAGGCCGGTGGCGTGAAGTACTCGCCCGACGCGGACGCCGCGCAGGCGAACGCCGAGGCGATCCTGGGCCTCGACATCAAGGGCCACGTCGTCAAGAAGCTGCTGGTCGCAGAGGCGAGTGACATCGCTGAGGAGTACTACATCTCCTTCCTGCTCGACCGCACCAACCGCACCTACCTGGCCATGTGCTCGGTCGAGGGTGGCGTCGAGATCGAGGTCACCGCCGAGGAGAACCCCGACGCTCTCGCGAAGATCCCCGTTGACGCCGTCAAGGGTGTCGACCTCGAGTTCGCGCGCAGCATCGCCGAGGCCGGCAAGCTGCCCGCCGAGGTGCTCGACGCCGCGGCCAACACGATCCAGAAGCTGTGGGAGGTCTTCATCAAGGAAGACGCTCTCCTGGTCGAGGTCAACCCGCTCGTCCGTACGCCCGACGACCAGATCCTGGCCCTCGACGGCAAGGTCACCCTGGACGCCAACGCGGACTTCCGTCAGCCCGGCCACGCCGAGTTCGAGGACAAGGACGCGACGGATCCGCTCGAGCTCAAGGCCAAGGAGAACGACCTCAACTACGTCAAGCTCGACGGCGAGGTCGGCATCATCGGCAACGGCGCCGGCCTGGTCATGTCGACCCTGGACGTCGTCGCCTACGCGGGCGAGAAGCACGGCAACGTCAAGCCGGCCAACTTCCTCGACATCGGTGGCGGCGCCTCGGCTGCCGTCATGGCTGCGGGCCTGGACGTCATCCTGAACGACGCGCAGGTCAAGAGCGTCTTCGTCAACGTCTTCGGTGGCATCACCGCGTGTGACGCCGTCGCCAACGGCATCGTGGGCGCGCTGCAGACCCTGGGTGACGAGGCCAACAAGCCGCTCGTCGTGCGCCTGGACGGCAACAACGTCGAAGAGGGACGCCGCATCCTCGCCGAGGCCAACCACCCGCTGGTCACGGTCGTCGCAACCATGGACGAGGCTGCCGACAAGGCTGCCGAGCTCGCCTTCGCAGCGAAGTAAGGGACACACACAACAATGGCTATCTTCCTGACCAAGGACTCCAAGGTCATCGTCCAGGGCATCACCGGCGGCGAGGGCACCAAGCACACCGCGCTGATGCTCAAGGCCGGCACCCAGGTCGTCGGCGGCGTCAACGCCCGCAAGGCCGGCACCACGGTCTCGCACACCGACAAGGACGGCAACGCTGTCGAGCTGCCGGTCTTCGCGACCGTCGCCGAGGCCATGAAGGAGACCGGCGCGGACGTCTCGATCGCGTTCGTTCCGCCGGCCTTCTCGAAGGACGCCATCGTCGAGGCCATCGACGCGGAGATCCCGCTGCTCGTCGTCATCACCGAGGGCATCCCGGTGCAGGACTCCGCGTACGCGTGGGCCTACAACGTCGAGAAGGGCAACAAGACCCGGATCATCGGCCCCAACTGCCCGGGCATCATCACCCCGGAGGAGGCCCTCGTCGGTATCACCCCGGCGAACATCGCGGGCAAGGGCCCGGTCGGCCTGGTCTCCAAGTCCGGCACCCTGACCTACCAGATGATGTTCGAGCTGCGTGAGTACGGCTTCTCGACCGCCATCGGCATCGGCGGCGACCCGGTCATCGGCACCACCCACATCGACGCCATCGAGGCGTTCGAGAAGGATCCCGAGACCAAGCTGATCGTGATGATCGGTGAGATCGGTGGCGACGCCGAGGAGCGTGCCGCCGACTACATCAAGGCCAACGTGACCAAGCCGGTCGTCGGCTACGTCGCGGGCTTCACGGCTCCCGAGGGCAAGACCATGGGCCACGCCGGCGCCATCGTCTCCGGTTCCTCGGGAACCGCGCAGGCCAAGAAGGACGCCCTCGAGGCGGCCGGCGTCAAGGTCGGCAAGACGCCGTCCGAGACCGCGGCTCTCGCCCGGGAGATCCTGAAGAGCCTCTGATCCGTGCGGCGCGGGCGTTCGTCGCCCGGCCCGGATCCACGCGAACGGCGCCCGCAACCGGACACCTCGTCCGGTTGCGGGCGCCGTTCCGCGTCACACGTCCACCCACCGCACCCCGGCGGGTTCGAGCCGGCCGGCGCCGGCCGTGAGCTCGGCGACGATCGCCGCCAACGCGTCCGGATCCTTCGTCGCGAGGGTGAAGGTGACCTCGGCCGCGTACGCGGTGTCGACGACGAGCACGCCGCGGCCGCGTAGTTCGGCGTCGACACGACCGGCGATGTCGTGCCCGACGTCGACGGTGAGCAGGTCGAGCCGCTCGCGCCCGAGCAACCGCGACTGCGAGGCCGCGGCGTCGACGGCCGCCGCGACGGCGCCGGAATAGGCGCGCACGAGTCCGCCCGCGCCGAGCTTGATGCCGCCGAAGTAGCGGGTGACGACCGCCGCGACGTCGACCAGCTGCCGCGCGCGCAGCACCTGGAGCATCGGGACGCCGGCCGTACCGCCGGGCTCGCCGTCGTCGCCGGACCGCTCGGCCCGCTCGGTGGGTTCGTCACCCGTCACGTACGCCCAGCAGTGGTGGCGCGCGTCGGGGTAGCCGCGGCGCTGTTCGTCGAGGAAGGCCTGCGCGTCGGCGGGCGTGTCGACGCGGCGCAGCGCGGCGATGAACCGGGAGTGTTTGATCTCGGTCTCCACGACGACGTCGGCGCCGGGGGACAGCGTGGAGGGCATGACTCATCTTCCCCGTTCCCGTCATCGGCAGCCCGTCCGGGGAGACAATGGTGCTCGCCGGTCGTTCCGACCCCGAGCGAGGCATCATGTCCGACGCCGCCGAGTTCCCCACCCGTACCGAACGCGCGCGACGGGGCGAGGCCACCCGTGCGCGCGTGCCGTTCGAGGCGCTGGCCGCCCTCGAGCCTGGAGCCCCGCGGGATCCGCTCGGGTTGCTCGACGACCAGGCGCGCACCCGGATCCCCGAATTGGTGCCGGTGCGCAGTCGGCGGATGTCGTTGTCGCCCTTCGCGTTCCTCAGAGGATCGGCGCTGGTCATGGCCGACGATCTGGCGCGCAACCCGCGGACGGACCTGCGGGTGCAGCTGTGCGGGGATGCGCATCTCGGCAACTTCGGAATCTTCGCGACGCCCGAGCGCCGGCTGGCGTTCGACCTCGACGACTTCGACGAGACCTACCCGGGGCCGTTCGAGTGGGACGTCAAGCGGCTGGCCGCGAGCGTCGAAGTGGCGGCGCGGGGGATCGGGTGCGGTGGCAAACGGCGCTCGCGCATCGTCCACGCGTGCGTCGCCGGGTACCGGGAGACGATGATCCGGCAGGCCGCGCTCGGCCATCTTGCCGTCTGGTACACCCATGTCGAGCCGTCGGCCGAGCTGGCGCAGTTGCGCGACGAACTCGATGCCGCGACCCGCAGGAGCAGCCGGAAGCTGGTGGAGAAGTCGTGGCGCTACGACAGCGTGCACGCACTCGGCAAGCTCACGGTGGTCGTGGACGGGCGGCGGCGGATCGTCAGCCGGCCACCACTCGTCGCCCCGATCGAGGAGGTCTTCGCGGACGCGGACGCCGACGCGGTGTACGCGGAACTGCGCACCCGGCTCGCCGAGTACCGGGACACGTTGCAGGATCCGTGCCGAATTCCGTTCGAGCAGTACGAGTTCGTGCAGGCGGCGAGGAAGGTCGTCGGCGTCGGAAGTGTCGGGACCCGGGCGTGGATCCTGTTGCTGCGCGGTGCGGACGACGACGACCCGCTGTTCCTGCAGGCGAAGGAGGCGGAGCGCTCGGTACTCGCGCGCTATCTCGACGGGCCGTCGTACCCGAGCGAGGGTCGGCGCGTGGTCGAGGGGCAGCGCATCATGCAGGCGGCGAGCGACATCCTGCTGGGGTGGCAGTCGGGGACAGGGTTCGACGGTGTGCGACGCGACTACTACGTGCGGCAGTTGCGCGATGCGAAGGCGTCGCCGGCGATCGAGTCGATGACCCCGACCGGCCTGCAGACGTATGCGCGGCTGTGCGGGCGGGTGCTCGCGCACGCCCACGCCCGGTCGGGTGACCGGGGCGCGATCGCCGCCTACCTGGGCTCCGGGACCGGTTTCGACGAGGCGATCGCCGGCTTCGCGCGCGGTTACGCGGACCTGACCGTCCGCGACCACGCCGAGCTGGTCGCGGCGATCGACACCGGCCGCGGGACGACGGTGCGCGCCTGACGCGTAGTGGGCGCAACGGACGGGTCGTTGCGGGTAGCGTTCAGGGAGCCCATGATCGACCGACTAGGAGCAGACATGACGTACACGGACGGAGGGTCCGGTTTCGATCAGCCTTCGCAGGCGCCCGCGCAGAGCCGGACTCGCGGGCTCGCGTTCTATCTGGGACTCGGCGTGCTCGCGCTGGGTATCGTCAACTTTCTGCTCGGGTTCGCCCCGTACCTCGAGAACTCGACGAATGTCGGCTTCGGATTCTCGTTCACCCAGGACGCTTTCGAGAGCGGCGGGGCGCTGCCGCTGGCGTTCCTGTTGACCGGTGGTCTGCTGGCCGGCATCTCGTTGCTGCCGAAGCAGTACCACGCGGCGCCGGCCGCCGTCGCATCCGTCGTCGGCTTCCTCGTCTCGTTCGTCTTCATGCTCAGCCTCCCGGGTGTCGGCAGCCTCGCCGGCGGCGGCATCGCGATCCTGGTTCTCTCGTTCGTCCAGGCGGCTCTCGCCGTCGCGGTGTTCCTGTTCGGCGCCGGTCTCGTCAAGATGCCGCAGGGGCGTCCGTACCGCTCGCACGCGCATCCCGCCGCCTACGGGCATCCGCAGGGGTACGCGCAGCAGCAGGGCTACGGCGGGCAGCAGGGCTACGGCCAGCCGGGAGGCCAGCAGCAGGGATATGCCCCGCAGCAGGGGTACGGCGGACAGCAGGGTTACGGCCAGCAGACGCCCGGCTACGGCCAGCAGACCCCGGGCTACGGTCAGCCGGCGCAGTCGCAGGGCTACCCGCAGCAGCAACAGCCCACGGCCGGATACGGGCAGTTCCAGGCGTACCAGGCCCAGCAGCCCACGCAGCAGATGCCGCAGCAGCCGTCGGCGGGCCAGCCGTACCAGCAGGGGCAGCCGACCCCGCCGCCGTCAGCTCCTCGGCACCAGAGCGCCGCGCCCGAGGATGCGGGCGCGCCCACACAGGCGTTCGACGCTCGGACGAGCGAGAACCCCTCGGCGAAGGACGACGAGGAGAAGTGAACGAGTGGGGCGCACCACGCCTCGGCGCGCCTGAGGGCCGTCGCCGGGCACGGGTGCGACCCTCGATCCGATGACTTCTCTGCTTGCTCGCGGCAGCCGCCGCAACACCTCCGGACAGCCCGAGGCCGGCCCCGATCACGTCCGCACGCTGCTCGGGGTGGCCCTGCGCCCGACCGGGGTCGCGATCGCCTTGATCTGCGCGGCCGTGCTCGTCACGCTGGTCTCCTCCAACAGCGATCTGGCCGGTGCGGTGGGGGCGGTCGCGGCGAGCTGGCTGGCCGTGCACCAGGTGTCGCTCACCGTCACCGGTGCGCCGCTGGGCATCCTGCCCCTGCTGCCGACGATGCTGATGATGTGGGTCGTCGCCCGCGGCTGCGCGCGGGCCGTGGCGCCGGACGCGGATGCGCGGGACGTGGGCAAGGTGATCGCGGCCGCCGTCGCCGGACCGATCGCGGCGACGCTCATCGCGCTCGCCGTGATCACCGACGCGGCGGCGCTGATCCCGCTGCAGCAGCCCAGCGCACTCGAAGCGCTCGGCTCGGTGTTCGGAATACATCTGCTCGCGGCGGCTGCCGGGATCACGGCCACCGTGGGGCCGAGCCTGTGCGCACGCTGGGGGTTGCCCGACTGGGTCCCCGCCATCGGGCGGCCCGCCGGGCGGGCGGCCGGATCGATGTTCGCGGCCGGTGCGGCGGTGACGGCCGCATCGCTGGTGTGGTCCTGGTCCGAGGTGGGGGACCTGCTCGGCGGCGACTTCGGGTTCGTGGGGCTGCTCGGGTCCACCGTGTTGTCGGTGCTGTACCTGCCGAACGTCGCGATGGGCGCCCTGGCGGTCCTGGTCGGTGGCACCGCCCACGCGGGGGCCGCGGTCAGCGTCTTCGACGTGGTGCCCGGACCGGTGCCGCCGGTCCCGGTCCTCGCCGGCGTGCCCACCGCACTCGTCGGCAGCGCCTGGCCGATTCTGCTGATCGTCCCCGTCACGATCGGTGCGCTCCTGGGCCGCGACTGCGGGCGGCTGCGGCTGCCGATGGCGGAGACCGCGTACGTGGTCGCGAGTGCGGCCGCGGTGGTCGGCGTCGTCGCCGGCCTCTTCGGCCTGCTCGCGGGCGGCGACCTCGGGTCCTACGGATTCGTCGGTGTCGAGCCGGCGGCCCTCGGCGTCGTCACGTTCGGTTGGCTCGTCGTGCCGGGACTCGTCGTCGGTGCGCTCCTCGCCCGCGGCCGCGAGACGGAGCACGCCGAGACCCACGAGGACCAGAGGGAAACCGACGTCGACACCACGGACATCGGAACCGGCGCCGACGACGTCGCTGCGCCCCTCGAGATCCGACGATTGGAACGGCCCACCGTCCGGTACCGCTCCGGCCCCGACCCGGAGCTCGAGCAGGCGACGGGTGCAGCGGCCGACGCACCGGACGACGCCGCGGCATCGGACGAGCACGAAACGGACGAGCACGAAACGGGCGAGCACGCGACGGCGGAGGACACCGCGGTGGTGGAGGCGGAGATCGTCGAGGAACCGGCGACACCGACCGTGACGGACGGACCCGAAGCCGTGACCGCCGTCGAGGTGGCCGACGTCGAGGAGCCGGAGGACGAGGCCGACGATGCCCCCGAGGCGACGTCGGCGGACGAAGCCGCCCTGCCGGACGGGCCCGGGAACCCCAGAGACTAGGCTCGTACCCGGCCCGTACCGGGGCCGGAACCGTCCCGAAAACCAGGAGTAGTGCGCTGACTGCCACGCGTGACCAGCTGCGGCCCACAGTGCCCGCTCGGATCGTCGTACTCGCCTCGGGGACCGGCAGTCTCCTGCAGGCACTCGTCGGCGCCTCCCGGACGGACGGGTATCCCGCGACGATCGTCGCCGTCGGTGTCGACCGCGACTGTTCCGCGACCGAGCACGCGGCCGCGGCCGGTATCGCGCACTTCCGCGTCGCGCTGCGCGATCACGCCGACCGCGACGCGTGGGACGTCGCGCTCACCGCGGCCGTCGCCGCGCACCAGCCGGACCTGGTGGTGAGCGCCGGTTTCATGAAGATTCTCGGCCCCGTGTTCCTCGAACGGTTCGGGGGCCGCATCATCAACACGCATCCCGCGTTGCTGCCGGCGTTCCCCGGCGCGCACGCGGTGCGGGACGCGCTCGCATACGGCGTCAAGGTGACCGGTTCGACGGTCCACCTCGTCGACGACGGCATCGACACCGGCCCGATCCTGGCCCAGGAGCCGGTCGAGATCCGTGTCGACGACGACGAGGCCGCACTGCACGAGCGCATCAAGATTGTCGAGCGGCGACTGCTGGCCCAGGTCGTGGCCGCCGTCGCCCTCCGAGGTGTTGTTTCCGACGGACGAAAGGCCGTGATCCCCAGTGAGTGAACGCAAGGCTGTGCGCCGCGCACTTGTCAGCGTCTACGACAAGACCGGACTGGTCGAACTGGCCACCGGCCTGCACCAGGCCGGTGTCGAGCTGGTGTCCACCGGCTCCACTGCAGCCAAGATCGCCGACGCCGGCATCCCGGTCACCAGGGTCGAGGACCTGACCGGCTTCCCCGAGTGCCTCGAGGGCCGCGTCAAGACGCTGCACCCGCGCGTGCACGCCGGCGTCCTCGCCGACACCCGCAAGCCCGAGCACCTCGCGCAGCTCGAGGAACTGGGCATCGAGGCGTTCGAGCTGGTGATCGTGAACCTGTACCCGTTCACGCAGACCGTCGCGTCGGGCGCCACCCCGGACGAGTGCGTCGAGCAGATCGACATCGGCGGCCCCTCGATGGTCCGCGCCGCGGCCAAGAACCACCCGTCCGTCGCGGTCGTCGTCGACCCCGCGAAGTACGAGGGTGTCCTCGCCGCGGTGGAGGCCGGTGGCTTCAACCTCTTCGAGCGCACCGCGCTGGCGGCGCAGGCGTTCCAGCACACCGCGTCGTACGACGTCGCGGTCGCCACCTGGATGACCGAGAGCCTGGTCGCGACCGTCGCCCCGAGCGACGCGGCGGAAGACACCGCCGAGTCGAAGTTCCCGCGCTGGGTCGGTGCCACCTGGAACCGCTCCGCGGTGCTGCGCTACGGCGAGAACCCCCACCAGGCGGCGGCGCTGTACGACAGCCCGTCCGGCCCGGCGGGCCTGGCGCAGGCGAAGCAGTTGCACGGCAAGGAGATGTCGTACAACAACTACACCGACGGTGACGCCGCGTGGCGTGCCGCGTACGACCACACCGAGCCTGCGGTCGCAATCATCAAGCACGCCAACCCCTGTGGCATCGCGGTCGGCGCCGACATCGCCGAGGCGCACCGCAAGGCGCACGCGTGCGACCCGGTCTCCGCGTTCGGTGGCGTCATCGCCGCCAACCGCGAGGTGACCGTCGAGATGGCCGAGCAGGTCGCCGACATCTTCACCGAGGTCGTCATCGCCCCGTCGTACGCGCCGGGTGCCGTCGAGGTGCTGGCCCGCAAGAAGAACGTCCGCGTCCTCGAGGCCGCGGCACCCACCGCATCCGGCGTCGAGCTGCGCCCGATCTCGGGTGGCACGCTGCTGCAGGAGCGCGACGTGCTCGACGCCGAGGGCGACGATCCCGCCAACTGGACGCTGGTGGTCGGCGACGCCGCCGACGAGAAGACGCTCGCGGACCTCGAATTCGCGTGGCGCGCCTGCCGCGCCGTGAAGTCCAACGCGATCCTGCTCGCGAACGACGGCGCCTCGGTGGGCGTCGGCATGGGACAGGTCAACCGCGTCGACTCCGCGCACCTCGCGGTGCAGCGCGCCGGCGACCGTGCCAAGGGCTCGGTGGCCGCGTCCGACGCGTTCTTCCCGTTCCCCGACGGACTGCAGGTCCTGCTCGACGCCGGTGTCCGCGCCGTCGTCCAGCCCGGCGGATCGGTCCGCGACAACGAGGTCATCGAGGCCGCCCGCGAGGCCGGTGTCACCCTCTACCTGACCGGTGCCCGCCACTTCGCGCACTGATCGAACCCCTGTCGACGCTCCCTCGTCGGGCTCGTGGCCGCTAGGCGGCGAGTCCCGACGGGGGAGCGTCGTGCTGTGCGGATGCGAGCAGTGCGCGGGCGCTGGCGGTGTCGGTGCCCGAGATGACCAGCCGCGCCGCCCCGCGCGCGATCAGCTCGCTGAGCAGTGCCGTCGCGCCGGCATCGCTCCCCGGATCGACGTGCCGCAAATCGACGGTGACGACCTGACCGGTGAGGTCGCCGGGCAGGTCCAGATCGGTGGTGCCTCCGGCACCGTACCGGAGGGTGCCTCCGGCACCGAGACGAAGCTTCATGTGGCTTCTCCTGACTGGAAGTAGGTAAAAGAAAAGGCACCCGAGGCGGTGTGCCTTCGGGTGCCCGAGAGAGGTTCCGGTTACGGGGAACTCGTCTCTCGGGGCCACCTGACGAAGGCTGCGTGGCGGTGCCACGCGGGTACGGCGAAATACGCGTGTTCGGAAATGCGCTTGACGGCAAGTGCCGAGCTCTTCGACTGCATTGCGACCGTACCTTTCTCGTGTGAGCCCGTTGGTTAACGGAGAACCATACAGCAGTGACCGCCGGACGACATCTCGGTTTTGCGTGCGCGGTGTCGTCCGGCGTCACGGCCGGGCAGTCAGAGGTTGCGCAGCCAGGCCTCGAACCCGGTGGTGAACTCGGTGGACCACGGCAGCGGCTCGATGTAGTCGGCGCCCGTGGACGGCGCGTCGCCGATCTCCTTGAGGACGTGGTTGGCGGTGGTCATCCGCACCGGCGTGAGCGCGGTGTGCGCCAGTGCCGCGTCGAGCGCGTCGACGTCGCTGTTGATGAGCTGGATGTCCTTGGCCGAGCAACTCGTGACGACCGGGAGTCCGGCGGGCAGGCGGCGGGCGAGTTCCCGCGGATCGAGCGCATCCTCCTCGGCGAGAGCGCGGGCATTGGCGGGCACCAGCCCGGCGGCGCGCAGCGGATCCGGCAGGTCGTCGCTCAGCGTGGCGTCGTCGCGCAGCGACTCGACGGCCCCGGCCAGTGCCACGCGCAGTTCGTCCGCGAGTTCGACCGGCAGCTGTCCGGCGTCGACGACGGCGGTGAGCTGGTTGTCGATCTGCGTGGTGAGCAGGTCCAGCAGGCGCACCGCGAGCGGCTCGAGCAGTCCGATGCCGGCGACCTTCGCGCCGCGGTCGGCGAGCGCGAGCGCGATGAGCGCGCCCTCGCTGTGCCCGACCGCGTACACCCGGTCGGGGTCGACGGCGGCCCGGCCGGCCAGGAATCTCAGCCCGGCCGCTGCGGAGTCGACGAAGACGGAGAAGCCGAGGTCGCCGATGTCCTCGAGCTCGTACGGGCCGAGGCCGGTGGCGCCGCTGCCGAGCTTGTCGTAGCGCAGGCTCGCGAAACCGTGCTGCTCGAGCAGGTCGGCGAGGAACTCGAGGGTGCCGATCGAGCCCGGCAGCAACGCGCTGTCGCCGTTGCGGTCGGTGGGGCCGCTGCCTGCGAGCAGCAGCACGGCGGGCACGGGCGCATCGGCGTCGGCCCCGGCGGGGAGCCGCAGGCTGCCGTGCAGCGTGATGTCGTCGGTGGTGAACGTGATCTCGAATTCGGCCATGGAGCTGTGTCTATCAGAGCGCGGCAGAGGCAGCGTGCACGATCGCGGTCCGGATGCCGAATCGCCAGATCGCTCGTAACGTGGAGTGGTGACTGCCACAACGCCTGCGCACCTGCCCCGGACACTCGGCGAACTCCGCGCGTCCGGTCACCTCCAGCGTCCGGTCAAGGACGAGATGCGCGAGAACCTCCTCGCCGCACTCCGCGACGGTGTCGATCCCTGGCCCGGCATCGTCGGGTTCGAGGAGACGGTGCTGCCGCAACTCGAGCGTGCGCTCATCGCCGGGCACGACGTCGTCCTGCTCGGTGAGCGTGGTCAGGGCAAGACCCGGCTGCTGCGCACACTGTCGCTGCTGCTCGACGAGTGGACGCCCGTCATAGCGGGTTCCGAACTGGGCGAGCATCCGTACGAGCCGATCACGCCGATCTCGCTGCGCCGCGCGGCCGAACTGGGGGACGCGTTGCCGGTCGCGTGGCGGCATCGCAGCGAGCGGTACGCGGAGAAGCTCGCGACCCCCGACACGTCGGTGGCCGACCTCGTCGGCGACGTCGACCCGATCAAGGTGGCGGAGGGGCGCAGTCTCGGGGACCCGGAGACCATCCACTTCGGCCTGGTGCCGCGGGCGCATCGGGGGATCGTCGCGATCAACGAGCTGCCGGATCTGGCCGAGCGCATCCAGGTGTCGCTGCTGAACGTGATGGAGGAGCGCGACATCCAGGTCCGCGGGTACACGTTGCGGCTGCCGCTGGACGTGCTGCTGGTGGCCAGCGCCAACCCGGAGGACTACACCAACCGCGGGCGCATCATCACCCCGCTCAAGGACCGCTTCGGCGCCGAGATCCGCACCCACTACCCGCCGCTGCTCGAGGACGAGATCGAGGTGATCGAGCAGGAAGCGAATCTGCAGGCCGCCGTGCCGCACCACCTGCTCGAGGTCCTCGCCCGCTTCACCCGGCTGCTGCGCGAGTCGACGTCGGTGGATCAGCGTTCGGGCGTCTCGGCCCGCTTCGCGGTGGCCGGGGCCGAGACGGTGAGCGCGGCCGCGGTGCACCGCAGCGCCGTGCTCGGCGAGGCCGAGGCCGTGGCCCGGCCGATCGATCTCGGCACGATCGTCGAGGTGCTGCGCGGCAAGGTCGAGTTCGAATCCGGCGAGGAGGGACGGGAACTCGAGATCCTCGAACACCTGCTGCGCCGCGCCACCGCCGACACCGCACGCAGCCTGCTCGGCGGCATCGACCTCGCGCCGCTGGTGACCGCCGTCGAACTGGGGCAGCCGGTGGTGACCGGCGAACGGGTCACCGCGAAGGCGTTCCTGGCGGAATTGCCGGAACTCGAGGTCCTCGGGGATCTGGCGTCCCGGCTGGGCGCGCAGTCCGACGGGGAGCGGGCATCGGCCGTCGAACTCGCTCTCGAGGGCCTGTATCTGGCCCGCCGGATCTCGAAGAACCCGGACGAGAACGGCCAGGCCGTCTACTCGTAGCCGAATTCGTGAAGGGAGACAAGATGTCCCGCGGCGCGCGCTACGGCCCGTACGAGGGCGGCGATCCGCTGGCGCCGCCCGTCGATCTGCGGGAGGCTCTGGCCGCGATCGGTGACGACGTCCTCGAGGGGGCGTCTCCGCGGTCCGCGCTGCGCGAGTTGCTGCGCCGCGGCTTCGGGGACCGCCGCGGTCTCGACGACCTGGCCGCCCAGGCCAACCGCCGACGTCGGGAGTTGTTGGAGCGCAACAACCTCGGGGGAACGCTCGACGAGGTGCGGGAGCTGCTCGACCGGGCGGTGCTCGAGGAGCGCAAGACGCTCGCCCGCGCGCTCGACGACGACGCCCGGTTCGCGGAGATGCGGATCGAGGAGTTGCCGCCGTCCACAGCGCAGGCCGTCGCGGACCTGGCCGACTACGACTGGCGCAGCAGTCAGGCCCGGGAGGACTATGCGAAGATTCGCGACCTGCTGGGACGCGAGCTGCTCGACCAGCGGTTCGAGGGCATGAAGCAACTGCTCGAGGGCGCCACCGACGAGGATCGCGAACGGATCCGGGAGATGCTCGAGGACCTCAACTCCCTGCTGGACAGCCACGCTCGCGGCGAGGACACCACGCAGCAGTTCGAGGAGTTCATGGACCGCCACGGCGAGTTCTTCCCCGAGAACCCGCGCAACACCGAAGAGTTGCTGGACTCGCTGGCCCGGCGCGCCGCGGCGGCGCAGCGGCTCCGGAACTCGCTCACCCCCGACCAGCGTGCGGAACTCGATGCGCTGGCGCAGCAGGCATTCGGGGACGCCTCGCTGATGAGCCAGCTCGATCGGCTCGACGCGCACCTGCAGTCCGCGCGTCCAGGGGAGGACTGGAACGGTTCGGCGCAGTTCGGCGGCGACGAGGGACTCGGCCTCGGGGAAGGGACGTCGGCGGTCGCGGACGTCGCCGACCTGGAGCGGTTGTCCGACCAACTGTCGCAGCAGTATCCGGGCGCCCAGCTCGACGACATCGACGCCGAGGCACTGGCCCGGCAACTCGGGGATCAGGCCGTCGCCGACACGCGGACCCTCGCCGACCTGGAACGCGCGCTGCAGCAGCAGGGCTTCTTCGACCGGGCACCCGACGGCCAGTGGCGGCTCTCGCCCAAGGCGATGCGGCAACTCGGGCAGACGGCGCTGCGGGACGTGGCCGGACGCCTCGCGAACCGTGGCGGGCAACGCGAGACGCGCCGGGCCGGCGCCATGGGTGAGCCGACGGGAGCGTCGCGCACGTGGGAGTTCGGCGACACCGAACCCTGGGACGTCACGCGGACGCTGACGAACGCGATCCTGCGCGAGCCGGGCCGGATGCCGGTGCGGATGACGGTCGCGGACGTCGAGGTCGCCGAGACGGAGCAGCGCGCGCAGGCCGCTGTCGCGCTGCTGGTCGACACGTCGTTCTCGATGGTGATGGACGGCCGCTGGGTGCCGATGAAGCGCACCGCCCTCGCACTGAACCACCTGGTGACCACCCGGTTCCGTGGGGACGCGCTGCAGCTCATCGGTTTCGGGCGCTACGCGCAGTCGCTGTCGGCGGCGGAACTCGCCGGGTTGGACGGCGCGTGGGACCAGGGCACCAATCTGCATCACGCGCTGCTGCTCGCGGCACGGCATCTGCGCCGGCACCCCAACGCGCAGCCTGTCGTGCTGATCGTCACCGACGGTGAGCCCACCGCGCACCTCGAGCCCGACGGGCAGGCGTTCTTCGACTACCCGCCGAGCGTGCGAACCCTGGGACTGACGGTGCGCGAACTCGACACCCTGGCCCGGCTCGGCGCGCAGGTCACCATCTTCCGGCTCGGCGACGATCCCGGTCTGGCCCGGGTGGTCGATCGGATGGCCCAGCGCGTCGGCGGCCGCGTCGTCGCCCCCGATCTGGACGGTCTGGGCGCCGCCGTCGTCAGCGACTACATGCGGATGCGGCGCCCCGGCAGGTGATGGACATCCGCGCGTGGGTCCGTCACGATCACACCGTGCGCCTGCCGAAGGGTCTCGTCGTCACCGCGTGTGCGGTCGTCGGATTGTCGTGGCTGCTCCTGGTCGGGACCGGCATCGTGCAGGGCGATTGGATGGAGCTGTACCTGGCGTTCCTGTTCGCCGTGGGACTTCAGGACTGGTGGCGCGACCGGCAGGGCAAGCCGTCGATGCCGACGGGCACCCCGCGGCAACGGCTCGCCTCCGGGGCCATCGCACTCGTGACGGGAGCCGGGGGCGCCGCGATCGTACTCACGCGGGACGCGCTGCCGATGCGGATCGCCGGGGGAGCGCTGGTCGTGGCTGGGCTCCTCTTCCTGTACGGGGTGGTGTCGAGCCTCCGGAAACCGCCGCCGCCCGCCGATGCGGCGTGAGGCGGCTCAGGCCAGCAGCGCCGCGACCAGCGCGATCGCGGGAATCGACGCGAGCGTCGTGACGAAGGCCGCGTCGCGGGAGAGGACCATGCCGCGCTGATAGCGGCTGGCGTACACGAACACGTTCTGCGCGGTGGGCAACGTCGCGACCACCACGATCGCGAACAGCTCGTGCCCCTCCAGGCCCAGCAGGAACCGGGCCATCAGGTACGCCAGGACCGGCTGGACGCCGATCTTGAGCACCGAGGCGAGCGCGACGTCGCGGCGCGGGCTGGCGCCCTTCTCGAGGACCCGGACCCCGTACAGCGACAACCCGAACGCCAGCAGCGCGCCGGGCACCGAGGCACCGCCGATCAGCTGGAACGGCTGCATCAACGCCTCGGGCAGCGTCCATCCCGATACGGCCACCACCAGCCCGGCCGCGCCGGCCAGGACGATCGGATTCTTGAACGGCGCGGTGATCGTCTCGAGCCGGGACGCGCCTGCGCGGGTCGTGCTGATGTCCAGGACGGTGAGCGCGACGGGCGAGAAGATCATGATCTGGAACAGCAGCAGCGGCGCGACGAACGACGCGTCGCCGAGGACGAACACCGCGATGGGGATGCCGAGATTCGCCGAGTTCACGTACGACGCGGACAGCGCGCCGATCGTCAACTCCGGCAGTGGGCGGCGCAGCCACACGCGGGCGATCGCCAGGTAGATGCCGGCGACCGCGAATGCCGTGGCCGCCGCCACCGCCAGGGTGGGGGAGAAGACCACCGACAGGTCGGAGCGGGCCAGGGTGTCGAACAGCAGCGCCGGCGTCGCGACGAAGAACACCAGCCGGCTCAGCACGAACTGGCCGTGCTCACCGAGAGTGCCCGTGCGACCGAGGAAGAACCCGATCGCGATGACGACGAAGATGACCGTGAAACCCGCGACTACACCCGACACGCCGCGGGGCACCTCCCAAACCGAACCGAAACCCGGCGGGAAGTCTAGACCCGACCGCTGAACGGGAATTCACGGCACGGTTCGGGGCCCAGAGCGTGCCGTGAATTCCCGTTCAGGGGAAGCCGGGTCTCAGGGGAAGCCGGGTCTCAGGGGAAGCCGGGTCTCAGGGAAGTCGGGTCTCAGGGGTTGCCGAGCCGGAAGATGCCGTCGGACGGATCGAAGTGAACGCGCCGCGAGTCGAAGGCCCGGCGGATGGCGCCCGCCTCGATCAGCGACGCGGGAGTGCCGTCGACGACGGTGCCGTCGCCCGCGGCCAGCCACACGTGCCGCGACGTGCGCAGCACCAGTTCGACGTCGTGGGTCGAGAGCAGCACCGTGATGCCGCTGTCGTCGGCGATCTCCTCGAGCAGCGCCAACAGTTCCACCCGCGCCGCGACGTCGAGGAACGCGCTGGGCTCGTCGAGCACCAGCAGAGCCGGCTGCTGCACCAGCGCCCGCGCGATCAGCACCCGCTGGCGCTGGCCGTCGGACATCTCGTGCATCCGGACGTCGGCGAGATGCGTGGCACCCATCCGTTCGAGGCTGTCGGCGATCAACCGCTTCTCGTCGTCGGTCAGCCGCGACGCGAAGCCCTGGTGCGGGAGCCGGCCGAGCGCGGCCACCTCACCGCCGGTGAGCAGTCCGCCCTCGACACGGTCGGTGAGGACCACCGCGATCCGGCGGGCCCGCTGCGCCGGCGGCAGCGCGGTGACGTCGCGGCTGTCGAGGCGGATCGTGCCGCCGAGGACGCGTTGCAGCCCGGCGACCGAGCGCAGCAGCGTCGACTTGCCGGCGCCGTTGGGACCGAGCAGCGCGGTGACCTGTCCGGCGTGGGCGGTCAGGTGCAGGTCCTCCAGTACCCGGCGCGGCGGCCGGCCCGGATAGCCGACCGTGACACCGTCGAGCGCGAGCGTCATGCGACACCGGCCTTTGCGCGCCGTGAGCGCAGCAACACCAGGATCACCACCGGCGCGCCGACGAGCGCGGTCACCACGTTCAGCGGGAGCACGCCGTCGCGGCCGGGGAGCTGCGCGACGACCGAGCACAGCAGCGACACCGCCGCGCCCATGAGCACCGCGCCGGGCAGCAGGATCCGGTGGTCGGACGTCCCGAGCGCCAGCCGCGCGAGATGCGGAACCGCGATCCCCAGGAAGGCGATGGGGCCGCAGAATGCAGTGACCCCGCCGGCCAGCAGCGCCGCCGCGGTGATCGCCACCGTCCGGGTGCGCAGCAGGTGCACGCCCATCGAGCTGGCGTAGTCCTCACCGAGCAGCATCGCGTTGAGCGGACGCACCAGCGTCGCCGCCAGCACGAGTCCGGCCAGCACCACCGGCACCAGGACTCGCAGATCCGACCAGGACGCGCCCGAATACGAGCCCAGACTCCACAGGATGAACTGCTGCATCTGGGCGGGTTCGGAGAACGCGACCAGCAGCGAGACGACCGCGCTCGTCACCGAGCCCACCATCACGCCGACGATCAGCAGTGTCACCACCGATCGGACCCACCGGGAGATGGCCAGCACCAGCAGCAGCACCACCAACGCGCCGACGGCGGCTGCGGCCGCGATGCCCAGGCGGCCGGTGCCCGCGACGGCCGCGAACACACCGGCTCCGGTGCCCGAGCCGAGCACCACCAACGCGACTCCGAGACTGGCGCCCGACGACACCCCGAGGATGTACGGATCGGCGAGCGGGTTGGCGAACAGCGTCTGCATCAACAGCCCCGCCACCGCGAGCGCCGCGCCCGCGCACGCGGCCGTGACGACCCGCGGCAGCCGGATGTCCCGGATGAGCGTGGTCCAACGGTCGGCGCCGGCGTCACCCGTCAGCAGATACCGCGCCGTGGTGCCGAACGGGATCGTCACCGAACCCACCGACACCGCCAGCACGGTCGCCGCGACGACGAGCGCGACCAGGCCGGTGACGGTGGCTGCGGTGCGGGTCACTGCAGCCGGCGGTAGAAGGTGAACTCGTGCCCGGGCAGCAGTTCCGGATGGGCGATCGCGATGAGGTCGGCCACCACGAGGTCGGGACGCAGGACGCCCTGCTCGTAGATGTCCAGCGCGCCGGCGTCCGTCGCGCGCGCGGACGATGTCCACACCTGCCCGTCGCGGAACGCCGCGAACTCCGCCAGCCGCGGTTCGGCGGCGAGCGCCTCGGCCACGGTCGTGGCGGCGGACGTGCTGATCGCGAGCGGGATCGCGCCCGCCTTCGCGAACACGGTCTCGAGGTCGGTCTGCAGGCTGCCGGTGCCGGGTTCGCTCATCCACGGGTGGGTGATGTGCGCCGTGCCGTACAGCGCGTTCGAGTAACTCGCCAACGGCACCGACCACCCGCCCTGGTAGGGCAGTCCCGGCACGATCGGTGCGGGCGCGGTTGCGGCGGCCAGGTCGGTGTACTTGTCGTACTCGGCGACGATGCCGTCGAACGTCTCGGCGGCCTGCTTCTCGGTACCGGTCAGCGCCGCGAAGAACTTGATCCACTCGGCGCGGCCCAGGGGATCGGTCTCGAGCCAGTCGTAGTTGTCGAGCACCGGAATCTTCGAGCGCTCGATCACCGCGAAGGCCGGGTCGGTGAAACCGCCGGTCACCAGGGCCTGCGGAGCGTGCGCGACAACCGCCTCGGCGTCCACCTGACCGGCGGTGGCGAACTGCACGACGCCGGTGTCGGCGAAGTGTTCGCGTGCCGCGTCGCTGTAGACGAAGTCGGCGCTCGCGAAACCCGTCAGGACGTCGAGCTTGCCGAGCGCCTCGAGGCTGGGCAGATGCGTCGTGGACTCGGCGAACAGGTCGCTCACCGGCGTGGCCACCTGCTGGGCGTTCGCGAGGTCCCCGGACAGGTCGGGTGCCGGGGCGCCGCACTTGGTGAGCACGTACGCCTCGTCGGGCTGACCGGGTTGGCGGACGGTGAGCACCTGGTACGAGTTGTGGTATTCGATGTCGAAGTTCTGCGCGTACTCGACGGACTGCTTGTCCGGGAAATAGTCGATGGCCGGATCGAAATCGGTGATGCAGTCCGCGCCGGCGGCACCGGAGGCGCCTGGGGAGTCGGACGAGCACGCCGCGACGCCGCCCACGGTCAGGGCGGTGGCGGCGAGGAGAGCGACGGTACGGAGCGAGAGCGACACCCGGAGAATCTAGCGTGGGCCGGTGGAGCCGCCGGTGGGCACCCGCGAACGCGAGAGGCCGCGCCGTCGGGTGACGGCGCGGCCTCTCGTACGTGGTTCGGGCTACCGGCTGGTGATGAACGGCAGCAGGGCCATCTCGCGGGCGTTCTTCACCGCGGTGGCCACCTGGCGCTGCTGCTGCGGGGTCAGCCCGGTGACGCGGCGGCTGCGGATCTTGCCGCGATCGGAGATGAAGGTGCGGAGCAGGTTGACGTCCTTGTAGTCGACGGTCTCGATGCCCGCGGCGATCAGCGGGTTCTTCTTGGGGCGGCGGCCCTGCTCGCTGCGCGCCTTCTTCGACGGGGACCTTCTGACTGCCATTGCTTTTCCTTACCGGCTCGACTGATTGCGCAATCCTACCGGACCGGCGGCCCGCGGCGGCCGTGCCAGCGAAAACTCGGGCCGGGACGGGTTCGCCGGGGGCACCTGTGCCGGCGGTGACGCGGTGCGTGCGACGCTGTCGGCGTGCTGCTGCAGATCCTCGACCTCGTCGGCATCGCCGCGTTCGCGGCGTCCGGTGCCCTGGTCGGGGTGAGCAAACGTCTCGACATCTTCGGTGTGTGCGTCGTGGGTGTGTTCACCGGCATCGGCGGCGGCATCGTGCGGGACGTGCTGCTGGGCATCCATCCGCCCACGTCGCTGACCAGTTGGTCGCTGTTCGGGACGGCCGCGGCGACGTCGGTGCTCGTCTTCTTCGTGCATTCCGCGCTGGGTCGGCTGCGGCGGGAGATTCTCGTGCTCGACGCCGCCGGAATGGGTCTGTTCGCGTGCACCGGCGCCGCCATCGCGCTCGACGCCGGTGCCGGTCCGCTCGCGTCCGCGCTCATCGGCGCCACCACCGCGATCGGTGGCGGCATCCTGCGGGACGTGCTGGTCAACGAGGTGCCGCTGTTGCTGCAGCGGGACCTGTACGCGATCCCGGCGCTGCTCGGGGCGGCGCTGGTCGTCGCGGGGACCTCGGCCGGGCTGCCGCACGACGCCGTGCTGCTGGTCGGTACCGCGGTCGCGACCGCGTTGCGTCTGGTCGCGTTGTGGCGGCACTGGAGCCTGCCGGGCCCGCGGCTGCCCCAGGAGTGACGCGACACGCTCCCGGCTCGCGGTCGCCTCTCAGCGGGATCTCAGCCCGCCGGGCCAAAATGTCGGCATGCGCATTTTGGTGGTCGACGACGACCGGGCGGTCCGGGACTCGCTGCGGCGGTCGCTGAGCTTCAACGGCTACACGGTCGAGCTCGCCGTCGACGGTATGGATGCGCTCGAGAAGGTCGCGGCGTCGCGGCCCGATGCGTTGGTGCTCGACGTCATGATGCCGCGCCTGGACGGCCTCGAAGTGTGCCGGCGGCTGCGCAGCACCGGCGACGATCTGCCGATCCTGGTGCTGACCGCCCGGGACTCGGTGTCCGAACGGGTGGCCGGGCTCGACGCCGGCGCCGACGACTACCTGCCCAAACCGTTCGCGCTCGAGGAGCTGCTGGCCCGGCTGCGGGCGCTGCTGCGCCGCGCGACCCCGGCCGGGGGCGACGACTCCGAGGCGATGCGATTCGAGGATCTCACCCTCGACCCGGTCACCCGGGAGGTCACACGCGGTGGCCGCTCGATCAGCCTCACCCGCACCGAGTTCGCGCTGCTCGAGATGCTGATGGCGAACCCACGGCGGGTGCTCTCGCGCAGTCGGATCCTCGAGGAGGTGTGGGGGTACGACTTCCCGACGTCGGGCAACGCGCTCGAGGTCTACGTCGGCTACCTGCGGCGCAAGACCGAGGCCGACGGTGAGCCGCGCCTGATCCACACGGTGCGCGGCGTCGGCTACGTCCTGCGGGAGACCCCGCCCTGATGGTCGCTCCCTTCGGAAGGCCCGGGACGCGGCCGGACGGTCCGGGTGCCGCGCCCGGCGCGACGGCGCCCCGGCGCGGCGAGATGCGTCCGCCGATGCCGCTGACGCGGTCGGTGTCGCTGCGATGGCGGGTGACGCTGCTCGCGGCGTCGGTCGTGGCGATCGCGGTCGCCGTCATGGCGGTCGCGGCGTACGCGGTGGTCGCGCGCGCCCTCTACAACGACGTCGACAAGCAGCTGCAGTCGCGCGCGTCGTCGATCGTCGACAACGAACTCATCACCTTCGATCCGCGGTACATCGCCGGGGCGACGCTGTACACCAGCGACATCAGTGTGGCGCTGATCTTCCCGGACCTGAACAAGTACATCCCACCGGGATCGGTGGTGCCCATCGGCCCGGCCGAGATGGCGGTGGCGCGGGGCCAGCGGGACTTCTCGCTGCGCACCGTCGAGGACAGCCGGGTGCTGGCCGAGAGGACGCGCGACGGCAGCACGCTGGTGATCGCGCAGCGGCTCCAACCCACCGAGGACATCCTCGACCGGCTGGCGTGGGTGTTGTTCGTGGTCGGCGGCTGCGGCGTCGTGCTGGCGGCCGCGGCCGGGACCACCGTGGGCCGGACCGGGCTGCGGCCGATCGCCCGGCTCACGGCGGCCACCGAGCGGGTCGCCCGCACCGACGACCTCACGCCCATTCCCGTCACCGGGCACGACGAACTGGCGCGGCTGACAACCAGTTTCAACACCATGCTGCGGGCGCTCGCGGAGTCGCGGGCGCGGCAGGGCCGGCTGGTGGCCGACGCCGGCCACGAGCTGCGCACCCCACTCACGTCGCTGCGCACCAACATGGAACTGCTCATCGCGTCGAGTCGCCCGGGCGCACCGCACATTCCGGACCAGGACATGGCCGACCTCCGCGCCGACGTCATGGCGCAGATCGAGGAGCTGTCCACCCTGGTCGGCGATCTGGTCGATCTCGCGCGTGAGGACGCCCCCGAGACCGTCTTCGAACTCGTCGACCTCAGCGAGGTCGTCGAACGTTCGCTCGAGAAGGCCCGCCGGCGGCGCAACGAGATCGACTTCGAGGCGGTCACCACGCCGTGGTTCATCTACGGCGATCAGGCGGGTCTGTCCCGGGCGGTCCTCAACGTGCTCGACAACGCCGCGAAGTGGAGTCCGTCGGGGCAGCACGTCGATGTCCGCATGCGCCAGATCGGCGACCGGCTCCTGGAACTGACCGTCGACGACGCCGGACCGGGCATTCCCGTCGAGGAGCGCGAACTGGTCTTCGAGCGCTTCTACCGGTCCACGGCGTCACGGTCGATGCCCGGCTCCGGGCTGGGGCTGGCGATCGTGCGGCAGGTGGTCGTCAAGCACGGCGGCACCATCGCCGTCGAGACCTCCCGGCGCGGCGGCGCGCTCATCCGGATCGTGCTGCCGGGCGAGCCCCACCCCGGCGTCCACTGACCCGGCGCAGCGGCGGTCACGGATCGCGCGTACGGCGCCCTCGGGTGGAAACCGCAGCAACACCACGGGAAACTGAAAGCGGTGTCTCAGCGGCCTCTCAGCCGTGCCGGGCAACCTGGAAGTCGACGACCGGACTCGTCCCGCACCACGCGGGCGGTCACGACAGAAGGCGGTGCGATGACCGACGACCGTAACCCTCACGGCGGCCCCGACCAAGGAGCCCCGCAGCACGGCGCGCCCTACCAGGGCTCCGACCGACAGGGTGACCCGCAGGATCCGTGGCGCTACCAGCAGAACCCGACCCAGGGCGCCGGCTACCCCGGCGCCGCGGGCGGGCACGGCTACCAGCAGCACGGCTACCCCGGCTACCAGCAGCAGCCCACCGAGCAGTTCCCCGGTGTCGGGACGACGGGCACACTGCCCACCACCGGCGCGCCCACGCCGCGGGAGCCTCGCCGGGTGGGCCGGTCCGCGCTGGTCGCCGGCGCGATCGCGTTGGCCCTGGTGAGCGGTGGCATCGGCGGTGTGGTCGGCTCGCTCGCGACGTCCGACAACGGCAGCGCGCCGGTCACCAATGCGCTCGACGCGCCCAAGCCGAGCACGAGCAACGCGTCCAACGCGCCGCAGGGATCGGTCGAGGCGGTCGCCGCCAAGGTGGTGCCGAGCGTGGTGCAGATCCAGGTCGCCGGCAGTCGCGGCGAAGGAGAAGGGTCCGGCGTGATCCTGTCGTCCGACGGCCTCATCATGACCAACAACCACGTGGTCTCCGGCGGCGGCTCCGACGGCAAACTCATGGTCGCGTTCTCGGACGGCTCCACCGCGCCCGCCACGCTCGTCGGTACCGACCCGACGTCGGACATCGCGGTCATCAAGGTCCAGGGCAAGTCGGACCTGACGCCGATCGAACTGGGCTCTTCGGACGGCGTCCAGGTCGGCGAGCAGGTCGTCGCGGTCGGCTCCCCGCTGGGCCTGGCCGGCACCGTCACCTCGGGCATCATCTCCGCACTCGACCGACCGGTGTCGACCAGCGGGGAGCAGGGCAACCAGAACACCGTCATCGACGCCATCCAGACCGACGCCGCGATCAACCCCGGTAACTCCGGCGGCGCGCTCGTGAACATGGACGGTCAGCTCATCGGCATCAACACCGCCATCGCCACCGCCGGCGGACAGGGCGGTTCGATCGGCCTGGGCTTCGCGATTCCGGTGGACCAGGCGCGACGCATCGCCGACGAGCTGTCCAAGACCGGGAAGGCGACGCAGGCGATCATCGGCGTCCAGGTCTCGGCGAAGGACACCACCACCGGCGGCGCCGCGGTCGTGGACGTCACCCCGGGCAGCCCCGCCGAGAAGGCCGGAATTCCCAAGGGCGCCACCGTGACCAAGGTCGACGACCGGGTGATCACCTCGGGTGATTCGCTGATCGCGGCCATCCGTTCCCACGCCCCCGGCGACACCGTGCAGGTGACGTACACCGATCAGTCGGGCAGCCCGCGGACCGTCGACGTCCAGCTGGCCGGACAGTCGCAGGGTGGTCGTTGATGAATTTCGGAGACCGCCCGGCGCTGCACGCCGTTCTCGGACACGTTCCGACCGTGTCGGGCGCAGTGTCGGGCGCGCCCATTACGGTAGGGGCCATGGAACTCGAAGCACCGCTGGCCGGACGCGCGCTGGTCGTGATCGTCGATGATCGGACCGCCCACGGCGACGTCGACTCGACGGGCCCGCTCGTGACGGAACTGCTCACCGAGGCGGGATTCCTGGTGGACGCGACGGTTGCGGTGTCCGCCGACGAGGTGGAGATCCGCAACGCGCTCAACACCGCGGTGATCGGCGGTGTCGACCTGGTGATCTCGGTCGGCGGCACCGGGGTCTCGCCCCGCGACGTCACCCCCGACGCGACGGCCGAGGTGCTCGATCGGGAACTGCCGGGCATCAGTGAGGCGCTGCGCTCGTCCGGTCTCGCGGCCGGCGCGGTCGACGCCGTGGTCTCCCGCGGACTCGTCGGCATCTCCGGCAGCACCCTGGTCGCCAACCTGGCGGCCTCGCGGGCCGCCGTGCGGGACGGGATGGCCACCCTCACCCCGCTCGCGAGCTACGTCATCGGGCAGCTCTCGGGCATCGAAGAATAGAAACGAACGACTGACAAGGCGGCACGACAGTCATGGCGAATCCAGAGCCGGACGAGCGGACCCCCGACCGGAAGCGGGACCGGGTGGACCGGGCACGCCTGGACGCGATCTTCGGAACCGTCCTGCCGGAGCAGACGTCGGACGAGCGCTCCCGCGACGGCGCGTTCACGTCGGGCGGCCAGGACGAGTGGTTGCGGCGGCAGGTGCCGCCGCATCACGGCTGACGGTCCGAGGGCGGCTGGTCGAGCGCGTCGGCGTGCCGACCGTTCCCGGAGACCGATCCGGAGGCGGACTCGCCGATGCGCCCCTCCGCAAGGATGTCGCGGATCTGGATGAGCAGGTCGGCCTCGCTCGCCTTCGTGTCCTCCTTCTCGGTCGCGAACCGCGCCTTGACCGCGTTGGCCGGCACGATCAGCACGAAGTAGACGACCGCCGCGATGATGACGAAGTTGATCACCGCGGAGACGACGGCGCCGACGTTGACGAAGGTGGCGTCGTTCCCGGCGATGATCTCCTTTCCCCAGCCGTACTCGTCCGACCCGCCCACTGCCGCGACCAACGGATTGACGATGTTGTTCGTGAACGCTGTGACGATCGCGGTGAACGCCGTGCCCACGACGACCGCGACGGCGAGGTCGAGAACGCTGCCGCGGAGCAGGAAGTCCTTGAATCCCTTGAGCATGTGAGCCTCTCCCGAGTGTGTGCCGATCGGGGCGAACACTAGTGCAGCGTCACGGTGATGGCGTCGGTGAGCGAGGCCGCCGCGACGGCGCTCGCGTCGGGGGCGGCGAGCGCGAGCATCACCACCCGGTCGCGTCGGGCGGCTGAAGGCTGTTCCGGTGTCACCAGGACGACGGTCGCCCCGGAGGCCAGCACGGTGGCCGTGGGCGGGCGGGAGGCGTCGGTGTCGCGGGCGGCGCCGACGGTCAGGACGTCCACGCGGTCGCCCTCGCGGATCAGGTCGGCCAGTCCCGCGTCCGACAATCGGACGGGGACGACGCGGGCGTCGGCGGTACCCGCGGCGGCCTCGGCCAGTCGGGGACCGAGCAGGCGGACGTCGGTGAGGATCTCGCCGCCGCGCACGGGGGAGGCGACGGTGCGGCCGACGACCGCGTCGAGGCCGCGGACGGCGGAACCGGGGACCTCGGCCCCGCGCCGGTCGACGGTGCGGAGGTCGTCGGGAGTCAGGACGCGGCCGGGAGTCAGATCGTGCGCCGCGACGACCACCGGATCGCCGGAGTCTTCGCGCCCGTCGCGGACCACCATGACGACGGCGACGAGGACGAGCAGGGCGGCCGCGGCCCTGCGGGCCGCGTCGGTCCGTGCCCACCCCGGGCGCAGGAACGGGCCGAGCCGGCCGCCGAGGGTCGGCGCCAGTGTCCCGTCCCGGTCGGACCCGGGGCGTCGGCGGAACAGATCGTGAGCCATGACGGGAACGGTAGGGCCCGGGCAGGACGGACGACCCCGTGCGCGCCTGGATCCGGAACCCGCCTGTGGATGACCGGTGGGCTGTGGAAAACCTGCTGTGGACTAGCTGGCAGCGGCGGGCGCGGACGTGCCGGACGACGAGCCGGCAGCGCTGGACGAACTCGTGCTGGACGAGCTCGTGCTGGACGAGGAGTCGCTCTTCTTCGCCGGCTCACTGGCCGTGCTCGACCCGCCGCGGCTGTCGGTGCGGTAGAAGCCGCTGCCCTTGAAGACGATGCCGACCGAGTTGAAGAGCTTGCGGAGCTTGCCGGAGCACTCCGGGCAGACGGTCAGGGTGTCGTCGGTGAACGACTGCACGATGTCGAATCGGTTGTCGCACTCGGTGCAGGCGTACGAGTAGGTGGGCACTGGGTCCTCCGCAGGTGTAGCGCATGGTGTAGTCAAACCGCAGGTGTTGGCACTCTACAGTCGACAGTGCCAACAGTGTTAACCCACCGGCTATTCCGGTTCCGATCCGGCCGGACCCAGGCGCACCAGCCCGTGCCCCGGGGTGAGCGCGTGGGTCATCGCGACGTCGTGCGGATCGGCCGGCAGCGACGGCACCAGCTCGCTGTCGCGGACCACGGCCACCAGTGCGGTGCCGGGGGTCACCAGGCCGAGTGTGCGGTCGTAGAAGCCGGCCCCCCGGCCGAGGCGCACCCCGCGCCGATCGACCGCCAGCGCCGGCACGAAGACCACGGCGGCGCTGCCGACCTCGGCGAACGACAGGGCCCGACCGCTCGGTTCGCGCAGTCCGTAGCTCGCCGTGACCAGATTCTCGGACCCGGTGAATTCGGCCCACTCGAGGGGGCCGGGCTCTCCCGTGACGGGCACCAGGACGCGGCGGCCGGCGCGGCGCAGTGCGTCGAGCATCGCGAGCGAACCCGGTTCGGAGCCGACGGGCACGTACGCGCAGACGGTTCTGCCGTCGCGGTGGGCGGCCAGGGCGTCGGCAGCCGGTGTGACGGAAGAGACCAAGGCAGCGGCCTCGGCGGCTCTGGTCTCGGGGTCCAGGCCGCGGCGTTCGCTCAATACGTGTGTCCGCCATTCCGGCTTGGAGAGCGCTTTCATGATCGCCACCTTAGGATCGCTCCGACCGACCGCGGGGGTCGGTGGATAGGGTGGTGAGTTATGACAGATGCCGTCACCAATGACAACAGGTGCTTTCGGACGGCGGTCGTTCCGGCTGCAGGGATGGGAACACGGTTCCTACCTGCGACGAAGACCGTCCCGAAGGAGTTACTCCCGGTGGTCGACACCCCGGGCATCGAGTTGGTGGCGGGAGAGGCGGCCGACTCCGGAGCCAACCGTCTCGTCATCGTGACCTCGCCGGGCAAGGACGGTGTCGTCGCTCACTTCGTCGAGGATCTCGTCCTCGAGAGCAAGCTCGAAGCCAGCGGCAAGTACCACCTTCTGGAGAAGGTGCGGAAGGCGCCGGGACTGCTCGAGGTCGACTCGGTCATCCAGGAGGAGCCGCTCGGCCTCGGTCACGCGGTCGGCTGCGCCGAGGCCGTGCTCGACGATGACGAGGACGCCATCGCGGTGCTCCTGCCGGACGATCTCGTCATGCCGCGCGGGGTGCTCGAGACCATGGCGCGCGTCCGCGCCAAGCGGGGCGGCACCGTGCTGTGCGCCATCGACGTTCCCAAGGAGCAGGTCAGCGCGTACGGCGTGTTCGAGGTCGAGACCGTGCCGGACGCCACCAACCCGGATGTCCTCAAGGTCACCGGCATGGTCGAGAAGCCCGCGATGGAGGACGCACCGTCCACGTTCGCGGCGGCCGGGCGCTACCTGCTCGACCGGGCGATCTTCGACGCGCTGCGCCGGATCACCCCGGGGGCGGGCGGGGAGCTGCAGCTCACCGACGCCATCGCACTGCTCATCTCCGAGGGCCACCCGGTCCACGTCGTCGTCCATCGCGGAACTCGACACGATCTGGGAAATCCCGGCGGCTACCTGCGTGCTGCGGTTGACTTTGCGTTGGACAGCGAGGAGTACGGCCCGTCGCTGCGCGAATGGCTGACCGACCGTCTGCAACAGCCGTCCGCCGAATAGCGTTTCGTAGAAGTACAGGGTCGGGAGGACGAGGAACCACATGCGCTCGGTTGAGGAGCAGCAGTCGCGAGTGACTGCTGCCGCGGTGGCCCCCCGGCCCGTCCGGGTAGCAATCTCCGAGGCACAGGGGCTGCTGTGCGCCGAGGAAGTGGTGACCGAACGGCCACTGCCCGGGTTCGACCAGGCCGCGATCGACGGCTACGCGGTACGCAGCGTCGACGTCCTCGCCGCGGGCACCGACATCCGCGGCGAGGACGGCGAACCGACCGAGCTGACCCTGCCCGTCGTCGGTGAGGTGACCGCGGGGTCGCGCCAGCCGATCCGCCTGCAACCCCGGCAGGCGGTGCGTGTCGACACCGGCGCCCCCCTGCCGACGCTGGCGGACGCGGTCCTTCCCATGGATCGCACGGACGGCGGTCATGCCCGGGTCAAGGTCTACAAGCCGGTCCGCTCCGGCGACTACGTGCGCCGCGCGGGCGACGACGTCCAGCCCGGCGACGTCGCGGTGCGCGCCGGCACGATCATCGGCGCCGCCCAGGTGGGGCTGCTCGCCGCCGTGGGCCGGGACAAGGTGCTGGTGCACCCGCGTCCGCGGCTGTCGGTGATCTCCGTGGGCGGCGAATTGGTCGACATCGACCGCACTCCCGGCCCGGGCCAGGTGTACGACGTCAACTCGTACGCGCTGGCGGCCGCGGCCCGCGACGCGGGCGCCGACGTCAATCGGGTCGGCATCGCGACGATGGATCCGCGCCGGTTGCGGGAGGTCGTCGAGGGGCAGCTCATCCGTTCCGAGATCGTCGTCATCGCGGGCGCGGTCGGCGGCGGCGCCTCCGACGAGGTCCGCGAGGCCCTCGCCGATCTCGGTGATCTCGAGGTCGAGCGCGTGGCCATGCATCCCGGCTCGGTGCAGGGCTTCGGCCAGCTCGGGCGCGACGAGGTCCCGACGTTCCTGCTGCCCTCGAACCCGGTCAGTGCCCTCGTGGTGTTCGAGGTGATGGTGCGTCCGCTCATCCGCATCGCGTTGGGCCGGCGTCAGCCGATGCGCCGGATCGTCACCGCCCGGACGGTCGCGCCCATCACGTCGATCGCCAATCGCAAGGGATTCCTGCGCGGCCAGCTGATGCGCGACGAGACGACGGGGGAGTACCTGGTGCAGGCACTCGGCGGTGCGCCGGGCGCGTCGTCGCACCTGCTCGCCACCCTGGCGGAGGCCAACTGCCTCGTGCTCGTGGACCCGGAGGTCACCGAGATCCGCTCCGGTGAAGAGGTGGAAGTCGCCTTCCTTGCGCAGCGGGGCTGAGCGGCGGGTGGCCGTGCATCCGGGGTGGCCCGCACGGCTCGGACCGTTGCGTGTCGCTGCCGGCCGGGTCACGTTACGCCCCATCCGGTTACGCGATGCTGCCGTGTGGAGCCGGATGCGGATCGACAATCGCGCGGAGCTCGAACCGTGGGAACCGACGGGGCAGGCGCCCTGGGCGGACCGTCACCACGTGACGGCCTGGCCCGGGCTGTGCTCGAGTCTGCGGTCCGAGGCTCGCAAGGGGCGGATGCTGCCGATGACGATCGAGGTGGACGGCACCTTCCGCGGGCAGATCACCGTCGGCAACATCATTCGTGGCGCGCTCAGCTCCGCGTGGATCGGCTACTGGGTCGACAAGGCGGTGGGGGGACAGGGCGTGGCCACCGCCGCGCTCGCGCTGGGACTGGACCACTGCTTCGGACCCATGGGGCTGCACCGGGTGGACGCGACGGTCAGGCCCGAGAACCTCGCGAGCCGAGCGGTGCTGGAGCACGCGGGATTCCGTGAGGAGGGGCTGCTGCGCCGGTATCTCGACGTCGACGGCGAGTGGCGCGACCACCTGTTGGTCGCGATGACCGTCGAGGAGGTTCCCGGGTCGGTGTCCGACCGTCTGGTGCGCGCGGGCCGCGCCACGTGGGCGTGACCCGCGCGTCCCGAAGTCGGGTGGACGTCAGACGATGACCGGCGGCCCGTAGCTGACGACCACGTCGTCGGCCACGTCGGTGGACGCGGTGAAGAGGGCGTACGAGCGAATCGAGACCGTTCCGATCGCACTGTTGACCTCGAGGTGGATGTCGCGCAGCGTGATGGCGCACTGCATCGACCTGCACTCCTTCCGCTGCACCGGAACCGTCGCGATGGTGCCGGGGGTGATCTGCGTCGACAGATTGCCCTCCACCGGAGTCTCGACGCCCACCTCGAGCGCCTGCCCGTTGAACAGTTCCACCACCGGGGGGACCTCGGGATCCCCGGTGAGGATCAGGTTCTCGGACGTCTCCGGGATGTACACCACGCCCGGCGTGATCCCCGCGTTGCCGGTGATCACCGCGCCGTTGGAGATGTCGGCCTGGTAGCCGATCTGGTAGCCGACCTCGAGCACACCGCCCGTGAACGGGGCGCCGCCGTTGCCGCTGACGGTCGCCAGCGAGCGTCCACTCGCGAAGACGTCCCGGGTGAACTGGTTCCCGGACAGCGGCACCACGCTGTTGACGGATTGGCCCGTCTGGGTGACGTCGAGTTGCCACCCGTCGAAACTGACGGCATGGGCCGAGGTGTCGGGCTGGGAACTGACCGCGGCACCCGCGGAGCCCACGGTCACCGTCAGCGCGAGGGCGGCAGCGCCGGCGGCGACGGCGGTGCCGGACCGGACGAGCCTGCGGCGAAGGAGAGACCGGCGATTTCCGTGCATGGGAATTCCTCGTCTTCGTTCGTTTCGCGACCGGGGACGCCGGCCTCGGGGGCATTGATGGCGGGTCGACGACTGGTGGGTTTGTGTGCGATCGAGTATTGGCTCCCAATCACTCACGCGTAAGATTTTGGCGACTTGTTTTCATGAATTTCATAAAGGAACGCTAACGATTCGATGACGCGCGTCAATTGCGCCATTCGCGGCAAACCAGCCGAATTGGCATATTGGATAGCTTGCATTCTTCGCGTGGACGGAAAAGCGGGACCGCCGCGGCGCTGCGGTGCCCGGGGTCCCCGACGCCCCGCGCTACGGCACCCGAGCCCACCCGGCGTGAATCTCGAGGCTGCAATTTCGCTCTCGAGAGGTGATAATCGAGTGACGGGTGTGACACCTGCGAAAGGTGAGTCGGCGCGTCGGCGCCGACGCGAGGTCGGATGCCACTACCCTGAACGGGTCATTGGCGTCATACGTGCTGGTAGACGAATGGGAGGAGGGCCGCCGGAATGCCGAGTTCCTCGATCATCTGGGTCGCGCTCGTCGCTGTCTGGCTGTTCGTCCTTGTACCGATGCTCGTCAGCAGGCGGCCTCGCATCCGACAGACCACGGACGCGGCACTCGCCACTCGAGTGCTCTTCCGGGGTGGGGCGAGTCGGCCGGCACGCGGACCGGCGGCCGGACACCGCAGCGACCCCAACTGGCAGCACGGACCCACCAGTCAGAGCAGTGACACCCACGGCGACGACATGTACGGCACAGACGCGGAGGACCGAATGGACGTTCACGCCGATCCCGAGATGACGGACGACGCAGCCGATCGGACGCGCGGCGCAGCGCGGGACTTCGTCCCGAACCGGCGCGGGCGCGGTGGCTTCGACCCCGAGGCGGACGCGATCGCGCGGGCGGCCCGGTATCAGTTCCGCCAGCGCGCGGTCCTGGGGCTGGTGTTCGCGGCCCTGCTGACCGCCGGTCTCGCCGTCGCGCTCACATCGGTGATGTGGTCGGTGTTCGCCGTGGTGGCGTGCGCGCTCGTCGGATACCTCGCGTACCTGCGTCGCCAGGTCAATCTGGAGCAGGAGATCCGTCGTCGCCGGATGGCGCGCCTCGGACGCGCGCGCCTGGGTGTCGAGTCCGACTCCGACGACGAACTCCGCCTCGTGCCGTCACGGCTGCGTCGACCCGGCGCGGTCGTGCTCGAGGTCGACGACGGCGATCCGGCCTTCGATCATCTCGATCATTACGACGCCGAGGCGGTGGAGTACGGCGACCGTCGCGGCTACGACGGCTACGCCGACGGGCACGGCATGCGCCGCGCGTCCGGCATGTGACGTTCGAATGCACGGGGCGCCCGGTCACTTCGGTGGCCGGGCGCCCTTGTCGTTCGGCTCTTTTCGGCTCCTGACCAGCCGATTCGTCGATCGGGCCCGGGTGCTGTTAGAGTTTGCGAGCGGTCAGCGAAAGCGAGACCGTGGTTCGGGGCTGTGGCGCAGTTGGTAGCGCGCTTCGTTCGCATCGAAGAGGTCAGGGGTTCGATTCCCCTCAGCTCCACCACAAGAAGGCCCCTCCCTCGGGAGGGGCCTTCTTCGTGTCCGGGCTTCGTGTTTCGGGCTCTCGTGTCCCGGGCTGCTCGGCGCTCGTCCGGGCGCCCTCAGCGCGAGGCGTCCGGCGGAATCTCGGGCAGACCCTCGGCGGCCCGGAGTTTCTCCGCCAGCGTCGTCAGGAGCGCCTGCGATTCCTCCGACAGATCGAAGGCGCGGGTGGTGAGCCGGCGCAATCCGTAGCCCTGCAACTGCGACAGCAGTTCGAGGTCGTGGTCGACCTTCGCGGCGTAGATGTCGTTGAAGAAGTACGCCGGCTTGACCTTGAAGAATTTCGCGAATGCCGCGACCGTCTCGTCGGAGGGGTTGGTGCGCTGGCCGGACCGCAGCTGCGAGATGTACGGCTTGGAGATCTGATGCCCGTCCGCGACCAGAGCGTTCGCCACCTCGGCGTTCGTGTGGGGCTTTCGTCCCGGAGGGTGGACGGTGTCGAAGAGCTTGTTGAGCCGTGCAGCGAAGTCAGACATCGCGACGATAGTAGCACCGGAGGTAACCAACGGGTAGCTCACAAACAATGATCGGTCAATTGTTCGGCATGGTTCCGGATGACTACTTTCGTTCCCGCCGGTCGGTACATTGTTCGCCCAGTAGCCTCGCGATAGCTCACTGACGGAGCGGTATTCCGGCCCCGCCGTGGTCGGGTCCGTTCGGTACTACGCCTGGAAAAAACGGGTCACTGCGCGGAAACTGGGATTCATGGACCGCAGAATGAGCGACAACGAATTGCGTCGGGCGATTCGCGTGCTGCGCGAGCGCGCGGACGACGCGCGCAGCCATGGCCGCCCGGAGGACGCGGACGGCATCGAGAGGACCATCCGCGACTATCAGGACGAGATGACACAGCGTCTCTGACGAGATGACACAGCGTCTCTGACGAGGCGGCGCGGCGTCTCCGACGAGGCGCGTAGTGGCGTGCGCCACGTACACTGCCGACACGGATCGAATCGTGAAGTGAAGGTGGGGGAGCAGCGCGCAATGGCGATCACGACGCTCGACGGAAAGAAGTGCCTGATCACCGGTGCTGCCAGCGGGATCGGTCGCGCCACCGCGGTCGCCGCGGCGGGGCGAGGCGCCGAACTCTTCCTCACCGACGTCAACGAGGTGGGCCTCGCCGAGACGGTCGCCATCGTCGGCCGCGCGGGCGGCACCGTGAGCTTCTCTGCCGCGCTGGACATCTCGGACTTCGAGGCCGTCACCGCGTTCGCCGACGAGATCCACGAGCAGTTCGGCAGCCTCGACGTCGTCATGAACGTCGCCGGCATCTCCGCATGGGGCACCGTGGAGAATCTCGAGCATCGGCACTGGAAGTCGATGGTGGACGTGAATCTGATGGGGCCGATCCACGTCATCGAGCGGTTCGTGCCACCGATGATCGCCGCCGGCCGCGGCGGACATCTCGTCAACGTCTCGTCCGCGGCCGGTCTCCTGGCACTGCCCTGGCACGCCGCGTACAGCGCCGGCAAGTTCGGTCTGCGCGGGGTGTCGGAGGTGCTGCGGTACGACCTCAAACGGCACGGTATCGGGGTGAGCCTCGTCGTTCCCGGGGGCGTCCGGACGCCCCTGGTCGACACCGTCCAGATCGCGGGCGTCGATCGCTCCGATCCGCGGGTCCAGAAGCTCACCTGGCGGTTCGAGAAGCGCGCGGTCACACCCGAGAAGGTCGCCACCTGCATTCTCGCGGGGATCGAGAAGAACCGGTACCTGGTCTACACGTCGGGCGATGTCCGGTTCGGGTATTGGTGGGCCCGTAAGTTCGCACCGCCGTACGAGTTCGTGATGCAGAAGGCCAACGACCGGTTCAGCAAGCTGCTCTAGGGGCCTGCTGCCGGGAGCCGGCCGGTGCGGCGGAGCGCAGCGCTCCGCTGTGCATCTCGTACGCCGCGTCGACGAGATCGAGTTGGCTCAGATCGTGGGTCACCATGACCGTCGCGACCGACCGTTCGCGGCTGAGTTCGGCCAACAGCGCGACGATCTCCCGGCTCCGCTCCTCGTCCAGCGCCGAGGTCGGCTCGTCCACCAGCAGCACCGCGGGATCGTTCACGAGGGACCGAGCGATCGCCACCCGCTGCCGCTGGCCACCGGACAGCTGGTTGGGCCGCCGGTCCAGTTGGCCTTCCAGACCCAGGCTGCAGAGCAGTTCGCGGGCGCGGGCGCGGCCGTCCCGGACCGAGCCGCCGCCGAGATGGGTGATCATCAGCAGTTGCTCGGTGGCGGTGAGCGACGGCAGCAGATTCGACTGTTGGAAGACGAAGCCGAGCTTCTCGCGGCGCACGTCGGTGCGCTCGCCGCGGTCCAACCCGGTCACGTCCGTCCCGTCGATCGCCACCGTGCCGGCATCCGGTGCGGTGAGTAGCCCGGCGACGGCGAGCAGGCTGGACTTACCGGAGCCGGACGGTCCGGTGACCGCCACCAGTTGTCCTAGGGCCACGTGCAGGTCGACGTCGTCGAGGGCGCGGAGGCGGCTGTCGCCGTCGGGGTAGGTGAGGACGATGTCGCGGAGGTCGATGCTCATCGAGCGGTCCTTTCGGGGACGTGGGTGGGGCGGGGGGTCAGCGGGCGTTCGCGAGCGCGGTCTGCGGGTCGATCGAGACGATGCGCGCCAGGGCCGCGGCGGCGCCGATCATGCCCATCACGATGAGGGCGGCGAAGGGGACCAGAGTGCCCGACACCGTCAGCGTGAACGGGACGAACCGGGATGCGATGGCGCCCAGTCCCACTGCGGCGAGGCTGCCCAGTCCGGCGCCGAGGGTCAGCACGATCAGGGACTGCCCGAGCGCGTCCTTCAACAGGTACTTCGTGGAGGCACCGACGGCCTTGAGGACCGCGAGGTCCTGGCCGCGCTGGATGGTCCAGACGGTGAAGAACGCGCCGACGACCAGAGCGCTGACGGTCATCAGCATGGCCTGCATGAGCAGCAGCGATCCGCGCTCGGAGGTGTACGAGCCGATGGCCGCGAGCGCGCCCTTCTCGTCGGTGACGGCCGTCCCGGACGCCGCCGCCGCGCGGTCGCCGTCGAAGCCTCCGGTCGTGCGCAGTGCGATCACGGTGCCGTCGCTGCCGCCGGCCGACGGCAACGACGCCCAGGCGCCGTGGTCGATCCACACCACCGGCTGATGACTGTAGAACGCGTCGTCGACGAGTGCGGCCACCTCGAAATTGCTGCCGCCGATCGCGATCCGACTGCCCACGCCCCAACCGTTGTCGTGCGCGAGGTCGGCGTCCACCGCCGCGGAATGCGCGTCGAGTGGCACGGGCGAGACGAACGAGCTGCCGTCGACGCCGAACGCGGAGGCCGCGACGTCCCGGGTGCCGGTGGAGATTCGGACCGGTGCGATGCCGACGAGGGCGGCGGCGTCGACACCCTCCGCGGCGGCAAGTGCGTCACGCTGCTGTGCGGACACGGAGGATTCGCCGAAGGACAGTGCCTGACCGTCGGCCGGCTCGCCGAACGCGAAGTGGTCCGCGCCCAGCTGCTGCACGGCGGCGACGGACTGGTTACCCAGTCCCGAGGTGAGTCCGGACAGCATGACGACCATCAGGGAGATCAGAAACAGCGCCGAGCTCATGAGTGCGAACCGGCCCTTGGCGAAACGGAGGTCTCGGATACTGAGGAACATGTGATCCAGCCTCGTCCGGACGCCCGCCGGCGGCATCGCGCATCGGTTGGGTTCCACGCTCCATCGAAAGTTGGAGATCCCTGGTCACGGCCACGATTGCCCGGTCGGCGGTGTTAGCGTGAATGCAATGCGGAACCCTGACGACTACCACGGCGACACGGCGCACCGTGGTGGCGTGGCACCCGTGTTGCGCGTCATGCAGATCGGTGCGCACGCCCTCTTCGTGGCGCTGTTGGCCGTCGGGACCGGGCGGGCCCTGGCCGCCGACGACGGACGCTGGTGGATTCCGGTGCTCGCGCTGGCCGAACTGGGCTGGTACGGGTCGGGTGTCGTCTTCGCGAGACGTAGCCGCGACACCGGTGCGTCCGCGGGACGGCTGTGGCTCGGTGTCCTGGTGCTCGGCTGGCTGGTGCTGGTGCTCGCGAGTCCCGACTTCGTGTGGCTGTCGTTCGCGTTGTTCTTCCTCTGTTTCCATCTGCTGTCGGTCCCGCAGGCGCTCGGGGCGACGGTCGCCCTGACCGCGGTGTCGGTCTCCGCGAGCCTGTGGCACGGCGTGACCAACACGACCGCGTCGATCGTGGGGCCGGCGATCGGCGCGGCCGTCGCGGCCGGCATGGCGGTGGTGTACCAGCAGTTGGTGCAGGAGGCGTCCGAGCGTCAGTCGCTGGTGGACGAACTGACCGAGGCGCATCGCGAGTTGCTGGGGGCGCAGGACGAACTGGTTGCGTTGCAACGTGAATCCGGTGCGCTCGCCGAACGGTCGCGGCTGGCGCGCGACATCCACGACACCCTCGCCCAGGGCTTCTCGTCGATTCTGCTGCTGGCCCGGGCCGGGGCCCGCAACTCCGAGCCGGTGCCGATCTTCGACCAGATCGCCGAGACCGCGCAGCAGAACCTCATCGAGGCGCGGCGGGTGGTCGCGGCACTGGCGCCCGCGGACCTCGAGACGGCGCCGCTCGAGTCGGCGCTGCGCCGCCTGCTCGATCGATTGACCGACCAGACCGGCATCGCCGGCGAACTGATCACCGACGGAGAGGCGGTCGCGCTGCCGATGGACTACGACGTGGCCCTGTTGCGCGTCGCGCAGAGTGCGCTCGCGAACGTACGGCTGCACTCGCACGCGCAGCGGGTACGGGTGACGCTCGGTCACGCCGGCGACGAGGTTCGACTCGACATCGTCGACGACGGTGTCGGTTTCGATGCGCGTGAGGCCGGCGGGTTCGGTCTGCGCGCGATGCGTGACCGGCTGGCGGAGCTCGGCGGGACGCTGGTCGTCGAATCCGCTCCCGGCGACGGAACCGCCGTGGCGGCAACACTTCCCGTCGGGAGGGCGGTGTGAGGAAGGTCCGGGTCCTGTTGGTCGACGACCATCCGGTGGTACGTGCCGGTCTGCGCGCCCTCCTGGCGTCCCACGACGGTATCGAGGTGCTGGCCGAGGCGGCCTCCGGGGAGCAGGCCGTCGCACTGGCGGCGGACGCGAAACCCGATGTGGTGCTGATGGACCTGCGTCTGGGGGCCGGGATCGACGGCGCGTCCGCGACCGCGCGGATCACCGCGGCGCCGGAGCCGCCGCGGGTGGTAGTGCTCACCACGTACGACACCGATGCCGACATCCTGCGCGCCGTCGAGGCCGGGGCGTCGGGATATCTGCTCAAGGACACCGCGCCGGACGTCCTGATCGACTCGGTGTTCGCCGCGGCGCGCGGCGAGACGGTCCTGGGGCCGGACGTCGCGCAGCGGTTGTACCGGCGGATGCAGCAGCCTCGGGCCGATCTCAGTGCCCGCGAGGTCGAGGTGCTCGCGCTCGTCGCCGAGGGCCTGTCGAATCGGGCAATTGCGAAGCAGCTGTTCGTGAGTGAGGCCACGGTGAAGTCGCATCTCGTGCACGCGTTCACCAAGCTGGAGGTCGACAGTCGCACCGCCGCGGTGGCCGCGGCGCGCGAACGTGGCCTCATCGCCTGACCGGGCGGAGTACCGTCTGGTGGCATGCCGAAGCAATTCGAGTTCTCGGCCGAGTTCGACCATCCCGTCGAGCGCGTGCACGCGCTGCTCACCGACGAGGAGTACTGGCGCTCGCGCGTGGCCGACGGCCCGCGTGCCGCGGTTCGGGTGGGCGCGGAACAGGACACGGACGGCGTGCCCGTCGTGACGGTGACGATGACCGACGTGGTCGACGCGGACGGCTTTCCGGCGCTGGTGCGCAAGGTGGTTCGCGGCGAGATGCGCATGGAGCGGGTGGACGTGTGGCGACCCGTCGCCGACGGCCGGGCAGCGGGGCGGGTACGCGGTACCTCCAGCGGAATTCCCGTCGCGATCGACGGCGAGTACGCGTTGAGCCCCCGCGGCGGCGGCTCGGTGCTCGACGTGCGCGGAACGATCACGGTGCGGATCCCCCTCGTCGGCGGCCAGATCGAGCTCCTCGCGCGGCAGATGGTGTCGCAGATGGTCGAGCGCGACGGCGACGAGGCGCGGCGGCGGCTGAGCGCCGCCGAGTGAGTCCGGAACGGATCACTCCAGGTCGACGTCGAGGACCCGCGCGCCGGGGCCTTCGCCGCCGAGTTCGTCGTGCGGGTTGGCGAGCGTGCAGCTCGCCATCGAGAGGCAACCGCAACCGATGCAGCCGGTGAGGTCGTCGCGCAGGCGGGTGAGTTGTTCGATGCGGCGGTCGAGGTCCGCGTGCCACCGGCTCGACAGCCGGGCCCAGTCGTTGCGGGTGGGAGTGCGGCCGTCGGGCAGCGTGGAGAGGGCGTCCCGGATCTCCGCGAGCGGTATGCCCACCCGCTGCGACAACCGGACGAACGCGACCCGGCGCAGCGTCTCCCGTTTGTACCGACGCTGGTTCCCGCTCGTGCGGCGGCTCGAGATCAGCCCTTCGCGCTCGTAGAAGTGCAGAGCGGAGACCGCGACCCCACTGCGCTCCGACAGCTGCCCGGGCGTCAGTTCCCGGGTGTTCCATTCCGGCATGTCCACGAGGTCCTTCTTCCGGCCATCGTCGGTCTCGGGCAACCTGAACATTACTCGAGGGTTGTGGCGTGCCGACCGTTGCGCGTGGGTCTACCGTTTACCCATGAGCCTGCGTGAGCCGCCGGATCTGCGCGTCGACAGCGAGGTGGGGACGCTGCGGTCGGTGTTGCTGCATCGCCCCGGAGACGAACTGCGACGCCTCACACCCCGCAACAACGACCAGCTGCTGTTCGACGGGCTGCCGTGGGTGGACCGGGCCCAGGACGAGCACGACGCCTTCGCGGACCTGCTGCGTGGGCACGGCGTGGAAGTCCTGCTACTGGCCGATCTGCTCACCGAGACGCTGACGACCAGCGGGGCGGCCCGGATGCAGGGCATCGCAGCGGCGGTCGATCCGCGCCGGCTCGGGCACCCGCTCGCGCAGGACCTGGCTGCGCACCTGCGTGGGCTGCCGGCCGTGGAACTGTCCGCGATCCTCACGTCCGGGATGACCTTCGACGAACTGCCGATCGGGACCGGCGTCGCGACGCCGTCGCTGGTGCGGCTCATGCACCACGGCGCCGACTTCGTCATCGACCCGTTACCGAACCTGCTGTTCACCCGGGACTCCTCGTTCTGGGTGGGCGGGAAGGTGGCGATCACCTCGCTCGCGCTGCCCGCGCGGGCCCGCGAGACGTCGCTGACGGACCTGATCTACGCGCACCATCCGCGGTTCCGCGGTGTGCGGCGCGCGTACGAGTCGCACACCGCCCCGGTCGAGGGCGGCGACGTGCTGCTGCTCGCGCCCGGCGTGATCGCCGTCGGGGTGGGGGAGCGGACCACGCCGGCCGGCGTGGAAGCGTTGGCCCGCAGCGTGTTCGAGGACGGACTGGCGCACACCGTGCTGGCCGTGCCGATCGAGCAGCGGCGGGCGTCGATGCACCTCGACACCGTGCTCACGATGGTCGACACCGACGCCGTGGTGATGTATCCCGCCGTGCGGGACACCTTGTCGGCGTACACGATCCGCCGGGAGGACGGTGTCGTGGGGATCGGGGGGCCGGAACCGTTCCTCGAGGCAGCCGCCACCGCGATGGGTATCGGCAAGCTCCGGGTGATCGACACCGGCCTCGACCACGTCGTCGCCGAACGGGAGCAGTGGGACGACGGGAACAACACGCTCGCACTCGCGCCCGGGGTCGTGGTGGCGTACGAACGCAACGTCGAGACCAACGCGCGGATGGAGGCGTCGGGCATCGAGGTGTTGCGCATCGCCGGTTCGGAGCTGGGTTCGGGTCGGGGCGGACCGCGGTGCATGTCGTGCCCGATCGCCCGCGATCCGCTGCCCGACCCGGGAAGTTAGAGGATCTCGCGCACCTTCTCGTACGGGCGGGCCAGAACGGTGCCGCGGTCGGTCACCACGATGGGGCGCTCGATGAGGATCGGCTCGGCCACCATCGCGTCGAGCAGTTCGTCCTCGGACGCCGTGGCCAGTCCCAGCTCCCGGAACCGCGCCTCCTTCCTGCGCACGGCCTCGCTGGGCCGCAGGCCGGCGTCGCTCAGCAGCGTGCTCAGCTCGTCCCGGGTGGGCGGCGTCTCGAGGTACTTGACGACGGTCGGCTCGAGGCCCGCCTCCTCGATGAGTTTCAGGGTGTTTCGCGAGGTGCTGCACCGGGGATTGTGGTAGATCGTCGCGGTTGTCGCGGTCTCGTTCGTGCCTGCCATGCAGACATTGTGCACGGGGACAATGGTGGAAGCGTGCACGTCATGTCGAATCGATTGTGAGGAGAGCACCGATGACCGAACGACGCGTCGTCATCGCCGGCGGCCACGGCAAGATCGCCCGGCACCTGACCAAGCTGTTGACCGCCTCGGGGGACCGGGCCGTCGCGCTGATCCGCAATCCTGATCACGAGGGACCGGTACGGGCGCTCGGGGCCCTTCCGGTGCTCGTGGATCTGGAGCAGGCCTCCGTCGACGAGATGGCGGAGGTGTTGCGCGGTGCCGACGCCGTGGTGTTCGCCGCCGGCGCCGGGCCGGGCAGCGGCGTCGAGCGGAAGGACAGTGTGGATCGGGGTGCGTCCGTGCTGCTCGCGGACGCGGCCGAGCGGGCCGGGGTCCGGCGGTTCGTGCAGATCAGTTCCTTCGGGGCCGGGGAGCCGATCCCGCCGGACACCGACGAGGTGTTCGCCGCCTACCTGACCGCCAAGACCGCGGCCGAGGACGATCTGCGGGCACGCGACAACCTGGACTGGACGATTCTGCGACCCGGCGGCCTCACCGACGACGAACCGACGGGCGAGGTGACGCTGACCGAGCCGCCGCTCGAGCGGGGGACCGTGCCCCGCGCGGACGTCGCCGCGGTGATCGCGGCGTTGTTGGCGTCGGGCCAGGAGGGTCAGCCGCCCCACGCGGTGCACCGCACGCTGATGTTGACGGAAGGTTCGATTCCGATTCAGGACGCCGTCGCCGCGTTACCGTGATTCCACGGCTTCGCGCGGCTGCAGGAGGAAGGGGCGTCTGTGGAGATCGAGATCGACCACGACTCGGCGGTGCCGCCGTTCGAGCAACTGCGGGTGCAGATCCTGGGGCTCGTGCGCAGTGAGGAACTGGTGGCGGGAACGAAGATTCCCACGGTCCGCAAGCTGGCCGCCGACCTGGGGATCGCGCCCAACACGGTGGCGCGCACCTATCGGGAGCTCGAACAACTCGGTGTGATCGAGACGCGGGGCAGGCTCGGATCGTTCGTCGCCGCTTCGGGCGATCCAACTCGCGCGAAGGCGCAGCAGGCGGCCTCCGAATACGTCGCCACGGTCCGGCGCCTGGGGATCTCCGACGAGGACGCGGCGACGTTCGTCGGAACCGCGCTGAAGGGCGCGTGAGCAGTTTGGTTGACGCTTCAACTTGAACGTGTCAGAGTGGGGCATCACGACCGCGGACCCCGCGCACCCCGTCTCCCACCACCGAGGACAGCTCATGAACTCCACGGCATTCCGTGACGCCACCTTGCTCGTCGCCCGCATCGGTATCGGCGTGATCTTCATCGCGCACGGTTGGCAGAAGTTCTTCGACTGGGGGATCGACGGCACCCAGGCCGCGTTCACCGGCATGGACATTCCCCTGGCCGACGTCTCGGCCATCGCAGCCGCGACCATCGAACTGGTGGGCGGTATCGCGTTGGTGATCGGGTTCGCGACTCGGATCGCGGGGGTCCTGCTGTTCCTCGACATGCTCGGCGCGTTCTTCCTCGTCCACGTCGGCAACGGAATCTTCGTCGGGGAGGGCGGCTACGAGCTGGTGCTCGCCCTCGGTGTCGCGTCGCTGCTGATCGCGGGCGTCGGCGCCGGCCGGTTCAGCGTCGATGCGTTCGTCGGCAAGAACTCGCGGGTGCTGTCCGCGGCCTGAGACGAGTTCGGCAGTGGCTGCTCAGCGCCAGCTGGGCAGCCACAGCTCCTTCTGCCACATCTCCGGGGTGATCGGCACGGCCGTCAGGATCGGCCACAGCCACACGAAGTTGGCCACCACGAGCCCCACGTACAGGCACACCGCGAGCAATCCGGTGCCGCGCCGCTCGGCCGACGCCTTCGCCGCGCCGAGCAGTTCCCCGAGGACCAGCGCGATCGCCATCACGAAGAACGGCGCCAGCGCGACCGCGTAGAAGTAGTACATCTGCCGGTCCAGCGTCACGAACCACGGCAGCAGGGCGGCGGCGTACCCGGTGAGCACCGTCGCGTACCGCCAGTCGCGGCTGACGAACGTGCGCCACAGCGCCCACCCGAGCACCGGCACGGCCAGCCACCACATCGCCGGTGTGCCGATCAGCATCACCGCCTTGACGCAGGTGGGGCCGCCGCAGCCCGAGACGTGATCGCCCTCGGCGAAGTAGTACAGCATCGGACGCAGGCCCATCGGCCATGTCCACGGCTTCGATTCCCACGGGTGGTGGTTGCCCGCCGAATTGGTCAGCCCGGAATGGAACTCGAGCACCTTGGTGCTGTAGTACCACAACGATCGCAGCGCGTCCGGCACGAAGGCGAACGGGCCGCCGGTGCCGATCTGGTTGCCGGCCGCGTGCCGGTCCACCCCCGTCTCGCTCGCGAACCAGGCCGCGTACGTCGCGAGATACACACCGAGCGGCACGACGACGAGTGCGTACAGGGACGGACCGATGTCCCGCACCGCGGTACCGACCCACGGCCGGCGCACCCCGTAGGCGCGGCGGGCTGCGACGTCGAAGCCGACGCACAGCAGACCGAAGAACGCGATGACGTACATCCCGGACCACTTGGTTCCGCACGCCAGCCCGAGCATGATGCCGGCGCCGAACCGCCACCACCGCACGCCGAGTCGGGGACCGAGATCGGAGACCCCGATCCGGCCCTCCGCCCGCACGCGGGCCATCCGCGCGCGTACCTGGTCGCGGTCGACGACGAGACAGCCGAGGGCCGCGACGGTGAACAGTGCCAGGAAGATGTCGAGCATCCCGAGCCGCGACGAGACGAACGTGACCCCGTCGACGATCAGGAGGATGCCGGCGATCGCGCCGATCAGCGTCGACCGCGTCATGCGCCGGACGATGCGCAGCACCAGCAGCACCAGCAACGTCCCGGCGACCGCCGACGCGAACCGCCAGCCCCACGCGTTGTAACCGAACAGCGCCTCACCGATCGCGATCAGTTGCTTGCCCACGGGTGGGTGCACCACCAGCCCGTAGCCCGGGTTGTCCTCGAGGCCGCCGCCGGTGAGGACCTGCCAGCCCTGCGGCACGTAGTGCTTCTCGTCGAAGACCGGCGTCCCGGCGTCCGTGGGGTAGCCCAGCATCGTGAACCGGGTGATCGCAGCCAGTGCCGTCACGATCGCCGTCACGACCCAGCCGCGTCTGCGGTCGGTGGGGCCGAAGTCGTCCGCGGGTGCCAGAGGCGCCGGGCTCACCGGTCGGGCACTGCCGGACGACGGCACGGGGCGCTCGTCCGTCAGCTGGGTCACGAGTCGATCGTAGGCTGTCACCCATGATTGGTCGTCTCGTCCTTGCCGCAACTCCGATGGGGGACATCGGTGACGCCTCCGACCGGCTCCGCGCGGCGCTCGGATCCGCCGACGTGGTCGCGGCGGAGGACACGCGCCGGACGAAGTCGCTCGCCGCCGCGCTGGGCGTGACGATCACCGGTCGGGTCGTGAGCTTCTACGACCAGGTCGAGGTCAACCGGCTGCCCGCCCTCGTCGCCGACATCGAGGAGGGGCGCACCGTGCTTCTGGTCACCGACGCCGGGATGCCGTCGGTGAGCGACCCCGGCTACCGGCTCGTCGCCGCCTGCGTCGACAAGGACCTGCCGGTCACGTGTCTGCCTGGGCCCTCGGCCGTGACCACGGCGCTGGCGTTGTCGGGGCTGCCGGTCGAACGCTTCTGCTTCGACGGCTTCCCCCCGCGGAAATCGGGCCAGCGGCGCGCGTGGTTCGAGACGTTGCGCACGGAGCCGCGCGCGTGTGTGTTCTTCGAGGCACCGCACCGGCTGGCGGCGTGCCTGGAGGACGCGGTGGAAGTGCTGGGCGGGGAGCGGCGGGCGGCGGTCTGCCGGGAGCTGACGAAAACCTACGAGGAGGTCCGCCGCGGCACGCTGGCCGAGCTGGCGGCCTGGGCGGTCGACGGGGCGCGCGGCGAGATCACCGTGGTCCTCGAGGGCGCACAGCCGGTCGCCGCGGATCCGGAGGATCTGGTCGAGGAGGTCGAGCGGCTGGTCGCCGACGGCGTCCGACTCAAGGATGCGTGCGCGCAGGTTGCCGGCGAGGGCGTATCCAAGCGGGAGTTGTACGAGACCGTGCTCGCGGCGCGCCGCGACTGACGGCATCACCGAACGCGCCTCGAACGGGTGGTTCGAGACGAATGAGGGTTTGCGCCCCCGCCGGCCCCCGACGGACGAGCGGCTCACCCGCGGGGGAGGACTCCGAGCGAGATCGAAGCCCCACCCGACGGGTCAGCGGCCGCATCGGCGGGGGCGGCACCCAACAGCAGCAACAACCCGACGGTCGCCGCGATGACCAGAGCGGCCAGCAGGGTCGGCGGCACCTTCGCCGTCACCTTGGCCGCGCGTTCGATCATCGTGTGCGCTCCTCCTCCGTTGGCACGTGCCGGCCGGGACTACCCCTCGTCTTGCTTCAGCCCCCACAGGCACGGCGCCGTCGGCCTTCAGGGCCGTTGTGCGTCGATGTCGACTTTGCCCCGCTCGGTGGCGCCGAGAAACCGTAGGGTCTGCCGATGGGGCTATCATCGCAGTTCGCGGCCGGTGAGGAATTAATCCGCAGCGGATTTCCTGCGGCGTTCCGCGCCCTGCAGGCGGCGGAATCGAGGGGTGTTTCGGGGTCGAGAGGGAGCGGGTGGGGACGTGACGGGCGAGAGCGAGCAGCTGAGCGGCGAGGCGCAGGCCGGCCCGTCGGCGCGCCTGTTCTTCGCCGACCATCTGCGTCTGCTCTTCGCGACGGCGGGCGGACCGCCGCTGAAGAAGGTGGTCTCCGACGCCGCCGCCCTCACCCGGTCCATGGGGGGCGACAAGCCCGCCTCGGTGCAGCGGGTGAGCGACTGGCGCTCGGGCAAGCGGATTCCCGCGGCGTTCGACTCGGTGCGTCCGGTCCTGGCGGTACTCATCCGGATGGCCCGCGCGCTGCACGCCCAGCCGCCGGTCGACGGGCTGTTCTCGATGCGGCAGTGGGAGGCGTGGTGGCGCAGCGCCAACGCCGTCCCGGCCGCGCGGACCGCGGGCGGCAGCGCCGAGTCGATCGTCCCCGTCCTGCCGGCGGGCGTCCGTCCCTACCGGGGACTGGCGCCCTATCGCGAGACGGACGAGCGGCTGTTCTTCGGCCGCCGGCACAGCGTGAGCGCGCTCGTCAGCACGGTGCTGGCGGCGCAGGGGCACGGCGTCGTGGTCGTGACGGGGGCGTCCGGCGTCGGCAAGTCGTCGCTGGTGCAGGCCGGCCTCATCCCGGAACTACGCGGCCTCGACCGCGGCAACGAGGGTCGGCCGCCGTTCGCGCCGGTGGTCTTCGCGCCCGGTGCCCACCCGTCGACCGTCCTGGCCGCGGCGGTGCCGGAGCTGGCCGACTGCGTCGCCGCCCCGGACCACGAGCGGATCGACCGTGCGCTGCGCCGGGCGGCGGAGCGGATGGGTGCGCATCAGCTGGTGCTCGTCGTCGACCAGATCGAGGAGCTCTTCACCCAGTGCACCGATGCGGACGAGCGTGCGCGTTTCCTCACGGTCCTCGATTGGGCGGCGACCACGTTGCCGGGCCACGAGCCGTCGGAGACGACGTCGGTGGTGGCCACGATGCGCTCCGACTTCTACGCGCAGGCGCTGTCGTATCCGGTGCTCGCCCGCGCGCTCGAGCAGCGCAGCAAGGCCGTCTCGCCACTGCTGCGTGAGGACGTGCTCGAGGTCATCACGCAGCCGGCCCGGATGATCGGCCTCAAGCTCGAGCCGGGGTTGGTCGACCTGATCCTCAACGATCTGGGCGTCCTCACCGCCTCCTCGCCCGATGCGTCCGAGGGCAGCGGCACCGTGCTGCCGCTGGTCTCGCACCTGCTCGACACGATGTGGGAGCGGCGCCGCGGCGGCCAGCTGACGATAGCGAACTATCGGGCGACGGGCGGTGTGCTGGGCTCGATCGCTGCGGCCGCCGAGCGGGCGTGGGAGCAGCTCGACGAACGTGGGCGCGTCCTCGCGCGGGCGATGTTCGTGCACCTGGTGTACGTCACCAACACGGGCACCGACGTCAAGATCCGGCGCACGTTCGCCCAGCTCGTCGCGTTCGAGGGTGATGACGCCGGTGCCGGGCGCCGGGTGATCGAACATTTCGTCAACGCCCGCGTGCTGGTGGTCGACGGGGATTCGGTGGAGCTGATCCACGATGCGGTGATCGCGACGTGGCCGCGCTTGGCGAGCTGGATCCAGGAGGACCGCTCGTACTCGGCGCTGCGGCAGCAGATCGAGACCGACGCCGCGCACTGGGACGACTCCGCTCGCAACAGCAGCCTCCTGTACCACCGGGGGCGTCTGGATCTGCTCGCCGAGCACGCCGCGACCCGCGCGGACAACGCGGACCCCGACCGGAACGGGGTCCGGGCGGTCGCGGCGTCGCTGACCCCGGCCGCCGCGGACTTCCTCGCTGCGTCCGAGCGGCAGGTCCGCCGGCAGGCGCGGATGAAGCGAACCGTGATGACGGCTCTCGCCTTCTCGACCCTCGTCGCGGTGGTGATGGGGGCGATGGCGCTCGCCGCGAAGTCGCGGGCCGAGAGCGAGCGCGCCACCGCGCAGTTCCGCCAGGTCGTCGCGCTGGCCGACGCCCTGCGCGAGAGTGATCCGACCACATCCGCCCAGTTGTCGCTCGCGGCGTGGCAGATGCGGCCCGGTAGCGATGACGCGTTCTCCCGCCTGGTCGCCACCGAGAACACCCCCATCTCCCGCTCGCTGACCGGGCACACCGGGCCCGTCTACGGGGTGGCGTTCTCGGCGGACGGGAGGATGCTCGCGACCGCGAGCGACGACCGGACGGTGAGGCTGTGGGACTTCACCGACCCGTCGAGTCCCGTCCCCACCGGTGCCGTGCTGGGCGGCTCCGAGCAGTACATGGCCTCGGTGTCGTTCAGCCCGGACGGCCACCTGCTCGCCGGGGGCAGCGGCGACGGCTTGATCTGGATCTGGGACGTCTCCGATCCCACCGCGCCCCGGGCACTGCTCGACGGCGTCCGCGCCGCCCCCGGCGCCGTGCACAACGTGCGGTTCAGCCCCGAGGGCCGCCTGCTCGCGGTCCCGCACGACGACGGCACTGTGACATTGTTCGACACCTCCGCCCCGGACAGCGGCCGGTTCCCGTCGTGGTCGTTGCGCGGACACGCCGGTGCGGTCCGGACGGTGTCCTTCCACGGCGACACGGTCCTGGCGACGGCGAGCGACGACCGGACCGTCCGGGTGTGGGACATCGCCGACCCGGGCCGCCCCGTTTCGCTGGGTGCTCCGCTCACTGGGTTCGACGACGTCGTGCACTCGGTGGCGTTCAGTCCCGACGGCCGCAGCCTGGCCGCCAGCAGCGACGACGGGCTGATCCGGATCTTCGACGCGACCGACCTGACCGCGGTCCGGCTGATCGACGCCCCGGTCCAGGCGCACACCGGGGGCATCTGGACCATCGCGTTCGCGCCCGACGGCGGCACCCTCGCCAGCGCGTCCTGGGACGGCACCGCGAAGCTGTGGTCGGTGGACCCGGTGACCCGGGCCCTGCACGAGGTGAAGCCGGCGCTCAGCGGCAACGGCGGCGGGGTGCCCGCGCTCGCGCTCTCACCGGACGGGTCGACGATCGTCACGGGCGGGCAGGACTCGCTCGTCCGCGTCTGGACGCTCGCGCCCGGAACGGTGCCGGTCTCGGACTCGTCGATGACGCTGCCGGCGCTCGATCGGGACGGTTCCCTGCTGGTCACCGCCGGCTACGACTCGGCGGTACGGCTGTGGTCGGTCGACGCGGCGGGGCGATTCACGCAGGTCGGCTCCATCGACGCGCCGCGGCCGCTGGGCGGCGCCAACGTCGCGGCCCTGTCTCCGGACGGCGGGATTCTGGCGACCACCCGGACCTCGGGTGGCCCGGTCCAGCTGTGGGACGTGCGGGACCCGGGCCGGCCGGTGCCGCTGGGTGCGCCGATCACCACGGCCACGCGTTTCACGTGGGAGATGGCGTTCAGCCCGGACGGGCGGACGCTTGCGATCGGGGACGACGACTTCCGAATCGCGCTGTGGAACATCGAGGATCCGGCGGCCCCCGTCCCGGTGGGTCCGAGCCTGACCGGTCCGCACAACCTGATCCGCAGTGCGCAGTTCAGCCCGTCCGGCGACCTCCTGGTGGTGGTGAGCGCGGACGGGGACATCCACGCGTGGGACGTCACCGATCCGGGGGCCCCGACACCGCGCGCGATGAGCGGCGTCGGACACGAGGGCGGTGTCAACGCGCTGGCCTTCAGCCCGGACGGGTCCGTGCTGGTCACGGCCAGCGACGACCACACCCTCATCGTGTGGGACCGCGACACCGACGGCGGCTTCACCGCGCGCCCGGAACCGATGCGGGGGCACACCGGCACCGTGTACAGCGTCGCGTTCGACGGCGACGGCTCCCAGGTCGTCAGCGGCAGCGACGACGGCACCGTCCGGCTGTGGAACGTCGAGGACGGCGCCGAGACCGTCGGTGGACCGCTGACGACCATCGGTACGGGACGGTGGCAGGTCGCGTTCCTGCCGCGGACCGACACGGTGGTCGCGGCCGGCGGCGACGGCGTGCTGCGGACGTGGCGGCTCGACGCGGAGGCGGTCGCGAACCGGGTCTGCGCCGCTACGTCGGAGCTGACACAGGATCGGCCTGCGCATTTCGAGATGCCCGAGGCGGGCCGGGACGCCTGCCCGTCGCCCTGAGCGTGACGATGCTGCGGGCCTTGTCGAGGCACTCCTGCCACTCGGCGTCGGGATCGGAATCGATCGTGATGCCGCCCCCCACCCCGAGGCCCACGTGGCCGGTCGCGTCGAACTCGACAGTGCGGATCGCGACGTTGAGTTCGAGCCCCGCGAGGGGACTGTGCATGCCGACGGTGCCGCAGTAGACGCCGCGGGGCTCCGGTTCCCACGACGAGAGCAGGTGCCGCGCGGAGTGCTTGGGGCACCCGGTGACCGACGCCGGAGGGAAGGCCGCGTCCATCAGTGCGGCCGTGTCCACGGATCCGGCGACGCGCGCGGTCACGGTGGAGACCAGATGCCACACGCCCGGGGCCGGCTTGACGCGGAGCAGGTCGGTGACGTGCACGGACCCCGGCTCGGCCACGCGCCCCAGATCGTTGCGGACGAGATCGACGATCATGACGTTCTCGGCCACGTCTTTGACGGAGTCGCGCAGGAGGGTCGGATCGGCGTCGAGCGGAAGAGTGCCCTTGATCGGGCTCGACGTGACGGTGCCGGCCCTCCGGGACAGGAACAGTTCCGGGGACAGCGACGCCACCGCACCCCAGGCGCCCTGGACGAACGCGGCCCGGCTGGGCCGGGTCCGCTCCACCGCGTCCGCGAAGAAGTCGACGGGGCGGCCCGAGCCCGTACCGCCGAACCGCGCGCACACGCACGCCTGGTAGACGTTGCCGCGCGTGATCGCGTCGAGGCACAGCTCCACACCGCGACGATGTGCGCGGCGGTCCGGCTCGGCCCAGTCGATGTGCCACGGCCGCGGCTCGGCGTCCGGGCGGCGCACCGCCTCGGCGAGGTCGTCGGGGCAGGGGGCGTCGCGGAGACTTTCGAACCACCAGCAGCCCGACTCGTCCAGGCGCACGACATCGTCGGTCCAACCACCGGCCGCCTCCGGCAGCGCCCCGCGCCGGTCCGGGTACGCCCGGTAGCCGATCCAGCCGCCCCCGACCGCCGGCCCGCCGGGCGCGGTTTCACGTGGGCCGGTTTCACGCGAGCCGGGTTCGCGGGTGGCGGGGAGTGTGAACGCCTGGTCCGGCGGGCAGGGGAGCGCACGCACGCTCGGGGCGAGCACCGCGGCGCTGTCGAACCAGCGCCCGATCAGGCCGGCCGGCGGGGGAAGCTGCCGCGACCGAGCCCGCCGAGCCAGTGCGCGGAACACGTCGGCGGCGCTGCCGCCGCCTCCGAGTCGCTCGCTCCGCATTGCTCCAGCTTTCCATGACGGCGGTACGGCGCAGCCAGCGGTCCGCGCCCGCGTGGGGCCGTCCCACAACCGAACCGCGGTGCCGACCTCATCGTGGGATCGCCCGCTTGTCCGGCGAGAGCGAGGCGTCGTCGGCGGCGGACCGACCCGCGTGCCAGCCGTCGGCGTCGACGTTTCGGCTCCGCGACGCCCGTGTGGTCGGGAACAGTCGATCGAACTCCGCGTCGACGGCCGCGGACCGAGCCGCCAGGACCGGCAGCAGGTCGTCGATGCGCACGTCGGCGTCCACGGCGGCCTCGGCGGTGGCACGGCTGTCGGCCTCCTTGAGTCGCTGGCCGATCCGCACGGCGAAACCGAACAGGAACGCCTTCCGGAACGACGCGGACCGGGACGGGGCCGCCTGGTCGTGGGCACCGGCCGCGTGCATCGCGCGCGTGGCCTGCACCAGCAGGGACGTGAACAGCAGATCCACCTGCTCGAGGTCGACCGGGCTCCCGACGACCGTGGCGATCGCGAACCGGTCGAACCACACCGTCCGGACCCGGTTGGCCTCGCCGATCGCCGTCAGCAGGTGGACCTTCTCGCGGACGTAGGGGCTGTCGAGGTGCATTCGACGGCTCTGTACCGCGGTCGACGCCGGTCCGGTGCCGTGCAGGATCGCGGTACTGATCGAGTACCGGGTCATGAGGTCCTGAGCCTTGGCCGTGAAAGTTTCGGCCTCCTCGACGAAGTCGGTGGCCTCGGCCTTCGCGAGAAGCCCGCGGATGCGCCCGAGCACCTTGGGATCGGCGGTCTCCTCGCTCGGACGGTCGTGGTGGTGCACCCGCACGAGCGGCCACGCCGACGGCGGCTCGCACAACTGGTTGAGCCGCGGGAACTCGAGCCACAGCACCGTGAGGTCGACCCATTCGCGGACCCCGATCCGCCAGCCGGCCGTCTCCAACGCTGCGGCGAAGTCATCGGGGTCGCACCGCCTCGGCAGCCCGGCCGCGAACTGCGCCGCGTCGGGCTCGCTGTCCGCGATCCGGGCGAGTTGGGCCCGCCAGTCCCGCGGGGCGCGCCCGTCGGATCCCGCGGCCCGCGCCTGGAAGAGCACCGCGGCGGCGGCCGTCGGCGCCGTACCGGCACCGAGCGCGCGTCGGGTGACGTGCATGACGTCGGCGGGCTGCCATCCGCGTTCGTACGCGTCGGCCAGCGCCGTCATGAGCCCGGCCGCCGACCGCTGCCGGGGCGGCACGCAGTCGCCCGACAGCCGATCGCGTGTTCGAAAGTATGTTCTATTGCTCCCCATGCGTGCGAGTGTGCCCGAGGGGACCGACAACTTTCGGGAGCGACGCCGTCAGGCCTGGTCGTCGGTCGTTTCCTCGACGTAGCGCGGGAAGACGCCCACGGGCTTGGGCAGTGGGGTGCCCGCCGCGATCCGGGTGCCGAGGTCGGCGAAGGTTCGGGCGTCGGCGTCCTGACCGAGCAGGTCGAGGATCTTGTCGGCGGAGCCCGGCATCACCGGCTGGACCAGGATTCCGACGATCCGCACCACCTCGAGCGTCACGTACAGCACCGTCGCCATCCGGGCCGGGTCGGTCTTGCGCAGCACCCACGGCTCCTGCGCGGAGAAGTAGCGGTTGGTGTCGCCGAGTACCTGCCAGATCGCCTCGAGTGCGAGATGGAGCGCCTGCACGTCGAACTCGGCGCGCACCTTGGCGAGCAGCGCGTCGGCCTTGGCCAGCAGCGCCCGATCGTCGTCGGTGAGCTCGCCCGGCGTGGGGACCTGCGCGTCGCAGTTCTTCGCGACCATGGACAGCGACCGCTGGGCGAGGTTGCCGAGCTCGTTCGCCAGGTCCGTGTTCATGCGGGTGACGATCGCCTCGTGGCTGTAGCTGCCGTCCTGGCCGTACGAGATCTCGCGCAGCAGGAAGAAGCGGACCGCGTCGAGGCCGTACTGCTCCACCATCGCCAGCGGGTCGACGACGTTGCCGACCGACTTCGACATCTTCTCGCCCTTGTTGAACAGGAAGCCGTGCACGAACACTCGCTTCGGCAGTTCGATGCCCGCCGACATGAGGAACGCCGGCCAGTACACGGTGTGGAAGCGCGTGATGTCCTTGCCGATGATGTGCAGGCTCGCGGGCCAGTACTTGCGGAAGGCCTCCGACTCGGTGTCGGGGAAGCCCGCACCGGTGAGGTAGTTGGTGAGCGCGTCCACCCACACGTACATGACGTGCGCGGGGTCGCCCGGCACGGGCACACCCCAGTCGAACGTGGTGCGGGAGATCGACAGGTCCTTGAGGCCGCTCTTGACGAAGCTGAGGATCTCGTTGCGGCGCGTCGCCGGCGCGATGAAGTCCGGGTTCTCCTCGTACAGCGCCAGCAGCCGATCCTGGTACTTCGAGAGTCGGAACGTGTAGTTGGACTCCTCGGTCCACTCGACCGGCGTGCCCGTCTCGGTGGCGATGCGGGAGCCGTCCTCGAGCACCGTGGTCTCGTCCTCCGCGTGGAACGCCTCGTCACGGACCGAGTACCAGCCCGAATAGGTGTCGAGGTAGATGTCGCCGGCCGCGACCATCCGCTCCCAGATCGCCTTGCTGGCCTCGAGGTGGTCGGCATCCGTGGTCCGGATGAACCGGTCGTACGAGATGTTCAGCACCTTGTCCATGGCCTGGAACACGTCCGAGTTGCGGGTCGCCAGAGCGCGGACGTCGATACCTTCCTTGGCTGCCGTCTGCTGCATCTTCAGGCCGTGCTCGTCGGTGCCGGTCATGAAGTACACGTCGAACCCGTCCAGGCGCTTGAAACGCGCGATCGCGTCCGACGAGATGTACTCGTAGGCGTGACCGATGTGCGGGACGCCGTTCGGGTACGCGATCGCCGTCGTCAGATAGAACGGTGGCCGGTCCGTCGGTGCAGGCTGCTGGTTGGGCGAGGAAGGCACAGTCATGGTGCGCCTACTCTATCGACGTGAGCAAAGATCGTCCCGCGCCGGACCTGCCCGAGCCGTTGTCTCCGCTCGTCGACGCCCACACGCACCTCGACGCGTGCGGCGCCGCCGACGCTGCGAGCGTGCGCCGAATCGTCGACCGTGCGGCGTCCGTCGGGGTCGAGCGGGTGGTCACGGTGGCCGACGATCTGGCGGCGGCGCAGTTCGCGGTCGAGGCCGCCCACTGGGACGAGCGCGTCTTCGCCGCGGTGGCGATCCACCCGACCCGGGCGAACTCCCTCGACGACGTGACCAGGGCGGAGATCGAGCGCCTGGCGGCGGACCCGCGGGTGGTCGCGGTGGGTGAGACCGGTCTGGACCTGTACTGGCCGGGCAAGCTCGACGGCTGCGCGACACCGGCGGAACAGGAGGAGGGCTTCCGCTGGCACATCGATCTCGCGAAGCGTCTCGGGAAGCCGCTGATGATCCACAACCGCGAGGCCGACACCGATCTGTTGCGCGTCCTGGACGCCGAGGGCGCCCCCGAGACGGTGATCTTCCACTGCTTCTCGTCCGACGCGACGATGGCGCGTGCCTGTGTCGACGCCGGATACGTGCTGAGCTTCTCCGGCACCGTGAGCTTCAAGAACGCGAAGGCCCTGCGCGAGGCCGCGATCCTGGTTCCCGCCGACCAGTTGCTCGTCGAGACCGACGCGCCCTTCCTCACCCCGCACCCGTTCCGTGGCGCTCCCAACGAGTCCTACTGCCTGCCGTACACATTGCGAGCGCTCGCGGACGTGCGCGGGGACGATCCCGCCGAGCTGGCCAAGGCGTCGACCGCGACGGCCGAGCGCGTCTACCGGCTACCGAGCCGCGTCTGAGGGTCGGGTCGACGGCGGAGTGCGGCGGGGGCGGATCCGCGCATTCGGCAGCGGCGGTGCGGGCAGCCGCCGGACCGTCCCGGAGTAGCCCTCGACACTCCCGAACCGGTCCGATTCGGCTTCCCAGGCGTCCCGGAACGCCGCGATCTCGTCGTGGTCGCGGCCCACGAAGTTCCACCACATGAGGATCTCCTCGCCGAACGGCTCGCCCCCGAGCAGCACGACGCGGGCGGGTTCGTCGGTGCGGTTGGTCAGCGTCAGCGTCGACACCCCGGTCCCGGCGTAGCCCAGGTCGGCCCGGTCCAGATCGAGGTGCTCGGCGTCGGACGCGGCCATCCGTACCGCGCCGAGATCGACCAGCACCCCGTGCTCGAACGCCGGGTCCACGGCCAGGCGCACCTCGGCCCGCGGCTCGAGCGTCAGTTCGGCGCCCAGCAGGGGAGTGAAGGTGTGGACCGGGGACGACGATCCGGCGAGCGCGCCGAGGAAGACCCGCAGCGACGCGCCGGGGAGGGTGACCACCGGCGGCACGTAGTGCTCGAAGTTGCGCGGGGTGTCGCGGGCCGCGTCCGGTAGCGCCACCCACAGCTGGACCCCGTGCAGGATCGTGGTCTCCGGCGTCGAGACCTCGGAGTGGCAGATGCCGTGGCCACCCGTCATGAGGTTGACCTCGCCGGGCCGGACGGTCGCGTGGACGCCCTTGCTGTCGCGGTGTTCGATCTCGCCGGTGAACAGCCAGCTCACCGTCTGCAGCCCGGTGTGCGGGTGCGGGGCGACGTCCATGCCGCCGGTGACCGTGACGTCGTCGGGGCCGTAGTGGTCGGCGAAGCACCACGCACCGATCAGGGATCGCTGCCGCTGCGGCAGTGTGCGCCGCACCGGCATGGCCCGCGGCCCACCGAGCGGCACCTCGCGGGAGGTGATGGTCTCGAGGAGTGGCCGGCCCGCGACGGGCTCGTCGGGGCCGTGCTCGCACTCGATCTCGGCGGGGTGGGCTTCGACGTTGCTCATGCCTTCCAGCCTTCCATGCATGCGGGCACGGGCCGTCGTGGCTTCCCGTCCGAGAGTGACGTGACTCTCGTCCGCCTCGCCGTCGTGACCTATCCGTGACTGACCTGCGGCATTGCCGACACCGTTGTCGCAGCATATGTGCAGATCGAGACCGTTCAGTTGCCAGATCCCACACCCGCCGTTACCGTGCTGTGATCGAAACTGCCGTCGGCCCCAGGATTGCTCGTGTCGCCTTTTGCTCGGATCAACACCGCCAGGTCACCGCTCCTCTATGCGGTGGTGGCCGCGCTCTTCGCGACGCTCCTGGTGGGGGGTGGCCTGGTGATCGCCCAGCACAAGACCGTCACGCTCGACGTCGACGGCGAGACGATCTCGCTCAGCACGCTGCGGTCGGACGTCGGCTCGGTGCTGGACAGTGCCGGGTACCCGATCGGTGAGCACGACGCGGTCGCGCCGAGCGCCGACGCCACGCTCGACGACGGGGACACCGTCGTCCTGCGACGCGCCCGCGAGATCGTGCTGACGGTGGACGGCGAACGCCGCACGGTGTGGTCGACCGCGCTCACGGTGGACGACGCGGTTCGTCAGCTCAGCCTCGCCGGCGACGCGTACGTCTCCGCCTCGCGCGGGCAGCGCATCCCGCTCGAGGGCATCGAGTTCGACGTCGTGAACGCCAAGACCGTGAAGGTGTCCGACGGGGGTGCTCCGGCACGCGAGACGCGGGCCGCCGCGCCCACCGTGGGCGAGTTCCTGGCCGCGACGAACGCGACGCTCGAGCAGGCCGATTCGGTGGAGCCTGCGCCCGAGACGCCACTGACCGACGGCCTCGAGATCGTGGTGACGCGCAACCGGACGGAGACGCGGACCGAGACCCACCCGATCCCGGCGCCCGAGCAGCGCGTGGACGACCCCGAGCTCGAGCAGGACAAGACCACGGTCGAGAAGCCCGGCGCGGCCGGCGAGCGGACCGTCACGGTGTCGGTCACGACGATCAACGGCGTCGAGACGCACCGCGAGGAACTGTCGGCGGCGGTGGTCCGGGACGCGTCCCCGTCCGTCGTCCGGGTCGGCACCAAGCCCAAGGCGTCGGCGCCGTCGGTGGCGAACGGGTCCGTGTGGGACTCGCTGGTGCAGTGCGAGGCGACCGGCAACTGGGCGATCAACTCCGGCAACGGTTTCTACGGCGGCCTCCAGTTCACGCAGAGCACGTGGGCCGCGTACGGCGGCACGCAGTACGCGGCGCGGGCCGACCTGGCCTCGCGGGAGCAGCAGATCGCGGTCGCCGAGAAGGTGCAGGCGGCGCAGGGCTGGGGTGCCTGGCCGTCGTGTACGAGCAAGTTGGGTCTCCGGTAAGGAATCGCATGTCGCCGCTGTCGAAGATCAACACGAGTCGGTCACCGCTCATGTACGGGGTGGTCGCCGCCACGCTGGCGACCCTCACCGTCGGCGGGGGCGTCGCCGTCACGCAGCACAAGACCGTCACGGTCGACGTGGACGGTGAGCTGATCACCGTCGGCACGATGTCGTCGAGCGTCGACGGTGCGCTGTCGGCGGCGGGCTACTCCCTCGGCGAGCACGACGTGGTCGCACCCGCCGCGGATTCGGGACTGCACGACGGCGACACCGTGGTCCTGCGTCGCGGCCGCGAGGTCGCGCTCACGGTGGACGGTCAGCAGCGCACGGTGTGGACGACCGCGCTCACGGTCGACGAGGCCCTGAACCAGTTCCGGCTGGCCGGCGACGTGCACGTCTCCGCCAACAGGTCGCAGCGCCTGCCGCTCGAGGGCTCCGATCTCGACGTCCTGAGCCCCCGCACGGTGACGTTGGTCGACGGCGCGTCCGCCCCGGCCGAGGTCCGGCTCGCCGCGCCCACGGTCGGCGAGTTCCTCGCCGCGCACGGCACACCGCTCGAACAGGCCGACACCGTCGTCCCGGCCGCCGACGCCCCGCTCGCCGACGGCATGGAGGTCACCGTCACGCGCGGCCGGACCGAGACCCGGGTGCTCACCGAACCGGTCGCGCCGCCCGAGCAGCGTGTCGAGGACCCGACGATGAACATGAGCCGGACGGTCGTCGAGAACCCCGGCGGCGCCGGGGTCGCCGACGTCACGTACGAGGTCACGCTCGTCAACGGCGTCGAGACCGGCCGCAGGCCCGTCGCGACCACCGTCACCACGCCGGCCCGGCCCAAGGTCGTCCGCGTCGGCGCCAAGCCGGGCACCGAGGTGCCGCCCGTGCAGAACGGCGCGACGTGGGACGCACTCGCGCAGTGCGAGGCCACCGGAAACTGGGCCATCAACTCCGGCAACGGGTTCTACGGCGGCGTCCAGTTCGACCAGAACACGTGGGAGCGCCAGGGCGGACTCCGGTACGCGCCCCGCGCCGACCTCGCCACCCGCGAGGAGCAGATCGCGATCGCCTCGCGTACGCAGCAGACCCAGGGCTGGGGCGCGTGGCCGTCGTGCAGCGGCAAGCTGGGCCTGCGCTGACCGTCCGCCGCGTGCGTTAGGTTCTTCAGGTGTCAGACGCCGTACCGCCCCTCGCCCAGCCTCGTGGACAGGCCGCCCTCCTGGGGCCGGCCGAGGTCCGTGCCCTCGCCGAAGAGTTCGGGGTGCGCCCCACCAAGCAGCTCGGGCAGAACTTCGTGCACGACGCCAACACGGTGCGGCGCATCGTGACGTCGGCCGGTGTCGGTCGCGACGACACGGTCCTCGAGGTCGGCCCCGGGCTCGGCTCGCTGACGCTGGCGTTGCTCGACGTCGTCGACCGGGTCGTGGCCGTCGAGATCGATCCGCGGCTGGCCGCGCGCCTGCCCGAGACGGTCGCCGACCGGGCACCCGAGCTGGCCGACCGGCTGACGGTGGTCGGCGCCGACGCGATGCGCGTGATGCCCGGCGACGTTCCGGGGGAGCCGACCGCGCTCGTGGCGAACCTGCCGTACAACGTGGCCGTGCCGGTGCTGCTGCACCTGTTCGCCGAGTTCCCGAGTCTGCGAACGGCGCTCGTGATGGTGCAGGCCGAGGTTGCCGACCGGCTGGCCGCGGCGCCGGGAAACAAGGTGTACGGCGTGCCGAGCGTGAAGGCGAACTTCTTCGGGACGGTCAAGCGGGCGGGCGCCGTCGGTCGGGCGGTGTTCTGGCCGGTGCCGCAGGTGGAGTCCGGGCTGGTGCGCGTCGACCGGTACACCGACGAGCCGTGGCCGATGGACGCCGAGCACCGGCGTCGGGTGTTCGCGGTCGTGGACGCCGCGTTCGCCCAGCGACGCAAGACGCTGCGGGCCGCCCTCGCCGGCTGGGCCGGTTCGCCCGTCGAGGCCGAGCGTCGGCTGGTCGCGGCCGGGATCGAGCCGTCGACGCGGGGCGAGAAACTCGACGCCGCCGCGTTCGTGCGACTGGCGGCCGTGCCGGGCTCGGAGTAGCCGCGCCGACCGTCCGGATTGGTCTCGGTCGGGATTCTCGACCACAATGATGCTCGCGGTCGCCGCTTCGGGTGATCGTCCGGAAGCCGCTTCCGTGGGCACTATTCGAGGAAATCTGTTGTGAGCAAGCGCATGTGGGCATTGATGAGGCGATCGATGGGTGTGGGCGCCGTGGTCGCGGCGACGGCTCTGCTGGCCGGCTGCGGCGGCGAGTCCGTGGAAGGCGCACCCGTCGCGGCGGACGCCTCGACCACGTCCTCGGAGACGTCGTCGACCACGTCCTCGGAGAGCGCCCCCACCTCGGTGGCCGGTCAGCAGGGCTCGGACCGGGGTGGCCGGGTGGACATCGACGTCGAGATCGGTGACTGCGTGCGGCTCGGTGGCACCTCGGACGCGGCGACCATCGCCGAGGCGCTGTGTGGCAGTGCCGATTCCAACTACAAGGTGATCGCCAAGGCCGCGAAGAACGCGCAGTGCCCGTCGGACGCCGACCAGGTGTACTACGAGACGGCCTGGGGCAACGAGCGCGGCGCGTTGTGTCTCGACGTGGACTGGGTCGTCGGCGGGTGCATGAGCATCCCGGACGACAGCGAGGACGAGCCGCAGCGCGTGGACTGCAACGACCGGGACGCTTCCGGGATCGAACGTGTCGTGGAGATCCTCGAGGGCGTCGCGGACTACGAGCAGTGCTCCGAGGGCGGCTTCGTCCACGACGAGCGCGAATTCACGGTGTGCACGGAAACGGTGCGCCCGCTGTAGTCGGACGCAACGGATTTCGCGTCGAGCGGCCCGCGGGGAGCACCCCGCGGGCCGTCCCCTTTCCCGCTCAATGAGACCGGGCGTTCCACGCATAACGCCGCGGCCCTACCCTCACGCCAACCTGTGTCACAGGTCACAGGCATTTCGGCGTGGGAGGGTGTGTGGGCAGCAGATCGGTATTCGGCAAGGGGCTCGTCGCGGCGGTGGTCGCGAGTGCGCTGGTCCTGGCGGGCTGTGCGAACTCGGACGGCGGTGGCGGCGACTCCGGCGAGACCCGCACCCCGCCGGCGGTCGGACTCGTGGGCGATCAGGACGGCACGCCCAGTCCGGTCCCGCAGTTGACGTTCAGTGTGCAGGCGCTCGCGGCCACTCTCGATCCGGCGAAGACCGCGGCTCGCGGCGGCAGCGGCGGTGACGAGTTGGCGGCCGTCTACGACGTCCTGCTGAGGTACGACGACAAGTCCGGGGAGTTCGAGCCGCGGCTGGCGCAGTCGTTGTCGGCCGACGGCAGCGCGATGGTGTGGACGCTGAAACTGCGTCCCGGTGTCACGTTCAGCGACGGCACGCCCCTCGACGCGAACGCGGTGGTGGCGAGCATCAACCGCTACAACACCAACCGGGGCAACGGCGCCGCGGTGTGGGTCGACGCCGTCGAGTCCAGCACCGCGGTCGACCCGCAGACCGTCGAGTTCCGCCTGCGCAAGCAGTGGCCGACGTTCCCGTCGATGCTCGCGCTGGGCCACGGCATGATCGTCGCCCCCGGTGCGGGGGATGGTGAGGCGTTCAAGCCGATCGGTGCCGGCCCGTTCGTACTCGAGCGGTACGCGCCCAACGAGGAGCGGGTGCTCACCGCGCGTGCGGACTACTGGAACGGCAAGCCCGAGGCGGAGCGGATCCGGTTCATCGCGCTGAGCGGCTCCCGCGAGAACCTCGAGTCGCTCAACACCAAGGGCATCGACATCGCGTTCATGCGCGGCAACCCGCAGGCGATCTACGACGCCGTCGACGCCGACTACCCGGGCTCGTTCAGCATCCTCAACAGCGGCGGCGCCGAGTTGGTGAACAACCGCGAGGGCCGCCCGGGCGCGGACGTGCGGGTCCGCAAGGCGATCGCGCTCGCGATCGATCCCGAGCTGGTGGGCCAGCGCGGCGACGACGGACTGGGGCTGCCGGGCAAGGCGATGTTCGACGAGCGGTCCCGCTGGGCCGGCGACACCGCGGGCCTGCCCTACGATCCGGACGCCGCCCGCAAGCTGCTCGACGAGGCGAAGGCCGACGGCTACGACGGCACGCTGAACTACATCGTGCTGCAGGAGCCCACGGAGGCGGCGATCGGCCTGGCGGTGCAGTCCCTGCTGCAGGCGGTGGGCTTCACGGTGAACATCACCAACGCCAACAACGCCGGTGACATCGTCAAGCAGGTGTACGTCCAGCACGACTACGACATGGCGCACGCCGGCATCGGGCTGTACGAGGCGATTCCGTTCCTGGGTCTGCAGACCACGCTGTCGGGCACGTCCACGTCCAACTTCGCCGGGTACTCGAATCCGCAGATGGACGCGTTGCTCGGCAAGCTGCAGGCCGCCGATGGTGACGACCAGATCCGCGGCGTGATCTCCGAGATCCAGACGCTGTGGAACGAGACCGTCCCCAGTGTGCCGGTCAGCTCGGTGATGATCTACGTCGCCTGGCAGCAGAACGTCCGGGGCGTCGTACCCACCGCGACGGGAATCATGCTGCTGGACAAGGCGGGTCGCATCTGACCGCCGACGACACGGTGACACGTGACGAGGGCCCGGCGGCCGTGTGGTCGCCGGGCCCTCGGGCGTCGACTCACGCCGACGGGCGGAACCGCCGCAGCCGCAGGCTGTTGCTGACGACGAACACGCTCGAGAACGCCATCGCCGCACCGGCCAGCATGGGGTTCAGCAGCCCCGCCGCGGCCAACGGAATCGCGGCCGCGTTGTAGGCGAACGCCCAGAACAGGTTGCCCTTGATGGTGCGCAGGGTCTTGCGGGACAACTCGATCGCGTCGGCGGCCGAGCGTAGATCGCCGCGGACCAGCGTGATGTCGGCGGCCTCGATCGCGACGTCGGTGCCGGTGCCCATCGCCAGGCCCAGATCGGCCTGGGCCAGCGCGGCCGCGTCGTTGACGCCGTCACCGACCATCGCGACGACCTTGCCGCGCGACTGCAGGTCCTTGATCGCCTCCACCTTGTCGCCGGGAAGCACCTCGGCGATCACGGTGTCGATGCCGACCTGCGCCGCGACGGTGCGGGCCACGGTCTCGTTGTCGCCGGTCAGCAGCACCGGGGTGAGCCCGAGCGCCTGGAAGCGGCGCACGGCGTCGGCGCTGGTGTCCTTGACCGCGTCGGCCACCACGAACACCGCCCGCGCCTGCCCGTCCCAGCCGGCCGCGATCGCGGTACGGCCCAGCTTCTCGGCTTCCTGCTTCGCCCGGGCGAGCTCGTCGGGCAGGCGCAGCGACCAGTCCGCGAGCAGGCTCTCGCGCCCGGCGACCACCGCGTGGCCGTCGACGACGCCCTGGACGCCCTTGCCCTCGACGTTCACGAAATCCGCAACCGCGGGCAGGCTCCCGACGCGGTCCGCGGCGCCGGCGGCGACGGCCTGCGCGATCGGATGCTCGGACGCGTTCTCGAGCGCGCCCACCAGGCGCAGCGCCTCGTCGCGGTCGACGTTCTCGGCGGTGACGAGGTCGACCAGCGTCATCCGGCCGGTGGTGACGGTGCCGGTCTTGTCGAGCACGATGGTGTCGACGCCGCGGGTCGTCTCGAGCACTTCCGGTCCCTTGATCAGCACACCCAGCTGGGCGCCGCGGCCGGTGCCGACCAGCAGCGCCGTCGGAGTGGCCAGGCCCAGCGCGCACGGGCACGCGATGATCAGCACCGCGACGGCGGCGGTGAACGCCACCTGCAGGGGGTTGCCGGTTCCGATCCAGTAACCCAGTGCGGCCACCGCGATCGCGATCGCGATCGGGACGAAGACACCGGCGATGCGGTCGGCGAGGCGCTGGACCTCCGCCTTGCCGTTCTGGGCGTCCTCGACCAGGGCGGCCATCTGGGCGAGCTGGGTGTCGCTACCGACCCTCCGGGCCCGCACGACGAGGCGGCCACCGGCGTTGACGGTGGCGCCGACGACGTCGTCGCCCACTCCCACCTCGACGGGTACCGATTCGCCGGTGAGCATGCTCATGTCCACGGCCGAGCTGCCCTCGACGACGACGCCGTCGGTGGCGACCTTCTCCCCGGGGCGGACGACGAACAGGTCGTCGACCCGCAACCGGTCTGCCGGGATGCGGGATTCGACGCCGTCGCGCAGGACCGAGACTTCCTTGGCCCCGAGTTCGAGGAGCGCGCGCAGCGCCGCACCGGCGGTTCGCTTCGACTTGGCCTCGAAGTACCGGCCGGCCAGCACGAACGTGATGACGCCGGCCGCGACTTCGAGATAGATGTTGGCGGCGCCGTCCATCCGGTTGATCGTCAGCTCGAACGCGTGCGTCATCCCGGGCTCGCCGGCACTGCCGAAGAACAGCGCGTACAGCGACCACGCGAACGCCGCCGACGTACCGAGCGAGATCAGCGTGTCCATCGTCGCGGTGCCGTGCCGCAGGTTGGTCCACGCTGCGCGGTGGAACGGCAGGCCGGCCCACACGATGACCGGGGCGGCCAGCGTGAGCGAAAGCCACTGCCAGTTGGTGAACTGCAGGGCCGGAATCATCGCCATCGCGATCACCGGGATCGACAGCACCGCCGACACGATCAGCCGGGTGCGCAGGGCCGCCAGTTCGCGGTCCCGCGGATCCTCGGCGGCGGTGTCGGCGCCGCCGGCGGACGGGGGTGTGGGCAGGGTCGCGGTGTAGCCGGCGTTCTCGACGGCCGCGACCAGGTCGTCGGTGCTGACCGTGTCGTCGAAGGCAACCTTCGCCTTCTCGGTCGCGTAGTTGACGGTGGCCGTGACTCCGTCGATCTTGTTGAGTTTCTTCTCCACCCGCGCGGCGCACGAGGCGCACGTCATTCCGCCGATCGCGAGTTCGATGGTGTCGCTACGGCCGGTGGTGAGATCGGCGGCAGTCATCAGTGTCCTCCTTCGTGACCGTCGTGGGCGGGGGCGGACCCGGGCGCAGGCGCGTCTTCCGGGCCCACCGGCACGGTGAACTCCGCGGTGCGGACGGTTCCCTCGTGCCGGAAATCGAGGAACAGCCGGTACGTGCCGCCGCTCGGCGCCTGGGCGTGGAACGAGATGTCGGGGCCGGGCGTGGTGACGCCGTCGCCCGGGGCACCCTCGGGGTGGACGTGCAGGTAGGCCAGGTCGCCGGTGCGCAGCGCCACCAGATGACCGTACGCCCCCAGGTAGGGGTCCAGATCGGTGACGGGGACGCCGTCGCGGGACACCCGCAGTGTCAGCGGGCCACCGGTGGTGGTGAGGTCGCCGGTCAGGGTGACGGTGTAGCCGTCCACCGTGGTGGTGCGCGACGGCGGCGGCAATGGAGCCGGCTGCAGGTCGCCGGCGACGTCGACGTTCCGGCCGAGGGTGAGTTGCCCGGGCGCGCCGGACGCCTGGAAGTCGGCGAAGACGCGGTAGGTGCCACCGGTGGGCCAGATCCAGTCGATGGACCACCGGCCGTCGGAGCCGAGCGTGGGGTGCACGTGCCGGAATTCGCTGGTGTCGGAGCGGACGACGATCAGGTGCAGTTGCTTCTCGTGCAACTCGTCGTATGCGCGGACCGGATCGCCGGAGGCGTCCCGGATGCTGAAGCTCAGCCGGCCGGATTCCCCGGCGCGTGCCGGTGCGCTGATTTCGCCGAGGGTGTAGCCGTCCTGTGCGACCTGCAGCCCCGCGGGTACGGACCCTGCTACGGACCCTGCCCCGGGCTGCGCGGAGGACCCCGCGGAGGGGTCCGCGGTCGCGTGGCTGTCGGTGTGTGTGCTCGTCATGTCGATCGGACTTCCCGTGACGGCGCCCACGCCGAGGGCGGCGGCGAAGACGACCGCGAGCCCCCCGGTGTAGGCGATGAGCGTGGTGGACGTGCGCATCGGATTCCTCAGATCGGCTGTGCCGTGTAGCCCGCTTCCTCGACGGCCGCGGTGACCGCGGACTCGGGGAGCGGGGTGGCGGACGTGACGGTGAGGCGGCCCGACTGCAGGTCCACGGCCACATCGGAGACACCGTCGATGGCGCCGACCTCTTCCTTGACCGAGGCGACGCAGTGCCCGCAGGTCATTCCGGTGACGGTGTATTCGGCGGTGCTCATGTCTGCCTCCCAGTGTAGTTACCAGTACCCCGTGTGGGTACTGGCTCAACACTTCGAAAGGTACCCCTGGGGGGTATGTGTTGGCAAGCGGTCGCGTGAGACGTGCACCACTCCCCGCGGGTGTGACGAGGGTCCTGGGGCGCTTCGCGCTCACATGTGGTTGACTGGGTCTCGGTCGTAGTTTTTGTGTTTGTGTTAGTCCACGCTCGCAAATCCTTAAGTTGCGGGCGGATGGATTCTCTCCTCGGGAATCGAAGAAGCCGCCGTGTGACATCGGCCCGGGAACCCCTGACCTGGAGTTTCCCGAGTTTTGCACTTCGTAAGAGAGAGAAAGAAACATGGCAGAAGGCACCGTGAAGTGGTTCAACGCTGAAAAGGGCTTCGGCTTCATCGCGCCCGACGACGGCAGCGCCGACGTCTTCGTCCACTACTCGGCCATCCAGACCAACGGCTTCCGCACCCTCGAGGAGAACCAGCGCGTTCGCTTCGAGATCGGCCAGGGCAACAAGGGCCCGCAGGCCACGGACGTCACCGCCATCTGACATCCGCTGACGTGATGTGAACGGGGCCCCGCTCGACAGAGCGGGGCCCCGTTTCGCGTATCCGGCCCGGCTCGCCGTCGATTCGTCTTTCCGCCTGCGCTTCTCGGCGTTAGGGTTCGGCAACACTCGACGACAGGGAGGCCCAGGTGACACCTCAGGACGTCCGCGCACTCGGTGACCGAGCGGAGATCGGCGACGTGCTGCTCCGCTACTTCCGGGGCGTCGACCGACGCGACTGGGACCTGGTGCGCGGATGCTTCTTCGAGGACGCGCACAACGACTACGCGCCGTTCTACCAGGGTGGGCTGGACGAGTTCATGCAGTTCCTCGCCGACCCGGGCGGGTTCGGCCTGTTCGACCGCACCTTCCACTTCGCGGGCAACCAATTGATCGAACTGGACGGCGACACCGCCGAGGCGGAGACGTACGCGATGGCGCAGCACACCAGCGCGGCCGACGCCGGCAACCCGACCCGCAACTTCCTGGTCGTCTGGCTGCGGTATCTCGACCGTTTCGAGCGTCGTGACGGCCGGTGGGCCATCGCGGACCGGCGGATCGAGGTCGACTGGATCCGCAACGACACCGGCGGCGGCTGGATGCCGGTGCCGGGTCAGGCGTCGCCGTAACGGCGGACCAGCACGGCGTGGCGCTGCGCCGCCTGCCGGCACTCCTCCCGCAGTTCGGGTGGATCCAGCACGGTGAAGTCGACGTCGAAAGCGCTGAGCCAGCGGGCGATCGACCGCAGCGACTCGCCGCCGAGGGCCACGACGCAGTGGTCGTCGGGCCCGTCCTCGAGGGTTCCCCACGCCGCGTCGACCATCGGTGCGATGTCCTCGATCGGCGCGTGCAGCAGTACGCGTGCGCGGACCCGGGTCACCGCGCGATCGACGCCGCGCGCGACGAACTCCGCGGCGCCTCCGGGTGGAAGCTCGCGCGGTGCGAAGCGCGGCCCGGTCGGGATCTTGGGGTCCATGCGGTCGACGCGGAACGACCGCCAGTCGTCGCGCTGCGTGTCCCACGCGACGAGGTACCACCGCCAGCCCGACCGCACCAGCCGGTACGGCTCCACCTCGCGTCGGCTCTCGCTGCCGTCGTGCGCGCGGTAGTCGAAGCGAAGCCGCTCGTGGGCGTGGCACACCGACGCGATCGCCGACAGCACCCGCGCGTCGACGGCGCTGCGTGCCGGTTCGCGGGGCACCACGTCCACCTGCAGGGCTTCGAGCCGATGGCGCAGCCGCGACGGCATCACCTGCCGCAACTTCGTCAGCGCCCGCACCGACGAATCACCGATCCCGACGACCGACCCCGTCGCCCCGGACTGCAGTCCGAGCGCCACGGCGAGCACCTCGTCGTCGTCGAGGAGCAGGGGCGGCATCTCCGCGCCCGCACCGAGGCGGTAGCCGCCGCCCACGCCCACGGTCGCGTCGACGGGGTAGCCCAGCCCGCGCAACTTGTCGACGTCCCGCCGGACCGTGCGCGGAGTGATGTCCAGGCGCTCGGCCAACTCCACCCCGGACCAGTCCCGCCGGGTCTGGAGCAGGGAGAGCAGCCGGAGCAGCCGTGCCGAAGTTTCCCGCATGCCTCAGAGCATCTCACCGATTGCGGACGCCGGGTGTCCGCAATGGTTCGTGGTGTCGCCGTCCGGTCCCTGCCCCGGGGATGTGCCGTCTGAGGTGCGTTTTCGCCACCTCGGGCGCACCGCCTATTGTGGGAACCTGTGCTGTCCGTCGTTCCTCGCCCCGTCACCGTCCGGGCACCGTCCAAGGTCAACCTGCACCTGGCGGTCGGTGATCTGCGCGAGGACGGCTACCACGAGCTGAGAACCGTCTTCCAGGCGCTGTCGCTCACCGACGACGTGTCCGTCGTTCCCGCCGAGACGCTCACCGTGCGGGTGCGCGGCGAGGGCGCCGACGCGGTTCCCACCGACAGCGCCAACCTGGTGTGGAAGGCAGCGGAGATGCTCGCCGCCGAGGCGGGGATCGCGCCCGACGTCGAGATCTCCATCGTCAAGGGCATCCCGGTCGCGGGCGGCATGGCCGGCGGGAGCGCGGACGCGGCCGCCGCGCTGGTGGCGCTCGACGAGCTGTGGCAGTTGGGCCTCGACCGCGGCAGCCTCGCCGCCTTCGCCGCCCGGCTCGGCAGCGACGTCCCCTTCAGTCTCCACGGCGGTACCGCGGTCGGGACCGGACGCGGGGAGAAGCTGCTGCCCGTCCTGTCCCGCAACAGTTTCCACTGGGTGCTCGCGCTCGCGAAGGGCGGGTTGTCGACGCCGACGGTGTTCCGCGAACTCGACCGGCTGCGCGCCGAGGGACACCCGCCGCGCGTCGGTGACGAGGCCGACCTCATGCACGCGCTCGCCTCGGGTGACGCGGACGCCCTCGCCCCACTGCTCGGCAACGATCTCCAGTCGGCGGCGCTGTCGCTGGCGCCCGGACTGCGCCGCACCCTGCGGGCCGGCGTGACCGCGGGGGCGCTGGCGGGCATCGTGTCGGGTTCGGGTCCCACGTGCGCGTTCCTGTGCTCGGACGCCGAGTCCGCCGTCGCCGTGGGTGCGGAACTCTCGGGTGCGGGAGTCTGCCGCACCGTACGCGTCGCGAGCGGGCCGGTGCCCGGCGCACGCGTGATCGACCACGAGCCGGAGGGCAGCCACTGATGGCGAATTTGATCAATCTCGAACAGGTTTCGAAGTCCTTCGGCATCAAGCCGCTGCTCGACTCCGTCTCGCTCGGCGTGCAGGAAGGCGATCGCATCGGCGTCGTCGGCCTCAACGGCGGCGGCAAGACGACGATGCTGGAGGTGCTCGCCGGGATCGAGGAACCCGATTCGGGACGGGTGAGCCGTGTCGGCGGACTGCGGATGGCGGTCGTGACGCAGCGCGGTGTGCTGCCGGAGGGATCGACCGTCGGCGACGTGGTCCTGGGCCCGCTGGGTGTCGCGGACCACGAATGGGCCGGTGACGCGCGGATTCGCGGGATCCTCGCGGGTATCGGTATCGACAACCTCGGTCTCGACGCCGGGGTGGACGGACTCTCGGGCGGTGAACGCCGCCGCGTGGCCCTGGCCGCCGCGCTGGTGCAGGATCTCGATCTGCTGGTCCTCGACGAGCCCACCAACCACCTCGACGTCGAGGGTGTGCAGTGGCTCGCCGAGCACCTGGTCTCACGACGTTCGGCGCTCGTCGTCGTCACCCACGACCGCTGGTTCCTCGACACCGTCGCGACCCGTACGTGGGAAGTGGTGGGCGGCAAGGTCGAGAGCTACGAGGGCGGCTACAACGACTGGATCTTCGCGCGCGCCGAGCGGTCCCGCCAGGCCGACGCCGCCGAGGAGCGGCGACAGAACCTGGCGCGCAAGGAACTGGCGTGGCTGCGCCGCGGCCCGCAGGCCCGCACGTCCAAGCCCAAGTACCGGGTGGAGGCGGCCGAGGCGCTCATCGCCGACGTGCCCGCACCCCGGGACAGCATTGCGCTCGCCTCGTTCGCGAAGCGCCGCCTGGGCCGTGTCGTCATCGAACTCGAAGATGCGAAGCTCACCACGCCGGACGGCCGGGAACTGGTCCACGACCTGACGTGGCGGCTGGCTCCGGGGGAGCGGGTCGGTCTGGTCGGCGTGAACGGCTCCGGCAAGACGACGCTCCTCCGCACGCTCGCAGGTGAGCTCGAGCCGGCCGAGGGCAAGCGCATCCAGGGCCAGACCGTCAAGATCGGATGGCTGCGTCAGGAACTCGACGACCTCCCGACCGACATGCGCGTTCTCGAGGCCGTCAAGGACGTCGCCGAGCGGATCACGCTGGGCGACAAGGAGGTCTCGGCAGGCCAGCTCGCCGAGCGGCTCGGGTTCGCGCCGGCCCGGCAGCGGACGCCCGTCGGGGACCTGTCCGGCGGCGAGCGCCGCCGACTGCAGCTCACGCGCGTGCTGATGGCAGAGCCCAACGTCCTGTTGCTCGACGAGCCCACCAACGACCTCGACATCGACACCCTCCAGCAGCTCGAGGACCTCCTCGACGGGTGGGCCGGAACGATGGTGGTGATCTCCCACGACCGCTACCTGATCGAGCGGATCTGCGACTCGACGTGGGCGCTGTTCGGGGACGGCAAGCTCACCAACCTGCCCGGCGGCATCGAGGAGTACCTGCGCCGGCGTGCGGTCCTCGCGCAGCAGCCCGAGAACGTGGCGCAATCGGTGGCGTCGAGCGCCGGGGCCGCCGCGCCCAGGACGGCGCGCGACGGCGCCGCGGATCGGGCTGCCCGCAAGGAGCTGTCCCGTCTCGAACGCACGGTGGCCAAGCTCGACGAGCGTGAGGCGAAGCTGCACGCCCAGTTGGCGGAGGCCGCCACCGACCCGGCGAGGTTGATGACGCTCGACGCCGAACTCAAGCAGGTCGTGGCAGAGAAGGAAGCCGCGGAGGAACAGTGGATGGAACTCGCTGCCGAACTCGACTGACGGGCGCCGACCGAATCCACCGAATCGCTCCGGTGTCGCTGCCGTGCAACGATAATCGCACTACTCCACCCAATCGGGTGCGGGGCGGTTAGCCTGCACGTGTACCTTACGCGCGGGGTGGAGGGCGGGCATCGTGGATCTGGAGGCGATAGCCGAGATCAGTCGGCTCAAGTACCGGTACGTCCGTGCGCTCGACACGAAGTCGTGGGTGGATTTCGCGGACACACTGCTGCCGGACGCCACGGCCACCTACGCCGAGCACCTGCGGTTCGACTCCCGGGACGCGTTCGTGTCGTTCCTGCAGGACACGCTCGGGCCCCACGTCATCACCGAGCACCACTGCGGGCACCCCGAGATCGACGTGGACGGCGACACCGCCACGGGAATCTGGTACCTCTCCGACACCGTCGTCGTGCCGGCGGACCGGATGATGATGCACGGCGCGGCGTTCTACCAGGACCGCTATGTGCGCGACGCCACGGGACGGTGGCGGATCGCGCACACCGCGTACGAGCGGACCTACGAGTCGGTGTACTCGTTGGCCGACGTGCCCAGCTTCCGGCTCACCTCCAACCGGTGGGCGCTGATCGGGTCCCCGCAGCACGGTGTGCCCGGGGTGGCCCCGTGACGGACGGCTGTCCGGCGAGGCGCAACAGTGGCCGATAGGGTCGGTCGGTGACCGTTCCGCCCCGTGCCGAGTACCCCGACACCCGAGCGTGGATCCGTGCCGTTCCGGGTGCGAGGACGGCGACGCCGGCGAGTGGCCTGCCGATGCCCGGGGAGCCCGGCCTGCCGCCGGATCCCGTCACGTTGTTCGTGTCGTGGCTCGGGGAGGCGGTCGCGAGCGGCGTCGTCGAACCGCAGGTCGCAACCCTCTCGACGGTCGACGCAGCCGGGGAACCCGACGCTCGCACACTTCTGCTCAAGGACGTCACCGAGCACGGGTGGTGGTTCTCGAGCGATCTTCGTTCGCCCAAGGCGCGTCAGCTCGAGGCGCACCCCGGTGCCGCGCTCACGTTCTACTGGCGCGAACAGGGCCGCCAGATCCGGGTGCGCGGCGTCGCCGAACGCGGCGGCGCCGACGTCAGCGCCCGCGACTTCCGCGACCGCTCGGTGACCGCCCGCGCGGTCGCCGCCGCGAGCCGGCAGAGCGAGATCCTCACCGACGTCGACGAATACGACGGGGCCGTCCGGGCGGCGACAGCGGAGGTGGAGGGCGACCGATCGTTCGTTTCGGCAACCTGGCAGGCTTGGTGTCTGGTTCCGGCGACAGTCGAGTTCTGGCATGCAGATCCGGGCCGACGGCACCTGCGTGTCCGCTACCGGCGCCGCCCTCCCTCGGAGGCGGCCGCCTGGTGCATCGACGCGTTGTGGCCGTGAACAGTTCGACAGGAAGGAGTCGCGGTGGCGTCGTTCATCGAGACCCATGTGCACGGAAACGTCGCAGAGATCGTGCTCGATCGCCCGAGGGCGCTCAATGCCTTGGACGGCAGCATGATTCGCGACATGTATGCTGCGTTGGAGAAGTGGCGCGAAGACGACGCCGTCGTGGCGGTGCTGGTGACCAGCTCATCGGACCGGGCCTTCTGCGCCGGCGGTGACATCAAGTCGGTGCGGCAGTCCGCCCTCGACCGTGACCACAACGCGGTCCACGGCTTCTTCGCGGCCGAGTACAAACTCAACGCGCTCATCGCCAACTACCCCAAGCCGTACGTCGCCCTGATCGACGGTCACGCGATGGGCGGCGGACTGGGCATCTCGGTGCACGGCACCGTACGGGTGGTGACGGAGAATGCCGTGCTGGCGATGCCGGAGACGGCGATCGGCTTCTTCCCCGACGTGGGTGCCAGCTACTTCCTGCCCCGGCTGACGGGAGCGACGGGGATGTACCTGGGGCTCACGGGCGCCCGGGCGTCCGCCGCCGACGCCGTCGCCTGCGGGCTGGCCACCCACTTCGTCCCGAGCGACAAGCTCGACGCTCTCGCCGGGGACATCCGGTCCATGAGCGGGGACGACCTCGACGCGGTGCTCGCGCGCCACACCACCACGGCGCCCGCCTCCGAACTGGAGGAGCGCCGCGGCGAGATCGACCGGGTCTTCGGTACCGGCACCGTCACCGACATGGTCGAGCGGCTCACCGCGGACGACGAATGGTCGAAGCAGACCCGCGAGGCCCTCACGACGCTGGCCCCCAGCAGCCTGTGGATCACCGCCGAGCTGATTCGGCGGGGCGCCGACCTGACGCTCGAGCAGTGCCTCGACCTGGAACTGGTCCTCGGCGCCGAGGTCACCCGCAATGCCGACTTCATCGAGGGGGTGCGGGCCGTTCTCGTCGACAAGGACCGCAGCCCGTCGTGGAATCCGCCGGCGATCGACGACATCGACTCCGAGGCGATCGAGGCACTGTTCACCGAGATCACCGCGGATGTCGTGGAATCCCAGGCCTCACACAGCCGCTGACCCCGCGGCCGGGCACCGCCGAGCAGCTCTCGCTCCGCTCGGCGGTGCCCCGTGGGACCGCGGCTCGCGCCTAGTACCGCGGCTCGCGCAGCGGCGAGTCGGTGGCCCGTCGGGTCAGCGCCACGCCCAGCGCGATCATGACGACCCCGAGCACGAGGTGCAGCCAGTTGTCCGCGGTGTTGAGGGGGACGAAATTGGCGTCCGAGTCCTTGTCGATCACCAGCCCGTAGAGCCACAACACCAGGTAGACGATGCCGCCGATGATCAGGTACCACCTGGCACTGGCCACGGCGCGGGCCGCTGCGATGCCCACGACACCGAACAGGAGATGGACGATGTTGTGGAGCACGGACACCTCGAAGATGCCGAGAAGCTTCGCGCCCGATTCGTGTCCGGCCCACTCGAGCATGTCGTAGTCGGTCGTGATGCCGGGAATGAATCCGAGTATTCCGACGAGAAGGAACACCGCGCCGACGACCAGTGCCGCGAGCTGCACTGGCGTCCTCGGGCGGGTGAACATGCCTGAACTGTTCGTCATGGGTACACCTTCCGTGCTGAAGGGTCCGAGCCTGGCACCGACGGATACCCCGAACGCCACCCCGGAAAACGCCCGGCGGACAACCTCTTGCGAAATGTCCGTTCCCGCCGACGCGGTCGCGACCGGCACTTCCCGTCTCAGCGGGATCCGCGTAGCGTCGAGAGCGCGGCCCGGTCGACGAATGTCACGTGATACGCACACCAGCCGGGTCGCTCCGACAACGGCGTCTCGCCGATCGCGTTGTGCGCCCTGAGGTTCGGCGCGATTCCACCGGTTACCGGAGGTGTTGCCTCGCCCACGCGGCCAGCCATCCGGCCTCCATCGCCGCGTCCAGCAGGTAGGTCTTCCGGATTCGTCCGCTCGGCGCGTAGGCGAGGTCGACGGCGAGCAGTGTGACCGCCGTGGAGATTCCGACATTACGGGCGCCTCGGGGTCCGGACGGAGTGTCGTCGGCGAGGAGCTGCACCACACCGTTCCCGGTGAGGAGACCGGCGACGGTGTACTGCAGCCAGCGATCGTACTTGGCGCCGAAGACGGCCTCGAAGCTCCTCCGATGTATCAGGGGCCACAGGCCGCCCACCACGTTGAAGATGCCCTGTGCGCGCGAGAGCACTGCCTTCGGCCGACTCGATCCGGGATGTCGTCATGTGTCGTCGACTACCCGGATACGAGTGGGCCGAATCGTGCGGAGCGGTCCCGTCCGAGGCGGCACGGGGCACGCCCTGTGCCCCGTGTTCCCCTGCGACAGAAGGAGAACGGGCACGGACGCCCATCCGCGCGGGCTACTCGGCGTGGCCGAGTCGCAGCACCTCCGCCAGCTCCCGCAACGCCGGCAGCGGATCGCCCGCCATGGGGAGGACCTGGATCGCGACGTGGTCGGCGCCGGCATCCAGGTGTGCGGTGAGCCGGTTCGCGATCGTCTCGACGTCCCCGTGCGCCACCAGCGCGTCGATGACGCGGTCGCTGCCCCCGTTGTCGAGTTCTGCGGTGGGGAAGCCGAGGCGTTCGAGGTTGCGCCGATAGTTGCGCAGGTGCAGGTACGGGTTCTCGACCGCCTCACGGCCGGTCGCCCGGGCGGACTCGGCATCGGTGCTCAGCACCACCTTCTGCTCGGGCGCGAGGAGTGCGTCCGGACCGATCACCTCGCGCGCCTGCCGTGTGTGCTCGGGCGTCGTCAGATAGGGGTGCGCGCCGGCGGAGCGGGCAGCCGCGAGTTCGAGCACCTTGGGACCGAGTGCGGCCAGAACCCGCCGCTCGCGCGGAACGCCCGCGTCGTCGAGGACGTCGAGATAGCGGACGAGGGCGTCGTACGGCTTCTCGGCGCCCATACCGGGCACCTCCGGGTGCCCCACACCGATGCCGAGGACGAAGCGTCCGGGATGCCGGGACTCGATCCGGTGGTACGACTTCGCGATCTCGTCGGCGGGCGCGGAGAAGATGTTGACGATGCCGGTCGCGACGGTGATCTGCTCGGTGCCTGCGATAAGGTCCTCGACCACCTGGAGATCCGCGGGCGGCGAACCACCCGCCCAGATCGCACCGAAACCGAGCCGTTCGATCTCGGCGCCCACCTCGGGCTGCAGCCCGAGCGCGTGCCGCCAGACGCCGAATCGTCCGTACGTGGGGGTATCCGCCGTGTCGTGTGTGACCTGTGCCATGCCCGGTGCAACCGGACCGGTCGGTGGATCATTCCACGGGTGCGGCGACGACCTCCCCCGCGGCGCGGCGCTGGATCCGCAGCCACACCGTGAATCCCCACAGTACGAAGCCGGCGTAGACGAGGTAGAGCAGCGCCGACGGGTAGTAGCCGCCGGTGAACAGCAGGGGCACGCCGACGGCGTCGACACCGATCCAGATGAGCCAGAACTCGGTCCACCCGCGGGCCATGCCGTACGTCGCCAGGATCGACCCGGTGAAGATCCACGCGTCGGGCCACGGCCCCCACGAGCCGAGCATCTCGAAGACCTTCGCGAACACGACCGTGCCGATCGCCATCGTCGCGAGCATCCCGATGCGCGCGCGGGACGTCGCCCAGTGGGGGAGTACCGCGTCGCCGGAGTCGTGCCGCGACTGCAGCCAGCGGGTCCAGCCGTACGCGCTCACCGTGATGAACAGCAGCTGGCGTCCGGCCTGGCCGTACAGATCGAGATTCTGCGGAGTGTGGAACAGCGCGCCCATGAACACCGTGAAGAGCAGGGCGTTGCCGATGATTCCCACCGGCCACGCCCACACCACGCGGCGCATCCCGCCCACCGCCGACGCGATGCCGAAGGCGTTGCCGATGATCTCGCGCCACAGGATCGTGGCGCCGCCGATGTGGAGTTCGGCGTCGAACAGTGTCTGCAGAAGACTCACTGATCGCCTGCGGCGACGAGCGGCTCGAGTGTGAGCTCCGGCATCTCCTTCTGGATGTACTGCAGCCGCCACTTGTCGCTGAACAGCGCCAGCAGGACGCCGTCGGTGCGGGTGAACACCTCGACGCCGCGCTGGCGGCCCAGCTCGACGGCGGACTGCGCGTCCGTGCGCCGGGCGAGCGCGTAGCCGAGCGGTTCCATCCGCGCCTCGACGTTGAACTCGGCCTTCATCCGCGCCGCCACCACCTCGAACTGCATGGGGCCCACGGCCGCCATGACCGGCGAGGCGTCGCCGCGGACGTCGTTGCGCAGGATCTGCACGACACCCTCGGATTCGAGCTGGTCGACGGCGCGGCGGAACTGCTTGTACTTGCTCGCGCTCTCGGCGCGCAGCACCGAGAAGTGCTCCGGCGCGAACGACGGGATCGGCGGAAACTCGACCTTCTTGTCGGTGTAGAGCGTGTGGCCGGGGGCGAGGGCGTTGGCGTTGACCAGGCCGACGATGTCGCCCGGGTAGGCGTTCTCCACGGTGTTGCGGTCGCGGCCGAACACCGTCAGCGCGTACTTGGTGGCGAACGGCTTACCGGTCTGCGCGTGCGTGACGACCATGCCGCGCTCGAACACGCCGGAGACCACGCGCATGAACGCCAGCCGGTCCCGGTGGGCGGTGTCCATGCCCGCCTGCACCTTGAAGACCACGGCGCTGAAGGGGTCGGTGACCTCCCGCGGCTTGTCGGTCACGTCCTTGCGGGGTCCCGGCGCGGGCGCGAGGGCGACCAGCGTGTCGAGGATCTGGCGGACGCCGAAGTTGAGCATCGCGGACGCGAAGATCACCGGCGACGTCTGGCCGGCCAGGAACATCTCCTGGTCGTGGTCCTGACCGGTGGCGGAGAGCAGTTCGCTCTCCTCGGCCGCGGTCTCCCACTCGGAGCCCTCGCGGGCGAGGGCGTCGTCCGGTGTCAGCCGCTCCTCGGGCGCGATCTTCGCGCCGCCCGCGGTCCGGGTGAAACGGATGTACTCGCTCGGGGCGCCGTCCTCCCCGCGTCGGAGCAAACCGCGGAAGTCGCCCGCGATGCCCACGGGCCAGTACAGCGGCGTCGGGGTGAGGCCGATACGTTCGTCGATCTCGTCGAGCAGCTCCAGCGGCTCGCGACCGGGCCGGTCCCACTTGTTGATCACCGTGATCACCGGGATGCCGCGGTGGCGGCACACCTGGAACAGCTTGAGGGTCTGCGGCTCGAGGCCCTTTGCGGCGTCGATGAGCATTACCGCGGCGTCCACGGCCGTGAGGACGCGGTAGGTGTCCTCCGAGAAGTCCGAGTGACCCGGGGTGTCGACGAGGTTGACGACGTTGATCTGGTCCTCGGGGGTTTCCTCCGAGTGGTAGTTGAACTGCAGCGCCGTCGACGACACCGAGATGCCGCGCGCCTTCTCCATCTCCATCCAGTCCGAGACCGTGGACTTGCGGCCGGCCTTGCCGTGCACGGCGCCCGCCTCGGAGATCATCCTCGCGTGCAGCGCGAGGGCCTCGGTGAGCGTCGACTTACCGGCGTCGGGGTGCGAGATGACCGCGAACGTGCGGCGTCGGCCCGCCTCGGCCGCCAAATTCTTGGGCGCGGCGGCACCGGCGTTTCCGGAGGAGCTGGGGTCACCGGGGGAGGTCGCCTTCTCGGCGGTGGTGATCTCGGCCGAGTCGGGCGTGCTGGTCAACGGTGAACCTCTCAGATTCGGAATCGGGGCCGCTACCAGCGTACTCGGGCCCTGTACTGGGGTAACAGCTCGGCACCGCTTACGGATATCGGTTCCGGAGATGCACCGCGCAGTCGTAGGGTCCGGACTGGACCCGCAGGAGCCTGCAGGGAGCTGTCCATGAGCAAGTTCACCGACGAGATGTACGCGACGGCCGCGAGCAGTTCGCAGGCCCTCGTCACGGGTGAACCGGACGCCCCCCGTCGACAGAGCTGGGGCGAGGTGCACGCGATCGCCCGGCGGATGGCCGGAGCGCTGGCGGCCTCCGGGATCGGCCCCGGTGACGCGATCGGGGTGCTGGCGGGGATGCCGGCCGACATCGCGCCCGCGTGCCAAGCGGTCTGGATGCGCGGAGGGTCGGTGACGATGCTGCACCAGCCCACCCCACGCAGCGACCTGGTGGTCTGGGCGCAGGACACCGAGACGATCATCCGGATGATCGCGGCGAAGGCCGTGATCGTCGGGGACCCGTTCGGCGCGGCGGTGCCGCTGCTGCGGGAGCGCGGCATCGACGTCGTCACGATCGAAGCGATGCACACCGGCGACGACATCGCCCCGGTCGAGACGGCCGAAACCGACATCGCGCTGCAGCAGCTCACGTCCGGGTCCACCGGCTCGCCCAAAGCCGTGCAGCTCACGCACGGCAACTTCTATGCCAACGCGTACGCGATGATCGACCGGGTCAAGGTCGACGTCGAGCACGATGTGATGATCAGCTGGCTGCCGCTGTTCCACGACATGGGGATGATCGGGTTCCTCACGGTCCCCATGCAGGTGGGCGCCACCACCGTCCACATCACGCCGCTGGACTTCCTGCAATCGCCGCTACTGTGGGTCGAGTTGATGGCCAAATACCATGGAACCATCACCGCGGCACCCAATTTCGCGTACTCGCTGCTCTCGCGCCGGCTCGCGCAGGCACGGTCGGGGGAGTACGACCTGTCGTCGATGCGCTGTCTGCTCAACGGGGCCGAACCGGTCGACCCCGACACCATGGTCGCGCTCGCGGACGCGGGCGCCTGGTTCGGGCTCGACCCGCTCGCGCTCGCCCCGACGTACGGCATGGCGGAGGTGACCCTCGCGGTGTCGGTGCCCGAACCGGGACAGGGTCTGGTGCTCGACCGGGTCGATCCGGACCTGCTCGAGGCCGGTGGGCTCGCGGTCCGGTCCACCCGGTCCAACGCCCGTGCCCTCGCGACGCTCGGGCCGCTGGTGCCGGGGATCGAGGGCCGGGTGGTCGCGCGCGACGGACTCGAGTTGCCGCGCCGCGCCGTCGGCGTGATCCAGTTGCGCGGAAAGTCCGTCACGCCCGGGTATCTCACGGTCGACGGTCCCGTCCCGGCGCAGGACGAGAACGGCTGGCTCGACACCGGCGACATCGGCTACTTCACCGACGACGATCTCGTCGTGGTGTGCGGCCGCGTCAAGGACGTCATCATCATGGGCGGACGCAACATCTATCCCACCGACATCGAACGCGCCGCCGGATCGGTCGCCGGCGTGCGCCCCGGCAACGCCGCGGCGATCCGCCTCGACGCGGGCGACAAGCGGGAGAGTTTCGCGGTCGCGGTGGAGACCAACGCAATCGACGACCCCGACGAGGTCCGGCGGATCGAACACGAGGTGGCGCACGCCGTCGTGGCGGAGGTGGGGGTGCGCCCGCGCACGGTCGCCGTCCTGGGTCCCGGATCGCTGCCCAAGACCTCCTCCGGCAAGCTGCGGCGGTCGAGTTCTCTCGGGCTGCTGTGACATCGGCGCGTCGTCGGTGACGACGCCGCGGACGGTTGTCGCGCGGCGTGTGGCGTTGTCGCAGAACGATTCCGTACGGAGAAGGCCTGCGACAGCGACAGAAGGCTCGCGGCAGCACCGACGACGCCGAGACCCCTCGGACGTCACCGCACCATCAGCACCGCATCCCCGGCGGGCACGAGCTCGCCGATCACCGGCGCCCCGGGGATCTCGCCGGCGACGAGCAGGCCGCCCGACGTCTGGGCGTCGGCGAGCAGCAGCAGCTCGTCCTCGCTCACGGAGGCGTCCAAATGCGGGCGGACCCAGTCGAGGTTGCGCCGGGTGCCGCCGCTGACGAAGCCGTCGGCGAGGGCGTCGCGGGCGCCGTCCAGGTACTCGACCGCGGCGGCATCGACGACGGCGGACACCCCGCTGGCGCGGGCCAGCTTGAACAGGTGCCCCAGCAGACCGAAGCCGGTCACGTCCGTCGCGCACGTGATCCCGGCCGCGACGGCGTCGCGGGAGGCCCGGTCGTTGAGCGTGGTCATCGCCGAGATCGCCTGCGGGAACACCTCTCCGGTGTTCTTGTGGCGGCTGTTGAGGACACCGATGCCCAGCGGCTTGGTCAGCGACAGCGGGATGCCGGCGCGTCCGGCGTCGTTGCGCATCAGGCGAGCGGGGTCGGCGGTTCCGGTCACCGCCATGCCGTACTTGGGTTCGGGGTCGTCGACGCTGTGCCCGCCGGCCACGTGGCAGCCCGCGGCGGCGGCGACGTCGCGGCCGCCGCGCAGCACCTCCGCGGCCACCTCGTAGGGCAGTCGGTCGATCGGCCACCCCAGCAGGTTGATCGCCACCACCGGAGTGCCGCCCATCGCGTAGACGTCGGACAGGGCGTTGGCCGCGGCGATGCGCCCCCAGTCGTACGGGTCGTCGACGACGGGCGTGAAGAAGTCCGCCGTGCTGATCACCGCGAGGTCGCCCCGCACCTGCACGACGGCCGCGTCGTCACCGTTGTCGAGTCCCACGATCAGCGGGGCCGCGGGGTCGGCGACGGGGGCCGCGACCAGACCGGCCACCACCGACTCGAGCGCTCCCGGCGGAATCTTGCAGGCGCATCCGCCGCCGTGCGCGTAGGAGGTCAGTCTGTCGGTGTGTTGTGCGGAACCCATGGAGGCAGCCTAAGGTCTTTCAGCGGAGGCGTATGGGCACCTGGTGGTCTCCGCGGTCTTCAAAACCGACGTGGCCGAGTATCTCGGTCAGGCGGGTTCGATTCCCGTCCGCCTCCGCCAAAGCCATGAGAAGTGAGGTACCGCGATAGCCGAGCAGCAGACCCGCGAGGCCGATCCGCGCCGGCGCGTCCCGTCCACCGACGCGGTGCTCCGGGACGAGCGGTTGCGCGAGGCGATCGACACGGTGGGCCGCGAGACCGTCAAGGCGGGGGTCCGCGCCGCCCAGCAGCAAGTGCGGCAAGGGCTGCTGGCACCGGGGGACGTCGTCGACGTCGTGCTCGGCGGCCTGCCCGCCACGCCGGTGACGCTGACTCCCGTGCTCAACGCCACCGGGGTGCTGCTGCACACCAACCTCGGCCGGGCGCCGCTGTCGGCGGCCGCGGTCCGAGCACTCGAACTGGCTGCCGGCACCAACGATGTCGAGCTGGACCTGGTGTCCGGGCAGCGCGGCAAGCGCGGGCGCGGCGCGTTGGACGCCCTGCGGTCGGCGGTGCCCGACGCCGAGGACGTCCACATCGTCAACAACGGCGCGGCGGCGCTGGCGCTGGCGGCCACGGCTCTCGGCGGCGAGCGCCGCAACATCGTCATCGCGCGCGGCGAGATGGTGGAGATCGGAGACGGGTTCCGGCTCCCGGACCTGCTGGAATCGACCGGCGCGCGACTGCGTGAGGTGGGTACCACCAACCGGGTGCACCTCGACGACTACGTGCGCGCGATCGACGCGGAGACGGCGTTCGTCCTGAAGGTGCATCCCTCGAACTTCCGAATCACCGGCTTCACGTCGAGCGTGGCGGTCCACGACCTCGCGGGCCTCGACTGCCCGCTCGTGGTGGACATCGGCTCGGGACTGCTCGCGCGCCACCCGGTGTTGCCCGACGAGCCGGACATGGCCTCGACGCTGCGGGCCGGCGCCGACCTCGTGACCGCGAGCGGTGACAAGCTCCTCGGTGGACCCCAGGCGGGGGTGATCGGCGGACGCGCGGAACTGGTGCACCGGCTGCGACGCCACCCGCTCGCGCGTGCGATGCGCGTGGACAAGCTGACGCTGGCCGCGTTCGAGGCGACCCTGCGTGGTCCGCAAACGCCCACCGCCGCAGCTCTTTCCGCGGATGTCGCGGAGCTGCGACGGCGAGCCGAGACGATGGCGGACCGCCTGCGTACGTCCGGCGTCGACGCGGTGGCGGCCGCCTCGGCGGCCACGGTCGGTGGCGGCGGAGCGCCCGGGGTGGACCTGCCGAGCGCCGCGGTGAGTCTGCCCGTGGCGTACGCGGATCTGCTGCGCGCGGGCCGTCCGGCCGTGCTCGGCCGGGTGCTCGACGGCCGGTGCCTGCTGGATCTGCGAACCGTCCGCCCGTCCGCGGACGACGACCTGTATCGGGCGATCCTGGCGGCGCGGTGATGTTCGTCGTCGCGACCGCCGGGCACGTCGATCACGGCAAATCCACGCTGATCCGTGCGCTCACCGGCGAGGAACCGGACCGCTGGGCCGAGGAACGCCGCCGTGGTCTCACGATCGATCTGGGTTTCGCGTCCACGACGCTCCCGAACGGCCGGACCGTCGCCTTCGTCGACGTGCCGGGGCACCGACGGTTCGTGCCGAACATGCTGGCGGGCGTCGGGCCGGTGCCCGCGGTGATGTTCGTGGTCGCGGCCGACGACGGCTGGATGCCGCAGTCCCAGGAGCACCTGGACGCGCTCGCCGCGTTGGGCGTCCGGCACGGGGTGCTCGTGATCACCCGCAGCGACCTGCTCGACCCCGAGCCGGCGGCCGAGGAAGCGCGGGCGGCGCTGGCCGGAACGTCGCTCGCGCACATCCCGACGGTCGCGGTCTCCGCCGTCACCGGCTCCGGGATGGACGAATTGCGTTCGGCGCTGGAACGACTCGGGAACGAGCTCCCCCCGGCGGACGTCGACGCGGACGTACGGCTGTGGGTCGACCGCTCGTTCACCATCGGCGGGGCGGGCACCGTGGTGACCGGCACCCTGGGCGCCGGCACCGTGCGGACCGGCGACACGCTGCGCGTGGGCGTGAACGGGCCGCGCGTGGTGGTGCGGGGCCTGCAGTCGCTCGGTCGGGACCGCGCGGAGGTGCCGGCGCCGGCCCGAGTGGCGGTGAACCTGCGCGGCGTCGCCAACTCCGACATCGCACGCGGCGATGCGCTGCTCACCCCCGACCGGTGGTACCAGACCGCCACGGTGGACGTGCGGCTGACGGCACCCGGAACGCTGCGGGAACACGTCGTCGTGCACTGCGGGTCCGCTGCGGTCGGCGCCCGCGTCCGACCGCTCACCGACGCGTTCGCCCGGTTGTCGCTCGAGCAGCCGCTGCCGCTGCGGATCGGCGACCGGCTGATCCTGCGCGATCCGGACGCCGGGCTCATCCCGTCGGGTGCGGTGGTCCTCGATCCCGCTCCGCCCGAACTTCGCCGGCGCGGCGATGCCCGTCGGCGCGCCGAGGTCCTGGCCGCGGCGACCCCCGACGTCGGCTCGGAGTTGCACCGACGCGGTTTTGCGCGGGCCCGCGATCTGCGGGCGTGGGGTGTGACCGGTGTTCCCGACACGGCGGGCCCCGGCGACTGGCTGCTCGACCCCGACACGGCACGCTCGGCGGCGGAGAGACTGGGGAAGCTGGTCGACGAGCACGCTCGCACGCATCCGCTCGCGCCCGGACTGCCCGGCGAGGCGGCGCGCCGAGCGCTCGCGCTGCCCGACCCGCAGCTGCTGGCCGCGGTGCTCGAGCACGCCGGCGCCCTCACGGTGGACGACGGCCGGATCGTGCGACGCGACGCCGAGGCCGGGCTTCCGGAGCCCGTCGCGCAGGCGGCCGCCCGACTGCAGCAGCGGTGGGAGGACGAGCCCTTCGTCGCCCCCAGCGCGGGCGACCTCGCCGAACTGGGGCTCGGGCACCGCGAACTCGCGGCGTGTGCGCGGGCAGGACTGGTCACTCCCCTCGGCGGGGGTGTCTGGCTCGGGTCCGGAGCGGTGGACGCCGCCGTCGAGGCGCTCCGGGAGCTACCGGAACCTTTCACGCCCAGCGAAGCCCGGACTCGTCTGGGAACCTCGCGTCGGGTGATCATGCCGCTGCTCGAGCTCCTCGCCCGCGAGGGGCGTACCCGCCGGGCGGGCGAGGACGGTCACGTCGTGGCGTGAGCGTGAGCGGCGCGCCGTTCGCGCTGCGGCACCACCGTGTACCGAGGATCGCGTGCCGAGGCCTGCCCGGCGTGGAAGACGGCGAAGCGCGTGCACGCCGATCCCGCTGTCAGCGCCAGTCCCGACAGCGCCGTCACCGCGCGGCTGCGTCGGCCGAGCAACGCTCCCACCGCGCCGCCCGCGGTGAGGGCGGTCGCCGCGGAGTGCAGACGACCCGCGGTCCCGGTCCGCAGCGGTTCAGCGGTGATGCCCATGCTCCGTTCCATGATCTGCGACGCAGCCAGTTCGAGCGCCGCGCCCCCGACGGCGAGGCGTCGGGCCGGCCCGGACTCGGCGAGCGGTGCCGTCAGCAGGCCCGCCCCGCCCGCGGCCGCGGCCGCGCTGCCGACGAACACGAACGGCAACTCGCGCTTGGCCTCGTGCCAGCTGGGCGTCGCGGTGTCGGTGAGCAACACGGCGGTGTACGACGCCACCGCGGGCGCGGTGACCGCCGCCAGGATCCCGGCGGGACGGGTCGCGAACGTCAGCAGCCGACCCAGCGGGCCCTGCCGGATGGGGCGGGGGAGCAGGTCCGCGAACTCGCCGACCGCGGCCAGGCCGTTGAACGGGCCGTACAGCGACAGGATCCACGTGCCGATGCTCATCGGGGACGTCGGCTTGGCGACGCGGAGCATGTGATGGAACCGGGCCGGGCGGCCCAGGTCGTGAATCAGCGCGTACATGCTCGCCACGATGGCGCCGAGGGCGATCACCCGGGCGGAACGCCGTTGGTGCGGGCGCCCGGTCAGATCCGCCCCGGCGGCCAGCAGCGACGAACCGCCGGCCAGCCCGCCGAGGAAGAGGTAGGCGGGAATGTCCGCCTGCCACGGCGACGCCTTCACGATGGGGCGGCCGTAGTAGCTCTCGAACTTGGCGTCGGGCACCATCGCCTGCTCGCCGCGCCCGCGCCGTCCGCGGCGACGTGTCCGGGTACGGTCGGTCATCGGTGTCCCTTTCGACGGCCGGCGAACGCGACGACCGCGCCGCCGAGCAGCGTGGCAGCCGCGAGCGCGGCCTGCCGCCACATCCCGGGCAGGTCCCGCGTGGTCACCACCGGGTCCGGCGGCAACCCGTACACCTCCGGCTCGTCCAGCAGCAGGAAGAACGCGCCGGTGCCGCCGACGCCGTCGCCCTCGTCGCGCCCGTACAGCTGGGCGGTCGACTCGCCCGCGTCCTGCAGTTGCGCAAGCCGGCGGTCGGCGCGCTCGCGCAACTCGTCCAGATCGCCGAACTGGATCGAATCCGTGGGACACGCCTTCGCGCACGCCGGTTCCATCCCGCCCGAGAGCCGGTCGTAACAGAGCGTGCACTTCTGTGCCAGGCCCACGGCCGGGTCCCCGGTGGGGCCGTCGCGGCGGTCGATCACGCCGTACGGGCAGGCGGGGATGCAATAGCCGCAGCCGTTGCAGATGTCGTTCTGCACCACGACGGTGCCGAACTCGGTCCGGAACAGCGCGCCGGTGGGACACACGTCCAGGCATGCCGCGTGCGTGCAGTGCTTGCACACGTCCGACTCCATGAGCCAGCGGAAGTCCGTGCGTTCGGTGACGTCGGAGTCGGCGCCGGGCAACGACGTTCCCGGCATTCCCAGATCGACGGTCTCCCGCCGTCGCTCGGGCGGTACCGGCTGTTCCACGAAGGCCACGTGCCGCCAGGTCGAGGCGCCCAGCGCCCCGGTGTTGTCGTACGACATCCCGGTCAGCTCGAGTCCGTCCTCGGGGACGGCGTTCCACTCCTTGCACGCGACCTCGCAGGCCTTGCACCCGATGCACACGCTGGTGTCGGTGAAGAAACCCTTGCGGCTCGGCGGGTCGGTGTACCCCGCTTCCCGCGCGGGGTCGCCCGGGCCGAAGAACGCTCGACCCAGTTTCGACAGATTGTCCGACACGGTTACAGCTCCGTTCCTGTCTCGGGTGTCACGCCGGCGCGGCGCCGGTATTCGGCCACGTACTCCAGCAGTGCGGGACCCCGGGGCCGACGGCCCGGCTGGATGTCGCAGCTGGTGGCCTTGGTGGACGGGATGGACACGTTGGGGTCCAGCGCCTGTGGCAGCAACTCGTTGGCACCGTCGCCGACGCTGATGCCGTTCCGTCCCCAGTGGTACGGCAAACCGATCTGGTGGAGCCGTCGACCGTCGACCACCAGCGGCTGCATCCGCTGGGTGACCAGGACGCGAGCCTCGATCGCCGTGCGAGCCGTGACGATCGTCGCCCACCCGCCGTTCTCGAGACCGCGCTCGGCCGCCAGCTCGGGGCTCACCTCGCAGAAGAACTCCGGCTGCAGTTCCGACAGGTACGGCAGCGTGCGGCTCATCCCGCCCGCCGTGTGGTGCTCGGTGAGGCGGTACGTGGTGAACATGTACGGGAACACCTCACTGCCCGCCGCACCGTGAGCAGGGTTGTAGCGGTTGAACTTTCCCGGATGCGGCATCCGAGCAGGATTGGACTGCTGCGGATAGAGCGGATTCGGCAGCGGCGACTCCGGTGGCTCGTAGTGCGTCGGCATCGGACCGTCCAGCAGGCCCACCGGCGCGTACAACCACGCCCGGCCGTCGTTCTGCATGATGAACGGCTCGGTGCCGTTGATCGCATCCTCCGCCGTCGCCCCTTCCGGCGCCCGGTACGTCGGCGGCTTGTCGGCCTCGAAGTCCGGGACGTCGTGGCCCGTCCAGCGGCCGGCGCCGTCGTTCGCGTCCGGATCCCACCACACGAACGCCTTGCGTTCGCTCCACGGCTTACCGTCGGGATCCGCCGAGGCGCGGTTGTAGAGCACGCGCCGGTTCGCCGGCCATGCCCAACCCCAGTCCGGCGCCACCGGGCCCTGCTCGTGCCGGCTCCGGCGACGATCGGCCTGATTGACGCCGTCGCCGTACACCCCGCAGTAGATCCAGCACCCGCAGCGGGTCGATCCGTCGTCGCGCAACTGGGTGTACATCGACAGCGGCTGACCGTCGGGGCCCGTGCCGTTGATCTCGGCCAGGACCGCGACCGCGTCGGGCTCGTCGGTGCCGGGCTCCATCGGGTAGTCCCACACGAGATCGAGCAGCGGCCGATCACGCTCGTCGGTCGAGTCCGCGACCTTCTCCTTGAGGATGCGACCGAGGTGGAAGTAGAACCACAGGTCGCTGCGGGCGTCACCCGGCGGATCGAGCGCCTTGCGGTGCCACTGGAGCAGCCGCTGGGTGTTGGTGAAGCTGCCCTGCTTCTCGGCGTGGTTGGCGGCGGGGAAGAAGAAGATCTCGGTACCGATGTCCTCGGTCCGCATCTCGCCGGTCTCGATCTCCGGCCCGTCCTTCCAGAACGTCGCGCTCTCGATCATCGCGAGGTCGCGCACCACCAGCCAGTCGAGATTCGCCAGGCCCGCCCGCTGCATGCGGGCATTGGCCGTACCCACGGCGGGATTCTCGCCGACCAGGAAGTAGCCGCCCCCGCCCTCGTTGATCTGCCGTTCGATGGTGTCCGTCGAATCGTGCGTGCCGGTCAGGCGCGGCAGGTAGTCGAAGCAGAAGTCGTTCTCTTCCGTGGCCGCGTCGCCCCACCACGACTTGAGCAGGCTCACCGTGTACGCGCGCATGTTGCCCCAGAAGCCCTTCGCGCCGGCGTTTTCGCCGACGAAGGAGTCCAGGTCGATGTGCTTGTGCGCGTGCGGCATCGGGATGTACCCGGGCAGCAGGTTGTACAGCGTCGGGATGTCCGTCGACCCCTGGATGCTCGCGTGCCCGCGCAGCGCCATGATTCCGCCGCCGGGTCGGCCGATGTTGCCGAGCAGGAGCTGGAGGATCGACGCCGTGCGGATGTACTGCACGCCGACGGTGTGCTGGGTCCAGCCCACCGCGTAGCAGAACGCCGACGTCCGGTCGCGGCCCGAGTTCTCGGTCAGCGCCCGGGCAACCTCGAGGAAGCTCTCGCGCGGAACACCGCACGCCTGCTCGACCATCTCGGGCGTGTACCGCTCGAAATGCCGCTTGAGCACCTGGAACACGCATCGCGGGTCCCGCAGCGAGTCGTCCCGCTGCGGCACCTCGTCCGCGCTTCCGGTGAGCGCTCCGCCGCTGCCCGACGCCTCGGTCTCCCCGGACTCGGCATCACGCGCACCGGCCGCGGGGGACTGCGACCCACCGTCCCGGTACTGCCAGCTGCTGGTGTCGTACTCCCGGCCCTCGACGTCGAACCCGGAGAACAGGCCCGCCAGATCCTCGGTGTCCCGGAAGTCGTCGGAGACGATCATCGGCGCGTTCGTGTACGCCACGACGTAGTCGTGGAAGTACGCGTCGTGGGCCAACACGTAGTTGATGAGCCCACCCAGGAACGCGATGTCCGAGCCCGCGCGGACCGGGACGTGCAGGTCCGCGACCGCGCTGGTGCGGGTGAACCGCGGATCCACGTGAATGACCTTGGCGCCCCGCAGCTTCGCTTCCATCACCCACTGGAAACCGACGGGGTGGCACTCCGCCATGTTGGACCCCTGGATGACGATGCAGTCCGCGTTGACGAGGTCCTGCTGGTAGTTCGTGGCACCACCACGGCCGAACGAGGTTCCCAGACCGGGAACTGTGGAGGAGTGTCAAATACGGGCCTGGTTCTCCACCTCGATCGCGCCGAGCGCGGTGTAGAGCTTTTTCATGAGGTAGTTCTCTTCGTTGTCCAGCGTCGCGCCGCCGAGGCTCGCGACACCGGACGTGCGCCGCACCCGTCGGCCCTCGTCGTCTTCCCACTGCCAGAACTGATCTCGCGACTCGAGCACCCGGTCGGCGACCATCTCCATGGCCGTGTCCAGGTCGATTTCTTCCCACTCGGTCGCGTACGGGCGACGGTGCAGCACGGTGGTGACCCGGTCGGGGTTCGTCACGAGCTGCTTGCTGGCCGAGCCCTTGGGGCACAGGCGCCCGCGCGAGATGGGGCTGTCCGGATCGCCCTCGATCTGCACGACCTTCTCGTCGCGGACGTAGATCTTCTGCCCGCAGCCGACGGCGCAGTACGGGCACACGCTCTTGACGACCCGATCGGCAGATTCGGTGCGGGGGGTGATCTCGAGCGAGCGGCGGGACTGGGCGGCCGCACCACGACCGAGCGGATCGGTCCCGGTGATCTGCTGCCACACCGGCCACCGCTGCGCGAAGTCACGAATACTCATCGGCTGCTCCCTGTCCGCTCCGTCGATCGAGTGGTCTCACCCATGCAACGTCACCCGGCGGGGATTCGCAACCGATGCGCAGGTCGGCCGTCAGTGCAGCCGGTTCTGCGCCGCCTCGAGGCCGAGTTGCAGCACGAGCTCGACGGCGTCGGCCGCCTCCTCGCACACCAGATCCAGTTCCTTGCGTTCGACCGTGGAGAACGGCTTGAGCACGAAGTCGGCGGGGTCCTGCCGGCCCGGAGGGCGGCCGATACCCACGCGGGTGCGGACGTAGTCCTTGGTGCCGAGCGACTGCGAGATCGAACGCAGGCCGTTGTGACCACCCTCACCGCCACCCTGCTTGAGCCGGATGGTGCCGAAGTCCAGATCGAGTTCGTCGTGGACGACGACGATGTTCTCCGGCTTCACGGAGAAGAACCGGGCCAGCCCGGACACCGCGCCGCCCGAGAGGTTCATGTACGACCGCGGCTTCGCCAGGATCACCTGACGGCCGACCAGCCGGGTCTGCACGATCTCGGCGCCGCTGCGCTTGTGCGCGCTGAACTTTCCGCCCACCCGCCCGGCGAGCACGTCGGCCACCATGAAGCCGATGTTGTGGCGGGTCTTCTCGTACTGCGGCCCCGGGTTGCCGAGGCCGACGACCACTGCGGTGCCGGTCGCGTCACTCACTGCCGGTGTGTCCTTTCCATACGACAGCGGCGCGCCGAACCCGAACGGGATCGACGCGCCGCCGCACGACGTCTCAGCGTGGAGCTGATCAGGCCTCGGCTTCGGCCTCGGTCTCCTCGGCAGAAGGCGCAACCTGGGCCTCGACGACGTTCACGAGCAGCAGCTCGGCGTCGTCGGCCAGCTTCGCGCCCTTGGGCAGCGCCACCGCGCCGGCCAGGAACTGGGTGCCGACGGCTGCGCCCTCGACCGAGATCTCGACCGACTCGGGGATGTTGAGAGCCTCGACCTCGAGCTTGATCGTGGTGACCTCTTCGGTGACCAGCGCGCCGGGAGCTGCGGCACCGGTGACGACGATCGGGACCTCGACGGCGACCGTCTCGCCCTTCTGGACGATGAGCAGGTCGGCGTGCTCGATGTTCCGGCGGATCGGGTGGACGACGACCGACTTGGTCAGCGCCAGCTGGCCCTTGCCGTCGATGTCCAGGTTGACGACGGCGTTGGTGCCGTGCGCGCGGAGGATGGCGGCGAAGTCGCGAGCCGGGAGGTTCAGGTGCTGCGGCTCGGTGCCGTGGCCGTACAGGACGGCGGGGACCTGGCCATCGCGACGTGCGCGGCGGGCGGCACCCTTGCCGAACTCGGTGCGGACTGCGGCTACGAGGCGATTCTCGTCAGACATGTGAAACGGCTCCTACAACTCACGTGAGATATTCGTTGACAGTCGTTCGTCGCGGCGAGGGGCGGACGGACACGAACGGCCGGAGCGCATGCTCTATCGAAGCCGTAGTCGCGTCGATCACGGTGACTGCGCGGTGCTCGCAATCGCCCTCGCCGAGACAACTTGATAGACCTTACCGGACGCCGACGCGGAAGTGAATCGGGCCCGGTCGACGCGTGGCGGCGTCGACCGGGCCCGAAGTCGGAGCGCGCAGCCCCGGCGCGGCGCCGTCAGCTCTTGGCGGCGCTGATGCCGGCACGCCGGCCGAAGAAGCTGCCGTCGCCCAGCGACGTGCCGGACGCGTAGCCACCCGCACACACGCCGGAGGTGCAGCGGCCGGCCGCGAACAGACCGGGGATCGGCTCGCCCGAGACGTGCAGGACCTCGGAGTCGACGCTGGTGCGCAGTCCGCCGAGCGTGAAGCCGCCGGTCATGCCGCGCAGGTCGATCGCGGCCACCGGCGAGCCGATCGGCTTGACCCACTCGGTCTTCTTGCCGAACAGCGGATCCTCGCCGTTCTCGGCGTGCCGGTTGTAGACGTCGACGGTGGCCTGCAGGGCGCCCGCGGGCAGACCCATCTCGGCCTCGAGCTCCTCGACGGTCTCGGCCACCCACTTCGGCTGGTGACGCAGCTGCGGGCTCGACGTCGGGCGGGTCATGCCCTCCTCGTACGCGGCCTCGTCGATGACGAGGAAGCACTCGTTGTGGTTCTCGTACAGCGTCGCCTGGCCGACCCGGCCCGGGTACGTGTCCTCGTTGATGTACCGCTGACCGCGGCCGTTGACCAGGATGCCGCGGATGAACAGCTGCGGATCGCAGAAGAACGCGACCTCCGCGGCGTCCATGTGCGCGAGGTCGGCGCCCAGCGCCTGCGCCATGCGGATCGAGCGGCCGTCGTGCTCCTCGATCGAGGCGGCGGGGCGGTTCACCATCTTGGGTGCGTACGACTCGAGCATCTGGTTGTTGTAGGCGAAGCTTCCGGTCGCCAGCACCACGCCCGTGCGGGCGCGCACCGTGACGTCCTTGCCGTACTGCTTGGCGGTCACGCCGACCACGCGGCCGTCGGCGTCGACGATCAGGGCCTGCACCCGCATGTCGTACTCGGCCTTGACGCCCAGTTCGGCGGCCTTGTCGGTGAGCGGCTTCATGAGCATGTAGCCGCCGCCCTTCTCGGAGCTGACGTGCTTGTCCTCCATCTGCGGGACGTGGCCGCGCGGGGCCGGGGGGATGGTGGCGTTGAACGGCGCCGCGTTCTCCCCGCCCGTGTACTGGAGGCCGTCGTCTCCCGGCGGCTCCCAGCCGGGCTCGCCCCAGAAGCTCATCTTGAACGGGACGCCGCACTCGTCGACCAGCCAGTGGTAGTGGTCGACGCTGCCCTCGCAGTAGGCGTCGATCTTCGCGTCGTCGGTGCCCGGACCCAGCGCGGCCTTCATGAAGGCCTTCATGTTGTCGACGGTGTCCTCGAACCCGCACGCCTTCTGCAGCGGGGTCCCGCCGCCCATGTAGATGAAGCCGCCGGCCATCGCGGCGGCCCCGCCCCAGCCACCCGTACGCTCGAGCACGAGGACGTCGGCACCGGCCTGCGCGGCGCCGACCGCCGCGGCCGCACCGGCGACACCGAAACCGGCGACGACGACGTCGGCCTCATAGGTCCAATCGGTGATCTGATCGGCAGGAACAGGGCGAATGGGGGTGGCCTCGGCCATATGGTCGTCCTCTCACGATTACGCGAACAAGTGTGTGACACAGATCATCTACACGCGCTGTGAGAGTCGGGGCACACAGTTCCCGCCCAGCGGGAACCGAGATCGTGAATCGCGGGTGGGCCGTGCGGTGCGCCGGGGCGCACCGCACGGTCGGACCGGTGGTCGGCTACCCCGTCGTGTCGCCGCCATCGTCGTTGCCGCCGTCGTCGTCCCCGCCGGCATCCGTCCCGCCGTCGCCGTCGCCGTCGGTTCCGCCGGTGTCGGTTCCATCGTCCGTCCCGTCGTCACCGCCGTTCTCGTCCGGGTTCCCCTCGTTGGCTGTCCCGTCGTCCTCGGGCTTCTCCTCCGCCGGCGGCGGAGGTGCCTGCTCCTCGCCGCCCGGGGCCGGTGCGGGAGCGGGGGCAGGAGCCGCGGGCGCCTGGCCGCCGCCTCCGGTGCCACCGCCGCCACCGCCGGTGCCCGAGGAGGCGCCGAAGTTCGCGCCGCCTCCCGTCCCGCCGCCGGACGGCGCCGAATCGTCTCCCGCGTCGGCGGGGGTGCTGGGCGGTGCGGTGGTCGTGGAGCTCGGCGCGGTCGTCGTCGCCGACGGTGTGGTGCTGGTGGTCTCGGAGACCGTGTCGTCGTCATTGCATCCGGCCAGCAGGAGCCCTGCCGCGAGGATGCCCGCCCCCATGACGGCAGCCTTGGTACGTCGCATTGCTCGATTCCTCCCCATTCATGACATGCCGGTTGGTCGGTACATGCCGGACAAATGGGTACCAGTGGCGTCGAAGGTGATATGTGAGCTTTGCGAAAGAGTTGTCCGAATCGTTACCGGAGGGGCGGGTGGTGCATTCAGTGCAGTTTCGCCACGGCATCGAGGAATCGGTCGATGTCGGTGTCGGAGACGAAGTAGTGCGGTGACGCCCGCACCACCGCGTCGAGTCCGCGCCCGGTCATGTCCAGCAGGGTGGACGAGCGACCGCTCACCGTCACCGTGATCTGCTTGTCCGCCAAGGCTTCTCGGACGTCGGCGGCGTCGATGCCGTCGACCGTGAAGGTGACGATGCCGCACCTCTGCTTGCCGAGGTCGTGGACGCCGACCCCCGGCAGGGTGCTCAGTCCGGCGCGGACGACTTCCGCCCGAGTCGCGACAGCGTTTGCCGCGTAATCGATTCCGATGCCCAATAGGTAGTCGACGGCGGCGCCCAGGCCGAGCCGGGCTGCCACGTCGCACTCCCACAGTTCGAACCGGGTCGCATCCGGTGCGGCCCGATACGCGTCCGGGGCGGTCCACTCGGCACCGTGCAGATCCAGGGCCGACGGCTCCAGGGAGCTCGCGAGTTCCGAACGCACGTAGAGAAATCCGGTTCCGCGCGGACCGCGCAGCCACTTCCGGCCCGTCGCCGACAGGGCGTCGACGCCGAGCGCCGCGACGTCGATCGGCACCTGGCCCGTCGACTGGCACGCGTCCAGCAGGACCAGGGCGCCGTGCCGGTGCGCGGCGTCGACCACCTCCCGCACGGGATTCACCAGGCCGCCGTTGGTGGGGACGTGGACGAGCGAGACGAGTCGTACGCGGTCGTCGAGCATCCGGTCGAGGGCCTCGAGATCGATGGACCCGCTCGGGTCGCTGGGGACGGCCTCGACGGTCGCACCCGTCGCCGCGGCGCGGCGCAGCGCGGTGATCGCGTTGCTGGCGTACTCCACCTGGGAGATGAGGATCCGATCGCCGGGCTCGAAGCGGAGTGCGGTGACGAATTCGCTCCAGGCCCGGGTGGCGCTGTCGAGGAGCGCGATCTCCGACGGCGTGGCGCCGATCAGCCGCGCGAGCGATTCCCGGACGGCGGCCAGGTCGTCGGCACGCTCGGCCGCGGCGACGTATCCGCCCACTTCCGCCTCGCGTCGCAGATGTCCGATCACGGTGGCGAGCACGGGTTGTGGTGGCAGAGAAGACCCCGCACTGTCGAGAAACACCCGTTCGAGGCAGCCCGGGGTGTCGTGGCGGAGCCGTTCCAGATCGAGCATCGACAAATCCTCCTGAGCGGTAGCCAGGGCGGGGACTGGGCCTTAGTCTCGACAACGACACTCGACCGCCCCCGAGGGGAGGATGGCATGGTTGTCGCAGTCGAGTCCACCTGCTTCAGCTCGCGTCCCGCAGCCGAGTCGTACGTAGGTGGCGTGTGCTTCAAGCTGGGTCCGCCCCAGCTGATCGGTGCCGAGCTCGAATGGCTCACCGCGGGCGCCGGTCCCGTACCCGCTCGTCCCGAGCTGGCCGCCGTCGCCGCAGCTCTCGGCCCCCATGCTCCGCGATCGATCGTCCCGGATTCTCCCGCCCGCCCGTTGCCGGCGGGCGGTCTCGTCACCGTCGAGCCCGGCGGCCAGATCGAGATCTCGAGTGCGCCGCACGCCGATGCCGCCGCACTGTGCGAGGCCCTCGCGTCCGACGAACGCACCCTTCGCACCCTTCTCGCAGCCCAGTCGATCACCACCCACGCGCACGCGGCCGACACCCGCCGCGACCCGCGCCGCCTGCTCGAGCTGCCCCGCTACCGAGCCATGGAAGAGCGGTTCGACGGCATCGGCCCGTACGGCAGACTCATGATGTGCAACACCGCTGCCGTGCAGGTCAGCGTCGATGCGGGGGCCGACACCGCAGACGTCGCTCGGCGGTGGAACACGCTGCACGCGATCGGTCCCGCACTCGTCGCCGCCTTCGCGTGCTCACCCCGGCTGTACGGGATTCCGGCGGGGGAGTGGGCGTCGCAGCGGATGCGGACCTGGCTCGAGCTGGACCCGCCCCGAACCGCGGGCCCCGGTGACGAACTCGCCGATCCGGTGGCGGACTACGCCCGCTGGGTGCTCGACGTTCCGCTGCTGTGCGTCCGGCGGGACGGGCCGTGCTGGACGGCACCCCCGGACGCGACGTTCGCGGACTGGATCGACGGCGCGCTCGACGACGAACTCGGCCGGCGCCCCACCGAGGCGGACCTCGACTATCACCTCACGACGGTCTTCCCGCCGGTGCGGGCCGTCGGGCACCTCGAGGTGCGCTACCTGGACGCGCAGCCGGGCGACGGCTGGCGACTGCCGGTGGCAGCACTCGACGCGTTGTCGAGAGCGCCCGGGACCATCGACGTCGCCGCACCGACACGGGGCCGGTGGCACGAGGCGGCGCGTGACGGACTCGCGAACGACGACCTGCGCGACGGGGCAGTGGCACTGCTCGAACTCGCGGCCGAGTACACGCCGGACCCCGGCTTCGCGCAGCAACTCGGTGCGGCGGCACGGCGATGTCGTAGCCGCCTGCAGCCGGCGGAGGGGTGCTGGTGACCGGCCTTCGCGAACAGCTCGAGACCGTGCTGGCGCGCGCCCGGCGGCGCAGCGACGCGCTCACCGACTGCGTCGACGAGCGCGACCTGGTGGCTCAGCACTCGCCGCTGATGAGTCCGCTGGTGTGGGACCTCGCCCACATCGGGAACCAGGAGGAACTGTGGCTCGTCCGGGACGTCGGGGGGCGTGACCCGGTTCGCGCCGACATCGACGAACTGTACGACGCGTTCAAACACGCGCGGTCGACCCGTCCGACACTTCCGTTGCTGGGCCCCGCGGAGGCCCGGCGGTACGTCGCGCAGGTCCGGGACAAGTCGTGGGACGTGCTGGACGCGAGCACGTTCCGCGGTAGCCCGCTCGAGCGGAACGGTTTCGCGTTCGCCATGATCGCGCAGCACGAACAGCAACACGACGAGACGATGCTCGCGACGCACCAGCTGCGGACCGGGCCGGCGGTGCTGAGCGCGCCGCCGGTGCCCGTCGCCGTCAGCCCCGTGCGCGATCGTGAAGTCGTCATCGCCGCGGGCGAGTTCACGATGGGGGTGTCCGACGACCCGTGGGCCCTCGACAACGAGCGGCCCGCGCACACCGTGTTCGTCGACGCCTTCGCGATCGACACCGTCCCGGTGAGCAACGCCGACTACGCCGAGTTCATCGACGACGGTGGCTACCGGCGCCGCGAGCTGTGGGACGAGCGCGGCTGGCGGCATCGCACGGAGGCCGGACTCGAGGCACCTCAGTTCTGGACCGGTGACGGGTCCGGGAACTGGTGGCGGCGCCGATTCGGGGTGCTCGAGCCCGTGCCGCCGGACGAGCCGGTGATGCACGTGTGCTGGTTCGAGGCACAGGCGTACGCGCGGTGGGCGGGCAAACGGCTTCCCACCGAGGCGGAGTGGGAGAAGGCGGCCCGCTGGCATCCCGCCAGCGGCAGGTCGCGCCGGTACCCGTGGGGCGAGGACGAACCGGACCACACCCGCGCCAATCTGGGACAGCGGCACCTGGGGCCGGCGCCGGTCGGCTCCTACCCGGCCGGTACGTCGCCGTCCGGCGTGCGGCAGCTGATCGGGGACGTGTGGGAGTGGACGTCGTCGCCGTTCAGCGGCTACCCGGGATTCCGGGCGTTTCCCTACCGTGAGTACTCCGAGGTGTTCTTCGGCGGCGACTACCGCGTGCTGCGCGGCGGCTCGTTCGGCACCGACCCGGTTGCGTGCCGAGGGACGTTCCGGAACTGGGACCACCCCGTCCGGCGGCAGATCTTCGCAGGATTCCGCTGCGCGAGGGACCTCTGATGTGCCGACACCTCGGCTACATCGGCCCCACCCGGTCGGTGCGGGAGGTGATCACGGCGGGGGAGTTCTCGCTGCTGCGGCAGTCCTGGGATCCGCGGGACATGCGCGGCGGCGGCACCGTCAACGCCGACGGGTTCGGTGCCGCGTGGTGGGGGCCGACGATCTCCCGGTACCGGAGCGCCATGCCGGTCTGGTCCGACCCCGCACTGCCCGAGATGCTGTCGAAGGTTCGTTCGCACGCGATCCTCGCCGCGGTGCGATCGGCGACAGTCGGGATGCCCGTCGAGCGCAGCGCCTGTGCGCCGTTCGTCTCCGGGCACTGGGCGTTCAGCCACAACGGACGGATCGTCGGTTGGCCCGAATCCGTGGCCGAGGCGGCGCGGACGCTCCCGGTGGTCGATCTGCTGGGCCTCGAGGCACCCACCGACTCGGCGTTCCTGTGGCTGGCCGTGCGCCACGCTCTGCGGGACAACAGTCCCGAGGTGGCGCTGATGCAGGTGACGGCGCAGATCGACGCCCTCGCACCCGGCTCGCGGCTCAACCTGCTGCTCGGCGACGGCCGGCAGTTGTGGGCCACCACGTGGGACCACGCACTGTCGACGCTCGTCGACGACGACCGCGCCGTCGTGAGCTCCGAACCCTACGACCGCAACCATCAGTGGAAGGAGATCCCGGACGGGCACATCGTCACGGCGCGGCCCGGCCACCTGATCGTCACCCCGATGTGACGACGTGATCGTGAGCAAGTACCCCCGGAACGATCCTCGAGATGGGAGTGGAATGAGCGCACCGACCCTGGAGATCCACATCGCGCCCGAGCAGTTGACCGCGGCGCTGCGGGAGGACGTCGCCACCGGACTGACGTCGAGCCCCAAGCGGCTACCGCCCAAGTGGTTCTACGACGCCCGCGGCAGCGAACTGTTCGAGCGGATCACCCAGCTGCCCGAGTACTACCCGACCCGCACCGAGCGGTCCCTCCTCGAGGAGCACGCCCGCGAGATCGCGGTCATTGCCGAGCCCCAGGTGCTGGTGGAGCTCGGCTCCGGGTCGTCGGAGAAGACCCGGCTGCTACTCGAGGAACTCGGCGCCCGGGGCACGCTGGAACGCTACGTACCCCAGGACGTGTCCGAGAGCGCGCTGCGGGACGCCACGAACCGCATCGCCCGCGAGTTCCCGGAAATCGAGGTGCACGGCGTGGTGGGTGACTTCACGGAGTCGCTGCACCACTTGCCGAGCGGCGGACGCCGGATGATCGCCTTCCTGGGTGGCACGCTGGGCAACCTGGTGCCCGACGAGCGGCGGGAGTTTCTCGCGAGCATCGCCGACGTCCTCGACCCCGGCGAGCACCTGCTGCTGGGCGTCGCGCTCGTCACCGACCCGGCGGTGCTGGTGCCGGCGTACGACGACGCCGAGGGCGTCACCGCGCAGTTCAACCTCAACGTGCTGTCGGTGTTGAACAAACAGTTGGGAGCGGATTTCGACCTCGACCGCTTCCGGCACGTCGCCCTGTGGGATCCGATCAACGAGTGGATCGAGATGCGGCTCGAGGCGACCACCGAGATGTCCGTCCGGATAGCGGATCTGGGGATGGTCGTCCCGTTCGGGAAGGGCGAACAGCTCCGGACCGAGATCTCCGCGAAGTTCCGACAGTCCGGGATCCGGGCCGAACTCGCGGCCGCGGGGTTCGACGGCGTGCAGACCTGGAGCGATCCGGACGAGCGATTCGCCCTCGTGTGCGCGTGCCGGTCCTGACTAGGACGCGTACGGATCGGGCAGCGTGAGCTGCAGGAACGACATGTCCATCCAACGGCCGAACTTGCGACCCACCTCGGGCATCTGCGCCACGAGACGGAAGCCGAACCGCTCGTGCAGCGCGATCGAGGTGGTGTTGGTGGACTCGATGCTCGCGACGATCACGTGCACGCCGGCGACGCGCGCCCGGTCGATCAGTGCCGTCATCAGTGCCGTCGCGACACCGCGGCGGTGGAAGTCGGCGTGCACGTAGACGGAGTTCTCGACGGTGTGCCGGTAGCCGCTCTTGGCGCGCCACACCCCGTACGAGGCGTACCCGGCGACGCGGCCGTCGATGTCGGCCACGAGGATCGGGAAGCCCTGCGCATGGCGGTCGTCGAACCAGCGCCGCCTCTCGTCGAGGTCGGCGAGGGTCTCGTCCCAGATCGCCGTCGAATGGGCGATCGCCTCGTTGTGGATCTCGAGGATCCCGGGGAGATCGCCCAGGACGGCGTCACGGACGTGCATGGTGCGCTGGTCCTACGCGCCGGCGCTGCGGCGGGCCTTCTCGAGCGCCGCCAGGGTGCGCAGGATGGTCGCCTTCTGGCTGCCCAGGTCGTTGAGGCGCGCGCGGGCGGCCAGGCCCTGGCCGGCCTCGGCGAGCTGGATCTGGGCGTCGACCTTGGTGAGCTGGTCGAGCAGCCCGGTGACCCGCTCCTCGAGCGCGGCGACGTCGATCTTCTTGGCCGGTGCGACGGCCGCGGTCGGCGTCGGCGTCGGCGCGGACGTGGCGCTCCGGGGACGCGCCGGCGCCTTGCGGGCCGGAGCCGACTCGGCCTCGATCGCGGTCACGATGCGAGCAGCCTTGGGGCGCAGCGACTTGCGGACGACTGCCGGGTCCGGCGGCTCGGCCAGCCGGATCTGGTTGAGCGCGGCGCGGGCGTCGCGCGCGGCCACTCGCCACTCACGCTCTTCCTCGTCGTCGGACTGCAGGGTTCCGCCGATCGGACGCAGGCCGTACATGCCCATGAACTTGCGGGCCTCGTCGATGACGCTCTCGTGCTCGCGGCACGTGCCGCATCGCGGCTCGTTGCGGAACTCTTCGATCGAATCGTCGCTACCGCACCACACACACGACCCGGGAGTCCATCGGCGGACCGTTCGGGGGTTGGAGATTTCAGGGCCAGCGGCTGGGGTTTCCAGGGTCTGCGCGTCGATCACGACGAGCCAGAGTAGGGCACTGCCGAGCGTCCGGCTACACCGAGGTCCAATTTTTCTGCCGGGGGTGACCAAGCTCATGCCCGTGCGGGACCGGTCCCGGCAAAGTCTTGTGCCACACGCGTTCTCCGCTCCCCGGAGTGTCGGCGACCGTCACGCGAGAACGTCGGTGAACCACTCGACGAGGGGACGCATCGCGCGCCAGGACTGCTGCACGTGATCCACCGCATCGTGTGTCCCCAGCCACTCGGGGCAGCCCAGGTTCACACCGGCCGTGAGCGATCGGTGCCGGAGCAGTTCGATGCGCGGATGATCGGCCGCCACGCCCCGCGGCCGGGTCGCCAGACGGTCGCCGCCGATCTCGAATCCCGACGATTCGAGCTTTCTCACGACCCGCTGCAGGGCCCGGCCGCGGCGTTCGTCGTCGACCGCGGCGCGATAGCGCGCCAGTTGCTCGGGGGTGTGGGAGTAGTAGCCGCCGGCGAGGAACAGGCCGGAGGCGTCCACCTGTACGTAGAAGCCGACACCCGGGCACGACTCGACGAATCCGCCCTGATGAGTCTTGTACGGGGACTTGTCCTTCGAGAACCGGACGTCGCGATAGGGGCGAAAGACCTTGCCGGGGCCGAACTCGGACTCCAGTTCGGCCAGCAACTCCACCATCGGGGCCCGCACGTCGGTGTCGTAGACCGACCGGTGGGACGTCCAGAACGTCTTGCTGTTGTCGACCTCGAGGTCCTCGTAGAAGTCCAGCGCTGTGGTCGGGAAGCCGGAGAACACACCGGAGACACTACGCCCGTGCCCGGTCCACCAGGAACGGACCGGGCACGGGCGGGAGAGCGATCAGGCGATGCCGTTGAAGAGCGACGTCACCGAGCCGTTCTCGAAGACTTCCTGGATGGTGCGGGCCAGCAGCGGCGCGATCGACAGCACCGTCAGCGTCGGGAAGCGCTTCTCCTCGGGGATCGGCAGCGTGTTGGTCGCGATGACCTCCCGCGCGCCGCAACTCGCGAGGCGCTGGGCGGCCGGATCGGAGAACACGCCGTGCGTGGTGGCGATGATGACGTCGCCGGCGCCGGCGTTCTTGAGGACGTCGACCGCACCGGCGATCGTGCCGCCGGTGTCGATCATGTCGTCGATCAGCACGCAGGTGCGGCCGCTCACGTCACCGACCACGCGGTTGGACTTGACCTGGTTCGGGACCAGCGGGTCACGGGTCTTGTGGACGAACGCCAGCGGGGCGCCGTCGAGCGCGTCGGCCCACTTCTCGGCGACCTTCACGCGACCGGCGTCGGGGGAGACGACGCAGATGTTCTCGGTGCCGTAGTTGTCGCGCACGTAGTCGGCGAGCTGACCGAGGGCGTGCATGTGGTCGACCGGTCCGTCGAAGAAGCCCTGGATCTGGTCGGTGTGCAGGTCGACCGTGATGATGCGGTCGGCGCCGGCGGTCTTGAGCAGGTCGGCGATGAGGCGAGCGGAGATGGGCTCGCGGCCGCGGTGCTTCTTGTCCTGGCGCGCGTACGGGTAGAACGGCAGGATCGCCGTGATGCGCTTGGCCGAGCCGCGCTTGAGCGCGTCGATCATGATCAGCTGTTCCATGAGCCACTGGTTGAGCGGCGCCGGGAAGCTCTGCAGTACGAACGCGTCCGAGCCACGCACTGATTCCTCGAAGCGGACGAAGATCTCGCCGTTGGCGAAGTCACGAGCGGTCTGCGGCGTGATCTTGATGTCCAGTTCCTTGGCCACCTGCTCCGCGAGTTCGGGGTGTGCGCGGCCGGAGAAGAGCATCAAGTTCTTCTGCACGTCGCTGGATATCGCGCTCACTGGTCTTCGCCATCCTTCGGTTCTTGCCGGTCGGTTTCTTGCTGGAGTGCTCGTTCCGCTGCGTCGGCAGCGGGAGTGCCGGGCCTGTTGCGCTGGACCCAACCCTCGATGTTGCGTTGCTTGCCACCCGAGACGGCGAGCGCCCCCGGAGGAACGTCGCCCCGCAGGACGGTACCTGCGCCCGTGTAGGCGCCGTCCCCGACCCGCACCGGGGCGACGAACATCGTGTCGGATCCGGTGCGCACATGCGAACCGACGACGGTTCGGCTCTTGTTCACGCCGTCGTAGTTGACGAAGACACTGGATGCCCCGATGTTGCTGTGTTCGCCGACCGTGGCGTCTCCGACGTAGGTCAGGTGCGGCACCTTGGAGTGCGCGCCGATGTCGGCGTTCTTGGTCTCGACGAATGCGCCGAGCTTGCCGCAGGCGCCCAGCGCGGTGCCGGGCCGCAGGTACGTGAAAGGGCCGACGTTCGCGTCGGGGCCGATGACGGCGTCGTCGCCGTGCGTGCGGATCACCGACGCCCCGGTGCCGACGGAGACGTCGGTGAGCGTGGTGTCGGGGCCGATCACGGCGTCCTCGCCGATGCTCGTCGAACCGCGCAATTGCACTCCCGGCCGGAGGACGACGTCGCGCTCGATCGTGACGTCGACGTCGATCCACGTGCTCGACGGGTCCTCGACGGTGACGCCGGCGCGCATGTGGCGCTCGAGGATGCGGCGGTTCAGTTCACCCGCCAGCGCGGCCAGCTGGACGCGGTCGTTCGCGCCCGCCACCAGATGGGTGTCGGCGATGTGCTGCGCCCGAACGACTTTCCCCGCCTGCCGCGCGATCGCGATGACATCGGTCAGATACAGCTCGCCCTGCGCGTTGTCGGCGCTCAGCGACGTCAGGGCGCCGCGGAGCGTGGCGGCGTCGAAGGCGTACACCCCGGAGTTGACCTCGGTGATCGCGCGCTGCGACTCGGTGGCGTCGGCCTGCTCGACGATGGCGGCGACCTCCCCGTCCGTCGTGCGCAGGATTCGTCCGTATCCCGTGGGGTCGGGCGCGGTCGAGGTCAGGACCGTGACGGCTGCGGCCGGGGCGGTGGTGTGGGCGTCGATCAGCGCGCGCAGCGTGTCGGCGTCGAGGAGCGGCACGTCGGCGGCGGTGACCAGCACGGTGCCGTCGAAGTCGACGGGCAGGGCGGTCAGCCCGCAGCTCACCGCGTGCCCGGTGCCGTTCTGCTCGTGCTGGACAGCGGTGACGACGGCGCGTCCGAGCTCCTTGGCGACCTCGTCGACCGCGGCACCGACCGCCTCCCGGTCGTGGCCGATGACGGTCACGAGTTCGGTGGGCTCGACGGCCGCGGCGGCGTGCAGGGAGTGGGAGAGCATCGAGCGGCCTGCCAGGGTGTGCAGAACCTTCGGAGTCTTGGACCGCATTCGCGTCCCGGCACCGGCTGCGAGGACGATGACGGCGGTCTGCGGTGGCATGAAGCTCCCTCGAAGTCGATCCAGAATTGCCGCTGGGGCGTCGGACTCGTCGCGCACGTTCCGGAAAAGAATATCGCGACTCGCTGCCGTGAAGACAACGCGCCCGAGACTAGCGGTGTGCGCGGCGGCTCGCCGCCACCCCGGGGCATCACGGTTCCGCCGCCCGGGACTCGGGTTAACGGAGAGATAACGGGAATCGACCACGCCGGAGAGGTTCCGTGGCTGGAATCACAGCTTGCCGGGACCGTGCCTCGGGCTGGCCGGGGCCGGCGCATCGGGCTCGCCGGGACGGCGCATCGGGGAGGTGCTCCGCCGCCAGGACTCGAACCTGAACTATCTGAACCAAAATCAGAGGTGCTGCCATTACACTACGGCGGATTGCCGCGCCGACGAACCGTCGGTCGCGGGCGCGGGAACGATCCTCGCACGCCGACGCGCCGCGCGTCGAACTGCTCGAGAAATTCGCCTGCGGCGTGTCGGAAAGGACGGTTACCTCGAGTGTCGCGACCATCACGGGAGTCCTCGGCCCCCGAACGGGCCCCCCGTACCCGCATGACGGGGACGCAGCGGCGGGAGCAGTTGATCGAGATCGGGCGGACGGTGTTCGCCGAGCGCGGATACGAGGCCGCGTCGATCGAGGAGATCGCCGCGCGCGCCCAGGTCTCCAAGCCGGTCGTGTACGAGCACTTCGGCGGCAAGGAAGGGCTCTACGCCGTCGTCGTCGACCGCGAGATGTCCAAGCTGCTGGAGATGATCACGTCGTCTCTCACGCAGAACCGCTCCCGGATCCGCGTCGAACGAGTGGCGCTGGCACTGCTCACGTACGTCGAGGAGCGCACCGACGGATTCCGCATCCTGGTGCGCGACTCGCCGGTGGCCGCGGCCGAGGGCACGTACTCGAGTCTGCTCAACGAGGCGGTCCGTCAGGTCGGCCACATCCTCGCGGGCGACTTCGCGCGGCGCGGCCTCGATCCCGAGCTCGCTCCTCTCTATGCGCAGGCCCTCGTGGGGATGGTGGCCACCACCGCCACGTGGTGGCTCGACGAGCGCACGCCCTCGAAGGAGGTCGTCGCCGCGCACCTGGTGAACCTGTGCTGGAACGGTCTGACCAACCTCGAGGCGGATCCGCAGTTCGGGGGCTGACCGGTCGCGCCGCCCGTGTCGGCGCGCGCGCCTAGAATCGAACGGTCTGCATTTCACGACATCAGGAGCGCTCTCGTTGTCTTCCGTGTCCTCTTCCGCTCCGTCCGAGGCGCCCGCCGGAGCGGCCACCCCGCTCGCCGGGCTCGTCCGGACGGCCCTCACCGACGACGCGATCGGCCGGGTGGCCGCCGAGGTCGGGCGGGCCGAGCTCGACATCGTGGCACCGAACCCGGCGCGGTCGTTCGTCGCGGCCGCGGTCGCGGAGCGGACGCAGTTGCTGCTGGTGACCGCGACCGGCCGCGAGGCGGACGACCTCACCGCGGAGTTGCGCGAGACGATCGGTGATGCGGTCGCACAGTTCCCGTCGTGGGAGACGCTCCCGCACGAGCGGCTGTCGCCGAGCGCCGACACGGTGGGCCGGCGCCTGCAGGTCCTGCGCCGTCTCGCCCGGCCCGACGATCCCGACTACGGGCCGCCGTTGCGTGTGGTGGTGACGACGGTGCGTTCGCTCGTGCAGCCGATGGCGCCGGGGCTCGGCGAGATCGAGCCGGTCATCCTCCGCGTCGGATCCGAACACGACTTCGACTCGCTGATCTCGCGGTTGGTGGAGCTCGCGTACACGCGCGTCGACATGGTCGGCAAGCGCGGCGAATTCGCGGTCCGCGGCGGCATCCTCGACATCTTCCCGCCCACCGCGGACCACCCGGTGCGCGTCGAGTTCTGGGGCGACGAGGTGACCGAGCTGCGCGCATTCTCGGTGGCCGACCAGCGGTCGATTCCGGAACTGGAACTCGCCACCGTCATCGCTCCGCCGTGCCGGGAGCTCCTGCTCACCGAGTCGGTGCGCGACCGGGCGGCGCAGCTCGCGGGCGACAACGTGGCCGACGCGGCGCTGGTCGAGATGCTCGACAAGCTCTCGGCCGGCATTCCCGTCGAGGGGATGGAGGCGCTGCTGCCGCTGCTGCAGCCCGGCGAGCTGCAGCTCCTCACCGAGGTGCTGCCGCGCGACGCCCATGTGCTGCTGTGCGATCCGGAGAAGATCCGCACCCGCGCAACCGATCTCGTTCGGACCGGGCAGGAATTCCTCGAGGCCTCGTGGACGGCGGCGTCGATCGGCGGCGCCGCCCCGATCGACACGTCGGCGCTGGGCGGCGGCGGCCTCGACCTCGGTGCGTCGGCCTACCGGTCGCTGCGCCAGGTCCGGGAGACCGCGGAGGCGCAGGGCCGACCGTGGTGGACGATCAGCCCGCTCGCGTCCGGTCGCGAGGAGGAGATGGTGCTGCCGGTGCAGTCCGCGCCGGAGGTCCGGGGGTCGGACGAGCTGCTGTCGATGCTGTTCGTCAACCTGCGGGCGCACGTCACCACGGGCGGACGCGCCGTGGTCGTCGTCGCGGGCTCCGGCACCGCGCAGCGCGTACTCGAGCGGCTGCGCGAGGCCGACGTCCCGGCCGCCGAACTCGCCCCCGGCGCACAGCCGGGACGCGGGTTGGTCGGGGTGCTGTGCGGATCGCTGCACGAGGGTCTGGTGCTGCCCGGCGACGGTGCCGCCGGGATTCCGGGATTGGTGATCGTCACCGAGGCCGACCTGACCGGTAACCGGGTCGCGGCCGCCGGTGACGGCAAGAAGATGCCGGCCAAGCGGCGCAACCAGGTCGATCCACTGGCGCTCACCGCGGGCGACATGGTCGTCCACGACCAGCACGGCATCGGCCGGTTCGTGGAGATGGTCGAGCGCACCGTGGGCGGGGCGCGGCGTGAGTACCTGGTCATCGAGTACGCCGCCAGCAAGCGCGGTCACCCGGGCGATCGGCTGTTCGTCCCGATGGAGTCCCTCGATCAGCTCTCCCGCTACGTCGGCGGTGAGATGCCGGCGCTGTCCAAGCTCGGCGGCTCGGACTGGCAGAACACCAAGCGCAAGGCGCGCAAGGCCGTTCGGGAGATCGCCGGCGAGCTCGTGCAGCTGTACGCGGCGCGGCAGGCGGCGCCCGGACACGCCTTCGGCCCGGACACACCGTGGCAGAAGGAGATGGAGGACGCGTTCGCGTTCACCGAGACGCACGACCAGCTCACCGTCATCGACGAGGTCAAGGCCGACATGGAGAAGCCCGTCCCGATGGACCGGGTCGTCATCGGTGACGTGGGCTACGGCAAGACCGAGGTCGCGGTCCGGGCCGCGTTCAAGGCGGTCCAGGACGGCAAGCAGGTCGCGGTGTTGGTGCCCACGACGCTGCTGGCACAGCAGCACCTGCAGACGTTCGCCGAGCGGATGGCGTCGTTCCCGGTCAAGGTGCGCGGGTTGTCCCGCTTCACCGACGCGGCCGAGTCCAAGGAGATCATCGCGCAGCTGGCCGAGGGCGAGATCGACATCGTCGTCGGCACCCACCGGCTGCTGCAGACCGGGGTCCGGTGGAAGGACCTGGGTCTGGTGATCGTCGACGAGGAGCAGCGCTTCGGTGTCGAGCACAAGGAGCACATCAAGGCGCTGCGCACCCACGTCGACGTGCTCACCATGTCGGCCACACCCATCCCGCGCACGCTCGAGATGAGCATGGCGGGCATTCGCGAGATGTCGACCATCCTGACCCCGCCCGAGGAGCGGCACCCGATCCTCACGTACGTGGGTGCGTACGACGACAAGCAGGTGGCCGCCGCCATCCGGCGCGAGCTCCTGCGCGACGGGCAGGTCTTCTACGTCCACAATCGGGTCAGCTCGATCGACAAGGCGGCCAAACGAATCCGGGACCTCGTGCCCGAGGCGCGCGTCGTCGTCGCGCACGGGCAGATGAACGAGGAGACGCTCGAGAAGACCGTGCAGGGGTTCTGGCAGCGCGAGTTCGACGTGCTGGTGTGCACCACGATCATCGAGACCGGCCTCGACATCTCCAACGCCAACACCCTGATCGTCGAGCGAGCCGATTCGCTCGGCCTGTCGCAGCTGCACCAGCTGCGTGGTCGCGTGGGGCGCAGCCGTGAGCGGGGCTACGCGTACTTCCTGTACCCGGCCGAGAAGCCGCTCACCGAGACCGCGTACGACCGGCTGGCGACCATCTCGCAGAATTCCGACCTGGGCGCCGGCATGGCGGTGGCGATGAAGGACCTCGAGATCCGCGGCGCGGGCAACGTGCTGGGTGCGGAGCAGTCGGGCCACGTCGCGGGCGTCGGCTTCGATCTGTACGTGCGCCTGGTGGGCGAGGCCGTGGAGGCGTACCGGGCGGTCGCCGACGGGCGTCCGGTCACGACCGAACCGGAGACCAAGGAGGTGCGGATCGACCTGCCGGTCGACGCGCACATCCCGCCCGACTACGTCACCAGCGACCGGCTGCGTCTCGAGGGCTACCGCAAGCTGGCGGCGGCCACCGACACCGACGCGATCGCGGGCGTGGTCGAGGAACTCGTGGACCGGTACGGCCCGCTGCCGGAGGAGGTGGGCCGGCTGGTGTCGGTCGCCAAGCTCCGCCTGCTGTGTCGCGAGTACGGGATCGAGGAGGTCGCGGTCGCCGGCACCCAGTTGAAGATCTCGCCCATGCAGCTGCCGGACTCCAAGCAGTTGCGGCTCAAGCGGATCTACCCGAGCGCGCAGTACCGGGCGACCACCGGCATGGTGCAGATGCCGTTGCCGCGCACCGGTTCCGGGGGGGTCGGCGCCGAACGGGTGCGCGACGTGGAACTGCTGCAGTACATCGCGGACTTCCTGCTCGCGATGGACGGCAAGGCCGCCGGTTCGGTCGACGTCCGCACCGGGACCGGTGTGCAGGCCGGGGTCTGATGGGTCGGGAGGATGCGCGCGCCGACGAGTGGCGCGCCGGGGACGCGCTGATCGAGGCGGCCCTGGTCATGGACAGGTTGTGGAGCTTCGGCGGCTGGGAGGTGACGCAGACTCACGATTCGCTGCGTCCGTACCTGCTCGAGGAGACGTACGAGCTGCTCGACGCGATCCAGAGCGGCGACCCGGTCTCGATTCGGGAGGAACTCGGCGACCTGTTGCTGCAGGTCCTCTTCCACTCGCGGATCGCGCAGGCGGCGGGCGAGTTCACCGTCGACGACGTCGCGGCCACGCTGGTGACCAAGCTGGCGCACCGCAGCCCGCACCTGGCCGACGACATCGTCGGTCCGGTGGACATCGCCGAACAGGAGCGGGCGTGGGAGATCCGGAAGGCGGCCGAGAAGGCGCGCGAATCCTGCATCGACGGCATCGCACTGCAGCAGCCCGCCCTGGCGCTCGCCGAGAAGGTGATCTCGCGGGCACGCAAGGCGGGACTGCCCGACGAGTTGGTGCCCGACGAACTGCGGGTGGTGCGGCTGGGCGGCGCCACCAGCGCCGAGGACGAACTACGCAAGGCGACACTGCGATTCGTCGCCCGGATCCGCGCAGCCGAGTCCGCCGCGCACGCGGACGGGGTCCCGTGGGGCGGACTCGGGGCGGAGTGCTGGCGGGCCTACTGGCGGCCGTGACCGGGCGTCAGCTCGGGGAGCCGTCGCCGTGCTTCGCGATCCGCCCCGCGTCGTCGAGTTCCACGGTGACGTCGATCCCGACCTTGCTGAGGAACTCGTAGTCGTGACTGACGATCAGCAGCGCGCCGCGGTAGCCGTCGAGCGCCTCGGCGAGCTGCTCGACGCTGGTGACGTCGAGGTTGTTGGTCGGCTCGTCGAGGATCAGCAGTTGCGCCGGGGGATCGGCCAGCAGCAGCTTGGCGAGTGAGACGCGAAAACGTTCGCCCCCGGACAGGGTGGCCACGGGCCGGTCGGCGGCGTTGCCCCGGATCAGCAGGCGCGCCAACTGGTTTCGGATCCCGGCGGCGGGTGTACCGGACGCGACCGCCTGCACGTTCGCGAGAGCACTCGCCGCGTCGTCGAGGTTGTCGAGCCGCTGCGGCAGGTAGCCGACGCGGTCGGTGAGCAGGACCCCGCCGACGCGGTCCGGGTCGCCGGTGGTGCCGTGGACGAGGTGCTCGACGAGGGTCGACTTGCCGGCGCCGTTGGGGCCGACGAGCGCGACACGTTCGGGGCCCTGCACCACCACGGTGCGTTCGCCGTCCCGGAGTTCGGCGAGACGCCGGCTGCGCGGCACGTCCGGGTCCGGGAGCACCAGGTGGATGTGTTCCTCGTCGCGTATCCGCCGGGTCGCGGCGTCGACGGCGGCCCGGGCGGTGTCGACCTTGTCGTCGAGCGTCGAGCGCATCGTCCCCGCGGACGCCTGGGCGCGGCTGGCCCGGTTTCCCGCGAGGATCTTCGGGATACCGCCGTCCTTCTGGGTCTTCTTCGCGGTGCGTTCGCGGCGGGCCAGTTTGGTCTCGGCCTCGATGCGCTGGCGCTGTTCCACTTTGAGCGCCTGCTGGGCCGACCGCGCCGCCTGGGTAGCCGCCGCCTGCTCCTGCTCGAGGTGCTGCTTCCACTCGCTGTACGGGCCGCCGAAGACCTCGAGTCGGCTGTCGTGCAGCTCCGCGGTGTGTTCCATGTGCTCGAGCAGTTCCAGGTCGTGGCTGACGACGACGAGCGTGCCGGACCACGCGTCGACCATCTCGGCCAGGCGCGCGCGGGTGGGGCGATCGAGGTTGTTCGTGGGCTCGTCGAGCAACGTGACGGGGGTGCGGCGGACCTGCAGACCGGTGATCGCGACGAGCATCGCCTCGCCGCCGGAGAGCGTGTCGACCCGGCGGTCGAGGTCGGCGGCGGAGAACCCGATGTCGTGCAGCGCCTCGTCGGCACGGGCCTCGATGTCCCAGTCGTCGCCGACCGTGTCGAAGTGCTGCGGGGCGACGTCACCGGATTCGATCGCCCGGAGGGCGCGCATGACGGCGTCGATACCGAGCAGCTCTGCCACCGTCGAGTGCTTTCCCAGCGTCAGGGTCTGGGGGAGGTAGCCGACCTCGCCGACGGTGTCGATCCGGCCCGCCGTCGGCTGTAGCAGCCCGGCGACCAGTCGCAGTAGCGTGGACTTTCCGGCGCCGTTGCGCCCGACCAGTCCGGTGCGTCCGGTCGTGAACGTGCCGCTCACCCGGTCGAGCGCGACGGTGCCGTCGGGCCATTCGAAAGTGAGGTCTCGGAGGGTGATCGCGGAAGTGTTGGACATGCTGAGGTTCTCCTTCGCGCGCTCGGGAGCGCGCGGCCGGTCTGGCGACAGTGGGGGAACCGATCACGAGCGCGGTCGAGCAGACGCGGAGCCGGTACTGCGAACACGGAACGAGATCGGTGCGACGCGGACTGGCGAAGGGCAGGGTCGATCGCCGAGGCACGCGGGGCGCGGATTCGGCGAGAGCCACCGGCAGTCCGGTGGCTAGATTCTGTCGACCTCGATATCCATGGCGGGCACTCTATCAGGCACCGAACAGCGTCGAACCCCAGAAGTCGCCGTCGCCGAGGCCCGGCGGCACGGCGAACACCGCGGACCCGACGTGCTTGATGTACTCGTTCAACGCGTCGTTGCGGGCGAGGTTCTGCTGCATCGGCACGAACTGCTTCTGCGGGTCGCGGCAGTACGCGATGAAGAACAGCCCGGCGTCGAGGTGGCCGAAACCGTCCGTGCCGTCGGTGAAGTTGTAGCCACGTCGCAGAATCTGGATTCCGCCGAGCTCCTCCGCGGACGCGAGCCGCACGTGCGCGTCCCTGTCGATCACCGGCCTGCCGCCGGCGCCCTTGGCGTCGAGCTGGAGGTCGTCGAACTCGTCCTTGCGGCCCAGTGGCGCACCGCTGCCCTTGCTGCGCCCGAACACCCGCTCCTGCTCGTGGAGGGTGGTGCGATCCCAGGGTTCGATGAGCATCCGGATCCGTCGGGCGACGAGGTAGGAGCCGCCGGCCATCCACGCCTGGTCGTCCTGCGGGTCCACCCACACGTGCTCCGCCAGCGTGGCCGGGTCCTCGGCCTTGATGTTGCGGGTTCCGTCCTTGAACCCGAACAGGTTCCGGGGCGTCTTCTGGCTCGTCGAGGTGGAGGAGGTGCGTCCGAACCCGAGCTGCGACCACCGCACCGCCACCACACCGAATCCCACCCGGGCGAGGTTGCGCACCGCGTGGACGGCCACCTGCGGGTCGTCGGCGCACGCCTGGATCGCGATGTCGCCGCCCGAGCGCGCCGGTTCGAGTGCGTCGCCGGTGAACTTGGGCAGATCCGCCAACGCGGCGGGGCGTTTGTCCGCGATCCCGAACCGGTCCTCGCCGTTGGTGTCGAACAGCGACGGACCGAAGCCGATGGTCAGCGTCAGCTTCGACGCGTGCAGGTCGAGAGCCTCGCCGGTGTCCGTCGGCGGGCTGTACTCGCCGGCACCGATCGCGCCGTCCTCGGCGGCCTCCTCGCCGGCGGTCATCCGCGCCGCCATCTCGGTCCACTTCTTCAGCATCGCCACCAGCTCGTCTCGCGAGTCGGTGACGACGTCGAACGCGACGAAATGCATTCGGTCCTGCGCGGGCGTGACGATGCCGGCCTGGTGCGCGCCGCGGAACGGCACGACTTCGGCGGCCGACCCCGCGCCCGACGTCTCGGGCGCCGTCAGCCTTCCGGCCGCGACACCCGCTCCCGCGAGCACGGCCCCCGCCCCGACGGCGCCGAACAGGCGACGTCGGGACAGGCCCGGCCGCGATTGCGTCCGGTCCGTGGGGGGCTGCTGGTCACTGTCCGGCGACGACACCCTGCACCTGGCTCACTTCCGCGGACAACGCGTCGATCTTCTGCGACAGGGCCTGTCGCTGCGGCTCGGTGACGGTCTCGTAGGAGACGAAGCCGTCGCCCTGGCGGTACTGCGCGAGCTCGCTGTCCAGGTCGGCGAACCGCTGGTCGATCCGGGCGCCCAGCTCGGGGCTGCGCTCGTCGAGGATCGGGCGCAACGACGCGATCGCGGCCTGCGAGCCGTCCGCGTTGGCCTGGAAGTCGTACAGGTCGGTGTGCGAGAAGATGTCCTCCTCACCGGTGATCTTGGTGCGCGCGATCTCGTCGAGCAGCGTCTGCGCGCCGCCGGCGACCTGGATGGGGTCGACCGCGAAGTCGGGCGCCGCGATGCCGTCGGCGAGCTCCTGGATGTCGGTGAGGAGCTGGTCGGCGATCGCGGCGGTGTCGGGCTGCGGTCCCTGCACCCACAGATCCTTCTCGAGGCGGTGGAAGCCGGTCCAGTGCCAGCCCGGCTCGACGTCCACCTCGCGCAGGTCGATGCGCGGGTCGAGGTCGTCGGGGAAGCTCTCGGCGATCGGCTCGATGCGCTCGTAGTACGTCCGGGTGAGCGGGTACTGCGCCTTCGCCGCCGCGAGATCGCCGGACTTGACCGCGGCCACGAACGCAGCCGCGGTCTCCTGCAGCGCGGACAGCTGGCTGTCGACGTACCGCTTGTAGCCGTCGGCGGCCTCGGCGAGCCGGCCGTCGTCGTCGGTGGCGGCCACCGAGTCGCCCGTGACGACGAAGTCGGTGCGGAGACCGTCGCCGACCATGCCGGGCTTGCACGCGGTGTGGTAAGTCCCGGCCTCGGCGAGGTTGACGATCAGCTGACGGGTCAGCCCCGGTCCCACGTTCTCGACCTCGCCCATCACCCGGTCGCCGTCGCCGTACACGTAGAACTCGGTGACCTTGGAGCCGTTGTTGGTGATCGAGAACGTGGTGTTGCCCGTCGCGCCGCTGTCCGCCGACACCTCGCACGTGCTGTCGGTGGCGGTCACCGTGATCGCCTCGTCGTCGGCGGCCGACTTCGACGTGCAGGCCGCGAGGGCGAGGGGAGCGATCGCGAGCAGGGCGAGCGCGGAGGTCGTACGACGCACGGGCGGAACCTTTCGGGAAACGGTGCTCAGGACGGGACGACGGACGTGTCGGTGGGGTCCGACGCGGACCGTGCCGCGGCGGACCGGGGCCGGACCGGACGGAGGAACAGCGGCAGCACGACCACCAGGTACGCCACCCAGGCGACCACCTGGAGGACGGTGGGGTCGGGGCGGAAGTTGAAGATGCCCTGCAGCACCGTGCCGTACCAGCTGGAGGTGTCGAAGACGGACGAGATGTCGAACGCCATCGTCGATCCGCCCGGTAACCACCCGGCGATCTGCAGGGCGCGCACGCCGTACGCCAGGATGCCCGCCGCGACGACGACGAGGAAGACGCCGGTGTAGCGGAAGAAGCGCGCGAAATCGATCCGCACCGCACCCACGTACAGCAGCACGGTGACGACGGCGGCGACGACGATGCCCAGGAGCAGCCCGACGAGCGGCCACGCGCTGCCGGCCGCGTTCTCGGCGTAGCCCACCAGCAGCAGTGCGGTCTCGACACCCTCGCGGCCCACCGCGAAGAAGGCCATTGCGGCGACGGCGGCGGGGCCGACGGCCAGCGCTCGGTCCAGCCCGGCCCGCAGTTGCCCGGAGATGGAGGAGGCGGCGGTACGCATCCACAGCACCATGGCGGTGACGATCGCGACGGCGACGAGGGACGCCAGTCCGCTGATCAGCTCGGCCGCCATCCCCGTCACCGTCGAGGTGCCGAAGTGGATGACGCCGAAGATCACCGCGACCATCGCCACCGCGGCGCCGACGCCGGTCCAGACCCACTTGAGCGCGTCGCGACGGCCCGCCTTCACGAGGAACGCCACGAGGATCATCACGACGATGCCCGTCTCGAGGCCCTCGCGGACACCGATCAGCCCGCTGCCGAACAGCTGTGTCGCGATGGACGGCGCGGTCGCGCCGGCGGCGAGGACTGACACTGCATGTGCTCCTGAAGCGAGTCGGATGGCCCGGCGGCCTCGGCCCGAACGTAGGCAAGGCAAACCTGGAATAGCCGCGCTGAAAGTAGCACCCCCCGAAGTCCCGCGGAAACCACCCCCGACCTGGGGCTTTTTGTCCAGAATGGGGCTTTGGTCCTGATTCCGGTGAGCGTCACGACCACGCGGTCTGGATGATGGACGCCGTGACGAGACGATCCGCGACCACCGACGAGGCGCCCCCGGGCTACCGCCCGGCGCCGCTGCCGACCCCGCGACCGCCCCGCCCACGACGCCGGTTCCGGACGTTCCTGGTCGCGACCTCCTCGGTGCTGGTGGGCATCGCGGTCGTCACCGTCGCGTCGCGGCTCGACGAGTTCGACCAGCGCGCGCCGCGGATCGAGATCCCCGACGGGATCCCGCCCGGGCCGGGCGCCCCGCTGCCGCCGATCGACGTGAACGCACCCGGCCGCAGCGCGACCCAGCTGCGGGACTGGGCAGCGCCGCTGTCGGAAGCGGTGGCCGTCTCGCCCACCGCGCTCGAGGCGTACGGGTACGCCGCCGCCGTGATGGCGCAGTCCCGGCCGGAGTGCGGCATCGGCTGGACGACCCTCGCCGGCATCGCCTCGGTCGAGAGCAAGCACGGCACCTACCGCGGCGCGAGCGTGGCCGACGACGGTCTCGTCAGCCCGCCGATCCGGGGCATTCCGCTCGACGGCGCGCCGGGTGTGGAGGAGATCCCGGACACCGACGGCGGAACGATGGACGGCGACGCCACCCACGACCGGGCCATGGGCCCGCTGCAGTTCATTCCCGAGACGTGGAAACGGTGGGGCGTGGACGCGAACGGTGACGGGATCGCCGATCCCGACAACATCGACGACGCGGCGCTCACCGCCGCGCGGTACCTCTGCGCACGGGGTGGCGATCTGACCACCGAGGACGGCTGGCGTACGGCGCTGATGGCCTACAACCTGTCCGGGGAGTATCTGCTCGACGTCCGCGAGCGGGCGGCGGCATACTCGGTGGGAGTCCGAAGGTGACCTGTACGGCGGGCGTGCCTCGGGGGCGGGAGTCGGTTACTCCGGTTAGGCTCAGACCTGGCATTATGCATCCGGCGACCGACCGTGGTCGCCTGCCCGTAGACAACCCAGACGCTGCCTCACCGGACCGGCTCGATCCGCCGTCCGGGGCAGCCGTACGAAGCCGCCGAAGGAGAACCATTCGTGGCCATCATTGAGCAGGTCGGAGCTCGCGAGATCCTCGATTCCCGTGGCAACCCCACGGTGGAGGTCGAGGTGCTGCTCGAGGACGGCAGCTTCGCTCGCGCTGCTGTTCCGTCCGGCGCTTCCACCGGCGAGCACGAGGCCGTCGAGCTGCGTGACGGCGGCGACCGCTACCTGGGCAAGGGTGTCGAGAAGGCCGTCGAGGCCGTCCTCGGCGAGATCGCGCCGGCCATCATCGGTCTGGACGCCACCGAGCAGCGCACCGTCGATCAGGCGCTGCTCGACACGGACGGCACCCCGGACAAGTCGCGGTTGGGCGCCAACGCGTTGCTCGGTGCGTCGCTGGCCGTCGCCCGCGCCGGTGCGGAGACCTCCGGCCTGGACCTGTTCCGCTACGTCGGTGGACCCAACGCCCACGTCCTGCCCGTGCCGATGATGAACATCCTCAACGGTGGCGCGCACGCCGACACCGGCGTCGACGTCCAGGAGTTCATGGTCGCGCCCATCGGTGCGGCCACCTTCAAGGAGTCGCTGCGCTGGGGCGCCGAGGTGTACCACTCGCTCAAGGCCGTGCTCAAGCAGAAGGGTCTGTCGACGGGCCTCGGTGACGAGGGTGGCTTCGCGCCCGACGTCGCCGGCACCCGCGAGGCGCTGGACCTGATCAGCGAGGCCATCGCGAAGACCGGCCTCAAGCTGGGCTCGGACGTCACGCTGGCGCTCGACGTCGCGGCCACCGAGTTCTACACCGACGGCACCGGCTACAAGTTCGAGGGCAAGATCCGCACCGCCGAGGAGATGGGCGCGTTCTACGCCGAGCTGCTCGGCCAGTACCCGCTGGTCTCGATCGAGGATCCGCTGAGCGAGGACGACTGGGACGGCTGGGTCGCGCTCACCGAGCAGATCGGCAACAAGATCCAGCTCGTCGGCGACGACCTGTTCGTCACCAACCCCGAGCGTCTCGAGGAGGGCATCGCCAAGGGCGCTGCCAACGCGCTGCTCGTCAAGGTCAACCAGATCGGCACCCTGACCGAGACGCTCGACGCCGTCGACCTCGCACACCGCAACGGCTACAAGACCATGATGAGCCACCGCTCGGGCGAGACCGAGGACACCACGATCGCCGATCTGGCCGTCGCCGTCGGCAGCGGTCAGATCAAGACCGGTGCCCCGGCCCGCAGCGAGCGCGTCGCGAAGTACAACCAGCTGCTGCGTATCGAGGAGCTCCTCGGCGACGCCGCCCGCTACGCGGGCGAGACGGCCTTCCCGCGCTTCGTGTTCGAGGGTGCCGCCAACTGATGACTCAGCGCGGCAGGTCGCGGTCGGGTCGCCCCTCTCCGGGTGGGCGCCCCGCACGCCGCGGTGCCGGTGCGGACCAGGGGCCCAGCCGGTCCCGCCGGATCCGCACCGCGTCTTCTGCCGCGCCGGTGGATCATCACTCCGCGGCCGGATCGGGTTCCGCCGATCCGGCCGCCGGGGCAGCGCCGCCGCGTGCCCGGACCGCCCGCCGGACGGGGCGATCGGCGCCCTCGGCGAGATCCGAGCGCACCTTCTTCGGGCTCTCCACCGGCCGCGCCGTCGTGCTCGCCGTGGTCGTCTGCGCGTTGGCGCTGACGCTCGCGGTGCCGCTGCGGACATACCTCTCGCAGCGGTCCGAGGCCGACCGGCTGGCGACCGAACAGGTGGAGCTCGAGCAGCAGCTCGACGAGCTGCAGCGACAGAAGGAACAGATCGACGATCCCGCGTGGATCGAGTCGCAGGGCCGTGAACGGCTGGGACTGGTGCGGCCGGGGGAGACGCCGTACAAGGTCCAGTTGCCGGGCGACTACAAACCGCCGGTCAAGGACGCGCCGCCTCCGCCGCCGTCCACCGGGGCATGGCACAGCGACCTGTGGCAGAAGCTCACCGGGCCGCTGCCCACCGTCGAACCAGAAGCAGACAATGCGCCGGTGGCCCCCGCGGTGCCGGCCCCCGCACCAGAAGAACCAGGAGTACCCACCGGGTGAGCCAACCGTCCGTCCCCCAGGAAGACCTCGACGCGGTGGAGGCCCAGCTGGGCCGGGCCCCGCGCGGAGTGCTCGCGATCGCCTACCGGTGCCCGGACGGGCAGCCCGGCGTCGTCAAGACCGCCCCGCGTCTGCCCGACGGCACCCCCTTCCCGACCCTCTACTACCTCACCGATCCCCGGCTGACGGCGGAGGCGAGTCGCCTCGAGTCCGCCGGCGTGATGCGGGAGATGACCGAACGGCTCGGCTCCGACGCCGAGCTCGCCGCCGCGTACCGGCGGGCCCACGAGTCCTACCTGGCGGAGCGTGACGAGATCGATTCCCTGGGAACGGATTTCACGGGTGGCGGGATGCCGGAGCGGGTGAAGTGCCTGCACGTGCTCATCGCCCACTCGCTCGCGAAGGGACCGGGAGTCAACCCGCTCGGCGACGAAGCGGTGTCGCTGGCCGCGCACGGACGCCTGCGCGGCACCGCGATTCCCGCGGACTGGCCCGAGTACACGGGCCCGTTCAGCGAGGAGGCCTCCGAGTGACCCGGGTCGCGGCGATCGACTGCGGTACCAACTCGATCCGTCTCCTCGTCGCGGACGCCGACAGCAGTGGCCGGCTCACCGACGTGACCCGACTGATGCGGATCGTGCGGCTGGGCCAGGGTGTGGACGCCAACGGCGCGTTCGCTCCCGAGGCCATCGAGCGGACGCGAGTGGCGCTCACCGAGTACGCCGACATCATTCGCGACACCGGGGCCACGGCGGTGCGGATGGTCGCGACGTCGGCCACCCGGGACGCGGCCAACCGCGAGGACTTCTTCGCGATGACCCGCGAGGTGCTCGGTGCCGTGGTGCCCGGCGCCGAGGCCGAGGTCATCACCGGCGACGAGGAGGCCCGCCTGTCGTTCGCGGGCGCGGTCGGCGAGCTCGACGCCGCCGAGGGCCCGTTCGTCGTGGTCGACCTCGGCGGTGGATCCACCGAGGTGGTGCTCGGCGACAGCGCCGGCGTCCACGCCGCGTTCTCCGCCGACATCGGCTGCGTCCGAATCACCGAGCGTTGCCTGCACGACGACCCGCCGACCGGCGAACAGGTTTCTGCGGCACGCGAATTCGCGTCCGAGCGTCTTGCCGAGGCGTTTGCGCGGGTGCCGGTCGAGCAGGCGCGCACCTGGGTCGGCGTCGCCGGCACGATGACGACGCTCTCCGCGGTGGCGCAGGACCTGCCCGAGTACGACGCCGAGCGCGTCCACCTGTCGAGGCTGAGCCTCGACCAGGTGCACGAGGTGGCGCACCGCCTGGTCGACATGACCCACGACCAGCGCGCCGCCCTCGGCCCCATGCACCCGGGTCGGGTGGACGTCATCGGCGGCGGCGCCATCGTCACCGCTGTACTGGCGGACGAGCTCGCGCGCCGGGCCGGAATCGGTGAACTGGTCGTGAGCGAGCACGACATCCTGGACGGGATTGCAATGTCGATCCCGGTGGATGGGTCGTGAATTAGCTCACTGTTTGAGCCGCTTACACTGTTCAGAGTTCCCACTGTGGTGGGCCACCGGAGTCGGGCCGGTGGTGGGCCCCCATAGCCCAATTGGCAGAGGCAGCGGACTTAAAATCCGCCGAGTCTGGGTTCGAGTCCCAGTGGGGGCACCACGTCCCGTCCACCGACGGCTCACGGCTTCACAGGTCCCGTCCACCGCCTTTCCGGTGGGCGGGACCTGTGCCGTGAGAGACGCGGTCGACGCGCCCCGGCGGTGGTGCCGGCCGCAGTTGCCCACGCGGACTGTCCCTTTCGTCGCGTTGAGTCGTTATGTGCACCGCCGAACGGACGAATACGGCCGATTCCCGTTCGAAGTGTGCCGACACATCCGGGAAGTACCGGCCGCCAGGACGGACCGACGCAGCCGAACTACGAGCAGACGCCGCCCGGTTACGCGCAGATGCCCCCCGGCTACGCGCCGGCGTCACCGGGCTATGCCCCGATGCCCGGTCCGGAGCGCAACGGGCTGGGCTTGGCGGCGCTCATTCTCGGCATTGTCGGCCTGCTGTTCTGCCTCGTCCCGTTGACCGGTTTCATCGGGCTGATCCTCGGGGTGACGGGTCTGGCGCTCGGTCTTGCCGGCCTGAGTCGGGTACGAAAGGGGCAGGCCAGCAACAAGAAGACTGCGGTGTCGGGCGTCGTGCTCAGTGTGCTCGCCGTCGTCGGTGGGATCATCGGCATCGTCATCGTCTTCACTGCCGTCGATCAGTTGGGGGACGACCTCAACGACATCTCCAACGACCTCGACAGCTACACCGAGTGCATCGACCGGGCCGACACCCCGGCGGAGATGAGCGCCTGCAACTGAGGCCGGACGGGGCACCGCGCGTCAGGCCCACCGATGCGCGGTACCCCGCGCTCGCGGAGTGTCGCGATCAGCTCCGGGACTCGCGCACCGTCTGCTGTGCCTCCGGGGTCACCGGGTCGAGGGAGTCGTCGAAGTCGTGGTGCTTCTCGACGAACCCGGCCACGAACGGGCAGATCGGCACGATCCGCTTCGCGTGGGCGACGGTGTCCTCGAGGGCCGCGCGGATCAGCGTGCTGGCGAGTCCGCGGCCGGAGAAGCGCTCGTCGATCTCGGTGTGGAAGAAGATCCGCTGGTCGCCGCTGTCGACGAATTCGGTGAAACCGGCCCGTGTGTCGCCGACACGGATTTCGTAGCGCCGGGTGTCGGCGTGGACCTCGGGTTGTGCGTCGAGTTCGTCGGTCATGTTTCCACTATGACGCCGCCGGCCGGACGGGGCGAGTCCGCCCCCGGCGTCAGGACCCCACCTTGGGGGTGGCGCGGTCGATGATCGGAGCCAGATCGAGTCCCGCGGGCAGCGTGCCGAACACGCTGCCCCAGTCGCCGTCCAGACGCGTCGCGCAGAAGGCGTCGGACACCGCGGGGTGACCGTGCCGGACCAGGAGTGCGCCCTGCAGCGCCAGCGCCATGTCGCCCACCACCCGGCGGGCCCGCAGCTGCAGGGTGTCGAAGTCGGTGAACGAGGCCTTCAGCCGTTCGACGGCGGCGTCGAGGCGCGCGTCGGCGCCCGCGCTGTCGTCGAGCTCGTCGAAGAAGGCCTCGACCGTCTCGGGCTGGCGGGCCATCGCGCGCAGGACGTCGAGCGCCGCGACGTTGCCCGATCCCTCCCACACCGACAGCAACGGTGCCTCCCGGTACAGCCGCGGCATCCGCGACTCCTCGACATAGCCGTTGCCGCCCAAGCACTCCAGGGCCTCGGCCGCGTGCACGGGGCCGCGTTTGCACACGTAGTACTTGCTCACCGCGAGCGCGACGCGGCGCAGGATCGACGCCTGCGGGTCACCGTTGTCGGCGCGGTCGTTGAGCCCGGCCAGCCACAGCGCGACCGTGGTCGCGGCCTCCGACTCGACGGCCAGGTCGGCGAGGACGTTGCGCATCAGCGGCTGGTCGATCAGGTGTGCACCGAATGCGCTGCGGTGCATCGCGTGGTGCGCGGCCTGCGTCACGCCGACGCGCATGCCGGTCGCGGTCCCGATCGTGCAGTCGAGCCGCGTCATGTTCACCATCTCGATGATGGTCCGGACGCCGCGGCCCCCGGGCCCGACGCGCCACGCGACGGCCTCGTCGTACTCCACCTCGCTGCTCGCGTTGGAGTGATTGCCGAGCTTGTCCTTGAGCCGCTGCAGGTGCATCGCGTTGCGGGTGCCGTCCGGCAGCACCCGCGGCAGCAGGAAGCACGTCAGGCCCTCGGGCGCCTGCGCCAGCACCAGGAAGATGTCCGACATCGGGGCGGAGGTGAACCACTTGTGCCCGGTGAGCAGATAGGAGCCGTCGGACTGGGGGACCGCGCGGGTGGTTCCCGCCCGGACGTCCGAACCGCCCTGCTTCTCGGTCATCGACATGCCCGCGATCAACCCGGGCTTGGTGAGTGGCGCGCGCAGTTCCGGGTCGTAGACGCGGGCCGTGAGTAGCGGTTCGTACTGCAGCGCCAGTTCGGGCTCGTGGCGCAGCGCCGGAACCGCGGCGTAGGTCATCGAGATCGGGCACCCGTGGCCGGCATCGACCTGACCCCACACCGCCATCTTGGCGGCGCGGACGAGGTGCGCGTGCGGGCTCGGATCCGCCCACGGGGCGCCGTGCAGGCCCAGTTCGACCGCGGTGTCCATCAGCTGGTGATAGGCCGGGTCGTAGTCCACCTCGTCGATGCGGTGGCCGTAGCGATCGTGCGTGCGCAGCGCCGGCGGGTGGGCTTCCGCGAGGTCGCCCAGGGTCTGCGCGTCGGCGCTGCCGGCCAGCCGCCCCACCCGGTGCACCTCGTCGAGCGCATCGTGGGCACCCTCGCGCTGCAGCGCCTCGAGGATCGGCGGGTAGGCGGCCGCGTCGTGGTCGATCAGCGGCGGAACCTGGTTGGTGACCTCGTGCGTGACCCTCATGCGACCCCCTGGTGCCGGTGACCCTCGAGTGCAGTCAATGCCGGATGGGGTGGCTCGTCAAGCACCCGCGACGCGCGGCGACGGAATAACCGCGGTCCGGACGGGGTTCGTCGCATATAGTTGAAACTTGAAATACTTGGGAGGCAGGTATGCAGTTCGGAATCTTCACGGTCGGTGACGTGACCACGGACCCCACCACCGGGCGGACCCCGACCGAGGCGGAGCGCATCAAGGCCATGGTCGCGATCGCGCAGAAGGCCGAGGAGGTGGGGCTCGACGTCTTCGCGACCGGCGAGCACCACAACCCGCCGTTCGTGCCGTCCTCGCCGACCACCATGCTGGGCTACATCGCGGCGCGCACCGAGCGGATCGTGCTGTCGACCTCGACCACGCTCATCACCACCAACGACCCGGTGAAGATCGCCGAGGACTTCGCCATGCTCCAGCACCTGGCCGACGGTCGCGTCGACCTCATGCTCGGCCGCGGCAACACCGGTCCGGTGTACCCGTGGTTCGGCAAGGACATTCGCGAGGGCATCCCGCTGGCGATCGAGAACTACGCGCTGCTGCACAAGCTGTGGCGCGAGGACGTCGTGAACTGGCAGGGCCGGTTCCGGACGCCGCTGCAGTCGTTCACCTCGACGCCGCGTCCGCTCGACGACGTCCCGCCGTTCGTGTGGCACGGCTCGATCCGCAGCCCCGAGATCGCGGAACAGGCCGCCTACTACGGCGACGGCTTCTTCGCGAACAACATCTTCTGGCCCAAGGAGCACTTCATCCAGCTGATCAACCTCTACCGGCGGCGCTACGAGCACTACGGCCACGGCTCGGCGGACCAGGCGATCGTCGGGCTGGGCGGCCAGGTGTTCATGCGCAAGAACTCCCAGGACGCCGTCCGCGAGTTCCGGCCGTACTTCGACAACGCCCCCGTCTACGGGCACGGCCCGTCGCTCGAGGAGTTCACCGAGGAGACCCCGCTCACGGTCGGCAGCCCGCAGGAGGTCATCGACAAGACCCTGACTTTCCGCGAGAGCTTCGGGGACTACCAGCGCCAGCTGTTCCTCATGGACCACGCCGGCTTGCCCCTGAAGACCGTGCTCGAGCAGCTGGATCTGCTGGGCGAGGAGGTCGTGCCGGTGCTCCGACGCGAGATGGCCGCGCGGCGTCCCGCCCACGTGCCGGACGCGCCGACCCACGCGTCGCTGCTGGCCCGTCGCAACGAGGAGGTGCTGTCGTGAGCGAGACGAACACCCGGACCCTGACGGTGGTCTCGGCGGGGCTGACGCAGCCGTCGTCGAGCCGCCTGCTGGCCGACCGGCTCTCGGCCGCGACCACCGACGCGCTCGCCGATCGGGGGCTGGTCGCCGACGTCGAGATCGTCGAACTGCGCGACCACGCCCACGCGATCACCGACAACCTGCTCACCGGGTTTCCCGGTGGCGCACTGCGGACGGTGACGGAGCGGGTCGCCGCGTCCGACGGCCTGATCGCGGTGACCCCGATCTTCAACGCCTCCTACAGCGGGCTGTTCAAGGAGTTCTTCGACGTCCTCGAGCCGGGCACGCTCGACGGCGCGCCGGTGCTGCTGGGCGCGACCGGCGGTACCGCGCGGCACTCGCTCGCGCTCGAGCACGCCGTCCGTCCGATGTTCGCGTACCTGCGTGCGGCGCCGGTGCCGACCGCCGTCTACGCGGCGTCGGAGGACTGGGCCGGCGCGGACGATCGGGATGGAGGACTCGCGCAGCGGATCGCCCGGGCCGGAGACGAGCTGGCCGCCGCGGTGGCGGGGCGCGAGCGGACCGAGCGCGCGGACCCGTTCGAGAACTCGGTGCCGTTCGAGGAATTGCTGGCCCGGCAGACACCGTAACTGACTCGCCAGTAAGATCCCCGCTGGAGAGGCATCGTCGACAGGGGAGTGGTCGTGCTGCAAGCGAACTGGTGGGCGCGGGCGAACGTGTCGCTGCGCAACGCGTGGGGACTGACCTTCGGGGACGGGGTCGCACCCGACCGGCGAACCCCGTCGACGTCGGTTCATCGCGAACACCACCGGGATCTGTACCGGTACGGTCCCGGCGGCCGGCGCCCCGTGCTGCTCGTCCCGCCGCTCGCGGTGCCGATGCACTGCTACGACCTGCGGCCCGGGCAGAGTCTCGTGGCGCACCTGCTCGGGAGCGGGCGGACACCGTACGTCGTCGACTACGGGACGATGGGCTACGGCGACCGCGGCCTCGGCTTCGAGGAGTGGATCGACGACATCGTCCCGGGTGCCCTGCGCCGGGTCAGCGGGTTGCACGGCGGCGCCCCCGTCGACGTCGTCGGCTGGAGTCTCGGCGGAACGCTGTCACTGCTCACCGCGTCCGCGCATCCGGACCTGCCGATCGCGTCGATCACCGCGCTCGGTACCCCGATCGACTACTCCGCGATCCCCACCATGGCGGCGGCCCGCGCCGTCGCGCGCGTCACCGGTCACCGGCCCGTCACCGAGGTGACCCGGCTGCTGGGAGGCGTGCCCGCGCCGCTGGTCCAGCTCGCCTACCGGGCGACCGCGCCGCAGCGCGAGCTGCTCAAACCGTGGTTCGTCGTACGCCACCTCGACGACACCGAGACGCTCGCCCGGATGGAGGCCATCGACCGCTTCATGGGGCGGATGCCCGGCTACCGGCGCGGGTGTTCTACCAGATGGCCGAGGAACTGGTCCTGGGCAACGGGTTGTTCGAGGGTCGGGTCACGTTGGGCGGCAAGACGATCAAACTCGCCGAACTCCGGGTTCCGGTGCTCGCGGTCGGTGGTGCGGACGACGTCATCGCCACCGCGGACTCCGTCGGCGCGATCGTCGACGTGCTCACCGGGTCCCCGGAGGTGCGATTCGAGACCGTCCCGGGCAGTCACCTGGGGCTGCTGGCCGGGCCGGGCGCGAAGGACACCACGTGGCGCCGGATCGATGCGTTCCTGAGCGAGCGCGCGGGGGACTGACGGTCAGTCCTCGAGCAGCACCCGGCGGCTGGCGGCGATCGCGCTCTGCGCGGTCAACCCGCCGTCGAGCACCAGCGTCTGGCCGCTCATGTACCGCGACTCCTCGGACGCCAGATACACCATCGCCCAACCGATGTCGTCCGGATCGCCGATCATGTCGAGCGCGTTGTGCCGCTGGATGTCGGCGATGACGTCCCCGGGCACGTTGTCGCGCAGCGCCGGGGTCATGATCGCGCCCGGGGCGATCGCGTTGCAGCGCACGTTGTGCCGGCCGTACTGGGTGGCCACGTACTGGGTCAGCCGGATCACCGCGGCCTTGGACGCGCCGTACGCACACTGCAGTACGTCGCCGACCAGGCCGGCCACCGACACCGTGTTCACGATCGAGCCGCCGCCCGCCGAGATCATGTGCGGCAGTGCCAGCCGCGAGGCGACGACGGTGCTGCGCGCGTTGAGTGCCATCGCCCGATCCCATTCGGCCAGGTCCATGCGCAGCAGGTCGAGGTCGGTGCGCGGATTGCTGCCGCCGACGTGATTGCACAGCACGTCGATGCCGTCGAACTCCTCGACCGCCCGTTCGATCATCGCCGCCACCGACGACTCGTCCATCACGTCCACGCCGATCCCGACGGCCCGGCCGCCCTCGAGTCCGATCTGTTCGGCCGCCTCACCGGCGGCGTCGGCGTCCAGGTCCGCGATCAGCACGCGGGCGCCCTCGCCGGCCATCAGGCCCGCCGCCGCCCGCCCGATTCCGCTCGCGGCGCCGGTGATGACGACCCTCTTGCCGTCCAGTCGGTTCATGGTGGTCCTCTCTCGTCGGACGCCCCCGCACCGTCCAGTGTGACGCCCGCCGGACGCGCCCGTCCGGGCTTCGAGGACACTTGTCGTCATGCTCTCCGTCGACGACCTCTTCAGCCGCCTGCGGCGCCATCCCGACGTCGAGGCGCCCAATCTGTTCGCCGTCGACGCGGCGGATCGGCTGATCCTCGACGAGGCGGCGGACGCGCTCGCGGCCGCGCCCACCGGGTCGCTCGTCGTGATCGGCGACCACTACGGCGCCCTCACCCTGGGCGCCGCAGTCCGCTTCGGCGCCAACGACATCCGGGTGCACCAGGATCCTTTGACCGGGGAGCTCGCGCTGGCGAACAACGCGGACGCGGCCGGGTTGTCCGACGTCTACCGGGCGTACGCGCTGGATGCGGAGCTGCTCGGGGGAGCGCGGGTGGTGCTGTTGCAGTTGCCGCGCAGCCTCGACGAACTGGACGAGATCGCCGACGCGATCGCCCGGTACGCCCACCCCGACGTCGTCGTCTACGCGGGCGGACGGAACAAACACATCACCTCCGCCATGAACGACGTGCTGCGGCGCTCGTTCGTGAACGTCCGGGCCACGCTCGGCCGGCAGAAGTCGCGGGTGCTCGTCGCCGACACCCCGCGGGAGGTTCCGGCGACGCCGCCGTTCCCGGTGGTCGACCATCTCGGGGAACTCGGACTCGACGTCGTCGCCCACGGCGCGGTGTTCGCCGGCCCCCGGCTCGACATCGGCACACGGTTCCTGCTGGAGTTCCTGCCCCGGATGCGCGATGCCGACACCGCCGTCGACCTCGGCTGCGGGACCGGCATCCTGGCGGTCGGTCTCGCGCAGGCACAGCCCTCGGTGCACGTGACGGCGAGCGACCAGTCGGCCGCTGCCGTCGCGTCCGCCGCGGCTACCGCGGAAGCCAACGGCGTCGGGGACCGCGTCCGGGTGCTGCGCGACGACGCCGTCGCCTCACTGCCGGAGGCCGGTGTCGACCTGATCGTGTGCAACCCGCCGTTCCACGTCGGGGCCGCCGTGCACACGGGCGGCGCCGGCAAGATGTTCGCCGCAGCCGGCCGCGTCCTGCGGTCGGGCGGGGAACTGTGGACCGTCTACAACACCCACCTCGGCTACCGGGACGCGTTGCGGCGCGCGGTCGGGCCGACCGAGGTGATCGGCCGGAACGCGAAGTTCACCGTCACCCGATCCGTGCGCGCACGCTAGACGTCCGTCACTCCACCGGACCGCCGCCGGACGCGTCGCCGTCGACCTGGCCGCGGTGCAGGCCGACGTCCTCGACGATGACGCCGTCGATGATCTCGGCGCCCTGCAGCTCGTCGTCGTCCTCGCTCTCCTCGCCGGTCGGGGGAACGTCCGGTTCCTCCTCGGCGAGGCGCTGGTCGAGGCTCTCGCCCTCCTCGGCCTCACGCAGCGTGGTGCCGAAACGGTTCGCCTCGCTCCAGTGGTCCGGCGGGTCGACGACGTCGTCGCCGTCCTCGTTGCGGACCTCGTCGGAGTCGAGGCTCTCGCTGACGTCCAGGGTGTCGTCCGGTCCCTCTTCGATGCCCATGCCCCCATTGTCGGCCGGACGGCGTCGACCGGACAGCGTTTTCGCGTTGGCGAGACGCCCCAGGCGATACGGTTCCTGTGGGTCCTCGTATGGCATTCGCGAGGGACCGACCGGTAGAGTCCGAATTGTCCAACTCGATCGCGTGCTGTGGGAACTTTCCCCTCCGTGCGGGACGTTGTACGGACAGCGATGCCGGATTGCCCCGGCCGACTCGGGCCCCGCGAGGGCGCGACCGACGACCACGAGAAGGGATGTGCACGGTGCGCACCACCAGCAACCCGGTGTTCCGCAACCTGCCCAAGCAGGAGGGCGGATACGCCACTTTCGGATCTGCGCAGGCAGGTGCCGCGCAGGTGGCACAGGAATACGGCTACGGCCAGCGTCCGGCGCCCGAGCAGTACCAGACGCCGCAGCGCTCCATGACGATCGACGACGTCGTCACCAAGACCGCGATCACGCTCGGTGTGCTCACCGTGGCCGCCGTCATCTCGTACTTCCTCGTCGACAGCAACGAGGCGCTGGCCGCCCCGTTCGTCATCGGCGGCGGCCTCATCGGCTTCGTGCTGGTGATGATCGCCTCGTTCGGCCGCAAGATGGACAACCCGGCGATCGTCCTCGCCTACGCGGCATGTGAGGGCGTCTTCCTCGGTGCTTTCTCGTTTCTCTTCACGAACCGAATCATCCAGGGCGCTGAAGCGTCGGTGCTGATCGGCCAGGCCGTGCTCGGCACGTTCGGCGTGTTCTTCGGCATGCTGGTCGTCTACAAGACCGGCGCCATCCGCGTCACCCCGCGCCTGACCCGCATGATCATCGGTGGCCTCATCGGCGTCGTCGTGCTCATGATCGGCAACCTGATCGCCAGCTTCTTCACCGACGGCGGCTTCGGCCTGCGTGACGGCGGCACCGTCGCGATCATCTTCAGCCTGGTGTGCATCGCGCTCGCCGCGTTCAGCTTCCTGCTGGACTTCGACGCCGCCGACGAGCTGATCCGTGCGCAGGCGCCCGAGAAGGCCGCCTGGGGCGTCGCCCTCGGCCTCACGGTCACGCTGGTGTGGCTGTACGTCGAGATCCTGCGCCTGCTGAGCTACTTCAACAACGACTAGTCCCACAGCGCCACACGAAGGGCGGCCGTCGCACACGCGACGGCCGCCCTTCGTTTCGTCCGACGCCCCCGCCACACCCGTCCCGGAACCGCTGAACGGGAGTTCACGGCACACTTTCGACCGCAAAGTGTGCCGTGAACTCCCGTTCAGGCCTCGGCGCCGGGGCGAGGACCGTTCAGGGCTCGGGCCGGGGCGAGGACGACGAAGGGGCGGTTACTGCGACAGCGGCCGAAGCCGTGCGCGGTAACCGCCCCTTCGCGGATCAGCAGAGGACTAGCTCAGGCGCTCGAGCACCATCGCCATGCCCTGGCCGCCGCCGACACACATGGTCTCGACGCCGAACTGCTTGTCCTGCGTCTGCAGGTTGTTGAGCAGCGTCGCGGTGATGCGGGCGCCGGTCATACCGAACGGGTGGCCGACGGCGATCGAGCCGCCGGAGACGTTCAGCTTGTCCTCGTCGATGCCCAGTTCGCGAGCCGAACCCAGCACCTGCACCGCGAAGGCCTCGTTGATCTCGAACAGGTCGATGTCGCTGATCGACTTGCCGGCGAGCTTGAGAGCCTTCTTGGTGGCCTCGATCGGACCGAGGCCCATGATCTCGGGGGACAGGCCGGAGACCGCGGTGGACACGACGCGCGCGAGCGGGGTCAGGCCCAGCTCCTTGGCCTTCGTGTCGCTCATGATGACGAGCGCGGCGGCGCCGTCGTTGAGCGGGCAGCAGTTGCCGGCGGTGATGGTGCCGTCCGGACGGAAGACCGGCTTGAGCTGGCTGACGGCGTCGTAGGTGACGCCGGCGCGCGGGCCGTCGTCCTTGGTGACGACGGTGCCGTCGGCCAGGGTGACCGGCGTGATCTCCCGCTCGAAGAAGCCGGACTTGATGGCTTCCTCGGCGCGGTTCTGCGAACGGACGCCCCAGTGGTCCTGGTCCTCGCGGCTGATGCCGGTCAGCTGTGCGACGTTCTCGGCGGTCTGGCCCATCGCGATGTACGCGTCGGGGACGATGCCGTTCTCGCGCGGGTCGCTCCACTGCACGCCACCCTGGGCGGCGATGGCGGTGCGCTCCATGGCCTCGGCGAAGAACGGGTTCTTCGTGTCCGGCAGCGAGTCCGAGTTGCCGGCCGCGAAGCTCGACACCGACTCGACACCGGCGGAGATGAACACGTCACCCTCGCCGGCCTTGATCGCGTGCAGCGCCATGCGGGTGGTCTGCAGCGACGACGAGCAGTAGCGGGTGATCGTGGTGCCGGGCAGGGTGTCGTACCCGAGCTTGATGGCGACGATGCGGCCCATGTTGAAACCGGCCTTGCCGCCGGGCAGACCACAGCCGAGCATCAGATCGTCGATGTCGGTGGGATCGAGCTCCGGAACCTTGGCGATCGCGGCGGCGATCATCTGCGCGGCCAGATCGTCCGGACGCATGCTTGCCAGCGAGCCCTTGACGGCACGGCCGATGGGCGAACGAGCAACGGAGACAATGACTGCCTCAGGCATGGAAACTCCTTCTAGGGTTGGTCTCTTCGACCATGAACTTACGTTGCCGTCCCACTATCTCCATCCCGCTGCCTCCCCTGCGGGGCGAAAAGCGGGACGTCGGCCCTTCCGGGGCGGCTCGTATGGCCTCCTACCTCTATGAACACCCGCGAGCCTGCAACGTGTTCCACGGCGAACAGTGACGTATCCCCGTCCCACTGAGCGAGAGGAGCCGCCGGTGTGGTGACGGACTCGTGGCGTGTGGGTGGCCGTGTCCGTTTCCGATCTGGAAACATGGGGTCATGCGCATCGCGGATCACGTCGTCGACCTCATCGGCAACACCCCTCTCGTCAAGCTGTCCTCTGTGGTGGGCGAGGGCTCCGGGCTGGTGGCCGCGAAGGTCGAGTACCTCAATCCGGGCGGCAGCTCCAAGGACCGCATCGCGGTCAAGATGATCGACGCCGCCGAGGCGTCGGGGGAGCTTCAGCCGGGTGGCACCATCGTCGAGCCCACGTCCGGCAACACCGGCGTCGGCCTGGCCCTGGTCGCGCAGAAGCGCGGCTACAAGTGTGTGTTCGTGTGCCCGGACAAGGTCAGCGAGGACAAGCGCAACGTCCTGCGCGCGTACGGCGCCGAGGTCGTGGTGTGCCCCACCGCGGTGGCCCCCGATCATCCGGACAGCTACTACAGCGTCTCGGATCGGCTCGTGCGGGAGATCCCCGGTGCGTGGAAGCCCAATCAGTACTCCAATCCGGGTGGCCCCGAGAGCCACTACGAGACCACCGGCCCGGAGATCTGGCGGGACACCGAGGGCAAGGTGACGCACTTCGTCGCCGGCGTCGGCACCGGCGGCACCATCACCGGCACCGGTCGTTACCTCAAGGAGGTCTCGGGCGGCAAGGTCAAGGTCATCGGCGCCGACCCCGAGGGCTCGGTGTACTCCGGCGGCACCGGCCGTCCGTACCTCGTCGAGGGTGTCGGGGAGGACTTCTGGCCCAGCGCCTACGACCCCGCCGTGCCCGACGAGATCATCGCGGTCTCCGACGCCGACTCGTTCGAGATGACCCGCCGCCTCGCCCGCGAGGAGGGCCTGCTCGTCGGTGGTTCGTGCGGCATGGCCGTCGTCGCCGCGCTGCAGGTGGCCGAGCGTGAGGGCCCCGACGCCGTCGTCGTCGTCCTGCTGCCCGACGGTGGCCGCGGTTACCTGTCGAAGATCTTCAACGACGAGTGGATGGCGTCCTACGGCTTCCTGCGCACGCGCCTCGACGGTGACGCCAGCGAGCGGACCGTCGGCGACGTGCTGCGCGGCAAGTCGGGGGAGCTGCCCGATCTGGTCCACACGCATCCCAGCGAGACGCTGCGCGACGCGATCGAGATCCTGCGCGAGTACGGCGTCTCCCAGATGCCGGTCGTCGGCGCCGAGCCCCCCGTCATGGCCGGCGAGGTCGCGGGCAGCGTGTCCGAGCGCGACCTGCTGAGCGCGGTGTTCGAGGGCCGGGCCGCGCTGGCGGATTCGGTGGAGAAGCACATGAGCGAGCCGTTCCCGCTGATCGGTGCGCACGAGCCCGTCTCGGCCGCCACCAAGGCGCTGGGCGACACCGACGCGCTCATGGTGGTGGACGACGGCAAGCCGGTCGGCGTCATCACCCGCCACGACCTGCTCGGCTTCCTCAGCGCCGGATCCTGAATCGCGACCACCTGGTTCGCGGTCGCTAGGCTGGTCGCCATGAGTGAGCAGGGATTTTCCACGAGGGCCATCCACGCCGGTTACGAGCCGGACCCGCAGACCGGTGCGGTCAACGTGCCGATCTACGCGAGTTCGACGTTCGCGCAGGACGGCGTCGGCGGGATGCGGAACGGATTCGAGTACGCCCGCACCGGCAACCCGACGCGTCGCCCGCTCGAAGCGAACCTGGCGGCGCTCGAGTCCGGCACGTTCGGGCGGGCGTTCGGGTCGGGCATGGCGGCGACGGACTGCGTGCTGCGGTCGGTGCTGCGGCCCGGCGACCACCTGGTGATCCCCAACGACGCCTACGGCGGCACGTTCCGGCTCATCGACAAGGTGTTCTCGCACTGGGGCATCGAGTACACGCCTGCCGCGGTGTCGGACGTCGACGCGGTCCGTGAGGCCATCCGGCCGAACACCAAGCTGGTGTGGGTCGAGACGCCCACCAACCCGCTGCTGAACGTCGGCGACATCGCCGCGATCTCCGAGGTGGCCCACGCCGCCGACGCGAAGCTGGTGGTGGACAACACCTTTGCCTCGCCGTACCTGCAGCAGCCGCTGACGTTGGGGGCCGACATCGCGCTGCACTCCACCACCAAGTACATCGGGGGACACTCCGACGTCGTGGGCGGCGCGCTGGTGACCAACGAGGAGGAGCTCGACGCGAAGTTCGCGTTCCTGCAGAACGGCGCCGGTGCCGTGCCGGGTCCGTTCGACGCGTTCCTCACGATGCGCGGCATCAAGACGCTCGCGCTGCGGATGGAGCGGCACAGCGACAACGCGGAGAAGATCGTCGAACTGCTCACCGGGCACTCGGCGGTCGCGCAGGTCATCTACCCGGGCCTCGAGTCGCATCCGGGGCACGCGGTGGCGGCCAAGCAGATGCGCCGCTTCGGCGGCATGGTGTCGGTGCGGCTGAAGGGCGGGCGGCAGGCGGCGCTCGACTTCTGTGCTCGCACACGGATCTTCACGCTCGCCGAGTCGCTCGGCGGTGTCGAGTCGCTCATCGAGCATCCCGGGGCCATGACGCACGCCTCCACCGCCGGTTCCGCGCTCGAGGTCCCGGAGGATCTGGTGCGTTTGTCCGTCGGCATCGAGGACGCAGCCGACCTGCTCGCCGACGTCGAGCAGGCACTCGGCTGATCGCGTCCTGAACTCGCGTTTCGTGCACTTGTCGTCGCGTCGGGTGCTTCCCGCCGACGACAAGTGCGCGAAACGCTGAGCGTTTCCTGAAAGCCACCCGCCGCCGTCGGTTTGCCCGTTACCGTGAGTCCTCGGAAGCAAGCACGACCCCAGGAGCGGTGTATGACATGGGAGCCGGCAGCCGCAATCGTGGCTGTAGCAGCAATTACAGGTGTGGCCTTCCCCGCGGTAGCGCAAGCAGCACCCGACCCGGCTCCCGGAGCGCCGCAACCACCCGTCACGGGACCACCCGCTGCACCGGAGGCGCCCGCACCCCAACTCGTCGAGCCGGTCAGCAGCATCGTCGCCCTGTTGCCGCCCGAGATGCGGGAGCAGGCGACGGCCGATCTCGTGCGGGCCATCCCGGCGCTCGAGGCCCCGAGGCCCGCCGACGCGCTGCCACCGACCGCCCCGGCGCCGGAGACGCCCGCGCCGGCCCCGCCCGCCGCCCCGCTGCCCGCCGCTCCGGCTCCGCTCGCGGCCGCTCCGACCGTCGGGGCCGCCGCAGCTCCCGCGGTCACGCTCCCCGGCGTGGGGAGCCTGACGTTGCCGGCCCTGCCGGCCGTGCTGCCGCCCGACACCATGCTGGGACAGGTCGGTTCGGTGGCCGTCTTCGCGCCGTGGTTGCGCAAAGCCGGGGAGCTCTGCGACGGCGTCAAGGCGCCCACGCTCGCGGCGCTGTTCTCGGTGGAGAACGACTTCCGGTACGGCCCCACGGCTCCGGTGTCGCTGGCCGGTGGCCGCGGCCCGGCCAAGTTCATGGCCAGCGAATGGGCCAAGTACGGCAAGGATGCGGACGGCGACGGCACCGCAGACATCCTCGGAGTGGCCGACTCGGTCATGGCGGCCGGGCACATGCTGTGCGACAACTACGCGCAGATGGACGCCTGGAAGCAGGAGGGCCTGGTCCAGGGGGACACTCTCGATCTCGCTCTCGCCGCGTTCAACGCCGGTACGCGCGCGGTGCGCAAGGCCGGTGGGGTGCCCTCCGGGATCGACGACGCTGCCGGTCAGAGCGGGCCGTACGTGCAGAAGATCCGCGGGTCGGAGGCCCAGTTCGACCAGCTGCTCTCGCCGTTCGCGGGCGCCGCCCCCGGAAATGTCGCCCCCGGAAACGTCGATTTCGACATCCGCGTGCCCACCACCGGTCTGGGCGGTGCGGCCGTGCAGCTGGCAATGCGGTTCCTGGGTCTGCCGTACGTGTGGGGCGGCGGCGACATCAGCGGACCGACGATGGGCGGCTTCGACTGCTCGGGTCTGACGTCGGCCGCAGTGTTCGCGGCCAGCGGCGGCAGGGTCGTGCTGCCGCGCACGTCGGAGACGCAGTGGGGGGTCGGCACCGAGATTCCGATGGCCGCGGCGCAGCCCGGCGATCTGGTCTTCGGCAACTGGCAGGCCGGCGGACCCGGCCACGTGGGCATCTACATGGGCAACGGGCTGATGGTGCACGCGCCGACGTTCGGTGACGTCGTCAAGATCGGGCCCGTCTTCGCGGACATGAAGGCGCGCCGCGTGCTCTGAGCACGGTCGCTACAAGCCGGAACCCCGGCCCGGGCAGATGCCCGGGCCGGGGTTCGGTCGTTTCGGAGGCCGGTGTCAGCCGTGGTACGGCTCGGCGCTGACGAGGGTGACCTTCATCAGGCTGCCGTTGGGAAGGGTGTACTCGCGGGTCTCGCCGACCTTTGCGTCGATGAGCGCGCCGCCCAGCGGCGAGCCGGGCGAGTAGACCTCGAGCTTGTCGTTGCGGGCGCCCTCCTCGCGGGTGGCGATGAGGAACGTCTCGGTGTCGGACTCGTCACCGTCGTAGTAGACCTTGACGACCGAACCGGGCAGCGCGACGCCGGACTGCGTGGGCGCCTCGCCGACCTTGGCGCTGTTCAGCAGGTCCTGCAGCTGGCGGATACGCGCCTCCTGCTGGCCCTGCTCCTCGCGCGCAGCGTGGTAGCCGCCGTTCTCCTTGAGGTCGCCCTCTTCGCGACGCTCGTTGATCTCGGCGGCAATGACCGGACGATTGGCGATGAGCTGGTCGAGCTCAGCCTTGAGCCTGTCGTGAGACTCCTGAGTAAGCCAGGTCACCTGGGTCTCGGTCATTGTCGATCACTCCCTTGTAGTCGAAGTCCGTAGGACTCCCTCGGCAAATCGTTGCGAACAGCAACGATCGACGGGCAGGTTGCTTCGCGGTGGCTGTTCCCCCGGTAAGCCCACGTCGTGAGCGCACTCGTCCTGCCGTCAATGCAGCAATACACGGCTCCGGAGTGGAACCGTGTATCAACTCATTTTAGCACGGTGGCGGCCTGCGACCCCGAGATCGCGACCCGGCGGCAGGCCGCCGGACCGGCGGAGGGGAGGGGCGCTCAGCCCGCGCGAAGATAGTCCGGAACGTCGAGGCTGCATCCGTACAGATCGCCCATCGCGGGCGGCATGGAGGCGCGGACGGGGGCGGTGATCTCCACCGTCTGCGACGACGACGGCGCGACGTAGACCTCGCGGCGGCCGGTCTCGGAGCCGTCCCGCGACCGGGTCCGGATGATGCACACCGCTGCCTGCGAGGGGTCGTCGCGCGTCACGGTGAACCGGATGTCCATGGTGTGGTTGTCGACGATGTCGAACGCGACCTGCTTGCCTTCGACGTCCTTGACCGAGAATTTGGTGTAGCCGAGGTAGGCGATCCCGATGCCGGCCACCACCACGAGCCCCGTGAGCACCAGCTTGGCCCAGTTCTTCGGGCGGTTCGTCCGGGGTGCGGACCCGTATCGGTCGGCCGGTGGTGTAGTGCTCATCACTTCGCTCTCGAGCCGGTTCGTGTGGTCTCCGTGCGCCGTCGGGCGATCGAACACCGCGCGTAGCGGGGGTACGACAGACGGTCGTATGTGTCAGGTGGAACTATAGGGGAAGGACGACTGCGCACCGTGCGCGGTAGCGGTCGACCACTGCAGGTGACACGCCACGACGGTGACACGCGAAGCTGAGGTGAAGACACACGTGAGCGGATTCCGACTCATGGCCGTTCATGCCCATCCCGACGACGAGTCGAGCAAGGGCGCCGCGACGATGGCTCGTTACGCCGCGGAGGGCAACGAGGTGCTCGTGGTGACTCTCACCGGTGGTGAGCGTGGCGACATCCTGAACCCCGCGATGGACGTACCGGGCATCCGGGAGCGGATGCCCGAGGTGCGCCGCGAGGAGATGGCCGAGGCGGCCCGCATCCTCGGGGTGCAGCAGACGTGGCTGGGGTTCGTCGACTCCGGCCTGCCCGAAGGCGACCCCAAGCCGCCGCTGCCGGAGGGGTGCTTCGCGCTCGAGCCGCTCGAGGTGCCGACCGAGGCGCTGGTGAAGGTGATCCGGGAGTTCCGGCCGCACGTGATGACCACGTACGACGAGAACGGCGGCTACCCGCATCCCGATCACATCAAGTGCCACGAGGTGTCGGTGGCGGCCTACGAGGCTGCCGCGGACCCGGAACAGTTCCCGGACGCGGGAGAGCCCTGGGCGGTGCGCAAGCTCTACTACTCGCACGGATTCATCCGCAAGCGCCTGGTGCAGTTCCAGGACGAGTACGAGCGCCGCGGCGAGGAATTTCCCATGGCCGAGTGGTTGGCCAAGTGGAAGACTGAACAGGGCGATCTGATGGCGCGGGTGACGACGCAGATCCAGTGCGGGGACTACTTCCCGCAGCGGGACGACGCGCTGCGTGCCCACGCGACGCAGATCGACCCGAACGGCTCGTTCTTCGCGGTTCCGCTGGACATCCAGCAGAAGATCTGGCCGACCGAGGAGTACGAGCTGGCCAAGACCCGTGTGCACACGGCCATCCCGGAGGACGACCTCTTCGCGGGTATTTCGGAGGATGAGAAGTAGTGATGACGACGTTGGCGTGGGAGCTCCTCGCTCAGGGGACCAGCACCCCCAGCAGCCCACAGGGCCCCGAGTTCGGCAAGGCATCGCCGCTCGGTCTCGTGCTCATCGTGGCCCTGCTCGCCGGCACGGTCCTGCTGATCCGGTCGATGAACAAGCAGCTGCGCAAGCTGCCCGACACCTTCCAGCCGGAGCATCCGGAGCCCGATCAGGCGGCCGACGAGGGCACCGACCGCGGCGCTGCCGTGGTGGAGGTCGTCGAACCGGAACGGAAGACCGCGGGCTCGCCGGCCCCGCACGACCCGCCGGCCGCACCCACGAACTGACACCACGAACCGGGGGAGGACCGTGTCGCTCGAACGGAACAACCTGGGCGGCGCGACCAGCCCGTACCTACGGCAGCACGCCGACAACCCGGTCCACTGGCAGCAGTGGGGACCGGAGGCGCTCGAATGGGCGCGTGAGCGCAACGTTCCGATCCTGCTGTCGATCGGGTACGCGGCGTGTCACTGGTGCCATGTCATGGCACACGAGTCGTTCGAGGACGCCGCGACGGCCGCGGTGATGAACGAGCACTTCGTGTGCATCAAGGTCGACCGCGAGGAGCGCCCCGACCTCGACGCCGTCTACATGAACGCGACGGTCGCGATGACGGGCCAGGGCGGCTGGCCCATGACGTGCTTCCTCACTCCCGACGGTGCGCCGTTCTACTGCGGCACCTACTACCCGCCCCAGCCGCGGGGCGGGATGCCGTCGTTCACGCAGTTGCTGCACGCCGTCACCGACACGTGGCGCAACCGTCGCGGCGAGGTGGACGACGCGGCCGCGTCGGTGGTCGCCGAGCTGCGCCGCAGCGGTGGGGCGCTGCCGGCCGGGGGACCGCCCGTCGACATCCCGCTGCTGTCCGGTGCGGTCGCGAGCGTGCTCCGCGACGAGGACCGGGACCGGGGCGGGTTCGGCGGGGCACCCAAGTTCCCGCCGTCCATGCTCCTCGAAGGGCTGCTGCGGTCGTACGAACGGACGGGTGCCGAACCGGTGCTGCGGACCGTCGAACGGACCGCCGAGGCCATGGCGCGCGGCGGCATCCACGACCAGCTCGGCGGCGGCTTCGCCCGCTACTCGGTGGACGCCGGATGGGTGGTGCCGCACTTCGAGAAGATGCTCTACGACAACGCGTTGCTACTGCGGTTCTACGCGCACCTCGCGCGGCGCACCGGTTCGCCGCTCGCGCACCGGGTCACCGCGGAGACGGCGGAGTTCCTGCTGCGCGACCTGCGTACCGGCGCGGGCGCCTTCGCGTCGGCGCTGGACGCCGACACCGACGGTGAGGAGGGGCTGACGTATGTGTGGACCCCGCAGGAGCTGACGGACGTCCTCGGGACCGAGGACGGGGCGTGGGCCGCCGACACCTTCTCGGTGACGCCGGACGGGACGTTCGAACGCGGCGCCTCGGTCCTGCAACTCCTCGCCGACCCGTCCGACGACCACCGGTTCGCCGCCGTGCGGGCGCGGTTGTTCGCGGCGCGGGAGCGGCGACCGCAGCCGGCGCGCGACGACAAGGTGGTCACCGCGTGGAACGGGTTGGCGATCACCGCGCTCGCCGAGGCCGGTGGCGCGTTGGGCCGGCCGGAGTGGGTGTGGGCGGCGCAGGAGTGCGCCCGGGTGCTGCTCACCACGCATCTGGTGGACGGGCGGCTGCGCCGGGCATCGCTGGCGGGAGTGGTGGGCGAGCCCGCGGGCATCCTCGAGGACTACGGCGCGCTGGCGACCGGTCTGCTCACGCTCCACCAGGTGACCGGTGCGCGCGAGTGGCTGGATGCGGCCACCGGGCTGCTGGACACCGCGCTCGCGCACTTTCCCGACCCGGACGAGGCGGGCAGCTGGTTCGACACCGCCGACGACGCCGAGACCCTGGTGGCGCGCCCGCGTGATCCTCTGGACGGGGTCACACCGTCGGGGGCGTCGTCGATCACGGAGGCGCTGTCGACGGCGGCGTCGCTGGTGGACGCCGACCACTCCGCGAGGTACGCGGCGGCCGCAGCGGATTCGATGGCGCGGGCGGCGCTGGCTCTGCAACGCGCCCCCCGGTCCGCGGGGAACTGGCTCGCGGTGGCCGAGGCGTCGGTGCGCGGGCCCCTGCAGATCGCGGTGTCCGAGAACGAGCCGTCCGAGCTGGCCCGGCAGGCCCGACGTTTGGCGCCGGGTGGTGCGATCGTGGTTGCCGGAGCGGCGGATTCGACACCCCTGCTGGCGGATCGACCGCAGCACGGCGGCGCGCCCACCGCGTACGTGTGCCGGGGATTCGTGTGCGATCGACCGGTCACCGACCCCGAGGAGTTGCGGGAGCAACTCGTCGCGGACTGACCGGCCGGGCGGACCGTTTCCCGCTCAGGCGAGCGCGGCCTCCACGGTCGGCCACGACCGGGCCACCTCGTCACGCCAGTACGTCCAGGCGTGGACGCCCACCGGTTGCGCGCTGCGGGTGACGTCCGCGCCCGCGTCGCGCAGGGCTCCGGCCAGTTGCTCGGTGCACATGTTGGAACCGGCCTCGAGCGCGCCCCCGACGACGAGCAGATTGGCCAGATCCGGGCGGTCGAGAGTCTCGTGCGGCCCCGCCGATCCGGTCCCGGACGAGAGGTAGATCTTCTTCCCGGCGAGGCGGTGGGCATTGGCGAACAGGTCGTGGTCGGTCCATGCCGCACCGCCCTGCGGACCCCACATCAGCTCGGCGTTCCCGTTGCCGTTCAGCACGATCAGGTCGGTGAGCGCCTTGCCCACCGGTCCATCGGTGAGATAGCAACCGCTGTAGCCGACGGCACCGTCGTACAGCTCGGGATAGCGGGCCGCGAGCATCAACGCGCCCTGCGCACCCGACGAGATTCCACCGATCACGTTGCGGCCGTTGGTGCGGAAGTGGTCGTCGACGAGCGGCGGAAGTTCCTCCGCCAGGAACGTCTCCCAGCGGACGCGGCCGAACTTCGGGTTGTCCTGCTGCCAGTCCTGGTAGAGGCTGCCGGTGCCACCGACGGGCATCACGACGTTGACGTTCTTGTCGGCGTAGAACCCCTGCGCGTTGCCCTTGGCCGGATCGAGCCAGTTGGTGCGCTCGGGGGTGCCCGAGTTGCCGTCGAGCAGATACAGGACACCCCGGGCGGCGCCGGGATCGGCGGGGGTGAGCACGTACACGGGCACCTCGCGGCCCATCGCCGGTGACGCGACACTGAGTAGGACCAGACGATCGGTGACGGCAGTGGCCTTGACGATGGCGGCCGTACCGGCCTGCGATGCCGGCGGGGCGTCGGGGACCGCGGCGGGCACCGACGGGGCGGCGGCGAGCGTGAGTGCCGTGAGCGTCGCGGCGATCGCGACCACGGGCCAGGTGCGGGACGCAGGCGCGCGCCTGACGAAACGAGGAATTCTGCCGCGGTTCATGATTCTCGATATCTCTTCTGGGCCGGCGGAATACGTGATTCCGCTATCGAACTGCCAATTGGGGCACGCGCGGAAATCGCGTGCCCCAATTGCGTGCCGGAGATGGCCGGCGCCGGTCGCTCCTACTTGGGCGGGGTGCCACCGCTCAGCGTGAAGAGTGAGTTGACGACCCGGGTGATCAGCGGGCCGGCGCTGCCGGTGACGACTCCGATGGCGTCGTAGACGGATCCCATGATTCTCCTCTGGTGTGTCGGTCGAGGCGGTCCGCGAACTGTCTAGGCGTGCAATGCTGTCCGTCGCCGCCCGGCGGTCGCGGTTGTCGCTCGGTCGGTGGGTGTGCTTACGCCGGCGGGGTGGTGGCCGAGAAGCTGTCGATCGAGCCGAACGCGATGTCGATCAGATCGCCGGCATTGTCGAGCGCGCCCTGGAGGATGCCCTGGGCCGAGCCGAGGAACGCGTCGAGCAGTCCGTCGGCGCCCAGAGAGCCGATTCCGCCCTCGAGCAGTGCGCCCAGAATTCCTTCGAGAGAACCCATACTTGCCTCCTGCAGACCTCGTGTAGTTGTCCGGTGAGAGTCCGGAAACGCTGCCACGCGGTGCGTTACCGGGCGTTCGTGTCACGGACTGGGCGTCCGGCACGTACCGAAAGGTAACAATCGAACGAACAGCCAGGGGTCGGTTTCGCGAAAAAACCTCGAATCGGAGAAAACGCGGAGAAAGCGTTGCCCTACTGCCGATTCGCGCGCTCGACCAACGCGCGGAACGCGCCGCGGAGCAACTCGCCGTAACGTTCGGTGTCCGGCATCATCGCGGTATCGGCGCAGAACGATATCTCTATCTCGTCGCCGTGGTGTGACACGACGAGGTGCCGCAGCCCGACGCCGTCGACGATTCCGAGCAGGCCGAAACTTCGGACCAGCGGCGCGTTTCGGAGCACCAGGTCGTCACCCGTCCACGGAATGTTGCTGATCATGGTGTTGAACGCGTCGACGGTTCCCTCGGGTGGCCGCCGGAACCGCAGGAGTCGGGTCGTGCCCGCGAGGAACCACGCGGGGGACGACTCGACACGCCTCGCGGCGGCCTGGACGTCCGGATGGCGGTGCCGGTGCTTCTCCGCGCGCACCGACGCGGTGACCGCGCGAAGCCGCTCGATCGGATCGTCGATGTCGGTGTGCAGGTCGACGGACATCAGCGCGAGGTGGTTCGCGCGGTCGCCCCCGGATTCCTGCGCGACGCCCGGTCGCGTGCCGCGCAGCGACATCGGGACCATCGCCGCCAGCGAGCCGGCCGGGGTTTCCCCCTTCTCTGCGAGGTAGGCGGCGAGACCGCCGGAAACGGTGGTCAGCAGTACGTCGTTGAAGGTCACGCCGTCGACGACGGCCTGCACGGCGCGGATGTCCGTCGGTGAGAACCGCACGGTGTCGAACGTCAGATCCGGGGTGATCCGGTTGTTGAACCGCGTCGCGGGCCTGCGGGGCGCGGGCGGCGCGATCCGTCCGGCCGCGACCTCGGCGGCGACGCGCTTCGACACGGCGCCGGTCGTCGCGAGGCCGGTGCGAAACGCGCGCCACCCGGCCGGTAGCCGCCGCACGGCGCCGACCAGTTCCGCCGGGAGCGACCACGCGTCCGGCGTCGACGGCACGGGCGGGTGCGCCGCGTCGCGGCCGAAGATCTGCAGGCCCAGGTCGCGAGCGGCGATGCCGTCACCGGCGCTGTGGTGGCAGCGGAGGACGGCCACGGTCATTCGTTCGGGAAGCCCCGCGATCCCGGTGACGCCGGTCAGGAAGTGCAGTTCCCACGGAGGGCGGGTCAGATCGAGCGGGCGGCCCGCGATCCGGGAGACGTGGCCCCGGAAGGCATCCCACCCCGGCCCGTCCACGGGTTCGACGAACACGTGCTGCGTGAGGTCGAGTGTGGGGTCGGGTACCCAGAACGGATAGTCCAGTTCCCAGGGCAGTCGCCGGAGTGTGCGGGTGAAGACGGCGCTGCAGCCGAGCCGCGCCCGCATCCACTCGACGGCCTCACGTCCGGTGATCGGTGCGGCCTCGGCGGTGGTGTCGAACATGTAGATCCCGGTCGCGTTCGAGATGTGCCGCTCGCCCTCGCGGTAGACGAATTCCGCGTCCTGCGGGGCCAGTCGGACTACTCCGCGGCCGGTGCGCTCGGGGGTGGTGGTCACGGTGCTCCTTCTGCGGGTCCGGCAGACTCGATCAGGTTAGGTGCACCCGCGACCGTTTCGTGCCGTTTCCCTGCGGGTCGGTTCGCGCCCGGCGCTACCCGAACACCACCAGGCAGACCGCGACGAAGTGGCACAGGGCAGCGACTGCCGTTGCCGCATGGAAGAACTCGTGGTGTCCGAAAGTGGCGGGCCACGGATCGGGCCACTTCGCGGCATAGAGGATCGCCCCGACGCTGTACAGGACCCCGCCGACGGCCAACAGGACCATCGGTGCGACCCCTGCCTCGTGGACGAGTTCGCCCGCCACCGGGACGATGGCCCAGCCCAGCAGCAGGTACAGCGGGACACCCACCCAGCGAGGGGCGGTGGGCCACAGCATCTTCAGGGCCACTCCGGCGAGGGCGCCGAACCAGACGACGGCGAGAAGGGTCCTCCCCGTCTCGGGAGGCAGCGCCAGCAGGCCGAACGGGGTGTAGCTACCGGCGATGAACACGAAGATCATCGAGTGGTCGGCGCGTTTCATCCAGGTCCGGGCGCGGACCGTGCGCCAGTGGACGCGGTGGTACGTGGCGCTCACCGCGAACAGCCCGCACACCGTCGACCCGTAGACGACGGTGGCCACCCCGGCACGCGGTGATGCCAGCGTGAACGCCAGCACCACCAGCGCGATGCTCGCCAGCGCAGCCACCACGAGCGACCACACGTGGATCCACCCGCGCATCCGCGGTTTGACGGGTAACGCCGACGCGAGGTCGTCGAGCCCGAGAGACGTCATGGTGTCCCCTGTCGTCGATTCCAAGTGGGCGCCACACCCAACTTACGGAACAGTAACCTACGGTTCCGTAGGTACGGTAGGGCGCGGCCCTGAGGTGTGCACGACACTCGGGGCGCGGGGGCGCCGGTCCCGCGGCGTAGTCTTTGATCCCGTGGTGATGTCCAGGTGAAGATGCGCGGCCTGCTGTACAGCATCTACGAGCGACGGCTCCTGAGCCGTCTCGACGGTTTACAGCATCCGCGACATGTAGCGGTGATGTGTGACGGAAACCGGCGCTGGGCGCGGGAGAACGGCTTCACCGACGTGAGTCACGGGCACCGGATGGGTGCCCGCAAGATCGCCGAACTGCTGCGCTGGTGCGACGCCGCCGGCATCGAGATGGCCACGATCTACCTCCTGTCCACCGAGAATCTCCGGCGCGATCCCGAGGAGCTCGACACCCTCCTCGAGATCATCACGGAGGTCGTCGAGGAGATCTCCGGTCCTGGCAAGAACTGGAGCGTGAAGATCGTCGGCACGCTGGACCTGCTGCCCGAGGATCAGGCCCGGCGTCTGCGGGAGGCCGCCGAGGGCACACGCGGACGCACCGGCACCCACGTCAACGTCGCCGTCGGTTACGGCGGTCGCCAGGAGATCGCCGACGCCGTGCAGGCGCTGTTGCGGGCCAAGATGGCCGAGGGGCTCACGGGCGACGACCTCGTCAAGGCGATGAGTGTGGAGGGCATCGACAGCCACCTTTACACGTCGGGGCAGCCGGACCCGGACCTCGTCATCCGGACGTCGGGGGAGCAGAGGCTCTCGGGCTTCCTGTTGTGGCAGAGCGCGTACTCCGAGATCTGGTTCACGGAGGCCTACTGGCCGGAGTTTCGCCGCGTCGATTTCCTGCGCGCCCTGCGCGACTACGCCGCGCGGCACCGGCGGTTCGGTACGTAGTCAGGCCTGCGGTGGCGTGAGCGCCGGGAACCAGATGTCGGTGAGCACCTCCGCGGCCTGCCGGCGGGGAATCTCGATCGTGCCCTGCACCGCCCAGCGCGTGAAGAACCGCTCCAGTTGGGTGACGAGGAGCTCGATGCGCACCCGCGCCTCGCGCCGGCGTTCGTCGCCCCAGCGGGCGAGGTAGGCCGGCATCGCGTCCGGGAGCGCCGCGATGGCCGCCCGCGCCGGTTCCCGGAAGTCGGGTTCGAGCACCAGGGCCTCGTCCCACGCGGGCAGGATGGCGCGGTTGCGGTCGAACCAGTCGATGGCGCGCTCGATCCACCGGGTGAACTCCGCGCGGGAGCCGGTGCCGAGTACCTCGTCGAGATCGGCGTACACCGAGGCGGCGCGCGGATCCATGGATTCGGAGCCGATCTTGCGCAGGACGTCGGTCTTGCCCGTGAAGTGCAGATAGAACGTGGCGCGGCTGCAGCCCGCCGCGGACGCGATGTCGTCGATCTTCACCGCGGCGTAGCCGTGTGCCGCGAAGAGGTCCCGCGCGCACTCGAGGAGCCGGCGCCGGGTGAGCCGTTTCTGCTCGTCCCGCTGTGTCGGCTTCCTGTCCCGCACCGCTTCGATCTCGTCCACCGCGCACCTCCGGTCACATCGTACGGACGCTCCCGCGTCCGGTCGGCGGACACTCGCTTGACAGTGTGTCAGCGAATCCGGTTCCATGACGTACGTCACGTCGGACGTGTCGCCCGCTGCAATATGTTTGCGCGAAAGGAACTTCGATGCCACAGCTGCCCACGGTGTGCATCATCGGTGCCGGTTGTTCCGGGTTCACCACGGCCAAGCGGCTCAAGGACCACGGGATCCCGTACGACTGCTTCGAGGCTTCCGACGACGTCGGCGGCAACTGGTACTACAAGAACCCCACCGGCATGTCGTCGTGCTACGAGAGCCTGCACATCGACACGTCCTCCACGCGACTGCAGTTCGAAGACTTCCCGGTCCCCGACGACTGGCCGCACTTTCCGCACCATTCGCTCATGCACGGCTACTTCCGGGACTACGTGGAGAAGTTCGGGTTGCGGGAGACCATCACCTTCGGCACCAAGGTGGTGCGGGCCGAGCGTCTCGCCGACGGCCGCTGGGCGGTCACGCTCGACACCGGGCAGACCCGCACCTACGACGCGCTCGTCGTCGCGAACGGCCACCACTGGGATCCGCGGATGCCGGAGTACCCCGGCAGCTTCGACGGACAGATCATCCACAGCCACGACTACCTCAACGCGTTCGATCCGATCGACATGCGCGGCAAGAACATCGTCGTGGTCGGCATGGGCAACTCCGCGCTGGACATCGCCTCCGAACTCTCGCACCGGTCGATCGCCCGGCACGTCTGGGTGTCGGCGCGGCGCGGGGTGTGGGTGCTGACGAAGTACCGTGACGGCAAGCCGGCCGACAAGATGATGATGCCGCCGTGGATGCCGCGCAAGCTCGGGCTGGCGATCGCACGGCGCAAGATCAAGAAGTCCCTGGGGCGGATGCAGGACTACGGGCTGCCGGAGCCGGACCACGAGCCGCTGGGCGCACACCCGTCGGTGAGCATCGACTTCCTGGCCAAGGCCGGCTCGGGAGACCTCACGTGCGTGCCGGCGATCGCCTCGCTCGACGGCGACCACGTCCGACTGGTGGACGGCCGACGGATCCCGGCCGACGTCATCGTGTGCGCCACCGGCTACAACATGAGCTTTCCGTTCTTCGACGACCCGTCACTGCAGCCCGACGAGCAGCACCGCTTCCCGCTGTTCAAGCGGATCATGCAGCCCGGGGTCGACAACCTCTTCTTCATGGGACTCGCGCAGGCCTCACCCACGATCGTCAATCTGGCCGAGCAGCAGAGCAAACTCGTCGCCGGTGTCCTCACCGGGACGTACGCACCGCCGTCCGACGACGAGATGCGCCGGATCATCGAGGTCGACGACGCGGCCAGCCTGGCGCAGTACTACCAGACCCCACGGCACACGATCCAGGTCGACTTCGCGCGTTACGTGCGCGACTTGAAGAAGGAGATCGCCGCGGGCGAGAAGCGCGCGCAGCGCACGCCGGTGGGCGCGCGGTGACAGCCGTCGAGGGATTCGCCGACCCCGCGTTCGACGGTCTGCGAGAGTTGTTGCAGCGCAATCTGTCCGACGGTACCGACGTCGGTGCGTCCGTGGCCGTCGTGGCGGACGGGGAGCAGGTGGTGGACCTGTGGGGCGGGACCGCCGACGTCGACACCGGTGCGCGCTGGGTCAAGGACACGATCGTCAACACGTACTCGCTGACGAAGACCATGACGACGCTCGCGGCCCTGGTTCTCGTCGACCGGGGCCGCCTCGACCTCGACGCGCCGGTCGCGCGCTACTGGCCGGAATTCGCCTCGAACGGCAAGAGCGGGATACTCGTTCGGCACGTGCTCGGACACACGTCCGGTGTCAGCGGCTGGGAGCAGCGGGTGACGCTCGCCGACGTCTGCGACGCACCCCGCGCCGAGGACCTGCTCGCCGAGCAGGCGCCGTGGTGGGAGCCGGGAACGGCGTCGGGTTACCACGCCACCAACTTCGGGCACCTCGTCGGCGGCATGGTCCGCCGCATCACCGGGGTCGGTCTGGGCGAGTTCTTCGCCACCGAGGTCGCGGAGGCGTGCGGGGCCGACTACTTCATCGGCACACCCGCCGACGTCGACCCGCGGGTCGCACCGCTGATCGCGCCGCCGCCCACCGGGTTCGACTACGCGGCGCTGCCGCCGGACGGGGTCTTCGTCAAGACGATGACCAATCCCGTGATCCCGGTCCCCGAGACGTCGAGCCGCATGTGGCGCGGCGCCGACATCGGGGGAGCGAACGGCCACGGCAACGCCCGCTCGGTGGCGCTCGTCCAATCCGTCGTCTCGCACGCCGGCCGGACGCCGACGGGTGCGCAGTTGCTGCGGCCGGAGACCGTCGAACGGATCTTCGACGTCCAGGCCGACGGTACCGACCGGGTACTCGGGGTGGCACTGCGTTTCGGACTCGGCTACGCGTTGCCGGCCCCGGCCGTCCACCCGTCGATCCCCGAGGGTCGGGTGTGTTGGTGGACCGGCTACGGCGGCTCGATCGTCGTCAACGACCTCGACCGCCGCATGACGTTCGCCTACGTCATGAACAAGATGAACCCGCAGCTCGTCGGTGCACCGCGCACCGACGCCTACGTCGCACAGGCGTACGCGGGTCTGTAGACCCGGGTGTTCTTTGCGTCTGGAGGGGGACGCAAAGAACACCCGCACCAGATCAGAGCTTGCGCAGCCGCAGCCGGTTGATGGTGTGATCGGCGTCCTTGCGCAGCACCAACGTTGCGCGTGGACGGGTCGGGAGGATGTTCTCGACCAGATTCGGCCGGTTGATGGAGTTCCAGATGTCCTCGGCCGCGAGGGTCGCGTGTTCGTCGGACAGCGCCGCGTAGTGGTGGAAATGCGCGTCCGGATCCGCGAACGACGTCTTGCGCAGCGCGAGAAAGCGTTTGATGTACCACGCCTCGATGTCCTCGATGCGCGCGTCGACGTAGATCGAGAAGTCGAACAGGTCCGAGACCATCAGCCGCGGCCCGGTCTGCAGCACGTTCAGCCCCTCGATGATGAGGATGTCGGGCTGACGGACGAGGTGGTACTGGCCGGGGATCACGTCGTAGGACGTGTGTGAATACACCGGGGCCGCAACCTCTTCGGCTCCCGATTTGACCTCGGTCACGAACCGCAGCAGCTTGCGACGGTCGTAGCTCTCCGGAAAACCCTTGCGGTGCATGATGCCGCGGCGGGTCAGCTCGGCGGTGGGGTAGAGGAATCCGTCGGTGGTGACGAGGTCGACGCGCGGGTGGTGCTCCCAGCGAGCGAGCAGCGCCTGCAGCACGCGGGCCGTGGTCGACTTGCCCACCGCGACGCTACCGGCGACACCGATGACGAACGGCACCTGTCGGTCGGGGTGCTTGTCCCCGAGGAAGGTTGCGGTCGCGGCGAACAGCCGCTGGCGGGCGGCAACCTGCAGATGGATCAGACGAGCGAGCGGCAGATAGACCTCGGCGACCTCGTCGAGATCGATCTGTTCGCCGAGGCCCCGGAGCCCGACGAGTTCTTCCTCGGTGAGGACCAGCGGCGTCGCCTTGCGGAGCTTGCGCCACTGCTTGCGGTCGAACTCGACGTAGGGGCTGGATTCGCTCACCCGTGCCATCGCTGCACCTCTCGTGAGAGCGGCGTCGACCGCGATCGGTGCATGCGCGTGCTGGGGGAAGGCAGGTGCATGATGCAAATTGTGCTCGCAGCCACACGCGCTCGCTGCGGCGGGTCCGCCTCTCGGCGGAAACCACAGGTGGAGGACTAGTGTCCCGAGCATGGAACCGGACGCACTGGTACGCGACTACCTCCTGCTGGGCCTGCGATTCGATCGCCTCGAGGAGGGGTTCGTCGATGCGTACACCGGAGACCCGGCGCTGCGCCGCCAGGTGGAGAACGAGCCGCGTCCGGACCCGCGACGACTGGCCGGTGACGCCCGGGCGCTGCGCGCCGACCTCGCCGGCGGCGGGCTCTCGGAGGAACGCACTCGCTTCCTCGACGCGCATCTGACCGCGCTCGAATGCTCGGCCCGCAAGTTCGCGGGCGACGACATCGGCTTCGTCGACGAGGTCGCCGCCTACTTCGACGTACGCATCGAACCCGGCGACGAGGACGTGTACCGCGAGGCGCACCGGCGGATGGACGCCGTGCTGCCCGGACCGGGCACCCTCACCGAGCGCATGGAGGCGCACCGCGCCGCCGATCGCATCCCGCCCGAGCGGCTGCGCGACTGCGTGGAGGCGTTCAACAGCGCGCTGCGGGACCGCGTGCGCGCCGAGTACACGCTGCCGGACACCGAGCGCGTCGACTACGAGGTGGTGGGCGACAAGCCGTGGTCGGGCTTCAACTACTACCTCGGCGACTATCGATCCACGGTCGCGATCAACTCGGACCTGGACCAGCACATGTCGAATCTGCCGCGGCTGATCGCGCACGAGTCCTACCCGGGGCACCACACCGAGCACTGCCGCAAGGAGGCCGGGCTGGTGGGGGCGGGGCAGCTCGAGCAGACGCTCTTCGTCGTCAACACCCCGCAGTGCCTCATGGCGGAGGGACTGGCCGACCTCGCGCTCGAGTCGATCGTCGGGACCACGGCGAGCGGTGCCTCGGGTCCGGGGTGGGGAAGCTGGGCGCAGGAGATCTACGCCGATCTGGGGCTGCGGTTCGACGGCGCCCGCGCCGAGGAACTCTCGGCGGCCTCCAGCGGACTGCTCTCGGTGCGCCAGGACGCCGCGCTCATGCTGCACGACCGTGGGGCTAGCGCCGACGCCGTCGAGGCGTTCCTGCAGCGCTGGACGCTGTCGAGCCCCGAGCGCGCCAAGCAGAGCCTGCGGTTCCTGTCGTCGCCGCTGTGGCGCGCCTACATCAGCACCTACGTCGAGGGTTACCGGCTGCTCGGAGGGTGGCTGGCGCAGGCGCCGGTCGGCCCGCAGCGGTCCGCCCGGTTCCGTCGACTGCTCGACGACCCCCTCACTCCGGGAGCGCTGCGCGACGAGGTCACGAGCGGTGGCGGAGCCGCGTTGGGGAGCTGAAGGGCCGGTTCCCTAAACTGAAGGCTGTTGCCTCCACCTTCCGCAATCCAGCCTGGAGATCCGCTGATGACTGCTGTGCCTGCCACCGACGTGAACACCGCGTCCCTCGCCGAACTGGACCCCGAGGTCGCCACCGCGATGGCGGGTGAGCTGTCGCGTCAGCGTGACACCCTCGAGATGATCGCGTCGGAGAACTTCGTTCCCCGCGCAGTCCTCGAGGCCCAGGGCAGCGTGCTGACCAACAAGTACGCCGAGGGCTACCCGGGTCGCCGCTACTACGGCGGTTGCGAGTTCGTCGACGTCGTCGAGGATCTGGCCCGCGGTCGCGCAAAGGAGGTCTTCGGCGCGGAGTTTGCGAACGTCCAGCCGCATGCCGGCGCGCAGGCCAACGCCGCGGTGCTGATGGCGCTGATGAACCCGGGCGAGAAGCTGATGGGCATGGACCTCGCCCACGGCGGTCACCTCACCCACGGCATGAAGCTGAACTTCTCCGGCAAGCTGTACGAGGTCGCGTCCTACGGCGTCCGTGAGGACACCCACGTGGTCGACATGGACCAGGTCCGCGAGACCGCGCTGCGCGAGAAGCCGCAGGTGCTGATCGCCGGCTGGTCCGCCTACCCGCGTCACCTCGACTTCGCGGCGTTCCGCTCGATCGCCGACGAGATCGGCGCCAAGCTGTGGGTCGACATGGCGCACTTCGCCGGTCTGGTCGCCGCGGGTCTGCACCCGTCGCCGGTTCCGCACGCGGACGTCGTCTCCACCACCGTCCACAAGACCCTCGGTGGCCCCCGCTCCGGCATGATCCTGGCGAAGAAGGAGTGGGCGAAGAAGCTCAACTCCTCGGTGTTCCCCGGCCAGCAGGGCGGCCCGCTCATGCACGCGATCGCCGCGAAGGCCGTCGCGATGAAGATCGCCGGCACTCCGGAGTTCAAGGCCCGCCAGGAGCGCACCCTGGCCGGTTCCAAGATCCTGGCCGAGCGTCTCGGTGGCGCCGACGTCGCCGGCAACGGCATCTCGGTTCTCACCGGTGGCACCGACGTCCACCTGGTGCTGGTCGACCTGCGCCACTCGCAGCTCGACGGCCAGCAGGGCGAGGATCTGCTGCACGAGATCGGCATCACGGTCAACCGCAACGCGGTGCCGTTCGACCCGCGCCCGCCGATGAACCCGTCGGGCCTGCGCATCGGCACCCCGGCGCTCGCGACCCGCGGTTTCGGTGACGAGCAGTTCACGGAGGTCGCCGACATCATCGCGACCGCCCTCGCCCAGGGCGCCGACGCCGACGTGCCGGCCCTGCGCGCCCGCGTGTCCAAGCTGGCGCAGGACTTCCCGCTCTACGACGGCCTGGAGAACTGGGGTCTGCTGCCCAAGGCCTGATCTCCCGGTCCACGACGGCCCGCGCCCTCCAGGGTGCGGGCCGTCGGCGTCTCAGTGCGAGGCGTCGTCCGACACGGCGGGGCGATCGGGGTGGTCGTAACGGACCACGATGGCGGCGGGGTCCGCGGCGCCCGCGCTGTCGGCGTCGTACGCGAGGAGTGGCTCGATCGTCCACCGATCGGCGGGTGGCGTGCGGCGTTCGAGGGCGCCGCGGGAGAGCGTCAGCCGGACGAGGACGTCGAGGGCCGGCGCACGGCCGTGCAGCATCGGGCCGGCGACGAGCACCACCTGCGCGGGATCCGCGTCGACGACCGCGGCCCGCGCCGAGCGGTCGGCGGACTCGTCCCACAGCCGCGGTAGCCACTGGCCTCGCTCACGCAGCGCCGTCACGACTTCCCGCTGCAGCGCGGGGTAGTCGAACCAGCCGGTCCGGTAGCTGTGCTCGTCGCGGTGGCCGTGCTCGAGCCGGAGCGAGGCGGGCCGCACGTAGTCGTGCAGCGACACCACCGCGGCGGGCCGGCCGGACAGACGCAGGTACGCCGCGACCCGCTCGGCGAACTCCTCCGGTGCCGTCGCGTCGGCGCCCGACACCGCGACCACCCGGACGCCGGGCTCGGCAGCTGCGCGGTCGGCGACCAGTGCTACGAGTGCGTCCGGGGTGACGGGGCGGAAGACGGTCATCGGGCGGTCACCGCCCCAGTCTGGCAGTGGCGCGCGGCCCCGTCGGCGCACGGGCCGTTCACGGGGCGTTCGCTCGACACGCCGGGCGCGTGCGCTGCGGGAACGTTCCGCAGGCGTAGCGTCGCCGGGTAACAGGCAGCAGGGGAAGCTGACTGTACGGGAGGTCCTGATCGTGGCTGATCTGTTCAGTGCGAGAGGGCCGGCACCCGGCCCTCGTGTCGATTGACACATCGGGTTCGGACCGGTCCAGCGAAGACGTTCGTGCGGGTGCCGCACAGACACGAGGAGCCTCACGTGACCGCAATCAGCTCCGTCCGCACCTATGTCCTCGACACCTCGGTCCTGCTCTCGGATCCGTGGGCCGTCACCCGCTTCGCCGAACACGAGGTGGTCCTGCCGCTCGTCGTCATCAGCGAACTCGAGGACAAACGACACCATCACGAGCTGGGATGGTTCGCCCGCGAAGCACTGCGGATGCTCGACGACCTCCGTCTCGAGTTCGGTCGCCTCGACCGGCCGGTTCCGATCGGCTCCGAGAACGGCACTCTCCGAGTGGAGCTCAACCACACCGATCCGTCCGTACTCCCCGTCGGGTTCCGCACGGGCAGCAACGATTCCAGGATCCTGGCGTGCGCGCTCAACCTCGCCGCCGAGGGCCGGGACGTGGTGCTCGTCAGCAAGGACATCCCGCTGCGAGTGAAGGCCGGCGCGGTGGGCCTGCCCGCCGACGAGTTCCGGGCGCACGACATCGTGCCGTCCGGCTGGACCGGCATGACCGAGCTCGACGTCGCGTCGTCGGTGATCGACCAGCTCTTCACGGACGGCTCCGTCGACCTCGACGAGGCGCGGGATCTGCCGTGTCACACCGGTCTTCGGCTGCTCGGTGAGTCGTCCAGCGCGCTGGGCCGCGTCACCCCGGACAAACGGGTCCAGTTGGTGCGCGGCGAGCGGGAGGCGTTCGGTCTGCACGGCCGGTCCGCCGAGCAGCGGGTGGCGTTGGACCTGCTGCTCGACGAGAGCGTCGGGATCGTCTCGCTCGGCGGCAAGGCCGGTACCGGCAAGTCCGCCCTGGCGTTGACCGCCGGCCTGGAGGCGGTGCTCGAGCGGCGCAGCCACCGCAAGGTCGTCGTCTTCCGGCCGCTGTACGCGGTGGGCGGTCAGGAGCTGGGATACCTGCCCGGCAGCGAGAGCGAGAAGATGGGGCCGTGGGCGCAGGCCGTCTTCGACACCCTCGACGGGCTCGCCAGTCCCGAGGTGATGGACGAGGTGATGAGCCGGGGCATGCTGGAGGTGTTGCCGCTCACGCACATTCGCGGCCGGTCGCTGCACGACTCGTTCGTGATCGTCGACGAGGCGCAGTCCCTCGAACGCAACGTCCTGCTCACCGTGCTGTCACGGCTGGGCACCGGGTCGCGGGTGGTGCTCACCCACGACGTCGCGCAGCGGGACAACCTGCGGGTGGGCCGGCACGACGGCGTCGCCGCGGTCATCGAGAAGCTCAAGGGACATCCGCTGTTCGCGCACATCACGTTGACCCGAAGCGAACGCTCACCCATCGCCGCGCTCGTGACCGAGATGCTCGAAGAGTTCGGGCCCAACGCCTGAACGAGCGCCGTCGGACGGTGGGAACAGCGTGGTGACGGCCGCCGCCCGGCCTCCGAGGGGAGGAGTGCCGGGCGGTGGCTTCAACCGGCGTGACCGAAACCACCGCCCGACGGCTGAGCGCTCGCCCGCGTCGGGGTAGGGCGAGCGCTCGTGTGCTGCGACAGAGGAGAAGCAGCGCCTGTGACGCTAAACCCCCGAGCCGCAGTCGGCAATTCGAACGGGGGTGAAATTCTCGGTTCATCCGGTTTTTCACCCTCGGCGGGCGCCGAGGGCCCGGTCAGTCGGCCGTGCGCGGGCCCAGCTCAGCTTCCAGAACCTCCTGTACGACGCGCATCGCCGCGAGCCCGGCCGGGGCGCCGCAGTAGGCGCCCGCGTGGATGACGGCCTCGACGATCTCGGTGCGCGTGAGCCCGTTGCGCAGTGCCCCGCGCACGTGACCGCGCAGTTCGTTCTCGGCACGCAGGGCGATCAGCATGCCGAGGTTGAGCAGACTGCGGCTGCGGCGGTCGAGGCCCGGACGCGTCCACACCGACCCCCACACGTGCTCGGTGACGAACTCCTGGATGTCCTCGGAGTCCGTGCCGCGGGTGCGTTCGAAGGCCCGTTCGACGAAGTCCGCACCCATCACCTCGGTGCGGACGTCGAGTCCGGCCTGGAATGCGGGGGAGGTGTTCTCGTGCTCGGTCATCGCCGTCGGCTTCCTGTGGGAGTCAGCGGCACATCTCGCCGGTACCGCACGAGGGCAGCCTACCCGCGGCGCACTCGCTCCCGGAGTCCGCGGGCGGTGGCTGTGACCGTGCCCGCGGCGACGTTGCCCCAGCTGTACCGGTCCCGCCAGACCGCGATCCGGCCGCCGCGCATCTCGAACGTCCCGCACACCCAGAACGTGGATCGCACGGGCCCGACGTACAGGGTGTCGGTGCGTTCGGTGAGGACCGCGTCGCCGTCGCCCACCACGTGGTGCATCACCGCGTCGAAACGGCAACCCGGACGGTTCGCGAACCGCAGCGCGCGCACCACCTTCGCCCGGCCCCGCACCGTGGGCAGACCGGTGTTCTGCCAGACGACGTCGGATGCCAGGTGCGCGGCCGCCCGCTCGACGTCCATGTCGGTGAGCGCGGCGAAGAACTCCTCCACCACCCGGACGGAGTCGACCCGCCCGTCGGATCCTGCAGCCATGGTGTCCTCCCGGTCGAAGTGTCGCCTGTCAGTCGTCCCGCTCGACCTGCGTCATCGCCAGCACGTCCAGACGCCGGTCCAGTTCGTCCTCGGAGAGCCCGTCTCCGATCAGGCCGCGATCGATCACCGTCTGGCGAATCGTCTTCTTCTCCTTCAACGCCTGCTTCGCGACGGCCGCGGCCTCCTCGTACCCGATGGCGGAGTTCAGCGGCGTGACGATCGACGGCGACGACTCCGCGAGCGTGCGCAGGCGGTCCTCGTCGGCCTCGAGTCCCGCGATGCACCGGTCGGCGAAGAGCCGGGAGACGTTGGCCAGCAGGCGGAACGACTCGAGGAGGTTGCGCGCCATCACCGGGATGTAGACGTTGAGTTCGAATGCGCCCGCGGCGCCACCCCACGCGACGGTCGCGTCGTTGCCGACGACCTGGGCTGCGACCTGCGTGACCGCCTCGGGGAGAACAGGATTGACCTTCCCCGGCATGATGGAGCTGCCCGGCTGCAGGTCCGGCAGGCGAATCTCGGCGAGACCGGTCAGCGGTCCCGACCCCATCCACCGGATGTCGTTGGCGATCTTCGTCAGCGACACCGCGACCGTCCGCAGCGCGCCGGACGCCTCCACCAGACCGTCCCGGGCAGCCTGGGCCTCGAAGTGGTTGCGGGCCGGGGTGAGGGCGTCGAGATCGGTGGTCCGGACGAGCTCGGCGACCACGCGCGGACCGAAGTCGTCGGGAGCGTTGAGTCCGGTACCCACCGCGGTGCCGCCGATCGGCAGCTCACCCAGCCGGGGCAGCGTCGCGAGCACTCGTTCCATGCCCGCCTCGATCTGGCGCGCGTAGCCGCCGAACTCCTGGCCCAGGGTCACCGGGACGGCGTCCATCAGGTGGGTGCGGCCCGACTTGACCACCGTGCGCCACTGAGCGGCCTTGTCGAACAGGGCAAGTCGCAGGTGGTCGAGGGCCGGCACCAGATCCTTCACGGCGGCTTCCGTCGCCGCGACGTGGGTGGCGGTGGGGAACGTGTCGTTGGACGACTGCGACATGTTGACGTCGTCGTTGGGGTGCACCGTCACCCCGGCTCTTGCGGCGAGGCTCGCGATCACCTCGTTGGCGTTCATGTTGGAGCTGGTGCCCGATCCGGTCTGGAACACGTCGATCGGGAACTGGTCGTCGTGGCGGCCGTCCGCGATCTCGTTCGCGGCGGCGATGATTGCGTCGGCTTTGTCCGGCGCGAGCAGCCCCAGATCCTTGTTGACCTGTGCGCACGCGGCTTTGAGGAGGCCCATCGCGCGGATCTGTGCGCGTTCGAGGCCACGGCCGGAGATCGGGAAGTTCTCGACGGCGCGCTGGGTCTGTGCGCGCCACAGCGCGTCGACCGGGACCCGGACCTCGCCCATCGTGTCGTGTTCGATACGGAACTGGGGATCGCTGCTGTCGCTCATGGATCCAGCTTGCCACCGAGGCGGCTGCGCCGCCTGTGCGCACTTTCGGTAGCGGCAGCCACCGGAAGTGCGCACAGGCACGAAGCGCCTGTCAGGGCAGCGGAGGCTGCGCGCCCTCGACGCCGTCGAAGTTGATCGACGAGAACTCGTGCAGCTTCTCGAGGCGGTGGTACGCCTCGATCATGCGGACGGTGCCGGACTTGCTGCGCATGACGATCGACTGCGTCGTCGCGCCGCCGCCGTAGTAGCGCACGCCGTTGAGCAGGTCACCGTCGGTGACACCGGTGGCGCAGAAGAAGATGTTCTCGCCGGTGACCAGTTCCTCGGTCCGCAGGACGCGGTCCAGGTCGTGGCCGGCGTCGAGGGCCTTCTGGCGCTCGGCCTCGTCCTTCGGCGCCAGCTTGCCCTGCAGCGCGCCGCCCATGCACCGCAGAGCGGCCGCGGCGATGATGCCCTCAGGAGTGCCGCCGATACCCAGCAGCATGTCGACACCGGACTCGGGGCGGGCCGTCGCGATCGCGCCGGCGACGTCGCCGTCGGAGATCAGGCGGATACGGGCACCCGTCTCGCGGATCTCGCGGATGATGTCGGCGTGGCGCGGACGGTCCAGGATCGTCACGGTCGTGTCGGAGACCGCGCGGTTCTTGGCCTTCGCGACCCGACGGATGTTCTCGGCGACACCGGCGGACAGGTCGATGACGTCGGCCGCCTCGGGGCCCACGGCGATCTTGTCCATGTAGAACACCGCCGACGGGTCGAACATCGCGCCGCGCTCGGCGACCGCCAGCACGGCGATCGAACCCGGCGCGCCCTTGCTCATCAGCGTCGTGCCGTCGATCGGGTCGACCGCGACGTCGCACAGCGGGCCGTCGCCGTTGCCCACCTCCTCGCCGTTGTAGAGCATCGGGGCCTCGTCCTTCTCGCCCTCACCGATGACGACGACACCCTGCATGGAGACCGAGCTGACCATGTGGCGCATGGCGTCGACGGCGGCACCGTCGCCACCCTCCTTGTCACCGCGCCCGACCCAGCGGCCGGCAGCCATGGCGGCGGCCTCGGTGACTCGCACCAGCTCGAGAGCGAGGTTACGGTCCGGGGCCTCGCGGCGACTCGATGAAGTGCTGGCCGTCATGGGCAGTGCCTCCTGCTGCTGTCACGGTCGGCGCGATGTAACGGCCGACACTGGGAGCGGTCGACCGCGGTGCGGTCGAACCGTCGATCCGGTGGACGAATCTCGAGTCCGATTCTTTCAGAACGCCCACGAAGACCGGGCTGCTGGGCCACCCTCGCGGCGGAACAGGAATACTGGACGACGTGCCCGACAAGAAGCCCCGCATCCTCCAGAACGGCCAAGACATGGCGTGGTCGCTGATCCCGCTGGTGGTGGCGTGTCTGATCATCGCGGGGATCGCGAGCCAGTGCTCGTTCAGTCCGGGCGGCCCCAAGGCCGGCCCGATCCCCAGCTTCGACGCCGATGCAGCTTTCAAGTACGACTCCCGTGAGCTCGGGTTCCCGATCCGCAAGCCGGAAATTCCGGAAGGCTGGACGCCCAACTCGGGCAGCCGCAGCATCGTCACCGGCGACGGCGGCGGGGACTCGAGCAACATCGGTTTCATCACCGAGGCCGGTCGCTACATCCAGCTGACGCAGAGCAACGCCACCGAGGAGACGCTCGTACCGTTCGTGGCGGGCGAGCCTCGCTACGCGACGGGCACCGAGCAGGTGGGCAACCGCACGTGGGACGTCTTCGGCGGCGAGGGCGTCGAGGCCATCTGGGTCAGCGACTTCGGCGACACCCGCATCCTGCTCACCGGGCCGGCGCCGCAGAACGAGTTCACCAAGCTCGCGGCCGCCGTCGGCGCCGTCGAGCCGCTGCAACGCTGACCCGGCAGGCGCCGGCGGCCTCCGAAGGGTCAGTTCACCGGGGTGGTCGCGGCCGCGGCGAGGACCTGTGCGAGATCGCCGGGTCGGCTCCACATGGGCCAGTGCCCGGTGGGCAGGTCGACGAGGTCCACACGCTCGAGTGTCGAGACCTCGGCGAACATCGGATGACCCGCGTCGGCCAACTCCACTATCTGTGCGCTCGGGATCGAACAGCACACGAGGGTGGTCGGGACCGCCCGACGCGCATCGTTGGTGAGCTTGACCTGCTGACGTAGCACGGGCCCTGGTTCCGGAACAGCCCTGGCTCGAAAGCGCTCGAGAGCCTCGGTGCTCAGGCCCTCGAGGCTGGCCTGCTGCCCGAGCGCGTCGAAGGGCGGTAGGGGAGATTCGACCAGATCCTCGGGCGCGTCCGGGGCGAAGGCACTGCCGGGCGCCACGGGCCCACTGTCGACCCACACCACGCGGCGGACGAGTTCGGGATGCCGATCGAGTACCAGGCTCACCGGCGCGTTGGCCCCGCTGTGCGCCACGACGACCACCGGCCGGTCCTCGGAAGCTCCGGCCTCGGTCATGGTTTGCTCGATCGCCCTCGCCTGGTCGTCGAGCGTCCTGGACGCCCGCTCGGGATCCCGCTCGTCGAGGCCCGGAAGTGTCATCGGGACGGCCTGGTGGCCGGCAGCGGTCAGGTGTTCCAGCACCTCGTCCCATGCCCAGGCCCCCAGCCAATGGCCGGCGATCAGGAGGATGGTCGGGCTACTCACATTGTTCGTCACACCACGATGCTCCCGCACGTCGCGGACAACGGTATGTCACCATTTTCGGCATGATTTTCCGGCGCGGTGGGACATGAGGCGGGGTGGGACATGAAGAGGGCGGAGCGGCTGCACGCGCTGTCCGAGATGTTGCGACGCAGTGGACCGCGTGGATGCACTGCCGAGCGCCTGGCGCGAGAGTTCGGCGTGTCCGTGCGGACGGTCAAGCGAGACCTCACCGCACTCGAGAACAGTGGCGCGCCGATCTGGTCTCGCCCGGGCCCCGGCGGTGGCTACGGGTTGGTCGCCCGAGGCACTCTGCCGCCGGTCAGCCTGACCCCGGTGCAGGCAGTGGCGCTGCTCGCCGCGGTCTCTGCCGCGCCGGACGCGCCCTACGCCGATCTCGCCCTGGCGGGGGTTCGGAAGATCATGGACGTACTGGATCCACCGACCCGGGCGAAGGCCGACGAGCTCGCCGGTCGCGTCTGGGTCGACGCACCGCCCGCTCCGCGCGCGATCAAATCCGCGCTGGAGGAAGCGATGGCCGAGCAACGGGTGGTGCGTATCCGCTACACCGCGCGTGACGGCGACACGACCACCCGGGACGTCGAACCGGTGCTGTTCGCCTCCACGAACGGGCAGTGGTACCTGATCGGGTGGTGCCGCCTACGCAGCGACATCCGGTGGTTTCTCGTGTCCCGAATCGAGCACGCCCGTGCCACCAAGCTTGCCTGCAGCGGTCACGGCATCGACGAGATCGGCATCCCCCCGGCGACGGCAAGACCCGTGAACGGCCAAGGGTGAGTTCGGCACTCGATCAACGCCCCCGATCAGGACGGCCTCCGATGAGCGCAGCCTCCGCTCAGTAGCGCTGCGTGCCGAGCTCGGGACCGGCGCCCCGCCCCGCCGGCGGCAGCGCGGTGGCCGGTGCGACCCGCCAGCTCCCGGGGTCGGGTCCGAGTTCGCGCAGCCGCAGAACCTGGTCCCGGCACCACGGCGACACCGCGCGGCTGCCGGCCGCGACGCTACCCGCGAAGCCTTCCCACTCGGCCCACACCGTGCCGTCCACCTCGGCGGGATCCGGGTCCGGTTCCGGCCCGTCGTAGAGGACCCGGAAGACCGGACAGATCTCGTTCTCGACGATCCCGGTGTCCATAGTGGCGCGGTAGCGGAAGTCCGGGAGGACGACGTCGACCGCGGCCGCGTCGATCCCGAGTTCCTGCCGCAGCCGCCGCCGGACCGCCAGATGCAGCGGTTCGCCCGGCGCGGGGTGCCCGCAGCAGCTGTTGGTCCACACGCCCGGCCACGTCGGCTTGTGCAGCGCGCGCCGGGTGACCAGCAGCCTGCCGAACGGGTCGAAGACGTACGTCGAGAACGCGAGGTGCAGCGGGGTCTCGTGCGTGTGCACGGTCGCCTTCGGCTCCGTTCCGACGGCGTGGCCCGCGTCGTCGAGCAGCACTACGTGTTCCATGTCGTTTCTCGCTCCGATCGGTCGCGGGTGGAGGTGTTCAGTCGGTGACGGGCAGCGGTGGCCGGCTCGCCGGGTGGCGCCGAGCCCGCAGTGACGACCACCCGGCCGTCGCGAGCCGCGGAGCCGCCACCGCGACGCGCCGCCGCCGCGACACGCGGGCTCGCCGCTCGAGCACCCGGTAGTCGCTGTCCTCGACCTCGCGCAGAATGTCGGCGTACAGCACCGAGGCGGTGCGCATCGCCGACCGCACGGCCGGGTCGAGCAGGTCGATGCCGGGCTCGGCAGTGCGGTACACCGCCCGGGTGTGCGCAATCAGATGGGCGAGGGCCCGCCGCAGCCGCGGATCGACCCGGCCGGTGGCGCGGCAGTTCCGCAACAGTTCCTCGTCCACTCCGAACGCCGCGAGTTCGTCCGTCGGCAGATAGATCCGGTCGCGGCCCAGATCCTCGCCCATGTCGCGGATGAAGTTGGTCAGCTGGAACGCCTCACCGAGCGCCGACGCGGGCCCGACGGCCTCGTCGATCGCACACGTGGTGCCGAGGATGGGAAGCATCTGCAGACCGATCACGGCCGCGGAGCCGTACATGTACTCCGCCAGCTCCGGCATCGTCCGGTACCGCGAGCGGAACACCGGGGAACCGGGCACGTCCATCCGCATGGAGTGCAGGAACGCGTAGAAGTACTCGTGCGGGATGTCGTAGCGCGCGGTGGCGTCGGCGAGGGCGGCGAGCACCAGGTCGGACTCGCTGTGCCCGGTCGGGCCGCCGCCGAGCGCGGCGCGCAGACGATCCTCGAGGGCGTCCAGCCGGCTGCCGATCGGACCGTCGTCGTCGTCGGCGGCGGCGACGTCGACGACGTCGTCGACCATCCGCGCGAAGCCGTAGAGCGCATGCACGCCGGCACGTCTGGCGACCGGGAGCAGCCGCGTCGCGAGGAAGTACGTCTTGCCGTGCTCCGCGTTGAGTGCGCGGCACAGCCGGTACGCGGGATGCAGTGCCGGGTCGATGCCGTCGAGTTCACCCATGCCGCACGTCCTCTCGGGTGGGCTCCGGACGCCGGGAGCTCGCGAGGTCGCGGTCGACGATGCGTTCGGCGGCCAGCCGCCCCGACACGAGAACCGTCGGCACCCCGACGCCCGGGGTGGTCCCGGAGCCGGCCAGCACGACGTTGGCGAGCCCGCGCACCAGATTGGGGCGTCGGAACGGGCCGGTCTGCCGGAACACGTGCGCCGACGAGAACGGGCTGCCGGCGAGCATGCCTTTGTCGCGCCAGGTGTTCGGGGTGTCGAGGTGGTCCACCACCATCGACGCGGCCAACTCCCGGTAGCCCCGCTGCTCGAGCACCTGCTGGAGCTCACGCATGTACGGGACGCCGAGCCGGTCCCAGTCCAGGGGTGCGCTGACGAGATTGGGACACGGCGCGAGGACGGAGATCGGTTCACTGCGTACGCCGTCGCGCACCACGTGCAGGCCGGGGTCGGTGACGGCCGGACGGGTGACGAGCAGGGACGGGTCGGCCATCAGCCGGCCCCGCCCGCGGGGTGCGGTGATCCGGGCGAACGTCTCGGACCACTCGGCGCCGAAATCGATCGTGTGGTGCGCCCGGGCCGGCCACGCCTGCGTGACCGCGGTGGGGACCGTGCCGTGGAACACGACGGCCGACGGCGACACCCGCGAGTAGCCCAGCTTGCGCCCCTTCGCAGTGACGCCGGCGTGGTCCAGCAGCCGGTCCACCACCGGGAGATCGGCGGTGAGGACGACTGCGTCGCACGGGAAGTACCGGCCGTCCGCCGTGCGGACGCCGGTGGCGCGCCCGTCGTCGACGTCGATGGCGGAGACGTCCGCACCGGTGTGTACGGACCCGCCGTGGCGCGTGAGGGCGTCCGACATCGCCGCGGCGATCGCGGACATCCCGCCCGTCGGGAAGTAGACCCCCAGCGAGGTGTCCATGTGGGCGATGGCGCCGTACACGCCGAGCGCCTTGTCCGGCGACATCCCGGCGTAGAGCGCCTGGAACGTGAAGATCCGCCGCAGCCGGTCGTCGCCGACGAAGGACGCCACCCGCGGGCCGAGGCGGCCGAAACCGCCGAGCCGGAGCAGCTTCATCGTGTCGGCGCGGGCCGCACGGGTGGCCACCAGATCGAGCGGGGAGTCGAAATTGGAATCGATGAACCGGTCGAACTCGGTGTCGAATATCGACGCCAGCCACCGCCGAAGTGCGAGATAACCGCGGGATTCGGCCGGGCCGCACACCCTTTCGATCTCCGCGGACATCGCGGCCGGGTCGGAGAACACGTCGAGCGCGGTGCCGTCGGCAAAGCGGGCGTGGTAGCTCGGCGCGAGCTTCGTCAGCGCGAGCGCAGGTTCGGTGGAGTCGAACGACTCGCCGACCGCGGCGAGGGCGTCGGCGATCAGCGTCGGCATGGTGAGCACGCTGGCACCGTTGTCGATGTCGTACAACCGGCGCCCGGCGGCGTCGCGGACCGGGTACGTGCCGACCCGGCCACCGACCGTCGACTCCCGCTCGAGCACGGTGACGTGTTTGCCGGCCCCGGTGAGGTGGAGTGCCGCGGCGAGCCCGGCCAGGCCCGCTCCCACCACGACCACCGACCGGACGGGACCGGTCACCGACCTCACGCCGCCGCGCCTTCCGCCGTCACGACGGCCGCCGGTCGGGGTCGCGCTCCGCCACCCCGGAACCGGGAGACGCCGACGCAGGAGACGCGGAGGGGCCGGGCGCGGTCCGCTCGGCCAGCCGGTTGGCCTCCAGGAACAGTTCCAGAAACCCGACACCGTCTCGCCCCGACCCGCCGCCCGGGCGCGGGTGGTTGCCCGACTGCCCGCTCATGACCCGAGGCCTCTCGGTGCGTCCACCGGCATGTACCTGCACATGTCCTCGCCTCCCGTCCCGGCGGCGCGCTGCGGCCGCATCGTCCGAAGGGATTCGGAGTGACACGACGAGCGGATGGGTGGAGACGGAAAACGAATGTGGCCGTCAGTCGGAGTCCTCGTCGGCGTGGGCGAGTGCCTGCTCGACGCGGCGGCGTGCGCCCGCGAGATGCTCCTCGCAGCGCTTCGCCAGGGCCTCGCCGCGCTCCCACAGCGCGAGCGACGCATCGAGGTCCAGACCACCCTGCTCGAGGGTCTTCACCACGTCGACCAGTTCGTCCCGCGCCGCCTCGTATCCGAGTTCGGCGACATCTGCGTTGCTCATGACTCTCTTCCCATCACGGCGGCGCGGACCGCGCCGTCGGCCAACCTGACCCGTATCTGTGTGCCGGGCGGTGCGTCGTCGACGGACCGCAGCACCTCCGGCTCGGTGTCGCCGAGCACCTTCTGCACGACGGCGTACCCGCGGGCGAGCGTGGCGGCGGGCCCGAGCGTCGTCAGCCGCGCGCGCAGATGTTCCACGGTGGTCGACTCGGACGCGATCGCGCGGTGGACGTCGCGGCGGGCGGCGTCGCGCAGGCGTGCCACCTCCTCCGCTCGACGGTCGATCGCCTGCCGCGGGTCCGCCAGCACCGGTCGGCTGCGCAGCTGATCGAGGCGGTGGGCCTCGCGCTCCACCCAGTTCCGCAGCGCGGCGGCGCTGCGCCCGCGCAGCTCGGAGACCAGTGCCTGTTCGGCGACGGCGTCGGGCACCACCCGCTTGGCGGCGTCGGTGGGGGTGGCGGCCCGCAGGTCCGCGACGTGATCGCTCAGGGGGCTGTCGGGTTCGTGGCCGATCGCGCTGACGACGGGGGTGGTGCAGGCGACGATCGCCCGGCACAGCGTCTCGTCGGAGAACGGCAGCAGATCCTCGACGCTGCCGCCGCCGCGAGCCAGGATGATGACGTCGACGCCGGGGTGGGCGTCCAACTCCTCGACCGCGGCGATGAGCTGCGGCACGGCGGTGGGGCCCTGGACGGTGGCGTGACGCACCTCGAAACGCACGGCCGGCCACCGCCGCTGCGCCACCGTGAGTACGTCCCGCTCGGCGGCGCTCGCGCGGGCGGTCACCAAACCGATGGTGCGGGGCAGGAACGGCAACGGCCGCTTGAGGCGCGGATCGAACAGCCCCTCGGCGGCGAGGAGTGCGCGCAGCCGCTCGATGCGGGCCAGCAGCTCGCCGATCCCGACGGCCCGGATCTCCGTCACCCGCAGCGAGACCGTGCCCCGACCGGTGTAGAACGACAGCTTGCCGAACATCACGACGCGGCTGCCCTCGGTGAGCGGGACCGGTGCGTCGCGGAGCAGCTGCGGCGAACACGTCACCGACAGCGACATGTCGACCGACGGATCGCGCAGGACCAGGAACGCGGTGCGCGTCCCCGGCCGCGCGTTGATCTGGGTGATCTGCCCCTCGACCCACACACTCCCGAGGCGATCGATCCACTGGGCGACCTTGGCCGAGACCGTTCGCACCGGCCAGGGCTGCTCGGGCGTGCTGGGGGACGGGCCGCTGGAAGCGGGGCGGGCGGACGTCACTTGGCTCGGGCGGAGGTGATGCGGTTCGCGAGCATGGTCCGGAACGGTGCCCGGGACGTCGTGCGCTCCTCGTACTCGAGCAGCGCGGTGAGGTCCTCCACCGACAGCGACGGCAGTCGCGTGCGCAGCTGCGCGAGCGTCAGCGCCGGGTAGTCGAGTTCCTCGGCGATCGGCGGGAGCGCCGCGCCGGCCGCCGAGCCCGCCGACCCCGTCGACTCTGGCTCGGCATCGGTGGGCGTGCCGTCACCGGACGCGTCCGCGACCTCGGTGGGGGTCATCGAGTACAGCGCGAAGCGGCCGGGTGACGCCGAACGGTCACTGCCCGGGGCCGGGTCCCCCCGCGGCGCCTCGACGTCCACGTCACCGTCGGCGCGGTCCTCGTCGAACACCGCCCACGACGGCTCCTCCTCGGACCGATGCAGGAAACAGAAGGCCTGGTCACCCTTGATGGCGAGTGCCGTCACCGACTGCTGGACCCGCATCGTCGTCTGCAGGACCTGACTGATCGCCGTCATCGGCAGCGTCACGGCGGTGGACGGCAGTTTCAACGCCTCTTCGTACGCCGTGATCGCCACTCCGGCGGCCACACGCGCGATGAACGGGGGACGGATCATGCCCAACAGCCTGCCTGACGATCGCGCTATTTGGTAGCCGACGAGTCCCGGCGGCACCCGCCGTGGCGTGCACACGGCGGGCAGTTCCGGGCGTGCCCCGTACGCTGGAGGCATGTCTTCGGCAGTTCCTCTCAATCTGGGTATCGCCCGATCCGCCGGCACCGACGCGTCCGGCGGCGGCAAGCGCGTCCTCCTGGCCGAGCCGCGCGGCTACTGCGCCGGCGTCGATCGTGCGGTCGAGACGGTCGAGAAGGCGCTCGAGAAGCACGGTGCGCCGATCTACGTGCGCAAGGAGATCGTGCACAACCGCCACGTCGTCGACACCCTCGCCGACCGTGGGGTGGTCTTCGTCGACGAGACCGACGAGGTGCCCGGCGGCTCGGTGCTGGTGTTCTCGGCGCACGGTGTCGCTCCGGCCGTCCACGCCGCGGCCGCCGAGCGGAACCTGCACACGATCGACGCCACCTGCCCGCTCGTGACCAAGGTCCATCAGGAGGCCAAGCGGTTCGCGCGGGACGACTACGACATCCTGCTCATCGGGCACGAGGGCCACGAGGAGGTCGAGGGCACCGCAGGGGAGGCTCCCGACCACGTCCAGCTGGTGGACGGTCCGGAGGCCGTCGAGCACATCACCGTGCGGGACGGTGCGAAGGTGGTCTGGCTGTCGCAGACGACGCTGTCCGTGGACGAGACCATGGAGACCGTCCAGCGGCTGCGGCAGAAGTTCCCGCAGCTCGAGGATCCGCCGAGCGACGACATCTGCTACGCCACCCAGAACCGTCAGGTGGCGGTGAAGGCGATGGCGCCCGAGTGCGACCTGGTGATCGTGGTGGGCTCGCGGAACTCGTCCAACTCGGTGCGGCTCGTCGAGGTCGCGCTGGGCGCCGGCGCGCGGGCCGCGCACCTGGTCGACTACGCCCGCGAGGTCGACGTCGCGTGGCTCGAGGGCGTACGGACCGTCGGCATCACGTCCGGTGCCTCGGTGCCCGAGATCCTGGTGCGGGGGGTGATCGACCTGCTCGCCGAGCACGGTTTCGGGGAGGTCCAGTCGGTGACCACCGCCAACGAGACGCTCGTCTTCGCGCTGCCGAGGGAACTGCGCGCCGCCCGCGCCTGACGGTCGAACAGACGAGAGCGCCCCGGAGTCCGTATCGGATTCCGGGGCGCTCTCGTCGGTCTGATGTCGGTGGCGGGCCTACCGGTCGACGGGCGGCTCGCGGCGGTCGCGGTAGCGCACGCGCGGGACGGGGTGCGGCGGTACCTCCGCGGAAGGTGCGGCCGGTGCCGGCGGGCGGGTGCGCACCGGGATGGGGTCGCGCGGAATCGGCTGGCGGTCGCGGGCGATGGGTTCGCCGTACACGGGCTCGCGGCGCGGCGGTTCGCGGCGGACCGGCTCCCGGCGGACGGGCTCGCGATACGGCGCGTCGTGACGGATCGGCTCCCGCGGCGCCGAGTCGCGGTACCCGCGGGGCGCGTGTGTCGACACCGGTTCGGCCTGCTCGTGGGTGGCCCGCGACGCCCGCGACTGCGCTGCCCGTCCCGAGCGTCCGCGCCGCTCGGCGGCCGCCGGTGTGCGTGTGGGGCGCGCGTCGGACCGGCGCGGCCGCGACCGCGTCGGAGCGGCCTGGCCCTGCTGCGTCAGGAACACGCGCGCACCCGCGACCAACGCCACCACGACGGTCGCCGCGAGCATCAACGGAAACCGATTGACCAGCGGATACGCCACGTTGAGGGCGAGGTCCTTGAGGCCGGTACCGGGATTGTCCGCCAGCAGCTGCTGAGCGATCGGCACCGCGACGAACAGCACCAGCGGCGGTTGGACGACGGCGGTGAACAGTCCACGGTGCCGCACGGCGAGCACCGCCAGCAGACACCCGAGGAAGTAGAGCGCCGAGAAGACGGAGGTGAGTTCGCTCCCCGACGCGGCGGCGAACGCGAAGCCGACGAAGGTCAACCCAGCGGCGACGGCGACAGCCCCCCAAGCGGGTATGCCGGGAACGGTGGGGAGGGCCGATCGGAGGTCGAGCGGCACCCCGGAACGAGCACGTGGGGTTGCGGACACACCTCGACAGTAGTCGCTGACGGTCGGCTTGCTTCGTTGGCGGGACCGTCCGAGACCGAGAATTCGCCGAGAATCGACCGATCTGCCCGACTTGCCCGGGGTGGGGTGCCGAGTCCGGCCGGCGGACGTCCCGGTCACTGCCTCCACTGTGCCGGACGGCACCGACATGTCCGCTCCGGCGCTGTCGGTCGAGTGCTCTACCGTCAGTCGCCATGAGGATCCTCCACACCTCCGACTGGCACATCGGTCGCACCTTCCACGGGGTCGACCTCCTGGCCGATCAGGCGCGGGTGCTCGACGCGATCGCGGCCCTGGTCGTCGAGCAGTCGGTCGACGTGGTGGTGGTCCCGGGGGACGTGTACGACCGTTCCATTCCGAGCGCGGACGCGGTGGCGGTGTGCAACAGAGGGTTCGAGGCCATCCGCGCGGCCGGTGCGGTGATCGTCGCCACGTCCGGCAACCACGATTCCCCGGTGCGGCTCGGGGCCGGCGCCTCGTTCGCGGCGGCCGGCGGTCTCCACCTGTTGACGCGGGTGGGCGCACTGGATGCGCCCATCGTGCTGGACGACGCGCACGGCCCCGTCGCGTTCTACGGGATCCCGTACCTCGAACCCGAGATCACCCGTGCCGAACTCGGTGCACCCGAGGCGCGCTCGCACGCCGACATCCTCGACGTCGCGATGGCCCGGGTCCGTGCGGACCTCGACACGCGCCGCGCGGCCGCTCCGGGCCTGCGGTCGGTGCTGCTGGCGCACGCGTTCGTCGTCGGCGGTGAGGCCACCGGCTCCGAACGCTCGATCTCGGTCGGCGGCGTCGAGACGGTGTCGGCGTCGTCGTTCGACGGCGTCGACTACGTGGCCCTCGGGCACCTGCATTCCCCACAGACCCTGGCCGAACACGTCCGGTACAGCGGGTCGCCGCTGCCGTACTCGTTCGGGGAGCGGTCGCATCGCAAGGCCGTGTGGCTGATCGACCTCGACGCCGCCGGGCTCGCCGCAGTCGACCGCATCGAGTTGCCCGTGGTGCGGGGCCTGAGTCAGCTCACCGGAACGCTGGACGAGTTGCTGCACGACGCCGGGTTCGCGGCCGCCGAGGAGCACTACGTGTCCGCCGTCCTGACCGATGCGCTGCGTCCCGTCGACGCCATGCGCGCGTTGCAGGGCCGGTTCCCCCATGCCGTCCACATGGAATGGCAACGACCCGAGGGCAATCCGGAGCTGCGCTACCGCGAGCGGGTGCACGGTCGTTCCGATCTGGAAGTGGCGCAGAGTTTTCTGTCCGACGTCCGAAGCGAGGCGAGTGCCGGAGAGATCCGACTGCTCGAGGACGCGCTGCGCAGCGCGACGGCGGCCGAGTCCGTGGCGGCCGCCGGCCTCGCCGAGGTGACGTCTGCATGAGGCTGCACACGCTCGAGGTCACGTCGTTCGGGCCGTTCGCCCAGACGGTGACCGTCGACTTCGACGAACTGGGCGCCGACGGCCTGTTCCTGCTGCACGGTCAGACCGGGGCCGGCAAGACCACGATTCTCGACGCGGTCGCGTTCGCGCTCTACGGCACCGTGCCCGGTGCCCGCAAGGACGGCAAGCGACTCCTGTCCGACCACGCGCCCGCGGGATCGGTGCCGACGGTGACACTGCGGGCGACCATCGGCGGCCGGCCGCTGCGGATCACCCGCAATCCCGAATACCAGCGACCCAAGAAACGTGGCACGGGCACGCTCACCGAGAACGCCAAGGCGACGCTCGAGTGGCTCGACGGGACTGGGGAGAACCTCTCGCGCATCCCCGACATCGCGCGTGAGGTGGAGCGGCTGCTCGGGATGACCGCCGACCAGTTCTTCCAGGTCGTCCTGCTCCCGCAGGGAGAGTTCGCCAAGTTCCTGCGCGCCGACAACGAGGATCGCGGCAAGCTGCTCGAGAAACTGTTCGACACCACGCGCTTCAAGTCGGTGGAGCAGTGGTTCGTCGAGCGGCGGCGGGCCAGCGCGGCCCGGGTCGAGGACCACCGCAAGCAGGTGGATCTGCTCCTGGCCCGGGTGTCCACGGCGGCCGGGATCGAGGTGGGCACGGACGGGGACCCGCTGAGCTGGTCGCGCAGACTCCTCGACGAGGCCGTCGAGACGGTGGAGTCGGCGACGACGGAACTCACCCGCGTGCGTGACGTCGAGGCCCGGGCGCGGGCCGCGGCCGCCGAGGCGCAGCGCAGGCGGGACCTGCAGGTCCGGCGAGCGCGCGCGCTGGCCGAGCTGGAACAGCTCGAGGCCGGTGCACCCGAACGTGACCGCCTGGCCGCCGAGGCCGATCGGGCCCGCCGAGCCGATGTGGTCGGCGGCGCCGCCGCCGATGCGGCGTCCGCGGCCCGTGCGGCGGAGTCGGCGACCGACCGGGCCGGGGCGCTGGCGGAGGATCTGCGGGCCTCGCCGGAGGCGTCGGACCTGGTTGCGGCGCTGTCGTGGCCGCAGGTCGACGCGGACCGGGACGCGATCCGCGCGCGGGCGCGGGACTGGACGGCCGAGGTCGTCCGGCTCGACGCCCTCGTGGCCGAGGCCGCGTCGACGGATGCGCTGGCGCGCGAAGTCGAGGACATGCGTCGGCGCGGCGTGGAGCTGTCGGCCCGGGCCGCGGACCTGGAGACGGCCCGCGCCGCGTGGCCGCAGGCCGTGCGCGACGCCGAGGAGGCCCTGCGCGCAGCCGAGAAGGCGCAGGCCTGCCTGCCCGCCGCCGAGGAGGCATGCGCGCGGGCCGCCGACGCTGCGGCGGCGGCGCAGGAGTGGCGGACCACACGTAAGACGCTGGACGCGCAGCAAAGCGCGGTGGTGTCGGCCCGAGGCCGGCACCAGGACGCCCGCGAGCTACTGCTGGACCTGCGTGAGCGGCGCATCGCCGGGATGGCAGCCGAGCTGGCGGCCGGACTGCTCGACGGCGAGAAGTGCGCGGTGTGCGGGTCGCTCGAGCACCCTGCGCCGGCGCGGGCGGGCGAGTCGTCGGTCACCAAGGCCGACGAGGACGCCGCACGCACTGCCGAACAGAAGGCGGCCGCCCGCCTGGACGCCGAGACCGCGCGGGTCACCGAACTCGAGCGGGCCGTGGATCTTCTGGTCCAGCGGGGCGGTGACGGGGACCCCGCGGAGCTGCGCGACGCTTACACGGCCGCGTCGGCCGAGGTGGACCGGACCCGAGCCGCGGCGGCTCGTGTCCCCGATCTCTCGCAGGCCGTCGACGACGTCCGTGCTCGCGGTGCCGAATTGGAAGAACAGTCGCGGCTCGTCGGTAACGAGCGAGCGGTGCTGGAGACTCGTATCGACGCTGCCGAAGAACAGGTGCGTCGCATGCGCGAGCGGATGGCGGAGGCGGCCGGGGACGATCCGGGCGTGCCCGCGCGCCGCGAACGATTCGACGCCCTTGCGACCCGGGCTCTCGAGCTGCTCGACGCCCGGGATCGGGCCGCGACCCTGGCCGCGACCGCGCGGGAACTGGCCGAGCGCACGCAGACCGCCGCAGCCGATGCCGGGTTCGCGTCGCTCGCCGAGGCCCTCGAGGCGGTGCGGTCCGCCGCTCGCATCGAAGAGATCGACGCCGCCCTCACCGCGGCGCGTGAGCGCATCGCCGGTGCGCGGGCAGTGCTGGCGGATCCGGACGTCGAAGCGGTGGCCGGGATCGAACCGGTCGACCCGAGTGGTGCCGAGTCCCTGGCCCGGGAGGCCGTGTCGGCGGTCGAGGCGGCGGCCACCGCGCTGGCCGAGGCGGACACCCGCCGCACCAACATCGAGCGCCTCACCGGGCAGCTCGAGGCGACGATGGCGCGGCTCGGACCGGTGCTGGCCGAACACGACGAGCTGGCCGGACTGGCCGACATCGTGGAGGGGCGCGGTCAGAACTCCCGCAAGATGTCGCTGCGGTCGTACGTGCTGGCGTCGCGGCTCGAGGAGGTCGCGGTCTCGGCGTCGGTGCGGCTACGTCGCATGTCCGCAGGACGCTACGAGTTCGTGCACTCCGACGAGGCCGGGGCGCGGGGACGCCGCGGCGGGCTGGGCCTCGACATTCGCGACGACTACACCGGCGTGGTCCGCTCGGCCAAGACCCTGTCCGGTGGGGAGTCGTTCCTCGCGTCGCTCGCACTCGCGCTCGGCCTGGCCGACGTCGTGGCGGCCGAGTCGGGCGGGGTGGTGCTCGACACCATGTTCATCGACGAGGGTTTCGGCACGCTCGACGCCGACACCCTGGACCTCGTGATGGGTGTCCTCGACGAACTGCGGGCGGGGGGCCGGGTCGTCGGGATCGTCAGCCACGTCGACGAGATGCGCCAGCGGATCCCGAGCCGGCTGCACGTGGTACGCGGCCGGACCGGGTCCACGCTGGAGATGATCGCCGGTTAGCGGTCGGCCGCGGGCCCCCTCGAATTGGTGGCGGGCCCGTCGGCCGGGCCGCCCTCGGCGGCCATGCCCGTATGGCCGCTCTCGGCAGCGTCCAGCACGGCGTCCTGTTCGAGTCGGTGGTCGATCTGCTCGCCCAGGTATCGGATGACGACCGCGGCCACGGCGGCGACGGGGACGGCCAGGAACGCGCCGACGATGCCGTACAGGGAACTGCCCGCGGTGACGGCGAGCAGCACGACGACGGCGTGCAGGTTCATGCTCTTGCTCTGCAGCACCGGCTGCAGCACGTTGCCCTCGATCTGCTGGACCGCGATGATGATCGCCAGCACGATCAGCGCGGTGGTGAGCCCGTTTGCGACCAGGGCCACCAGGACGGCCAGCGCGCCGGCGACGAACGCGCCGACGATCGGCACGAAGCCGCCGATGAACGTGATGATCGCCAGGACCGGGGCGAGCGGGACCCCCAGGATCAGCAGGCCCGCACCGATGAAGACGGCGTCGATGAGGCTCACGAGTGCCTGGGTGCGGATGAAGCCGCCGAGGGTCTCCCACATCCGGGTCAGAACTGCCTCGAGGTGCCGTCCGGCACGACCGCCGCCGACCTCGTGCATCCACGGGACGAAGCGCGGCCCGTCCTTGATGAAGAAGAACGCGAGCACCAGCACCAGGCCCAGCGTGACGATCATCGAGCCGGCGGTGGTGACCCCGCTGAAGACGCCGGAGGCGATCGCGGTACCGCTCTCCTGCAGCTTGGAGGTGAGGGCGTGGATCGCGGTGTCGATCTGGTCGTCCTGCAGGTTGATCGGCGGGCCCTTGAGCCAGTCCTGCACCTGTTGGATACCCTCGGTCGCCTTGTTCGCCAACTCCGGCGCCTGGTCCACGACGGACGGGACGATGAGCGCGATCACCCCGCCGAACAGCGCGAGTGCCACGAAGAGGGTGATCGAGGCCGCGCCGGCCGGGGGCACACCGCGCTTGGTGAGCGCGCGGGTGGGCGGCCACAGCACCGTGGAGACGACGATCGCCAACAGCACCGGGAGCACGACCACCCAGAGCTTTTCGAGGATCCAGCCGACCACGACGGCACCGAGCGCGATCGCGGCGAGGCACAGCGACCACTTCGCGAGCCAGAGACCGCCGGCGCCGATGACTTCCCCGCGGTCGCGCAGTCGGGCGCGTGGGGAGGTCGGAACGATCTTGTTGACGCTCACAGGGCGCGGGTCCTTCCGGTTCGCAGACGACGGTCTGGGATGAATCTACGCATTTCTCGCGCGGACGGCTGGAGCAATCGATCCGGTCACGAGCCGGTAAAGGCGGCAATCCGGCCGTCGCGGCGTCCGTAGGATCCCGCGCATGGGCAGAAATAAGGGGAGAACGACTGCAACGATTGTCGCCGCATCAGCCCTCGTCGTCGCGCTCGCCGCGTGCAACAACGACGGTGGCACGTCGGAGGAGACCAAGGAGAAGATCAGCTCCGCGGTCACATCGACTACGGAACCGTCGCCGGGGGAGGAGGTGCAGTCCTCGGCGTCGAGTGTCGTGTCGGGACTGCAACAGAGCGCTTCGAGCGCGGTGTCGGGTCTCGACCGCGCGTGGGACAACGCGAAGTTGGCCACGTTCGTCGCGTCGTTCCGGACCTTCTATCCCAATCTCGCGAGCGACCGCGACGACGAGTCGATCGAGACTGTGGTGAAGGACACGTGCTCGGCCATCGACTCGGGCGCGAGCGCCGAGGAGCAGGTGGCCAAGGTCAAGGAGACCGCGGCCAACGGCGGAACCGAGCCCACCGACGAGCAGGCCGATCGCATTCTGCAGATGGTCAAGCCGGCCTGCCCCTGAGCGCAGGGAGTCGAGCTGCCGGACCGAACGGCGGTCGGCGGTTTCAGGCTCGGCGGTTGGGGTATGTCCCCTACATGAGCATCGAAGACGGTCCCGGCGACACCCTCAGCCCCAGCGAAGGGCTCGATCCCGACGAAGTACGCAACGACGACGGAGACGAGGTCGTGGACCCGCCCGAGGGGTGGAGCGGCGCCGACAAGTTCGGAACGACCGAGCGCGAGGAGCGCGAAGGCGAGTCACTCGACCAGCGTCTCGAGCAGGAGGAACCGGACGTCGAGCCGGTGGAACCGCCGGAGACGCCGGTCGCTGCCACCCCGGACGAGGAACTGACCGAGGACCTCGTCGAGGAGGTCGTGGACGACGACACGACGGGCGGTGCCGAGGGTGACGCCAAGCAGGCGGACGTCGTCGAAGGCGTGATCGTCGAGGATTCCCGAGTCGATCGCGGTCAGATCTCCGGCGCCCCCGAGGACGGCGAGTCGATCTTCCCCATCGTGGAGTAAAAGCTGCGGGGTAAAAGCTGTGGAGTAGAAGCTGTGGAGTAGAAGCTTCCGGCCGGTCGGCGGAGGACGCGTGCAGTAGCCGCGTCCTCCGCCGTTCTGTCTCGCCCTCGGGCCGCGCAGATACCGCGCTCGCGAGGGTCGTACCCTGTCGGCGTTGCGTGTCGGTGTCGTCACCGGCGTAGATCGAAGCGAAAGGGACGACCCCCACGATGAGCACGGATCCGGTCGGCGAACTCGAGGCTCAGCTGGTCGACCTGTGGCGGCGCGGCCGGATCCAGTCCCGCGAGCGGGCCCGCGCGATCCACCCCAAGCTCGATCCGGCGTGCTACCCGCTGCTGGCGATCCTCACCCGCGACAACGACGCGGTACCCATGTCGGCCCTCCTGGCCGAGCTGGGAGTCGAGAAGTCGACGCTCACCCGGCAGATCGACGCGGTCGTCCGGCTGGGCCTGGTCGAGCGCCTGCCCGACCCGCAGGATGCCCGCGCGCGACTGGTCGCCCTCACCGACGCGGGCCGGGACCAGCTCTCCGAGCAGCGGGCCGCGGCCATCGCGGACTGGCACGAGCGCCTGTCGCGGTGGGATCCGGCCGACGTGCGCCAGTTGACGACGCTCCTGCGCCGGCTGGCGGACTCGACCAACTGAGCGCACACACCTGGACACCGATAGTTGCGTGGCGCAACCAATTGAGTTAAAGTTGCAATACTCAACTAATCGGGAGGGTTCCATGGTCGCACCGGACACCGCGGAGGTGCTCCTCGATCACCTGCGCGATCTCGTTCGGCGCGGTCGTGAAGTCTCGGCCACGCTCGCCCGGGAGTCGGACGGGGAGATTCTCACCGAGCCGCTCGGGGCGCTGCTGTCGTACGTGGCCACTGCCGCTGGGGGACGGTGCAATGCGCTCGCCGACCGCATGCGGATCACTCCGTCGACGTTGAGTCGGCACATCGCCCATGCGGAGGAACTCGGTTATCTCACTCGGGTTCCCGATCCCGCCGATCGCCGGGCCACGCTGCCCGCGTTGACCGACGAGGGAGCCGCGGCTCTGCGACGCCACCGCGCACGGCAGACGGAGTGGTTGCTCGATTCGATCTCGGACTGGACCGACGACGAGGTGCGCCAGCTCGTGGACGGGCTGGCACGGCTGCGGTCGTCGGCGCAGGCCAAGGTCGCGGCGCTCTGACGCGCCAACTTCACTTTCCTTTTTACGCAACTGTTTTCGAGGCAACTCGAAGAATTCGCGAGGTTTCTGCATGAGCACATCCGTTACCCGGGACACCGGGAAGCCTGACCAGGCGACGGACGCGCCGATGACCCATCCGCAGCGCATCCAGGCGCTCGTGGGTCTGCTACTCGGTATGTTCGTCGCGTTCCTGTCGTCGACGATCGTCTCCAATGCGCTGCCCACGATCATCACCGATCTGCACGGCACGCAGGACCAGTACACCTGGGTTGTCACGGCCACACTGCTGGCCTCGACGGCGACCACCCCGATCTGGGGCAAGTTCTCCGACCTGGTGAGCAAGAAGCTGCTCGTCCAGTTGGCGTTGGTGATCTTCACGGTCGGTTCCGTCCTCGCCGGCCTGTCGCAGTCGGTCGCGATGCTCATCGGGGCTCGCGCCGTCCAGGGCCTGGGTCTCGGTGGTTTGCAGGCGCTGGTCGTCATCGTCATCGCGACGATGTTCAGCCCGCGTGAGCGTGGCCGCTACCAGGGCCCGATGGCCGGCGTCATGTCGATCGCCACCGTCGCGGGCCCGCTGATCGGCGGACTCATCGTCGACACCAGCTGGCTGGGCTGGCGCTGGACCTTCTTCGTCGGCGTCCCGCTGGCGGTGATCGCGCTGTTCGTCATCCAGCGCACCCTCAACCTTCCGGTCGTGCGCAAGAACGTGAGCATCGACTACATGGGCGCCCTGTTCATCGCATCCGGTGTCAGCACGCTGCTGATCTGGGTGACGCTGGCGGGCAAGAACTTCGACTGGGCGTCGGGCGTCTCCTTCGGTCTCGTCGCACTCGGCGTGGCGCTGTTGGCGCTCGCGATCTTCACCGAGACCAAGGCCAAGGATCCGATCATCCCGCTGCGCCTGTTCAAGGACCGCACCACCGCACTGGCGACGCTCGCGAGCGTCGCGGTCGGCATCGCCCTCTTCGGTGGCGCGGTGTTCCTGGGCCAGTACTTCCAGATCGCCCGCGGCTACTCGCCGACGGCGGCCGGACTGCTGACGCTGCCCATGGTCATCGGATCGATGGTGTCCTCGGCGGTCTCGGGCGCACTGATCACCAAGTTCGGCCGCTGGAAGGGCTTCATCCTCGGCGGCGCGATCATGATGACGGTCGGCTTCTTCCTGCTCTCGACCATCGACCACGCCACCAACATGGGTGTGCTCGGGGTGTTCCTGTTCATCCTCGGCATCGGTATGGGTCTGACGATGCAGAACCTGGTGCTGGCCGTGCAGAACACCGTCAGCCCGTCCGATCTGGGTTCGGCCAGCTCCGTGGTGTCGTTCTTCCGCTCGCTCGGTGGCGCCGCCGGCGTCTCCGTCCTCGGTGCGGTCCTCTCGAGCCACGTCTCGGACCTGACGATCAAGGGTCTGACGGCGGCCGGGGTGGACATGAGCCAAGCGGGCGGATCGGCTGCCGGTCTGTCCAACCTCAAGGAACTGCCGGGCCCGATCGCGGACATCGTCCGCGGCGCCTACGGTGACGCGACCGCACGGATCTTCCTGATCTCGGGCATCGTCTCGCTGCTCAGCCTGGCCGCGATCTTCTTCATCAAGGAGGTTGCGCTGCGCACCTTCAGCGCCGACGAGCAGCGTCGGGCCGAAGCCAGCGGCGACGACATCGACGCCGAGCTGGCCGAGATCGTCCAGGGCGATCCGGTGTTGGTCGATCCGATGCCGGTCGAGCCGTCGGAGAAGACGCGCAGATAGTTCCGCGCTCGGTGTGACGGGCCGGGCGGTCACCTGAGGGTGGCCGCCCGGCCCGTTCGTCGTCTGCACCTATCGTGAACGCATGGCCGACACCGAGACCCGATGGCAGCAGGAACGATCCGCGGCCGACTCCCGCGACTACATCGCGCGCTTCGCGCGTCTCGAAGCGGAGGGGACCGATCTGCACGGCGAGGCGCGGGCCGTCGACGCGCTGCTGCCGCGCGGCGCCCGGGTGCTGGACGCGGGGTGCGGCACCGGCCGGCTCGGCGGCGAACTGGCCCGCCGCGGGCATCGGGTCACGGCCGTCGACCTCGATCCCGTCCTGGTGGCGGCGGCCCGCGAACATCCCGACCTCACGGTGCACGAGGCCGACCTCGCGACGCTGGATCTACCGGGGCAGCGGTTCGACGCGGTGGTCGCGGCCGGCAACGTGATGATCTTCGTCGCGCGGGGTTCCGAGCGGCAGGTGCTGGCGCGGCTGGCGGCGCACCTCGTTCCCGGGGGCCTGCTCGTGGCCGGATTCGCGACCGACTACGAGTACACGGTCGACCAGTTCGACGACGATCTCGCCGCGGTCGGGCTGGTGCGCGAGCACCGGTTCTCGACCTGGGATCTGCGCCCGTGGCACGACGACGCCGGTTGGGCGGTCACCGTCGCGCGGAAGCCCGGGAACTGACCGACACGTCGGTTTCGGTTACGTTCTGTGCCGACTGTTTCCGTCGACCACATGGGGGGACCGAATGACCGATCCGAACTTCAACGCCGCGCCGACGGGTGCACCGAACGAGCCGTGGGCCGCCGGGCCCGGGTATGCGCCGCAGCCGTACGCGAATGCGCCGCAGTACCCGGCCGGCCCGCTGCCGCAGTACGGGGGACAGGCGCCGCTGCCGCCGTCGAACGCCGGGTGGGCCGTGGCCACGATCATCTTCTTCTGGCCGCTGGCGTTCGCCGCGTTCAACCATCTGCACTCGATCTTCCCCAAGTGGTCGATGGGCGACTACATGGGCGCGCAGTACGCCTCGGAGCGGGTGAAGGCGCTCGGCAAGATCGCGCTGTGGCTCTTCGTCGGACTGCTGGTGCTCTACGTGATCTTCATGATCATCGTCCTGGTGGCCGCTGCGAACGACGTCAGCTCCAGCAGTACCTACTACCGGTGACGGGACGCGGTGGGTCGGGCGCAGATGCGGCCGACCTCCGCACCCGCGGTGTGACGCCGTAGAATCCCTATACCGTGAGCCTTACCCTCGGAATCGTCGGCCTTCCCAACGTCGGCAAGTCGACCCTTTTCAACGCGCTGACCAAGAACGACGTGCTCGCGGCGAACTATCCGTTCGCCACGATCGAGCCCAACGTCGGCCTGGTCGAGCTGCCGGATCCGCGGCTGGACAAGCTCGCCGAGATCTTCGGTTCCGAGCGCATCCTGCCCGCGACCGTGTCGTTCGTCGACATCGCCGGCATCGTCAAGGGCGCGTCCGAGGGGGCGGGTCTGGGCAACAAGTTCCTCGCCAACATCCGTGAGGCCGACGCCATCTGCCAGGTGGTCCGCGTGTTCGCGGACGACGACGTGGTGCACGTCGACGGCCGCGTCGATCCGGCGTCCGACATCGAGGTCATCGAGACCGAGCTCGTGATCGCCGACATGCAGACCCTCGAGAAGGCGCTGCCGCGGCTCGAGAAGGACGCGAAGAAGAACAAGGACCTCAAGCCGCTGCACGAGGAGGCGCTCAAGGCGCAGGCAGTGCTCGACGAGGGCAAGACCCTGTTCAGCGCCAAGGACAAGCTGGACTTCGGGCTGCTGCGCGAGCTGCACCTGCTCACCACCAAGCCGTTCCTGTACGTCTTCAATTCCGACGAGTCGGTGCTCACCGACGAGGCGAAGGTGGCCGAGTTGCGCGCGTCCGTCGCGCCGGCCGACGCGGTGTTCCTCGACGCCAAGGTGGAGCAGGAACTCCTCGAGCTCGACGAGGAGGACCGCCAGGAGATGCTCGACTCCATCGGTCAGTCCGAGCCGGGCCTGCACGCGCTGGCCCGCACCGGCTTCCACACCCTCGGCCTGCAGACCTACCTGACGGCCGGCCCCAAGGAAGCGCGCGCCTGGACCATCCACAAGGGCGACACCGCCCCGCAGGCCGCCGGCGTCATCCACACCGACTTCGAGCGCGGCTTCATCAAGGCCGAGATCGTCTCCTTCGACGACCTCGTCGAGGCCGGTTCCATGAACGCCGCCAAGGCCGCCGGCAAGGTGCGCATGGAAGGCAAGGACTACATCATGCAGGACGGGGATGTCGTGGAGTTCCGCTTTAACGTGTAGTAGACCAGGTCAGAGTGTTCTTTTCGGCTCTCTGTCCGCGGTCGAACCCGCAGAGGCTCGGAATATCTCGTCCGCAGCCCTGCGGGTTCTGTCGTTCGCGTCCGGCCACAGGTGGCTGTAGGTGTTGAGGGTGACCGATCGCGGAGCCGTGCCCGAGCGCGTTGAGCGGTCACGACGTCACAGCCGGCCCAGTCGGGGCGGCTGGCGGACTTTGCTCGCGTAGCTGGAGAAGTTGATCGCCGAGATTGTCATTGAGTTCCTCGAGGCGAAGTCATCCCCGATGCTCCAGACTTCGTCGTCGGTTCGGCGTCGCGTGGCAGCATGGGTTCGACTCACTGCGGCGAGGAAGGATCTCGCGTGATCACCGAGAAGGATGTCGAAACCGCGACAAAGGTTCTCACGAAATGCGGTACCAAGGACCTGTGGTTTCCGAACGCTGGGGAGTCCACGATCCCGTCATGGACGAAGTCGTTCGTTGAGTCTGGGCTGAGTTGCGATGATCTGCTGGGCCGGCGTGGAACGGTCTTAGCGGTATGAGAGCAGCCATTGAGATGCCGAAAGGCCCCCGCGCCGGATGAGGGTACGGGGGCCTTTGGTTTCAAGGTCAACGCAAGTGGGGTACGCCCGCGGCCCGGGGTCTAATTCCGATGTCACGGCTTGTGCCAGGTCGCCGTCGGCGACCCTTTGTCTACGACCCGAACGACAGCGAGCCGAAATTTCCTCTCCAGCCGCCGGTTGCGGGCGCCGGGTTGCCGATGGTGAACGGTGCCTGGGTCAGTGCGTAGACGAGCTGCCCTTCCTCGGAGGTGAGGCAGAGTGCCCCGGCGACGTACGTTCCATCGGCGATGTAGGGGATCTTCGCGGTAGCGGTGTCACCGTTCGCGGGGAACACATAGTTTTCTGAGCCGTCGGGATTCCGGTTGGTTGATCCGGACCCGCCGCCGCCGACCGGGGACACGGGGGCCCCGACGAAGAAGTTCCGCGGGTTGTTAGCCACATCGAGCGTCGGGCTTTTAAGGATGTTGTCCGCGTCTGCCTTCGTGTGAATCCACGGCCCAACGCACGAAACCGATCCGGTCGGTGCGGTGATGGTGAACGTCGCCGTGTTCACGCCAGTTTGGATCTGCACTTCGGGAGCTTCTACCGCAAAAGCTGTCCCAGGCATTGCGAGTACTGTTGCTGCCCCGAACGCGGCCACAGTGAGTCCGCGGCGGATGGTGCGTGTGTTCATGTCCCCCTCATTCGTCGATCATTGGACGCCTGGACGCTAGCAGGCGGTTCCGAAGAGGCGACCTGAACCCCATATGTAATCGATGCTGAGGGGCTGCCTGTCAGACCTGCGAAATATGTCTGCGGCAAGATTGTTTGGATCACCGCACATGGCAACCTGGTAGGTGGCGAAAGCGCTTCAAATTGACATCTACACAGCGCACGACGTGAACCTCCGACGTGGAACCTGTCCCGACCCGGCTGTGGAGTCAGCGTATCGCGGAACAGACTGCGGTGGAACGGATGTCGTAGATACCCGGTATGTGCTGGTGCTCGCCGGTTCGGCGTCCAGATGCCTCGGTAACGATCTGCTTCCCCTGGGACCGAAACTGCGCGTAGCGCGCCTGTCGTCATGAATGCTGCACAGGTGACGCACGCCAAGCGAGGCTTCGCCGCCGTATCGATAGTGATGTCCTGTGTCGTGGGCCTGGTGGCCGCGGCCTCGGGAAGCGCTGCGGCAGCGCCGTCGGGGTGGCGCTACACGCTGGTGGCGTTCAGCAACACCAGCGAACGCGACATGGACGTCTACGAATCGGGAGACGGCGCCGCTTTCCAACTGATTCAACCGTCGGCGTACCGGCCGCCGTCGGGGCTGGTGCGTGACCCGAGCATCTTCCGGAATTCGGATGGGCTGTACTACATCACGTACACGACGGGTACCGGGGCAAGTATCGGCTTCGCACGCAGCAGTGACCGCGTCAACTGGACGCCGATGGGGAACTATCCGGTCCCGTTCTGCTGCGCCCTGCTGCCGGGGACGGGAGACGGCACGGGGTCGGCGAGCCCGCCGGGCTCGTCCGGATCGGCCGGGTCCGCCGACGGGCCGTCGCTGTCGCCGTTCACCACGAAAGCTTGGGCGCCCGAATGGTTCGTCGACGGCAATCGTGTCCACGTCATCCTGTCGATGTCGACCGGTGGGGGATTCGTGCCATACGTGATGACGGCGCTGGACCCGTCGCTCCGGTCGTGGAGTCTGCCTGTTCCGATCGCCGGCCTCGGAGCCGACCACATCGACACCACCGTGGTCAAGGTCGGCTCGACCTATCATGCGTTCACCAAGAACGAGACGACGAAGGTCGTCGAACATGCCGTCGCGTCGTCGGTGTCGGGGCCCTACGCCTTCGTCCCGCCGGGAGATTGGGGCGCCTTTCGGGAGGGCCCCGCCGTGGTCGAGCTGCCGAACGGTGCCTGGCGGATCTACCTCGACGCCTACACCGAGGGAAGATACCTCTACTCCGACAGCACGGACGGGCTGCGGACCTGGTCGCCGGTGCGCGAGATGCCCGAGCTCTCCGGGAAGGCACGCCACTTCGGTGTGATGCGAGAGGCGGTGTGACACAGCCCGTCCCGCCCGGCGAGAGCCGAACGGGACGGGCTTGCACGCTACTGCGTCAGGAGCCCGACGAATCGCCGTTGAGTGAGCCGAGGATGTCGAGCGAACCGAGCGAACCGAGCGAGCCCGTCGGCGCCGCATCGTTCTTGGCGAAGTTCGTCGTGCAGCCGTTGAACTTCACCTGATCGACGAGTGTGGAGGCCTGAGCCGAACCCGTTCCGACGCTGACTCCGTAATGGTCGACGACGGCGTCGGGGTTAGCCGCCGCGATGTCGGCGAGCGGGACGGGCGCGCGGTCGTGGGCGCCGGCGATGTTGGAGGTGCTCCACCACTGGCCGTCCTGCAGGTCGGCGTGCGTGCCACCGTCCTCGGTGTCGGCCGCTCCGGCGCCCGGCACCCACACGAGGGTCGTGAAACCGCTGTCCGGGAAGCGCTCGTTGTCGGTGGTGCCGGTGAGACGCAGCTGGAAGGAGGCGGTGGGCTGCGCTGCCCGCTCCGAGAACCCGATCTCGTGCGCGATCGCGTCGGACAGCTTGATCCCGCCGGCCGCGTGGTAGCTCACGGAGCGGTCCTCGGGACCGTCGACCTCCAGCCGCAGCGACCCGTCCTCGTCGAGGACCGAGTCCTCGCTGTAGTACGCGACCTGATCACGTTCGTCGTCGAACGGGATGCCCCAGCCGTCGGGCGTCGCCTCGGTCGAGAGCGCGGCGCAGGTGAACCCGCCGGAAGCGTCGCTCGAGCCGAGAGAACCGGTCGGAGCAGCCCCGGCGAGTGCCGGCGCGACGAGCGCCGCGGCACTGATGACAGCCGCAGCGGAACCGACGCGGAATGCTTTGCAAGACATGTATGTACTCACCTCGTTGGGAGTCGTGGACATTGGTCGACCCACCCCGGAGGACATGGCTCCCGGATGCGTCCTGACGTATCGAGGCGCGCAGTCAGTTGGACGTGGCGCCCCACCCCCTGTATCCCCCCGCAGGTACAGGCGCCGCTCGAAAGATTCGACGGTCGAGCGACCTCACGACAGTAACCAACCGGACGATCGGAATCAATCGTGATCGGGGTGACCGGTATGTGTCTCTGTCCGGCGAGGCCGCCGCGTCCGGCGGACCTTCACCGCTCCGGGGCGGGCGCTTCGCTCAAAGTCCGACTCGTGACGAACCGCCGCGGCGCGCCGGACAGCGGATCGGTGAATTCGAGTTCGCGCGCCAACAGTTGGAGGGGGAGGGAATGGTCGTCGAGCGCTTCGGGAAGCAGGTCGGGATACCAGGTGTCGCCGAGGATGCCGATCCCGAGCGCTGCCAGATGCACCCGCAACTGGTGCATTCGACCGGTGTGGGGACGCAGCATCGTGTGCAGCACGGCGCGTCCGGCGGCGCTCACCCCGGTCCCGTGCACCTCGATCAGCGTTTCGGAATTGGGTGCGCGCGAGTCGTCGACGACCACCCGCAACTCACCTCGTCGTGCCTCGATGTGGTTGCGGTACAACACGGGAAGCGAGTGACCACCCAGGGTCGGCGCGTCGGGATCCCACCCGGGCGGGAGCGCCGAGACCGCCTCGTAGACCTTGGTGACGCGGCGCTTCTCGAACAGTGACTGGTAGGCGCCACGCGACGCCGGCCGGGCCGAGAACATCACCAGGCCCGCCGTGGCCCGGTCGAGGCGGTGGATCGGCGTCAGGTCCGGGTTGCCGAGGCGGGTTCGCAGCCGGACCAGCGCGGACTCGCGCAGGTAGCGCCCGCCGGGAGTGGTGGGCAGAAAGTGCGGCTTGTCGATCACGACGAGGTCGTCGTCGACGTGCAGGATTTCCTCGCGGAACGGCACCGGTTCCTCCACCGGCAGGTCCCGGTAGTACCAGACGAACTGGTGTGCGCCCAGGGCGGTGCCGCGGCCGATCGGACTGCCGTCGATGCCCACGATCTCGCCGGCGTCGAACCGGCGGTGGAGGTCGTCGGCATCCAGGTGGCTGAACCGCCCGACGACGTACTCGGCGATCGTCGCCCACGGGCCGGACGTCGGGACGCGCAGTCGCGTCGGTCCGACGCCATTTCGGACCGGAAGAGGTGAGGGCATCGGCACGCGTGTCATTCTCCCATCGCGTGCCCCACGCGAGTCCTCACGGGCGTCGCCCCGTGCCTGCGCCGGCCGGGCGCCCGGTTACGCGCTGGTCGAACACGGAGCATCGCCGCGCTCCGCGCTCTCCAACTGGGCGACGGTCGCGTCGAACGCGTCGACGAGCCAGAAATGGCACGACTCGGCGAGGGTTCGTTCTTCCTGGCCCCGAGACTTACCCGTGCGGAACTGCACGAGCCAGGATTCGCCGGGCCAGCCGGGCGCGCAGTACGTGGCGAGCATGTGCCTGCCGAGAGCGTAGTCGGAGCGGACGGCCCGGAGTTGATCGACGACCACCACGTGCGTGGGCCGTTCGGTGAGGAGAATCATGGCGTTGGCCGCGTCGGCGAACTGTTCGTGATCGGTGTGCGGGATCGATGCGCTCAAGAAGGCGCTCCTTCCGTACGCCGAGAACTGTGTAGCTTTCGTCGTTCCCGGGTTGGAAGCTGAGCCCACAGGACGAAACAACTGCCTGATCTGGACTGGACGGGGCTCAACTGCGTGTGTGGCGGATCCCTGGTCCGCCGGTCGTTGTACAACCGAAATACGGCTGCAAACCTCCAACGTACGCCCTCCGGACCCGTCGGTCGGCAGAAAAGGGGCGGGTCGGGCACGAGAAGAGGCACTGAGCAGCGGTGTTCCGACTGGGGTAACCCACGTCACAGGCCTCGTGACAGGGCGGTGCCACTGCCTCGGGTTCTGTGAAGCAGTGGCACCTTGCCGAAGAGCGTCCGCGGACTTGAGCTCCGGCCGAACCGCTACTACCCACTGACCCATCCGGACGAAACACGCGCCTGTGCGGCGGGGGTGCTACTGGTCGCGCGGCCCGGAGGGCTCGGGACGCTGTGCCACCCGGGAAGGGGTCGCCTTCGAGGGCGCCCCGGCTGTCTTCGAAGGCGTCACGACTGCCGCCGACGGTGGCGCCGCCGGTGCCGTGAGGTTCGCGGCGGGCACGTAGCGCGAGACGTAGTCGTGCTCCACGTGCTGAGCACGGTAGGTGGTGGCCGTGTACAGCGCTGCGGCGGCGAGCACACCGACCGCGATCAACACCCAGAAGGCGGCGTTGCGTGGCTGCGGAGCCTGCGGCCCCGGACGGCGTACTGGCTGGCGGTGCCGATTATCCATGCCGCTCACCCATGTTCGAACTCCCTCTCTGTCGTCTGCTCGTGCTCGGCCGCGCGCCCGCGCGACGCAACCTGCAGGGCGCCGACCACCAGTGCGAGCAGCACCCCGATCCCCGCGGCGAGCGCCAGGGCTCGACGGCCCTCGGCAGCGGCCGAGAACGCGGCGATCATGCAGACGGACGTCGTGGTTGCGAGGAGGACGATCGGAACTCGTCGTACGAGTTCCCCGGGTCGCGGTCGTGGACTCACTCGGCGAGTATGGCGTCCGCCGTCGAAAACGGGTCGATCGGTTGGTTACTTGACCGATTCGGACAGCTGTTCGCCGGCCGGCAGGTGCCTTCTCGCAGGCGCAGGGAAGCCGGACCCGTCGGCCGACGGGGTGCGGAGCGTTCGGATCCGGCGTTCCCCCGATGAAAAGTAGTGGCTTGTGCCGCCGGATGTCGCCTCGCGGCGTGGTGAACGGATGGGGTGAATTGCGCCGACGGGCGCGGACGCGGCCGACGGCGACTTCACCCTCGACCCGCGGTGGCGGGACCCTCCGGTCACGGTGTGGCCGTCGATCGTCGTACACCCCGCATCGCCCGTGGTCAAGCATCGTCCTGCAATTTTCAACGACGGCGTGCGGCGGAGACGACAGGAGGGTGAAATTGCTGTCTGGCGAGATGGCGGCGGATCCCTCGATTCACCCCGTCCTTCACCCTGCTGCGGCACGACAATCGGTCCGCCGGGGCACTACTTTTCGTGGCGGTGCGCGGCGAGTGCCGCCGTGGACCTTTTTCCGTTTCGAAGAGTTGTGTCGTGGTTCGTTCGCCGGCGCTCCTCGGCCTGGCCCCGGCGCCACCTGCGGGGGCAGTCCCTCGTATCCCGCCGGCACGACGGTCCAGGATTTCCGATCGAAAGCGAGCCGAATCGTTTCGGCCCGAACACGCACCGTGGCTGCGCGCCACGATTTCATCGATCGCGCGAAATGTTCGGAGTATCGGGTGACTGGGAGCTGGACGAGATGAGGATGGGCGGCGAGTTTGCCGACACTGGAATACTTTTCGACAGAGAACGCCGAGGATATTCGGCTCGGCAGGTCGACGAGTATCTGCGGGAGATCAGAACTCAGGAAAGTGGCCACCTGTCGAGGATTCGCCAGCTCGAACACGAACTGACCCTCGTCCTGCGCCAACGCGATTGGGAATGTCGCGTGTCCCGCGAGCGCGAGAACCAGGTCGAATCGCTGCAGAATCGCGTCACGCAGCTCAGCGAGGAAGTGAGTGCCCTCGAGCGGGCCGCAGGATCGACGTCGGCCCCGGGTATGCGCATCCAGAAGATGCTCACGCTGGCCGAGGACGAGGCACGAGCGGTCGTCCGCGAGGCGAAGAGGGTTGCCGACGAGATCGCCGCCGCGGCGAGCGAGGAATCGCGGGAGCTGGTCAGGGCGGCTACGGACCAGCTGGCGAAAGCGAACAGCAAGGTCGAGGAGGCGGAAGCGGTAGGAGCCCGGCTGGTCGGCGAAGCCAGGGAAGAGGCGCGTCGGATAGCGGCCGAGGCAGCACAGGTGCGGGACGAAGTCGATGCCGAGGTGAAGTTCCGGCGTGAGCACATGGACGCCGTCCTGCAGTCGGAACTGGAACGCAAGCGGCAGCAGGCAGAGACGCTGATTCGCGAGCAGGAGGACGAAGCGCTGCGTGCGGCGGAAGCCATCGTCGCGGCGGCGAGAGTCGAGTCCGCCGCCGTCGCGGAGAAGGCGCAGTTCTTCGTGGAGAACTACCGTCGCGAATTCGAGAGCATCGAACTGTCGCGAAACGCGTCGGTGTGGCAGATGGTCGCGCTCCGAGATTCGTTGGAAGGGCTGATCCGGTCCTGCGGCCAGATGCGGGGTGTCCCCGAACTGGAACGGCGCATGGAACACGCCGTCCGCGTCTGACCCGGGCGCGCCGGGCACCCGGCACGGACGCGGTGCGTCGGTGCCGGGGGCCCGGACCCCCACGGGTCAGACGCTCGGCAGCGCAACTTCCTGCGCGATGGTCGCCAGGCGGGCCTGAGCGGCGGAGACGACACCCTGTCGGTTCTTGTTCGCCTCCTCGTAGGCCACGATCGCCCGGACGTCGGCCGGCTCGGTCAGTTCCTTGACCGCTGCTACCGCACGGGAGACGTTCAGCTCGTCGTAGTCGGCGATAGGAAGCTCGTCCGGTTCCAGGACGCCCGAGTTCCCGCGGACGCCGCGCAGGGCGTCGGCGACCGAGTCGGCACCCTCGTCACGCGTGACCTGTTCGGCGCGTTCGAGAGCCGCGTCGCGGCTGGCGACGATCGTCTTGGCTGCCACGTCGCCGGCGTGGGCGCCGCGGCTGAGCAGGCGGCTGAGCCGCGGACCCGTGGAGCGAGCGGCGTCCATCGCCCGGTCGATGCTCCTCGTGGACCAGGACACCGGACTGTTCATCCACCGCACTGCCGCCCCGGCGGCGGCCTGGGCCGGCGTCCGGCGCAGTGCGGCCGGGCCGCCGAGTGCCTCCTCGGCCAGAACGGTCGTCAGCCATTCGACGGTGGCCTCGTGTGCCGTGATGAGCTGGTCGGCCAATCGCACGACGTCGCGTTGCTTGTCCGCGGTCGCGAGCGCCCTGAGGTACCGCGACCGGTCGAGCAACTGGTGTTCGAGGGCGAGGTCGCCGAGCAGGGCCTCCTCGAACGGCTGCGCCTGTTCGGTCAGCGCCTTGACGGCTGCGGCCGCCCGGCCGAGCAGCGGTCCGACGAGCGCGGGCAGCCCTCCCAGGTCACGTAGTGAGCGCTCGATGGCTTCCGCGCGCCCACGTGCGTTGTCCGCGTTCTCGGCGAGCTCGGTCGCCACGGCCTCGGTGCGGGCCTGGGCGCGACGGGTCTCGGCCACCTGGATCTCGGTGTTCGTCAGTTCGAGAAGCGTGCGCAACTGCATGATGAGCGTCGACGTGTCAGTCACCGCGTCCTCCGATTCTGTAGTCCGAAAAAGCCTTACGGGTTTCGTCTACCCGAGCGGCGACCCGCGCAATCGTCTCGCAAATGCGACATACGGGCGGACCTACGCGAAAAGCGTCGGACGAGAGGGCGATTCACGGTCGTCCCGACCGGGTATGCGGAGGCATCCGAAACCACCGAAGGAGCTCACAGTGAATGACAACGGAGCGGCGAAATACCGGAAGGCGGGCGTCTCCCTGGGCCTGTTCAGTCTCGCGCTCGGCGCCGCCGAAATCCTTGCTGCGCAGCAGATAACGCGAAAACTCGGAATCGAGGGCCGGCAATGGCTGGTGCGCGGCTTCGGTGCGCGGGAGGTTGCGGCAGGTGCGACGATCCTCGCTCGGCCCGACGCCTCCGGTGGGGTGTGGAACCGCGTCGGCGGAGATGTGACGGACCTCACCGCTCTCACCGTCGCCGTCCGGCGATCGCCGGGCAATCCCTTCGCCCTGTCGAGCCTCGCCTTCGTCGTCGGAGCCACCGTCCTCGACGTCGTCGTCGCGCGCGGCCTGGACCGCACGGGGACCACGGCACGTGCCTGAGCCGCGTTCCGTGCCGTGCGATCAGACCACCCGAGGTTGCCGGCTTCAGCGTCGCGCGTCGTACCTCCCCACCACCGTGCAGAGGCGCGGCGGCACCGGGCCGCCTGCCACCTCACTGATGAGCTCCCGGAGCCGGGTCGCGTCCGGCAGCGTGAGCAGGGGGTTCTCGATGCCGTCGGCCAGATCGAGAATCAGCAGGAACTCCGGCTCGGACGTACTCGCGTACGCGGTGTAGGTCACGCCGCGGGGTGTGGCTGCGTTCAGCGCGTCGAACACCTTCTCCAGCTGCGACCGCACCTGCGCGGCGTCGGCGGCGGCCGTGCGGAATTGCACCGTCTGTAGGCTCATGGTCGTTCTCTCCTTCTCGAGTCGAGTGCGAACGGGTTGATCCGACCGTCCCGACGTTCGCGAGCTCGGAAAGGTGACACATGACGATCACGGTCGAGGACTTCGAGGCCGCCCGGCCGCAACTGCTCTCGGTGGCTCATCGCATGCTGGGGTCCGCGCAGGACGCGGAAGACGCGGTCCAGTCGGCGTGGCTGCGCGCCGCGACCGCGCGCGGCGATGTCGTCGTGGAGAACCCGGTGGGATGGTTGACCACCGTCACGGCGCGGGTGTGCCTGGACGAACTGCGTGCCCGGCGGCGACGCCGCGAGTTGTCCCTGACGGCCGATGCTGTTCCCGCGGAGCAACTGTCCGCCGACGAAGCCGTCATCCGCGCCGAGAACGTCTCGCGGGCGCTGATGGTCCTGCTCGACCAGCTCACCCCGTCCCAGCGGGTGGCGTACGTCCTGCACGACCTGTTCGCGGTGCCGTTCGACCGCATCGCCCTCGTTCTGGACGGCACGGTGGCCGGAGCGAAGAAGCACGCCAGTCGGGCGCGGCAGCGCCTGGACGGTTCCGTCGTCGACTCGGAACCGGCCGGCCGCGTGGACTCATCGGTGGTCGACGCATTCATGCTGGCCGCCCGGAGCGGGGACACCCGCGCCATGATCCGGCTCCTCGCGCCGGACTGTGTCCGCGATGCCGACGCCGCGCTGATCCCGGAGGGCGTCGCGGCGGTGGTCACGGGGGCCGAGGCGGTGGCAACCGAGACGGCGCGGTTCCTCGCCCGCATCCGAATGGCGTGTCCACTGCGGGTGGACGGGGCGCGCGTGTACGTGATCGCGCCCGGTGGGCACCCCCTCGCGACCGTCCGCCTGCGCACCGCCGACGGTCGCATCTGCCGCATCACGGTACGACGCGTCGGCCGTGCGGACCGCTTCGCTGCCACCTGACGATCCCGACGTCGAGGGTCCGCCTATATTTCGGGGTCGAGACACATGTCGTAAACCTGATGGAGGCGCGGGCGTGGCCACGAACAGCGATGAGACGTCGGTGCCGTCGATGCTCGACAGGGTCGAGCTGATTCTCGAGGCCGTCGACGACAACGGCTATCTCACCAACAGCCAGGCCGCCCGGCTCACCGGAATTCCGCGATCGACGGCGCACCGCCTGCTCGAGAAGATGGTCGCGATGCGCTGGCTGAAGCGGATCGACACCCGCTACGAGTTGGGCGTGCGTCTCTTCGAGTTGGGGTCCCGCGCAATTCGCGATCACTGGTTCCACAGTCTCTGCCTGCCGATCATGCAGGAGTTGCACCGCTCCACCGGCGCCGTCGTCCACCTGGCCTATCTCGACGGGATCGACAGCGTCTACTGGGAGAAGCTGTCCGGGGCGTTCGGTGCGAACGTGCCGTCCCGCATCGGCAGCCGCTATCCCGCCCACCGTTCCGCGGTGGGCAAGGCGCTCCTGTCGCGACTGCGCCCCGAAGCGATCGACGACCCGATGTTCGATCATCTCGATCACGGTGTGCCCGGCGGACGCGCCGCGCTCCGGACCGAACTCGAACAGACCCGCTCTCACGGCATCGCGTTCGACCGTGGGATCGCCGCGCCGTCACTGGGGTGCGTCGGCGCCCCCGTCACGGCGGGGATTCCGGAGCCGGCGGCGATCTCGATCTGCGGCCCCGTGGAGCGGATCACGACGGATCGACGGATGATCGACGCGGTCCAGCGCGCGGCGGCCGCGATCGAACGCGCGGCCTCTCGGGACGACGTCAGCGGGCGCGTCGACGCGCCTGATCGACCGCCGCGGCCACGGGCATGAACACCGCGGGGCCGTGCCCGGGAACGACGGTGTCCGCATCCAGCGCCGCGAGCTGGTCGAGCGCGGTCAGCGTGTGGTGCCCGCCGTGGTCGAAGACTTGCGGAAGTAATTGCGGTCCGCGCAGTTTCGACAGCGGGTGGGCGGTGACGAGCGCGTCCCCCGTGACGACGACACCGGGTCCGGGCAGGTGGAAGGCGGTGTGCCCGGACGTGTGGCCGTGCGTGGCCACCGGCACCGGAGCGCCCGGCAGGTCCAGCGCCTCGCCGGGGGCGAAGCCGCCCGCCTCGACGGACAGCTGTCGTGTGGCACCCGCGCGCGCGATGCGCAGCAGCCAGGGCAGCACGCCGTGCTTGTGGAGCATCGGGACGAAGTCCCTGCCCGTCGCCTGCTCGAGGTAGTCGCGGCGCGCGTGCGCGACTTCGACGGGGTCCGTGAGCACCGGGATTCCGTACTGCTCGTGGAACGCGACGACGGCACCCATGTGGTCGATGTGCGCGTGGGTGAGCAGCATCGCCTCCACGTCCTGAGGACGCCGGCCGAGGCGACGGATCGCGTCCTCCACGGCCGCGACGTCGCCGGGATAGCCGCCGTCGATCAGCGTCAACGCGCCGCCGTCCCGCAGGATCACGACGTTCACATCGGTCCCGCTCGCGCGAAACACGTTCGGTGCGACTTCTTCCACGGGCCCCACAGTATCGAACTCGGGTGATTCGAAGTCTTGAACGCCCAGCGTGCGGCGGTGCGGCGTCCAGTCTCCGGTGATGTGGACCGTTGACCGGACCGCCCCCCGATCCGAGGATTCTCGGCATGACCACTGTCGCCGACACCCACGCGCCCCGGCATGCCCTCGAGGCCTGCTGCCGGTGTGCCCGCTGTCCGCGTCCGTTCTGATCCACCGTCCCGCGCTGCGCGGGCCCGCTCACCGCCCACCACCGCAGGCGGCTCGGGCGCTCGTCTCGACCTTTTCCGTATCGGAGGTTTTCCATGCGTCGTTCGACGCGAACACGTTTCGTTCTCGCGGCCCTGACAGCCGTGTCTGCGCTGACGGTCGGTGCCTGCAGCAGTTCCGGCGCGTCGGAACCGTCCGACACCGCCGGCAACCCGCAGGCCAGCGTCACGCTGCGCATCGGGGACCAGGTGAAGGGCACCCAGTCGCTGTTGGAGGCGGCCGGCGCGCTCGACGACCTCGACTACCGGATCGAGTGGTCCACGTTCGAGGCCGGCCCGCCGTTGCTGGAAGCACTGGGCGCCAACAAGATCGATGCCGGCAGCACCGGCGACGTGCCGCCCGTGTTCGCCCAGGCCAACGGCAATTCCGGGCGTATCGTCGCGGTCCAGGCGCGGACCGGTGCCAACGACTTCCTCCTGGTGCCCGCGAACTCGACGGCGTCGTCCATCGCCGATCTGAAGGGCAAGAGGATCGCGGTGACACAGGGTTCGAGCTCGCACGGACTGGTGCTGGGACTGCTCGAACAGGCCGGGCTTCCCGTCTCGGACTTCCAGTTCCAGTTCCTCGGTCCCGCGGACGCCCTGAGTGCGTTCACGGCCGGCCAGGTCGACGCGTGGGCGGTCTGGAATCCGTACTCGACCATCGGGCAGAACACCGCCGGCGCCAAGGTGATCGCCGACGGCAGCGAGGTCACCACCGGGCAGACGTACTTCTCCGCCGCGTCGGACGCACTGGCCGATCCGGCGAAGTCGGCGGCCCTGGCCGACTTCTTCGGACGGTTGTCGCGCGCCCAGGTGTGGGCGGACACGCACCCCGAGGCGTGGGTGCCGATCTTCGCGAAGCTGACCAAGCTGCCCGAGGACGTCGCGCAGGCATCCTTCGACACGTCCAAGGGGCACTATGTGCCCATCGACGGCGACCGCATCGCGAAGCAGCAGAAGCTGATCGACCTGTTCGCCGCCGGGGGACTGCTGAAGCAGGCCCCGGTGGCGGCCGACTGGTTCGACGCCAGGTTCAACGACCGGATCGAGGCGGGGACGAAATGACCGCCGTCCTGACGAAGGAAGTGTCGGCGGCCGGCGCGCCCGGGAGCGCCGCCCCGGCGCGGACCGCGCGCACGAAACGCTCGTGGAAGCCGCTGCTGCGTCTCGTCTCGCCGCTGCTGCTCCTGGTGTTGTGGCAGGTGGTCAGCAGCGCGGGCCTGGTGTCCGACAAGACGCTGGCGTCACCGGCCCAGGTCGCGTCGGCGGCGTCCGAACTGTGGTCCGACGGGAGCCTGCAGGATGCGCTGGCCGTCTCCGTGCAGCGGGTCGCGCTCGGCGTCGTCCTCGGTGTCGCGCTCGCGGTGGTCCTCGGCGTGCTGGCCGGTTTCTCGCGCATCGTGGAACTCGCCATCGATCCGCCGATCCAGATGCTGCGGACCGTACCGTTCCTCGGGCTCATCCCACTGTTCATCATCTGGTTCGGGATCGGCGAACAGCCCAAGGTGTTCCTCGTCGCGCTCGGTGTGATGTTCCCGCTGTACCTCAACCTCTTTGCGGGGATCAGGAGCATCGACGGGAAGCTGATCGAGGCTGCAGAGACGCTCGGACTCGGCAAGGTCCAGCTCGCGTTCCACGTCATCCTGCCCGGCGCGCTGCCGCAGGCGCTGACGGGACTGCGGATGTCCCTGGGCGTCGCGTGGCTGGCCCTCATCGTCGCCGAACAGATCAACGCGGACGCCGGCCTCGGATACCTGATCAACAACGCCCGCATCTATTTCCGCATCGACATCGTCATCTTCGGTCTGCTCGTCTACGCGTTCCTCGGTCTCGCGACCGACGCGGTGGTGCGGGCCCTGGAAGGAAGGCTGCTGACATGGCGCAAGACGTACCAGGGGATGTGAGCGACGAAGTCGTCATCGCCCGCGGTGTGCGCCGGGTCTTCGGATCCGACGTCGTGCTCGACGGGATCGATCTGACGCTGCGCCGCGGTGAGATCGTGGCGCTGGTGGGGCGCAGCGGGTCGGGCAAGTCCACGTTGCTGCGGACGATCGCCGGGCTCGACCGCGGTCACGGCGGACGGATCGACCTCGACGGTTCCGTGGCGGTCGCCTTCCAGGAACCGCGGCTGTTGCCGTGGAAGCGGGTGCACCGCAACGTCTCGCTGGGGTTGTCCGGCGAGAACGGCAAGCAGCGCGCCGTCGACGCTCTCGCGGAGGTCAATCTCGGGCACCGGGTGGACGCGTGGCCGCTCACCCTGTCCGGTGGTGAGGCGCAACGCGTGTCGTTGGCGCGGGCGCTGGTTCGTGAGCCGGACCTGCTGCTGCTGGACGAGCCGTTCGGCGCGCTCGACGCGCTGACCCGAATAACGGCGTACGACCTGCTGATCCGGTTGTGGCGTCGCCACGGCTTCGCGGTCCTCCTCGTCACCCACGACGTCGAGGAGGCGGTGCTGCTCGCCGACCGGGTCCTCGTGCTCGACGGTGGCCACATCGCGCACGACGTGGCGGTCACGGCGCCCCGCCCACGCTCGCGGGCCGACGACGGCGTCGTCGATCTGCGCACGCGTGTTCTCGCTCATCTCGGTGTTCTCGAAGGGATTCCAGCATGACCCTGCACTTCCACTGGTACCTGCCCACGTCCGGTGACGGCCGGGAGGTGATCGGTGCGCTCGAGTCGCGGGACGCGTCGGGTCGGGCGTCGGAGTTCCGGCCGGCGTCGCTCGATTACCTGACGCTGGTCGCGAAGACCGCGGAACAACTCGGCTTCGAGGCGGTGCTCACGCCCACCGGGTCGTGGTGCCCGGACGCGTGGATCACCACCGCCGCCCTCATTCGGGAGACCCGCACGCTGAAGTTCCTGGTGGCCTTCCGCCCGGGGCTGATCACCCCGACGCTGGCCGCGCAACAGGCTGCCGCCTTCCAACAGTTGTCGAACGGCCGGTTGCTCCTCAACATCGTGACCGGCGGTGACGCCGAGGAGCAGCGCCGCTTTGGTGACTTCCTCACCAAGCAGGAGCGGTACGAGCGGACGGGGGAGTTCCTCGACATCGTGCGCGGGGCGTGGGGATCGGCACCCTACGACTACGCGGGCAAGTACTACACGGTCGAGGGTGCGGCGGCGTTCCCCACGCCCACTCCGGCGCCGGGGGTCTTCTTCGGTGGGGCGAGCGAGCCCGCACTGGACGTTGCGGCGCAGCACGTCGACACCTACCTGACCTGGACCGAGCCGCCGGCGAAGGTGGGTGCGCTGATCGACGACGTCCGTCGCCGCGCCGCTGCGCACGGGCGCACGCTCAGCTTCGGTATCCGCGCCCACGTGATCGCGCGGGACACGTCCGAGGAGGCGTGGGCGGAGGCAGACAAGCTCGTCGGGCGGATCAGCCCCGCCCAGATCGAGCTGGCCCGCACCCGGCTGGCACAGAGTGAGTCCGAGGGGCAGCGGCGACAGCTGGGGCTGAGCGCGGACCTGCGCAACCTCGAGGTGTATCGGGGGCTGTGGGCGGGCTTCGGGCTGGTCCGCGGCGGCGCCGGCACCGCCCTCGTCGGCAGCCACGAGGAGGTCGCCGCCCTGATCCAGGAGTACGCCGCGGTGGGTGTCGAACACTTCGTGCTCTCGGGCCAGCCGCACATCGAGGAGGCGTACTGGTTCGCGGAGGGCGTGCGTCCGATCCTGTCCCGTCGGGGGCTGCTGCAGGCGGCCTGATCGACGGGTCCGGCCGCGGAAAACCGGTTGTCCGCGGCCGGGCCCCGGTCGTATCGTGACGGTGATTAGCCGCCCGAACGATCGAAGGAGTCGGTCCCGTGGACCCGATCACCGAACGCGACCTGCGGGCGTCGTTCGTCAACTGTTCGAAGGGCGACGCCAAACGGCTGCCCGCGCCGCGGGACCTCGGCGATCGGCCGTGGGACGACCTGGATTTCCTGGGCTGGACCGATCCGTCGTTCCCCGGCCGGGGGTACCTGGTGGTCCCGCGGGAGGACGGGCCGGTCGGCATCGCCATGCGGTTCGAGCCGAACGGCTCCGCCAAGTCGCAGATGTGCGCGATCTGCCTCACCACGCACACCCGCGGCGGTATCGCGCTCATGACGGCCAACAAGATCGGCGAGTCCGGCCGGGCGGGCAACTCGGTGGGCATCTACATGTGCATCGACCTCGCCTGCCCGCTCTACGCGCGCGGCAAGAAGAAGCCCGCGCTCGGCAGCCGGTACCGCGAGGATCTGAGCCCGGAGGAGAAGACCGAGCGGGTCCGCGACAACGTCAACGCGTTCGTCGACCGGCTGTACGCGTGAACCCGCGCGGGTCAGTGGGGCACGGCGAGTCCGAATTCCACTGATCCGTCCGCGTCGACGTCGTAGACCTCGATCCCGTCGGTGACGTTCGCCTGATCCGTTCCGGTCGCAACCGCAATCTTGTTGCACGCGTTGCGCATCATGTCGATCACCAGCTCGACGGCCTCGGCAGGGGAGAAGTGCGCGCGAACCTCGGCGATCATCTGCGGATCGAGGTGCCCGGGCTGCCAGACGAGCGCGTCGGTCAGTGCGAGCGCCGCCCGGTGGCGCGCGGACAGGTCACCGGCCCGGAAGTCGTCGATCGCGCCGTAGAGCGCCTCGTCGCCGCCGGCCAGCATCGCGGTGCGGTTGCGCAGCGACTTGCACAGCCGGCAGTTGTGCTGGCGGGCCTGGTACAGGCGCACCACCTCCGTGGTGACCGGATCGAGTACGCGTACCCGTGCGACCTCGACGAGGGTGCGCTGGATCAGGGGCCACGGAGGGTGGTCGGTGTCCCACGCGTCGGGGACCGGCCAGTCCGGCCCGTCGCCCGGGAAGAGGGCGTCCAGACCCGCGCGGACGCGGGGCACCCAGTCGGCGACGTACAGGGACTGCACGAAGGCGCCGGTCCCGTCCCCGAGCGCCGTGTGCAGCCGTGCGCGCATGGCGTCGTCGATCATCGACACGTCGACGGTGAACTGTTCGGCGAACTCGACCGCCGGACCGACGGGTTCGGCGGTCCCGACGTCCGGGGGCGCGGGCAGGGCCGGCAGTGCCAGGGTCCGCGCACACAGCCCGCGGACCGACGCGGCCGGTGGTGTGCCGCCGACCGGCGGCACGGTGGCCACCAGTCGATCGAGGGCCGCGGCGACCTCGGGGGCGTGACGGTCCAACGCCGCCGCGCCGTTCTCGTCGGTCCAGTAACCGACACTCGTAGCGTCCATCTGCGGTCCACCGGCCTTCCGGGTCGTGGCATCGTCGTTCCATTGAACTACACCCGGCTCGCCGTCGCGGCCGGAAAGGTGAGCGAACAGTTGACGGGGCGCTGCTCGGGGCTTAATCGGTTGCGTTGCGGCGCAATGGCCGTAGCGTTGTGGTGACAACAACACAGGGGCCGACCCGTGCGCTGTGGGCCGGCCCGACCGGAGAAGGACATGACCCCGACCACGCACGATCACCACCTCGTGAACTTTGCCAGCCACATCGACGACGTCACCCTCGCACAGGCGCGCGAAACCGCGTCCATGCCGTTCGTGTACCCGCACGTCGCGCTGATGCCCGACGCGCACACCGGCAAGGGGTCCGCGGTGGGCACGGTGATCCCCACCCGCGGCGCGGTGATCCCGGCGGCGGTGGGCGTCGACATCGGGTGCGGAATGATCGCCGCCCGAACACAGTTCACGGCTGCCGACCTGGACCGTGCGGCAACGGACGGTCGGACGTTGCACGCACTGCGGCTGCGGATCGAGGACGCGATCCCGCTGTCCCCGGGAAACTACAACCTCACCGCATCCCTCGGGCAGTGGTTCGCGGAGGCGAAGATCGCCGAACTCGAGGAGCAGGCGGCACGCGACGGCGTCGACCTCTCGCACTCCCCGAAGTGGCGGGAGCAGCTGGGCTCGTTGGGTGGCGGCAACCACTTCATCGAACTGTGCCTCGACGAGAGTGAGCGGGTGTGGATGTTCCTGCACTCCGGCAGTCGAGGCGTGGGAAACAAGATCGCGCAGAAGCACATCGGCGTGGCCCAGAAGCTGTGCCGGACGTGGCACATCGAGCTGCCCAACCGCGACCTCGCCTACCTCACGGAGGGAGCGCCGGAGTTCTGGGCGTACATCCGGGAACTGCGGTGGGCGCAGCGATTCGCGCTGTTGAACCGGGCCGAGATGATGGACCGCTTCAGTGCCGTGCTGGGGGAGTGGATCGGTGAGACGGTGGTCGAGGCGGAGCGGATCAACTGTCACCACAACTACACCGAGCAGGAGGAGCACTACGGCGAAACCGTGTGGCTCACCCGGAAGGGCGCGGTGGATGCGCACGAGGGCGTCGACGCCGTCATTCCAGGCTCCATGGGAACCCGGTCGTACGTGGTCCGAGGTAAGGGCGATGTCCGGGGGTTGTCGTCGGCACCGCACGGGGCCGGGCGGCGGTTCTCCCGCACCCAGGCCCGGAAGCGGTTCACCGTCGCCGATCTCGCGGAGCGGATGCAGGGCATTGAGTACCGGCACGGGGCGGAGTGGATCGACGAGATTCCCGACGCCTACAAGGACATCGACGTCGTGATGGACGACGCCCGCGGTCTCGTGGAGATCCGGCACCGCCTGCGGCAGGTCCTCAACGTCAAGGGGACCTGACCGGCTCAGCTGAACTCGAACGTGCTCCCGAGGTTGATCAGGTTTCCGATCGTCCCGATGAGTGCGGGGAGAAGCGAGACGAGGTTGAGGTTCATCGGTGACCTTTCGCGGGGCGGGACCGGCCGGCGGGGCGTTATGCGACCGAAATATAGCCCGGAACGGTCCCCGAACAGGGCGTTTTGCGGGAACGGCTCCGGCGGAGTGGTGACTGCTCAGTACGGAAGGGTTGTGCCGGTGAGTTTTTCGGCCACCGCCCACAGCGACGGCGCGAGGTCGACGCCGCGCGAGGTGCGGGGTCGTTCGCACCGCCGGGTCGGTCCCACCAGCCCCATGCGCCCGCCGGGGCCGTAGTAGCCGCCCTGCACGGCCTCGGGGCTGGTCGCCGCGAAGAGCAGCGGTTCCACACCGTGCCGGGCGTCCTGCGAGGGCAGAACCGTCCGCTCGCTACCGGAGAACACGCCGTGCCGGGGCCGGTCGCGGCCCAGATTGGCGCCGGCAGTCTGCAGGTTGGTCCGGGTGTAGCCGGGTGCGCGTAGGTACTCAGTAGAGTCCAGTCGCACTCCTCGGCGACCCGCGCCAGGTGCTGGGCCATCAGCATGCCCGCGAGCTTGGACTGCGCGTAACTCATCGCCGGGCTGTAGCGGTGCCTCGACTGCAGATCCCGGAAGTTGATCCGGCCGTAGTGCGCCGTTGCGCTGGTCATCGTGGTCACGCGGGGCGCGGGCGCACCCAGCAGCAGCGGGAGCAGCAGGTTGGTCAGGGCGAAGGGGCCGAGAAAGTTGCTGCCGAACTGCAGTTCGAAGCCGTCGACCGTCTCGAACCGTTCCTGCGGGGACATGACGCCGGCGTTGTTGACCAGAATGTCGATCGGGCGGCCGTCGTCGAGGAAACCCGCGGCGAACTCCCGGACCGAGCCGAGATCGGCGAGATCGATGCGCCGGATCTCGAGTCGGGCGCCCGGATCCTCGTGCAGCAGTTCCGCGCACGCCGCCTCAGCCTTGCTCGGGGTCCGGCAGGCCATCACGACGTGGGCACCCGCGGCGGCCATCCGCCGAGTCGCCTCCTTGCCGGTGCCGCTGTCGGCGCCGGTGACGACGACGTATCGGTCTGTCAGATCGGGAACCTGATACACGCCGACCACCCTCCCGTTCGCAGCACGGGGTCGATGCGCCCTCAATCTACCGCTCGGTCGGACGCGGAACCGGCGATCGTCGGGCTTCGTCATCTCCTCGGAACCGACCGGCGCGATGAGTTCTGCGCGCCGCGGCGGTCTGTCCCGACAGAGCACACGTTTCGGCGAAGCGACGACCGGAAGGATCCGATCACCATGCAGAAGATCACCCCGTGCCTGTGGTTCGACACCGAGGGCGAGGAGGCCGCCGAGTACTACGTCTCGGTGTTCGAGAACTCGCGGATCCTGGAGGTCTCCCGATACGGTCCCGGGATGCACCGCCCGGAAGGTCTGGCGCTGACCGTCGAGTTCGAGCTGAACGGGCAGAGGTTCACCGCGCTCAACGGTGGGCCGGAATTCACGTTCGACGAGGCGGTGTCGTTCCAGGTGAGCTGCGCGGACCAGGCGGAGGTCGACCACTACTGGTCCCGGTTGACCGCCGACGGCGGGAAGGAGAGCCAGTGCGGCTGGCTGAAGGACCGGTGGGGGGTGTCGTGGCAGATCATTCCCGAGCAGCTCGCGTCCTACATCGGGGGTCCCGATCCGGACGGTGCGCAGCGCGCTATGCAGGCGATGCTGGGGATGCGCAAGCTCGACATCGACGCGATCCGGGAGGCGTACGAGGGCACCTGACGGTTTTGCCCCGCCCGGCCGAGTACGGTTCGCTGTCCGCATGGGATTCACGCGTGCCGAGCTCGAAGCGTTCCGCGATGCGGAGGTACCGGACCTGATCGAGCCCGGCTGCCGACTGTTGTTCGTCGGTATCAATCCGGGACTGTGGACCGCGGCCACCGGTGCCCACTTCGCGCGCCCCGGCAATCGGTTCTATCCGGCGCTGTACCGGGCGGGGATCATCGACCGGCCGATCGACCCGGCCGCCGGGATGTCCGACGAGGACCGCGAGCTGTTGGTGTCCCGGGGTGTGGGAATCACCAACCTCGCACACCGGGCCACCGCGCGCGCCGACGAACTCACCGACGGCGAATTGCGCACGGGCGGAGAGCGGCTGCGCCGCGTGGTCGCCGACGTGCGTCCCCGGGTCGTCGCAGTCGCCGGGATCACCGCCTACCGGGCCGCGTTCGGCGTCCGGAAGGCGGTCAAGGGTCGGCAGCCGGAGGACTTCGAGGGCGCGGAGTTATGGGTGGTGCCCAATCCGAGCGGACTCAACGCGCACGACACCGTCGATTCGCTGGCGCAGATGTACCGGGCCGCGGCCGTGGAGGCCGGCGTGATCTCGCGCTGACGACCCGGCGGCGGTCCCGTCCGAGACGGCCTCGCCGGTTCCGACCACGTCCCACGGCGCCGGCAGGCACACTCGGGGCATGACGGAGACCGGTACGGCCCGTTGGCGACGGGCATTGTCCTACTCGATGATGTGCCTACTGGCGGTGGCCTTCGGGCTGGTGGCCGCGCCGCGGTCCGACGCCGCCGTCGACGCGTCGATCTTCTCGGGCGCCGCCGACCAGGTGATCACGGTCTACGCCCCGAACACGGAGTCCACCGTCGCCGCGCTCGCGGCGTGGGAACGCGGGGACGACGGCCGGTGGCAGCCGATCACCGCACCCGCCGCGGCACGGGTCGGTGCCCAGGGCATCGGCGCGACCGACGAGTTCTCGGCCCGCACGCCGGCGGGGGTCTTCCCCGTGACCGAGTCCTTCGGCCGGCTGCCCGATCCCGGCACGGCGCTGCCGTACTTCCGGACCGACGAGCAGGACTGGTGGGATTCGAACCCGCTCTCACCCACCTACAACACCCACGTCCGCCGGCCCGCCAGCCCCGGCGGGCTGAGCGAGAACCTGTACGCCGAGGGCGCGGTCTACGACTACGCCGCAGTGATCGGTTACAACACGGCCCGCACTCCGGCCGCCGGATCGGCGATCTTCCTGCACGTCACCAACGGTCAGCCCACCGCCGGCTGTGTCGCGGTGGACGAGGACACGCTCGTGACGCTCCTCCGTTCCCTGGGCCCGGCACACCACCCGGTGATCGCGATCGGCGTGGGGACCGCTCCCGTTCCGTCGTGAGCGACTCCGGTTCCGCGCTCCCGCTGTTCGCGGCAGACCCGGTCGCGACCGTCGTGCTCGTCGTGGCCTTTCTGAGCGTGCTGGTGTCCGAGATGCGGATCGGCCGTACCCATCCGGGCGGGGGCGCGTCCCAGGACGGCTGGACGGGTGCTGCGGTGGGGCTCGGCTTGGCGGCGGTGTACCTGGGCGGTCCGGCGCTGAGCATCCTGTCCTCGGCCACCGTGATCACCACCGGCGTCTGGTGGTACTTCGGGGTCGGTCTCGTCGTCGCTGCGGCCGGCCAGGCGCTGCGCCTGCGGGCGGTCCACGAACTGGGTGCGGCGTTCACCTTCCGGGTGCAGACCACCTCGGGGCAGCACGTCGTCGACACCGGGCTCTACCGGAACATCCGGCACCCGTCCTACACCGGAGCGCTGGTGTGTGCCCTGGGCTTCACCGTCGCGTACACCAATTGGCTCGCACCGGCGACGGTGCTCGTGCTCGCCGCAGCCTACGTCGTGCGTATCCCACACGAGGAACGCGTCCTCGCCGACGGGTTGGGGGACGAGTACCGGCGGTACATGCGGCGGACCAAACGGCTGATCCCGCGCGTGCTGTGACGGCCCATGAACACGCCGCGGCGGGCCGGCACTTTTGTGCCGGCCCGCCGGTTCCGAGCGGCCGATCAGAGACGCGGTCGGCTTACGTCGGGCCGAAGCTCGCCGTGCGCCTCTCCGGCCGCGCTCGTTCGCGTTCCGGCTCCTTGGTGAAGAACAGCATCGCGACCGCGCCGACGAGGCACAGGGCCGTCATGACGAGGAAGCCGCCGTTGTAGGTGCCGGTGCGGCTGACGATGAACCCCATCACCGAAGGCGCGATGATGCCGGAGAGCGCAAAACATGCGTCTGCGAAGCCGGCGGCCGTACCGGGCTGGCTGGGGGCAGCGTCGATCGACGCCACCCACCAGATTCCACCCGTGATGAAGCCGAAGCCCACGCCCGCAGAGATGCAGATCAGAGCAACGGTGAGATTGCCGCGGAAGAACAGGATCGGCGCGATGGAGGCACCCGCCAGTAGCAATGCCACACCGATGATGACGAACCGCGACCGGATGCTCTGGGTGCGCTTGTAGACGCGATCCACCAAGATTCCGCCGAGCAGCGCGCCCACCACACCGGCCGCCCACGGAGCCACGGAGAAACCGCCGACCTCCTTGATGGAAAGACCGAACTCGTGCTCGAGGTACTGCGGAAGCCAGTACATGAACGCCCAGAACATGAAGCCCCACGAGAAGTATCCGAGACCGACCAGCCACAGATTGCGGTTGCGCAGGATCGCACCCCAGTCGGTGCTGGACTCGTGACTGCTGTCCTCTCCGTCCAGCTGGCCTGCCCGGATGTAGGCCAGTTCCTCCCGGGACACGAATTTCGCCTCGCTGGGCGAGTTCTTCAGGACGGGATAGGCCGCCACCACCCAGACGATCCCGGCCGCAGCCAGCACCCCGAACATGGCCTTCCACCCCGTGAACGCAATCAACTGAGTGATGATGGGGCCACCGACCAGAAGGCTGCCGGACACCGCGACGCCGCCGATGAGCGCCAGCGCCTTGCCCCGTTCCTGGGCCGGCAACCAGCGGCTGACGAGTCGAGTAGCCGCGGGGAAGCAGGGCGCTTCACCGGCGCCGAGGAGGATCCGCAACAAGATGAGGCCCATGAACCCGCCCGCAAACGGGGTCAGTGCTGTGGCCGCGGCCCAGATGAACATGCCGACGATGAGAACGCGCCGGGAACCGTATCGGTCGACCAACGGCCCCGACAAGAGGGCGAACAGCATGTAGCCGACCGAAAATGCGGAACTGATGAAGCCGTACTGCCCTGGCGTGATTCCGAACTCGGCCCGCAGGTCGGTAGCTGCGAACGAGATGGCACTGCGATCGATGTAGTTCACGACCACCAGGCCCAGGATGATGGCGATTGTCCACCAACGCGATTTCATAGCGAACTCCTCGAATGACGCAGTCGCGGGTCAGATGACGCCGCGGGCCCGCAGATCGTCGATGTCCTCGGGGCTGCGCCCGAGTTGGGTGAGGACCCGGTCGGTGTCGGCACCGGCGGGTCGACCGGTGTGGCGGATCGCACCGGGAGAGCGGGTCATGCGCCACATGACGTTCTGCATGCGCATGGGTCCGAGTTCGTCGTCGTCGACGGTGGTGACCATGTCGGTGGCGACGACCTGTGGATCTGCCAGTAGGTCGCTGGGTCGGTAGACCGGTGACACGGCCGCACCGGCCTCTTCGAAAGAACTGACGACCTCGTCGCGGGTGCGTTCGGCGATCCAGCCCCCCACGTACCCGTCGAGCAGATCCGCATGCTCGGCGCGGGTACGGCCGGTGGCGAACCACTCTTCCTCGACCACCTCGGGATGCCCCACCAGGCGCAGCACCCGTTCGGCGATGGCCTGCGCACTGGTGGAGACCGCGACCCAGTGGTCGTCCTTGGTGCGATAGAGGTTGCGCGGCGCGTTGTTCTGGGACCGGTTGCCCGTGCGGTTCTGGTCGATACCCAACTGGTCGGCGTAGATCACGCCAGGTCCGACCGCTGTCATGATCGGCGTCAGGAGATCGAGGTCCACCTCCTGGCCGATGCCGCCGTTGCGTTCCCTCTCGAACAGTGCCATCGCGACCGCCGACGACCCGGCGACTCCGGCGATCGAATCGGCGAGACCGAACGCGGGCAGCGTCGGCGGGCCGTCCGGTTGACCGGTGAGATGGGCGAAGCCGCTCATCGATTCCACCAGCGTGCCGAAGGCGGGGCGTTTCGCATAGGGGCCCTGCTGTCCGAAGCCGGTGACCCGCAGCATGATCAGCCCCGGATTGCGTGCGGACAATTCCCTGTAGGAAAGGCCCCAGCGTTCGAAGGTGCCCGGCCGGAAGTTCTCGACCACGACGTCGGCTTCGGTGGCGAGGTCGCGGAAGATTGCCTGTCCGTCCGGCTCGTTCAGGTTCACGGTGACGGTCTGCTTGTTACGGCTGATCATCTTCCACCACAGTGGAATTCCGTTCTTGTCCAACCCATGCCCGCGCATCCCGTCCGGTTTCGACGGATGCTCGATCTTGATGACCTCGGCACCGAAGTCCCCCAGGATCTGGGCGGCGAGAGGTCCGGCCAGGATGGTGGAGGCGTCGAGAACCTTGATGCCGCGCAGCGGTCCCGAGGGTTGCTTTTCGTCCGTCATGTGCCGGCCCATCAGTACGGGCGCGAGAGGTAGCGGCCGAGGGGCTCGCCGGTCACCACGCCGTCGGCCAGCACCCGGTTTCCGCGCACGAAGGTGTCGGTCACTGCGGCAGTCAGCTCGAACCCCTCGAAGGGTGTGTACTCCTGAGTCGATTCGGAATCTGCGGCGTGCACTGTCCAGGTGCGGTGTGGATCCACGATCGCGATGTCGGCGTCGGCGCCCTCGGCCAGTCGACCCTTGCCGGGCAGGCCGTAGCGGTCGGCCGGGTTGGAAGCGAGGAGCTGGGCGATCCGACGCAACGACAGGCCGCGCTTGCGACCCTCGCTGATGAGGCCGGGCAGCAGGTACTCCGTGCCGCCGAAGCCGGACTTGGCGGCGAAGACGTCGTCGCGGTCCTCGCCGAACTTCACCTCGTCCTTGCAGCAGGCGTGGTCGGAGACGACCCAGTCGATGTTGCCCGCGAGCAGGTGCTCCCACAGCGCCTCGACGTCCTCGCGCGGGCGAATCGGCGGATTCACCTTGGCCCCGAGTCCGTTGGCGTTGTCGATGTCGGTGAGCAGGTGCCCGATGGTGACCTCGCGGCGGAAGTTCACGTGCGGGAAAGCGTCGGCCATCTTCATCGCTGCCTTCAACGCCTTGGCGGAGCTGAGGTGCAGCAGATTGATGTTCGGCAGACCGGTCTCGTCGGCCAGGAAGGACGCGATGGTCACGGCCAGGCCCTCGGAGTGCTGGGGACGGGAAGCGCTGTAGGCGGCGAGCCCGCTGAGCTTGCCCTCCTGCTCGACGATCTTGGTGTAGGCACTCATGATCTCGGCGGTCTCGCAGTGCAGGGACAGCGAGATGTGCGGTGCGAGTTCGGGGAACTGTTCCCGGGCCCTCTGGACCCCGCGCATCACGAACTCGAAGTGCGCGATGTCGTAGCGCTCGTCCTCCGGGATCATCAAGAAGTCGCTCTGCGAGGTCGAACGCCCGTGCAGCCCGTGGCTGCCGTAGAACATGAAGATCTTGAACGAGGTGACGCCCTGCTCCGACGCCAGATCGGGAATCTCGCCGATGTGTTCGTTGGACATCGGGGCGAGGTGGAAGGCGTAGTCGATGTAGCTGCGGCCCGCGGAGGAGTCCAGCACCTCGGGGAAGAAGTCGGCATACGCGCCGCCCTTGTTGAGGTAGTACTGGCCGGTGCGCATGTAGGTCAGCGCCGTGGTGACGCCGCCCTGGGCACTGGCGCGGGATTCGGTCTGCGTGTCGTCGGGCAGGGGGTTGTAGATTCCCCAGTGCTGGTGTGCATCGACCACACCGGGAAGCACCAATTTGTCCGTCGCATCGACGATTTCGGCGCCCTCGGCATCGAGGTCGACGCCGATCTCGGCGATCTTGCCGTCGACGACGAGGATATCGGCGATCTCACCCTCGGCGGGAGCCGCGTCGTCGGTGCGGACGACGGTGCCGTTCTTGATCAGGTAGGTGGTCATTTCTTCTCCTGAGGGGTGTAACTGGACAGATGTGGTGTCAGGCGGTGACGGCGCTGCTTACGTGCGCCGCGGCGAGGAACGCCAGCCCGAGCGCGGAGAGCAGGCCGTTGCCGGCCAGGTATCCGCCGGCGCCGTGGCCGGAGATGCCGACCGCCGCCCCGCCCGCCGCGTACAGGCCGGGGATGGGTGTTCCGCCGGCGAGTACGCGTGCGTGTTCGTCGACGACGAGGCCGCTCTGGGTGTGGAACAACGCCGGCTTGACGGCGATCGCTGTGTACGGCGCGGTGAGCGGGTGCCGAGTGTCGGTGCGCCCCTGCCGGTCCGGTTCCGTCCCGGTCGCGGCGCGGTGAGCGGCGGTGAGTTCGTCCTCGAGGGCTGCCGCGGGCACTCCGATGCGTTCGGCCAGCGCCGTGGCCGTGGCCGCCCGGATCAACGACCCGCTCTCGGCCACGGTGCGGAAATCGTCGAAGGTGGAGCACAGCTCCTCGATGTGCTCGTCGATGACGATCCAGCCGGCGCTCCCGGGCCGGGCTGCGAGCAGGGCTGCGAACTCGGAGTACCCGGTGGTTTCCGGGGCGAAGCGTCGGCCGGAGCCGTCGACGATGACGCCGCCGTGCACGACGGTGGCCCACCCGACGAGCGTCTGACTGCGGGAGGAGAGTGCGGCGTGACCCTGGTAGGCGTCGAGGAAGCCGGCGTCGGCGCCCAGTTGCCGACCGATGCGCAGCGCGTCACCCCGACTGTACTGGCCGCCGTGGTAGTGGGCGTCGGCAATTTCGGGCATGTGACGGTGCACCAGGTCGCGGTCACCGCCGAACCCGTTCGTCGCCAGGAGGACCGCCGCTGCCGTGAGGTGTTCGCGACGGCCGTCCGGCGTGGCGATCTCGACGCCCGTCACGCGGCCGTCGGCAGTGTCGACCTCTCGCAACGCCATCGGTGCGATCAGCTCGATTCGAGGGTTCGCGCGCACGCGCTCGACGAGGTGGCGCAGCAGGCGTGAACCGTGCCGACCCGGGATGGTGTGGCAGCGGTCGGCGGTGTGGCCCGGGTAGCGGAAGTCGGTGACCAGTTCGAGGTCGAGGCCCTGGACGTCGGCCAGCCAGCTGACCAGCGCGGCACTCACGTCGGTCAGCGCCCGCGCAACCCGCTGATCCGCGGTGCCCCCGGTCTTGCGGGTGATGTCGCCGAGGAATCGGTCGGGGCTGTCCTGCACGCCGGCGGCGTGCTGCCAGCGGGTACCGGCGGCGGGAATCATCGCCGTGCACATCGAGGTGTTGTTTCCGCGCTGGAAGTGCTCGTCGGCCTCGACGACCAGAACGTTCGCACCCGATTCGGCGGCGTGCAGTGCAGCAACCAGTCCACCGCCCCCACCGGCAACGACGAGATCGAAATCAGGAGCGGTCACGCTTCCTCCTCATCTGTTCCGCTAGGCGAAACGGTGCAAAAGTGATCCAGTGCACTATGCACCCCGCATTGGTGATGCACAAGTGCTGCGATGGTGGTGGGTGCCCAGGGTGTGGAAGCCGATGTGAGATTCGCGCTGGACAATCGTTCCGCTAGGCGGTACAAACAGATCGGGGTTTCGATCGCCGTGCCGTCAGCGCGGCGCATCCGTCGGATCGTCGCTACCCCGTGAACCCACCGACCCGAGGAACGGAGCCACGATGGAGCCCTCCAGTGGCGGCACCACGGCCGCAGCGCGGGCAGCGGAGGTGCTGCTCGAATTCGGCCGCGGCTCGAGCGGGCTGGGCGTCTCGGAGATCGCCCGCTCGACCGGGATCTCCAAGGCGGTCACCCACCGCATACTCACGACCTTCGTCGAGTGCGGGCTCCTGCTCTACGAGCCCTCCACCCGTCGCTATCTGCTCGGTCCGGCCGCCGCCACACTCGGCGCCCGGGCCCTCGACGTCTCACCGTTGCGCCGCGCGGCCCGCGAGGCGCTGGTCGATCTGCAACGGACGACGGGCGAGACTGCGACCGTGACCGGTCGCTTGCCGGGCGGCCGCGTCTATCTCGACCAGGTCGAGAGCACGCAGGAGATCAAAATGACCGTCGAGCTGGGACGCCGTTTCGAGCTCTACAGCGGTTCGTCCGGCCGGATCATCTTGGCGCACCTCTCCGAGGCGGAGCAGGAAGATGTGCTCTCCCGGCCGCTGTCACGGTTGACCCCGGCCACCATGATCGACCCGGTCGCGTTGCGCGCGGCGCTACAGGAGGCGCGTGCACGCGGTACCTGCCGATCGACCGGCGAGCGGCAGGAAGGTGCGGCATCGGTTGCCGCCCCCGTGTTCGGGGCCGACGGCACGGTGGTCGGTTCGATCTCGGTCTGTGGACCGAGCTACCGAATGACCGACGAGGCCTGTGACGAGTACGAGGGCGCTGTCGTCGAAGCGGCGCAACGGGTTTCTCGCGTCTTGGGCTACCGGCCCACCGGCGCACCCGTGGGGGAGTCGCAGTGAGCCCCCGGTCTTGGCTGTACGTACCCGGGCACCGCGCGGAGCGCATCCCCAAGGCGATCGCGAGTGCCGCCGACGCCGTGGTCATCGACCTCGAGGACGCGGTTCCGGTGGACGCCAAGGAGAGGGCCCTCGAGCATGCGGTCGCCGCCCTGCAGTCCGCCCCGGCAGGTCGCACCATCTGGTTGCGGCTCAACGCGATCGGGTCGCAGTGGCTCGCCCGAGAGATCGACGTGCTGTCCGGCGCCGATTGCGCGCCCGCCGGCGTCCGGCTGCCGAAGGCGGAGAGTCCGGAGACGGTGGCGGCGACGACCGACCGCCTCGGGTGCCCGGTGCACGCGATCGTCGAATCCGCCGCGGGTCTCCTTGCAGCGCCGCAGATCGCGCGATGCCATTCGCGGGTCACCGGGATCGCGCTCGGGGAAGCGGATCTCGCGGCCGACCTGCGTACCGCGCCCGAAGGGCTTGCCTGGGCGCGCGGCTGGATCGTCGCAGCCGCGCGGGCGGCCGGACTGTCGTCGCCGGTCCAGAGCGTGTGGACCGCCGTCGACGACCCGGCGGGGCTGGCGGCGAGCTCGCACGCCGGCCGGATCCAGGGGTTCTTCGGGCGCTCCGTCATACATCCCGATCAGATCGACATTGTCAACGAGGCCTATACGCCGTCGGCGGAGGAGCAGGAGCGGGCACAGCGGATCGTGGACGACGCGTCCGCGTCCCTGGCGGCGGGGGAATCTGCAGTTCTCGACGAGAACGGGAGATTCATCGATCCGGCCGTCGTCGCGAACGCTCGCGTCGTCCTCGACCGGGCTCAGGCCGTAGCAGCACGAGGAGTGGAAGCATGACCGAACAAGCGATCACCGCGAGTTCCGACGCACTGTTGAACGCCGTGATGGACACCGACGTCGACGTCGTCGAACTCGGGCATCCCCACACGACGGGTATGCCGTGTTCGCCGAACCATCCCGGGTTCCGGATGACGCTGATCCGTCGGCACGGCGACATGGTCCGCCCGGACGGTGGATCGGCGTCCAACGAGATCATCGTGACCGGCGGGCATGTCGGGACGCACGTGGACGCGCTCTCGCACGTCAGCCACGAGGGCAAGCTGTACGGCGACGTGGATGCCGAGCAGGCGCAGCGGGGCGGGCGGTTCTCGCAGCTCGGCGCCGAGACCATCCCCTTCATGCTTCGCCGCGGTCTGCTGCTGGACGTGGCTCGGGTCCGCGGTGTGGACGCGCTCGAGGCCGGTCAGGCCGTCACCGAGCAGGACCTGCGGGACGCCGCCGACGCCGCGGGCGTGACGCCCCGACGCGGAGACGTCGTGTTGGTCCGCACCGGGTGGGCCCGTCATTTCGACGATGCCGCGCGTTACCTCGGGCAGGAGGACGGTGTTCCCGGACCGGATGTCGCCGCGGGGCAGTGGTTGGCCGCTGCAGGCATCGTGGCCGCGGGTGCCGATACCACCGCCTTCGAGCACATTCCGCCGGGGAAGGGGCACAGCGTCCTGCCCGTGCACCGAGTCCTGCTGGTGGAGAACGGGATTCACATCATCGAACATCTGAACCTCGAGCCCGCGAGTGCTCGCGGGCTCACCGAGTTCACCTTCGTCATGGCGCCCCTGCGCATCACCGGCGGCACGGGCTCTCCGGTTCGCCCGGTTGCGGTGGTCGCGGCGTGACCGGGACCGAAAGCCGTCACGACCTGCACGGCACGGTTGTCGGCCGGCTGGCCGCACTCGCGGCGGACACCCGAGCGGGCGGTTTGCCCGGGGAACTGCGCACAGACGTCGCTCGCCGGGTGCTGGACGTGCTCGGCAACTCCCTCGCCGCGCAGAACCAGCCGTCGGCCCGCGCGGTCACCGAGGTGGCGCGCGGCTGGGCAGGCGCGGCCGCGGCGAGCGGTATCGGAACCGGGGAGCGCTTCCCGGCAGCCACCGCCGCGCTGGTCAACGGCACGCTCGCCCATTCGATGGACTCCGACGACACCCATCTGCCGTCCGTGCTGCATCCGTCCGCGTCGGTAGTTCCGGCCGCGCTCGCGGTGGGTGAGGCGACCGGAGCCTCCGGAGCCGCGGTACTGGACGCAGCGGGTGTGGGTATCGAAATCGCGGTTCGTCTCGGGATGGGCGGCTACGACGAGGAACTCGGCAACTCGGAGTTCTTCGAACGTGGCCAACACGCCACCTCCATCTGCGGCGCGGTCGGTTCCGCCGCCGCCGCGGCGATGCTGTACGGCCTGGACGCCGAGGGAATCGCGGACGCGATGGGCATCGCCGCGAGCTTCGGCGCAGGGTTGTTGGAGGCCAACCGGACCGGCGGCACGGTCAAGCGTGCGCACTGCGGATGGGCGGCGCATTCCGGTGTCACCGCAGCGGAATTCGCCCGGGCCGGTCTTACCGGCCCACCCACCGTCATCGAGGGTCGCTTCGGCTTTCTGCACGCCTTCTGCGGCGACCGGGCGGACACCGCGAAGGTACTCGACCGGTTGGGTGAGCACTGGGAACTTCCGGGTATCTTCTTCAAGCCCTACCCGTGCAATCACTTCACCCATGCCGGGATCGACGCGGCGCGCATGCTGTTGCGCGATGGTCTCGATCCCGCGGAGATCGTGAAGATCGAACTCGGCGTGCCGAAACCCGTGTTGCGCACCATCGCCGAGCCGCCGGCCGCGAAGGCGGCGCCCGAGTCGGGATACCACGCAGCGTTCTCAGGACCGTTCACCGTGGCGCGCGCCTTTCTCGGTGGGTCGGGGCTCGGGGTCGGGCACGCCGATTTCACCGACGAATCAGCGAAGGACCCGCGGACGCTCGAGCTCGCAAGGCTCGTCACCAGTCACAGCGACGATCGGTGCGACGAGATTTACCCGCACCAGTTCCCGGCGGTGCTGCGAGTGCGCACGAGAGACGGTGCGTGGCACGAGGCTCGGGTGGATCACAATCGCGGCGGTCCGGCGAATCCGCTCTCCGACGACGAACTCATCATGAAGTTCGACCTCAATGTGGAGGACCGGTTGTCTCCGGAATCCGCGCGGGCCGTCGCGCGTGGTGCGTTGGGACTGCCCGCAGCCGAATCGCTCGACACGCTCATGGCGGCCGTGCGCGGCTGATCCCGCCTGTCCCTCCACAGCCACGGCCCGCCGAGACGCGCGGGGACTCACATCGTGAGCACCATGCGGTATCGCGCGCGGCCCTCGTCCATCGCCGCGTAGGCGTCGGCAGCCTGGCTGAGGGGTCGTTCCTGGATCTGCGCCCGAACCCCGGACTGGACGGCGAAGTGCATCGTCTCCTCGACGTCGCGGGCGGTGCCCGACGGGTGCCCGGTCACGCTCAGTCCGGGCATGATCAGTTGTTGTGGGCTGATCGGCAGCGGATCGGACGTGACCCCCACGATCACGAGTTCACCCCTCGGTGTCAGCCCACCGACCGTGTCGGCCATGGCTTTCGAGTTCGCGGCGGTCGCCAGGACCACCCTCGCCCCGCCGAGTGCCTGCAACGCGGTTGCCACGTCACCCGCCGTGGAGTCGATGTAATGGTCGGCGCCGAAGCGGTGTGCGTCGTCGGCCTTGGCCGCGCCGCGCGCGATCGCGATCGTCTCGAAACCCATTGCCCGGGCGAACTGGACGCCGAGGTGGCCGAGTCCGCCCACGCCGAGGACCGCGACGCGGTCACCGGGCCGCGCGCGGGTCTTGCGCAGCGCGTCGAAGGTGGTGACGCCGGCACAACTCAGCGGCCCGGCCTCGGTGAACGAGAGTCCCTCCGGAATCCTGGCGAGCGCGTTGGCGGGGACCGTCACCGACTCGGCGTACCCACCCGGATACTGCCAGCTGGGCACCTGCATCCGCTCGCAGTGGATGAAGATGCCCTGCCGGCAGGGCACACACTGGTTGCAGTGACCGCCGAACCAACCGACGGCAACCCGGTCGCCGACCGCGAACGCGTCGACACCGGGACCGACTTCGGCGATGGTGCCGGCAATTTCGTGGCCCGGGGTGAGCGGCCACGACATTCCGGGAAATCCGCCGCTCACGAAGCCGTGATCGGTCCCGCAGACTCCGCAGGCTGCGACGTCGATGCGAACGTGGTCACGCTCGGGTGATCGCGTCTCGACGTCGACCAGTGTCAACGGTGCGCCGGGGGACTGGACGTGCACTGCTCGGTGGGTCGACATCGGCACCCTCGCTCCGTGTGGCGGTCGGCGGTCCGCATTCCAGTCAAGACCCCGCAGGCAGATCCTGGCAAGGGTGCGCGGCGCACGCAGGCAAAGACGACGAAAGGCCCGGCGGAGCGAATGCTCCACCGGGCCTTGCGGATCGAGGGTCTCGGCCGAATCAGATGCCGGGACGCTTGCCGATCGTCAGCGTGACCTCGCCGGTGTGGGCGAAGAAGTCGTTGCCCTTGTCGTCGACGACGATGAAGGCCGGGAAGTCCTCGACCTCGATCTTCCAGACCGCCTCCATGCCGAGCTCGGGGTACTCGATGACCTCGACCTTCTTGATGCAGTCGAGCGCCAGGCGCGCCGCGGGGCCGCCGATCGAGCCGAGGTAGAAGCCGCCGTGCGCGTTGCACGCGTCGGTGACCTGCTTGGACCGGTTGCCCTTGGCGAGCATGACCATCGAACCGCCCGCGGCCTGGAACTGCTCGACGTAGGAGTCCATGCGACCGGCGGTGGTGGGGCCGAACGAGCCCGACGCCATGCCGTCCGGGGTCTTGGCGGGTCCGGCGTAGTACACCGGGTGGTCCTTGAGGTACTGCGGCATCTCCTCGCCGGCGTCGAGGCGCTCCTTGATCTTCGCGTGCGCGATGTCGCGCGCCACGACCAGCGGGCCCGTGAGCGACAGCCGGGTCTTGACGGGGTGCCTGGACAGCTCGGCCAGGATCTCCGGCATCGGCTTGGTGAGGTCGATCTTGACCGCGGCACCCTTGCCGGTGCCGGAGACACCGTCGGTCTCGGAGTCGAGCTGGGTGTCGGTGACCTCGGGCAGGAACTGGCCCGGGTTGAACTCGAGCTGCTCGAGAAGGACGCCCTCGGGGGTGATTTTCGCCTTCGCCTGGCGGTCGGCCGAGCACGACACGGCGATCGCGACGGGCAGCGAGGCGCCGTGGCGGGGGAGTCGGACGACGCGAACGTCGTGGCAGAAGTACTTGCCGCCGAACTGTGCGCCGATGCCGATCTTCTGGGTGAGCTCGAAGACCTTCTTCTCGAGCTCGTGGTCACGGAAGCCGCGCCCGGTGATCGCGCCCTCGGTGGGCAGCTCGTCGAGGTAGTGCGCCGACGCGTACTTGGCGGTCTTGAGCGCGAACTCGGCGGACGTACCACCGACCACGATCGCGAGGTGGTACGGCGGGCAAGCCGCGGTGCCGAGCGAACGGATCTTGGCCTCGAGGAACTGCATCATCGAGTCCGGGTTCAGGATCGCCTTCGTCTCCTGGTACAGGTACGACTTGTTGGCCGATCCGCCGCCCTTGGCCATGAAGAGGAACTTGTAGGAGTTCTCGTGGCCCTTCGCGGTGTCCGCGTACAGCTCGATCTGCGCCGGCAGGTTGTTGCCCGTGTTCTTCTCCTCCCACATGGTGATGGGAGCGTTCTGCGAGTAGCGCAGGTTCAGCTTGGTGTACGCGTCGTAGACGCCGCGGGCGATCGACTCCTCGTCGTCACCGGGCGTGAGCACGTGCTGACCGCGCTTGCCCATGACGATCGCGGTGCCGGTGTCCTGACACATCGGCAACACGCCGGCCGCCGCGATGTTGGCGTTCTTGAGCAGGTCGAGCGCGACGAACTTGTCGTTGTTCGACGCCTCCGGGTCGTCGAGGATGCTCGCGACCTGCTTCAGGTGATCCGTGCGCAGGTAGTGGGAGATGTCGTGCAGCGCTGTCTCGGTGAGCAGCCGCATGGCCTCGGGTTCAACCTTCAGGAAGGTGCGGCCGTCCGGTCCTTCGACGGTGGACACCCCCTCGGTGGTGAGCAGCCGGTACTCGGTGGGGTCTTCACCGATCGGCAGCAGGTCCTCGTAGAGGAATTCCGGCATCTCATGTCTCCTGAACACGGGGCTGTGAAGTTCGTAATCAGGCTAACGGCGTCGGTTTCCACGCCAGAACCGGGGCGGGGCGCGAGACCGTAGCATCGAAAGTGACTCCGTGGGGGTGTGCCGTGGTTCACGGCGCCGGGGACGGGGCCGGCGTACTCTCGGGGTGAGTAACAGGCTGATAACAATCCGTGGATACCCAGTACCGGGTGAGCGCGAGATGGGGGCTGCACACCGCATGAACGTCGCGACCGTGAACGCCGGAGCCGACCATCCGACCGGCCTGCATCGCATCCGTACCGCGCACGCCTGGCTGGATGTGGCGGTCGTCGTGGCGGTGCTCGTCACGACCAATCTCATCGCGCACTTCACCACCGTGTGGGCAAGCGTCGCGACCGTCCCCATCGCCGCCGTCGTGCTGGTGGGCCTCACGCGTCGACGCGGTCTCGGCTGGGCCGAACTGGGCCTCTCGCCCCGGCACTGGCGGAAGGGCACGCTCTACGCGGTCGCTTCGGTGGCCCTCGTACTCGCCGTCGTCGCCGTCGGCATCGCACTGCCGGTCACCCGGCAGTTCTTCATGGCCGATCGGTACGCCACCATCTCCGGTGCGCTCGTGGCGTCGATGATCGTCATTCCGCTGCAGACGGTGATTCCCGAGGAACTCGCGTTCCGTGGCGTCCTGCACGGCACCCTGTCCCGCGTGTCCGGGGCCCGAGGGGTGTTCGCGGCCGGGTCGCTGCTGTTCGGGCTCTGGCACATCGCGTCGTCGCTCGGTCTCACGTCCGGCAACCAGGGGCTCAGCGCGGTACTCGGCGGGGGCTTGGTCGGCCAGGCGCTCGGCATCGCCGGCGCGGTGGCCGCCACCGCGTTCGCCGGTTTCGTCTTCACCTGGTTGCGTCGTCGCAGCGGAAGTCTGCTCGCGCCCATCGCGCTGCACTGGTCACTCAACGGCGTCGGCGCTCTGGCTGCCGCGCTGGTCTGGCACACGTCCCTGGCCTGAGCGGTCCCGCTCCGGCCAAGCCTCGGTGGCACGTCGTCACCAATTTTGCCGACAGTCTGGACTGTTTGTAAGTTCGCGGTTACAGTCGGCTTGTGACGCAGACCACAGAGGCGAAGGCGCCGTCCCGCACGCAGGCGGAGCGCAGCGCCGCCACCAGGGAGAAGTTGCTCGACGCGACGATCGAGCTGTTGGTGGAAGCCGGTTACTCGGGCACCAGCAGTCAGGCGGTCACGAAGCGGGCGGGGGTGTCCCGCGGCGCACAGCTGCACCAGTTCCCCACCAAGGAGTCCCTCGTCGTCGCGGCGGTCGGCCATCTGGTCGACAAGCGGATGGCGGAGCTCCTGGGCGCCCGTCCCGATCCTGATCTGGCGTTGGAAACACTATGTGACGCGTTCTCCGGACCGCTGTTCCACGCGGCGCTCGAGCTGTGGGTGGCTGCGCGGACCGACCCGGCGCTGCACGCGGCGATGATCCCGCTCGAACGGAAGGTCGGGGACGCGTTGCGCCTCGGCTTCGCCGAGATCGTCGGCGACCGCATGAGCCCCGACGCGGTCGATCTCAGCATCGAGATCGCCCGCGGGCTGGCGGTGTCCGCCCTGTTCCGAACCCCCGATGCCGACCGGCAGCTGCGCGACCGGCTGCTGCCCGCGTGGAAAGCGATGGTGACCAGGTGACCACCACCGAGAAGCCCACCCTCCCGCGGCACGTCCACACTCTCGTCGTCGGCGCCGGCTTCGGCGGCATCGGCCTGGCGGCCGCGTTGCTGCGAGAGGATCCCCGCGCCGATCTCCTCGTGATCGACCGTGCCGACGACGTCGGTGGTACGTGGCGCGACAACACCTATCCCGGCTGCGCGTGCGATGTCCCCAGCGCGCTCTACTCCTACTCGTTCGCCCCCGAACCGGACTGGCGGTACGCCTACGGTCGCCAACCCGAGATTCACGCGTATCTGCGCCGCGTCGCCGACGAGACGGGCGTGACGAGCCGGACGGTGCTCGGATGCGAGTTGCTCGACGCCCAATGGGACGAGGACGCCCGGCACTGGCGAGTGCGCACCGGAGCGGGAACCCTCACCGCCACCGTCCTGGTCGCCGCGACCGGTGCGCTGTCGGCGCCGCGCCTGCCGGACGTACCGGGGCTCGAGAAGTTCCGCGGCGTCATGTTCCACTCCGCGCAGTGGAACCACGACCACGACCTGAGCGGCCGACGGGTGGCCGTCGTCGGGACGGGCGCGTCGGCCATCCAGTTCGTCCCCGAGATCGTCGACCGCGTCGAACACCTCACGTTGTTCCAGCGGACCGCCGCATGGGTGCTGCCCAAGCACGACCGTCCCATCTCCCGGCTCGAACGCGCATTGTTCCGCGCGCTGCCGGTCACCCAGAAGGTGATGCGAGGAGCGGTGTACGCCCAGAAGGAGGGCTATGTCGTCGGCATGGCCCACCACCTCTGGCTGCTGCGGTTGTTCCAGCGGCACGCCGAGGCGTACCTGCGCGAGCAGGTGCCCGACGACACGTTGCGTGCCGCGCTGACGCCGAAGTTCACCATCACCTGCAAGCGCATCCTGCTCTCGAACGACTGGTTGCGGACGTTGACCCGGCCGGACGTCACCGTGGTCGCCTCCGGACTGACCGCGGTCACCGAGACCGGGGCGGTGGACGACGCCGGCGTCGAACATCCCGTGGACACCATCGTCTTCGCCACCGGCTTCAGTCCCACCGAGCCGCCGGTCGCGCGGCACATAAGGGGCGCGGACGGCAGCACGTTGGCCGAGCACTGGGCGGGTAGTCCGTCGGCGCATCTCGGCACGACCGTTCACGGATTCCCGAACCTGTTCCTCATGTACGGCCCCAACACCAATCTGGGGCACAGCTCGATCGTGTACATGCTCGAATCGCAGGCCGCGTACATCGCCGACGCCCTGCGGGTGATGGCCGCGGAGGGTGTGTCCACCGTCGAGGTCACCGCGAGCGCGCAGCGCCGCTACAACGCCGGGCTGGACCCGCAACTGGCGCGCACGGTCTGGAACGCCGGCGGCTGCGACAGCTGGTATCTGGACCACAGGGGTCGCAACTCGGTGATGTGGCCGACCTACACGTGGCGGTTCCGCAGGCGAACGCGGCGGTTCGACGTGGAGAACTATCGGCTCGGGTCGATCGGCAGCGCCGACCCGGCGGCGGCGGAGGCACACGCATGACCCACTACGACGTGGTGGTCGTCGGCTCGGGTTTCGGCGGTAGTGTCGCCGCCCTCCGGCTGACCGAGAAGGGATACCGGGTCGGAGTGCTCGAGGCCGGCCGACGATTCGCCGACGACGAACTGCCCGAGACGTCGTGGCGACTGCGGAAGTACCTGTGGGCGCCGTGGCTGGGCTGTTACGGCGTCCAGCGCATGCACCTTCTGCCGAACGTGCTGGTGATGGCGGGCGCCGGCGTGGGCGGTGGATCCCTCAACTACGCCAACACGTTGTATCAGCCGCCGTCCGGGTTCTACCAGGACCCGCAGTGGGCCGGGATCACCGACTGGGAAGCCGAATTGGCACCGTACTACGAGCAGGCCAAACGGATGCTGGGCGTGCGGGAGAACCCGACCACCACGGCTGCCGACGACGTGATGCGGGCGGTCGCCGAGGACCTGGGCGTGGGGCACACCTTCACCACGACGCCGGTCGGGGTGTTCTTCGGTGAAGCCGGGGAACGCGTCCCCGACCCGTACTTCGGCGGTGCCGGGCCCGAGCGAACCGGTTGCACCGAGTGCGGCAGCTGCATGACCGGCTGCCGGGTGGGGGCGAAGAACACGCTGGTCAAGAACTACCTGTATCTCGCCGAACACGCGGGCGCGGCAATCCACCCGATGACGACGGTGGAGGAGGTGCGGCCGCGTGCCGGCGGCGGATACGCGATCACGACCCGCAGGACCGGCGGTGTACGGAAGCGCCGCACCACCTTCACGGCGGACCAGGTGGTGGTCGCGGCCGGCACATACGGGACCGGACGGCTCCTGCTGACGATGCGGGACCGCGGTGTGCTTCCGCAGCTGTCGCCACGGCTGGGCACCGTGGTGCGGACCAACTCCGAAGCCGTGCTTGCCGCGGCCGCGAAGACCCGCACGGTGGACTACACGCACGGCGTGGCGATCACGTCGTCCTTCCACCCGGACGACCACACCCACATCGAACCGGTGCGATACGGCAAGGGCAGCAACGCTATCGGCCTGCTGCAGGCGCTTCTCACCGACGGCGGCGGACGAACCCCGCGGCTCCTGAAGGCGGTCGGCGTCGCGCTGCGGAACCCCGGTGCGTTCCTGCGGACGCTGTCGGTACGCCACTGGTCCGAGCGCACGGTCATCGCGCTGGTGATGCAGACCGACGACAACTCGCTCGAACTGGCCGGCAGACGAAGCGTGTTCGGCCGTCGGCGGATCACCAGTCGTCCGGGCCCGGGAGCGGCGCCGCCCGAATGGATTCCGGTGGGGCACCGCGTGATCAGAAAGGTGGCCGACCGCATCGGTGGGGACGCCGGCGGTTCGATCCTGGACCTGGTGAACATCCCGATGACGGCGCACTTCCTGGGTGGCTGTGTCATCGGTGACAGTCCGCGGACCGGCGTCGTCGATCCGTATCTGCGGGCGTACGGGCAAGAGGGCATTCATGTGGTCGACGGCTCGGTCGTGAGCGCCAACCTGGGGGTGAACCCGTCGTTGACGATCACCGCCCAGGCCGAACGCGCAATGGCGTTGTGGCCCAACCGGGGGGAGGACGACAGGCGCCCGAAGCTGGGTTCGTCTTACGTCCCGGTCGACCCCGTCGCGCCGGTGCGGCCCGTCGTGCCCGCCGAAGCCCCGGGCGCGCTACGTCTGCCGATCGTTGCGGTCGGCCGACCGGCCGATGCTGTTCGTACCGACGGAGGGGGAGCTCATGTGGAGCGTGCGTGAAAGCGAAGACGCCCGGGCGGACTGGCCCGTCAGCCCGCCGCCTCCGTGGCCGGCAGACGTCCGCGCGACGCTCTGGTGGCATCGGACCGCGCCTGACGCGGCGGCATTCGGCCCCGGGGGACGGGTGCTGCCGGTGACGCTCGCAATGATGGTCGACTACCTCGATTCGCCGGTCGGCCCGTACCGCGAAGTGCTCGCCAGCCCGGTGCTTCGCATGCCTTCCAAACGGGTCGGGCTTCTGCCCGCGATGGCCGTCCCGTTCATCGCGGTCGATTCGGCTTCGTCCGTACACGGCGGGCGCGAGCACTGGAACCTACCGAAGGTGCTGGCCACCTTCAGCGGCGACGTGATCGGTGCATCGGCGGCGTACGGCGACGACTGGCGGGTCGAGGCCACAGCGCGACCCGTCGGCCTCCGGCTACCGATCGCCGGAGTTCTGGGGTTCGCGCAGCCGCTTCCGGACGGCGGGCTGGCCACCGCCCGCGCGCGGCTACGCGGACGGTTTCGAATCGCGCGGGTGGCGGTGGAGTCGGCGGGACCCACACTGGGGCGGTGGCTGCGCCCCGGTGTGCATCCCGGCATCGTCATCGAGACCGGCCACATGCGGACGGGGCCCGCGCGCATCGTGCGCTGACGCCGTCACGAGGCGCCGGCGACCGCGCCCAGCGCAGTTCCCCGGAAGTCGGCGAGGGCTTCGGCCTGTTCGTCGATGCCGGTCTGCGTCGCCCGCGACAGCGTTGCCCACGGGGTGACTTCAACGGACAGCTTCTTGCCGGAAGTCCGCGGCCGCCACAGGCCGACGATCTCCCCACCCACCGCGATCGCACCGGGACGGCCGAGTGTGGGCCACAAAGCCTTCCGCTGTACTTCGTCGGCGACGAGAAGTTCGCGATCCTTCAGTTGCAGGTACGGATCGAACGGACCGAGCAGCCGGACCGACTCGTCCATCGGCGGATCGAGCAGCATATCGAGGTCGGTGTCGAGAATCCATCGGGCAGCCCCGTCCACGGTCACTGCGGTGGCATCCGTCGGCCAGTGCTGCCTGACGTCCTTGACGGGGGCGTCGACGTACGCTGCGACGGCCTTCGGTTCGCTCGGGCCGAAGAATCGCAGGTAGCCGCGGATCACGTCGAACCGGGCGTCGGCATCCGCCCCGGTGTGCGCGTACGGTGCCGGCCGCCACCCAGGTATGCGTTGGAGGACCGGCGGGGACGTCTGAGGTCGGAGTTCCAGTCCGGCCTGCAGCGCGGCCAGCCGGAACGGCATCTCGTACATGTGTGTCGCGTTGCACGGGCGGCAGAACCGCAGATACGGCACGTCCATCCGGGCGGTGAGCGCCGACGACATCTCACCCTTGACGGTGGGGTTGCGGACGATGTCGCGCATCTCGGTGGCGACCGCCCGCAGTGCCTCCAGCGTCGGAATCCCCGCGGCCTTCAACGGCCGGTTCGCGTCGAAGATTCGTTTGGCCGCATCCGCGTCGGAGAAAGGCGCGGTGGCCGTCGCGACCGCGGCCAGGTCCGTGCGGCGATAGCAGTGCGGTGCGCCTCGCAACGTCCACGCCAGTGCGAGGTCGTTCCCCGTGTCGGCGGGTGCGCCGCGCAAATACAGCGCCCAGGCCGCGCCGTCGGGTCCGGTGTTCTGGATGCCGAGGTCGAGCACGGCACAGTCGGTGGGTCCGGTGGCGACTCCCACCTTCCGATCGAGCTGCTGGGCGTGCCAGCGGTACGAGAGCACCTGAGCACGAGACACTTCGACGGTCATGACGGTGAGTGTAAGGGCGGTCACAGACAGGACGCTGTGCTCATCACGATGCTTGTACGCGGCAACGGAGGCGTGCGGTGGACTCGAGTCGACGCCGGGGGCCTCGCCGTTGTGGCCGGCACCCGAACCCCGAGTGTCGGCTCCAACGGTGTTCGGTTGTCCAGAGAAGTCGTGATTCAGGCGGCGTGGGGTCCGGCGCGGTTGTGCGCGGGCATGGGTTTCTTGTACGGGTCCACCAGTGACGGTGGGGTGAACCTGGGGGTCCCCCCTGCACGGAGTGCTTGGGGGCGGGTGGTGGTCGGCGCCGATCTGTACTTCCCAGTGGCTGTGGTGCAGAAGTCGGTGGTGGTAGCGGCACAGCAGGACGAGGTTGTCGAGGTCGGTGGGGCCGCCGTCGGCCCAGTGGTGGATGTGGTGGCCTTCGCAGTGGGCGGGTGGTGCTCCGCAGCCGGGGAAGGCGCAGCCGTGGTCGCGGGCGATCAGCGCGCGGCGTTGTTTCTTGGAGACGGTTCTGGTGGTGCGGCCCAGGTTCAGGGGTACACCGTCGTCCATCACCACGGGGGTGAGGTGGCAGTCGCAGGCGAGGCGGCGGGCGGTGGCGATGGTCAGCGGCCCGAGGTGCGGCAGGCGGGCAACGTCCTTTCGGTGTAATCCGCTGCCGTCGAACAGGTCCGGCGCGTCGTCGTCCGCATCTCGGGTCGTCCACTGCTCGTGGTTGTTGTGGTCGTGGTCGGCGCGGGCGAGGTCTCGGCGTTCACGTGCAGCGACAGGTGCGGCCGCTCGCCGCCCTCGATGGGCGCGTCACCGGAGTCGAGGTAGCGGCGCAGGATTTCGGCGAACGCGTCCGCTCGGCGCTGTCCCGCGGTGCGGCTCGCAGCGGGGTCGTCGCTCGGATTCCGCGGCTTGGTCAGCGCGGACAACGCCGTCAGCAACATCTCCCCGGTGACTGCGTCGAGGTCGCCTTTGACCGCGACGCGTCCGTTCAACGTCTTCGAGGCATGGAACTCGTTGCGGTCGGCGTCCTCACTGGGCGGGAGTTCGTCGGATTCGAAGATCCGCTCGAGCCGCGAGATGCAGGTGCGCACACTCATCGTGGTGGCCGCCGGATGCGCTGCGCAGTCGAGTAGCAGCCGGCGGCAGTCGGGCAGTGCCTCGGCGGGCATGCCGTGGGGTGGCCGCTCGCAGAACTTGCTGATCAGGGCGGCATGCTCGGACGAAATCTGACGGTTTTCGTGCGCCTCGGCAATACCGGGTTCACGGCTCAATGCCCGGCCCAGGGCCAGGATCCGTGCCGCTGCAGGCACTTCCAACAACGTATTGGCGGCAAGCCACTGCTTGACGCTGCGGAATCCGAGCGTGTCGAACGAGATGGCCTGCTCGTCGATTCTGGCGACCGCCTTCACGCACAGTGCCTCGAGGCGTTCGATCTCGTGGCGGATCTCCACCGTCGTCTGGAGCAGCGTGATCTGGGCGAGGGGGGCCGCATCGTCGTCCAGCAACGCGGCGGCTGCGGTGCTCGAGTTGTTGAGTCCCCCCGGATTCATACGCCTAGCGTACTTCGAACTGGTGTTCGAGTCAATGGTATCCAGGGGGTGGCGATAGGGTTCCACCAGGCGTTTCACGGTTGAGGGCAGGCTCGACGACCGCACCACGTCCTCACAGTCCGCGGCATGATGAAGGTCCTGCTCTCACCGCGACAGCGTCGTCGAATGCTCGAATCCCCGACGCGGTGACCTCGTTCTACGAGACTCCCGAGTCTCTTCTCGGGACAAGCTCGGGCCGGAACCGAGGGCGGTGCGACACCTTCCCCGGCCGCGCCGCACCCGCGAGACGACCCTCTGGCCGAACGGTCAGCGTCCGGACGAGTCCGCCGAGTGTTCGGAATTCTTGCTCTTGCGTCGACGCCTGTTCAACAAGTTCGATGTACCGACCAGCGCTTTCGACGTCTTCGTCGGGTGGCCCTTCCGCTGCTGGATCTTTCGTCCGATGAAGGACAGAACGGCGGCGATGAGGGGTAGTGCCACCGAAAGTGCCACCCACCGGCGCACCGGTCGTCCGAACAGCATCCACATATCTGCTCCTCCATCGTCTTCGACGAATCTCGGCCTCGCCGAGCGCATCCCTCTCGGGGCGCCCGTACGATCCGGAATCCTACGGACCGATGGCCGCGTGTGCCGGGCTACGACAGAGGCGTGCGGCCGAGGCCGGCTGGTACCCCGTCTCGGGGCCGGCCCGCGCTACAGCTTGGTCAGAGCCTCCGCCTTGTGCATCGCGGTATGACCGGTTTTGTCGCTTTCGATCTCGTACTGAGGTTCGCTCTCGCTGCATCGGCGCATGCGACCCTTGAACTCCACATCGCGGGTGTGCTCTTTGGTGATCACGCCCTCGACGTAACCGGCTTCGGAGTTCCACCGCACGTGATCGCCGACGGAAAAATCTGATGCCACGTTCTTCCTCCGTTCGGTAGGTGTGTTCGCCAGGCTAGCGGGATCCGCAGTCGGCCGGGGAGGGCATTTCGATCCCCGGGTCCGAACTCCGGAGGCAGCAGGCGCTCCAGCCGACGGGGCCGCGTCCCGAGGCTCGTTAGGTTTGTATCCGGTCGTACAGTGACAGGGTTCGGGGCAAGGTGTCGGTCGACGCGGAGGGGAAATCATGACTGCCTGGCGGGGCAGGGCTGTGTGCGTCCTGGCAACCATATTGGTCGGGGGTGCATCGGGCGGCGTCGCGACGGCCGCCGGGCCTGGTGCGGAAGTGGCAGGTGACGGGCGACCGGTCGCCGGGGACCGCATGTTCGCCGTGCCGGCGCCCTCCGGCCCGCACGAGGTCGGCAGCACGACCCTGCACCTCGTGGACGAGACGCGGCCCGACCCGTGGAATCCGGGACGGCCGCGGGAGTTGATGATCACCGTCACCTATCCGGCTGCGCCCGACGCCGGCACCCCACTGGCGCGCTACCTGTCGTCCGATTTTCCGCCGGCCGCAGTGCGCTCAATCGCCGCCGAGGCAGGTCTGCCCATCGATGTCGAAACCCTTCCGGGTCTGTGGACCCACGCCCACCGGGGTGCACCGATCGACTCGACACCCGAACGGAGTCTGCCGGTAATCCTCTATTCGCCCGGCGTCGGAGTGCCCCGAATGTTCGGAACGAGCCTCGTGGAAGATCTGGCGAGCAGAGGGTACGTCGTGGTGTCGGTCGACCACACGTACGACGCACAGGTGGTCGAGTTCCCCGATGGTCGGCTCGAGGTTGCTGCGATGCCGACCGGTCCCGAGGAACCGGGGGAGTGGGGGCGTAAGGCGCTCGACGCGCGGGTGGCCGACAGCGAGTTCGTACTGGACGAACTCGCGGACGTGGCGGGTGGTGGCAATCCCGCTGCCGAGGGGCGCCCGCTTCCCGACGGGCTGGGCCGGGCACTCGATCTGTCCCGCGTCGGCATGTTCGGGCACTCACTCGGCGGGGTGACCACCACCGAGGTGATGCGCCGCGATGCGCGCGTCGCGGCCGGCGTCAGCCTCGACGGTTCGGTCGGGTCGGACTCCGGCCCCGGAGCCGCCCCGACAGCAGGTTCGGATCGACCGATCATGCTCATGTCGAGTCGCAGCCTGTCCGCGGGAGAGCCCGATACGTACTGGAATGCGCTGTGGGACAAGAGCAGCGGTTGGAAGCGGCAACTCGAGCTGAGCGGCGCCGGGCACTACAGCTTCACCGACGTTCCCGGCCTCCTGCCGCCGATCCCGGCTTCGATCGCCGCCGAAGTCGCCGGACCGTATCTGGGGACGATCTCGTCCGCCCGGGCGGACGAGATCGTGCGCACCTACGTGGCCGCGATGTTCGATCGATTCCTGCGCGACCAGCCCGCACCCCTTCTCGATTGCAGCGACGAGGCGTTCCCGGAAGTGCGATACGTCCGCTGAGCACTGAGGCAGGACGGGCCGTCGGCCGAGTGTGCTCCCCCCCCGCCGCAGATCTGGTGGACCGTCGTCACGGCCCGAACACGCTCTGACGCGGCCTGCAGCACGAGACCTCGTCACGCCCGCGACGTGCTCGCGCCGAGGAGCGCTGCCACCACGCACGCAGACGCGCCGAGCGTCCACACCCAGGTGTAGGAGCCGTCGATCTGCCGGATGACACCCCCGGCCAGAGCCATCGTTCCCGCGCCGAGCTGGTGGAAGACGCTGACCCAGCCGAAGGCGAGCGCGCTGCCTCGACCGTAGTATCGCCGGCACAGCGAGAGCGTCGGCGGAACCGTTGCGACGTCCAACATTCCGAAAACAACCGCGAACACCACGAGATTCGGGTGGAGGTCACCGGCGAACAGACCCGGAAGTGCAGCGAGGGAGACACCGCGTCCGAGAAAGAACACTGCAAGCAGGAGACTCGGCTGCACTCGATCGGAGAGCCACCCCGCGGCCACTGTACCCAGGACGTTCGCGCACCCGATGATGGCGAGAAGGCTCGAGGCTACCGTCACCTGCATGCCGTGGTCGTGCGCTGCAGGCGTGAAATGACTCCACATGAGGCCGTTGGTCGTGGCCCCGCACAGTGCGAACATCAGTGCCAGGACCCAGAACCTGCCGTCGCGCAGGCAGAAGACGAGTGCGTCCACGGTCCGCCGGAAGGGATTGTCCGCGCGCGGTTCCGATGAGGTTCCGGGCGTGCGCGGCGGTTCGGAGTCGTCCCCGTAGGGCAGCGTACCGATCGATTGGGGGCTGTCTGCGAGCCCGACGAGCACCACGACGAGCGCGAAGGCCGCCAGTGCGCCGCCCGTCAGGATCGGTCCCCGCCAGTCCGTACGGCCCAAGATCACCGAGAGCAGCGGGAGCGTAGCGAACTGGCCGACGACGCTCGCGGCCGTCAGTAATCCGGTGGCCAGTCCGATCTTCGACCGGAACCACCGGTTCGTCACGATGGCGCCGAAGACCATTGTGACTGAACCGGTTCCGACACCCACTGCAAAGCCCCACCAGAGCACGAACCAGAACACCGATGGCGTGATGAAGCTGGTGAAGAGCGAGCACGCCACCAGGAGAGCGAGAGCGGCCGAGGTGGTGCGGCGGAGACCGTAGCGGTCCATGAGGGCAGCGCTGAAGGGTGCGACGGCGCCGTACAGCACCATGTTGACGGCCACGGCGGCGCCTATTCCCGTCCTGCTCCATCCACGGTCGCTGACGAGGGGATCGGTGACGAGGCCCCCGATCGTGGTGAAGGAGCCCACTGCAACAAGCGCGAAAGCGGCAACCGCCAACATTCTCCATGCCGGATGCACCCTTCGGAAGCCGACAGTCGGGGCCGGACGGGGACGCGTTTCGCGTTCTGTGAACACATCTCCTCCTCGACGGGTTGTCCCCTGCCGCAGCGCCGGGCGGCGGGTCTGGCGTCCGGTCTACCAGTCGGAAGCGATCGAGGTAAGTACGCACATCTGCGTCCATAGGGTCCGTCCGGATACCATCACTGGTGGAGAGCGTGAGGGATGTCGTCCAGAAGACTTGCACTGCAACACCGGAAGGGGAGCGACGTGGACCGTACTGTCCGAGATCCGATCCGCCGGGCCCTGTCGGTCTGCCCCGTCGAGGTGAGCGTGGCCGTGCTGGGCGGCGCGTGGAAGATGACCGTCGTCAAGCACCTGCTAGACGGTCCCCTCCGTTACGGAGAGCTTCGGCGCCGGGTGGGGGACGTGACGCCTCGCGTCCTCACCAGACAGCTGCGCGACCTCGAGCAGGACGGCATAGTCCACCGTGAGGTGTATGCCGAAGTGCCTCCCCGCGTGGAGTACTCGCTCACCGAACTGGGGGAGGGATTGCGCGGATTCGTGGCCGAACTCAACAGATGGGGCCATGCTTACATCGCCGAGATAGGCCCCGAAGGCGCCGGAACCGGCGAGGCGATGTCACCCCAGTAGGCGCGCGAGCCGTCGCTTCTTCTTGTTCTCGATGACGATCCAGCGCAGATCCGGATCCGATTCGTCGAGTTGAGCGAAAGCGGCCAGCCCGGGCTCCGGGTTCGCCGCGACGGCGACACTCCAGCAGTATCCCAGTGCCTGGCGCAGTGTCCGGACGTCGCGCTCCCGGCGGTCTTCGGGGGCAAGTGCCGCTATCGAATCGGTGGCATTGCGGCACACCTGGACGGCGACGGCCGCCGCGTCGGGACTACGCAGTAGTCGGGGTTCGCACAGTGCGGCCACGGCGGCGCGGCGGAGCAGAGGATCCGGATCCTTCGACCACTCGAGACACAGCGTGCAGAGTTGTCGGACATCGTTGTCTCCCAACAGTTGCAGGCCCATCGCCACTGCTTCGCGGATACGCCAGCGGTCGTCGGCGGCCAGCGCGCGAACTCGGGGGAGCGCACCGCGGATCTCGATCCGACGCGCCAGTCCGACGGCGCCGCAGAACAGCAGATACTCGTCGTCGGCACCGAGGAGCCGCTCGATCGTGGCGGTGTCTGCGACCTCTGCGACCGCGAGCGCCAGATCGGTGTTGGCACGGGGGCCGGGAAGACCTGAATGGTCTGTCAGGAACGCAGCCCACGCGGACGGGTCCCGGCTCTGCAGTTCAGCTCGCCACTGCGCCCTGCTCACGGCGCCGAACCTACACCGACCGCACGGGTGACGGAGACAGCCGATAGTGCAGGTGTACGGCCTTGGCGCCCCAAATCTTCAGGACATGGTCGGTCCGGACGACGCCCTCACTGTCGAGGTACAGCCGGAACTCCTCGTGAACCGGTACCCGAGCCGCATACGTCCGCTCACCTTCGACGACAGTGACGTAAGCGCCGTCGTCACCGAAGCGTCCCGGCGGTGACGACAGCGTCATCGATCCGTCGGGACCGTTGGACGGGCGCAGATACACCTGCACGTTGCCGCTTTCGAGTGGAAAGCTGACGTGCACGCTGGGCTGTGCGCGGTCGGGAAGCCGGCCGACGCGGTAGTAGCCACTGAACATGTAGTCGCCGGTGCGGCGGAGCGTCCGCAGCCAGGCGGAGCCGGCGTGCTCTCCGTCCGGACCCTCGATCGACACGATCTCGCTGTCCACTCCGTGCGCTACCGCGAGCGAATCGACAGGGAGGGCAAGTTGTTGCAGCCGTCTGCCGTACAGCGATTCGATGATCGCGCCCGGTGCCGCGAAGCCCCGTGACCACCGGGTCCATGCGTCCATCCGCCACGACGCGGTGTTCTCGTAGAAATTCCGGATCTTCGCGTCCACCGCGCTCGGATCGAACTCGGGACCGGCGAGCGCATCCATGCTGGGCAGTAGGCCGCGGACGCCGCCTCCACCTCGGACGATCCGTCCGCTGACGCGCTCCGCCTCGGCGGGAAGCCAGAGGTCGCGGACTGCGCCCCGCCCGGAGACGGGGGCGGTCAACCACGCGTGTTCGCCCGCGAGATCGATTTGTCTGCCGACGCTCCGCCACCACAGGCGCGTTCCACGGTCGAGCATCGGCCAGGTGTCGCTTCTCCCCATGACCCGACGTTCTCACACCGGCGTGCCCACCGCGGCGGAGGACACGGGTCAGGCGTCCCGGTGCGACCCGAATTCTCGGCGCAGCATGTCGCCGCAGTCGTCGAGCTCGGGGGAGGGGATCGTCGAACCGAGCGAATCCCACGTCCCGAACTTGAGGGGCGTGCCGGGGACATCGAATCCGCCGACGTTCTTGATCATCCCCCGCACCGCTATCTGGTCGAGCTGGCGAGTGTCGTCGACGTTGAGGACGATTCCCACCGGCACTCCGGCCTCGATCAGTCGCCCGCGCCAGGCCTCGCCGGTGTCGGTGCGCAACACGTCCTCCATCGCGGTCTTGAGCTCGATGTGGTGTGAGCAGCGGTCGACGTTGGTGGCGAACCGCTCGTCCGACGGCAGCTGCGTGAGACCCATTGCGCCGCACATGAGCCCGAACAGGTGGTCGTTTCCGACGGCGATGGCGATGGGGCGGTCGCTGCACTCGAACGTGTCGAACGGGTACATGAACGGATGGCGGTTCCCCAGCCGGGTCGGCCGCACCCGGGGACCGAGGGCGTCCATCAGGCCGTGCTCCATGAGCGAGAACGTACTGTCGAGCATCGCGATGTCGACGGTGGTGCCACGACCGGTGCGCTCCCGTGCGACGAGGGCGGTGACGATCCCGCAGTACCCCATGATCCCGGCGGTGATGTCCGAGATCGACGTGCCCACGCGGGTGGCCGGTCCGTCCGGCCATCCGGTGGCGTCCATGATGCCGGACAGCGCCTGGATCACCGTGTCGTAGGCCGATTCCTGATGCAGCGGTCCGTACTGCCCGAATCCCGAGACCGAACAGACGATCAACCGGGGGTGCTGGGCGACGAGATCGTCCGGTGCGAGCCCGAGCCGGGCCATCACACCCGGCCGGAAGTTCTCCACGACCACGTCGGCGTGCTCGATCATCGCGCGAACCAGCGCCATGTCGTCCGTTTTCTTGAAGTCGAGCGCGATGCTCTCCTTGCCGATGTTCGCCAGCCGGTAGTACTCGGAGCTCCCGTCGGCGGCGAACGGACCCATCTCGCGGGTGTCGTCGCCCACCCCGGGACGTTCGATCTTGATGACCCGGGCGCCGGCGTCGGCGAGCATCCGGGTGCAGGTGGGGCCGGCGAGAACGTGGGTGAAGTCCACGACGGTGATGCCCTCGAGTGCTTGTGGTTTGGTGGGGTCGAGATGTCCGCTGGGGTCCTCGGTCATGGTTCCTCCTCGTGCACCGGACGGTTGAGCTTCTCCAGGTGACCGCTTTCGGTGCCGACCGCCGGATCGATGATGCAGTTGATCAGCGCCGGCCCGCCCGACTCCAGGGCCGACCGGAGGGCGCCGGCCACCTCGTCGGGGGTGTCGGCGTGATATCCGACGCCACCGAACGCCTCGATCAGGACGTCGTAGCGGCTCGAGTGCAGCAGCACCGTCGGCGCCGGATCGGCGGAGGTGGGGTTTACCTCGTCCCCGCGGTAGACGCCGCCGTTGTCGAAGACCAGCACGACCACGGGCAGTCGGTACCGGCAGATGGTCTCGATCTCCATGCCGCTGAAGCCGAAAGCACTGTCGCCCTCGATCGCGACGACCGGACTGCCGGTCTCGACGGCCGCGGCGATCGCGTAGCCGAGTCCGACGCCCATGACACCCCACGTGCCCGTGTCCAGGCGGTGGCGGGGTTCGTGGAGGGGAATGATGTTGCGGGCGTTGTCGAGCGTGTTCGCGCCCTCGCTGACCACGATCACGTCCCGGTGGGTGTCGAGGACGTCGCGAACCGCGCGCAGCGCCACCGCGAAGTTCATCGGATGCACGTCGGCGTGCAGACGCGCATCCATCCTCGCGGCGTTGGACCGCTTCTTCGCGTCGATGTCGGCGAGCCACTCGGCGGACGGTCCCACATCGTTCCCGCGAAGCGCGCCGAGCAGCGCCTCGGCGGACGAGCCGATGTCGCCGAGTACCGGCGCTGCGATCGGCCGGTTGCTGTCGAACTCCGTTGCGCAGATGTCGAGTTGGACGAACCGCGCCTCCGCCGACCATCGCGGGGGCTGCCCGTGCTCGAGCATCCAGTTGAGCCGCGCGCCGATCAGGACCACGACGTCGGCGCTGCCGAGTACCAGCGAGCGGGCGGCCGCGGCGGACTGTGGGTGGTCGTCCGGCAGCAACCCCTTGGCCATCGACATCGGCAGGAACGGGGCGCCGGTGGATTCCACCAGCTCGCGGATCACGCCGTCCGCCCGTGCGTACGCCGCGCCCTTGCCGAGCACGAACAACGGACGCTGCGCCTGTGTGAGAACCGCTGCCGCCCGCGCCACCGCGTCCGGGGCGGGCAATTGGCGCGGCGCTGCGTCGACGATCGCCGGCTGCTCCCGGCGCGGGGCGACCGCGTGCAGCACGCGGGCGGGCAGGTCCAGGTACACCCCGCCGGGGCGACCCGAGACGGCGGCGCGGACGGCCCGCCCCACCCCGATTCCGATCAGGTCGGGGGAGTCGACACGGTAAGCGGCCTTCGCGAACGGTCGCGCGGCCGCGAGCTGGTCGAGTTCCTCGTAGTCACCCTGCCGGAGATCGATGATCTCGCGCTCGCTGGATCCGCTGATCTGAATCATGGGGAAGCAGTCGGTGGTGGCGTTCGCGAGCGCCACCAGGCCGTTGAGGAAACCGGGCGCCGACACCGTCAGGCAGATGCCGGGACGTCCGGTGAGGAAGCCGGCCGCCGCGGCGGCGTGCCCGGCGGCCTGCTCGTTGCGGAAGCCGAGGAACCGCAGGCCCCGCGCCTGCGCGGTGCGGGCCAGATCGGTGACCGGGATCCCGACGACGCCGTACATCACCCGGACGCCGTTGGCGGCGAGCGCGTCGACGACGAGTTCGTTCCCGTCGACGGTTTCGGCCTCGGTCATACCTGCATCCCCGGACGACTGGAGTCCGCCGCCGCAACGGCGCGGTCTTCTCCGAGTATCCACCGGTAGGGGGCGCAGGTCAGCCCGTGCGCACGGAACGGACCGAAACGTCGGACATGTCCGGACACCCCGCCGGGCCCGGAATCAGCCCTTCGCGGCGCTGACACCCGCCCGGCGACCGAAGAAGCTGCCGTCCCCCAGTGAGGTGCCCGACGCGTAGCCCCACGCGCACACCCCCGCGGTGCAGCGGCCCGCGGCGAACAATCCGGGAATCGGGTCGCCCGAGACGTGGAGCACCTCCGACGCGGTGGTGGTGCGCAGCCCGCCGAGCGTGAAACCGGCGGTGAAGTTGCGCAGGTCCAACGCCGCGACCGGCGAACCGATCGGCTTGACCCACTCCGGCTTCTTGCCCAGGACCGGGTCCTGCCCGGACGCGGCGTGCTTGTTGTACACCTCCACGGTGGCCTGCAACGTGCCCTCCGGCAGGCCCATTTCGGACTCGAGTTCGGCGACGGTCTCGGCCACCCACTTGGGCTGGAAGCGGAAGAACGGTGTCGACGACGGTGTCGTCTTCGCCTCCTCGTACGCCTCCTCGTCGATGATCAGATAGGCCTGATTGTCGTTGTGCAGCAAAGTCAACTGGCCGATCCGTCCCGGATAGGTGTCCTCGTTGACGTACCGCTGCCCGCGGCCGTTGACGAGTATCCCGCGGACCATCATCTGTGGATCGCCGAAGAATGCGACCTCGGTGGCGTCCATGTGCGCGAGGTCCGCGCCCAGCGCCTGGGCCATGCGGATGGCGCGGCCGTCGTGCTCCTCGATCGCGGCACCCGGACGTCCGATCAGCCGCGGCGCGAACGCCTGGACCATCTCCTTGTTGTAGGCGAAACTGCCGGTGGCCAGCACCACGCCCCGGCGGGCGCGGACGGTGACGTCGTTGCCGTACTGCTTGGCCTGTACTCCCACGACCCGTCCGGTCGCGTCGGTGATCAGAGTCTGCACGCGCATGTCGTACTGGGCCTGGACGCCGAGCGCGGTGGCGGTCTCGACGAGCGGCTTCATCAGCATGTAGCCCCCGCCCTTCTCGCCGACCTTCTTGTCGGCCATCTGCGGAATGTGCCCGCGGGGGGCCGGGGTGGCGACGGTGTTGAACGGGGCCGAGTTCTCGCCGCCGGAATACATCAGTCCGTCGTCGAACGGTGTCTCCCACCCGGGCTGTCCGTAGAAGCTCTCCTTGAACGGCACACCGCACTCGACCAGCCAGTTGTAGTGGTCGACACTGCCGTCGCAGTAGTCGGTGATCTTCGCTTCGTCGGCGCCGGGGCCGAGAGCCGCCATCATGAACGTCTTCATGTTCTCGGCCGAGTCCTCGAACCCGAGGGTCTTCTGCAGCGGTGTGCCGCCTCCCAGGTAGATGAACCCGCCGGCGAGCGACGCCGCGCCGCCCCAGCCGCCCGTCCGCTCGAGCACCAGCACCTCGGCGCCGGCCCGAGCCGCCTCGATCGCGGCGCTCACTCCGGCGATGCCGTAGCCGGCGATCACGACGTCGGCCTCGTAGTCCCAACTGTCGATGCTCGCGGCGGACAGCGGTCGGACCGGGCTGGCCCCGGACACCGGCTCAGACATGAAGGGGGATCCTTTCGACGGTAGAACGTGTTCTATTACGAGTATCCGCAATTCGGGCGGGCGCCGTGCCCGAAACGCGCGGACTACTCCGCTCGAGCCTGCTCGGCCGCCCGCGCGGTCTTGCGCCGCTCGGCCTTGACCGCGATCAAGGCGTTGTTCAGTCCCGTCCCGAGGGGCCAGCCCACGTAATGGCACAGGAAGATCGCGGCCTCCTCGATCTGCTGCTCGGTGAGTTCCTCGTTGTGCAGGGCCGCATTGATCTGGATCCTGGCGACGTCGGTCTGGCCCTGCGCGGCGATCGCGCCGAGCAGCAGCAGGCGTCGGTCCCGCAGACTCAGACCCGGGCGGGTCCAGATGTCGGCGAACAGATGATCGGCGGTGACCGCGAAGAAGTCGCCCGGCACGTCGGCGGGCATCTCCCAGCCGTAGACCTGGTTCATCATCGCCACGCCCCGCCGGCGCCGCTCCGACGCGGCGGCGGTGCCGTTCTCTTCCGTCATACGTTCTCCTTCCGGTGGGCCGAGTGTTCGGCGAGGGGTCCGGTGCCGACACCCAGTCCGGGGCCGAGATCGGTGAGGGCGCGGATGGCGAGGGGAAGATCGACGTCCGCTCGCTCACCCAGGTCGAGCGCGAGCGCGAGATCCTTCTCCCCGAGGTTGCGGACGTGGGAGAGGATCGGGAACCACGGGTCGTCGGTCGCCACGGCCGCAGTGGTGTCCCGCAGCATGATGGCGCCGGCGCCGCCGGTGATCGCGTCGGTGTGCCGGACCACCTTGCCGAGTGCGCGGATGTCGAGTCCGGTGGCCTCGGCGAGCCGCTGCGCCTCGCACGCCGCGGTGAACGAGACGAAGTGAAGCAGGTTGCGGGCCAGCTTCATCCGGGTTCCTGCACCCACCGGGCCCGCGTGGACGACCAGATCGGCGAAGTGCCCGAAAGGTTCGCGCACCGCTTCGAAGGCATCGTCGCTACCGCCGACCATGACGGCCAGGCGCCCCTGCTGAGCGCCCGGTGCCCCGCCGCTGACCGGGGCGTCGACGAGGTCCACTCCCGCGACGCGGCAAGTCTCGGCCAGTTCGGTGGCCGTCACGTCGCTGACGGTCGAGTGCACCGCGACCACCGTGCCCGGGCGGGCCGTCGTCAAGATGCCGTCCGGGCCGGTGACGACGTCGCGGACCTGAGCATCGTCGAGCACGGTCACCGAGATCACGGTCGTCTGCGCGGCCACCTCGGCCGGTGTCGCGGCGGCGACGGCGCCGGCCGCGGTGAACGGTTCGAGTGCTTCCGCGCGCGCGTCGCACACCACCAGCGTCCCGGGGCGATCGAGGAGCCGCCGCGCCATCGGTGCACCCATGTTGCCGAGGCCGATGTACCCGACCGCGGTGGAGGTCGCGCCGTCCTCGGTCACGACCGGATCACCTGCCCGCCGTCGACGTTGAAGATCTGGCCGGTGATCCAGTTCGCCTCGTCGGACAGCAGGAACAGGCACATCCCCACCAGGTCGTCCGGAGTGCCCATGCGCTGCAGCGGAATCCGCTTGACCATGTCCGAGACGATGTTGCCGGGGGTCACGGTGCGGGTGGCCTCGGTGTCGATCGGGCCGGGCGCGATCGCGTTGATACGGATGTTCGACCACCCGAGTTCGAAGGCGAGCTGTTGCGTGAGGCCGTTGATGCCGACCTTGGCCAAGCCGTAGAAGTTCGAGTACACCCACGCCGCCGTGGACGACTGGTTGACGATCGACCCGCCGGCTTCCCGCATGTGCGGGACCACTGCCCGGCACACGTTGAGGGCGCCGTCCATGTTCACGCTCATGAACTTCTTGTAGTAGTCCCACGGCACGGTCAGCAGGGAATCGAGTTTCATGCCGCCGTAGATGGCTGCGTTGTTGACCAGGTGCTGTACGCCGCCGAACCGTTCGAGTGTGAACGTGGCCAGTTCGAGTGCCGACTCGGGGTCGGCCACATCGACTTCCTTGAAGGCCGCGGACCCGCCGTCGGAGGCGATCTGCTTGGCCACCGTCTCGCCGAGTTCGCGGTTGAGGTCGGCGACCACGACGTGGGCGCCGTCGGCCGCCAGCGCCCGCGCATACGCCTCACCGATCCCCTGTGCCGCGCCGGTGACGATGGCGGTGCGTCCGTCGAAACGTCCCATCGGTGTGCTCCTTCTCTGTCGTCCGTCAGGCCTGTGCGGGCTCGGCCACGAGCTTGGTCTCGAGGTATTCCTCGAACCCGGCCACGCCCATTTCGCGGCCGATCCCGGACTGCTTGTAGCCGCCGAACGGGGCGTCGGCCGCGTACCAGACACCGCCGTTGACGGCGAGGGTGCCGGTGCGGACTCCGTCGACCACGTGCCGGACCCGGTCGGGATCCGTGCCCCACACCGACCCCGACAGACCGTAGGGCGAGTCGTTGGCGATGCGGATGGCGTCGTCGTCACCGTCGTGGGGGAGGATCACCAGAACCGGCCCGAAGATCTCCTCCTGCGCCACGCGGGACGAGTTGTCGAGCCCCGAGATCAGCGTGGGTTCGACGAAGAACCCGCGCTCGGGCACGGACGGCCGACCGCCGCCGACGACGACGGTGCCGCCCTCCTCGACGGCGAGCTTCAGGTAGCTCTCCACCCGCGCTCGCTGCCGCGCGGAAATCAAAGGCCCACACACGGTCCCGCGATCGGCCGGATTGCCCGGCCGGATCCCCGCCATGGTGCGGGCGGTGGCCTCGACGGCCTCCTCGTACCGGTCACGAGGCACCAGCAGGCGGGTCGTGATCGCGCAGCCCTGCCCCGCATGCGTGCACACGGTGAACGCCGCGATCGCGCAACCGGCCGCGAGGTCGGCGTCGTCGAGGATGATGAACGCGGACTTGCCGCCCAGCTCCAGGAACACCTTCTTGAGCGACTCCGACGCAGCGGCCATGACCGCCTTGCCGGTCGCGGTCGACCCGGTGAACGAGATCAGGTCGACGCGCGGGTCGCGGGCCAGCTGCGCGCCGAGTCCGTGATCGGTGGACGTGACGATGTCGACGACACCCGGCGGGATGTCGGTCTCCTCCGCGATGACCTTGCCCACCAGCGCTGCGCACCACGGGGTGTCCGGTGCGGGTTTGAGGACCACCGTGTTCCCGGCGGCCAGGGCGGGGCCGAGTTTCGCGAAGTTGATCTGGTGCGGGAAGTTCCACGGCGTGATCGCGCCGACCACTCCGACCGCCTCCTTGAGGATCCGGCGGCGGGTCTTGATCCCCATCGGGGCTGCCACCCCGAGGTCGGTCTCCCACTGGTACGACTCGGCGAGATCGGCGAAGAACCCGAGATCGGCGATCGGCCCCTCGAGCTGGGGGCCGGCCGTCAGCATCGCCGGCGCTCCCACCTCCGCGATCGTGATCTCCCGCAATTCCTCGATGTGTGACTGCAGCGCGTCGCGCAATTGCCGGAGGCAGCGGGCGCGGAACGCATGATCCCGTGACCACGACGTCTCGTCGAACGCGCGCCTGGCCGCCGCGACGGCGGCATCCATGTCGGCCGCCGTGGCTTCGGCGGCGTGGCCGACCACCTCCTCGGTGGCGGGGTCGATCACCTCGAAGACGCCGCCCGCCCCGGGCACGAGTTTGCCGTCGATCAGCAGCGCGGAACTGTCGGTGGGTCGGAGCGTCATGTGCACAGAACCTTTCGTGCTGGACAGGTGTCTGGACTATAGTACGAACGAATGTCGGTGACAATGACGTTCTCGCGTAACGAGTTTCGGAACGGCTTCTCGTCACCGATCCGCGATGTCCGATTCGTGGGGTGCGCGTCACCCTCCGTTCGATCACAGGGAGCAGGCCATGAGGAGAGTTGCCGGCAAGGTCGTTCTGGTCACCGGTGCCGCCCGCGGGCAGGGGCGTAGTCACGCCGTCCGGTTGGCCGAGGAGGGTGCCGACGTCATCGCGTTCGACGTGTGTGCGGACATCGGTACCAACGAGTATCCGCTCGCGACGGAAGCGGATCTCGCGGACACCGCGCGCCTGGTCGAGAAGGCGGGAGTGCGCGTGGTGACCGCCCAGGTCGACGTCCGTGATCGCGCGCGGCTCGAGGCGCGGCTGTCCGATGCGGTCGCACGCCTGGGACGTCTCGACGTCGTGGTGGCCAATGCCGGCATCTGCCCGCTCGGCAGGCACCTGCCGTCGCAGGCTTTCGTGGACGCGTTCGACGTCGACTTCGTGGGCGTGGTCAACACCGTGCACGCCGCGTTGCCGCATCTGAAGGCGGGCGCCTCGGTGGTCGCGATCGGTTCGGTGGCCGGGCTGGTGCCGCAGACGGGATTCAACGGCCAGCAGGCGTTGCAGGGGCCCGGGGGCGACGGATACGGGTTGGCCAAGAAGATGATTCAGTCGTACACGAGTTCACTGGCGTTGACGCTCGGTCCCGACTCGATCCGCGTCAACGCGATCCATCCGACGAACTGCAACACCGACATGCTGCAGAGCCCTCCGATGTACAAGACGTTCCGCCCGGACCTCGAGAACCCCACGGCCGAGGACGCCGCGGTGACCTTCCCGTTCATGCAGGCCATGCCGATTCCGTGGGTGGAGCCGGAGGACATCTCGCACGCCGTCGTGTACCTCGCGTCCGACGAGTCGCGTTACGTCACCGGGCAGCAGCTGCGGGTGGATGCCGGCGCCGGAATGAGGATCGGCCTCTAGTCGTCCGGGCCGATCCGGTGAGCCGTGTCCTCGGTGAAGGGAAACGTCGTATGGGTGCCACCGGACAGGATTCTGTAGTAATGTCCGGACACGTGTCCAGTGCGAGCTTCGAGTCCACCCGGCGGCGCCTCACGCCCAAGCAGGCGGACACCGTCGACCGTCTGTGTGAGGCGGCCGTGCAGGTGTTGCGGGACGAGGACTTCGCGGGCTTGACCGTCCGGGCCGTCGCGTCCCGGGCCGGGGTCGGGCCGGCCACCGCCTACACGTACTTCTCGTCCAAGGAACATCTTGTCGCCGAGGTGTTCTGGCGCCGGCTCTCGCGGTCGGCACGCCCCGAATCCGACGGCCTGGACCGCATCGGTCGCGTCGTGACGGTCCTGCGCGGCATCGCGTTGCTGCTGGCCGACGAGCCCGGTTTGTCGGGTGCCGTCACCAATGCCCTGCTCGGTGGCGACCCGGACGTCGAGCACCTGCGGGTACGGATCGGGATCGAGATTCGCGGCCGTCTCGCCGAGGCTCTGGGCGAGCCGGCCGACCCCGAGTTGCTCGAGACGCTCGACCTGCTCTACGCCGGGGCGCTGCTTCGTGCAGGCATCGGCCACGGCAGCTACGAGGACCTCGCCGGCCAGTTGGAGCGTTCCGCCACAATGATTTTGGAGTGAGTTGATGACCGAAGCGCTGATCGACCCGGTGGTCTTCAATCCGTACGACTACGACTTCCACGAGGACCCGTATCCCACCTACGCGCGGCTGCGCAACGAGTCGCCGATCTACCACAACCCGGACATCGGATTCTGGGCGTTGTCGCGGCACGGGGACGTGCTGCGGGCGTTCCGCGACAACACCCGCCTGTCGAGCGCCAACGGGGTGTCGCTCGACCCGGCGGCGTACGGGCCGCACGCCCACCTGGTGATGTCGTTCCTGGCGATGGACGACCCGCGTCATGCGCGGTTGCGCCAACTGGTCTCCCGCGGCTTCACGCCGCGGCGCGTCGCCGAGCTCGACGGCCGAGTCCGCGAACTCACCCGGCAGTACCTGGAGCCGGCACTCGATGCGGGTGAGTTCGACTGGATCGCCGAGGTGGCGGGCAAGCTGCCGATGGATGTGATCTCCGAACTCATGGGCGTTCCGCAACCGGACCGCGCGGAGTTGCGCCGGCTGGCCGACCTGGTGGTGCACCGCGAGGACGGCGTCCTCGACGTACCGCCGGCGTCGGTGGAGGCCTCGCTCGATCTCATGACCTACTACAAGGACATGATCGCGCAGCGCCGCCGCTCGCGCACCGACGACCTCACCTCCGCCCTGCTCGACGCGGAGATCGACGGGGACCAGCTTTCCGATCAGGAGATTCTCGGGTTCCTGTTCCTGATGGTGGTCGCCGGTAACGAGACCACCACCAAGCTGCTCGGCAACGCCGCGTACTGGGGTGCACGCAACCCCGAGGAGGTGCGGCAGGTGCTCGACGACCCCGCTCGGGTGACGGACTGGGTGGAGGAGACGCTGCGATTCGACACCTCCAGCCAGATCGTGGCGCGCACCAGCGCCGTCGACCTCGAGTACTACGGGCAGACCGTTCCGGCCGGGGAGAAGGTACTGCTGCTGATCGGGTCCGCGAATCGGGACGAGGCCGTCTTCGAGGACGGCGACACGTACCGGATCGGTCGCGAGTCCACCACCAAGCTTGCGAGTTTCGGGGGCGGGGTGCACTTCTGCCTGGGGGCGCACCTCGCCCGCCTCGAGGCCCGGATCGCGCTCACCGAATTCGCCGAGAGGGTTCGGCGGTATGAGGTCGACGAGTCCGGAATCGAACGTGTCCATTCCACGAACGTGCGGGGCTTCGCGGCCCTGCCGATGAAGGTGCAGGTGCGCTGATGCCCCGTTTCGAACCCAACCCGACCCGTCGGCCGACGCTCATCAGTGGCGCCTCGTCGGGGATCGGCGCGGCCACCGCCTACGCGCTCGCCGAACTCGGGCATCCCGTCGCCCTGGGCGCGCGGCGGGTCGCCGAGAGCGAAGCGATCGCCGACAAGATCCGCAGCAACGGAGGCGAGGCGTTCGCGCACGTCCTCGACGTCACCGACGACGCCTCGGTCGACGCCTTCGTCACGGCCGCCGAGGACGCCCTCGGGCCGGCCGAGATCGTGGTCTCCGGGGCCGGCGACCTCGAGTTCGGCGCCGCCGATCAGATGGATCCGGGCCGGTTCGCCAGACAGATCGACGTGCACCTCGTCGGTGCCCAGCGGCTGGCGCACCGGGTGCTGCCCGGCATGCGGGAACGGCGCCGGGGCGACTTCGTGTTGATCGGGTCCGACTGCGCCGACCGGCAGCGCCCCATGATGGGGGCCTACGACGCCGCCAAGGCCGGTCTCGAGGCGATGGGGCGGCAGATGCGGATGGAGCTCGAGGGCACCGGAATTCGTGCCTCTGTCGTCCGGCCGGGACCGACCGCCACCGGCATGGGCATGAACTCCACTCCGGAGATACTGGCGCCCGTCGCGGAGCTGTGGTCCAAGTGGGGGTTCGCCCGCCACGGGTACATGTTGCGCGCCTCCGACATGGCGAACGCGGTTGTCGCGGTGGTAGGTGCCCCGCGCGGCGTCCATCTCGTCCTCATCGAGGTCCAGCCCGAGGCGCCGCTGGCGCCCCTCCCGACATCCGAGGAGACGCCATGACCGAGACGACACTGCCCGATCCGCCACGCGTGTCGGGCGGCGACCACGAGCACGGTCACCTCGAGGAACTGCGGACCGACCCGATCGCGTTGATGCGCCGCGTCCGTGAGGAGTGCGGCGACGTCGGCGTGTTCCGGCTGGCCGATCGCGACGTCGTGATGCTCTCCGGTGCGGAGGCCAACGAATTCTTCTTCCGCTCCACCGACAGCGACCTGGACCAGCAGGCGGCCTATCCGTTCATGAAACCGATCTTCGGTGAGGGTGTGGTGTTCGACGCCAGCCCCGAGCGCCGGGCCGAGATGCTACACAATTCGGCGCTGCGCGGTGAGCAGATGAAGGGGCACGCGACGACCATCGGCGTCGAGGTCGAGGACATGGTGGCCGGCTGGGGCGACGCGGGGGAGATCGACCTGCTCGAGTTCTTCGCCGAGCTGACCATCTACACATCGTCGGCGTGTCTGATCGGTAAGAAGTTTCGCGATCAACTCGACGACCGGTTCGCCAAGCTCTATCACGAACTCGAGCAGGGCACCGACGCGATCGCGTTCGTCGATCCGTACGCGCCCATCGAAAGCTTCCGGCGCCGGGACGCCGCCCGGGTGGCGCTGGTGGAGCTGGTGCAGGGAATCATGAACGAGCGGATCGCGAATCCCCCTCAGGACAAAGATGATCGGGACATGCTCGACGTCCTGGTCTCGATCCGCGACGAGGACGGCGCTCTGCGGTTCAGTGCCGACGAGATCACCGGCATCTTCATCTCGATGATGTTCGCCGGGCACCACACCACGTCCGGGACGGCAGCGTGGTCGCTGATCGAATTGCTCCGCCATCCCGATGCGATGGCGCAGGTCACCGCCGAGCTGGACGAGTTGTACGCGGACGGCGCCGACATCAGCTTCCACGCGCTTCGACGGATTCCGGTCCTGGAAGCGGTCGTCAAGGAGACGCTGCGGCTGCATCCGCCACTGATCGTCCTGCTCCGCGTCGCGCGCGGCGACTTCGAGGTCGGTGGATACGCCATCCACGAGGGCAACCTCGTCGCCGCCACACCCGCCGTGTCGAATCGCATCGCCGAGAGCTTCCCGGACCCCGACCGGTTCGACCCGGGACGCTACATCGACCCGAACCAGGAGGACACCGCCAACCGCTGGACCTGGATTCCGTTCGGCGCCGGCCGGCATCGCTGCGTCGGCGCGGCGTTCGCGCAGATGCAGCTCAAGGCCATCTTCTCCATTCTGCTGCGCGACTACGAGTTCGAAATGGCGCAGCCGGCCGACAGCTACCGCAACGATCACAGCAAGATGGTCGTCCAGTTGCAGCAGCCCTGCCGGGTGCGTTACCGCAGGCGCACCGCCCGGGCGGCGTCGGGCGGCGCCGTCGCGGCCGCCGCGACCGGATGCCCCGTCGTCCACTCGAGCGAGGCGTGAGCATGCGCATCGAAGCCGACCTGGACCTGTGTCAGGGCCACGCCGCGTGCGAGATGGAAGCGCCGGACGTGTTCGAGGTACCGAAGCGGGGCAAGGTCACCGTCCTCGATCAGACTCCGCCGGAATCGTTGCGCGCGGACGTCGAGAACGCGGTGCGCTACTGCCCGACGCAGGCCTTGCGTATCGCGGAGCAGGACTGAAGAACCAGCCGGACAACCACTTTCGAAGGAGACGACAACATGACCGGATTCGATCGCGGGGAACTCGACGAGATGGTCCAGCGGTGGGTGGACGGCAACAAGAAGGCCGAGGCGGCGGGTGACTGGAAGCCGTTGGCGGATTTCTACACAGAGGACGCGACTTACGGGTGGAACTACGGCCCCACCCAGGACTTCATGGCGGTCGGCCGGGACGAGATCCGTGACGTCGCACTCGGGCTCGAGATGACCGGCCTCGAGGGATGGGAGTACCCGTACCAGGAGTTCGTCGTCGACGAGGTCAGCGGCAACGTGATCGGGCTGTGGAAGCAGATCTCCGACGCCAAGCGTCCCGACGGCACCAACTACTCGGTGTACGGCCTCGGGGGTAGCTGGTTCCGGTACGCGGGCAACTTCCAGTGGTCGTGGCAGCGCGACTTCTTCGACTTCGGCAACGTGTCCGCACTCTTCGTGGAGATGATCCAGGCGGGTGCCCTGTCGAAGGGCATGCAGGCGCGCATCCAACGGTCGGTCTCGGGGGAGAAGCTACCGGGCTGGTACCCGGTCGGCCAGGCACCGGTTCCGCTGTGGTGAGCATCGAGGCGCAATCGGCGCGGTCCTTCGCAGCGCTGTCCCGCGCCGACCTCGCCACGCTCGTCCCCGAGCTGTTGCTGTGCGGTCAGCTCATCGATCGGTCGGGAATGGCGCACTTGATCGTCGAGTTCGGACGGTCCGGCATGGCGCAGGTCGCGATCGAGGAGTGGCAGGCAGCGAGCCCGTGGTACACCCGGCGCATGCAGCGTGCGCTGCGGTACGAGGGCGACGACGTGGTCACCATCTTCAAGGGCCTGCAACTCGACATCGGGGCGCCGCCGCAGTTCATGGACTTCCGCTACCGGGTGGATGATCCGCAGCACGGGGAGTTCTGGCTCGACCACTGCGGTGCGCTCATGGACGTCGAACCACTCGGCGACGAGTACGTGACCGCGATGTGTCACGACATCGAGGACCCCACGTTCGACGCCACCGCGCTGGCCACCAACCCGCACGCGCAGGTCCGCCCGATCCACCGGCCGCCGCGCCGACCCGCCGACCGCCACCCGCACTGTGCGTGGACGGTGATCATCGACGAGGCCCACGTTCCCCCGACGATGCAGCCGCACACCGAGCAGGTCGGCCGCAGCGCGGCGTACACCGTCGAGCTCAGCCCGATCGACGCCGCGGGGGAGGGCAACCACGACTACGCGGGACCGCTCCTGTCGGACGTGCGGTTCCAGGACTTCTCCCAGTCCGCGCTCGTACGCATCGCCGAGGAGGTGTGTCTGCAGCAACACCTGCTCGCCCTCGGCTTCCTGATCGCGGTCCGCAAGCGGGTGGACGAGGACAAGGCCCGCGAGATCACCCGCAAGCAGCTCACCGGCATCGCGGGAGTGACCGCGCAGCGGATCCGGGACGCGCTGGGACTCCCGGACGATCTCGAGGGCTTGGCGGCCGTGCTGTCGGTGCATCCGCTGGTGAACCCGACCCAGTACGTGGACAGCGAGATTCGATTCGGCGGCGGGCGTTTGCAGCTGCGGGTCGGCCGGCGCGGGCCGGTCGACATCGACGGCGGCTGGCCGACATTGATCGACGGGGAGCATCTCGAGGCATTGCAGGCGCTGGTGCGCGGCGTCAATCCGCGGTTCACGGTCCGCGTCCTCGACGAGGACCCGGCCGGTCTGCTTCTGGCCGTCGACGTCACCGACGAACCCGCCCCAGAGTGCGTCGAGGTCGCGATCACCAAAGTCAGCACCGGCGCCGCCTTCGAATTCGAAGACCGCGGAATTCCCCTGCCGCTCTATGTAGTCTGAGCGGCCGACCCCTCGAGGACATGCGCATGGCCTACACCTTCGCCGACCTGTTCGAACACTCCGTCGACGCGATGCCGGAGCGACTCGCGATGATCGTCTCCGGCGAGGAGGTGACCTATCGCGCGCTCGACGAGCGGGCCAACCGCCTTGCGCACCACCTGAAGGATGCGGGGTTCGGGGCGGGGGCGCACATCGGCATCCACATGCACAACGCGATCGAGACCATGGTTGCGATCATCGCGGCGTTCAAACTCCGGGCGGTGCCCCTCACCGTCAACTTCCGATACACGTCCGATGAACTGCGCTACCTGTACGACAACGCCGACCTGGACGCGCTCGTGTTTCATCAGGGATTCGCGGACCGGGTCGCGGAGGTGCTCCCCGATGTACCGCGAATCCGCCATCTGATCGGCGTGCCGGACGTGCTGGCGACCGGCGCCGAGTGCGCGGTGCCGGGAGCGGTGGACTACCGGGAGGCGCTCGCCGTCGGCAGTCCGGAGCGGGGATTCGAGGACCGCAGTCCCGACGACCACTACATCTTCTACACCGGCGGGACCACGGGGCGACCCAAGGGCGTGGTCTGGCGGCACGAGGACATCTGGCGGGTACTGGGCGGGGGGCTGGACTTCTACACGGGCGAGCCCGTCACCGACGAGTTCCAGCAGTCGCGCGGCGGCGTCGCGGCGGGGGAGTCGATGCGCTGGGTGATGCTGCCACCGCTGATCCACACGTCCGCGATGATGCCGACCTTCACCGCGTTCTTCACCGGGAACACCGTCATCATGGAACCGAAGTTCGACGCGCCCCGCGTCTGGGAGCTCGTCGCACGCTACCGACCCCAGGTCATGGTCATCACCGGTGACGCCATGGGACGACCTCTCGTCGAGGCGTTTCGGGAGCAGGAGCGGGACACGTCCAGTCTGGGCGTGGTCGCGTCCGGTGCCGCGTTGTTCTCCGCTGCCGTGAAGGACGCGTTCTTCGAGGCCATGCCGAACCTCCTGATCTCCGACTCGGTGGGGTCGTCGGAGACCGGGTTCGGCGGAATCGGGTTTGCCTCGAAGGGTCTCGAGCAGCACGGCGGTCCCAGGGTGACGGCGAACAGGTACTCGGTCGTCGTCGACGACCAGGACCGCATCCTCGCGCCCGGGTCGGGTGGCGAGGGCTGGCTGGCCAAACTCGGCAACGTCCCGGTCGGCTACTACAAGGATCCCGTGAAGTCCGCCGAGATCTTCCGCGTCATCGACGGGCGCCGCGCGGTGGTCACCGGTGACCGCGCGCGGATCGAGGACGACGGGTCGATCACTCTGCTGGGACGCGGCAACATGGTTGTCAACACCGGGGGCGAGAAGGTGTTCGCCGAGGAGGTCGAGGCCGTCGTCAAGGCGCACCCCGACGTCTACGACGCGATCGTCATCGGTGTGCCGGACGAGCGCTGGGGTTCTCGGGTGGCGACGGTCGTGCGGATCCGCGACGGTGTGGATCCGGACTTCGAGTCCCTCGAGAAGCACACCCGCAACCAGCTCGCCGGCTACAAGATCCCGCGGACGTTCTGGGTGGTGCCCGACGTGGCGCGGACCCCGAGCGGCAAACCCGATTACGGCTGGGCGAAGGCACACGCCGCGGCGAACGATCCGGCACATCGACTCGACTGACCGGCGTTCGGGCTGAGCCACCGCCCCGGCAGCCTCCCGTGCCTCGCCCGTCCGTCGCGCACACCCACGTCGTAGCGCCGCCGATCAACGGTCGCGTGACTCGATCGGACGTACGTCGCGAGGGTGATTATCGGGGTGAATTCCGGCGCCTGTCTTCGGCTGGGAGAGCGAAAAGTCCAGCTCGTTGAATATTTGACAGCGGTTTGTTAGGTGCGCGAACGGGTTTCGCTCTTTTGCTCACTTATTGATGCCGTATCGGGATGTTATCTTGATCGCGCCTGTATGCATGCGGCCGGGGGGATTGCTATTCGTCGAGGTGGGGGCCTCGACGGATTTTCGGGGAGCATTGTTCGCCATTTCTGTCTTCATGCGGTTGGGCTGTCTTGTGCGCGTCGCTGTCATGCCGATCGAGGAGGTCGAGGAACGATGTCTACCCACAGAGCCAGAAACATGAGAACCCTGCGAATGAAGAGTCGGATCATGGTCGCGGCGACGGCGGTGGGGGCGTTGACGATCGCGTCGCCGTCCGTCGCCCAGGCGACCCCGGCCCCTCAGAACGGGCTGGGAAGCACCGCGAACGGCGGTGGCGGCGGCGGTGTTTCGGGCCTCGGTAGCAGTATCGACGGCAATGGCAATGCCGGTCTCGGTAGTGCCGTAGGCCCGGGCGGTGCGAACGGTGGCGCAGGCGCCGGCAGCGCGGGCAACGTGGATCTCGCCAACCTCGCCCAGGCTGCCCTGGGTAGCCTCGGGCAGCTCGGCACGGGCAGTTTCGGCGGCGGCGGTGTCGACGCGGGCAGCCTGACCCAGGGCGGGGGAAACCTGGAGCTGGGTAGTCTCGACGGGGCCGGCAGCGACGGCGACGCCGGAAGTTCGAACGAGAGCCCCACCGGCAGCGTGGAACTCGGCATCGGCGCGCTGGGACAGTTGGTGGCGGGGAGTACCGGCGACGCAGGTGTCGGTAGCTCCGACGGCGGGAGCATCGGCGCCGGCGGCGAAGCCGGTCTCGGCAGCCTGGCAGATCTCGGCTCGGGCAGCGACGGTGGCAGCGCGGAGACCGGCAGCGCGGAGCTCGGGAACAGCGGCAGTGGGGATCTGGGCGCAGTGTTCGAGGGCGCGCTGGGGAGCGCCGGAAACGGCGAGCTCGACCTCGGCAGCCTTTCGGAACTGGCCCTCGGCAGCCTCGGGCTCCCCACGGGGAGCGAAGCAGGCAGTGAGGACGCCGGGAGCGCCGACCTGGACCTCGGAAGCCTCAGCGAGGCGGCGCTCGGCAGCCTCGGCCTCCCGGAAGGCAGCCTGTCCACGGGTAGCGATTCCGCGAGCGGTGAGGGAAGCCTCGAGGGCGGGCTCGGTCTGGATCTCGGCAGTCTAGCCTCGGGTAGTGAGTCGGGTAGCGGCGACGGCAGTCTTGAAAGCGGCAGTGGTGACCTGGATCTCGGCAGCCTGGGTGAGGCCGGGTTGGACCTGGGTAGCCTCGCCGATCTGACGCTCGGCAGTCTCGGGTCGGGTAGTGAGTCGGGTAGCGGCGAGGGCAGTCTCGAGACCGGTAGCGGAGATCTCGATCTCGGCAGCCTGGGTGAGGCTGCGTTGGGAAGTTTGGCGTTGCCGTTCGGCAGCCTCGCCGGTAGTACCGGTGAGGCGGGCAGCTCGGATCTGACCGCGGGTAGCGGCGATTTGGATCTCGGTAGCCTCGCTGATCTGACGCTCGGCAGTCTCGGGTCCGGTAGTGAGTCGGGTAGCGACGAGGGCAGCCTCGAAACCGGAAGCGGTGAACTGGATCTCGGCAGTCTGGGTGAGGCCGGGTTGGACCTGGGTAGCCTCGCTGATCTGACGCTCGGCAGTCTCGGGTCGGGTAGCGACGAGGGCAGTCTGGAGACCGGTAGCGGAGATCTCGATCTCGGCAGCCTGGGTGAGGCTGCGTTGGGAAGTTTGGCGTTGCCGTTCGGCAGCCTCGCCGGTAGTACCGGTGAGGCGGGCAGTTCGGATCTGACCGCGGGTAGCGGCGATTTGGATCTCGGTAGCCTCGCTGATCTGGCGCCCGGCAGCCTCGGGTCCGGCAGCGAGTCCGGTAGCGGCGAGGGCAGCGCTGATCTGGACTTCGGCAGCCTCGCGTCGGGTAGTGAGTCCGGTAGCGATGAGGGCAGTCTTGAGACCGGCAGTGGGGATCTCGATCTCGGCAGTCTGGGTGAGGCCGGGTTGGACCTGGGTAGCCTCGCCGATCTGACGCTCGGCAGCCTCGGGTCGGGTAGTGAGTCCGGTAGCGATGAGGGCAGTCTCGAGACGGGCAGCGGGGATCTCGATCTCGGCAGCCTGGGTGAGGTTGCGTTGGGAAGTTTGGCGTTGCCGTTCGGCAGCCTCGCGTTGCCGGTGGTCGGTAGCGCGGCGGCATTGGGCAGCACCGGTGAAACCGGCAGTGCCGGTGAGGCGGGCAGTTCGGATCTGACCGCGGGTAGCGGTGATCTGGATCTGGGAAGCCTCGCCGATCTGGCGCTCGGCAGCCTGGGGTCCGGTAGCGAGTCCGGTAGCGGCGAAGGCGCCACTGATCTGGACTTCGGCAGCCTCGCGTCCGGTAGTGAGTCCGGTAGCGATGAGGGCAGTCTCGAGACGGGCAGCGGGGATCTCGATCTCGGCAGCCTGGGTGAGGTTGCGTTGGGAAGTTTGGCGTTGCCGTTCGGCAGCCTCGCGTTGCCGGTGGTCGGTAGCGCGGCGGCACTGGGCAGCACCGGTGAAACCGGCAGTGCCGGTGAGGCGGGCAGTTCGGATCTGACCGCGGGTAGCGGCGATCTGGAGCTGGGTAGCCTCGCCGATCTGGCGCTCGGCAGCCTGGGTTTGCCGGTGGGCAGCCTGTCCTCCGGCAGCGAGTCGGGCAGTGGTTTCGGAAGTGACGAGGGCAGTGTCGACAGTGGTAGCGGCGACCTGGACCTGGGTAGCCTCACCGACCTGTCCCTCGGCAGCGTCGGTGATCTGGGCGCCGGTAGTGGCACCGGCAGCGTCGGCGACACCGGCAGTGCGGGCGACCTCGGTAGCGGGGAGCTGGCGCTCGGTAGCCTGGCCCTTCCGTTCGGCAGTCTCGCGTTGCCCGTTCTGGGCAGTGCCGCAGCACTCGGCAGCACCGGTGAAACCGGCAGTGCCGGTGATGCCGGCAGTTCGGGCAGTGCAGAGGGCGGGAGTGGTTCGCAGGCCCCCGGCCTGGGCAGCCTGACCGATCTGGCGCTCGGCAGCCTGGACCTCGGAAGCGCCGACGGCAGCGGAGCCGGCTCCAACGCCGGAGGCGACACCGGAAGCGTCGGCGGCGGCGATGCCGGAAGCTCCGAGCTCGGCAGCGCAGCGCTCGGCAGTGCCGCCGTGGGCGGTCTCGCACTCGGCAGCACCCTTGCCGGTGGCGGCACCCTCGGCAGCGCGGCCCTCGGCAGTGCGCTCGCGGGTGGTGCGGCGCTCGGAAGTACTCTCGCCGCCAACGGGAACGCCGGTAGCGGCGCGCCCACGGACGCCGAGGGCGAGGGGAACGGCCCCCGCCCCGTCGCCGAGGTCTCGCGGGAGCTGCAGGACATCGACGCTCCGGGAGCTGTCGCTGCGGCGGCGCCCCCCTCGGAAGCGGCCACCGGTGCGGAGTCCGCCACCGCCACCACTGCTACCACCACCACTGCGGCGGCCCGCGGGCAGATTTCCGCAGTGCCGGTCGGTGGTGTCGAAGCCGGCGACCAGGGCCTCGCCGACGGCGCCGTCGGTCGCGGTGCGCTCCTCGGGACCGCTCTTCTGCTCGCCGCTGCCGCCGGATCGTCGGTTGCGGTCGGTCGGCATCGTCGCAAGCAGTAGCATCTGACAGCACCATGAAGAGCACTGCGGCAGGCCGCTACCGGTGGAGAACCGGTAGCGGCCTGTCCGCTGTACTCGTCGCCGTGACCGCAGCGGCCCTCACGGTCACCGGTTGCGCCGCAACGGAATCGGACAATCAGGCCGCTCCGGCCACACCGGTCACCTCAGTGGTGACTCCGGCGCTTCCGAGCGGGGCCGTGCGGCCCGACCGGCTCGTCATCCCGGCTATCGACGTCGACACCGACCTGATGGATCTCGGACTCGACCAGGCCGGCGCACTGCAGGTGCCACCGGCGGGATTCCCGGCGGGTTGGTACTCTGGATCACCGGCCCCGGGTGAACTGGGGCCCGCCGTCGTTGCCGGCCATGTCGACTGGGATCGGAAGCCCGGTGTGTTCTACCGCCTCGCGGAACTGGCGCCCGGGGACGAGGTGGTCGCCGAGCGGTCGGACGGCGGCGAGGCAGAGTTCCGGGTGACGCGCGTCGAACGCTACGAGAAGTCCGCCTTCCCGACAGCCGCGGTATACGGCGACATCGACCACCCCGGCCTGCGACTGATCACGTGCGGTGGCGAATTCGACACCGACGTCCGCAGCTACCGCGACAACGTGGTCGTCTTCGCGGATCTGACCGAACTGCGGAAGGCCAGCCCGCCGCAGGAGAACTGAGGACGCCTCGGCCGTCACGCGGCCTTGCGACGGCCCCACCGGAAGTACGAGAGCGGGCCCACGAAGTTCACCGCGATGACCGCGGCCCACGTTCGCTTGCTGCCGTTGATCTCCTCCCGGCTCCGGGTCGCCAGGTCCGCCCACGCGCTGGCCGCCAGACTCAACTGGACCGCACCGAGCGCGATGACCACCGCCCGCTGGGCCGTGCCGAGTTCTGCCCACTTCTTCGCCATCGTGTCGTCCTTTCATGGCTGCCTCGCGCGTACGCTCCGGTCTCTTCCTACCGGACCCCGACCGGAAAGGTTTGTATCGACTTTCGTGTCGCTCAGCGTGCGGCTGGTCTGCAGCGTGTCGCACGGGTGAGAACGGCCCGGCGCGGCGTTGGCACGGAACTGACGAAACGCGAACGCCGCCCGGGGTTCCGGGCGGCGTTCGCGTCGGGTGTGGCGTCGGGTGTCAGCTCACCGCGTGCTGCGGTGCGGGGCTGGCATCCGCGTCGGCGTCGGACTTGCGGAGCTGCGTGAGACCGAGCAGGACTGCCGTGACGACGAACCAACCGGCGAGCACCAGCAGACCGTGGCCCACGCCGGTGCTGCCGAAGTAGATGATCGACCGCACCGCGTCGACGGCGCCCGCGCCGATCCAGAAGTGGCTGAGCATCGACCAGAAGCCCGGCAGGAAGTCGGCGGGGAACGCGCCTCCCGCGCTCGGGAAGTTCACGAAGATCATGAGCACCATCACCACCATGATCGCGGCCTTGCCGAACACCCGGTTCACCAGGATGCTCACCAGCCCCACGATGATCGTGTAGGCGATCACCACCGCCAGCATCGCCAGACTGGTGGCGAACGACGCCCCGTAGAAGCCGACGAAGATCGCCGAGACGAGGTACGCGGCGAGGACGCCGACGACCGCCATCACGCCCAGTACGGAGAGCTGCTGGCGCAACCGCATCCGCGGTGCCACCTGGGAGAGCACCGTGATAGTCAGGTAACCGACGATGGTGCAGACCATGACGAGATAGAACAGACCGGTGCCGGTGGGGTCGTCCGCCGCGAGCGGCGCATGGTCGACGAGGTTCAGATCGACCCCCTGCGCGGCGGCCAGCGGCTGGGCCAGCCCCTCCACCGCCTGCACGCGCATGGTGCCCTCGGCCGACGCGATGTGCAGATTCATGGTCGAGCCCAGCTCGATGACGCCGGCGATCTCACGGTTCTGCAGGCGGTCGAGCGCCCCGGCCGCGTCGGTGGCGGTCTCGAGCGCGAACTTGTCGCCCACCGTGGGCGCGAGCCGATCGACGAGGGCGCTGGTGGCGGTCTCGGGGCCGACGACGACCACCTCGACGTCGCGCGGCGTCGGGCTGTGGAACGCGCTGACGTAGCAGAGCGCGAACATCACCGCGAAGAACAACGGGAACACCATCGACTCCACGACGGTGCGCCAGGGCGTCCCACCGGCCGCGGCCGGCGTGGTTGTGCCGTGGTCGAGGTGGAGCGCGGGAGCGACCGCTTCGGTGTCGGCCTCGATGGCCTGGGTCCACTCCTGGTGGCGCTGATCGTGGGTGTCGGTCATTCGCACCGGCCTTCCTGAATCGTCGAACGAACTGTCAACACTGTTGACGAAGGAAAAGTCAACAGTGTTGACCGCCGCTTGTCAACACTGTTGACGTACGGTGTGGGGCACAGTGGGGACGACCGCACCGAACGAAGGACCGACCGATGCCCGCCGAGATCTCCGAGTCGGGCGCCCGCGCGGGCGCCGCACACAACCGCGAGGCCGTGCAGGCCGCCGCGGCCGAGTTGTTCGCCGAGCAGGGGTTCGCGGCGACCGGTGTCCGCGACATCGCGCGGCACGCCGGCGTCGATCCCGCGCTCGTCATCCGGTACTTCGGGTCCAAGGAAAAACTGTTCGTTCGCACCATGACCATGTCCGATGCCTTCGTCGAGGTCGTCGAGGGACCGCTCGACGGATTGGGCCGGGCGCTGGTCGATTTCGTCGTCCGGCGCACCCGCCGTAGGCAGGCGGACAAGCCCACCGCGGTGTACGCCGCGCTCGTGCGCGCATCCGATCGCCCGGTGGTGCGCGAGCATCTGCAGGAGGCGATCGACCAGATGATCGTCGCCCCGCTGGCGCCGCGACTGCAGGGTGCGGATGCGGAACTGCGGGCCCACCTGCTCGCCGCGCAGCTGTCCGGTCTGATGGCCGCGCTGTACGTCATGGAGAGCCCGTGGCTGCGCGCCGCCCCGATCGACGACATCGTCGAGCGTTACGGCGCGGCGCTGCAGGTGCTGATCGACGACTGAGCGGGCGGTCCTCCCGTTGGGCGGGACGCGCGACGCGCCCGCCCGCCGCGCACCGCAGGATGACCTACGTCACATCGCCACGCGAGGGCGATCCGGGTCATTGTCACGAGAGGGGCGAACGTGAGCGGTGCGGGCTTCGACGAGGAATACGACGTGGTGGTGGTCGGGTCGGGGGCGGCCGGAGCGGCGGCGGCGCTCGCCGCACACGAGGCCGGGGCGCGCGTGCTGGTGGTCGAGAAGTGCGACGAGGCCACGGCCGGGGGCAATACGCGGGTGTCCGGCGGCGGGTGGTGGGTCAACCGCGACCCGGACCGGGCCCGGACGTTCCTGCGGGCACTGAACGGCCCCTTCCCGGTCGCCGACGACGTCGTCGACGCGTGGGCCACGGAGACCGCGCGGATCTCACCGTGGCTGAAGGAACTCGGGGCCGACGTGGCCATGAGCGGCGCGTACCACACCGAACCCGAGTATCTGGGGCTCGACGGCAGCGACTGCTACGCCGGCATGGACACCGTCGGGGGCCGGATGGGCAACGGCGAACTGTACGAGTTCCTGCGCGGCGCCCTCGTCGAGCGTGGCGTCGAAATCCGCTACGGGACACCGGCCGTCGAACTCGTCGTCCGGGACGGTGCCGTCGTCGGTGTCGAGGTCGAGACGGCCACCGGCCGCCGGCGGGTGTCCGCGCGCGGCGGCGTGGTCCTGGCCACCGGCGGGTTCGCGGCCGACCCCGGGATGGTGCGCGACTACCTGCGCGTCGAGGACCACGTGCTGTGGGGCTCTCCGGCGGCGACCGGGGACGGTCACCGCCTGGCGCAGGCCGTGGGCGCGGACCTGTGGCACATGGACAACATGATGACCATCACCGGCGTTCGCGGCGACGACCGGTTCGGCCACTACCTCGCGCTGTGGAACGCGCACAACTACCTGTGGGTGTCGAGCGACGGGCGCCGGTTCGTGGACGAGGCCGCCGAGCCCAAGCACGGACACACCGAACACGGTGGCGTCCACGAACTGTTCCCGACGCGCCCATTCCACCTGATCTTCGACGAGCGGATGCGGGCCGCGGGCCCGCTGAGCCCGACGCCCGACGTGCTCCCGGTGGGCTGGAACCTGCTGATGACCGGAAGCCGGTGGAGCGTCGACAACAGCGCGGAGATCGAGAAGGGGTGGATCCGCCGCGCCGACTCCGTCCCCGAGCTCGCCGCGATCGTCGGGCTCGATCCGGAGACGCTGGCTCGCACCGTCGCGCAGTACAACGAGGCGTGCGCGGCCGGGCGGGACGACCACTTCGGGCGGGCGCCCGAGACGCTGGGACCGGTGAGCGAGGGCCCGTTCTACGCGGTGACCGTCACGCCGTTGCTGGGCTGGAGCAACGGTGGCCCGCGCCGTGACGGGCGGGCCAGGGTCCTCGACACCCGCGGGGCCGTGATCGCCGGGCTGTACGCCGCGGGCGAGATCAGCTCCACCTACAGCTGGCGCAAGGACGGTGGCTTCCACATCGGCGATGCGCTCGCCTTCGGGCGAGTGGCCGGACGAGACGCGGCGACACGCGTCTGACCGTGGCCGGTGGTCGTGCCGCACCGGTGCGGCCACCGGATTCGGGGCCACGCCCGTTTCCCGATAGCATCCAGGTCGGCCGGCCGGTCCGCATCGAACGGCCGTGATCAGACGGTGCGATGGGAGTGGGTGTGCAGGTGCAGGAGCCGCAGCGTGGAGACGGCGCCGATCAGGCGAGCCTGATCGCGCAGCTTCCCCCGTACACCGAACTGCTGTGGCCCACGCTGCAGGCGCTCATCGCACTCGGCGGTTCGGCGTCCAACAACGAACTCGACAGCGCGGTCGTCGAACGCGAGGGATGGTCACCAGCCGTGCAGGGGATAGTGCACGGCGACGGACCCGGAACCGAGGTCGAGTACCGATTGGCTTGGGCCCGTACATATCTCAAAGGGATGGGCCTGCTCGCCAACAGTCGTCGCGCCGTGTGGAGCGTGACCAAGCGGGGCCGGGAGGTGACCGAGAGTGACATTCGGCCGCTGCTGGCCACCTTCACCGCCGACAAGCGGCGCCAGCGTCTCAATCGCAAGGCCAATTCCCCAGGCGCGCAGGCTCTCCCGTTGGGAGAGACGCACTCGACGCCGGAGCCCGACAGCGCCTACGGGGAGTCCGGAGACGTCGTCGAGTGGAAAGCCGCGCTGCTCGACGCGATCTTGCGGATGTCGTCCACCGCGTTCGAACGGCTCACCCAGCGGTTGCTGCGGGAAGCCGGGTTCTCCACCGCCACGATCACCGGACGGAGTTCCGACGGCGGGATGGACGGTATCGGGATGTGTCAGATCTCGTTGCTGAGCTTCCCGGTCGCCTTCCAGTGCAAGCGCGTCAACGGCAGTGTGGGTGTCGGGGCGGTGCGCGACCTGCGCGGTGCCATGGCCGGGCGTGGGGAGAAGGGCCTGCTCATCACGACGGGCACGTTCACCAGCGAGGCGCGCGCCGAGTCCCGCCGCGACGGCGCTCCACCGGTGGACCTCATCGACGGTGACCGGCTCTGCGAACTCCTCAAGGAACACGCGCTCGGGGTGCGGACGACCACCCGCGTGGTGGAGGACGTGGCGGTGCAGGTCGACTTCTTCGCGGGGCTCGAGTCCGACTGATCACCGAAGTTGCCGATGTGACTGACGGAACCAGAGTGGCTGTGGTGGAATAAGCGTCGAATTCAGCAGGGCCCGAGTCGGATCGGACGCGGGCGTTCAGTGGAGCGAGGCCGGCACCGTCCGGTGAGACGAGGTCAGTCGTGCAAGTTTCCAGACGTGGGTTGTTCAAGATCGCTGCCGCCGGCACCGCCGCGGCGGGACTGGCGGCGGTCGCGGGCCCGTCGACGGCGAACGCCGGGCCGGCAACGCTCGTCGACTTCTCGGCCGGAGTGCCGTCCCCGCTGAGCATCCGCGCGGCGGGACACGTCGGCGCCATCCGCTACGTCTCCGACCGGCGCCCCGGCGCCGAGTGGATGCTGGGCAAGCCGATGCAGGTCCCCGAGGCCACGGCGATGGCGGCGCTCGGCCTCCAGATCGTCTCCTGCTACCAGTTCGGCAAGGGGGAGACCTCCGACTGGCGCGGCGGGTTCGACGCCGGTGTGCGCCACGCGCAGCGCGGCCGCGACCTGCACCGCGCGGCGGGCGGACCCGACGACGCGCCGATCTACGCTGCCATCGACGACAACCCGTCGGCCTGGGAGTTCGACAACCTCATCGCCCCGTACCTGCGCGGCTGGGCGAACGTCGTCGGACGCGAGAACGTCGGCGTCTACGCGAACACGCCCACGATCGACCGGTGCCTGCGGGCCGGCGTCGGTACGTGGTTCTGGCAGCACAACTGGGGAACACCGGCCGGTTACGTGCACCCGGCCGCGCACCTGCACCAGTTCGAGATCGACAAGCGCAAGATCGACGGGATCGGCGTCGATCTCAACTCGATCCTCAAGCCTGACTACGGCCAGTGGGCGCTGCGCCGCCCGTTCTTCCTGTCGTAGCCCGCCGCCGGCATCCATCCATCGGTTGATTTTCGATCGACCGGCGGGGTGTACCCCGAACGTAAAGCTAAGGTAAGGGCATGTCTGTCCTCTACAACATCCTCGTCGCCGTGCACCTGCTGGGCATGGCCGCGATCGTCGGTGGATACCTCTCGGTCCTGAAGGCCCCGCGGGTCAGCGAGGTGATGGTCTGGGGCGCGCGCATCCAGCTGCTGTCCGGTCTGGTGATCGTCGGCCTCGGTGAGGCCGTCGAGTCGCTCGGCAAGGACTACGACCATGCCAAGATCGGCGTCAAGCTGGTGATCTCGCTCGTCGTCGTCGCGGTCGCCGAGATCGGCCGGGCCCGTCAGAAGCGAGGCGAGGGCAACCCGAACTTCGCGCACATCGTCGGCATCCTCGCCGTCGTCAACGCGCTCATCGCTGTCCTCTGGACGAATTACTGACGCAGACCGAGGCCACGACGGGCGCCCTCCACGAGGAGGGCGCCCGTCGTCGTCCGGAAGGCGGGATCAGCCCGGGACGCCGGCCATCTTGTCGAGCCACGCTCGGGCGTCGTCGGGCAGCGTGCCCGTCGCGTCCGCGTGCCGGCACCACGTCTTCGCCATCGACAGGAAATTCATGGGGTTGTACGCGTCCTCCTCGTGCGACCACAGGTTGTCGCCCGCGTAGTGGAGGATCGTGATGTTCGCGGCCCCGTGCTCGGTGCCGTCCCCCGGATCCTCCATCGGGTTCTGCACCTCGCAGATCACCCACCCGCGCTCTTCGTCGATCACGTACCAGGAGACCGGGAACTCGGGCATGCGGTTTCCCGGGAACGCGGTCATGGTGCGCGTGACCCAGCGACGGATGGCCTCCCGCCCCGCGAAACTCCCGAACGCGTGCTCGACGTACGTCGCGTCCTCGGTGAACTGATCGGCGAAGACGTTCCAGTCACCGGTCTGCGTCGCCCGCACGACGGTCTTCCGGTAGTTCTCGAAGGCGGCCTCGAGCTCGTCGCGGGTCCACACCATCGCCTACGCTCCTCCTGCTCGGTTGCGGCACCCGCTGCCGGGGCCTCCTGCAACCTAACGCATGGCTGGAACGTGTTTCAGTTCTTTGGTGGGAACGGGGCGAATCCGTCAGGTCCCGTGCAGCTCGGTCCAGGCGCCGAACGGTGGCGGGCCCTCACCCAGCACCTTGAGGGCGTGCGCGGGGGTGCCGGTGGCGGCGTCGTCGTGCTTGACGTGCATCCACTGGTAGCCGGCCAGGAGGTGTTCCTCGGCCGTCGACTGGTTGACGACCACGTGATCGCCGTTCGGTCTCTGCTCCAGCGACCACCCACAGTCGGGTCCCGCCAGCACCCACCACTTCTCTTTGCTCATGGTCGCGACTCCCGTCTGGAGTGACTACACGATGCACGTCCAACGCTACCGCTCGGCGGCGGTGAAACAAGTTGGACGGACGACCCGATATGTCGGATGCGGGGCCGGACCGCCGGACCGCTCGGACACCGGTCCGACAGCAGCTACGACTCGGAGGGTCTCGTGGAGTTCCTGATCAACCTCTTCTACTCGCTTCTGGCGAACCTGTACATCGGCTCCTCGGACGGGTCCTCGGGCGGCGGTCAGGTCCAGAACCCGTAGTTCTCGACGGCGAAGGCCCGCACCGGATCACCGGTGCGGGCCTTCGCCGTGTCGGGGGGTGGTCGGTCGTCAGCCGTGCCCGGCAGCGCGGCGCGTCCTCGGGATGAGGAACGCGAACACCAGCGCGACGACCGCGGCGACGATGGCGATGACGAAGGTCGCGCGGAAGGCGTCGTAGGACGGGATGGTGGCCGTCCCGAGTGTCACGGTCATGCTCGCCAGCACGACGCTGATGACGGCCGCGGCACTCGACGTCCCGATGGAGCGCATGAGCGAGTTCAACCCGTTCGCGGCCGCCGTCTCGGACACCGGAACGGCGCCGATGATCAGTGCCGGCATGGACGAGTAGCTCAGACCCACGCCCGCGCCGATGACCATGCCGCCGAGCAGGATCATCCACACGGTGGACGAGAGGAAGAAGACGAAGAGGTAGCCGAGGCCCACCACGGTGGAGCCCACCATGAGCGTGAAGCGCGGGCCGCGCCACGCCGAGATCTTCGCCGACACGGGGGAGAGCGCCATCATCACGAGACCGCCGGGCGCCAGCGCGAGGCCGGCGGAGACCATCGACAGCCCCAGCCCGTACCCGGTGGATTCGGGCGCCATGAGCAACTGCGGCAACGTCAACGAGTTGCCGTACATCGAGAAGCCGATGGCGATCGACGCCAGGTTGGTGAACAGCACGTGCGGGCGGGCCGAGACGCGCAGGTCGACCAGCGGCCGGGCGGTGCGCAACTGGAAGAACCCCCACACCACGAACACGAGCGCGGAGGCCCCCAGCAACCCCAGGGTCAGGGGATCGCTCCAGCCCCACGTGCCGCCCTTGGTGATCGGCAGCAGAAACAGGATCAGTGCGGCGCTCAGACCCGCGGCGCCGAGGACGTCGAACCGGCCGGAGGTGCGGACCGGCGATTCGGGGATCACGGCGAACGCGAGCGCGGCGCAGACGAGGCCGAGTCCGGCGGACATCCAGAACAGTACGTGCCAGTCCGCCACCTGGGCGACGGCCGCCGCCACCGGCAACCCGACCGCGCCACCGACGCCGAGAGTGGCGCTCACGATCGCCATCGCACCGGCAACCTTCCGGGGCGGCAGCTCGTCCCGCAGGATGCTGATGCCCAGTGGGATGACACCCACCGACGCGCCCTGCAACGCCCGCCCGACGATCAACGGAATCAACGAATGCGCGAATGCGCAGACGACGGACCCGGCGACCACCAGGAAGAGGCTGACGACGAGAATGCGCTTCTTGCCGTACATGTCGCCGAGCCGGCCGGCGATCGGGGTGACCACGGCCGCGGCGAGGAGCGTGGCGGTCACCGCCCAGGACGCGTCGGCGGGTGACGCCGAGATCAGGTGCGGCAACTGCGGAATGATCGGCACCACGAGGGTTTGCATGAGCGCGACGACGATCCCGCAGAACCCCAGGACTGCGACGATGAGGCCGCCGCCGGAGCCGGAACGCGCGGTCGCCGGCGGCGCGGACGCCACGGGTGGGGTCAACGGAAACTCCTCGAATCAACTGCTACGAAAAAACTTGCAAGATAGCCGAATCGGCAAGAGTGTGTAGAGTACACACCGTGTGCAGGGTGCACAATGCGGACAAACCCGGCGACGGTGACGAGAGGATGACGCAGGTGCCCGACGCGGACCGCGTGACGGCGGAGATCGAGTACGAGCTGACGCTGTTGTCGCGGTACCACACACTCTCCCGGCAGCGCGGCAAGCAGAAGCTCGAACGCTCGGCCTACCTCCTGCTCTCGCGGCTCGAGTTGGAGGCGCCGATGAGTCTCAAGGAACTGTCGGAGGCGTTCCGGCTCGACATCTCGACGATCAACCGACAGGTCGGGGCGCTCGAGCGCAACGGGTACGTCGAACGGGTGGCCGACCCCGACGGCGGCGTCGCTCGCAAGATCCGTCCGACCGAGCTGGGGCTGCACAAGCTGCTCGCCGACCGTGAGACGAACTGCCGCGGTGTCGACAGCGTGCTCACCGAGTGGTCGGACGAGGACTCGCGCAGTCTGCGGGACATGCTGGTCCGGTTCAACCGCGCCGTCGAGCAGATCGAGGGTCGCCCGTGGCCGCGGCCCGGCGAGAGCTAGGACTGCACGTGCCCGGTCGGTGAGCCGGCCAGCTCGGGTTCGTCGGCGACGACCACGAGGGACGGGCGCTCGTCCGGGGCGTGGTGCACCGCGCGCCAGGACAGCAGCGACCACCGGGACAATCCCGACAGAGCGGATCCGATACTCGCGAACGACAGCGAGGACAGCACCGATCCGGCCGACCCGATCGACCCGACGGACAGGAACGATCCGACGCTGCCGATCGACAAGACCGATCCGACGCTGCCGACGGAGAGGATCGATCCCTCCGAACTGATCGAGAGGATGGATCGGCGCGATCGCCACGAGCGGATGGACTGGGTGCTCTCGGCCATGTCTCGGTCTACCACGCCGGCGCGCACTGCGAAGGAAAAGGCCCCGCCGCAATGCGGCGGGGCCCATCCGTTCGGCGGAGACGCGCGGCTACGCGACCGTGAACATGCCGACGGTCGGCAGGAAGTTGCACGTGATGGGGGCCGCGCCGTCGGGTTCGGTGGTCAACGAGCCCGAGATGACGGCGAGGACACGCCCGGGGCCGGTGTTCGCGATCGCCGACAGGGTGGCCGGGCCGTCCGGGTTGATCCGGGCCTCGGTGGTGAGGTTCTGGGTCTCGCGGCGGCCGTTGTCGACGTTGATCCACGACACCGTCATGCCCTGGTTCGGTGCCGCCTTCGCGGTGCCGAGCGCGGTGAAGACGAAGCCGGCCTGACCGGCGGCCGGACCGGGCGGGGGTAGGTGCGCCGGACCGGGGACCGCGAGCGCGGTGCCGACCGAGTCGCTCGACGGCGCGATGCAGCCCTGACCGACGGTGGGGTAGAGGAACTGCGCGATGACGGGCCCGTCCTGCGGGATCTCGGGACCGCCGCCGCCGCTGCCGTCGAGGAACGTGATGACGCGCTCGAGAGTGGACTTGAGCTCCGGCGGCAGGTTGGCGCCCTCGAGCAGGGCACGGGCCTGCGCCAGGAGGTCGGCCTTGGCGTCGACGTCCTGCAGGTCGGCCGGCGCGGCGGCCGCGCCCAGGATGGCCGGGGCGAGCGATGCCAGCGCATCGATCGGCACGCCTTCGGGGACACCGGGGAGCGTGGGCTGCGCGGTGGCGGTGGCCGGGACGGCGAGTGCCGCGGCGGCTGCGACCGCGCAGGCAGTGATCGCTCGTCGCATTCCTCGGGTACGAATCACGGTTTCCCCATCCTTGTCGTTCTGACGACTGCGGTGCAGTGTCGGCGGCCTACCGGGCGGGCCGTCGGCCCGCACGATCGCGGGTCACTCCAGGGCTCGCCCCCGATGTGTACAGACTCGTCTGTACGACCCATTCGTGACTTGCGTCGCGAGAAGTCTATTCATGCTGTGACTCAACTGCCATCGCCCGGTGACAATAGCCGTTGCCAGTGGGGAGAATGTGAAGCTTGATGCAACTGTTACGGATGGGGAACTTATTTCCGGCGCCGCACGTGCCGCGTTAGGCTGACGCGACACCTGGTCCTTCCCGCCGCTGCGCCACACTGGGTGCGTCCAGCCACACGATCAGGGAGAGCGCCAGCAGTGTCACAGCTTCCACGCGCCGAGGGGGCGACGCGTACACCGCTCCGGCACACGCTCGTCCGGTGGGCGCCGGTCCTGCTCGGGCTCTCGGTCCTGGCGCGGCTGGTGTGGACCCTGCTCACTCCCAACGGCACCAACTTCGTCGACCTCCACGTCTACGTGGACGGCTCGGCCGCCCTGCTGCGCGGCGACCTGTACGGCTTCACATACTCGGAGGAGACGCCGGACTTCCCGCTGCCCTTCACGTACCCGCCGTTCGCGGCGCTCGTGTTCCTGCCGCTGCACTATCTGCCGTTCGGGCTGGTCGGTGTCCTGTGGCAGGTGTGCACCGTCCTGGCGCTGTTCTGGGTGATCCGGATCAGCCTCGAACTGATGCTGGGGGACCGGGCACGGGAACGTGCGTGGGTGCACGTCGCGATGCTGTGGACGGCGGTCGGGGTGTGGAGCGAACCGGTCCGGACCACGCTGGACTACGGACAGGTCAACGTCTTCCTGGTACTCGGCGCGATGCTCGCGGTGCGCAGCGCCCGCTCGTGGCTCTCGGGCGGCATCGTCGGCGTGCTCGCCGGCATCAAGCTCACCCCGGCCGTGACGGGGTTGTACTTCCTCGCGCAGCGACGCTGGCGCGCCGCGGTCTTCTCGGCGGTGGCGTTCGCGGGCACCGTGGCGGTGAGCTACCTGGTGATCGGCCCGCAGGCGCGGGACTATTTCACCTCCAAGTTCGGTGACGCCGACCGGATCGGGCCGGTCGGCTCGGCCTGGAACCAGTCGCTTCGCGGCGCCCTGAGCCGGCTCGCCGGACACGACGTCGGCTCCGGCGCGGTGTGGGTGGTGGCCGTCGTGGTGTCGGCGGCACTGGCCGTCCTGGCCTGGCGCGCGCTCGGCCCCGACGACCGGCTCGGCACCCTCGTGCTCGTGCAACTGTTCGGACTGCTCGTCTCACCGATCTCGTGGGTGCACCACTGGGTGTGGGTGCTGCCGATGCTCGTCTGGCTGGTCCACGGTCCGTACGGCCGGCTGCTCGGTACCCGTGTCGTCGCCGCGACGTGGCTGGTGGTCACCGCCGTCGGTGTCCCGTGGGTGCTCAAGCAGATCGAGGAGGAGTCGATCTCCCGTCCCGGCGTGCTGGCTTGGGCGGGCACCGTCAACGTCGTCGGCGCGCTCGCCGTCTTCGTGTGGGTGGCGTACGCGGGCCGCCGGAACCGCGCTACGCCGACGCCGCCAGCTCGTCGATCCGGCGAGCCAGCTCGAGATCCGATTGCGTGATGCCACCGGCGGAGTGGGTGGACAGCGAGTACGTCACCTTGCGCCAGCGAATGTCGATGTCGGGATGGTGATTCATCGACTCGGCGACCTCGGCGACCTGGTCGACCAGCGTGATCGCGGCGGGGAAGCTCGCCGACTCGACGGTGCGGGTGAGCGTGTCGCCGGCGCGGCGCCAGTGCGGCAGATCCGTGAGCGCGGTGTCGATGTCGGGGTCGGACAGCAGCTCGGCCATACCCCATGATGAGTCGATGTCGAAGGGACCGCAATGACCGTCGAACGTGAGGTCGTCGCGGCCGCTCTGATCCGCGACGGACGGCTGCTGCTGGCGCAGCGGAACCGGCCGCCGGAACTTGCCGGGCTGTGGGAGCTGCCCGGCGGCAAGGTCGAGCCCGGCGAGAGCGCCGGCGCCGCGCTCCGGCGCGAACTGTGCGAGGAACTCGGAGTCGAGGTGACGGCGGGGGAGCGGGTGGGCGCCGACGTCCCGCTGCCCGGCGGGCTGGTCCTGCGCGCCTATCGGGCGAACCTGGTCAGCGGCACCCCGCAGGCGCTCGATCACGCCGCACTGTGCTGGGTCGACGCCCGGCAGCTCCGCGAGATCGCGCTCGTCGACAACGATCGCGGCTGGATCCCCGATCTCGTCACACTGCTCGGGGAGTGATCGCGGGCACTCTCACGCCGCGCGAGCCTTCTTGAGGCCCTTCTTGAGTTCCTTCTTGGTCGCGCCGTCGTTCTCGAGCCGCTTCATCCGCATGATCACGACGGGGCACTTCAGACAGCGCGTCTTCTTGCGGCAGCACTTCTTCTTGGGCTTGAGGCCAGAAACCTTGCTGGCCTTCACCTTCCCCTTGCCCATGTGCGAGCCCGGCCTTCCTCCCGTGTGCGGCGCGATCGCCCCGGCACGGAGTTAGCGTACCCTCATTCGCGCGCGAGGCAAGGGTCTCGAGCACACGGGACGAACCCGCCCGGAACGACAGTGGTGCAGATCACTATCCGCAGGTCGGAGGCGGTCCCGCGGGCACGCGATGCAAGAAGGCGGGCCGCGGGCGGGTAGGGTATTCGCTGGCCGCAATCCTCGTTCGGTGCACACATCGTGATCTTTCGCGCGATGATCGCTGCGTTCCGATGTCCGGGGGATCGCGAATGGGAATCACGCATGCGCGCAGCGGCAGCCCAGATGCCGTGCGACACCAACCTCGCGTGGCCCCGTCAGCAGCCAGGAGAACGCCCCGCGTGAGCACCACCAACTTCCGTAACGTCGCCATCGTCGCGCACGTCGACCATGGCAAGACCACCCTCGTCGACGCCATGCTGCGCCAGTCCGGCGCCTTCGCCGAACGGGCCGAGCTGGTCGACCGCGTCATGGACTCCGGTGACCTCGAACGCGAGAAGGGCATCACCATCCTCGCGAAGAACACCGCCGTCCACCGCCACAACGCCGACGGCACGGTCACCGTCATCAACGTCATCGACACCCCCGGTCACGCCGACTTCGGCGGCGAGGTCGAGCGCGGCCTGTCCATGGTCGACGGCGTCGTCCTGCTCATCGACGCGTCCGAGGGCCCGCTGCCGCAGACCCGCTTCGTGCTGCGCAAGGCGCTCGCGGCGTCCCTGCCGGTGATCATCGTCGTGAACAAGACGGACCGTCCCGACGCCCGCATCGAGGAGGTCGTCACCGAGGCGCAGGACCTGCTGCTGGACCTGGCGTCCGACCTCGACGACGACGCCGCCGTGGCCGCCGAGGCGCTGCTGGACCTTCCGGTCCTGTACGCGTCGGGCCGCGAGGGCAAGGCTTCGATGAACCGTCCGGCGGACGGTTCGGCCCCCGACACCGAGAACCTCGACGTGCTGTTCGACGTCCTGATGGAGCACGTCCCCGCCCCGAAGGGCGACCCGGACGCGCCGCTGCAGGCGCACGTCACCAACCTCGACGCGTCCGACTTCCTGGGCCGTCTGGCGCTGGTGCGCATCCACAACGGTGAGCTCCGCAAGGGCCAGACCGTCGCGTGGATGCACCGCGACGGCGTGAAGAACGTCAAGATCACCGAGCTGCTCAAGACGGTCGGTGTCACCCGTGAGCCCGGCGAGTCCGCCGTCGCGGGCGACATCGTCGCGGTCGCCGGAATCCCCGAGATCATGATCGGTGACACCCTCGCCGACGTCGAGAACCCCGTCGCGCTGCCGACGATCACCGTCGACGAGCCGGCGATCTCGGTGGTCATCGGCACCAACACGTCGCCGCTGGTCGGCCGCGTCAAGGGTCACAAGCTGACCGCGCGCATGGTCAAGTCGCGCCTGGACTCCGAGCTGATCGGCAACGTGTCGCTGCGGGTGCTCGACATCGGCCGTCCCGACGCGTGGGAGGTCCAGGGACGTGGCGAGCTGGCGCTGGCCATCCTCGTGGAGCAGATGCGCCGTGAGGGCTTCGAGCTCACCGTCGGCAAGCCGCAGGTCGTCACCCGGCAGATCGACGGCAAGCTGCACGAGCCGTTCGAGGAGCTGACCATCGACACCCCCGAGGAGCACCTCGGCGCGATCACCCAGTTGCTGGCGAACCGCAAGGGCAAGATGGTCCAGATGACGAACCACGGCACCGGCTGGGTGCGGATGGAGTTCATCGTTCCCTCCCGTGGCCTGATCGGCTTCCGCACGGACTTCCTCACCGAGACCCGCGGCACCGGTATCGCCAACGCCGTCTCGCACGGTTACGCGCCGTGGGCCGGGGAGATCCGCGCCCGCCACACCGGCTCGCTGGTGTCCGACCGGGCCGGCTCGGTCACCCCGTTCGCGATGATCCAGCTCGCCGATCGCGGCACCTTCTTCGTCGAGCCCGGCGCGGACACGTACGAGGGCATGGTCGTGGGCATCAACCCGCGCGCCGAGGACCTCGACATCAACGTCACCAAGGAGAAGAAGCTCACCAACATGCGGTCGGCGACCGCCGACGCGACCGAGACCCTCGCCAAGCCGATCGAGCTGACGCTCGAGGCCGCGATGGAGTTCTGTGCCGCCGACGAGTGCGTCGAGGTCACCCCCGAGGCCGTCCGCGTGCGCAAGCTGCACCTGTCGCAGACCGACCGCGCGCGTGAGCGTTCGCGCGCCAAGTCGCGTGACAAGGCCGCGCTGTAAAGTGCGCGACGCGTTCCGTGCGCGCTGTGCGAGGCTGGACCCTCGCGCAGCGCGCACGGCCGTGAACGCTGCGCGCAAAGGGGAGGACGGGTAGTGACGCTGCACTGGCATGCAGTGGGCCGGCGGGCTCTGTCGGGGGTGGCAGCAGTTGCGGTGCTCGCCGCAGCGGCGTGCACCGCCAATCCGCCCCCTCCCGTCGAGAGCACCGACAGTCCCAAACCGACGACGGCGGTCACCACCAAGAACACCGTCGCGGTCGCGATCGACGACGTGGGCGGCGGCTTCAACCCGCACCTGCTCGCGGACCAGTCGCCCGTGAACTCCGCGGTGACGTCGCTGGTGCTGCCCAGCCCCTTCCGGCCGGTGCTCGATCCGGCCCGGCCCGGCGGCACCGGCTGGGTCCTCGATCCGTCGGTGCTGGTGTCGGCGACGGTGAATCCGTCGACGCCCGACGTTCCGTCGTCGATCACGTACCAGCTGCGTAACGAGGCCCAGTGGTCCGACGGGGCGCCGATTGCCGCCGAGGACTTCCGGTACCTGTGGCAGCAGATGATCAGCCAGCCCGGAGTCGTCGATCCCGCCGGCTACGGGCTCATCGAGGACGTCGAGTCGTCCGGGGGCGGCAAGACCGTCACCGTCAAGTTCACCGCGCCGTACCCGGCGTGGCGTGAGTTGTTCACCGATCTGCTGCCGTCGCACCTGGTCAAGGATTCGCCGGGCGGCTTCGCCCGCGGGCTGGCGGACAACATTCCGGTGTCGGGTGGGCGCTTCCACGTCAAATCCGTCGACCGCGGGCGGGACGAGATCCTGCTCGAGCGCAACGACCGGTTCTGGGACACCCCGGCCAAGCCCGACCAGATCCTGATGCGCCGCGGCGGCACTCCCGCGCAGCTGGCGGACTCCATGCGGTCGGGTGATGCGCAGGTGGCGCGGGTGCACGGCGGTGCGGCCACGCTCGCGCAGTTGTCGGTGATCCCCGACGTGCGCACCGGGACCGAACTGCAGCCGCGAGTCCTGGCGGTCACGCTCAACGGCCGGGTCGCCGAGCTCGAGGACGGGCAGGTGCGCAAGGGCCTCTTCGGCATCCTCGACGCGGATCTGCTCGCCACGGTCGGTGCGGGCAGCGAGTCGGCGGCGACGCCGGCCCGCGCGCAGGTCCTCGCGCCGTCCGATCCCGGCTACGTCGCCACGGCACCGGCTCCGCTGACGCACGAACAGGCGATGGGACTGCTGACCGCGGCGGGTTACCAGCTGGTCCCCAACCCCACGGACGCCGGCGATCCCGAGACGCTGACCGAGGGACGGCTGATGCGGGACTCCGAGCAGCTGGCGATGGTGGTGGGGGCTCCCGAGAACGACGACACGGCGATCGCGGTCGCCAACACCGTCGCCGACCAGTGGCGGGCCGCCGGTATCTCCGCGTCGGTGCGGGCGCTGCGCGCCGAGGATCTCTACGGGGACGCTCTGGCCGCCGGGCGCGTCGACGCGGTCGTCGGCTGGGAACGGGCCGGCGCGGACGCGGCGACGGCCCTGGCCTCCAGGTTCGGCTGCCAACGGCTCGCGGCGCCCGGCGCCACCCCGACGCCGACGCCGACGCCCGAGCCCGGCCTGGGTGGCGCCCAGCGGTCCCCCAGCAATCTGTCGGGCCTGTGCGATCCGGCGCTGCAGACGGCGATCGACGAGGCGCTGCGCGGCGACGCCGACGTGCCGCGGGTGATCGCGGACGCCGAGCCTCGGCTGTGGGATCTGGCGGCGACGATGCCCGTGCTGCAGGACAACACCATCGTGGCCGCCGGGCCGGGTGTGGAGGGCGTCACGCTCGGTGGCCCGGTGCCGGTGGGCATCTTCGCGGACGCCGGCATGTGGACGCGGACGTCGAAGTGAGTGAGGTGGCACCGGTGAACGGCCGACGCATCCTGTTCGTGCACGCGCATCCGGACGACGAGACCCTGACGACCGGCGGGACGATCGCCCGGTACGCGGCAGCGGGTGCCGAGGTCACGGTCCTCACCTGCACGCTCGGCGAGGAGGGGGAGGTGATCGGCGAGCGGTGGGCCGAGCTGGCGGCCGACCGCGCCGACCAGCTCGGCGGGTACCGGATCCTCGAGCTGACCGGTGCGCTGCGGGCCCTGGGCGCGGCGGCGCCCCGGTTCCTCGGCGGCGCCGGACGGTGGCGCGACTCGGGCATGGCCGGTACCGCGTCGGCCCGCAATCCGCGGGCGTTCGTGAACGCCGACTCGGACACGGCGGTGGGGGCGCTGGTGGCGGTCCTCCGCGAGCTCCGTCCGCACGTGGTCGTGACGTACGACCCGGTCGGCGGCTACGGGCATCCGGACCACGTGCAGGCGCACCGGTTCACGACCGCGGCCGTGGCCGCCGCGGGCAGCGGCGCGTTCCCGGACGCGGGTGCGCCGTGGGAGGTCCCGAAGTTCTACTGGACGGTGACGGAGCGCGCCGCGCTCGTGGCCGGTGTCGCCGCGATCGCCGCGGTGCCCGACGGCTGGCGTATGCCGGCGGCGGACGAGCTGCCCAGCGTGCCCGACGACGAGGTGACCGCCGCGGTGGACGTCTCGTCGGTCATGCCGCGGAAGGTGGAGGCGCTGCGCGCGCACGCGACGCAGGTGACGGTGGCGCCGTCGGGGACCGAGTTCGCGCTGTCCAACGACGTCGTCCAGCCGATCCTGGCGGAGGAGCACTTCATGCTGGTCCGGGGGCAGGCGGGGCCGCGCGACGCCCGCGGCCGCGAGACGGATCTGTTCGCCGGTCTCGGATCCTGAAGACGCCGGGGGCGGAGGCCTCCACCCCGTAGGATGTGAGCCACGCCACGGTCGTGGGGGTCCGTCGTAGGCGTCTCGGGTCGGTCGAGCCGGAAGGCTGAGACATGTACAACTGGGACCTCCAGAACGCGATCGTCGCCTTCGTGGACAGCCTGCGTCCGATGTCGCAGTACTTCCGCGAGCTGTACTACGGCGCCCTGTACGACTTCGCGGACCACACCAGCGAGCTGTTGACGATGCTGGGCTATCCACCTGTGCCGTGACCCCGCCGTCGCGCGACGGGGGAGCATGACGGACGATCGGGGTATGACCGCCCCGAGCATCGACGCTGCGCCGCCGACCACTGCCGAGTCCCGCACGACGCTGGCCCTGCTGACGTTCGACGGCTTCCTGTGCGCGGTGCTGTCGGTGCTGTTCCTGCCCGCGTACATCGGGGCGACGCCGTTCCCGGTGACGGTCCTGGTCTCCGCGGTCGTCAATCTGCTGCTGGTGCTGGGTGCCCGCAAGTTCACCGATCGTGCGCTGCTCGCCGCGTTGCCGCTCGTGGGGTGGCTGGTGGGATTCGGCCTCTGTGCCGCAGCCGGCCCCGGTGGCGACGTGCTGGTCTTCGAGGACTGGCGCACCCTGCTGCTGTTCGTGGCGGCGTTGCTGCCGGCGGGGTTGTACCTGTTTCGGGTACGGCTCGAGTCGCTGGTGGCCGCCGCCCAACGCTGACCGCCGTGGGTCGTTCGTCCCGCCCGGGTCGACGCGGAGCGTCCTATGGTGGAGGTTGCCCGCACAGCAAGTGCGGTCTCCGTCGAGACTGGAGGTGGTCGTGATGGTTCGGACCGATGCCGAGGACACCGGAAACGATGCAGAGGCCGCGGACGTCTCGGAGGCGGATCTCGTCGAACAGTTGACGCCGGCCGAGTCGGACGACGACCGGGAGGAGTCGCCGCCCCCGTCGACACCACTCGAAGTGAACCCCGCCGATGCCGCCGAGCAGCATCGGAGCGTTCCGCTCGACGAGGACTATCCCCACGGGTAGTCGCCGGTGTGAGCCCCGCGGTGGCAGCGAGACCGGTCGGTGGCGCATGATCGTCGGGTGAGTCACTCGAGCGATGCCACCGATCGGTCCACGACCCTCCCGGTTCCCACGGTTCCCGGGAGTCCGGCTTCCGGCGCGGATCCGGCCGCCCCGACCGCCAGTGCGATGCGCAGAGTGCTGCGCCGGGCGCGGGACGGGGCAACCCTCAACGTCGACGAGGCCACCACGTTGCTGCACGCGCGCGGCGCCGACCTCGAGGATCTGTGCGCATCCGCCGCGAAGGTACGGGACGCGGGCCTGCTCGCGGCGGGCCGGCCGAAGACCGTCTCGTACTCGCGCAAGGTGTTCGTTCCGATCACCCGTCTGTGCCGGGACAAGTGCCACTACTGCACGTTCGTGACGGTGCCCGGCAAGCTGCGTGCGGCGGGGCACGGCATGTACCTCGAACCCGACGAGATTCTCGAGATCGCCCGTCAGGGCGCCCAATTGGGTTGCAAGGAGGCACTGTTCACGCTCGGTGACCGGCCGGAGGACCGCTGGCCCGAGGCGAAGCAGTGGCTCGACGAGCGCGGCTACGACTCCACGCTGGACTACGTGCGCGCGATGGCGATCCGGGTGCTCGAGGAGACCGGGCTGCTGCCGCACCTGAATCCGGGCGTCATGAGCTGGGAGGAGATCTCGCGGCTCAAGCCGGTCGCGCCGTCGATGGGCATGATGCTCGAGACGACGTCCACGCGCCTGTTCACCGAGAAGGGGGAGTGCCACTACGGCAGCCCCGACAAGGACCCCGAGGTGCGGCTGCGGACGCTCACCGACGCGGGCCGGCTGTCGGTGCCGTTCACGACCGGCATCCTCGTCGGGATCGGCGAGACCTACCGCGATCGAGCGGAAACCATCCTTGCGATTCGTAAGGTGCACAAGGCGTTCGGGCACGTGCAGGAGGTGATCGTGCAGAACTTCCTGGCCAAGCCCGACACCGCGATGCGTGATGCCCCGGACGCCGACGTCGAGGAGTTCCTCGCGACCGTCGCGGTGGCCCGTCTGCTGCTGGGCCCGGGCATGCGGATCCAGTCGCCACCGAACCTGGTCTCGGAGGCCGAATGCCTGGCGCTGATCGGCGCGGGCGTCGACGACTGGGGCGGTGTCTCCCCGCTCACCCCCGATCACGTGAACCCGGAACGGCCGTGGCCCAACCTCGACACTCTGGCCGAGATCACCGCGCGGGCCGGGTACACGCTGGTCGAGCGCACCGCCGCGCAGCCGCAGTACGTGCTGGCCGGGCATCCCTGGATCGACCCGCGGATCGGGGCGCACGTGCGGGCACTCGCCGACCCGGAGACCGGCCTGGCCAGGGCGGACGTGAAGCCGGCGGGGCTGCCGTGGCAGGAGCCGGACGAGGAGTGGGTGTCGTCGGGCCGCGTCGACCTCAACACCGAGATCGACACCGACGGCCGCAACACCGAGACCCGGTCGGACCTGGGCAGCGCGTTCGGCGACTGGGACACCGTCCGCGAGCAGGTGCTCGCACTGGGCCGTACCGCGCCCGCCCGCGTCGACACCGACGTGCTGGCGGCGTTGCGCAGTGCCGAACGCGACCCGGCCGGCCTGTCCGACGAGGACTACCTCGCGCTGGCGACCGCGGACGGGGACGGCCTCGAGGCGGTCGTCGCGCTCGCCGACGCGCTGCGCAAGGACGCCGTCGGTGACGATGTCACGTACGTGGTGAACCGGAACATCAATTTCACCAACATCTGCTACACCGGCTGCCGGTTCTGCGCGTTCGCCCAGCGTAAGGGCGACGCGGACGCGTTCACGCTGTCCGCCGAGGAGGTGGCGGACCGGGCGTGGGAGGCGCACGTCGCGGGCGCCACCGAGGTCTGCATGCAGGGTGGCATCGACCCGGAGTTGCCGGTCACCGGGTACGCGGATCTGGTGCGCGCGGTCAAGCGGCGGGTGCCGTCGATGCACGTGCACGCGTTCAGTCCGATGGAGATCGTCAACGGTGCCTCCCGCGGCGGGCAGAGCATCCGGGACTGGCTCACGGAGTTGCGCGAGGCCGGCCTCGACACCATCCCGGGCACCGCGGCGGAGATCCTCGACGACGAGGTCCGCTGGGTGTTGACGAAGGGCAAGCTGCCGACGTCGGCGTGGATCGACGTGATCACCACCGCGCACGAGGTGGGGCTGCGGTCGAGTTCGACGATGATGTACGGCCACGTCGACAGCCCCGAGCACTGGGTGGGGCATCTGCGCGTGATCCGCGGAATCCAGGACCGGACCGGGGGTTTCACCGAGTTCGTGCTGCTGCCGTTCGTGCACCAGAGCGCGCCGCTGTACCTGGCGGGGGCCTCGCGTCCCGGGCCGACGCAGCGCGACAACCGGGCGGCGCACGCGCTGGCGCGGATCATGCTGCACGGCCGGATCGACAACATCCAGACCAGCTGGGTCAAGCTCGGCATCGCCGGCACGCAGGCGATGCTGCAGGGCGGCGCGAACGATCTGGGCGGAACCCTGATGGAGGAGACGATCTCGCGGATGGCCGGATCCCAGCACGGCTCCGAGAAGACCGTCGAGGAGTTGCGGGCCATCGCCGAGGGCATCGGCCGTCCGGCGCGGGAGCGGCTCACCAACTACAGCCGTCGACAGGGGGCGCCGATTCCCATCGCGTGACCGCGGCCGCGCCGCGCACCCCGGTTTCGCGGGTTCCGCGACGGGGTATCCGGGAGGCACTGTTCCGACCGGGAGGGAGCCCCAGCCGTGGATCTGTCACTGACGTTCGTCGGGAACGCGACGGTGCTGCTGCGCTACGGCGATCTGACGCTGCTGACCGATCCCAACTTCCTCCACCGCGGTCAGCATGCCTACCTCGGCTACGGGCTGGTCTCGGCTCGCCGTCACGACCCCGCGATCGACGTGCGGGATCTGCCGCCGCTCGACGCGATCCTGCTCTCACACCTGCACGGCGACCACTGGGATCGGGTCGCACAACGCCACCTCGACCGGGAGCTGCCGGTGCTGACCACCCCGCACGCGGCGAAAAGGCTGCGTCGCAAGGGCTTCGGACGTGCCGTGGGGTTGGACACGTGGCAGAGTTACACCCTGGCCGCGCACGACGCGCAGGTGGTGGTGACCGCGATGCCGGGCGAGCACGCCCCGGTCATCGCTCGCCGTCTGCTGCCGCCCGTGATGGGCAGCGTCCTCGAGTTCGGTCCACTCGGCGGCCCGGTCGAGCGCCGGTTGTACATCTCGGGGGACACGCTGTTCGTCGATGCACTGAAGGAGATTCCGCGCCGTCATCCCGATCTCGATGCGGGCGTGGTGCATCTCGGCGGGACCCGGCTGCCGGCGGGCGACCGGCTGCCGTTCGGGTTGACCGTGACGATGGACGGTCGGCAGGGCGCCGACCTGGTGGAGTTGCTCTCCCTGCCGAAGGTGGTGCCGGTGCATTTCGACGACTACACCGTGTTCGCGTCACCGCTGTCCGACTTCCGCGACGAGGCCACCCGCCGCGGTTTCGGCGACCGGATCGTGTACGTCGATCGCGGCGAGACGGTGACCCTCTAGCCTCGCGGCGGAGCGCGGCGATCAGCCCTCCCGGTGCGGCAGGAACTCCTGAGCCTTCGTCTTGATGCCGGTCTTGACGAACCCCCACGCGTTCTCGTCGCCGCCCAGGACGGCGGACGCCGCATCCTTGAACTGCGCCCACGTCGCATGCGGCGGAATGGGGGGCATGTCCGGGTCGGTGTGGACGTCCAGCACGGTGGGCCGGTCGGCGGCCAGCGCCCGCTCCCAGGCGCCGGCGAGCGCGTCGGGATCCTCGACCGTGATGCCCTGCAGGCCCAGACCCGCGGCGAACGCGGCGTAGTCGACGTCGGGCAGGGTCTGGGATTCCGTGAACTTCGGTGCGCCGGCCATGGCCCGCATCTCCCACGTCACCTGATTGAGGTCGTTGTTGTGCAGCACCGCGACGATCAGGCGCGGATCGGACCACTCCTGCCAGTACCGTTTGATCGTCACGAGCTCGGCCATCCCGTTCATCTGCATCGCACCGTCCCCGGCGAACACGATCGCGGGCCGCTCGGGGTGGGCGAACTTGGCGCCGATGCCGTACGGGACACCGGGCCCCATCGTCGCGAGCGTCCCGGACAGGGAGCCGCGGATGTTTCCCCGGAAACGGAGTTGGCGCGCATACCAGTTCGCGGCCGACCCCGAGTCGGCCGTGACGATCGCGTCGTCCGGCAGGATCGGCGACAGCTCGGAGAACAACCGCAACGGATTGACCGGGTCGGCCGCCACCTGCGCCTGCATCTCCATCGTCTCCCACCAGCGGGCGACGTCGGCCTCGATCTTCTCGCGCCAGGACCGATCCTGTTTCCGCTCCAGGAGCGGGATCAGGGCGCGCAACGCGGTGCGCGCGTCGGCGACCAGGTTGACCTCGTTGGGGTAGCGCATCCCCACGAAGCGTGCGTCGATGTCGATCTGCACCGCGCGGGCCTGGTCGTACTCGGGCATGAACTGGCTGTACGGAAAGCTCGACCCCACGGTGAGCAGCGTGTCGCACCCGGTCATCATCTCGTAGCTCGGACGGGTGCCGAGCAGTCCGATCGATCCGGTGACCCACGCCAGCTCGTCGGAGAGCACGTCCTTGCCCAACAGGGCTTTGGCGGCGCCCGCGCCCAGCAGCTCCGCCACCTCGGCCAGTTCGGCGTGCGCCTCGCGGGCCCCGGTGCCGACCAGCATCGCGACCTTGGTGCCGGCGTTGAGGACGTCGGCGGCGCGCCGGATCGCGGCGTCGTCCGGGGCGATCTCCGGGAGGTCGAGGCCGAGGCTCGACGGCACCATCTTGAACTCGTGCGTCGGGGGTGAGTACGGCAGCTCCTGCACGTCGCCCGGGATGATCAGTGCGGTGGGCGCGCGTTGCGCGAGCGCGGTGCGGATCGCGCGGTCGAGGACGTTGGGCAGCTGCTCGGGCACGTTCACGGTCTGCACGTAGTCGGCCGCCACGTCCTTGTACAGGCTGGCCAGATCCACCTCCTGCTGGTACGAACCGCCCATCGCGCTGCGATCGGTCTGTCCGACGATCGCAACCACCGGCACGTGGTCCAGCTTCGCGTCGTACAGGCCGTTGAGGAGGTGGATCGCGCCCGGCCCCGAGGTGGCCATGCACACGCCGACCCGGCCCGAGAACTTCGCGTAGCCCACCGCCTGGAACGCGCACATCTCCTCGTGCCGGGCCTGGACGAACTTCGGACGGTTGTCGGCGCGTCCCCATGCGGCGAGGATCCCGTTGATGCCGTCACCGGGATAGGCGAAGACGTGCTCGACGTCCCATGCGCGTAGACGCTCCAGGAGATAGTCCGCGACGTTCGGGCCGGCCATCGTGCCCCCTCTGCAGATCGGGTCGGAGCGGCACCGGTCGAATACCCGCCCCTCCGGGCGGCAAACGACGCGCCGATGTCGTGGAACGGTCCGGGGCTTTGTAGGTCACCCTTACCTGACCGGACGATCGTGCGCGCTTCATACTGGACCTTCCGGATGTGGTCGGGCGGCAGCCCGGCCGCCGGCTCGCGGAGGCGCCCCGGCGCCCGTGTCAGAAAGGCAGGGAGAGCAGCAGTGACCTACACGATTGCCGAACCGTGCGTCGATGTGATGGACAAGGCCTGTATCGAGGAGTGCCCGGTCGACTGCATCTACGAGGGCGGCCGCATGCTCTACATCCATCCGGACGAGTGCGTGGACTGCGGTGCGTGTGAACCGGTCTGCCCTGTCGAGGCCATCTTCTACGAGGACGACGTCCCGGACCAGTGGACGGCGTACGTGGCCGCCAACGTCGACTTCTTCGACGATCTGGGCTCGCCCGGCGGCGCGGCCAAGCTCGGCAAGGTCGACTACGACACGCCGATGATCAAGGCCCTGCCCCCCATGAACGAGGACTGACCGGGCACTCGCCGAGGACCCGACGGAAGCATTCGAGGAACATCAGTTGCCGCGCACAGCCAAGACCCTGCCCGATTTCCCGTGGGACTCGCTCGCGTCCGCGAAGGAGAAGGCGCAGGCGCACCACGACGGCATCGTGAACCTGTCCGTCGGGACACCGGTGGATCCCGTCGCGCCCGTCATCCAGGATGCGTTGGCGTCGGTCGCGGCGGTGCCGGGCTATCCCACGACGCACGGCACCGACGCGCTGCGGGAGACGGCAGTGGCTTCGCTGGCGCGGCGCTACGGGATGACCGGGATCGATCCCGCGGCCGTGCTGCCGGTGATCGGCACCAAGGAGGTCATCGCGTGGTTGCCGACCCTGCTGGGGCTCGGCGCCGACGACCTCGTGGTGATCCCCGAGGTCGCGTACCCGACGTACGAGGTGGGTGCGCTGCTCGCCGGCGCGCGGGTGGTGCGAGCGGACGGGACCGCGCAGCTGGGCCCGCAGAAGCCGGCGCTGATCTTCGTCAACTCGCCGTCCAATCCCACCGGCAAGGTGCTCGGGGTCGAGCATCTGCGCAAGGTGGTCGACTTCGCGCGTGAGCGGGGCGCGATCGTCGCGTCCGACGAGTGCTACCTCGGCCTGGCGTGGGAGGGCGAGGCGGTGTCGATCCTCGACCCGCGCGTGTGCGGCGGCGACCACACCGGTCTGCTGGCGATCCACTCGCTGTCGAAGACGTCGAACCTCGCGAGCTACCGCGCCGGCTTCCTGGCGGGCGACCCCACGCTCATCGCGGAGCTGCTCGAGGTGCGCAAGCACGCCGGCATGATCATGCCGACGCCCATCCAGGCGGCCATGGCCGCGGCTCTGGCCGACGATGCGCAGGAGCGCGACCAGCGCGAGCGGTACCGCGGACGTCGCGAGATCCTGCTCGCCGCGGTGCGCGGTGCCGGGTTCACGGTCGACGACTCCGAGGCCGGGCTCTACCTGTGGGCCACCCGCGGTGAGGACTGCCGCGACACCGTCGACTGGTTCGCCGACCGCGGCATCCTGGTCGCGCCCGGCGACTTCTACGGCCCGCGCGGGCAGAAGCACGTGCGGATCGCCCTGACCGCCTCGGACGAGCGGATCGCGGCCGCGGCTTCCCGCCTCTCCTGACTCGTCCCGCCCGGCGCCCCCGCGTTCTGCGCATTCGTCGCGGGCGCGGGACGGTCCTTTCCGCGTGCCGCGCACTCGTTGCGGGGCGCGCGGGGTGGTGTCGGGCGTAGCCTGAGCTTGGTTGCAGTCACCTGGCTCTTCGCCGAGGAGGGCAGCATGGATGCCGTCACGCAGGTACCGACGCCGCACAACGAGCCGGTCCACACCTACGCGCCTGGAAGCCCCGAGCGGTCCCGATTGCGGTCGGCCCTGGCGGAGCACACCGCCGAGCCGATCGAGCTCCCGCACGTGATCGGTGGACGCCACCGGTTCGGTGCCGGTGAGCGGCGGGAAGTGGTTCAGCCGCATCGTCATTCGGCGGTCCTCGGGACGTTGACGAACGCGACCTACGACGACACCGACGCGGCGATCGACGCGGCGACCGCGGCCGCGCCGGGATGGCGGGAACTGCCGTTCGACGAGCGGGCCGCGGTGCTGCTGCGGGCGGCGGACCTGTTGTCCGGGCCGTGGCGCGAGAAGCTGGCCGCCGCCACCATGCTGGGCCAGTCCAAGTCGGTGCAGCAGGCCGAGATCGACGCGCCGTGCGAGCTGGTGGACTTCTGGCGGTTCAACGTGCACTTCGCCCGCGACATCCTGGCCACCCAACCGGCGTCGTCGCCGGGGGTGTGGAACCGGCTCGAGTACCGGCCGCTCGAGGGATTCGTGTACGCGGTCACGCCCTTCAACTTCACCGCCATCGCCGGGAACCTGCCGACGGCCCCCGCGCTCATGGGCAACACCGTGGTGTGGAAGCCGTCGCCCACCCAGACGCTCGCGGCGTACTGGACGATCCGGCTGCTCGAGGCGGCGGGCCTGCCGCCCGGCGTGATCAACCTGCTCACCGGCGACGGCATCGCGGTCTCGGACGTCGCACTGCGCGATCCCCGCCTGGCCGGGATTCACTTCACCGGTTCCACCACGACCTTCGAGTTTTTGTGGCGGGAGGTGGGTGCCGGCATCGGCCGCTACCGCGGCTACCCGCGCCTGGTGGGCGAGACCGGTGGCAAGGACTTCGTGGTGGCGCACCCGTCGGCCGATCCCGCGGTGCTCTCGACGGCGCTGATCCGCGGCGCGTTCGAGTACCAGGGACAGAAGTGTTCGGCCGCTTCGCGCGCGTACGTCCCGAAGTCGGTGTGGGCCGGGATGCAGGACCAGTTCCTGGCCGAGGTCGACGCGCTCACCTACGGGGACGTGAGCGATCTCGAGAACTTCGGCGGCGCCCTCATCGACCGGCGGGCCTACGACAAGAGTATCGCGGCGATCGAGCGCGCCCGCGGCGCCGACGGTGTGCAGGTGGCGGTCGGCGGCAAGTACGACGACAGCGTCGGCTACTTCGTCCGGCCCACCGTGCTCCTCGTCGAGGACCCGCACGACGAGGCACTGACCACCGAGTACTTCGGTCCGATCCTGTCCGTCCACGTCTACGACGACGGCGCCCCGGGCGCGTTCACCGACGTCCTCGCCGCGGTCGACACCGCGTCGCCGTACGCGCTCACCGGTGCGATCGTCGCGACCGACCGCGCCGCGATCGAACAGGCCTCGGCCGCATTGCGTTACACAGCCGGCAATTTCTACGTCAACGACAAACCGACCGGGGCCGTGGTGGGGCAGCAGCCGTTCGGGGGCGCTCGGGCGTCCGGCACCAACGACAAGGCGGGCTCGCCGCTCAACCTGCTGCGCTGGGTGTCGGCGCGCACGATCAAGGAGACGTTCGTTCCGCCCACCGATCACCGCTACCCGCACATGGACCCGGAGCCCGGTTCGTGACGTCGGGGGCGCTGTCGAACCCCCTGCGGCCGGCGATTTTGGCGGCCGCGGGTTCGGGGCGCGCGAAGAGCCTGATCACCCGGGCGCCGGGAACCAAGTCGATCGTCCGCCGGTTCGTCGCGGGGGAGACGCTCGGCGACGCGATGGCGGCGACGACGACGCTGCTGGGGCAGGGCCGATGGGTGAGTATCGACCGCCTCGGCGAGGACACCCGCGACGCCGCCCGGGCCCGCGACACCGTGGTGGCGTACCTCGAACTGCTCGCCGAGCTGGCGCGGCTGCCGCAGGCGCACGGTGCGGGTGCCCGCCCGCTGGAGGTGTCCGTCAAGCTCTCGGCGCTGGGACAGGACCTGCCCGGGGACGGGGGCAAGATCGCGCTCGACCATGCCCGCACCATCTGCGCCGCCGCGGAGGAGCACGGCGTGTGGGTCACCGTCGACGCCGAGGACCACACCCGCACCGATTCGACGCTGTCGATCGTGCGCGAGCTGCGGGCGGACTTCCCGTGGCTGGGCACGGTGCTGCAGGCGTACCTGCGCCGGACCGAGGCCGACTGCCGGGACCTGGCCGGCGCGCAGTCGCGGGTGCGGCTGTGCAAGGGCGCGTATCGCGAACCCGAATCGGTGGCGTTCCGCTCGCGCGCCGAGGTCGACGCGTCCTACCGGCGGTGCCTGACGGTTCTGATGCGCGGGCGCGGCTACCCCATGATCGCCACCCACGACCCGGCGATCATCGCCGCGGTCGACCCTCTGGCGATCGAAACCGGCCGGGGGACGGACGGGTACGAGCATCAGATGCTGTTCGGGATACGGGACCTCGAGCAGGCACGCCTCGTCGACGCCGGCCGCCGCGTGCGCGTGTACGTGCCGTACGGCAGCCAGTGGTACGGCTACTTCATGCGCCGGCTCGCCGAACGCCCGTCGAACCTGAGGTTCTTCGTGCGTTCGACACTCACCCGGGGCTGATTACACGATGTGAGACAGTGGGCGTCGTGCTGCTCAGTTCGCTCGACCCACTCGCCGTAGCGCGCGGCGACGACATGCCCGACGCCGTCCGGATCGGAGACACCGCGCTCTCGCGCACGGACATCCTCGGGGCCGCCGGGGCGCTGGCCAAACGGATCGCCGGCGCCCGCCGTGTCGCGGTCCTCGCCGAGCCGACCCCGGCCACCGTGATCGCGATCGTGGGCGGGCTACTCGCCGGGGCCACGCTGGTCCCGGTGCCGCCGGACTCGGGCCCGGCGGAACTGGCACACATCCTGTCCGATTCCGGCGCGCAGGCCTGGTTGGGTCGGGCCCCGGAGGGCTCCGATCTGCCGTCCGTCCCGGTCCGCGTGCACGCGCGCGACTGGCACGCCCACCCCGAGCCCGCCCCGTCTGCGATCGCGTTCGTGCTCTACACGTCGGGAACCACGGGCGCGCCCAAGGGGGTACTGCTCAGCCGGCGCGCCCTGGCCGCCGGCATCGACGCGATGGCCGAGGCGTGGGACTGGACGTCGAAGGACGTTCTGGTGCACGGCCTGCCGCTGTTCCACGTGCACGGGTTGATCCTCGGGCTCGTGGGTCCCCTCCGGGTGGGCAGCCGGCTGATCCACACCGGGAAGCCCACCCCGCAGGCGTACGCGCAGGCCGCGCGGGACGGCGGGACGCTGTTCTTCGGGGTGCCCACCGTGTGGTCGCGGATCGCCGACGACGCGGAGTCGGCCCGCGCGCTCGCCACGGCCAGGCTGCTGGTGTCGGGAAGCGCCGCGCTCCCGGTCCCGGTGTTCGAGCGGTTGCACGAGCTCACCGGGATCGCCCCGATCGAGCGGTACGGCATGAGCGAGACGATGTTGACCGTCACCACCCGCGTCGACGGCGAACGCCGACCCGGCTGGGTGGGTCTGCCGGTCCGCGGTGTCGAGACGCGACTGCGGGACGAGCACGGGGGAGAGGTCCCGCACGACGGCGAGAGCATCGGCGGCCTGCAGGTGCGCGGGCCCATGCTGTTCGACGGCTACCTCGGCCGCCCCGACGCGACCGCGGAGTCGTGGACGGAGGACGGGTGGTTCCGGACCGGCGACGTCGCGGTGGTCGACGCGGACGGGTTCCACCGCATCGTCGGCCGCGAGTCGACCGATCTCATCAAGTCGGGCGGCTACCGCATCGGCGCCGGGGAGGTCGAGACCGCGCTGCTCGGGCACCCCGCAGTCCGGGAAGCCGCCGTGGTGGGGCTGCCGGACGCCGACCTCGGCCAGCGTATCGTCGCGTTCGTCGTCGCCGACGGCGTCGATCCGCAGACGCTCATCGACCACGTCGCGTCGCAGCTGTCGGTCCACAAGCGCCCCCGCGAGGTGCGGATCGTGGAGTCGTTGCCGCGCAACGCGATGGGGAAGGTGCAGAAGAAGCTGCTGTAGGCGGCGCGAGGCGCCTAGTAGCGATAGAAGCCCTCGCCGGACGCGATGCCCAGCTTGCCCTTGTCGATGTAGTTCTCCTTGAGCCACGCGGCCAGCTTCCGCGCGTCCTCGTCGCCGTTGGCCATGATGTTGTACGGCGTGGTGAGGCCGATGATGTCGAAGATCTGGAACGGGCCCATCGGCGCGCCCGTCGCGATCTTCCACGTCTTGTCGACGCCCTCCGGATCGGCGTAGCCGCCGGCGGCGAGGGCGGCGGCCGCGTTGAGGAACGGCACGAGCAGCGAGTTCAGCACGTACCCCGCCTTCTCCTTGTGCAGTTCGATGGGCACCATGCCGATCTCGGACGCGAATTCGACGACCGTGCGGAACACCTCGGGGTCGGTCCGGTCGGTGCCCATCACTTCGGCGGTGTTGAAGCGCCACACCCGGTTCGCGAAGTGCAGCGCCAGGAACCGGTCCGGACGCCCGGTGGCGTCGGCCAGGTCGCTGGGCAGCAACGTCGACGAGTTGGTCGCGAAAATGGTCCGCTCGGGTGCGGCACTGCCGATCCGGCGGTACGTCTCCTGCTTGAGCGAGAGGATCTCCGGGATCGCCTCGATGACCAGGTCCGCGTCGGCGACGGCCGCGTCGAGATCGGTGGTCGAGGTGAGCCGGTCGAGCGTCGCGGCGGCACTGCCGTCGTCGGCGCCGGGGACCTCCTGCCGATAGGTGTCGACCAGGCCCGCGAAACGCCCGCGGGCGGCCTCGAGCGCGTTGTCGTCGATGTCGTACGACGTGACGTCGAATCCCTTGAAAGCGGTCTGGAAGGCGATCTGGGAGCCGAGGACTCCCGCCCCCAGTACCGTGACTTTCCGAATGTCCGTCATGAACTTCCTCCCGGTGGCGTGGCCGAATCGGACGACGGCCGGTTCCCTTGTGACGATATCCCCGACCCGCGCCCGGCGGCGTACCGTCGGGGTATGAGTGCAGTCACGAGTACCCGTATCGTTCTCGCCTCACGACCGGACGGCGAGCCCACCGAGGACAATTTCCGAACGGAGACAGTCGATTTGCCCGAGCTGTCCGACGGGCAGGTCCTGTTGCGGACGGTCTACCTCTCGCTCGACCCCTACATGCGCGGACGGATGAGTGCCGCCGAGTCGTACGCCGCGCCGGTCGAGGTGGGTGACGTCATGGTCGGCGGGACGGTCTCGCAGGTGATGGAGTCCCGGAACCCGGACGTGGCCGAGGGCGCGTACGTGCTCGCGTACGGTGGCTGGCAGACCCACTCCGTGGCCGACGGCAGGTCCGTCCGGGTCCTCGATCCCGATCGCGCGCCGCTGTCCACGGCGCTCGGTGTGCTCGGCATGCCCGGTTTCACCGCGTATGCCGGCCTTCTGAAGATCGGTCGCCCGCAGGCGGGCGAGACCGTCGTGGTGGCCGCCGCGTCGGGCCCGGTGGGCTCCGCAGTCGGGCAGATCGCGAAGATCCACGGCGCCCGGGCCGTCGGCATCGCCGGCGGTCCGGAGAAGTGCGCCCACGTGCGTGACGACCTGGGGTTCGACGTCGCGATCGACCATCGTGCAGACGATTTCGCCGAGCAGTTGCGCGATGCCGTACCGGACGGCATCGACGTGTACTTCGAGAACGTCGGGGGCCCGGTCACCGCGGCCGTGGTGCCGTTGCTCAATCTGTACGCACGAATGCCGGTGTGCGGCTTGGTCGCTCAGTACAACGCCCCGTCGGCTCCGGAGGGGCCGGACCGGTTGCCCGCGTTCATGGGCCGCGTCCTCACCAAGAGCCTGACCATCCGCGGGTTCATCCAGTCGGAGTTCGTCGAGGAGATGTACGACGACTTCGAACGCGACGCCTCCCAGTGGGTCGCCCAGGGGCTGCTGAAGTACCGGGAGGACGTCGTGGACGGATTGGAGAACGCGCCCGAAGCGTTCCTCGGGCTCCTGCACGGCAAGAACTTCGGGAAACTCGTCGTCCGCGTCGCGCCCGAGGAGTGATCGGCGGGCGAGGACCGATCGTCAGTCCGTGATGCCGACGGGGCGGTCGCCGACGATCGAGATCCGGTCCATCACGCGGCGCGCGGGGTAGTAGTCGCTGGACGCGTAGTGCTGGCAGGCGCGGTTGTCCCAGAACGCGATGGTGTCGGGACGCCAGTGCAGACGCACCTGGAACTCGGGGCGCTGGACGTGGCGGTACAGCATCCGCAGCAGCTCGTCCGACTCGTGCTGGGAGACGCCCAGGATCCGCTGCGTGAAGACCGGGTTCACGAACAGGACTCGGCGCCCGGTCTCCGGCACCACCCGTACCACCGGGTGCGTGACCGGAGGGAACGCCGGCCGGAGCATCTCGACGGTCTCGGCCGGCATGCCGCGGCCGAACGAGTTGATCCAGTCGTGTTCCGCTTCGAGGTGGTCGATGCGCGCGCGCACGTCCTCGGGCAGCAGGTCGTAGGCCGCGCCGGTGTCGGCCCACAGGGTGTCGCCGCCCACGTCGGGCACCTCGACACCACGCAGAATCGCTGCGAACGAGGGGAACTCGTGCCACGTGACGTCGTTGTGCCACATGTTCTCCACACCCGCGGCCACGGCGTCCTTGGCGAGGGTGGCGACATCCGCGTCGCTCTGGCCGGGCTGGGTGTACTTGAAGAACGGGTGCTGTTCGAGCTCGCCCCAGCGGGCGGCGAACGCGCGGTGGTCGGCGCGGTCGATGGCCTGGTCGCGGAAGAACAGCACCTTCCATTCGAGGAGTGCTCGACGCAGTTCCGCGAGGACGTCGTCGGAGAGGTCGCCGCTCAACCGGATTCCCGAGATCTCCGCGCCGATGGTGGGAGTCTTCGGGGTGAGCGAGAACAGCTCGTACGGACGGCTCTCGCAGCGGTCGGTGGTGCGGGGAGCGACCAGGGGCCCCACCGCGTAGAGCGGGTCCGTCGGGCGGGGCTCGAGGAACGTGCGGAAGATGTTCGGCGTCGCAGCTGCGGTCATAGCGAAACTCCTCGTGTTTCGGTGCATTCCGTCGGATCGGATGCACTGCCGGGTGGAACGGACGTGGGTGCCTCGATCATCGCCACACACGTGTCGACGAGGTCGGCGACGATCGCGGCGGTGTCCGCCGCCGTGCGGGCGGTGCCCTCGCGGGCGGCCAGCGACGTGATGCCGAGCATGACGATGTTGTCGGCACGCCACTCCGCGATGTGGCCGGGGGCGGGGCACAGGTCCACCAGCAGACGGTGGACGTGTCGGTAGCTTTCCGCTTTCAGGTGCTTGCGGATCATGTCGGCGAGCGCCGGATCGAACAGGCCCTGAACGAGGAATCGGGCGTAGCGGCTCCCGGGGCGCCCGAGGGTCTCGGCGGCGAGCGGCCGGACCAGTGCCTCGACGGCCCCGCGGACCGTGGGCGGTTCGCCCCGCCGTTCGATCTCGTCGAGAAGTTCGCGTCGGCGGGTGTCGACGGGTGTCATCCGGACCTCGACGAGCGCCTCGATGAGGCCTTCGCGGGAACCGAAGTGGTACGTGGCCGCCGACTTGTTGGACTGGTTCGCCGCGATCTGGACGTCCTTGAGCGTCAGTGCGGGCATGCCCCGTTCGGCGATGATCTGCTCGGCCGCGGCGAGCATCGCCTGCCGCGCGGTGGTCTGGGTCACACCGTCAATGTAAGGTCGCGTCCTTAAAGAGTCAACGGTGTTCCGAGTTCTGCGCACCTGTCGCAGGGCCGGGGGCCGGGGTGGGTCGGGTGCCGCGAGGCGCTAGCGGGAATCCCGGAACAGCGGGTCCCGCTTCTCCCGGCGGGCGAGTGTGGCCTCCTCGAAGTTGTCGGTGAGCAGCCGGATCAGGAGCTGGCCCAGCCCCTCCTGGTTCATGTGCTGCGCCATCGACGAGGCGTCCAGGCTCGACCACAGGGTCCGCTTGGTCAGCTCCACGCCCGGCCGGGAGAACTTCGCGATGCTCTGCGCGAGATCGAAGCACTCCTCGAGCAGGTCCTCGGCGGCGACGATGCGCGAGACCAACCCGATGCGGGCGGCCTCGTCGGCATCGACGTCGCGCCCGGTCAGCATGATCTCGAAGGCCCGCGACGACCCGATCGCCCGCGGCAGCAGGTAGCTCAGCCCCAGCTCGCTGGCCGTGAGGCCGTTGTTGATCCCGGCGGCGCGGAAGTACGCCCCGGGTGCCGCGAGCCGGATGTCCGCGGCCATCGACAGGCAGAATCCGCCGCCGATCGCCGCCCCGTTGATCGCCGCGATCACCGGTTGGTGCATCCGGCGCAGTGTCAGCACGACGTCGTCGAGCATCTCCATCGACCGCAGCGCGATGGACGGCCGGGTGAGACCGTCGATGTGGGGTGGGGCGCCGGCGGACGTCTGGTCGGCGCCCGAACAGAATCCGCGCCCCGCGCCGGTGATCACGACGGCGCGCACCGAGTTGTCGTTGCTGATGGCCTCGAGCGACTCGCGGAACGGCACCATGACGTCGAACGCCATCGCGTTCATCCGCTCGGGACGATCGAGGGTCACCAGGGCGACGTGCTCGCGGGGACGTTCGACGACGATGAAGCTCAAGGGAACTCCTCGGGGCAGGGCGGCCGATGTGCGCCGACCCTACGCCGCGGGAGCGTCCGATGTGCCCCGTTCGCGGGCGTCACCCGGGCAGTGGCGCGTCCGCCTCGTCCGTGACCGACGCCTTGCGTGCCCGTCGTCGTGAATTGAGCAGCCCCAGCGCGAGAATGACGAGGAACAGCACGACGGTGGAGATCAACTGTTCCCGGGCGTCCGCATCGAACGCCATCAGCACGACGAAGGCGGCCAGCAGCGCCAGCGTGAGGTAACTCAGGTACGGGAACAGCCACATCCGCACCGTCAGCTTGCCCTCGCGTTCGAGCTTCGGCCGCAGACGCAGGTGCGCGACCACGATGAACACCCAGATCACCAGGAGGGCGGCGCCGACGGCGTTGAGCAGGATCCCGAGCAGGGAGTCCGGCAGCAGCCAGTTCAGCAGCACACTGACGAACCCGAAGAGCACCGACAGCACCACCGCGTTGGTGGGCACCCCCGTCTTCGAGAGCTTGGCCAGCGCGGCGGGACCGTCGCCACGGCGGGCGAGCGAGAACGCCATGCGGGAGGTGCCGTAGACGTTCGCGTTGAACGCCGACAGGAGCGCGACGACGACCACGAGTTCCATCAGCCCGGAGACGTACGGGATGTTCGCCTTGTCGAGGACGGCGACGAACGGGCCGTCCTGCAGGCTCGGGTCGTCCCACGGCAGGAGGAAGACCATGATGGCGATGGCGCCGATGTAGAAGACGCTGATCCGCCACACGACGCTGCGGACCGCGACGGCGATCGCGCGTTCGGGATCCCGGGACTCGGCGGCCGCGATGGTGACGATCTCGATGCCACCGAACGCGAACGCCACCACGAGCAGCCCGGCGGCGACGCCGGCGAAGCCGTTGGGCATGAACCCGCCCTCGCCGAGGAAGTGCGTGAAGCCGACGGGGTCGGTGTCCGGTAGGAGCCCGAAGACGAGCAGGAAGCCGACGACGAGGAAGCCGATGATCGCGGCGACCTTGAGGGCCGCGAACCAGAACTCGAACTCGCCGAAGTTGCTCACCTTCGCCAGATTGACGACGGCGAAGAACGTGACGAACACCAGCGCGACCACCCATTGGGGGACGCCGGGCAGCCAGTCGTTCACGATCGCGGACGCGCCGGTGATCTCGGCGCCCAGCACCATGATCAGCATGAACCAGTACAGCCAGCCCATGACGAAGCCGGCCCACTCGCCGATACCGATGCGGGCGTAGTGCGAGAACGATCCGCTCGCGGGGAGCGCGGCGCCCATCTCGCCGAGCATCCGCATGACGCAGACCACCACGAAGCCCGCGATGAGGTACGAGACGAGAACCGCGGGGCCCGCCTTCGCGATCCCGACGCCGGTGCCCAGGAAGAGCCCGGCACCGATGGCCGACCCGAGGCCCATCATCGTGAGATGACGGACCTTCAGGCCGTGCCCGAGCGCGGAGGTGTCGCTGGTGCTCACTAGTCGTTCGCGTGAAGAGCTGCGTTCAGTTCCACACCGGTGCCCTTCCACGGCACCACCTCGACGGCGCCGGAAACGGAGTTCCGGCGGAACAGGATGTTCGACTTGCCACTGAGGTCGGCGGCCTTGACGACGGTGCCGTCGGGGCCGGTGACCTTGGTGCCGGCGGTGAGGTAGAGACCCGCCTCGACCACGCAGTCGTCGCCGAGCGAGATGCCCAGGCCGGCGTTGGCGCCCAGCAGGCAGCGCTCGCCGACGGAGATGACCTGCTTGCCGCCGCCCGAGAGCGTGCCCATGATCGAGGCGCCGCCACCGACGTCCGAGCCGTCACCGACGACGACGCCGGCCGAGATGCGGCCCTCGACCATCGAGCTGCCGAGCGTGCCGGCGTTGAAGTTCACGAAGCCCTCGTGCATCACGGTGGTGCCGCTCGCGAGGTGCGCGCCCAGACGGACACGGTCGGCGTCGGCGATGCGTACGCCGGCCGGGACGACGTAGTCGACCATGCGGGGGAACTTGTCGACGCCGAACACCGTGACGACACCGCGAATCCGCAGGCGCGAACGCACCAGCTCGAAGCCGTCGACCGCGCACGGACCGAAGTTGGTCCACACCACGTTCGCGAGCAGACCGAACTGGCCGTCGAGGTTGACCCCGTGCGGCTGCACCAGGCGGTGCGACAGCAGGTGCAGGCGCAGGTAGACGTCGTGGGCGTCGACGGGCGGCGCCGACAGATCGGCGATCGTGGTGCGCACCACGACCTGCTTGACCTCGCGGGCCTCGTCGTGGCCGGCGAGCAACGCGAGGTCCGACGGAATGTCGGTGCCCTCGAGCGCGACGGTTCCGTTGTCCTCGTACTCGCCCAGCTCCGGGGCGGGGTACCAGGTGTCGAGAACCGTGCCCGACTCGGTCACGTTGGCGACGCCTACTGCAGATGCTCCCTGTGCACTCACGGATGCACAGGTTACGCGAGGAGCCGGGCGTCGTCCGGGGGCGGGAGACGTGCCCGCCCCGGGTGACGAGTTCCGACCGGTCGGGTACCTGCCCGGGCCGGTCTCTACGCTGGAAGCTGTGAGCCTTCTCGATCTGCACGCCGACCCCGTCGATCTCACCGCCGCGCTGGTGGACATCCCGAGTGTCTCGCAGGACGAGCGTGCGATCGCCGACGCGGTCGAGGCCGCCCTGCGGGAACAGACCTCCGGATTCGAGGTGATCCGCAACGGGGACGCGGTGCTGGCGCGCACGAACCGGGGCCTGCCCAGTCGCGTCATGCTGGCCGGGCACCTCGACACGGTGCCGATCGCGGACAACGTGCCGAGCCGGCGCACGGTCGACGAGCGCGGCGACCTGCTGCACGGTTGTGGCACGGTCGACATGAAGTCCGGGGACGCGGTGTTCCTGCATCTCGCCGCGACCGTGTCCGATCTCGCGCACGACCTGACGCTGGTGTTCTACGACTGCGAGGAGATCGCCGCGCAGTACAACGGTCTCGGCCGGATCGAGCGCGAGCTGCCGGAGTGGCTGCGGGCCGACGTCGCGATCCTCGGCGAGCCCACCGGCGGCCTCATCGAGGCGGGGTGCCAGGGCACGTTGCGGGTGCGGCTGACCGCGTCCGGCGTGCGGGCACACTCGGCCCGATCGTGGCTCGGCGACAACGCGATTCACAAGTTTGCCCCCGTGCTCGAGCGGTTGTCGTCGTACGAGGCTCGATCCGTGGACATCGACGGCTGCGTCTACCGCGAGGGTCTGTCGGCGGTCCGGATCTCCGGGGGTGTCGCCGGGAACGTCGTCCCCGACGCGGCCGAGATGGACGTCAACTTCCGCTTTGCTCCCGACCGCAGTGTCGAGCAGGCGATCGAGCACGTGCGCGAGGTGTTCGATCCGGCCTCGCTCGGCGGTCTCGACCTCGGGTTCGAGGTCACCGACAGCTCACCGGGTGCGCTGCCCGGACTGGCGAACCCCGCGGCCGCCGCACTGATCGACGCCGCCGGCGGCCGGTACCGCGCCAAGTACGGGTGGACCGACGTCTCGCGCTTCTCGGCACTGGGAATTCCCGCCGTCAACTACGGTCCGGGTGATCCCAATCTGGCGCACAAGCGCGACGAGCACGTCCCGGTCCAGCAGATCACCGACGTGACCGCGGTACTGCGCGGCTACCTCGGCGCGTGAGCGCCTAACCTGGGCCGCATGGCACCAGAGAGGAAGACCGGAGCGGCCCGGCAGGGCAGTGCATCGGTACGGCACCGCGGCCCGGTGATGCTGCGACGCGATCGCAAGGCCGAGTCCACCACCGCCGATCGGCGTCTGCTCGACCAGCGCGGACCCACGGACTGGGTTCACACCGACCCGTGGCGCGTGTTGCGGATCCAGAGTGAGTTCGTCGAGGGATTCGGGGCGCTGGCCGAGGTTCCGCGTGCCGTGACGATCTTCGGGTCGGCCCGCACCGACGAGGACCACCACGAGTACGTCTGGGCGCGCGAACTGGGTACCGCGCTCGCCCGGGCCGGCTACGCGGTCATCACCGGCGGTGGGCCGGGCATCATGGAAGGCGCCAACCGCGGGGCCTGCGAGAGCGGCGGCTACTCGATCGGTCTGGGCATCGAGTTACCCTTCGAGCAGCGTCTCAACGAGTGGGTCGACCTCGGCATCAACTTCCGCTACTTCTTCGCGCGCAAGACGATGTTCGTGAAGTACTCGCAGGCCTTCATCTGCCTGCCCGGCGGCTTCGGCACCCTGGACGAGTTGTTCGAGGCGCTCACGCTGGTCCAGACCCACAAGATCACGAGCTTCCCGATCATCCTCATGGGGTCCGAGTACTGGTCCGGGCTGGTGGGCTGGCTGCGGGACGCGGTCGCGCGGTCGGGCAAGATCTCGCCCGACGACCTGGACCTGATCCACGTCACCGACAGCGTCGACGAGGTGGTGCGCATCATCGTGGAGTCGCAGCAGGGTGTGGACGAGGCGGCGCTGCTGGGAGAGGACTCCTAGTGGCGGCCGGAAACGGCGAGAAGTTCGCCGTGTGCGTGTACTGCGCGTCGGGTCCGGTGGACCCGCGGTTCCTGGAACTGGCCGCCGCGTTGGGGACGGCGATCGGGCGCCGCGGCTGGCAACTTGTCTCCGGCGGCGGCAACGTCTCGATGATGGGCGCGGTCGCCACCGCGGCCCGCGAGGCGGGGGCGTGGACGGTCGGCGTCATCCCGAAAGCGCTGGTGCACAGGGAGGTCGCGGACGTCGACGCCGACGAGTTGATCGTCACGGACACGATGCGCGAACGAAAGCAGATCATGGAGGACCGCGCCGATGCGTTCGTCACGCTCCCGGGCGGTATCGGAACTCTCGAGGAGCTGTTCGAGACCTGGACCGCCGGATACCTCGGCATGCACGCCAAACCCGTCGTGATGCTCGACCCGGTGGATCACTTCGCGGGCCTGCTGCAGTGGCTGGAAGGGCTGAAGGCGCAGGGCTTCGTGGCGCAGCGGGCACTCGACGGACTCGTCGTCACCGACGACATCGAGGCGGCGCTGGACGCGTGCACGAGGTGAAAGTGGTTCCCCTCGAGGGGTTCCCGGGACGGGACGCAAAGGTTACTGTGGAGTAAGAAGTGACCTGTCCCCTCGTGTGAAGGATCCCGATGAGTTCGGATGCCGCGTCGACGATCGATCCCGTGCAACTGGCACTGCAACTCCCGAGGATGGCCACCGAACTTCCCAGCCTGGCCCGCGGTGCGCTGGGAATGACGCGCAGGCCCGCGGATCGGGCCTCGATCGGCCGGGTGTTCCAGGATCGGGCGCGTCGCCAACCGCACCACCCGTTCATTCGGTTCGAGGGCGGCACCGTCACCTACGGTCAGGCGAACGCCGAGGTCAACCGCTATGCCGACGTGTTGACGCAACTCGGCGTCCGCCGCGGTGACGTGGTCGGGATCCTCATGAAGAATCGCCCGGAGACCTTGCTGGTCACCCTCGCCGCGGTCAAGCTCGGTGCGGTGGCGGGGATGCTCAACCACCACCAGCGCGGCGACGTTCTCGCACACAGTCTCTCGCTGTTGGACAGCCGGGTCCTGGTCGTGGGGGAGGAGTGCGACGAGGCCGTCGCCTCCCTCGACGGCGCGCCGCACGCCGAGACGGTGCTGTCGGACGGCGAACTGCAGCGCCGGGCCGAGCACGCCGACGACTCGAATCCCGCGGTGTGCGAGCGCGTGCAGGGCAAGGACCGCGCCTTCTACATCTTCACGTCCGGGACGACCGGACTGCCCAAGGCGAGCCTGATGAGTCACTACCGTTGGCTCAAGAGCATGTCCGGGATCGGCGCGATGGGAGTCCGGTTGCGCCGCAGCGACACCCTGTACTGCGCGCTGCCGCTCTACCACAACAACGCCCTCACGGTGTCGCTGTCGTCGGTGCTGTCGTCGGGCGCCACATTCGCGATCGGGCGCAGTTTCTCCGCCTCCCGCTTCTGGGACGACGCGAAGGTCAACGGGGCCACCGCCTTCGTCTACATCGGCGAGGTGTGCCGATACCTGCTCAACCAGCCGCCCAGGGCCTCCGACCGCGACAACGACATCCGACTGGTCGTCGGCAACGGGCTGCGCCCCGAGATCTGGTCCGAGTTCACCGAACGCTTCGGCATCGACCGCGTCGCCGAGTTCTACGGTGCGAGCGAGTGCAACATCGCGTTCGTCAACGCCCTCGGTGTCGAGCGCACCGCCGGGCTGTGCCCGCTGCCGTTCGCGGTCGTCGAATTCGATCCCGACACCGGCCGCGCCCGCCGGGACGGGCGCGGACGCCTGCGGCGGGTGGGTACCGGCGAGGTGGGACTCCTGTTGTCGAAGGTCACCGATCGGTCGCCCTTCGACGGCTACACCGACGCGGATGCGAGCGAAAGCAAGCTCGTGCGAGGCGGTTTCAAGGACGGCGACTGCTGGTTCGACACCGGCGACCTGGTCCGTAGCCAGGGGTTCCTGCACGTCGCCTTCGTGGACCGGCTCGGCGACACGTTTCGGTGGAAGGGCGAGAACGTCGCCACCACCGAGGTCGAGGGCGCGCTCGGCGCGCACCCGGCGATCGAGCAGTCGGTCGTGTACGGAGTCGCCGTGCCGGGGGCGGACGGCAAGGCCGGCATGGCCGCGGTGACCCTGCGGGACGGACACGACTTCGACGGCCGCGAGCTGGCGGCCGCGCTGTACGACCGGCTGCCCGGGTACGCGATCCCGCTGTTCCTGCGGATCGTCGATTCACTCGAGACCACGTCGACGTTCAAGAGCCGGAAGGTGGAGATGCGCGAGGAAGGCTTCGCGTCCACCGTCGATCGGCTGTACGTGCTGTCGGGGCGGAGCGAGGGCTACGTACCGGCCTACGACGGCTATGCCGCGGCCGTCGTCGAGGGGACCGCGCCCGGAGCGTAGTGCGGCTCCTGGCGTGCGACGATGGGGTCATGGCAACCCGCCCCGCCTCCGACGACACGTCGGCCCCCGGTCACGTCCTGCCCACGCTGTGCGGCCGCCCGGTGGCAACCGACCGTGCCCTCGTGATGGCGATCGTCAACCGCACGCCGGACTCCTTCTACGACCGCGGTGCCACGTTCTCCGACGAGGCCGCGATGGCGGCGGTCGATCGTGCGGTCACCGAGGGGGCCGACATCGTCGACATCGGGGGTGTGAAGGCGGGGCCCGGCGCGGTCGTGGACGCGGCGGAGGAGATCCGCCGTGTGGTGCCCTTCGTCGAGGCCATCCGGTCGCGGTACCCGGACGTGATCGTCAGCGTCGACACGTGGCGCAGCGAGGTGGCACGGTTGGCGTGCGCGGAGGGCGCCGACCTGATCAACGACACGTGGGCGGGCGCCGACCCACGCCTGGTCGAGGTGGCCGCCGAACTGGGGGCGGGAATCGTGTGCTCGCACACCGGCGGCGCCGTGCCGCGCACCCGTCCGCACCGTGTCCGTTACCCCGACGTGGTGGCCGACGTCGTCGACGAGGTGGTCGCTGCGGCCGAGCGCGCGGTCGCGCTCGGGGTGCGGGCGGACTCGATCCTGGTCGACCCGACCCACGATTTCGGGAAGAACACCTTCCACGGGCTCGAATTGTTACGGCGCGTGGAAGATCTCGTCAACACCGGATGGCCTGTGCTGATGGCGCTCAGCAACAAGGACTTCGTCGGGGAGACTCTGGGTGTGGAACTTGCCGAGAGGCTGGAGGGCACCCTGGCGGCGACCGCGCTCGCGGCCGCCGGGGGTGCGCGTGTGTTCCGCGTCCACGAGGTTGCCTCGACCCGGAGGGTGGTCGACATGGTCGCCGCGATCATGGGTACCCGGCAGCCCGTCCGCACCGTACGGGGGTTGGCATGAGCATCACCGAAGCGTCCCGCACCTGGACCGACGCGAACAGCTGGGACCAGCCGTGCTGGAGCATCGCCGAACTCGAGCGCGCCAAGGCCGGCCGCACCGTCTCGGTGGTGTTGCCGGCGCTGAACGAGGAGAAGACCGTCGCCGGTGTCGTCGACACGATCCATCCGCTGCTCGGCGGGCTGGTCGACGAACTGGTCGTCCTCGACTCCGGGTCGTGCGACGCGACCGCCGAACGGGCGGCGGCCGCCGGCGCGAAGGTCGTCAGCCGGGAGGCGGCGGTGCCGGGGCTGGACCCGGTGCCGGGCAAGGGGGAGGTGCTGTGGCGTTCGGTCGCCGCGACCAGCGGTGACCTCATCGCGTTCGTCGACTCCGACCTCGTCGACCCCGATCCCGCGTTCGTCCCGAAGCTGCTGGGCCCACTGCTGACGGTCGTCGGCATCCACCTGGTCAAGGGGTACTACCGGCGCCCGCTGCGGGTCAGCGGGACGGAGGACGCCAACGGCGGTGGGCGCGTGACCGAGCTCGTGGCGCGGCCGCTGCTCGCGGCATTGCGTCCCGAACTGACGTGCGTGCTGCAGCCGCTGGGTGGCGAGTACGCCGGCACCCGGGAACTGCTCTCGTCGGTGCCGTTCGCACCGGGGTACGGCGTCGAGATCGGGCTGCTGCTCGACACCTACGACCGTCTCGGCCTGGGCGCGATCGGCCAGGTCAATCTGGGTGTGCGCAAGCACCGCAACCGCCCGCTCTCCGATCTGGGGGTGATGAGCCGGCAGATCATCGGCACGATGCTGCGCCGGTGCGGGGTGGACGACGGCGGGGGCGGGCTGACGCAGTTCGTCGCCGACGGGGACTCGTTCGTTCCCGTGCGCACCGACGTCTCGCTCGCGGACCGGCCGCCCATGAACACGCTCCGCCCGTGACCCCACCCACGGGGTAGCTGTCGGTGGTTCGTGACAGGATCAGGGCATGCTGACGGTCCTGCTGTACCTGCTGATCATGGTGCTGGTCGGTGGTCTGCTCTACCTCGCTGCGAGCGCGGTCTTCGGGCGCTCCGAGGAACTGCCGCCGCTGCCGGCCGGAACCACCGCGACGGTACTGCCGGCCGACGACGTCACCGGTGCCGATGTGCAGTCGCTGCGGTTCCAGCAGACGCTGCGCGGCTACAAGACCAGTGAGGTGGACTGGGCGTTGGACCGGTTGGGTCGCGAGATCGATTCTCTGCGAGCGCAACTGGCGGAACACGCGGACCGGGGAGCGGTCGACGGTCCGGCCGAGCCCGGCGGTTCCACCGGCCCCGCGGTGGACCGATGAGCGCGGCTGGCGGCGAGGAGGATTCGATGCAGGCCGAGCGTGTCCGGTGCCCGTGGGCGGTCGACACCGACGGCTCCCGGCTCTACAGCGACTACCACGACTTCGAGTGGGGGCAGCCGGTGCACGGCCGCGACGAACTGTTCGAGCGGCTCGCGCTCGAGGCCTTCCAGTCGGGGCTGTCGTGGATCACGATCCTGCGCAAGCGCGACGCGTTCCGGGCGGCGTTCGCGCATTTCGACCCCGAGGTGGTCGCCGCGTTCACCGATGCGGATGTCGAGCGACTGCTGGGTGATGCCGGCATCGTCCGCAATCGCGCCAAGATCGAAGCGGTGGTCTCCAACGCGCGGGCGGTACTCGACCTGTCCGGCACGGATCTGGACACGCTCCTGTGGTCGTTCGCCCCGCCGCGGCGCGCGCGGCGGTGGGAGCGAGTCGCGAATGTGCCCGCCATCACGCCGGAGTCCACGGCGATGGCCGCCGAGTTGAAGCGTCGCGGGTTCCGTTTCGTGGGCCCTACCACCGCTTATGCGCTCATGCAGGCCACGGGAATGGTAGACGATCATCTCCTGTCGTGCTGGGTGGAACCGGCGCGCTGACGCCCGCCCGGGCGTACGGTTTTCCCGCCCTAGCTACCCGGCAACCCGCTCGATAGGGAAGAATGGATCACAGAGCCTCGCTAAGTGCTGGCGGGGCACGCACGGTAAGCCGAGGCGCTCGTGAAATCCGGCGCAGATGTGGAGGGAGCAGAGGATGGCGGCCATGAAGCCCCGGACCGGGGACGGTCCCCTCGAGGCAACCAAAGAGGGACGAGGGATCGTCATGAGGGTTCCACTCGAGGGCGGTGGACGTCTGGTCGTCGAACTCACCCCCGAGGAAGCAGCGGCGCTGGGGGAAGAGCTCAAGGGCGTCACCAGCTGACAGGGTTTCACCCTCCGCAGCGTTTCCGGCCGGGTCGAACTGTCGACCCGGCCGTAGCCTGTGGGAACGAATCGCACGACTTCCGGAAAGGGCACGGCTTCACAGGTGCTTGCCGACGTGTGTTCGTTGCTCGCGTGCCCGCAGTGCGGTGACGAACTCGATCTTCTGGGCCGCGCCCTCGTCTGCGCTCGCGGCCACAGCTTCGACATCGCCCGCCAGGGTTACGTGACGCTGCTGACCGGTGCCGCCACCAAGTTCAGCGGCGACAGTCCCGAGATGATCGCCGCGCGCGAGGAGTTCCTCGGCGCAGGGCGTTTCGACCCCCTCATGGCCGCGGTGGCCGACGCCGTCGTGCAGACCGCCGACGGTGGCGACGCGCCCCGCATTCTCGAGATCGGCGCGGGCACGGGTCATTACCTCGCGCGCGTCCTCGACGCGCTGCCGACCGCGCAGGGCATCGGTCTCGACGTCTCGAAGCCCGCGGCCCGCCGCCTCGCCCGCGCCCACCCGCGGGTCGCGGCCGTGGTGGCCGACGTGTGGCGACAGCTGCCGGTGCGCGACCACGTGCTGACACACGTGCTGTCGATCTTCGCGCCCCGCAATGCCGCCGAGATCGATCGGGTGCTCGCCGAGCAGGGCACGCTGGTGGTGCTGACGCCCACGGACCGGCATCTGCACGAACTCGTCGATCTCCTGGGAATGGTCCGCGTCGACGACCGCAAGGTCGAGCGACTGGGCGAGACGGTCGCCGGCCGCTTCGAACGGACGGGTCGGATCCCCGTCGAGGTCCGGATGCCCTTGTCGCACCACGACGTCCGCAACCTCGTCGGCATGGGCCCCTCGGCCCGGCATCTTCCGGCGGGCCGGCTCGACGACACCGTCGCCGAGCTGCCGGAGCCGTTCTCGGTCACCGCCTCGGTCGTGATCTCGACCTACCGCCGCGCCAGCACCTCACCGTAGACGGCGAGCGTCTGCTCGGCGATGTGTGTCCACGCGAACTCCGAGACCGCCCGGCGGCGTCCCGCCCGGCCCATCGTCGTCGCGAGCTGCGGGTCCGTGGCGACGGCGTTGACCGCTTCGGCGAGAGCGAATTCGAAGGCCTCGGGTTCGTACGAGTTGTAGTGCACCAGGCGGCCGGTGACCCCGTCGTGAACCACCTCGGGGATGCCGCCGACGTCGGAGGCGACGACGGCCGTCTCACACGCCATCGCCTCCAGATTGACGATCCCCAGTGGTTCGTACACCGACGGACACACGAATACGGTTGCGGCGGAAAGGATTTCGCGGACCTGGTCGGTGGGGAGCATTTCCCGGATCCAGAAGACGTCGCGGCGTCGGGCCGACAACCGCGCCACCGCAGCCTCCGTCTCGGCCGCGAGTTCCGCGGTGTCGGGTGCGCCGGCGCAGAGCACGAGCTGGATCGACGGATCGAAGTCGTGGGCGGCCGCGACCAGGTGCCCCAGCCCCTTCTGGCGGGTGATCCTGCCGACGAAGACCACGAGCGGTCGGCCCGGGTCGATGCCGTACGTCGCCAGGGCCGACCGGGTGCCGGGTGCGGCGGCACCGGGGTGCCACACCGCCGAATCGATCCCGTTGTGCACCACGTGGACCCGGTCCGGGTCGATGGCCGGGTACGCGTCGAGGACGTCGGCGCGCATTCCGGCGCTGACCGCGATCACCGCGTCGGCGTGCTCCATCGCGTTGCGCTCGGACCACGAGGACACGCGGTAGCCGCCCCCGAGCTGCTCGGCCTTCCACGGCCGGCGCGGCTCGAGCGAGTGCGCAGTGACGATGTGCGGGATGTCGTGCAGCTCGGCGGCCACGTGACCGGCGAGCCCGGTGTACCAGGTGTGCGAGTGCGCGACGTCGGCCGCGGCGGCGGCGGCCGCCATCCGCAGCTCCGCCGACAGCGTCCGCAGGGCGGGATTGGTGTCGGCCAGCGCGGGGTCGGGCTCGTGGACGAAGACGCCCTCCCGGGGTACTCCCATGCAGTGGACGTCGACGTCGCACAGGCGGCGCAGATGGGCGACCAGTTCCGTCACGTGCACGCCCGCGCCGCCGTAGATCTCGGGGGGATACTCCTTCGTCATCATCGCGACCCGCACCGGCTAAACGTAACCGCCGGAACCCGTTCCCGGCCAGCGGCGCCGGGCGTGTTCCCTGCAACGCTGGCGGCGGCCCGGCCCCGCCGGATAGGTTGACTGGTGTGAGGAGTCAGCCCCATGTGCTCGGGATCGTGCTCGCCGGCGGCGAGGGCAAGCGCCTGTACCCGCTCACGGCTGACCGCGCCAAGCCGGCCGTGCCGTTCGGTGGGGCCTACCGGCTCATCGACTTCGTGTTGAGCAACCTGGTCAACGCCGGGTACCTGCGGATCTGCGTGCTCACCCAGTACAAGTCGCACTCGCTCGACCGGCACATCTCGCAGACGTGGCGGTTGTCCGGGTTCGCCGGCGAGTACATCACCCCGGTGCCGGCGCAGCAGCGCCTCGGCCCGCGCTGGTACACCGGCAGCGCCGATGCGATCTTCCAGTCGCTCAACCTGGTCTACGACGAGGACCCCGAGTACATCGTCGTCTTCGGCGCCGATCACGTGTACCGCATGGACCCGGAGCAGATGGTGCAGCACCACATCGAATCCGGTGCCGGGGTCACGGTCGCCGGCATCCGGGTGCCGCGCAGCGAGGCGTTCGCGTTCGGGTGCATCGACAGCGACGAGTCCGGCCGGATCACCCAGTTCCTGGAGAAGCCGGCGCATCCGCCCGGCACCCCCGACGACCCCAACGCCACGTTCGCGTCGATGGGGAACTACGTGTTCACCACCAAGGTCCTGGTCGACGCGATCCGCGCCGACTCGGAGAACTCCGACTCCGACCACGACATGGGCGGGGACATCATCCCGGCGCTGGTCGACGCCGGGCTCGCGTCGGTCTACGACTTCAAGAACAACGTGGTGCCCGGCGCGACGGACCGCGACCGCGGCTACTGGCGTGACGTCGGAACCATCGACGCGTTCTACGAGGCCCACATGGACCTGGTCTCGGTCCACCCGGTGTTCAACCTCTACAACCGCCGATGGCCCATCCGCGGCGGCGCCGAGAACCTGGCGCCGGCGAAATTCGTGCAGGGCGGGCTCGCGCAGGAGTCCGTCGTCGGCGCCGGCTCCATCCTCTCGGCGGCCACCGTCCGGAACTCGGTGCTCAGCTCCAACGTCATGGTCGAGGACGGCGCCACCGTGGAGGGCAGCGTGCTGATGCCCGGTGTCCGGGTGGGGAAGGGGGCCGTCGTCCGGCGCGCGATCCTCGACAAGAACGTGGTGGTCGGGGAGGGCGAGATCATCGGCGTGGACCTCGAACGCGACCGGCAGCGGTTCGCCGTCAGTACCGGCGGCGTGGTGACGATCGGGAAGGGCGTCTGGATCTGACGGGCGTCAGATCCGTGCCGCGCACAGCAGGCCGTCGCCGACCGGGAACAGCACCCGGGTGAGCCGCTCGTCCTCGGCGAGCGCCCGCGCCGCCTCGCGGACCGCGACCGTCGCGGCGTCGCGCTGACCGGGATCGACCACCCGTCCCCCCAGCAGCGCGTTGTGCAGCACGATGACGCCGCCGGGACGCAGCAGGCGGACGCCCTCCCGCACGAAGTGCGGATGGTCGGCCGGCGAGTTGTCGACGAACACCAGGTCGTAGGCCGAGTCGGCGAGCCGCGGCAGCACGTCGAGCGCGCGCCCGTTGATCAGCCGGGTGCGCGACGGCGCGATCCCCGCCAGGCGGAACGACTGCTTGGCCGCCCGCTGGTGCTCGGGCTCGCTGTCGATCGTGGTGAGGACACCGTCCTCGCGCATTCCACGCAGCAGCCAGAGGCCGCTCACTCCCGCGCCGTTCCCGACCTCCACCACGGTCTTCGCGTCGAGCATCTTCGCGAACAGGGCGAGGGCGGCGCCGACGGGCGGCGGTACCGGGGCGGCGCCGAGTTCCGTCGCGCGGTCGCGTGCGGAGGTCAGCATCTCGTCCTCGAGGATCGTGTCCTCGGTGTGAGTGAGAATCCGTTCGGCGTTGGTGTACACGCATAAGAGGCTAGCCGTGCCGGGTCGTCGAGTTGTCAAGGCTCGCTCGCGCCGAGATTCTCAGGCCCCGCTCAGCTTGCTCATATTTCCCACATAGCGGGGTACGGGAAGGTGTATCCATCGCCGGACGACTAGACCGCACGGCGGGAAGATCACGAAGACCGATTCCTACGGACGGTGGTCGGGAACAATTCCGGGCTCTCCGGAGTTGTACCCCCACAATCCGAAGTCCTCGTGATCCGCGGTCCTGAGTAGGAGGATCCACCCATCCACATGATCAATGCCGAACGCACACTCCCCGACGACACCGCCGACGCAACCACGGCGGGCACAGTTTCCGGCGTGTCCGCGGACGGCATCGACCACGCTGCGCCCGAACCGACCGGCACGGCCGCGTTCGACGCCACGGGTGACAAGTCGGCGATGCCGTCGTGGGAGGAGCTGGTGCGCGAGCACGGCGACCGCGTGTACCGGCTCGCCTACCGTCTCTCCGGCAACGCCCAGGACGCCGAGGACCTGACCCAGGACACCTTCATCCGCGTGTTCCGGTCGCTGCAGAACTACCAGCCCGGCACGTTCGAGGGCTGGCTGCACCGCATCACCACCAACCTGTTCCTCGACATGGTCCGCCGCCGGAACCGCATCCGCATGGAGGCGCTGCCCGAGGACTACGACCGCGTCCCGTCGGACTCGCCCAACCCCGAGCAGATCTACCACGACGCCCGGCTCGCGCCGGACCTGCAGTCGGCGCTGGACTCGCTGGCACCGGAGTTCCGTGCCGCCGTCGTCCTGTGTGACATCGAGGGCCTCTCGTACGAGGAGATCGGTGCCACACTGGGAGTGAAGCTGGGTACTGTGCGCAGCAGGATCCACCGCGGACGGCAGGCGCTGCGCGAGCATCTCGCGGCGAGTGGCAAGGTGGACTCGGAACGGATCGGCATCGGGTATTGATTCAGGAGGGTGCGATGACGCAGGCGCGCGGACCTCGTCGGTTCGGTTCCACCGAACATCTGGCGAGCGAGGCGATCGCCGCCTACGTCGACGGCGAACTCCGCATGAACGCCTACCTGCGGGCCTCCCAGCACCTGTCGCTGTGCCCCGAGTGCGCAGCCGAGGTGGACGCCCAGCAGCAGGCGCGGATCGCGTTGCGGCGGGCGGCGTCCGACGTCTCGATGCCCAGTTCCCTCTTCGGGCTGCTCAGCCAGATTCCCCGCTGTCATCACCCCGAGCCGGAACCGCGTCCCACGCGGGACACCGCGCCCGGCATCATCTCGTTCGATCCCGACAGCGACCTCGCCCGCCGGTGGCCGTTCCGCCGTCGACGGTGACGTGCCGTCGGGTCGCTGCGGGACGCATCGGTGATACTGGCAGGCGTGACTGACGCACACGAGGGGGACCAGCACGCGTGACGGCGGATTCGAGAACCCCCGGGGCCGCGGGCGACGACGCCGCCGACCGGAGCGCGCACACCGGTGCCGACTCCACGGACCGGCCGCGTCTGGCGCCGCGACCGGTGTACCGTCCGCACGTCGACCCGGCCGCGGAACGAGCGTTCGGCCGTCCGGCGGACGTCGACGCGTCGTTCGGCCCCCGCACTCCCGCCCCGCACCGGCCCGCCGTCCACGTCGGTCGTCCCGACGCCGTGCTGGCGGAGGCCTTCGGCCGGCCGCCGGGCGAGCAGGAGTCGTTGCAGCGTGGTCCCGAGGCCGACCCCGTGCTCGGGGAGGACGCCGCGGCCGCGGATCCGTGGCGGGACCCCGCCGCGCCGGTGCGTCTCGGCGCTCCCGCGCAGCCGCCGACCGCCGAGAACCGGGACCCGGAGGCGCCCAAGCTGACGCTGCGCGACGTGCTCTTCGGTGAGCGGATCGACCGGAGGGCGCTCGCGGCGCTGGCCGCCCTCGCGCTCGCGATCGGACTGGTCGGGGGGCTCGTCGCCGTCGCCGCGACGTCCGACCGCGGCGCGCTCACCAGTGACCGCGTGACACTGTCGCAGTCCGGCGGGGACGACGACGCGCCCGTGGGCCGGATCGCCGAGGTCGCGGACGCGGTGTTGCCGGCGGTCGTGTCGATCCAGGTGGCGCACGGCGACCAGTCCGGGACCGGGTCCGGGGTCGTCGTCGACGGTGCCGGATACATCGTCACCAACAACCACGTGATCTCGATGGCGGCGACCGACCCGGCCGCGTCGACGATCCGCGTCACGTTCGCCGACGGCACCAAGGTGCCCGGCGAGATCGTCGGCCGCGACATCAAGACCGACCTGGCCGTGCTGAAGACCGAGGTGCGCAACCCCACCGTCGCCGACCTCGGCACGTCCGCGGACGTGCGGGTCGGTCAGGACGTCGTCGCCGTCGGGTCCCCGCTGGGACTCAGCAAGACCGTCACCCGCGGCATCGTCAGTGCGCTCAACCGCCCGGTCCGGCTGAGCGGCGAGGGCACCGACACGGACGCCGTCATCGACGCCGTGCAGACCGACGCCGCGATCAACCCCGGCAACTCGGGCGGTCCGCTGATCGACATGGACGGACGCGTGATCGGCATCAACTCCGCGATCCGGTCGGAGAGCGGTGGCTCGGTGGGCCTCGGGTTCGCCATCCCGATCGACGACGTGACGGCGGTGGCGCAGGAGCTGATCCGCAGCGGCGTCATGCACCACCCCGAGATCGGCGTCAACGCGCGCACCGTCGTCAACGACGCGACCAGCGGCGCCGAGGTGGCCAACGTCCAGTCCGGCAGCCCGGCCGCCGGGGCGGGGATCGTCGAGGGCGACGTGATCGTGAAGGTGGGCGACCGGACGGTGGCGAGCGCCGACGAACTGGTGGTGGCGGTCCACGACCAGAAGCCCGGCCAGCCCGTGACCGTCCAGTTGATCCGGTCCGGACGACCCGTGGACGTGCAGGTCACGCCCCAGTCCGACTGAGATCGGGCAGTGTCCGCGGGAACCCGGCCGAGGCCCCGTGCCCGCCTGCTACGTGACGTTCATGTGATATTCGGCGATCGCACGAGATATTCCGTGCATCACCACGTACCCTGAACTCGTGTTTGGCAACATCGGGTGGGGCGAATTCATGGTGCTCCTCGTGGCGGCGCTCGTGATCCTCGGACCCGAGCGTCTTCCCGGCGCGGTCAGCTGGGTCACCAAGACCATGCGACAGGTGCGCGACTACGCGAGCGGAGCCAGCCAGCAGCTCAAGGACGAGCTGGGGCCCGAGTTCGACGACCTGCGCAAGCCGCTGTCGGAACTCAACGAGCTGCGCGGGATGACACCGCGCGCGGTCATCACCAAGCACCTGCTCGACGGTGACGACTCGATCCTCACCGGGAAGTTCGACAGCAAGCCGAACACCGACACGTCGACGCCGCCCGGTCCTCCGGAATCGAAGACGCTGGCCGCCGGCGAGCGGCCGCCGGTCGACCCCGACGCCACCTGACGCACACCGAACCGACGACAACGGGCCGGGCCCGCCCTCCGATCCACGGAGAAGGCGGGCCCGGCCCTCGTCGTACGTCGGCTGTCAGAGATGCCGGACGGTGTCGATGCCGAGAGACATGCCGGCGAGCCCCCGCGAGCGCACGGACAGCTTGTCCGCGATCTCGCGCAGCGCGGTGCCGGCGGGCGAGTCGGGGGCGCCGAGCACGATCGGGAGACCCGAGTCACCGCCCTCGCGCACGGCCTGCTCGAGCGGAATCTGGCCCAGCAACGGCACGTTCGCGCCGACGGCGCGGGTGAGACGATCGGCCACGGCCTGGCCGCCACCCGAACCGAAGACCTCCATACGGGTCCCGTCGGGAAGCTCCATCCACGACATGTTCTCCACGACACCGGCAATGCGCTGACGCGTCTGGAGCGCGATCGCGCCGGCCCGCTCGGCCACCTCGGCCGCCGCCTGCTGGGGCGTGGTGACGACGAGGATCTCGGCACCCGGAATCAGCTGGGCGACCGAGATGGCGACATCTCCGGTGCCGGGCGGCAGATCGAGCAGCAGGACGTCCAGATCACCCCAGAAGACGTCGGCGAGGAACTGCTGCAGCGCCCGGTGCAGCATCGGTCCACGCCAGACGACGGGCGTGTTGCCCTGCGTGAACTGCGCGATGGAGATCAGCTTCACGTCGTGCGCCTGCGGCGGCATGATCATCCGCTCGACCTGGGTCGGCTTGGCGTCGGTGCCGAGCATGCGGGGCACCGAGTGGCCGTAGATGTCGGCGTCGAGGACACCCACCGACAGCCCCTTGGCGGCCATGGCGGCCGCGAGGTTGACGGTGACGCTGGACTTTCCGACACCGCCCTTGCCGGAGGCGACCGCGTACACACGGGTGAGCGAGCCGGGCTGTGCGAACGGGATCACCGGCTCGGCGGAGTCGCCGCGCAGGGACCGGCGGAGTTCGGTGCGCTGCTCGTCGTTCATCACGTCGAGCTCGACCCGGACGGCGCCGGCACCGTCGACGTCGGCGACCGCCTTGGTCACCCGCTGGGTGATCTCCGTGCGCAGCGGACAGCCGGCGGTGGTCAGGTAGATACCGATGTCGACACTGCCGTCGTCACCGATCTCGATGCTCTTGACCATCCCCAGTTCCGTGATGGGTTTACGGATCTCGGGGTCCTGCACGCGGGACAGTGCGGTGCGGACGGCGGTCTCGGTCAGGGCTGCCATGCCCCCATGGTAGGCGGCGCGGTACGGACCCCGGTCAGGGCGTCGGTCCCGGGGCAGCCGCCGCGTCCTGCGCCGGGGGAGGGCAGAAGACGAGGCACGGCAGTTGCGGCAGTCCGGGGACCGTCGGCAGCGGGAGCGGCGCGAGGACCGGGGCCGGAGCGGCGCCGGTCGGCGAGGTCTCGGGAGGCGCGGTGGCCGACGGCGGCGCGGGCGTGCCGGGCGAGGTCGACGGCGGCGCGGCCGCCTCGACGTCCACCTCCGAGTCCAGGGACCGCTGCGGCGGTGCGGGGACCACCGGGACCGCCGGCGCGGCGGTTCCGCCGGTGCGGTACGCCGTGGACCACGCCAGCACGTTCGCCAGGTACGACGTCGAGTTGTTGTAGCGCAGCACCGCCCGCGACTCCTGCGCGGGATCGCGCAGGTCCAGGCCGCCCGAGCACAGGTAGCGGGCCGCGGCCAGGGCGGCGTCGAAGACATTGTTCGGGTCGGCGACGCCGTCACCGTTGCCGTCCGACGCGTACCGCGCCCACGTACTGGGAATGAACTGCATCGGTCCCACCGCGCGGTCGTGGGCCGCGTCCCCGTCGAGTGCGCCGCGGTCGGTGTCGGTGATGACCTCGTTGCCCGCCAGATGCCCGTTGAGAGTGGGGCCGAGGATCGGCGTGACGGTGGTGCCGGCCGCGTCGGTCTGCCCGCCGCCGGCATGGCCGGACTCGATCTTCCCGATGCCGGCGAGCAGGTTCCACGACAGCCCGCACCCGGGTTGGGCGCCGGCGATCGCCAGCTCCGCCGATCGATAGGCGTTGAGCACGATCTCGGGGATTCCGAGCGGACCGACGATGACCGGGACGGGCACCGAGCGGGGCGCCGCTGTGCCCGGTGGCAGCGCAGTGGGATCCGGAAGCGCCGGAGCCAGTGCGGGTTTCCCGGTCCGCAGTTGCCGCTCGGGACGCGGAGCCGCGGGCACCAGCCCGACCGTCGGCATCAGCGCGGCCTGCGCGGCGGGCGCCTCCGTGGTGGTCGGGGCCCCCAGCGTGTGGGTCGCGGCGGTGTTCTCCGACTCGGCCGACGGCGAGTCGAACACGCCACCGACCGACGACGCCACGGTCACGGCTCCGGCAAGGACGAGGGCGGACACACCGACGACTCCACGAACACGCACGCTTACGACCCCTCCTTGCAGAAACCTGCATCCATGCTCTCGCAACCGATCCGAGACCTCGCCGGGTACATCTCGATCGCTGTGACACACGTTACATATCGGTGACGTGTCGTGTCGGGGTTCCGCGGAGCCCGGGAAGAACGTCGGGAGAGTCCGGCTGCGGCCTACTTGCGTCCGGAGCGCGGTTTGGGGCCGGCCGTCGTCTCACCGTCGTCGGCGGCACGGTCGTCGCGTTCGGCGAGCAGCTGGCGAATGTCGTCGAGTTCGCGCCGCAGGTAGTCGCGCGTCGCGACCTCACCGACCGCCAACCGCAGCGCGGCCAGCTCGCGGGCGAGGAATTCGGTGTCCGCCTTGGTCTGTGCCGCGCGGGCGCGGTCCTCCTCGAGCGCCACCCGGTCGCGGTTCTCCTGGCGGTTCTGGGCCAGCAGGATCAACGGCGCCGCGTACGCCGCCTGGGTCGAGAACGCCAGATTCAACAGGATGAACGGGTACGGGTCCCACTGCAGCTGTACCGCGAAGACGTTCAGCGCCACCCAGACGATGACGATCACGGTCTGGATGACCAGGTACCGGCCCGTGCCGAGGAATCGTGCGATGCTCTCGCTGACCCGGCCGACGGCCTCGACGTCGATGTGGAATCGCAGCCCCCGCGTGCCCCGCGGCGTGTCGAGCCGCTGCCGTGCGCCCGGTTCACTCATCGGCGGTCTCCTCCTCGCGCCAGTCGGTGGGCAGGAGGTGGTCGAGGACGTCGTCGACCGTCACGGCGCCGAGCAGGTGGTGCTCGTCGTCGACGACGGGTGCGCACACCAGGTTGTAGGTGGCGAAGAAGCGGGTGACGGTCGCCAGGGAATCCTCCGGATCGAGGCGCGGCAGGTCGTCGTCGAGCACACCACCGACGAGGCTCGCGGGCGGTTCTCGCAGTAACCGTTGCAGATGAACACAGCCCAGGTAGCGGCCCGTCGGGGTGGCGGTGGGCGGCCGCACCACGAACACCATGCTGGCCAGTGCCGGTGTGAGGTCCTCGTTCCGCGCGCGGGCGAGCGCCTCCGCGACCGTGGTCGACGGCGTGAGCACCACCGGTTCGGGTGTCATGAGACCGCCCGCGGTGTCGGGGGAGTGCTCGAGCAGGCGGCGGACCGGCTCGGAGTCCTGCGGGTCCATCAACTGCAGGAGCGACTCGGCGTCCGTCTCGGGGAGTCCACCGAGGACGTCGGCGGCGTCGTCGGGATCCATCGCGACGAGGACGTCCGCGGCCCGCTCCACCTTCAGGTGGAGCAGCAGGTCGGTCTGGTCGTCGGCCGGCAGCTCCTGCACGACGTCGGCCAGTCGTTCGTCGTCGAGCGCCAGGGCCACCTCGTGGCGGCGTTTCTCGGGGAGTTCGCGCATCGCGTGCGCGACGTCGGCCGGACGCATGCCCTCGAACTGCATGAGGAGCTGGGAGACACCCTGCCCGGGCATCGCGAGTGCGGTGGGGGTCAGGCCGTGGACGTGCTGCCAGTCGACGACGTGGATCGCGGTACGCCGGCCGAGCCGGCCGCGGTGTGCGCGCACCGCGACCCGCGAGACGACCCAGTCCCGGGTGCGGGTCAGTTCGATGCCGAGGTCGACGATCACGACGTCGGTACCGATCGTCTCGGTGACCTCGGGGTCGTCGATGCGTACATGCGAGTCGAGGACCTGTGCGAGGGCGAGGACCTCGGTGGGGCGCTGGTCGAACCGGCGGAGACTGACGTTGCCGGTGCGGAGCGTGACCGACCCCGGCTCGATCGCGGTGACGCGGAGCATCGGCACGAATATTCGCTTGCGCGTGAACATCTCGATGACCAGCCCCAGCACCCGCGGGGGCTGACGCCCGATTCGGATGGTGAGCACCACGTCCCGCACACGCCCGATCGACTCACCGTCCGGTCCGAGGACCACCAGGCCGGCGAGCCTGGCTGCGAATACCTTGTTCACAGCTGCCATGATGAAAAGGCTAGATCCTTGCCTCGTGATCCACTGAATTCGGGAGGACCGCCCGCCATGACCGCTGGGACCCTGACCCCTCGCCTCCGGCCGCGTCGGTCCGTCCTGGCGGTACCCGGTTCGAGCCGCAAGATGATCGACAAGGCCAAGGGTCTTCCGGCCGACGAGATCTTCCTCGACCTCGAGGACGCCGTCGCGCCGATCGCGAAGGCCGAGGCCCGCGAGCGCATCGTCGACGCGCTCAACGAGGACGGCTGGGGCGACCAGATCAAGGTGGTCCGCGTCAACGACTGGACCACCGAGTGGACGCACGCCGACATCGCGACCGTCGTGGGTGGGGCGGGTGCGAATCTCGACGCGGTCCTGCTGCCGAAGGTGCCCGACGCCAGCCATGTCCAGGCGCTCGATCTGCTGCTGACCCAGATCGAGAAGGCCAACGGGCTCGAGGTGGGACGCATCGGGATCGAGCCGCAGATCGAGAACGCCATCGGGCTGACGAACATCGACGCGATCGCGACCGCGAGCCCGCGTGTGCAGACGCTGGTGTTCGGGCCCGCGGACTTCATGGCGAGCATCAACATGCGCACGCTCGTGGTCGGCGAGCAGCCCCAGGGCTACGACCGCGGCGACGCGTACCACCACATCCTCATGACGATCCTCATGGCGGCCCGCGCCCACGACCTCCAGGCCATCGACGGGCCGTACCTGCAGATCCGCGACGTCGACGCCTTCCGCCGGTCGGCGCAGCGCACCGCCGCGCTGGGCTTCGACGGCAAGTGGGTGCTGCACCCCACGCAGATCGACGCCGCCAACGAGGTCTTCAGTCCTCGCCAGGAGGACTTCGACCAGGCAGAGCTGATCCTCGACGCCTACGAGTTCCACACCTCGGCGGCCGGCGGTGCGCGCGGTGCGGTCATGCTCGGCGACGAGATGATCGACGAGGCGAGTCGCAAGATGGCGCTGGTCATCTCGGCCAAGGGTCGTGCGGCCGGGATGGCGCGGACGGTCAGTTTCACTCCGCCCACGAACGGGTAGGCGAGCGCGCGCCCCGCCGGGCACAATTGGATTGATATGACGCCCGAACATCGGTAAAACCGGACATATCACGTGCCCCGAGCAGAGAGACGAAGACGATGACGAATCCACTCTCGCAACCGAACCGCGCCGGCCGGGGGCTACCGACGCCGCCGACCGGCTGGCCGATCGGCTCGTATCCGACGTACGCCGAGGCCCAGCGGGCGGTCGACTACCTGTCCGACCAACAGTTCTCGGTCGAGGACGTGACCATCGTCGGCGTCGACCTCATGCAGGTCGAGCGCGTTCTGGGCCGTCTCACGTGGGCCAAAGTCATTGGCGGCGGCATCGTTTCGGGCGCCTGGCTGGGCGTGTTCCTGGGGCTGCTGCTGGGCATCTTCACGAACGGCCTGCTCGGCCCGCTGCTGGTCGGCATCGTCGGCGGCATCATCTTCGGGGTGATCTCGACGACCATCCCGTACGCGGCGACCCGTGGTACGCGCGATTTCTCGTCGACCATGCAACTGGTCGCCGGGCGTTACGACGTGCTGTGCGATCCCAAGACGGCCGAGTCCGCACGCGACATGCTGGCGCGGCTCGCGCTCTGACCCGGCTCGCTCGTCGGGCCGACGCCGCGTCGCCGAGCCGTGCCGACCAACACGGCCACCGTGGCGCCGACCGCGCACACCGCGCCACACCCGAACGCGGCGAGGTACGCGTCGACGCGAGAGACGGTCGTGCCGCCGACCGTGAACGCGGCCAGCATCGTCGCCAGTAGCGCACTGGCCACCGAACTGCCCGCGGTGCGGGCGATCGAGTTGACGCTGTTCGCGACCCCGGTCCGGTTCGGGGCGACCTCGGCGACCAGCAGCGCCGGCATGGCGGCGTACGCCAGGCTCGTGAACGCCGACGCGACCATCGAGCCGGTGATCAGCTGCCACGTGGTCTCGTGCGCCGCCACGAGGAAGCCGAATCCGGCCAGGCCGAGCACGCCCGAGACGGTCATGACGACCCGGGCGCCGAACCGGTGGATGAGCGCCCCGCTGCAGATCGAGGCGAGGACGCCGACGCTCGCTCCCGGCAGGATGTAGACGAGCCCGGCCTGCATCGGGGTGGCGCCGAACCCGTACCCCGCCAGGTCCCGATCGGTCTGGACGAAGTAGACGAGCGTGGTGATGTTGACGAACATCCCGGCCCCTACCAGCAACCCGGCCAGGTGCGTGCACAGCACCGGACGGTGCGTGAACATCTCGGTCGGTACCAGCGGGTGCTCGAGGCGCCGTTCCACGGCGAACCACCCGGCCAGGACGACGATTCCGGCCACCGCGCACCCGATCGTGGCGGGGGAGGACCATCCCCAGCTCCCGCCCTCGGACAGCGGCAGCAGGACCAGCACCAGTCCTGTCCCCAGCAGCGCCGCGCCCGTCCAGTCGACCCGCCCGGCCGCGGGGTTGCGGCGGGCCGGTACCACCGCCGGGACGGCGACGATCGCGATCATCGTCAGCACGCTGGCGAGCCAGAACGCGCGGCGGTAGTCCGCATCCGCAGGCACCACCAGGCCGGTCAGCACCATGCCCACGGCTCCGCCGAATCCCAGCGTGCCCGAGAGCAATCCCATCGACGACGTCAGCCGGCGCGGCGGGAGTTCGTCGCGCAGGATCGCCAGGCACACGGGGAAGGCGGCGAACGAGACGCCCTGCAACACCCGGGCGAGGATCAGCAGTGGCAGCGACGCGGTGACGGCCGCGAGCAGCGAACCCGCGAGGACGATCGTGAGGACCGCGAGCAGCACGGTGCGTTTGCACCGCAGGTCGGCCATCCGGCCCGCGACCGGCGTCGTGACCGCAGCCGAGAGGAAGCCGGCCGTGAGCGTCCAACCGATCGCGGTGATGCCGACGTCGAGTTGGCGACCGATGGTGGCCGCCAGCGGCATCACGACGGTCTGCTGCGTCGAGATGACCAGGATGACGAAGCAGAGCGTCGCGGTCAGCAACGGGGCGGGGGTGGGCCGGGTGGAACGAGACAAACGGAGCTCCTGGAACGTCGGGCCGGCAGACGAACGCGGGTATTCGCGGGTCGCTCGGGGACATCGCTCGCTGGCGAAAAGGGGTAACTCATTAGCTACGGGGTCGACTCCGGGGTGTCCAACCCTCCTCCCTGTAGGCGGGAGAGCGGGCGCCGGACGGGCCGGGCCGCAGGTGTTAGATGGACGTGTGACTGACAGCGTTGTCTCCGCCGTACGCGCACATCTGGACCGGTACATCGGTGGCCCCGCGCCGAGCACTGCCTCGGTGACCTTCCTGGGGGTCGAGCCCGTCGACGTCCTGCGCTACCCGGGGGAGGACGGTTCACCCGTGCGGTACGCGACGCTCGGTTGTTCCCGGCACCCGATGGGGGATCCGAGCGACATGATCGCCGACCCCACGCGCGGTCCCCGCGCCGAACTGGTCCTGACGCTCACCGGCGGCGCCGGGGTGGCGTCCGGGGTGCACAAGACGCTCGCCGTGCTGGCCGCCGCACCGTCGGTGGAGGGCGTGGTGCTGCGACCCGACGGATTGGTCGACCTGGGGGAGCCGTTGTGGAAGGGTGCGCCGTTCACGGCGGTCCTGCTCGGCGAGAGCGAGATTCCCGAGCTGGCGCTGCCCGAGCCGCTCGACCCCGTGCAGTTCCTCGAGGTGGCCCCGCTCACCGGGACCGAGGCGGCGTGGGTACGCCTGCGCGGCGCCGCGGCCCTGCGCGAGGCGTGGGACGAGGCCGGTATCGACGTCCGCGACCCGCGCCGCGCCGCCGCCACTCTCTGAGCGGGTCACGTCCGCGACGAAAGACCCTGTCGCGCAGCATGTCCTGATGGGCGGCCGGACGGCCGGGCGGGCGTGATTCCGGTCTCTCGGGGCCGGGTGCCGGGCGGACGCGCGCGGCGCCGACTTCCGGGACCTGAGACACTGGGTCGGTGCGTATCGATCTCCACACCCATTCGACCGCGTCCGACGGCACGGACACCCCGGCCGAACTCGTGCGGGCGGCCGCGGACGCCGGCGTGGACGTGGTCGCGATCACCGACCACGACACCACTGCGGGGTGGGCGGAAGCCGCCGCGACGCTCCCGTCCGGGCTGCGACTGGTGCGGGGCATGGAGATGTCGTGCGAGGGGCGCGGCGAGGACGGACGCCCGGTGGCGGTGCATCTGCTGGCCTACCTGTTCGATCCGGATGCCCGCGAGTTCGCGGCCGAGCGGGAGCGACTGCGCGGCGAGCGTGTCGCCCGACTGCGGGCGATGGCCGAGCGGATGGCCGCGGACGGATTGCCGATCGATCCGGACGCCGTGCTGAGCTCCGCCGGCCCCGCCGTCGGGCGCCCGCATCTGGCCCGGGCCCTCGTCGACGCCGGAGTCGTCGACAGCGTGGGGGCGGCGTTCACCGACCTGCTGTCCACGCGCAGCCCGTACTACGTCGAGAAGGTCGACACCCCGCTCGAGCGTGCGGTCGACATGGTGGCCGCGGCGGGCGGCGTCAGCGTCGTGGCGCACGCGCGTGCCCGCAGCCGAGGCCGGCTGCTGTCACTCGACCACATCCGGGAACTTGCCGAACGCGGGCTCGGGGGGCTCGAGGTGGACCACCCCGATCACGCGGCCGACGACGTCGCGCTACTGCGCTCGCTGGCACGCGAACTGGACCTGCCGACCACCGGGTCGTCCGACTACCACGGGTCGAACAAGACGATCGACCTGGCCACGCACACCACCGATCCGGACGCCTTCGCCGAACTCGTCGCGCGCGCGTCCGGCGTCCCGGTCCTGGACGAGGCGACGGGCGGGCCCGTGGTCGGCGGCGTGACGGCGGACGGAACCGCGCGGTGACGTACGAGGCCTTCGGAACTGCCCGGCGGCGGCGCGCCGACGGGTGGGCCGTGCGGATGCTGCGCGCGCTGTCCGGTCTGGCCACCGGCGGGGTGCTGGTTCTGACCGTCGTCGTCGCGGTCGTGGGCTACCTCGCCTCGAGCCGGGATTTTCCCGGCCCGGGCGGCGAGTCGATCGCCGCGCATGTGGCCGCGAGCATCATCGTGACGGGACTGCAGGTGGTCGCCGACCGGCGGCGCGGGGCCGGTGCAGCGCTGGCCGCGCTCGCGGTGTTCGTGGTCAGCGGCGCGTTGCTGTGGACACAGTGGTGGAACTGAGGTGAGGTGACCCCCGGGCCGTCTCACCGTCCACGCAGGTAGATGCCGTTTTCCGACAGTTCGCGACCGATCTGGCGGATTTGATTCCGGGTCGGCGATGGTGCAGAATTACTGCACTCTCGCGTGGGTGCTACCGCCCTTCGCAGGAGGTACCACGGTGGCAGAACTTCGAGCCAGGGCCCACCCCGCCCGGCGCCATCACGCTCCGGCAGTAGTGCAGCAAATCGCGCGCCCCGGTAGCTGCAAACGAATCAATCCTGGGTCGAAGAGCCGTGTCGGATCTACCGCACTGCCCCGGTTACTTCTCAGTAACCAGGACCCGAGTGAGTCTGGCCTCAAGAGGAGTGTCATGGTGTCCCCTGTGTCTGAAGCTTCCGTAACGCCAAAGGTCGAAATTACCGACGAGGAGATTTTCGCGGGCCACATCGGTGGCAAGCTCTCGGTGGAGACCACCGCGCCCCTCGATTCCCAGCGTGCGCTGTCGATCGCGTACACCCCCGGTGTCGCGCAGGTCAGCCGCGCGATTCACGCCGACGAGACGCTGGCCGATCGTTACACCTGGACCAACCGGCTGGTGGTCGTGGTCAGTGACGGCTCGGCCGTCCTCGGTCTCGGCGACATCGGGCCCCGGGCGTCCCTGCCGGTCATGGAGGGCAAGTCGGCGCTGTTCAAGAACTTCGCCGGTCTCAACTCGATTCCGCTGGTTCTCGACACCAAGGACCCCGACGAGATCGTCGAGACGCTGGTGCGACTGCGCCCGAGCTTCGGTGCAGTGAACCTCGAGGACATCTCGGCGCCGCGGTGCTTCGAGATCGAGCGCCGCGTGATCGAGGCACTCGACTGCCCGGTCATGCACGACGACCAGCACGGCACCGCGATCGTCGCGCTGGCCGCGCTGCGGGGCGCGGCGAAGGTCCAGAGCCGGGACATCACCGCGTTGCGTGTGGTCATCTCGGGTGCCGGCGCGGCAGGCGTCGCGTGCGCGAACATCCTCCTGGCCGCGGGCGTCGCGGACGTGACCGTCCTCGATTCGAAGGGCATCGTGTCCTCCGACCGCGAGGACCTGAACGAGATCAAGGCCGATCTCGCGGCCCGCACCAATCCGGCCGGCCGTTCCGGCGGCCTGGTCGAGGCGCTCGACGGGGCGGACGTGTTCCTGGGTGTCTCCGCCGGCACGGTGCCCGAGGAGATCATCGCGACGATGGCGCCGGAGGCGATCATCTTCGCGATGTCGAATCCGGACCCGGAGATCCATCCCGACATCGCGGCCAAGTACGCGGCGATCGTCGCGACCGGGCGCAGCGATTTCCCGAACCAGATCAACAACGTGCTGGCGTTCCCGGGTGTCTTCAAGGGCGCGCTGGACGCGGGTGCGCGCCGGATCACCGAGGGCATGAAGCTCGCGGCGGCGGACGCGATCCTGTCGGTGCTCGGCGACGAGCTCGCGGTCGACAGGATCGTCCCGAGCCCGCTCGACCCGCGCGTCGCCCCGGCCGTCGCCGCGGCGGTCGCACAGGCCGCCAAGGACGAGGGCGTCGCCTGACGGCCAGATCTGCACTCCCCACGGGGCCCCGTCGCGTCGGCGACGGGGCCCCGTGGCGTCGGTGCGGCGAGTCATCCGCGTGGCCCGCGGTCCCTCGGTCACGATGGGGCGCATGCGCGAGATCACCCTGGACCTCGACACCGTCCGACTCCGGGCACTGACGTGGGGACCGCCGAGCGGGCGCCTCGCGGTGCTGCTGCACGGGTTCCCCGACACCGCCCACACGTGGCGGTTCCTGGGCCCGGCGCTTGCGGAGACGGGTTGGCGGGTGGTCGCCCCGTTCACGCGCGGTTACGCGCCGTCGGGGATTTCCACCGACGGCAGCGGGCACGTGGCGGCCCTCGTCGACGACGCCGTCGCGATCCATGCCCGAATGGACGGCGGTACCGACGCGGTCCTGGTGGGGCACGACTGGGGCGCGATCACGGCGAACGCTCTGGCGGCGCACCCCGACAATCCGTTCGTTGCCGTCGCCTCGCTCGCGGTGCCGCCGTCCGCCGCGCTGCGCAGGGCGGCGGCGTTGCGCGTGCTGCCGCGACAACTGCGCAACAGCTGGTACATCCTGTTCAACCAGCTTCCGGTCCTGCCCGAGCGGTACGCCGAGCGGCTGGTGGCGCGGTTGTGGGCGGACTGGTCACCCGGCTACGACGCCGCCGGCGATCTCCCGGCCGTGAGGGCGGCGATCGCCGACCGGGATCACCGGCGGGCGGCGCTGGGCTACTACCGCGATCTGGCGCAGCCGTGGCGGCGCCCACCGGCGCGCTACCGGCGGTGGGCCGGGGCGGAGATGCGGCTTCCGCGCACTCCCGTGCTCTACCTTCACGGCGCACGGGACGGCTGCCTCGACCCGCCTCTGGCCGAGTTGGCGGCACGCGGACTGCCGCCGGGGTGCGAGGTACACCTCGTGCCCGGTGCGGGTCACTTCCTCCAGCTCGAGCAGCCCGACCAGGTCAACGCGCGGATTCTGAGGTTCCTTCAGGCGCGCTGACCGTCACCGGGCGGCGCAGTCGGCCGGTCCCCGGCGCGCAGGCCCACACGGCGGCGGCGAGGATCGCGTCCACCAGCAGCGCCAGGGCCGCGACGAGGATCGCGCCCACCAGCACGCGGTCGTAGCTGTGCAGTGCCAGCCCGTCGAAGATGTACCGGCCGAGACCACCCAGGTTGACGAACGCGGCCACCGTCGCCGTCGCGATCACCTGCAGCGCGGCACTACGCACACCGCCGAGGATCAGCGGCAGCGCGTTGGGGATCTCGACGCGACCCAGCACCTGCAGGGGAGTCATGCCCATCGCCTCCGCGGCGTCGACCACGGCGCGGTCCACGTTCGCGACCCCCGCGTACGTGCCCGCCAGGAGCGGCGGCACGGCCAGCAGCACCAGCGCGAGGATCGGCGGCACCAGCCCCAGCCCGAGCAGCAGCACCAGCAATGTCAGCACACCCAGGGTCGGCAACGACCGCAGCGCGTTGACGACGCCCACGACGACGATCTGCCCGCGCCGGAAGTGCCCGATCGCGAGACCGGCGGGCACCGCCACCACGGCCGCACCCGCGACGGCCAGCAGGCTGTACCAGAGGTGCTGGACGATCCGGGTGCCGATCCCGGTGGGCCCCGGCCAGTTCGCCGGGTCGGTGATGAAGTCCCACGCGCCGGTGAACATGTCAGGCAGGCCCTTCCGACAGCGCGAGCGTGGCCCGGCGGGAGGGTCTCCCCGACCGCTCCCACGGCGTGAGGAGGCGTCCCGCGAGATACAGCGCGCCGTCGATCGCGAGCGCGAGCACGACGATCGCGATGATGCCCGCCACGATCTGGTCGGGGTAGTCGCGCTGGTAGCCCTCGGTGAACAGCTCGCCCAGCCCGCCGACCCCGACCAGGGCCCCGACGGACACCATGGAGATGTTGGTGACCGCCACGACGCGGACGTTCGCGATGAGCACGGGCAGTGCCAGCGGCAGTTCGACGGTCAGCGCGCGGCGCGCCGTCGTGAACCCCATGGCGGTCGAGGCGTCCACGACGTTGCGGGGTACCGCGTCCAGCGCCTCCGGCACGACGCGTACGAGGAGTGCGGTCGAGTAGACGGTCAGCGCCGTCACGACGTTCGCCGTCCCGAGGATGTCGAGACCCAGCAGCCCGGGCAGTGTCACGAACAGTGCCAGCGACGGGATGGTGAACGCGATACCGGCGGCCACCACGGTGATCCGGCGCAGCCACGGCGTGCGGCGCACGGCCGTCCCGAGTGGGAGGGCGATGACCAGTCCGAACAGCAGCGGCAGCAGCGCGAGCTGCAGGTGGTCGCGGGTCAGATCCAGTACCCGCGGGAAGTTGTCGACCAGCCAGTGCACGCCGTCACCGCCCGTCCGGGACGCGGGTACGGGCGCGGCGCTGCTCGTCGAGCAACGCCACCACGTCCGCGGCGTCGACGCCCCCGACCAGCAGTCCGTCGCCGTCGACCACCACCCCGATCCCGGACGGCGAGGAGATGGCAGCGTCGAGGGCCTGCCGCAGATCGGCGCCGAGCGTGAACAGCGTGCCGCCCGGTGTGGACGCGTCCGCGACGGCCCGGCCCGCCCGCACGCTCTCGACGCCGGTCGCGTCGATCCACCCGCGGGGGCGCCCGTCGGCGGTGACGATCAGCGCCCACTCACCGGGGTCGAGAACCGTTGCCGCGACCTCGGATTCGCGGACACGGCGCACCTCCCGCGGCCGCAGCCCGTCGGCCGTCCGGAACGACAGACCCCGGTAGCCGCGATCCCGGCCGACGAACTCCGCGACGAAGTCGGTTGCGGGGGAGCGCAGTACCCGCTCGGGCCGGTCGTCCTGCTGGAGCCGGCCGTGCGGGCCGAACACCGCGATCCGATCGCCCAGACGGACGGCCTCGTCGATGTCGTGGGTGACGAACACGATCGTCTTGCGCAGTTCCGCCTGCAGTCGCAACATCTCGTCCTGCAGATCCGCGCGCACGACCGGGTCGACGGCGCTGAACGGTTCGTCCATCAGCAGGACGGGTGGGTCGGCGGCCAGCGCGCGGGCCACCCCCACGCGCTGTTGCTGTCCGCCCGACAGCTGCGCCGGGTAGCGTCCGGCGAGCGCGGGATCGAGACCCACCCGGTCGAGGACATCGAGCGCGTCGCGACGGGCCGCGCGCCGCGACTTGCCCTGTAGAACAGGCACGGTTGCGACGTTGTCGAGCACGGTGCGGTGCGGCAGCAACCCCCCGCTCTGGATCACGTAGCCGATACCGCGCCGAAGCTCGACGGCGTCGACGTCGGTCACGTCCCGGCCGTCGACACGCACGGCGCCGCTGGTGGGCACCTCCATGCGGTTGATCATCCGCATGGAGGTCGTCTTGCCGCAGCCGGACGGCCCCACGAAGACGGTCACCGAGCCTGCCTCGATCCGCAGATCGAGGCCGTCGACCGCGACCGTGCCGTCCGGGAAGCGCTTGGTGACCGCGGCGAACTCGATCACGACAGCGGGGTGTCCAGTCCCTGCTGCGCGACCCACTGCTTCGCGGCGGTCTCGGGTTCGGTCTTGCTGTCCCCCGAGACGGCGTCGTTGAGGGCGACCAGCTCCGCGGTGGTGAGCTTGGCCGAGACCGCGTCGAGGACGCGCGACAGCTTGTCGTTCTTCGCGGCCGCGCGCAGCAACGGCACGACGTTCTGGGCCGGGAAGTTGTTCTTCGGATCGTCCAGGACCACCAGGTCGTTCGCCTCGATCGCGGGCGAGGTGGTGAAGATGTTGGCCGCGGTCACCTGTCCCGACGTCAACGCCTTGACGGTGGCCGGCCCGCCGCCGTCAGCGATCGGCACGAAGTTGGCGGCGGCGATGTCGAGGCCGTAGCGCTCGGCGAGCCCCGGCAGGCCCACCGGACGCTCCTGGAACTCGGCCGGGGCGGCGAACTTCACCTCCGCCGAGTGCGGCGCCAGATCCGCGATGGAGGTCAGATTCCACTTGTCGGCGGTCTCGCGGGTCACGACCACCGCGTCCTTGTCCTCGGCGGGCGCCGGGGTGGTGGTCGCCAGGTCGGGAGCCAGGGCCGCCGGGAGAGCCGCGTCGATCTCGGCGGCACTCGTCGCGGTGGCCGCCGGGTCCAGGTACTGCAGCAGGTTGCCGGTGTAATCGGGGATCACCGTGAGCGATCCGTCGCGCAGGGCCGGGACGTACACTTCCCGGCTGCCGATGTTCATCTTGGTGTCGACGTCGAACCCGTTGGCCCGCAGCGCTTCGGCATAGATGTAGCCGACGGTGGTCGATTCCGGGAAGTTCGCCGATCCGACCACGATCGTGTCGGGATCGGCGGCGGTGCCGCCGGAATCGCCGGAGAGCGGGTCGTTGCTGCCGCACGCCGTGAGGGCCGTCAGCGAGAGGGCCACGACCGCGACCGCCCCTCGGGCCAGGCGGCGGCGCAGGCGAATCCGGGAACTGTTCATGTCGTCCTTCCATCGGATCCGGCGTGGCGCCGATCCCGCACGGGCGGACGCTGCGCGGTGGCAAGCCGGATCTGTCGACCGCTCGTGATGGTGCGCGCAGTCAGTGTAACGATAGGTACGACAGATGCACGGGACGAGCGGAGAGGGTCGCGGTGTCACCGAACAGGAGTGGGCGTGCGGGCGGGTTCGGGCCGCGGTGGGCGGTTCTCGCGCTCGCCGCCGCGGCGGCGGCCGGCTGCGGCGTCGACACCAGCAGCAGTGTCGGCGGGCCGATCTCGGCCGGGCCCGTCGTCGTCGGTGCGTCCGACTCGGTCGAGAGCGAACTGGTCGCGCGGCTCTACGCGGGCTCGCTCGACGCCCACGGCCGCAGCACCGAGCTGCTGCTGGGGCTGGGGGACCGGGCGGACCGGTTGGCCGCGCTCGACGCCGACCGGGTGGCGCTGGTGCCGGACTACACGGGACGGCTGCTGCACTGGTTCGATCCGGGCGCGGAGGTGACCGCCGCCGACGACGTCTACGAGGCGCTCAACAAGTCGCTGCCGCCGGGACTGGCGGTGTCCGACTACGCTCCCGCCGACGACCGGTCGTCCCTCGTGCTGGGTGCGGCCCGAGCCGGCAGCTCCGGTCCCGGCACCGTCGGCGACCTCGCGCCCGACTGCGCGACGTCGACGCTCTACTCCACCCCCGAGTTCGCCGAGGACCGGAACGCGTTGTCGCGGCTGGCATCGGTGTACGGCTGCACGTTCGCGGCGGTCGTGCCCGTCCCGGACGCCGCCGCCATGAGCGGCGAGCTGGCCGGTACGGCGGCCGTCGGGGGGACGACGGCCGCTGCGCCCGCCGTCCGCGCGGACGAGCTGGCCGTCCTGGGTGACGAGGACGATGCATTCACCGCGCAGAACGTGGTGCCGCTCTATCGGGGTGAGGCCCTGACGTCGGACGACGTCAAGGCGCTGAGCGTCGTCATGCAGCTGACGACGTCGGACCTGACCGGAATGGCCGCCCGGATCCGCGCGGGGGAGATCTCCTCCGCCGACGCCGCGAACGAATGGCTCGACGAGCACCTCTGACGGGCGTCGATCAGTCGGGAGCCTCGTCGCCGGTGTCGACCACCGGCTGACGCTCCCGGTCGGCGACGTTGCCTTCGGCTCCCTCGTCCTCGCGATCCTTCTCGACCTTCTTCTCCAAGTCGTCGACCAGGCGTTCGAGATGCTCACCCGGCCGCGACGACGGCTGCGAAGGCTGCAGCGTCTGCGGCGTTTCGGTCGGGTGCTCGTCGGAGTTTCCCACGATGGCCTGTCTCCTCACATCGTCATGGCACGTTCGGTCTCAACCGCCGGCGGGCGACGGGTCGAGCAGTTCAAGGGTGCGCTGCACGGCGGCGCCGTACGCGAGGTGCGGCACCACGTCGGACATCCAGTCCGCCGCTGACCACTCGCGGGGATCGCTGATGCCCAGCACCGCGACGGGCACGTCGGCCGCGGCCATCGCGGCAAGTCCGGTGAGCACCGAGCCGCGCGCCGTGGCCGGGCGAAAACCGGCGGCGCGAACGTGTGCGGCGACGGTTCCGAGGACCACTCCGGTGAGGATCCCGCCCAGTGCACCCGCTGCGGTGCGCCGCGACTCCCGGGCCGCGCCGTCGCCGCCGCCGTTCCCGAACAGTGCCCCGAGCTTCTCGATGGCCGCGTCCGGCACGGTACTGGCCGGCCGCCCGCGGAGCATCATGTCGAGATAGGTAATGGTGTTCAACGCCGTCGTCCCGGCCGCGCCGGCGATCAGGCCCGCCGCGGTGGTGCGCGCATTCACCGCTGCCTCCCTACTCGGCGGCGGGTGGTACCGCGTCGGGGTCGTAGTCCTCGAGGCCGGCAGCGATCCGCTCCTGCTCGGTGCGCTTCTCGAGGTAGTCGTCCTCACCGCGGTCGGGGAACTTGCCGTGCTCGCGACGGTCCTTCGGTGCGGGCACCTGGGGGTCGATCACGTCGTCGAGGTCGGGGCTGTCGTGCCGGTCGTCCTGCTGGTCGCTCATGCGTACCTCCTGCTGTCGAGCCCGCCTGTCGGGCGTCGGTTCGACTACCCGGGGGGCGGCGGTGCCAAACACCCGGACGAACCGGGAAATCAGGAGGCAAGGTGTCCGTCGGCGGTCGACGGGAACGATGCACGCAGGAAGGCGCCCAGGTCGGCCACGGCGTCGGCGGCCTCGCCCAGTACGGACGCCTGCAGGTGCGCGACGTGCCACAGGTTCGGGTACTCGACGTAGTGCAGGCCGTTGCCGGCCGTCTCGAGTTTCGCGGCCAGCTCGACGATCTGGGGGTAGAGCAACTCGCCGGTGCCCACATGGACAGCGGCGGGCGGCAGACCGCTCAGATCGCCCAACAGCGGGGCGAATCCCGGGTCGGCGGGGTCGCCGCCACCGAGATACGCCGCCGCGCACGTGTGGGCCCACCGCGAGTTGACGACCAGGTCGCGGTCGAACGGGGCCTCTTTCGATCCCGGGTCGACCCACGGCGAGATGAGCGCGAGCGCGGCGGGGTGCAGCTGCTCGGCGTCGACCAGCCGACGGGCGGTCGCCAGACCGAGCCCGCCGCCCGCCGAGTCACCGGCCAGTGCGACGCGATCCGCCGAGAATCCGTGGTCCGCGACCAGTTCCCGGAACGCGGCGACCGCGTCCTCGAGCCCCGCCGGGTACGGGTGCTCGGGCGCGAGACGATAGTCGAGCGTGTAGACCACGCTCGCGGACTCGCGGGCCAGGTGCGCCGCGAGCGATCGGTGCGTCGCGAGCGATCCGATCGTGTACGCGCCGCCGTGCAGGTACAGCACCGCGGTCGGCCGATCGGTGGCGCCGACGGTGATCCGCTCGGCCGGCCGGCCCGCGAGAGTCGTTCGGTGCGTGACGGTTCCGTCGGGCAGCCACTGGATCGGTGCGGCCAGGTCGAGCAGCGCCCGCTGCACCCGGTACGGCAGACTGGCGTTGAGCGCCAGCCGGTAGAACGGCTTCAACGACGCCGCGACCAGGGGCAGCGGGAGCTGGATCGACCTCATGCGTACGCCTTTCAGTGCGCCTTGGGCAGGACGCGGGCGGTGACCGTTGCGACCACCCGCTGGTAGCTCGGGCCGACGATCCGCACCCAGGCGTCGAGGAACTTGGCGTCCGCGCCGATCAGGACCCGCGCTTTGTTCTTGCGCACGCCGTTCACGATCGTCTTCGCCGCATCCTCGGGGGTGGTGCGCGCGAGCCGCTTGTCGAAGAACTGCGCGAACGTCACCTGGTCGTCGCCGTCCGGCACCGCGGCGTTGCGGGCGATCGCGGTCTTGATCCCGCCCGGGTGCACGCACGTCACCTGCACCGGATGCTTCGCGATGAGCATCTCCTGCCGCAGCGACTCGGTGAAACCGCGGACCGCGAACTTGGCTGCGTTGTAGGCACTCTGGCCCGGAATCGACAGCAGGCCGAACAGGCTCGACACGTTCACGAGATGCCCGTCACCGGACGCGATCAGGTGCGGCAGGAACGCCTTGGTCCCGTTGACGACGCCCCAGAAGTCGACGTCGACGATGCGCTCGATGTCCTTGAACTCCGAACGCTCCACCTCGCCGTGGAAGGCGATGCCGGCGTTGTTGTAGACCTGGTTCACCTTGCCGAAGTGGGCCACCACCGCGTCCGCGTACGCGAGGACGGCCTCGCGCTGGGTGACGTCGAGATGATCGGACTTGACCTGCGCGCCCAGCGCCTCCACCTGGCGGACGGTCTCCGCCAACCCCGCCGAATCCATGTCGGAGAGCGCGAGTTTCGCGCCCTGCCCGGCGAGGTGGAGTGCGAGTGCGCGGCCGATGCCCGAACCGGCGCCGGTGATGACGCAGACCCTGTCCTTGAACTCGCTCACTGTGCTGCCACCTTGTCGTCGTCGAGATCGGACAGTTCGGCGTCCACGGAGTCGGCCGCGGCGGTCTGCGCGCTCACCGCGGGAGCGGGCAGGTCGCCGGCGGCGACGCTGCGGTAGGCGCCCAGGTCGAACTGCTTGGTCATGTTCCGGAACTCGAACGTGAAGCCCGGCCACAGCGTGGTGTTGTTGCCGTGCTTGTCGAGATACCAGCTGGCGCAACCGCCGTTGTTCCACACGCTCTTCGAGAGCTTGGACTGCAGCTCCCGGTTGTACGCGTCCTGCGCATCCTTGCGGACCTCGACCGTGGCGAGGTCGTAGCGTTCGATCACCTTGATCGCGTCGACCACGTAGTTCACCTGCGACTCGATCATGAACACCATCGAGCTGTGCCCCAGGCCGGTGTTGGGGCCGACCAGGAAGAACATGTTGGGGAAGTTCGCGATGGCCGAACCCTTGTACCCCTGCTGGCCGCCCTCGTCGAACGTCTGCGCGAGGGACCGACCGTCCTTGCCGAAGATGCCGGCGAACGTGGGGGAGTCGGTGACGTGGAAACCGGTGGCGACGACGATCGCATCGACCTCACGCTCGACCCCGTTGCGGTCGACGATGGAGTTCTTGCGAACCTCGGCGATGCCGTCGGTGACGACGTCGACGTTCGGCTGCGCGAGCGCCGGGTAGTAGTTGTTGGAGATCAGCATGCGCTTGCAGCCGATCTGGAAGTTCGGGGTGACCTTGCGGCGCAGTTCCCGGTCCTTGATCTGCCGGCGCAGATGCCGCTCGGCCGCGAACTGCAGCGGCTTCATGAAGATCGGGGCCTTGGCGAGACCGACCACCTGGGTCTCGCGCATCCAGTAGATCCCGGTGCGGCAAAGCTTCTGGAAGCCCGGCACGTACTTGAACGCCAGGTGCTCGGCCTTGGTGTACTCGCGGTCGGCGCGCGGCAGGATCCACGGCGCGGTCCGCTGGTACACGTCGAGCTTGCCGGCGGTCTTCGCGAGCTGCGGGACGATCTGGATGGCGGAGGCGCCGGTGCCGATCACGGCGATCCGCTTACCGTCGAGCGTGGCGTCGTGATTCCACTGTGCGGAGTGGAAGATCTCGCCCTCGAACCCCTCGATGCCCGCGATGTCGGGCAGGGACGGCTCGCACAGCGCGCCGACGGCCGCGACGACGACCTTCGCGACGAAGTCGCCCTTCGAGGTGCGCACCTCCCAGTGCGCGCTCTCGTCGTTCCAGTGCGCCGACTCCACCTCGCACCCGAAGACGTGCTTGTCGAGCACGTCGAACTTGCGGGCCACGGACGAGATGTAGTTCTGGATCTCCGGCTGCGGCGAGAACGAGCGCGTCCACTCGGGATTGAGCGCGAAGGAGTACGAGTAGAGGTGGGACGGCACGTCGCACGCGGCCCCGGGGTACGTGTTGTCGCGCCACGTACCGCCGACGTCGTTGCCCCGTTCGAGCACGAGGAAGTCGTGCTTGCCCTCCTGGACCAGCTTGATAGCAGCGCCGAGGCCCGCGAAGCCGCTACCGATGATCAGTGTGTCGACCTGGCGCGGGGACGCGGCCCGGGCGGAAGTATCTGTGACTGGGAGACTCATGTAAGGGAGCGTAGGGCCTTATTGATCGGCAGTCAATAGTTGTTGACCGCCGTTCAGTAAGGTGGGGGCATGGATGCCGCCGTGAAACGCACGCGCCTCAGCCCGGCGGAGAGGCGGGCGCAGCTGATCGACCTGGGCGTCAGGATGCTCGCCGAACGCTCCCTCGAACAGATCTCGGTCGAGGACATCGCCGATCAGGCCGGTGTCTCGCGCGGGCTGCTGTTCCACTACTTCACGTCCAAGCACGACTTCCATGTCGCCATCGTGCGCCACACCAGTGCGGAAATGCTCGCCCGCACCGCGCCCGACCTCGAACTCGCGCCGCTCGAGATCCTCCGGGACGTGATGGCGTCGTACGTCGACTACGTCTCCGAGAATCGCGACACGTACGTCTCGCTGCTGCGGGGGACAGCCAGTGGGGACCCCGACATGCGGGAAGTCTTCGAGGAGACGCGAGGCGAGATGGCCCGCCGGGTGATCGACCAGCTGCCGACGCTCGGCATCGACCCCGACGCGCGGACCGCGCTGTCGGTGCGAGGCTGGATCGCGTTCGTCGAGGAAGCCACCATCACGTGGCTCCGTTCCCCGGACATCCCGCGCGACGAACTGATCGAGCTGCTGGTGACGGCGCTGCCCGCCGTCGCCCTCGGTGCGGGCGCCGCGGCGGCGCTGCTCGGCGGCTGACCGGCTCCCCGGGTTTCGCGCACTCGGCGCGGCGCCGGCGGGTTTGCCGGACGCACGACAGCGGCCCGTCCACTCGTGACGAGTGGACGGGCCGCTGTGATGTCTCAGCCGGGCAGGCGGATCACTTCGTGGGCGTGAACGCCGCGTCGATGATCTCCTGCTGCTCGACGGCGTGGACCTTGCTCGAGCCCGACGACGGCGCCGACATCGCGCGACGCGAGACACGCTTGATGCCGCTGAGCTTCTCGGGCAGCAGTTCCGGCAGCGCCAGGCCGAGGAACGGCCATGCACCCTGGTTCGCCGGCTCCTCCTGGACCCAGAAGAACTCGCCGACGTTGGGGTAGCGGTCCAGCGTCTCGGCGATGCGGCGACGCGGGATCGGGTACAGCTGCTCGATCCGGACGATCGCGACGTCGTCGCGGTTCTCCTTCTGCTTCTTCGCCAGCAGTTCCCAGTAGATCTTGCCGGACGTCAGCAGCACCCGCTTGACCTTCGAGCGGTCGCCGCCCTCGGTGTCGAACGTGGGCTCCTCGAACACCGAACGGAACTTGCCGGTGGTGAAGTCCTCGAGGTTGCTGACCGCGGCCTTGTTGCGCAGCATCGACTTGGGCGTGAACACCACGAGCGGGCGGCGGATGCCGTCGAGGTGGTGACGACGCAGCAGGTGGAAGTAGCTGGCCGGGGTCGACGGCATCGCGACCGTCATCGAGCCCTCGGCGCACAGCTGCAGGAACCGCTCGATGCGGCCGGACGTGTGGTCCGGGCCCTGGCCCTCGTGGCCGTGCGGCAGCAGCAGCACGACGTCGGACAGCTGGCCCCACTTGGCCTCACCGGACGAGATGAACTCGTCGATGATGGTCTGGGCGCCGTTGACGAAGTCGCCGAACTGCGCCTCCCACAGCACCAGGGCGTCGGGGTTGCCGACCGAGTAGCCGTACTCGAAGCCCAGGCCCGCGAACTCGGTCAGTGCCGAGTCGTACACCAGGAACTTGCCGCCGTTGTCGGCCTCCGCCGCGAGCTCCGCGATGGGGTTGTACTCGTCGCCGGTCTTGCGGTCGATGAGCACCGAGTGGCGCTGCGTGAACGTGCCGCGGCGCGAGTCCTGGCCGGCCAGGCGCACCAGTGCGCCCTGTTCGGCGAGCGAACCGAACGCGAGGAGCTCGGCGAAGGCCCAGTCGATGTGACCCTCGCGGGACATCTCCCGGCGCTTCTCGATGACCGGCTTGACGCGCGGGTGCACCGTGAAACCGTCGGGGACGTTGACGAATGCGTCACCGATGCGGGCGAGCGTCGCGGCGTCGACGGCCGTGGTCAGGCGTGCCGGCGGGGTCTGGTCCAGCTCCACCGACTCCGACGGTTCCGGTTTGAACTTCTCGAGCTCACGGACCTCGTTGAACACCCGCTCGAGCTGACCCTGGTAGTCACGCAGGGCGTCTTCGGCTTCCTTGAGCGAGATGTCGCCGCGGCCGATCAGGGCCTCGGTGTAGCTCTTGCGGACGCTGCGCTTGGTGTCGATCAGGTCGTACATCGCCGGCTGCGTCATCGACGGGTCGTCGCCCTCGTTGTGACCGCGACGGCGGTAGCAGATGAGGTCGATGATGACGTCCTTGCCGAACTTCTCACGGAAGTCGACGGCGAGCTGCGCCACCCAGACACAGGCCTCGGGGTCGTCGCCGTTGACGTGGAAGATCGGCGCGCCGATCATCTTGGCGACGTCGGTGCAGTACTCGGACGAACGCGAGTGCTCCGGGGCGGTGGTGAAGCCGACCTGGTTGTTGACGACGACGTGCACGGTGCCACCGGTGCGGTAGCCGCGCAGCAGCGCCAGGTTCAGGGTCTCGGCCACGACACCCTGGCCGGCGAACGCCGCGTCACCGTGGAGCATGAGCGGCATGACCGTGAAGCCGTCCTGGCCCTTGTCCAGGATGTCCTGCTTGGCGCGGACGAGGCCCTCGAGGACCGGGTCCACCGCCTCGAGGTGCGACGGGTTCGCGGTCAGCGACACCTTGATGTCGTTCTCGCCGAACATTTGGATGTAGGTGCCCTCGGCGCCCAGGTGGTACTTCACGTCGCCGGAGCCGTGTGCGGCGGCCGGGTTCATGTTGCCCTCGAACTCGGTGAAGATCTTCGAGTAGGGCTTGCCGACGATGTTCGCCAGCACGTTGAGGCGACCGCGGTGCGGCATACCGATGACGACCTCGTCGAGGCTGTGCTCGGCGGCCTGGTCGATGATCGCGTCCATCATCGGGATGACGGACTCGGCACCCTCGAGCGAGAACCGCTTCTGCCCGACGTACTTGGTCTGCAGGAAGGTCTCGAACGCCTCGGCGGCGTTGAGCTTGCTCAGGATGTACTTCTGCTGCGCGACCGTCGGCTTGACGTGCTTGGCCTCGACCCGCTCCTGCAGCCAGGACTGCTGCTCGGGCTCGAGGATGTGGGTGTACTCGACGCCGATGTGGCGGCAGTACGCGTCCCGCAGGATCGACAGCACGTCGCGCAGCTTCATCCGCGCCTGGCCGTGGAAGCCGCCGACGTTGAACTCGCGGTCGAGGTCCCACAGCGTCAGACCGTGGGTGGTGACGTCGAGGTCGGGGTGGCTGCGGAACTTGTCCTTGACGAACTGCAGCGGGTCGGTGTCGGCCATCAGGTGACCGCGGTTGCGGTACGCGGCGATGAGCTCGAGCACACGGGTGTTCTTGTCGACGGCGCCCTCGGGCACGTCCTTGCGCCAGCGGACCGGCTCGTAAGGAATGTGCAGCGAGTGGAAGATCTCGTCGTAGAACTCGTCGCTGATCAGCAGGTTGTGGATCGTGCGCAGGAAGTCGCCGGACTCGGCGCCCTGGATGATCCGGTGATCGTAGGTGGAGGTCAGCGTCATGAGCTTGCCGACGCCCATCTCGGCGATGCGCTCGTCGCTCGCACCCTGGAACTCGGCGGGGTACTCCATGGCGCCGGCGCCGATGATGGCGCCCTGACCCTGCATGAGGCGCGGCACCGAGTGCACGGTGCCGATGCCGCCCGGGTTGGTCAGCGAGATCGTGACACCGGAGAAGTCCTCGGCTGTGAGCTTGCCGTCGCGCGCACGCCGGACGATGTCCTCGTAGGCGCTGTAGAACTGCACGAAGTTCATCGATTCGCAGCCCTTGATGGCGGCGACGACGAGCGAGCGGCTGCCGTTCTTGCCGGGCAGGTCGATGGCGAGGCCGAGGTTGGTGCTCGCCGGGGTGACGACGTTCGGCTTGCCGTCGATCTCGGCGAAGTGGCGGTTCATGTTCGGGAACGACTTGACCGCCTGCACGATCGCGTACCCGAGGATGTGGGTGAACGAGATCTTGCCGCCACGGGTCCGGGCGAGGTGGTTGTTGATGACGATGCGGTTGTCGAACATCAACTTCGCGGGCACAGCGCGGACGCTGGTCGCGGTCGGGATCGAGAGCGACGCCGACATGTTGCGGGCCACCGTCGCAGCCGCGCCGCGCAGGACCTGGTTGGTGTCCTGGGTGGCCGCTTCGGTGGTCTCCGCCTTGGGAGCAGCAGCAGGCTTGGAGGCAGCGGGCTTGGGTGCGGCAGCGGCCTTGGGGGCAGCGGCCTTGGTGGCGGCGGCCGGCTTCGCCGCGGCAGCGGACTCGGCAGCCGCGGGCGGGGTCGCCGCCTTGGGGGCCTGAGCCGGAGCGGATGCCTCGGTTGCGGGGGCGGCGGGCGCGGGAGCTGCAGAGGCCCCAGCCGCACCGTTCGCCTTCTTGGTGGCGACGTCGCCAGCGCCGTTGAGCGCTTCACCGTTTCCGCCCGCATTCGCCGCATCGGGCGAGTAATCGGTCAGGAACTCGTGCCAACTGGCGTCCACGGATGAGGGATCATCCTGGAAGCGTTGGTACATCTCGTCAACCAACCACTGGTTCTGTCCGAACTGGGAAGTAGAGCTGCTGCTCACGGCAGGTGTTCGCCTCGTTTCTTTCTTCGGTACCCGATCAGAGCGCCTATACACATGAGGCTAGCCTCCGCGCGACGAGCTCGGGCATCCGGTCCGTCGCGTGTCGGCTGTCTCACATTGTTGCGATGGGGTCTCCATCGATGACGGTTCTCGTGGACGAATTATTCCCCTGTTCACCGGCCGCCGCATCACAGAGTCGCGCGTAGTGGCCGCCTGCTCGCCGAAGGGCGTCGTGAGCACCGGTTTCGACGATCCGGCCGCCCTCGACGACCACGATGAGATCGGCCTGCGCGGCGGTCGCCAGCCGGTGCGCGACCACGACCGATGTCCGCCGCCGAGTGACCATTTGGTTCGATTCCAGGACCAATCGCTCCGTGGCCGGATCGAGGGTCGCGGTCGCCTCGTCGAGCAGCATCAGGTCGGGGTCGACCATCTCGGCGCGCGCGAGCGCGATCAGCTGCCGCTGGCCGGCGGACAGGCCCTGTCCGCGTTCCCCGATCGGCTGGTTCATTCCGCCGGAGAGGGCCGCGATGGTGGGCAGGGCGCCCACGGCGCGCGCCGCGGCCTCGATCTCGGCCCGCGACGCGTCCGGACGTCCGTAGGCGATGTTGCTCGCCACGGTGCCGGTGAACAGGTGGGCCTCCTGGGGGACCACGCCCAGCCGGCCGCGGTACCGGTGTAGGGGATAGCGGCGCAGGTCCTCACCGTCGACGCGCACCGAACCGGACGTCGGGTCGTAGAAGCGGGCCAGGAGCTTGACGACCGTGGACTTGCCCGCGCCGGTGCGCCCCACGAGCGCGACCGTCGTCCCGGCCGGGACGTGCAGGTTGATCTCGCGCAGCGCGTCGGAGTCGGCGCCCCGGTACCGGAAGCCGACGTCGTCGAACCGGACCTCGCCGCGCAGATGACCCTCGATCGGGACGGTGTCACCCGGGTCGGCCGTCTCGATCGAGCTCGGCGTCGCGAGCAGATCGGCGATCCGCCGCAGCCCGACGTCCGCCTGCTGGTAGCCGTCGAACACCTGCGACAGCTGTTGGATCGGGCCGAAGAGCAGTCCCAGGTACAACACGAACGCGACCAGGGTGCCGGCGCTCGTGGCGCCGTCCGCGACGCGCTGCGCCCCGACGAAGACGACCGCGGCCAGTGCCAGGTCGGACAGGAACGTGATGAACGGGAAGTACACCGAGATGGCGCGCTGCGACCGCATCCGGCTGCGGCGGTAGCTGTCCGCGCGTTCGGCGAACCGTCGGGCGGCGAACTCCTCACGCCGGTAGGCCTGGGCGGCTCGCAGGCCGGCGATGTTCTCCTGGAACTCGGCGTTGACCAGTGAGATCCGCTCGCGGGAGACGCTGTACGCGGTGCCCGAGACCCGGCGGAAGACGAGCGTGGCGATCGACAACGGCACGAGCGCGGCCAGCGCCACCAGCGCGAGTGCCGCATCGGTGGCCAGCAACGCGACCGCGATGCCCACCAGGGTGAGCAGCGCGACGACCGCCGTCGACAGCCCGGTCTGGATGAAGGTCGACAACGCGTCTACGTCCGTGGTCATCCGCGTCATGATCCGTCCGGACAGCTCCCGCTCGTAGTAGTCGAGGCCGAGTCTTTGCAGGTGGGCGTAGCTGCGCACGCGCAGCCCGAACAGCACCCGTTCGCCGGCCCGCGCGGTGATCACCGTGAGGATCGCGACCACGAGCCAGCCGACGAGGGCGAGGGTGCCGCCCACCGCGGTGGCCGCCCACAGTGGCCCGACATCGCCCGGGACCACCCCGTGGTCGATCGCGAACCGCACGATCGACGGGAACGTGATGCCGATCAGCGAGTCCAGGGCCAGGCACAGCACGACACCGGCCAGGAGCCACCGCACGGGGCGCAGCAGGCGCCCCAGCCGGAACTCGGAGTCGTCGCGGCGGATCGCGGCGGTATCGGTCCGCGGATCCTCGTCCGCGGGCGGCAGCGCCTCGACGGCACGGCGCAACTCGGGGGTGGCGGCCACCCCGCCGAGCGCGCCGGCCATGTGGCCGCCGCCGCCGTGCCCACCCCCGCCGCCGGGACGGCCGGGGTCGGGCGCGCCGGCCGCGGTTTCGTCGTCGTCGCCCGCGACGGCCGGCCACAGCTGCGCCTCGGTGGGCTCGACGACGGGTGCGGTGGCTGGTGCGTCGGGTTCGGTGCCGAGCGGATCCGGCGCCGAGAGCAGGGTGCGGAACAGGGCGCAGCGGGCGTCGAGTTCGGTGACGGTCCCGATGTCCACGATCCGGCCGCCGTCGAGAACGGCGACGCGGTCGGCGAGCGTGAGGGTGGAACGACGGTGGGCCAGGACGAGAGTGGTGCGGCGGCGGCTGTCGCGCAGCGCCTCGAAGATCGTGGCCTCGGTGCCCGCGTCCACCGCGGACGTGGCGTCGTCGAGGACCAGCACCCGCGGATCGACCAGCAGCGCCCGCGCCAGGGCCACGCGCTGTCGCTGGCCGCCGGACAGCGTGAGTCCGCGTTCACCGACGACCGTGTCGTATCCCTCCGGCAGCGCCGCGACGAAGTCGTCGGCCTGCGCGAGCCGCGCGGCGGCGCGGATCTCCTCGGCGGTGGCGTCGGGCCGGCCCAGGGCGATGTTCGCGGCGATCGTGTCCGAGAACAGGAACGGCTCGTCGAACACGAGCCCCACGGCCTCCCGGAGCTGCTCGGCACGGAGCTCGGTGACGTCGTACCTGTGTCCGCCGTTCGTCAGCGCGACGGAGCCAGCACCGGGCGTGTAGAAGCGGGGCAGCAGCAACGACAGCGCGGTCTTGCCGGAGCCGGCCGGGCCGACGACCGCCACCGATTCGCCGGGGGCGATGGTGAGGTCGAGACCGTCGAGTACGTCGCGGCCCTCCTCGAACCCGAACGAGACGTCGCGCAGGTCCACCCCGAGCGGACCGTCGGGCAGGTCGGTGGGATGCGCGGGATCGGCGACGTCGGGTTCGGTGTCGATCACCTCGTAGACGCGTTCGACGGCGGCCCGCGACAGCTGGGCCATGATGACGACCTGCGACAGCGTGCGGGTGGCGGCCGTCATGGTCGTGACGTACGTCGCGAACGCCAGGAACGTGCCGACGGTGATGGAACCGTGCAACGCGAGGTAGCCGCCCAGCGCCACCACACCGACCAGGCCGAGCTGGGGGATCGCGGCCATCGACGGCGCGAACCGGGTGTTGATCCGGGCGGCCCGCATCCGTTCGGCGAAGAGCGTGCGGCCGAGCCCCTCGAGCTGGTCCACCGCGCGGGACTCCTGCCCGAACCCTTTGACGACCCGGACACCGGTGACGGTTTCCTCGACGTGTTGGGCCAGGTCGGCGGCGCGTTGCTGGGCCGACCACGTGGCCGCGAACAGCGTGGGCCGCACGGCGTAGACGACGAGGGCGACGGCGGGCACCACGACGAGCGCGACGACGGTGAGCAGGGGCGAGAGCCACGCCATGATCACCAGCGCCAGCACGAACTGCAGGACCACGCCCGCCGACATCGGGACCATCGCCAGCAGGCCCTGGACCAGTTGGAGGTCGGTGATCGAGCGGGACACCACCTGCCCGGTGCGGATCTGGTCCTGACCGCGCCCGTCGAGACGTTGCAGCGAACCGAGCAGTCCCAGCCGCAGGTCGTGCTGGACGTCCAGCGACAGCCGGCCCGCGAGCATCCGGCGCCCGTACTGACAGCCGAAGCGCACGCACGCGAGCACGGCGATGACGATCGCGATCCCCGCGATGACGCGCGTGGCCGTGGATTCCCCGGCCGAGGCCGCGTCGAGCGCGACCTTGGTCAGCAGCGGGAACAGGATGTCGATGACCGCGGCGACCACGGTCACCACCAGTGCTCCCACCGCCGTCCGGCGGTGGGTCCAGCACTCCGCCGCGAGCCTCTTGATCCAGCCCGGGCGACCGTCGGCCTCCGTCTGTGTGTCCTGGGTAGCCGTCGCGGTGTCCTGTGTAGCCATCGCGATCAACCGTAGTCCGGCCGGGCGACATACCGGACCGTGGCCGCTTCGCATCAGGTCCGGCGCGGTCCCTCCGTCATCGTCCGGAGCACGTGCGCGAGATCGACGTGTTCGTGGGCGGCGCCGTAGACGGTGGCGCCGGACGCCGCGGCGGCGCGGCCGACGGCCGCAGCGTCCGCGCCGGCGACCGCCACCCGCCCGTCGGGCAACCGGCGGACGTCGACGATGCCGGCCGCCGCGAGGGCTGTCGCGAGTCCGTAGGGGTCGGAGCTGGCGACGCAGATCCGATCTCGGCAGGCGGCTCGCAGTTGCGTCAGGGGGCCTTCGTGGACCACCGCACCCCGTGCCACGACGACGACGTGATCGAGGATCGGCGCGAGCTCGGTAAGCCCGCGGCTCGCGATCAGCACGGTACGGCCGGGGCGGACGAAGTCGACGAGGAACTGCCGCAGCCACGCGATGCCCGCGGTGTCCAGACCGTCGGCCGGCTCGTCGAGCACCAGCATCAGGGGGTCCGCCGGCAGCGCGGTGGCGAGCCGCAACCGGAGGCGCCGGTGCGGTACCGACGTGCCGGTAGCGCGGAGGGCGGTGTCGGTCAGTCCCACCCGGCGCAGCGCGTGCCGCGCCCGCTCGTCCGGGACGCCGGCGGCCGCGGCGTACACCCGCAGGCTGTCGAGCGCGCCGCGGACCGGGTGCGGTCCGCGGGTGTCGAGCACGGCGCCGACGCCGCGCGTGGGTACGGGGAGCGCGCGCAGCGGGGACGCGCCGATCGTCGTGGAGCCGGTGTCCGGCCGGACGCGCCCGAGCAGCATCTCCAGCGTGGTCGTCTTGCCGGCGCCGTCGGGACCGACGAGTGCGGTGATCGCGCCGCGCGGCGCGGTGAAGCTCAGGTGGGCCACAGCCTGGACGGCGCCGAAGCGCTTGGACAGATCGTGCACGGCGACCGCGGGCCCGCCCGCCGATGCCACCCTCGGTCGTTGCTCCGTCATCGCCGACCCCCGATGCACCCGAGGTTGCGGCCGCGCATCCGGCGCCGACGACGCCGGATGCGCGGCCCGTGCCACTACTTGTTCAGCAGATCCTGCATCTGCGTGATCTCGGCCTGCTGGCTTGCAACGATCTGCTGCGCCAGCTGCCGCACCTGCTCGCTCTCACCGGTGTCGAGAATCTGCTCGGAGCTGGCCACTGCACCCTCGTGATGTTCGATCATCATCTCGAGCCACATGCGATCGAAGTCGGCGCCGTTGGCGTTCTCGAGGGCTTGCATCTGCTCGCCGGTCATCATGCCTTCGTGCCCGCCGGACATCCCCGGCATGCTCGACATCTCGCCGTGATTCATGCCTTCGTGCCCCTGCGCCGTCGTCTCGCCGTTGCCGGGGGTCGGGATGCCGCTGGGCTCCGGGACGCCCCACGCCTTCAGCCACCCCTCCATCTGCTCGATCTCGGGGCCCTGCGCCTTCTCGATCTGCTGGGCGAGCGCGACGACCTCCGGATTTCCGCTGCGGCTGGGCACCAGTTCGGCCATCTCGACCGCCTGTTCGTGGTGCGGGATCATCATCTCGACGTACGCCACGTCGGCGTCGTTGTGGGCGCCGCCCTGCTCGTTCGTGCCGGACGCCGCGGCGGACGTGGTGACCGCGGTGGTCGTGGTGCCCGTGTCGTTGTCGACGTCGTCGGAGCAGCCGACGAGGAGCGTGACGGTGGCCGCTGCGGCACCGACGGCGACGAGCATGCGCTTGGTGTTCATGGAAATCTGCACTTTCTGTCTGGTGATCGTGGACCGGACTGCGGCCGGAACGGCTCGGGGCCGCGCCGCAGTGGCCCTGTCACACCCGCAGGATGCACAGCGAGGACAGGAAGACCGAGGTGGTTCGGGCGAAGGGTGGGGCGCGTCCGACGCCGCCGGCCCGAGCCGACGGTCGGCGCGGCCGCGCCGGGCCGCCGCGGGCCGTGCGCAGCAGTAGCCACGCCGTGACGGCCAGCAACGCCGCGGCCAGCAGGATCGCCAGACACATGTGGAAGCCGGCGTGATCGCGGCCGTGCGCGGGGGCGGGAGCGTCGTCGGCGGCCGCCGACGGTCCGGGAGCGGCCTGCTCGGCCGGATGGTGGGCCGACACCGCCGGACCGGCCGCGCCCAGCGTGCCCGTGGTCACATGATGCATCGCCAGGATGCCGAACACGAGGGCGCAGAGTGCGGCCAATCGTGTGAGCGATGCTCGAACCTGCCCCGGCATGGTTACAACTGTACCGACCGGGAGGGTGCGGTCACCGGGCGAGAAACGGCAGGACCTCGCCGAGGAACTCGCTGGGACAGTCCAGCTGTGGACAATGACCGCAGTTCGGGATGACGGCGACCCGGCGGTCCGCGCCGACGGTGATGCGGCGTGCCGCGCGGGCCGGGGTCAGCAGATCGTTCGCGCCCCACAACAGCAGGGCCGGGACGGCGAGTTCGTCGATCATCGTGGGGATCGGGAGTTCCGCGATCTCGCGGATCACGATGCGCCCGATCGTCAGCAGGGCGGCGACCTGTTGCCGCGTGGCGTAGTGCTCGACGTACCCGGCTCGGACGCCGGCACCGGCGCGCATCGGATGGCGCAGTGCGGCGCCCGCGTACAACGCCCCCACCATCTGCTGCAGGTACCGGGCCGGAAGTGGGCGCGTGAGCAACTGCGTGAGCCGGTCCACCCGCAACTGGGTGCCGCGGGTCCAGGAGCGGGGGACACGGGTGACCCCGGGCATGTCGGACAGCACGACGTCGGCGACCAGGTCGGGTCGCGCGGACGCCCAGGCCAGGGCGGTCACCGCCCCGAGCGAGTTCCCGATCACGCTGACCCGATCGTCCTCGTCGCCGACGAGCGCACTGAGCACCTCGACGTAGCCGTCGATGAGCGGCTCCTGCCATCGGGCGGCGGCGCTGAGACCGAATCCCGGCAGGTCGACGACCAGCACCCGGTAGCGCTCGGACAGCGTGGGCAGGACCTTCTGCCAGGTGCCGCCGTGGTCCGAGTAGCCGTGCAGGAGGACGACCGTGCGCTCACCCTGTCCGGTCGACAGGACGTGTAACCCCTCGAGACTTTCGGCGCGCACGGCGGCGTCCTCTCGTCGGCCCGGGTGTCAGGACCGGGCGCTGCGTGACTCGTTGCGAGGCTCGGGCTGTTCCGGCACCACGTAGAGCCGGCTGCGCCGGCCGATCGTTCCGGCCGGGTCCGACCACTTCGCGGGCGCGGGACCGAACGCCTCTCGTGCATTGTCGACGACTCCGCGGCCGATCGCGCGGTTTCCGGCGCCTCCGATGACGGCGCCGACGCCGGCGGGGAGCAGTTTGCCGAGGATGAGGGCGCTGCGCTTCGCGGCGTACTTGGTCACGAACTTGCGGATCAACGAGCTGTTCATCGCCTTCATCGTCTGCGGCGGAATTCTGCCGGTGACGAGCCGGGCCCAGTTGGTGGCGGTCAGGCCGGTGGCGCGTTCGACGATCTCCATGCCCGACTCACCGAGGGCGACCGCCAGTACCAGGGCACGCCGCTGCTGGTGATCGTCGGGAGAGATCCCGTGTACGGCAGCGATGGCCAGTGTCAGCAGCGCCGACGACTCGAGGAAGAACGCGGTCTCGGCGCCGACCGCGGCCACCGAGGCCATCGTGCCGACCGCGGGGACGGCGGCGGTCGCGCCCACCGCGCTGCCGCTGCCGGTGACGGCCGTCAGGAACATCTTCTCGAGCCGGGCCACGATCTGCGCGGGCGTCTCGTCCGGGTGAGCGCGCCGCACCCGTTCCACGTACTTGGCCACGGCCGGGGCCTGCAGCCTGCTCGCGTTGTCCAGCACGGACACGATGGTCGATTCGATACGCCCCTGCTTCTCGGCCATGACAGTCCTCATCTCGGTTTCCCGGCCCCGGGCATTCGGGCAACTCGGTCACTCGACCTTCGACTATAGGAAACCGGCCCTCCCGCCTCGGAATTCCCCGTGCCGGGGCCGCGTCCGCGGATACGCTGGTGAGACCGACGACGGCCGAGGCAGGTGAGCGACGATGACCGGCACAACCGCGGTGTGGCCCGCACTCCGGTACGCGAAGGCGCGGGAGGCGATCGTGTTCCTCGTCGAAGCGTTCGGGTTCGAGGAGCGGGCGGTGCACGGGGAGGGCGAGCGTATCGATCACGCGGAACTCGCGTGGCCCGGCGGTGGCGGGGTGATGCTCGGTTCGGCACGCCCGGATTCGGCCATCGCGGACCTGCCGACCGGAACCGGGGCGGTGTACCTGGTCACCGACGATCCCGACGGGCTGTACCGGCGGGCCGTGGATGCGGGCGCGAACGTCGTGCAGGGGCTGAAGGACGAGGACTTCGGTTCCCGTGGCTTCACGTGCCGCGACCCCGAGGGTGTGTTCTGGAGCTTCGGGACCTACCGCGGCGAATGACCGTCAGACCCGCTGGGTCGAGGCCCAGTGCGACAGCGGCACAACCTCTTCCGGGCGCGGAGGCGGGGGCGGCGTGCCGTCTCCGAAGGGCCGCCCACCGAGCAGTTCCCGGTTGTGCGGTTCGAGCCAGTGCGACAGGTCGGGCCCCTTGGGGACGATCTGCGTGGGATTGATGTCCTTGTGGACGATGTAGTAGTGCTGCTTGATCTGCGTGAAGTCGATCGTGTCGCCGAATCCGGGGGTCTGGAACAGATCCCGCGCGTAGTCCCACAGCACCGGCATCTCGGACAGCTTGCTCCGGTTGCACTTGAAGTGACCGTGGTACACGGCGTCGAAGCGAGCGAGCGTCGTGAACAGCCGGACGTCGGCCTCGGTGATGGTGTCGCCCACCAGGAATCGCTGGGTCGAGAGCCGTTCGGTGAGCCAGTCCAGCCGCTCGAACAGGCGGTCGTACGCCCGGTCGTACGACTCCTGTGAGCCCGCGAAACCACACCGGTACACGCCGTTGTTCACGTCCCGGAACACCAGTTCGGCGACCTCGTCGATCTCGCTGCGCAGGTCCTCGGGATAGAGATCCGGCGCGCCGTCCCGGTGGAAGTCCTTCCACTCGGTCGACAGGTCCAGCGTCATCTGCGCGAAGTCGTTGGTGACCACCTGGCCGGTCGCGATCTCCACCATGGCGGGGACGGTGATCCCGCGCGGGTATTCGGGGAACCGTGCGAAGTACGCGTCCTGCAGGCGGGGAATCTTCAGCACCGGGTCGACGCCGCCGGGATCGAGGTCGAAGGTCCAGCTGCGCTCGTCGTGTGTGGGTCCGCAGATGCCCATGGACAGAACGTCTTCGAGCCCGAGGAGGCGGCGCACGATGATCGCGCGGTTGGCCCACGGGCACGCGCGCGCGACGATCAGCCGGTACCGGCCGGCCTCGACGGGGTAGCCGTCGCGGCCGTCGGCGGTGATGCGCGTGGGGATGTAGTTCATGTCCCGGGAGAACTCCTGGCCCGGTGCCACGAATTTCGCGCCGACGGCCGTGCTGCCGTCGCCGGTGGTCGTGTCGTCGCCGTCGTCGCTCATTGCCGATCAGCTCCCTCCGTCGCCGTCTCTCACACGGTACTGGCCGTCACCGCGACCGACACGACAGTTCCGAGCTCCTCGTATCCCAGGCGCGCCGCCAGGCGGCGCGACGCGACGTTGTCGCGGTGTGCGCGCCACTGCGGAATCAGCCCGGCGTCGAGCGCGTCGTTGGTGGCCAGACGGGCGGCGGTGGCGCCGAACCCGCGGCGGCGCGCGTCCGGCAGCGTCAGGGCGCCCATGTCGGCGATGATGCCCTGCCACTCCCGGAAGGCGGCGGATGCGAGCGGGCGATGGGTATCGTCGAGCACCGTGAACCAGTTGGCCTTGTCGGTCAGTGCGGCCTCGGCGACATCGTCGGGCGGGCAGGCGGACTCGAGCGCACGGACGTGCTCGAGGTCGTGTGAGACCAGCGGCTGCTCGACGGCGACGCTCTTGCCGAAATCCGCCGCCCAGGCCAGTGCGACGGGTCCCGAACACCGGCCGGAGTGGTCCTTGGCGAGCGCCAGCAGCCCGCCGGACCGGGCGAGGTCGTTGTCGGACCGGTCCTCGGCGCGGTCGACTGCCCAGGCGGGGCCCACCAGCGCGGTCGAGCCGGCCAGAGTCACGAACCGGATCCGGTCGGCGTCGTCGTCGATCCGGACGTGACGCACTCCGGAGTCGTCGAAGGCACGGTCCGGCAGGCCGAGCTCTCGCGCCCACGCCAGCCGGATGATGTCGATCTGATGGCCGTCCACATCGTCAACGGTAGTGCGGGGGTCGCCGGTGCACAGCGGGTGGACCACGATCGGACGTCGTCGCCGAGGTGCCGAGGCGTACCGTCGAATCAGCTGGAACGCGAGGGAGTGTGACGGTCGATGTCGCCTACCGCACGGAGCGCCGGCGGGAACTTTCCCTCGCCGCTGACGACGTTCGTCGGGCGACGACGCGAATCCACCGCCACCAAGCGATTGCTTGCGCAGTCGCGGCTGGTGACGCTGACCGGGGTCGGTGGTGTGGGGAAGACCCGTCTGGCGCTGCAGGTGGCGGGGGACCTGCGGCGCGACTTCCGGGACGGGGCGTGGCTCGCCGAACTCGCCGAGCTGCACGACCCCGAATTGGTGCCGGACGCGGTCGCCGCGGTGTTCGGGTTGCACGACCACGCGACGACTCCGCCGATGGAGCTGCTGGTCGAGTATCTGGCGGGGCGTGAACTGCTGCTGGTCCTCGACAATTGCGAGCACCTGGTGCACGCGGCGGCGAAGCTGGTCGACACGGTGTTGCGCGAGTGCCCGGGCGTGCGGATCCTCGCGACGAGCCGGGAGGCCCTCGGGGTGGGCGGTGAGGCGGTCGTGCGGGTGCCGCCGCTGCCGGTGCCGGATCCGGACTCGCCGCCGTCGCTCGAGGCTCTGCCGCGATACGAGTCGGTGACGTTGTTCGTCGATCGGGCCCGCGCCGCGTACCCCGATTTCGTTGTCACCGAAAGCAATCGGGCCGTCATCGCGCGCATCTGCCATCGGCTCGACGGCCTGCCGTTGCCGATCGAGCTGGCCGCCGCACGGGTGCGGGTACTCTCGCTCGACCAGATCCTCGAGCGCCTCACCGACCGCTTCCGCCTCCTCACCGCCGGCAGTCGCGTGGCGCCGTCACGGCAGCAGACGTTGCGCCTGAGCGTCGACTGGAGTTACGACCTGTGCACGCCCGACGAGCAGCAGCTGTGGACCCGGTTGTCGGTGTTCTCGGGAGGATTCGAGCTCGACGCCGTCGAAGGTCTCTGCGCCGAGGCCGTGGGTTCCGACCGCGCGGTCGATCTCGTCGCGTCGTTGGTCGACAAGTCGATCCTCACGATCGAGAAGACCGATTCGGTGGTGCGGTACGGGATGCTCGAGACGTTGCGGGACTACGGCCGCGAACGGTTGGACGAGGCGGGGGAGACGGACCGGTGCCGACGGCTGCACCGGGACTGGTTCCTGGGACTGGCCGAACGTGCCGAGGGGGAGTGGATCAGCCCGCGTCAGGTGGAGTGGATCGCCCGGCTCACGCGGGAGACGGCGAATCTGCGGGACGCGCTCGAGTACTGCGCGGCGGGGGCGCGCGAGGGTGCGACCGGTATTCGACTGGCGAACGCCCAGTTCCCGCTCTGGTTCTGTCGCGGCATGCTCGGCGAGGGGCGACGCTGGTTCTCGCGCATGTTCGCGGCCTCCGACGAGGAACCCGGCGCGGCGCGGATCGCGGCACTGTGCGCGGCGAGCCAGCTGGCGGGCATGCAGCAGGACTTCGCGGCCGGCGCCGACCTCGTCGCGCGAGCGACGCGCCTCGCCGACGTGCTGGGCGATCCGGTCGTCGCCGCGCTGGCAGTGCAGGCGACCGGTCGGCAGGCGCTCTACCGCGGCGACCTCGGGGTGGCGATGGAGTTGCTCTCGCGCGCGGTGGGGCCCCTGCGGGAGGCGTCGAATCCGCAGTGGTCGATCTGGGCGTTGCAGGCGCTGGGTCTGGCGGCGGGGATGGCGGGAGACATCGCGTCGGCACAGGCGTGTCACGAGGAGGTTCTGGGCGTCACCGAGGCCCGGGGGGAGAGCGAGTACCGGGCGCGCGCGATGTATCTGCTGTCGCTGACGTTGTGGCGGCGCGGCGACCGCGCGCGGGCCGCGGAGCTGTTCGTCGAGGCGCTGCAGTTGACCCGCCTGGTCGACGACCACTTCGCGGGGGCCGGGTGCCTGGAGTCGCTGGCGTGGGGTGAGGCGGCTTCCCGGCGCGGCGAGCGGGCGGCGATCCTGTCCGGTGCCGCGGAGGCCATGCGGCAGACGATGGGGGTGCCGCCGGTGCTCATCCCGACGATGCTCGGCTACCACGAGGAGTGCCGCCGGCTGTGCCGCTCGATTCTCGGGGACCGTGGATTCGAGGTGGCGTTCGCCAAGGGCGCGACGCTGGAGTTCCCGGAGGCGGTCGAGTTCGCGCTCGGTCGCGGCGAGGGCGTCGGGATTCCTCGTGCCGAGATGGAGGCGCCCACCGCACCGATGCGCATCGTGGTGCCGACCGGGGAGCCGCCCGCGCTCACGCGGCGCGAGCGCCAGGTGGCGGACCTGGTGGCGCGGGGGCTGACGAACCGGGAGATCGCGGAGACGCTGGTGATCTCGCAGCGGACCGCGGAGGGCCACGTCGAGCGGATTCTGTCCAAGCTCGGGTTCGGGTCGCGTACGCAGATCGCGGCCTGGGTGGCCGAACAGCGGGACGAGGCATCGTCCTGACCTGGGGCGAGGCGTCGTCCGGGACGTCGGCACGAGGCGTCGCCGGGGACGCCGCCCCGTCCCGAACACGTATACGGAACAGGTAGATCTACCGTCGTGCGCGGCGCGCGCGGGCGGTGATGCTGTGGTCGGTCACGTCCCGACTGCAGAACGCGAGGTATCCCGATGCGCCCCCAGCCGCAGGACCACCCGACGCTCGACTCGGCTGCCGCCGCCACTCCGTCGTGGCGGGAAGCCGTGGTGGACGGGCGAGCGGTGCCGTACCGGGTGACCGGAGGCGGGCGACCGGTCCTGTTCCTGCACGGCTTCGGTCTCACCCCGGGCACCTACGGGCGCGCGATCGATCGCCTCGCCGCGACCGGAACGCGGGTCTACGCCCCCGCGCTGCCGGGTTTCGCCGGCACGGGCGGCCTGCCCGCGGCCACTCACGGATTCAGCGGTTACGGCGACTGGGTCGGACGGTTCCTGGACGCCGCCCGACTCGACGAACCCGTCACCGTGGTCGGGCATTCGTTCGGTGGCGGGGTCGCCCTCGCCGCGGCCCACGCGCTGGAGGACCGCGTCTCGGACCTGGTGCTCGTCAACTCCGTCGGCGGCGGCGCGTGGGCGCCGAGCGGCACGGTCCGCGAGATCCGGCACCGGCCGTTGTGGCGCTGGGGCGCCGCCGCGGTCGTGGACACCGTCCTGACCGGGACGCCGGTGTCGGCGCTCGCCTCGATCGCGGGCGACGGGGTGCGCAACGTGCTGCGCGATCCGGCCGCGCTGTGGCGGATCGGGGTGCTGGCACGCTCGGCGGACCTGCGGACGGAGGCGGCGCGGATCGTCGCCCGTGGCACCCCGACCACCCTGCTGTGGAGCCGCGGCGACACGTTCATTCCGCGGGCCAGCTTCGAGTCGCTGCGCGACGCGCTCGGCGACCCCCGCGTGCACCGGGTCGCCGGCTGCCACGGCTGGCTGATCGGCCACCCGGACCGGTTCGGCCGGGCGATCGCCGAGATCCTGGGCTCGGCGACCGTCCCGGCCGCGGGCGACGTCAGAGGCCCAGATCGCGTCCGATCAGTTCCTTCATGATCTCGTTCGAGCCGGCCCAGATCTTCGTGACGCGCGCGTCCATCCATGCGCGGGCCGCGCGGTACTCCTTCATGAAGCCGTAGCCACCGTGCAGCTGGACGCAGTGGTCGAGGATCTCGTTCTGGATCTGCGCGCTCCACCACTTGGCCTTCGCGGCGTCGATCGCGGTGAGCTCACCGCTGTCGTGCGCGGCGACGCAGTTGTCGACGTAGGCCTGCGCGACATCGAGCTTGGTGACCAGCTCGGCGAGCAGGAACTTGTTCCACTGCATCTGCCCGATCGGCTGCCCGAACGCCTTGCGCTCCTTCGCGTAGTCGAGCGTGTCCTCGAGGATCGGGCGGGCGTGCGCGAGGTTGGCGACGGCGGCGCCGATCCGCTCCTGCGGCAGCAGCTGCATCATGTGGATGAAGCCGCCGTCGAGCTCACCGATCATGTCGGTCGCGGGCACCCGGACGTTGTCGAAGAACAACTCCGCGGTGTCCGATTCGGGCTGGCCCACCTTGTCGAGCTTGCGCCCACGTTCGAAGCCCTCGGTCCCGGCCTCGACGGCGAACAGCGTGATGCCGCGGGCCTTCTTCTCCGGACTCGTGCGGGCCGCGACGACGACGAGGTCGGCCCCGTACCCGTTGGTGATGAAGGTCTTGGAGCCGTTGATGATCCAGTCGTCCCCGTCGCGCACCGCGGTGGTCTTGAGGGCGGCGAGGTCGGAGCCTCCCGACGGCTCGGTCATGCCGATCGCGGTCACCATCTCGCCGGTGCAGAACCGGGGCAGCCAGCGTCGCTTCTGCTCGTCGGTGGTGAGCTTGACCAGGTACGGCGCGACGATGTCGTAGTGGATGCCGAAGGACGACGAGAATGATGCGCCTGCGCGCGCGAGTTCCTCGCCGAGCACCGCGTTGAAGCGGTAGTCACCGGCCTCGCTGCCGCCGTACTCCTCCGGAACCTCGAGCCCCAGGAATCCGTTCCGCCCGGCCTCGAGCCACACCTCCCGGTCGATGTACCGCTGCTCGATCATCTTCGCCTGGCGCGGCATGATGTGGCGGCCCACGAACTCGCGAACGGATTCGCGGAACGCCTCGTGGTCAGGGCCGTACAGGGTGCGCTTCATCCCTACCTCCGGTGTCGCTTCACTCGCCCGATTCGGGCGTACTCCCCAGTAACCTAACGCCCGAGTCGCCTCGCGCGTCGGCCTCGGGTGCGGCACCGGCTGTGGCACGCTGTGGCCATGGCAGCAGAGTCCTCCGGGCCGGCGAGCCCCACACGCCTCGAACGGGTCACCACCGACGCGGATGCCGAGATCGCGATTCTCACGCTCGATCACGGGCCGCTCAACCTGTTCGACCGCGCCATGTTCGACGCCGTCATCGCGGACATCGCCGCATTGACCGCGCACCCGCCCCGCGCGGTGTTGCTGCGGGCCGAGGGCAGGGTGGTCTCGGGTGGTGTCGACGTCCACGTGTTCGACGGCCTCACCCCGGAGCAGGGAGCCGAACTGTGGCAGTCGCTGTTCGCGCGGATCTGTCATCCGCTCGAGGCGTTGCCGTGCCCCGTGGTGTTCGCCGCCCACGGGTTGACGCTGACCGCGGCGTTCGAGATCGCGCTCGCGTGCGACCTCCTGGTCGCCGCCCCCGACGCCCGGTTCGGGCTGGTCGAGACGGTCGTCGGGTTGACGCCGTCGATGGGCGGCCCGCAGCGGCTCGCGGAACGGGCGGGCTCGGGACGCGCTCGGGAACTGGTGATGACCGCCGACCTCTACGACGCCGTGACGCTCCGCGACTGGGGCGTCGTGAACATCGTGTCCGACGACGTCGACACCGCTGCCCGGGCCCTCGTCGCGCGGCTCGCGGACGGCCCCACGCGGGCCCACGCCGCCACCAAGCAGATCGTGGCGGCGTGGCGGTCGGGCGGTGTGGCGCACGCGGATTCGGTCACCGCGGAGGTGTCGGGCGCGCTGTTCGGCACCTCCGACCTGCGCGGCGCGGTACGCAGCTTCCTCGAGGTGGGCCCCGGCCACGCCACGTACACCGGCAGCTAGCTCGACCGGACCGCTCGGTTCGTACGGCGGCGCTGTGACCGGGGTCATATAGTCGGGGCCAACCCGACCCGGTGGAGGTGGCTGTGGCGTCACTGCTCGCGTACCCGTCGACGGCAGACCCGTCGTCTCAGTCGAACGACGGTCGCATGGTGCGACGCGCCGACGGCCTGCTGCACCACACCGGCCTCACCCCGTGCCTGACCGAGCTGCTGGACGTCACCGCGCACCGGTACTCGACCCGCGAGGCGGTCGTCGAGGTCGACGGCGGCCCGCGGCTGACGTACGGCCGGCTGTGGACGTCGGCGTCGCGGGTGGCCGGGGGCCTGCTCGAGCAGGGCGTCGGGATCGGCGACCGGGTCGCGATCCGGATGCCGAACGGCGTCCGCTGGGTGCAAGCGTTCCTCGGCGTGTTGCTGGCCGGTGGGGTGCCGGTGCCGATCCATCCGGGCCACGGCGCCGCGCAGGTCCGGCGCATCCTGGCCGACAGCGGAAGCCTCCTGCTGCTGGACGGTGAGCTGCCGGCCGGGCGGCCGTTCATGGACGACGGTGCGGCGCCGGACGATTCGGCGCTGCTCTTCTACACGGGCGGGACCACGGGCGTGCCCAAGGGCGTGGTGCTGAGCCACGAGAACGTGCTGTCCACGGTGGAGGGGGTGATCCGGTCCGGCGCCGATCCGGCCGTGGCCGGTGTGCGGCACGCGGTGGCGCTGCCGCTGAGTTCGGCCACGGCGTGCGTGGCGCACCTCCTGCCGACGTTGGTCGCGGGTGGGACGGTCGTCCTCACGTCCGCGTGCGACGGTGCGGGCCTGCTGCGGGCGCTCGACGTCGAACGAGTGGAGCGCCTCTCGGTGTCCGCGCCGCTGCTGCGCCGGCTCGCGCGCGCGTCGGGCGCCGGCGGCGGGTCGCTGCGAGTCCTCGCGCTCGACGACGAACCGGTCTCCGCCACCACGCTGACGCGGTTGCGCGAGCGATTTCCCGCCGCGGAGGTCGTCTCGGGGTGGGCGATGACCGAGACCGGCGGCGCCGGACTGGTCCTGCGCTCCGGAGGATCGGAAGGTCCCGGCGAATCTGCGCACGCCGGAATGGAATTCGCGGTCGCAGGTCCTGCGCCCGACGTCGGGGAGCTGTGGTGCCGGGGTCCGAGCGTGATGCGGGGGTACTGGGGCGATCCCGAGACGACGGCCCGCACGGTCGCGGGCGGCTGGCTCCACACCGGGGACGTCGTGCGGATCGGGCCGGCGGGGGAGGTTCGGTTCGTCGGCCGGGCGGCCGACGCCATCGAGATCCCCCGCGGTGTCGTCTACAGCCGCGAGATCGAGGACGCGCTGCTCGCTCATCCCGGCGTGGCCGAGTCCGTCGTGGTCGGTGTGATGACGCCGCGCGGCCCGGACCTCGGGCTGGCAGTGGTGCCGGAACCGGGGGTCGATCTCACGATCGACGCCGTGCGCGCGCATCTCGACGCGCCGCTCGGGCACCGGGTGCCCCCACGGCTGTGCGCGGCCGTCGCCGCCCTCCCGCGTACCGCAACGGGACGTGTCGACCGGCGATCGGTGCGGGCGCGGCTGGAAGTATCCTGCTCCACGACGAAGGGAAGTGTCGATGTCGGATGAGGTTCTGCTCGAGCGCCGCGATCGGATCCTGGTGATCACGATCAACCGCCCCGACGCGCGCAACGCGATCAACGGTGCGGTCAGCAGGGGTCTGGCGGCGGCGGTCGACGAGCTCGACGCCGACGACGGTCTCTCGCTCGCGATCCTCACCGGTGCGGGTGGAAACTTCTGTGCGGGGATGGATCTCAAGGCGTTCGTGGCCGGTGAGAACATCGTGGCTCCGGGTAAGGGACTCGGCTTCACCGAGGCCCCGCCGCGCAAACCCATCATCGCCGCGGTGGAGGGCTACGCGCTGGCGGGCGGTACCGAGCTGGTCCTCGCCACGGATCTGGTGGTGGCGTCACGTACGGCCAAGTTCGGGATCCCCGAGGTCAAGCGCGGGCTGGTGGCGGGCGCGGGCGGCCTGCTGCGCCTGCCCCGACGGATTCCGCCGCAGAAGGCGATGGAATACGCGCTGACCGGCGACGCCTTCACCGCCGAGGAGGCCGCGGCGTACGGGTTCGTCAACACCGTCACCGAACCGGGCGGCGCGCTCGAGGGGGCGCTCGCGCTGGCGGAGCGCATCACGGCGAACGGCCCGCTGGCGGTGGCGAAGACGAAGGAAGTGATCGTCCGTTCGGCCGAATGGTCGGCGGACGAGGCGTTCGCGCGGCAGCTCGAGGTCATCGCACCGGTGTTCGGCTCCGAGGACGCACGCGAGGGCGCCACCGCCTTCGCGGAGAAGCGCGCACCGGTGTGGAAGGGACGTTGACGAGAATGGCGACGCCGTTTGCCGAACTGCACATGCACATCGAGGGCGCCCTCGGTCCGGAACTGATCTTCGCGTTGGCCGAGCGCAATCGCATGCATCTGCCGTACACCGATCTGGCGGATCTCGAATCCCGTTACGAGTTCACGGATCTGCAGTCGTTTCTCGACCTGTACTACGCGAACATGGCGGTGCTGCGGACCGCGGAGGACTTCGCCGACCTCACCCGCGACTACCTGCGTCGCGCGTCGGCCGCCGGGGTGCGACACGCGGAGATCTTCTTCGACCCGCAGGCGCACGTCTCCCGGGGGGTTCCGCTGCAGGTGGTGCTCGACGGGATCTTCGACGCACTCGCCGCGAGTGAGCGGGAGTTCGACATCAGCAGCGGACTGATCGCGTCCTTTCTGCGGGACCAGCCGGTGCACGACGCCGAGGAGGTACTCGCCGAGATCCTCCGTCTGCGCGCCCCCGTCATCGGCGTCGGCTTGGACTCCGCCGAGGTCGGCTACCCGCCGACGCTGTTCGAGGACGTCTTCGCCCGGGCCCGGGCGGAGGGGCTGCACGTCGTCGCGCATGCGGGCGAGGAGGGGCCTCCCGAATACATCTGGCAGGCACTCGACCTGCTGGGCGCCGAGCGTATCGATCACGGGGTGCGCTGCCTCGAGGATCCCGCGCTCGTCGAACGGTTGGTCGACGAGGAGATCCCGTTGACGGTGTGCCCGCTGTCGAACGTTCGTCTCCGCGTGGTGGACTCGATCGCCGACCACCCGCTCCGGACGATGTTGCAGGCCGGTCTGCGGGTCACCGTGAATTCGGACGACCCGGCCTACTTCGGTGGAGATGTGGGCGAGAACTTCGCGCAGTTGCGCGAGCGTCTGGCGCTCACCGACGACGAGGTCGAACTGCTCGCGCGCAACTCGATCGAGGCGTCGTTCGCCTCGCCGGCGCGCAAGGCGGAGTTGCTGGGGGGCTGACCGGCGTCGCGCGGTCCCACCCGCGGCCGTCCCACACGAAAGTGCCCGGCACCCCCGAAGGGTGCCGGGCACTCGTGCCGTGGGGCAGGGTTCAGCGTCGCCCGGTGACGAGCTTGACCAGGAAGAGCAGGATGATGGCGCCGAACAAGCAGGTGAGGAAGCTGAAGATCAGCCCGCCTCCCTCGACGTCGAGAAATGCGCTGAGGATGAAGCCGCCGATGAGACCGCCGACAACGCCGACGACGATGTTGAGGATGATCCCCATCTGCTCGTCGGTCTTCATGACCTTGCTGCCGATCCAGCCGGCGAGACCGCCGATGATGATCCAACCGATGATTCCGAGAGAAAGCATGAGCGGTCCTTTCACGTAGGGGCGCGACGGGGAGGCGAGGCCGGTGATCCGGACGCCCCGACGACATCCGGACCACGATCACGGGGTCAGCGTGCTGCTGCCGCCGCGCTCTTCTCGGTGGACTCGCCCTCGTTGGCCAGGCGTCCGCCCGAATTCTCCAGGTGGGCACGGACGAACCACTGGAACTTCTCCAGCTCGGCAGTCTGGCCGATCAGCATGTCCTCGGTGATCGGGTCCACCTCGCCGGCCTCGGTGATCGCCTTGCGGTTGTCCTCGATCAGCCCGGTGTAGACGACGTCGAGCGCGGCCAGGTGAGCCTGGGCGCTGTCGCGGCCCACGGAGTAGTCGTCCCAGCTGCGGTCCTTCTCGATCGCGCCCGGCGTCCCCTTGGGGGAGGCGCCCAGGGCGGCGATGCGCTCGGCGACGGCATCGGCGAAACCGCGGACCAGCTCGACCTGCGGGTCGATCATCTCGTGGACACCGATGAAGTTGGGGCCCACCACGTTCCAGTGGATGTGCTTGAGGGTCAGGTGCAGGTCGTTGTAGGCGCTGAGCCGATTCTGGAGGGCGGCCGCGACCTTCGAACCCTGGTCGACGGTCAGGCCGGGGACGGTGAAGTTCGTCATGGTCTGTTCCTTTCTTCCTCTCGGCGAACTCGCCGGCGCGTGCGGCCGGTGGGGCCGCGCTCGATGATCGAGTCTGTCGCACGCAAGCGATGTTGTCGTCATTCACGCTACTACAAAATCTATGTCGTGCACGGCAGATAAGTTCCCTTGGCGAACTTCCCGGCGGAAGCACGGCCGGGACCCGCTTTCGGTGTCAGGATCGGGGGGTGGACGTGGACGCTGTGGCCGACGAGCTGTATCGGCTGGATCCGTCGGAGTTCGTGGCGGCCCGTACCGAACGCGTGCAGCAGGCGCGTAAAGGCGGGGACCGGGACGCCGCGAAACGGATTGCGGCGTTCAAGAAGCCGACCGTCGTGGGGTGGGCGGTGAACCTGCTGTCCGCGGAACGCTCGGACGAGGTCGATTCGGTGCTCTCGCTGGGCGATGCTCTGCAGCGCGCGCAGCGGCGCCTGGACGCGGACACGCTGCGGGAGCTCACCCAGCAGCGACAGCAGTTGGTGCGCGCGCTCGCCGCACGGGCTCAGGGCTTGGCGCGTGCGCGCGGCCGGGAGCTCAACGAGAACGCGCTGCGCGAGGTGTCGCAGACGCTGCACGCCGCGATGGCGGATCCCGAGCTCGCCGAGGTGGTGCGGCGCGGTCGCCTGCTGACCGCGGCCAGCTACAGCGGCTTCGGGCCGGTGGGGCTGGAATCCGTCGCTGCCGGCGGGTCGAGCGGGGGACGGACGTCCGCCGCCGCGCCGCGCACGTCTGCCGAAGCGCGCAACCGCACGCGCGCGAAGAAGCGCGAGCGGGCGGCAGCCGAGTTGGATGCCGCGCGTGCGGCGGCCCGCACCGCCGCCGCGGAACTGTCGGATGCGGAGGAGAAACTGGAAGCCGTGCGTGCCGAGGCCGGGGAGGTGGCCGAGCGCATCGAGGACCTGCGAGCCCAGCTCGCCCACCTCGGGGAAAGGGCCGAATTCCTGGGCCGCTCAGAGACCTCGGCGTCCCGCTCGGTGTCGGCGGCCCGTGACGCGGTCGTCGAGGCGCAGCGGCGGGTCTCCGATGCGGAGGATGCCGTCGCCGAGCTCGAGTGATGCGGCGCCGAACGCGAAGGCGGCCGCCCCGGCTCCGGGACGGCCGCCTCCACTGCGGCGGGGGTGAGGGTCAGATGCGCTCGTAGATGGTGGCGTTCGCGGTGCCGCCGCCCTCACACATCGTCTGCAGACCGTAACGACCGCCGGTGCGCTGCAGGTGGTGGACCAGCGTGGCCGCCAGGCGCGCGCCCGAACCGCCGAGCGGGTGGCCCAGTGCGATCGCGCCGCCGAGCGGGTTGAGCTTGTCCGCCGCCGCGCCGGTCTCGAGCTGCCACGCCAGCGGCACCGACGCGAAGGCCTCGTTGACCTCGAAGGTGTCGATGTCGTCGAGCGACAGCCCGGACTTCTTCAGCGCCAGGGCGGTCGCCGGGATCGGACCCGTGAGCATCTTGACCGGGTCGTCGCCGGCGACGACGGCGGTGTGGATGCGGGCCAGCGGCGTCAGGCCCAGAGACTTCGCCTTCTCCGAGGTCATCACCAGGACGGCGGCGGCGCCGTCGGAGATCTGCGATGCGCTGCCGGCGGTGATGACGCCGTCCTCGAGGAACGGCGACTTCAGCTGACCCAGCTTCTCGGTGGTGGACCCGCGACGGATGCCCTCGTCGGCCGCGAAGACGGTGCCGTCCGCGAGAGTGAACGGGGCGATCTCGGCGTCGAAGGCGCCCGCGTCCTGGGCGGCGGCGGCGCGCTCGTGCGACGCCACCGAGTACTCGTCGAGCTGTGCGCGGGAGATGTTCCACTGCTGCGCGATCAGTTCGGCGCCCACGCCCTGGTTGAACCGGCCGTTGAAGCCGGGCGCGTCGAGCTGGGCGGCATAGCGGTCGCGGGCGGGGCCGGCCGAGTCGCCGGTGCCCGGCACGTTCGACGAGCCCAGTGGCACGGAGGTCATCATCTCCACACCGCCGGCGACGATGATGTCGGCCTGTCCGGAGATGACCGACGCGGCGGCCATCGAGATGGTCTGCTGCGACGAGCCGCACTGGCGGTCGACCGTCAGCCCGGGCACGGACTCGGGCCAGCCGGCGCCGAGCACGGCCATTCGGCCGATGTTGCCGGTCTGCATGCCCACGCTGTTGACGTTGCCCCAGTAGACGTCGTCGACGATCGCGGGGTCGATGCCGGTGCGCTGGGCGATCGTGCGCAGCACGTGAGCGGACAGCTCCACTGCGTGTACGTCGGCAAGGGAGCCCTTGCGCTTGCCGATGGGGGTACGGACTGCCTCGACGATTACTGCGTCACGCATGTCGCCTCACTCTCTCCTCAGGTAATGATCGAGTTTAATCAGGTAGACGATTTTTGCGGACGATGTGTGTCCGACCTCACTCACGCCCGGGCGACGACACCGGTGCCCGCAACGCGCTCGGCGAGCGCCAGGACGTCCCGGTCCCGTCCGGCCGGGCCCACCAGTGACAGCCCCACCGGCGCCCCGTCGGCCGTCCGTACCGGAACCGTGGCGGTGGGCAGGCCTGCGATGGACGCGACCGTCGTGAGAAGACCGGTCGTGCGCAGCAGCGCCGCGAGGCGGATGTCGGCGGGGTCGTCGGCCCGCGACGGCGCCGGCGACCCGGTGGTGGGCAGCAGGAGGACCCGCGAGCCCAGGAACCGGCGCACCTCCTCGCCGGCGGTGCGCACCTCGTCCACGCTGCGCAGGTACGTCGCCTCCGAGACCCTCGACGCGGCAAGGAAGTTCGCCCGCGCCTCGTCTCCGACGGTCCCGGTCGCCGTCGACACCCAGCCGCCGTGCTGCTGCCAGGCCTCGTAGCCCTGCACCGCCACCACCGCGTCGTACCAGTCCGGTAGCGCCGCGATGTCGAAGTCCTCGTCGGTCAGGGTCGGCAGCGCGGAGCGGCGCCACTGCGCGTGCGCGTCCCGGATCGCCGGTTGCACGCGGTGGTCCGCGACGGCGTTCAGTCCCGGGGACGTGACAGCGGCGTCGAAGTCGACGTTCCCGGTCCGCGGTAACAGCAGGTCGCCGACGGCCGCGACGGTCGCCGCGTCGGCAGCGAGCCATCCCAGCGTGTCGAATGTCCGCGACAGCGGCAGCATCCCCGCAGTCGACACCGCGCCGAGCGTGGGCCCGAACCCGTACAGCCCCTGGTACGCCGCCGGGATGCGCACGGATCCGGTGGTGTCCGGACCGATGCCTGCCTTCGCGATTCCTCGGGCCACCGCGGTCGCAGCTCCGGACGTCGATCCGCCCGGCACCCGTCCGGGCGCCGCGGGATTGGGTGGGGTGCCGTATGCCGCGTTCACGCCGGAGTGCCCGAATCCGAAGTCGGTGGTCTGCGCGATACCGGCCATGACGGCGCCGCCGGCGAGGAGCCGGTCGAGCGACTCGGCCGTGGCAGTCTCGGCCGCGGCCTGTCCGAGCCATGCCGGGTTTCCGGCTCCGATGCGCTGCCCCTCGACCGCCAGCAGGTCGGTGACGGCGACGGTCAGGTCGGGCGCCGGTCCGGCGGGCGCGGGCAGTGGGTTGCCGCGTACGCGCCACGTAGCGGCGTCGTCGGCGACGGCGTTCCCACCGGGGAGCGGGGGCACGCCCGGATCACGCGGGCCGTCACCGCATCCCGCGGCCAACGCCGCCGCGGCGGCCGTCATCCCGAGCGCACCGACGCGCAGGAACGTCCGCCGGTCGAGATGCGGGAAATCGGGTCCGGTCGGCACGTCGCTCACAGTAGCGACGCGCCGACCGGTATTCGGGCGGATTGGCGTCCGGGCCGACCCGAGTCGTCGTCAGGCGAGAACCGTCCGGAGGTAGTCGTTGTCGAAAGTCCGTGCCGGGTCGTACTTGTCGCGGACGGCGCAGAAGTCGTCGAACCGTGCGTACGTGGGCCGCAGATCGGCCGCGGCGCGGCCGTGCATCTTGCCCCAGTGCGGGCGTCCGTCGACGGCGCGGGCGATGGCCTCGACCGCGGCGAAGTACTCGCGGTGGTCCCGGCGGTGGTACTGGTGTACCGCGACGTACGCGCTGTCGCGGCCGTTCGCGGTGGACAGCCACACGTCGTCGGCGGGCGCGAACCGCACCTCGACGGGGAAGGCGATTCGGCAGCCCGAACGGTCGAGCCACGACCCGATGTCGCGCAGGACGTCCTTCACGGCCGCCTGCGGCACCGCGTACTCCATCTCGCGGAAGCGGACGCGTCGCGGTGACGCGAACACCCGGTAGCTGCGGTCGGTGAACTCGCGGGCAGACAGCGCTCGCGCCGACAGCTGGTTGATCTGGGGAATGGCACCCGGGAACGTGGTCGTCAGCCGGTTGATCCCCTCGAAGAGGGTGTTCGACATCAGCTCGTCGTCCACGAATCCGCGCGCGCGGCCCAGGGGGCGCAGCGGGGTGTCGCCGGGAAGTCGGGTGTTGCGCTTGGTGAGTACGCGGTTGGTGTGCGGGAACCAGTAGAACTCGAAGTGGTCGACGTTCGCGAGGTCGTGTTCGAGGCCGTCGAGGGTCTCGTCGAGCCGGGCCGGGCCCTCGACGGCGCGCATCGCGTACGCGGGCTGGACGGCCAGGTCGAGCTTGGAGATGATGCCGAGCGCGCCGAGGCCGATCCGCGCGGCCTGGTAGAGGTCGGGATTCTCGGTCTCGGAGCAGTCGACGACCGAGCCGTCGGCGAGCACGATCTGCAGTCCACGGATGAGCGTCGCCAGTCCGCCGAAGCGGGCGCCGGTTCCGTGGGTTCCGGTCGACAGCGCCCCCGCGATGGACTGCACGTCGATGTCGCCCAGGTTGATCATCGCGAGGCCGCGGCTCCAGAGCTGCTCGTTCAGGCTGCGCAGCCGGGTGCCCGCCAGCACCGTCGCGACCGGGCCCTCCGGCGTGGTGCGGACCGACTCGATCCCGGCGATGTTGTCCAGACTCACCAGCACACCGTCGGTGACGGCGGCCCCCGTGAAGGAGTGCCCCGCTCCCACGGCCTTGACGTGCAACCCCAGTTCGGTCGCGCGGGCGACCAGCGCGCTCAACTCGGCCACCGTCCGCGGAGTGTCGAATCGGTGCGGTGTCGACGAGTGGGTCCCCGCCCAGTTACGCCACGTGTCCTGTGCCATTCCGGCAACTATTCACCTGGACGCTCGTCCAGGCAAATGAAACACGCAATCGTGGCCTCGGGTTCTACGATCGGGGGATGTTGAATCGGCTCCCGGCGGAAGAGCGCCGCGCCCAGCTCGTGGAAGCTGCGCTGACCATCGCTGAACGTGGCGGAATCGCTGCCGTGACGATCCGCGCGGTCGCGGAGGAGGCGGGCGTTTCGCTCGGCGTGGTGCACTACTGCTTCGAGAGCAAGGAGGCCTTGGTCGCGGCCATGGCCGAGAGCCTGGTGCTGCAGCTCAGTGAGGGCATGCGGGAGTCGTTCGCGTCGGTGTGGGGCGGTCAGGAACTGAGCGGGCTGCGCGATCTGCGGGAGGTCCTGCACACCGGACTGACCGGCATGTGGCCGCTCATCGAGGCCACCGCGGACCGGCAGCTGCTCACCTACGAGATCACGGCGTACGCGCTGCGTCATCGGGCGGCCGGTGCCCCGCTCGCCGGGAGCGTCGCCGACGACCAGTACCGGACCATGGACGCCGAGGCCACGGTGTTCCTCGAGGAAAGTGCGCGCCGGACGGGGTGCACGTGGACGGAGCCGGTGGAGGCCGTCGCGCGATTCGCGCTGGCCGTACTGGACGGCATCGTGCTGCGCTGGCTCGTCGACCGGGACAGCGACGCGATCCTCACCGAACTCGACGACCTCGTGCGGATCGTCGCGAGCAAGGCGGTCGAAGCGGACCTGGACAATCGTTCAGGAGAGTGATCGACTGATCCGGACGCCGGCCTCGGACTGACGAACGGAACTGATGTGACTGCCTCGATCGACCGACTCACCGCTGCCACGGTCCACCTCGACCCGCCGCTGGCGGCGCTGGATCTTCCGACGCTGCACGCCAATGCAGCCGACCTCGTCCGACGCGCGGAGGGTACGCCGGTACGAGTGGCCAGCAAGTCGGTGCGCTGTCGGGCGGTACTCGAGATCGCGCTCGGCTCGGGACTCACGGCCGCCGGCGGATTCCGCGGAATCATGTCGTACTCGCTGCGGGAGGCGCTGTGGCTGGCCCGCGCCGGGGCCCGGGACGTCCTGATGGGGTATCCCACGGTGGACCGGGCGGCGCTGGCCGAACTCGGTTCCGATCCCACCGCCGTCGAGCGGATCACGCTGATGGTCGACGACGTTGCGCAGCTGGACGCGGCGCGGGCCGCGATCGGAACCGATCGTGTGCGACCGCGGATCTGCCTGGACGTCGACGCGTCGCTGCGGCTCGGGCCCGCCCACCTCGGGGTCCGGCGGTCGCCGCTGCGCGAGCCCGCCGCCGTGGCCCGGCTGGCGCGGCTCGCGACCGAGCGGGGCTTCGCGGTGGTCGGGGTGATGTTCTACGAGGCGCAGATCGCGGGACTGCCCGACACCAGCTTCGCGGTGCGGATGGTCAAGAAGGCTTCCGCCGCCGAATTGTCCACGCGGCGAACAGCGGTCGTGGACGCCGTGGCCGCGGAGGTGGGCCCGCTGCAGATCGTCAACAGCGGCGGCACCGGTTCGCTCGAGGTCAGCGCCGCCGATTCCGTCGTCACCGAGGTGACCGCGGGCTCGGGCCTGTACGTACCGACGCTGTTCGACCGCTACCGGGCGTTCACCCCGCGCCCGGCGATGTTCTTCGCGCTGCCGGCGGTGCGCAAACCGACGCCGCGGATCACCACGCTGTTCGGTGGCGGCTACATCGCCTCCGGACCCGCCGGCAAGACCCGGGTACCCGCACCGGTGTGGCCGCGCGGGCTGAAGCTGCTGCGCAACGAGGGCGCCGGCGAGGTGCAGACGCCGGTCACCGGCGGCAGTGCCGCGGAACTCGCGGTGGGGGACCGGGTCTGGTTCCGGCACGCGAAGGCCGGTGAGCTGTGCGAGCGGTTCACCGAGGTACATCTCGTGGACGGCGACGGGACCACCACCGCGGCGCCGACCTATCGCGGTGAAGGAAAGTGCTTCGCGTGAGGCCGTCTCTCGTCGCCTCGGCGGCGATCAGCACAATGGAGGCATGCCGTTCCTCGCCGGTGCCACCGGACAGATCCATTACCGCCGTTGGCCGCTCACCGGCGGGCGTGCGCCCCGGGCGGGCGTCGTGTTCCTGCACGGGATGGGGCAGCACACCGGTCACTACCATCGCTTCGCCGCCGGGCTGGCCGCGCACGGCATCGAACTGTGGGGGCTCGACCAAGCCGGGCACGGGCTCTCGGAGGGCACACCGGGTGTGCCGGGCGCGCTCGCGGACCTGGCGGACGACGCGGCCCGCCTCACCGACGTCGCGGCCGCCGATCGGCCGGAGCTGCCGCTGGTGGTGATGGGGCACTCGCTGGGCGCGGCGGTGACGATCACGCTGTTGCGGCGCAGCCGACTGCCGTTCCGGGCGGCCGTCCTGTGCGGCACACCCAAATCGGTTGTGCACCATGCCGGGACCGCGGACTTCGCCCATCCGGGCTTCCCGGTGCTCGCGATCCACGGCGTCGACGACCGCCTGGCGCCGGTCGACGGCGTCCGTGCCTGGACCGCGGGGCTGCCCGGTGTCACCCTGCGGGAGTATCCCGACACCGGACACGATCTGCTGCACGAGAAGATCCACCGGACGGTCACGAACGACGTCGCGGAGTTCGCGCTCGGCGTTACGGTGACCTGATGGACACCACACGGCTGCTCGCGACGCTGCGCGCCCAGGGGGAGATGATCGCGGCGACCCCCGTCGACGCGCTGTCCGAGCCGGTGCCCACCGTGCCAGGCTGGACGGTCGAGCACGTCGTCCGGCACACCGGCAAGGTGCACCAATGGGTGCTGGCCGCGCTCCGCGAGCCGGCCGACGCGCCCCTGTCGAGTGTGCGCCGCAGCGGGGACATGCCGCGCGGCGCGGACTGCCTCACCGCGTACCGAGCGGCGCTCGACGCCCTGCTGGAGGAGTTCGACCGGCGCGACGCCACCGACCCGGCACCGACGATGGTGGGCCCGGGCACCGTCGCGTGGTGGGCGCGGCGTCAGGCACACGAGGCCGCGGTGCACCGGATCGACGTCGCGGACGCCCTTCGCGCGGCGGGAGGTCCGGCCGGGGCGGCCCTGGACGCGGAGACGGCGGCCGACGGTGTCGACGAATGGGCGTCGGTGTTCCTGGGGCGGCTGGCGCGTGGGGGACGGCTGCCGGACAGTCTCGCCGGCACGACCGTGCACCTGCACGGCACGGACACCTCCTCCGCGGAGTGGCACCTCGCGTTCGGTCCCGGCGCCGTCGAGGTGGTCCGTGAGCACCGCAAGGGAGATGTCGCGCTGCGGGGTCCGGCGCAGGAGTTGTTGTTGACGGTGTGGCGGCGGCGCCCACTGGCCGGCATCGACGCAGTGGGCGACGTCTCGGTGGCCCATGCGCTGCTGGATTCGGTAGCGCTGTAACGACATCCAGTACTGTGACGGAACCAGTCCTGTGACGGAATCAGCCCTGCAACGCAATCGGGGCCCGGAGCCGACGGCTCCGGGCCCCGCGCGGGCGATGGGCTACGAGTAGATCCGCGCAATCGTGTCGGAGTGCTGCTCGTGGATGATGTTGCGCTTGAGCTTGAGGGTCGGCGTCAGCTCCCCGGTCTCGACGGTGAAGTCGACCTCGAGGATCCGGTACTTCTTGATCTGCTCGGCGTGGGAGACCTTCTTGTTGCCGTCGGAGACCGCCGCGTCGATCTCGGCGACGAGGTCCGGGTGCTTGACGAGGTCCGCGATGGGCGCATCGGCGGGCAGACCGTGCCGCTCCTTCCAGCCGGGCAGGGCCTCGGGATCGAGCGTGATGAGAGCGCCGATGAACGGCTTCGCGTCGCCGACGACGAGGCACTGGCTGATGAGCGGGTGGGCGCGCAGCGCGTCCTCGAGCACGGCCGGGGCGACGTTCTTGCCGCCGGCCGTCACGATGATCTCCTTCTTGCGGCCGGTGATCGAGACGTAGCCCTCGGTGTCGATCGAGCCGAGATCGCCGGTGTGGAACCAGCCGTCGCGGATCGCATCCGCGGTGGCCTGCTCGTTGTGCCAGTAGCCGTCGAAGACGACCGGCCCGCGCACCAGCAGTTCGCCGTCCTCGGCGATGCGGGCGGCGTGCCCGTTGATCGGCTTGCCGACCGTCCCCACCTTCTGGTCCCGCGTGGTGTTCACGGTGATCGCCGCGCTGGTCTCGGTCAGGCCGTAGCCCTCGTAGACCGGCACGCCGACGCCGCGGAAGAAGTGGCCCAGGCGGGCGCCCAGCGCGGCTCCACCGGAGACCGCACGGTCGCACTCGCCGCCGAGCGCGGAGCGCAGCTTGGAGTACACGAGCTTGTCGAACAGTGCGTGCCGCAGGCGCAGGCCCAGCCCGGCGCCGCCGGTGTCCTGGGCCTCGCTCCACGCGATGGCGGTGTCGGCGGCCTTGGCGAAGATCTTGCCCTTGCCCCCGTCCTCGGCCTTCTGCTTGGCCGAGTTGTAAACCTTCTCGAACACCCGGGGGACCGAGAGGATGAAGTTCGGCTTGAACACGGCGAACTGGTCGAGCAGCGTGGTCAGGTCGGACGTGTGCGCGACGGTGACCTTCGACTCGAACGCGCCGAACGAGATCGCCCGCGCGAACACATGCGCGAGCGGCAGGAACATGAGCGTGCGCTTGCCCTCCTGCATCGCATCGCCGAGCGCGATCTGCACGGCCGCCGACTCGGCGTAGAAGTTCGAGTGGGTCAGCTGGACGCCCTTGGGGCGCCCGGTGGTGCCCGACGTGTAGATGAGGGTCGCGGGCGAGGACGCGCGAACCTGGTGGCGGCGCTCGTGCAGCGCATCGTCGCTGATCCCGGCGCCGCGGGTGACGAGTTCGTCGATTGCACCGGCCTCGAGTTGGAGCACCTCGCGCAGGGCCGGCGCGGCCTCGGCGACGTCCTTGACCCGCTCACCGTGCGCGGGCGTCTCCACCACCAGTAACGACGTCGCGGAGTCTTCGAGGATCCACTGCGCCTGCTCGGAGGACGACGTCTCGTAGATGGCGACGGTGCAGCCGCCCGCGGTCCAGATCGCGTAGTCGAGAACCACCCACTCGTACCGCGTGGCGGACAGGATCGCGACGCGGTCACCCAGTTCGATCCCCGACGCCATCAGCCCCTTGGCGACTGCCTTGACCTCCTGGGCGAACTGGGCCGCGGTCACATCCACCCAGTTGCCGCCGACGGACTTCTTGAAGGGGATGAGCTTCGGGCATTCCGTCTCGTACCGGAAAACCGTGTCGGCCATCGACGCGTCTTCGGGGATGGTGAACGACTGTGGAACCGAATACTCACGCACTGTGACCCCTCCAAAAAGTGACATGTTGAATGTGCATTGGATCACACTTGATCCAGCTTTGCACTAAGTCAACTGCCCGTTTTGTGCGCATTTCCGGGCTGACCTGCGGAAATAACTGTAACCGTAAGTTCGGCTAATTTTCTGCAGGTAGGGGCGTCGGGGTGTCATGCGACGGGGACGAAATGGTCCTCGCGAGTGCAGTTCCACCGCCGCACGGCGTACTCGAGCGCGGCCGGCGCCACACCCAGTCGCGCGGCGGCGGCGGCCAGGATCTCGGGGGCCGAATCGTCGGTGGCCGGATCATCGTCCAGCGCGGAGCGCACGAACGTGTCCGCGGCAGCGGTGGACTGCTCCGCGCCGGGGGCACCCGCGAGCAGCAACAGGTGCTGCCACGTGGTGTCGTCGCCCGCGCCACAGGACTCGTCCCACGCGCTGCGAACGTCGTCGCGGCTCGACCGGTCGTTGGTTGCATCCACGAGGTCGCGGACCGAGTCGATCGCGAGGGCGTGCAGGCGTTCGGCGGTGCGCTGGATCGCGCGGGCCCGCAGTGGAGCGGCCGACTCGGAGTAGCGCCGCTTGTAATTACCGATCTTGCCGGCCCACTGGTCGGCGCTGCCCACCGCCTCGAACGTCCGCAGCAGCGCGCGGGCGCCGTCGGTCAGCGGGCCGGGTTCGCGGGATCGGCGGTACGCGCGGTAGCGGTCCACCACCGTTCCGGCGTCGGCGAGCCGCGTGCCGGCGGCCTGCACCGACTCGATGATGCAGAGCGCGAGACTCCTGCGGTACTCGTCGGGCGACACCCAACCGGCCGGGTCGCCGAGGCGCTCCCGACAGGCTGCGACGACGGTCTGTACGTGCTGTTCCGGGACGCTCACGAATCCTCCCTGGCTGCGTCGGGCCTCCGATACGTCTATCGACGCGGACGCGCCGGATGTTGCACGCGTCACGTGGCGGATTCGCGCGACCGGGCCAGCAGCGCCGTGACCTCCTGGTCGTCGAGTTGATGGAAGTCGCTGTACGCGCCCCCGACACCGCCCAGGTTCGCGGGAACGTACGGGCAGACGACGTCGTCGGCGGTGACCCGCAGCCGGGCCACCGCTTCGGGGGAGGCCACGGGTACCGCGACGACGATCCGCTCGGCACCCGCGGCGCGGGCGACCCGGCACGCGACGGCCGCGGTGGCCCCGGTCGCCATGCCGTCGTCGACCAGGATCACGGTGCGACCGGACAGTGGTGTGCGGGGATGGCCGCCGCGGAGGACCTCCGCCCGGCGCGTCAGTTCGCGATGCTCCTTCGCGCGTACCGCCTCGACCGCCTGCCGCGACACCTGCGCCAGCCGCACCACGTCGTCGTTGAGGACCTCCGCCTCGCCCTCGCCGATCGCCCCCATCGCGAGTTCGGGTTGCCAGGGGACGCCGAGCTTACGGACGAGAACGATGTCGAGAGGGGCGCCGAGCGCGCGGGCCACCTCGTACGCGACGGGGACGCCGCCCCGGGGAAGGCCGAGCACCACCGGATCCGACCCGCGGAGGCGACTCAACGACTTCGCAAGCGCGCGACCGGCTCTCGCGCGCGTCGCATAGTGCATGCGAGTGCTCCGTTCCGCTCTCGTTTCCGACGATACGCCCGCCATCGGGGCCCGGGACGGCTTACGGTGACGGTGTTCGATCAATCGATTGTTCGCACGCCGTCGACGAACGGAGACCCGATGCTCGACGACCACGTCCATCCCTACCGGTTGGGCATCCCGTTCGACGTCATGCCGGTGCCCGTCGTGCCGGAACACTGCGTGTCGCTCGACGCCGGGCCGATTCGTTTCACGGTCGAGTCCCGGACGCTCACGAACGACATCATGATGCGGGGACTCGCGGACGCCGGGATGGCGACGCCCGATCCGGAGTACGTGGCGTCGCTCGATCTCGACGATTCCGGGATGTCGCTGCACGTCAGCGGCGTCGCGGACGGACTCGAGTACCTGCGGTTCGACTGTTTCGAGAGCGAACCGCACTACCACTACATCGACCACGCCAGGGGCGTGAACACCGTGGTCCGCATCGACGACGTCGCCGAGCCCGACCCGGCCGAGTGGGCGATTGCGCGTATGGAGTCCCGGCTGCCCGAGATGCTCGAGCAGGCAGGCGCGTCGGAGCTCGCCGCGGTGGTGCGCGCCCGCTGGACCGAGGTCGAACCCGCGATCGCGCCCGTCGCCGAGCTGTTGCGCGGCAACCGTCGGTGACCGCGCCGAGGGCCGCGGCGGAACCCTCCGCCGCGGCCCTCGGGCGTGGGAGGGGCTACGCCGTCGAGACGAGGTCCCCGTCGATGTGCGCCTGGTAGGCGGGCAGGTCGAGCATGCCGTGGCCGGACAGCCCGATCACCAGCACCTCTGGTTCGGTCAGGCCGCGCGCGTACTCGGCGGCCGCGGCGATCGCGTGTGCCGACTCCGGAGCGGGCACGATGCCCTGCGTCCGCGCGAAAAGCACACCGGCGTCGAAGGAGTCCCGCTGGTCGATGGCCTGGCCCGTGACGTAACCGAGTTCGACGGTGTGGCTCAGCAGCGGCGCCATGCCGTGGTAGCGCAGACCGCCCGCGTGGATCGGGTCCGGGACGAACTCCTGGCCGAGGGTGTGCATCTTCAACAGCGGCGTCAGACCGGCGACGTCGCCGTGGTCGTAGCGGTACTCGCCCTGGGTGATGGACGGGCAGGCCGCCGGTTCGGCGGCGACGATCCGGGTCTGCGCCTGGCCGTGCAGCACCTCCCGGATGAACGGGAACGCCAGCCCGGCGAGGTTGGATCCGCCACCGGCGCAACCGAACACGACGTCCGCGTTGGCCTCGCCGGCGTTCCGCAATTGTTCGACCGCCTCGAGGCCGATCACGGTTTGGTGCAGCACCACGTGATTGAGCACGCTGCCCAGCGCGTACCGCGCGTCGGGGTCGTTCGCGGCGACCTCGACGGCCTCGGTGACGGCCATCCCGAGCGAGCCGGGGGTGTCGGGGTAGTCGGCGAGCATCTTGCGGCCCGACTCGGTCAGCTCGGACGGGCTGGGGTGCACCGTGCCGCCGTAGGTCTCCATCAGGTGCCGGCGGTACGGCTTCGACTCGTACGACGCGCGAACCTGCCACACCTCGAGGTCGATGCCGAACTTGGCGCACGCGAACGACAGCGCGCTGCCCCACTGGCCGGCGCCGGTCTCGGTGGTGATCTTCTTCACGCCGTCCTGGGCGTTGTAGTACGCCTGCGCGACGGCGGTGTTGGTCTTGTGGCTGCCGACCGGGCTCACGCCCTCGTACTTGACATAGATGCGGGCCGGGGTTCCCAGCGCCTTCTCGAACTCCCGCGCCCGGATCAGCGGGGCCGGGCGCCACGTGCGGTAGGCCTCACGGATCGGTTCGGGGATCTCGATGTACTGCTCGGTGGTGGCTTCCTGCTCGATCAGCGCGCTCGGGAAGAGAGCGGCCAGGTCAGCGGGGGTCACGGGCTCCCGCGTGCCCGGGTGCAGGTGCGGCGGCGGCGCGACCGGCAGGTCCGCGACGATGTTGTACCAGTGCGTGGGGATGGGCGTCGTGTCGGCCACTGCGGGGTCCTCTCGAGGTGACGGGCGAGTGCCCACATTGTGATCCCGGTCATTCCGGGCAGTCCGCCGGGGTCGGGATCGGCTCGGGAGTCCCGAACGGGAGTTCACGGCACGGATCGAGCCCCGGAGCGTGCCGTGGATTCCCGTTCGGGACGGCGAAGGGGGAGAGGGCAGCGCAGCCCATACCACGCATCGACTAAACTGACTGGTCAAATGAGTGACACCGAGCGCGACCCGCAGACCGACGACAATCCCATCACCTTCGCCGACCTCCAGATCGACGAACGGGTGCTGAAGGCCCTTTCCGACGTCGGCTACGAGTCGCCCTCGCCGATCCAGGCCGCGACCATCCCGACGCTGCTCGAGGGCAAGGACGTCGTCGGCCTGGCCCAGACGGGTACCGGTAAGACGGCCGCGTTCGCGATTCCGATCCTCTCCCGCCTCGACGTCGAGCGGAAGGTGCCCCAGGCACTGATCCTGGCGCCGACGCGCGAGCTCGCGCTGCAGGTCGCCGAGGCGTTCGGCAAGTACTCGGCACACATCCCCGGTCTCCAGGTGCTGCCGATCTACGGCGGTCAGGCCTACGGCGTGCAGCTGTCGGGACTGCGGCGCGGCGCCCAGATCATCGTCGGTACGCCCGGTCGCGTGATCGACCATCTCGAGAAGGGCACCCTCGACCTCTCCCACCTCGAGTACCTCGTGCTCGACGAGGCCGACGAGATGCTCAAGATGGGCTTCCAAGACGACGTCGAGCGGATCCTCGCCGACACGCCCGAGTACAAGCAGGTCGCACTGTTCTCGGCGACCATGCCGCCGGCGATCCGCAAGATCTCCAAGCAGTACCTGCACGATCCTGTCGAGATCACCGTCAAGGCGAAGACCGCGACGGCGTCGAACATCACCCAGCGCTGGGTGCAGGTGGCACACCAGCGCAAGCTCGACGCCCTCACCCGCATCCTCGAGGTCGAGTCGTTCGAGGCGATGATCATCTTCGTTCGGACCAAGCAGGCCACCGAGGATCTCGCCGAGCGCCTGCGGGCCCGCGGCTTCTCGGCCGCCGCGATCAACGGCGACATCGTGCAGGCGCAGCGTGAGCGCACGATCGGCCAGCTCAAGTCCGGCGCGCTCGACATTCTCGTCGCCACCGACGTCGCGGCGCGTGGCCTCGACGTCGACCGGATCTCGCACGTCGTCAACTACGACATCCCGCACGACACCGAGTCCTACGTGCACCGCATCGGCCGCACCGGTCGCGCCGGCCGCACCGGTGACGCGCTGCTGTTCGTGGCTCCGCGCGAGCGGCATCTGCTCAAGTCGATCGAGCGCACCACGCGGCAGCCGCTCACCGAGATTCAGTTGCCCACCGTCGAGGACGTCAACGCGCAGCGTGTCGCGAAGTTCGGCGACTCCATCACGGCGAGCCTGAGCTCGGAGAATCTGGCGCTGTTCCGCAAGCTCATCGAGGACTACGAGCGCGAGCACGACGTTCCGCTCGCCGACATCGCCGCCGCGCTGGCGGTGCAGTCCCGCGACGGCGAGTCCTTCCTGATGGAGCCCGAGCCGCCGGCCCCGCCGCGCCGCGAGCGTGAGCCGCGGGAGCGGCCCGCCCGCCGGTTCGACGACGGCGGTCCGAGCGGGCCGCGCGTCGGTCGCGACGGTCAGGAGTTCGCCACCTACCGCATCGCGGTGGGCAAGCGGCACAAGGTCGTTCCGGGCGCGATCGTCGGTGCCATCGCGAACGAGGGTGGCCTGCGCCGCAGCGACTTCGGGCACATCAGCATCCGGCCCGATCACAGCCTGGTCGAGCTGCCCGCGAACCTGCCGAAGGAGACGGTGGAGGCGCTGCGCGCGACGCGGATCTCGGGCGTGCTGATCCAGCTGCAGCCCGATCAGGGTGCGCCGTCCGGGCGGCCCTCCCGCGGTGGCCGCGACGAGCGGGCGGGCGGCAAGTTCAGCCGCCCCCGGGGTGACCGAAGCGATCGGGGCGATCGAGGCGACAAGTACGGCAAGCGTCGCCCGCGCGACTGACGTCGGGCCGCGCGAACAGCTGCCGAAACGGGCGCCGGTGAGTTTTCGACTCACCGGCGCCCGTTTCTGTGAATGAGTGGATCCTGTGACAGGAGTGAAGTCCGCTCTGTAACGTGCCTCACAGTTTTTGCGGTCGGGGATCCGCGCATTCTCATCAAGGAGGCACGAACGTGGCCGACACGATTCGTCGAGGATTGATCGCAGCACTACTCGTCGGCGGGGCAGCCGCCGCATTCGCGGCCCCCGCGGTGGCGCAGCCGGACTTCGGTTCCATCACCGCGGCGACCGACATCGCCGACAGCCTGACGGACGTCGTGTCGTCGGGCAGCTCGGGCAGCAGCGGGGGGTCGGGCAGCGCGAGCCTGTTCGCCGGCAGCGGTGAGCTGGCGATCCCGCTGCCCGTTCCCAGTCCGCGCGCCCTGGCGGCACTCGCGGCGGCCACCACGCAGGCGGGCAAGCGGTACGTGTGGGGCGGCAACGGCCCGGATGTCTGGGACTGCTCGGGTCTTGTGCAGTGGGCGTTCCGGACCGTGGGCATCAACCTGCCCCGCACCAGCCAGGAGATGGCGCGCTTCACCGGTGGCATGCTGGTCCCGCTGTCGGCGCTGCAGGTGGGTGACGTCATCACGATGAACACCTACGACATCGCCGGGCACGTGGGGATCTACGCCGGCAACGGGATGGTCTTCAACGCGTACGGTTCGGCCGTCCCGATCGGCCTGACTCCCTTGTCCGACTTCGATATTCACAACATCCGCCGGTTCTTCTGATCAGCGCAGCACCTCGGTGAGCACGGGCGCGGCGCCGGTGTCGAACTGGGTGCGGTACAACTCGGCGTAGCGGCCGCCGGCGGCGAGCAGCGTGGGGTGGTCACCCTGCTCGACGATCCGGCCGGCCTCGACGACCAGGATCTGGTCGGCCGCGCGGATCGTCGACAGCCGGTGCGCGATGACGACCGCGGTGCGGCCGGACAGGGCCTCCGACAACGCGTCCTGCACGGCGGCCTCGGAGGTCGAGTCGAGGTGCGCGGTGGCCTCGTCGAGGATGACGACCCGCGGCTGCGCGAGCAGGAGGCGGGCGATCGTGAGCCGTTGACGCTCACCGCCGGACAGCCGGTAGCCGCGTTCGCCGACGACGGTGTCCAGACCGTCGGGCAGTGCCGCGATCAGGTCCGTGAGGTTGGCCCGCCGCAGCGCGTCCCACAGCTCGGCCTCGGTCGCGTCCGGCCGGGCGAGGAGCAGGTTGGCGCGCACCGACTCGTGGAAGAGGTGCCCGTCCTGGGTCACCATCCCGACGGTGGCGCGGATCGAGTCGGTGGTCAGGTCCCGTACGTCGACGTCGCCGAGCAGCACCGCGCCGGTGTCGACGTCGTACAGCCGGGGCAGCAGCTGTGCGATGGTCGATTTGCCCGCCCCCGACGACCCCACCAGCGCCACCATCCGGCCGGCCTCGACGCGGAACGAGACGTCGTGCAACACGGGTTCGCCGCCGCGGGTGTCGAGACCCGCGACCTCCTCGAGCGACGCGAGGGAGACCTTGTCGGGGGACGGGTAGGCGAAGCCCACCGACCGGAACTCGACGGACACCGGACCTTCCGGAACCCGGGCGGCGTCGGGCTTCTCGGCGATGAGCGGCTTCAGGTCGAGGATTTCGAAGACTCGCTCGAAGCTGACCATCGCGCTCATGACGTCGACACGCGCACTGGCCAGGGCGGTCAGCGGCGAGTACAGCCGCGTGAGCAACAGCGCGAGCGAGACGACCGCGCCGGCCTCGAGCCGGCCGCGCAGCGCGTAGTAGCCGCCCAGGCCGTAGACCAGCGCGAGCGCGAGCGCCGAGACCAGCGTCAACGCGGTCACGAACACCGACTGCAACATCGCGGTGCGCACCCCGATGTCACGCACTCGGCGCGCCCGCACGGCGAACGCGGCGGACTCGTCGGCCGGCCGGCCGAACAGTTTGACGAGCGTCGCACCGGGCGCGGAGAAACGTTCGGTCATCTGGGTGCTCATCACCGAGTTGTGGTTGGCCGCCTCGCGATTCAGTTGCGCCAGTCGCGCGCCCATGCGGCGCGCCGGGATCACGAACACCGGGAGCAGCAACAGCGACAGCAGCGTGATCTGCCACGAGATCCCCATCATCACCACGAGGGTGATCGCGAGCGTGACCAGGTTCCCGACGACTCCGGACAGGGTGTCGCTGAACGCCCGCTGGGCGCCGATCACGTCGTTGTTGAGGCGGCTGACCAGCGCGCCGGTACGGGTGCGGGTGAAGAACGCGACCGGCATGCGCTGGACGTGGTCGAACACCGCGGTGCGCAGATCGAGGATGAGGTCCTCGCCGATGCTCGCCGACAGCCAGCGGGCCAGTACCGCCAGGCCGGCCTCGAGCAGCGCGATCACCGCGATGCACGCGGCCAACAGGACGACGACCCGGACCTGGTCACCGGCGACGATCGCATCGACCACGCGTCCGGCGAGGACGGGGGTGGCCACCGCGAGCGCCGCCGTGACCACGCTGAGCAGGAGGTACCAGAGGATGTGGCGACGGTGCGGCCGCGCATACCCCGCGACGCGGCGCAGGGTGGCACGCGAGAAGGGGCGACGGTCCTGTTGCGCGTGCATCGCGTTGTACATCGCGTTCCACGCGGTCACGTCCATGCTCATCCGTCGCCCCTCTCGTCGGCCCCCGTCACGGTAGGGAGGGGGTACGACACCGACGGTAGAACCTCGACAATGGTTGAGGTCAACCGTCGGGGAGGTCAGCGCGAGACGTCGACGACGAGGCGCGTGGGGTCGCTCAGGGTGTACACGCGGTACGAGGCATCGCGGTCGGACAGTCCGATGAGCGTCTGGGCGGTGCCCTCGAAGGTGCCGGCGTTGCGGACCTCGGTCACGGCGCCGGGATTCTCGACCTCGATCGGGTTGGGGCCGGAGTACTCCTCGACGCCGGTCGACACCGGCATCGACGCGCCGTCGACCAGGACCTGCAGGATGCCGGCACCCGCCACGGCGAGCGGCTTGCCGCTGCCCTGCTGCGACGCGGTGGAGACGACCTCGGCGCGCCAGCCGGGCGTGCCGGTGCCGCCGAACTCGTAGACCACGCGGTCGAAGTCGTCGTGACGGCCGACGCGCATGTCGGTGATGGTGAGCGCGGCGTCGGGCGATGCGGCCGCGGTCTGGGGTGCCGTGTCGGTGGGCGCCGCGGTGAGGGTGCCCTCGGCCTCCAGGAAGGCCGACGGGGCGGTCGATTCGTCGGCGGCCGTCGAGGACGTGATCGACGTGGTCGATGCGGTCGGCTCGGATTCGGGGCTCGAGCACCCGGCGAGCGCGAGTGCGGCGGCGGCGACGGAGGACAGGGCGAGCGTGCGGCGAGACCGGAAGTGCGTCATGTCTCGGGATGGTAGGGGTAGCCGGCCGTTACGTCCGGATTCGACGCGGCGTCGTAGCCGTTTCGGTATGTGACGTCCGAGACCCTCGTCGCCGGAGTCCTGCGAACTCCTCAGCCCCCGCTGAGCGCATCCCGCAGGTACGCCAGGTCGTCGGCGATCCCGTCCGCCGGCGTCTCGAGGATGACGGGCGCGTCCGCGGCCGCCGCGACGGCCGTGAGCATCCCCGGGTCGATCAGGCCCGTCGCCAGATTGGCGTGCCGGTCGCGCGCCGAGTCGAACTCGTCACGCGAGTTGTTCAGGTGCACCAGGTCGATCCGTCCGGTGATCGCCAGTACCCGGTCGACGATGTCGAGCAGCTGTTCTCCGCCCGCCCACGCGTGGCACGTGTCGAGGCAGAAGCCGGCGCCGAACTCGCCGATCGCGTCCCACAGCCGGGCTACCGCGTCGAGATGGCGAGCCATCGCGAAATCGCCGCCGGCGGTGTTCTCGACGAGGATCGGCACGGGGAATCCGCCCTTGTCCTGCTGGCGCTGGAACAGCTTGCGCCAGTTGGTGACTCCCTCTGCGGGGTCTTCTCCGTCGCGCACGTGGCCACCGTGGACGACCAGCCCGATCGCGCCGATGTCGGCGGCCGCCGCGGCCTGTTCGGCCACTGCCTTCCGGGACGGCATCCGGAGGCGGTTGTTGAGGCTGGCGACGTTGATGACGTACGACGAATGCACCACCACGTCGATGGGGCTCTGCAGGATCCGCTCGGTCTGCGGGTGCGGCCCCGGCTTGTTCCACTTCTGGGGGTCCGTGAGGAACAATTGGACGATGTCGGCACCGAGACGTTCGCCGGCCCCGATGGGGTCCGCGTCCTGCCGGACATGGGCTCCGATCCGCATGCGACGAGCGTAGCCGGGGGCGGTCCCGATGACCGGGAAACGCGACGCGGGCCGGCGCGCTTCCTGGTTGTGTGTCGGTCGGCACATCGGACTTTGCGGGAGATTGAAACCACATGGGCAAGCTGGACGGAAAGGTCGCACTCATCACGGGTGCAGGCCAGGGAGTCGGTCAGGGCGTCGCGTTCGCGCTCGCGAAGGAGGGTGCGCGGATCGCGGTCTCCGGGCGCACCGAGTCGAAGTTGATCGACACGTGTGAGGCGATCGCCGCCTTCGGTGGCGTCGCCGAACCCGTCGTGGCGGACGTCTCCGACGGTGACGACATCGCGCGCTCGGTCGACACGACGTGTGCGCTCTTCGGCGGCGTCGACATCCTGGTCAACAATGCGAGTCTCAACCCGTTGGGGCCGATCAACGACCTGAAGGCGGATCTGCTCGAGCGCGCGTACACCTCCGGGCCGATCGCGGCGCTGCGGACGATGCAGGCGTGCTACCCCTCGATGAAGGAGCGCGGCGGCGGCGCCATCGTCAACATGGTGTCCTCGGTCGCGGTCCGCTGGGATGCGAGCGGTTACGGCGGCTACGCGTCGGTGAAGGAAGCGGTGCGCTCGCTCACCCGCGCCGCGGCCTGCGAGTGGGGTGTCGACAACATCCGGGTCAACGCCGTTGCCCCGCATGCGATGTCGCCGGGCCTGCAGCGTTGGGCGGACGCGCGACCGGAGGAGGCCGCGGCTTTCGTCGCGAGCATCCCGATGCGCCGGATCGGTGATCCGGAGACCGATATCGGCAACGCCGTCGCGTTCCTGGTGGGCCCGGACTCGGCGTACCTGACCGGTGCGACCATTCCGCTCGACGGTGGCCAGGCCCGCTGGTCCTGACCCAACCTGCCCCCGGAGCCTCCCGGTGCGTGTGATGATGGAATTCCACCGCATCGGGAGGACCCGGCCATGGCTGCTGCGGAGTTCACGGGCAAGGTAACGGTCGACATTCGGGATTCGACGCCGGACTGGGCGCCGTTCGCCGAACCTCGCGCCCCCGAGGGTGCGCCCAACGTGCTGTATCTCGTGTGGGACGACACCGGGATCGGGACCTGGGACTTCTACGGCGGCCTGGTCGAGATGCCGAACCTGCGGCGCATCGCCGACCGGGGTGTGTTGCTGAGTCAGTTCCACACGACGGCGCTGTGCTCGCCGACCCGTGCGTCGCTGCTGACCGGACGTAATCCCACGTCGGTGGGAATGGCGACGGTGGAGGAGTTCACCGACGGCTTCCCCAACGCGAGCGGACGGATTCCCGCCGACACCGCACTGATCTCCGAGGTGCTCGGCGCGCGCGGATGGAACACCTATGCCGTCGGCAAGTGGCACCTGACCCCGCTCGAAGAGTCGAATCTGGCTGCCACCAAACGAAATTGGCCGCTGTCGCGGGGTTTCGAGAGGTTCTACGGGTTCCTCGGCGGGGAAGCGGACCAGTGGTATCCCAACCTGGTCTACGACAACCATCCGGTGACGTCGCCGGCGGCCCCCGAGGACGGCTATCACCTGTCGAGGGACCTCGCGGACAAATCGATCGAGTTCATCCGCGACGCCGCAGTCATCGCCCCCGACAAGCCGTGGTTCCTCTATCTCTGTCCGGGTTGCGGGCATGCGCCGCATCATGTTTCGACCGAATGGTCCGACCGGTACCGCGGTCGCTTCGACATGGGATACGAGCGGTATCGCGAGATCGTCCTCGACAACCAGAAACGGCTCGGCCTGCTTCCCGCGGACACCGAACTCTCGCCGCTGAACCCGTACGCGGACGAGGTGAGCGCCGACGGGGCGCCGTGGCCCGTCGGCGACACCGTGCGGCCGTGGGAGTCGCTCGACGACGACGAGCGGCGGCTGTTCTGCCGGATGGCGGAGGTGTTCGCGGGCTTCCAGAGCTACACGGACGCCCAGATCGGCCGGTTGCTGGACTACCTCGAGGAATCCGGCCAGCTCGACAACACGATCGTGGTGCTGTTGTCGGACAACGGCGCCAGCGGCGAGGGCGGGCCCAACGGCTCGGTCAACGAGTATCGCTTCTTCAACGGTTACCCCGATCGGGTCGAGGACGGGCTCCCGAAGATCGACGCGCTCGGTAGTCCGGAGACGTACAACCACTACTGCACCGGGTGGGCGATGGCGTTCAATACGCCGCACAAGCTGTTCAAGCGGTACGCCTCGCACGAGGGCGGCATTGCCGACCCGTGTGTGATCTCGTGGCCGGCGGGCGTCTCCGCCCGCGGCGCGGTCCGCGACAACTACGTCAACGTCTGCGACATCACCCCCACCGTGTACGAGTGCCTCGGGATCGTCCCGCCACCGCTGGTGGGCGGGGTGCCGCAGCGGCCGCTCGAGGGCACGAGCTTCCGTGCGATCCTCGACGACCCGGACGCCGCGACGGGCAAACGGACGCAGTTCTACTCGATGCTCGGTACGCGCGGGATCTGGCACGACGGGTGGTTCGCGAACACGGTCCACCCGGCGGCGCCGTCCAACTGGTCCCACTTCGACGACGACCGCTGGGAACTGTTCCACCTCGAGCGCGACCGGAGCCAGGTCCACGATCTCGCCGCGGCCCGCCCGGACAAACTCGACGAACTTCGTCGACTGTGGTTCGACGAGGCCGCGAAGTACGACGGGTTGCCTCTCAACGATCTCGACGTGCTCTCGGCGTTCCTGCGCGCCCGCCCGTATCTGACCGGGGCCCGCGAGTCGTTCGTGTACTACCCGGACGCCGCCGAGGTGGGGCCGGGGGCCGCACTCGAGATGCGGGGGCGTTCGTTCTCGGTCCTGGCGCGGGTGCGGCTGGAGTCCGCGGACGCGGAGGGCGTGCTGTTCGCCCACGGCGGTCGACTGGGCGGGCACACGTTGTTCGTCCAGGACGGTCGTCTGAAGTACGTCTACAACTTCCTGGGCGAGGAGGAACAGGTCGTCGTCTCGGCGGAGCCCGTCCCGCGCGAGGCCCGGGTGCTGGGGGTGCGCTTCACGCGGACCGGCGCCGCGGACGACGGCTTCACACCGGTCGGGGACGTGACCCTGCACATCGACGACCGCAACGTGGGGGCGCGCGGTGGTGTACGGATCCAACCGGCGATGTTCTCCGGTGTGGGGCAGGGAATTCGGGTGGGACGTGACACCGGGCAGTCGGTATCACGTCTGTATTCGGTGCCGTTCCGGTTCCGCGGCGGCACCGTTCTCGACGTCACCGCGGACGTCTCGGGCGTTCCCTACCTCGATCTCGAGCGCGAGATCGCGCGCGCCTTCGCGCACGACTGACGGGCATCCGCAGGTCGGGGTACAAGATCAGGGAAGTCCCCGATGGTCTTCGGACCCCTCGCCGGGTGAGGATGTTGGGCATGCCAACCGAAACCGAGATGCCCACCGACACCACAGTGGCCGCCCGCGCGGTCAACCTCGCGAAGGTCTACGGGACGGGGGACACCCAGGTCCATGCGCTCGCCGGGGTCTCCGCCGAGTTCGCACGGGGTGAGTTCACCGCCATCATGGGGCCGTCCGGCTCCGGCAAGTCGACGCTCATGCACTGCCTCGCCGGCCTGGACGCGGCGACCTCGGGTTCGGTGCTGATCGGCGCCACCGATCTGACGACGCTCTCGGACAAGCAGATGACGCAGCTGCGCCGCGACCGGATCGGGTTCGTGTTCCAGGCGTTCAACCTGGTGCCGACCCTCACGGCGCTCGAGAACATCACGCTGCCGCTCGACATCGCCGGCCGCAAGGCCGACCAGCAGTGGCTCGACACGGTCATCGATCGGTTGGGATTACGGGATCGCCTCGACCACCGGCCCGGGGAGCTGTCGGGCGGCCAGCAGCAGCGGGTGGCGTGTGCGCGCGCCCTCGCCGGACAGCCGGAGATCATCTTCGGTGACGAACCCACCGGCAATCTGGACTCGCGCTCGTCCGGTGAGGTGCTCTCGATCCTGCGGGCCGCCGTCGACGAGTTCGACCAGACCGTCGTGATCGTCACGCACGACCCCCGCGCCGCGAGCTTCGCCGACCGGGTGGTGTTCCTCGCCGACGGGCAGATCGTGGACGAACTGCGTGAGCCCACGGCGGAGTCGGTCCTCGACCGCATGAAGAACCTCGAGACGGTCTGACGCCATGGCCGTCACCACTTCTCCGATGCGCAAGGTGTCCCTGCGCAGCCTCGCCGCGCACAAGGTGCGGCTCGTTCTGACCGTGCTGTCGGTGGTGCTCGGTACCGCGTTCGTCGCGGGCTCGTTCGTGTTCACCGACACCCTCCAGAAGACCTTCGACAGCATCTTCGAGGGCACCGCGCAGGGCGTCGACGTCCGGGTCAGCCCCGTCGAGGAGGGCTCGAGCGGTGTCCCGATCGCCGATGTCGACACCATCCGCGGCGTCGACGGGGTGCGCGCGGTCGCACCGTCGGTGGGCGGTCAGATCGTGGTCCTCGACTCGGCGGGCAAGCCGATGCAGAACGGGGGCGCTCCGAGCGTCGGCGCGTCCTACCTGCCGCCCGAGCAGCAGCTCGGCGAACCCACGAAGTTCGTCTCGGGCACGCCACCCGAGCAGCCCGGCCGGATCGCGCTCAACGAGAGCGCGGCCGAGCGGGCCGGACTCACGGTCGGCGCCTCCACCCGGGTGCTCACCATGGCCGGCTGGCAGGACGTGACGATCTCCGGCATCTACGCGCCCGAGACCGACACCGGGGGCTACGTCGGCGCATTGTTCACCGACGCGCAGGCGCGTCAGCTGTTCACCGACGGAAGCCACGTCGGCTACATCGACGTCGCGGGCACCGGCGCCTCGCAGGACGAACTGCGAGACCGCGTCGCGGCAGCACTCCCCGACACCAAGGTGCAGACCGGCGCCGAGGTGAAGCAGGAGACGAAGGACGAGATCGGCGAGGCCCTGAGCTTCGTCAACTACTTCCTGCTCGCGTTCGGGGCGATCGCACTGCTGGTGGGCACGTTCATCATCTACAACACGTTCTCGATGATCGTGGCGCAGCGCCTGCGCGAGCTGGCGTTGCTGCGCGCGATCGGTGCGAGCCGCAAGCAGGTGGGCCGCTCGGTGGTGTTCGAGGCGCTGGTGGTCGGCGTGATCGGCAGCGCGCTCGGACTCGCCGGCGGCATCGGCCTCGCCTACGGCCTGCGCGGGCTGCTCAACGCGTTCGACCTCGGCCTGCCCGAGGGCCCGCTGCAGGTGGCGCCCCGCACGATCGTCGTCGCGCTGGTGCTCGGTGTGATCGTCACGGTCGTCAGCGCCTACGCCCCGGCGCGTCGCGCGTCGAAGGTCCCGCCGGTCGCCGCGATGCGGGAGGAATTCGCGTCCACCGGTGACACGCTGAGGGTGCGGACGCTCGTCGGTGCGATCGCCGCGGTGCTGGGGGTGCTGGCTCTCGTCGTCGGTGCCCAGTCCACCGGTGGGGGTGCGGCGGCGACCGTCGGGCTCGGAGCGTTGGCTCTGGTGCTCGCGGTTCTGCTGGCGGCACCGGCGCTGTCGCGCCCGGTCGTCGGTGCGCTGGGCGCGGTGTTCGCCAAGCCGTTCGGATCGGTGGGCCGACTGGCCCGCACCAACGCCGTCCGTAACCCCAAGCGCACGGCCGCCACCGCGTTCGCACTGACTCTCGGCCTGATGCTGGTGTCGGTGATCGGCGTGTTCGGTGCGTCCGCGAAGGCCAGCGTGAACTCGCTCGTCGACAAGGGCGTCGAGGCCGACTTCGTGCTCACCGGACCGCAGGGCATCGGCGTCCCGGCCGGCGCCGCCGGAGCGGCGGCCCGCGTGAACGGTGTCGAGAAGGCCGTCTCGCTGCACGGCGTGGCGGTCGAGATCGACGGCGAGGATGCGTTCGGCACCTCGCTGGGCAACTCGCCCGACGGCGTGCTCGACTACACGATGACCGAGGGCGCGGGGTCGGTCAGCGGCACCGACATGATGGTGAGCGAGACCGAGGCTGCCGACCACGGCTGGAAGCTCGGGACCCCGGTCACGCTCACCGACCGGGACGGCGAGCAGGTGACCACGACGGTGACCGGCATCTACGCCGACAACCAGCTGCTCGGACCGTGGGTGGTGTCGGACGAGGTGTACCAGCAGGTGACGCCGCTGAACATGCGCACCGAGTGGGCCGTGTTGATCGAGGCGGCCCCCGACGCGGACCTCGCGGCCATGGCGACGGACCTGGCGCGCGCCACCGATCCGTTCGTCGTGGTGCAGGTGCAGGACCGGGAGCAGTTCAAGGGCACCCAGGGACAGCAGATCGACATGCTGCTGGCGGTGCTCTACGGGCTCCTCGCGCTCGCGGTGGTCATCGCGATTCTCGGCATCGTCAACACGCTGGCGCTCTCGGTCGTCGAACGTCGTCGCGAGATCGGCATGCTGCGTGCGGTGGGCATGCAGCGGGCTCAGGTTCGGCGCACCATCTACCTCGAATCCGTGTTGATCGCGGTCTTCGGTGCCCTCGTCGGCGTCGTGCTCGGGGTGGTGTTCGGCTGGGGCTTCGTCCGGACGCTGGCCGACCAGGGACTCGACCACATCGCCGTCCCGTGGGGCCAGGTGGTGGCGATGCTGATCGGGTCCGGCGTGGTCGGGGTGCTGGCGGCCCTGTGGCCCGCTTCCCGGGCGGCGCGGACGAAACCGCTCGAGGCCATCGCCGACGTCTAGCCGACGCGTCGACGACATTCCGACGGCACCTTCGCGGGGATCCCCGCGAAGGTGCCGTCCTCGTGTGGACGGGTGACGGACCGGTATCCGAACCCCGTCGAAAGCCCGCGACGCGTGCTTTAGTGGTGAATCACCGTTTCGGCGAGGGCGCCCTCGCGTGGTCGTCCGTCGCCGAGCCGGCAGCGACGACGAGAGGATCCCGGATGACCGACCAGAGCCACCGCGACTACGACGTCTACGACCTCGGGGATGTCGAACTGCAGAGCGGTTTCACCCTGCGCGGAGCGAAGCTCGCCTACAAGACGTACGGCACGCTGGACGAGGACCGCAGCAACGCCGTCGTGTACCCCACCTGGTTCTCCGGTCGGCACTGGGACAACGAATGGCTGATCGGCCCGGGCAAGGGACTGGATCCGGAGAAGTACTTCATCATCGTGCCGAACATGCTCGGCAACGGTCTGTCGTCGTCTCCGAGCAACACGCCGCCGCCCTTCGACGGTCCGCGGTTTCCGCGCGTCACCTTCTACGACCAGGTGGAGTGCCAGCACAAGTTGGTGACCGAGCACTTCGGCATCGAACGGTTGGCGCTGGTGCTGGGGTGGTCGATGGGCGCCGGCCAGACGTACCAGTGGGGGGTGAGCTACCCGGACATGATGGATGCGCTGCTGCCCTTCTGCGGGTCCTCCGTCACCAGCCCGCACAACAAGGTCTTCCTCGACAGCGTCGCGGCGGCGCTCACCGCCGACGCGGCCTGGAACGACGGTTGGTACACCGAACAGCCGCACATCGGTCTGCGAGCGGCGGCACGGGTGTACGCCGGTTGGGGGTTCTCCCAGGCGTTCTATCGCGAGGAGGACTGGCGCACACTGGGATTCAGCTCGCTGGACGACTTTCTCGTCGGCTTCTGGGAGGGCTTCTTCCTCGACGGGCGGGACGTCAACAATCTGCTGTCCATGCTGTGGACGTGGAAGCACGGGGACGTGGGCAACACCCCCGGCTTCGACGGTGACACCGAGGCCGCGCTGCGGTCGATCAGAGCGCGCATCATCCAGATGCCCTGCGAGACCGACCTCTACTTCTGCCCGGAGGACGAGCAGTGGGCGTCCCAGTTCATCGCGGGCACCGAGCTGCGGGTGATCCCGAGTATCTGGGGGCACTTCGCCGGCGGCGGCTCCCACGACGAGGACACCGCCTTCATCGACCGGGCCGTCCGCGAGCTACTCGCCCCGTCCGGGGACGAGTGAGCGTCAGCGCCCGGGCAGGCTCGTGACCGGCCCGGGCGCGTCGGGGACGCCTACTCGGCTTCGGCGATCCATCTCGTCGCATAGACGGTGCCGGGTCCGAAGAACTCGTGCACGAGGTCGTCGACGGCCGTCAGACCGGACTCGCTGTCGGTCATGAGCACGAGGCTGCGGCCCGTGTCGGGATAGGCGATGAAGAACGCCTTGAAAGGTCCGTTGTCGCCCCAGTGCCAGACGGCGTCCCCCAGCTCGTTGCGCTGCAGCCCGATGCCGAGCCCCCAGTCGATGTGGTCGGTCGCTTCCCGGTCGACACCCCCGTGGTCGGCGCTGCCGGCCGCGTCGAACATCATGTCGCGGGTGGTCGGTGCAAGCCCGACGCCGCCGAGCAGCGCGCCGCGGATGAACCTGTTGTAGTCGGCGGCGGTGGTCCGCAGCGTGTAGGCGATGTTCGCGCGGGGAAAATTGCGGACGGGCTTCGGGCTGCCGTCCGCGGTGTGACCGACAGCGGTCACCGCCTCGAAAGCGGGATCGGTGACCAGGTCGCTGTCTGCCATCGCGAACCGGTCGAACACCCGCTCCTGGAGGAGCCGGTCGAACGGTGTTCCGGTCAACGACTCCACCGTCTTCTGCAGGTAGTAGAAGCCTTCGCCCGAGTACGACCACTGCGTTCCAGGCTCGAAAACGGTGTGCACCGGAGTCGATTCGAACTCGGGGCTGGACGGACCGGTCGCCCAGTTCGGCAGGCCGGAGGTGTGCGTCAACACCATTCTCGCGGTGATCCGATCGGCTGCGGGGTCCGCCGCGATCCGGGGATACGTGAAGTACTCCGAGAGCGGCCGGTCGAGATCCAGCACACCCTCGTCCACCAGCTGCAGGACGACGTAAGCGGCCACCACCTTGGTCAGCGATGCTGCTTCGAAGACGGTGCGGGAAGAGACGGGGTCGCCGGTGGCGACGCTCGACACACCGTAGTTGAAGGCACGTTCGGTCGAGTTGTCCGCGTAGATCACCTGCGCGCCCGGGATCCCGCGCTCGGCGAGGACGGCACCGATACGGTGCGCGACGGCGGCGTACGAGGGGTCGTCGGTCCCCTCTCCGTACGAGCCGGTCGACCCGAACGGCAACGTGACGCCCGAGGACGAGCCCGCAGGAAGCGCCTGCGCGGTGGCGGAGAACGCCAATGTGCTCGAAAAAGCCACGGCGAGAGCCGGATACAGAACCTTGCGTTGGACAGATTTCACTCGACACCTCGGGATCGTGGTTTTCGGACACGCCGATGCTAGAGGGGCATTTCGCCGTTTCGGCGCCGCGTAACAGGCCCCTTACGACTGTCAACGAGATTGAAACAAACGACCGTTCGGCGCGCTGGCGGAGGAAGTGGACCGGCCGGCGAGCCCCCTCGACGACGGATACGTGACCCTCCATGACCGGGGCGGTCGGTATCGGTGGTCACCGCCGCTGCCTTCCCCGCCGATGCGACTCGCCGTACCGTACGTCCGATCCGTGCTCCGGTATCTGCCCGTGCCGCAGTTCCGCCGACGGGTTCGTCGCGCGAGCGCGCGCACCTCGAGGAGGGGCCGTGGTTCGACCGGCGAGCTCCTCGGGGGCCGCGCGACAGCCACGTCTCCAAAGACCGCTGCCGGAGAAGTCCGGTGGAGTAGCGTTCGCATCGAGGACCCTCGATGGACCGGCGTGTGGAGGAAATCGTCGATGAATCTGGCTCTGACCGAGGAAGAACGTGCGTTCCGGGACGAGATGCGGGCCTTCTTCCGCAGTGAGATCCCGGCCGAGACACGCGAGCGAGTGGCGTCGGGCGCGCCGATCGGACGCGACGACTTCGTGGCGTCGCAGCGCATCCTCCACGCCGCCGGCCTCGCGGTGCCGCACTGGCCGGTCCAGTGGGGCGGTAGGGACTGGTCGGTGGTGCAACGCCACATCTGGCTCGACGAGATGCAACTGGCGTCGGTGCCCGAGCCACTCGCGTTCAACGCCAACATGGTGGGCCCGGTGATCGCGACCTTCGGTTCGGAAGAACAGAAGGCTCGGTTCCTGCCGCCCACCGCGAACCTCGACATCTGGTGGTGCCAGGGCTTTTCGGAGCCCGAGGCCGGCTCCGACCTGGCGTCGTTGCAGACCCGCGCGGTCCGGGACGGCGAGTTCTACGTCGTCAACGGGCAGAAGACGTGGACGACGATGGCTCAGTACGCGGACTGGATCTTCTGCCTGGTCCGCACCGACCCGAGCGCCCCGAAGAAGCAGGCCGGCATCTCGTTTCTCCTCATCGATCTCGCGTCCCCGGGCGTCACGGTCCGGCCGATCCGATTGATCGACGGCAGCTACGAGGTCAACGAGGTGTTCTTCGACGATGTCCGGGTGCCGGCGGAGAACCTCGTCGGCGAGGAGAACGCGGGATGGAGTTACGCGAAGTTCCTGCTCGGCAACGAACGGACCGGGGTGACCGGCGTGGGCCGCACCAAGGTCAAGCTCGCGCGGGCCAAGCAGCATGCGGCGCGGACCGCGCTCGGGTCCGGGACGTTGCTCGACGACCCGCTGTTCGCGGCGCGGGTCGCGGAACTGGAGAACGACCTGCTCGCGCTGGAGCTGACCCAGCTGCGCGTCGTCGCCGGTTCGGCGCACGGCAAGCCGGATCCGGCGTCGTCGTTGCTGAAGCTGCGGGGCTCGGAGCTGCAACAGGCCGCGACCGAGCTGCTGGTCGACGTCGCCGGGCCGGACTCGCTGCCGTTCGACGCCGGTACGGACGTGGCCAGTCCGCAGTGGGCCCAGCGGGCGGCACCGATCTATCTGAACTACCGCAAGGTGTCCATCTACAGCGGATCGAGCGAGGTGCAGCGCAGCATCATCGCGTCCTCGATCCTCGGACTGTGAGGCGACATGGATTTCACACTGGACGACGAACAGACGCTGCTGCAGGACACCACCCGGGAGTTGCTCGGCCGCTGCTACGGCACGGAGACCCTGGCCGCGGTCAAGGCGACGCCGCGCGGATGGAGTGAGGACGTGTGGCGGCGCTTGGCCGAGACCGGGCTCCTCGGTCTCGGATTCGCCGAGGAGGACGGTGGCTCCGGCGGGGGCGCCGTCGAAATCGGGGTGGTGATGACGGAATTGGGGCGGCGTCTCGCCCCCGAGCCGGTCCTCGACGCCGTGCTGGTCCCGGGCGGCCTGATCGCCGACGTCGGTAGCGAGGCCCAACGCCGCAAGCTCCTTCCCGCCGTGTCGGCGGGAGGCACGCTGCTCGCGTTCGCCCACACCGAACCCGGTTCCCGGTGGCCCGTGGTTGACGTCGCCACCCGAGCCGTACGGCAGGGGGATTCGTGGGCGCTCACCGGCACCAAGAACCCTGTGCCGCACGGCGACTGCGCGGATCTGCTGGTCGTCTCCGCGACGTTGCCGGACGGCGGGGTCGGTCTGTTCCTGGTGAGTGCGGACGCACCCGGACTGGTGCGCACGCCGTACCCGACGCACGACGGTCTGCGTGCCGCACAGCTGGATCTCCGGGATGTCGTCGCCGAGCCCCTCGGCGACGGCGATGTCGGGGACAGCACGGTCGCGGTCCGTGCCGCACACGTGCGGGCGCAGGCGGCGCTGTGCGCCGAGGCCGTCGGCGCGATGGAGGAGGCGCTGCGAATCACCACCGAATACCTGCGTACGAGAAGACAGTTCGGGGTTCCGCTGGCTACATTCCAAACCCTCACCCAGCGGGCGGCGGACATGTACGTCTCGCTCGAACTGGCACGAAGCATGAGTCTGTACGCGACGATGTCGCTGGCGGACGGCGTCGTCGACCCGGTCGTCGCGTCGCGGGCCAAACTACGGGTCGGGCGTTCGGCGCGGCACATCGGGCAGGAAGCGATCCAGATGCACGGGGGAATCGGGATGACGGCCGAATACGCCGTGGGGCACTACGTCGCCAGATTGACGGCCATCGAGCAGACCCTCGGGGCGACGGACGACCACCTGCGGGTGTTGGTCGCCGACGTCGCAGGCCACGACATGGTCGAGGTCGCGGACTAGGCGCTGCGGGAGGGGGTGAAGGGAGCGCGTGGTGGCGGACGGAATCGAGTTCGCGGTGCTGGGTCCCGTCACGGTGACACGCGGGGGCAGACCGATCGTGCTCGAACACCACCAGCGTGCATTGCTCGCCGCGCTGCTCGCGGCCTTCCCGCACTCGGTGGACATCGAGCGGTTGCGCGCTCAGGTGCGGCACACTCGCGCGGCGGCAGCGGGCAACGGCCAGGCCGTCGGCGGACCCGACCCGCTCGAGCGCGCCCTCGAGGACCTGCGCGGCAGGCTCGACGCGGGGGCAGCCGGGGACGGTGGGACAGTCCTGGTTCGCACGGGCACGCGGTACCGACTCGCCGTCCCGCGCCAGGCGGTCGACGCCGTCCGATTCGTCGACGAGGTCCGCCGCGGCGACGCCCTGGCCGATCGTGCACCGGATGCCGCGGCCGAGGCCTACCGGCAGGGCCTGCGACTGTGGCGTGGGCTCGCGTACGCGGACATTCCGGCGTCGGCGTTCGCCGACACCGTGTACGTCGAGTCCCACGTCGCGCGGTTGACCGAACTTCGGTTCGAGGCACGGGTCGCGCTCTCGCGTGCGCAACTCGACGGGGGCGAGCCGGCGTCGGCGGCCGTCGAGGCCGAGGCGCTGGTGGCCGATCACCCGCTGGACGAGCGAGCCTGGGAGCTGTTGGTGCTGGGGCTGTACCGATCCGGACAGCAGGCGCACGCTCTGGCGGCGCTTCGCCGCTGTCGCGCGATCTTCGACGACCGGCTCGGGTGCGAGATCGGCGCCGGCCTGCGACGGATCGAGACTGCGGTCCTGACCAAGGACACGGTGTACCTCGAGTCGGCCCACCTGTCGCCTCCGACGAGCATCCGCGGCTCGAACCTGCTGCTGCCACGCACGCGGCTCGTCGACCGCGAGCGCGAGGTGGCCGCACTGATGCAGGTACTCGACGAACAACCCCTTCTGACCCTTGTGGGTCCGCCCGGCGTGGGTCGGACCCGGCTGGCCGTCGAGTTGTGTCGGCGACGGGAAGCGGAGGACGGTCCGTGGGTGGTCGATCTGACGAAAGTCAGCGACGGAGCACTGATTCCGTCGACGCTCGCGACGTTGTTGCGGCTGCCCGGTGTGGGTTCGGCGACCCACCTGGCCGAGGTCCTGGGGCCCCGCTCGTCCACGTTGGTGCTGGACAACTGCGAGCACGTCGCCGACTACACGGCCGACGTCGTGCGCACCATCGTCGCGCGCTGCCCGCAGATGCGGGTGATCGTCACGGGGCGGACGTCGCTGAAGGTGTCGGGCGAGGTGGTGCGGGAGGTGATGCCGCTGGCCGTCGACGGGGCAGCGGTGGACCTGTTCGCCGAGCGGGCCGCCGGTGTGGACGCCGGGTGGGGGGTGACTCCCAAGAACCGGGCAGCGGTGCTGGCGATCTGCCGCGAGGTGCAGGGCCTGCCGTTGGGTATCGAACTCGCTGCGGCGCAGTTGCGGTACCTGAATGTGGACCGGATCGCGGCCGCTCTCGTGAACCGCTTCACGCTGCAGCACGGCGACCCGTCGCCCGACGTCGGGCCGGGCGGACGGCTGTGGGACACCATCGACCTGGTCTACCGCCTGCTGTCGGACGGGGAGGCGAGGCTGCTCCGCCGGATCGCGGTGTTCGCGGGCTCGTTCGACATCGAGGGCGCGACCGCGCTGTGCATGATGGGTTCGGTCGCGCAGGTGTCGGCCGCGCTCACCACCCTCGTCCGCCGCGGTCTGGTGCGGGTGGTGCCCGGATCGTCGCCGACGCGTTACCGCATGCTCGCCACCATCCGCCAGTTCGCGCGCGAGCAGGCCGACGACGCCGAGTCGGTGGCCATCCGTGCCGCGCACCGGGGCTTCGTCGCGGAGCGGGTGGCCGGCGTGGCCGCCGCGTACCGGACCACGCGGGCGGGACACGCGCTGGCGTTGCTCGCCCGGGACCAGGCCGAGCACCGCGCCGCGCTCGAGTCGGCGTTCGAGGTCGACGATCCGCACTACGCGCTCGAACTGGCAGGCCACCTCGCGTGGTTCTGGTATCGGACGGGGAACGTGGGGGAGGGGCTCGTATTCCTGCGGACCGCACTGGAACTGGTGGCGGGAGACTGGCGGCCCCCGGAGCCGCGGGTGATGGCCCGGGCCCTCGACGGACTGGCGTCGCTGACGTACCTGACGGGGGACGCGGTGACGGCCGAGGACGCGGTCCGTCGGGCCGTGCAGCTGTGGTCCTCGATCGGTGACGTCGGTGAGGTGGCCCGCGACGAGGCGTGGCGCGCGCACTTCGCCGCGATGCAGGGCCGCAGGGAGGGCGGGGTCGAGCTGGCCCGCCACGCCGTGCAGGTCGCGAGCGAGCACGACGCAGGGTGGATCGAGGCCGAGGCCCGCACGGTGCTCGGTCTGCTGTTGCGCTCGGTGGGTCTGGCCGAGGAAGCGCGGGACGAACTGCGGGAGGCGATCCGCGTCGGCGAGCGGACCGGCAACCGGTGGGCGGTGACGTCGTCGACGTGGGGGCTGATGAAAGCCGCGGCCGACGTGGGGGACATCGAGGGGGCGTTGGCATCGATGCAGGTGTTGCGCGCGGACCTCGAGAACGAGGAGGACGTCATCTCGTGGCTCGTGATGATCCACTCGACGGCCGCCGTGCTGGCATCGGCCGGGCGGGCCGCGGACGGGGCCGTCCTCATGGGGGCCGTCGATTCGCTGGGCGCGCAGGCCGGGTTCCTACCGGCCTGGATCGACGCCGTCGACGGTCCCATCGAGGCGGCCGTCGTTCGCGATGCCCTCGGCGAGGACGAGTTCGAGCGGTATGCGGCCGCCGGCGCTCACCTGACGCGCGAGCAGGTCGACCGCCTGGTCGGGGAACTCGTCGACGGGCCGGTCGCCGAGTCGCGACGGTGACCGCCGCGACTCGGGTCAGTGACCGTTCGCCGGCCGCACCCACTCGAAGGCGTGCGCCTCCGAACGGCTGCCCTCCGCCGTCCGGGACCGGTTGGGCTCGCCGAGTTCGGCCAGCATCGGTGTCGCGATGTCGACCAGGGCGGTCAGCGTCGCCGGGGTGAGCCAGTCCGGTCGGGTCGCGAAGACGATGTCCTCGCTCGCAGTGTTTCCGCTGGCACCCGGTGCGAACGGGCAGCCGCCCAGTCCGCCGAGCGAGCCGTCGACGACGTTCGCCCCCGCTCCGATCGCCGCCAACGTGTTGGCGACGCCGAGCCCCCACGTGTCGTGACCGTGGAAGACGATGCGGCGGTGCGGCGATTCGCTCCGCACCCGGGCGACCAGGGCGGCCACCTGGGCGGGGACGGCCTGGCCCAATGTGTCGGCCAGCACGATGTCGTCGGCGCCGTCGGCGCCGTCGGCGCGGGGATCGTTCGCGAGGGCGAGCACCCGGTCGGCCGCGACCGCGCCCTCGAACGGACACGTGAACGACGTGGCGATGCACAACTGGATCCGGCCGCCGACCGCCCGTGCGATGTCGATCGCGGCCGGCATCGCGGCGAGGCTGTCGTCCGTGGACCGGCCGATGTTCGCGCGGTTGTGCGACTCCGAGGCCGAGAAGCAGTACTGAAAGTTGCGGGCGCCGGCTGCGGCGGCTTTCTCCACGTGCCGTGGTGTGGCCACCCACACCCAGCACCGGGCGAGTTCGTCGGTTGTCAGTTCCCCGATCACCTCGAGCGTGTTGGCCATCGGCGGCACCAGGTCCGGTCGCGCCATCGAGCCGATCTCGAGCTCGGGCACCCCGAGATCCAGCAGGCCGCGGGCGATCTCGAGTTTGCGTGCGGTCGGCAGCATCTTGCCGGTCAGCTGCAGCCCGTCGCGCAGGGTCACGTCCCGCAGGATCGACTGCGGAGCAAAGGAATACGTCATCACCCCTCCGTCTCTGCGACGATCCGGTCGATCTCGGTGTCGGAGCGGCCGAGCACGCCCGCGAGGACCTCGCGGGTGTGCTCGCCGAGGTCCGGGCCGACGTGGTCGATCGGCAGTGACTTCCCGCCCAGCACCGGCACGATGCCCGGGAACCCCACCGGCTGAGTGGAACCGCCACCGGCGTCGACCCAGAACGTCTGGATCATGTTGCGCGCGTTGTACTGTTCGTCCTCGACGATGTCCGCGGCGGTGTAGATGGGCCCCGACGGGACGTGTGCCTCGTCGAGGATGCGCAGGGCCTCGTCCCGCGTGTGTCGTGACGTCCACGCCCCGATCGCGGCGTCGAGTTCGTCCCGGCGGGCCCACCGGCCGGCGTTGGTCCGCAGCTCCGCGTCCGCCGCGAGGTCGGGGCGTTCGATGGTCTCCATGTAGCGCTGGAAGATCGCGTCCCCGTTGCCGGAGATGATGATGCTGGTGCCGTCGCTGCACGGGTACGCGTTGGACGGTGCGATGCCCTCCATCCGGCCGCCGACCCGTTCGCGCTGGACCCCGTAGGCGAGATAGTCGGGGATGAGGGACTCCATCATCGACAGGATCGACTCGTTGAGCGCGACGTCGATGATGCGCTGGGACACCGGGAGGGACTCGCCACGGCGGGACTGTCGTTGGAACAACGCCATCACGGAACCGAAGGCCGCGTACAGTCCGGCGATCGAGTCGCCGATCGAGACGCCCACCCGCACCGGCGGCCGGTCCGGGTCGCCCACCAGTTCCCGGAAGCCGCCGAGCGCCTCGGCGACCGCCGCGAAGCCGGGCCGCTCGGCGAGCGGCCCGGTCTGCCCGAAGGCGGAGATGCGGGTGATCACGAGCTCGGGGTTGGCCGCGTTCAGCTGGTCGGGGCCGAGGCCCCACTTCTCGAGGGTGCCGGGCCGGAAGTTCTCGAGCACGACGTCGCACTCGGCAGCGAGGTCGAGTACCAACTGCCGGCCTTCGTCCGAGCGCAGGTCCAGCACGATCGACTTCTTGTTCCGATTGATCGTGCGGTACAGCATCGACGTGGTGCCCGAGTACAGGCGCCAGTTGCGCAGTTCGTCCCCGGTGCGGGGCCGCTCCACCTTGATGACCTCGGCGCCGAAGTCGGCGAGCAGCCGCCCGGCGGTGGGGGCCGCGATGTAGTTGCCGAGTTCGAGTACGCGCACACCGTCGAGCGGCCGCGCCGGGCTGTCCTGCGTCATGGGTCGATTCAAGCAGCTGCGCGCGGGAATCGGTTCTCCCGACCATCGGGAAGTGACATGCACGGACCCGCGCACCTACGGTGTGCTGGGTGAGACGTGCGCCACACCAGTGGCCTTCGACGACGGATGGAGTGGACCGTGGGCCTGAGTTCGGATCGGATCGTGGTGGTGACCGGCGCCAGCCGGGGCGCGGGCAAGGGCATCGCGCTGGCGTTGGGGGAGACCGGCGCCAAGGTGTACGTCACCGGACGGACGCAGACCGAGGGGGATGCGCCGCTGCCCGGCACGGTGTTCGCCACCGCCGAGGAGATCACCCGCCGCGGTGGTGAGGGCGTCCCGGTCGTGCTCGACCACAGCGACGACGCCCAGGTCGAGGCGTTCTTCGCGCGGCTCCGCGAGGAGCACGGCCGCCTGGACATTCTCGTCAACAATGCGCTCACCGTCCCGGATGCCCTGACCCAGAAGGGTCCGTTCTGGGAGAAGCCGCTGGCGCTGCTGGACGTGCTCGACGTCGGCATGCGCTCGAGCTATGTGTCGAGCTACTACGCCGCGCCGCTGCTGGCCGCCAACGGCGAGGGCCTCGTCGTCAACACGTCGTCCTTCGGCGGGACCTGCTACATGCACGGGCCGGCGTACGGGGCCGGCAAGGCCGCGGTCGACAAGATGGCCCACGACATGGCCGTGGACTTCCGGCCGTTCGACGTCGCGGTGGTCTCGCTGTGGATGGGTCTGCTGTTGACCGAGCGCACCAAGGCCGGATTCGACGCCAACCCGGGAGCGTACGACGGCCTGGCCGCGACCGCGGAGTCGGCGGAGTTCCCCGGCCGCGTCATCGACGCCCTCGCTCGCGACCCGCAGCTGATGAAGCGCAGCGGCCAGGTGCTGGTGGGCGCCGAGGTCGCGGAGGAACTCGGCGTCACGGACGTCGGGGGCAAGCAGCCGCCCTCGCACCGGGCGTTCCTCGGCAATCCGCCGGTGTTCTCCGACGCGGTCATCGACTGAATCGCCGCACCTGCGCGGCGCGCGGCTCCTCGGATTCGACCGCGGGGCCGGCGCGCCGCGCGCCGGTTTCTGGAACAGTGGTGGGCGGAAGGCTCCTCGAGGAGGCACGATGCCCGCATCCGACGCGTTCGCCGGCGCCGCCGAACGGCGCTCGCGCATCACCGAGCAGGTCCGTCACTGGTGTGAGCGTGCGCGGCTCGACGGTAGGCACCCGGATCTGTCGGACGCGGCCGCCCTGCTCATCGCGGCGGGTCGGGTCGATCCCGCCACGCGGGAGATTTTGAGCGCCCGGCGCCGCGCGGGCCGCGCATTCCCATCGATCGGCGGCTTCGGCGAACTGCGCCGGCTGGCGGACGAGCACTCGCGGACCGTGGACCGGGCCGGGGCCCTGCGTCCCGGACCCGTGCAACTCGCCTACCGGTACCGGGCCGGTGAACTCGGCAAGCGGCTCGGGGCGCTGCGCTCGACGATGACCATGTCCGGCGCCCACTACGCGAGCGGGGTCCGGGCCATTCGCCGCGACCGCCGGGACGGCGTGCACCTGGATCTGGACCAGCGCGATGCGCTGTTCGACGCGCTCACCCGCACCCCGGCCCCGGTGTCGGTGCAGCGGCAGCACCTGCACGACGTGCGCAACGCGCTGCTCGAGGGCGCCGCGGTCCGGGTGGCCCGGATCTCCGACCGCAGCCGGGCGCGCGACGCAGGGCACCGTGTCGCGGAAGCACTCGAACGCGCCGCGATCTCCGACGACGACCGCTTCGTCGATCGGTACGACACCCTGCTGTTCCTGGCCGGGACGCTGTACGACCGCATCGAGGGCTCGGGCGCATGGCATTCGGAGCACTTCTCGATCCAGCGCGCGCAGCTCGACCTGGCCGACGAGCTGACACAGATCGCCGTCGACACCGTCGCGTTGCACGGGATCGTGGGCGAACTCGACGGTGCACTCTCGTCCACGCCGGAGGCGCGGGAGCACGTGGCCTCCCGGCGCGCTGCACTCGAGCCGGTGTGGGACCAGCTGGTCGAGCGGGTGGCGGCACTGGCCCGGATCGGAGATCTGCTGGCGCACGCGGAGAGTCAGCTTCGTGCCGTGGCCTCGATGCGGTGGGCGACCGGTCTCGACCACCGGATCGACGAACTCATCGCACGGTCGGGCAACCGGGAACTGTCGGCGGAGAACACCCATCAGGTCGGCGACCAACTCGGCGAGGTCGAGGAACTGCTCGGTGCCTTCCGGGCCACGCTGGGCGGGGACATCGCGGCGCTCACCGCGCGCGGGTAGCGCGCCCCACGAGGCGGACGGCGCCGTCAGCGGTGGGCGGTCGAGGTGAACTGAGCGGTCGCGGCGTCCACGATGTGCTCGGGGGTGGCGTCGATCTCGCCACCGAGCCAGGCGGTGATGAGTTCGGCGAGTCCGCCGACGAACATGAGAGCGGTGAGCTGATCGTGCGGTGAGGGGAGGGCTCTGTCTCCGTAGAGTTCGTGCGAGCCCTCCACGGTGAGCTGCGCGAACTCGCGCAGCAGCGTGCGGCGGTGGGTGCGGAGCGGTTCCGCGCCGGCCGACTCGATGATCGTCGCTCGCCCTTTCCGCGGATCCGAGGTGAGGACCTGCACGAACGCGGCGATCGCGGCTCGGGCACGATCGTTCGGCGTGCCGGCGGGGGCCTCGAGTGCCGCGAGGACCGCTCGGCGGATCTCGTCCGCGATCCGCTGCACCAGTTGGGTCAGCAGATCGTCCCGGCTGCTGAAACTCTCGTAGAAGTATCGCTCCGTGAGTTGTGCCTCGGCGCAGATCGCGGTCATGGTCGTTCCCTCACCGCCCGGGCGGCCGAACAACGCGAGGGCGGCCTCGAACAGCCGCTCACGTCGTTCGGCGGTGCGCTCGATAGCGGTTCGGCCTTGATAGCGGCGGGGCTGCGGACTCACCGTTCGATGTTGACAGAGCCCCCGTCGCGGTTGACAGGCCGTCCTGGTGTGACCCAGACTACATCGAAAGTGACATGACATCCTGTCAGATTCTCTGCGAGGTGGGAGAGACATGGTCAAGGTGCTCGCCGAGGTGCCGTCCCATTCGGATCTGCGTCCGGTGCCGGGGTCGCCCGGTATCCCGTTGGTGGGTCACACGCTCGACTACATCCGCGACCCGCTGGCGCTCTTCCGCCGGCGCTGGGAGGAGTTCGGGCCGGTGTCCTGGCTCAGTGCGGCCAGGTCGCGGTGGGTGGTGGTACTGGGTCCGGACGCGTGCGAAGTGGTGCTGGCCAACCGTGATCGGGCCTTCGTGAACGGTTCCGGGTGGCGGCGACTCATCGGACCGTTCTTCGACCGGGGCCTGATGCTGCTCGACGCCGACGAGCACTTGAAGCACCGGCGAATCATGCAGCAGGCCTTCACTCGTGACCGCCTCGCGCGGTACACCGAGTCCCTGCATCCCGCGATCGAGTCCGGGTTGGACGGGTGGCGACCCGGCCCGGACTTCGCGGCCTATCCGGCGCTCAAATCCCTCACTCTGGATCTGGCGACCAGCATCTTCATGGGCGGGGCGGAGGGGACGACACCGCAAGAGATGGCCGCCCTGAACCGGGCGTTCATCGGCTGCGTACAGGCGGCGACGGCCCTGGTGCGGTATCCGCTTCCCGGGACCCGGTGGAAGCGTGGACTCGACGGCCGCCGCGAACTGGAAGCCTTCGTGCGCAGCTACCTACCGGCCCGCCGCCGCAGCGACGCCGACGATCTGTTCTCGGTACTGTGCCGCATCGAATCCGAGGACGGGCACCGTTTCGACGACGACGATGTCGTCGACCACATGATCTTCCTTCTCATGGCCGCGCACGACACGTCGACGATCACCTTGTCGACGATGCTGCAGTACCTGGGGCAGCATCCGCAGTGGCAGCAGCGATGTCGCGCGGAGTCCGAGAGTCTCGGCACCGCATCGCCGACTCTGGATCAGTTGGGCCGGCTGACCTCGCTCGACCTCGTCATGAAGGAGTGCCTGCGGCTGGTCACCCCCGTTCCCGGCCTCGCCCGCCGGGCGGTCACGGACACCGCGGTGCTGGGGCACTACGTTCCGGCCGGAACGTACGTGACCGTGGTCCCGCACTTCACGCACCACATGCCGGAGGTGTGGCCCAACCCGGAACGCTTCGACCCCGAGCGTTTCGCGGCGGACCGCCGTGAGGACAAGGTGCACCGCTACGCGTGGGAGCCTTTCGGCGGCGGTGTGCACAAGTGTCTGGGCATGCACTTCGCGGGAGCCGAAGTCAAGGCCGTCATGCACCACCTGCTGCTGCGGTTCGCATGGCACGTCGATCCCGGCTACTCGGCACCGCTCGACTTCACGTCGTTGCCCTATCCCCGGGACGGGCAACCCGTCGATCTGCGTCCGCTGTAATCGGCGCGGCGCAGTGCCGGGTTGTCCGGTGTGCCGTGGCCGAGGGCCCCAGCCCCCGACTCTCTCGAGTCGGGGGCTGGTTTCGTGCAGTGGGGCAGACCTGCGGCCGGAGTGTGAAACGGAGTTCTGAAAATCGACCCCGTTCGTCTTGACACCGTGGTGCTCGCCGCTAAAGTGAGGGTCGTAACTTAGAACACAGTTTCAAATTATCTCTTCGAGCAGGAGTGTCCATCGTGACCGACGAAGCCCCCTACATCCTCATTTCCGCGGACAGCCACGCCGGCGCCGATCACGCGACCTATCGCACCTACCTCGAGTCGAAGTGGCACGAGGAGTTCGACGCCTGGCGCGGCAAGTACAAGAACCCGTACCGCGACCTCGTCGACGACGGCCGAACCCGCAACTGGGACAACGAGCGTCGGCTGCGCGAGACGCAGGGCGACGGCACGGTGGGCGAGGTGCTCTTCCCCAACACGGTGCCGCCCTTCTTCCCGAGCGCCGCGGTGCTGGCCGGTCCGCCGCGCGCCGAGGACTTCGAGAAGCGCCTGGCCGGCATTCGTGCCCACAACCGCTGGCTGGTGGATTTCTGCAACGACGCACCCGTCCAGCGCGCCGGCGTCGCGCAGGTGTTCCTCAACGATGTCGACCAGGCTGTCAAGGACGTCGAATGGGTCAAGGAGCACGGGCTGCGCGGCGGGATCCTGCTGCCCAACCTGGCGCCGGACGTCAAGTGGGTCAAGCCGCTGTACGACCCCGAGTACGACCGGCTGTGGAAGGTCTGCGAGGACCTCGGCGTCCCGGTCAACAGCCACGCCGGCACCGGACTGCCGGATTACGGCCGCTACAAGACCTCGTCGCTGCTCTACATCAACGAGGTCGGCTTCTACTCGATGCGTCCGCTGGTGCAGATGATCCTCTCGGGTGTCTTCGAGCGGTTCCCCAAGCTCAAGTTCGCGGTGTCGGAGCAGGGCTGCGCGTGGGCTCCGGACCTGATGCGCCAGCTCGACACCGTCGACCTGCGCGTCAAGCGCACGGGCCGGATCGGCGAGCTGTTCTACAGCGAGGACGAGCAGCTGCCGTTGCGCCCGAGCGAGTACTTCCGCCGCAACGTGTGGGTGGGTGCGACGATGCCGTCGGCGCAGGACATGGCGTCGCGGGACACTCTCGGCGACGGCAAGTTCATGTGGGGCAGCGACTACCCGCACAACGAGGGCACCTACCCGTTCACCCGCGAGTGCATCCGCCAGGTCATGCACGACGTCGACGAGTCCGAGCTGCGGAAGCTGTTCGCGGAGAACGCTGCCGAACTCTACGATTTCGACCTGGACGCGCTGGCGCCGCTGGCCGCGAAGTACGGGCCCACGCCGTCCGAGGTCGCCCAGCCGCTGACCGACCTGCCCGAGAACCCGAACGACGTCCTGCTCCGCGAATCCTTCGCCAAGCAGCTCGAGGCGGAGCTCGGCGTATGACCGGTCGCCTGGTCGGCCGCCGCGCGCTGGTCACCGGTGCCAGTCGCGGGATCGGCGCGGGCATCGCGCAGCGACTCGCCGCCGAGGGGGCGGCGGTCGCGATCGTCGCCCGCACGGTCGACGAGCCCGATCGCGGCTTCGAGGGCACCCTCGCCGCGACGGCCGGCAGGATCCGAGCGGCGGGCGGCACGGCGGTGATCGTGCCTGCCGCGCTCGAGGACCCGCAGTCGCGCGCCACGATCGTTCCGGAAGCCGAGGCAGGTCTCGGCGGACCGATCGACATTCTCGTAAACAATGCGGCCGCGGCCATCTTCCAGCCGCTGCGGGACTATCCGGCCAAGCGGGCGCACCTGACGTTCGAGGTGAACGTGCATGCGCCGCTGGACCTGGCGCAGCGGGTGATCCCCGGCATGATCGAACGCGGCGCCGGTTGGATCGTCAACATCACCAGCGGGACCGCCCGGATCCGGCCCGTCGAACCACTCCCGGCGGGCGAGACGGACCTCGACGCCGACATCCACGGCACCGCGCTCTACGGGATGAGCAAGGCAGCACAGGACCGGATGACCGCCGGTCTGGCGGCGGAACTCAACGGCACCGGGATCCGCGTCAACGCGGTGCGGCCGCGTTCGGCCGTCGCGACGGCCGGGGCGATGTCGGTCGCGTCGAACATGGTGGGTTCGCAGTGGTTCGTGCCCGAGTCGCTCGAGGAGATGGTGGAGGCGGTGACGTGGTTGTGCGACGTCGGTCCGCACCACACCGGCCACGTCGAGGCGAGCCTGGACATCCTCGAACGTGAGAAGGTCACTGTGCACGGCCTGGACGGTGGGCCGATTCCGAAGGAGCAGAACGCATGACGCCCTACGACGGCATCCCGATCATCGACACGCACATCGGGTTCCGCGAGGCCGGCTACGACGAGTACGCCTTCATCACGCGCCAGACCAAGGACCGCGAGAGCCGCGGCGAGTTCAGCATGCCGGCGCAGTACATGTTCAAGGGCGTGCCCGACCTCCCGACCGACGATCCGATCTCGGTGACGCTGCACGAGATGGACAAGCACGGCATCGAGATCGGCATGGTGAGCATGGCCAAGGAGTCCGGGCAGCGCGCGGTGCGGATGTTCCCGGACCGATTCGTGCCGCAAGGCTCCGCGGTGGATCCCAACGACATCATGGGCACCCTGAATCGGATGACACGGGAGTACGAGGAGTTCGGCATCCGCTCGGTGAGTTCGTTTGCCGCCGGGACGTTCCCGCAGGTGGCCCTCAACGCGCCGCAGATGTATCCGATCTACGCCAAGTGCGTCGAGCTCGACATCCCGATCTTCGCGTGCGCGGGCATCGCCGGGCCCCGGGTCCGGTCGTCGGTGCAGCACGTTCAGCTCATCGACGACGTGATGTTCGACTTCCCGGATCTGGTCTTCGTGACGCGGCACGGATGCGAACCGTGGGAGGACCTCGCGGTGAAGCTGATGATCAAGTGGCCCAACCTGTATTACTCGACGTCCGCGTTCGCGCCCAAGCACTACCCGGCGGCGATCGTCGACTACGCGAACACCCGCGGCGCAGACAAGATCATCTACGCGGGGTACTTCCCGGCCGGACTGACGTTGGACCGCATCTTCGGCGACATGCCGCACGTGCCGTTCAAGGACGAGGTGTGGCCGAAGTTCCTGCACGAGAACGCCCGCAAGGTGTTGAAACTGAAGGGATGATCGGACATGCCGATCGGTATCGGACCGGATCACGACGCGCTCGCCGAGACGCTCGCTCGTCTCGCCGCGCGTGAGACCCCGGTCGACCGCACGCGGGCGCGGTTCGACGCGCTGGGGCGCGGGGAACGTCCGGACCACTGGGACCGTCTGGTGGACATGGGCATCCCCTCCCTGCACATCGCCGAGGAGTACGACGGCGCCGGCGCGGGACTGCTGGAACTGGCCGTGGCGCTCGAGCAGTCCGGGTACGGATTGATTCCGGGCCCGCTGCTGCCGACGGTCACCGCGAGCACCGTGATCCAGGCGCACGGCACGGACGCCGCGCGCAAGCACCTGCTGCCACGGTTCGCGGCGGGCGCGACCGGTGCCTGCGGACTCGAGCCCGGCACCGTCACCGTCGAGGGGGACGGCGACGAGATCACGGCGTCGGGCATCACGGCGCCCGTCCTCGGTGCGCTCGGCGCGGACCTCCTGGTGCTCGCCGGACAGTGCGGCGAGACGCCGGTGTGGTTCGTCGTTCCCGCGGACGCGGCCGGCGTCGAGCGAATCGCCGAGGAGGGCGTCGACCTCACCCGGGACATCGGGCGGGTGCGGCTGTCGGAGGTGCGGGTTCCCGCCGACCACGTCCTGGGCGCGCTGCCCGGCGAGGTGGCCTCGCTCGCCGTCGTCCTCCAGTGCGCCGAGGCCGTCGGACTGGCCCGGTGGGCGCAGGAGACCAGCCTCGCGTACGCGAAGATCCGCGAACAGTTCGGCCGCCCGATCGGATCGTTCCAGGCGATCAAGCACAAGTGCGCGCAGCTGTTCATCCGGGTGGAGGTCATGACCAGCGTCGTGTGGGATGCGGCCACGGCCGCGGACGGTGCCGACCGCGAACAGGCGGCGCTGGCCGCCGCACGGGCCGCGACCGCGTGCCGACGCGAGGCCGTCGACGTGGTCCTGGACTGCCTGACGCTGTTGGGCGGTATCGGCAACACGTGGGAGCACGACATCCACCTGTACTGGCGGCGGGCGGTGAGCCTGCTCGCTCTGGGCGGGTCGCAGGACGAGTGGGCCCGCACCGCTGGTGAGATGGCGCTGAGCATCGAGCGGCACGCGGAGCCGGGCGTCGAGGACCGGCCGGACTTCCGGGCCCGGGTCGCCGCCACGATCGCCGAGGCCGCGACCCTCGACCCGGCGGCGGCGCGGGTGCTGCTGGCCGATCGCGGGCTCGTCGCGCCGCACTATCCCGAGCCGTACGGTCTGGCCGCGGACACCGCCGGTCAGATCATCATCGCCGAGGAGTTCGCGCGGGCCGGGGTTCCGCAGCCGACCACCGTGATCGGGGAGTGGGCGCTGCCGTCGATCCTGCAGTACGGCACCGCGGAGCAGATGGAACGCCTCGTCGTCCCCACGCTGCGCGGCGAGATCGTGTGGTGCCAGCTGTTCTCCGAGCCGGGTGCCGGGTCGGACCTGGCGTCGCTCACCACGTCGGCCACCGCGGTGGACGGCGGCTGGCGCATCGACGGCAGCAAGGTGTGGAATTCCAAGGCGCACGAGGCGCACTGGGGGATCTGCCTGGCACGTACCGACCGCCAGGCACCCAAGCACCGTGGCATCAGTTTCTTCCTGGTCGACATGAGCGCACCCGGCGTGGACGTGCGACCGCTGCGAGAGGCCAACGGCGACAGCATGTTCAACGAGGTGATCCTCGACGGCGTGTTCGTGCCCGACGCCGACCTGGTCGGCGCACCGGGGGAGGGGTGGAAGGTGGCCCGGACGACACTCGCGAACGAGCGTGTCGCGATGGGGACCACACCGGTCGCGGGTGGCCACCGCTTCGACCCGATCGCGGTGGCCCGCGAGCTGGATCCGCAGCGCCGGCAGGAGGCGCTGCCGGCGCTGGGCCGGATCACCTCCACCACGGGAGCGCTCGACGCCCTCGCGCATCGCACGGTGCTCAAGCGGCTGTCCGGACTGGATCCAGGGGTCGAGGCCAGTGCGCTCAAGGCGGCCTCGGCGCGACACATCACGGACGCGGCGGCACAGGTGCTCGAGTGGTTCGGTTCCGAGGCCGCGGTAGGCAGTCTGGGTGCGGACGTCTCCGGTGGGGGACGAGCCGCCAAGGCGTACCTGTCCACCCCGTCGTTGCTGATCGGCGGCGGCACACTCGAGATCCAGCTCAACGTGATCTCCGAGCAGATCCTGGGCCTGCCGCGGGAACCTCGATGAGCGCGCGTCCGCTCACCGGGCGGACCGCGATCGTCACCGGCGCCGGCGAGGGCCTCGGCCGGGCGGAGGCCCTCGCGCTCGCCGCGGCCGGAGCGAACCTGGTCCTCAACTCCCGCAGCGACCGCGTCGACGACGTGGCCACCGAGATTCGCGGTGCGGGTGGCGGCGTCGTGACCCTGCGCGGCGACATCGGTGACCGGGCCACCGCGGACCGTCTGGTCGCGCTCGCGGTCTCCGAGTTCGGCGGGCTCGACGTACTGGTGAACAATGCCGGGATCATCCGGGACCGGATGGTGTTCAACATGTCCGACGAGGAGTGGGATTCGGTTCTGCGTGTCAACCTGCGGGGCACGTTCCTGACCACCCGGGCGGCCACCGACCACTGGCGGCGACGGTCCAAGCAGACGGGCGAACCGGTGTACGCGCGGGTCGTCAACACGTCGTCGGAGGCGTACGCGTCGGGTCCACCGGGAGCGGCGAACTACGCCGCCTCCAAGGCCGGAGTGGTCGCGCTCACCGTCTCGACGGCGCGGGGCTGCGGATCCTTCGGCGTCCGGGCCAACGCCATTTGCCCGCGCGCCCGGACCGAGATGACGCGCGACGTCTTCGGCCCCGCGCCCGAGGCGGGTGCGGATCCGTTGGACGCCGACCACATCACGCCCCTGGTCGTCTATCTCGCTTCCCCGCAAGCGGACTCGATCACCGGCCGGGTGCTCGTCGCGTACGGTGACCGGATCGACGTGATGTCGGCCCCCACCGTCGAGGCGAGCCTGCGGTCGGCGTCCGCCTGGACCCAGCACGAGCTGCACGAGGTGCTCGGCGGACACCTCACCGAGGTGGTGGCGGGCCGAGAGGTGGCAGGGTGACGAGCGCTAGGCTGCACACGTGAGCGATTCCGTTGCCGTGCCGATGAGTCCCGACGACATGTCCGCTGCACAACGGGACCGGCGACGGCACCTGCTCGACACGGTCATCGAGATGCTCGCCGAGACGAGCCCCGACCGGATCCAGATGCGCGAGGTGTCGGAGCGCTCGGGTGTCGCCCTCGGCACGCTGTACCGCTATTTTCCGGCGAAACAGCACCTGCTCGCGGCGACCATGGTCGCCTGGAACGAGATTCTCGCCGAACGCTTGGCGGCGGAGAAGGCGTCCGGCGGGCGCAGGGGCTCTGTCCTCGACCGGGTACTGGACCTCTACGGCCGGCAGATGAAGGCCTTCCAACGGGGACCGAACTTCGCGCGCCTCGAAGTGGAACTGCAGACGTCCGACGACCCGTACGTTCGGGACACCCTCGACGAGCGGTCGGCCGTGAACCGCACGGCGCTGTTCGGGTTGATGGACGGGGTGCCCGCCGAACTGGCCCGGTTGGCGTCGCTGTCGATCGGCAGCACGATGCTCAACTCGCTGGTCCTGTGGACCACCGGACGCATCGGGTTCCCCGAGGCGCTGCGGAATGTCCAGGACGTCTCGCGCCTGGTGCTCGCCGACTACGCGTAAACCGCCGTGCGGTGTGGTCAGCGGTTGCCGGGGGCGACCCAGCCGTTGAACAGGAAGCCGACGAACTCGTCGGCGAGGGCGGCGCCGTCGACGTCCGGGTCGCCGTCGCACGTGTAGTTCGCGTTGAGCACCGACCGGAACGCGAGGGCGGCCAGGGCCACGTCCATCTCGCGGAAGGTGCCCTCGTCGATGCCCGACTGGATGATCCGTTCGACGGCGTCCGCCCACTGTCGCCGCTTGTCCTGGACCTCTGCGAGTTGAGCGCCGTTGAGGCGCATCCACTCCCGCTCGAAGACCTTCGCGGCATCGGGATTGGCGATCGCCCAGCGCAGATGGATCCGGGCGAGCATCCGGAGCTTGTCGACTGCGCCGACGTCCGCTGCCTCCACCTGCCGCAGCGCCACTTCGCCGCTGTCGGCGATTCCGCCGACGATCTGGTAGAGCAGGTCTTCTTTGCTCTTGATGTGGACGTAGAGGCTGCCGGCGTGGACCCCGACGAGGGAGCCGATGTCGCGCATCGACGTGCCGTCGTACCCGCTCTCGGCGAACTGTCGCAGTGCCGCTTCGCGAATCCTCGTCAGGTAGGCGGCCTTGGCCTCACCGGTGGTGGCGCGCCCGCGCGCGGATCCCTGATCGAGCTTCGACGGCATGTGTACGGTCCTTATGCAACACGGGAGCGCTCGGCGCCCCTCGTTCCCAAACTCGATCATCATGGCAGCCCCGACGCAGACGCGCCAACAAACGCTTGCTACGCCGGCAGGCCGTCACTGATCGTCGAGGTCGTCGAACAGTGACGGTTGGATCGGCTCGTCCGCAGCCTGCTGTTGTTCGGAGCTCTTCTCCGGCAAGGACTCCCGAGCGGGGTCCGAAGGCGCCGGGGACTGGGCGGGCGTACCCGCGGGCGCATTCCCCACCGTGGTGGCCGGCTTGGGGAAGTGCAGGCGACCGCCGAAGTGCTCGGCGAACTCCTCGTCCACTCCGCTGAGAAAGTCGCCGAGGTGCTCGATCATGTCGGCCAGGTGCTGGGGCACGAACGGATCGGCGAGCATGTCCACCATGACCCGCAGCCGGTCCTCGAACAGCCCGAACCGCAGGTAGGGCCAGCGGCGGTTGAGGTCGGTGACGAGTTCCGACGCGCGGGTGCGGCCGCTGATGTCGCGCACCAGCGGCGCCCACAACTGCACTTCGGGGGCCGCGTCGTTGGCGATGACGAGCGCCAGCGCAGAGCCGAACCGCAGGACGAAGTCGCCGTCGGAATCCCGCTCGGGCACGCCACCGTAGATGTCGGTCAGCGTCAGCGCGATGGCCTCGCGCAGATGGTCGGTGTCGGCGGGCCGAATCGCGACGTGACGGTCGAGCGGCGTCGGTCGCGGGGCGGCTGTGGTCTCCGGCGCGACGTCGAGGTCGACGCTGGAACCGAGGTGGTGGAGCGAGAGGAAGCTCGGGTGCGGCACCGCCCAGGTGTCACGGAAGACGGACACGGCCATCGCGGCCAGCTGGTCCGCCCAGCGCGGGGCCTTCTCCACGACGAGTGCCGGATCGTCGCCCGCCTCCGCCTCGTCTGCCTCCGGCTCCGCGGCCGGCGACGACGTGGACGCCGCCGGGGCGGACCAGCCCTGGGCGACCAGCCGGGCGTGGTCGGCGGCGGTCAGTCGGCGCCGCGGTGGCAACTGCAGTTCGGAGGGAATCTCGCATCGCACGACGGGCCCGTGCGGACCGGCGACGACGTTGCATTGGACGAACGGGACGCGGCCGTCGGACTCGTCGGTGTCGCACACCGTCTCGAGTACCAACTGATCGCCCTGCGCAGCCGTCGCGAGACGATCGGCGAGGCGTCCTCGATAGGTGCCCCAGGCATCGTCCATCGTGCGGTCGAAATCGCTTCCAGTGGATCTGTTCGGAAACTCGGACACGGGAGATACGGTATCGCGCCCACGGGCGGTGTCGGGAACAGAGTGGTCGCGAGGGCGGGCCGGTCCGACCACCGGTCGGGAACCGATGTCCGGGTTGTCGGGCCGGCAGCCTATCGTGTCGACGCAGGATCGACACGGAGGAAGAACGATGCAGTCGTTGGGCGAACGGAGCCGGCGCGGTGGACAGTCACCGCGAGGGTGGGGGAGAGCGCTGGCAGGCGTGGGTGCGGCGGCGCTGACCGTCGTGCTGGCGGCGGGAACGGCATCCGCCGCGCCCGGCTCGGGCAGTCTGGGCAGTCTGGGAAGCCTCGGCAGCGGAAGCGGCACCGGTGGCAGCGTCGGGGCAGGATCGTCGATCCCCGAGTCGCTCCAGGAGGATCCCGGTCCCCCGCCCGCGACCCGCGACGACATCGACACCGTCGAGATCACGGCCGAGGAGCAGCAGGCGCGGGGCGTGATCAAGTACACGATCACCTCGCCGGCGTTGCGTCGTGAGGTGTCGGTCCAGGTGCAGCCTGCCGCGGACCGCTCGGTTCCGCGGCCCACGCTGTACATGCTCGACGGCGTGAGTGCGCGCAACGGCAACAGTGGATGGATCAGCGACCGCCAGGGTGCCGCGGCCAAGTTCTTCGAGGACAAGGACGTCAATCTCGTCATGCTCAACGGCGGGCGTGCGAGCTTGTACGCCGACTGGGACCGGGTGGACCCGAAGCTGGGCCTCAACAAGTGGGAGACCTTCATCACCGAGGAGCTGCCCCCGCTGATCGACGCGAAGCTGGACACCAACGGCGTCAACGCGATTGCCGGCAACTCGATGGGCGCCCAAGCCGCAGTCATGCTCGCGCACCGGAATCCGGAGCTGTACCAGGGCGTCGCGGCGTTCAGCGGGTGCTACTCGACGAGCGACGCGCTCGGTCGGCTCACCGTCCAGACGAGCGTGACGTCCCAGGGCGGTGACCCCGCGAACATGTGGGCCGACGAAGCGGAGCGGCAGGCGCACGATTCGGTGCTCAACGCGGAACGGCTGCGCGGCAAGCAGATCTACCTGTCGGTGTCCAACGGCCGGCCCGGGCCCTTCGAGGAGGGATCGGACGACGCCCGTCGCCTCTACCTCGGTGGGGCCATCGAGGCCGCGGCCAACGTGTGCACGCGAGTGTTCGACGCACGCCTGCGCACCCTCGGTATCCCGGCGACCATCGCGTACGAGGGTGCCGGAGTGCACGAGTGGGACTACTGGCGCGTCCAGCTGCCGAAGGCCTGGCCGACGCTCGAGAAGGCGCTCGGCCTGTCCTGAACGACCGGGGTGAGCCGGTGACGGCCCGAACCGCGAGCCGGTTCCCGCCGTCACCGGTCGCCGCGCACCGCTCGCTCGATACGAGATCGTCACGTCGTGTAGCGCTGACGTAACACCTGGCCACCTAGCGTATACGCAGACGTATACACGGTGGGCCGGCGTGCGCGGCCCGTGCGAGAAAGCGGCCCCGATGACGACGATGTTCGACGCCCCCACCCTGACCGAGCGAGTGCGGTCCGCCTTCGCCCGGGTGCGCGAGTGCGATCGACCGGAGGTCTGGATCCACCTTCGGCCGGAGTCCGACGTCGTCGCCGAGGCCGCACGGATCGCCGCCCGCGTCGAGGCGGGCGCGCAGTTGCCGCTCGCCGGAAAGCTCTTCGCGGTCAAGGACAACATCGACGTGGCCGGTTTGCCGACGACCGCCGGGTGCCCCGAGTTCGGTTACACCCCACAGGTGTCGTCGCCGGCGGTGGCACGGCTGCTCGACGCCGGTGCGCTGGTGCTCGGCAAGACCAACCTGGACCAGTTCGCCACGGGCCTCGTCGGAACCCGCAGCCCCTACGGAATCGTCCGCGCCGCACGGTATCCCGACCGGGTGTCCGGTGGTTCGAGCTCCGGATCCGGGGTCGCGGTGGGCCTGGGCCTCGTCGACTTCGCGCTGGGGACGGATACCGCCGGATCGGGCCGCGTCCCCGCGGCGTTCAACGGTGTGGTCGGCATCAAGCCGACACTCGGTCTGGTCCCGACGTCCGGTGTCGTGCCGGCGTGCGCCGACTTCGACTGCGTCACCGTGATGGCGCCGACGGTCGACCTGGCCGCACTGGCGATGTCGGTCATGATCGGTCCCGACGCCCGCGATCCGCGCAGCCGGACGTGGCCGTCGGACGTCCCCTTGTCGGCGCCGCGCCGCCCGCGGGTCGGCGTCCCCCTCGACGCGCAGCTCGACGTCCTCTCCGACGGCTACCGTGCGGGATTCGCGACGGCCGCGCGGCGCGCCCGCGAAGCCGGCGCCGACGTCGTGCCCGTCGACATCGACTCGTTGCTGGCCGCCGCACGGTTGCTGTACGACGGCGCCCTCGTCGCCGAGAGGTTCGACGCGGTGGGCGACTTCGTCGTCGCCAACCCCGACGCCACCCTCGATCCCACCGTGGCAGCGATCGTGCGCGGCGCCGCCGAACCGCGGGCGCACGAATTCGTCCGCGACACGGGCTTGCTGGTGGCCGCGCGCCACCGCGCCGCCGCGCTGTTCTCGGACGTGGACGCACTGCTGCTGCCCACCACGACCGAACACCCGCTGGTGGAGGACGTGCTCGCCGACCCGGTCGAGATCAACCGCCGGCTCGGCACGTTCACGAACTTCTGCAACCTGCTCGACCTGTCGTCGGTCGCGGTACCCGTGGACGGCGCCCCGGGGGAGTCGTTCGGCGTGATGACCGTGGCGCCCGCGTTCGGCGACCAGGTGGCGCTGGACGTCGCGGCCCGTATCGCCGGTAGTGCCCCGGCGGTCCTCGCGCCGGACGCGGGGGTGCCGCTGGCGGTGTTCGGGGCGCACCTGCGCGACCAGCCGCTGCACCACCAGCTGGAGGCGCTGGGGGCCCGGTTCGAACGGCCCGTCACGACGACGGACGACTACCTCATGGTGCGTCTGGACTCGGTGCCGCCCAAGCCGGGGCTCGTGCGGGTGGCGCACGGGGTGGGCCGATCCCTGCCGGGCGAGCTGTACCGCATCTCACCGGCCGGCCTGGGGTCCTTCCTGGCCGCGCTGCCGTCGCCGATGGCGCTCACCGAGATGACTCTCGCGGACGGCACCCGGGCCGTCGGATTCACCTGTACCCCGGCGGCCGCGGCCCACGGGGTGGACATCACAGCGTTCGGAGGATGGCGCGCGTACCTGGCCGGTGCGTCGGCCTGACGCCCGCCGGCGCGGGAACGGAAGGAACGAGATGGCCACCGTCGGCGGCGGGTCGGGAACCGGTCTGCGAGAACAGGTCTACCTGCAGTTGCGGGAACAGATCATGAGCGGGGCCGTGGCCCCGCACGATCGGCTCGTCGAGGGCCGGTTGTGCGAGGCCCTCGGAGTCTCCCGCACTCCGCTGCGGGAGGCACTGGTGCGTTTGCACGCGGATGGGATCGTCACCCGCCGCGACGACGGGTACTACCCGATGTTTCCGGACCTGGACAGCATCCGGGATCTCTACGAGCTGCGCATCACGCTCGAACTGCGGGGCATCGCGCGCCACGTCGAGAACACCGATCTCCGGTTCGATCGGGCGCTGCTCGAGGCCGTGCGGGGGCGGTGGCGCGCGCTGGAGGCCGACCCGCCGGCGCCGTCACCCGACATCGTCCAGCTCGATCAGCAGTTCCACCTGGAACTCTCGACCGCCGCCGGGAACCCGGCCCTCACGCGGGCGCTCGCGACCGTCAACAGCCAGATCCGGCTGGTGCGGATGTACGACTACCAGAGCCCCGAGCGGGTGCGGGCCACCGTCACCGAGCATGTCGCGATCGTCGAGCAGATCCTCGACGGCGACCTCACCGGTGCGCTGGAGAGCCTGCACGGCCACGTCGGCGAATCACTGGACGTCGTCGAGCAGCGGGCGGTGCAGGCGGTCACCGCACACGCTCTGCGCGGACGACGCTGACGCCGACGACGGGTCCGTAAAACGGGCGAACCGCCTCCGTTTGTGGTGACGAACATCACGAAGCGAAGACGGCTCGGCGGACTCGAGACGGGTCCGTTATCCCGGCTCGGCGGCGCTCAGCCGCGCCAGCATGCGTTCGAGTGCGCGTCCGTCCGGCCCCAACTCGGAGAAGGACGACGAGGGATCGGCAGGATCCGCGACCTCGACCGCGCCGAGGCTGCGTGCCAGGTCGCTGCGTCGGCGCACGGCGTCCAGGATGAGGGCGTCCAGGTCGGCAACTTCCTGCTCGAGGTGGTCGAGCGAGGCCACGTCGGCGTCCCGGGACGATCCAGTGGTGTGGAGGGCGCACGATTCGGTCTGAACAGACACATCGACTCCTTCGGTCTCGGGCGGGTAGGGCTCCCGCTGCGACGCTGTCTCATTGTTAGTCGCAGTACTGAGCTACACGTTACGTCCGGTACGTGAGCGGTGCAGATCACGGTCGGAGCGTACAGTTGCATCGTGCAACACGAAACGAGGGCCGACGACGTGGCCGCGCTGCACGCCGAATTGGTGCAATTCGCCCGCGACCTGGTGGCCGGCGGACGGGACGCACAGGGCGGACCGTCGTTCGCTCAGCACTCGGCGCTGTCGTTCATCGCCCGCCATCCCGGGTGCCGTGCCACGGACATTTCCGACTCGTTCGGCGTCAACCGTTCCACGGTGTCGCGACAGTTGCGCGGATGCGTGGAGTCCGGGTGGGTGCGGACCGAACCCGGCTCGCTCCGCAGCGGTTACCCGCTCAGCCTCACCGCGCAGGGCGCAGCCGTGCTGGCGGCCGCCGACCGCAGACGCCTCGACGAGGTCCGGGCCCGTGTGGACGGGTGGTCGCCGGCGGAGGTTACGGCGTTCGCGGGCATCCTGCGGCGCTTTCGTGAGGCACCGGTCCCGACCACAGCTCCCGACACCACGACTCGAGTTGGAGATGACGCCCATGCGTGAGTACGGCACCCCCGCCAGCTTCACGGTCGCGGACGACGACGCCGTCGTTCGCACCGTGTTCGAGCACGCGCGCCGCAGTCCGGACCTCGTCGTGTTCTCACGGCCGAGCGGCGCGGACTGGGTCGACGTCACCGCGGCCGAGTTCGCGGACCTGGTGACCGGAGTCGCGAAGGGTCTCGTGGCTGCCGGTGTGCAGCAGGGTGATCGGGTGGCGCTGCTGTCCGCGACTCGATTCGAGTGGTCCCTCTTCGACTTCGCGATCTGGGCGGCCGGCGCGGTTTCGGTGCCGATCTACGACTCGTCGTCCACCGAGCAGGTCGCGTGGATCGTCGAGGATTCCGGTGCCGTGCTGGCGATCGCCGAGACCGCGGCGCACGCAAGCGCATTCGAGGGCGCCGCGACGCAGCTGTCCCGCGTGCTGCAGATCGAGGACCGGGCCGTGGACAAGCTCGTCGCGGAGGGCGCGAGCCTCGACGACGCCGTCGTCGCCGAACGCCTGGCCGGCCTCCGGGCGGACGACCCCGCGTCGCTGGTGTACACGTCCGGGACCACCGGTCGACCCAAGGGGTGCGTGCTCACCCATCGGAACTTCCTGTCCGAGGTGCGCGGGATCCTCACCGCCTCGATCGGCGAGGTGGCGCGCCCCGGGAACCGGATGCTCACCTTCCTGCCGCTCGCGCACGTGCTCGCCCGCGCCGTCTCGTTGGCGATGTTCGAAGCCGGTGGGACACAGGCGCACTGGTCCAACTTCGGCAGCGTCGCGGGCCAGTTCGAGCGATTCCGTCCGCACGTGATCCTCGGCGTCCCGAGGGTCTTCGAGAAGGTGCGCGACACCGCGGCGCACACTGCCGAGAAGGGCGGACGCATTCCCCGCGCGATCTTCGGGTTCGCCGAGGCCACCGCCGTCGCGTACAGCCAGGCGCTCGACGCCGGCGGACCGTCGCTGCGGCTGCGGGCGTATCACGCGGTCGCGGACCGTCTCGTCTTCCGCAAGCTGCGGGCGGCGATCGGCGACGAGTGCTGGTGGGCGATCTCCGGCGGCGGCGCACTCATGCCGCGACTGGGACACTTCTTCCGCGGCGCCGGCGTGCCGATCTACGAGGGCTACGGGCTCACGGAATCGACTGCGGCGCACTGTGTGAACGTGCCCGGCCAGCAGCGGATCGGCTCCGTCGGACGGCCGATGGGCGGGAACACCGTGCGCATCGCCGACGATGGCGAGATCGAGTTGCACGGCGGTGTGGTGTTCGCCGGGTATTGGCGCAACGACCAGGCCACCGCGGAGGCCCTCCGTGACGGCTGGCTGCGCACCGGGGACCTGGGGGAGTTGGACGACGACGGCTACCTGACGCTCACCGGTCGCAAGAAGGACCTGCTGGTGACGGCCGGTGGCAAGAACGTCTCACCCGGGCCCCTCGAGGACCGACTGCGGTCGAACGTCCTGATCTCGCAGGCGGTCGTCGTGGGGGACGGCCGGCCGTTCATCGGCGCCCTGCTCACGCTCGATCCCGAACCGTTCGAGAACTGGAAGGCGGCCAACGGCAAACCGGCGTCGGCGACCGTGTCCGACCTCGCCGACGACCCCGATCTGCGCAAGGCCGTGCAGGCCGTGGTGGACGACGCCAATACGACGGTCTCGCACACGGAGGCGATCAAGAAGTTCGAGATCCTCCCGCGAGATCTCACCGAGGAGGCCGGCGAGCTCACCGCGACGCTGAAGATCAAGCGCAACGTGGTCTCGGAGCGGTACGCCGAGCAGATCGCTTCCATCTACCGTCGGCGCTGAGGTCCCCGCCTCCTCAGAGGGCGATTCCGAGTGCCTCGGCCAGGGCGGGCAGTCCGCCGGCGGCGGTGGTACGCCACGAGTGATGCACGTGGGGGCTCAGTTCCGTTGCCTGCGGATTGATTTCGACGACGGTCGCGCCGCCGTCGACCGCCCGCAGCGGCAGCATCGCCGCCGGGTGGACGACTCCGGAGGTGCCGACGACGACCATCAGGTCGCACTCGGCCACGGCCTTCTCCGCCCGCTCCCACGCATCCTGCGGCAGGGCCTCGCCGAACCACACGGCCCCCGGCCGCACCGGGGCGCCGCAGACCGGACAGGCCGGCGGCGTCAGCGGTCCGGTGGGTTCGGCATCGAGGCCACCGTCCGAGGGGAACGGGGCTTCGCAGCCACTGCAGCGGGGTGCGAACAGGCTGCCGTGCAGATGCACACCGACCTCGCTGCCGGCCCGCTCGTGGAGATCGTCGACGTTCTGCGTGACGATCGTGAGCGGCACGTGGCGCGCCCACGCCGCCAGCGCGAGGTGGCCCTCGTTGGGGTGTACCCGGCGGACCAGCCCGGTTCTCCACTGGTACCAGGCCCACACCAGGCCGCGGTCGCGCTCCCACCCCTCCGGGCTCGCGAGTTGCTCGGGTGAGAATCGTTCCCACAGTCCTGTCTGCGCGTCCCGGAACGTCGGGATGCCACTCTCGGCGGACATACCGGCGCCGCTGAACACGACGACCCGTCGCGCCGTGCGGGCTGCTTCGACTACGGCCGGATCCGGAAGGTGCGAGGTCATGCCGTCGATTCTCCGGGACTGCGTTCGGTACGTCCGTGCCCGTCAGCGTCCCGCCGTCCGATCGGGTTGAATTGACGCATGTCTACGAGGGTGCGGAACCGATGACGGGCCAGCTGCTGCCACATCCCGACACCGGGAAGCTTTTCCCGTCGCCGGTGCCGCCCGGCACCGGGTGGCCGGGCGACCCGGCGCCCGCGGACACCCCCGTCGCGCACTCCGCGGACGAGGTCCGCGCGCTGGCCGCCTCGGCCGGACCGAGCGAGCTGGACGCCCGGATCAGCGTGTGCCGGGCCTGCCCACGGTTGGTGGAGTGGCGGGAGCACGCCGCTGAGGTCAAGCGCCGCTCCTTCGCGGACCAGCCCTACTGGGGGCGTCCACTCCCCGGGTTCGGCGACCCGTTCCCCAAACTACTGATCATGGGACTGGCCCCGGCCGCGAACGGCGGCAACCGCACGGGCCGGATGTTCACCGGCGACCAGGCCGGTGACTGGTTGTTCCGGGCCCTGCACCGCGCCGGCATCGCCAACAAGCCCACCGTCGAGTTCGCAGGCGACGGGCAGAAGCTGTTCGGCGCCCGGATGATCTCCGCGGTGCGCTGTGCACCGCCGGACAACAAGCCCACCGTCACCGAGCGGGACTGCTGCTCCGGATGGCTGGACGCCGAACTCTCCGACCTGCTGCCGTGGGTGGGCGCGATCATCGCGCTCGGCTCGTTCGGGTGGGACGCCACCCTCGGCGCGATCCGCCGGATCGGGGGGACCGTGCCCACTCCCAAGCCCAAGTTCGGGCACGGGGCGGTGGCCGAGCTCCACACGCCCGCGGGACGGCGCCTGGACGTGGTGGGGTGCTATCACCCCAGCCAGCAGAACACCTTCACGGGCAGGCTCACGGAGAAGATGCTCGACGACGTGATCGCCCGCGGGCGGGACCTGGCCGGTCTCGGATGGGGGTGCGGCGGCTCCGGCCGCTGACGGCCGTCGACCACCCGGTGCGCATCCGTCCTCTGAGTGGGACACGAACTTGAGGACCGGGCGGCAGGCGTGGCTACCATCACAGCCACGTCGAATGCCGTTGGAGGTGCGCATGGCCCACGAGGTCCCCGAACCCGCTGTCCAGATGGGGTACGTCGTCGCGGATCTCGACGCCGCCGTCGACCATTGGGTGACCCACGCCCGCGTCGGGCCCTGGACGGTGTTCCGGGGCGTGACGCTGCAGGGCCGATACGCGGGCTCGGACACCGTCGTGACCATGGACGTCGCGATGGGCTACACCGGCGCACTCCAGATCGAACTCATGCAGATCACGTCGTCGACCCCGTCGCCGTACACGGATGACGCCGGTGAGCCCCTGGTGGGACCCCATCACATGGCCTGGATCACCGACGATCTCGACGGTGCTCTGGCCACGGCTCGGGCCCGAGGACTCGAGGAATTGTTCCTCGCCGAAGGCCCCGGCACCCGCGTCGCCTACCTGCACTCACCGGCGCAGCCGGGTGTCGTCTTCGAGTACATCCAGAGCGACGGCATGCGCGCGATGCTCGACTACGGAATCGCTCAGGCCCGTACCTGGGACGGGTCCGATCCCGTCCGTCCGATCGCCTGAGCGCAGGCGACTTCGAACTTTCGAGTCCCACTGTCCTCCTCGACGAGGGGGAGAACCCAAGCCGGCATGGCCGGGAAAGGCTGAACGATGGTCAACTGGAACGAAGAATGTGACGTGTTGGTGGCCGGGTCGGGCGCCGGTGGCGTCACCGGCGCCTACACCGCCGCCCGCGAAGGTCTCGACGTGATCCTGGTCGAGGCGACGGACAAGTTCGGTGGCACCACCGCGTACTCCGGTGGCGGCGGGTTCTGGTTCCCGGCCAACCCGGTGCTCAAGCGCGCCGGCACCGACGACACGATCGAGGACGCGCTCGAGTACTACCACGCCGTCGTCGGTGACCGCACCCCGCGCGAGCTGCAGGACACGTACGTCAAGGGCGGCGCGCCGCTGGTCGAGTACCTCGAGCAGGACGAGAACCTCAAGTTCCAGATGCTGCCGTGGCCCGACTACTACGGCAAGATGCCCAAGGCCCGCAACGACGGCCAGCGCCACACGATGCCGACGCCGCTGCCGATCTCGGAGGTCGGTGACCTGCACAAGCTCGTCCGCGGACCGCTCGACTTCGACCGGCTCGGCGCCGAGCTGCCCGAGATGCTCATCGGCGGCCGCGCGCTGATCGGCCGCTTCCTCAAGGCGATCGGGAACTACCCGAACGCGAAGCTGAACCTCGACACCCCGCTCGTCGAGCTGGTCGTCGAGGACGGTGCCGTGGTCGGCGCGATCGTCGAGCGCGACGGCGAGCAGGTCGCGATCCGTGCCCGCAAGGGCGTCATCCTCGCCGCCGGCGGCTTCGAGGGCAACGACGAGCTCCGTCAGAAGTTCGGCGTTCCGGGCGTCGCACGCGACACCATGGGTCCGTGGGGCAACCTGGGCAAGGCACACCAGGCCGGCATCGCGGTGGGTGCCGACACCGACCTGATGGACCAGGCCTGGTGGTCGCCCGGCCTGACCCACCCGGACGGACGCTCGGCGTTCGCGCTGTGCTTCACCGGCGGCATCTTCGTCAACCAGGACGGTAAGCGCTTCGTGAACGAGTACGCGCCGTACGACCGTCTCGGCCGCGAGGTCATCGCGGGTCTGGAGGACGGCTCGGTCACGCTGCCGTACTGGATGATCTACGACGACCGCGCGGGCGAGCGTCCGCCGGTGGGCGCCTCGAATGTCTCGATGGTCGAGACCGAGAAGTACGTGGACGCCGGTCTGTGGCATACCGCCGACACGCTCGAGGAGCTGGCCGCGAAGATCGGCATCCCGGCCGAGAACCTGGTGGCCACCGTCGAACGCTTCAACGCGATGGCAGCCAACGACGTGGACGAGGACTTCGGTCGCGGCGACGAGGCGTACGACCGTGCGTTCACCGGCGGCGGCCCGGCGCTGATCCCGATCGAGCAGGGCCCGTTCCACGCGGCCGCGTTCGGTATCTCCGACCTCGGCACCAAGGGTGGTCTGCGCACCGACACCACCGCGCGCGTGCTCGACACCTCCGGCAACCCCATTCCGGGTCTGTACGCGGCCGGCAACACGATGGCGGCCCCCAGCGGCACCACCTACCCGGGTGGCGGTAACCCGATCGGCACCAGCATGCTGTTCAGCCACATCGCCGCGATGAACATCGCCGGCAAGTAGTCCGGACACAGTTCGCAGTACGCGCGCCCCGCAGCCGGCTCTCCGGTTGCGGGGCGCGCGTCGTCGAGGGGGTGCGCCCCGTTCCACGGGCGATCACCGTGCGCCGGCGTGTCTGTGGCATGTGTCTCGACCCCTGGAAACGGCCGTGACGAGGTCTTTATCATGGGGCTGTCCCGGTGTTCAGCCAGCAGCGTCGGGGGTCTGCACGTCGTTGCCCCGAGGCGGTGAGCTGCCGATGCCACATCGGATTCCCCCGAGAACCGAGGTCCCACCGGAGTACCGGTCGCCGGACTTCCTGACTGCTGATCTTCCGCCCTCCTGCCGACCGGGTCACAAGCGGCCCGTGGTGGAGCAGATGGACACTGCCCGTCCGGGCGCGCGGTTGCACGTGAGCGCGGTCACGGCGATCGCGGCCACCACCGGAACCAGTGTGGGCCTGCTGACCTGGTGGACCTCGGGGGCGCTTGCCGACGGTGTGGTGGTCGCGGTGTTCACCGCCCTGTGCGCCGTGCTGGCCGCGATGATGGTCGGCGGCGGGAACTGACGAGGACCGTCAGCCGACAGCGTCCTGCTCGGCGAGCGCCCGACGGGACTCGTCGTGCAGGACGTCGATGAGTTCGCGTTCGATCGCCGCGAATTCCGGTGAGGTGAGCAGGGCGAGTTCGCGTGGGCGCGGCAGATCGACGGCAACGTCGCGACGGACCGTCGCCGGCCGGGCCGAGAGCACGATCACCCGGTCCGACAGGAAAACCGCCTCCCGCACGTCGTGCGTGATCATCAGTACGGTCCAGCGGTACTGCTGCCAGACGTCCTGCAGCCAGGTCTGCATCTCGGTGCGGGTCAGCGAGTCCAGGGCGCCGAACGGCTCGTCGAGCAGCAGTACCGGACGATCCTGGACCACGGTCCGCAGCAGCGCGGCACGCTGGCGCATACCGCCCGACAGCTGATGCGGGCGGGCGTTCTCGAAGCCCGCGAGCCCGAACCTCGCGAAGAGTTCGGCGGCCCGTGCCCGGGCCTGCTTGCGCGGCACGCGCTGGACGTCGAGCCCGAGAGTCGTGTTGTCGAGAACCGAGCGCCACGGGAACAACAAGTCCTTCTGCGGCATGTGCGCGCACGTGGGGGCGGAGACCGAACCGGTGTCGGGAGCGTCGAGGCCGGCGATGATCCCGAACACCGTGCTCTTGCCGCACCCGCTGGGTCCGATCACCGACACGAATTCGCCCGGGCGCACGTCGAGGTCGATGCCGTCGAGCACCCGGCGGGTACCGAACGACTTGGTGACCGCGGACAGTTCGACGACCGGTGCTTCACCCACGGCGGGCCTCCTGTCGGGGGTGCCGGATCCACGGCGCCATCACCCGCTCGATCGCGAACGTGGCGGCGTAGAGCGCGATGCTGATCGCCGCCGTCACGAGGACCGCGGCCAGGACCAGGTCGGTGCGGAAGGAGTTCTTCTGCACGCTCATGTAGATGCCGAGTCCCGAACTGGCCCCGACGTACTCGGCGAACACGGCGCCCACGACCGCATAGGTGACGCCGATCCGGAGTGCGGTGAAGAACCGGGGGAGAGCGGACGGCAGCCGTACGAACCGGAATTCCTGCCATCGGGAGGCGCCCATGCTCCGCAGCAGGGCGCCGGCTTCGCGGTCGGCGGCTGCGAACCCCTCGATCAGTCCGATCGCCATCGGGAAGAACGTCGCGAGCGCGATCACCAGAATTTTCGGCAGCAGACCGAAGCCGAACCAGATGATCATCAGCGGGGCGATCGCGATGATCGGGAGCGTCTGGGACACCACGAAGAGCGGAACGAAAGCCCTTCGCAGCCAGGGCGAGAAGTCCACGAGCACCGCGAGCGTCCACGCGACCACCAACGACACCGCGAACCCGACGAGCGTCACCTGCAGCGTGGCCCACGCGTGGCCGGCGATGTCGTCGCGGTGCAGCCACCCCTGCTCGAGCACCCGCGCCGGCGACGGCAACACCTGCGGGCGGATGCCGCTGACCGTCACGTACAACTGCCACAGGGCGACCAGCGCCAGCGCGACGACCACCGCGGGCAGCAGCCGGCGCAGCGGGCCCGCGGTGTCGTCCGCGTCGCGCCTACGGCGCTGCGAGGTACTCATCGGTGAAGTACGTCGACCAGTCCGGTTCGGCGGTCAGTGGTTTGCCGTCGGGTCCGGCGAGCAGCCCGTGCGCGTACAGGAAACCCGAATAGCCCGCCCACTGCTCGCGGGTCTGGGTGCCCACGCGCCCCGACGCGTCCTTCATGTAGTCCGCGGCCAGTATCCGCTGACTCTCGTACACGAGTTCCTCGTCGCCGAAGACCCCTGGATTCGCGTCGATCAGTGCCTTCGCGCCGCGGTCGGGGTCGTCGGCCGCCAACTGGTAGCCGCGCTGGAGGGCCTGGACGAACTTGCGCGCCTGCTCGGGATGCTCGGCGAGCCACTGCTCGTTGCCGTTCACGACGATCGCGTACGCGTCCGGGAAGCCGTAGTCGGTGTAGTCGAAGTAGCGCATCGGGGTACCGCGGCGCGCCGCCTCGACGCCCTCCCACGCCGCGTAGGACACCGTGAAGTCCGCCTGGCCGCCGTAGACGGCCTCGTACGCCGAGGTGCCCAGCACCACGGTGTCAAAATCGCCTGTGCCCCCGTCGTTCCGGATGACCTGACGGAGGATCTCCCGCTCGCCCGGATCACCGAACCCGGCGTAGGTCTTGCCGTCGAGGTCCTTGGGGCTCGCGAGGTCGGCGCGGTCCGCCTTGACGCCGATACCGGTCGCCCAGTGCTGCAGCGGCGCCAGCACCGAGACGGTCTGCGCCCCCGCGGCGCGGGAGAACGTGGCCGCGTCCTGGAAGCTGGTGCCGAACTCGGCGTTCCCGGCGTCCACGAGGGTGTCGGGTGAGGTGTTGTTGTACGGCAGCACCTGGACGTCGAGGCCCGCGTCCGCGAAGTACCCCTCCTGCAGCGCCACGTACAGGCCGGTGTGATTGGTGTTCGGCGTCCAGTCGAGAGCGAACCGGATGGTGTCCCCGGAGCTGTCGGAGCTGGCGCACCCGGTGAGGATGCTCATCGCGGACGCGACGATCGCCGAGGTGGCCAGCACGCGGCGCAGCCGCGACACCGACGTCACGACGCGGGCCAGGGCTGCGGGTTCAGGGCGGTGTCCCAGAACATGTACTCGTAGCGGCTCGCGGTGACGAAGGCCCGGACCATCGCCTCACGCTCCTCCGTCGTCGCGGCGTTCGCGGCCTCGTCGACGAGCCGGCGCGCGGTCGCGACGGACTCGTGGAACGCCGGATCGTCGTACGTGGTGACCCACTGCGCGTAGGGGTGCGCCGGGTCGGCGGCCAGCACCTCGTGCGCGTCGGCGGCGAGGCGACGGCCCACCTCCGCGTAGATCCAGAAACACGGCAGGACCGCCGCCGCAGCCACGGCGTACGACTCGGTCGCCGCCGTCGCCGTCAGGTACGACACGTACCCGAGGCACGCCGGCGAATGCTCCGGCGCGGTCGACCGTTCCGGCAACACCCCGCCGGCCATGAGTCCCTCGTGCAGTTCGGTCTCCACCACGGCCGCAGTCGCGGACGATGTCGCCCAGAACGCGGCCGTCTGCGGGTCCGGGGCCTTCGCCGCCACCAGCGCCAGCGCCTTGGCGTATTCGGCCAGGTACAGCGAGTCCTGCTCGATGTAGGTCCGGAACACATCGAGCGGCAGCGTGCCGTCGCCGAGCCGGCGCAGGAACTCCATGTCGTCGATCGCGGCCCGCAGGACCGCAGTCCGTGCCCACAGCAGATCCGTGAAGCGCGAGCCGTCGGCGTCGGGGTGGACAGATATGTCGTGAACAGGCGTCGTCATCGCCATGACATCCCTTCGTCAGCATTACCTGATGCAGGTTCCCGGGTGTGATCTCAGCCCCGCCCGTGCGGAGCACCCCGTGTCAGTGAACGAGCCGACCATAGCACCGCCGGATTGGTACGTTGGCAGTCGGCTGTCCGTCCGGCCGAGGGGACCGGCGCGCAGCCGTACCGACCGCGTTGTCGGAGCGTGAGGAGGGCCGCATCGTGCAAGCAGTGGAAGTTCTCGAGACCGGAGCGGCCCGCGGGCCCGAGACACTCGTCGTCGAGACGGACCGGGGACCGGTGCGCGGTTACGCCGACGGACCGGTGTTCGCCTGGAAGGGTATTCCGTATGCCGCCGCGCCGACGGGGGAGCGGCGCTTCCGGTCGCCTGTACCGCCCGACGCATGGAGCGAGGTCCGTGACGGCGCCGCGTTCGGTGCGATGGCCCCGCAGGGCCACGACAACTCGGTCCCGCTCGATCCGTCGATGCGGATCGGTGAGGACTGTCTGACCGTCAACGTGTGGGCGCCCCGCCCGGACGGTACCCCCAGGCCGGTCATGGTGTGGATCCACGGCGGCGCCTACTGTCTCGGATCGTCCGCGCAACCGATCTACGACGGGCGGCTGCTCGTCGAGCGTGGGGATGTCGTGCTGGTGACGTTCAACTACCGGCTCGGCGCCCTGGGCTTCCTGGACCTGTCGTCGTTCTCGACCGCGGAGCGGACGTTCGAGTCCAACCTGGGGCTGCGGGACCAGATCGCCGCCCTCGAGTGGGTGCGCGCGAACATCGCCGTTTTCGGCGGCGATCCGGAAGAGGTGACGTTGTTCGGAGAGTCGTCCGGCGGCGGGGCGATCACGACATTGATGACGGTGCCGCGGGCCGAGGGACTGTTCCACCGCGCCATCGCCCAGAGCCCGCCGGCGACGTCGGTGTACGGGGCGGAGCGTGCCGCGACGGTCGCGCGGCGGTTCCTGGAGATTCTGGAAGTGCCCGTCACGCGCGTCGCAGATCTGGCGGGAATGCCGGCCGAACGCCTGGTACAGGCCGGTGACGTTCTCGTCGACGAGGTGCCGACGCGAGTTCCGGGCACGCTGGCCATGGCCCCGGTCGTCGACCGGGATCTGGTTCCGCACTACCCGGTGGCCGCGTTCCAGAAGGGACGCTCGCACCGCATCCCGTTGATCATCGGTTCCAATCGGGACGAGGCGTCGATCTTCAAGTTCATGCGCTCACCCCTGCTGCCGGTCAGCCCCGACGCCGTCCAGCGCATGTTCGCGGGACTCGCCGAGGACAACCCGGGACTCTCACCGGTCCGGCTCGCGCAGATCGCGGCGGCCTACCCGGGATCGACCAAACCACGAGGTGTGCTTGCCCTTTCACGTGATGCAGCGTTCCGGATGCCGGCCCTGTGGGTCGCCGACGCCCACAGCCGGCACTCGCCCACCTGGGTGTACCGGTTCGACCACTCCACCCCGATGCTCCGGGCGGCCCGCGTCGGTGCCGGCCACGCAACCGAATTGCCCTATGTGTTCGGAAATTTCGGGACCCTCGATCCCGACCCGACGTTCTGGCTCGGTGGCCGCAAGGGAGCGATCGAGGTGTCCGGCCGGGTGCAGCGGCGCTGGCTCGCATTCGCCCGCTACGCCGTCCCGGCCGCACTCGACGGGTCCAAGCACTGGGCAGCGTACACCGAGGAGAATCGGTCGACGCTGCTGATCGACGGCCGCGACCGTCTCGTCTCGGATCCGGACCGGGACATGCGGATCGCATGGGGCAGTGAGGCGATGGGGTTCAGCTGATGAGTACTGACCCTTGACTCGAACACCAGTTCGAACTAACCTCGTGTCATGAATCCGGGGGGACTCGACACCACAACTGCTGCACTCGTGGCGCTCAGTCACGATGACGTGCGGGGACTGGCCGAGTTGGACCTGGTGCGCACGACGGTGGATCTCTCGCGTCTGATCGAACACCTCGAAGCCCTGCGCGTGACGGCGGTGGCCGAAATCGACGAGCGCGCAGTCTCGTTCGACACGCTGGGGTTTCGTAGCGTCAAGCAGTGGCTCGCAACCAACACGCTGCTGGAAGTTCCTGCCGCGGCGCGAATCCTGGCGCTGGGGAAGGTGCTGCGGCGGGAACCCGAGGTCGCCGCGGCGCACGAGAACGGTCAGGTTTCGTCCGAGCATGCCGCTCTGATCACCAAGTTCTGCGAACAGCCGCCGCGCGGGATGCCCTTTGAAGCCCTTCCATCGTGCCGGCAAGTACTACTCGACTGCGCGGCGAACCCCGCGGCGACCACGATGAGTGTGCGCACCTGCATCTCACGGCTCGAGCGGATCTTCGAATCCGACGAACTCCCGCCCAGCGAGGACAGTGACCGCAACGAATTTCACGCCTCGAAAACCCTGAACGGGCGCGTCGCGGTCAAAGGCGACCTCGACGCAGTCACCGGGGAGATGCTGCTGACGGCACTGTCCGCGCTGACGAAACCGCGGAACCCGAACGACGACCCCGCCGCGACCCGCACGCCGGCGCAGCGGCGGGCGGAAGCGTTCGCCGAAATCCTGCGCCGCTACCTCGACTCCGGCGACGCGCCCATCGAGGGCGGCGAGCGACCGCACCTGTCGCTGCACGTGAACGCGCGCGACCTCGCCCGCACCGACCACGACCACGACCACGGCGCGTGGGCGAGCCGAGGCAGGGACGCCGACACGCCGGACCTGTTCGGCAGCAGACAATTTCAGAAAAGGGACGTCGCGCGCCTCCCGCACCTGGGACCGCTGACCATCGCCACCGCCCGCCGCCTCGCCTGCGACTGCCACCTCACCCCGGTCGTGATGGACGACGGCATTCCGCTGAACCTGGGCCGCACCACCCGAACCGTCTCCAAGAAGCAACGCCGGGCGTTGATCGCCCGCGACCACGGCTGCGCCTTCCCGGGCTGCGGAGCCCCGCCCGCCCACTGCGAAGGCCACCATGTTCATCACTGGGCGGACGGCGGACCCACCGACCTCGACAACCTCGTGCTGCTGTGTCACTACCACCACCGGCTCCTGCACCACTCCCACTGGGAAGTGCAGATCGGCGCCGACCACCATCCCTGGTTCACCCCGCCGTCACTGGTGGACCCGTACAAGAAACCCATGCCGGCGCACAATCGCGCCGGACCCCACGCCGCCTGAACCCGGGGAACCGCAAGCTAATTCGACCATCTGTTGTAGCCGACACCCGCAGTAAGGGTGCCGGCCGCAATGGGTTGTACTGCTCGGTAACGCTGCCGGTGTCTCTGCTGCGGTCAGTGCTCGTTCGGCGCGACGCCGAGCTCGTCGCACGCGGCGCGGTAGAGCGCGACCACTTCGGTGCGGATCGATGCGCGATCGGTGACCGGGCCGAGCCACGGCACCCGCACGGTCCGCTGGGACCCGGCGACGTCGGCTATCCACTCGCCGGACTCACCGTCCAGTCCGGTCATGCGTGCGGCAGTGGCTTCCGGTTCGGCGAACGCGCGGACGATGAGCAGGTTGTCGGCGGTGTGGTCGCCGTTCATGTGTGCAGTCACGGCGGCGACCACGGCCGAATCGAAGCTCGTCATGACGGCGAGCCTAGCCGCACCGTCGGGGGCGTCCGGTCGGCGTCCAATTCACGCAACACCGGCAGCGCGAAGCACACCGCAGCCACCCCGACCACGGGAATCGCGAGCGCGAAGAACGTCGTCCGGATGCCGAGTTGGTCGATCAGCGGGCCGGCCAGGAGGTAGCCGAGCGGCCCGGCGGCATATGCGGTGGAGGTCATCACACCGACGACACGTCCGCGCATGTGCTCGGGGCTGCGGGTCTGCATCGCCCAGTTCGCGATCGGTCCCACCGGCCCGTACACGAGGCCGATCACCACGGAGAGCCCGAGAAGTACCCACAGCGGCGGCAGGAACGCCATCCCGATCATCGCCAGCCCCAATCCGGACACCGCGACCAGCATCAGGTCGCGCCGGCGCAGGTGCGGCGCGAGCGCGCCGTAGGACAGCGCCCCCACCAGTCCACCGACGCTCATCGCCATCAGCACCCAGCCGAGCTGGGCGGGTTCGCCGTGCTCGGTGAAGTACGTGGGGAACAGCACCGACTCGATCGGCAGGTACAGCGCGACGATCACCATGTCCACGAGCGCGAGGGTGCGCAGCAGGCGATCGCGCCACACGAACCGGAGGCCGTCGAGCGTGCCGGACCACATCGACGCCGGGCGGGTCGCGTGATCCGGGCGCCCGGCGTGCTCGAGGCGCAGGAAGGCGATGGTCACGATGGAGAGGACGAAGCAGCCGGCGGTGACCCAGAGCGTGCTTTCGGCGCCCACCAGCGCGATGAGGACACCACCGATACCGGGGCCGATCAGGTAGGCGACGTTGTAGTTCGCCTCGTACAGACTGTTGACCCGGTCGAGCCGCCAACCAGCGGCCGCCGTCGCCGCCGGGAGCATCGACTCGCGCGCCGCGATGCCGGCCGGATCGAACGTGGCCCCGAGCGCGGCCAGCGCGGCCAGGACCGGCACCGACAGGCCCGCCGTGCCCGCGACCACCGGAATCGCAGCGACCGACAGCGCGGACAACGCGTCGGAGACCAGGGAGGTGGGGCGGCGGCCGAACCGGTCGACGACGGTGCCCGAGAACAGGCTCGCGAGTAGCAGGGGAAGGGTCGCCGCGCCCGCCACGATCGCGGCGTCGGTCGCGCGGCCGGTCTGTTCCAACACGAGCCAGGGAAGCGCGACGATGACGATGCCGTTGCCGGTCGCCGAGAGCAGGGTGGCGACGTTGAGCAGGACGAGCGGCGCGAAGCGCCGGGTCTCGGGCGAAACGGGGGCGGTCACGGCACGGGCCTTCGGTCGGACGGGCGTCGAACCCGAAGCTAACAGCGCGGACGGAACCCACGCGAGCGGTTTTCGCTCCGGCGGACCGTCCGCGAAGGATCCCGCCCGGAAGCCGGGCGGGATCCTCCGGGATCGTCGGTCGCTACTCCCGGGTGCCGATGGCGGCCACCGGGTCCTGGCGCAGCGCTGTCCGAGTGGGGATCGAGATCGCGGCGAGCCCGAGCACGACCGTGGTGCCGACGATCAGCGCATAGACACCCGGCGAGACGGTCGGCACGGGCGACCCCGACACCGCCGCCGCGACACCGGCGAGTGGGGGCAACGCGACCGCCGACCCGAGCACCGCGGCGACGGTCACGACGATCACCGCCTCGGCCCGCATCATCCGGCGCACTTGCCGGCCGCTCGCGCCGACGAGCCGGAGCAGGGCGAATTCGCGGCCGCGTTCGGCGGTGGCGAGCACGAGCGTGTTCACCACTGCCACCGCGAGGTAGCCGAGCAGCACCGCGAGCGCGACGATGCTCACCCACGCCTGGGTGCGGCGCTCCTCCTGCCCGGCGGCGGCGAACTGCTCGCGGTCGGCCACCGCGACGCCACCGAGTGCACCGATCGCCGCGCGGGCCTGGTCGACCTGCCCGGGCTCGGCCGCGACCAGCAGCATGTCGGTGAGGCCGCTGGTGGTGTGCTCCCGCACCTGCGACGCCGGGAGCGTCACGTCGCCGAACCCGAGCCCGCGGCCGTACGTCGCGATCACCGTGGGGGTCACGAGGGTGCCGTCGCCGAGACGCAGCGGCACCGTGTCGCCCACGTGCGCGCTCATGCCGAACGCGGCGTCGGTGCTGAGCGCGACCGTACCGTCCCGCAGCCCGCCGAGGTCGCCGTCGCGGACGTCGAGGTCGAGGGTGGGCGCAGTCGAGGCGCCGTCGATGCCCTGCACCGAATACGGCTCGGTGGACGGTGATTCGCCGCCCGTCGTGAACAGCGCCTGGCTGCGCGCGACCGGGTTGACCGCGCGGACGGAGGGCTCGGCTGCGATCGCGTCGACCAGGGTGGGCGCCAGCCCGGCCGGCGCCGTCACGACCAGGTTCGCGGTGATCCCGGCGCGTGACTGGTGGTCGGCGGCCGCGGCGACGGTGTCCTGCGTGAACAGTTGCACCGAGCCGATGGCGACCGCCAACGCCAGCGGCGTGATCGCCGACGCGAGTCGGCGCGCGCGTGCCCCGGAGTTCGCCGCCGCGAGCACGAGCGACGGTGACGCGCTGCGGCGGAGCGGCCCGCCGAACCGTCGGACAGCGCCGCCCACCAGCATCGGGCCCAGCACCGCGACCGCGATCACCAGCAGCACCGCGGACGCACCCGCACCCGCCAGGGCGGCCGGCCCCGGCAGCACCGCGGGCAGCAGCGAGGTCGCGAGCCCGCCGAGTCCGAAGACGATGCCGGTGACGAGTCGGACCCGACCGATGGAGGCCGGTTCGACCGCCGACTCGCGCAGCGCCTCGGTGGGGTCGAGACGAGCCGGTCGGCGCGCGGCGACGGCCGCGGCGATCCGGGCGGTGCCGATCGCCAGAGCCACCGCGACCACGGCCGGCAGCGGGCTGTAGGCAAGCGAGAAATCCGTCGAGAGCACGCCGGCGGCGGCGAACTGGGAGCGCAGGAGCTGGGCCAGCGCGTACCCGGGCCCGACTCCGAGCAGGGCGGCCACGCCGGCGACGGACAGCACCTCGCTGCCCACGAGACGGTGCACCTGGCCGGGCGTGGCGCCGGTCGCCCGCAGCAGAGCGAACTCGCGTCGTCGCTGCTGGATCGACAGGGACAGTGTGCTGGCGACGACGAACATCGCGATCAGGATCGCCAGACCGGCGAACGATCCGCACAGCATCATCAGTTCGCTACGGGCCGCCCCGACGTCGAGGTACTCGGCGTCGCCGCGCGCACTACCGGTGTAGGTGTGCACGTCTTCGCCCGCCAAACGCTCACGTGCCTGCCCGGCCAGCGTCGCCGCATCCACGCCGTCGTCAGCGAGCAGGCCCACGGCCGCGACCCGGTCGCCGTGCGGCCACAACGCCTGCGCGCGGCTGTCGGTGAGGAAGAGGCTGGCGGGCCGGTCGCGGGGCTCGGGCTCGGGCGCCGCCACCACCCCGGACACGCGGTAGTCGGTGGCGATACCGCCATGTCGCAACGTCATTCGATCGCCGACGGCTCCGTGCGCCGCCCCGGTCACGACCACCTCGTCGGGCGCCGTGGGGGCCCGCCCGGCCGTGAGCTCGTAGGGGGCGAGCGCCGCCGACGCCCAGCCGTGCGCGTCGACGACGGTGCCGTCCTCGGCGGTCAGGCGAACCCCGAGGTCGGGCACCGCGGCACGCACGCCGGGAATCGTGGCCAGATCGTCCACCGCCGAGGCCGGTAGCAGCGCCCGTTCGACGTACGGCTGATCGATGTCCTCACGGACGTCGAGAGCCTGGGCTGCCCCGACCACGACGTCGGCGCCCGCGTAGCGGTGCGCGGTCACGCCGCCGCGAATCCCGGACTCGAAGAGCACCCCGAGGCCGCAGGTGAGGACGGCGGCGCACAGGACCGCGACGAACACCGCAGTGAAACCGCCCCACTGCGCCCGGATGTTGGCGCGGGCGAGCGGGCGTAGACGTGCGCGTGACATGGTCACCACTCCCCGAGATGAGTCATGTGGTCGGCGATCGCGGCGGCGGTGGGGGACTCCATGCGGCCCACGAGCCGGCCGTCCGCGAGGAACAGGACCCGGTCGGCGTGCGCGGCCGCGACCGGGTCGTGGGTCACCATGACGATCGTCTGGCCGAGCTCGGTGGTGGTGTGGTGCAGCAGGTCCAGCACCTGCCGTCCGGTGCGGCTGTCGAGTGCGCCGGTGGGTTCGTCGGCGAACACCGCGTGCGGCTGCGTGACCAGGGCGCGCGCGATCGCGACCCGCTGCTGCTGGCCGCCCGACAGTTCGGCCGGGCGCCGGTCGCGCTTGTCGGCCAGGCCCACCGCCGCCAGCACGTGGTCCAGGTGCGCGCGGTCGGTGGTGCGTCCCGCGAGCAGTAGCGGCAGCGTCACGTTCTGCTCGACCGTGAGGGCCGACATGAGGTTGTACGCCTGGAACACGAAGCCGATGTGGTCGCGCCGGAACACGGTGCGGGCCTTCGGCTTCAGCGCACTGATCTCGGTGTCGCCCAGCCACACCGAACCGCGGGTCGGCTGGTCCAGGCCGGCGGCGCAGTGCAGGAACGTGCTCTTGCCGGACCCGGACGGGCCCATGATCGCGGTGAAGGTTCCGGGGGCGAGGGCGAGGCTGACGGCGTCGAGCGCGGTGACCCGGGTGTGCCCGGACCCGTACGTCTTGGTGACGTCGGCGAGCCGGACGGCGGCCCGGGGCGGGCTCTGCACGAGGGGCGGGGCGGCGGTGTAGGAGGACATGTCCGAAACGCTATGGAGCGCCGACGGTACGGAACATCCCGCGCGGTACCGGATCGATGGTGTAGCTGGCTGTACCGACAGCGCCGGACCGGTACGGCATGCTGGAGCGATGGTTTCCGGCGAACGGCTCGCGGTGCGGTGGCGCGCCCTGCGCTTCCTGGCGGTCGAGACCGCCGCTGCCGTCGTGTCCCTCTGTCTTCTGGTCGTGGGCCTGGTGGTGGGGGCGTTGCTGATCCTCATCGTGGGATGGGTGGCACTGCCGTCGTACCTGCGGCTGCTGCGGTGGTGGGCGGGCCGGGAGCGGCTCCGCGCCGGGTACTACCGCGGGTCGGCGATCGTCGACGGCTACCCGCCGATCCCGCAACGGGCCGGCTTCGACGACCTGCGCCGCCTGCTCGTGGCGCCGTCGACGCGGCGCGACTTCGGGTGGGTCGCGATCCACGCGGTGGCTGCCCCCACCGCGGGACTGCTGGCGCTGGGGCTGCCGGCCGCCGCCGTCAATTCGCTGGCCATCCCGTTCTACTGGTGGACCATGCCGCCCGACGACCCGGTCAGCGGCCTCTACCCGGTGACGTCGTGGTGGGGTGCCGCACCGATGCCGCTCATCGCGATCGGTTACGCCGCGCTGGGCTGGTGGTTGACGCCGCTGCTGGCGCGCGCGGTGGCGGCCCTGGCTGCGCACCTGCTCGCGCCGGGTCGGGAAATGGCGCTCTCGGAACGGGTTTCGGCGCTGACGGCGAGCCGGGCCGCCGCCCTCGACGCGCACGCGGCGGAGCTGCGCCGCATCGAGCGGGATCTGCACGACGGCGCCCAGAACCGGCTGGTGGCCGTCGTGATGATGCTCGGCTTGGCGGAACGATCCCTGCGTGTCGCGCCCGAACAGGCACTGCCACAGCTGCTTCGCGCGCAGGACGCGGCATCGGACGCGTTGTCCGAGCTGCGGACCCTCGTGCACGACATCTATCCACCGGTCCTAGACGAACTCGGGCTGGACGGGGCGGTGTCGGCGCTCGCGGGCCGCAGCAGCGTGCCGTGCGTGCTCGACGTCGACGAGCTGCGCCGCGCACCCGCCGCGGTGGAGGCCGCCGCGTACTTCGTCGTCGCGGAAGCGCTGACCAACGTCGCCAAGCACAGCGGCGCCCACCAGGTTCGGGTCACCATTCGCACCCGCAGCGACGTCGCGGGCGGATCGACCATGGTGATCGAGGTCGTCGACGACGGCACCGGTGGCGCGGTGGAGCGCGACGGGGGCGGATTGGCGGGCATCCGTCGACGCGTGGCAGCGTTCGAGGGGACGGTGACGATGGACAGCCCGTTCGGTGGGCCGACGAGACTCGAGGTGGAACTGCCGTGCGGATTCTGATCGCCGAGGACGACGCGCTCCTGCGGGAAGGGCTCGCGCTGCTGCTCGGCAGCGTCGGGATCGAGGTGACCGCCGCCGTCGACGACGCCGAGAAGTTCCTGGAGGCCTTCGAGACCGACCGTCCCGACGGCGCCGTGCTCGACGTCCGGATGCCCCCGACGTTCACCAACGAGGGGCTGCGGGCCGCGATCGAGGCCCGGCGGCGGCGCCCGGGCTTCCCGGTACTGGTGCTCTCGGCGTACGTCGAGGACCGCTATGCGGGTGACCTGCTCGCGGGCGGCACGGGCGGCGTCGGCTACCTGCTCAAGGAACGTGTCGGAAAGGTCGAGGAGTTCGTCGACGCACTGCGCCGCGTGGTCGAGGGCGGCACCGTGATGGATCCCGAGGTGGTCTCCCAGCTGATGAGCCGGCGCCGCGCCGACGACCCGATTCGGACGCTGACACCCCGGGAGGCGGAAGTGCTCGGACTGATGGCCGAGGGGCTCGGCAACGGCGACATCGCCCGCCGCCTGGTGGTGAGCGACACCGCGGTGAGCAAGCACATCGGCAACATCTTCGCGAAGCTGGGGCTGGCGGCGTCGGACAGCGGGCATCGCCGGGTGCTGGCGGTGCTCGCGCACCTGCGCTCGTGACCCGGCTCAGACGCTCTCGAGTGCCGCACCGACCTCGCGCAGCGCGCGATGGCGCTGGTCCTCCGCGAGCGCGTGCCCGACGGCGATCGCCAGCGCCACCGGCCAGTCGATCACCTCGAAGGCCGCCAGCAAGCCCAGCGCGGTGAGATAGGCGAGCTGGTCGGGGCGCGGGATACCGATGTCGCCGAGCAGGGGCACGCGGATCGCGAACCGCGAGCCCGCGTTGATCCGGGCCAGGGCGGCGGTGTGCGAGCGCAGGTCGACCCCGCGGTGGAGGGTTGCTTCGGTCATAGTTCGCCCCGCCCATCCTCGTCGTTCATCTGCCGGACACCTTCGGCCGTCACAGTGTTGACTGTGATCGTTTCGTTATCCGCGTTGTCCGCGTTCACCTCGGCCCTGCGTCCGTCGCCGCCGGACCCGTTGACCGGTGCCGTCACCGCCGTGCTCACGCCGCCGTTGCGCCACGCGTACGCGGTGCTGCTGCGGACCGGCGTGCTGGTCGTCGACTGAGCCGTCGGGACGCGCCGCTCCGACCAGCGCGCCAGTGCCCGCGGCGTGAGAGCCGCGGCGGCGGTCGCCGCGGCGGCCGGCCCGAGGGCCTGGGCCCAGGCGAGCGGCCCCAGCGGGGTGCAACCGAGGAACTGGCTCAGTCCGGGCACGCTGATCACCCCGGCCAGGACCGCCAGTGACCCCGCGGCCGTCGCCACCACGAGCGGGCTGCGGGAGTCGATGAGCGTCTGCCCCAACTGGGCGCCGACGAGCGCCACCAGGCCCACCGTGGACGCGCGCCGCGGGCGTCCGGTGAGCGAGGCGATTCCCCACGCGGCACCCGCGCCGGCCGCCGTCGCCGTGCCCCGGATGGCGACCGTCCGCCACAGTGCGGCACGGTCGGGCCCGCGGCCGTCGTACGCGTGGTTCCGGTTGGGCGGGCTCACCGCGAGGGCTGCGGCGGGCAACGCATCCGTGAACAGGTTCACCAGCAGCAACTGTCGGGCGTTGAGCGGCGCCCGCCCGCTGACCGCGCTGCCGATCAGCGCGAACGCGACCTCGCCGGCGTTGCCGCCCAGCAGCACGGCCACGGCGGACTGCACCCGCTGCCACAGCTGCCGGCCCTCGTCGACGGCGTCCAGGATCGCGTCGACGTGGCCGCCGATCAGGAGGATGTCGGCGGCACTGCGCGCCGGATGGTTGCCGTGCGACGTGACGCCGATCCCGATGCTCGCGGCGCGGATCGCGGCCGCGTCGTTGGCGCCGTCGCCCACCATCGCGCACACGTGCCCCGAACGCTCGAGCGTCTGCACGATCTGGACCTTCTGCTCGGGAGACATCCGGGCGAAAACCCGCCGCTCGCGGACGGCGGTCTCCTGGTCGCGGTGTGCCAGCGACTCCCATTCGCTCCCGCTCAGCACGTCACCGGTGCCGACGTCCAGCCCGAGGTCGCGGGCGACCGCGGCGGCGGTGACCGGATGGTCGCCGGTGATCAGGCGCACCGACACACCCCGCTCCTCGAGCTCGGGGAGGAGTCCGACCGCCTCGGGGCGGGTCGTGTCCGACAATCCCAGCAGCCCGATCGGCTCGAGCCCGCCGGCGCACAGGGATTCGACGACGTCGGGGTCCGCCGCGGCTCGTCTCGCCTCGGCGTCGGTGACGGTGCGCCGGCCGACAGCGATCACGCGGAGGCCGGCGGCCGCCATCGACTGCACGTCACCGGCGATCCCGTCGCGCGCGTGCGGTGCATCGTCGGCGCAGGCGTCCAGGATCACCTCGGGGGCGCCCTTCACCGTCAGTTCGGTGCCCTGCAACGCCGCGGCGTAGGGGCGTCCTGCGCGGAACGGCAGGACGACGTCGGACACCAACGCGCGGGGTTGCTGCTGCGCGGCCTCGACGACGGCACGGTCGGTCGCGTGCGGTGCGGCGCGGCCGTCCGCGAGTACGGACGTGCGGGCGGCGGCCACGACGATGCGGTCCCGGTCGACGGTGCCGGTCGGCCGGATCTCGGTCACCCGCAAGCGGTCCTCGCTGAGTGTGCCGGTCTTGTCGAAACACGCGACGTCGACACGGCCGAGGGCCTCGACGGACCGTGGGGCGCGCACGAGTACCGACGCGTGGGTGAGACGGCGCGCGGCGGCCTGCTGCGCCAGCGTCGCCACCAGCGGCAGGCCCTCCGGGACGGCGGCGACGGCGACCGCGACGCCGCTCGTCACCGCCGAGCGCAGGCCACCGCCGCGGAGCATCGAGATGACCGTGACGAGGACGCCGCCGGCGAGGCTCACCGGCAGCACCCGGTCGGTGAGCCCGCGCAGCTGCGACTGCAGGCCCACCTTCCGCACCGGTGCCGGGGAGAGCGCCGCGGCCCGGCCGGTCTCGGTGTCGTCACCGACGGCGGTGACGAGGGCGAGCGCGGTGCCGGTCAGAACCGTCGTGCCGGCGAACAGCATGCAGCTGCGTTCGGCCAGCGGCACGCCCGGGGTGGCGTCGATCTGCTTGTCCACCGGCATGGATTCGCCGGTCAGCGAGGATTCGTCCACCTCCACCCCGTCCACTGCGATCAGTCGGCCGTCGGCGGGCACCACCTCGCCGGACCGGACCTCGATCACGTCACCCGGCTGCAGCAGCCGCGCATCCACCGACTCGTACTCACCGTCCGCGACGCGGATCCGGGCCGGGGCGTCCTCGACCGCGAGCAGGCGGGTGAGCAGGCGCTCGGCGTGCAGTCGCTGCGCCGCCGAGAGCGCGGCGTTGCCGACCAGCACCGTGCCGACGAGGATCGCGTCCACGGGGGAGCCGAGCACGGCACTGGCCGCCGATCCCGTTGCGAGGATCGGCGTGAGGGGATCGGCGAGTTCGGTCCGCAGCGACCTGCCGAAGGCCCACGCCCCGGTCACCGGGCGCCGCAGTCGACCGATGCCGGTGCCGATCCGGCCGGGCGTGGCCACCGATCGGCGCGGCGGCGGCGAACCCACCAGCCGCCGCACGCGATCGACCGACATCGCGTGCCAGTCGTGCTGAGGACTCGGCCGCGGCGGGTCGGCGCCCAGCACCTGACGGGCGAGCGAGTGGCCCGTCCACAGTGCGGCGCCCGCTCCCACGCTCACCGGTCCGGGGCCTCGCCCGTGCGTCCCGGGGATCATCAGCAGCGAACCGAGAAGGGAAGCGCCGGAAGCGAGTTCGATGCCGCGACGGGCGGCCGCACGGGCGGCCGGCAGGGCGCGCAGGATCCGCCACGCGGCGGCGAGGTCCGGTACGAGGAGGTCGCAGGACGGGGTCGTCGCGCCCGGTGCCACGCACACGCTCAGGTCGGCGGCGGTGACGGCGGCGGGGCAGCGGGTCGCCAGGACGGCCACCGTCCCGCCGGCCTCCTGCAGGCCGGTGATCGTCGACACCAGATCGGAGTCGACCGGCCCCGACGGCTTCCGGAGTTCGTCGAATGCCGATCGCAGGGTGCCCAGCGCCTCGTCGTCGACGGAGTGGACGGTGACACCCGCTTGTCGCGCCTGTTCGAGCACGGCCCCCGCCAGCGGGTCCCGGACCGGCGAGATCAGGACGGCCGCGTCGGGATCCTCCGCCCCGGCGCCGGGGACGTCGGCCAGCCGATGCCAACCCTCCCCGATGGCACCGGCGTCGAGAGCGGTGCGGGCCGCTTCCCACACCGCGGCGCGGCGCGCGTCGCGGACGCCGCGGATCCGGCTCACCCGTAAGTCGGACGTCAGCAGGGCTCGTGGGTCGACGACGAGCGCGGTGACGGCGTCGAACCGGCGCAGCACGTCGGGTGCGCGGTACAGGACGTCGTGGTCGCCGGCGAGGCCCCGTCCCAGCGTGCTGGCGAAGGACTCGCGGGCGGTGGGCGCCGCCTTCGGGGCGGTGACGAGTGCGGCCGTGCCGGCGGTGGTGACGCTTCGGCTGGCCAGGCCCACCGCGGCCATGCTAGCCAGCTGGGCCCAGCCGGCACGGACGAGGTGACGGTCGACGGGACCGGACACCGGTGGGCGAGGCGCCGCGTCCGGTGCCGGACGGCGCCCACTGCGCTCCCAGGCACGGCGGGCGGCGATCACCTCGCCCACTATGGAGGCGCGGATCAGCGCCTCGATCGCGAGCGACGGTGGCGCCTGCACCAGCGTGTAACTCGCCGCGGTGAGGGTCGACAGCAGCAGGTCGGCGCGAGCGGGACCGACCGCCGCCTCGAGCAGCCGCCGCGCCGCAGGCTGGTAGTCGAGAAGCGTCACGGGTGCAGCTGCGGCCGCCGGGAGGCGGGGGATTCGCAGCACTCGCCCGGCCGCCGCGAGCCCGAAGCCGACCGAGTGCGCGGTGAGGGCGGTGACGCGAGCGGCCAGTACGGTGTCGTCCCACGCGGGCGGCAGCGGCGGTGACGAGGCCGGCGTCTGCGGGCTCTGGCGAGTCCACGGCGCCAGCACCCCGGTCACCACACCGGCCGTGGCGGCGGTTCCGACGGTGACGGTGGTGAGCGCGGCGTGGAGAGACCGACCGGGCAGCCCGCGGGCCTGCCCGGCCAGAGTCCGGACCCCCGCGATTCTCACCGAGCGGTACGCCCCCGTGGCCGGGGTGTCGTGCTCTTCGTGGTGGGCTGTTTCGCCGCCGTGCTCTTCTGCGTCGGGGTGCTTCCCGCGACGGTGCTCTCGGGCGTCGCCGCTCGCGGGGCGGTCTTCCGCACCGGGTTCGCGGACGGCGTCGTCGCGGCGGTCGTCGTTGTCGCGGAGTCCTCGGGGATGGGAACCTGCGCCGTGTGCGTGTCGGGGAGCCCGGCGGCCTCCGGAGCGACCGCCGGCGGTGCCGGCTCGGCGTGGTTCGTGTCGGTGCGGCCGGGCTGCGCGCCGCGCTCGTGCAGTTGTCGCAGTACGAGCGCGGCGCCCCCGACGGTGAGGACCACCGGCCACTCGATCAGGCCGGCCGCACCCGCGGCGGCCATCGTGAGGACGGCGGCCGGTGTCGAGTGGCTGCCACGGCCGAGCCCGCGGCGCGCGCCGTCGGCGACTCCGGTGACGACGCCCCGCATCCCCCCGACGACGCTCCCCACCGCGGCGCCGCCGAGGGCCCCGATGGACGAGGTCGTCACCTCGGCGAGGCCGGACACGGTCCGAACGGCACCGTCGGCGAACGACAAACCGCCGTTACCGGATCCGTGCCCGTTGTGCGAGGTGTTCCCTGTCGGTTCCATCGAGTTCCCATCGTTCGGTTCGCGGGCGAAATCGTCGCGTACGTCTGTCGTGGGAGGGGGGTTTCCACTCGTAGCCGAGTCTAAACCCGACCACTCGTGATGTGAACCGGTCTCGGGGAGAACGAGTCGAATCGTCCAGTGTGTCAAGGGTTGTGCGGGAAGTGAAGGTCGCGACCGGATGGTTTAGGTGGACGGTTCCTCGGAGCGACCGTCGAGTCGATCACCGAACGCCAGGTCCACGGCGGCCTCGACGTGAAGCCGGGTCGTGGGGAAGACGGGCACCGGGCTGTCGCTCGCGGAGACGAGAAGTTCTATCTCGGTGCAGCCGAGAATGATGCCCTCGGCGCCGTCTACGACCAAGCGTTCGATCACGGCGCGGTAGGCGTCGCGGGAGGCGTCGGACACGATGCCGCGGACCAGCTCGTCGTAGATGACGGTGTGCACGGTCTGCCGATCCCATGCACCGGGCACGATGGTGTCGATGCCGTGGCCGGCAAGCCGTCCGCGATAGAAGTCCCGGTCCATCGTGAAGGCCGTCCCGAGCAGGCCCACCCGGGTGAGGCCGGCGGCCCGGATGCTGCGGGCGGTGGCGTCGGCGATGTGCAGCACCGGAACCGAGACCGCGTCCTCGATCGCGTCGATGACCACGTGCATCGTGTTGGTGCACAAGACGATCAGCTCCGCGCCCGCAGCCTCGACCGCGTGTGCCCTCGCCGCGAGTGCGACGCCGGCCTTCTCCCATTCCCCGGCCGCCTGCAGGGTCTCGATGTCGGCGAAGTCCACCGAGTCGAGGACGATCCGGGCCGAGTGCACGCCGCCGAGACGAGCGCGCACCAGCTCGTTCGTGAGCCGGTAGTACTCGACCGTCGACTCCCAGCTCATTCCGCCCAACATCCCGATTCGGCGCATCGGCGTCTCGTTCATGTGGTCCACCTTCTCATCGAGTCCACGGGGGACCGGCCCGAACCTCCCATCGCCCACCGCTACCCTTGTCGGCGGGCGTGCGCAGTGGTGGCGCAGACCGGCAGTAGGGATGGCGTCGATGGGCAGGCAGCGGGGCGGCCGCAGGAATGACGGCGGTCCGGAGCGATCCGACGGACCCGTCGCCGGGGTGTACGAGATCGACACCGGCACGTGCGAACTCGAGCCCGATCCGTTCGACCAGCAGAGCTGGATAGTCCGGATCAACGGCGAGCCCAGTTCGCACATCGACCTCACCGACCCGCGCGCGCTGGCATTCGACTACATGCGGTGGATCGCGGAACTGGTCCGCTCCCAGTGGGATCCGTCGTCGCGGTTGCGGTTCCTCCACCTCGGCGGCGGGGCGTGCACGCTCGCGCGGGCCTTCGCGGCCGAGTACCCGCAGGCGCGGCAGGTCGTCGTCGAGCTCGACGGACGCCTCGCGGTGCTGGTCCGGGACTGGTTCGATCTGCCCCGGGCGCCGCTGCTGCGGGTGCGGGTGGGGGAGGCGCGCGCGGTCACCGAAGCGCTCACCGAGGACAGTCGTGACATCGTCGTGCGGGATGTGTTCGCGGGCAACGAAACTCCACATCCGTTGACCACGCTGGAGTTCACCCGGCACGTGCGCCACGTGCTCGCACCCGGCGGGCTCTACGTCGTCAACTGCGGCGGGGCCGCGGATCTGCGCGGCGCGCGGGCCGAGGCCGCGACGATCGGTGCGGTGTTCGAACACACCGCGATCATCGCCGACCCGGCGATGCTCAAGGGCCGGCGCGACGGCAACGTCGTCATCGCCGGCAGCGACGCTCCCGTCGGGACGTCGTCGGCGCTCGCCAGTCGCCTGCTCGGCGGCGGCGCTCAGGCGCACGTGTGGCAGGACGCGCAGGTACGCCGATTCGCCGAGGCGGCGACGGTGCTGCGCGACGTCCCGGTCGTGCAGTAGCCGGCGACGACGCAGTGACAAGGATGCTTGACATTTAGTGTCAAGCATCCTTTACTTCTTGTCGTGTCCGACAAGCCGCGGCGGAACCGAGTCCGCGAACACCGAAAGGCGGCCGGGATCACCCAGGCCGAGTTGGCCCGGGCCGGTGGGGTGAGCCGACAGAGCATCGTGTCGGTGGAGGGCGGTGACTACGCGCCGAGCGTCTACCTGGCGTTGCGGCTCGCGGCGGCACTGGGAACGACGGTGGAGATGCTGTTCCCGCTGAACGAGGAGGGATGACCGTGAGCGCTTTCGTCACTGCCATGCGGGTGGTCGGTGATCTCGACGACGAGTTCTACCGGGACGAGCGGCAACGCGACGTGTGGAACGAGGCGGCCGCCGTCGGATTCCAGCTGTTCCTGTGGGCGGCCTTCCTCGCCGCAGCGGTGTTGCCGTGGGTGGCCGGGACCGTGGGAGCGTGGACGGCGCTGGGTGTTCTTGTGGTGGCGGTCGGGATTTCCGCCGCCACGTTGGGATTCGCCCGGCATCGGGACGTCGACCTGCACGCGACGGCCACGCTGAGCAAGCCGCGCCTTGCCCTGGCGCTCGTGCTCTACGCCGTGGGGGTGGTCGGCATCGTGGCACGACTGATGGTGCCGAACAGTGACAGTCCGGTCTCCACGTGGTGGGGAATCGCGGTGGGTGCGGCCGTCGGCGCCGCCGCCGCGGCATACGCAATCGCCGCCGCACGACGTCGGCGTGCGCGCTTCGAGGCGGAGGAGGACTAGTCCTCCCGAAGGGGCAGGCCGCGGGCGGCCCGCACCCCCGTCCAGGCCGCGCCCAGGGTGAAGCCCAGCAGGCCGGCGGCGCCCACTCCGACGAGCGCCGCCAGCAGTGTCTCCGGCATCGGAACCAGGATGCCGAGGCCAGTGGTACGCGCGGCGGGACGCTCAGGCGCCTGCCGGGAGGGTGGTGAAGTCCGCCGGGCGCCCCTCGGCGAAGGCGGCCAGGGCTTCCCGGTTCGCGGGGCCGCCCAGCATGTCGCGGAAGCAGGCGTTCTCCCGTTCCCGGGCGTCGGCGATTGCGGCGCGCAAAGGTTCGGTCATCGTCCGCTTGACCGCGATCAGACTCGAAATAGGCTTGGCTGCGAGCTTTTCCGCGTGGGCGCGGGCGACGTCGAGCAGATCGTCGGGTTCGCACACCCGCCACACCAGGCCCATCTGCCGGGCCTCGTCCGCGTCCATCCACTCCGAGCTCATCAGCAGCCAGGTGGCGTTCTGGCGGCCGATCAGTTGCGGCATCAGGAAGCTCGAGGCGGCCTCGGGTGCGACGCCCAGGTCGGTGAACGGGCACTTGAGTCGCGCGGTGCTGGACATGAACGTGAGGTCGGCGAAACCCAGGATGGTGGCGCCGGCGCCCAGCCCGATGCCGTTGACCGCGCAGATCAGCGGCTTGGGGAAGTCGGCGAGGGCGTCGATCATGCCGTTGAAGCCGTGCTTGCCGCGCTGGTAGTTCGGATCCGTTGTGAGGGCCTGCATCTCGCGTAGATCGGTGCCGGCGCTGAAGGCGCGGCCGTTGCCGGTGAGCAGTACGACGGCGACGCTCGGATCGTCGGCGGCGGCCAACAGTGCCTCGGTGGTGGCGTCGTAGAGCGCCTCGCTGAACGCGTTGAGGGCCTCCGGCCGGTCGAGGGTGAGGGTGCGGACGCGCGCGTGGTCGTCGACGAGGATGCTCATGCCAGCACAGTAGAAGGTAATTCCGTCCGGCGGAATGTCTTTCCGTCGGCGCGCCGTTCGCGGTTTGCCTGAAAACTGATATCACTTTAATATCTCATTCGAATGGGCGCGACGGCGTGGTGCACGCGGATGAGGAGGACATCGATGGCAGCGGGGACCGAACCAGCAGGTCGCAGCGTGGTGGAGGCGACCGGGGTGGTGGAGCGTCTGGGCTGGTCGGCCAACGGCTGGCCTGTCGCCGTCGGGGGACTATTGGCGGTGCTCGCCGGCGCCGGCATCATCGCGGCCGGACTGCTCGTGTGGTCCGACACGAACATTCCGCTCGTGGTGTGTGGAGCGGTGGTGGTGGTCGCGGCGTTGGTGGCGCTGGGCGGACTGGTTCTCGTCGAACCCGGGCAGGCGCGGGTACTGCAGTTGCTGCAGGGCTCCTACCAGGGCACGCTGCGTCAGGACGGGCTGCGGTGGGTCAACCCGCTCGACACTCGGCGCGCGATCTCCACGCGAATCCGCAACCACGACACGGGCAAGGCGAAGGTCAACGATGCCGACGGCAATCCCATCGAGATCTCGGCCGTGATCGTGTGGCAGGTGGAGGACACCGCGCGCGCGATGTTCGACGTCGACGACTTCGAGGAGTTCGTCGCCGTGCAGACCGAGGCCGCGGTTCGGCACATCGCCGGTAGCTACCCGTACGACGGCAACGGTTCCGCGATCTCGTTGCGGCAGAACGCGGACGAGATCACTTCACGGCTGTCCGAGGAGGTGGGGGAGCGGGTTCGATCGGCGGGTGTGCGGGTGATCGAGTCCCGCATCAATCAGCTGGCGTACGCCCCGGAGATCGCGCAGGCGATGCTGCGACGCCAGCAGGCCGGGGCGGTGATCGCGGCGCGGGAACAGATCGTGCACGGTGCGGTCGGCATGGTCGCCGCGGCGCTGGACCGGCTCGAACGCGAGCACACCGTCGAACTCGACGAGGAGCGCAAGGCCGCGATGGTCTCCAACCTCTTGGTCGTGCTCTGCGGTGACCAGGGCGCCCAACCGGTCGTCAACACCGGAACCCTCTACCAGTAGGCTGCCCCGTCATGGTCGAACGCAAGAAGGTGCTGTTGCGCCTCGACCCCGCGGTGCACGACGCGCTCGCGCGATGGGCCGCCGACGAGCTGCGCAGCACCAATGCCCAGATCGAGTTCCTGCTGCGGCGGGCGCTCGACGAGGCGGGGCGGGCGCCGTCGAACGCGGAGAAGATGCGTCGGCCCGGACGGCCGCGCAAGGACGAGGAATGACAGTGGGGCCCGGCGGCCGGTGCCGCCGGGCCCCACTGGACTCCGTTCAGGTGCGGGCGAACCGCGCCGGTTCGGTGCCGGGCACCTCCGCCACCCGTCCGCGCGCGACGAGATGACGTAGGTGCGCGGCGGCCTCCGACAGCGCCATGCCCTTGGCCATCGGGTGGAACTTGTCCCAGGGCCGGTACCACTTCATCCGCTCGGCCACCTGCCACACGGTGATCTCGTCGTCGGCGAACGCCTCGTACAGGTGGTCGAGGCGTTCCTCGTGGTGGTCGATCAGTTCGCCGGCCCGGCCCGCGACGTCGGTGATGGGCAGCCCGTGGGCGCCCAGCCCGCGGGTGACGTCCATCTTCTGCACCCGTCGCAGCGACTCCATGAAGTCGGCGAGCGCGTCCCGCTCCTCGAGCGGGTACACGAAGTTGCCGACGTGCGGCGTGGTCTTCTGCAACACGTGGTCGCCGGTGAACATCACGTCGGCGTCCTCGAGGTAGAAGCACACGTGGCCCGGCGTGTGGCCGGGGGTGTACACCGCGCGCAGGTTTCGGCCGGCGAGCGCGATCAGTTCGTCGTCGAGCAGGATCCGGTCGGGCGTGGACTCCGGACCGACCGGCGGCTCGCGGTCCGCGGCCTGCCGGAACGCCTCACGGTCGGCGTGCGGGGCGCCGGCGCGCTCGAGATTGGACAGCTGGAAGTCCATCCACTCCTGGTCGCGCCTGGAGGACATCTTCGCGAACAGGTCGTGATCGGCCTCGTGCATCGCGATCCAAGCGCCGGAGGCCTCGCGGACGCGGCCGCACAGCCCCGTGTGGTCGGGGTGAAAGTGCGTGAGCACCACGCCTTCCACCTCGGAGACGGAATGTCCGACCGACTCGAGTCCGGCCGTCAGACCTTCCCAGCCCTCGTCGCCGTCCCAGCCCGCGTCGACCAGGACCAGCCCGCCCGGCGACTCCATCGCGTAGACCAGCGTGCTGCCCAGTGGATTGTGGGACATGGGAACCGAGATCTGGAAGATGCCATCACCGATGGCCGAAGCATCACTCATTCGCGCAACCTCGTTGGCTAGTTGAAACCCGTTCTATCGATGCCCTCATAGTTACCCCGTGCCCCGCGGATGCAGTGCGACGGGTCCCACTCGACGGAACCGGGGGGCTAAGCGACGAGGTCGGCGTACTCCGGGTGCGAGTCGACGTACTTCGCGACGTACGAGCACGACGGCACGATCTTGAAACCCTGCTCGCGCGAGGTGTCCAGCGCCGCCTTCACCACCTGACCGGCCAGGCCCTGGCCGCGGAAGTCCGGATCGGTGACGGTGTGCCCGAAATCGCGGACCCCGTTCGACTCCACGTAATCGGCGTACCCGGCGAGGGCGTCGTCGACGTAGATCTCGAAACGGTTCTGATCGGCGTTGTGTTCGATCCTGTTCGCCACGGCCGGCTCCTTTCGTTGTGCTTACGATCGCACGTTACTCGGGTACAGCACGCGAATCGGGGTTGCGTATTCCCGCCTGCCCGGCTTCGCGGAACCCCGCCCCGGCCCCGCCTGCCGGTGGGATACTGAGAGCCCGGCGTCGAGGCCTCGACTCGCCGGTGGCGAAGTCGTGTGATGGGCGACAGGAGTCGAACCATGAACAACTTCTGGAACGTGGCGGGGGCCGTCCTCGCTTGCTTCGTGTTCGGCGCCTATCTGGTGGTGCTGTTCGCGGTTTTCGCCGATCTGTTCCGCGACCATCGGGCCTCCGGCTGGGCCAAGGCCCTGTGGATCGTCTTCCTACTCGTCGTACCGGTGGCGTCCACGCTGATCTACGTAATCATCAAGGGCGACGCCATGGCGCGGCGCTCCCATGCCGCGTACGAGCACCTCGAGCACGACTTCGACCGAATTCGACACGAGGAGCAGGACTTCGCGGCTCGCAGTGCCCGCGGATCACGAGCGCACCAGATCGATCAGGCCAAACAGTTGCTCGCGGCCGGACTCATCACCGAAGCCGAGTTCGAGCAGCGCAAGCAACACGCGCTGAGGTGAGCCGTGGGCGCGATGGCGCCCGCTCCCGGCTGGTCCGGCCGTCCACCTCAGCGACGCGCCGCCGGCCGGTTCTGCTGCGGATCCCACGTGGCGACCGCCCAGATCACCACTGCGTCGAGCGCGATGATCGGGATCGCCCAGGTGGGGTAGTGCGGCAGCCACAAGAAGTTGACCACGATCGAGACCGCGCAGATCACCATGGCGCAGAGCCGCGCCCAGGCCCGGCCCGTGAAGAGTGCCGCGCCGACGACGGTGACCACGACGCCGAGTACCAGATGCAGCCAGCCCCACGCGGTGTCGGTCAGGCGGAAGAGGTAACCGACCTCGATGGTGACGATCCGATCCTCCGTCACCGCCGACAGGCCCTGCAAGAACTCGAGCACGCCGGCGGTGATCAGCAGGACGGCGCCGCCGAGCGCCGTTCCCTTGGCGACCGCCTGTTCGATGACCGTCTCGTCCACAACCGTCTCGTCCGACATGGTGGTGCCCCTTCCCGAGTTCCACCGCCCGCGGTGGCACCATTCTGCACCCAGCGGGCGGCCCGCCGGGCGGGCTTGGGCCCCCGGGTCGCGGATTTGAGTGATCACCACCGCGGGACCTACCGCGGGACGTAACGCCGCGGGACGGACCGGTGCCGGGACGCCGGCGTCACCACTGCGGCCGGGCGCCCCCGTCGTCGTCGACCGAGGTATCGGACGGGTCGCTCTCGTCGTCGGGAAGTCCGTCGGCGAACCGCGCCGCGCCGAACCGCGCCGCGAACTGTGTGTCGACGAGCGGTACGAACGCGCTGAGCTGGTCGAGCGCGTCGGCGAGATGGCGCGGCACGAACGGATTTCCGGAGATGTCGATCGACGCGTTGAGGCGGTCGTCGTCGAGCGTGAACCGGATGCCGGGCCAGCGCCGGGTGAGGTCGCACAGATTCTCGGCGGCGCGAGTGCGGCCGATGATGCCGTGCAGTAGCGGCACCCACACCCGCACGAGGGGCCGTTCGGGGTGCGCGATCACGAACACCGGCTGATCGTCGTCGAGCCGCAGCACGACGTCACCGTCCTCGTCGATCTCCGGTTGGAACCCGAGCGTCTGTTCGACGGTGCGGGCCACCAGGTCCCGTAGCTCCGCGGGATCGCGTGCCAGCACGGAGGCGGTGTCGTCGAGTGTCGGCGACGGGTGTGCCGGTTGAGTATCGGCCGAATCACCGCCCAGCAGGTAGGTGCCCTCGAGCGTGCCCACGATCTCCGGGCGCAGGAAGCTGGGATGCGGGACGCTCCACGTCTCGCGCAGCGTGGTGACCGCGATCGCCGCGATCTGGTCGGCCCACCGTTGTTCGCGGTCGATGAAGAACGCCGGTGACCCGTCGTCGGGCTCGTCGTCGGGCAGCCGGGTGGGAGGCACCCAGCCGAGCTCGACCAGCCGGGTCTCGTCGGCGGAACCGAGGCGGTACTGCGGCGCGAGGTAGGCGTTGGACGACACCTCGGCGCGCACGTACTCGTCGTCCCAGAGCAGGAACTGGATCCACGGCGTGAAGCCGTCCACGGTGGTCTCGTCGATCCAGTCCAGGATCAGGATGTCGTCGGTCCGCATGGCGGCGAGGTGGTCGGCGAGCTTGCGCTGGAACGAGATCCACGCTCGATCCACGGCCGCGTCGAAGTCGGTGCTGTCGAAACTCGTGTCGTCGAACATGATGCCCCCTGTCTGTCGGGCCGGTGCGGCACGTGCGAGTAACTGGGTGGTACCCCGTTCGTGTCCGGTTCAACCTAGCTCGGGGGGCCGACAACTTTCGGGCGCCGGGCCGCGGCGCGAGTGGTCAGTCGGTGAGCACGCGTGCGGCGCCCGGGGCGAGGTCGCCGTCGCCGCGCCGACGGAACAGCTCGGCCGGCCGGCCGGACCCCACGCTCGCCGTCCGGCCCGTCGGCGTGATCGCATCGATCACCAGTCGCCGGAACGAGTCCTTCGGGAGGGCGCGGTCGAAGACCGTCTCGTACAGACGGCGCAGTTCGAGAACCGTGAACGTCTCCTGCAGGAGTCCGGACGGGTCGACGCGGCGGGTGTAGCGCTCGCGCAGATCGTCGACCGCGTGCGCCACCATGGCCGCGTGGTCGAACGCGAGGGGTTCGGCGACCGTCCGGCCGTCGACGCGGACGAGCTGGGTGTCGGCGGGGAGATCCTCGGAGGGCAGGGCGGCGCCGTGGGCCATCGACAGCACCCAACCGCGGTCGTCCCGGTCGGGGGCGTCGAACATCGCCAGTTGATGGAAGCCGGTACCGGTCAGGCCGGCCTTGGTGCGCAGCGCGCGTTCGGCGGCGTCGGCGAGGCGCTCACCCGGGCGGAGGAAAGTGCCGGGCAGCGCCCACCCGCCGTCGGGGCGACCGACCACCACGACGTGCAGCCTCCCGGTGCGGACGGTGAGGACCGCGACGTCCACCGCCACCGAGGGGCGGGGGTAGTCGGTGAGCGATTTGCCCGCGCGGTCGCGCCACGAGGTTCCTGCTGACTGTCGAGCCACCCTTGCAGGTTAGCGCAATGGTGATCTAATGTTTAGCGCAACTTCGATCCAATGGGGGTGTCATGGACTTGTCCGAGGTTCGATCCGATCGGGTGGCGGGTGTGCTGCTCGCGACCGCCGCCGGTGACGCCCTCGGCGCCGGCTACGAATTCACCACGCCGCGCCCGGAGACGGTGATCGACATGATCGGCGGTGGGCTCGGCGGATTCGCGCCGGGGGAGTGGACCGACGACACGGCGATGGCCGTCGCGATCGCCGAGGTTGCCGCGACCGGCGTGGACCTCGCGTCCGGTGCGGGGCTTGATGCTGTTGCGGCACAGTTTATCCGGTGGTACGACTCCGATCCGCCCGACATCGGGAATCAGACGTCCGCGGTGCTCGCTGCCCGGCCGGCTACGGCCGCCGCCATGCTCCGGGCCGCGCGTGCCGTCCCGGGGCGGCGGGGCGGCAACGGCTCGCTCATGCGTACGGCTCCGATTGCGCTCGCCTACCTCGACGACGCCCCGGGGTGCCTGCGGGCGGCCCGGGCGGTGGGACTGCTCACCCATCACGACGAGCGCGCTGTCGAGGCATGCGAGATGTGGACGTACGCGGTCCGGCATGCCGTGCTGTACGGCACTTTCGACGGCGTCGGGGAGTACCTGGCGACAGCGTCCGCGGGCACGCGTTCCTACTGGTCGCCGCTGCTCGAGGTGGCCCGACGGGGTACTCCCGCCGACTTCCCGAACAACGGATGGGTCGTCGACGCGCTGCTGACCGCGTGGTGGGCGATCGCCACCACGGAGGTGTCCGGTCCCGATCACCTGCCACGCGCTCTCGAGCGGGCGGTGCGGGCCGGCCGCGACACCGACACCACCGCGGCGATCGCCGGCGGACTGCTCGGTGCCCGGTGGGGTGCCTCCGCGGTCCCGGCCCGCTGGAGCCGCATGCTGCACGGTTGGCCCGGCTACCGCGCCGACGACCTGGTGCGGCTGGCCGAGGCGATAGCGTCGGTCGAGGCGCGCCCGGGGTCGGGAACCGACGCCACCACATCGAAGGAGCGCGCATGACCGTCATCGACATCGTGCAGGGCGACATCACCGCGCAGCGGGTCGACGCCGTCGTCAACGCCGCCAATTCGTCATTGCTCGGCGGTGGTGGCGTGGACGGCGCGATCCACCGGCGCGGTGGCCCGGCGATCCTGGAGGCGTGCCGCGCGCTGCGGGCGACGACGCTGCCGCACGGGCTCCCGGAGGGCGCGGCCGTCGCGACGACCGCGGGGAACCTGCCCGCCCAGTGGGTGATCCACACCGTCGGGCCGCGGTTCTCGCCCGGTGACGATCGCAGCGAGCTGCTGCGCTCGTGCTACCGGCGCAGCCTCGCGGTCGCCGACGAGCTCGGCGCCGCGACTGTCGCGTTCCCGCTCATCTCGGCGGGCGCCTTCGGGTGGCCGCGGGTGGACGCGGTGGAACAGGCGGTCGGAGCCGTCCGCGCCACGACGACGGCCGTCGCAGTCGTGACCTTCGTGGCGTTCGATGCGGCCGTGGCCGATCTGCTGCGGGAGGCGGCGGGGTAGCGCTGCAGCCGCGACTCCCGGAGTAGTCGGGCGCTGCCGCGGGATCGGCGCTAGCGTGGGCGCTACAGCCCGACGGCGGGAGGTCCGAATGAGGATTGCCCTGTTCGCGACGTGTATCGGGGACACGCTCTTCCCCGACGCGTCCAAGTCGACCGCGCTGCTGCTCACGCGGCTGGGACACGACGTCGTGTTCCCGCCCGGGCAGACGTGCTGCGGGCAGATGCACGTGAACACCGGCTATCAGCCAGATGCGCTCCCGCTGGTGGAGAACTACGCCGAGAATTTCGGCGACGGCTCGATCGACGCGATCGTGGCGCCGTCCGGCTCCTGCGTGGGCTCAGTGCGGCACCAGCACGAGATCGTTGCCCGGCGGTACGGGACCACGGCGCTGTGCGGCCGAGTCGAGACCGTCAAGGCCAAGACGTACGAGCTGTCCGAGTTGCTGGTGGACGTGCTGGGCGTGACGGATGTCGGGGCGTACTTCCCGCACCGCGTGACGTATCACCCGACGTGCCACTCGCTGCGGATGCTGCGGGTGGGCGAAAAGCCGCTGCGGCTGTTGCGGGCGGTGCGCGAGATCGATCTGGCGGAGCTGCCGGCGGCCGACTCGTGCTGCGGCTTCGGCGGCACGTTCGCGATCAAGAACGCCGAGACGTCGACGGCCATGTTGGCCGACAAGATCCGCAACGTCGGCGACACCGGCGCCGAGTTCTGTTGTGCCGGTGACTCGTCGTGCCTGATGCACATCGGTGGCGGCATGACGCGCCTGCGGATGGCCACCCGGACCATCCACCTGGCGGAGATCCTGGCCTCCGTCGAGTCGAAGGTGGCGAGCGGGGTGACGGTATGACGGCCGTCGGGCTGGGGCTGCCCGGCTTTCCGCCCCGAGCGCCGGACGGTGTCGGCTTCCTGCGCGGTACCGAGTCGTTTCCGGAAGCGGCGCACCACGAACTGGCCAACCCGCAGCTGCGCAGGAACATCGCCAAGGCCACGCACACCATTCGGGAGAAACGGCTGCGGGTCACCGGGGAACTCCCGGACTGGCAGGCTCTGCGCGACACCGGTTCCGCGGTCAAGGTCGACACCCTCAACCGGTTGCCGGAGCTGCTCGAGCAGTTCGAGGCCGCCGTCGTTGCCCGCGGCGGGGTGGTGCACTGGGCGGCGGACGCGATCGAGGCCGACGCGATCGTCACCGAGCTGGTGGAGGCGACCGGCTCGCGCGAGGTCATCAAGGTCAAGTCGATGGCCACGCAGGAGATCGGTCTCAACGAACATCTCGAGTCCGTCGGCATCCGCGCGTACGAGACCGATCTGGCCGAGCTGATCGTCCAGCTCGGGCACGACAAGCCGTCGCACATCCTGGTGCCGGCCATCCACCGCAACCGGTCGGAGATTCGGGAGATCTTCCTGAACGAGATGGACGGGGTGGATCCCAACCTGGACGACGACCCACAGCACCTGGCCGCGGCATCACGAAAGTTTCTGCGGCACAAGTTCATGACGGTGCCGGTCGCGGTCTCGGGCGCCAACTTCGGCATCGCCGAGACCGGCACGCTGGGCGTGGTCGAGTCCGAGGGCAACGGCCGCATGTGCCTGACGCTGCCGCAGACGCTGATCACCGTGATGGGCATCGAGAAGATCATCCCGCGCTTCGCCGATCTCGAAGTGTTCCTGCAACTGCTGCCGCGTTCGTCCACGGGCGAGCGGATGAACCCCTACACCTCGATGTGGACCGGCGTGACGCCCGGCGACGGCCCCCAGAACTTCCACGTGGTGCTGCTCGACAACGGCCGCACCGCCGCCCTCGCCGACGCCATCGGCCGGCAGGCACTCAAGTGCATCCGCTGTTCGGCGTGTCTGAACGTGTGCCCGGTCTACGAGCAGACCGGCGGCCACGCCTACGGGTCGACGTATCCGGGTCCCATCGGGGCGGTGCTCACCCCGCAGCTGACCGGCATGACCGGCAAGGACGACCCCAACGCGAGCCTGCCGTTCGCGTCCAGCCTGTGCGGTGCGTGCTTCGACGCCTGCCCGGTCGAGATCGACATCCCGTCGCTGCTGATCGAGCTGCGGCACCAGAAGGTGGAGCACACCGGGTTCGGGCCGGAGGCCGCCGCGATGAGGGCGGCATCCATCGCGATGTCGTCGGCGACGCGATTTGCGTTGGCGCAGAAGGCGGCCGGGCTCGGACGACTGGTGGCGGGGAAGAAGGGCACCATCTCGACGCTGCCGCCGCCGCTGAGCGGGTGGACCGACGCCCGCGACATCCCGGCACCGCCCCGGCAGACGTTCCGGCAATGGTGGAAATCGGCAGAGGGGCGGGCCGCCATCGCGGAAGCGCGGGCGGAGGCGAGCTCGTGAGTTCGCGGACTGTGATCCTCGGTCGGATCCGGGAGGCCCTGGTCGACGCCCCGCCGACCCCGGTGACCGTGCCACGCGAGTATCGCGTGGACAGGACGTTGCCCGACGCAGAGCGGATCGACCTGTTGATCGACCGGCTCGAGGACTACGACGCCCGCGTGTACCGGTGCGACACGGCCCATCTTCCGGCCATGCTGGCACGGGTGCTCACCGACGCCGGTGCCCGCCGCGTCGGAGTGCCCACCGGACTGGACGAATCGTGGCTGGCGGACTTCGGCGGGGAGGTCGTCGTGGACGGGACGGACATCCCGGCGCCGGATCTGGAGGACCTCGACGCGGTGGTGACCGGCTCCGCGGTGACGTGTGCGGAGACCGGCACGATCTTCCTGGACGCGGGACCCGACCAGGGGCGGCGGGCCCTCACACTGGTGCCCGACGTGCACGTCTGCGTCGTCACCGTCGACAGCGTCGAGGTCGGGGTGCCCGAGGCACTCGCCCGGCTGGTGCCCGAGCGGCCCACCACCCTCGTCAGCGGGCCGTCCGCGACGGTCGACATCGAACTCGAACGGGTACAGGGCGTGCACGGACCGCGGCACCTGCACGTGGTGCTCGTCGATCAGGCGCCGCCGCGCACGCCCTCGTAGTACCCGGTGATGTGGTCCACGATCCGCTGCCGGGCCAGCGCCGGCTCGCCGCGGACGACCGCGTCCACCACGCCGCGGTGCTCGTGACGCAGGCGCGAGCAGGTGGTGGGCCATGCCATCGAATCGACCCCGGCGACCACGTACGACTCGATCGACGCGCGCAGTCCGGCCATCATCGCGGCGATCACCTGGTTGCCGGCCGCGTCTGCCATCGCCACGTGGAACTGGGCGTCGAGAACGAGGAACTCGTCGGCGGTGAGCGCCGGATCGTCCATCGAGTCGAGTAGTTCGACGGCCGCCGCCAGGTCGGGGGAGCGCCGCTGCGCGAGCGTGCCCATCACCTCGGATTCGAGGACCAGGCGGGTCTGGACCACGTCGGAGACCGGGAAGCCGTGCGCGGCGACCTGCATGCGCATCAGCATCGTCATGCCGCCGGTCGGACGGGAGACGATCATCGCGCCGGCATTCGGGCCCGACCCGGTCTGCGCCTTGAGCAGGCCCAGGGCCTCCATCACCCGCAAGGCCTCCCGCACGGACGAGCGCCCGACGCCGAGGTCTGCGGCGAGGGTGCGTTCGCCGGGCAGGCGCTGACCGGGCAGCAGTTCGCCGGAGACCATCATCGCCTCGACCCGGCTGAGTACGTGTTCCCACGCCCGCGGGTGCGGTGCGGCCGGCAGGGCGGTGGTCGGCGACTCGGACGTCATGACACGTGAGCCTAGGCCGTGCACCGGCGGGTGGGGCGCGACGTTCCGCTACCCGGGCCTCCGGCATCCGCCGCTCGTGACCGACCCGACCACCGACCCGTCGGTCGACTGTCAACAATGTTGACAACCTTTTGTCAACGCTGTTGACTGGGGGTTGTCGCCGTCGTCGACCCGTCGCACGACAGGGCTGTTGCGCGTCCGGCCGCCCCGCCCGCGCCTGCCGCCTCACGGCCGTTCGGCGTCGGCGCTGCAACCGTCTCCCACCAGAAAGGACGCAGCAATGAATCGTCTGTCCGGCAAGAAGGTCGTCATCACCGGAGCCGCCAGTGGAATCGGGCGTGCCGCTGCGACACTCATGGTCGCCGAGGGGGCGCAGGTCCTCATCGCCGACCTCGATCAGGACGCCGCCGAGAAGGCTGCCGCCGACATCGACGGGTCCGGATCCGGCGGTCGGGCGATCGGCATGGCGGTCGACGTGATGAACGAGGAGGCCGTGGCGGCGATGATCGACCGCGCGGTCACGGAGTTCGGCGGCATCGACGTGCTGCTCAACCACGTGGGTGGCAGCAACCCGCGTAAGGATCTCGACCTGCTGCGGCTCGACCTCGACGAATGGGATCGCACGCTCGCGCTCAATGCCCGCAGCACCGTCGTGGCCTCCCAGCTGGCACTGCCGCACATGATCGCGGCGGGCGGCGGTTCGATCATCAACACCGTCTCCGTCGGCGGACTGACCGGCGACACCCTCCAGTGCGCGTACGGCGCCGCGAAGGCGGCCGTCATCCGGCTCACCCAGTACATCGCCACGCAGTACGGCAAGCAGGGGATCCGCTGCAACGCCGTCGCCCCGGGCGCGATCATGACGCCGGCCCTCCGGGACAACGTTCCGGCCGACGTCATCGCCGACATCCGCCGGCACAACGCCCTCGACATGATCGGTGATCCCGAGGACATCGGTTGGGCGATGGTCTACCTCGCGTCGGACGAATCCCGCTACATGAGCGGTCAGACGCTGGTGCTCGACGGCGGCCTCACCGCGCAGAGCCCCATCGCCGCGAGCCGTCGGGTGTTGCTCGACCGGTGACCGCGCCGTCCCGGCCCGGTCACCGGCAAGGTCACGGCAGCATCCAGCTCAGCACCGGGGTGGACTGCAGGTAGACGATCGTGCACAGGACCACCAGCATCGCCAAGCTGTAGCCGACGACCTTGCGCAGCAGGATCGGCTCGCTGCCCGGCTGCCCGACGGCCGTCGCCGCGATCGTCAGATTCTGCGGACTGACCAGCTTGCCGACCACGCCGCCCGAGGTGTTGGCCGCGACCAGCAGCGTCGGATCGATGCCGGCGCCCTGGCCGGCGGTCTGCTGCAGCTTGGCGAACAGCGCGTTCGCTGAGGTGTCCGAGCCGGTGACCGCGGTGCCGAGCCAGCCGAGGACGGGGGAGAAGAACGCGAAGATCGCGCCGGTCCCGGCGAGCCACGTGCCGATGGACACCGTCTGCCCCGACTGGTTCATCACGTAGCTCAGCCCCAGCACCGTCGCGACGGTCGCGATCGCCAACCGCATCTTCACCAGCGTGGCCCAGAACGTGGACACCGCGGCCCCCGAGGACATCGGGAACCGTCCGCCACTGGTGAAGAGCGTGTAGACGACGGTGACCACGACGCCGCAGATCAGCAGCAAGGTACCGGGATTCGACAGCCAGGAGAACGTGTAGACCGCGCTCGACGCCGGGTCGCCGCTGCCGGTGAGCAGGTTCCCGAACAGGCCGGGCCACTCGACCTTCCGGTCGGTGCGGGCCAGCCAGTCGGGGATGTCGACACCGACGGTCCACAGCTTCGCGATCCCGAACACGACGACCACGAGCAGGTACGGGAACAGCGACAGGAACACGCGCGAGGGGCCGAGGCGCTCGGGTTCCACCTGGGACCGCTGGTCGTCCGGGGTTCGCGGCGCCCAGAAGCGCAGCATGATCACCGCGGCGGCCAGGCCGGCCAGTGCCGCGACGACGTCGGTGAGTTCGTAGGAGAAGTGCGCCGAGCACCAGAACTGGGCCACCGCGAACACCACGCCGGTGACGAGTGCGATGGGCCAGGCCTGCTTCATGCCGCGGCGCCCGTCGACCAGGAAGAGCAGCAGCAGCGGCACGAACAGCGCCAGGACCGGCGTCTGGCGGCCGATCACCGCGGCGATCTCGGTCGGCGGAATGTCGGTGAGGTTGCCGGCGGTGGTGATCGGAATGGCCATGGCGCCGAACGCAACCGGGGCGGTGTTGGCCACCAGCACGGTGACCGCGGCCCGGACGGGCGGCATGCCGATCGCGAGCAGCATCGCGCCGGTGATGGCGACCGGCGCCCCGAACCCGGCCAGTGCCTCGAGCATGCCGCCGAAGCAGAACGCGATCAGCATCGCCTGGATGCGCATGTCGCCGCGGCCGATCGAGCTGAACACCCGGCGCAGATCCTCGAAGCGGCCGCTGACCACGGTGAGCTCGTAGAACCAGATCGCGGTCACCACGATCCACATCACCGGGAACAGCCCGAAGGCGATGCCCTGGAGCGCCGACAGGCCGGCCAAGGACGCCGGCATGTCGAACCCGACCACCGCGATCACTGCGGCCACCGCCAGCGCGCCGAGGCCGGCGTACCAGGCCTTGAGCTTGCAGCCCGCGAGCAGCACGAAGAACGTGACGAGCGGGGCCAACGCCACCAGTGCCGAGGCGGTGAGGCTGCCGCCGACGGCGTCGGTCGTCGGGGTGAAGGTCACCGCGAGAATCTCGGATTCCACATGAAACTCCTGGGTCGTGCGGGGGGCGGCGCATCGGGAAGTGAGCCGGAAAAGCCCGATCTGTGGTCAGACCACAGGGACCGTACACCATGACCCCGATCACAATCGAGACTCGCCCCGGCCGTGGGCGGCACGCCGGGGGCGGGTTTGCGCCGCCGCGCTGACCATGGCTTACTGTGGTCTGACCACATCGTCGATCGATCTCGGAGATCCGCATGCGTATTGCGATGTTCGCCACGTGCCTGGGCGACACGATGTTCCCGGACGCGCCCAGGGCCACCGCGCTCCTGCTCACGCGCCTCGGGCACGAAGTGGTGTTCCCGCCCGGGCAGACGTGCTGCGGGCAGATGCACGTGAACACCGGGTACCAGCCGGACGCGCTGCCGCTGGTGGAGAACTACGCCGAGAATTTCGGCGACGGCTCCATCGACGCGATCGTGGCGCCGTCCGGGTCGTGCGTCGGGTCGGTGCGGCACCAGCACGAGATCGTCGCGGACCGCTACGGCACACCGGCGCTGTGCGGCCGAGTCGAGACCGTCAAGGCCAAGACGTACGAGCTGTCCGAGTTGCTGGTCGACGTCCTCGGCGTCACCGACGTGGGCGCCAACTTCCCGCACCGGGTCACCTACCACCCGACGTGTCACTCGCTGCGGATGCTCGGTGTCGGCGACAAGCCGCTCCAGTTGCTGCGCGCGGTCCGCGACATCGACCTGGTGGAGCTGCCGGCGGCCGACGCGTGCTGCGGCTTCGGCGGCACCTTCGCGATCAAGAACGCCGAGACGTCGACGGCCATGCTGGCCGACAAGATCCGCAACGTCGCCGATACCGGAGCCGAGTTCTGTTGTGCCAGTGACTCGTCGTGCCTGATGCACATCGGCGGCGGCATGTCCCGGCTGCAGATGGGTACGCGCACGATCCACCTGGCCGAGATCCTGGCGGCCACCGAGAGCATGGAGGTGACGGCATGAGCGGGGTCTCGCTCGGGCTGCCTGCCGTTCCGCCGCGTGCCCCCGAGGGCGTCGGCTTCCTGCGCGGAACGGAGAAGTTCCCGGCGGCTGCGCGCCACGAACTGGCCAACGCCCAGTTGCGCCGCAACATCGGCAAGGCCACACACACCATCCGCGCCAAGCGACTGCACGTGACGGGCGAACTGCCCGACTGGGAGGACCTGCGCGACGCCGGCGCGGCGATCAAGACCGACGTCATGAGCCGGCTGCCGGAGTTGCTCGAGCAGCTCGAGGCCGCCGTCGTCGCCCGCGGCGGCACCGTGCACTGGGCCGCGGATGCCAACGAGGCCAACGCGATCGTCACCGACCTCGTACGGGCCACCGGTTCCGACGAGGTCATCAAGGTCAAGTCGATGGCCACGCAGGAGATCGAGCTCAACGAACACCTCGAGGCCAACGGCATCCACGCCTACGAGACAGACCTGGCCGAGCTCATCGTCCAGCTCGGCCACGACAAGCCCTCGCACATCCTTGTGCCCGCGATCCACCGCAACCGGTCGGAGATCCGCGAGATCTTCCTGCGGGAGATGGCCGACGTCGATCCGGACCTCGACGACAATCCCAAGCACCTCGCCGCCGCGGCACGGAAGTTTCTGCGGCACAAGTTCATGACGGTGCCGGTGGCGATCTCGGGCGCCAACTTCGGGGTCGCCGAGACCGGCACGCTCGGGGTCGTCGAGTCCGAGGGCAACGGCCGCATGTGCCTGACGATGCCGCAGACACTGATCACCGTCATGGGCATCGAGAAGGTGATCCCCACGTACCGGGATCTCGAGGTGTTCCTGCAGCTGCTGCCGCGCTCGTCGACGGGGGAGCGGATGAATCCGTACACCTCCATGTGGACCGGCGTGACGCCGGGCGACGGCCCGCAGGACTTCCATCTGGTGCTGCTCGACAACGGCCGCACCGCCGCACTCGCCGACGGTGTGGGAAGGCAGGCGCTCAACTGCATCCGCTGTTCGGCGTGCCTGAACGTGTGCCCGGTCTACGAGCGCACCGGCGGCCACGCCTACGGGTCGACGTATCCGGGGCCGATCGGCGCCGTCCTCACGCCGCAGCTCGCGGGCATGGACGGCAAGGACGATCCGAACTCGACGCTGCCGTTCGCGTCGAGCCTGTGCGGCGCCTGCTACGACGCGTGCCCGGTGAAGATCGACATCCCGTCGCTGCTGGTGGAGTTGCGGCATCAGAAGGTGCAGAAGTCCGGCTTCGGTGCGGAAGCGGCCGCGATGAAGGCGGCGTCGGTGGCGATGTCGTCGGCGAAGCTATTCACGCTGGCGCAGAAGGCCGCCGGGCTCGGCCGGGTGGTCGCCGGCAAGAAGGGCAAGATCTCGAAGTTGCCACCCCCGCTCAGCGGGTGGACCGACGCCCGCGACATCCCGGCCCCGCCCGCGCAGACGTTCCGGCAGTGGTGGGACTCGACCGAGGGGCGTGCCGCGATCGCGGCGGCCCGGAAGGACGGTGACCGATGAGCTCGCGAGACGTCGTCATGGGGCGGATCCGGGATGCGTTGACGCTGGCGCCGCCCACGGCGACCGAGGTTCCCCGGAACTATCGGACCGGGCGCACCATGCCCGACGCCGAGCGGGTGGAGCTCCTGGTCGACCGCCTGGTGGACTACAAGGCCGTCGTGCATCGGAGCACGGAGGCGCAGCTGCCCGAGGTGCTCGCACGCGCGTTGCGGGACGTCGGCGCCCGGCGCATCGGAGTGCCTGCAGGACTGAACGATTCGTGGTTGTCGGAGTTCGACGGTGAGACCGTGGTCGATTCGCCGACGGTGCCCGCGCCCGAGTTGGGAAACCTGGACGGCGTGGTGACCGCGTCCGCCGTCTCGTGCGCCGAGACCGGCACCATCTTCCTCGATGGCAGACCGGACCAGGGCCGCCGCGCGCTCACCCTGGTTCCCGACCTGCACGTGTGTGTCGTGACCGTCGACAGCATCGAGGTGGGCGTGCCCGAGGCCATGGCTCGGCTGGTGCCGGAGCGGCCCACGACGCTCATCAGTGGACCGTCGGCGACCTCGGACATCGAACTCGAACGCGTCGAGGGCGTGCACGGGCCCCGCAACCTGCACGTGGTGATCGTCGGCTGATCTGCGCCACTGCGGCGGACCGTGCGACGGCCTGATACCGTCCCGGCCAGGGGAAGAAACTCTGGGGGGATGTTTCGATGAAGGTTGATCCGGCGGCATTGAGGGCGTTCGCGGAGCTCTCGGCGTCGACGAGTGACGCGCTGGCCGCGGTCGATGTGAGTTCGCCTTTCGTGGATTCGCAGGGTGCAGTAGTGGGGACCGAGTTCTCGAAGCTCGGCCCGGATGGGTACGCGGCCGTTGCGGAGGTTCTGCAGAACATCTGTCTGCGGCTCACCGCAATGGCGCAGATCGCACGGGGGTCGGCCGAGAACTACGACGTCACCGACACCGACTTCGGAAGCCTGCTCGACACGATGGACGCCCCGTCATGAGTCCGACGGTGTCGCAGGTACTTGCCTGGAACCCGAATGCTTTGATATCCACCGCTGAAGGCGTGGACGGTCTCGTCGCTCGGTTGGACGAGCGGATGGGCGATCTTGCTGCCGGCCAGAACACCCTCGTCGAGACGTGGGACGGCATTGCCGCCGATTCGGCGACGGCCAGAATCGAACGAGAACGTTCGACCGCGGGACGTGTGACCGCTGCATTGGGTGGGGTGGCGCAGGCGTATCGCGAGGGCGCAGCCTCCATCGCGTCCGTTCGTGAACATCTGACCTCACTGGTGCACAGCGTCCGATCTCGAGGATTCCAGATCGCCGATGACGGAACGGTCGATGCCAGTGGTCTCGTCGGCTGGCTGGTTCTTGCACCCCCCGCTGCACGCGATGTTGCGCGGCTGGAGCTCGAGCGGGAGGCGGCGGAGCTGACCATCGCAGTGGTCGATGCGCTGCGACAAGCCGGTTCTGCGGCAACGCAGGTGATTGGTCGTGTGCGTGATTCGTTCGCGGCGGTGACCTCCGCGGGGCAGGCGGCCCTACCCGGCCGGTTCGAAACCTCGGGCACCGGTGCGTTCAGTTGGAAGCCCGATGTGCCCGCAACAGTGGCCGCATCGACGGTGGGGATGATGGTGGACGCGACGCGGGGAGGACTTGTCAGTGCAGCGGAAGCCTCGGGTGACGACGTGGCGCGGTTGATAGGTCGGGGGATGGGCCCGTTCGGTGTGGTCCTGGGTGCCGTTCCCGCCATTGCGAACGATATCGACGGGGGCATGGATACGACGAAGGCTGTCACGACGGAGGTTGCCGGAGCGGGCTTCGGGCTTTTCGCCGGCGGCTTGGCGGCGTCTATGGCGAGTGGTGCGGTGGCCGGTTCCGCCGCGGGCTCAGCAGTTCCGGGACTCGGCACGGCTGTCGGACTGGTGGTGGGTGCGCTCGCGGGTGGTGTGGCCGCCTACGGCGGATCGAAGGGTTTACAGCGGGCATGGGGTTGACAGACGGGATGAAGGCGATGGAGTTTGCGAAGCGGGTGCCGGCGTGGCCTCAGCGGCTGCGATGGTTTCCGCTGGCGGGTGCTGTCGTGACCGGGGGAATGACGCTCGTGATGCCGGTGGCTGTTGTCAGGAGCCTGGCTGGCAACGAACTCGCGACCATCTTCGCCGGGGTTGCCATGACGCTGCTGGCCGCCTTTGCCACGGTAGGACTTGCGGGTGTTGCGGGGGTTCGTCATCTGAGGCTTTCGAAGCGGATCGTCGTCTGCCAGGACGACGTCGGTGCCGGGATCGCCATTCCGAGCCGGCATCATCTTGCTCCGCTCCTGGTGGCACTCGGAGCGACGGCGGTGGTCGGACTCGTTGTCGCAGCAGGGTGGTTCCTCGGAGTCGATGCGGGCCCGCTCGCAGCGGAGGACCGCGGACAGGCCCATCTGCTCACCGGGGGCGGCATCGCGTTGTCGGTATTGTTCGTTGCCTTCCTCGGATTCCATTCAGTGAAAGAAGTGCGGTTGTACCCGGGCGGTGTCCGCCGGATGGTCACTCTCCGTCGGCTGTGGTCGACGCGGACGGTCGAAACGTTCGTCTCGTGGGACGACGTCGTCGAGTTCGAGGCTGATGAGCAGGTGGTGCGCGGAGCCCTCGAGGGTCGCAATCCCATCATCTGGTTGGTGAGCGGGCCTGCGCTTCCGGAATCGAGCCGACTGCAGTTCGATAAACCCGACCGGATGAGGCTCGACGCCCATCTGCTTGTCGCGGAGCCGAACACGCTGCTCACAGTGCTGTCGGTACTCCGGGAATCGGCGCCGCTGCGTCGGTCGCTCGCGGATCCCGGCGCCACGGCGCTCCTGACCCCTCCACCCCTGCGATCTCGCTTGTGGCCGCAGCAGTCTCGGCCGCTTGCACCGGAACGCGCCGAGCCGCAGTGACTCTCGGTGACCATGCCGGTGGTCGGGGCGGACGTGGGGCCCTGCAGGACTTTCTGGACGGAAAAGGACTTCGGTGTTCTCCGTGCAGTGCCGGAGACCCCGGCGTTCCCGCCGTCACGGTCCCGGTACTTCCAGGCTGGACGCGCCTGGCATCGGAGTCCTTCCCCGGTGCTTGGCTGGTGCTGACGGCACCCGATGCGCAATCAAACGTCTTCACGGCCAACGCCGTGGTCCTGCACGGTGAGCTCTCCGAACGGGCCGGGGTCGACGATCTGCTGGACGCGGCGCGGAGGTCGTCGACGCTGCTGCCGGAGTGGCGAGAGGACGAGGTGTCCTTCGCGGATTTTCACGGGCAGCGGTCGCTGTTCGTAAGTGGTGTGTCCACCGTGGGCGACTCCACATTCGCGGTCACCAGTCGTTTCGTCGTTGTAGAGCGGTCTCGGCGCCAATACCTGACGCAGCTGACTGTGACGACGTTCGCGGAAAGGTCGGAAGCGCTTGCCACCGATGTCATGGTGATCAATTCCGCTCTCGACATCCAGGTATGACGCGCATCGAGCGGCGACGTCTCGCATGGGCGGCCCGCTCGCAGGACGTCTCTGGCTCGAGAGCTGCATCATCATGGGGAGAGTTGTGATGTTCGAGGCCAGGGGTGGATAAGACATGGCCGATGATGTGGGTCGCGCGCTCGAGAACGTCAGCGCGTTGTCATCGACCGGTAGAACGTGGGAATCGGCGTTCGAGTGGGAGCCCCACAGCGTGGTGGCCGCGCTGATCGTGGAGCCGGAGCCGTTTCCGGACGATCCAAACGGGACGATCGTGCTGGGTGGCGCGTAGCGCGGCGCAGGTGTTTCGCGACGTGCAGGACGCTCACTTCTGTGGGAACCGCTGCTGCGTCGTCGACTCGGTGGGCGTCGGGACGGTGCGAATGCTCGTGCTGCGCCCCAACGCAGCCACCTGCCTGTCCATCTCCGACAGCTGCGGTGCCGAGCGCAGCATCGCGCGCTCGGCCAGCCGTGAGCCGAAGACCGGCTCGAGCCAGGCTGCCGCGGCGAGCCAGCGGGGCACGTACACACGGCGCTTGCGGGACGCCATGGCGGCGACGAACGCCGCCGCGCAGTCCTCGACCGGCAGTACTTTCCCGAGGGGGCCGGGCATCTTCTCGAGCATCTCGGCGAAGGTCGTCAGATCGGCCCGGGCGTCTCTGACCATCGGGGTGTCGATCCACAACATGTGCGCCGACCCGATTCCGACACCGAGTGGGGCGAGTTCCAGCCGAACGGTGGTGGCGAAGTGCTCCAGGCCCGCCTTGCTGGCGTTGTACGCGGCCATGCCGGTTGTTGCCACGAAAGCGGCCCCGGACGAGACGATCAGGATGTAGCCGCGGCGATCGAGCACCGACGGGAGGGCCGCGCGCACGGTATTGAAGGCGCCGACCAGGTTGACGTCGACGACCCGGGCGAACGTGGCCGGGTCGATCTGCGCCACCGAACCGTAACCGCCCATACCGGCGTTCGCGAGGACCAGATCGATACCGCCGAACCGCGCCGAGCCCGCGGCCACGGCCCGTTCCATCGCCGCCAGGTCGCCGACGTCCGCCTCCGCCGGAACCGCGACGTCGGGGCCGAGCTCGGCGGCGAGATCGCGAACGGCCGCGCCGTCACGGTCCACCAGAATCAGTCGGACCCGCTCTCGGGCGAGTGCTCGTGCGGTCGCGGCTCCGATGCCGCGGCCGGCTCCGGTGACGAGAGCGACCTTGCCACCCAGACTGGAGGGGGCGTCCATGCCCCGAACCTACTGCGACGCTCGGGCGCGGGAAAGGCAGGCGCGGGCGAGTTGGGCCGACCGCACAGGCGACGGTGTGTCCACCCGAGGTGACCCCGGCCAGGAGGACCGCCGGTCGGCTGCCGATTGGTCGCGACCACAGCGGTGCGATCCGGAGCGGGGCTCAGGTCACCAGCCGCGCTCGGCGAGGCGGTGCGGCTGGGGGATCTCGTCGACGTTGATGCCGACCATAGCCTCGCCCAGGCCGCGGGAGACCTTGGCCAGGACGTCCGGATCGTCGTGGAAGGTGGTGGCCTTGACGATCGCGGCGGCCCGCTCGGCCGGGTTGCCGGACTTGAAGATACCCGAGCCGACGAACACACCCTCGGCGCCGAGCTGCATCATCATCGCCGCGTCGGCCGGGGTGGCGATACCACCGGCGGTGAACAGGGTGACCGGCAGCTTGCCGGCCTTCGCGACCTCGACGACCAGATCGTACGGCGCCTGCAGCTCCTTCGCCGCGACGTACAGCTCGTCCTCCGGCAGGGAGGTCAGGCGGCGGATCTCCTGACGGATCCGGCGCATGTGGGTGGTGGCGTTGGAGACGTCTCCGGTGCCGGCCTCACCCTTGGAGCGGATCATCGCCGCACCCTCGTTGATCCGGCGCAGGGCCTCACCGAGGTTGGTGGCACCACACACGAACGGGACCGTGAACGCGAACTTGTCGATGTGGTTCTCGTAGTCCGCGGGGGTCAGGACCTCGGACTCGTCGACGTAGTCGACACCCAACGACTGCAGGATCTGGGCCTCGACGAAGTGGCCGATGCGGGCCTTGGCCATGACCGGGATCGAGACCGCGGAGATGATGCCGTCGATCATGTCCGGATCCGACATGCGCGAGACGCCGCCCTGGGCGCGGATGTCGGCGGGCACCCGCTCGAGCGCCATGACCGCGACGGCACCGGCATCCTCGGCGATCTTGGCCTGCTCGGCGGTGACCACGTCCATGATGACGCCGCCCTTGAGCATCTCGGCCATGCCCCGCTTCACGCGCGCCGTGCCGGTAGTGGGGGTGGTGTCGGGGGTGCTCACAGCAATCGCTTCCTTCGTCGAACAGGGTTGGGGGAGTGGGGGATTACCGGTCCGGGTGCACGGCCATGCCGTCGAGAAATACCGAGACACAGTCGTTCGAGAGTTCCTCGAGGGTGTAGGGATCGTCGGGCTTGCGCCAGTACACGGTGAACCACACCGAGTCGCGGAGGAATCGGTGGAACACCTTGGAGGGGACGTCCTTGCGGAGAACGCCCGTCTCCTTTCCGGCCTCGATCGCGTCGAGCCACAGCGTCTGGATCTCGTCCGCGAGTTTGCGGGCCTCGGCGTAGTCGCGCAACGTGCGAAGGTTGGCGAACTCCGCGTGGTAGACCTTGGTCGCGGCGGGGCGCGCGGCCCCGGTGGCGAGTGAGACGTCCACGATCGCCTTCAGTCGGTCGCGGGGCTCGAGTCGATCGAGATTCTTCGCTTGGTAGTCGGCGAGCAGTTCCGTCAGGTACCCCGTCACCAGTTCGTTGACGATGGCGCCCTTCGACCGGAAGTAGTGGTACAGCGCGCCGGCGTTGAGGCCGACGGCGTCGCCGATCTCGCGCATCGACGTTCCGGCGATTCCGCTCGCCGCGAACAGGGTGGCCGCAGCGTCGAGGATCCCGGACTTCCGATCCAGCGGTTCCGACACGTCAGCACTCCCCACATTGAACATTCATTCAACGACATTAGCGGCGGGCATCGGCGCGAGTCAAAATGTGCTGCGCACGGCCCCGCTCGCCAGCCTACCGGGGTGCGAGCGGCGCACGGAAGGCGCAGGAGTGCTTCGTCTCGCGTCCCCGCGCTGCGCTTGACGACCGCGGGGAGCCCGTCTAAGTTCGCCTTTGAATGAACGTTCAATGCACGTAATTCAAATACATCGAGGATCCGCACCGTGTGCGGATCCGTGGCAGTCGTGCCGCGTGCCCCGGCCCCGACGAGGGCCGATGCACGGCCGAGTACTTTCCGCGCGCGTCACCCGCCGCGGACACCTTCCGAAATCGACGAGGAGATCCCCATGACCAGGGTTGTCTACGCCCGCAGTGTCCACGACGAGCGTGAGATCGAGGCCTGCCTCGAGGTGCTGCGGGGCGGCCCGTTCGCGCTGAAGATCGGCAAGAACGTCGCCGAGATGGAGCGCCGGGTGGCCGACCTCTACGGCAAGAAGCTGGGACTGATGTGCAATTCGGGTTCCTCGGCGTTGTACCTGGCCCTGGAGTTGCTCGACCTTCCCAAGGGCTCCGAGGTCATCACCTCGCCGCTGACGTTCTCGACCGACGTGTCGCCGATCGTGCGCGGCGGCTGGGTGCCGGTGTTCGTCGACGTCGAACCCGACACCTACAACGTCGACGCCGCCAAGATCGAAGAGCTGATCACCGACAAGACCAAGGCGATCCTGGTCCCCAACCTGGCGGGCAACGCTCCCGACTGGGATGCGATCCGCGAGATCGCGGACCGCCACGACCTGAAGGTCATCGAGGATTCGTGCGACTGCATCGGAACCACGCTGCACGGCACCAAGACCGGATCGCGGTCGGACATCACCGTGACGAGCTTCGCGATGTCGCACATCATCACGTGTGCCGGCAACGGTGGCATGGTGTGCCTCGACGACGAGAAGCTGCGCGACAAGGGTCTGATGCTGCGCCGGTGGGGCCGTCGGTCCGAGCCGCATCTGTTCGGTTCCGAGCAGGCGCGGACGGGTCGCGTCTTCCGCGAGGAACTCGACGGTGTCGCGTACGACAACGACTTCATCTTCGATGTGCTGCCGTGGAACTTCGAACCGTCCGAGCTGGGGTCGGCGTTCGGGTTGGTCCAGTTGAGCAAGCTCGACGAGAACTACAAGCGTCGTCACGAGATCTTCGAGGCCTACACCGCCGCCTTCGGCGCCTACCCGGAGCTGTACCGCCTGCCCAAGCAGCTCGACGGCTTCCACACCGCGTGGCTCTGCTACCCGATCACGGTCCGGGAGGACGCCGGCTTCGAGCGCTCGGACCTGCAGGAGTCGCTCGAGGGGGCGGGGATCGACACCCGAACGGTGTGGAGCGGCAACGTCACCCGGCATCCGATGATGCGGAACGTCGAGTACCGCGTGCCCGAGGGCGGCCTGCCCAACGCGGATGAGGTGTTCGCCCGCGGTATGTCGCTCGGCATGAGTCACGGCATGACCGCGGAGGAGCTCGACCACACCGTCGCCAGCATTCACGCCTTCTCGTCCAAGTACGCGAGCCCGCAGCAGTAGCGCTCCGACCTCGCGCGCAAGCCCCCGGTCCCGGCCGGGGCTTGTGCGCGTTGTGGTCGACCGCGCCGCGAAATGAAACATCGTTCTAAGTTCGGCGACGAGAGTGCTGCGGGACGGCCGATCTGTGCGAGCGGCCGTCGGCGGGTAGCCGCGAGCGAGATCTGTTGACACGCAACGGTACTTTCGGCCCGAGAGGCGGCGAGGGCCGGCAGTGCGACGCATCGCACTGCCGGCCCTCACCTCCGCGATCCGGCGGTCAGGTCCCGCTCGGCATCCCGGCGGCCCGGCGCTCCATGTTCTCGGCCACCTCACGGCGCCACGCGGCGACCGGCTTGGTGGTGTCCATCTCGAACTCGAACCGCGTCGTCATGTCCGGGGTGATGTCGGCGACGTCGACGTAGAACTGCTCGTACCAGCGGCGCAGCTGGTAGACCGGGCCGTCCTCCTCGCAGAGCAGCGGGTTCTCGATCCGGGTCTTGTTCTTCCAGATCGCGACGTCCTGCTCGAAGCCGATCGCAATGAATTTCGCCATGCCGGAGGCGAGAGCGCGCGCCTTCTCCCCGCTGATGGCGTCCGTCTGCTTGACCTTGATGCCGTACATCAGCACGAACTCGTTCGGGGAGACGGGGTAGTGGCAGTTGATCAGGATCGACTCGATGTCGAAGTCCGGGTAGTGGTAGGTCAGTTCGTCGATCATGAAGGACGGACCGTAGTACGCCGCGACGGAGCTGTTACCCGTCGATTCGGGCTCGCCGTCCCTGCGGGGGCGGGCCATGTCCTCACGGCCGACACCCTCGTGGTACTGCGTCGCGATGTGGCCCTCGAAGATGTTCTTGAACTTGATCGGGAAACCGTAGTGCACGTAGAAGAAGTGCGCCATGTCGACGACGTTGTCGATGATCTCGCGGCAGTTGGTGTCGATGGTGATCTGCTTCCACACCCAGTCGGTCCACTGCTCACCGGGCGCGGTCATCTCCGGGATCGTGACCTCGGCCGGCGGCGGGTTGCCCTCGGGGTCGTGCCAGACGAACAGCAGACCGTCCTTCTCCATCGTCGTCCACGCGCGGGTCCGCGCCAACGGCGGCACGCGCCGCGCGTAGGGGATGTCGGTGCACTTGCCCTTGCCGTTCCACCGCCAGTCGTGGAACGGGCACGCCACAGAGTCGCCCTTGACCTCGCCCTGGCTCAGATCCCCGCCCATGTGGCGGCAGTACGCGTCGAGCACGTTCAGATCGCCTCGGCTGTCGGCGAATACGACCAGCTTGGTGCCAAAGGCGTGGACCGGATGCGGCGTGCCGTCCCGGTAGTTGTCGGTGAGGCCGAGGCAGTGCCAACCGCGGGCGAATCGAGTGGGCGCCGCGCCCGACTCGATCATGCGGACTTCGCTGCTGTCTGTCGCTGGTGTCGTCATGTGGTTCCCATACGTTGGTGGTACTTCCTGCAGGATCGGTCGGGGAGATGACCACTGGTCAGTCCCGCGAATGGCGCCGGCCGCTGGTGGGGCACACATCGCGAGGTGAGACCGTTCCGCTCGGAGTGGTCGTGATGCGGGTGTGCGGGGCACTGTTGCGCGAGAGCGACTCTACAGCAGAGCAATTGGTCGAGCCGAAGGTCTATCGGGCAAGGCCGAGCTCAAGTGTCATAGAATCAGATTGCAGTGCACTTGGGAGATGTCCTCGAATAAGCCACATGTCTTGCGGAACTGCCCGTACTGGTGTTCCATGTCACTGGAACGTGATTCTTTCTTCTGACGAGGCTGCGTGGAAAACCGCCTCATTGTCGGCTGTCGCCCGTGCTGTTTTTCAGGAGGTTCGTGATGGGTGCCCCGGTGTCGAACCCTGCTCGCGCAGAGGCGATTGCCCGGCTGACGGCGCCTGGCGCCGCCTTCGAAATCGCAGAGGAGTCGGTTCGGGGCCAGGCGACGCGGGTCTTCTCCCGCCGCCACCGTTCGCTGCACCGGATGCTGGTCGAATCGGCCCGGTACGGCGATGCCGAGTATCTGGTGTGCGACGAGGCCCGGCTCACCTTCGCCGAGCACCTGGACCGGGTGGCCTCGCTCGCGCAAGAGTTGCGGTCCCGGTACGGCATCGGCAAGGGCGACCGGGTTGCCATCCTGTCGGCGAACAACGCGGAATGGATCGTGACGTTCTGGGCGGTGACGGCGCTGGGCGCGGTGACGGTCGGCATGAACTCGTTGTGGACGGCCCGCGAGATCGCCTACGGGGTGACCCTCGCGGAGCCCGCGCTGATCGTGGCAGACGGGCCGCGACGGGAGCTGGTGGAACCGACCGGCATCCCGGTGCTGTCCATCGAGCACGACATCCCCGCACTGTCGACCGCGCGGCCCGGCGCGGCGTTGCCGGAGCCGGAGGTGGCCGAGGATGATCCCGCGGTGATCCTGTTCACCAGCGGGACGACCGGCCGGCCGAAGGGCGCGACGCACTCGCACCGGAACATGGTGGCCGCGGTCGACTTCCATCGGTTCAACGACGCGCTGGCGACCGAGGCGGGGCGAGCGCCCGGCCGGCGACGGTTCCTGCTCGCCACACCGCTGTTCCACATCGCGGCCCTGCACAACCTCGCGATCCCCCGACTGGCGTTCGGCGATGCCGCGGTGATCACCACGGGCCGCTTCGACATCGCCCGGGTCCTGCGGACGATCGAGCGGGAGCGCGTCACGAACTGGGGAGCGGTGCCGACGATGCTGAGCCGGCTGATCGAGCACGGCGACGTCGCCGCCTACGATCTTTCGACGCTGCAGACGGTGTCGGTGAGTTCCGCGCCGTCGTCGGCGGCGCTGAAGGAACGTCTGCGCGAGCTGCTGCCGGCGGCGGGGCGGTCGTTGGGCACGTCGTACGGGCTGACGGAGTCGTCGTCGGCGGCGACGCTGGCGACGGCCGCAGATCTCGCGGAGCGGCCCGACACCGTGGGCACCGCGGTGCCGACGATGAGCGTCGAGGTTCGCGACGCGGCCGGGCTCCCGGCGCCGGACGGCGTCGAGGGTGAGATCTGGCTGCGCGGTCCGCTGGTGATGCTCGGCTACTGGAACGACCCGGAGGCGACGGCGGCGGCCATCGACGGCGCCGGCTGGTTGCACACCGGGGATCTGGGGACGATGCGCGACGGCTACCTCCGGATCAGCAGCCGCCGTTCGGACCTCATCCTGCGGGGAGGCGAGAATGTCTATCCCGCCGAGGTCGAGGACGCGCTGGTGGAGCATCCGGCAGTGCAGGAGTGCATCGTCGTCGGGACCGAACACGTCGACTACGGCGAGGAGGTCTGTGCCGTGGTGGTGCCGGTCCCCGGCGTCCATGTCACGGCGGACGAGCTGGGCGGGCACATGCTCCAACGCATCGCCCGGTACAAGGTTCCCACCCGCTGGGTCTTTCGGGCCGAGGAACTGCCGCGCAACGCCACCGGAAAGGTCAAACGGGTCGACGTCATGACGTCGGTGCTCTCGGCCCGCTGAACAACGAGAAGTCATCACATCGAGAAGTCATCACATCGAGAAGTCATCATCGAGAGGACGGATATGTTGCATCGACTGCGGCGCGGTTGGCGCTCGGTGGCTGTCGTGGGCATCGGTGCGCTGGCCCTGACGGCCTGCGCCTCCGCCGACGGGCAGGACTCCGGCGGTACGTCGACCGGAAGCGGCGCGTACTCGATCGGGTACGTCGGCGATCGAACCGGGGGAGACCCGGTCGACGGCGGGGTGGTGACCTACGGGTCGTACGGCTTCCCGGCGACGCTGGACCCGGCCAAGACCCTGATGGCCGGTTCGACGGGCGGCACCGAGCTGGCGGCGATCTACGACACGCTGGTGCGGTACGACTTCGAGGAATCCCGGTACGTCCCGCAGTTGGCCGCCGGGCTCAGCGCCTCCGACGACGGCGGGACGTGGACCGTCACACTGCGGGACGGAGCCACCTTCAGCGACGGAACCCCGGTCGACTCCGCGGCGGTGAAGTGGAGCTTCGATCGCTACGTCGCTGCCAAACGCGATGTGGCGCAGGTGTGGTCGAACACCGTCGCCGGGGTCGAGACCCCCGACGCGAAGACCGTCGTCATCAGGCTCCAACGTCCGTGGACCGACTTCCCGGTGTTGCTCGCGGCAGGACCCGGGGTGATCGTGGCGCCCAGTTCGGAGACCGCGGGATCGTTCACGCCGATCGGTGCGGGACCGTTCACGGTCACCCGGTTCGCGCCCAACGAGGTTCTCGAACTCGCCCCCCGAGCCGACTACTTCGGCGGCAAACCGCGCCTGGCCGGGTTGCGCTTCGTCCCCACCGCGAACGCCCAGGGAATGTTCGAGTCCATTCGCAGCGGGGAGCTCAACGCCGGCTACCTCTACCGGAACACCGAGGTGATCGACAGTGCCGTCGACTCGGGCCTGTCGGGCTACCTCGACCTGCAGGGGCTCGGCGCGATCGGCACCATCAACCAGCGCGAGGGACGCCCCGGCGCGGACGTGCGGGTGCGGCAGGCGATCGCACTCGGTATCGATCCCGAGGCGCTGAACCAGCGCGTGAGCGGCGGACACGGCCCGTCCGGCTCGGCGATGTTCCCGGAGGGCTCGAAGTGGCACAACGAGGACGTGCAGGGCGTGCCCTACGACCCGGACAAGGCGCGGCAGCTGCTGGACCAGGCCAAGGCCGACGGTTACGACGGCAAGCTCACGTACGTGGCCATCAACGAGGAGGCCTCGCGCCAGGGCGCGCTGGCCGCCCAGGCCGCGCTGAACTCCCTCGGATTCGACGTCGAGGTCGCGTACGCCAACAGCGTCACCGACCTGACGCGCCGCGTCTACGTCGATCGGGACTTCGACATCGCCCGCAGTGGCGCGTCGCTCATCGACGCGGCGCCGCTGCTCCGGTTGTACGGCTCGCTCGGCAGCACGTCGAACAACAATGCCGCGGGCTACAACTCGCCGGAGATGGACGCGCTACTGGTGAAACTGCAGACCGCCGCAGACGACGACGCGAAGCAGGAGGCCATCGACGACATCCAGAAGCTGGCCGCCGAGACCGTCCCGTATGCGGTGTGGGCGCCGTCCGTGGTGTTCACGGCGTGGACGCCGAAGCTGCACGGCGCCAACGTCAGCATCGACAACGTCGTCCTGTTCGACGACGCCTGGATGGAGCAGTAGACCATCCCCGGTACCCCAGTTCGACAGTTGCAATGCACCTTTGGAGGTCTCGATGCCACGAGTCGGCCCCGCCGCCACCGGACCGGGCGCCAGGAGCGCGACGTCCATGATCGAGCGCATGACCTCGATCATGGAGGTCTTCGAGGACCGGTCGACCCGCCTGACCCTCGAGGAAGTGGGGGTTCGGGCGGGGCTGCCTCGGTCGACGGTGCACCGGATCCTGGAGCAACTCGTCCGGCTCGAGTGGGTGGAACACGCGTCGTTCGGCTACTGCCTGGGCCGGCGAGCGCGCAGCTTCGGTGTCGGTGTCGAGGGGGAGATCCGCTCCGCCGCTGCACCGTTGCTCCACGAGCTGCACATGCGAACCGGCATGGTGGTGCACCTGACGGTTCTCGAGGGTGCGGAGAGCGTCTACCTGGACAAGCGAGGTGGACCGTTCGCGTCGACCCTGCCGTCGCGGGTCGGTGGCCGCGGCCCCGCCTACGCGACGGCGGGCGGCAAGGCGATGCTCGCGTGGCTCGACCCCGCTCGGGTGGACAGCCTCCACGAGAACCGGCTGGCCCGGCGCACCGATCGGACGATCACCGACATCGCGACGCTCCGTCTGGAACTGAACCGGATCCGGGGGCGCGGTGGCCTGGCCTACGAACAGGGCGAATCGGTCCGCGGCGTCGCGTGCGTCGGCGTCGCGATCCGCGGCAGTGACGGTCCGGTCGCGGGGATCTCGCTGTGCGGGGACGCTCGGACCTCCCACCTCGAGCGCGTCGCGCCCCTCGTCGCGGAGGCCGCGGACGAGGTGGCGCGGATTCTCGATCCGGCACTCGGGCGGTCCCGCCGCGAACGTGCGGCGGCCACGCCCGTCGACAGGTGGTCGGCCGATGCCCTGGACCGCCTGGTCTCGATCCAGACCGGACGGTGGGTCTGAACACGCTCCCCGCGTCCGGCGCACTTCCTCAACTTCCACGGAAAGCAGGTCTTTGTGAAGCGCTCACGGCTGGTCCGCGCCACCGAACTGGTCGCGGCGATCACCGCCACCGCGCTGCTGGCGGGGTGCGCCGGCGGGAACGCGAGCTCGGTGACCGACGCGTCGGAGGTGACCACGGGGCTGGTCGGTGAGCAGCCGGACGGTGGGGAGCCGGTGTCGGGTGGCTCGCTGTCGTACGCGACGTACAACGGGGTGAGCAGCCTGGATCCGGCGGATCGGCAGGACGGCGGCGCCACGGGCGGTAGCGAGATGGCGGCGATCTACGACCTGTTGATGCGCTACGACCCCGAGACCCGGGAGTACCGCCCGCAGTTGGCGCAGTCGCTCACCGCGAACGACGACGACACCGTGTGGACGTTGCGGTTGCGCGAGGGGGCCACGTTCAGCGACGGCACGGCGGTGGACTCGGCGGCGGTGCGGTGGAGCATCGATCACTATCTGGAGAAGAAGGGCACCCACACGCAGGTGTGGAAGGCGAGTGTCGCGGACGTCGCCACCCCGGATGCGTCGACGGTGGTGTTCACGCTGAAGCAGCCGTGGAACGAGTTCCCGATCCTGTTGACCACCGGGCCGGGCATGGTGGTGGCGCCGTCGTCGGCGGCGGGTGGGAAGTTCACCCCGATCGGTGCCGGCCCGTTCACGGTGGAGAAGTTCGCATCGCAGGACGAGTTGGTGCTGACGGCGAGCCCGACGTACTGGAACGGCAGGCCGCACCTGGACAAGCTGCGGTTCCCGGCGATCGTCGGTGATCAGGCGAAGCTCGACGCCTTGCACACCGGCGGAGTTCAGGCCGCGTACCTCAACAGGGCAGAAGTGGTGCACAATTCGCTCGCCGCCGGTGACGTCGGGTACGTCTACACCGTCAGCCTGGGCAGCAACGGCATCATCAACCAGCGGGAGGGCCGACCGGGCGCCGACGAGCGGGTCCGTAGGGCCATCGTCGCGGCCGTCGATCCCGAGACGCTCAACCAACGCGTCGACGGCGGCTTCGGCATGCCCGGCACCGACATGCTCCAGGACTGGTCGCAGTGGCACGGTGACGTCGCCGGCACCGGCTACGACCCGGAGGCGGCGAAGAAGCTGCTCGCCGAGGCGAAGGCCGACGGCTACGACGGCAGGCTCACCTACGCCAGTCTCCAGGAACCCGGTGCCCAGAACCGGGCGCTGGCATACGAGGCGATGCTCGAAGCGGTGGGCTTCACCGTCGACATCGCCTACTCCAACAACGTCAACGATCTCGTGAAACGGATGTACGCCCAGCACGACTACGACATCGGGAACGCCGGCTTCAACATCCTCGAGGAGTCCCCGTTCGTGCGAATGTACGGCAATTTCTACGGCGACTCGACGTCCAACGTGCTCGGCTACGACAACCCCGAGATGGACGCGTTGCTCACGGAATTGCAGTCCGCTCGCGGTGACGACGAACGACGCGAGGTGCTCGGCACCATCCAGACACTGGTGAACGAGACGGCGCCCACGGTCGTCACCGGTGCAGGCAAGTTCTTCATCCCCTGGAGCCCGGAGGTGCACGGCGTCACCCCGAGCGCGGACGGCATCCTGCTGTTCGGCAACGCGTGGCTGACCGCCGGGTGACCCTGCTCGTCCCACCGACCCGAAGGAGACCCCCATGCCGGTCAACACGGTCCGCGGACCGCTCGACGGTTCCGAACTGGGCCAGACCCTGATCCACGAGCACATCGTCACGGCCGACTGGTCGATGCGAATGGCATTCGGTGCGCACTTCTACGAGCACGACGTCGTCGTGGAGCGCGCAGTCGAGCAATTCCTGCGGGCCAAGGAGAGTGGCGTGCGGACGGTGGTCGACGGCACGCCGGTGAACATGGGACGCGACGTCGCCCTCATCCGTGAGGTGGCGGAGCGGACCGGGCTGGAATTCATCGTGTCCAGCGGCTTCTACTACCAGGACGAGGTCTACCTGAAGTGGCGGAGCGAGGACGAGATCCACGCGTGGCTGACCCGAGAGTGCGAGGACGGCATCGCCGGCACGGACGTGCGGCCCGGCATCATGAAGACGGCCTGCGCGGACCTCGGCATCACCCCGATCCTCGACAAGGTGTTCCGCGCGATCGGCAGAGTGGCCGCCGAGCAGCGACTGCCCATCTTCTGCCACCACCACACCGAGGTCGGCAACGGTGAAGCGATCGTGGACCTCTTCGAGAGCTGCGGCGTCGCACCGAACCAACTGGTGCTCGGGCACAGCGGAGACACGAACGACCTCGACTACCTGGAGGGGATTCTCCGGCGCGGCGCCTACCTGGGGATGGATCGGTTCGGGCACTGCGCGGCGGGCAACAGCCTGGAGAACCGGGTGCGCACGATCACCGAGTTGTGTGCACGCGGTCACGGTGACCGGCTGCTGCTCTCGCACGATCTGGCGACCTACTTCGGCGTCTTCGGGTCGTGGGAGGACTTCAAGACCGGGGAATCGGTGGATCCCACAGTCGATTTCACCTTCATCAACCGTCAGGTCGTTCCCGCACTCGCGTCCGCCGGGCTCACCCCGGACGCCGTGCGCGCGATGCTCGAACGCAATCCGGTCGAGTTCCTGGAGGTCCACTGACCCGGCCGGGTCAGTGGAGCAGCAGAGCGGGGTTCACAGCCCCAGCGGGATGGCGGCACCCGAGATCGGGGCCGAGTCGTCCGAGATCAGGAACGCGATCACCTTGGCGATGTCGGCCGGGGCGACCCAGTTGGCGCGATCCGACTTCGGCATCGCCGCCCGGTTGACCGGCGTGTCGATCACGCCGGGAAGCAACGCATTCGAGCGGATGTGATCGGCCTTGTACTCGACCGCGATCGACTCGGCCAGCGCGAGGACGGCGGCCTTGGACGTGCTGTACGCGGTGCCGCCCGGGAACGGCTTCAGTGCGGCGCCGGACGACATCGACACGACCGAACCGCCGCCGTTCGCGATCAGGTGCGGCAACCCTTCGCGCAGAACCGCGTACGTGGTCCGGACGTTGAGGTCGAGCTGACGGTCGATGGCCTCCGCGTCGGCCTCGTGCGTCCGCGGCCCGGACTCGAAACCGCCGACCAGGTTGACCAGCGCCGTCAACGGTGCGCCGGGTTCCCGCGCGGCGGCCGCGACGGCCGCGGACAGCTCGGCCGGAACCGACACGTTGCAGCGGATCAGTTCCAGTCGGTCGTGCTGGGTGAGCCGGGCGGCCTCCGACGGCGCGATGAACGGCACCACCACGCGCCACCCGATCGACAGCAGGTGGTCGGTGACGGCGACACCGAGCGCGCCGGTTCCTCCGGTCACGAAAGCGGTTCCGGTCATGTCGGGGATCCTTCGCAGGTCGGGAATTCGGTTGTGGTCCCGGCACCGTGGCGGGCCGGTGTGCGCCGGGGGAGTCCGAGGATCAACGGCGGTCGGATGCGACCCAACCGTTGAAGAGGAAGTCGACGAACTCGTCGGCAAGCTTGACGCCGTCGACGTCCGGGTCGCCGTCGCACGTGTAGTTCGCGTTCAGTACCGAACGGAACGCGACGGCCGCCAACGCCACGTCCATGTCGCGGAACGTGCCATCGTCGACGCCCGCGCCGATGATCCGCTCCACGGCGTCGGCCCACCGCTGGCGTTTGACGCGAACCTCGGCGAGCTGGGCGCCGTTGAGCCGCATCCACTCTCGCTCGAACACCTTCGCGGCGTCCGGGTTGGCCATCGACCAACGCAGGTGGATGCGGGCGAGGATGCGGAGTTTGTCGATCGCTCCCACGTCGGCCGCCTCGACGCGCCGGAGGGCCGCCTCGCCACTGTCGGCGATCTCACCGACGATCTGGTACAGCAGGTCTTCCTTGCTCTTGATGTGCACGTACAGGCTGCCGGCATGCACACCGACGAGCGAGCCGATGTCGCGCATCGACGTCCCGTCGTAGCCGCTCTCGGCGAACTGGCGGAGCGCCGCCTCGCGAATTCTCGTCAGGAACGCCGTCCTGGCCTCGGCGGGGCGGTCGCCGGCCGAGTCCCGATCGAGGTTCGACGGCATGTGCACGGCCCTTCTGCGACGGCCGAGCGTGCAGGCTCACGCTCGGGTTTCGCCCATCATGACAGGAGAATTCCCGGTCTGCAACAAGCGTTTGCTGGCTTGTGTGGTCGGTTCCGGGCGGCCGATCGCGTCCACCAGTCCCCAGTCCAACGCCGTGGGCGCATCCAGCCTGGCCCCGGTCACGAACAGGTGCATCGCGCGCCACCGTCCGATCCGCCGCGGAATGCTCACCGTTCCGCCGGCGCCGGGGATCAGGCCCATCTCGATCTCGGGCAGACGGAACCATGCGTCCGCGCTCGCCACGACGGTGCCGGCGAAGGCCGGGATCTCGATGCCGCCGCCCACGCACGCGCCGTGGACGTGCGCCTCGAGCCGGTCGGCCAGCTCGTGGACCAGCAGTCCGGCGCCGGCTCGCGTACGGATCAGGTGCGCCAGGGTGAGGTCGGGGGTCGTGCCGAACTCGTCGAGGTCGCCTCCCGCGCAGAACGACGGACCGGCGCCGTCGAGCGTGACGCGGGTGATCGACGGATCCGCCGTCGCGACCGTCAGCGCGCTCGTGAGCGCGTCCCGCAGGCGAGCGCCGTACGCGTTGCGGCGTTCGGGACGGTTAAGGGTGATGCGGAGGTCGGCGCCGTCGCGGGCCACCAGCACGGGCTCGCCGTGCGGGGGAGGGGGCAGCGGCCGCGGTCCGCGGCGCGCGAGCCAGCGCGCGAACTCGGTCCCGCCCAGCAGTGTCGAGTACGCGAGCGATTCGACGTCCACGCCCGCGCGGGCATCGAGGCCGTCGCCGCACCGGAGGACCTGGCGCAGGACGGTCGCGGCCTGCGGGTTCGCGGCGACACGCGACGCGAAGTCTGCGACCGCCCGAAGGGCGTCGGCGACCACGACCGTGGAGCGTTCGTCCCGGTCGTCGGCTGGTGCGGCGTCGACGTACGTCAGGTCCAGCGCGTCCGTGAGGATGTCCGGGGCGGGCGGACCTCCGCGGTGGATGCCGAGCAGGATTCGATCGGCGACGCGCGCTCGCTGCGCCGCGGCGGCGAGCACGGACGGCTGGTCGGCACCCGCGCCGGTCAGGTCGACGACCGTCAACGGCGTGTCGAGCCCACCGGTGTCGTCGAGTAGCGGGGTGTCGGCGGCGCCGTCCGCGAGCTGGCGGACGGTGACGCGGGTCGGGTGGGAAGGCATCGGTCCTTCTCGATCGAGCGGTTGTGTGCCAGTGTGAGTGCGTGCAGTGTAGAACGCGGTTCTCGGCATTGCTCGATTGTTGCTTTCTCCGAACGGTTCTCGCCGACACTGCGCCAGTACCGGAGACTGCGGCCGATCGGACACGTCCGGTCGCGGTGTTTGACGTGGCTCACACCGTACTGCCATAGTTGCTTGCAACAAACGTTTGCTCGGGTTGTTGACCGGGCCGATGCACGCGGGCAACGACCTCGTCACCGTGTGCCCCAGAGCGTCGATCTCGACCGAAACCTCTAAGGAGCCAACCCCATGCAGTTGCGTGTCGGAGCCAGATTGCGGAGCACCACATCGGCCGCCGAACTGATCGTCATCCGAATTCCCGGCCGAGACGTCGACATCCGATGCGACGGCGCACCGATGGTCGCCCCGGAGTCGGCCGGGGACCCGGTGGGGGACACCAGCGGCGACCTCCAACTCGGCAAGCGGTACTGCAGCGACGACGGCACCGTCGAACTGCTGTGCACCAAGCCGGGCAGCGGCGTGCTGACGGCCGATGGCGAGACGTTGGGTGTAAAGGCACCCAAGGCCATGCCCGCCTCGGACTGAGGACATCGATGAACATCCTGACACTGCTCGAGATCGCCGCCGGCGCGGACGCCGACCGAATCGCCCTCGGCGACAAGCGCGACGGCCTCACGTACGGCGACCTGCTTCGACTGGCCCGCGGCTTCGCGGCCGAACATTCCGGCGCGACGCGGACCGTGCTGTACGGATCGACGGCCGCACCGGCTTTCCCGATCGCGTTGTTCGGGGCCGCCTGGGCGGGAATCCCGTTCGCCCCGATCAGCTACCGCCTGGCCGACGACCCGCTCCGCGCGATCGTGGCGGGCCGTGCGCCGGCGCTGCTGGTCGCGGACGGCGCCGTCGCGCGGATCGGGGGCGGAGTGGACGGGGTCCGGACCGTCGCGCCGAGTGTGCTGATCGAGCACCTGCGTGCCGCGGACGCCGTCGACCCCGCGCCCGCCGACCAGGATCCCGACGCGCCCGCCGTGCTGTTGCACACCAGCGGCACGTCGGGAACCCCGAAGGTGGCCGTGCTGCGGCATCGGCACCTGGTGTCGTACGTCCTGGGCTGCACCGAGTTGTTCAGTGCCGGCCCCGACGAGGCCGCGCTCGTCAGCGTTCCGCCGTACCACATCGCGGGGGTCGCGGGCCTGCTCACCGGCCTCTACAGCGGGCGCCGCATCGTCCAGATGCCGAACTTCGACGAACGCGAATGGGTGCGGGTGGTGCGCGAGCAGGAGATCACCCACGCGATGGTGGTCCCGACGATGCTGGCGCGCATCGTCGACGTCCTCGCCGAGGACGGGCTCGGCGTGCCGTCGCTGCGGCACCTGTCCTACGGTGGTGGCCGGATGCCGCTGCCGGTGATCGAGCGGGCTCTGGAACTGCTGCCCCACGTCGACTTCGTCAACGGCTACGGGCTCACCGAAACCTCCTCGTCCATCGCGGTTCTCGGCCCCGACGAGCATCGCGCCGCGCTCTCGTCGCCCGATCCCGCGATCCAACGCCGGCTGGGGTCGGTCGGGCTCCCCGTCCCCGACGTCGAGATCGTGGTCCGCGACGACGCCGGACGGCCGGTCGCGGCCGGCGAGCGCGGTGAGCTGTGGGTGCGCGGTGCCCAGGTGTCGGGGGAGTACTCCGGCGCGTCGCTGCTCGACGCCGACGGCTGGTTCCACACCCAGGACGGCGGATGGATCGACGACGCCGGGTACGTCTACGTCGAGGGTCGCCTCGACGACGTCATCGTCCGGGGCGGCGAGAACCTGTCGCCGGGCGAGATCGAGGACGTCATCGGCGAGCACCCCGGAGTGGACGACGTCGTGGTCTACGGCGTACCCGACGACCAGTGGGGCGAGGTCGTCGTCGCGGCGGTCGTGCCCCGCGCCGAGGGCGCGGTGTCGGACGCCGAGATCCGGGAGTGGGTCGGCAACCGGCTGCGCTCGTCCCGGGTGCCGGCCGTCGTCGAGTTCCACGCCGACCTGCCCCGCAACGATATGGGCAAGGTGCTCCGGCGCGTGCTGCGCGAGCAGTTCACGCCGGTCACCGCCTGACGACGAGCGAGAGGAAACCACTGTGCACCAGCCACAGTCGCGGCAGCCGGCGCAGCCGCTGCTCGAGGACTTCCGCGTGGTCGACTTCACCACGGGCATCGCCGGCGGCTACTGCACCAAGATGCTCGTGGACGCCGGCGCCGACGTCGTCAAGATCGAGGCCGGCCCGGACGGCGATCCGCTGCGACGGTGGCGGCTCGACGGCGAGACGGGCGCGGACGACGGCGCGCTGTTCGGTTATCTCGCGGCCGGTAAACGGTCGGTCCGCGGCACGCTGCGCGACGAGCACGTCCGCGCGTTCGTGGCCGGCGCCGACCTGGTGGTCGAGTCCGGTGCGCTGACGACCGAGGACGTCGTGGGCCTGCGTGCCGCGTTCCCCGGCGTGGACATCCTGTCGATCACGCCGTTCGGCCGCACCGGGCCGTGGGCCCATCTGCCGGCCACCGACTTCACCCTGCAGGCCCTGGCCGGTTCGCTCGCGATCCGCGGCCCCGAGGGCCGGCAGCCGCTGCAGGCCGGGGGCCGGCTCGGCGAATGGATCGCCGGGTCCTTCGCGGCCGCCACCGCGCTCGGCCTGCGCGTCGGGGCCACCACGCGAGGGCGGGGCGGCGAGTGGGCCGACCTGTCGATGCTCGAATCCATGGGCGTCGCAATGGCTCTCTACCACCCGGTGACCGCGACGCTGTCCGGTGCACCCGGCCGGCGCACGCCGCGGACGGTCGAGATCCCGTCGGTCGAGCGGTGCCTGGACGGATACGTCGGTTTCTGCACGATCACCGCGCAGATGTTCCAGGACTTCCTCATCATGATCGACCGGGCGGAGCTGCTGGCGGACGATTCCATCGTGGACGTGCGACGCCGGCAGGAGCGGTACGACGAGTTCCGGTCAATGATCGAGTCGTGGACTTCGACGATGCCCGTCGAGGCGATCGACGAGATCGCCAGTGCCATGCGCATTCCCGTGTCACCGATCGGCACTCCGGAGTCCGTCACCGAGAATCCGCATTTCGTCGACCGTGGGGTGTTCGTCGACCACCCGGCCGGCTTCGTGCAGCCGCGGCGGCCGTATCTCGTCGACGGTGTACCCCCGGCGCCGGTGCGCCCCGCCCCAGTCCTCGGTGCGGACGACGACGCCCGGCCGTGGACGCCCCGCGAGCAGCCGTCGCGGGTGCTGGACGACACCGATGCCGCCCCGCTGGCCGGGGTGCGGGTGCTCGACCTCACCGCGTTCTGGGCGGGCCCCGCGGCCACCCAGCTGCTGGCGGGACTCGGCGCCGACGTGGTCAAGGTGGAGTCCGTGCAGCGGCCGGACGGCATGCGCTTCACCTCCACCCGCGCCCCCGACGAGCCGTCGTGGTGGGAGGCGGGCGGGGTGTACCAGGGCGCCAACGCCGGCAAGCGCGGGGTGACCCTGGACCTGAGCCGTCCGGAGGGCGTCGAGATCCTGCTCGAGCTGGTGCGCCGGTCCGACGTCGTCATCGAGAACTTCTCACCGCGTGTGCTCGACAACTTCGGGCTCACGTGGGACCGCATCCGCGAGGCGAACCCCGCGGCGGTGTTCGTCCGGATGCCCGCGTTCGGGTTGTCCGGGCCGTGGCGGGACCGCACCGGGTTCGCACAGACGATGGAGCAGGCCACCGGCCTGTCGTGGATGACCGGCTACCGCGACGGCAGCCCGATGGTGCTCAAGGGGCCGTGCGATCCCGTCGCGGGACTGCATGCGGTGGTCGCGACGCTGTCGGCGCTCGAGTACGCCCGCACCCGCGGGCGCGGTTGTTTCGTGGAGGTGCCCATGGTGGAGAGCGCCCTCGGCGTCGCCGCCGAGATGGTCGTCGAACACAGCGCCTACGGCACGAGCCCGGCCCGCGACGGCAACCGCGGCCCCGGCGCCGCGCCCCAGGGCGTGTACCGCTGCGCCGGCGCCGACGACTGGTTGGCCGTCTCGGTCACCGACGACGCCCAGTGGTCCGCGCTCGCCACGGTCCTGGAACTACCGGAATCGGTGCGCGGCAGCGGGTTCGACACGGTGGGTGGCCGACGCCGCCGGCACGACCGGCTCGACGAACTGCTCACCGAGTGCTGCGCGGACCGCGACGTCGACGACCTCGCGGCGGCGCTGCTGGCGCGCGGGGTGCCGGCCGCCCGCGTCGTCGACCCCAGCCGGATCCTCGACAACCCGCAGGTACGCGGCCGCGGCTTCCCAGTGAAGCTGGACCATCCGGTGCTCGGGGCCTTCGAGATCCCGGGCCTGCCGGTGGTGTTCGCCTCGCACGCCCGGGCGGCGTTCGAGACCGCGGCGCCCACGCTCGGCCAGCACAACACCGAGGTGCTCACCGACCTCGCCGGGGTGTCCCCGCAGCGCCTGGCGCAGCTGGCCGCCGACGGCGTGATCGGCGACCGCCCCCTTCATCTCTGACTGCCGGCACGGCCGAGAAGTCGATCCCAGACAGGAGTACTCGATGTGACCGCACATCCCTTCCGTGACGTCGCGATCGTCGCCGCCTACAACACCGCGCAGGCGCGCGTGCTGGACGGACACGACAGCTTCACCATCAGCCTCGAGGCGGCGCGCGGCGTCATCGCTCGGTCGGGGGTCGACCCGACCACCATCGACGGCGTCTACAGCAAGACCGCGCCGCAGTTGATCTACTCCCTCGGGTTGGGGCCGGTGTGGAACGCCAACAACCCGGGCGGCATCACCGGTGTCCTGCACGCGGCGAGCGTCGTGGCCGCCGGGCTGTGCGAGACCGTCCTGATCGCCGACGGGGAGGCGGGCCGCTACACCGAACGCGAATCGACCGCGCCGTGGACGCGTCCGACCAACGAGTTCGTCGCGCCCTTCGGGCTCTACACCGCGTCGGAGTTCGCGCTCATCGCGCGTCGGCACATGCATCGGCACGGCACCACCAGCGAGCAGATGGCCGAGATCGCGGCCACCATCCGCAACAACGGCAACGTCAACCCGGACGCCGTCTATTACGGCCGCGGGCCGTTCACCGCCGACGACATCCTCGCCTCGCGCATGATCGCCGATCCGTTCCACCTGCTCGATTGCGCCATGACCTCCGAGGGCGGGTGCGCGCTGATCGTCACCACCGCCGAGCGCGCGAAGGACCTGCCGGGCAAGCCCGTCTACGTTCTCGGGGGCGGCCTGGACCACATGGGCCCGTCGTACCAGCACGCCCCCAGCTGGGACCTCGGCAGCCGCTCCTCCGACATACCCAACGGTTACGTCGGCCGGCGCGCCGCGCGCAAGAGCTTCGCGATGGCGGGCCTGACGCCCGCCGACGTCGACGTCGCCGAACTGTACGACCCGTTCTCCTTCGAGATCATCCGCCAGTTCGAGGCGTTCGAGTTCTGCGGCGACGGCGAGGGCGGGCCGTGGTGCGTCGAGAACGTCACCGGCGCGGAGCCGGCGTTGCCGCTGACCACCGACGGCGGCCTGATGTCCTACAGCCACGGCGGCGGCATCGTGCAGCTGACGCAGCGGATCGCCCGGTCCGTGCACCAGCTGCAGGGGGTGTGCGCGACCGGTCAGGTCGACGACGCCGAGGTGGTGCTGTGCAGCAACGGCGGTGCCGGCGCCTTCTTCACCGACGTCCTGCTACTGGGAAGTGAGCGACCATGAGCGAGAACACCATCGCCACCGTGCTGGCCCCGCAGCGGGCGGGTATCCCGCTGCCCACCCCGTCCGTGCTGTCCCAGCCTTTCTGGGAGGGGTGCGCGCTGGGAGAGCTGCGGTATCAGCGCTGTACCGCCTGCGGCCGCGCGGAATTCGACCCGAACCGGCTGTGCCGCGGCTGTGGCAGCGACGCACTCGACTGGCAGGTGAGCGCCGGCCGGGGCACCGTCTACAGCTACACCGAGGTGGTCCGCCCGCAGACGCCCGCGTTCACCAGCCCCTACGTGGTGCTCATCGTCGAGCTCGACGAGGGCTACCACATGGTCTCCAACCTCATCGGCTGCCCGGCGTCCGACGTCCGGATCGGCCTGCCGGTGCAGGTGAGCTTTCACGAGGTCGACGACGGCGTCGTCCTGCCGTACTTCGCGCCGGAGGATCAGAGGCAATGAGCGACAACCTTTCTCCCCACGTCGCGGTCGTCACCGGCGCCAGCCGCGGCATCGGCCGCGCCATCGCGCGCCGCCTCGCGGCCGACGGCATCCACGTCCTGGCGGTGTCCCGATCGCTGCGCGCCGGCGACGGTCGGCTGCAGGGGTCGCTCGAGGAGACCGTGGCGCAGATCCGCGCCGACGGCGGCACCGCCGAGGCCCTCGCGTTCGACCTCGGCGACCCGGCCGTCGACCGCGCGGCGGTGATCGCGCACGCCGAGTCGGTGTTCGGCGCGCCGGTCGACATCCTCGTCAACAACGCGGCCGCCAGCCGGCACTTCGACCAGCGGTACGACGCGATGACCCGCGAATCGTTCCGCGACTCGGTGGAGACCAACGTCTGGGCCGGATGGGATCTCGCCGTCGCCGCGATCCCCGGCATGCGCCGCCGAGGCGCCGGGTGGATCCTGAGCATCTCCTCGACGCAGGCCGGTCCGCGGGTGGGGCCACCGTTCGCGGCGAACTCGACCTTCGGGGCCTGCCTCTACGGCGGCACCAAGGCGATGATCGACCGGATCACCACCGGCGCCGCGATGGACCTGTACGACGACAACATCGCCGTCAACACGCTCGCCCCGGAGTACTCGATCGCGACCGAGAACGCGCTCACCGTCCCGGGTGTCACCACCGACAACTCCGAACCCGAGGAGACCATCGCGGAGGCCGCGCTGGCCCTGTGCACGGGCGACCCGAAGGTGCTGACCGGCAGGATCACCCGCAACCTGGGACTGCTGGTGGAGCTGCAGCGTCCGGTCCGCACCCTCGACGGCCGCGCTCTGGTCCCGGGCTGGCAGCCCCGCGACATCGACACCTCCCGCATCCGCCCCGGATACCTCGCCGCGCTCGCCTGAGCGCCCACCCCGCGGTGCTCGCGCCGCCGCACCGGCACCGCCGCCCCCGATCCGCAACAATCGTTTGTTTATCACTACAGGAGGCACACCCATGCCACTCCAGCCGTGGATGAAGCTCGTCTCGGTCGACGACCACCTCATCGAGCACCCCACCGTGTGGGCCGACCGGCTGCCGGCCAAGTTCCGCGAGGCCGGGCCCCGCATCGTCGAGGAGCCGTCGCCGTCGGGCGGCGCGCCCATGCAGGTGTGGAACTACCAGGGCAAGCGATTCCCGGCGATCGGGCTCAACGCGGTGGCCGGCAAGAATCCCGAGGACTTCGGCATGGAACCGGTCCGGTACTCCGACATGATCCCGGGCTGCTACGACCCCAAGGCCCGCCTGGCCGACATGGACCTCGACGGCGTGTGGGCGCAGACCTGCTTCCCGTCGTTCCCGCGTTTCGCCGGCGCGCTTTTCACCGTCGAGAGCACGGACATGGAACTGGCACTGCTGAGCGTTCAGGCCTACAACGACTACGTCCTCGACGAATGGTGTGCCGCGGCGCCGGACCGGTTCATCCCGGTGATCATCCTGCCGCTGTGGGACATCGCGGAGTGCGTCACCGAGATCCACCGCGCCGCTGCGAAGGGCGCCAAGGGCATCACGTTCCCGGAGGATCCGGTACCGCTGGGGCTGCCGTCGTACTACACCGACCACTGGGATCCGGTGTTCGCAGCGGCGCAGGAGACGGGCATGCCGCTGTGCCTGCACTTCGGGTCGTCGGGCCGCCCGCCCGCGACGGCGGAGGAGGCCCCGTACGCGGTGACCATCTCGCTGTACGCGACCAACATGATGTCGTCCACCTCGCACCTGCTGTTCTCGCCGGTGTTCCACAAGTTCCCGAACCTCAAGGTCGCGCTGTCCGAGGGCAACATCGGCTGGGTGCCGTACATGCTCGAGCGCATCGATGCCGTCTGGGAGCGGCATCGGCACTACCAGAACGTGGTGCAGGACGTGGTGCCGTCGACCCTGTGGTTCCGGAACATGTACGGCTGCTTCATCGACGACGACTTCGGGCTGAAGAACCGGCACGTGGTCGGCATCGACAACATCACGTGGGAGTGCGACTACCCGCACTCGGACTCGTACTGGCCCAACAGCCGCAGGCACGCCGAGTTCCGGTTCCAAGACGTGCCGGACGACGAGGTCGTCAAGATCGTCGAGACCAACGCCCGGAAGCTGTTCAATTTCCACGACGGGGCCACGTCGTGACGGCACCGGACCCCTTCGCCTGGCAGCAGCCGCCGCTCACCCCGATGACGGCCGAGGAACGGATCGAGGCCGACGACTGGGTGGAGCAGGACCTGCTCACCCGCGACCTCGCCGTCGAACGCCTCGACGCCGTCGTCGCGCAGGCCGAGGCCGAGCTGGCGTATCTGGAGAAGACGGGGGCGCCGGCCGACGCGATCGAGCTGGTGCGCCGGCGCATCGCCGCCGCGGCCGCGTCCCGGACGTTCGTCGAGGAGAGCTGATCGTGTCGTCCATGGCGACCGCGCTGGTGCAGACCGGCCCACGCGCGGTGCATTTCGAGGAGTTCCCGATCCCGGCGCTCGTGCCCGGTTCGGCGCTGCTGCGCGTCGAGGCGAACGGGTTGTGCGCCAGCGACATCGACTCGTGGGAGGTCAAGCACTCGGCGTACGAACCGGGGGTGTCACCGTTCCCACGGATCAACGGGCACGAGATCGTCGGCGTCGTCGAGGACATCGGCGGGGGCGCCCGCGCCGACGGGGTTCGCGTGGGGGACCGGGTCGCGGTGAACCCGTTCCTGTCGTGCGGGCGGTGTGAGGGCTGCCGCGAGGGCGCGACCATCCGGTGCACCGGATGGCCGTTCCGGCCGAACGCGTACGGGTACATCCCGACGCGGCACGAGCCGGCGCTGTGGGGCGGATACGCGACGCACGTCTACATCCACCCCAACGCAATCCTGCACCCGTTCCCGGAGACCACCGATCCGCTCGACGCCACACTGTGGAATCCGCTGGCGGCGGCCATCGACTGGGCCGTCACCACGCCCGGCACCACGATCGGCACGACGATCGCGATCCTCGGCTGCGGTCAGCGCGGGCTCGCCGCGGTGGTCGCGGCGAAGGCGGCCGGCGCCGACACGATCCTCGCGACCGGACTGTCACGGGACCGGCACAAGCTGGCTCTGGCAACGGAATTCGGTGCCGACGTGGTCGTCGACGTCGAGACCGAGGATCTGCGTGCGCTCGCGCGGCAGATCACCGGCGGGCGCGGGTTCGACGTCGTGCTCGACACCTCACCGCACGCCACGGGCCCGCTGCTCGACGCCCTCGACATCGTCCGCACCGGCGGCACCGTGGTGTCCGCGGGACTGAAGACCCGGCCCGTCGAGAACTTCCCGATCGACCAGTTGACACTCAAGAACATCCGTCTGATCGGGTGCGGCGGTTCCGGGGTGGCGGCCTACCAGCAGGCGGCCGGGATCGTCGCGTCCGGCCGGTTCCCGCTGAGCCGCATGCGCACCCACGTCCTCGGCTTCGATCGTCTCGAGTACGGGATCGAACTGCTGCGCGGGGATCACCCCGAGGAGCGGCCGATCAACATCGTCATCACCCCGACCCGGGGATGACCTCGGTCAGCCGTCGATGTTCTTGCGCTGGTTCGCCAGGAAGCGGGCCTTCTTCTCGCGATTGCCGCACGTGTTCATGTCGCACCACCGGCGGGTGCGGCTGCGGCTGGTGTCGAAGAACGCGGCCCGGCAGGTGGGCGATCCGCACAGGGCCAGTCTGCCGTCGCGTGCCCCGGTGATGACGTCGATCGCGTCGGCGGCGATCACCCCCAGGGCGTCGTCGACGCCGGAAGCCGAGCCCAGTCGCCACCGCCGCTCACCGTCGGACGTCAGGATGGCCGAGGCGCCGCCCCGCAGGCTGCAGTCGTTGATGATGTCGACGGCAGCTGCGGGGAGAGTCTCGTGCAGCGCCGCCGCCGTCGCGGCGGCATGAATCGCCTCCCGCAGCTCGCGGGCGCGCGCGAGCTCGGCGGTGCTGCACGAGTCCACGGCCAGGCCGTAGATCGCCAGCCAGTCGACGAGGCGCTGCGAGGTGGGGATGCGTTCCACCGCGTCGCCGTGACGCTCCGACAACGTCCCGGTGAAGCTGGTGGCGAGCACGCTACCGAGACGGAAGTCGGGGAACCCAGCAGACATGGAACCACCATAGCCGGTTGCCGAGGGCACGCTGCCGTGTTAGAACCGTCATAGCTGGTTCTTGATCGGTCGTACTCGATTCCGCGATGGCCAGGAGGTCCCATGTCCACGTTCGACCACGTTCCGATTTCCTCGCCCGACCCCGCCGCGGTGCACCCGTTCACCGTGCGCGCCGCCGACGCCGACCTCGACGATCTGCGCGGGCGGCTGGCGGCGGCGCGGCTGCCGGAGGCCGAGACGGTCCAGGGCGCAGCGCCCGGCCGGGCCCGATGGGACCAGGGCGTTCCACTCGCCGACCTTGTCGAGGTGGTGAACTACTGGCGTACCGGGTACGACTGGCGCTCGTTCGAGGCGCGACTCGACCGGATCGGCCAGTTCCGCACCACCATCGACGGCCTGGGCATCCACTTCCTGCACCGCCGTTCGGCGCGCGCGGACGCCACGCCGCTGCTCCTCACGCACGGCTGGCCGGGCAGCATCGCCGAGTTCGTCCGTGTGGTGGACGAGCTGGCGGATCCGCAGGACCCCGCCGTGCCGGCGTTCCATGTGGTGGTTCCGTCGCTGCCCGGCTTCGGCTACAGCGACCGCCCCACCACCACCGGGTGGGGCACCGAGAAGATCGCGGCCGCCTGGGTGCAGCTGATGGGACGGCTCGGCTACGACCGGTTCCTCGCGCACGGCGGCGACTGGGGCGGCAACATCACCACGGTGCTCGCCGGCCGGTTCCCGCAGCACGTCCTGGGCGTCCACACCCTGTTCGCGGAGGCGCCGCCGGGGTTGTCCGTGGACGGGCTGACGGCGGACGAGCGCCGATGGACCGAGGAGACCCGCGACTTCTGGCACCACCGGGCGGCGTACGCGAAGCAGCAGGCCACGCGGCCGCAGACCCTCGGGTACTCGCTGGTCGACTCCCCGGTGGGGCTGCTCGCCTGGATCCTCGACAAGTTCGCCGAGTGGTCGGACACCGAGGACAGCCCCTTCGAGACGATCTCGATGGACGCGGTGCTCGACGATGTCACGCTGTACTGGCTGACGCGGACCGGCGCCTCGGCGGCCCGCATCTACTACGAGAGCCACAACTCGCTCGACCCCGAGCTTCGGGTCGACGTCCCGTCCGCGATCACCATGTATCCCCGCGACATCGAGAAGTGCCCACGCCCGTGGGCGGAGCAGCGGTACCGGCGGATCGTCCGGTGGCGGGAGCCCGAGACCGGCGGCCACTTCCCGTCGCTGGAGGTCCCCGACGGTTTCGTCCGGGACCTGCGGGAGGGCCTGGCGGCCGTGCTGGCCGCCACCCGGACGTCGACGCCGTCGGGTGTGACGAAGTAATCCGGATCTGACAGCCGGCCCCCCGGGCTACTACTGTCGCTGGGCGGCCCGGCAATCGCTCGCGGGCGAGGTTTCCGACCGTTCCGGAGCCGTCGGGTTCGTCGGATCGGTGTGATAATGCTTGGCCGATGCTGCACAGTCGACGACACCGGTAGGGGGATGCGCACGTGCTGACGTTGCACCGCGCCGAGAGCGCCGGCACGCTCGCGGCTGCGCTCGCTCAGGTGCTGGTCACCCCGCTCGCGGACCCGTTCGAACGCGAGGTCGTCGCGGTCCCGGCCAAGGGTGTCGAACGCTGGCTGACGCAGCGCCTGTCCCACGTGCTGGGTGCCGGTGAGGCCGGCCACGACGGTGTCGCCGCCAACATCGACTTCCCGTCGCCGACGCGGTTGATCGACCAGGCGCTCGCGGCCGTCGACGGGCACGACGTCGACGACGACCCGTGGCATCCGGCGCGGATGCTGTGGACGTTGCTACGGGTGATCGACGACTGCGTGGCCGAACCCTGGTGCTCGGTGCTGGCGCGACATCTGGGCCACGGTTTCGACGACCACCGCGCCGGCCGCCGGTACGGCACCGCCGCGCACCTGGCCGAACTGTTCCGCGCGTACGGCTCGCAGCGCCCCGCGATGCTGGTCGACTGGGCCGCCGGCCGCGACACCGACGGGCTGGCGCCGCTCGACGACGACCTGTGCTGGCAGGCCCAGCTCTGGCGACGGCTGCGGGAGCGGATCGGCAGCCCCAGCCCCGCCGAGCGCCTCGACGCCGCGTGCGCGCGGCTGCGCGAGCAGCCGGAACTGCTCGAGCTGCCCGAACGGCTGTCGCTGTTCGGCCCCACCCGGCTGGGCGCCGACCAGATCGCGGTGCTGTCCGCGATCGGCGCCAACCGTGATGTGCACGTGTGGATCCCGCACCCGAGCATCGAGATGTGGGGCGAGCTGGCGGACACCGAACCGCCGCGTCGCCGCGCCGACGACCTGCGTGCGCTGGACGTCGCCCACCCACTGCTCGCGAGCCTCGCCCGCGACGTGCGCGAGCTGCAGTCGCGGCTGAGCGCCATCGGGATGGTCGACGTCCATCACCCGGGACCGGCGCGGCCGTCGACGCTGCTCGGGCAGTTGCAGTCCGACATCGCCGCCGACCGGCAGCCGTCGTCGTGGGCGGTCGACGACACCGTCGAGATCCACGCCTGCCACGGCCCGGCCCGGCAGGTGGAGGCGCTGCGGGAGCGGCTGCTGCACCTGTTCCAGGACGATCCCACGCTCGAGCCCCGCGACGTGGTGGTGATGTGCCCGGACGTCGAGACGTACGCGCCACTGGTGCGGGCCGCGTTCGGGCAGGGTGTGGCGGGCCCGCTCACCCATCCCGGGCACCGGCTGCGGGTGCGGCTGGCCGACCGTGCGCTGCACCAGACCAACCCGGTGCTCGGGGTGGTGGCGACGCTGCTCGACCTCGCGGACTCCCGCGTCACCGTCAGCCAGGTCCTCGACCTGGCCGCGACCGCGCCGGTGCGCCGCCGCTTCCGCTTCGACGACGACAATCTCGAACGCATGCGGGAGTGGACCGTGGCGGCCGGGGCGCGGTGGGGGATCGGCCGCCGCGAGCGTGGCGCGTTCGGGCTCGGTGACTTCGAGCAGAACACCCTCAAGGCCGCGCTCGACCGCATCCTCCTGGGCGCCGCGGCCGACGACGCCGACAGCGAATGGCTCTCGCTCGCACTGCCGCTCGACGACGTCGAGAGCAACGACATCGACCTCACCGGGCGTCTCGCCGAGTACGTCGACCGGCTCGACGTGGCGCTGCGCGGGCTCACCGGACCGCAGTCGGCCGAGCAGTGGTCGGCGGCGCTGGCCCGGGCGCTGGACCTGCTGGTCGACGTTGCCGAGGCCGACGCGTGGCAGCTGGGGCAGGCGCGGCGCGAGCTGGCCGCGGCCGTCGAGCACGGCGGGGACACGCTGCTGCGGCTGGCCGACGTGCGGGCGATGCTGCGGGCGCGGCTCGCCGGCCGGCCCACCCGCGCCAACTTCCGGACCGGTGAGCTCACGGTGTGCACGATGGTGCCGATGCGCTCGGTCCCGCACCGGGTGGTGGTGCTGCTCGGGCTCGACGACGACGTCTTCCCCCGCGGCACCGGCATCGACGGCGACGACGTGCTGGCCCGCGATCCGCTACTGGGGGAACGGGATCCGCGCAGCGAGGACCGGCAGCTGCTGCTGGACGCGATCATGTCCGCGAGCGAGCGGCTGCTGCTGTTCTACACCGGCGCCGACCCGGTGAACGGCACTCCCCGCCCGCCCGCGGTGCCGCTCGCGGAGCTGCGCGACGTGCTGGTGGCGATGGCCGGGGCGGACGTGGTGCAGCGGCATCCGTTGCAGCCGTTCGATCCCCGCAACTTCGACCCGGTCCGGCCCGGCAGCTTCGACCACGCCGCGCTGGGCGGGGCCCGCGCCGCGCAGCAGCCGTCGGCGCCCGCGCCCGCGTTCCTCCCGGAGCCGCTGCCGCCGCTCGAGCCCGGTGACGTCGATCTCGCCGAGCTGATCTCATTCCTGGAGAACCCGATTCAGGGTTTCCTGCGGCAGCGCCTCGGGTTCCGGGTGCCCGACCTCGACGAGGACATCGCCGACACCCTCGACCTCGAACTCGACCCGCTGGCCCGGTGGGGGATCGGGGAGCGGATGCTCGGCGCCCGGCTCGCCGGTGCGGACCCGGCCGCGTTCCGGGCCGCGGAGTGGCGGCGCGGCACCCTGCCACCCGCGAGGCTCGGCGACGCCGCGCTCTCGGACATCGAGTGGACCGTCGACTCACTGGTCCGCGCGTCGGCACCGGTGCACGCCGGACCCGCCGAGGCGGTCGACATCGACGTCGATCTCGGGGGCCGGCGGCTGGTCGGCACCGTCGACGGCGTGCACGGCGAGGTGCTCGCGCGGACCACGTTCTCCCGACTGGCACCCAAGCACCGGATCGGGGCGTGGGTGCGGCTGCTCGCCGTCACCGCGACGCGGCGCGGCGGGAACCTCACCGCCGTCACCACCGGCCGCGGCCGCGGCCGCACCCCGGTGATGCGGTCGACGCTGACGGCCCCGGAGAACGCGGCCGAGATCCTCACCCGGCTGGTCGAGATGCGCGACCGCGGCCTGGTGGCGCCGCTGCCGCTGACCGCGGCGACGTCGGCGGCGTACGCGGACCAGCGGTTCCGCGGCCGGTCCATCGAGCTGGCGCTGGTGGCCGCCGACCGCGAGTGGGGCGGCGACTTCGGCGACGGCAAGGACCGGCACGTCCGATACGTGCACGGGCCCGACGCGGAGCTGTCCGTGCTCACCGAGCGGCCCGCGCCGCCGGGGGCGTACGAACCGAGCTGCTTCGGCACCGAGGCCGCCGTACTGTGGGGGCCGCTGCTCGCGGCCGAGACCCTGGGGGAACCGTGACGCAGACCGCGAGCCGGGACACGGACACAGCCACAGCCACAGACACAGCCACCGCGACCACCACCGACACCGCGTTCGACCTGTTCGCGCCGCTGCCGCAGGGCACCACCGTGCTCGAGGCCAGCGCCGGCACCGGCAAGACGTACGCGATCGTCGGGCTCGCGGCCCGCTTCGTCGCGGAGGAGGACATCGACCTCTCGCAGCTGCTGCTGGTCACCTTCAGCCGCGCCGCCACCAAGGAGCTGCGCGAACGCACCCGCGAGCGGTTCGCCTCCGCCGCAGCCGGATTGGCGGACCCGGCCGCCGCCCGCGACAGCGACGATCCCCTGGTGGCGCACCTGGCCGCCACCGACGACGCCGAGATCGCGCTGCGGCGCCGACGGCTGATGCAGGCGTTGTCGGACTTCGACGCCGGCACCATCGTCACCACCCACAGCTTCTGCCAGCGGATGCTCGACGGCCTCGGCATCGCCGGCGAGCGCGACCCGGACGCGGTGCTGGTCGAGGAGGCCGAGGACCTGGTCGCCGAGGTGATCGCCGACCTGTTCCTGCACCGCTTCGCCCGCGCCGACTCCCGCACCCTGCGGCCCGCCGACGCGCGTGCCGCCGCCCGGGCCGCGATCTTCGACCCGCAGTCGGTGCTCGCCCCCGAGGACGCCGAGGGCACCCGCGCCGGGGACGCCGTCGCGTTCGCCACCGCCGTCCGACAGGAGACCCAGCGCCGCAAGCGGCTCGCCGGCATCCGGGACTTCGACGACCTGCCCGCGCTGCTGCACGCCGTGCTCACCGATCCCGAGCACGGGGAGGCGGCGTGCCGGCGGGTGCGGGACCGCTACCGGGTGGTGCTGGTCGACGAGTTCCAGGACACCGACCCGCAGCAGTGGGGGATCCTGCGCGCCGCGTTCCACGGGCACTCCACGCTGGTGCTGGTCGGCGACCCCAAGCAGGCCATCTACGCGTTCCGCGGCGCCGAGGTGCTCAGCTACCTCGACGCCGTCGGGTCCGCGCACAGCCACCAGGAGCTCACCACCAACTGGCGCAGCGACGCCGATCTCGTTGCCGCACTGGGGCATCTGCACGGCGGCGCCGCCCTCGGGCACCGCGACATCGTCGTGCATCCAGTGTCGGCGGCCAAGCCGGGGTCGCGGCTGCAGGGGGCGGCGCCGCTGCGGTTGCGGTACCTGTGCCGGGCGGGCGCCGGACGGCTCAACAACTCCGGCTTCCCGGCCGTCGGGGCGCTGCGCACGCGGGTCGCGGCGGATGTGGCCGCCGACATCGTCGCACTGCTCGGGAGCGGCGCCACCCTCGAGCTGGACGGGGTGACGCGGCCGGTCGCGCCGGGGGACATCGCGATCCTGGCCGGCACCAACGCCCAGATCGCGCTGGTGCGGGAGGCGCTGGACCGGGTGGGCGTGCCGTCGGTGCTGGCCGGCGGCACCAGCGTCTTCGAGACCCCGGCCGCCACGCACTGGCTGCAGCTGCTGCAGGCGCTCGAGCAGCCGCACCGCCCCGACCGGGTGCGGCTCGCGGCGCTCACCCCGCTCATCGGCTGGACCGCCGCCGACATCGACGCCCGCAGCGACGAGGTGGTCGCCCGCGTGGGCGGGCAGCTGCGGGAGCTGGCGACGGTGTTCGCGCAGTCCGGGTTCGCGGCGCTGTTCGAGCGGCTCGCCGCCGAGTCCGGGCTCGAGGCGCGGCTGCTGACCGTCGCGTCGGGGGAGCGCACGCTCACTGACCTGCGGCACATCGGGCAGCTGCTGGGCGCGGTCGCCGTCGACGAGTCCCTCGGGCTCACCGCGCTCACCGGCTGGCTCACCGACCGCATCAAGGACCCGAAATCCGGTAGCGGCGACCGCAGCCGGCGCCTCGACAGCGACGCGGCCGCGGTACAGATCGCGACCGTGCACGCCAGCAAGGGCCTCGAGTACCCCATCGTGTACGTGCCGTTCGGGTGGAGCACCGGCCGCTACGCCGACCCCAACCGGCTGCTGCTGCACGACGAGCACGGCCGCCGCATCCTCGACATCGGCGGCGAGGGCAGCCCCGGCTACGGCGACCGCCGGCGTCGGCGCGACGCCGAGGCCGCCGGCGAGGACCTGCGGCTGCTGTACGTCGCGCTCACCCGCGCCCAGTGCCAGTTGGTGCTGTGGTGGGCGCCCGCGTACTCCACCAACGAGGCGCCGCTGCACCGGATGCTGTTCGGGCGCGAGCCGGGGGAGTCGGACGTCCCGCAGAAGGTGGGCGTGCCGGAGGACCCGATGGTCGCCGAGCAGCTCACCCGCTGGGCGGAGGCCGCGCCGGTGACGGTGGAGGTGCACGCCGTGGGCGCCGACCCGATTCCGAAGCCGTCGTGGACGCCGCCGCAGGAGGAGACCGGTGAGCTGGCAGCCGCCGTCTTCCGCCGCGAGCTGGACGCCGGGTGGCGCCGCACGTCGTACACCGCGCTCACCGCGTCGGCGCACGAGCATCCCGGCGTCACCAGCGAGGCCGAGGAACCGGAGATCGAGGACGAGCCGGAGGAGCCCGCGCTCATCACGCCCGCGCCCGCCCTGGGCATCCCGTCGACCATGAACGACATGCCCTACGGCGCGGTGTTCGGCACGCTGGTGCACGAGATCCTCGAGCACGTCGACACCGCTGCCGCGGACCTCGAGGCCGAGCTGGTGCGGCACTGCCGCGAGGCCGTGGCCGCGCGGATGTCGCAGGTCGATCCGGTGGCGCTGGCCGACGCGCTGCTACCTGTCCTGCGGACCCCGCTCGCCGGTGGCGGCACCCTCGCCGACATCACCCCGCGGGACCGGCTGCCGGAGTTGGACTTCGAGCTACCGCTCGCCGGCGGCGACGACCCGGCGGTGCTCACGGTGACGCTGCACCGGATCGTGGACCTGCTGCGGATGCATCTGCCGTCCGACGACGTCCTCGCGCCGTACGCGGATCGGCTCGCCACCTTGGAGCCGACGCCGCTGCGCGGCTACCTCACCGGCAGCATCGACGCCGTGCTGCGGCGCGAGGGTCCCCGGTTCGTCATCGTCGACTACAAGACCAACCGCATCGCGCCCGGCGAGGTGACCACCGCCGACTTCACCCGCGAGGCGATGGCCGGGGAGATGATGCGCTCGCACTACCCGCTGCAGGCGCTGCTGTATGCCGTTGCGCTGCACCGGTATCTGCGGTGGCGGCTGCCCGGCTACGACCCGGCGACGCACCTGGGTGGGGTGCAGTACCTGTTCGTGCGCGGCATGGTCGGCCCCGACACCCCGGACGGCGCGGGGGTGTTCGACTGGGATCCGCCCGCCGCGCTGGTGGTGGAGCTGTCGGATCTGCTGGCGGCGAGTGCCGAGGGGAACGCATGATCGAGGCACGCGTCGCGCAGCGCGGCAAGGGGATGCTGCGGGAGTTCAACGAGGCCGGGGTGCTCGAGGCCGCCGACGTGCACGTCGCGCTGCGGCTGGCGACGCTCAGCGGGGAGACCCGCGAGCCGGTGCACCTGGCGACGGCGCTGGCGGTGCGGGCGGTGCGGTCGGGCTCGGTGTGCCTGGAGCTGAGCCGGATTCGGGAAGTGACGGTCGACGAGGAGTTCGAGGTCGATCCCGCGGCGCTGCCGTGGCCGGACGACGCCGTCGTCGCCGAGGGCTTGGCGTCGAGTCCGCTGGTGGTGGGCGGCCAGGCCGGGCCGCTGCGCCCGCTGCGGCTGGTGGACGGGCTGCTGTACCTGGATCGGTACTACCGGCAGGAGCAGACGGTGCGCCGGATCCTGGACGAGCGCGCGCACGGCCACCCGACCGTCGACGAGGACCTCCTGCGGGCCGGGCTGGACGAGTTGTTCCGGGACTTCGCGGATCCGTCGCGTCCGTCGGACGCCCCGGACCGGCAGCGCATCGCGGCGGCCGTCGCGGCCACGCACTGGACGTCGGTGATCGCGGGCGGTCCGGGCACCGGCAAGACGCATACGGTGGCGCGGGCGCTGGCGCTGCTCGCGCGGCAGCAGCCGGGACTGCGGATCGGGTTGGCGGCGCCCACCGGCAAGGCGGCGGCGCGGCTGCAGGAGTCGGTGCGCGAGCAGGCGGAGCTTGTCGGTCTGCGGTCGGAGTTGCCGGCGATGACGCTGCACCGGATGCTCGGCTGGCAGCGAGGGACCAGCCGGTTCCGGTTCAACGAGACCAACCATCTGCCGTACGACGTGATCGTGGTGGACGAGACGTCGATGGTGTCGCTGACGATGATGTGCCGGCTGCTCGAGGCGGTGCGCCCGGAGGCGCGGCTGGTGCTGGTGGGCGACCCAGACCAGTTGACGTCGGTGGACGCCGGCGCGGTGCTCGCCGACCTGGTCGCGCGGCCGGTGACCGGGGTGGAGAACCCGGTGCTGGCGCGGGTGGTGGGCGTGGACCTGTCGGCGTCGGACGATCCGGCCGAGGCGGCGCTGAGCCGGTCGGAGCGGGATCGGTTGCGGGGTGGCGTGATTCGGCTCAGTAGGGGTCGCCGGTTCGGTGGCGCGATCGCGCAGCTGGCGGTGGCGGTGCGCGACGGTGACGAGGACCGCGCCCTCGAGATTCTGCGGAGCGGGGCGGCGGACGTGTCGTTCGTCGACCCGGAGGATCTGGCCGGGCTGCGCGCCGATGTGGTGTCGACGTCGGCGGAGGTGACGGCGGCGGCACTGGCCGGGGATGCGGCGGGCGCGGTGCGGGCGTCGGAGAAGCATCGGCTGCTGTGTGCGCACCGGGAGGGCCCGTTCGGGGCGTCGTGGTGGGCGCGCAACGCGATGACGTGGATCGGGGAGGCGACAGGAAGCCGACTGGACCCGGAGCGCTGGTACGCCGGGCAGCCGCTGATGGTGACCGCGAACGACCACGAGATGCGGATCTACAACGGGGACACCGGGGTGGTGGTCGCCGACGGTTCTGAGGTTTCGGGCGGCGATCTGGTCGCGGCCTTCGCGCGCGGTGAGGAGCCGTATCTGGTGCACCTGAGCCACTTGGCGTCGGTACAGACGGTGTACGCCATGACGATTCACCGCAGTCAGGGCAGCCAGTACGACGTGGTCTCGGTGATCCTGCCGGGGGAGGAGTCGTCGCTGCTCACCCGGGAATTGCTGTACACGGCGATCACCCGTGCGCGGACGCACGTGCGGATCGTGGGGACCGAGGCGGCCGTGCGGGCGGCCGTGGGGCGACGAGTCCTGCGGGCGAGTGGGTTGCGGCGGGGATGAGATGAGCGATGCCCGGGAGCTATGAATTGGGTCTACCTCGGCGAGTGGTGCGGCACCCCTTCTTTCGTTGGCACGACTCGATGTGGTCGACGCGAATCAGTGTGTCGGTGATTTCCGGAATCGAACATCTGACGGTCGCGGTTGGACTGGGTGCCAGGTCCTGACAGTAACCGCATGCAATACGCGTACATCGCCAAGCGGCGTAGTTCAGGAAGTCCTGGTCGCCGATGCATTGGCCGGTCGGTGGTCCTTGCTACATGCTTCGCAGCGACGGCCCGCGATGCGATGATCTGCAGATCCGTGTTGTCAGTCTTGCCGAGTGGGACAGCCTTCGTCATGCTCGAACGCGCCCCCTAAACTGCGGATTTCTAGCATCCAAACTCGGGAATCGTCGGATGCGTTGCGGGAGGATTGACGGACGTTGAGCGATACAACGAATGCAGGCTACTGGGACGACACCCCATATCGGCGTCCAGTAGCCGAGTACTCATCGCCTCTGAACGCGCTGTGGCTAAACGGTTCTGTCAGCCTCGAGACTGTAACTGGGTTCGGTAACGAAGACTTCTTCGAGTCACTTCCTCTCGGTGTTCGCCTCATGGTCGAGCTTATCCCTGAGCCGGGGAATCCGGCCGATTCAGCCGCTGTCGCCTTGGACATCGAAGGTGAGCGGATCGGCTACCTCCGTCACGGCATGGCTGTGCAGTTTCAGCCAGAGATCGTCGCCGCGAATCATCTCGGGTTCCGAGTCCTCGCGCAGGCGAAAGTGTTCGAGTCGTCCTACGACGCTGGCATTCTGCCAATCAAGAAGAATGGAAAGAGTGACCGTGCAGGTCTCGAGTCAGGCGACTTTGTCAGCCGGGAGTTGAATCTTCGAGGCACATGGCCTGAGAACCTCGCGAGCTGGCTCATTCTGCCAGAGGCGGTGCGTGGTCCGGATTTCTTCGAACCTACCTGGCACACGCCGGACCGGCAGGACGATTTTCAAGAACAGCTTTCGGATATCCTGCTGGGCCGACAAACGTTCGTAACGGAGTGCGAACTTTTGCTCGGCACGACGGAGGATGGGCTGGGAGTCGACGTCTACATCGACGACGTTCATCTGGGCACGCTGCGCCCGCACTCCGTTCACCAAAATGAGCTTTTGATCAGGACGGTCCGCTCTGGTAGGCGCTCGGGCATCGCAGTACTGAAGCAGTGGCCTGACAATGTTGCTCTCAGAGTATTCATTCCCGATCTCGAATTCCTCTCCAAAAAGGAGGGTTTCGTGTGGGCAGACGAGGCTCAAGCTAGACGCGAGGCCGCGTACCGCGATCTTGACGAGCGGTTGGCGCGCGCCAAGGCCATTGAGTGCTTTCAGGGCAGGCTCATCCATGAGTGGTCGGAGCCGATCGACAAGCTCTATCGGGCGGGGAAGTATCACGAGGCACTCGAACTGCTGGTCCCACTGATATCGGTCGACTTCGAGTATGAGGCGCTTGTCGGGCGCACTCCGGGCTTCTATTTCACAGAGCGGGCAGCGATCATCTGTCGGAAGCTCGCGGACTACGCCACCGAAGTCGAACTTCTCGAGCGTTATGTCGAGGAGTACGGCAAAGTCGCCTTGGAACTCGGAGATGGCGACGAGTTCGTCGATGATGAGGACCTCGTCGAACTGCACGCAGAGAATGGCGTTCCGTCGAAGATCAAGAAGCGACTTGATCGTGCCCGAGTGCTGCGGGAGAAGGCGAAGGCTGCACGGCACTAGGCGTGAAATGGTGGAACCGAACTCGGAAGGCACGGTTGCTGTCACTGCGTAGATGAGTGTCTCCAATACGCCTCGAACCGTGCCTCGACATCCGCGGTGATGCGGAGACGTTCCGGTGTCAGTTCGATCGCCGACCGTTCGGCGTCCTGGATCGGTGCCGACGCGGCCATCGCCCATATGACCGGCGTGCCGACGTCGGGGCGCGAGCCGGCGTTCAAACATGCCCGGGTCGGCCAGGGCGACGGCCTCGATCCGCTTGCAGCCCAGGCTTCGGGTGTAGCCCTTGGCTTTGGCGAGGGTGTCTCGGACGGCGAGATCCCGCACGCGCGAGAGCGCTTTCGCGTGGGCCGTCCGGGTGAGCTTCCACTCCAGGTGCGTGACGTTGACTCCCTCGATCGCCGATGCCCGGTCGACGAACGAGGCGACGGCGTCGAGATCGCGGAACGTCACGGCTGCAGTGACCGTTGACCGGTAGTTCCAGGGCGGTTCGCTTGAGAAGGACGCTCGCCGGCCGCTGCGCCGCTGGTTCGTCGATCAGATGCAGCACACCCGCTACCGCCCCTATCACCCGCAGGCGTCGAACTCGATGTTCAGGTGGACCACACCGCGATTGGGCGGGACCGAGCGTTCGGCATGGCCGGTGACGGTGATCGTGACGGGATTGGTCGGCATGAGGCCAGTGTCCCCGAGAAGTGCTGTAGGGGCTTCAGAACAGCGTCGGCTCGGCGCGGGCGCCGCTGCGGGCTTCGTGCACGCGGGCGTTCCAGCGCTGAACCAGCCACATCTCGATCAACTCCGGCTCGGTGCCCACCTGCGTCGCCCAGTCGCCGAGCAGTTCCAGGTAGCGGTCGTAGCGGCGGAGGGTGAAGCCGCTGACCGACGGCTCCTCGAGCCAGCCCTCGTGGATCAGCGTCGAGACACCGTGCTGATCGATCGCCTGGGCGCGAATGCCGCCGCGCCGCACCCCGACCGCCCACATGAACAGCGCCATCAGCGGCACCCCGACACCGGGCATGTCCGGCCAGCCCGACCACGCGTCGCGGGACGGTTCGGGGATCCGCTTGTCCTTGACGCACCGGTCCAGCACGGTCTTGATCTTCGCGAGCGGGTCCTGCTCGGCGTACGGATTGAACACGTCCGGCACCCGGCGGGTGGCGCGGCGGCTGGCGTGGGCGCTGCGCCAGGCGGCGCACAGGAACAGCAGCCCGAGGGCGTCGTGCTCGGCGACGACCAGTTCGCTGTCCAGTTGCAGGTCGTTGCGCTGGACGACGGCGATACCGCGGTCGACCACCCGGCCGTCGAGGTCGCGCCCGTGCAGGACGATCTCGTGCCCCTGCTCGCGGAGGTGGTGGTTCCACCAGTCGAGGTCGAGGCGCGGGCTGTCGTCGAGCACGTGCAGCGGATAGGCGCGAGCGCGGCACCACTGCACGCAGGCCTCCGGTGGCGCGAACCCGTCGTCGAGCAGATGCATGTGGCGATGATTGCACCAGGCACCGACAGCCGCCCGGCACGACACGGTGGCAACCCGGCCAATGCGGGCATACCTTTGATCGTGAGGGCCCGATCGTGAGTGGCTACGTGAGGCGACCGGGTCCTCACCGTAGGTGAGTGCAGATGACCGCATTGGGTGTGTTGGCGCTGGTAGTGGGCGTGCTGCTGATCGTGATCGAAGCGCACGCGCCGACCTACGGTGCCCTCGGTGTGGTCGGCACCGTGTTCGCTGGGACCGGAGCGTGGCTGCTGTTCACCTCCGGCGGAGTGGGTCTCGAGCTCGCGCTGCCGGTGACCCTCGGGACGGCCGCCGTCGGACTCGGCGCGGTCGCCGTGACGGGCCGCAAGGTACTCACCGCCCGCCGTGAACCCGTGCGCACCGGCGCGCAGTCGCTCGTCGGATCCGAGGCTCTGGTCCGCAGTTGGGACGGCGAGCAGGGGCAGGTGGAGATGGACGGCGGCTTGTGGCGCGCCCGAATGGCGTTCGGCTACAACGAAATTCCGAGTGCGGGGGAGTCCGTCGTCGTCGAGGGAGTGCGTGGACTCACGCTGAGCGTGCGTCGCCGTGAACCGTGGGAGTTGCCATGTTGACCACCATCATTCTGGCCGTCATCGTCGTCGCGCTGCTCGCGGTGATCGTCGCGTCGGCCGCCGTTCGGGTGCTGCGCGAGTACGAGCGGGGTGTGCTGTTTCGGCTCGGACGGCTCGTCGACCTGCGCGGGCCCGGGCTGGTGCTGCTGATCCCGGCGGTCGACCGGATGGTGCGGGTGAGCCTGCGGACTGTCACGCTGAACGTGCCGATGCAGGAGGTGATCACCCGGGACAACGTGCCGGTGAAGGTCACCGCCGTCGCGTACTTCCGGGTGGTGGACGCGGACCGGGCGATCGTCGGAGTGGAGGACTACTTCGCGGCGACGTCGCAGATCGCGCAGACGACGCTGCGGTCGGTGCTGGGCAAGGCCGAGTTGGATTCGCTGCTGGCCGAGCGGGAGCGGCTGAACGAGGACCTGCAGAAGGTGATCGACCAGCAGACCGAGCCGTGGGGCGTGAAGGTCACCACCGTGGAGATCAAGGACGTGGAGATTCCGCGGGACATGCAGCACGCGATCGCGCGGCAGGCGGCGGCCGAGCGGGAGCGGCGCGCGAAGATCATCAATGCGGAGGCGGAGTACCAGGCGTCCACCAAGCTGGCGGAGGCCGCGGACGTGATCAGCCGCAACCCGACCACGCTGCAGCTGCGCTATCTGCAGACGCTGGGGGAGTTGGGCGGGGAGAGCACGTCGACCGTGGTCTTTCCGGTACCGATCGATCTGGTGCGGCCGTTCCTGGCGGGCGACGGGGCGCCGGCGGCGTCGACGAGCAGCGAGAAGCCGGCGTTGCGGAGGCGGAGCGACATGGAATCGCTCATCGCCGGCTGGACGTCGGTGCGAGCGAACGCCCAGCCGGCCGAGAAGTAGCGAGCGAGCGTCAGTTCGACGGCTGGCCGACCGGAATCGTTTCGCCGAGGTTGCCAGCGTCGTGGCCGCCGCAGGCGCAGTCGTCGCCGCAGCCCCCGCATCCGCCGGCGTAGGAGTCGTCGTCGGCGTCGCAGTCGAGGACGCCACCGAACTTGGCGGCGAAGTCGTCGTCGAGGTCGTGGGTGAGTTCGTGGATCTCGTCGACCAGGTTGATCAGGTGCTGCGGTGCGAACGGGTCGGCGTCGACCAGCGTCGAGACCAGCAGATGCCCGTCCTCGATGGTGAAGCGCAGCCGCGGCCACTCGGCGGAAAGCGCCGGCAGATTCTGAGCGGCCGCGGCGCCGTCACCGAGCTCGGAGAGGATCGACGCCCACACGTGCAGCTGCGGACCGTCCTCGGCGACCGTGACGTAGAGCCCGAAACCGTGGACCGGGATCGCGATGTCGCCGTCCTCGTCGACCTCCGGCGCACTGCCGAGGAGTTCGGTGAGCGTGCGGAGGCTCAGGGCCTGCAGCTGCTCGCGGCTGTCGGTCGCGATCGCGAACGCGCCATCGAGCTGAAGCGGCTGGTCGGTGGTGTCGTGCTCGGTCATGATTCCCCTGTCCGGCGCCGGCCGGATCTACGGTTCGGGCGCTGCAAAGTTGGTGGATGGTGGGTGTAACGGTAGCGCGGTCCGGATCGGGGGTTTTCCGAGGTCGGCGGCTATCCCCCATATGACGCCCACTTTAAAGGGCATGTCTGTATCAATGGTTGTCGGCTCCCCGGGATAGCCTTCGACTCACTGGTTCCAATGGGGAGGACTTGAGTGGTGGCGGTAATGGGGCCGAGCGATGATGCTCGCCTGAGGCAAGAAGCGATGCAGTTCCTGACCCTCCGCACCAACGACGGACTCGACTCCATCACCCGCGATGAACTCCTCGATTTCACCTTCGACGGCGCGATGTTCCGCCTCGTCGACCCGACACGTGGTATCCGCAAGCCGCGGGAGCTGGGTGCCGCGCTGTCGATCATGACCACGTACCGGGCCGCAGGAGCGGCGCGACCGTACGAGGACGAGGTCGGAGGCGACGGATTCCTGCGATACAAGTGGTCCGGGACCGATCCCGAGCATATGGACAACCGCGGTCTGCGGGCCGCGATGAACCTGCAGGTTCCGCTGATTTGGTTCTTTGGGGTCGGTGTCGGGCGCTATCAGCCGATCTATCCGGTGTACCTCGTCGACGAGGAACCAGACAAGCATCAGTTCGTCGTCGCGATCGACGCATCGCGCGATCTGCGTCGACCGGAGTCGCGGGTCGAGGAGACACTGCGCCGGTACGTGGTGGCTGAGACGAAACGGCGCCTGCACCAGCCGGTCTTCCGCGCGGCGGTGATGCGAGCCTACGAGACGCGCTGTGCCGTGTGCGCGCTGGCGCACGGTGAGCTGCTCGACGCCGCGCACATCGTCCCGGACGGCGACGAGCTGGGGATTGCATCTGTACGAAACGGTTTGGCACTCTGCAAGATTCACCATGCGGCGTACGACGTCCGGATCCTCGGCATCAGTCCGGACTTCGTCGTCGAGATCCGCGAGGACCTGCTCTACGAAATTGACGGGCCGATGCTCGAACACGGGCTCAAGGAACGTCACGGCCAGCCACTGATGGTACTGCCGAAGGCGCGAGCCGAGCGCCCCGATCGGCAACTGTTGGAGCTGAGCTACAAGAGGTTCCGCGCGGCGGTGTGAGGAGCCTCGGTGAAGACAGCCTCCAAGCGAATGAGTCGGATGCTTGGAGGGTGAGGGGTAGTCGAGTTTCCTTGGTATAGATAATCGCAGGTAGCGGAATCACGGCGGAGGCACGGTGGCGCACGAACTCACGGACTTCCTGGACCCGACGGACACTGCGCTGGCCGAAGCGTGGCGTTCGGTCCTAGCCCGTACCGACCCCGGCGGTGCACGGCAGGTGAACTTCATTCCCTGTGAAGTGGTGCTCTGTCTGTGCGCCACAAGGGTCGTCGACCACAGCCGGTTCGGCAGCGGCTCGGCCGACCGGGCGCCGTTTCCGGTACCCCAGCTGGCGCGGCTGTTCAAGCGCCCGAACTCGAGCATCCTGGCCAAGATGGCGAACCTCGACGGCAGCCGCCCCAACGGTGGCAGACACGACCGCGCCGTGCACGACTGCTTGGTCGGCGACCCCGACGCATTGGATGCGTTGTATCTGCGAATCCTTCGTGCTGCCCGGCTTCAGGGGATCGGCCCGGATCTCTTGCCGGATTTTCTCGGGCTGGTGGCATCCGACGAGTCCGGCGACCCGGTGGAGTCCGGTGACGGTGACCAGGAGGATGCCGAGTCCACTCGGTTGATTCGATGGTTCCGTGGACTCGACGGTCAGGTGATCGTCGACCGCACCCATGTCTGGATTACCCGTGAGAATGTCGAAGCCTTCGCCTTCGCGACAGAGCCTCGCCGCGCCCCGTTGACCGCGGTACGCGCGTGCCGGCTGTTGCCGTCGCGGGCTGATGGGGCAGGCGGCATGGTGCACGTTCTCGTCGACGGTGCGGACGAGCTTCCTGCCGACTGCGTTAGCCATCCGGACGCCGTCGTCTTCGGCGTCGGACAGGAGCGAGACTTCGAGGATCTGGCAGCGATGCTGGCCTCGCCCGCGGACGCGACGGAGGAGTCGACGACGAGTGCGTTCCTCGCTGCTCTCGACCGGATGGAGAATATCGCCACGGCGCAGGAAATCCTCGACGCGGTGTTGGAGGAGCGCGGGCGAAATCAGGACGAAGACGCTGTGGCCAAGCTGGCCGACGAGTTGGACGAACTCGATGACGATCCGCGGGTCACCTGGGCGTGGGTGGGGGAAACCTGGGTCGCGGCAGGCGGACTCCACGCCGGGGGCACCACCGACTCCGTCGAGCTGCTGCGCGCGATGAGCCTGCTCGTCGACACCCTTCCGGGCGACACCGGTGTCGCCGCATTGTGCGCAGCAGCGGCCGACACGCCCCTGGCCGGCATCTCCACGTGGCGCCTGTCCGAGCTGTGGGAAGCCCTGTGCGCCGACCGCGGTGACAACGAGTCAGCGAAACCCGAGCCAGCAAAGCGCGAGCAGGCGGAAGGCGAGCGCCGTGCCGCCCCGGCCGGCGCCATCCGCGAACCGCAGGTGCCGGCGCCCCCGCGTCGGGGAAGCACCGATTCGTCGTCGGCCAGTCCTCGTCCTGCGCGTACGATGCCGCAGGTTCCGGCGCGCCCGATGAATCGGCCTGCAACACAGGATCGGATCGCACCCGCTTCGCGGGCCGTTCCCAGTCTTGTCCCGCCGGCCGCAAACCGGTCGGCGGCGGTGGGGAGCCGATGGCGGGTGTTCCTCGATTGTGCGGGCTTTCGAACCGTCGCCGTCTGTGATCCGCAGACAGGGGTGATCGAGATCAGTAAGGGTGAGTTGAAGGGCCGCCGCTTTCCCAACCCGACCCTCGCCGCCGCGGCGGTCGTCGAGCGACACGAACCCGGAGCACTCCCGCCGGACGACGGGTGGACCGCCTGGATCGTCGATGACGGCAGAGGCCGCACTCTCGGGACGGTGCGCAAGATGGACGGAACTGCAGCCGACACCCCGGGTGTGAGCGCGCCGCGGAGCGTCGCCGCGCCCGTCGACGCTGCATTGGTCGCGGCAGCGACTTCGCCGACGGCAGAGCGGGGAATTACATGGTTCATCGAGCAGGTTCGGAATCGGGGAGGCGAGGCCTCCCGCGTTACCGGGACACTGCGAACTGCCGTACGGGTGGTAATACCGGGCTGCGCACCCGTCGTGGTGCGTGTCAAGACGCGGACCGGCGGCACCTGGCAGGCGACCAAAAAGGACGAGAACCTGCGGACCGACGACACCGGTGCGAAGTTCTGGGCGTTCGTCGACTTGTCGGTCGCTCCGACCGAAGTCTTCATCCTCCCCGCCGCGGAGGTCGCGGCCGGCATTCGACGGGCAACCGACGCCTGGATCGCTCGAGACCCCAGTCGGCGGCGCACTGGGCACCATGCCATCGAGTTGGCCCGGATCGCACACGGGCGTGGCCGCTGGGATCTCCTAACATCCCCCGACTAGCGCCGGCAGGCGGGTCCGGCAATCCGGTGTCGTACCCGGTCCCTACCCTTAGTGCGACGTGGCGTAGCTGATCAGGACACAGGAGGGGCGCACGGTGCACAGGGAGGACGACCCCCACCTCAAGGACCGAGTCCAGCGATTGATGGGATTCCTTCGGGAACTCGTCAAGTCGCGGAGCAAGCCCGTGCTCGACCACCGACGTCATGATGACGTGGTGTGGTTGAGCGGTGACGCCGTCGACATGGCCTTGGTGCGCGACGCTTCGGCTGGAGACGTCATGCTCCGCTCCCGTGTCGTGCTGGTCGACCCACCGGCGCTGCCGCCTCGACTGAACACTTTGGTACAAGGGGACACGACGGACTCCGCTGCGTCGCCGCGACTGGATCCGAAGGCGACCGATGTCGGAGGAGCGTTCGACTCCTGGCTGGCCGACTGGCAGGCGTGGGCCGCGGTGGACCGGGAGCGGCGTCCGGCGTGGAATCTGCACAACTCGCTGCAACGGGCGATGCAGGAGCTGGGTTCGAGGCCGGAATCGATCGAACTGGTGCTGGCGTCGGGGCTGCTCACCTTGCCGGCGAGCGCGGCCGGGGAAAGTCTGCGGACCCACATCCTGACCCAGCCGGTGACCGTCGAACGCGATGAGTCCACCGGCGATCTCCTGGTGCGACTGGCCGCCGAGACGTCTCCGCGACTCGAGGACACTCAGCTGCTCACCGGTATGTCGATTTTCGATCCCACCGGTTCACGCGCACTGCAGGAGAACTTGGAGGGGCTGACGTCCCCGATCGATCCGGGGATCCCGGTATTCCTCAAAGCCTGGGCGGAGCGGTCCCTCACCGTGCCGGTGAACACTGGCGACGAGACGGATACTGCCGCATTCGATCGGACCCTCGTGCATGCCCCGGCATTGGTGCTACGCAAGCGCGGAGCCTTCGCGCTGGTCGAATACTACGACCGAATGATCGCAGAGGCCGAGCGGGACGACGTCCCGGTGCCGTTGGGGCTTGCACAACTGGTGGAAGCGATCGAGCCGGACGACCGGGTCGCCTGGTTGGACCGCACCGGGGCGTCGCCGTCCGCGACGTTGGCCGACGACCCGCTCTTCCCGCTGCCCGCGAATCCCGAGCAGCGGGAGATCATCGAGCGGCTCGCCCGCGACAGCGGCGTCGTCGTCGAGGGTCCTCCCGGTACCGGTAAGACCCACACGATCGCGAATCTCGTGTCCGCGCTGCTCGCGCAGGGGCAGCGTGTCCTCGTCACCAGTGAGAAGGCACAGGCGTTGCGGGTGCTGCGCGACAAACTGCCGCCGGAGATGCAGGAACTGTGCGTTGCCATCACCGACGTCGGTCGCGGAGGATCCGCGGAACTGAACCGCAGCGTCGCCGAGATCGCCACCCGCAAATCGTCATACAACCCCGGCTCCACCGCCGCCCGCATCAACGATCTGGCGACGAGGCGCGATCAGGCATTGAGCCGACGCAGCAGCATCACCGAGCGCATCCGGTCGGTCCGGGAAGCCGAGATGTTCGTCCATGCGGAAGTCGCGCCCGGATACGCGGGGACCACGGCCGCGATCGTCCGTGACGTCACCCGGCGAGCTGAGCGATTCTCGTGGTTGCCAGGGCCACTGAACGCGGCCGAGCCGTCGGTGAACGGATCGCAGCTGCAGGCGATTCTGGAGCTGACCTCGCGGTCGACGCCGGAACGGGTGCAGCGCCTGCAGCAGGCTCTGCCACGGATCGACGGCGTGCTGCCTGATCCCGCCGAGCTGCAGCAGTTGTGCGTTCGCGCCGGCGCGGCGCCGCGAGAGGTTCGGCCGGAAGCATCCTGGTTGATGGCGTTGCTCTCCGACGCGCCACCGCACGTGCTGGCGGACATCCGGATGCGGTGTGAGCGCTTGCAGGCGGTAGTCCACGACGTGCGCCGTCAGGGGCAAGCGATCGAGGCCGCCGCGGATTCGGTGCTGTCCGGGACGGCAGGCCATCTGTGGGCGAAGACCGCGGAGATCCCGAGCCTTCTGCAGGTTGCAGCTCAGGCAGACACGTTCGTCGGACAGCGGGCCGTCGAGACGACGGTGGTCGGTCGTCACGCGCTCGAGGCGTATTCGGCGATGGCGACGGCGATGCGTGGTGGGGCCGAATGGCGTGGCCGATTCCGCAAGAGTGACCAGCAGAAGGCTGTCGAGGCGCTCGGGCCGGTCGCGACCGTCGACGGCAGGCCGGCGGCGACAGCGGACGCGTTCCAGGTCGTCGCCGAGCACCTGCGCGCTCTCGACTGTGTGCAGCGCGCGGCCGCGATCCTCGCCGATCTCGGTGTCCCGTTGGAGCTGAACGGATCTCGCAGCGCGTGCGTCAATGCACTGTCCGTCGTGGAGTACTCGATTCGGATCGTGAATTCGCTGGTCGAGCACGCGAACTCGATCACCGAGTCACTCCGCTCGGTGCATCCGTCGGTGTCGTCGATTCGGAGTGTGACCGAGGCGGCCGCAGTCGCGGATGCGGCAGTGGCAATCGCCGCGACCGCAGACACGGCGGCCGCCCGCGACTCGTTGTGGCAGTTGGCCAACTCTGTAGCGGAGTGCTTCGCGACGGCGCCGTCCCCGGAGTCCACGGCAGTGGTCGAGGCGATCGGAGTCGGTGACTACGACGCGATCGTCGCCGCGCTGTCGGATCTGGACGCGGCGCGGGGCGAGCGGGAGGACGAGGAACTGCTCGCGTCGTTGCGCCGGTACCTCCAAGACGGGGCTCCCGCGCTCGCGGCCCTCGTGGCCGAGACCTCCACGGATTCGCAGTGGGCGACCCGGGTCGCCGAACTCGATGACGCCTGGGCGTGGCGGCGTGCGCAGCAGTGGGTGCTTGCGCAGACCGAGGAGGGGCTCGACAGCCGGCTCGAATCCGAGCTCGACGCCGTCGAGGCGGACATCGCTCGGCTGACCGCACAGCTCGCGGCCGAACGAGCGTGGCGTGGCTGCCTCGAACGAATGACGGCCGAGCAGGTACAGGCGCTGCAGGCGTATCGGGGTCAGGTCGCGAACATCGGCAAAGGCACCGGAAAGTACGCCGAGCAGTACCGGGCCGCGGCACGGTCGGCGATGCAGGTGGCGCAGGGTGCAGTCCCGGCATGGGTGATGCCGTTGCAGCAGGTGCTCGCGTCCATCCCCGCGGAGCCGGGCGCCTTCGACGTGGTGATCGTCGACGAGGCCAGCCAGGCCGACATCGCGAGCCTGTTCCTGCTGTGGCTGGCGCCGCGCGTGATCGTGGTCGGCGACGACAAGCAGTGTGCGCCGAGCGAGGTCGCGTCCGGAGCCTTGGATGCGGTGTTCCAGCGCCTCGATAACTACCTGCCGGACATGCCGGACTACCTGCGGGCGAGTCTCACGCCGAGAGACAGCCTGTTCTCGATGCTGCGGACCCGGTTCGGTCAGGTGGTGCGACTACGGGAGCACTTCCGCTGCATGCCCGAGATCATCAACTGGTCGAGCAACCAGTTCTACCGGGACGCGCCCCTGGTTCCGTTGCGGCAGTTCGGGTCCGACCGACTCGAGCCGCTGCGCACGTCGTACGTGGAGGGCGGCGTCGTCACGGGGCGCGACGCGAAGCTGAGCAACCGGCCCGAGGCGGTCGCGATCGCCGACGCGATCGCGGCGTGCCTCGACGATCCCGCCTACGATGGCAAGACGTTCGGTGTGGTCGTGCTACAGGGCCAGGCACAGGTCGACCTGATCCGCAACGAATTGCTCGAGCGGATCGACGGCCGGCAGTGGGATGAGCGGCAGTTGCGGGTCGGCACGCCGCCGGACTTCCAGGGTGACGAGCGACATGTGGTGTTCCTGTCGATGGTGATCGCGCCCGGGCAGCGGGTGATGGCCCGCACCGACAACAAGGCGCAGCGCGCTTTCAACGTCGCAGCCTCGCGAGCACAGGACCAGCTGTGGCTCTTCCATTCCGTTACGTCGGATGCTTTGCGCAGTACCGACCTTCGACACTCGCTGTTGACGTACATGCAGTCCACGTCGCCGGCGCCGGCGGATCCGATGCCAGCCGGAGTCACCCGCGACGACCGGCATGCCGATTTCGACAGCCTCTTCGAGCAGCGGGTGTTCCTCGACATCACCGCCCGCGGCTACCACGTCAATTCTCAGGTCGAGGTGAACAGTCGGCGGATCGACCTCGTCGTGACCGGTGCGGCTGGCCGCCTCGCGGTCGAGTGCGACGGCGACGCCTTCCACACCACCCCCGAGCAGCGGGCTCGGGACCTCGAACGGGAACGCGAGCTCAAACGGTGCGGGTGGGAGTTCTGGAGGATTCGCGAATCCGCGTACTACCTGGACCCTGTCGGTGCGATGAACGGACTCTGGCGCGAGCTTGACCGCCGGGGCATCACGCCATTCGTCCTCGAGGAGGGCAAGGCTGGTTCCGGAGAGGCGTGGACGCCGGTAGAGCTCCTCGACGATGAGTCGGTGACCGACGAAGCCGCGGGCATCGGCGGGGAGTGGTCCATCCCGGAGGGAGCCGAAACGGTTGCGGACGATATGCGATCGGCTATCAACGAGCGGGTGGATGAGGAGTCGGAGGCGGCTCGCGATGTGAGCGTTTCCCGGCAGGAGTCGACCGCCCCCGCCGCCACGCTTTCCGTGTCTGCTTGGGAAGTGGTTGAGCCCGAGCGGATTCCGCTGCCAGAGCCAGTTCTGGATGTCGAGACTTCGCCGATGCCGCTGCGACAGGGGGTCTCGACGATTCCCGAGCGCACCGCAGTCGTTCCAGGTGAATCGCCGACTCTCCCCGAACTCGAGCCTGAGCCGGAGGTCCGAGCGAACCGACATGAAGCCAGTACTGATCCTGACGCGGCGCTCGAGATTGCCTCGGGTCTGGAGCCTGGAGCTGTGTCTGAGCTGGCGCCAGGTCAGACTGGTCTGGGATCCGCATGGGAAGTCATGCCTCGCAGTGCAATCCCCCGCGAAGAGGATCCACTGACGGCGCGCGTACTGAACGCTGCCTCCGAGGGTGCCGTGACGACGTCCGGGTTGGCGGCGGCGTGGGGTCTCGATCGCCGCATGGTCCGGACCGCGATCAAGGAGTTGCTCGAGGCCGGTTCCATGGTGCAGGTCGGTAGTCGGCGAGGCACCAGGTACGAACTGGCGAGCCGACAGCCTGCGCTGAGCGTCAGTCGCACGGCGACCGACCCGGCACTGGCAGGAGGTGGCGTCGGCGATTCGCCGGCGACCGGACCGGAACCAGCCCCGGAACCCGCCCCCGATCCCCGTCCAGTCATCGCACCGCGATTGCTGCAGCCGATGGTCATGGCGGCGATCAAGCGGGGGCCGCTGACGGTTGCGGAGCTCGAACGTCGACTGCCTGTCGAGACCGATTATGTCCGTGAGACCGTGGAAATCCTCGTCGAGACGGGTTGCCTGGTCCGGATCGCTGATCACCTCCACCTGCGGGAGGACGTATCGGGCGAGACGGTTACCGAAACCGGGCCGGACGTGGCGGCCGCCTCGCCGGCGCGTCGGCCGGGAGATGATCGAAGCACGGTCGAGCAGAAGGTGCTGGGCCTGCTGCAGCGGGGACCTGCGACGTTCGCCGTGTTGGTGCGCACCCTCGGTGACGACACCTTCGAACTCGGACCCCGGCTGGACAAACTGGTCGATGACGGGTTGATCATTCGCGTGGATGGTGTCTACTCGCTCCCCCGAGGAGAGAGTGTCGGAGACAGGCCGCCGGCCAATGCCGCCGGTTTGAAAAACAAGCCCCAGGGTGACCCGGATCTTCCCGCAGCAGCGCGAGCGACCGCGAAGAAGCTGCTGTTCGCCGCCGCATGGGGCGCCCCGGTCACCCTCGCGCGGGCCGCGCAGATCACGCGCCTGCCCGAAATGGAGTTGCTGTCGATCCTGGACGAGCTCGAGCAAGAGCAGGTGTTGCGTAGGGAGCTCGGCCTCGGCGGAGCGACGTGGGCGCGCCGGTGACGTTGTCTGCCGGCTTCGAGCTGCGCGCCTGGCAGCGGGAAGCCATCGAGGGGTGGGTCTCCGCCGGGCGGCGTGGTGTCGTGGAAGCCGTCACCGGAACAGGGAAGACCGCGGTGGGGATCACCGCCGCGGCCGACGCGGTCGACCGCGGCAAGGCCGTTCTGGTCGTAGTGCCCGGGGTGGCCCTGCTCGAGCAGTGGTACCAGGCGATTCGTCGTGCGGTGCCACACGCGCGGGTCGGCCGCCGCGGGGCGGGTGCAACCGACACGTTCGCGAACGTCGACATCCTGATCAGTACCGTCCAGTCGGCCATCAACCCGGGTGCACCCATGCCCCGGCGTCCGGCCTTGCTGGTCGCCGACGAGGTGCATCGCTACGGCGCCTCGACGTTCTCTCGGTTGCTGACCGAGGACTTCGACGAACGGCTGGGCCTGACAGCGACATTCGAGCGCACCGACAACGGCGTGCAGGAGCATCTCCTGCCGTACTTCGAGACCCTCGTTCCAGGCTGCGACTACCGGCGTGGGCATCGGGACGGCATCCTGGCGCCGGTCCGGGTCATGCTTGTGTCGGTGCCGTTCACGCCGGAAGAGCAGGCCGAGTACGCCGAGCTGGACGAGACGGTCCAGAAGGAGCGGCTTGCACTGACTCGTACCCACGGGTGTCGGCAGGAACCGTTCGGCGAGTTCATGCGTGACGTGATGTTGCTCAGCGAGGGCGGAGGTGATCGGGCCACGTGGTCGGCTCGCCGCTACCTGAAGGCATTCTCGCGGCGACGTGCGGTTCTCGCCGAGAGCTGCGGCAAGATCGAAACACTCCGGGAGATCGGCGCCGTGCTGGCCACCGGCGGACGCAGCATCGTCTTCTCGGAGACGAAGGAATCGGCGAAGGCGGCAGCCGAGGCGCTCCTCGGGCAGGGGGTGCTCGCTGCGCCCTACACGAGCGACCTGTCCGCGGACGAACGGGCAGAGCTTCTCGGGCTGTTCAAGGACGGCATCATGACGACACTGGCGGCGCCTCGGGTGCTCGACGAGGGTGTCGACGTCCCCGAGGCCGATGTGGGCATCATCCTTGCCAGCAGCCGGACCCGACGACAGATGATTCAGCGGATGGGCAGGATCATCCGACCGAAGTCGGACGGTCGGCATGCCTCGTTCCTGGTGCTCTACATCGGGGACAGCAGCGAGGACCCTGCCCGTGGCGCGCACGGCACCTTCCTCGAACAGCTCACCGAGATCGCGACGGACCTCGTCACTGTTGACGCGGACGCGGCTCCCGCACTGCTCGCCGACTGGCTGGCGCCGACACCTCGCATAGACAGCGCTCCCGGAGGAATGAGTCCGACGGATCCGCGCACGACCGAGAGCACCGGGTCGACGGCCGACGATGCTGATCCCGCGGAAAGCGAGTTGCATGCGTTGCTGCGGGCTGCGGCCGCCAGTGCCGATGTCGGGATCGGTGACCTCCTCCTTTCCTGCCTGGCTGTTCTCGATCCCGAACAGATCGGGGTAGTGCTGCACCGCTTCGGCATTGGTGGATTGCAGCCGGAGGCGCCGCGGCGGATAGCGGAGATGCTGGGGATCAGCGAGTGCGCAGTCCACGAGTACGAGTCGTCCGCGATCGCGCGTCTCGCCGCAGAAGACGTCGCGTCGACGCTGAACGAGCTGACGGCGATGTTGGCGCACGAGCCGGCGACCAGGGGAGGGCCGAACGAATGACTCATGTGGTGGCGACCATCAACCTCAAGGGCGGGGTGGGGAAGACGACGACGACCGCTGCGCTGGCAGAGATGCTGTCCGGCGAGTTCGGACAGCGTGTGTTGCTCATCGATCTGGACCCACAGACGAACCTGACGATCATGATGATCGGCGAGGCGCGGTGGGGGGAACTGGACTCGGCGGGAAGAACTCTGGCGACGCTGTTCGAGGTGGCGCTGGGCGACCGCGTCGGACCGGTGGACGTGGACGGTCTGATCCAGCGCCAGGTGTCGCCGTTGACGTCGGTCGCCTCGGTTGACCTGATTCCGTCGTCGCTTCGTCTGATCGGGTTACAGGACCGGGTCACCGACATCGGCGCCGGGCACACGGAAGTGATGGCGCGCGCACTGCGACCGGTCCTGGACGAATACGACTACGTACTGATCGACTGCCCGCCCAACCTTGGTGCGATGACGCTCAATGGACTGCGCCTGGCCGATGCCTACATCGTGCCGACCATCCCGGATGTGATGTCCACGTACGGGATCGGACCGGTGCAGGAGCGGATCCGCCGGTTTGCCGACGAGTGGGGGACCGACATCGTCGATCTCGGGGTGGTGGTGACCAAGTACCGCAAGGCGTCCGCGGTGCACCGCAACACGGTCGACGATCTGAACCGGAACAAGCAGGTCTCGATGGTGTTCCCGTCGCTGATCCCGGAGGCGAATCAGATCGCCGCGGCGGCCGAGTTCGTGGACTTCGGCACGTTGCGGAGAAAGTACGGCAACGATGGGCAGTTCACCGCGCTGCGGGATCTGGCGCAGGATTTCATCGCGACGACGAAGGTGCGGTTGACATGGGCGTGAACGGACGAGGCGACGGGTTGGACGCGGAGACGCTGCGTCGGCGCCGCGCGGTGACCGAAGCGGAGACCTCCCTGATCGCCTTGGTCGACGCGAACCCCTCTGCGGGGGAGGCGCTGTCGCGTCTCGTGCAGGTCGTGGCGGCGGAAGCGGCGCGGACCCCGAGGTTCGCGAAGGCGCTTGCCGAGGCGCTGGGATCTGGTCCGGCGAGTTCGCCGGCGCCGGCACGGACTGCCGTCAAGACGACGAAGTCACGACGGTCGAAGGGGCTGCTGGACCCGTTCGCGGTGTTCGCGGTGTCGGGGGAGGCGGGTCTGAGGGCGCGGCTGGGAACACTCACTGTCGATCAGCTCAAGGACATCGTCGCCGAGCACGGGATGAACCACGACGGCGCTGCGATGCGCTGGAAGTCTGCGCCACGGTTGACCGACCGGATCGTCGAACGCGTACGGGCACGATCGGTGAAGGGCGACGTGCTCAGATAGGGGGAAGGGCTGTGTTCAAGCGCTTCGTCGGCGACGACGGGCAACTGATCCTGCACGACGGGTACATCTGGGTGACCCGCGAAAACTTGTCACCGAGCTCGGGGTTCAGCCATCCGACGGAGCCTCGACGTGCACCGCTGCATGCGATCGAGCTGCTCACGGTGTTCCGCGGCTCGCGATCGCGGCCGGCCTGCGTGCACGTGATGGCACGTGGCGACAACGCACGGCTGGGGTGCACCCACGCGGCCTGTAACGGTCCGGGCGGCGTTCGCTTCGGCGGAGGTACCAGTGCACCCATTCTGGATGCACTGGTGGCATCGTTCACCGACCTCGGTATCGAGGTGAGGGAGGCGCGGCACGAGGTAATGCCCACTCGACCGCCGCGACCGGCGGTGATGCTGCGTGAGAGGTCCTCCCCTGCACGGACATCGGGTAATGAGAGCGCGGCAGCGGATGGTCTGCAGTGGTATTTGAAGAGGATCAGGCGGGTCGACCTCCTCACCGCGGACGAGGAGGTCGAACTCAGCAGAAGCATCGAGGCCGGGCTGTACGCCAGTCACCTCCTCGAGGCCTATCCGTCGCGAACTACGAGACCGGCGCCTGCGGAACGTCGCGACTTGAGGCAGATCGTGCAGGACGGACGTTCTGCACGGACCCGAATGATCGAGGCGAATCTGCGCCTGGTCGTATCGACTGCCCAGAACTACGAGGGCAGAGGGCTCGACATGCTCGACCTCGTCCAGGAGGGCAATACCGGACTCATCCGAGCCGTCGAGAAGTTCGACTACCGGCTGGGCAACAAGTTCTCCACGTATGCCACGTGGTGGATCCGGCAGGCAATCACTCGGGGGATCGCGGACAAGTCCCGCACGATCCGATTGCCCGTGCACGTGGTCGAGGACTTGTCGCGTATGACGACGGTTCGGGTCGAGGGGGAGATCGAGCTCGGCAGGGCCTTGACCGATGCCGAGGTTGCCCAGCGTGCCGATCTGACTCTCGAGAAGGTTCGGGAGCTGGACGATTGTGATCGGACGGTTCTGAGCATCGAGGCGCTGACCGATAGCGACGACGGTGCTGGACTCGACATCGAGGACGACTGCGCCCACGATCCGTACGAGGCGCTCCATCGCGCGGATGTCCGAGAACGCATCGACATTGTTCTGGAAACGCTGACCGAACGCGAGGCCGGTGTGATGAAGCTGCGGCACGGACTCGTCGACGGTGTTCCGCGCACACTCGAGGAGATCGGCAAGGTCTACAAAGTGACCCGGGAGCGGATCCGGCAGATCGAGGCGAAGACCCTCCAACTTCTCAGGGAACCATCACGAGCGGACGAGTTGCGGCCCTTCGACAGCTGAGACGTCGACTCTCGAACCCGTGGAGCGACCGCGCTCGATCGATACCATTCCGCGTCACTGTACGCATAGGTAAACGCGTTGTAATGGTGCGCCGGCGCACCCGCGTCGGACCGGCGGTGCGCGTCCGCGATCAATCGAAGCGACGCGCCATTGCAGGGGCCGGTAGTTGCTGTCGCGGCGCGGCGGTGCCAACTGGGCACGGGGATAGCAAATCTCAGCAGCAGTCGGGTTGACAAGCGTGGTCGTGTCCTCGCCGAAAGACCGGTCGATAGGTCGTAGACAAGCGGTACTAGGTCAGCATCGCCTGACGGTCGAGCAGACGAAGGTGCGTGCAAGTTGCGAACCGCTCCGATCGAGGTATCTATCCCAGGTACGGCGATCGCGTACATCCACCGGAGCGGGGAACGGAATGCTGCACACATCGAGCGCAACCGAACTCTCTCGTCCGCGAGTCCATCGAGCCGGTTCACCGACTCCTGGGTAGACGAGCACGGAACGTGATACTGAGCGTGCGCCGTTCGCGACGAGATGGCTGTAGGCGAACATTTGGTACTGGTCGTCCCGTACCGCCTTTTCTTGGAGGGGAACGTCGGGCGCGTCAGCCTAGAAATTGTGCGATCGGTGCGTAGTCGAGGTGGAGGACGTGGGCAGCGATCAGATCGTTCTCTAATTCCAGCAGATGGTTCGATGGCCACTGCGGCCCGGCGACCCACGATACTTCGAGTCTCCGCTGGCTACCGAATAGCACACCCTGTCGGTGTCCGACTTTGGAGATCTTGGCGAGATGAGCACGGGGGCGAGCAGGAAGCACACCCTGCCCGACATAGAGTAGAGCGCGATCGGCGTCGCCACGAATGCGGTACAAGCCGGTCGCCGGTGTGGTGAGGTCGCGAGATACGTCGTGCAGGGGTCGCCACGGACTCCATTGATGTCCGCACCACGACGGGGCATGAGGATCCGGCGTCAACCGCCCCACGGGGCTTGTCCCGGCACGGTGCTCTGCGAGCGTGGGCCCGCTGTAGGGCCCGCCACGAAACCGATTCCCAGCCGCAACGAGTCGCGCATTGTTCGGAGAAGACGCGCGGTACCCGACCGGGACGCGACCGAATTGCACGGTCGGGGACGCCCCGTGCGTCTGGCGATGCAGGCCGATCTCGAGCGCTTCGCGTCCCAGTCGAAGGAGTGGGTCCCCGGTAGTCGTCATAGCCGAGGCTTCGAATTCGCAGCCGGTCGAGTGCCGCAATGCCCACAAGGCCGGCGCGGCCGTGTGGGGGTCGCGATAGGGCATCGTGTCTGAGTGGCAGCGGGACAGCGCGCCAAGTCGTTCTCTGAGACTGCGGCCGGTCTGGCCGACGTAGTCGAGATCGACCCGGCCTGTACGACGGACCCGGTACACCCCCGGCGTGCGAGGGATTGTGGGATTGCGGGAAATGCCGTGCAGCGGAACCCACGCGCCCCACGTCAGCTCCGGTGGAAGATCGGTCATGGTTGATGTTCTACAGGGAAAACAATGTCTGGATTCAGTATCCCCAGTGTCGACAGACTTCTCCGGTTATGTTCCCATCGCGGCACCCGAAGTAGGTCTGTGTACATCCGGACGTCTTGCATCCGGACTGCTCGGCCAACTGCTTGTTCAGAGCGGCTTCCTCAGGCGTAGCTGGCTTGATGGTGCCTGGCTGTGACGTGACTCGGTTGGGGTCGGGGTAAGTGCCACCCGTATACGGGTTTTGGCACACAATTCCGTTGCAGGTGAAAGCGTTTGCCTGTCGCTCGCTCTCGAGATACTGGGTGCCGCCCATCGTGTCGAAGCACCATTGCGAGTAGCGCATCGTGCCGTCGCTCCACTTCGCTGGGCCAGGCGTACCCTGCAGGCACTCGACTACGAATGGCTCGGTGACGACAGTCTCATCGACAACCTTGGTTGTCGAAACCGGAGTCTCGGTGGTGGTCGCTGGTGTGACCGTCGATGTCGTCGTTGGCGTTTGGGCAGTGGAGGTAGTCGTCGTTGATGGGCTCGGTGTTGGCGTCGTAGTTTGAATGTCATCAGTCGATTCCGCGGTACATCCGATGATCAGAGCCAGCAATGACATTGCCGCTGCGAGCCGTGAGGACCGCTTCCAACTACGACTCATTCTTTCTCCATGCTTGAGGGTCGTCTCACAGACGTGTGCTGAGCGGGAGGGCATGTCGAGCTTCGACACCTAGTACGTCCACTCACAGCTTTCGCGGTGACGCGTAAGTGCACCGACGTCGGGGTGCGCGTGGGCGTTGACTGGTAGCCGAAGAGTCCTTCCGTGCAGTGTTCGGTACTCGCTGTCCCGCAGCCAAGGGGCGAGGAGGACTGTCATCGAGCTCGAGACGGTGATCTGGCGCAGGTCGAAGAGTGTGTGGATATCGGAGCGCAGCAGAAGCCCGTTGGCGACATGGTTCGTGTGGGCTCCGTAGTAGCGGTCGATGTGCGCAGCCTCCAGCACCGCGGTGACGGTGGATCCGGTGACCGCGCAGGTGCCGCTGTAGGCGACGATCAGTGCGTTCCGAAAGCGCGCCTGCCCCCGCCGCAGAGTGATCTGCCGCTCCGCTCTCTCGCGCATGTCGTCGCCGGGTACGTATGCGACCGCTACATGGGGAAAGGCAACGTCGACCTGGTGATCGAACTGTCCTCGTAGGAATGTCTCTGCATCCGGCTCAGAGACTTCGTTCGCAGGCGACTGTGCCGCGTACTTCTTGCCGCCGGCCAACCTGAGTTCGTTCCACGATGCCAGACGAGGGACGTCCTCGCTGACGACTTCGAACTCGAAGCGATGCGTGTACTGACCGAGGTCGTTGTCCACCCACCTGGCACCTCGGGATTCCGGGCCGATGGGATACAGCGATGTTGTCGCCCGCACCCACGACACGAACCCTGTCTCGGACAGCCAGAAATAGACGTCGTCGCCGGGCTCGATGCGTGTGAAGTAGCCGGGGCGCCTGACATCCCACAGCCTGTCGTCCCGCGCGAACCCCCAATGCTCGGGAGTTTCCTTGCCGATCTTGACAATCCAACTGGTCAAAGCCCATGCGCCTATCCGGGATCGCACCGGGTGGAGGCATGTCCTGTCGCGGAAGCCTGTCGGGCCGTGCTCGTGAGTGGTGTTCGGTTCGTCTCGCTGGATCAGTCAGCGAGGTTCGGCAATCAGCGCGCGCAGCGCATCCCTCGTCTGTTCGTCCGTCGAGTAGATGACCGTGCCGACCATGCCGCGGGTCAGCAGCACCTTGTAGACGTTGCGGACCAGCTTGTCGAAGCGGGCGTCGCTGACCTTCTTCGAGTTCTTGAAATCGGGATCACGATTCGCCGCGCGCACGGTCGTGAACCGTCCGTCACGCCAGACCAGGTCCGGGCCGAGGATGACGCCGTTCCAGTCGTACTCGAACCCCTGCGCGGTGTACACGCAGCCGACCTGGCCGAATCCGCCGTCCTCGGTCGCCCACAACGCCGACGGGGGAGCGTCGCCGATCCGCCTGTCGCTCTTGCTGTTCCACGGGCGTGCCCAGTCGTCGATGACGACGTCCGGGACGAGGGTCCCGTCCTTGCGGGCGTCGCTCCACGGCCAGCAGTAGCCGGCGGTGATGCGCGCGCCGTACCCGTTCCCCATCTGCTGGGTGAGCAGGTGCTCGAGCTCCTGCGGGCTGTCGGCGACACGGACGGAGAATTGCGGATCGCCCTTCCACGGAACCGGTCCGCCCTCAGCCAGACCCAGCAGGCGCTTCACCCACAGCACGTACTCTTCGCTGCCACCGCAGCGGAACTGCTCGTCCAACTGCACGTGCTGCACCTCGAGGCCGAGGGATTCGGCGTGGCGCTGGATCTGTTCGAGCGACCCCATCTCGCCCGGCCGCACGATCTGGTGTTCGTCGAGCAGGAACACCGGCACGCGCGCCGCCGCGATCAGTTCGTCGATCTGGGGGCGGTCGGTGCGCAGCTCGGCCCGGGTGTAGCGGTCCACGGACGTCTCCCGGATCCGGTGGGCTTCGTCGAGCACCAGGACGTCGAGACCGTTGCGCTCGGCCGTCATGAACTGGTTGAAGTATTTGAACATCTTCTGCACCCGCGGCGCCCGGTAGCCGGCGACCTTGCGAAGGGTCTGGGTGAAGGAGCGGGAACCGGTGGCGTGCAGGACGGTCCGGCCGCGCCGGGCGAGTTCACCGACGAGGGACAGCGCAATGACGCTCTTGCCGCTACCGGGTCCGCCGGTGACCACGACAATCCGTTTGCTGTCCGAGGAGCGGGCCTGTTCGACGGAATGCAGCACCAGGTCGACCGCCAGCTGCTGGTTCCCCAGCAGGTGGAACTGCGGCCGATCGCGAACCTCGGCCGCGGCGACTTTGAGGAGCTGCTGCGACGGCGCCACCGCCGACCGCATTAGGGTGTCGCCTGCGGAATGTCCGGCGGCGGATGCGGAGAGGCGCGAGCGCAGGAACGCGGCCATGTCGTCCCGATCGGCGGCCGTGAACAGCCGGCCGGTGACGCTGGCCGGGAAGCCGCGGAGTTCCGCGACCGCCGACGGGTCGGTCGCGTTGTGCAGATACGCCATCCCGGCGAGCGCGTCCGGCTGGTCGGCGACCGCCTTGGCGAAGTCGGCCAGGTAGTCGCAGTAGCCCTTGACCTGAGCGACCGGGTGCAGCTTGGGGCCGCCGGGCATACCGGGGACCTCGACGAGCTCGGGGCTGTCCTCGAACCGGTAAGCCGACGACCATTGCTTGAGCTCGACGACCACGTACGAGGGTGCGCCGGTGTCGGGGTGGACACCGGCGAGCACGACATCGGCGCGCTGCGACGTCAACGGCAGGTGGTACTCGACGAGCATCTCGACGTCGCCCAGGCCCACGTCTACGAGATCCCGGGCGAAGACCGGCAGACTCCGGCCCCACGACTTCTGTTCTGCTTCGCTGGCTCGGCGTCCGGTGGTGAACAGCATCTGCTCCAACAACTGTTCGACCAGCGAATCGGGATGAGCGATGCTGGCGACATGTTTCGCCGACGTACGAAGCAAGGTCACAGTGGGGTCCCCCGGGCAGCACGAATCCAGTCGTGCGGGTGGGGGCATATCCGTGGCTGTGCATCACAGCGGAAGTCCGTCGGGCCGCGAAGAAGAGGATATCGGACAGCGACGACACGGCACTTGCCTGTCGGCAGCGTCGATCACGACCATTGCGAGGGCCGGGCTCAGTTGTCGCTCGGCTCCTCATCCAGATCGTCGTCACGCGCCACCTGGCCTCGTTGGTCGACAGGGCGGTCGATGATGCGTTTAGAGAGTTCGGCACTCACCAGCTCTGCGCGCCTGCGGAGGAACACGTCGTAGTCGTCAGAGCCGAACCCGAACCGCTTGAACGATCCGATCAGGTGCGATGCCATTGTCTTCTCGATGTCAGGGTTCGATTCGGAGAATCGCTTCATGTACTTCGACGGCGCGTCCGCTCTGATCAGTCGCTTGTTTAGATCCGCATCGACGATGGTGATGTTCAGGACATTGTTCGCTTCGCGCTCTGTGCGCCCCTTCTTCTTGAGATATGCCCTAGGGAAGAAGTGGTGGTAGTTCCTGCTGTTTGCCTGCTTCAGCCAGGCGTTTCCGATGTGGACCTTCGCGTTGTCCTCGAAAGATTTTGGCTCGTGGTACGCGAACAGGCACAGGATGGCTTTGACGAAGGCTCGGCTCGGCGTAAACCAGCCGTTCTGAATAAGGAACTCGGGATTTACGTCGACGGCCCAGTCGTAGTCGGGCGACTCGCTCGTGAGGATTCGGTCGATTCGGTGTTTGTCCTGCGCCAATCGGGACTCTGTCGAGGCGGAGTAGCGCCCGCCCAGTGCGCATCGCCAGAAGAAGTCTTCCAGAAGCTTCTTCTGGTTTGGATTTGGCTTTGCCCTGTGGTGGTAGAAGAAGTATGCAAACGGTACGAGTAGGGCGTTGAACGGAAGGAGCTTCGACGCGGGGATCCTGTATGTGCCTCGGAAGTACTCGACGGCTGACTCCAGTGCATCAGTCGCTGCGGGCCAGCAATCGATGAACTCGTTCTTGTCGAGTCGGAGAATCGACTTCTTGTTGCACTCGCCGTCCAGGATGAGTGAGACGAGTTGGAGGAGGATTGCATCGGAGACAGTCTCGTACTCAACGGATTCGAGGCGACCGAGAAGGTCATCGAATTTCGCTGACAGGTCAAAGTCGCGGGTTTCGTCGTAAGTCTTCGCTGCCATGATCTCGAAGGTTGTCAGAGACTTGCCGCCGACGTTGATCCGGGTGAAGATCTCGGTGGCTACATCGATCTCGACATCTGCGACTTTGACGATCGGGAAGTCGTAGGAAGCGAGCCGCTCCCGGTATGAATCAATGTTGTCGAGGAACTCGTCGGCGTACTTCTTCGCGACCCGAGTGCCGCCTGTCAACAGGTCTGTGAGAGTGATCCACGAACCAGGTTCGAGATCGGAGACATCGGTAACGACGATCGAGTCGTGCTCGGTCGCCTTCAGATCAATGAAAATCAGGGAGAAGTCGTCGATGCTTCCAGACGGTCGAACTATTTTCTCTCCGCGAATCGCGGCGAACAAGCTGGTGAGACGCTGTTGGCCGTCTAACACGAACGCGACTTCAGTACCCTCGGGCGCGTCGGGGAGCGTGATCCCGCCAATCTCGCGAACCGATCGAAGTCGTTCTCGAGTGGTCCAGAAGATGAAGGTGCCTACGGGGTATCCCTTGATGACACTATCGAGTAGCTTCGCGGAGCTCTGTAGCGACCAGACGAACTCTCGTTGGAACTGAGGGATCTTGATCAGGCCTCGCTCGATATCAGCAAGGAGCGCTGGATGCTTCAGATGTGTGGGCGTTGGCGCGACCATCAATCCTCTTTCCCATGAAGTGGTGGGTGCTTTATACCAACTGTCCAGGCTAAAGTTCTACGAGGACGTATGGCTGATGACTAAAACCTTCTCGCCCACGACGGTCTCGGCTGCAGCTTCGTCGACGGTCCGCGCCGACAGCGTGCGGCGCGCGAACTCTTCCGGTAGCGCCGCGGAAAACTTCAGTCCCTTGAGCGCGTTCTTGTCCACCAGCGGAAGCGGACGCTCACTGCCCGGCGCGCGCAGCGCTGCGAGCCCGCGACGAATGTCCTCGACCGACAGGTCACTGTGCAGGCGAAGCGACTCGGCGCCGATGCGCTGGCGCGGTGGAACGAGGTCCGGCGCCCAGGCGGCGAGGGTACGGTTGGCCTTCGCGCCGGCCCAGGTCCACCAGCGCCAGTCCCGCCCGTCGCGCGCGATGACGAAGGCGCCGTCGACGACGTGGTCGGCGCGTTGCAGCCGCACGTCGTCGAGTGTCGCGACGGCCCGGCGAGTGAGGGTGACACCGGCCGGTTGGGCGCCGAGCAGGATCTCGCGCACCCCGCGGGTGATCGCGAAGGAGGCGCCGTCGGGCAGCGACATCCACTTCGCGCGGCCCTGCAGGTCGGTGTTCTCGACGAACACCTGGCGGCGCTTCCAGTCGATGTGGGTCACCTTCCAGGAGCGGCCGCCGAGCAGCAGGACGCGCGGGCCCTCGACGTCGTCGGTGAGCACACTGGTCTCCACCGACCCGATTTCCTGGCGGCCCGCGAACACCGTGAACTCCGGTGCGGCGGTGAACACGGCGAGCAGCTCCATGAAGTGCCGGCGACCGAAGTGCTTCTCGGCCTCCGGCCCGATGAACGCCGTGCCGGAATCGTGTTCGAGGAAGCCTTCTTCGAGTAGGTGGTCGAAGATTTCTTGGCCGTCGGTGTCGAACAGGGGCAGGGACCCCCACATCTCCTGCCAGTCGTCGAGCGGCACCCGTCGGGTCTGCAGCGCCGATGCGAGAATCTGCTGCGCCGCGATGTGGCGGGGTTCCGGCGTCGGAACGACGGGCTCCACCCAGCCGGTGGACCAGCACTGCAACATGCCGAGCGTGCTGAGCACGGCCTCGTCGGTCACCCCCAGGAACAGGCAGTTGCGCGTGGTGCCGGGGCGCCGGCCGGTGCGGCCGAGACGCTGCAGGAACGACGACACCGTGCGGGGTGCGTTGATCTGGATGACTCGGTCGAGGTCGCCGACGTCGATGCCGAGCTCGAGCGTCGAGGTGGCGACGATGACGCAGTCGCGGGCCTCGGCGAACGCCTGCTCGGATTCGCGCCGCTCCGCCGCGGACAACGACGAGTGGGAGACGAATGTCGTGATGCCGCGGCCGCGCAGCATCGTGCCGAGTTCCTCCGCCAGCCGCCGGGAATCGACGAACACCAGCCGCTTCTCACCGGCATGCAGCGCGGCGATGACCTTGGCGGCGTTCTCGACACTGCCGACGGAGTCGACGGTGATCTCCGGGACCACCGCGGCGCCGGGCGCCGCGGGCGCGATGACGCGTCCGGGGGAGGTGCGGCCGCCCTGCAGCCAGCCGAGCAGTTCGTCGGGGTTGCCGACGGTGGCGGACATACCGACGCGCTGCAGCTTCCGGCCGAGCAACGATTCGAGTCGGGCGAGCACGGCCAGCAGGTGCCAGCCGCGGTCGTCGCCGGCGAAGGCGTGGACCTCGTCGACCACCACCGACTGCAGGCCGCCGAGCACCTCCGCGGCGTCCACACTCTCCGACACCAGCATCGACTCGAGCGATTCCGGGGTCGTCAGCAGGACGTCCGGCCGATCCCGCTTGATGCGGTCGCGCACGGACTGCCCGACGTCGCCGTGCCACGTCATGGCGCCGCGGCCCATCCACGCCGTGTACTCGGCGAGGCGCGGCTGCAGATTGTTCAGCAGCGCCTTCAGCGGGCACAGATACAGCACCGAGGTGCCGCGCCACCGCTGCTGCTGCATCCGGGTGAGGATCGGGAACATCGCGGCCTCGGTCTTGCCGCCGGCCGTGGGCGCCAACAGGATCGCATCCGACCCGGCGGCGATGGTCGCGACCGCTTCGTCCTGCAGCGGACGCAGACCCGGCCAGCCGAGCGAGTTGACGATGTGGTGCTGGAGGATCGGGTCGAGCTGGTCGAAACCGGCTGTCACAGCTCCACCTCGTCGGCGGTGGTGGCGCGCAGCACCTCCGCCCTCTCCGTTTCCGCGATGGTCAGCGAATAGTGCTGGCGCGGATCGAAGTCCGGGAACTGGTCGACGCGGTCGAGCACGTCGGCGACGAGCTTCTTGAGGAACAGGCGCGGCGAGACACCGACCTTGCCCCCGAGTTCGCCGGCGACGGCCGCCGCCAGATCGCCCAGGTAGGCGTCGTCGACCACCGACCGGATCCGCTCCGGTGCCGCCGAGCCCTCCGCGTAGATGTCCCGCACCCGCACCCCGACCTCGATCAGTCGGTCCAGATCGAACCCGGTGAGCCGGATCTGGGGTGCCCGGGGGTTGTCGAAGCGGGCGTCGGTGCCGAAGTCAGTGTGCAGCCGCTGCGCGAGCGGCGGCAGGGACTGGATCCCGAGCCGGCCGTCGAAGAACGCCGGGGTGCCGGTGATGAGGAGATACAGCCCGGGGTAGCGACCGGAGTCGAGTTCATCGATCCACTGCCGCAACGCGTTCAGCGCCTTGGCCCGGCTGTCGCTGCGCATCCGCTGCAGCGTCTCCACCTCGTCGATGACGAGGACGAGGCCGGGATGCCGGGCGCCCTTGAGGACGGCGAGCAGACCCTGGAGGAAGCCCATCGCGAGGAAGTGATCGACGTCCTGTCGGATGCCGGCGACCCGTTTGGCGGCGGCACCGACGTGCGGTTGCCCGCCCAGCCAGGCGATGAGGGCGTCGGCGGTGGCGGCCTCCTCACGTTCGAGCGCGGCGCGGTAGGCGCGCAGCACCATCGGGTAGACGGGGGTGGCGGTCGCCACCGAGGCCAGCCGCTGTTCGAGCAGCTCCTCGACCTGGGCGGCGGACGCCTCGTCGACGCCGGCCGCGGTGGCGGCGTCCTCCTCGATGCCGTACAGCCAGGCGTCGATCACCGGCCGGAACGCGCTCTTCGCGAACGCCGAGGTGCGCAGCTCCTCGATGGTCCGGCGGTACACGGTCTCCAGTTTGTGCAGCGGGGTCTCGAGCTCACTGATCTGCACCTCGGCGACGGCGAGTCCGCGCCGCATCGCGCGTTGCTCCACCCAGCGGGAGAAGAACGTCTTACCGGAGCCGTACTCGCCACGGACCGCCTTGAACAGCGAGCCGCCGGCGACGACGGCGTCGAGGTCGGCGTCGATGGTCGCGGCGAACCGGTCGATGCCGACGGCGAGGGCGTCGAGGTTACCGTCGGGGACGGTGCCCTGCCGCAGCGACTGCAGGAGCTCGCGCCGGCGGACGGGGGACAGTGAACTCACGGCGCCACCCCGAACTGCTCGAAAAGTGCGGCCGCCTCGAGATCGACGTCGCTACCGGTCACCGTCAGCACCACGACTCCATCGGTGTTGAGCACCTGCGCGAGCACCTGGAGGGCCGGTCCGGCGCGGAACGTCTTGACCCCGAGGATCTGGGCGGCCCGGGACAGCGGAAGCACCCCGCCGCTGTCGACGGCCTCGCGCAGCAGCGCGGCGATGGTCTCGCGACTCATCTTGCGGCCGTAGGTCTTGTACTGGCGGGCGAACAGGTCGGTCTCCAGCAATTCGGCGATCCGGTCGCGTCCCCCCACCGGGCCTGCCGGTGTGGGTTCGGCGGAGGTGGGTGTACCGAAGTCGAAGAGCGACTCCTCCTGGGCGGGCGCCTTGCCAGCCGGCTTCCGGACCTGCTTCGTCGGCGTCGCCGGAGCGGAAGCCGGGGGCGCTGCGGCGACGCGGGCCGGCTCCCACCACACCGGCTGCGGCGCCGGTGCTTCGACGAGACCCAGGTGCGACGGCGCGGCACCGTTCACGAGGACCGCCACCGGGATCGCGACCTCCGCGAGGGTGGCGCCGCCGTGGTAGCCGGCCTTGAGCCCGGTGTATCGCAGCTGTTCGTCCACGGCCAGCACGGCGCGGTGGTCGTCGGTGAGCACGCGAGGACCCTCGACCAACACTTCGTCGGCCGGCACGGTCGACGGATCGACACCGGCCGCCGGTCGATAGCGCGCGGAGATCTGTTCGCCGCGCTGCACACTGGGGCGTTCGCGGCGCTCGACGACGTGCCCGTGATCGGAGACCAGGACGACGGTGCGACCGACGGCCGCGGCGGCGGACATCAGCGCGTCGAGCCGCTTGAACCGGTCGATCCTCCACACGGTGCCGATCGGATCGGAGCGGTCGAGGGCGTCGTCGATGTCGTTGAGGACGCACGCGACGACCGGACGCCGGTCGGTGTCGTCGATGGCGGCCCGCACCTCGACTGCCAACGCGCTACCGCGGCTCACGGATTCGAGATCCGCCTTGTGGAAGAGCACCTGTCCCTGACCGCGCAGACCGTGACCGGCCAGCCACGCGGAGAAGCCGTCCCGCTCCTGGGTCTGCCCGCCGCGCGCCAGGACGCCGGAGAGTAGGGAGCAGCGGGAGAACTCGGTGACGGTCGGCAGCGCGGCCACCGCGACCGTGACCGGCTCCCGGTCCTGCGGAAGGTATTCGAGCCATTGAGGTCGATTGCGCCGCAACGCGTCTGCGACGACCTCGTTGGCGGCGGAGGCACTCATGCCGTCGGCGACGACGAGCAGCACGGGGGAGGGACGCGCGTCCCGGAGCGCGCCGTGCGGGCGGGCGGTCAGCGGTTTGACGACCCGATCGAGAAGGTCCTCGACATAGGTGGGAGCGCCCGGTCCGGTCGTGCGATGGGTACCCGCGGACGCCAGCAGCCCGGCGAACGCGCGATCGTGTTCGGCGCGGCGGCCGCGCACTGCCGAGACGACCCGATACACGACGGATGCCAGTACGGGGTCGTCGGCGCCGATGAACGCCTGATCGACGGCCCCGTCCACCCACGACAGATCGGACCGGTAGAGCAGGAGCCAGTCGGCGAGATTCGTCGGCGTCGCGGCCGGGCGGCGCGTCCATCGCAGCAGACGCAGCGCCGCGGCGCCCACCCGCACATCGCGGGGCGAATCGGGCGAGTCGACGCGCGCCGACCGGTGCGCGGTGACGTCGGCCCATGCGTTCTCGACCGCGGCCAGCTCGGCTGTGTCGGACTTCTGCTCGGCGGAGTCGAGGGCCGCGGCGAACCGCGCGATCCGCGGCGCCAGCGCGGACGGCAACACGTCGGAGCGTCCCACGAGTGCGGTGGCCTGCAGGCGGGTGACGAGATCCTCGGCGCGGCGGAGGGCGGCGTCGGGGCCGTCGCTGCTCGCGATGGCGAGGGTGGCGGTGTTGCCCCAGGCCGCGAGCTGGGTTTCGGTGAGGCTCCGGTGCCCGAGCTCGACCTCGAGGAGGGTGCGGACCCGGACGGTGACGTCGGCGTGCGCCGGGAAGACCGCGGCCGCGGCGGCGGAATCGTCGACGAGGGCGGCGACGAGGCCCAGTGGCACCAGCTGCTCGGGTCCGCACGCTCGCCACACCAGGGTGATGGCCCGCCCGAGCGGCCCGAGCTTGCGCTCGAGCCAGGCGTAGAACTGGTCGAGCAGCGAGGGGGCGGTGCGGGACTGCCAGGCCGTGAACCGGGCGGTGCGGGCGGTGTCGGTCGACCAGAGCGCGACACGATGGGGCGTGAAGTCCGCGGACGTCAACCCGAAGTTGCGGTCGGCGAGAGCACCGAACAGATGGTCGCCGGTGAGCACACCGCCCGGTGCCGGCGGCACGGTCTCGTCGAGCTCGCGCAGTGCGGAGCGGGCGGCCTCGTTGTCGAGCGACAGCAGGTTGAATTCCTGCTTACTCGCCTTGAACAGGTCCCGCAGGGCGGGCCAGGGGTCGAGGTTGGACAGGCGCCCGGCGGTGAGATGGTCGAGGACTCCCACAGGGAGCTCGGCGGCCTCCCGATCGGTGAGCACGACGACCCAGTCGCAGCGGGACCGCTCGGTGAGCGCGTCCCGGATCGCGAGCACGCTCGGTGCCGTGCGGATACGGACGCGGGCGCCGTCGAGTTCGACCGTGTCGGGGCCGGACCACGTCGGGGCCGCGGCGACGGCGAGCGTCCCCCGCCGATGGCCCTTGGCACGGAGTTGACCGATCAGCGTGCGGATGCCGGGCAGATCGGCCTCGGGCAGACTCGTCGTGGCGGTCACCGCTGCACCCGGGTGATGGTGACGGTGAATTCGTCGTCCGGGTACTGCGCCAGCAGGGTGCGCAGCCGCTCCTCGACGGCGGAGGTGGCGCCCCGGCCGCGGACCGTGAACGACTGGGTGGCCACGTCGTCGACGACGGGCGCCGGCGGGTCGAGTTCGACGATGTTCGGGTTGGCCGGCGGCATGACGACGGGCTGCACGGGAACCGGGGCCGGCTGCCGACTCACGCCGGCCTCGAGCCAGGCGTCGCGGGCGCGGTCGGCGTTCGTGAGCGCGGCTGGCAGTGACTGGGCAAACTCCTGCGCCTGCACGGCCTTCGCGAGCTCGGCGAGGATGGCTTTGGCCTGGACGGCCCGCTCGTCGGTGCCGGTCGCGGCGCTGCGCAGCACGTCCCATCGGGTCAGTGGGTAGCGAAGCAGCGCCTGCTCCACCGCGGCCGCGGAGGCGAGGGACTTGCCGGCCTCGATGTCGTTGCCACGCAACTCGACGTCCGCGATCGCGGCCACGAGGTCGAGGTTGGTGACGTGAGCGAACCGGGTCTCGAACAGCTGCTGCAGATCCTGGGCGAGCGCGTAGCGGCCGTGCTCGGGGTCGAGCGCGAAGTACTGGTACGCCTGCCCGATCGCGTTCACGAACTGGCCGCGTCCGGTGAAGGTGGAGCGCGCGTACTCGCGGACCTGCTCGGCGAAGGCGGCGAGGTTGGTCGCGGTGAGGTAGTCGTTGACGTTCTGCCCCGTCCACGCGGTCCAGCGGCGGACGGCGTCGGACCACACCTGACGCTCGGGCAGCGGCTCGAGGCGCAGCGCGGTGCCGCGGCGGAAGTCGCCGATCAGCGCCTCGGCGGTCGGTGACGAGTGCAGGAACCAGGATCGCTTGGTCTGGGATGCCCACGCGGCGGCGATCAGGTCCACCATGTCGGCAGTGAGGCCGCGCTTGGGGCCGCTGGCGATGATCGCGGTGCGCAGCTCGTCGATGTCGACGTCGCCCTGCTCGTCGATCGACAGGCGTGCGAGTTCCTGGGTGATCCGGGTCTGCCAGGCGGTGAACTGTTCGGGACCGAAGATCAGGTGCGTTTCGTTGACCTTCGCCAGACCGAGCGGTTCGACGACGCGGCGGGCGAGGTCGCGGTCGCCGCGGGCGCCGGCCTCGAGGGCGATGCGGCCGTCGGACTGGGACTGCGCCTCCCGCAGGCGCGCGAGCACGGTGTTGAGGTCGCGCCGTGTGATCAACTTGTCGGCCGGTGTGAAGTCGGGGTGGTCGGGGTAGAGGGCGTCGAACGCGTCCCCGATCAGTCGGTCGACGGCCTCACCGAGCGTGTTCCCGATCGGCGGCTGGGCGACGAAGCCGGCGTGCAGGGACCGCAGCGGTGGCTGCCCCTCGGGGAACTTGGCGCCGCTCGCGGTGCCGTAGGCGACCTGGATGGCGTTGCCGAGCTGTCCCCGCACCTGCGACTGCTGCTGTTCGAGGATGGTGCGGGCGGCGATCTTGTCACCCTCGGGAAGTTCGTTGGCGTAGGTGGCCCACCGGTCGCCGGTGAGCACGTAGTTGAGGACGACGAGACGGCCCAGCTGGCGGACCACCTTGTCCGGGAAGAAGTTCGGCAGCCACGCCACGGTGAACCGGTCCTGGCCGGTGCGCAGCAGCTCGTCGATGCGGTCGTGGTCCTCGGTGATGGTGTGGCCGGGCTCGTCGAACGGCAGGTCGACGATGAGCCGCAGCGCGCCCGGCGTGGCCGGGCGGAACCGGTCGTCGGAGAGGTAACCGCGGTCGCGGACGTTGCCGAACACCACCTCGATCGGGCGTTCGGTGCCGCGCCAGATCACGGTGCGCAGCAGCGCGTCGTCGAGGGTGCGTTCGGCGCCGAGGACACCGAAGTGCTCGCTGAGCAGCGAGCGCATCAGCTCGCGGCGGCGGCCGTCGGTGTCCTCGCCCTGCGCCCGGGTGATGATCCGCTCGTAGTCGACGGATTCGAGTGTGACCGAGATGATCGGGTTTGCGTCCGAGGTCACCGACAGTTCCGGGATCTCGGCCGCCCACTGCTTGACCTTGTTGGTGATCTGGCCCACCTGGTCGCCGGGGATCAGGGAGACGACACTGCCGTGGTTGAGGGAGGCGAGCCGGCTGGCGTCGATCTGCTTGAGCGCGGGCACGTTCGGGGCCACCGCGGACATCAGCAGGGTCTTGGCGATGCGGATGTCGGCCCGCAGACCCGGCGGCACGTCGGCGTCGGAGGTCGACTCGTCCACTCCGGCGGTGCGGAAGAGCAGCGGACGCAGCTTCTCGGTCCACAGAGTGCGCGCGGTCTTGAACGTCTGCGCGGCGGCGTCGTTGATGGGGGTGGAGTTGGCGCTGTCGATGATGTAGTCGAAGGCTTCGCCGACCGGGATCACGTGGTCGACGGTGAGCCGGTCGGCGCAGTCCTGCAGCATCTGCTGCATCACCTTGAGCGCGGTCCGCTCCCGCTGCATCTGTCCGGACAGGGCGCGCAGGGTCGCGATGAGGGCGGGCGAGAACGGGTAGGTGAGCTTGAAGTCGTCGGCATCGGAGCCGCGATGCTGGTCGTCGGTGTTGACGCCGTCGAGGAGGACGTCCCACACGCCGGGGTTGCGGTCGAGGCGGGCGAACGCGGCGTCCAGGGCGGCCTGCGCCTCGCCGTCAATCGGCTGGAGGAGGCGCTTCTTGGCGATGAACGGCAGGTTCTCGTCACCGAGTGTGACGTTGCCGAATCGGCCGGCCTGGTGGGCGAAGGCCTGTTCGACGGCCTGCTGGGTGGCGCCGGAGTCCGAGCCGGTGGCGACCCACCGGGACAGGTCGTGCTGGCGGGCGATGAACGAGGTGATCGGGACGGCGAGACGCCCGCGGCTGGTCTCGACGAGCTTGGTGATCTTCTGGACCTCGGCGTTGAACCTCTCGCGTTCGGTGATGAGGAAGGTGAGCCACAGCACCAGCTCGTCGAGCATCAGCACGACGCCGTCGTAGCCGAGTGACTTGGCGTGATCGGCGATCACCGCCAGGCCGTCCTCGAGAGGCAGCCAGTCGGTGTTGCGGGAGTAGCTGGTGAAGTAGGACGCGATCAGTGCCTGCTGCAACCGGGCACGTTCGGCGGCGTCCGCGTTGGGGGCGGTCGCGGCGGCGTACGTGTCGGCGGTCCAGGTGCCGGCCGTTGCGCCGAGGGCTGCCCAGTTCACGGTGCCCGAGGACGGGGCGGCCGCACCCACGGAGGCGTTGAGTGCGGCGAAGAACTTTTCGTCACCGACCTCGGCGCGCCGGTTGTCGGCATCGGTGAACAGTCCGCCGGCGGAGTGCAACACCGGGGGCAGTGTGTCCAGATGCAACCTGCTGATCTGGCGCAGGTACTGCTCGAACAGTGCGGACTCGATCGAGGCCGAGTCGAGGAAGTGGAACGTCAGCCGCAGCAGGTTCGCGCCGCTGATCGCGGGGTGCTTTGCGACGATCGGCTGCAGCTCCGGAACGGAGAGGGCCGTGGGTGAGTGCCCGAGGATGCCGTGCAGCACCGCCATGAAGTGCGACTTACCGGAGCCGAACGAGCCGTTGAGGTAGGCGGCCTTGTTCTCGCCGGTCCGCAGCGATTCCTCGACCACCGACAGCGCCTGGTCGAACGCCTCCGCGATGGCGGGGGTCACGACGTAGGAATCGACGGTGGCGGCCAGCTGGTCCGCGGCGACCGAGTCCGAGAGGCGCAGCACGTAGTCGTTGGTGCCGTGGGAGACCGGGATGTCGAAGGTCTGCCGCAGCGTGCGTGCGTTGCTGGACGTGGCGCCGGGAAACATCGGGTGCTGCACTCCGTTCGGGCAGGGGTCTGGCGGGATGGTGCGTGTCGAAATGGTCGGCTTCTAGTGGGTCCATCGTGCCATGTGCGGTGGGGTGAACCGCGATGCGACTCTGGTTGACCAGTCGAGGAAATGGAGGCGGGGGTCGATACTGGATTCCTTGAGGCCTGCGCCGTGCAGCTGCTGATGATCGGGGGACGTGACCGATGAAGTTGCGCAGATGCCGTGTCATTGGGTACTTTGTCGCCGGGTGTAGTACTAGCTCGGTAGCGGGGCGCAACATGTTGCGTTACAAGACCAGGTTCGACTCCTGGGCACCAGGATACGTACTACCGGATGCGTAGCCTGGTGTTCAGGAGAGGATTACTTTGTCATACCCAACGACGCCTGAGTTCGAAAAGCATTCAGAAAATCTGAGAGCAATCAAGAAGTCGTTCCTGCAAATTGAGCGCTTGCATAAACGGGCCATCCGCGAAGCTGACGATCCTGCAACGCTAGCCCTGAGAATATGGCATCATGTCTCAGTTGGAATAATGGCGGAGGCGCTTCTCCGTCAGATAGTTTCGGACCCTTTAGGGTTCAACGAGCGTGAGCGGCAATCGATCTGGAACCAAAATTCTCAAGAGGGCCGCTGGCTTCATGCTGTCGATCTTGCGTTCTATCGGCACTACGGAATTCAATTTCATCAAGAACTATCGATTAGTCTGACTCCCGCCGTGCAGCGCCGTCGTGCAACAGTCCAGGGTCTTCTCAACCATGAGTTGAAAAATATTATTACGGCACGAAACAAGAACGCACACGGGCAGTGGGTTTGGCACTTAAAAAGCCGCAAGGAGAACGAATTCACTGCGGATCGGCCGCCCGCGGCGCCGAACTACGTGCAGATCAATGCCTCAAAGAGGTTGATCCTCGCCATCGGGCGATTGGTGCACATACTCGTCATTTCAGAGCCCACTTTCGGCCGGGATTTCAACGAAATAGAGGGCGAAATTGATGTATTCAAGCGACAGCTTGATGGTGCCGATTATCTGCAATTCGAATCCGAACTTCGGCGAACGAAGCGCGGACGTTAGTAGCCTATAGTGGTGCCGGAGAAGATTGAATAGAACTGGCGTGTCGACCTGTTGATGCGAGAGCTGGACCTCGCACGATCGCGTTCGGTTCTCGGTCGGACTGAACTCGAACCGGGTCCTGAGGGGCGGATTGCGCACACCGGGGACTGCTCCGAGTTCAGTTGACTCGCGGGGTGTAGGGGTTCAGGCGGCGAGTGCGGCCTGATTGAGGGTCTCACGCTCCATGCGGTGAAGAGCTTGCCGAGGCAGCCTTGACGGCGCCGGCGCTGGCAGGTGTGTTCGATCCAGATCACGATCTATGCGGAGTTGGTCGCGGGAACCCTAGTGTGAACCGTTCCGGCCTTAGTTCCGATCCCATTTGGCGACATCACCGGTTGGGAATTTTTCCGGGCGGGCGATCAGACTCCGCCTCCTAATAGCTGAGTGCTGTAGCGACTGAGATGCTGCTGCCTATCGAACGGCAGCGATGAGGCCAAGTCGTTGAGATGCCTCTCCAACATCGATCCGACAATAGGGTATTTTCCATCGCTGGGCGGTGATATTACGCCGTACAAAAGCCCTGCGGGAGTAACCATGCCGTAGGTACCGAGCTTCGCCGATGCACGGAATACGTCGACCTCGGCCAGGCCCTCGTACGATTCGATTGCGGACGCGACGATTTCCTCATATTCAGTCGCGGAAATCGAGTAGATATTCCGATTGGTAAATCCATCGCCAATCGGAGTAAATTCGAGTAAAGACCACCTTGTGATGCACCTGTAGGGCGTCAGTAGCTTCCCAATATCGGATATGCAATTTGAGTTCTGGCGACTTACGATTGTTCTGACTATTGCCGGCCTGCCTGCTTGTTCGTGAAAATCCAATGCATTGATAACCGCTTTGAAGTTTCCTCGGGTTGATCGGAAGTTGTCGTGCTTGTTGGCGGTGCCGCCATCGAGCGAGATTCCGGTTAGGGCCACTTTCCCGTCGAGGATGCGTTCTTGCAAGTCTTTGCTGAATTTCTGGAAGTTTGATTGCAATTCAACAGATAGGCCGATGGATGTAGCGAAATCGATCAGCGCAGGAAGGTCGGATCGAAGACTAGGGTCTCCTCCTGCGAAGACAAAACGATCGATACCTGCGTACCTGGAAATTTCAATTAGCTGGAGTGCATTGTCGAACGTAAGTGGAGTATCGACACTGCGGTAGCAGAATTTACAGTGTAGATTGCATTCTGACCAGCATTCCCAGTGAATTTTGGAAAGTCCTATCCGACTGAATGCGCCTCGACATTCGTCAAGACTTGATTTGGCCGGGCTGTCATCGCAGGCGGCGCAGGTTGCGGTCATCGCCTTAGCCGATCCAACATTTCCGAAACGATATTTGGAACTCTTGGAAGGTAGTTGGAGACTAACCCCGCGACAACGCCACCAGTGAAGGCGACGATGACTGACGACCGATCGGAAAATACTAGCGCGGCGGCAAAAGCTAGTATGGTGAGCAATGGAAGCCATGATTTTTTAAGGAGGCTCATCGGATACCCGAGCGGGCCTGCGGCGTGAGCTCGGCGCCAAGCGTCATTGAAAATCTGCTGGAATACCAGCGCTAGATTTGAATTTGTGTCCGATCGCGCCTCGACCATAACGCCTTGCGTGCTACGCTGAGAGGATGGGTTAAAAATATCAATTCGGACCGTTCGGCCGTCGACGCATGCGCTGCTGGCGAATCGCAGATCAGATTCGCGATTGGTTACTCTGATGCGAAATGTGTCGATGCCTTTTGCATTCTGTTGCCAAGCTCGAATTCGATCTGCCGACTCGGCCTTAATTGCATTGCCTCGAATTTTTGCGGCGAGGCGTGGCGTGGCAAGCAGGACGCGAATCTCGACGCCCGATCTCGCGGCTGCCTGAAGGTCCTTCACCTGCGCGAGCCTGGGTGTCGTATTGATCATTGGAAGCAGGATTTCATCCGATGCGCTCTGAATGATCGGGCCGAATGACTCATATACTTCAGGTGAGTGCATTCCTCCGAGGACTGTTACAGTTGGTTGATTCTGTTCCCGTTGCGCCTTCAGTGCATGCTCAAATCCGGGGTCGGCTAGGAATGACGCCAGCATTGCAGGCAGGTCTTGCGGCGAGCTGAGGAGCACTACTGAGCCTGTAGAGACTTCCTCCAGCCAGTTTTGACGTCGAGCGTTCGCAAGTGCAGATTCTGCGATTCCTGGGGCGGATAGTCCGGAATACTGTCGCACTATGTCAATCGTTTCGATTTCCGGCCGCGCATGCCCTCGCGTGTACATCATAATTGTAACTAGTGCTTGCGTACTCTCGATACCGGCCGATACCAATCGGTCGACCAACTCTGCTTCTCGTGCAGTTACTGCACCTGCTGAACCCAATGGACTCACCTCTGGCTTAACTGTATGCGAGGACGGAATCGGTAAATGTCTGCCGAAATTGCATGTAATTGCCTATACAGACGCCGACTCGGCTGGCCTGAAGCTGGATGCACTCACTGCGACTTGGCTTTGCGTCCGCGAGTTGCCTTGGGTGGACGCCAGTTGCCGAGATCGGGCACGGCGACGCCGACGGCCGCCGCCTTCTCGTTGAGCTGGCCGGCGAGGTAGTCGGCGAGGTCTATCCCGAAGGTCGGGTCGACGCCGGAATGCCATTGCTTGACCCACGGCAGCACCTCCGCTATACCGGCGACGACCGGTACCAACTCCGACAGGGCCGTTCCCTCCTGCTCACGAAGAGCGTAGATCGTCGCGAGCGCGAGGCACTGCTGGGCGTGGTTCCAGCCGGCCCACCCCAGCAGTGGGGTGGGGTCGGTGGCGCGGCCGGCGCCGGGATAGGAGATGAACCGTTCCTTCGGGACATCCAGCTTGCCGCGATGGGACCAGTACGAGGACTTGAGGAAATCGGCGCTGGTGTACTTCGGAGGCACGGGGATGTCGGTGGCCTTGATCAGACCGGCGTCCTCGTCGCGCTGCAGGTCCCACACGCGTTCCCACTCCGCGCGTTTCCGCAAACCGGCTTCCTTGTAGCGCATAGCCGCCAGGTACGGCACTGCCTCGTCGGCGAGGAGTTTGACGAGGGTCTCGGTGACGGGCGCATCCTTCTTGCCGGCCCACAGGTCGAGTGCGGTGATGAACTCGGGGTCCTTCTCCATACGTCCGGCGAGTTCGGCGACCGACAGCATCTGTGGAGTGCTCTGCGGGGTGAACCACAGCGACCGATCCTCGAGTCGATCGAGCAGCCAATCCTTGAGTGCCCTCTGCAGTTTCACATCCCACGAGTCGCCGGCCCAGCGGCGCTTGTACTCGGGGCGCTCCAGCAGGCGGATGAAGGGATTCGACTCGATGGTGTCCAGTCGCTTCTGGACGAGTTCCCGGTATTCGGCTGGCCAGTGTGTGGGAATTTCCAGGGTCTGTACGTGCCCGTGATTGCGGTGGCTGAACCACTTGGTGTTGGATTCGCCGAGGTTGAGCTGGCGAGCCAATCCGATCTCGAAAGCACGCTCGCCTGGGTGGATTTCGGGTGAGAGCCCTACGTCGAGAAAGAGTCGTTCATCGATAAGGTTGTAGTTGTAGTAGACCTCCCAATCGAGCTCCTCCTGCTCTGTAACCATCGACCCACGCACGGAGGCGCTTTGGCGCCGTGACTCATTGATGGAGCTGTGGATAGAGCCGTCACCTGTAAGGGCATTTGCGGGCTCGACTGCGGAAAGTTGCTGGGCGAGTTGGTCGAGTCTGCGTGCGCGCTCCAGGACATCGCGGGGGGGCAGAGGGAAGTCTTGCAGGGTCGTCCCGGTGAACTCCCAGTTCCACGACCACGGCTGGTCGGGCATGCCGCTTGCAGCAGTCGCGTTGCCCTTGCTTTGGCTGTTCTGCTTGAGCCAGAAGCAAGCGGTCGAACTGTTGAGGGTGCCCAGGAGTCGCAGGTGATCGTCCTCGGAGGTGCCCTCCCGCAACTTGATCACCGGCGCGTGGGAGCTGAAGATTCGCCCCCCTCTTTCAAGTTCGAAATGGTTGTGTGTGCCGATGTTTGCAAAGCAGATAGACAGCGGGGTTCGATAACCTGAAGAAGTATGCTGCATGTAAGCCCACCATTTGAGACCGGCGTCGGCCATGTTCCCCTGAAAAGTGCGCCGCTCTTCCAGCGTGCGCCGGTATGGCCACAGAGATTTGGGGGGTGCCTGGACGTCAATCTCGGAAGTACCATAACGGTATGGGTAGAAAATCAGATTCGCCGGTCGCGCGCCCCAATCTCGTACTTCTTCGCCCAGGATGAGCTCCCTGAAGGGGTCGCTCGGTGTGATCCGGATGCCAAGGCGGGGGCGAATAAATGCGTCGTCTGATCCAGCTCGGATTGCACGACCGATCGGGCCTTCGATATGGTCATTCAGGACAGATGTCGTCGCGTCCTGAATTGCGCGCTGAGTCTCAACCGCCCCGCCCCCGCTGAGGCTCCACGGGTGTTTTCCGAGCAAATCACGATTCAAGTCTTCGACTGAGATCCAAGGATCTTCGAAGCCTGGTTCATCTACGTGGTCCACGATCGAGCGCCACACTTTGCCCTTTGAGGGATCATCAGGTGCACCTGGTTCACCTTGGATGCCGAGAATCGCACGGACTGTCGTATGAACCGCACGGTGGTTTCGGCCGGCAATAATTACTGTGGGTGTGCCGTGCCCTGGGATGTAAGCACCTGATGTATCGGCAACGAGACGTAGATCCATCCGCGACAAAAACTCTTCGATCAAGGGAGCGCCGAACCCTCGCTTCATGAAAGAGTTCGACGTGATCTGACCAACCCAACCAGCCCTATCTCCCTTACTGGCGAGATAAAAGAACTTTTCCATGAAAGGAACAGTCAGGGCATAAGTTCCCTTGCAGTAGCGGTAGATCTCGCGGTATCGCGCGTTGAGTGCCTTGTCGCCGACGACAATGTATGGCGGATTCCCGACTACCACGTCGTACTGGCCCGGCGCGAGAATCTTGCGCAGCAGCGCTACGTCTTCGGTCGAGTAAGCGAACCCCGACACTACGGCGTCCTTGTCGAAGGACAGGTCACCAAAGTCGAGGGCTGTCGCCCCACCCTGCTCCGCTCCGTGGAGCAGCGAGTCCCCATTGGCGAGATTCAAAGTGAACTTCGGCGCGTTCACCAAAGTCGTTTCCCCGGACGCCTTCAACGCTGCGACGATCAACCGGAACTTCGCGATCGCCACCGCGAACGGATTCAGGTCCACGCCATAGACCGAAGACAGTGCGTTGTCGACCCGCGTCCGTAGGTCCAGCCCCGGCGCTTCCCGATGCCACCGATCCACCAGCCGCGCGAAGGCGCCGAGCAGGAAGTGCCCGGACCCGCACGTCGGGTCGATGACCTTGAACCCCTCCAGCGGCCGATCCTTGAGCGCAGGTTCGAGCGTTTGGTCGAGGATGAACTCCTCGACGAACTCCGGCGTCTGCAGCAGTGCGTACTTCTTCTTCGCGAAGTCGGACAGATCCTGGTACAGGTCACCCAGGAACCGGGTGGACAGCTCGGGATCGCGGAACGTCCACACCAGCTCCCCGGTGTCGTCGACCTGCCGCCAGAACGACAGCACCTGATGCACCGCGTCGGAGCTCGGCGCGATGATGTTCAGCGCCGCATGCTCGTCCACCAGCGACTGCGTTGCGGGGAACTTCTGCAGCGCGTCGAAGGACTCCTCAAGCCATTCGCGATAGGAGTGGTTGGTGTCGCTGCGGTAGAACGCCTGCTCGGCATCGATGGCGCGCTGCCGGAGCATCGGATCGGGGTGGGTGATCCACACGGCGGTGTCGCCGAGCAGTAGATTGTCCTCACAGAAGCGCACGAACACCGAGGTGAGCAGCCAGCCGACGGCGGCCTGGGTGAGCTGATCCTCGGACCAGTCGGTCCACGACACCGCGGTCCGCTGCTCGGCGACAGCATTACGGTGCGTCGCGCGCCAGCGCTCCAACTCGGCGGGGTCGGCGGTCAGCTTGGCGCGCATGTCGTCCACCAGCAGCGTCAACTGCGGCTTCAGTGCATCCTTGAGCGCGGCTCCCGAGATCGTGGCCAACGCCATCAGACATGCTCCTTCATCGTGGTCTTCTGCTCTGTGTTCCGACTGGTCAGCAGCGCCTGCAGACCGAACCGGTCCACCTGCACGAACTGTTCCGGGCTAGTGCGTGTCAGCGCGGTGCCGTCCACACGTGCGCCCGGCCGGCCCCCCGATTCATCGGGCTGCGGGATTAGCGCCCATACCGCGTGGAGCGGAGGGTTCGTTACGTCCGCCCACCGGACGACGAAGGTGTTGAGCAGTCCGTACGCGGCGAGGGTCGAAAGATCGGTCAGAACTACCGGACCCGTTGCCGAATTGACCGCATCTACGACAACCGGGATTGACCGCTCAATAAAGCTCTTCAGGTGCTCACGGTCCGTGGCAGCACCGGAGTCTGCTGCGAGGATCGCGTCCCACGAAATCCCGTTCATAGTGGCCTGCGAACGCATCTCGCCCAGCAGCACGTCCGTCACATCCACCCGGGTCGCGCCGAACCGCTCCACCAACGCGTCCGCCACCTGATCCGAGGCGCCCAACGGCACCCCGAGCGCCCGGAACGTGCGCTCTCCAATGCTCGCGTGCAGCAGCAGCTCGATGTCGGTGCCCGCGCCGGTAGCGACGGCCGGCGAACCGGCGAGCGTGTGTCGGGTGGGGATATGCGAAAGCTGTTGCGGCGCATCCCGGAACTCGTAGCGTCCCCGCTCGTCACTCCACACCATCCCCGGTACTACGGCGGCGACGAGCGCATCGAGCTCGGGGCGGCGGGGGAGCTTCTTCGCCAGCGTCGGGAACCGGGCCGCGACACGCGATTCCAGCTCCGCTCGGCCGAACGAGTCCGACGTCGACAGCCCCTGCAGCAGCAGGGCGAGGGCGTCCCGGATCGGCAGCGCGCGGGCGTGCAACTCGTCGCGCGCCGACAACGTCACCGATCCGGACGACGCCGCGGCGATCCGCAGCAGCACGTACCCGGGGATCTCCACCTGGTCCGGAGCGACATCGAGCGCTGCCGCGGCGGCCGCCCGCAGCGGACGATCCGTCTCTGCCGGAACAGCCAGAGCCGTGCCCTGCGCTTGCGCGTCCGCGACCAGGTCTTCTGCGGCACGCGCCAACGCGGCGGGCAGGGGGCGGAACCGCGGGCTGGTGGCGATCATCGCCACGGTGCCCGTCGACTGGCGTCGCACCAGCTGCAGACTCGTGTCCTGCTCATCCGAGGCGTCCGTGCCGGGCTCCGGTTCGGGGACCGGCGGGGCGGATGCGAGCACCAGCCGCAGCACACCCAGCGCGGTCCGCTGGGTGCCCGCCAGTCCGTCGGTGTCCAGTGCGCCCGCCAGTTCGCGGGCCAGTAGCTCGGGAGTGCTTGCGCCACCGAGCGATTCGAGCAGCGTCAGCCCCTGCTGGTGCAGCAGGTCCACCGTCGCCGCCAGCTGGGGGTTCTTCGCCCACAGGTCCCGCAGCTCGCCGAAGATCTGCGCGATGCGGCCCGGCGTCACTCCGGCCAGCGGCGCCAACACCTGATACGTCACGAACGGGTCGTCCGGTGCGGCCTCGTGGGTGCCCAGCAGCAGCTCCACCACCTGTCGGCGGATCGCCGACGGCTTCGTCGCCGCCGCCCGCGCGAACTCCGTCGCCAGCACCTGCAGCGAGCGGTAGGTGGGTGCGGCCGGCGTTGCCACCTCCACGTCCACCGTGGAAGTCGACTGCACGGTCGTCGTCGCGTCGACCTCGATCACCGGGCCGGCAGCCACTGTCTTCGCCGCGAACACCGCCGCCCACGCGGCGCGCATCGCGGCCGCCGTGTCGAACCGGTCCCGCACGTTGCGGGCCAAGGCAGTGAGGAAGAAGCTGGCGAGCGCTTCCGCGCGGCTACGCGAGAAGCCACCGAAATCCTCCGCCGACACCGCGACATCGTCCGACAGCACCCGCGGGTCGCTCACTCCGTCGCCGTACACCGGGGTGCTCGCGGTCGCCATCTCGTACAGCACCACCGCCGCCGAATAGCGTTCGGCCGCCGAATCGTAGGCGCTGCGGATCCCGGTACCCAGGAACGGATCCCGGTACGGGGGAGTGCCGGCATCGAGCTGGTCCACCGGGGCGCGGGAGAGGGAGAAGTCGAACAGCGCGAGTCGCGCTTTCGCCGAGCGCTTGCCGTCCGGCCGGGACAAGCCGAGGTTCGACGGCTTGATGTCGCGGTGCGTGATGCCGGCCGCGTCCAGCGCCACCACCGCGTCCAGCAGGCCCAGGCCCCACGTCTTGAGCTGTGCCTCCCCGAGCGGGGTGTAGCGGACCACGTCGGCGAGGGTCTGCTCCCCGCAGTTGGTCAACAGCAGCGCCGTGCGGTGCCCGAGGTGCAGCGGACCCTCGATCAGCTCCACTACCCCGGGCACCGGCGGCTGCTGCTGCGCCAGCGCCGTCAGCACCTCGGCTTCCTCCTGGAGCCGGGGCGTCGCGGTGTCGTCGAGGCCGACCTTGAGCACCCGCGTCCGCTCGTCGTGCTCGTGATCGGCGACCAGGATGCCACGGGCCGTCGACCCCGAACCGAGGACCTGCAGCACCTCGAACCGATCGCCCAGCAACGCACCCGTCGGCGGGTTCAGCGGGTCAACCTCGGGGCTCGCCGACGCGGGGGCCTGCGCGCGGCGGTAGTCGTCCAGGGCGGCCGCGAACTGCTGCGCACCGAACGTCGGCCGGCCCGTCTTCGTGTCGGTGCCGACGCGCTTGGATACCGACGGGTTCGTGGCCCGCAGCACCAACTCGCGCAGCTGCTCATCGACGAAGCGGCCCGTCGCCGCCGCCAGATCCAGGCCCTGCTCGAGCCGCAGCCGCTCGAGCAGTGCGGCCCGGTCGCGGGCCGGGTTCTGCCCGCCCGAGAGCAGGAAGTACGCGAGCGCGCCCAACGAGAACACGTCCAGGGCGATGCGGTCGGAATCCGGTGCCCACCGGTCCTCCGGCGCCTGGTACACCTCGTCCGCGGCGGCCCCGCCGGTCGCGGTTACCGCCGTGCCGAGCATCGTCGCCGACCGGGTACCGCCGTCGTGGATGCGTCCCGCCCACGACCAGTCCACCAGCCGCACCTCGACCCGGCCCGCGTCGAGGCGTTCGGTGTGGATCAGCACCGTCGACGGGCCGAGACCACGATGCGCGACGTGATTGCGGTGCGCATACGCGAGTGCGTCCGCGACCCGCGTCAGCACCGTCAGCTGCTGCTCGGCGGTGAGGGTGCGCGTCGCCAACGCCAGATCGAGCGGCTCGTAGCCGGGGGTCTCCGGATAGACGAGGACGGTGTTACCGTCGTCGTCCTGCACCAGATCCCGGGGCGCGACGATCGACTCGTGCCGCAGGGACGACAACAGCGTGTACTCGCGCTGCATCTTCCGGTGCGCGGCCGCACGCGCGTGCGTCGGGGTACCCGGCCGACAGGAGACGATGCGGGCCCGGGCCTGCTCGTCGGTGCCCTTGTGCTTGGCCGGCCACTCCTGCCAGTCGTCGCCCGACGCGATCGGCGCGCCGGAGATCGTCCACGAACCGGCCACTCGTTCGGTACGGCGCGCGACGCCGAGATTCTTCAGTGCCAGCGCGACGATGACACTGAGATCCTCGTCGACCCGGCGGCCCTCCGTCGGGGGCTCGAGGATCCGGGTGGAGATGCCGGGCAGGTTTGAGCGGGCCTCGTCGCCGTCGAGTCCGAACAGACCGGACTTGGCCAACTCCGGCATGTCGACGGTGAACCCCTCGGCGTGGAGGAACACCGATTCCTGCACGAACGGCAGCGCCCGGCGCACCTTCTCCGGGTTGAGCCCGTGCTCGATCGCGACCTTGCGGGCCTCCTCCTCGATCCGGGTCGCCAGCCGCTGCGCCTTGCGGCGGGTGAGCAGCAGCGGGGACCGCTGGGTACGGACCTTCCCACTCGGCAGCTGCCGGACCCAGTTGGTCTCGGTGCCGCCGAGCCGGCCCTGGAAGTGTTTGAGTTCGATCAGGTGCAGGCGGCGCCGGCCCAGGACCAGCGCATCGACCTCGTGCCACAGGCCGTGGTTGTCCATGAACTCGAAGTTCGTCCACGCCCGGTACGGGGAGGCGTCCGGCACGACGTCGCGGAGGAAGCTCAGGCCCTCGGTCTCGTGGGCGAACGCCGACTTCGACACCTCGATCCACCGGTCACTGCGCCCGGCCATCTCACCGCGTTGTGCCACGTCACCGCCCCGTTGTCGATCTGGATCCCCCGCGGCCGACGGCGGTCGCGTTCACGTCGCCAGACTCTATCAATTCGGTCAGCCGCAAAGGTCCGGGCACGCGAGTCGCCCGGGTGGTGCCACCCACCCGGGCGGCTCGGTAGCCCACAGGCCAGGGCCCCTACGCGTCGACCGCAACCTGGTCTGCGCGGTCGGGAGCGATGACCGTGTACTGGATGAGGTCGCGCTTACTGCGCACGGACCGGTCGGGGACACGCAGCGAGAGCATTCCGACGATGTCCTCACGAGCCACCTGCATCTTCTCGTCGTCGTCGGCCACATCGGCCACGAGCGAGATGACGACGACGCCGCGCTTGTCGCTCTTGCCGAGCGGCGCCACATCCTTCCCCTCCGGGATCGCCTCCGCCGCGAGAATGTTCCTCTTGCTCTCGCCGGTGAAGTCGATACGGGGCGCGGCGCGGCGTGCGCGCTTGAAGATCGGGGCATCGACTCCGAGCTCCTGGATGTGGAGCATGCGGCCGGGAGTATGGCGCTGCGGCCATACGATCGCCCAATCCTCGATCCGCGATTTCTCCGTTGCCGTGGCGATGAAGGCTCGGAGAGGTTTGATAACGCTCTGGTAGTCGTCGTGCCAGGTCAACTGGTCGAAATATGTTAGGAATTCGGATGCCGAGATGCTGCCGACTCGGGCCGGCTGCGTCCGGCTTGTTCCGTTGTCGGTGTACGGAAGCACGGTCTCCTGCGTTGCTCGTGCCAGCAGCGGGATGATCACCTTGTTCAGGTTCGCCTGATTCGCGGCCTTTTCTGCCCGCGCAGGAATGGACGACAGCTGGTGGAAGGTTCCAACCGAAGCGCGCGAGGTAACCACGGCATTGAACATCTTGTTGCGCGCGGTGGGCTTCAACCACGGCAGGTGCTGGCTGACGAGCGGCGGGATCTGCCGCGGCTCGACGATGGGCTTGCCATCTTCGTCGAGCCCCGCGTACTTCCCGAGTTCCTCGCGGAAGGCCTCTTCGTCCAGCAGTAGCGCCTCGAACGCCTCGTACAGATCCGCTCGGTCGTCACGCCGGATGTAGAGACGCACGAGGTCGCGGTAGCCCTCGCGGAAGCCGAACCACCGGCCCGCCTGCATCAGGGTGTCGGCCTGACCGGCCTTGCGGCGGAAGTAGGAGACGGTGAGCCCCTCGACGGTGAATCCGCGGCTCAGCTTGGTGCCGCCGACCAGGATGCGCCACACTTTGCCGGCGTCGAAGTCGAGGGCTTGCTGCTGGTCCTGAACATTCTTGTCCGAGTTGACGATGAGAACCGGGTCGTTGCCTCCGCTCGTCATCTCCGCGTACGCCGTCGCGACGAAAGGCTTGACCTCGTCGAAGCTTGCAGGGACGGCGCCGTCGGCGCGACCCCGCATCACGGGGAGGAAATCCTTGTCGAACAGTCCGCGCAGCCGGGTGAGTCCCTCGCCCGATGTGAACTTGCCGGTGTTCCACAGCGACCGGACGAGTACGGCAGCTTCGTAGTGGGCGACGTTACCGGTCTCCTCGTGGACGAGCATCGTGTGGTGACGGTAGACCTTCTTGCCGGCCTTCGCTCCAGTGGTCGCGTGCTTGGCCTCGCGGTACTTCTTGATCGCTCCACTGAGGACCCAGGCGTCGAGTGCCTCACGCAGCTCAGCCTTGCGTCGGTCCTGGTCGGAGTCGGGATCGCCTTCGAGGCGGCGCACGTGGGCCAGTTCGTTCGACGTAGCGACGGACTTCTCGACGTTCTCCCAGTCAGCATCGACGTCGTGGAACTTCTGAACTCCCATGTAGTCGCTGGGTGGATCGAGCGAGAGCACGAAGTCCGAGGGGAAGAGGTCGCTCTCGTCATCGGGGTCGATGAAGACGTTCGCGAAGGGCGTTGCTGTGTACCCTACGTACTGCGCGCGGGGGACGATGCTGATCATCTCGGTGATGAGCTTGTTGATCGTTGTGCGTGCCTTGGACTTCTTCGGGTCCTTGGTGTTGACCGAGGCCAGATCGGACTCGTCGTCGATGATCAGCGCCGGCAGTTCGCTCAGCATCGACTGGAGCGGCTTGAGGTCCTTGATGAGCTTCTTTAGGGGTGCCGAATTCTTCTTCACCACAACGACGTAGGCGTCGGTGTGGAAGAGATTCTCCGGGGCATTGAGCGGTTTTGTCTTGTTGTGCCGTTCGTAGCGCAGCTGCGACATCCCCTGGGGCAGGCTTTTGTAGTCGGAGCGGTGGGTGGTGACCCGCCGGATGCGGGCGACACCGGGCTGGTCGAGCGCGGTATCGGTGTGCCGCACGAACCGGTTCGCAAGCCAATCCTCGTCCTGCTGGTAGTCGAGCCCCTTCGCGACCTCGGGGTCGTTCGGATTCTGTCCAGCGAGTACATTCTCGACACCCATGAGCTCCATGTCGATCCGCCGCTGGGTTTGGGCGCGAAGGATTTCGATGGTGCCCGTCATAACGACGACGAGCCGGTACCCCGCGTCGATTGCCTTAGCGATGACGCCGGTGAAGTTGGCGGTCTTGCCGCTCTGGACGTAGCCGACCACGAGACCCTTCGTCTGCTTGATCTCGGTGCGCGTCGGGTCGGTGAGACGCTCAATGATCGAGTTCGTGCTCCGGTCCAGATCCGTGATGGACTGGGATTCCCACCCCTTCACCTCGGCGAGGTAGTTTTCGTAGTTAGTCCAATAGAGGTTGCTTCGTCGCGGGCGAGCCTCCTCGTACCACGGTTCGAACTCTCGTGAAATAACGATAGTGCCGTCCCGATGGACCGGGACGACTGTACGTAGGAACTCCTCGAATGCTGTCGACAACCCGAGAGCGGAAACGACGGCCTTCCGGCGGGCAATCGTTCCCCTTCCAGTCTCCGTCCCGTCAGGTCCCGCCAACGTGAATTCGGAGCTGGCATCCCATTTCGCGAACGCCAGCCGCAGAGCGATCAGTGAATTGCTGTCGGTCGGGGCTTGCTCGAGGAAACGGACGAGGTCGGCCTCCGTAGCGTCCACACCCGAGAAGGCTTGCAGTGCAGGCAAAAGCGGCCGGGGCTTCTGATTGGCGAACCCTTGAAGAAGGTTGCGAAGCGCGTTGGCGAGATCCTGGTCGGTGGGAAGCGTTGTTGTCATTCGTTCTCCTGGGGCCGGCGTGAAGATGGGACGGGTTCGGACGCCGCCGGCGTCCTATGACGATTTCCAGCAGCGCACCACGAGGGATCTATTCGCTGTTTCCGCGCATCGCTTCCTCCAACTCGACCGCGGCGCCGAGAACCGCGCGCCAGAGTGCGATGTTGTCCTTGTCCTTGGGACCGAGATGTGCGCCTTCGAAGACATGGTGAGTGAGTAGGAACAGCAGAGACTTGACCAGCGGTGCGTCGTTAAGGCTGCCGCCACTCGGCGCGAAGAGTTGCCGGTAGCGTTGGTTGAGCCACAGCACCTTGCCGCCGAAGTCGACGTCGATGAACTCGCCCTTCGGCAAACGCTTCCACTGGATTTTGAGAGTCTCGCCCCGCTTCAGGGGAAGCTCGCTCTTGACGACACTGCGAATCCCGGGAGCGAATCCGCGATCCGGGGTGATGACCGGCTGTCGTCTGCTCTTCCGTCGATTGCCTTCGACATACGTGGATTCGGCGTCGGCAAGGAAAGCGTCGAAGGTCGTACCATCAGCTGCTACGGCACTGGCAAGGGCATCCTTGAACGCAGGTTCGAAGCGCAGACCGGACTTCTCCGGGTTCATCGTCAGGAACGGGCCGATGGCGTCCGCGTCATCGAGAACGACGCGCGCGAGCTGGCGCTTGGTGGAACGGTTCGCGACGTCGGACCAACCACCCACCTGCAGCAGCCGATCGGCACGGTAAACGTAGAAGCCTTGGAACGCTTCCCCTGACGTGCCGAAGATCCGGAAGCCTGGGATGTCCGTTTTAGGCGGCCAGATATGGCAGGTGAGCTCGAACGACGGGGCGCCGGACTTGGCGCTGGACTTGGCCACGATCTTCTTGGGATAGCCCGGACGCCCAGTCTGCGCATACCCGAAGGGGTCGATCGACTTCACCGGCGTACTGATGCCCTCGTCGGCGTACTTCGCTTCATCGACGAGGATGTCGATAGTCAGGGCGTTCTTCTCGATCAAGCGGTGGAAGGTCACACCCAGATGGGAGCGCAGCTCGCGCTCGGCATTCGCCATCCACGTGCGCGCCTCGTCGGTGTTCGCCCCACGATACGTGGCGCGTATGGACGTCCATACGATTGTGGTGCCAAATGTCGAACCCACCACCTTCTTGCGTCGTTGCCGCGCCGACGTCGCAGCTCTCACCGACAGGCGCTCGCACGAGAAGTCCTTCGAGAAATCGGCTCGCCGAATGCGGCGACCCACGGGTGTCTCGCCGGCCATCGACGACCAGACCGTCAGAACGTCGCTGTGGCTGAACGATGCAGCCTTCATTCCGACCCCGAAGTGACCGAGGTCGTTGGCGCCGTACTCGCGTCGGTGGCCGAGCGTCATCGCCTTGTCGATGATGCTCTCGTCCATTCCTTTCCCGTTGTCGACCACCTCTACCTGGACCAGGGCGTCATCGGCGGTGAGTAGACGAATCGAGATGCGATCAGCCGAGGCATCGAGAGAGTTGTCGACTAGATCGGCAATAGCCGTCACGAGGGTGTGCTGAGCGCCGAGACTGTCGACAAGCCCGGCCGCTGGCTTGAGCTTGATGGTGTCGACGACGTCGTTGTCAGTGGCCACCCAACCTCCTCAAAGTTGTTCCCGCCTTCCCGGTGAACTCGGTTCCCCTGTTTGACGGACCTGTCCCCACTTCATCGGTCCGGCGGGTCGGAGCATTTCATACCGGTTGTGCCGTTTGGATGATTGTTCCAAATGCGCCTGGATCCGGGTTGCGTGGTGTACCGGGCAACGGGGCGGGGGCAAGCGCGGGAGTGCCCTGTGGTGAACGGCCCCAGTGCCTTGCGCCGACAGTCTCAGCCCTAATCACATTCTTCGAGCGTGGTGGGGGACGATGTCTGGCGTGGATGAGACGGTTAGATCACTGGACGCACTGTTCGTGCTGGGGCAGCAGGCACTCGACGCCCCGCCTGCGCTGCGCACCGCGATCACCGCCGCAGTCTCCGCGGCGATCGCGTCCCGGGTGGACACAGCACTGCGCGAGATCCCCGTCGAGTCGATCAAGGACGTGCTGCCGAAGGGCACCCGCACAGGCGGGCTGGCGGCCTCCCGGTTCCGGACGATTGCGGATGTGGTGGGGTCATCGCCGGCTCTACTGGCAACCGTCCCCGGTATCGGTCCGCAGTCCGCGGCCGCCATTCATACGGAGGCGCTCGCCCAGCAGCAGCGGGTGCGTGGTGAGGTCCGGTTCCGGCTCGACCCGGACACGCGGAGTGCGGCGGACGCCGACATCCTGCGTTCACTCCTGGCCTTGCGTGACATCGAACCGGCCGTCGAGCGAGTACGTGAACCTTTGGCGGCGCTCCACGCTCGAGTCGACCCACTACGGCCCGCTGCGAAGCGCGCCGGAAGCAGACTTGCGAGGTTCTTCTCCGGCAGGAAGAAGCGCGCCGAGGCTCAGGCTGCGGTTACACAGATCCAAGCCATCGTCGCGGACCCTCGGCTAACTGACCTGCACACCCAGCTGCTCGCCGTCGTGCAGACCCCACCCCGCGTCGATGACCCGTGGGCCGAGTACCAGCGGGACGCGGCGACGGTCAACGCACTACTCTCCCAGTTCGTCTCGGCTGGCACCGAGCAGGAGACAAAGTCGGCGCACGGGTTCATCGCCCGAGACCTCGTCGACGCAGCCGACCGCGTGGTGCTCGACCGAACTCACCTGCGGTCGTTCCTGCGCGGCTACCAGGCGTTCGGGGCGCAGTATCTGCTGACCCGCCGCAAGGCCATCCTCGGTGACGAAATGGGTCTCGGTAAAACTGTGCAATCGTTGGCAGTGGCCGCGCACCTCGCAGCGCAGGGCAAGAGACACGCGCTGGTGGTGTGCCCCGCGAGTGTAGTGAGCAATTGGATTATCGAGACCGGAAAGCACACCGACCTGCGGCCGTGGCAGGTACACGGTCCAGACCGTGACACGCTGCTGGGGGAGTGGGCCAGCTCCGGCGGAGTCGCCGTCACCACCTTCGACACACTCAAGGCACTACAGATACCCGTGCACCCGGACCTGCTGGTGGTCGACGAGGCGCACTACATCAAGAACCCGAGCACCCAGCGGGCACGGGTTGTGCGTGCGGTGCTGGACACCTCCGAGTACGTGGTGCTCCTCAGCGGCACCCCGATGGAGAACCGGGTCGAGGAGTTCAAGCACTTGGTGAGCTACGTTCAACCCACGCTGGCACACCGTATTCACGTGCGCGACGGGTTGGCCGGCGCAACCGGCTTCCGAAAGGCCGTCGCTCCGGCATACCTGCGCCGCAACCAGGCCGATGTGCTCACCGAGCTACCCGGCCTGATCGAGGTAGAGGACTGGGTGCTGCTCGGACGTCAAGACGGTGCCGCGTACCGCGACGCCGTGCGTGACGGCAACTTCATGGCGATGCGGCAGGCTGCGTACGCGCCCGGTGCCCGATCTGGATCTGCGAAGCTGGACCGACTCGTCGAGATCGTGGAGGAAGCGGAGCAGAACGATGCGAAGGTGCTGGTGTTCTCGTTCTTCCGGGGCGTCCTCGACTCCATCCGGGATGCCGTGCCGGGTACTGTGTTCGGACCGATCACCGGTGCCACCGCCACCACCGAACGGCAACGTATGGTGGACCAGTTCAGCGACCATTCGGGAAGTGCTGTATTGCTCGCGCAGATCGAGGCAGGTGGTGTGGGCCTGAACATTCAGGCCGCATCGGTAGTGATTCTCGCCGAGCCGCAATGGAAACCGAGCACCGAGGCGCAGGCCGTTGCGCGGGCACACCGGATGGGACAGGTGCGCACGGTGCAGGTGCACCGACTCCTCGCCAAGGACAGCGTCGACGAGTTGATGCGTGCTGTGTTGGCAAGGAAATCGGATCTGTTCGATGAGTACGCGCGACGCAGTCATGTGAAGGAGTCCGACGCCGCGGCGGTCGCGTCCGGTTGGGACGGCGGGACTGCACCGACCGAGGCGGAGTTCGTCCGTGCGGAGCAACGGCGGTTGGAGGGTGCGTGATCGACGTCAAATGGTTACTGCTGAAACCGGTTTCGATTGATTCTGGCCCGGGTCTCGGTAGTACTCACGTTCCTAGACGTCCAGACGGTCTCGGTATGTCGTCCGCGGACGCATAATCAGCCCAGTATCGTAAAGGGATCGAGCGCAGTCTCAGTTCGGTGATGATGCCGAGGGTGCTACTTTGCTGCCGACGCACAGCTTCGTCAATGCCAGTCCGGCGACGCCACCGAAGGGGAAGGCGCGAGGTCTGACACCGACAGCGACTTCCACAGAGCCGGATACGCAGAATGATTGCCGATGACCCGGGAGATGCTCTCGACGGCCTGCCCGGCGAACCCTGCGTCGTCGCGAACGCGGTCATAGGCGGCGACGCTCAGACCCGCGGCCAGATCGTGCTTCGCGACGAGCTTGTACGGGATCGTGGCTTCGAGCTCCCACCATGGTGACTGCCCGAGCGCCACCCATGGATTGGCCGGATTCGGTGGAGTTTTGGCGAGTGTGAACGGGGCGAGCGCTCGCCTCAGTTCGTCCTGCACCTCTCCGAACCTGGGCATCCGGGGCCTGCCGATGTGCGCCCGGTCGATCGCCCACAACAGGACCACGTACTGATACGGCGCCGGCTGGCCCTTGTAGATCTGAACCTTTATCTGGTGCAGAGATGCCAGTAGCTCCTCACCGGTCACCGCGCGCGGGCCTGCGCGGAGTCGACGACGAACCCGAGATTGCTCAGAGTTCGAACCACGGTGCGCACACCACCGCTGAAGTCGCGTCCGGTCCAGAACGTTCCCGTCGCAAAGCCGTGCGCCACGCCGACGATCGCTTTCGAGTCGTACCACCGGCCGTCGTGTGACAGGCGATAGATGCGAGCGACACTGAAGCCGTATTTCTCCAGGAACGACTCCTGGCCGAGTGTGTCGTACTCGTCGATCGCCGTCAGCACCGAAGCGCGTGTGATGTCTGTCAAAGCCACGGGCACACGGTAATACGTGTGTGATCACGCACCGCGGTGGGTCCTGGATCAGGAACGCTCACCAACCCGGGTAGAAGGGCTCGATCACAGGCGGGTCAGCTTCGGTGCGGTTCGGTGCCGGCGGGTTCGGCCCACCCCAGCGTTGCTTGGCCCAGGGCAGGCAGGCGTCATAGCTGGGGCGAGCGTACTCGAGTTCGTAGTGGGTGATGCGCCAGTCGCCGAAGACGTTGTCTGCGGGGCGGGGTGCGCGACCTTCGGGTCCGGTCATCGGGGGCAGCAACGGGGTTTCGAGGTCGACATCGTCGATGCGGTCGGTCCAACCAGGAGCGGGTGTATCGGGCTTCTCGACGGTGACTCGGGTGGCCCATAGTGCGCCTGAGGCGTAGTTGCGCGCGAAGGGAAAGCGGCCGTCGGTGGGTTGGGAGACGTCGGTGTCGTCGGTGCACACGATGGCGTCGACTCTTTGCTCGGTGGCCTGCTCCAGCAGCAAATTCAGGCGCATAGTTCCGATCGGCCCGACCGTGTTGTCGAGTGCATTGACCGCTATGGCAGTCGCGTTGGGGCCTGCGGCTTCGAGGTATCCGGGGTACGTGTAGCGGCGTCCGATGCCAAGTGCGATCAGATTGTTCTCTGCTGCCGCCCGGATGGCGGAGATCGGCGGCGAGTCCAGATCGAGGTTCTCTGTGTTGCTCCACTGGAACGCGACCGACCACGATCTGGGTGGGGCGGAAGGTGTTTCGGCTGTCGAGCTACAGCCGACACACATCAGTGTGAGAGCGAGTGCGATTGCTGCAGCGGGGTTGTGCGGGGTTCTCATCGGTGCACCTGAGGGTCAGCCAGGATCCTGTTTTCGTAGTGGGCTGCATCGGATGTGTACTCCTGCAGATTGCCCCGCCACTCGTCGAGTGGCCCGTTGAACCGCTCCAGCCTCAGGCCACCGCGATCCAGCGCTTCTTCCGCGATTGTGCGCAGTTCGACGGCCGTGGTGAGTCGACCATCGGTCGCCACGATTTCGCTGTAGCTGCGGAGCCTGCCATCGTCTACCCAGCCGCTCGGAATCAATGGATCCCCGTCGCTCAGGAGTTCGTCGAGAACGCTCGGCTCCTTCGCCGCGACAGCCTCGAGGACGTGGTACGCCCGCTGACCTGCAAGTAGGTTGTCGCTTACGTCGAACGATTCCGCGGGCAGACCCGACTTCTCCGGTGTGATCCCCGCCTGCACAACCGACGACGCAATGTCGAGCGGGATGGCGGCCGGCCCGCCGAGGCCCACCACGGTCTTGGTGGCGACGTCGATCGCGAGTCTTGTTCTGCCGGCGGTCTGTTCCGCCGCGGCGGCGTCGTCCAGCCCACGGTCGTACGCTTCGGCGCGCAGACCCTGATCCATGTAGCCGAGGAGCCGTCCACTTGCCTCCCCGAGCTGGTACCGGATGACGGTGGACTCGCCGTGCAACTCGCCGAACCGCCCGGCATAGTCGTTGGTGCGTTCGATGATGGCGCCGTTGAAGAGCGCGGACGCCGTCGGGTCGGTGTTCATCAGCGTCGCCAACCGAATCGACCGGACATCCCCGACCTCGCCGAGGGCGGCTTCGCGGTCGAATCCGTGGGTCTGCAGTTCGGGAGCGACCGCGATGTCCCCGAGGTAGGGGGTGACGGCCTGCGCGATTTGTTGCGTCAGAGCCGGGTTGACCTCGCCGAGCGAGCGCCCGTCATGGCCAGGCAGGTTCATCATCGATTCGAATCGACCGGATGAGCTGTCGGTGATCAGGGAGATCAGGCCGGTCGCCGCTCTCCCCGCCTGTGTGGACTGGTCGACACTGACCTCCGGCCCCGGGATCGCGTTCTCGCCGATCCAGCCGAACAGGTTCGGCGCGCCGCGATCGTCGGACCAGTCGAACTGCAGGAGAGGCGTCATGGTGTTCGCGGGACGGTAACCGCTGTCGAGAGGCACGCGATCGGAGCCCTCGCCGGTGAGCAGCTGGGTGATCGCCTCGTGGTTGCGGCCGGAGACCTCGAGATAGTCCCGCATCGGCTGCTCCACCAGCTGCGGGTCGGCGCCGGAGAGTGCCGTTCCCTCAGCAAGATTCGCGGCCTGACGGGTCAGTTCACGCGCGAACTCGGTGCCCGGAGCGTAGCCCGGCTCGGATTCCGTCAACAGTTCCCCGAGACGCCGGGTGTCCTCGTGGAAGCGGTACTGGTCGGCGAGTGCCCCAGACTCGCCGGGAAAGCGGATCGCGTTGGCGTCGGCGCCGTGGGTGCGGGTGGAGATCACCTCGCGAAGATCGGACGGCAACTGGTCATAGGAACCGGGGGAGCGCAGCGACCCGTCCGGGTTGTAGCCGCTGCCGATGTTCTCGTTCGAGACCACCATCAGCCCGTTGGCCAACGAGTTGAGGGCACGCCCGGCGTTCGGATCACCACCGCCTTCCTGCGCCCGCAGATGATCGCCGAGCGCCAGGATCCCGTCCTTGCCGGCCGTGCGGTACAACTCGGCGTAGTAGTCGCGCACCGACTGCGGCAGTGTGCCGACCTGTCCACCGGCAGCGAGCGTGTCGAGTTCGGCGGCCGTAAGCCCCTGCGCCGGCAGCTGGCCGGCGATGCGGTCCAGGGCAGCGGTGTCGCCGGCGGCGGCGGCGCTCGCGAGCACGTCACCGTCCTCGCGCCCGAGCCGCCCGGCCCCGTCCTCGATCGAGTCGGACGGGTCACCGCCGGATCCGATTCGGTCACCGCGCGCGCGGATGCGTTGCGCCGCATCCTCGATTAGACGCGCCACCTCGGTGTCCTCCCGTGCGAGCGCCGCGGCGGCCTCCACGACCGCGTCGCGGTGGGCGACCAGCAGTTCCGCGGAGGCGCCCGCGCCGCCGACCACGGTCCAGTCGTCGAGCACGGTGCACCCGTCGGCGAGAGCAGCTTCAACCCGCGACAGTGCCGCATCCCGTGCCCAGTACAACCGCTGCGCGCCGTCGTCGAGGATCTTGGCGAGGTCGCGCACCTCGTTGGAGAGACTCTGGCCTGCCGCGCGCTCGGCGTCGACGCGGTCGCGGGCGGCGTCGTAGGCGATGCCGGACCAGTCGTGTCCAAGGTCGTCGATGCCCCGCGATGTGGAAGCCAGTTCGTCGAGGAAGCGGGAGTCGGCGGCGGCAGTGCGGGCGGCGGCGTCGGACAGCAGAGCGGTGTTCCAGGATCGGACCTCGGGCAGGCTCGGCATCAGTCGTCTCCGCCCAGCGCACCCAGCTGGGCGGTGAAGTCGGATTCGGTGACGTCGTACTCGTCCGCGTTCCCGCGCGCGATCTCTGCCAACTGCCGCAGCCGGTCCGCGACTCGTAGATAGGCGCCTTCGACGAACTCGGCGGCCTGATCACACGCCGCGGCTGCCGCGGAACCCGGAAGCCGGACGCCCGGACCGATCACGTCGAGCGCGTCGACCGCCTCGCCCGCGCCGTCCATGGTCGACGCGAACGCGCGCAGCTGCGCAGAGTCCACCTTCATGCAATTCCCCCTCGACCCCGGCGACCTCCCCTGATCGCACCGGCTCGGTCGTCAATGTACCGAACGACGTGCGACGCCCTGGCCGGTGGCGCCCGGCGAGTGCGGCGGCGGCCGTACAGTGGCCCGAGCCTTACGGCGTTCGTCGTCGGTGAAGGGGGATGCAATGGGGTCTTTCGATCGAGTGCAGCATCCCGTGGAGTGGCGCAGCGCGTCGTTCTCGATCCGGGAGACGGCCGCGCTGACGCTGCTGGCCGCAATCGGCTGCGCCGCAATGGCGATCGGTGTCGTCGGCGGACTCGACGGGCGGCCGATGGTGCTTCGGTACGGCTCGGCGTACGGGTGCCTCGTCGTGCTCGTCGCGGCTTTCGGGGTGCTGTCGAGGCGGACGGGCGCCGGTGGCTCGGTGCGCACCGTGGATGTCGAATCGGGGACGGCCTCGGCGATCCGGCAGTCCCGCCTCCTGTGGGGAGTGCTCGTCGCGATGACGGTGTGTTGCGCGCTTCTCACCGTCGGCCCAGCCCTCGAGATCTACCTCAACGCAGCCACGCCCGGGATTCCCGGCGCAACGGTGATCTTCGGTGTCTCCGGGATCCTGTTCGGGTCGTTCCTCATCGTGGTGGTGGCGCGGCTTGTGCGACCCGGCGCGGTGATGCTGACCCCCGACGGCCATCATCGCGGCTGGAGCTTCCACTCCTATCTGCCGTGGGAATCGGTGGCCGGGGTGAAAGCCGCGTACAGCGACCACCGAATGATCCTGCTGATCGGCTTCGCGAACGCGCACTGGACCCGCCGCTACACCACCCCGATCTGGCGGATCGACAAACGGCCCCCGGTGCCGATGATCGAGCTGGACTGCCGCAGGTTCGCGATGGACGACCTGCTCCTGCTGCAGTTCGTGAGCTTCTACGCGGACGATCCCACGCTGCGTCGCGAGCTCGGAACCGATGCGGCAAGAGCGCGATTCGCGGCCCGCGACTTCGGGTGATGTCCGATCAGGACAGCACGGCACCGGGGTTGAGGATCCCGAGCGGATCGAGCGCGTTCTTGACCCGTCGGTTCAGCTCCATGACGTCCTCGCCGAGTTGACCCGGCAGCCAGTCCCGCTTGAGCCGCCCCACGCCGTGTTCCCCGGAAATGGTGCCGCCCAAGGCAACTGCGAGATCCATGACGCGGCTGAACGCGACGCGGGCGCGTTCGGTCATGTCCGGGTCGGTGGGGTCGAAGACGATCAGGGGATGGGTGTTGCCGTCGCCGGCGTGGGCGACCGTGCAGATCAGGACGTCGCAGTCCTCTGCGATGGCCTCGACGCCGGTGATGAGCGCGGGTAGCTGCTGCATCGGCACACCGACGTCCTCGAGCAGCAGGCTGCCCATCGCCTGCACCGCCGGGAAGACGGAGCGTCGGGCGGCGGTGAACGCGTCGCCCTCGGCGGGGTCATCGGTGGCGAACACCTCCGTCGCTCCGTGCTTCTCGCATGCCGCGACGATGGTTTCGATCTCGTGCGCCCCGGCGGCGCCGGGCGCGTCGGACTGGGCGAGTAGCAACGCGCGGGCGTTGCGATCGAGGCCCATGCGGACGGCATCCTCGACCGCGTTGATGCTCGCGTGGTCCATGAACTCGAGCATGGCCGGGCGCATGTCCCGGGTGATCGCCAGGACGGCGTCGGCCGCCGACTCGACGGACGGGAACGAGGCGACCACCGTGGACGCCGGCGGCTGCGCCGGAATGAGCCGCAGGGTCAGCTCGGTGATGATGCCGAGGGTGCCCTCGCTGCCGACGAACAGTTTGGTCAACGACAGGCCGGCGACGTCCTTGAGTAGCGGACCGCCGAGTCGGACGGCGGTGCCATCGGCCAGGACTACCTGCATGCCGAGCACGTAGTCGGTGGTCACGCCGTACTTCACGCAGCACAGCCCGCCCGCGTTGGTGGCGGCGTTACCGCCGATCGAGCAGATCTCGTACGACGACGGATCCGGCGGATACCAGAGTCCGTGCTCGGCGGCGGCCCTCTTCACCTCGGCGTTGAGCAGTCCGGGCTGGGTGACGGCGACGCGGGCGACGGGGTCGACGGTGATCTCCCGCATCCGTTCGGTGGTCAGCACGATGCCGCCGTCCACCGCACTCGATCCGCCCGACAGCCCGGAGCCGGCGCCGCGCGGCACCACCGCGATCCGATGCTCGGCCGCCCATCGCAAGGCTGCCTGCACGTCCTCGGTGCACGTCGCGCGGACCACCGCGATCGGTGTGCCGGCGTTCGGGTCGGCGGCCCAGTCCTGGCGGTAACCGACGATCAAGTCCGGGTCGGTGAGCACCGCGCCGTCGGGCAGCGCGCCGATGAGCTGATCGAGAACCGCCGGGTCCACCGTCGTCATGCGTCCATCATGCCCCCGTGCGCCCGAAATGCGGCTGAACGGACCGACCGGGCACTACCGTCGGCAGGGCCGGACGGCGACGAGGGGGTTGTGGTGGCGGAGTTCGAGCAGGACCGGGATCTGCTGATCCGACTGTGGCGAATGTGGGCCAAGCGGGCGGCGGAGCTGTCCGACGCGCAGTGGACGACCGAAACGCGGCTGCCGGGCTGGACCGTGCGCGACGTCTACGTGCACGTGACCCCGGACGTCCTGATCGCGATGCTCGCCGCGCCCGCCGCCGACGGCGACGCCGAGGTCACCAGCGCCGCCGAGATGCTCCGGGTCTTCAACGCCGCCGACCCGGCCACGACGGAGCCGATGCACGCGCAGCTCGCGGAAATGGTCCGCCAGGCCGCTGCCGACGTCGGCCGCGACGACATCGTGGAGCGCTTCGACTCGGAACTGCCCGACGCGTTCGAGCGGCTCAGCGGACTCACCCGCGCCACCGCGATCCCGCACCCGATTCTCGGGTCGGTCGCGCTCGGTGCCTTCCTCGACATGGCGATCCTGGAGGCGACGATCCACTGGCTGGACGTGGTGGACGCGGTCGGGGGACCCGAGCCGGAGACGATGGCACTCGAGCGGGCGCGGGACGTCCTCGCGGCGGTGCCCGATCCGCGCGCGTTCGTCGAGGCGGCGTCGGGCCGGACGACCGCACCGGTCCTGCCGGTGATGCGCTGAGGGCTCGATAGCGCCGCCTCATGCGAACCGTCGGCATCGACCTGGCTGCTGAACCCGCGAAAACAGCTGTCGCTACCGTCGATTGGGGTGAACGCTCGGCCCGCGTCGTCGGGCTGCAGCTCGGTGCGGCCGACACCGATCTGGTCGGGGCCGTCATCGGAGCCGATCGCTGTGGCATCGACGCCCCGTTCGGGTGGCCGGACGCGTTCGTGGACTTCGTGCTGGCGCATCACCAGCGGCGCCCGAGCCGGGAGCTCGCCCTGAGCAACCGGGCCGGACGGCTGCCGTTGGTGCGACGGCGGACGGACCGGGTGGTGCACGAGGCCACCGGGATCGTGCCGCTGAGCGTGTCGGCCGATCTGATCGCGCACGTGGCGCTGCGGTGCGCGGGCCTGCTGGCGCGGCTCGCGGTCGAGGGCATCGACGCCGATCGCATCGACGGGACCGTGGTCGAGGCGTATCCGGCGGCCGCACTGCAGCAGTGGGGTCTGCCCTTCCGTGGCTACAAGGGGACGACCAATCGGGAGAAGCTCGCGCAGTTGGTCGTGAAGTTCGCGGAAGCGGCGCCGTATCTGGATTTCGGCGGGTTTCGCGAAGCGTGTGAGTCCTCGGATGACGCGTTCGATGCGGTGGTGGCAGCGGTGATCGCGCGGGCGGCGGCCGTCGGGCAGACGCGGTTGCCGGATGCCGCCGACGCGGATGTCGCAGGTCGCGAGGGGTGGATCCACCTGCCGGCGGGGCCGTTGCCGGCACTGGTGTGATCGGGCGCTTTGATCCGTTCGCGATTCTCGCGCTCGAAGGGAACCGAACAGACCGGACTCGCGTCTGTTTATGGTGAAGCGGTCTGGAACGAGGGGAGGAGGTCCGGATGCGGGGCAAAGTCGTGGTCGGACTGATCGGTGCCGGTCTGCTGCTGGCGGGGTGCGGATCGGCAAGCGTGTCGGGGAACGCCGACGCCGAGGGAACTGCGGCAGGGGAGCCGGTGTTCAGTCCGTGTGATGACATACCGGACGAGGCCGTGCGCACTCTAGGGATGGATCCAGCTACGGAGTCACGGGACATTTACGGGGTGCAACAACCGGGCTGGAAGATCTGCGAGTGGCATGGTGCCGGTCCGTATTTGTCGGTGCTCTCGACGACCTACAGCCTCGACGACGTGCGCGCGAACGACAATTACACCGAATTCAGTGACATCGAGGTTGGGGGACGGCACGGCCTCTCCTTCAGAAAAATCTCAGAAGGTGACGGCCGAGCGTGCGAAGTGGCCGTGTCGTCGGGCACGGGTGCGGTTCTGCTGTCCGCGGCATATCTCGGAGTTGATCGTGTGATCGAAGACCCCTGTGTAATCGCGGAGCGCGCGGCGAGCCAGTTTGTCGAGTACATCCCTGCTTAGTGGAAAGGACCGCCGAATGGTTTGGGAATCGCTGAGCGGCGCGGTCGGGGCCGGCGAACTAGTCATGGAACGTGGAGTGGCACGCAACTGTGCCGAGCGGTGTTCGGCGTTCATCGAACAGCTGAAGGGTGTGCAGTCCAAGGCTCGCAGTCTCGAGTCGGTCGACGGGTTCGGCGGACTACTTCCGTCTGGAGTAGCACTCGCGGCCAAGTTCGAGCGTAAAGCGACCGGTGGCGACTACTCGCTCGATCGTGCGCTCGCCGATCACATTGCGGTTGTCGAGCAGATGCGCAGCGTTTTCGAAGCCATCGAGTCCCGCTACGTCGCAGCAGAAGAGGCCAATACGACGGCAGTCACGGCGGCGGGATCGCAAATCAACTGAGACTTCCGGGGCCGTGGTACTGAGGGGATGGCGCGGCCCCGGATCTGCCGTCGCCGGCGCGGGGCTGCGGCCGGTGCGACGAGGACTTGGAAGGAACTGGAGTCGCCGGAGGCTCCGATCTCGATCGTCGAGGGGAACCAAAGAGGTCGGCCCTGCGTCTGTTTATGGTGAAGCGGTCTGGAATGTAGGGGAGGAGGTCCGGATGCGGGGAAGTGCTGTGATCGGACTGATTGCTGCTGGCCTACTGGTGGCGGGGTGCGGGTCAGGAACGGTATCGGGGGAAGCGGATGCCGAAGGGACGGCAGCCGGGGAGCCCGTCTTCAGTCCGTGTGATGACATACCGAGTGACTTGTTGCGACAAGTGCAGGTTGATCCGAATTCTCCCGACCGGGACTTCGGGGGCGTTGACTATCCGGGCTGGAACCGGTGCCGATGGCCAGGTCGCGATTTCTCTGTCTCTGTGCTGGCGACAACTCTGCCGCTCGATGACATCCGAACGAGTGACAAGACGGTCGAAGAGCGAGATCAGCAAATTCAGGGCCGCCCTGCCCTGGTCTACCGGGATACGAGCGATGTCCGACGGGAGCGATGCAATGTGGCGGTCAGCACCGGCAGTGCGTCCTCCATCGTCCGGGTGAGCGTCTATCACCCCGACCAGGGACCCGAGCCGTGTGAGCTCGCGATGCAAACTGCCGCAGTCCTCAGCCCCGCCGTCCCCGGGTAGGTGAAATGATGTCGACGGGCTGGGAGTCGCTGGCAGCATCTGCAAACACGGGCGAGCTATACCTCGAGCGCGGTGTCGCGCAGCGATGCGCTGCCGGTTGCAACCAGTTCCTAGACGAACTCCGCGAACTGAGGGACCGAGCGGCGGAATTGGCAGTAGTCGAGGGTTTAGGCGACAGGCTTTCGTCCGGTGTCGCGCTCGCGTCGAAGTTCGCGCGCAAAGCCACTGGCGGCGACTACTCGCTCGATCGTGCGCTCGCCGACCACATCGCAATTGTCGAGCAGATGCGCACCGTCTTTGAGGCCATCGAATCCCGCTACGCCGCAGCGGAAGAAGCCAATGCGACCGCGGCGACAGCAGTAGAGTCGCAGATCAATTGAGACTTCCGGGGTCGCGGTACTGAGGGGATACCGCGGCCCCGGATATCGCCTCGGCGAGGGGGATCGACCGGGGCGACGAGATGAGGGGGGATGAGATGGGGCTGCCGAGCCTGACAGAGTTCGTCGACGGGATCCGCGAGGAAGTGGTCGACTTCGCCAAGAATCCACAGAACGCGGTGGTCGACCTGGTCACCGGCTTCGACCGGGACGAAGAGGCCCGCGTCCGCGACGAACAAGCCGCCGGCAACGCCGCCCGCAGCGACCTCTACGCCCGCCAAGCCGGCCTGTACGGCACCGCTGCCGGCTTCGACGACCCCGTCCTCACCTCACCCGAAGCGTTCGAGGCGATGTCCCACGAGGAGATCAAGGCCGCCGTCGACGCCATGAACGGCGAAACCCTCACCGCCAGTGCCGAGGGCTGGAAGAAGATCGGGGAGTCGATCGAGCAGTCCCTCAACGACTTCCGCGACTTCATCTCCGGCACCATCGCCGGCAACTGGGAAGGCGTCGCCGCCGACCGCGCCGAGCAGGCCACCGCCAAATACGCCGACGACTCCGCCCAACTCGCGAACGCCGGCAAACTCGTCGGCAGCAAGATCGAAGAAGCCGCCACCGGCGTCAACCAGGTCAAGGCCACCGTCCCGCCCGTCACCGAGCGCTCCCTCCTCGAACGCGCCTTCGATGCCGTCGCACCCACCGCGGGAGTCCTGAAGAGCATCCTCCACCAGCAGGATGAAGCCCACCAGGAAGCCATTCAGATCATGCGGACCGTGTACACCCCGGTGATGCAGCAGGCCGACACCATGGTGCCGAGACTCCCCGCGCCGCCGCAGGTCGCCGGCGGCCCGGGCCCGTCCGCGCCCCAGGGCTTCGGCGCCCCGTCCTCGGGATCGCCCACGTCGTACACGCCCTTCACCACCCCGGGAACAGGCACCACCGGCGCACCCGTCCCCACCGGCGGCGCACCGGGTCCCGGGACATTCGCCGACGACGGCGCCTACGCCGGCCCCAACCCCGCCGGCCCCGACCCGGCCGGCACCGACCCGTACGCGACCACCCCCGACACCGCCGCCGCGCAAGCCGGACCGGCCGACGCGTGGACGGCACCCGCTGCGGTGAACCCCGAGGACGGCACGCGTCTCGGCCAGTCCGGCCTCGGGAGCGGCGCCACCGCCGGAGCCACGCCGGGCAACCCGGGCAACCTGGGCGGTGCCGGAGTCGGCGGTGGCGCGGGCCTGGGCGGCGCGGGAAGCGCTGCCGGCGCAGGCGGCTCCGCGCCCGGCGGTTTCGTCGGCGGCGGCCTGGGCGCCAACGGCAGCACCCCGGGCGGTGGTGCGTCGAGCGGAACCTCGGCGACGACCGCGGCCGGGGCCCCCGCGGGATCCGCGACGGCGGCGACCACCGGCCGCAGCACCCCCGGCGCCGCCGGCATGATGCCGGGCGCCGGTGCCCGCGGGCGCGGAGACGGCGACAACGAGCACAAGACGCCCGGCTACCTGGTGAACGTCGACAACGGCAGCGAGCTGGTCGGCAGGTTGCCGCTGGCGGCGCCGCCGGTGATCGGAACGTAGTCGCGCAGCGCCGAAGCCGACACCGCCGCACGAAATCCGGACCGCCGACGAGACGAAACCCAGAACTGCAGCACCGCAACCACACTCGGACAGTCCCGAGCAGGCAGCGGTGACCGTGTCAGTTCTGCATCAACACCTGCTGGCCGGTCACCAGCGGATACACCGCCAGCTCTTTGCCGTCCAGATCTTCCCGATGCATGTCCACGCCGGTGATCTGGCTGTTCTCGTAGGTCCGGTAGTAGTAGATGCCCTTGTCGGTGTTGCAGCACGACGAATAGATGGTGATCTCGTACTTGTCACCCAGCCGCACCAGACCGCGCTGCTGTTCCACCGAACCCAGAATGTGGAAGAACTGGCTGATCGCCTCGGATTCCGAGCTGCCCGACACCGAATGCACGCGCGTGAAAGTCGCTTTCACGAACCGCGACGCCGACGACAGGTCGCCCGGCAGACCGAACGCACCCAGCCCCCGGCTGTAGGTATCGAGCTTCAACTGCTCGGAGAAATGGTTCTCCGGCGGATCCACCGACAGGCTCATGTAGTTGTTCAGATTGAACACCTGCATGTCGTAGGTGGGGTTGTTGGTGAGAACCTGCACCGGATTGTCGTACACGCGAAGGCCGTCCGCGACGGACTCCACGGTAATCGACTCGGTCCGGTCGGAGATGATCCAGTGCAGCGGGGAGAGCGGGAAGTGCGCACTGAACGGAATGTCGACCAGCCGCACGTCCGCCAACGCGCCGCGCACGTCCGCCACGGTCTCGAACTGTCCCAGGACCCACGGGATGAACTCGAACGGCGCAATGTTCGTCGCGTCCGGGGACTCGGGCTTGTAGTCGGCGTTCTCGGGGAAGTTCAGCCCCGCCATGCTCAGGCCCCTGTCGTTGGTGCCGTCGTAGTAGAGGGGGTAGCCGTCGGAGACCGTCGCAATCCCGATCATGGCGTGGTGGGTGACGAGTTCGGGTACCCGCCGGAAGGCGAACCGGAAGTTCCGCGGCGTGACGACGACCGTTTCGTGGTAGGAGATTTCGAGATCGAGATTGCGGCCGAAATAGTGGTCGCCGGCGGTGTAGTTGGCGGCTGTGCACACAGTGACTACCTCCGAACCTGCCCCGGATCTCCCTGTTGCGCGAGGGGCGAGAGCGGCAGTTTTTCCGATGGCGGGACAACCTTCTCGTGTTGCTCCACCATAGACGGGGGCGCGTGGCGCCACAACGGCTCCGGGGACGCGCCGGCGGGGGCGACAGAGCGCGGGCGACAGGGAGGAAACCGATGACACTGAACGACGTGTTCCTGCGGAGCGCGAAGGGCTTCAACACCGTCGTCATGGCGGCGATGAACGCGCCCGTGGTCGGCGAGTACGCCCGGCGGTTCGCCGCGCAGATCACCTACGTCGGCCGCAAGACCGGACGCACCATCTCCCTGGTCGTCGCCTACCGGCGCAGCGGCGACACCGTCACGATCGCGGTGGGGATGCCCGACCGCAAGAAATGGTGGCGCAACTTCCTCGGCGAGGGCGCGCCCATGACGCTCCGGCTCGGCGACGAAGAACGGACGGGCCACGCCGTCGCGCACCGCGACGAGCGCGGCGGCGTCGAGGTGACCGTGCAGCTCGACCCCGTCTGAACCGGCCCCGGCTACACCTTCACCGGGCCTGTGGCCAGGACGTCCAGGAACCGGCCGCGCACGTCGGCGATGTGCTCGTCGAGGTCGGCGACTTCCCAGTCCTTGGTGTCGATGGGATCCAGCACGTCCACGTAGACGACGCCGGGGTGCGCGACGAACGAGTTGCGCCACATCAGATCCCCGGCGTTGTGGATGACGATCGGCACGATCGGCACCTGCGCCTGCATCGCCAGATGGAACCCGCCCTTCTTGAACCGGCCCAGCCGCGGGGTGGGGGAGCGGGTGCCCTCCGGGGCGATCGCGATGGACGTGCCGCCCTTCAGCTTGTCGACCGCGGGGGCCAGCGCGGCCCGCGCCTGCGCGCTGTTCGCCCGGTCCACGTACGCCACGTCCAGCAGGGTCCCCACCGCCGCGAACCGCGGATCGTGCGCCGCCTCCTTCTTCGCCACCCCCGTCGCGTCCCGCTTGACCACCTTGCCGACCAGCAGCAGATCCAGCGAACTCTGGTGGTTGAACATGAACACCGCCGGCCGGTGCGCCCACGCGTTGTCCTCCCCGGTGATCCGCACGTCCACCCCGCAGATCGTCAGCGCCAGATCCGGACCGAACGTGCCCACCAGGTTCGCGGCCGTCCGCCGACTCCCGGTCAACACCCCGGCGGCGGCCCCCAGCGCGGTCGTCGCCATCAGTGCACTCAGCGCCGCACCGGTGCGCGCCGTCGCGACCGGCGTCGCCCCGCGCTCGGGCCGCGGCAGATTCACCGACAGCCAGCCCTCGGTCCGCGCGAGGCCCGCGAGCCTGCGGTCCGGGTTGAGCGCCACCGGCCGTCCCACCGAATCGAGCAGCGGAACATCCTCGATGCCATTGGAATACGCGAACGCCTCCGACAGCGGGGTGCCCGTCCGGTCGGCGAACTCGCGCACCGCCTTCGCCTTCTCGGCGCCCCACAGCGCCGGTCCGGTCAGCTTGCCGGTGAGGAGCCCGTCGACCACCTCCGGCCGGCTGCACAGCACGTCGTCGATGCCGAGATCGTCGGCGATGTACTGCGCCTGATACGGCGTCGCCGACGTCGCCATCACGATCCGGTGCCCGGCCCGGCGGTGCGCGGCCAGCAGCCGCCGCACCTCCGGGTAGATCGCCGACGCCAACTCCTGCCGGAACAGCCGCTGGCTCCACTCCTGCAGCTCGTCCTCGTTGCGGCCGGTCAGCCCCGTCACCGCGATCTCCATCAGCCGGCCCACGTCGGCGCCGCGGAACTGCGTGTCGATCGCCGCACCCGTGGTGCGCAGCAGCTCGGCGACGCTGATGTCGAAGCGGCGCAATCGGTCCCGGTACACCACACTGGCCGAGTAGCCGGCGATGAGGGTGCCGTCCAGATCGAACGCCGCGAGCGTCGACGGACCCTCCGGCGCCGCCTCGATGGCCGCGTACAGGTCCTTCACCCGGTTCATCGGCCCGTCTCCGTCCCCGCGGCGCCGGACGGGACGTCCACCGCCGCCGGGCCGCGCGCGTCGTCGAGCTTGGCGTGCGCGAGCGCCCGGATCTCCCGCACCCGCCGCACCAGCGTGCGGACCTCGTCCGCGAACTCGCGGCGCCGGTCGGCGACCGTGGGCTCGTCGGTCCCGATCAGGTTCCGGTTGCGGGCCAATTGCAGTGCGGTGCCGAACAACTCCGCCGAGATCGACTCGCTGCTGGCGATCTGCTGGCGCAACCGCTCCTGCTGGGCCAGGGCCAGGCACTCGGCGACGAACGACTTCTCGTCGAACTCCTGCGACACCGGCACGTCCAGCAGATGATCGGCCACCACCTGGTACGCCTCGAGGAACGGTTGCAGCACCCGGTGCGCCAGGTACGGGCGCACTCGCCCCAGCAGGTTCTGCACGTGCTCGGGGTTGGTCAGATCGTCCTCCCACATGGGGTCGATCAGGTTGAGCTCGGCCCGCAGCTCGTCGCGGAACCGGGTCTTCTCGCTGAAGAAGAACTCGAACTTGAGCAGGTCGCGGATCCGCAGCGCCTCGTGCCAGCCGTCGGTGAGCGGATCGGCGAACTGCTCGTCCACCGCCGCCATCACCACCATCTCGGCGATGGCCCGCACCACCAGGAAGTGGATCATGTTGTTGCGGTAGAACGCCGCCACCAGCCCCTGATCCTTGCCGAGGTAGTAGACCCGCTCGTTGCCCTCGTCGAACCGCCGCAGCACCCCCGAATCGACGTGCGTGAACAGCGCCCGGCGGATCACCTGCGGATTGGTCAGGTCGACGTCGCCGGCGGTGGGCAGCTTGCGGTCGGTGATGTAGTCGACCATCGGCCCCAGGATGAACGCCAGCTCGGGCACCGTGAGCGCGCGGTCCTCGATCCCCAGGAACGCCAGCATCACCAGCGACGACGCCGTGATGGGGGTGACCTCGTTGATGCAGTGCGAGACCTCGATGCCCGCCTTCTGCACCGCCAGCCGGAAGTCGTCCTCCCGCGCCAGCAGCGTCTTGAGCGACAGCGGCCGGCCCACCGACACGTGCGCGACCCCACGGCGCTGGCCCTGCGCGCGGACGTAGCCGACCATCCAGCGGAAGCTCTCCTTCCGCTTCTGCGCGCCCTGCGCCTCGGCGGCCATCGCGCTCACCTCGTACAGCTGGTCGTACACCAGCGACACCGGCACGAGGTACACATCGGAGGCGTCGCTGTCCTGGAACGCCTTCGCCAGATACGTCAGCAGCCCGTAGCGGGGCGGGCGCAGCTTGCCGGTGCGCGAGCGGCCGCCCTCGATGTACCACTCCAGGTTGAACCGCTTGTTGAGCAGGAACCGCATGTACTCGCGCAGCGTCCACTTGTAGATCTCGTCGCCGTCGAACTTGCGGCGGATGAACACCGTCCCGGACCGCTTGCTGATGGGGCCCACCGGCCAGAAGCTGACGTTGAGCCCACCCATCACGTGATTGAGTGGCAGATCGTTGGCGAGCAGCGCGGGCCGCAACACCAGCGGGTCCAGGTACGAGCGGTGGCTGGGCAGGAACACCAGCGAGTGCTCGCGGTTGAGTTCGCGCAGTTCCTCGAACCGGGTGGTGTCGACGTCCAGCCGGTACGCGCGAGAGAAGTAGCGGCCCAACTGGTCCCACAGCGCGATGGCGCGGCGGCTCTGCGCGGCCACCATCTCGTGCAGATCGGCGCGGGCCCGGCGATCCACCTCGGCCACCGTCAGGTCCAGCTGCGCGGCGAGCCGGCGGACACCGTTCGCGAACCGGTTGGTGTCGGTGATCTCCTCGACCACGAACCGCGACACCTTGTACTGGGTGCCGAGCAGGCCCCGCTCGGCGCGCTCGAGCGCGAGCGCGGCCTGCCGGCGGATGAACTCCGGCAGGGACCCGCCGCCCCGCTCGGCCAGCCGGTCGCGCAGCTCACGCAGCGTCGCGCCGTCACCCTCGATCACCCGGCACCGGGTGGGGTCGCTGCGCAGCACCCGCCGCTGCGCGTTGGGGCCCAGGTGCAGCGGATCGCGCGCCGCCAGCACGTCGCGCAGCCGGGCGCCGCGGTGACCGTTGGTGGTCTCGGGCATCCACACCACCCGCACCGGCGTCAGCAGCGGATCGTCGCCGCGGCGCGCGAGCTCGGCCATGTCCTGTTCGGTGGTCGTCACCACCGCGGGCCGCTCGCCGGACTCCGACTCGCGCCGGGTGAGCCACGTTCGCAGCACCCGGTCCTCGGTGTCGCTCGTCGGCTCGGTCAGATAGATGTGGTCGTGATTCTGCGACCCGGTCATCGCTGCGCTCCCTCCGATCCATCGACACCGGTGACGCCGCCGCCCAGTGCGCTCACCTCGTCGAGCCCCTCCTGCAGACACTGCATGAACACCGCCGGCTCGGTCACCGCCGCGGTGTCGAGATTGACGCCGACACAGCACGTGCCGACGTGCGAGACCATCGTGGCCATCACCGCGCATCCGGGGGCGGGCGCGAACGGGAACACCCGCTCGATCCGCGCGCCGGCCAGATACACCGGCACCGGCACCCCCGCCACGTTGGACGCCTGCAGGTCCAGGCCCCTGGACTGCGACAGGTACCACTCGGCGAGCAGCCGGGTGGGCAGCCGGACCAGCAGCGGCGACGCGGCCTCGACGATGTCGACGGCCGGTTCCTCGCGCAGCGCCAGCACGATCGCGCGGACCTTGCGGATCCGCCGCGCCGGATCGGCCTCGGTGGCCGGGCCGGCGAAGCGCACCGCGGCGATCCGGTTGCCGCCGGTCGCGTCGGCCGCGGCCCGCATGTTGATCGGCATGCCCATCGGGATCTTCCCGAGCGGCACCCCCATCTCCTCGTGGTAGCGCCGGTACCCGCCGAGCAGAGCGGCGATGTAGGCGTCGTTGACCGACCCGCCCGCGGCGTGCGCCGCGATCCGCAGGTCGTGCAGCGGCACCTCGAGCGTCCCGAACCAGCGGCCGAGGCCGCGGGCCCGCAGCAGCGGGGACCCGGTCGCGGGCGGCGGCTGGATCATCCGGCGCAGCGAGTTCGCGTAGTCGAGCACCTCCCCGGCGGTGTCGAACGGGCGGGTGGCGACCGTCCGCGCGGCGCGCGCGGTCCCCGACACCAGGCCCGCCAGCCGCGACGGCGCCCGCTTCGCCTCGGTGAGCAGCTCGCGGCCGAGCGCGGTGAAGTCGTTCAGATGCTCGGGCGGGGCGGGTTCGTGATCGGGTTTGTCGGGCGTCGGCTCGGGGCGGCGGCTGTGCAGCAGCGTCATCATCTGGATGCCGCCCATGCCGTCGGTCATGCTGTGGTGGGTCTTGACCACGTACACCGCGCGGCCGTCGTCGAGGCCCTCGACGAGCATCGCCATCCACGGCGGCCGGGCCTTGTCGAACGGCTCGGACGCCAGGTGCCGGCACAGCCGCAGGGCGTTGTCCAGATCCGCGGGTTCGGCCAGCCGCACCCGGCGCAGGTGGTAGTCCAGGTCGAACTCCGGATCCACCGACCAGACCGGGTTGCCCAGCCCGAACGCCGGTTCCACGGCCCGCATCCGAATCCGCGGGACGATGTGCGACGCCCACTCGTGCGCCCGCACCAGCCGGTGCCAGTCCGGGGCACGGTCGAGGATGTCGACCGCGACGATCGGGGTACGCAGCTCGGGCCGCACCTCCTCCATGCGCCACATCGCGGTCTCGAAGTCCGACATCGTCCGGCGCAGGCCCCATCCGACCGCGGACAGGTCGACGTCCACCGCGCTCGGTGGGATGAACGGCTGACCGTCGGCCATGGGCGCACTCCTCGACACGTCTCGGGTGTGGCCTCAAGTGTGGACCCGCGGGCGCGGCCTCGTCACCGAATTCGACGGTTCCCCGGTTCCGGACGATGCGGGCACCCGTACGTGTCGCGAACCGGGCACGGCTCGGATAGCGTTTGAGGGACTTCGATCCTTACCCCTGCGAAAGGACGCGGTCATTCCCCTCTATCAATTCCGGTGCGACCACTGCGGCTCCTTCGACCGCAGCTACTCGATGACGGCCGTCCCCGAGGCCGCCGACTGCCCGGCCTGCGCGGGTCCGGCGCGCCGGCAGATCACCGCGCCGCGGTTGGGGCACGGCAACTCCGCCCCGATGCGCCTGCTGGACGCGACCGCCCGGTCCGCCAGCGAGCCCGCGGTGGTGCAGGGCACGCGGCCCGGCGCCCGCCGCGCCACCCAGAAAGTCACCACCAATCCACTGCACCGAAAGTTGCCCCGCCCCTGAGCAAGACGACGACGCCCTGAGGAGACGCGTATGCCCGAGTTGCTGTTCCCGCTGGACTCGACCAAGAAGTTCACCGAGCAGGAGAAGATCGGCCACAACCGGTGGCACCCCGACATCCCCGCCGCGGTGACCGTCAAACCCGGTGACTCGTTCCGGGTGCACTGCCGCGAATGGTTCGACGGCGCCATCCACAACGACGACTCCGCCGACGACATCCTCAATGCACCGCTGACGACGGTGCACACGCTGTCCGGGCCGTTCGCGGTGGAGGGCGCCAAGCCCGGCGACCTGCTGATCGTCGACATCCTCGACCTCGGTCCCATCCCGCAGGAGGATTCCGGTCCGCTCGCCGGCCAGGGCTGGGGCTACACCGGCATCTTCCCGCGCGACAACGGCGGCGGCTTCCTCACCGAGCAGTTCCCCGACGCCTACAAGGCGGTGTGGGACTTCGCCGGGCAGACGGCCACCTCCCGGCACGTGCCGCACGTGAAGTTCACCGGCATCGTGCACCCAGGTCTCATGGGCACCGCGCCGTCGCACGAGCTGCTCGGCAAGTGGAACACCCGCGAGGCCGCGCTGATCGCGACCGACCCGGACCGGGTGCCGCCGCTGGCGCTGCCGCCGGAACCGCGCGACGCGATCCTCGGCACGCTCAGCGGCGCCGACTTCGACCGGGTGGCCGGCGAGGCGGCCCGCACCGCACCACCGCGGGAGAACGGCGGCAACCAGGACATCAAGAACCTCACCAAGGGCAGTCGCGTCTTCTACCCGGTGTACGTGGACGGCGCCCACCTGTCGGTGGGGGACTTGCACTTCTCGCAGGGCGACGGCGAGATCACGTTCTGCGGTGCCATCGAGATGGGCGGGTTCATCGACCTGCGGGTGGACATCATCAAGGGCGGGATGGAGACGTACGGCGTCACGGAGAACGCCATCTTCATGCCCGGCAACACCGACCCGCAGTACTCCGAGTGGCTGGCGTTCTCGGGCACCTCTGTGACCCTCGACGGCGAGCAGCGGTACCTCGACTCGCAGCTCGCGTACCAGCGCGCGTGCCTGCACGCGATCGACTACCTCACCAAGTTCGGCTACAGCCCCGAGCAGGCGTATCTGCTGCTGGGCGCCGCGCCCATCGAGGGCCGGTTCTCCGGCGTGGTCGACATCCCCAACTCGTGCGCCACGGTGTACCTGCCGACCGCCATCTTCGACTTCCCGGTCGCGCCGACGGCGGACGGGCCCGTGCAGATCGATCCCGGGATCGGCGCGCCGCACTCGGCCCGATAGAACGTTCGACCGCTTCCTCCGTGGCGCCGGGGACCGAGAGGTCTCCGGCGCCACGGAGCGGCCGGTGACGACCGAAAAGCAGATTTTCTGTGTCCGCGAAATGAACTGCGGTACAAAACCTTTGTCCCGAACTCCGTATGAATACACCGTTCGAGGCAAACCACGTTTCGTTACCCAATAGTGATGATCAAACCGTAACGGCTCGGTCATTCCTCGCGTTAGCGTCGAATGCATCGCCCAGCGCAATCGGAGCGTTACGCGATATCACCATCATCTACATCCTTGTTGCCCGGACCGTGATGTCCGTCGGAGCGGAATCGGGTCGGCGGGGAGAAAGGGGCGCGGAAACGTGAGCGCTTCGTCGCACACCGTCGAGCACTTCGTGTCGGCCATGTTCGCGTACGACTTCATGGAGGGCGGCGTCGACGTCGACGCGCTCGAGCGCATCCACCGCGGCGACGTGCGCGACTGGGTGACGGCCGTGGCCAGCTCCGGTCTGTTCACCAACGCGCAGGTCGAGCGCATCGACGCCGGGTGGCGCCACGATCCCCGGTCCCTGCTCGGGGCGCTGCTCTCCGAGGCGGACGAGATGACCGTCCGGCGGTACGAGACGACGTGGGCGTCCCTCGACCGGCTCGAGGCGCCCGCCGAGCGTCCGGCCGCCCTGGCCGTGGGTGGTTACAGCACCGCGGTCGCGCCGGCCTCCTTCACGATCGCCTGATCATCGGTCAGCATCCGGTACGGCACCCCGGCCGTCCGGCACGCCGCGACCATGCGGGCCGCCTCGTCGCCGGGGTGCGCCGGATCCGCGGTGCCGTCGGTGCCCGGCAGGCAGTGCGGCACGATCGCGAAGTCGACGAAACCCAAACCGTCCCAACGAGGTTCGATCCCGCACGCCGGGAGCACCTCGGCCGGGTCGTCGGCGCTGTCGACGCCGACCAGTGACGGCGCCATGGCGCACGCCCCGGCGCTGTAGCCCGCGTACGCCGTCCGGTCGTCGCGGATCAGCGCGCTCAGCACCGCGTCGCCGCCGCTGCGGGCCAGCTGCGCCCGCAGCACGAACGTGTTGCCGCCCCGCACCCACACCGCGCCGAACGCCGACAGCGTGTCCGCGAGCCGGTCCGGGGCGCCGACGAAGTCGCGCAGATCCACCTCGGTGGGCGCGAACCCCAGCCGCCGCAGCGGAACGACGTCGCTGACCACCGCCGACTCCCGGGCCCGGGCCGGCCACGCATCGGCGGCGTTCGCGATCACCGCGATCGGGCCCGGCCCGCCGACCAGCTCCACGAAGCGGTCGACGTGCGCGCCGAAGCGATAGGAGGACAGGAACAGGCGCACGGCGCGGTCAGATCGTGAACGCCAGATGGTCGACGATCCGCCGACCCACCTCGGTGTCGCCGGCCAGCTCGAACTCAGACGCGTGCTCGGCGGCCGTCGTGCGCCCGCCCGCCAGCCGGGTGAACAGCCGCGAGTCCATCGCGACGGTCGACGTCGCCGGCCTGGACAGCTGCGGGACCACCGCCGCGCGGCCGTCCACCTCGACGTGGATCGACCGGGCGAGGGGACCGGAGAGCTCGAACGTCACCCGGGCGCCGTCGGGTGCGTGTCCGAGCTTGCCGACGACGAAACCGAGCGCCGCCGTGATCTCCTCGAACGCGAGATCGCCGCGGCTGCCGCCCTCGTCGCCGCCCGGCAACCCGAGTGCGTCGCGGATGTCGTGCTCGTGCATCCAGCAGTCGAACACGCGGATGCGCATGAAGCGGCCGTAGGTGGCCGGCCCGGCCGGGGTGACCGCGGGGGCGTCGAAGTCGGCCTGGGTCATCGCGGTGAGCACCTCCCGACGGGTGGAGGTGATCTCGCGGAACATCGTGAGGATCTGCTGCCCGGTGTGGGCGCGCAGGCCCTCGACCCAGCGCTCGTTGAGGGCGCCGATCTCGTTGCGCACGTGGGGGAGTGCGTGCACGTCGATCGCGGTCTCCGGCGGGGTCAGTCCCGACAGCAGTGATTCGGTGCCGATGATGTGGGAGACGACGTCGCGCACGGTCCAGCCGGGCAGCGCGGTGGGGGTGAGCCACGCGTCGCCCTCCACCGTGGACAGCACGTCGTCGAGCACCGCCCACTGCTCCGACAGCGCGTCGACCAGCCGGCCCTGCAGGAATTCGCTCATGAATCGCTCTCCGTTCCCGGGAGGTCGCGGACCTCGCCTCGATCGATGCTCTGCCAGTCGCGGCCCCGGACGTAGGGTTCCAGCGCCCGGCCGATGTCCGCCGCCTCCGCCGGACCCTTCACCCGCTGCAGCTCGTACACGTGCGGAAACTCCAACAGTTCGGTCACCGTGTTCCACAACCGCACCGCCGCCTCGCCCTCGGGCGGATCGATCAGCACGGGCCCGAAGAACGCGGTGCCCTGCACGAACAGCGTCGGCACCCCGAACCCGCCCGCGCCGATCACACGCTCGTGGTCGGCGCGGACGTCGTCGTGGGTGGTGGGATCGGCCAACGCGGCGCCGAGCAGTTCGGGATCGAGCCCGAGGCGCTCGAGCAGCGCGCGGGCGACCTCCGGGTCGTGCGGTTTGCCGCCGTCGACGTGCAGCAGGTGCCCGATCGCGAAGTACCAGCGGTCCAGCAGGTCCATGCTCTCCCGGCGCAGCAGCGCCCCGATCCGCATGAGCGACCACCCGTACGACCACTCCCGCTCCCAGGGGTGCTTCTGGTCCTCGCGGCGGTTGACCTCCTCGAGGCTGAAGAACCGCCAGTCGATGTCGATCGCCGTCTCGGCGCGCACGTGCCGGATCCAGCGCGACGCGTGGAACGCGAACGGGCACATCGGGTCGAAGTGGAATTCGACCGAGGTGATCGGCTCGGCGTTCGGGTCCGTGGTCACCCTGTCACTCTAGGACCGATCGCCGTCGGGAGCGACGATCTCGCGCGACGGCACCGGCGCGCCGATGCCGATCCGATTCGGTCGAAACCACCACGGAAACGGCGCGGACGGTGGACGATCGACTCGGATCGATCGCGCGAATCGTCGTTCACATGAGGAGCTGCCCGTGTTTCCCGGAAACTTCGTCGCCACCACTCCCGACAAGCCCGCGGTCATTCGGCCCGCGACCGGCGAGCAGCTCACCTACCGGCAGCTCGACGAGCGGTCGCTGCGGCTGGCGCACTACCTGCGCGGGGTGGGGTTGTGCCCCGGTGATCACGTCGCCGTCGTCGCGGGCAACGACCTGCGAGTCCTCGAGGTGTACTGGGCGGCGCTGCGATCCGGGCTTTACATCACCGCGGTGAACTGGCACCTCACGCCGGCCGAGGCCGCGTACGTCGTCGACGACTGCGAGGCGTCGGTGCTGGTCGCCTCGGCGGACGCGGTGGGCACGTTGCCGGCCGACGGCGGCGGCCTGCCGAAGGTCCGCCACCGGCTCGCGTTCGGCGGCGCGGTCGACGGCTACGACGACTACGACGCGGTGCTGGCGGCGCAGTCCACCGAACCGCTCGCCGCACAGCCGCGCGGGCAGGACATGCTGTACTCGTCGGGCACCACCGGCCGGCCCAAGGGCATCGAGCCGCGGCTGCCCGAGGGGCAGGTCCACGACACCATGGACCCGTACACCGCGGTGTTCGCGCCGATGTACGGCTTCGACGCCGACACCGTCTACCTGTGTCCGGCGCCGCTGTATCACGCTGCGCCGCTGCGGTTCTGCGGCACGATCAACTCGGTCGGCGGGACGGTGATCGTGATGGACCGGTTCGACGCGGAGGACGCGCTGGGGCTGATCGAGCGCTACCGGGTCACCCACAGTCAGTGGGTGCCGACGATGTTCGTCCGAATGCTCAAGCTGCCCAGGCAGGTTCGGGATCGCTACGACATGTCGAGCATGAAGGTGGCGGTGCACGCCGCCGCCCCGTGCCCGATCGAGGTCAAGCGCGCGATGATCGACTGGTGGGGGCCGGTGATCCACGAGTACTACGCGTCGACGGAGGGCTCGGGTGGCACGTTCATCGACAGCGTCCAGGCGCTCGCGCATCCCGGCTCGGTGGGCCGCGACGGCGTCATGGGCGTCGTGCGCATCTGCGACGACGCGGGCCGCGAGTTGGCGGCCGGTGAGATCGGCACCGTGTACTGGGAGCGCGAGGAGCTGCCGTTCCGCTACCACAACGATCCGGCCAAGACCGCCGCCGCGCAGCACCCCGGCCACCCGACGTGGACCACCAGCGGCGACATCGGCTACCTCGACGACGAGCGGTACCTCTATCTCACCGACCGGGCGGCGTTCACCATCATCTCGGGCGGGGTGAACATCTACCCGCAGGAGTCGGAGAACGTGCTCACCCTCCATCCCAAGGTGTACGACGTCGCGGTCATCGGGGTTCCGCACGAGGAGATGGGGGAGGAGGTCAAGGCCGTGGTCCAGTTGGCGGACGGTGTGACCGGCGACGCGGACGTCGAACGCGAGCTCCTCGACTACGTGCGTGAGCGCGTCGCGCACTACAAGGCCCCCAAGTCGGTCGACTTCGTCGACGCGTTGCCCCGCACCCCCACCGGCAAGCTGGTCAAGCACGCGTTGCGCGCCCGGTACGCGGTCGCGTGAGCGTCAGTCGGGCTGTTCGAACTCGACGAGGAAGTCCCGCAGCACCACCGCCTGGCTGTGCTCGAGGTCCTTGGTCGCGGTCAGCAGGATCAGGGGGCGGTCCTCGGCGAGCGTCAGGACCCGGTCGACCGCGGTGCGGCCGGCCGGAGATTCCAGCTCCGCGAGATAGCGGAGGCGAAACTCCGCGAACTCTGCTACGTCGTGGCTGTACCACCGGCGCAGTTCCGTGGACGGCGCCAGGTCCTTGGCCCAGTCGTCGTAGTGGAACGAGTCCTTGCGCAGCCCGCGCGGCCACAGCCGGTCGACGAACACCCGGAAGCCGTCCTCCGCGCCCGGATGGTCGTACACACGTTCGACGTCGATCGCCCTTCCGGTCATCTGCCACCTCCGCAATCGTGGGCCGATTCCGACGATAAGTTACATCTGTGTGAAATAGTGAGCTGTATCACAAAAAGCGCTGGATCCAGTGGTAGACGTCTGTTCGGACTCGATTCAGACGTTTGCGGCGACTTGCGTGTGTTCCCTTGCTCACGGTAGTTCTGCTTACCATCGTGGACCACTTGCATCGAGCGGGCCATCATCCGCCGATCGCTCGATAGTTGCCGCCCGTCGCGGCAGGCACACCATCTACCGCAGGAAGTCGAAACATTGGATACATCGAAGAGCGCGGCACTGGTGCGCCCATCGGTCGGCGTCGTTCGGGAGACGAGCGACGGCGAGCGACGGGTCGCGCTCGTGCCGAAGGTCGTGGCCTCCCTGGCCGGCAAGGGCGTCGACGTCGTCGTCGAACCCGGAGCCGGGCTGGGCGCGTTGATCCCGGACGAGCTGTACAAGGAGGCCGGCGCGACGATCGGTGACGCGTGGGCGTGTGACGTCGTCGCCAAGGTCGCGCCGCCGTCGGACGCCGAGGTCGGCAAGCTCCGCTCGGGGCAGACGCTGATCGGGTTCCTGGCCCCGCGCAACGCCGAGAACCAGATCGGTGCCCTGGCCGCCGCGGGGGTGAGCGCGTTCGCCGTGGAGGCGATCCCGCGTATCTCCCGGGCCCAGGTGATGGACGCGCTGTCGTCGCAGGCCAACGTCGCCGGCTACAAGGCCGTGCTGGTCGCCGCGTCGGAGTCCACCCGGTTCTTCCCGATGCTGACCACCGCGGCCGGCACCGTGAAGCCCGCGACCGTGCTGGTCCTGGGTGTGGGTGTCGCCGGTCTGCAGGCGCTGGCGACCGCCAAGCGTCTCGGTGGCCGCACCACCGGCTACGACGTGCGCCCCGAGGTCGCCGACCAGGTCCGCTCCGTCGGCGCGCAGTGGCTCGACCTCGGCATCGACGCGGCCGGAGAGGGCGGGTACGCCCGCGAACTCACCGACGCCGAGCGCGCGCAGCAGCAGCAGGCGCTCGAGGACGCCATCAAGGGCTTCGACGTCGTCATCACCACCGCGCTGGTCCCGGGCCGGCCCGCGCCGCGCCTGGTGACCGCCGCCGCGGTGGAGGGCATGAAGCCGGGCAGCGTGATCGTCGACCTCGCCGGCGAGACCGGCGGCAACTGCGAGCTCACCGAGCCCGGCCAGACCGTCGTCAAGCACGGCGTCACCATCTGCTCGCCGCTCAACCTGCCGGCCACCATGCCCGAGCACGCGTCCGAGCTGTACTCCAAGAACGTCGCGGCCCTGCTCGAGTTGATGCTCGACGAGAACGGCGGGTTCGCGCCCGACTTCTCCGACGAGATCCTCGACGGCGCGTGCGTGACCCGCTCGAAGGAGAACTCCTAGATGTACACCGAACTGCTGGCGAACATCGCGATCCTGGTCCTCGCCGGGTTCGTGGGCTTCGCGGTCATCTCCAAGGTGCCGAACACGCTGCACACGCCGCTGATGTCGGGCACCAACGCCATCCACGGCATCGTCGTGCTGGGCGCGCTGGTCGTGCTCGGTCACCTGCCGTCGGACGCGCCGTGGTCGATCAAGGTCATCCTGTTCGTCGCGCTCGTGTTCGGCACCCTGAACGTCGTCGGCGGCTTCGTGGTCACCGACCGCATGCTCGCGATGTTCAAGCCCAAGAAGGACGCCGCCGGCTCTCGGAAGGACGGGGCAGTCGAGAAGAAGGGTGCTGACGCCTGATGAGCTACCTCGTCACGATCCTCTACATCGTCGCGTTCGCGATGTTCATCTACGGTCTGTCCGGTCTGACCGGCCCGAAGACCGCGGTGCGTGGTAACTACATCGCCGCCGTCGGCATGGTCGTCGCGGTCGTCGCCGTGCTCATCGACATCCGCGACACCGACAACTGGATCCTCATCATCGGCGGCCTGCTCGTCGGTATCGTGCTCGGCGTCCCGCCGGCGCTGCGGACCAAGATGACGGCGATGCCGCAGCTGGTGGCGCTGTTCAACGGCGTGGGTGGCGGCACGGTCGCCCTCATCGCCTGGGCCGAGTTCCTCAACTCGGACGGCTTCACCACCGTCGACGCGGTGCCGTCGGTGCCGTTCGTCGTCGGCTCGCTGTTCGCCGCGATCATCGGCTCGGTCTCCTTCTGGGGCTCGCTGGTGGCGTTCGCGAAGCTGCAGGAGCTGCTGAACAAGAACTTCGAGAAGAAGGTCGTCGCGTCGGCGAAGGCGTTCCAGCTGGCGAACATCGTGCTGGCGCTGGTCTCGATCGGCATCGCGATCTACATCGGCGTCCAGGCCGACCCGGCCAACGAGCCCACCTCCGCGCTGTGGATCGTCGGCCTGCTGATCGCCGCCGGCATCATGGGCCTGTTCGTGGTGCTGCCCATCGGCGGCGCCGACATGCCCGTCGTCATCTCGCTGCTCAACGCGCTCACCGGTCTGTCGGCCGCGGCCGCGGGTCTGGCGCTCAACAACCAGGCGATGATCGTCGCCGGCATGATCGTCGGCGCGTCGGGCTCGATCCTGACCAACCTCATGGCCAAGGCCATGAACCGCTCCATCCCGGCCATCATCTTCGGTTCGTTCGGCGGCGGTGACGCCGGTGGCGCCGGTGCGACCGCGTCCGGTGGCACCGTGAAGGCCACCTCGGCGTCGGATGCGGCCATCCAAATGGCGTACGCCAACCAGGTCATCGTCGTCCCCGGCTACGGTCTCGCCGTCGCGCAGGCCCAGCACGCGGTCAAGGAGATGGCGGCGCTGCTCGAGGAGAAGGGTGTCGAGGTCAAGTACGCGATCCACCCGGTCGCCGGTCGTATGCCCGGCCACATGAACGTCCTGCTCGCCGAGGCCGACGTCGCGTACGACGCGATGAAGGAGATGGACGACATCAACGGCGAGTTCGCGCGCACCGACGTCACCGTCGTCATCGGCGCCAACGACGTCACCAACCCGGCCGCGCGTGAGGACTCGAGCTCGCCGATCTACGGCATGCCGATTCTCAACGTCGACCAGTCCAAGTCGGTCATCGTGCTCAAGCGCTCGATGTCGTCGGGCTACGCCGGCATCGACAACCCGCTGTTCACCGCGGACCAGACCTCGATGCTGTTCGGAGACGCCAAGAAGATGGTTTCCGAGGTCACCGAGGAGCTCAAGGCCCTGTAGCCCCGGCGCACCCCGGAAGACGAAGACGGCAGCTGGCGGTCGATCCCCCTCCGCCCGTCAGCTGAAGGGACCCTGCACTCGCTCCCAGCGGGTGAAGGGTCCCTTCAGCCGTTGCCGGGGAGGGGCTCAGCCGACGGTCACCGGGCGCGTCGCCGGACGGCGCACCGCGCCGGCGAACCGGGCCGCGGCGAGGGCGCACACCAGCGGCACGATCATCGCGACGGTGAGCGGCACAAGGTGCGTGAGCCAGCCGATGGTCGCGGGTCCGGCGAGGAAGCCGAGGTAGCCCATGCCCACCACCCGGGACATGTCGGCACCCGCCGCACCCGTCCCGAGGTTGCCCGCGGCGGTGAAGATCTGCGGCACGCAGCCGGACAGCCCGAGCCCGAACAGCGCCCACCCGAGCAGCGTCGTCGGCAGCCAGCCCGACACCACCACCGTCGCCATCCCGGCCGCCGCGAGCAGCGCGCCGTACCGCACCACCGCGACCGGCCCCAGCGCGGAACTGAAACGGTCGGCGGTGAACCGGCCCACCGTCATCGTCAGCGAGAACGTCCCGAACGCGAGCGCGGCGACGGCGCCGGACGCGCCCAGGTGCTCCTTGACCTGCAGCGTGCTCCAGTCGTTGGCGACACCCTCGGCGAGCATCAGCACGAACGCCAGCGCGCCCAGCCCCAGCACCCGCGGCGAGTACCGACCCCGCGGCGCGTGCTCGTGGTGTTCGGGACGCGGGTGCGCCGACAACGGCAGCAGCCGCGGCGTGCACACCGCGATCGCCGCGACCCCGAGCAGCGACGACCCGCCGAGCGCGGCCACCGGCGGCCAGCCGAGCGCGAGCGTCGCCGCGCCGACGAGCGAGCCGACGACGCCGCCGATCGAGAACATCCCGTGGAACGCCGCCATGATCGGCCGCCGGTACGCCTGCTCGACGAGCACGGCCTGCGAGTTCATCGACACGTCCAGCGCGCCGTTGCCGAACCCGAAGATCGCCAGCGCCAGCCCCAGCTGCCACGCGTTGGACGCCAGACCGGGCCCGATGGTCGCGACCGCCAGCAGGGTCCCGCTGAGCGCTACCAGCAACCGGCTGCCGAACCGGTCGGCCAGCGGCCCCGACAGCTGCATGCCGGCGATCGCGCCGACGGCCAGGAGCAGCAGCAGCGACCCCAGCGTCGAGTGGGCGATGTTCGTTCGGGTCTCGATCTCCGGGATGTGGACCACCCACATGGCGAGCAGGTAGCCGTTGATCCCGAAGACGCCGAAGATCGCGGCCCGGGCGGCCCGCAGGGAGGAGGGGGGCTCGGTTCGGGTGTCCACGTTCCCCTTTGTACCGAACTCTCGCGAGAGCTGAAGGGTCCCTTCGTACGCTCGCAACCCGTGAAGGGACCCTTCAGCTGACGGCGGGAGGTGGGCGTCAGAGCCGGCCGAGCAGCACCGGCACCGGGTCGGTGAGGGCGGCGCCGAGGTCGGCGAGGAAGTTCGACGCCTGCTCGCCGTCGACCAGTCGATGGTCGACGGTGACGCTCAGGGTGGTTACGTCCCGCACCGCGAGCTCGTCGTCCACCACCCACGGCCGCCGGTTGATCGCCCCGAGCGCGACGATCGCCGCCTCGCCCGGATTCAGGATCGGGGTGCCGGTGTCGACGCCGTATACCCCGACGTTGGTGACGGTGATCGTGCCGCCGGTCAGGTCCGCGGGGGTCGCCCGCCCGGCCCGCGCACGGTCGGTGAGCTCGCCGATCGCGCGGCACAGCGCCGGCAACGTCAGGGTCTCGGCGTCCCTGACGTGGGGCACCACCAGCCCGCGTGCGGTCGCGGTGGCGATACCGAGGTCGACGTAGTGCTTGGTGACGATCTCCCCGGTCTCCTCCGACCACGACGCGTTCAGCGACGGGTGCGCGCGCAGCACCGCCAGCATCGCGCCGGCGACCAGCACCAGCGGCGTGGGATGCAGGTCCGCGAAGGGCGGTGCCGTCCGCAGCCGGGCCAGCAGCTCCACCGTCCCGGTGACGTCGACGGTGAGGAACTCGGTCACGTGCGGCGCGGTGAAGGCGCTTGCGACCATCGCCGACGCGGTCTCCCGGCGCACGCCGCGGATCGGGGTGCGGGTCTCGCGGGCAGCGCCGGACGCGGCGGGGGTGGCGGGGGTGGGCGTGGTCTGCAGCCGGGCCCGGTGGACGTCGTCGACGGTGACGGCCCCGCCCGGCCCGGTGCCGACGACGGCCGCGAGGTCGAGGCCCAGCTCGCGGGCGGCGCGGCGGGCGGCCGGGACGGCGTCGACCCCGGGGCCCGGCGGGTGCGCCGCCGCGGGCCGTCGGCGCCGGCTCGGGACCGGGTCGGAGGGCCCGTACCCGACGAGCACCGCCGTGCGCGCCGGACCGTCGGACGGCCCGCCGGACGGCTCGGCGGTCCGTTCGTCGGCCGCCGCGGAGGCGATTCGGATCAGCGGCGCCCCCACGGGCACGGTGTCCCCGGGTTCCGCCAGCACCTCCCGCACCACCCCGGCGAACGGCGACGGCAGTTCCACGAGCGCCTTCGCGGTCTCGACCTCCGCGATGACCTGGTTGAGGGCGACGGTGTCGCCGGCCGCGACCGCCCACGCCACGATCTCGGCCTCGGTGAGGCCCTCGCCGAGGTCGGGCAGCCGGAACTCCTCGATGCTCATGCCGCCAACACCTCGTCGACGGCGTCCAGGATCCGGTCGGCGTCCGGCACGTGGTGCTTCTCGAGCCGGGCCGGCGGGTACGGGATGTCGAAGCCGCCGACCCGGCGGACGGGCGCCTCGAGCCGGTAGAAGCAGCGTTCGGCGACCCGCGCGGCGATCTCGGCGCCCAGCCCCACGAACACGGGTGCCTCGTGCACCACCACGAGGCGGCCGGTGCGCCGGACCGAGCTCTCGACGGTGGCGAAGTCGACGGGGGACAGCGACCGCAGGTCCACCACCTCGAGCGAGGTGCCCTCGCCGACGGCGACGTCGGCGGCCTGCAGCGCGGTCGGCACCATCGCCCCGTACGCGACCACGGTGGCGTCGGTGCCGGCGCGCACGATGCGTGCCGCGTCGGCCGGCAGGTCGGGCGGCGCGTCCACGTCCACCGGGCCGCGATCCCAGTACCGGCGCTTGGGTTCCAGGAACACCACCGGGTCGTCGAGCGCGATCGCCTGCCGGATCATCGCGAACGCGTCCGCGGGCGTGGCGGGCGCCATCACCCGCAGCCCGGCGGTGTGCGCGAAGTACGCCTCCGGGGACTCCGAATGGTGCTCGACGGCGCCGATCCCGCCGCCGTACGGGATGCGAATCGTCAACGGCGCCTTCACCTGTCCGCGGGTGCGGTAGTGGATCTTGGCCACCTGCGAGACGATCTGGTCGAACGCGGGGTAGACGAACCCGTCGAACTGGATCTCGCACACCGGCCGGTAGCCGCGGAGCGCGAGCCCGAAAGCCGTTCCCACGATGCCGGATTCGGCGAGCGGGGTGTCGATGACGCGGGCCGGACCGAAATCCTTCTGCAACGCGTCGGTGATCCGGAAGACGCCACCGAGCCGGCCGACGTCCTCGCCCATGAGCAGCACCGTGGGGTCGTCCTCGAGCGCGCGGCGCAGACCGGCGTTGAGTGCGGCGCCCAGCGTGAGCGTGGTCGTGGTCATGGCAGGGCCTCCTCGCCGGTGTCGACGCGGTCGAGGTACGCCCGGTAGGCGGCGCGTTCCTCGGCGATCAGCGGGTGGTCGGTGGCGTAGACGTGGTCGAACAGCTCGTCGGGCCCGGGGTCCGGGGCGTCGAGGGTCCCGGACCGCAACCGGGCGGCTACGGCGTCGGCGCGGGCCTCCACCCGCGCGGTCAGTGCGTCGTCGAACAGCCCCTCCCGCCCGAGGAGCCGGCGCAACCGGTCGATCGGATCGCGGGCCCGCCACACCTCGTCCTCGGCCGCCGTCCGGTACCGGGTGGGATCGTCCGCCGTGGTGTGCGGGCCCATCCGGTACGTGATGGCCTCGACGAACACCGGTCCGCCGCCGTCGCGGACGCGCCGGGCGGCCTGACGGGTGACGGCCAGCACCGCGAGCACGTCGTTGCCGTCCACCCGGACGGCGGGCATGCCGAACCCCGCCGCGCGGGCCGCGATGGGGCTGGGACTTTGCAACTCCACCGGTTCGCTGATGGCCCACTGGTTGTTCTGGCAGAAGAACAGCACCGGCGCGGCGAAGCTGACCGCGAAGCCCAGCGCCTCCGAGATGTCGCCCTGGCTGGTGGCACCGTCACCGAAGTAGACGACGGTCGCGATCTCCGCGCCGTCGAGGTGCACGCCCATCGCATACCCCGTGGCGTGCAACCCCTGCGCGCCCACCACGATGGCCGGGTTGGTCAGGTTCACCGTCGCGGGATCCCAGCCGGAGTATGCGCAGCCGCGCCACAGGCGGGTGAGCACCGCCGGGTCCACGCCCCGGCAGTACGCGACCGCGTGCTCGCGGTAGCTGGTGAAGATGTAGTCGTCGGGTTCGAGTGCCCGCACCGAACCGACCTGGGCGGCCTCCTGACCCAGCAGTGGGGCCCAGATGCCGAGCCGGCCCTGTCGCTGCAGGGCGGTGGCCTCGGCGTCGATGCGACGCGCGACCACCATGTCCTCGTACAGGTTCCGCAGCTCGTCCGGGCCCACGTCGGCCGCGAGGGCCGCGAGGTCCGGTCGGTGTACGCGCCGTCCGTCGGGTTGGACGAGCTGCACCGGAAAGTCACTTCTGTCGGCCATGGGTCACCTCGCCGGCTCGGCCGTCCGGCGGTCGCCTCGTGAGCGGATGCCGGGCGGGTGTGCTCTACCTCACAGCATCCGCGTTTTCGCGATCTGCGCAAGCGGCAAGGTCACGATCGAGCACGATGCACGGTTTCCGGGGTGCTTCAGCGCGCATACTGCGGAATATGACCACTCTCGATGCCACCGACGCCCGGCTCCTGCTCGAGTTGTCCCGTAGCCCGCGGGCCACCGGGGTGGAGCTTGCCAACCGTCTGTCTCTGTCCCGCAACACCGTTCAGTCGCGCCTGGCCCGCTGGGAAGGGGCCGGGGTCCTCGCCGGCTTCGACCGCCTGGTGGACCCACGCGCGCTCGGGTATCCGCTCGCGGCCTTCGTCGCGACGCGGGTGGACCAGCACCGGTTGGACGACGTCGTCGCCGCCCTCACCGGCATCCCCGAGGTGGTGGAGGTGTACGGGATGACCGGACTGACCGATCTGTCCGTGAAGGTGGTGGCCACCGACGCCGACGACCTGTACCGGCTGGCCGAGCGGATCCTCGAGATCCCCGGCGTCGAACGCACCAACATGGCGCTGGTGATGCGGGAGCTCGTCGGTCCGCGCACCGCACCACTGCTCGAGCGGGCGGCCGGCCGGTGAGTACCCCGGAGCTCCGCGTAATGCCCGCGGGGCGGCTTTCCGGCGACTAGCATCGGCGGACGGGCGCCGGGGGGCGACGGCCCCGCATCGTGAATCGGTCGTTTCCACCGTTCGGACGAAAACAACGAGGCACGTCAGGGGAGTGAGGCGAAATGGGTGTTGTCGGCCTGGACGAGGACGCCGTCGCGACCTGGATCACGGGGCTCGGAGTCGGTGCGCTGGCGCCGCTGTCGTTCGAGCGCATCGGCGGTGGGCAGTCCAATTTGACGTTCGCAGTGCGCGATTCGGGCGGCGGCCACTGGGTGTTGCGGCGTCCGCCGCTGGGGCGGCTGCTGGCCTCCGCGCACGACATCGAGCGCGAGTACCGGATCCTGTCGGCGCTGCAGGGCACCGGCGTCCCGGTCCCGAAGATGCTGGCCATCACCGCGGATCCCGCGATCACCGACGCCCCGCTGGTGCTGATGAGTTACGTCGACGGCATCGTCATCGACGACGAGGCGGTGGCCGAACAGTTGCCGCCCGAGCGGCGCCGCGCGATCGGGCTGTCGTTGCCGAAGGCGCTCGCGAGCATCCACCGGGTGGACCTCGAGAGCGCCGAGTTGCTCGATCTGTCGAGTACCAAGCCGTATGCCGCGCGCCAACTCAAGCGGTGGACGGCCCAGTGGGATCAGTCCAAGACGCACGATCTGCCCGAGATCGAATCCCTGGCCGAGCGGATGGGCCGCAACATCCCGGAGCAGACGGAAACCACGTTGGTGCACGGCGACTTCCACCTCAGCAACGTCATCACCTCGCCGGAGGACGGCCGGGTGGTCGCGGTGCTCGACTGGGAGCTGTGCACGCTCGGCGATCCGCTCGCCGACCTCGGCGGTCTGCTCGCGTACTGGCCGCAGCGCGACGACGGCGTGCGCGGCCCGTTCATGGCGTCGACGCTCGAGGGGTTCCCCACCCGGGACGAACTGGTCGAGGTGTACGTGCACGAGACCAATCGGGACGTCTCGGCGGTGGGATTCTGGCACGTGCTGGCGCTGTGGAAGCTCGCGATCATCGCCGAGGGAGTGCTGCGCCGCACCACCGACGACCCGCGTAACCGCGCCGAGCGGGGCGGTCCGACGGCCGAACTCATCGACGGCATCGTCCGCCGCGCCGTGACGACGGCGGATGCGGTGGGGCTGTCGTGAGGTCGGCGGGATACTGACAGCCGGCGCCGCGTGGTCTCAGGGCCACCAGAGTGCACCGACCGGCCGGCTAGTCCTCGGCGACGACGAGCAGGCTTGCGGCACTGCGAATCTCGGGCGGCATGGGAACCGGCCGGCGGGTCTCGGGGTCGACGAAGACGTACACGAACCGGCCGGTGGCGGCCAGCACCAGCAGGTCGTCGGGATCCTCACGGAAGACCGCGAGCGTGAACACGACGCTGCTGGTGCCGAGGTGGTCGACGGACAGCCCCACGTGCAGCTGGTCCGGGAACGACAGCTCGCGCACGAAGCGGCACGAGGCTTCGGCGACGATCCCGATCGACGGCAGCTCGCGAATGTCGAGTCCGGTACTGGCCATGAGCCAGCCGCTGACGGCGGTGTCGAAGTACGCGTAGTACCCGGCCCCGTTCACGTGTCCGTAGTCGTCGTTGTCGGCCCACCGGGTCGGCACCGGCCACAGCGCCGGGAACGCCTCGGCGCGCGGCTCGGGCTCGTCGCGGGTGGCCATGGGATCAGACGATAATGCCTCGTCGGCGGCTACCGCAGCTCATCGTCGCGGCGCAACAACAGCGGAACGACGAACCACACGGTGCCGAACACCGCGGCGGTGCCGCCACCGATGACCTTCGCGGCCCAACCGCCGACGGCGATCTCGGCGACGATCAGCACCGTGCCCACCATCGCCGCCGCCAGGAACACCGAGCCGGCCAGCGCGCACCGCGTGGCCTGGCGCAGGATGTCCTCGCGGCGACGGTGCCGGAACAGCATCCGGTGCCACACCGCGGGCGCGATCAGCAGTGCCGACGACATCGCCGCGCACAGGACGGTGATCAGGTGCAGCGTCCGCACGTACGAGGACTGTTCGGCGTAGACGTCGGTGAAGACGATCGTGAGCAGGAACGCGAACAGGATCTGCACACCGGCCTGCTGCACCCGCAGTTCCTGCAGCAGCTCACTGAAGTTGCGGGCGAGACGCGTGCTGTGCGACTCGTCCGGGGTCCGGGAGGGCAGCTCGGTGGTCATCTACGACCTCGAGAACTCCGAGGCTCGGCGGATCTGGTCGTCGGTGGGACGCACGCCGGTGTAGAGCACGAACTGCTCGGCCGCCTGCAGGGCGATCACCTCGGCGCCCGTGACGACCGTCAGGCCGCGGGCGGTGGCGGCGCGCACCAGCGGCGTGTCCGGCGGCATCGCGACCACGTCGAACACCGCCTCGGCCGCGTCGATCGCCGCCTCGGGGAACGGCAGCGCCTCGGCGTCGGGGCCGCCGGACATCCCGATCGGAGTGGCGTTGACCAGCAGCTGCGGGTGGGCCGCGCCGAGGTCGGGCTGCCACTCGAAACCGTAGGTCTGTGCCAGCGCGGCACCCGTCTCGCGGTTGCGGGCGACGACGGTGACCGTCTCGAAGCCGCTGTCTCGCAGCGCGGCCACCACCGCCTTGGCCATGCCGCCGCTGCCGGCGACCGCGACCGTCAGCTCGGGCCGCAGCTGTGCGCGGTGCAGCAGATCGGCCACGGCCTGGTAGTCGGTGTTGTAGGCGTGCAGCTCGCCGTTCTCGTTGACGATCGTGTTCACCGAGTCGATCGCCGACGCCGACGGGTGCACCACGTCGACGTGCTCGATGCAGGCCTCCTTGAACGGCATCGACACCCCGCACCCGCGGATGCCGAGGGCGCGGATGCCGGCGATCGCGGTCGGCAGGTCGGTGGTGGTGAACGCCTTGTAGACGAAGTCGAGCCCGAGCTCGTCGTAGAGGTAGTTGTGGAAGCGGGTGCCGATGTTGCTGGGCCGGCCCGACAGCGAGATGCACAGGCGGGTATCCCGGGTGACGGTGTCGATGATCGTGCGGCTCACCCGTCCACGCTAACCGGCGGTCCGGGCCGGCGCCGGTCACTCCTGCGGACAGGTCTGCGCGACGGCGGCCAGCGCGTCGCGGTCGGTCGCGGTGACCGGCAGGTGGTACCGGACGGCGACGCCGAGGTATTTACCGACGTAGAAGCAGCGGTAGGCGGGGTCCGGCGGCAACCAGTCCGCCGGAGTCCCGTCCCGTTTCGCCTGATTCTCCGGTCCGCTCACCGCCAGCAGGTTGTAGGTGACATCGTTCGCGAAATCGCGGCGCCGCTCGGGTGACCACGCGGCGGCGCCCATGTCCCACGCCGCGGCGAGCGGATAGACGTGGTCGATCTGTACCGCCCCCGCGTCCCGCTTGGCGAAGGCGACGGTCCGCCCCGAGTACGGGTCGGCGAGAGTGCCCGCCAGCACGACGCAGTCGCGGGTGCCTTCCCGATACTCGACGTCGGTCAGGGTGGCGGCGAGGACGTTGTTGCGGGTGTCGCAGCCGTCGTGGCCGCCGGGGCCGGAGTGGTCGTCGGACCAGGCCGGTCCGAACACGCAGCCCTCCCCGGACCCGCAACCCCGCTCGTAACCGGCGACGTCGGGCCGGGATGCGACCACCTCGACGCGGGCCAGCAGCTGTTCGACCGCGGCGCGCGCGGGACTGCCCGGCACGGACCGTCCACCGTCGGGCGCGAGACCGCACGCCGCCACCGCCCACACCGCCGTGGCCGCCACCGCGCCCACCACAATCCGACCCTGCTTCACCGCTGCCCCTCCCCGGACGGCCTCGTGTCGGGGTCAGTGTGCCCGGCGGTGCCGACAGCGGTCGGTCAGGAATGCGGGAACTTGGCGGCGTGGACGGTGCCGACGTCGACGCCGTCGTGCCCGATCAGCCACGAGCCGCCGTTCCGCCGGCACTCGGCGATCTTGCCGAACACGGCCAGGAGGAAACCGATCGCCTGCTCCGGGGACGCGGTGGTGGCCAGGCGGTGGGATTCGCCGTGCTTGGTGACGTCGAGCCACACCCCGGACTGCCCGTCGAGGCGCATCGCGACGATGTGGTCGGCATCGACGAAGGCGACCTTGCGCTGCTGCCACGGCGTTGCGGGCGAGTACACCTGTTCGAAGACCTGAAGCATGATCGTCATGGGCGCCGACCTTCCCTCTGCGCCCAGTATGGCCTGGTCCCGGGGCGGAAGCCAGGCGTGTCGGTGCGGGCTGGTTGGATGGATCGCATGCTGCACGGGCTCTGGTCGCCGGGCGCGGGCCTCATGCTCTGGCGGGGCCCGCACGCCGAGCTGCCCGAGCTGCCCGAGCCCCTCGCCCGGGTCCTGCGGCGGCGCTTCCGGCGGCACCACACGGTGCAGGTCCCGGACGCGGTGGGAGTGCGGCCCGAGCGGGTCCCGGTCCTCGCGCTCGCGCCGCCCGAGGCCGCCGACGTGCTGCTCGCGGTCCCCGACGACGCACCCGGTATCGCGGGCGACCTGCGTTACCTGGCGCACGTCGCCCGCGGCGTCGAACGATGGGCGCGGGCCGGACGCGTCGTGCCCGAGCTGTACCGGGCCGAGGGGCACTGGTGGCCGCGGTGGCGGTTGCTCGGCGGGGAACGGCAGCGGGCGTGGCTGGCCGAGCTGGCCGCTGCGATGCCACCGGTGCAGCGGTACGAGGGCACGCCGCGGGAAGTCCTCGACGATTTCGTGGCCGAGCTGACCGACGCCGTCGTTCGTGATCTGCTCGGCGACCGGGACGCCGCCCACCCGTTGCTGCGCGCGCTGCTGCGCGGTGAGCCGTACGACGGCGGCAACCACAAGATGGCCACCGGTCTCGACGCGTGGCGCGAGAGTCTCACCGTCGACGAACCGGAACTGGTGCTGCGGCTACTCGAGCCGGAGGGCGACGAGGAGGCCGATCTCGCCGACGACGCGCTGTGGCGCCTGCAGGTGTGTCTGCGTACCGAGGGGGAGGCGCCCACCCCGATCCTGTTGCACCGCACGGAGGCCCGGCTGCTCGAGATCGGGGTCCGGAAGCTGGGGGCCGCCGTCGCCGCCTATCCGCGGCTGCGGGACCTGCCCACCGATCCGGACAGCCTCGATCTGCTGCTGCCGACCGCGGTGGTGACCGACCTGGTGCTGCACGGGGCGCGTGCGTTGCAGCACGCCGGGATCGCGCTGCTGCTGCCGCGCGCGTGGGCGGCGGTGTCGCCGTCGCTGCGGGTACGGGTGTCGTCGCCGCCGGTCCCCGCGGCCGCCGAGGACCGGGCGGTCGGCATGAACGAGATCGTCGGCTACGACTGGGAACTGGCGCTCGGGGACGCCGTCCTCACCCCCGACGAGCTGACCCGTCTCGCCGACACCAAGGGCGACCTGATCCGGTTGCGCGGACAGTGGGTGCAGGCCGACGCCGCCGTCCTGGCGCAAGCGGCGCGCTATGTGACGCAACGCAATTCCGAGGAGGAGGGCACACTCGGCGGTCTGCTGGCGCAGCTCACCGAGGCCGAGCGGCCCCCGGTGCCGGTCGAGGACGTGCAGGCCTCCGGCTGGGTGGGCACGCTGCTCGACGGCACCCTCGAGCCCACCCCGGTGCCCCCGCCGCCGGGACTGCGGGCGGAGTTGCGGCACTACCAGCAGCGCGGCCTGGACTGGCTGGCGTTCATGAGCGAGACCGGTCTGGGAGCGGTGCTCGCCGACGACATGGGACTCGGCAAGACCCTGCAGCTGCTGGCGCTGCTGGCGCACGAACGTGCCGACACCCCGACGCTGCTGGTGTGCCCGATGTCGGTGGTGGGCAACTGGCAACGCGAGGCCGCCCGGTTCGTGCCCGACCTGCGAGTGCACGTCCACCACGGCGCGGACCGCAGTCGCGGCGACGACCTCACCGCCGCGGTCCGGGAAAGCGACCTGGTCGTCACCACGTACTCGCTGCTGGCGCGTGACGTCGAGGCGTTGGGCGCGCAGTCGTGGCGGCGGGTGGTGCTCGACGAGGCGCAGCACATCAAGAACGCCGCGACCGCGCAGGCCCGCGCGGCCCGCGCGATTCCCGCCGAGCACCGCGTCGCGCTGACCGGGACGCCGGTGGAGAACCGGCTCGACGAGCTGCGGTCCATCCTCGACTTCGTCAATCGCGGAATGCTCGGCAGCCCACAGGCTTTCCGCGCCCGGTTCGCCGTGCCCATCGAGCGCGAGCACGACGAGGCCGCGATCACCCGGCTACGGGCGGTGACGTCGCCGTTCATCCTGCGGCGCGTCAAGACCGATCCGGCCGTGATCTCCGACCTGCCCGAGAAGCAGGAGATGACGATGCGCGCGAACCTGACCGTCGAGCAGGCCGCGCTGTACCGGGCGGTGGTCGACGACATGTTGAAGAAGATCAAGGACACCGAGGGCATGCAGCGCAAGGGCGCGGTGCTCTCGGCGCTCACCCGGCTCAAGCAGGTGTGCAACCATCCCGCGCACTTCCTCGGCGACGGGTCCGGCGTGCTGCGACGCGGGCGGCACCGCTCCGGCAAGCTCGGGCTGGTGGAGGACATCCTCGAGTCGGTGACCGCCGACGGGGAACGGGCCCTGCTGTTCACCCAGTTCCGGGAGTTCGGTGAGCTGGTCGTGCCGTACCTCGAGGAGCGGTTCGGTACCGACGTGCCGTTCCTGCACGGCGGTGTCCCCAAGGCCCGCCGGGACCGGATGGTGGAGCGGTTCCAGGGTCCGGACGGTCCGCCGATCATGCTGCTGTCGCTCAAGGCCGGCGGCACCGGTCTGAACCTGACCGCCGCCAACCACGTCGTGCATCTGGATCGGTGGTGGAACCCGGCGGTCGAGAACCAGGCCACCGACCGGGCCTTCCGGATCGGGCAACGCCGTGACGTGCAGGTCCGCAAGCTCGTGTGCGTCGGCACCCTCGAGGAGCGGATCGATGCGATGATCTCCGACAAGCAGGAACTCGCGGACCTCGCGATCGGCACCGGGGAGCGGTGGATCACCGAGATGGACACCGACCAGCTGCACGATCTGCTGACCCTCGGCGACGAGGCGGTGGGCGAATGAGTCCGCAGCGCGGCCGGCCGGATTTCAGCACGTTCGGCAAACGGCACCCCGTGGTCGGTGGTGTGGAGGCGTCGTCCAAACGCGGCGCGTTCGCGCGCGGCTGGTGGGGGCGTGCGTTGATCGACGCGCTCGAGCAGGTGGGCGACACCGGCCGGCTCAGCAGGGGCCGCACGTACGCCCGCGGCGGCCAGGTGGTCGCGCTGCACATCGCGCCCGGCCGCGTCACCGGTGAGGTGCAGGGCAGCCAGCCCGCGCCGTTCACCGCGGAGCTGACCGTGGGCACGCTGGACGACGAGCACACCGCCGAACTGGTCGAGAAGATCCGCGCCACCCCGGGCACCCTGGCCGCGCTCGCTGCCGGCGCCGTGCCGCAGGAGTTGGCGCCGATGCTGCTCCCGGACGGCGGCCGGGAACTGGACTTCGACTGCACGTGCCCCGATCCCGGCTGGCCCTGCAAGCACGTCGCCGCGGTGGCCTACCTGCTGGCCGAGCGCGTCGACCGCGAGCCGCTGACGATGCTGACCGTGCGGGGCCTCGACCTGGACGCGCTGATGCGCGCGGTCGGCGGAGACGAGGACGATTCCGGCCCCGCCGCCGGCGACGACCACTTCGGCGACCGTGCCCGCTACGAGCAGTTGCCCCAGGTCGACTTCGTCGCCGCCCCGGACGATCTCGACGCGCTGCTGCTGCGCAAGGTGCTGCGCGCGGGCGCCGAGGACGAGTCGGACGTGGCGCAGGCTCTGCGCGATCTCGACGAGTGCTACCGCGCGCTGGGGAGCGGTTACCGGCGGCGACGTTGAGCGTCGGCTACGGCCGCAGGAGGGTCTTGATCGCGCGGCGCTCGTCCATCGCTCGGTAGCCCTCGGCGGCGTCTTCGAGCGGCAGCGCCAGGTCGAACACCTTGCCCGGGTCGATCTGCCGGTTCCACACGAGATCGATCAGCTCGGGCAGGAAGCGGCGGACCGGGGCGGGCCCGCCGTGCAGATGCACCGCGGAGAAGAACAGCTCGTTGCCGGGCAGGTTCACGTCGTGCGAGACCCCGACGTACCCGACGTGGCCGCCCGCCCGGGTGGACCGGATCGCCTGCATCATCGATTCCTGCGTGCCGACCGCCTCGATCACCCCGTGGGCGCCGAGCCCGCCGGTGAGTTCCCTGACCCGCTCGATTCCGGCGTCGCCGCGCTCCGCCACGATGTCGGTGGCCCCGAACTCCTCGGCCAGTCGTTGCCGGGATTCGTGCCGGCTCATCGCGATGATCCGTTTGGCCCCGAGGGTCTTGGCGGCCAGTACACCGAGAAGCCCGACGGCCCCGTCACCGACGACGGCGATGGTCTTGCCCGGCCCAGCCTCGGCGGCGACCGCCCCGAACCAGCCGGTGCCGAGCACGTCGGACGCGGCCAGCAGGCTCGGCACCAAGCTCTCGTCCGGCAACCCGGGCGTCGGGACGAGGGTGCCGTCGGCGAGCGGGATCCGGGCGTACTGGGACTGGGTGCCGATCCCGCCGATCGGCACGCTGTGGAAGCACCGGCTCTGGTACCCGGCGCGGCAGATCTCGCAGGTGTTGTCGGAGGCGAAGAACGATCCGACCACGAACTGCCCGGGTCGGATCGTGCGGACCTCGGCGCCGACCTCCTCGACGATCCCGACGTATTCGTGTCCCATCACCGCCGGTCCGTGCACGTCCTCGATGCCGCGATACGGCCACAGGTCCGACCCGCACACGCACGTCGCCGTCAACCGGATGACGGCGTCGGTCTGCTCGACGACGACCGGATCCTCCCGGTCGACCACCTGCACGTCGCCCGGCGCGTTCAGGACGACACCACGCATGGTCAGAACCTCCTCGCGTCTCGTCGGTTCCCGCCGGTCGGATTCCGCCCGCAGGACCACTCGACATCGACCCTACCGAGACGGCGGCAGCGCGACCGGGATCCAGTACCGTCCCGTCCATGGCCTGGTTGGTGCTCGGCGTGCTGGGGTTCGTCGCGGTGACGGCTGCCGTGGTCGGGCCCCGGCGCGCCCGGCTCCGGCGGGCGCCGGGCTTCCCCTGGTTCTGGGTGGTCCTTCCCGCCACGGCCGTCGCCGTCGCCGCGGCGGTCGGCGTGTTCGCGTGGCCACAGGCGGTGACCGGCGCGGGCAGCTTCTGGTGGGATCGCCCCTGGTCGGGACCGTCGACGCTGCAGTTCCTGTCGCACGAGCAGTATCAGCGGCTGGTGACGCTGCGCCGGCTGCGATGGGTGCTGCCCCCGGCGTCGGTTCTCGGCGTCGCTTCGTGCGTGTGGGCTTGGCGGCAACGCCGCGTGTGAGCGGGCCCGTCGCCTAGCATCGCCACGAACACCACCGTCGATTTCCCGAGCGAACAGGAGCCGTTCATGCGTCTGCGCGACAACCCCACCGTCGAGGTCTCCGAGCATCTGGCGTGCAGCCCCGAGCAGGCGTGGGCTCTGGTCACCGACATCGAACTGCCCACCCGCACCGACGGCGAACTGCAGCGGGTCGAATGGCTGGACGGCGTAACCGAAGTGGCGGTCGGCGCCCGATTCCGCGGGTACAACGCCAGCACGCAGATGGGGCAGTGGCACACCGAGCCGGAGATCATCGAGGTCGAGCAGGGGCGGCGCTGGGTGTGGTGTGTGGGCTCGGTGGACGATCCTGTGGCCGTCTGGGGCTTCGAGGTCGACCCCGACGGTGACGGTGCCGTCGTCCGGCAGTGGGCGAAGGCCGGCACGGGCCGATCCCCGCTGGCCGAGTTCGTCGAGCTGCACCCCGACAAGGAAGGCGCGATCGTCGCCCACCGGTTGGCGGTGTGGCGCGACGGGATGGCGGCCAACCTCGCGATGCTCGCGAAGTCGGCCGCCGCACCCGTCTGACGGGCCTACGGCGCCGCCGCAATGACGTCGGTCGCCCGGTGGGGGTGGGCGACCTCGTCGACGACGAGCACCGTGCTGTCGGAGTTCTCGGTGCGCAGGCCCACGATCTTCTGGTAGGCGTCCGAGCGGTACCACTGCAGTGCGCGTGCCCGGTCCGGGAACTCGATGACGACGAGGTCTCCCACCCAGTCACCCTCGAGGACGGTCTTCTCGGAGCCGTGCACGACGAAGCGCCCCGCGAACGGTGCGAGCGTGGCGTCGATGCGCTCGAGGTACTCGACGATGTCGGCACCGAAGTCGACCGAGCGCAGATGGCCGATGGCGAAGGCGGACATGTTTTCTCCTCGGTGTGATCGGGGTGGTCAGGCGGTGGGCACCTTGTCGAGGAACCCGAGAACGGTGCGCACCTTGCCGCCGGGAGCCCGTTCGAGGACGTCGAAGCCGACGACCAGCGGCTCCGCCCCGGCCGGCCCGAGTGCCCACGCGAAGCGGGCCTGGTCGTGGTGGGCGTCCACGTCTCCGGCGAGTTCGAAGCGCATGCCCTCGAACTGTTGCTGCACCGCCCCGACGAGGGCGTTGATCGCGGTGTGCCCCTCGGCGCTGCCGATCGGGTCGACGTAGCGTCCGTCCTCGGCCCACAACTCCGCGACGAGGGCGGCCCGCTTGTCGGCGTCGGTCTCGTTCCAGGTGTCCAGGTAGTTCCGAACCACGGTGTCGAAGTCGTTCACGGCGAACCCCTTTCGAAGTCGGCCGCCCGGTGCGGCCGTCGGAAACGAGCCTGCGCCGTCGGGGTCACCCGGTCGATTACCCCGAAGGTAATGGGACTCGTTCCCGCCGCGTTCTAGGGTCGAGGGCATGACGCGAGCACAGCAGTCGGTCGGCGACCAGATCCGGTGGTGGCGTGGACATCGCCGGATGACGCAGCTCGATCTCGCGAACCGCGCCGAGGTCTCGACCCGGCACGTCAGCTTCCTCGAGACGGGCCGTTCGCGTCCCACCCGCGCGATGCTGCTGCGGCTCGGGGAGCATCTCGACATCCCGCTGCGGGAGCGTAATTCGATGCTGCTCGCGGCGGGGTTCGCGCCGGCCTACCCGGAACATGCGCTGACCGACGTGCCGATGGCGATCGTCTCCGACGCGATCCGCACCATCCTGGCCGCGCACGCCCCGATGCCGGCGCTGGTGGTCGACCGGCACTGGCACCTGGTGGACGCCAACGAGACCGTGGCGCTGTTGACCGACGGCGCGGCCGCGTGGCTGCTGGAACCGCCGGTGAACGTGCTGCGCCTGAGTCTGCATCCGGAGGGCATGGCGCCGCGAATCACCAACCTCGCTCAGTGGCGTGCCCACGTGTTGCACCGGCTCGACCGGCAGATCGACGCGACCGACGACACCGACCTCCGACGCCTGCGGACCGAGCTCACCGGCTACCCCGGCGGTGTCGACGCCGCCGAGGCGGGGCCGGCGCTGGTGGTGCCGTTGCGGGTCCGGGTGGGGGAGCGGGAACTGTCGTTCCTCAGCACGACCACCGTGTTCGGCACGCCGCTCGACGTCGCGGTGTCCGAGCTCGCGATCGAGACGTTCTTCCCGGCCGACGCGGCGACGGCCGCGTTCCTGGGCACCCGGCAATAGGGCGCGGACCAGGCGCCCTGCCGACCGCCTCTACCGTGGAGGCTGGCATGCGTGGCGGCGAAGGGACTGCGGTGGGGCTACGGCGACGAGCGACGGCGGTGGTGGGCGTCGCGGCGCTCGCGGCCGCCGCCGTCGCGGGCTGCGGCAGCTCCACCCGGCAGGGCTCGGACGGCGTCGCGTGGGAGCCGTGCACGGACCTGGCGGCGTATGTCGGCGACCTCGGCGTGGACAGCGCGGTGGTCGACCGCCTGCAGTGCGCCGTACTCGACGTCCCGCTCGACTACGCCGATCCTGCCGGCCGGACCGTCGAGCTCGCCCTCAGCCGCGTCGTCGGTACGGATCCGGCGGCGCCGCCGGTGTTCGTCAACCCCGGCGGCCCGGGAGTCGAGGGGCGCAGTATGGCCGCCACCGTCGCCTCCGAGTTGGGGCTCGGCGCCACCGTGGTCGGGATCGATCTGCGCGGCACCGGGTACTCGTCGCGCCTCGACTGCACCGGACCGGACGAGCCGGACACCCGTGACGACGCCGGCCTCACGGCGTACGCCGACGCGATCGCCGTTGCCAACCGGGACTGCGTCGACGCCGACCCGGCCTTCCTCGCGAGCCTCACGACGGCCACGGCCGCGCGCGATCTCGACACGGTCCGCCGGGCCCTCGGTCTCGACGTCGTCGACTTCCTCGGGGTGTCGTGGGGCACGGTGCTGGGCGCCGAGCTGCAGACCCGGTACCCGCAGCACCTGCACCGCGTCGTCCTCGACAGCATGGACTACACCGGAACATCCGGGGCCGACGCGCTGCGCACCCTCGCGACGGCCGACCCGGACGTCCCGCCGGATCTCCTGCCCGAGCCCGCCGACCTGGCGGCCCCGGTGGACGGCGGAGCCGCCCCCGACGAGCCCGACGTTCCGCCGGGGGACGCCCCCGGACCCGAGGACGACGACGCGCCGCTCGACCCCGACACCGCCGAATTCCTCGAGCGTTCGTTCGACGCGTGGGCCGGTACCGGATACATCTGCAACAGCCTCGACCCGGTGGGCGACGGCGCCGCCCAGCTCGCGGAGCACCGCGCCCTCAGCACCGAGCTGGGGCGTGACCCGCAGCGGCGCATCGAATTTCCCGCCGATTCCGCCGTGCCGGGGGTGAGCCTGTGCAGCGGCTGGCCGCTGCCGGCCGAGGGCACGGCCGTCGCGAACACCGGGACGGATCTGCTGATCATCGGGCACCGCGACGAGTACGTCACCCCGTACGTGTGGGCGCTGGACGCGCGTACCGCCATGGGCGGCCAATTGCTCACGATCGAGGACGGGATCCACGGGTCCACGGTCGGGTCACGCTGCGGCGCCCTGGTGACGGAGTTTCTCGGTTCCGGCCGGCTCTCGGAGCAGACCTGCGACCCGCACTGACCGTTCGGGCATCGAGCAGCGGTGCGCGCAGGGTGTCCATCGGCTGATCTCCGTCCGGGAAGCGATCGCCAGGCGGCAGGAAGGCCGGTCTGTCCGGCGTTTCACCCGGCTACCTGCGGTTCGGGGAAATGGCGGGATACCACCCCTGGACTTGCGTGGACATCCAACTATAGGATGAGCGAAGAACGCCGGAGGTGACGCACGTCTCCTCCGGGCTCCGCGACGACCAGCAAAGGACGGGTTCGGACAATGAGCGTTCGAGAGCTCTCCCATTTCATCGGCGGCAAGCGCATCCCCGGTGCGTCCGGCAGATTCGCCGACGTCTTCGACCCCAACACCGGCCGGGTGCAGGCCCGCGTCCCCCTTGCCGACCGGTCCGAGACCGAGGCGGCGATCGCCGACGCGGCCGAGGCGCAGAAGGAGTGGGCGTCGTGGAACCCGCAGCGCCGCGCCCGCGTACTGATGCGGTTCCTGCAGCTCATCCAGGACGAGATGGACCCGCTGGCCCGCCTGCTGTCGTCCGAGCACGGCAAGACGATTCCGGACGCCAAGGGTGACATCCAGCGAGGCCTCGAGGTGGTCGAGTTCGCGACCGGCATCCCGCACCTGCTCAAGGGCGAGTACACCGAGGGCGCCGGGTCCGGCATCGACGTCTTCTCGATGCGGCAGCCGCTCGGCGTCGTCGCCGGCATCACCCCGTTCAACTTCCCGGCCATGATCCCGTTGTGGAAGGCGGCGCCCGCGCTCGCGTGCGGAAACGCCTTCGTGCTCAAGCCCTCCGAGCGGGACCCGTCGGTGCCGCTGCGCCTGGCCGAGCTGTTCCTCGAGGCCGGTCTGCCGCCGGGAGTGTTCAACGTCGTCAACGGTGACAAGGGCGCCGTCGACACCCTGCTCACCGATCCGCGAATCAAGGCCGTCGGCTTCGTCGGCTCCACCCCGATCGCGCAGTACATCTACGAGACTGCCGCCGCGCACGGCAAGCGCGCCCAGTGCTTCGGCGGCGCCAAGAACCACGCCATCGTCATGCCCGACGCGGATCTCGACCAGGTGGCCGACGCCCTCGTCGGTGCCGGCTACGGCTCCGCCGGTGAGCGCTGCATGGCCATCTCGGTCGCGGTGCCGGTGGGCGAGGAGACTGCGGACGCGCTGGTCGCGAAGCTCTCCGAACGTGTCGCGAAGCTGCGGATCGGTCGCTCGGACGACGAGACCGCCGACTTCGGGCCGGTGGTCAGCAAGGACGCCCTCGACCGCGTGAACGGCTACGTCCAGATCGGTGTCGACGAGGGCGCCGAACTCGTCGTCGACGGCCGCGGCTTCACCCTCGAGGGGAACGAGGACGGTTTCTTCGCCGGCGCAACGCTGTTCGATCGCGTCACCCCGGACATGCGGATCTACAAGGAGGAGATCTTCGGTCCCGTCCTGCAGGTGGTGCGTGCACCCGACTACGAGGAGGCGCTGCGGCTGCCGTCCGAGCACGAGTACGGCAACGGTGTCGCGATCTTCACCCGCGACGGCGACACCGCCCGCGACTTCTGCGCGCGCGTCGACACCGGCATGGTCGGGGTCAACGTCCCGATTCCGGTGCCGATCGCTTACCACACCTTCGGCGGCTGGAAGCGCTCCGGCTTCGGCGACCTCAACCAGCACGGCCCGGACTCGATCCGCTTCTACACCAAGACCAAGACGGTCACCCAGCGCTGGCCGTCGGGCGCGAAGGAAGCCGCGTCGAATCACTTCGTCATCCCGACGATGGACTAGGGGAGCGGGCAAAGTGTTCATCCTCACCGACGACGAGCGCGCGATCAGCGACACCGCCCGCGACTTCGCCGCCGAGTACCTGGCGCCCCACGCGGTCGAGTGGGATCAGACCAAACACTTCCCGGTGGACGTGCTGCGCAAGGCCGGGGCACTCGGCATGGGCGGCATCTACATTCGCGAGGACGTGGGCGGCTCCGGTCTCTCCCGCCTCGACGGGGTGCGAATCTTCGAGCAACTCGCCACCGGCTGTCCGTCGATCGCCGCGTACGTCTCCATCCACAACATGGTCACGTGGATGATCGACGAGTTCGGCGACGACGCGCAGCGGCGGCAGTGGGTGCCCGGGCTGGCGTCGATGGAGCAGCTCGGCAGTTACTGCCTCACCGAGCCGGGCGCCGGATCGGACGCCGCGGCGTTGTCCACCAAGGCCGTTCGCGACGGCGACGACTACGTGCTCACCGGGGTCAAGCAGTTCATCTCCGGGGCCGGGACGTCCGACGTGTACGTCGTCATGGCACGCACCGGCGGGACGGGCGCGCGGGGTGTCTCGGCGTTCATCGTGCCGAAGGACTCGCCGGGACTGTCGTTCGGCGCCAACGAGAAGAAGATGGGCTGGAACGCCCAGCCCACGCGGCAGGTGATCCTCGACGCGGTGCGGGTGCCCGCGGCGAACCTGCTCGGCGGCGAGGGCGAGGGCTTCCGGATCGCGATGAGAGGTCTCAACGGCGGCCGCCTCAACATCGCCGCGTGTTCGGTGGGCGGCGCGCAGGCCGCGCTGGGCAAGGCCGTCTCGTACCTGACGGAACGGAAGGCCTTCGGGTCCGCGCTGGTGGAATCGCAGGCGCTGCAGTTCCGGTTGGCCGACATGCGGATCGAACTCGAGGCCGCCCGCACGCTGCTGTGGCGGGCGGCGGCCGCGTTGGACGGCGCTGCCGCCGACGCGGTCGAACTGTGCGCGATGGCGAAGCGATTCGCCACCGACACCGGCTTCACGGTGGCGAACGAGGCGCTGCAATTGCACGGCGGTTACGGCTATCTGGCGGAATACGGATTGGAGAAGATCGTGCGTGATCTGCGGGTACACCAGATCCTGGAGGGCACCAACGAGATCATGCGGGTCGTCGTGGCCCGCGCGGTGGTCGGATCGGCGGGTGCGGCGTGAGCGCGGCCGACGAACCCGTCCAGCGCACCAGCGTGAGCGAGGCGAACGACGCCGTCCAGCACCCGAACGTGAGCAGGTCGAACGAGGCCGCGGTCCCGCGCAGCGGCGTGAGCGAGCCGGAGGTGGTCGTCGAGCGGGCCGGCACGCTGGGCCGGATCGTCCTCAACCGTCCCCGGGCGATCAACGCCCTCAACCACGCGATGGTGCAGACCATCGCGGCCACGCTGCTCGAATGGGCGGACGACGACTCCGTGCACGCGGTGCTGCTCACCGGCGCCGGTGAACGCGGGCTGTGCGCCGGCGGTGACATCGTCTCGATCTACCACGACGCCCGCGAGGGCGGCAGCGGGTCGGCGGACTTCTGGCGCGACGAGTACGTGCTCAACGCCGCGATCGCGCGCTACCGGAAGCCGTACGTGGCCATCATGGACGGCATCGTGATGGGCGGCGGTGTCGGCGTGTCCGCACACGGCGGGATCCGGGTCGTCACCGAACGGTCGACCATCGGCATGCCCGAGGTGGGCATCGGTTTCGTCCCCGACGTGGGCGGCACCTACCTGCTCTCGCGGGCGCCGGGCGAACTCGGCACGCATGTCGCGCTGACGACGGCGCGGATGAGTGCGGGTGACGCCATCGCCTGCGGGTTCGCCGACCACTTCGTGCCCTCGGACCGGCTACCGGAGTTCGAGGAGGCACTGGCCGGCGGTTCGGTGGAGGACGCGATCGCCCGATTCGCCCGGCCCGCACCGGATTCGGAGCTCGCCGCGGAGCGGAGCTGGATCGACGCGGCCTACGCTGCCGACAGCGTCGAAGAGATCGTCGCGAACCTCCGTGACAGTGGAGTGCCGGAGGCCGCGGCGGCGGCCGAACAGATCCTGGGGAAGTCCCCGACCGCGGCCAAGGTGACGTTGCGGGCGCTACGACGGGCCCGCGGGCTCGACACCCTCGAGGCCGTCCTCGACGAGGAGTACCGGGTCTCCCTGGCGTGCCTGCAATCCCGTGATCTGGTGGAGGGCATCCGCGCCCAGGTGGTAGAGAAGGACCGTAACCCCGCGTGGTCGCCCCCGACCCTCGAGGAGGTCACCGCCGAACATGTCGATCGCTTCTTCGAACCCCTCGGTGACGCCGAGCTCGGTCTCGGGGCGGCACTGGTCAGTGGGGAGGAACAGCGATGAGCACAACCGACATCACCGTCGGATTCGTCGGGCTCGGCCACATGGGCGGGCCGATGGCGGCCAACCTCGTGAAGGCCGGCTACGCCGTGCGGGGGTTCGACCTCGTCCCGGCGGCACTGGAACAGGCACGCCGGGACGGTCTCACCGTCGTGGAGTCCGCCGTCGACGCGGCCACCGACGCCGACGTCGTGATCACGATGCTGCCCAGTGGACGGCACGTGCTCGACCTCTACCAGGGCGGCCTGCTCTCGGCGGCACGCCACGGCACCCTGTTCGTCGACTGCTCCACCATCGACGTCGCGGATGCCCGTGCCGCCCACGAACTGGTCGATCAGGCCGGGCACCGCGGCGTCGACGCGCCGGTGTCGGGCGGCGTGATGGGCGCGGCGGCGGGCACCCTCGCGTTCATGGTCGGCGGCGCCGACGAGGACGTCGAGGCGGTGCGCCCACTGCTCGAGGTGATGGGCCGCAAGGTCGTGCACTGCGGTGGGCCCGGGGTGGGGCAGGCCGCCAAGATCTGCAACAACATGATCCTCGGGGTTTCGATGATCGCGATCAGCGAGGCGTTCGTGCTCGGGGAGAAGCTGGGTCTGAGCAACGAGGCGCTGTTCGACGTCGCATCCAACGCGTCCGGGCAGTGCTGGGCGCTCACCACCAACTGCCCGGTGCCGGGGCCGGTGCCGACGAGCCCGGCGAACAACGACTACCAGCCGGGGTTCGCGGCCGCGCTCATGGACAAGGACCTCGGGCTCGCCGCGAACGCACTGCGCACCAACGGCGTCGACGGGGAGCTGGGACTGCGCGCCGCAGAACTGTACCGCCGGTTCCACGAGACCGGGCACGGCGGCGAAGACTTCTCGGCGATCATCAGGGACATCAGAGACAGGTCGAACGGAGAGACTCGATGACGGATTACCAGACCATCCAGGTCGGACGCACCGGCCGCGTGGGCATGATCACGCTCAACCGCCCCGAGGCGCTCAACGCCCTCAACTCGCAGCTGATGTCGGAGATGGTCCAGGCCGTCGACGAATTCGAGAGGGACCGCGGCATCGGCGCGATCCTCGTCACCGGATCCGAGCGTGCGTTCGCGGCCGGCGCCGACATCAAGGAGATGCAGAGCAAGTCGTTCATGGACATGTACCTGGACGACTGGTTCTCGGCGTGGGACCGAATCGCCACCGCCCGCAAGCCCATCGTGGCCGCGGTGGCCGGGTACGCACTCGGCGGCGGCTGCGAGCTCGCGATGATGTGTGACGTGCTGATCGCCGCCGACTCGGCCAAGTTCGGCCAGCCGGAAATCAAGCTGGGAGTGCTGCCCGGAATCGGCGGGTCGCAGCGGCTCACGCGCGCCATCGGCAAAGCCAAGGCGATGGACCTGTGCCTCACCGGTCGCACGATGGATGCCGAGGAGGCGGAGCGCGCCGGACTGGTGTCGCGCGTCGTCCCCGCGATCGACCTGCTCGACGACGCCATCGCGACCGCGTCGAAGATCGCCGACATGTCGCTGCCGATCGCGATGATGGTCAAGGAATCGGTCAACCGGGCGTTCGAGTCGACGCTGTCGGAGGGCGTGCGGTTCGAGCGCCGGGTGTTCCACTCCGCCTTCGCGACCCAGGACCAGAAGGAAGGCATGGCCGCGTTCAGCGAGAAGCGCGAGCCCAACTTCGGTCACCGGTAGGCGCGGCGCGGGCCGCAGTCGCACTCGGCTGCGGCCCGCTAACCGAACGCGGCCTGGACCTCCGCCGGAAGCGCGCCGTCCGGGGCCGTCGGACGCCAGCCCGTGCTCTCGTCCAGGTAGACCGGGCCGGCGGCCGAGGACAGCCACAACTGGTCGGCTCCGGACAGCCAGTGCATCCGGGTGTCCGGCGTCGCCGCAGTGCGCGTCACCTCGGCGCCGGAGCCGTCGACCACGACGACCCACCACTGGCCGTCCTGTACCAGCCGCGCCTGTCGTCCACCCTCCGACGTGGCGGTGGTCAGCGCGGTGACGGGCGGCGGGGGCGTGGTGGTCTCGGCAGTTGCGGACGTCGGGCCGGCCGGAGGCGTCGACACCGTGTCCGACGGGGGAGTACCGAGATCCGCGGGCGTCGTGGTCGCCGACGCCCCGGTGGGCGATGCGCCACCTGTCGGCGCTCCGGTCGCCGGCGCGGTGTCCGAGGTCGGTGTCGGCTGCGCCTGTGCGGTGGTCGAGGAGCTTCCGGAGACCGGCGCGGTGGTCGTCGCCGCGTCGGGGGCCGATCTCGCGAGCGCCGTGGCCGCGCAGGCAGTCGCGGTCTTGCCGACGGTGAGCCGCTGGGTCACGAACCCCGCGGATTCCGCACCGCCGTTGACGGTCCGGATCTCCGCGATCGCGGTGGTGCCGGAGAGCACTCCGGAGTCCAGGTCGGAGCCGAGCACGGTGGTGCTGACGGGTTGACCGGCCTGTGCGGGTACCGACGTCACCGTCCGCCGGAGCACGATGTTGCGGTTGTTCTCGTTGCGGACCGAGACGTTGTACGTGTACGGCGATCCCAGATGTGGCCACGACAGCACCGCGCGAGCCGGCTGCGTTCCGGCCGGCTGCGACACACACGTCACCGACGTCGGGGGCGGCACGTACGCCGCCGAACCGCTCTGCTCGCCGCGGGTGGTACTGCAGTACAGATCCTCGTTACCGAGCTGGATGTGCTGTGAGACGCCGATGCCGCGCCAGTCGGTGGAGACCGCCCCCGAGGAGGTGGGCGGGCCGGGGAGCATCGTGTGGATCTCGGCGTCGTACCGCCAGATGGCTGCGTGCGAGGGCATGCCGGTGCCGTCGATGGCGAAAGACACCGGGTCGCCGGTCTTTCCGCTCGTCGGGGTGACGTCCCAGGTCCGCCAGATCATCCCGTCCAGGTCCCGCAGGATGATGCGGTACCGGTACGGGGCGCCCAGATGCGACCACGTCAGGGTCACCGGGTCGGGCCCCGAGACACTCTTGTCGCTGCAGGTGACGTAGCTGGATCCGCTGACGTACCGGTCGATGCGGGGCACGAAGGCCGCCTTCGTCACGAGTCCGCCGGTGACTCCGGTCGCGGTGTCGGTATAGGCCGCCGCCGTGGACGGCACGCGCACGGTGCTCACGAGGGCCAGTGCCGCGACCGCGACCGCGGTGCCCGCCGTCAGCCGCGCACCGCTGCCGCCCTCGTCGGACGCGTCTTCGCGGCGGTCGAGCCAGCCCGGCCGCACGGCCACCGCCACCAGCAGACCCACGAGGACCCCGCCGGCGAACACGGCCTGCGGGCCCGACAACCACACCACCGCGTAGCCGAGCTTCTCGACGTGGAACAATACCCTGCCCGCGGTCTCGACGTGGTACGGCTGCGCGTCCTCGTCGGCGTTCGCATCGCCCTTCAGTCGCAGCGTGGCGGTGCTGCCGGCGACCGCGTCGACAGCCACGACACGGTGTGTGATCCGTTGCCCTGTCTGGTCTTCCACGCACGCCACGTCGCCCGGGCGGAGGTCCGAGGCGGGCACCGTGCGGGTGAAGGCGAGCGCGCCGGTGCCGATGTCGGGTTCCATGGATCCGGACCGGAAGATCAGTGGCTTGATCCCGAACGCCAGCGCCGCCACTGTGGCGACGATGCACACACTGCCGAACACCGCGCCCACCCACAGTGCGATGCGGACCATCCGTCTCATGACTGCCTCCCGGCGGTGGCCGTGAACACCAGGCGCACCGTGCTGAGGGTTTGGTTCTGGACATTCACCGGGGCCGATGCGGCCAGGCGCACCGACACGCAGAGCAACTCCGTTCCGGTTCGCGCGACCACCGGCCGCGGCGTGGCGATCACCGGAACCGATCCGGCGGCCGCGAGTGGGGCCTCGGCGACCTTCGTCCCCGAACAGGAACCCGATCGCAGGCCCGCGGTCGTGGTGTTGGTGGCGGTGCCACCGGAGTGCGTGGCGACGAACAGTTGCGAGGCCACCGGCGGACTCCCGGTCGGGGTGGTCGCTGCCATCGTGTAGGTGAGCGGCAGCGTGCCCTTGTTCTGCACGGTCACCATGGCTGCCACGCTCTCACCGGGCAGCAGATTCGTCGCCGCCAACGTGTTCATCGCGAGGGTCTTCGTGTTGTCGAGTTGAAGGGTGATGGTGCCGGTGCCGAAGGTGCCCGAGGTGGCGGTCGCCTTCTCGTTCCACGCGGCCAGAGTGCCCACCGCCCCGATACCGAGAATCCCACCGAGACAGAGCAGGGCGCGCACCCGGACGCCGGTCCGGTGCCTGCGCAGAACGGGGGCGAGGCGCATTGCTCACTTCTTCCGACGGTTGCGGGCGTCCTGGACCACGTTGTAGAGGGCGTAGCCGACGAGTACCACGATCACGACCGCCACGGTCAGGGCGCGTTTCTGCCCGGACAGCCAGTTGTTGACGTGTCCCAGATACGGGATGCTGTACCAGACCTCGCCGCGGACCTGTTCCGCCCGTACCGGTTTCGGGTCCGGGCTGTCGTTGGCATCGCCCTGCGTCACGAACGAGACCTCGCCCTTGGCGTTGTGGCGCACCGCGATGATGCGATGCGTCACCACTTCGGGTCGTCCCGATTCCAGTTGGTAGGTGATCGGGATTCCGATCGCGAGGTCGTCGACCTCGGCGGGTCGCACGACGACGAGTGTGCCGGGCGGATACGTGGGGCGCATCGATCCGGTGAGGACTGTGAAACGCTCCGCTCCGGCCACGGCCGGGACCACGATCGTGGCCGCCAGCAGCGCGAACATCGCCAGCAGCGCCGTCCAGCCGAGAACGGTCCGGAGCCACCATGTGCGGCCGTCGGTGTCGGCCCGCGCCGGCGCGCTCATACCGAGCTCGCTGCGAAATCGAGGGTCACCGCGGTGGTCGTGTTGGGGGAGGCGTCGGCGCCCACCGTGGCACGGAAGCACCAGACCATCGTCTCCTGCGGGTGCAGCACCGGTGCCCACTGGGGCGCGGTCGGCGCCTGCGCGGCCGGGAGCGGCCCGTCGTAGAGCGCGGCACCGGCGGGCGGTGAGGATGTGGGGCACCCACCCTCGGTCGCCACCGTCCACACCCCGAGCGTGAGCGGCAGCGCCGCGGAACTCTGCCGCGCCGACTGCAACCGATACCGCATATCGACGTCGCCTGCGTTCCGTACGGTCAGCGCGCGCTGCACCACCGAACCCGGTGCCAGGTCGGCGCCCCCGAATCCGGTGAACTGGTAGTTCTGCACCTGCGTCTGGGGAGCCGCACCTCCGACCCGCAGCGCGAGCGTGCCGGACCGGATGGTGCCGCCGTCGATCCTCGTCTCACCGCGCCAGAGCGCACCCGTCTGCTCGGCCGCCCCGAGCGCCACGAACGCCACCGCCGCACCGGCGACCGCCACCCACCTCGCCCCACGCATCAGGACCCCCGGAACTCATACCGGACTGAGGTTCTGGGTGAGTGTGATCAGGACGTTGTTCAGCGTGACGCTGGTGCCCTGCGCGATCGTGCCCGACGTCGCCGGGTCGAAGGTCAGCCGGGCTGCGATCGTGATCGTCTCCCCGTCGTTCTCGTCGGTCACCCGGGCGTTCGGCAGCGTCTCGCCGCTACTGGTCTTGGCGGTCAGCGACGTGTCCACCAGTTGGGCCCGCAGCGCCGGATCACTGACCCCGGAGAACATCTCGGAGGTGTCGGCAGCCAGTGTCGCCGACAGGTTCGTGCCGCTGGCCGTGACCGTGCTAGTGCACGAGTACTCCAGCGTGTCGCCGGGCACGATCCGGAAGTCCGGCAGATCGATGGCGACGGACTGACCGCCGGTCACATCGCGCCAGCCCGACCCCGACGTCGGCGTGCACTCGCTGAGCGCGAGCGTGCCGGAGGTGATGGTGCCCCCGCCCGACTCCGTCTGGTCCTGCCAGAACGCGAACGTTCCGGCCCCGCCCAACAGCAGTACTGCTGCGGCACCGGCGGCCAACGCGGCCTTTGCTTTCCGATTCATCGTATCCACCCCTTGCGATCCGCCCCCGACTGGGCGATGGCTCCTTATCGGACTTATCCCTCATACCCAAACCAAGCGTTCGGTACGCGCGGCGTTACCGAATCGTGAAGTTCGGGTCCTTTCGGAGTGAGCCCCGTCGGCGATGGAGGCCGCTCAGTGCCACCGGCCGGGCTGGTCCCCGGTGTCGAAATCGCCCGCCTGGTGGCGCAGTTCGGTGAGCAGCCGGATGAGGGCGTCCAGCTTGTCCGGTGCCAGCCCCGGTGCGGCGAACACCTTGTCGTTGAGCGCCTCGGTCGCCCGGCGCGAGATGTCCCGGCCGTCGTCGGTGATCTCGATGAGTGTGGCGCGACGGTCGGTGGGATGGGGGACGCGGCGTACCAGCCCGGCACGCTCGAGGCGGTCGACGGCGTTGGTGACGCTGGTGGGATGGACCTGGAGTCGGGCACTGGCCTTCGCCATCGGTAGGGCGCCGGTGCGGGTGAACGTCAGCAGCGTGAGAAGTTCGTAGCGCGAGAACGTGAGCCCGAAGGGCTTGAGCGCCTCGTCGACCCGCGCCATCATGATCTGCTGCGCGCGCACCACCGACGTCACCGCGGCCATCCCGTCCGCCACCGCGCCCCAGCCGTGCTCGGTCCACTGGCGGTGCGCTTCCTCGATCGGATCCAACGGCAGCGGTGACGGCGACGGCATGCCCCGATCATCCCATGAGGCCCGGATCGGTCCGCACTACCGGCGCGGTTCTTCCGGTGATCGGGTTCCGGGTTCCCGGGCGACCCTGACCGGGGCTAACGTTCGGTGTCATGGCGCACACGACGGAACTCGAGACTGCTCGCTCCCAGTCGGTGCCCACCCGCACGCCGTGGGGCCAGCACGCGCTGCTGCACGCCGTGTTCTTCCTCATGGGCGGCGAACTGTTCCTCATCTCGCCACTCCTGCCGACCATCGCGGACGACTTCGGCACGAGTATTCCGGCGACGGCTCTGGTCGTCACCGCGTACGGCCTGACCTACGCCGCCGCGAGCCCGATACTCGGGGCACTCGCCGAGCACGTGGCGCGACGCCGCGTGATCCTGCTCGGCGTCGCGGTCATGGTCGTCGGCGAGATTTTGTGCGCGCTGGCACCCAACCTGCCGTTGATGGTGGTGGCGCGCATGGTCGGCGGGATGGGCGGCGCGTTGATGGGCCCGGCCATCTGGGCGTTCCTGGCCGAGACTGCCGTGCCTCACGAGCGCGGCCGGGCGATCTCCCGCGGCGCCGCGGCCTACGCGGGCGGGCAGATAGTCGGTGTGCCGCTGGGCACGCTCGTCGCGGCGAGCTTCGACTGGCGGTGGGCGTTCGCCGGGGTCGCGCTCGTGCTGGCCGCGGTCGGCGCGTCGATTGCGATCCGGCTCCGCGAACCCGACCGGGTTGTCGTGCGACCGGCGCGGGCCGCCACCGCTCTCGCCTCGTCGTTCCGGCTGTGGACGCTTCGCACCTTCCGTCTGATCATGCTGGGAAACCTGTGCGCACAGGCGGCGCGCCTGGGGACCTACGCCTTCGCGGGCGCGCTTTTCTCGACGCGGTTCGGGTTGAGTACCGAAACCCTCGGCCTCGTCGGCGCGCTCGTGGGCATCGGGTCGTTCACCGGCTCCCTGCTCGCCGGGCCGGTGATCGACCGGTGGCGTGCCGCGGGACGACGCGAACCGGTGCTGTGTATCGGCTGGGGCGGATTGCTCGCGGCGGCACTGGCGCTCGCGGTGCTGGCGCCCACGAGTTGGGTGAGCATCGTCGGCTTCATGCTCGCATTCGCGGCCGGCTCGGCGTTCTTCAGTACCGGACAGGTCTTCCTGACGACGGAACTGGCCGAGCGCCGGTCCGCCGCGGTCTCGTGGAACAACTCGGCGATGTACATCGGAACCGCCGTCGGCACGGCGGTTCTCGGCGCCCTCGGATACGGCAGCACGGGATTCGCAATCGGGGCCGTCGTGTTCGCCGTTGCTGCCACCACGTGCAGCGCGCTGCTGGCGACACGGCGCTGACGGGTACGCAGCGTGGACCCGGACGACGTCGGGCCGGGCTCCTCGTGGAGTCCGGCCCGACGTCGAGTAGGGGAATCAGCTCATGGAGCTGAGCTGCTGAATGAGCGGCATGACGGTCTTGACGATGTCGATGACGGCGCTGATGGTGCTGAAGGAACCCATATTTCAGTCCTTTGACGTGATCCGGTGAATGTGGCCCGTCGCCACTGGCGGTAAAGCTAGCAGTCACGCGGGAGAATTGCGCAAGTTACACCAAACGGTCGAACGATTGTTCCGACGGTGCCGGGCGGGCCGGCCGAACCTGCCGAAGGCGGTCACCGCCTCGCGCGTGCCGCGGTGACCAGCGCGCGAGCGTCCTCGAATCGAACGAAGCCCGCGGCCACGGCGCGGTCGGTGGCTTCGGTGAACCGTGCGACGTAGGCGTCGTGGTCGGGATACAGGGCGGCGATCGTCTCGGGCGGCAACGCCACCGTCGCACCGTTGTTGGGGACGTGCACGGTCTCGCCGGTCAACGTGGCGACCGGGACGTCCACGTGCGGGGTGCGGACGCCGCCGCGCGCGTTCCCGAACTCGTCGCGGACGATGCCGGTGTCGGTGGTCTCGATGGGCGCCGCGGACGGGGGAGGGGTGCCGCCGGCCACCCACGTGTCGAGCCGGCGCAGCGCCGCGGACACCACCGCCGCCTGCGGACCGTCGTTGACGACCGGGATCGCGGCACGCAGATCCTTGACGGTGCCGAACTGGGCGGTGTACTGCGGATACAGGATCCGCAGAGCGTGGGCGTCGGAATGCGCCGTGCCCGCGATCTCCCAGGTGCAGATCCGCGCGGTGTCCGGCTGGCGCGCCGCGACGAACGCCCGGGGCCGGGACCGCCGCCGAGTTCGAACAGTTCCGTCTCGGTGACCACCTGGAACACCGGGGTGTCGAGGTCCGTCCGGACCCGCGCCGGCGCGACCACGTCCGGTCCGTCCGGCCCGTCGAGTTGCGGTAGCCCGGTGCCGGCCCCGAGCGGCGCCCCGAAGCCCGCACGGCTGTGGACGAAGAAGCCGTCGAAGACCCGGGCCTCGGAGTGGATCGCGTTGACATACGTGAGCAAGCGCATCGCGGACTGGGACTGACCGACCGCGAGCAGCCGCTCGACGGTCAGGCCGGCGAGCGGGTTCGATCCCCGCGGCGCGCGGAGCGCGGCGCCCGCCTGCGTGAAGATGTCGTATGCGTAGGCGTCGCCCGGGTGGTGCAGCGGACCGTACCGCTGCGGGTCCCACGCCTTGAGCCCCACCACTTTCGGGCCCATTGGGCTGCCCCCGGTGCTGTTGACACCGGCCGCCTGTGCGGAGACACCCACCCAGACGTACCCCTGCAGCAGCTCGGCGTGCATGTAGCCGAAGTCGACGTCCACGTCGACGTTCCCGCTCACGTTGAGCCACTCGACCACGACCGTGCCGTTGCACCGGCTGCGGTCCGCCGGCGCCCGCACCAGTAGCCGCGTCCGGTACGGGGCCTGCCCCGCCTGCGCGACCGGCCAGTGGCCGTCCGAATCCCACGGACCGTCCTCGCGGAACGCCGTCGCGGTGCCGCTCAGGAAGTACTCCTGCTCGGTGTATCCCGCGGCGGCGAGGTCGAGGGCGGTCGCTGTTCCGGGCGAGCTGCGCATGCCCTCCGGAAGCCGGTCCTGATCGGTGTCGAATCGTCTTGCGTGCAGGAACATTCGGATCGAGCCTCTCTGACAGGGGACTGCGCCGTTGCAGTCCCCATGGAAAGAAACCTAGCCCGGAATGTGGCGACAATCACACAAAGGTCTCGTTGGGTGAGACTCTTTCTCGGTTCAGCCGCCCGCGTAGTCGCCGAACCGCTCGTCGACCTCCTCCGCGGTCAACCCGTACTCCTCGAGGGTGTACTTGTGCGCCGGCTTGCGGCTGCCCGAGCGGCTCTCGGCGTGCATGTCCTCCATCGCCCGGTGTGCCTCCGGGGTCAGCGGAATCGAGAAGTGCGAGTAGATCTTCTCCACCGTGCCGAGGGGGTCGCCGACGAAGTCGGTGTAGTCGACGTCGATGAACTGCGCCGGGTCGTACTTCGCGCGGGCGGCGGTGAAGTCCTCGAGGCCACGCGCCCACAGGTCCAGTTGGCTGCGGCCGATCACCTGACCACGGAACTTTTCGGACCAGCCTTCGGTGGCCTGCTCGGCGAGGCTGCACACCGACGGCACGATGGTGCGCGGCGGGCGGTGAGTCTGGATGACCAGGGCGTCCGGGTACACCGCCATCAGTTCGTCGAGTGCGAACAGGTGGCTGGGGTTCTTGAGCACCCACCGCCGATCCCGATCCGGCAGGCCGATGAGCTGCAGGTTCTTCTTGTGCCGCGCGTAGGCGTTGGTCCAGTCCTGCTTCTCGAGCCACGCCGAGTAGGTCGGCAGGTGGGCCAGGCACTCGTACGACACGGACTTGAACGTCTGCCGCAGCAGCTGCCAACACTCCTCGACCTCGCCGGCCGACATGTAGTGCACGCCCATGAACTCGGGATGCTCGATGTGGTGCTTGCTGAACTGCTGTTCGATGGCCTGGAACACCGGGTCGGACTCCCAGGTGTCGCGGGGCGGGCGCGGTTGCGGCATCTCGGTCAGCCACATCTCGAGGCCCTGGTGGCCGGGGTCCACGGTGAGCAGCCGGTGCAGTGCGGTGGTGCCGGTCCGTGGCAGGCCGGTCACGAAGACGGGCCGCTCGATCGGGACGTCCGCGTGTTCGGGGTGCTGCTTCCACGCGGCCTCGCTCAGCAGGCGCGCGACCAGCGCGCCGCGCAAAAACACTCGGGAGATCTTGCTGCCGAACGGCGTCAGCTGCTCGTCCCTCGCGTACGAGTCGAGGAGAACCCCGAGAGCCTCGGTGTAGTCGTCGGTACCGAAGTCGTCGAGTCCGGTCATCCGGGTCGCGGACGCGTGCAGGTCCTCGACAGTGCCGACCGACGTGCGGTCGGAGCTGCGGTCAGTCATCGTGCTCCTTACGATTCGTGCGCTAGTGGTGGAACTCGCCGCAGTTGACGTCGATGCACTGTCCGGTGATCGCGCTCGCCATGGGGGAGGCCAGGAAGATCACGGCGTCGGCGATCTCCTCGGTGGTCGGCAACCGTTTGAGGTCGCTGTTGGCGGCCGTGTGCTCGTAGATCTGCTCCACGGTGATACCGAATTTCTCGGCCTGGTGCTCGAAGTACTTCTTCAGGGTGTCGCCCCAGATGTAGCCGGGGGCAACGGAGTTGACACGAATACCCTGCGGGCCCAGCTCGGTCGCGAGCGACTGCGACATCGCGAGCAGGGCCGACTTGGCCAGCTTGTAGCTGCCGTAGCGCTCCTGCGAGTGCCGCAGCACCATCGAGTTCACGTTCACGACGGCGCCCTTCGACTCCGCCAGCGCCGGCGTGAACAACTGGGTCAGACGCAGCGCGCCCAGCACGGTCAGTTCGATCGCGTCCCGGATGTGCTGGAAGTCGGTGCGGGCGAACGGCTTCATCGACGGCACGGTGAACGCGTTGTTGATCAGACCGTCCACCCGGCCGTACGCGTCGGTGGTGGCGGCCAGCAGGTGCGCGGCCGACGCGTCGTCGGTGATGTCGGTCGACACGGTCACCGCGCGCCGGCCCAGGTCGGTCACCTCTTTGGCGACCTCGTCCAGCCGGGACTGGGTGCGGGCGGCGAGCACCAGGTCGGCACCGGCCTCGGCGCAGCGCAGCGCGAGTGTGCGGCCGAGTGCGGGGCCCACACCCGAAATGACGATCACCTTGTTCTCGAGAAGTGCGGACTGCAGCGTCTTCGTCATCGTTACCCCAGCATCCGGTCGGCGACGGCGGCCTGGCGCTCCCCGATGCGGGCGGCGAAGTCCTCCGGCGTGATCTTGTTGTGTTCGTGGAACGGCAGTTTCGCGGGGATCTCGTCGAACTTGACCACCTCCACGGTGGGACCGTCCGCGGGGGTGAACTCCCGCGACGTGCGCTGCCACCGGAACTGCAGGTAGCCGCGTGGGTGGCCGAGGGCCTCGAGCCAGTTGGTGACGCCCGGGTTCCGTTCGCTGAGCACCATCCGGATGTTGCCGTCGGGATCGACCTGGGCCTGGGCGTTGTTGAGCGACGTCTGATGATTGATGTAGTCGAGCGAGATGTACCAGAGGCTGCCCAGCTGGAAGCCCTGGTACGGCGCGTCGGACTGGGGCACGGTGATGATCATGGCCTCGTCGTCGGCCAGCTCGTAGTGGCCCACCGACGAGTACTGCGTCGCGAGTCCGCCCGGCGTCAGCCGCGGAGCGGTCATGGTGTTGAGCGGCAGATCGTCGTAGAACCACTGCGGGAACTGCAGCCACGTCTTGACGCGGCTCACCAGTGCCCGGCCGGCGCGGGCGAACCGCTTCTCGGTCTCCTCGCGCGTCAACGCCGCCGTCGGCACTCCGCGGCGATCGGCGCGTTCGATCCGAATGGTGCCGCGCTGCTGGCTCCAGTCGCTGTAGACCTCCCGGACCACCAGCTGCGACGAGCCCGGCGCGAGCGTGTAGTGGTTGCGGCGCCCGTCCGCCGGACCGGGACCGAAAGTGACGACGAACCTGCCGTCGTCGTCGATGTCGAGTTCGCGGTCGTCGAACGCGATCTCGCTGCCGGGCACGTTCGAGTTCGTGTAGTTGCCGCTGAGAACCTGGAAGCTGAGGTCGGCGGTGGTGCCGCGGGTGCCGGTGACGATGTACTCGGCGTCGTCGTCGATGCGCGCACCGAAGTACAGCGTGTCCGGGTTGTCGAGACCCATCTTGGTGAACGGCCCGGTGCCCTGGATGAAGTTCGGATGCGTCTTCTCGGTGGCCCAGGCCGCATGGACGGTCGCCAGGATGCCGCCGGCGAGGTACTGCATGCCCTCCAGCAGGTCCTGTTCCGTCCGGATGTGGTGGGCACTCTCGACGAGCTTCTCGGCTTCGGCGATGGCCTCGGCCAGGGGATCCGTCAGCACACCTTGCTCCTTCGGTCCATGGGTACAAATATGTACCCCGCTGGTAGAACATGCGTCGAGCCGACGATAGAACGTGTTTCAAGGAGTGGTCAATGACTTCAGTGGAAGCCGAGTCCGCCGAGGCCGGGGGGCGGCGCTCTCCGCCGACCGCCCGAGTCGTCCAGATCCTCGACTTTCTCGTCGCCCGCGACGAGCAGCGATTCGGGTTGTCCGAGCTGGCGCGGGCGCTGTCGATCAGCAAACCGACGTGCCTGGGGATTCTGTCCGAGCTGGTGGCCGGAGGGTATCTCACCCGGGATCCGGCGTCGAAGTCCTACGGGCTGGGCCCCGCGCTCATCGCCGCGGGCCGAGCGGCCCAGCGCGGCTTCGCGGTAGGGCCCATCGCCCGTGCCCACCTGGACGAGATCGCTGCCGAGTTCGGTGCGGTGTGCACGGCGTCCGCCGTGGTGGGCGACCAGGTCATGATCCTCGAGACGGTCGCGCCGCCGGGAGTGACGCTGGGGCGCACCGCCGCCCGGGTGGGACAGGCCTACCCCTTCGCGCCGCCCGTGGGCCTCATGTACGTGATCTGGGACGGGGACGAGGACCTCGAGGCGTGGCTGCGGCGCGAACCGGCGCTGCCCGTCGTGCTCGACCGCGACCTGCTGCGGCGCGTCGTCGAGGACTGCCGGGACGTCGGGTACCTCGTCGAGCGACTCACCCCGGTGGGGCGCAAACTCTTCTCCCTCATGGCCGGGGTCGCCGGGCGCGGGCTGCCGACCGAACTGCGTGAGCTGATCGGGGAGATGGTCTCGAGTCTCGGGGAGCGCGTCTACCTGCACAGCGAGACCGAGGCCGACGCCGAGTATCCGGTCAGTCTCATCGCGGCACCGGTCTATGACGCCGACGGACACCAGTCGCTGGTGCTGACGCTGGACGTGGGCGGCTCGATCAGCGGCGCGGAGATCGCCCGCCGCGGCGCCGCCCTGGTCGCGGCCGCGGATGCGGTGACTGCGCAGGTCGGCGGGCGGGCGCCGGTTCGCCACCCCTGACCTGGCCGAATGTCACATGCGTTCAGTTGGACTGAACCGATGTGACATTCGGCCAACGCGGGGCGAGCCATTGACCGCATCTGTAACAGGTTCTACTCTCGGGCCAGAGTCAGTTTGCGAACCGAGTCGGTACAAATATGTACCGAGAGATCGAGGAGCCGCGCGTGACACCCCTGGCATCCCCGTCCACCTACGAGCTGTCACATCTGCAGGCGCTCGAGGCCGAGGCGGTCCACATCTTCCGCGAGGTCGCCGCGACCTTCGAGCGGCCCGTCCTGCTGTTCTCCGGCGGCAAGGACTCGGTGGTGATGCTGCACGTCGCCACCAAGGCGTTCTGGCCGGCGCCGCTGCCGTTTCCGGTGATGCACGTCGACACCGGCCACAACTTCGACGAGGTGATCGAGTTCCGCGACACCACGGTCGAGCGTCTGGGCCTGCGGTTGGTGGTCGCGAGCGTCGAGGACGACATCGCGGCGGGCCGGGTGGTCGACGAGACCGGCCCGCGGGCGAGCCGCAACCGGCTGCAGACGCACTCGCTCCTGCGCGGCATTCGGGAGAACCGTTTCGACGCGGTGTTCGGCGGCGCCCGCCGCGACGAGGAGAAGGCCCGCGCCAAGGAGCGGGTCTTCAGCTTCCGGGACGAGTTCGGGCAGTGGGATCCCAAGGCGCAGCGGCCCGAACTGTGGAACCTCTACAACGGTCGGCACCGCCGCGGTGAGCACATCCGGGTGTTCCCGCTGTCCAACTGGACCGAACTCGACATCTGGCAGTACATCGCCTCGGAGGAGATCGAGCTGCCGTCGATCTACTACGCGCACCGCCGCCCGGTCGTCGAACGCGACGGAATGCTGTTGGCGCGCACCCGGTTCCTGACGCTTCTCCCCGGTGAGGAAGCGCGCGAGGAGCTCGTGCGGTTCCGCACCGTCGGCGACGCGACGTGCACCGGCTGCGTCGAGTCGTCCGCCGCCACCGCAGCCGAGGTCGTCACCGAGGTCGCGGCCAGCCGCATCACCGAGCGCGGTGCCACCCGCGCCGACGACCGGATCTCCGAGGCCGGCATGGAAGACCGCAAGAAGGAGGGGTACTTCTGATGGCCCACACCCAGCAACTCCTCCGCGTCGCCACTGCGGGCAGCGTCGACGACGGCAAGTCCACACTGATCGGGCGCCTGCTGTACGACTCGAAGTCGATTTTCGAGGACCAGCTCGAGGCGGTCGAGCGCAGCAGCCGCGAGCGCGGCACCGAGTACACGGATCTGGCGCTGCTCACCGACGGCCTCCGCGCCGAGCGCGAGCAGGGCATCACGATCGACGTGGCGCACCGCTACTTCGCGACGCCGCAGCGCAAGTTCATCATCGCCGACACCCCCGGGCACGAGCAGTACACCCGCAACATGGTCACCGGCGCCTCCACCGCCGACCTCGCGCTGATCCTCGTCGACGCCCGCAAGGGCGTGCTCGAACAGACCCGCCGGCACGCGTTCCTGTCGACGCTGCTCGGGATCCCGCACCTGGTGCTGTGCGTCAACAAGATGGATCTCGTGGACTGGTCGCAGGAGCGTTTCGAGGAGATCAAGGACGAGTTCGGGCAGTTCGCGACCAAGCTCGACGTGCACGACCTCACGTTCATTCCGGTCTCGGCGCTCAAGGGCGACAACATCGTCACCCGCACCGAGAACATGCCGTGGTACGGGGGTTCGTCGCTGCTGCACCATCTCGAGGACGTGCACATCGCATCCGACCGCAACCTCATCGACGCGCGGCTGCCCGTCCAGTACGTGATCCGGCCGCAGCGGCAGACCGACGCCGACCTGCACGACTTCCGCGGCTACGCGGGCACCGTCGCCAGCGGAGTGTTCAAGCCGGGCGACGAGGTGGTCGCGCTGCCGTCGGGATTCACGTCGACGATCTCCGCGATCTGGGGGCCCGGCGGGGAGGAGGTCAAGGAGGCCTTCGCGCCGTCCGCGGTGTGCGTGCAACTCGCCGACGACCTCGACGTCAGCCGCGGCGACACCCTGTGCAGGCCGAACAACCGACCACTCGTCGGTCAGGAGCTCGACGCGATGATCTGCTGGTTCACCGAGCAGTCGTCGCTGAGCCCGGACGCGCGGTACACGGTCCTGCACACCACCCGCGCGACGAAGGCGCAGGTGGTGCGGCTCGGCTACCGCCTCGACGTCAACACCCTGCACCGGGACGAGACCGCCCAGTCGTTGACGCTCAACGAGATCGGGCGCGTCCAGCTGCGCACCCAGCAGCCACTGCTGTTCGACCCGTACCGCCGCAACCGGGTGACCGGCAGCTTCATCCTCGTCGACGACACCACCGGCAACACCGTCGCCGCCGGGATGATCACCGGGCCCACCCTCAAGGAATCGAAGGTGGTGTGGCACTCGGCGGCCGTGTCCCGCGACGAGCGCGCGACCCGCGGCTCGACGGTGTGGCTCACCGGGCTGTCGGCGTCCGGGAAATCCACGGTCGCGGTGGAACTCGAACGACGTCTGGTTGCCGCCGGAATTCCCGCGTATCGGCTCGACGGCGACAACCTGCGACACGGTCTCAACGCAGACCTCGGGTTCAGCGCCGAGGATCGGGCGGAGAACGTCCGGCGCGTCGGAGCCGTCGCGCAGCTGCTCGCCGACGCCGGCATGGTCGCGGTCGCCTCGCTCATCAGCCCGTACGCCGCGGATCGCGACCGCGTGCGCCGACTGCACGAGGAGGCCGGCCTGCCGTTCGTCGAGGTGTTCGTCGACACCCCGATCGAACAGTGCGAGGCGCGCGACCCCAAGGGGATGTACGCCAAGGCCCGGGCGGGGGAGATCACCGGCTTCACCGGCGTCGACGACCCGTACGAGGCGCCCGAACGAGCCGAACTGGTGCTGCGGCCGGAGGACGGCGACCCGGTCGCCCAGGCCGCCAAGATCATGGAGTATCTGAACCTGTGAGCACCGACGCCGAACTGGCCGCCGACCTCGCCACCCGCGCGGGCGACCTCCTGCTCGACATCCGGGCCCGCGAGCTGGGGGACACCCCGCTCGACACGGCCGCCGCGAAAGAGTTGGGCAGACGCGGTGACAAGGCGGCGAACGCGCTCCTGCTGGAAGCGCTGACCGCCGCACGCCCGCTCGACGCCGTGCTGTCCGAGGAATCCGCCGACGACGCTGCCCGCCTCGACAACGAGCGCGTCTGGATCGTCGACCCGCTCGACGGGTCCCGCGAGTACGGCCTGGCCGGACGGGCCGATTGGGCCGTGCACGTCGCGCTGTGGGAGCGGGACGCGGGTATCACCGCGGCGGCCGTGGCACAGCCCGCACGCGGCGAGGTGTACGTGGGGGGAGCGGCCCGCGCGGCGACGCCGGACCGCGAACGTCCCCGAATCCTGGTGAGCGACAGCCGTCCTCCCGAGTTCGTGGCCGCGCTGGCGCAACGCGTCGGCGGCACGGTCGCGTCGATGGGCTCCGCCGGCGCCAAGGCCATGGCGGTCCTACGCGGTGACGCCGACGCGTACGTGCATGCCGGTGGGCAGTGGGAGTGGGACTCGGCGGCGCCGGTCGGTGTCGCCCTCGCGGCCGGGCTGCACTGTTCCCGGATCGACGGCACACCGCTGCGGTACAACCAACCGCACCCTTACCTGCCGGATCTGCTGATCTGTCGCCGGGAGCTCGCGGTGCCGCTGCTCGCCGGGATCGCCGAGCTGACCGCCGCGGCGGCCCAGGACAGTCCGCGGGTCGCGATGGCACGCGAGTACATCGCCTCGCTCGTCTCACACGATGCGAGCAAGGTGCGGCTCGCGCGCCGCTGCCACCGCTACGAAAACGGTCAGCGCACGGGCGATTCCGGTGACGAGATCCGTGGACTGCTCGAGACCGGCGGGCAGTACCGGCCGATCAGCGCGGTGCGCGACCTGCAATTCCGGGAATGGGGCAGCGACGTCGTCGCCCGGTTCCTGCTCGACATCACCGCCGGGCGCGACACCCTGACCGTCGCCGTCACCGAGCACTTCTCGATACCCGGTGCCGAGATCGATGCGATCACCGCGGTCATCGAACCGCACCCGTGACGGTCAGGCCTCGGCGACGTCTCTCGTCAGAGCCGCTCCGAGGGCATCGAGCAGCAGCTCGGTGCCCTCCTTGCGGCCCCCGGCGTCGTCGTGACCGTCGAGGAACGCGCCCTGTTCCGTCATCACCAGACGAGTGCCGCGCTCGTCGGGAAAGAACTCGATGGTCGCGAGCGAGACCGACGTCCGGACGTCGTCCATGTGCATCTCGTACGTGTACACGATCCGTTCGTTCGGCACGATGTCCAGGTAGATCGACGAGAACGAATGCACGGGACCGCCTTTCGGTCCGCCGCTGACGGTCTCGCGCCCGCCGACGCGGAAATCCATCGAGCCCTCGTCCGACACCCACTCGTCGGGATGAGTGAACCAGCGCGCCTTCGCATCGGGATCGGCGAACGCGTGGAACACCCGTGCGGGACTTGCCTCGTAGATGCGTTCGACGACGAATGTGGAATGAACGACCGATCGGGTGGTCATGGTGACTCCTCGACTCGTGTGACTTGGTCGGTCTCGGCGAGGTACTCGCCGAGTCGGTCGAGACGGCGCTCCACGTTCGTGCGCCGCTGGGCGATCCACTGCCCGGCACCGTCGAGCGCGTCCGGAACCAGATGGCAGGTGCGGGTGCGTCCGACCTTCTCGGTGCGCACCAGTCCGCTGGCCTCGAGAACCTGGAGATGCTGGACGACGGCGGGCAGTGACATGTCGAGCGGGGCCGCCAGCTCGCTGACCGAGGCCGGGCCGCGACCGAGTCGCTCGACCATTCCGCGCCGGCTCGGATCCGACAAGGCGTGGAACACCTGATCGAGCGGTGCAGAATACTTAAGCACATTCTTAAGTATCGCTGCGCCGGTCGAGAAGTCAAGCGGTGAAGGCGAAAACGCCGGACCGCGTGAGTGTCAGTAGTGCAGCGTCATCGGCCCCGGGTTCCACAGCCCGGACCGGCGTTCGGTCACGGTGTCGATCTCGGCGGGCACCGCCGAGCGGTCCCGCGGGGTGAACTGCTCGATCTGTCCCCAGTCGCGCCGCCAGTCGTGGTTCAGGTACGACGGGATGGTGCGGGCGGTCAGCAGCTGGTCGGTCCAGCCCAGCGGCCCGCCGCCGGCGTGGTCCTGCCACAGATTGGTCGAGACGGCGCCGCCCCGGTCCGGAAGGATCCGGTACTGCGGCACCTCCGCGACGCCGTTGCGGTGCGAGAACGGCTGCTGGCACGGGAACTGGAGTCCCACCGCCCAGTCCGCGAGCACCGGGGTGTCGGAACCGACCACGTCGTCGAGGGTCCGCGTCTGCGGCACGCGCGGCGGCGTGAACGCCAGCCACTGGTCGGGGTCGCGGTTGTCGTCGGAGGCGACCAGCCGGACGGCGTCGGCCTCGAGGGGCAGCTGGTCCAGCGGCACCCGCACGTTTCGCCACGACGGCGCGGGACCGATGTCGAGCGGCAGCGCGCGACCGAGAGCGGTGACCGAGCCGTCCGATTGCCGGGCGCCGTACTCGAGTTCGAGGTCCCGGCCCGGGGTCTCGACGCCGTCGGGATCGACGCTCCGGATCCGTCCGGCCACCGCGATCGCGACGAGGTCGCCGCGGGTCCCGTCGGCGCCGACACCCGGCAGCCCGTACCACCCGCTGGTCAGGGCGGCGTCCGTCTGCTCGGTGCGGCTGTAGCTGCCCAACACGGGCGTGGTGGCCGGGTCGAGACCGTAGGGGAGCGCGACGGTGCTGCCACCCACGCCGGTCTCACCCTCGCCGCCGCCCGTGCCTGCGGTCGCGTCGGTGGACGTCGGCGCCCCGTCGGTGTCGGTATCGACCAGATTGGCCGCCCCGGTCTTGGCGGTGTCGGCATCCGCGCTCAGGTCGGATGCGACACCGTCGGGCGTGAACCCGGTGGACCCGTCGCCGGCGAGCGCCGTCGCGACGTCCCCGGAAAGCGGTTGCAGCATGGACGCGTCGGGGTCCATCTCGAGCAGGACATCGCGCGCGAGTCCGCAGTTCTGTCCGCGCAACGCGTCCACGTTGGAGCGCGCCAGCGAGTACGCCGGATACTGCGTGACGGCGCCCTTGGCGAGCGAGAGCACCTCGAACAGCACCATCGCGGCCGCGGCGATCGTGAGCGGTGGCAGCGCCCAGAGCGGGCGGAGGCGGGAGCCGGGAACGGGAGCGCGGGAATCGCGCAGATGACACCACGCCGCGACCGCGAGCGACAGCAGCGCGCCACCGAAAAGCACGGTCGCGGCGCCGGTGCCGGCGGTCGAGGGCGGCTTGTCCCACCACGGCACACCCCACGCCGAGACGTACCAGTAGTTGTTGGTCCCGATGAACGTCATGGCCAGCAGGAACAGCACCCCGGCCGCGAACAGCGCGCGGTTGCGGGGAGAGCGCAGCACGGCCGTGCCGACGGCGACGGCGGTGAGCACCGCCAGCGCGCCGGCCAGCCCGGCGAACACGCCGAGATGGTGCGTCCACTTGGTGGGGGTGAACATCATCAGCGCGACAGCGCCGAACGTCACCCCGATGATCCGGCGCGACGGCCCGGCCGCGGTGCCGGGGATCCGCCCGCTCCTGCGCACCATCGCCAGCGTGCACACCGCGATCCCCAGGAACATCACGAAGATGCCGAATCGGCGCGCGAGCGAGCCGTCGGCGGTGTCGTTGAGCAGCCACTGGTAGCGCAGATTCTCGCTGAACCACTTCTCGTCGGGGCCGGCGGCGACGTGGGCGTCCTGCATCACGGGGACCGAGGCGAGGGTCTGGTCGGCGAACACCGCGACCAGGATCGCGGTCCCCGACGCGATCATCGGCAGCAGCAGCGCCGGGTAGCCGACGCTCTCCGCGCGGGCCACGACGATCCGGTACAGCGGACGGGCCCCGGCGAGCAGCGCCGCGAAACAGATGATGCCGGAAGGCCCGACCGAGAGAGTGGCGGCGGCGACGACGATCGCGACGGCCGCCGGCAGCAGCCGTCGGGTCGCGATGGCCCGCTCGACCGAACACCACGTCAACAGCACGCCGGCCGCCACCACGGGCTCCGGACGCAGCCCGTTGTTGTACGGCAGCCACACCGCCAGGAAGCCGAGCGCGCCGGTCCACAGCGCGACCCGGCTGGTGCGGGCCGCGGCACCGAGCCGGGGAACGACCTCGCGGCTGAGCACCATCCACGTGACGATGCCGGCGAGGAGGGCGGGCAGGCGGACCCAGATGCTCGCGTTCCAGATGTCGTCGAGCAGGCCGAACAGGTAGTAGTACGGCGTCCCGAACGGGGTCTCGGGAACCCCGAAGTAGCGGAAGTAGTTCGACATGTAGCCGGACGACTGCGCCGACCGGGCCATCGTGTACTGGTAGCCGTCGTCGGCGGTGGTCGCGCCGATGAAGTGCCACAGCACCAGCGTGCCGACCACGACGGCGTCGGTCACACCGAAACGCCACCAGCGGGCGGGCAGGAACCGTCGCGCACGGCGGCCGTCGGAACCGTCGAGGCTGTGCAGCGCAACCAGACTCGCGAGCGTCGCGAGGACTGCCACGATCATCGCGACGACCTTGACCGGCGCGGGCGACGACGAGAACCGCGAATCGAGTTCGGCCCGCACCTGGAGTCCGGCGGGCGCGGCGCCGTCGATGTCGCTGAAGATGCCGACGATCTGGGGGCGGTGGTCGCCGTCGAGTGTCTTCGCCGGAAGGGGCTGCGCGCCCGTACGTCCGGTCACCTCCAGCGTGGTGCGGGTGGCGTCCGACGAGACGGTCACGGCGCAGTCGGGTCCGGTCAGCTCGGGCAGGGGCACGGACAGCAGTGCGGTGTCGCGCAGGATCACGTCCAGGCGCGCCGGAGAGTCCGCGGACGCGGCAGTGGTCTTGGCGACGAAACCGTACTGCTCCGTGCCGGGCGCCCCGGACGGGATGGTCGCGGCCACGAACCCGCCCGAATCGAGTTCTCGCGCTGCGGTGCACGGGATGCGCGCGTCGAAGCTCTGCGGGGCGTAGGACACCAGCGGTGCCTCGACGCTCGTGGCGACGCCGTTCTGCGGCCACGACACGGACGCCTGCTGCTGGTCGACGGGCAGCAGCGGTATCGCGACGGCCGCGAGCACCCCGATCAGCGCGGCGACGATCGCGATCAGCCGCGGCCGGGTCGGTCCCCGCCTCGTCGGGGCCGCCGGGGCCGTGCGCCGAGGCGGCACCTTCGCGGATACCGACCCCGTCCCCACCATGCTGTCGACCACGAGAAGGCATCGTAACCGCACGAGAGCCGGTTTCGGCCGACTTGCGTGCCGTCGCCGAATCCGGCAATTCGCCGGGTAGAACGGACGGATGAAGGTATTCACCGGAACCGATGCCGCGATCGATCCGGCGGCGGTGGCCGGGTTCGCCCGTCGTGCGGAGGCCGCCGGGTACGACGGGCTGCACGTGTCCGAGACCGTGCACGACCCGTTCCTGCTGGCGCTCCTGGCGTTGCAGGCGACGGAGCGGATCGTCGTACGCACCTCGGTCGCATTGGCATTCGTCCGCAGCCCGCTGCTGACGGCGTACACCGCGTGGGACCTGTCGAGGATGTCGGGTGGACGGTTCCACCTCGGGCTGGGCAGCCAGATCCGCCAGAACATCGAGGAGCGGTACGCGATGGAGTGGTCCGCGCCGGCCGCGCGCATGCGCGACTACGTCGGGGTGGTCCGTGCCGCGTTCGAGTCGTTCCGCACGGGCGAACTCGTCCCGTACGAGGGGGAGCGGTACCGGTTCACCCGGATGCAGCCCTACTTCAATCCCGGTCCCGACCAGGACACGGTGACGCCGCCGATCTACCTGGGTGCCGTGGGCCGGCGGATGCTCGCGGTCGCGGGGGCGACGGCCGACGGCCTGATCACCCACCCCACCAATTCCGACCCGCAGTTCCTGTTCGACGAATGCCGGCCGGCACTCGCGGAGGGCGCCGCCGCGGCGGGACGCTCGCTCGACGGGTTCGACGTGGTCGCGGGACTGCAGGTGATCACCGGGGCCACCGACGCGGACGTCGCCGCCGAACGTGACCGCCGGCGTCGACTGTTCGCGTTCCTGTACTCCACTCCGGCCTATCGGGGTGCGCTCGTACGGCACGGGTTTCCCGACCTGCAGGCGAAACTGGCCGACCGCGTCCGGTGCGACGACTGGGAAAGGCTCGAGGACATCGTTACCGACGAAGTCCTCGCCACCATCGTGCCGACGGCCCGGTACGACGCGCTCGCCGGCGCGGTCCGTGAGCGCCTGGACGGTATCGCGCAGAGTGTCACGCTGGCGCTCCCCGAGAACGCTGATCAGGATCGCTGCATGGCCGACGTGATCGCCGAACTACACGCCGGATAGCTTCGCGAAAGGTGCAGGAAGAGGAATGAGTCGTCTCGCCCGGATCGTGCCCTTGCTCGCCGCGCTGGTGTGCGGCGCGCTCGCCGGTCGCGTGCTGTCGTCCCCGGTGCCCGAGCACTATCTCTGGGCCGAGAGTGCGCTGCCGGCGGCCCTCGTCACGAACGGTGCAGGCGTCGCGGCCGCGGCTGTCGTGGCGGTGCTGGTCACTGTGGTGCTCGTCCGGCGGCGATCGGTGACCCTACTGACAGCGGCTGTCGTGGCCGGGCTGCTGCTCCTCGCGTTGCCGGACGTGCTGGGCTACCCGGACGAGCCTGCGGTGCTCCTGTACTCGAATGCCGTTGCCGCAGGGGTGATTCTCGGTGCGGTTTCGCCTCTGGCCGCGCGCGAGCTGAGCGCGCAGGTGGCGCTCGCGGTGGGTGCCGTAGGTGCCTTCCTGCTGTCGGGGGCGGTGGCCGACGTGAATCGAGGTGGTACGGCGGACTTCGGTTGGACCGCGTATACCCCGCTGACCTCGCACCCGGTCGAGCGCTCAGGCGTGGTGGGTCTGTGGCCCGCCGTCGTCGCGGCGGTGCTCGTCGTCCTGGCGGCCGTGCTCGACCGCAGGACGTCGTGGGTCGCGCGTGTCGACACCCGCTGGTTGGCGGTCGCCGCCGCGCTGCCCGTCGCGGCCTTCGGTGCCGTCCAGATCCTCACGGAGTCAGCGGAACTGCTGCAGCCGCAGTGGTGGTACCCCTACGCCGGTCTGGCGACGGTGCTCGTGGCGTGGCTCGCGTGGCAGCTACCCGGGCGCGACGGGCAGCTGATTTTCGCCGGAGCGGCGATTCTCGCTGCAGCGGCTGTGAGAACACCCTGGACGAGCGGCGAGTGGTGGGCGCTCGCCGTCCCCGCCGTACTGATCGTGGCCGGTGCCGCGGTGGGACTGCGGTGGCCCGTCCCGGCGGCCGGGTTCGGCCTCTTGGCGGCGGCGGTCGCAGTTTCCCTTGTCGGTTTCGACCACTCGGACGTCTCTGCCTTCGTCTACGCGATCGCGCTGCCCGCCGGGGTTGGGTACGTCGTCGGCTCGTGCCTGCCGACGTCGGCGCCGGCGACGACGGTCGGACTGTCACTGCCGTTCACGATCGGCGTTCCGGCGGCCCTGTCCACGGCGTGGGCGACCGAGACCCGGTACGCGGACTACGCGCCCGCGCCGTTCGACTCGCCGGAGGCTGTTCCGACGGCCGTCGCGCTTACGTCCGTCGCCGTGATCGTGGTGTGCGCCGTCGGCGCCTGGGGGCTGGACCTGCGGTCCGGGCCGCGCTGACGAACGACCCGGAAACGGCCGAAGGCCCCACTCTCGAAAGAGTGGGGCCTTCTCGGGTGCCCCCGGCAGGATTCGAACCTGCGGCCTTTCGCTCCGGAGGCGAACGCTCTATCCCCTGAGCTACGGGGGCGCACCGGAATTCTCCGGTGTGCCAGTGGGCGGAGTTAGCGTAGCGCATTGTCGGCGATCATCCACATCCGCTGGTAGATCGACGTTTTTCGGATCGGATCCTCGGCCGGAACGAGTCCGGGCGGCGCATCCGTGGGATGCGCCGCCCGGGGCAACTCTCGCTATCGAGGCGATCGGTTCAGTTCATGGGAAGCGGTGAGGCGTTCCGCTCGGCGAGCATGCTCGTGATGAGCGTGGCCTCGCTCTGCTGGGTGGCCACCATGGTCTGCGACAGATTGCGCACCGCCGGGACGTCGGCGTACTGCTGCGCGTACTCCATCATCGGCAGGCCGCCCTGGTGGTGCCGCAGCATCAACTGCAGGAACATCACGTCCAGCGCGGGCCCGGACGCCCGGCCCAGAGCCGACATCTCCTCGGCCGAGGCCATACCCGGCATCGCGCTGCTGTCGTGCGCCGCCGGCGCGTCGGCCGCGCCCGCGGCGTGCCCGGAGTGCCCGTGGCCCCCGTCCTCCGTCATCCACGTCATGTACCCGCCGGTGGGCAACGGCGCCTGATCCCACAGCGCCAGCCAGCCCTGCATCTGGCCGACCTGGTTCTGCTGCGTGGTGAGGATGTCGTACGCCAGGTTCTTCACCGCCGGATCGGAGGACTTGGTGAGCGTGATCGTGGACATGTCGATCGCCTGGTTGTGATGCGCCGTCATGTCCTGGGAGAAGCCGACGTCGACCGAATCGGCGGCCGGGATCGGCGAGCCCTTGTCCTGGAACGGGAGCCGCGCGAAGAAGCCGAGCGCGAACCCGATCGCCAGGACGCCGACGAGACCGACGACCGCCAGCGCGGTCCGCTGGCTGCGGCTGCTCGGCGCCGTCGGTGACGGGGGGGTCGATTCGGTGTCGGTCATGGTTGCCTCAGCCGTTTCCGCCGGTCGCCGGTGCCTGCTGGCCCGCGCCCGCGGGCAGCTGCATGTCGGTCGGCAGACCCGTCGCGCCACCGAGCTCGGAGGTGTCGGGCTCGATGTTGCCGCCGTCCATCGGGACGGCGTCGGGGCCGGGTGCGGTCGCATCGAACGGCGGCGGGTTGGCCGGATCGAACGAGTCCGGGATGGTCGAGCAGCTGGCGCCGACCTCGGGGTAGGCGTAGCGGTTGAGGCGCAGCGCCTTGATGAACTGGTCGATGCGCTCGTCGTCGGCGCTGTCGACCTTGAGCTGGTGGCCCCACGACTGCAGCGAGACGGGCGTGTCCAGACCCGGGTACGGCGACATCAGCATGTAGCCGCTCTCCTTCGAGACCCGGTCCGCGAGCTGCTGGCGCTGCGTGTCGTCGACCTTGTCCGGGTTGTAGGCGATCCAGATCGCGCCGTGCTCGAGCGAGTGGACGGCGTTCTCGGAGCGGATCGCGTCCTGGTACACGGTGCCGGTGCACGTCGCCCACACCGCGTCGTGCGGACCGCCGAACGGCGGGGACTGGTCGTACGCGACGCGCTGCGTCGCCTGGACGTGCACACCGGCGGGGTAGTCGACCTTGACGACGCCGTCGATCCCCGTCGAGGGATCCTGATTGGATTCCGACGGCGTGAACTTGGCGACGGCCTGCTGGTCCTGGTACTTGGGCACCAGGTTGACGGCCAGGACGGCGATGAGCGCGACCACGGCGACGACGGCGCCGATCGTCAGCCACGGCAGCTGGCGACCTCCGCCGCTCCGGGTGGACGACGGCACGCCACCCTGCTTCTTCTTGTTGATCGCTTTGATCGCCTTGGCTGACTTCGCCCCCGTGTTCTTACTGCCGGGGCCGCGATTTTCCGAACCGCTGGGCATCGATGAGTGCTCTTTCGGTGATTGGACAAGGGCGCCCTCGAGGGGTAGTGAGCTTCCCAGGCTCCCCTCAGGCTCCATCACTGTACGTTCCGACCCTGAGGGAAAGCTTGGAGAGGCGGGAACGGGTAATCGGCACTGGTTATCCACCCACACGGTGCACGCAATAAGATGGACTCCTGTGACTCCAGCCGACCTTGCCGAACTGCTCCGAGGGACCGCCGCGAAGGTGCTCGCAGAGCACGGCCTCGACGTTTCCGTACTGCCTGCGACACTCACGGTCGAGCGTCCCCGCAACCCCGAGCACGGTGACTACGCCACCAACGTGGCGATGCAGGTCGCCAAGAAGGCCGGCACCAATCCCCGCGACCTGGCGACGTGGCTCGCGGCCGCGCTGACCGCCGCGGAGGGCATCGAGTCCGCGGAGGTTGCCGGGCCGGGGTTCCTCAACATCCGCCTTGCCGCCGACGCGCAGGGCGCGATCGTCGCCAAGGCCCTCGAGGCCGGCGCCGCCTTCGGGTCCGGCGACGCGCTCGCCGGCAAGCGCATCAACCTCGAGTTCGTGTCCGCGAACCCCACCGGGCCCATTCACCTCGGTGGTACCCGCTGGGCGGCGGTCGGTGACGCGCTCGGTCGCATCCTGTCGATGCAGGGCGCCGACGTGACGCGGGAGTACTACTTCAACGACCACGGCGCCCAGATCGACCGCTTCACCCGGTCGCTCATCGCCGCAGCGAACGGCGAACCCGCTCCCGAGGACGGCTACGCCGGCGCGTACATCGCCGACATCGCGGCCGAGGTGCAGAAGCAGGCGCCCGGCGCGCTCGGGCAGCCCGAGGCCGAGCGTCACGAGACGTTCCGGTCCATCGGCGTCGAGCTGATGTTCGCCCACATCAAGCGGACCCTGCACGAATTCGGCGTCGATTTCGACGTCTACTTCCACGAGAACTCGCTGTTCGAATCCGGTGCGGTGGAGAAGGCCGTCGAGACCCTCAAGGAATCCGGCAACCTGTACCACGAGGACGGCGCGTGGTGGCTCAAGAGCACCGATTTCGGTGACGACAAGGACCGGGTCGTCATCAAGTCCGACGGCAACGCCGCGTACATTGCCGGCGACATCGCCTACTTCCAGGACAAGCGCTCTCGCGGCTTCGACCTGTGCATCTACATGCTCGGCGCCGACCATCACGGGTACATCGGCCGCCTCAAGGCCGCCGCGGCCGCGTTCGGCGACGACCCGGACACCGTCGAGGTCATGATCGGCCAGATGGTCAACCTCGTCCGCGGCGGCGTCGCGGTGAAGATGAGCAAGCGGGCCGGCACCGTGATCACCCTCGACGACCTGGTCGAGGCGATCGGTGTCGACGCGGCCCGCTACTCGCTGGTGCGCTCGTCGGTGGACCAGAGCATCGACATCGATCTCGAGCTGTGGGCGAGCACCACCAACGAGAACCCGGTGTACTACGTGCAGTACGCGCACGCCCGGCTCTGCTCGATCGCCCGCAACGCCGCCGACCTGGGCCTGAGCGCCGAGAACCCGGACCTGGCGCTGCTGACCCACGACCGCGAGGGCGACCTGATCCGCACGATCGGCGAGTACCCGCGCGTCGTCGCCAAGGCCGCCGACCTGCGCGAGCCGCACCGCATCGCGCGGTACCTCGAGGAGCTCGCCGGCACCTACCACCGCTTCTACGACGCGTGCCGCATCCTGCCGCAGGGCGACGAGGACGCCACCGAGCTGCACACCGCGCGGCTGGCGCTGTGCGACGCGTCGCGGCAGGTCCTCGCCAACGGGCTCGAGCTGCTGGGCGTGAGCGCTCCGGAGCGGATGTGAACGCGCACCCGGCCGGACCCCGGCACGCTGAGATCCAGCACGCCCCGGGCCTGCCGCCGCGGCCCGCGGCGGCGTCGGACATGACCGCGCTGCCGCCGCAGGTGTGGCCGCGTGGTGCCCGCCGCGGCGACGACGGCGTCGTGACCCTCGCCGGTGTCCCGGTGACCGAGCTCGCGGAGAAGTACGGCACCCCGCTGTTCGTCGTCGACGAGGACGACTTCCGGTCCCGCTGCCGCGAGATGGCCCGCGCCTTCGGCGGCGCCGATCGAGTGCACTACGCGTCCAAGGCGTTCCTGTCGGCCGAGATCGCGCGCTGGGTGCGCGACGAGGGCCTGTCGATGGACGTCGCCTCCGGCGGTGAGCTGGCCGTCGCGCTGCACGCCGGCTTTCCTGCCGAGCGCATCACGATGCACGGCAACAACAAGTCGGTGGGGGAACTCGAGACCGCGGTGTCGGCGGGAGTCGGGCACGTCGTGTTGGACTCGATGCTCGAGATCGAACGGCTCGACGAGGTCGCGGGCCGGCTCGGTGCGGTCCAGGACGTCCTGATCCGCATCACGGTCGGCGTCGAGGCCCACACCCACGAGTTCATCGCGACCGCGCACGAGGACCAGAAGTTCGGGTTCTCGCTGTCCGGTGGCAAGGCCATGGACGCGGTCGCCCGCGTCTTCGCGACCGACAACCTGCGCCTGGTGGGGCTGCACAGCCACATCGGTTCGCAGATCTTCGAGGTCGACGGCTTCGAACTCGCCGCGCACCGGGTGATCGGACTGATGCGTGAGATCGTCGACCGCTTCGGTGCCGAGAAGACGTCGCAACTGTCGGTCGTCGATCTCGGTGGCGGCCTCGGTATCTCGTACCTGCCCAGCGACAACCCGCCCCCGGTCGAGGAACTCGCGGCCAAGCTCACGCACATCGTCGCGACCGAGTCGGCGGCCGCGGGTCTGCCCGCGCCGACGCTCATGGTCGAGCCGGGCCGCGCCATCGCCGGCCCCGGCACCGTCACGCTGTACGAGGTGGGCACCATCAAGGACGTCACCCTCGACGCGGGCGCCACCCGGCGCTACGTCAGCGTCGACGGCGGTATGAGCGACAACATCCGGACGTCGCTCTACCAGGCCGAATACGACGCGCGTCTGGTCTCCCGCGACAGCGACGGCGGGCCCGTCGTGGCCCGGGTCGTGGGCAAGCACTGCGAGAGCGGCGACATCGTCATCCGCGACGCCTGGATGCCGGACGACCTCGGTCCCGGCGACTTGCTCGCGGTGGCCGCCACGGGCGCATACTGCTATTCGATGTCCAGCCGGTACAACCTGCTCACCCGCCCCGCGGTGGTGGCAGTACGGGACGGCGCCTCACGCCTAATCTTGCGTAGGGAAACTGTGGAAGATCTGCTCAGCTTGGAGGTTTCGGAGTGACCAGCGAATCGGCGCAGCGCGCCATCGGGGTGGCTGTTCTCGGCCTCGGGACGGTGGGCAGCGAGGTGGCTCGCATCATCCGCGAGCACGCGGCCGACCTGGAGGCCCGGGTCGGCGCACGCTTGGAGTTGCGAGGTGTCGCGGTGCGGCGCCTCGACGGCGACCGCGGCGTGCCGTCGGAACTGCTCACGACCGACGCCGAGTCGCTGGTGACCCGTGACGACGTCGACGTCGTGGTGGAGGTCATCGGGGGCATCGAGCTGCCGCGCAAGCTGGTGCTCGCGGCGCTCAACGCCGGCAAGTCCGTCGTCACCGCGAACAAGGCCCTGCTGGCCGAGTACACCGGCGAGCTTGCCGAGGCCGCCGAGCGGCAGCGGGTGGACCTGTACTTCGAGGCCGCGGTGGCCGGCGCGATCCCGGTGATCCGCCCGCTGACCCAGTCGCTCGCCGGGGACCGCGTCGACCGCGTGCTCGGCATCGTGAACGGCACCACCAACTTCATCCTCTCCGCGATGGACGAGACCGGTGCCGACTACGCCGAGACGCTCGCCGAGGCCGGCCGGCTCGGGTACGCCGAGGCCGACCCCACCGCCGACGTCGAGGGCTTCGACGCCGCGTCGAAGGCGGCGATCCTCGCCTCGATCGCGTTCCACACGCGCGTCACCGCGGCCGACGTCTACCGCGAGGGCATCTCGAACATCACCTCCGCCGACCTCGACGCCGCCAAGGCCCTGGACTGCACGATCAAGCTGCTCTCGATCTGCGAGCGGATCGTCTCCGCGGACGGGCGCGAGCGCGTGTCGGCGCGTGTGTACCCGGCGCTGGTGCCGCGCGAGCATCCGCTGGCCGGGGTCAACGGTGCCTACAACGCCGTGGTGGTCGAATCCGCCAACGCCGGTCGACTGATGTTCTACGGCCAGGGCGCCGGCGGCGCCCCCACCGCGTCCGCCGTCATGGGCGACCTGGTGATGGCCGCGCGCAACAAGGTGCACGGTGGCCGGGGACCGCGCGAGTCGCGGTACGCGAAGCTGCCGATCGCCCCCATGGGCGACATCCCGACCCGCTACTACGTGAACATGCAGGTCGCCGATCGCGCGGGCGTGCTGTCGGCGGTGTCCGCCGAATTCGCCAAGCGCGGCGTCAGCATCTCCACCGTCCGGCAGGAAGGCGCCGGTGACGGCGCGCGTCTGGTGGTCGTCACCCACCTCGCCAGCGACGCGGCACTCTCGGAAACGGTTGCCGCCCTTGCCGAACTCGAATCCGTAACCGCTGTGACCAGCGTGCTCCGACTGGAAGGTACCTCCGAATGACCGGCGCCCACCCCGAGGCCGACAAGAAGACCGCCCCCGTGCACACCCCGTGGCCGGGACTGATCGAGGCCTACCGCGACCGGCTCGCGATCGGATCGAACTGGAAGACCGTGACGCTGCGCGAGGGTGGCACGCCGCTGCTGCCGGCCGCGCACCTGTCGGAGCTGACGGGGTGCGAGGTGTACCTCAAGGTCGAGGGACTCAACCCGACCGGTTCGTTCAAGGACCGTGGCATGACGATGGCCGTGACCGACGCCCTGGCCCGCGGCCAGCGCGCCGTGCTGTGCGCGTCGACGGGTAACACCTCGGCGTCGGCGGCGGCATACGCGGCCAAGGCCGGCATGGGCTGCGCGGTGCTGGTGCCGCAGGGCAAGATCGCGATGGGCAAGCTCGCCCAGGCCGTCATGCACGGCGCGCGAATCATCCAGGTGCAGGGCAACTTCGACGACTGCCTCGAGCTCGCGCGCAAGACCACCGCGGAGTTCCCGACGATCGGCCTGGTCAACTCGGTCAACCCGGTCCGTATCGAGGGCCAGAAGACCGCCGCGTTCGAGATCTGCGACGCGCTCGGCAAGGCGCCGGACGTGCACGCGCTGCCCGTCGGCAACGCCGGCAACATCACCGCCTACTGGCGCGGCTACTCCGAGTACTACGCCGACGGCATCACCTCGGTGCGCCCGCGCATGCTGGGTGTGCAGGCCGCCGGCGCCGCGCCGCTGGTCAACGGTGCGCCGGTGAAGGACCCCGAGACCATCGCCACCGCGATCCGCATCGGCGCACCGGCGTCGTGGAACGGTGCCGTGGCCGCCAAGGAGGAGTCGAACGGCGCGTTCCGCGCCGCGACCGACGAGGAGATCCTCGAGGCGTACCGCCTGATCGCCGCGACCGAGGGCGTCTTCGTCGAGCCCGCGTCCGCCGCGAGCGTCGCGGGTCTGCTGGCGGCCCGCAAGGAGGGCTGGCTGGACTCCGGCCTGACCGTCGTGTGCACGGTCACCGGCAACGGCCTCAAGGATCCCGACACCGCTCTCGCGGGTATGCCTGCAGTGCAGCCGATTCCGGTCGATCCCGTCGCTGTGGCGTCCGCTCTCGAGCTGGCATAGTGACCGCGGCTCCGGACACGGCAGTGAACCAGGCGATGACACAGACCCTCCCCACCGGACTGACGGTGACCGCACGTGTGCCCGCGTCGAGCGCGAACCTCGGCCCGGGCTTCGACACGCTGGGTCTCGCGCTCGGGTTGTACGACGAGATCACCGTCACGACCACGGATTCGGGACTGTCGATCCGTGTCGAGGGTGAGGGCGCGGACGACGTGCCGTGGGGCCCGTCCCACCTCGTCGTCCGGGCCATCGAGCGGGGACTCGAGGCTGCCGGTCTGTGGGCGGACGGGCTGGACGTGGTCTGCCGGAACGTCATTCCGCACTCGCGGGGGCTCGGGTCGTCGGCGTCGGCGGCGGTCGGCGGTCTCGCGGCCGCCAACGGCCTGGCGCGCAAGGCGGCGCCCGAGTTGGCGCTGACCGATGCCCAGCTGGTGCAGCTGTCGTCGGAGTTCGAGGGACACCCGGACAACGCGTCCGCGAGTGTCCTGGGTGGTGCGGTCGTGTCGTGGAGCGAGGTCAACGCCGACGACCAGTCGCAGCGGGATTTCCACGCGGTGCGGCTGGCGGTGCACCCGGACGTGCGGGTGGTGGCGCTGGTGCCGGCGGAGCGGTCGTCGACCGCGCTCACCCGCGGACTGTTGCCGGAGACGGTGCCGCACCGGGACGCGGCGTTCAACGTGAGCCGCGGCGCGCTGGCAGTGGTCGCGCTCACCCAGCGTCCGGACCTACTGATGACGGCGACCGAGGACCGGTTGCACCAGACGCAGCGCGCACCGGCGCTGCCGCTGACCACCCGCTGGATCGCGCGGCTGCGCGAGGCCGGTATCGCGGCGGCCGTGTCGGGCGCGGGACCGACCGTCCTGGCGCTGTCGAGCCGGCCGTTCCCGGACGAGCTGCGCCGCGCCGCCGAGGCCGAGGGTTTGCGCGTTCTCGAGCTCGACATCGCCGACGGCGTCCAGGTGAACTGATCGGGTGGACACGCTCAGGGCCGGTTACTCACCGGTTCTTGCCGAGTAGGGCATTCGCCGCTATCCTGAGCGTGTCCTTCCATCGTGCGCTTCAGACGCCGGTGCTTCACCAGGGCAATCGCTCCAATTCTCGGGGTATACCTGGCGTGATCCTCACGCAATTCGTTGTGCGTTGATCGATCGACAGCACTCGCCTTCTCGGGTGATGTGATGGGGGACAAGCCGACATTCCATCCAGCGGATACGGCACATCCGAGTTCAGTTGTCGACTGGACTGCGGGACGAACCCTCGGCTTTGCGCAGCGCGAGCGAGGGAAGGAAAGGACCTCCGTGACCGATACGGACCTGATTGCCACGCCCGTTCAAGATTCCCCGGCCGAGGCCGCGGGTGCCCGGGCGGGCAATTCTGCACAGACCTCCGACGCTGCACCGCGCGAGGGTGCCGTGGCAGCGTCCACCAAGCGCGCCGAGTCCAGGCGTGGAGCCGGACTCTCCGGCATGGTGCTGGCCGAGCTGCGCTCGCTCGCGGGTGAACTCGGTATCAAGGGCACCTCGGGTATGCGCAAGGGCGATCTGATCGCCGCCATCAAGGAGCGACAGGGCGGCGGCGCCCCCAAGGCCGCGAACGCCGAGTCGTCGTCCCCGGCCGCCGATGCGCCGGCCGCCGAGCAGGCCCCGCGCAAGGAGCGGACGGCCACCGAGCCCGCCGCGTCCGAGAGCCAGGACGACGCCACCGCCGAGCAGGCGCCGCGTCGCAGTCGTCAGCGCCGCGGATCCTCCCGCCGGGCCGGTGCTCCGGAGCAGGCCGGTTCGGACACCGAGACCGCTGCCGCCGACGGCACCTCCGAGGCTCGCACCGCCGAGCCCAAGGAGAAGGACGGGGCCGCGAAGGACGGCGACGCCAAGCAGGCCGACACCCGCGACCAGAACCGTGACCAGGCCAAGGACCAGCAGTCCGACGACCGTGGTGAGCGTGGCGGCCGGCGCGAGCGTGGTGACCGGGGCGAGCGGGGCCAGGGCGAGCGCGGTGACCGTGGCGAGCGCGGTGACCGTGGCGAGCGCGGTGACCGTGGCGAGCGCGGTGACCGTGGCGAGCGCGGTGACCGTGGCGACCGGGGCCAGGGCGGCAACGGTCCGCGCGGCGAGGGCCGCGGGGAGCGCCGCGACGCGGACGACGAAGAGGGCGGCCGCGGTCGCCGGGGGCGTCGCTTCCGCGAGCGTCGCCGTGGACGTGACCGTGGCGAAGGCGGCGAGGGTCGCGAGCCCGAGATCCGCGAGGACGACGTCCTGCAGCCGGTCGCCGGCATCCTCGACGTACTGGACAACTACGCGTTCGTCCGCACGTCCGGATACCTGGCCGGCCCGAACGACGTGTACGTGTCGATGAACCTGATCCGCAAGAACGGTCTGCGCCGCGGCGACGCCATCACCGGTGCCGTCCGCGTCGCCCGCGAGGGTGAGCAGAGCAACCAGCGGCAGAAGTTCAACCCGCTGGTGCGTCTCGACACCGTCAACGGGCACGAGCCCGAGGCGGCGCGCAAGCGCCCCGAGTTCAACAAGCTGACGCCGCTGTACCCGAACCAGCGTCTGCGCCTCGAGACCACGCCGAACATCCTGACGACCCGCGTGATCGACCTGATCATGCCGATCGGCAAAGGGCAGCGTGCGCTCATCGTGTCGCCGCCGAAGGCCGGTAAGACGACGGTCCTGCAGGACATCGCGAACGCGATCTCGGTGAACAACCCCGAGTGCTACCTGATGGTCGTCCTCGTGGACGAGCGTCCGGAAGAGGTCACCGACATGCAGCGTTCGGTGAACGGCGAGGTCATCGCCTCGACGTTCGACCGCCCGCCGTCAGATCACACGTCGGTCGCCGAACTCGCGATCGAGCGGGCCAAGCGCCTGGTCGAGCAGGGCCGCGACGTCGTCGTGCTGCTCGACTCGATCACCCGTCTCGGCCGCGCGTACAACAACTCGTCGCCGGCGTCCGGACGCATCCTGTCCGGTGGTGTCGACTCGACCGCGCTGTACCCGCCGAAGCGTTTCCTCGGTGCCGCGCGCAACATCGAGAACGGCGGGTCGCTGACGATCATCGCGACCGCGATGGTCGAGACCGGCTCCACCGGCGACACCGTGATCTTCGAGGAGTTCAAGGGCACCGGCAACGCCGAGCTCAAGCTCGATCGCAAGATCGCGGAGCGTCGTGTGTTCCCGGCGGTCGACGTCAACCCGTCGGGCACCCGCAAGGACGAGCTCCTGATGAGCCCCGACGAGTTCGCCGTCGTGCACAAGCTGCGGCGCGTGCTCTCCGGGCTGGATTCGCATCAGGCGATCGACCTGCTGATCGACCGCCTCAAGAAGAGCAAGAGCAACGTCGAGTTCCTGCTGCAGGTCTCGAAGACCGCTCCGGGCGCGCTCGAGGACTGACGTCGCCGACACCGGGCGGGAATCAACTCGCCCGGTGTCGTGTTGACAGGATCGCGTCGCCGAGATTGTCGACCGGATCGCACCGCGATCGTGTCGACGAGATCGCACCGCGATCGTTTAGGAGAAAGCGCCGGCGATCTGGCAGAATGATCGACCGCGTGACAACTATGTCCGGTTCCGGTTCACGGCCTCGAGTGGCGAGGTCGACCCGGCGGCCATCGAAAGGGACACCATGAAGGCTGGAATTCACCCCGAGTACGTTGCGACGACCGTCGTGTGCGGTTGCGGCAACACGTTCGAGACCCACAGCACCGCTCAGAGCGGACGGATCAACGTCGAAGTTTGCTCGCAGTGCCACCCGTTCTACACCGGTAAGCAGAAGATTCTGGACACCGGCGGACGCGTTGCTCGCTTCGAGGCGCGCTACGGCAAGCGTGCTCCGAAGAAGGCCGCTGCCGACCAGTAGCTGCCCCGCCGACGCCCGTCCTGCGAAATCTGCAGGCCGGGCGTCGGCGTTTTTGTGGCCCGTTCCGGGCCGCAGCGCCGTCCCCGATCCCGCGTTTTGCGCACTTGCCGCGGTTCGGAGGCCTCGACAACACCGACAAGTGCGCGAATCGCGAAAGCAGGAGCGAACCATGGCAGGGACGACGAAGCCGTCGGCGATCGACGACATCCTGGCCGAGCACGCGGGCCTGGAGCAGCAGCTGGCCGATCCGGCGTTGCACAACGATCCGGCGGCGGCACGCAAGGCGGGCAAGCGGTTCGCCGAGCTCGCGCCTGTCATGGCCACGTACGCCAAGCTCGAGGCCGCTCAGGAGGATCTGGAGGCGGCGCGCGAGCTGGGCGCCGACGATGCCGCCTTCGCCGCCGAGATCCCCGCGCTCGAGGCGCAGGTGGCCGAGCTCGACAAGACGCTCACCGACCTGCTCGCGCCTCGCGATCCGCACGACGGCGACGACGTCGTGCTCGAGCTCAAGTCCGGTGAGGGCGGTGAGGAGTCGGCGCTGTTCGCGTCCGACCTCGCACGCATGTACGTCCGCTACGCCGAGCGCGCCGGGTGGCGCGTCGAGATCCTGGACGCGACCGTCTCCGACCTCGGCGGTTACAAGGACGCGACGATCTCGATCAAGTCGAAGGGCGACGTCCGTGACGGAGTGTGGTCCCGGCTCAAGTTCGAGGGCGGCGTCCACCGCGTGCAGCGAGTTCCCGTGACCGAGTCGCAGGGCCGCGTCCACACCTCGGCGGCGGGAGTGCTGATCTACCCCGAGCCGGAGGAAGTCGAGGAGGTGCAGATCGACGAGTCCGATCTGCGCATCGACGTCTACCGCTCGTCGGGCAAGGGCGGACAGGGCGTCAACACCACCGACTCCGCGGTCCGGATCACGCACCTGCCGACCGGTATCGTCGTGACCTGCCAGAACGAGCGCTCGCAGCTGCAGAACAAGGCGCGTGCGATGCAGGTGCTGGCCGCCCGACTGCAGGCGGCGGCGGAGGAGGCCGCGGACGCGGAGGCGTCGGCCGGCCGCCAGAGCCAGATCCGCACGGTCGACCGTTCCGAGCGCATCCGCACGTACAACTTCCCCGAGAACCGCATCACCGATCACCGCATCGGGTTCAAGGCGCACAACCTCGACGCCGTGCTCGACGGCGAGATGGGCGCTCTCCTCGACGCGCTGGGGCAGGCCGACCGTGAGGCCCGTCTCGCGGCCGAATGAGGACCGGGACGGCCTGAGGCCGGTCGCGTGGCACCTGTCCGTGCCGTGTCGATGACCGGCGTGGCAGTCTGTATCGCGTGAGTCGACAACCTCTCCGCCTGGCCATCATCGACGCCGCCGCCGAGTTGGAACGGGCGGGGGTTCCCTCCGCCCGCGTGGACGCCGAGTTGCTCGCCGCCCACCTCCTGGGAGTCGAACGCACCCGGCTCGGGCTCGTGCCGCTCGTCGATCCGGCCGTGATCGACGAGTACCGGGCGCTGGTTGCGCGCCGCGCCGAGCGAGTTCCGTTGCAGCACATCGTCGGTTCCACCGCGATGGGCAACGTCACGCTCGAGGTGGGGCCCGGTGTGTTCGTGCCGCGTCCCGAGACCGAGTTGCTGCTCGCGTGGGCGTTGGCGCACCTGGAGGCCTCGGGCCTACGCGCCCCCGTCGTGCTGGACCTGTGCACCGGTTCGGGAGCGCTGGCGCTCGCCATCGCGCACGCACGTCCGGACGCGGCGGTGCATGCCGTCGAACTCGAGCCGCAGGCGCTCGCGTGGGCCCGCCGGAACGCGGACCGTCGCCGCGAGGCGGGGGACACCCCGATCACACTGGTGCGGGGCGACGTCACCGACCGCGGCCTGCTCACCGACCTCGAGGGCGCGGTCGACCTGGTCGTCTCCAACCCGCCGTACATCCCGGAGGGCGCGGTACTCGAGCCCGAGGTCGGCGAGCACGATCCGCACTCGGCACTGTTCGGTGGTGCCGACGGACTGTCGGTGATCAAACCGATGATCAACAACATCGCGCGGTGGCTGCGGATCGGGGGAGCGGTCGGCGTCGAGCACGACGACACCAACGGCGGCCAGGTCGCCGAGCTGTTCCGGGCCCGTCGGGTCTTCGATCACGTCGCCGAGCACCCGGACCTCGCGGGCCGCCCGCGCTTCGTCGTCGCCGAACGCGTCGCGACCGAGACGGAGGCGGCACGATGACGGCGGCACCGACGCGGGTGAAAGGATAGGGGAGTGAGCACTGTCTACGACTGCAAGGATCCCGGCAACCGCGAAGCAGGCCTGACCGCCGCGAAGAACTCGCTCAAGGCCGGTCGCCTCGTCGTTCTCCCCACCGACACCGTCTACGGGCTGGGCGCCGACGCCTTCGACGGTGAGGCCGTCGCCAGCCTGCTGCGCGCCAAGGGCCGCGGCCGCGACATGCCGGTGCCGGTGCTGGTCGGGTCGTGGACCACGATCGACGGGCTCGTGTACTCGGTGCGTCCGCAGGCCCGCGATCTGATCAAGGCGTTCTGGCCCGGTGGCCTCAGTATCGTTGTGCAGCAAGCTCCCTCACTCGCGTGGGACCTCGGTGACAGCCGCGGCACCGTGATGCTGCGGATGCCGTTGCACCCGGTCGCGCTCGAACTGCTGCGCGAGGTCGGCCCGATGGCGGTGTCGAGCGCCAACATCTCCGGCCGCCCCCCGGCGACCACGGTCGACGAGGCCCGGGACCAGCTCGGCGGCGCCGCCAGCGTCTACCTCGACGGTGGTCCGGCCACCCATGCGGTCGCGTCCACGATCGTCGACCTCACCGCGGACGAGCCGCGCATCCTCCGGGACGGTGCCGTCCCGGCGGCCGACGTCGCCGAGGTGCTCGGAACGACCGTCGAGACCCTCCTGCGGGCGGGGGCGTGACCGGTGAGCGGACTCGTCGTCGGTAGGTCCCGTTCGCGGGCGGACGTGCCGGTAGCGTCGTCGAGGTGAGTTCTGCGGATACGGCGTTGCTGGCGCTCGCCCAGGAAGGAAGCAACGGGGCGGGTGTGCCGCTGCGCGAGCTGCTCCTGGTACTTCTCACCGCCGCGGTCGTGACCTTCCTCGGCACCGGCGCCGTCCGACTGATCGCGCTCCGGTTCGGTGCGGTGGCGATCCCACGCGATCGTGACGTCCACGTCCAGCCCACCCCGCGTCTCGGCGGCGTGGGGATGTACCTGGGCATGCTGGTGGCGCTGCTGTTCGCCGGGCAGCTTCCGGCCCTGACGCGGGGCTTCGAGTTCTCCAGTGACATCACGGCCGTGCTGGTCGCGGGCTTCGTGATCGTCCTGGTGGGGATCATCGACGACCGCTGGGGACTGGATGCGCTCACCAAGTTCGTCGGTCAGGTCACGGCCGCGGGAATCCTCGCGGTCATGGGCGTCAGTTGGTACATCATCTACCAACCGTTCGGTGACACCACGGTGATCCTGGACCAGCTCCAGGCCGGTCTCGTCACCGTCGCGGTCGCGGTCGTCATGATCAACGCGATGAACTTCGTCGACGGACTCGACGGGCTCGCCGCCGGGCTGGGACTGATCGCGTCCCTGGCGATCTGCGCGTTCTCGGTGGGGCTGCTGCACGACCAGGGCGGCGACGTGAGCGCCTACCCGCCCGCGATGATCGCGGCCGCGCTCGCCGGCGCGTGCCTGGGATTTCTCCCACACAACTTCCAGCCGGCCCGCATCTTCATGGGCGACTCCGGTTCGATGCTGATCGGTCTCACGCTCGCTGCCGTGTCGACCAGTGCGTCGGGGCGGATCAGCTTGAGCGCGTACGGCTCCCGCGATCTGCTCGGTCTGCTTTCGCCGCTGCTGCTGGTGGGTGCGGTCATGTTCATCCCGATCCTCGACCTGCTGTTGGCGATCGTGCGCCGGACCCGCGCCGGCGTGAGCCCCTTCAGCCCCGACAAGATGCACCTGCATCATCGGCTGCTGCAGATCGGCCACTCCCACCGCCGCGTGGTGCTGCTGATCTACTTGTGGGTCGCGATCCTCGCGTTCGGTGCCGTCGGGTCGGCGATCATCGACCGCCGGGTCGTGGTGCTGCTCGTCGCCGGCGGTCTGGTCTTCGCCCTCGTCGTCACGGCGGTGCCGTCGTGGCGCGGGCTGCAGGAGGACCGGCGCCGGTAGCGGAGGCACGGCAGCCGCCCTCTCCCGGCGTTCCTCTAACCTGGGGTGCGTGACTTCGACCCCAGCGCCGTTCTCCACCGATCCCACCGCAGCTCTCCGCCGAGGAATCCGCTACGGCGTGCTCGGCCTGCTCGTCCTCGCTGTCGGCGGCGCGATCGTCGCGAGCCTGTTCGCCGGCACCGCGGGACTGTGGGGCGCTCTGATCGGGGCCGCCGTGGGCGGCGGATTCATCCTGTGCACCGCGCTGGCGGTGCTGCTGACGGCCAAGTTGCCCGCGGTCACCGCCGGTGCGGTCCTGCTGGGCAGCTGGCTGCTGAAGATGATCCTGGCCATCGTGGTGCTGGCCCTCCTCGACCCTCTCGATTTCTACAATCGTGAGGCGATGGTGATCGTCATCGTGATGTCGCTCGTCGTGGTGCTCGGTGCCGAGACGTACGGCGTCGTGCAGACGCGGGTGCCGTACGTGACTCCGGAGGCGGAAGGGGACCGTGGGACCAACTGAGCACGGTCCGGAGCCGTCCCTGGAACCGGTTGCAGGTTTCCGGGGACCCCGTCTACACAACGTCGTAGATGTCTTGATAGTCTCTGGGCCAAGCGAGTGCGCCGACGACCGGAAAGTCCAGATCACTGGTTGTCCCGGTGGCGCTTGCAGGCAGCAAGGGCTGTCGGAGTTGCCCGAATTCGAGATTCGGGCGGAGCCGCCCTCGAGTTGCCGAGTCGACGACAGTCGCCGACACCGACAGACGCCAGGACCGGTTCGCCCGAGTCTTCAGCTGCTGACGAATAAGCGAGCCGACCTGGTCGACTTGTTAGTTCGTCAATGTCCGATCGAACCGCAGACAGCGATGCCTGCGGCCGACTACGGGAGAGACCGCTGAGCGTCACCTTCATGGCCGCGGGTGAATACCATCCGCCGTCACTCGATGATTTCTACCCGCCCGCAGTGCTGTTCGAGGGCACCCCCTTCGAACTCGACCGTCTGATGCTGATCCGTCTCCTGATGTCGGCAGTGGTTGCACTGTTCTTCATCATCGCGATGCGCAGCCCGAAGATCGTTCCGCGCGGTGTCCAGAATGTCGCCGAGTACGCGCTCGATTTCGTTCGGATCAACATCGCGGAGGAGATCCTCGGCAAGGAGCAGGGCAAGCGCTTCCTGCCGATCATCACGACGATCTTCTTCATCGTGCTGGCAAGCAACGTGGCGAGCATCATTCCTTTCCTGAACATCTCGCCGAACGCGCGAATCGGTATGCCACTCGTCCTCGCGGCGCTGGCATACATCACGTTCAATTACGTGGGTATCAAGAAGTACGGCTTCTTCAAGTACGTGAAGTCGAGCATCGTCGTCCCCGGCGTGCCGCCGGCGCTGCACGTGCTGCTGATCCCGATCGAGTTCCTCTCGACGTTCGTGCTCCGGCCGTTCACGCTGATGGTCCGACTCATGGCCAACATGCTGGCCGGGCACATCCTGCTGGTGCTGTTCTTCGGTGCCACGCAGTACTTCTTCTTCACCTCCGGTGGGTTCCAGGCGATCTTCGGCGTGCCGTCGATCATCGCCGGCGTCGCGATGACGTTCTTCGAACTCCTGGTGATCGGCCTGCAGGCTTACGTCTTCGCACTGCTCACCGCGGTGTACATCGACCTGGCCCTGCACGCCGACTCTCACTGACCACTCACATCGATAGACCTGACCCACCGGCCGACCGGCGGTGGGCAACAGAAAGGGAACGGAACACCACATGAGCGTTTCGCTGCAGGCCGCTGAGGTTCTCGCGCAGGAAGCTGAGAAGGTCAAGGGCTACGGCGCCATCGGCTACGGCCTCGCGGCCATCGGCCCCGGCATCGGCGTGGGTATCGTCGTCGGTAAGGCGATCGAGGGCATGGTCCGTCAGCCCGAGATGGCCGGCCAGGTTCGTACCACGATGTTCCTCGGTATCGCCTTCACCGAGGCCCTGGCGCTGATCGGCCTCGTCGCCGGCTTCATCTTCTAAGAACACACCATGTCAACCACCATTGCATTGCTCGCGGCCGAGGGGGAGGATCACAACCCCCTCCTGCCCGCGACGTATGACATCACTTGGTCGATCGTTGCCCTGGTGGTCGTCGGGTTCGTCTTCTGGAAGTTTGTTCTTCCGATGTTCCAGAAGGTTCTCGCCGAGCGCACCGAGCAGATCGACGGCGGCATCAAGCGTGCCGAAGAGGCTCAGTCCGAGGCCAAGGCCGCGCTGGAGCAGTACCACGCCCAGCTCGCCGAGGCTCGTACCGAGGCCGCCCAGATCCGCGAGGAAGCACGTACCCAGGGCCAGCAGATCATCGCCGAGATGAAGGCTCAGGCTCAGGAGGAGAGCGACCGCATCGTCGCCGCCGGTCACAGCCAGCTGGTCGCACAGCGTCAGCAGATCGTGACCGAGCTGCGGGCCGACCTCGGTAAGACCGCGGTCGACCTGGCCGAGAAGGTCATCGGAGAGTCGCTGGCCGACGACGTCAAGCGCGCCGGAACGGTCGATCGCTTCCTCAACGAGCTGGACGCAGTCAGCGCCGATTCCGCAGCAGGAAAGTGAGCACCATGTACGCAGCGAGCCGTGAAGCCCTGACGCAGACCCGTTCTGCGCTCACCGCGGCGTTGGATTCCGTTTCCGCCGGCGCGGCCACTGCGGCCGCGGCGCAGGCTGGATCCGAGCTGTTCTCGGTGGTCGAGGTTCTCGACGGCCAGCGCACTCTCCGGAGTGCTCTGGCCGACGCGTCCACGCCTGCCGCTGCGCGCCAGGGCCTGGCCCGCACGGTGTTCTCGGGGAAGGTCGGCGCCGAGGCGCTGGCAGCCCTCGAGGCCGCTGTGGGCCAGGACTGGTCGTCTGCGGCAGACCTGCTGAACTCCCTGGTCACGCTCGGACGTGAGTCCCTGCTTCGGGCTGCGGCCGACCAGAACCAGAGCGACGCGGTCGAAGACGAACTCTTCCGCCTCGGTCGCATCGTCGCGGGCAACCCGCAGCTGGAGCAGGTCCTTTCGGATCGTTCGACGCCGGTCGCCGGCAAGCGCGAACTGCTGTCGAAGCTGCTGTACGGCAAGGTCACCGCGATCACGGAGGCTCTGGCCATCCAGGCCGTGGGCCGCCTGAAGACGGCGCCCGCCGATGCCTTCGACGAGCTGTCGGCCCTGGCCGCGGCGCAGCGGAACAAGGCGGTTGCGCACGTGCGCAGCGCCTCGGCGTTGTCGAGTGAGCAGGTCGATCGGCTTGCGGCGACGCTGACCCGCACCTACGGCAAGCCCGTCACCGTCCACGTGGAGGTCGATCCCGCCCTCCTCGCCGGCATGGTCGTGCGGGTTGGTCACGAGGTCATCGACGGGAGCGCGGCCGGCCGCCTCGCTGCCGTGCGGAAGACTTTCAAGTAGCCGACGACCGAACACATACTCCCGATCTTTTCGAAGACCAGATACCGAGAGCAGGAAAAACATGGCGGAGCTGACGATCTCCTCCGACGAGATCCGTAGCGCGATCGAGAACTACACCGCGAGCTACTCACCGGAGGCCTCCCGCGAGGAGGTCGGCGTGGTGTCCGACACCAGCGACGGCATCGCACACATCACCGGCCTGCCGTCGGCGATGGCCAACGAACTGCTGGAGTTCCCGGGCGGCGTCCTCGGCGTGGCCCTGAACCTGGATGCGACCGAGATCGGTGCCGTCATCCTGGGTGACTACGAGCACATCGAAGAAGGCCAGGAAGTCAAGCGGACCGGCGACGTTCTGTCGGTGCCGGTCGGCGACGGCTACCTGGGCCGTGTCGTCGACCCGCTCGGCCGCCCGATCGACGGCCTCGGCGAGATCGAGACCACGGAGAACCGCGCTCTCGAGCTGCAGGCCGCCTCGGTGCTCGAGCGTCAGCCCGTCGAGGAGCCGCTGCAGACCGGCATCAAGGCCATCGACGCCATGACCCCGATCGGTCGCGGTCAGCGTCAGCTCGTCATCGGCGACCGCAAGACCGGCAAGACCGCGGTCTGCGTCGACGCCATCCTGAACCAGAAGGCGAACTGGGCGACCGGCGACCCGAAGCAGCAGGTCCGCTGCATCTATGTCGCCATCGGCCAGAAGGGCTCCACCATCGCGGGCGTCAAGGCTGCCCTCGAGGAGCAGGGCGCGATGGAGTACACCACCATCGTCGCCGCCCCGGCGTCCGACTCCGCCGGCTTCAAGTGGCTGGCTCCGTACACCGGCTCGGCCATCGGCCAGCACTGGATGTACCAGGGCAAGCACGTCCTCATCGTGTTCGACGACCTGACCAAGCAGGCAGAGGCGTACCGCGCCATCTCGCTGCTGCTGCGTCGTCCGCCGGGACGTGAGGCCTACCCGGGCGACGTCTTCTACCTGCACTCTCGTCTGCTGGAGCGTTCGGCCAAGCTGTCCGACGAGCTCGGTGGCGGTTCGCTGACGGCTCTGCCGATCATCGAGACCAAGGCCAACGACGTCTCGGCGTACATTCCGACCAACGTCATCTCCATCACCGACGGCCAGGTCTTCCTCGAGTCCGACCTGTTCAACAAGGGCATCCGCCCGGCGATCAACGTCGGTATCTCGGTTTCCCGAGTCGGTGGCGCCGCGCAGACCAAGGGCATGAAGAAGGTCTCCGGTTCGCTGCGTCTGGAGCTGGCGCAGTTCCGTGAGCTTGAGGCCTTCTCGGCCTTCGCCTCGGACCTCGACGCCGCCTCCAAGGCCCAGCTCGAGCGCGGTCAGCGTCTGGTCGAGCTGCTCAAGCAGGACCAGTACTCGCCGATCGCGGTCGAGGACCAGATCATCTCGATCTACCTCGCCGGCGAGGGTGTCTTCGACTCGGTTCCGGTCGACGACGTCCGCCGCTTCGAGGCCGAGCTCCTCGACGACCTGCGCCGCAACGCAGGCAGCGTCTACGAGCAGATCAAGGGCGGCAAGGCCCTCGACGACGCCTCGATCGAGACGCTGATGGCTGCGACCGAGAAGTTCAAGGCCGGCTTCCTCACCTCCGACGGCCAGCGTGTCGTCAACGAGGCCGAGGCCGATGCTCTGGACGCGTCCGCGGTCGGCCAGGAGAAGGTCACCGTCAAGCGCACCACTGTCAGCAAGTGAGCGTGGACCCCATGACTCAACGACACCCGAAGGGAGAGTGACCGCTCGATGGCAAGCATTCGCGAACTGCGTTCCCGCATCAAGTCGGTCAACTCGACCAAGAAGATCACCAAAGCGCAGGAACTGATCGCGACCTCGCGGATCACGAAGGCGCAGGCGCGCGTCGCGGCCTCCAAGCCGTACGCCGAGGAGATCACGAAGGTGCTGTCCGAGCTTGCGAGTGCGTCGGCTTCGCTCGACCACCCGCTGCTCAACGAGCGTCCCAACCCGAAGCGTGCTGCGGTCCTGGTCGTCACCAGTGACCGCGGCATGGCGGGCGGCTACAACTCCAACGTCCTCAAGGAGACCGAGGAGCTGCTGCAGCTCCTGCGTTCCGAGGGCAAGGAGCCGGTCGTCTACGTGCTCGGCGCCAAGGGCCTCGCCTACTACACCTTCCGTGACCGCACGATCGGCGGCGCGTGGACGGGCTTCTCGCAGGCCCCCACCTACGCGGACGCCGCGCGGGCGAGCCGGCACCTGGTCGAGCTGTTCATGGCCGGTTCCGGTTCCGAGGTCGAGGCCGCCAACGGCGAGGGCACGATCGAGGGCGTCGACGAGCTTCACATCGTCTACACCCGCTTCGTGTCGATGCTGACCCAGCAGCCCCAGGTCCGCCGGATGGCACCGCTCGAGGTCGATTACGCCGAGGAGCGCATCGAGCTGGGCGAGGACATGCTGTCCAACGGTCAGCAGGAGGGCAAGACCGGCCCGACCGCGGTGTACAACTTCGAGCCCGAGGCCGGGACGCTGCTGGCGTCCCTGCTGCCGAAGTACATCAGCACGCGCATCTTCGCGGCGCTGCTGGACTCCGCTGCGTCGGAGTCCGCCGCTCGTCGTACCGCCATGAAGGCGGCCACCGACAACGCGACGGAGTTGGTCAACACCCTGAGTCGGCAGGCCAACCAGGCGCGCCAGGCTCAGATCACCCAGGAAATCAGCGAGATCGTCGGCGGCGTTGACGCACTCGCATCGAGTGCAGGAAGTGACTAAAGCACATGACCGCAGCAGTAACCGATAGCAACGCCGGGGCGGCGTCGGCACTTGCCGGCCGCGTCGTGCGCGTCATCGGCCCCGTCGTGGACGTCGAGTTCCCGCGCGGTGCCGTTCCCGATCTGTTCAACGCCCTGCACTCGGAGATCACTCTCCCGTCCGTGGCGAAGACGCTGACCCTCGAGGTTGCGCAGCACCTGGGTGACAACCTGGTCCGCACCATCTCGATGCAGCCGACCGACGGCCTGGTCCGTGGTGCCGCAGTGCACGACACCGGCAAGCCGATCTCGGTTCCCGTCGGTGACGTCGTCAAGGGCCACGTGTTCAACGCCCTGGGTGACTGCCTCGACGCGCCGGGCACCGGTCGCGACGGTGAGCAGTGGGGCATCCACCGCAAGCCCCCGGCCTTCGATCAGCTCGAGGGCAAGACCGAGATCCTCGAGACCGGCATCAAGGTCATCGACCTGCTGACCCCGTACGTCAAGGGCGGCAAGATCGGTCTGTTCGGTGGTGCCGGTGTCGGCAAGACCGTTCTGATCCAGGAGATGATCACCCGTATCGCGCGTGAGTTCTCCGGTACGTCGGTGTTCGCCGGCGTCGGCGAGCGCACCCGTGAGGGCACCGACCTCAAGCTGGAGATGGAAGAGATGGGCGTCCTCCAGGACACCGCCCTCGTCTTCGGCCAGATGGACGAGCCGCCGGGAACGCGTATGCGCGTCGCCCTGTCCGCGCTGACCATGGCGGAGTACTTCCGCGATGTCCAGGGCCAGGACGTGCTGCTGTTCATCGACAACATCTTCCGGTTCACCCAGGCCGGTTCCGAGGTCTCGACCCTGCTGGGTCGTATGCCTTCGGCCGTGGGTTACCAGCCGACGCTGGCCGACGAGATGGGTGAGCTGCAGGAGCGCATCACCTCGACCCGTGGCCGTTCGATCACCTCGCTGCAGGCGATCTACGTCCCCGCCGACGACTACACCGACCCGGCGCCGGCCACCACGTTCGCGCACCTCGATGCGACCACCGAGCTCTCGCGTCCGATCTCGCAGATGGGTATCTACCCCGCTGTGGATCCGCTGACGTCGACCTCGCGCATCCTGGAGCCCGGCATCGTCGGTGCCGAGCACTTCCGCGTCGCGAACGAGGTCAAGCGCATCCTGCAGAAGTACAAGGAGCTGCAGGACATCATCGCGATCCTCGGTATGGACGAGCTCTCCGAAGAGGACAAGGTCCTCGTCGGTCGCGCCCGCCGTATCCAGAAGTTCCTCGGCCAGAACTTCATCGTCGCCGAGAAGTTCACCGGTGAGCCCGGTTCGGTCGTGCCGCTGCGCGACACCATCGAGGCGTTCGACCGCGTCTGCAAGGGCGAGTTCGATCACCTGCCGGAGCAGGCGTTCAACAGCTGCGGTGGACTCGACGACGTCGAGGCCGCAGCCAAGAAGATCGCCGGAAAGTAGACCGACATGGCTGAGATGACCGTTGAACTCGTTGCCGTCGAGCAGCGACTCTGGTCGGGATCGGCGAAGCTGGTCAGCGCCCAGACGACCGAGGGCGAGATCGGTGTCATGCCCGGTCACGAGCCGGTCCTGGGCCAGCTCGTCGAAGGCGGCGTGGTGTCGATCACGACCGTCGACGGCGAGCGTGTGGTCGCGGCCGTGCACGGTGGTTTCCTCTCGGTGACCGCCACCACGGTGACGATCCTCGCCGAGTCGGCCGACATGGCGCAGGACGTCGACGTCGAGGCGGCCAAGGCCGTCCTGGCGGAGACCACCGACGACCTCGAGGCGATTGCGGTCGCCAAGGGTCAGCTGCGTGCGGTCGAGCGCGCCTAGTCAGTTCACGAAGAGCCGCGACGGAGCCGACGAGTAGTGACGATCGGGATGGTAGTTCTCATCATTCTGGTAGTGCTGCTCGCGGCTTGCGTCGCGGCTTTCGTGTATCGACTGACGGTATTGCGCCGTGGGGGCACCGCCGCGATCCTGCGGATCACGCCGGCCCCCGGCGGCAGCGGTTGGCGCCACGGCGTGGTGCGGTACGGCGACTCGTCGCTCGTCTTCTACAAGCTGTCGAGTCTGCGGCCCGGACCGGACACGCGAATGAGCCGGCAGGGAATCGAGATCGGTGCCCGCCGCGGCCCGGTCGGCAACGAGTACGACATCATGACCGACGAGATCGTGATCCTCGAGGTCTCCGACGGTGCGCGCACGTACGAGATCGCGCTCGATCGCGGCGCCCTCACGGCTTTCCTGTCGTGGGTGGAGTCGAGGCCGTCGGGCCGCTCGATGCGGGGACGTCCCGCCTGACCCCGGACCGATCCGGACGATCGACACGAAAGGGAGGCCATTCGGCCTCCCTTTCGGCGTCTCCGCGTCGGTCAGTGGGTGCGGCCGCCACCGGGCTGCCAGAGCACGTCGCCGCCGGGGTTGGCGAGGCGGCTCATGATGAACAGAAGGTCGGACAACCGGTTGAGGTACTTCGCCGGCAGGGGACTGGTGTCCTCGGGGCTGGCTTCCACCGCCGCCCATGCCGACCGCTCGGCCCGGCGAGCGACGGTTCGTGCGGCGTGCAGCAGTGCGCCTAGCGGCGTCCCACCGGGGAGAATGAAGGAGTGGAGCGGCTCGAGCCGCTCGTTGAACAGATCGCACCACCCCTCGACGCGTTCGATGTATGCCTCGGTGACGCGCAGCGGCGGATACTTCGGGTCCGGAACGATGGGGGTGGAGAGGTCGGCGCCGGCGTCGAACAGGTCGTTCTGGATCTGACGAAGCACTTCGACGACTTCTTCGGGCGGCACACCGATCGCCAGCGCCACCCCGAGGCTCGCGTTCGTTTCGTCGCAATCGGCGTACGCGACGAGACGCGGATCATTCTTGGACACACGGGAGAAGTCGCTGAGACCGGTGGTTCCATCGTCGCCGGTCCGGGTGTAAATCCGCGTCAAATGCACAGCCATGTGGTTACGGTACCGCCCAGCGCGGGGAGCGGAGCCCTGGCTAGGCTGTCCGACTGTGAGTGAGCGCTTTCTAGTCACTGGTGGCAACCGACTCGTCGGTGAGGTGCCGGTGGGGGGTGCGAAGAACAGCGTCCTGAAGCTGATGGCCGCGGCTTTGCTGGCCGAGGGCACGACTGTGATCAGCAACTGTCCCGACATCCTCGACGTCCCGTTGATGGCCGAGGTGCTTCGCGGGCTCGGGTGCGAGGTGGTGCTCGACGGCGACGTCGCCACGATCACGACCCCGGCACAGCCCAAGCACCACGCCGATTTCGCGGCGGTGCGCCAGTTCCGTGCGTCGGTCTGCGTGCTGGGTCCGCTGGTGGCCCGATGCCGGAAGGCGGTCGTGGCGCTGCCGGGCGGCGACGCGATCGGGTCGCGTCCGCTCGACATGCATCAGTCCGGGTTGCGGCTTCTCGGCGCGCACAGCGAGATCGAGCACGGATGCGTCGTCGCGGAAGCCGACGACCTGCACGGTGCCAACATCCGGCTGGCCTTCCCTTCCGTGGGTGCCACCGAGAACATTCTGATGGCGGCCGTCCTCGCGAAGGGCGAGACGGTGATCGACAACGCGGCCCGCGAACCCGAGATCGTCGACCTGTGCAACATGCTCACCCGCATGGGGGCCAAGATCGCCGGGGCGGGGTCGACCACGCTGACGATTCGCGGGGTCGAACGCCTCGAGCCGACGTCGCACCGGGTCATCGGCGATCGGATCGTCGCCGCCACGTGGGGGATAGCCGCCACCATGACCCGCGGCGACGTCCGCGTGCACGGGGTGAACCCCAAGCACCTGACATTGGTCCTGGAGAAGCTCCGCGCGGCGGGCTCCCGGATCACGGTGGAGGCCGACGGCTTCCGCGTGGTCCAGGAGGGACGCCCCAGCGCCGTCAACTTCGCGACGCTGCCGTATCCCGGCTTCCCGACGGATCTCCAGCCGATGGCCATCGGATTGGCTGCGATCGCCGAGGGCACGTCGATGATCACCGAGAACGTCTTCGAAGCGCGGTTCCGTTTCGTGGAGGAGATGATCCGTCTCGGCGCCGACGCCCGCACCGACGGCCACCACGCCGTCGTCCGCGGAGTGCCGGAGCTGTCGAGTGCACCGGTGTGGTCGTCGGACATCCGTGCCGGCGCCGGCCTGGTTCTCGCGGGCCTCGTCGCCGACGGCGAGACCGAGGTGCACGACGTCTACCACATCGATCGTGGGTATCCGCGGTTCGTCGAAGACCTGGTCGGGCTGGGCGGCGACATCCGCCGGGTGGACGGCGAACAGCCCTCCGCCTGACCGTGTGTGAGGCGTCACAGGAGCAGGTTTCCGGCCGATTTCGGTCGGCAGCGCCACGCGACCTGGGCGAATGCGCGGCCGCACCGCCGCTACCTGGCGGTTTGACGCTCGGTGAACACTCCCGTAACTTATTCCAGGTCAGAGCGACACGGACACCGACCCGGACGCGATCTTCACAGGTCAGCGAGGGAAAACGAGGTTGTACGGGGAGCGCCTGGCACACCCGGTTTGGTCGAATCGCCCTCGTGTAGGGTGGTGGAGCCGCGTCCGGGTGGCCCGGATGAGAGCCGAGTTTGCACTCGGATCCCGGGTGGGATAAGCTGGAACGGTTGCCCCGGAACGAGGAACTGCAAAGTTTCGAGTGATGGTGTGCGCGTGTTCTTTGAGAACTCAACAGTGTGTCGATGAATGTCAGTGCCAATTATTTATTTGGTACTCCACACCATCGTGTAGTGCTTTTGCGCAGCGTGGTGTGGGTATTTGCTGATCGTCTCATTCTTCCGTCTGAGATGGTCAGTGCAAAGCTAGTTTGAGTTTTTTTGCTAGTGATTTGACTCGATGTCTATGACTGATTAGTGGCTTCGGCTGCGAAATCTAGAGTCTTCAACGGAGAGTTTGATCCTGGCTCAGGACGAACGCTGGCGGCGTGCTTAACACATGCAAGTCGAGCGGTAAGGCCCCTTCGGGGGTACACGAGCGGCGAACGGGTGAGTAACACGTGGGTGATCTGCCCTGCACTCTGGGATAAGCCTGGGAAACTGGGTCTAATACCGGATATGAGCTCCTGTCGCATGGCGGGGGTTGGAAAGGTTTACTGGTGCAGGATGGGCCCGCGGCCTATCAGCTTGTTGGTGGGGTAATGGCCTACCAAGGCGACGACGGGTAGCCGGCCTGAGAGGGCGACCGGCCACACTGGGACTGAGACACGGCCCAGACTCCTACGGGAGGCAGCAGTGGGGAATATTGCACAATGGGCGAAAGCCTGATGCAGCGACGCCGCGTGAGGGATGACGGCCTTCGGGTTGTAAACCTCTTTCAGCAGGGACGAAGCGAAAGTGACGGTACCTGCAGAAGAAGCACCGGCCAACTACGTGCCAGCAGCCGCGGTAATACGTAGGGTGCGAGCGTTGTCCGGAATTACTGGGCGTAAAGAGCTCGTAGGCGGTTTGTCGCGTCGTCCGTGAAAACTTGGGGCTCAACCCCAAGCTTGCGGGCGATACGGGCAGACTTGAGTACTGCAGGGGAGACTGGAATTCCTGGTGTAGCGGTGAAATGCGCAGATATCAGGAGGAACACCGGTGGCGAAGGCGGGTCTCTGGGCAGTAACTGACGCTGAGGAGCGAAAGCGTGGGTAGCGAACAGGATTAGATACCCTGGTAGTCCACGCCGTAAACGGTGGGCGCTAGGTGTGGGTTTCCTTCCACGGGATCCGTGCCGTAGCTAACGCATTAAGCGCCCCGCCTGGGGAGTACGGCCGCAAGGCTAAAACTCAAAGGAATTGACGGGGGCCCGCACAAGCGGCGGAGCATGTGGATTAATTCGATGCAACGCGAAGAACCTTACCTGGGTTTGACATATACCGGAAACACCTAGAGATAGGTGCCCCCTTGTGGTCGGTATACAGGTGGTGCATGGCTGTCGTCAGCTCGTGTCGTGAGATGTTGGGTTAAGTCCCGCAACGAGCGCAACCCTTGTCCTGTGTTGCCAGCGCGTAATGGCGGGGACTCGCAGGAGACTGCCGGGGTCAACTCGGAGGAAGGTGGGGACGACGTCAAGTCATCATGCCCCTTATGTCCAGGGCTTCACACATGCTACAATGGCCGGTACAGAGGGCTGCGATACCGTGAGGTGGAGCGAATCCCTTAAAGCCGGTCTCAGTTCGGATCGGGGTCTGCAACTCGACCCCGTGAAGTCGGAGTCGCTAGTAATCGCAGATCAGCAACGCTGCGGTGAATACGTTCCCGGGCCTTGTACACACCGCCCGTCACGTCATGAAAGTCGGTAACACCCGAAGCCGGTGGCCTAACCCTTGTGGAGGGAGCCGTCGAAGGTGGGATCGGCGATTGGGACGAAGTCGTAACAAGGTAGCCGTACCGGAAGGTGCGGCTGGATCACCTCCTTTCTAAGGAGCATCTCCCCATACCGCCTCGAACAGTCGGGGCCGGTGTGAGGGCAGAGCCACTTCGGATTCACATGTAATCCGGTGGTGCTCATGGGTGGAACACTGACTACCTCATCCGCGTTGTGGTCGGCCCGAGTGCCGGCTGGTGGGTGATATATCGGCATACTGTTGGGTCCTGAGAGAACACGCAAGTGATTTTCTCCAGGCAAGAAACGATCCTGTTCGGATGTCAGGCAGACCGCATCGCTTCGGTGGTGGGCATGGTGCTGACGTGAAATTCGAGTGGGGTGTGTTGTTTGAGAACTGCACAGTGGACGCGAGCATCTTTGTTGTAAGTGTTTAAGAGCGTACGGTGGATGTCTTGGCACCAGGAGCCGATGAAGGACGTAGGAGGCTGCGATAAGCCTCGGGGAGCTGTCAACCGAGCTGAGATCCGAGGATGTCCGAATGGGGAAACCCAGCCACAGTGATGTGTGGTTACCCGCGCCTGAATATATAGGGCGTGTGGAGGGAACGTGGGGAAGTGAAACATCTCAGTACCCACAGGAAGAGAAAACAACATGTGATTCCGTGAGTAGTGGCGAGCGAAAGCGGAAGAGGCTAAACCATGGGTGTGTGATAGCCGGCGGGCGTTGCATTCGTGGGGTTGTGGGATCCGTCTTGTCAATTCTGCCGGATTGGCCGACAGTAAGAAATCATCGTGTTAGTCGAAGTGGTCTGGAACGGCCTGTCGTAGAGGGTGAGAGTCCCGTAGACGAAAACATGGTGACTGTCGTGACGGACACCCGAGTAGCAGCGGGCCCGTGAAATCTGCTGTGAATCTGTCGGGACCACCCGATAAGCCTGAATACTCCCTGGTGACCGATAGCGGACTAGTACCGTGAGGGAAAGATGAAAAGTACCCCGGGAGGGGAGTGAAATAGTACCTGAAACCGTGCGCTTACAATCCGTCAGAGCCTTCGAACACTTCGGTGTTGGGGGTGATGGCGTGCCTTTTGAAGAATGAGCCTGCGAGTTAGCGGCATGTCGCGAGGTTAACCCGTGTGGGGTAGCCGTAGCGAAAGCGAGTCCGAATAGGGCGTTTGAGTGGCATGTTCTAGACCCGAAGCGGAGTGATCTACCCATGGCCAGGGTGAAGCGACGGTAAGACGTCGTGGAGGCCCGAACCCACTTAGGTTGAAAACTGAGGGGATGAGCTGTGGGTAGGGGTGAAAGGCCAATCAAACTCCGTGATAGCTGGTTCTCCCCGAAATGCATTTAGGTGCAGCGTCGTGTGTTTCACTCTGGAGGTAGAGCTACTGGATGGCCGATGGGCCCCACAAGGTTACTGACGTCAGCCAAACTCCGAATGCCAGAGTGTGAGAGCACGGCAGTGAGACTGCGGGGGATAAGCTTCGTAGTCGAGAGGGAAACAGCCCAGATCGCCGGCTAAGGCCCCTAAGCGTGTACTAAGTGGAAAAGGATGTGGGGTCGCGAAGACAACCAGGAGGTTGGCTTAGAAGCAGCCACCCTTGAAAGAGTGCGTAATAGCTCACTGGTCAAGTGATCCTGCGCCGACAATGTAGCGGGGCTCAAGTACACCGCCGAAGCCGCGGCATTCACATAACACCCATGCGGGTCTACGGGCCTGTGTGCAGTGGTGTGGATGGGTAGGGGAGCGTCGTGCAGCCATGGAAGCGCCGGAGTGATCCAGGTGTGGAGGCTGCACGAGTGAGAATGCAGGCATGAGTAGCGAAAGACGAGTGAGAAACTCGTCCGCCGAATGACCAAGGGTTCCTGGGCCAGGTTAATCCGCCCAGGGTGAGTCGGGACCTAAGGCGAGGCCGACAGGCGTAGTCGATGGACAACGGGTTGATATTCCCGTACCCGTGTGAACGCGCCCCTGGTGAATCAGTGATACTAACCGTCCTGAAGCGTCCTTACTTCCCTTCGGGGAACCTGGATGTGGATGCACGGGACCTGATCTGGTAGTAGCCAAGCGATGGGGTGACGCAGGAAGGTAGCTGAGCCAGTCAGTGGTAATACTGGTGTAAGCGTGTAGGGCGAGTGGTAGGCAAATCCGCCACTCATGACGCCTGAGACGTGATGCGTAGCCGATTGAGGCGAATTCAGTGATCCTATGCTGCCGAGAAAAGCCTCTAGCGAGCTTTCACACGGCCCGTACCCCAAACCGACACAGGTGGTCAGGTAGAGAATACTAAGGCGATCGAGAGAACTGTGGTTAAGGAACTCGGCAAAATGCCCCCGTAACTTCGGGAGAAGGGGGGCCTCGTCTGGTGATCACTCTTGCAGTGTGAGCTGGGTGGGGCCGCAGAGACCAGAGAGAAGCGACTGTTTACTAAAAACACAGGTCCGTGCGAAGTCGTAAGACGATGTATACGGACTGACGCCTGCCCGGTGCTGGAAGGTTAAGAGGACCGGTTAGCCAGTAATGGCGAAGCTGAGAATTTAAGCCCCAGTAAACGGCGGTGGTAACTATAACCATCCTAAGGTAGCGAAATTCCTTGTCGGGTAAGTTCCGACCTGCACGAATGGCGTAACGACTTCTCTGCTGTCTCAACCACAGACTCGGCGAAATTGCATTACGAGTAAAGATGCTCGTTACGCGCGGCAGGACGAAAAGACCCCGGGACCTTCACTATAGCTTGGTATTGGTGTTCGGTTCGGTTTGTGTAGGATAGGTGGGAGACTGTGAAGCATGCACGCCAGTGTGTGTGGAGTCGTTGTTGAAATACCACTCTGATCGTATTGGACATCTAACCTCGGACCATGATCTGGTTCAGGGACAGTGCCTGGTGGGTAGTTTAACTGGGGCGGTTGCCTCCCAAAATGTAACGGAGGCGCCCAAAGGTTCCCTCAGCCTGGTTGGCAATCAGGTGTCGAGTGCAAGTGCACAAGGGAGCTTGACTGTGAGACTGACAGGTCGAGCAGGGACGAAAGTCGGGACTAGTGATCCGGCACCGGCAAGTGGAAGCGGTGTCGCTCAACGGATAAAAGGTACCCCGGGGATAACAGGCTGATCTTCCCCAAGAGTCCATATCGACGGGATGGTTTGGCACCTCGATGTCGGCTCGTCGCATCCTGGGGCTGGAGTAGGTCCCAAGGGTTGGGCTGTTCGCCCATTAAAGCGGCACGCGAGCTGGGTTTAGAACGTCGTGAGACAGTTCGGTCTCTATCCGCCGCGCGCGTCAGAAACTTGAGGAAGGCTGTCCCTAGTACGAGAGGACCGGGACGGACGAACCTCTGGTGTGCCAGTTGTTCCACCAGGAGCACTGCTGGTTAGCTACGTTCGGAAGGGATAACCGCTGAAAGCATCTAAGCGGGAAGCCTGTTCCAAGATGAGGTTTCTCACCCCCTCGAGGGGGTAAGGCCCCCGGCAGACCACCGGGTTGATAGGCCAGAACTGGAAGCACAGTAATGTGTGGAGGTGACTGGTACTAATAGGCCGAGGACTTACCACAAAGAAGCTACGCGTCCACTGTGCGGTATCTGAAACAACACACAGATACCATTCACCCCCTACCACGATCCGTCAGGGATTGTGGGTTCGGGCGGGGAGTTGAATGTGTGACAGTTTCATAGAGTTACGGCGGCCATAGCGGAGGGGAAACGCCCGGTCCCATTCCGAACCCGGAAGCTAAGCCCTCCAGCGCCGATGGTACTGCACTCGACAGGGTGTGGGAGAGTAGGACACCGCCGAACATCCTTTCCCGAAGGCCCCCACCAGTAATGGTGGGGGCCTTCGGCGTTTTTCGCATGTCCGCACCACGTCTTCGCCGGCAGCGGCGTGGATCAGCGGGCGATACCCTCCAGCCGGTCGATGTCCTCCGGGGCGAGCGCTACTGCCGCGCCGGCGACGTTCTCGCGCAGATGCACGGTCGACGACGTACCGGGGATGAGCAGGATATTGGGCGAGCGCTGCAGGAGCCACGCCAGTGCGACTGCCATCGGCGTGACTCCGACTCGGGTGGCCACCGCCGACAGCGCCTCGGCCTGCAGAGGCGTGAACCCTCCGAGCGGGAAGAACGGCACGTACGCGATGCCGTCGGCGGCCAGTCGGTCGACCAGTTCGTCGTCCTGGCGGTGCGCCAGGTTGTACATGTTCTGCACGCAGACGATGGGGGCGATGCTCTGCGCCTCGGCGACCTGCGCCGCGGTGACGTTGCTGACGCCCAGGTGCCGAATCAGGCCCTCACGCTGAAGTTCGACAAGGGTCTCGAATGCCGGGGCGAGTGAGCCGTCCCGAGGTCCCTGCGCATTGCCCATGCGCATGTTCACCAGGTCCAGGGCGTCCACGCCGAGGGTCCGGAGGTTCTCGTGGACCTGCCTGCGCACGTCCTCGGGCCGACGGGCCGGCGGCCAACCACCCTGCTCGTCGCGGTCCGCGCCGACCTTGGTGGCGATGAACAGCGTGTCCGGGTAGGGGCGGAGCGCCTCCCGAACGAGTTCGTTGGTGACGCCCGGTCCGTAGGCGTGACTGGTGTCGATATGGGTGATGCCGCGGTCGACGGCCTCCCGAAGGACGCCCAGGGCGCCGACGCGGTCGGCCGGCGGACCCATCACCCCGGGCCCGGCGAGTTGCATCGCGCCATACCCGAATCGCGTGACGGTCGCGTCGCCCAGGGTCCAGGTGCCTCCGGGAAGGTCGGTCGAGGGTGAATTCATCGTGGTGCCTTTCGTGTCGAGGGCGGTGGCGTCCTCCGCCTCCGTGATCCAGTATTGGAGAGTTGCTTCCTGTCGGAAAGTAGGCACTTTCGAGTGCGTAACCCACCCTCGGGTGAGAGGAGATCTCGTGACGACCACGAACGCCGCCCAGAACAGGGCCCGGGCCAAGGCGGAGTACAACGCGTTCCTGGCGGTGTGCCCCAGTCGCCAACTGCTCGACCGGATCTCGGACAAGTGGGTGGTGCTGGTGCTGTGTGCGCTGGGCGGCGACGGCGCCGGCGCGCCGGAAACGCCCGGGCCACTGCGGTACTCGGAGCTCGCGCGTCTGCTGGCCGGGGTCAGTCAGAAGATGCTGACCCAGACCCTGCGCTCCCTCGAACGCGACGGCCTGCTCACCCGCACGGTGACGCCGACGGTTCCTGTCACCGTCACGTACGAACTCACCGAACTGGGCTCGTCGTTGCACGAGGTGACTCGCGGCCTCAGGAACTGGGCCCAGAACCACATGCCCGAGGTCCTCGGGCACCGCGAGGAGTACGACGCTCGCTGACCGCGGTCAATCGGACGAGATGACGACCGAGGGCTGCGCGTCGGCGACGGCGGAGCCCTCCTCGACCGCCCGCGCCAGCTGGGTATCCGACGTCCGGCCCCGGAGCGTCACCCGTTCTCCGCAGTGCCAGTTGCGCGCCTCGGTCGCCCGCGCACGCTCGACGGTGGTCCACGAGGCGAGGAGTCGAGCGGGGTCGGCCTTCGCCAGCTCCGACAGGCGGGACGCCTCGTTCACGGGATCGCCGATCACGGTGTACTCGAACCGTTCTCGTGCGCCGATGTTGCCCGCCACCGCGGTGCCTGCCGCGACACCGATCGCGGCACGACACTCGGGTACCTCGTCGGCCAGGCGCGACGCGATGGCGCGCGCGGCCGACAGTGCCTGCCCGGCCGCGTCGTCCAGGTCGCGCGGTGCGCCGAAGATCGCGAGAGCGGCGTCGCCCTCGAACTTGTTCACGAAGCCGTCGTGGCGGTCTACCTCGTCGACCACCACGTCGAAGAAGCGGTTGAGAAGCGTGACCACCTCCCGCGGCGGCCGGGTGGCGGTGAGTTCGGTGGACCCGATCAGGTCGACGAAGAAGACGGCCACCTCGCGCTCCTCGCCGCCGAGGGTCGGGGGCGAGACCAGGGCGGCCGCGGCCACATCGTGGCCGACGTGGCGCCCGAACAGGTCGCGGATGCGCTCACGCTCGCGCAGTCCGTCCGCCATCCGGTTGAATCCGGCTTGGAGCTCACCGAGCTCGGTGCCGTCGTAGACCACGATCGCCGTGTCGAGTCGCCCGTCCTCGATGCGCCGCATGCCGACCTCGACGGATCTGATCGGTGCGACCGTCGCCCGCGCGTTGAGCAGGATCAACAGCAGTCCGAAGAACAAGGTGATGGCACCGAGTCCCAGGATCGCGACTTCGAGCTGGTTCCTCGACGTGTCCTTGCTGAAGTAGCTGTAGACCGCGACGATCATCAGCCCGGCCACCGGAACACCGGTCCCGAGGATCCAGGCCAACAGCGTGCGGCCCACCACACCGGCCAGGCGGGCGCTGGGGCGGATGCCGGTCTCGAGGGCGCGCGCGGCGGCCGGCCGGAGCGCGAACTCGCTGAACACGTGACTGAATGCGCAGATCGTGATGCCCCCGAACGCGATCGTGAAGCCGACCTTCGGGATGGCCTCCGGATCGACGAACGCATATGCGGTGGTGAGGGAGACGAACGCCAGGCTCCACTGGCCGATCTGCATGCGGGTGAGGCGCCACGGCATCGTGAGCGCCTTCCTGCGGTCGCGGTCGGTGGGTGTGCGGTCCTGCACGATCCACTGCAGACTGCGCAGCGCCCGCCGCGTTCCCCGGATCGTCCCGACCAGCAGCGCGATCGCCAGGTAGACCGGGACGACCACGAAATTGAGGAACCGGAACTCGGGTTCGAGCAGATCGGGGCCCGGCACCACGAACGTGAGCAGCACGGCGACGACGGCGGCCCCGATGACGTTGGCCCCGACGAGCGACGTCGTGAGGAGGGTCTGCACCCGGATGCGTCGGATACGAGGAGTCTCGGTGGGGGTTCCGAGCAGACGGGAACCGAGGGGCGTGGCGGCGGATCGGCGCGGATGCATGGTCGTTCGAGACTAGTCCGAACAATCCACTAGGGTGGGCTGGTGCGTCTTGTCATTGCTCGTTGCCGTGTCGATTACGTCGGTCGTCTGACCTCGCACCTGCCGATGGCCCGGCGTCTGCTCCTCATCAAGGCGGACGGATCGGTCAGCATCCACGCCGACGACCGCGCGTACAAGCCGCTCAACTGGATGAGCCCGCCGTGCTGGCTGACGGAGACCACCGACGGTGCCGGCGAGGACGGTGCCGCCGCGCAGTTGTGGGTCGTCACCAACAAGGCCGGCGAGGAACTCCGGATCACGATCGAGGAGATCGAGCACGACTCGAGTCACGAGCTCGGTCTCGACCCCGGACTCGTCAAGGACGGCGTCGAGGCCCATCTGCAGGAGCTGCTGGCCGAGCACGTCGAGACGCTGGGCGAGGGGTACACCCTCATCCGCCGTGAGTACATGACGGCCATCGGCCCCGTGGATCTGTTGTGCCGCAACGCCGACGGAGCGACCGTCGCGGTCGAGATCAAGCGGCGCGGCGAGATCGACGGGGTGGAGCAGCTCACCCGGTACCTCGAACTGCTCAACCGCGATCCACTGCTCGCGCCGGTGAGTGGGGTGTTCGCGGCGCAGCAGATCAAGCCGCAGGCCAAGACGCTGGCGACCGACCGCGGCATCCGCTGCCTGGTCCTCGACTACGAGGCGCTGCGCGGCACCGAGAGCACCGAGTTCCGTCTCTTCTGACGTCTCGGCGCCCCCTAGACTGGTGGGGTGCCGCGCCGAAACCAGCCCCGCAAGCCCGTCCGTCGGTCCGACGACGGGGGTACCGGCGGCCTCTTCGGGAACGCCCTCGCCCGCGAGGAGGCCGGCCCCGCCGGCTACGACGACGAGCGGTACCTGGTGCGTCGGATTCCGGGCGCGCGGGCGACCAAGACGTATCGGTGCCCGGGCTGCGATCAGGAGGTGCGCCCCGGCGTGGCGCACGTGGTCGCGTGGCCGGTCGACGCCGGCGGCGCCGACGACCGCCGGCACTGGCACACCGGATGCTGGGCGGGACGCCGCACGCGAGGTCTGACCCGCCGCTGGTCCTGAGCGCTACGCGCGGGCGGTGACCTCCGCGTCGCCGGTCTCGGCGGGGGCGTCGACGTCGTCGTCGGAGTCGGTCTCCGCCGCGTTCTCGGCGTTGTCGAGCAGCTCGGCCTCCCGATTCACCGATGCGAGCATGGCCGGCACCGAATCGAGCTGACCGCGAATACCGAGGAGCTGTGCGAGGATTCGGCTCCGCAGGACGCGCAGTTCCTCGGCCAGTTCCTTCGCGTGCGCGATCTTGCGCTCCGACTGCTCGGTGGCCTCCTGGACCAGACGCTGGGCTTCCTGGGTGGCCTCGGCCAGCCGGCGCTCGGCCTCCGCCTTGCTCGTGGCCTCGAGCTCCTCGATGTCGGCGATCGTCTTCGCCCGTCGATCCGCCATCGTGATCTCGAAGTCCTGCTGCACCTGGGCGCGCTTGGCCTCGGCCTCGGCGGTGAGCCGATCACGCTCGGCCCGGGCCGCCTCGACGATGCGCTCGGCCTCGGCGCGCGCGGCTTCCATGGTGCGTTCGTGTTCGCGTTCGAGCGCGGCGCGGCGCTCGTCGAGCTCGGCCGACTTCGTCTCGTACTGACGGCGGAGGTTCTCGCTGTCCTGCTCGGCGACCGAGATCATCTCGGCGGCATCGGCCTCGGCCTTGGCGCGGACCTCGGACGCCTCGTCCGACGCGAGGCGCAGCATGCGGGAGATCCGCTCGCTCATGCCCTCCGCGGTGGTGGGCGGAACCGAGAGACGGTCGACGTCGCGGCGCAGTTCGTCGATCTCGTCGCGCGCGTCCTCGAGTTGGTTGGCCAGTTCCCGCGCCTGCGCGGCGGCCGCGTCGCGGTCGGTCGCCATGAGCCGGAGCTCGGTGTCGAAACGGTCGAAATAGCGCCGAACCTCGTCCTTGTCGTATCCCTTGCGGACGATGGTGAACGGCATGCCGCGGTCGTAGGCCATGCCCGCCAATCTACCGGGGGCGCCCACTGCAGCGCCCGCGGAGTGGAACCGGCCCCTTCACGCGGGCCCACTCCGCGGTGCTGCCCGGAAACCGGGTCAGTGGCCGCCGTCGGCGGCCGGCTCGACCAGCTCCACCAGGACCCCGCCGGCGTCCTTGGGATGAACGAAATTGATGCGCGAATCGGCGGTGCCACGGCGCGGCGCGTCGTACAGCAGCCGGACGCCGGCGTCGCGGAGCTGCGCGCTGATCGCCTCGATGTCGGTGACGCGGTACGCCAGCTGCTGCAGGCCCGGGCCGCTGCGGTCGATGAACTTCGCGATGGTGGAGTTCTCGTTCAGCGGCGCCAGCAGCTGGATCGCGGGGGCGCCGGCGGGCGAGCCGACGACCGTGAGCATCGCCTCGCGGACACCCTGCTCCTCGTTGACCTCCTCGTGGGTGGAGACCATGCCGAGGTGCTTGCTGTACCACTCGATGGCGGCGTCGAGGTCCGGCACGGCGATGCCGACGTGGTCGATCGCGGTCACGAGCTGCGAGGACAGTCCGCTCGCGGCGGGGTTGGGGGACGAAGATGTCATGTATCAGACGGTAGCGCTACCGTTTGAGTTGTTCTCGCCGGGTCACGGCACGTCGTCGCGGCTCGGACCAAGATCGACCGCTGGAGGAATCTTGACCACTTCTGTCATCGTTGCCGGGGCGCGGACCCCGGTCGGACGACTGCTCGGGACCCTGAAGGATCTCTCGGGCTCCGACCTCGGCGGGGTAGCGATCAAGGGCGCGCTGGAGAAGGCCGGTGTCGCGCCCGACCAGGTCGACTACGTGATCATGGGTCAGGTCCTCACCGCCGGTGCGGGCCAGATGCCGGCGCGTCAGGCCGCCGTCGCAGCGGGGATCCCGATGAGCGTGCCCGCACTGACGGTCAACAAGGTGTGCCTGTCCGGTATCGACGCCATCGCGCTGGCAGACCAGTTAATCCGCGCCGGCGAGTTCGACGTGGTCGTCGCGGGCGGTCAGGAGTCGATGTCGCGGGCTCCGCACATGCTCGAGAAGAGCCGCGAGGGCTTCAAGTACGGCGATGTGACGCTGCGCGACCACATGGCGTACGACGGCCTGCACGACATCTTCACCGACCAGCCGATGGGCAACCTCACCGAGCAGCGCAACTCCGACGACGATCAGCGCATCGCCCGGGAAGACCAGGATGCGTTCGCGGCCGCGTCGCACCAGAACGCCGCGCGCGCGTGGAAGGACGGGCTGTTCGCGGACGAGGTCGTGCCGGTCACGATCCCGCAGCGCCGCGGTGAGCCGATCGTGGTGAGCACCGACGAGGGCATCCGCGCCGACACCACCGTCGAATCGTTGTCGAAGCTGCGTCCAGCGTTCGCCAAGGACGGGTCGATCACCGCCGGTACCGCGTCGCAGATTTCCGACGGTGCCGCCGCCGTCGTGGTGATGAGCAAGGCCAAGGCCGAGGAGCTCGGGCTCGAGTGGATCGCCGAGATCGGCGCGCACGGCGTCGTCGCCGGCCCGGACTCGACGCTGCAGTCGCAGCCGGCCCGCGCGATCGCCCGCGCGTGCGAGCGTGAGGGCATCGACCCGAAGGATCTGGACGTCGTCGAGATCAACGAGGCGTTCGCGGCCGTCGGTATCGCGTCGACGCGCGAACTGGGCATCGATCCGGCGAAGGTGAACGTCAACGGCGGCGCGATCGCGATCGGTCACCCGCTCGGTATGTCCGGCGCACGCATCACGCTGCATCTGGTGCTCGAACTGCAGCGCCGCGGCGGCGGTGTCGGTGTGGCCGCACTGTGCGGCGGCGGCGGACAGGGCGACGCCCTCATCGTCCGGGTGCCCGCGAAGTAGCCTCCGTGCCCGCACGACGCCCCGTGGCCGGGACTGTGACCAGTCTCAACTACGGGGCGTCGTAGGTCATCAGGCAGAATGACGGCCATGGCAAACATCCTCGACGTGTCCACCGCCGCGAAGCGGTTCCGCCTGGTCGCCCTCTGGGAGGCCGTCACCTGGGCGGCGCTGCTGGTCGCCATGTTCTTCAAGTGGGTGCTCGGATACGAGGAAGCCATCCGCATTCCCGGCATGGTCCACGGCATCGCCGGATTCATGCTGTACGTCGTCGTGACGCTGGTGACCGCCTGGTCGCTCAAGTGGGACGTGAAGACCCTGCTCCTCGCGCTCGTCTCGAGCGTCCCGCCGTTCATGACCATCTGGTTCGAGCGGTGGGCCGCGCGGAACGGCCGGCTGGGTGAGCTGTCCGTTCCCGGTCCGAGTGCGGCCGGCGAGCCCACCCCCTCGTCGGTGCGCTGACGCCGAGGGATGCGGGCCGGAATGGCTGCCGGCCCGCATCTCGTGACAAACTGAATCCGTGACTCGACCCGGTTCTCGTCCGTCCCCTGCAATCGCTGCGGCCATGTCCGGAGCCGTCGACCTCTCCGGTCTCAAGGAGCGCGCAATGCAACCGCCGAGCGCGCCGCCCACCGGCCCCGGCAGCGATTCCGCCCCGGCGACCGGCACCGGCCTGGCACCGGTCGTCGACGTCACCGATGCGACCTTCCAGACTGAGGTTCTCGAGCGGTCCATGCAGGTCCTGGTCGTCGTCGACCTGTGGGCCACGTGGTGCGGGCCGTGTAAGCAGCTGTCCCCGGTGCTGGAGAAGCTCGCACACGAGGGCGGCGGCACCTGGGTGCTCGCCAAGGTCGACGTCGACGCGAATCCGGGCATAGCCCAGGCCTTCGGCGTCCAGTCCGTGCCGACGGTCGTCGCGATCGCCGGCGGTCAGCCGCTGGCCGACTTCGCCGGAGCCCAGCCCGAACCGCAGCTGCGGCAGTGGATCGCCGCGCTGCAGGAGGCGGTCGAAGGCAAGCTCGCCGGCCCACCCACCGGCGCCGAGCCGGAACCGGAGCCGGAGGACCCGCGCTTCGTGGCCGCCGAGAATGCACTGGACGAGGGCGACTTCGCCGGCGCCGAGGCCGCCTACGAACTCATCCTCAACTCCGAGCCCAACAACGCCCAGGCGCAGGCCGCGCTGCGGCAGGTGAAGTTCCTGGGCCGCGTCCAGGACCTGCCCACCGACGCGATCGAGGCGGCGGACGCGCAACCCGACTCGATCGACGCGCAGTTCGCCGCCGCCGATGCCGAGCTGTACTCGCAGCGTCCGGAGGCTGCCTTCGACCGGCTCGTCGCGCTCGTGCGGCGGACGGCCGGAGACGACCGGACCCGGGTGCGCACGCGGCTGCTCGAGCTCTTCGAGTTGTTCGATCCTGCCGAGCCGGTCGTGACCGCGGCTCGACGGAAGCTGGCGTCGGCCCTGTACTGAGCACCGTGTTCGACGGCCGAGCGTCGGGCCCCGCCGGGCCCGACGCAGTGGCTCACCGGTAGCGGCCGTCGCACGCCTGTTGTCCGGCCAGCACTCCGGTGCGGAACGCGTCGACGCGGGAGAACCCGCTGGGCACGGTGTTGCCGTCCACGTCGCTCGCGGCCAGCCCGTCCGACAGCAGACCGGAGATGGCCTCGTCGAGGTCGCCCGCACTCAGCCACACCCCGCGGCTGCCGTCGGTGGTCTGGGCGTTGCCCGGACTCAGCGCGGCGGTGACCGCGCCCGACAGGCACGCCGCGCGCAGCGCCGCCCGCGGACCGCGCAGCGACATCCCCGACGCCTTCTGCACCGCGAAGGTGTAGCGCGACGCGAGCAGCACGTACGCGCTGTAGTCGCCGGTGATGTCCACGCTGATGATCGCGTCGCTGTCGGAGTCTCGCGGGCGTCCTCGTTCGGCCAGGGCGGGCAGATCGACCCCGATGGTGTTGGTGGTCGCACAGTACGAGACCGGCTCGGTCGCTGCGCCGTCGGCGCATCCGGTGTCGGCTCCCGCGAAGTCCAACGTGGGCGGATCCGCCAGCGCGAAGACGGCGCCGAACGACGCGACGATCGCCCGCACGGACTCCTCGGTGACAGGCAGTTCGCCGTCGTCGGCGGTGCCGTCGAAGCTCTGCGGCAGTTCGGCGCGGCGAGACAGGATCTCGTTCGTGTCGATCCGGGTGCAGGCGCTGGGCCCGTCGGTGAATCCGAGCTGCACCGCGGTGACCCGTTCGAACGCCGAACCGTGCGTCGATTCCGGATCGCTCGGGTCGGTGTCGCGGACCGACACCGTCGCGGCCAGCACGGAATTGAGGCCGTCGGACGTGTTGAGCGTGAAGTGCGCGGCGCCGTCCTCGGCGATGTAACGGACGAAGGCGCCGGCGAAGCAGTCCGCCTGCTGCTCGAACACGATGCCGGGGTCGTCGTCGCCCACGAGGCCCGCCTTCTGCTGCACCGCGTGCCCGTACTCGTGGGCGAGGACCATGACGGCCGCCATCGGCCCGAACGCGTCGACCAAGCTCGGCAGCAGGTATTCGCGGTCCCAGCCGATCGCGTCGTCCTCGGTGCAGTACCCGGCGTTGACCTCGTCGCGGGTCTGGAAGCCGCAGAACTCGGGAGCCGCGGGATCGTCGGGGTTCCACGACACCAGCGTCCCGACCGGACGGAAGGTGCCCTTGAAGATCGTCGGGTACTGGCCCGCCCAGTAGGACTCGATGTCGGTGATCGCGTTGGCCGCCAGGGTGTCGATCGCACCTCGGTCGGTGCCGACCACCGCTCGGTTGGAGTCCGGAACGCCGGGCCGGGGGCCGCTCGGCCCGCCCTGGGCGGGCAGTCCCGCGACGGTGAACGGGTCCTCGTAGATCGAGACCGCGCGTCCGCCGACGGTCGACGCACACCCCGTCACGACGGTCGCCACCACAGCCACCAGCGCGAGCAGTGCCCGCACGCGCGACGTCATCGGTCGAGCCCAGTCACCCGGTGCCCCCTCCACGTTCCAGCCTCATCCAGATACCTGCGCTCGCCGGCAGCGTCACCTCCGCCGACGCGGGACGACCGTGCCACGGATGCTCGGTCGCCGTCACCGCACCGAAGTTTCCCGTTCCCGATCCGCGGAAGTCGCGTGCGTCCGTGTTGAGGATCTCAGACCACACGCCCGGTTCCGGCAGACCCACGCGATAGCTCGAATGCGTCGACCCGGAGAAGTTGAACAGGCACGCGACGATCGAACCGTCGCTGCCGTAGCGCAGGAAGCTCAGCACGTTGTTCGCGGTGTCGTTGGCGTCGATCCACGAGAACCCGCCGGGCGTGGTGTCGAGCGTCCACAGAGCGGGGGAGGCGCGGTAGACCGCGTTGAGTTCGCACACCAACTGCCACAGGCCGCGGTGCAGATCGCCGGTCGCCGGGTCCTCGAGTTGGCCCCAGTCCAGCCCGTGTTCCTCGGACCATTCGGTGCTCTGCCCGAACTCCTGACCCATGAAGAGCAGCTGCTTGCCCGGGTGCGCCCACATGTACGCCAACAGCGCCCGCACCCCGGCGGCCTTCGCTCGGTCGTCGCCGGGCATCCGGGACCACAGGGTGCCCTTGCCGTGCACCACCTCGTCGTGACTGATCGGCAGCAGGTAGTGCTCGCTCCACGCGTACATCAGCGAGAACGTGATCTCGTTGTGGTGGAAGGTGCGGTGGATCGGATCGCGCCGCAGGTAGCCGAGTGTGTCGTGCATCCAGCCCATGTTCCACTTCATCGTGAATCCCAGGCCGCCCACGCCGGTGCTCCGGGTGACGCCGGGCCACTCGGTGGACTCCTCGGCAATCGTGACGACACCGGGGTGCAGCTTGTGCACGGTCGCGTTCATCTCCTGCAGGAACGCCACCGCCTCGAGGTGTTCCCGGCCGCCGTGCACGTTGGGGGTCCACTGTCCCGGCGGGCGCGAGTAGTCGAGGTAGAGCATGGACGCGACAGCGTCGACGCGCAGCCCGTCGACGTGGAACTCGTCGATCCAGAACAGCGCGTTCGCCACCAGGAAATTACGGACCTCGCGGCGTCCGAAGTCGAAAACGTGGGTGCCCCAGTCGAGTTGTTCCCCGCGCTGGGGGTCGGCGTGCTCGTAGAGGGCGGTGCCGTCGAACCGCGCGAGCGCCCACTCGTCCTTGGGGAAGTGCGCGGGCACCCAGTCGACGATGACGCCGACCCCGGCGCGGTGCAGACGGTCGACGAACGCGCGGAAGTCGTCCGGGGTGCCGAAGCGGGCGGTTGGGGCGTAGTACGAGGTCACCTGGTAGCCCCACGACCCGCCGTAGGGGTGCTCGGCGACGGGCAGCAGCTCGACGTGCGTGAAGCCGGCCTCGATGACGTACCGGCTCAGCTCGTCGGCCAGTTCGGTGTAACCCAGCCCCGGCTGCCACGAGCCGAGATGGACCTCGTAGACGCTCATCGGTTCGCGGCTCGGGTCGATCCCCGCCCGTCCTGTCATCCATTCGTGGTCGCTCCAGCGATGCGCCGGCTCGGTGACGATCGACGCGGTCGCGGGTGGGACCTCGGTGGCGAACGCCATCGGGTCGGCCTTGTCGCGGACGACGCCGTCGCCGCCGTGGATGCGGAACTTGTACATCGCGCCGGGGCCGACGTCCGGGACGAAGAGTTCCCACACGCCCGTGCCCCCCAGGGCCCGCATCGGGAACGTCCGCCCACCCCACAGGTCGAACTCGCCGAGCACACTCACCCCACGGGCGGCGGGCGCCCACACCGCGAACGACGTCCCGTGCACGACACCGTCCGGGGTCTCGTAGGTGCGGCGGTGCGCGCCCATGACGTCCCACAGGCGTTCGTGCCGACCCTCGCCGAACAGGTGCAGATCCAGTTCACCGAGGGTGGGCAGGAACCGGTAACCGTCCGCGGTCACGACGACGTGGTCGCCCGGATAGGTCACCACGAGGCGGTAGTCCGCGAGGTCGCGCACCGGTAGCAGCGCGCTGAAGACGTCGTCGGCGACGGGGTGCAGCGGATGGTCCCGGCCGCCGATCCGCACCGACACCGACTCGGCCCCCGGTCGCAGCGCGCGGATCACCGTGCCGTCGGCGTGCGGGTGCGCGCCGAGCACCGAGTGCGGATCGTGGTGGGTGCCCTGCGCCAGCAGTGTCAGGTCCTGTGGGTCCGGGGGACAGACCGCCGTGGGCGCGCTCACGGGTTGTGGTCCCGGTCCGCGAGCCGGCGGCGAGCCTCCAGGGGGACCGGTGGCAGCGCCAGGACGTGCGCACACGCTCGCCACGGCTCCAGCCGCACGAAGTTGTGCTGCCCCCACTCGTACTGTTCGCCGCTGACCTTGTCGTGCACCGACAGGTGGTCGTGCCAGTCCCGGCCGAGGGCCGGCAGATCGAGCGAGATGAACCCCTGTTGTGCGCCGAACGGGTCCAGGTTGACGACGGTCAGCACCGCATCCCCGGTGACGGGGTCGAACTTCGAGTACGCGAGGAGCGCGTCGTTGTCGACGTGGTGGAAGTGCAGGTTCCGCAGCTGCTGCAGCGCCGGATGGGCGCGCCGGATCCGGTTGAGGGTGGCGATCCACGATTCGAGGGATTCACCCCGCGCGCGGGCGCCGGCGAAGTCCCGCGGGCGCAATTGGTACTTCTCCGAGTCGAGGTACTCCTCGCTGCCCGGCCGCACCGCGACGTGTTCGAACAGCTCGTAACCGGAGTACACGCCCCACGTGGGGGACAGGGTCGCGGCCAGCGCGGCCCGCAGCGCGAACATGCCCGGTCCGCCGTGCTGCAGACTCTCGTGGAGGATGTCCGGCGTGTTGACGAACAGGTTGGGACGCGCCTCGTCGGCCTTGGCGGCGAGCTCGTTGCCGAACTCGGTGAGCTCCCACTTGTGCACCCGCCAGGTGAAGTACGTGTACGACTGCGTGAAGCCGCGTCTGGCCAACCCGTACAACCGCGCCGGCCGGGTGAACGCCTCGGACAGGAACAGCACGTCCGGGTCGCTGCGCTTGACCTCCGCGATGAGCCACTCCCACAGGTCCGGCGGCTTGGTGTGCGGATTGTCGACCCGGAAGATCTTCACGCCCGCCCGGATCCAGTGCCGGACGACGCGCAGGACCTCGGCGTGCAGTCCGTCCGGGTCGCGGTCGAAGTCGAGAGGGTAGATGTCCTGGTACTTCTTGGGCGGGTTCTCGGCGAAGGCGATGGTCCCGTCCGGCAGTTCGGTGAACCACTCGGGATGCTCGCGCGCCCAGGGATGGTCGGGGGCGCACTGCAGCGCGAAGTCGATCGCGACCTCGAGTCCCAGCCGCTGCGCGTCGGCGACGAACGCCTCGAAGTCGGCTTCGGTCCCGAGCCGAGGATGGATCGCGTCGTGCCCCCCGTCGGCCGAGCCGATCGCCCACGGCGACCCGACGTCGTCCGGGCCGGCGGTGAGGGAGTTGTTGGGCCCCTTGCGGTTCACCTCGCCGATCGGGTGGATCGGCGGCAGGTAGACGACGTCGAAACCCATCGCGGCGATCCGCGGCAGGTCCTCGGCGGCCGTCGCGAACGTGCCGTGGCGGGGTGCGCCGTGTTCGTCCCAGCCGCCCGTGGACCGGGGGAAGAACTCGTACCACGAGCCGAACAGCGCGCGGCGACGATCGACGACGACGTCGTACGATCGCGACGACGTCACGAGTTCACGCAGGGGTCGCGCTCGCAGCGCCTCGGCGACCTCCCCGGCGAACGCCGGCGCGACGCGCACGGGGAGCTGGCGATCCGATCGCAGCGACGCCGCCACGGCCAGGAACCGGTCGCGGTCCCGAGGCTCGGCCTCGGTGGCGGCCCGCTCGAACAGTTGCGCGCCGACCTCGAGGTCGTTGGCGAGGTCGGCGGGACCCTGCCCCACCCCCAGTTTCGCTTCGACGGCGTGACGCCACGTGCTGATCGGGTCGCCCCACGCCTCGATGCGGTAGCTCCACGTGCCCACGGCGGCGGGGGTGAAGGTGGCGTGGAACGCGTCGAGCTGCGGTCCCGGATGCATCGGGATGCGGAGAACATCGCCCGGACCGCCGGGTCCCTGGACCACGAGTGTGGCGGCGACCGCGGCATGCCCTTCCCGCCACACCGTGGCCGACACCGGGAAGACCTCACCGACCACGGCCTTCGCCGGGAACCGCCCTCCGTCGATCGAGGGCAGCACATCGTCGATGGCGAGGCGAGCTGGCACGCGTACTCCGTTCGGGCTCCGGCTGTCCCGGGGACAGGATGGTGACGGGTCAACGGTAGTTCAGAGGTTCGGGCGGCGCGGGGATCGCGCGGCACCGAATCGGCGGGACGGGTTTCACCGCTCGATCACCGGGCGCGGTTGTCGGTAGTGTTCGCGGCGTGAAAGCCCTGCGTCGGTTCACCGTCCGAGCCCATCTGCCCGAGCGCCTCGCGGCGCTGGGGCCGCTGTCGACCAACCTGCGGTGGTCGTGGCATCCGCCGACCCAGGACCTCTTCGCGTCGATCGATCCGGAGCTGTGGGCGCGGTTGCGCCACGATCCGGTCCGGATGCTCGGCGAGGTAGACCCGTACCGGCTCGACGATCTCGCGGTCGATTCCACCTTCCTGGCGGATCTGGACCGCGCCGCCGCGGACCTCGACGACTACCTGACCCGCCCGCGGTGGTATCAGCATCAACTCGGCAAGGGCGCCGAGCTGGCGACCGGCGTCGCGTACTTCTCCATGGAGTTCGGCGTCACCGAGGTGTTGCCGAACTACTCCGGCGGGCTCGGCATCCTGGCCGGCGACCACCTGAAGGCGGCGTCGGATCTGGGGCTCCCGCTCATCGGCGTCGGGCTGCTCTACCGGTCGGGATACTTCCGGCAGTCGCTCACCGCCGACGGCTGGCAGGCCGAGCACTATCCCGCGCACGACCCCCAGGGCCTACCGCTGCGCCTGCTCACCGAGAGCGGGACCGACGGCGTCCGCGGCGCCCCCGTGCTGGTCCACGTCGCGATGCCGGGCGGTCGGGTGTTGCGTGCGCGGGTGTGGATCGCGCAGGTGGGCCGGGTGCCGCTGTTGCTGCTGGACTCCGACATCGCCGAGAACGACCCGGAGCTGCGGGCGGTCACCGACCGGCTGTACGGCGGCGATCAGGACCACCGCATCAAGCAGGAGATCCTGGCCGGGGTCGGGGGTGTCCGGGCGGTCCGCGCCTACACCCGCGCGCACGGTCTGCCCGATCCCGAGGTGTTCCACATGAACGAGGGGCACGCCGGATTCCTGGGTCTCGAACGCATCCGCGAACTGGTCACCGGTTCCGGTCTCGACTTCGACGCTGCCCTCGCCGCGGTCCGTGCGGGCACCGTCTTCACCACCCACACTCCGGTCCCGGCGGGCATCGACCGGTTCCCGGCGGATCTGGTGCGCCGCTACTTCGGTGGCAGTGAGGGCGAACGCGAGTCGACGCTGTTGCCCGGGCTGGCGGTCGACCGCGTCCTCGGGCTCGGCGCCGAGAACGATCCCGGCGTGTTCAACATGGCGCACATGGGGCTGCGCCTGGGCCAGCGCGCCAACGGCGTCTCGAAACTGCACGGCGAGGTCAGCCGGGAGATGTTCGAGTCGCTGTGGCCGGGGTTCGACGCCGCGGAGGTGCCGATCGGATCGGTGACCAACGGGGTCCACGCCCCGACCTGGGCGGCTCGGGAGTGGATGGATCTGGGCCGGCGCCTGGTGGGTCCCGACATGCTGGAGGAGGCCCGCGGCTGGGAACGGTTGCGCGAGGCCGATCCGGCCGAGCTGTGGTCCACCCGCAGCGTGCTGCGGGCGCGGCTGGTGGACGAGGTGCGCCGACGGGTCCGCGCGTCGTGGCTCGAGCGCGGCGCCACCGAGGCCGAGCTCGGCTGGACCGCGCAGGTGTTCGACCCGAACGTGCTGACCGTGGGCTTCGCGCGCCGCGTCCCCACCTACAAGCGCCTGACGCTGATGCTGCGCGATCCGGAACGGTTGCGGGCGCTGCTGCTCGACGAGCATCGCCCCGTGCAGCTGGTTGTCGCCGGTAAGAGCCACCCCGCCGACGAGGGCGGCAAGGCCCTCATCCAGCAGGTGGTGCGGTTCGCCGACCAGCACGACGTCCGGCACCGCATCGTGTTCCTGCCCGACTACGACATGTCGATGGCCCGTTACCTGTACTGGGGCTGCGACGTGTGGCTCAACAACCCGCTGCGGCCGCTCGAGGCGTGCGGGACGTCGGGCATGAAGTCGGCGCTCAACGGCGGCCTCAACCTGTCCATCCGCGACGGCTGGTGGGACGAGATGTTCGACGGCGGGAACGGGTGGGCGATCCCGACCGCCGACGGCGTCGCCGACGAGGTCCGGCGGGACGACCTCGAGGCCACGGCGCTGTACGAACTGCTCGAACGGTCGGTGCTGCCCCGGTTCTACGACCGCGACGACACCGGGCTGCCGACCCGCTGGATCGAGATGGTGCGGCACACCCTGCAGAGCCTCGGACCGAAGGTGCTGGCGTCGCGCATGGTCCGCGACTACGCGGTCGAGTACTACGCGCCCGCCGCGGTCGCGTCCCGGAACGTGCTGCCCGACAACTTCTCCGGCGCCCGGGAGATCGCCGGGTACCGACGCCGGGTCGAGACCGCCTGGCCGGGGGTGCAGGTGGCGCAGGTCGACAGCGCGGGCCTGCCCGACGACCCGGAGATCGGCGCCGACCTCTCGCTGCGTGCGTTCGTCCGCCTCGGCGGCCTGTCGCCGCAGGATGTGGTCGTGCAGGCAGTGCTGGGACGGGTCGGTGCGAACGAGGACCTCACCGACGTCACGACCGTGCCGATGGCGCACACCGGGACCGACGGACTCGGCGAGGTGTTCGAGGCGATCACGCCGCTGCCGGTGTCGGGGTCGGTGGGCTACACGGTCCGGGTCCTGCCGCATCACCGACTGCTCGCCACCGACGCCGAGTTGGGACTGGTAGCCGCGCCGTACGTGTGACGTGCGCCGGCGGCCACGGCGGCTTCCGGTCGCGGCCGCTCAGGTCGCGCGGATCGCGTTCTCGAGGACTTCGAGCCCAGCTGACAGAAGTTCATCGGGAATCACCAGCGGCGGCAAAAGTCGGATCACGTTGCCGTAGGTACCGCACGTGAGCACCACGACGCCGTGTTCGAGGGCGCGGGCCGCGATTTCCCTGGTGGCTTCCGGATTCGGCTCGCGTGTGCCGGGCCGGACGAACTCGAGCGCCAGCATCGCGCCGCGGCCGCGGACCTCACCGACGATGCCGACGTCGTCGGCGAGCGCCTGCAGGCGCGGCCGGGCGAGCTCCTCGATGCGACGGGCTCGGTCGCACAGTTCGAGATCCCGCATCTGGTCCAGCGTCGCGAGCGCCGCAGCACACGCGACCGGGTTGCCGCCGTACGTGCCGCCGAGACCACCGGTGTGCACCTCGTCGATCAGGTCGGCGCGGCCGACGACCGCCGACAGGGGCAGGCCCGACGCGATGCCCTTCGCGATCGTGGTGAGGTCAGGGACCACACCCTCGTGCTCGCACGCGAACCACGCGCCGGTGCGGGCCAGTCCCGTCTGTACCTCGTCGGCGACGAAGACGATTCCGTGGGCGCGGGCCCACCCGGCGAGCGTCGGGACGAAACCTGGTGCGGGCACGATGAATCCGCCCTCACCCTGGATCGGTTCGAGGACCAGCGCCGCGATCCGGCGGACGCCGATCTGCTTGTCCATCAGATCGATCGCGCGGGCGGCGGCCTGCGCCCCGGTCACCGTCGTCCCGTCGGGGGCGGGCGGCTCCCGGAACGGATACGACATCGGCATCCGGTACACCTCGGGCACGAACGGGCCGAAACCGTCCTTGTACGGCACGTTCTTCGCGGTCAGCGCCATCGTGAGGTTGGTCCGTCCGTGGTACGCGTGGTCGAACGCGACGACGGCGTTGCGTCCGGTGGCGTGCCGAGCAATCTTCACGGCGTTCTCGACGGCCTCGGCGCCCGAGTTGAACAGCACCGCCCGTTTGTCGTGGTCGCCGGGCGTGAGCGCGACCAGGCGCTCGGCGACCGCGACGTACTCCTCGTACGGCGTGACCATGAAGCAGGTGTGTGTGAACCGCGTCGCCTGCTCCCGCACGGCGGCGGCCACGACGGGGTTGGATGCGCCCACCCCGGTCACCGCGATGCCCGAGCCCAGATCGACGAGCGAGTTGCCGTCCACGTCGACGATGACGCCGCCGTCGGCATCCGCCGCGTACACGGGGACCACCGAGGCGACGCACGCGCCGACGGCCGCGCGGCGGCGGGCGGCGAGGTCGCGCGAGCGCGGCCCGGGCAGATCGGTACGCAGCAGCAGTTGCTGGGAAAGCCGGTAGTCGATATCGGGCACGGGGACCTCCCGGACGCAGTCAGGACTGGATGTCGCGGCGCCGAAAGCCGATGAGGGCCGACGCGTACAACGTGGCCGCGAGCACGACCAGCACGATCAGCGGGACGATGTCGAACTCGTCGGCGGGCAGGTTCGGCGTCCAGTGGAACGGTGAGGCCCAGCCGGTCCAGTCCGGCAGCACCTCGAGGAACATGCCGATGACGAGCGCATAGCCGAGGTAGACCCACACCACCGCGAGCAGCCGTGGGAACCACGCGTAGACCGCGGCGGTCCCGCCCACCACGGCCAGGGTCGCCGGCAGCAGATTCGCGGCCGCGCCCACGAGACGACCGAACATCGAGCCGTCGTGCAGGGTCGCGGCCGCGGTGATTCCCATCGCGGCGCCGGCGGCCAGCGTGATGAGCACGGTCGCGGCGGTGACCACCGCCAGCTGCGCCCCGAGCCACCGCAACCGCGACACCGGGGTCGACAGCACGTCCTCGGCGCGGCCCGCGCTCTCCTCACCCCGCATCGACTGGACCGCCGTCAGCGCGTACATGCACGCCATGATCGTCAGGAACACCAGGTACAGCGCGAACGCGCCCTGCGCCGCGTTGCCCTCACCACCCGGCAACAACCCGGCCAGCCGCGGATCCTGGTCGACGAAGTCGGCGACCTGCCGGCCGAGCGCCCCGGTGGGAAATGCGAGTGCGGCCACCCCGACGGCCCACGCGAGGATCTGGTTGCGCTGCATCCGCATCGTCAACGCCGCGATCCCGCGGAGCGCGGCGCCCGCTCGGGGCGGGCCGCCGCGCGGTGCCACCAACCCCGCGCCGACGTCCCGCCGGCCCACCACCAGGTACGCCGCCACCACCCCGACGAGGACCGTGACCGCGCCGAGCAGCAGCGGCCACCACCGTTCGTCGACGTAGGCACGGGTGGCCTGTCCCCAGCCGATGGGGGACAGCCACGACCACAGACTGCCGTCCTCCTTGGCGCGGACGTCACCGATCGCGCGCAGCAGGTAGGCAAGCGCGACGGCGACCGACCCGAATCCGCTCGCGGTGCGGGCGTGCTCGGTGATTTGGGAGAACAGCGCCGACGTGGCACCGAAGACGAGGCCCACCATGCACACCGCGGCCGCGAGGTTCCACGACCCCAGGGCCGGGAGGCCGACGGCGGTCAGACCCAACCCTAGGATCGCCCCGATCGCCACGTTCGCCAGCAGCACCACCGCCAGCCCCGACGTGATCGGGGCGAACCGGCCCACGACGCCGGAGCGCAGCATCTCCGCCCGGCCGGTCTCCTCCTCGGTGCGCAGATGCAGCGTCACCAGCAGTACCGACATGAGCGCGACCGCGATCATCGTCATTCCGGCGATCTCGTTGGCGACCATGGCGCCCAGGGTGTAGTCCGACAGCCCGTAGCCCGGTCCGGCCAGCGCGGTGGCGGCGGGGGACTCGATCAGAGCGGCCCGCGCCTGCCGCGCCTCGGGGGTGGGATAGAGGTTTCGGTAGCTCGACGCCAGCAGCACCGTGGCCCCGCCCACCGCGAACACCCACGCGGGCAGGCGGATCCGGTCGATGCGCAACGCCAGGCGCGTCAGCGTCCAGGTGCCGGCCAGCGGACTCGCCGTTCCGGCGGCGCGGGGGTGTACGGCCGGTGGCCGCACCGGGGCGGACCGGGTGGTCAACGGTGCTCGATGCCCAGCGACTCGAACTCGTCGCTGTACTCCCGTAGGAACAGGTCCTCGAGCGTCGGTGGGTTCGCGGTGATGGTACGGATCCCCAGTCCCGCGAGCGTCGACATCACCGTGTCGACGTGGTCGGTGTCGACGTCGAAGGTCATCCCGTGGTCCCGATCGTCGAGGGGCCTCACGTTGTGCACGCCCGACACCGACGCGAAACCGTCGGGGGAGCGCTGCGTCGTCACCGTCACCGTCGTCCGGGTCAGGTGGCGCAGTTCGGCCAGCGTGCCGCTCTGCACGGTCCTCCCCGCGCGGATGATCGTCACCACCTCGCACAGCGACTCCACCTCGGCGAGGATGTGGCTCGACAGCAGGATCGTGCGGCCGGCCCGAGCCGCCTCACCGATGCACTGCTGGAACACCGCCTCCATCAACGGATCCAGCCCGGACGTCGGCTCGTCCAGGATCAGCAGCTGCGCGTCCGCGGCCAGCGCCGCGACCAGCGCAACCTTCTGGCGGTTGCCCTTGGAATACGTGCGGCCCTTGCGCGTCGGGTCGAGTTCGAAGCGGTCCAGCAACTCCCGGCGGCGGCCGTCGTCGAGCCCACCGCGCAGGCGACCGAGCAGATCGATGGCCTCGCCACCGGTGAGATTGGGCCAGAGGTTCACGTCCCCCGGCACGTACGCGAGGTGCCGGTGCAGGGTGACCGCGTCACGCCACGGATCGACCCCGAGGACCGAGACGGCGCCCCCGTCGGCACGGAGCAGCCCCAGCAGGACTCGGATCGTGGTCGACTTCCCGGACCCGTTGGGACCGAGGAACCCGTGCACCTCGCCGGCCCCCACCTCGAGATCGAGGCCGTCGAGCGCGTGGACGTCACCGAAGCGCTTGGTGAGTCCGCGAACCGAGATCACCGGGTCCATCGCCCGAGCATAGGACGCGCGCCGCGGCGGCGACCGGCTTTTCCGGCCCGGCGGTGGTCAGGCCTGCGGCCGCGACGCCGCGATGCGCTCGAGCGCCTGACGGACCACCCGGGGATCGGCGGTCTCCCAGAACGGCGGCAGCGACGCGCGCAGGTATCCGCCGTAGCGAGCGGTGGCCAGACGCGAGTCGAGCACCGCGACCACCCCCTTGTCGTCCGTGCTGCGTAGAAGCCGGCCGACGCCCTGCGCCAACAGCAGCGCCGCGTGATTGGCGGCGACGGACAGGAACCCGTTGCCGCCGCGGGACTCCACCGCCTGCTGGCGGGCCACCAGCAGCGGGTCGTCGGGGCGCGGGAACGGGATCCGGTCGAGGATCACCAGGCTCAGCGACGGGCCCGGCACGTCGACGCCCTGCCACAGCGACAGAGTGCCGAACAGGGTGGTCGGCTCGTCCTCGGCGAACCGCCTGACCAGCGTGCCGGTCGCGTCGTCGCCCTGGCACAGGATCGGGACGTCGAGCCGCTCGCGCATCTCCTCCGCCGCGGCCTTCGCGGCCCGCATCGACGAGAACAGCCCCAGCGTGCGGCCACCGGCCGCGGTCACCAGCTCGGCGATCTCGTCCATGAACGCGGGGGACAGGCCGTCACGGCCGGGAGGCGGCAGGTGCCGCGCGACGTACATGATCCCGGCCTTCGCGTGGTCGAACGGTGATCCGACGTCGAGCGAGTTCCAGCGCAGCGCGCCGGCGTCCGACGGGGCCTCCTTGCCGATCGCGGTGGCGGTACTGCTCCGCGACGGCGATTCCGGCGGCAACCCCCAGTTCACCGCGAGTCCGTCGAACGATCCGCCGACCGTGAGGGTCGCCGACGTCAGCACCACCGTGGACTCGGCGAACAGGCTCGCGCGCAGCAGCCCGCCCACCGAGAGCGGAGCCATCCGTACCACCCGCCGGACGTGGCCGCGGTTGTCCTCGACCGCCAGCCATACGACGTCCTTGCGTTTGGCCGGGTCCGGCTCGTCGAACGCGGTGAGCACCCGCACGGCGCTGTCGTGGATCTCGTCGATCACCGACAGCGCGGCGTTGCGGGCGGCGGCCGCCTCCGGATCGGACGCGGCCATGCCCGGTCGAGCGGGCCCGATCGCGGTGCGCACGTTCCACGCGGCGTCCCGGACGGCGGCCAGCGCCATCCCGACCCCGTCGGGCAGCGCGTCCCACCGGCCGCCGGGCAACTGTTCGAGCAGTTCCGCCCAGCCCTCCGCGGACGCCTCGAGCCGGTCGACGTCCTGTTCCTCGACGAGTTTGACGGCGCGGCGCGCCGCGGCGCTGATGGCCGACGCCGACAACTCCGCCGTCGCGACGCCGGTCACCCGGTCGACCAGCTCGTGCGCCTCGTCGATCACGACGACGTCGTGCTCCGGGAGCACCGCGATGCCGGAGATCGCGTCGATCGCGAGCATCGCGTGGTTGGTGACCACGACGTCCACCTGCGCGGCCTCGGCGCGGGCGCGCTCGGCGAAGCAGTCCTCACCGACCGGGCACCGGGACTTGCCGAGGCATTCGCGGGCACTCACGCTCACCTGGCGCCACGCCTGGTCGCTGACGCCGGGGACGAGATCGTCGCGGTCACCGGTCTCGGTGTCCGAGGACCACTTCGTCAGCCGCTGCACCTCGCGGCCGAGGCGGGAGATCGCGAACGCGTCGAACAGCTCCGCCTCCGGCGGATCGTCCTCCGCCATCCCGGTGTGGATCTTGTTCATGCACAGGTAGTTGCTGCGGCCCTTGAGGATGGCGAACCGGGGACGGCGACCGAGGGCCGACGTCAGCGCGTCGGCCAGGCGCGGCATGTCCCGGTCGACCAGCTGGCGCTGCAGCGCGATGGTCGCGGTGGAAACGACCACCGTCCGCCCGGACTCCACGGCGTGCCGGACGCTCGGAACGAGATAGGCGAGCGACTTGCCGGTGCCGGTACCGGCCTGCACCGCCAGGTGTTCGCCGGTGTCGATCGAGTGCGCCACCGCCGACGCCATCGTCAGCTGGTTGGTGCGTTCCCTACCGCCGAGCGAACGGACCGCGACCTTGAGGAGTTCGGGGACGTTCGGCAACTCTCGCTCGGGCACCGCAACAGGGTACTGCCCGGGTCCGTCAACTCCGGTCGGCGACCTGCCCGACGAGTTCGACGCCGGCCGCCTCGAGTTCCGCGAGGGCGGCGTCGACGGTGGCCGGCATCACCCCGGCGGTGAACGGCAGCAGCACGCGGGTGCCCAAGCCCTCCGTCACGGCGTCGAGCGCGGTCGCCCGCACGCAGTGATCGGTGGCGATCCCGACCACGTCGACGGTGTCGATGTCGTGGCGGCGGAGCCACGCCGCGAGGCTCTCACCCGCGTCCGAGACCCCCTCGAAACCCGAGTACGCGGCGCTGTACCGCCCCTTGGAGAACACCTCCTCGATCGGCGCGGTGTCGAGGGCGGGATGGAACTCGGCGCCGGGGGTCCCGACCACGCAGTGCGGCGGCCACGTGTCGACGTAGTCCGGACTGTCGGAGAAATGCGAGCCCGGGTCGACGTGGTGGTCGCGGGTGGCGACGATCGCGGCGTAGTCGCCGCGCGGGTAGAGACCGCCGATGTCGGCGGCCACGGCCGCGCCGCCGGCGACCGCGAGCGACCCGCCCTCACAGAAGTCGTTCTGGACGTCGACCACGATCAGGGCGCTTTTCGTCATGACTGTCCTTCCACGGCGACGGTCGGCTCGGCGGCAGCGGCCGCGAACCGGGTCGGCACGGCCGGCTCGCCGTGCGAGAGCTTGAGCCCCTCCCACGGCAGGCTCACGAGATTGCGCGCCACCAGCGCCCGGGCGTCCTCGAGAGTCGGCAGGCTCTCGACCACCGCGCCGCCGCGCACCAGCGGAATCATCAGCTCCCGCGATTCGAACTCGCCGGCTTCCGGCGCGGGCGCCCCGGCGCGGAACGTGACCTCCTCGACGATGGTGCCCGACGGCCGGCTCAGACGCACCGCGCGCTTGGTCCCGCCCCGAGACCCCTTGTGGCTGCTGCGCTTCTCCACCGCCACCCCCTCCACCTCGACGAGCTTGTAGACCATGCCGGCGGTCGGCGCGCCCGAGCCGGTCACGACGGAAGTGCCGACGCCGTACGTGTCGACGGGCTCCGCGCGCAACGCGGCGATCGCGTACTCGTCCAGATCACCCGACACCACGATGCGGGTGCCGGTCGCGCCCAGACGATCGAGTTGGTCGCGAACCTGGCGTGCGAGCACGCCCAGGTCGCCCGAATCGATCCGCACGCCACCGAGTTCGGTCCCCGCGGCGGCCACCGCGTTCTCGACACCCTGCGTGATGTCGTACGTGTCGACGAGCAACGTCGTCCCGACGCCCAGCGCCGCGACCTGCGCGCGGAACGCCGCCTGCTCGTCCGCGCCGCCGTCGGTGGCGTGCAGCAACGTGAAGGCGTGCGCGCTGGTGCCGGCGCCGGGCACCCCGTGCCGGCGCACCGCCTCGAGGTTCGACGTCGCGTCGAAGCCCGCGAGATAGGCGGCGCGGGCGCACGCGACGGCCGACTCCTCGTGGGCTCGGCGCGAGCCCATCTCGATCAGCCGGCGACCGTCGGCCGCACTGACCATCCGGGCCGCGGCCGACGCGATCGCGCTGTCGTGGTTGAGGATCGACAACACCAGCGTCTCGAGCAGCACACACTCGGCGAACGTGCCGCGTACCGACAGGATGGGGGAGCCGGGGAAGTAGAGCTCCCCCTCGCGGTACCCGTCGATGTCACCGGAGAAGCGGAAGTTCCGCAGCCACTCCACCGTCTGCGGGGCCAGGAACCGCGCGACGATCGCGAGTTCCGGCTCGCCGAAACGGAATCGGGTCAGCGCGTCGGGGATCCGGCCGATGCCGCCGACCACGCCGTACCGGCGGCCGTCGGGCAGGCGCCGGGCGAACACCTCGAAGCTGCACGCCCGATGCGCGGAGCCGTCGGCGAGCGCCGCCTCGAGCATCGTCAGCTCGTACTGGTCGGTCAACAGCGCGGTACTGGCGCCCGCGGCGGAGTTCCCTCCGGCGGGGGCGGCGGCGTTTTCGGTGTCATGGGCGTTCTCGTGGGGGGCGATCACGCGCCCAACTTTACGATTCGGGCGTCGGTCACGGGTGTCGGGTTCCGAGCCCACGCCGTACCCTGGACCCATGGCGCCGCGCTCCACGATGACTTTTCCGACCGCTGTTCCGGTAGGCAAGATGCCCGCCGCGTCGCCGCAGATCTCGCCGGCCGAGGCCGAGATCGAGGAAGCGACGGAGGCACTGGACCGGCCGTGGGTGACCGTGGTCTGGGACGATCCGGTCAACCTCATGCACTACGTGACGTACATCTTCCAGAAGCTCTTCGGCTACAGCAAAGCCAAGGCCACGGACCTGATGATGCAGGTCCACAAGGAAGGCAAGGCGGTCGTGTCCAGCGGGTCCCGCGACAAGGTCGAGAACGACGTCCGGAAACTGCATGCGGCGGGTCTGTGGGCGACAATGCAGCGCGACAGCAGCTAGCAGCTGCTCCATCCATCCCATTCGACGGTAAGGATCCCGGGAACAGACGTGCGGACTTGGACCAGGAAGAACTCGCTCGGCGGACTGAAACTGCGTTCGGAGATGGATGCTCACGAGGCGGCCGTGCTGCGCTCGCTGGTGAGCTCGGTGACCGGGCTGCTCGAGGAGCGGGCCGCGTCGGCGCCCACCGACGAACTGGCGGCGCTCACCGGCATGCGCACCGGTAATTCCAAAACCCCCGACGACGCCGTCCTGGCCCGGCTGCTGCCCGACTTCCAGCGCACCGGCCCCGACGCGGTCGACGATCCCGCCCAGGGCAACGAGAACAGTGCCCTGCGCAGCCTGCACGAGCCCGACATCATCGACGACAAGATCTCCGCCGGTGCGGTGATTCTCCAGACCGTGCCCGCCGAGGGCGGCAAGGTCGTGATCACGCCCGAGCAGGCCGACGCGTGGCTGGCCGGACTCAACGACGTGCGGCTCGCGCTCGGCACCAACCTCGGGATCGACGCCGACACTCCGGACGAATTGGAGGAGGGCGACCCGCGGGCCCCGCATCTGGACATCTACCACTGGCTGACGTGGATGCAGGACTCGCTCGTCCAGGCGCTGCTGTCGTGAGCGCGCCGCTCCGGGCGGTCGCGGGACCGACGGATTCGCTGTGCGATGTCGCCGGCGTCCTCGTCGGGCACGAGTACCGGCGGGATCCGGATGCCACGCTCGGCGTCGACGGCGCACTCGGTTCGGGCGGTGCCACCGGCACCACCGTCGTCCTGGTGCCGTCCGGCGCGACGGCCGGTGTCGACGTGCGCGGCGGCGGACCCGGCACGCGCGAGACCGACCTGCTCGACCCCAGTCATTCGGTCCAGCAGGTGAACGCCGTGCTGCTGTCGGGCGGCAGTGCCTACGGTCTGGCCGCCGCGGACGGTGTCATGCGCTGGCTCGAGGAACACGGACACGGGATTCCGATGGGCCGACCGGGACAGATCGTCCCGATCGTCCCCGGTGCGGTCATCTTCGACCTGCCGGTGGGGGACTGGAACGTCCGGCCGACGGCGGACTTCGGTTACCGCGCCGCGGAGCGCGCCGGGAGCGTCGTCGAGACCGGGTCGGTGGGGGCCGGCACCGGCGCCCGGGCCGGCGTCCTCAAGGGCGGCGTCGGCACGGCCAGCGCGGTGATCGAGGGCGGTCCCGCGGACGGGGTCACCGTCGCGGCGCTCATGGTCGCCAATCCGGTGGGATCGGTGTGGGATCCCGAAACCGGCCTGCCGTGGGGGCTCACCCGCGCGGACGCCGAACGCCGCGGAATCCGGCCGCCGTCGGCTCGGGAGTTGACGGCAGCGAACGCGCTGGCGGAGAAGGCCACGGTGCTCAACACGACGATCGGCGTGGTCGCGACCGACGCACGCCTGTCGAAGGCGTCGTGCCGGCGGGTCGCGGTCGCGGGGCACGACGGCATGGCCCGCGCCATCCGTCCCGCGCACTCGCCGCTGGACGGCGACACGATCTTCGCCCTGGCCACCGGCACCCACGAGGTGCCGCCCCCGGCGGGGGTGCCGGCGGCGTTTCCGAACGAGCTGCCCATCCTCGACGCGGTGTGCACCGCGGCGGCGCAGTGCGTGCAGCGCGCGATCGTCGACGCCGTGCTGGCGGCCACCACCGTGGCCGGGGTGCCGAGCTACCGGGACGTGTTCCCCTCCGCGTTCGGGACGTCGGCCGGCAACTGACGGACGTTCGCGGGGCAGCGGCCGTCGCCGCCGTCGGTAGGCTCGGGTGCGTGACAGCCGGATTCGAACCGACCGTGAACCCGACGCGTGTGCCGCGTCCGCAATGGCAGCGTGCCGCGATCACCGTGGGCGCCTTCGTCGCGGTGCTGTACGTGCTCGAGGCGATCGACACCGTCGCGGACAACCGCCTGGACGGCTGGGGCGTCGAGCCCCGGACACTCGACGGGCTGTGGGGCGTGCTGTTCGCCCCGCTGCTGCACGGAGGCTGGGGCCACCTGTTCGCCAACACGATCCCGCTGCTGATCCTCGGCTTCCTGGTGTTGCTGTCGGGGATCGGGCGGGGGTTGGCCGCCACCGCGATCATCTGGCTCGTCGGCGGGATCGGGACGTGGCTCACCGGTGGCGCCGGCTCGCACATCGGGGCGTCCGTCCTGGTGTTCGGCTGGCTCACGTACCTGCTGGTGCGCGGCATCTTCGCCCGCAACGTGTGGCAGATCCTGCTCGGCGTCGTGGTGCTGTTCGTCTACGGCGGCATGCTGTGGGGCGTGCTCCCGGGACAGTACGGGATCTCGTGGCAGGGGCATTTGTTCGGAGCGATCGGCGGTGTGGTCGCCGCGTGGGCGCTGTCGTCGGACGCTCGCCGCAAGAGAGGACCGACCGGGTCGACGCAGGTGTCGCGGTCGACGCTCTGACTCGACCGTCACATCCGTCGACGGTCGCCGGTGCATCACAATCCGGCGTCGGATGTGAGGTGACGCCGCCGAAACGGCCCGAAGCTTTTTGAGATCCGGGTGGGCGTGGCAGCATAGTTTGCATGCGCATTACGGTCCTGGGATGTTCGGGCAGCGTCTCCGGACCTGACTCGCCCGCTTCGGGCTACTTGCTGACCGCACCGGGAACCCCGCCGGTGGTCCTGGATTTCGGGCCCGGTGTCCTAGGTGCCCTGCAGCGGCACGCCGATCCGGGCGCCGCCACGATCCTGCTCTCGCACCTGCACGCCGATCATTGCCTCGACATGCCGGGGCTGCTCGTATGGCGCCGCTACCACCCCAATCCGCCCACCGGCCGCGCCCTCGTCTACGGGCCCACGGACAGTGCCTCCCGCATCGGGGTCGCGTCCGCCGAGTGCGGTGGCGAACTCGACGACATCTCCGACACCATCGACCTGCGCAGCTGGTCGGACGGGCACGTCGCGGAGATCGGCGAGCTCATCGTCCAGGCGTTCCAGGTGAATCATCCGCCGGAGTCGTACGGGTTCCGGATCACCGGCCCCAGCGGCCGTGTCCTCGCGTACACCGGCGACACCGGGATGTGCGACGCCGTCGTGGACCTGGCCCGCGGCGCGGACGTGCTGCTGTCGGAGGCGTCGTGGACGCACAGTCCCGACCGGCCCGAGGGAATCCATTTGTCCGGCACCGAGGCCGGGCAGGTCGCGGCCCGCGCCGGGGTGGGCGAGTTGTTGTTGACCCACATCCCGCCGTGGACGTCCCGCGAGGACGTCATCGCCGAGGCCAAGGCCGAGTTCTCCGGGCCGGTGCACGCGGTGTCCGCCGGGGACGTCTACACCGTCTGACATCGCCTCGCGGGGCGACGGCGGCGACCCGGCCGGGCGTCGGCGGCGGCGACTAGGCTCTTCGAACGTGACGACACGAGAAGACGGTAGGGCGGACGACGAGCTCCGCGAGGTTCGGATCACCCGCGGGTTCACCAATCACCCCGCAGGTTCGGTGCTGGTCGAGTTCGGCAACACGCGGGTCATGTGCACCGCGAGCGTCGAGGAAGGTGTGCCGCGCTGGCGCAAGGGCTCCGGCCTGGGCTGGCTGACGGCCGAGTACGCGATGCTCCCGGCGGCCACGCACACCCGCAGCGGCCGCGAATCGGTCAAGGGCAAGGTGGGGGGCCGGACCCAGGAGATCAGTCGGCTGGTCGGCCGGTCTCTGCGCGCCTGCATCGACCTCGCCGCGATCGGGGAGAACACGATCGCCATCGACTGCGACGTGCTCCAGGCCGACGGCGGTACCCGCACCGCCGCCATCACCGGCGCGTACGTCGCGTTGGTGGACGCGGTGACCTACCTGCGTGCCGCCGGCCGGCTGGCGGATCCGCAGCCGATCTCGTGCGCGATCGCCGCCGTCAGTGTCGGTGTCGTCGACGGCCGGGTCCGCCTCGACCTGCCGTACGAGGAGGATTCGCGCGCCGAGGTCGACATGAACGTGGTGGCGACCGACACCGGCACGCTGGTCGAGATCCAGGGCACCGGCGAGGGCGCGACCTTCCCGCGGTCGACCCTCGACAAGCTGCTGGACTCGGCGCTGGCCGGCTGCGAGCAGCTGTTCGAGGTGCAGAAGGCCGCCCTCGCCGAGCCCTACCCTGGCAACCTGCCGACGGCGCCCGAGCCCAAGAAGAAGGCGTTCGGAAGTTGAGCGGCCGGATCCTGGTCGCCAGCCGCAACGCCAAGAAGCTCGGTGAACTGCGCCGGGTCCTCGCGGCCGCCGGCATCGAGGGCCTCGACGTGATCGGCCTCGACGAGGTGACCGAGTTCCCGGAGACGCCGGAGACCGGTGCGACGTTCGAGGCGAACGCGATCGTCAAGGCCGTGGACGGTGCGGCCGCCACGGGCCTGCCGTGCGTCGCCGACGACTCGGGGCTCGAGGTCGACGCCCTGAACGGGATGCCGGGCGTGCTGTCGGCGCGCTGGAGCGGCAGGCACGGCGACGACGACGCGAACACCGCGCTGCTGCTGGGTCAGCTCTCGGACGTGCCCGACGAGCGGCGCGGTGGTGCCTTCGTGTCGGCCTGCGCGCTCGCGGTGCCCGGACAGGACACCGTCGTGGTGCGCGGCGAGTGGCGTGGCCGGATCGCCCGCGCGCCCCGCGGCGAGAACGGGTTCGGCTACGACCCGGTCTTCGAGCCCGAGGGCGAGCAGCGGACCGCCGCCGAGCTGACGCCGCAGGAGAAGGACGCTGCGTCCCACCGCGGCCGGGCACTCGCGCAACTGGTGCCGGCGCTGGCGGCACTCGCGCGCGGCTAGCGGTATGCAACGGCGAAGGGCCCGTCCATCCGGACGGGCCCTTCGTGACGTGGCGGACGGACCGCTCAGAGACCGAAGTCCCGCTTGACCTGCTGGGTGCGCCAGTGCTCGACGAAGAACGACAGGAACGGGATGGTGCCGGCGAGCAGCGTGCCGATCGTGCGGCCCGCGGGCCAGCGCACCTTCACGGCCAGGTCGATCGTGAGGATCAGGTACACGAAGTACACCCACCCGTGGACGATGGCGATCCAGGTCGGCAGGTTGTCGACGCCGAAGATGTACTTGGCCACCATCTCCGCCGTGAGGACGAGCAGCCAGATGCCGGTCGCGTACGCGAGCACGCGGTAGCGGAGCAGTGCCGACGCGATCTTCCGGGTGTCCTGCTGGGTGGGCGCCGCTGCGGTCGCAGTCTGCTGTGGGGTGGTCTCGTCGGGGCCGCCGCTCACTTGTCGCTCCTATCGGGCTCGCGAGCCGACAGCTCGGCGAGGTAATCGTTGTACTCGAGCATCTGCCGGGCCTCGGAGTCGTCCAGGTCCGTGGGGTCCGCGTCGGCCCTCGGGCGTTCCGGCAGCAACCCCTCGGGGATCTCGGTCGGCTCGGCGGCGCGGCCGTCGGCGCCTGCGGTGTCCCCGTCGCCGTCCTCGAGTTGCACGAAGCGCCGGTAGGCGTAGACCACGAAGGCTGCGAACAGCGGCCACTGGAAGGCGTATCCGAGGTTCTGGCCCGTGCCGCCGACGGACTCGAAGCGGGTCCACTGCCACCAGCCGAGTGCCAGGCATCCGACGGCGGCGACGACGACCAGCACGATCAGTGCGGGTCGGCTCTTGCGACGGGTTGGGGCCACATATCGACGGTACCCGAGGCGGGGTGCACCACCGTAGGGGTGCCGGGTGGTTCTGCTCACCTGAGCTGCGGCGCAGCGGTCGCTCGGGCCGCGTTTCCGTTCCGCTCGGGTCGTCTGGCAGAATGAACCGCTGTTCGTCGCATCCGGTTACGTACCGCGCGGCGGTCACAGGAAAGAGGCAAAACCGGACTCACCATCCTGGTGGGTCGCTGAATTGCACGTGACATGTGCGCACTGGTGTGCGTGCTGAAGGAGATGCACAGCGTAATGGCTGTCAAGATCAAGCTCACCCGCCTCGGCAAGATCCGCAACGCGCAGTACCGGATCATCGTCGCGGATTCCCGCACCCGCCGTGACGGCCGTGCGATCGAGACCATCGGCAAGTACCACCCGAAGGAAGAGCCGTCTCTGATCGAGATCGACTCGGAGCGCGCACAGTACTGGCTGGGCGTCGGCGCGCAGCCGACCGAGCCCGTCGAGGCCCTGCTCAAGATCACGGGTGACTGGCAGAAGTTCAAGGGTCTGCCGGGCGCCGAGGGCACCCTGCGCACCAAGGAAGCCAAGCCCACCAAGCTGGAGCTGTTCCAGGCTGCGCTGGCGCAGGCCGAGAACGAGCCCGCCGCCGAGGCCATCACCCCCAAGAAGAAGAAGGCCGCCAAGGACGCAGAGGCTGAGGCTCCTGCCGCCGAGTCCACCGAGGCTGCCGAGTAATGAGCGCCGTTGTCGCCGATGCCGTCGAGCATCTCGTCCGTGGGATCGTCGCCAACCCCGACGACGTTCGCGTCGAGCTGATCACCGGACGTCGGGGACGCACCGTCGAGGTGCACGTGCACCCCGACGATCTCGGGAAGGTGATCGGTCGCGGTGGACGTACCGCGACCGCCCTGCGGACCCTCGTCTCCGGTATCGGGGGCCGCGGAATCCGCGTCGACGTCGTCGACACCGATCTGTAGTTCTGCAGTGGAACTCGTCGTAGGCCGCGTCGCCAAGTCGCACGGCATCAGGGGAGAGCTCGTCGTCGAGGTTCGCACCGACGAACCCGAGGAGCGCTTCGCCGTCGGTTCCGAGCTGCGTGGCCGCAAGCCGCGCGAGTCGAAGCTGCACACGTTCGTGGTGGAAGCCGCCCGGGAGCATTCCGGGCGGCTTCTGCTGCGCTTGCAGGGAGTCGCCGACCGGACCGCCGCCGACGCTCTGCGTGGGACGTTGTTCCTGATCGACTCCGCGGAGCTGGGCCCGTCCGACGATCCGGACGAGTTCTACGATCACGAGCTCGAGGGGCTGACCGTGCGGATGGCCGCCGGTCGCCCCGACACCGGCGCTCCCGTGGGCACCGTGATCGAGGTATTGCATTCCGCTGCAGGAGAATTGCTGTCGATCCGCCCCGAGGGGCAGACCTCGGGCGAGCTGCTGGTGCCCTTCGTGACCGCGATCGTCCCGACCGTGTCCGTCGCCGACGGCGTCATCGAGATCGACCCGCCCGAAGGCCTGCTGGATCCGAACTTCGGAGACAGCTCCACCGAGGAGTGACCGAACAACCGTGCGTCTCGACGTAGTCACGATCTTTCCCGAATACCTCGAGCCGCTGCGCGCCGCCCTGCTCGGCAAGGCGATCGACAAGGGACTCATCTCGGTCGGGGTCCACGACCTGCGCCGCTGGACGCACGACGTCCACAAGTCCGTCGACGACTCGCCCTACGGTGGTGGTCCGGGCATGGTCATGAAGCCGACGGTGTGGGGCGACGCGCTCGACGAGGTCCTCACCGACGACGACGGCAACCCCGACACCGAGGCCCTGCTGGTGGTCCCCACGCCGGCCGGGGTGCCGTTCACGCAGGCCACCGCGCACCGGTGGGCCGAGGAGAAGCACCTGGTCTTCGCGTGCGGCCGGTACGAAGGCATCGACCAGCGCGTGTTCGACGACGCCGCGCGGCGGGTGCGCGTCGAAGAGGTCTCCATCGGCGACTACGTGCTCATCGGTGGCGAGGCAGCGGTCCTCGTCATGGTCGAGGCCGTCGTCCGGCTGCTCCCGGGTGTACTCGGCAATCAGCAGTCCCACCAAGAGGATTCGTTCTCCGACGGCCTGCTCGAGGGGCCCAGCTACACGCGGCCGGTGAGCTGGCGGGGCCTGGACGTCCCGCCGGTGCTGCTGTCCGGCGATCACGCCAAGGTCGCGGCGTGGCGGCACGCGCAGGCGTTGCAGCGGACCACCGAACGCCGCCCCGACCTGCTGTCCTGAGCCGGTCCTCGATCCGGCACCGCCGGTGACGCCCGCCGGGGCTCAGGCCCGGCGAGCGTGGTCCGCGAGGCGATCGGCGAGCGCTTTCACGAGGTCCCGCAGTTCCTCGGGGCGCTCGATGACGAACGGGCGGTCGAGTGCGGCGAGAACCCCTGGCAACCAGTCGAGCCGCTCGACCCTCAGCTCGGCCCGCACCCAACTCTCGGTCGCCGGTTCCTCGCGGGCCTCGTGCGGGCCCTCCTCCAGATTCGCGACAGCGGCGGGAAGGTGGGCGCGGATCTGCTCGATCGTCCCGTGGATCCGCAGGCTCACTTCGTACCGGTACTCGGCCGCGGCGAACGCCGCGAGCACCCGTTGCCCGGCGTCGAGGCCCGCGGGTGCCTCGAACGAGCCCGGCTGAGTCCTCGCGTCTGCGATGCGGTCGAGCCGAAACGTTCGGTCCTCGCCGATGTCGGCGTCCCTACCCGTGACATACCACCGTTTCGCATGGGCGACGATCCCGTACGGGTGGAAGGTGCGGTCGCTGCGCCGGCCGTCGCGGTCGGTGTAGCGGATCGAGACGGGTCGTCGATGGCGCACCGCGTCCGAGAGGGTCAGCAGAAGCTCGGAGTCCGGGGCGTCGATGTCGCCGGGCCGGTCGGTGAAGTCGAGGGCCTCCAGGAGGGTGTCCAGCCGGCGAGCGACTTGCCTGGGCAACACTCTTCGAATCTTCGCCGACGCCGTCTCGCCGGCCGTCCGCTCCGCCGTCGTCAACCCCGACCGCCGGCCGGCGATCAGGCCGAGGAGGACGGCGAGCGCCTCGTCGTCGCCCAGCATGAGCGGAGGTAGGCGGTACCCGGGAGCGAGCCGGTACCCGCCGTAGCGCCCGCGCACCGATTCCACGGGCACGTCCAGGTCGACCAGCTGGTCCACGTATCGCCGGACCGTGCGTCCGTCGACGCCGAGTCGGTCGGCGAGCTCGGCGACGGTCCGGGTACCGCCCGACTGCAGCAGTTCCAGCAGGGTCAGCACGCGGCCGGTAGGTCGAGGCATGTTGAGAACCTACTGCAGATACCGGACGGGAACTGTCCAGTATTTCTCGTAGCTTGACGGTGTACGCATCCGACACCACCAAGGGAGACTCCCGTGGACTTCGTCTCGATCCGCATCATCACCGGCAACGTTGCCCGCCTCGTCGAGTTCTACGAGCGCGCCACGGGAGCGCGCGCGACGTGGGCGACCGAGGACTTCGCCGAACTCGAGATCGGTGGCGCCACCCTCGCGATCGCCGGAACCCGCACCGTCCCACTGTTCGCCCCGGGTTCCGCCCGCCCGGCGGACAACCGCAGCGTGATCCTCGAGCTTCTCGTCGACGACGTCGATCGCGTCCACCGGAATTCGCGCGACTTCCTCGCCGACGTCGTCACCGAGCCCACCACCATGCCCTGGGGCAACCGGTCCCTGCTGGTCCGCGACCCCGACGGCCACCTCGTCAATTTCTTCACCCCGGTCACCCCCGCGGCCGTCGACAAGTTCGCCCGCGCCCGCCGTAGCTAGTCGATCCGCCGTTCCGGAAACACCGTCCGCACGACGTCGGTGACGGTCTCACGGGCATGAGCGGCGCTGACGTCGTCGACCGCCGCCGTCAGCGACGTGTCGGGATAGTCGGTGTCGCCGCCGCCGTAGTCGAGGTCTTCCCGGGACGCCACCACCAACACGTACCGGTCGTCGGGCCCGATCACTCCCGTCGACAGGTGCATCCAGCGGTCGTCGACGCAGCACATCCAGCCCTGTTTGACGGCGATCGCCGTCTCGCCGGAGAGGCCGGCGGGAATGCCGAAGGACTGGTCGTAACCGTCGGCGGCGACCGGATGCGACCGGCGCAGGTAGCCGACCAGTTCGTCGCGGTGCGCGGCGTCCAGGCCGCCGCGCCCGTCGAGCACCGCGGCGTAGTAGCCGACGAGGTCGTGCGCCGTCGTCGTGGTGTTCCACCAGTGGTCGTCGTACGGCGCCGAGGTGTCGAGCATTTCGTAGCGGAAGGCGACGTCGTCGACGAGCTCCGACGTGCCGTACTCGTCCCACAACTCGTTTGCGGCGTCGTCGTCGGAGTCCTCGAGCATCCGGGCCACCAGCGTGTGCTCGTCGGCGGTGAGAGCGAGGGCGGCCGTCGTCTCGCGGTAGAACAGGTCGTCGGCGATGAAGAGCTTGGCCACCGAGGCGGTCGCGAACGAGGCTGTGTCGGCGAAGGATTCGTACCGGCCGTCGCGCCGGTCGAACAGTGCGATCGCCACGTCGGCACCGCGGTCACCGGCATCCGTGGCGGCCCGGGCGATCCGGTCCGCGAGCCCGACCGGCGCGGCCGCGACGGTGGTGTCGTCGGTGCGCCGACTGTCGGGGACGGTGCCGTCGTCGGAGGGCGTCGAGCAGGCGGTCACGGCGACGGCGGACAGACACGCCGCCGCGAGGAGTCGTGCTCTTCTCCCCACGGGGGTCCTCCACCAGATCGTTCGCCGGGCTCGTCGCCGACGCCCCCGACAGGCTAGCGGTAGGGTCGTTCGCCGTGACGGTTGCTCCCCATGCTCTCCAATCCGTGAACCAGCGCATCGCAGACGAGCTCGACGTACGGGAGGGGCAGGTCGCCGCGGCGGTCGACCTTCTCGACGGCGGCGCAACGGTGCCGTTCATCGCTCGCTACCGCAAGGAGGTCACCGGCGCGCTCGACGACGCCCAGCTGCGTCAGCTCGAGGAACGCCTGCGCTACCTCCGCGAGCTCGACGAGCGTCGCGTCGCGATCCTGGACTCGATCCGCTCGCAGGACAAGCTCGACGCCGCGCTCGAACAGCAGATCATGCTGGCCGACACCAAGGCGCGGCTCGAGGACATCTACCTCCCGTACAAGCCCAAGCGGCGCACCAAGGCGCAGATCGCCCGCGAGGCCGGACACGAACCCGTTGCCGACGCACTGATCGGCGACCCCTCCCAGGACCCGGCCCGGTACACGGCCGAACAACTCGACGGCGCCCGCGCGATCCTCGTCGAGCGGTTCGCCGAGGACGCCGACCTGGTCGGCGAGCTGCGTGAGCTGATGTGGACGCGGGGGCAGCTCGAGTCGAAGGTGCGTGAGGGCAAAGAGAGTGTCGGCGCCAAGTTCGCGGACTACTTCGCGTTCTCCGAGCCGTTCGAGAAGCTGCCGTCCCACCGCATCCTCGCGATGTTCCGCGGCGAGAAGGAGGAGGTCCTCTCGCTCACCCTCGCTTCCGACCGCGAGCCGGCGGCGCCGGGGGAGACCACCGTCTACGAGGGCCGCATTGCCACCCGGTTCGGGATCGCCGACCGCGGCCGACCGGCGGACCGCTGGCTGCTGGACACCGTCCGGTGGGCATGGAAGACCAAGATGCTCGTCACGCTCGGCATCGACACCCGGATGCGCCTGCGGCAGTCCGCGGAGAAGGACGCCGTCGACGTGTTCGCGGCCAACCTCAAGGACCTGCTGCTGGCGGCGCCGGCCGGCACCCGCGCCACGATGGGCCTCGACCCGGGCTTCCGCACCGGCACCAAGGTCGCGGTCGTCGACGCCACCGGCAAGGTGGTCGCGTACGACACCATCTATCCGCACCCGCCGCAGGGCAAGTGGGACCAGTCGCTCGCGACGCTGGCCGCGCTCGCGGCCAAGCACGGCGTCGAGCTGATCGCCATCGGCAACGGCACCGCGTCCCGGGAGACCGATGCGCTTGCCTCCGAATTGATCTCGAAGTTCCCGGAGGCGGGGCTGACGAAGATCGTGGTCTCCGAGGCCGGTGCCTCGGTGTACTCGGCGTCGGCGTACGCGTCGCAGGAACTGCCCGACCTCGACGTCTCGATCCGCGGCGCGGTGTCGATCGCGCGGCGGCTGCAGGACCCGCTGGCCGAGCTGGTCAAGATCGATCCCAAGTCGATCGGGGTGGGCCAGTACCAGCACGACGTCTCGGAGACGATGCTGGCGCGCTCGCTCGGCGCCGTCGTCGAGGACGCGGTGAACGCGGTCGGTGTGGACGTGAACACCGCGTCGGTGCCGCTGCTGTCGCGGGTGTCGGGAATCGCCGGTTCGCTGGCCGAGAGCATCGTCGCCTTCCGGGACCAGAACGGCCCGTTCCGGAGCCGGAAGGGACTCAAGGACGTACCGCGGCTCGGCCCCAAGGCTTTCGAGCAGTGCGCGGGCTTCCTCCGGATCCGGGGCGGCGACGACCCGCTCGACGCGTCCGCCGTGCACCCCGAGGCGTACCCGGTGGTCCGCCGGATCGTGCAGGCGTCCGGGTCGGCCGTCGACGAGCTCGTCGGCAACACCGCGGTGCTGTCGAAGCTGACCCCCGCCGACTTCGTCGACGACAAGTTCGGTCTGCCCACGGTCACCGACATCATCGCCGAGCTCGACAAGCCCGGCCGGGATCCGCGGCCGGAATTCAAGACGGCGACGTTCGCGGCCGGGGTCGAGAAGGTCTCGGATCTGAAGCCCGGCATGGTGCTCGAGGGGGTCGTCACGAACGTCGCCGCGTTCGGCGCCTTCGTCGACGTGGGCGTGCACCAGGACGGTCTGGTCCACGTGTCGGCGATGTCGCGCACCTTCGTGAGCGACCCCCGTGAGGTGGTCAAGTCCGGCGACGTCGTCAAGGTGAAGGTGGTCGACGTCGACGTCGAACGCCAGCGCATCGGACTGACCCTGCGCCTGGACGACGAGGTCGGCGCGGGCGCCGGCGCCAAGGGCGGGCAGGGTGGCCGCGGCCCCCGGCCGAACGGTCCGGGCGGCAACCAGCGGCAGGGACGTCAGGGTGACCAGGGTGGACAGCGTCAGGGTGCCCAGAGTCGTGGCGGGCAGGGCCGGGACCGGCGCGATGCGCGGCCGGCGGGCGGCTCGATGGCCGATGCGCTCCGCAAGGCCGGTTTCGGTAAGTGACCCCTCGCGCCGGGCGTCCGGGTTCCGGCCGGGACGCCCGGCGCGGGTCGGCGGAGTTCAGTAGCCGCCGATGCCCTTGCCGATCAGCGACACCCCGATCACGAGAAGCAGTACCGACATCACCGCCGCGTTGTTCGCGGTGAGCCAGGATTTCAATCCGTCGAGCCAGGACGTGGCCCGCTCCCGCATCGTGAAGTAGCCGAGCACCGGCGCGGCCACCGTGCTCGCCGCGAGCACCGTGAACACCAGGCCGGCGACGACGATCGACGTGCCGCCGACACCCAGCTGGCTGACCGCCACCGCGGCACCGACGATCATCAGCAGGTTCTTGGGGTTGACGACGGACAGGCCCAGTCCGAGCGCGAGCGCCCTGCCCGGCGTGACCTTGTCCATCGCCGACAGCCAGCCCGGCATGGTCGGCTCCGCGCCGGGTGCCGGTCTGCTCCGCCACTGTTTGACCGCCAGCGCGAGGAGCAGCAGGCCCAGCACGATCCGAATCGTCGCGGTCACGGCGTTGCCGTCCGAGTCCGACGACAGATCGATCGCACTGCCGACGATCACGAACACCGCGTATCCGGCGACGATTCCGAGTACCCAGCCGGTGAGAAAGGCCGTCGCCGTGCTGCCGGCGCGCGGCGTGAGCAGCATCAGGATCGTCGCGATGATCGGAACGGGACTGATCGCGACACCGATTGCGAGGGGGAGCACCTCCCCGATGGCGGAACCCATGGACGAATGCTGGCAGGGCCGCCGTCCGGTCGCCCCACCCGCAATGGGTGAAACGCCGCATGCCGCTCCCGCTTTCGCCGTGCCCGGGCAGGTGGAACACTCGTGAGCCATGCAGCCGATCGCGTCGACGCGCAACGAGCCGTTCCGTGCGCCGAAGAACATGGTGTGGGTTCCGGGCGGGACCTTCTGGATGGGTTCGGAGGACTTCTACCCGGAGGAACGCCCGGTCCACCAGGTGACGGTCGACGGGTTCTGGATGGATACCCACCAGGTCACGGTCGCCGAGTTCCGGCGGTTCGTGAAGGACACCGGTCACGTGACGACGGCGGAGACCGCCCCGGACGCCGCCGAGTATCCGGACGCCGATCCGAGCCTGCTGGTCCCGGGGTCGCTGGTGTTCACCCCGCCGGCGGGCCCCGTGTCCCTCGACGACCACCGCCGGTGGTGGTCGTGGATGCCGGGGGCGGACTGGCGGCACCCCGAGGGGCCCGGCAGCAATGTGGGCGGGCGCGAACGCCACCCCGTCACGCATGTGTCGTACACCGATGCCCTCGCCTACGCGGCGTGGGCGGGCAAGGAACTGGCCACCGAGGCCGAGTGGGAGTTCGCCGCGCGCGGCGGGCTCGACCGCAAGACGTACGTGTGGGGTGACGACGTCACGCCCGGCGGCAGGTATCAGGCCAACACGTGGCAGGGCCGGTTCCCGTGGCAGAACCTCGCCGAGGACGGGTTCGTCGGCACCGCGCCGGTCGGGAGCTATCGACCCAACGGGTACGGGCTGGTGGACATGGCCGGCAACGTGTGGGAGTGGACGTCGGACTTCCACACCGCCGACCACAACGCGTCCGGCAAGAACGTCGCACCGGCCTCGTCGTGCTGCATTCCCCGCAATCCGCGGGTCGAGGTGGCCGAGGCGCGGGACGGCGAGGTGTATCCCCGACGGGTGATCAAGGGTGGGTCGCACCTGTGCGCGCCCAACTACTGCCTGCGGTACCGGCCCGCGGCGCGGCAGGGGGAGACGGAGGAGACCTCCACCTGTCACATCGGGTTCCGGTGCATCGTGCGCGTCCCCGGACCGTCCTGATGCGCGACTGGCTCGATCGCGAGATCATCGCCGACGGGCGCCTGCCTCTGCTCTTCTTTCTGATCGGTTTCCTGCTCGCGTTCCTGTTCATCCGGATCAGCGTCCGCATGATCCGCGCCGAGGTGAGCTGGTGGCCGGGCAACATCACTCCCGGTGGGCAACACATCCACCACGTCGTGTTCGGCGTAATCACGATGTTCGCGTCCGGCGTCGCGATGATCGCCGTCTACGAGACCGCGACCCAGGCGACCGGGGCGCTCATCGCGACCTTCTTCGGCATCGGTGCGGCACTGGTGCTCGACGAGTTCGCGCTGATCTTCTACCTCAAGGACGTGTACTGGTCCGATCAGGGCCGGGCGTCGGTGGACGCGGTCTTCGTGGCGCTCGCGGTCACCGGCCTGCTGCTGCTCGGGTTCCAGCCGCTGGAACTGCTCGACATCACCCAGTTCCGGGAAGATCCGCACATCGCCGTCCGGGCGGCCCTCGTGGCGCTCGTCCTGGTCAACCTGGGCATCGCTGCGATCGTCATCCTCAAGGGCAAGATCTGGACCGGCCTGATCGGGTTGTTCGTGCTGCCGGTCCTGCTGGTCGGCGCGATCCGGCTCAGCCGGCCCGGCGCGCCGTGGGCGCGGTGGCGCTACGTGTCCAAGCCGCGCAAGATGCGGCGCGCGGTCGAACGCGAAAAGCGCTTCCGGCGGCCGATGATCCGCGCCAAGATCTACGTCCAGGACCTCGTCGCGGGCAAGCCCAGCGTCGAGCACGCGCTCACGGCGACCGAGGCGGAACTCGAACGCACCGTCCATCCGGCGCCGCCACCGATTTCCCCACGTGGTGCGGCGTCTGGCACAATGGTCGGGTTGCCCGGTGAGGGTGACGGAACCTGATCTGAGCACGAACCAGTCGAGCACCAGCCGCTCGGTTCCTCTGCTCCTGCGATGAACGCAAGGATGGAACAACCGATGAACACCTTGGACTTCCTGGACGCCAAGTCCCTCCGCGACGATATTCCGGAGTTCCGTCCCGGTGACACCCTGAACGTGCACGTCAAGGTTATCGAGGGCTCGAAGGAGCGCGTGCAGGTCTTCAAGGGCGTCGTGATCCGCCGCCAGGGCGGCGGCGTGCGCGAGACCTTCACCGTCCGCAAGGTCTCCTTCGGCGTCGGTGTCGAGCGCACCTTCCCGGTCCACAGCCCCAACCTGGCCCAGATCGAGGTCGTCACCCGCGGTGACGTCCGTCGCGCCAAGCTGTACTACCTGCGCGACCTGCGCGGCAAGGCTGCGAAGATCAAGGAAAAGCGCTGAGCCTCGACGCTCCGAGTTCGATCGATTGGCCCGGCACCGTTTTCACGCGGTGTCGGGCTAATCTGTCTCAGTGGCAGATGCACCGCAGGACCCGGCCGTGACGCCGGACGCGAACGACGGAGACGGCGCGGGCAAGCGCAGAGTCGACAGCAGCGACGCACCGGTCGCCGGGGGTGGGAAGAGGGCCCGGAAGGACAAGAAGCGCCGCTCGTTCTGGCGTGAGATCCCGATCCTCATCGTGGTCGCGTTGCTCCTGAGTTTCCTGCTGCAGACGTTCATCGCCCGCGTTTACCTCATCCCGTCCGAGTCGATGGAGCCCACGCTGCACGGGTGCCCCGGCTGCACGGGCGACCGCATCGTGGTCGAGAAGATCAGCTACCGGTTCGGCGATCCCCAGCCCGGCGACGTCATCGTGTTCAAGGGCCCCGACTCGTGGTCGGCGGGCTACACGTCGAAGCGGTCGTCGAACGTCCTGGTTCGCGGAGCCCAGGAACTGGGATCGGTCGTGGGCGTGGTCCCGCCGGACGAGAACGACCTCGTCAAGCGGGTGATCGCGACCGGCGGGCAGACGGTGGAGTGCTGTGACGACCAGGGTCGCGTCCTGGTCGACGGCAAGCCGCTCGACGAGCCGTACATCAAGATGGACTTCCCCTTCATCCCGGGAGTCCAGACCTGTGACACCGCGGTGAAGTCGGGGCGCTGCTTCGGACCCGTCACCGTCCCCGAGGGCAACCTGTGGGTGATGGGGGACAATCGCAGCAACTCCTCGGATTCGCGGTTCCACGTCTCCGACGAACTTCAAGGCACCATCCCGATCGACAACGTGATCGGCAAGGCGACGTTCATCGTGTTGCCGCCGTCGCGTTGGGGCAAGATCTCGTCCCCCGACATCCAGCAGCAGTGAGTACCTGGCCACCGAGAGCAGTCATTCGCAGAGCGTCCGGCTTGCGGACGATGGAGTCTGCCCTGCTGCGCTGCGGCCTGGGACCGGTCGCGGGAGTCGACGAGGCGGGCCGCGGCGCGTGCGCCGGTCCGCTCGTGGTGGCGGCATGCGTGCTGGGCCCCAAACCGCATGCCGCGCTGGCCGGACTGGACGACTCGAAGAAGCTGACGGAGAAGGCGCGGGACGAGCTGTTCCCGATCGTCAAGCGGCTGGCGGTCGCGTGGAGTGTGGTCGAGATACCCGCCGAGGAGGTGGACCGGATCGGCGTGCACGTCGCGAACATCGAGGGGATGCGGCGCGCCGTCGCCGGGCTGTCCGTGTCGCCGGGATACGTGCTCACCGACGGCTTCCGGGTGCCCGGGCTGCCGGCACCGTCGCTGCCGGTGATCGGCGGCGACGCCGCGGCCGCGTGCATCGCGGCGGCGAGCATCCTCGCGAAGGTCTCCCGCGACCGGACGATGATCGCGCTGGACGACGAACTGCCCGGATACGGTTTCGCCGCCCACAAGGGCTACAGCACCCCGCTGCACACCGCCGCCATGAACGAGCTCGGTCCGAGCCGTGAGCACCGGATGTCGTACGCGAATGTGGCCGCGGCGAGCCGCGCTGTGAGGTCCGCGGCGAGCCGCGCTGTCGGGTCCGCGGCGAGCCGCGCTGTGGGGTCTGCGGGTGGCGCATTCGAGGTCACAGCGGCCGGTGCGCGATGATGAGTGTTCACAACAACGCAGGAGGACGTCGAGGCCGATGAGTGCCGAGGATCTCGAGAAGTACGAAACCGAGATGGAACTGTCGCTGTACCGGGAGTACCGGGACATCGTCGGTCAGTTCTCGTACGTCGTGGAGACCGAGCGCCGGTTCTACCTCGCGAACTCCGTGGAGCTGATTCCGCACAGCGAGGGCGGGGAGATCTACTTCGAGGTGCGCATGTCCGACGCCTGGGTGTGGGACATGTACCGCCCGGCGCGGTTCGTGAAGTACGTGCGGGTGATCACGTTCAAGGACGTCAACATCGAGGAGCTCGAGAAGTCGGATCTGCGACTTCCGGAGAGCGGCCTGGGCTGACCCGAGCCGGCCGGCCTGAGCCGGTCGACCCGATTCCGGCTGCGCGCACCACGACTCGTGGTGCGCGCAGTGGTGTTTTCCGGGTAGTTGTCCACAGCTCCGCGTTCATCCACAGACCGGTTCGTCGGCCCCGGCGCGGGGGCACGCGCGTCGGCGCGGTTCGGCACAGTGGCCCTCGACCGGCGAGACGTCTCGTCGGGGAGGGGAGACGCGATGAGACGGAATCTGGCGTTGGGTGCGATGGGGGAGGAACTCGCCGCGAAGGCCTTGACGGAGGCCGGGATGCAGATCCTGGACCGGAACTGGCGGTGCCGCCACGGGGAGCTGGATCTGGTCGCGGTCGACGGTGACGCGGTGGTCTTCGTGGAGGTCAAGACACGGTCGGGGCTGGGGTACGGCACGCCCGCGGAGTCGGTGACGTACGCCAAGCAACGCCGCATCCGCATGCTGGCGCAGCGGTGGCTGGCCGCGTCCGACCGGCACTGGCCCGCGGTGCGGTTCGACGTCGTGTCGGTGCTGGTCGATCGTCGGGGCGAGCCGGCGGTCTCGCACCTTCCGGCGGTGTTCTGATGGCGCTCGGCCGCGCGCATTCGGTCGCGGTGAGTGGCGTCGACGGGCAGATCGTCGAGATCGAGGCGGACATCGGTCGCGGTCTGCCCGGGGTGCATCTGGTGGGGCTGCCCGACACCGCGCTGCAGGAATCGCGGGACCGTGTCCGGGCGGCGGTGACGAACTCCGGCGCCAAGTGGCCGGAGTCGCGGGTGACGCTCGCGCTGTCGCCGGCCACGCTGCCCAAGGTCGGTAGCGTCTACGACCTCGCCCTCGCGTGCGCGGTCCTGGACGCGGCACGCCAGGTGCCCCGGAAGCGGCTCGAGCACACCGTGTTGCTGGGCGAACTGGCGCTCGACGGCCGGTTGCGCAGCGTGCGCGGGGTGTTGCCGGCGGTGCTCGCGGCGAAGAAGGCCGGATGGACGGCCGTGGTGGTGCCGATGCAGGCCCTCGCGGAGGCCGGGCTGGTGGACGGCATCGAGGTGCTCGGAGCGGACCGGCTCACCGCGGTCACGGAGTGGCTGCAGGGCAAGGGGCAGCTCGCGACCCCGGAGCCGTTCGAGGCCGAGAACGGCGCGGCGCGAGGCGATCTCAGTGAGGTCGTGGGGCAGCCCGAGGCGCGGTGGGCGCTCGAGGTCGCGGCGGCCGGGGCCCATCACCTCATGCTGACGGGGCCGCCCGGGATCGGGAAGACGATGCTCGCGCAGCGCCTGCCCGGCATCCTCCCGCAGTTGTCGGAGGCGGAGGCGCTCGAGGTCACGGCCATTCACTCCGTCGCCGGTCTGCTCACGTCGGAGCGGCCGCTCGTCACCGAGCCGCCGTTCATCGCGCCGCACCACACGTCGTCGGTGAGCGCGCTGGTCGGCGGTGGCAGCGGAATGGCCAAACCCGGAGCGGTGAGTCGCGCGCATCGCGGGATCCTGTTCCTCGACGAATGCGCCGAAATGGGCACCAAGGCGTTGGAAGCGTTGCGGACCCCGCTCGAGGACGGGGAGGTCCGGATCGCGCGCCGGGACGGGGTGGCGCGGTATCCGGCGCGGTTCCAGTTGATCCTGGCGGCCAACCCGTGTCCGTGCGCCCCGCCGCGCGAGGTGGACTGCGTGTGCCCGCCCACCGCCCGGCGGCGGTACCTCGGGCGCCTGTCGGGACCGTTGCTGGACCGGGTGGATCTGCGGATACGGATGCGAGGAGCGTCCACCGAGGCACTGCTGGACGACGTGGGCGAGAGCACCGAGGTGGTCCGGGCGCGGGTGGCGGCAGCACGCGCCGCGGCGGGGGAGCGCTGGCGCGCGTACGGCTGGCGGACCAACGCCGAGGTGCCGGGACCCGCACTGCGGCAAAGGTTTCGGCTGGGTCGGGATGCGGTGGCCCCACTCGAACGCGCGCTGCGGCAGGGTTCCATCACCGCTCGCGGTGCCGATCGGGCGTTGCGGGTCGCGTGGACGGTGGCGGATCTGGCCGGCCGGCAGTCCCCGGACGACGACGCGGTCCTGACCGCGCTGGGGTTTCGGGATCGGGGGGCGGCGTGAGCGGGCACGAGCCGCGACGGCTGGCGTGGGCGTATCTGTCGAAGGTGGTGCAGGGGTCGTGTCCGCCGTTGGCACGGTTGGTGGCGGCGGTGGGGCCCGAGGACGCGGCGCGGGCGGTGCGCGAGCGGGACCTGTCGAGTTTCCTGGACCGGCGGACGTCGGCGCGGGCGCACCTCGACACCGCGGCGCGGGACCTGGATCTGGTGACATCGCTGGGTGGGCGGTTGGTGACCCCGGACGACGACGAGTGGCCCAGCTGGCGGCTGCTCGCGTTCGACGGGCTCGGTGACGGTCGCGACGACGGGGGTCCGCTGGCGTTGTGGGTTCTCGGTGGCCGGCCGGTGGACGAGTTGGTGGCACGGTCCGTCGCGGTGGTCGGCACGCGGGCCGCGAGTTCCTACGGCGAGCACGTGACGGCGGAGCTCGCCGGGGATCTGGCCGCCGAGGGCTGGACGATCGTCTCCGGCGCGGCGTTCGGGATCGACGCGGCCGCGCATCGCGCAGCACTCGGCGCCGGCGGCCTCACGGTGGCGGTGCTCGCGTGCGGGGTCGATCGTGCCTATCCGGCCGGGCACGGGCGGCTGTTGCAGCAGATCGCCCGGGACGGCGCGGTGGTGAGCGAGTACCCGCCCGGCACGACGCCGGCGCGGTATCGGTTCCTGGCGCGAAACCGGTTGGTGGCCGGGCTGTCCGACGGGGTCGTGGTGGTCGAGGCGGGATGGCGGAGCGGGGCACGGAACACGGCGTCGTGGGGGCGGCGGCTGGGGCGCCCGGTGCTGGCGGTGCCGGGGCCGGTGACGTCGGCGGCCTCGACCGGCTGTCATCGCATGATCCGTGAGGGCGAGGCCACGTTGGTGGCGAGCGCGGCGGACGTCGTGGTGGAGGCGGGTCCGATCGGGGTCGAGGACGGAGGTGGTGGTCCGGCCCGTGCGCTCGACGTGCTCGCCGGGGACGCGGCCGCGATCTACGAGGCGCTGCCGGCGCACGGCTGGCGAAGTCCGCGGGCGTTGTCCGAGGAGGCGGGAATCCCGATCGAGCGGGTGCGGGCGCTGCTGCCGGCACTCGAGCTCGACGGGTTCGTCGGCTCGGACGAGACGGGATGGTTCCGGGAGCGGTGAGTCACACCTCCCGCATCATCACGTCCTTGATGCGTTCGATCCGCTGCGGGTCGGCGTCGTTGCCGGCGCGGCCGACGAGCGTGGTCAACGTGGTGACGACCGGCTCGCCGTCCTTGTCGGTGACGACGTTCTTGGTGACGAAGATGTCGGTGCCCGCGCTCTGGCGGAACGACTCCAGCGAGACGTCGACCGACAGCCGGTCGCCGGCGCGGATGGGGCGGTGGAAGATCAGTCGCTGATCGGTCTGCAGGATCTGACTCAGATCGAACCCCGTGATGATCTGTTCGAGCAGGAACCGCTGCGCGATCGCGCCGATGACCGAGACGAAGGTGAGCGGCGCGATCAGCGTGGGGTGACCGAGCGCGCGCGCGGCCACTTCGTCGTAGTGCGCCGGGTGATCGTTCTGCACCGAGATCGCGTACTCGCGGACCTTTTCCCGACCCACCTCGTAGTAGTCGGGCATGCGGTAGTTGTAGCCCACCAGTCGCCTGGCGCGGGCGGCGCGGTCTTCCGTGGGTTCCGCGGATCGGGTCACTCGTCGAGTGTGACTGAAATATCGGCGCCCGCGACCGAAATCGGGCGGTGATCGACGGGGTGACGACAAATCGTTTCCCACCGGGAAGACGGGGCGTCCGGTGCTCAGCAAGGCGTACCGCATGCGGCCGGGGGATCGCCTACAGTCGCGTCATGGCTACCGTCTGGACCGTTCCCGAAGACATCACCCGCGTACTCCTGGCTGCGCCGGGAATCCGAGACTTCCTCACGAACGACGAGGGGCGCGGCGTGGTGAGCGATCCCAAGGTGCGGCTGGCGGAGTTCACCGCGGTGGTGAACTCGCTGCAGCGGAGCGCCGGGCGGACCTTCACGTCGGTGCGGGACGCCGCGGGCGTGCTGTTCGACGGTCCCGCGACCGGCGGCGTCGTGGTGTCCGACGCTCTGCGTCTGGCGGTGATGCGCGTGATCACCGCGGAGCCCCGCGAGCGCAAGCCCGCCCCGAACCCGCTGGCGCCGCGGGTGGTCGAGAATTTGGGGCTGTACTTGTATGCGCTGCGGGATCCGCGGGACCGTTCGATCTTCTACGTCGGGATCGGACGCGGCAACAAGGTCTATTCGCACGAGTGGGACGCGTTGGGCGAGGCCGGCACGCTCGATGCCGAGGGCGTGGGCGATCCCGACCGCGACGCGACCCGCAGCGCCTGGACCCAGCGGATCCGCGACATCTACGCGGCCGGGCACTCGGTCGATCACATCGTGCTGCGGCACCGAATCGAGGCGCCCCACGACGCGATGGCCACCGCCAAAGAGTTCGCGCACCTGCTCACCGACGCGCTGCGTCTGCTCGAACACCACCCGGACCATCCGGTGCTCACCAACCTCGCGGGCGAGCCGGATGATTTGGAGAAGCGGGCGATGTCGGTCGCGGAGCTGGCGGTCCAGTACTCCGCCCAGCCCGCCCCCGAGCTGCCGGTGCCCGGTGCCCTCGTCCGCGTGCCCGCGGCGGCGAACCCGGCCTCGACCGCGGAGGAGCTGTATGCCGCGGCGCGCGGGCCGTGGCGGGCGGGCGCGGCGGCCCGAAATGTTCCCGGTCTGCCCGTGATCGTGTTCGCGGACAACATCGTTCGCGCCGTCTACCGGGTGGAGTCGTGGGATGGTGTCGGCCCGGCCGGCGAGCAGGAGTGGCGTTTCACCGGTGCCGTCGACCCGGAACTCGAGGCACGGTTCGTCGGGACGCGGGTGACGCCCGATCGGGCGGGTCTCAAGGCGTGGCCCGCACACGGCTGGGTCCAGCGGCTGACGTTGGCGCGTCCGCACGGCCGCTGAGCCCGGCGGAATACACCGAAACGGAGATCCATGGTTAGCTTTACCTAACTGTAGATCTCGTTTTCGTTGTAACCGAGGAGAAGTGCCGTGGCACGAAAGACGTCGACACTGACGGTGGTCCGAACCGAGCGGCTCGTTCCGCACATGGTGCGCGTGGTTCTCGGTGATCCAGGCTTCGACAGCTTCGAGCCGTCCGAGTTCACCGATTCGTACGTCAAGATGGAGTTCGGATCGGCGGAGGAGCCGGTGCTGCGGACGTACACGGTCCGTGCCGTCGACCCCGTCGCGCGGGAGCTGGCGATCGACTTCGTCGTCCACGGCGACGAGGGCGTGGCCGGCCCGTGGGCGGCGTCGGTCCAGCCGGGTACCGCGGTGACGGTGCGCGGTCCCGGCGGCGCGTACTCGCCGCGTCCGGACGCGGACTGGCACCTCATCGCCGGGGACGAGTCGGCGCTGCCCGCGATCTCGACCGCGGTCGCCGCGCTCGGCCCGGATGCGGTGGCGCGGGTGTTCGTCGAGGTCGCCGACGCGCACGACGAGATCGATCTGCCGGCCGGTCCGAACGTCGAGATCACGTGGCTCCACCGCGGCGCACCGTCGGACGCGGCGGGCGCCGATGTGGTCGCCGGTAACGCCCCGCTGGTCGCCGCCGTGCGTGCGATGCCGTGGCTGCCGGGCGACGTCCACGTCTTCATCCACGGTGAGGCCGAGACCGTCATGCACCACCTGCGCCCGTACATCCGCAAGGAGCGCGGAGTTCCCGCGGCGTCGGCGTCGATCTCCGGGTACTGGCGGCGCGGCCGCACCGAGGAGGGCTTCCGGGTGTGGAAGTCGGAGCTGGCGTCGGTGGAGGCCGGCTCGCGCTGATCACCCCCCCCGGCCGCCCGGCCCGCGTCAGTGGGCGCGGGCCAGGACCTTGAGCGACGTCATCGCCACGACACCGGACGCCAGGATCGCGACCGCCATCGGCACGGCGGTGTCGGGTCCGGCGATCCCGACCAGGGGGGACACCAGCGCCGCGAGCCCGAACTGGCACGCGCCCATCAGCGCCGAGCCGGTGCCGGCGGCCTCGGTGACCTGGCCCTGCGCCAGGGCGGTGGCGTTGCCCATGATGAACCCGATGCTGGAGACCACCGCGAACATCAGGGGCAGCACCAGCCAGATGTGGCTGCCGCCGATGGTGGTGGCGAGGGTCAGCAGCAGGCCGGCCGTCACCAGCAGGCTCACGCCGAAGGTCAGCAACTGCCGCGCCTCGAACGTCCCGATGAGCTTCGTGTTGACGATGCTGCCGGTCACGATGCCGAGTGAATTGATCGCGAAGACGATCGAGAACTGCCCCGGCGAGAGTCCGAGCACGTCCTGCACCACGAACGGCGACGCCGAGATGTACGAGAACAGCGCGCCGAATCCGAAGGCGAAGGTGAACGCGTAGCCGAGGTAGATCCGGTTGGTCACCACGTAGCGAAGGTTGCCGACGAGCGCGGTCAGCCCACCGCCGTGCCGACGCTCGGCGGGCAGCGTCTCGGGCACCATGGTGAGCACGCCGATCAGCATCACCACGGAGGCGGCTGCCAACACCCAGAAGATGCCGCGCCAGCCGACCGGGCCCAGCAGCGCCCCGCCCAGCAGGGGCGCGACAACGGGCGCGACACCACCGATGATCATCATGACGCTGAAGAGCCGGGCCGCGGCGTCGCCCTTCGCGCGGTCGGCGATCACCGCACGAGCCAGCACGATGCCGGCGCCGCCGCTGAAACCCTGCAGCAGTCGCGCGGCGATCAGCACGCCGACGTTCGGCGCGATGGCACACAGCACGCCACTCACCGCGCACAGGATCGTGCCCGCGATCAGCAGTCCGCGCCGGCCCAGCCCGTCGGAGAGCGGCCCGATCACCAACTGCCCGACGCCGAGCCCGGCCATGAACGTCGTGAGCGTGAGCTGCACGCTCGCCGCCGAGGTGTCGAGGCCGTCCGCCATCGACGGCAGGCCCGGCAGATACATGTCGGTGGCCAGGGGAGCGATCGCCGAGAGGAGGGCGAGAACGCACAGCATGGGGATGGGAATCGCTCGTTTCACGCGAAAACCCTACCGGCGCGGGAACTTGCGGATTCGTCCGGTCACCGCGACGGTGGTGGTCATGGATGTCGACCCCGATCAGGTGCTGCCCGCCGCGTTGCGTGTGCATCTCGAGGACTACGGCGAGTACCTGCGCCTCGAACGGGGCCGGTCGGCGCACACGGTGCGCGCCTACCTGGGAGACGTCACGAGCCTGCTCGAGTTCGTCGGCCGCGTGCGGGCGGACGCGACGCTCGCCGATCTCGATCTGCGTGCCCTGCGCGGCTGGCTGGGGGAGCAGGCCGCGGCCGGGGTGGCCCGCACGACGCTGGCCAGGCGCACATCGGCGGCCAAGGGATTCACCGCGTGGGCGCAGCGGACCGGTCGCACGGACGTCGACCCGGGAGTACGACTGGTGGCGCCGCGCGCCCACCGGACGCTCCCGCCGGTGCTGCGTCAGGAACAGGCGGCGGAGGCGATGGCCGCCGCGGAATCGGGCGCGGCGCAGGAGGACCCGATCGCGCTGCGCGATCGGCTGATCGTCGAGCTGCTGTACTCGACCGGTATCCGTGTCGGCGAGCTGTGCGGGCTCGACGTCGGCGACGTCGACGACGCCCGTCGCGTGCTGCGGGTGCTCGGCAAGGGTGACAAGGAACGCGTCGTCCCGTACGGGCGACCTGCCGAGGACGCGATCGGCGCGTGGCTGCGGGCCGGCCGCCCGGCGCTCGCGAACGACCGGTCCGGGGACGCGCTGCTGCTCGGCCGTCGCGGTGGGCGCCTCGACCAGCGACAGGCCCGCGCCGTCGTCCACGACGTCGTGCAGGCGGTACCCGGGGCGCCCGACCTGGCGCCGCACGGGCTGCGGCACTCGGCCGCCACCCACCTGCTCGAGGGCGGCGCCGACCTGCGCGTGGTGCAGGAGGTACTGGGGCATTCGAGCCTCGCGACCACCCAGCTGTACACCCACGTCTCGGTCGCTCGCCTGCGCGCCGTGCACGACCAGGCTCATCCGCGGGCCTGACCGGCGCCGGTCGGCAGCAACCGGATCGGAGCGGTGCGCACCAACGGCAGCGGGTCGAGGTAGTCCCGGTCCCGGCGCAGCCCCCAGTGCAGGCAGGTGGCCGCCGCGCACGCGGGGTGCCCCGCTGCCACGGTTCCCAGCGGGGTGCCGCGCGCGACCACGCGGCCCGCGGTCACCGTCGCCTCGACCGGCTCGTACGTCGTCCGCAACCCGCCGGGATGGTCGACCGAGACGACGGGCTTGCCCGCGACGGTCCCGGCGAATGCGACCGTGCCGGCGCCCGCGGCCAGCACGCTCTGGCCCGGGACCGCCCCGAGGTCCACCCCACGGTGCCCGGAGAGCCAGTTCTGTGCGGGCTTGTCGAACGCGCGCACCACGCGCGGCCGGGGGCGCAGCGGCCAGTCGAAGCCGGGGCGGGTCTCGTCGGTGCGATCGACGCCGGCCGCCGGCGGGGTGCGGGGCGCCGCGGCGTCGGCCGGTGCCGTCGCGCCCACGCACACGAGCCCGACGACGCACGCGGCGGCGAGGCGACGGACCGGACGAGTCACGCAGGGCATGCCCCGACCCTGCCGCGCCGCGGGGCGGCGACGACCGGGAGCCGGTGGATTGTGGACAGCGCTTCGCGAAATCCCCAGATCGCCGATCGGGGTTGCGGGCACCGCGCGGCTGTGCTTTCCCCGGCCGGGAAGTGCGAATTGGGAGACCGGGTGCCCAGGCCGTACACTTGTCGAGCGGTCTGTGCACGCACAGTCCGACTTCGCGCGTCCGCACCTTCATCCGGTCGTCGGCTGGTCCCGCATTCGTGTGGGTCCGACACCGGGCGGGCGCCAGGGCAGGAGTCACCGATTCCTGCGACAACCGGCACACGAAAGACGAGGTACACAGCCATGGCTGTTGTGACCATGCGCCAGCTGCTCGACAGCGGTGCACACTTCGGGCACCAGACCCGCCGTTGGAACCCGAAGATGAAGCGGTTCATCCTCACCGACCGCAACGGCATCTACATCATCGACCTGCAGCAGACGCTGACGTACATCGACAAGGCGTACGAGTTCGTCAAGCAGACCGTCGCGCACGGCGGCACGGTTCTGTTCGTCGGCACCAAGAAGCAGGCGCAGGAGTCCATCGCGGCCGAGGCCACGCGCGTCGGGATGCCCTACGTCAACCAGCGTTGGCTCGGCGGCATGCTCACCAACTTCTCGACCGTCCACAAGCGCCTGCAGCGCCTGAAGGAGCTCGAGTCGATGGAGCAGACCGGCGGTTTCGAGGGTCGCACCAAGAAGGAAATCCTCATGCTCACGCGTGAGATGACCAAGCTCGACCGCACCCTCGGTGGCATCCGGGACATGGCCAAGGTTCCGTCGGCCGTCTGGGTCGTCGACACCAACAAGGAGCACATCGCCGTCGGCGAGGCGCGCAAGCTGAACATCCCGGTCATCGCCGTCCTGGATACCAACTGCGACCCCGACGTCGTCGACTACCCGATCCCGGGCAACGACGATGCGATCCGCAGCGCCGCCCTGCTCACCAAGGTCGTCGCCTCCGCCGTCGCCGAGGGCCTGCAGGCCCGCGCCGGTGCCGGTTCGGACAAGGACGCCAAGCCGGAGGCTGCCGCGGGCGAGCCGCTCGCGGAGTGGGAGCAGGAGCTCCTCTCGCAGGCCGCACCGGCCGCCGAGGGCGAAGCCCCGGCCGCGGACGCTCAGCAGTCCTAGTCGACTCGGCCCCGACCTCACCGGTCGGGGCCGTTTCGCTCACCTGCTTCGCCAGGTCTCCGCGCGAACCGTAGAGCCTGGCATCCGAAACTCATCCGAGGAGGATCGCCCCCCATGGCGAACTACACCGCCGCCGACGTCAAGCGGCTCCGCGAGCTCACCGGCTCCGGCATGATGGACTGCAAGAACGCTCTCACCGAGACCGACGGTGACTTCGACAAGGCCGTCGAGCTGCTGCGCATCAAGGGCGCCAAGGACGTGGGCAAGCGCGCCGAGCGCACCACGGCCGAGGGCCTGGTCGTGGCCAAGGACGGCGTCATGATCGAGATCAACGCCGAGACCGACTTCGTCGCCAAGAACGCCGAGTTCCAGGCGCTGGCCGACACGATCGTCACCGCGGCTGCTTCGGCCAAGCCGGCCGATCTCGAAGCGCTCAAGGCCATCGACGTCGACGGCAAGACCGTCGAGAACCTGGTCCAGGAGCTGTCCGCCAAGATCGGCGAGAAGCTCGAGCTGCGCCGCGTCGTCTCCTTCGACGGCCCCGTGGCCACCTACCTGCACAAGCGTGCCTCCGACCTGCCGCCGGCCGTCGGCGTGCTCGTCGAGTACACCGGCGAGGGCGACGCTGCGGCCGAGGCCGCTCGAGGCGCAGCCATGCAGGTTGCCGCGCTCAAGGCCAAGTACGTCACCCGCGACGAGGTCCCCGCGGACGTCGTCGAGAACGAGCGTCGTATCGCCGAGCAGACGGCCAAGGAGGAGGGCAAGCCCGAGGCTGCACTCCCCAAGATCGTCGAGGGTCGCGTCAACGGCTACTACAAGGACGTCGTCCTGACCGAGCAGTCCTCGGTCACCGACTCCAAGAAGACCGTCAAGGCACTCCTGGACGAGGCCGGAGCCACCGTCGTTCGCTTCGCGCGTTTCGAGGTCGGCGCCAGCTAGTCGCGCTCTCACACTTCGGCCCCGCCGGCCGGGTGGGTGCAGACGTCGGGTTCGGTACGAACCCGACGCTCCGCCCCTCCGGTCCGCGCGGGGCCGAGTTGTGCGGCGAGTGGGTCGACTGGGTCCCCGACCGCCGGATGAGGCAGGATGAATGGGGCCGGTTCCGGCGACATCGCCGGTCGGCCGGGGTGTACGGCCCCGCTGAGCGGCGCGCTCCGCTCACCGACGAAACGTAATACTTCTAGAACCGAATCATCGGGCAAGAACCGAGGGAGAGTTATGACCGCACCGGCCGACGCACGTCCAGGATTCCGACGAGTGCTCCTCAAACTCGGTGGTGAAATGTTCGGCGGCGGCAAGGTCGGACTCGACCCGGACGTGGTGACGACCGTCGCGGAGCAGATCGCCGAGGTCGTCCGCTCCGGCGTCCAGGTGGCCGTCGTGATCGGCGGCGGCAACTTCTTCCGCGGCGCCGAACTGCAGCAGCGCGGCCTCGACCGGGCCCGCTCGGACTACATGGGCATGCTCGGCACCGTGATGAACTGCCTTGCGCTGCAGGACTTCCTGGAAAAGCAGGGCATCGACACCCGCGTGCAGACCGCCATCACCATGGGGCAGGTCGCCGAGCCGTACCTGCCGTTGCGCGCCCGCCGTCACCTCGAGAAGGGACGCGTGGTCATCTTCGGTGCGGGCATGGGCATGCCGTACTTCTCCACCGACACCACCGCGGCGCAGCGCGCCCTGGAGATCGGGGCCGAGGTGGTCCTCATGGCCAAGGCCGTCGACGGTGTCTACTCGGCGGACCCGCGGGTCGATCCCGATGCCACCATGTACACCGAGGTCACGCACCGCGAGGTCATCGAGAAGGGCCTCAAGGTCGCCGACGCGACCGCGTTCAGCCTCTGCATGGACAATCAGATGCCGATGATGGTCTTCAACCTGCTCACCCAGGGCAATATCGCCCGCGCGGTGTCCGGTGAGAAGATCGGAACACTGGTCAAGTCATGATGGCGGGCAGCACGACCAAGATGCGAGACGTATTCGAGCGTCCGACGGACGAGACGGAGGAACAGCCGTGATTGATGAAGCTCTCTTCGAGGCCGAGGAGAAGATGGAGAAGGCCATCACGGTTGCGAAGGACGACCTCAGCTCCATCCGTACCGGTCGCGCGAACCCCGGCATGTTCAACCGGATCGTCGTCGAGTACTACGGCGCGATGACGCCGATCACGCAGCTCGCGAGCATCAACGTGCCCGAGGCGCGTCTCGTGGTCGTCAAGCCGTACGAGGCGTCGCAGCTGGGACCGATCGAGAACGCGATCCGCAACTCCGATCTGGGTGTCAACCCGAGCAACGACGGCTCGATCATCCGCATCTCGGTCCCGCAGCTCACCGAGGAACGGCGCCGCGAGTTCGTCAAGCAGGCCAAGGGCAAGGGCGAGGACGCCAAGGTCGCCATCCGCAACGTGCGCCGCAAGACGATGGACGAGCTCTCCCGTATCCAGAAGGACGGCGAGGCCGGCGAGGACGAGGTCGGACGGGCCGAGAAGGAGCTCGACAAGACCACCGCGCGCTACGTCAGCCAGATCGACGAGCTGGTGAAGCACAAGGAAGCAGAATTGATGGAGGTTTAGCCGTGGGGAAAGCTGACGGCGCCCCTGTAGCGTCGCCGGGTCCGGCTGCGGCTCCGTCCAAGGCCGGACGCAACCTCCCCGCCGCGATCGCCGTCGGAGGCGGTCTCGGTGCCGCGGTGATCCTGATTCTGATCTTCACTCCGCTCGTGTGGGTGGCGGTGGTCGCGGCCGCCGTCGCGGTCGCCACGTGGGAGGTGGTCAGGCGGCTGCGCGAGGCCGACATCAGCGTCCCGCTGATCCCGCTCCTGCTCGGCGGCCAGGCGATGGCCTGGCTCAGCTGGCCGTACGGGCCGCAGGGCGTGCTCGCGGCGTTCGCGGGCACCGCGGTGGTCACCATGGTGTGGCGACTGTTCGACCACGGACTCAAGGCCACCCCGCGAAACTTTCTGCGCGACACCGCCATCGCCGTGTTCGTGGCGACCTGGGTGCCGCTCCTCGCGTCGTTCGCGGCGCTGATGGTCCTGCAGGACGACGGCGCCGGGCGGGTGTTCTGCCTCATGATCGTCGTCGTCTGCTCCGACGTCGGCGGGTACGCCGCCGGCGTGTTCTTCGGCAAGCACGCCATGGTGCCGGCGATCAGCCCCAAGAAATCGTGGGAGGGATTCGCCGGATCGCTCGTCTTCTGCGTGATCGGCGGCGTCCTGACGGTCACGTTCATCCTGGACGCGAACCCGTTCATCGGTGCGCTGCTCGGCGCGGCGCTGGTGTTCACCGCCACGCTCGGCGACCTCATCGAGTCCCAGGTCAAGCGGGAACTGGGAATCAAGGACATGGGCACGCTGCTGCCCGGTCACGGCGGCATCATGGACCGGTTGGACTCGATCCTGCCGTCCGCGTTCGTCACCTGGCTCGTTCTCACCGTCCTGGTGTGAGCCGCGACCGCTTCAGCCGTGTTCGGGCTCGGGGACCGATCCCGAGCCCGAACATCTGGCACTGGCCCGACATCTACGAGGTCGAGAACCGCGCCCAGGACGTCGACGGCGTGATCTTCGACGCGCTCGCGGAGGTCGCCGACTGGGGCGGCCGGGACGTGGTGGACGTCGGCTGCGGTGCGGGCTTCCATCTGCCGCGCTTCGCGGCGCGCGCCCGGTCGGTCGTCGGCGTCGAACCGCATCCGCCGCTGGTCGCGGCCGCACGCAGCCGGGTCGCCGGCCTCGCGTCCGTCTCCGTTCTGCGCGGGAGTGCCGAGGCGCTGCCGCTGCCGGACGCCGCCGTCGACGTCGTGCATGCGCGGACCGCGTACTTCTTCGGGCCCGGCTGCGGCCCCGGGATCCTCGAGGCCATGCGGGTGTTGCGGCCCGGAGGCGTGCTCGCAGTCGTCGACCTCGACGCGACGGTGGCCCCGTACGGCACCTGGATGCGCGCCGACCTGCCGCACTACGACCCAGCCGTCGTCGAGTCCTTCTTCGACGCGCAGGGATTCGCACTGCGCCGGGTCCGCACCCGGTGGGAGTTCTCCGATCGGGCGGCGCTGCGTTCGGTGCTCGGGATCGAGTTCAGCGAGCGGACCGCCGAGCGCGCCTTCCGGGAGACCCCCGGACTGGGCCTCGAAGTCGGCTACCGGATCCACGTCCGCTCGGCGCCGTCCGGCCTCCTTCTCTGATCTCCGGCACGCGCCGGAGTATTGACACCGCCGGTCTGCTCCGGTGAGCTGTGCCACATGACCATTCCGCGATGGATTCGTTGGACTGTCGTTGCCGCGGCGACCTGCCTCACGTTCACGGCGGCGGGAACGGCGGGTGCAGCGCCCGCGGACTTCTACGCGACCCCGGAGCCGCTGCCGGCAGGCGCGGCGGGAGACGTTCTGAAGGCGGAGGGGTACGCGCCGGCGTTAGCCGTCCGCGACCAGGTGGGCCCGTGGCCCTCCGGTGCGCAACGGATCATGTACCGCAGCACCGACGCCCGCGGCGGCGCGGTCGCCACGACGGCCACCTACTTCGACGCCGCCGCACCGTGGCCCGGTGGCGGGCCGCAGCCGCTGGTGGTGCTCGCGCCGGGCACCCAGGGGCAGGGCGACCAGTGTGCGCCGTCGAAGTTGTTCACCGAGATCGTCCACTACACACCGCCGCTCGACTTCGCGGTGGAGTACGAGGTGGCGCAGACGTACGCGCTGCTGGCGCGGGGCATCGACGTCGTGGTCGTCGACTACGAGGGCCTCGGGACCGCCGGGATGCACAGCTACGTGGACCGGCGTGCGGAGGCGCACGCGGTACTCGACGCGGCGCGCGCGGTGAAGGCACTGCCCGGCAGCCGCATCGGCGACGACAGTCCGATCGGTTTCTGGGGCTACTCGCAGGGTGGCGGCGCCGCGGCGGCCGCCACCGAGTTGCAGGCGGCGTACGCGCCCGAACTGAACGTGCGCGGGACGTACGCGGGCGGCCCGCCCGCGGATCTGCGAGCGGTGGCCGGGGCGCTCGACGGCGGCCTGGCGGCGGGCCTGCTCGGCTACGCGGTCAACAGCATCTACGCCGGCTATCCCGAGACCCGCGCCGAGATCGACGGTGCCCTGGCGCCGGCCGGGCGACAGGTCCTCGACGACATCGCCGGCCAGTGCGTCCCGGAGACGATCGCCCGGTACGGCCTGCACCGGACGTCGGAGTGGACGCGGGACGGTCGGACGCTGGCGCAGCTGATCGACGCGTTGCCGAACGTGCGGGCCGTCGTCGACGAGCAGCGCATCGGACGGTCGGCGCCGCGCAGCCCCGTGCTGATCGTGCAGGGCCGCAACGACGACCTCATTCCGCACACGCAGGCGCAGCAATTGGCCGCCGACTGGTGCGCTCAGGGGGCGACGGTCGACTTCGGCACCGAGGAGATCCCGCCGATCGCACCGGGTTTCGTCGTGGGGCACGCGTTGCCGATGTTCACGGGGCTGCCGCGGGCACTGGACTGGATGACCGCCCGATTCGACGGGGAACCGGCGCCGACGACCTGCGCGTGAACGTCAGTGCAGCCCGAACGCCTGGGCCAGCTCGGCGATCCGTTTGGCTCTGGCCAGGCGGGGGAGGTCGCTGCCATCGCGCACGCGGCGGCCGTCCGCGCCGAGGTCCGTAATGGTCTCGTGGGCCCAGCCGATGTCGGCGGTACTCGGGCTCAGTGCCCGGTTCACGGTGGGCGCCTGATCGGGATGCAGGCACAGGCGGCCGGTGAGGCCGAGGGAGACCGCGGCCTCGCAGTCGCGTTGCAGGATGGTGTCGTTCGCCGCGACGGTGGGGCCGTCGATGGGGCCGCCGGCGAGCCGGGCGGCGCGGCTGGTGATCACGAGCCGCGCCCGCGGGTACGCCATCGCGGTGAGGTCGTCGCTCATCCCGGTGTCGCGGCGAAAGTCGCCGCTGCCGAACGCCAGCCGGAACGTGCCCTCGGCGCGCGCGATCTCCGGAGCCGCCTCGAGCCCCATCGCGGACTCGATCAGCGGGATGATCGGGGTCCCCTCGGGCAACCGCTCCCGGGTGGCTTCGACCTGGCTGCCGCTCTCCGTCTTCGCCAGCATCACCCCCGTCAGCCCGGGTAGCCCGGACAGCGCCTCGAGGTCGGCGGCCCAGTGCACCGTCGTCGCATCGTTGACCCGCACCCACGCGGCGTGCTCGCCCCCGAGCCGGTCTGCGACCGAGTGGCGCGCACCGGGCTTGTCGGCCGGCGCCACCGCGTCCTCGAGGTCGAGAATCATCGCGTCCACCGCCGCGGGCGGCGGGAAGACGTCGGCACGGGTCGCCGGCGTCAACAGCCACGAGCGGGCGAGGTCGGCGCGGATCGTGCGCGCGGTCCGGTGGGGATGGGTCGTCACGGGGCGGCTCCTCGACTCGAAGGCATGCGCGTGTCGCCCCCCATCGTCCCCCCGCCGGGCGGGTGCAGCTAGTTCGGCACCGTTCCGTCCGGCAGGGTGCCGGCACGTTTGGCCACGCGCCGGATCTGGATGATCCGCACCCCGCCGGCGAGGGCCATGATCAGCGCGCCGGCGATCGCGGCGAGCAGCAGGCTGATGCCGGCCGGCAGCGTGAACTCCCACGCGAACAGCTCGAACGTCACCGAGTCGAGGTTCTGCAGAATGAAGATGAGCAGCAGGATCGCGACGACGATCCCGATGACCAGCCCCACCCACGTCGTCGCCGCACGCGTGCGTTCGAGGTGGGCGGCGTCGTGCGCGGTGGACGGCGTCGCCGCGGGGCGGGCGCCGGACGGTGGACCTGCGGCCGGCCGGCCGACTGCGTCGGGGTACTCCTGCGGTGTCTCGGACATATGACGATCATCACCCAGGTTATGGCGTTGCGCACGCGCATCGGACACAGCGGCCGGGTAATGGGAGAATGGCAGCACTATGACTGTCTCCCTTCCCCTCGTCTTCAACGCGCCGCGACGTGGAATGCCGCCGCGCCACCTCGCCGACCTCGACGCGGACGAGCGCAAGGCGGTGGTCAAGGAGCTGGGTCTGCCAGGCTTTCGCGCCGACCAGATCGCTCGCCAGTACTACGGGCGGCTCGAGGCCGATCCCGAACGGATGACCGATCTTCCCGCGGCGATGCGCGATCAGGTGGGCGCCGCCCTGTTCCCGCAGCTGCTCTCCGTCGTCAAGCACGTCGCCTGCGATGCCGGGCAGACGCGCAAGACGCTGTGGAAGGCGAACGACGGCACGCTGCTCGAGAGCGTGCTGATGCGCTACCCGGACCGCGCGACGCTGTGCATCTCCAGCCAGGCGGGCTGCGGCATGGCCTGCCCCTTCTGCGCGACCGGGCAGGGCGGGCTCAACCGCAACCTGTCCACCGCGGAGATCGTCGACCAGGTGCGCGCCGCGGCGGCCGCCCTGCGCGACGGCGAGGTCGAGGGCGGCCCCGGCCGGCTGTCGAACATCGTGTTCATGGGCATGGGCGAGCCGCTCGCCAACTACAAGCGCGTGGTCGCGGCGGTCCGCCGCATCACGTCGCCGGCCCCGGACGGGCTCGGCATCTCGCAGCGGGCCGTGACGGTCTCGACCGTCGGGCTGGCGCCGGCGATCCGCAAGCTCGCCGACGAGGAGATGTCGGTGCGGCTGGCCGTCTCGCTGCACACCCCGGACGACGAGCTGCGCGACACCCTGGTGCCCGTCAACAACCGGTGGCCGGTGGCCGAGGTTCTGGACGCGGCGCGCTACTACGCGGACAAGTCCGGTCGCCGGGTCTCCATCGAGTACGCGCTGATCCGCGACGTCAACGATCAGCCGTGGCGGGCCGACCTGCTCGGCAAGAAGCTGCACAAGGCGCTGGGGCCGCTGGTGCACGTCAACCTGATCCCGCTCAACCCGACGCCGGGCAGCAAGTGGGACGCCAGCCCCAAGCCGGTCGAGCGCGAGTTCGTGCGCCGCGTGCAGGCCCAGGGCGTGTCCTGCACGGTGCGCGACACCCGTGGTCAGGAGATCGCCGCCGCGTGCGGCCAGCTGGCCGCCGAGAACTGAGGTCGACGACGAAGGCCCCGCACCGGTCAGGTGCGGGGCCTTCGTCGTGACTGTGGGGGCGGCGACTACCGGGGCTTGCGCCGCAGGATGATGTCGCGCACCAGGATCAGGACGATCGCGGCGGCGAAACCGACGAGGAACAGGTCCTCGACCTTGCCGCCGTGGTTGCCGATCATCATCAGCAGCAGGAAGGCCGCGAAGAACCAACCGAAGAAACGGAACGTACGCGGAGCCTCGCCACTCCAGCCCCACGCGGCCGAGGGAACCTCGGCGGTGTCGACGTGCGCTGCGACGACGGGGTCGTTGGAAGTGGGGTCCAACTGGGTACCGGCCACGGCTCGATCCTCCTGATGTTACGAATGCGCTTCCCGCACATCGTGGCATACGACCGGGCGTCGTACGAACCTGGGTCCGGGGGTGTCGCGGTTCCCGCTGCCGCCGCCTCGGACAATCCTGTGTGATTCTCTCAGCTTCCGTCAGGAACAATGATGACGTGTCAGACTCCCAACCGACTCGCGTCCTGCTGCTGGGCAGCACCGGATCCATCGGCACCCAGGCCCTCGAGGTCATCGCCGCCAACCCCGACAAGTTCGAGGTCGTCGGGCTCGCGGCCGGTGGCGGCAACATCGATCTCCTCGCGCGGCAGATCCGTGCCGCCGGGGTGACGCGGGTGGCCGTCGCCGATCCCGCGGCCGCCGCGCGCCTGGACCTGCCGGGCGTTCTGTCCGGACCCGACGCGGTCACCGAACTGGTACGCGGCACCGACGCGGACGTCGTGCTCAACGCGCTGGTCGGCTCGCTGGGTCTGGAGCCGACGCTGGCCGCGCTGCAGTCGGGTGCCCGGCTGGCCCTCGCGAACAAGGAGTCCCTGGTCGCCGGCGGCCCACTGGTGACGGCCGCCGCGGCACCCGGACAGATCGTGCCCGTGGACTCCGAGCACTCCGCGCTCGCGCAGTGTCTGCGCGGCGGGCGCGCCGACGAGGTCGACCGGCTGGTTCTCACCGCGTCCGGCGGACCGTTCCGCGGCTGGACGGCGCAGGCGCTCGAAGACGTCACTCCCGAACAGGCGGGCGCGCACCCCACGTGGTCGATGGGGCCGATGAACACGCTCAATTCCGCGTCGCTGGTGAACAAGGGTCTCGAACTGATCGAGACGCACCTGCTGTTCGGGATCGACTACGACCGCATCGACGTCACCGTGCACCCGCAGTCGATCGTGCACTCGATGGTGACGTTCGTCGACGGATCCACGCTGGCGCAGGCCAGCCCGCCGGACATGAAGCTGCCGATCGCGCTCGCGCTCGGCTGGCCCGACCGGGTCCCCGGCGCCGCCGCCGCGTGCGACTTCTCGACGGCGTCCACGTGGACCTTCGAACCGGTGGACGCGGCGGTGTTCCCCGCCGTGGACCTCGCGCGTGCCGCCGGCAAGGCCGGCGGATGCATGACCGCCGTCTACAACGCCGCGAACGAGGTGGCGGCGGAGGCGTTCCTGAGCGGTTCACTGCGTTTTCCGGAGATCGTGCGCACCGTCGACCGGGTTCTCGAAGCGGGGAGCCAGTGGTCGGCGCCTCCGGCTACGGTGGACGACGTACTGGCGGCCGACGCGTGGGCGCGTGCCCAGGCGCGTGACCTGGTGAAGCAGGAGGGCTAGAGCGGCATGGTCTTCGCAATCGGTGTCGTGCTGTTCGCTCTCGGTATCGGCGTGTCCATCGCGCTGCACGAGGCCGGACACATGTGGACCGCCAAGGCGCTCGGCATGAAGGTGCGGCGGTACTACATCGGCTTCGGGCCGAAGATCTTCTCGTTCCGCCGCGGCGAGACCGAGTACGGACTCAAGGCCGTCCCGGCCGGCGGGTTCTGCGACATCGCGGGCATGACCGCGGTCGACGAACTCGCCCCCGACGAGGTCGACCGCGCGATGTACAAGCAGAAGGCGTGGAAGCGGATCGTCGTCATGTCCGGCGGCATCGCGATGAACTTCGTCCTCGGCTTCGCACTGATCATGGTGTTGGCCGTCGGGTGGGGGCTGCCGGACCGCGACACCCCGCCGGCGACCGCGCTCGGCATGATGAGCTGCACGGCCGACCAGGTCGCCGACACGAACACGCTCGCCGACTGCGAGGGCCCGGGCCCGGCCGAGCGGGCGGGTCTGCAGCGGGGCGACGTGGTGACCGCGGTCGGCGGCGTTCCGGTCGACAGCTGGGAGACGTTCCAGGCGCAGACGCAGAAGGCGACCGGACCGACGGACTTCACGATCGAGCGCGACGGACAGCGGCTCGACGTCACGGTGGTTCCGCAGCAGGTCAAGCGCATCGTCGAGGATCCGGCGACCGGACAGACCGCGGAGAAGACGGTCGGGGCGATCGGCGTCGGCCAGGACTTCTACCCGCCGGTCCGGTACAACGCGCTGACCGCGGTACCGGCGTCGCTGGTGTACACGGGCGACATCTTCGCCCAGACGGCGCACGCGCTGACGCAGATGCCCGCGAAGGTCGTCGACCTGTGGCACGCGGTGACCGGCGGCGAGCGCGGGCTCGACACCCCGATCAGCGTGGTCGGCGCGTCCGTGATCGGCGGCGAGGTCGCCGAGGAGGGCCTGTGGGAGGTCTTCATCGGCCTGCTGGCGACGCTCAACTTCTTCCTCGGCATCTTCAACCTGTTGCCGCTGCTTCCACTCGACGGCGGCCACATCGCGGTCACGATCTACGAGAAGGTCCGGAACTCGCTGCGCCGGATGCGCGGTCTGGCCGCCGGTGGGCCGGTGGACTACATGAAACTGATGCCGGTCACGTATGTCGTGGTCGTCATCGGCGGCGCCTACATGCTCCTCACACTGACCGCGGACATTGTGAACCCGATCAAGCTCTTCCCGTGATCGGGCTCTGTGACCCGGTCGAACGATAGACTTGGCCCGTACCAACGAAAGAAGGCGAAACGTGACCAGCCCCGTCGGTTTGGGCATGCCGGGAGCTCCCAGCGACACCCCCGTCCTCGCGCCGCGACGCAAGACCCGCCAGTTGATGGTCGGCAACGTCGGTGTCGGCAGCGACCATCCGGTCTCGGTGCAGTCGATGTGCACCACCAAGACGCACGACATCAACGCGACCCTGCAGCAGATCGCCGAGCTCACGGCGTCGGGTTGCGACATCGTCCGCGTCGCGTGCCCGCGCCAGGAGGACGCGGACGCGCTCCCGGCGATCGCGAAGAAGAGCCAGATCCCGGTGATCGCCGACATCCACTTCCAGCCGCGCTACATCTTCGCCGCCATCGACGCGGGTTGCGCGGCCGTCCGGGTCAACCCGGGCAACATCAAGGAGTTCGACGGCCGCGTCAAGGAGGTCGCGAAGGCGGCCGGTGACGCGGGCATCCCCATCCGTATCGGCGTCAACGCCGGTTCACTCGATCCGCGGCTGATGCAGAAGTACGGCAAAGCCACCCCGGAGGCGCTCGTCGAATCCGCGCTGTGGGAGGCGAGCCTGTTCGAGGAGCACGGCTTCGGCGACATCAAGATCTCGGTCAAGCACAACGACCCGGTGATCATGGTGGAGGCGTACCGCCAGTTGGCGGCCCAGTGCGACTACCCGCTGCACCTCGGCGTGACCGAAGCCGGCCCGGCGTTCCAGGGCACCGTCAAGTCGGCGGTCGCGTTCGGTGCGCTGCTGTCCGAGGGCATCGGCGACACCATCCGGGTGTCGCTGTCGGCGCCGCCCGCCGAGGAGATCAAGGTCGGCACGCAGATCCTGCAGTCGCTCAACCTGCGGCCCCGCAAGCTCGAGATCGTGTCCTGCCCGTCCTGCGGCCGCGCCCAGGTCGACGTCTACACCCTCGCGAACGAGGTGACCGCCGGGCTCGAGGGCATGGAGGTGCCGCTGCGCGTCGCGGTCATGGGTTGCGTCGTCAACGGGCCCGGTGAGGCCCGCGAGGCCGACCTCGGTGTGGCGTCCGGCAACGGCAAGGGCCAGATCTTCGTCAAGGGCAAGGTCATCAAGACCGTGCCGGAGGCGCAGATCGTCGAGACGCTCATCGAGGAGGCGATGCGCATCGCCGACGAGATGGACGGCGGCGAGACGAGCGGCGCGCCGGTGGTGACCGTCGGCTGAATCTGCCCACCTCGGAGCCCGTTCATGGCAATGTGGTTCCGAGATCCGGCACTGACAGCTCGACGCTGACAGACTTCACGCCGAGCAGTTGGCACAAGGGGGTGCGTCAGTGCTCAAGCTCCTCGGAGCGCGGCAACTGGGTGGTCGGGACACCGCCCAGGTTCTGCGCGTGCTCGAGTCCGATCCGGTCGCGGCCTGCATGGTCGCGGCGCGCGTCCAGCAGTCCGGTCTGGACCCGCGGGCGCTGCAGGGCGAGATGTGGAGCCGGGGCGGGCCGACGGAGTCGCTGTGCTTCGCCGGCGCCAACCTCATTCCGCTGCTGGGCGACGTCGACGACCTGCGCTCGTTCGCCGACCGTGCCAGCCGGTTCCCCCGGATGTGCTCGTCGCTCGTCGGGCGCGCGGAACTCACGATGCCGCTGTGGGAGATGCTCGAGACGGAGTGGGGCACTCCGCGCGAGGTCCGCTCGGAGCAACCGTTGCTGGTGCTGCGCGGCGATGCGGCGGTCCGCCCCGATCCGCGGGTGCGGCAGGTGCGGATGGACGAGCTCGACGCGTACCTGCCGGCGGCGGTGGCGATGTTCATCGAGGAGGTCGGCATCGACCCGCGCGCCAACGACGGTGGCCGCAGTTACCGGCGCCGCGTGGCGAACCTGATCGCGGCCGGCCGGGCCTGGGCGCGCTTCGAGGGTGGGGAAGTGGTCTACAAGGCCGAGGTGGGCTCGATGTCGGCGACGGTGGGGCAGATCCAGGGCGTGTGGGTCGATCCCGCGCGGCGCGGTGAGGGTCTCGGCAGCGGTGGTACCGCGGCCGTGGCGGCCGCCGTGAGCGCACTCGGCCGGACGCCCAGTCTGTACGTCAACAGTTTCAACGAGCGCGCGCGGCGTGCGTACGACCGTGTGGGCTTCACCCAGGTCGCCACCTTCGCGACCGTGCTGCTCGACTGACGCGGTCAGGCCGCGCCCGACCACTGCAGGTACGCGTCCACGAGGGCATCCGCCCCCAGGACCGCGGCGAACGCGGCACCGATCATGTACGGCCCGAACGGAATCGTGGTCCCGAGCCGCCCGCGGCGAGTGAGCAGAAGCGCCACCCCCGCCACCGCGGCGAGCACGAACGCCTGCAGCGCGCCGACCACGAGGACCCCGTAGGAGAGATAGGCGAGCAGCGCGCCGATCACGCCCGCCAACTTCACGTCGCCGAACCCCATCCCGGCGGGATGGATCAGCGCCAGCACGAGGTAGAAGACGAACAGCACTGCCGCACCCACCGCCGCCCGCCCCAGCGCGGGCCACTCGCCCGTAATCGCGGAAGCTACTGTGAGACAAGCGAAGACGATCGGATACGACGGTACGACCAGGACGTTCGGCAGCCGCTTGCACTCGACGTCGATGACCGTCAAGGCGGATCCGACTGCGGCGAACCACAGGTATGCCGGTGCCGCCGCAAGCAGTTCGAGATCCGCGAGGCGAGCCACGACGGCCAGGGACAGCACTGCGGCCGTGAGGCCGACCAGCAGGCGGGAGCCGGTGCTGCGCCGGGCACGCTCGAGCGGCAGCGGTGTCGGTGGGGTGGGGGAGTTGCCGGAAGACGCTTGCGGGCCGGCGGATTCGTCGGGACCCGGTGGCGCGCTCTCGCGACCGACACGCTCGAGTGCGACGTTTGCGGCGATGCCTGCGAGCAGTCCGACGGCCGCGTTCGCGACCCACATCGTGGGGTTCATCTTGGGTGCCTCTTTGCTGACAGTTTGTTCTCTCTCCGGTCGGTGCGGTCCAGTGAATCGACTGGTCGATTGGCTGATCTGTTCAGGTTCTGAAAGAAATGTGATTGGCGCGCAACAGATCTCGCATCAAAGCTGTTGAAGCTTAGACCAGTTCGGCGTGTTACGCCAGAGCCGTTTTCGTGATGAAAACGTTATCTGGAAGGCCGTCCAGTAGGGATGAATGGGACCTACTGTTGCCGATCAGGTTACCCATTCGGGTGAGCCACTTCACAGTTCGACAGAGATCTTCTCCCCTACCAAATCAGGAGCTCTCCATGAACCTCTTCTTTGCCAACCTGTACCTCATGGGCTTGGACGCCAAGGATCGTCTGACCCGAGAAGACCGCGGCGCCACGGCCGTCGAGTACGGCCTGATGGTCGGATTGATCGCGGTGGTGATCATCGGAACAGTCCTTGCGTTGGGAGGCACCCTTAACGACATGTTCGGAGGTGTTGAGGACGCACTGCCGGCTGGCGCGGGTGGTGGCGCCCAATAGCGCGATCCGTCCATGTCTGCGCAGCGGCCTCGGCTTTTTGAGGTCGCTGCGCGGCCATCTCTGTGCCGTCCGTCGATCTGCTAGGACTCCCATGCGCCGATTCCGTTCGGATTCCGGTGCCGCCGCCGTCGAGTTCGCCCTGGTGGTGCCGGTTCTGCTCCTGCTCGTGCTCGGGATCATCGAGTTCGGGCGGGCCTACAACATCCAGAACTCGCTGAGTGCCGCTGCGCGCGAGGGTGTTCGGGTGATGGCGATCAGTGAGAACGTTGCCGCCGCGAAGACCGCCACCAAGCAGGCCGGAGCGTTCAACCCGGCGATCGTGGACTCGCAGATCTGCATCAGCACCGGCACTGCGGGCACGTGCTCGGCAACGACGTGTCCGGCCGGCGCCGCCGTCACTGTGACGATCCGGTACCCGGTCGACTACCTCACCGGGCTCTTCCCGGGAAACCTCACGCTGACCGGCAAGGGGGTCATGCGATGCGGTGGATGAGCGGCAGCCGTGACGGAGAAGCGGGCGCGGTTGCGGTCGTCGTCGCCATCCTCATGGTGGCGCTGCTCGGGTTCGCAGCGATCTCCGTCGACGTCGGCGCGAACTTTGTCGAGAAGCGTCAGCTCCAGAACGGCGCCGATGCGGCGGCACTGGCGATAGCCCAGGAAACGTTGTGCAAGAACACCACTAACGGCACGGGTGCGGCGGACGCCTGGGCCAAGGCGAATGTGAACGACGGTGGCGCTCGCGGGTCCGCGGTCGTCGACGCCGGGCGCCGCAGGGTGACCGCGACCGCCACCGCGCTCGACAGTGACGGTGAACTCGGTCGTCGCAACCTCTTCGCGCCGGTGCTCGGACACGATCGGACGCAGATCGCCGCGACGGCCACGGCGGGATGCGGTTACCCGCTGGCGGGCACCGCGACCCTGCCGCTCACGTTCCACAGGTGCCACTTCACCACCCCGGGCGTGAAGATCCTCGTCGCGTACAACACCACGGCGCCGCGGTGCAACGGCGTCAGCGGCAACGTCGTTCCCGGCAACTTCGGGTGGCTTCGCGGCGCCGACGGTGGTTGTGCCGCGATCATCAGCACGTCGGTGTACGCGACCCCCGGCGACAACGGCAACAACATCCCGTCGGCGTGCAAATCCGAGATCGAGAAGCTACGGGGCGCCGTCGCTCTGCTGCCCATCTACGACGTCGCCGGCGGCGGGGGCGGTGGTGGCTGGTTCCACGTCGTCGGCTTCGCGGCCTTCAAGATCGAGGGTTACCGCTTCAGCGGCAATCCGGAATACAACTGGCGGAACAATATTCACGGCGCGCTCTCCTGCACCGGCAACTGCCGCGGGGTGATCGGGAGGTTCGTCGAGACCGTGAGCCTCGAGACCGACATGGAGATGGGCGGAGAGGATTTCGGAGTCACGATCGTCAATCTGCTCGGCTAGGAGTGCATCTGTGAGAAGTCGCATCGTTGCGGCCGTTCTGGCCGTAGTTCTCGCCGTGGGCGGGACGCTCGCCCTCGTCGCGTACGTGCGCGGCGCGGACGCCCGGGCGCTGGCGGGCACGCGCACCGTCGACGTCCTCGTCGCGACGCAGACGATTCCTCCGGGCACCCCGGCGAAGGCCCTGGTCGGGATGGTCGCCGTCAAGCAACTCCCGCAACTCGCCGCGCTGCCCGACCGGGTGACGACTCTCGATCAGCTGTCCGGCCAGGTCGCGCTCGTCGACATCCTGCCGGGAGAACAGCTGGTTCCGGCCCGGTTCGCGGACCCCGCGACGGCCCGCGAGCAGGGGCAGGGCGCCATCCCGGAGGGTATGCAGGAAGTGACGATCCAACTCGAACCCCGACGTGCACTCGGCGGTGATGTCGCCCCGGGCGACACCGTCGGTGTCTTCATGTCCTTCACCCCGCCGGTGAAGGACTACGAGACCCACCTGAAGTTCCAGAAGGTTCGGGTCACTCGCGTACAGGGCGCCGTCGCCCCGGCGGCCGAGCGTGCCGAGGGCGCAGAGGCTTCCACGCCCGGACCGGCGCCGACCGAGGCGTTTCTGGTGTCGTTGGCGGTCGACGTCCCGATGGCGGAACGAATCGTCTACGCCGCCGAACACGGCACGATCTGGCTGTCCAAGGAGCCGCTCGGCGCGAACGAAGCCGGCTCGTCCGTCGTCAACTCGGGGAGTGTGTACAAATGACCCGCACAGTGCTGCTGACCGCGCGCGACGACTTCGCCCGTCGGGTCCATCACGCGTCGGACGGCAACCTGCTGGTGCTACCGCCGAGTCCGGTGCCGGCGGGCCCCGCCCAACTCGTCGCGTCGGGCGTGACCGAACAACCGGCGGTGCTGGTGCTGGGCCCCGACGTCCCGGTGGCCGAAGGGCTTTCGCTCGCCACCCGGCTCGACCACTCCGCGCCCGGCACGACCGTCGTCCTCGCGCGCGACGCCGGCACGGACGTGTGGCTCGCCGCGATGCGCGCCGGGGTGCGCGACGTCCTGTCGCCCGACGCCGACATCCCCGACATCCGGGTGGTGCTCGAACGCGGCGCCCACGCGGCCGCGGCCCGGCGACGGAACGCCGATGGGCCGGCGCAGCCGCGGCAGGCGCAGGCCCGGGTCATCGTCGTGGCGTCACCGAAGGGTGGGACCGGCAAGACCACGGTGGCGACCAATCTGGCGGTCGGGCTGGCGGCGTCCGCACCGCAGTCCACGGTCCTGGTCGACCTCGACGTGCAGTTCGGCGACGTGGCCAGTGCGCTGCAACTCGTGCCCGAGCACAACCTCACCGACGCGGTCGCCGGCGCTGCCAGCCGGGATTCGATCGTCCTCAAGACGGTCCTGACACCACATGCGACCGGGCTGCACGCACTGTGCGGGTCGGACTCCCCGGCCGCCGGGGACGGCGTCACCGGCGACCAGGTGACGACGCTGTTGACCCAGTTGGCGGCGGAGTTCCGGTACGTCGTGGTCGACACCGCCCCGGGTCTGCTCGAGCACACGCTCGCCGCGCTCGATCTCGCGACCGACGTGGTGCTCGTGTCGGGGATGGACGTGCCGAGTGTGCGCGGGATGCACAAGGAACTCCAGCTGCTCGCCGACCTCGACCTGAGGCAGGCGAACCGACACGTCGTGCTCAACTTCGCCGACGGCCGGGACGGCCTCTCGGTGCAGGACGTCCAGAACACGATCGGGCTGCCCGCGGACGTCGTGCTTCGCCGGTCCAGAGCGGTTGCGCTGTCGACCAATCGGGGTGTTCCGCTGCTGCAGAACCCCAGCCGTGACCGCGCGGCGAAGGAACTGTGGCGACTGGTCGGTCGGGTCGGTCGGGTCGGTCGGCCCGCGAGCCCGGCGAAGGAGAAGGGTGCGCGGCATCGTGCCCGGGAGGCGGTGGCGGTCAAGTGAAGCTGTCCCAGCGTCTCGGGGCCGTCCGGGAGCCGTCCGCGCCGACGGCCGTCGTGCCCGGCAACGCCGCCAAACCGAAACCACCGCCCCCACCGGCCGATGCGCTCGCCGAACTCAAGGATCGGGCCAGCGCCGCCATGTACACCCGCATCGGTGCGCGGCTCAACGACCCGTCGCTCAGCGAGGAACAGCTGCACACTCTCGTGCGTGAGGAACTGGCCGACATCGTCGAGCACGAGACGACGCCGCTCACCCCGGACGAACGTCGCCGGCTGCTGCGCGAGGTGGGCGACGAGGTCCTCGGGCACGGACCGCTGCAGCGTCTGCTCGACGATCCGTCGGTCACCGAGATCATGGTCAACAGCCACGACATGGTCTACGTCGAACGCGACGGCATCCTGACCCGCAGCGCGGCGCGGTTCGCGGACGAGGCACACCTGCGCCGGGTGATCGAGCGCATCGTCTCGGCGGTGGGCCGCCGGATCGACGAGTCGTCGCCACTGGTCGACGCCCGTCTTGCGGACGGCTCCCGGGTCAACGCGGTGATCCCGCCGCTGGCGTTCAACGGCTCCTCGCTCACCATCCGCAAGTTCTCCAAGGACCCGTTCCAGGTGCACGACCTCATCGCGTTCGGAACGCTGTCGCCCGAGATGGCGGAGTTGCTCGACGCGTGCGTCCAGGCCCGACTCAACGTGATCGTCTCGGGCGGCACCGGTACCGGTAAGACGACGCTGCTCAACGTCCTGTCGTCGTTCATCCCGGAGGGGGAGCGGATCGTCACGATCGAGGATGCGGTGGAGTTGCAGCTGCAGCAGGACCACGTCGTCCGGCTCGAGAGCCGTCCGCCCAACATCGAGGGCAAGGGGGCGGTGACCATCCGCGATCTCGTGCGCAACTCGCTGCGGATGCGTCCGGACCGCATCGTGGTCGGGGAGTGCCGAGGTGGGGAGAGCCTCGACATGCTCCAGGCGATGAACACCGGTCACGACGGGTCGCTGTCCACCGTGCACGCGAACTCGCCCCGCGACGCGATCGCCCGGCTCGAGACGCTGGTGCTGATGGCCGGCATGGATCTGCCGCTGCGGGCGATCCGAGAGCAGATCGCGTCCGCGGTCGACGTGATCGTCCAGCTCGCGCGCATGCGCGACGGTACCCGCCGGGTCACGCACGTGACGGAGGTGCAGGGCATGGAGGGCGATATCGTCACGCTGCAGGACGCGTTCCTGTTCGACTACGGCGCCGGCGTCGACGCGCGCGGACGATTTCTCGGGAAACCGCTGCCCACCGGTGTCCGGCCGCGGTTCACCGACAAGTTCCGGGATCTCGGTATCACGCTGTCCCCGAGTGTCTTCGGGGCGGGGGACCCGTACCGGGGGCGGGCATGAAGCGGGCCGTGGTGGCGCTCGTGCTCGCCCTCGGGGCGGGGCTGGGAGGTTCGGCCGCGGGCGCCGATGTCCTCACGCCCGATCCCGGCGCCGTGCAGGTCGTCGCGGCCGACACGAGCGCCTTCCCGGACGTGGAGGTGTCGGTGCTGGCCCCGCCCGGCCCCGCGGGGGAGCCGGTCGACGCGGGCACGTTCGCGCTCGTCGAGGCCGGTCTGCCCCGCGAGACGACGGTCCGCCAACAGTCCGGTGCCGAGCAGGACATCGTGCTGGCGATCGATGTCTCGGGTGGGATGACGGGATCCGCGTTCGACGACGTCCGCCGGGCCGCAGCGGACTTCGTGCGGCAGGCGCCGTCCGGCTCCCACATCGGGCTCGTCGCAATCTCCTCTGCGCCGCAGGTGGTCTCGGAACTGACGACGGACACGGCGGACCTGATCCGCCGCATCGACGGCCTGCGGGCCGGCGGCAGCAGCGCGATCGCCGACTCCGTCGTGACCGCCGCCGCGATGCTCGACCGGGGCACGGCCCCCCACAGCATCCTCGTGCTCCTCACGGACGGCGCGGACACGTCCAGCGCACACGCGATGACCGACGTGCCGGCGGTGCTGAACGCCGCGCACGTGTCGCTCTACACGGTGCAGATGTCCACGCCCGAGACCGATGCGGGCGTGTTGCAGCAGCTCTCCCGCGAGGCGCGGGGCCAGTACGCGACCGCCGACGACACCGCGGCGCTCGGCGCGATCTACCGCTCGGTGGCGCGGGCTCTCGGCAACCTGTACGTGGTCCGCTACCGCTCCGACGCCGGCGGCGACACCGAGGTGGTGGTGAGCGTGCACAGCGGCGCGGACCGGCGGGTCAGTGCGCCGTTCCCGGTGACACTGCCGAAATCGGCGCCCGCGGTGATGCCGGACAGGGCGGCCGCCGAGGGGTTCTGGACCACCCGCAACGGGTTGGGACTGGGCTTGGTCGCGGTGTACCTCGCGCTCGCCGCGGCGGTGCTCGCCGTCGGCAGGGCCGCCCCGCCGATCTCCGCCGAACGCCGCGGCCGCGGTCCGGGCGAGGACTCGGTGCTCCATCACGTCGCCGAACGTCTCGTGCAGTGGATCGACCACAACCTGCGCCGGCGGGGGCGGATGGCCGCCCGTACGCAGGCGTTGCAGGACGCCGGGCTGAAGATGCGGCCGGGGGACTTCATCACGTTGGTGGGTGCGGCGGCGGTGACGATCGCGGCCGTCGGCCTGTTGCTGTCCGGCGTCCTCGTGGCGGTTCTGCTCGGCGCGGTGACGGCCGCGTCGTCGCGGTTGTACCTCGGGGTCCTGGCCGGGCGTCGCCGCTCCGCGTTCGCCGATCAGTTGGACGACTCCGTGCAGCTGTTGGCCAGCAACCTGCGGGCCGGGCACAGCCTGCTCCGCGCGCTGGACGCGGTGGCCCGCGAGGCGGACGCACCCACCGCCGAGGAGTTCGCGCGGGTGGTGAACGAGACCCGGGTGGGCCGCGACCTCGGCGACTCGCTCGCCGACGTCGCCCGACGGATGCGCAGCGAGGACTTCGACTGGATCGCGCAGGCGATCGCGATCCACCGGGAGGTGGGCGGTGACCTGGCCGAGGTGCTCGATCAGATCGGCCACACCATCCGCGAACGCAACCAGATCCGTCGGCAGGTCAAGGCGTTGGCGGCGGAGGGCAAGTTGTCGGCGTACGTGCTCATGGCGCTGCCGTTCGGCATCGCCGGCTTCCTGCTCGTGTCCAATCCCGGCTACCTCGCTCCGTTCACCGCGGGGCCCGTCGGGTACGCGCTCATCGGCGCCTGCCTGGTGCTGCTCACCGCCGGCGCGCTGTGGCTGCGCAAACTCGTCGACCTGAAGTTCTGACGGAGGTTCACATGACCCCACTGGTCGTTCTCGCCGCCGCCGCAGCCGTGGGCGTCGCTGTGCCGCTGCTGCTCTGGGCCCTCGTGGGGGCCCGGGACCCGCAGCGCCGTCCGGTCCTCGACAACCTCACCGCCGGCCTCGACGTCGCGTACGCCGGGGGTCCCTCCGTCGGTGCGCCGGCGCCGCTCCCGCTCGTGCGGCGCCTGACGACGCCGGGCACCATGGCCCGCCTGGACCGGCTGCTCTCACTCGCCGGCCGGCCGCCGGCGTGGCCGGTGGAGAAGCTGGCCGCCGGAAAACTCGTGCTCGTCGGGGTATTCGGCACGCTGGGGCTACTGTTCGCGCTGCCGGACCCGAGTGCGCTGCGCATAGTCCTCGCGGTGGTCGTGGTCGTGGTGGCGTACTTCACCCCGGAGTTGTTGCTGCACAGCCGGGGTCAGGAGCGGCAGCAGAAGATCGACGTCGCTCTGGCCGACACTCTCGACCAGATGACCATCGCGGTGGAGGCGGGGCTGGGCTTCGAAGCGGCCATGGCCCGCGCCGCGACGAACGGGAAGGGGCCGCTGGCCGAGGAATTCGTCCGCACCCTGCAGGACATCCAGATGGGGCAGTCGCGCCGTGTCGCGTATCTGGACCTCGCCGCCCGCACCGACGCGCCGAACCTGCGCCGCTTCCTGCGCGCGGTGATCCAGGCCGACGAGTACGGCGTCGCGATCGCCGACGTCCTGCGCACGCAGGCCGGGGAGATGCGACTCAAGCGGCGTCAGCGCGCCGAGGAGAAGGCGATGCAGTTGCCGGTGAAGGTGATCTTCCCGCTGCTGCTGTGCATCATGCCGACGCTGTTCATCGTGCTGCTCGGCCCCGCCGTGATGAACATGATCGACGCGTTCAGCGGCGGCATCGGCTGATCACGAGTACACGACCGGCCGCACGACACGCATCGTCTTCCGGTCCAGGTAGCAGAACAGCACCGCGTGCGCGCCGTCGACGGTGCACGTGGCGGTGACGGCGTCCCCGGCAGCGATGAGTTTGGTGACGTTCTCGACGACCCGTCCGCCCAGTAACTTCAGAGCCGCGGGGTCCCCGCGCCGGCCGTCGGCGATCAGCCGACGCACGGCCTGCTTGCCGCGCTCACCGACGCTGCGGACCGCCAGCCCGAACGCCAGCGACCCGCCCAGCCCCTGCAGCCTCAGCATGCGTGCGCTCATTGCTGCTGCCACCCCGAGTTTCGCGCGGTCCACCCCGGCGACCTGCGCGAACATCGGCGCGACCTCCCAGTGCGCCGCGATCCGCCGGATTCGGGGCGCGCCCTCGTCCAGCGTGGTCTCGTACAGCAGGTGCATGGGCGCCTTCGCCACCACTCCGCCGCCCAGCTGGGTCTCGATCGTCACGTCGCGCACCACGTCGAGACCGTGGACGATGTCGTCGTGCTCGACGTGGAAACGGATGTCGTTCGGGGCGATGAACGTGTCCCAGAAACGCGCCAGCGGTGCGCCGCCGCGCATGTGGCTGCGCCGGTCGTACAAGCCGCCCAGGACGGGCCGGCCGCCCACTGGGTCCTCGACGACGTGCCGGGTCGCGAACAGGTCCAGCCAGGCGTTCCTGTCGTGGACGGCCACCGCGGCGGGGGAGGCAAGCACGACGTCGAGCAGTTCCTGCGCGGCGGCGATCCGGGTCACGACGGGCGCGGCGGTGGGGGTCTCGGCCATGGCCGCGAGTATGGCACAGCACTGGAACGTGTTCCAGAAATCGGGCGGACGGTCAGCTCACGGCAGTAGTCCCAGCCGGCGCGCGGCCACCACGGCCTCGCGCCGCGAGTGGGCGTCCAGCTTGCTCATGGCGCTGCGCAGGTAACTCTTGACGGTCTCGGGCTTGACCGAAAGTCGTTCGGCGATCACGACGTTGGAGCAGCCGAGCGCCGCGTGGCTCAGCACGTCGACCTCGCGGGGCGAGAGCGTGACCGCGGGCGTCGGGCGCGAGCGGTCCGCGGATCCGACGCTCGCGAGCCGGCCCGAGAGCGTGCGGAGTCTCTCCTGCAGTTCGGGATCGTCCACGGTCTGTGCCAGGCTGCGCAGTTCGGCGTGGACATCGCGGATCTCCTCGGTGTCCGCCGCCGAATGCACGGAGCGGTCCGCGGCCGCGGCGTCGAGCAGGTGCACCCGACGATCCACCTCGTCGCGGATCGCGATCTCGTTCGCGAGGCGCCGACCCGCCTGCATCATGACGTCGGTGAGCCGGTCGCCCAGTGGGGTCTCGTCCCGGACGGCGGCGTACATCACCGCTCGGGAGCGGCCCTGCACCACGACGGGGACGGCGAGCACCGACCGCAACCCCTCCGCCAGCACGGGCCGGTCGTAGTGGTGGGTGATGGTGTGGTCGCGGCGGTAGTCGTTGACCACGATCGGATTCTTCTGCTCGACGACCCGTCCCCCCAGGCCCGACCGTTCGCGGACCGCGAGGCCGCGCAGGCCGTCGGTGACGGTGCCGACGAACTCGCCGAGATGGAGGGTGCGGTCCTGGACTTCGCCGCCGAACACGACGGGCACGATGCCCGCGGCGGCGACTTTGCGTAGCTCGGTGCGCAGTGCGTCGCGGTCGCGTGGTCGAAGCAGGGCCGCGTTCTCGGTCGGCATCCTCTTCACCCCTTTCCGGGGGTAGTGGGTCGAGGCTGTGACTTGGAGCATAGGTCGAACGACGGCCCGGCGGTGAACACGGGCCCCGAGGACGAGGAGTGACGATGACCGTCGACACCAGCACCCGTGTGCGTGAGCTCTTGGCGCAGTACGAGACTCCGGACGCGTGCGCCGCGGAGTTGCTGTGCGACCGGCATCCGGCCGACGCGGTGGCGTTCACCGTCGTCGAATCCGATCTGTCGTCGACCGATCTGACGTTCGGCTGGTTGCGGGAGCAGTCCACGCGTTTCGCGGCGGCCCTCGCCGATCTCGGCGTCGAGCCGGGGGACTGTGTGGCCACCCTGATGGGCAAGTCGGCCGATCTCGTCGTCGCGCTGCTGGGCATCTGGCGCCGCGGCGCCGTCCACGTCCCGCTGTTCACCGCGTTCGCGCCGCCGGCCATCGCGTTCCGGCTCGAGGCCAGCGGCGCGAAGGTCGTGGTGGCGGACGAGAACCAGCTCGACAAGCTGGCCCCGGGTGAGGACATGCCCGCGGACGCGTCGTGGCAGGTGGTCGTCGCGGGCGAGCGCGAGGGCGCGCTGCGCTTCGCCGACCTGCTCGCGCAGCACTCGGGCGACGACCCGCGCGGCGCCGCGGTGGCGCTCGGCGGTGACGCGCCCATCGTGCGCTTGTTCACCAGCGGCACGACGGGCACCCCCAAGGGCGTCCCGGTCCCGATCCGGGCGCTCGCGGCGTTCCGCTCCTACATCGAGTGGGGCCTCGACGTCCGCGAGGACGACGTCTTCTGGAACGCCGCCGACCCCGGCTGGGCGTACGGGCTGTACTACGCGCTGCTCGGGCCGATGGCGTCCGGCATCCGCAGCATCCTGCTGCACGCGGGCTTCTCCGCGCCGCTGACGTGGCAGGTGATGGAGCGCTTCGGTGTCACCAACTTCGCCGCCGCCCCCACGGTGTACCGCAGCCTGCGCGCGGACGAGGCTCCGGTGCCGGAATCGGTGAAGCTGCGCCGCGCATCCTCGGCGGGCGAGCCGCTGACCCCGGACGTGATCGCGTGGTCGGAGACCGAACTCGGCGTGACCGTTCGTGACCAGTACGGGCAGACCGAGCACGGCATGTTCATCATCAACGCCTGGGCGGACGGCCTGCGCGAGGACGTGGTAGCCGGCTCGATGGGCCGACCGCTGCCGGGCTGGAGCTGTGCGGTCCTCTCGGACGACTCCGACGAGGTCGCGCCCCCGAACACCCCCGGCCGGGTCGCGATCGACACCACCGCCAGCCCGTTGATGTGGTTCACCGGCTACAGCGATGCCCCCGAGAAGACCGCGGCGCGCTTCACGCCCGACGGCCGCTGGTACATCACCGGCGACGCCGGCCAGACCGACGAGGACGGCCGCTTCTTCTTCTCGTCCCGCGACGACGACGTCATCATCATGGCCGGATACCGCATCGGGCCGTTCGACGTGGAGAGCGTGCTGGTGATGCACGACGACGTCGTCGAGGCCGCGGTGGTCGGCATGCCGGACGAGCTGCGCGGTGAGGTGCTCGAGGCGTTCGTGGTGCTGCGGTCCGGCGTCGAGGGCACCGACGAGCTCAAGAAGGAACTGCAGCAGCTGGTGAAGAAGAAGTTCGCCGCGCACGCCTACCCGCGGTCGGTGCACTTCGTCCCGCACCTGCCGAAGACCCCCAGCGGCAAGGTACAGCGGTACATCCTGCGCCAGGGGAAGTGATTTACCGGAGTCACCGACCCGAGTCCGAGCGCCCGCTCCCGATCGTGGGGGCGGGCGCTCGGGCGTTGTCGACCCCGCCTGCACTGGCTGCTGTCCGCCCGTCCACAACCGCATCCCGGGGGTTCGGCCGGGAGGGGGTACCGACAGGGCCTGGCATCGGACGCCGGAGTGAGCGACCGTTGAGTCATGAGCACTCGCGCAACCGGAGCGCTTCCCCTCGATCGAGAAGGCCTGACCTCCCGGAAGGAAGTGAACGCATGACCATTCTGAACGAGCGCTACACCTTGTCCAACGGCGTCGAGATCCCGAAGCTCGGCCTCGGCACCTGGTTCATCGACGACGGCTCGGCGGCCCAGGCGGTGCGCGAGGCCGTCGAGATCGGCTACCGCAACATCGACACCGCGCAGGCCTATGGCAACGAGCGCGGAGTCGGTGAGGGTGTCCGGACGTCCGGGATCCCCCGCGGCGACCTGTTCGTGTCCACGAAGCTCGCCGCGGAGATCAAGGACTACGACGGCGCGGTCGCGGCGATCGACGGGTCGCTCACCACGCTGGGGCTCGACTACGTCGACCTGCTGCTGATCCACAGCCCGCAGCCGTGGGACGACTTCCGCGGCGGCGACTACGCCGAGGGCAACCGGGCCGCCTGGCGTGCACTCGAGGACGCCTTCGAATCCGGGAAGGTCCGGGCCATCGGCGTCTCGAACTTCGAGCAGCACGATCTGGAGAACGTCCTCGGCTCGTGCACGGTCGCCCCGCATGTGAACCAGTTGCTCGTCCACACCGGCAACACCCCGACCGAGCTCATCGACTACTGCAGGACCGAGAACATCGTCGTGGAGGCCTATTCGCCCATCGCGCACGGAGAAATCCTGAAGAACCCGGCCGTGCAGGCGATGGCCGAGAAGTACGCCGTGACCGTCCCGCAGTTGTGCATCCGCTACACCCTGCAGTTGGGCACGGTGTCGCTTCCGAAGACCGCGAACCCGGAGCACATGCGCAGCAACGCCGAGGTCGACTTCGTCATCTCGGAGGACGACATGGCGGCGCTTCGTGATCTGCGCGCGCAGGATTACGGCGAGCACAGCGTCTTCCCGGTCTACAGCGGAAAGTGAGGGGTTCGCGAAAGCCGCAACCACCGACCCGGCACGCCGATCAGGAGGCGAACCGCCCATGACCGACATCATTGCGGGCGTCGAGATCCCCGACACGAGGGCCGCCGCGGAAGCGACCCGACTCGTCGAAGCCACACCGCCGCTGCTCTTCCACCACTCACGCCGCGTATTCCTGCTGGGCACGCTGCTCGGTCGCCGGCTGGACCTGCAACCCGATCCGGAGCTGCTGTATCTCGCGGCGATGTTCCACGACCTCGGGCTGCTCGTTCCGTCCTCGGACGCGGCGCAGCGCTTCGAGGTCGACGGGGCCGACCATGCTCGCCGCTTCCTCCTCGAGCAGGGCTTCTCCGCGGCCGCCGCCGACGTCGTCTGGACCGCCGTGGCGCTGCACACCACCCCGGAGGTCCCGCGTCGGATGGGGCCCGAGATCGCCGTCACCCAGCTGGGCGTGCTCACCGACGCGGTCGGTGCCGGCCTCCCCGACCTACCGTCCGACGCGGTGGAGGAGATCACCGCGGTCCACCCGCGTGGCGATTTCAAGCGGGAGTTCCTGCGGACCCTCCACGAGGGTCTCGTCGGCCGGCCCGACACCACGTACGGAACGGTGAACGCCGACGTCCTCGAGCACTTCGTCCCGGGGTTCCGTCGCGGGAACATGGTCGAGCGGGTGATGGATTCGCCGTGGTCGACGTAATCCGACGCACGGGCCGATCTGCCGACGGAACCGGGCATGGGGACATTGTGCGTCAGTGCGGTCAGCGCGCGGCGCCGCGGCCCCGGATCCGTCCGAGTGCCAACAGCGCCAGGAGGGTGACCAGGAGTAGCAGCGTGGTGTTCGCCGCGGCTTGGAACACCTGACCGCGATCGGTGAGCCCGAAGATGGTCACCGGCAACGTCTTCCAGGTGGCCGGGTACACCATGACCGTGGCGCCCAGTTCGCCCATCGACAGCGCCACCGACAGTCCGGCCGCCGCCCCGAGCGCCGGCACCAGCAGCGGCAGCGTGATCCGCAGCAGCACCCGGGCCGGGCCGGCGCCGAGGGATTCGGCGGCCTGCCGGTACGCGGGGTCCACACGGTCCAGGGCTGCGGAGACTGCGCTGAACGCGAAGGCCAGCACCAGCACGGCGTGCGCGAGGATCACGATCCACTTGGTGCCACCGAGCAGCACCGGCCGCTCGTTGAACGCGATGAGCAGGCCCAGACCGATCGCCACCGAGGGCAGCGCGACGGGCAGGTGAAAGATCGCGTCGGTGACCTTGCGCAGCCACGGAGGCGCCTCCCGCGCGGCGAGCGCCGCCCAGGTTCCCACGACCAACGCCAGGCCGCCGGCGATGACGGCGGTCTGTAGGCTGACGACCATACTGGCGAGATTGTCGTCGGACAGCGCCGCCGACAGATTCTCCGTGCCGAGATCGGACGGCAGTGGACCGTTCCAAGCGCCGGCGAGCGCGGCCGCGATCACGGTGGCGATGGGCGCGACGAACACGATCGCGACCACCGCGGCGAAGAACGTGAGCGTCAGATATCTAGCGCGTCGGGTCCACAGCAGCACGGCTGCCTCCCATCAGTCGGGCGAACAGGAATCGGTAACCGCCGTACAGCGCCAGCGACAGCGCGACCTGCACGGTCGCGATCACGGCGGCCCCAGGCAGATCGAACGTGACGATGCCGTGCGTGTAGATCAGCACCGGCAGCGTCATGACATCCTTGGCCCCGGTGAACAGCACGATGCCGAACTCGTTGAGCGTCAACAGCAGCACCAACGACCCGCCGGCCACCATAGCCGGCCACGCCTCGGGCAGCACCACCTGCCGCAGCACCCGCAACGGCGACGCGCCGAGGCTCGCGGCGACGTCGAGCTGGTCCCGCGGGATCTGGGAGAACGCGGCCAGCAGGGGTCGCATCACGAACGGCGTGAAGAACGTGATCTCGGCGGCGATCACACCGAGCGGGGTGTTGAGGAAGTTCAGCGGCCCCCGCTCCGCGCCGGTGATCCGGGTGACGAGCGCGTTGACCGCACCCGCGGTGCCGTAGAGGAACGTGAACGCGAGCGTGACGAGGAAGGACGGCAGCGACAGAATCGTGTCGATCGTCCGGCCCACCACCTTCGAGCCCGGGAACGGAACGAACGCCAGGACGAGCGCGACGAACGTGCCGAGGACGAGGCAACCCAGGGTGGATGCCACCGCGACCTCGACGGTGCGCCACAACGCGTTCCGGAACGACGCCGACCCGAGCACCCGGGACCACGTGGACCAGCCACGGCCGGTGTCGGTGACGGTCGACTCCGCCAGCACGCGCGCCATCGGGTACACCGCGAACCCGACGACGAGCAGGAGCGGGGGGAGCACCCAGAGCCCGGACCGGCGGCGTGACGGGTCGGGTCGGGTCGGGGCGCCGTCGACGGCGGAGGTGTCGAGGAGCGCGGTCACCGTGCCGCCCCCGTGGTCGCACCGGGGTCCGGCACCAGCACCGCACCGCGTTCGGGGAACCGCATGCCCACCTCGGTGCCCACCGCGCGCTCGTCGTGACCGGGGACGTCCACGTCGATCGGGGTCTCGGGCAGGCTCGGCAGTGCGAGCGTCACGCGCGTCGACGCGCCGCGCCAGACACTCGCGACGATCCGGGCGGGCAGTGCGCCACGCTCGGCCGGAGAGGTCAGGGTGATCGCGTGTGGACGCAGGCACAGCAGCGCGCCGGTGTCGGACTCCCAGTCGGTGCGCCCGATCTCCGGCTGCGGCGCGTGCGCGGTGACCGGAGTGCCGCCCACCGACACCAGGGCCGACGTTCCGATTACGCGGGTCACGTTGCACGGCAACAGGTTAGCGCCACCGAGGAAGGCGGCGGTGAAGCTGCTCGGGGGTCGCTTCCACAGGTTCTCGGTGGTGTCGACGTCCACGAGCCGGGCATCGCGCATCACGGCGATCCGGTCGGCGAGCGCCAGTGCCTCGGACTGGTCGTGCGTGACGTACAGCATCGCCGTGTCGGGCAGTGCCGCCCGCAACTCCTGCAGTTCGGTGAGCATGCTCTGGCGCAACTGGGCGTCGAGCGCGGCGAGCGGCTCGTCGAGCAGCAGGACCTTGGGGCGGATCGCCAGCGCGCGGGCGATGGCCACGCGCTGCTGCTGACCGCCGGACAGCTCGCGGGGGAAGCGTTTGCCGTACGCCGACATCCCGACCATCGCCAGGGCGTCGGACACGCGCCCGCCGATCTCGGACCGGGGGACCCGGTGGGCACGGAGCCCGAACGCGACGTTCTCGGCGACCCGCAGGTGCGGGAACAGGGCGTAGGACTGGACGACGACGCCGATCCCGCGCTTGGCCGGCGGCAGGTCGGTGACGTCCTCGCCGCCGAGGCGGACCGTGCCCGACACCGGGCGGGTGAAGCCCGCCAGCGCCTTGAGGGCGGTGGACTTGCCCGACCCGCTCGGCCCCAGCAACGCGACGGTCTCACCGCGGGCGACGCGGAGATTGAAGTCGATCAGGGCCCGGGTGGCCCCGCGGCCGCGTCCGTACGCGACGTTCACCCGGTCGAACGTGATGGCCGGAAGGGACGCCTCGGCCGGAGTCGTGCTGTCGCGTGCCCTGCCGATCGTGGTGCGGAGGGACCGCCCGGGCTCGAATCGTGGCATGTCAGTTACCGGTGGCCTTCTGGTAGGCGGCGATGTCGGCGTCCAGGGAGGCGAGGACGTCGTTCCAGTTCGGGGTCCAGACCTCGACACCGTTCACCAGGCCGGTGGGCGTGGACGGGTCGGTGGAGCTGCCGGCGGCCGCGCGGACATCGGTGCGGACGGAGACCCCGCGCGCGTCGTCGGCGACGGTCTTCTGCGCCTTCTCCGACAGCAGATACTCCATGAGCTTCTTGGCCTCGTCGGAGTGCGGCGCGCCCTTCGCCAGGCCCATCACGTACGGCAGCGCGATGGTGGTGCGCTTGCCGTCCGCGGCGGCCGGGAAGAAGATCTGGAACTTGGAGCCGTCGTCCTCGATCGACGCCAGGTTCATCTGGACGTCCCCGTTGGCGACGAGCAGCTCGCCGTTGCTCACCTTCGGCTGCAGCTTGCCGGTCGACGACGACGGTCCGACGTTGTTGGCCTGCAGCTTGGTCAGGTAGTCGAGTGCGCCGTCCTTGCCCATCAGCTGCTGGAGCAGCAGCAGCACCGCGGTGCCGTCACCGGCCTGCCCGGGGGTGGAGTACTGCAACTTGCCCTTGAACTGGTCGGAGAGCAGGTCGGTCCAGGTCTTCGGCGCCGGATTCGCGCCGGGATTCGCGATGAACGACAGGTAGTTGTCGACGACGGGGACGTACTTGCCGGCCGGGTCCTGGACATCGGCTGGTACCGCGGAGGTGTCGATGCCGCTGGGCTGCAGCAGACCCTGGGCATCGGCCTTCTGGATGAAGGGCGGCAGCGTCACCACCACGTCGGCCTGCGGGTTGGCCTGCTCCTTCTCCACACGGGAGACGACCTCACCGGAACCGGCCTCGACGAGGTCGACGGCGATGCCGGTCTCCTCGGTGAAGGCGGCGAACTGGCTCTTGTACCAGCTCGCGAGGCCGTCGGCGCTGTAGACGGTGACCGTCCCGCCGCCGGTTCCGGCGGCCGCGCCGGTACCGCCGCACGCGGTGAGGGTGAGTGCCGCGGTGGTCATGGCGACCGCGGCGACGGCGACGCGGAAACGCTTGATGTTCCTGCTCATTCGGATGTCCTGTCTGAGTAAGGGATTCGAACGGTGACGGAAGAACTCGGGGAAGGCTCGGGACGAACTCAGCGGGAGAGCACGAGCTCGGTGAACTCGCGGACCGACGGGACCACGTGTGTCGGGTCGGCAGCGCGAAGTTGCCGCTCGTCGTGCGCGCCGGTGAGGGCGCCGGCGACGATGCTCGCGCCGGCCCGTCGACCGCTGGTGATGTCGTTGGCGGTGTCGCCCAGGACGGCAACGTCTCTCACGTCGTCGACGTCGAGGCGCATGAGAGCGGTGAGGATCAGGTCGGGATAGGGGCGACCGCGTCCGGCCTCCGCCGGGGAGAGCGTCAGGTCGGCGAGCGTCTGCCAGCCGAGTGCCGACAGCAGCTTGTCCTGTGTGGTGCGGCTGAAGCCGGTGGTCAGCGCGACGCGTACTCCGGCGTCGCGCAGCGCGGTGATCGCCTCGGCGGCGCCGGGAATCGCGGTGGCGCCGCCTTCGTCGACGAGCCGGTCGTACTCGGTCTCGAACGCACGGTTGGCGGCCTGGGCGCGGTCCTCGTCGCCGAACAGGGCCCGGAACACGACGATCTTGGACTGGCCCATGGTGTCGAGCACGTACTGCCGGGCCGCGTCGGCCTCGGGGCCCGACGCGGACAGCCCGGCTGCCGCACCGGCCGCGTCGAACGCGCGGAGCACGAGGCCGTCGTCGGCGACGGTGGTGCCGGCCATGTCGAGGACGGCGAGCTTGATGGTCGTCACGGTGTCTCTCCTGGGATGTCGGGGCCTACAGGCCCAGCTGGTCGGCGGTCTGTTCGGCCAGGGCGGGGCCGAGAGTCATCCCGCGGCCGCCCGGACCGGCTACCACCCACACGCCGTCGGTGGGCTGGGCGCGGTGGACGAGTTCGGTGGGGTCCAGACACTGGCTGTAGACGCCGGCCCAGCGCTTGACGACCGGCGGCAGCGGGCGGCCGAGCAGTTCCTCGACGACGCTGGTCAGGTGCCGGTACGGCGCCTCGTCGACGTCGAAGTCGAACGGTTCGTCGTACTCGTGGGTGTCCCCGATGGTCAGGCCCCCGTGCAGGCGCTGCACGCACAGCAACTGCATGCGATGCTCGGCGGCCGTGGGTTCCTGCGGCTGGGCGGCGCGCAGGGTGTCCAGCGCGGACCCGGCGAACGCCGGGTAGTAGCGCAGGCTGTCGCCGTCGGCGATCGCGGTGGTGAGCGCCTCGCCCAGCGACGCCGTCTGCATCATCTGCAGCCGTACCCGGCGCAGCGGCAGGTCGCCGGCCAGGTCGCGGGCCAGGCCGCCGAGCGTGGCGCCGGGGCACACGATGACGAGGTCGGCCTCGAACATGCGGCCGTGGTCGTCGCGGATGCGTACTCCTGCGGGCGTGGCGGCGATCTCGCGGGCCTCGGTGCCGGCGTGGAAGGTGTACCGGCCGGACGCCTCCAGGTGGCGGCGGATCGCCGGCAGCGCGATCCTCGACTCGACCGCGCCGTCCCGCGTGCAGTGCAGTCCGGCCAGGAACTTGCCCCGCAGCGCCGGGTTGACCGCGAGGACCGCGTCGGGTTCGAGCAGTGTGAACCCGCGGACGTCGGCGTCGGTGCGGGCGACCATGTCCTCGGCAACCGCCACTTCCTCCGGGGTGCGCAACAACGTGATCGACCCCGCGGCGCGGAAGCCGATCGCCGGGACGCGTCGGGCCAGGTCCGCCCACAACTCGCGGGAGCGCAGCGCGGCATCGAGTTCGTGCTGGGCACGCCCGGAGACCCACACCAGTCCGAAGTTGCGTACGGTGGCACCGCGCGCCTCGAGCTCACGTTCGAGATGGACGACGTCGTGTCCTCGGCGGATCGCCTCGTCGGCGTGCGCCGTGCCGAGGATCCCTCCACCCACAATTGCAATTCGCATGGGACACAGCGTGATCATTGGTCTAGACCAACTGGGGGACTGCCGGGAAACGGCAGATGAACAATTGGTACAGACCGAAATCTGTGTACGCTGGCGGTCGTGAACGACGCTTTCGAAGTGTTGGAAGAGACTGCTGCGCTGTTGAATTCGCTTCGCGGAGTGTTCGACGGCGAGGCCGTCGACGAACTCGACCACGCGTTGCAGTCGGCGGGCCCCGCGATCGCCGACGGCGCCGACGACGAACTGGTGTTGGCGAGTGCGCTGCACGACCTGGCACGCAGCCCGCTCGTCGGCGATCCCGGACACCACGCGCACGACCGGGTCGCGCGGGAATGGCTGACACCCCGTTTCGGGGAGCGGTGCGGGTGGCTGGCCGGCGCGCACGTCGCGGCCAAACGGTTCCTGGTCGCCACCGAACCGGAGTACGCCGCCACGCTGTCGCCGGAATCGGTCGCCACGTTGGGGCGACAGGGAGGGCCTGTCGTCGACGACGCGTGGACGACGCACCCGTGGTGGCCGGACGCCGTCCGGCTGCGTCGCTACGACGACAGCGCGAAAGTACCCGGCGCGCAAGCGCTGTCGATCGACGACGTGATCGCGGTCGCGCGACGGGTCCGGCAGTCGCGATGACCGCCGAGAGCCTTCCCAAGCACTATCTCGTGCGGACACACGTCGAGGACCTGCTCGCCGATCTCGCCGAGGGTGATCCCGTACCTGCCGAGCGGGAACTCGCGGCGCGCTGCGGGGTCTCGCGCGAGACGGTGCGTCAGGCGCTGCACGAACTGCTCGTGGCCGGACGGGTCGAACGCCGGGGCAGGGGCACGGTCGTCGCGCGCCCCAAGATGGTGCAGCCGCTGTCGCTGGGCTCGTACACCGAGGGTGCGCTCAGCCAGGGCCGCGAACCGGGACGAATCCTGGTGCGGTGGGAGGAGATCGACGCACACGCCAAGTTGGCCGAGATCCTCGGGATCGGTGTCGGCGCTCCCGCGATCCACCTCGAGCGCGTGTTGCTCGCGGACGGCGAGCGCATCGGCCTCGAGAGCACCTATCTACCGCTGCACCGGTTCCCGGATCTGGCCGACACCTTCGACCCCGAGACGTCGCTGTACGCGGCGATCCGGTCGAGGGGCATCGACTTCACCACCGCCACGGAACGGATCGAGACCGCGCTGCCCACGCCGCGGGAGGCGGCGCTGGTCGAATCGAGCACGGCGATGCCGATGCTGAAGTTGCACCGCGTCTCCCGCGACGCCGACGGGGTACCGGTCGAGCGGGTGCGTTCGCTGTACCGCGGCGATCGGATGGCGTTCGTGACGGAACTGCGCTGAGCCGCGCTACTGTCCGACGAGTTCGAGCGCGAGGCGCACGTAGAGGTTCACTTCCTCGACCGCGTACAGGACGACGATCTCCGCGCTGTCGCCGTGATCGCTTCTGGCGGTCAGTGTGATTCGCGGTGGCTCGGTGTCGTGGTGCAGGGTCAGGTCGCTCTGCCTGCCCTTGCTCATCCGATCGAACGCCCGAGCCCACTCGGGATGGATGTCGCCGTCGAGTTCGGCGTCGACGTGGACGATGTCGCCCGAACGGGTCGTGACGACCTTACTGACCTTGACCGGAGCCCACCGACGTTCGGCGGCCCGCGACTGCTGGCCCATTGTCACCCTCGCTTCTGACAAGTTGACCGCTCACCATACCCACTTTCGTAGAAAATGCACCCGCGTCGGTTGAGCGGACTGTGTGCGGCTGAGGCACCATGGTCGGATGGGGGAGACGTCCGACGCACTTGCCCGGTCCACCGGCGTCGTCGCAGCGGCGAGCGCTGTCAGCCGGGCGACCGGATTTCTGCGCACACTCGCGTTGGCGGCGGTGCTGGGTGCCGCGGCGGTCGGTGATGCCTACAACGGCGCCAACGGATTACCGAACATGGTGTACGAACTGCTTCTCGGTGGCGTTGCGGCCAGTGCCCTGGTTCCCGCGTTGGCTCGCGCCCGACTGAGGGGAAGCATGCACTCGAACGTGTTCACCCAGCGTGTGCTGCTCGCCATGACGATCGCGGGCGCACTCGTGACCGCGGCGGCCGTCGCGTGCGCGCCGGTGTTCGTCGCAGTGCTTGTGCGCGACCCGGAACAATCGCGACTGGCCACCCTCTTCGCGTACCTGCTACTTCCGGAGATCTTCTTCTACTGCGTCTGCGCGACCGCCACAGCGGTCCTCAATGTGCGTGAGAGCTTCGCAGCAGCCGCCTGGGCACCGGTCGTCAACAACGCGATCGTTCTGGCAACCGTCGGGGCGTTCGTCCTGGTTCCGGGCCCGGTGACACTCACCCCGGCCACGATGACCACCGCCCAGACCCTCGTGCTCGGGGTGGGCACCACCGCGGGCATCGTCGGGCAGGCGCTGTGGACGCTCGCCGCCCTGCGCCGCACCGGGTTCCGCTGGGACTGGCGGGTCCGGCCGGTGCCGTACACCCTCCGCCCGGTGCGCCGCGGTGTACGGATGCTGACCTGGGTCGGGTTGTACGTCGCGGTCAGCCAGATCGGCGTGGTGTTCGTCCTGCGGGCCGCGTTCAGCCACGGCGGGGTGTCGACTTTCACGTATGCCGATCTGCTCTTCCAGGTGCCGTACGGCGTGCTCGGTGTGTCGTTGCTGACGGTGTTGATGCCGCGGGTGGCGACTGCGGTGGCCTCGGGAGACCGGGCCGCGCTGATCACGGATCTGGGCCGTGCCGCGCGCTACTCGGTGGTCGCGCTGGTGCCGGCGTCGGCGGCGATGATGCTGCTGGGGCCGGTGGCGACGACGGTCGTGTTCGTCGGCCGCGTCGACGTGGACGCCGCCCGGCTCATCGGCACCGCGTTGGCGCTGGCAGCGTTCGGGCTGGCGCCGTTCGCACTGGTGATGCTGCAACTGCGAGTTTTCTACGCCGACAACGACATGCGGACCCCCGCCCTCGTCAACGTTGCGATGGTTGCGACGAAAGTGACCGCGGTCGCGGTCACGGTAGCCGCCGTCCCGACGGAATGGGTGGTCGTCATGCTCCCCGCCGCCGGATCGCTGTCCTACGTCGTGGGCGCCGTGTGCGGACACCTGATACTGCGAAGGCGTTACGGTCTGCTCGGCTTCCACACCGTGCTCGAGACGCTCTCCCGCGTGCTGTGGGCGTCGGCGATCGCGGGCGTGTTCTGCGTGGCGGCGGTCGGTGGCGCGTACCTCTCGCTCGACGATCCTCGCCAGGCCGCCGCGGTCGCCCTGCTGGTGGCGGTGGCCGCCGGCGCCCCGGCGTTCCTGCTCGCGGCACGGACGATCGGCATAACCGAGATCGGGCACGCGAGGCAGCTGTTGCGGGGCTGACACGGCGGGGACAGCGGGCGGTTGCCTAGGCGTAGCCACAGACGGCGGTTCGCGCTGAATCGAAAATGTACAGAACCCGGCGATCTGTACATTTTCGCTTCCACCGCGCACTGAGTTGCGGGGAAGGCAGTGGTGATGTGCGCCCACGATCCTGTGCCGGATCGGGTGTCGCGCCGCACGGGCCTCGTGCCGGACACGCCGACGACGCGCCCGGGGCGCGGTCTACGCTGGACGCATGTCTGTTCGCACTGCTCTCGTACCCGGAACCGTCTCGCCCACCCTCGCTGTGCCCAAGAGCATCGAGCGTCCCGAGTACGTGTGGAAGGCGACGGCCCAGGAGGGCAAGGAGCCCTGGGTGCAGACCCCGGAGACCATCGAGAAGATGCGGGTGGCGTGCAAGATCGCCGCCCAGGCGCTGCAGGAGGCCGGCAAGGCCGTGGCTCCGGGGGTGACCACGGACGAGCTCGACCGCATCGCGCACGAGTACATGTGCGATCACGGCGCGTACCCGTCCACGCTGGGCTACCGCGGTTTCCCCAAGTCCTGCTGCACGTCGCTCAACGAGGTGATCTGCCACGGGATCCCCGACTCGACGGTCATCCAGGACGGCGACATCGTCAACATCGACGTCACCGCCTACATCGACGGCGTCCACGGCGACACCAACGCGACGTTCCTCGCGGGTGACGTGTCCGAGGAGAACCGCCTGTTGGTCGAGCGCACGCACGAGGCGACGATGCGCGCGATCAAGGCCGTCAAGCCCGGCCGCGAGCTCAACGTCATCGGCCGCGTCATCGAGTCGTACGCCAATCGCTTCGGCTACGGCGTCGTGCGCGACTTCACCGGACACGGCATCGGCGAGACCTTCCACAACGGCCTGGTGATCCTGCACTACGACCAGCCCAACGTCGACACCGTGATCGAGCCGGGCATGGTGTTCACGATCGAGCCGATGATCAACCTGGGCACCGTCGACTACGACATCTGGGAGGACGGCTGGACCGTCGTCACCAAGGACCGCAAGTGGACCGCCCAGTTCGAGCACACCATCGTCGTCACCGACGAGGGCAACGAGATCCTCACGCTGCCGTGACGCCGGCGCTGCGCGGCGCACTGCTGGTCGCCGGCACCACGTCGGACGCCGGCAAGAGTGTCCTCGTCGCCGGTCTGTGCCGGATGCTCGCGCGACGCGGCGTGCGGGTGGCGCCATTCAAGGCGCAGAACATGTCGAACAACTCCGTCGTCACGCTCGACGGCGGGGAGATCGGCCGCGCGCAGGCGCTGCAGGCGCGCGCGTGTGGACTCGAACCCAGCGTGCGGTTCAACCCGGTGCTGCTCAAGCCGGGTGGTGATCGGACGTCGCAGCTGGTGGTGCGCGGCAGGGCCGTCACCACCGTCGGAGCCCGCGACTACATCACCCATCGGGAGTGGTTGCGCGAGATCGTCACCGCGGAACTCGCCGCGTTGCGCGACGAGTTCGATGTGGTGATCTGCGAGGGGGCCGGCTCGCCCGCCGAAATCAACCTGCGGGCCACCGACCTGGCGAACATGGGGCTGGCGCAGGCCGCACAGTTGCCGGTGCTGGTGGTCGGCGACATCGACCGTGGGGGAGTGCTGGCCCACCTCTTCGGCACCGTCGCGGTGCTCTCGCCCGCGGACCAGGCACTCATCGCCGGATTCGTGATCAACAAGTTCCGCGGCGACGTCGGCCTGCTCGAGCCCGGACTCGATCAGCTGCGCGCCCTCACCGGGCGTCCCACGCTCGGCGTGGTCCCGTTCGCCGAAGGGTTGTGGCTCGACGCCGAGGATTCGCTCGGCGTCGTGGGTGACGCGCCGGTCGGACGGCCCACCCCGCCGATCGGCGAGGAGTGGCTGCGCGTGGCCGCCATCCGACTGCCGCGGGTCTCGAACTCCACCGACGTCGAGGCGCTTGCGTGTGAGCCCGGGGTCTCGGTGCACTGGGTGACCGAACCCTCGCGGTTGGCCGATGCCGATCTCGTCGTGCTGCCCGGCAGCAAGTCCACCGTCACGGACCTGGACTGGTTGCGGCGCAGCGGGATCGGTGACGCGTTGATCCGCCGGGCGCAGGCAGGCGGAGCGATCCTCGGCATCTGCGGCGGCTACCAGATGCTCGGCCGCGTGATCGACGACGACGTCGAATCCGGCGCGGGCTCTGTGCAAGGTCTCGATCTGCTGGATCTCGAGATCGAGTTCGGCTCCGACAAGGTACTCGCCCAGGTCGACGGCGACGCCTGGGGAATCCCGGTGCGCGGCTACGAGATCCACCACGGACGCGTGCGGCGCACCGGCGACGCACCGCTGCTGACCGACGCCGCCGGGACGAAGGAGGGCAGCGTGCGCGGCAGTGTGCGCGGCACCCACTGGCACGGGCTGCTCGAGAACGACGACTTCCGACGACGGCTGCTCACCGAGGTGGCGGAGACGGCTGGACGCGCCGGCTTCGTCGTCGCGCCGGACACCGATGTCGCCCGGGTGCGCGAGGCCCAGCTGGATCTGCTGGCAGACCTGGTGGAACGGCACCTCGACGTCGACGCCGTCCTCGCGATCGTCGGCGGCGGGTCGCCGGTGGGTCTGCCCACGATCGCGTCGCGGCTGCTCTGAACGGATTCGCCGCGCGGGGTGGACGGTTCGCCTAGTGTTCGAAGCCGACGACCGTCGGCCGAATCGGAGGAGGCGCCGTGCGAACTGCCCTGCGGAGGACCGATGCCGCCCGCCTGATCGCCGGCGCCGCGGCGGCCGCGCTGGTGCTCGCGGGCTGCACCTCGAACCAGTCCGAAACCTCGCCCACCTCCTCGACCGCGGCAGCCGAGACGTCGACGGCGGCACTGCAGAAGGTCGACCTCGCGGCGCTGGACGGGATCGTCAAGCGGGTCGCGGAGAACCTGCAGATCCCGGGTGCCGTCGCGATCCTCGAGACCCCCGACGGGCGCCAGACGGTCAAGTACGGCACCGGCACCCGCGATCAGGATGCGCCGGTCGATCCCACCGAGCACATCCGGATCGGCTCCAACACCAAGACCATGACCGGCACCGTGATCCTGCAACTCGTCCAGGAGGGGAAGATCGCGCTCGCCGATCCGGTGTCCAAGTTCCGCCCGGACGTGCCGAACGGCGACGGCATCACCATCGAACAGCTACTCGACATGCGCAGCGGGCTGTTCAACTATTCCGAGACCGCCGAGCTCAACGAGACCCTGGACCGGGATCCGCAGAAGCAGTGGAAGCCCGAGGAGTTGCTGACGCTGGCGTTCGCGAACCCGCCCTACTTCCCGCCGGGACAGGGCTACCACTACTCCAACACCAACACCGTGCTGCTCGGACTGATCGCGGAGAATCTCGACGGCAAACCGCTGACACAGATCTTCCAGTCGCGCCTGTACGGCCCACTCGGTCTCAGCGGCACCACCTTCCCCGCCGCCGCCGACAGCTCACTTCCCGCGCCGCACCCGCAGGGCTACATGTTCGGAACCAACATGGACACGCTCACCGATCCGGCGCTGCCCGAGCCCATGCAGGCCGCCGCCCGGAACGGCACCCTCGCGCCGAACGACGTCACCGACGTCAACCCGTCGTGGGCATGGGCGGCCGGCGCCGGCATCTCCACCGCGAACGATCTGGTGACCTGGGTGCAGGCGTTGGCGGGCGGCAGGCTGCTGGGCGCCGACCTGCAGGCGCAACGTCTGGCCAGCGTCCAGCCCACCGCCCCCGACAACGGCGCCGCCCAATACGGTTGGGGCATAGCCAAGATGGGGCCGATGTTCGGTCACACCGGCGAGCTGCCCGGCTTCAACTCGTTCATGGGCCACGACCCGGACAACAAGGTCACGCTGGTGGTGTGGGCAAACCTGGCTCCCGCCGCGGACGGTCAGGATCCGGCGACGGCGATGGCCAAGGAGATCCTCGGGCAGGTCTACCCCACCTAGGCGTCCGGTTTCGTGACGTGGATCGCGTACCGTTTCCAGTCATGGAGCCGACGAGCGTGACCGTGGGAAGTGGGACCGTGACGGTCCGTATCGGGGGACCGGAAAGTCGGCACACGGTGCTGCTCCTGCCCGACGCGGGCGCACCCGCCGACGTCTTCGACCCCGTCTGCGCCCGCCTGCACGACTCGGATCTGCGCACCGTCGTCCCCGAGAGCATCGACGGGCTCGACGAGCCCACGGTGATCGCGCTGCTGGACGAGCTGAAGCTGCCGTGGGTCAACCTGGTCGGTGCCGGGGCGGGCGCCGAACTCGCGTGGCAGCTGGCCGCCAAGACCTTCGGACGATTCGCGAGTCTCATCGTGGCCGACCGCGGACACCCGGCGGTGCCCGGAGTGGACGGAGCCGTCCTCGACGCGGCTTGCCCCGCCGTCGAACTGCCCACCACCGTCCTCGTCGGCAGCTCGCTGGGGCGTCCGTGCGCCGACGCGAGCGGCCGCTACGCGTACTCGGAACTGCGGATCGTCCAGCTCGACGGCATCGACGACATCCCCGCCAAGGCGGCCGCCGAGTTGGCGACCGAGATCGTGCTGCGCACCGGGTCCTGGTAGGTCCGCGCGTCGGCCGATGACGGTCCCCGAGCGCGCACTCCCTAGACTCGCCCGGTGCCCGACACCCTCACCAGCGCGGCCGACGTCACGTCCGTCCGCGCCGCACTGCGCTCTCCCCGCCGCCTGACGACCGAGGCCCTCGCCGGCCTGGTGACCGCGCTGGCGCTCATCCCCGAGGTCATCTCGTTCGCGGTGATCGCCGGCGTCGATCCCAAGGTGGCGCTGTACACGTCGTGCATCATGGCGATGGCGATCGCGTTCGTGGGGGGCCGGCCGGCGATGGTGTCGGCGGCGGCCGGGGCGACCGCACTGGTGATCGCGCCGCTGGTCTCGGCGCACGGCATCGACTACCTCATCGCCGCGGTCTGGTTGGCCGCCGCGCTACAGATCCTCTTCGCGGTGGCCGGGCTCGCGCGGCTGGTGCGGTTCATCCCCAGATCTGTGATGATCGGGTTCGTCAACGCCCTCGCCATCCTCATCTTCAGCGCCCAACTCCGGCACCTGATCGACGTTCCGTGGCTGGTCTACCCGCTGGTCGTCGCGGGCCTCGCGATGATCGTGATCGTCCCCAAACTGACCCGGGCGATTCCCGCGCCGCTCGTCGCGATCGTCGTCCTCACCGGCGCGGTGGCGCTGTTCGGTTTCGACGTGCCCGACGTCTCCGACCAGGGGGAACTCCCGTCGGGACTGCCCACGTGGATGCTCCCGGACGTGCCGCTCACGTGGGAGACGCTCACGATCATCGCGCCGTTCGCGCTCGGTCTCGCGCTCGTCGGACTCCTCGAATCGCTACTCACCGCCAAGCTCGTCGACGACATCACCGACACGCCGTCGAACAAGACTCGGGAGGCGTGGGGGCAGGGCGTGGCGAATGCCGCGGGCGCCCTCTTCGGCGGCATGGGCGGCTGCGCCATGATCGGCCAGACCATGATCAACGTGAAGGAAGGGCGGGCCCGCACCCGGATCTCCACCTTCCTGGCCGGCGCGTTTCTGCTGGTGCTGTGCGTGACCGTCGGGGCCGTGGTCGGAGCCGTTCCGATGGCGTCGCTGGTGGCGGTCATGCTGGTGATCGCGGTGACCACGTTCGACTGGCACAGTGTCGCACCGCGGACCCTGCGCCTGATGCCGCGCAGCGAGACGGCGGTCATGGTGGTCACCGTGGTCGGGACGCTCGCGACCCACAACCTGGCGATCGGTGTCGTACTCGGGGTGCTGACCGCGATGGTGGCGTTCGCCCGGCGGGTGGCGCACCTTACCCGCGTCGACGTCGTCGACGAGGTCCGGGACGGCACCGCGGAGCGCACGTACCGCGTGTCCGGCGAACTGTTCTGGGCGTCGAGCAACGACCTGATCCACCGGTTCGACTACGCCGACGATCCCGACGCGGTGGTGATCGATCTGACGGAGGCCGACGTGTGGGACGCCTCCACGGTCGCGACGCTCGACGCCGTCCAGGCCAAGTACGCCGCCCGCGGCAAACGCGTGCGGGTGATCGGCCTCGACGGCGCCAGTCTGCACCGACTCGAAAAGCTGTCCGGACGCCTCGGCTGAGGGACGGGGAGACCGTTCGTCTCACGGACGTCGCCGTTCGTCGTCGTGCGTATACGTGCGATTTGAACTCTCCGCCGCGACCGCGCTAGCCTCCCTCTCACCGGCGTCCCGAACGGGAACGCCGATCGATCTCGTCCGGGAAGGTCTCCGATGCGCGGCCCTGCAGCAACCGTCGCCACGATGCTCATGCGTGGTGGTTGTTGTCGCATGCGTCGGCGCTGAGACGAGAAATCCTGCGCGACGGCACGTTTCGTACCGTCCCGCCTTCCCTCGCACTGTCCCCCCATCGGGCACCCACTCGTCGCAGCGCTGATTCTCCGCAGGTGCCCGTGGGGAAAGGACCGTTCCATGCCCGCTCAGACGCTCCCGATCATCGATCTGGAGAACCTCGACGTCGACGCACTCCGGCAGGTGACGCACGAGATCGGCTTCTTCTACCTGACCGGTCACGGCATCGATCAGCAGCTCACCGACCACCTGGTCGCGGCGGCGCGCGAGTTCTTCGCGCTGCCGGAGGCGGACAAGCTCGCGATCGAGAACAGCAACTCGCCGCACTTCCGCGGTTACACCCGGGTCGGTGGCGAGCGGACACAGGGTCACGTCGACTGGCGCGAGCAGCTCGACATCGGGCCCGAGCGCGCCGCCATCGAGCCGATCGACCCCTCCCGCCCGTGGGACGTGCTGCACGGGCCGAACCTGTGGCCCGCGGCCGTGCCGCGGCTGCGGGAGCTGGCGCTGGAGTGGTCGAGCCAGGCGCAGGACGCGGGCCTGCGGCTGATCCGCGGCTGGGCGCGGTCGCTCGGCGCGCCGGCCGACTTCTTCGATGCCGCCTTCGCCGACCCGGATCCGCTGCTCAAGATCGCGCGATACCCCGGCCACGACGGCTCCGTCACCGACCAGGGCGTCGGCAGCCACAAGGACGTCGGCGCGCTGACCTTGCTCTACCCCGAACCGGACAGCGCCGGTTTCCAGGTGGAAACGGTCGGTCCGGCAGGGGAGACCGGCTGGCTCGACGTCGCTCCGATCCCCGGGCACCTGCTGGTCAACATCGGTGAACTGCTCGAGGTCGCCACCGGCGGCTACCTCAAGGCGACCGTGCACCGCGTGCTGCCACCCGCCGCCGGCACGGACCGGGTCTCACTGCCGTTCTTCCTCAATCCCGGCTACGACCAGGCGCTGCCGACGGTGCCGCTCTCGCCCGAGCTGGCCGCCGAGGCTGCCGGTGTCGGGCCGGACCAGCACGGCGGGACGCTGCACGCGCGCTACGGACTCAATGCCCTCAAGTCGCGCCTCCGGGCGCACCCCAACGTCACCGAGCGGTATCACCGCAACCTGCTCGACCTGCCTGCCCTGCGCGGCTGACCGACCCCACAACCCCGGAAGGGATCTTTCAATGTTCTTGCGCCGCACTGCTGTTCTTTCTGCTGCCGCCCTGCTCTCGGTCGGATTGGCCGCCTGCTCGTCGGACGGTGACGGGGAGACGCTGGTGATCTCCGCGTCGAGCACCCCGCACGTCGAGATTCTCGAGCACATCGCCGACTCCGGTGTCCTCGGCGACGTCAAGCTCGACATCAAGCCGGTCACCGGCGAGATCGACCCCAACGAGCTGCTGGTCGCGGGCGACGTGCAGGCCAACTACTTCCAGCACGCCCCCTACCTTACGGACTGGCAGAAGCAGAAGGGCGTGACCGATCTCGTCTCGGTGGCCGACGTCCACCTCGAGCCGATGGGCCTGTACTCGGAGAAGATCACCGCCGTCGACCAGCTCGCCGACGGGTCCACCATCGCGCTGCCCAAGGACACCACCAACTTCGCCCGCGGCCTTTACCTCCTCGAGTCGGCCGGGCTGCTCCAGATGGACAAGCCGTTCGCCGACGCCGACCTGTCGGTGGTCACGCAGGCCAACATCAAGACGAACCCCAAGAACTTGAAGTTCGTCGAGATCGAGCGTTCGCAGCTCGCCCGCAACCTCGGTGACCCGCAGATCACCGCCGCGGTCATCAACTCCAACTACGCGATCGAGGCCGGACTGGTGCCGGCGGACGACGCGCTGCTGTCGGAGAAGGTCGAGAACAACCCCTTCGCGAACCTGCTGGTCGTCCGTGCCGCGGACGAGAACGATCCCGGTGTGCAGGCGCTGGCCGAGGCGCTCGAGTCGCCGGAGACCGCCACCTGGATCCAGGAGAACTACTCCGGCTCCGTCGTCCCGGTCCACGCGGCCAGCTGATGATCACCGTCGAGAACCTGGTCAAGACCTTCCCCGCCGCGGGCGGCGCGGGGGAGGTCTCGGCGCTGCGCGGCATCGACCTCGAGATCGCCGACGGCGAGATCTTCGGGATCGTCGGACCGTCGGGGGCCGGCAAGTCGACGCTCCTGCGGTGCCTGAATCTGCTCGAGCAGCCCACGAGCGGCCGCATCGTCCTGCGTGGCGACGACCTGTCGCAGCTCTCCGGCGCGGCGCTGCGGCAGGCCCGCCGCCGCATCGGCACCGTCTTTCAGCAGTTCAACCTGCTGCACTCGCGGACCGTGCGAGCCAACGTGGAGTTCCCGCTCGAGCTGGCCGGCCTGGACCGCCGAGAGCGCCGGGCCCGCGCCGACGAGTTGATCGCGCTCGTCGGCCTCGCCGGCAAGGAGAAGGCGTTCCCGTCGCAGCTGTCGGGCGGTCAGCAGCAGCGCGTCGGCATCGCCCGCGCGCTGGCGTCCCAGCCGGACGTGCTGCTGTGCGACGAGGCGACCAGCGCGCTCGATCCCGACACGACCGATCAGGTGCTCGACCTGCTCGCCGAGCTCAACCGCCGGATCGGCGTCACGGTCGTCCTCATCACCCACGAGCTGGGGGTGCTGCGGCGCATCTGCACATCCGCGGCCCGGATCGACGACGGCCGAATCGCCGAGAGCGGCCGGATCCTCGACCTCGTCGGTACCCCCGACTCGGTGTTGGGCGCGGCGATCGTCCCGGTCGGGGACGATCCCTCCGCGGGTGACGGCGCCGACACCGCGCTCGTGACGACCATCGGCGACGAGGCCCACGGCCCCTGGCTCGCGCAGCTGGTCCGCAAGCTCGACGTCGACATCTCCGTCGTCGGCGGCAGCGTCGAACAGGTCGCCGGTGTCACCGTGGGACGGCTGCGGCTGCGGTTCGCCCCGGACGTGAACCGGGCCGACGTCGAGGCGTTCGTCGCCGCGCAGCCGGGCACCACCCTGGCCTGGGGTGGCGGACCGGAAACACCCGCCGCACTGACGCAGGAGGTGACCGCATGAAAAAGCTGTCCTGGCAGGACTCGCTGCCGGAGGTGTGGGAAGCGACGCTGGACACCCTCTACATGGTGGGCATCTCCTTCGTCCTCACGGTGATCGGCGGCGTGCTGCTCGGCGTGGTCCTGCACGTGACCTCGCCCAGTGGGCTGTGGCCGCAGCGAGCCGTCAACTCCGTGCTGGGCGCGATCGTCAACCTCTTCCGCTCGCTGCCGTTCCTCATCCTGATGATCGCGCTGATCGGCACGACGCGGATGATCGTCGGCACCGCGATCGGTCCGACGGCCGCGATCGTGCCGCTGACGATCGGCGCGATCCCGTTCTACGCACGCGTCGTCGAGTCGGCGCTGCGTGAGGTCCCCGTCGGCCGTGTGGAGGCGGCCCAGGCGATGGGCGCGAGCAACGGGCAGATCGTGCGGAAAGTGCTGTTGCCGGAATCTGTTTCGGCCCTGATCGCCGGTGCGACACTGACGGCCGTGCTGCTCGTCGGCTACTCCGCGATGGCCGGCGTCATCGGCGGCGGGGGACTGGGCGACTTCGCGATCGTCTACGGCTACCAGCGGTTCAACACACCGGTCCTGCTGGTCGCGGTCGTCGTGTTGATCGTCCTGGTGCAGATCCTGCAGTCCATCGGCGACGGCGCCGTGCGCGCGCTGAAGCACCGGAAGTAGGGCTCCACCCGTACTGGACCCCGGACATCGAGCGTGAAGGATCCCCGTCGGACGGGAATCCTTCACGCTCGGGCGTCAGGCCTCCCAGACGGCCTCGACGTCGAGAACCCAAGTGACCCCGTATCGGTCGGTCAGCATCCCGTACAGCGGCGCCCACTGCGCGGGGGCGAGCGGCGCGTGGATCGTCGCGCCGTCGGCCAGTCCGCTCCAGTAGCCGGCGATCTCGTCGGCGTCGGCGCCGCGGACCGACACGAAGAACGGGATGGTGCCGGCCGCCCACTCCGTGTGGGACGGGACGTCGTAGGCCATGATGCGGAACCCGTTGTCGGACAAAACCTGTCCCCACATCACGTGCTTCGCCTCGGACGGATCGGTGACGTTCTGGGCGTCGGCGTAGGTGATGACCACGAGTTCTCCACCGAACACGGATCGGTAGAACTCCAGCGCGGTTCGGGCGTCGCCGCGGAAGTTGAGGTGGGGGGTGACGTTGACGGTCATGGCGTCGTTTCTCCTTGCGCTCGGTGCACCGGCGTCTGCCGGCGTCGACGACCACGCTCGCAGCAGTAGCGGTCAGTTCCTGTCCGCTTCCTCGGATACCGTCGAGGCATGTCGACAGCCACCTCGCGTTCGCTGCTCCTGCTGTCGCTGTTGCAGGCGCGCCGGGAGTGGTCCGGCCCCGTCCTGGCAGTCCGGTTGGCGGTGAGTCCGCGCACGGTGCGTCGCGACGTGGACCGGCTGCGGGAGATGGGATACCGCATCGTCGCGCTCAAGGGCCCCGACGGTGGGTACCGGCTCGAGGCGGGGTCCGAGCTGCCCCCGCTGCTGTTCGACGACGAGCAGGCCGTGGCGCTCGCACTGGCGCTGCAGACGGTCGCGGCGACCGGGGCCGACGTCGGCGCCGCCGCCGAACGGGCACTCGCGACCGTGCGTCAGGTCCTGCCGTCACGGTTGCGGCATCGCATCGGTTCGGTTCGGATCACCGCGGTGGGGGACACCGGCGTGGCGGCGGGGGTCGATCCGGCGGTGCTCGCCTCGCTGAGCGCGGCGGCGTCCGAACGGGTGGTGCTGCGCTTCGACTACACCACCTCGGCGGGGCGCGTCGAGCGGCGCCGGATCGAGCCGCACCACGTCGTGACGGTCTCGGGCCGGTGGTATCTGGTGGGCTGGGACTGCGATCGGGACGACTGGCGGATCTTCCGGGCGGACCGCATCGAACCGCGCGTGCCGACGGGCCCCACCTTCGCGCGACGCACACTGCCGAGCAGCGACGTGCGGTCCTTCGTGTCCGCGCGATTCAGAGGGGCGGCCGGGGACGGGAGCTGGCCGTGCGTCGGCGAGGTGATCCTGCGTCTGCCCGCGGCCCGGGTCGCCCCGTTCGTCGACGCCGGCACGGCGGTCGAGGACCTCGGTGACGGGCGCTGCCGAATGGTCGGCGGTTCGTGGTCGTGGGAGTCGCTGGCGGCGGCAACCGGGCGATTCGATGCCGACATCGAGGTCGTGGCTCCGCCGGCGCTGCGCGCCGCCTTCGCGACGCTGGCGCAGCGGTTCGCGGAGGCCGCGCGGTCAGACGGCGGCGGGAGCCCGGGTGATGCCGACGACGTCACCGAGCCCGACCGGTCCGGGCACGAGCACGTCCGCGTAGACCCCGAGAGCCGGTAGATCCGCGGTGCCGTACCCGACCGAAACCCGGTGTGCCGCAGCGATCGTCTTCAGCATCCGGCGCTCGGCCGGCAGCTCCTGGTGCGCCAGGTTCACCATGCCGCAGCGTCCGGTCGGCATCCGAACCGCCGTCTCGGCCGCGCCCAGGCGAAGGCGCGACTCCACCCACTCGTCCTCGACCCATCCGGCGTCCCACTCGGGTGGGCCGACGACCACGTTCGGCCGGAAGCGGCGAACCTCTGCACGACCGGAACCCGGGGCGACGGCATTGAGGCTGGACGTGGTGAGCACATGCAACGGCGCCAGGTCGTAGAACCGCTCGTGCGCACCGCCCGTGGGGACCGCACCCACCGGGACGTCGGATTCCGGATCCTGGTCCGTGCGGCGGGAGGACGCCGCCACCGCGTCCTCCATCCCGACCCGGGCCTCCGCCACCCACTCCATCTCCATGACCCGCGACGTGCCCTGCGGTGACCGCAGGGACACGGGGCGTCCGACGAGGGCGGTCAGCTCGGCCGCCGTCCGGGGATCGTCACCGCGCACAACGGTGCCGCCGGGCAGCGTGATCTCGAGCGCGGCCGGATCTCCGACGGCGGTGTCGTCCAGTAGCCGCGCGCTGCACGCGAGCAGCGGACTCCACAACCGAGCGCGCTTGGCGCTGGCCACGTGACCCGTCCCGTCGTCGACGACCGCCCACACGTGGTCACCGCGGATGCCGTCCGGGTCGATCACCGCGGTGTCGAGGCGCTCACCGCCGAACGACTTGACCGGATACCGCCAGAGTTCGGTGACCGTGTGCCCCATTACGTCCGCCTCCGAAGAACGACTCCATTCGAGAGCGGACACTAGTGGGCAACCGCGTCGTTTTGTCCGGAACGCTCAGATCTGCAGTCCCAGCAGCGCGTTCTCGACCACCTCGGCGAGGGCGGGATGGATCCAGTACTGCCCGGTGGCCATGTCGTGCGCCGACAGCCCGAAGCTCATCGCCTGGATCAGCGGCTGGATCACGGTCGAGGCCTGCGCGCCGATGACGTGCGCACCCAGCAGTCGCCCGGTGCCGCGCTCGGCGATCACCTTGCAGAAGCCCTCGTCGTCCTCCATCGCCCAGCCGTACGCGACGTCGCCGTAGTTCTGCACCTTGACGGTGATGTCGAGTCCGGCCTCGCGGGCCTGCTCCTCGGTCATCCCGACGTCGGCGATCTGGGGGTCGGTGAACACCGCCGCCGGCACGAACCGGTGGTCGGTACGGCGCAAACGGGAGAGCGAGTGGCCCGCACCGTCGTTCCAGGCGTCGTGGAGCAGATTGTGCTGCACCACCCGCATCTCGTGATTGGCGACGTGCTTGAGCTGGTACGGCGAGGAGACGTCGCCGAGCGCGAAGACGCCCTCCGCGGTGGTGCGCTGGTACTCGTCGACGAGCACCCGACCGGACTCGTCGACGGAGACGCCCCCGAGGGCCGCGTCCAGCCGATCGCCGTTGGGGATCCGCCCGGTCGCCACCAGCAGCTCGTCGCCGGCGACGACGGTGCCGTCGGCGAGTTCGATCTCGATGCCGGTACCCGCCGCGCGCGCCGCCAGCATCGGGTTGCCCAGGTGCACGTCCCACTTGCGCTGCGCCAGTTCGGTGAACCATTCCGAGACCTCGCGGTCGAGGTGACGCAGCAGCCGTTCGCTGCGGGCGATGATCGACACGTGCACGCCGAGCGCCGAGAAGACGTGCGCGAATTCCGCTGCGATGAAACCGGATCCGAGAATCACCAGGCGCCGGGGCAACTCCGGCAGCCGCATGATGTCGTCGTTGGTGTGGTAGCGGATGCCGGAGTCGACGATCTCGCCGGGAATCGCCGGCCGGGACCCGGCGGCGATCACCACCTGGTCGGCGGTGATCACCTCACCGGTCCCCGTGTCGATCGTCCGCGGCCCGACGAATCGGGCGTGGCCGCGGTACACCGTCACGTCGGCGCAGTCCTCGGTCCGGTAGCGCTCGCCGCCGGCGGAGATCGGGTCGATCCGTCCGAACACCCGCTTGACGATGTCGGGCCAGCGGACGTCGTCGAGCGTCGCGTCGATGCCGAGCTTGGAGGACTCGGTGATCGTCCGCGCCATGTCGGCGGTGTAGACGAACATCTTGGTGGGGATGCAGCCCACGTTGAGGCACGTGCCGCCGAAGGTGCCCTCCTCGAGGATCGCGACCTTCTTCCCGTCGTAGCGCTCGTCGAGGATCGAGTTGCCCGATCCGCTGCCGATGATGGCGATGTCGAAGTGGCTCACGCGGATGCTCCTGTCGGTCGGTCGTTGTCGAGATGATGTGCGTCGAGCCAGGCCAGCCACAGATCCACCTCGCGGAACGCCTCCGCGAGCGGCTTCGCGGTGGACAGGAACACGTCGTGGCGGGCGCCGTCGATGGGGACGATCGTGGTGCGGTTGCCGAGGCATCCGGCCCACCGGGCGATCTGGTCGACGTCGAGGACGGCGTCGGCCTCGTCGACCGACGGGTTGTAGCGCGAGGCGAACACGGTCCGCTTCGACCGCAGGATCAGCGACGGCACACCGATGTCGAGCCCGTGGTGCAACTCGGCGTGCCCACGCCGGATCGCGCGCAGCCACCCGAACCGGACCGGGAAGCCGGTCAGCGGCTTCCAGTCGAGGTCGTACTCCCACTGCCCGTTGGAGCCGACGTGCAGGCTCGCGCCGTACGTGTCGAGTTTCTGCCCGGGGATCGGCGTCTTGCTCGACACCCGTCCCAGCGCGTCGATGGCCGCGGTGGTGCCCGCGCTGCGCAACAGACCCGGGCCCTGCAGGTCGAACCACGGGCTGTTGAGGATCAGGCCGGCCACGCCCGCGCCCGCGGAGCCGCCCGGCCGGCGTTCGAGCCGGTCGAGCCACAGCGGGAGGATCAGGCCGCCGGTGGAGTGGGCGACCAGCAGCACCTGGCCGCCGCCGATCTGTTCACGGACCAGGCGCAGCGCCTCGTCGAGTTCGGTGTCGTACAGCCGCAGGTCCGTCACGAAGTGCGGGGTCTGCCCGGGACGCCGGGAACGACCGCATTTGCGCAGGTCGAGGGCGAAGAACGAATACCCCTGTTCGGCGAAGTGCTCGGCCAGGTGTTGCTGGAAGAAGTAGTCGGTGAATCCGTGGACGTACAGGACCGCCCGGTCCCCGGTCATCTCGCCGGGCTGGTAGCGGACCAGTGTGGCCGCGACTTCCCCTTCTCCGTCGGGATCGGCCCCGAGCGGGATCGTCAGCTGCTGGTATCCATCGCCGAGGACGTCGGGAACCCAAGTAGTCACGATCACACTCTATTGGCCGAACAGAGTCGTTTGCGAGGGGCACAATTAGGGGAGGTGACGCACAGGTAACCTAAGCCCGACAGGCACGCGAAGTGCGGTCTGTGCACGCGATGTCTCGGATCGGACGATGCGTGCGAATCAGGTCGCGTGTGAACAGACAAGGAAGTCGATTCTCCAGTGTCAGACCAGAATGTAGTGGCGAAGACCGATGTAGTGCTCGTGGGTGCGGGCATCATGAGCGCAACGCTCGGCGCGATCCTGCGTCAGCTGCAGCCCGACTGGTCGATCACCACCTTCGAACGACTCGACGCGGCTGCCGCCGAGAGCAGTGACCCCTGGAACAACGCCGGAACCGGTCACTCCGCGCTGTGCGAGCTCAACTACACCCCGGCCAAGGGCGATGGCGTCGACATCAGCAAGGCCGTCAACGTCAACGAGCAGTTCCAGGTCTCCCGGCAGTTCTGGGCCTACGCCGTCGACAACGGGATCCTCACCGATCCCAAGGAGTTCATCAACCCGATTCCGCACGTCAGCTTCGTGCACGGGGCCGACAACGTGAAGTACCTGCGCGCCCGCTACGACGCGCTCGCCGGCCACCCGCTGTTCGCCGGGATGGAGTACTCCGAGTCCGCGGACTTCTTCACCGAGCGCCTCCCGCTCATGGCCAAGGGCCGCGACTTCTCCGACCCGGTCGCGCTCAACTGGACCGAGGCCGGCACCGACGTCGACTTCGGCGCACTCACCAAGCAGCTCCTCGGCTACGTCGGCGCGTCCGGCGGCCAGGTGTACTTCGGCCACGATGTCCGCAACCTCACCAAGCAGTCCGACGGCAGCTGGCTGGTCAAGGCCGAGAACCTGCGCACCGGCGTCAAGAAGACCGTCAACGCCCGGTTCGTGTTCGTCGGCGCCGGCGGCGGTGCCCTGCACCTGCTGCAGAAGTCGGGCATCAAGGAGGCCAAGGGCTTCGGCGGCTTCCCGGTCAGCGGCCAGTTCCTGCGCTGCACCAACCCCGAGCTCATCGCCCAGCACCGCGCCAAGGTGTACGGCAAGGCCGCGGTCGGTGCCCCCCCGATGTCGGTGCCGCACCTCGACACCCGCGTGATCAACGGCCGCCAGGGGCTGCTGTTCGGCCCGTACGCCGGGTGGTCGCCCAAGTTCCTCAAGAACGGCAAGGTCACCGACCTGCCCGGTTCGGTCAAGCCCAACAACCTCATGTCGATGCTCGGCGTGGGCGTCACGGAGCTCGGCCTGACCAAGTACCTCATCGGTGAGCTGATGCAGTCGTCCGGCGACCGCATCCAGACGCTGCGCGAGTTCGTGCCCCGCGCCACCGGCGGCGACTGGGAGCTCATCACCGCCGGTCAGCGCGTCCAGGTGATCCGCAAGAAGGGCAGCGGCGGCGTCCTGGAGTTCGGTACCGCCGTCGTCAACGCCGAGGACGGCACCGTCGCCGGTCTGCTCGGTGCCTCGCCCGGCGCGTCCACCGCGGTGCCCGCGATGCTCGACGTGCTGCAGCGGTGCTTCCCCCGCGAGTTCGAGGCGTGGAAGCCGAAGCTGCAGCAGATGGTCCCGTCGCTGGGCCTCAAGCTGTCGGACAACCCGGATCTGTTCCAGCAGGTCTGGGACTGGAGCAGCCGCTCGCTGCAGCTCGGCTCGGGCCGTCCCGCGGCGCACGCCGGCGACCGCGTCGTCGAATCCGCGACCGTCTGACGAACCCCTCACACTGCCGCGGCCCCGGGCTTCCGGGGCCGCGGCAGTGTGCTGTGACGGCGGCACGGTAAGGTGCTGCAACTGAAGAAACGTCTGCGGGGAAGTCCTGTGAGAATCAGGCGCGGTCCCGCCACTGTGAGGGCGATCGATCCGGTCGACCCGAAGCCAGAATGCCGCGGCGTTTCGCTTGGCCAAGCTCTCGGCGAGGAAACCGAGACGTGAAGGGATTCGACCGTTGCGTCACAGTCATCAGCCCACACCCGAACCGTCGGGGTTTCCGTTCAGTGCGATCGTCGGTCAGGATCGGCTCCGGCTGGCGCTGATCCTGTGCGCCGTCCACCCCGCGATCGGCGGCGTGCTGGTGCGGGGCGAGAAGGGCACCGCGAAGTCCACCGTCGTCCGGGCGCTCACCGCGCTGCTGCCGGAGGTGGAGGCCGCCGGCGAGCGGCGGCGGGCCCGGCTCGTCGAGCTGCCCGTGGGTGCGACCGAGGACCGGGTGGTCGGCTCGATCGACCTCGAGAAGGTGCTCCGCGACGGCGAACGCGCCTTCCAGCCCGGACTGCTGGCCGACGCGCACCAGGGCGTGCTCTACGTCGACGAGGTCAACCTGCTGCACGACCATCTCGTCGACGTCCTGCTCGACGCCGCCGCGATGGGGCGTGTGCACGTCGAACGTGACGGTGTCTCGCATTCGCACCCGGCGCGATTCGTGCTCGTCGGCACCATGAACCCCGAGGAGGGCGAACTGCGCCCGCAGCTGCTGGACCGCTTCGGGTTGGCCGTCGACGTCGCCGCCTCCCGGGAGGTGGACGTGCGCATGCAGGTGGTCCGTCGGCGCCTCGACTACGAGCGCGACCCCGACGGTTTCGCGGCCCGGTACGCCGAGGCCGACGCCGACCTGGCCCGCCGCATCGCCGCCGCCCGCGCCGCCGTCGAGGCGGTGGAGCTGTCCGACACCGAGCTGCGCCGAATCGCGTCGGTGTGCGCGTCGTTCGACGTCGAGGGCATGCGCGCCGACCTGGTGCTGGCGCGCACCGCCACCGCACACGCCGCGTGGCGCGGCGCGGACGCGGTCACCGAGGAGGACGTTCGCATCGCCGCGGAACTGACGCTGCCGCACCGCCGTCGGCGCGATCCCTTCGACGAACCCGGCCTCGACCCCGAGCAGCTCGACGACGCGATGGACCAGGCCGACGCCGACGCCCGCGCCCACGAGGACCCCGAACCCGACCCCGACGGTCCCGGTCCGGGCGGGCCCGGCGGCGAAACCCCCGACCAGGCACCCGACGCGCCGAAAAACACCTCATCCGAGCAGGATTCGTCCGAACCGGGTGCACGGCCCGGCGGCGAACGGGCCGCCGGAGCGCCGGGGCCGCAGTTCCGGGCCCGGCTGCTCGAGATCCCCGGTGTCGGTGACGGCGCCCCCGGCCGGCGCTCGCGGGCCCGGTCGAGCCGCGGCCGCGCGGTCCGGGCGACGACCGGGCGCGGCAACGGGGTGCACCTGGTGAGCACGTTGTTCGCCGCGGCCGAGCACCAGGTCGACCGGGGCCGGGTCGGCGGCCCGATGATCCTGGCGCCCAGCGACGTTCGGGGTGCGGTCCGGGAGGGGCGGGAGGGCAACCTGGTGCTGTTCGTCGTCGACGCGTCCGGTTCGATGGCCGCGCGCGACCGCCTGTCCGCGGTGACCGGGGCCGTCGTCTCGCTGCTGCGCGACGCCTACCAGCGCCGCGACAAGGTCGCGGTGATCACCGTGCGCGGCACCGCTGCCGAGCTGGTGTTGCCGCCCACGGCGTCGGTGGACGTCGCGGTGCGCCGCCTGCGGTCCATGCGGACCGGTGGACGCACACCGCTCGCCGAGGGATTCCTGCGCGCCCGGGACGTCGTGCTGCGCGAGCGGGTGCGCGATCCGCGTCGGCGCCCCCTCGTCGTGTCGCTCACCGACGGCCGCGCGACCGGGGGACCGGACGCCGTGTCACGCGCCAGGCGGGCGGCGCACCTGCTCGCCGAGACCGGTGCGGGCTCCATCGTCGTCGACTGCGAGACCGGGATGGTCCGGCTGGGCCTGGCCGCCGAACTGGCCCGGGCGTTGCACGGCGGCCACGTGCGCCTCGCGGAGCTGTCCGCCCAGCAGGTCGCCGGCGTCGTCCGCGCGGCTGCCTGAGAACACCTGCCCGAGAAAGGGATTGCAGATGCCGCAGGGCGTACCCGAGAACGTGCCGGCCGACGGGCTCACCACCCGCCAGCGCCGCAACCAGCCGGTCCTCGCAGTCCACACCGGACCGGGGAAGGGTAAGTCGACCGCGGCCTTCGGCATGGCGCTGCGGGCCTGGAACCAGGGGTTCGACATCGGCGTGTTCCAGTTCGTCAAGAGCGCCAAGTGGAAGGTGGGCGAGGAGGCCACGTTCCGCGCGCTCGGCGAACTGCACGAGAGCAGTGGTGTCGGCGGCCCGGTGAGCTGGCACAAGATGGGCGAGGGCTGGTCGTGGACCCGCAAGCACGGGACCGAGGAGGACCATGCCGCCGCGGCCCTCGAAGGTTGGCGGGAGATCGCGCGGCGACTGGCCGCCCAGACGCACCGGTTCTACGTGCTCGACGAATTCACCTACCCGCTCAAGTGGGGCTGGGTGGACACCGACGAGGTGGTCGAGGTGCTGCGCAACCGGCCCGGCAACCAGCACGTGGTCGTCACCGGCCGGGATGCCCCCCGGGCGCTCGTCGCCGCGGCGGACCTGGTGACTGAGATGACCAAGATCAGGCATCCGATGGACGCGGGGCGCAAGGGCCAACGCGGGATCGAATGGTGAGGTCCACCCCGGCCGTCGTGATCGCGGCGCCCGCGTCGGGCAGCGGCAAGACCACCGTCGCCACCGGGCTCGTCGGGGCGCTGCGCGCCGCTGGTGACCGGGTCGCGCCGTTCAAGGTTGGCCCCGACTACATCGATCCCGGCTACCACGCGCTCGCGGCGGGCCGCCCCGGACGCAACCTCGACACCGTGCTGGTCGGCGCGGACCGGATCGGGCCGCTGTTCCGGCACGGCAGCGACGACTGCGACGTCGCGGTGGTCGAGGGCGTGATGGGACTGTTCGACGGCAAGATCGACCCGGGATCCACCGAGCCGTCGGCGGAGGGATCGACCGCGCAGGTCGCCGCCGCGCTGGGGGCACCGGTGGTCCTGGTGATCGACGCCCGCGGGCACAGCCAGAGCCTGGCCGCCGTCCTGCACGGTTTCGCCACGTACGACGCGGCGGTGCGTATCGGTGGGGTGATCCTCAACCGGGTCGGCAGCGCGCGGCACGAGCGGGTGCTGCGGCAGGCGTGCGATCGGGTCGGGTTGCCGGTCCTGGGATCGGTGCCGCGACTGGCCGAGCTCGAGGTGCCGTCGCGGCACCTGGGCCTGGTACCCGCCGTCGAGCACGGACGCGCCGCGCTCGACGCCGTCGCCGCCATGACCGAACTGGCTGCGGCGCATCTGGATCTGCCCGCGATCCGGGCCCTCGCGCGCTCGTCGGTGGGCGAGGCCGGGTGGGACCCGAGCGCCGAGGTGGGGTCGGTGCCCGCCGGGCCACGCCCGCGCATCGCGCTCGCCGGCGGGGTCGCGTTCACCTTCGGCTACGCGGAGCACCGTGAACTACTCGAGGCCGCGGGCGCCGACGTGGTGACGTTCGACCCGCTGCAGGACGAACTGCCTTCCGGGACAACCGGCCTGGTACTGCCGGGCGGCTTCCCCGAGGAGCACGCGGTGGCACTGTCGGCGAACAGGCCGCTGCTCGGGCAGGTGCGGACCCTGGCGTTGGACGGCGCCCCCATCCACGCCGAGTGCGCCGGCCTGCTGTACCTCACCCGCAGCCTCGACGGGCACCCCATGGCCGGGGTGATCGACGTCGACGCCCGCTTCGGGTCGCGGCTGACCCTGGGATACCGCGAGGCCGTCGCCGTCTCCGACTCGGTGCTCTTCGACGCCGGAACCCGGGTGACGGGACACGAATTCCACCGCACCGCACTGGCAGTCGCTTCCGCGGACCGCTTCGCCCCGGCCTGGGGTTGGCGCGCGTGGGACGCCGGGGCCACGCGGGAAGGCTTCGTCGGCGGGACCGCGGGGACCGTGCACGCGTCGTACCTGCACACCCATCCCGCCGGAAACCCGCAATCCGTCCGCCGATTCGTGGCGGCCGCCCGTGGCTGACCTGTGCGTCGGCGTGGGCGCCGGTCGGGGAGTGGACGCTGCCGACATCGTCGCCGCGGTCCGCGCGATCGCCGGTGACCGGACCGTCGCGGTACTGGCGACGTTGGACCGCAAGGCCGCCCAGGCGCCGTTCGTGGCCGCAGCGAAAACCCTCGGGGCGCAGCTGATCGGGTACACCGCCGCCGAACTGGCGGAAGTGGAGGTCCCGAACCCCGCCGACGGCGTCGCGCGCGCGGTCGGGACGCCCAGCGTCGCCGAGGCGGCGGCCGTCCTCGCCACCGGCGGCGGGCCGCTGGTCGCGGCGAAGACGGTGACGAACGGCGTCACCGCCGCCGCCTCCATCGGCGGCACCGCCGCCGCCTCCATTGGCGGCACCGCCGCCGACGCCCGTAGTGTTTCGGAATCTGTCGAGCGAGTATCCGCATGGATAGGAAGAACGGGGAGACGAGTGTCTGCTTCCGCCGGTGACGAGACCAGCTATTTGGTCGGACTCAACCTGACGGACCGTCGTGTCGTGGTGGTCGGTGGCGGCACCGTCGCGCAGCGCCGGCTGGGCCTGTTGGTCGCCTCCGGCGCCCGGGTCCACCTCGTCAGCCGCGAGGTGACACCCGCGGTCGAAGGCATGGCGACCTCGGGCCTGATCACCCTGGAACTACGCGACTACCGGGACGGTGACCTCGACGGCGCCTGGTACGCGATCGCGTGCACCGACGAACCCGACACCAACGCGGCGATCGTCGCCGAAGCCGAGCGCAGCCGCATCTTCTGCGTGCGCGCCGACAACGCCCGTGAAGGCACCGCGGTCACCCCGGCCACCGGAAGCTACGAAGGACTGAGCATCGGCGTCCTGGCCGGCGGCGCACACCGTCGCTCGGCCGCGGTGCGGACCGCGCTGATCGAGGCCCTGCAGTCCGGTGCCGTCACCGACACCGACGAGGCCCCGGCGCCCGGCGTCGCGCTCGTCGGCGGCGGACCGGGCGACCCCGACCTCATCACCGTCCGCGGCCGCCGCCTGCTCGCGCGGGCCGACGTCGTCGTCGCCGACCGGCTCGCGCCGCCGGAGTTGCTCGCCGAACTGGGTCCGCACGTCGAGGTGATCGACGCCGCCAAGATCCCGTACGGACGCGCGATGGCGCAGGAGGCGATCAATGCCGCGCTGATCGACGGTGCGAAGGCGGGCAAATTCGTGGTCCGGCTCAAGGGCGGCGACCCGTACGTGTTCGGCCGCGGCTTCGAGGAACTCGAGGCGTGCGCGGCCGCGGGTGTCCCGGTGACCGTCGTCCCCGGCATCACCAGCGCGATCTCGGTGCCGTCCGCGGCCGGGATCCCCGTCACCCACCGCGGAGTCACCCACGAGTTCGTCGTGGTGAGCGGGCACGTCGCCCCCGACCACCCGGATTCGCTCGTCGACTGGGCGGCCCTCGCGAAGCTGCGCGGGACCATCGTGCTGCTCATGGCCGTCGAACGGATCGAGCAGTTCGCGAGCGTGCTCGTCGCGGGCGGCCGTCCGGCCGACACTCCGGTCACCGTGATCCAGGAAGGCACGCTGCGCACCCAGCGGGTGCTGCGGGCCGACCTCGCGACCGTCGCGGCGCGGGTGCGGGAGGAGAACATCCGCCCGCCCGCGATCGTGGTCGTCGGCACGGTGGCGGGTTTCTGCGCCGACGCTCGGTAACGTGAACTCTCGTGTCTGACTCCACCGCCGTGAAGTACCCCGTGACCACGCGGGCGTTCGGCCTCGCGATCATCGTTCTCAGCGGCATGCAGCTGATGATGGTGCTCGACGGCACCGTCGCCTCCCTCGCGCTCGCCAAGATCCAGGAAGATTTGGGCCTCAGCGATTCCGGCCGCAACTGGGTGATCACGTCGTACGCGCTCACGTTCGGTGGTCTGATGCTGCTCGGCGGTCGCGTCGGCGACGCGTTCGGGCGCAAACGCGTCTTCATCGGGGGCGTCGCACTGTTCACGCTCGCGTCGCTGCTGTGCGGGTTGGCCTTCAACGAGGCCACGCTCGTCGCCGCCCGCGCCCTGCAGGGTGTCGGCGCGGCCATCGCCTCGCCCACGGCACTCGCGCTGGTCGCGACGACGTTCGCGCCCGGCCCGGTCCGCAACCAGGCCATCGCGATCTTCGCGGCCATGACCGGCGTGGGATCGGTGACCGGGTTGATCATCGGGGGTGCGCTCACCGAGGTGTCGTGGCGGTGGATCTTCCTCATCAACGTCCCGATCGGCCTGGTGATCCTGGTGCTCGCGTTCCGCGCGCTCGAGGAGACCGGTGCCGAGCGACTCAAACTCGACGTTCCGGGGGCCGTCCTGGCCACCCTCGGCTGCACGGGGGTCGTGTACGGCTTCACGGAGGGTCCGGAGATGGGCTGGGGCAGCCCCGCGGTCCTGATCGGCCTGATCGGTGGGTTCGTCCTGCTGGTCGCGTTCCTCGCCGTCGAGCGCCGCGCCGACAACCCACTGCTGCCGTTCTCGCTGTTCCGCAACCGTAGCCGCGTCGCGACGTTCGTCTCGCTCGCGCTCGTCGGCATGGTGATGTTCTCGCTGGCCCCGTTCGTCGCGTTGTTCGTGCAGGACGTCCTCGCCTACACGCCGCTGCGGGCCGGCCTGGCGTTCGTGCCGTTCGCGTTCGGACTCGGCGCTGCCGCGTTCGTCGCGTCCAAGCTCGCGGTGAAGGTGGCGCCACGGTGGCTCGTCGTGACCGGCACGCTCATCACGTTCGTCGGCCTGCTGTACGGGTCGACGCTCGATGTGTCCGCGACCTACCTCGGCAACCTGTTCATGCTCGTCGTCGGTGTCGGCTTCGGTGTGGGCCTCGCGGTGGTGCCGCTGCCGCTGTGCGCCATCGCCGGTGTCGGCCCGCAGGAGATCGGCCCGCTGGCCGCGATCGCCCAGGTGGCGCAGGTCCTCTTCGGTCCCGTCGGTCTCGCGATCGTCGGCGCGATGGCGACGTCGAAGACGCTCTCGCTCGGCGGCGTGTCCGGGCTCCCCGCGGGTGAGATGAACCCGGCGCAACTGGACGCGCTGTCGAGCGGGTACACCTTCGCGCTGCTCGGCTGCGCGATCCTGGCCGCGCTCGCGGCGGTGGCCGCGTTGTTCATCCGGTTCACGCCCGCACAGGTCGCCCAGGCGCAGGCGGCGGAGAAGGCGGCGCAGCAGGCGTGACCGCCCGTGCGCATTTTCGGGAGCGGGAAGCACCGGAAGGGCGGACGGGTGCGGAGCGCCTTATCATTTCGCGGTGGCCGCCACTGTGCTCTCCGTCCTGCTCGCCGTCGGCTCGGCGCTGTGCATAGCGATCGGGAACGTGATGCGGCAGCGGGCGGCGGCGTCGGCTCCACTCGCGAAGTCCGTTCACGACCGTCGGTGGTGGGTCGGGGCGCTGGCCGGGGCGGGCGGCTACGCGCTGCAGGCCGCCGCACTCGGGGTCGGCTCACTGCTGCTCGTCCAGCCGCTGCTCGTGCTGTCGCTGATGTTCGCGCTGCCGCTCGGCGCGCGCGTGTCCGGCCGGGCGGTGCGTCCCGCCGATTGGTGGTGGGCGGCGATCCTCACCGTCTCCGTCGCAGTGCTCGTCGTCGTCGGTGATCCCCGTCCCGGAGAGGTTCGAGCCGAGACCTGGCACTGGGCGATCGTCGTCCTGGTGGGGCTACCGGCCCTGGCGCTGTGCCTACTCGGGGCGCGGAGTGGCCCGCCGGCCCGCCGCGCGCTGCTGCTCGGACTCGCCGGTGGTGCACTGTTCGGGGTGGGCGCGGTCCTGACCAAGTCCGTGGTGCATCTGCTCGCTCGTGGACCCGTCCCGCTGTTGACGTCGCTCGAGCTCTACGTGCTGGTCGTGGTGTTCGCAGCGGCCGTCGTGTTGCAGCAGCTCGCGTTCGGCGCGGGAGAACTGCAGGCGTCGTTGCCCGCGACCACGGTGACCGAGCCGGCCGTCGCCACCGTCCTCGGATTCGTCGTCCTCGGTGAGTATCTCGACGTCGACGGGCGGATGGGCGTCCTGCTCGTCGGGGCGCTCGCAGCAACGGCGGCGGCCGTCGTGGCGCTGGCGCGCAGCTCCGCCGGACCGGAGCGAACCGTCGGCGCACCCGAGGCGGATCCCGCCGCCCCGCGCACCTGAATCTTCACGGTTTCGAAGCGGCGCGGCGGCGTCGGTGCTGGGTCGGGCACGCTCTTTCGCGTAGCCGTCAGGTCAGGATGATCAGTTCGGTGTCCGACGCGATCTCCACGCGCAGCCCCGCCTTCGAGGCCACCCGCGCGACCCCCTTGACGTCGGTGGGCTCGGCGCGGGACACGGTGAGCGCCCGGGCCAGCAGCCCCTTGTGGTGCTTGTTGAAGTGGCTCACCACCTTCCGCGAACCGTCCGGTTGTTCGGTGAGGACGGTCGCGACCACCGCGTCCGGGACCGGACCCAGTTGCTGGTACGTGCCCGACCGCAGGTCCACCACGAGGCCGCCGTCGGCCTCGCTCCGCAACGCGTCCGTCAGTTCCGGCTTCCACAGCGCCTGCAGCGTGCCGAAACCGGGCAGTTTGGAGCCTCCGGACAGTCGGTACGCGGGAATGGGGTCCCCGGCCCGGACCGCGCCGAACAGTGCCGACCCCATCGCCACGCGGCGGAAGGCCTTCTCGCGCTGCACCTTGGTGAACGAGGTCGCGTCGAGCGCGTCGAACAGCACGCCGGTGTACCGCTCGAGCGCCGGGCGGGTCGGCGAGACCCACAACTTGGCGTTGCGCTCGATCTCGTCGGCCTGCTTGGGGCCGAGGCCCAGCGCCAGACTCGAGGCCTCGGTGTCGGCCGCCAGGTCGACGAGCGCGGTCACCAGCAGCTCGCGGGTTTCGGTCAGTTGCGGCATCGACAGCTCGCCCAGATCGAGCGGCGCGCCCTTTCCGCCGTCGGATTTCGTTTCGGAAGGGGGGAGTAGCACCAGCACGATCGTCCACCGTACCGGGCGGCCCCCACCCGGCCGTGGGGCACAGCCGCGCCGACGGCTGCCCAGGGTCGGTCTTCGCACCTCAACCGACTAGGCTGCTACACCGTGATCACCCGCATGTCGCACCTGTTCCTCCGTACCCTCCGCGACGACCCGGCCGACGCCGAGGTCGCCAGCCACAAGCTGCTGGTGCGCGCCGGCTACGTGCGGCGTATCGCGCCCGGCGTCTACTCGTGGCTGCCACTGGGACTCAAGGTGCTCCGCGAGGTGGAGCGGGTGGTCCGCGAGGAGATGAACGCGATCGGCGGGCAGGAGATCCTGCTGCCGGCGCTGCTGCCGCGGGATCCCTACGAGACGTCCAACCGGTGGACCGAGTACGGCGACGGCCTGTTCCGGTTGAAGGACCGCAAGGGCAACGACATGATGCTCGGTCCGACGCACGAGGAACTGTTCGCGCTCACCGTCAAGGGCGAGTACAACTCGTACAAGGATTTCCCGGTCACGCTGTACCAGGTGCAGACCAAGTACCGCGACGAGGAGCGTCCCCGCGCCGGCATCCTGCGCGGCCGCGAGTTCGTGATGAAGGACTCCTACAGCTTCGACCTCACCGACGAGGGCCTGGCCGCGTCGTATCGGGCGCACCGCGACGCCTACGAGCGCATCTTCCAGCGCCTCGGCGTCAAGTACGTCATCGTATCGGCGACGTCCGGCGCCATGGGTGGCAGCGCGTCGGAGGAGTTCCTCGCCGAGAGCGAGATCGGCGAGGACACCTACGTCCGGTGCGTCGAGTCCGGCTACGCCGCCAACGTCGAGGCCGTCAAGACCCTCGCGCCCGCACCGATCCCGTTCGACGGGCTGCCCGAGGCCGTCGTCCACGACACCCCCGACACCCCGACCATCGACTCGCTCGTCGAGTGGGCGAACGGGGCCGGGCTGGGCCGGACGATCACGGCGGCCGACACCCTCAAGAACATCATCGTCAAGACCCGCGTGCCGGGCGGCGAGTGGGAACTGCTGGGCATCGGCATCCCCGGGGACCGCGAGGTGGACGACAAGCGCGTCGAGGCGTCGCTCGAGCCCGCCGAGGTGGCGCTGCTCACCGACGAGGACTTCGCGCGGCACCCCTTCCTGGTCAAGGGTTACATCGGACCGAAGGCATTGCTGGAGAACGAGGTTCGTTACCTCGTCGATCCGCGCGTGGTCGACGGAACGGCGTGGATCACCGGTGCCGACGTCGCGGGCAAGCACTACGTCGACCTGGTCGCCGGCCGCGACTTCACCCCGGACGGCACCATCGAGGCGGCCGAGGTCCGCGACGGTGACCCGTCGCCCGACGGCGCCGGTCCGCTCGTGTCGGCTCGCGGCATCGAGATCGGGCACGTCTTCCAGCTCGGCCGCAAGTACACCGACGCGTTCGCCGTCGACGTCCTCGCCGAGAACGGCAAGCCGGTGCGCCCGACCATGGGCTCCTACGGCGTCGGCGTCTCCCGCCTCGTCGCGGTCATCGCCGAGCAGCATCACGACGAGAAGGGCCTGCGCTGGCCCGCCGAGGTCACGCCGTTCGACGTGCATCTGGTGATCGCCAACAAGGACGACGCCGCCCGCGAGGGCGCCGAGGCGCTGGCCGCCGAGCTCGACAAGGCCGGCGTGGAGGTGCTCTTCGACGACCGCAAGGCGTCCCCGGGTGTGAAGTTCAAGGACTCCGAGCTGATCGGCGTCCCGCACGTCGTGGTCGTCGGCCGCGGCTACGCCGAGGGCAAGGTGGAGGTGCGGGACCGCTTCACCGGCGAATCCCGTGAGGTCGCCGCCGACAGCGCGCTGGCCGACATACTCGCGACCGTCCGCAACTGACCGCGGCCGGCCGGACGGCTGTGCGTCCGTCTCACTCGGACGGCTGCGCGTCGCCGGCGATCCGGGCGTCGTAGTCCGCGCGCCCGGAGTCGACGTCGAGAAAGACGGTGTCGAGCCCGAGCGTGCGGCGCAGCCCACGCGCCGCGGGACGCGGAAACAGCTGCCACACGGCGCTTCCCGTCGACAGCCGGCGGGGGACGACGGCCTGTCGTCGTCCTCGGGTCAGGACCCGCAGCACCGTCGCGGCCACCTGCTCGGGTGGGATCGGTCGGGTCAGCGGTCCCGGTGCGGTCCCCGAGATGAGGGCAGTGCGGGTGAACGACGGCAACACCGTCGACACCCGGACTCCGCGTGCGGCCAGTTCGGCGTCGAGCGCGTCCCCGAACCCGACGACGGCGAACTTGGTGCCGCTGTAGACCACCATCCCGGGCGCGGGGATGCGGCCGGCGATCGATGCGACGTTGACGATGCGGCCGTCGCCCCGCGTCACCATCCGCCGCGCCGCGGCCCGGGCGCCGTTCATCACCCCGAGCACGTTGACGTTAACCGCCCGCCGGACCACGGCGTCGTCCTGCGCGAGCACCGGGCCGATCGGCATGATGCCGGCGTTGTTCACCCAGATCGACACCGGCCCGAGCCGCGACTCGACGTCGTCGAGGAACGCCTCGACGGAGGCCGGGTCGGTGACGTCCAGCGGGCCGCCGTGCACGCCGAGGCGCTCGGCGGTCTGCGCGGTGGGTGCGCCGTCCAGGTCGCCGATCGCCACCCGGGCGCCGGCCGCGTGCAGGGCCGCCGCGGTGGCCAGGCCGATGCCGCGGGCTCCGCCGGTGACCACGGCGACGCGCCCGCCCGGATCGATTCCCCTCATGCGTGGCTCTCTTTCAATACGGTCATCGCGGTCCTCACTGTCGTCGGGGAAGAACGAGGGCGAGCCTGTTGCTCAGGTTCAGGGCGCGCAGCAGCAGCGCGCGGCCTCGGTCGGGGTAGGCCGTGGCGAGTCGTTGCGAGGTGATCGTCTGAGGTTCGGTGTAGCGGACGATGCCCTCGCGGCCGTGGCGGCGGCCGAGGCCACTGGACCGCATGCCGCCCATCGGCGCACCGAGTGCCGCGATCGCGGACAGGTAGCCGTCGTTGACGTTGACGGCGCCCGCGACGATCCGGGCCGCCAGCGCGCGGGCGCGGGCAGTGTCACGCGACCAGACGCTGGCGCTGAGACCGTACTCGCCGGCGTTCGCCGCCCGCACCGCGTCGTCGTCGCTCGCGACCGGGTACACCGAGACCACCGGACCGAAGGTCTCCTCGGCGTGGACGCGCATGTCGGGGGTGACCCCGGCCAGCACGGTGGGTTCGTGGAACAGCGGCCCGAGATCCGGGCGCGGGCACCCGCCGGTGAGCACGGTGGCGCCCCGGCCCACCGCGTCCCGGATATGCCCCACGGTGGCGTCGAGTTGCCGCTCCGTCGTGAGCGACCCCATGTCGACGTCGAAGCCGTACCCGGACCCCAGGCGCAGCCGCTCGGCACGCTCGACCAGCGCCGCCACGAACGGCGCGTACACGTGCTCGTGGACGTAGATCCGCTCGATGCCGATGCACATCTGGCCGGCGTTCGAGAAACACGCCTGGACCGCCCCGGTGGCGGCGGCCTCGACGTCGGCGTCGGCGCACACGATCATCGGGTTCTTGCCACCCAGTTCGAGGGACGCGCCGATCAGCCGGTCCGCGCAGCGGCGCGCGACCTCGCGGCCGGTGGCGGTGGACCCCGTGAAGCACACGTAGTCGACGACGTCGATCACGGCCGGCCCGATCCGCGGGCCGGGACCCGTGACCACCTGCCACACGTCCGGCGGGACACCCGCCTCGACGGCGAGCTTGCGCGCCAGCAGCAGCGTCCACGGAGCCTGGGAGTCGGCCTTGCTGACCACCACATTGCCCGCGACGAGCGCCGGAATCACGTCCCCGACCGCGAGGAAGAGTGGGTAGTTCCACGGCGCGATGACCCCGACCACCCCCTTGGGGCGGTAGCCGACCCGTGCGGAGACGACGCCGGGAATCGCGGTGGCGGCGCGGCGCGCTCGCAGGTGTGCGGCCCCGGTCCGGCCGTAGTACGTGGCCACCTGCACCACGCCCTGAACCTCGATCGCGGCGTGCACGCGGGCCTTCCCGGTCTCCCACTGCATGAGGTCGCAGAGCCGGCTCTCGTGCGTGACGAGGGCGCGCGCGAAGCGGCGCGCGATGCGCATCCGCTCGGCAATCGGGGTGGCCGCCCAGTCGGGTTGGGCCGCGCGAGCCGACGCCGCCACCGCGGCGACCGCCGCAGTGTCGGACTGCGGCACGCCCGGCAGCAACCGGCCGTCGAACGGTGCTCGCGCCTGCCGCAGCCCCGCGGTATCGGGCAGTTGCTGGCGCAGCTCGGCGATCAGCGCCGTGTCGATCCCGGCGGGTGGACGGGCCGGCCCGTCGGCGGCCGGGACGGGGGACATGACGGAGGTCACGGGTGCCTCCCGCCGGGTGCGGGCTCGGGGTGCTCGGTCGCGAGCGCCCCGCTCACCACACCAGTCGGACCAGATACCGCTCGGCGTAGCGTCGGACCGCGTCCTGATCCGACAGATCCAGCTGCCCTTGTGGATTGAGCATCAACGAGACCGCGATCCGGATGAGGATCTCCGACACCGCGGTCAGGTCGTCGTCGCTCATCGTGACGCCGGAACGTCGCAGCGCCCCGGTGACCTGCGCGGCCGCCTGGGTGATGGGGGCCCCGCCGGTGCGGGTGGTGAGCCCGAGGATCATCTCCGGCTCGCTCTCGAGAATCCGGGCGATGAGGGGCATCTCCTGTGCCATGCGTACGCCCCGGACGAAGCACTCGACCACCGCCGCGCGCGGATCCAGTTCGGCCGCAACACGATCGAGTTCGGCGAAGAACAGCTGCGTCTCGCGCAGCAGCAAGGTCTCGACGAGGGCATCCTTGTTGGGGAACCGCCGGTAGAGCGTGCTGCGGGAGATCCCGGCCCGGCGCGCGATGTCGTCCATGTTGGTGCGCCGTATTCCGTACCGCTCGAACTCGTCCCGGGCGGCGTCGAGCATCACCTGGTCCGGTGACGCGGTCGTCGCGGTGGGGTCGGTGGGCGTGTGCATCAGGGGCAGCATATCGGTCGTCGTCACGCATTTCGCCGACCGCCTAGAGCGCCCGGACCCGGACCGGCAGCCGATCCTTCGGCACCGGCAGCGTGGAGTTGTCGAGTTTCCACACGTAGTCCTCCGGTACCGACCACTCGTATCGCAGCAACAGGTTGTGCATGATCGTCTTGATCTCCATCTGGGCGAAGTAAAGCCCGATGCACTTGTGGACGCCGCCCCCGAACGGCATCCAGGCGTAGCGGTGCGCCCGGTCCTCGGCGCGTTCGTCGGAGAACCGGTCCGGGTCGAAGCGTTCGGGGTCGGGCCACAGCGCCGGGTTGTGGTGGTTGACCATGGCGATGGCCGCGACGTAGGTGCCCTTCGGGACGAAGTGCCCGCAGATCTCGGTGTCCTCCCGGGCCTGACGCGGCAGGCCGGGGACGGGGGAGTTCAGCCGCAACGACTCCTTCATGACCCGGTCCAGGACCGTGAAGCCGTCGAGGGTGTCGTAGGCGATCTCCGGCGGCAGCCGGCGGGACTGATCGCGCGCCCTCTCCTGCCACTCCGGGTGCTTCGCCAGGTAGTACGCCATCGTCGTCAACGTGATCGTCGAGGTGTCGTGCGCGGCCATCAGCACGAAGATCATGTGATTGACGACGTCCTCGTCGGAGAACGTGTGCCCGTCCTCCGACGCCGCGTGGCACAGTACCGAGAACAGGTCGGGGCTCGCGGTGGCGCGCTTGGCCGGGAGGTGCCGGTGAAAGAACTCCTCGAGCACCCGGCGGCTCGCGAGGCCGCGAGCCCAGCGGGTCCCCGGGATGTTCTTGCGAACAAGCGACAGTCCCGCGTTCACACAGTCGATGAACGCCCTGTTGATGCGGTCCGCCTCGGCGCGCGGCAGGTCGAGCCCCAGGAAGATCTCGAGCGCCAGATCCAACGTGATCTGCTTGAACTCGTCGAGCAGACGGACGTCGTCGCCGATCGGCAGGTGCGCGACGCGTTCGGCGAGCATCGGCTGCATGTCCTGCAGGTAGCCCTTCAGATGGGTGTTGGTGAACGCCTGCTGCATGATTCGGCGATGGTGCCGGTGTTCCTCGAAGTCCATCAGCATGATGCCGCGCCGGAAGAAGGGGCCGATCAGGAAGCCCCACGCCGGCTCGTTGGCGAAGGCCTTGGACCGGTTCACGGCGATGGCCTCGGTCCCGTCGGCGTCGAGCGGGATCACGAACTCGAGACCGAACGACTTGATGTACGTGATGTCGCCGAACCGGGCGCGGCGGGCGGCGACCATGCCGATCGGGTCCCGGAAGAAGCGGAGCACCTCGATCACGCCCGGATGTCCCGTCCCGTGAATGGGTTTCAGATCACGGTCCGGCGGCACCGGCGCCAACTGCTTGCGCGACATGGGAGGCTCCTGACTGACGGGTGTGGGCGGCTCAGGCCGGGGCGTTGTGCAGGGGGCGGGGGTCGACGCCGATCCGGCGCCAGGCGTCGCGTGCCCACGGCAGGTACAAGATGCCCAGCGGCAGCCGGTTGAACACCGGATTGAGCGCCCGCATCCCGCGGGCGAAACGCTGGAACCTCTTCTCCCTCCGGAGATCCCACGACACGCCGCACACCGCGCGCATCTGTGGGGGCATCGTGCCGACGACGACGGTGCGGGTGAACGCGTTCAGGGGCGCAGACATCACGCGCCACACCGGTTTCGGGATCCGGCGCGGCCCCGGGATGCCCTTCCGGATGTACCCGGTCGCGTACACGATCGTCCGGGTGGGGACGAAGCGGTCGAGCATGCTGTCCCAGTACTCGACGAACTCGTCGTACGTCTGCGGCTGCCCGCGGTCACTCACCCCGTACAGCCGATACCAGAGTTTGCTCTCCTCGAAGATCTGCACCTTCTCGGCGTACGAGAGCCGCCGGATGAATGTGTCGGTGGTGTAGAGCACTTGGTCGACGAACGTGGCGTGCGCCCAGTAGAACAGTTCCGGATTGAGCGCGTGGTAGCGCGAACCGTCCGAGATGGTTCCCTTGATCGGCTTGTGGAAGTCGCGGACCGTCCGTCCCCACCCGTGCGGGTCCTCGCTGTAGACCGTCTTCATGATCGGCGGGGCGGTGCGGCGTGCCCGCCCGAGGGTGTCGGAGAAGATCACCGAGTGGTCCTCGACGGCCTTACCGAGTTGTTCGATGCAGTTCTCGGTCCCCGCGAGGCGCTGGAACCCCAGCACGCCCCGGATGTCGCCGTAGAACTTCCACACCAGCGAATCGGGCCCGAGTCGCAGGTCCGGTGCGAGGTCGTCGTCGACCGGCATCGGCAGGGCCTCGCGGATGCCCCGCTCGAAACGCTGTGCGGCGTGCCCGCCGGGGGTGGCTGCGCTCCCGGTCTCGTGCGTCGACGTCATGCGCACTCCCGTCGCGTAGGACGTTGGAACAAAGTCGTGTCTATGTGTCAGACGGTAGCAACGTGGTGCCGGTCACACAAGGGTCGACCGGTTGGTAGCTTGGAAGGCGGACGTCGACGGAGGGCGAGACATTGGGTGAGCTGCTGCTGAACCCCCGCAACTACGACCCGACGGAGTTCGACCCGAACACCCGGCGGTTGTTGCGCGCGACGATCGACTGGTTCGAGTCCCGCGGCAAACGCAAGCTGCTGCAGGAGGACCTCCACGCGGTGTGGCCGCGGGACTTTCTGGACTTCGTCGGACGCGAGAAGTTGTTCGCGACGTTCCTGACGCCCGCCGCCGACGCCGGCGGCGATCCGAACAAACGCTGGGACGCCGCGCGCAATGCGGCGCTGAGCGAGATCCTCGGTTTCTACGGCCTCGCGTACTGGTACCTGTGGCAGGTGACCGTGCTCGGTCTCGGGCCCGTCTGGATGAGTGCCAATGCCGTGGCCCGCGAGCGGGCGGTCGAACAACTCGAGGCCGGCGGCGTGATGGCGTTCGGGCTGTCCGAGCGCGAGCACGGCGCGGACGTCTACGCAACCGACATGTTGCTCACCCCGTCCGACGACGGTGCCGCGGCCTTCCGCGCCAACGGCACCAAGTACTACATCGGCAACGGCAACGTCGCGGGGATGGTGTCGGTGTTCGGGCGCAGGACCGACGTCGAGGGCGCCGACGGGTACGTCTTCTTCGTCGTCGACAGCCGGCACCTGCACTACCGCCTCATCGACAACGTCGTGCACGGGCAGATGTACGTGAGCACCTTCGCGTTGCGCGACTACCCGGTGCGTGAGGAGGACGTCCTGCACACGGGCGCGGACGCGTTCTCGGCGGCGCTGAACACCGTCAACGTCGGCAAGTTCAATCTGTGCACGGCGTCCGTCGGGATGTGCGAGCACGCCTTCTTCGAGGCGATCACGCACGCGCACGAGCGAATCCTCTACGGGAAGCGGGTCACCGACTTCCCCCACGTACGCGCGAGCTTCGTCGACGCGTACGCCCGTCTGGTCGCGATGAAGATGTTCTCCGCCCGCGCCGTCGACTACTTCCGCAGCGCCGGACCGGAGGACCGTCGCTATCTGCTGTTCAATCCGATGACCAAGGCGAAGGTGACCTCGGAGGGGGAGAAGGTGATCGCGCTCCTGCACGACGTCATCGCCGCGAAGGGGTACGAGAAGGACACCTACTTCCGCGAGGCGGCCGAGCTGATCGGGACGCTACCCAAGCTCGAGGGCACCGTGCACGTCAACGTCGGACTGATGCTGAAGTTCATGCCGAATTACTTCTTTCACCCCGCCGAGTACCCCGAGGTCGGCACCCGCGACGACGCGGCCGACGACGCCTTCTTCTGGGCCCAGGGCCCGGCGCGGGGCGCCGCGAAGGTGCAGTTCCGGGACTGGACGACGGTGTACACCGCGCACTCCGACATCCCCCAGGTGGGGCGGTTCTTCGAGCAGGCGTCGGCATTGCGGGAACTTCTGGCGACGGCGGGCCCCGACGACGCCCAGCGGGAGGATCTGGACTTCCTGCTCACCGTGGGTCACCTCTTCGAACTGGTCGTCTACGGACAACTGATCCTCGAACAGGCCGACGTCCTGGGGCTCGACCGTGATCTCGTGGAGCAGATCTTCGACTTCCAGATCCGGGACTTCTCGCGGTACGCCGTCGAACTGCACGGCAAACCGTCGTCGACGGCGGCGCAGCAGGAGTGGGCGCTGGGTGCCGTTCGCAAGCCCGTGGTCGACACGGCCCGGTTCGACCGGGTGTGGCAGCAGGTCGCCGGCTACGCCGGCGCGTACGAGATGGGTACCTGAGGAGGTGTCCGTGTCCGACGGCGACATGGGAGCGGCCCGGTGGGCCGAGGTGGACCGCTACCTGGGCGAGACGGTCCTGGGCGAGGACGAGGCGCTGACCGCGGCGCTCACCGCGAACGAGGCCGCGGGACTACCGCCGATCGACGTCTCGCCGGCGCAGGGCAAGTTTTTGAACCTGTTGGTACGCATGGTCGGTGCGCGGCGGGTGCTCGAGATCGGCACGCTCGGCGGCTACAGCACCATCTGGCTCGCGCGGGCGGTCGGTCCGTCCGGCCGGGTGGTCACCCTCGAGTACGAGCCCCGGCACGCGGCCGTCGCGCGGGAGAACCTGGACCGCGCCGGTGTGGGCGGTCGGGTCGACATCCGGATCGGCGCGGCCCTCGACACCCTGCCACTCGTGGAGGCCGACGACATGGGCCCGTTCGACGTGGTGTTCATCGACGCCGACAAGGTCAACAACTCCAACTACGTGCGCTGGGCGCTGCAACTGTCGCGGCCCGGCACCGTGATCGTCGTCGACAACGTCGTCCGCGGGGGAGCGGTCTCGAATCCGGACCTCGACGACGACGCGATCCGGGCGAGCCGGGAGGTCCTCGGCCTGCTCGCGGCCGAACCACGCCTCGACGCCACCGCGTTGCAGACCGTCGGGACGAAGGGCTGGGACGGGTTCGCGCTCGCGCTGGTCCTGGAATGACCGGGTGACCCCGCAAAACGCGGGGAGTGACCGGAATGCGCGGGGACGTGGTCGTAGCATCGGAGCGTGGCCAATCCGACCGTCCGCTCCGCGGACTTCGAAGACTCCGCCCCGCTGCGTGTCCTCGTCTACAGCAGCGACGCCGCGACGCGCGATCGGGTGATGCGGGCCCTGGGCACCCGGCCGCATCCCGACGTGCCGGTGCTCGAATACGTCGAGGTCGCGACGGAACCGACGGTGATCCGCACGATGGACGCGGGCGGCGTCGACCTGGCGATTCTCGACGGCGAGGCGACGCCGGCCGGCGGCATGGGGATCGCCAAGCAGCTCGCGGACGAGCTGGACGTGTGCCCGCCGATCGTGGTGCTCACCGGGCGTGCCGACGACCGGTGGCTCGCGGACTGGTCGCGGGCCGACGCCGTGGTGCAGCATCCCATCGAGCCGTTCCGCCTCGCGGAGGCCGTGGTCCCGCTCCTGCGCCGTACGTGACGTTTTCGCGTCCGGGCGCGTGATTGCCACCCGCCCGGGGGAACTCCTGGGTAAAACCCGAGCCAAGCGCGACTATCCCGGTACGCTGAGGCGTAGATCACATTCGGCGGGTGGGTTCTCCTGATTGCGTGATTGTGCGTCTCTCGTGGCTACCCGCCGCGCGTGGTCCCCCGGTGGGCTCACGGCGAGAGGAGCTGAGGCGCAGTGAACGCATTCGTGCCGATTCTCGTGCTCGGGGCCATCGCCGTCGCGTTCGCGGTGTTCTCCGTGTTCGTCGCGTCGGCGGTCGGTCCCAAGCGGCCCGGCCGCGCCAAACTCGAGGCCTACGAGTGCGGCATCGACCCCGTCCCGCAGCCGGCCACCGGCCGGGCGGGCGGCCAGCGGATACCGGTGAAGTACTACCTGACGGCGATGTTGTTCATCATCTTCGACATCGAGATCGTGTTCCTCTACCCGTGGGCCGTCCACTTCGACGCCCTCGGACTGTTCGGTCTGGCCGCGATGGCCGTGTTCGTCTTCAACGTGTCGGTGGCATACGCGTACGAGTGGCGTCGTGGGGGATTGAGCTGGGACTAGGCGGTTTTCGCGCGAGGGAGCGGAGGTGAACCCGGGATGGGTCTCGAAGAGAAGGTGCCGAGCGGTTTCCTGCTGAGCACCGTCGAAGCCGTCGCCGGCTACGCCCGCAAGGGGTCGTTGTGGCCGGCCACGTTCGGACTCGCGTGCTGCGCGATCGAGATGATGTCCACCACGTCCGGACGGTACGACCTGGCGCGATTCGGCATGGAGGCGTTCCGGGCGTCACCGCGACAGGCGGACCTGATGATCGTCGCCGGACGGGTGAGCCAGAAGATGGCGCCGGTGCTGCGTCAGGTGTACGACCAGATGGTCGAACCCAAGTGGGTGCTGGCGATGGGCGTGTGCGCGTCCTCCGGGGGCATGTTCAACAACTACGCGATCGTGCAGGGCGTCGACCACGTCGTGCCCGTCGACATCTACCTGCCCGGCTGTCCGCCGCGCCCCGAGATGCTGCTGAACGCGATCCTGCAGCTGCACGCCGAGATCGAGCGGATGCCGCTCGGCGTCAACCGGGAGGAGGCCGTCCGCGCGGCCGAGCAGGCGGCGCTGGCGGCGCGGCCGGCACCCGCCCGGACCGAGCTGGGGATGCCCGCAGGCCCCGGAGACACTGCCGGGGCGGTGCTGCGATGAGCTCCGACCGCGATCGCGCGCCGTCCTCGACCGACCCGGAGGCCACCGCCGGACCGGAGGGAACCGTGCCGCCGGAACGCGTGGTCGGCGGGGAGATGATCGGGATGCGGCGGGGCATGTTCGGGGTCGGTGGCACGGGCGACACCTCCGGCTACGGGCGGCTGGTGCGGCCGGTGACGCTGCCCGGCGGCACGCCGCGCCCGTACGGCGGCTGGTTCGACGAGGCCGTCGACCTGCTGGCCGCCGCGCTCGGCGACGACGAGTCCGGGGTGCTGTTCGACGACGCGGTGGAGAAAGTGGTGGTCTTCCGCGGCGAACTGACGTTGCACGTGCGGCGCGAGTTCCTGCCGACGGTCGCCCGCCGGCTCCGGGACGATCCGAGGCTGCGGTTCGAGCTGTGCCTGGGGGTCAGCGGCGTGCACTATCCGCAGGATCCGGGCCGCGAACTGCATGCGGTGTACCCGTTGATGTCGGTCACCCACGGCCGGCGTCTCCGGCTGGAAGTGGCTGTCCCCGAGGCCGACCCGTGCATCCCCTCCCTGCACCGCGTGTACCCCACGACGGACTGGCACGAACGCGAGGCCTACGACTTCTTCGGTCTGGTGTTCACCGGGCATCCCGCGCTCACCCGCATCGAGATGCCGGACGACTGGGTGGGGCACCCGCAACGCAAGGACTACCCACTCGGCGGTGTCCCCGTCGAGTACAAGGGGGCGAAGATTCCCCCGCCGGACGAGAGGAGGGCGTACCAGTGAGCGACCCCTTCACCCGGTACGGCGGCGACCCGGCGGAGTTCACCGTCAACGGGCAGGACTGGGACGACCTCGTCGACGCCGCGACCACGGCCCGGGAGTCCGGCGCGGAACGCATCGTGGTCAACATGGGTCCGCAACACCCGTCGACGCACGGGGTGCTGCGGCTCATCCTCGAGATCGAGGGTGAGACGGTGACCGAGGCCAGGTGTGGAATCGGTTACCTGCACACCGGGATCGAGAAGAACCTCGAGTACCGCAACTGGACTCAGGGCGTCACCTTCGTCACCCGCATGGACTATCTGGCGCCGTTCTTCAACGAGGTGGCGTACTGCCTGGGCGTCGAGCGTCTGCTCGACATCACCGACCGGGTGCCCGAGCGCGCGACCGTGGTGCGGGTGCTGCTGATGGAACTCAACCGGATCTCGTCGCACCTCGTGGCCCTGGCCACCGGCGGAATGGAACTGGGCGCGATCACGCCGATGCTCTTCGGCTTCCGCGAACGCGAACTGGTCCTCGACATCTTCGAGACGATCACGGGCCTGCGGATGAACCACGCGTACGTCCGGCCCGGCGGGCTCGCCCAGGATCTGCCGGACGACGCGGTCGGCAAGGTGCGCGAACTGCTCGACCTCATGCCGCGGCGTCTGCGGGACCTCGAGACCCTGCTCGACGAGAACCCGATCTGGAAGGCCCGCACGCAGGGCATCGGTTTCCTCGACCTCACCGGGTGCATGGCCCTCGGGGTCACGGGGCCGATCCTGCGGGCCACCGGACTGCCGCACGACGTGCGTCGCACCGACCCCTACTGCGGGTACGAGACCTACGAATTCGACGTCGTGACCGACACCGGATCGGACTGCTACGGCCGCTACCGCATCCGGGTCCGGGAGATGGCGCAGTCGCTGCGGATCGTCGAACAGTGTCTGGACCGGCTGCGGCCCGGCCCGGTGATGGTGGAGGACGGGAAGATCGCGTGGCCGGCCGATCTCGCACTCGGACCGGACGGGCTCGGCAACTCGCTCGAGCACATCCGCCGGATCATGGGCACCTCGATGGAGGAGCTGATCCACCACTTCAAACTCGTCACCGAGGGCTTTCGGGTCCCTCCCGGCCAGGTGTACGTCCCGGTGGAGTCGCCTCGCGGGGAACTGGGCGTGCACATGGTGAGTGACGGCGGCACCCGACCCTTCCGGGTGCACTTCCGGGACCCGTCGTTCACGAATCTGCAAGCGGTGTCGGCGATGTGCGAGGGCGGGATGGTGGCCGACGTGATCGCCTCGGTCGCCAGCATCGATCCCGTCATGGGGGGAGTGGACCGATGACCGAACCGGTGTTCCTCGAACTCGGCCCGCGCCCGCACGAGCGGCCGTCGTACCCGCCGGACGTGCAGTCCCGGTTGGCCGCGGACGCCGACGAGATCGTGGCGCGCTACCGCACGGGTGGCGGCGATCCGCCCGGCACGGAGCGTTCGGCCCTGCTGCCGTTGCTGCACCTGGTCCAGGCCGAGGACGGCTACGTCTCCCCGGCCGGAATCGACTTCTGCGCAGCCCGTCTGGGGCTGACCGCGGCCGAGGTGACGGCGGTGGCGACGTTCTACACGATGTACCGCCGCCGTCCCGCCGGCACACACCACGTGGGGGTGTGCACCAACAGTCTGTGCGCGGTGATGGGCGGTGACGCCGTCCATGCTGCCCTGCGCGAGCACCTGGGCATCGAGGACGGTGAGACCACCGCCGACGGGACGGTGACACTCGAATCCATCGAATGCAACGCGGCGTGCGACTTCGCGCCCGTGATGACCGTCGACTGGGAGTTCTTCGACAACCGGACACCGTCGTCGGCCGTCGAGGTGGTCGACGCCCTGCGCGCCGGCCGGACCGTGACCCCGACCCGCGGGGCGCCGCTGTCGTCCTTCCGGGACACCGCCCGCATCCTCGCCGGGTTCCCGGACCGGCGACCCGGCGCACTCGAGGCGGGCGGCGGGGGCGGCTCGGCCACGCTCGCCGGGCTGCGGGCGTCCCGCGAGGACGGATCGACAGTGGCCGGACCGCCGCTGACGCCGGTGCTCAGTCGGTACTGGGACGACGACCGGTCCTGGACGCTGGACACCTACCGCCGTCGCGACGGGTACGCCGCGTTGCGCAAGGCGCTGCACATGAACCCCGACGAGGTCATCCAGACCGTCAAGGACGCGGGACTGCGCGGCCGCGGGGGCGCCGGGTTCCCGACGGGGATGAAGTGGTCGTACATTCCGCAGGATCCCGCGACGGACGGGACCGCCAAGCCGCACTTCCTCGTCGTCAACGCCGACGAGTCGGAGCCGGGCACCTGCAAGGACATCCCACTGATGTTCGCGACGCCGCACGCGCTCGTCGAGGGGGCGATCATCGCGGCCTTCGCCATCCGCGCCTCACGGGCCTTCGTCTACGTGCGCGGGGAGGTGGTTCCGGTGCTGCGGCGCCTGCAGGCCGCGGTCGCCGAGGCCTACGACGCGGGATACCTCGGACGCGACATCCTCGGGTCCGGGTTCGACCTGGATCTCGTGGTGCACGCGGGCGCCGGCGCGTACATCTGTGGGGAGGAGACCGCGCTGCTCGACTCGCTCGAGGGACGGCGCGGCCAACCTCGACTGCGGCCACCGTTCCCCGCCGTCGCGGGCCTGTACGCGTGTCCCACGGTGGTCAACAACGTCGAGTCGATCGCCAGCGTGCCGCCCGTCATCCTGCACGGCCCCGAGTGGTTCTGCAGCATGGGCAGCGAGGCGTCGCCCGGGTTCACGCTGTACTCGCTGTCGGGGCACGTCGCGCGGCCCGGCCAGTACGAGGCGCCGCTCGGAATCACACTGCGGCAGTTGCTAGAACATGCGGGGGGTGTCCGCGACGGGCACCGGCTCAAGTTCTGGACACCGGGCGGGTCGTCGACGCCGATCCTCACCGACGAGCACCTGGACGTGCCACTCGACTACGAGAACGTCGCCGCCGCCGGCTCGATGCTCGGCACCAAGGCGCTGCAGATCTTCGACGAGACCACGTGCGTCGTGCGGGTGGTGTCGCGGTGGACGCGCTTCTACGCGCACGAATCGTGCGGCAAGTGCACCCCGTGCCGGGAGGGCACGTACTGGCTGGTGCAGATCCTCGACCGCCTCGAGCGCGGCGACGGCACCGAGGCGGATCTCGGCAAGCTGCTCGACATCTCCGACACCCTGCTGGGCAAGTCGTTCTGCGCGCTCGGTGACGGCGCGGCCAGCCCGATCGTGTCGTCGCTGAAGTACTTCCGCGACGAGTACGTCGCCCACCTCGATCGTGGTGGTTGCCCGTTCGACCCGGAGGAGTCCGCGCTGGCGCCCCGCGTGGCCGAGGTGACGGCCCGGCCGGAAGGAGGGACGGCATGAGTGTCAACATCGGCGCGGACGCGTCGGGCCAGCCGGTTCCCTCGGACCGGGTGACCCTCACGATCGACGGCGTCGAGGTCACGGTTCCCAAGGGCACGCTGGTGATCCGGGCCGCCGAGGGCATCGGGATCCAGATCCCCAGGTTCTGTGATCACCCGCTCCTCGCCCCGGTCGGCGCGTGCCGCCAGTGCCTCGTCGAGGTGGAGGGCCAACGCAAGCCGATGGCGTCGTGCACCACCGTCGCCACCGACGGCATGGTGGTCCGCACCCAGGTCACCTCCGAGGTCGCGGACCGGGCCCAGCGGGGCGTGATGGAGTTACTGCTCATCAATCACCCGCTCGACTGCCCCGTGTGCGACAAGGGCGGCGAGTGTCCGCTGCAGAACCAGGCGATGTCCAGCGGGCGCACCGAGTCCCGCTTCGACGACGTCAAACGGACCTTCCCGAAGCCGATCCCACTGTCGAGCGAGGTCCTGCTCGATCGCGAGCGGTGTGTGTTGTGCGCGCGGTGCACCCGGTTCTCCCGCCAGATCGCGGGGGATCCGATGATCGAACTAGTCGAGCGCGGCGCGCTGCAGCAGGTGGGCATCGGGGAGGACGAGCCGTTCGACTCCTACTTCTCGGGCAACACCGTCCAGATCTGCCCGGTGGGCGCCCTGACCGGTGCCGCGTACCGGTTCCGGGCACGGCCGTTCGACCTGGTGTCCAGCCCGAGCGTCTGCGAGCACTGTGCCAGCGGGTGCGCGCAACGGACCGATCATCGCCGCGGCACCGTGCTGCGCCGGCTCGCCGGCGACGACCCGCAGGTCAACGAGGAATGGAACTGCGACAAGGGTCGCTGGGCCTTCACGTATGCCACCGAACCGGACCGGCTGGACACGCCACTGGTGCGGGGCCCGTCCGGGACGCTGGCACCGGCGTCGTGGCCCATGGCGCTCGCCGTCGCGGCGCGTGGACTCGTCACTGCCCGCGGCGGCGCGGGCGTCCTGGTCGGTGGGCGCGCCACCGTCGAGGACGCGTACGCGTACGCCAAGTTCGCCCGAACCGTCCTCGGCACCAACGACATCGACTTCCGCACGCGGGTGCACTCGGCGGAGGAGACCGACTTTCTCGCATCCCGCGTCGCCGGTCGGGTGATCGGTGCCGACCCGACGGCGGTCACGTACGACGACCTCGAACGGTCGCCGGCGATCCTGCTCGTCGCCTTCGAACCGGAGGAGGAATCGCCGATCGTCTTCCTCCGGCTGCGCAAGGCGGTCCGTACCCGGCGCACCGTGGTGATGTCGATCGCCCCCTTCGCCACCCGCGGTCTCGAGAAGATCGACGGCCGGTTGCTGCGCGCCGTCCCCGGCGACGAGCCGGCGATCCTCGACGAACTGGAGTCGTCCGACTTCCTTCGCTGCGCGGGGGCGGTGATCCTGGTCGGGGAGCGGGCGGCCGGGATCCCCGGGACACTGTCGGCGGTGGCGCGGCTGGCGGACGTCACCGGGGCGCGGATCGGGTGGATTCCGCGGCGTGCGGGTGACCGGGGCGCCGTCGAGGTCGGTGCGGCGCCGGCACTGCTGCCCGGCGGGCGCCCGATCGACGACCCCACCGCCCGGCGGGAAGTGGGGAGCGTGTGGGGCACGTTGCCCGAGGGGCGCGGCAGGGACACCTCCGCGATCCTCGCCGCCGCCGCGTCGGGAGAGCTGGGCGCCCTGCTGGTGGGGGCCGTCGACCCCGCCGACCTGCCCGACCCGGCGGCCGCGACCGCCGCGCTGGACGCCGCCGGATTCGTGGTGAGCCTCGAGTTGCGGCGCAGCGCAGTCACCGAGCGCGCCGACGTGGTGTTCCCAGTCGCTTCCGTGGCGGAGAAGGCCGGGGCGTTCGTCGACTGGGAGGGCCGGGTCCGTCCCTTCGCGGCCGCGCTGCGCGACACCGACGCCGTGCCCGACCAGCGCGTCCTGCACGCGCTCGCGACCGAGATGGGGGTATCGCTCGGACTGCCCGACGTGATCGCCGCGCGGATCGAGATCGCCCGGCTGGGCACGTGGGCCGGCCCGCGCGCGGCGTCCCCGGACGTCGCGGCGCGCTCGGCGGCCGAGCCCGGCCCCGGGGAGGCGGTGCTCGCGACCTGGCGCCTGCTCCTCGACGACGGGCGTCTGCAGGACGGCGAACCCCACCTCGCCGGCACCGCCCGCAGTCCCGTCGTCCGGCTCTCGGCCGATTTCGCCGCCGAGATCGGCGCGCGGGAAACGGATCCGGTCACCGTCGAGACCGACCGGGGTTCGGTCACCCTCCCGGTGGCGGTCACCGACTTGCCGTACCGGGTGGTGTGGCTGCCTCTCCACTCACCCGGCTCGGCGGTGTACGACGCGCTCGCCGCGCGGGCCGGCGACATCGTGCGGGTCCGTCTCGCCGAGCGCGGGGAGGGCGGTCCCACCGCCACCGACGCCCGAGCGGGGGTGGTGTGATGACCGCCGACCTGTCGATGTTCGGCCACGACCCGTGGTGGCTCGTGGTCGCGAAGGCGCTCGCTGTCTTCGTGTTCCTGGTCCTGACGGTACTGATCGCGATCTACGCCGAACGGAAGGTGCTGGCGTGGATGCAGATGCGCGTCGGCCCCGACCGGGTGGGACCGCGCGGCATCCTGCAGTCACTCGCCGACGGCATCAAACTCGCCCTCAAGGAGGGAATCGTCCCGTCGGGCGTCGACAAGCCGGTCTATCTGCTGGCGCCGATCATCGCGACCGTCCCGGCGTTCATGGCGTTCGCGGTCATCCCCTTCGGGCCGCAGGTGTCGATCCTCGGCCACCGCACACCGCTGCAGCTGACCGACCTGCCGGTTGCGGTGCTCTACATCCTCGCGGTGACGTCGGTGGGGGTCTACGGCATCGTGCTGGCCGGCTGGTCGTCCGGCTCGACGTATCCGTTGCTCGGCGGTCTCCGCTCGACCGCGCAGGTGATCTCGTACGAGGTCGCGATGGGCCTGACGTTCGCGGCCGTGTTCCTCGACGCGGGCACGATGTCGACCTCGGGCATCGTCGACGCGCAGTTCGGCACGTGGTACGTCTTTCTGCTGCTGCCGTCGTTCGTCATCTACGTGACGTCGATGGTCGGCGAGACCAATCGCGCGCCGTTCGATCTGCCCGAGGCCGAGGGCGAACTGGTCGGTGGTTTCCACACCGAGTACTCGTCGCTGCGCTTCGCGATGTTCATGCTGGCCGAATACGTGAACATGGTGACGGTGTCGGCGCTGGCGGCGACGATGTTCCTCGGTGGCTGGCACGCGCCGTGGCCGCTGAACATGTGGTCCGGCGCGAACTCCGGGTGGTGGCCGCTCCTGTGGTTCGTCGCGAAGGTGTGGGCGTTCCTGTTCCTGTTCATCTGGCTCCGTGCCACGCTCCCGCGCCTGCGCTACGACCAGTTCATGAACCTCGGCTGGAAGGTCCTCATCCCCGTCGCACTGGTGTGGGTGATGGTGGTCGCCGTCGTCCGGGCGCTGCGCAACGAGGGCTACGACGTGCGGTGGATCGTCCTGCTCGCCGGTGGCATCGTCGTCGCACTCGCGGTGCTGACACTGCTGTGGCGCCGTCTCGCGGCGACGCGCCCCCGGCCCGCGACCGCTCCCGTCCCGGACCAGCCGTTCGACGCGACCGCCGGTGGTTTCCCCGTCCCACCCCTGCCGCCCCCGCCGACCGGACCCCGACCGGTTCTCGTGCCGGCACGGCGGTCCGGAAAGGAGAGTCCCGATGCCTGACTTCCTCGACTCCGTCGCGGGTTTCGGCGTGACCTTCTCCACGATGTTCAAGAAACCCGTGACCGAGTTCTACCCCGAGGAGAAGGTGCCCACCGCGCCTCGCTACCACGGTCGGCACCAGCTCAACCGGCATGCCGACGGGCTCGAGAAGTGCATCGGCTGCGAGCTGTGCGCGTGGGCGTGCCCGGCGGACGCGATCTACGTCGAGGGCGCCGACAACACCGACGAGCAGCGCTTTTCGCCGGGGGAACGATACGGCCGGGTGTACCAGATCAACTACCTGCGGTGCATCGGCTGCGGGCTGTGCGTGGAGGCCTGCCCCACCCGCGCGCTGACGATGACGAACGAGTACGAGATGGCCGACGACAACCGCGCCGACCTGATCTACGAGAAGGATCGGCTGCTGGCGCCGCTGCAGGACGGGATGGAGCCGCCGCCGCACCCGATGGCCCCCGGCGCCACCGCCGAGGACTACTACCGCGGCACGGCCGCCCCGACCGGGGAGGTGACGTAGTGGACGCCGCCGTCGCGCACTCGGCCGGGCTGCTGGCCGCGGACCTCGTCACCCGCACGTCCACCGGTGAGGCCGTGCAGTTCTGGATCCTGGGGACCGTCGCCGTGCTCGGCGCGCTCGGCGTGGTGTGCGCGCCCAAGGCCGTCTACTCGGCGATCTTCCTGGCGACCACGATGATCGTGCTCGCGGTGTTGTACATCGCGCAGGGCGCGCTGTTCCTCGGCGTGGTGCAGGTGGTCGTCTACACCGGTGCCGTCATGATGCTGTTCCTGTTCGTGCTGATGCTCGTCGGGGTCGACTCGTCGGATTCGCTCGTGGAAACGCTGCGCGGACAACGCGTTGCGGCCGTGGTGACGGGGGTCGGCTTCGGGCTGCTGCTCATCGGCAGTCTGGGCAATGCGACCGTCGGCGTGGTCCGCGACGGCGTGGTCGGGTTCGTCGGTCTCGGTGGGGCCGACGCGGGCGGCAACGTCGAAGGCATCGCCGAGATCGTCTTCATCCGATACGTGTGGGTCTTCGAACTCACCGGCGCGCTGCTCATCACCGCCACGATCGGCGCGATGGTGCTCGCTCACCGGGAGCGTTTCGAACGGCGCCGCACGCAACGGGAGATGTCACAGCAACGTTTCCGGGACTGGGCCGCGGCCGACGGTGAGCCCACGGTCCGGGTGACGCCACTGCCCAGCCCCGGTGTGTACGCCCGCAGCAATGCCGTCGACATGCCGGCCCGGTTGCCCGACGGGTCGTTCGCGCGGGAATCGGTCGCCCGGGTGCTCGATCCGCGCGCCGTTCCGCCGTCCGGCTCCGCGCCGAACGGGGAGGTGGGCCGATGAATCCGCAGAACTACCTGTTCCTCTCCGCGCTGCTGTTCACGATCGGTGCGGCGGGAGTGTTGTTGCGACGCAACGCGATCGTCGTGTTCATGTGCATCGAGCTGATGCTCAACGCCGCCAACCTCGCGTTCGTCACCTTCGCGCGGATGCACGGCAACCTGGACGGCCAGGTGTTCGCGTTCTTCACGATGGTCGTCGCCGCGGCCGAGGTCGTCGTCGGTCTGGCGATCATCATGACCATCTTCCGCACCCGTCGTTCGGCCTCCGTCGACGACGCCGACCTGTTGAAGTACTGACATGACCGGGGGGACGGGAATTCACGCGCTCATCTGGCTCCTGCCGGTCCTGCCGCTGGCCGGGGCGGCGATCCTCCTGTCGGCCGGGCGGCGCAGCGACCGCTGGGGGCACCTGCTCGGATGCGCCACCGCACTCGCTTCGTTCGTGCTCGCGGTGATCCTCTTCGCCGATCTGGTCGGACGCGGTCCGGCCGAACGGGTCGTCGTGCAGGACCTGTTCACGTGGCTGCCCGTGGCCGGACTCCAGGTGGACTTCGGGCTGCGGCTGGACCCGTTGTCGATGTGTTTCGTGCTGTTGATCACGGGCGTCGGCTCGCTCATTCACGTCTACTCGGTCGGGTACATGCGGGAGGACGTGGACCGTCGACGCTTCTTCGCCTACCTCAATTTGTTCCTGGCGGCCATGCTGCTGCTCGTCCTCGCCGACAACTACCTCGGTCTGTACTTCGGCTGGGAGGGTGTCGGGCTCGCGTCGTACCTGCTGATCGGATTCTGGCAGTACAAGCCGACCGCGGCGACCGCCGCGAAGAAGGCGTTCGTCGTCAACCGGGTGGGCGACATGGGACTGGTCGTCGCCCTCATGATCATGTTCGCCACGTTCGGTTCGGTGTCGTTCGCCGACGTGCTGGGAGGCGCGGACGCTGCCGGCGAGGGCATGCTCACCGCCCTCGGTCTGGCACTGCTGCTCGCCGCGTGCGGTAAGTCCGCGCAGGTTCCGCTCCAGTCGTGGCTCGGTGACGCGATGGAGGGCCCCACCCCGGTGTCGGCGCTCATCCACGCCGCCACGATGGTCACCGCGGGCGTCTACCTCGTCGTGCGTTCGGGGCCGATCTACGAGGCGGCACCCGGCGCGCAGGTCGCCGTCGTCCTGGTGGGGGCGGTGACGTTGCTGTTCGGTGCCGTGATCGGCTGCGCCAAGGACGACATCAAGAAGGCGCTCGCGGCGTCGACGATGAGCCAGATCGGCTACATGGTGACCGCCGCGGGCCTCGGCCCCGCCGGATACCCGTTCGCGATCATGCTGCTGCTCGCTCACGGCTTCTTCAAGGCGGGGCTGTTCCTGGGCGCCGGATCGGTGATGCACTCGATGGCCGACGAGACCGACATGCGCCGTTACGGCGGACTGCGCGCCCTGATGCCGGTCACGTTCGTGACGTTCGGACTCGGCTACCTCGCCATCATCGGCATTCCACCGTTCTCGGGCTTCTTCTCCAAGGACAAGATCATCGAGGCGGCGTTCGGTGCCGGCGGCGCGGGCGGCCTCGTTCTCGGCGCGGTCGCGCTGCTCGGCGCCGGTCTCACGGCGTTCTACATGACGCGCGTGATGGTGCTGACGTTCTTCGGCGAGCGTCGCTGGCATCCCGAGACCGACCCGCACGAGTCGCCGGCCGTGATGACGGTGCCGATGATCCTGCTCGCGGCCGGGTCGGTCGCGGCGGGCGGACTGTTGGCGGTCGGCGGCACCCTCGAGCACTGGCTCGAGCCGGTGTGGACCGAATTCGGGGCCGCCGCCGAGCATCCCGAGCCGCCGGTCCCGGTGTGGCTGATCACCGTCGTCACCCTCGCGGTCGTCCTCGTCGGTGTCGGATTCGCGTGGCGCCGGTACGCCGCCGCCCCCGTCCCGCTCACCGCACCGACCGACGTGTCCGCGCTCACCGTGGCCGCCCGCCGGGACCTCTACGGTGACGCCGCGGACGAGGCCGTCTTCATGCGCCCGGGCCGCCGACTGGTGGCCGGCCTCACCGTGGTCGAGGACGCGGGGATCGACGGCGCGGTGCGCGGGGTGCCCGCGGTGCTGGGTCGCGCATCGGCGGCGTTGCGCCGCCTGCAGTCCGGGTTCGTGCGCTCGTATGCGCTGTACATGTTCCTGGGGGCGACGGTGGTCGTCGCGGCGGTCTTCGTGGGGAGGGTGGGATGAGCGGCTTCCCGTGGTTGACGGTGCTGTGGCTGTTGCCGCTCGTCGGCGCCGTCGCGGCGGTCGCGACGCCCGCTCACCGGCGGACGCTCGCCCGCGTGCTCGCGTTGGTCACCGCCGTGGGCACACTCGCGGTGGCGGTGGGGCTCGCGATCGCGTTCGATCCGACGGGGGAGCGCTATCAGTTCTCCGAATCCCATTCGTGGATACCGGCGTTCGGGACGCGGTACGAACTCGGACTCGACGGCATCGCGTTGGCGCTCGTCCTGCTCACCGCGGTGCTGGTGCCCATTCTGCTCGGGGCGGGCTGGCGCGACGTCGCCACCGACGACCCCCGCCCGCGGGCCACCCACCTCTACGTCGCGCTGATCCTCGTGGTCGAGTCGATGGTGCTGATGTCGTTCCTGGCGCTCGACATCCTGCTGTTCTACGTCTTCTTCGAAGCGATGCTGATCCCGATGTACTTCCTGATCGGCGGATTCGGGCAGCCCGGGCCGCAGCGAGCGCGCGCAGCCGTGAAGTTCTTGCTGTACAACCTCTTCGGCGGCCTGGTCATGCTGGCCGCGGTGATCGGACTGTACGTGGTGACGGCCGGGGCGGACAGCCCGTTCGCGGCCGGTACCTTCGATCTGCGGGCGATCGTCGACGCGGTCTCCTCGGGTGAGCTCACGATCAGCAGCCCGGTGGGCAACGCGCTGTTCCTCGGATTCATGTTCGCGTTCGCCGTGAAGGCGCCGCTGTGGCCGCTGCACAGCTGGCTGCCCGACGCCGCGGTGCAGACGACACCGGTGAGCGCGGTGCTGATGATGGCGGTGGTCGACAAGGTCGGCACCTTCGCGATGCTGCGGTACAGCCTGCAGTTGTTCCCGCACGCGGCGGACTATTTCGCGCCGCTCGTGGTGACGCTGTCGGTGATCAGCATCGTCTACGGTGCGCTCCTCGCGATCGGCCAGACCGATGTGATGCGGTTGATCGCGTACACGTCCGTCTCGCACTTCGGCTTCATCGTGCTGGGGGTGTTCGCGATGACTAGTCAGGGCCAGAGCGGCGGGGTGTTGTACATGGTCAACCACGGGATCTCCACGGCGGCGCTCATGCTCGTCGCCGGATTCCTGATCAGTCGGCGCGGGACCCGCCTCATCGCCGACTACGGTGGCGTTCAACGGGTGGCGCCCCTGCTGGCAGGCTCGTTCCTGGTGGCGGGGCTCGCGACGCTGTCGTTGCCGGGCCTCGCACCGTTCGTGAGCGAGTTCCTGGTGCTGATCGGTACGTACACCCGCTACCCGGCGGCCGCCGTGTCGGCGACCATCGCTCTGGTGCTGGCGGCGCTGTACGTGCTGTGGCTGTACCAGCGGGTGATGACCGGACCGGTCACCGACGGCAACCAGCACATCGGGGACCTGCGGCGGCGGGAGATCGCGGTGGTCGCCCCGCTACTGGCGTTGCTCCTGGTACTCGGGGTGTATCCGAAGCCGATCCTCGATGTCATCACGCCGGCGGTGACGCACACGCTCACCGTCGTCGACCGGCCCGACCCCGGTCCCACGGCCGCCGAACCGGACGGAGGTCCGCGATGACCACCGACGCCGTGCTGCCGGCCCCGAGCCTCGAATACGGCCAACTCGCGCCCATGCTGATCGTGTTCGCGGTCGCGGTCGTCGGGGTGCTGGTCGAGGCGTTCGCGCCCCGCCGCGTGCGGTACCCGGCGCACGTGGGGCTCACGCTCGGGGGGCTCGCCGCCGCGTTCGTGACCGTGGTGGCCCTGGCCGGCACCCGAAACGCGGCCGCCGTCGGGTCGGTGGCGATCGACGGTCCGGCGCTGTTCCTGCAGGGCACCATCCTGCTCGTCTCGTTCCTGGCGATGCTCTTGTTCGCCGATCGCGGCCTCGACCGGGCGGCCGTGCCCGAGGAGCAGGTCTCGGCGGGCGCACACGGGGTGGACGCGTTCGCGCCGCGTGCCTCGGCGGTGCCCGGCAGCGACGCCGAGGAGGAGGCCGCGAAGGCCGGGGCGGCGCAGACCGAGGTGTTCCCGCTGGCTCTCCTGGCGGTCGGCGGCATGTTGCTGTTCCCAGCGGCCAACGACCTGTTGACGATGTTCGTCGCGCTCGAGGTGCTGTCGCTGCCGCTGTACCTGCTGTGCGGACTGGCGCGCCGTCGGCGACTGCTCTCGCAGGAGGCGGCCCTCAAGTACTTCCTGCTCGGCGCGTTCTCGTCGGCCTTCTTCCTCTTCGGTGTCGCGATGCTGTACGGCTTCGCGGGCACGGTGTCGCTGCCCGGTATCGGCCGAGCCGTCGAGCAGGGCACCGGCGACGTCACCCTCGCCCGGATCGGTCTGGCGTTGCTGGCCGTCGGTCTGCTGTTCAAGATCGGCGCCGTGCCGTTCCATTCGTGGATCCCGGACGTGTACCAAGGCGCGCCCACCCCGGTCACGGCGTTCATGGCGTCGGCCACCAAGATCGCGGCGTTCGGTGCGACGCTGCGCGTGTTCTCCGTGGCGGTCCCCGGACTGGCGGTCGACTGGCGGCCGGTGCTGTGGGCGGTGGCGATCCTCACCATGCTCGGCGGCGCGGTGCTCGCGATCACGCAGTCCGACATCAAACGCATGCTTGCGTACTCGTCGGTGGCACACGCCGGCTTCATCCTCACCGGCGTCGTCGCCGACAACGCCGCCGGCATCTCGTCCACGCTGTTCTACCTGCTCGCCTACGGATTCAGCACGCTCGGCGCGTTCGCGGTGGTCGGTCTCGTCCGCGACGGGGCGGGCGCGGAGGTCACCGACCTGTCGCGGTGGGCGGGACTGGGCCGGAGTTCACCGGCGGTGGCGACGGTGTTCGCGCTGTTCCTGCTCTCCTTCGCCGGCATCCCCCTCACGAGCGGATTCGTCGGCAAGTTCGCGGTGTTCCAGGCCGCGGCATCGGGGGGCGCGGTGCCGCTCGTGATCGTCGGCGTGGTCGCCAGTGCAGTCGCCGCCGTCTTCTACGTCCGCGTCATCGTGCTGCTGTTCTTCAGCGATGCGCCTCCGGGTGCACCGGTCGTGGTGGTCTCGAGCGGACCGACCGTCGCAGCGGTCGTCACCACCGCCGCGGTCACCGTCGTCCTGGGCATCGCCCCGCAGCCGGTCCTCGACCTCGCCGACCGGGCGGCGAGCTTCCTGACGTGACCGCGGGCCCGGCGTGAGCGCGGACGGTGCGCTCAGTCCGATTGGCCGACCGCCGCGGCGAGGCTGTTGCCGAACGCGCACACCGACAGTTCGGCGAGCGCGGCGTCCTCCTCGGCGTGCTGGGGCGCCTCCATCGCCACCAGGGTGTTGAGGAGCATTCCGTTCGCGATGAAGGTGCGTGCGTGCTCGGGGGTGCAGCCGGTGCGCGTGCGGATCTGCGTGTAGATCCTGCTCATCCAGTCGCGGGCCTGCGCACCGATCTCGGGTGTCGAACCGGCGGCGAACCCGTGCATCATCACCAGCAACAGGTCCCGGTCGGCCAGTAGTTCGGTGTAGGTGGCGCCCATCTGCTCCCAGAGCTCTTCGTTCTCCGGGTCCTCGGCGACCCGGTCGAGGGCGGGGTCGAACGCATCCATGATCCGGCCGATGGCGTGCGCGAACACCTCCCGGAAGAGGTTGGCCTTGGTCCCGAACATCCGGACCACGTACGGCTGGGAGACCCCGGCCTCCTTCGCCACCGCGTCGGTGCTGGTGCCGTGGAACCCGCCCCGGGCGAACGCGCGGGTCGCGGCCGAGAGCACCAGTTCGCGCCGCGCCTCGGCGCTCATCCGTGTCTGCTTCCCCGATTTTTCCGCCGTCGACATGTTGACAGATTATCACTCGATAACTAGCGTCGGTCCGCATAAGTAATCATTCGATGCTTACAACTCGTGTGAATCCGTCCTCAGGCCCAGGAGCCGACATGACGACCCTCTCCGATCAACTCGATCCGCCACCGTCCGACGTGGACGTGCCACCGCCCCGGGCGCGCTCGGTACCGGTGTGGCTGGCCATCGTCGCCGCATCGGTCCCAATGTTCATGGCGACGCTCGACAATCTCGTGATGACCAGTGCTCTGCCGGTCATTCGCGCCGACCTCGACGCGTCGGTGGGGCAGTTGCAGTGGTTCATGAATGCCTACACACTCGCGTTCGCCACGCTCATGCTCTCCCTGTCGACGCTCGGCGACCGGCTCGGTCGACGGCGCGTGTTTCTTTGGGGCATCGCCGTTTTCACGGCAGCGTCCATCGCGTCCGCGCTGTCGACCACCCCGGCCATGCTCATCGCCGCCCGCGCGATCCAGGGCATCGGTGCCGCTGCGATCATGCCGCTGTCGCTGACGTTGCTCGCGGGGGCCGTCCCGGCGGCCCGGCGAGCCGTCGCGATCGGCGTCTGGGGCGGCGTGTCCGGGCTCGGAGTCGCGCTCGGGCCGGTCGTCGGCGGCGCGGTGGTCGACGGTGTGTCGTGGCAGGCCGTGTTCTGGCTCAACGTCCCGGTCGCGGCCCTCGCGGTGCCGCTCGTGCTGTACGCGCTGCGGGAGTCCACCGGAGTGCGCCAACCGCTCGACCCCGCGGGAGTGCTCCTCGCCGGGGGCGCGGTGTTCCTCGGCGTGTGGGCCATCGTCCACGGCAACGACGACGGGTGGACCAGTGCATCGGTCTCCGGCGTGCTGGCGGCGTCCGTGGTGTTGCTGATCGCTTTCCTCGGCCGCGAGATGCGAACCGCCCACCCGGTGATGCCTCTGCGGTTGTTCCGGTCCCGCGAGTTCGCGCTCGCGAACGTCATCGGTCTGACGTTCACGCTCGGCATGATGGGCGCGGTGTTCCTGCTGTCGCAGTACCTGCAGATCGTCTCCGGTTACAGCCCGTTCGCGGCCGGTCTGCGGACGTTGCCGTGGACGGCCGCGCCGATGATCGTGGCGCCCGTCGCCGGCCTGCTGGCACCGCGGGTGGGTCTGCGTGCTCTGCTGGTGACAGGCCTGGTCCTGCAAGGCATTTCACTGGTGTGGATGGCCGGGCTGATCGAACCCGGTGTGGCCTATTCGAGCCTGGTCCCGGCCTTCGTGATGGCCGGCGTCGGTATGGGCCTGACCTTCGCGCCCAATGCGACGGCAGTCCTCGCGGGCATGCGGGAGGCCGACCACGCGACCGCGAGCTCGATCAACGCGACGTTGCGCGAGATCGGCGTGGCGTTGGGTATCGCGGTCCTCACCGCGGTGTTCCTCGGGGCGGGCGGCAGCCTGACGCCCACCGGGTACACCGACGCGCTCGCGCCGGCGCTGTACGTGGGGGCCGGATTCGTGGCGGTGGCCGTCGTCGCGGCGGCCCTCATGCCGCCGCGACGAGAATCCGCGGAGCCCGATCAGCCCTCGGTGACGACGGTCCCCTCGGCGAGCGGACGGGTCATCGACCACAGCGTGACGGACTGACACTTCGACATCTTCCATTCGCCGTTCTCGACGACGTACTCGTCGACGTACTCGATGGAACGGATCGTCTCGGTGTTGTCGACGAGATTGACCTGGCGGAAGGCGAGTGTCCACTTGCCGTCCGCCAGGTCGTCGCCGCGCAGGGTGATGTCCGGGTGGAAGGCATGGTGCATGTCGAGGATGACGTGTCTGCCGTGCACCTTCTGGAGCGCGATGTTGCGGAACACCTCGGCGATGGGGTCGGCGTCGTCGAACCTGCCCAGCGGGCCGTAGTCGATGAGCGCGCCGCGATCGACGAAGCAGGCGCGGAAGGTGTCGGCGTCCTTCGCGTCGCAGGCCCGCAGGTACCGGTGCTTGAGGGCCTTGATGGCCTCGATCCGCTCGAGATCGGCGACGCGCTGTTCGATGGTGCGGTCCGTCACGGAAGTCCTCTCGATCTCCGGGGTGTGCCCGGGGTGGGTCGGGGTGTTGTCGAAGAACATAGGTGCTGCAACACATTCCGCGAGAGGGTTTCCCATTCAATGGGTGGTCCCGGCAGTGGGGAGACCGTCAGGGCTGCCCCGGGAAGGCCGTGGTCGGTGGGGCGTCCCCGAGTATCGCCCGCCAGTTCGCGCCGCGCACAGCGGCTTCCGACAGCGCGATCACGCCCACCTCCCGGGTGTGTTCGGACTCGCTGCGCTCGATCACCGAACGCCACGCCACCGCGGTGTCGGCCTCGATCTGCGCCGCCAGCCGGGCAGCCGAGGTCGGATCCGTCACCGCGAACGGCACGGCGTATCCCGCCTCGGGTTGCGGCACCGCGACGTCCGCCGCCGTGAGCGCGTCGATCGTCGCGTCCCGGCGGGCGCGGTGGGCTGCGGTGTTCGCGGTCACGAGGTCGGCGCGCGTGGGGTTGGAGAAGGCGTTCACCAGTCCGTACGCGAAGATCGCGGCGTACTCCGCGTGCAGCGCGTTGACGAGCGCCTGCTGTTCGGGGCCGGGACTCGAATTACTCACGGCAACAACACCGCCTGTTCGGCGGCGCACGCCGCGCTGATGGACCCGAGCAGACCCGCGCGGTAGCCGGACTGCGTGCGGGCGAGCCGGGCCGCGTCCTTCTGGGCATCGGCGAGGTCGGCGCGCAACTGTTCGAGGGTGGGGGGAGCGACGGGCGGCGCGCTGACCGCCGTGGTGGTCGGCGAGGCCACCGCCGCGGCGGCTCGCGCGATCTCTGCGCCGAGTGCGTCGGCGTGGGCGCCCCGTTCGGCGGCGACGACGCCGAGAGCCGCCGCGAGATCCGGCAGCACCGCGATGGCGGCGGTGGCGTTCACCGAGTCCCGGCGGGCCCGTTCGGCCTGCGCGGTGAGCGCGTCGATCTCCGCGGGCGAGTCGGCCTGTCCGGAATCGGAGCAGCCGACGGACAGCGTGAGCGCCGACGCGCCGAGGGCCGCGCCGCCGGCGGCCCGCAGCGCCGCGCGGCGGGACAGTGGTCGGGTGAAGAAGGACGTTCGCACGTGATCATGGTGCCAGTTCCCGCCGCTGTCGCGGGCACCGAGCGGGGCTGGCACCGTCCGGAGGTCGCCCGATGCGACCACGCGGTCACGGGCGCCCGGAAACCGCGATACGCTGAAGGCTCCACAGTCCACCTCGTGGTGCGTCCAGTCGTGCGTCGACCAGGCCGCCACATGTCAGTCCTGACCACAACTGAAGCGAGGAGCGTCCCAGATGCCGGTGCCGTCGAGGGAGAGGGTGATCGAGCTTCTCGCCGAACCCATCGAGCGCGAGGGCTTCGACCTGGAGGACGTGATAGTCACGGCCGCCGGTCGCCACAGTTCCGTTCGCGTGATGGTCGACAGTGACGCGGGTCTCGAACTCGACGAGGTGGCGCGGCTGAGCCACGTGATCTCGGAGGTCTTCGACGCCGCGCCGGACTTCGGGGAATCGCCCTACACGCTCGAGGTGACGTCGCCGGGGATCGACCGGCCGCTGACCGAGGAGCGGCATTGGCGGCGCGCCCGTGGCCGGAAGGCACTCGTCGAGCTCGAGACGGAATCGATCACGGGGCGGGTCGGTCGCCTCGACGGCGGCGCGGTCGACCTGGTCGTCAAGGCCAAGGGCGGACCCGAGGTGCGTCGGGTGGAACTGAAAGATGTCAAGAAAGCTGTTGTGCAGGTGGAGTTCTCGCGGCCCGATGCGAAGGAGCTCGAGCTCGCGGGCGGAATCCCGGAGGGTCGCGTCACCCCTGCGGACGCGGATGCGTCGAACGAAGAAGAAGTAGAGGGGTCGGACAAGTGAATATCGACATCGCGGCACTGCGCGCCATCGAAGTGGACAAGGGGATCTCCGCCGGGACGATCATCGCGGCGATCGAGACCGCGCTGCTGACGGCGTACCGCCACACCGAGGGGCATCAGCCGCACGCGCGGATCGACGTCGACACCAAGACCGGCGTCGTCCGCGTGATGGCTCACGAGGTCGACGGCGACGGCAATCGAGTCGGCGAGGAATGGGACGACACCCCCGAGGGCTTCGGCCGGATCGCGGCGACGACCGCGCGCCAGGTGATCCTGCAGCGACTGCGCGACGCCGAGCACGAGCGCAGTTTCGGCGAGTTCGCCACCCACGAGGGTGAGATCGTCGGCGGCGTCATCCAGCGCGACACCCGCGCCAACGCGCGCGGCATGGTGGTCGTGCGGATCGGCAGCGAGGCGAATGGTGCCGAGGGGCTGATTCCCCCGGCCGAACAGGTGCCGGGCGAGACGTACGAGCACGGCGACCGGATCAAGTGCTACGTCGTGGGCGTGTCCCGCGGTCAGCGCGGCCCGCAGATCACGCTCTCGCGGACCCACCCGAATCTCGTCCGCAAGCTGTTCGCGCTCGAGGTGCCGGAGATCGCCGACGGTTCCGTCGAGATCGTCGCGGTCGCACGTGAGGCGGGTCACCGCTCGAAGATCGCCGTCGACTCGCGGGTGTCCGGCCTCAATGCCAAGGGCGCATGCATCGGTCCGATGGGCCAGCGCGTGCGCAACGTCATGAGCGAACTCGCCGGCGAGAAGATCGACATCATCGACTTCGACGAGGATCCGGCGAAGTTCGTCGGGAACGCGCTGTCGCCGTCGAAAGTGGTGTCGGTCACTGTCGTGGACCCGGAGGCCCGGGCGGCGCGGGTCGTCGTGCCGGACTTCCAGCTGTCGCTGGCGATCGGCAAGGAAGGTCAAAACGCGCGTCTGGCTGCGCGGTTGACCGGATGGCGGATCGATATCCGGAGTGACGCCGCGCCCGGTCCCGAGTCACAGGTCGGTCGCGAAACGACAGGTGCTTGAGAACGGAATGCGGAGTTCACGGCGATACAGCGGTAGAGTGGTCGATGGTTCAGCGTGAACTGTCTCTGTCGACGCGTGCCCGAGCCGGTGAACCGGTGCGGACGTGCGTGGGTTGTAGACAGAAAGGGCTGGCCACCGACCTGCTCAGGGTCGTGGCGCAAGAGGGTGAATCCGGAGGATTCCTCCTCCGGCCCGATCCGAAGCGAAGGCTCCCCGGACGAGGTGCGTGGTTGCATCCCGATCCGAAGTGTCTGAGCGAGGCGGGCCGGCGCCGAGCATTCGGCAGAGCACTGCGGGTGTCCGGAAGTCTGGATTCCTCGGAACTCGACCGCCTCATCGGGGCGGGGGAGAGTGCCGAGACCTCAAGGGCGGGTCACTCGAACCTGTGAGAACAGGACAGTGATCACGCGTGACGCAGTACCACTCGGGACCTCTCGAGTTGCAATACTCGGGAATGACGAGCAGTACCTCAGAGAACAGGCACAAGCACTCATGAGCACACCGTGAAGCACCAGCGATGAGCGTCCATCGGAGATAACCGAGGTCGTGCGGGCAAGTCGCTCGCTCGACCTCTCAGTAGAGGAGAGCAGTGGCAGGCAAAGCCCGCGTGCACGAGTTGGCGAAAGAACTCGGTGTCACAAGTAAGGAACTTCTCGCTCGGCTCAAGGAGCAGGGCGAATTCGTGAAGTCGGCGTCGTCGACGGTCGAGGCCCCCGTGGCCCGCCGTCTGCGGGAGTCGTTCCCGTCGGCGAAGTCCGACGGCAAGTCGGAAGGCGGCGAGAACGCGGCGCGTTCGACTGCCAAGCCCGGCGCCCCCAAGCCCGGCGCTCCGCGTCCCGGGCCCAAGCCCGCGCCGGCCGCTCCCGCGGCCCCGGCAGCTCCGGCGGCGGCAGCCCCCGAGGCTCCCGCTGCGCCCAGCGCACCGGCAGCCGCCGGACCGCGTCCGGGTCCGGCGCCCACGCCGGGTCCCAAGCCTGCGCCGCAGGCGCCCGCGGCCCCCGCGGCCCAGGCCCCGTCGGCTCCGGCTGCGCCGGGACCGAAGCCCGGTGGTCCGCGTCCCGGCCCCAAGCCGCCGCGTGTCGGCAACAACCCGTACTCGTCGGCTCCCGCCGAGCGGCCTGCTCCGCGGCCGGCCCCCGGCGCTCCGCGCCCGACCCCCGGCGCTCCGCGTCCGGGCGGCCCGCGTCCCGGCCCGCAGGGCGGCGCCCCGCGTCCGGGTGCGCCCGGTGCTCCGCGTCCGGCCGCAGGCCCCGGCGGTCCCCGTCCGGCCCCGGGTCAGGGTGGGCCTCGTCCCAGCCCCGGCTCGATGCCCCCGCGTCCCAACCCGGGTGCGATGCCGCAGCGCGCTGCGCGTCCGGCGCCCGGTGCGGGTCGTCCGGGTCGCCCCGGTGCGCCCGGCGGTCGTCCCGGTGGTGGCGGTGGCTACCGCGGTGGCGGCGCTCCCGGTGCGGGAGCAGGCGCCGGTGCGGGTGCAGGTGCGCCCGGTGGTTTCCGCGGTCGCCCCGGTGGCGGTGGCGGACGTGGTCGTGGCGGTGCCGCGGGTGCGTTCGGTCGTCCCGGTGGTGCCCCGCGTCGTGGCCGTAAGTCGAAGCGGGCGAAGCGCGCCGAGTACGAGAGCATGCAGGCGCCCGCCGTCGGTGGCGTGCGGTTGCCCCGTGGCAACGGCGAGACCATCCGTCTCGCCCGCGGCGCATCGCTGTCGGACTTCGCGGACAAGATCGATGCGAATCCCGCAGCCCTCGTGCAGGCGTTGTTCAACCTCGGTGAGATGGTCACGGCCACTCAGTCGGTGAACGACGAGACCCTCGAGCTGCTCGGCGGCGAGATGAACTACGTCGTCCAGGTCGTCAGTCCGGAGGACGAGGATCGCGAGCTGCTCGAGTCGTTCGACCTCACCTACGGCGAGGACGCGGGCGACGAGGACGATCTCGCTTCCCGTCCGCCGGTGGTCACCGTCATGGGTCACGTCGACCACGGCAAGACCCGCCTGCTCGACACGATCCGCAAGGCCAACGTCCGCGAGGGCGAGGCCGGCGGCATCACCCAGCACATCGGTGCGTACCAGGTCCTGACCGAGCTGGACGGCAACGAGCGTCTGGTGACGTTCATCGACACCCCGGGTCACGAGGCCTTCACGGCCATGCGTGCCCGTGGTGCCAAGGCCACCGACCTCGCGATTCTCGTGGTCGCCGCCGACGACGGTGTCATGCCGCAGACGGTGGAGGCGATCAACCACGCCCAGGCGGCCGACGTGCCGATCGTGGTCGCGGTCAACAAGATCGACAAGGAAGGTGCGGATCCGGCGAAGATCCGCGGCCAGCTCACCGAGTACGGCCTGGTCGCCGAGGAGTACGGCGGCGAGACCATGTTCGTCGACATCTCCGCCAAGCAGGGCACCAACATCGATGCCCTCCTGGAAGCGGTGCTGTTGACCGCGGATGCCGCCCTGGATCTGCGGGCCAACCCGGACATGGACGCGCAGGGTGTCGCGATCGAAGCGCACCTCGACCGTGGTCGTGGACCGGTGGCGACCGTGCTCATCCAGCGCGGCACGCTGCGGGTCGGCGACTCGATCGTCGCGGGCGACGCCTACGGCCGCGTCCGTCGCATGATCGATGAGCACGGTGAGGACGTCGAGGAGGCTCTGCCTTCGCGGCCCGTTCAGGTCGTCGGCTTCACGTCGGTCCCCGGCGCAGGTGACAACCTGCTCGTGGTCGACGAGGACCGGATCGCCCGCCAGATCGCCGACCGGCGTAATGCACGCAAGCGCAACGCGCTCGCAGCCCGCAGCCGCAAGCGCATCAGCCTGGAAGATCTGGATGCCGCGCTCAAGGAGCACAACGAGCTCAACCTCATCCTCAAGGGCGACAACTCCGGCACCGTCGAGGCGCTGGAAGAGGCGCTCATGGGGATCGAGATCGACGACGAGGTGCAGCTGCGCGTGATCGACCGCGGTGTCGGTGGCATCACCGAGACCAACGTCAACCTCGCGTCGGCGTCCAACGCGATCATCATCGGCTTCAACGTCCGTGCCGAAGGCAAGGCGACGGAGCTGGCGAACCGCGAGGGTGTCGACATCCGGTACTACTCGGTGATCTACCAGGCCATCGACGAGGTGGAGAAGGCCCTCAAGGGCATGCTCAAGCCGGTCTACGAGGAGGTCACGCTCGGCCGGGCGGAAATCCGTGCCATGTTCCGCTCCTCGAAGGTCGGAAACATCGCCGGCTGCCTCGTCACGTCGGGCATCGTCCGTCGCAACGCGAAGGCCCGCCTGATCCGCGACAACGCGGTGGTCGCCGAGACGATGACCATCTCGTCGCTCAAGCGCGAGAAGGACGACGCGACCGAGGTCCGCGAGGGTTACGAGTGCGGTCTCACCGTCACGTACAACGACATCAAGGTCGGCGACGTGATCGAGGCGTACGAGCTCCGCGAGAAGCCGCGCGACTGAGTCACGCAGCACGAGTTCCTTCCCGGCGGCTTCGGCCGCCGGGAAGGGCCACCCCGGCGCAGCCGGGGTACGACCCCGTGATGCGGGGTTTCGTTGCTGTTCACCGGAGGGAGGACTGGTGTATCTCGGCGCGCTCGAGATGGACATCCTGTTCGGCGATGTGCGGTCACTGAAGGAGAAGCGGTCGCTGGTGCGCCCCGTCCTGACCGAATTGCGAAGATATGGGGTGTCCGCTGCCGAGACCGGCGAGCACGACCGCTACCGGCGGGCGCTGCTCGGCGTCGCGGTGGCGAGTTCAGGGGTGGGCCACGTCCACGAGGTGCTCGACCACTGCGAGCGGCACGTCGCCGGACGACCCGAGCTGCAACTACTTGCAGTTCGGCGGAGAATTTTCGGTCCCGAGGACTGATACAGACCGACACGGGTCGACGCTGGAGACAGCGGGGAGAATCCGGAGAATCCGGGAGAGGAGACTGATTGCCATGGCAGATCCTGCACGCGCGCGCAGGCTCGCGAAGCGCATCAGCACGATCGTCGCGACGGCGATCGACCACGAGATCAAGGACCCGCGTCTGGCTTTCGTGACCATCACAGATGCGAAGGTGACGGCCGATCTGCACGATGCGACCGTGTACTACACGGTCATGGGCGCCGATCTCGATTCCGAGCCGGACCTGGCCGGTGCGGCCGCCGGCCTGGAGAAGGCCAAGGGCGTGCTCCGCTCGAAGGTCGGTGCCGGCACCGGTGTCCGCTTCACGCCGACGCTGACGTTCGTCGCCGATACCGTCCCCGACACCGCCCGCCACATGGAGGAGCTGCTCGCGCGGGCCCGTGCCGCGGATGACGCGGTGGCCCGGGCGCGGGAGCAGGCGACGCCGGCCGGCGACGCCGACCCCTACAAGGAGCCGCGTCCGGCGGGGGACGACGCGTCCCCGTCCGAGGACGACTGACCCGGGACCCCCGATGACTCACTGCCCGGACACCGCGCCCGCACCGATCGCACCGCCCGACCTGCCACTGCAGGAGGCGGTCGACCTGTTGGACGGCGCGACCTCGGTGACGATCCTGTGCCACGTCCAACCCGATGCCGACACCGTCGGCAGTGGTCTCGCGCTGGGGACGGTCTTCGCGCGCAGGGGAACTCCGGTGCAGGTGGCGTTCGCGTCCCCGAGTGAGCTGCCCGCCTCGATGGCAACCCTGCCCGGCGTCGATCTGCTGGTGCCGGCCGACCGGGTGGCCCACGAGGTGGATCTCCTCGTCGCGGTGGACTGCGGCAGTGCGGGCCGTCTCGGGACGCTCGCGTCGCGGTTGGACGGGGCACGGCGCTCGTTGGTGATCGACCATCACCGGTCCAACACCCGGTTCGGCACGTTCAATCTGATCGACGACGCGGCCGTGTCCACGACCGCGGTCCTGACCGAGGTGTTCGACCGGTGGGGGGTCCCGATCGACGCGGACCTCGCGCACTGCCTGTACGCCGGGCTGGTCACCGACACCGGGTCGTTCCGGTGGGGCGGTCCCGGCAGCCACGCGCTGGCCGAGCGCCTGCTGGCGACCGGCATCGACGCGGCCGCGATCACCCGACGGCTGCTCGACAGCCACCCGTTCGGCTGGCTCCCGATGCTCGCGTCGGTGCTGGCCTCCGCCGAACTGTTCCCGGCCGCGCGCGACGGGCGCGGTCTGGTGCACGCGGTGATCCGGTGCACCGACTCCGCCGGGCTCGGGGCCGAGGAGATCGAGAGCGTCATCGATATCGTTCGTACCACCGCCGAGGCGGAGGTCGCCGCGGTGTTCAAGGAGACGGCCCCGCAGTCGTGGTCGGTGTCGCTGCGCTCCAAGGACGACGTCGACGTCGCCGCGGTCGCCGAGCGGCTCGGCGGCGGTGGACACCGCTTCGCGGCGGGCTACACCACCAGCGGGTCCAGTGCCGACGTCGTCGCGGCGCTACGCGAGGCGCTCGGCTGACTTGACCGGGACCGCCGCCGATCACGAGCCGGAGACGGCCGACGCCGCCGACGCGGGTCCGCGCCGGATCCTCGGTCTCGCGCTGCCCGCGCTCGGGGTGCTGGCCGCCGAACCCCTCTACATCCTGCTCGACATCGCGATCGTCGGGCATCTCGGTGCGCTGGCGCTCGCCGGACTGGCCGTGGGCGGCCTCGTCCTCGCGCAGGTCAGCACACAGCTGACGTTCCTCTCGTACGGCACGACCGCCCGGGCCGCGCGGATGTTCGGCGCCGGCCGCGGCCGCGACGCCGTCGGCGAAGGCGTGCAGGCGACATGGCTGGCGCTCGCGATCGGTGCCGTGCTGGTCGCCGTGGTGCAGTTGACGGCCGGCCCGATCACTCGGCTGATCGCCGGTGCCGGTGACATCGCCGGGGAGGCCGAACGCTGGTTGCGGATCGCGGTGTTCGGGGCCCCGCTCATCCTGGTCGCGATGGCCGGGAACGGCTGGATGCGAGGTGTGCAGAACACGCTGCGCCCGCTCCGGTTCGTGCTGGTGGGCCAGCTGGTCTCCGCCGTGCTGTGTACGGCGCTGGTGCACGGCGTGGCCCGTGCGCCCCGCTGGGAGCTGGCGGGCTCGGCGGTCGCCAACGTCGCCGGACAGGCGACGTCGGCGCTGCTGTTCGTGGTCGCGCTGCTGCGCGCCGGCGTCCCGCTGCGGCCGCGCCCGTCGGTGATGCGCGCGCAACTGGTCCTCGGCCGCGACCTGATCCTGCGCAGCCTCTCCTTCCAGGCGTGCTTCCTGTCCGCGGCGGCCGTCGCATCCCGCTTCGGTGCGGCGTCGGTGGCGGCGCACCAGGTGGTGCTGCAACTGTGGAACTTCGTCGCGCTCACCCTGGATTCGCTCGCGATCGCCGCGCAGACCCTGGTCGGCGCCGCGCTCGGCCGCGGCCGGGTGCGCGGAGCCCATCGTCTCGCGTGGCGCGTGACCCGCTGGTCGGCGGTGTTCGCGACCGCGCTGGCTCTCGCGTTCGCGGCAGGACATGCCGTGGTCCCCACGTGGTTCACGGGTGACGACGCGGTGCTCGAACAGGCGTCGGTGGCGTGGTGGTTCTTCGTCGGCATCATGCCGGTCGCGGGTGTGGTGTTCGCGCTCGACGGGGTGCTCCTGGGCGCGGGCGACGCGGCCTACCTGCGCACCGCGACCCTCGCGTGCGCCCTGGTCGGATTCCTGCCGCTGATCTGGTCGTCGCTCGTCTGGGACTGGGGACTGGCCGGAATCTGGACGGGGCTTACCGTGTTCATGGTTCTGCGGATGCTCGCCGTGCTGTGGCGTGCGGCATCGGGCCGGTGGGCGATCACCGGCGCGGACCTGCAACTGCAGGAGACGAAAGGGTAGGGGTGTGGCAGGCAAACTGTGGGCGGTGAGCGACACGCACGTCGGACACCGGGGAAACCGGCCGATCACCGAGGAGATCTTCCCGGAGTCGCCGGACGACTGGCTGATCGTCGCCGGGGACGTCTCCGAGAAGGCCGACGACATCCGATGGGCGCTGACGCTGCTGAAGAGTCGCTTCGCGACGGTGATCTGGGTGCCCGGCAACCACGAACTGTGGACCACGGCGAAGGATCCCGTGCAGATGCACGGCAAGGCGCGCTACGACTACCTGGTCGCCATGTGCCGCGAGATCGGGGTGCTCACCCCCGAGGACCCGTACCCGGTGTGGGAGGGCGAGGGCGGTCCCGCCACGATCGTCCCGATGTTCCTGCTGTACGACTACACGTTCCTGCCGGACGGTGCGACCGGCAAGGAGGACGGCCTGCGGATCGCGCGGGACCGCAACGTGGTGGCCACCGACGAGTTCCTGTTGTCGTCCGAGCCGTACGCCACGCGGGACGCGTGGTGCCGGGCCCGGCTGGCGGAGACCCGCGCGCGCCTGGACGCTCTCGATCCGTCGGTGCCGACGGTGCTCGTGAACCACTTCCCGCTGGTCCGCCAGCCCACCGACGTCCTGTACTACCCGGAGTTCGCGCTGTGGTGCGGCACCGTGGAGACCGCCGACTGGCACACCCGCTACAACGCCGTGTGCTGCGTGTACGGGCATCTGCACATTCCGCGCACCACCTACTACGACGGCGTCCGGTTCGAGGAGGTCTCGCTCGGCTATCCGCGGGAGTGGCAGCGCCGCGGACTGCCCGACCAGCTCCTGCGCCAGATCCTGCCGGTGCCCGAGTACGTGCCCGGCACGCTCAACAAATTCGGCGGCCACTTCCGGATCACCGCCGAGCAGGAAGCCGAGTACGAACGCATGCGCGCACAGCGCTGACAGGGGAGTTGGATTGATCGAGCGCATTCTGCCCATCGGTGTGAAGTCCGCGGAGCTGTTCGAGGATCCGCCCGGGCTGCAACCGCATCCGCAGGAGGAGTCGCTGATCGCCAAGGCGGTCGAGAAGCGTCGTCGCGAATTCATCGGCGCCCGTCACTGCGCGCGGCTTGCGATGACCGAACTCGGAATGGAACCCGGCCCGGTTCTGCGCGGCGACATGGGCTCACCCGTCTGGCCGCGCGGCGTCGTCGGCAGCCTGACGCACTGCGACGGCTACCGCGCGGCGGTACTCGGCTATGCGATGCAGGTGCGGTCGGTGGGCATCGACGCCGAGCCGAACGGGCCGCTGCCGGACGGCGTCCTCGACGCCGTCAGCCTCCCGGAGGAGCGGGCATGGCTGGCGACCGCGGCGGCGGCGCCGGTGCACTGGGATCGACTGCTGTTCTGCGCCAAGGAGGCGACGTACAAGGCGTGGTTCCCGCTGACCGGTCGCTGGCTCGGCTTCGAGGACGCACACATCACGTTCACCGCCGGAACCGAGACCGCCGACGGGCTCGCGGGCACCTTCCACACGCGGTTGCTCGTCCCCGGCGACACGAGCGACGGCGGCGCCCCGCTCGCGGGATTCGACGGTCGCTGGCTCGTGTCGGACGGGTTGATCGTGACGGCCATTTCGGTGAGCTGAGCCGGGAGGCGAATGGGCGATCGGTGCGGAGGCTGGCAGAATCGGACCACGTGCCCAAGTCTGAGAAACCGTCCTCCGGCCTCGTCGGCGCCGGTCTGCTGATCGTCGACAAGGATCCCGGGATGACCAGCCACGATGTCGTCTCGCGGTGCCGGAAGCTGCTCGACACCCGCAAGGTCGGACACGCCGGCACGCTGGACCCGATGGCGACCGGGGTGCTGATCCTCGGTGTCGAGCGCGCCACCAAGCTGCTGGGTCTGCTCGCGCTCACCACCAAGTCGTACAGCGCGACGATTCGGCTGGGGCAGAGCACGACCTCCGACGACGCGGAGGGGGAGACGCTCGCGGTGGCCGACGCCGCCGCCGTCACCGACGAGCAGATCGCGGCCGAGGTCGCGCGGCTCACCGGCGACATCCAGCAGGTCCCTGCCACCGTCAGCGCCATCAAGGTCGACGGCAAACGCGCACACGCGATGGTCCGGGCCGGTGAGGAGGTCACCCTCGCGGCGCGCCCGGTCACGGTGTCCCGCTTCGACGTCCTCGCGCGGCGCGACGTACCGGCGGGTACCGGCGGCGGCACGTTCGTGGACCTCGACGTCGAGGTGGACTGCTCGTCGGGCACGTACGTCCGCGCGCTGGCACGCGATCTGGGCGCGGCACTGGGCGTAGGGGGACACCTGACGGCCCTGCGCCGGACCGCGGTGGGCCCGTTCACGCTCGCGCACGCGCGCACCCTCGGGCAACTCGCCGAGGACCCCGGGGTGAGCCTGGACATCGACCAGGCGGCGCAGACCGCCTTCCCGCATCGCCGCATCAGTGCGGCCGAGGCCGAGTCGCTCAGCCAGGGGCGCTGGCTCGAGCCGATCGGCACGCCCGGCGTCTACGCCGCGATCGATCCGGACGGGCACACGATCGCCCTGGTCCAGGAACGCGGCAAGCGGGCGAGCTCGGTGATGGTCGTGCGGCCGGCGACGCTGCGGTAGGAACTAGCTGCCGGGCACCCAGTCGGGGTAGACGAAGTGCCCGGGCCCCCCGCCCGGCAGCGACGCTCCCAGCGAGCCGGGAAAATCGAGCGGCAACTGCACCAGCTTGTGGGGGTTGCCCTGCTGATCGGCCTGCCAGCAGTCCAGCAGTACGCCGTGGAATCCGGTGCACACGATTCGGGTGCTCGTTCCGAACGGCGAGGTGAGCCGGTTCGCGCTCACGAACGGGTTCCAGTAGTCGAGGTCGGTGGGGGTAAGGAACCCGTCGTAGTCGAACGGCCCGATCGCACTCGGTTCTTCCGGCGGCGTCGGCCATTCGTCGGCGGCGGCCACTCCACCACCGGCCACGGCAACGGTTGCGGCGGCGCATGCCGCGGCGGCGAACCCCGCGATGCGTCGTACGGCTGTACCCATGGCCTACCTCGATTCGTCGGTATGTCCGGTGCGCACCGAGCCTAGACGAGCCAGATCGCTTGCGCCGCAGGGTTGCCGAGATCGATCGCGGCGGCCGCCGGATCGGTGCCGAGACGGATCGAGACGGTGCCGGCGAAGTCGCGTCGTTCGACGACGGTGATCTCGGTGTCGAGCGCGATCCCCACCGAGTCGAAGTAGCGGAGCATCGCCGGATCGGCGTCGGAGATGCGGGCGACCCGGCCAGCGTCGCCGTCCTGGAAGTCGCTGAGCTGGCGCGCCGGCGGCGTCGGGATCGAACCGTCGGCCGCGGGGATGGGATCGCCGTGCGGATCGCGCTCCGGGAAACCCAGCTTGGCGTCCATCCGTTCGATCATCCGGTCGGACACGGCGTGTTCGAGCACCTCCGCCTCGTCGTGGACCTCGTCCCAGCCGTAGCCCAGTTCGTTCACCAGGAACGTCTCGATCAACCGGTGCCGGCGCACCATCGACACCGCGGCCGATCGGCCGGCGTCGGTGAGCGCGATGGATCCGTACCGGGCGTGATCGACCAGGCCCTGGTCGGACAGCTTGCGAATCGCCTCGGAGACCGTGGAGGCCGACACCCCGATGCGCTCGGACAACAGCTTGGTGGAGACCCGCTCGCCCGACCACTCCTGGACGGTCCAGATGACCTTGAGGTAGTCCTGCGCCACCGACGACAGGGTTTCCGGGTGGAGTACCTCGCTCGGGGGGTTCACGTCCGACTTCTGAGTGGCCACGGTTACGAGCTTAGGCAACAGTCACTCGCGACACACATCTGCTCCCACAGCCGTGGGACGGGACCCTCGCCCCGTGCCGTGCCAGTCCCGGGCGTGACCATTCTCCGCGTCGGCCGTTAGGCTTCCATCCGTGCAGAGATGGCGAGGTCTGGACGATGTGCCGGCGGACTGGGGGCGTTGTGTCCTGACGATCGGCGTTTTCGACGGCGTGCATCGGGGGCACGCGCAGCTGATTTCGCGGGCGGTCGATGCCGCCCGCGCGCGCGGGATTCCCTGCGTCCTCATGACATTCGATCCGCATCCGGCGGAGGTGGTCCGTCCGGGCAGTCACCCGGCGCAGCTGACGACGTTGCCGCGGCGCGCCGAGCTGGCCGAGGAACTGGGTGTGGACGTCTTCTGTGTCATGCCGTTCACGAGCGAGTTCATGAAGCTCTCGCCGGAGCGCTACGTCCACGAGATCCTCGTCGAGCGACTCCACGTGGCCGAGGTCGTGGTCGGGGAGAACTTCACGTTCGGACGCAAGGCCGCCGGCAACGTCGACCTGCTGCGGGAGACGGGCGCCCGGTTCGGGTTCGCCGTCGACGGCGTCAATCTGCTGGCCGAGCACGCGGTGACGTTCTCGTCGACGTACATCCGCTCCTGCGTCGACGCCGGTGACGTCGCGGCCGCGACCGAGGCGCTGGGGCGGCCCCACCGCGTCGAGGGCGTCGTCGTCCACGGCGACGGGCGCGGTCGGGGTCTCGGCTTCCCGACGGCGAACATCTCGACGCCGATCTACTCGGCGATTCCCGCGGACGGCGTGTACGCCGCCTGGTTCACCGTGCTCGGCCCGGGCCCGGTGGAGGGTTCGGTGGAGCCGGGACGGCGCTACAAGGCGGCGGTGTCGGTGGGCACGAACCCCACGTTCTCGGGCCGGACCCGCACCGTCGAGGCCTACGTCCTCGACAAGGAGGCGGACCTGTACGGCCAGCACGTCGCGGTCGACTTCGTCGAACGCGTCCGCGGAATGGAGAAGTTCGAGTCGGTGGAGGCGCTCATCGACGAGATGGGACGCGACGCCGAGAAGGCCCGCAAGATACTCGCCGAGGCGGCCGCGGACCGGCCGGAGAACTGACCCGTCACCGACCCCGGGCCGGGGACGGCCGGACACCTGGTAAGGTTTCGTTCTGGTGTGTGCTGCGGTTCGCGGCGGCCGCACCCGTCGGGGGCCGGTGTGAGCCGGGTCTTCCGATTTCCATGTACGCGGACGTCAGTTACAGGAGTGCACCAAGTGGCATTGACCACCGAGCAGAAGAAGCAGATCCTCGGCGAGTACGGACTGCACGAGACCGACACCGGTTCGCCGGAGGCGCAGGTGGCGATGCTCACCAAGCGCATCGTCGATCTCACCGAGCACCTCAAGAAGCACAAGCACGACCACCACTCCCGCCGCGGCCTGCTGCTGCTGGTCGGACGCCGTCGTCGTCTGCTGAAGTACGTGCAGAAGGTCGACATCGCGCGCTACCGTTCGCTGATCGAGCGTCTCGGCCTGCGCCGATAAGACGCGCTCACGGCGAGTCGCCTCGCCGACCTCACCGATAGCCAGCGAGGCACTGTTTAGACTGAGCCTCGTTGGCTATCGGTGTTTGCATCACCGGGGTGAGCACCACAGCCACCCGGCCCCGTAGCCGTGGCGTCGGTCTTCGGTAGTGGCCCTCCGGACGAGTTCCGGCTGGCTTCGATCGACGACCGCCTCCGCGCTGCCCGGGGTGAACAGCCGCGACCGCGACGGGCAAACGCCTGTGCGGAGCGGCAAAAGACGAGAGGGAAGAGAAGAGAAGCAATGACAGACAATTCCGCAGTAGAGGTCGAAGAGGGCGTGTTCGAGTCCACCGCCGTCATCGACAACGGGAGCTACGGCACCCGCACCATTCGTTTCGAGACCGGTCGCCTCGCGCAGCAGGCCGCCGGCGCCGTCGTCGCCTACCTGGACGACGAGACCATGCTGCTGTCGGCCACCTCGGCCAGCAAGCAGCCCAAGGAGCACTTCGACTTCTTCCCGCTGACGGTGGACGTCGAGGAGCGCATGTACGCCGCGGGCCGCATCCCCGGCTCGTTCTTCCGTCGTGAGGGTCGCCCCTCCACCGACGCGATCCTGACCTGCCGTCTAATCGACCGGCCGCTGCGCCCGTCGTTCGTCGACGGCCTCCGCAACGAGATCCAGGTCGTCGTCACGATCCTGAGCCTCGATCCCAAGGATCTGTACGACGTCGTCGCGATCAACGCGGCGTCCGCGTCCACGCAGATCGCCGGTCTGCCGTTCTCCGGCCCCGTCGGTGGCGTGCGTGTCGCGCTGATCACCTCGGAGGAGAACAAGAAGGGCCAGTGGGTCGCGTTCCCGACCGTCGAGCAGCTCGAGGGCGCCGTGTTCGACATGGTCGTCGCGGGCCGGGTCGTCGAGTCCGGTGACGTCGCCATCATGATGGTCGAGGCCGAGGCCACCGAGAACGTCATCAACCTGATCGACGGTGGCGCGCAGGCGCCCACCGAGGCGATCGTGGCCGAGGGCCTCGAGGCCGCCAAGCCGTTCATCGCGAGCCTGTGCGCCGCGCAGCAGGCGCTGGCCGAGAAGGCCGCCAAGCCCACCGGCGAGTACCCGCTGTTCCCGGCCTACCAGGACGACGTGTACGCCGCGGTCGAGGCTGCCGCCACCGAGAAGCTGTCGGCGGCGCTGTCCATCGCCGGCAAGCAGGAGCGCGACGACAAGACCGACGAGGTCAAGGTCGAGGTTCTCGAGCAGGTCGCCCCCCAGTTCGAGGGTCGCGAGAAGGAGATCGGCGCAGCGTTCCGCTCGCTGACCAAGAAGCTTGTGCGCCAGCGCATCCTGCGCGACCAGTTCCGCATCGACGGCCGTGGCATCACCGACATCCGGTCGCTGTCGGCCGAGGTCGCCGTGATCCCGCGGGCGCACGGCTCCGCGCTGTTCGAGCGTGGCGAGACCCAGATCATGGGCGTCACCACCCTCGACATGGTCAAGATGGCGCAGCAGATCGACTCGCTGGGCCCCGAGACCAGCAAGCGCTACATGCACCACTACAACTTCCCGCCGTACTCCACCGGTGAGACGGGCCGCGTCGGTTCGCCGAAGCGTCGCGAGATCGGCCACGGCGCCCTCGCCGAGCGTGCCCTGGTGCCGGTGCTCCCCAGCCAGGAGGAGTTCCCGTACGCGATCCGTCAGGTCTCGGAGGCGCTCAGCTCCAACGGTTCCACCTCGATGGGCTCGGTCTGTGCCTCGACCCTGTCGCTGCTGAACGCCGGTGTGCCGCTCAAGGCTCCGGTCGCCGGCATCGCGATGGGCCTCGTCTCCGACGAGGTCGACGGTGAGACCCGCTACGTGGCGCTCACCGACATCCTCGGTGCCGAGGACGCCTTCGGTGACATGGACTTCAAGGTCGCCGGTACCGCGAACTTCGTGACGGCTCTGCAGCTGGACACCAAGCTCGACGGCATCCCGTCGCAGGTCCTGGCCGGCGCGCTGAGCCAGGCCCACGATGCCCGCACCACGATCCTCGAGGTCATGGCCGAGGCGATCGACGCCCCGGACGAGATGAGCCCGTACGCGCCGCGCATCACGACCATCAAGGTGCCCGTGGACAAGATCGGTGAGGTCATCGGCCCCAAGGGCAAGATGATCAACTCGATCACCGAGGAGACCGGCGCCAACATCTCCATCGAGGACGACGGCACGGTCTACGTCGGTGCCGCGGACGGACCGTCCGCGCAGGCTGCGATCGACAAGATCAACGCCATCGCCAACCCGCAGCTGCCCAAGGTGGGCGAGCGCTTCCTCGGCACGGTCGTCAAGACCACCGCCTTCGGTGCGTTCGTCTCGCTGCTCCCGGGCCGCGACGGTCTGGTGCACATCTCGAAGCTGGGCAACGGCAAGCGCATCGCGAAGGTCGAGGACGTCGTGAACGTCGGCTCCAAGCTTCGCGTCGAGATCGCCGACATCGACAACCGCGGCAAGATCTCGCTGATCCCGGTCGACGACGACAACGCTGCCGCGGCGGCCGAGTCCGCCGAGACGGGCTCGGAGTCCGCCGAGTAGTCACCGCGTGACACTGTCTGCCCCGGCCCCGCACGGTTCGTCCGTGCGGGGCCGGGGTCGTGTCGCCGGTGTATCGTGGATCGACGTTCACCACCCTCCGGGATCTGTCCGGATCGATGTTCCGGACCGTGTCCGGACAAAAGGAAATACGAAGCGCCACATGGCTCATTCCCTTCGCGAGAAGCCCCAACGAGGCTCCGCTCTCGATACCCGCCCTCGCACCGGCGTGCAGCGTACGACGCTTCCCGGCGGCCTCCGGGTGGTCACCGAACACGTTCCCGGCGTCCGGTCCGCCTCGGTGGGCGTCTGGGTCGGCGTGGGCTCCCGCGACGAGCAGCCGTCCGTGGCCGGCGCCGCGCACTTCCTCGAGCACCTGCTGTTCAAGTCCACCCCCACCCGGTCGGCACTGGACATCGCGCAGATGATGGACGGGGTCGGCGGCGAACTCAACGCGTTCACCTCGAAGGAGCACACGTGCTTCTACGCGCACGTGCTCGACGACGACCTGCCCCTCGCGGTCGACCTCGTCAGCGACGTCGTGCTCCGCGGGCGCTGCCGGTCGGTCGACGTCGATGTCGAACGCCAGGTGGTGCTCGAAGAGATCGCGATGCGCGACGACGATCCCGAGGACCTGCTCGGTGACGCGTTCCTGACCGCGCTGTTCGGCGACCATCCGGTGGGCCGTCCGGTGATCGGAAGCATCGAGTCCATCGAGTCGATGACCCGCACCCAGCTGCACTCCTTCCACACGCGGCGCTACACCCCCGATCGCATGGTGGTCGCGGTCGCCGGAAACGTCGAGCACGACCACACCGTGGAGCTGGTGCGCCGGGCGTTCGCGGGACACCTGCACCGCGACCTCGAGCCCGCGCCGCGGCGCGAAGGCGCGATCCGAATGCGGACGGCGCCGACGCTGAGCCTGACCAAGCGCGACGGCGAGCAGGTCCACCTGGCGCTCGGCGTGCGCGCGTTCGGGCGGCACGAGGGACACCGGTGGCCGTTGTCGGTCCTCAACGCCGCCGTGGGCGGCGGTCTGAGCTCGCGCCTGTTCCAGGAGATCCGGGAGGAGCGCGGGTTGGCGTACTCGGTCTACTCCGGTGTCGACACCTTCGCCGACACGGGTGCGTTCTCGGTGTACGCGGGATGCCAGCCGGAAAATCTCGGCGAGGTCGCGACGCTCATCCGGGAGGTGCTCGCCAACGTGGCCACCGACGGCATCACCGACGCCGAGTGTGCCCGGGCCAAGGGATCGCTGCGCGGCTCTCTCGTGCTGGGCCTCGAGGATTCCGGCTCGCGGATGAACCGGATCGGGCGCAGCGAGCTCAATTACGGCAACCACCAGTCCATTTCGGAGACCCTGGCCCGCATCGACGAGGTCACCACCGACGAGGTCCGCGAGGTGGCGCGCGTGCTGCTGCAGCGGCCGTTCGCGGCGGCCGTGGTGGGGCCGTACCGGCGCAAGCGGGATCTGCCCGCGTCGGTGCGGGGGATCGTGGCCTAGCCCGACGCCGCGTGCCGGCAGCGCGCGTTCACTGCCGGTACATCGCGACGCGCAGGACGTCGGCCGGATCGAGCAGGTGGCCGTGGTCGTCGTCGCCGACGTCGATCCGTACCCAGTGGATCCGGTTGGTGCACGCGTTGTCGCCGGTCGGGTAGTCCTGGGTCACCGGCGACTGGCCGTCGCGGCCGACATCGGTGAACTCGTAGCCGAACCCGATGGGCTCGGTCCGTTCGATCCGGCCGGTGCCGACGGTCGACCCGTCGACCAGCAGTGTCACGGCGCCGCCCCGGCCCAGTCCGCCGCCGTCGTACGTGAACTCCACGCGCACCTGCCGGGAGCCGGCCGGCACCGGCCCGCTCCCGCGAACGTGTGTGCGGTGCAGCCCGAAAAAGTTGTAGCAGAAAGTAATTCGTCCGTCCTTGAAGTAGAACGACCAGCCGCCGGCGTGCCCGCCCAGGCTGAGGATCACGCCCTCGGCGCCGCCGTCCGGAACGTCGACCTGCGCGGTGAGCGTCCACGAGCGGTTGCGCCAGTTGAGGATGTGCATCTCGAGCAGTCCGCCCATTCCCGGCAGCAACACCTGACGCCGGCCCGGAACCAGGCTGGGCTTGCCGGAGATCTGCGGCAGGACCCGTTCGAAGCTGCGGTCGTCGAGCGGCAGCACGTTGTTGCGCGCCGCCCTCGATGAGGAACAGCCGTTGCAGCTGGTGCAGACGCTCGGGGTGTGCATCCGCGAGGTCACGGGCCTGGGTCCAGTCGGAGGCGCAGTCGTACAGCTCCCAGACATCGTCGTCGAACGCGATGCCGACGCTGCCCACCGTCTGCCACGGCGTCCGATGCTTGGTCACCGCCGCCCAGCCCCGGTGGTAGATGCCGCGGTTGCCGAGCATCTCGAAATACTGGGTCACGTGCCGGTCCGGTTCGTCGGCGCCGTCGAACGTGTAGCTCATGTCGGTGCCGTCGAAGGGGGCCTGGCGCACGCCCGCCACCGTCGACGGCGGTGGTAGGTGCGCCGCCGCGAGCACGGTGGGAACGATGTCCACGACGTGATGGAACTGGTGACGCAGCTCGCCGCGCGCGTCGAAACCGTGTGGCCAGTGCACGATCGTCCCGTTCCGGGTACCGCCCCAGTGCGAGGCAACCTGTTTGGTCCACTGGTAGGGCGTGTCCATCGCGTGCGCCCACCCGACCGCGTAGTGCGGGGACGATTCCGGTCCGCCGAGCTGGTCGATCCGGCTGCGCAGAAACTCCGGGGTCTCGAGCGCGGCCATGCCGTTGAGGCTGATCAGCTCGTTGAACGTGCCCTGGGGCGTCCCCTCCGCCGACGCGCCGTTGTCGCCGACGATGTAGAAGACGAGGGTGTCGTCGAGGGCGCCGAGCTCGGCGATCGCGTCCACCACCCGGCCCACCTGGTGGTCGGTGTGTTCCAGGAAGCCGGCGTAGTTCTCCATCTGGCGACGGAGCACCGGCAGCAGGGTCTCGTCCATGTCGTCCCACGCCGGGATCACGTCGTGGCGCGCGGTCAGCTCGGCTCCGGCCGGTACCACCCCCAGCTCCCGCTGGCGCGCGAAGATGCGCTCGCGCAACACGTCCCAGCCGTCGTCGAAGCGGCCGCGGTACTCGTCCGCCCATTCCTTCGGTACGTGGTGCGGGGCGTGGGTGGCGCCCGGCGCGAAGTAGAGGAAGAACGGTTTGTCGGGCGTGAGGGCCTTCTGTTGCCGCACCCACGCGACCGCCCGGTCGGCGAGGTCCTCGGTGAGGTGGTAGCCCTGCTCGGGCGTGCCCCACGGTTCGACGCGCCGGGTGCCCTCGTGCAGGGTGGGATACCACTGGTCCGTCTCGCCGCCGACGAAGCCGTAGAAGTACTCGAACCCGTTGCCGGGTGCCGGCCACCGGTCGAACGGACCCGCCGGGCTGGTCTCCCAGATCGGGACCTCGTGACACTTGCCGATGTGCGCCGACGCGTACCCGTTGAGGGTGAGGATCCGGGCCAACGGTGCGCAGGTGTCGGGGCGCACGGACGTGTACCCGGGCGCCGACGTCGCCATCTCGGTGATACCGCCCATTCCCACCCGGTGGTGATTGCGCCCGGTGAGCAGGGCCGCCCGGGTGGGGGAGCACAGCGCGGTCGTGTGGAAGCGGGTGTACTTCAGGCCGCCCTCGGCGAGGCGGTCGGCCGTGGGGGTCGAGATCGGCCCACCGAATGCGCTCGACGCGCCGAAGCCGACGTCGTCGAGCAGCACGATCATCACGTTCGGGGCCCCCGCGGGGGGACGTAGCGGCCGGATCGGTGGGAACCGCGCCTCGGGGTCCTTCGCGTCGTACAGGATGGGGCCGGTGTACGTCTCGGCCGGCACGGGCAGGATGTGCCGTTCCACGTCGCGGCGGTAGATGTCCTCGTGCGGATCCGTCGGGCCCATCGCCGGTGACCTCCTCGCGACGTGTGGACGGGCGGCGACCGGCGGGAACCGGCGCACCACCTGGCTCGACCGTACGTTCCCGCCGCCGTGTTCCGCAGGCGAATCCCGGCTTCCGTTCGCGGCGTCCGGGAGTAGCCTGGGGACTGACGCCGGCCGGACGACGAGGTGCTCCGCGGGTCGGGTCCGAGCCACGACGCACATTCGAGAGGCGTTGTGCGGCGGTCATTTTCCTTCGACGAGTCGCGGTCGGGCGAGGTGCGAGATGAGCGAACTGGCGGAATGGGACATCGTGACGGGGGTCGGGATCACCGCGCTCGGGGTGGCGGCGGGCAGAGCGATGGAGACGCACCGCGACGGGGGGCTCGTGTCGGACCCGTACGCGGAGGCATTCGTGAGGGCGGCGGCGACCCCCGTGCCGATGCCCACGCGTCTCGACGCGACCGACGAGCGCGAGATGCCGTGGACGTCCATGGCCGACTACATGGGTGTGCGGTCACGCTTCTTCGACGACTACTTCGCGGAGGTGGCCCGCGCGGGCGTCGACCAGGTGGTGCTGCTCGCGGCGGGACTGGATGTCCGGGCGTATCGGCTGGACTGGCCGGACGGGACGACCGTCTACGAACTCGACGCGCCCAAGGTGTTGTCGTTCAAGGACGACGTGCTCGCGCAACAGGGTGCCGCCCCGCGCGCCGACCGTCGGGTGGTGTCCGTGGACCTGCGCGAGGACTGGCGGGGGCCGTTGCGGGAGAAGGGCTTCGATCCGGGACGGCCGTCGGCGTGGTTGGCGGAGGGGTTGCTCCCGTTCCTGCCCAACGCCGCGAAGGAGAGGCTGTTCCGTTTCGTCTCCGAATTGTCCGCGCCCGGTAGCCGTTTCGAGGTGGAACACATCGACGACGTCCGCGGCATGCTGCAGGAGGAGTCGGCGCAACGCGCCCGCGACCTCTTCGGCGTGGACATCGAGACGCTGTGGCCGGACGACGGCCCGTTCGCGGCCGCGGCGTGGCTCGCCGACCACGAATGGGAGGTCGACGTCGTGCGCTCGTCCGAGGTCGCCGAACGGCTGGGGCGCACCCTCGACGGCCCCGACCACGACCCGGCGCGGTCGAGTGTGTTCGTCACCGCCGTCCGACTCTGACGACCCCGCGGCGGGTGCGGGATGCCGGGGGCCCGCACCGTAGGCTTACGTGGAGCACAGTCAGGGATGTACGGGATATTGGGCGGAGCGTGTACGTGACTTCAGCAGCACCCATCAGGGTCGGTGTTCTCGGCGCGAAGGGCAAGGTCGGCCGCGCGATGTGCGACGCGGTCGAGCAGGCCGACGACCTCGAACTGGTGGCGGGCGTCGACCACGGGGAGCGGATCGAGCACTTCGTGGACCAGCGGACGCAGGTCGTCATCGACTTCACGCACCCCGACGTCGTGATGGACAACCTGCACTTCCTGGTCTCGAACGGGATCCACGCCGTCGTGGGCACCACCGGTTTCGACGACGCGCGCCTGGCGCAGGTGCAGTCGTGGCTCGACGCGAACCCGGGTGTGGGAGTGCTGATCGCCCCGAACTTCGCGATCGGCGCGGTGCTGTCGATGCGGTTCGCCGCCGCGGCGGCCCGCTTCTTCGATTCGGTCGAGGTCATCGAGCTGCATCACCCGAACAAGGCGGACGCGCCGTCGGGCACGGCGTACCGGACCGCGGCGATGATCGCCGAGGCCCGTGAGAAGGCCGGCCGCGGCCCGAGTCCGGATGCCACCACCACCGAGCTCGAGGGCGCGCGCGGCGCCGACGTCAACGGTGTCCGGGTGCACTCGGTCCGGCTCGCCGGACTGGTCGCGCACCAGGAGGTGCTGCTCGGCACGCAGGGGGAGACGCTGACCATTCGGCACGACTCGATCGACCGCAACTCCTTCGCGCCGGGCGTGCTGCTCGGCGTGCGCGAGATCGCGCAGCGCCCGGGGCTGACCGTCGGAATCGACCCCCTGCTGGACCTGTGAAGAACCGGTCCACCCGTGTGGTCGTCGCGATCGCGGCGATCGTCGCGGCACTCGCGTTCTACTTCGTCCTGCTCGGGCAGCGTGGCATCGTCCTGATCCAGGACGGCCGGGCGGTGCCGGTGGTGCTGGGCATCGCGGTGCTGGTGCTGCCGTTCCTGGGCGTGTGGATGGTCGTGGCGACCATCCGGTCCGGACTGAGTCATCAGCATCTCGCGCGGCGCATCCACGACGAGGGGCTCGAGCTCGACGTCGCCGACCTTCCGCGCCGCCCGTCCGGCCGGATCGAGCGAGATGCGGCCGACACGCTGTTCGCCCAGGTCAAGCGGGAGTGGGAGGCCGATCCCGACAACTGGCGCAACTCGTACCGGCTGGCGCGCGCATACGACTACGCGGGTGACCGTGGCCGCGCCCGCGAGACGATGCGTCGCGCCGTGGCGCTCGAAAAACTCGAGCGGGAGAGCTGACCGCGGTGGCGCCCGGGTCGTCGGAGCAGGGCGGGAAGACCTTGCTGGTGGTCCACCACACGTCCTCGCCGGCGACGCGTGAGCTGCTCGAGTCGGTGCTGGCCGGGGCGCGTGATCCCGAGATCTCCGGCGTCACGGTGCGGTCGGTGCCGGCCCTGCACGCCACCGCCGTCGACGTGCTCGACGCCGACGGCTACGTGTTCGGGACCTCGGCGAACTTCGGGTACATGTCGGGCGCACTCAAACACTTCTTCGACACCGTCTACTACCCGTGCCTGGACGCCGTCGCCGGCCGCCCCTACGGGTTGTGGGTGCACGGGAACAACGACACCGCCGGCGCGGTCACGTCGGTCCGCAAGATCGTCACGGGCATGGAGTTGGCGCAGGCCGCGGAGATCGTCGAGATCACCGGGCCGCTCGACGCGTCGGTCCGCGAGCGGTGCTACGAACTGGGCGCCACCGTCGCGGTCACCGTCTCCGGGGGCCTCTGATCAGTTCACCGGGACCGTGTCCGGCGAGCCCGGATCCGGCGCGCCGGGCTGGAACGGCGGGGGATCGGCGGGATCGAACACCCCGGGCAACGTCGCACACGTCGCGCCGGGCTCGGGAAAGGTGTTGCGGTTGAGCCGAAGTGCGTCGACGAAGTGATCGATTCGCTCGTCGTCGACGTCATCGACGGCCAGCTGGTGCCCCCACGACTGCAGTGAAACCGGGACGGACAGATCGGGATACGGCGACAGCATCAGGTAGGGCCGCCCCTCGACGCGCTCGACCAGCGTCCGCAGGTCCGCGCCGGTGACGAGGTCGGGGTCGTACGTGATCCAGACCGCCCCGTGTTCGAGGGAGTGCACCGCGTTCTCGCTGCGGATCGCCCTGTCGTACACCGTCCCCGTGCACGTGGCCCACGCGGCGTCGTGCGGCCCGCCGAACGGGGGAGTCCGGTCGTACGCCACGCGCTGGTTCGCGCGCACGTGCGACGCGGCCGGGTACTCGACGACGGTGACGCCCTCGATGCGCAGCGAGGGGTCGGGTTCGGCCGCGGTCGGGACGAACGGATCGGCCACCGCCTCACCGTCGACGGTGTCGGCGCACCCCGCGGCGGCCAGGGCGATCACGGCCGCGACCACGGTCGCGCGGGCGCGGACGGCCACCGTCTACTTGCCGTCGACGAACTTGGTCAGGCCCTTGCTGGCGGTGTCGAGCGCCATGTTCCGGGCCTTCTTGAGCAGGAAGCCGGGCAGCGGGATCTTCGGGTCCACGGACAGTTCGAACGTGACGAGGGTGCCGTCACCCTTGGGAGTGAGGGTGTACGACCCGTCCTGGCTGTTCTGCTGCGCGCTCTCCACCAGCGTCCAGGACATCCGGTTGTCGCCGTCCCACGTGTAGTCGACGACCTGCTCGTCGTTGATCCCCATGACGGACACCGTCATTCGGACGCGGTTGGCGCGGCCGTCGGGATGCGTGCTCTCGACGACGACCTTCTTGTGAGCGGACGACCATTCCGGCAGGCGGTCCACGGCGGCGATCGCCGCCATGACGTCGGCCGGTGCGGCCTCGACCTCGAATTCCTTCGCCCCCGAAACCGCCATGCTCTCCACTCCTCTGCCGCGCGAACGATGAGAGGCAATTAGACCATCCCGCGGCCGTCGATTCCGGGAGGTCGCCGAGTCGGAGGTGCGGAGAACGCGCGCGGCGCTTCAGTTTCCGGGACGGCTCTTGCGCATCTGGTCGCGCAGCGCGCCCTGAACCGCTTGCGACACCCACGAATTGAGCGACATCCCGTCCTGCACTGCCGCCTCCTCCGCGCGGGCCTTGATCTGATCGACCAGTCGCAGCGTCACCCGGCTGATGTCGCCCGTGACGTCCTCCAGGGTTCGGTACGGGTCGCTCTTCGCGTGGGGGCCGGCCGTCGCGCCGGTGTCCTCCGGGTCGTCGCCGCCGTCCGTACCCGGTCCGTCGTCGCGGGTGGGGCGGCGGCGGGTGGACTCGACCGCGACGTCGGTGCCGTCGAAGCGGACGTGCAGTGTGCGGTCGCCCAACTCGTCGGAGGCCTCACGCGCAAAGTCGGACAGCGCCGAGACCAACATGAGCTGGGCCGACCGCTCCACGGCTCCCGCGAGCGCGTGCGCGATGCGTTGGGTGTTCTCGTCGCCGAGCGCGGAGGCGGCGGCCAGGTCGTCGCGCAGCCGGGCGGTGTATTCGGTGAGGTCCATGACGCCAGTGTGACGTCATGATGACGTCATTTCAAGGCGACGATGGCGTCACGGGACCCCCGTCGCCGCCGACAGGGTCCGGGGTGTGGACCGCTCGGGCGTCCGCGGCCCCTATATGGTGCGCAGACGAACGGACGACAGGAGGACGTCGAGGTGCGCAATGCGGTGCCGCTCAAAGTGCAACTGGTCGCGAAGACGGAGTTCGTGCCGCCCACGGACGTGCCGTGGGAGACCGACGCCGTCGGCGGCGAGGCGCTCGCCGAGTTCGCGGGCCGGGCGTGCTACCAGAGCTGGTCCAAGCCCAACCCGCGCACCGCGACCAACGCCGGGTACCTGCGCCACCTGCTCGAGGTGGGGCACCTGTCGGTGCTCGAGCACGGCACCGTCAGCTTCTACATCACCGGCATCTCCCGCTCCTGTACGCACGAGCTGATCCGGCACCGGCACTTCTCGTACTCGCAGCTGTCCCAGCGTTTCGTGCGTGAGAACGACTCCAACGTCGTGATCCCCCCGGCGATCGCCGGCGACGAGCGCCTCGAGGCGCTGTTCGCGAAGGCGACCGAGGCCAGCCGCAGCGCCTACACCGAACTGCTGGCGGCGCTCGAGGACAAGCTGGCCGACGTGCCCGGAGGCCCGATCCGGAACAAGCAGGCGCGTCAGGCGGCGCGGTCGGTGCTGCCCAACGCCACCGAGACCCGGGTCGTCGTGACCGGCAACTACCGCGCGTGGCGGCACTTCGTCGAGATGCGGGCCACCGAACACGCGGACGTCGAGATCCGCCGGGTCGCCGTCGAGTGCCTGCGGCAGCTCCGGCGCGCCGCGCCGAATGTCTTCGGCGACTTCGAAATCGTCACCCTCCCGGACGGCACCGAGGTCGCGACGAGCGAGTTCGACACGGTCGGCTGAACACGGCTGCGCCCGCCAGTGGCCCTGGCAGCGCCCGTGCGGTGCCGTCGTGTTCAGGTCCGCGGTACTGACCGGGTAGCCTTCTGACCATGACCTACGGTGATTCAGCTGCTTCCGTCGAGCGTCCGTTCGGCACCGTCCTCACTGCGATGGTGACCCCGTTCACCAAGGACGGCAAGCTGGACGTGGATGCCGGCGTGCGGCTGGCCGCCCACCTCGTCGACAACGGCTGCGACGGACTCGTGCTGGCCGGGACCACCGGCGAATCGCCCACCACCACCGAGAACGAGAAGCTCGAACTGCTGCGCGCCGTCGTCGCGGCGGTCGGTGACCGGGCCCGGATCGTCGCCGGCGCGGGCAGCAACGACACCGCGCACAGCGTCGAACTCGCGCGCGACGCCGCGCGCGCCGGGGCGCACGGCTTGCTGGTCGTCACGCCCTACTACTCGCGCCCCCCGCAGGCCGGTCTGTACGCGCACTTCACCGCCGTCGCCGACGCCACGGATCTGCCGGTGATGCTCTACGACATTCCACCGCGCTCCGTGGTACCCATCGAGACCGAGACCATTCGCCGTCTCGCCGAGCACCCCCGCATCGTGGCGGTCAAGGACGCCAAGGGCGACCTCAACGCGGGTGCCGAACTCATCGGCACCACCGACCTCGACTTCTTCTCGGGCGACGACCCGTTGAATCTGCCGTGGCTGTCGGTGGGCGCGATCGGCTTCGTCAGCGTCATCGGCCACCTGGTGCCGCAGCGCCTGCGCGCCCTGCACACCGCGTTCATGGAGGGGGACCTCGTGAAGGCCCGGGAGATCAACCTGAGTCTGGTGCCGGTCAACCGTTCGGTGGCCCGCCTCGGGGGTGTCAGCGCGTCCAAGGCCGGACTGCGGCTGCTGGGTCTGGACGTGGGGGAACCGCGACTACCGCAGGTGGCCCCCACCACGGAGCAGCTCGACATCCTGGCTGCCGAACTGCACGCCGCGGGGGTGCTGGCATGAGCCGTCCCGCCCGTCGTCGCAGCGCATCCCGTCAGGCCGGTCCGCCGATGAGTGATGCCGAACGCGCCCAGCGCACCGAGTCCGCGCCCACCCCGGCCGCGGAGCCCACCCCGGCTCCCGCTGCCGAGCCGACCGCCGCTCCGGCCGCCGAACCCGCCCCGGCTCCCGCCGCGGCCGGCAGCACCCGGGCACGGGAATCGTCCGCGAAGTCCGGCGGTAAGAGGTCCCAGTCCCGTCGATCGGGGCGGTCGAAGGCGCCGACGGTTCCGACCGCCGCCGACCCCACCGACCGGCTCGGCCTGCCGCCGAAGGCACCCAAGTCCGGTCTGCGCGTCGTCGCACTCGGCGGTATCGGCGAGATCGGTCGCAACATGACCGTGTTCGAGCACCAGGGCAAGCTGCTGATCGTCGACTGCGGTGTGCTGTTCCCCGAGGACCAGCAGCCCGGCGTGGACCTGATCCTGCCCGACTTCCGGTACATCGAGGACCGGATGGACGACGTCGAGGCGATCATCCTCACCCACGGCCACGAGGACCACATCGGTGCCGTGCCGTTCCTGCTGCGCCTGCGCCAGGACATCCCGATCGTCGGTGCGAAGTTCACGCTGGCGCTGGTCGCCGCGAAGTGCCGCGAGCACCGTCTGCGCCCCAACCTCGTGGAGGTCGTCGAGGGCGACAAGACCACGCACGGTCCGTTCGAGTGCGAGTACTTCGCGGTCAACCACTCCATTCCCGACGCGATCGCCGTCGCGATCCGCACGTCGGCCGGGGTGGTGCTGCACACCGGCGACATCAAGCTCGATCAGCTGCCGCTCGACGGCCGCCTCACCGACCTGGCCGGGTTCTCGCGCCTCGGCGACGAGGGCGTCGACCTGTTCCTCGTCGACTCGACCAACGCCGAGGTCCCGGGCTTCGTCACGCCCGAACGGGAGATCGGCGGTGTGCTCGACAACGTGATCGGCAAGGCCACCCAGCGGGTGATCGTCGCGTCGTTCGCCAGCCACGTGCACCGCATCCAGCAGGTCGTCGACGTCGCCAAGCGCTACAACCGGCGGGTGGCGTTCGTGGGCCGCTCGATGGTGCGCAACATGCAGATCGCGCAGGATCTCGGCTACCTGTCGGTGCCGGACGGGCTCGTCGTCGACATCGACACCGCCGCGAACCTGCCCGACGACAAACTGGTGCTGGTCTCCACCGGCTCGCAGGGTGAGCCGCTGTCGGCGCTGTCCCGGATGGCGCGCGGTGAGCACCGTCAGATCAACATCCGCGCCAACGACCTCGTCGTGTTGGCGTCGTCGCTGATCCCCGGCAACGAGAACTCGGTGTTCGCGGTCGTCAACGGGCTCGCCAAGCGCGGTGCCACCGTCGTCACGCAGCAGAACGCCAAGGTGCACGTCTCCGGTCACGCATCCGCCGGTGAACTGCTGTACCTGTACAACGCGGTGCGGCCCACCAACGCCATGCCGGTGCACGGTGAGTGGCGCCACCTGCGCGCCAACGCCGCGCTGGCCGAGGCGACCGGCGTGCCGAAGGACCGGATCGTTCTCGCCGAGGACGGCGTCGTCGTGGACATGGTCGACGGTCTCGCGGAGATCGTCGGACGCGTCCCCGTCGGACACGTGTACGTCGACGGCAACTCGGTCGGCGACGTCGGGCACTCGACCCTGTCGGACCGGCTCATCCTGGGCGAGGGCGGCTTCATCTCGATCTCCGTGGCCGTCGACACCGAGACCGGGCGCGCGGTGAGTGAACCCGAGGTCAGCGGCCGCGGATTCTCCGACGACCCGCAGGCGTTGTCGGAGGCCGCACGTCTCGTCGACAAGGTCCTCGGGGACCTCGCGGCGGAGGGCATCAACGACACCCACCGCATCGCCCAGGCCGTGCGCAGAGTGGTGGGACGCTGGGTGGCGGACAAGTATCGTCGTCGTCCGATGATCGTGCCGACCGTCATCGGGGTCCCGTAACCCCGGATCGGGCGGTCGCGCGGGGCGGGTGAGGAGGTGCCCCGTCATGACCGAACGCAAGCCGCTGCGGGCCACGTTCGAGTCGTGGGTCGAAACGCAGATCCGCGGGGCGTACGAGCGCGGCGAGTTCGACGACCTCGAGGGCGCGGGCCGGCCGATTCCCACCCGCGGCGGTGACGACTGGTGGGTGCGGGGCTACCTCGAACGCGAGGGACTGTCCGCCGACGACCTGCTGCCCGAGCCGCTGCGCCTGCGCAAGGCCGTCGAACGGCTGCCGTTCACGGTCCGCACCCTCCGCAGCGAGCGGGAGGTGCGGGCGGAGGTCGCGCGGCTCAATCAACGGATCGCCGCGTGGCTGCGCAATCCGTCCGGCCCGCAAGTCCCGATCCGCCGCGTGGACGCCGACGAGATCGTCGACGGCTGGCGTGCCGACCGTGCGGCCCGGCCGGTCGCGGACCCGGCCGACCTCGACGACGAGCGGCGCAGGGCGAGAAGGGCACTCGCGCGCGCGGCGCTGGCGGAGGCCGGCTACACCGAGGTTCGGCGCGGACAGGTCCGCTTCGAGCGCCGTCGGCGCTTCACGTGGCCGTTCCGGCGGCGGAGGTCGGCGTGAGCCTCACGACTCGACCTTGCCGTAGTCGACGGTGAACCACCGCTCGGGCCGCATCCGGATCACGACGGCCCGGTCGTTGAACGATTCGGCGAGGAACTTCTCCGCCTCGTCCTCGGGGAGATACCGGCGGACCAACGGACGGATGTCGTCGGGCGCGACCTCGTCCTGGAATGTCGCCGCCCCCTCGACACTGACGTAGCGGTAGGGCGGCGCCTCCTGCTGCGCGCACAGGCTGAACCGGCCGGACGCCCGGATGAGGCGCTCCTTGACGGTGCCGCGCTCGGTCCAGACGGTGACCTCACCGCCAGGGACGTAGTGGTACCAGATCGGTACCGCGAGCGGAGCCCGTCCGTCGCGCTCGGCGGCGATCACGCCGATGTGGAGGTCGGCGAGGAAGCCCTCGCGCTCGTCCGTGGACATGCTCGTCTTCGACATTCGTCGCTCCTCACGAGAAACTCACGGGAAGTGTCGGGTCAGGATCCACGGTAGGGGCCCGCTTCCCGCGTCCGCCCGCATTCGCGTCGAGATCCGGTTACGGTGTGGTGTGCCCTACGCCCGTGACGAACGCCACGCACTGGTCGAGACGATGCGTACCGCCGGTCCCGACGCGCCCACGCTGTGCGGCGACTGGACCGCGCGGGATCTGGCCGCGCACCTGGTGATCCGGGAGCGCCGACTGGACGCCTCGCCCGGGATCCTGGTGCCCGCGCTGTCCGGATACACCGATCGGGTGCAGCGGGGACAGGCGCGCAAGGACTGGTCCGCGCTGCTGGGCGAGGTGGCCTCGGGGCCGCCGGTCTGGTCCCCGTTCCGGTGGATCGACGAGCAGGCCAACCTCGCGGAGATGTTCATCCATCACGAGGACGTCCGGCGCGCCGGCGGCGACTGGTCGGTGCGGACTCTGCCCGACGGTATGCAGGACAGGCTCTGGACGGTCGCGAAGGGAATCGGGCGCCGGAGCTACCGCCGCTCGCCGGTGACCGTGGTGCTCGAACGTCCCGACGGTGAGCGAGCCACCGTGAAATCGGCGGGGGACGCCACGGTCGTACTGCGCGGCGAGCCCGCCGAACTGCTGTTGCACGCCTTCGGGCGCGACGAGGTCCGCATCGAGTTCGACGGCGCCGCCCCGGATGTGGCAACCATCACCGCACTGGACCGCAGTGTGTGACGGGCGTGCTCTGCGGCGCCGTATGGGGACCGCCGGACCGCAGTGGCGTGTGTTGCAGATGGTCCGGATGGGGCCCGAGCGACTAACCTGACCTTCATGGCAGGGAAGACGAACGCGCGCGGAAGTTCGGCAGCATCCACGTCGAGGACTCGCACGCGTTCCACCTCCACGGCCCGGGCCGCCTCCGGTTCCGGGTCGCGCTCCGCCGGGACCGGGCGTTCGTCGTCCGGTGCCCGCGCCTCGGCGTCCCCGCGCAAGTCCGCGCCGTCGCGGTCGGCCGCGGCCCGCAAGCCCGCCGCCAAGCGCGGCGGCTCGGGTACGCGCCGGCCGGCGCAGAAGAACTCGCGGGGCTCGCAGGCCCTCGTCTCGGTCGGCCGTGGCATCGGTGCCGGGTGGTCGATGGTCGCCAAGGGAGTGGGCGCGACCACCCGCACCGTCGGCCGGGCCACCGAGATCGAACACGGCCATCGACGGGACGGCATCGCGCTGGCGCTGATCGCGGTGAGCGTCGTGATCGCCGGCGGCATGTGGTTCTCCGCCGGCGGACCCGTGGGGGAGTGGATCGAGACCGCGGTACGCGCCGTCGTCGGCGCGGTGGCCGCGGTGCTGCCGATCGTGGGCCTCGCGGTCGCCGTCGTGCTGATGCGCACCGAACCGAAGCCCGACATCCGCGCGCGGCTGGTGCTCGGCTCGCTCCTCGTCGGTCTCCCGGCGGTCGGTCTGTGGCACATCGCATCCGGGTCGCCGGCCGCATCGGACGGGTGGCCCGCCGGGGCGGGCGTCGTGGGCTACGTCGTGGCCGGCCCGCTCACCAACGGCGTGACCGAGTGGTTGTCGGTGCCGCTGCTGCTGATGGCGATGTTCTTCGGTGTGCTCCTGCTGACCGGCACGACGGTCCGCGAGGTACCCGACCGTCTCCGCTCGTGGTTCGGCACGTCGTACCGCGACGACGACTACGAGTACGACCACGCCGACGACCCCGACTTCGACGACGGCCACGACGGTGGCTACGACGATTACGATCCGGGCCGCTTCGACGCGGACGGCTACCCGACCGACGGCCCGGCCGTCCGGGAGCGGCCCGCCCGCCGCACCCCGCGTCGGCGCCGGGGGACACCGGAGCAGAACTACCCGACCGACGAGGTGCATGCCGACGCGGCCACCGAGGTGCTGGGGCTGTGGGATCCGGGTGATCCGGAGCAGGTGCCCGCGCCGCCCGAGCCCGAACCCGAGCCGGAACCCGCCCCCGCCCCTGTTCCCGCCCCCCGGCCCAAGCCGCGCGCCCGCGTCACTCCGCCGCCGGCGCCGGAACCCGTCCCGGCACCGGCCGAGGAGGAGGCGTTCGTCCCGGACCGCGTCGTCGAGGGCGACTACGCGCTGCCGCCGCTGTCGCTGCTGGTGGAGGGCGATCCGCCCAAGCGTGGCAGCCAGGCCAACGACGCGATGATCGAGGCCATCACCGAGGTGCTGCAGCAGTTCAAGATCGACGCTGCCGTCACCGGGTACACCCGCGGACCGACCGTGACACGCTACGAGGTGGAGTTGGGTCCGGGCGTCAAGGTCGAGAAGATCACGGCCCTCGCCCGCAACATCGCGTATGCGGTCGCCACCGACAACGTGCGACTCCTCGCGCCGATCCCGGGCAAGTCGGCCGTCGGCATCGAGGTGCCCAACTCCGACCGGGAGATGGTGCGGTTGTCCGACGTGCTGAGCGCGCCGTCCACCCGCAAGGACCACCACCCGCTGGTGATCGGTCTCGGCAAGGACATCGAGGGTGACTTCGTCAGCGCCAACCTGGCGAAGATGCCGCACCTGCTGGTCGCAGGTTCCACCGGCTCGGGTAAGTCGAGCTTCGTGAACTCGATGCTCGTGTCGCTGCTCACCCGCGCGAGCCCGGACGAGGTCCGGATGATTCTCATCGACCCGAAGATGGTGGAACTCACCCCGTACGAGGGCATTCCGCACCTGATCACGCCGATCATCACCCAGCCCAAGAAGGCGGCCGCCGCGCTGGCGTGGCTGGTCGAGGAGATGGAGCAGCGCTACCAGGACATGCAGGCCAGCCGTGTCCGGCACATCGACGACTTCAACGCCAAGGTCAAGTCCGGCGAGATCACCGCCCCCCTGGGCAGTGAGCGCGTGTACCGGCCGTACCCGTACATTCTCGCGATCGTCGACGAGCTGGCCGACCTCATGATGACCGCGCCGCGGGACGTGGAGGAGGCGATCGTGCGCATCACGCAGAAGGCGCGTGCCGCCGGTATCCACCTCGTGCTGGCGACGCAGCGCCCGTCGGTCGACGTCGTCACCGGTCTCATCAAGACCAACGTGCCGTCGCGGCTCGCGTTCGCGACGTCGTCGCTGACGGACTCGCGCGTCATCCTCGACCAGCCGGGTGCCGAGAAGCTCATCGGTATGGGTGACGGGCTCTTCCTGCCGATGGGCGCCGGTAAGCCCATCCGCATGCAGGGCGCGTTCATCACCGACGAGGAGATCGCGGCCGTCGTCGACTTCACCAAGAACCAGGCCGAGCCCGAGTACACCGAGGGCGTCACCACGGCCAAGGCGGGGGAGAAGAAGGACGTCGACCCCGACATCGGCGACGACATGGACGTGTTCCTGCAGGCCGTCGAGCTCGTGGTGTCGAGCCAGTTCGGATCCACCTCGATGCTGCAGCGCAAGCTGCGCGTCGGGTTCGCGAAGGCGGGCCGGTTGATGGACCTCATGGAGACCCGGGAGATCGTGGGTCCGAGCGAGGGGTCGAAGGCGCGCGAGGTCCTGGTCAAGCCGGACGAACTCGACGGGTTGCTGTGGACGATCCGTGGCGGCGATCCGAGTGCCGCACCGTCGGCAGAGTGACCGTTTCGTCCGGCTTCGTCGGACGCCGGTGACGTCCTGTGGTTGAATAGGAAGCCTGTGGAGGGGAGTATCCCCGTTTCCGCGACAGACTCGTCAACACGAGTGGCACCGTTGCCGCTCCGGTTCTGTCGGCCGATCGTCTCCGATTCGCTCGGGACATCGGTGGGAGAGACCTCCGGTGGTGAAACATACCTACCGGAGGTAAATCGCTCATGCATGTGTCCCCGCTCGTCTGGATCCTCACCTGCGTGGTGATCCTCGGGCTGTTCGTGTTCGACTTCTTCGCCCACGTGCGCACCCCGCACGCGCCCACCTTCCGCGAGTCGGCGTTCTGGTCGGCGGTCTACATCGGCATCGCCATCCTCTTCGGGGTGTTCGTGATGGCCAACTGGGGTACCACGTTCGGCGGCGAGTACTTCGCCGGATACGTCACCGAGAAGGCGCTGTCGGTCGACAACCTGTTCGTCTTCGTGATCATCATGTCGACATTCGCAGTGCCCCGGGAGTACCAGCAGAAGGTATTGCTCATCGGCATCGTGATGGCGCTGGTGATGCGCGGCGCGTTCATCGCGGTCGGCGCGGCAGCGATCAACACCTACAGCTGGGTCTTCTACCTGTTCGGCGCGTTCCTGATCTACACCGCGGTCAAGCTGATCAAGGACGCCGGCCACGGTCCCGAGGGTGAGCAGGAGCGGGAGAACAAGCTCGTCCGGACCGTCAAGCGCTTCCTGCCCACCACGGAGGAGTACGACGGCGACAAGCTGATCACCAAGATCGACGGCAAGCGGATGGTGACCCCGCTGCTGCTCGCGCTCGTCGTCATCGGCTTCACCGACGTGCTGTTCGCGCTCGACTCGATCCCCGCGATCTACGGCCTCACGCAGGAGCCCTACCTGGTCTTCACCGCCAACGCCTTCGCGCTGATGGGTCTGCGGCAGCTGTTCTTCCTCATCGGCGGACTGCTCGAGCGCCTGGTGTACCTGTCGTACGGGCTGTCCGTCATCCTGGCGTTCATCGGCGTGAAGCTGGTGCTGCACGCCCTCCACGAGAACACCCTGCCGTTCCTCAACGGCGGCGAGCACGTCTCGGTCCCGGAGATCTCGACCGTGATGTCGCTGAGCGTGATCGTGGGCGTCCTCGTCGTGACGACGGTCGCGAGCCTGCTCAAGACCCGCAACGACAAGTCCGACGACGCTCCGGTACGGAGCTGACCGCGGCGGCGGCCGGGCCCGACGGCCCGGCCGCCGACGGCCCGGCCGTCCGGGGGGAGCGGCTAGCCGGCGAAGACGCCGAAGACCGGGATCCACTCCCGGATGGTGCGTTCGGCCACGAGGTCACGCTTGGCGAAAGGGTCCTTGTCGAACAGCGACTGCACGTCCGCGGCGGAGGCCGCCTCGGCCATCATCAGGGCCCCGCTGCCGTCGGCGAACGGTCCCGACGACTGCACGACGCCGCGGCGGACGAGGTCGGACAGCCACGCGCGGTGATCGGTACGGTGGTCGTCGCGCTGGGCCGACTTCTCGGGCGCATAGGTGTACTGGACTGCGAACAGCGGCATGATTCCTCGATCCCGGCTCCGAACGGCGTCAGAGCGTCAGCAGCATGCGGGTATTACCCAGCGTATTCGGCTTGACGTAGCTCAGGTCCAGGAACTCTGCGACGCCGGTGTCGTACGACCGGCACATCTCGGCGTACACCTCCGCGGTCACCGGGGTGCCCTCGATCTCGGCGAAACCGTGCTTGGCGAAGAAGTCCACCTCGAACGTCAGGACGAACAGGCGCTCGAGCTCCAGTTCGCGGGCGACCTCGATGAGCTTCGCGACCACGAGATGCCCGGCGCCGCGGCCCTTCACCTGGGGGTCGACCGCGACGGTGCGGACCTCGCCCAGATCGGACCACAGCACGTGCATCGCGCCGCACCCGACGAGGTGACCGGACTGTTCCACCACCCAGAACTCCTGGATCGCCTCGTACAGCGTCACGAGGTTCTTCTCGAGCAGGATCTTGCCCGCGTAGATGTCGATCAGTCGTTTGATCTCCGGTACGTCCGAGGTGCGCGCTCGTCGCACCTTCATCTCTTCAGCCTCGTGCGTTCCAGCTGCCGGAGTCCCAGATGTCATGTGGTGCACAGTAGTCATAGCCTCAACCGATATTGTGAGCAGTGTGCCGCCCCGTCCCATCGCCCCAGACCACGTCCCGTTCGTCTCGGGTGTGCCTGGGCGAACCCCCGGATCGGTGTGCTCGTGACCGCCCCGCGCCGCCCCGTCGCGGCCGCCGCCGACGCGCTCCCCGCCGAAGGAATCGCACCGCGGACCCCCGTCCCGCTGGTCAACATCGCCAACATCCTGACGGTCCTGCGGATCCTGCTCGTCCCGGTGTTCCTGGTCGCGCTGTTCGTCGACGACGGGCAGTCGACAGGCTGGCGGATCGCGGCCGCGTCGATCTTCGCGATCGCGGCGATCACCGACCGCATCGACGGGCAGCTGGCGCGCAAGCACGGCCTCGTCACCGATTTCGGGAAGATGGCCGACCCGATCGCCGACAAGGCCCTCATCGGCGCCGCTCTGGTGGGACTGTCGCTGCTGGGGGACCTGTCGTGGTGGGTCACCGGCATCATCGCGGCCCGCGAACTGGGCATCACGCTGATGCGTTTCGCGGTGCTGCGGCACGGCGTGATCCCCGCCGGCCGCGGCGGCAAGCTCAAGACTCTCGTGCAGTCGGTCGCGATCGGGCTGTACCTGATTCCGTTCCCGGACGGCTTCGCGCCCGTCAGCGCGACGCTGATGGCGCTGGCCGTCGTGCTCACGGTCGTCACCGGGCTCGACTACGTGGTCCAGGCGGTGCGCCTGCGTGCCGGAGTCGGTCGCGGCGGATCGTGACCGATCCCTTGACGGCCGCCGTGCCCGCCCGTGAACTCGTCGAGGAGTTGACCCGGCGCGGTCAGACGCTGGCGACCGCCGAGTCGCTGACCGCGGGCCTGCTCGCCGCCACGATCGCGGGCGTCCCGGGCGCGAGCAACGTCCTGCGCGGGGGACTGATCGTGTACGCCACGGACCTCAAGGGCACGCTGGCCGGCGTCGAGTCCGAGGTCCTCGCCGTGGACGGACCGGTGGCGCGCCGGACCGCCGCCCAGCTCGCGGACGGTGCCGCCCGGCGCTGCGGAGCGGACTGGGGCGTCGGATTGACGGGCGTGGCGGGCCCCGACCCGCAGGACGGGCACCCGCCGGGCACTGTGTTCCTGGGCATCGCGGGCCCGGACGGGACCACGGTGACGGAGCTGGAATTGGGCGGCGACAGGTGGGAAATCCGATCCGACTGCGTCCGTGCGGCGGTGTCGAGTTTGCGCGAACGTTTGGCGCGATAGGGTTTCGGGAACCAATCGCTTGCGCTCGTGCGTTTGAATCACGAGTGGGGTATCGGATGAAGGAGGAGCGAGATGGCGCTGCTATTGCGTGAGGCAATCGGTGACAGTCTTCGGCGCACACGCGTTTCGCAGAGCCGAACCCTGCGCGAGGTGTCGAACAGCGCACGGGTGAGCCTCGGCTACCTGTCCGAGATCGAGCGGGGCCGCAAGGAGGCGTCCAGCGAACTGCTGGCCGCGATCTGCGACGCCCTCGAGGTTCCCCTGTCCGAGGTGCTGGTCGACGTCAGCGAGACGATGGCGGTCGGTGCGGCGCCGTCCGTCGACGGACGCCGTGCGGACGACCGGGTGGCCGCCGGTTCGGACGCCCAGGTGATGAACGGCCGGATCGCGCAGGAGACGCGGGTCGTCATCCCGGCTCCGCCGGCGCGCACGCTGGCGGCCGCGTAGGCGGCGGCCGGTGTCGTCGGTCCGCGGAAGACGATAGATTCGAAGAGATGATCACGGTGCATCGAACACATCCCGAGTGGTGGGTGCGTGGTCAGGCGAGCAGGTAGGGCCAGAAAACGAATTCGATGCGTGACGGTCGCGTATCGGGTCGCGCAACGCGCGGCGCACCAGATGGAGGCAGGATCAACCCATGGCTAATCCTTTCGTCAAGGGATGGAAGTACCTCATGGCGCTCTTCAATTCCAAGATTGATGAGAAGGCCGACCCAAAGGTTCAGATTCAGCAGGCGATCGAGGACGCTCAGCGTCAGCATCAGGCCCTGTCTCAGCAGGCTGCGTCGGTCATCGGCAATCAGCGCCAGCTCGAGATGAAGCTCAGCCGGCAGCTCGACGAGGTCGAGAAGCTGAACGCGAACGCCCGTCAGGCCGTCACGCTGGCAGATCAGGCCACCGCGGCCGGGGACACCGAGAAGGCCGTCCAGTACACCAACGCCGCCGAGGCGTTCGCAGCGCAGCTGGTCACCGCCGAGCAGTCCGTCGAGGACCTCAAGGTCCTGCACGACCAGGCGCTGCAGGCGGCGGCTCAGGCGAAGAAGGCCGTCGAGCAGAACGCCATGACGCTGCAGTCGAAGGTGGCCGAGCGCACCAAGCTCCTCAGCCAGCTCGAGCAGGCGAAGATGCAGGAGCGCGTGTCCGACTCGCTGCGGTCGATGGACCAGACCCTCGCGGCGCCCGGCAACACCCCGAGCCTCGACGCGGTGCGCGAGAAGATCGAGCAGCGCTACGCGAACGCCCTCGGTGCGGCCGAGCTGGCCCAGAACTCGGTGCAGGGTCGCATGATGGAGGTCCAGCAGGCGAGCGTCCAGATGGCCGGCCACAGCCGCCTCGAGCAGATCCGCGCCTCGATGAAGGGCGACGCCCTGCCGTCCGGTGGCGCCACGGCGACCCCGGCCAAGCCTGCCGCCGCGCCCGAGACACCCGCCGCGTCGCCCAACGGCGAAACCTCGGCGCAGTAGAAGTCCGCACAGCGAGCACGAAGACGGTTCCATGAGCAACACGCGAGACGGCCGGTCCGGGAAGAAGCCCGGGCCGGCCGGCTCCGTTTCCGGCAGCGGACGCGGGCTCGCTGCCAACGCGACCTCCGCGATGGACACCGCGCAGAACGTCCTGCGCGACGTCGGTGGCACCGTCGCCGACACGGTGCGCCGCTGGTCCGACCCGCGCGAACGCGTGCTGCGCAAGCGACGCCGCGCGCGGCGCCGCGCCACCAGGTTCGGCGTCGCCTCCGGTGCGAGTGTCGTCGGCACCGCATCGCTCGCGGTGGCGTCGGCCCCCGACTGGACGGTGGTCGCCACGGGCGGTGCGGCCGCGCTGTTCGCGGTGCCCGCAGTGGTCGCGGTGGGCACGTATCGGCGGCTGACGGCCACTCCGTTGCCGCCTGCCGCGGCGTCCCGTCGTCCCCTCCCGCCGGTCGGTTCGGCGGCGCGGGCCCCGATGGAACGACTGGCCCGAGCCGAGAGCAGCCTCCACCAGTTGCTGGGCGTGCTCGGGCGGTCCGCGGTCGTCGACGCCGGCGAACTCGACCACACCGGTGAGACGGGGCGTGCGGCGTCCGCGGCACTGCGGGCCGTTGCCGCCGACGTCGTGGCGATGGAGAGCGCGGGACGCGGCACCGCCGCGGCCGCGGCGCACCTCGAACGGTCGATCACCGCGGCTGCCGGGCAGCTGGACGTGGGCGTCGAGCAGTACGAGGGTCTCGTCACCGCGGCGGCGAAACTCACGGCTCCCGCCCAGTCGTCGTCGTACTCCCTGCTCGGTCGGCAACGCGACGAGCTGCTGTCCGCGTCGGACCGGCTCGAGGGCTGGGCCGAGGCGATCGGCGAGATCGAGGAGATCGAGCGACGCTACCGGGACTGACCCCGGTCAGTCGTCGACGCCGCGGGCAGCGAGTGCGTCACCCATCGCCTCCGCGGTCATGAGCGCGGACACCACGACGGGAACCGCCAGCGCGCGCAGGGAGAAGCCCAGCCCGCGGGCCTTGCGGGCGTCCGACACCTGCTGCACGATCCCCGTCAGCAGCGGGATGCAGCGCAGCGTCATCGCCAGGACGAGCGCGGCGCGCTCGGGATCGATGCCCAAGCGGCGCAACGGCCGCAGCGCCCGGCTGATGGTGTCGAGCATGTCCGACACGCGGGTGGTGAGCGTGACGAGGGCGGCGAGTGCGAACGCGACCAGAATCGTTCCACACACCACGACCGCGCGGGCCCAGCCCGTGAAGACCACCTGGAAGACACCGATGAACAGCAGCACCCACAGCAGCGGCCGCAACTGGGTGAGCGCGAGCCGGGCCGGGATGCGGGCCACGGCGTACGCCAGGACGACCGCGCCCGCGACCGGCGCGAGCTGCCACGGCTGACGGACCAGGATCGTCACGGCCAGGATCGCGGCGACCATCGCGAGCAACTTCGGGCCCGGCGACAATCGGTGCAGCAGCGACTTGCCCGGGACGTAGAGGCCGAGTGTGGTCATCCGATCAGCTCGCGGTAGTGCGCGATCGCGACATCGGGGGCGCCGTCGGCGGCGACCCGGCCCTCGTCGATCACGATTACCCGGTCGAAGTCGTCGAGCAGGTCCAGGTGGTGGGTGACCACGATCAGTTGCTGGCGCAGACCGGCGAGCGTGCGGCGCATCAGGCGGGCGTTGCGCAGGTCCAGCAGCGTCGTGGGTTCGTCCGCGACGATCACCTCGGGTTCGGTGACCATGACCGCCGCGAGCGCCAGCAGCTGCTTCTGACCGCCCGAGAGCAGGTGGGTGGGGTGATCGGCGTGCCCGGACAGGCCGAACTCGGCGAGCACCTGGGCGACCCGGTCGGCGCGCTCGCTCTTGCTCGCCGAGCTGCGCCGCAGCGAGAACCCGATGTCCTCCGACACCGTGGGCATGACGATCTGGTGGTCGGGGTCGGTGAACACGAAGCCGACCTTGCGGCGGACCTGGCGACCCTTGCGCGCGGTGTCGACGCCGTCGACGGTGACCGTGCCGGACGTGGGGGAGACGAGCCCGTTGATCATCCGCGCCAGCGTGGACTTACCGCTGCCGTTGGCGCCGACGATGCCGATCCGGGACTCGGTGAGCGTCAGGTCGATGCCCGACAGCACCGTGCGCTCGCCGTAGGAGTGGTGTACGCCGTCGAACCGGATCTCGCTCATCGTGGAAGGTCAGGCAGCGTCTGCGGTGTCGACACGCACCGGCGCCGTGGGCACGCGCGGCGCGGCGAGCGCCGGGTACGCGCGGTGCACCTGGGCGGCGACGACCGCGGCGACGACCGCCTTGACGGCGTCACCGGGCAGGAACGTGGCGTTGGCGGCGAACGCCGCCGCCAGCGTCATGTCGGTGCGCAGCAGCATGCCCCCGAGACCGAAGGCGTACAGCACCACGACGCCACCGAGCAGGTTGATCGCGACACCGGCGACCGTGTTGTACCGCGGCAGCATCCGGTAGCTCAGCCAACCGATCACGGCGGCCGCCGGGAGCCAGCCGATGAGGAACCCGGCCGTCGGGCTCGACAGCGACATCAGCGACGTGCGCCCGCCCGCGAGCACGGGCAGCGCCAGGCCGAGGACGATCACCGTCAGCACGGCCAAGGTGCCCTTGCGCGGCCCCAGCAGGGCACCGGCGAGCATGACGCCGAGCGCCTGCAGGGTGATCGGGACGCCCGAACCGCCGATCGTGATCGTCCCGGGCAGGCCCAGGGCGATGATGAGCGCCGCGAAGACGGCGATCTGCGCGAGATCGCGGGCAGTGTTGCGGGGAGTGCCCGTGGGGGATGTCGGCGACACGGCTATCGAGTGCTCCTGGTCTGTGCGCGAACGGTACGGATCGGGTCCAACCCGCCGAGCTTATGTCAGGCGGTGTCCGCGGACGCAGTCCAGTCCCCGCGGGTCCCCCTCAGGGTGAACCCCCATCTTTCCCTGATTTCGGGGCTGAGCTGGTGTTTTCCGGTTGCCCGCATGCCACGATCGACGTGCGCCGTCGATCTGTCGGCGGTGGGAAATCGAGCAGGAGGCACACGTGTTCTGGAAGATCATCGGCATAGTCGCGCTGGTGTGGATCGCGTTGGCGCTGGTCGGCGCCCTCGTGAAGGGGCTGTTCTGGATCCTGGCGGTCAGTGCGATCGTGTTCGGCGTGTACCTGCTGTTGAAGGCCATGTCGGGCAGTTCGGACACCGCGGACAAGACCGGGTACTAGCCGGACTCCTTCAGGCGGCGGTCGACGAGTTCGGTGAACGCGCGGCCCGCCGGGGACACCAGGGCCGGTTTGCTGATCAGGTGCACCGTCCGGATCGGGGCGTCGGCGATGCGGAGCATCCGTAGTTGCGGTCGATCGACGGCGTCGGACTCGGGGAGGAACCCCACCCCGACGCCCGCCGCGGTGAGGGCGGCCACCAGCGTCGCCGAACCGGCCTGGGCGACGACCCGCCGGGGCAGGCCGGCCATCGCGAAGGCGTCGTCGCTCTGCCGGCGGGCGCCGGTGCCCTCGGGGAAGTCGACGGTGGGTTCCTCGGCGAGGTCACGCAGTGTGAGCCGGGTCCGGTCGGCCCAACGATGGTCGGCCGCGACGACCGCCACCAGTTGTTCGGTCCCGAGGACGCGTGCGGTGAGGCCCGCCCGCGGGCGCGTGTGCCACAGTCCGATGAATCCCAGGTCGAGGTCGCCCGCCTCGACCTGTTCGACGATCGACTCGCTCATCGAAGACGTGACGTGGACGTCCACCCCGGGGTGGTCGTCGAGGAACTCACGGAGCAGCGCGGCCAGGTCGATCTGGGTGAGCGTGGTGATGGTGCCGATGCGCAGTGTGCCGGTGACGGCGCGCCCACCGCTGGAGATTTCGTTCTGCAATCGCTCGGCGCCGGCCAGGATCTCGCGGGCGCGGAGGACGAACGCCTCACCCGCGTCGGTGAGTTCGACCCGCCGGTTGCTGCGGGTGAACAGGGGAGTGCCGAGTTCGTGCTCGAGCTGGCGGACCTGGTGGCTGAGCGCCGACTGGGCGACGTGCAACCGGGCGGCGGCGCGGGTGAAGTGCCGCTCTTCCGCGACGGCGAGCGCGTAGCGCAACTGCCGCAGTTCCATCCGCGTCCTCCCGTGTGATCGTGATCCGCGATCAATGCGATCTGATCCAGATGTTAGACAGATGATTAGTGGGGATAAAGAATTCTCGGGGTGAGCATCACCGATTCCCGCCCCCCGACGTCCGACCGCCCCACCCTGTCGGGCGGTCTCCTCCTGGTCATGGCCGTGGCCACCGGGCTGTGTGTGGGCGGCAACTACTTCAATCAGCCACTGCTCGACTCGATCTCCACGGCCCTCGGCGTCGACCAGTCGACGGCGGCCGTGACCGTGACACTCTCGCAGGTGTTCTACGGCCTGGGGTTGCTGTTCCTGGTGCCGCTCGGCGACCTGCTGGACCGGCGGGTGCTCAGCGTCGGGCTCATGGTGCTGGCCGCGATGGGGCAGGCGGTGTGCGGTCTCGCGCCGACGATCGGCTGGCTGATGGTGGGCACCGCGACGGCCGGGTTGTTCTCCGTCGCAGCTCAGGTCCTCGTCCCGTTCGCGGCCGCCCTCGCCGAACCGGGCCGGGCGGCGACCGCCGTGGGGACGGTGATGAGTGGACTGATGGTGGGGATCCTGCTGGCGCGCAGCGTGGCCGGACTGCTCACCCCGCTCGGCGGGTGGCAGACCGTGTACCGCATCAATGCCGTCGCGATGGTCGCGGTCGCGGTCGTGTTGTGGCGCGCACTGCCGAGCTCCCGTGACCGGCACGGCCTCGGTTACGGCGCCATCCTCGCGTCGATGGGAGCACTGCTGCGCGAGCAGCCGCGGCTGCGCACCGCGACGGCGATGAGCGCGCTCAGTTTCGCCGCGGCGAGCACGGTCTTCGCGGCCATGGCGTTCGTGCTGGCCGCCGAGCCGTTCGGGCTCGACGACGTCGCGATCGGCCTGGTCGGCCTCGTCGGGGTCGCCGGCGCGGTGATGGCGAACGTCGCCGGGCGTCTCGCCGACCGAGGTCTCGCCCGCGCCACCGCCGGAGTGGGATCGCTGGTGCTGCTGGCGTCGTGGGCACTGTTCGGGCTCGGCGCGCACAGTCTCGTCGCGTTCGTGTCGGCGATCCTGGTCTCCGACATCGCGCTCAAGGGCGTGCACGTGAGCAACCAGGGCGTCGTCTACGCGCTGGCGCCGCAGGCCCGGTCCCGCGTCACGGCGGTGTACATGACCGGATACTTCGTGGGCGGCGCGGCGGGCTCGGCGCTCGGGTCGCTGATGTGGGCCACTCACGGCTGGGCCGGGGTGTGCTGGGCCGGGGCGGCCCTGTCCCTGGCCGTGCTGCTCGTGTGGCTGCTCGATATCCGGGTTTCGGCGCGCACGACCGCGACCACCGGGGCATGCTGACCCCATGGAGCCGATTCCGGAGGACTGGCAGCGCGGGCTGGTGATCGTCGCGCACCCCGACGACATCGAGTACGGCGCCGCGGCCGCGGTGGCGCACTGGACGGATCAGGGCAAGGACATCAGGTACGTCCTGGTCACGAGCGGCGAGGCCGGCATCGCGGGGTTGCCGCCCACGCAGTGCGCGCCGCTGCGGGAAGAGGAGGAGCGCCGGTCCGCGGCCGTCGTGGGCGTGAGTAGCGTCGAGTTCCTCGGCTATCCCGACGGCCGGATCGAACACGGCCCGCAGCTGCGCATGGACCTGGCCCGGGTGATCCGGCAGCACCGACCCGAGATGGTGATCACGATGAACCACCGCGAGACGTGGGGGCCGGGGTTCCTCAACAGCGCCGACCATCGCGCGGTGGGGCTCGCGGTGCTCGACGCGGTCGCCGACGCGGCGAACGAGTGGATCTTCCCGGAGCTCACGAAGCCGCCGTGGACGGGTGTGCGGTGGGCTGCCGTGAACGCGATGACCGGGATCACCCACGCCGTCGACGTCACCGACACCGTCGAGCGGGCGGTCGCGTCGTTGTGCGAGCACCACGCGTATCTGGAGGCGCTCGGCAGCGAGCCGGTGGTGGAGCAGGCGGCCCGGCAGATCGAGATGTCGACCGCGGCCCAGGCCGGGTTCGACGCCGAACGGGCCGTCGGGTTCGAGCTCTACGTGTTCGGCGGCTGACCCGCGCGCCCGGACGCCGGCCCGGCGATCACGCGGCCCGCGCCGGGCACCGCCTCGATGTCGATCGGCAGCCGTCCGACGAACTCGCCGTCGGCGTACGACGTCACGGGGACGCCGGTCTCGAGCCGCAGCGTGCGCGTCCGGAACGTCTGTACCTCGTCGAGCCGGACGTGCGTGCCCTTGTAGACGGTAGGGAACAACCGCACCAGCCGGAATCGGCCGCCCGAGCCCACCACCGTGACGTCGAGGAGGCCGTCGTCGAGCTTCGCGTCCGGGGTGATGAGCATCCCGCCGCCGTAGGACGTGCCGTTGCCGACCGAGACCATCGTGGCGTCCAGTTCGATGGTGCGGTCGTCCAGGACGATCCGATAGGGGATCGGCTTCAGCTGCGCCAGCTCCACCAGCATCGCCAGGTTGTAGCGCATCGGACCGGTGGGCCAGCGCATCCGGTTGGCCCGATCGGTGACGCGGGCATCGAACCCGCTCGACAGCACCGTCCCGAACCAGCGGTCACCGCCCACGCGCGCGAGATCGACGGTTGTCACGTCGCCGCCGGCGATGATGTCTGCCGCCGCCACCGGGTCGTCGACCGGGACGTGGAACAACCGGGCGTGGTCGTTGCCCGTGCCGCCCGGGACGATGCCCAGTGGAATCCCGGTCTGCGCCAACGCCTGCCATGCGATGCTCACAAGCCCGTCGCCGCCCGCCGCGACGAGCGCGTCGGTGCCCTCGGCGACCGCCGCGCGGGCCAGTGACAGTGCCTCGGCGGCCGAGCCGCCCTCGATCTCGGTGACCGTGACGCCCAGTTCGCGCAGGCGCGCCACCGCGGCGGCCGACGCGCCGGGCGCGTGGCCGCCACCGGCCGCGGGGTTGGTCAGGACCGTGACCGAGCGCCTCATGGGATCAACTTGCCCGGGTTGAGGATTCCCGACGGGTCGATCGCGTCCTTGACCGCGCGCAGGACGCGAGCGCCGAGCTCGCCCACCTCGCGCGTCATCCAGGGTCGGTGATCGACGCCGACGGCGTGATGGTGCGTGATGGTGCCGCCGGCGGCCACGATGGCGTCTCCGGCGGCGCGCTTGGCGGCGGTCCACTGCGACAACGGATCCGCGGCTTGCGCGCAGACCACCGTGAAGTACAGCGACGCCCCGGTCGGGTAGGTGTGCGAGATGTGGCACATCACCAGCGCCGGGGTGCCTTGAGCGGCAAGCGTTTCGGTGAGTGCGGTGGTGACGGCGGCGCGCAGCTCCCCGAGATCGGACCAGCGCGCGGCGGTCTCGAGCGTTTCGGCGACGGCGCCGGCGTCGAGGAGGGCGTCGCGCAGGTAGGGGGCATCGAACCGGCCGTGCTCCCAGGACCGGGCGGGGCCCTCACCCAGGGCCGTGCCGCCGTGGGCAGCGAGCAGCGCGCTGGCCTCGGCGCACCGCGCCTCGACGTGGGCGTCGGTGCCCTCGAACGTCGTGATCGCCAGGCAACCCGAGGTGGGGCTGTCGCCGCCGATGTCGCCCGCGAGGGCCAGGTTGATGCCCGTCTCGGCCTCGTCCGACAGGCGCATCACGGTCGGTGCCGAACCCGATTGCGCGACGGCGCGCAGCGCGGCCGCGCCGGTCTCGAAGTCGGGGAACGACCAGGCCTGGTAGGCGGTGCGTTCCGGGACCGGGTGCACCCGCACGCCCACCTCGGTGATGATTCCCAGCGTGCCCTCCGACCCGACGAACAGCTCGCGCAGATCGGGGCCGGCGGCGGAGGCGGGGCCGCGGCCCAGCTCGAGAGTGCCCGAGGGAGTGGCGACCCGCAGCCACTCCACCATGTCGTCGAACCGGCCGTAACCGGCGGAGGCCTGGCCCGACGACCGGGTGGCCGCGAAGCCGCCGATGGTCGCGAACTGGAAGCTCTGCGGGAAGTGGCCGAGCGAGAATCCGTGCTCGCCGAGCAGCTGCTCGGCCTGCGGCCCGGTCACCCCGGCCTGCAGGGTCGCGACCCCGGACACCGGGTCGAGATCGACCAGCGCGTTCAGCCGGCGCAGATCCAGGGCGACGACGGACCCGAACCGCCCCCGCGCCGGATCGACTCCGCCGACGACGCTGGTACCGCCGCCGAACGGGACGACCGCGATGCCCTCGGCCGCACAGAAGCGCAGCAGCGCGAGCACCTCGTCGTGGGTGCCGGGCAGCAGCACCACGTCGGGGGCGTCCTGCCGGCCGGCGGACTTGCGGCGCAGCAGGTCCGGGGTGCTCTTGCCGCCCGCGTGGCGCAGGCGCGTCGCGTCGTCGGTGCGGACGTGCTCGGCCCCGAGCAGGTCCTCGAGGGCCTCCACGAGGGGCGTGCCGAGCGCGCTCTCCCGCAGCGTCGTGTCCGCCTCGGCGGGCGGGGCGAACTGCTCCGCCGACACGCCGAGCGCCTGCTGGAGCAGGGACGTGATCTGCGGGGAGAGGTGGCGCCGGGACTCGGCGACCCCCCAGGCGTCCCACTCCATGGTGGGCGCCTCGGTGGCGGGGAACTCGGGCACGAAGGCATCGGACATGCGTTACAGTGTTACACACAATGTCTATTCGTAACGAGGTTTCCGATTCGCCGACGGTCGAGGACCAGATCCTCGACGCGGCGCGCTCGTGTGTGCTGGACTTCGGGCTGCGCCGGACGACGCTGGCCGAGGTGGCGCGCCGCGCCGGTGTGAGCAGGCCGACCGTGTACCGGCGGTGGTCGGACACCCGCGCGGTGGTGGCCGACCTGCTGACCCGCGAGATTCGCCTGGTCATCCCGGCGATGGACGGGGCCGGACCGGCCCGCGTCCAACTGGTGCGGGCGGTGGTCGACGTCGCCGCGGGCATGCGCGAGCACCCGCTGTTCGTGAAGATCCTGCGGTCGGATCCGGACCTGCTGATGACGTACATCGTCGACCGGCTCGGCACGAGTCAGCGCGCCATCGTCGACCGCGTCTCGCTCGCCGTGGCCGCGGGCCAGGCCGACGGTTCCATCCGCCCGGGTGAACCCACGCACATCGCGGCGATGGTGCTGCTCATCGCGCAGTCGGCGGTCCAGTCCGCCGGCATGGTGGCCGAGGTGCTGCCCGCGGACCAGCTGACCACCGAGCTCGAGATCGCGGTCGACAACTACCTCGCGCCGCGCTGACGCCGGACGACACTCCAGGAGGCACCCGTGCAGGACAACTCGCAGTCGGCGCTCGACGCCGACCGGCGCCGCCGTGAACTGGCGGACCTGGCCGAGCACCCGGAAGTCGACGTCCTCGTCGTCGGCGGCGGTGTCACGGGCGTCGGCACCGCTCTCGATGCCGCGTCCCGGGGCCTGCGAACGGTGCTGGTCGACAAGCACGACCTCGCGTTCGGCACCAGCCGGTGGAGTTCCAAGCTCGCGCACGGCGGGCTGCGCTATCTGGCGTCGGGCAATGTCGGGATCGCCCGGGAGAGCGCCGTCGAACGCGGCATCCTCATGACGCGCACCGCCCCGCACCTCGTGCGGGCGCTGCCGCAGCTGGTCCCGCTGCTCCCGTCGGTCGGCGCGTTCGAGAAGACACTCGTGCGAGTCGGTTTCCTGGCGGGCGACGCGCTGCGGGCCACGGCCCGGACGCCCTCGTCGGTGCTGCCGCGATCGCGCCGGGTCGGTGCCGAGCGGGCCGCGCAGCTGGCGCCGACCGTCCGCCGCGACGGCCTGCGCGGCGGTCTGCTCGCGTACGACGGGCAGCTCGTCGACGACGCCCGGCTGGTCGTCGCACTGGCGCGCACGGCAGCGGCCCACGGCGCGACGATTCTCACGCGCGTCGGTGCGTACGACGTGACGGGCGACTCGGCGCGGCTGCGGGACGAGCTGACCGGGGAGGAGACGACGATCCGGGCGCGTGCCGTCGTGAACGCGGCGGGCGTGTGGGCCGGCGCGGTCGATCCCGACATCCGGCTCAAGCCCAGTCGCGGCACGCATCTCGTGTTGCCGGCGCCGCTGCTCGGCAATCCCACCGCGGCGCTGACGGTCCCGATTCCCGGGGCGACCAACCGCTTCGTGTTCGCGTTGCCGGCGCAGCTCGGCCGCGTCTACCTGGGTCTGACCGACGAGGCCGTCGACGGCGCGATCCCGGACGTTCCCGTCGCGTCCGACGGCGAGATCGACTTCCTGCTCGACACCGTCAACACGGCGCTGGCGACCCCGGTCACCCGCGCCGACGTGCTCGGCACGTTCGCCGGCCTGCGTCCGCTCCTCGACACCGGCGGGGGCGCCACCGCCGACCTGTCCCGTAACCATGCGGTGCTGCGCTCGTCGACCGGGGTGATCAGCGTCGTCGGCGGCAAACTCACCACCTATCGCAAGATGGCGCAGGACGCCGTCGACGCCGCGATCGCCGCGGGAGGCCTGACCGCCCGGCCGTGTGTGACGGCCGATCTCCCGGCGGTGGGCGCGGATCGCAGTGCGCCGCGGAATCTGCCGCCCACGCTGGTCGCCCGATACGGCAGCGAGGCCGGCCTCGTGGCCGCGGCCGGAGCACTGACCCCCGTCGCCGACGGCATCGACGTCACGCACGCCGAGTTGGCCTTCGCGGTCAGCCACGAGGGCGCGCTCGACGTCGACGACCTCCTCGACCGGCGCACCCGGATCGGACTGGTCGCCGAGGATCGCGAGCGGGCGCTCCCGGCGGCGGAGCGGGCACTGGCCGGACGGTGATCCGGACCGCCGCCCGCGAGCGGGAGCGAAACGGCTCTCACACGACGGAGAAGGACCCCGGCAGCGCGGCCCGGCCCGTCAGGGCCCGCAGCACGGTGGCGCCCGTGCCGTCGACAATCGCGAGCCGGGCCGCCAGCACGGTCGTCTCGGCGAGGACGTCGTCGGGAAGGGTGAGTGTGGTGTCGAGGGCCGCAGCGATGTCGAGACTGTGCACGGCGAGCTCGAAGGTCCGCGTCGGTAGGTAGGCGTGCAGTCGAATGCCCAGTCCACCGATCACGCGGATGGGTCGATCCTCGCCCGTCCCGAGCCGGGCGACCACGTCCGCGACCAGCGCGTCGACCGCTGCCGCGGGGTCGGCGCCGAGATCGACGCCGGCGCGGCGCCCCCGCTCGACGATCCCGTCCGGATCGGCATCCGCTGCGGCGGCCTGCGCGCGGGCGAAGTAGTGCTCGGAGCCGGCGATGTCCACGGTGTCCGCAGGACTGCCGAGGTAGGTGCCGACCGTGCTCAGGGCGCGCGAGGTGTGCCCCACCAGCGAACGCAGATCCCAGTCACCCAGACCCGGCCCGTCCCAGCGGTTCCCGGGGATCGAGCGGACCAGAGCCGCGAAGCTGCGCGCGGCGGACACGTAGGTCGTCACCGGTGTCTCCACTGAATCCTCCTGATTCGAAAGCTGACGACGAGAACATAACGGCGGCAACGGCTCGCGTCTTCCGAGGATCTCACCGTGGACGCGCGCAGAGACGCCTGCCGCGGGCACGCGCATCGGCGTAGCGTCAGGCGTCATGAGCATTCGACTGGGCTACCAGATTCCGAATTTCAGCTACGACACCCCCGTGCGCGACCTGTTTCCGACTGTCATCACCCAAGCTCGGGAGGCGGAAGCGGCCGGTTTCGACGCCGTGTTCGTGATGGACCACTTCTATCAGCTCCCCGGGATCGGTGAGCCGGACGAGCCGATGCTCGAGGCGTACACGTCGCTCGCCGGGATCGCCACCGCGACCGAGACGATCCAGCTGTCCGCGCTCGTCACCGGCAACACGTACCGGAACCCGGCGATGCTCGCGAAGACGGTGTCCACACTCGACGTCGTCAGCGGCGGGCGTGCCGTGCTGGGTATCGGCGCCGGGTGGTTCGAACTCGAACACCGGCAGCTCGGATTCGAGTTCGGCACGTTCACCGAACGCTTCGAACGGCTCGACGAGGCCCTGCAGATCATCGCGCCGATGCTGCACGGTGAGCGTCCGACGTTCGCGGGGAAGTGGTACCACGTCGAGAACGCGATCAACGAGCCGCGCTACCGCGACGATCTGCCGATCATGCTCGGCGGAGGCGGCGAGAAGAAGACGTTCGGCCTGGCGGCGCGCTACGCCGACCACCTCAACGTCATCGCGAACGCCGCCGAACTGCCCCGCAAGCTCGACGCGCTCGCGCAGCGCTGCGACGAGGCCGGACGCGACCGGTCGACCCTCGAGACGAGTTTCCTCGCGTTCGTCATGATCGACGAGGACGGCGACAAGGCGCGGCAGCTGCAGCGGGAGTTCCTGCTGGCCCGTGGCATCGACCTGTCGACGCTCTCCGACGCCGAACGCGCGGAGGCGACCGATCGCCAGTTCGTCGGCAGCCCCGACGAGGTCGCCGACCAGATCAAGACGCGGGTTCTCGACGTCGGTATCGACGGGGTCGTCATCAACCTCGTGGCCAACGGCCACCAGCCCGGCATCGTCGAACTGGCCGGGCGCACCCTGGCACCGCTCGTGCGTGGGTGACCCGGCCGGGCGCCCCGGGTGTGGCACGCTGTCCGGATGCGAGTAGCTGTCGTAGCCGGGCCCGAGGCCGGGCACGCCGTCCCCGCTCTGGCGCTGTGCCGCAAACTCGTTGCCGCGGGTGACGATCCGGTGTTCTTCTCCGACGGGCGGTGGCTCGACACCGCCCGCCGGATCGGGATCGAGGCGCGCAAGCTCGGGGGCCTCGCGCCTCGCGAGTTCGACGACGATGCGGACTCGGGCTCCAAGATCCACGGCCGCGCCGCGCACGTGTCGACCGCGCTCCTGCCCGACATGCGCGCGGCGGCACCCGATCTGGTCGTCTCCGACGTCATCACGGTAGGCGGGGCCATGGCCGCCGAACGGATCGGGGTGCCGTGGGTGGAACTGTCGCCGCACCCGCTGTACCTGCCGTCCGCGGGGCTGCCGCCGATCGGGTCCGGGCTCGCGCCCGGGGTGGGAGTGCGCGGCCGGGCCCGCGACGTGCTGCTGCGGGCCATGACCGCCCCGGCCATTCGCAAGGGACACCGCCAGCGCCGCGAGGCGCGGCTGAGCGTGGGGCTGCCGCCCATCGACCCGGGGCCGGCGGCCCGGTTGATCGCCACGCTGCCGGCGCTCGAAGTGCCGCGACCGGACTGGCCGTCGAACGCGCACGTCGTGGGGCCGCTGGTGTGGGAGCCGGCCGAGGACGTCCTCGTTCCGCCGCCGGGCGACGGGCCGCTGATCGTGCTGGCGCCGTCCACGGCCGCGACCGGTGCCGGCGGCATGCTCGACACCGCGATCCGAGCGCTCGACGGGCTGGGCGTGCGGCTGTTGGTCACGTTGTTCGAGACGCCCGACCTCGCGTTGCCCGACTGGGTCCGCGCCGGGTACGGGCGGCAGGACGAGATGCTGCGGGACGCGTCCGCGCTGGTGTGCGGCGCCGGGCACGGCGTGCTCGCCAAGGGGCTGCTCGCCGGGGTGCCGCTGGTGACCGTGCCCGGGGGTGGAGACCAGTGGGAGGTGGCCAACCGGGTCGCGCGGCAGGGGAGCGGTGTCCTGATCCGTCCACTGACGGTCGAGGCGTTGCGGGACGCGGTGCGCCGCGTGCTCGACGAGCCGTCGTACGGGGACGCGGCCCGGCGGGCGGCCGCCGGGGTCGCCGACGTCGAGGACCCGGTGGCGGTGTGCCGGAGCGTGCTCGGCTGAGCGGTCGCGGCGTTCGGCGCCCGCTCGACTCCGCTACCGTGGCACGTGTGCGACTGACCGAATTCCATGATCTCGTCCGGGAAGAGTTCGGACAGGTCCGCGGCGACTCCCTGCTCGTCGACCACGTCTTCCTCAGCCTCGGAGGCCGGACGGCCGCCGCCGCGATCGAGGACGGTGTCGATCCCAAGGCCGTGTGGCGCGCGATGTGCGACGAGTTCGACGTCCCACCGCAGCGCCGCTGATCCCGCCTCCACCGGTGATTGACTCGAACAGATGTTCGCCTATGCTGGAGTCATCCGTCGTCGTCCACGACCTGTGGCCGAGTGCGGCAGCACGGACCGTTCGCGTCGGCGAACTTGTCGGTACCGGGCTCTAACCTGACTCACAGATCGCTGACGAGACTTCGAAAAGGGGACCACGATGGCACCACAGGCACACGACCGCGACAAGGCGCTCGAGCTCGCCCTTGCCCAGATCGACAAGAGCTTCGGCAAGGGATCGGTGATGCGCCTCGGTGAGGAGGCCCGTCAGCCCATCGCCGTGATCCCCACCGGTTCCATCGCGCTGGACGTGGCGCTGGGTATCGGCGGTCTGCCGCGAGGCCGCGTCATCGAGATCTACGGTCCGGAATCCTCGGGTAAGACGACGGTCGCGCTCCACGCGGTCGCCAACGCACAGGCCAACGGCGGCATCGCGGCCTTCATCGACGCCGAGCACGCGCTCGATCCGGAGTACGCCCGCAAGCTGGGCGTCGACACCGACGCGCTGCTGGTCTCGCAGCCGGACACCGGTGAGCAGGCGCTCGAGATCGCCGACATGCTGATCCGCTCCGGTGCGCTCGACATCATCGTGATCGACTCGGTCGCCGCGCTCGTGCCGCGCGCCGAGATCGAGGGCGAGATGGGCGACAGCCACGTCGGCCTGCAGGCGCGCCTGATGAGCCAGGCGCTGCGCAAGATGACCGGTGCGCTCAACAACTCGGGCACCACCGCGATCTTCATCAACCAGCTGCGCGAGAAGATCGGCGTGATGTTCGGCTCGCCCGAGACCACGACCGGTGGTAAGGCGCTCAAGTTCTACTCGTCGGTCCGGCTCGACGTCCGCCGCATCGAGACCCTCAAGGACGGCACCGACGCGGTCGGCAACCGCACCCGCGTCAAGGTCGTCAAGAACAAGGTGTCGCCGCCGTTCAAGCAGGCCGAGTTCGACATCCTGTACGGCCAGGGCATCAGCAAGGAGGGCTCGCTGATCGACATGGGCGTCGAGCACGGGTTCATCCGCAAGTCCGGATCCTGGTACACGTACGAGGGCGATCAGCTGGGCCAGGGCAAGGAGAATGCCCGCAAGTTCCTGCTCGAGAACACCGACATCCGCGACGAGATCGAGAAGAAGATCAAGGAGAAGCTGGGTATCGGTGCGGTCCTCACCGACGAGGACGCCGTCGAGCGGGTGGACTTCTAGGTACCGCGCTTCAGTCTTCGCCCCGGCCGGACTCTTCGGTCGGGGCCGAGACGGACCGTCAGTCATGAGCGACGACAACGACACCGACAACAGTCACTACGACCGGTACGGCAGTGACGACGTCGCCGCCGGACGGCGTCGTGCCTCGAACCGAGGCCGCGGACGGCCCGTCGGGGAGAACGGTGAGCCGTTCCAGTTGAAGGGCAGTCCGGAGACGCTCGAGCCCCGGGCGAAGGATGTGTGCCTGAGGCTGTTGACCGACCGGGCCCGCAGCCGCGCGGAACTCGACCAGAAGCTCGCGCAGAAGGGCTATCCGCGGGTGGTGATCGACACGGTCCTCGACCGGCTCGCCGAAGTCGGTCTGGTCGACGATGCATCCTTCGCCGAGCAGTGGGTCCATTCCCGCCACACCTACTCCGGAAAGGGCCGGCGGGCGCTGGCGATGGAATTGCAGCGCAAGGGAATCGACCAACAGACGTCTGCGGATGCGCTGTCGCAGATCAGTTCCGACGACGAACGCGAACGGGCCGCCGAACTGGTGCGCAGGAAGCTCGTGCGAACGACGGTGGCAGACATCGCCGACCGCGACGATCGGGAACGGCTGATGCGTCGACTGGTCGGCATGCTCGCACGGCGGGGATACCAGGCGGGCCTGTCGTTCGCGGTCGTCAAAGCCGAGCTGGCAGACCTGGGGGCGGACACCGACGGGCTCCCGGAGGGCTGAAACCGGACGGGGACCGTCCCCGTCAATGCCGGCGGCGCTTCTTTCTGCTGGTCAGCCAGACGCCCCGGAGTGTCATCAGTACACCGAGGCAGATGCCCCATCCCAGGATGGAGAGCCCCATGCCCACGCCTTCCTGGCTGGTGATCGTCCGGCTGGCGTCGACCGCGAAGGCAGTCGTGAATCCCGCCGCCGTGCCCGTGGCGGCGGCGAGGCCACCGGCCTGCGTCCAACGCGACAGGTGCGCGGCGACGAAACACGCCAGCACCACGGTGGCGCCGCACGTCACCACCTGCCAGGTGGGGAACTTGGTCGGTGCGGGCAGTGCCGGTCCGCGGAACTCGCCCGCGTAGTCGGCCGACCAGCTGAGCCAGCCCGCGCACGACAGAAATCCCAGTACGTACGCGACCAGGCCGGTCGTCCACAACCCCAGCTTTCCGCTGCCCGTGGGTTGGAAGAGCGGGCCGTCGACTGCGGCGCGCTCCGACCGCCACGCCGACCGGACCAGATAGGCACCGACCAGGCTCGGCACGCCCACGAAGATGACGACGTTCGACACGAATTGGGACCAGGAGAAGTCGAATCCGGCGGCCATGCCTCGAGTATGCGGCAGCTCGGGGCCGAAAACCGAAGGGCTCGCGGAGGATCGGAATCCTCTGCGAGCCCTTCGGGTGCTCGTATCGCTCAGCGTGTCGGCCGCGACTGCACGGTCTCGCTGAAATCGTCGATGCCGGGGGCGCCGTCGAGTTCGTTCGTGTCGATCGGAACCACGGCCGGGCGGCCGCCCTTCTTGCCGCCGGTGCGCAGGCGCTTCTCGAGCCACGTCGCGAACGTCGTCAACGCGAAGTTGATGATCACCATGATCAGGCCGACCACGACCAGCGCGGCGAAGAAGTTGCGGTAGTACGACGCCGACTGCTGGCCGCTGCGGATCAGCTCGATGTAGCCGATCTGGTAGCCGAGCGCCGAATCCTTGAGCGCCACAACCATCTGTGAGACCAGCGCCGGGAGCATCGTCGTGACCGCCTGCGGCAACAGGATCAGCCGCATCATCTGGCTCTTGCGCATGCCCAGGGCGGAGGCGGCCTCGGTCTGTCCCTTGGGCAGGGTCTCGATGCCGGCCCGCAGGATCTCCGCGATGACCGAGCCGTTGTAGAGGGTCAGGCCGACGACCACCGCGGCGAGCGCCAGCTGGCTCGACGGGAAGATGCCGTACTGCGCGAACGCCTGGTACGCGAAGATCATCAGGATCAGCACCGGGATCGCGCGGAAGAACTCGACGATCGCACCGCTGAGCCAGCGGACCCAGCGGTGGTCGGACAGGCGGCCGATGCCGAGGATCGCGCCCAGGACGAGCGCGAACACGATCGACAGGGACGCCGCGAGCAGCGTGCCCTTGAGGCCGGGCAGCAGGTAGGTGGTCCACGTGAAGTGGTCGAGGAACGGCGACCACTTGTCGGACTCGAGCTGACCGTTGTCGGCCAGCACGCGCAGCACGTACGCCACCAGGGCGACGAACACGACGCCGGCGGCGATCGCGATGAGCCGGTTGCGGATCCGGGCACGCGGCCCGGGAATGTCGAAGAGAACGCTCGCCTGCTGGGTCATCGCTTCACCGCCAAACGCTTGCCGAGATAACCGAACAGGAACCCGACCGGCAGCGTCAGGATCATGAAGCCGATGGCGAAGATTCCGAACACGACGAACAGCTGGTCCGCCTCGTTCTCGATCATCGTCTTCATGAGCAGCGACGCCTCCGCCACACCGATCGCCGACGCGATCGTGGTGTTCTTGGTCAGCGCGATGAGCACGCTGCCCAGCGGCGCGATGACTGCACGGAAGGCCTGCGGCAGCACGATCATCCGGATGCTCTGCGTGAACGTGAGACCGAGGGATCGGGCCGCCTCCGCCTGGCCGAGCGGGACGGTGTTGATACCCGACCGCAGCGACTCGCACACGAAGGCCGACGTGTAGATGACGAAGCCGAGAACCGCGAGCCGGAAGTTGTTGGAGTCGATGAACTGCGGGGAATCCTCGGGTGCGAAGTGCACACCCAGGTTCTGGTACAGGCCCACCGAGCAGAACACGATGATCAGTGTCAGCGGCGTGTTCCGGAAGATGTTGACGTACCAGGTCGCGAAGACCCGCAGGATCGGTACGGGTGAGACCCGCATGGCCGCCAGAATCGTGCCCCAGACCAGGGCACCGAGTGCGGACCAGAAGGTCAGCTGCACCGTTGTCCAGAACGCGCTGACGAGTTGGTCGCCGTAGGTGTCGATCAGTCCCATGTCACCTCCTCCGCATCAGTACCGGTCGACGGTCGGCGGCGCGGGAAGCGCGTAGCCGGACTCGCCCATGGTGTCTTCGAGTGCGCGCTGCCACGCGCCGGTCGCGATCATGTCCTCGATCGCATCGTTGATCTTCGTTCGCGCCTCGGTCTCGCCCTTGGGGAGGCCGACGCCGTACAGCTCGGTGGTGAACGGCTGTCCGGCGAGCTTGAACTCGCCCGGGTACTGGGACGCGTAGCCGGCCAGGATGATGTCGTCGGTGGTCAGCGCGTCGACCTTGCCGCGGTGCAGCGCCTCGACGCAGGACGAGTAGCTGTCGAACTGCTGCAGCTGGACGCCCGGATAGGACTTCGCGATCTTCTGCGCGGGTGTGGATCCCGACACCGAGCACAGCTTCTTGCCGCCCTGCAGGGACTCCGCGCCGGTGATCGAATCGTCGTCCGCGCGTACGAGGAGCGACTGGCCTGCCACGTAGTACGGGCCGGCGAAGTCGATGACCTTCTTGCGGTTGTCGGTGATCGAGTAGGTGCCGACGACGAAGTCGACCTCCCCGTTCTTGATCAGCGTCTCGCGCTGCGCCGACGGCGCCTCGCGCCACGTGATTCCGCTCTCGGGCACCCCGAGGTAGTTCGCGATGTACTTCGCGACCTCGACGTCGAAGCCGGTCATCGTCTTGTCGGGCTCGCGCAGTGCCAGCCCCGGCTGGTCGAACTTGGTGCCGATCGTGAGGCTGCCCTCGGCGGCGTCCGCCAGGACGTCGCGGGGCTCGCTGCTACCGCACGCCGACGCCGTCAGGACGACGGCCGTCAACGCGGCGACCACACCGAGGAGTCGGCGGGATTTCATTCGTGTGCGTCTCATGTGCTCTTCCGTCCCCGCTCAGTGACCGAGGATCTTGCCGAGGAAGTCCTTGGCGCGGTCGGACTCCGGTGCCGTGAAGAAGGTGTCCGGGTCGGTGTCCTCGAGGATCGCGCCGTCCGACATGAAGATGATCCGGTCCGCGGCCTTGCGCGCGAACCCCATCTCATGGGTGACGACGATCATGGTCATGCCTTCCTTGGCGAGACCGACCATCACGTCGAGGACCTCGTTGACCATCTCCGGGTCGAGCGCCGAGGTCGGCTCGTCGAACAGCATCACCTTGGGATCCATCGCGAGCGAGCGCGCGATCGCCACCCGCTGCTGCTGGCCGCCCGAGAGCTGCGCCGGGTACTTCTCGGCCTGCGCCTCGATCCCGACACGGTCGAGCAGGGCCAGCGCCCGCTTCTTGGCCTCCGCCTTGTCGAGCTTGCGCACCTTGATCGGCGCGAGCATCACGTTCTCGAGCACGGTCTTGTGCGCGAAGAGGTTGAAGCTCTGGAAGACCATGCCGACGTCGGAGCGCAGGCGGGCGAGGGCCCGGCCCTCCGCGGGGACGGGCACCCCGTCGATCGTGATGGTGCCCTCGTCGATGGGTTCGAGGCGGTTGATGGTGCGGCACAACGTCGACTTGCCCGAACCCGAGGGGCCGAGCATCACGACCACTTGACCGGCGGGGATCTCCAGGTCGATGTCCTTGAGAACGTGCAGGTCACCGTAGTGCTTGTTGACCCCCTTCATGGAGATCATCGACTGGGTTCCGGTAGCCGCTCCGGTGGTCTCAGGCTGCGTCATAACGGGTAACCCTATATGGACCCCATCCGTACTCGCTGGTCTGCACGCCGTGGGTCTGGAACGATCAAGTCCTGGGGGTTCTCGAATAGTGGACGCGCCGGCCGATCGAACGCCCGACCGGGCGTCCGGTCCGCGGTGCCACGAGCCGGGCGGCGACCACCCGGATGCCCGGCCGCGAGCACAGGCAATGCTCTGTCGCCGGATGGTTTTCCGGGGGCCGTACCCTTGAGTGCGTGGAGACGATCGACCAGAACGCGGGACGCAGCTACGAGGTCCGCACGTACGGCTGTCAGATGAACGTGCACGACTCCGAGCGGCTGTCCGGCCTGCTCGAGGATGCCGGCTACGCCAAGGCCGCCCCCGGCGAGCAGGCGGACCTGGTGGTCTTCAACACCTGCGCGGTGCGCGAGAACGCGGACAACAAGCTGTACGGCAACCTCAGCCATCTCGCGCCGGTCAAGGAGCAGCGCCCCGGCATGCAGATCGCGGTCGGCGGCTGCCTCGCGCAGAAGGACCGCGACACCGTCGTGAAGAAGGCCCCGTGGGTCGACGTGGTGTTCGGCACGCACAACATCGGGTCGCTGCCGGCGTTGCTCGAGCGGGCGCGGCACAACGAGCGGGCCGAGGTCGAGATCCTCGAATCGCTCGAGGCTTTCCCGTCGACGCTGCCCGCCAAGCGCGAGTCCGCGTACGCGGGCTGGGTGTCGATCTCCGTCGGTTGCAACAACACCTGCACGTTCTGCATCGTGCCGTCGCTGCGGGGCAAGGAGGTCGATCGCCGGCCCGGGGACATCCTCGCCGAGGTCCAGGCGCTGGTGAACGAGGGTGTGCTGGAGGTGACGCTGCTGGGGCAGAACGTCAACTCCTACGGCGTCTCGTTCGCCGATCCCGAGATCCCGCGTGATCGCGGTGCGTTCGCGAAGCTGCTGAGCGCGTGCGGGCAGATCGAGGGACTCGAGCGGGTCCGGTTCACGTCGCCGCACCCGGCCGAGTTCACCGATGACGTGATCGAGGCGATGGCCACGACGCCGAACGTGTGCCCCCAGTTGCACATGCCGTTGCAGTCCGGTTCGGACCGCGTCCTCAAGTCGATGCGCCGGTCGTACCGCAGCGCCAAGTTCCTGGGCATCATCGAGAAGGTTCGCGCCGCGATGCCGCACGCCGCGATCACCACCGACATCATCGTCGGTTTTCCGGGGGAGACCGAGGAGGATTTCCAGGCGACCCTCGACGTGGTCCGGCAGGCCCGCTTCACGAGCGCCTTCACGTTCCAGTACTCCAAGCGCCCCGGCACACCGGCCGCCGAGATGGACGGCCAGCTCCCCAAAGCCGTTGTGCAGGAACGCTACGACCGCCTCATCGCGCTCCAGGAGGAGATCACCCTCGCGGAGAACCGCAAGCTCGTCGGGACCGAGGTCGAACTGCTGGTGACCGCGGGCGACGGCCGCAAGAACGCCGAGACCGCGCGGATGAGCGGCCGGGCGCGGGACGGTCGACTGGTCCACTTCAAGCCCGAGGGCAACCTCGACGGCGCTCTGCGTCCCGGCGACGTCGTCACCGTCACCGTCACGGCGGCGGCGCCGCACCACCTGGTGGCGGACGACTCCGTGCTCACCCACCGCCGCACCCGCGCCGGTGATTCGTTCGAACGTGGGGTCACGCCCAAGACTCCGCCGATCGGTGTCGGGTTGGGACTGCCCCAGGTGGGCGCCCCGGCTCCGCTGCCCGTACAGATGGGATGCAACGCATGAGTGCCAGCGGCGACGCGGCCGGGGACGGCAGGCGGTCCGACGGGCCGACTCCCGATCCGATGGACGAGTACCAGAAGGACTTCGAGGCCGCGGAGAAGAAGATCGCCGGCGAGATCGACCCGGGCATCCGTGCCGTGGTCGTGGCGGTGGGCGTGCTGGTGCTGCTGTTGTCGTTCACGTTGCCGCACACCGGGTCGGCGAACGGGTGGGACACGCTGGTGTACGCGCAGTCGGCCGTCGACGAACACGTCAAGCTGCCGTCCCGGATCTTCGTGTGGCTGGCGCTGGTGTTCGGCGGCATCTTCTCCATCCTGGCGCTCGTGACCCGCAGGTGGTTCGTCGCCTGGATCGCGCTGGCCGGGACCGCGGTGTCCGTGGTCTTCGGCATGCTGGCGATCTGGTCGCGGCAGACGTTGCCGGTGGGGGAGGACGGCGCCGGCCCGGGCTTCGGGCTCGTGCTCGGGTGGATCACCGTCATCGTGCTGACGTTCCACTGGATCAAGGTGGTGTGGAGCCGGACCGCGATGCAGCTGGCGGCGGAAGAGGAACGGCGGCGCGCGGCCGAGAACGAGCCCGGCCGCGACGACTGGACCGTCTGAGGTCCGGAAGACACGACGAAGGGGCGACGCCGACCGGCGTCGCCCCTTCGTCGTGTACGGGCGTCGGGCGGATCAGCGCTCGCCCACGGCGCCCTCCGCGGCGTCGGCCCACTCGCGCCACTGCTGCGCCTGCGCGCGCGCCTTCTCCGCGTCCTTGGTCCGGCCCGCGGCACTCGCCTTGGCGGCCTGCTCCTCGAACTGCGCCACGCGCTCGCGGAACTGCGCTGCACGCGCGAGGGCCTCGGGATCGGTTCGGCGCCACTCCGAATCGGCCGCCTCGCGTACCCGCTTCTCGATCGCGCGGAGCTTGCCCTCGAGGTCGTGCATGCGCTCGCGGGGCACCTTGCCGATCGCGTCCCACTTCTCCTGCAGGTCACGCAGCGCGGCCCGGGCCCCGTCGAGATCCTTCGCCGGATCGATGTGGTCGGCGGCCTTCAGCAACTCCTCCTTGGCGAGGGCGTTCTGTGCGAACTCCGCGTCGCGTTCGGACGCCGCGGCATTGCGCGCGGCGAAGAACACGTCCTGGGCCTCCTTGAACCGCCGCCACAGCGCGTCGTCGGCCTCGCGGGGAGCGCGGCCGGCTGCCTTCCACTCGGCCAGCAGATCCCGGAACTGGCCGGCGGTCGGACCCCACTCCGTCGACGTGGACAGCGCCTCAGCCTGTGTGACCAGCTCCTCCTTGCGGGTCTTCGCGGTGGCCCGCTCCCGGTCGAGTTCGGCGAAGTGCGTGCCACGGCGGCGGTTGAACGCCTCCCGGGCCTTCGCGAAGCGCCGCCACAGGGCGTCGTCGGTCTTGCGGTCGAGCCCGCGGATCGTCTTCCACTCGTCGAGGATCTCCCGCAGCCGGTCGCCCGCGGCCTTCCACTGGGTGGACTCCGCGCCGATCTTCTCCGCCTCGGCGGCCAGTTCCTCCTTGCGGGCGGTCTGTTCCTGGCGCGTCTGCTCCTTGTCGTGCTTCGCCTTCTCGGCGGCGTGCTCGGACCCTTCGATGACGGCCGTCAAACGGGCACTCAGCGCGTCGATGTCGCCGATGACCGCAGCTGTCGGCAACGTCTCGGCCAGTGCCTCGGCCGCGGCCCGGGTCTTCTTCGCGTCGCCCGCACCGGACGTGAGCCGGGCCTCGAGCAGTCCCACCTCGGTAGCCAGGTCGTCGTAGCGACGGCCGAAGTGCGCCAGGCCTTCCGCGGCGTCCCCCGCCTGCCACGAACCGATCCGACGCTCGCCGTCGGCGGTCCGGACCCACGCCGTACCGTCCTCGTCGACCCGGCCGAACCGGCTCGGATCGCTCGGTGCCGCCGCGGCCGGCTTGGTGTGACCGGGAACCGGGCCGGGCTTGGGCGAACTCGACGTCGCGGTACCCGGCTTGGCGCCGCCGGGCTTGGGGACTCCCGGCTTGGGGGTACCCGGCGTGGGGGCGTTGCTCTCGGTCATAGCTCCTCGTCTCTGCCGCGCGTCACGGCTGCCTGATCGCACTGTCACCACCTGCTCGTGTCCGACCGTTCGTTCGGTACGGCCGGGAGCCTGCAGCGACTGTTCGATGACTATTGAAACAGGTATGACGCCCACAGTGCGTAACCTCGGGTCGACTACCGTTGCGCAGTGTGTTGACCGCCGCCGCCTTCGTGCCCTCGCCGCCACTGCTGGTTCCCGAGTTGACCGGAGCCGCAGCATCGGAAACCGACCAGTTGCGCCGAGCGGCCCTGGACGTGGCGTCCCGGCTGGGCCGGGTGAGCACGGAGTGGACGGTGCTTGCGGTCGCCGATCCCGACGCCCCGTCCGCGGGGGAGGTCGCCCCCGAAAAATGCGGGAGCTTCGCGGGTTTCGGTGTCGACGTGCGAGTGTCCCTGTCGCCCGACGCATCCGGGCGCGACACCGACCGCTCGATGCCGCTCCCGGCCCTGGTCGCGGGCTGGCTGCGAGGTGCGGCGGCGCCCGACGCGCGAGTGCGGGTCCGGCTCCTCGCACCCGAGACCACGTCCGACGACTGCGTCCGGCTGGGCCGCGAACTGCGAGCCGAGCTGGACGCGCGGCCGGAGCCGCAGGCTCTGCTCGTCGTCGCCGACGGCGCCAACACCCTGACCGACAAGGCGCCCGGGGCGTTCGACGAGCGCTCCCCGCACATCCAGTCGGGACTGGACGCCGCCCTGGCCGACGGCGACTGCGACGCGCTCGGACGGCTCGATCCCGGCACCTGCCGGGAGATCGGGCTGGCCGGACGGGCGGCGTGGCAGACGTTCGCCGCCGTCTTCAGCGGTCCCGCCGGCGGCCCCCGCAAATCCGAATCGCTGTACGCGGGCGCGCCGTACGGCGTCGGCTACCACGTCGGGATGTGGCTGCCGTGACCGGACGGACCCCCGTCGCGGTCGTCGGACCCACCGCCACCGGCAAATCCGATCTGGGTCTCGAGCTCGCGGAACGGCTCGGCGGCGAGATCGTCAACATCGACGCGATGCAGCTGTACCGGGGCATGGACGTGGGAACCGCGAAGCTCGCACCGCACGAGCGCCGCGGCATCGTCCATCACCAACTCGACGTGCTGGACGTGACCGAGTCCGCGACCGTCGCCCGCTACCAGGAGTCGGCCGCGCGTGACGTCGAGGACATCCGTGCCCGCGGCGCGGTGCCCGTCATCGTGGGCGGATCGATGATGTACGTGCAGTCGCTGCTCGACCAGTGGTCGTTCCCCGCCACGGACCCCGACGTGCGCGCCCACTGGGAAGCGGTGCTGGCCGAGCGGGGAGTCGCAGCCCTGCACGCGGAACTGGCGCGGGTCGATCCCGACGCCGCCGCGTCGATCCTGGCGACCGACGGCCGCCGGATCGTCCGGGCGCTCGAGGTGGTCCAGATCACCGGTCGACCGTTCGCGGCGTCGGCCCCGCAGATCGGTGAACCACGTTGGGGAACAATAATTCTCGGAGTCGATCGGGAGACCGAGGCGCTCGACGCACGGATCCGGTCGCGCACCGAGGCGATGTTCGACAAGGGGCTCGTGGACGAGGTCCGGGCGCTGGTGGACGTCGGGTTGCGTGAGGGGGTCACCGCGCAGCGCGCGATCGGCTACGCGCAGGTGCTCGCGATGCTCGACGGCGAGTACGACCTCGCCGAGGCGCGCGAGCGCACGTTCGTCGGGACCCGGCGGTACGTGCGGCGGCAGCGGTCGTGGTTCCGCCGCGATCCGCGCGTGCACTGGCTCGACGGTGCGGCGACCGACCTCGTCGATTCCGCCCTCCGGCTGGTCGGCTGACCGCGACGGGCGGGGGCCGGCGTGCGCCTCGCTAGAGTGGTCGGCATGGAATTCAGCAAGGGCCACGGCACCGAGAACGACTTCGTGATCCTCCCGGATCCGCATGCCGACCTTGCGCTTCCCGAGCACCGGATCGCCGCCCTGTGCGACCGCAACCGCGGCCTCGGCGCCGACGGGGTCCTGCGGGTCGCGCGTGCGGGCGCGCTCACCGCGGTCGGCGTACTGCGCGAACTGCCCGCCGGGGTCGGAGCCGACGACTGGTTCATGGACTACCGCAACGCGGACGGATCCATTGCGGAGATGTGCGGCAACGGAGTTCGGGTGTTCGCGCACTACCTGCGCACGAGCGGGCTGGAACTGCGGGACGAGTTCGTCGTCGGCAGCCGGGCCGGAGCCCGCCCCGTCGTCGTCCACGCCGCCGACCACGTGCACGGCGACGTCACCGTGGACATGGGGCAGGTCCGCGAACTCGGCCCCTCGACGACCACGATCGGTGGTCGGGTGATCGCCGGCATCGGCATCGACGTCGGCAATCCGCATCTCGCGTGCGTCGACCCCGACCTGACCCCGGCGGCGCTCGCCGCGCTCGACCTGTCGACCGCGCCGGGCTTCGACCCGGGCTTCTTCCCCGAGGGCGTCAACATCGAGATCCTCACCCCGCTCGACGGCGGGGCCGTCGACATGCGCGTCCACGAGCGCGGCGTGGGTGAGACCCGCTCGTGCGGCACGGGCACCGTCGCGGCGGCGGCCGCGGCCCTGCGCGCGAGCGGCGCCACCGACGGCAAGGTCGAGGTGCGGGTGCCCGGCGGCCGGGTGGAGGTGACGGTCGACGGCGGCCGCGCCGCGCTCCGGGGGCCGTCGGTCCTGGTCGCGTCCGGACGCATCGACGACCGGTGGTGGACCGAACTGGGCTGACCCGCCCGGCGCGGGGTTCCTCCCTCGGCGAAATGCGCGTGCACGCAGGTCTCGGTTCGTGGGATCATGGACGTGTATGACGAAATCACATCGCACCGAGTTCCCGTCCGTGTCGGAGTCCCAGGAAGCGTCCGACCGGGCGAGGGCGTCCGACAGCGAAGAGTACTTCGACGATTCCGACTATTCCTCAGCCCCCTCCGTCGGCGAGATGCAGCTCGACGAACGCAGCGCCCTGCGTCGTGTCCAGGGGCTGTCCACCGAGCTCACCGACGTCACCGAGGTCGAGTACCGGCAGCTGCGCCTCGAACGCGTGGTTCTGGTGGGGGTCTGGACCTCGGGTACCGCGGCCCAGGCCGACGCCAGCATGGCCGAGCTCGCGGCCCTCGCCGAGACCGCCGGCTCCGAGGTCCTCGAGGGCCTGGTCCAGCGCCGCGACAAGCCGGACGCCGCGACGTACATCGGTTCCGGCAAGGCCGACGAACTGCGGCAGGTGGTGCTCGCGACGGGCGCCGACACCGTGATCTGCGACGGCGAGCTCACCCCTGCGCAGCTCACCGCGCTGGAGAAGGTCGTCAAGGTCAAGGTCATCGACCGCACCGCGCTGATCCTCGACATCTTCGCCCAGCATGCGACGTCCCGGGAGGGCAAGGCGCAGGTCGCGCTCGCCCAGATGGAGTACATGCTTCCGCGCCTGCGCGGCTGGGGTGAATCGATGTCCCGGCAGGCGGGTGGCCGCGCCGGCAGCAACGGCGGCGTGGGTCTGCGCGGCCCCGGTGAGACCAAGATCGAGACCGACCGTCGGCGCATCCGCGAGCGGATGGCGAAGCTGCGGCGCGAGATCAAGGGCATGAAGGCGGCACGCGACACCAAGCGCAGCCACCGCCTCCGCAGCGAGGTGCCGTCCGTGGCCATCGTCGGCTACACCAATGCCGGTAAGTCCAGCCTCCTCAACGCGCTCACCGGGTCCGGGGTGCTGGTGCAGAACGCGCTGTTCGCGACGCTGGACCCGACGACGCGGCAGGCCTCCTTCGAGGACGGGCGCGAGTACGTGCTCACCGACACCGTCGGTTTCGTGCGGCATCTGCCCACCCAGCTGGTCGAGGCGTTCCGCTCGACGCTCGAGGAGGTGACGGATGCCGACCTGCTGCTCCACGTGGTCGACGGGTCCGATCCGTTGCCGACCGACCAGATCAAGGCCGTCCGCGAGGTGATCACCGAGGTGATCCGGGAGAACGATGCGCCCGCTCCGCCCGAGTTGATCGTCGTGAACAAGATCGACGCGGCGGACCCGGTGGTACTGACGCAGCTGCGCGGGCTCCTGCCCGGCGCGGTGTTCGTGTCCGCCCGGACCGGGGAGGGCATCGACGAGCTCCGCGAGCGTCTGGGCGAGATCGTCCGACGCCCCGAGGTCGAGGTCGACGTGCTCGTGCCCTACTCGCGGGGCGATCTCGTCGCGCGAATCCACTCGGACGGCCAGATTCTCGACACCTCGCACGAGGCGGACGGCACCCGGATGCGGGTGCGGGTTCCCGAGGCGCTCGCCTCGGCGCTCGGCGAGTTCGAGGGGCGTGGGTAGCCGCCACTGCGGACTCCGGCTCTCGTTCGCCGGTGCCGCGCTCGCGCTCGGCCCGGCGCTGCTGTTCGGCGTGCCGGTGGCGCACGCCGCCGACGCGAGCGTTCCGGTGCCGGACGCCCGCTTCGAACCGCTGTGCACGCCCACGGATCCCGTGCTCGAGGAACTGTCGGGCCTCGCGGTGGCGGGCGGGGCGATCCACGGCATCGGCGACAGCGGCTCCGACGACGCCGTCGTCGTCCTGGACGACACCTGCGCGGTCACCGAGACGGTGCCGGTCCCGGTCGATCCGTACGACATCGAGGACCTGGGCGTCGGCCCGGACGGGCGCCTGTGGCTGGCCGACACCGGCGACAACGAGCGGGCCCGGGCCACGGTCGCGCTGATCGATCTCGATCCGCGGTCCGGCGGCGGGCGGCTGCACCGGCTCACCTACCCGGACGGCCCGCACGACGCCGAGACCCTGCTCGTGCAACGGGACGGCGTGCCCCTGATCGTCACCAAGGAAGTTCTGGCCGCCGACGGGATCTACCGGCCGGCGGGCGGCACGGTCGTCGGCGAGCTCGCGTCACCCGGTCCCACCGCCCTCGAGCGCGTCGGCGAGATCCGGCTGGGACCCACCGACACGCCGGGTGGCCCGGTGCCGGTGGGCGCGTCCACGCTGGTGACCGGCGGCGCGGTGAGCGCCGACGGCACCGTCGCCGCGCTCCGCACCTACACGGACGTGTACCTGTTCTCAGCCCCCGACGGCGACCTCGTCCGTGCCCTCACGACCGGCACCCCGGCGCGGGTGGCGCTCCCGGACGAGCCGCAGGGAGAGGCCCTCGCCTTCACCCCGGACGGCGCGTTGCTCGCCGGATCGGAGTTCGCGGGCGGACCCCCTCCGCCGCTGCAGATCCTGCGGGGCGCGACCGACCTGGCGCGCACGCACTCGCGCTCGGGCGACGACGCGGGGCCGCCGTCGACGGCCGCGACCGAGTCGGCCGCCGGCGGGCAGTCCGGTGGGGCGACCGGCGCCGGCGGCGACACCCCGACCGACGGAGCCGTGCGGTGGTCCACCCCGGCCCTCGTGGGCGGCGCCGTGGCCGCCGGTCTCGCCACGTACGGCCTGGTACGCCGACGCGCGCGGTCGCGGCGACGCTGACCGTCCGGTGCCGCACCCCTGACCGCGCGCCGCGTCGTCGGCCGAAGCGGATGATCACCGGAAATCGGGCATCGGTCCGCTACTGTCTTCCCGTGCTGGATCGGGCTGTCCGCCAGCGACAATCACACGGGGAGGCACGGTGCGCCGGCGCTGTACAGCGTTCTTCATCTCGATTTTCACGGCACTGCTCCTACTGGCGTTCTCGGCGCCTGCGGGCGCGGCGCCGTCGTTCGGTTCGCTCGGATCTCTCGGTTCGAGTGCGTCGGGTTCGTCGGACGACTCGGAGTCGTACGTCGCGATCGACCCGACCTCGGGAACCCTGATCGCGAGCAGCGGATTCGACGTGACACGCGACGGGTTCTCGTTCGAGAACTGGGGCGGCCCGTCGCCGGAGCACCGCCGGGGCCTGACGCCCACGGTCATGCAGTCGCTGTACGGCGACCGGATCTGTGCGCGGATCGACGCCGGTGGGTGCGTGCTCACAGCCACCGGTGAGGCGCTCCAGGCCGACCTCGACGATGCCTGGAGCGGGGGTCACTGCTTCGGTTTCGCCGCGCTGGCAGGGCTTTTCGCCACCGACCAGCTCGACAAGGCGACCACGCTGCCGTCGGGCGGGGAGGTATTCGACGAGCGCCCGTCGGACCGACTCGACGGGCTGATCTCGCGCTACGCCAGCACCCAGATCTCGCCCCCGACCAGTGACGCCGCCACGGCCGCGCCGGTCGCCGACATCCTCGGCAGACTCGAGGCCGCGTGGGCGCGGGGGGACAACTACGTGCTGACGTTGTTCGGGGACATCGGCGGCCACGCGATCACCCCGATCGCCTTGCGGGACCTGGGCGGGGGCAGGACCGGGATCGTGGTGTACGACAACAACTATCCCGGTGTCGAGAAGATGGTGGTGGCCGATGCCGGTGCCGACAGGTGGTACTACACCACGGCCCTGAACCCGGCCGACAGGAGCTACCTGTTCGTCGGATCCCCGGACAACCCGATGCGGCTGGTCGAGTTGCCGCAGACCAACGCGGTGCACGAATGCCCGATCTGCCACGACGCCGGTGACGATTCGGTGCTGGTAATGATCAAGGACAACGCCGAGAACCGGGACGGGACGATCCTCGGCTGGGACCTCGACATCACCGCGCCGGACGGCAGCGAGATCGAGGGTGTCGATCAGCTCCAGTCCGTCAACAACCAGCAGACCCACCTGTTCCGCGTCCCGGCCGGCGTCGCGTTCGAGATGACCGTCGGCGACGTGCCCGTCGGCCGCTCCGCCGACCTCGACATCTCGCTCTACGGTGACGGCTGGATCAACGAGGTCGACGGGCTCGTCCTGCCGCCGGGCGCCACCGCGACCGTGAACGTGGACCAGAGCCAGCGCAAGCTCGACCTGCAGGGCAACTTCGCGATCACGCCGACGTTGATGCTGGCCACCGAGCAGGCGGACTGGTCGGTGGCGGCGCGGGGCACCGGCCTGCGGATCCTGCCCGGCACCACCTTGTCGGTGGAACGCGACACCGACGGCGACTTCGTGTACGCGCTCGACGGAGTCGGGCTCCCCGCGGCGATGACCTTCGACGTCCGGCGCCGCGACGGCGCGGGCGATCAGAACGTCACCACCGGCGCACCGGTGAGCATCCCGGTGCACTCGTCCGCGTCGGTGGCCGCGCACGAGTGGAACGGGACCAGCCCGCTCGACGTCCGCGTCGTGGGCAACGGTGCGGAGCGGACCTACCCGATGGTGCCGCGCCCGTAGGCGGATCCGCTCGGTCTGCTGCAGCCGCCCGTCCCCGCGACGGGCGGCTGCGGCGTTTCTCGATCGGAACGCGAAGTCGGTGACCGGGTGCTCCCGACGTGAATCCCGGTGGTCCATCGGTGCAGGCGGTGGCCCTATCATTGGCCAACTGTGACGAGTACTGAGGACCACGCGCGACGCGCGCCCGAGCGGGAAGCCGGCACCGGGATGTTCGGATGGGCGCTGCACGGGGACGGCCGGACCATCAGCGACGGCGCGGTCGTCGGGCCGCACGAGCGGCTGTCGTGGCCGCGCACCATCGGGATCGGCATGCAGCACGTGATCGCGATGTTCGGCGCCACGCTGCTCGTCCCGACGATCACCGGGTTCCCGGTGACCACGACGCTGCTGTTCTCGGGTCTGGGCACCGCGCTGTTCCTGCTGCTCACCCGCGGCCGGATTCCCAGCTACCTCGGCTCGTCGTTCGCGTTCATCGCGCCGCTGAGCGCCTCCGCCGGCGAGGGACCCGCCGCGCAGCTCGGTGGCGTCGTCGCCGCCGGTGTGGTGCTCATGCTCATCGGTGCCCTGGTGCGGGCGATCGGCGCCCGCGTGATCGACGCGGTGATGCCGCCGGTCGTCACCGGCGCCGTCGTCGCCCTCATCGGTCTCAATCTGGCGCCGTCCGCGACCGGTTCCTTCCAGGCCCAGCCGCTGATCGCGGCGGTGACCTTGCTGGGCATCCTGCTGGCGACGGTCCTCGGGCCGGGCATTCTGGGCCGTCTCGGGATCCTGATCGGCGTCGTGGTGGGCTGGGTCTTCGCCGCGGTCACCGGCGGCCTCGCGGACGAGCGCGTCGACGCCCTGCGTGAGGCCGCATGGTTCGGTGTGCCGCACCTGCGGGCGCCGACGTTCGAGCTGTCGGTGATCCTGCTGGCGTTGCCGGTCGTGATCGTGCTCGTGGCGGAGAACGTCGGGCACGTCAAGGCGGTGTCGGCGATGACCGGCAAGCCGCTCGACGACCTCGCCGGCAACGCGCTGTTCGCGGACGGCCTCGCCACGACCCTCGCCGGTGTGGGCGGCGGCTCGGGCACCACGACGTACGCCGAGAACATCGGCGTCATGGCCGCGACGCGCGTGTACTCCACCGCGGCGTACTGGGTCGCCGCCGTCACCGCCGTCGTGCTGTCCTTCTCGCCGAAGTTCGGCGCGCTCGTGTTCACCGTCCCCGACGGCGTCATCGGCGGCGCGACGCTGGTGCTCTACGGCCTGATCGGCATCCTGGGCGTGCGGATCTGGATGGACGCGAAGGTCGACTTCACCGACCCGGTCAACCTCACGGTGGTCGCGACCGCGCTCGTCGCGGGAATCGGCAACCTCACGCTGTCGATCGGCTCGGTCGAGCTGGGCGGGATCGCCTGGGGTTCGGTCGGCATCCTCGTCGCATATCCGCTGATGCGGTGGCTCAGCACGCTGCGGCGCTGACATCGGCGCCGGGCGGGTCGTGATCCGCGCCACGCGGTCACGAATCGTGCTCGCCTCGGTCATGGATCGTCACCGACGCGGGTTCTACGGTCGACTCGAGGAAGTCCGTCCGCCGCTCGCCGGCAGATCTCGACACGAGGAGACGTAAGTGGATCGCACCCTGTTCGAACCGGAGCACGACCTCTTCCGGGAGTCCTACCGGAAGTTCCTCGACCAGCACGTCGCCCCCTACCACGACGAGTGGGAGGACCGGAACATCGTCGACCGGTCGGTCTGGGTGGAGGCCGGCAAGCAGGGGTTCCTCGGGATGGCGGTGCCGGAGGAGTACGGCGGCGGGGGAGTCGAGGACTTCCGCTACAACATGATCGTCACCGAGGAGACCACCCGGGGCGGCTACAGCGGCATCGGCTTCATGCTGCACAACGACGTCGTGGCGCCGTACCTCATCAAGCTGGCCGACGAGGAACAGAAGCAGCGCTGGCTGCCGGGATTCTGTTCGGGTGAGCTGATCACCGCCATCGCCATGACCGAGCCCGGGACGGGCAGCGATCTGCAGAACATCAAGACCCGCGCGGTCCGGGACGGGGACCACTGGATCCTCAACGGCTCCAAGACGTTCATCACCAACGGCATCAACGCCGACCTCGTCGTGGTCGTGGCCTGCACCGACCCCGACAAGGGAGCCCAGGGCTTCTCGCTGTTCGTCGTCGAACGGGGGATGGAGGGGTTCGAGCGCGGCCGCAACCTCGACAAGATCGGCCTCAAGGCCCAGGACACCGCGGAACTGAGCTTCACCGACGTCCGCGTGCCGGCCGAGAACCTCCTCGGTGAGGAGGGCATGGGGTTCATCTACCTCATGCAGAACCTCCCGCAGGAACGGATGTCGATCGCGGTCGTGGCCGCCGCCGCGATGGAGTCGTGCCTCGACATGACGATGCAGTACTGCCGCGACCGCAAGGCGTTCGGCAAGTCGATCGGCAGCTTCCAGAACACGCGTTTCGTTCTCGCGGAGCTGGCGACGGAGACCACAGCGGTGCGGGTTCTGGTCGACCGGTTCTGTGAACAGCTCAACAAGGGCGAGCTCACGGTGCAGGAAGCCGCCATGGCGAAGTGGTGGACCACCGAGGCGCAGGTGAAGCTCATCGACCGGTGCCTGCAGCTGCACGGCGGCTACGGCTACATGCGCGAGTACCCGATCGCGAAGGCCTACATGGACTCCCGCGTCCAGACCATCTACGGCGGCACCACCGAGATCATGAAGGAGATCATCGGGCGGGGGCTGAACCTGACCTGATCTCCGGTCGTATCCACGACGAGGGCGGGCCCGCGGCACTGTGCCGCGGGCCCGCCCTCGTCGTCGACCTCAGAGCTTGCGCATGACGGTGACGACCTTGCCGAGGATGGCGGCGTCGTTGCCGGGGATCGGCTCGAACAACGGGTTGTGCGGCATGAGCCAGACGTCCTTGCCGGTGCGCTTGAAGGTCTTGACCGTGGCCTCGCCGTCGATCATCGCGGCGACCACGTCGCCGTTCTCGGCCACGTTCTGCTGGCGCACGACCACCCAGTCGCCGTCGCAGATGGCGGCGTCGATCATCGATTCGCCGACGACCTTGAGCAGGAACAGCGAACCCTGACCCACCAGTTCCCGCGGTAGCGGGAAGACGTCCTCGACCGCCTCCTCCGCCAGGATCGGGCCGCCGGCCGCGATGCGGCCCAGTACGGGGACGAACGTGGGGGCGGGCAGCTCGTCGGCCGGGGTGAGCGCGGACGCACCGCCGTCGGCCGCACGCAACCCGGCCGGCTCGGCGCCGGTGCCGTCGAGGCCGCGCACGTCGACCGCGCGCGGTCGGTTGGGATCGCGCCGCAGGAAGCCCTTGCGTTCGAGCGTGCGCAGCTGGTGGGCCACCGACGACGTCGACGTCAGTCCCACCGCGTCCCCGATCTCGCGGATGCTCGGCGGGTAGCCGCGGTCGGCCACCGACTCGCGGATGACCTCGAGCACCTTGCGCTGCCGGTCGGTGAGCGTGCCGACGTCGAGCACGGCCTCGCGTCCGGACTCGCCGGAGGGGCTCGGGTTGTCGTCCGTCATGGCGGGTCGCCTCCTTCGCATGGGTTGCCCCGAATCTATCTCGATCATTCCGGGACTTCAAACATCTGTTCGAGCTGTGTCGCCCGAACTACTGACTTTGTCGGACCCGCGTGGTAGAAATCGAATATGTGTTCTATCGAACGCATGATCGAACAACTGGGAATCGGGCGACGCGGGGTGTGCCCGACGAGCGAAAACGACTCGCTGGGAGGGTTCGGATGGGAATCGCACTTTCGAGGAACGGCGCCGCCGGCGGTCGCACCACGAGCGGGCGACCGCCGACGTGCGGTCGGGGCGTCTACGTGCGGGCCGACGCCTCCGGCGTCGCGGGCGACCGGGGTGCGGTGCGCCGGCACGGGCAGGCGCGTCCGCGCCGGTCCGAGCAGGTCCGCCCGGCCGCCGGGCTGGTGCGGTACGACGCCGTTCCGCGCCACGGGGCGCCGGGATCCCGGACGTCCGTGGCCACGGGTCCGTCGCACGACCGCTCCGGCTCGCGGATCGCGCAATTCTTCGGGTTCTCCGGGGCGTCGGCGCTCTCGCTCTCGGCGCTGTCCACGGTCGTTGCCACCGTGGTGGTGACGGTGGGCGTCGTCGTGGGCCTGGAGGCGCTGGCGAACCTGTCCGGTGCGCCGGGTGGAGTCCCGGCGCAGACCGCCGTGGTGCAGGTGCGCAGCGGCGAGACACTCAGCGACGTCGCGGCCCGGGTGGCTCCGGGCGCGCCCGTCGGTGCCGTCGTCGACCGGATCCGGCAGCTGAACGAGATGTCGGGATCGGGTGTGCGGGCCGGACAGACCGTACTCGCCCCGGTCGCGGTCACCGATTGATCCGGGCGACGTCGAGTCGGGAGGAGGCGTTCGAGATGGCGCTGTCGATGCGGCCGGAATCGGGCCTCGTGCGTCTCGGTACCCGGGAGTCACTGCCGGTCTGGCCCGGGCGGGTATCCTCGAATCCTGTCAGTCACCCCACATCGCGTGGTCGCGTCGATGTCGTTCCTGCTCTGCGTGCACCGGTCCCGTCGGAACCGGCATCGGTCGAGAAGCGGCGCAGCGGCCACGATGGCTACGAAGGATTCACCATGCACTGCCCCTTCTGTCGGCACCCTGATTCGCGCGTGGTCGATTCCCGTGAGGCCGACGAGGGTGCGGCGATCCGCCGGCGGCGCTCGTGTCCCGAGTGCGGTCGCCGATTCACCACGGTCGAGACCGCCGTCCTCGCCGTCGTCAAGCGCAGCGGTGTCACGGAGCCGTTCAGTCGCGAGAAGGTGGTCCGCGGGGTCCAGCGCGCGTGCCAGGGGCGACAGGTCGACAACGACGCCCTCAACCTGCTGGCCCAGCAGGTCGAGGACACGGTGCGGGCAGCCGGGTCTCCCGAGATCCCCAGTCACGAGGTCGGATTGGCCATCCTCGGGCCGCTGCGCGACCTGGACGAGGTCGCGTACCTGCGCTTCGCGTCCGTGTACCGGTCGTTCAGCTCCGCCGAGGACTTCGAGCGGGAGATCAAGGACCTGCGCGCGCACCGCGAGAGCAAGGCCGACGAGCTCGCCGACGCCGGACCGGCGGCGGAGTAGCCGCGCCGGCGGACGGGCGTCGTCCGAGCCGCCGTCAGCGCCGGATCGCGTCGATCGCCTTGAGGACGCGCTTCTCCGAGATCGGAATGGCGGTCCCGAGGCTCTGGGCGAACAGGCTGACCCGCAGTTCCTCGATCTTCCAGAGGATCTCGGTCACGTCGGCGTCGCCGCGCCGTTCCTCCTGCAGCGCCGAAAGCATGCGGTCGTAGGCGGCGTACACCCGGTCCAGCGCATCCATTCCCACACGGTCGCGTTGGGCGCTCGCCGGCAACGCCTCGAGCCGCAGCGATGCCGCCGCCAGATAGCGCGGCAGTTCCTTCAAGCGCCCCGATCCGAGCTCGGAGACGAAGCCGGGAAACAGCAGCGAGTCACGTTGTTCGCGCACGTCGTCGGCGGCCTCACCACCGGACCGATCGAGGACGACGGCCAGCCGGTGCGCTTCGTCGAGGACCGGCAACAGCAACCGCAGCAGCCGCGCGACCCGCGTCGCGAGCTGGGAGCGCACCGTCGCAGTGAGTTTCTCGAACTCGACCGGATCCTGCACGGGGCCGCCGTTCTCGGCGATGAGCTCGTCCACGGCACACGCCCGGCAGTCGTCGAGGAGCGCGTCGAAGCTACCGTCCGGGTTCTGGCCGAGTGCGAGGCGTTCCCTGTTGCTCATGCCGTTGGTGACGGCTTTCGCTTGAGTGGGAACCGCATTGAGGAGCAGCTGTCGGGTGCCCGCGCGCATCGCCGCCCGCTGGGCCGAGGGGGTGGTGAGCACCCGCACCGCCACCCCGTTCTCCTCGGGCACGAGCGCCGGGTAGCCGGTGACCTTCTGCCCGGCGATCGTGCGCGTCACCGACTCGGGAAGCGTGCCGAGGGTCTGCGCGGTCCACACGGGCGCCGGTGTGCGTTCCGTCGTGGACGTCGCCTTGGCGACCTCCACCTCGACGCGCGGCGCCAGTGTGCGCCGCAGCGCGGTCAGGCTCTTGTCCTTGGCGAGGACCTTCCCCTTGTCGTCGACCGCCGCGAACGTCATTCGCAGGTGCGGCGGCAGGGACGCGACATCGAAGTCGGTCGGTTCGATCCGGCAGTTACCCAGCCGGGACAGCTCGCGAGCCATCGCGTGGACGAGGGACTCGGAGCGGGGTTTGACCGACGCGAGCGCGGCCGCCGCGAAGTCCGGTGCGGGCACCACCTGGCGGCGGAGCTGTTTCGGCAGCGTCTTGATCAGCGCCGTCACCAGTTCGGTGCGCATGCCCGGAACCAGCCAGTCGAAACCGACCGGGCGCACCCCGGCGAGCAGCGCGACCGGGATCCGGGCGGTGACACCGTCGTCGTCCTTGCCGGGTTCGAACTGGTAGGTCAGCGGGAACTGGATGTCGCCCTGACGCCACGCGTCGGGGTAGTCGCCCTCGAGTACCGAGGCCGAGTCGGCGTTGACGACCGTCGAGGTGGTGAAGTTCAGCAGCTCGGGGTTCTCCCGCCGCGCCTTCTTCCACCAGGTGTCGAAGTGCTTGGCGGACACCGCTTCCGCGCCCACCCGCTCGTCGTAGAACTCGAACAGGGTTTCGTCGTCGACGAGGATGTCACGCCGCCGAGCCCGGTGTTCGAGCTCCTCGACGTCCTCGAGCAGCGCCCGGTTGGCATGGAAGAACTTGTGTTGCGTCTGCCACTCGCCCTGCACGAGCGCGTGCCGGATGAACAGCTCGCGGGACGCTTCCGGGTCGATCGTGCTGTAGGTGACCGGTCGGCCGGTGACGAGCGGGATGCCGTACAGCGTCACCCGTTCGTACGCCATCGCGCACGCCCGCTTGGTGGACCAGTGGGGTTCGGAGTACGTGCGTTTGACCAGGTGTGGGGCCAGTTTCTCGGCCCATTCGGGCTCGATCCGCGCGGCCATCCGGGCCCACAGCCGAGACGTCTCGACGAGTTCGGCGGCCATCACCCACCGGGGTGGCTTCTTGAACAGGTTGGAGCCGGGGAACACGGCGAACCGGCTGCCGCGCGCGCCCAGGAAGTCTCGCTTCTCGCCCTCCCGCAGCCCGATGTGCGAGAGCAGGCCCGCCAGGAGCGACTGGTGGATCGCAGTGTCGGAGGGCTCGGCGGCGGAGTCGGAGATCTCCCAGCCGAGTCCACGGGTGATCTGCCGGAGCTGGCCGTGGAGGTCCTGCCATTCACGGATCCGCAGCCAGTGCAGGAACTCGTTGCGGCACATCTTGCGGAACTGGTTGGAGCTCAGCTCTCTTCGCTGCTCCTTGAGGTACTCCCACAGTTTGAGGTACGCGAGGAAGTCGGAGTTCTCGACGTTGAACCGGGCGTGCTTCTCGTCCGCGGCCTGCTGGAATTCCGCCGGCCGTTCCCGCACGTCCTGGATGGACAGCGCGGCGACGATGACGAGCATCTCGCGCAGACAGCCGTTGCGGTGGGCCTCGACGAGCATCCGGGCCATCCGCGGATCGACCGGCAGCTGCGCCAGTTCGCGGCCGGTCGTCGTCAGCTGGGGTCCGGCGGGTGCCCGGTCGTCAGCCGTCACGGCGGGCTTTCCGGTCGCGATGGCGCCGAGCTCCTCGAGCAGCGCGATGCCGTCGCGGATGGCGCGCGGGTCCGGTGCCTCGACGAACGGGAATGCCTCGATGTCGCCGAGTCCGAGCGCCGTCATCTGCAGGACCACGGACGCGAGATTGGTCCGCAGGATCTCCGGTTCGGTGAACTGGGGCCGGGACTCGAAGTCGTCCTCCGAGTACAGGCGGATGCAGATGCCGTCGGCGACGCGTCCGCACCGGCCGGCGCGCTGACGGGCCGATGCCTGCGAGATCGGTTCGATGGGCAGCCGCTGCACCTTGGTCCGCACCGAGTAGCGCGAGATGCGCGCGGTGCCGGGATCGACGACGTACCGGATCCCCGGGACGGTCAGGGAGGTCTCGGCCACGTTGGTCGACAGCACCACCCGGCGCCCGGTGTGGGGGGTGAAGACCTTGTGCTGCTCGGCCGCGGACAGCCGGGCGTACAGCGGGACGATTTCGGTGTTCCGAAGCTTGCGGTCGCGCAGCGCGTCGGCGGTGTCGCGGATCTCCCGCTCGCCGGACAGGAACACCAGGATGTCGCCGTCCCCCTCGGCGGCCAGCTCGTCGACGGCCTCGCACACGGCGTCGACCGGGTCGCGGTCGAAGGTCTGGTCGCCGACCTCGACGGTCAACGGCCGGTACCGCATCTCCACCGGGAACGTGCGGCCGGACACCTCCACGATGGGCGCGGGCACACCGTTCACGGCGAAGTGCCCGGCGAACCGCTCCGGGTCGATGGTCGCCGAGGTGATGATCACCTTGAGGTCGGGCCGGCGGGGCAACAGCTGCGCGAGGTAACCGAGGATGAAGTCGATGTTGAGGCTGCGCTCGTGGGCCTCGTCGATGATGAGGGTGTCGTAGCGGCGCAGCATCCGGTCGCGCTGGATCTCCGCCAGCAGGATGCCGTCGGTCATCAGTTTGACGAGCGTGGAGTCCGAGACCTGGTCGGTGAACCGGACGGTGTAGCCGACGGTGTCCCCGAGATCGCGGCCGACCTCCTCGGCGATGCGTTCGGCGACCGTGCGGGCGGCGAGGCGGCGCGGCTGGGTGTGCCCGATCAGGCCGCGGATGCCGCGGCCGAGCTCGAGGCAGATCTTGGGGATCTGGGTGGTCTTGCCCGACCCGGTCTCACCGGCGACGATCACCACCTGGTGCGACTGGATCGCGGCCGCGATGTCGTCGCGGCGCTGCGTCACCGGCAGCGATTCCGGGTACGTGATCTCCGGCACCTGGGCCCGGCGTCCGGCGACGCGCAGCTCTGCGGCGGTGATCTCCTCGTCCAGCGCTGCCAGCGCGGACGGGGACTTGGCGCGGTCGAGGCGTCGGCGCAGCCGGTGCTCGTCACGGAGGGTGAGTGCGCCGAGTCGCTTCCTCGCCTCGCGGCGATCGAAGGTGGCATCGGCTGTTGATGGTGTGGTCGACATGCTAGGGACAGCCTATCGAAGGTGTGCAACGGCAATTTCGGGCCACGAGCCCGAAGGGGATTCCGTGGCATAGTCGCGAGCAGAACGACTCGACTACAGACTCGACGGGACGAGGGGAGTTGGCATGGGCGGCGCGCTCTGGCACGGATTCGCGGACATGGGGGCGGTGCAACGCGACGGTGCGTTCGTCGTCAGCCGCGGCGACGGCGCCTACATCTGGGACGACCGCGGCAACCGCTACCTCGACGCCACCGCGGGTCTGTGGTTCACCAATGTCGGGCACGGACGCACCGAGATCGCCGATGCCGTGGCGGCGCAGCTGTCGACGGTGGCGCACTTCTCGAACTTCGGGGACTTCACCTCCGACACCACGGTCGCGCTCGCGGACCGGTTGGCCGCGCTCGCGCCGGTCCCGGGCTCCAAGATCTTCTTCACGTCGGGCGGGTCGGACTCGGTGGACACCGCGGCGAAACTGGCCCGCCGGTACTGGCACGAGGTCGGGCGGCCGTCGAAGCGGCTGGTCGTGGGCCGGCAGAAGGCGTACCACGGCATGCACGTCGCGGGGACCGCGCTGGCCGGCATCCCCGTCAACCGCGAGGGCCACGGCGAGCTGATGGGCGACACCCGCACGGTCGCGTGGGACGACGCCAAGGGCCTGCTCGAACTCGTCGAGCGGGAGGGGGCCGACGCGATCGCCGCGTTCTTCTGCGAGCCCATCATCGGCGCGGGCGGTATCTACCTCCCGCCCGAGGGGTACCTCGCGGAGGTCCGCGACATCTGCCGCGAGCACGACATCCTCTTCGTCGTCGACGAGGTGGTCACCGGGTTCGGCCGGATCGGCGGCTCGTGGTTCGCCTCCTCGCGGTTCGATCTGCAGCCCGACATGGTGTGCACGGCGAAGGGCCTGACGTCCGGGTACGTGCCGATGGGTGCGGTGTTCGTGGCCCCGCGCGTGGCCGAGCCGTTTTTCGGCGGCGGCGTGTGGTGGCGGCACGGCTACACCTACGGCGGGCACGCCGGTGCGGCCGCGGCCGCCATGGCCAACCTCGACATCGTCGAGCGCGAGGGGCTGCTGGCGGAGTCGAAACGGCTCGAGGCGTCGCTGCACGAGCACCTGTCCCCGCTCGCGGCGCACCCGCGGGTCGCGGAGGTGCGCAGCGGGCTCGGCGCGGTCGCCGCGGTGCAGCTGGCCGACCCCGCGGAGGCGCTGCCGTTCGTGAAGACGTTGCGCGAGTTCGGGATCTCGGGGCGCGCGGCCGGTCAGGGCGCGATGCAGTTCTCGCCGTCCTTCGTGATGACGGACGAGCAGGTCGAGGAGATGGCGGCGGGCGTGCGCTCCGCGCTCGGTTGAGCGCGGTCAGGGCAGCGTCGATCCCCGCGTGACGAGCGTGGGAGTGATCGCGATGCGCGCCGACGGTGGGCTGTCCGAGCGGGTGGCCGCGGCGTCGAGCAGACGCACGGCCTGTGCGGCGATCGCGTCCTGGGGCTGGCGGACCGTCGTGAGCGAGGGCCGCGCCAGCGCGGCGTACGGGGTGTCGTCGAAGCCGGTGACCTGGATGTCGTCGGGGACCGTGAGCCCGGCCGCGGCCAGTCCGTCGAGCACACCGAGAGCGATCATGTCGTTCCCGCAGATCACGGCGTCGGGTCGGGGTGTGCGCGCGGCGATCCGGCGGGCCGCCTCGCGTCCCCAGTCGGTGCTGAAGTCGCCGAGCAGCACGTCGGGCTCTGCGTGCCCGTGGCGGCCGGTGGCCTGCCGGTACCCGTCGAGCCGTTCCTGCGCGGACGAGTCGACGGGTTCGGCGCCCACGAAGATCGGACGGGAGGCCCCCCGCGCGAGGACGTGATCGACCGCGAGCCGGAGGCCGAACTCGTTGTCGACGGTCACCGAGCTGCCGGCATGGTCGTCGACGCGGAGATCGACCTGCACCGTCGGGACCCGGGCGGCGGCCTCGGCCGTGGCGGCACGGCTGGACGCGCGATCGCACGGCACCAGGATCAGCGAGTCGACGCGGCGATCGAGCAAGGCCTGGATCTGGCGTCGTTCGGTCTGCGGGTCGTAGCGGGAGTTGGCGAGCAGCAGGCTGCGGTCGTCGTCGCGAAGTTGGTGTTCGACCGCCTCGACGAGCGTCGCGAAGTACGGGTTGCCGATGCTGGGGACCACCATGCCGACCGTGTAGGTGGTGCGGCCGCGCAGCGCCGCCGCCAGGATGTTGGGTTGGTAGTCGAGCGCCGCCGCGGCGGCCAGCACGCGTTCGCGGTTCTCGGGGCGGACGCCGCGCTCGCTGGACAGTGCGCGCGAGGCCGTCGCGACCGAGACTCCGGCTCGGGCGGCGACATCGCGGATGGTGGCACTCATCGGACCCTCGTACCCCTCGAAATCGTGGAAACGCAACGGTAATCGATTTCCGTATCGCCGGACAATCCAGACCGGAGTGTATGCATTACGTCGTCTTGACGCGAGCGTGACGCTCCGTCATCGTGTGTGGCGTCACGGAAAACGATTTCAGTCCGTGGCGCGAACGGATCTACTCACCGAGAGGCCGCCCCGATGTCCCAGACGCGACCGTCCCAGCGCCCACCTGTTCCGGGTCGTGCGTCGCCGCCGGACATCGTCGTCGTGGGTTCGGTCAATGTCGACACCGTGATCCGGGTGCCGCGCCTGCCTGCGCCGGGCGAGACGGTGCTCGGGACGGCTGCCGGCGAGCATGTCGGCGGCAAGGGCGCCAATCAGGCCGTGGCCGCCGTTCGGCTGGGCCGGCGCGTCGGCCTCGTCGGCGCGGTCGGCGACGATCTTCACGGCGCTGCCGTTCGGGACGCGCTGGGCGCCGAGGGCGTCGACCTCGTCGGGCTCAGCGAACGAGCCGGGGCCCGGACCGGCGCTGCCGTCGTGCAGGTCGACGACTCCGGTGAGAACTGCATCACCGTGGTCGCCGGCGCCAACGGCGACCTCGACGCCGCCGCGGTGCGGGCCGCCGCCGACGACCTGCAGGGCGCACCGGTGACCGTCGTCCAGCTCGAGATCCCCGACGACGCGGTCGCCACAGCGGTCGCGCTCGCGGGTGGCACCGTCGTCCTCAACCTCTCGCCCGCGCGGCTCGTCGGCGACGACGTGCTCAGCCGCGTCGACGTCCTGATCGTCAATCGGTCGGAGCTGGCGTTTCTCGCAGGGGAGCCGGAACCGGAGACGTCGGTGCAGGCCGCCCAGATGGCGACCCGGCTGTCCGGACCCGCCGCCGTCGTGGTCACCCTCGGCGCCGACGGTGCGGTGCTGGTGTGCGCCGGTGTGGTGACCGAGGTGCCGGCCGTGCCCGTCGAGCGGGTCGTGGATCCGACCGGCGCCGGCGACACGTTCACCGGGGCTCTCGCCGACGCGTTGGTGCGCGGCGCGTCACTCGAGGACGCCGTGCGCTGGGCGGCGGAAGCCGCCGCGATCGCCGTCACGGCGGCGGGGGCGCAGTCCGCGATGCCCACCCGCGACCGGGTCCTCGCCGCGCGACCGGGGAGCCCGTCGTGAGCGGGGAGCGACCGGGGCGTCTGGAACTCGACGGGGTGTCCAAGCTGTATCCCGGTGTGCGAGCCCTCGATTCGGTGGACTTCGACCTGCGCGGCGGCGAGGTGCACGTACTGCTCGGCGAGAACGGTGCGGGCAAGTCCACGCTCATCAAGATGATGGCGGGCGTGCACCAGCCCGACACCGGAGAGATCCGGGTGGACGGCACCCCGGTGCGGCTGCGCGGGCCCGGCGACGCCGAGGCGCTGGGCATCTCGACGATCCATCAGGAGATGGCGCTGGTGCCGCAGCTGACGGTCGCGGAGAACATCTTCCTCGGCCGGCCCCCGCGCCGGTTCGGCATCGTCGACACCCGCGCGATGCGGCGACAGGCGCGCGACCTGCTCGATCGCACCGGGCTCGACCTCGACGTCGACGCGACCGTCGGCGACCTCGGCGTCGCCCGACGTCAGATGGTCGAGATCGCGAAGGCCCTGAGCATCGACACCCGCTTCCTGGTGATGGACGAGCCCACGGCGGTGCTCAGCCGCGGCGAGGTCACCGCACTGTTCGACATCGTGCGCAGCCTCACCGCCCGCGGCGTCGGCGTCGTGTTCATCTCGCACCTGCTCGGGGAAGTCGCCGAGATCGGAGACCGGGTGACCGTGCTGCGCGACGGCGCGAAGGTGGGGGAGGTCCCCGCCGACACCGACGTCGACGAGCTGGTACGCCTCATGGTGGGCCGGTCGATCGAACAGCAGTACCCGCTGCGCCGCAACGAGATCGGCGACGTCGTGCTCGACGTGCGCGGGCTCGGCCGGGACGGGGAGTTCGACGGCGTCGACTTCACCGTGCGGGCCGGAGAGGTCGTCGGCATCGGCGGGCTGGTCGGCGCCGGCCGTACCGAGGTGGTGCGGGCGATCTTCGGTGCCGACCGGTACGACCGCGGCGAGGTGCTGGTCGACGGCCGGCCGGTGCGCCGCGGCGACGTCGTCGCCGCCCACGAGGCCGGTCTCGCGCTGGTGCCGGAGGATCGGGCGGGCCAGGGCCTCGTCCTCGGGGCGTCGGTCGAGGAGAATCTCGGTCTCGCCACGCTGGGCGACCGCTCCCGTCTGGGTCTGGTCGACCTGGACGACCAGGCGGAGAAGGCGCGAACCGCCGTGCGGCGCATGGGGATCCGCGTGTACGGGCCCGAACAGCCGGCAGTGACGCTCTCCGGTGGCAACCAGCAGAAGATCGTCATCGGCAAGTGGCTCATGGCCAAGCCCCGCGTGCTGATCCTCGACGAGCCGACCCGGGGCATCGACGTCGGTGCCCGTGCGGAGATCTACGAACTGATCGCCGAACTGACCGCCGACGGCACCGCCGTGGTGGTCGTCTCGAGCGATCTGCCCGAACTGCTCGGGCTCAGCGACCGGGTGCTCGTGATGGCGGACGGCCGAGTCCGCGGCGAGCTGGACGGTACCCAGGCAACTCAGGAGAGCGTCATGGCTCTCGCGGTCACGGAAGGATGAGGGCGGTGCCCGAGAACAACACCGATCCCGCACGCGCGGGAGCATCGGCGGCGGGCGAGCAGCCCCCATCGTCCCGAGGAGGATGGTGGCGACGGGTGACGTCGGTGCGCGCCGCCGGCGGCCCGCTCGCGGCACTCGTCGCCCTCGTGGTCCTGCTGGCGCTGCTGTCGGGGGACTTCCTCACCACGAACAATCTCCTCAATGTCGGCGTGCAGGCGGCGGTGACCGCGGTCCTCGCCTTCGGCATGACGTTCGTGATCGTCAGCGGCGGCATCGATTTGTCGGTGGGCTCCATCGCGGGGCTGTCCGGCATCGTCACCGGCTGGACCGCGACGACCGCCGGTGTGCCCATGTGGCTCGCCGTGCTCGCCGGAATGGCCTCGGGCGTCCTGGCGGGGGTGGTGTCGGGCATCCTCGTCACCGCCGGGCGGATGCCCCCCTTCATCGCGACGCTCGCGATGCTGTCCGTCGCACGTGGTCTCGCGCTGGTGATCGCCGACGGCCGTCCCATCCCCGTGGACGGCTGGGTGGCCACCCTCGGCAGCGGTGAGCTGTTCGGCTTCCTGCCCTATCCCGTACTGGTGTTGATCGCCGCCGCGATCGCCACCGGCCTGATTCTGCGCCGCACCTACGCGGGGCGCGCGATGTATGCGATCGGCGGCAACGCCGAGGCGGCGCGCCTGTCCGGGATCCGGGTGAACCGGCAGCAGGTACTCGTCTACGCGCTGTCGGGTCTGTTCGCGGCGGTCGCCGGCATCCTGCTCGCGGCCCGGCTGGCGTCGGCGCAGCCCGAGGCGGGCACCGGCTACGAACTCGACGCGATCGCAGCCGTGGTGATCGGCGGCGCGAGCCTGTCCGGTGGCGTCGGCACCGCTGTCGGCACCCTGATCGGCGCGCTGATCCTCGCGATCCTGCGCAACGGACTCAACCTGCTCGACGTGTCCGCGTTCTGGCAGCAGGTCGTGATCGGTGCCGTCATCGCCGCGGCGGTCCTGTTCGACACGCTGCGCCGCCGCCGCACCGGCGGCAAGGGCGCAGGCCCGCTGCGCAGCCCGGCAGTGCGCAAGGCCGCTGCCGCGGTCCTGGCGCTACTGGTGGTCGCGGCGGGGTGGGCGATCGTCGACCGCCAGCGCGGTGGCGGCGCGTCCGGCACCCGGATCGCGCTGTCGCTGTCGACGCTGAACAACCCGTTCTTCGTCGACGTCCGCGAGGGCGCCCAGGACGAAGCGGACCGACTCGGGGTGCGGCTGACGGTGACCGACGCCGGCTCCGATCCGTCCCGCCAGGCCAACGACATCCAGAACGCGATCGCGCGCGGGGTGGACGCGATCGTCGTCAACCCGGTCGACTCCGACGCCGTCGTCCCGTCGGTCCAGGCCGCCAACGCGGCCGGTATCCCCGTGATCGCACTCGACCGCGCCCCCAGCGGCGGCGTCGTCGTGACGACGGTCGCCTCCGACAACGTCGAGGGCGGACGACTGGCCGCCCGGCAGCTGGCGGAGCTGGTCGGCACCGGTCCGGTCGCCGTTCTCGAAGGCAAGCCGGGCACGTCCGCGGCGCGGGACCGGCAGGCCGGGTTCGACGAGGAGATCACCCGGCATCCGGGGATCACGGTGGTGGCGTCGCAGCCCGCCGACTTCGACCGGACCAAGGCGCTCGACGTCATGTCCAACGTGCTGCAGTCGAACCCGGACATCCGCGGGGTGTTCGCAGCCAACGACGAGATGGCGCTCGGCGCGGTCAAGGCCCTCGGTCCCCGCGCCGGCGGTCAGATCAAGATCGTGGGCTTCGACGGCACGCCGGACGGATTGGCGGCAGTCGAGGCGGGCACGGTGAATGCCGATGTGGCCCAGCAGCCGACGGTGCTCGGCGGCGACGCCATGCGACTGGCCGTCGAGGCGACCGGTGATTCGGAGGCCGCGGACACGAGCGAGAGCGGCGCGGTGCACAGCGTGCCGGTGCGGGTGGTCACCGCGCGCGACAACTGACGATCAGCGCCTCCGCAGGAGGCGTGAGAGACGTTGCCGGACGGTCGATTCGACGGAAGTCAGGTCCACCGTCCGGCGACTGTCCGTGTCTGCCGCGGCGCGGGCGAACCGTGTGTGCAGCCGGTCGCGCACCTCGTCGGGCGTGTAGGCACGGCGCTGTCGTTCGGCCCGCCCCGCGAGCGCCCCGGTCGCGGCCACGCCCACCGCGCCCGCCAGCCCGAGTGCCTTCCAGAGGTGTCTGCCGTCGATGCGCATCGCTCTAGGCTAGGCGGATGATTCGGCGGACGCACTCATCGGAGATCACCCTCGACGAGGCGGTCGAGGTGACCCGAACCGGAGACATCTGGATCTTCCGTGGGCGTTCCGGGGCCGACCGGGCGATTCAAACCCTCACCAACAGTCCCGTCAACCATGTCGGTATGGCGGTGGTGCTCGACGACCTCCCGCCCCTGATGTGGCACGCCGAGCTCGGACGTTCCCTGCCCGACATGTGGACCGGCCGGCTCCAGCGCGGCGTCCAACTGCACGATCTGCGCTCGGCCGTCCAGGTGTGGGGTGCGCGGTACGGCCAACGCGCGTGGATGCGGCAGCTCGAGGCTCCCGTCACGCGCGACCAGGAGGACGCGCTGATGCGCACGATCGCCCGCATGGACGGCACGCCCTTCCCCTCGAGCGTCCACCTCGCCGCGCGGTGGTTCGGGGGACGCCTGCCGGGCCGCCGGGAGCGCGTGGGACGGGGCCGGGGCGAGCGCCGGACGCGAGTCGAGAGCGCGTACTGCGCCGAGGTGGTGGCGTCGACCTACGAGGCGATGGGCCTGCTCACCTCCGAACGCAGAACCAATTGGTACGACCCGGGCCGGTTCTGGAGCGGTGACCGTCTGCCGCTGGCGCCGGGTGTCCGGTTGGGTGCCGAAGTCGCGGTCCGGCTCAGCCCGGACGACCTCTCCGCGGGTGCCGCCCGGCACCCGTGAGCCGGGCGCGAGGAGTGGCCCGGACCACGAACTTGCGGTGTCGATAATCACATAACGACTACGTAACGACCGGTACGGCGGCTTGCGGACACGCCGACGGCATCTGCGGTGATGCTTCCGGCGGTCCCGTTTTTCGGCACGCGCGTACCGGATTTCGTCGCCGTGACCTTTTCGTGACCGTGGCCTACGGTCGGAAACCGGTTCGAGACCCGAACCACGCCGGAACGCCGCTGCACCATTCTGTCCCCGCGCTCCGGACACCCGATTTCTTCGAGGGGACAGCGGTGAGGCGGATGGAAGATCCGCCCGGCCAGGTCGGCGCACGGACGCCGTCTCACCGGCAGGAGCGGAGAGGATCCACCCAGAATGACCAGCTTCACCATCAAGCGCGCCCTGGGCGCGGTCGTTGCCACCGGCGCCGTCGTCGCCGTCCCGCTCGCGATGGGCACCGGCACCGCCTCGGCGGCCGGCAGCCACGACTGGTCCGGCGTCGCCGAGTGCGAGTCGTCCGGTAACTGGGCGGCGAACACGGGCAACGGCTTCTACGGTGGCCTGCAGTTCACGCAGAGCACCTGGGAGGCCTACGGCGGCAGCGGCAGCGCGAACAACGCGAGCCAGGCCGAGCAGATTCGCGTGGCCGAGAACGTCCTCGAGGGCCAGGGCGTCGGTGCGTGGCCGGTGTGTGGCCAGTACCTGACCGGCGGCAGCACCGCCGTCGCCGACGCCGAGCCGGTCGCCGAGGCGGCCCCGGCACCGCAGGCGTCGGTCTACGAGCAGCCGGTCACCGAGTGGGCGCAGGACGTCAGCGCGCAGGTCGGCACCTACGTGGTCCAGCTCGGCGACACGCTCTCGGGTATCGCCGCCGCGAACGGTGTCTCGCTGGCCGACCTCGCCGCGCAGGTCCAGAACCCCGACCTGATCTTCCCCGGACAGACGCTGTCGTTCTGACCCGCAGGCCTCGGCCACACACTCACAGCCCCGCCGGTGATCCCCTCCCGGCGGGGCTGTGGTTCTTCTCGATCCGGGCGACGCGGGACGTAACGCCGGTGCGCCTCGGCGCGACATCCCCCTCGACCGGTTCGGTGACGGGAGGGGCGACGATGGGACTGACGGTGGGACTGGACGGGCGACGGACGGGGGGACGCAGGATGCGACGTGTCGGCGCAGTGCTCGGTGCCGTGGCGGCGCCGTTGGTGATCGCCTCGACGATCGGCGCCGGTGCCGCGGACGCGCAACCGTGGAAGCTCGGCCCGCTGTACCGGTCGGAGTTCTCGGGTGAGAGCGCCGAGTACCTGTGCAACAAGGCGCTCCTGCTCGAGAAGGCGTGGGGCGCCACCGTCCTGCAGCCGTGCACCTACGACCCCGCCGAGGGTGTCTGGGCCCGGGTGATGTGGAGCACGACGGCCGGGTTCGGCAGTAGCTTCTGATCCGCTTGCGCCGCTCCAAAGGTAAAGACGATCGGCGCGACTACACTGATAGGTATGCCTGATGGTGCCTATCAGCCGACGTTGTCACAGCTGCGCGCCTTCGTCGCGGTGGCCGAATACCGTCATTTCGGGACGGCAGCCGCGCGACTGAAAGTCAGTCAGCCGACGCTCTCCCAGGCGCTCGCGTCGCTCGAGAGCGGTCTGGGTGTCCAGTTGATCGAGCGCAGCACGCGCCGCGTACTGGTGACGGCCGCGGGGGAGCAGCTGCTCACCCAGGCCAAGCTCATTCTCGATGCCGCCGACGGGTTCGTCGCGGCGGCGGCCGGTGTGGGCGACGGCCTCGCCGGAGCCCTTCGGATCGGTCTGATCCCGACGGTCGCGCCGTACGTGCTGCCGCCGCTGCTTCCCGAACTGCGGGCCGAGATGCCGGCGTTGGTGCCGCAGGTCATCGAGGACCAGACCGCGCGGCTGCTCGAGTCGCTGCGTGCCGGTGCCATCGATGTCGCGGTGATCGCCCTGCCGTCGGAGACACCGGGCCTGGTGGAGATCCCGCTCTACACCGAGGACTTCGTGATGGTGCTGCCGCACGGTCACGCTCTCGCCGGGCGCGGCGACCTACCGCTCGACGTCCTCGACGAGTTGCCGCTGTTGCTGCTCGACGAGGGGCACTGCCTGCGGGACCAGACGCTGGACCTGTGTCGGTCGGTGGACGCGCATCCGTTGTCGGGTGACACGCGGGCGACGTCGCTGGCGACCGTCGTGCAGTGCGTCGCGGGCGGCCTGGGCGTGACGCTGGTGCCGGAGTCGGCCGTCGACGTCGAGATGAGACGCGGCGACCTCACCACGGCCCGGTTCGCGCACCCGACGCCCGGACGCACGATCGGGCTGGTCTTCCGGGCATCGAGCGGGCGGGCCGAGGGCTACCGGCAGTTGGCCGAGCTGTTGCGTTCGGCCGCCCCCGCCGGCGTGCGTGTGGCGGGCTGACGCAAGGTCAGCGGCGTTTGCGCCCACCGGGCTTGGACTTGCCGCCGGACTTCGCGCTGCGCCGCGCCTCCTGGCCGCGCGGCTTGCTCGTCTTGGCGGCACTCCTGGGGGCGGACGGCGTGCGGGTCTGGGTCTTGGTCTTCGGCGTCTCGTGCGGGTTCCGCCCACGGGAGCTGTTCGCGGTGCGTCCGCGGACGATTCCGATGAATTCGTCGACGAGGTCGGTGGTGCGCTCCTCGGCCCACGACAGTGCCACCCGGGATTCGGGGGCGGCGGCCACGGGGCGGTACGTCAGGTCCTTGCGGTGATGCAGCCGGGCCAGGGACATCGGCACCACCACGACTCCGACCCCGGCCGCGACCAGTTCGATCGCCTCCGCGGTGGTGGCGGGCCGGTCCAGCGCCGCCCGGCCGGGAAGCATGTCCCACACCAGCGGGACGTCGAGCGGATCGAGAACCAGTTCGTCCGCCAGATCGGACAACGCGATCTCGTCGGTGGCGGTGAACACGTGGTCCTTGGGGACCACGACCACCGGGATCTCCTCGTAGAGCGGGATGACGCTCAGTCCGTCGCGGTCGATCGGCAGCCGCAGCAGCGCGGCGTCGGCCCGATCCTCGCGCAGGGCCGTGGGCGCGTCGACGGCATCGACGGCGACCAGTTCCAGCGGGGTGTCGGTCACGCGCTCACCCCAGATGCGGACCCACTTCGCGGGTGTGACGCCGGGGACGTACGCGAGCCGGAACGGTCGGGATGCAGTCGCCTCGGTCACTCGGTCAGGCTACCCGCAGGCTCTCGGTCACCACCGGTGCGGCCGCGCCGTGCGTGCTCGCTACCCTTGACCCATGACGTCGCAGAAGACCCCCCAGACGATGAAGCCCGCCACCGCGGCCAAGAAGCTGGGTGTGTACCTCCAGGCCACTCCCGCCGAATTCCGGGACGGTGTGGTCTCGCGCGACGAATTGAACGAATGGCAGACCAATCCGCCGGAGTGGCTCGTCGCGCTCCGGAAGGACGGGCCGCACCCGAAGGACGTCGTGGCCGCGAAGCTCGGCGTCTCCATTGCCGGTCTCGCGCGTGGCGGCGTGTCGGACGCCCTCACCACCGCACAGATCGACGAATTGCTCGCCGATCAGCCCGACTGGCTGGTCGCCGAGCGCGCCAGCCTCGTCGAGGTACGCAAGGACGAGAAGCGAATTCGGGAGCAGCAGGCCGCCAGGCGCGAGCAGTCCAACCGCCGGCCCCGCAGCGCCGGGCCGTTCAAGCCGCAGGCGTAATCGCGCCGAGAACGTCGCCGCTCGGCACGCCGTGCGCGCCCGGTGCCCTCAGCGAGCGCTGTAGGTGAGGCACCGGGCGGCGTGTTCCCCCGATCCCGCACCGACGCGGATCTCGCTCGCGGTGCACTCGAGGTCGCGGTTGTGCACGCAGTCGGCGCGCTGGCACGCGCCCACCATGCTTGTCACGGTCTCCAGGCCGCCCTTGGTCGACAACGGGATGAAGGTCCCGCAGTCGGCGCTGCCGTTGCTGCCGGCGACGTTGATCGCGTAGGCGTGGCAGCCGTCGTGGTTGTACGAGCAGTCGGTAACCGTGCAATCGGTGACGTGCGGCATTTCCATCGTGGTCATACGGCCCTCCCAATATCGGAACATTTCGACAGTGGACTCGTGCCCTCACCGTATCCGCGGTGTAGCGCCGTGACCAGCAAGGATGGGCTGCCCTAAACCCGCGCCGAGGAGGCCCGGCCGCGGCGCGGACCCCCGATCGGCTCAGCCCTCGGCCACCTCGAACTCGTCGAAGATCACCTCGCCGGCGGCGTCGGACTCGGCCAGGTTGACCTCGCCGAGCAACGCCCACCCGTGGTCGCCGGCGGGATCGTCGAGGACTTGCCGGACCCGCCACAGCGTCGGCTCGACGGTCACCTGGAACAACAGCGGGCCGCGCGCGGCCGGCCCGGTGCCGATCTCGTCGTACTCGTCGAAGTACAGCTCCATGAGGTCGGCCCAGTCGTCGGCGTCGAGGCCGTCGCCCAGATCGGCGAGCTCGTTCCACCGCTGCCGCGCCGCCAGATCGACGCGCCGGAACATCGCGTTGCGGACCATGACCTTGAACGCGCGAGTGTTCGCGGTGATCGGCCGCGGCGTGTCGGCGCCGAACGCGACCTGCTGGTCGTCGGACTCGACGCCGGGATTGGTGAGCTGTTCCCACTCGTCGAGCAGGCTCGAATCCACCTGGCGGATGAGTTCCCCGAGCCACTCGATGAGGTCCTCGAGCTCCTCGGTGCGGGCCTCCGCCGGAACCGTCTGGCGCAGAGCGCGATACGCGTCGGCGAGGTACCGCAGCACCAGGCCCTCCGAGCGGGCGAGCCCGTAGTGGCTGACCAGTTCGGCGAACGTCATGGACCGCTCGACCATGTCGCGGACGACGGACTTGGGGGAGAGGGTGAACTCGTTCATCCACGGATGTCCCGCACGGTACGTCTCGAAGGCCGGAAACAGCAGGTCCGCCAACGGCTTCGGCCAGGTGATCTCCTCGAGGAGTTCCATCCGCTCCTCGTACTCGATCCCGTCGGCCTTCATCTGGCCCACCGCCTCGCCGCGCGCCGCGTGCTGCTGCGCCATCAGGATCTGCCGCGGGTCGTCGAGTGTCGATTCGATCACCGACACGACGTCGAGTGCATAGCTGGGGGAGTCGACGTCGAGCAGTTCGAGCGAGGCGAGGGCGAACGGCGACAACGGCTGGTTGAGCGCGAAGTCGCGTTGCAGGTCCACCGTGAGACGGGCCATGCGCCCGTACTCGTCCGGCTCGTCGAGTTGCTGGACGATGCCCGCCTGCAGCAGTCCGCGGTACAGGCGGATCGCCTTGAGGATGTGCCGGCGCTGCGCCGGCCGCGTCTCGTGGTTGTCCTCGAGAAGATGACGCATCGCCTGGAAGCAGTTGCCGGGCCGAGCGATCACGTTCAGCAGCATCGAGTTGCTCACCGAGAACCGTGACGTGAGCGGTTCCGGCGACGCGGCGATCAGCTTGTCGAACGTGCCCTCACCCCAGGACACGAATCCCTCCGGTGGCTTCTTGCGCTGGACCTTGCGGCGCTTCTTGGGGTCGTCGCCGGCCTTCGCCAGCGCGCGCACGTTCTCGATGTCGTGCTCGGGGGCCTGCACGACGACGTTGCCGTACGTGTCGTAACCGGCCCGTCCGGCGCGCCCCGCGATCTGGTGGAACTCCCGCGCCCGCAGCTGCCGGGTGCGGGTGCCGTCGAACTTCGTCAGGCCGGTGAGCAGCACGGTACGAATGGGCACGTTGATACCGACGCCGAGAGTGTCGGTGCCGCAGATGACCTTGAGCAGACCGTCCTGGGCGAGCCGCTCGACGAGCCGCCGATACTTCGGCAGCATTCCGGCGTGGTGCACGCCGATGCCGTGACGGACCAGGCGCGAGAGCGTCTTTCCGAAACCGGTGGTGAACCGGAAGGATCCGATCGCCTCGGCGATCGCGTCCTTCTCGGCGCGACTGCACAGGTTCACGCTCGTGAGCGCCTGGGCGCGCTCGAGCGCCGCGGCCTGCGTGAAGTGCACCACGTACACCGGTGCCTGGTGCGTGGTGACGAGCTCCTCGATCTCCTCGCCGATCGGCGTCTGCGAGTACGAGAAGTGCAGCGGCACCGGGCGCTCGGAGCCCGACACCTCCGTCGTCGGCCGTCCGGTCCGGCGGGTGAGGTCCTCGCGCAGGTTCGTCACGTCGCCGAGCGTCGCCGACATCAGCAGGAACTGCGCCTGCGGCAACTCGATCAGCGGCACCTGCCACGCCCAGCCACGGTCGGGCTCGGAGTAGAAGTGGAACTCGTCCATCACGATCTGTCCGATGTCGGAGCCCGGACCCTCCCGCAGTGCGAGATTCGCGACGATCTCGGCCGTCGCGCAGATGATGGGTGCCGACGAGTTCACCGACGCGTCGCCGGTCATCATGCCGACCTTGTCGGCCCCGAACACGTCACACAGGGCGAAGAACTTCTCGCTCACCAAAGCCTTGATCGGCGCCGTGTAGAACGTGCGCCGGCCCTCGGCCAGGGCGAAGAAGTGCGCGCCGATCGCGACCATCGACTTGCCGGATCCGGTCGGTGTCGCCAGCACGACGTTGGCCCCCGAGACCAACTCCATGAGCGCCTCTTCCTGCGCCGGATACAGCTGCAGCCCGCGGTCGCTCGTCCACGACGTGAACGCGTCGAAGAGGGCGTCGGGGTCGGCGCCGTGGGAATCGACGGTCTCGGGGAGCAGATCGGGAAGCAGCACCGTTACAGGCTAGAGCGTACCGAGACCAGCACGGCATTCCGGACCGTCGGCTCGGCTCAGGTGGCGCTGCGCTCGTCCGAGCCCATCGCGTCGAGCACCGCCATACGGGTCTCGGGACCGCCGGTGATCGCGCCCTCGCCGACGCCGTTGGTCAGCAGGTCCCGCCAGCGATTCTCGTCGAACTCGAGCGGCGCGGTGGACTGCAGGAACTCCTCGACGACGGTGAGGAACCGGAGCGGATCGTCCCGGAAGGGGAAGTGGCCGGCGTCGTCGAACACGTCCAGCCGCGACCCCGGCATGGCGGAGTGCGCGAGGTGGGCGTGCGCGACCGGGATCACCGAGTCGCGGGCGCCCCAGACGAGCTGGACGGGCAGGTTCTCGGTGAGATAACAGCGGTCCAGCATGGTCACGACCTGCCCGCGCCAGTCGACCACCGAACGCAGGGTCCGCAGGTAGGCCTCGTACGCGGTCGGGTCGGGGAGATCGGCCAGGACGCGCAGCAGGTCGGGGGTGTCGTGCAGCATCGCACCCGGCCGCAGCGGCGAGCCGTGCACGCGCGAGACCACCCCGCCCACCGCGCGGACCGCGGTCATCGCGCCCGGCAACCGCAGGAGCTTGAGCGCCTCGTTGACGACCGGCATGGTGATGAGCCGCAACAGCGGGTGGACGTCCTTGGTCACCCCACCCGCGGACACCAGCACGAGACGGTCGACCATGTGCGGGAACTGGTACGCGAACTGCATCGCCACGCCGCCGCCGAGCGAGTGCCCGACCACCGTCACCTTGTCGATCCCGAGTACCGACAGCAGATCGCGCATCCCGTTGGCGTACGCCGCCACCGAGTAGTCCGCCCGCGGCTTGTCGGAGCGGCCGTGCCCCAGCAGGTCCGGCGCGATGACGGTGTGGTTCTGCGCGAGGTGCGGGATGATCTCGCTCCACGTGGAGGAGTTGTCGCCGATTCCGTGGATCAGCAGGATCGCCGGGCCCTCACCGGCGAGACGGAAGGCGCGGCGGTAGCCGTGGATGGTGCGGAAGACGAGCCGGGGCTCGGTGTCCGGGACCGGGCGCAGCATCCTGGTACGGGGGTCGCTCATATCGCCTCCTGAAGCCGCTGCCCCGAACACGGGCACCGCTCAGACATCGATCGTTCGAGTATATCCGTGCACCGAGAGCGTAGGTGGCGCAATTGTCTTTGGTGTGACTTCGGATAACGTAAAGGTTTCGTTATCCCCACCATACCTGGACGAACGACCGACCGAAAGGTGCCTCAGGCGTCCCGGCCGCGCTCGTCCTCGTCCTCGATCCGCGCCTGCTCGGCCAGGAACCGCTCGAACTCGGCGCCCAGCTCTTCCCCGCTCGGGAGCTCCTCGTCGGTCGCGAGCAGCGTCGACTGCTGCTCCTGAGCCGCGACGTACGAGTCGTACTGGTTCTCCAGGGCGTGGACCACGGCCTGAACCTCCTCGTTCGCCGCGATGTGCTCGTCGATCTGCTCCCGCACCCGCGCGGACGCCTCACCGAGTGCCGCGAGCGGCAGCTGCAGATCCGCGATCTCCATGACGTTCTCGAGAAGCGTCTCGGCGGCCGCCGGGTAGTCCGTCTGGGCCAGGTAGTGCGGGACGTGCACCGAGAAGCCCACCGACTCGTGCCCGTGCTGACTCATCCGCAGCTCGAGCAGCGACGACGCGCTTCCCGGCACCTGCAGCTCACCCGCCCAGCGGTGGTGATCCTGGATCAGATCCTTGTTGGTCGAGTGCGCGGTCACGCTCAGCGGCCGCGTGTGCGGGATGGCCATGGGGATGGCATTGATGCCGATGGTGCGGCGCACCCCCAGTTGCTCGGCGAGCAGCCGCACCGCGGTGGTGAACCGCTCCCAGCGCAGGTCCGGTTCCATTCCGGCGAGGAGCAGGAACGGCGTACCGGCGGTGTCGCGCACGGCATACAGGTTGAGCTGCGGCGTCTCGAAGTCGGAGAAGTGGTCGGCCTTGAACGTCATCGTGGGACGCCGCGACCGGTAGTCGATCAGCTCGTCCACGGCGAACGACGCGACCAGCTCGGTCTCGAGGCTCTCGCGCAGGTGCGTGGTGGCCAGCTTCACCGCATGCCCCGCGTCGGAGAATCCCTCGAGGCCGTGAACCAGCACCGGGCCCAGGCCGTCGGCGGAGGACAGATGCGGTGCCGGGAACTCCAGCTCGTACATCTTCGACTGCTCGTCCATGACGGCTCCTTTTCCTTCGAACGTCTGCTTCCAGTGTTCCTTACCACCGTTGCGAAATCCGAAACGGGAGGAACGACCGCATCCGCATCGACGCGGATCGCCGACGGAAGCCTCCACCGAACGAACACCGGATCGGCGCCCACGATTCCCGCGTCGGGTGTGTCACGCTGTCGGGGTACGGATCGGCGGCACGGAGGGAGGCCCGGGTATGCCGCTGCGCAGTCGCGTCACGTCCGCGCTGGTGCTCACCGCCGTGCTGGTCGGAGCCGGGGGAGCGGCGGCGGGCTGCTCGGGTCCGGTCGACGGTACGGCGCGCCCGGTCGCGGAGCAGTTGTCGGACACCCGGCCGCTCTCGGAGTTGCTGTTGGAGCCGTCCGCCTTCCCGCCGCAGTACCCCGCGGTGATCCTGCCGCCGCAGGCCGTCGCGCAGGCAGCGCCCGACCTGACCGGTGTACCGCCGGGGGCCCGGGTCGAGCCCGCCGGCTGCAAGCCGCCGCCTCAGGACTACGGGCCGGACGGTACGGCCATGGTGGTCGGCACCGACAACTCGAATCGATCGACCATCACCGTCGAGCTGCTCCGCGTCGACACCCCGCTCGCGGAACTGGGTGCACAGATCGACCAGTGCGGCACGGTGACCACCACGCGCGACGGTGTCGCTGCCGTGGTCACGACCACTCTCACGCCGCCACCGCCGATCGACGCCGACGACACGCTGGCGCTGCGGCGCACGGTCGCCTCCGGTTCGGGCGAGCAGGAGGTCATGCAGGCGATGCTCACGCTCGTCGCGCAGATCGACGACGTGCGCGTGCAGGCGACGTACATGTCCTTCGGCGCCGACACCGCGGTCGACACCGAGACACTCGACGGCCTGTTCACCGCGGCGGTCCTGAAGGTGCACGGGAACTGACGCCTCGGTGCAGCACGGGGGTCCGACACGATCGCCGACTGCGGCGGCCGGCCGGCCGGTAGTCCACAGCCGCAGCCGCCATCCACAGCTTCGCTGAATGCCCTTGTCGCGTCGTCGGTGGTCGCAGCCCCACGCGAGACCGTCGGACCATGACGACACCAGCCTCCTCACACGACTCGCACTTTCCGCCGGACGCGTCCTGGGACGGCGCCGCAGACCGGCAGTCCCGCGTCCGGATCTCCGACCCGGGTGCGCTGATCAGTTCGGTACCGGCGCTCCTCGGCTTCCACCCACACCGCTCGCTCGTGGCGATCTGCCTGAGCGGCACACGCGTCGGAGCGGTGATGCGCCACGACCTGGTACTGGGCGGCGGCGCCGACGGCCGGGTGATGGACCTCGTGCTCGAACAGTTCGCCGCCGTCGCCGCCCGGGAGGAAGCGGACCGCATGCTCGCGGTCATGGTGGACGACCGGATTCCGGTGCGCGCCCGCGACGCCGATCTGGAGCCCTACGCGGGCGTGGCCGCGCGGCTGCGGGACGCGCTCGGCCGCAGCGCAATCGCGCTGGCAGCGGTGCACGTCTGCCGCCGGATCGAAACCGGCGCTGCGTGGCAGGATCTGACCGGCACGAGCCGTGGAACCGTCCCGGACCCCACGGCGTCACAGGTCGCCGCAGCCCAGGTGATCGGCGGGCGCGCGATACGCGGGTCACGCGAGGAGCTCGAGGCCGTGATCGAACCCGCCCCGCTGCGCGAACAGGCCCGAGTCGCCGCGCTCGTCGACCGTGCGCGCGAGGACGGCCTGCGGGAGCCGACCCGGTCGTGTGCGGTCGCCGACCCGCTGAGGGCGGACCGCGTGAGCCTCGAAGGAGTGCTGGCCGAGATCGCACGGTTCGAATCCGACGACGAGCCGCCGTCACCACACGAATGCGCGCGACTGGCGCTGGCGCTCGAGATCCCGCGCGTGCGCGACTCCCTGCTCGCGCTGGCCGCCGGCAGCCACGCGGGAGCCGCCGAGCAGCTCTGGATACACCTGGCGCGCGTGCTGCCCGATCCCGAACGCGCCGAGCCGCTCTCACTTCTCGGCTACAGCGCCTACGTGCGTGGGGACGGACCGATGGCGGGGGTGGCGCTGTACGCCGCGCTGGCCGCGGACCCGTGCCACCGGCTGGCGAATCTGCTGGACGACGCGCTGCAGGCCGGACTCCGGCCCGACCTCCTCCGCGACCTCGCGGTCATCGGCCACCAGGTGGCGGAGGAGATCGGAGTGCAGCTGCCACCGCTCGATCCGCTATCGACGGGCGGCGTGTGACCGATCCCCGAGGTCCTGCAGGTACGCCCACGCGTCGGCGACGATCTCGTCGAGATCGGTGTGCGCCGGTCGCCAACCCAGCTCGCCGATCGCCCGGTCGCTCGACGCGATGAGGACGGCGGGGTCACCGGCCCGGCGGGGTGCGTCCTCGGCGGCGATCGGCAGCCCTGTCACGCGTTCGCACGCCGAAATGACCTCACGGACAGAGAAACCGGCGCCGCTGCCGAGGTTGTAGATCCGGTGGTGGCCCGGCGTGGACGACTCGAGCGCCAGCAGGTGGGCTTCGGCGAGGTCGAGCACGTGGATGTAGTCGCGTACCGCGGTGCCGTCCTTGGTGGGCCAGTCGGTACCGAACACCGAGATCTTCTCGCGCTGGCCGAGCGCGACCTGCAGCACGAGCGGGATGAGATGCGTTTCCACCACCCGGTTCTCGCCGGCACCCCGGTACGCGCCCGCGACGTTGAAGTACCGCAGACTCGTGGCGGCCAGCGCGTGCGCGTGCGCATACGACGTGATCGCGTGGTCGATCGCGAGTTTGGTGGCGCCGTACGGGTTGGTCGGACGCGTCGGATCGTCCTCGGTGATGGGTGTGCGCTCCGGCTCGCCGTACGTGGCGGCCGTGGACGAGAACACCAGACGTGGTGTGCCGGACAGGCGCATCGCCTCGAGCAGTGCGAGCGTCGTGACGACGTTGCCCTGCCAGTACTGCTCGGGGCGCTCCACGGATTCGCCGACGAGCGACTGCGCCGCGAAGTGCAGGACACCGTCGAAACGAGGTGCGCCGCCGCCGGATCCGAGAACGGATCCGGCGACGGCGGCGATGTCGCCCTCGATGAACTCGGCACCGGCGGGAACCGCGTCGGCGTTTCCGGTCGACAGGTCGTCGACGACGACGACGTCGTGTCCACGCTCGAGCAGCACCGTGCTGCACACGCTGCCGACGTAGCCGGCGCCGCCGGTCACCAGAAGTTTCACCGCTTGTCTCCTCGCTCGCCGAGCCGGCGGAGCGAGGACATCAGACCTGCTTCACCTGGACGGCGTGGGCCATTTCCTCGGGAAGTTCGAATTCGTCGTGGCCGGACGCGGTGATGGTCACCGAGCCGGGCCTGGTCTCGACTGTAACCCGAGCGTCGGGCACCACGCCTGCTTCACGCAACTGCGCGATCAGCTCGGGATCCGACTGCACGTGCTCGGCCAGCCGACGCACCACCACCGCGGTGGGCTTGCCGGCCGGGACGTCGGTGAGCCGCACGAGCGTCTCCGCGTTGCCGATCGGGCGCTCGAGGCCCAGCTCGGCGAGGCCCGGGATGGGGTTGCCGTACGGCGACGTCGTCGGGTTCTGCAACACCTCCACGAGGCGTCGTTCGACGTCCTCACTCATCACGTGCTCCCAGCGGCACGCCTCCGCGTGCACCTGATCCCAGTCCAGCCCGATGACGTCGACGAGCAACCGCTCGGCGAGCCGGTGCTTGCGCATCACCGCGACCGCGAGGCTGCGGCCCTTCTCGGTGAGCTCCAGGTGCCGGTCGCCCGCCACCTGCAACAGCCCGTCACGCTCCATGCGCGCCACCGTCTGGCTGACCGTCGGCCCGCTCTGCTCGAGCCTCTCGGCGATCCGTGCGCGGAGCGGGACGACGCCCTCTTCTTCCAAGTCGTAGATCGTCCGGAGATACATCTCCGTGGTGTCGACCAGATCCTTCACTCTCACACCCCTTCGTCTGCCGAGATTCTACCGGTCGAAGTTCGTTCCCGGTTCCCCTCCGCGACCTGGCGCGTTGCCGCCCGGAATCGGCGCGCCGGCGGCCGAGTCGCGGCGCCGGTCGCGCAGGTGGCTCGGCGCGAAGTAACTTGAGTCCATGACCGCGCCGACAGGTCCCGCCCCGGGCACCCGAGCTTCCGGAACCGACCGTGTCGTGGTGTGGAGCCCGGACTACCTCAGTTACCGGTGGAGCCCGCAGCATCCGATGAATCCCACCCGGCTCGAACTCACGATGGACCTGGCCCGAGGCCTCGGACTCGTCGAGGGGGCGGAGGTCGTCCGGCCGGACGCTGCGTCGGACGCCGAACTGCTCCGCATCCACACCCCGGCCTACCTCGATGCCGTCAAACGGGCCGGCGCCACACCGAACGACGACCTCCCGGCGGAGATCGAGACCCGGCACGGCCTCGGCACCGAGGACAACCCTGTGTTCCCGCGCATGCACGAGGCGAGTGCCATCCTCGCCGGCGGAACGCTCGCGGCGGCACGGGAGATCGCGTCGGGCCGAGCGCGCCGCGCAGTGAGCATCGGTGGTGGCATGCATCACGCGATGGCGGACTGGGCGTCGGGCTTCTGTGTCTACAACGACGCCGCGATCGCGATCTCGTGGTTGCTGGACAACGGTTTCGACCGCATCGCCTACATCGACATCGACGCCCATCACGGCGACGGGGTGCAGCACGCCTTCCTCGGCGACCCCCGGGTGCTGACGGTCTCGGTGCACCAGCATCCGGCGACGCTCTGGCCCAACACCGGGTGGTCGAGCGAGGTCGGGGTGGGCGCGGCCGAGGGCACCGCCGTCAATCTGCCGGTGTTGCCGGGCACGTCGGATGCGTTGTGGCTACGCGGCTTCCACGCCGTCGTGCCGGCCGCCGTCGCCGCGTTCCGTCCGCAGATCGTGGTCAGCCAGTGCGGAGCCGACAATCACCGAGAGGATCCGCTGGCGGATCTCGCTCTTACCGTCGACGGCCAACGTGCGGCGTACCTGGCGATGCGTGACCTCGCGGACCGGTACGCGGAGGGCCGCTGGCTCGCGGTCGGCGGCGGCGGGTACGGACTGGTGCGGGTGGTCCCGCGGTCCTGGACGCACCTCATCGCGGCAGCTCTCGACCGGGAGATCGATCCGGCCACCGCCACCCCGGACTCGTGGCGTGAGAAGGCGCACACGCTCGCTCCCGCCGTCGATCTGCCGACGACGATGGGGGAGGGCGGCGACACGTCGTTCCTGCGCTGGGACGGTCCCGGAGGCACCCCCGAGACCGGGGTCGCCTCACTCGACCGGGCTCTCACCCGGATCGACACGGCGATCATCGCCACCCGCCGCGCCACCTTCCCGCTGCTCGGACTCGATCCGGAGGACCCCCGTGACTGACGGAACGGCCAACGACACCAAGGACTCCAAGGAAGCCGCCGCGCTCGAGCGGGCGCGGAACTTCCCGCGCCACTGGCTCGCCGACGTGCTCGCCTCCGACGGCGGTGTCGTACACCTGCGGCCGATCGTGCCCGACGACGCCGAGAAGCTCGTCGCCTTCCACGGCAAGCTCTCCGAGCGCACCCGGTATCTGCGCTACTTCGGGCCGTACCCGACGATGTCGAAGCGCGACGTCGTCAACTTCACCACCGTCGACCACCGCAACCGGGTGGCGTTCGTGGCGGTCCTCGGCGACGAGATCATCGCGGTCGGGCGCTACGAGCGGCTGCTCGACGTGGGCGACGGCCGTTCGGCCGAGGTCGCTTTCGTGGTGGCGGACGCCCATCAGGGCCGCGGGCTGGGACCGATCCTGCTCGAACACCTCGCGGGCGCGGCGGCGGAGAACGGCCTCAACATGTTCGTCGCCGAGGTGCTGGCCGAGAACCGGAACATGGTCTCGGTGTTCCGGGAGGCCGGATACCAGGTCAGTCGCAGCTTCGACGGGGGCGTGCTGCGCCTCGAATTCGCGATCGACCCCACCGAAGCGCTTCTGTCCGTGCGCAATTCGCGGGAGCGGGCGGCGGAGGCGCGCAGTGTGCGCAACGTGCTGAGCCCGCGGTCGGTCGCGGTGATCGGTGCCTCCACCGACAGCTCCAAGGTGGGCAACGCGGTACTGGTGAACCTGCTGCGCGGCAACTTCTCCGGGCCCGTCTACCCGGTCAACGCCGAACACCGCGCGGTGCGGGGCGTGCGCGCCTACGAGACGGTCCGCGACATCCCCGACGAGGTCGACCTCGCGGTGGTGGCGGTGCCGGCCGAGTCCATCGACGCCGTCCTCGACGACTGCCTCGCCAAGGGGGTCAAGGCCCTCGTCGTCGTGTCCGCGGGATTCAGCGAATCCGGTCCCCACGGGCGCGATTCCGAGCGTCGGCTGGTGCACGCCGCCCGCGCGCACGGGATGCGTCTCATCGGGCCGAACGCGCTCGGGGTCGCGAACAACGACGTCGCGGTGTCGCTCAACGCGACGCTGGCGCCGGTGCTGCCGACGCCCGGCAAGGTCGGCTTCTTCTGCCAGTCGGGCGCACTCGGGATCGCGATCCTCGACCAGGCCGCGAAACGGCACCTCGGATTGTCGACGTTCGTCTCCGCCGGCAACCGCGCCGACGTGTCCGGCAACGATCTGCTCCAGTACTGGGACACCGACCCCGAGACCGAGGTCGTGTTGCTGTACCTGGAGAGCTTCGGCAACCCCCGCAAGTTCTCCCGGATCGCGCGGCGCGTGGCCCGCAACAAGCCGATCGTCGCCGTCAAGAGCGGGCGGCACGCGGTCCCGCCGGCGCTCGCGGCCACCGGTGTCGGCGTCGAGATGGACGACTCCATCGTGCGGGCACTGTTCGAGCAGGCCGGGGTGGTCCAGGTCGGCTCGATCTCGCAGCTGTTCGACTGCGCGATGCTGTTCGGCTACCAGCCGTTGCCGGCCGGCCCGCGGGTCGCGGTGGTGGGCAACTCCACCGCGCTCGGCGTCCTGGCCGCCGACGCCGCGCGCCGCGAGGGGCTGCAGGTCGGCGAGCCCGTGGACCTCGGCGCCCAGGCGACGCCGGAGGTGTTCGCCGACGCCGTCAAGGCGGCGCTGGCGTCCTTCGACGTGGACGCGGTGATCGTGGTGTTCGCGCCGCCGGTCGCGGTGGCCGTCGAACCGTACGCCCAGGCGCTGCGGGAAGCGGTGGTGGACGCCGACAAGCCGATCCTCACCACGTTCCTGGCCGCCGAGGGCATCCCGGACGTGTTGGCGGTGCGCGGTCCCGACGGGAACCCGACACGCGGGTCGGTGCCGTCGTTCCCGGGCCCCGAACGCGCCGCACTGGCCCTCGCGCGCGCCTGGCGCTACGCCGCCTGGCGCGGCCGGCCCGTCTCGAAGGTCGTCCGTCCCAACGGCATCGACCCCGACCGGGCCCGGCAGCTGGTCGAGGGCTGGCTGGGCGAGTCGAACGGTCGTTGGCTCTCGGACTTCGAGGCCGCGCAGCTGCTCGAGTGCTACGGCGTGCAGGTCGTCGAGTTCCGGGCGGCCACCACCGAGGACGAGGCGGTCGAGGCCGCGAACGAGTTGGGCTACCCGGTGGCGGTCAAGGCCACCGGCGAGCTGTGGCGGCACCGCCCCGACCTCGGGGGCGTGCGGCTCGACCTGGTGGGGCCGGAGTCGGTGCGACTGGCGTACCGGGATCTGGCGGCCGCGTCCGGCGAACCGCTGCTGCACGTGCAGAAGATGGCGACCAAGGGCATCGGGTGTGTCGTCGGCGTCCAGGACGACCCCTCGTTCGGCTCGCTGATCTCGTTCGGACTCGCCGGCGTCATCTCGGATCTGCTGGGCGACCGCGCGTTCCGGGTGCTCCCGCTCACCGAGGACGAGGCGGCCGAACTGATCGACGCGCCCAAGGCGGCGCCACTGCTGTCGGGCTACCGCAGCGCGGTGCCGGTGAACAAGAAGGCGCTCGTCGATCTGGTGCAGCGCGTGTCGGCGCTGGCGGACGACCTACCGGAGGTGCGCTCGCTGGCCTGCGAACCAGTCCTGGCGTCGGCCGAGGGGGCGCAGATCACCGACGCCCGTGTCCGGATCGGGCCGGAGCCGAGCGTGGCCGACCAGGGTCCGCGACGCCTGCGCGAGTGGTGACGACCCGTACAGACGAGAACCCGGCCGGGTTCGGATACCGAGGGGGAGGGATCCGAACCCGGCCGGGAGCCGGGGTGGTCGACGATCAGCTGGCGTAGGCGCGGAGACGGTCGGCGCGCTCACCCTGCCGGAGCTTGCCCATCACCTCGCGCTCGATCTGCCGGACGCGCTCGCGCGAGAGACCGAACAGCTTGCCGATCTGGTCGAGCGTGCGCGGCTGGCCGTCGTCGAGGCCGTAGCGCAGGCGGATCACCTGCTGCTCCCGCTCGTCCAGAGTGGCCAGGACGCTGCGCACGTCGCTGTGCAGCAGACCGGCGATGACGGCGCTCTCCGCGGACGTGGCCTCGGAGTCCTCGATGAAGTCGCCGAGCGGGGCCTCCTCGTCGTTGCCGACGGGCATGTCCAGGCTCACCGGGTCACGGCTGTGGTCGAGCAGATCCGCGATCTTGTGTTCGGGGATGCCCGACTCCTGCGACAGCTCCTCGTCGGTGGCCTCGCGGCCGAGCTGCTGATGCAGTTCACGCTTGATCCGGGCGAGCTTGTTGACCTGCTCCACCAGGTGGACGGGGAGCCGGATCGTGCGGCTCTGATCGGCCATGCCGCGGGTGATCGCCTGACGGATCCACCACGTCGCGTACGTCGAGAACTTGAAGCCCTTGGCGTAGTCGAACTTCTCCATGGCGCGGATCAGGCCGAGGTTGCCCTCCTGGATGAGGTCGAGCAGCGGCATGCCGCGGCCGGTGTAACGCTTCGCGAGCGAGACGACCAGACGCAGGTTCGCCTCGAGCAGGTGGCGCCGGGCCGCCTCGCCGTCGCGCACGATGGCCGCCAGGTCGCTCTTCTTCGCCGCCGAGAGCCGCTTCTTGGTTTCGAGCAGGTGCGCCGCGTACAACCCAGCTTCGATCCGCCGCGCCAGATCCACTTCGTCCGCAGCGGTCAACAGTGCGGTGCGGCCGATCCCGTTCAGGTAGACGCGAACGAGATCCGCGGCCGGGCTCTGGCCGTCCAGATCGGAGTCGATGATGCGGGGTCGAGTGGTGCTGGGGCTTGTCATGACGGTCCTCCTCGTCGGGGTGTCTCATATGCCTCAACGCTCCGACGGTCCGGGAAAGTTCCCGACAAGTTTCGACCCGGTGGTCGGTGACCTGCGGGTTTCCGCCGCTACCCCTGAGAAGTTCCTGAGAAGGCGGCGGGCGGGAACCGGCAGGCGGCCGGGGTCACACCGGTTCGATCAGCCCGTGACGCACCAGCGAGTGCACCAGCGGGACGGCCGTGGCGGAGAGCGACTCCTCGTCCTCGTCGTGGGCGAAGGCGAGAAGCGTGACGAGTTCTTCCAACGGCAATCCGTCCGCGCGCATTCCCGCCAGCAGCGCGGCGGCGAGATCGTCGACCTCGTGCTGCCACTGCGGCCCGTTCCCGCGGTGCACACGCGCGACCACCTGGTTCCACCCGTCCTCGCCGGGCAGGTACACCCGCTCGAGTGCGGTCTCGGGGCGCACCGCGAACCGCGCCGTGCGCACGTCGTGCTCACGCAGCCACGCCACCCGCTCGAAGTAGGCGAGCGCCTCGTCGCCGAGGGGGTCGTCGAAGCCGTGACGCAGGTCCTCGCACAGCACGTCCGACGGCTGGTCGGTGCGGCGCAGGTACACGAACCCGAAGCCGACGCCGGCGACGTCCGCCTCCGCGAGGCGGTCGAGCCACGCATCGGCGCGGGCGGCAGTCGCGGGATCTCGTGGATCGGCCCCGCCGTCGCGCAGCCACGTCCCGACGTACAGCGCGGGGTCGGCAACGTCGCGCTGGACGATCCACGCGTCGACACCGTGGGCCGGCAGCCACGACGCGACCCGCTGCCGCCAGTCCTGCCCCTCGACGTGCAACCACGACGCGAGCATCGCGGCGGTCCCACCGGGGACGAGGTGGTCGGTGGCGGTCGAGATCATCAGCTCGCTGGCCCCGTCGAGATCCAGTCCGGAATCGCGGTAGCTGTGGGTGACCCGCGCCTCGCCGACGACGAACGGCGGATTGGCCACCACCTGGTCGAACTGCCGGCCGGCGACGGGTTCGAACCACGAGCCCTCGAGGATTTCGAAGTCGAGCCCGTTGAGGGCGGCGGTGGCCGCGGTCAGCGTCAGCGCGCGCGGGTTGATGTCCGTCACGGTGATCTTGTCGGCGTAGTCGGCGGCCCGCAGCGCCTGGATGCCGCAACCGGTGCCGACGTCGAGCACGGTCCCGACCGGCCGAGTGGGGGTTCCCCGCAGAAGCGACATCGAGGCCTGGCCCACGCCGATGACGTGATCGTCGGCGGTCGGACGCGGGTGCAGCGAGCCGTCGAGATCCGACAGTGCCCACCGGGTGCCGGAACCCAGGTCCAGCGGACGCAGGTCCAGCTCCGCGCGCACGGTGTCACCGTCGCGGGAGAGCAGGCCGGCGGCCACGGCGGCGTCGAGGCCGAGAGGGGCGAGGGCTGTGGCCACGGCAGCGGCCGGGCAGGGGTCCCCGAGGAGGAACAGACGGACCAGCTGTCCGAGGTCGCCGCCGTCCGCGGTCGCGCGGCGGGCCGGGACCGGTTCGTGCCGCCCCAACGCGGCGTGGGCGTCGACACCCAGGAGGTCGACGATCGCGTCGATGTCGTATCGGACGCGCGTCAGTGCCTCACGCAGCGGGCCGCAGATGGACAGCAGGAGCTCACGGTTCACCCGAGCATTGTTGCAGCCGCCGACCGGAGTGCGGCCGGGCGCAGGTCAGCCCTCGATGGTGCGGTGGTCCCTCGCCTCGAGCGCGCGGGCGTCGTCCCGCCGGTCGTACCGGCTGGGCTCGTCCTTGGTACGCGGCGGCCGGTCGTTCGCGATGAGCACGGCGATCCAGGGCAGCGGAATCGACAGTCCGATGATGCCGACCGAGATCCAGGGGTTGCCGAACGCTCCGTACGCGATCGCCGCGAGAATCAGCGCGGGGATGCGGAACGACATGATCGTCAGGTACTTCCGCACACGGGCCCGGTGCTGGTCCTCGATCGACTGCGCGGCCTCGGTGATGAGGGCCGGATTGCGGGGCGTACCACTCTCGGCGGACTCGCCGGACCCCGATGTTCTCGCCATGGGTTCCACTGTTCCACTCTCGGGCGGCAAATGCACACGCCGGTGCGGCATCATTGACCCGTGAGCACTTTGACGAAGGAACGTCCCGACACCACCACCGACGAGACCACCGACGACGACACCCCCAAGTTCTTCCACTACGTGAAGAAGGACAAGATCGCCGAGAGCGCGGTCATGGGCACGCACGTCGTCGCGCTCTGCGGGGAGGTCTTTCCGGTCACCCGCTCGGCCAAGCCCGGTTCACCCGTGTGCCCCGAGTGCAAGAAGGTCTACGACCGGTTGCGCAAGGGCGGAGGCGAGTGAACCCCGGTTCGCTCCGGCTCCGTGGGGGGCGCGGCATCGTCGTCCGCGTCCGCCGCACCGGGGGGTGAGGGCTGCTCGGGCTGTGACCGATCCGACCCCGATCGGATGGGTCCGGTCGCCAGCCGCCGGGTCAGCGTCGTCACGCGGCCGGCCTCGTCCGGGGTGTCCGCGGTCTGCGCGGCGAGCCAGTCCCGGACCTGCTCCACGCGCGTGGCGCGCGCGGGCCAGAACTCCTGGATGGTCGCGTTGAACTCGGCGCCGAGAACGATCGCGAACCCGAGGAAAAACGTGAACAGCAGGAACGCGATCGGCGTGGCCAGCGCTCCGTAGGTGTACCCGGTGCCGGCGATGGCGCTCAGGTACCAGCGCAGCACCGTGCTGGCCGCCATGAAGAAGACACCCGCGAGCAGCGCTCCGCAGAGCAGTCGGTGCCACGGCAGCGACTTCGGCAACGCCACCTTGTACAGCGTCGTCAGTCCGATGATGAGCAGCAGACCTACGGCCGGGTAGTAGAACGCGTCGACCATCTCGGTGCCGACCGCATGCCACGATTCCGGCAGTGCGCGGCCGATCATGGTCGGGCCGAGGGCCACGAGCGGCAGCGTGAACACGGCCAGGGCGAGAAACCCGACGTAGAGCAGCAGCGCGAACACCCGCTGCCAGACCGGGTGCCGGGCGTCCTGCTGGCCGTGCGCCTCGACGATCGAGTCGACGAACGTCGAGATCGCCGACGACCCCGCCCACAGCGACAGCAGGAAGCCGACCGAGATGATCTCCGGCCGGCCGCGTCCGAGCACGTCCCCGACCGTCGGCTGGATGATCTGGTCGACGACGTTCTCGCTGAAGACGCTGTGGCTGAACGTGATGATCTTCGACTGGATGATCTCCACGGTGTTCGGCCCGAACCATCCCCCGACGTAGCCCAGGCTGCCCAGCAGGCCCAGCAGCAGCGGGGGCAACGACAGCGTCTGCCAGAACGCGGCGGTGGCCGACTTGCCGAAGATCGAATCGTTCCACGCCTTGACCGCCGTGCGCGAGACCAGTTGCGCAGCCCGACGGAACGGGTGGCGTTCGGTACGGGTCGGCGTCTCGCTCATGGTGATTCCAGGATTCCTGACGACGCGTTGGGATGCCCGGCGCGGCGCGCCGCGGTGCCGGACCGATTCTGCCACCCGCGGCCGCCGCCGGCCGGGCCGCGTGGCACCGGCTCGCCCGCCGCGCCCGCGGCTGATGCGCGCGGCGTCGGCATCGGACGCTAGGCTCCTCGGGGTCGTCGCCGGACCCCGTCCCGGGTCCGGACGGCCCGAATCCCGTCAGCGAAGCAAGGAGTGGGAACGACTGTGCGTAGCCTGTGGCGAGGTGCGAAGTGAGCGCTGACCCCGGAAGTATCGACCGTGCGCCTGCTCCCACCGGCTCTCTCCGTGCGTGGCAGCGACGCGCACTCACCAGGTATTTGGCGACCAAACCGCGGGACTTCCTCGCGGTCGCGACGCCCGGGGCCGGCAAGACGACCTTCGCGCTGCGGGTCGCGTCGGAACTCCTCCGGGACCGCACGGTCGATCAGGTGACCGTGGTCGCCCCGACCGAGCACCTCAAGCACCAGTGGGCCGAGGCGGCCGCGCGGATCGGTATCGCGCTGGACTCGTACTTCTCCAACTCGACGGGCCAGACGTCGGCCGACTACCACGGTGTCGTCGTCACGTACGCGCAGGTCGCGTCGCACCCGTTCAAGCACCGCGCCCGCACCGACGCGCGGCGCACCCTCGTGATTCTCGACGAGATCCACCACGGCGGCGACGCCAAGAGCTGGGGTGACGCGATCCGCGAGGCGTACGGGGACGCCACCCGGCGCCTCGCGCTCACCGGTACCCCGTTCCGCAGCGACGACAGCCCGATCCCGTTCGTGACGTACGAACCGGACAACGAGGGGCACCAGCGGTCGAAGGCCGACCACACGTACGGGTACTCGGACGCGCTCGCCGACGGTGTCGTGCGGCCGGTCGTGTTCCTGGCGTACTCGGGCGAGGCGCGCTGGCGCAACAGCGCGGGCGAGGAGTTCGCCGCCCGCCTGGGGGAGCCGCTGAGCGCCGAGCAGACCGCCCGTGCGTGGCGCACGGCGCTCGACCCCGCCGGTGACTGGATCCCGTCCGTGCTCACGGCCGCCAACACCCGCCTCGGCCAGCTGCGCGCCGGCGGCATGCCCGACGCCGGGGGTCTCGTGATCGCGACGGACCAGACGGTGGCCCGCGCGTACGCCAAGCAGCTCGAGGCGATCACCGGGGAGGCGCCCGCGCTGATCCTGTCCGACGACCCCACCGCGTCCAAGCGGATCGCCGAGTTCGCGGCCAGCACACAGCCGTGGATGGTCGCGGTGCGCATGGTGTCCGAGGGCGTCGACGTGCCTCGGCTCGCGGTCGGTGTGTACGCGACCAGCGCATCGACGCCGCTGTTCTTCGCGCAGGCCATCGGACGCTTCGTGCGCCTGCGGACCAAGGGCGAGACCGCGAGCGTGTTCCTGCCGTCCGTGCCGGTCCTGCTGGACCTGGCGAGCCAGCTCGAGGCCCAGCGCGACCACATCCTCGGCAAGCCGCACCGCGAGAAGGACGGCCTCGACGACGACCTGCTGGCCGACGCGAACAAGCAGAAGGACGAACCCGGCGAGGAGGAGAAGGCGTTCACCTCGCTCGGCGCCGATGCCGAACTGGACCAGGTCATCTACGACGGATCGTCCTTCGGTACCGCGACGTTCTCCGGATCGGACGAGGAGGCCGACTACCTGGGCCTGCCGGGCCTGCTCGACGCCGAACAGATGCGGGCCCTGCTCCGCCAGCGCCAGCAGAAGCAGTTGGACAAGCCCGCGGCCGAACCGGCACCGGTGCCGCAGCCGGTACCGCAGACCGTGACCGAGCGGGTCGCCGCGGCCGGACAGCTGGCCAACCTGCGCCGCGAACTGAATTCGCTGGTCGCGATGCACCACCACCGCACCGGCAAGCCCCACGGCGTCATCCACGGCGACCTGCGCCGCATGTGCGGCGGCCCGCCCACGGCCATCGCGACCGTCGAACAGCTCACCGACCGCATCGCGATGCTCCGCCAGTGGTGAGCCGTCCCGGAAACGCCGAAGCGGGCGACCACCTCCAGGTGGTCGCCCGCTTCGGGACGAGGGACGGTTGTCGTCCGCCCGGTGTGCTGACCCGCTACACCGTCGCTTCGGAGTCGCTGACGATGGTCGCGTTCATCTCGCGAAGGCGATCGGCGTGCTCGTTCGCGTGATGCTGGCAGAAGAGAAGCTCTCCTCCGCTTTCGAGCACTGCGCGCACGCGGGCTGCTGCGCTGCACCGGTCGCAACGGTCGGCAGCGGTCAACGGGGGACTGGTCAGGGTTCCGGGCATGACTCCTCCGAACTGGCTGCGGGCTCGCACCCGACGCCTGGGGTCTTCCGCCGCGTCGGGGGTGACGCGGTAGGTCCACTCTGTCAGACGTTCGACTTGCTCGGGTTGTTCCCGATTGCCCCCGGGTGTGTCGTCTCTTACAGTGAGGCCCCTGATCTCGGACGATGGCCCTCGGGGCGAGGCGGGTGTTCGCTCACAGCTGACGTTTCCCGCCGGTTCGGGAAGCTGCCGACGAGGAGGAGGGTGCATGTCCGACGCGACGCCGGGAACCGGTGACCGACTGCTGCACATGTGCTCGCGCGAGGAGTGGCGGGCCGCGCAGCGCGACGGTGTGCGGGTCCCGGACGGATTCGCGGCCGACGGGTTCGTGCACTTGTCGACGCCCGCCCAGGTGCACCTGCCCGCCAATCGGCTGTTCGCCGGACGGCGGGACCTGGTACTGCTGGAGCTGGACCCGGCCCGGCTGAGCGACGAGGTCCGGTGGGAGCCCGGCGTGCCCTCCGACCCGGCATCCATGCGGTTCCCGCACCTGTACGGACCGTTGCCGGTGGCAGCGGTGGTGCGGGTGCAGGACTACCTCCCCGACCCCTCCGGAGCCTTCCCTCCGCTCGGGTGAGGCAGCCGACGGGGGCGTCCGTGGTGGAGTGACGGTGCGTGGCGCTACCGTTGAGCCATGAACGTGGAAGTGACGCCGCTGCCGGGTATCGGAGTCCGCAAGGATTTCGCGCTCGCGACGGGTCGACGCATCGGGGTGGTCACGCACCGCGACGGCCGCACCGATCTCATCGTCTCCAAGGTCGACGACCCCGACGCCTGCATGGCGTCGATCCCGCTCGATACCGAGGAGGCCTCGGTGCTGGCCAATCTGCTCGGTGCCCCGCAGCTGGTCGCACAGCTGCGCGAGGAGCATCGGGACCTGCCCGGCATCAGCACCCGGCAGTTGCCGATCACCGAGAACTCGCCGTGGGACGGTCGGACGCTGGGCGAGACCGCGATGCGCACCCGGACCGGGGTCTCCGTCGTGGCGGTGATGCGGGCGGGGCAGATCGCCCCCTCGCCCAACCCGGACTTCCTGTTCACCGAGGGTGATCTCCTGGTCGCCGTGGGCACGCAGGAAGGCCTCGAACAGGCCGCCAAGATCCTCGCGCACGGCTGATCCGGGTACCGCGATCACGTGAGCGGAACTGCACTGGCACTCGTCGAACTCGGCGCTGTCTTCTTCGCGCTCGGCGTTCTCGGTCGTCTCGCCGGTCGCATCGGCATGTCCCCGATCCCGCTCTACCTGATCGGCGGACTGTGCTTCGGCCAGGGCGGCTTCATTCAACTCGGCGACATCGGGGAGTTCAGCCATCTCGCGAGCGAGATCGGTGTCGTGCTGCTGCTGTTGCTGCTCGGACTCGAGTACACCGCGTCCGAGCTGGTCACCGGACTGCGCCGATCGTGGCTGGCCGGCATCGTCGACGTCGCGCTCAACGCCGCGCCCGGCGCGATCCTGGCGTTCGCGCTCGGGTGGGGCCCGGTGGGTGCCCTCACGCTGGGCGGTGTCACCTACATCTCGTCGTCCGGCATCATTGCGAAAGTTCTCGGCGATCTCGGTCGGCTCGGTAACCGCGAGACCCCCGTCGTCCTGTCGATTCTCGTGTTCGAGGATCTCGCGATGGCGGTCTACCTGCCGATCCTCACCGCCGTCCTCGCGGGCGTGAGCTTCCTCGGCGGCCTGCAGGCGGTGGGGATCTCGTTCGCGGTCATCACCGTCGTCCTGGTCGTGGCGCTGCGCTACGGCAACGTCGTCTCCTCGCTGGTCGACAGCACCGACCGCGAGGTGTTCCTGCTGAAGCTGCTCGGCGCCGCGCTCCTGGTGGCCGGACTCGCGTCGTCGCTGCAGGTGTCCGCTGCGGTCGGGGCGTTCCTGCTCGGTATCGCGATCTCCGGCTCCACCGCGCGCAATGCCACCCGCCTGCTCGAGCCGCTGCGGGACCTGTTCGCCGCGATGTTCTTCGTCGTCTTCGGACTCAACACCGATCCGACGTCGATTCCGCCGGTTCTGCTGCCCGCCGTCGGTCTGGCCGTCGTCACGACCGCCACCAAGGTGCTCACGGGCTGGTGGGCGGCGCGCCGGCAGGGTATCGGCGTCATGGGCCGGGCGCGCGCCGGCGCCGCCCTGATCGCGCGTGGCGAATTCTCGATCGTCATCGCCGGACTCGCGGTGTCGGCGGGCGCCGTCGAGGGCGAGCTGGCCGCTCTCGCGACCGCGTACGTGCTGCTGATGGCCGTGCTGGGGCCCGTCGGCGCGCGCGTCGCCGAGCCGTTCGTGCGGTGGCTGCAACGACGTCCGCGCCCCGACGAGGAAGGCGCCCCCAAGGATCCCTTCCTCACCAGCTGACCGGGGCGGGCCGGGTCCGACACGACGGCACCGCCCCCGGACAGAACTGCGCCCCGACCCGCATGGTGCGGGCCGGGGCGCAGATGCAGCCGGCGTGCTAGTCCAGGTAGTCCCGCAGTACCTGCGAACGTGACGGGTGGCGCAGCTTCGACATCGTCTTGGACTCGATCTGACGGATGCGCTCGCGGGTGACGCCGTACACCTGGCCGATCTCGTCTAAAGTGCGCGGCTGGCCGTCGGTGAGACCGAAGCGCAGACGCACCACGCCGGCCTCGCGCTCGGACAGCGTCTCGAGCACCGACTGCAGCTGATCCTGCAGCAGCGTGAAGCTCACGGCGTCGACGGCGACGACGGCCTCGGAGTCCTCGATGAAGTCGCCGAGCTGGCTGTCACCCTCGTCGCCGATGGTCTGATCCAGCGAGATGGGTTCACGCGCGTACTGCTGGATCTCCAGCACCTTCTCGGGCGTGATGTCCATTTCCTTCGCGAGCTCCTCCGGGGTGGGCTCGCGGCCCAGGTCCTGCAGCAGCTCACGCTGGATACGGCCCAGCTTGTTGATGACCTCGACCATGTGGACGGGGATGCGGATCGTGCGGGCCTGGTCGGCCATCGCGCGGGTGATCGCCTGGCGGATCCACCACGTGGCGTACGTCGAGAACTTGTAGCCCTTGGTGTAATCGAACTTCTCGACCGCGCGGATCAGACCGAGGTTGCCTTCCTGGATGAGGTCCAGGAACGCCATGCCGCGGCCTGTGTACCGCTTGGCCAGCGAGACCACGAGGCGCAGGTTCGCCTCGAGCAGGTGGTTCTTGGCGCGGTTGCCGTCGCGGGTGATCCAGTTCAGGTTCCGGCGGTCGGCGGGGGAGGGCTTCTCGCCCTTCTCGGCCATCTCCGTCATCTTGAACGTCGCGAACAGGCCGGCCTCGATGCGCTTGGCGAGTTCGACCTCCTCCTCGGCGTTGAGGAGCGCGACCTTGCCGATCTGCTTGAGGTACGCGCGCACCGAGTCGGCGGACGCGGTGAGCTCGGCGTCCTTACGGGCCTGCCGCAGGGCCTCGGATTCCTCCTCGTCCCAGACGAAGTCGCCGGACGCCTTGTCCTTCTCGGACGGCTCGGCGGTCTCCTCGTCTTCCTCGACGACGACGTCCTCGACTTCTTCCTCCACGAGGTCGCCGGCGGCGACGTCGATGTCGGCAATGTCGATGTCGTCGTCCTCGACGATGTCCTCGCCACCCTTGGCCTTGCTGGTGGCCTTCTTGGTGGTCTTCTTCGCGGTGGTCTTCTTGACCGCCTTCTTCGCGGGTGCCTTCTTGGCCGCGGCCTTCTTGGCAGGTGCCTTCTTGGCGGCGGCCTTCTTCGCAGGGGCCTTCTTGGCGGCGGGCGCGCTACCGGTAGTCGCCTCGGCAGTGGATGCAGGAGTCGCAGACTCGGGTGTGGAGTCGGCGGTCTGACGCGTATCGGTGGCTGCCACGTACGCCCTTTCGTGACGGTGTCGTGCGGCGTCACGCCAGAGTGGATTTCCGGCGGAGAGGTCTGTCGGATTTCGCCGACTCACAGCCGGCCGCCATCCATTGTAACGACAGCTCGGAAATTGTTACGGAGCGATGCCCGTTTCCTGCGGGTTCGCGGCGACGAGAGCGGCGCCGACGATCCCCGCGGTGTTGAGCAGCGCAGCCGGCACGACCGGGGTGCGGTTCTCCAGACGGGGGATCCACTTCTCGTGCTTGCGGCTGATGCCGCCGCCGGCGATGAACAGATCCGGCCACAACAGATCCTCGAAGCGGCAGAGCACCCGGCTGACCTCCGCCGCCCACTCCTTGTAGGACAGGCCCTCGGTGTCCTTCACGGACGACGCGGCGCGGTGCTCGGCCTCCTTGCCGTCGACCTCCATGTGGCCGAACTCGGTGTTGGGCAGCAGCACCCCCCGGTGGATGACGGCCGAGCCGATGCCGGTCCCGAACGTCAGCAGGACGACGAGCCCGTTCACGTCCCGCCCGGCGCCGTAGCGGTACTCCGCCAGCCCGGCGGCGTCCGCGTCGTTGAGGACGGTGACGTCGCGGCCACCGAGCGCGGTCGACAGGATGCTGCGGGCATCGGTCCCGATCCACGACGGGTCGATGTTCGCGGCCGTGCGCGCGACCCCGGCGGTCACGACGGCCGGCAGCGTGACACCGACCGGCCCGTCCCACTGCGCGCGGGCGACGATCTCCGCCACCGTTGCCGCGACGGCGTCCGGGGTGGCGGGCCTGGGTGTCTCGATCTTGATGCGGTCCTCGACCAACTCCCCGGTGTCGAGGTCGACGATCGCGCCCTTGATACCGCTTCCTCCGACGTCCACACCGAACCCCAGTGCGCCCACAATCGTCCCCTTCCGCGAGATGACCGTCTGCGCCGAAACAGTAGTGGGTCGCGGTCCGTTCGGCTTCGCGGTACCGGTGGTGAGGGGCCGCGCGGATGTGGTGCGATACAGGCATGCGTGCCACCGACAGTTCCACCGCAGGCCGATCCGTCCCGACCGATCCCGTCGTCCTCCGGGAGGTGGCGGTGACCGTCGCGGAGGCGGCCGCCGCGCTCGTGCGCGAGCGCCGACCCGAGGTGTTCGGCGAGATGGGGGCGCCGCGCCGCGGCTCGGACGCCGGGAATACCGGGGACGCTGCGAACGCCGGGGACTCCGAGAACGCTGCGGCCTCCGAGGACTCTGCGGTCCGGAGCAAGTCCACGCCCACCGACCCCGTGACCGTCGTCGACACCGAGGCCGAGCACTTCGTTCGGGCGCGCCTGGCGTACCTGCGGCCGCACGACGGCATCCTGGGCGAGGAGGGCGGGGGCGACGAGGCCGTCGAGGGCGTGCGGTGGGTGGTCGATCCGATCGACGGCACCGTGAACTTCCTGTACGGCATCCCCGCCTACGCGGTGTCGGTCGCGGCGCAGGTGGACGGGATCTCGGTGGCCGGAGCGGTCGTCGACGTCGCGGCCGGGGTCACGTACTCGGCGGCGGTGGGCGAGGGCGCGTCCTACACGGGCGCCGACGGCAGTTCCGGTGTGCTGTCGTGCAACCCGGTGACCGACGCGTCCTTCACGCTGCTCGCGACGGGGTTCGCGTACGACGCCGAACGGCGGCGGCAACAGGGCCGGCTGATCGGTGCGTTGCTGCCGCACGTCCGCGACATCCGCCGCATCGGGTCCGCGGCGCTGGACCTGTGCATGGTGGCGTCCGGCCGGGTGGACGCGCATTTCGAGCACGGGCTCAATCCGTGGGACTGGGCGGCCGGTGCGCTCATCGCGCAGGAGGCGGGAGCGCGGGTGCACGTGCCGGCGCCGGACACCCGCGGCGACGCGGGAGCCGTCGTGATCGCGATGGCACCGGGAATCGCCGACGAATTCGAGGCGGTCTTCCGGTCCGTGGGCGGGTTCGACCCGATCCGCTGAGCCGGGCGGCCGACCCGCTCAGCAGCGGGCGGTGCGAGCGGCGCTCAGCAACCCCGGGTCGAGGGGCGCGGGCGTGCTGCTCGGGACCGCGTCCTTCAGCGCGCTGAGCACCTCCTCGGCGTCGGCGTTGGGCGTGATGCTCTTCGCGAAGTACGTGCCGAGCGCGAGGTCGACGGTGTCGTCGGGGCGTGCGTCCTGGACCAGCTCGGCGCACGGCGCCACCAGCCAGAGCGCGCTCGCGGCCGCCGTGCCTGCCGCGCCGAACCGGATCTGACCGTGGCACTGCAGGTTCTGGTCGACGTAGACGGGATCGTTGCCCACCTGGACGTCCGGCGCGCTGGCGAAGCCGTAGTCGCGCAGCTGCGTGGCCACGTCGGCGGCCTGGCCACGCTCACCGTTCGCGTTGAAGACGCGCACCTTGGTCGCCGACAGCGGGGCCGGCTGGACGTCGAGCAGGGTGTCCCGGCTCATCACCTCCCCGGGTGGCTGTGGGGTGGGCGCATCCGGCGCCTTGGGCATGACCGGTGGATTGCAGTCCACCGTCGTCGCGTACGCCTCGGGCTCGGTCAGGATCCGCACCCACAGCACGCCGCCGAGAACGGCGAGGACAGCGATCAACGCGATCACCGGGACGGCGCGGCGGCGGCGGAACGGGCGGCCGCCGGCGTCGGTCGAACTCCCATCGGTGATCAGTGAAACCACGGTGTGTCGACCTTTCGATCGGGCGCGCGGGATCGGGGCCCGCGGGGAGGCAAGGAAAAGGATCGGTGTGGTTCCGGCCACGATTGCCCCGGCCGCGTCCGTCCCGCCGCCAACTGTAGATCCCTGCCCCGCAGCCGTCCGTCACATGGCCGGCGCAGGAGTGTCTCGAGTTGCTCTGGACGCGGTGACGATTGTCGGACACTTTTCGGCGGTGTCCGGTTCGGTTGCCACTTTCGTCGATGCGTCGGCTATTGTCTGGCGGCCCCAGTCGTGAGAACACACGATTTCGTGAGGGTCCGGAGGAAACAGAAGTGAGGTGTAGGTCATGTGTTCGGCTAGCTGGTCCGGGCACTTTCCGGTGACCTGAGGCGTTGTCACTGCCACAGGAATGGATCTACACCACTGTCGGTTTCCGTGGATCGCCGTCACCGATCGGTTTCGGAGGCCCGGATACCGGGGATACACGCAAGAGGACGAGGGGAAGAGGAAATGGCTACCGACTACGACGCACCCAGGCGGTCCGAAACCGACGAGGTTTCGGAGGATTCACTCGAAGAACTGAAGGCACGACGCAACGAGGCGCAGTCGGCGGTCGTCGACGTCGACGAGTCCGACACCGCGGAGTCGTTCGAACTCCCCGGTGCGGACCTCTCGGGCGAGGAACTGTCGGTACGGGTGGTGCCCAAGCAGGCGGACGAGTTCACCTGTGCGAGCTGCTTCCTGGTGCACCACCGCAGCCGTCTCGCGAGTGAGGAGAACGGCGTCATGATCTGCATGGACTGCGCCGCCTGACGCCGACGGCGCAGATGACGGACTAGCCGCCGGAGGCAGTCCCGCGGCCGATGGCGGCCAGCAACTCCGCTGGCCGCCTCGTGCTGACCAACCAATACGGTGTGGGGTCCTCGGGATCGTCGAGGACGATCAGGACGGTGTCCTTGACCCACGACCGATTCTGAACGAATGCCGCCGGATCGAGTTGACGACCGAGGGCGGCGCTCTTCGCCGACGGCGGAATCGCCGCGGTCCGAGCGACCACCGACAGCGGCAGATGGGCCCGGCCGACTCTCAGTTCGGCGTCCGGGCCGTCGAACACCTCCACGCGAACACGCGACACCCACAGCAGCGCCCACACCGGGAACGGGAACAGCAGGACGTACGGGAGCCAGGCGCGGACACCGGGAGATCCCATGTGGATCTCCGCGGCGAGCAGACCGGCGATGAGCAAACCGGCGGGCCACCACCACAACGGGACCCAGAGACGCTCGGAGTAGATCGGCGCTCGGGTGTCGGTGGTTGCTGCGGGCTGAGACGATTCGGGCACGGTTCCAGAGTAGTCTCGGTGCACGTGAGCGATCTTCCTGCCATCGCGCTGAAGCGACTGGACCCCGGTATCCCGTTGCCCCAGCGGGCACACCACGGCGACGCCGGAGTCGACCTGTGCACCACGACCGACGTGACCATCGAACCCGGACGCCGTGTTCTGGTCGGGACGGGTATCGCGGTCGCACTACCGATCGGGACGGTGGGCCTCGTGCACCCGCGGTCCGGACTGGCCGCCAAGACCGGTCTGTCCGTCGTGAACACGCCCGGCACCATCGACGCCGGCTACCGCGGTGAGATCAAGGTCTGCCTGATCAACCACGACCTCGAGAGTCCCATCGTGCTGCGGCGCGGGGACCGCATCGCGCAGCTGGTGGTGCAGAAGGTGGAGCTCGTCGACTTCGTGGAGGTCGATTCTCTCGACGAAACCGCCCGCGGCGCAGGTGGTTACGGGTCCAGTGGTGGGCACGAGAGTCTCGTGGCGCACAATGCCGATCAGGATGTCGACGGTACGGAAGGCCGCCCGCACGAGTTGACGCGGCTGCCGAGGGAAGGGGCCTGATCGCATGTTCGGACGTCGCAAGAAGAACGAGGCCGCGCCGGAATCGGCCGTCGAACCGGTCGAGGCCGGCTCGGAGGTCGACCGGGACGTGGACGAGGACGCCGCGCTCGACACGCCCGTGGGCGCCGTCGACGGCGGCCCGTACGACGTGAGTGAGCTGGACGAGGACGAGGCGGAGCTGGCGTCCGGCCGGCTCGACCTGGGCTCGGTGCTGCTGCCGATTCCGGACGGCGCCCAGCTGCAGGTCGAGATGTCCCAGGAGGGTGCGCCCCAGGCGGTGCACCTGGTCACCCAGTTCGGGCGTATCACCGTCTCGGCGTACACGGCGCCCAAGTCTCCCGGCCAGTGGCGCGAGGTGGCCTCCGAGTTGGCCGACTCGCTGCGCGGCGACAACGCCGAGGTCAGTGTCGAGAGCGGACCGTGGGGGCGCGAGGTGCTCGGCGTGACCCCCAACGCGGATCTGCGGTTCATCGGCGTCGACGGGGCCCGCTGGATGGTCCGCTGTGTCGTCGCCGGCCCGACCGGCAACGTCGCGGCAGGGTCGCCGCTCGTCGAGATCGCCCGGGCCGTCCTGCGCGGCACCATCGTCAAGCGCGGTACCGAGCCGCATCCGGTGCGGACGCCGCTGCCGATCGTGCTGCCGCAGGTCCTCGTCGAACAGCTCATGGCGGCCCACCAGCAGCAGCTGGCCCAGCAGCAGGCTGCCGCGCAACAGGCGGCCCAGCAGCAGGACGCCCCACAGGGAGCGCAGCAGCAGACGCAGCCTCAGCCGCCGTCGTCGAACGGGTCGGAGCCGCCGCGGCGCGGCGAGTCCGGGTCGGCGATGCAGCAGCTCGGACTGTAGCTCCGCGCGGCGGCCGTTACCTCCGGGGTAATCGACACCGCGCCCTCTCCTACGCAGGCTCGGACATCACACCGAACCGCACCCGTACGAGAGGCGCAGGCCCGTGCACATCGCCACCGCACCACTGACGAACGCGACCGGCTGGTCGCCACCGCGACGGCCACCGGTCGCCTCTTCGGCTGACGGCGGACGGCGCCCCGTCGGCCGCCGTCAGAGGACGCGCTCGAGAGCGGTGAGGGTCGCCCTGCCCAGTGCAGCCGGATCGGCACCGATCTCGTCGAGCGTCAATTCGCACATCGCCGCGCGCGGCAACGCGGCCGTCCACTCCTTCGCCACCGTCAGCGGGTGGACGGCGTCGTCCACCGCGGCAGCCACTCCGACGGGCACGCGCAGGCCGGCGAGCATGTCGGTACCCGGGGCGTGGTACGCGGCCGCTTCCTCCAGCGCGGACGGCAGATCCGGCCACTGCGCGCGCCACGACCGGGCCAGCTCGTCGGCGAGCCACGGCGGACTCGACGCCGTCATCTCGGCGGTGACGGCGTCGAGTCCGTGGGCGCGCAGCTGCGTCGCGGTGAAGACGGCGCTCGCGGCAGCCGGTGCGTCGACCGGCGAACCCGTCCACGCGGGCAGCGCGGCCAGCACCGCCGCCACCCGGTCGGGATTCGCACACGCCCACTCGAGCGCGACGGCCGCGCCGATCGACACCCCGCCGACGACGATCCGCCCGTGGCGGTCGGCCGCCCGATCCATGGCGTCCCGATAGCTGCCGACCACCCGGCGCGGGTCGGGTTCGACCGCGACCGTATCCACTCCGACCTGCGCCAATGCCGTTCGGAAGGCGCGATCGGCGAAGTTTGCGTCGGAGCCGGTTCCGGGAAGGACGACGGCCGAAGCGGGCCACGTGCGCTGTTGCATGAGTCGATCTTGCCCGGTCGGGTGGAGGCCGACACCACACGGCTGTGGTTGTCAGGTCACTTTGGGGTTACAGTGACCAACAGATAGACCATCAGATCCACCGAGAAGGGCCCCGACAGCCCTCGTGAAGTCTTACCGTGCAGCGCATCCCGCGCTGCCAGTTGTCCAGGAGCGCGCTATGGCCCCCGCCGCCGCAGGTTACTTTCGTCGGCTGACTCGCAAACTCACCGAGGATCTCGAGCAGCTCGATGCCGAGGAGATGGTGGAGACGGCGCAGGCCTCGGGCGCCACGCGGGCCTGCGACTGCACGCGCGGCGAAGAAGTCACGATGCTCGGCCGGTTGCGTAGCGTCGAGGCGTGTCCCAAGGCCGCCAACGCCAGCGTCCGGGCCGAGTTCTTCGACGGCACCGACCCGGTCACGCTGGTGTGGATCGGCCGCCGGCGCATTCCGGGCATCGAGCCCGGCAAGACCCTGCTGGTGCGTGGTCGCGTGGGGGACAGCGACGGCCAGAAGGTCATCTTCAACCCGTACTACGAGCTTCGCGGCGAATCCTGACCGCCGAGCCCTGCTCGGGACGCCCGCGTCCCGGATGTGGCACTCTCGTCGCGTGACCGAAACGAAGCAGCAGACGATCCTCGAGCAGCTCGGGGGCCTCAGTGGGCTGGTCTACTCGACGCTGCCGATCATCGCCTTCGTTCCGGCGAACAGCATCTGGGGCCTGGCCCCGGCCGTGTGGATCGCGCTCGGCGTCGCCGCGGCCATCCTGGTGTGGCGCGTCGTCCGGCGCGGCGCCATCCAGCCCGCGATCTCCGGCTTCCTGGGTGTGGGCGTGTGCGCGTTCATCGCATACCGGACCGGTGATGCCAAGGGGTACTTCCTCTTCGGCATCTACACCAGCCTCGTGTACGCCGCCGTCTTCGTGCTCTCGATCGTCGTGCGCCGCCCCCTCGTGGGTGTGGCCTGGGGTTACCTCAACGGGCACCGCAACGCGTGGCGCGCACACCCGGGGGCCGTCCGCGCGTACGACATCGCGACCGTCGCGTGGGCGCTGGTGTTCGGTGCCCGCTACCTCGTCCAGTCCCAGCTCTACGACGCGGACCAGACGGGCTGGCTGGCCGTTTCCCGCATCGGCATGGGGTGGCCGCTCACCGGCCTCGCGCTGCTGGTGACCGTGTGGGCCGTGCGCCGGGCGGACCGGATCGTCGAGCCCGCGCCGGACCCGGCCGAACTCGAACCCGGTACGACCGGTGAGGTCGACCCCGGTTCAGATGTCGACCGCGGCGCGTAGCTCGTCCTCGACCTCGACGGCCGCGACGAACAGCAGCTCGTCGCCGCCCTCGAGCGGGTCGTCCGGCTGCGGCACGATCACCCGGCCGCCGCGCAGGATCGTCACCAGCGCGACGTCGCGCGGAAGCCGGATCTTGCGGACCGGCTTGCCCGCCAGACCGGTGTCGTCGGGCAGGGTGATCTCGACGAGGTTCGCCTGCCCCTGACGGAACGTCATCAAACGCACCAGGTCGCCGACCGTGACCGCTTCCTCGACGAGCGAGGCGAGCATCCGGGGGGTCGACACGGCGACGTCGACGCCCCACGAGTCGTCGAACAGCCATTCGTTGCGGGGGTCGTTGACCCGGGCCACGACGCGGGGCGCGCCGAACTCCGTCTTGGCGAGCAGGCTCAGCACGATGTTGGCCTTGTCGTCGCCGGTCGCGGCGATCACGACGTCGTACGTCTCCAGGTGCGCCGCCTCGAGCAGGCTCAGCTCGCACGCGTCGGCGTGCACCCACTCGGCCTGGGGGATGACCTCGGGTTCGACGTGCTCGAGCTTGCGCTCGAGCAGCATGACGTGGTGGTCGCTGCGGACGAGCTCACGGGCGATGGAGCGGCCTACGGCGCCGGCTCCTGCGATGGCCACTCTCATCGGAGGCATCCAATCGGGTAGTCGATCGAGAAGGGGGACATGAGCGGCGCGAGATCAGTCGTCGGACGGCGGCGGGTTGCCGGCGAGGGCCACGGCCTCGGCGACGGTCCCCGAGACGGCCGCGACGTACACCTGGTCCTGCGCCTGGATGACGGTCTTGCGGTCGGGCAGGATGCCGGAGCCGAAGCGGATGACGAACGACACCCGCGACGACGTCGCGGCCTCGAGTTCGGTGATGCTGCGCCCGACCCAGTCCTCGTGCAGCGACAACTCGGTGACGACGACGGTGCCCGAGGGATCCCGCCATTTCGCCATCTGGTCGTCCTGGGCCAGTGCCAGCATGAAGCGGTCGGTGGTCCACGGCACGGTCGCGATCGTCGGGATGCCGAGGCGCTCGTAGACGGCGGCGCGCTTGGCGTCGTAGATGCGGGCGACGACACGCTCGACGCCGAACGTCTCGCGCGAGACCCGCGCGGAGATGATGTTGGAGTTGTCGCCGGACGACACGGCGGCGAAGGCCTGCGCCCGCTCGATGCCGGCGCGGACGAGCACGTCCCGGTCGAAGCCCATGCCCACGACGGTGTGGCCGGAGAAGTCGGGGCCCAGGCGGAGGAAGGCACTGGGGTCGCGATCGATGACGGCCACCTCGTGGCCGATCCGGCTCAGTGCGGTAGCGAGGGACGAGCCGACGCGGCCACACCCCATGACGACTACGTACACCCGGCACTCCGTTCCTTGCGCAGCGGCCGACGGGGTGCCGTCGGCGTCGAATCGAACCGTACAGCGCGAATCGTCGGAGCGGGCACAGCGGTGGCGGCGGGGTCGGACGCGGAGCAAGGAATCGGAAAAATCGCCCACGACGCCGCCCTGCTGCCTGCGTTGCGTCCGGACGGCTTACGCTTTGGCGGTGTCGAAGGTTTCCACCGCTGCGAAGCGGCTGATTCTGGGGCGACCGTTCCGTAGCGACAAGCTCGGGCACACGCTTCTCCCCAAGCGGATCGCGCTCCCGGTGTTCGCGTCGGACGCGATGTCGTCGGTCGCCTACGCACCGGAAGAAATCTTCCTGGTGTTGTCGGTCGCCGGCATCTCCGCCTACGCCTACACCCCGTGGATCGGCCTGGCCGTCGCCGTGGTCATGGCGGTGGTCGTCGCCAGCTACCGGCAGAACGTGCACGCCTATCCCTCCGGGGGCGGGGACTACGAGGTGGCCACCGTCAACATCGGGCCCAACGCCGGGTTGACCGTCGGCAGCGCGCTGATGGTCGACTACGTGCTCACGGTGGCGGTGTCGATCTCCTCGGCCGCGTCGAACATCGGGTCCGCCGTGCCGTTCGTCGCCGAGCACAAGGTGCTGTTCGCGGTCGCCGCGATCGCGCTGTTGACCGCGATCAACCTGCGCGGGATCCGCGAGTCCGGAACCGCATTCGCGATCCCGACCTACGCCTTCATCGTCGGCATGCTGCTCATGCTCGTGTGGGGCTTCGTCCGGATCTACGCGTTCGGGGACGACGTCCACGCCGAGTCGTCGTCGTTCGAGCTCAACGCCGAGGACTCGCACCTGTACGGCATCGCCTTCGCGTTCCTGATCGCCCGTGCGTTCTCGTCCGGCTGCGCGGCCCTGACCGGTGTCGAGGCGATCAGCAACGGTGTCCCGGCGTTCCGGAAGCCCAAGTCGCGCAACGCCGCCACGACGCTGCTGCTGCTGGGTACCTTCGCCATCACGCTGCTGATGGGCATCATCGTCCTGGCCCAGAAGATCGGCATCGTCTACGCGCACGACCCGGCCACCCAGCTCGTCGGGGCGCCGGAGGGCTACCACCAGAAGACGCTGATCGCCCAGCTCGCCGAGGCGGTGTTCTCGGGCTTCCCGGTGGGATTCTTCTTCATCGCGATCGTGACCGCACTCATCCTGGTGCTCGCGGCGAACACCGCGTTCAACGGGTTCCCGGTGCTGGCGTCCGTCCTCGCGCAGGATCGATACCTGCCCCGTCAGCTGCACACTCGCGGTGACCGGTTGGCGTTCAGCAACGGCATCCTGTTCCTCTCGGGTGCCGCCATGGCCTTCGTCGTCGTCTTCGGCGCCGAGGTCACCAAACTGATCCAGCTCTACATCGTCGGCGTGTTCGTCTCGTTCGTGCTCAGCCAGACCGGCATGATCCGGCACTGGACCCGGCACCTGCGCTCGGAGACCGATCCCGCGCAACGCAATCGGATGAAGCGCTCGCGGGTGATCAACTCGATCGGGCTGGCGATGACCGGCGCCGTGCTGGTGATCGTGCTGCTCACCAAGTTCGCGGCCGGCGCGTGGATCGCGATCGTCGCGATGATCGCGATCTTCATCGTGATGAAGTCGATCCGCCGCCACTACGACGGTGTCGCCGCCGAGCTCGACGATCAGGAGTGGGACGGCGTGCTGCCGAGCCGGACCCACTCGATCGTGCTGGTCTCCAAGATGCACATGCCCACGATGCGGGCGCTGGCCTACGCACGCGCCACGCGGCCCGACACGCTCGAGGCCGTCACCGTGAACGTCGACGAGCCGGATACCCGCGCACTCGTGCGGGAATGGGAGAAGAGCGACATCACCGTGCCGCTCAAGGTGATCGAATCCCCGTACCGCGAGATCACGAAGCCGGTGCTCGAATACGTGCGGCGGGTGCGCCGCGATTCGCCCCGGGACGTCGTGACGGTGTTCATCCCCGAGTACGTCGTCGGACACTGGTGGGAGCAGCTGCTCCACAACCAGAGTGCGCTGCGCCTCAAGAGCCGGCTGCTGTTCCAGCCCGGGGTGATGGTCACGAGTGTGCCGTGGCAGCTGAGTTCGTCCGAACGGGTCAAGCGTGAAAGGGTCGACAACGCGCCCGGCGCGACCCGGCGTGGATTCGATGTGGAAGGCAAGTGACCGGTAGGTGAGTGAGAACTGGGCCGGACGCCGGCTCGAGGTGGTGCTGGGCAATCCCGGCCACGGCGGCTTCTGTGTCGCGCGTCACGAGGGGCGCGTGCTCTTCGTCCGGCACGGGCTGCCGGGGGAGAAGGTCGTCGCGGTCGTCACCGAGGACCGTGGCGGATCGTTCTGCCGCGCCGACGCCGTCGAGATCCTCGAGGCGTCCGCCGATCGCGTGGCGCCGCTGTGTCCCATCTCGGGTCCGGGCGGCGGCGGTTGCTGCGACTACTCCCATGCGACCCTCGCGGCGCAGCGGGCGATGAAGTCGTCGGTCGTCGCCGAGCAGTTGCGCCGCGTCGCAGGCCTCGACATGGACGTCGCCGTCGAGGAACTGCCCGGCACGGGGAACGGGACGGGCTGGCGCTCGCGGGTGCGGCTCGCGGTCGACTCCGCGGGACGTCCGGGATTCCACCACTTCCGCAGCACCGACATCGAGACCTTTCTGGCCTGCCCGCAGATCGAGCCGGACGCCTACAGCGGTCTGGCGGACCGGACCTGGCAGCCCGGCGCCGAGGTGCAGGTGGTGCTGGACGCCGCCGGCGAGCGGCACGTGGTGGAGATTGCGCCGCCCAAGGTGTCCCGGACCGGGCGCCGCAGCCCGGGTCGCCGCGGGGCGACCGCCCGTCGGGCAGCGGCCGCGGGCAGCCGCGCCGAGCGGGTCGTCATCGGGTCCGGACGGGCCGTCGAGCGGGTCGCCGACCGGCAGTGGACGCTGTCGGCGACCGGCTTCTGGCAGGCTCACCGCGGCGCCGCCGCGACGTACTCGTCGGTGGTCGGGGAGTGGGCGCAGGCATCGGCCGGTGCGCGTGTGTGGGATCTGTACGGCGGCGTCGGCGTGTTCGCGGCCACGCTGGCCGACCAGGTGGGCCCCACCGGTCGTGTCGATTCCGTCGAGTTCTCCCGGCGCGCGGCCGCGGAGGGCGCGGCCGCGCTGGCAGACCTGCCGCAGGTGCACCTGCACGCCGCCCGGGTCGAACACGCTCTGGCCGAGCTGCCGGCGCCCGAGGTGGTGGTGCTCGACCCGCCGCGGGCCGGCGCCGGCCGCGACGTCGTGGCCGCGGTCGCGGCGGCGGGTGCGGAGCGGATCGTGCACATCGGGTGTGACCCGGCGTCGTTCGCCCGGGACGTGGCGCTGTACCGGGAGCACGGCTTCCGGCTCGCCCAGGTCCGAGCCTTCGACGCCTTCCCCCTCACACACCACTTGGAGAGCCTCGCGCTGCTGACGCGCTGAGCCCCCGGGAGTGGATCTCGCCACAGTGCCATGCGACGAGATCGACGTTTCCGCAGGTCAAAACCCTCGAAGTTCGGTATGTCGGTTTTGCGAAGTAATTGCTTGACGTACGCAACTATGTCTATAGTTGCGTTCTGCAAGTAATTCACTTGGGACCATTCGAGGATTCGGGGTATCCGATGGCTGTTCAGGCCGATACCGCGCAGGCCCTGGTCGACGCCATCTTTCTCTTCGGCCGTTCCTTGAGGAACGCGCTCGCGAGTGCGGCGGACGATCCGATTGCGCCGGCGCTCGTCGTCGTGCTCGTGGCGCTGTCGGCACGTGGCTCGTGCCGACAGAACGAGCTCGCGTCGGCTCTGTGCGTGAGCCAATCGGCGCTCAGCCGGCAGATGACCGAGTTGGTCGACGCCGGACTCGTCGAACGACATCCGGACCCGGACGACAAACGGGCATTCCGTGTCCAGGTCTCGGAGAAGGGGCACGAGGTACTGCACACCACCAAGGAGGGCAGGTCGGCGCGACTACGGGACCTGCTCGGTGGCTGGAGCCAGGAGGAGGCGGCGGTCGCGTTGACCACGATCGAGCGCCTCACCGACACCCTGACACCACGCTCCGAATCCTTGTCTCTAACAGCCGATCAATGTGGGAGAGCACTTCGATGACGACACCAGTGGGGGAGAGCCGGGCAGGCACCGGTGACGAGGCGATGACCCATCGCCAGATTCTCGAGGTCCTTGCCGGCCTCATCGCGGCGCTGTTCACGGCGCTACTCAGTTCGACGATCGTCTCGACGGCGCTGCCGACGATCATCGGCGACCTGAAGGGCAACCAGACCCAGTACGCGTGGGTGATCACCACCGCGCTGCTGGCCAACGCGGCGTCCACCCCCATCTGGGGCAAGCTCGCCGACCTGTTCAACAAGAAGATTCTCGTCCAGACGTCGATCGTGATCTTCGTGATCGGTTCGGTCATCGCCGGTTTCGCGCACAACGTGCCGGTTCTGCTGGCCGCCCGCGTGGTGCAGGGCATCGGCATGGGCGGCCTGACCGCCCTGGTGGTCGCGATCATCGGCAGCATCATCCCGCCGCGCGACCGCGGTCGGTACTCCGGCTACATGGGTGCCGCGATGGCCGTGTCGATGTCGGGTGGCCCGATCCTCGGCGGCGTCATCGTCGACAGCCCGCTGGGGTGGCGCTGGTGCTTCTTCGTGTGCGTGCCGATCGCCGTGATCGCCCTGTTCCTGCTGCAGCGCACGCTGCACATCGCCACCGAGCGCAAGTCCGACGTCTCCATCGACTGGCTGGGTGCGACGCTGCTGACCGCCGGCGTCAGCGTCCTGCTGATCTGGGTGTCGTTCGCCGGCAAGGCCGACTACTACGACTGGATCTCGAAGGAATCGGCACTGTACGTCGGTGCCGGCGTCCTGCTGCTGATCGCGACCGTGATCGTCGAATCCAAGGTGAAATCGCCGATCATCCCGCTCGCCATCATCACCGAGCGGACCACGGGCCTGGCCATCATCGCCTCCATCGCGGTCGGTGTCGGCATGTTCGGCGCCACGACGTTCCTGGGCCAGTACTTCCAGACCGCCCGCGGGCACACCCCGACGATCGCCGGTGTGCTGACCATCCCGATGGTGATGGGCATGCTGGTCTCCTCGGTGGTCTCCGGCCAGCTCATCTCACGGTTCGGTAAGTGGAAGCCGTTCATCATCGGCGGTGCGGTGCTGCTCGTCATCGGGTTCGGGTTGCTCGGCACGATCGACCACGAGACGAGCCTGTGGCTCATCGGCGTGTACATCGCCATCGTCGGCGTCGGCGTCGGCAGCCTGATGCAGAACCTCGTGCTGGCCGTGCAGAACACCGTGAGCGTGCACAACATCGGTGCAGCGAGTAGTTCGGTCGCCTTCTTCCGGACGTTCGGCGGCGCGATCGGCGTGTCGGTCCTGGGCTCGGTCCTGGCCACCCGCGTCACGACGCTGTCGGCCGAGGGATTCGCGAAGGTCGGCATCGACACGCACTCGCCCGGCAGCGGCGGGAACCTGGACCTGAACGCACTTCCGGGGCCCATCGCGGAGATCGTCCGCGGCGCCTACGGTGACGCGACCGGTCTGCTGTTCACGATCGCCGCGATCGTCGCGCTGATCACGCTGGTGTGTGTGATCTTCGTTCCCAACACCCCGCTGCGGAAGACGATCGACATCCAGAAGCCGGAGGACGACACGGCGGCCGAGGCGGTCGTCGAGGAGGCCAAGGCGTAGGAAGAAACTTCCGCACCTTCGACACCACAGTGGCCCGCAACCGACGGTTGCGAGCCACTGTCGTGTCCGGTGCTCGGGTGCCGCCGAGCGGACGCCTAGGTCTTGCGGTTGTACAGCCGCATCGTCAGCGGGCCGAACACGACGATGAACCCGGCACACCACATCAGCACGACGGAGAGCTGACCGAACTCGAACGAGCCCTCGGACAGTGACCGTAGCGTGGTCACCAGGTGGCTGATGGGATTGACCTCGACGAAGGCCTGGAGCCAGCCGGGCATCGTCGACGGATCGACGAAGATGTTGCTGGCGAAGGTGAGCGGGAACAAGATGAACATCGACACGCCCATGACGGCCTGCTCGGTGCGCAGGAGCATCGCGAACATCGTCCACACCCACGACAGGCTGAACGAGAACAGCAGGAGCAGCAGCACCGAGACGACCACCCCGGGCACGCCGCCGGCCGGCCGGAACCCGAGGATCAGCCCCAGGACGAGCACGATCACCGACGCGATGGTGTAGCGGACGATGTCGCCGAACAACGCGCCCACGAGCGGTGAGGGGCGCCAGATCGGCAACGACCGGAACCGGTCGAACACGCCCTTCTCGATGTCCTTGTTGAGCGTCAGACCCGTGTACATCGTGATCATGACGACGGTCTGCACGAGGATGCCCGGAATCAGGAACTGCACGTAGGCGCCGGTCGAACCCGCGAGCGCACCTCCGAACAGGAACGTGAACATCAACGTGAACATGATCGGGAACATGGTCACGTCGAACAGTTGCTCGGGCACGTGCTTGATCTTCAGCAGCGCCCGCCAGCCGAACGACAGGGACGTCGACAACGCGTTGGGCCGTGCCGGGCGGGGACCCGGCATCTGCAGGACGTCGCCGACGCTCCGGGCCGAGGTGGTGATGGTGTCGGTCATGACGCGGTCTCCTGGAAGGTGTCGGTGTCGTCGGTCGACTCGGCGCCGTGCCCGGTCAGCGCCAGGAACACCTCGTCGAGGCTCGGCTGGCCCAGGGCGAACGTCGTGACCGCGAGGTTCTCGTCGTCGAGCGCGGCCAGGGCGCGCGCGACCCGCTGCGGGTCGGCGATCCGGGCGGTGAGCGCCGCCGGATCGGATTCCAGCGTCACCGGCACCCCGAGGGCGCGCTCGAGCGTGACGGCGGCGTCGGCGCGCCGTGCGGGCTCGGCCACGCGGACGTGCAGTGCCCCCGATCCGACCGACGCCTTGAGCTCGCCGGTGGTGCCCTCGGCGATGACCTTGCCGTGGTCGATGACGGCGATCCGGTCGGCGAGCTGGTCGGCCTCGTCGAGGTACTGCGTCGTGAGCAGCACGGTGGTGCCGCCCGCGACGAGCGCGCGGACGATCTCCCACACCTGGTTGCGACTGCGCGGGTCGAGGCCGGTGGTGGGCTCGTCGAGGAAGATCAGTTCGGGGGTGACGATGATGCTGGCGGCGATGTCGATGCGCCGCCGCATCCCGCCGGAGTACGTCTTGACCTGCCGTCCGCCCGCGTCCCGGAGCCCGAACGCGTCCAGCAGCTGTTCGCAGCGGGAACGGGCCGCAGCGCGCGAGTAGCCGTACAGGCGCCCGAGCAGCAGCAGGTTCTCGACGCCGGTGAGATCCTCGTCGAGCGACGCGAACTGCCCGGTGAGCGACACCTTGCTGCGCACGGTCTCGGGCTCGGCGGTGACATCGTGCCCGAGCACGCGCGCGGAGCCGCCGTCGATCGGGAGCAGGGTCGCGAGCATGCGGATCGTGGTCGTCTTCCCGGCGCCGTTGGGGCCGAGCACGCCGTACACGCCGCCGGTCGGGACCGCCAGGTCGACGCCGTCGACGGCGGTGTTCGAGCCGAACCGTTTGATCAGTCCGGTGGTGTGGATGGCCAGTGCGCTGTCAGGTTTCATCAGGTCCCCGGTGGTGGTGTGGTCGATGGCACAACGCGATCGTCGTTTCAGCCTGTCGGATCGCCCGACCCCGCGCAATCGATTTCGCCGACCGCTCGCACCCGGCCGGCGCCGCGATTCCCGCAGAGCTCGCGTTGAGTACGAACGGACTGTCCCGTATACACGGAGAGTGCCTTCCGAACTCACCCTGTCCGTGGTCGTGCCCGTCTTCGACGAGGAGAACTACATCGGTGCCTGCCTCGACGCCCTGATCGGCCAGAAGGACGACATCCACGAGATCGTGGTCGTCGACAACAACTCGACCGACCGCACCGTCGAGATCGTCGAGAAGGTGGCCGCCGAGCATCCGTTCGTCCGGGTGGTGCGGGAACCGGTGCCGGGCGCGGTGCATGCCCGCAACACCGGCTTCGACGCCGCGACCGGGGACGTGCTGGGCCGCATCGACGCCGACACCCAGATCGGGCCGGGCTGGGCGCGCGCGGTCCTGGACTTCCTCGGCCGTGCCGAGAACCGGGACGTGGGTGCGGTGTGCGGCCTCAACAACTCGTACGACTCGCCCTACCGCGCGCTCAAGGGCCGATACGTCCGATGGATGGTCGGCCGCGGCAAGCTCGGCGGCGGAATGCGGATCGCGAACCTGCACGGCGCCAACATGGCGATCCGCCGATCCACGTGGGAAGCAGTGCGCGAGGCCACCAGTTCGGAACTGGACGTCCACGAGGACGTCGATCTGGCGCTGTGTGCGGTCCGGCGGAAGATCCAGATCGCGCAGCTGACCGAGATGTTCGTCGAGTTGTCCCCGCGCCGCGCCGCGACACCGCCGCGGGAGTTCACGCGCTACGTCGCCGCCGGGGCGAACACGTACGAGCGGCACGGGGTGATGAGCGCCCGCATCCGGTTGCTGCTCTGGCTGCACTGGCTCGGCCACGCCGCGGTGTACCTCGCGTACCGGCCGTACGACCCCGATCGTGGCCGCTTCACCGTGCGCCGGCTCGTGTTCGGCGGCCCCGCGCGCTCGCTGCCGGTCTCCTGAAACCGCCGGGGAGTCAGATCCGGCCGCGCTGCTCGAACGTGCTCAGCAGCATCTCCAACTGGCCGTAGGCCACCGCGGCGAGCCGTTCGAGGATCGCCGACTTGACCTCCGGTGCGATGGCGGTGAGCCGCGCGAACCCCGCCGGGGACAGGACCGCCATGGTGACGGTGGTGTCGGCGCGGACGTCGTTGAGGTACGTCGAGCCGAGCAGCGTGGGCATCTCGCCGAAGGACATTCCGGCGCCGAGCGTGGTGATGCGGTGCACCGTGCCGTCCTCGCCCGTCACCGTCGTGCTCGCCCGCCCGGACAGGATCAGGTGAATGCCCGACGCCGGGCCGCCGCGCCGGGCGATGACCTCGCCGCGCGCCGCCGTGCGCGGTTCGAGTTCGTCGGTGAACCGTTCGAACTGCTCGGAGGTGAGGTCGGACAGCAGCGGATGCTCTTCGAGGGTGATCGAGTCGGGAGGCCGCTCGGCGACGCAGTGGCGGTTCAACAGCACCTCCTCGCACCAGCGCGTCGCCGTGTCCGCGTCGACGAACACCCGGCCCTGCGGATCCTCCGCGGTCAGGCTCGACACGGTGTGCCCGAACACCCCGTCGGGGTCCACCAGCGCGGTCCGGCACCCGGCCGCCACGAGGTCGGCCGCGAGCGCCTCGAACATGCGCCGGGCGATGTCGCTGACCTCGTCGACGCGGCGGACGTCGACCACGACCGCCTCGAGGTCGTCCCGCTCGCGCTCGATCTCCCGGACCGCGGTCTCGGCCCCGGTGAACAGCAGGTCGCCGTGCAGTTCGAAGATGCGGCCGCGGTCACCGAACGTGTCGAGCGCGTTCTGTTCGGCCTCGCTGCGGCGGGTGCGGGACCGCACCGCCGCGACGGTGTACCGGGCCCGGATGGCCGAGCGGGCCGCGCGGGTGACGTGCAGGAAGTGCAGCTCCAGGATGCGGGACAGTTCCCGGCACGCGCGGACGCCGCGGACGCTGTTGCCGTGGCGGTTCAGCCGGGGCGAATACACGGCGATGCCCAGCTGCCCGGGCAGGACGGCGAGCACCCCGCCGCCCACCCCGCTCTTGGCGGGGAGCCCGACGTCGGTGACCCACTCGCCCGCGGAGTCGTACATCCCGCACGTGGTCATCACGCTGAGCACGCGCTCGACCAGGGACGGATCGAGTACCCGGTCCCGCGTGTGCGGGTGGGTGCCGTTGTTGGCGAGCGTGACCGCCATCATCGCCAGGTCGCGGCACGTGACGTCGATCGAGCACTGCCGGAAGTACAGGTCCACGGCCTCGTCGGGGTCGCCCGTCACGACGTCGAACGAGCGCAGCATGTAGCCGATCGCGCGATTGCGGTGCCCGGTCCGGGCCTCGGACGTGTAGACCGCCTCGTCGAGGTGCAGCTGCCGGCCGGCGCAACGCGAGTACAGCGACCGGATACGTGCGAAGCGGTTCTGCGGATCGGACCCGGCGACCAGCGAGGCGGCCGTGATCGCTCCCGCATTGATCATCGGGTTGCGAGGCCGCTCGGTGCCGGGATCGAGACTGATCTCGTTGAACGGCTCCCCGGAGGGCTCGAGGTCGATCTTCTCCGCAACCGCTTCCACTCCGCGGTCGGCGAGCGCCAGCGCGTACGTGAAGGGTTTGGAGATCGACTGGATGCTGAACGCCGCCGCGGTGTCGCCCACCTCGTAGAGATGTCCGTCGCCGGTCGCGACCACGATTCCGAACAGGTCGGGGTCCACCGCCGCGAGTTCGGGTATGTAGTCGGCGACCGCGCCGCCGCGGTCGGCGCGGACCGTCTCGAACACCTGCGTGACCAAGTCGTCGACGACGTTCCCCATGGAGCAACAGTAGGATGAGCGGACAGTCTGGGATGTGTGTTCGGACGGTATGTGCGCACCGACCCCCGGTGCCGCGCAGCCCGTCGTCCGACGGCCGTAGACTTGCCGGGTTGTCACGCGACAGCCCGTGAACCTGCCGGAGGGAGCGATCTCGTTGGGTGTCCTTGCCCGCATTCAGACGCCTGACGATCTGCGTCGGCTCGATGCCGCGGAGATGAAGGAACTCGCCGCGGAGATCCGCGAGTTCCTGGTCCAGAAGGTGTCCGCCACCGGGGGCCACCTCGGCCCCAACCTGGGCGTCGTCGAACTGACGCTCGCGCTGCACCGGGTGTTCGATTCGCCGACCGATCCGATCATCTTCGACACCGGTCATCAGGCCTACGTGCACAAGATCCTCACCGGGCGCAAGGATGCGTTCGATTCGCTGCGCAAGCAGGGCGGCCTGTCCGGCTACCCGTCGCGCGCCGAGAGCGAGCACGACTGGGTCGAGTCGTCGCACGCGTCGGCGGCGCTGTCGTACGCAGACGGCCTGGCCAAGGCGTTCGAGCTGTCCGGTCGACGCGATCGCCACGTCGTGGCGGTGGTCGGCGACGGCGCGCTCACCGGCGGCATGTGCTGGGAGGCTCTCAACAACATCGCCGCGGGCAAGGACCGCTCGGTGGTCATCGTCGTCAACGACAACGGTCGCTCCTACGCGCCCACGATCGGCGGACTGGCGGATCACCTCGCGTCCCTGCGGCTGCAGCCCGGCTACGAGCGGATGCTCGACAACGGCCGCCGGATGGTCAAGCGGATGCCGTGGGTGGGACGCGCCGCGTACCAGCTGCTGCACGGGATGAAGGCCGGCCTCAAGGACGCCGTCAGCCCGCAGGTGATGTTCACCGATCTCGGGGTCAAGTACCTCGGTCCGGTCGACGGCCACGACGAGGCCGCGATGGAATCGGCGCTGCGCCGGGCGAAGGCGTTCGGTGGGCCGGTGATCGTGCACGCCGTCACCCGCAAGGGCATGGGCTACGCACCCGCGGAGAACCACGTAGCCGACCAGATGCACGCGACGGGAGTGATCGACCCGCTCACCGGCCGGGCGCGCAGCACCTCGGCCCCCGACTGGACGTCGGTGTTCTCGGCCGAACTGATCGAGCAGGCCGCGAACCGCGATGACGTCGTCGCGATCACTGCGGCCATGCCGGGGCCGACCGGACTCACGGCGTTCGGGGAACGATTCCCGGAGCGGATGTTCGACGTCGGCATCGCCGAGCAGCACGCGGTCACCTCCGCAGCCGGGCTGGCGCTCGGGGGGATGCATCCCGTCGTGGCCATCTACTCGACGTTCCTCAACCGCGCGTTCGATCAACTACTCATGGACGTCGCGCTGTTGAAGCAGCCGGTGACGATCGTGCTCGACCGGTCCGGTGTCACCGGTGCCGACGGCGCCAGCCACAACGGCATGTGGGACCTGTCGCTGCTCGGCATCGTGCCGGGGATCCGGGTGGCCGCGCCGCGCGACGCCGCCACGTTGCGGGAGGAACTGCGCGAGGCGCTCGCGGTCGACGACGGCCCGACCGTCATCCGCTTCCCCAAGGGCGCCGTCGGCGAGGACATTCCCGCCGCGCGGCGGCTCGACGGGGTGGTGGACGTCCTGCAGATGCCCGAGGGCGACCACGGCGACGTGCTGTTCGTGGCGGTCGGGTCGTTCGCGTCCGTCGCGATGGAGGCCGCGCAGCGGCTGTCGCAGCACGGCATCACCGCCGCGGTGATCGATCCGCGGTGGGTGCTGCCGGTGCCCGAGTCGCTCGTCAAGCTCGCCGAGAACTTCCGAATGGTCGTCACGCTCGAGGACAGCGGCCTGCACGGGGGAATCGGCTCGACGGTGTCGGCGGCGTTGCGCGCGTCCGGGGTGGACGTTCCGTGCCGGGATCTCGGTGTGCCGCAACAGTTCCTCGATCACGCCTCGCGCGAGCAGGTGCATCGCGACCTGGGGCTGACGGCGCAGGACATCACCCGCCAGGTCACCGGCTGGGTCGTGGGTCTCGACCGCTCCGACACCAGCGGCGGGCTCGGCAAGGGCGTGGACGAGTCGAACCCGAGCGTCGGGTAGCGGCTGTCACCGGAACGCCGCCTCGAGAGCGCCGACACCGACCTTCGGGTCCAGGAGGCCGTGGTAAATCGGCGGGATCGGCCGGTCCACGCCCAGCAGCGTGTAGACGGCGTGCATCGCGCCGTGCACCGAGTACTCGACGGTGAAGACCACATCCTCGGGCAGGGACGTGAATTGGCCGAGGAACGCGAAGTTCCGGGCGCCGTCGGGGACCACCCGGGGACGGTCCTCCGGCACGCGCCGGCTGAACAGGGCCGAGGCGTACGGCATCATCACGGTCGTGACGTCGGTGGTGGCGAGGACCTCGTCGAGGATGTCCTCGAATCCGTACTGGTGGATCAACTCGGTGAGGATCTCCTTCCCGGTCGCCTGCGACATCTTCTTCCGCACGTAGTCGCCCTCGTTGTCGATGTCGAATCCGTACCCCCACAGGGTGCGGACGTCCCTCGGTTGCTGGGGGAAGTGCGGTTGGTACGGGACCACCGTCGACAGGTGCCAACCCGACTCGAACCAGGTTGTCAGCGCGCCGGTTCCGGGCTCGTTGCCGGTGTACTCGGTGATCCGGCGCAGCAGCGTGTCGCCGCGCATCGTGAGCGTGAACGACTCCCACTTGTTCTCGTCGATGTTGCCGTAGAACGTGTTGGGTCGGCCGAAATCCGGTGCCTTTCCGGCGATCTGCTCCCACAGCGACCAACTCTTGTCGGCCCGGTCGCGGATCAGCGGCGGCACGTCGTCGTTGCCGCCGTACGTGGTGTCCGCCGTGATCGATCCGAGGGTCGCGAACAGGAAATCGTGCTCACCCAGATCGATCGTCGACGTGCCCTGCGCGTTGTCGACGTGCAGGCGGATCGCGCGCCGGGGCTGGCCGGCGGGTGCGAAGTCGATGTCGACGACCCGGGTGGCGAACCGCACGTCGACGCCGCGCGTCCACATCCAGCGCTGCAGCGGCACGACCATCGAGTCGTACTGGTTGTAGACCGTTCGACGCACTCCCGAGAGCGTGTGGATCCGGGGAAACTCCTGGACGAACCGCAGGAAGTAGCGCCGTAGCTCGGCCGCCGAGTGCCAGTGCTGGAACGCGAACGTGGTGCGCCACATCTGCCAGAAGTTGGTGGTGAAGAAGTGCGCGCCGAACATCTCGTCGATCCGCCGTGCCCCGAGCGCTCGTTCGGGCAGCCCCAGCAGCCGCATCATCTCGAGTCGGTCCCGGTTGCCCAGGCCGAGCTCGGACGCGTCGATGATCCGGTGCCGCGAATCGATCAGCCGCGCTTTGTCGTTCGTTCGCACCTTCTCGTTGAAGTCGACGATCTCCTGCCGGACGCTGATGTCCGGATCGTCGAGGGACGGGATGGAGTCGAACAGATCCCAGGTGCACCGGTAGGCCTCCTCCTCGAGCATCCGTCCGCCGCGGGTGACCCAGCCGTCGGTGACCGCGGGGGAGCGGGCGCCGTCGAGCGAACCGCCCTCGACGTCGAGCTGCTCGAGGATGTGCACGTGCTCACCCGGCACCCCGGCGTCGCGGATCGCGAACGCCGCGGCGGCCATCCCGGCGATGCCACCGCCGACGATCCAGAGATGGGTTCGCTCGAGGTCGACTCGCATGGCGGTTCCTCCGACCGGGTGGGTGGGCCCCGGCGCCCGGGCGGTGGAGCGGCGCCCGGTGCGGGGGTGCACGACCAGTGTCGGCCGGTCCGTTCGCGACCGTCAACCGCCCGACGCGCGGGCGCCCGGATCGGTCGTCGCGAGCAGCACTGTCCGACAATTGATTTGCGCGCATGGTCCCGTTCGTGGGGAAATGATCATCCCTCGTTCCGTCAGGAGGACTCGGTGCCGGAGCCGATCGTGTCGCCCGAACTGGTCTCGCAGTGCGCGAGCTGTTTCGGGCTGTGTTGTGTGGCGTTACCGTTCGCGGCGTCGAGCGACTTCGCCGTGGACAAGGCCGGGGGGGTGCCCTGTACCAACCTGCTGGCCGACTTCCGGTGCGGGATCCACTCGGGGCTGCGCGAGCGCGGGTACGCGGGGTGCACGGTCTACGACTGTTTCGGGGCCGGTCAGAAGGTCTCACAGCAGACGTTCGCCGGACGGGACTGGCGCCGGAACCCCGCGACGGCGCACCGCATGTTCGACGCGTTCGCGGTGATGCGGCAGTTGCACGAGCTGCTGTGGTATCTGGACGAAGCGCTGCGGCTCGGCGCCGCCCGGCGGGTGCACTCCGATCTCGCGCGGTTGCGGACCGAGACGGCCGCGCTCACCGACTCCGACGCCGCGACGCTGGCCGGCCTGGACGTGGCGGGCCACCGCGAGCGGGTGAACCGGCTGCTGCTGGCGGCCAGCGAAGCGGTGCGGGCCTCGGCCCCGGGACGGCGGCGCAACCATCGCGGAGCCGATCTGATCGGTGCCGCGATGGCCGGCCGCGACCTGCGCGGGGCGAACCTGCGCGGGGCGTGGCTGATCGGCGCCGATCTGCGGCGCGCCGACCTGCGCCTCGCGGACCTGATCGGAGCGGATCTGCGCGGCGCCGACCTGCGCGGTGCCGACCTCTCGGATGCGTTGTTCCTCACTCAGTTCCAGGTGAACGCGGCCCGAGGCGACGCACGGACCGCGCTGCCGGCCGCACTCACCCGACCCGCGCGCTGGTCGTGACTCAGCCGGCCTCCTCGAGGGTGCGTCCGCGCGTCTCTGTGACGAAACGGGCCACGAAGACGATCGAGACGAGGGCCATCACGGCGTAACCACCGTAGGTGAGCGAGAGGTTCCAGTCCGCGAGCGACGGGAAGGTGGCCGACACCAGGAAGTTGGCGACCCAGTTCGACGCGGTCGCGATGCCGACCGCCGCGGCGCGGACCCGATTGGGGAACAGTTCGCTGATGAGGACCCACACGACCGGTCCCCACGACAGCGCGAAGAAGAACACGAACGCGTTGGCCGCCACGAGCGCGACCGTGCCATTGGCGCCGGACAGCGTCGCGACCGACTCGCCGACCTCGTTGCGGGTGATCGTTGCCGAGTGGAAACAGACCGCCGCGGTCCCGAGCGAGACCGCCATTCCCACCGACCCGATCAGCAGCAACGGCTTGCGTCCGATCCGGTCGATGACCGCGATCGCGACGAACGTACCGACGATGTTGACGAGCGCACTGACGACGCTGATGAGCAGCGAGCGGTCCTCGCCGAAACCGACCGCCTGCCACAGCGTGCTGGAGTAGTAGAAGATCACGTTGATGCCGACGAACTGCTGCAGCGCGGCCAACGCCATTCCCACCCACACGAGCGCGGCGACGCCGGTGGACTTGGAGAACAACGCTCGCACGCCGACCCCGCGGCGCTCGGCTCCCAGCGACGCCCGGATCTCCGCGATCCGGTTGGAGACGACCTCCGGGTCGCCGCCCTCGAGTTCGCCGATGATCGTGCGTGCCTCGTCCTCGCGGCCGGAGCGCACGAGGTGACGGGGCGACTCCGGAATCGTGAACGTCATGACGAGATAGAGCACTGCGGGCACGGCCTCGACCGCGAGCATCCACTGCCACGCCTCGATGCCCATGAGTTCGCCGCGCCCGCCGCCGGCGGACGACGAGATCGCGTAGTTGACCAGCTGCGAGATGGCGATGCCCAGCACGATCGCGAGCTGGTACATGGAGCCGAGTCGGCCCCGGATCGCGGCCGGGGCGATCTCCGCGATGTAGGCGGGAGCGATCACCGACGCGAAACCGACTGCGACACCGCCCACGACACGCCAGAGCGTGAGGTCGACGATGCCGAAGGGGAAGGCCGATCCCAACGCGCCGATCACGAAGAGGACCGCCGCGATCTGCATCACCCGGATGCGGCCGAGCCGGTCGGCGATGCTGCCCGCGACCCACGCGCCGAGCGCGGCGCCGAGCAGCGTGAGCGACACCGACAGTCCGGTTGCGCCGGCACCGATGTCGTAGCGGTCGCGGATCGCGCCGACTGCACCGTTGATGACGGCGGTGTCGTAGCCGAAGAGGAAGCCGCCGAGTGCGGCGGCCGACGAGAACAGCACGGCCAGACCGACGGCCGCGCGTGCGGCCGAGGGCTGGCCGGTGGTGTCGAGGTTCGACATAGGTGACTCCGTCCGAAATATCCTTCAGGCGGCACGCTACGCCGAATCCGCGGGCTGCGGGGATCAGGCGGAACGCGCTGCGCGCCCGCCGATCACACGGCCTTCTTCGCTGCCTCCGACAACTGCGGCGTGATCTTGTCGATCACCCACGGGGTGGCGAGCACCCCGGTGCGGCTCAGGCCGGCGATCACCTGGGTGTCGGACAGGGTGACGGCGCTGCCCCGCTGGACGGCTCCGAGCGACGTGTACGTCGGGTTCTTCGCGGCCTCGGCGTCGTCCGGGACGAACGCGATCACGACGTCGGCGTCCACCTCGCCCAGACGCTCGGCGGAGATCGTGGCGAAGAAGCTGTCGGGATCGCTGTCCGCAGCGATCTTCTCGACGCCGGGCGAGTCCACGAAACCGAGCTGGGTGAGAACCTGCACCCGCGGGTCGGTCGGTTTGTAGACGTTCACCTGTCCGTTGGTGGTGTCGAGGTTGATCACCGACAGTGTCTTGCCGGCGAACTCGGGGTGCGCGGCCGCGGTGTCGGCGAGCATCGTGTCCATGCTGTCGATGAGGCGGGCGGCGTCGTCGGACTTGCCCATGGCCTGCCCGATGATGGTGGTCTGGTCCTGCCAGCTCGTCTGCCACGCCTTGCCCGGGTACGCGACGGTCGGTGCGAGCGCCGACAGCTGGCCGTAGGTGGCCTGATCGAAGCCCTCGTACGGAGCCAGGATCGCGTCCGGGCCGAGCGCGGCGATCGCCTCGACGGGGGTCGACGCGGTCGCGTCGAGGAGCGTGGTGGCACTCGCGTCGAACTTGTCCGTCAGCCACGGCATGACACCGTTCGGCTCGGCGCCGTAGGAGTTCTTCGGCATCCCGACCGGGGTCCCGCCGAGCGCGTAGACGATGTCCTCGGCGTTCCAGCCGAGGGTGACGATCCGCTCCGGGGCCGTGTCGATCGTGGTGGAGCCGAACGTGTTCGCGATCGTCACCGGGAAGGCGCCGTCGGACGGGGCTGCCGACGACGAGTCCGAGTCGGACGACGAGCACGACGCCAGCAGGGCCGTCGCGCTCAGGGCGGCAACGGCCGTCGCGACCTTGCGGCGGGTGGTGAGAGCGAACACCGATGAGCTCCTTCACGGTCGGGTAGAAGGTGAGCCTAACCTAGCGGCGCCCTGCGCGAGGACGGTGGGTGTAGACCGTGGCCGCCCGCCGGGGCCGTACTCGTCCCCATTGCGCCGATCGGGAAATCCCCTGGTGGCGAGTATCGACGATCTTCTCTCGGTCGGACCGGCGGCTGAGTATGGTCGCGGCAGATCGAGCATGTCGGGGTGCCCCGTTCCACGAGCCCAGGGAGCGCCATGAACGCCGGCTTTCCGACCTTCCGAATCCTGCGCGCGCGGGTGGTCGACCTCACCGGGGTGCTGGCGGTGACGGCGCTGCTGCTGGCCGGTGGCGTGTCGATGCCCGCGGTCGCCGCACCGGCGCGCATCGACCAGTACCTGAACGTGCCGATGAGCAACCGGGATGCGGCGCACGGCCCGGGGGGTGTCGCTCCGCAGCTACCCACCGACCGGGCGATCCTTGCCGACGTGCTCGACGCGGCCCGGTCCGGGGGCGCGGATCCGCACGCCTACCAGGCGCTGCTGTACCAGTACTGGCTGGTCGAGGCCACCGGCGCCGCGGGGATCGACCTGGCCACGTGGGACCCCCGCGCCGGGGTGGCCGCCAATCGGGAGAATCTGGCCAAGTCCTACCGCTACTACGAGGACCTGCAGCTGGCGCACCGCGAACTGCAGTGGGCCGGGATGGGCGGCCTGGTCGGCGCCGACTTCGGCGGCGGGCTCATCGATTTCGAACTCGTGACCGACGCCTACGATCTTCCGGCGATCCAGCAGTCGGCGCGGGCAGTGGTGGCGGCCGCTCGCGACGTGGCGGGACCGGCCATGGTCGAGTCGCTCCCGGACGGCCTGCGGGCACTCGCCGACGCCGCCAGCGACATCACCGGCGACGACCTGCATTTCATCCTCGGCGCGATTCTGGTGATGCAGAAGAACATCTTCTCGGACCTCATGCCGATGCACCACGCCTACGTCACGGCCGGGCTCCCCGCCCTCGCGGAGATGCAGCGCGCGGGACTCTTCGGTGAGGACGTCATGGCGGCCTGGCGCGACATCGCGTCGGGGCACCCGGATCGGATCGCGAGCGGGAACGCCGTGCTGCTGCAACGGGAGCAGGGGGTGATCATCCGTCGGCAGTGGGACGAGGTGCGCGCGTACAAGGGTGCGGTCGGCCGCGCGGTCACGTATCTGGCGACGGTGGCCGGATCACCGTCGGTGGCCGGCGTGGTGCCGCCGCGGTCCTACCGCCCGATCGAGGTCGGCTCACCCCTGCCGGACGGCCGCACGGCGACGCTGACCACTCCGTTGCCGGCCTGGAACTGGTCGGTGTACGACGATCGATGGAACTACATCACCGCGGAGCTGCTGCCGAAATACCGGACTCTCGTCGAAACGGACTGGCCCCGACTGGAATCCGACCTGAGAGTGCCCTACGAGACGCAACTCGAGACACACCGTCCACTTCTCGGTCTCCCGCAGATCATGCAGTCCGCGCTCGCCGACACGAGGGTGACGGTGTCGTGATACGCCGAGAGGAGCGCACCCCGCGGGGGACGCGCTCCTCTCGGCGACGCTGGGGGATCAGACGCTCGCGACACCCTTGGCCAGGAACGGCGCACCGTTCACGGCCTCCGAGGTGCCGGTGCGGTCCAGGTACGGCGTGATGCCGCCGTTCCAGAAGCCGAACCCACCGCCCAGGATCAGGCACAGGTCGATGTCCTCGGGAGCGGCGACGACGCCCTCGTCCAGCATGATCCGGATCTCCTCGGCGAACGCGCGCCGGGTGCGCTCCAGCACCTCCTCGGACGTCGACGGGTTGTCGCCCTGCTGCCAGAGCTCCGCGACCTCGGGATCGACGACCTGGCCCTGGTCGGTCCACGTCCACACGCCGGGCTTGCGAGCCTCGACGATCGCCTCGAGCCCCGGCGACGGCTTGAACCGTTCCGGGTACGCGGCGTGGAGGGTCTCACCGGTGTGCAGCGCGATGGCCGGACCGACGAGCGCGAGCAGCGTGAACGGGGTCATCGGCATGCCGAGCTCTGCGATCGCGTTGTCGGCCACCTCGAACGGGGTGCCCTCGTCGACCGCGTTCATGACCTCGCCCAATGCGCGGATGAGCAGGCGGTTGAACACGAAGCCGGGCAGATCGGCAGAGCCGACGGCCGACTTCTTGAGCGCCTTCGCGGTCGCGAATGCCGTTGCGAGCGTGGCGTCGTCGGTCTTCTCGCCCTTGATGACCTCGAGCAGCGGGAGCACCGCGACCGGGTTGAAGAAGTGGAAGCCCACGACCCGCTCCGGGTGCTGCAGGTCCGCGGCCATCTCGGTGATCGACAGCGACGACGTGTTGGTGGCCAGCACGGTCTCGGGGGAGACGTGCTCTTCGAGCTCCGCGAAGACCTTCTTCTTGACGTCCATGTTCTCGAACACGGCCTCGATCACGAAGTCGGTGTTCGCGAACGCGGCCTTGTCGAGCGAGCCGGTCACCAGGGCCTTGAGCCGGTTGGCGCCGTCCGGGGACAGGCGGCCCTTGGCGAGCAGCTTGTCGATCTCGCCGTGGACGTAGCCGACGCCCTTGTCGATGCGCTCCTGGTCGATGTCGGTGAGGATCACCGGCACCTTGAGCTGCTTGACGAACAGCATCGCCAGCTGGCTGGCCATGAGGCCGGCACCGACGATGCCGACACCGGAGATCTTGCGTGCCAACGACTTGTCCGGCGCGCCGGCCGGCCGCTTGGCTCGCTTGTTCACCAGGTCGAACGCGTACAGCCCGGCGCGAAGCTCGTCGGTCATGAGCAGGTCGGCCAGGGCCTCGTCCTCGGCGGCGAAACCGGCGTCGAGGGACTGCGCGTCGGTGATGTCGGTGTCACGGGCCAGCTCCAGCAGCTCCACCGCGCGCACCGCACCGGGCGCGTTGTTCTTGGTCTTGCCCTCGACGATCGCCTTGGCGCGGGCGATGGCCTCGTCCCAGCCGGCGCCGCGGTCGATCTCCGGGCGCGCCGGGGTGATGTCACCGGCGACCACCTGCGCCGCCCACGCGAGGGACTGCTCGATGAAGTCGGCCGACCCCAGCACGACATCGGCGATGCCGAGCTCGAGCGCCTTCTTCGCGTTGATCACCTTGCCGTTGTTGAGCGGGTTCTCGATCGCGACGGTGACCGCGTTCGACGGACCGATCAGGTTGGGCAGCAACTGGGTTCCACCCCAGCCCGGCACCAGACCGAGCATCGCCTCGGGCAACCCCAGGGCGCCGACGTTGTCGGCGTAGGTGCGGTAGTGGCAGTGCAGCCCCACCTCGAGGCCGCCGCCGAGCGCGACACCGTTGACGAACGCGAACGTCGGAACCGACGACTCGCGCAGACGGCGGAACACCTTGTGGCCGAGGCGACCGAGCTCGAGGCCCTGCTCGCGGGAGGTGATCGAGGGGACGCCCTTGAGGTCGGCGCCGGCGGCGAAGATGAACGGCTTGCCGGTCACGGCGATCGCCGCGGGCTTCGCCTCGAAGGCCTCGTCGAGCGCCTTGTCGAACGACTGCAGTCCGCGCGGACCGAAGGAGTTCGGCTTGGTGTGATCGAAGCCGTTGTCGAGGGTGATGAGCGCGACCGGGCCGTCGATGCCCGGGACCGAGATCAGCTTGGTGTAGGCATTGGTGACGACCTCGTCGGCGAATGCGGTTGCGATGTCGGTCATTTACTTGGCTCCCGGCTCTTGGATCGACGCAGCGTAGTCGGCATGGTTGGGGTTCTCCCAGATGACGGATCCGCCCATGCCCAGACCGATGCACATCGTGGTCAGGCCGTAGCGGACGTCGGGGTTCTGGGCGAACTGGTGCGAGAGCTGCGTCATCAGGCGCACACCCGAGGATGCGAGCGGGTGGCCGCACGCGATGGCGCCGCCCCACTGGTTGACACGCGGATCGTCGTCGGCGATGCCGAAGTGCTCGAGGAACGCGAGCACCTGGACGGCGAACGCCTCGTTGATCTCGAACAGTCCGATGTCCTCGATCTTCAGGCCCGTCCGTGCCAGCAACTTCTCGGTCGCGGGGACCGGGCCGATGCCCATGACGGCCGGGTCGACGCCCTGGAACGCGAAACCGACCATCCGCATGCCGATCGGCAGGCCCAGCTCGGTGGCGGTGTCCTCGCCCGCGAGGATCGCGGCGGTGGCGCCGTCGTTGAGGCCCGCGGCGTTACCGGCGGTGATCCGGCCGGCCGGGCGGAACGGGGTCTTGAGCTTCGCGAGGTCCTCGAGCGTGGTGCCGGGGCGCGGCGGCTCGTCCTCGGTGGCGAGGCCCCAGCCCGCCGCCGAGCGGGTCGCGACGGGCACCAGCGTGTCGCCGATGTACCCGGCCTTCTTGGCGGCCTCGTACTTGTTCTGCGACGCCACGGCGTAGGCGTCCGTGCGCTCCTTGGTGATCGACGGGAACCGGTCGTGCAGGTTCTCGGCGGTGTTGCCCATCACCAGCGCACTCGGGTCGACCAGGCGATCGGCCAGGAAACGCGGGTTCGGATCGGCGCCCTCGCCCATCGGGTGGCGTCCCATGTGCTCGACGCCACCGGCGACGACGACGTCGTACTGACCGAAACCGATGCCCGAGGCCGTGGTGGTCACGGCGGTCATGGCACCGGCGCACATGCGGTCGATCGCGAATCCGGGCACCGTCTCGGGCAGGCCCGCGAGGATCGCGGACGTGCGGCCGATCGTCAGGCCCTGGTCGCCGGTCTGGGTGGTCGCGGCGATCGCGACCTCGTCGATCTTGGCGGGGTCCAGCTGGGGATTGCGGCGCAGCAACTCGCGGATGGCCTTGACGACCAGGTCGTCGGCGCGGGTCTCGGCGTACATGCCCTTGGGGCCGGCCTTGCCGAACGGCGTGCGGATGCCGTCGACGAAGACGACGTTTCTCTGACTAGCGGAAGCAGCCACGCTGGATTCCTCCTGGCGGGAAAGATGCGGTCACGGCGGGTGCAATGACCCGACACGCACCACTGTAGCGCTAATTACTCGCCAGTAACATGCGGGGCGCCAGTTGGTCGGTTTGCGCCGCTCAGGGCTGTGCCTTGACGGCCTCCGCGAGGATCGGGACCGTCAGCTCCCGCTGCCACGGGCGCGCGCCGGCGTCCGCGAGGACCGCGTCGATCGCCGCGGGCGTGCCGTCGCTCGGCGGCGTCCAGCACACTCGTCGGACCAGGTCCGGGCTCAGCAGATTCTCGACGGGCACGCGGACCCGCTCGCCGAGCTCGGCCATCGCCGTCTTCGCGGCGGCCAGCCGCGCGGCCGCCTCGGGGTCGCGCTTGGCCCAGCGGCTGGGCGGCGGCGGGCCGGTGAAGGGCTGCGTCACCGGCGGCAGCTCGCTCTGGGGCAACGTGCGCGCCCGCTCGAGCGCCGCGAGCCACAGGCGGGACGACCGTCGTTGGCGCGGCCCCCCGAACACCGGGAGAGCCCGCAGCGTCTCGATGCTCTTGGGATCGGCGCTCGCGGCGGTGACGATCGCCGAGTCGGGGAGGATGCGGCTGGGGGAGATGTCGCGCTTGCGGGCGATCTCGTCGCGAGCGGTCCACAGTTCCCGGACCGCGGCGAGCTGTCGCGGGCTCTTGAGGCTGTGGATCTGTGAGGTCCTGCGCCAGCGGTCCGGTTTGGGTTGCGGCGGACCGGCCAGCCGGACGTGCTCGAACTCCTGCGCCGCCCACTCCGACTTGTCCTGCGCGGCAAGCTCCTTCGCCATGGCGTCGCGCAGTTCCAGCAGGACCTCGACGTCCAGTGCCGCGTAGTTGAGCCACGCGTCCGGCAGCGGGCGGGTGGACCAGTCGGCGGCGCCGTGGCCCTTGCGCAGCTCGAATCCGAGCATGCGTTCGACGATCGCGGCGAGCCCGACGCGTTCGAACCCCGCGAGCCGGCCGGCCAGCTCGGTGTCGAAGAGGGCGGCCGGCCTCAGGCCCAGTTCGGCCAGACACGGCAGGTCCTGATCGGCCGAATGCAGAACCCATTCGAGGTCGTTGATCGCCTCGGCCAGCGGCGTGAGGTCGCCGACGGTCGGAATCGGATCGAGCAGGAACGTGCCTGCACCGGCCCGCCGCAGCTGCACGAGGTACGCGCGGGAGGAGTAGCGGAATCCGGAAGCACGTTCGGCGTCGACGGCGAGCGGCCCGGTGCCGGCAGCGAGGCGCCGTGCGGCGTCGCGGACGCCGTCCGCCGTCTCGATCACCGGCGGCACTCCGTCGGCCGGGACCAGGAGCGGTACGGGGGCGGCGGCGGGCTCGGTCGTGTCTGACATAAGGGAAAACTCTACGTGGCCACCGGAGGGGGACGTCCGATATCGGCCGTTGACAGACGGTCGGTTCTTGGCAAGGGTGACCAGAACGGACGACGGCGCCTGCCGGCGGACCCGGCGCGCGGCGCAGGCCGATCCTCGGATCGGGAAGGCGGTAGTCGATGCTCAACATCACGGGCGCGGTCGCGCCGGTCGGCACCCTGCCGCCCGGCTCGATGGTGGAACTGCCGGGGCGCGGCGCCACCTACGTCGTCGACACCGATGCCGGGGCCGGCGGGGCCCGCGACGGCCGGCCGACGCTGGTGTTGTTGCACGCCCTGGCGTGCACCGGCGCGTTGACCTGGTATCCGGCCATCGAACAGCTCGCGCGGAAGGCGCGCGTCGTCGTCCTGGACCAGCGCTGGCACGGACGCGGCATCCGTTCCGACCGGTTCACCCTCGAGGACTGCGCGGACGACGTCGTCGCGCTGGCCGACGTGCTGGGCATCGACCGGGTGGTCCCGGTCGGCTACTCGATGGGCTCCCTCGTCTCGCAGCTCGTGTGGCAGCGGCATCGGGACCGGGTGAGCGGGTTGGTCCTCTGCGCTGCGGCAGCGCACTTCCGGCGGAACTCCCGGGAACGGGTGGCGCTCGGCTCGCTCAGCGCCGGACTCGGCGCGCTCGAGCTGCGGCCCGGACCGGTCCCCGCCGGTCGTGGTCACGGCGGCAGCGACCGAGCGTGGGCGTACACCCAGTTCCGGGAGACGAGCTACGGCGCGATCTGCCGGGCTACCGCCGAGATCGGCAAGTTCGACTCCACCGCGTGGGTCGGCGACATCGACGTGCCCACCGCCGTCGTGGTGCCCGCGCGAGACCTGATCATCCCGCCGCGACGCCAGCGCTGGCTCGGACGCCAGATCACCGGCGCCGCGACGTACGAGGTGGACGGCGGTCACCTCTCGTGCGTCATGAACGCCGCAGCGTTCACCGAGGGGCTGTCCGCTGCTTCTGCGTCGGTGCTTGCGCGCGCGCAGCGGTGACGAGCTCGTCGAGGGCCGCCGGGAAGGCATCCGCCAGTTCCCACAACTTGGGCGCCAGCTCCTGGCACGAGACGAGTCCCACGTCCAACCGGCCCTCGAGCGACATCGCGGTGACGTTGAGTCCGGCGCCGTGGAAGACCGGGCCCAACGGGTACATCTGCTTGATCCGCGCGCCCAGGAAGTACAGCGGCAGCGGCGGGCCGGGGATGTTCGAGACGACGAGGTTGTGCACCACCGGGTGACGTTCTGCCAACCTCAGCTTGGCGTACACACGCATCGCGCTGCCGAAGGTCGCCGGGGCCGCGAACTGGGCCCAGTCCTGCAGCAGGGTCGCGCCGAGCGCCTCGTTGTGGTGGTCCTTGTTGATCGCGTTGTGCTCGGCGATGAAGTGCAGCCGCTCGACCGGGTCGGCGATGTCGGTGCCCAACTGGGTGAACATCACCGAGATCTGGTTGGTCCCGGGCCGGTCGGACTTGTCGTGGACCGAGACCGGAACCGTCGCGACCAGCGAGCTGTCTGGTAGCTCGTCGCGGCTCTCGAGGTATCGGCGGAGCGCGCCGGCGCACAGCGTCAGCACGACGTCGTTCACCTTGACACCGAAGGCGTTCTTGACGAACTTGATGTCGTCGAGCGGCAGTTCCTGGTACGCGATCGAACGGTGCCCGGTGATCGCGCCGTTGAACGACGTGCGCGGCGCGGTGAACGGGGTCGGCATCGCCTCGCCCTTGCGGGCGCGGCCGATCCAGCGGGGCAGCAGCGTGACGCTCTCCGGCAGCAGCCGCACCATCTTGAGCGGACGCGAGGCGAAGGACAGCAGGCCGCCCACCGCGATGTCGAGTGCATTCCCGCGCCCGGCACCCTTCGGGAGCTGATCGAAGTCGGGCCGCGGCGCATCGGGTTCGAGGCTGCACAGCTGCGACATCAGGTTCGCGCCCGTCACGCCGTCGACGTTGGCGTGGTGCATCTTCGACATCACCGCGACCGAACCGTCCTCGAGGCCCTCGATCACGAACATCTCCCACAACGGTCGCGAACGGTCCATCGGCTGGCTCGCTATCGAACCGCACAGCTCGGACAGCTCGTCGCGGCCGCCTGGCGCCGGCACGGCGATCCGGTGGACGTGGCGATCGACGTCGAAGTCGGAGTCGTCGACCCACACGGGATGGTCGAGATTGAAGCGGCTGTCCTGGAGGCGGCGCCTGAAGTTGGGCATCGCTTTCACGCGAACCGCGAGTTCGTCACGGAGCTTCGCGAAAGAATAGCCACCCGGGATCGTGGAGCCGTCAAGGATGATGAGGCCGCACACATGGAGCATCTGCGTCGGGGTTTCGAGGTAGAGGAAGCTGGCATCCATTCCACTGAGTCTCTCCATGCAGTTAACAGTAGAACCTGTTCTAGATTTCTGGGTGCGTTGTGACAAAACTCATGGTTAAATGGTTTTATGTGGTTAAGTAACAGGTTCCTATTGCGACAGGTGGTTACCGCTGCTCTGGCGGCAAACGCGGTGCAACCGGTGCCCGGTATGCCGCTCTCGGTGCCGACGTTCCTGTCGGGATGGCTCACCGCCGAACTTGCCCCACAGTTGCTGGCGGCGACGGTGGCCGATGCCGGGATCCGTGTCGCGCGGGGACGCATCCGGTCCCGGGCAGACGTCGCCGGCCTCGCTCTGGCGGGGGTGTCGGCGACCGCGCTCACCGCGGTGGTCACGGCCGGGCGTGGCGCCCGCGCGGAGGTGGAGTCGGCGCTCACCGAAGCCCTCGGGTCCGACTGCCGCACGGTCGCGGACCGGCCGGCCTCCGACGGCGCCGTGCCCTGGCGTCAACTCGCCTGGCCGTTCCGGATGCGCCGCGCCGACGTCGTGCGGGTGCGCAACCTCGCCTATGCGCCGGGTGGGCGACGGTTCCGGATGGACGTCTACCACCGGCGGGACACGCCGACGAACGCCCCGGTCCTGCTGCAGATCCACGGCGGCGGCTGGGTCACCGGCAGCAAGGACCACCAGGGAGTCCCGCTGATGCTCGAGATGGCCTCGCGCGGATGGGTGGGCGCCGCGATCAACTACCCGCTGTCCCCGCGTTCGGTGTGGCCCGCCCACCTGATCGCGATCAAGCGGGCGGTGGCGTGGCTGCGGGAGAACGCCGCGACGTACGGCGGGGATCCCGACTTCATCGCGGTGACCGGCGGGTCGGCCGGCGGGCATCTCGCGGCGATGCTCGCGCTCACCGCGGGAGAGTCGGGGCTGCAGCCCGGATTCGAGGACGCGGACACCTCGGTGCAGGCGTGTGCCCCGCACTACGGCGTCTACGACTTCGCCGGAGAGACCGGCATCAAGGCGGTGCGCCAGCGTGTGCAGTCGGGGCTCATGCCACTGGTACTCGGGAAGCAGGCGCGGTTCCCCGAGGACTACGAGGCCGCGTCCCCGCTGGCACATCTGCGTGCGGACGCTCCACCGTTCTTCGTCATCCACGGCACCAGCGATTCGTTCATTCCGGTCGCCGAGGCACGGGAGTTCGTGCGGCGGTTGCGCGCGGTCTCGGTCAACCCCGTCGCGTACGCCGAACTGCGGGGCGCCCAGCACGCCTTCGACATCTTCCCGTCGATCCGGAGCATCACCGTCGCCCGGGGCGTCGCGGACTTCCTGGACTGGGTGCACGCACCGCGTGGGCACGGCCGGGGCCGGGCGGACGCGGACGCCGGGTAGCGGAGATTCGCTGCAGCGGCCGGGGGAGCGCGCCTACCGGGAGCGCTTCCCGAGCTTGGTGACTCCGGCGGGTGGCAGCCCGGCCGCCGCGGCCAGGACGTCGCAGAACGCCTCGACATCGGAGGCGAGTGCGGTGGAGGTCGCCGTCCACGACGCGCGCAACTCGAGTTGGTGGGCCCGCGGGGGGCCGGCGATGTCGCCGTACCGCACCGAACTGGTGGCCGTCACGGTCCCGCCGAGCGCGACCACGTCGTCGGTCTTCTCGGTGAGCGCGTCCACCAGCCAACTCCACGCCACCTCCGGCAGCAGCGGATCTGCCGCGAGCGCGGGTTCGACGTCCGCCTGGATGTAGGCGACCAGCCGCATCGTCCCGTTCCACGCCTCGTCGCCGTCCGGGTCGTGCAGCAGGATCAGCCGCCCGAACGCGTCGCCCTCGGAGAACGTGGCGTGCTCGGCAGCCGTGTCGTTGTCGGGGTGGTGGACCTCCGCGCCGATCGCGTAGCTGAAGGGCGCGAGCCGCTGCGGTGGACGGATCGGGCCGACCTCGATGTCCGGGTGAACCTGCGCCGAGTTCATCGCGTCGACGGCGGCGCGGAACTGGGCTGGTTCGTTGGGTAATCCCGGGGTCGTCACACCAGCGGACGTTAGACGCCACACCTGGTGGCGCGGTGGAGGCGCGCCGATTCTGCCCCGGCCCGGCGCCATGGCAGCATGGACCCCGATGAGCGGCTTGGAAGATACGAATGCAGGGATGAGCGGGCGCGCCGAGTACCCCGCTCGCCGGGTTCTCGACGACGCACCGTTGCTGGCGGCGGCCACGGGTCGTCCGGTGACGCATCGACCCGTGTGGTTCATGCGTCAGGCCGGACGCTCGTTGCCGGAGTACCGGGAGATCCGGGCGGGGATCGGGATGCTCGAATCCTGCTTCGACCCGGAACTGGTCTGCGAGATCACGATGCAGCCCGTGCGGCGGCACAAGGTCGATGCGGCGATTCTGTTCTCCGACATCGTGGTGCCCCTCAAGGCGGCGGGCATCGACCTCGACATCGTCGCGGGGGTCGGCCCCGTCGTGGCGAACCCGGTGCGGTCGACGGCCGACGTGGCCGGACTGCCGCGGCTGGTACCCGACGAGGTCGGCGCGGTGGCGCAGGCGGTCCGTCTGCTCACCGCCGAATTGGGCTCGACGCCGTTGATCGGGTTCGCGGGCGCGCCGTTCACGCTCGCCTCGTACCTCGTCGAGGGCGGTCCCAGCCGCAACCACGAGCGGACCAAGGCGCTCATGCACGCCGACCCGAAGACGTGGCACGCGCTGCTGGGCCGGATCACCGACATCACGATCGCGTTCCTGCAGGCGCAGTTGCATGCCGGTGTCGATGCGCTGCAGCTGTTCGATTCGTGGGCGGGCGCGCTGTCGCTGGCCGAGTACCGCGAGTTCGTGTTGCCGCACTCCGAGCGGGTGTTCGCCGAGGTCGAGGCCGCGGGCGTCCCGCGAATCCACTTCGGGGTGGGGACCGGGGAACTGCTCGGCGCGATGGGTGAGGCCGGTGCCGACGTCGTCGGTGTCGACTGGCGCATCCCGCTCGACGTGGCCGCGCGCCGGGTCGGGCCGGGCAAGGGGTTGCAGGGCAACCTCGACCCCGCGGTGCTGTTCGCCGGCTGGGACGCCGTCGACAAGCAGGTCCGCCGCATCTGCCGGGAGGCGGATGCCGCACTCGCGGCCGGCGCCACCGGGCACATCTTCAACCTCGGGCACGGTGTCCTGCCCGACACGGACCCGGCCGTGCTCACCGCGGTCGTGGAGCTGGTGCATTCACTGTGACCGGTAGGCGAGTCTCGGTCGCGGTCGTCGGTGGCGGCGTCACCGGGCTCGTCGCCGCGTACCGCCTGCGGCAACAGTGCGGTGACGACGCCGCGATCACCATCGTGGAGGCGGGCCCGCGACTGGGCGGCAAGTTGCGGACCGTCCCGCTCGGTGACGGCCCGGTCGACGTCGGTGCCGAGGCGTTCATCGCTCGCCGGCCGGAGGTCGCGGAGCTGATCGGCGAGCTCGGTCTCGCCGACCAATTGGTCCATCCCGCCGGGCGGCAGCCGCTGGTGTGGTCCGAGGGGGCGCTGCACCCGCTGCCCACCCGCACGCTGATGGGTATCCCGTCCGACCCGCAGTCGGTCGCCGGGCTGGTCGACGCCGACACCCTCACCCGTATCGTCGCCGAGCCGTCGGTGCCGTTCGCGTGGGATCCGGCGTCCGACGTCGACGTCGCGACGCTGGTGCGCAGCAGATTCGGGGATCAGGTGGTCCGGCGCAGCGTCGATCCGCTGCTCGGCGGCGTGTACTCCGGGTCGGCCGAATCTCTCGGCGTCCGTGCGGCGCTACCGACGCTCGCGGCCGCGCTGGACGCCGGCGCGCCCAGCCTCACCGCCGCGGTCACGGCCGCGTTGCCCACTCCGGCGCCGGGCCCGGTGTTCGGCACCCTGCGCGACGGATACGGCTCACTGCTCGCTGCCCTGCGGGACGCGGGACGCCCCCAGACGATCCTCGACGCCCCCGCGTCCGGGCTGCGCCGGGACGGCGACGGCTGGTGGCTCGACCCGCTCGGTCACGTCGAAGGTGTCGTGCTGGCGCTGCCCGCCCCGGACATGGTCCGCCTGGTCGCCGACGCGGTCCCGCAGCTGGCCGCCGCGGCACGCGACATCGAACTCGCGTCGTCCGCGGTCGTGGCGCTGGCGCTGCCGGACGACACCGGGATCCCGGAGAATTCCGGCATCCTCGTCGCGACCGGGGAGCCGCTGGGGGCGAAGGCATTCACGTTGTCGAGCCGCAAGTGGCCGCACCTGGCCGACCGTGCGGTGACGCTGGTCCGGGCGTCGTACGGCCGCTTCGGCGATGCCGCCGTGGTCGATATGCCCGACCCGGACCTGATCGCGACGGCCCGGACCGACCTCGAGACCGTGACCGGGGTGCGACCCGAACCGGTGGCCGCCGTCGTCCAGCGCTGGCACGGCGGGCTGCCGCAGTATGCGCCCGGTCACCTCGACCGGGTCGCCGCGATCGAGGAGGCCGCGGCCGGGGTCGACGGTCTCGAGGTCGCGGGCGCCTACCTGCACGGAGTCGGGGTTCCGGCCTGCGTCGCGTCCGCGACGGCGGCGGTGTCCCGGCTGTCGGCGCGAGTGGCAGGATGAGGCCATGGCACGCCTCGATTACGACAAACTCAACTCCACCCTCCGCTACGGCATGTTCTCGGTGTTCCAGGTCCAGCCGGGCGTCCTCGGTGACGACCGCGCCGCCGCGGTGAAGAACGCCCAGCACTTCTTCGATTTCTTCGCCGATACCGACGTGGAAGTGCGCGGCATCTACGACGTCGCAGGCCTGCGCGCCGACGCCGACTTCATGATCTGGACGCACGCCGAGCGGCTCGAGGACCTGCAGAAGCTGTACAAGGACTTCCGTCGCACCACCGATCTCGGCCAGGTGAGCGACCCCGTGTGGTCCAACGTCTGCCTGCACCGCCCGGCCGAGTTCAACAAGAGCCACCTGCCTGCGTTCATCGCCGGTGAGGAGCCGGGCGACTACATCTGCGTGTACCCGTTCGTGCGCTCGTACGAGTGGTACCTGCTGCCCGACGCCGAACGTCGCAAGATGCTCGCCGACCACGGCAGGGAGGCTCGCGACTACCCGGACGTGCGCGCCAACACCGTCCCGTCGTTCGCGCTCGGCGACTACGAGTGGATCCTCGCGTTCGAGGCTCCCGCGATGGACCGCATCGTCGACCTCATGCGCGACCTGCGTGCCACCGAGGCCCGCATGCACGTGCGTGAGGAGACGCCGTTCTTCTCGGGCCCGCGGGTGAGCGTCGAGGAACTCGTCAACGCTCTGCCGTGACCGGCGTCCACCCCGCACCGGCCGGGTGCGGGGTGGTGCCCGGTGATGCCGCGATCACGCGGGAGGGGCCGGTATTCTTGTCCTCAGGTTGTTCTATTTTAACTAGAACAATAGGATGAGGGTGTGCTCATTCGTATCGATGCGTCCTCGTCCGTACCGCTGTACGAACAGTTCGCCGCGTCCGTGCGCGGCGCGATCGCCGACGGATCGGTGTCGCCGGGGGAGCGGTTGCCCTCGGCCCGTGACCTCGCGGCCTCGCTCGACCTCAACGTCCACACCGTCCTGCGTGGCTACCAACAGCTCCGGGACGACGGGCTGATCGAGCTGCGCCGCGGCCGGGGGGCCGTGGTGACGGCGGACGCGTCGGTTCGCAGCCGGCTCCAGGATGCGGTGCGCGGCCTGGTCTCCGAGGCGAAACGGCACGGTATGAGCGCGGCCGAGCTGCTGGACCTCGTGAAGAAGGAGATGTCATGACCGGAGCGGTTGTGGGGCAGAGGGTTTCATGGATCCGGGCGGCGGTGGGCGCGCTCACCCTGCCGGTCGTCGCGGCCACTGCGGCCGCCGTCGTGCTGAATGCCTGGTCGACGGCGCTGCCCGATCCGATCGCGGTGCACTTCGGCCCCGCCGGCACGGCCGACGGTTTCGCCGCGCAGGGGTCCGCGCGGTGGTGGCCGCTGCTCGGGCCGTCGATCGCGTTGCTGCTGGGCGTGATCGTGCTGCTCCTGACTCGCCGCGACGTGCGAGCGGCCCGGATGGGCACCGCCGTCGCATCCGGTCTCGGCACCGCGGTGGCGGTGCTGCCCGTGCTCCTGCTCGCACCGCAGCGCGATCTGCCCTCCGCGGTCGATGCCACGTTCGCGGCGTGGTGGGTCGCGGTGGCGGCCGTCGTCGGTGTCGTGGCCGGATGCGCGGGAGTGCTGCCGGTGGGGCACCCCCGGGCCGTGGCAGCGCAGAGCGTGCCGCCGGCGGATGCGCCGCGAATCGCTCTGGCGGACAGTGAAAGCGTGGTGTGGACCGGTACTGCCGCCATGCCTCGGTGGCTCGCCGTCACACTCGGGGTGCTCCCGCTCGTGGTCGCCGCCGCCGCGGCGTGGGGGGCGTCCGACGCGGGCGTTCCGGCGCTGGTGATCACCGCGGTCGTCGGTGCGTTGCTGATGGGACTGGCACTCGCACCGGTCCACGTCGTCGTCGACGGCCGCGGCCTCGAGACCCGGTACGTGCTCACCGGGGGCCGGCGCCGGGTCCCGCTCGACGAGGTCGCGCGCGCCGACGCCGTGCGGATCGGTCTGATCAACCGGTACGGCGGGATCGGGTACCGCGTCGGCCCCGACGGCGTGGGACTGCTCGTGCGGCCCGGCGCCGCGCTCCGGGTCACCCGCGGGGACGGCTCGAAGTTCACCGTCACCGTCGACGGTGCGGATCAGGCCGCGGCCGTGCTGAACTCGCTCGCCGCCCGCGGTCGGGTCGCGAGGTAGCGAGCGCCGGTCGTCGCCGCGACCAGGGCGGCGCAGACGACGGCGATCACCGCCGCGAACGTCCTGGTCTCGGTGGTGAACCCGAGAACCCACGCCACTCCGACACCGGCCGTCGTCGCCACTGCGGCCCCCGCGGGCAGGAGAGCTGGCAGCCACCGGGCGGTGCTCGCGGCCCGCGGATCACGGGCTCCGTGCAACGTGACGAAGGTGCACGCCACGGCGAGAAGGTATGCGAGGGCGCCGGTCACGGCGTAGAGCCCCACGACCAGGTAGGCCGGCTCGATGTGCACGCCGCTTCCGGTGAACCCGAGGTAGAGCATCACCGCCACGAGTGCGAACCCGACGGCGACCCCGGCCAGGGCCGTGGGGACGACCAGGCCGAGGCGCCGGGCTCGGCCGGACAGTCCACGCTCGTCGGCCCACGCCCGTAGTGTCCGTTCGGGATCGGCGCCCGTCACCGCGCTCGCCGGCACACCGTCTGTGCCGGCGGCCGTCAGTTCGGCGGACAGTTCTGCGAGCAGGTCGCGGCGGTCCGCGCGTCGAACTGCGGCTCTGCGCCACACGCGCGCCGCCTGTCGCAGGACGCGTGCATCCGCCGTCGCCGACGACGGTCCGAAATCCTTGCAGGTGCTCTCGATCACGAATCTTCCTCCCCTGTACGAGTTTCCGACACCGGACGCAGTAGTGCGGTGACGCTCGCGGCCACCGTGAGCCATTCGGTGGCGCCCTGTGACAGTGCATCGTGGCCGGCGGGAGTCAACGAGTAGTACTTCCGCGGTGGACCGGTGTCCGACGGGCGACTCTCGGACTCGACCAGACCGGCCTTCTCGAGGCGGGCGAGCAGCGGGTAGGACGAGCCGCCGGCCACCAGCAGGTCACGCTCGGCCAGTCGTCGGGTCAGTTCGTACCCGTACACGGGCCGGTCCCGCAGGAGCGCGAGCAGGCAGAGGTCCAGCACTCCACGCAGAAGGAGACTGCGTCGCTCGACCGAAGGACTCATGCCTGGCAAGCTACCAGTACCTTGGTAAGCAAGGTAGTGGTTTCGGCGGCAATCGAAGAGGGGGGTCGCGGATTGCCGGACAGCCCCGAGGGGCTGTCCGGCTCGCGTCGTACTAGGAACCGTCCGCGGGCTGGAGCCGGAGCGAGATGCTGTTGATGCAGTAGCGCTGGTCGGTCGGCGTGGGGTAGCCCTCGCCCTCGAACACGTGACCGAGGTGGCTGTGGCAGCTGCTGCACAGCACCTCGACGCGGTGCATCCCGAGGGAGTCGTCGGCGCGCAGGATGACGGCGTCGGAGTCGGCCGGATCGAAGAACGACGGCCAACCGCAGTGCGATTCGAATTTCTCGGTGCTGCGGAACAGCTCCGCCCCGCAGGCGCGGCAGGTGTACACGCCTTCGGTCGTCGTGTCGGTGTACTCGCCGACGTGCGGCCGCTCCGTGCCGGCCTGCCGCAGCACGTGGTACTCCTCGGGCGTCAGCTGGGCGCGCCATTCATCGTCGCCTCGGCGGACCTTCGGTTCGGGCAGCCCGGAATCCTGTGTGGAACTCATGACTCCACGCTAGTACCTGCCGCCGACGGGAGCGTCAGACCTTGGCGGGAGCGGGAGCCGGGGCCACCGCGTCCGCGACGAGGAAGTCCGGGTCGATACCGCGATCGAGCCGGTTCTCGCGTCTGGCGGTGAGGTACCGGTTGACGAGGACCGCGAAGACGACGATGAGGAGCAGGCTCCAGCCCATCGTCGGCTTGAGGTACTCGGCTGCCCGCCCGGCCTGCAGGAAACGATACGAGATCCAGTCGTCGGCACTCAGGACACCGTAGAACGCGAGCCATGCGGGCCAGTTGCGGACGACGGAGTTACGGAGCACGACCGTCATCACCAGCGGGAACAGCAGCATCGAGTAGTACAGCTGACCGAGCGAGCCCAGCAGGAACGACGCGGTGAGCAGCACACCCGAGGCCGTCGCCACGAAGAACAGCTCGTCCTGGCGGTAGTACCGGTACAGCAGCCACAGCGACACCGCGACGATGGCCGCGAAGGCGATGCGCAGCGCCCAGATCAATGCGACCGGCAGGCCGAAGTACGTGCCGTTGCCGACGATCGAGCTGTTGAAGTAGTCGCGCGACTCCATCAGGTACGGCAACGTGTGGTGCACGAACTCCATGGGATCCGCCGACAGCGGCCATGCCACCGCGGTCAGGACCAGCGGGATGCCGATCGCGGTGACGAACACCTTCCACTGGCCGCGCACCAGCGGCAGCAGCAGCAGCGGCGCGAGGATGGGTTTGACCGCGAACGTCAGTCCGATCGCCGCGCCCGACCACATGTCCTTCCGGCGCAGCAGCAGGAACAGGAACGCGATCTCGCCGAGCAGCACCAGGCCGTTGATGTTGGAGAAGATGAGCGTGTTCGACACGGTTTCGGTGGAGAACGCGGCGAACAGCAGGATCGGCGCGGCCACGGAGTCGAGTGCCAGGCCGAACATCTTCAGCAGCAGGTAGAGCGCGACGATGACGGCGACGGTGTTGGCCAGGATGAACAGCCAGCGCGACTTCTCGGGATCGAGGATCGCGAGCGGAGCCATCAGCAGGGTGCCGCTCGGTGGGTACAGGTAGTGCGGGTCCACCGAATTGAAGTTGGCGGTGTAGACCTCGCGACGATTGAGGAACGCCAGCGCCGCCTGGTAGACGGGCGAGAAGTCGTCGGTGACGGATCCGTTGACCGCCCTCACGACCACTCGTTGGATCACCGTCATCACGGCGAGGGGCCACAGGGCGAAGTTGATGACCTCGGCGGTGGTGCGGCCGGTGCGCGGCTCGAATCGTCGAAGGAACACTACGGCACGGTACACCGGCGAGCCGTCGGGACAGCTCGGCCACCCCGGGCTCACGCCGGGCAGGCGCTCCCGTTGGTCGGCAGCAGCGCCGAATCCAGGTAGCGGCCCAGGGCCAGGCGGGCACACGACGAGTGGGTGGTGACGGGATGGCCGTAGCCCTCCCACGTCAGCGTCGCCGACGTGGCCCCCGCGCCGGTGAGTGTGCCGGTGACCGTGGCCAGGCCGGTGTTGCCGACGACGGGATCGGCGGCCCCGCTGAACACGAGCACGGGGATCGGGACCGCACTGGGCAGCGGCGGCGGCGCCATGGTCGGCCAGGCGGCGCACCGCATGAGCCCCAGCGCAGCGTCGGAGCCGAACACCGGGTACTCGGCACTCCATTCCTGGGCGAGTTGCGCGGCGCGTCCGGGGCCGGGCCACTGCTGCCCGTCGCTGCAGCGGGCGACGAACTGGCCGTCGGTGCCGCCGGTGGCGGTCGTCGCGCGAATCAACCCCTGGAGCGGTCCGAGGTCGCCGCGGTCGGCGGCGGACAGGATGTCGGCCAGTTCACGGACCCGGCTCGTCTGGTCGCCGCGCGGCGACCCGAGGAATCCCGACACGGCAGCCAGCAGCGCGCTCGACGACACCGTGCCGAGGTCGCCGGCGGCGGCCCGATCGCGCAGGCCGGTGAGCGCCGCCGTCGGATCCGGGCCCAGGGCGCAATTCAGCGCGGCGCAGCGGCGGGAGAAGTCGGCCAGCGCGGCCTGGCGGCCCTGCACCCGCTGCTCGGCCGCTGTCGGGGCGTCCACCGTGGTCGGGGTGGGCGCGTCCAGCACCAGGCGGCCGAGCCGGGACGGGTACTTCGCCGCGTACGCGAGCGCGACCGCCGAACCGTTGCCGGTCGCGAGCACGCCCAGCGTCTCCACCTGCCACAGCTCGCGCAACTGTTCGAGGTCGTCTGCGGCGTGCGCGGTGTCGAAGGCGAGCGCGTGCGGCTGCAGCGCGTCCGTGCATGCCACCGCGGCGTCGCGCCCGAGCGCCGCGACCTTGTCGGCCGGCGCCGCATCGCCCGGGGTGAACTGCCCGAGATCGGCGAGTTCCTGGCGATCCAGCGACTTGCCGCAGTCCAGCGGCGTCGACGCGCCGATCCCACGCCGGTCGACGGCGACGATCGGTTGCCGCGCCAGCAGATCGGCGCTGGGGCCGGTCGCCAGCGCCGCCAGCGTGGTCGACGACGCGACATCGGACCCCGACGTGAGGACCACCGGCGCGGCGTCGTGGGGCGTCCGGTCCGTGCGAGCACGCACGGCGCCGACCTGGATGGGACCGACCGCACCGCCCGTCGGGTCGAGGGGCGCGGTGAAGGACGCGCATTCGAGCGACACCCCGGCCGGCGCGGCACCGAGGCCGAGCGGCGAGAGGGTGGCGTCCGTGCAGTCGACCCAATCCAGGTCGCGGACCGGCTGCTGCAGCTGCAGCGCCGACGGCGTCGGGTCGGCCGCGCGGGAAGAGCCGTCCCGGTGCTCGACGACGGCGATCTCCGGCCGGTCGGACGGGCCGGCGCCGCACGCTGCACACGCCGCGAGCACCGCACCGGTGATCGCGGTGACCCCGATCCTCTTCACGAGCGACTGCATGGCCGACAGCCTGCCAGGCCGATCACTCGGCACCGGCCCGGACCCAGCGGGTGAGGAGCGTCCCGTCGTCGTCGCCGAGGACGTGGGCTCGGGTCATCGGGACGGGATCGGTGCGGGCCGAGCCGGCGATCCGCCCGGCGGGCCCGGCGACCAGCAGCGGTGCGGCGGTCAGGCACAGCTCGTCGACCGCGTCCTCCGCGATGAGCGTGCCGAACAACCCGGGCCCGCCCTCGCACAGCACCCGCCGCAGCCCGCGCCGCTGCAGCACGGCGAGCAGCGCGGCCGCGCTCACGTCGTCGGTGGCGGCGACCTCGACGTCGCCGCCCGCGTCCCGCAGGCGCGCGAGGTGCGCGGGGTCCGCCCGTTCCGACGTCAGGATCACCGGCGGCACGGTGGTGTCGGTGAACAACCGTGACGCCGGATCCAGTCGCCCGCTGGCGGAGACCACGACGATCGGGGGGACGGCCGCCAGTCCGGCGCTGCGGCGTCGGGCGGCGCGCGCATCGCTGGTGCGGGCGCCGCCGTAGTTCTCGCCACGGGCGGTGCCGGCGCCGACGACGATCGCGTCCGCCAGCTCGCGTAGCAGCCCGAACACGCGCTTGTCGGCGGGTGTGCCGAGACCGGCGCTGGCGCCGTCGACGGTCACGGCCCCGTCGAGGCTCGACACGAAGTTGACGCGAACCCACGGCCTGTCGAGCCCGACCGGATATCCGTACAGTGAACGCAGGTCGTCATCGGTCAGCCGATCCGGCCGGTCGCCGCTGCCCTCGGGCCGTGTGAAGTAGGTCGCAATATCCAGACGGTGCACGTGTTCGATCACAGCACGTCGATACCCTCTATGCATGCATGCACGTCTTGTCGATCGCAATCCGGTGGTGCCGGCCGATCAATTGGTTGCTCAGATGGTGCCGCCGGCGATGTTCGACGACGTCAGCTTCGCGTCCTACATTCCCGACCCGAAGGAACCCAGCCAGGCGGCGGCGGTCCGCAAGGCCGAGGAGTTCTCCCAGCGGGTCGCCAAGATCCGCAGCGGCGGTCGGCGCGGTCTGTTCGGCAAGAAGACGCCCGCCACCGGTGCGGGGCTCTACCTCGACGGTGGTTTCGGTGTCGGCAAGACGCACCTGCTCGCCTCGATCTTCCACAGCTCGCCGTCACCCAAGGCCTTCGGCACGTTCGTCGAGCTGACGCACGTGGTCGGCGCGCTCGGCTTCAACCGCGCGGTGGAGGAACTGTCGAACCACAGCGTGCTGTGCATCGACGAGTTCGAGCTCGACGATCCGGGCGACACCATGCTGGTCTCGCGCCTGCTGACCGAGCTGTCGGCGCGCGGTGTGTCGATCGTCGCGACGTCGAACACGCTGCCGGGTCAGCTAGGTGAGGGCCGCTTCGCCGCCCAGGACTTCCTGCGCGAGATCAAGAAGCTCGGCTCCATCTTCGAGACCATCCGGGTCGACGGTCCGGACTACCGCCACCGCGACCTCCCACCGGCACCCGAGCCGACCGACGACGCCGATCTCCAGGAGCGCGCCGACGCAATCGAGGGCGCCACGCTCGACGACTTCGACGAGCTGTGCGCGCACCTGAGCACCCTCCACCCGTCGCGCTACGGCAAGCTCGTCGAGGGTGTCCCGGCCGTGTTCATCCAGGGTGTCCACCCCGCGCAGGACCAATCCGTGGCACTGCGCCTGGTGGTCCTCGCCGACCGCCTGTACGACGCCAGCATCCCGGTGACGGTGTCGGGCGCCAAGCTCGACGAGATCTTCACCCCGGAGATGCTCGCCGGCGGCTACCGCAAGAAGTACCTGCGCGCCACCTCGCGGCTGCTCGCGCTGTCGCGCTTCGAGGTCGCGGCCTGATCGGGACCGCCCGGTCCTGCCGATGATGCGGCGCAGCCGTCAGAGGCTGCGCTGCATCACGTAGTCGTGGTGGGTCTGCGTACCCACCCGGAACGTCTTGGTGCCCACCTTCTCGAACCCGTTCTTGACGTAGAAGCGTTGGGCGCGTTCGTTCTCCTGATTGACCCCGAGCCACACGCCCGCGCAGTTCTCGTTGCGTGCGTGGGTCACGGCGGCCTCCATCAGTGCGGCCGAGACCCCCGAGCCGTGCCTGTCGGGCAACACGTACAGCTTGCTGATCTCGGTGGTCGGGCGCAGTGAGACCGCGGACTGGATGTCGTGGTCGTCGGGGGTTCCGTCGACGAGCATGACGTAGCCGACGATCTCCCCGCCGGAGGTGGCCTTGAGCACCGTGCGGGTGGGGTCGGTGAGGTACTCGCTGAACTTCTCCGCCGAGAGCACATCGTCGATGAACGCCGCGATGTCCTCCCTGGTCGCGTGCGGCGGACAGGCCAGCGGGAAGGTCACCGCGGCCACGTCGGCCAGTGCCTCGGCGTCCCAGATCCCGGCGCGGTCCACGGAAATCGTCACTGCTTCACCTCGTCGCGTGCATCGGGTCCGTCCCGGTAAGTACACCACTTGGCGGGCGGGGGCGGTCACGCGCCGGTGCGGGCACCCTCCGTGTCGGCGGTGTCCGGCCGGGCCGGACGGGGCGCGAACGCCGGTGCCAGCAGGAACAGTGCGGCCGCGAAGAGCAGCGGCGCCACGAAACCGAGACGCAGGTCCGACGTCCACGCGATGCCGCCGATGACGGCGCCGCCGAGCACCGTGCCGGCGTAGTTGAAGAGATTGAGGCGGGCGATGACGGTGTCGGTGCGGCCCGCCGGCGCGAGTCGACCGGCCGCGCTGAAGCACAGGGGGGCGACCACCGGCGCACCGAGTCCGACGACGAAGAAGCCGGCGATGGCCACGGCCGGGGCCTGTGCCAGGACGACCACCAGCAGGCCGATGACGCTGACCGCGGCGCCCACCCGAACCACCGCAATCTCGCCGAACCGTCGCACCCAGTGGTCGCCGGTGAGCCGGGAGATCAGCGCGGTGATCTGGTACGCGGCCATGGCGAGGGCCGCGGTGCCCGCGTCGGACAGCAGCACCTCCTTCAGATACAGCGCCGACCAGTTTCCGATCCCGAAGTCGATGGCATAGAAGAGCACCATCGCGATGCCGAGCGCCAGGAACGGCCACAGCGGGAGGGCCAGGGGAGCGGTGGACGTGTCCGCGGTGTGCTGGTGGCCGGTGCGCAGAAGACGCGGTCCGATCGCCGCGCAGCCGATCGCGGCGACGGCCGCGGCGATCAGTACGCACGCGGTGACCGACAGATCGAGCGCGGAACATGCCGAGACGAACAGCGCTCCGGCGATCGCACCGACGCTCCATGCTGCGTGGAAGGAGGAGAGGATCACCCGGCCGTAGAGATGCTGGATCGACACAGCCTGCATGTTGGCGGTGGCGTCGACCATGCCCAGGCCGATGCCGTAGAACGCGAACGCCACGAGGAACGCCGCGGTCGACGATGCGAGCGCGATGGCCACCGCGGCGAGCGCGATCGCGAACAGCCCCACCCGCAGCGTGGTGCGGCTGGAGGTGGCCTTCGCGAGTTGTTCGGCGACGACACTGCCGACCCCGGCCACGACGGACACCCCCACGACCGCCCCCACCACGAGACTCTCGGTGAACCCGAGATCGTCCTTGAACTGGGGGAGTTGGGTGAGCAGAACCGCCAGCACGAAGCCCTGCAATCCGAACGCGACGGCGGCGGCGACGCGGGCGGTGGCCTGGGCGTTCGGGTCTCGCGTCACTGGACGAGTGTCCAAGGTTCGGCTCCGTTTCCTCGGGTTCTCTGCTTCACTGCTCATCATGGCGGCACAGCATCCGATTCCGGGTTTTCCCGACGATTTCGTGTTCGGTGTCGCGGCCGCGGCGTACCAGATCGAGGGCGCCGTGACCGAGGGTGGGCGCGGACGCTCGATCTGGGACGAATTCTGTGCCGTCCCGGGCGCCGTCGCGCGCGGTGAGTCCGGCGCGGTCGCGACCGACCACTATCACCGCTACCGCGAGGACGTCGCCCTCATGCGGGACCTGGGCGTCGACGCCTACCGGTTGTCGGTGTCCTGGCCGCGGATCCGCCCCGACGGCACGGGGCCCGTCAACGCGGCCGGCCTCGACTTCTACGACCGGCTGGTCGACGAATTGTGTGCGGCCGGCGTCACTCCCGCGGTGACACTGTTCCACTGGGACCTCCCGCAGGCGCTGCAGGACGACGGCGGGTGGATGAACCGGGCGACGGCCGAGCGGCTCGCGGAACTCGCGACCGTCGTGGGGAAGCGGCTGGGCGATCGCGTCGGGATGTGGATGCCGCTCAACGAGCCGGTCGTCCACACCCTGTACGGCCATGCGCTGGGCGTGCACGCCCCCGGCCTCGCACTCGGGTTCGGTGCGCTGCAGGCGGCGCACCACCAGCTCCTCGGTCACGGATTGTCGGTGCAGGCGCTGCGGTCGGCGGGGTGCGGCAACATCGGTATCGCGTCGAACCACGCGCCCGTGCACCCCGCGACGGACGGACCCGCGGACATCGAGGCCGCCGACGTCTACGACCACATCGTCAACTGGACGTTCGCCGACCCGGTTCTGCTGGGCAAGTATCCGGCGGACGAGTTGGCGGCGCTGCTCACGGGCCCGGTGGACGACGATCTCGCGACCATCGCCCAGCCGCTGGACTGGTACGGGGTCAACTACTACGAGCCGACCGTGATCGCAGCCCCGGGTGACGGCGCGGGCACCGTCGGCGTGCTGGAGGTGGATCTCCCGCCGGGCCTGCCGTTCGCGCCCGTGCCGCTGCAGGGTTACCCGACAACCGACTTCGGTTGGCCGATCGTGCCGGACGGGCTGCGGGAGATCCTCACGCTCTTTCGGGACCGCTTCGGTTCCGCGCTGCCACCGGTGTACATCACCGAGAGCGGCTGCTCGTTCCACGACCCGGATCCGGACGCGGACGGCCGGGTGCGCGACACTCGGCGGATCGACTACCACGCCGACCATCTGGCCGCCGTCCGTGCCGCGATGGATGCCGGTGTCGACGTACGGGGCTACTTCGTGTGGTCGATCCTCGACAACTTCGAGTGGGCCGCCGGGTATCGCGAACGGTTCGGGCTGGTCCATGTCGACTACGACACCCTGGACCGGACGCCCAAGGACTCGTATCGGTGGTTCCAGGCGATGCTGACCGCGCGCCGGACCGACCGAAACGGGGACACCAGGCTGCCCGGAAGTTGAACGAGCCCCAGCCGTGGATGGGGGCATGACTGGGGCTCCGCACCATCGGGGGGATGGCGTGACTCACGGTACCTGAGGGATCCCTCATGTCCTCCCCGGCGCACGGGCGGCCCACCCCGGAACGCGAGAAGGGGCACTTCCGTGTGGAAGTGCCCCTTCTCGGTGGTGCGCGATACTGGGATTGAACCAGTGACCTCTTCCGTGTCAGGGAAGCGCTCTCCCGCTGAGCTAATCGCGCGGGTCTTTCGGGTCGAAAACCCCGAGTTTCCCCGGGGTCTTCGGACCGACCTGACGGCCGATCATGGAGCGGATGACGGGATTCGAACCCGCGACCCTCACCTTGGCAAGGTGATGCGCTACCAGCTGCGCTACATCCGCGTGTGACACTCAAGATCTCAGCAGCATACTGCGTCGAACTTGGTGCGCGATACTGGGATTGAACCAGTGACCTCTTCCGTGTCAGGGAAGCGCTCTCCCGCTGAGCTAATCGCGCGAGGTGGAGACGGGAATCGAACCCGTGTGCACGGCTTTGCAGGCCGTTGCCTCACCACTCGGCCACTCCACCATAAAAGGTCGAGTCCAACCTCTCGAGCGGATGACGGGATTCGAACCCGCGACCCTCACCTTGGCAAGGTGATGCGCTACCAGCTGCGCTACATCCGCATTTGCTCCGGCGGGGCGTTTCCGCTTCCCCGGTGCGGTGAGAACATTAGCGGACCATTTGAGAAAGGCACAAATCTCCTGGTCAGAACATGAATAGCGGGCATCGAGACTTGTATGCGACCTCCGTCGACCCCGCCGCGGCGGGTCTGTGTGGGATCTCGTTCCCGCCGTGGGTTCCGCCTGGGGGTTCCGCGACCCACGCGCGCGTGCGGCCACGCGCCTGTGCGCGCGAGAGGGCTCGTCCACGCGGGCCGACCGCCGCCGAGTCGGGCCGGTGCCGCGGTCGGCCGGCACCGTCTTCCGGAGCCGAAAAGCCACCGACCAGGGGATTCGTGTTCGGCGCAGGTGCGTGTTAGTGTTTCGTCTCGTTCGACCGCGACAGTTCGTCGCGGTTCGGTCCCGTGGCTCAGTGGAAGAGCGTCCCGTTCACACCGGGGAGGTCGCTGGTTCGATCCCAGCCGGGACCACGCACGATATTCGAGAAGCCGCCCCTCCAGCAGGAGGGGCGGCTTTCTTCGTATCTCCGGCCGGGAGGACCGTCGTGCCGGGCAGCGGTCAGGGCCCCTCGATCGGCGCGGATACGACGAGGATGTCGGACGGGACGGCGTCGACGACCCATCCGCCGAGGGGGTCGCCCGGGAACTGGGTCGCCACGACGTCGGCGACCACATCACGCAACGGAACCGTGGGCGACGGTTGCGGGGCCGGGCCGAACGCACGCAGCACGTCGGTCGTCTGGTCGGCGGCGGTGCCGTTGGTTGCCGCCGCCACCGAGTAGCCGTTCCCGATGGTGGCCGAGTTCACCACCGGCGGACCGTAGTCGGACCATCCCCATTTCGTGCCTTCCGCGCCGGGGAGGCGGGCGGTTCCCCAGTTCTGGTACGTCCCGTCCGCAGCCGCCGGGGCGGCGTCGCGCATCCACCCGAGGATCGGCGACCGCGGGTCCTGGGCCTTCTTGACCTCGAGGAACCGGACGGTGTCGGCGGTGGAGGTGTAGGAATTGCCCCAGAACGCCGCGCCCGAAGTCGCGGTCAACCCGTACTGCGCGGCCGGTCCGTCGATGGAATTCGGATACTTCGCATAGAGCCGGGACGCCGCGCCGTCGTCGGAGAAGCGGATCATCCGCTCGGCGAGCTCGCGGTCGGTGGTGGAACCGTCGCCGTGCTGGAGGGCGAAATCGGCGATGTACAGCTTGACGGTGGACAGCCCGGGTCGCGCCGCGAACTGATTCGCCGTCCCGACGCTCCACCCCGTGTTCGAGTCGGTGAACGTGAGCGCGGTGCGGTCCGGGACGGATCCCAGGTCGCCGGGGACGATGGGAGCGGCCGGCGCCTGGCCTGCCGTGCCGGGGAACACTGCAATGGCCGCAGCGGCCCCGAGTCCCAGTGGAGTGATGCGGTATTTCACGAGGGTCCGCCCTTCGTCGTCGAATATCCGGACATGCGCGCATCGGGATGTTCGACCGGCTGTCGCGCCGCCCGAAAACCCTTGTGTACCTACAGACATTCGTCGACGAACCGCTCTCGCTGTTCCAAGTCCAATCGTAGGACGGGGGCGGCGGATCCGCTGCGCTCCGAGGGAGCGGCCACGCCCGCCGCCGGCAGCCTGCGGGCCGCGCTGCCGGGTTTTGCCACGAGCCGGCTCCGGGGTCCTCGGTAGTCTGGGACGGTCGGAGGGTCGTCCCCGCCGACGGGGCCTCGAGCGCGACGGTAGGTGTGGACGATGGGTGATCCGGTGACCGGGGAGAAGGCCGCCGAACGCGACCACGGGTCGGCGGGCCCGGAAGAGTCCGGTTTCCGTCCGGGTCAGGCGCTCGAGGAGATCGAGAACAAGTGGCGACGCCGTCGCCGGCGAATCGCCGCGAACACGTCGCTCAACCTCGCCTATCGCATCGGCGTGGGGGTCGTCGGCACGCTCGTCCTGGCCGCGGGCATCGTGGCGATTCCGTATCCCGGTCCGGGGTGGCTGATCGTGTTCGCCGGACTGGGCATCCTCGCCTCCGAGTTCGCGTGGGCGCACCGGCTGCTGCACTGGGTGCGCGCCCGTTACGACCGTTTCATGGAGTGGTTCTCCCACCAGTCCGCCGTCGTCAAGGCGCTCGGGGTGCTGTTCACGACGATCGTCGTCGTCGCGACACTGTGGGTGCTCGGCACCTTCCATCTGCTCGGAACGTGGGTGGGACTCGAGCAGCCGTGGTTGGAGAGCCCGCTGTAACGCGCGGTCGGCGCGACGGTGGTACGGCTCCACTGATCACGATGCGGTGCCGATAACATGGGATCGCCCCTCATCCCGGGGCACACCTCATACCTAGGAGCGCATCGCCGTGACCACGCCCGCATCCGTTACCCCAGCCGCACGCGTCCGAGTGCCCGCCGGGACCACTGCGGGCACGGCGGTTCGCGAGGCGGGCCTGCCCGGCAAGGGCCCCGACGCGGTCGTCGTGGTCCGCGACGCCGAGGGCAACCTCAAGGACCTGTCGTGGGCGCCGGACGTGGACGTCGAGGTCGAGGCCGTCGCCGCGGACACCGAGGACGGGCGCAGCGTCATCCGACACTCGGCCGCGCACGTGCTCGCGCAGGCCGTCCAGCAGGAGTTCCCCGAGGCCAAGCTCGGTATCGGCCCGCCGATCAAGGACGGCTTCTACTACGACTTCCAGGTGGAGCGCCCGTTCACGCCCGAGGATCTCGCCAAGCTCGAGAAGCGCATGAAGAAGATCGTCAAGGACGCGCAGCGCTTCTCCCGGCGGGTGGTCGAGGATCTCGAGGACGCCCGCACCGAACTGGCGAGCGAGCCGTTCAAGCTCGAGCTGATCAGCGACAAAGCAGACGAGTCGCTATCTGACGACCCCGAGGTCATGGAGGTCGGTGGCGGCGAGCTGACGATCTACGACAACCTCAACCCGCGCACCGGTGAGGTGATCTGGAAGGACCTGTGCCGCGGTCCGCACATCCCGACCACCAAGTACATCCCGGCCTTCAAGATCACCCGCAGCTCGGCGGCCTACTGGCGCGGCGACCAGAGCCGCGAGGACCTCCAGCGCATCTACGGCACCGCGTGGGAGTCGACGGAGGCGCTCGACAAGCACCTCGAGCTGCTGGCCGAGGCGGAGCGCCGCGACCACCGCAAGCTCGGTGCCGAACTCGATCTGTTCTCGTTCCCGGACGAGCTGGGCTCGGGCCTGCCGGTGTTCCATCCCAAGGGCGGCATCATCCGCCAGGAGATGGAGAACTACTCCCGCAAGCGGCACGTCGAGGAGGGTTACGAGTTCGTCTACTCGCCGCACATCACCAAGGGACATCTGTACGAGGTCTCCGGTCACCTCGACTGGTACAAGGACGGCATGTTCCCGGCGATGCACATCGACGAGGAACTCAATGAGGACGGCACCGTCCGCAAGCCCGGTCAGGACTACTACCTCAAGCCGATGAACTGCCCGATGCACAACCTCGTGTTCGGGTCGCGGGGTCGCTCCTACCGGGAGTTGCCGCTGCGCCTGTTCGAGTTCGGCTCGGTGTACCGCTACGAGAAGTCCGGCGTCGTACACGGACTGACCCGGGTCCGCGGCATGACGCAGGACGACGCGCACATCTACTGCACCAAGGAGCAGATGCGCGACGAGCTGACCACCACGCTGCAGTTCGTGCTGGGACTGCTGAAGGACTACGGCCTCGACGACTTCTACCTCGAGCTGTCGACCAAGAACCCGGAGAAGTTCGTCGGCGACGACGCGCTGTGGGAAGAGGCCACCGAGACGCTGCGCGAGGTCGGTGAGGCGTCGGGCCTGAACCTGGTGCCGGATCCGGGTGGAGCCGCGTTCTACGGCCCGAAGATCTCGGTCCAGGTGCAGGACGCGCTGGGCCGCAGCTGGCAGATGTCGACGATCCAGCTCGACTTCAACCTGCCCGAGCGTTTCGACCTCGAGTACACCGGTAGCGACGGCACCAAGCAGCGTCCGGTGATGATCCACCGCGCGCTGTTCGGTTCGATCGAGCGGTTCTTCGGTGTCCTCACCGAGCACTACGCGGGCGCGTTCCCGGCGTGGCTGGCCCCCGTTCAGGTGGTCGCCATTCCGGTGGCCGAGGCGTTCGAGGATCACCTGTTCGACGTCGTCAGGCAGCTCAAGGCTGCCGGCGTGCGGGCCGAGGTGGACGTCAGCGACGACCGCATGCAGAAGAAGATCCGCAATCACACCACGCAGAAGGTGCCGTTCATGCTGCTCGCGGGTGAGCGGGACGTCGAGGCCGGAGCGGTGAGCTTCCGCTTCCGCGACGGCACGCAGGTCAACGGCGTGCCCGTCCAGAAGGCGGTCCAGATGATCGGCGAGTGGATCGGGCGTCGTGAGAATGCCTCGCCCACAGCCGAACTCGTCGGTGGTGCCCAGTGAGCGACCAGCCCGAGGAGAACACCGAGAACGGCGTGCTCGTCGACGTCGGCGCGGGCGACGCGGACCACCTGCAGCGACTGTGGTCACCGCATCGCATGTCGTACATCGCCGAGGCGCCCAAGACGTCGAGCTCGAGCGAGGGCCCGTTCAGCGAGATCCCCAAGCTCAGCGACGAGGACGGACTGATCGTGGCGCGCGGCGAATCCGTGTACGCCGTGCTCAACCTCTACCCCTACAACCCGGGGCACATGATGGTGGTGCCGTACCGGCGGGTCGCCGCGCTCGAGGACCTCACGGCCGAGGAGAGCGCCGAGCTGATGGCGTTCACGCAGCGAGCGATCCGCGTCATCAAGCGGGTCTCGCGGCCGGACGGTTTCAACGTGGGCCTCAACCTGGGTGGCGCCGCCGGCGGGTCGCTCGCCGAGCACCTGCACCAGCACATCGTGCCGCGGTGGGGCGGTGACGCGAACTTCATCACCATCCTCGGTGGCGCCAAGGTGATGCCGCAGCTGCTCCGCGAGACGCGGGCCTTGCTCGCGGGGGCCTGGAACGAGTGATTCACCGAGGTCCGGGGCACGGCATGGCAGGATCGGGGTCCGGGTTCGCGAAGATCCGGACGGGTGACCGTAGGTGGGAGGGGGGAGTGGAATGCTGAGCTTCTTCGGGCGCGCATCGGTGTCCAAGGTGACGGCACCGATGGGTCGGGCCCTGGTGAAGACCGGGCTGACCCCCGACGCCGTCACGGTGTTCGGGACCGTCGCGAGCATCGCGGGGGCGCTGACACTCTTCCCGTCCGGTCACTTGTTCTGGGGAACCATCCTCATCTGGTTCTTCGTGATGTTCGACATGCTCGACGGTGCGATGGCCCGCGCCCGGGGCGGCGGCACGCGGTACGGGGCGGTGCTCGACGCGACGTGCGACCGGATCGCGGACGGTGCGATCTTCGCGGGCCTGGCGTGGTGGGCGGTGTACCACGAGAACAGCAAGAGCTTGCTGATCGCGACGCTGATCTGCCTCGTGAGCTCGCAGGTGATCTCGTACGCCAAGGCGCGCGCGGAGGCCAGCGGGCTGTCCGCCGACGGTGGTCTCATCGAGCGCCCCGACCGGTTGATCATCGTGCTCGTCGGTGCCGGATTCACCGGAATCGCAGGGCATTTCGACATCGCCTGGCTGCACTGGGCGGTGTACGTGGCGATGTGGATCCTCGCCGTCGCGAGCATCGTCACGGTGTTCCAGCGGGTACTGGCCGTCCGGAACTCGGCGGGCGCGCGGGACCTGTTGCCGATCGCGCCGCCACGGGCCGACGCGAACCACGGTGCGGAGGAATCGTCGTGACGTTCTCGGAGCGGGCGACCGACCTCGGCTACGCGGCCGGCTGGCGCGTCGTGCGGGCGCTGCCCGAGCGGATGGCCACCGCGCTGTTCGACGCGGGCGCGGACTTCGCGGCGCGCCGCGGAGGCGGCCCACAGCAGTTGCGTCGCAACCTCGCCCGCGTGCTGGGCGTACCACCCGAGCAGGTCCCCGACGAGTTGCTGCGGGACTCGCTGCGCTCCTACGCCCGGTACTGGCGCGAGGCTTTTCGGCTGCCGTCGATGGACCTGGCGGAGACCCGCGCGAAGGTCGACCGGACGGTGGTCGGAACCGAGCACCTCGAGAAGGCGATGGCCGAGGGCAAGGGTGCGGTCCTCGCCCTGCCGCACAGCGGGAACTGGGACATGGCCGGAGTGTGGTGCACTCAGACGTGGGGTGGGTTGTCCACCGTCGCCGAGCGCCTGAAGCCGGAGTCGCTGTACCGGCGGTTCGTCGCGTACCGGGAGAGCCTCGGCATGGAGATCTTCCCCCTCAGCGGCGGCGAGCAGCCCCCGTTCGGTGAGCTGGCGAAGCGGTTGCGCGAGAACAAGGTCGTGTGCCTGCTCGGTGAACGCGATCTGGCCGCCAAGGGCGTGCCGGTGACGTTCTTCGGCGAGCCCACGCGCATGCCGGCCGGCCCGGCCAAGCTCGCGATCGAGACCGGGGCGGCGTTGCTGCCCGTCCACTGCTGGTTCGTCGACGGCGGCTGGGGATTCTCGATCGATCCGCCGGTGGACGTCTCGGTCGGGGTCGACGGTGCCACGCAGGCGTTGGCCGACCGCTACGCCGCGAACATCGCCGCGCACCCGGCCGACTGGCACATGCTCCAGCCGCTGTGGCTCGACGACCTCTCGGAGGCGCGTCGCGCTCGCATGGAGTCGCGATGAAGATCGGCATGGTCTGCCCGTACTCCTTCGACGTACCGGGCGGTGTGCAGGCGCACGTCGCCGAGCTCGCGGAGGTGCTGATCGAGCGCGGGCACAAGGTCAGCGTTCTCGCGCCGGCATCGGACGGCACCGAGTTGCCCGACTTCGTGGTGTCGGCGGGACGCGCGGTGGCCATCCCCTACAACGGATCGGTGGCGCGGCTGACGTTCGGACCGGTGTCGTACGCCCGCACGCGCCGCTGGATCGCCGAGAACGACTTCGACGTGCTGCACATCCACGAACCCAACGCGCCGAGCCTGTCGATGCTCGCGATGAAGATCGCCGAGGGGCCGATCGTCGCGACGTTCCACACCTCGACCACGAAGTCGCTGGTGCTGAGCACGTTCCAGGGGGTGCTGCAGCCGTACCTCGAGAAGATCAGTGGCCGGATCGCGGTGTCCGAACTGGCCCGGCGCTGGCAGGTCGAGTCGCTCGGATCCGACGCCGTCGAGATCCCCAACGGCGTCGACGTCCCGGCCTTCGCCGATGCCCCGCTCCTGCCGGGGTATCCGCGTCCGGGCAGGACGGTGCTGTTCCTGGGCCGCTACGACGAGCCGCGCAAGGGCATGGCAGTGCTCCTCGGCGCCCTGCCCGCCCTGGCCGAGAAGTACCCCGACCTCGAGATCCTCGTGGTGGGCCGCGGCGACGAGGAGAAGCTGCGCAAGGAGGCGGGTCCGTTCGCCCGGCACCTGCGTCTGCTCGGACAGGTCAGTGACGCCGAGAAGGCGTCGGCACTGCGCAGCGCCGACGTGTACTGCGCCCCCAACCTCGGGGGCGAGAGCTTCGGCATCGTGCTCGTCGAGGCGATGGCGGCCGGGGCCCCCGTCGTCGCGAGCGAGCTCGACGCGTTCCGGCGGGTGCTGCGGGACGGCACCGCGGGATTGCTGGTCCCGGTCGGGGACTCGGCCGCTCTCGCGGCGGCGATCGACTCCGTGCTCGGCGACGACGACCGCCGCAGGGCGCTGACCGACGCGGCGCGCGTCGTGGTCGGGGAGTACGACTGGCCGGTCGTCGCGGAGCAGATCCTGCGGGTGTACGAGACCGTCACGGTGGGCTCCACCGGTGTGCGTGAGGTGCGTTCGTGACCTTCTCCGCCCTGACGATCCTGATCGTCGCGCTCATCGCTGCCGTGATCGCGGTGGTGGGCGCCTGGGCGTACGGCACCGCGAACCGGCTCGACCGGTTGCACGTGCGCTCGGACCTGTCCTGGCAGGCACTCGACGCGGCGCTGGCGCGCAGGGCCGTCGTCGTCCGTGCCATCGCCGCGGCGATGCCGGCCACGTCGGGGGAGGGCCGGCGGCTGTCGATGCTCGCCGGTCAGGCCGAGCGCGCCGAGCGTGCGCAGCGCGAGCCCGCCGAGAACGCGCTCTCGGGAGCGCTGGCCACCCTCGACACCCATTCTCTCCCACCGCAGTTGGTCGCCGAGCTCGCCGATGCCGAGGCCCGGGTGCTCATCGCCCGGCGGTTCCACAACGACGCGGTGCGCGACACCCTCGCGCTGCGCACCCGACGGCCGGTCCGCTGGCTGCATCTGGGTGGCACGGCGCCGCTGCCCACGTACTTCGAGATCGCGGAGCGGCCGGAATCGTCGTCGGCGTTGCAACTCGACGACGTCCGCACGTCCGCGCGGGTCGTGCTGCTCGACGACCGCGGACGGGTGCTGCTCATGCGTGGGCACGATCCCGCGACCCCCGAGTCGTCGTTCTGGTTCACCGTGGGCGGCGCCGTCGAGAGCGGGGAGACGCTGCGTGCGGCGGCGGTCCGGGAGATCTCCGAGGAGACGGGCCTCACGGCGGATCCGGACGCGCTGCGGGGACCGCTGTGGCGGCGGGTGGCGATCTTCCCGTTCGCCGGTGAACTGATCCGCTCCGAGGAGCTGTTCTTCGCCCTGCGGACCGACGAATTCGTTCCGCATTCCGGGGGTTTCACCGAACTCGAACAGCGCACCATCACCGAGCACCGGTGGTGTACGGCGGCGGACATCCGGACCATCCAACAGGGCGGGGAGCCGGTGTATCCGCAGGACCTGGCGGCCCTGTTGGACGAGGCGAACATGGCCGTCGTGCGGGCCGACGAGCCGGCGGTCCGCGCGATCCGCTGATATGACGCGGGCCACAGCAGGCCAGCTATCGGGCACTGGCTATCGGGGCCCGGGCGCCGTCGTCCTAGAATTGCGGATGCGCTGCGGTGCCCCCCGGGGCCGTATGTGTCAGATCATCCGAAGCCGGCGAGAACCCAGGAGTTTGCTGTGAGCACCCCCGACACCACCCCCACTACCGGCACGGCGCGCGTGAAGCGGGGCATGGCCGAGATGCTCAAGGGCGGCGTCATCATGGACGTGGTCACCGCCGAGCAGGCCAAGATCGCCGAGGATGCCGGTGCCGTCGCGGTCATGGCGCTCGAGCGGGTGCCCGCCGACATCCGCGCCCAGGGCGGCGTCTCGCGCATGTCGGATCCGGACATGATCGACGGCATCATCTCCGCGGTGTCGATCCCGGTGATGGCCAAGGCCCGTATCGGTCACTTCGTCGAGGCCCAGATCCTGCAGTCGTTGGGTGTCGACTACGTCGACGAGTCCGAGGTCCTGACTCCCGCGGACTACGAGAACCACATCGACAAGTTCGCGTTCACGGTCCCGTTCGTGTGTGGTGCCACCAACCTCGGTGAGGCTTTGCGCCGGATCAACGAGGGTGCGGCGATGATCCGCTCCAAGGGTGAGGCCGGCACCGGAGACGTCTCCAACGCCACCACCCACATGCGCCGGATCCGTCAGGAGATCCGCCGCCTGACCTCCCTGCCGGAGGACGAGCTGTACGTCGCGGCGAAGGAGCTGCAGGCGCCGTACGATCTGGTCGTCGAGGTCGCGAAGGCCGGCAAGCTGCCGGTCACCCTGTTCACCGCCGGCGGTATCGCCACCCCGGCCGACGCGGCGATGATGATGCAGCTCGGCGCCGAGGGTGTGTTCGTCGGCTCGGGTATCTTCAAGTCCGGCAACCCGGCCGAGCGGGCCGCCGCGATCGTCAAGGCCACCACCTTCCACGACGATCCGGACGTCCTGGCCAAGGTCTCCCGCGGCCTGGGCGAGGCCATGGTCGGCATCAACGTCGACGAGATCCCCCAGCCGCACCGCCTCGCCGAGCGCGGCTGGTGACCTGAGCCCCGATCACTCGGAGCCGAAAGAACGTCGTGAACGCGGTGGGGACCCCGGAGGTCCCCACCGCGTTCGCGTGTGTGCGTTGCTAGCCTGAGCGGGCACCCAGCGGAAGGAAGCCGGCCATGGCGAAGATCGAGCAGATCCTGGAGCTCGAGCGGCTCGAGAAGGACATCTTCCGGGGCATTGCCACCGAGACGATTTTGCCGCGCACGTTCGGCGGGCAGGTCGCCGGTCAGGCGCTGGTGTCCGCGGTGCGCACGGTCGACGACCATCTCCACGTGCACTCGCTGCACGGCTACTTCCTGCGTCCGGGCAACCCCGTGATGCCGATCGTCTACCTCGTCGACCGGATCCGGGACGGGCGGTCGTTCACCACCCGCCGAGTGACCGCCGTGCAGGACGGTCAGGCGATCTTCACGATGTCGGCGTCGTTCCACGTCCTCGACGAAGGCATCGAGCACCAGGACGTGATGCCGTCGGTGCCGGACCCGGACGAACTGCCCGACGCGGCGTCGCTGACGTCGGAGGAGATGTCCTGGGAGTTCCGCGAGTGGGCCGACTGGGACCTGCGGTTCGTGCCGGCCGACCGGATTCGCCGCAAGCCCGGGGTGCCGGTCCAGCAGCAGGTCTGGTTCCGCTCGCGCGAAGAACTGCCCGACGATCCGATGTTCCACATCTGCACGCTCGCCTACATGAGCGACATGACGTTGCTGGCGTCGGCCAGCACGATCCATCCCGACACCCCCGTCCAGAGCGCGTCGCTGGACCACGCGCTGTGGTTCCTGCGGCCGTTCCGGGCCGACGACTGGCTCCTCTACGACCAGACGTCGCCGTCCGCGGGTTTCGGCCGTGCCCTCACTCAGGGCCGGATCTTCGACCGCAGCGGCAATCTCGTCGCGGCCGTGGTGCAGGAAGGTCTCACCCGGCTCCTGCGTCGCGACTGAAAGACCCTGCGGGAAGCGGACTTTCGTTCGCGGATTCCGCCACGGCCGCGTCCGGGGCGCGGTCGGACGTCGGACCCCGGTGCGGCGCCGGAGTTCGGGGCGGTGCGCAGGCCGGGCTCCGGGGCGCGGCTGATAGCGTTTTCGGGGTCAACAGCGTCGAACAGTGCAGGACTTTCACTCGTGGCAAATCAACCGACCATCGGCGTGCTCGCGTTGCAGGGCGACGTGCGCGAGCACCTCGCGGCACTCGAATCCTGTGGGGCGCGTGGTATCGGCGTCCGCCGACTCTCGGAACTCGAATCCGTGGACGGGCTGATCATCCCGGGCGGTGAGTCGACGACGATGAGCCGGCTCCTCACCGTCTTCGAGTTGCTCGAACCGCTGCGTGCGCGCCTGAAGGCGGGAATGCCGGCGTTCGGTTCCTGCGCCGGCATGATCCTGCTGGCGAGCGAGATCCTCGACACGCGTCCGGATGCCGAGCACCTCAACGGTCTGGACATCACGGTGCGGCGCAACGCGTTCGGCCGGCAGGTCGACTCCTTCGAGGCCGACCTCGACTTCGCCGAGATCGCGGGCGATCCGGTGCGGGCCGTGTTCATTCGGGCGCCGTGGGTCGAACGCGTGGGCGCCGGCGTCGACGTGCTGGCGCGGGTGCCGGAGGGCCCCGCGGCCGACCACATCGTGGCGGTCCGGCAGGGGAGCGTGCTGGCGACGTCGTTCCATCCGGAGGTCACCGGCGACCGCCGCGTGCACGGACTGTTCGTGGACATGGTGCGGGGGAACTGACCCCCGCACCACGTCACTGCGCGATCACCACGCGTTGAGGGTGTCCAGAATCTGCGCGCGGGACTTCCACAGCTCCTCGGACCAGTAGGCCCACGAGTGGGTCCCGGTGGTCGTGAAATCGAACGTCGCCGGGATCCCGAGGGAGTTCAACCGGAGCTGGAACGCTCGGCTGTTGGCCAGCGCCAGTGCCTCGAGTCCCATCGCGTTGGAGGTGTTGAACGAGCCGACGGAGCCGACCGGGCGGTCGAACTCGCCGATCAGGCCGTTGCCGGACGAGATGTAGAGCGACAGTCCGCGCAGCTGCGGAGCGAACACGAACGGGTCGTTGCGCAGCCATGCCGGGCTCCACGGCGGACCCCACATCGAGTCGACGTTGAAGCCGCCCGCGTCGAGCATCGCGAGACGGATGCCCTCCCGCATGCCCGGCGCCGAGATGTTCAGGTACCCGGAGAACGAGCCCGCGTGCTTGAACTGGTCGCGGTGGTACGCGGCCAGCGTCAGCGCGGCCGACCCACCCATCGACAGTCCCGTGACGGCGTTGTTGCTCCGGGAGACGCCACGGGTCTCGAGGTAGGCGGGCAGATCCTGGGTCAGGAAGGTCTCCCACTTGTACGTGACCTTCTGCCCGTTGAAGTTGCTCGGTGCGTACCAGTCCGAGTAGAAACTGGACTCACCGCCGACCGGCATCACGAGCGTGATGTTGTCGTTCCGGAACTGCTCCCGCGCATTCGTCTCGAACGACCACGCGTTGCGGTCGTTGCGGGCACGTAGGCCGTCGAGCAGGTACAGCGCGGCGTTACCACCGCGTGCCGCCCACTGGATCTGGACCTTGATCGGCCCCATCGCGGAGTTGACGAAGACTTCCTCGTAACCGCCCCGGGGGGCCGCATTCGCGGTCGACGTCGTGGTGACCGCCGCCAACGCGGGGAGCATGAGGACCGCTGCCGCCATCCCGATCAATCGCTTCTTCAGTCGGCCGGCCGCAGCCGGTCTGTGAATGCGCATTTCGTTCGCCTTTCCCCCAACGATGTCGGCATCTTCAGTCGTCCGCGCCCCCGCGCGTGAGACGCCGTTCGTCGTTCTCGATGTCACATCATGGATGTCTTTGGAAGGGTCCATTGCCGGGGACCGACTGTCCTCGGAACATTGTCAACATCTACCGGATCGTGACCTTACCGGGAGGCGGTGTATCCGGCTCGGCTCCATGTGCAGGTAGCATCGAACCTCCGACAAGTGTGCAGTCGATTGCCGTGGGATATGTCGTATCCGCCGCGGCATGCTGCAGGAAGGGGCTCCCACGAATGAGCGGCCACTCCAAATGGGCCACCACCAAGCACAAGAAGGCCGTGATCGACGCCAAGCGCGGCAAGATGTTCGCGAAGCTGATCAAGAACATCGAGGTGGCAGCTCGTACGGGTGGCGGCGATCCGTCGGGTAACCCCACCCTCTTCGATGCGATCCAGAAGGCCAAGAAGAGCTCGGTCCCCAACGACAACATCGAGCGGGCACGCAAGCGTGGTGGCGGCGAGGAAGCCGGCGGCGCGGACTGGCAGACCATCATGTACGAGGGCTACGGTCCCAACGGTGTCGCGGTGCTGATCGAGTGCCTCACCGACAACCGCAACCGGGCGGCCGGCGAGGTGCGCACCGCGATGACCCGTAACGGCGGCAACATGGCCGACCCGGGCTCGGTGTCCTACCTCTTCACCCGCAAGGGCGTCGTCGTGCTCGAGAAGAACGGCCGCACCGAGGACGATCTGCTGGAGATCGTGCTCGAGGCCGGCGCCGAGGAGATCAACGACCTCGGCGACACCTTCGAAATCGTCTGCGAGGCCGGTGACCTCATCCCGGTCCGCACCGCGCTGGTCGACGCCGGCGTGGAGTACGAGTCGGCCGACCCGGACTTCCGCGCCTCGGTCGAGGTTCCAGTGGACGCCGAGGGCGCGCGCAAGGTCTTCAAGTTGGTCGACGCCCTCGAGGACTCGGACGACGTGCAGAACGTCTACACCAACGTCGACGTCTCGGACGAGGTGCTCGCCGAGCTGGACGCGTAACCGAACGCGGGCGACGAACTCCCGCCCCGGATCCCGGCCGTCGGCCGGTCGTATCCGGGGCGGGAGTTCCGCTTTCCGGCCACCGCCGCGCCGGATCGGCATGCGTGCGCGGAATCACATCCGGTCCCGCCTCGCGGGAACTTCGGTGGCCGACGCGCCGCCCCGGCTCTAGCGTTCAGGCACTATTCCGATGAACAGGAGAGTGCCCGTGAGCAACACCCGAGCCTTGGCCCCGACCCCCGCACGTGACATCACCGTCGACCTCCTCGTCGTCGGCGCCGGGACGGGCTTGGCCGCCGCCCTGGCCGCCGACGAGTTGGGGCTGTCGACGCTGGTGGTCGAGAAGACGCAGTACGTCGGCGGGTCGACCGCACGCTCCGGCGGGGCGTTCTGGATTCCGGCCAATCCGGTGCTGCAGGAATCCGGGGCCGCGGACACGCTCGAGCGCGCCCGGACCTACGTCAGCTCTGTGGTCGACGGCTCCGCACCCGCCGAACGTGGTTCCGCGTTCCTCGACCACGGCGCCGCCACCGTCGAGATGCTGCGCCGAACCACGCCGATGCGGTTCTTCTGGGCCGAGGAGTACTCCGACTACCATCCCGAGCTGCCCGGCGGCTCGGCGCGCGGCCGGACCTGTGAGTGCCTTCCCTTCGACGCCTCGGTGCTCGGCGCCGAGCGGCCCCGCCTGCGCCCCGGCGTGATGGAGGCACCGGTCCCGATGCCGACGACGGGCGCGGACTACAAGTGGATGAACCTCGTCGCGCGGGTGCCCGCCAAGGGCGTGCCGCGCATCCTCAAGCGAGTGGCCCAGGGCATCGGCGGGCTCGCGCTCAAGCGCGAATACATGGCCGGTGGACAGGCTCTCGCCGCCGGGCTCTTCGCCGGTGTGCTCGACGCCAAGATTCCGGTGTGGACCGAGACGTCGCTCGTCGAACTGGTCACCGACGGTGACGCCGTCACGGGCGCGGTCGTCGTCCAGAACGGCCGCGAGGTCACCGTCACCGCGCGGCGGGGCGTCGTGCTCGCCGCCGGCGGCTTCGACCACGACATGGACATGCGCCACAAGTTCCAGTCGGAGAACCTGGCCGAGCACGAGAGCTTCGGAGCCGAGGGCAACACGGGCGACGGCATCCGGATCGCGCAGCAGGTGGGCGCGGACATCGACCTCATGGACCAGGCCTGGTGGTTCCCGGCCGTCGCCGGACTGCCCGGTCGCGACCCCCTCGTGATGCTGGCCGAGCGGTCACTGCCCGGGTCGTTCATCGTCGACCACACCGGTCGACGCTTCGTCAACGAGTCCACCGACTACATGTCGTTCGGGCAGCGGATCCTCGAACGCGAGCGGGCCGGTGACCCGGTCGAGTCCATGTGGATCGTCTTCGATCAGGCGTACCGCAACAGCTACATCTTCGCGGCGGGCTTGTTCCCCCGCCAGCCGCTGCCGCAGTCGTGGTACGACGCCGGGATCGCGCACCAGTCGTCCGATCCCGTCGCGCTCGCTCGCTCGGCCGGTCTGCCCGAGGACGCGTTCGCGGAGACGTTCCGCCGGTTCAACGAGACCGCTGCGGCCGGCGTCGACTCCGAGTTCGGGCGCGGCGCCAGTGCCTACGACCGTTACTACGGTGATCCGACCATCACGCCCAACCCCAATCTGCGGCCGTTGGCGAAGGGCCCGTTCTACGCGGTGAAGATGACACTCAGCGATCTCGGCACGTGCGGTGGTGTCCGGGCGGACGACCGGGCGCGGGTGCTCCGCGAGGACGGAAGCACCGTCACCGGCCTGTACGCGATCGGCAACACCGCCGCCAACGCCTTCGGTAACACCTACCCGGGCGCCGGCGCGACGATCGGTCAGGGCCTCGTGTACGGGTACATCGCGGCACACGACGCCGCCGAGCGCACCGTCTGACACCCCGGCCACGCGCCTCGCGCGTGTTGGTGCGCCCACCCGCGCCCACCTCCCGCTATGCTCGAACAGCTGTTCGGAAAGTGTTGCGAGAGGTGGGCGCGTGCGTGTTCTGGGTGTCGACCCCGGCCTGACGCGATGCGGATTCGGCGTGGTCGACGCCGGGCGCGGGCGTGAGGTGAAGCCGGTGGCGGTCGATGTCGTGCGGACCCCGCCGGACATGGAACTGGCCTCCCGGCTGCTGCGGATCTCGGAGGCCGCCGATGACTGGCTCGACCGCCACCGGCCGACCGTGGTCGCGGTCGAGCGGGTGTTCTCGCAACACAACGTGCGGACCGCGATGGGCACCGCGCAGGCGGGTGGCGTCGTCGCGCTCGCCGCGGCCCGGCGCGGAATTCCTGTGTGCTTCCACACCCCCAGCCAGGTCAAGGCCGCCGTGACCGGCAGCGGCACCGCCGACAAGAAGCAGGTCACCGCGATGGTGACCCGAATCCTCGGGCTCGACACGGCCCCGAAACCGGCCGATGCGGCGGACGCGCTCGCGCTGGCCATCTGCCATTGTTGGCGCGCGCCGATGCTCGACCGGATGGCCGCCGCCGAGGCGGCCGCGGTCGAGCAGAAGCGACGGTACGAGTTGCGGCTGAAGGAAAGCGCGGCGGCGCGGCGCAACGGCACGCCGGCCGGGAAGGCAGGGACACGGTGATCGCTTCGGTGCGAGGTGAGGTGCTCGAGATCGGGCTGGACCACGCGGTGATCGAGGCCACGGGTGTGGGCTACCGCCTCAACACCACGCCGGCAACACTCGCGACGCTCCGCCGGGGCGAGGAGTCACGGCTGCTCACCGCGATGATCGTCCGCGAGGACTCCATGACGCTGTACGGGTTCGCCGACACCGAGTCGCGGGACCTGTTCGGGCTGCTGCAGACCGTGTCCGGGGTCGGTCCCCGGCTGGCGATGGCGATCCTGGCGGTGCTCGAACCGGAAGCGCTGCGCAAGGCGCTCGCGGAGGGCAACGTCACCGCACTGACCCGGGTGCCGGGCATCGGCAAACGCGGCGCCGAACGCATGGTCGTCGAGCTGCGTGACAAGGTCGAAGCGGTCGCGACCAGCGGCGACGTCCCGGGTGTCGTGCCGGGCGCCGCGGGCGCGGTCCGCGAGCAGGTGGTCGAGGCGCTGACCGGTCTCGGGTTCCGGCTCGACCAGGCCGAGAAGGCCACCGACTCGGTCCTCGCGAAGGACCCCGATGCCGTGACGTCGACGGTCCTCCGATCGGCGCTGGCGACACTCGGTAAGACGCGATGAACGACACGGATCCCACCGACGAGGGCGCGTACGACGAGTCGGCGGTGACGGCCGAGTACGTGCCGTCCGACGGCGAGATCGAGGCGAGCCTGCGGCCGAAGAGCCTCGACGACTTCATCGGGCAGCCGCGCGTGCTCGAGCAACTCCAACTGGTGCTCGCCGGCGCGAAGCAGCGCGGCGGCACGCCCGACCACATCCTGCTGTCGGGTCCGCCCGGACTCGGCAAGACCAGCATGGCGATGATCGTCGCGACCGAACTGGGAACGTCACTGCGGCTCACCTCCGGGCCGGCGCTCGAACGCGCCGGGGACCTGGCGGCGATGCTGAGCAACCTGGTCGAGGGCGACGTGCTGTTCATCGACGAGATCCACCGCATGGCGCGTCCCGCCGAGGAGATGCTGTACCTGGCCATGGAGGACTTCCGGGTGGACGTCGTCGTCGGCAAGGGGCCGGGTGCGACGTCGATCCCGCTCGACATCGCGCCGTTCACCCTCGTCGGCGCGACCACCCGTTCCGGCGCGCTCACCGGGCCCCTGCGGGACCGGTTCGGGTTCACGGCGCACATGGACTTCTACGAGCCGGCCGAGTTGCAGCGGATCCTGCTGCGCTCCGCGGGAATCCTCGGGGTCGAGCTCGGGGAGGAGGCGAGTGCGGAGATCGCCGGCCGCTCCCGCGGCACCCCGCGTATCGCGAACCGGTTGCTGCGCCGTGTGCGCGACTACGCGGAGGTCCGGGCCGACGGTGTGGTGACCCGCGACATCGCGCGGGCCGCGCTGGCGGTCTACGACGTGGATCCGCTGGGCCTCGACCGCCTCGACCGCGCGGTCCTGGGCGCGCTGGTGCGCAGCTTCGGCGGCGGCCCGGTGGGGGTCTCGACGCTCGCCGTCGCGGTGGGGGAGGAACCGAACACCGTCGAGGAGGTCTGCGAGCCCTTCCTGGTCCGTGCCGGGATGATCGCGCGCACCCCGCGCGGCCGGGTGGCGACCGCCGCCGCGTGGGCACAGCTCGGACTCACCCCGCCGCCGGACGCCGCGATCGGCGGCATCGATGTGCGGGCCCGCGAACCACAACTCGACCTGTTCGACGCGGCCGACGGCGTGCCGGACGGCCCCGACCCGGAGCGGTGATCGACCGCTTCCGGCGCGGCGCGTGTTCGATATGAGCGGAACGGGATCGGCGAGGATATACCGATCTGCCGACCTGCAAGTGGCACACTGGGAGGCGCGCGGCACCCTTCGGTGCCGTGCAGAGCCGTGTGTAACGCCCAGCGTGACGAAACCCGAGGACTGACTCCCAGATGGATTTGCTCTTTCCGCTTCTCATCCTTGCTCTGCTCGTGCCGATGTTCCTCGGCATCCGCCGTCAGAAGAAAGAGATGCAGAAGACGACCGCCCTCCAGGATTCCCTGCAGGTCGGTGACCGTGTGATGACGACGGCCGGGCTGCACGCCACCGTCGCGCAGATCGGAGACGACACCGTCGACCTCGAGATCGCGCCCGGCGTGATCACCACGTGGTCGCGGATGGTCGTCCGTGAAGTGCTGACCGACCACTCGGACGAGGATTCGCTCGACTCCCTCGACGAGACCCCGGACGAGACCCAGCGTCGTCTCGACGGCGAGTAGTGCGGTAGCCGCCCTCGTCGACAGGCTCCCCGGACCTGCCGACGGGGGCGCGTTCGCGCTCGATCCGGGCGTCATCGCGCCCAATACCCGAACCGCACGTATCGAGGAGACAGACAGACCGTGGCACCTTCGACAGGATCGGTGCACCCAGTGCGCGCGCTCACCGTTTTCGCGGTGATCGTCGCGGCGCTGTATGCGCTGGTCTTCTTCACCGGAGACAAGTCCCCGACCCCGGAGTTGGGGATCGACCTGCAAGGTGGGACACGCGTCACCCTCACCGCCCGGACTCCGGACGGCAGCACCCCCAGCCAGGACAGCCTCCGCCAGGCCCAACAGATCATCGAGACCCGCGTCAACGGGCTCGGCGTCTCGGGGTCGGAGGTCGTGATCGACGGCGACAACCTCGTGATCACGGTTCCCGGTGACGACAGCTCGCAGGCGCGGTCGCTCGGACAGACCGCGCGGCTGTACATCCGTCCGGTCCTCGGTTCGCAGGCCGCGTCGGCCCCCGGCGCGCAGCCGGCCCCTACCCAGGCGCCCACGGCATCGACCCCGCCGCCTGCCGCCCCCGAGGTGGCCCCGACCCCGCAGGAACGCCCCTTCCCGGCGCAGAATCCCACCGAGCCCGCGCAGCCCACCGACACGCCGGCACCGACCACGGAGGCGCCCGCGCCGGCGACCGAAGCGCCCGCAGCCGGTTCGCCCGAGGCCGCCGCGGCGGAGATCCAGAAGGCCAAGGAGACCCGGCAGAGCTCGGACCCGGCGGTCCAGCAGCAGGCCATGGCCGCGCTCGACTGCTCGGCGCCGGACCCGCTGCAGGGCAACGACGACCCGGCGCTGCCGCTGGTCGCGTGCTCGAGCGACGGCACGACCGTCTATGTGCTCGCGCCGAGCATCATCGACGGCCAGGAGATCTCCGACGCATCGTCGGGGTTCAACAGCCAGCAGTCGCGGTACGAGGTGAGCCTGAGCTTCAAGTCGGGCGGCAGCTCGACGTGGGCGCAGTTCACGTCGTCGAACATCGGCAAGCAGGCCGCGTTCACGCTCGACTCGCAGGTGGTCAGCGCCCCCGTCGTGCAGGGCGCCACCCCGGTCGGTAGCTCGACCTCGATCTCCGGCCAGTTCACCCAGACCCAGGCCCGCGAGCTCGCGAACACCCTGAAGTACGGTTCGCTGCCGCTGTCGTTCCAGGCGTCCGAGGCCGAGACGGTCTCCGCCACGCTGGGCCTGGCCTCCCTGCAGGCCGGCCTCATCGCCGGTGCGGTCGGTCTCGTGCTGGTGCTGCTCTACTGCCTCGTCTACTACCGCATGCTGGGCCTGCTCACCGCGCTGTCGCTGCTGCTCTCGGGCGTGATGGTGTACGCGGTGCTGGTGCTGCTGGGCCGCTACATCGGCTTCACCCTCGACCTCGCAGGCATCGCCGGCCTCATCATCGGTATCGGCATGACGGCGGACTCGTTCGTGGTGTTCTTCGAGCGCATCAAGGACGAGATGCGCGAGGGCCGCAGTTTCCGGTCCGCGGTGCCCCGCGGTTGGACCCGTGCCCGTCGCACGATCCTGTCCGGCAACGCGGTGAGCTTCATCGCCGCCGCCGTGCTGTACGTTCTCGCGGTCGGCCAGGTCCGCGGTTTCGCATTCACCCTGGGCCTGACGACCATCCTCGACGTGGTCGTGGTGTTCCTGGTGACCTGGCCGCTGGTGTACATGGCGTCGAAGTCGCGTTTCTGGTCCAAGCCGAGCATCAACGGCCTCGGCGCCGTCCAGCAGGTCGCCCGCGAACGCAAGATGGTCGCGGCGTCGGCTCCCGGCCCGCAGGCGTCCTCGGACAAGGAGGCATGAGCCAATGAGTGAGTCGAACACCTCCACCGCCAACCAGGACCGGGCGATGACCGACGCCGGCGTCGATCAGGCGCTGCTGCCGCACCACAGCTGGCTGCAGCGGTTGTACACCGGTACCGGCGGCTTCGAGGTCGTCGGACGGCGCAAGTTCTACTACTGGATCACCGGCACGGTCGTCGCGCTGTCGTTGCTCAGCATCGTCGTCCGCGGGTTCACGCTCGGCATCGAGTTCGAGGGCGGCACCCGAATCCAGTTCCCCGCACCTGCGGGGGTGACCACCGAGCAGGTCGAGACCGTGTACTCGGACGCTCTCGGCGACGAACCGGTGTCGGTGCAGACGGTCGGATCCGGGTCGAGCTCGTCGGTGGAGATCCGTTCCGAGGCGCTCGACGCGGGCCAGGTCAACACGCTGCAGAACGCGCTGTACGACACCTTCCAGCCGAAGGACAGCAACGGCAACGTGTCCAAGACCGCGATCAGCGTCGCAGACGTCAGCGAGACGTGGGGCGGCCAGATCACCAAGAAGGCGCTCATCGCGCTGGTGGTCTTCCTCGTGATCGTCAGCATCTACATCGCGATCCGGTTCGAGCGGGACATGGCGATCGCCGCGATCGTGTCGCTGTTCTTCGACATGATCGTCACCGCCGGTGTGTACTCGCTGATCGGCTTCGAGGTGACGCCGGCGACGGTCATCGGTCTGCTCACGATTCTCGGCTTCTCGCTGTACGACACTGTCGTCGTGTACGACAAGGTGGAGGAGAACACGCGCGGCGTGCTGCACCTCAACCGTCGCACGTACGCCGAGCAGGCCAACCTCGCGGTGAACCAGACCCTCATGCGGTCGATCAACACGACGGTCATCTCGATCCTGCCGGTGCTGGGCCTGATGGTGGTCGCGGTCTGGCTGCTCGGTGTCGGCACGCTCAAGGACCTGGCGCTGGTGCAGCTCGTCGGCATCATCGTCGGTGCGTACTCGTCGATCTTCTACGCGACCCCGCTGCTCGTCTCGATCAAGGAACGCTGGGGTCCGGTGGCCGCGCACACCAAGAAGGTGCTCGCCAAGCGTGCGGGCGCTGCGGGCGGGAAGCCGGCGGAGGCGGCAGCCATGCAGCCGCGGGTGCGGCCGGCAGCCGGTCCCGCCCCGCGACCGGGATCCCGGCCCACGGGGAAGCGCAACAAGAAGAGGCACTGACACATGAACACCCCACGCCGATCCCGTCGTCGCGTGGTCAGGGCGCTCGGTGTCCTGGCCACGGCGGCGACCGTGGGGGCGTCCGTCGCCGCGTGTTCCGAGCCCGCGGACCAGGTTCCTTCGCTCGGATTCGCGATCGACAACGTCGTGACGACCTACAACGCCAACACGGTGGAGGGCGCGGCGACCGGTGCGGTCGCTGCGCTCGGCCGGGTCCTGACCGGCATGAACTACGTCGGGCCGTCGGGTGCGCCGGTGGCGGACACCGACTTCGGGACGGCCAGTGTGCTGCCCGGCGATGCGCTCACCGTCCAGTACCGGCTCAATCCGGCGTCGGTGTACTCGGACGGCGTCCCCGTCTCGTGCGACGACCTCGTGCTCGCGTGGGCGGCCGGCAGCGGACGCTTCACGCGCCCCGGCGAGGGCGGCCCGGAACCGATGTTCGACGCCACGTCCCGCGCCGGGTACGCGGACATCGACCGCATCGACTGCCAGCCGGGCTCCAAGGACGCCCTGGTGGTGTTCAAGCGGGGCCGCTCGTACCTGGACTGGCGGTCGCTGTTCGGGGCCACCGAACTGATGCCGGCCCACGTCGCGGGGCAGGCGGCCGGTGTGCCGGACGTCGTCGGGGCGATCGGTTCCGGCGACGCCGACGCGGTCGGGCGCATCGCGGACTTCTGGAACACCGGCTGGGCACTGGCCCCCGGTGACCTGGACACCGCGAAGTTCCCGTCCTCGGGGCCCTACAAGATCGACTCGTACACCGAGGACGGCGGGCTGGTGCTGGTCGAGAACGACCGGTGGTGGGGCAACAAACCCGCGACGTCACGAATCGTGGTGTGGCCCAAGGGGTCGGACGTGCAATCGCAGCTCGCGGACGGGGACGTCGAGGTCGTCGACATCGGGTCCGGGTCGATGGCCGGGCTCGATCTCGGCGGGTTCGAGGTCGTGGACGAGCCGTCGCGCAGCGTCGAGCAACTGGTCCTCGGCACCCGGGGCGTGTTCGCCTCGGCCGACGCCCGCCGGGCGTTCGCGCTGTGCCTGCCCCGGCAGGCGCTGTACGACCAGCTGGGGCACCCCGGGTTCGACCGCACCGACGGGCTCGGCTCGGGTGTCGTCGACTCCCGGATCACCGCGCCGGACACCCTGTTCCATCCGTCGGCGGTGGCCGCCGAGGGCGGGATCTACACCGATCCCGACATCCCCGGCGCGAAGGCCGCCCGGGAGGATGCGGGCGAGTCGAGCATGACCGTGCGCGTCGGATATCTCGCGCCGGACGACCGCCGGGCCCGGACGGTGCGCGAAATCGCGGCGTCGTGCGAGGCGGCGGGCATCACCGTCGAGGACGCCGGCTCCCCGGACTTCCGCCCCGGTGCGCTGGGCGCCGGGGATGTCGACGCCGTGCTGGCCGGTACCGCGGCGGCGGCCGGTGCGGCCGGGTCGAGTGTGCCGACGGACGCGTCGTTCGCGTTGCGGTCCGGCAACGGCGACAACGCCGGCGGGTTCTCCAACCGGCGGTACGACGAGATCGTCGATCAACTGGCGGTGGACGGTTCACTCGCGGGCCGGATGTCGCTCTCCGGCGAGGCCGAGGCGATCCTGTGGGACGAGATGCCGTCCGTGCCGCTGTTCGACCAGCCCCGGACCACGGCGCATTCGAGCGGAATGCACGGCGTGGTGCCGAACCCGACGAGGTCCGGTGCGGGCTGGAACATGGACAGGTGGATACTGCTCAGGTGATTTCTGCGATGGACGCCCCCGACACCGCCACTCCCGGCCTGGCCGCCGCTCTCGAGCGCGCCGAGACCGCGGTGACGCAGCTGACCCGGTGGTGTGACGACTTTCCGAGCCCGGGCGTCCGGTTCGCCGACCTCACGCCCGTGTTCGCGGACGGGCCCGGGTACCGCGCGGTGGTCGAGGGGCTGGCGGCCGCAGGTGCCGGCGCCGACATCGTCGCCGGCGTCGACGCACGCGGGTTCCTGCTCGGCGGCGGCGTCGCGATGCAGTTGGGGTGCGGGGTGCTCGCGGTCCGCAAGGCCGGCAAGTTGCCGCCGCCGGTGTACGCCGAGAGCTACTCGCTCGAATACGGGGCCGCCACCCTGGAGATCCCGTGCGATGCGCCCGACCTGACGGGGCGTCGGGTGTTCGTCATCGACGACGTGCTCGCGACGGGCGGCACGCTGCTTGCGGCGGCCGATCTGCTCACCCGCGCCGGGGCGGACGTCGTCGGAGTCGCCGTGGTGCTCGAACTCGCGGAGCTGGGCGGCCGGGCGCGGTTCGACCGGTACCCGCTGACCTCACTCGTCCGGGTCTGAGGACTACAGTTGTGCCTGGCGGTGTAGCAGCGTCGCCGGGTCCCGAGGGACCACCCGCAGCGCGGTGGCAGGAGGTGACGGCATGACTCAGCATCTTGATCGGTCCCAGAACACAGGTGCGACGTCCACAGGGTCGTCGGCGCCTGCCGAGAAGGCCGACAAATCCGCCGCGCCGGTGCCGACGTCCGCGTCGCGCCGGGTCCGCGCGCGTCTGGCCCGCAGGATCACCGGGCAGCGCAACGCCCCGGTCCGTCCGGTACTCGAACCGTTGGTCGCCGTCCACCGGGAGCTGTATCCCAAGGCGGACTTCTCACTGCTCCAGCGCGCCTACGACGTCGCCGAGCAGCGGCACGCCACGCAGTTCCGCAAGTCCGGCGACCCGTACATCACGCACCCGCTGGCCGTCGCGAACATCCTCGCCGAGCTGGGCATGGACACCACGACGCTGGTGGCCGCACTGCTGCACGACACCGTCGAGGACACCGGGTACTCACTCGACGAGCTCACCGCCGAGTTCGGCGACGAGGTCGCCCACCTGGTCGACGGCGTCACCAAGCTCGACAAGGTGGTGCTCGGCTCGGCCGCCGAGGGCGAGACGATCCGCAAGATGATCATCGCGATGGCGCGCGATCCCCGCGTACTGGTGATCAAGGTGGCCGACCGGCTGCACAACATGCGCACCATGCGCTTCCTGCCCCCCGAGAAGCAGGCCCGCAAGGCTCGCGAGACGCTGGAAGTCATTGCACCGCTCGCGCATCGACTGGGTATGGCAACCGTCAAGTGGGAGCTCGAGGACCTCGCGTTCGCGATCCTGCACCCCAAGAAGTACGAGGAGATCGTGCGTCTGGTCGCCGACCGGGCGCCGTCTCGCGACACCTACCTGGCGAAGGTGCGCGCGGAGATCAACGCGACGCTCTCGACGTCCCGGATCAACGCGACCGTCGAGGGCCGGCCCAAGCACTACTGGTCGATCTACCAGAAGATGATCGTCAAGGGCCGCGACTTCGACGACATCCACGACCTGGTGGGCGTGCGGATCCTGTGCGACGAGATCCGCGACTGTTACGCCGCGGTCGGCGTCGTGCACTCGCTGTGGCAGCCGATGGCCGGGCGGTTCAAGGACTACATCGCGCAGCCGCGGTACGGGGTGTACCAGTCGCTGCACACCACCGTGATCGGTCCCGAGGGCAAGCCGCTCGAGGTGCAGATCCGGACGCGCGACATGCATCGGACCGCCGAGTTCGGCATCGCGGCGCACTGGCGGTACAAGGAGACCAAGGGCCGGCACTCCGGCGACGTCGCCGAGGTCGACGACATGGCGTGGATGCGCCAGTTGCTCGATTGGCAGCGGGAGGCGGCGGACCCGGGGGAGTTCCTCGAGTCGCTGCGCTACGACCTCGCGGTCAAGGAGATCTTCGTGTTCACCCCGAAGGGCGACGTGATCACCTTGCCGTCGGGGTCGACGCCCGTCGACTTCGCCTACGCGGTCCACACCGAGGTGGGGCACCGCTGTATCGGTGCCCGCGTCAACGGTCGTCTCGTCGCGCTCGAACGTACGCTCGAGAACGGCGAGGTGGTGGAGGTCTTCACCTCCAAGGCCCCCAACGCCGGCCCCAGCCGGGACTGGCAGTCATTCGTGGTCTCGCCGCGCGCGAAGGCCAAGATCCGGCAGTGGTTCGCCAAGGAACGCCGCGAGGAGGCGCTCGAGGCCGGCAAGGACGCGATCGCCAAGGAGGTGCGCCGCGGCGGACTTCCGTTGCAGCGCTTGATGAATGCCGAATCCATGGCGGCCATCGCCCACGAGTTGCGTTACACCGACGTCTCGGCGCTGTACACCGCGGTCGGTGAGCACAACGTCTCCGCGCAGCACGTGGTGCAGCGGCTGGTCGCGCACCTCGGCGGGGTGGGCGCGGTCGAGGAGGAACTGGCCGAGCGGGCCACGCCGTCGACCATCCCCACCAACCGTCCCGGAACCGGGGACGTGGGTGTGCTGGTGCCGGGCGCACCGGGCACGGTCGCCAAGCTCGCGAAGTGCTGCACCCCCGTGCCGGGTGACGAGATCATGGGCTTCGTGACCCGCGGCGGCGCGGTGAGCGTGCACCGCACCGACTGCACCAACGCGACGTCGCTGCGCCAGCAGTCCGAACGGATCATCGACGTCGAGTGGGCGCCGTCGCCCTCGTCGGTGTTCCTGGTCGCGATCCAGATCGAGGCCCTGGACCGGCACCGGCTGCTGTCGGACGTCACGAAGGCCCTGGCCGACGAGAAGGTCAACATCCTGTCGGCGTCGGTGACGACGTCGGGCGACCGGGTCGCGGTCAGCAAGTTCACGTTCGAGATGGGCGACCCCAAGCATCTGGGGCACGTGCTCAACGTGGTCCGCAACGTCGAGGGCGTCTACGACGTCTACCGCGTCACCTCAGCGGCGTAGCTCGCGGAGCCGCCGTGGGGGTCAGCGGCGTAGCTCGCGGAGCCGCCGTGGGGGTCAGCGGCGTAGCTCGCGGAGCCGCCGTGGGGTCAGCGGCGTAGCTCGCGGCGGTAGCCGTACTCCGTCCCGCAACGGCCGAAGGGTCCCTTCACACGCTGACAGCGCGTGAAGGGACCCTTCGGCTCGTGCGGGGGCGGACTGACTAGGCGACCTTGGCGGTCTCGATGGTGACGGGCGTGTTGGGGGCGCCGCCGCCGGCCGACATCGAGCCGTCGTCGCCGGCGCCGGCGATCTTCTCGATGGTCGCGAGTCCCTCGTCGGAGATGGTGCCGAACGCCGTGTACTGCGGCGGCAGGAGCGAATCGGCGTAGACGAGGAAGAACTGGCTGCCGTTGGTGTCGGGACCGGCGTTGGCCATCGCGATCGTGCCCCGCGGGTACACCAACGCTTCCGCGGCGGCCGGATCGTTCGCCGCGTACGCGGTCGTGGGGTACTCGTTGGCGAACTGGTATCCGGGTCCACCGGTGCCCTTACCCGTGGGGTCACCGCACTGCAGGATCTGCAGGCCCGGAGTCGTGGACAGCCGATGGCAGGGGGTGTCGTCGAAGTATCCCTGTTCGGTGAGGCTGGTGAAGCTGTTCACCGTGCACGGGGCGGCCGCGCGGTCGAGCGAGAGCCCGATCGGGCCCTCGTTCGTGGTGAGGGCGACGGAGACCGTGCCCTCGTCCGAGACGCCCGTGGCGTTCGGCGGCTGGACGGCCTTGGCGGCGGGGCCGCCGGCCGGGTAGCTGCAGTCGACGGTGGGCGCCGTCGGAGCCGGCACTGCGGGCAGGGCGGCGAACCGGGACATGTCGATGCTCGGGGCCGCCGGCGTGGTCCAGGTGTTCGACGAGCTCGCCGCGGTGGAGGAACCGCCGTCGTCGTCCGAGGAACACCCCGCCAGGGCCAGGGCCAGGCCGATGCCGGCCGCTACGAATGCTGTGCGCTTCATCAGTCCAACCTCACGCTCGTGATGTCGACGGGGGTGGCGGGCTTGCCGTCGGCGGCGCCGCCCTCGACCCCCGCGGCCGCGATCTTGTCGAGGGTCGCCAGTCCGGTCTCGTCGATGGTGCCGAACACCGTGTACTGCGGCGGCAACGTCGAGTCGCCGTAGACGAGGAAGAACTGGCTGCCGTTGGTGCCGGGACCCGCGTTGGCCATCGCGACCGTGCCGCGCGAGTACGTCACCGGCATCTGCGCGTTGATGTCGTCGGCGGCGTACTGGTCGGTGGGGAACTCGTTGGCGAACTGGTAGCCGGGGCCGCCGGCGCCGGTCGCGGAGGGGTCGCCGCACTGCAGCACCTTCAACGAATCGCTCGTGGTGAGCCGGTGGCAGGTGGTGGCGTCGAAGTACCCCTGCGACGCGAGGCTCGCGAAGCTGTTCACGGTGCACGGGGACGTGGCGTTGTCGAGCGTGAGCCCGATGTTGCCCTGGGTGGTCTCCATGCTGGCACTGACGGTCGCGACGGTGGTGTCGATGCCCTCCGCGCGGGGCGGGTTGTTCGGCTTCGCGGGAGCACCGCTGGGGGTGTAGGCGCAGTTCACGAGGTTGGGCAGCGGCTGGGCGCGGCCGGCCGGCATCGCGGCGGCACTCGACGTCTCGGATGCGGCGGTGGTCTCCGACGCGTCGTCGTCCCGGCCCGACAGCGTCACGACCACCGCGCCGACGGCGACGACGACGACCGCGCCGACGACGGCGCCGGCGACGGTCAGCTGCTTCCGCTTGCGCGCACGCGCCGCGCGCCGTTCGAGCTGGCGTTCCAGCTTCCGTTTCGCCGCCTCCCGGCGCTGCTGATTGCTCGGCACTGCAGTCGTCCTCCCGTACGTCGTCCCGGTGTGTTGTGCACATTCCGGCGTTGCTTCGCGTGGCCCGCGCCACCGTCGACGGGCCGCACAGAGTCTGCCACCTCAACCTGAGAAGATCCTGGAGGGGCGAGCGCCTACGCTGTAGACGATTCGACTTCGGTCCCTCGATCGACCCGTACTCTAGGAGCTGACACCGTGCTCGTCACCGGATTCCCGGCCGGGATGTTCCAGACCAACTGTTACATCCTCGCCCAGGACGACGCGAAGAGGTGCGTCGTCGTCGACCCCGGGCAGGATGCCGCCGAGCCGTTGTTCCGCTTCCTCGAGCAGCAGGACCTGACGCCGGAGGCGGTGCTGCTCACGCACGGCCACCTGGACCACACCTGGTCGGTGGCGCCGGTGTGCGAACGCTACGGGATTCCCGCGTACATCCACCCCGAGGACCGCTACATGCTCACCGATCCGGGCCGCGGTATCGGGCCGAGTATGAACCAGTTCATCGCGGGCGTGGAGTTCCGTGAGCCCGCCGAGGTCATCGAGCTGGCGGACGGAGACGAGTTCACCGCTGCCGGAATCGATTTCGTCGTCGACCACACGCCGGGCCACACGCAGGGGTCGGTGGTGCTGCGCACCGAGATCACCACCGACGGTGGACCGTTGCAGGTCGCGCTCACCGGCGACACGCTGTTCCAGGGGTCGATCGGGCGCAGCGACCTGCCCGGCGGCAACCACGAGCAGTTGCTGGAGTCGATCGCGCGCAAACTGCTCGTGCTGGACGACGGCACCGCGATCCTGCCCGGGCACGGCGGGTCGAGCTCGATCGGCCAGGAGCGTGCCGCCAATCCGTTCCTCGTTGGACTGACCGCCTCCCAGTAAGGAAAAGTAAGCACCGTGACCAAGTCAGGCGCCAGTACCTTCTCGGCCCCCAAGGGCATTCCCGACTACGTTCCGCCGCAGTCCGCGGAGTTCGTCGCCGTGCGCGACGGACTGACCCGGGCGGCGCGGCTGGCGGGTTACGGCCACATCGAGCTGCCGATCTTCGAGGACACCGGACTGTTCGCCCGCGGGGTCGGCGAGTCCACCGACGTCGTCTCGAAGGAGATGTACACGTTCGCCGACCGGGGCGACCGTTCGGTGACGCTGCGTCCCGAGGGGACGGCCGGGGTGATGCGCGCGGTCATCGAGCACGGGCTCGATCGCGGCCAGCTGCCGGTGAAGCTGAGCTACGCCGGACCGTTCTTCCGCTACGAACGTCCGCAGGCGGGCCGCTACCGGCAGCTGCAGCAGGTGGGTGTCGAGGCGATCGGCGTGGACGATCCTGCACTCGACGCCGAGGTGATCGCGATCGCCGACGCCGGTTTCCGCGGCCTCGGTCTCGACGGCTTCCGCCTCGAGATCACTTCGCTCGGCGACGACACCTGCCGACCGCAGTACCGGGAACGGCTGCAGGAGTTCCTGTTCGGCCTGGACCTGGACGAGGAGACCCGCCGCCGCGCCGAGATCAACCCGCTGCGGGTGCTCGACGACAAGCGGCCGGACGTTCGCGAGAAGACGGCCGGCGCCCCGCTGATGCTCGATCACCTCTCCGAGAGCGCGAAGGCGCACTTCGACCAGGTGCTCGCCCACCTGGACGCGCTCGGCGTCCCGTACGTGATCAATCCGCGCATGGTGCGCGGCCTCGACTACTACACCAAGACGACGTTCGAGTTCGTGCACGACGGACTGGGCGCGCAGTCCGGCATCGGCGGCGGTGGTCGCTACGACGGCCTCATGGCGCAGCTCGGGGGACAGCCGCTGTCGGGCATCGGATTCGGTCTCGGTGTCGACCGGACGATCCTGGCGCTCGCCGCCGAGGGCAAGTCCGCCGGCACGCCCGCTCGCTGCGAGGTGTTCGGAGTTCCGCTCGGCGGCGCGGCGAAGGCCCGAATGGTGAAGATCGCGCACGATCTGCGGGCGGCGGGGATCCGCGTCGACATGGTCTACGGCGACCGCGGCATCAAGGGTTCGATGAAGGCGGCCGACCGCTCCGGGGCGCGACTCGCGCTCGTGCTGGGCGATCAGGATCTCGAGGCCGGGACCATCGGCGTGAAGAATCTGGGTACCGGCGACCAGGTGTCGGTGTCGCTGGACGACGTTGTCGCGCAGACGGGTTCGCTTCTTGCCGACGCCTGACGGCGGGGGCGGCCAGGAGTATGCCCTCGACCTGATCCCGGCGTCGATGCTGGCGCCGCGCATGCGGCGAGTAGCGGTCGTCTCGATCCTGATCGGGGTCGTGGCCGGTGTCGTGGTGGCGTTGTTCGCGTCGCCGCTGGTCGCCCTGGCGGTCGGCGCCGTCGTCGGCCTGCCCACCGCGGTGTCCGCGTTGTTGGCGACGCGTCGGCGGATCTGGCTGGACGGCAACGTTCTTCACGCCTCCAATGGGGTGCGCCATCGCCGCGTCGAGGTGGCGCAGGCGGTGACGGTGGAGTTCTTCGTGCGGTACGCGCGGATCAGTCAGGTCGCCGTCCGGATCGGGGACGGCCGTGCGTCGCAGACCGTCCCGCTGGCGCTCTACGCGGCGGACGGCGGCCGCGAACTCGACGTCCTGGCCCTGCGCAAGCTCGCCGACGCACTGTCGTCGAGCGAACTGGCGCCCGCGGCCGCGGCGGCGTCGGTGCTGATCGGCCAGTTGCGGGCCGAGGCCCGCGGGGCCGGGCTCGAGGAACGCCCGCTGTACCGGGCTGTCGGACTGATCCGGGACGCGGGGCGGGTTCCGCAGACCACGCTCACCGACCAGGAGGTCGCGACGCTCGCCGACTGACGGCGACGGTCCCGATCGTCGGTGGTGCGCGGTCGCGGCCTGCGGGTTCGGCTGATCGCTTCGCACTGTCGGCGCAGAGGATTATCGTTCGAAGCATGGTCGGTCTCTGGCCCGTCCTCGATCGCCGCTCGGTGGTCCGGGGCGCAGAGGAACTGCTCCGCGACGGCACCTCGTGCGGGGTGGTGCTGGTCGGCACCGCCGGGGTGGGCAAGACGACGACGGCACGCGAATTGGTGGGTTCGCTCACCGGCGACGCCCGCTGGATCGTCGGGACCGAATCCACGCAGAACATCCCGCTCGGTGCTTTCGCGCCGCACCTGGCCCGTACGACGTCGCGTGATCCGGTCGTCGCGCTGCGGGCGGTGCGGGACGTGCTCGCCGAGGACGGTCTGGCCCCCGACGGCGGGGTGGGGATCGTCGGTGTCGACGACGCGCACCTGCTCGACGAGTTCTCGGCGGGCCTCGTGCACCAGCTGGCGGTCGGGCGCGACGCCCGACTGGTGGTGACTGTGCGCAGCGGCGCCCCGGTGCCGGGGGCGATCGAGGCCCTGTGGAAGGACGGCCTGCTCACGCCGTTCGTCGTCCCGCCCTTCACGCGCGAGGAGATGGACCAGGAACTGGCGACGGTGCTGGGTGCTCCCGTCGAGCGGTTCAGCGCCGACGCGATCTGGGAGGAGTCGGAAGGGAACCCGTTGTTCCTGCGGCACCTGGTGGAGAGCGCGCTCGACGGCGGCACACTGCGGAAGTCCGGTGGCGTGTGGCAGCTGCGGGGTCGGCCCGGTGTCTCCCCGGCGCTCGCGTCGTTGCTGGAGTCCCGCTTCGCCCGCACCCCTCAGGACGCGCTCGACGTCGTCGACTACCTGGCCTTCTGCGAGCCGCTCGAGCTCGAGGTGCTCAGCGAACTCGTGGGCCGCCGCTCCATCGAGGAGGCCGAGCGTATGGACCTGGTGCGGGTCCGCGACGTGGGGCACGCCCACGTCGTTCGGCTGGCGCATCCGCTCTTCGGTGAGGTGATCCGCGACCGCGCCGGCGTCCTGGCCGCGCAGCGGATCAAACGCCGCCTCGTCGAGGTGCTGCGCGAATCGCCGGATCCGGGTGTGGTGACGTCGATGCGGATCGCGGAACTGGCGATGGAATCGGGGGTCCAGCCGGACCCGGAGTTGCTGGTGCGCGGCGCCGAGGATGCGATCGCGATGTGCAGCCTCGAGCAGGGCGCCCGGCTCGCGACTGCGGCGGTGCGGCTCGGTGCCGGCTTCGACGCCTCCTTCGCGCTCGGTCGGGCGCTGATGTGGCAGGGCATGGGAAACGAGGCCGAGGAGGTGTTCGCGGCCGTCGACCCCGATCGGTTGTGCGAGTACGACGTCGCCCGGTGGTTGCTGACCCGGGTGGCCAGTCTGTACCTCGAGGCGGGGCGTCCGAGCGACGCGGTCGAGTTGTTCGAGAAGGAACGCGGTCGCATCACCGATCCGGTCCTGAAGGTGTCGGTGGTCGCGCTGGACGCGGTGCTGCACCTGTACGACTGCCGGCCCGAACGGGCGATCGCGCTGGCCCGCGAGGTGGAGGCGGCGCCCGAGGCGCACCCGTGGGCGCGGGCGAGCGGTGTCTTCGCCGGCGTCGCGGCCCTCACCGTGTCCGGGCGCGGGTTCGAGGTCGGGGCGCTCGCCTCGTCCGCGTGGGAGGCGATCTCGCACGGGGACGGCCTGCTCCGCTTCCACATCGGCTACTTCGAGGTGCAGGCGCTCACGCTGGTGGGCCGCCTCGGTGCCGCCCGGGCCACCGCGGCACGGTACCGGGAACTCGCTGCCGGACAACCCAACAGCGCGGCCCTCGCGGACGTCGCCTCCGGGGTGGTGGAACTGACGAGCGGGCGGCTCGACGAGGCCGCCGCGCATCTCACCGAAGCGCTGGCCGTTCTCGACCGTGCGACGCGGTCGGAGTGGATGCTGTTGGCGGCGGTCAGCCTGTGCCAGGTGCGGGCGGCGCAGGGACGACCGGAGGACGCGGCCGCGGCGCTCGGGATCGCGGAGCGGCACGCCGGGCCGGAACTCGCCTTCTTCGACCCGCTGATCGACATCGCTCGCGCCTGGGTCGCGGGCGCGGAGGGGGAGGTGTCGGCGGCAGCGCACGCCGCCCGGCGCGGCGCCGAGGCGGCGGCAGCGTCCGGACAGTTCGCGATCGAGGTTCTCGCCCTGGATGTCGCGACGACGTTCGGCGACTACTCGACCGTCGCCCGGCTCGGTGAACTGGCGAGCGTGGTCGACGGCCCGTTCGGGAAGGTCGCGGCCGCCCGGGCGCGGGCACTGGCCAAGGCGGACGGTCCGGCGCTCGAGGCACTGGCCGGCGACTTCGAACGCGTGGGCGCACTGCTCGCGGCCGCCGACATGTACGCGCAGGCCGCGACCGCCTACTCCCGCGCCAACGACCGGCGCGGCGAGCTCGCGGCGGCCGGGAACGCGCACTGGCTGGCCTCGCGGTGCGACGGCGCCACCACTCCGGCCCTCGCGAAGGCCGCCCGGCCGCTCCCGCTCACCGACCGGGAGCGGGAGGTCGCGGTGCTGGTGGGACGCGGCCTGTCGAACAAGGACATCGCCCGCCGGCTCGTGCTGTCGGTGCGTACCGTCGAGGGACACATCTACCGGGCGTGCGAGAAACTCGCGCTCAGTCACCGCAGCGACCTGGCCAAACTCGTGCAGGTGTGACGCGCGACACGTCGAAGTGTCCGGATGCGGTGTGACGTACCTCCTTCTCCCACCGCGAGTTTCGTGACTACCGTGGGTACTCCCGATGCGAGGAGGCGGTATGGGTACTGCAGCTGTCGACAGAGCGCCGGTCACGGTCACCGTGACGGGAGCTTCGGGTCAGATCGCCTACGGTCTGCTCTTCCGGATCGCGGCGGGTGACATGCTCGGCCCCGACACGCCGATTCGGTTACGGCTGTTGGAGATTCCGTCCGCGGTCCGGTCCGCGGAGGGAGTCGCCATGGAGCTCGACGACGGTGCGTTCCCGCTGCTGGACGGCATCGAGATCAGCGACGATCCGGCGGTGGGCTTCGCCGGCTCGGAGATCGCGATCCTCGTCGGAGCGCGCCCGCGCACGCAGGGCATGGAACGCTCGGACCTGCTGGCGGCGAACGGCGCCATCTTCTCCGAGCAGGGCCGCGCCCTGCAGTCCGGTGCCGCGGAGAGCGTCAAGGTGCTGGTCGTCGGCAATCCGGCCAACACCAACGCGCTGATCGCGATGAACAACGCGCCCGATGTCCCGCGGACGGCGTTCTCGGCGCTCACCCGGCTCGATCACAACCGGGCGATCGCGCAGCTCGCCCACAAGACCGGCGAGCCCGCCGCCGACATCAGCCGAATGACCATCTGGGGCAACCACTCCGCCACGCAATATCCCGATCTGAGCCACGCGGTCGTGGGCAACAAGTCGGCCGAGGACGCGGTGTCGGATCGGGAGTGGATCGAAACCGACTTCATTCCCACTGTCCAGCAGCGAGGGACCGCGATCATCGCGGCCCGCGGCTCGTCGTCGGCGGCCTCCGCGGCGAGCGCGGCAATCGACCACGTGCGCGACTGGGTCCGTGGTACCCCCGCGAACGACTGGGTGTCGATGGCCGTGTGTTCCGACGGCTCCTACGGCGTTCCGGAAGGACTGATCAGCTCGTTCCCCGTCACGTGCGGCGACGGGGGCTACCGCATCGTCCCGGATCTCGACATCGACGCGTTCTCCCGCGCGCGCATCGACCGGTCGGTCGCGGAGCTCGCGGAGGAACGTGAGGCGGTGCGGGCGCTCGGCCTGATCTGACCGAGCCCCCGCGCCCGAACGGGCGTCAGTCCTCGAACGCGAGATCGTCCGGGTCGACGCCACCGAGGACGGCGGGCGCGACCAGGGGGAGTTCGCCGACCACCGTGTTGTGCGGCCCGGCGTCGACCAGGAAACTCGGCGCCGAGCGATCGACGGTGTCGTCGTAGCCGGGCCGGGCCGTCGGCGACATCATCCCGGGCCCCCCGAGTCCACCGCCCGGTGGGGTCGCCGCGGCGGTACCCCCCGCGGACCGGGAGCCCTGTGTCCCGGGCCCGGCCGCGTCGGCCGACAGCTGCGCAGCGGACGGGCCCGTGCCACGGGTGCCCGCGGGGGGACCGCCGACCGCGCCGAGCCAGCCGGTACCGGCGGACGCCGCAGATGCCGCAGATGCCGCCGTGGGCGACGCACCGGCGGCGGCCGGGCGGGTGGACCACTCGCTGCCGGGTCCCGCCGCCACCCCGGCGGTGTGCGTCTGGGCGGGCGCGTCCCCGGCTCCGGGCTCGGTGAACGGCCGGCCCACGGCCTCGAGCAGCGACGCTGCGATCGTGATCGGTGACGGGCCGCCGCCGGCAGCCAGACCCGGCGCCGGCACCGGGGCCGGGGGCACCGGGATCGCGGTCCCGAGTGTGGCCATCGCGGCCTGGTGCCCCGCGAGTTCGGCGCGCGTCTCGGCCACCACCGACAGTGCGCGCTGCAGGTGATCGGCGGCCGCGGCGATGATCATCGTCTGTCCGGGCGGCGTCAGCGCCACCGGTGCGGCCGCGGCCGCGGTCGCCACGAACGACTCGGCGACCGCGACGAGCTCGGCGTTGCCGCGGGCCACCGTGCCGGCGGCCTCCTGCGTTACCGCGGCGATCTCGTTGCCGCGCACGCTGAGTTGCTCGCCTGCGGCCTGTGTCCGGCCACCCTGCTCCTGGGCAGCGGTCGCGGCTCCGCCGTCCCACACGCCGTCGAGCGCGCGCAATCCGGACGCGCCCATCGACAGGGCGGTGTCGAGGACGGAGGACGACTGCCGCAGCAGCGCGGTCGGGTCGAGACTCCCGAACGTTCCGGTGCCGAACGCGGCCGCCAGATCCGAGATGGGGCGCAGCAGGTCGTCCACCCCGGGCAGAGGGGGCAACTGCGGCAGCGCCGGCAGGGCACCGGCGGCCATGTCGGTGAACGGTGTGTCCAGCCACGGGCCCAGCGGCGACGCCTCGAGCGCCTCCAGCGGAGTGCGAGGAACCGGCATGTCCAGGACCGGGCCCGCCGGGGACGCCTGCAGTACGTCCAGCACGGTCGGCTGCTCGGGCTGCGTGTTCGCCGTCGTCACGCGTCGTCTCCCAGTGTCGTCCCGGCGGCGCCGAGCACCGTTCCGGTGGTCTGGTCGGCGTGCTCGTACGCCGCGGCGATCGCGTGCGCGACGGTGCCGGTTCCGGCGAAGACGTTCGCCAGTGCGGCGACCGAAGCGGCGTGCGTGGCCTGCGTGGTGGCGTACGTCGCCAGGAAGTCGGCGCCGATCACGCCGAACACCGGCGCCAGCGCGGCGGCGTTCGCCGCGATGTCCGCCCCCTCGGTGGCGGCGATATGCGCCGCGGCCCCGGACGCGACGTCGCCGTATGCCCGAATTTCGTCGGGTACAGCAGAAAACCCGTTCAAGATGACCCCCCAGTCGTCGAAGTCGGATGCCCGATTTCGGGAGTCACTGTAACCGACGGGCGGCGCGGCGAGCACGGCTCAGTCGTCGGCCTGTGGACAACTCTCGGCGAGCCCGGCCAGGAGGGCGTCTGCGGCAGCGGAGACGGCGTCGACCGGACCGTCCCACCCGAGGGTGCGGAGGGCGGCGGTCGCGACCGTGTGTGGCGTGACGGCGGACCCGGTCCGATGCGCCGCCGCGTCGGACCGCGCACTGATGGTCGCCTCGACGAGCCGGAACGGCAGGTCGGCGGTGCCGGGACCGCAGTCCCGGCCACCGATCGCCGCCAGCGCATCGCGCGCGAATGCGGTGTACGTCGCCATCAGCCGGTCCCGCAGGGACCGGAACTCGGCGAACCGGTCGGTGGTCACCTCGGGCAACAGGTAGAGCGCACCGAGGTTCCATCGGGACCCGGCGAGCTGGCCGGCGTCGAAGAGGGCCAGCGCGTACACCCGCACGACGGGATCGCCGCAGTGCGCGCGGATCCGTCCGGCCTGCTCCACGGGGCCCGCGACGGTCCCGAGCAGCAGTGCGGCCAGGATGTCGTCCTTGGTGGAGAAGTGGTGGTACATCGATGCCTGCCGGATGCCGACCGCGTCCGCGATCATCCGCGTCGAGGTGCCGGTGAATCCCCGGGTGGTGAACAGTTCGGCCGCGGCGTCGAGAATCTCGTCGCGCGCGGTCGCCCCCGGCCGGGTGCGGGTTCTCAGGCGCGGTCTGCCGGCGCCGGTCGTCGTCATGCCTCCATCCTTACAGGAAAGCGGCGCAGCATGTTTCGACGTCGCGACCTGGGCTGTGAGCGTCCGGTCACGTGTGCGTAACCGTCGACACGAGTCTGCAACGGGATCCGGCCGTTCGGACCCACGATCGCAACCTCGGCGACATCGCACGCGTCATCGCGCCCCGAAAACTGTCGAGTGACAGAAACCGGTACCCGGAGCTTTCCGGGGAGGTGACGCCCCGTCTCTCGTAGGAGGGTTCATGACAGCCGCCGTCGCCGCAGCGTCGAACGACCGGGGTGATCTGGCCGAGTTCGGCTACGAACAGCAGCTGCACCGTTCCCTCGGCAAGTTCGGGTCCTTCGCGGCCGGCTTCTCGTTCGTCTCGATCCTCACCACGATCTTCCAATTGTTCGGGCTGGGATTCGGATTCGCGGGCCCGGCCTTCTTCTGGACCTGGCCCGTCGTCTTCCTCGGTCAGTTCATGGTGGCGCTGTGTTTCGCGGAACTGGCCGCCCGCTACCCGATCTCGGGCGCGATCTACCAGTGGTCCCGGCGGCTCGGCGGCGAGATCGTCGGGTGGTTCGCCGGCTGGTTCATGATCGTCGCGCAGGTCGTCACCGCGGCGGCCGCGGCGATCGCACTGCAGGTGGTGCTACCGGCGGTCTGGAGCGGGTGCCAGGTGGTCGGGGACGATCCCGCCCTGACGTCGGCGAGCGGTGCCGCCAACGCGGTCCTGCTCGGATCGATCCTTTTGGTGCTGACGACGATCATCAACTGCGTCGGCGTGAACTGGATGTCACGGCTCAACAGCATCGGTGTGACCTGCGAGATCGTCGGTGTCGTCGCGGTGATCGGCATGTTCCTCACCCACGCGCAGCGCGGGCCGGACGTGGTGTTCGACACCGGCGGCGCGCAGTCGGGGTACGGCTGGGCCTGGATCGTGTCGGGCCTGATGGCCGCGTACGTCATGGTCGGCTTCGGTTCGGCCGGTGAGCTGGCCGAGGAGACGCACAACCCGCGCCGGGTCGCACCGCGCACCATCCGACTGGCGCTGTCGGTGTCCGCGCTCGGCGGCGGACTGATGATCGTCGGAGCGCTCATGGCGGCCCCGAGTCTCACCGACGGGCGACTGGCCACCGAGGGCCTGCCGTACGTGCTGACCTCGATCCTCAGCTCGCCGTGGGGGACGTTGCTGCTGGTCGACGTGGCGATCGCGGTGTTCGTGTGCACGCTCGCGATCCAGACCGCGGCGTCGCGGCTGATGTTCTCGATGGCGCGTGACGGCCGGTTGCCGGCCAGTGCCGTGCTCGCCCGGGTCAACCCCCGCACCGGCACGCCGATCGCGCCCAGCGTCCTCGTCGGAGTGCTGTGCATCGCGGTGCTGGCCGTCAACGTCGGCAACTCCGCGATCTTCGCGACGCTCTCGAGCGTATGCATCGTGCTGATCTACCTCGCGTACCTCATGGTGACCGTCCCGATGCTCGTCCGGCGCCTGTCCGGCCGGCCGCTCGGTGGCCCGGAGGTGGACACCGACGGCCGAAAGCTGTTCTCGCTCGGCGTCTTCGGGATACCGGTCAACGTGGCCGCGGTCGCCTACGGCGCGCTCATGGTCGTCAACCTGTCCTGGCCGCGCGCCGAGATCTTCGATCCCACGGGGGAGTACCCGATCCTCCGGTGGGCCGCGCCGCTCGCGGTGCTCGCCGTGGTGCTCGTCGGCGCCGCCTGTTGTTCCCCGCGCGGCGCCGCCCGCGCAACCGTTTCCCGTCCCGTCCCGATCGGAGCCTGAAGTGACCACCATCGACCACGACCGTCCGACCGCCACGTCCACCACGGCCAGCGCCCGCGCGCACGCTCGGGCCCAGGAGGGGACGATCGCCGCCGCGATGCCGGTGGTCCCCGCCGCCGCCTGGCCCGCTCCGCCCGAGGGCGTCGCCGCCGATCGCCTCGTGTGGGCCGAGACGGTGCCCGGGGGGCGGTACGCGACCAAGGTGCTGGGCCGCGGAACCCGCGTGCGCCTGCGTGACCTCGATGGCCGCGCGTGCGCACACGTGCTGTTGCACCGCGCCGACGCGCCGTGGGAGCGGCTGAACGTCGCCGACACCGTGAAGGTCCCGTGGCAGGCGTACGTCGGTGCGGGTCACCCGCTGCTGTCGGATGCGGGGCGGGTACTCGCCACCGTCGTCGCCGACACCTCCGGGCACCACGACGCGCTGTGCGGCACCACCTCCGCGTCCATGAACGGCGCGAAGTACGGTGCGGGCGAGCTGCATTCGTCCTCGCCCGCCGGGCGCGAGCTGTTCACGGTCGCCGCGGCCAAACACGGGCTGGGGCCGCGCGACCTACCGCCGTCGCTGTCGTTCTTCCACGGCGTGCGCGTCGCTCCGGACGGCGCGCTCGTCTCCACCGGGACCGCCGGCGCGGACACGTACGTCGACCTGCTGCTGCACCTGCCGGTGATCGTGTCGATCGCCAACACCGCCCACCCGCTCGACCCGTCCCCGGAGTTCGCGACGACCGCGCTCGAGATCCTCGCCTGGTCCGCCCCCGAGGACCTCGACGCCCTCCCGAACGACGACCCCGAATACCGCCGCGCCGTACTCAACACCGAGGACGCCTGGACCGCGCGCCGCGGCGCCGCACCGCTCGACGGAAAGGATGCACGATGACCGCCCTGCTGCCCGCACCCCACGACCTCGCCCTGATCCCGGGAGAGATCCTGCTCGACGAGACCGTCGCCCCCCGCGGACCGTGGTCCGCAGTCGTGGCCGCCGGCGACGTCCTGACCGTCGTCGACCTGCACGGTAACCAGGCGGTCGACACCCTGATCTACGCCGCCTCCGACCACTCCCGGCGCTACTCGGCGGCGGCCACGGTCGTCGCGCAGCGCAACCTCTTCCTCACCGCCGGCAGCGTCCTGCGCGCCGACGACGGGACCCCGCTGATGACGATCGTCGCCGACGAGGTCGGCAATCACGACACCGTCGGCGGTGCGTGCTCGCAGGAGTCGAACACCCTGCGCTACGGGCACCACACCAAGCACCAGCACGCGTGCGTCGAGAACTTCCTCGTCGAGGGCGCCCGGTGGGGGCTGGGCAAACGCGACCTGGTCTCCAACATCAACTTCTTCATGAACGTCCCGGTGGACCCCGACGGTGCGCTCGGCATCGTCGACGGCCTGTCCGCGCCCGGCAAGCGCCTGGCCCTGCGCGCCGAAGTCGACGCGCTCGTCCTCGTCTCCAACTGCCCACAGATCAACAACCCGTGCAACGGGTTCGACCCGACCGCGGTCCGCATGATCGTGACCCGGCCGCAGGAGGTGCGCGCATGACCGCCAAGTGCACGGTGCTGCGGCCCGGGATGGCCACCACGGTCCAGGACTACCCGGGCCGCACGGGCTACTGGCAGATCGGGGTGCCGCCGTCCGGCCCGATGGACGACCTGTCGCTGCGGCTCGGCAACCTCGCCGTCGGAAACTCGGAGGGCGCACCCGGTTTCGAGGCGCTGATGGGCGGGCCGGCACTCCGGTTCGACGAGCCCACCCACGTGTGCGTCACCGGCGCTCCGACACGCGTCACGGTCGACGGCGCGGTGGTACCGCAGTGGCGGCCGGTGCTCGTGCCCGCCGGGGGAGTGCTGGACGTCGGCACTGTCGCCGGGCCGGGGCTGCGTGTCTACGTCCTGATCGCCGGCGGGATCGACGTCCCCGAATTCCTCGGGGCCGCAGCGACGTTCACGCTCGGCCGGTTCGGCGGCCTGGACGGGCGGACGCTACGCGAGGGCGACGTCCTGGCGCTCGGGGACGCGCCGACGTCCGCGCCGGTCGCCGTCCCGTCCGACGCCGTCCCGGCCCTGTCGGAGCGCTGGGAGCTCGCGGTCACCGAGGGCCCGCACGGTGCCCCCGAGTTCTTCACCCGCGAAGACATCGACACGCTGTATCGCACCGACTACGAGGTGCACTTCAACTCCGACCGGACGGGCGTGCGGTTGATCGGCCCCCAGCCGGACTGGGCGCGACCGGACGGCGGGGAGGCGGGCCTGCATCCGTCGAACATCCACGACAACGCGTATTCGATCGGTGCCCTGGACTTCACCGGTGACACCCCGATCCTGCTGGGCCCCGACGGCCCCAGCCTGGGCGGCTTCGTGTGCCCGGTGACGGTCGTGGCGGCCGACCGGTGGAAGCTCGGACAGCTCGCGCCCGGCAACACGGTGCGGTTCGTGCCGGTGCGATCCACGCACGCGGCGTCCCGGCGGGAGCTGGGCCCGGGCCGACGCGCAGCGCTGCCCGCCGTGCTCTCGACCGGCGGCGACGGCGATGACGGCGTGCTGGCCCGGCGCGACGGCGACACGGCGGTGACGTACCGCCGCTCGGGTGACGACAACGTCCTGGTCGAGTACGGCGAGATGACCCTCGATCTGGGTCTGCGCGCCCGGGTGCACGCGCTGCACCAGCACCTCGACGCCCACCGCCCCGCCGGGCTGCTGGACCTCACGCCGGGGATCCGGTCGCTGCAGGTCCGCGTCGACCCCGATGTCCTGCCGGTGCCGGCGCTGCTGGGGCTGCTCGCGGAGGCCGAGGAGCAGATCCCCGCCGCGAACGAACTGGTGGTGCCGAGCCGGACCGTGCGGATGCCGTTGTCGTGGGACGACCCGGCCACCCGCGAGGCCATCGCCCGGTACATGCACGGCGTGCGCGCGGACGCGCCGTGGTGCCCGTGGAACATCGAGTTCATCCGCCGGATGAACGGCCTCGATTCGGTGAACGACGTCTTCGACACCGTGTTCGGCGCCGAGTACATGGTGCTCGGGCTGGGCGACGTGTACCTCGGGGCGCCGGTGGCGACTCCGCTCGATCCGCGACACCGACTGGTCACCACCAAGTACAACCCGGCCCGGACCTGGACTCCGGAGAACGCGGTCGGCATCGGCGGCGCCTACCTGTGCATCTACGGCATGGAAGGCCCGGGCGGTTACCAGTTCGTCGGGCGCACCACGCAGGTGTGGAACCACCGGCACCCGGGCTCGGCGGCCCCGTTCGAGGAGGGGACGCCGTGGCTGCTGCGCTTCTTCGACCGGATCTCCTGGTACCCCGTGGATCCGGACGAGTTGCTGGACCTGCGGGCCGACCTGGCCGCCGGGCGGGGACCGGGCGGCATCGAGATCGTGGACGGGAGTTTCTCGCTGGCCCAGCACCAGCGCTTCCTCGCCGACAACGCTGCGCCGATCGAGGCCTTCCGCGCGACGCAGGCGGTCGCGTTCGCCGACGAGCGCCACCGGTGGGCCGCCGCGGGCGAATTCGCGCGCCGCTGACGTCGGGCCTCCCTGTGGCCGGGAGGGAGATTTGCCAGCCGGGGGTGAATGGGTGTTCACTCGGTGGTGAACGTCCATTCACCGAGGTTGTCCCGGTGGTCCCCGTGGCCGCCGACGCTTCCGCCCGTTCGGAGATGATCCATTGGCAGCACGACCCGTCACCGCTCCGCCTCGACCGGCGCAGGCCACGCCGCGCCGGTCGAGTGCGCTGATCACCGCGGTGCTCTGTCTCTGCGGAACCCTGGTGTCGCTGCAGCAGACACTCGTGGTGCCGTTGCTCCCGGATCTGCGGCACATCCTGGGCGTGAGCGCCGACAATGCGTTCTGGCTGGTCACCGTGACGCTCCTGACGGCCGCGGTGGCCACTCCGATCGTCTCGCGCCTGGCCGACATGGTCGGCAAGAAGCGAATGATGCTCGTGGCGATGACGACCATGGTCAGCGGCTCGCTGCTGGCCGCGGTGGGGGGCACGTTCGTCACGGTGCTCGTCGGGCGCGGCATGCAGGGCTTCGCGTCGTCGCTCATCGCGGTCGGCATCGGAATCCTGCGGGACGAGTTGCCGCGGGAGAAGGTGCCCGCGGCCACGGCGCTGATGAGCGCGACGCTCGGCATGGGCAGCGCGTTGGGGCTGCCGCTCGCCGGCGTCATCTATCCGCACCTGGGATGGCACGCGGTGTTCTGGATCTCGGCGGCCGCCGGTGCCGTCATGCTCACCGCGGTCGCGGTGGTGGTGCCCGAATCCGAGGTGCGCTCGCCGGGACGCTTCGACATCCTCGGTGCGCTCATCCTGTCGATCGCACTGACCGGCCTGCTCCTGGGCATCTCCAAGGGCGGCGCGTGGGGGTGGAGCAGCGGCCGCACCCTCGGCTGCTTCGTGCTCGCGGCGGTGGTGCTCGCGATCTGGGTTCCCTACCAGCTGCGCGTGACCGATCCCATGGTCAACCTGCGGACCTCGGCGCGGCGCCCCGTCCTGCTCACCAACACGGCGTCGATGATCGTCGGTTTCGCGATGTTCGCGAACATGCTCGCCACCACCCAGCAGTTACAGATGCCGGAGGGGACGGGCTACGGGTTCGGGCTCAGCGTGCTGACCGCCGGGCTGTGCATGGTCCCGGCAGGCCTGTCGATGGTGGTCTTCTCGCCGCTCTCCGCGAAGATCACCACGCGCTTCGGCGCGCGGGTCACGCTCATCACCGGCGCGCTCATCCTCGCCGTGGCCTACGTCGTGCGCTTCACCTTCAACGGATCGATCGCGCTCATCGTGCTGGGTGCGATGGTGGTGAACATCGGAACCGCGATCACGTACTCGGCCATGCCGATTCTCATCATGCAGTCCGTGCCCGTCACCGAGACCGCGGCCTCCAACGGGCTCAACTCGCTCCTGCGCTCGATCGGCACGTCCACCTCCAGTGCGGTGGTCACGGCGCTGTTGACCGCGATGACGGTGGACATCGCCGGCGTCCACCTGCCGACGCTCGACGCGTTCCGCGCGGTGTTCGCGGTCGCCGGGTGCATGGCGCTGCTCGCCGCGGCGGTGGCGTGGTTCATTCCCCGCATGCCGCGGACCGTCCGGACGGCCACCGTCGTCGAGGCGTCCGCCGGGGCGCAGGCCGAGACGGCGTCGTGAGCGGAGCCGGATCGATGAGTGGAACGTCCACGCGTGACAACGTCCTCGCGGCGGCCCGCCGGTTGTTCGCCGAGCGGGGTTACACGGCGACCACGATCAAGGACGTCGCCGAACTGGCGGGCTGCTCGCCCGCGATGGTGATGAAGATGATGGGCAGCAAGGCCGAGCTCTACAAGGCGGCCGCGCCCACACTGCCGTCGGCCGCGGACGACCCGCACTTCCACGAGGACGAGGCGCCCGGATACCGGTTGGTGCGCAACATCGTGCAGCGCCGCGACGGCGACGAGTCCGAGCCGTGGGTGATGATGCCGCTGCTGATCCACGAGGCGCCGGACCGCGCGTCCGCCGAGGCCGACGCGCGCGACCGCTACATCCGCGGAATCTCCGCCAAGATCGGCGACACGTCGGCGGACAAGCTGCCCACGCAGATGGTGGTGGCGGCACTCCTCGGACTCGCCGGCGGGATTCGCACGGTCGGATTGCTGCCGACCGACGCGATCGACTCGGAGGAGCTGATCCGCCGCTACGGCGCCGTGGTGCAGGCGATCATCGACGGGGCGGTCGCGCCGTAGCCGCGCGGCTCCACGCCCGTCTCGCCCAGCTCGCCCAAACTGCGAACAAGTACCGGGGTGTGCCGATATCGTCCTCTCCCAGGGCACGACGTCGGGTTCGTCCCGAAGGCCTGCCCCGGCCGCCGGACCGGTACCCGGAGAGGCCGGAACGTCGCGTTCGAGTTGCGCGCATGCCCGGAATGTGGAAGTTGTATCGGTCGCGGCTATTTCCGATTTTGATCTGACGTTTGACGAGAGGGTGTGGGATGGCGGGTTCGAGATGGCGTGGCGGTGTTCGGCGCATGGTGGCCGGCGTCGTGGCAGCGGCCGGGTTGACGGCCGGCCTGGCGATCGCGACCGGTCCGACGGCGTCGGCGCAGCCCGCGCTTCCGCCGTTGCCGATCGGGTCGGCCGAGGTCACGGACTTCCTCAACCAGGCGACCTCGGTCGTCGGAAACGTCGCCGGTGCGATCCAGAGCTTCCAGAGCATGGACTTCGGCTCCAGCTCGGGTCTGCCGCTCGGCAGCCTCGGCCTCGGCGGTGTCGGGCGGCCGGCGGCCGGTCCGGTGTCGCAGCACTTCGGGGGCGGCCACTACGGCATCGACATCGCCGCACCGATGGGCGCTCCGATCCTCGCCGCCGCCGACGGTGTCGTGATCAACTCCGGGCCGGCATCCGGGTTCGGGTTGTGGATCCGGATCCGGCACAACGACGGCACCGTCACCACCTACGGGCACAACGACGTCAACTTCGTCTCCGTCGGTCAGCGGGTGTCGGTGGGTCAGCGGATCGGCAACGTCGGTAACCGCGGCAACTCCACCGGCCCGCACCTGCACTTCGAGGTGGACCTGCCCGGCGGCATCAAGGCCGACCCCATTCCGTGGCTCGCCGCGCGCGGCGTGTTCATGTTCTGATCCGGGCGACCACGCCGTCCACGGCGCGGGCCGGCCCCGAGTGGTGCTCGGGGAACGGCCCGCGGCACGGCGTACTCAGTCGGTGACGACGGCGTCGGCCTCGATCTCGATCAACAGTTCGGAGTCGATGAGCGCGCTCACCTCGAGAATCGTGGTGGCGGGACGGATCTCCCCGAACACCTCACCGTGAGCGAGGGCTGCCTCCTCCCACTTCGACATGTCGCGCAGGTACATCCGCGTGCGGATGACGTCGGAGAGGGAGGCGCCCGCCTCGCTCAGCGACGCGGCGATCGTCGTCAGGGCGCCGCGCGTCTGCTCCTCGAGGGTCGCCCCGGGCGCGGTGGTGCCGGACACGGCGATCTGGTTGCCGATCCGGACGGCGCGCGAGTAGCCGATCCGGGGCTCCCACTCGGAGCCGGACGAGATGTTCTTTCGGGTCATTCCGCAGATTCTGTCAGGCGGATCCGGGGGAGTCGCCGCCGCACCGTTCGAACACGATTTCGATCGAGTTGTTGACATGCGTTCGCACGCGTGTTCGACTGACCTGCATGAGGTGGCAGGGACAGACGCTCGAGGCCAACGACGGCGCGCTCCCCGGGCTCGAACGGGCGGGGCTGATGCGCAGCGTCCGGACTCCCGAGTTCGACGGGGTGACGTTCCACGAGGTGCTGTGCAAGAGCGCCCTCAACAAGGTCCTGGAAGAATCGGCGATGCCGTTCCGGTTCACCGTGAACGCGTACCGCGGCTGCACCCACGCCTGCCGGTACTGTTTCGCCCGGCCCACGCACGAGTACCTGGACCTCGACTCGGGCCGGGACTTCGACACCCAGGTGGTCGTCAAGATGAACGTCGCCGCCGTGCTGCGCAAGGAGCTCGCGCGCCGGTCGTGGAAGCGGGAGCACGTCGCGCTCGGCACCAACACCGACCCGTATCAGCGTGCCGAGGGTCGCTACCGGCTGATGCCGGCCATCATCGGCGCCCTCACCGAGTCGCGGACGCCGTTCTCGATCCTGACCAAGGGCACGCTGCTGCACCGGGACCTGCCGATCCTGCGGCAGGCCGCGGAGCGGGTGCCCGTCGGGATCGGGATCTCGCTCGCGATCCACGACGCCGAGCTGCAGAAGGCCGTTGAGCCGGGGACCCCGACGCCCCGGGCCCGCCTGGACCTCATCCGGGCGGTCACCGACGCCGGGCTGCCGTGCAACGTCATGGTGGCGCCCGTGATGCCGTACCTGACCGATTCGACGGCGCACCTCGACGGGCTGCTGTCGGCGATCGCCGACGCCGGCGCCACCGGTGTGACCATCATGCCGATGCACCTGCGGGGCAGCACCCGCGGGTGGTTCCTCAACTGGCTGGCGTCCGAGCATCCGGCGCTGGTACGCCGCTACCGGCAGCTCTACGGCCGTGGCGCGTACGTCACCCCCGAGTACAAGACCTGGCTGAAGGCCCGCGTCGACCCGATGGTCGAGAAGTACGGCCTGGGCGGGCGATCGGAACATCGGCGGACGGCCGCGGGGGAGCGCGAACTCGTCGGGGCCGGGGCGGCCCCGGACCCGACGCTGTTCTGAGTCCGCTGCCGCCGGCGTTCAGCCCAGACGCTCGACGATGAGCACGTTCGCGGTCCCGCCGCCCTCGCACATGGTCTGCAGGCCGTACCGCCCGCCGACGCGCTCGAGTTCGTTGAGCAGGGTCGCGAACAGTTTGGTGCCGGTCGCGCCGAGAGGGTGACCGAGCGCGATGCCGCCGCCGTTGACGTTGACCCGCGCCGGGTCGGCGCCCGTCTCGGCGAGCCACGACAGCACCACGGACGCGAACGCCTCGTTGATCTCGACGGCGTCGAAGTCGTCGATGCTCATACCGGTTTTGCGCAGTGCGTACTCGGTCGCCGGGATGGGCGCGCTGAGCATGAGGATCGGGTCGGCGCCGCGCACGCTCATGTGATGGATGCGGGCCCGCGGGACCAGCCCGTGCGCCCGGACCGCCGCTCCCGAGGCGACGAGCACCCCGCTGGCGCCGTCGGAGATCTGGCTCGCGAGCGCGGCCGTCAGTCGGCCGCCCGGCCGGAGTGGCTGCAGCCGGGCCATCGCGTCGAGGCTCGTCTCGCGGGGGCACTCGTCGGTCGTGACGTCGCCGACCGCCACGATCTCGCGGGCGAACCGGCCCTCCGCGGCGGCGGTGTGGGCCCGTTCGTGGCTGCGCAGCGCCCATCGCTCCATGTCCTCGCGGCTGATGCCCCACTTCTCGGCGATCAGTTCGGCGCCGTGGAACTGCGACACCTCCTCGTCGCCGTAGCGCCGGCGCCACCCGATCGATCCCGAGAACGGGTCCTCGAAGCCGAATTCGCGCCCGGCCGTCATCGCCGCCGAGATCGGAATCCTGCTCATGCTCTGCACGCCGCCGGCCAGGATGAGGTCGGCCGTCCCGCTCATCACCGCCTGGGCCGCGAAATGCAGTGCCTGCTGGCTCGATCCGCACTGCCGGTCGACGGTCGTCCCCGGCACCTCCTCGGGCATCCCCGCCGCGAGCCAGGCGCTGCGCGCGATGTTGCCGGCCTGTCCGCCGATCGCGTCGACGCACCCGAGGACGACGTCGTCCACGGCCGCCGGGTCGAGGTCCGTGCGGGCCATCGCGGAACGGATCAGCGTGGCGCCCAGATCGATCGGGTGGATCGACGCGAGGGCGCCGTTCCTCCTGCCGACCGACGTGCGGACCGCGTCGATGATGTACGCCTCGCTCATGAGCGATACTCCTTCGCTAAACAGTTAGATATTTGATCTATACGCTCTTCTCGGTCGGACGTCCAGGCCGGGCCTGCGGTGTGTCCGGCCCGGGAAGCGCCGCCGAAACACGCTGCGGCGGGTAGGTTCCGGCGGGAGGGCAGCAGACGGCACGGGCGGAGGGCGCGATGAGCGGCGACGACTCGCGGGCCGGCACGGACCGACCGGCGTCGGACGGGGACGACGGCCGGAAGGCGAATCTGCGTTCGCTGCGGGTGGCGATCGTCTACATCCTGCTCGCCGTCGCCGCCTATCAGATGTCCGGTTGGCTGTTCCACCACGTCCGGGGCTTCCTCGGGATGCTCTTCCTCGCATGGCTCGCGAGCGTGACGATCGAGCCGGTCGTCGATCGACTCGAACGCCTGGGGCTACGGCGGGGGGCCGGGACCGGGCTGGTGCTGTTCGGGACCATTCTCTTCGGGATCGGGTTCGTCGCGATCTTCGGTGCTCTGCTCGCGGAGCAGCTCGCGCAGCTGCTCGGGGCGCTGCCCGACGCCCTCACCCGGGTCACCGAGTGGGCCAATCGCACGTTCGGCACCGACTTCGCGACGGGCAAGGACCTGATCAACGTCACGCCGGAGACGGTGCGAGACCTGGCCGAGAAGTACACCCCCGGCGTGCTGGGGATCGTCTCCACGTTGGTGGGCGTGGTCTTCCAGGCCGCCACCGTGCTGCTGTTCGTGTTCTACATGTCGGCGCAGGGCCCGCAGCTGCGCCGCACCATCGCGAGCTGGTTCCCGGCCCGTCAGCAGAAGGTCATCGCGTCGGTGTGGGAGATCTCGGTCGACAAGGCCGGCGGCTACGTGGTGTCGCGGCTGATCCTGGCCGCGTTCAGTGCGGTCGCCACCGGGCTGTTCTTCCTGGTGATCGGCGTGCCGTACTGGCTGCCACTCGCGATCTGGACGGGTGTGGTCTCGCAGTTCATCCCCACGCTCGGAACCTATCTGGCGATCGGGTTGCCCGCGATCATCGCGGCGGCCGCGCAACCCCTCGACGCGGTGTGGGTGGTGCTGTTCGGCACCGTGTACCAGCAGATCGAGAACTACATCCTCCACCCCCGCGTCACCTCCCGTACGGTGTCGATCCATCCCGCGGTCGCGTTCGGGTCGGTCATCGTCGGGGCGTCGCTGTTCGGCGCGATCGGGGCGCTGGTGTCGGTGCCGGTGGTCGCGGTGATCCAGGCGATCGTCGAAACCTACGGTCGCCGTTACGAACTCGTCCAGGAGGTCGACGAGGGCACGGCCGTCGCGGGCGAGTCCGCCGGCGAGGAGAGCGGCGGGGACGACGGCGACGGCTGAGCCCGCGCCGTCCAGTACGGCTCCCGCAGAAGCCGTTTGGCGAGCTTGCCCATCGCAGTACGCCCGAGATCGTCGCGGAACTCGAACGCGCGCGGCACCTTGTACCCGGCCAGCGCGGTGCGGCAGTGCGCGACGAGGTCGGCGGCCGTCGGTGCCCCGCCGCGGGGAACCACGACGGCCAGCACCGATTCGCCCATCTCCGGGTCCGGTACGCCGATCACCGCCACGTCCGCGACGTCGGGATGGGCGAGCAGGACGTGCTCGATCTCGGCGGGATAGATGTTCACCCCACCCGAGATGATCATGTCGGTCGCACGATCGGTGATGAACACGAACCCGTCGGCGTCGACGTACCCGATGTCGCCGAGGGTGAACAGGCCCGGGCGGATCAGCGCCTCGGAGGTCTTCTGCTCGGCGTTCAGGTACGCGACGGAGCGGCCGTCGCGTTCCTCGAACGCCAGCCGCCCCACGGCGCCGGGCGGCAGTTCGGTGCCGTCGGCAGCCACCGCGACCGCCCGCACGAACGGCGGGCGCACCCGTCCGACGCTGCCCGGCCGCTCGAGCCAGTCCTCGGTGGAGATCCCGCACAGCGGACCGGATTCGCTGCCGCCGTAGGAGTCGAAGAGCACCGGGCCGAACCAGTCGATCATCGCGCGCTTGACGTCGGGCGGGCACGTCGCGCCGGTGTGCGTCACGAGGCGGAGCGAGCCGACGTCGTAGCGCGCGCGGACGTCACCGGGGAGCGCGAGCAGCCGGTGGAAGTGCGTCGGCACCATGAGCGTCGTCGCGATCCGGTACCGGGCGACGGTCGCGAGGACGGCTTCGGCGTCGAACTTCTCGAGGACGGTCACCGGGAGCCCGCACGCCACCAGTCGCACGCCGGCGAGGGGACCGGTGTGGTGCAGCGGGCCGACGACCAGATGGCCCGGCCACTGCGCGAGCGGGAGCGTGCGCAGCGAGCGCACGTACTCGTCCACCGTCGTTCCCGGGACCGGGCTGCCCGCGAGCGCGTTGACGCCCTTGGGGGTGCCGGTGGTGCCGGAGGTGTACGACAGGAACGGCAGCGCGGGCACGTCCGCGGGCGGGTCGTCGTCGGACGCGGCGGCGAGCCAGCGGTCCCACGGGACGACGTCGCCGTCCCCGTCGGGGCACCGCCAGCCGACCACCACCGGCACCCCGGCCCGGCGCGCCGCCTCGTACCCGACGGCGGCGTTCTCGGGTCCGACGAACAGCGCCGCGGCCCGGGAGTCCGTGAGGATGTACGCCAGCTCCGGGGCCGTGAGATGAAAGCTGGTGGGCACGGGGGAGCAGCCGGCGTGAACGATGCCCACGTGCGCCAGCACCGTCTCGACCGAATTGCGCGCGAACACCGCGACGCGGCGATCCGGACCGAGATCGAGGCCGTGCAACCCGTCCGCGACCCGATTGACCACCCGATCGACGTCGGTCCACGACAGTTCGGTGCGGGAGTCGCGCAGCGCGACCTCGCCGGGCGCTGCGAGCGCGCGCTCACGATGCACGGTTGCCACCGGTGGGCCTCCTGGAACGGTCGTCGGACTGCGGTCCCGGACAGGCTAGGCGGCGTGGCTCACCGCAGCGCGGGCGGTGCGTTCAGGTCGCGGGCCGAGTAGGTGTCGCACGCACTGGCCCGGCCGGTGTCGTAGCCCGCGCGGAACCAGTTCTGTCGCTGCTCCGACGACCCGTGCGTCCACCCCTCCGGGTTCACTCGGGCGCCCGCGGACCGCTGGATCCGGTCGTCGCCGACGGCGGACGCGGCCGACAGCGCGTCGGCGACGTCCGCGCCGGTGAGCGGCTTCAGGAACGGCTGCGGGCCGCCGGGCCCCGGCTGGGTCGACGCGTAGTGCGCCCACAGGCCGGCGTAGCAGTCGGCCTGCAGCTCCGTGCGCACCGCCTGCGACGTGGCGCCGCGGGGATCCTGCTGGGCACGCCCGATGTCGCCGAGCTGGTTCTGGATGTGGTGCCCGAACTCGTGGGCGACGACGTACTCCTGCGCCAGCGGCCCGGCGTTGGCGCCGAACTGGTCGACGAGGAGCTGGAAGAAGCTGGTGTCGAAGTAGGCCGTCGAGTCCGCCGGGCAGTAGAACGGCCCGACGTCGCTGGTGGCGTTGCCGCAACCGGTGCTCACCGCGCCCGAGAACAGACTGACCTGCGGCGCGGCATAGTCGACACCCGCCTGAGCGGGCAGCTGGGCACCCCACACGGCGTCGAGGCTCTCGGCGGTACCGGCGATCCGGCAGCCGACGTCCCGGTTCGCGTCGACACCGAACTCGCAGTTCTCGAGCCGCGCGCCGCTGATCGCACTGGAACCGGGGTCGTACTGCGTGTCCGCGCCGCCCAGACCGCCGTGGATCGACCCGGGATCGCCGCCGAGCAGCAGGGCCAGCACCAGGACGATCAGGCCGCCGGCGCCGCCGCCGAGCACGAACTTGCCGCGGCCGCCACCGCCCCCGCCGCCACCGACGGTGACGCGGTCGGCGTTGATGCGGACGTCGTCGTTGAACGTCAAGTCGATCACTCCCTGTACGAAACGGCGTGCACTGCCCGTATGAGCATTCCAGCAATCCGGGCGTGCGTTTCCGATTGCCCCGGGCGCCTCCGTAGGATCGCAGCAACAGAACACCGTGCTGCAGGCACGGACCGACCTTTGTGCTGGAAGTTTGTGAAAGGAATCCCGTGCTGCGCACCCACCTGGCAGGCTCGCTACGACCCGAGCACGCTGAGCAGACCGTCACCCTCACCGGTTGGGTGGCTCGTCGGCGCGATCACGGCGGGGTGATCTTCATCGATCTCCGCGACGCGTCGGGTGTGTCCCAGGTGGTCTTCCGCGCCGGTGACGTGCTCGAACAGGCCCACCGTCTGCGTGCCGAGTACTGCGTCAAGGTCACCGGTGTGGTCGAGATTCGTCCCGAGGGCAACCAGAACTTCGAGATCCCCACCGGTGCCATCGAGGTCAACGCCGTCGAGCTCGAGGTGCTCAACGAGAGTGCCCCGCTCCCGTTCCAGCTCGACGACCAGGTGGGCGAGGAGGCCCGTCTCAAGTACCGCTACCTGGACCTGCGCCGCGAGGTGCCCGGTCACGCGATCCGGTTGCGGTCCAAGGTCAACGCCGCGGCCCGCGCCGTGCTGGCCCACCACGAGTTCGTCGAGGTCGAGACCCCCACGCTGACGCACTCCACCCCCGAGGGTGCCCGTGACTTCCTGGTGCCGGCGCGTCTGCAGCCGGGCAGCTTCTACGCGCTGCCGCAGAGTCCGCAGCTGTTCAAGCAGCTGCTCATGGTCGGTGGTATCGAGCGCTACTTCCAGATCGCCCGCTGCTACCGCGACGAGGATTTCCGCGCCGATCGCCAGCCCGAGTTCACGCAGCTCGACATCGAGATGAGCTTCGTGAACCAGGAGGACGTGATCCTGCTGGCCGAGGAGATCCTGCACGCGGTGTGGAAGCTCATCGGCTACGAGATCACCACGCCGATTCCGCGGATGACGTACGCCGAGGCGATGCGCCGCTACGGCTCGGACAAGCCGGATCTGCGGTTCGGGATCGAGCTCGTCGAGTGCATGGACTTCTTCAAGGACACCACCTTCCGGGTGTTCCAGGCCGAGTACGTCGGCGCCGTCGTGATGCCGGGTGGCGCGAGCCAGCCGCGCAAGCAGCTCGACGCGTGGCAGGAGTGGGCCAAGCAGCGCGGGGCGAAGGGTCTCGCGTACGTCCTGGTGAACGAGGACGGCACGCTGGGCGGTCCGGTCGCCAAGAACCTCACCGACGCCGAGCGGGACGGGCTGGCCGCGCACGTCGGCGCGCAGCCGGGCGACTGCATCTTCTTCGCGGCCGGTGCGACCAAGCCGATGCGCGCGTTGCTCGGCGCCGCCCGCGGCGAGATCGCTCGCAAGCAGAACCTCATCGACCCCGATGCGTGGGAGTTCGTGTGGATCGTCGACGCACCGCTGTTCGAGCCGGCCGCCGACGCGACCGCGAGCGGTGACGTCGCTCTCGGATCCAGCGCCTGGACCGCCGTGCACCACGCGTTCACGTCGCCCAAGCCGGAGTCGATGGACACCTTCGACACCGATCCGGGATCGGCCCTCGCCTACGCCTACGACATCGTGTGCAACGGCAACGAGATCGGTGGCGGCAGCATCCGTATCCACCGCCGGGACGTCCAGGAGCGGGTGTTCAAGGTGATGGGCATCTCGCACGAGGAGGCCCAGGAGCAGTTCGGGTTCCTGCTCGACGCCTTCGCTTTCGGCGCTCCGCCGCACGGCGGCATCGCGTTCGGCTGGGACCGGATCACCGCGCTGCTCGCGGGGCTCGACTCGATCCGCGAGGTCATCGCGTTCCCGAAGTCCGGCGGCGGTGTCGACCCGCTGACCGACGCCCCCGCGCCGATCACCGAGCTGCAGCGCAAGGAGTCGGGCATCGACGCGAAGCCGGAACCGGCCGGGGCGAAGTCCGAGTAGCGCCGGTCCGGGGGAGATGGCTGACGACGGGGGGCCGACGTGCTGCATCTGCGGGTGATCTGTCCGGAGGAGGACACCGACGAGATCCTCGCGCTGCTCGAGGAGGAGCCCGGCGCCACGCACATCACCGTGGCGCGGGGCTCCGCCGTCGAACCCGCCGGGGACGTGGTCCAGGCCGACATCGCGCGCGAGTCGGCCAACGAGGTGCTCGATCAGCTGCACGAGCTGAGGATCGAATTCCGTGGCGCCATCACGCTGGTGCCGATCGAGACCGTGCTGTCCGAGGCGGCGCGCGGCGCCGAGCGCGCCGCGCCCGGCGATCCGGACGATTCGGTGGTTTGGGAGGAGCTGATCTCCCGGACCCGGGAGGAGTCCACGCTCAACGTCACGTTCCTGGCGTTTCTCACGATCGCGTGTCTGCTCGCGTCGGTGGGCATCGTGACCGATTCGCCGGTGACGATCGTCGGCGCGATGGTCGTCGGCCCCGAGTTCGGGCCACTCGCCGCGCTCGCGGTTGCGGTCGCGCGCCGCAAGTTCAGCCTCGCGCGCCGTTCCCTCCTCGCTCTCGTGATCGGTTTCCCGTTCGCCATCGTGGTGGCGGCGGTCGCGACCCTCGTAGCCAAGCTGCTCGGGTGGGTGGGCCTCGACACGATCGAGGACCTGCACCAGGTCGACTTCATCTACCGGGTGGGGCTGTCGTCGTTCATCGTCGCGCTGCTCGCCGGCGCGGCCGGGATGCTCGCGCTCGTGTCCGCCAAATCCGCCGCCCTGGTGGGGGTGTTCATCTCGGTCACGACGGTGCCCGCCGCGGGCTTCACCGCGGTCGCCGCCACCCTCGGGGACTGGCGGGTCGCACTCATGTCGGCGCTCCAGCTCGGGGTCAACCTCACCGGCATCGTGATCGCCGCGATCGCCGTGTTGTTGCTGCAGCGGACTCACGAAGCCCGTGACCGAGCTGCAACCCGGCGTTTGCGCAGGTCATCCGCCCCGACTCGGCGGAGGTGACGGCGAATGTCGGGTCGGGAGCGCTGGATCCAGGTAGGTTGGTGACCGATGACCGCAATATTGGCGGAACCCCTCTCAGAGGTCGTTGCCGCAGCAGAGAAGTTGCTCACCCGGCGGACCGGTGCCCAGGTCCGGCTCGTCGACCCGGTGGATCTCGGGGGAAGCGGCCGGACCGTCGTCGTACGCGTCCGTGTCGCGGAGAACCCGTTCTCGCTTCCGCGCACCCTCGTGATCAAGCAGGTCCGCGAGACCTCGCCCAAGGCGCCGACGGCGCAGCGCATCGAGTTCGACGTGCCCGAGCACTCGACCGTGGACGTCGCCTTCCTCCGGGAGGCCGTCTCCTACCAGTTCGCGACCGCGCTCGCGACGGAGAGCCGACCCGGCGCGGAGCTGCTCGCCTACGACTTCGAGACCCGTCTGCTCGTGCTCGGCGACCTCGGGGACTCGGCCCCGTTCGCGGCCCTGCTGAAGAACGCGGACCCGGACACCGTCACCAATTCGCTGATGGCGATGGCGCAGGCGCTCGGCCGGATGCACGCCGCGACGGTCGGACGCGAGGAGGACTTCACCGCCCTGCTGCGCCGGGCCGAGGTCGCGCACTGCGGCGACGTCGTGGCCGAACAGGCGCAGGCCTCGCTCGACACGGTGCCGGACCTGCTGGCCGAACGCCTCGGTGTCGAGGTACCGGACGAGATCCGGGCCATCGCGGGCCGGGCCGGCAAGTTGTTCGCCGGTGGCCGGTTCCGGGCGTTCAGCCCCTCCGATCTGTGCCCGGACAACATCATCGTCAACGACGAGGGCGTCCGATTCCTCGACTACGAGTGGGGCGGCTTCCGCGACGCGACGCTGGACCTGGCATACGCGCTCGTGTCGTTCCCGGCGTGCCTGTGCAGCATTCACCTCTCGTACGAGCGGCAGCGGGCGATGACGGAGGCCTGGCGGGCCGAGGTCGTCGGTATGTGGCCGGCGCTGGCCGACGACGCACTCCTCACCGAACGGGTGCTCGACGCCCAACTGATGTGGGTGTGGCTCAGCACCTACCTGTTCCTGCCCGAGGACTACACCCGGCTCGCGGCGGTGCGCGACCATCAGCTCTCGGCGCCGCGCGCCGACGCTCTGCTGGCGCGCTGGGAGAGCCTGGCCACGTTCGCCGAGCAGTCCGGGCACGACGCGATCGCCGACCACGCCACGCTCGTCGTCGCACGCCTGCGCGAACGGATCGCGTAGCTTCTCACGCCGTCGGGGGGCGTCCGGACCCGGCCAGCAGTAGTTCGACCGATCGGCGCAGGTTGTCCCGCGCCGCGTGTTCCATGGGCGGCACGTCACCGGCGTGACGGCCCCCGCCGTCGGCCGTCGCGCCGTCCATCATCGTCGTCGACAGCGGGAACCGATCCGAGAAGTCCGGCGCCGCGGTCGCGAGTGCTTCCATCCGCTCGGACCGGCCCCGCGCCGCGTCCGGCTCTTGCGGGTGAGGCTGGCGGCGGGCGTCGACCACCGACCGCGCCGCCGCGGCCGCGAGCGAGAAGGACGACGACGCGATGGCCGCGACGTCCCGGCGATCGTCGACCGTAGGCAGCAGCAGCCCCAGCAGAGCCTCGAAGACCTCCTGTTGGTGCGGCCCCAGGACGGGCCGCGTGTGCGCGAGATCGAGCATCCACGGGTGCGCGACGTACAGATCGAGGAGCCGTTCGGCCCACTCCGCGACGCTCGCCACCGGCGTGGCCGCGAAGGCGGCATGCGCGCGGTCGTACATGACGTCCAGTAGTTCGTCCTTGCCGCCGACATAGGTGTAGAGCGCCATCGCGGTGCAGCCGAGCCGCTCACCCACCGCTCGCAGCGGCACGGCCGCGGTTCCGCGCGCGTCCGCCAGCGCCGTGGCGGCCTCGACGATCGCGTCGAGGGACAGCGCCGTCCGCTGACCGGCCTCGTCGCCACGGGGATATCGGCCCTCCCACAGCAGCGCCAACGTGCGCGCGGCGTCGCCGCGCGCGTCCCGGTTCACCATCGCGAAACCATTCCTTACGTTGTAAAGCGCGTCGCGCTCTGACGACTATACGACGTAAGGCCCGCAGGTGGGAGGGCTTCCCGCGGCAGGTCGAGCAGGCTCGTCGGCCTGCTGTGGCGAGCGACACGGCGAGGGTTGATACCCCTGGGGGTATTATCGGGAGTGGAATTCGCCCATCGGCCCCGGAGGAGATCCACCGTGTGTTACCCCGTCACCTGCAAGACCTGTGCCAAGACCACGTGGGGCGGCTGCGGCCAGCATGTCGACAGCGTGATGCGGACCGTCCCGGCCGCGCAGCGCTGCACGTGCGCGAAGCCGGCCAAGTCGGGCTTCTTCGCGTCGCTGTTCGGCCGCTGACCGCAGTGACGGACCCCGGAAGGCGTCGGGGGCGGCTAGTAGCGTTTCGGGTGTGACTGATTTCTTCGGCGACACGGACGCGGCCGACGACGCGGCGGGCCTGTTCGAGGCGCCGGTCGCAGAGACGGGCCGCGAGGCCGAACCCGACCCGCTCCCGTCGGTGCCGCGCCCGGCGGCCGCACCGAGTCCCGGCGCTCCGCTCGCCGTTCGGATGCGCCCGGCGACGCTGTCCGAGGTCGTCGGACAGCAGCACCTGTTGGCGCCGGGAGCCCCGCTGCGCCGCCTCGTGGAGGGATCCGGCGCGTCGTCCGTGCTGCTCTACGGCCCGCCCGGAACCGGCAAGACGACGCTGGCGTCGCTCATCTCGGGTGCCACCGGGCGCCGGTTCGAGGCGCTGTCGGCGCTGTCCGCGGGCGTCAAGGAGGTGCGCGGGGTCATCGAACTGGCCCGCCGGCGGCTGCTCCAGGGCGAGCAGACCGTGCTGTTCATCGACGAGGTGCATCGCTTCTCGAAGACCCAGCAGGACGCCCTCCTCGCCGCGGTCGAGAACCGGATCGTGCTGCTCGTGGCCGCCACCACCGAGAATCCGTCCTTCTCGGTGGTCTCGCCGCTGCTGTCGCGGTCGCTGGTTCTGCAACTGCAGTCGCTCACGGCCGACGACATCCGGCTCGTCATCGAGCGCGCCCGCGTCGACGAGCGCGGCCTCGGCGGTTCCGTCGAGATCGAGGACGACGCGCTCGAGCACCTGATCCGGCTGGCGGCGGGCGATGCGCGCCGGGCGCTGACCGCGCTCGAGGCCGCCGCCGGGACCGCGTTGGACCGCACCGACCGGCGGCCCGCCGTGCTCGACCTCGAGACGGTCGAGTCCAGCGTCGACAAGGCTGCCGTCCGCTACGACCGCGACGGGGATCAGCACTACGACGTGATCAGTGCGTTCATCAAGTCGATCCGCGGATCCGACGTCGACGCCGCGTTGCACTACCTCGCTCGGATGATCACGGCGGGCGAGGATCCGCGCTTCATCGCGCGCCGCCTCGTCGTCCACGCGAGCGAGGACATCGGGATGGCCGACCCGACGGCGTTGCAGACCGCGACCGCGGCCGCGCAGGCCGTCCAGCTCATCGGGATGCCCGAGGCGCGACTCGCGCTGGCCCAGGCCACCATCCATCTCGCGACCGCGCCCAAGTCCGGGGCCGTCATCGCGGCGCTCGGAGCGGCGATGGCCGACGTGTCGGCCGGCAAGTCCGGCCTGGTGCCGCCGCACCTGCGGGACGGCCACTACGCCGGGGCGGCGCAGCTCGGGAACGCGGTCGGCTACAAGTACCCGCACGATCATCCGGACGGCATCCTGCCGCAGCAGTATCCACCGGACGAGCTGGTCGGCGTCGACTACTACGAGCCGACCACGCACGGAGCCGAACGGGAGATCGCGGCGCGGGTGGGCAAGCTGCGGCGGATCGTGCGGGGCCGCTGAGATTCCCGCCACACTCCGGGAGCCGGGACGAGCGCCGTCCCGGCGGCGGTCACCCGCGCCGAATAAACGGCGTGCGCGAGGGCGTTAAGCTTGCCGATGGCTGATTCGCACCTCGTAGGCGACATCGGCGGCCGGAGACGGTGCCATTCGACGAGACGTACGTAAGGACGAACCCAGGTGCAGACCCACGAGATCCGTAGGCGCTTCCTCGACCATTTCGTCAAGGCGGGCCACGCCGAGGTGCCCAGCGCCTCGCTGATCTTCGACGATCCCAACCTGCTGTTCGTCAACGCCGGCATGGTGCAGTTCAAGCCGTTCTTCCTCGGCCAGCAGACCCCGCCGTACGACACCGCCACCAGCGTGCAGAAGTGTGTGCGCACCGGTGACATCGAGAACGTGGGCGTCACCACCCGCCACAACACCTTCTTCCAGATGGCCGGCAACTTCAGCTTCGGCGACTACTTCAAGCGCGGCGCGATCAAGCACGCGTGGTCGTTGCTGACCGACTCGCAGGAGGACGGCGGCTACGGCTTCGATCCCGAACGCCTCTGGGTCACCGTGTACCTCGACGACGACGAGGCCCGCGACATCTGGCGCGACGAGATCGGCATTCCCGAGGAGCGCATCCAGCGCCGCGGGATGGCCGACAACTACTGGTCGATGGGCATCCCCGGCCCGTGCGGTCCGTGTTCGGAGATCTACTACGACCGTGGCCCCGAGTACGGCGCCGAGGGTGGCCCCGAGGCCGACGAGGACCGCTACCTCGAGATCTGGAACCTCGTGTTCATGCAGAACGAGCGTGGCGAGGGCACCGGCAAGGAGAGCTTCGAGATTCTCGGCCCGCTGCCGAAGAAGAACATCGACACCGGCATGGGTGTCGAGCGGGTCGCGTTCCTGCTGCAGGGCGTCGACAACGTGTACGAGACGGACCTCGTGCGCCCCGTGATCACCAAGGCCGAGGAGCTGTCGGGCCGCACGTACGGCACCGACCCGGAGGCCGACGTGCGCTTCCGCGTCATCGCGGACCACGCGCGCACCGCCGTCATGCTCATCGCCGACGGCGTCAACCCGGGCAACGAGGGCCGCGGTTACGTGCTGCGCCGCCTGCTGCGCCGCATCATCCGCTCCGCCAAGCTGCTGGGCGCCGAGAAGCCGAGCATGCGCGAGTTCGTCACGGTCGTGCGCGACACGATGTCGCCGTCGTATCCCGATCTCGCCACCGACTTCGACCGCATCGTCGGCGTCGCCGTGGGCGAGGAGACCGCGTTCCTGCGCACCATCGCGGCCGGTTCGAAGATGTTCGAGGCGGAGGCCGACCAGGTCAAGTCCGCCGGCAAAAAGGTCTTCGGCGGCAACGAGGCGTTCGTGCTGCACGACACCTACGGCTTCCCGATCGACCTGACGCTGGAAATGGCGGCCGAGGCCGGTCTGAGCGTCGACGAGCAGGGCTTCCGCTCGCTGATGGCCGAGCAGCGCAAGCGGGCCAAGGAAGATGCCCAGTCACGCAAGCACGCGCACGCCGACCTCACGGTCTACAAGGAGTTCGTCGACCGCGGACCCACCGAGTTCACCGGCTTCAACGAGCTGGTCTCCGAGGCGCACGTGCTGGCGCTGATCTCCAACGGGGTCCGGGTGCCCACCGCGAAGGCGGGCGAGGACGTCGAGGTCATCCTGGACCGCAGCCCGCTGTACGCCGAGGCCGGCGGACAGATCGCCGACACCGGCACCATCACGGCGTCCGGTCTGCGCGTACAGGTCAACGACGTGCAGAAGATCGCCAAGAAGGTGTGGGTCCACAAGGTCACCGTCAAGGAGGGCCAGCTCACCGAGGGTGACGTCGTCCTGGCCCAGGTCGACCCCGAGTGGCGCAAGGGCGCCACCCAGGGCCACTCCGGCACGCACATGGTGCACGCGGCGCTGCGGCAGGTGCTGGGCCCGGGCGCCGTGCAGGCCGGTTCGCTCAACAAGCCCGGCTACCTGCGCTTCGACTTCAACTGGCAGGGCCAGCTGTCGGAGTCGCAGAAGCAGGAGATCGAGGTCGTCACCAACGAGGCCGTCGCCGCCAACCATACGGTGAACACCTTCGTCACCGACCTCGACCGGGCCAAGCAGATGGGCGCGATGGCGTTGTTCGGGGAGAACTACGGCGACGAGGTGCGCGTCGTCGAGATCGGTGGACCGTTCTCGATGGAGCTGTGCGGCGGCACTCACGTGCAGACGTCGGCGCAGATCGGCCCGGTGACGTTGCTGGGCGAGTCGTCCGTGGGCTCGGGCGTGCGCCGCGTCGAGGCGTTCGTCGGGCTCGATTCCTACCGCTACCTGGCCAAGGAACGTGCACTGCTCGCCGGTGTGGCGTCGTCGCTGAAGGTGCCGTCGGAGGAGGTTCCGGGCCGCGTCGAGGCGCTCGTCGAGCGCCTCAAGGTGGCCGAGAAGGAACTCGAGGCCACCAAGGCTGCCGCTGTCCTCGCGTCCGCGGGCACGTTCGTCGACAAGGCGCACCGCATCGGACAGGTGCTGCTGGTCGCCGAGCAGGCGCCCGACGGCGTCGCCGGCAACGACCTGCGCGGTCTGGTCAGCGACATCCGCGGCCGGTTCGGCACGCAGCCCGCGGTGGTGGTGCTGCTCGGCAACGCCGACGGCAAGGTGCCGTTCGTCGTCGCGACGACGAAGGCGGCTCAGGAACTGGGCATCAAGGCCGGTGAGCTGGTGGCGAGCTTCGGCCCGCAGATCGGTGGACGCGGTGGCGGCAAGGCCGATATGGCGCAGGGCTCGGGGTCGGACGTCTCCGGCATCCCGGCGGCGCTCGAAGGCGTCCGGGGCCGGGTCGCCGAACTGGCAGGAAACTCCTAGCGGTGCCCCCGGCTGTGTCGGGTGACGACCGGTCGGCGCGTTCGGGCCCCGACCGGCCCGGGGCCGACGATCCCGGCCGTGGGCGCCGGATCGCCGTCGATGTCGGGAGCGTGCGGATCGGGGTCGCCTCGTGCGATCCCGACTGCATCCTCGCGACGCCGGTGGAGACGGTGCCGCGGTCCAAGGAGAAGGGCACCGACGCGCCCGACCTCCGGCGGATTGTCGCGCTTGTCGAGGAGTACGAGGCTGTCGAGGTTATCGTCGGACTGCCCCAGACGCTGCGCGGTGAGCACGGCAAGGCCGCCGACGTGGCGTCTGCCTTCGCGCGCCGGTTGCAGCGTGCCGTCGCCCCGATCCCGGTGCGGATGGCCGACGAGCGACTGACGACAGTCACGGCGTCGCGGGCACTGCGCGAGAGCGGTGTCCGAGCGAAGGGGCAGCGGCCGATGATCGACCAGGCGGCAGCAGTGGCGATCTTGCAGGGATGGTTGGACGAGCGGAGCAGAGCGGTGAACGTGTCGGATGCGGACGGTGGCCATCGACCGTCGGGAGACGCCCTGTGAGCGATCGCCGCGATCCGACGGGTCGTCCCGAGTACGAGTCGGCTCCCGGTTATGCGGGCGAGCACGACTACGGCCACGACTACGGCCGCCCCTACGAACCCGCTCCCGGACACGACGACGGGTACGGGCGGCCGCAGTACGGCGGACCGGATCACGGCGCGGGCTACGGCTACGAACCGGAGTACGACGCGTACGCGTACGACGACTCCCGCCGTCGTGCACTGCCGACCGCCGTCGGAGCGCGTCCCGTCAGCCGCGGTGAGGCGCGGCGATTGCAGGCCGCCGCTCGGCGCAAGCGCCGCGGTCGCGTCATCGGTGTCCTGGCCGGCGCGGTCCTTCTCGGCGGCATGGGCGCGGCCGCGTTCGCGGTGTACGACAAGGTGACCGGGCGCGACATCGCCGATTACGCCGGCCCGGGCGGTCCCGAGGTGGTCGTCCAGGTCCATCCCGGTGACACCGCCGATCAGATCGCGGACGCGATGGCGGCCAAGGACGTCGTCAAGAGTTCGGCCGCTTTCTACCGGGCGGCGCTGCACGACGATGCGATGGGTTCGGTACAGCCGGGCTACTACTCCGTCGCGACCCGGATCTCGGGCTCCGACGCCGTGTCGGCGCTGGTCTCGCCCGAGGCGCGCGTCGGCGCGCTGGTGGTCTCGGAGGGTCGTCAGCTCCACGACACCAAGGACGTCCAGACCGGTGCCGTCAAGAAGGGCATCTACTCGCTCATCGCCGAGGCGAGCTGCGTCGGCCGGGGCGACGCCGAGAAGTGCATCAGCTACGACGACCTCAACCGCGCCGGAGCCGGCGCCGACCTGGCGGCGCTGGGGGTGCCGGACTGGGCCCGCGCGCAGGTCGCGAACGTCCCGGACCGCGACCGTCAGCTCGAAGGGCTCATCGCGGCCGGCAGCTGGGATTTCGATCCCACGCAGAGCCCCGTCGAGATCCTGCGCCACCTCGTCGGATCGAGCGCCGACAGCTACGAGTCCACCGGGCTCGAGAGCGCGGGCGGCAAGGTGGGGCTGGCGCCGTATCAGATGCTCGTCGTCGCGTCGCTGGTCGAACGTGAAGCGCTGCCCACCGATTTCGACAAGGTCGCGCGCGTCGTGCTGAACCGCCTGGCGGTCAACCAGCCGCTGCAGTTCGACTCCACCGTGAACTACGCCCTCGACGAGACCGAGGTGGCGACCACCGACGCCGACCGGGCCCGCGTCACGCCGTGGAACACCTACGCGATGCCCGGCCTGCCGGCCACCCCGATCGCGTCGCCGAGTATCAACGCCCTTCGCGCCGTGGAGGATCCGGCCCCCGGAGACTTCCTGTACTTCGTCACGATCGACAAGAAGGGCACGACGCTGTTCACCCGCAGCTACGAGGAGCACCTGGCGAACATCGAGCTCGCTCGCCGGAGCGGCATCCTCGACAGCGGACGGTGACGGACATGCCCGACTCGCAGAACCCGGCGACCCGCAAGGCGGCGGTGTTGGGTAGCCCCATCGCGCATTCGAAGTCGCCGCTGCTCCATCTGGCGGCCTACCGCGCGCTGGGGCTGAACGACTGGACGTACGAGCGGATCGAGTGCACGGGGGAGCAGCTACCCGGCCTGGTGTCCGGCCTCGGCCCGGAATGGGTCGGGCTCTCGGTCACCATGCCCGGCAAGGTTGCGGCACTCGAGTTCGCGACCGAACGCACCGACCGTGCCGTCACGATCGGATCGGCCAACACGCTGGTCCGCACCGCGGACGGATGGCGCGCGGACTGCACCGACGTGGACGGTGTCCGCGGCGCCCTCGTCGAGGGTGGCGTCGGCGACCTCACCGGCGGCGACGCGGTGGTCGTCGGCGCCGGCGGCACGGCCCGTCCCGCCCTGGTCGCCTTGGCGGACCTGGGCGTCGACGCGGTCACCGTGGTGGCGCGCGACGCCGCGCGTGCCCGGCCCACGCTCGCGTGCGCCGAGGCGGTGGGGCTGCGGGTGCGTCACGTCACGTTCGACAGCGACAGCCTCGGACCGCTGTGCGCCGCGGCGGGCGCGTTGGTCAGTACCGTTCCCGCAGCGGGCGCCGCACCGTACGCCGACGTGCTCGGCCGGGCGCCGTTCGTCCTCGACGCCATCTACGACCCGTGGCCCACCCCGCTCGCCGCGGCCGTTGCGCACGCGGGCGGCACGGTCGTCGGCGGGCTGGCCATGCTGCTCAACCAGGCCTACGGCCAGGTCGAGCAGTTCACCAATCGCCCCGCGCCGCGCGAGGCGATGGCCGCGGCGATCCGCTAGCCGTTCCGCGCCGTTTCTCCACAGGCGCGGCTTGCTCCCCAGGGCTGTCGTCGGCCCACGTCGGCGCCGCGGTCCCGTCGGGCGGTGACCCGATGCTGTCCCCATGGACGTCTGGTGGTGGCCGGCCGGGAGCGGGCTCACCGGCATCGTCGTCGGGTACGGGATACGCCGGGGCGCGGCGATGTTCGCCGACGACGTCTCGGTCCCGCGCGGATGGTGCGCGGGCGCGGGCGCCGTCGGGTTCGCCGTCGTCGCCCGGCACGGCGGTCCGTGGCCGTCCCTGCTCGCGGGGCTCGTGCTCGTCTCGTGGATGCTCATGCTCGGCGCCGTCGATCTGCTCGTGCGCCGGCTACCGAACGCGCTCACCCTCCCGGGAGCCGTGGTGATCGTCTCCGCCGCGGTCCTGGCCGGGAGCGGCCGGGCCGCCGTGGGAGGGGCGCTGCTGCTGGCGGGCGTGTACCTGGTGCTCTACCTCGCGGCGCCGTCGGGGATGGGCGCGGGCGACGTCAAACTCGCGCTCGGTCTCGGGGCCGCGACCGGCGTGGCCGGGGCGTCCGCGTGGCTGTTCGCGGCACTTCTCGCGCCGCTGTTCACGGCCGCGATCGGGCTCGCGCGCGGGCGCACGACAAGCCCGATCCCACACGGTCCGTCGATGTGCGCGGCGACCGCGGTGGCGTTGTGGTGGCTGTGACGCGTGCGACGGACGGCCCGCTGTCGAAGGTGAGGCTGCCGACGTGGAAAGATGCTGGACGTGTTGCGCTGGATAACTGCTGGAGAGTCCCATGGTCCCGCCCTCGTCGCCATGCTCGAGGGGATGGTCGCCGGCGTCGAGGTGACGTCCGACGACATCTCGGCGCAGCTCGCGCGCCGCCGCCTCGGCTACGGCCGCGGCGCCCGGATGAAGTTCGAGGCCGACAAGGTCACGATCATCGGTGGCGTCCGGCACGGCCGCACCCTCGGCGGCCCGATCGCGATCGAGGTCGGAAACACCGAGTGGCCCAAGTGGGAGACCATCATGTCCGCCGACCCGGTGGACGAGGCCGAACTCGCCGGTCAGGCCCGCAACGCACCGCTGACCCGTCCGCGCCCCGGCCACGCCGACTACTCGGGCATGCTCAAGTACGGGTTCGACGACGCCCGCCCGGTGCTCGAGCGCGCCAGCGCCCGGGAGACCGCCGCGCGAGTCGCGGCCGGGACCGTCGCCCGCCAGTTCCTGCGTCAGCTGTTCGGCGTGGAGGTGCTCTCGCACGTCGTCTCGATCGGGGCGTCCGAGCCGTACACCGGCGTCGGCCCCGAGGCCGGGGACCTGGAGACCATCGACGCCAGCCCGGTGCGGGCGTTCGGCGAGGCCGCAGAAGCTTCCATGATCGCCGAGATCGAGGCGGCCAAGAAGGACGGCGACACGCTCGGCGGTGTCGTCGAGGTCATCGTCCACGGCCTGCCGGTCGGGCTCGGCTCGTTCGTCAGCGGGGCGGACCGTCTCGACTCCAAACTCGCGGCCGCGCTCATGGGCATCCAGGCGATCAAGGGCGTCGAGGTCGGCGACGGCTTCGAGACCGCGCGGCGCCGGGGCAGTGCCGCCCACGACGAGATGCGCCCGGGGGCTGACGGCGTCCTGCGCTCGACCAACCGCGCGGGCGGTCTCGAGGGAGGCATGACCAACGGGGAGGCGCTGCGCGTGCGGGCGGCGATGAAGCCGATCTCCACCGTCCCGCGGGCACTGTCGACCGTCGACATGGCGACCGGCGAGGAGGCCGTCGCGATCCATCAGCGCTCCGACGTGTGCGCGGTCCCCGCGGCCGGCGTCGTGGCGGAGGCGATGGTGGCGCTGGTCGTCGCGCAGGCCGCGCTCGACAAGTTCGGTGGCGACTCGATCGCCGAGACCCGTTCGAACTACCAGCGCTACGTCGAGGGCATCGCGGCGCGTCCGCCGCGGTGATCCGATGACACCGCGCGCCGTGCTGATCGGCCCGCCCGGCGCGGGCAAGTCGACCATCGGTCGGCGGCTCGCGCAGGCGTTCGACCTCGAACTGCTCGACACCGACGTCGAGATCGAACGCCGCACCGGCCGCACCATCCCGGAAATCTTCGCGACGGACGGGGAACCGTACTTCCGGGAGATCGAGGAACAGGTCGTCGCGGAGGCGCTCGAGACGCACGACGGAATACTGTCGCTCGGCGGCGGCGCGATCCTGTCCGAACGGACCCGCTCCCGGCTGTCCGGGCATACCGTGGTGTATCTGGAGATCAGCGTCGCGGAAGGACTCAAGCGGACCGGCGCCAGCACCGGCCGGCCCCTGCTGACCGGTGGCGATCCCAAGGCGAAGTATCACGCGTTGATGCGACGACGCCGGCCGCTCTACCGGCAGGTGGCGACCATCCGGATGCGCACCGACAGCCGCAGCCCCGGTCGGGTGGTCCAGCAGTTGGTGACGAAGTTGACCGACGCGCCCGCCCCGGGCGCCCCGGCACACGAGACAGAAGCGGAGCAGTAGAGAAGTGACCGAACCGGTACGCGTCCAGGTGGCAACAGCCGACCCCTACCCCGTGATCATCGGGCGGGGTCTGCTCGGGGAACTCGTCGAGGAACTCGAAGGCACCCGCACCGTGGCGATCTTCCACCAGCCGCCGCTCGCCGAGACCGCCGAGGCGGTGCGAAAGGCACTCGCCGAGAAGGGGATCGACGCCCACCGCATCGAGATTCCCGATGCCGAGGAGGGCAAGGACCTCGCGGTCGCGGGCTTCTGCTGGGAGGTGCTCGGGCGCATCGGGCTGACCCGCAGCGACGCGATCGTCAGCCTCGGCGGCGGCGCCGCGACCGACCTCGCCGGCTTCGTGGCCGCGACGTGGATGCGCGGAGTGCGGATCGTGCACGTCCCGACGACCTTGCTGGCGATGGTCGACGCGGCGGTCGGCGGCAAGACCGGCATCAACACCGAGGCCGGCAAGAACCTCGTCGGTGCGTTCCACGAGCCGTCCGCGGTGCTGATCGACCTGGCCACCCTGGAGACGGTGCCCCGCAACGAGATCGTCGCGGGAATGGCCGAGATCATCAAGACCGGTTTCATCGCCGACCCGGTGATCCTCGACCTCATCGAGGCCGACCCCGAGGCGGCACTGGATCCCACCGGCACCGTGCTGCCCGAGCTGATCCGCCGCTCCGTCGAGGTCAAGGCGCAGGTCGTCGCCGCCGACCTCAAGGAGTCGAGCCTGCGCGAGATCCTCAACTACGGGCACACCCTCGGCCACGCGATCGAGCGTCGTGAGCGCTACCGCTGGCGTCACGGCGCCGCGGTGGCTGTCGGCCTGGTGTACGCGGCCGAACTGGGCCGCCTGGCCGGACGGCTCGACGACACCACGGCCGACCGGCACCGCTCGATCCTCGAACTCGTCGGACTGCCCACCACCTACGACGGCGACGCCTTCGCGGACCTCATGAAGGGCATGCAGACCGACAAGAAGAACCGGGCCGGGCTGCTGCGGTTCGTCGTGCTCGACGGGCTCGCCAAGCCGGGCCGCCTCGAGGGCCCGGACCCGTCGCTGCTGGTCGCCGCGTACGGGGCCGTCGCACGCGACGCGGGCCCCAGCGGGGGGACGGTGCTGCTGTGAGAGTGCAGGTCGTCAACGGACCCAATCTGGGTCGTCTCGGCAAGCGCCAGCCCGAGGTCTACGGTTCCACCACACACGACGACCTCGTCGCGCTGTGCGAGCGGACCGCGAAGGAACTGGGGATCGAGGTCGTGGTCCGGCAGAGCGACAGCGAAGGTGAACTCATCGGCTGGATCCACGACGCGGCCGACGCGCGCGAACCGGTGATCCTCAACGCCGGGGGACTGACGCACACGTCGATCGTGTTGCGCGACGCATGTGCGGAACTGACCGCCGGGCTGGTGGAACTGCACATCTCCAACGTGCATGCGCGGGAAGAGTTCCGGCACCACTCGTACCTGAGTGGGGTCGCGACCGGATCGATCGTCGGTCTCGGCGTGGCCGGGTACGCCTTGGCGCTCCGGTTCCTGGCGGAGCGCGGCTGACAGCGACCCGCCGGAGGGCGGGTCGTTCACGAACAACGAAGGGGCCGAGGCGGATCCACCGCCTCGGCCCCTTCGTCGTCTCGTCCGGACGCCGCCGCGGGCTACTGCTCGGCGCGGTGCGCGCCGCCGGACCTGCCCCCGTTCCCGCCCTGCGTCTCGACCGGGCTGAAGACCTCGGTGTCGGTGTTGTCGCCGTCGTAGTCGCCGCCGTCCTCGCGGTGCTCGTACGACCACTCGCTGTCGGCGTAGTTCTCCGCCGCCTCTTCCTCGACCTCACGGTCGGCATCGTCGGCCGGTGCCACCGCACCGGACTTGCGGCCGTCGCGCCCGGCGACGAAGCGGCCGAGACCGACGCCGACGGTCGACGGAATGAAGACCAGCAGCACGGTGAACGCCGCCCCCGACGTCACCTCGAAGAACAGGCCGGCGGAGGTGACCGCGATGTCGAACAGCAGGCCGACGATCCAGGCGGCGAGACCGGCGAGGATGCCGGCGACGAACGCGGCCTTGAGCCACATCATGGTCAGGTCGGCGCCGTCGTCGGGATCCGGATTGGCGCGCCGGTCGCGAATGCCGTCCAGCGCCCCCCACGCGAACGCCAGCAGTATCACCACGGCCAGCGAGAACCAGCGCATGATGCTGCCCTGCTCGGGCCACTGCGTCACCGCAGCCCCCAAGAACGTGCGCACCACGACGTGTACCAATGCCAGACCGAGACCACGTACGACCCACCCATTCATGTGACACAGCGTAACCAGCAGAGTTCCGCGCGTGTGTCCTAACCCACACAAAGCGCTCGAAGAGGCGTCGCACACGGTCGGGCGGAGGTGGGGGACGCGGGGGATCTGCCGTAGTTTCGAGGCATGTCGACAGAATCGGTGACCGCTCCGACCGCCGCGCGCCGTGCGAGGCTGCGCGAGTTGCTCCGCGAACGCGGCCTCGACGCGCTGCTGGTGACGGATCTGCTGAACATCCGCTACCTCACGGGGTTCACCGGATCGAACGCGGCGCTGCTGGTCGCGGCGGCCGACGAGCCGGGCACGGAGGACCGGACGGTCGTCTGCACCGACGGGCGGTACCTCGTCCAGATCGCCGAGCAGGTGCCGGACCTGCGGGCCGAGATCGCGCGTGCCAGTGCCCCCCGGTTGCTCGAGGCCGCGGCGGAGTGGGGATTCGGCAAGCTCGGGTTCGAGAGTCACGTGGTGACCTTCGATCAGCACGCCGCGTGGTCCGACGCCGCGGCGGCGGTCGCGCTGGTCCGGGCACCGCGGCTGGTCGAGCAACTGCGGGAGGTCAAGGACGAGGGCGAGATCGAGCTGCTGCGCCGGGCGTGCGCCGTCGCGGACCGGGCGCTCGCCGACCTCGTCGCCCGCGGCGGGCTGCGCCCGGGGCGGACCGAGCGGGAGGTGGGGCGAGAACTCGAATCGCTGATGTTCGACCACGGCGCGGACGGCATCTCGTTCGAGACGATCGTGGCCGCCGGGCCCAACTCGGCCGTCCCGCACCACCGTCCCACCGACGCGGTGCTGCGGTCGGGCGACTTCGTGAAGTTGGACTTCGGGGCGCAGGTCGGCGGCTACCACTCGGACATGACCCGCACCTACGTCCTCGACCGCGCCGCGGCGTGGCAGCGCGACCTCTACGACCTCGTCGCCCGGGCGCAGGCCGCGGGCCGGGCCGCTCTCGCGCCCGGAACCGACGTCGCGGTGGTGGACGCCGCGGCGCGGACGGTCGTCGACGACGCCGGATACGGGGAGCTGTTCCTGCACGGACTCGGGCACGGCGTCGGTCTCGAGATCCACGAAGCGCCCGGGATCGGCAAGCTCGGCACCGGTACACTGCTACGCGGTGCGGTGGTGACCGTCGAGCCGGGTGTGTATTTCTCCGGACGCGGTGGCGTCAGGATCGAGGACACGCTCGTCGTTCGCGAGCAGGAGCCGGAACTCCTCACTCTCACCAGCAAGGATTTCACGATCGTCTGAAGGAGACGCGAAACCAAGTGGCAGATACCAGTGATTTCAAGAACGGCCTCGTGCTGAAGATCGAGGGTCAGCTGTGGCAGATCCTCGAGTTCCAGCACGTCAAGCCCGGCAAGGGTCCGGCCTTCGTCCGTACGAAGATCAAGAACGTGCTCTCCGGTAAGACCGTCGACAAGACCTGGAACGCGGGCGTCAAGGTCGAGACCGCCACGGTCGACCGCCGCGACATGACCTACCTCTACCACGACGGTAGCGACTACATCTTCATGGACGGCGAGACCTACGACCAGATCCCGGTCGCGGAGGACATCGTCGGCGACGGTGCGCGCTTCCTGCTCGAGAACATGCAGGTCCAGGTCGCCACCCACGAGGACGCCCCGCTGTTCGTCGAACTCCCGGTCACGGTCGAGCTCGAGGTCAAGCACACCGATCCCGGTCTGCAGGGCGACCGCTCGACGGGCGGCACCAAGCCTGCGACGCTCGAGACCGGCGCCGAGATCCAGGTCCCGCTGTTCATCAACACCGGCGACAAGCTCAAGGTCGACTCGCGTGACGGCAACTACCTCGGGCGCGTGAATTCCTGAGTGTCGGGCACGCATAAGAAACTCGGAGCACGTCACAAGGCCCGCAAGCGGGCCGTCGACTTCCTGTTCGAGGCCGAGGCGCGCGACGTCGACCCGGTGGAACTCGCGGAGGAGCGGGCACAGCTCGCGGCCCGCGACGATTCGGTCGCGCCGGTCGCCCCGTACACCGCGACGGTCGTGCAGGGAGTCGCCGAGAACCTGGACCGGCTGGACCAGGTGATCGCGTCCCACCTGCAGGATTGGACGCTGGAACGGTTGCCGGCGGTCGACCGCGCGATCCTGCGCATCGCGGCGTGGGAGTTGTTCCACGCCACCGATGTCCCGCCGGTCGTGGCGGTGGACGAGGCCGTCGAACTGGCCAAGGAGCTCTCCACCGACGACTCGCCCGGATTCGTCAACGGTGTACTCGGTCAGATCGTCCTGGTGGCCCCGCAGGTGCGCGCCGCCGCTGCCGCGACGTCGCAGCGGGCGTCCACCGACAGTGGTGCGAACGACGACGCCGACCCCGAAGACTCCGAGTCCTGACAGTGACTTCCGCTGCCGCCCATCCCGTACCGGGGTGGGCGGCAGCGTGGTCTGATCACCCGGGACCCGCCCGGAATCTGGCGCGAAATCGGCCGCTGGTAGGCTCACCCGCGTCAGACATCCTTTAACGATCCGTCCAGAGAGGCGGAGAAGGAGGTCGCTGAATGCGTATGCCCGAAGGGCCCTCATCAGGTCTTCCCGCGAACGCTCGCGAACTGTTGTCCCCGGCCGACGTCGGCAGGACCGTCGCCCGTATCGCGCACCAGATCATCGAGAAGACCGCGCTCGACTCGGCCGACGCCTCGGACGGCGCTGCCGTCGAAGCGGCGCCGCGCGTCGTGCTGATCGGAATCCCCACCCGCGGCACCACGCTCGCCGCGCGCCTCGCGGACAAGATCGAGGAGTTCACCGGCATCCGTCCGCCGGTCGGCTCGCTCGACATCACGCTCTACCGCGACGACCTGCGGACCAAGCCGCACCGGCCGCTCGAGCGCACGTCCGTCCCCGAGGGCGGCGTCGACAACGCACTCGTGGTCCTCGTCGACGACGTGCTGTTCTCCGGCCGCACCGTCCGCGCCGCCCTCGACGCGCTGCGCGACCTGGGCCGCCCGCGCGCGGTCCAGCTGGCGGTCCTCGTCGACCGCGGCCATCGCGAGCTGCCGCTGCGCGCCGACTACGTAGGCAAGAACGTGCCCACCGCACGCACCGAGGACGTCGCCGTGCTCCTGGCCGAGCACGACGGACGGGACGGTGTGGTGTTGTCGAGCGGGCACGCAGAGGAGAACGAGAAGTGAAGCACCTGCTCTCCATCGCGGATCTGAACCGGGATTCTGCGACCGAGCTGCTCGACGAGGCGGAGCGGTTCGAACAGGCCCTGCTGGGGCGGGAAGTCAAGAAGCTGCCGACGCTGCGCGGGCGCACCGTGATGACCGTGTTCTTCGAGAACTCCACCCGCACGCGGGTGTCGTTCGAGGTCGCCGGCAAGTGGATGAGCGCGGACGTCATCAACGTCAGCGCGTCCAGTTCCTCGGTGTCCAAGGGGGAGTCGCTGCGCGACACCGCGATGACGCTGCGGGCGGCCGGCGCGGACGCGCTGATCGTCCGCCACCCGGCTTCCGGTGCGGCACATCAGATCGCGGCGTGGACCGGGGCGGCCGAGGACGGCGGTCCGGCGATCGTCAATGCCGGTGACGGCACCCACGAGCACCCCACGCAGGCGCTGCTGGACGCGCTCACGTTGCGCCAGCGACTCGGCGGCATCGAGGGCCGCCGCATCGTGATCGTCGGCGACATCCTGCACAGCCGGGTGGCGCGGTCGAACGCGCTGCTGCTGTCGATGCTCGGCGCCGAGGTGGTCCTGGTGGCCCCGCGCACGCTGCTGCCGGCCGGGGTCGAGACGTGGCCGGTGCGGGTGTCGCACTCGCTCGACGCCGAACTGCCGGGCGCCGACGCGGTCCTGATGCTCCGCGTGCAGGCGGAGCGGATGAACGGCGGGTTCTTCCCGTCGCCGCGGGAGTACTCGATCACGTACGGGCTGTCGGAGAAGCGGCTGGGCTTGCTCGACGACCACGCGGTGGTCCTGCATCCGGGGCCGATGCTGCGCGGCATGGAGATCGCGTCCTCGGTCGCGGATTCCCCGAAAACGGCCGTGCTGCAACAGGTCACGAACGGAGTCCACGTCCGGATGGCAGTGCTGTTCCGGCTGCTGGTGGGCACGGAGGAGGTCGCGTGAGCGACCCGAACACGACGAGAGACGAGAAGGTGGCGCCGCAGATGTCCGCGAGCGGGAACGTGCTGATCCGAAACGTTCTGGTGTACGGCGAGGGCGAACCGACCGACCTGCTGCTGGGCGACGGCCAGATCCTCGACATGGGGAGCGGGCTGACCGCCCCCGACGACGTCGAGATCATCGACGGCGCCGGCCAGATCCTGCTGCCCGGGTTCGTGGACATGCACACGCATCTGCGCGAGCCGGGCCGCGAGGACACCGAGACGATCGACAGCGGTTCCGCCGCGGCGGCGCTCGGTGGGTACACGGCGGTGTTCGCGATGGCCAACACCAGCCCGGTCGCCGACACCGTGGTCGTCACCGACCACGTGTGGCGGCGCGGGCAGGAGGTCGGTCTGGTCGACGTGCACCCGGTGGGCGCCGTCACGGTCGGGCTCGCCGGCAAGCAGCTCGCGGAGATGGCGACGATGGCCGCCGGCGTCGGCCGGGTCAAGATGTTCTCCGACGACGGGCACTGCGTCGCCGATCCGCTCATCATGCGTCGCGCGCTCGAGTACTCGGCCACGCTCGGCGTGCTCATCGCGCAGCACGCGGAGGAGCCGCGGCTGACGGTCGGCGCGGTCGCCCACGAGGGACCCACTGCCGCCCGGCTCGGCCTGGCGGGCTGGCCCCGCGCCGCCGAGGAGTCGATCGTCGCGCGTGACGCGCTCCTGGCCCGTGACGCCGGGGCGCGGGTGCACATCTGCCACGCCTCGACGGCCGGGTCGGTCGAACTCGTGAAGTGGGCGCGCGGGCAGGGCATCGCGATCACCGCCGAGGTCACGCCGCATCACCTGCTGCTCGACGACTCGCGGCTCGAGACCTACGACGCCGTCAACAAGGTGAACCCGCCGCTGCGGGAGGCGTCGGACGTCGCGGCGCTGCGCGCGGGGTTGGCCGAGGGCATCATCGACTGCGTGGCCACCGACCACGCACCGCACGCCGAACAGGACAAGTGCTGCGAGTTCTCGCAGGCACGACCCGGAATGCTGGGCCTCGAGACGGCGTTGTCGATCGTGGTGGAAACGATGGTGCGGCCCGGACTGCTCGACTGGCGCGGCGTGGCCCGCGTCATGAGCGAGCGACCCGCCGAGATCGTCGGGCTCGACGACCAGGGCCGGCCGATCGCGGTGGGTGAACCGGCGAATCTCGTGCTCGTCGACCCGGACGCGGAGTGGACGGTGCGCGGGCCCGACCTGGCGAGCGTCGCGGACAACACGCCGTACGAGGCGATGACGCTGCCCGGCAGGGTGACGACGACAGTGTTGCGCGGCCGGGTCACCGCCCGCGACGGCGCGGTGCGACCGCTGGCGGGGGTGCGCTGATCATGGAGCGCATTCTGTGGGTCGTCGGCTGCATCGTGGTGTGGGCGCTACTGGTGTTCCTGATGTACCGCGGGTGGAAGGCACGCGCGGCACGGCAGGCGGACCGGATCGGTGCTCTGCCGACCGTGCCGGCCGACCTCGGTGAGCAGCTGATCGCGCCGAGTACGGGTCTGTACGTGGGCAGCACCATGGCCCCCAGCTGGCAGGACCGCATCGCGGTCGGCGACATCGGCTACCGGGCCACCGGCGAGCTCAGCCGCTGGTCGCGCGGCATCCTGCTCGAACGGAACGGGGCGTCGGCGATCTGGATCCCGAACGAGTCGGTCCGGGCGATCCGGACCGAGCGCGGGCTGGCCGGAAAAGTGATGACGAAGGACGGAGTCCTCGTGATCCGGTGGGAGTTGCCCACCGGGACCGAGATCGACACGGGATTCCGCGGAGACGACAAGACGATGTACCCGGCATGGGTGCGTGAGACAGACAGTGATGACACAGCGAATGCGGCGGGCTCTGGTGAGGTCGAGCAGAACGGAGAAGACGCATGAGCGGCTTTGACAGCAATACGGCGATGCTGGTTCTCGAGGACGGCCGCGTCTTCCGCGGGACCACCTTCGGCGCAGTGGGACAGACCCTCGGTGAGGCCGTCTTCAGCACCGGCATGACCGGTTACCAGGAGACTCTCACCGACCCCAGCTACCACCGCCAGATCGTGGTGTCGACGGCACCGCAGATCGGCAACACCGGCTGGAACAACGAGGACGACGAGTCGGTCGGCCCGACCGGCGACGCGTCGGAGTCGAAGATCTGGGTCGCCGGTTACGTCGTGCGCGACCCGTCGCGCCGCACGTCCAGCTGGCGGGCCACCGGGTCGTTGCAGGACGAGCTCGAGCGGCAGGGGATCGTCGGCATCGCCGGCATCGACACCCGCGCCCTCGTCCGGCACCTGCGTACCCGCGGCTCGATGCGCGCCGGTGTGTTTTCGGGCGACGCGCTCGCGGACGTGGATGTCCTGCTCGACCGGGTCAAGACGCAGCCGTCGATGCTCGGCGCCGACCTGGCCGGCGAGGTGTCCACGCCGAACGGCTACGTCGTCGAGCCCGCCGGCGGCGAGGCTCGCTTCACCATCGCGGCCATCGACCTGGGCATCAAGACCAACACGCCGCGGATGTTCGCCGAGCGCGGCATGCGGGTGCACGTGCTGCCGTCCACCGCGACGCTGCACGACATCCTCGACATCAAGGCCGACGGGGTCTTCCTGTCCAACGGTCCGGGCGACCCGGCCACCGCCGACGGTGCCGTGCACCTGACCAAGGAGGTCATCGGCCAGGGGCTGCCGCTGTTCGGCATCTGCTTCGGCAACCAGATCCTGGGCCGGGCACTGGGGCTGAACACCTACAAGATGAAGTTCGGGCACCGCGGCATCAACATCCCGGTCGTCGAGCACGAGACCGGACGCATCGCGATCACCGCGCAGAACCACGGGTTCGCGCTCGAGGGCGAGGCCGGTCAGGAGTTCGACACCCCGTTCGGTCGCGCCGTGGTCAGCCACACGTGCGCCAACGACGGTGCCGTCGAGGGGGTGCGGCTGCTCGACGACTCGGCGTTCTCGGTGCAGTACCACCCCGAGGCCGCGGCCGGCCCGCACGACGCCGCCTACCTGTTCGATCGTTTCGCCACCATGCTCGAGGGAGTCAAGAAGTAATGCCACGTCGTACAGATCTCGAGCACATCCTGGTGATCGGCTCCGGGCCGATCGTCATCGGACAGGCCTGCGAGTTCGACTACTCGGGCACGCAGGCGTGCCGCGTCCTCCGCGAGGAGGGACTGCGCGTGAGCCTGGTCAACTCGAACCCGGCCACGATCATGACCGACCCCGAATTCGCCGACTCCACGTACGTCGAGCCGATCACGGCCGAGTTCGTCGAGAAGGTCATCGCCCGTGAGGCCGCCAACGGCAACAAGATCGACGCCGTGCTGGCGACACTCGGTGGGCAGACCGCGCTCAACACCGCGGTGGCGCTGCACGAGCAGGGCCTTCTCGAGAAGTACGACGTCGAGCTGATCGGCGCCGACTTCGACGCGATCCAGCGCGGCGAGGACCGCCAGAAGTTCAAGGACATCGTCGAGAAGTGCGGCGGCGAGTCCGCGCGCTCGCGGGTCTGCTACACGATGGAGGAGGTCAAGGACACCGTCGCCGAGCTCGGCTACCCGGTGGTCGTGCGCCCGTCCTTCACGATGGGCGGCCTGGGCTCGGGTATGGCCTACGACGAGGTCGACCTCGAGCGCATCGCCGGCGGCGGCCTGGCCGCGTCGCCCACCGCGAACGTCCTCATCGAGGAGTCCATCCTCGGGTGGAAGGAGTACGAGCTCGAGCTCATGCGCGACGGCAGCGACAACGTCGTGATCGTCTGCTCGATCGAGAACGTCGACCCGGTCGGTGTGCACACCGGCGACTCGGTCACCGTGGCACCGGCGATGACGCTCACCGACCGTGAGTACCAGAAGATGCGCGACCTCTCGATCGCCATCATCCGTGAGGTCGGCGTCGACACCGGCGGCTGCAACATCCAGTTCGCGATGGACCCGAAGGACGGCCGCCTGGTCGTCATCGAGATGAACCCGCGCGTGTCGCGCTCGTCGGCGCTGGCGTCGAAGGCGACCGGCTACCCGATCGCGAAGATGGCCGCCAAGCTGGCCATCGGCTACACGCTCGACGAGATCGTCAACGACATCACCAAGGAGACTCCGGCCTGCTTCGAGCCGACGCTCGACTACGTGGTGGTCAAGGCTCCGCGGTTCGCGTTCGAGAAGTTCCCGGGCGCCGACGGCACGCTCACCACGACCATGAAGTCGGTCGGCGAGGCGATGTCCATCGGCCGCAACTTCACCGAGGCGTTCGGCAAGGTCCTGCGCTCGCTCGAGACCAAGCGGGCCGGCTACTGGACCGGGCCCGAGGTGGAGGGCACGCTCGACGAGCTGCTCGAGGCGATCAAGGTTCCGACCGACGGCCGCATGTACCAGATCGCGCAGGCCTTCGAGCTGGGCGCGACGCTCGAGCAGTTGTTCGACGCCACCGCGATCGATCCGTGGTTCCTCGACCAGATGCAGCAGATCGTGGAGCTGGGGGACAAGGTCCGCTCCGCGGAGACCTTCGGCGCGACCGAGCTGCGATTCGCCAAGCACCACGGCTTCTCGGACCGCCAGATCGCGGCGCTGCGCCCGCAGCAGTTCGCCGACGACGACGCGGTCCGCGCGCTGCGCGCCGAGCTGAACGTGCACCCGGTCTACAAGACCGTCGACACGTGCGCGGCCGAGTTCGAGGCCAAGACGCCGTACCACTACTCGACCTACGAACTCGACCCCGACGCCGAGACCGAGGTCGCGCCGCAGACCGAGCGCCCCAAGGTGCTGATCCTCGGCTCGGGCCCCAACCGCATCGGTCAGGGCATCGAGTTCGACTACTCGTGCGTGCACGCCGCGCAGACGCTGTCCGAGGCCGGGTACGAGACCGTCATGGTCAACTGCAACCCGGAGACCGTGTCCACCGACTACGACACCGCCGATCGCCTGTACTTCGAGCCGCTGACGTTCGAGGACGTGCTCGAGGTGTACCGGGCGGAGTGCGAGTCCGGCACCGTGGCGGGCGTCATCGTCCAGCTCGGCGGTCAGACGCCGCTGGGGCTGGCCAAGCGCCTGCAGGCGGCCGGTGTGCCGATCGTCGGCACCAGCCCGGAGGCCATCGACCTGGCCGAGGACCGCGGCGAGTTCGGTCGCGTGCTCACCGAGGCCGGTCTGCCCGCGCCCAAGTTCGGGACGGCCACCACGTTCGAGGGGGCGCGTGACATCGCGTCCGGCATCGGGTACCCGGTGCTCGTGCGCCCGTCGTACGTGCTCGGTGGCCGCGGCATGGAGATCGTGTACGACGAGAAGTCGCTCGAGAACTACATCTCCCGCGCCACCGAGATCTCCGACGACCGGCCGGTGCTGGTCGACCGTTTCCTCGAGGACGCGGTGGAGATCGACGTGGACGCGCTGTGCGACGGCACCGAGGTGTACCTCGGTGGCGTGATGGAGCACATCGAGGAGGCCGGCATCCACTCCGGCGACTCGGCGTGCGCGTTGCCGCCGATCACGCTGGGCCGCGCGGACCTCGAGAACGTCCGCCGGTCGACCGAGGCGCTCGCCAAGGGCATCGGCGTCAAGGGTCTGCTCAACGTGCAGTACGCGCTCAAGGACGACGTCCTGTACGTGCTCGAGGCCAACCCGCGCGCGTCGCGGACCGTGCCGTTCGTCTCGAAGGCCACCGCGGTCCAGCTCGCGAAGGCGTGCGCCCGGGTCATGCTGGGCGAGTCGATCGCCGAGCTGCGGAGCCAGGGCATCCTGCCGGCCACCGGTGACGGCGGTACGACGGCGATGGACGCCCCCGTCGCGGTCAAGGAGGCGGTGCTGCCGTTCAACCGGTTCCGCCGCGCCGACGGCACCAACATCGACACGCTGCTGAGCCCGGAGATGAAGTCCACCGGCGAGGTCATGGGCATCGACGCGGACTTCGGTACCGCGTTCGCCAAGAGCCAGACCGCTGCCTACGGCTCCCTGCCGACCAGCGGCTCGGTGTTCGTCTCGGTGGCCAACAAGGACAAGCGGTCGCTGATCTTCCCGGTCAAGCGGCTGGCCGACCTCGGCTTCCGGATCCTGGCCACCGAGGGCACCGCGGACGTCCTGCGCCGCAACGGCATCACGTGCGAGGAGGTTCACAAGCAGTCCGGCGAGAACCTCCCCGAGGGTGCCCGCACGATCGTCGACCAGATCAAGGACGGCGAGGTCGACATGGTGATCAACACCCCGTACGGCAACTCCGGCCCGCGCGTCGACGGCTACGAGATCCGCAGCGCCGCCGTGTCGAAGAGCGTGCCGTGCATCACCACCGTGCAGGGCGCCTCGGCGGCCGTGCAGGGCATCGAGTCCGCCATCCGCGGCGACATCGGGGTCCAGTCCCTGCAGGAGCTGCACTCGCGGCTGCGGGACCAGCAGCGGTGACGTCCACCGAGACGTTCGGGGCGCGGCTCCACGCGGCACTGGGCCGATACGGCCCGCTGTGCGTGGGCGTGGATCCGCACCCCGAGCTGCTGCAGGCGTGGGGGCTGCCCGAGTCCGTCGACGGCCTCGAGCGGTTCGCCGAAATCTGTGTGGAGGCGTTCGTCGGTCGCGTCGCCCTGGTCAAGCCGCAGGTCGCGTTCTTCGAGGCGTACGGGTCCGGCGGGTTCGCCGTCCTCGAACGTACCGTCGAGGTGCTCCGGGACGCCGGCACGCTGGTGCTCGCGGACGCCAAGCGCGGCGACATCGGGTCCACGATGAGCGCGTACGCCCGGGCCTGGCTGCAGGCGGGCTCGCCGCTCGAGTCCGACGCGGTGACGGTTTCCCCGTATCTGGGGTTCGGCTCCCTCGACCCCGTACTGGAGGTGGCCGAGCGCAATCACGGCGGGGTGTTCGTGCTCGCCGCGACCTCCAACCCGGAGGGGGCCCAGGTGCAGTCTGCGACGGCCGGGGACCGTCGTATCAGCCAGGTGATGGTCGACGAGGCGGCCGCGCGCAACGCGGGAGCCGCCGTGCTGGGCTCCGTGGGTGTGGTGGTCGGTGCGACGCTCACCGACGCGCCGGATCTGGGCGCGCTGCACGGCCCCATCCTCATGCCGGGTGTCGGGCACCAGGGCGGTACCGCGGACGACGTGCGCCGACTGGCGGGGGACTGTCTGCGCTCGGTGGTGCCCAGCGTGTCGCGAGAGGTCCTGCGTGCAGGACCGTCCGTCGCGGCGCTCCAGGACGCGGTGGCGCGCTCGGCGGAGGCCTTCGGGTTCTTGCAGGACTGACCGCGTCCGCGGACGTGTGCACGTAGTGCCGGCGAGGCCGGGTTCGGGGTGTCCCGAGCCCGGCTTTCGTCGTCCGCGGCCCGCTGACCGGGAGCCGACACGCGCTGGAGCGCGGAAAGTTTCGCGGATTTTCGCGGCCCCGCGGGCCGTGGCGGCGCAATTGTGTGCCACGCCACGCCGAAATCCCGGGGACATTCCGCTTCCACCCCTCGCAAACCCGCGCTGAACTGCGGTTATAGTCCTGCAGCGGGGGCCGGGTGGTGTGGGGAGAGGACTTTCCGCGGGCATCCGCACCCGTGTTCGAACGCACCATCGAACGAGCACATAACCCACCCGAATCGGGCTGCGACGTCGGGGGTGGGTTAGCAATCGACGCGCGGCGTGAGTACGGTCGCTATCGCCCCTGGTTATCCGGGGGATGTAGACGTCCCGGCCCCGCCGGGAGTTGACGGATTTGCACACGACGAGACGGAGGAACCGTGGCCCTTCCCCAGTTGACCGACGAGCAGCGTGCTGCTGCTCTGGAGAAGGCGGCTGCCGCCCGCAAGGCCCGGGCTGAGCTCAAGGAGCGCCTCAAGCGCGGCGGCACCGACCTGAAGCAGGTCCTGAAGGATGCCGAAGAGGACGAGATCCTCGGCAAGATGAAGGTCTCGGCCCTGCTCGAAGCCCTGCCGAAGGTGGGCAAGGTCAAGGCGCAGGAGATCATGACCGAGCTGGAGATCGCTCCGACCCGTCGCCTGCGTGGCCTCGGCGATCGGCAGCGCAAGGCTCTGCTCGCGCGCTTCGATTTCGAGGCCTGAGCGCGACAAGTGATTGCTGACGCACAACAGGTGTCAGGCAGCGCAGCTGCTCCGGCATCCGTCGAGAGTGGCGACGCAGTGCGGAGGGGCCGGCTGGTAGTTCTGGCCGGCCCCTCCGCCGTCGGCAAGTCGAGCGTCGTCCGACTGCTCCGCGAACGCGCGCCCGAGGTCGTGTTCAGTGTCTCGGCCACCACTCGTGACCCGCGTCCGGGCGAGGTGGACGGGCAGGACTACCACTTCGTCTCGCGCGAGGAGTTCGACCGCATGATCGACGCCGGCGACCTGCTGGAGTGGGCGGAGATCCACGGCGGACTGCAGCGGTCCGGTACGCCGGCCGCCCCGGTTCGCCGGGCGCTCGCGGACGGCAAGCCGGTCCTGCTCGAGGTCGACCTCGCGGGTGCGCGCTCCGTGCGCGCCGCGATGCCCGAGGCCGTGCTGACGTTCATGGCGCCGCCCAGCTGGGAGACGCTGGTGTCGCGGCTGACCGGCCGGGGCACCGAACCCGCCGACGTCGTCGAGCGTCGGCTGCAGACCGCGAAGGTCGAATTGGCCGCGCAGGACGAGTTCGACACGGTCATCGTGAACGAGGACGTCAGCCGGGCCTGCGACGAGTTGGTATCCTTGTTGGTTGGACGGCAGCCCTGACGGGCGCCGCCCGCTATTCCGACATTCAATTTGGCACTTTCGAGTCCAGTTCAGGAGTAACCGAGTGAGCAGCACCGAAGCAGTTGTGTCCGACACCGCAGGTCGTGGCGCCCTGCCTGCCTACGACACCCCGCTCGGCATCACCAATCCGCCCATCGACGAACTGCTCGAGCGCACGTCGTCGAAGTACGCGCTGGTCATCTACTCGGCCAAGCGTGCCCGCCAGATCAACGACTACTACAACCAGCTCGGCGACGGCATCCTCGAGTACGTCGGCCCCCTGGTCGAGCCGGGCCTGCAGGAGAAGCCGCTGTCGATCGCGCTCCGCGAGATCCACGCCGACCTGCTCGAGCACACCGAAGGCGAGTGAGCGGAGGAGGGCCCGTGCCCGGTCCGCAGTCCGGCGCGGCAGCTGAGGGCGCCGGCGGCTCCGACGCCCCCCGGCGGATCGTCGTCGGCGTGGGCGGGGGTATCGCCGCCTACAAGAGCTGTGCGCTGATCCGTAGTTTCACCGAGAGTGGTCACCGCGTCCGGGTGATCCCGACCGAGTCGGCGCTCAACTTCGTCGGCCGGGCCACGTTCGAGGCGCTGTCGGGCAGTCCCGTCGAGACGGGAGTGTTCGCCGACGTGCCCGAGGTGGCTCACGTCCGTCTCGGCCAGGAGGCCGATCTCGTCGTCATCGCCCCCGCCACCGCGGACCTCATGGCCCGCGCCGTGGCCGGCCGGGCGGACGACCTGCTCACCGCCACCCTGCTCACCGCCCGTTGTCCGGTGGTGTTCGCCCCGGCGATGCACACGGAGATGTGGGAGCACCCCGCCACGGTCGCGAATGTGGCGACGCTGCGGGAGCGCGGCAACATCGTCGTCGAACCGGCGTCGGGCCGGCTCACCGGCAAGGACACCGGGGCGGGCCGCATGCCCGAACCGGAGGAGATCTTCGGTCTGGCGTCGTTGCTGCTCGAGCGGGCCGGCGCGCTGCCCCGCGACCTCGAAGGTCGCCGTCTCGTCGTCTCCGCGGGCGGCACGCGTGAGCCGCTCGACCCGGTCCGGTACCTCGGCAACCGCAGCTCCGGCAAGCAGGGCTTCGCGATCGCCCGTCTCGCCGCCCAGCGGGGTGCGCAGGTGACGCTGATCGCGGGTGCGACCGCCGAACTGGCCGACCCGGCCGCGGTGGACGTCGTCGACGTCCGCACCGCCGAGCAGATGCGTGAAGCCGTCATGAAGCACGCCGTGGACGCCGATGCGGTGGTCATGTCGGCCGCCGTGGCGGACTTCCGTCCGGCCTCCGTCGCGACCAGCAAGATCAAGAAGGGCGCCGGCGAACCGGACTCGATTCCGCTGATCAAAAACGATGACATTCTTGCGGGACTGGTGCAGGCTCGGCGAGACGGCACCCTCGCGTCCGACACCGCGATCGTGGGCTTCGCGGCGGAGACGGGAGACGCGTCGGGCAGTGTTCTCGACCATGCGCGCGCGAAATTGGCGCGCAAGGGCTGCGACCTCCTCGTCGTGAATGCCGTCGGCGACGGCAAGGCGTTCGAGGTCGATCACAACGACGGTTGGTTGCTCGGTGCCGACGGAACGGAGACGGCGATCGAACCCGGCTCCAAGGCGCTGATGGCCAGCCGGGTGCTCGATGCGGTCGCGGGGCTGTTGGCTCCCCGATAGCGGGGCCTGCGGTCGGCGGCGCACCGGGCTCGCGCCTGGCACAGTCGCCGACTGCGGTATTGAATAGAAGTAGAAACGAAAATCAACTCAGGTGTCGTAGCGGGGCCGAGGGAATGCGATACAGGAGTTTCGCATTGTCGGCTCCGGACAAACGTCGAGAGGGAGATCTGTGAGCACGTCCGGCAAGCGGCTATTCACCAGTGAGTCCGTGACCGAAGGTCACCCGGACAAGATCTGTGATGCCATCAGTGACTCCATTCTCGACGCGATGCTCGAGGCGGATCCGCGCAGCCGTGTCGCGGTCGAGACGCTGGTGACCACCGGGCAGGTCCACGTCGCCGGCGAGGTGACGACGTCGGCGTACGTCGACATCCCCAAGATCGTTCGGGACAAGGTCCTCGAGATCGGCTACGACTCCTCGGCCAAGGGCTTCGACGGCAACTCCTGCGGCGTGAACATCGCGATCGGCGCGCAGTCGCCCGAGATCGCCCAGGGTGTGGACCACTCGCACGAGGCCCGCGTCGGCGGGACCGCGGACGACGAGATCGAGCGCCAGGGCGCCGGCGACCAGGGCCTGATGTTCGGCTACGCGTGCACCGACACCCCGGAGCTGATGCCGCTGCCGATCGCGCTGGCGCACCGCCTCTCGCGTCGCCTCACCGAGGTCCGCAAGACGGGTGTGCTGCCCTACCTGCGTCCGGACGGCAAGACCCAGGTCACCATCGAGTACGACGGCGACCGTGCGGTCCGCCTCGACACCGTGGTCATCTCGACCCAGCACGCGGCCGACATCGACCTCGACAACCTGCTCACCCCGGATCTGCGGGAGAAGGTGCTCGGCCACGTGCTGTCCGAGCTGACCATCGATCTCGACACCTCGAACGTCCGCCTGCTGGTGAACCCGACGGGCAAGTTCGTGCTGGGCGGACCGATGGGCGACGCCGGCCTCACCGGGCGCAAGATCATCGTCGACACCTACGGCGGCATGGCCCGTCACGGCGGCGGCGCCTTCTCCGGCAAGGATCCGTCGAAGGTGGACCGTTCGGCGGCCTACGCGATGCGGTGGGTGGCCAAGAACGCGGTCGCGGCCGGGCTCGCGGACCGTATCGAGGTCCAGGTCGCGTACGCGATCGGCAAGGCGGCGCCCGTGGGTCTGTTCGTCGAGGCGTTCGGCACCGAAAAGGTCGACGTCGCGACCATCCAGCGGGCGATCAGCGAGGTCTTCGACCTGCGTCCGGGTGCGATCATCCGCGACCTGGACCTGCTGCGCCCCATCTACGGCGCGACCGCCGCGTACGGCCACTTCGGTCGCACCGACGTGGATCTGCCCTGGGAGCGCACCGACCGCGCGGAGAAGCTGCGCGCGGCCGCCGGTCTCTGACGCGCACCGAAAGTCCGCTCGCTGACCGGCCCTGACAAGACAGCGGCAGCACACGCGCCCGTGGCGCGGGTGCTGCCGCTGCTTCCTGTTGCGCATCTGGACCGGGAATTCGACTATCTGGTTCCTGCGGAGCTCGACGAACAGGCGCGCCCCGGCGTCCGGGTGCGGGTGCGGTTCTCGGGCCGGCTGGTCGACGGCTTCCTGCTCGAGCGGATCGAGACGAGCGAGCACGGTGGCAAGCTCGCATGGCTCGACCGTGTCGTGTCCGGCGAGCCGGTCCTGACGCCCGAGGTGCAGCAGCTGGTGGACGCCGTCGCCGAGCGGTACGCGGGCACGCGCGCCGACGTGCTGCGCCTGGCCGTCCCGCCGCGGCACGCCAAGGTCGAATCCGAAGCGAGCCAACCGGTTCCGCCACCCGCCGCGCCGGCGGTCGACGCCACCGCCTGGTCGTCGTACGTGTACGGGGACAACTTCGTCGAGGCGCTCGGCGCCGGCCGGGCCCCGCGCGCGGTGTGGCAGGCGTTGCCGGGGGAGGACTGGTGCGCGCGCCTGGCCGAACTGGCCGGGACGACGGCCGCGTCCGGCCGCGGCGTGGTGCTCGTCGTACCCGACCAGCGGGACCTCGACCGTCTGGTGCAGGCGTGCGCGAGTCTGCTCGGCTCGGAGCACGTCGTGGGACTGGCGGCGGGACTGGGACCGTCCGCGCGGTACCGGCGGTGGCTGGCAGCCCTGCGGGGGACCGCGCGGGTCGTGGTCGGGACCCGCGCGTCGGTGTTCGCCCCCACCCCGGACCTCGGACTCGTGGTGGTGTGGGACGACGGCGACAGCAGCCTGGCCGAGCCGCGGTCCCCGTACCCCCATGCCAGGGAGGTCGCGCTGCTGCGCGCCCACAACACCGGGTGCGCGCTCGTGCTGGCCGGACACGCGCGGACCGCGGAGGCGCAGGCGCTCGTGGACTCCGGCTGGGCCCACGACCTGGTCGCGGCGCGGGACGTCGTCCGCGTGCGTGCCCCCAAGGTGACGGCGCTCGCGGACAGCGACCACGCGCTCGCGCGGGATCCCGGTGCCCGCGCCGCGCGGTTGCCGGCCATCGCCTTCGCCGCCGCCCGTGAGGCACTGGCGGCGGGTTGCGGTGTCCTGGTTCAGGTTCCGCGACGTGGCTACGTGCCGTCGTTGGCGTGTGCCAAGTGCCGGACGCCCGCGCGCTGCCGTCGGTGCAACGGTCCGCTGGCATTGCCCGCCGCCGCGGGTCCGGACGGTGCCGGCTCGCCGACGTGCAAGTGGTGCGGCGTCGCCGACACGAATCACCGCTGTCACGCGTGCGGGGCGCGGGCCTTGCGGGCCGTCGTCGTCGGGGCCGGGCGTACCGCGGAGGAACTCGGCCGCGCGTTCCCCGGGGTCGCAGTGCACACCTCGGGTGGCGCCGACGTCAAGGCGGAGGTCGACCCGGGGCCGAAATTGATCGTGTCCACGGTGGGCGCCGAACCGGTGATGCCGGGCGGCTACGGCGCCGCGTTGCTGCTTGACGGGTGGGCGCTGCTGGGACGCGCGGATCTGCGGGCCGCGGAGGAGACGCTGCGGCGGTGGATGACCGCGTCGGCGCTCGTGCGCTCACACGCCGACGGGGGGCAGGTGGTCGTCGTGGCTGACTCGGGTATCCCGACCGTCCAGGCGCTGGTGCGCTGGGACCCCGTCTGGCACGCGCGTGGCCAGCTCGGGGAACGCGCGGAAGTCGGATTCCCGCCCGCGGTGCACATGGCGGCGGTCGACGGCACCGGCGTGACGGTCGCCGAGATTCTGGAACTGGCCGCGCTGCCCGACGGGGCGGAGGTGCTGGGACCGGTGCCGCTCCCGCCGGGCGAGCGGCTGCCGTTCTCGAGCGACGAGCCGGAACCGGACGAGGTGGAGCGGATGCTGGTGCGAGTGCCGCGCAGCGCGGGCCGGGCACTGGCGAAGGGCCTCGCCGAGGCGCAGGCCGTCCGCAGCGCTCGCCGCTCCGCGGGGCCGGTACGGGTCCAGGTGGATCCGCTGCGGATCGGCTAGATCTTCCGCGCGTCGACGACGCACAACCCGGGGCGTGAGTGGTCGCGCGCACCCCGATACCGGCACGGCGGCGCCCGAACCTCCGAAATACGTCGGCGCCTGGACCTACACTTCGCGGTATGGGCGCGCGGGAAGTGCCACACGATGCGATCGCCGAGGCCGCCGATGCGGTCGCGGAGAAGATCGACGTCCTGCTCGAGCGTGCCACCGACGCCGTTCTGGGCGCACCGCAGCCTGGCTCCGAGGCCTGGCGGCAGGCTTGGGCTGCACGGGAAACCGATGCCGGCCACGCCGCGCGGGCGCACCGCGCACGGGTGAAAATCGCAATCGCCGAGGCCGCCGGGGTGGACGCGCGACCCGAAGTCGACAGGGCACGGCGTGCAGGGCTGCTCACGAGAGAGCCCGCCGCGCAGGCGCCGGAGAAACCGCCACGACGACGCAGGTCGCCGCAGGGCGGCAGCGATCAGCTCTCGATGTGGTGATCGTCCTGCGCGACTGCTCTGCGCCCCGGCGGAGTCAAGAGATGGTGACGGGGCCGGTCGTTCCTGTGACGGCCCAGTGCTCCTCGGTGCGCTCGAGGACGTAGGCGAGTGCGATTCCGCAGTCGATTCCGCACCAGAGCCCCGTACCGATCCGAACCGTCCCATCGTCTTGGTACTGGGGTGCGGCGAGCCCGATGACGACACCGTCATTCTCGACTCCGGTCAGCCCTACCCGTCCGACATCGGTATGTTGCTCGGGCTCCGTCACGAATTCGACTGGCGGCAGATCGGTGGATTGTTCGGTGATCTCCTTCTTCAGGTCAGGGCTGAACTGTGGACCGTCGGCTGCGATGGCCAACTCCGCGCTACGCGAGGCGGCGCCATCGACGACATAGACATGCTCCACTTTCGACGGCGACCGAGCGAACGGATTGTCGACCAGGATCAATTGGCGCAGAGCGGCGGAGTAGAGCAGTGCCGGCTCACTCGGTGGCGGTGGACTCGTCGCCGTGGTGACCTGGTCGTCGGCACCGGTACCTGCACAGCCAGTGACGGCGACAGCCATGGCAGTCGCCGTGACAGCTGCTCGAAAATTCATACTCCGGACGCTACTCACCACCGAACCGACATCGCAGGCCAATTCTCTTGGAACGACCGTGCAATTTGTACGTGTGCCGGGGTCGTCTCCCGTGCCCGCGCGGGCGATAACGGCGTCACTGTTCTCGGACACCGAGTTGTACCCCGTTCCGCTGGAAACGTCATTCGCGCTCCGGTCCGAGTCGTTCTCGCCGGGACGAAACCGCCGTACGAATATACGATCCGGGCACCGAGGAATCCTCGACACCGGGAAGGCTCATGGGATTTCGGATGGCTGGACGTATCAGTGGGCACGCCCGGACGCGTACACAGGCGGTGTTGTCCCTGGGGATTTTTCTGGGACTGGGCGCGGTGGGTACGTTGGCGTCGTGGTCCGACAACGCCAGTGCGACCAGCGGTGTGTTCACCACTGGCACAATCGAAATGAAGTTGGACGGATCGCGTCCCACCCACCGCTTCGCGGCGCTGGAGAAGACCGGCATGCTTCGCGGTGACAGCGTCGCCGCAATGCTGCCCGTGCAAAACACTGGTACCACGAACTTCTCGTACGTCGCCAAGGTCATCACAACTGGCGACTCCAGCCTTGCGAACAGCCTCACCGTGGCTGTGAGGAACGGGGGAAGCAGCAACGGAGCAACGTGCGCCGGCGGTACGCCGATCAGTTCGACGACGTTGTCGACCAAGGCGCCGGTCGACCTCGTTCCGGCGCGGACTCTCGCATCGAAGGCCCAGGACACGCTGTGTTTCCAGATCACCCTGAGTTCATCGGCGCCCGACGACACGCGGATGAAGTACCTCGGCGCTACGTTCCAGTTCACAGCCACGGCCCCGCCAGCGTCGGCTGGCCCTCGAGCCGGCGAGTAGTGAGGAGAATCAGCGTGCTCGAGCCCCGGAATCTCTGCTCCCGAACGGTGTCGCTACGGTCCGCCCTCGCGGCCGCCGGTATCGCGCTCGTGACGTGGGGGGTGTCGGAAGTGCCCAGCACGCTGGCCGCGTTCACCGACGCATCCGCGGCGAACGTGTCGAGGATCGCGACGGGAAACTACTATCCCACGCCGCTGGCGAACGGTTTCGAGTGCACCACCAGTGGCTTTTCCGTCAGCGAGCGCGCGAATATCAAATGGAATGCAGTGCCCGGGGCGACGGGGTATCGAATTGTCTATGTGAAAGCCTCGGACGGCACGGTGGTAGGTACGCCGCAGAATCTGCCCGCGTCGCAAACGTCCGTCACCGGTATCACCGTCCCGCGCAACGAGGAGAGATTTGTCCGCCTGCACACGCTCAATGGTCCGGCTACGTCGAGTGGATACAGGGCTGCGGGACTCACGTACGGCGACCTGGTATCCAGTCGAACGAAATGTAGCGGAAACTACAAAAATGTCGAGAACCAAGCTTGGGAAAATCAGACCGCCTGGACGCCCGCAGAGCTGGGGCCCAGGCAAGTAGAGTCTGTTCAGTCGTTCGGCTTGGCCGAGCCCGATCCTGGCGATCCGACGCCTTCGTCGACGCCGACCGCGCCGCCGAGTGGGTCGGACGCCCCTTCCACCAGCACGTCGGCTACCACGCCACCTTCGACCGCGCTATCGCCGACCGAGCCCACCACGACGCGACCGCCGTCCGAAGTTCCCACGTCGTCCTCGACGCCACCCAGTCCGGACGTCGAACCGATCGATCTCGGTGAGGGGCGGACGGCGAAACTGGTCGACGAGAACGGGTCGACTTCGGTGGTGATTCTCTTGGACGACACAGAACAGTGCAACGCGGAAATCCCCGGTGCCGCAACGATCGAGGACAACGGCGACGGCAGAATCGCGGTAGCGAACGTCGATGGAGAGGTCCGGTACATGGACGTTGCCACGTGCGAGATCAGCTGACGGAGCTGTGAATCACGTGGTCCGGGCCCGCCGGGGCGCTGCGCACCGCCCGGTCAGCCAGCGGCCGGCTCGACGGGAAGCCACAGTTCACATGTCGCTGTGCTGAAGTCGTCCGCGCGTTCCGACACCGCGACGATCTCCGGACCCGGCCGCGAACGCCACGGGTTGGATGGAAACCACTCGGTTGCGGTCGCGGCCCAAGTGGTCTGCAGAACCTGCGGATACGGTCCGTTGGTGTGGAAGACCGCCCACCTGCCGGCCGGCACCTCGATGGTATCGAGGTCCTCCGGCGTAGGGGTGTCGCGGGAGACGGCAGCGCCGTGCAGGTAGGTCAGTTCGCTGCCCTCGGCACGATCCGGGTCGAGGTCGTCGCAGACTGCCAACAAACCCGCCGGCTCGATCTCGCTGAGGGCCTTCAACCGCAGATGTTCCTCCTGTGGCAACGCGGCGATGTGTCGTTCGATGTGCGGGTTGACGCCCTGGTGGATCAGTGGAACGCGGGCGGCGTGTCCGACGAGCCGGAACGCGGGCTGGTCGACGATGCGGGTGTCCAACGGTCTGCTCCCTTCGACACTCAGGTGGAACCTGAGTTGCGGTTGTGTTCGAAGGGGGCCTCCGTCGCGACGCACATCACTCGGGCCCGCACCGTGCACCGCCCGGAACGCCCGCCCGAATGCCTCGGTCGAGCCGTATCCGTACCGGACGGCGATGCCGAGGAGATCGCCCTCGCCCCGGACGACTGCGGCCGCGGCGACGGTCATCCGGCGTCGGCGGACGTACTCCGACAGCGGCATACCGGCCAGTGATGAGAACATCCTGCGCAGGTGGTGTTCGGTCGTACCGAGCGCCCTGGCTACATCCTTGACGTCGAACTCCTCGGTGAGGTGTTGCTCGACGAGGTCGACGAGCCGGTTGAGTGACGAGATCACGAGCCCTCCCTTCGATGTCTACCCTCGCCGAGGGCGCCCCGGCCGCGCCCGATCGCTGCGACCCGATTCGATCAGATGCTTGCTGATGCGGCGCAGGTACCGAGAGAACCCTCCCAAGGGCTCAGCAAGAGGTGTGCACGTGCCCTCTCTTTCGTGGTGTCTGTGCGAGCAACCGGCAACCCTCGCCCAGCGGAAACACCCCCTCCTCGCGTGGACACCACCTGGATCAGCGGGTCCAGAAGTCTTCTGGCCGGCGGCCGGGAGTGAATCCGTGGTGCTCGATCATCGCGACGGCTTCGGGGAAGTTGTCGGCGAGAGCTTCGGGGACGTGTGCGTCGCTGCCGAAGGTGACGGCACGTCCGCCTTCTTCGCTCCACCACTGGGGTATCCACGGCCGTAGTCGTCGTGTGTTGATTTCGAGAGCTCGTTCGCTGTCGGCGATCGCTTTCATGGCGGTCCGGAATCGCTCCTCGAAATGGCGGGGGTCGAAGGGGCCGGCAGCGGTGGGCCATGCTCGGACGGCGTAGTCGATGTGGCAGAACACTTCGAACTCGTCTGCCCCTGAGACCATCCGGGGAATCTCGTCGAGGTAGGCGTTGACTACGTCGTCTGGATGCCACTGTCGGTAGAGCGTGTTGGGTTCGTAGCGGTCCTCGCCGACCTTCAGCGTGTGTAAGGAGCCGTTGACACGGTCGATGGCAGACAGATCGACGAGCTCGGCAGCGTTGTCGGCGTATAGGTGCGGTTGGCCGAACTCGACGCCGGTGAGGATCGTCAATTCGGGAAAACGGTGGCGGCAGCGGTCGATGCTGTCGAGGTAGCCGACGATGTCCAGGGGCGGGGGCGCGAGGTATCCGCGCGAGTCGAGCAGCGACTGTTGGTGCGGGAGTAGGTCTTCGGGTTCGGTGCGCCACGTGCTGTCGAAGTCGAAGTGTTCGGTGAACACGACGGCGGGCAAGCCGATCGCGAGAGCGCGCTCGCACATGAGGCGCATGCGGCCGGCGGCGGAGGATGAGGGTCCGCCGGTGTCCCAGGACCATTCGGAGTGGACGTGGCTGTCGGCGGGAAGACGAGTGGGCACGAGAACTCCTGCGAGGACGGATGGGTGCAGGGGCCGTGCTCCGGGCCTGCACGCATCGAGCGATCGACTCGATGGGGACGCGGACGGTGGTGTTCGCGAGGACGGAGATGTCCAAGTGTTGTTCAGGGTGTGTGAGCGTCGAGGATGGTGGTGGGGGCAGGACCGTGGTTGGCGAGGTAGTTGTGCGCGGCGGCTGTGACGTCGACGTCGGTGGTGGGGGTGCGGACGACGGGGTGCCCGTTGGGCCAAACGGTCCAGTGGGCTTCGGGGTTGGCGTGAGTGAGGGCTTGTCCGAGAAGCAGCCCGATCTGGGTGAAGAGTTGGTGTTGGAGGTCGGGGTCGTCTTGTAGCTGGGAGAGGCGCCGTTCGGTGGCTGTGAGGGTGCCGCGGGTCCGGTCGTGGGGTTCGTCGTGGTCGGCGAGCCACTGCCAGAGTTCGGTCGGTTCGAGTAGCGGTGAGCGCGCGTCCAGGACACCGCCGCTGGGTCCGGGGCCGTAGAGCACGATGCCGCGCGCGATCCCGTAGCGGGGACCGATTTTGAGTAGTCGCTGGACGACGAGCGGTAGGCGGGAGCTGACTGAGCTGGAGAGGGTCATGTCGAGCCAGTTCTCGATGGGAGGCATGGTGCGACGCTAACGCGATCCGCGACGGTCCACGGCGTCCTGGCCGGACTGTCGCACACCGGATATTCGGGGACCGGCACGCGTTCACCTGGTCCAGACCGCGCTCACCACGCGCTCACCGGCGTCTGCGGAACACCAAGGCGCTCCATCCGATCAATCCGACCAAGGCGAGTCCAGCGATCGCCAGTACCGGCGTCGGTAGTGCGGCGGTCATCCGGGTCTGCCAACTGATCGCGGCCGTGGGTGCGGCTTCTCGGGGAGGGTGGGGTGGCCCGTACACCTTCTCGGTGACGGATCGGATGTCGAACGGGGCGCCGGTGTACGGGCCGCAGGCGTGGCCTTCCCACGCGGCATCGACGTCGTACGGCTTGGAGACGAAGAGTAGGTACTCGTCCCCGATTTGGTAGCTGGTTCCACACCCGTTGCCGTTCGAGAGGGTGCCGACTGTCGTTGTGGAGCTCACATCACCCTCGAATACTTGTGAATCCTCGAATTCGTAAGTGTCGGTGAACCCGTCCGAGACCTTGTCGGTCGCGCGGGCGACAAAGACCGCGGACGCGTGCGAGACGGCTTCCTCCGGTGTTTCGCTGCTGACGCACGAGCAGGCAGATGCGGTCCCAGGTGTAGCCAGCACGATCGATCCTGCGATGAGAAGTCCGCTGGCACAGGCCGTGACGTATCGCGAGAAGTAGTGGAGGTAGTGGCGCGTTCGGGAATCCGCAGCGGATTTGCCGATGGTCATCGTGCCAGTGAAGCATTTCGTGTTGCCGACTCGCGTGTGGCTGGGCCGTCAGGCACGTTCGCACCGGAGATGTCACGCCCAGGGAATCACGTGGAATATCCCACAAGCACTTCCGTGCTCGCTGGTCTGGAACTTCGCCACCGGCGTTCCGCGGTCATCGAGCACGCTGACCTGGTCGAAGGCCGCGACCCCCGGTCCGGGGCACCGGTGACCCACCTCGGGCGCGTCGGGTAGTGCCAGGAGAGTACTCCGGACTTCGATGCCGTCGGCGATGATCGATGCGGGCAGAACGAGGTCTCCCGTCATGGCCTCGAGTGCTGTTTCACTCGCCGACTCGAGCTCGAGGCTCGGGTGGTGCAGGTAGTGACAGCGGGTGAGCGTCACACCCGAGGTGGACGGGTTTTTCTTGTACGAGAGGAGCCATTCCCGTCCGAACAAGCTGTCCACGTTGCCGTACCACGCGCGCGCGGCGCAGTCCGCGGGCCCCTCGGACGCGTCGACAGTTGTCGACTCTGGCTCGCTCGCCGTCGGCTCCGCGGTCGGGCTGTCGGGAGCGCAGCCGGCGAGCAGGAGTGGGGCGGCCGCGGCCAGGATGGCCAGCCCAGCGCGAGCGGTGATGGTCATGCGTAGATACGGTAGGTGCGCCGTGCCGAATTCGATGCCGACCTCGCCGAACCGACGTCGCGTCTGCGACCGGCCGATCCCCGTCCCGGGGCCCACGGGGATCGGTCAGCTCTCCCGGACGTCGACGACGTACATCCGGGTGCGTGAGCGGTCGAGGAAATTCTTCTCGTCGGCCTCGATCGCGGCGGCCACCTCCGGTCGCGCGTGGGTGGTGAGCATCGCGTCGTAGCCGGCGCGGTCGGCGAACACGAACTCGCTGACGACGTCGAAATCGGGGTCGGTGGCGCCGTCGGCGCCGATCGCGGTGCCCCGGTCGAGATAGTTGCGGCGGTACTCGACGATCTGCGGCAGGAGACTGCGGATCAGCTTCGCGTGGTTGTTCTCGTAGTACTCGACGAACTGGTGGTGGGTGAGGTCCGGACGACGGGCGAGGAGGGCTACGGCCTTGATCATCGGCCGACCGTACGCCCGCGGCGGCCGCGCGGAACAGGTGTGATCTCGCCCACCGGACGCCCCGGTCTCACAGCCACCGTTGCCGTTTGAAGACCACGTACAGCGTGACGGACGTCGCGACCATGAGCAGCAGCGCGACGGGATAGCCGAACTGCCAGCCCAGCTCCGGCATGTCGTGGAAGTTCATCCCGTACACGGCCCCCACCAGCGTCGGCGCGAAAAGGATTGCCGCCCAGGACGATATCTTCTTCACCTCTTCGCTCTGGTTCAGGCTGGTCACGGTGAGGCGGCGCATCTCCTCGTTCTGCCGTTGCGCGACGAGCGTCGCGTGTACCGACAGCGCAGTCTGCAGGTGGGCCCGCGACGAGTCGGCGCGCTCGCCGATGCGCAGCGTGTGGTCGAGGACGTCGCGCAGGTGCCGTCGCAGCTCCACGTCGACGTGGTACTTGTCGGACCCCCGCTCGAGCGCTCCGAGCATCTCGACCAGCGGGTGGGTCGCGCGCTGGAAGTCGATGACCTCGCCGGACAGGTCGTAGATGCGTCGCGCCACCGCCGGGTCCCCGGTGAACATCTGGTTCTCGATCTCGTCGATGTCGTTCTCGAGCCCCGCCGCGACCGGCAGGTACTCGTCGACCACCTGGTCGAGGATCGCGTAGAGCACGGCCTCGGGGCCCAGTCGCAGCAGCTCCGGTTGCGCCTCGAGCCGGCGTCGCACCTGCCCGAGATCGGGCGACTCGGCGTGCCGGATCGTGACCACGAAGTTGGGGCCCACGAACAGGTGCACCTCGCCGAACTCGACCTTCTCGACGTCGTCGAGATAGCGGGCGGGCCGCAGCACGACGAACAGGATGTCGTCGTACCGCTCGAGTTTGGGACGCTGGTGTGCCGCGATCGTGTCCTCGACCGCGAGGTGGTGCAGCCCGAATTCGGTTGCCAGCGATTCGATCTCGGTGGCGTCCGGCCGATACAGTCCGATCCATGCCATGCCGCCGAGACGGTTCATCGTCTCGTAGGTGGAGTCGAGTGTCCGCGGAGTGTCGATCCGAACGCCGTCGACGTAGACGGCGTTGTCCACGATGGTCATGCGCGCCCCGTTCTTGTCGCGAGTCCGCCATATTGCATCACGCTCGGGTGGGCAGCGCGCGGTTGCAGGGAGAGGCCACGGCGATCCCGCGCCACCCGGAACCGGACTTCGTTCCGCGATCGTTATCCTGCCCACCGGTACCTGCCGGCGACAGAGCGGCGGCGGGCTTGATAGACAGAGTCCGGGGCCCGAGGGGCCGCAGGAGGTACACGTGCGTCGATCGATACGGACGGTTGTCGTCGGGGTGGTCGCGGCCCTGGCGGTGGTGGGTGGATCCGGAGCGAGTGCCGGGGCGGCGCCGTTCGGTTCCGGCTCGCTCGAGGGACCGGACCAGGGATACGTCGTCCCGCAGGTGCCGGGTCCCGTGCAGACGCGGCACGCGGCGGCGCTGCGGTACGCGGAGCAACATCCCGACTCCGCGCCGGCGGGGGCGAACGATTTCGAGTGCCGGCCCGGCGCCGCGCATCCCAATCCGGTCGTGCTCGTACACGGGAGCGATTCGGACGCGTACACCGACTGGGCCGCGCTCTCGCCACTGCTGAGTGCTCGGGGATTCTGCGTGTTCGCGCTCAACTACGGGGCGGACGGCAAGCCCGGCAAGTACGCCCGCGGCGACATGACCCGCAGCGCCGGCGAGCTCGCGGACTTCGTCGACCGGATCCGGGCGGCGACCGACTCGGGCCAGGTGGACGTGGTCGGGTACTCGCAAGGCGCGACCGTGGCGCGGTACTTCGTCAACCGCCTCGGCGGCGATCGGCTGGTGGGCCGCTGGGTGGGGATGGCGTCGCCGACGTACGGCGGCAACATGTACGGTCTGGTCCCGCTGTTGCAGGCGTTGCCGCACCCGGACCGGATCGCGGAGTGGCTCACGTCCGAGGCGATCAGTCAGCAGATGCAGGGATCGGACTTCCTCACGGCACTGAACGCGGGCGGCGACACCGTGCCCGGCCCGCAGTACACGACCATCGGATCGCGCTACGACGAGATGATCCAGCCGTACACCAACATCGCGCTCCGCGGACCGGGCGCGGTGAACCTGACGGTGCAGGACCTGTGCCCCGAGAACGAGGGCGGGCACTTCAACATGGTCTACGACCCGTTCGCGCTCGGACTCGCGTTGCGCACGCTGGACCCGGCGGCGCCCGCGCCGGAGTGCGCGCCGGTGCCGTTGGGCGCCGGGATCCTCGACATGATCATCGCGAGCAATTCCTGACGGCGGACGTCAGTCGGCCAGGGTCGCGACCGCGTGCGCCCAGAGGAAGTACTCGTTGGTGCCGAGGTCTCGGACCGTGCGGATACCGAAGGCGGCGCGCAGATGTTCGGCATCCGATTCGCTGACACCGCGCAGGGCGGTCACCGGTGCGTCGGCCAGATCGTCCACCGGACGCGATTCGAAGGCCTTGGCGAACTTGTGGGCGATCCCGGTCATGTTCGGCTCCGATCGATGCTCGTAGGTGCGCGGTGGGCGACACCGTCGTATCGAGTACAGCGCACACTCCGAGAACGCTGCGGTGTTTCCCGCGAGAATCGGCGCCGTGGCCTACACCGACGCCTAGTGTTCGGGCCATGAGCGCTGCGACCCGCGTGTCCGACACCGTCGCTCCGGGAGCCGCGGGGGCGGATCCCCCGCGCCGCCGGCTCCGGGCCCGGCTGCGGGGATACGGGGGCCGGCTGCACCCCGTGGGTCTGGCCGTCGCGCTGGTCCTGTTCACATGGTCGATGAGTCCGTCGCTGCTGCCGCGGGTGTGGTACCTCCAGGGTTTGGCGACCGGGATCTCGGTCGCGGCCGGGTACGGCGCGGGGTGCCTGGCGGCCTGGGTGGTCCGCTCGTGCGGGATCCGGCCGTCGTGGTCCCCACTCACCCGCCGGGTCGGCTGGTGGGTTCTCGGGGTCGCCTCGGTGGTGCTGGTCCCGGTGTTCCTCGCCCTCGGTGCGGTGTGGCAGAACTACGTTCGTGACCTCGTGGGCGTCGAGCGCACGAGCGAGGCGAACGTGCTGCTGGTGTTCCTCATCGCCGTCGCCGTGTGGTTCGTCCTGCTCGAGGCGGCTCGCGGCATCCGCGTCGGAACCCGTCGACTCACCGGCCTGGCCCTGCGGGTGGTTCCGCGTCCTGCCGCCAACGTGGCCGGCCTCGTGGTGGCCGCGGTGCTCGCGGTCCTGATCGTCAACGGGGCGCTCTACAACGGCCTGATCGCCTTCGCCAACTGGAGCTTCTCGGGGGCCGACACCGCGACCGCACCGGGCGTCGAACAGCCGACAATGCCCGAGCGCAGCGGTTCACCGGCGTCCGCGCAAGCGTGGGACACCCTCGGCAAGGAGGGCCGCACGTTCGTGGGCCGCGGACCGGGGGCCGCCGAGATCACCGCGGTGACCGGCCGCCCCGCGCAGGAACCGATCCGCGTCTACGCCGGTCGTGAATCGGCGGACTCCGTCGCGGCCGTCGCCGATCTGGTGGTCGCCGAACTGGACCGGACGAAGGCGTGGGAGCGGCAGGTGCTGGCGGTCAACACGACGACCGGGCGCGGCTGGGTCAACCAGGACGTCGCGTCGTCGCTCGAGTACATCGCCGGTGGCGACACCGCGATCGCGTCCATGCAGTACTCGTTCCTGCCGAGCCCGCTCGCGTTCATCGCGGACCGCGAGACCCCGCAGGCCGCCGGGCGGGCGCTGTTCAACGCGGTGTTCGCGCGCTGGATCGATCTGCCGGTCGAGACGCGTCCGCGACTCGTCGTCTTCGGCGAGAGCCTCGGCGCGTACGGCGGGCAGAACGCGTTCGCGGGCTACCAGGACATGGCGGTCCGCGTGGACGGGGGGCTGTGGGTCGGGACGCCCAACTTCACCCCGCAGTGGCAGGAGGTGACGGCGGACCGCGACCCCGGCTCGTCGGAGATCCTCCCGATCGTCGGGGACGGCGCCGCGGTGCGGTTCGCGTCCGAGCCCGAGGACCTCGACCTCGGCGGCGCGTGGGGGCCGCGGCGGATCGTCTACTGGCAGCACGCGAGCGACCCGATCGTGTGGTGGTCGCCCGATCTGCTCTTCCACGAGCCGGATTGGTTGCGCGAACCGCGGGGACGCGACGTCGATCCCCACATGACGTGGATGCCGTTCGTGACGTTCTGGCAGGTGACGCTCGACATGGTGTTCTCCGCGGGCGTCCCGCCGGGACACGGTCACGCGTACGGGCCCGAGGCCGCGGGGATGTGGGCGCGGATCCTGCACCCCGAGGGATGGTCGGGCGCCGATACCGCCCGTGTCCAGGCGGCGCTGACCGGCGAGGGGAGTGCTCCGTAGAATCCGGGGAGAACCTCTTTCCGGCGCCGCCGGGATTCGACGCTCCGGGAGCCGCCCTCGTGAACTCAGTGACCACCATCCACCGAACCATCTGTCGTACCGCGGTGGAGGGACGACGCTGATGCGGCTCGTCTTCGCGGGAACGCCCGATCCGGCCGTCCCGTCGCTGCGGCGGCTCATCGAGTCCGAGCGGCACGAGGTGGTGGCCGTGGTCACGAGGCCCGATGCCGTCGCCGGGCGTGGTCGCAAACTCGTGCGCTCGCCCATCGGGCAACTCGCCGACGAGCACGGTATCGAGGTGCTGACGCCGAAGTCGGCGTCCGATCCCGAGTTTCTCGAGCGGTTGCTCGCCCTCGCGCCCGACGCGTGTCCGGTGGTCGCGTACGGGAACCTGCTGCCTCGGCCCGTCCTCGACGTCCCGCGTCACGGGTGGATGAACCTGCACTTCTCCCTGCTGCCGGCCTGGCGTGGCGCCGCGCCCGTGCAGGCCGCGATCAACGCGGGAGACGAGGTGACCGGCGCGACGGTGTTCGCGCTGGACGAGGGCATGGACACCGGCCCGGTCTACGGCGTGGTGACGGAGACGATCCGCACCACCGACACCGCCGGTGAACTGCTCGGACGGCTCGCCGAGAGCGGCGCGATGCTGCTCGAGAGCGTGCTCGACGGCATCGAGGACGGCGCGGTGCAGGCGGTTCCGCAGCCGCGTGACGGCATTTCGCACGCACCGAAGGTGACGGTGGAGTCGGCCCGCATCCGTTGGGACCAGCCGGCGCTCGCGGTGCACCGCCACATCCGTTCGGTCACGCCGGCCCCCGGCGCGTGGACGATGATCGGCGATCTGCGGGTGAAGGTGGGTCCGGTGACGCTCGTGGAGGACTCGCTGCCGCCGGGCCGGCTCGAGATCCGCAAGGACGGCTTCTATGTAGGCACGTCGACCACCGCGGTGCGGCTCAACCAGATTCAGCCGCAGGGCAAGAAGCAGATGGCGGCTCTCGACTGGGCACGCGGGGCCCGCCTCGACGGAGAGGCGCGGGCACAGTGACCGAGGAGAAGCGGCCGCGGCGGTCGGGTGCGCCGGGACAGGGCGGCCGGAGTGGGGGCGCTCAGGGCGGCCGGAGCGGCGGCGGTCAGGGCGGCCGGGGACGACGGAACGACCGGAGCACCCGGCCCCGGCAGGCGCATCGGCCCGACCCGGCACAGGCGGCGCTCGACCAGCCGCGGCGTGCGGCCCGCGACGTTCTGCGCGCGGTCCGCGAGCGTGACGCCTACGCCAATCTCGTTCTGCCGGGGCTGCTTCGGGAGCGCCGGCTCGACGGCCGCGACGCCGCCCTGGCGACCGAGCTGGCCTACGGCGCCGCGCGGGCCCGCGGACTGCTCGACGCGATCATCGCGCGCTGCGCGGGTCGGCCGATCGAGGAGATCGACGGACCGCTGCTCGACGTTCTCGAACTCGGTGCCTACCAGTTGCTGCGTACCCGGGTCGCTCCGCACGCCGCGGTCGCGACATCGGTGGACCTGGTGCGCGCCGAGGCCGGCTCGGGCAAGGCCGGTTTCGTCAACGCGGTGCTGCGGCGGGTGTCGGAGAAGACCGAGGACGAATGGGTGGCCGAGCTTGCGCCCGACGCGAAGACGGATCCGGTGGGCCGCCTCGCCTTCCGGTACGCGCATCCCACCTGGATCGCGCAGGCGTTCGCCGACGCGCTCGGCGCGGACGCCGGCGACCTCGAGGACGTCCTGCGCGCCGACGACGCGCGGCCCGCGGTGCACCTGGTGGCGCGGCCCGGCGAGATCTCCGCGGAGGAACTCGCGCTCGTCACCGGCGGCGAGGTCGGCCCGTACTCGCCGTACGCGGTGCATCTCGACGGCGGCGACCCGGGCCTGCTCGATGCCGTGCGGGAGGGGTTGGCGGGCGTCCAGGACGAGGGCAGCCAGCTGGTGGCCCGCGCGTTGACGCTGGCACCGCTCGAGGGTCCCGACGGCGGACGGTGGCTGGACCTGTGCGCCGGACCCGGCGGCAAGGCGGCCCTGCTCGGCGCACTCGCCGACATCGAGGGCGGACGCCTGGACGCGGTCGAACCGGCAGAACATCGAGCCGACCTGGTCCGGAAGACGACGCGGGATCTGCCCGTCGACGTCCATGTCGCGGACGGGCGCGATCCCGGGCTCGAACCCGGCTTCGACCGGATCCTGGTGGACGCGCCGTGCACCGGGCTCGGCGCGCTGCGCCGGCGCCCGGAGGCGCGGTGGCGGCGACAGCCCTCGGACGTCGCGGGCCTCGCCAAGCTGCAGCGGGAACTGCTCGAGTCGGCACTGAAGCTGGTCCGACCGGGTGGTGTGGTGTTGTACTCCACGTGCTCACCGCATCTCTCGGAGACCGTCGCCGTGGTGGCCGACGCGGTCCGCCGGCACGGCGCGATCCCGCTCGACACCAGGGAACTGGTGCCGGGGGTGCCGGGGCTCGGCGACGGCCCGGGCGTCCAGCTGTGGCCGCACCGCCATGGCACCGACGCGATGTTCATGGCGGCGCTGCGGCGGCCGCTGGAGGCCTGACCGGCCGGCCCCGGCGGGGCCGGGCTAGTGGGTGATGGCGCGGAAGCCACGCTCACCGGCCCGGTCCACCGCCGCCTTCACCACGGCGAAGACGGCGCCCTGGAGCGCCGCGGCGATGAGCACCTCGCGGTTGGTGCGCGACAGATCCTTGGGATCGGGGGCCTGCTCGTCCTCGCCGACGCGCTTCCAGACCTGGCGGAACGCGACGCCGGCCAGCACTCCGCCCAGCACGCTCGTGGCCATGGAGAGCGGCTTGTAGAGAGCCTTGGCAGCGGTCTTGTTCATCGGTGAATCTCCCTTCCTCGGTGGGCATCCGGCGGACGCTCGGTGCTCGGACAGGTGGTCAGTCGACCAGACCCTCGCGGCGGGCCACGGAGTCCGGCGGCACGGCGGCCGACGCGAACGTCTCGATCAGTACGTCGGCGTCCTCGTAGCGGGCCGTGCGGATCAGCCCGGGGTTCCGGGCCAGTGCGTCGTGGACCTCGTCGCCCGTCGTCGGGTAGTCGCTCACCGGGTGCCGCCAGTGCGCGGCCAGCACCACCGCGTCCGGTCCCAGGTGGTGCGCGACGTCCTCGACGACGTCGTCGAAGGCCTCCGGCTTCACGTAGTAGCCGACCTCGCTGAGCACGATGAGGTCGAACATGTCCGCCGGCCACGGGTCTCCGAGCGCCCAGTTGAGGAACGTCACTCCGGGCACACCGTCCAGGCGGGCCCGGGCGGTGTCCAGGACGTCGTCGACGACGTCGGTGGCGAGGAGTTCATCGCACCGCAGTGCGAGCATCTCGGTGAGCGCGCCGGTGGAGCACCCCGGCTCGAACGCGTTGCGGAACCGTCTGCGCGGCAACATCGCCACGGTCAACGCCCGCTTGCGGTGCTCGTACCAGCGCTCGTCGAACCGCCACGGATCCGGGTCCTGGGCATACATGTCGGTGAAGTAGTCGTCGGGTAGTCGGTTCACGGCACGATCACCGTCTCGTGGTCGCGAAGCAGGCGGGCGAGAACGTGCGGCGGAAGGATCGCCCGATCTGCGGGATCGTCCGACAGGTCGGTGATCTGTGTCGCGAACTCGGCCACGGCGGACTGCTTGGCCTGCAGCCGGTGTCGGGTCAGGGGGAAGGTGCGGGCGCGGTCCCACGGGACCGCGGGGTCGCCCGGAACAGCCCAGTGCCACAGCCAGATCGGGTACTCGAGGAGGACCGCACCCGCCTCGTGCGCGGCCCGGGCCGCGGCCCGGCCGGCGGCCTCGTGGTCGGGGTGTCCGTCGGTGCGCAGAGGCGCAGCGCACCACGTACCCGGTGCCAGGTGGGCCCGGATCCGCTCGGCCAGCTCGTCCTCGTGCGCGGCCACGGCGCCGTCGGGCAGCCCGCACCGGACGGGCGGGGCGAGTCCCAGCCGGGACGCCGCCCGGTCGGATTCGGCGCGGCGCCGGACGGCGAGGTCCGCGGGCGACAGCGTCGGTGAACCGGGGTGCGAGGCCTCCCCGTCGGTCACCGACACGACCGTCACCGGGACGGCGCGGTCCGCGAGTTCGGAGGCCAGTGCCCCGACGCCGAGCACCTCGTCGTCGGGATGCGGAGCGACGACCACCAGGGCGGGGCACTCGTGGACGTCCAGATGCCGGAACCGGGTGTGTCCGGACCAGTGGTCCTCGGGCGTGCCGACCTCGACGGTGGGCACCTGCGCGAAACGTTCGACACTGCTCATCGGTCCGCCTCCTCGGCTCTCAGGGCGCTGCCCAGCTCGGCCAGGTCGCGTTCGGCGTGGCTCTGGCGCAGGTACACGGTCAGATCCGCCACGAGGCGGGCGTGTACGGGGTCGTCACACAGCGGGGCCGCGCCGAGCGCGCGACCGACGCGGTCGAGCACCGTGGTCGCGGTGTCCTCGACGACCGCCCGCACCCGGCGAGCCCGGAGCTCCGCGGCCCGACGGTCCCGCGGTCGGGCGTCGAGATCGACTGCGGCGCAATCGAGCACGCTTTGCGCCGCATAGAGCGCGGCGTCGACGGCCCCGAGGTGCGCCAGTCGGTGCGGATCGTCACCGGCCCGCCGGCGCAGCGGCTGCGCCACCGCGAGGGCGCCGCCGTACCAGCAGGCCGCGACGCCGATGGCGCCGTGCCAGAATCCGGGTCGCGTCAGGTACTCGCCCGGCGCCCCGACCGGCACGGCCGGAACGGCCGCGAAGTCCACCGCGCCGGAGTCGCTGGCGGCCATCCCCACGGCGTGCCAGCTGTCCGGCACCGGAGTCACCCCGGGCGCCGACAGTTCCACCGCGAACAGCGCCCGCTCGCCATCGCGGCGCGCGGTGACCAGCGCGTGGGTGCACGAGTGCGCGCCCGAACACCAGAGCTTGCGGCCGTCCAGCACGATGCCGGCGTCCGTCTGCCGGGCCGTCACCGCCGGCTCCGGCGGCTCGGCCGCCCACACACCCCACAACTGGCCGGCCTCCACCTGCGGCCCACCGAGCTCGTGCAGGATCGCGGTGGCGTCGGCGTGCGCCTCGAGCAGGCGCGCGCCCACCAGGTCGGTCCGGGCGGCGTCGGTGAGCGCGCGCCACCGCTCCCCGGTTCGGCCCCCGCCCGGCAGCGGCCAGGCACCGGCCTCGGTCGGGGTGACGGTCGGGTGAATAGCCGTCTGGCTCATCGCAACTCCTGCACGTCGGCGCGCACCGGCCCTCGGGTCTCGAGCCGGTCGAGCGTGGACAGGAAATCGCCGAAACCGCCGCGCGCGCGTGGCCGTCGGCGATCGGAGGTGACGACCGCATTGTGTTCGTCCCACGCGATCCGTGCGCCGGCGTCGCCCAGGCGCCGCACCAGATCCACGTCCTCGGCGAGGGCGTGCGGGTGGAACCCGCCGACGTCCCGGTACAGGTCCGCCCGCAGTCCCAGGTTGGCGCCGTGCACGTGACCGTGCACCGCGCCGCGGCGTAGGCGGTAGGCCTCGTCGTAGCGGCGCCGGGTCCCCGCCGTACCGGTGCGCCAGTCCACGCGGACCGTGCCCACGACCGCATCGTGATCGGCCCAATAGGCCAGTTGGTCGACCAACCACGTCTCGGGCACCACGCTGTCGGCGTCGGTGGTGGCGAACCAGACGTCGGCACGGCCGCTTTCGCCGCTGGCCGCGAACCCGGCCGCACGGGCCGCGCCCACGTTGCGGCAGTCGACCTCCAGCACCTGATCCGCGGTGGCGGCGGAGCGCGCGGAGTCGTCGGTGCAGGAGTCGAGGACCACGACGGTGGTCACGGGCAGCCGCACGCGGTCGGCGGCGCGCCGGATCCCGGCCATGCACGCCGGGAGCAACTGCTCCTCGTTGTGCGCGGGAACGACCGTGACGACGGCGCGGGGGACCGGAGGGCGGGGGAGGGGATGGTGCACCGGGCCTCCTGTCGATCGACGGACGGCGCGGGCCGGACGAACCGGGCACCGAGCTGACGTCGGGGTAAGAACTTATCTATGGCTGACGGTACAGATTCGCCGGCCGGTGCGCTGGACACCGCGCGCTCGGGGCGCCGTGTCGGCCCGGTTCACGTCAGGAGGATGACCCTGTCGTCCCACCGGGCTACGCTTCGGGCGACATCCGCGACTCCGATGCGCGGTCTGCCGGCGTCACGCCCCGTGTGACGGCCACCGTTCGAGAGACGAGAACACCCGTGCCGCGCAAGAAGGAACATGCCGACCGCTACGCCGATGCGCTGACTGCGCTGTCGGCGGCGACGCACCGGCCCACGCACGTCGTCAACCACGGGGACGGTTACGCCATCCGGGTCGACTTCGCGTTCGACCGTTTTCTCGTCGCCACCAACACCGCCGCCGGACTGAGCGACGACCCGGACGCCCCCGACGGGTGGCTCGTGCGGTTCTGCGAGACGCAGGACTCCGGTGTCCGGGTGCTGGCGGAGGCCCACCGCGACTGGCTCGTCGACGCGTTCGACGCGGTGTTCGAGACCGTGGACAGGTCCGGCGAGTGGATCGAGTCCGACGCGCACTTGGGCGAGTTGGTGCAGCAGCGAGGTACCTACGACAGTGGCTGCTGAGGCCGTCGGCCGTCACACGGGTTCGGGCCACACCCAGTTCCGCACCTCCGGCATGTCCTCGAGGTGCTCGCGGACGTAGTCGTGGTGCCGCTCGAGCATCCGCTCGCAGTAGCCGACGAGCGCGTTGGCGCCGTCCGGGATCCGACGACTCCGCCGCAACGCCTCGATGGCCAGGTGATAGCGGCTCATGTGATTGAGCACCACCATGTCGAAGGGCGTCGTGGTGGAGCCCTGCTCGGTATATCCGCGCACGTGGAAGCGGCCGGGATTCATCCGACCGTGCAGCAGCTGGTGGAACGCGCGCGCGTACCCGTGCCATGCGACGACGACGTCCACGTACTCGGTGAACAGCCGCGCGAAATCGTCGTGCGAACGCCCGCGCGGGTGCACGTCCGGAGGCGCCATCGACATCAGGTCGACGACGTTGACGACGCGCACCCGGAGATCAGGGACATGACCGCGCAGCAGCGCCGCGGCGGCGAGGATCTCCTCTGTCGGGACGTCGCCGACGCACGCCAGGACGATGTCGGGCGGGGTTCCGTCGCCGTCCTCGGTGCCCGCCCACTCCCACACCGACGCCCCCGCCTCCACGTGCTCGCGCGCCTGGGCCATCGGCAGGTACTGCGGATGCGACTGCTTGTCGACCACGAGCAGGTTGACGCAGTCGCGCGAGTCGAACAGTCCCTCGGCGACGGCCAGCATCGTGTTGGCGTCCGGTGGCAGGTACACCCGGGTGACGCCCCCGGACAGCGACAGCACGGTGTCGATCAGGCCGGGCCCCTGGTGGGAGAAGCCGTTGTGGTCGTTGCGCCAGCAAGTGGACGTGAGCAGGATGTTCAGGCTCGCGATCGGGGCCCGCCAGTCGAGACCGCGGGCGCGTTCGAGCCACTTGGTGTGCTGGATGGTCATCGAGGCGCTGACCATCGCGAACGCCTCGTACGTCGCGAACAGGCCGTGCCGGCCGGTGAGGAGGTACCCCTCGAGCCAGCCCTGGCACAGGTGCTCCGACAGCACCTCCATCACCCGGCCGTGCCGGCTCACGTGATCGTCGTCGGGCACCACGGTCCCCACGAAACACCGGTCGGTGACCTCGAAGACGGCGCCCAGACGATTGCTGTTCGTCTCGTCGGGGCAGAACAGCCGGAAGTCGTCGGGATTCGCTGTGTAGATGTCGCGCAGCAGCTCCCCGAGCGGACGCGTGGTCTCGTGGTGGACGGCACCGGGCGCGGGCACGTCGAGCGCGTACTTCTCGATCGGAGGCACGTCGAGCGGCCGCAGCAGCCGCCCGCCGTTGGCGTGGGGGTTGGCGCCCATCCGTTCGTTGCCGCGCGGGGCGAGAGCCGCGAGCTCGGGGACCAGTCGCCCCTGCGGATCGAACTGCTGCTCGGGCCGGTACGAGCGCATCCACTGCTCGAGCCGCTCCAGATGGGACTCGTCGTCGCGGACGTCGGCGATCGGCACCTGATGCGCCCGGAACGTGCCCTCGATCTCGAGGCCGTCGACGATGTCCGGTCCCGTCCACCCCTTGGGGGTCCGTAGCACGATCGCCGGCCAGCGGGGGCGATCGGCGATCCCGGAGTCCCGGGCGTCGCTGCGGATCCGAGTGATCGCGGCGTGGGCGCGGTCGAGGGTCTCGGCGAGATCGCGGTGGACCTGCATGGGCTCGTCGCCCGAGACCACGACCGGCTCCCACCCGAACGCGTGCAGCAGCTCCGACACCTCCTCGTCGGTGCGCCGCCCCAGCACGGTGGGCCCGGAGATCTTGTAGCCGTTGAGGTGCAGGATCGGCAGGACCGCGCCGTCGTGCGCGGGATCGAGGAAGAAGGGGATCTTCCACGATCCCGACAGCGGTCCCGTCTCGGCCTCCCCGTCGCCGACGACGCACGCGACGATGAGGTCCGGGTTGTCCATCGCGGCGCCCGCGGCATGAGCCAGGGAGTACCCCAGCTCGCCGCCCTCGTTGATGGAGCCGGGCGTCTCGACCCCGGAATGGCTCGGGATGCCCCCGGGCGTCGAGAACTGGCGGGCCAGCCGGCGCAGCCCCGCCTCGTCCGGGGTCACGTCCGGATACAACTCCGAGTAGGTGCCTTCCAGATATGTGTTCGCGACCACCGCCGGGCCGCCGTGGCCCGGCCCGGCGACGAACACGACGTCGGCGCCGGTACGGCGGATGAGCCGGTTCAGGTGGGTGTACACCAGCGAGAGACCGGGGCTGGTGCCCCAGTGCCCGAGCAGGCGGGGTTTGATGTCGGGCGCGACGAGCGGCCTGCGGAGCAGGACGTTGTCCCGCAGGTAGATCTGGGCCACGGTGAGGTAGTTGGCCGCCATCCAGTACCGGTGGAGCAGTTCGAGTTCGTCGGTCGACGGGTCGTCCGGGCTGTGCGTCACGGGTCGGCTCCTCCGGTCGGGGAAGTGCTTCCAATCACGACTGTAGGGCGGATGTGCGCTCCCGTGGGGGTGCGCGGGCCGACCGGTCCGCCGCCCGCCTCTGTTGCGAAGCCGTCGAACCAGGCATCCTGGAGAAGACGACGGTGGCACCACGGTGTCGGACACCGATCGTGATCGGCGATCGAGGACGTACGGATCTGGTATGCGGACGGACAACTCGCGGACTGCGCGAACCACGACAGCGACCACGACCATGCGGGCATGGCGAACCACGAGACCGGGCCCGTTGACGGACCGGCCGCTGCGGATGAGCCGCGAACTGCTGCCGCGACCCACCAGCCGGGACCTGCTCGTCCGGGTGCTCGCGTGCGGGGTCTGCCGGACCGACCTGCACGTGGTGGAGGGGGATCTGCCACCGCACCGGCTCAACGTGATTCCGGGGCACGAGATCGTCGGTGAGGTCGTGGCCGTCGGGGCGGACGCCGGCGGCCGGTTCGCCGTGGGCCAGCGGGTGGGCATCGCGTGGCTGCGGTGCACGTGCGGGCACTGCCGCTACTGCATCCGCGGCGACGAGAACCTGTGCCCGTACTCGACGTACACCGGGTGGGACGCCGACGGCGGGTACGCCGAATACACCACGGTGCCCGCGGACTACGCACTCGAACTCCCCACCGGCTACCCGGTCGTCGAACTGGCGCCGCTGCTGTGCGCCGGGATCATCGGCTACCGCGCGCTGCAGCGGGCCGCGCTGCCCGACGGCGGCCGCCTCGGGATCTACGGGTTCGGCGGCAGCGCCCACCTGACCGCTCAGGTCGCGCTCGCCCGCGGCGCCCGGGTGCACGTGATGACCCGCGGCCGGGAGGCCCGCGAACTGGCGTTCAGCCTCGGTGCGGCGTCGGTGCAGGGAGCGTCCGATCCGCCGCCCGAGCCGCTCGACTCGGCGATCCTGTTCGCGCCGGCCGGCGACCTGGTCCCACCTGCCCTGCAGGCGCTCGACGCCGGTGGCACGCTCGCGCTCGCCGGCATCCACCTCAGCGACATCCCGGCGCTCGACTACCAGCGCGATCTGTTCCGGGAGCGGCAGATCCGCAGCGTCACCGCCAACACGCGCCAGGATGCGAAGGAGTTTCTCGCGATCGCGCAGCAGCACCGCCTGCGGGTCAGCGCCCACCGGTATCCGCTCGACGCCGCCGACAAGGCGCTCGCGGACCTCGCCGGCGGCGTCTTCGGAGGTGCCGCCGTTCTCGTGCCGTGAGCGCCCGGGTGTCCTAGCGTGGACGGGCGGACCGTCGCCGGGCCCGCCCGCGACTGGAAGGTACGGACGCCGTGATCACTCATCCCGCCTTCACCGTCGAACCGTGGCGGCTGCGCGCCACCAGCCTCGACCTGACGGTGCTCGCGCAGAGCGAGTCGCTGTTCGCACTGTCCAACGGACATCTCGGGTGGCGCGGCAACCTCGACGAGGGCGATCCCCACGGCCTGCCGGGCAGCTACCTGTCCGGGGTGTACGAGGTCAAGCCGATGCCGTACGCGGAACCGGGCTACGGCTATCCCGATTTCGGCGAGACGATCATCAACATCACCGACGGCAAGATCGTGCGATTGCTCGTCGACGACGAGCCGTTCGACGTCCGCCGCGGCAGCCTGCTGAAACACGAGCAGGAACTGGACCTGCGTGCCGGCGTGCTGCGCCGCACCGTCGAGTGGCGCTCGCCCGCCGGGCGGACGGTGCGGGTGTCGACGACGCGGCTGGTGTCGTTCGGGCAGCGCGCGATCGGGGCGATCGACTACCGCGTCGAGGCCCTCGACGGCCCCGCCCGGGTGGTGGTGCAGTCCGAACTGGTTGCGAACGAGCCGATGCCGCGGCCCGAGGCCGACCCCCGCGCCGCGGCCGTGCTGGCCGAACCGCTGGTGGCGCAGGAGAGCTTCGCGCACGACGCGCTGGTGCAGCTGATCCACGCGACCGGCGAGAGCGGGCTGCGGGTGGCGGTCGGGATGGACCACGAGGTGTACGGTCCCGACCCCCACGTGGAATCCGAGCACTACCCCGACCAGGGTCGGGTGACGGTCTCGTCGCAACTGGCGCAGGGTGAACAGCTGCGGATGGTCAAGTACGTCGCGCACGCGTGGTCGGCCCGCCGCACGGCGCCGGCGATGCGTGACGAGGTTGCCGGGGAGCTGACGATCGCGCGGGAAATGGGTTGGGACGGGCTGTGTTCCGAGCAGCGATCGTTCCTGGACACGTTCTGGGATCGGGCCGACGTCGTCGTCGACGGCGACCCCGAGGTGCAGCAGGCGGTGCGGTTCGCGTTGTTCCACGTCCTGCAGGCCTCGGCGCGGGCCGAGGGTGTCGCGATCGCCTCCAAGGGCCTGACCGGACGCGGTTACGACGGGCACGCGTTCTGGGACACCGAGATGTTCGTGCTCCCGGTGCTGACGTCGGTCTACCCCAAGGCCGTCACCCACGCGCTGCGGTGGCGCCACTCCACGCTGGCGATCACACGCACTCGTGCCCGCCAGCTCGGATTCGAGGGTGCGGCGTTCCCGTGGCGCACCATCACCGGCAAGGAATGCAGCGGCTACTGGCCGGCCGGGGCGGCCGCGTTCCACGTCAACGCCGCGATCGCGCGGGCCGTCATCGGTTGTCTGCGGGCGAACGGGGACTCCGACTTCGAACGCACCGTCGCGGTGGACCTGCTGGTCGAGACGGCGCGATTGTGGCGTTCGCTGGGCTACTTCGACGAGGACGGCCGATTCCGCATCGACGGCGTCACGGGTCCGGACGAGTACAGCGCGCTGGTCCGCAACAACCTGTACACCAATCTGATGGCCCGGGAGAACCTCGTCGCGGCCGTCGGAATCGTCGAGAAGCACCGCGGCCGGATGCCCGACCTCGGCGTCACCGACGAGGAGATCGGGGGCTGGCGGATCGCGGCCGATCGGATGTTCGTTCCGTACGACGAGCGGCGCGGGGTGCATCCGCAGTCGTCGGGGTTCACCGACCGGCAGGTGTGGGACTTCGCCGGCACTCCCGCCGAGCACTACCCGCTGCTGCTGCACTATCCCTACTTCGATCTGTACCGCAAGCAGGTCGTCAAGCAGGCCGACGTCGTGCTGGCGATGCAGTGGGTGCCCGACGAGTTCACGGCCGAACAGAAGGCGCGGAACTTCGCCTACTACGAGCGGCTCACCGTGCGCGACTCGTCGCTCTCGGCGTGCAGTCAGGCGGTCGTCGCCGCCGACGTCGGCGCCGTGGACCTCGCGTACGACTACCTGGGCGAGACCGCGCTGATCGACCTGCTCGACCTCGAACACAACACGAGCGACGGACTGCATCTGGCGTCTCTGGCCGGGATCTGGATCGCACTGGTCCAGGGCTTCGGCGGCGCCCGCCGCCGTCGGACCGGGCTGACGTTCCGGCCGATCCTGCCGCACGGCATCCGCCGCCTCGAGTTCGGGATCGCGGCCGCCGGCTGCCGACTCCGGGTCGAGATCGGCCCGGTCGAGACCCGGTACCGGTTGGTGCAGGGCGAAGAGTTGACCCTGCACCACGCGGGCACGGAGATCACGTTGCGGGGCAACGAGGTTCGAGTGATGCCGACGGTGCAGCCGCCCCCGGGCCCGGTCGTCACACAACCGCCGGGGCGGGCGCCGGCCCGTCGTCACCCCGGCAGCGGCGGCAGGCCGACCGTCGCCGATTAAACTGGCGCCGTGGCAACCCCGATGATCGCTCCGTCCATCCTGTCCGCCGACTTCGCACGTCTCGCCGAGGAGGCCGACGCCGTCGCGGGCGCGGACTGGCTGCACGTCGACGTCATGGACGCCCACTTCGTCCCGAATCTGACCCTGGGCCTGCCCGTGGTGCAGAGCCTGCTGAAGGCGACCGACATCCCGTTGGACTGCCACCTGATGATCGACGACCCGGGACGCTGGGCGCCGCCGTACGCCGAGGCCGGCGCGCACAACGTGACCTTCCACGCCGAGGCCACCGACGACCCGGTCGCGGTGGCGCGCGACATCCGCGCGGCCGGCGCGAAGGCGGGCCTGAGCATCAAGCCGAACACGCCGATCGAGCCCTACCTCGAGATCCTGAAGAACTTCGACACGCTGCTGGTGATGAGCGTCGAGCCGGGGTTCGGTGGGCAGTCCTTCATCCCAGCCGTGCTGGAGAAGGCGCGGGCGGTGCGCAAGCTCGTCGACGCCGGGGAACTGCGGCTGCTGGTGGAGATCGACGGCGGCATCAACACCGACACCGTCGAGCAGGCCGCCGAGGCCGGAGTGGACTGCTTCGTCGCCGGCTCCGCCGTCTACGGCGCGTCGGACCCGGCGGCCGCCGTCCGCGCGTTGCGGGAGCAGGCCGCGCAGGTGTCGCCCCACCTGACGCTGTCGATCTGACGGCCCGGCCGTGACGACCCCAGCCCGCATCCCCGACGCCGCGATGCGGCTCGCGATCGACGCTTCGCACGGCGTCCGGGGACGCACCAGCCCCAACCCGCCGGTGGGTGCGGTGATTCTCGACGCCTCGGGTGAGGTCGTCGGGATCGGGGGCACGCAGCCGCCCGGCGGCCCGCACGCCGAGGTGGTGGCGCTCGCGGAGGCGGGGGAGCGCGCCCGCGGCGGCACCGCGGTCGTCACGCTCGAGCCGTGCAACCACTACGGCCGGACCGGCCCGTGCTCGCGGGCATTGGTCGAGGCCGGTGTCGCGGCGGTGTACTTCGCGGCCGCCGACCCCAATCCGACCGCCGCCGGCGGCGCCGAGACCTTGCGAGCGGCCGGTGTCGCGGTGACGGGCGGCGTGCTCGCCGAGGACGTCGAACGCGGACCGCTGCGCGCGTGGCTGCACCGCCAGCGCACGGGCCGGCCGCACGTCACGTGGAAGTTCGCCGCCACCCTCGACGGCCGCATCGCCGCCGCGGACGGCACCAGCCAGTGGATCACCGGGCCCGAGGCCCGCGCCCGGGTGCACGCCGACCGGGCCCGGCTCGACGCGATCGTCGTGGGCACCGGGACCGTCCTGGCCGACGACCCGTGGCTCACCGCCCGGCTGCCCGACGGCTCGCTCGCGCCCCACCAGCCGCTGCGCGTCGTGGTCGGGACGCGGCCGATCCCACCCACCGCGAAGGTCCTCGACGACGCCGCACCGACCCTGGTACTGCGCACCCACGACGTCGACGACGTGCTGGCGGCGCTGCCCGACCGGGACGATGTGCTGGTCGAGGGCGGGCCGAGGCTGGCGGGGGCCTTCCTGGCGGCCGGGCGGGTCGACCGGATCCAGGCCTACCTCGCCCCGGTCGTGCTGGGCGCAGGGTCCCACGCAGTGGAAGGCGCAGGGGTGAGGACCATCGCCGAGGCGTTACGGTTTCGGCGAGAGAGCGTCGAGACGGTCGGCGAGGACGTGTTGTTGAACCTGATCCCCGAGCAATCGAGCCGCATCGCGGCGCGGGATCGTCAGTGAGGAGTGGGTGAGGACATGTTCACCGGAATCGTCGAAGAACTCGGCGAAATCGTCGGCAAGGAGGACCTGGCCGACGCGGCCCGGTTCACCGTGCGCGGGCCCGTGGTCACCGCGGACGCCGGACACGGCGACTCGATCGCGGTCAACGGCGTCTGCCTGACGGTGGTCGACGTCGTCGGCGGCGAGTCCTTCACCGCCGACGTGATGCGCGAGACCCTCGTGCGGTCGAGCCTCGGCGCGTTGGACGTCGGCAGCCGGGTCAACCTCGAGCGTGCCGCCGCGGTGAACAGCCGGCTGGGCGGGCACATCGTGCAGGGCCACGTCGACACCGTGGGGACGGTCCTCTCGCGCACCCCGTCCGAGCACTGGACGGTGGTGCGGATCGCGCTGCCGTCGGACATCTCCCAATACGTCGTGGAGAAGGGGTCGATCACGGTCGACGGCGTGTCGCTGACCGTGTCGGCGCTCGGGGGCGAGCCCGGGCAGGAGTACTTCGAGATCTCACTGATCCCGACGACGCTGGCGCTCACCACGCTGGGCTCCGCGGAACCGGGGACCCCGGTCAACCTCGAGGTCGACGTCATCGCGAAGTACGTCGAGCGCCTGACGACCGCCGCCGGCCGGTAGCCGGAATAACGACCTCGTATCGAAGGGTCGTACTGTTGAGGTGCATCTGACGCGATGCGCCGGGACATACTCGAGCACGCCAGTTCAAGATTTTGGAGCCCAAGCACGTGACCAGGTTCGACAGCATCGAGCGCGCAGTCGCCGACATCGCCGCTGGTAAGGCGGTTGTCGTTGTGGACGACGAGGACCGCGAGAACGAGGGCGACCTCATTTTCGCGGCCGAGAAGGCCACCCCCGAACTCGTAGCGTTCATGGTGCGCTACACGTCGGGCTACCTGTGCGTGCCGCTCGACGGCGAGGACTGTGACCGGCTCGGTCTCCCTCCGATGTATGCGACCAACCAGGACAAGCACGGCACCGCGTACACCGTGACCGTCGACGCCCGCGAGGGAATCGGCACGGGCATCTCCGCCTCCGACCGGGCCGCGACGATGCGGCTGCTGGCCGACCCCGAGTCCGGTGCCGGCGACTTCACCCGTCCCGGCCACGTGGTCCCGCTGCGCGCGAAGGAGGGCGGCGTGCTCCGTCGTCCAGGGCACACCGAGGCCGCCGTCGACCTGGCGCGCATGGCCGACCTGCGTCCGGCGGGTGTGATCTGCGAGATCGTCAGCCAGAAGGACGAGGGCCACATGGCCAAGACGGACGAGCTGCGCGTCTTCGCCGACGACCACGATCTGGCCCTGATCTCCATCGCCGACCTCATCGCGTGGCGGCGCAAGCACGAGAAGCACGTGGTGCGGGTCGCCGAGGCCCGCATCCCCACCCGGCACGGTGACTTCACCGCGGTCGGCTACAAGAGCATCTACGACGAGGTCGAGCACGTGGCGCTGGTGCGCGGCGACCTCAGCGAGAGCGACGGCAGTGATGTGCTGGTCCGGGTGCACTCCGAGTGCCTGACCGGCGACGTGTTCGGCTCCCTGCGCTGCGACTGCGGACCGCAGCTCGACGCCGCCCTCGACATGATCGCGCAGGAGGGCCGCGGGGTGGTGCTCTACATGCGCGGGCACGAGGGCCGCGGTATCGGCCTGATGCACAAGCTGCAGGCCTACCAGCTGCAGGACGCCGGCTCCGACACGGTCGACGCGAACCTCCAGCTGGGACTGCCCGCCGACGCGCGGGACTACGGGATCGGGGCACAGATCCTCGTCGATCTCGGTATCAAGTCGATGCGGCTGCTGACGAACAACCCGGCCAAGCGGGTCGGCCTGGACGGCTACGGGCTGCAGATCACCGATCGGGTGCCCATGCCGCTGCGCGCCAACGCCGAGAACCTGACCTACCTGCGCACCAAGCGGGACCGGATGGGCCACGACCTCATCGGCCTCGACGAGTTCGAGGCGGGGGACGCGCTGTGAGCGGCGAGGGACGCCCCGACCTGCAGCTGGGCATGGCCAAGGAACTGACACTCGCGATCGTCGCAGGCCAGTGGCACCCCGAGATCAGTGAGGCGCTGATCGCCGGCGCCCGGCGCGTCGCGAAGCAGGCGCAGATCGAGGATCCGACGCTGGTCCGCGTCGCGGGCGCGATCGAACTGCCGGTCGTCGCGCAGGAACTGGCGAAGTCGCACGACGCGGTCGTCGCGCTGGGCGTCGTGATCCGGGGTGGCACACCGCACTTCGAGTACGTGTGCGACGCCGTCACGGCCGGGCTCACACGGGTCGCGCTCGACGAGGGCACTCCCGTCGGCAACGGCGTGCTCACCACCGACACCGAGCAGCAGGCGCTGGACCGGTCCGGTCTGCCCGGCTCGGTCGAGGACAAGGGCGGTGAGGCGTGCGCTGCGGCCATCGACACCGCGGTGACGCTGGCCCAGCTGCGACGGAAGCGGACGGGGTCGACGTCGCGATGACCGATCGGCAGCGTGACTGGGACTTCGAGGTGCGGTCGAGGAAGTCGGCGCGGTACGCGATGGTCGCCGCGGGCGTGCTGGTGGTGGTGCACGTCGCACTCGCGGTGCTGCTGCGTTCGTCCGCGACCGGGGTGTACTTCCGTCCCGTCGACCAGTTCGCGATGGCGGGCATCGGGCTGCTCCTCGCATGCGGCGTGCTGCTGCTGACCCGCCCGCGGCTGCGGGTCGGGCCGCAGGGCATCGGCGTCCGCAACATCCTCGGCGAACGGGTCGTCGAATGGGACCTCGATCAGGGTCTGTCGTTCCCGGAGGGATCGGCGTGGGCCCGGATCGAGCTGCCCGACGACGAATACGTGCCGGTAATGGCGATCCAGGCCAACGACGGCGATCACGCCGTGCACGCCGTCCGTACGTTCCGGGAGCTCGAGGCCAAGTACACCGGCTCCCGCGCGGAGTGATCGTGCGCGAGCACCGTCGGTGCCGCCGACTAGCCTTGAATCGTGCCTGATCCCTCGACGTATCGACCCGCGCCCGGAACCATCCCGGTTGCGCCGGGTGTCTACAAGTTCCGCGACCCACACGGCCGGGTCATCTACGTGGGCAAGGCCAAGAGCCTGCGGTCGCGGCTCAACTCGTACTTCGCGGACCTCTCGTCGCTGCACCCGCGCACCCGGCAGATGGTCACCACCGCGGGCAGCGTCGAGTGGACGGTGGTCAGCACCGAGGTCGAGGCGCTGCAGCTCGAGTACAACTGGATCAAGGAGTTCGATCCCCGGTTCAACGTCCGCTACCGGGACGACAAGACCTACCCGGTGCTGGCGGTGACCCTCAACGAGGAGTATCCGCGGCTGTTCGTCTACCGCGGACCGCGGCGCAAGGGCGTGCGCTACTTCGGGCCCTACTCCCACGCCTGGGCCATCCGCGAGACGTTGGACCTGCTGCTGCGGGTGTTCCCGGCGCGCACATGCTCGGCAGGAGTCTTCAAGCGGCACAACCAGATCGGTCGCCCGTGCCTGCTCGGTTACATCGACAAGTGTTCGGCTCCGTGCGTCGGCCGCGTGAGTGCGGCCGAGCATCGGGAGATCGTCGAGGACTTCTGCGACTTCCTGTCGGGCCGCACGGACCGTCTCGTGCGGCAGCTCGAGTCCCGGATGCAGGAGGCGGCCGAGGACCTCGACTTCGAGACGGCGGCGCGGCTGCGCGACGACGTGGGCGCGCTGAAGAAGGCCCTCGAGAAACAGGCCGTGGTGCTCGGTGACGGCACCGACGCCGACCTGGTGGCGTTCGCCTCCGACGACCTCGAGGTCGCGGTGCAGGTCTTCCACGTGCGCGGCGGCCGCGTCCGCGGCCAGCGCGGCTGGGTGGTGGAGAAGGCGGGCGACGTCATCGAGCGGGACGCCGTCGCCGCGGACACCGGCGACGAGTCCGAACTGGCGATCCTCGTCGAGCAGTTCCTCACCCAGTTCTACGGGGAGCAGGCCGCGCTGGGCGAAACCGGCGGCCCGGCCGACCAGCCGGCCAACGCCGTGCCGCGGGAGGTGCTGGTGCCGGTGCTGCCCCGCAACACCGACGAGATCCAGAAGTGGCTCTCGACACTGCGCGGCTCGGCGGTGAAGCTGCGCGTTCCCCAGCGCGGCGACAAGAAGGCGCTCGCGGAGACGGTCGAGCGCAACGCGAAAGAGGCGCTGGCACAGCACAAACTGAAGCGCGCCGGAGACTTCACGTCACGGTCGGCGGCGCTGCAGGGGATCCAGGAGGCCCTCGACCTCGACTCCGCGCCGCTGCGCATCGAGTGCGTCGACATCAGCCACGTGCAGGGCACCGACGTGGTCGCGTCGCTGGTCGTGTTCGAGGACGGGCTGCCGCGTAAATCCGATTACCGGCACTACGCGATCAAGGAGGCGGCCGGCGACGGCCGCTCGGACGACGTCGCGAGCATCGCCGAGGTCACCCGGCGCCGGTTCCTGCGGCACAACCGGGACTCCGCGGCGAGCGCGGCAGGCGCGGACGCGGCGGACGGCAACGGCGGCGACCTCGCACCCGACGCCGCGCTGGACCCGCAGACCGGTCGTCCCCGCAAGTTCGCGTATCCGCCGAACCTGTTCGTCGTCGACGGCGGCGCACCGCAGGTCGCGGCGGCCGCCGAGGTGCTGGACGAGCTCGGGATCACCGACGTCGCGGTCATCGGCCTGGCCAAGCGGCTCGAAGAGGTGTGGGTGCCGGGCGAGGAGGATCCGGTGATCCTGCCCCGCACGAGCGAGTCGTTGTACCTGCTCCAGCGCGTCCGCGACGAGGCACACCGGTTCGCGATCACCTTCCACCGCAGCAAGCGCTCGCGCCGGATGACCGCGTCCGCGCTCGACTCGGTGCGCGGGCTGGGGGAGACCCGGCGGACCGCGCTCGTGCGGCACTTCGGATCCGTCGCGCGGCTGCGCAGTGCGACCGTGGAGGAGATCACCGAGGTGCCCGGTGTGGGGGTGGCGACCGCACGCGCGGTGCTCGACGCCCTGCGCGGGGCCGACCCGGTGACCGCCGCCGACCCTGTCGTCGACGTCGAGGCCGCCCCGGTGGGCGACCCGGCTGTCGCGGCGGATGTCGCTGCGGGAGAGCCGACCGTGGGGGATGATGTGTCGGACATCGGCGCATCGGGCAGAACAGGACACAGTCGCGAGTGAAGGACCAGCAGGAACGGCCCGGCGGAATGGAGGTCGCGCTCGTCACGGGATTGTCCGGAGCGGGACTGAGCACCGCTGCCAAGGTGCTCGAGGACCTCGGCTGGTACGTCGTCGACAACCTCCCGCCGGAGTTGATCACCCGCATGGTGGACCTGGGCGTCGAGTCGGATCCCCCGATCCAGCGCCTGGCCGTCGTGCTCGACGTGCGCAGCCGCCCGTTCAGCGGCGACCTCGGCCGCGTCGTCGCGGCGCTCGAACGCATGCCCGTGCAGATGCGGGTGCTGTACCTCGAGGCCAACGATTCGGTCCTGATCCGGCGGTTCGAGCACGTGCGCCGCAGTCATCCGCTGCAGAGCGACAGCAAGGAGGGCACGCTCTCGGAGGGCATTGCCGCCGAGCGGGCCAAGCTGGCGCACGTGAAGGCGGCCGCGGACCTGGTCGTCGACACCTCGCAACTCGCGGTGCGTGAACTGCGCGAGAAGATCGAGACCGCGTTCGGCGGTGAGACCAGCAGCGAGATCCAGGTGACGGTGCAGTCGTTCGGGTTCAAGCACGGCCTGCCGATGGACGCGGACATGGTGTGCGACGTGCGCTTCCTGCCGAATCCGCACTGGATTCCGGAACTGCGCGAGCACACCGGACTGGAGGATGCGGTGCGGGACTACGTCCTGACCCGGGACGGCGCCGAGGAGTACCTCGACACCTACCTGCGCCTGCTGGAGTTGACGACGGCGGGCTACCGCCGGGAGGGAAAGCGCTACATGACGATCGCGGTCGGGTGCACCGGCGGCAAGCATCGCAGCGTGGCCATGTCCGAGGCACTCGCGGACCGGTTGCGGAAGGAGGACGGCCTGGCCGTCCGTGTCGTCCACCGTGATGTGGGGCGCGAATGAGCGACGAGCGACAGCGCGCCGACGGCCGCGCACCCCGCATCGTCGCCCTCGGCGGCGGGCACGGGTTGTACGCGACGCTCAGCGCCGTGCGCCGCCTCAGCTCGGAGGTCACCGCCGTCGTGACGGTCGCCGACGACGGCGGATCGTCGGGCCGGCTGCGCAGCGAGCTCGGTGTCATCCCGCCCGGCGACCTGCGCATGGCGCTCGCGGCGCTCGCGGCCCGCGACCCGCAGGTCCAGCCGTGGACGGACACCGTCCAGCACCGCTTCGGGGGCAGCGGCGCCCTCGCCGGGCACTCGGTCGGCAACCTGATCCTGGCCGGGCTCACCGAGGTGCTCGGCGACTCGGTGGCCGCACTCGACACCGTCGCGCGGCTGCTGCAGATCGAGGGCCGGGTGCTGCCGATGTCGACGGTCGCGCTCGACATCGAGGCCGACGTGGTGGGGCTCGAGACCGATCCGCGGGTCAGCCGCTGCATCCGGGGGCAGGTCGCGGTCGCGACCACTCCCGGCAAGGTCCGCCGCGTGCGGCTGTGTCCCGCGAACCCACCGGCGTGCCCCGACGCGGTGGCCGCGATCGCGCGCGCGGACGCCGTCGTGCTCGGCCCGGGATCGTGGTTCTCGAGTGTCATCCCCCACGTGTTGGTGCCGGAGCTGCTCGACGCGATGATGCGGTCGGCGGCCCGCAAGGTGCTGATCCTCAACCTCGCGCCGGAGCCGGGGGAGACCGCCGGATTCTCCGCCGAGCGCCACCTGCACGTACTGTGCCAGCACGCGCCCGAGTTCCGCGTCGACCACGTGATCGTCGACTCGGCCTCGGTACCGCCCGGCCGCGAGCGTGATCACCTGTGCCGGGCGGCGCTGCAACTGGGAGCCGAGGTCGTCTACGCCGACGTCGCCGAGGACGGCACCCACAAGCACCATGCGGGCAAGCTGGCCGCCGTGCTCGACGGCGTCGCCGCGCGGGTGCCCGCGGTGGACAGCGATCGGGACGACGAGGCCGCCGAACGGACAGTCGGGGGAAGGGAGAGCGCCACGTGGCGATGACAGCCGAGGTCAAGGACGAGCTCAGTCGGCTCGCGGTGACACAGATCAGCTGCCGGAAGGCGGAGGTGTCGTCGCTGCTGCGGTTCGCGGGCGGCCTGCACATCGTCGGTGGACGCGTCGTCGTCGAAGCCGAGGTCGATCTGGGATCGATCGCGCGCCGACTGCGCGGTGAGATCCTCGATCTCTACGGCTACCACTCGGACGTGCACGTGCTCAGCGCGGGCGGACTGCGCAAGGCGTCCCGGTACGTGGTGCGGGTGGCGAAGGACGGCGAGGCGCTCGCCCGCCGCACCGGCCTGTTGGACATGCGAGGGCGTCCGGTGCGCGGTCTGCCGGCCCAGGTCGTGGGCGGCAGTGTCGGCGACGCCGAGGCGGCGTGGCGCGGCGCGTTCCTGGCGCACGGCTCACTCACCGAGCCGGGGCGCTCGTCCGCGCTCGAGATCAGCTGTCCGGGCCCGGAGGCCGCGCTCGCCCTCGTCGGCGCCGCGCGCCGGCTCGGCATCACCGCGAAGGCCCGCGAGGTGCGCGGCACCGACCGGGTGGTCGTGCGGGACGGCGAGGCGATCGGTGCCCTCCTCACCCGTATGGGTGCGCAGGACACGCGGCTGACCTGGGAGGAACGCCGTATGCGGCGCGAGGTGCGGGCCACCGCCAACCGGCTCGCGAACTTCGACGACGCCAACCTGCGCCGGTCGGCGCGTGCTGCGGTCGCGGCGGCGGCGCGGGTGGAGCGGGCGCTGGAGATCCTCGCCGAGGACGTCCCGGACCACCTCGCGGCGGCGGGCACGCTGCGCGTCAAGCACCGGCAGGCGTCGCTCGAGGAACTGGGGCAGTTGGCAGACCCGCCGATGACCAAGGACGCCGTGGCCGGGCGCATCCGCCGCCTGCTGTCGATGGCGGACCGCAAGGCCAAGGACCTGGGGATCCCCGACACCGAGTCGGCGGTGACCCCCGAACTGCTCGAGGAGGCCTGACCCACCCGGGACGGCCCCGACGAGGACCGCTCCCACCCGCTGCGCCCGGCGCCGATTCCGGTGACCGGGGCAGATGCGCGCCCACGGGGGTGTGCCAACTAGGGTGGGACGTACATCGACCGATGAGTCCCGCGCGTTTCGGTTTCGAGCGTCGTGGGTACCAACGTGCCCGCGAGGTTCATGCGGGGGCGAAAACTGGCACACCAGAGTAGATGGGCAAAGGAGCTAACTGTGACGGTCCGGGTAGGCATCAACGGCTTCGGTCGTATCGGACGTAACTTCTTCAGGGCGGTCGATGCGCAGAAGGCGCTCGGCACCACCGACATCGAGATCGTGGCGGTCAACGACCTCACGGACAACGCGACGCTGGCTCACCTGCTCAAGTACGACTCGATCCTGGGTCGTCTGCCGCACGAGGTCTCGCTCGAGGGCGACGACACCATCGTCGTGGGCGACACCAAGATCAAGGCGCTCGCGCACCGCGGCCCGCTGAACGAGTTGCCCTGGGGCGAGCTGGGCGTCGACGTCGTCGTCGAGTCCACGGGCATCTTCACGGACGCCGAGAAGGCCAAGGGTCACCTCGAGGCCGGCGCCAAGAAGGTCATCATCTCCGCGCCCGCCAAGGGCGAGGACATCACGATCGTGATGGGCGTCAACGACGACAAGTACGACGGCAGCCAGGACATCATCTCCAACGCGTCGTGCACCACCAACTGCCTCGGCCCGATCGCCAAGGTCCTCGACGACGAGTTCGGCATCGTCAAGGGTCTGATGACGACGGTCCACGCGTACACGCAGGACCAGAACCTGCAGGACGGCCCGCACAGCGACCTGCGTCGCGCCCGCGCCGCCGCGCTGAACGTCGTCCCGACCGGCACGGGTGCCGCCAAGGCCATCGGCCTGGTCCTCCCGCAGCTGCTGGGCAAGCTCGACGGCTACGCGCTGCGTGTGCCGATCCCGACCGGCTCGGTCACCGACCTCACGGTCAACCTGGCCAAGTCCGCGTCGGTCGCCGAGATCAACGCCGCGATGAAGGCCGCCGCCGAGGGACCGCTCAAGGGCATCCTCAAGTACACCGAGGCGCCGATCGTGTCGTCGGACATCGTCACCGACCCGCACTCCTCGATCTTCGACGCCGGCCTGACCAAGGTCATCGACGATCAGGTCAAGGTCGTGTCCTGGTACGACAACGAGTGGGGCTACTCGAACCGCCTCGCGGACCTCATCGGTCTCGTCGCGAAGTCCCTCTGACGCCGTGGCTGTCAAGACTCTGAAGGACCTGCTGGACGAGGGGGTCGAGGGTCGTACCGTGCTGGTGCGCTCCGACCTCAACGTCCCGCTGGACGACGGCACCATCACCGATCCGGGCCGCATCGTCGCGTCCGCGCCGACCATCTCGGCGCTGGCCGAGGCCGGCGCCAAGGTCATCGTGATGGCACACCTCGGTCGCCCGAAGGGCGAGGTCGACCCGGCGCTGTCGCTGGCGCCGGTCGCCGCGAAGCTCGGGGAGGTGCTGGGCCGCAACGTCCAGCTGGCCGGCGACGTGGTGGGCCAGGATGCGCTCGCGCGCTCCGAGGGTCTCACCGACGGCGACGTGCTCCTGCTGGAGAACATCCGCTTCGATCCGCGTGAGACCAGCAAGGACGACGCCGAGCGCGAGGCGCTCGCCAAGGCGCTCGTCGAGCTGGTCGACGGCGCGGGCGCGTTCGTGTCCGACGGTTTCGGTGTGGTGCACCGCAAGCAGGCGTCGGTCTACGACATCGCCAAGCTGCTCCCGCACTACGCGGGCACGCTCGTCGCGGCCGAGGTCGAGGTGCTGCAGAAGCTCACCGAGGACTCCGAGCGCCCCTACGCGGTCGTGCTCGGTGGTTCGAAGGTCTCGGACAAGCTTGCCGTGATCGAGGCGTTGGCCCCCAAGGTCGACACCCTCGTCATCGGCGGTGGCATGTTCTACACCTTCCTCGCCGCGCAGGGCGTCTCGGTCGGCAACTCGCTGTGCCAGGAAGAGATGATCGAGACCTGCAAGGTGCTGCTCGAGCGGTACGCGGACGTCATCCACATCCCGCAGGACGTGGTGATCGCGGACTCGTTCTCGGCGGACGCCGAGGCGCAGACGGTCTCGGTGCTCGAGATTCCGGACGGCTGGATGGGCCTGGACATCGGACCGCAGTCGGTGGAGCGCTTCGCGGCGATCCTGTCCGGCGCGAAGACGGTGTTCTGGAACGGTCCGATGGGCGTGTTCGAGTTCGAGAAGTTCGCGGCGGGCACCAAGGGTGTCGCCGAGGCGATCATCGAGGCCACCGGCAAGGGCGCGTTCAGCGTCGTCGGCGGCGGCGATTCCGCGGCGGCCGTGCGTCAGCTCGGTCTGCCCGAGGACGGCTTCTCGCACATCTCCACCGGCGGCGGCGCGTCCCTCGAATACCTCGAGGGCAAGACGCTTCCCGGCATCAGTGCCCTCGAAGACCGAGCACTGGAGGACTGACGCATGGCACGTAAGCCTCTGATCGCCGGCAACTGGAAGATGAACCTCAACCACCTCGAGGCCATCGCTCTGGTGCAGAAGATCGCATTCTCGTTGCCCGCGAAGTACTTCGAGAAGGTCGACGTGACGGTGATCCCGCCGTTCACCGACATCCGCAGCGTGCAGACGCTGGTCGAGGGCGACAAGCTCGACCTCACCTACGGTGCGCAGGACGTCTCGGCGCACGACTCGGGCGCCTACACCGGTGAGGTCAGCGGTTCGATGCTGGCCAAGCTGGGCTGCACCTTCGTGGTGGTCGGGCACTCCGAGCGGCGCACGCTGCACGGTGAGACCGACGAGACCGTGCTGGCCAAGACCAAGGCGGCGCTGAAGAACGGGCTCACCCCGATCGTGTGCATCGGCGAGGGCCTCAACATCCGTGAGGCCGGCGAGCACGTCGCCTACAACGTGGCGCAGCTGCGGGGTTCGCTCGCGGGTCTGTCCGCGGACGAGATCTCGAAGATCGTCGTCGCGTACGAGCCCGTGTGGGCCATCGGTACCGGCAAGGTGGCCTCGGCCGCCGACGCCCAGGAGGTCTGCAAGGCGGTGCGTGACACGCTCGCCGAGCTGGCCACGCCCGAGATCGCGCAGGCGGTGCGGGTGCTCTACGGCGGATCGGTCAACGCCAAGAACGTCGGCGAGCTCATCGCTCAGCCCGACGTCGACGGCGGTCTCGTCGGTGGAGCCTCGCTCAAGGCGGACGAGTTCGCGACGCTGTCGGCGATTGCCGCCGGCGGCCCGCTGCCGTGACACGGTGAAGTGACACTGCCGTGACACGGCGGAGTGACACGGCGGAGTGACACGGCCGTGACACGGTAGTACTCGAAGCGCGGGGCGCGTGACCGAAAGGTCACGCGCCCCGCGTTCTTCGTCGGTCGGGTCAGACGAACAGCTTGACCTTCAGCTTCGCGAGGGTGACGTCGGACAGCCCGAGTCCGTCGTGCAGGTAGTTCTCGACGCTGCCGTACTCGGCCTCGACCTGGTCGAAGGCGGCCTGCAGGTAGCTGGCTTCGACGCCGACCAGGGGCGCGAAGATGTCAGCGCGCTCCTGTCCGAATCGGGCCGCCAGTCCCTGCAGGGTCCTCGCCATCGAGTCGGCGGTGTACTCGTTGGTGAGGAGGTAGTCCGCCATGATGGTCTCCCGGGGCACACCGGCGATGCTCTGCAGGAGGGCAGCGGCCCAGCCCGTCCGGTCCTTGCCTGCCGTGCAGTGGAACAGCTGCGGGCCGGAGGTCTCGGCGAGGTCGGTGAGCAGGGTGGTGAACCCGGCGCGGACGCTTGCGTCGCTGACGAAGGACCGGTTCATGTCCCGCATGAACGCGCGTCCCTCCTCCGGGGACTGCAGCTGGAAGGCGGCACCGGCGAGGTCGCCGGACAGGATGGGGATCCGCACGTACTCGGCGCCGGCGGGGAGCCGGTCGGGCTTGTCGGCCACCTCCTGGTCGGTGCGGACGTCGTAGATCGCCGACAGTCCCAGCGATTCGAGGGTCGCGAGATCCTCGTCGCTCGGGACGACGGCGTTGGCCCGGTAGAAGACGCCGGTGCGCATGGGCAGACCGAGTGCGTTCTTGTAGCCGGGGCCGGCCACGTCGCGGAAGTTGTCGACGGACGCCAGCCGGGGCGTCTCGACGACGGTCGGGGCGCTGGAGCCGGTCGAGCCGAGGGCCGGGAGATCGAGCGAGCCGGCCGCGCCGGCCGCGGCGGCGCCGGCGAGCAGGAGCGATCCGGACAGGGTGACCGCCACGGCGGTCCGGGTCGTGCGGCGCAGAGCTGTCGAGCGGTGCGTCATGGGGAAGGCCTTCCTCGTCGGGGTGTCTGACTCGCGAGCAAGGTAGCGTGGCACGTTGTGCCACGAAAGTGATCTGTCTCACCACGCGGGAGGATGGGCGCGGATGAAGCCGGCAGGGCCGCCCGTCCCGACGAACCGGAGCGCGGGTGGGGTCCCTCGCTGCGGCAGCGGGTAGGCTGGGCCCGCTAGTGACCGAATCCGTCGTGCGTGAAGGGCAGCGAATACCGAAATGGCACTGTTCCTGGACATCCTGCTGGTGATCACCAGTCTGCTGCTCGTTCTGCTGATCCTGCTGCACCGCGGCAAGGGCGGCGGCCTGTCCAGTCTCTTCGGTGGCGGTGTCCAGTCCAGCCTGGCGGGTTCGAGTGTGGTCGAGAAGAACCTCGATCGCCTCACGGTGTTCACCGCGGCCATCTGGCTCATCGCGATCCTCGGCATCGGGCTCGAGATCAAGTTCAGCTGACCGCACCTGGACTCTGCTGACGCCGCCGAGCGCGGCGTCCTTGCCGTGCGTCCGCCGGGACGCCGGTCGATAATCGGGGGATGACCGGGATCCCTGCGTCGTCATCGACCTCCTCCGCATCCGCACCCGCTCCCCGAGAAGCCACCGAGCCGCTCCGGGAGGACATCCGCCTGCTCGGCGGCATCCTCGGTGACATCGTGCGTGAGCAATCCGGCGAGGACATCTTCGACCTCGTCGAGCGTGCCCGCGTCGAATCGTTCCGGGTCCGTAGATCGGAGATCGATCGCGCCCAACTGGCGGAATCGCTCGCGCGGATCGACACGTCCGACGCCATTCCGGTCATCCGCTCCTTCAGTCACTTCGCGCTCCTCGCGAATGTCGCCGAGGACATCCACCGCGAGCGCCGCCGGGCGATCCACGTCCGGGCCGGCGAGCCCCCGCAGGACAGCAGCCTGGCGGCGACCTACGCCAAACTCGATGCGGCCGAGGTGGATCCGACATCCGCCGCCGCCGCCCTCGAGGGCGCGCTGGTGGCGCCGGTCATCACCGCGCACCCGACCGAGACCCGGCGCAGGACCGTCTTCGAGACCCAGCATCGGATCATGGAGTTGATGCGCCTGCGCGATCGTTCGGCGGAAGACCCCGAGGAGCGCGACGCCGTCGATCTGCAGTTGCGCCGCCAGATTCTCACGCTCTGGCAGACGGCCCTGATCCGCTTGTCGCGCTTGCGGATCCAGGACGAGATCGAAGTGGGGTTGCGCTACTACGACGCCTCGCTGTTCGAGGTGGTCCCGCAGATCAACGCGGACATCCGTGATGCGTTGCAGTCGCGCTGGCCGGGCACCGGTGTGCTGTCGGAACCGATGCTGCGGCCGGGGTCGTGGATCGGCGGGGACCGCGACGGCAACCCCTTCGTCACCGCCGAGGTGGTGGGCCGAGCCACGCACCGCGCAGCGGAGACCGCCGTCGAGCACCATCTCGCCGAGCTCGAGGTGCTCGAGCGGGAGCTGTCGATGTCCGCCCGATTGGTGACCGTGACACCCGAGCTGGACCGGCTGGCCGACGCGGCCGGGGACGACTCCCCGTTCCGTGCGGACGAACCGTACCGGCGCGCGGTGCGGGGACTGCGCGCGCGGCTCTCGGTGGCAGCGGAGCGCATTCTCGGACACCCCGCGGTCCACGCCGTCGCCGGCGACCAGCCGGGCTACGACGCGCCCGCCGACCTGCTGGCGGATCTGGCCGTGATCGACACCTCGTTGCGTTCGCACGGAGACGGGATCGTGGCCGACGACCGGCTCACGCGGCTGCGGAACTCGGTAGAAGCCTTCGGTTTCCATCTGTGCGGTCTGGACATGCGGCAGAACTCCGAGGTGCACGAGACGGTGGTGGCGGAACTGCTGGCGTGGGCCGGTGTGCACGCGGACTACCGCTCCCTGTCCGAGGACGAACGGGTGGAGCTGCTGGCGGCCGAACTCGCGACCCGCCGCCCCCTCGCCGGTCCGCATGCGGAGTTCAGTGAGCTCACCGCCAAGGAACTCGGCATCCTGGCGGCCGCGGCGGACGCGGTCCGGCGGATCGGCCCCGAGGCCGTACCGAACTACATCATCAGCATGTGCGACTCGGTCAGCGACATGCTCGAGGCCGCGCTGCTGCTGTCGGAGGTGGGCCTGTTCGACCCCGACGGAGACGACGGCCCCACCTGCCCCGTGGGCATCGTGCCGCTCTTCGAGACGATCGAGGACCTGCGCCGCGGCGCCGAGACGCTCACCGCGACGTTGGAGGTGCCGATCTACCGGGCGCTGGTCGCCAATCGCGGCGACCCCCAGGAGGTGATGCTCGGGTACTCGGACTCCAACAAGGACGGCGGCTACCTCGCGGCGAACTGGGCGCTGTACCGCGCCGAACTCGAACTCGTCCGGGTCGCCCGCAAGACGGGAATCCGGTTGCGGCTCTTCCACGGTCGCGGCGGCACCGTGGGCCGGGGCGGCGGACCGAGCTACGACGCCATCCTGGCGCAACCCCCGGGCGCGGTCGAGGGCGCGCTGCGGATCACCGAGCAGGGCGAGATCATCGCCGCGAAGTACGCGGAGCCGCGGCTGGCCCGCCGCAATCTCGAGGCACTGGTCTCGGCCACGCTCGAGTCCACGCTGCTCGACGTCGAGGGCCTCGGCGACGACGCGACCCCCGCGTACGAGATCCTCGACGAGCTCGCGGAACTGGCGCGTGTCGCCTACGCCGACCTGGTTCACGACACCCCGGGATTCGTCGAGTACTTCAAGGCGTCCACGCCGGTGGCCGAGATCGGTGCCCTCAACATCGGGAGCCGGCCGGCCTCCCGGAAGCCGACCGAGTCCATCTCCGACCTGCGAGCCATCCCGTGGGTGCTGTCCTGGAGCCAGTCGCGGGTCATGTTGCCCGGCTGGTACGGCACCGGGACCGCGTTCGAGCAGTGGGTGGGCGGCGACGACGAGCGGTTGGCCACGTTGACGGACCTGTACGAGCGGTGGCCGTTCTTCCGCACCGTGCTCTCCAACATGGCGCAGGTGATGGCGAAGTCCGACATGGGGCTGGCCGCGCGCTACTCGGAGCTGGTGCCCGACGTCGCGCTGCGGGAGGAGGTGTTCGGCAAGATCGCGGCCGAGCACGAGCGCACGGTCGCGATGTACCGCGCGATCACCGGGCACGACAACCTGCTGTGGGACAACCCGGCCCTCGAACGGTCGGTGCACAACCGCTTCCCGTACCTCGAGCCGCTCAACCATCTCCAGGTGGAGCTGCTGCGGCGCTACCGCGCGGGCGACGACTCCGACAGTGTGCGGCGCGGCATCCAGCTCACCATGAACGGCCTGGCGACGGCGCTGCGCAACAGCGGATGATGCGGCAACAGCGGATGACGCGGCAACACCGGCTGACGCGGCCGAAAGGGCGGTCGGTGGCCGACGCCGGGCGACAAGGACAATAGGACTTCGTGGACCTGACATTGATCGCCGTCGTCGGCGTTTCGAGCATCGTCGCGGTCGCTGCGTTCGCCAAGCGACTCGGACTGGCCGCCCCACTCCTGCTGGTGGTCGTCGGAATCGGGCTGAGCTTCCTGCCCGCGGTACCGGACGTGGACGTCGAACCCGAACTGATCCTGGCCGTGGTGCTGCCGCCGCTGCTGTACTCGGCCGCGGTGTCCATGCCCGCCCAGGACTTCCGACGAAACTTCAAGGCGATCAGCGGGCTCGCGGTGTTGCTGGTGGTGGTCACCACCGCCGGCACCGGCGCGCTGTTCCACCTGCTGATCCCCGACCTGGGCTGGGCCACCGCGTTCGCGCTCGGCGCCGTGGTCAGTCCCACCGATGCCGTGGCGGCGACGTCGGTCGGTCGCAAGCTCGGTCTGCCCTCGCGGCTACTGACGGTGCTCGAGGGGGAGGGGCTGGTCAACGACGCGTCGGCGCTCGTGCTGTTGCGCTCGGCGGTGGCGGCCATGGCCGGCGCCGTGTCGTTGTGGCACGTCGCCGGCGACTTCGTCTGGTCGGTGATCGCCGCGACGGCGATCGGTGCGGTCGTGGGTGTGATCGGCGTCCGGGTGCGCGGCTGGGTGAACGACACGGTGCTCAACACCGCGCTGTCGTTCGTCGTGCCGTTCGTCGCCTTCGTCCCGGCCGAGGACCTCGGCGCCTCCGGTGTGCTCGCGGTCGTGGTGTGCGGACTGGTGACCGGGCACCTCGCCCCGCGGTACCTCGAGGCCGAGCACCGGATCGGCGAGGAGATGAACTGGCACACGGTCGCGTTCCTGCTCGAGTCCGCGATCTTCCTGATCATGGGGCTCAGCCTCGAGCACCTGATCGACGAGGTGCAGGACTCCGGCCTGTCGGTGGGCGAGGCCGTGCTGTACGGCTTCATCGCCTCGGCCTTCGTGATCGCGGCCCGCATGATCTTCGTGATTCCGCTGGTCGCGGTGCTCAAGCGCGACGAGCGACGGGCCGCGGCGCGGCTGCCGTACCTCGAACGGTGGCAGGACCGCCTCGGCCGCCCGGGCGCCGTCGAGGGATTGAGCTCCCGGCGCCGATTCCACATCGAGCGCCGCGTCAACCGGGCCAGCGCCGACGCCGACTTCCTGCTGTCCGAGAAGCTCGGCTGGCGCGGCGGAATCGTGCTGGCCTGGTCGGGCATGCGCGGGGCGATCACGCTGGCCGCCGCCCAGACGCTGCCGGCGGACACGCCCTATCGTGCCGAGTTGATCCTGATCGCGTTCGTCGTCGCGGTGACCACGCTGCTGCTGCAGGGATCCACCCTGCCCCGGGTGATCCGGTGGGTGAAGATTCCGGGCGACGACGAGAACCGGCTCCGGTCCCAGTACGACGACCTGCTCGACGAGATGGTCGAGGCGGCCGAGGAGGTGCTCGCCGGCGCCGACGACCCGGCGCTGGTGTCGCGGGTGCGGGCGGACGGGCTGGTGGGACGCCGCGCCGATCGGGCCCGCGCGCAACGCGATCCCGACAACGACGTGCGGCGGGACGAGTACCTGCGGCTGCGGCTGGCGTCCATCGCCGCGGAGCGACGGGCGTTGCTCGACGCCCGCTCGTCCGGGGCGTACAGCTCGAGCACCCTTCTGGCCGCCCAGCGCATGCTCGACGTCGAGGAGGCCCGCCTCCAGCAGCTCCAGGAGTCGACGGGCCGCTAGCGCGGCGTCAGTCCGTCGCCGCCGGGAACAGCAGCGGCGTGACGGTGCCCAGACCGTCCTCACCCTCGACGCGCCAGGGCACCGGTGAGCGGCCCTCACCGACCCGCGTCCACAGCACCGTGAGCCATGCGGCGGCGGCGTCGACGACGGCATCCTCGACGCCGAAGGGCGCGTCGTGCCCCCAACGCGGGACGTCGGGCTCGACCCCGTCCTCGGTGTAGACGATGCCGAAGAGGTGCCGGTGCGCGTCGATGGGTTTGTTGATCGCGAAGTAGTCGGGGCCCTCGAGCCGGACCCACACGTCGAACGTGCCCTCGCCGTCCTGGTCGGGGAACACGTCGATGCACAGTTCGGTGGCCGCCGCCGGCAGCGCGTCGACGATCGCGGAGAGCTTGCCGGCCGCGGCGTCGGTGTACCGATCCAGGACGGCCGCGAGCGCCGACAGGTACTCATCGCGATTCACGAGGGCAGCGTACCGTCCGGTCGCGGGCGAGGGGGCGGGGGAACCGAACGCCCGCCCACCACGTCCTACTCATCGAACGGCGCCGAGCAGCGCGCCGAGGGGGAGGGAAACGATGGGGACAAAGCGTTATCGGCGGGGAGCGGTGTTCGGTACGGTCACCACACGCGGGCCCCGCTGCAGTGCGCGGCTGGCAGCGGGGTGTCGGCCACGAAAGCCGTTGTCCGACATCGCCGAGACACCGCAGGCGGCGCCGGCGGTCGAACGGGCCGACGAGTCCGGCCGGCCCGAGTGACCGGCGGCGTCAGGTGCGGGGGAGGGCGCTCGCCGCGGCCTCGTCGAGCAGCCAGACGGTCTTCTCGATGCCGCGGGCCCCGGCCGCCGGAATCTCCTCGGCGGCCGCGCCGCCGACCGCCGCCGCCACCGCGTCGGCCTTCGTCTCACCCGAGACGACCAGCCACACCTCGCGGGCGGACCGCAGCGCCGGCAACGTCAACGTGACGCGCACCGGCGGCGGCTTGGGGGAGTCGAGAACCGCCACCGCCAGCTGTTCGTCCTCGCGCACCGCATCCGTATGCGGGAACAGCGAATTGACGTGGCCCTCCCCGCCCATCCCCAGCAGGTGGACGTCGAACAGCGGGCCTTCGCGGCCGGCGGCGAACGCGTCGAGGACCTCGGCGTACGCGGCCGCCGTCGTCACCGGGTCGCTGCCGTACGCGCCGTCCGACGCGGCCACCACGTGGACGCGGGCAGGATCGACCGGGACGTGGTCGAGCAGCGCTGCGTGCGCCTGCACCTCGTTGCGCTCGGGATCGCCGGTGGGCAGGAACCGCTCGTCACCGAAGAACACATCGAGTGCCGCCCAGTCGATCGCGCCCGGGTTCTCCCGGACCTGTTCGAGCAGCGCGATGCCCGTGCCACCGCCGGTGAGGACCACCGCGGCGGATCCGCGGGCCCGCTGCGCCGCGACGACGGTGTCGACGAACCGCTCGGCCGCCGCGCGCACGAGCGCGTCCGTGTCGGGGAAACGCGCGATCTCCTGCTGGGACGTCACGTCAGACATATTCCACCTTCGACAGGCCGGTCAGGGCCGCTTCGTAGATCTCGTCGGGATCGAGTCGGCGCAGTTCCTCGGCGAGGCAGTCGCGGGTCTCGCGCCGGGCCAGCGCCACCAGGGCGTCCGGCTGGCCGGTCCGGGCCAGGGTCGCGGTCGTCTCGGCCTGCGGGCGGCTGATCGCGATTCGGTCGTCGTTCGTCAGTTCCAGCTCGACGAACAGCGGGCCGGTCCGCCGCCGGACCGGGCCGTCGATGCGATCGGCCAGCCAGCCCGCGAGGATGTCCAGGGCCGGCTCGGTCGCGAGCCCGGACACCGTGGCGGACACGATCTGCTCGTGCGGCGGCTGATCGAGCGCCGACGTCAACAGCGCACGCCAGTACGTGATGCGACTCCACGCCAGGTCCGTGTCACCGGCGGTGTACGAACCCAGGCGGCTCTTGATGGTCGCGGTGGGGTCGTCGGCGCCGGTGGCGTCGGTGATCCGGCGAATGGCCAACCGGCCCACCGGATCCAGCGCCGGAACGGCGGGGGCGTCGTCCGGCCACCACGCCACGACCGGGGTGTCGGGGAGCAGGAACGGGACGACGACGCTGGCCTCGTGGTCGGCGAGCTCGCCGAACACCCGCAGGATCACCACCTCCGACGCGCCGGCGTCACCGCCCACGCGGATCTCCGCGTCCAGGTGGGTCTCCTCGGTCCGGGACCCGCGGGCGACGACGATGACGCGGCACGGGTGCTCGCGGCTCGCCTCGTTGGCAGCGTCGATGACGTCCTCGGAGTTCTTGCTCTCGCGCGTGGACACCACGAGCGTCAGCACGCGGCCCAGCGTGACCGCACCGCCGGTCTCGCGCAGCTCGACGAGCTTCTTGTTGACCGCGCCGGTGGTGGTCGACGGCAACTCGATGATCACGGTCTTCTCCATTCCCGACCGGTGCGGCGCATCATCTCCTGCGCCGACGGCGGTCCCCACGTGCCGGCCTCGTACGGCTCGGGTCTGCCCTGCTTCGCCCAGTGCTCGAGCACCGGGTCGAGGATCTTCCACGACAGCTCGACCTCGGCGTTGACCGGGAACAGCGACGGCTCACCGAGCAGCACGTCGAGGATCAGTCGCTCGTACGCCTCGGGAGACGACTCGGTGAACGCCTCGCCGTAGCTGAAGTCCATGTTGACGTCGCGGACCTCCATGCTCGACCCCGGCACCTTGGAGCCGAAGCGCATGGTGACGCCCTCGTCGGGCTGGACGCGGATGACGAGCGCGTTCTGGCCGAGTTCCTCGGTCATGGTCGCGTCGAACGGCAGGTGCGGCGCCCGTTTGAACACCACCGCGATCTCGGTGACCCTGCGGCCCAACCGTTTTCCGGTCCGCAGGTAGAACGGCACACCGGCCCAACGGCGGGTGTCCACCTCGAGGGTGATCGCCGCGTAGGTCTCGGTGGTGGAGTCCTGCGCGAACCCCTCCTCCTCGTGCAGCCCGACGACCTTGAGCCCGCCCTGCCAGCCGCCCGCGTACTGACCGCGCGCGGTGGTCTCGTCGAGGGGCTCGGCGAGCCGCGTCGCCGACAGCACCTTGATCTTCTCGGCCTGCAGCTCGGACGGCTCGAAGCTGACCGGCTCCTCCATTGCCGTGAAGGCGAGCAACTGCAGCAGGTGGTTCTGGATGACGTCGCGGGCGGCGCCGATCCCGTCGTAGTACCCGGCGCGACCCCCGAGGCCGATGTCCTCGGCCATCGTGATCTGCACGTGGTCGACGTAGTGCGCGTTCCAGATCGGGTCGAACAACTGGTTCGCGAACCGCAGCGCCAGGATGTTCTGCACCGTCTCCTTGCCCAGGTAGTGGTCGATGCGGAACACCCGGTCCTCGGGGAACACGTCGTTGACCACCGCGTTGAGCTCGCGGGCGCTCGCCAGGTCGTGGCCGAACGGCTTCTCGATCACCACGCGGCGCCACTGCCCGTCGGCGGACTTCGCCAGACCCGACTTCGACAGCTGCTCGCACACGGTCGGGAACTGGGCGGGTGGGATCGACAGGTAGAACGCGTGATTGCCGCGGGTGCCGCGCTCCCGGTCGAGCGTCGCGAGCGTGTTCGCCAGCTCGGTGAACGCGGCCTCGTCGTCGAAGCTGCCCTGCACGAAGCGGATGCCCTTCGACAACTGCTCCCACACGTCCTCACGGAACGGGGTGCGCGAGTGTTCGCGCACCGCGTCGTGGACGACCTGGCCGAAGTCCTGGTCCGCCCAGTCGCGCCGAGCGAAACCGACCAGAGCGAACCCGGGCGGCAACAACCCCCGGTTGGCGAGGTCGTACACCGCCGGCATCAGCTTCTTGCGCGCCAGGTCACCGGTGACGCCGAAGATCACCAGGCCGCAGGGGCCGGCGATGCGAGGCAGTCGCCGGTCCCTGCCGTCCCGAAGTGGGTTGATCCAACGGTCCGCCGCGGGTTCGCTCACGGATCAGCTCTTCTGGCCGGCGGCACGCAGCTGCTCGGCGGTGGCCTCGAGCAGCTCGTTCCACGCCACCTCGAACTTGTCGACGCCTTCCTTCTCGAGGACGACGAAGACGTCCGTCAGGTCCACGCCCACGGCGGCCAACTCGTCGAAGACCTGCTTCGACTCGGCGGCGGTGCCCGTGACGGTGTCCCCGGTGACCTCGCCGTGGTCGGCGAAGGCCTCGAGCGTCGCCTCGGGCATCGTGTTCACGGTGTCCGCGGCGACCAGCTCGGAGACGTACAGGGTGTCGGGGTACTCCGGGTTCTTCACCCCGGTCGACGCCCACAGCGGACGCTGCACGTGGGCGCCCGCCTCCGCCAGCGCGCGGAACCGCTCGCCGGCGAACACCTCCAGGTAGGCGTCGTACGCCAGCCGGGCGTTCGCCAGTGCCGCGCGACCGCGCAGCGCCAACGCCTCGGGCGTACCGATCTTCTCGAGCCGCTTGTCGATCTCGGTGTCCACGCGGGAGACGAAGAACGAGGCCACCGAGTGCAGCCGGGACAGGTCGTGACCGGCGGACTTCGCCGCCTCCAAGCCCGCGAGGTAGGCGTCCATCACCTTGCGGTAGCGCTCGACCGAGAAGATCAGCGTGACGTTGACGCTGATGCCCTCGCCGAGCACCTTCGTGATCGCGGGCAGCCCGGCCTCGGTCGCGGGAATCTTGATGAACAGATTCGGGCGGTCGACGATCTTCCACAGCTCCACGGCCTGCGCGGCGGTGCGGTCGGCGTCGTGGGCCATCCGCGGATCGACCTCGATCGACACGCGGCCGTCCTTGCCGCCGCTGGCCTCGTACGATCCGGCGAGGATGTCGCACGCGGCCCGCACGTCGTCGGTGGTGACGGTACGGATCGCCGCCTCGACGTCCGCGCCCTGCGCGGCGAGCTCCCGCACCTGCGCGTCGTAGACGTGGCCCTTGCTCAGCGCGGCCTGGAAGATCGACGGGTTGGTGGTGACACCCACCACGCTGCGGGTGTTGATCAGCTCGGCGAGATTGCCCAGCTGGATGCGGTCGCGGGAGAGGTCGTCCAGCCAGACGGACACCCCGGCCTCGGACAGCTTCTGCAGATTCGGGTTCTGAGTCATCGGGTACATCATCCCTTCACTCGGGAGAGCGAACGCTGCGCGGCCGCGGTGACGGCTTCGGCGGTGATGCCGAACTCACGGAACAGCGTCTTGAAGTCGGCGGACGCGCCGAAGTGATCGATCGAGACGATCTCACCGGCGTCGCCGACGAATCGGTACCACGGCATCGCGGTGCCGGCCTCGACCGCGACGCGGGCCTTGACGGTCGGGGGGATCACGCCGTCGCGGTACGACTGCTCCTGGGCGTCGAACCACTCGACGCACGGCATCGAGACGACGCGGGTCGGCACACCCTCGGCCTCGAGGCTCTCGCGGGCCGCGACGGCCAGCTGCAGCTCGGAGCCGGTGGCGATCAGCACGACCTCCGGGGCGCCCGTGGACGCGTCGGCCAGCACGTACCCGCCGCGCGAGACCCCCTCGTAGCTGGTGCCCTCGAGCACCGGCAGATCCTGCCGGGTCAGGGCCAGACCCGCCGGGGCGCGCGTGGCCTCGTCCGCGCCCTTCTCGAGCACGGCCCGCCACGCGTGCGCGGTCTCGTTGGCGTCGCCCGGGCGGACGACGTACAGACCCGGGATGGCGCGCAGCGCCGCGAGGTGCTCGATCGGCTGGTGCGTCGGGCCGTCCTCGCCGAGGCCGATCGAGTCGTGCGTCCAGACGTACGTGACCGGAGTCTTCATGATCGCGGCCAGACGCACCGCCGGGCGCATGTAGTCGCTGAAGACGAGGAACGTGCCGCCGTACGGGCGGGTCGGGCCGTGCAGCGCGATGCCGTTGAGGATCGAGCCCATCGCGTGCTCGCGGACACCGAAGTGCAGGGTCCGGCCGTACGGCTGGGCCGTCCACATGTCGGTGGAGATCGACTCGGGACCGAAGGAGTCCGAGCCCTTGATCGTGGTGTTGTTGCTCTCGGCGAGATCCGCCGAGCCGCCCCACAGCTCCGGCAGCACCGGGCCGACGGCGTTGAGGACCGCCGCGGACGCCTTGCGGGTGGCCAGGCCCTTGGCGTCCGGCTCCCACGTCGGCAGCGCCTCGGCCCACCCCTCGGGCAGGTCCCGGCCGGTCAGGCGGTCGAGCAGCTTCTTGCCCTCGGGCGCGCGCTGCACCCACTCGTCGTAGGCCTGCTGCCACTCCTTGTGGGCCTGCACGCCACGGTCGATCGCCTTGCGGGTGTGCGCGATCACCGCGTCGGCGACCTCGAACGTCTGCTCGGGATCGAAACCGAGGGCCTCCTTGACGGCGGCCACCTCGTCCGCGCCGAGTGCGGCGCCGTGCGCGGCGCCGGTGTTCATCTTGTTGGGCGCCGGGTAACCGATGATGGTCCGCAGCAGCACCAGCGACGGGCGGTCGGTCACCTCGCGGGCGGCCTGCAGCGCCTCCTCGATCGCGACCACGTTCTCGCCGCCCTCGACGACCTGCACGTGCCAGCCGTACGCCTCGTACCGCTTGGCGACGTCCTCGCCCAGCGCGATCGTCGTGTCGTCCTCGATGGAGATCTTGTTGTCGTCGTAGATCACCGTCAGGTTGCCCAGCTGCTGCACACCGGCGATCGACGACGCCTCCGAGGTGACGCCCTCCTGGATGTCACCGTCCGACGCGACCACGTAGATGTGGTGATCGAAGGGGCTCTCGCCGGGAGCTGCGTCCGGGTCGAACAGACCGCGTTCGCGCCGCGCCGCCATCGCCATGCCGACCGCCGACGCGAGGCCCTGCCCCAGCGGGCCCGTGGTGATCTCCACGCCGCGGGTGTGACCGTGCTCGGGGTGGCCGGGCGTCTTGGAGCCCCACGTGCGCAGCGACTTCAGGTCGTCGAGCTCGAGGCCGTAGCCGGCGAGGTACAGCTGGATGTAGAGCGTCAGGCTCGAGTGCCCGCACGAGAGCACGAACCGGTCGCGTCCGATCCAGTCCGCGTCGGCCGGGTCGTGCCGCATGACCCGCTGGAACAGCGTGTACGCGAGCGGTGCAAGACTCATCGCGGTGCCCGGGTGTCCGTTGCCGACCTTCTGGACGGCGTCAGCGGCGAGGACGCGGGCGGTGTCGACGGCCTTGGTGTCCAGATCGGTCCAGTCGCTGGGGTGGACCGGTTCGGTGAGGACGCGGATCTCGTCTGTGATCGACACGGGCAGATGTCTCCTGACATGGTTGTACGTGGAGCCGGAGGGTGCTGTCGGCGCTGGCGGGCCTCTTGTGCGCCTCCAGCCTAGTGTGCCGCCCAATTCGGGTCGATTCGGTTGCCGGGTGACCGGCGTCTACCATCGGTTGTAGTAGTGCAGTAGGCAGCGAGGATGTAGTCGCGTGGGGCAAGGAGAAAGCGTGCGTACAGGGCATAGGCCGAGCGGACACGGCTTCGGCAGCCCGGGCGACGCATCCGCTTCCGAATCGAAGGCTGTGCGGGACACCTCCACGGCGTGGGGCCGGGTCACCGCACGGGTCCTGGCGTATGTCGCGCTGACGAAGCCGCGCGTCATCGAGTTGTTGCTGGTGGCGACGATCCCCGCGATGCTGCTCGCCGATCGCGGGCACATCGATCTCGTCCTCATCCTGAGCACGCTCTTCGGCGGCTGGATGGGCGCCGCGAGCGCGAACTCGCTCAACTGCGTCGTCGACGCCGACATCGACAAGGTGATGAAGCGCACAGCGCTGCGTCCGCTCGCGCGGCAGGCGGTGCCCACGCGGAACGCGTTCGTGTTCGGTATGACGCTCGGAATCGCGTCGTTCGCCTGGCTGTGGTGGCGCGCGAATCTGCTGGCCGGCTTCCTGGTGGTGCTGACCATCGCGTTCTACGTCCTCGTGTACACGATGGTGCTCAAGCGCCGGACGTGGCAGAACGTGATCTGGGGCGGCGCGGCCGGCTGCATGCCCGTCATGGTCGGCTGGGCCGCCGTCACCGGTTCGCTCAGCTGGGAGCCGGTCGTCCTGTTCCTGATCATCTTCTTCTGGACGCCGCCGCACACGTGGGCGCTCGCGATGCGCTACAAGGAGGACTACAAGGCCGCGGGTGTCCCGATGCTCCCGGTCATCGCCTCCGAGACGCACGTGACCAAGCAGATCGTCATCTACACGTGGGCCACGGTCCTCGCGTCGCTCGCGCTGGTGCCGGCCGCCGGATGGATCTACGCGATCGTCACGCTGCTCGCCGGCGCCTGGTTCCTGTTCGTCGCGCACCAGCTGAACCACAGCGTCCGCAACGGCGGCTCGGTCAAGCCGCTCAAGCTGTTCCTGCAGTCCAACAACTACCTCGCGGTCGTGTGCTGCGGCCTCGCGGTGGACTCGGTCCTCGGCTGGAGCACGATCGCCGGCTACTTCTGACCTGCGCAGTGACGAGGGCCCCGGTCGGATTCGACCGGGGCCCTCGTCACGTCTCTAGGGCGTCAGCACGACGGAGCCGGTGGTCCGGCGGCCCTCCAAATCCCGGTGCGCCTGCTCCGCCCGATCCAGGGGATAGCTCCCGCCCACGCGCAGCTTCAGCGTCCCCGCCGCGATCGCGTCGAGCACCGCTCCCGCCCGCCAGGTGAGCTCCTCGCGATGGCGGACGTAGTGGGCGAGCGTCGGCCTCGTCACGAACAGCGAGCCCGCGGCGTTGAGGCGCTGCAGGTCGAACGGCGGGACGGGGCCGCTCGCGGCACCGAACAGCACCAGCGTGCCGCGGATGCGCAGCGCGTCGAGGCTCGCGTCGAAGGTGTCCCTGCCGACGCCGTCGTAGACGGCGGCGACGCCCTCGCCGCCGGTCAGCTCCCGGACCTTGTCGGCGAGCCCGTCGCCGTACCGCAGCACCCGCCAGGCGCCCGCCTCCCGCGACAACGCCTCCTTCTCGTCCGTGGAGACGGTGGTGATCACCTTGACGCCCTTGGCGGCGGCCAGCTGGGTCAACAGCAGACCCACGCCGCCGGCGCCCGCGTGCACGAGCACCGTCTCGCCCGAACGCGCCGGATACGCGGACTCGATCAGGTAGTGCGCGGTCATGCCCTGCAGCAGCGCCGACGCCGCCAGCTCCGGGGCCACCCCGTCGGGGACGTCCACCGCAACGGCGGCAGGAACGACGACCTTCTCCGCGTAGCTGCCCGGGGCCGCGGCCCACGCCACCCGGTCGCCCACACCGAACTCGGTGACGTCGGCGCCCACGGCCTCCACCACGCCGGTGCCCTCGTCGCCGGGCACGTACGGCAGCTCGCGGGAGTAGGTGCCGTTGCGGAAGTAGGTGTCGATGAAGTTGATCCCGATCGCCTCGGTGGCCACCAGTAACTCGCCCGGGCCGGGCGCCGGGGCCGGCACCTCCGTGGGGGCGAGGACCTCGGGACCGCCGTGCTCGGATACCACGATTGCGCGCATGCTCTCGTTGTACACCGCACGCGGCGCCGAGCGGCGGGACGGTCGGCGCGGTCGTTCGCGTTCCGCACAGTAGTCTGAGCTCATGAGCACCGATACCCAGAGCACCGCTGCGGCCCCGGTCCTGCCCTCGGGCACGGTCGCCGCCATCCGCAAGTTCCTCTCCGAGCACGGTGGATCCGCCAGCGCGGTCATCCAGCCCGTGGGCCGCGCGGGCGTGCGGATCACGCTCGTCGGCGCCGACGGCATCCTCGGTGACCAGGTGGTCGACAACGTCGCCGTCGCGAACGCCGTGGTCGAGTCCTTCGACGAGATCACCGTCTCCGAGTGGGACCGCGCCCTGACGAGCGTCGCCACCCCACGCAAGGGTCACATCGCGAAGATGGCGGGCTGGGTCGCCCACCAGACGCGGTTCCCGAAGGCACGCAACGAGATCTGACACGACGGAAGGCCGGGGCCCCTGCGGTGACGCAGGAGCCCCGGCCTTCGGCGTTCGTGCGGGAGGTCAGGCCGGTGCGACGGCCTCGGTCTCGGTCCGGTCCGCGGCGGGCACGCGGATGCGGCCGGCGGCATACAGGGCGGCGGTCGCGGCGGTGCAGGCGCCGGCGAGGGCCACGTGGATCGTGACGAGCGCGGCGGGCACGTGCGTCCAGAACTGCACGAGGCCCACGCAGGCCTGCGCGACGACCAGCGCGATGACGACCTTCAGCCGCAGCTTCACCGCGGCGCTCGCACCGACGGCGTACAGCCCGAATCCGAGGCCGACCAGCAGCGCCAGGTAGCCGACCAGCAGTTCGGCGTGCAGGTGCACCAGGTTCGTGATGTCGAGATCGAGGCGTTCGACCGTGCGTTCGGGGTTCTTGTCGCCCGCGTGCGGTCCCGCCCCGGTCACCATGGTTCCGGCGACGAGGGTGCCCGCGAGAGCGACGCCGGTGAGCGCGGTGAGCCGGCTCAGCGGCCGGGGCACCGTGGTGATCTCGACACCGCCGTCGGGCTGGTCGATCTTGTGGTACAGCATTACCGACAGCCACACCATCGCCATCGAGACCAGCAGATGCAGCGCAACAGTCCACCAGAGCAGTCCGGTGAGCACGGTGATGCCGCCGAGGACGGCCTGCGCGACGGTCGACAGCGGCATCAGCCACGCGTAGACCAGCACCTCCCGCCGCCGTGCGGCGCGGGTGACGGCCAGCACCACGGCGGCGGCCGTCGCGACCACCAGGAAGGTGAGCAGGCGGTTACCGAACTCGATGGCCTGGTGGAACCACGGCGCGGTCGACGACGACGTCGGGACGAAGCTGCCCGGGTAGCACTGCGGCCACGTGGTGCAGCCCAGACCGGACGCGGTCACCCGGACCACCGAGCCGGTGACCGCGATGCCGCCCTGCGAGACGATCACCGCGACGGCGATCCACTTCTGGACCGCCAGGGACGGCAGCGGCAGTCGGTTGACCAGGTTCACAAACCCGCGATACAGCACGCCACGATGGTAGAGGGCCGTCCACTACGTGGTGTAGTTGGGGTTCCGTTGCCCTCCGGAAACGTGCAGGTCCGGGGCGGGTCCGGGACAGCGCCCGAGGTGCACGTCACGAACCCGCCGACCCGCCCGAGCCGCTGCCGGCGGGCTCGACCGAGACGATGCCCGAGATGGTGCCCTGCATGTACCTGCCGTCGGCGGTGACCAGCGCCGACATCTGGAGGGTGTCGCCCAGCAGGGTCCCGGTCACCGTTCTCGTGGTCTTCACCGCTCCGGTCCCGGGGTCGACGACGGCGTAGGCGAAGCCGTCCAGGGGCGTCGTCACGTCGAGCCCCTCCCGGACCATGGTGTAGATGTTCCCGTCGGTGATGGACAGGTGCGGTACGGCCGCGCTGCGGACCTGGTTCTGCCACACCGTCGTGCAACCCTGGCCGTCGGCGTCGACGTCTACCCGCGTCATGCCGCCGCGGAACGGCGCCGACGGGGGCACCGCGGGGCCGGCGCCGGCGGGGACCGTCGGGTACGGGTAGCCGTAAGTGCTCGCGACGAACACCGAGCGGCCGATGCCGATGGGCGAGTTCTCGCTGCCGCTGCCGGACCCGGTGCTGCCGCTCACGCTGCCCGACAGGCTCCCGGCCGATCCGCTGCTGCTGCCGGCGGCGTCACCCGGGGGCAGTACGGGCTCCTTGCAGATCTCGTCGCCGGTGGCGGACCGGTACACGAGCAGGTTGACCTGTCCGTCGGCGTTGTCGACGATCGTCATGTACTCCGAGCCGGTGACGGGGCCGAAGTAGGTGGGAGTGGAGCCGGTGCCCCAACTGAGCTGCCCGGGCTTGCGGGCGGAACCGCGGTCGTACGGCCGCCGCCAGTCGATGTACGGCTGCGCGTCCGGCCCGGCGCCCAGATGGTAGGTGGCGTGCGTCGTGGCTACGGCGGTGCCGTCGACCGAGGTGGAGATGCTGTTCTGCACCTGCTCGCCCTCGGGGAGTGCGACCGTGCGCGCGGTGCCGGCCGCGTCGACCGTCCCGACGATGCCGCCACCGGTTGCGAACCAGACGTTGCCGTCCCAGTCGGGCGCGAGCCCGGTGACGTTGTCCCCGTCCGGGATCGCCGAGGTCAGGTCGACGCTGGAGTCGACGGTCAGCTGCCAGTTGCCGTGCACCTGCGTGTGCCCGATCCGGAGCAGGTGCCGGGTGCCGTCGACCACGACGAGCCGGTCCGCGGAATCGAGGTAGGCGTACACGCCGCCGAGCAGGCTGCCCTTGGTCAGCGGGAGCTGCGCGAGGGTGCCGCCGACGGGGAACGTCGAGGCGGCCGGGTCCAGCAGGTGCACGGTGGGGTTCTGGCCGATCATCGTCGTGCACAGGGCCACGACGAGGCCGTCCGCTCCTTGCAGCAGCGTGGGGCATGCGGACGCGAGCGGATACTGCGCGATCGAGACCGGGCCGGTACCGGGGCCGGCCAGTGCGGTCGCGTCGGACGAGCCCGCGTCGCCGTGCATCGTCGAGGTGCCGTCCGGACCGAGGTGCGGGTTGGGCGGCGCCAGCGGCCCCCAGGCCGGGTCGGCGGAGGCGGTCATCGGCGCGAAGGCCAGCGCGAGCGCCCCGCACGCAGCGAGGGAGGTGCGACGGAATCCGCTGATCGGGGGAAAGGTCACGGCGCCCATTGTGGTACCGGACGGTCGTTCGGGGGAGCGTTTCGCCCGACATGCGCCGAAAGACCGGGCTGGACCGGCGGGGGGCTCAGGTGAATTTGAACGTGCGGGTGGCCACGAACCCGGCCACCGCCGCCCACGCCGCGAGGATCGCGACACACACGATGTTGATGCTGCCCGAGGTGGCGTCCTCGAGCGCCTGGGCGAGCGCGCCGGACGGGACCAGCTGGGCGCCCACCCGCACGCCCGCGTGCAGATCGTCGGCGAAGACGACGCTGCCGACGCCGGCCATCGCGAACCACAGGATGTTCGCGAGCGCCAGCACGATCTCGGCGCGCAACGTGCCGCCGAGGAGCAGCCCGAGCGCGGCGAAGGTCACGGTTCCCAGCGCGATCACCACCGCACCCAGCACGAGCCCCAGCGCGCTGGGCCGCCACCCCAACGCGGCACCGATGGCGCCGAGCAGGACGGTCTGCAGCGCGACCACGATGACGACCGCGGCGCTCTTGCCGGCGATGATGCCCCAGCGCGGAAGGGGAGTGGCGCCGAGGCGTTTGAGCGCGCCGTACCGGCGGTCGAAACCGACGGCGATCGCCTGACCGGTGAAGGCGGTCGACATGATGGCGACCATCATCACCGCCGGAACGATGGTGTCGACACGCTCGGTACCGAAGTCGCCGATCGGCAGCAAGGTCAGGCCGATCAGCAGCGTGATCGGGATGAACATCGTGATCAGCAGCTGCTCGCCGTTGCGCAGCAGCAACGTCAGTTCGAGCCGGGTCTGCGCGGCCAGCATGCGGGCGGGCGGGGCCGGCTGCGGGCGCGGGGAGAAGGTGCCGTCGGCGAAGCGGTTGTCGGCGAGGCGGTCGTGGTGCGTCATGCTCATCCCCTGAGGTCCCGTCCCGTGAGTTCGAGGAAGACGTCCTCGAGTCGGCGCTGGTCGACCCGGATCTCCGTGGCCAGCGCGTCCTGCCCTGCGCACCACGACGTCACCGCGGCAACCACGTGCGGGTCGATCGTGCCGCGCACGACGTAGTCGCCGGGTGCGGTCTCCTGCACCTGGAAGTCGGTCGGCAGCGCGGCCTGCAGCGGTGCCAGGTCCAGTCCCGCCGGGGCCACCAGGCTGAGCCGGCCCTCGGCGCCCGTGCGGGTCACTTCGGACGGCGTGCCCGACGCGACGATCCGGCCGTGGTCGATGATGACCAGTTCGTCGGCCAGTTCCTCGGCCTCGTCCATCAGATGGGTGGTCAGCAGCACGCTGACCCCGTCGCGGCGCAGCGCGTCGATCAGTTCCCACACGAGCAGTCGCGCCTGGGCGTCGAGCCCGGCGGTCGGTTCGTCGAGGAACACCAGTTCGGGGCGGCCCACGAGCGCACACGCGAGCGCGAGCCGCTGCTGCTGCCCGCCCGAGAGCCGGCGGTAGGGCGTGCGGCGGGCGTCTTGCAACCCGAGGCTGCGCAGCAACCATTCCGGGTCGAGCGGGTCGGCGGAGTAGGACGCGACGAGGTCGAGCATCTCGCCGGCCTTGGAGCCGGGGTAGGCGCCGCCACCCTGGAGCATGACGCCGATGCGGGGCCGGAGCGCGGCGGACTGGGTGATCGGGTCGAGGCCCAGGACACGGACGGACCCGGCGTCGGGGGAGACGAAGCCCTCACACATCTCGACCGTGGTGGTCTTGCCCGCGCCGTTGGGGCCGAGCAGGGCCAGCACCTGCGCTCGTTCGAGGGTCAGATCGAGTGCGTCCACGGCGCGGACCGTGCCGAACGACTTGACGACGCCGCTGAGCTGTACCGCGGGTGAACCCTTGCGTGACGTCGTCTCCGACGCGCTGACAATCACGATGTACCAGCCTAAGCCCCGGACCGATCAGGCCTGTGCGGTGGTCCCGGGCTGCGGACGCCAGAGCAGCCGATTACGTGTGGCGATGATCAGCACGATGCTGGCGATGGCGGTGGCCACCGCGGCCTGCACGATCATGAACGGCTCGTACTCGGCGCCGTTGGGCATGAGGATGACGCTGACGAACGACGAGAATGCGATCGTCGGGATCCGGAAGACCGGGCGTGTGGCCCAGGCGGCGAGCGGGATCACCGCCCACAGCAGATACCACGGCTGCACCACCGGGAACAGCAGCACGATCGCGCCGAGGGACACGCCCAGCGCCCCGACCGGGTGGATCCGGCCGACCAGCACGGCCACCAGCATGCGCAGCGTGATGAACGCCGCGATCAGCGACGCGATGGGCCGGGTGAGGCTGAGCACCGCGGTGGTGTGGTCGCCGAGGCCGAGCAGCACCCCGACCAGGCCGGTGCCGAGGCCCAGCAGCGTGGGCACCGACATCCAACTGCGCACCTCGGTGGCCGTTCCGAGGGTTTGCGTCCACCCCATGCCGAGCCCGCTCGCGATACTGACGAAGACCGTCACGGCGACCGTCACGGCGCCCAACAGCAGTGCCGCCGACACCAGCGCCTTGAGATTGGCCCCCCAGCGACGGGCGAGCGCCATGCCCACGAAACCGAGAGCCAGCAGCGACGGGATCTTGATCGTCGACGACAACGCGACGAGCGTCGCGCCCGCCAGCAGTAGGACGAGCGCGCGCCCGCGGATCGGGCCGGTTCCCTCCACCGCGCGCAACGCCAGCTCGACGCCCGCGAGCATGAGCCCGATCATGAGGGCCTCGTTGTGGATGCCGGCCACCAGATGGAAGAGCACCAGCGGGTTCGCGGCGCCGAGCCACAGCGCGCTCACGCTCGAGACGCCGCAGCGTCGGGCCAGTCGCGGCAGCGCCCACACGATCATGCCGACGCCCGCGAGGGCGAGCAGCCGGTGCAGGAAGATTCCGGCCACGATGTTGTCGCCGGTGAGCCACGTGATCCCGCGCCCCATCCACAGGAACAGCGGGCCGTAGGGGGCCGGGGTGTCGCGCCAGATGTTCGGCACGGTGCGGGTCAGCACGTGGTCGACGCCGAGGGCGCCGGCGGGACCGATCTCGTACGGGTCGAGGCCGCGGGCGGTGATCTCGCTCTGGGCCAGGTACGAGTACACGTCGCGGCTGAACATGGGCGGTGCGACGGTGAGCGGGATCGTCCACAGCAGCAGGGTGCGGTCGAGCTGGGAACGGCTGAGCTGACGCAGCGCCCGGCCGCCGCGCATGCTGCCCACGGCGAACCGCCCGAGCAGCAGCCAGGCCAGCACCACCATGACAGTGCCGGTCATCGCCATGGCCAGCGTGGAACTGCCCATCCGAGCGGGCAGGCCGAGCACGCGCAGGCCTGCCACCGGGTTCTGCAGGACCGGCTGCGCGCCCGCGCCGAGCGCGCCGATCGCCATGAGCACGGCGCCGGTCGCGCCGAACAGCCGGATCCAGTGCAGCTGCCGGTTCTCGCGGGCGTCGAGGCCCGGTGCCTCCGCTTCGTCCCCGTGGAGCGCGTCGGCTACCGACGGACGCGGGGAGCGCCCGTCGACGCCGAGCGCGCGCTTGGCGAACGCCTTCGCCCGATCGACCCCGGATCGAGCCGGGGCGTCCGACTCGTGATCCATCTCGGTCTGCGGCACACGGAGCAGCGTAGCGGGGCGCGCGATATGCCCCGAGCACCCCGATCGTGAGGGTTCACACTCGGTGTGGGCTCTATTACACAGGGGACCCTTCGTGGACCGGGGCGACGAATTCCGTCACACTGGTGTTGTGAAATCGGAAGCGACCCGCCGTTTGCGTCAGGAAGGCGCAGGTCAGACGCCTGCGCAGTCCGGCGTCAATTCGTCGCTGCCGGTGACCGGACCGCACGAGGGTCACACCCGAGCCGCGATCGTCCAGCTCCTCGTCGAGGAGGGCCCGATCTCGGCCACCGATATCGGCGCGCGGTTGGGCCTCAGTGCGGCCGGTGTCCGCCGGCATCTCGATGTCCTCATCGAAGCCGGTGAGGCGCAGGAGGCCAGTGCGGCCAGCTGGCGGCAGCGGGGACGCGGACGCCCCGCGAAACTGTTCCAGATCACGGCGGCCGGCCGGGGCAAGCTCGGGCACACCTACGACGATCTCGCCGGCGCCGCGATGCGCCAGCTCCGCGAGATCGGCGGCGACGCGGCGATCGAGGACTTCGCCCGCCGTCGGGTGCAGTCCATCGTCGGTGCCGTCGCTCCGGTCCGGGACGACGAACCGACCGCTGTGGAGTCGACGGCGGAGGAGATCGCGGACGCGTTCACCTCGGCGGGCTTCGCGGCCTCGATTCGCCCGGTCGGCAACGGCGTGCAGATCTGTCAGCACCACTGCCCGGTGTCGCACGTCGCCGAGGAGTTCCCCGAACTGTGCGAGGCCGAGCAGCGGGCGTTCACCGAACTGCTCGGGCGCCACGTCCAACGGCTGGCGACCATCGCGAACGGCGACTGCGCCTGCACCACCCACGTTCCGCTCGCGTTACCCCGAAAGACCCCATAGATGTTCTCTCCGGTGAACAGCTCACACCGGTACGCAACAAGACTCCGGAAGGAGCTCGCATGACAGTCACACCAGACCAGGTGACACCCGAGGCGCCACTCTCCCAGGAGGAGACGATCGCCTCGCTGGGCACGTACGGATACGGCTGGTCGGATTCCGACGTCGCCGGTGCCAGCGCGCAGCGTGGGCTGTCCGAGGACGTCGTGCGGGACATCTCCGCGAAGAAGAACGAGCCCGACTGGATGCTCGACATCCGGCTCCGTGCGCTCAAGACCTTCGACAAGAAGCCGATGCCGCACTGGGGTTCGAACCTCGAGGGCATCGACTTCGACAACATCAAGTACTTCGTGCGGTCCACGGAGAAGCAGGCCGCGAGCTGGGACGAGCTGCCCGAGGACATCAAGAACACGTACGACAAGCTGGGCATCCCCGAGGCGGAGAAGCAGCGCCTGATCGCCGGTGTCGCGGCGCAGTACGAGTCCGAGGTGGTCTACCACCAGATCCGCGAGGACCTCGAGTCGCAGGGCGTGATCTTCCTCGACACCGACTCGGGTCTGCGTGAGCACCCGGAGCTGTTCCGCGAGTACTTCGGCACCGTGATCCCGGCCGGTGACAACAAGTTCTCGGCGCTCAACACCGCCGTCTGGTCCGGTGGGTCGTTCATCTACGTGCCGCCGGGGGTCCACGTCGACATCCCGCTGCAGGCCTACTTCCGGATCAACACCGAGAACATGGGCCAGTTCGAGCGCACGCTCATCATCGTCGACGAGGGTGCCTCCGTGCACTACGTCGAGGGTTGCACCGCCCCGATCTACAAGTCCGACTCGCTGCACTCGGCGGTCGTCGAGATCATCGTCAAGAAGGGCGGCCACTGCCGCTACACGACGATCCAGAACTGGTCGAACAACGTCTACAACCTGGTGACCAAGCGCACCAAGGTCGAGGCGGGCGGCTCGATGGAATGGATCGACGGCAACATCGGTTCCAAGGTGACGATGAAGTACCCGGCCGTGTGGATGATGGGCGAGCACGCCCGCGGTGAGGTGCTCTCGGTGGCGTTCGCCGGCGAGGGCCAGCACCAGGACACCGGCGCGAAGATGCTGCACCTGGCGCCGCACACGTCGTCGACGATCGTGTCGAAGTCGGTGGCCCGCGGCGGCGGTCGCGCGTCGTACCGCGGTCTGGTCCAGGTCAACAAGGGGGCGCACGGGTCGAAGGCGACCGTCAAGTGCGACGCCCTGCTGGTCGACCAGATCAGCCGCTCGGACACCTACCCGTACGTCGACGTCCGCGAGGACGACGTCACGATGGGCCACGAGGCGACGGTGTCGAAGGTCAGCGACGACCAGTTGTTCTACCTCATGAGCCGCGGACTGACCGAGGACGAGGCCATGGCCATGGTGGTGCGCGGGTTCGTCGAGCCCATCGCCAAGGAGCTGCCGATGGAGTACGCCCTCGAGCTCAACCGCCTGATCGAACTGCAGATGGAAGGGGCCGTGGGCTAAGTGGCGAACGAAGCGACGGGAGAGATGACGCGGAGTGCGCCGGTGACGGGAGTGCAGGGTGCCGCGGCCGGCGAGAACGCCGGCCCGGCCACCAACAAGGGTGAGGTCTTCACCTCGTTCGACGTCAATGCGTTCGAGGTCCCCGGCGGCCGCGACGAGGCATGGCGGTTCACGCCGCTGCGCCGCCTGCGCGGCCTGCACGACGGCACCGCCGTCGCGTCCGGGAACGCGACCGTGGAGGTCGCCGGTGACGTGACCGTCGAGACCGTCGGTCGCGACGACGCCCGGCTCGGCCAGGGCGGCGTTCCGTTCGACCGGGTTGCGGCACAGGCGTACTCGTCGTTCGAGTCCGCGACGGTCGTGTCCGTCGGACCGGAGACCGAGGTGGCCGGTCCGGTGCACATCCGGGTCACCGGCCCCGGCGAGGGTGAGGTCGCGTTCGGCCACCTGCAGGTCCGGCTCGCGGAGTTCGCGAAGGCGACCGTCGTGCTCGACCAGAAGGGCAGCGGAACCTACGCCGAGAACGTCGAGTTCGTGCTCGGCGACAGCGCGTCGCTCACGGTGGTCGCGGTGCAGGACTGGGCCGACGACGCCGTCCACACGGCCGCGCACCACGCGCTGCTCGGACGTGACGCGGTGCTGCGGTACACGTCGGTGAGCCTGGGCGGCGACCTGGTCCGCATCACCCCGACGGTCAAGTACGCGGCCCCCGGCGGCGACGCCGAACTTCTCGGCCTGTACTTCGCCGACGCCGGTCAGCACTTCGAGCACCGGCTGCTGGTGGACCACTCGCAGCCGCACTGCAAGTCGAACGTCGTGTACAAGGGTGCGCTGCAGGGCGATCCGACGTCGGGCAAGCCGGACGCGCACACCGTCTGGATCGGCGACGTGCTGATCCGCGCCGAGGCGGAGGGCACCGACACGTTCGAGCTCAACCGCAACCTGGTGCTCACCGACGGCGCCCGCGCCGACTCGGTGCCCAACCTCGAGATCGAGACCGGCGAGATCGTCGGCGCCGGGCACGCCAGCGCCACGGGACGATTCGACGACGAGCAGCTGTTCTACCTGCGCGCCCGGGGCATTCCCGAGGACCAGGCCCGACGGCTGGTCGTGCGTGGCTTCTTCCACGAGATCATCAACCGCATCGCGGTCCCCGAGGTGCGCGAGCGACTCGAGGCCGCCGTCGAGGCCGAACTGGCCGCGGTCGGTGCCTGACCCGGTTCGTCGCCCTTTCCCGATACTTCGCCGATACCCGTATAGGAAATCGAATGTCTACGCTTGAAATCCGCGACCTGCACGTCGACGTCGCCAACTCGGACGAGAACGCCGAGCCGATCAACATCCTCAAGGGTGTGAACCTGACCGTCCGCTCGGGCGAGACGCACGCCATCATGGGCCCCAACGGTTCCGGCAAGTCCACCCTGTCGTACGCGATCGCCGGTCACCCCAAGTACGTGGTGACGTCGGGCTCGATCACCCTCGACGGCGAGAACGTCCTCGAGATGAGCGTCGACGAGCGTGCCCGCGCCGGCCTGTTCCTGGCGATGCAGTACCCCGTCGAGGTGCCCGGCGTCTCGATGTCGAACTTCCTCCGCACCGCGGCCACCGCGGTCCGTGGCGAGGCCCCCAAGCTGCGCCACTGGGTCAAGGAGGTCAAGGAGGCGATGGGCGAACTCGACATCGATTCCACCTTCGGCGACCGCAGCGTCAACGAGGGCTTCTCGGGCGGCGAGAAGAAGCGCCACGAGATTCTGCAGCTCGGCCTGCTCAAGCCGAAGATCGCGATACTCGACGAGACCGACTCCGGCCTCGACGTCGACGCGCTGCGCGTGGTCTCCGAGGGCGTCAACCGCTACAAGGAGCGCGAGGACGGCGGGATCCTGCTGATCACGCACTACACGCGCATCCTGCGGTACATCAAGCCGGATTTCGTGCACGTGTTCGTGGGCGGCCAGATCGTCGAGTCCGGTGGCGCGGAGCTCGCCGACGAGCTCGAGGCCAACGGCTACGTGCGCTTCACCCAGGCCGCGGCGGGAGCGTAACCGCGATGACCACCACCACGGCGGCTGCGCTGGACGTCACCAGGATCCGGGAGGACTTTCCGATCCTGGGGCGGACCGTGCGCGATGGAAAGCCCTTGGTGTACCTGGATTCGGGCGCGACCTCGCAGCGTCCGGTGCAGGTGCTCGACGCCGAGCGGGACTTCCTGACCACGTGCAATGCCGCGGTCCACCGCGGTGCGCATCAGCTGGCCGAGGAAGCCACCGACGCGTACGAGGGCGCGCGGGCGGCGATCGCGTCGTTCGTCGGCGCCGCCCCGGACGAGTTGGTGTTCACGAAGAACGCGACCGAGTCGCTCAACCTGGTCGCCTACGTATTCGGGGACGATCGCTTCGCCAAGGCCGTCGGCCCCGGCGACGAGATCGTGGTCACCGAGCTCGAGCACCACGCGAATCTCGTTCCGTGGCAGGAACTCGCGCGTCGGACCGGGGCCACGCTGCGCTGGTACGGCATCACCGACGACGGGCGCATCGACCTCGACTCGCTCGAACTCACCGACAAGGTGAAGGTCGTCGCGTTCACGCACCAGTCCAACGTGACGGGCGCGATCTCGCCGGTCGCCGAACTGGTCCGCCGCGCGCAGGCCGTCGGCGCGGTCACCGTGCTCGACGCGTGCCAGTCGGTGCCGCACCAAGCCGTCGACTTCCGTTCGCTCGGTGTCGATTTCGCGGCGTTCTCGGGACACAAGATGCTCGGGCCGTCCGGTGTGGGTGTGCTGTACGGGCGCCGGGAGCTGCTGGCGTCTATGCCGCCGTTCATCACCGGCGGCTCGATGATCGAGACCGTCACGATGGAGGGCAGCACCTACGCGCCGCCGCCGCAGCGGTTCGAGGCCGGGGTGCCGATGACCTCACAGGTCGTCGGTCTCGGTGCCGCCGTGAAGTACCTCGAGAACATCGGCATGGATGCCGTCGCGCAACACGAGCACATGCTGGTGACCGCGGCGCTCGAGGGTCTCGCAGGCATCGACGGCGTCCGGATCGTCGGTCCGACCGACGGCCTGGACCGCGGCTCCGCCGTGTCCTTCCTGGTGGACGGCATCCACGCCCACGACCTGGGGCAGGTCCTCGACGACGAGGGTGTCGCGGTGCGCGTCGGGCACCACTGCGCCTGGCCGATGCACCAGCGGTTCGGCATCGCCGCGACCGCGCGGGCGTCGTTCGCGCTGTACAACACGCTCGACGAGGTCGACGTGCTGGTCGCCGGCATCCGACGCGCCCAGGAGTTCTTCGGCGTGACGGGAGGGAACTGACGGTGCGACTCGAGCAGATGTACCAGGAAGTGATCCTCGACCACTACAAGCACCCGCACGGGCGCGGTCTGCGCGACCCGTTCGGTGCCGAGGTGCACCACGTCAACCCCACGTGCGGTGACGAGATCACGTTGCGCGCGCACCTCACCGACGGTGCGGACGGGCGCCCTGTGGTCGCCGACATCTCGTACGACGGTCAGGGCTGCTCGATCAGCCAGGCGTCGACGTCGGTGCTGTTCGACCAGATCGTCGGCATGCCGCTCGACGAGGCGTTGCGTACCGTCGACGCCTTCAACGAGATGGTGAGCAGCCGCGGCACCGTCGAGGGCGACGAGGACGTGATCGGCGACGGCATCGCGTTCAGTGGGGTGTCGAAGTACCCGGCCCGCGTCAAGTGCGCGCTGCTGGGATGGATGGCTTTCAAGGACGCCGTTGTTCGAATTGTGGACGGCGATTCCGAGAACGACCTGGCCCGAACCGGAGGACGGACATCATGACGGACACCCAGGCCGAGCAGGCCCAGAACCCGCAGCAGGAGACGGCGGTCGGCGAGTACGGCGCCACGCTCACTCCGGAGCGGCTCGACGAGCTCGAGGAGGCGATGCGTGACGTCGTCGACCCCGAGCTCGGCATCAACGTCGTCGACCTCGGTCTGGTCTACGACTTCAAGGAGATCGACGAGAACGGCATCGACGTCGTACAACTCGACATGACGCTGACCTCGGCGGCGTGCCCGCTGACCGACGTCATCGAGGAGCAGTCCAAGCGGGCGCTGGTCAACAGCAGCCTGTGCGACGAGCTCCGGATCAACTGGGTGTGGATGCCCCCGTGGGGCCCGGACAAGATCACCGACGACGGTCGCGAGCAGTTGCGCGCGCTCGGGTTCACGGTCTAGGCAGGACTCTCCCGTGGCCCCGGAACTGACCTACAGCGAGGTCGGCGCCACCGCAGGGGAGCTGCCGGCGGGATACCGCCACCTACGGGAGTCGCTTCGTCTCGGACGCGGTGAGGACACGTTCCTCGCCGCGTCCGACGCGTTGATGCACTGGCAGGTGCACCGGCGGGCCGGTCTGCGCGTCGACGCCGAGTCGCCGACGGTGAAGGTGGGCACCACGGTCGTGTTGCGGTGGTTCGGCTTCACCATCCCGTGCCGGGTCGTCTACGTGATCGACGAGCCGAACCGGCGCGGCTTCGCGTACGGCACCCTCCCGGGCCACCCGGAGTCGGGGGAGGAACGCTTCTGCGTCGAACGCGACGACGACGGCGAGGTGCGTGCCGTCATCACCACGTTCTCCCGGCCGGGACGGTGGTACACCCGCCTGGGTGACCCGGTCGCCCGCGTCGTCCAGACGCTGATGACCAGGCGCTACCTGCACGCCTTCGTCGACCGGCCCGGCCGCCGGTAGGGCACCTACGCGCGCTTGCGGCGCGCGGGAGCCTTCTTCTTCGGTGCGGGCTTGACCTCCTCGCCCGCCGCGTCGAGGCTGCGCTGCAGCGCCGCCACCAGGTCGACCACCTCGGCGTCCTCGCCGCCCTCCGCGTGCTCGGCCGCGGGGATGACCTTCTTGCCGCCACTGGCGATCGCCTCGTCGAGGAGCTGGCGCAGCTCGATCTGGTAGTCGTCGGTGAACTCGGTGGGATCGAAGTCGTCGGCCATGCTCTCGACCAGTGTGCCCGCCATCTTGAGCTCCTTGGCCTTGGGCTCCTCGGCGTCGTCGAGGGACGGAAACTCCGCGGCGCGCACCTCGTCGGGCCACAACAGCGTCTGGATCACCAGCACCCCGTCGCGCTCGCGCAGCGCCGCCAGCCGGGTCTTCTGCCGGAGCGTGAAGTGGACGAGGGCGGTGCGATCGGTCTGCGCCAGCGCCTTCGCGAGCAGCACGTACGCCTTGGGGGACGACGAGTCCGGCTCCAGGTAGTAGCTCTTCTCGAACAGGATCGGATCGATCTGTTCGGTCGGCACGAACTGCAGCACGGGGATCTCGTGCTTCTCGGCCGCGGGGAGCTTCTCGAAGTCCTCGTCGGTGAGGATGACGCGGTCGCCCTCGTCGGAGTCGTACGCCTTGTCGATATCGGCGAACTGCACCGTCTGGCCGCACTCACTGCACACGCGGTTGTACTTGATCCGGCCCCCGTCCTTGGCGTGGACCTGGTGGAAGCGGATGTCGTGGTCCTCCGTGGCGGAGTACACCTTGACCGGCACGTTGACCAGCCCGAACGCAATGGAACCCTTCCAGATTGATCGCATGTCCCCACTATCGCCCAGCCGGCGTCGGCGCGCGCGGTACGCAGCGGAGATCATCACCATCTCGAGACATTTCGCCGACTACCCGGCGACCGACCGGCGGCCGTGCGGCGACGTGGACGAACCCCCGGCGAACGTTGTCACAACAGTTGCGACAAAGGGCGACAATTGGTCTAGGCCGATCCAGTGTGGGTGCCGTGACCAACACCATCACAGTTCCCCAGTCCCTGTCCCTGCTCCTCGCCGCGGGCACGCTCGTGGCCGGCGTCGCCACCGCGAGTGCCGGCACCGCGGCCGCTGCCCCCGCCGCCGTCACCAAGACCGTCGTCATCGGCCTGGACGGCACGATGCTCGACCAGGTGAAGTCGGCGAACACGCCCAATCTGCACCGGCTGATCGCCGAGGGCACCAGTGGCCAGTCGTCGATCCTGGGCCACCCCACCATTTCCGGCCCGTCCTGGTCGACGATCCTCACCGGCGTCTGGCACACCAAGCACGGCGTGGTCGACAACTCCTTCGACGGCTCGCGCTACGACCGGTACCCGACCGCGTTCACCCGCATCGAGCAGGCGAAGCCGGAGCTGCGTACCGCGTCGATCTCGACGTGGGGCGGGATCGCCACCATCGCCGGTTCCGGGAACCCCGACGCCGACGTCGTCGCGACCACGCCCGGCGCCGGCAGCGAGGCGGCCACGGACGCGGCGACCGCGACCGCGGTGGCCGCCGAGATCACGTCCAACGGACCGGACTTCGTGTTCACCCAGCTCGATCAGGTCGACGGGGCCGGACACTCGTCGGGCACCGCCGGACCGGAGTACGTGCCGGCACTCGAGCGGGTCGACGCCGAGGTGGGCAAGATCGTCGGTGCGGTCGACGCACGGAGCAAGTCGACCGGTGAGAAGTGGACGATCCTCGTCACCGCCGATCACGGGCACAAGCCCGCGGGTGGCCACGGCGGCCAGAGTGCCGCGGAGGCGTCGACGTTCGTGATCGCGCGCGGACCGGGTTACCTGCCCGGCGCCACCGACGACGGGTACACCATCGCGGACATCGCGCCGACCGTCCTGGCCAATCTCGGTGTCGCGCAGCCCGCCGACCTCGACGGTGCGCCGTTGGCGAAGACCGCGGCGCCCGCGACCGGATCGCTCGGTCCGCTGCCGTCGTGGATCCCAACGGGTTCGCTCGGGTCCTGATCTCACCACCGCCGGACGCCGGCCGACGCCAGCGTCCGGCGGACCGGCATCGGGGCCGCCCGGAACAGCGTCCACATCGCCGCGGCGGTGCCGGTGACGTCGTCGCGCCCCGACAGGTACGCCCGCTGCCGGCGCACCGGGAGTGTGAAGAAGGCGTCGAAGAACGCGGCGGTGCGTGCGGTCTCCAACCGGAGCAGCGCCGACAGCCCGATCTCGCGCAACGTCCGCACGGCGCGGGCCCGCCGCGGCCACAATGCCGTCCCCGGGTCGGTGCCGGTCACGAGCGCGGCCACGACGTCGTCGACGGCCGACAGCGACGCCGCGACGCTGAAGCCGGTGCCCGGGTGGATCAATCCGGCCCGGGCCCCGAACGCGGTCGTTCGGGCGCGGTCCGGCGGCGCCTGCACGGGGAACCGGACGTGCTCCACCTCGAGGTTGGCGGGGGGCTCGACGCCGCGGCGGAGCAGGCGCGCGTCGAGGCGGCGACGCAGCTCGTCCAGCGGTAGACCTGGGCGCCCCACCAGACACGTCTCCTCGAGCAGAACGGTGTCGGCGCCCAACGGGACCGCGTACAGGAACGACGGCGGATCGTCGGCGGACGTCCCGTTGTCGCGCCGCCAGTCCATGAACCAGCAGTCCGCACCGTCCATCGCCGGTGCCGCCGCCGCCGACGGCAGCACGATCCCGAACGCCGTCTGCTCGGCCAGCGCGGGGTCCGGGCGCAGCCCGCGCGCATCGATCACCCGGTGTGCACGAATGTCGGGCCCGCCCTGCACCGCGATCTCGTCCGGCGACACGGTGGCGGCGGTGCCGCGCACCACGCGGGCCTCGGACAGGTCGAGGCGGCGGTGCAGCGCGGCGTTGTCGAGCACGGCGTACGGGCGGTCCAGCACGTGCGCGCGCGTACCGAAGACGTGCGGACGGCGACTGGTCGCCCGCAGGATGTGGGGGCCGAGCCAGGCCGGCAACTCGTCCGTCCACGCCGCGTAGGTGGGCGACCACGGCCGGTCCGGGTGCGGGTCGATGGCCGTGACGGTGAGTCCGGCCGCGGCGGCGCGGTGCGCGAGGGCGCGGCCGGCGGGCCCGAGCCCGACGACCGCGAGGTCGCACGTCGTGGTCAGAGCGCGCCCGTCGCCAGGAGACCGCCGTCGACGCGCACGGTCTCGCCGGTGATCCACGCCGCCTCGTCGGAGACCAGGAAGCCCACCAGACCCGCGACGTCCTCCGGAGTCCCGAGCCGTTTCATCGGATAGACCGACGACGCCTGGTCCTCGCCGGCGGCGACGAGTGCGGCCGCGAACTTGGTCTTCACCACGCCCGGCGCCACCGCGTTGACGCGGATGTCGGGACCCAACTGCCACGCCAGTTCCTCGGTGAGGCGGATGAGCGCGGCCTTGGACGCGCCGTACGCGGCGATGACACCCGTCGAGCGCAGACCCGCCACACTGGCCAGGTTGACCACGGCCCCGCCGTGCTCGCCCATCCAGGCTCGGTACGCCTCCTGCACGTAGCCCAGCGCCGAGACCACGTTGACGTCGAAGATCTTGCGGACCGCCTCGAGGTCGGCGTCCATCAGCGCGCCGTACACCGGATTGATGCCGGTGTTGTTGATCAGGATGTCGAGGGAGCCGAAGTCCGATACCGCCCGGGCGACGGCCTCGCGGCGAGCCTCCGCGTCGCCGGAGTTGCCCGCGACGGCGAGCACCTTTCCGCCGTGCCCGAGGGCGCGCAGTTCCTCCGCGGCCTCCTCGAGGGGCTCGGGTTTGCGGGCGGTGACGACCACGTTCGCGCCCCGGGCGAGGAGCTCGGCGGCGATGGCCTTGCCGATGCCGCGGCTCGCGCCGGTGACGAGGGCGCTGCGGTCCTGCAGATCCTTCACGCGTGTCATGGCATCGAACGTTAGCCGAGTCACTGGGTCGGGGAGTGGTGCCGAGCCGGGGTCGCGGTAAAATCGGTGGTTCTTGTGCCCAATCGTGGGCACGATGACGTCCGAGGTCTTTCTGCCTCGTGGTTCCGCTGGTCGTTCGTTTGAGGAGTTTTGCTTGATTACCGCCACCGACCTCGAAGTTCGTGCCGGTGTGCGGACCCTGCTGTCTGCTCCAGGCCCGGCGCTGCGTGTGCAGGCCGGGGACCGGATCGGTCTGGTCGGGCGCAACGGTGCCGGCAAGACCACGACACTGCGCATCCTCGCCGGCGAGGGCGAGCCCTACGCGGGCGCGGTGATCCGCAGCGGTGAACTGGGCTATCTGCCGCAGGATCCCAAGGAGGGCAACCTCGACGTTCTCGCCAAGGACCGGGTCCTGTCGGCGCGCGGACTCGACGAGATTCTGCGCAGCATGGAGAAGCAGCAGACCCTGATGGCCGAGGCCGTCGACGACGCCGTCCGTGACAAGGCCGTGCGCAAGTACGGTTCGCTCGAGGACCGGTTCTCCGCCCTCGGCGGCTATGTCGCGGAGTCCGAGGCCGCCCGCATCTGCAACAGCCTCGGGCTGGCGGACCGCATCCTGGAGCAGCCGCTGCGCACGCTCTCCGGCGGTCAGCGTCGCCGCGTCGAGTTGGCGCGCATCCTGTTCGCCGCGTCCGACGGCTCCGGCGGCAAGTCGAACACGACGCTGCTGCTCGACGAGCCCACCAACCACCTCGATGCCGATTCCATCGCGTGGCTGCGCGGGTTCCTGCAGAACCATGACGGCGGCCTGATCGTGATCAGTCACGATGTGGACCTGCTCAACGACGTCGTGAACCGGGTGTGGTTCCTCGACGCCGTCCGCGGCGAGGCCGACATCTACAACATGGGCTGGAAGAAGTACCTCGACGCCCGCGCCACCGACGAGCAGCGCCGCCGGCGCGAGCGTGCGAACGCCGAGAAGAAGGCCGGCGCCCTGCGGCAGCAGGCCGCCAAGCTCGGCGCCAAGGCCACCAAGGCGACGGCCGCGCAGAACATGGCGAAGCGCGCCGACAAGATGATGGCCGCGCTCGACGAGGTCCGGGTCGACGACAAGGTCGCGCACATCCGCTTCCCGGAGCCGGCCGCGTGCGGTAAGACCCCGCTGATGGCCGAGAACCTCACCAAGATGTACGGCTCGCTGGAGATCTTCGCCGGTGTGGACCTGGCCATCGACCGGGGCAGCCGGGTGGTCGTGCTCGGGCTCAACGGTGCCGGCAAGACGACGCTGCTGCGCATCCTGGCGGGCACCGAAACGCCCAACGCGGGCGAGCTGGTCCCGGGCCACGGCCTGAAGATCGGCTACTTCGCGCAGGAGCACGACACCCTCGACGACGACGCCAGTGTGTGGGAGAACATCCGGCACGCCGCCCCGGACACGGGGGAGCAGGAGCTGCGCTCTCTCCTCGGCGCGTTCATGTTCACCGGCCCACAGCTCGAGCAGCCGGCCGGCACGTTGTCCGGTGGTGAGAAGACCCGCCTGGCCCTCGCCGGTCTGGTGTCCTCGGCCGCGAACGTGCTGCTGCTCGACGAGCCCACCAACAACCTCGACCCGATCTCGCGCGAGCAGGTCCTCGACGCGCTGCGCAGCTACACCGGCGCCGTCGTGCTCGTCACGCACGACCCGGGTGCCGCCGAGGCGCTCAACCCCGAACGTGTGATCCTGCTGCCCGACGGCACCGAGGACCACTGGTCGCAGGAGTACCTCGAGCTCATCCAGCTCGCCTAGGCGCTCCGCGCCCGAGCGCCGTTTCGGTAGTCGGGACTGCACAAACCGCGCACGGGCGGCGTAGCTGCTCGTTTCGTTGATCACCGGTCCGCGCGTGATCTAGCCTGAAATGGCGGGGGACTCTTCAGTCGACCGGAGGACGTCATGGCGGAGAGCACGGAAATCTCGCGGGGAACCCGAATAACCGGGGAATCGCGTGACAAGCTCCGCGACGACCTCAAAGCGCAGTACGAGGCGGGCGCGAGCATCCGCACGCTCGCCGAACAGACCGGGCGCTCATACGGATTCATCCACAACGTCCTCGTCGAGGCCGACGTGACGTTGCGGCGGCGCGGCGGACCGAACCGGCGCAAGAAAAGCGATTGACGGCCCGGCAAGGAACCTCCGACGGGACCGATGCTGTGGGCGAACGCACCGGGGATCGGGAACTGGACCGTGCTCCGGGAAAGTCTTCGGCCTCCCGGTGGGGTCTGGCGTTTCTGGGCGCGTTCCTGGGTGCCGTCACGTGCGGGGTGGGCTACTGGCCCGCCACCGTTGCGCTGCGTGACGCGCTCGATGTCCCCCACTTCCCGCCCAGCGGCGGCACGTACTGGATGTGTTGGTGGCTGCCGGTCGCGGTGACGGTCGGCCTCGCCGCAGTGCTGCTGTTCCCGCGGAGTTCGCGTTCCTTCGCCGCCGGCTTCATCCTCGGGCTGGTGGTGGTCGCCGCCGCCATGTGTGCGTTCGGGTACTCGGTCGATGCCATGCCGTATTACATGTGAGCGGCGAACCACTCCAGCGCCGCGTAGTCCCGTTGCCGCGCGGCCCCCGCTCAGCCCTTGCGCCGCACGGATTCTTCGACGAGATCGAGGACGGCGGCCAGGTTCTCCGCGCCGTGCCCGGACGCGATCCGGGCGATGAGGCCGTCGAGCACGAGGTCGAGGTAGTCGAGCAGCACATCGGTGGGGAGGTCGTCGCGCAGGCGTCCGGCGGACTTCTGCCGCTCGAGCCGCCGCACGGTCGCCTCGGTGAGTTCGGCGCTGCGCTGGGTCCAGTCGCGGGCGAACTCGGGGTCCGTGCGCAGACGACGGGCGATCTCGAGCCGAGTGCCGAGCCAGTCGAACTGCTCGGGCGAGGCCAGCATGTCGCGCATCACCTGGACCAGACCGCCCTCGGCGACGACGTCCGCCATCCGCTTGGCGTCCTCGTGCGCGAGCGCGAGGAACAGTCCGTCCTTGTCCTTGAAGTGGTGGAAGATCGCACCGCGCGAGAGCCCGGTGGTCTCTTCGAGGCGGCGCACGGTGGCGCCGTCGTAGCCGTACTGCGCGAAGCACTGGCGAGCCCCGTCGAGAATCTGGCTCCGCCGCGCCGCGAGGTGGTCTTCACTGACCTTCGGCACAGCCGACTTCCTTTCGTCCGAAACGGCAACGGCGGGCCCGAGACCGACGTCCCGGGCCCGCCGTCAGCGCACTACGCAGGTGGTGCGACAGACAGTGATCAGCCGCGGATCATGTTGCGCAGCACGTACTGCAGGATGCCGCCGTTGCGGTAGTAGTCCGCCTCGCCGGGGGTGTCGATGCGGACGACCGCGTCGAACTCGACCTTGTTTCCGTCACCCTTGGTGGCGGTCACGTGCACGGTGCGCGGCGTGGTGCCGGAGTTGAGCTCCTCGATGCCCTCGATGTCGAAGGTCTCGGTGCCGTCCAGGCCCAGCGACGCGGCCGACTCGCCGGCCGGGAACTGCAGCGGGATGACGCCCATGCCGATGAGGTTCGAGCGGTGGATGCGCTCGAACGACTCGGTGATGACGGCCTTGACGCCGAGCAGGCTCGTGCCCTTGGCCGCCCAGTCGCGCGACGAACCGGAGCCGTACTCCTTGCCGCCCAGGACGACCAGCGGGATGCCGGCTTCCTGGTAGTTCTGCGACGCGTCGTAGATGAACGCCTGCGGTGCACCCTCCTGGGTGAAGTCGCGGGTGTAACCGCCGGAGACGCCGTCGAGCAGCTGGTTCTGCAGGCGGATGTTCGCGAACGTGCCGCGGATCATCACCTCGTGGTTACCGCGCCGCGAGCCCAGGGAGTTGTAGTCCTTGCGCTCGACACCGTGGGCGTCGAGGTACTGCGCGGCCGGGGTGCCGGGCTTGATCGGGCCGGCCGGGCTGATGTGGTCGGTGGTGACCGAGTCGCCCAGCAGCGCCAGGACGCGGGCGCCCTTGATGTCCGTGACCGGAGCCGGATCCATCGTCATGCCGTCGAAGTACGGCGCCTTGCGGACGTAGGTCGAGTTCTCGTCCCACGCGAAGGTGTCGCCCTCCGGGGTCTCCAGGTTCTGCCAGCGCTCGTCGCCCTTGAACACGTCCGCGTACGACTTGCGGAACATGTCCTGGCTGATCGCCGACTTGATGGTGTCGTCGATCTCCTGCGCCGACGGCCAGATGTCCTTCAGGAAGACGTCGTTGCCGTCCTTGTCCTGACCCAGTGCGTCCTTCTCGAAGTCGAAGTCCATCGTGCCGGCCAGCGCGTAGGCGATGACGAGCGGCGGCGACGCCAGGTAGTTCATCTTGACGTCGGGGGAGATGCGTCCCTCGAAGTTGCGGTTACCCGAGAGCACGGCGGTCACCGACAGGTCGTTGTCGTTGACGGCCTTGGAGATCTCCTCCGGCAGCGGGCCGGTGTTGCCGATGCAGGTGGTGCAGCCGTAGCCGCCCAGGTAGAAGCCCAGCTTCTCGAGGTACGGCCACAGGCCGGCCTTCTCGTAGTAGTCGGAGACGACCTGCGAACCGGGCGCCATGTTGGTCTTGACCCACGGCTTGGTCTCGAGACCCTTCTCGACCGCGTTGCGGGCGAGCAGGGCGGCGCCGAGCATCACCGACGGGTTCGAGGTGTTGGTGCAGGACGTGATGCCCGCGACCACGACGGCACCGTGATCGAGCACGAAGTCGCCGCGCTCCTCGGAGCGCACCTGGACGGGATTGGACGGACGGCCGTTCGAGCCGTTCGCGGCCGACGGCACGGGCGCCGGAGCGACCTCGTCCTCGGCGGTGGACGGCTGGATCGGATCGGAAGCCGGGAACGATTCCTCGACGGCCTCGTCGAGCGCGGAGTGCGCGGCCGACTCACCGTTGGTGACGTAGGCGGTGATGTCGCGGCGGAAGGCGTCCTTCGACTCCGCCAGCAGGATGCGGTCCTGCGGGCGCTTCGGGCCGGCGATCGACGGCACGACGGTGCCGAGGTCGAGCTCGAGGTACTCGGAGTAGGCCGGCTCCTCGGCCGGGTCGTGCCACATGCCCTGCTCCTTGGCGTACGCCTCGACGAGCGCGAGCTGCTCGTCGCTGCGGCCGGTCAGGCGCAGGTAGTTGATGGTCTCGCCGTCGATCGGGAAGATCGCTGCGGTGGAACCGAATTCGGGGCTCATGTTGCCGAGCGTCGCGCGGTTGGCCAGCGGGACCTCGGCGACACCGGCGCCGTAGAACTCGACGAACTTGCCGACCACACCGTGCTTGCGCAGCATGTCGGTGACGGTGAGCACGACGTCGGTGGCGGTCACGCCCGGCTGGATCTCACCGGTCAGCTTGAAGCCGACGACGCGGGGGATCAGCATGGAGACCGGCTGGCCGAGCATCGCGGCCTCGGCCTCGATGCCGCCCACGCCCCAGCCCAGCACGCCCAGGCCGTTGACCATGGTGGTGTGCGAGTCGGTGCCGACGCAGGTGTCGGGGTACGCCTGACCGTTGCGGGTCATGACGGTGGGGGCCAGGTACTCGATGTTGACCTGGTGGACGATGCCCATGCCCGGGGGGACGACCTTGAAGTCGTCGAACGCACCCTGGCCCCAGCGCAGGAACTGGTAGCGCTCGCCGTTGCGCTGGTACTCGAGGTCGACGTTGCGCTCGAGGGCGTCGGCGCGGCCGAACACGTCGAGGATGACCGAGTGGTCGATGACCATGTCGGCCGGAGAGAGAGGGTTGACCTTGTTGGGGTCGCCGCCCAGGGTGCTGACGGCCTCACGCATGGTGGCGAGGTCGACGACACACGGCACGCCGGTGAAGTCCTGCATGATCACGCGGGCAGGCGTGAACTGGATCTCCACACTCGGCTCGGCCGAGGGATCCCAGTTCGCGATGGCGCGAATGTGATCGGCGGTGATGTTGGCGCCGTCCTCGGTGCGCAGCAGGTTCTCCGCGAGGACCTTCAGGGCGTAAGGCAGCTTCTCGGTGCCGGGGACGGCGGAGAGGCGGAAGATCTCGTACGAGTTGTCTCCGACCTCTAGCGTTCCCTTGGCGCCGAACGTATCAATACTGGTGGTCACGTCAGCTCCACTCGTCTTTGAGGTTCGCCGTCGACGGGGCTGTGACGACGGCTGAAGCGAGGCACGCGTGCGACGCCCGGTTCGATCGGTGGACCGAACCCGACGGCCTGCACGGGCTTCTCGATTGCAAGTCTAACAGTACGCTTGTCCTGTGAGACTGCAGGGTACGGACCTCGACGCCCGGCGCAGCGCGTCGGCGCGCGCCGGTCCCAATCCTCACGCAGTCGGCGCGCGGGCGCAACGGACGTTGGGTGCTGCGACCGTGGGGCGTCCCGTACTGTGCTGTTCACGCTTGCCCGTCGCCACCGACCCCGGATGAGAGATGCCTGCTCCTATCGCGCCCGCCCTCCTGCCGTTCGTCGCCAAGGTCCCGGACGCCGTGTCCGTAGACGCGGTGCTCGCGGACCTCTCGGACGACGGTGTCGCGGCACCGGCCGCTGACGTCGACGGGTTGCGCGACGTCGTGGCCCGGGCGCACGAGCACGGCATCGATCTCAGTGTCGTTGTGCTCGAACAGGATCCGCCCCGTTCGGAGCAGTTGCGTGACTTGGCGACCGAGGTCGGCGAGGCAGAGGGCGGCACGGTGCTGGTGCTCGGGCCGTCTGCGCCGGGGACCTACAGCGACACCGTCAGTCGCGTGGTGCTCGAGAAGGCCCAGGACCGCACCTACACCGGCAATGCGGTCGAGTCCGCGAACAACTTCCTCGACGAGGTAACCGAGCCGCACGTGTCGTGGGGACTGATCACCGCGGTCCTCGTGCTGGTGGTCGCGCTCGTCGGAGGCGTGTCGTACTTCGTGAAGGCCCGCCGTGGCGAATCGGCCGCGTCGGCCCCGGCGGCCGAGGCCGATCCCGGCGCCGCGCCCGCAACGAGCAGTTCGCGCACCCGTCGCTGACTCGCACCTCTCTCCTTTTTCGCAGGTCCTCCCCGGTCACCCGGCGTCGGCGCACGGGCGCGAATTACTTGGCCGTCATTTGTGACAAGAGTTCACCAGAGAGCGCAAAGTGTCGTACGGTGCCTGTGGCACTTTTGGGGAAGAAGTGCCGCAGGAGTGTGATGTGACGTTCGTGTGACCGACCACGTGCCATGCGATCTGCGCGCGACCGACGCCCCGCCGTCGGTCGCGCACCTCCCCGCACGGGACCGGCGGAGCTGCCGGCCCCGGTCGCAGCAGTAGGGAGGGTGTTGTGAGGCGAAGGGGTTCACGCCCAGGCGTGCGACGTCCGGGTTTCTCACGCGGTCGGTCGCGTCTGACGCAGGCGGTGCTCGGCGCCGCGGTGGTCGGCGCGCTCGTGTTGGGGCTGCCGGGCGGCGCGGTCGCGGTGCCGCCGCCTCCACCGAATCCCTCGGACGCCGAGATCGAGAGCGGAAACGCTCAGGTGACGGCGGGTGTCTCGGAGGTCGGCGACCTCATCAACCAGGTCGCGACCGCGAACCAGGAACTCGCTCGCCTCGACGACGACGTCGCGATCAAGCGCGAGGACGTCAACCGCGCGTTGGTGGACCTGCAGACGGCCCGGGACGAGGCCGACGCCGCCGGAGCGGCGGTGTCGCAGAGCCAGCAGGCGCTGCGCGATGCCGGCACCCAGATCGATCAGGCGCAGAAACGCTTCACCGAGTACGCGGTGGAGAGCTACACCAAGGGCCGCAACGTCGCGTCGCTGTCGTCGTTCTTCGGCGCGAAGGGCCCCGAGGACATCCTCGACCGCGCCCAGCTCATGCGCCGGCTGTCGGCGAGCCAGAAGGCGATACTCGAAAACCTCCAACGCGCGCGGACCGAACAGGCCAACCGGGATTCGGCGGCGCGCGAGGCGAAGCAGCGCGCGGACGCCGCGGCCGGTGTCGCGGAGTCGAAGAAGGCCGCGGCGGAGCAGGCCATCGCGAGCGCCCGGGCCGCCCTGCAGGAACAGGCCGGCCGCAAGGCGCAGATCGAGGCGTCCCGGAACGCGGCGCAGGCGCAACTGGATGCCGCCCGCGGCAACGTCGCGGGCCTGCAGGGCCAGCGTGACGCGTACATCGCGTGGGACAACCAGCGCCGTGCCGAGGAGGCCGCCGCGGCCGCGGCCGCAGCCGCCGCCGCGGAGGCCGCGCGCAGGGCGGCGGAGAACCGCGCCGCCCAGGACCGGGCGGCGCAGGTCGCCGGTGAGCAGCGGCCCCACACCCAGCTGGACGAGGACTCGGGCGGCTGGTCGCCGCCGCAGTCCGCGCCGAGCGCGCCGAGCGTGTCGGGCGGCGACGCGATCGAGACGGCGATCGACCGGGGCATGTCACAGCTCGGGGTGCCGTACGCGTGGGGCGGCGGCAACGCCAGCGGGCCGACGCTCGGGATCCGGGACGGCGGTGTCGCCGACAGCTTCGGGGACTACAACAAGGTCGGGTTCGACTGCTCGGGTCTGATGATCTACGCGTTTGCCGGCGCGGGCATCTCGTTGCCGCACTACACCGGCTACCAGTACACGGCCGGCACACAGGTGCCGGTGTCGGAGATGCGCCGCGGCGACATGATCTTCTACGGCCCCAATGCGAGCCAGCACGTGGCGCTGCATCTGGGCGACGGTCAGATGCTCGAGGCGCCCCAGTCCGGTTCGGTGGTCACGGTCTCGCCGGTGCGCTGGGGCGGAATGACGCCCTACGCTGTGCGTATGGTGTCGTAGCCCACTTCCGTCCGACGTGGCGCGGGGTCGTCCACGTGCCGGGGCGGGGCGGCACCTGGAATAGTTGAACGCACAGACAGGCCGATCGGATCGATCTAGGTGGAAGCGGGGATTGTTGGTGACCTCACGTGACGGTGCTGTGGCGGGATCCGGCTCGGACGGCGCGGCGCGCGCGGGTGTGGGAGGTCCGGCGGCCGATCTCGCCCGGGACGTCCACACCCTCGAGCGGGCGATCTACGAGGTCAAGCGGGTCATCGTGGGCCAGGACCGACTGGTGGAGCGGATGCTCGTGGGTGTCCTCGCGAAGGGCCACGTCCTCCTCGAGGGTGTGCCCGGCGTCGCGAAGACTCTGGCCGTCGAGACGTTCGCGAAGGTCGTGGGCGGCTCGTTCTCCCGCGTCCAGTTCACGCCCGACCTGGTGCCCACCGACCTGATCGGTACCCGGATCTACCGTCAGGGCCGGGAGGAGTTCGACACCGAACTGGGGCCGGTGGTCGCCAATTTCCTGCTGGCCGACGAGATCAACCGTGCGCCCGCGAAGGTGCAGTCGGCGCTGCTCGAGGTGATGGCGGAGCGGCACGTCTCGATCGGCGGCCGGACGTACCCGATGCCGGAGCCGTTCCTCGTGATGGCCACCCAGAATCCCATCGAGAACGAGGGCGTCTACCCGCTGCCGGAGGCGCAGCGCGACCGGTTCCTGTTCAAGGTGCTCGTCGACTACCCGTCGGTCGAGGAGGAGCGGGAGATCGTCTACCGGATGGGCGTCGACGCGCCCGAACCCCACCAGGTGCTCGACGCCCAGGAACTGGTCCGCCTGCAGGCCGTCGCGGCCAACGTCTTCGTGCACCACGCGCTCGTGGATTACGTGGTGCGGGTCATCGCCGCGACGCGCACGCCCCGGCAGTTCGGTCTCGACGACGTCGCCGGTTGGATCGCGTACGGCGCGTCGCCGCGCGCGACCCTCGGCATCATCTCCGCCTCCCGGGCGCTGGCGTTGCTCCGGGGCCGCGACTACGTCGTCCCGCAGGACGTGCTCGAGGTGGTTCCCGACGTGCTGCGGCACCGTCTGGTCCTGTCCTACGACGCGCTTGCGGACGAGGTGTCGCCCGAGGACGTCGTCACCCGGGTGCTGCAGACCGTGGGTCTGCCGCAGGTCGGCGCGCAGCCCGTGCCGCAGCCGGCGCCGCCCGCCCACGAGCCCGCGCCCATGTCCTCGTCGGGCACCCCGCAGCAGTGACCCGGGAGGCGGGTGCGGTGCCGTCGTTCCGTTCCGGATCGTTGCGCGACCCGGAGATGACGGCGGCGCTGCGCACTCTCGAACTCACCGTGCGGCGCCGCCTCGACGGGGTCCTCCACGGCGACCACCTGGGGCTGATTCCCGGTCCGGGGTCCGAGCCGGGCGAGGCCCGCGAGTACCAGCCGGGCGACGACGTGCGGCAGATGGACTGGTCGGTGACCGCGCGGACCACACATCCGCACGTGCGTCAGACGGTCGCCGACCGCGAGCTCGAGACCTGGCTGGTGGTCGACCTGTCGTCGAGCCTGGACTTCGGGACGGCGTCGTGCGAGAAGCGCGACCTCGCGGTCGCGGCCGCCTCGGCCGTCACGTATCTCGCGGGCGGGAGCGGGAACCGCATCGGCGCGATCGTCGCGACGGGGGACCGGATGCAGCGGATCCCCGCTCGCGGTGGCCGGGTGCACGCGCAGGCGATGCTCCGGCGGATCGCGTCCACACCGCACGCCGCCGACGGGGTGCGCGGGGACCTGCGCGGGGCGCTCGAGTCGCTGCGCCGCCCGCAACGGCGGCGCGGGCTGGCGGTCGTCGTCAGCGACTTCCTCGGACCCATCGACTGGGAACACTCGTTGCGGGCGTTGTCGGGGCGGCACGATCTGCTCGCCGTCGAGGTTCTCGACCCGCGCGACATGGAACTGCCCGCCGCCGGAGACGTCGTGTTGTACGACCCGGAATCCGGTAGGACGCGGGAGTTCTCGACCACGCCCAAGCTCCGCGCGGACTTCGCGCAGGCGGCCCGCGCCCACCGCGCGGACGTCGAGGCGACGTTGCGGCGGTGCGGGGCGCCCCGGCTGAGTCTGCGCACCGACCGGGACTGGATCACCGACGTCGTGCGCTTCGTCTCGGCGCGCCGGCACAGTTTCGGGGCGCCGCGCGGGGCGACCGGCGCGGGCCGGGTGGCACGCGGATGAGCCTGTCCGGGTTCGCCTCCCCGTGGTGGCTGCTGTTCCTGGTGGTCGTCGCCGCGCTCGCGGCGGGCTACGTCCTGATCCAACGGCGCCGGCAGAAGCACGTCCTGCGGTTCGCCAACATGGAACTGCTCGAGAAGGTCGCCCCCAATCGGCCCAACATCACCCGGCACCTGCCCACGGCCCTGGTACTCGTCGGCCTGCTCCTGCTCACGGTCGCCCTCGCCGGTCCCACCGCGGACAAGCGGGTGCCGCGCAACCGCGCGACCGTCGTGCTCGTGATCGACGTCTCGCTGTCGATGAAGGCGACCGACGTCGAGCCGAGCCGTCTGGCCGCCGCGCAGGACGCGGCCAAGTCGTTCGCCGACGGACTGACCCCCGGCATCAACCTCGGCCTGGTCGCGTTCGCGGGCACCGCGTCGGTGCTGGTGTCGCCCACCCCCAACCGCGACGAGACCAAGGCGGCGATCGACAAGCTCGAACTCAGCGAACGCACCGCCACGGGCGAGGCGATCTTCACGTCGCTGCAGTCGATCGACACGCTGGCAGCCGTGCTGGGTGGCAGCGAGCAGGCGCCGCCGGCGCGGATCGTGCTGCTGTCCGACGGCAAGCAGACCGTCCCGGAGAGCTCCGACGACCCGCGAGGCGGGTTCACTGCGGCCCGGCAGGCCAAGGACAAGGGCGTGCCCATCTCGACGATCTCGTTCGGCACCGGGTACGGCACGGTGGAGATCGAGGGGGACCGGATCCCCGTCCCGGTGGACGACCCGTCCCTGCGGGAGATCGCGACCCTCTCGGGCGGCAGCTTCTTCACGGCATCGAGTCTCGAAGAGCTGCGCGAGGTGTACGACACGCTCGAGGAACAGATCGGCTTCGAGAACGCGCGCGGGGACGCCAGCCGGCCCTGGCTGGTGCTCGGCGTCCTGTTCACCGCCGCCGGTCTCGGTGCCGCACTCGTCCTGCGGCAACGACTGCCGTGAGTGTCGCGGGTCGCCGCCCGATCCGCCGATTTCGTCCAGCCGTGCCCGCAACCGCCGACCGAGCAGATAGGTTGATCGCATGTCGAACACCAGTACCCCGTCCCGTTCCGTCCTCGTGACCGGAGGCAATCGCGGCATCGGTCTGGCCGTCGCCCAGCGCCTGCTGGCCGACGGGCACAAGGTGGCCGTCACCCATCGCGGATCCGGCGTCCCCGAGGGTTTGTTCGGCGTCAAGTGCGATGTCACCGACGCGGAGTCGATCGACCACGCCTTCAAGGAGGTCGAGGACCATCAGGGGCCGGTCGAGGTGTTGGTGGCCAACGCCGGTATCACCGACGACACGCTTTTGATGCGGATGGACGAGGACCAGTTCTCCCGGGTGATCGACGCCAACCTCACCGGCGCCTTCCGGTGCGCCAAGCGCGCCAACCGGGCCATGCTGCGTGCGCGCTGGGGCCGGATGATCTTCCTCGGTTCGGTCGTGGGTCTCGCCGGCCAGGCCGGGCAGATCAACTACGCGGCGTCCAAGGCCGGCGTCATCGGCATGGCGCGCTCGATCACCCGCGAACTCGGTTCCCGCTCGATCACCGCCAACGTGGTCGCGCCGGGCTTCATCGAGACCGACATGACCGCGGACCTGTCGGACGATCTGCGCGACACGGCCAAGAAGTTCATCCCGCTGCAGCGTCTGGGTCGGCCCGAGGACGTCGCCGCGGTGGTGAGCTTCCTGGCCTCCGACGATTCCGCGTACGTCTCCGGTGCCGTGATCCCGGTGGACGGCGGCATGGGCATGGGCCACTAGAGCTCACCCGGCTCGATCCGACTCGGCTCGCACACAACGACTTCCAGCTACAGGAGGAACATCACCCATGGGCGGACTGCTCGAGGGCAAGACCATTCTCGTCACCGGCATCATCACCGACGCGTCGATCGCGTTCCACGTCGCGAAGGTGGCGCAGGAGCAGGGGGCGACCGTGCTCATCACCGGCTTCGACCGGCTGCGGCTGATCGACCGGATCGCGCAGCGGCTGCCGCAACCGGTACCGCCGGCGATCGAGCTGGACGTCCAGAACCCCGAGCACCTCGAGACCCTCGCCGAGCGCGTACGCGAGCTGGCGCCCGGCGGCCTGGACGGCGTCGTGCACTCGATCGCGTTCTCGCCGCGGTCGGGACTGGGCAGCCCCTTCCTGGACGCGCCGTGGTCGGACATCTCCAAGGCCATGGAGATCTCCGCGTACTCGTACGCGTCGCTCGCGAAGGCGCTGCTGCCGGTCCTCAACGACAACGCGTCCATCGTCGGCATGGACTTCGACCCGTCGCGCGCGATGCCGTTCTACAACTGGATGGGCGTGTCCAAGGCCACCCTCGAGGCGGTCAACCGCTACGTGGCCAAGGAAGTCGGCGCCCGCGGCATCCGCTCCAATCTCGTTGCGGCCGGGCCGGTCAAGACCCTCGCGGCCAAGGCCATCGCCGGTGACGCGACCGGTCCCGGCGCGGAACTGAACAAGCTCAACACCGCGTGGGACAACGCGGCCCCGATCGGCTGGGACGTCGACGATCCGGCGCCGGTCGCCAAGAGCGTCTGTACCGTCCTGTCGGACTGGCTGCCGGGGACGACGGCGTCGATCATCTACGTCGACGGCGGATTCCACGCGGTCGTCGGCTGACCCGACCACAGCGAGCCGGTGCGGGACGGGCGACAATGAACGGCATGAGCGGCAACCAGGACACCGAGTACGACGCCCTCCTCGTGCTCTCCTTCGGAGGACCCGAGAAGCCCGAGGACGTGCGGCCGTTCCTCGAGAACGTCACCCGCGGTCGTGGGGTGCCGCCGGAGCGGCTGGACGCGGTGGTCGAGCACTACATGCACTTCGGTGGAGTGTCGCCGATCAACGCCCTCAACCGTGACATCATCGCGCGCGTCCAGGACGAGTTGGCCGCGGCCGGGATCGACCTCCCGGTGTACTTCGGCAACCGGAACTGGCATCCGATGGTCGAGGAGACGGTGGCGCGGATGCGCGACGACGGGGTGCGCAACGCACTCGTCTTCCCGACGTCGGCATGGGGCGGCTACTCGGGCTGTCGGCAGTACCACGAGGACATCGCCCGTGCCCGCGCCGCGGTCGACGGGGCCCCGACACTGGCGAAGCTGCGGCAGTACTTCGACCACCCGTTGCTGATCGGTTCGTTCGTCGACGCGATTCGTGCTGCACGCGAGCAGCTTTCGGAAGACGTCCGGGATCGGGCGCGACTGGTGTTCACCGCGCACTCGGTGCCCACCTCGGCCGACGCCGCCGCCGGCCCGGCCAGCGGGGGCGGGCATCTCTACAGTCGGCAGGTCGCCGAGGCGGCCCGCCTGTGCGCGGAGGGCGTCGGCGTCGACGACTTCGATCTGGTGTGGCAGTCCCGGTCGGGTCCGCCGCAGGTGCCGTGGCTCGACCCGGACATCTGTGACCACCTCGAGACGGTGGCGGCGTCGGGCACGCCGGCGGTGATCGTGTGCCCGGTCGGGTTCGTCTCCGACCACCTCGAGGTGGTGTGGGATCTCGACACCGAGGCCCGCGACAAGGCCGCCGAACTGGGCCTCGAATTCGTGCGGGTCGCGACGCCCGGGACGGATCCGCGGTTCGCCCGCATGGTGCGCGAACTCGTCGAGGAACGGCGGTCGGGCGCGGCGCCGACGCGGCTGGGTCGAGAACCGCTGCTGGGGGCCACCGTCGACGGGCTGCCGTGTGCAGTCGACTGCTGTGTCCCCACTCGACGTCCGGCGGCGCGCTGAGCACACCGCCGGTGCTCGGCCTCCGGGAACGCCTCGGGGTCCGGGCCGATCCGGGGATCTGCGCGGCGTGACGGGAGCGGTGCGGCCCGGCCGACTATGTTGAGCGGGTGCAGGACAGCCTCTACCACCGGTTCGAGTTCACGTTCATCGTCCCGTTGTTGACGGTCTCGCGGGAGGCGGCACTGGCGACCGACTTCGACGGCCGCGTGAGTGAGCACGGGGGCCTGCAGTTGCTGACCCTCTTCACCGAGGGCATGCGGTGTGCAACCGCCGGGATGAGTCTGGTCGACCAGTTGGTCGCGGAGGGGGTGCGTCCCCTGCGCACCCACCCCGACCTCGTGACGCGGCAGGACATCGCGGACCGCGCCGGCGTGACGCGGCAGGCGGTGGGGCAGTGGGTGCGCGGTGTCCGGCAGCGGGGAACGCCGTTCCCCACCCCGTTCAACACGGTGTCGGGGGGCATCTGGCTGTGGGGCGACGTGTACGCGTGGCTACGCCGGCGCGACTACGGCCGGGACACCGGGCTGCGGTACCCCACCCTGGACGAGCACGTGCGAATCGACCGGCACATCGTCATGAACCACCGCGAGGGGTGACCTCACGCCCGGTGCGCGGACCGCACACACGCCGATACCGCCGCCACCCGGGCAGTCCGCACCGCGGTCCACAACGGACGCAGCAGCTGCTCCCGCGCCGCGGCGCTGGACGCGGACGGTGCCTCGGTCGGCGAGTCGTCCTCGGCGACCGCGAGAATCGCGGCCACCTGATCGGCGGAATCGAGGATGCGCAGCGCCCGGACCGGCACCGAGTCCGGGTAACGGTGGTGCGCGCGGTCGTCGAGCGCCTCGGCGATGCGGCGGCGCGGGTCCGTCCCCGGGCGCCCGGTGCGCACCGACGACAGCTGCAGGAGCGCGTCGGCCGCGTCGCGGATCGCCTCCCGCATCGCGTACTCCGCCTCCCCGAGCCCGGTGTGCTCGACGGTCGCGGGCACGGAGGGGATTCCGAAGACCGTCCACCGCAACACGTCCGGGCCTTCCACCACCGGGACGAGCCCGAGTCCTGATCGGCCGGGCTCGCCCACGATCACGCCCTCGCCGGCGGCGAGGGCGGCGCGGGCGAACTCGGTGCCGGCCGGGAGGCCGCGGACGTCGCCGGGGGCGGGGAGCACCAGCCGCAGCTCGGTGCCGTCGGCCTCCGTCGCATGACGCACCAGCCGCAGCAGAATCGGCGCCGCGCCGTCCTGGACGCCGGGCCAGTCGAGTCCCGTCGACAGGGCCGTCTCGGCGTCGGCCGCGCCGATGATGTGCATCGGCGCCCACTGGTGCAGGGCGTCGATCACGTCGTCGGGGGCACTGTCGCCGGCGAGCCAGGAACCGGCCCACACGGTCAGCGTCGCGCTGAGGGAACTCACGGTAAACGAGCATAGGACGGCGTGGCGGGATCCGCGCCCGCGCCCGCCTGGCATAGCGTGGGTGGGCGTGAACGCGAGCAACATGTACGGCGACATCTTCGCCGGTCACCCCCGCACCCGGAAGCCGAAGGCGCCGCAGGTCGCCGCCGAACGGGACCTGGTCGTCGAGGACGCCGCCACCGGATTCTGCGGCGCCGTCGTCGGAATCGAACGCACCTACGACGGCGACTTCGTCCGGCTGGAGGATGCGGCCCGGCGGACCCGCCTGTTCGCGATGCGTGAGGCCGCCTTCCTCGTCGACGGCCGCCCGGTGACGCTGGTGCGGCCCACACCGCAGGCACAGAAGACGCCGCAACGGTCGGCGTCGGGCTCGACGAAGGTCGAGGGACTGCGCGCGCGAACCGCACTGCCCAGCCGGATCTGGGTCGAAGGCGTCCACGACGCTGCGCTGGTCGAGCGAGTGTGGGGCCACGACCTCCGGGTCGAGGGTGTGGTGGTCGAGCACCTGGAAGGTCTGGACAACCTCGCCGACCGGCTCGCGGAGTTCCGTCCCGGCCCCGGCCGCAAGGTGGGTGTGCTGGTGGACCACCTGGTCACCGGCTCCAAGGAGGAACGGCTGACGCAGGGCCTGGGCCCGTACGTGATGGTCACCGGGCATCCGTACATCGACGTGTGGGAGGCGGTGCGACCCCAGGCCGTCGGGATCGAGGCCTGGCCGAAGATCCCGCGCGGGCAGGACTGGAAGACCGGCGTGTGCGACGCGCTCGGCTGGGGGACCCCGCAGGACGGGTGGCGTCGCGTCTACGGCGCGGTCAGCAGCTTCCGCGATCTCGAGGCGCCCCTGATCGGCGCCGTGGAACGACTGGTCGACTTCGTCACGGAGGAGTGACCGCACGGGTTCTCCCCGGCAGCCCGGGCATCCACAGGCCGTTTTCGTACACATCTCGCCGATCGGGTCTTCTGGTTAGATGGTCGTGTGGCAGCTTTGATTTGGCTGGTGGCGGGGGTGTTGCTGGCGGCCGCTGAGGCGTTGGTGGGGGAGTTCTTCCTGCTCATGCTCGCGGGCGGCGCGCTGGTGACCGCCGGTTTCAGCGCGGTGACGGACGTTCCGGTGTGGGTCGACGCGATCGTGTTCGGTGTCGTGTCGCTCGCACTCGTGCTCGGCGTCCGCCCGGCGCTGCTGCGGAGGTTCGATCAGCCGCCGCTGAAATTGACGAATGTTGCCGCGTTGACCGGGAAGAAGGCGCTCGTCCTCGAGGAGGTCGCCGAGCATCGCGGTCAGGTCAAGCTCGACGGTGACGTGTGGACCGCCCGTCCACTCGACGTCACCGAGGTGTATCCGCCGGGGACGACAGTCACGGTGATGGAGATCGACGGCGCCACCGCCGTCGTATGGAGGGGACCGTAGAAGAAATGGCAGCACTGATAGTTCTGGCGGTACTGGTCGTACTCGTCGTCGTTCTGGTCGCGAAGTCGGTGGCCCTGGTGCCACAGGCCGAGGCGGCCGTGATCGAGCGGCTGGGCCGCTACGCGCGCACCGTGTCGGGCCAGTTGACGTTCCTGGTCCCCTTCGTGGATCGGATCCGCGCCAAGGTGGACCTGCGCGAGCGGGTCGTGTCCTTCGCGCCGCAGCCGGTCATCACGCAGGACAACCTGACGCTGTCGATCGACACGGTCGTCTACTTCCAGGTGACCAATCCGCAGGCCGCGGTCTACGAGATCAGCAACTACATCGCCGCCGTCGAGCAGCTGACCATCACCACGCTTCGTAACGTCGTCGGTGGCATGACGCTGGAGGAGACGCTGACCTCGCGCGACTCCATCAACGGCCAGCTCCGCGGCGTCCTCGACGAGGCGACCGGCCGCTGGGGTCTGCGCGTCGCCCGCGTGGAGCTCAAGAGCATCGATCCGCCGCCGTCGATCCAGGAGTCGATGGAGAAGCAGATGAAGGCGGACCGCGAGAAGCGGGCGATGATCCTCACCGCCGAGGGCCACCGGGAATCGGCGATCAAGACCGCCGAGGGCGCCAAGCAGAGCCAGATCCTCGCGGCGGAGGGCGCCAAGCAGGCGTCGATCCTCGGCGCCGAGGGCGAGCGACAGTCCCGCATCCTGCGTGCGCAGGGTGAGCGCGCCGCGAAGTACCTGCAGGCCCAGGGACAGGCGAAGGCCATCGAGAAGGTCTTCGCGGCAATCAAGTCCGGCAAGCCCACCCCCGAACTGCTGGCCTACCAGTATCTTCAGACGCTTCCCCAGATGGCGCAGGGAGACGCGAACAAGGTGTGGCTGGTGCCCAGCGATTTCGGCGACGCCCTCAAGGGCTTCGCGAAAACCCTGGGCGCGCCCGGCGACGACGGCGTCTTCCGCTACGAGCCGAGCCACACCGATGCCGAGGACCTGCCCCGTCCCGAGGACGATTCGGCGGAGGTGGCGGACTGGTTCGAGACCAAGACCGATCCGGCGGTGGAGCGCGCCGTCCGCGCCGCCGAGGCGGTTGCCCGAACTCCTGTCGAGAGCCCGTTCTCCCAGGAACACCTGCTCGGTGGGGAGCAGCACGAGGAACTTCCGCCGAGCAACAGCTAGTCGACTCTGCCGAAACGCCGACGCCAGGCAGGTCGTATCGAAGTGAGGAACCCCCGGTGGGGCAGTGGTCGAAGGACCACGTACCACCGGGGGTTCTCGCGTCTCCTCGTCGTCCGGTCGCCGGCCGGGTGTCGGCCGGGCGCCGACTTGGCCTGCGGCGGTCCGAACCGTCCGTAGTGCAACCGTCGTAGCCGGCACCACTTTCGGTGTCGGCTGCAACGGTATTCGAGTCGCCGTGTGCTCCAGCACAGTTCACGCTGCGTGTGGTCCGGCGCGGTTGTTCGCGGGCATGGGTTTCTTGTACGGGTCCACCAGTGACGGCGGGGTGAACCAGGGATGGTGGTCGGCGCCGATCTGCACTTCCCAGTGGGAGTGGTGCAGGAGCCGGTGATGGTAGCGGCACAGCAACACGAGGTTGTCGAGGTCGGTGGGTCCGCCGTCGGCCCAGTGATGGACGTGGTGTCCTTCGCAGTGGGCGGGCGGGGCTCCGCAACCGGGGAAGGCACAGCCGTGGTCGCGGGCGATCAGCGCGCGGCGTTGCTTCTTGGACACGGTTCTGGTGGTGCGGCCCAGGTTCAGCGGCACACCGTCGTCCATCACCACCGGGGTGAGGTGGCAGTCGCACGCGAGGCGGCGGGCGGTGGCGATCGTCAGCGGTCCCAGGTGCGGCAGGCGCGCCACGTCCCTTTCCTGAAATTGTGTGCCGCCGAACAGGTCCGGCGCGTCGGCGTCCGCGTCTCGGCTCGCCCACTGCTCGTGGTCGTGGTCGTGGTCGTGGTCGTGGTCGTGGTCGGCGCGGGCGAGGTCGCGGGCGTGCACGTGCAGCGACAGGTGGGGGCGTTCCCCGCCCTCGATGGGTGCCTCTCCGGAGTCGAGGTAGCGGCGCAGGATTTCGGCGAACGCGTCCGCGCGGCGCTGTCCCGCGGTCCGCGTTGCAGTCGGGTCGTCGTTCTGGTTCCGCGGCTTGGTCAGCGCGGACAACGCCGTCAGCAACATCTCCCCGGTGACAGCATCCAAGTCACCCTTGACCGCGACCCGTCCGTTCAACGTCTTCGAGGCGTGAAATTCGTTGCGGTCACTGTCCTCACTGGGCGGCAACTCGTCGGATTCGAAGATCCGCTCGAGCCGTGCGATGCAGGTGCGCACACTCATCGTGGTGGCCGCTGGATTCGTCGCGCAGTCGAGGAGCACCTGCCGGCACGACGGAAGGGCCTCAAAGGGCATCCCGCGCGGCGGCTGTTCGCAGAACCTGGTGATCAGGGCAGCATGCTCGCTGGAGATGGCCCCGGCGTTGAAGGCGTCAGCCACATCGGGTTCACGCCGCAACGCCTTCCCTAAAGCGAGGATGCGCGCCGCCGCCGGAACTTCCAACAGCGTGTTGGCCGCGAGCCACTGCTTGACACTGCGAAACCCCAGCGTGTCGAACGAGACTGCGCGCTCGTCGATTTCGGCCACCGCGGTCACGCGCAGGGCTTCGAGTTGCTCGATCAGACGCGAGAGATCCACCGTCGTACGCACCAGGTCCAACTCGGCCAGCCCACGCACGTCATCGTGGCCGAGCGCCACGAGTGCAGCAGGTGTGGTGTCGAGTCCCCCCGGATTCATGACACGAGCCTAGTTCGAACTGGTGTTCGAGTCAATGGTTCGAGTCAGTGTTTCGAGTCAAGGGTTCGGGTCGGGTCGGAGCTCCTCCACCAGACCGACGATGATTCCCGCGGGGCCGCGGACGTAGCAGTATCGATAAATGTCTTCGTACTGGGCAACGGTGCCCACCAGTTCGGCACCGTGCGTGCGCAGGCGGTCGAAGACGTCGTCGACTCGGTCGACCACGAACGTGAGGCGGGGGATGCCCGGGGTGTTCACAGCTGCGTGCGGCGCGGCGTTGGTGGTCGCCGGCGAGTGGAACGTCGAGAGCTCGATCCGGCTGTGGCCGTCCGGGGTTCGGACGACGGCGATGTCCGCTCGAACACCGTCCAGTCCGAGGAGGTCGTCGGCCCATCGGCCCCCGACTGTCGCCTCGCCCTCGAGTTCCAAGCCCAGTTCGACGAAGAACGCGACAGCAGCCGCGAGGTCCTCGACCACAACGCCGACATGATCCATCCGCCGTACCGGCATGGTGCCCTCCTCGGGGTCGTAGGTGAGCCGCAGGCTACGGAGGGAGCACTACACGCTGGGGCTCCCGGATCGGCTAGCTCCAGTGCGGCGGCTCGCGTGTCGGGTCGTCGAGCACGGCATCGATGTGGTGGTCGCCGACGAGGAGAGCCGTCGCGGCTTCATCGGCGCCGATGGACGCGAAGGGCGGGTCGACGTCGTTGGTGATGCACCATGCGCGGTCTGCGGGCCAGATGAACGCGGGATCGGGGCAGTCACCGAACGGCCACAGCGCCGGGTCGTCGCTGTTCCAGTCTGCGTAGTCGGCCAGTGTGCCGCGCAGCAGCCAGTAGTCGCGTGCGGGAATCACGACGTTGGGTGGGGAGGGTATCGCGATGGAGCTCCACCCGTTCCAGATGCAGAAGTAGCACTCGTCCGGCGTGGTCGTGTACTGCGACAGGATGTCCAGTGCGACGCCGACCTGCTCCTTCTCCGACAGCCCCGGCGGTCCGAAATCGACGTCCTTCGCCTTCTGTCCGGGAAAGCTCGGGTCGGGGATGAACCGCAAGCGCGCATAGCTCGGATAGCCCGCCGGGCCACGCGCCGCCAGGCGGTACCAGGGAAGTCGCTGCTCGACGAGCCATGTGGCGGCCGACGCATCTCGGCACAGTCCGAAACTCACGGTGGCCATTGTGGCCGTTCGCTTCCTACGTCACCAGTGCCCGTCCGACCCCCGCCGCGGCGATCGCCCACAGGACACTGGTGAAGGTGCCGATGATGAACTGTTCCGACGCGTGCGGCTCGCGCAGCTCGGGGTAGCGGGCGAGGCCTTTGACGGCGAGGACGATCGCGATGCCCTCGGGCCAGCCGGCGAGGATCGACACCGCGACAGCGGTCCGTTCCAGGAGTCCGATCACCCGCCCGCCGCGGAGCGGGCCGTCGTCCGGGTCCGGCCCGGCGTCGGGTTGCCGACGCGCGAAGCGGAAGGCCGCGAGCACCATCGGTGCCCCGCCGGTCGCCGCGGCGGCAACCACCAGCACGTAGGTCGCGGCCAGTGCGAAGCCCCGCACGGGGGAGGCCGCGGTGGCGGCCAGTGCCGATCCGGCCAGCGCGGCGGCGGCCAGCACCGGTGCGAGGGTGGCGGCGAGGGTCGTCCGGTCGCTCAACCGGCCCGCGATCGTGCCCACGACCGTCGCGACGGCGAGCAGTGTCAGGCTCAGTACGGTCACCGATCCGCCCTTTCCAGTAGGCGGGCTGCCAGTTGTCTGCCCGCGAGTTCGGCATGCCAGCCGGCCGCGATCAGGCGCTGCGACACGGCCTGCTTGCTGATGCCGAGCTCGGCGGCGGATTCGGCCTGCGTGAGTCCGCGCTGGGCCAGGGCGACCGCGGCATGGCCCTGGGTCGAACGCCGGGAGACCAGCAGCGCGAGGAGAGTCAGTGCGGCGTCGGCATCGGCCGCTGCCAGTGGGTCCGCGGCCTCGACGGCGATCGCGGCGGGTGCCTTCTTGGCGCGCTCGACGGCGTCGCGGGCGGCTTCGAATGCGGGGCCGCGGCCGGCGCGGGTCTGGGCCGGGAGGGGTTCTTCGACCGTGCCGATCCCCACGCCGATGCTCCAGTGGGCCCGTCGCACGAGGTCGAGTGCCAGATCCACGACGGTGTCGGGGTCGGCGGTGACGGCTTGGACCTCGTCTCCGGCGGTGCGCTCGAACGGACGCAGCAGCGGCGCGGATGCAAGATCCTTCAGCAGCGGCGCGACGCGGTCGATGTCGCGCCGGCTGCCGCGTTGGTCCACGGTCAGGACGTACATGAGGAAAGGCTATTGGCTTGATTCAGCAAAATCAAGCATCCAGGCTTTACTGTCGCGAATCAGTCCCCTGCCCTTGACGGACGGTGGAGGACGCGGACACCGGGGTGCGCGCGTCGAGGACGAGCCCCAGCACGCCGAGGGCGATGCAGGCCCCCGACACCGCCAACAGTGCGGGATCGGTCCGTCCCGTGAGCGCGTCGCCGAGGAGTACGACACCCACGGTGCCGGGCAGGATCCCGACGACCGTCGCGGCGGTGTACGGCAGTGTGCGGACCGAGGAGACGCCGCAGCAGTAGTTGACGACGGAGAACGGCACGGCCGCGATCAGTCGCAGCGATCCCACGGCCAGCCATCCGCGGCGCGCCAGCCGGGTGTCCACCGCCTGGACGGCCGGATGGGTCAGGTGCGCCGCGACGGCGTCGCGGCCGATCGCCCGGACGAGCAGCAGTGCGAGCACGGCACTGACGGTCGTCGCCACCACCGCGATCGCGATCCCGGTGGCCGCGCCGAACAGCACTCCGGCGCTGATGGTGAAGAGCGTGCGGGGGACCGGCGCGATCGTCACCACGATGTGGACGAGGAGGAACACGAGCGGGAAGACCGGGCCGGTCGACTCGGACCACCCGCGGATCTGTTCGATCGACGGGTGCGGCACCAGCGCCGCCGCGACGAACAGGACGAGCAGTCCGGCGAGGGCGCCGAGAAGTCGGGGATCCCTCAGTCGCGCAATCACAATCGACCAGGATACGCCGGGTCGCGCGGGGCCTAGCGGACCGAGTCGGCACGGGCGGCGCTGGGGCGTCGGCACGTCACCGTCGCCACCGCGCATGCGCGACCGTCGACACCGGTGCTGGTCACCCGCGCCACCGCCACCGACCGCCCGGCGCGCACGACCTCGGCGGTGAACACGACCTCGGTGTCGATCGGGGCGGTCCGGAAGTAGTTGATGCGCAGCGACGCCGTGTGCATGGGTGCCTCCGCGGAGCTCAGCGCCGCGTGGCCGACCAGATCGATCGCGCAGGCCTGGATCCCGCCGTGCATCACCCCGAGCTTGTTCGCGAGCGCCGGGTTCGGGGGCACGATCAAACGGGTTCCGTCCGCACTGTGCTCCAGTCGCCCGCCGAGCCGGGTGAGCGGTGCCACCGCGGCGGCGGGGATCGTTCCCGGCGCGGCCAGCGGCCGCACGACGGAGGTGCTGCGGTCGGCGCCGCCGTCGACGAAGTTGCCCCACGCCGTGGCGGCCGCGATCAGCGTGCCGGCACTGTCACGGATCTCGGTGGCCGCGAGTCCGCCGTCCTCGGTGAGGCTCAGGATCCGCCCGTCCGCCTGCACCTCGGGACCCGTCCATCCGGTCGGTGTGACGAAGTCCACGGACAACTCGGCCGTGACGACCCCGGCGCGCGCGGCGCGCCGGTCCCACAGCGTGAACCCGAGGACGTCGTCGACGAGCATTCCCAGTACAGCGGTCGTGGAGCCGCCCTGCGGGTCCGTTCCGTCGATGTCCATGGTGAGCCGGTTGACCGAGTCGACGCGCTGCGGCGGACCCATCCGGAACAGTCGTTGCGGCGTGATCGCCACACCCTCTTCCAGCATGTTCGCAACGCTCATGAAATCGAGGCTAGCGAACGGCGGGTGGGCTGGCGTCGCCGATCCGGGGGATGCGGTTAGCATCACAGATCAGAGGGACGGGAATCGTCCCATTTGTTTGCCCGATTGAGGAGACCGCTCGTCACGAGCGATCGCGCACGAGAGTGAGAGGGAGCCGCCCCGTGTCACCAGCTTCACAAGCCGAGGACGCCGCGCGCGCCTACTCGGAATGGCAGCAGGCCGTCGCCGGCGTGCTCGCCAAGTCGCGTCGAGTCGACGCCGCCGAGCTGGGCCCGGAGCCGCAGACGCTACTCGACACCACGACGTACGACGGTGTGACCGTCTCGCCGCTGTACACCGGGCGCGACGAGCTTCCCGAGGCGCCGTTGCCGGGCGAGTTCCCGTTCGTCCGTGGCGCCGACGCCAACCGTGACGTCAACTCCGGTTGGCTGGTCAACGCGCGCTTCGGCCAGGACGCGCAGGACGCCGCCGCGGTCAACCGGACCGTCCTCGACGGGCTCGAGAACGGCGTCAGCGCGGTGTCGCTGTCGGTCGGCGGCGCGAATCTTCCGGTCGCCGGGATCGATGCCGCCCTCGAGGGCGTGCTGCTCGATCTCGCACCGCTGACGCTGGATGCCGGCGCGGACGTCGCCGCGGCCGCGCAGCAGCTCTTCCAGGTCCTGGATGCGCGCGTCGCCGCCGGTGACGGCGTCGCCGACCGTGCTCAGGTGCGCGTGGGCCTGGGCGCCTCGCCGCTGACCGATGCGTTCTCCGGTGCCGCCGGTGTGGAGCTGGACGAGGCGGTCACGCTCGCCGAGGCCGCCGCCGCGCGCGCCGAATCGGTCCGCGCGATCACCGTGGACGGCACCGCCTTCCACGACGCCGGAGCCTCGGACGCCGAGGAACTCGGCGCGGCCGTCGCGGCCGGCGTGGAGTACCTGCGGGCGCTCGCCGACCGGGGCCTGCCGATCGCGGCAGCGCTGGGGCAGCTCGAGTTCCGCTTCGCCGCGACCGACGACCAGTTCCAGACCATCGCGAAGTTCCGTGCGGGACGCCAGGTGTGGGCGCGTGTGGCGCAGGTGTGCGGTGCCCCCGAGTTCGGCGGCGCGGTCCAGCACGCGGTGACGTCGGCCGCGATGATGTCGCAGCGTGATCCGTGGGTGAACATGCTCCGCACGACCCTGGCCGCCTTCGGTGCGGGTGTCGGCGGCGCCGACTCCGTGCGGGTCCTGCCGTTCGACGCCGCGCTGCCCGCGGGCGCCGCCGGTGTGTCGAAGACGTTCTCCGAGCGCATCGCCCGCAATACCCAGCTGCTGCTGCTCGAGGAATCGCACCTCGGCCGCGTCCTCGACCCGGGTGCCGGCTCCTGGTACGTCGAGCAGTTGACGCAGCAGGTCGCCGAGAAGGCGTGGGAGTTCTTCCAGCAGATCGAGGCGGCCGGTGGCTACCGCGCCGCGCTCGCCGCCGGTGTCGTCGCCGACCGGATCGCGGCCACCAAGGCTGCCCGCGAGGCCGACATCGCCCACCGCCGGACCGCGGTCACCGGCGTCAACGAGTTCCCCAATCTCGCGGAGGCCCCGCTGCCCGCCGGCGCCGCAGAAGCCGGTGCCACGGTCGCCCGCTACGCCGCCCCGTTCGAGGCTCTGCGTGATCGGTCGGACGCCTACCTCGCCGCGAACGGCGCCCGCCCCCGGGTGCTGCTGGCCCCGCTCGGCCCCGTCGCCGAGCACAACGTCCGGTCCACCTTCGCGGCCAACCTCCTCGCCTCCGGCGGCATCGAGGCCGTCAACCCCGGCCCGCTGGATCCCGGCGGCGACAGCATCGCCGCGGCCGTCGCGGAAGCGGGTGCGAAGATCGCGGTGCTGTGCGGCACCGACAAGCGTTACGGCGAGCAGGGCGCGGCGGCCGTCACGGCCCTGCGCGACGCCGGCATCGAGCAGGTGCTGCTGGCCGGGCCGGAGAAGGTCTTCGCAGAGGTCGACGGCGCCGGACGCCCCGACGGATTCCTCACCGCCCGCATCGACGCAGTCGCGGCCCTGACCGAACTGCTCGGTGCCATCGACGGCGACAACAAGTGACTGGGAGCATCGAAGTGACAACGAACGAGGTCGAGCACCTCATCGGCAGCTTTGCCGACGTCGCATTGACGGACCCGGAGTTCCCGCAGCCGGCTGCGCCCACGGGCCAGCAGACCGACGCGCTGGTCGAGAACCTCGCGACCGCGAACAACTACAGCACCGACCAGGTGGTGTGGTCGACGCCCGAGGGCATCGACGTGCGCCCGGTGTACACCAAGGCCGACCGCGACGCGGCCGAAGCCGACGGGTACCCGCTGGGCAGCTTCCCGGGCATCGAGCCGTTCGTGCGCGGCCCGTACCCGACGATGTACGTCAATCAGCCGTGGACCATCCGCCAGTACGCGGGCTTCTCCACCGCGGCCGAGTCCAACGCTTTCTACCGTCGCAACCTCGCGGCGGGGCAGAAGGGCCTGTCGGTCGCGTTCGACCTGGCGACGCACCGCGGCTACGACTCCGACCATCCGCGCGTCCAGGGTGACGTCGGCATGGCCGGTGTCGCGATCGACTCGATTCTCGACATGCGGCAGCTGTTCGACGGCATCGATCTGTCGCAGGTGTCGGTGTCGATGACGATGAACGGCGCGGTGCTGCCGATCCTCGCGCTGTACGTCGTGGCCGCCGAGGAGCAGGGGGTCACCCCCGAGCAGCTGGCCGGAACCATTCAGAACGACATTCTGAAGGAGTTCATGGTCCGCAACACCTACATCTACCCGCCCAAGCCGTCGATGCGGATCATCTCCGACATCTTCGGGTACACCAGCGCGAAGATGCCGCGGTTCAACTCGATCTCCATCTCCGGCTACCACATTCAGGAAGCCGGTGCGACGGCCGACCTCGAGCTGGCCTACACGCTGGCCGACGGCATCGAGTACATCCGCGCGGGCCTCGACGCCGGCATGGACATCGACAAGTTCGCGCCGCGCCTGTCGTTCTTCTGGGCCATCGGCATGAACTTCTACATGGAGATCGCCAAGATGCGCGCCGGCCGCCTGCTGTGGGCCGAGCTCGTCGAGAAGTTCTCCCCGAAGTCGGCCAAGTCCAAGTCGCTGCGCACCCACTCGCAGACGTCGGGCTGGTCGCTCACCGCGCAGGACGTGTTCAACAACGTCGCGCGCACCTGCATCGAGGCGATGGCCGCGACGCAGGGCCACACCCAGTCGCTGCACACCAACGCGCTCGACGAGGCGCTCGCGCTGCCCACCGACTTCTCGGCGCGCATCGCCCGCAACACGCAGCTGCTGATCCAGCAGGAGTCCAACACGGTCCGCCCGATCGACCCGTGGGGCGGCTCGTACTACGTCGAGTGGCTCACCCACGAACTCGCGAACCGTGCCCGCGCGCACATCGCGGAGGTCGAGGAGGCCGGCGGCATGGCGCAGGCCATCGGCGAGGGCATCCCCAAGCTGCGCATCGAGGAAGCCGCGGCCCGTACGCAGGCGCGCATCGACTCCGGCCGTCAGCCGGTGATCGGCGTCAACAAGTACCAGGTCGAAGAGGACCACGAGATCGAGGTTCTCAAGGTCGAGAACTCCAAGGTGCGGGCCGAGCAGATCGCCAAGCTCGAGCAGCTCCGCGCCGAGCGCGACGAGGCGGCCACGCAGGCTGCACTCGCCGAGCTCACCCGCGCCGCCGCGTCGACCGAAGGCGGCATGGAGAACAACCTGCTGGCTCTCGCCATCGACGCCGCCCGCGCCAAGGCGACCGTCGGCGAGATCTCCGACGCGCTCGAGAAGGTGTACGGGCGCCACCAGGCCGAGATCCGGACCATCAGCGGTGTGTACCGGGACGAGGCCGGAAAGGTGAGCAACATCTCCAACGCAACCGCACTCGTCGAGAAGTTCGCCGAGGAGGAGGGCCGTCGTCCCCGCATCCTCGTCGCCAAGATGGGCCAGGACGGGCACGACCGCGGACAGAAGGTGATCTCCACCGGCTTCGCGGATCTCGGCTTCGACGTCGACGTGGGACCGCTGTTCCAGACCCCCGAGGAGGTCGCCCAGCAGGCGGCCGACGCCGACGTCCACATCGTCGGTGTGTCCTCCCTCGCCGCCGGTCACCTCACGCTGGTGCCGGCCTTGCGGGAGGCCCTCGCGGCGGTCGGTCGCCCCGACATCATGGTCGTGGTCGGCGGCGTCATCCCGCCGGGCGACTTCGACGAGCTGTACCGGGCCGGTGCGGCCGCGATCTTCCCGCCCGGCACGGTGCTCGCCGACGCGGCGATCGGGCTGCTGCAGAAGCTGTCGGAACAGTTGGGACACGATCCGATTGCCGCCGACTAAGCGTCCTCGTCTGGATCTGGTCGCGCTCGGTGACGCGATCCTGGCGGGCCGGCGGGCGGAGATCTCCAAGGCGATCACCCTCGTCGAGTCCACCCGGACCGATCACCGGGAGCAGGCGCAGCAGTTGCTGCTGCGCCTGCTCCCACACGCGGGCAACGCGATTCGGGTCGGGATCACCGGTGTTCCCGGCGTGGGCAAGTCCACGACGATCGAAGCCCTGGGGATGCACCTGATCTCGTTGGGGCACAAGGTTGCCGTGCTGGCGGTCGACCCGTCCTCGACCCGTACCGGTGGTTCCATCCTCGGTGACAAGACCCGGATGCAGAACCTGTCGGTGGAGCCCGACGCGTTCATCCGTCCGTCGCCGACGTCCGGCACCCTCGGCGGTGTCGCGAAGGCCACGCGCGAGACGATGGTGCTGCTCGAGGCCGCCGGCTACGACGTGATCCTCGTCGAGACCGTCGGCGTGGGGCAGTCGGAGGTGACGGTCGCGAACATGGTCGACACCTTCACGTTCCTCACCCTCGCCCGCACCGGTGACCAGCTGCAGGGCATCAAGAAGGGTGTGCTCGAACTCGCCGACATCGTCACCGTCAACAAGGCGGACGGCAAGCACGAGGCGGAGGCGCGGGTCGCGGCCCGGGAACTCGCCGGGGCGTTGCGGTTGATCTACCCGCACGACGCGCTGTGGAAGCCGCCGGTACTCACGATGAGTGCGCTCGAGAACATCGGCGTCGACAAGTTCTGGGACGAGGTGCTCCGGCACCGCAAGGTTCTGGGCGAGGCCGGTGCCCTCGAACAGAAGCGCCAACAGCAGCAGGTGGACTGGACCTGGTCGATGGTGCACGACCAGCTGCTGCGTCGGCTCGAGTCGAACGAGCGGGTCAAGAAGATCCGCCGCGAGGTCGAGGACCAGCTGCGGAGCGGAACACTCACCGCGGCGCTCGCGGCCAACCGCATCCTCGACGCCTTCGACGACGCGGACTAGCGCCGGCCGACGTCCCGTGCCCGGGGAAGTTCGGGTACGGGACGTCGGATCTCAGCTGCCGGATTCGGCTGTGGGCGTGGAGGACTCGGGGGGAGTCCAACGGGACGCGCGGATGTCCGCGAGCTCCGCCGCGTCGCGTGTCGTCGCGATGCTCGGCAGCAGGTACGTCCACATCTCGTCGATGCGCTGCTCCAGGTCCTCCCGGCGCGCCAGCACCTGCGAGACGAGCTGGACGCCCGTGAACGCGCCGACGATGTAGCGGGCCAGCGTGTCGGAGTCCACCGACGCGGAGATCTCCCCGTGTTCGACGCCCGTGTCGACCAGCTTGCGGCAGCTGTCGATCCAGTCCAGGTACGGCTGATCCGGTCCGACGGTGCCACTGAATTCGAGGGTCAACCGGAGTCCCGCGCGTACGACGGGATCGTGGACGATCTGCCGTCCCATCTCGTGACAGAGCATCACGAGTTGTCGCAGGGCGCCGGCCCCGGTCTTCGCGATCTCGTGCACGGTGCTGATGGACGTCTGGTGCTGCTCGTCGATGACGACCTTCGCCAGCTCGTCCTTCGACCGGAAGTGAAAGTAGAGTGCACCCTTCGTGGTGCCGGCGCCGTCGACGATGTCGCCCAGACTGGCTCCTTCGAATCCGGATTGCTCGAACATACGAGCCGCCCCGGTGATGATCTGCTGCCGTGTGGCCACGGCGCGCGCTTGTTTTGCCACTTGTACCGCCTTTTCCCGACTTGACGACCTGGGGAGAGCGCGCCGAACGGAACCGACCGGACGCTCTTCCAGGGCGACGAAACGGTACCAGTGCCGGGCTACCGGTCGGTCCGCTCCCGATCCGCGCCGACGAGCCGGGCCAACCCGGCGACACGCCGGATCAGGTCGTCGAGGAACTCGTCCGGATCGGTGTCGGTGGCGATCCAGGCGTTCGGCGGTCGGCCCCACAGACCGTTCCAGTCGGCGACGGTCTGCCCGCGGGTGATCCTGCCCTCGGTCTCGACGTCCACCGTGGCCCGTCGGTAGCGGGCGATGCCGGGATCGAGCGCGACCGCCGCCGCGAACGGGTCGTGCAGGTGGGCGATGAACCCCTGCCCGTGGTCGCGGTGGAACTCGAAGTAGAAGCGCAGAGCGTCGGACACGTGACGCACCACCGGATTCGACGTCGTCGATCGGGTCGACGGGTCGTCGTCGGGGCCGACGGTCTCGACGGGTGTGCTGCCGGTCAACGCCCCCAGGCGGTGCAGGTGCTCGGGCCGCAGGATGATTCGCTCGGTCACGTCCAGGCCGCACACGATCGGGGCGCGGTCCTGCGGCACCGAGGAGAAGGCCGCGAACACCTCGGCGGCGGCCTCGGGGTCGACGGAGACGTTCCATTCCGCGACGGGGGTGGTGTTGCCGGGGTACTCGAAGGCGCCGCCCATCACCACCAGTCGGCGCAGCCGCCCCGGGAGCTCGGGGTCGGCGCGCACTGCGCGTGCCAGGTTGGTGAGCGGGCCCGTCACCAGCCCGACCAACTCGCCGGGACGCTCGCGGGTGAGGTCGATCCAGGCCTGCGCAGCCGATCGGTCCGACACGCGGTGGGTCGGATGCGGGAGCACGGCGTAGCCGATGCCCTGTGGGCCGTGCGTGTCCTCGGTGGTACGCAGCGGACTGCTGAGCGGGCCGTCGGCGCCGACGGCGACCTCGATGTCGGTGCGCCCGCACAGTTCGAGCCAGGCCAGGTTGTTGACCGCCACCTGAGCCGTCGGGACGTTGCCGGCCGTCGAGAGGATCGCCACGACGTCGGCGTCGTCGCGGGCGAGCAGATAGAGCAGCGCGACCGAGTCGTCGATGCCGGTGTCGACGTCGACGATGAGTGAGGTGGTTTCCAGGGGCGAGTTCGCGGGCACGGGTTCCATGATGACGGATGCGGGGCGCGGACCCGCCGCACGTGCAGCCGTCCCCGCCGGAGCCGCCGAACATGGGAGCATCGAGACGTGAGAGCGCAGCCGGACACCAATCCGGCGGGGGACCGGGCTCGAACCCGTCCGCAGGACGTCCCGGAGTCTTCCCGCCGTGAGCACGAGGAGCGGACCCCGGGCCCCGACACGGCGGGGACACCCGCGAGAACGCGCCTGGGCGTGTGGCTTTCGCGGCCGCTGTTCGATTTCCACGTGATCGTCGGTGTGACCGCGCTGCTGGTGACCGTCGGACTGACGATGGTGTTGTCGTCGTCGAGCGTCGAGTCGTACGTGACCTCCGGGTCGCCGTACGCGCGGTTCCTGCCGCAGGCGATGTACGCGGTCATCGGAACCGTCGCCTTCGTCGCGATCGTGCGGACCAGCACTCGCACGATGCGCGCCGTCGCGCCGTGGCTCCTCGGTGTCTCGGGTGTGCTCCTGGTGCTCGTGCTCGTCCCCGGCATCGGTGTCGAGCAGATGGGCGCACGGAGCTGGTTCGTCGTGGGCGGGATCTCGTTCCAGCCGTCGGAGCTCGCTAAGGTCGCCCTCGCGGTCTGGTGCGCCCACCTTCTCGCGACCTACCTCGCGTCCGGGTCCGACGTGAACGCGGCACTTCGGCCCCTGGCCGTGGTGAGCGTGATCGTGATGGCTCTCGTCGTGCTCCAGCGTGACCTCGGCACCATGATCACGATCGGGATCATCCTGATGTCGATGTTGTGGTTCGGAGCGTTCCGCGCCCGCTACGTCGCCGCGATCTCGGTCACCGGCGTCGTGGCATCGGTCGTCCTCGGTATGACGGCCGGGTACCGGTCCGACCGCATTCGGGCGTTCATGAACCCGGAGCTGGACCCGCAGGGGTTGAACTACCAGACCATCCAGGCGAAGTATGCCCTCGCGAACGGTGGTCTGTTCGGCAAGGGGCTCGGGCAGTCGGACGCGAAGTGGAGCTACTTGCCGCAGTCGCACAACGACTTCATCTTCGCGGTCATCGGCGAGGAGTTGGGCTTCGTCGGTGCGGCGCTGCTGATCGGGCTCTTCGTGATCGTGCTGCTGGCGGGCATGCGCATCGCCCAGCGGTCCACCGACCCGTTCCTGCGGATCCTCACGGCCGCGGCGACCACGTGGATCGTGCTGCAGGCGTTCATCAACATCGCCTACGTGGTCGGCCTCGTCCCCGTCACCGGACTCCAGCTGCCGCTGATCTCCGCCGGCGGTACCTCGATGATCACCACGATGATGATGTTCGGTTTCATCGCCCACGCCGCGCTGCGGGAACCGGAGGCGCTGGTCTCGCTCCACGACGGTGGCGGACGCTGGATGCGAGCGGTGTTCGGGCGACCGGCCCGCCCCGTCACTTCGAGGACCGCACGCCGGCCCCGCGCCGAACGGCCCCGCGCCGAACGGGCCCGCGCCGACGCCGGACGGCCCACGCGGCTCCCCACCCAAGCGCAGCAACCGCGTGCCCGCGAGCGGGCGACACAGCAGCAGACCCGTCAGCGCCCCACCGATCACTCCCACTTCCGGCAGCGGACCGCCGAGGCGCGACCGTATCGTCGGCGCACGGCCGAACCCGGGAGATCCCGCACTCGGGGTGGGCCGACCGTTCCGCGGTAGACGATCGTCCACGCCCGCGTGGATTCCCGCGTACCGTCTCGTGGCAGGTCCAGCCCTCGTCGGCTGCCTGCGCAGGCGGCGGGATCGGGGGTCGGTCGGGTCGGTCGAAAACGGGGGTACCGGTGAAGTCTGCAGCGCGCACGTGGGTGTCGGGCATCGCAGTCGGTGTCGTGGCGGCGGCCGGGCTCGCCGGGTGTGCAACCGAGGCCGCCCCCCAGGCCCCACAGGCCACCACGGCCGCGTTCGACACCAGTGAACTCGACTCGGCGACCGACGTGTGCGCGGATCTGTACGGCTTCGTCAACGGCAAATGGCTCGCCCAGGCGCAGATCCCGCCGGACGAATCGAGCTTCGGGATGTTCGACGTCCTGCGGGACCGCAGTCTTGAAGCACAGCGCGACATCGCTGAACGCGCCGCCGGTGACGTCCCGGGCGAGGACCCGTCGTCGGACCGGTACAAGCTCGGCGTCCTGTACCGGGATGCGCTGGACGAGAACGCGATCGACGCCGCCGGTGCGCGGCCGCTGGAACGCCTGCTGGCGAGTGTCGACGCCGTCACCTCCCGGGACGACGTCGTCCGGTTCCTGATCGACGACGCGGTCCGCGGTGGCGGCGTGCTGTTCCGGTCCTTCAGCGAGCGTGATCACGCCGACGCCTCCCGGCTGATCGCCTATGTGTCGCCCACCGGACTGGGCCTGCCGGCCGAGAACTACTACACGGATCCGTCGTACGCCCCGATCGTCGACGCCTACCGTGAGTACACCGCCACCGCACTGGAATTGGTGGGGGTGGAGCCCGGAGCGGCCGCCGAGCAGGCGCGCCGAGCTCTCGCGCTGGAGGAAGAGCTCGCGGAAGTGTCGCTGTCGCCGGAGGAGCAACGTGATCAGTCGGCGGACTACCGGCTGGTGACGGTCGAGGAGGCGAACCGCACGACGCCGTCGTTCGACTGGCGCGCGTACTTCGAGGCGCAGTCGGTTCGTGCCGAGACCTTTTCGCTGCCGCAGCCGGCGTATTTCGAGAAGGTGGAGAGCCTGCTCGCGTCGGCCCCGGTCGAGCAGTGGCGGGCGTACCTGCGTGCCGGCCTCGTCCGACAGTACGACAACAGGCTGTCGAAGTCTTTCCGGGACAATGCTTTCCGGTACGACCAGCTCATCTCCGGTGCGACCGAACAGCAGCCCCGGTGGAAGGACGCGGTCGCGGACGTCAACTCCGCGATGGAGGACGCCATGGGCCGGTTGTACGTGGAGCAGGAGTTCGACGAATCGGCGAAGGCGCAGGCCGAGCAGCTGGTGCAGAGCGTGCTCGCCGCGGTGCGGACGCGTATCGAGAACGTCGACTGGATGAGCGACGAGACGAAGCAGAAGGCCCTCCACAAGTGGTCGTCGATCCTGCCACGGATCGGCTACCCGGATCGGTGGCGTGACCTGTCGGGTCTCGACGTGACGGCAGGGGACTACTTCGGCAGCCTCCTGGCCGCCGACACCTTCAACCACGAGTTCGACATGTCCCGCGTGGGAACGCAGGCGGACCGCTCCGAGTGGATCACGAGTCCGCAGACCGTTAACGCCTTCTACAACCCGCTCGACAACTCCGTCAACTTCCCGGCCGCGATCCTGCAGGCGCCGTTCTTCGACGCCACGGTGGACGACGCCTTGAACTACGGCGGGATCGGCGTCGTCATCGGGCACGAGGTGACCCACGGATTCGACGACGAGGGGAGCCGCTTCGACGGCGCGGGGAATCAGGTGGATTGGTGGACCCCGACCGATCGGGCCGAGTTCGACTCCCGGACCGCCAGGCTGGTGGACCAGTTCGACGCCTACACCCCGATCGCCACCCGGCCCGACCTGCACGTCAACGGGCGGCTGACACTCGGCGAGAACATCGCCGACCTCGGTGGAGTCAACGCCGCCTACGACGCCCTCCAGACGGTGCTCGCCACCGAGCCCGGATCCGGCGAGGTCGTCCTCGAGGGTTACACCCCGAGTCAGCGGTTCTTCCTCAACTTCGCACGGATCTGGCGGACGGCCGTACGCGAGGAGGCGTTGGTGACACAGCTCGAGACCGATCCGCATTCCCCGGCCCGGGAGCGCACCAACGGCACCGTGCCGAACACACCGGGCTTCGCGCAGTCCTTCGGCTGTGGTCCCGGAGACCCCATGGTGCACAGCGGCGACGATCTCGTCGTCGTGTGGTGAGCAGGCCCTTCGCCGAGGCCGACGAACGGTCGGCCTCGGCGGCATTGCGGTAACCGGGAAGCACAGGGTGGGGCGCAACTACTCGCCGGCGGAGCCCGTGCTGCCCGGCGCCGCCGACCCGGTGAGAGCCTCCGGCGTACCCGCCGAGCTCGAGGCCAGGCTGCCCGTGTCGTCGACGGGGGCGGGGGCCGCACCGCCCTCGTATCCCACCCATGCGTAGTGCTGACCGGTGTCGGCGCCGACGCGGCAGACGAAGATCGCGCCGAGTTGATCCTTCCCACGCTCACCGATGGCCGCCGGACTCAGCGTCGTGCTCCACGGGCGGGTGACACCGTTGTTGACCGTGAAGGTGGCGAGCTCACCCACCAGCCCTCGCATCTTGGCGTCTTGGTGAGCGTTGGCGATCTCGGCCGATTCGGCGGTGCCGTCGCTGAGCGAGCCGGCAAGGCTGCCGGAGGGGAGGAGTTGCAGCAGCGGCCAGAAGGGGATGTCCACGCCGGCCCGTCCGACGAGGAAGATGTTGCTGCCGGCATTGATGGCTCCGGCCTGGTCGCTCTGGAACCGGGTGTAGTGGTCCAGCGAGTCCCGAATCACGGTCGCGGCGCTGACGGTGCCGCCGCGCTGCAGACCGGGGTTCGGGTTCGGTGAGGTGCAGTTGAGGTTCATCCCGGACTGGTTGACGAGGGTGCCGGTGACCGCACCGGTGGCACGGTCGACCGTGTCGATGGTCACGGTGACGCCGGGCTGGCTGGTGATGATGGTGCGGCCGGGATCGGTGTCGCCGGGGATGACGTTCGCGGCCCCGGCGACACCGGCGCCGGCGAGCGCGAGTCCGGCGACCGCGGTGGTCGCGGCTGCGGCCCGACGGAAGGTGGTGGCCATGGGACTCCTAGCGGATTCGGGGGATCGTGGACGACGGACGGTGCAGGGCGTTCCGGAAAGCGGGTGGCGCATTACGGCTCCTCAGGCGGGGTGGTCGGCTCGTAACCGGCGAAGACGAAGTTCTCGACCGGGGCCGTGGTGTGGCGGCAGAAGAACATGGCGGCCGCCCGCCAGTCACCGCGGTCACCGGTCGCGGGCGCGGCCAGGTTCGCGGTCCAGTTCGAGGTCTGGCCGGCATTGAGAGTGAACGCGGCGGCAGTGCCGACGACCGGGTCGCCGGTGTGGCCCGCGACCCGCGCGTTCTTCTGCATGTCGCGAATCTGCACCATCTCGGCACCGGAGTCGCCGAGCAGCGAGCCGGTCAGGCTGCCGGTGGTCGGCAGCACGTTGTACAGACTTCCGGCCATCACCACGCCGCCGCCCATGGGAACCACGAAGCCGCCGGGCTCGAAGACGTGGGTGCGATAGAAGTCCATCGAGCGGGTGACGACTTCGGCTTCGGTGACCTGACCCGGGCCGTCCGCGGCTGCCGAATCCGCGCTGGGGACACCGCATCGCAGCGGGCGGTCACCGGTGTTCGTGATCGACCCGGTGACCTGAACAGCGTTCGGTGCCTTGGGATTCACGGCGACCTGAACGAGGTCGCTGTCGGTGATGACGACGACGCCGTCGTTGTCGGCACCGGGAATGTAGGCGGAGGCCACGCCGCCGGTCAGGACGGTGGTGGCGGCGAAGGTGACTGCGGCACCGGCCAGCGCCGCGGTTCTGGTGGACACTCTCATGAATTTCTCTCCTAGTGATCCGAGTTGCTCACAGCCGGATGGGGCGGGTGCTCGGCGCCCCGGGGCCGCCGAGGGGGGATGCGGCGAAGTCAGCTGCCGAGGAAGCGGGTGTTGCCGTCGGCCTCCGGGAGGTCGGCGGGCCGGCCGTTCTCGTAGCCGTGGAAGACGTAGCGCTGCCCATCCAGGACGCACGTCAGAAACACGCCGGTGCCGAAGTCCGTCCGGGTGCCGGCGCTGGGACGATCGAGGTTCACGGTGAACGGCTGACTGGTCCGGGCCGGGACGGTCACGGAGGTGGCCATCTTGCCGACCTGGCCGGCGAGCCGCGCCTGGTCGTACTCGGCTGTAATCGGTTCCAGCGCAGCGAGATCGGGCCACAGCATGCCCGCCAGGCTTCCCGCGGCGCCGGCCAGGCTGCCCAAGCCGAATTCCGAGTCGGACACACCCGGGCCCTGGGCGCCGATGCGCAAGGGTGCCAGGGGCGAGTAGGGGAATCGGGCGTGGAAGTCCACCGACCTGGCGACGATGGTGTCGCGCGTGACCGTGCCTGCCGGCCCGCCGTCCAGCCCGGTGCAGGTCAGGTTGCTGTCGGTGTTGTTCTGAATGGAACCGCTGACCGTGCCGGTGCTGAGATTCGGTCCGTCGACGGCCAGCTGAATCCGGTGGTCGTCGACAGGGAACACCGTGGTGACCCGAGTCTCGCCGGGGATCTGCGCGGAAGCCACTCCCGCGCCGGCGGCGACGGCCGCAGCGGCGGCCAGGGCTGTGACGGCGATCCGGCAGGCCGGTTTCGGATTTGCTGTCATGAGTTCTTGCTCCTCGCATTCGGGGTGAGCATTCCCGGGTCCGCGTAAAAGCCGTAATCGGGTATAGGCCGCGGCACCCGAGCTTGCTGCACCTTAACCAACATTCAACCAGTTTGTGTGTTTTTCATCACGCGTTCTCGTTATTGTGCTGAAATACATCCATGACCAGAGATCGAAACCGATCTGTCCCGTAGGCGAAGGCGAGTCCTCATGTTGATGAAGAAGGCTGTACCGGTGATAGCCGGAGCCGCACTGGCCATTGCAGCGGCCGCGGCCGCGGCGCCGTCCGCGGGTGCGGAAACCACTCCGATCACCGCCGGGAAGGAGGTCACCTTCACCTGCACGGGCGTGGACGCCGGAAACTCGGCAGTCTCGCCGAACACCTTCACCGTGACCTATCCCGAGGAAGTCGCCCCCGGCGAGATCTTCACGGTCTCCCTGCAACCGGGCCAGATGCGCAACAACACGCGTGTGATCAACCGACTGACGCTCGACTACGCGCTGCCGACGAATGCCACGGTCCTGAACCTCGGCCTCGCGGGCGGGGAGTCTGGTCTGGGCGGCGCCGCACGCTCTGTGGTGCGGGTCAACTCGCAGACCAAGCTGACCGATCCCGCCGGAACGGTGGCCCGGATCTGGGGTGGCGCCTCGGGACGATTCGGGACCAGCTCCTCCATCAACTCCACGGGCGGCACGACCGTCGCCGCGAACACCAATTTCCGGCTCCCCAAGCTCAACGTCACTCTCCGCGCCCCGGCCCAGCCGGGTGCGACCGTGAGCATCGGGCTTCCCGGCGCCGACGAGACGCACACCGGAGACGGCACCGCCGCTTCGACGGATCTCCAGTGGGTCCGCAGCAGCAGCCCGTGGGGACCGGCGCAGTGCAGCTCGGATGCCCTGGCGGCCGCGCTGACCACGACCGTCGTCGGGGACCTCGCTCCGGTGCTGCTGCCGTCCACCACCACGCTGGCCAGTAGCCTCACCAAGCTGGGCCCGGGTCAGCCGACCACCTTCACCGCGCAGGTCACCACCCAGTACGGTGCCCTACCGCAGCTGCCGCAGGGCCAGGTGACGTTCCGTGACGCGGACACCGACGAGGTCCTCGGCACGGTGACGCCGAACGCTGCCGGAGTGGCCACCTTGAACCACACCTTCGATCCGATCGCCCCGGGGCAACCGGACCAGGATCGGCACGTGGTCGCCGAGTATGCGGGCGTTGCCGGCGACGTCGCCACCAGCGCCTCGTCGACGGTTACCGTGACCAACACCGCCGAGGCGACCGTCTTCAACGAGATCAAGTTCGACGCGTTCCGCGCGAACCTCGGTGTGGAAACGTCCGACGAAGTTCCGGTCTCCGTCGTCGCCACGATCAACAAGCCTGCCGGCCCCGTCTCCGATCGCGCGAAGGTGCAACTCTACCGGGACGGCGTGCCTCTGGGCGAGCCCGTGTCCCTGCCGGTGGGCAACGAGCTCGTGTGGAACGACGTCGTCGCACGGGCGCCGCGGACCACGACGCACCGGTACCACGCCGAGTTCGCCGCCTTCACCGACGGTTACCAGCGCTGGGCCGCGGCCTCGTCTCCCGACGTGGTGGTGACCGTCACCGGTAGCGACCCGTCCCTCGACCCGCCGATCACCGGCGGTGCAGCGACCGGCTCCCTCGCCTCGCGAGGCGAACCGAGCCCCGGCTTCGGCAGCTGATCGCGGCGACCCTCCTCCGCCCGAGGCTCGCCCGACGCACCCCACAGGTGCGGCGGGCGCGGCCGACGCCGGCGAGACGAGATGGCAACCGCCCCGCGCACCCGCGGGTGGCGCCCTTTCTTGTTTCGGTTGATGGTCGGAAATCCGAATTCGGCAACGCCTGTTTTTTCGATGAAAGCAATCTCTCGAGGATTGCTGGGGTGTTTTCCGGCGCATTTGTCGTCGCAGAGAAAAAGAAAAACGACCGGGCGGCCGGTTCCACATACCCGGGCGTTCGTTTTTCCGCGAATCTGCCGCGGCGGGCGACGGTATCCGGCGAAATCGAATCGCACCCGCCCCGCCGTGACGGTGGTTTTCGGACGGTGGGCCGTGGCGTTCCCCGGTGGGGTGCTACTGATGGTCCATGGGAAAGTTTGTCGCGGCAGCCGGGGAGTTCCCGCTCGCGGGTGGGTGGGTGACGGGCCGGAGACGCGGCCATGGTTGCGTGCCGCGGGGGACGCTGTGGCTCGGAGATGCGGAAACCGCGATCGTGCAACGTATTTCGCCGGGCCGACCGTGCTGAAGTGGACGCTGCTCGCCGGCGCGATCGTCGCGGAGGTGAGCGCGTCGCTGTCGCTGAAGGCCGCACTCGACGTCCCGGCGTGGTACGTGGTCGTGGTCGTCGGTTACGCCGCGGGGTTCGTGCTGCTCACGTTCGTCCTGCGGCAGGGCATGGCGCTCGGGGTGGCGTACGGGATCTGGGGCGCCACCGGCGTCGCGGCCACCGCGCTGCTGTCGGCGGTGCTCTTCGGTGAACCGCTGACGGCACTGATGGTCGCCGGCCTGGTGCTCGTCATCGTCGGCGTTCTGATCGTCGAACTCGGTGCCCAGGCGGCCCGCGCTCGTCCGCGGGAGCCCGAACCGCGACGACACGAGTACACGCGATGACGGCCTGGATGTTCCTGTTCGGGGCCATCGCGTCGGAGATCGGCGCGACGATGTCGCTGAGGGTCGCCGCACTGGGCCGGCCACGGTGGTACGCCGTGGTCGGTCTCGGCTACGTCGCCGCCTTCGCGCTCCTGTCCGCCGCCCTGGCCCACGGCCTCGGCATCGGTGTCGCGTACGGCGTCTGGTCCGCCGTCGGCATCGCCGCGACCGCCGTCCTGAGCCGAATCGTATTCCGGGAACCGTTCACTGCCCTCATGGGCGTCGGCGTGGCCGTCATCGTCGGGGGAGTGCTGCTCGTCGAACTCGGTGCTCAATCAGGACCGTAGTTGTCCGCAATCGTTCGTAACGTCGTTGTCGTAGATCACCCGACGGAAGGACGATTCGATGACCCAGCACCAGCACACCGCCACCGCCAGCACCGGCGAACGCGCCGACATCCTGGCGCTGCTCGCAGACCAACGGCACAACTTCCTCATCACGATGCGGGGGCTGGACGAGGAACAGGCGCGGGCGCGCACCACCGTCAGTGAACTCACGCTCGGCGGGCTCCTCACTCATCTCGCGCACACCGAACGGCACTGGGTACGAACCCTCCGTGAGCGCGACGAGACCGCCACGTTCGACATGGAGGCGGCGATGGAGCAGTACCGAATGGCGGACGACACGACCGTCGCGCAACTGCTCGCGGAGTACACGGAGGCCGCCGCCGCCACGGACGCCGCGGTGGTCGAACTCGACGACCTCGACCTGCCGATTCCCCTGCCCACCGCGCCCTGGGCGCCGGAACGCCAGTGGTGGTCGGCGCGCCGGGTGCTGCTGCACCTGTTGCGTGAGACCGCCCAGCATTCGGGTCACGCGGACATCATTCGCGAATCCCTGGACGGTGCGAACACCACCCGGCAGATGGGCGCCGACGCCGGCATGGAGTTCTGACGCCGCGAACCGCCACGGCGGCGCCGCGCGGGCGGTCATACTGGTCCGAGTACCGCCTCTCGACGCGAGGAGGACGCCGATGTGTCGGTTGTTCGGAATGTCCGCGGCGCCGCACCGCGTGCACGCCACGTTCTGGCTGCTCGAGGCCGAGGACAGTCTCGCGGAGCAGAGTCGCCGCATGCCCGACGGCACGGGACTGGGGACCTTCAACCCGGAGGGGGCACCGCGGGTCGAGAAGCAGCCGCTGGCCGCGTACGAGGACCCGCAGTTCGCCCGCGAGGCCAAGGACCGGGAATCGCGCACGTTCGTGGCGCACGTCCGCTACGCGACGACCGGGGAATCCGTGGCGGTCAACACCCACCCGTTCGAGCAGAAGGGGCGGCTCTTCGCCCACAACGGGGTGGTGGAGGACCTGCCCGCCCTCGAGGACGAACTCGGCTCGTACCGCGATCTGGTCCGCGGCGACACCGACTCCGAGCGCTTCTTCGCGTTGATCACCCGCCGGATCGACGAGCACGACGGCGACGTGGCGGCGGGCATCGCGTCCGCGGTCGGGTGGATCGCCGACAACCTGCGCATGCTGGCCATCAACTTCGTCATGGTCAGCGACGACGAGATGTGGGCGTTCCGCTACCCCGACACGCACGACCTGCTGGTGTTGCTCCGCCACCCCGGCGGGACCGGCGGGCGCCGGCATCTGGACCACGCGAGCGCCGCGGGCACGGTGCGGGCCCGATCCGGTGCGCTCGCGACACTGCCTGCCGTCGTGGTCGCCACCGAACAGATGGACGAGGACCCGGCCTGGGAGTCGCTGTGCCCCGGTGAACTGCTGCACGTCGGGCCGAAGCTCGAGGTGTCGCGCACCGTGATCCTGGACCGGGCGCCGGCGCACCGACTCACGCTCGACGACCTGACCGGCCACGCGGCCGCCGCCCAGGCGCCGAGCCCCCGCTAGCGGCGCCTCACGCCCGTCGTGCCCGGATCTCGAATCCGGCGTCGCGGAGCCGGCCGACCAGCACGTCGCCCAGCGCGGTCGCCGGGGTGAGGACGCCGCCGGGCGTCTCGGGCAGAGCGTCGCGGTCGAGCGCGAGGGCGAGCGCGGACTCGCCGAACATCACTGCCGTCGCAGCGTATCCGGGATCCCCCTTCGCGGCGAACCGGACCGTGTACCGGGCGCCCGTCGTCGTCCGGCCGTAGATGTCGATCGTGAAGTGGCCCTTGGTGCGGGACTGCTCACCCGGGCCCTGGCCGGGCTTGGGCAGCACCCGGTCCAGCACCCAGCGCGTCGGTGGGAACGCCAGCCCGGCCACGAGCGCGCCCATCCCGACCGCGACCCCGCCGGCGAGCACCGGCGACACCGGCGACGACCCCACGTTCATGACCTCGCGGTACCGGAACTGCTTGCCGTAGGAGTGTCCGGTGAGCGCGTTGCTGCGACGGACCACGCGGGTGTTGTACGGCCCCATGAAGAACGGCGCCTTCCAACCGGAGAGTTCGGGTGCGATGTCCCGGCCGCGCGCGAGCGCCAGATCCGCCTGCCGACCCAGGTCGGGTTCGGCCGCGCGATCAGGACTGAGCGAGTACGGCGAGGCAGTCAGGCGGCGCAGCGCCGCATCACGCTTGGTGACGTCGATCTGGGTGCGCAGCGAGTCGACGGTGCCGCCGCTGACGCCGCCGCGCATCGAGGTCACGACGAGCGTCGTGTCGGTGAGCTCACCCGCGCCGTCCTGCTGGACCTGACGGTGCAGGGCGTGAACGCCGAGGTCGGACGGGATCGAGTCGAACCCACAGGAGTGCACGATGCGCGCACCACTGGCGGTGGCGGTCTCGTGGAACCGATCGATGCTCTCGCGCGCGAACGGGGTCTCGCCCGTCAGATCGACGTAGTCGGTGCCGGCCTCGGCGCACGCACGCACGAGCGGCAGGCCGTACTTCGCGTACGGCCCGACCGTCGTGGCGACGACGTGGGTGGTGGCGGCGAGCTCGGCCAGCGACGCCTCGTCGGTGGCATCGACCCGCAGCAGCGGCCACTCCGCGGCCGCGGGCCCGAGGGCCCGCCGTGTCTTCTCGAGGCGGTCGACCGACCGCCCGGCGAGGCCGATGCGCGTATCGGCCGGCGCGTTGCGCGCGAGGTATTCGGCGACGAGCTTGCCGACGAAGCCCGTCGCGCCGTAGACGACGACGTCGAGGTCCCGGGTGCGTGTGGTCATGGATCCGACCCTACTTGCGGGTAAGGAAAAGTGCGACAGGTGTCACACGACGAGGCGGCGCCGGTCGCGGCGGCGGAGCAGTGCGTATCCGACCCAGGACGCCACCACCACCGCGGCCACGACGGCGCGCACCAGATCGACGGCGTGCTCGGGATACACCACACCCGTGAGGTAGTGCGCGATGAACCCGCTCGACGGCAACTGCGGCTCACCGCCGCGCTCGCGCGCCCAGTTCTCGAGGTGCGTGAGCGGACAGTCGATCCCGATCAGGACCGTGCCGAAACCCCACGCGACGGCGGCGGCGTGCAACCAGATCGTGCGCCGCCTACGCCACGCCAGGAATCCGCCGGCCACGACGTAACCGAGGAACAGCAGATGGACGACCACGGTGGCATCCGCAAGGACCCGATACGGCACCACGAGACCTCCCGCCGCAGGGACGTGAGCACTTCGCCTTCAGGCTACTGCGGTTCCTTGACCACCAGGACCGGTACGTCCACCTCGATCAGCAGCCGTTGGAGCGATCGGTCGAGCAGGAACTTCCCGATGGGCTTCATCCGCCGGCTGCCGACCACCACCAACCCCGCGCCGCACTCCGCGATCAGCTCGACCAGAGCACCGACGCGATCCCCGCTGTGCTCGGCGACCCGCAACTCCCACGGCGACTCGCCGACCTTGCCGGCGTCGAGAGCCGCCTGCACCACGCCGCGGAGCGCGTCGATCTCGGCCGTCGACGACGCGTCGTCGACGATCTGGAGAACGAGGAGTTGCTCGCGCCGTCGCATCGCCTCCTGCGCGGCGTGCGCCACCGCGAACCGCCCTTCCGGACTGTCGCTGAATGCCACGGCGATGGCCATGAAGCCTCCCGGTAGATCGACGTCGGATGCGTGGGTCCAGTATCCCCGGTCCGCACACGAAACCGGGTGTGGCACACGTCGCTCCTCCGTCGGCTACCAGGGCGACGGCACGAAGTCCTTGAGGAAACAGCCGTGGAGGTCGACGCCCTGCTCGCCCTGCACGATCGGGTCGTACACCCGGGCCGCCCCGTCCACCAGGTCGAGCGGGGCGTGGAAACCCTCCTCCGCCAACCGCAGCTTCGTGTAGTGCGGCCGCTCGTCGGTGATCCAGCCGGTGTCCACCGCGGTCATGAGGATCCCGTCGTCGAGCATCTCCGCGGCGCTGGTCCGGGTGAGCATGTTCAACGCGGCCTTCGCCATGTTGGTGTGCGGGTGTCCCGCCCCCTTGTAGGCCCGGCCGAACTGGCCCTCCATCGCCGAGACGTTCACCACGTACTTGCGTCGCGCCGGCGCCGCGGCCATGGCCGGACGCAGCCGGGAGACGAGGATGAACGGCGCGACGGAGTTGCACAACTGGACCTCGAGCAGCTCGATCGGGTCCACCTCGTCGACGGTCTGCACCCAGCTGTTGGTATGTGCCAGGTCGGGAAGCAGTCCACCCGCGTCGATCGCGACGCCCTGCTCGATCCGCGCCGGGGTGGCCGATCCGGCGACCAGCGCGAGCGAGCTGACCTCGTCGGCCGAGAGGTTGGCCGACGCCGCGAGCGTCGCCGTCGACAGCGAGCCCGCGAGGGCCGCGGGGTGCGCCTCGCTGGTCTTGCCGAACGTCACCACGTCGGGCAGCTCGCCGGCAGGCAGCGGACCGGACTCGGCCTCGGCCAGCGCGCTGTACGCGCCGGGGGAGCGACGGACCGTCTGCGCGGCGTTGTTGATGAGGATGTCCAACGGGCCTTGCGCGGCAACGGAATCGGCAAGGGCAACCACCTGTGCGGGATCGCGCAGGTCGATGCCCACCACCCGCAGGCGATGGATCCAGTCGGCGCTGTCGTCCATCGCTGTGAAGCGGCGGATCGCATCGTTCGGGAACCGCGTGGTGATCGTCAGGTGGGCGCCGTCGCGCAGCAGCCGCAGCGCGATGTACATCCCGATCTTGGCGCGGCCACCGGTCAGCAGTGCGCGCCGGCCGGTGAGGTCGGTGCGCTGATCCCGCTTGGCGTGGCTGCTCGCCGCGCACGTGGGGCACAGCTGGTGGTAGAACGCGTCCACCTGGGTGTACCGCTGCTTGCAGATGTAGCAGGGCCGCGGCCGGATGAGCGTGCCCGCGGTGGCGCCGGCGGCGTTCGAGGTGAGAGGAATGCCGGCGGTCTCGTCGTCGATGCGATCCGGGGACCCGGTCGCGGTGGCGGCGACGACCGTGCGGTCGGCGGCCGAGATCGCGTCCCGCGCCTGCCTGCGGCGCAACCGCTTGAGCTTCTTGAACATGCTGCCGACGGCCCGTTGCACCGCAACGGAATCCGGGTGGTCGGCGTCGAGCAAGGATGCCTCCGACAGCACCCGCAGGCAGACGTCCAGGTCGGCGGGGTCGATGCCCGTCATCGGTTGTGCCATCGGTGGGTAACTCAGTCCTGATCTCGTGCGGAATGCGACCCGGCGGTGGCGGGCCGACGCACGAGTCTACCGGGGGTCCCGGGCCGCACTTACCGGCGGCGCCCTGGTGACACGAAGCTGTCACCGGAGGAGCATTTGAACTACCAGGGGGAGCGCCCCCGGGGCCGTTCCCCGCTCGAGACTCGACACTCGAGGAGGGTGAGAACGATGAACCAGTCGAAGGGGTTCTCCGGGCATCCCGGGTCCGACGGCGCGGGTGTGTACGGAGCGAGCACTGTCGGCACCTTCGAGACGTTGCACGCGGAATCGGTGGTACCGGTGGAGCCCCCGTTGCAGAAGGAGGGCCCGTTCCTGCCGGAGCTGACCGAGGTCGACCTGTTGGTCCGGGCGCCGCAGGCGCGCCGGGACTTCAACGTGTCGGGGTCGGGAGTGACCGTCGCGGTCCTCGACACCGGGCTGCGGACCACACACGTGGATTTCGCCGGCCGGGTGCTGCCCGGCCGGAACTTCACCGCCGACTACGGAGGTGACCCCGCGGAGGTCGCCGACGGCCACGGGCACGGCACCAGCGTGGCGGGCATCGCCGCCGCCGGCCGGATCCACACCGGCGTCGCCCCGAACACGCGGGTCGTGCCGCTGAAGGTGCTCGCGAACGACGGGACGGGACGGTTCGAGGACATCCGTGACGCGCTCGACTGGGTGCTCGACCGGCGGGCGGCGCTGGGCGTCTCGGCGCTGTGCCTGGCCACCGGCGCCGCGGACAACCGGAGCACGGACACGGACATGCCCGGTGACGTGATCGGTGCCCTCCTGCAGGAGCTCACCGACGAGGGGGTGTGCTGCTGCGTCGCGGCCGGCAACGACTACTACGCCCACGGCGGTGTGCAGGGGATGTGCTATCCGGCTATCTTCCGTCAGACGATCAGCGTCGGCGCCGTGTACGACGCCGACGAGGGGAGCTTCCGGTACCGGGACGGCGCGAAGGCGTTCGCCTCGGACTCGGACCGGCTCACGCCGTTCACCCAGCGGCTGCACCGTACCGTCGGTGGCCCGTGCGCGACGGACGCGTTCGCACCGGGCGCGCCCATCACCTCGTCCGGGATCCTCAACGACACCGGCGAGTCGATCCAGTACGGGGCGAGCCAGGCCACGCCGGTGGTGCTCGGTGTGGTGGCGCTGCTGCAGTCGTTCCATCTGCGGACGGTGGGCCGGCTGCCCACGGTGACGGACGTCAAGCGGTGGCTCACGCGCGGGTCGACCGTCGTCTTCGACGGCGCCGACGACCACGACAACGTCAATCACACCGAACTGACGTTTCCGCGAGTGAGTGCGCTGGGATCGCTGCTCGTGTGCGCGAAGGATCTCGCGGTGCGGGAACTGGCGCGGGCCGATCGCGCGGGCCTACGGACGGAGGCGATGCGGCACTGAGGGCGGACAGTGAGGGCGGACAGTACGGAAACGAGAAGATCCCCGGCTCGAAGGAACCGGGGATCTTCTCGTCTGTCTCAACTCAGAGTGTCCGAGGGGGGACTTGAACCCCCACGTCCGTTAATAGGACACTAGCACCTCAAGCTAGCGCGTCTGCCATTCCGCCACTCGGACTCGTTGTTTTCTCGCCTGTTCGCGAGGCCTTCAGTTGTTTTTCGTCTGCCCCCGCTCTCCGGGTGCCAGGAAAGATTATCCGATATTGCGCCAGGTCCAAAATCGGCTGGTCAAGCCAGGTTTTGGAGCCGAAACCGGACGCCTGTCGCAGCGCGTGCCGGGCGCGCTGCGGTGGTAGGAAAGTGGGGTGGCATCACATGACGAAGCAGTGTCCGCACCGCGGCCCGCCGGACGCGCCGAGATCGAGGTCGTCGACCTCGTCAGCGCGCTGATCCGGTTCGACACGTCCAACACCGGCGAACTCGAGACCACCAAGGGGGAGCGGGACTGCGCCCTGTGGGTGCAGGAGAAGCTCGAGGAGGTCGGCTACCGGACCGAGTACGTCGAATCGGGAGCGCCGGGCCGGGGCAACGTCTTCGCTCGGCTGCGGGGCGCGGACCCGAACCGCGGAACGCTTCTGATGCACGGCCACCTCGACGTCGTGCCGGCCGAACCGGCGGACTGGAGTGTGCACCCGTTCTCGGGAGCGGTCGAGGACGGCTACGTGTGGGGGCGCGGCGCCGTCGACATGAAGGACATGTGCGGCATGATGCTGGCGCTCGCCCGCCAGTTCAAGGCCGAGGGTACGGTGCCGCCGCGCGACATCCTGTTCGCGTTCGTGGCCGACGAGGAAGCCGGCGGCAAGTACGGCTGCCAGTGGCTCGTCGACCACCGCCCCGAACTCTTCGACGGCGTCACCGAGGCCGTCGGCGAGGTGGGCGGTTTCTCGTTGACCATCCCGCGCGCGGACGGCACCGACAAGCGCCTGTATCTCGTGGAGACGGCCGAGAAGGGCCTGGGCTGGATGCGGTTGACCGCCAAGGCCACCGCGGGGCACGGATCGTTCCTGCACGAGGACAATGCGGTCACGATCCTCGCGGACGCCGTGTCCCGCCTGGGCAACCACACCTTCCCGCTGGTGATGTCGGACTCGGTGGCCGAGTTCCTCACGGTGCTCGCCGAGGAGACCGGGATCGAGTTCGATCCGGCCTCCCCGGACATCGACGGCACGCTCGCCAAGCTGGGCTCGATCGCACGGATCATCGGGGCGACGTTGCGCGACACCGCGAATCCCACGATGCTCAAGGCCGGTTACAAGGCGAACGTGATTCCGCAGACCGCCGAGGCCGTCTTCGACTGCCGCGTACTCCCGGGGCGGCAGGCCGCGTTCGAGCGCGAGGTCGACGCGCTGATTGGACCGCACGTGACCCGCGAGTGGATCACCAAACTCGATTCGTACGAGACCACGTTCGACGGCGATCTCGTCGACGCGATGAACGACGCGATCCTGGCGCACGACCCGAACGGCCGCACCGTGCCGTACATGCTGTCCGCCGGCACCGACGCAAAAGCGTTCGCGCGGCTGGGAATTCGGTGCTTCGGCTTCGCGCCGCTGCGGTTGCCGCCGGAGTTGGACTTCGCCGCCCTCTTCCACGGCGTCGACGAGCGGGTACCCGTGGACGCGTTGCACTTCGGTACCCGAGTGATGGAACACTTCCTGCTACACAGCTGATCGCGAGAGAGGACCTCCATGGCGCACAATCCGTACGACGAGCTGCCCGAGCTGCCCACCTTCAACCTCACCTCCGAGGACGTGTCGGACGGGGCTCCGCTGAAGAAGGAACAGGTCAGCGGGATCTTCGGGGCCGGCGGCCACGACATCTCGCCCCAACTGTCGTGGTCCGGCTTCCCGCCCGAGACCAAGAGCTTCGCCGTGACCATGTACGACCCCGACGCGCCGACCGCCGCCGGCTTCTGGCACTGGGCCGTCGCGAACATTCCCGCCTCGACGACGTCCCTCGTCGCAGGGGCCGGTGACGACACGGGCTCGGGCCTGCCGACCGGTGCCGTCACGCTGAAGAACGACGGTGGGCTCGCACGCTTCCTCGGCGCGGCGCCGCCCAAGGACCACGGTCCGCACCGCTACATGATCGCCGTGCACGCCGTCGACGTCGACCACCTCGACGTGACGCCGGACTCGACGCCGGCGTTCCTGGGCTTCAACCTCTTCTCGCACGCGATCGCCCGCGCCGTGATCACCGGCACCTACGAGCAGAAGTAGGCGGCCGGAAGGTCGGGATCCGACGCTGCGGGCTGTTACTGCGCCATCGCCCGAGTGGCGGCCGCAGCAACAGCCCGCGGTGGCGGGTCGACAACGCTGATCGGGGAGGCGAGAAGCCGGGCGCAGACACGTCGACGGCCCGCCACGAGTGTCGTGGCGGGCCGTTTTCGTCGGAGACGGGCTACGCGCGAGCTCCCGCGCCGATGGCGTCGGTGATCGACCGGAAGCCCGCCTCGCGGACCTTGCGGGCCAGTCCTTTGTGTAGCGAGCGGGCGTAGAACGGTCCACCGTAGATGAAGCCCGTGTAGCCCTGCACCAGCGTCGCGCCGGCGAGGATGCGCTCCCACGCCTGGTCGACGGTCTCGATGCCGCCCACCGAGATCAGCGTGAGCTTGTCGCCCACGCGTGCGTGCAGCCGCCGGAGCACCTCGAGCGAGCGCGCCGCGACCGGGGCACCGGACAGTCCACCCGCACCGATCTCGTCGATCCGTGACCGGGGGGTCCGCAATCCGCTGCGCGCGATCGTGGTGTTGGTGGCGACGATGCCGGCCAGGCCCAGTTCCACCGCGAGGTCCGCGACGGCGTCGACGTCCTCGTCCGACAGGTCCGGGGCGATCTTCACCAGAACCGGGATGTGGACCGTGTCGAGCACGGCCTGCAGCAGCGGGCGCAGCGACTCGACGGCCTGCAGGTCGCGCAGGCCCGGGGTGTTGGGGGAGCTGACGTTCACGACCAGGAAGTCCGCCAGCGGCCCGAGCAGGCGTGCGCTCGCGGTGTAGTCGTCCGCCGCTTCCTCGGCCGGGACGACCTTGGTCTTGCCGATGTTCGCGCCGATCGGCACGTCACCGCGCCGGTGTCGGAGGTGGTTCGCGGCGTTGCCGGCACCGTGGTTGTTGAATCCCATGCGGTTCACCAGCGCGCGGTCGTCCGGGAGCCGGAACAGGCGCGGGGCGGGGTTGCCCGGCTGCGCCTGCGCGGTGACGGTGCCGACCTCGGCGAACCCGAAGCCCATGGGGCCCCACGTGTCCACGCCCGTGGCGTCCTTGTCGAACCCGGCGGCGAGGCCGACCGGTGCGGGGAAGTCCACCCCGAACGCCCGGGTGCGCAGTGCCGGGTCGTCGACGACGAGCACCTTGGCCACCAGTGCACGCAGCGGCGCGAAGCGGGTGACGAGCCGCATCGCGGCGAAGGCCAGGTGGTGGGCGCGTTCCGGCGGGAGGCGGAACATCAGACGCAGAAGCAGGTAGTACACGAATCTCCCTAGATTCCAGGTGCCGGAACGTGGTGGGTGGTCTTGCGGCGGCGCAGCAGGATCCGTCGGCTGCCGTCGGTGTAGAGGCGCACACGGGACAACTCCCAGCCGCCGAACTCGGCCTGCAGGGCCAGACGCATCGACGCGCTCACGCGGGTGACGTCGCGCGGCAGGCGCAGCGGGATGTACTCGAACTCGTCCGAGTCGGTCTCCCATTCGCGGGGCATCCCCCGAAAGCGTGAAGACATCGCGAGATCACCCGGCCGCCAACGGGATCCGCTGCAGACCGTCGCCGCTCGCCGAGCCGACCAGCAGCGTTCCGGAGGCGGTGTCCACCGTCACCGAGTTGGGCTGGCGGACCGTGCCGAAGCGGGACTTCTCGACGGGGATTCCGGTGGAGATGTCGTAGCCGACGACGGTGTTGGTGCCGCTCACCGTGACCCACACCAGGTCGGTGCGATCGTCGTACGCGACGCCGTACGGCGCGTCCGGCACGGGGAACCGCTGCCGCATCAGCAGCGGGTCGGTGGTGAAGACCAGCAGTTCGTCGCCGCCGGTGTCGGTGACGAGGATCCGGCCGTGCGGGTCGGTCACCAGTTGGGTGGCACCCTCGCCCGCGCGCAGCGCCATGCCGAGAGAGTCGTCGTCGACCTCCACTTCGGTGAGCGAGGTCTGACGGCGGTCGAGGGCACTGAGATCGCCCTTCGTCAGTGCCAGCGCGTCGACGGACGCGAGCCCGGAGATCGTCTCGGACACCGCACCCGACGCGTCGACCACCAGGATGCGGCCGTTCGCGAGGCCCACCGCGAGGTTGCCGTCGGCCAGGAACAGCGCGGACCGGGCCTCACCGTCGACGGTGATCGACGACTTCTCACCGGTGGCGGTGTCGACGATCTGGACGCGCCCGTCCATCGGGAGGAGCACCCGGCCCTCGGGGGCGAGCGCAACCTGCGCCGCCTTCCCGTCGAGCGCGACGTCGCGAGGTTCGGCGCCGCCCTCCCGTTGCAGCAACAGCCGCGTGCCGCCGTCCGCGAGGATCGCCGTGGTCCCGGTGGCGGGGTCGAAGGCGAGGGCGTCGATCGAGCGTCCGAGATTCTGGACGGTCCCGGCCGGTGTCGCGGTGGCGGGGGAGACGGCCGCGGTCGCGGGCTCGATCGTCTGGAGGTCGTCGCCGTCCTTTTCGGAGGAGCACCCTGCCAGCAGCAGCATTGCCGCCCCGATCGCGGTGGCGGTGATGCGCGGTGCGGGTACTCGCATGGGTGTGCTCCTCGAAGGTGGTGCAGTCGACTGCCCTCTAGCATCCATGATCGACCGCGGCGAGCTGAATTCGACTCACCCCGCTCGTGAGCAGCGCGACACTCAGCGCGGCGCCGGCGCGGGGCCGTCGCGGCGGGGCAGGACCAGGGTGGCCCCGGACCGCGGGTGCGCGAACACCTCGACGGGATGGCCGTACACGCGGGTGAGCAGCTCCTCGGTGAGCACGTCGGTGGGGGCGCCCTCCGCGACGGCGCGACCGCTCTCGAGGATGCAGATGCGATCGGCGTACGCGGCCGCCAACCCCAGATCGTGAAGCACAACGACGACCGCGGCCCCGGCACGCGCCCGATCGCGGGCGACCTGCATGACGTCCTCCTGGTGTCCGAGGTCCAGCGCCGCGGTCGGTTCGTCCAGCAGGATGGTCTCGGTCGACTGCGCCAGCACCCGAGCGAGCGCCACGCGGGCACGCTCACCACCCGAGAGCACGCTGAACGGCCGATCGGCCAGGTGCCGGACGTCGCAGATGTCCAGGCATTCGTCGATTCGCTGCTCGTCCTCGGACGCGAGTGCGGTCCGCTGCCACGGCGCCCGGCCCATCCGCACCACCTCGCGGGTCGTGAAGGAGAACCCGACAGTGTGCTGCTGCGGCAGCACCGCGCGGCGGCGCGACATCTGCGCGGGCGTCCACTGGGCGAGCGGTCGCCCGTCGAGTTCGACCGTGCCGGACGAGACCGGCTGGTCACCGGCCAGCGCGGCCAACAGCGTGGACTTGCCCGCGCCGTTGGGGCCGACGAGCGCCAGCACCTCGCCGGCGCGGACGTCGACGTCGACACCCGCGAGGACGGTGCGGCCACCACGCGCGACGTCGATCCCGGTGGCGCGCAGCGTCACCGCGCCGCGCTCGGTCGGTTCCGGGACGTCGTCGGTACGCCCGAGCAGATTGCGGGAGTAGTCGAGGAGCGAGGCCATCACGCCCACCCGCCCTGTCGGGATCGAGTGCGGCGCAGCAGCCAGAAGAAGAACGGACCACCGACGAGGGAGGTGAGCATGCCCAGCGGCAGATCGGCGTTCGGCACCAGCGTGCGCGCGCCGAGGTCCGCGGCGACGAGGACGATGGCGCCGCCGAGCGCGCTGGCCGGCAGCAGGAGGCGGTGTCCGGGCCCCACGAGCATCCGCATCACGTGCGGCACCACCAGACCCACGAACAGGATGATGCCGGTGAACGCGACGCTGGACGACACCAGGACGGCGACGACGACGATCACGACCAGCCGCAGTTTCTCGACGTCCACGCCGAGGTGCCGGGCCGCGCTCTCGCCGAGCGCGAGCAGGTCCAACTTGGCGGCGAGGACCATGGAGACCGCGATGCCGGCGACCGCCATCGGCGCCACGATCGCCACCGCGTTCCAAGTCGCGCCGTTGAGGCTGCCCAGTTGCCAGAAGACGATCTGGTCGCGGGCCGCGGGGCTGGCCACGAACGTGAAGAAGGCGATGAGGCCGCCGGCGAACGCGTTGATCGCCACTCCGGTCAGCACGAGTGTCACCACCTCGGTGCGCCCCTCGGCACGGGCGAGCAGGTACACGAGCGTGGTGGTGATCAGGCCCGCCACGAACGCTGCCGCGGCGACCACCGGGCCGGCGCTGAACGCGCCACCGACGACGATCGCGGCACTGGCGCCCACCGCGGCGCCCGCGGACACGCCGATGACGCCCGGCTCGGCGAGGGGGTTGGAGAACACGCCCTGCAGCAACGCGCCCGCGCAGCCGAGCGCGGCACCGACGAGCAGGGCCAGCAGCACCCGCGGGAACCGCACCTGCCACAGCGTGACCTCGCCGCTGGGATGCGACGGCAGCGGTCCGATGTCGAGCCCCGTGCGGTGCAGGATGCTGCCCAGTACTTCCATCGGGCTGGTGGGGACCTGACCGATGCACGCCGACGTCAGCGCGAGGACGGCCACGAGGATCAGCAGCCCCGTGAGGACCGTCCCGGCACGCAGCCGTGGGCGGGCGGTGACGACTGCGCTCATTCGCCGGCGGGACGGTAGATCGCGTCGGACAGCGCGGCGAGAACCTCGCCGGTGTTCGGTCCGAAACTCAGCAGGACGGTATCGGACATGTCGACCACTCGTTCGTTCTTCCCGGCGGGCGTCTGCGCGATGCCCGGCACCTTCTCGAGCCCGGCGACGCCCCCGATCGATTCGAGACCGCCGCTCATCATCAGGATCACGTCCGGCGCGGCTGCGATCATCGCCTCGCTCGTGATGGGCACGAACTCGCGTGTCAGGCCCGACGCGGTACCGGCGTCGGTTGCACCGAGGGTCTCGATCAGGGAATCGGCGCCGGATCCGGGGCCCGCCAACATCGTGAGCGCGGGGCCGCGCATGTAGAGGAAGGCGATCTTCAACGGCTCGGCGTCGGCCGGCACGGAGGCTTCGGCGTCGGCGATCTCCTGCTCGGTGCGGGCCGCCAGGGCATCCCCCTGCGCGGGCACGCCCAGCGCCTGCGCCACCGAGCGGATCTGCTCGCTCACGCCGTCGAGGGTGCGCGCCGGATCGAAGAAGACGACCGGGACGCCGGCCGCGCGCAACTGGTCCTGGACCGCCTTGGGGCCGATGCTGGTGTCCGTCAGCACGACGGTCGGGGCGAGGTCGAGGATCGCCTCGGCGTTGAGCGACTGCCCGCCCGGAGTGATGTTCGGGACGTCCTTCGCCGCCGGGAACGCGGATGCCGTGTCGCGCCCGACGACGTTGCCGCCGAGCCCGAGCGCGAAGACGGTCTGGGTGAGCGTGCCGTACCGGTCGGCGGTGACGATGCGACTCGCGTCGGTCACCGTGACGTCGGCGCCGTCGAAGCTGCGCACCGTCGTGGGCAGTTGCGGCACCGGGTCGCTCGCCACCGGCCGGGGGTCCGGGTTCGCGACCACCGCCGTGGTCCGGCCGCGCTGGTCGGTGTCGCCGGTGGTGACCGACGCGCACCCGGCCACCACCACGACGGACGCGATGGCGGCGAGTACGACGACGAGTCGGGAGAACGGTCTCATTTCACGAGGTAGCGATCGATGTCGGCTTCGAGGTCGGCGAAGAGGGCACCATTGAGACCGTAGGCGAGGTTGACCTCGTCGATGAAGCGGGCCTGCTCGTCGGCGGTGAGGGGGGCCGCGTCGAGCTTGGCGCGGTACTCGTCCTTGAAGACCTTGGGTTTGGCGATCTCGTCGAAGATGTAGAACCGCAGGCCGTCGACGTCGTAGCCGTACGCGCGTTCGAGCATCCGGCGGATGATCTGGCCGCCGGACAGGTCACCGAGGTAGCGCAGGTAGTGGTGGGCGACGAAGGCGGCCGGTGACGTGAAGGCGACCTCCTCGAGGCGCGCGACGTAACGCGCGGTCGCCGGGGTGGCGGACAGCTGCGCCCGCCACTGCTCGCCGAGCAGGAACTGGAGGTCCGCGGCCAGCGAGGGCAGCCGGATCAGCTCGGGAGCGATGAACGGTGCCGCCAGGGGGTCGTTGGCGTGCACCTCGGCGGCACGTTCGAGCGTCTCGTAGACGAAGTAGGTCTGCGCCAGCAGGGCGGCGTACCCCGCCGAGGTGAGCTTGCCGGCCAGGAGGTCGCCGACGAAGCGGGACTGCTCGGTGGCGCGATGCGCCGCGTCGGTCTCGGCCTTGATGCGCTCGGCGAAGCCGGCGGCCTCGCCCACCTCGGCTCCCTGGTCGAGCACGTCCATGTGATCTCCTCCACGTCGACCTGTGTCAAACACGATGGATGGGAGGTTAGCCTACCCTCCGTATCGTTGTCATCGCTAACCATCGCGAATCAATCGAAAGTTGGATACGCGGTCGAGTCGGGCCGTGGTCAGGCGCTGACGTCGTCGAGCGCGGCCGCGATCGCGGGCGGAAGTTCGAGGTCCTCGGCCGACAGCACACCGGTCAACTGTGCGATGTCACGCGCGCCCACGACCGCGCTCGCCACCCCGGGGCGGTCCCGCGCCCACGCGAGCGCGACGGCCAGGGGCGACGTGCCCAGACCGTCGGCCGCGGTGAGAACCGCCTCGACGACGCGGGCCGACGTCTCGGTGAGATAGCTCCGCACCTCCGCGGCGTGCGTCTCGTCCGCCCCGCGGGAGTCGGCCGGGATGCCGTTGCGGTACTTGCCGGTGAGCACACCCCCGGCCAGCGGCACCGCCGCGAACACGCCGATGCCGTGGTGGGCGGCGGCGGGAAGCAGTTCCTCTTCCACCCCGCGGGCGAGCAGCGAGTACTCGGCCTGGGTCGCGATCAGCCGACCGGGGCCCCGGTGTCCGGCTGCCGTCGCGAGCTGCCACCCGAGGTAGCCGCGCGCGCCGGTGTAGCGGACCCGTCCACTGCTGACGGCGTAGTCGAGGGTGGAGGCGATCTCGTCCACCGGTGTCAGCGCGTCCCACGTGGCCACCTGCCACATGTCGAGGTGGTCGGTGCCGAGTTCGCGCAGCGTCGCGTCGAGCTGGGTGAGCAGCCCCCGACGGGAGCAGTCGACGCGGTTGCCGCCGGGCGCGGCCGGGTTGATGCCGGCACTGCCGCCGAGGATCAGGTACTCGCGGGGGACGACGTCGTCGAGCAACTCGGCCAGGATCCGCTGCGCCTTCCCGTCGCCGTACGCGGGGGAGGTGTCGACGAGCGTGCCGCCCGCGTCGACGAACGCGGACAGCTGGGCCGCGGCCTCGTCACCGTCGGTGTCCCGTCCCCAGTGCAGGGTGCCCAGACCGAGCCTCGACACCCGCAGCCCGCTCGTTCCCACTGCTCTGTATTCCATAACCGCCCACGCCTCGACACCGGATGTTCTTCTCGGTGGAGTGTCTCCACCGAGAAGAACCCTAGTGGTGCGCACGGCGCGCCGATGACAGCCACGCCGGGTACCGTCTGTCCGGTGAAATACGGACCACACGTGTGTAATCCGGATGCCTCCGCCCGCATCCACCGTTCCGAGTCCACGCCCGGCATCGAGGAGTTCCACGCGTGATCGGTGAAGCCATGACCTGGCTCCAGGCCGTCGTGCTGGGAGCGGTCCAGGGGCTGACGGAGTTCCTGCCCATCTCGTCGTCCGGGCATCTTCGGATCGTGTCGGAGATCTTCTTCGGCACCGACGCCGGCGCGTCGTTCACCGCCGTCACCCAACTCGGTACGGAGGCAGCGGTTCTGCTGTACTTCGCACGTGACATCGGCCGCATCGTCGCGGCGTGGTTCCGCGGCCTCCTCCACGCCGAGCACCGCAAGGACCTGGACTACCGGATGGGTTGGTACGTCATCATCGGCACCATCCCCGTCGGCGTGCTCGGCTTCCTCTTCAAGGACCAGATCCGCACGGGCGCAAGGAACCTCTGGCTCATCGCCACCATGCTCATCGTGTTCGCCCTCGTCATCGCCGCCGCCGAGTACTACGGGCGCAAGGCGCGTCCCATCGAGGACCTGCGGGCCCGCGACGGCATCGTGATGGGTTCGGCTCAGGCGCTCGCACTGATCCCCGGGGTCTCGCGGTCCGGCGGCACCATCAGTGCCGGCCTGTTCCTCGGGCTCACCCGTGAGGCCGCGGCACGGTACTCGTTCCTGCTGGCGATTCCGGCGGTCGTCGCGTCCGGGCTGTTCAGCCTCCCGGACGCTTTCGAGCCCGCGGGCGAGGGTTTGAACGCCTCGGGTCCGCAGCTGCTCGTCGCGACGCTCATCGCGTTCGCCATCGGGTACGCCTCCATCGCCTGGCTGCTGCGGTTCGTGGTCGACCACTCGATGTACTGGTTCGTCGGGTACCGGATCGCCCTCGGTGTCGTCGTGCTGTCCCTGCTCGCCACCGGGGTGGTCTCGGCGACGTGATCGGTCTCCCGCCGGACCCACAACTAGGCTGGGGCGCATGACGGTCATCTTGTTGCGTCACGGCCGCTCGACGGCCAACACGTCCCGCACCCTCGCGGGCCGGTCACCCGGCGTCGCGCTCGACGAGGTCGGGGTCGAGCAGGCCAAGGGTCTGATCGATCGTCTCGCGGGAGTCGCGGTCGCCGAGATCGTGCATTCGCCGCTGCTCCGGTGTGAACAGACGGTCGCGCCGCTCGCGGTGGACCGGGAGCTGACTCCCGTCGCGGACGAGCGACTGCTCGAGGTCGACTACGGCCAGTGGACCGGACGTGCATTGAAGGACCTGGTCGAGGAGCCGCTGTGGAAGGTGGTGCAGCAGCACGCCTCGGCCGCGGTCTTTCCCGACGGTGAGGGCCTCGCCCAGGTGCAGGCGCGGGCCGTCGCGGCGATCCGGGAGCACGATCGCCGGCTCGCGGCCACGCACGGCAAGGACGTCGTGTGGGTCGCGTGCAGTCACGGTGACGTCATCAAGGCCGTGCTCGCCGATGCGGTGGGAACCCACCTCGACGGGTTCCAGCGCATCGTCACCGAGCCGGCGTCGATGAGTGTCGTCCGGTACACCGACGTCCGTCCGTTCGTCCTCCGGATGAACGACACCGGCGGCGATCTCTCCGGGCTGGACGGCGGTCACGGCGCCTCGGACGCCCAGGCGCCGGTTCCCGGCGGCGAGGTCGGGCATGGTCGGTAGGCGGATAATGAAGCGGTACGCATAGTTCGAGGAGGTGCAATGCCACGCGCGATACATGTTTTTCGCACCCCTGATCGATTCATTGCGGGGACGGTCGGCGAGCCCGGCGACCGGTCGTTCTATCTCCAGGCTGTGCACGACGCGCGGGTGGTGAGCGTGCTGCTCGAGAAGCAGCAGGTACAGGTGCTCGCCGACCGCATGGGGTTGTTGCTGGACGAGGTGCACCGGCGGTTCGGGACGGCAGTGCCGCCCGAGCCCGGCGAGCCCGGTGACCTGAGCCCGTTGGTCACCCCGCTCGACGTCGAATTCCGGGTGGGCACGATGGGGCTGGGTTGGGACGCGGAGGCCGAGGCCGTCGTCGTCGAGTTGCTGGCGGTCAGCGAGACCGAGTTCGACGAGTCGGTGGTCCTCGACGACGCCGAGGAGGGCCCGGACGCCGTGCGGGTGTTCCTCACGCCGATTCAGGCACGCGAGTTCGCGCTGCGTTCGGAACGGGTGGTGGCGGCCGGCCGCGCGCCGTGTCCGCTGTGCGGCGAACCGCTCGCGGCCGACGGGCACCTGTGCATCCGGACCAATGGATATCGGCGCACGGCCGGTTTCGATTCGTCCGTCGACTTCGGGGAAGAACTCTGACCGCGGCCGCGACCGACGACCCCGGGCACGTCCTCGCCCGGGGCGAGTTGACGCTGGTCGGGCGCGTCGTGCACGCGAGCAACGCGACGCTGGTCTGCGACGCGGCCGTCGACGGGATGTCGGTGCGATGCGTCTACAAGCCGATCCGCGGCGAACGTCCCCTGTGGGATTTCCCCGACGGCACGCTCGCGGGGCGCGAGGTGGCGTCGTACCTGATCTCCGAGGCTCTCGGGTGGGGTGTGATTCCGCGAACGGTGCTGCGGGACGGCCCGTTCGGGCCCGGGATGGTCCAGCAGTGGGTCGAGACGTCCGAACACCGTCCCGAGGCCGGTGGCCGGCCGGACCTGGTCGACATCTGCCCGCCGGACGCGGTGCCGCCCGGGTGGCTCGAGGTGCTGCGCGCCGTCGACGTCGACGGCGGCGAGGTGGCGCTGATCCACGCCGACGATCCGCGGCTGCAGCGGATGGCCGTGCTCGACGTGCTGCTCAACAACGCCGACCGCAAGGGTGGCCACGCACTCGAGGGCCTCGACGGGTCGGTGTACGGGGTCGACCACGGCATCTGTCTCCACGAGGAACACAAGCTGCGCACCGTGCTGTGGGGCTGGGCCGGCAAGCCGGTCGCGGACGATCTCATGACGGATGTGGCGGAGTTCGCCGAACGCCTCTCCGGCGACGAGTTGCCGGCAGTGCTCGCCGAGCACATCACCGGCCGCGAGATCGTCGCCCTGCGTCGGCGGGCCCGTGCGCTGCTGCGCACCCCGGTCATGCCGCAGCCCGAGGGGCCGCGGCCGATCCCGTGGCCGGCGTTCTAGGGCCCCGGCGCGCGCCGCGCCCGGATCAGCTCCACGAGCATCCGGCGCAGACCCGCGGGGTCCGAGACCACGGCCGTCAGCGCCGCGTCGTCCTGCTCCCGTGCCAGCAGCTGCGCGTAGGTGTCCCGGCCGGCGTCGGTGATGGTGACCCGCACGCGGCGCTCGTCCGCGGGATCGGTCTCCCGTTGCACGAACCCGCCCCGGGCGAGGCGCTCGACGGTGCGGCTCATCGTCTGGTCGGTCACCTGGCACGCGCGGGCGAGGTCGCGCTGCGAACGCGCGCCGGAGGTGAGCGTGTGCAATGCGATCAGACCCGCGTGCGTGACGTCGTGCTCGCGCAGCACCTCCTCCCACGCGTGTTCGACCAGTCGGGCCGCGGTCGACAGCAGTCGGCCGGTGGGCCACGACTCGAAGCCGTCGGCGGTGGAGGGGGGTTCGGGGTGGGTCACTCGCGTCTCCGTGCAATTGCTCAGCAAGCTGAATAAACTCTGATCCGAAGTGATCCGACACTAGTCCGCCTGCCTTCGGAGGTTCCGTGAGCACGTCCGTCCACGACCGTCCGACCACGCGCCCTTCCCGGGCGCGCTGGCTGCTCCCGGCGCTGCTCGTCCTGGTGTGGCTGGCCGTGGGCGGGTTCGGCGGCCCCTTCGCCGGCAAGCTCGGCGACGTCCAGCAGAACGACAACACCGCGTTCCTGCCGGCGTCGGCCGAGGCGACCGAGGCGGGCGAGATCTACGCGGACTTCACCGACACCCGCTTCGTGCCGGCCATCGTGGTCGCCGAACGCGAGTCCGGGATCACCCCGGCCGACACCGAGTTCCTGGCCGGGGTGGGGCAGCAGGTCGCGGGCGAACCCGGCTTCGCGTCGCAGACGTCCCCGCCGATCCCGTCGGAGGACGGGCGGGCCCTGCAGATGGTCGTGCCCGTCGACTCCACCGCCGAGGTGGGCGACACGGTCGCGGACCTGCGCACCGACCTCGAGAATCCACCGGCCGGGCTCACCGTGCTCGTCACGGGTCCGGCCGGGCAGGTCGCGGACCTCTCGACGGCGTTCAAGGGCATCGACGGACTGTTGCTGCTGGTGGCGGCCGGGGTGGTGCTGCTGATCCTCGTGGTGGTCTACCGCAGCCCGCTGCTGCCGCTGCTGGTGCTGTCGTCGGCGGTCTTCGCGCTCGGTCTCGCGAGTCTGCTGGTGTACCTGCTGGCCGATGCCGGCGCGATCGCACTCAACGGGCAGAGCCAGGGCATCCTGTTCATCCTGGTGTTCGGCGCTGCCACCGACTACGCGCTGCTGCTGGTGGCCCGGTACCGCGAGGAACTGCGCAACGCGCCCGACCGCTTCGACGCGATGAAGCGGGCATGGCGGGCGACGCTCGAACCGGTCGCGGCGTCGGCGGGCACGGTGATCGCGGGCGTCCTGTGCCTGCTGCTGTCGGACCTGAACTCCAACCGCGGGCTGGGGCCGGTGGCCGCGGTCGGCATCGCGGCGTCGTTCGTCGCGTCCATGACGTACCTGCCGGCGGTCCTGGTGCTGTTCGGCCGGGTGGCGTTCTGGCCGAAACGTCCCGCCTACGACCCGGCGCACGCTGGCCGGGACGAGACCGAGGATCACCGCTTCTGGGGCGCCCTGGCCACGAAGGTGGGCGCGCATCCCCGACGCTTCTGGGTCGCGTCGACGCTCGTGCTCGCTGCCTTCGCCCTGTTGCTGCCGATGTTCAAGGCCGGCGGTGTCGCGCAGTCCGACGTCTTCCTGCTGAACGTCGACTCGGCGTCCGGGCAGGAGATCCTGAGCGCGCACTTCGACGCCGGAGCGGGATCGCCCGCGGTCGTCGTCGCCGCCGCCGACCGGCTGGACGCCGTGGAGGCCGCCGCCCGCGTCGACGGCGTGACCGAGGTCCGGCCCGTGACCGCGCCGGGAGCGGAGGCCGCGCGGATCGTCGACGGCCGGGTCGCGCTCCAGGCGACGCTGGCCGATCCGGCCGACTCCCTGGCCGCCGAGGCGACGATCGAGCGGCTGCGGGACGCGGTCCACGCCGTGCCCGGCGCCGACGCACTGGTCGGAGGCCCGACGGCGACCGACCTCGACACCAAGGACACCTCCATCCGGGACCGGACACTGATCATCCCGATCGTCATCGTGGTGGTGTTCGCGATCCTGGCGCTGCTGCTGCGAGCCCTGCTGGCGCCGTTGCTGCTGATGGGCACGGTGGTGCTCTCGTTCGCCGCCACGCTCGGGGTGTCGTCGCTGGTGTTCGACCACCTGCTGGGGTTCCCGGGCGCCGACCCGGTGGTGCCGCTGTTCGCGTTCGTGTTCCTGGTGGCGTTGGGCATCGACTACAACATCTTCCTGATGACCCGGGTGCGGGAGGAGTCGCTGCGCGTCGGCACGCGCCGCGGCGCGTTGCGCGCGCTGACGGTGACCGGCGGCGTGATCACCTCGGCCGGTGTCGTACTGGCGGCCACGTTCTCCGCGCTGGCGGTGATCCCGCTGCTGTTCCTGGCGCAGCTGGCGTTCATCGTGGCGTTCGGCGTGCTGCTCGACGCCCTGCTGGTGCGCTCGCTGCTCGTGCCGGCACTCACCGTCGACCTGGGACGACGGATCTGGTGGCCCGGCCGGCTGGCCTCGGCGCCCGAACCGTCGTCGACTCCGCCCGAGAGTGGCCGATCGGCTCTCCATTAGGCTCGTTCCCATGCAGTCTTGGTCCGACACCGCTGTCCCCTCCGTGCCCGGTCAGGGTCCGGCCCTCCGGCTCTACGACACCGCGGATCGTCAGGTCCGCCCGGTGACTCCCGGACCCACCGCGAAGATGTACGTGTGCGGAATCACGCCGTACGACGCGACGCATCTCGGTCACGCCGCGACCTATCTGACGTTCGATCTGGTCAACCGGGTGTTGCGCGATGCCGGGCACGAGGTCCACTACGTGCAGAACGTCACCGACGTCGACGACCCGCTGTTCGAGCGCGCCGAGCGCGACGGAGAGGACTGGGTGGTGCTCGGCATGCGGGAGACCGCGCTCTTCCGTGAGGACATGGAGGCGCTGCGGGTGCTGCCGCCGCGTGACTACATCGGGGCCGTCGAGTCGGTGGGCGAGGTCGTCGAGCTGGTCGAGAAGTTCGTCGCCTCGGGTGCGGCGTACATCGTCGACGATCCCGAGTTCCCCGACGTCTACTTCCGCGCCGACGCGACCAGCCAGTTCGGGTACGAATCCGGCTACGACCGCGCCACGATGGACCACTTCTTCGCCGAACGCGGCGGGGATCCGGATCGTCCGGGTAAGAAGGATCCGCTCGACGCGCTGGTGTGGCGGGCGCAGCGGCCGGGCGAGCCGTCGTGGCCCTCGCCGTTCGGTCCCGGCCGTCCGGGGTGGCACATCGAGTGCGCGGCGATCGCACTCAACCGGATCGGGTCCGGCTTCGACATCCAGGGTGGCGGCAGTGACCTGATCTTCCCGCACCACGAGTTCTCCGCTGCCCATGCCGAATCGGCGACCGGCAGTGAGCGTTTCGCGCGCCATTACGTGCACACCGGCATGATCGGCCTGGACGGCGAGAAGATGTCGAAGAGCCGGGGGAACCTGGTCTTCGTGTCGAAGCTGCGCGGTGAGGGCGTCGATCCCGCTGCGATCCGGCTCGGGCTGCTGTCCGGCCACTACCGTGTCGACCGGCCGTGGACCGACGCCGTTCTGACGCAGGCGCAGGAGCGGCTGGCGCTGTGGCGCCGGGCCGCGGCGCTGGGTGCCGGTCCGTCGGCGGACGACACGATCGCGCGACTGCGCCAGCACCTGGCCGACGATCTCGACACCCCGAAGGCGCTCGACGCGATCGACGGCTGGGCGCGGCGGGCCGTCGATCACGGCGGGCCGGACGCAACGGCGCCGGGCGCGGTGGCGGACGCGGTGGACGCGCTGCTGGGTGTGAACCTGCGCTGAGGGCTACAGGCGGGTGAACTTCTCCCGGTCCTCCTCGAACTCGGTCAGTAGGTCGGTCGTCAGTGTCGGCCGGGTGTCGGCGATCGCCGACAGGTAGTCCGCGGTGGTGGCGGGCCGCCCGGTGCGCTCGGTGACCTCGCGCTCGAATGCGGCCTGTGATCCCTTGCGGGATGCGAACTCGATGTCCGCAGGGGTGAAGAGCTCGCTGGCCTCGACCAGACGATCGAGATCGACGTGGTCCGCGGACGCACCGAGGTACCGGCGCCACACCGCACGGCGGGCGGGCGCGTCCGGGGGACCGACGGGTATGACGTAGTCGAAACGTCCCGGCCGCAGGAACGCCGAGTCGAGGGAGTGCACCGCGTTGGTGGCGCACACCAGCAGCCGGCGCTCGCCCTCGCGGAACGCCGGGATGAGTTTGAGCAGCTCGTTGGTCACGCCGTGTGCGGGACTGGTGGCGACTCCCGTTCGCGCACCGGCGATCTCCTCGACCTCGTCGATGAACAACACCACCTCGTCGAGTTCGGAGAGATCGGCGAAGACGTCGCGCAACGACGCCGCCAGACCGCCCTCGGACGCCGCGGCCAGCCGCGAGGGGAACAGTTCGACGAACGGCCAGTCCAGCCGCGAGGCAATCGCCTTGGCGAAGCTCGTCTTGCCGGTGCCGGGTGGTCCGAAGAGGATGACCGCCTTGGGCGGCTGCACACCGTAGCGATCGGCCAGGTCGGGGTTCTCGAGCGGCGAGACGATGCGGCGCTCGATGACGTCCTTGACGCTCTCCATGCCCGACATGGTCTGCCACAGTCCGCCCGCCATGAGCCGGCCGCCGAGTTCGCTCAGCAGCGTCTTGTCCGGTCCCGGGGGTTCGAGTAGTTCGTAGTACACCAAGCGGTCGCGGCGCAGATATCCCGAGTGCTCGAACGCCGCCGACCCGGTCGCCGCCTCGGGGAGTACGGCGGATATGCGATGGGCGCCCGCCGCGCGCAGACGGCGTTCCAGGTGGGCCAGCATGGCGCTGCCGATTCCTCGGTTACGCCATCGGGAGGCCAAGGCGACCAACAGGATCCACGCGCGTTCTCCGTGCACCTGCGCCACCGACATGCCCACCAGTTCGTCACCGGCCACCGCGACCACCGCGGGTTGCCCCGCGCGGGCGGCCGCCATCACCTCGGCGAGCGTGAACACCGGTTCGGGGGAGCCGGGTGTCCGGCTCTGGTCCCACACCCCGATCGCCTGATCGAGGTCGTCGTTCTGGAAGTCGCGCAACCGCCATACCGGCATCTGCCGTCACCTCGCTTCGGGCCGGGTTCTCCAGTAGACACCGCGCGGCGTGTGCTGTCAGGCCCGACGCCGGCGCCCGGCCACCTGCCTTTCGGGGTGAAAGCGCCGGTCACGACGTGGGTGTGGCCGAAGCCGTGTGGTCGGAGTCACCCGCCGGATAGATTGGTGGGCGGGGCCGCCGACGAGGTGCGGAGGTGAGCGAGCCGTGACACCCGACGAACTCATGAACGAGGCCTGCCGGTTGGCGATCGAGGCGGTCGCCAACGCGTGGGGCGGACCGTTCGGGGCGGTGATCGCCCGGGACGGCGAGATCGTCGCCCGCGGACAGAACCGGGTGCTGCTCACCGGCGATGTGACGGCACACGGCGAGATCGAGGCCATCCGCAAGGCTGTGCAGGTGCTCAACCCCCGGGCGCCGAGCATCGGGTCCGAGCATGTGGACCGGTCCACTCTGACGCTGGTGCCGCGGCCGGACGGCTCACCCGATCGGGTGCCCCGGCGGGCCCGGATGCTGATGGGCATGGAGATCTACACGTGCGGTGCGCCGTGCCCGATGTGTATGAGCGCGATCTACTGGGCGCGGCTCGACGCCGTCTACTTCGCGAGCGATGTCGCTGCGACGAGCAGGATCGGGTTCGACGACGCGTTCCAGTACGAGGACTTCGCGCGACCGCTGGCCGATCGGTCCGTCAAGGTCGAGCAGCTCCGCCCCGATCTGGGTGCGGCAGCCTACGAGACGTGGGCCGAGAAGCCCGACCGGCACCCCTACTGATCTCGCCGGGGTGACTGGCATGACCGGTTCGGAGCCGTCGGTGCACCGTAGGCCGGCGACGGTGGTGGTCACGCACGTGCTGCGTCCGGGCGCGGAGCACCGCTTCCGGCGGTGGCAGCGCGAAGTCGACTCCGCCGCTGCGGCATTCGCCGGGTACGGCGGCACCGAGGTGTCACCGCCCCGCGGCGGTGGCCGCGAGTGGTCCGTCGTCTACCGGTTCGACAGCCTCGACCATCTGCGCGCGTGGTTGGACAGCGCTCCCCGACGCGCACTCGTCGAGCGTGCCGCGCCGCTGTTCTCGGACCCGCCGTCCCAGAGCGTGCTGGTGGAGAACGGTGACGATCCGGTGACGTTGGTGGTGACCCATCGTCCCCCCGCGCCGGGCCGCGAATTCGAGTTCCTCGCCTGGCAGCGTCGAATCACGGACGCCGAGAAGCGTTTTCCCGGTTTCCGGAGTTCGCAGTGGCATCCGCCGATTCCGGGCGTGCAGGACGACTGGACGATTCTGGTGACCTTCGCGTCCCGCGCGCACCTGGACCGATGGCTCGACTCTTCCGAACGTGCGGCGCTGTTGGCCGAGGGTGCGGGGTTCGAGGACTTCACCGTCCGGCCGATCTCGAACCCGTACGGCTCCTGGTTCGCCGCGCCTGCAGCCGGCGACCGTCCGGTTCCGTCGTGGAAGACCGCGCTGGCGGTGCTCGTCGGGCTCTACCCGCTGGTGGTGGTGCTCACGATCACGATCGACGAGTTGTGGCCGGGCGGACCGTTGTGGGCGAGCCTGCTGGTGGGCAACGTCGCGTCGGTGTGTCTGCTCACGTGGGGCGTGATGCCGGTCGTCACGCGGGCCCTGCGGTTCTGGCTGCAGCCCGGCACGGACAGTCGGCGGATCGACACCGTGGGGCTGGCGGTCTCCGTGGCCGTCCTCACGGTGGCCGCGGTCGGCTTCTGGCTCGCGACCACCGTGGTCTGGGACCTGCCGTGACCCCGCGTTCACTCCGCGCCGGTGACCGTCAACCACAGGAGGGCGACGTTGAGCGCCGTGATGAGCCCGGCGCAGACCCAGGCCGCGGCGGTCGTGAGCGGCGCGTTGCGCTCGGGTCCCATGAGCGTCCGGTCGGACGTCATCCGTACCAGCGGTACCAGCGCGAACGGAATGCACAGACTCAGGACCACCTGGCTGACGATCAGCGCGAGCGTCGGATCGATTCCGACGGCCAGCACGACCAGGGCCGGGATCAGCGTGACGACGCGGCGGACCAGGACGGGGATCCGCACGTTGAGCAGGCCGTGCATGATCTCCGACCCGGCAGCGCACCCCACCGACGTCGATGCCAGACCGGAGGCGAGCAGGCCCACCGCGAAGACGACCGCGACACCGGGGCCCAGGGAGTCCTGGATGGCGGCGTGGGCGCCCTCGATGCTGTCGGTGTCCGGCACCCCGCGCAACGCCGCCGCGGCGAGCAGCAGCATGCCGATGTTGACCGCCCCGGCCACCACCAGCGCCCCCCCGACGTCCCACCGGGTGATGCGGAGCAGCCGACGCAACCGCGGCCCGTGCCCGGCGAATCCGTGGCGGTCCCGCGCGAGCGCGGAATGGAGATAGATCGCGTGCGGCATCACCGTCGCACCCAGCATGCTCGCGGCCAGCAGGACGGTGTCGGCGCCCTCGAATCGCGGCACCAGCCCCGCGACGGTGTCGCGGCCCGAGACGTCGGTGAACGCGAGACCGGTGAGGAACCCGAGCGTGATGACGGCGAGCAGCCCGATCACGACGAACTCGAACGTTCGTTGGCCGCGTCGGGACTGGATCGACAGGATGGCCGTGGACACGATGCCGGTGATCAGACCGCCCACGAACAGCGGCAGCCCGAACAGCAGGTGCAGCGCGACGGCTCCGCCGATCACCTCGGCGAGATCGGTGGCCGCGGCCATCGCCTCCGCCTGCAGCCAGAACGCGCGGCGAGTGCCCTTCCGCAGCCGGAGTCCGAGCATCTCGGGCAGCGACCGGCCCGTGACCAGGCCGAGCTTGGCCGACAGGTACTGGATCAGGACGGCCATCGCGTTCGCGAGGACCAGGACCCACACGAGCAGGTAGCCGTACTTGGCGCCGGCGGTGAGATTCGCCGCGACGTTCCCGGGGTCGACGTACGCGATCGCCGCGACGAACGCGGGCCCCAGGAGCGCAACGGAACGCAACCCGCCCCGCGGACGGCGCGGGGCGGGTGCGGCGGTCTCGGTGCTCACGGAACTCCAGAGGGCGTCGGTCGAACAGCCGCCGGTCGGCCATTCGCATGTTCGCACTATAGAGTTCGGCTACCCGAAACCTCAACCGTGGTCGGTGGTGGAACGGCCTAGTGCAGCACGGCCAGGCCGCGTTGGAAGCTGTCGATGCGCTGCAGCAGGCCGTGCGTTCCGCCGTTGACGATGCGCGAGACGCTCTCGATGTTGCCGCTGTCGGACACGGCGTTGAGGTTGCGCGACTGCCAGTACCAGGCGGCGGTCTCGAACGCGTTCTCCGGCGTCGCCATGAGCTCGGGGTGGGCGACGAAGTCGATGCCCAGGTAGGCGCTCACGCTCTCGTAGTTGTGCCGGCCCGTGACCTGGATCGCGCCGCGACCCTTGTAACGCTCGCCGTCGCCCGGAGCGACGTTGCCGAGGTCGGCGCGGCCCTCGTAGGCACGGCCCGAGGCGTACTCCTCGAACGTGCGGAACGAGTCGGACTCGACGACGAGCTGCGCGATGAACGCGGCCTTGCGCAGCGGGGTGTCGATCCCGGCCTTCGCGAGCGCTTCGTTCAGCGGCGCGACGTAGCCGGCCAGTCGATCGGGCGCCACCTGCGGCACGATGCGGGCCAGCTCGTCCAGCGTCACCGATGCCGGTGCCGGCGGCGGCGGGGGTGCGATGGCCGCGATCGCCGCGGGGACGGCGGCGGCCTGCGGCGCGGGCGCCGTCGCGGTAACGTCCGTGACGGCGTTGGTCGTCGAGGTCGCGGGTGTGGTGGTGCCCGGCAGGTTGAGGGCCTTCAGCAGGCCGGTGGAATCGAGGAACTGCGCCGGGGTGGTCAGCGGCGCGGCCGTGGCTGCGGGAGCGTCCGGCAGGGTTGCGGCCTGGCTCGGTGTCGCCGAGCCCAGGGTGGCGTTACCCACCCAGAGGCCGGCTGCGGCGAGGGTCGCCAGTCCCGCTACGCGGGCGCGTGACATGAAGCCACAGCGGGAGGTCGACGTCTGGTCGAAGGTGTACGTACGCGAATCGGTCAAGGTTCGTGCTCCAGCTTCGGGCTGCAGACGGGGCAGCCTCCGGACGTGAGCACCGGTAGAGTCGGGGAGTGGTTCCGACCGTTGAATTACTCGGCGGTCACGGCAAGGTCACAACTAGATAACAGGTCGATACGCAAAGATCGCAAGGACGCATCGACAGCGTCACAATCCAGTAACGGTGTGACATGGCCCACAGCGGTGGGCGAGCGGTGTGACGAAGCCTGCACGCGGTGTTTGTGCTGGTACAGACGGCAATACGCCGCCCCGCGGGTGCGGGACGGCGTAGCTACCGTTCGGGCCGGCCGCCGGTCAGGCGTCGACGAATTCCAGGCCGCCTTCAGCCGCGGCCGGGAGCCGGCGGCGCATCGGTGAGCCCAGCGCGCGCGCCAGGTTGCTGCCGTCGTGCTCGGCCAGCAGTTCCCCGCCGGACCACACCAGCAGGGCCGCGCTCACCGTCTGCTCGGCTGTCGAGTGCGCGAGATCGTAGTGCGCGCAGCCCGGCACGCCGGCATACGTGATCCACAGGTCGTAACCGGTCATGAACAGATCGAGGTCGAACTGCACGCTCAACCCCAGCAACTCGCTGCGCCCGTTGTCGTCGACGCCGGCGAACGCCTCGTCCAGCCCCAACAGGCGCGGTGAGTGCGGATCGGCCGAGGACAGCATGACGTGTGCGGCCGCGAACAGCGGCAGGTGCAGCGACACCGACTGCTCGCCGCCGGACAGGGCGCTGTGCCGGGCGACCGTGAGCCGGTCCTCGCTTCCGTCGCCACCGATGAGCGTGAACGAGAACACGCGCCAGCGTCGGTAGTCCAGCGCCCCCGCGAGGATCTCCGGGTACGACCGCTCCGGGTGCGCGGCTCGTGCGGACCGCACCTGGGACGCGAAATGCGCACGGATGGTAGCCAATTCGTCGGCGCTCAGTGCCGAAGGCGCGCGGTCGAGAAGCTTCGAGACGGCCCGCGAGCTGTCGTCGAGATTGTCGGCGAGCACCCAGTGGACGCCGATCGTGCTGCCCGACGACATGCGCCGCTCGCGCATCTCGGCACCCATCTGCGCGATGAGGTCGCGGGCGTCGGCGGTGCGCTCGTGGATCTGCTGCGCGAGGCCCGTGAGCAGTGCGTCCTCGAGGATTCGCCGCTCGGAGTCGGTCAGCAGCACCTCCTGCTCCTGCCGCGCCGCGCGGATCCGGGTCGAGAACTCACCGATCGACGAGTACCCCTGGTCGTCCTGGACGCGCACCACGGTGAGACCGTCCGGCGCGTCCCACTGCAGACGGTAGTCCTGGCCCGCGGCGGCCAACTGGGCGTCGAAGTCCTGCAGCGCGGCCGTCAGCGCCGATCGAGTCGACTTCTTGGCGTTCTCACTCGTCCTCACGGACCCGGTCGCGGTGTCCACCGCGCGGTACAGCGCCGCCACCTCGGGTGGGAGGATGGGTGCGTCCGGATCGCCCTCGGTCGCGATCCGATAGACGAGCTGGTCGGGCGTCATCCAGGCGGCCGAACTCTGCGGCCACGAGTGGGCGGTCTCCACACCGAGCAGGTCGAGCAGGTCCCGGCGCGCGTAGGGCGCGAGACGATCTGCGTCCGTTCGGGTTTCGGTCAGGGCGTTGCGCAGCGTCTCGATCGCCGCGGTGTGCGCGCCCTCGGCCTTGCCGATCTGCTCGACAGCGACGTCGTAGGCTTTGCGGGCCGCGCGCTGCTCGGTCTTGCACATCTCGATGCGGGCCCGGGCCTGTTCGAGGTCGGCGTCGATCTGCTCGGCGCTCGCGCCCAGCGCCTCCCGCAGCGTCTCGAGGCGCGACACCTGCTGCGCGTAGTTCTCCTCCGCGACCGCCGCTTCCTCGACGAATTCCTCGGTGTTGCCGCGCGCCTCCTCGAGGCGGTCCTCCGCCTCGCGGTGCAGTTCGAGTTCCTTCTCGTGCTCGCGTCGGCACCGCAGCAGCTGCTCGCCCTGGCTCTCGAAGTGACGGATGGCGGCCGCGAGCGCGTCGACGTCGCGGGCGTGGGGCGGCATCCGGTGCGCGGCGGCGACGGCGCGCAGTTGCTTCTCCTTGGCGGTGTGATCGGCGATCGCCTGGTCGAGTTCGTCGCCGGCGCTCGCGGTGGATTCGGTGCGGGTCCGCAGCGCGCCCGCGGCCTCGGTGAGCTTCTTGATCGCGACCAGCACCCCCGACGTGCGCGGCAGCGCCTTGGCGGCCCCGGCCAACCGATCGAGAACGTCGGTGGTCTCCGCCTCCGCGTCCCGGGCCGCGGCGAGCGCCTCCTCGGCGGCCGCGATCTCGTGGTCGATCTCCGCGAGCCGCTGGGCGCGGCGCCGCTCGCGCGCCGTGGTGCCGATGTACTCGGCGTGGGCCTTGACGTGACGACCGTGCTGGATCCCCTGCCGGAAGTGCCCGTCGATCCCGACGGCGACACCGAAGTCGCCGACGGAACCGTCACGGTGCAGTGCGATCGATTCGAGGATCGCCTGCACGGCCGCCTCCGGCACACCCGCGTCGGGCTCGACCTCGAGCACGTCCGCCAGCGTCGGCCCCGCCGGCCGCCGGTCGGCCGGCAACGCCGTGAGGAACTGCTCGGACTCGACGTCGGGCAGCGGATCCTCGCCGCCGTACACCCAGCCGTCCAGCAGATTGGCCGCGGCGAGCGCGGACTCGACACCGGCGGCGACCGCGGCGTCCGTCCCGTCCGCGAAGCGCACGAGACGCCACAGCGGTGCGCCCGGCAGACCGCTGCGATCATCCGTCCGGAACGCGAAGGCCGCCGGGGCGTCGTCGTGCTCGGCCGCGACCCGCCCGCGGTCGGCCCGCAACGCGGCGATCCGTTCCTTCGTCGCCGTCTGCGCGGCCACCGCGTCGCGGCGCTGGGCACGCTGTTCGTCGAGGGCGGACTGCGCATGCTCGTGCAGCACGGTCGGCAGGCCGGGGGAGTCGTCCTCACCGGCCTGCGCCAGAGCGCCGTCGAGCGCGGCGAACAGGTCCGCGGTCACCCCGATCGACGCGTATTCGGTGGAGTGCTCGGTCCACCACCCGCGCAGCGATGCCGCGCAGTCCGCGCGCGCGAGCTCGACGGCCGCCTCGGCCTCGGCCACCGCGGCCTGCGCGGCGTCGAGGAGCTCGCGGCCCTTGCCGGCTGCACGGTCGGCGCGCTCCCGCTCCGTGCCGGCCTTCTCCACCGTGGCGAGCGCGGCGCGGACCGCGCGGACGTCGCCGTCGCGTTCCTCCGCGTGTCCGCGCACGGCGGTCGTGATCTTGTCCGAGCGCACGTTCTCGGGCAGCGGCGTCCAGGCGATGCCCGCCTGCTCGGCCGCGTCGGCCAGCTCCTCCTCCGCGCGCACCAGCGCGGCACCCGCCCGGCGGACCGAGTCGGTTGCGCGGGCCGCATCGGCCGTGCGCTGCTCGAGTGTCGCCTGCGCCTTGCGCGCCTTGTCCGCCTGCTGGGCGGTCGACACCTTGAGCTGCTCGACGGCGGCGGCGAGGTCGTCGAGCTGCTGCTTGCCCTCGTAGGCGCCCGACCGCTGCAAGGTGTCGAGATCCGCGCGGGCCTGCTCGAGCGCGCGCTCGGCGGCGGTGAAGCGGTCCTCCGCGCGCAGCCGTTCCTCCTGGCGCGTCGTCTGCAACGCCAACGCCTCGTCGAGGACCGCCTTCGCGCGGTCCACCGACTCGAGTCGGCGGGCGACCTGCTCGACGTCGGTGCGGGCCTGCTGAGCCAGATACCGCGAGTACACCGTCACGAAGCTCTGCGCGGCCTGGTCGGCGGCGGCGAGGCCCTCGAGGGCCCGGCCCACCTCCTCCATGTCGCTGAACGACCGCGCCGCCTCGAGCACCAGTTGTTCGTCGAGCGGGCGCAGTCCGTCGGTCAGGGCCTGCGAGAGCCCCTTGGGGTCGAGGTTCTTCGCGAGCTGAGGACGCCGCAGCGTCAGGATCAGGTTGATCAACTGGTCGTACCGCTCGGAGCCGAGCCCGAACAGGCGCGCGTCGATGGCAGCACGGTAGTCGACGGGGCGGTCGGTGATGGCGTCGCTGCCCAGCTGGTCGGCGAGCTGCTTCTTGGTCAGCGGCCGGTCGTCGCTGCCGAGCAGCGAGAAATCGACCCCCACGCGTCCCTCGGCGACGAAGTACCAGCGGGTGACCTTGTCGTTCTGGCGGGTCGCGCGCATCCCGATGCCGACCGTGACGGCTTCCGGGTCGTCCTGCGCTCCGCGGCAGAACTCCATCCACACGTACGAGTGCGCCGAATCCTGTCCGCGGTAGAGCAGATTCGACTTCATGGTCCGTTCCTCGCCCGCGAACGGGTTGAGCCGACGCGGCTCGATCCGGCCGTCGAACACGAAGGGGAACAGCACCTCGAGCGCCTTGGTCTTACCGGAGCCGTTGGGGCCCCGCAGCACGAGGCGGCCGTCGGCGAAGGAGAACTCCTGGTCGCGGTAGTCCCAGAGGTTGATGATCCCGGCGCGGGTCGGCTTGAAACGCGCGTGTGCCATGCGAAAGGTGCCTCTACTTCTCTGCGGAGGGGTGCTCGGCGGTGGTGGGTGGGCCGCCGGGGACCGGGTCGTGGAACAGGTCGGACTGCGCCGTGCGTTCCCGGATGTTGACGACGACGCCGCGGAAGCGGGCGATCGCCGGCAGGACCAGGACGCCGTCGTCCACCGTCCGGATCAGGTCCAGCCGGTCGAGCAGCGCGACGGCGCTGCGGCGCAGCCCGGTGTGGTCGGCCTGCCACTGGGCGGCGAAGGTGCGTCCGAACTGATGGACGAGTTCGTCGACCGCGCCGGTCAGCCACGCGTCGTCGAGCAGTGCGTAGCGGACCGGGTCGGGGGAGTCGTCGGCCGGCGCGAAGAATTCTGCCGGCGGGACGGTATCGGCCGGCTCGTCCGCCAACTGCTCGAAGACACCGTGACGGGGGATGGCGGCGTCCAACTGGGCGATCAGGGCGTCGGTGCCGGAATCCGGCAGCGGCCGCGTCGGTAGCGCGGGCGCGTCCGGATCGAGCACCCGGTCGGCCATCTCGCCCGCCAACAGCAGCGCCACCTGTGAGACCGTGCCCGTGCTGGGAAAGCGGACGTCCGACATCCGGCCCGACGGGTCGATCATCGCGATGCCTTCGGCGCGGCGTTCGGCGACGAGTCCGGTGAGCTCTTCGACATCGGCGGCGGTGCGTGGCAGCGCGAGTTGCAGGCGTTCGTCGTCGGTGAGTTCGTCCGCGTAGACGACCGGTCGTTCGACCAGCGCGCGTCGTATCCGCCGGGCGACCTCACGCTGGTCGGCGGGGCGGTACGCGATCACCTCGTCCTCGGCTCCGGGCTGTTCACCCGCCAGGAGCGAGCGCGCCGACGTCAGGTGCTGGAGAGCTCGCGGCGGCCGGAACAGCGCGACGACCACCGAGCGGTCGATGTCGTAGAGCGCTTCGCCGGCACCGGGGTTGGACGCCCACCCGCCGGCGTCGCCGTCCGCCAGCACGATCGCGCCGCGCGCGGCGAGCCAGCCGACGGCGTCGACGAACGCGTCGCGGTCGGCGGCGCGATCGGTCGACAGCGTCACGCCCGGGACCTGCGCGGCCTCGGTGGCGACGTGCTCGGCCAGCTCCGACAGCGTGATCTGGTTGCCGGCGCGGCCGAGCGCGGCCAACGCCAGCGCGAGGTAGGCGTACCGGTGCCGGTCGAACGTGCGGTCCGTGGCGGTGCGGGCGGGCGTTCCGGGCGTGAGCCGGTCCGCCACGGTGAACAGACGCGCGGTCGTCTCGGTGACCTCGAGGCGGTAGCCGAACAGGTCGAGCAGGTCGTCACGCAGCTCCGTCGCCCACCGGCGCAGCAACGGAAGCGCCAGCCGGTCCGGATAGGTCTGCGTCACAAGGTGATTCGACAGGATGACGCGAGCGGCCCGCTGGTACGAGTCGAGATCCAGGGGCGAGACGGTGCGAGCCCTCACTGCACACTCACCTGCAGTCCGTCGAGGTGTAGGCGGCCGCGCGCGGTCTGTACGACCGTCGACTCGGCATGCGGACTGAGGGTGAGTCGCACCCCGCTCTCCGAGCCGGTGGAGCTGGGCACCGCGCCGCTCACCGGAACCCGTGCGGTGAGAGCGGCGTTGAGCAGGCTCAGCAGGACGTCGGTCTCCTGCGCGTCGAGGACACGGTCGTATGGGCCCTTGGTCGCCAGTGACGACGCGGCGACAGCCCGGGCCCGCTGCGCCGCCAGCTGTTCCTCGCGCAGACGGCGGATGCTGCCCTCGTTGCGCTGCACCCGCGACGGCATGCCCGGTGTCGCGGCCCGTCCGGTCTCGGCGAGGGTGCGGGAGATCTCGACCGGCGTCGCATCCCACCACGACCGGGAGTCTGGGATGATGTCGGCGTCCGGATGGACCATCGACAGGTGCCGGGGACGGCCGAGGTCGAACACCAGCTGGAACAGCGCGTGCGCGGACTCCTCGGTGGGGGTCGCGGCGAACCACCCGGCCAGGTGCCGGAGCTGACTCTCGCGGCTTACCCCGCCGCGGCGGGTTTCGGTCACGCGGCGCAGCAGCGACAGCACAGCGGCGATCGCACTCATCGTGCCCTCGCGCAACCGGTCGGACTCGCTCGGACCGGCGCCTGCCACGAACCACTGGGTGAGCCCGGACCATCTTGCCCGCCAGTCGGATTCACGCTCGGTGTGCGAGAGGAACAGTCGGTCGTCGCTCGCGGCGGCGCGCGCGACGAGCGCGTCCACACCGGTCGACTCCACGACGCCGATCGCGGCCGCGAGCTTGGGCGCGTACCGCGCGAGATCCGAGCTGAACTCGCGCATGTGGCTGAGCAGCGCGTCCTTGTGGGCCAGGAACGCCTCGGGTGTGACCTCCGTGGTGCGGACCAGGTCGCCGAGCATGAGATAGAACTGCGCCGCCCGCGCGGCCATGTCGGACAGCGTCGAATCCAGTCGCGCGAGCTTGCGGTAGATCAGGTCGCCGTCGCCGCGCCGATTGGCCTCGGCGAGCTCCTCGAGATCGGCGAGCAGGTCGGGCAGCGCCAGCCGGGACAGCGTCGCATCCTCGAGCCGCGCGCCCAGGAGGTCCTCGACCGCCCGGAACGCGAGGTAGCCGGCCTGGCTGAACTGGTAGACGAAGTGCCGGTTGCGGTACTCGGCGAGGGTGGCCGCGCGGCTGCCGTCGTAGCTGCGCTCGAGGACTCCCCACACGTGCAACTGTTCGAGCAGGGGAGTGATCTCGCCGGACGTCAACGCCGCGCCGTCGTCGGCGATGCGGCCGAGGATGTCGGCCACCTCGCCGGCGTGCAGGAGGACGACGTAGTTCGCCCGGGCGTTGTCGAATGCCCGCAGTACCCAGAGGTATTCGGCACGTTTCTCCGCGGTGGTGAAGGAGAACAGCCGCAGCCGGTCCTCGCGCACGGTGAAGTCGACGTCCGACGACGTCTCCGCCGCCTGCGTGTCACCTGAATCGCTCACCGTCACAGCCTAGGGCGTCGGTGTACCCGCGAGCGAACACGCCGGTAGGTCACCGCGCGCGGCGGACGGCGCGGCGCCAACTCGTCTCGTCCGTCGTCATCGTCGTCAGGAGGTACTCGGCCGCGTCGGGGTGCCGGAAGGGGCCCGCGACGAGGTCCGCGTAGGCGTGCGAGGGGGCCACGCAATGCAATCCGTCGCGGTGTTGCATGCGGTCGAACACCACCGAGGACCACGGCGTCGCCACCACCACGTCGGCGCCGCCGTCGACGGGACGCAGTTCGAGCGCGGCCGCGAACGCGTCGACGTCGTCGGCGTACACCTCGAGCACCACCGGGGTCGCGTAGTCGGTGGCGCCGATACCGGTCACCGCGTAGCCGAGCGCGCCGTCCGCGGCGGCCAGTCGTGCCCGGAGCTCGTCGAGGCCCGCCGGGGCGGCGAAACCGCGTGTCGGACAGGGTTTGCGGTCGGCGGCCCAGGCCCGCAGCATGTGCTCCCACCGGACCTCGGTGATGGGGCCCCTCGGGAGCCGGGACACCAGTTCGCGTTCGAAGAGCACCTCGACGACGCGGTACGCCGCACCCGTGGACGCGCCCGACAACTTGATCAGTTCGGGGACCGACATCTGGCCGGCGTGATCGGCGAGGGCGCGTACGACGCGTTCGGAGGGCTCGCCGGTGAGTACCCCGGACGGGCGTCCCGGTCCTCGCCAGGGATCGGCGTCTGCGCCCCGGTTGCGCACCCAGATCGCCGGCCGGTCCGCCACCAGACTGACGTTGCCGGTCGCGTCCGCGTACGAGATCCCGTGTCCGTCCAGTTGCCGCCGGACGGGCTCGGACAGGTAGTGCGCGCACACGAATCCGCGGTCGCTGTCGGACAGCTCGGCGGCGATACGGGCGACGTCGCCGCTGAGGACCCCCTTCGACGCGACGATGGCGAACGACACCGAGTCGCCGTCGGGCGCGGTGACGAGCAATCGGTTGGGCGCAGCGGGGGAGCGTGGGCGGTCCGACGACACCGACCAGCCCCCGGGGAGATGCGTCTCCAGCCACGTGAGCGCTCGGCGGTAGATGTCGATGCTGCGCTCGGGGCGCGGGACGGTTCCGGCAGCAACAGTCACATTCGCCACTGTAGCCACTCTGTGCACAACGGAAACGGAAGAAATGCCGAATCAGCGCCGGCGTGTCGTGCAACGGGGCCGCGCGGTTCCGGACGCGGAGATCGGTACTCGACGGAAAGTCGGGATTTTCCGAACCATGGGCCTGCGCGCGTCCGGGGTGCGCCTGCGGCGCACCGGGCCCGGAGCGGCCTCAGCGCGAATTCGGGGGCGTGGTGGAGCGCGGCATCAGCAACGGCGGCAGCACCGCGAGCAGCAGAGCGGGGAGCAGGAAGCTGATGCCGGGGTGGACGGCGTACAGCGGAGTGAGGGCCACCGGTGCGAGCGCCGCGCCGGCGAAGCGCAGTGACTGCACCACCGAGACCGCCCCGCCCCGGTTCCCGCCCCGGCCGCCGAGGACGACGGCGTTGACCCCGACGAGCAGGAACTGTGACGCGGTGCCGGCGAGGAACCACGCTGCCGCGGCGACCGCGGACAGGCCCACCGTGCCGGCGATCGCCACCAGTACCGCGCCCGCGAACGCGCCGACGAGCACCGCCCTCCGCGCGCCGATCCGGTCGATGAGCGTGCCGATCGGCCGGGCGCTGAGGATGCCGGCCACACCGAAGCCGGTGAGCAGCAGTCCGCGGGTCGCGGGACTCATCCCGAACACGTCCTCGGCGCGGAACGCGAGCAGGAAGCCGAGGCCGCCGAGCGCGCCCCACCCGAGCAGCGCGACGACGCCGACCCGCAGCACCGCGGGAGTCCACGCGTCCCGCAGCCGGGCGCCGGTGTCCGCGGGGATGCTGCGCGCAGCATCCGGGAGCCCGACGGCGCCCAGGACGGCGGCGACCACGGCGATCGCCAGGAACGCCAGCCGCCAGTTCGCCTCGGCGGCCAGTCCGCCGATCAGTGGGGCACTGGTCTGACCGGCGGCCTGGAGGGCGCCGAACGCGCCGAGCGCACGACCGAGCTTGTGCTGCGGGGTCATCGCCGCCAGGGTGGCGAGCAGGAGGGGAGTGGTGAACGCGTTCGCGGAGCCCTGCACGATGCGGGCGCCGAGGAACAGCTCCAGCGTCGGAGCGGCGAAGCACGCCACCGAGGCGGCGAGGTACACGCCGTAGGCGATGCGTACGGTCCGCATCCGGCCCCAGCGCGTCCCCAGGGTGCCGGACACGAGCATCACCAGCGCGAACGGCAGCAGGTACGCCGTGAGGGAGGAGGCGGCCGCACCCGCGTCGACGCCCAGGCCGGTGCCGATCTCGGGCAGCATCGACGTGACGACGCCCCCGCCGAACGGGCCGAGGAATCCGCCCGCGTACAGCGCGGAGAGCTGGAGCCGGGAGCGGAGGGTGGGCGCGGTGTCGGAGCTCACGCCCCGAAACGTCCGGGACCGCGGCGTCGCAGGTAACGCTCGAACTCGGCCGCGAGCGCGTCCCCGTCGATCTTCGAGATCGCCTCGGAGATGTCGGTCTCGGCGTCGCCGCGCTCCTCGAGGGTGCGCACGTACTCCGCGATCTCCTCGTCGTCGCGGGTCATCTCGGATACCGACTCCTCCCAGTCCTCGGCCTGGCTGGGCAGCTCGCCGAGCGGGACCTCGACGTCGAGCACGTCCTCGACCCGCTGCAGCAGCGCGACGGTGGCCTTGGGATTGGGCGGCTGGGACACGTAGTGGGGGACCGCGGCCCAGAAGGAGACGGCCGGCACCCCGGCCTTCACGCAGGCGTCCTGCAGCACGCCGGCGATACCGGTGGGCCCCTCGTACCGGGAGCGCTCCAGATTGAAACGTTCGGCGGCCTCGGCGCTGTACGCGGTGCCGGTAACGGGGACCGGCCGGCTGTGCGGGGTGTCCGCGAGCAGCGCGCCCAGGATGACGACGGTGTGGACACCGAGTTCCTCGACGAACTCGAGCAGCTCGGCGCAGTAGCTCCGCCACCGCATGTTCGGCTCGATGCCGCGCAGGAGGAGCACGTCCCGCTCGCTGCCGGGAGGGGTGCACAGCGACAGCTGGGTGGTGGGCCAGACGATCTCGCGGGTGACGCCGTCGACCTGCCGGATCATGGGGCGATTGACCTGATAGTCGTAGTAGTCCTCGGAGTCGAGTTCGGCGAGCGGGGTCGCGTCCCAGGTCAACTCGAGATGCTCGACGGCTCCGCTGGCCGCGTCGCCGGCGTCGTTCCACCCCTCGAAGGCGGCGATGAGGACGGGGTCGCGCAACGTCGGCACTTCCGCATCGGCAGCAGCCGATTCGGTAGCCTCGGGGTACTCGGGGGAACTCACGTGTCCAGCCTACGACCCGCCCCTGTCGAGCCGCCCACTACTCTGGACGGCATGTCTGCACCATTCCACTCTGCCCTGCTCGATGCGCTGGAAAAGCGCGTTGTGATCGGCGACGGCGCCATGGGCACGATGTTGCAGGCCGCGGATCTGACGCTCGACGACTTTCTCGGGCTCGAGGGCTGCAACGAGATTCTCAACGAAACTCGCCCCGACGTCCTGCGCGACATCCACCGCGCGTACTTCGAGGCCGGCGCCGACGCGGTCGAAACCAACACCTTCGGCTGCAATCTGCCGAACCTCGCCGATTACGACATCGCCCACCGCATCCGCGACCTCGCGGAGCGCGGCACCCGCATCGCGCGGGAGGTCGCGGACGAGATGGGGCCGGGCCGCGACGGCATGCCGCGGTTCGTGCTGGGGTCGATGGGCCCGGGCACCAAGCTCCCCACTCTCGGCCACGCCCCGTTCGCGGTGCTGCGCGACGCGTACACCGAATCCGCCCTCGGCATGATCGACGGTGGCGCCGACGCGATCCTGATCGAGACGTGTCAGGACCTGCTCCAGGTGAAGGCAGCGATCATCGGCAGCCAGCACGCGATGGAGAAGCTCGGCCGCCGCCTGCCGATCATCACCCACGTCACGGTCGAGACGACCGGCACGATGCTGCTCGGCAGCGAGATCGGTGCGGCGCTCACGGCGCTCGAACCGCTCGGCATCGACATGATCGGCCTCAACTGCGCCACCGGCCCGGACGAGATGAGCGAGCACCTGCGGCACCTGTCTCGGCACTCGAAGCTGCCGGTCTCGGTGATGCCGAACGCAGGTCTGCCGCAGTTGGGCCCCAACGGTGCGGAGTACCCGCTCAGTGCGGAGGAGCTGGCCGCGGCCCTGGCGGGATTCGTCGGCGAGTTCGGTCTCTCGTTCGTCGGCGGTTGCTGCGGCACCACCCCGGAGCACATCCGGCAGGTCGCCGAGGCCGTTCGTGCGGTCGAGAAGGCGCAGCGCCGGCCGGATCCGGAGGACGGCACGTCGTCGCTGTACCAGGCGGTGCCGTTCGCGCAGGACGCCAGCATTCTGATGATCGGCGAACGCACCAATTCCAACGGCTCCAAGGCGTTCCGCGAAGCGATGATCGCCGAGGACTACCAGAAGTGCCTCGACATCGCGAAGGACCAGACCCGCGACGGCGCGCACATGCTCGACCTCAACGTCGACTACGTCGGCCGCGACGGCGCCGCCGACATGGCGGCCCTGGCGAGCCGGTTCGCGACCGCCTCGACGCTGCCGATCATGCTCGACTCCACCGAGCCCGAGGTCCTGCGGGCAGGTCTCGAGCACCTGGGCGGCCGCTGCGCGGTCAACTCGGTGAACTACGAGGACGGCGACGGGCCCGATTCGCGGTACCAGCGCATCATGCGCCTGGTGAAGGAACACGGCGCGGCCGTCGTCGCGCTCACCATCGACGAGGAGGGCCAGGCCCGCACCGCCGAGCACAAGGTGCGGATCGCCGCGCGGCTGATCGAGGACATCACCACCACGTGGGGGCTGACGCAGTCCGACATCATCATCGACGCCCTGACGTTCCCTATCTCCACCGGCCAGGAGGAGGTGCGCAAGGACGGCATCGAGACGATCGACGCGATCCGCGAGATCAAGCGCCGCTACCCCGACGTCCACTTCACGCTCGGTATCTCGAACATCTCGTTCGGCCTCAATCCGGCTGCCCGGCAGGTGCTGAACTCGGTGTTCCTGCACGAGTGCACCGAGGCCGGGCTGGACACCGCGATCGTGCACGCGTCGAAGATCCTGCCGATGGCACGTATCCCGGACGAGCAGCGCGAGACCGCGCTCGACCTCGTCTACGACCGCCGCCGCGAGGGATACGACCCGCTGCAGAAGCTCATGGAGCTGTTCGAGGGCGTCTCGGCGGCGTCGGCGCGCGAATCGCGGGCCGAGGAACTGGCCGCGCTGCCGCTGTTCGAGCGGCTCGAGCGGCGCATCGTCGACGGCGAACGCAACGGGCTCGAGGCCGACCTGGACGCCGCCATGACCGAGCGCCCGCCGCTCGAGATCATCAACGAGACCCTGCTGTCGGGGATGAAGACGGTCGGTGAACTGTTCGGCTCCGGTCAGATGCAGCTACCGTTCGTGCTGCAGTCGGCCGAGGTCATGAAGGCGGCCGTGGCCCATCTCGAGCCCCACATGGAGTCGACGGGCGACGAGGGCAAGGGTCGCATCGTGCTCGCCACCGTCAAGGGCGACGTGCACGACATCGGCAAGAACCTCGTCGACATCATCCTTTCCAACAACGGCTACGAGGTCGTCAACATCGGCATCAAGCAGCCGATCGCCACGATCCTCGACGTCGCGCTCGACAAGAAGGCCGACGTGATCGGCATGTCGGGACTGCTGGTGAAGTCGACCGTCGTCATGAAGGAGAACCTCGAGGAACTCAACGCCAAGGGCGTCGCCGAGCAGTTCCCGGTGCTGCTCGGTGGTGCGGCGCTCACGCGCTCGTACGTCGAGAACGACCTCTCCGAGGTGTACGAGGGCGAGGTGTCGTACGCGCGGGACGCTTTCGAGGGCCTGCATTTGATGGACAGCATCATGGCCACCAAGCGCGGTGAGGGTCCGGACCCGGACAGCCCGGAGGCGCTGGCCGCCAAGGAGAAGGCGGCCGAACGCAAGGCGCGGCACGAGCGGTCCAAGCGGATCGCCGAGAAGCGCAAGGCCGCCGAGGTCCCGGTCGAGGTACCGGAGCGTTCCGACGTCGCGACCGACATCGACGTGCCCACGCCGCCGTTCTGGGGCACCCGGATCGTCAAGGGCATCGCCCTGGCCGAGTACTCCGGTCTGCTCGACGAACGGGCACTTTTCCTGGGGCAGTGGGGCCTGCGCGGCCAGCGTGCCGGCGACGGACCGACGTACGAGGAGCTCGTGGAGACCGAGGGGCGGCCGCGCCTGCGGTACTGGCTCGACCGGCTCAGCACCGAGGGCGTGCTGCAGCACGCCGCCGTGGTGTACGGCTACTTCCCGGCCGTCTCGGAGGGTGACGACGTCGTCGTGCTCACCGAGCCGGATGCGGATGCGCCCGAACGTTTCCGGTTCACGTTCCCGCGCCAGCAGCGCGGGCGGTTCCTGTGCGTCGCGGACTTCGTGCGCTCGCGGGAGGACGCCCGGAAGGCCGGACAGGTCGACGTGCTGCCGATGAATCTCGTGACGATGGGCCAGCCGATCGCGGACTTCGCGAACGAGCTGTTCGCGGCCAACTCGTACCGCGACTACCTCGAGGTCCACGGCATCGGCGTCCAGCTGACCGAGGCGCTGGCCGAGTACTGGCACCGCCGGGTCCGCGAGGAACTCATCATGCCCGGCGGACGCAACGTCGCCGCCGAGGACCCCGCCGATGTCGAGGACTTCTTCAAGCTCGAATATCGCGGCGCGCGTTACTCGTTCGGCTACGGCGCGTGCCCGGACCTCGAGGATCGACGCAAGCTCGTCGCGCTGCTCGAACCCGATCGGATCGGCGTCGAGTTGTCTGAGGAGGTTCAGCTGCACCCCGAGCAGTCCACCGACGCGTTCGTGCTGCACCACCCGGAGGCCAAGTACTTCAATGTTTGATCCCGCCGGCACCACCGACGTCACCACGACCGGCACCCTGCGAGCGGTGCTGTGGGACATGGACGGCACGCTGCTCGAATCGGAGAACCTGTGGGACGTCGGGGTGCGCGAGCTGTCGTTGCACCTCGGCGGCCCGATGTCCGAGGAGACCCGTCAGGCCACCATCGGCGCCTCGAGCTACAACGCGCTGATCACCGTGTTCGCGTCGCTCGGTCTCGAGCCGACACCGGACGCGCTGGCGGACGCCAAGCGCTGGCTGTACACGCGCATGGGGGAGTTGTTCGCGGGCGGGCTGCCGTGGCGTCCGGGCGCACGCGACGCGCTGCAGGCGGTGCGGTCGGCCGGTCTGGGATCGGCGCTGGTGACCAACACCGACCGGCAGCTGTGCGAGTTCGCACTCGAGACTCTCGGTCGCGAGCACTTCGACCATTCGGTGTGCGGCGACGAGGTCCCGGCCGGCAAGCCGGACCCGGCGCCGTACCTGCGGGCCGCCGAGCTGCTGGGTGTCGATCCGACCGATTGTCTCGCGGTGGAGGATTCGCCGACCGGCGCGGCTTCGGCGGAGGCGGCCGGATGCGCGGTGCTGGTGGTGCCGTCGATCACGACCGTGCCGGAGTCGGCGCACCGGGTCTTCCGCACCACGCTCGAGGGGCTGACGGCGGCCGACCTGCGCGAGCTGCACAGGTCGGGCGTGGCGTAGCCGTGGCGACCCCGAAGATCGTTCTGTTCTACCGATTCACGCCACTGGCGGATCCCGAGGCGATCCGGTTGTGGCAGCACACCCTGGCGGAGTCCAACAACCTGAAGGGTCGGATCCTGATCTCCGAGCGCGGGATCAACGCCACCGTCGGCGGCGACATCGCAGACGTCAAACGGTACGTGCGGGGTACCCGGTCGTACGGGCCGTTCAAGGACGCCGACATCAAGTGGTCCGACGGCACCGGTGACGACTTCCCGCGGCTGTCGGTGAAGGTGCGGCCGGAGATCGTCACCTTCGGTGCCCCCGACGAAGTGAAGGTCGATGCGGACGGTGTCGTCGGGGGCGGAGTGCACCTGTCCCCGAACGAACTTCACGAACTCATCGAGCAGCGTGGCGACGACGTGGTGTTCTTCGACGGTCGCAACGCCTTCGAGGCCGAGATCGGACGCTTCCGGAACGCCATCGTTCCCGACGTCGCGACCACCCGCGACTTCGTGGCCGAACTCGACAGCGGACGCTACGACCACCTCAAGTCGAAGCCGGTCGTCACCTACTGCACCGGCGGGGTGCGTTGCGAGGTGCTCTCGGCGTTGATGCGTGGTCGCGGCTTCGACGAGGTGTACCAGCTCGACGGCGGAATCGTCCGGTACGGAGAGACTTTCGGTGACGACGGCCTGTGGGAGGGGTCGCTGTACGTGTTCGACAAGCGGATGAACGTGGACTTCACCGAGCGGGCCGTGACGCTCGGGACGTGCACGCTGTGCCAGTCGCCGACGTCGAGGTACCGGAACCATCCGGACGTGAACGGCCGGGAGCTGACGCTGGTGTGCGAATCCTGCGTGCCGGACGCCTGACCGGCGAACGATGACGCGTGCCCCTCTGCCCGTGCGGGACGGCCTCGGCCCGGATCGCCTTCGCATGCCCGCCGACCTCGGTGCGACGACGATCCTGGAATTCCTGACGACGCATCACCCGGGCGAGGACTGGAACGGCCGGGTCGCCTCGGGCGAGGTGGTCGACGAACACGGCCGCGTGATCGGCCCGGACACCGGCTACCAGCCGACGCGATTCGTGTACTTCTACCGGGAGCCCGCGCCGGAGATCCCGGTGCCGTTCGACATCGACGTCCTGCACCACGCCGACGGACTGGTCGTCGTGGACAAACCACACTTCCTGGCCACCATTCCCCGCGGTACGCACATCCGGGAGACCGTGGTCGTGCGGTTGCGACGTGACCTCGGGCTTCCGGACCTGGTTCCGGTGCACCGGCTGGACCGGATGACCGCCGGGGTGCTGCTGTGCACGTCGGATCCCGGATTGCGCCGGCCCTACCAGGAGTTGTTCGAACGACAGCGAGTCCGCAAGACTTACGAGGCCGTCGCGCCGTACCTCGACGACGTCGAGTTCCCGCGAGTGATCCGCAGCCGGATCCGGAAGGTGCACGGCGAGCTGACCGCCTCCCAGGAGCCGGGGGAACCCAACTCCGAGACACTGATCGAGCTCGTCGAGCGGCGCGGTGGTCTCGCCCGCTACCGGCTGTTCCCGCGAACGGGACGCACCCACCAGCTGCGGTTGCACCTCGATTCGCTCGGCGCGCCCATCGTGGGCGACAACTTCTATCCGCAGCTGAGGCGGCGCGAACGTGACGACTTCACCGACCCGCTGCGCCTGCTCGCCCGAGCCCTCGAGTTCGACGACCCGCTCACCGGCGAGACCAGGCGGTTCGAGAGCCGGCGGGTGCTGGAGTACTGAGTGCGAGGCGTCCGTTGCCGCGTGGAACAATGGGTCCCCGTGAAGACCTTCGAATCCCTGTTCGCCGAGCTGACCGAGCGCGCCGCTTCCCGCCCCGAGGGATCCGGCACCGTTGCCGCGCTGGACGCAGGTGTCCATGCGCAGGGCAAGAAGGTGCTCGAGGAAGCCGGCGAGGTGTGGATCGCCGCCGAGCACGAGAGCGACGAAGCGCTCGCCGAGGAAATCTCCCAGCTGCTGTACTGGGTTCAGGTCCTGATGGTGGGCAAGGGGCTGAAGCTCGAGGACGTCTACCGACATCTGTGACGGCAGCCGTCGTCACCACCGTCAGCCACATCGTCCCGGAAGGACCACCCCGCATGCTGCGCGTCGCAGTACCCAACAAGGGATCGCTCTCCGAGTCCGCGAGCCAGATTCTCGCCGAGGCCGGATACCGTCGCCGCACCGATTCCCGCGACCTGACCGTCCTCGACCCCACCAACTCGGTCGAGTTCTTCTTCCTGCGCCCCAAGGACATCGCCATCTACGTGGGTTCGGGCGATCTCGATCTCGGCATCACCGGCCGTGATCTCGCACTCGATTCCGGCGCCCCGGTCGCCGAGCGGCTCTCGCTCGGGTTCGGCCGGTCCTCGTTCCGCTACGCCGGACCGCAGGGCAAGGAGTGGAAGGTCGAGGACCTCGCCGGCCTCCGGATCGCCACCTCCTACCCGAATCTCGTCCGCACGGATCTCGCCGCCCGGGGCATCGAGGCCACGGTCATCCGGCTCGACGGCGCCGTGGAGATCTCGATCCAGCTCGGGGTCGCGGACGCGATCGCCGACGTCGTGGGCTCCGGCCGGACGCTGCGCCAGCACAACCTCGTCGCGTTCGGGGAGTCGCTCTGCGATTCCGAGGGAGTACTGATCGAACGCGAGGGCTCCGACCGCGAGGACCGCGCCCGCAACCAGCTGATCGCCCGCGTCCAGGGTGTCGTGTTCGCGCAGCAGTACCTGATGCTCGACTACGACTGCCCCAAGACCGTGCTCGACAAGGCCGTCAAGGTCACGCCGGGTCTCGAGTCGCCGACCCTGTCCCCGCTGGCGGACGAGAACTGGGTGGCCGTGCGCGCGATGGTCCCACGCAAGGGCCACAACGCCGTGATGGACGAGCTCGCCGATCTCGGTGCCAAGGCGATCCTGGCGTCCGACATCCGGTCCTGCCGCGCCTTCTGACCCGAACGACACTCGTACCGCGAGGGCGGTGGCATCCCGACACGGATGCCACCGCCCTCGCGCTGTCGGGAGCCCTACCGTGCGCGGACCTGGACGGTCTGGTTGATCCGCCCCACCGCGCCGGCCTCGTCGTAGACGACGCCCGCGCACATGCCGACACCGTCGGGGCCGTACGACGTCTCGGACGACAGGCCGATCCACTCGCCGTCCGGGACGCGGAACAGGTGCACCGTCAGATCGGTGTTGAGGAACGTCCACTCGCTCGGATGAATCTTGGCGCCCACACCGTTGGACACGTCGACGACGCTGAACAGACGCTGGATCGGGCTGAGCGACTCACCCTCGACGAGAACGGGATTGGGGCGCACCCACACCTGTCCCGGCCCCTCGCAACTGATCTCGGCCAGCCAGCGCCAGTCGAGACTCGTGACGAATCCGCTGCCCCAGAACGGCCCCGACATCTCGATCTCGTGGCCCGCGGAGACCGGACGCAGGGGCGCGTCGGCGGTGTGGACGACCGGGGTGGTGTCGACCGTCTGCATCCGCCACCCGGTGCCGCGGGCGACCGCCCGCGCGGCGCCGTCGGGCCCGGCGGCCCACAGCTCGGCCACCACCAGTTCGACACGCTTGCCGGGGCGCTCCACCCACGAGCGCACCTCGATGTCGCTGATCGGGACGGGCCCGAGGATTTCGATCACGACACGGGTGAGCCGAGCGTCCGGCCGCGGTTCGCAGTGCTCGAGTGCGCGGACCAGCAGCGCGGACGGCGGCGCGCCGTGCTGCATGGTGTCGGCCCACGTGCTGGCGGTCAGCGGCGTCGACGAGAACCGTTCGGCTCCGTCCGCACCGACCCCGAGCGGGACGTAGTACGCCAGATCGCTCACTCGACCATCTCCTCGAAATCCGAACTCGCCTCGGGGGGAACGTCGGGCCAGCCCGGGTACGGGGGCGGTGTTCCTCCGAAGGCCGGGCAACGGTCCCTATGGTCGCACCAGTCACACAGTCTGCTCGGTTTGGGGCGGAAGTCGCCCGTCCGCCCGGCCGCCAGGATCGCCTCCCACAGCGCCGACAACGTCCGTTCGAAGCGTCGCAGCTCCGCCTCGTCCGGTTCGTACGTCAGCGCCTGCCCGTCGCCCAGGTACAGTAGTTGCAGCTGGGCCGGCACGACCCCGCGCACGCGCAGCAGGACCAGCGCGTAGAACTTCAGCTGGAACAACGCCTTGGACTCGCCCACCTCCCGGGGTGCGCGGCCGGTCTTGTAGTCCACCACCCGCACCAGCCCGGTGGGAGAGACGTCGATGCGGTCGACGAAGCCGCGCAGCAGCACACCGTCGTCGAGCTCGGTCTCGACACGCAGCTCACACGCTTCCGGGTCGAAGCGCGTCGGATCCTCGAGTCGGTAGTAGCCGGCGACCAGACGCCGCGCCTCGGTGAGGAAGCGGCCGTGTTCGTCCGCGGTGATCACGTCCGCCAGTTCCGGGGACTCCGCCAGCACCCGTTCCCACGCCGGTTCGACGAGCTCGCGCGCCCGCTCCGGAATGCGTTCTGCCGCAGGCAGAGCGAACAACGCCTCGAGCGCGGCGTGCACCACCGAACCCCGGGCCTGTGCGCGTGAGGGCGTCTCGGGAAGCCGGTCGACCGCGCGGAACCGGTAGAGCAGCGGGCACTGCTTGAAGTCGCCCGCGCGCGAGGGCGACAACGCGGGGCGCCGCACCGATCCCCGGTCTGGCTGCGGGTCGGCGATCGGGGCGTCGTAGGTAGGGGGCATAGGAAGGGTCGTGCTCACACCTGGCAGGCTAGGCGCTGGGTCCGACACGGTGTCGGGCCCGTCGGACGAACGGAGTGGGCACGAGATGGCATCAGGCGGACTGGGACGTAGCGGACCGTTTCAGGTCGGTGACCGCGTCCAACTCACCGATGCCAAGGGGCGCAAGTACACCGTCGTCCTCGAACCCGGCAAGGAGTTCCACACGCACCGCGGCGGAATCCTGCACGACGCGTTGATCGGGACCGACGAGGGCAGCGTCGTCACGTCGACGAACGGCACGCCGTACCTCGCGCTGCGGCCGTTGCTCACGGACTACGTGCTCTCGATGCCGCGCGGCGCGCAGGTGATCTACCCCAAGGATGCGGCGCAGATCGTGCACGAGGGCGACGTCTTCCCGGGTGCGCGCGTGCTCGAGGCGGGCGCCGGCTCGGGCGCGCTGACGTGCTCGCTGCTGCGCGCGGTCGGTCCCACCGGCCGCGTCACGTCGTACGAGGTGCGCGAGGACCACGCCGAGCACGCGGTCCGCAACGTCGAGACGTTCTTCGGCGGGCGTCCCGACAACTGGGACCTGACGATCGCGGACCTCGCGGAGTACGACGCCGACATCGACGGCAAGGTCGACCGGGTGGTGCTGGACATGCTCGCGCCGTGGGACGTGCTGCCTGCAGTGTCCAAGGCGCTCGTGCCGGGTGGTGTGCTCGTGGTCTACGTGGCGACCACGACGCAGCTGTCCAAGGTCGTCGAGGCGATGCGCGAGCAGGAGTGCTGGACCGAACCCCGGTCCTGGGAGTCGATGGTGCGCGGGTGGCACGTGGTGGGCCTGGCCGTGCGTCCGGAGCACCGGATGCAGGGGCACACGGCGTTCCTGGTCACCGCGCGCCGGCTGGCCGAGGGGACGGTGACCCCCAAGCCGCAGCGCCGCCCCAGCAAGGGCTGACGCCGCGGCGCGGAGGGGTCGCGATCAGCAGCTGACGCGGCCCATTCCGAAGATTTGGCAGCTCGAGGCGTCGGAGATGACCCACTCGCCGTTCGACTCGGTGAACGTGACGGGGACCGGAGCGCCGCCGTGCGGGCCCGCGATCTCGGTGGTGGCCGTGACGGTGTCTCCCGCGGCGGTCACCTCGCCGACCTTCGCGGTCAGCGGGTAGCCGGCCAGTACCTGATTGAACTGCTCGAGCGTCGCGGTGCGCTGCGCACCGTTCTCGATGACCTCGCTCTTCTCGGCGGCCGGCACGGCGGGGTCGAAGAACGTCGTCAGCTGCTCCTGGAGAACCTCCGCGGACGGCGCGGCCGCGGAGGCTGCGGTCGAGGTCGTCGCACCCGTCGTGGCGGACGTGGTCGTCGCCGTCGTCTCCGCCTGATCGGACGAGTCGTCGGAGCCGCATGCGGTCATGCCGAGGGCGGCAGCGAGGACGCCGGCGGCGACGAGGGATTTGCGGATGATCACGGGGGGAAGCCTTTCGTTCGGGGTCACTCGGACGGGCCGGGACCAAGAGATAGGTAAGGCTAACATGCCTGGTATTCGCGGTTCCGAGACCGAAGAGAGACGCCGACGACCGTATCCGCCTCGTGTCGCGGCGCGCATTCCTCTCGCTCCCGGTAGCGTTGATAGATCGGACTGGGAGGAGCTGCAATGAACCCGACAGAGAATCCGGACCCGGTTGCGGCGGCTCGTGAACTCGAGGCGCTCAGGGCGGAGGCGATCGCGCTCCGCCGACAACTCGCGGAATCGCCGGAGCAGCTCCGCGAGCTGGAATCACGGGTGGACTCGCTCACCATCCGCAACGGCAAGCTGATGGACACCCTCAAGGAGGCCCGCCAGCAGCTCATCGCACTGCGCGAGGAGGTCGACCGCCTGGGCCAGCCGCCGAGCGGGTACGGGGTACTGCTCGCCGTCCACGAGGACCAGACCGTCGACGTGTTCACGTCCGGCCGCAAGATGCGTCTGACGTGCTCGCCGAACGTCGACGCGGAATCGCTGTCGATGGGCCAGACCGTCCGGCTGAACGAGGCACTGACGATCGTCGAGGCGACGAGTTTCGAACGTGTGGGGGAGATCTGCGCGCTGCGTGAGGTCCTCGACGACGGAACCCGCGCGCTCGTCGTGGGACACGCCGACGAGGAGCGCGTGGTGTGGCTAGCGGCGCCGCTCGCCGAGATCGCGATCGAGGACGTCGTCAAGGATCCGGACTCGCCGTCGCGCCGGCTGCGCCCCGGCGACTCGCTGCTGGTCGACACCAAGGCCGGTTACGCGTTCGAACGGATCCCCAAAGCGGAGGTCGAGGACCTCGTGCTCGAAGAAGTGCCGGACGTCGGCTACAACGACATCGGCGGCCTGGGCCGGCAGATCGAGCAGATCCGCGACGCGGTGGAACTGCCGTTCCTGCACAAGGATCTGTTCCACGAGTACGCGCTGCGTCCGCCCAAGGGCGTGCTGCTGTACGGGCCGCCCGGTTGCGGCAAGACGCTGATCGCCAAGGCGGTGGCGAACTCGCTGGCGAAGAAGATCGCCGAGGCGCGGGGTGAGGACAGCAAGGAGGCCAAGTCCTACTTCCTCAACATCAAGGGCCCCGAACTGTTGAACAAGTTCGTCGGTGAGACCGAGCGGCACATCCGCATGATCTTCCAGCGGGCGCGGGAGAAGGCGTCCGAGGGCACGCCGGTGATCGTGTTCTTCGACGAGATGGATTCGATCTTCCGGACCCGCGGATCCGGCGTCTCCTCGGACGTCGAGACGACCGTGGTGCCGCAGTTGCTCAGTGAGATCGACGGTGTCGAGGGGCTCGAGAACGTCATCGTGATCGGCGCGTCCAACCGCGAGGACATGATCGATCCGGCCATCCTCCGGCCCGGCCGCCTCGACGTGAAGATCAAGATCGAGCGCCCGGACGCCGAGTCGGCGCAGGACATCTTCTCGAAGTACCTCACCGAGACGCTGCCGCTGCACGCCGACGACCTCGCCGAGTTCAACGGCGATCGGACCGCGTGCGTGAAGGCGATGATCGAGCGGGTCGTCGACCGGATGTACGCCGAGAGCGACGACAACCGGTTCCTCGAGGTCACGTACGCCAACGGCGACAAGGAAGTGCTGTTCTTCAAGGACTTCAACTCGGGTGCGATGATCCAGAACATCGTGGACCGGTCCAAGAAGTACGCGATCAAGTCGGTGCTCGAAACCGGGTCGCCGGGTCTGCGGGTGCAGCACGTGTTCGATTCGATCGTCGACGAATTCTCCGAGAACGAGGATCTGCCGAACACGACCAACCCCGACGACTGGGCGCGAATCTCCGGTAAGAAGGGCGAACGGATCGTCTACATCCGCACGCTGGTGACGGGCAAGAATGCCAGTGCGAGCCGGGCGATCGACACCGAGTCGAACACCGGCCAGTACTTGTGAACCCAGCGCAGTTTCCGTGAAGCGAGGGCAGTACCTGTAGCGGGAACGCTCAGTCGAGGTGGTCCGCCAGCAGGACCCGCGTGTCCGGCACGAACGGCCACGCCGGGTCCTGTAGGTGCTCCCGCAGTTCCCGTTCCGTCCACCACCACCCGTCGACGACCTCGCTCGGCTGGTGGTGGACGGGGCCGTCGTAGCGGGCCTCGAATGCGAACAGGTGGCACCGCAGGGGCGCGTCGTGCCACACGCCGTCCCACGCGATCTGCGCGAGCGGGGAGAGGCGCACGCCGGTCACGCCCAGTTCCTCGGCGAGTTCACGGCGCGCGGTCACCTCGGGGGTCTCGCCGGGATCGACGACTCCGCCGGCCAGGCAGTCGTACATGCCCGCGAACACGGCCTTGGCGAGGGAACGTCGGTGGACGTACAGCCGATCGCCGTCCATCGAACGCAACAACACCCCGGCGCTCGCGTGCCACAGCCCTTCCGCGTAGACCCGGGCACGGGATGCCTGCCCCACCGGGTGACCCTGCGCGTCGTACACCGCGACGACCTCGTCCATCCGCCCATCGTGTCATCGTCGCCGAACCGCCGTGCCGGTGCGGTCCACCCGGATAGGATCCGGGAGCACGCCCGCGACACGAGAGGCGGTGGCGTCGTGGTACTTCCACGTCGACTCGCACGGATGAACCGCGTCGGTCTCAACCGGGTGGTGAGACTCGTCGCCGGGTATCTGCCAGGCTTCGCCCTGGTGCACCACACCGGGCGTCGCTCCGGACGCGATTACACGACGCCGGTCAACGCGTTTCGGATCGGCAACGGCTATCGCTTCGCGCTGACCTACGGCCGGGAGAGCGACTGGGCGCGCAACGTTCTGGCGGCGGGGGAGTGTGACGTGACCGTGCGCGGACGCCGCATCCATCTGGTCGATCCGCGGCTCGAGACCGACCGCTCCGCGCGCTGGGCGCCGGCGCCGGTGGCCGCGGTGCTCCGGCGGATCGGGGCGGAGAACTACCTGCAATGCCGCCTGGACCTGCAGTGATCACGGCGGCGGTCGCGGTCGCTCGGATGTGTCCGGCCGAAACGATCTAGGCTCGTGCCATGCAGCGGATCATCGGTATCGAGGTCGAGTACGGCATCTCCTCGCCCAACGAGCCTTCGGCCAACCCGATTCTGACGTCGACGCAGGCGGTGCTGGCGTACGCGGCGGCGGCGGGGGTGCCCCGCGCCAAGCGCACGCGCTGGGACTACGAGGTGGAATCCCCGCTCCGTGACGCCCGCGGGTTCGACCTGGGACGACTCAACGGCCCCGCCCCGGTGATCGACGCCGACGAGGTGGGCGCGGCCAACATGATCCTCACCAACGGGGCACGGCTGTACGTCGACCACGCGCATCCGGAGTACTCGGCGCCCGAGGTGACCGACCCGATGGACGCGGTGATCTGGGACAAGGCCGGAGAGCGCGTCATGGAGGCCGCCGCCCGGCACGCGTCCAGTGTGCCCGGAGCGCCACGGCTGCAGTTGTACAAGAACAACGTGGACGGCAAGGGCGCCTCGTACGGCACCCACGAGAACTACCTGATGTCCCGCGAGACGCCGTTCTCGGCCGTGATCACCGGGTTGTCCCCGTTCTTCGCGTCACGACAGGTCGTGTGCGGCTCGGGGCGGGTGGGAATGGGGCAGGGCGGCGACGTGCCCGGCTTCCAGCTCTCCCAGCGCGCCGACTACATCGAGGTCGAGGTGGGGCTCGAGACGACGCTCAAGCGCGGCATCATCAACACCCGCGACGAACCGCACGCCGACGCCGACAAGTACCGCCGCCTGCACGTCATCATCGGTGACGCGAACCTCGCCGAGATGTCGACGTATCTCAAGGTCGGCACCACCGCGCTGGTGCTCGATCTGATCGAGGCCGGCGTCGATCTCACCGACCTGCAGCTCGCGCGCCCGGTCACCGCCGTTCACCACATCAGCCACGACCCGACGTTGCGCGCCACGGTCGCCCTCGCCGACGGGCGGGAACTGACCGGACTGGCGTTGCAGCGGATCTACCTCGACCGGGTGGCCAAGTTCGTCGACCGCGAGGGCAACGACGACCCGCGGGCAGCGGACATCATCGACAAGTGGGCGATGGTGCTGGACCTGCTCGAGCGCGATCCCATGGAGTGCGCGCACCTGCTCGACTGGCCTGCGAAACTGCGTCTGCTGGAAGGGTTCCGCCAGCGCGAGGGACTGTCGTGGTCGGCGCCCCGACTGCACCTGATCGACCTGCAGTACTCGGACGTCCGGTTGGAGAAGGGCCTGTACAACCGCCTGGTGGCCCGCGGCTCGATGGAACGGCTGGTGAGTGAACAGCAGGTCCTGGACGCCGTGCACAATCCGCCCACCGACACCCGCGCCTTCTTCCGTGGTGAGTGCCTGCGGCGGTTCGGTGCCGACATCGCGGCCGCGAGCTGGGACTCGGTGATCTTCGACCTCGGTGGTGAATCGCTCGTCCGGATCCCCACGCTGGAACCGTTGCGGGGCAGCCGCGCACACGTCGGTGAACTCCTCGACTCGGTGGATTCCGCGGCCGAGCTCGTCAATCAGCTTACGAACTGATCACGCGGCGAATCGCGCCGCGCGCCTGCAGCCCGCCGGACACCGGCGGTCGGTAGGGTTAGGGTCCGAGCAGGACTCGTCGAAGACCCTTCGGCGAGTCCGCGGTGAGAAGGAGGTCGGTGGCCATGGCCCAGGAGCAGACCAAGCGTACCGGTGGTGGCGACGACGACGATGCCCCGATCGGGGAGGGCGCGGCCGGGCAGGAGCGTCGCGAGAAGTTGGCGGAGGACACCGACGATCTGCTCGACGAGATCGACGACGTGCTCGAAGAGAACGCCGAGGACTTCGTGCGCGCCTACGTCCAGAAGGGCGGCCAGTGAGGGCGGATCGTGCAGGGGTGCCGTCGGCGTTCGACAGCGTGGGCATGAACACGGGGTTCACCTACGGATCGAACCTGTCGTCGTTCACCGAGCACCTGCGCCTCCACGCACCGGAATTGCTGCCCGGAAATCGAATGAACATGAGCCGCACCGGTTCGGACGGCGACACCGCCGACATCGCGCCTCACGGCACGACGATCGTGGCCCTCACGTTCGCCGGTGGTGTCGTGATCGCCGGCGACCGGCGGGCCACGATGGGCAACCTCATCGCGAGCCGTGACGTCGAGAAGGTGTTCGTCACCGACGACTTCTCGGCGGCCGGCATCGCGGGCACCGCCGGGGTGGCGATCGAACTCGTGCGCCTGTTCGCGGTGGAACTCGAGCACTACGAGAAGATCGAGGGCGTCCAGCTGACCTTCGACGGCAAGGCCAATCGGTTGTCGTCGATGGTCCGGGGCAACCTGGGTGCGGCGATGCAGGGCTTGGCCGTGGTACCGCTGCTGGTCGGATTCGACCTCGACGCCGCGGACCCCGAGAGGGCCGGCCGGATCGTGTCCTACGACGTCGTCGGCGGGCGGTACGAGGAACGCGCCGGCTACCACGCTGTCGGGTCCGGATCGCTGTTCGCCAAGGCGTCGCTCAAGAAGCTCTACCGCGAGGGCGGCGACGAGGCGTCGGCGTTGCGGATGGCAGTCGAGGCGCTGTACGACGCGGCGGACGACGACTCCGCGACGGGCGGGCCGGACATGGTGCGGTCCATCTACCCGACCGCCGTCTCGATTTCCTCCGCGGGCGCCGCATACGTCCCCGCGGAACGCACCGCCGAGATCGCTCGTGCCGTGGTGGCCGACCGTACCGAGGAAGGACGCACTCCGCGATGACGCTTCCGTACTATGCCTCCGCCGAGCAGATCATGCGCGATCGCTCGGAGTTGGCGCGCAAGGGAATTGCGCGCGGACGGAGTGTCATCGTGTTGACCTTCGCGGACGGGGTGCTGTTCGTCGCGGAGAATCCCTCCACGGCGCTGCACAAGGTCAGCGAGCTCTACGACCGCCTCGGTTTCGCGGCCGTCGGCAAGTACAACGAGTTCGAGAATCTGCGGCGTGCCGGGATCGTGCACGCCGACATGCGGGGGTACTCGTACGACCGCCGGGACGTGACCGGGCGTTCGCTGGCCAACGGGTACGCGCAGACGCTCGGCACGATCTTCACCGAGCAGCCCAAGCCGTACGAGGTGGAGATCTGCGTCGCGGAGGTCGGGCCGCACGGCGCGCCCCCGCAGGCACAGCTGTACCGCATCACGTACGACGGTTCCATCGTCGACGAGCAGCACTTCGTGGTGATGGGCGGTACCACCGAGCCCATCGTGACGGCGTTGCGTGAGTCCTACCGTCCCGGAATGGATCTCGCCGAGGCGGTCACTGTTGCGGTGACGGCGCTGCTGGACGGCGGATCGGGCAACGGCGACGCCGATCGACGAACCATCGGTGTGGCGAGCCTGGAGGTGGCGGTCCTGGACCAGTCCCGTCCGCGGCGGGCGTTCCGGCGCATCGCCGGGGCTGCACTCGAGCCGCTGCTGCCGCCCGCCGCGACGTCCACCGGCGGGACCGGCAACGGCGAGTTCGAGCAGTCCGGATCGGGCGATGCCCCCGGGGCCGGGGACACCGCCGGATCCGACTAGAGCTTGCGGTAGAGCACCACGCGCTGGGGCTCGCTGTGGAACTGGAAGCGACGACCGTCGGCGACCACCTCGCCGTCGGTCGCCAGCGCCACGGGATCGCCGTCGATCTCCACGGTCAGTGAGCGCACGTTGCGCTGCACGTACGTGGGGGAGGCGCCGAGCGTGCCCGTGAGTGCCGCCGAGACCAGCCGGGTCCGCGAGAAGCGCCGGTCGGCGAGGAGGTACCGCACGTCGAGGGTGCCGCGGTGGATCTCGGGTCGCGACATCGGGACCTGATTCCGCGGCGAATAGCGGCCGTTGCCGACGAACAGCATCCACAGGGTGTGCTCGGCGCCGTCGATGGTCACCGGCAGCGGTTGCGCCGACGCGAGCACCCGGGCCATGGCCAGTCCCGCGGCGGGCCACTTCCCGAGCTTGGGCTGCCAACGCTCGCGCAGCCGCACCGAGTCGGGGTATCCGCCCAGGCTCGCAGTGTTGACGAACGCGGACTCCTGATGACCGTCCACCCGGATCCGACCCAGGTCGACGAGTTCGGCGCTGCCGGTGGCGATCGCGTCGGCGGTGGACGCGACGTCCCCGACGCCGGCATCGCGGGCGAAGTGGTTCAGCGTGCCGCCCGGGAAGACGGCCAGCGGCAGGTCGTGCCGGACCGCGGCGTCGACCACGGTGACGACCGTGCCGTCGCCGCCGCAGACGCCCAGCGCGCGCGGGGAGCGGTCGGCGACGACCTCGTCGATCTGGGCGCCGAAGTCGCGGTCCCCGTCGAACTCGATTACCTCGGCGTCCGGCAGGTACTTCAGTACCTCGTCGCGGATCGTGCCGTCGTCGGTGCCGGAGCCGGGGTTGACGAAGACCACCATGCCGGCGCCGTCGGGGAGCGCGTGGGTCGGGTGGTCCGGCCCCAGCGTCGCCGGCTCCTCGTCCCGGACGGCCCACCACCGCCGGGTCGAGAGCGCGACCGCGGCCCCCACGCCCATTCCCACCACCACGTCCGACGGCCAGTGCACTCCCGTGTGCACCCGCGAGTAGGCGACGGCCGCGGCGAGCGGGGCGAGCGCGATGCCGACCGCGGGGTACTCGAGCGCTACTCCGGTCGCGAATGCCGCCGCCGACGCCGAGTGCCCCGACGGGAACGACGAGGAGCGGGGCGCCGGGAGACCGCGCCGCATCGCGAACTCGGCCGTGCCGGCGGGCGGTCGCCGGCGCGGGAGCAGCGGCTTGAGGACCGCGTTGGACACCGCGCTGGCGCCGGCGACCGACAGCAGTCCGCGGACCGCGGCGCGGCGCGCACGACGGCCCCCCAGCGCCATGCCGGCACCGATGCCCATCCACAGCACGCTGTGGTTCGCGGCGGTGCTCAACCGGCGCAGTCCGCCGTCCAGTCGGGACGCCGGGAGCTCGGAACTCAGGCGCATGAGTACGCGGTCGGTACGTTCGGGGAAACATCTCACTTCGGCCACGTTCCTACCGTAGGGCGGAATGGGCGTTCCTGAACGGCAAGGCAATCGCGTCCGGCGCTGTACTGTCGAAGTGTGCAGCGACGAATCATGGGAATTGAGACCGAGTTCGGTGTCACCTGCACCTTTCACGGTCACCGGCGATTGAGTCCGGACGAGGTTGCCCGCTACCTCTTCCGGAGGGTGGTCTCGTGGGGTCGCAGTTCCAACGTGTTCCTCCGCAACGGCGCCCGGTTGTACCTCGACGTCGGCTCGCATCCCGAGTATGCGACCGCCGAGTGCGACAGCCTGCTGCAGCTGGTCAACCACGATCGCGCGGGCGAGCGGGTGCTCGAGGACCTCCTCGTCGACGCCGAGCAACGGCTGGCCGAGGAGGGTATCGGCGGCGACATCTACCTGTTCAAGAACAACACCGATTCGGCGGGCAATTCGTACGGCTGCCACGAGAACTTCCTGGTGGTGCGGGCCGGCGAGTTCTCCCGCATCTCGGACGTGCTGTTGCCGTTCCTGGTGACCCGGCAGTTGATCTGCGGTGCCGGCAAGATTCTGCAGACCCCCAAGGCGGCGACGTTCTGCCTGTCGCAGCGAGCCGAGCACATCTGGGAGGGCGTGTCGTCGGCGACCACGCGTTCGCGGCCGATCATCAACACTCGGGACGAGCCGCACGCCGACGCCGAGAAGTACCGCCGGCTGCATGTCATCGTGGGCGATTCCAACATGGCCGAGACCACCACGATGCTCAAGGTGGGGACCGCGGCCCTCGTGCTCGAGATGATCGAGGCGGGCGTCCCCTTCCGCGACTTCGCGCTCGACAACCCGATCCGGGCCATCCGGGAGGTGAGTCACGACCTCACCGGACGCCGTCCGGTCCGGCTCGCCGGCGGGCGTCAGGCCAGCGCGCTCGACATCCAGCGCGAGTACTACTCGCGCGCGGTCGAGCACCTGCGCACCCGCGAGCGCGACCCTCAGGTGGACCAGGTGGTCGATTTGTGGGGGCGCACGCTCGACGCGGTCGAGAGTCAGGACTTCGCGAAGGTGGACACCGAGATCGACTGGGTGATCAAGCGCAAGCTGTTCCAGCGGTACCAGGACAAGTACGGCATGGAACTGGCGGATCCGAAGATTGCACAGCTCGATCTCGCGTACCACGACATCAAGCGCGGCCGCGGGGTCTTCGACCTGCTGCAACGCAGGGGTCTGGCCAAGCGGGTCACCGAGGACGAGACGATCGAGGCGGCCGTCTCCACCCCGCCGCAGACCACGCGGGCGAAGCTGCGCGGCGACTTCATCGCCGCCGCGCAGGATGCCGGGCGCGACTTCACCGTCGACTGGGTCCACCTCAAGCTCAACGATCAGGCGCAACGCACGGTGCTCTGCAAGGATCCGTTCCGCTCGGTGGACGAACGGGTGGAGCGGCTCATCGCGTCGATGTGACGGGCCCCAATTCGCCCGTTTTGCTACCGCTCGGTCCGCCGCGGTGCCGCTAGGCTCGGCGAAGTGGCGATATCCAAAGTCGAGCGGTTGATGAACCTCGTCATCTGCCTGCTCTCGACGCGACAGTTCCTCACTGCCGAGAAGATCCGGGAGAGCGTGGCCGGCTACGACGACTCGGCCAGTCACGAGGCGTTCAGCCGCATGTTCGAGCGGGACAAGAACGAACTGCGCGATCTGGGGATCCCGCTCGAGACCGGTCAGGCCTCCCGCTTCTCCGGGGTCGAGGGGTATCGCATCGACCGCACCGCGTACGAACTTCCCGAGATCGACCTCGATGCCGAGGAAGCCGCCGCGGTCGCGGTCGCGGCCGGCCTGTGGGGTTCGCCCGAGATGATGTCGGCCTCGCAGAGCGCGCTGATGAAGTTGCGCGCCGCGGGTGTGCAGGTGGATCCCGACCTCGACGCGGTACCGGTGTCGGCCATTCCCGCACGCACGCGCGGGTCCGAGTCCGCGATGCGGCAGCTGCTCGCCGCGATCGACGCCGGACGCGCGGTCACCTTCCGGCATCGCAGCGCGCCCACCGCGGAATTCGTCACCCGGACCGTGCAGCCGTGGGGTGTGGTGACGCTCCGCGGACGCTGGTACCTCGTGGGGCACGACGTCGACCGCGATGCGACGCGGACGTTCCGGCTCTCGCGCATCGCCGAACCCGTGGAGGCCGTCGGCCCGCCGAACGCGGTCCGCAAGCCCGCCGACGTCGATCTGCGCAGCATCGTCGCCGCGGCCACCGGGGCCGGTTCGGTGACGGGCATGGCCGTCGTGTGGGTGGCGGAGGGGCGGGCGTTCGAACTGCGCCGCCTCGGCACGGTCCGCGAGCCGCGCGAGTTCGGTGGCCGGCCCGGGTCGATCCTCGAGATTCCCGTGCGGTCCTGGGGATGGATCGCCCGACTCGTCGCCGGTCACGGGGTGGACGCGGTCGCCCTCGAACCGGAGTCGCTGCGCGCCAGTGTGCGGGAGCGGCTCAGGTTCGCGGCCGGTCTCGACGACACGGAGGTCGCGCGATGAGTGTTCGGGTGTCGCGGCTGGCGCGACTGCTCAACATGGTCCCGTACTTCATGGCGAACCCCGGGGTCAGCAAGGAAGAGGCGGCGCGCGACCTCGGGGTCACCGTGCCGAATCTGATGAAGGATCTCGACCAGCTGTGGGTCTGCGGCCTGCCCGGGTACGGTCCCGGCGACCTGATCGACCTGTCCTTCGACGAGGACACGGTGTCGGTGATCTTCTCCGCCGGCATCGACCGGCCGTTGCGGCTGACATCCACCGAGGCGACCGTGCTGCTGGTCGCGCTGCGGTCGCTGGCCGAGATGCCGGGAATGGTCGACCCGACCGCCGCGCAGGGTGCGATCGCGAAGATCGAGTCGGCGGCCGGCACCGTCGCCCGCGAGAAGAACGGCGACGAGTCCGGCGACGACGCCGCGGTGCCCGAGTCCCCGGTGGCCGCGACGGTCCGCTCGGCCCTCCAGCACGATCACGCGCTGCACCTGACGTACTACTCGGCGTCCCGCGACACCGTTTCCGCACGTGTCGTCGACCCCATCCGGTCGCTGCTGGTGGACGATCACACGTATCTGCAGGCGTGGTGCCGGCAGGCCGAGGGGGTGCGGCTCTTCCGCTTCGACCGGATCGACGCCGCCGAGGAACTGGACGAGCCGTCCGCGCCGCCGGCCCGCGCGCTGGGCGCCGGTGAGCATCTCGAGCTGTTCAGTGACGATCCCGCGCTGCCCCAGGCCCACCTGCGGGTCTCCGCCGACCAGGGTTGGATCCTCGACAACTATCCGATGGACCCGGTGCGGACGCTGCCGGACGGATCGGTCGAGGTCACCATGCGTTACGGCTCCCTCGAATGGATGGCCCGCCTGGTTCTGGGTTTCGGGTCGGCGACGACCGTGCTCGGCCCCGCGGAACTGGTCGACGCGGTGCGCGACCGTGCGCGGGCAGCGCTGGCGGCGTACGAGACCCTGGAAGTGTGAGATCCCGGCCCGGTCCTCCCGGCGCGGCCCGGCGCACGCAGACGGCGAGAAGAGTAACTTCGGATGGCGGTTGCGTGAACCGGGAGCCCGGCAGGTGCGCATACCGCTCCGGACGGTTGTTACGTCACGGTGAACAGGGCATTTGCACTACGGCCGACACCTGCACGTCCGGTAGCATCGTTGGCGTCTGACATTGGGAGGTAGTAATGACCGGAGGCTTCAGCCTGTGGCACTGGGCCATCGTGGCGCTGGTGGTCGTGATCCTGTTCGGCTCCAAGAAGCTGCCCGAAGCGGCTCGTGGACTCGGCAGGTCGCTGCGCATCTTCAAGAGTGAAGTCAAGGAGATGCAGAACGACGGCAACAGCCAGGCGAATCCCGCAGCCGACCCGAACCAGTCCGCACAGCTGCCGTCGGCGCCGGTCGATGCCACGGTCGTGGAGACCCCGCAGCAGCCTCGCACCGAGCCGAAGTCGGCCTAGTTCACGTATGACGAGCATCCGGGGTGAGTTCTTCACCCCGGATCACTGCTGACCAAGGCTAGGGCCCATAGTGCGAATTCCGTTCGACCCGCGTCGCAGCCGGCGCAGGACAAATCCAGACGGCACGATGTCGCTCGTCGAGCACCTGTACGAGCTGCGAACCCGCTTGTTGATCGCGGTCGCCGCGATCGTCGTGACGACCCTCGTCGGGTTCTTCTGGTACTCGAGCCGCGTGCTGGGCATCGAGAGCCTGGGTGAACTGCTGCGCGGTCCGTACTGTTCGCTGCCCTCGTCCAGCCGTGCGGACCTGAGCCCGGACGGTGCGTGCCGTCTGCTCGCGACCGGGCCCTTCGAGCAGTTCATGCTCCGACTCAAGGTCGCGCTCACCGCCGGCATCGTGCTGGCCTGCCCCATCTGGCTGTACCAGCTGTGGCGGTTCATCACGCCCGGGCTGTACGCCAAGGAACGCAAGTACGCATTCAGCTTCGTCACGGCGGCGTCGCTGCTGTTCGTCTCCGGCGCCGTCCTCGCCTACGTGGTGGTCGCTCAGGCGTTGCACTTCCTCCTCACCATCGGCGACAACGTCCAGGTGACGGCGCTCAGCGGTGCCCAGTACTTCAGTTTCGTCATCAACGTGCTGATCATCTTCGGTGTCAGCTTCGAGATTCCGCTGCTCGTGGTGGCGCTCAACGTCGTCGGCGTGCTGCCGTACGCCAAGCTCAAGCGCTGGCGGCGCGGCCTGATCTTCTCGCTGTTCCTGTTCGCCGCGATCGCGACCCCGGGCCAGGATCCGTTCACGATGCTGGCGCTGGCGGGCGCGCTCACGGTCCTGCTCGAGTTCTCGATCCAGATCGCACGGGTGCACGACAAGCGCAAGCAGCGGCGTGAGGCCGAGGACCTCGCCGCCCTCTCGGACGAGGAGGCCTCGACCATCGGCGCGCCGAGCCCGATCGACGACGCCGTGCCGGTGCGGCCGTCGACGACGCCCACGACGTCGTCCGCACAGGATTTCTCGGACACACTGTGAGGCCCAGGACCCAACTCGATTCGTTCACGGAACAGCTGAGCTTCCCGCTCGACCCGTTCCAGGTCGAGGCGTGCGCGGCGCTCGAAGCCGGGCACGGCGTGCTGGTGTGCGCACCGACGGGCGCCGGCAAGACGGTCGTCGGTGAGTTCGCGGTGCACCTGGCGCTCGAATCGGGCCGCAAGTGCTTCTACACCACCCCGATCAAGGCACTGAGCAACCAGAAGTTCGCCGAACTCACCGAGCGGTACGGCAAGGACGCGGTCGGCCTGCTCACCGGCGACACCAGCATCAACTCCGACGCCCCGATCGTCGTGATGACGACCGAGGTGCTGCGCAACATGCTCTACGCCGAATCGCCGGCACTGCGGGGGCTCTCGCACGTCGTGATGGACGAGGTGCACTTCCTCGCCGACCGGTTCCGCGGCGCGGTGTGGGAGGAGGTGATCCTGCATCTGCCCGACGACGTCCGGTTGGTGAGCCTGTCGGCGACCGTGAGCAACGCCGAGGAGTTCGGCGCGTGGATGGAGACCGTGCGCGGCGACACCACGATCGTCGTCGACGAGACCCGCCCGATTCCGTTGTGGCAGCACATTCTGGTGGGGCGCCGACTGTTCGACCTGTTCGACGCCAAGTCCACCCCGGCCGGGGGCCGTGACGTCGTCGTCGACCCCGACCTGATGCGGCACGTCAAACAGCGCCTGGCGCTGGATCGGATGAACGGTTGGGACTCGCGTGGTCGCGGGCGCTCCGGCGACTTCCGCCCGCTCCCACGCCCCGATGTCATCGCCCGCCTCGACGAGGAGGGCCTGCTGCCGGCCATCACCTTCATCTTCAGCCGGGCCGGTTGCGAGGCCGCACTCGCACAGTGTGTCCGATCCCGGCTGCGGCTGACGACGCCGGAGCAGACCGCCCGCATTCGCGTCATCGTCGACAAGCACACCCGCGACCTTCCCAAGGCGGACCTCGAGGTCCTCGGATACTGGGGCTGGCGGGAGGCACTCGAGCGCGGTTTCGCCGCCCACCACGCGGGCATGCTCCCCGCGTTCCGCGAGACGGTCGAGGAGCTGTTCGTCAACGGCCTGGTGCGGGCGGTGTTCGCGACGGAGACCCTCGCGTTGGGCATCAACATGCCGGCGCGATCCGTCGTGCTCGAACGTCTGGTCAAGTACAACGGCGACACGCACGCCGAACTGACACCGGGCGAGTACACGCAGCTGACCGGTCGTGCCGGGCGTCGGGGCATCGACGTCGAGGGGCATGCGGTCGTGCTGTGGCAGCCGGGCGTCGAACCGGCCGACGTCGCCGGACTGGCCTCGACGCGAACCTTCCCGCTGCGTAGTTCGTTCCGTCCCGGATACAACATGTCGATCAATCTGGTCGACCGGATGGGGGCGGTCGAATCCCGGGCGCTGCTCGAGCGGTCGTTCGCACAGTTCCAGGCGGACCGTTCGGTCGTGGGTCTGACCCGGGGGATCGAACGCAACGAGCAGGTTCTCGCCGAGCTGCTCGACCGCCTCGGCGGCGCGGACGGCGAGTACTTCGAGTACATCTCCATCCGGGAGCAATTGCGCAGCCGTGAGCGCGCGCTCGAGCGGCAGAAGCGCGCCGATCGTCGCGGCGCGGCGGTGGAGTCGCTCAACTCGCTTCGCCGCGGGGACGTCATCGCCATCCCGGTGGGGAAGCGGTCGGGCCTCGCCGTGGTGCTCGAGACCGGCCAGGATCGCGGCGACCCCCGGCCGCTCGTGCTCACCGAGGACAAGTGGGCGGGACAGATCAGTGCGGCGGACTTCCCGGTGCCCGCGCGGGCCTTGGGTCGCATGCGCCTTCCGCGGCACGTCGATCACCGCACGGCGCGAGTGCGCCGCGACCTCGCCTCGGCGCTGCGGAGCACCGGTATCCACGCTCCCCGCAAACCCAAGCGGGACAAGCGTGGTCGCGAGGACGCCGAGATCGTCGAGCTGCGCAAGGCGTTGCGCGCGCACCCGTGCCACACGGATCCGGACCGTGAGCAGCTCAGCCGGATCGGTGAGCGCTACAGCCGTCTGGCGCGGGAGACGGAGTCGATGCGGCAGAAGGTGGCCGCCACGACGAACTCGCTGGCCCGCACGTTCGACCGCATCGTCGCGCTGTTGACGGAGCGCAACTTCATCGACGCGGGCGAGAACCCCAAGGCCACCGAGGACGGCCGACGCCTCGCCCGCATCTACTGCGAGAGCGATCTCCTGGTGGCCGAGTGCCTGCGCAACGGGGTGTGGAGCGGGCTGACGCCGGCCGAACTGGCGGCGGTGGTCTCGTGCGTGGTGTACGAGTCGCGCCAGGACGCGGAGGCACCCGACCGCGGGCCCACGGCCCCGATCCGGCGGGCGCTCGCCGACACCGCGCGGGTGTGGGGACAGCTGCGGGCCGACGAGATCCGGCACAAGTTGCCGCTCACCCGCGAACCCGATACGGGCTTCGTCAACGCGATCTATCAGTGGGCAAGCGAGGAGTCGCTGGTGGACGCGCTGCTCGCCGCCGGGTCCGGCGGCAAGGAGCTGTCGGCGGGCGACTTCGTGCGGTGGTGCCGGCAGGTGATCGACATCCTCGACCAGTTGCATTCCACCGCGCCCGATCCGTCGGTGGCGAAGGCGGCCGCGCGTGCGGTCGGGGCCATCCGACGGGGTGTGGTGGCCGTCGCGGCCACGTGAGTCGGCGGCGGCCGGGACGGGCAGCCGCGCGGCCCTACCGGACCGCCTCCGGACGCGGTTGACTTGCTCCTGTACGCCCGGCGGAACGGTTTGCCGCCGGGATCGGACGAGAGGAGCGCGCACATGGACACGAAACAGTGGAACGTGGACATCGCCATCGACGAGCACGACAGTCGGACTCGCTCGACCGCACGGTTGCACACCCGGGACACCACGCTGGTCGGCGTCGGGCTGGCTCGCCGCAACCCGCTGGACCGGAACGTTCCCGAGATCGGCGACGAGCTCGCCACCGCCCGGGCGCTGGCCGACCTGGCCCACCAGTTGATCGAGACGACGGTGGGTGACATCGAGGGCGTCACGCACACGCCGGCCCATCTGACCGAGTAGCCGAGCCGCGGGCGCCGGTGGGGGCACGGTGCCTGGCGAGCGCCGTCGGTGCGTAATGTGGCGTTGATCTCGACGCACGATATTGCGGTGAACAGCTCCCACGTGCGTGAGTATCGACGCGGTCGCGGTGTGCTCACGTACGTCGTCGCGTCGTAGCCGATCGGATCGAGGACGAGGAAAGGTGACCATGGGCGGACTTCAGGGCCCCGACGAGTCGAACACCGGCTGGGCGGCCCGGCCGGGACAGGGACACGCGGCGACGCCTGCCGGATCCGAGGAGCAGCGACAGCCCGTTCCCGGTCCGGGTGGGCCCGGCCCCTACGGTGCGCCGGCCCTGGGGTGGGGACAGCCCGGCCCGGGCGGCCCGGTCCCGCCGCAGCAGTGGGGCGGCGGCCCGGCCTGGGGGGCGCCCGGACCGGCACCGCAGTGGCACCCGCAGGCGAGCGCGCCGCAGCCGCCCCAGTGGGGTCAGCAGCCGGGCTATCCGCAGCCGCAGTTCGGTGCGCAGCCGCCGAACCAGTGGGCTCCGCCTCCCGCCCGACCGGCCGGCGGCAAGCAGAAGCCGTGGGTGTGGGTCGGTATCGGCGCCGGTGTCCTCGTCGTGCTTGCGGTCATCGGTCTGGCGCTGTCGAGCGTGCTGGGCGGGAAGACTCTGGACCGATCCGCGGCGGAGCGGGGAGTCGAGCAGATCGTCACGGACTCGTACGGCGGCCGTTCGGTCACCGACGTCAGCTGCCCCGCCGACCAGAAGGTCGACCGCGGCGCGACCTTCGAGTGCTCGTTGACCGTCGACGGAAGCCCGAAGAAGGTGACCGTCACGTTCACCGACGACGACGGCACCTACGAGGTCGGCCGCCCGCGGTAGGGTTCCGGCCGCGGTCCGGGCCGCCCGGCTAGGGCAGCTCGGGCCGCTCGGCCGCCATCGCGGCCACGAGTCGGGCCACCGATCGCTCGATTCCCAGCTCGGCGGCGACGGCGGCGAGTCGATCACCGTCGACCGGCGCCGTGGGCAGGACGTCCGGGCGGGACAGCTCGACGTCGGCGTCCGCGACGACGCGGACGACCGGCAGAGCGGCATCGATGTAGTCCGTGGCGGCCGCGAGCTTCGCGCGCACACCCTTCGCGACGTCCGACGTCGGATCCAGTGCGGCGGCGCGGAGCTGTTCGAGGGAGCCGTGCCGCAGCAGCAGCGTCGACGCGGTCTTCTCGCCCACGCCCTTGACACCCGGCAGCCCGTCGGACGAGTCGCCACGCAGGAGGGCCAATTCGGCGTAGGCGTCCCCGGCCCGGTCGGCGGGCACACCGTACTTCGCGGCCACCTCGACCGGGCCGAACAGCTCGGCCTTCGCGAGCCCGCGCCCCACGTACAGCACGCGGACGGCGACGGGATCGTCGGAGACGACCTGGAGCAGGTCGCGGTCTCCGCTCACCACCACGACCGGGTCGTTCTTCTCCTGCGCGGCAAGGGTTCCCAGCACGTCGTCGGCCTCGAGGCCGGTGGCTCCGGCGGTCGCGATACCGGCCGCCGCGAGCACGTCCATGATCATGCCGACCTGCGGGGTCAGCGTGTCGGGCACTTCCTCGACGGACCCGTCGGACTCCTCCGCCACCCGGTGCGCCTTGTACGACGGCACGGCGTCGACGCGGAACTGCGGACGCCAGTCGAGGTCCAGGCACACCGCCAGGCGGGAGGGCCGGGTGCGGGTGATGAGCGCGGCCACCATGTCGGTGAATCCGCGCACCGCGTTGACCGGACGTCCGTCCGGGGCCGTCATCGACTCCGGGAGGGCGTAGTACGCCCGGAACCACAGACTCGCACCGTCCAACAGCAGCAAAGGCGCACTCATGCGCTCATCCTGCCAAACGGCACTAACCTGATCGGCATGAGTAAGGAATCCTCGGCGAGTTCTCTCGACGCCGACGCTGCCCGTTTCCCCACCGCCGTGTATGCCGACAGGCTCGCGCGCGCGGCCGCACTCGCGGAACGCGCCGGGCTCGACGGTCTGCTCATCACCCCGGGTCCGGATCTGCGATACCTGGTCGGCTCGCGTGCCGACTCGTTCGAGCGGCTCACGTGCCTGGTCGTGCCGTCGGACGGCAGTGCCCCGTCCGTGGTGGTGCCGCGGCTCGAGCTCGCGTCGCTGGGGGATTCGGCCGTCGCGGAGCTCGATCTGCCGCTGCACGACTGGGTCGACGGTGTCGATCCGTACGAGCTGGTCTCGTCGCTGTTGCCCGAGACCCCGCGGGTGGCGGTGGCGGACGCGATGCCGGCGCTGCACTTGGTGCCGTTGGCTCGGCGTTTCGGCGGTGTTCCGGTGCTGGCGACGGGCGTGCTCCGGGAACTGCGCATGATCAAGGACGACGCCGAGATCGAGGCGCTGCGCCGGGCCGGCGCGGCCATCGACCGGGTGCACGCGCGGATGGGGGAGTGGTTGCGACCGGGCCGCACCGAGGCCGAGGTGGCCGCGGACATCTCGGCTGCGATCCTGGACGAGGGGCACACCGAGGCCGCGTTCGTGATCGTCGGGTCCGGGCCGCACGGCGCGGATCCTCATCACGAGGTGTCCGAACGCGTCATCGAATCCGGTGACGTCGTCGTCGTCGACATCGGCGGGCCGGTCGAGCCGGGCTACAACTCAGACTCGACGCGTACCTACGTCCTCGGCGAGCCCGATGCCGAGATCGCCCGGCAGGTCGGAATCCTCGAGGCCGCCCAGCGCGCCGCAACCCGAGCCGTCCGCCCCGGGGTGACCGCCGAGTCCGTGGACGCGGCCGCGCGGGACGTGCTGGCCGATGCCGGTCTGGCCGACGTGTTCGTGCACCGCACCGGGCACGGCATCGGTCTGTCGGTCCACGAGGAGCCGTACATCGTCGCCGGCAACACCGTCACGCTCGAGCCGGGCATGGCGTTCAGTATCGAGCCGGGCATCTACTTCCGCGGTCGGTGGGGCGCCCGGATCGAGGACATCGTCGTCGTCACCGCGGACGGGTGTGAGTCGATGAACCTGCGTCCCCACGGGCTGACGGTGCTGCCGGGCTGACGGCGCGCGTCAGACGACGAAGTTCCCGAACGTCGGATTCGTCTGGCACAGCGGCAGGCTCGTCAGGTCGATCGTGCCGAAGACGGTGGCCCGGATGTTGCCGTGCCCGGTGTTCACCGTCTTCGCGTAGTACGGGTAGGTGCCCTCGAGTGCGGCGACCCCCGTCGCGCCGGTGTCGAGGTTGATCCAGGCCACCGTCACCTGCCCGGCGGCCGGGATCGGGGGCGCCGCAGGGAACGTGGCGAAGCGAATCTCACCCGGTCCGATCGGTGGGTTCTGTTCGGGTCCGGACTGTCCGGTCGCGCCGGTCAACGACATCACGCTGCCCTGGTTGGCGCAGCCGATGGTCAGGGCCGGTGGACCGAACGGGTGGGGCGGCAGGGCGTGGGCGGTTGCCGGTGCCGCGACGGTCGCGGCCGCGACGGCGGCGACTGCGGCCCACCGTGGGGCGCGGCGGACCCGGCGGTTGTCGGTCGAAGGGTGTTCGGGTCGAGGTGTCATGGCCATCCCCACTCGGCTGCGCTGGTGACGTCCCCCGACGGTACCCGCGCCGCGTGCGCCGCACGGCGGATCCGGTCCGCCGAATGTCGGTGCAAATCAGGCTATTTCACCGATCGAGAAGAATCGCCGACCCCATCACCCGCTCCACCGCGATCTCGATCACCACGCGTGTCGGGTTCTCCCGCGGCGTCCGGTACCGCGCCGCGTACCGGCGCTCGGCATCGGCGACCGACTCGCGGTCCGACAGCACCCGCGAGGGCCCTTCGAGGGTGAGCCAGCGGCCCCCGTCGACCTGACTGACGGCGGCGTACCCGCCGCGGTCGGCGTTGCGGGCCTTCTGGGAAGTGTCGTTGGTGATGACCCGGGCGATCCGACTGTCCGGATCCCACGTGAATCCGACCGCCACCACGTGCGGGGTGCCGTTCTTGCGGAGGGTGGTCAGCGTCGCCAGATGCCGCTCGGTGAGGAAGGTCCCGGCCTCGGCGGTGAGGTGGGAGGGATCGGACGGAGTTCGGGCCATGCCCCGACGGTACTCGAGCGGGCCGAATCCGCGACACTGGAGGCATGACAGTGAGAGGCGTGACCGACACGGACTACGCGCCCGGCACGGTGGTTCTGCTGGGCGGTCGCAGCGAGATCGGCGTCGAGGTGGCGGAGCGGCTGGCACCCGGCCGAGTGGTGGTGCTCGCGGCCCGCCGCAGCGACGACCTGGAGCAGCAGCGGCGCGCGATCCTCGACGCCGGGGCCACGGCCGTGCACTGCGTCGAGTTCGACGCCGACCGCGTCGCCGATCACCCGACGGTCCTGTCGGCGATCGTCGAGCAGCACGGTCCCGTCGGGGTCGCGATCCTCGCGTTCGGAGTGCTGGGCGACCAGGCCCGAGCGGAGCAGGACGCCGGGCACGCGCTGGCGGTGGTGCACACCGACTACGTCGCGCAGATCAGTGTGCTGACGCATCTCGCGAACCTCATGCGGGCCCACGGTTCGGGACAGATCGTGGTCTTCTCGTCGGTCGCCGGCGTCCGCGTCCGGCGAGCCAACTACGTGTACGGGTCCGCGAAGGCGGGGCTCGACGGCTTCGCAAGCGGCCTCGCCGACGCCCTGCACGGCAGCGGGGTGCGGTTGCTGCTGGTCCGGCCGGGGTTCGTCATCGGCCGCATGACCGAGGGGATGAAGCCGGCCCCCTTCTCGAGCACGCCGCAACAGGTGGCCGACGCGGTCGCGCACGGGCTCCGCAGGGGAAGCGAGCGGGTGTGGGTGCCCGGACTGCTGCGGCCGATCTTCTTCGGTATGCGCCTGTTGCCGCAGTTCGTGTGGCGGCGGATGCCCCGGTGACGACCCGAGTGAGCGACCCGATCGTCGTGGTGGGAATCGGTGCCGACGGCTGGGACGGTCTCGCGCCACGCGCCCAGGCGGCCCTCCGGGACGCCGAGGTGCTGATGGGCTCGACCCGCCAGCTCGCGCTGGTTCCCGAGTCGGCCGCCGAACGGGTGCCGTGGCCGTCCCCGATGCTGCCCGCACTGGCAGCCCTGTTCGACGCCCACCGCGGCCGGCGGGTGTGCGTGCTCGCCAGCGGCGACCCGATGTTCCACGGCATCGGCGTCACCCTGGGCCGCATCCTGGGGCCGGAACGGCTGCGCGTGATCGCGCACCCGTCGTCGGTGTCGCTCGCGTGCGCCCGCCTCGGCTGGCCGTTGCACCAGACGTCGACCGTGAGCCTGGTGGGACGGCCGCCGTCCACGCTCGTGGCGGCGGCCGTCGACGGTCAGCGGTTGCTCGTGCTCAGCAACGACGAGCACACCCCCGCCGAAGTCGCGAAGGTTCTCACCGACGGGGGTTTCGGGAACACCGAGATGGTGGTCCTCGAACAACTGGGCGGACCCGCGGAGAACGTCGTGCACGGCTCGGCCGGCACGTGGGACCGGGCACCCGGGGACCCGCTGAACGTGATCGCGCTCGACCTGCGGGCGTCGGATTCGGCGCTGCGGCTCACCCGCACCCCCGGGCTGCCCGACGCGGCCTATCGCGGCGACGGGCAGATGACGAAGCACGAGGTGCGCGCACTGACCCTGTCCGCGCTCGCCCCCGCGCCGGGGGAGCTGCTGTGGGACGTGGGCGGCGGGTCCGGCACCATCGGGATCGAGTGGATGCGCACCGACCCGCGGTGCCGCGCCGTCGCATTCGAGCGGGACGACGAGCGCGTCGCGCAGATCGTCGACAACGCGTCGAGGCTGGGCACCCCGTCCCTGCGCGTGGTCGGGGCGGCGCCGGCGGCGTTCGCCGACGAGTCGACACCCCCCGACGCGATCTTCGTCGGTGGCGGCGTGACGCAGACCGGCATGCTCGACGCGTGCTGGGCGCGGCTGCGTCCGGGCGGACGGATGGTCGTCAACGCCGTCACCGCCGAATCGGAGGCGCTCGTACTGCAGTGGCATTCGCGGGTGGGCGGGCAACTCCGTAAGTTCCAGGTCTACCGCGGCGAGCCGCTCGGCGGGTTCACGGCGTGGCGACCGCAGTTGCCGGTGGCGCAGTGGACGGTCGTCAAGCCCGGCCGTTCCGTCAGCACCGAAAGGGAAACGACATGACAGTCCACTTCATCGGAGCCGGGCCGGGCGCCGCGGACCTGATCACGCTGCGCGCCTCGCGCCTCATCGCCACGAGCCCGCTGTGCCTGTACGCGGGAAGCCTCGTGCCGGCCGAACTTCTCACCCTCTGCCCGGACGACGCGGAGGTGGTCGACACCGCCAGGATGAGTCTCGACGAGATCGTCGAACAGTTGATCGCCGCCGACGCCGCGGGGCTCGATGTGGCGCGGCTGCATTCGGGTGACCCGTCGATCTACTCGGCGGTGGCCGAACAGGTCCGCCGGCTCGACGCGGCGGGGGTCGCGTACGACATCGTGCCGGGAGTTCCGGCGTTCACCGCCGCCGCGGCCGCGCTCGGTCGCGAGCTCACGGTGCCGGGCGTCTCGCAGTCGATCGTGCTGACCCGGGTGTCCACGCTGTCCACGGCGATGCCACCGGGGGAGGACCTGCGATCGCTCGGTCGCAGCGGCGCCACGATGGTGGTGCACCTCGGGGCGCACCGAATCGAGCAGATCGTCGAGGAGCTGTCGGAGAACTACGGATCCGACTGTCCCGCAGCGGTGGTCGCGTTCGCGACCCGGCCCGACGAGGTGATCCTGCGCGGCACGCTCGCGACGCTGGTGGACCAGGTGCACGCTGCCGGCATCACCAAGACCGCCGTGGTGATCGTGGGCCGGGTGCTGGCCGCCGAGGGATTCCCCGACAGCTACCTGTACTCGGCGACGCGGTCGCGCGACACCCATTGAGATCGCGGTCGCGCCGGGTTCTCGTGCTCGGCGGCACCCGCGAGGCCCGGACGCTCGCGTCGCGGCTGGACAGCGAGCCCGGTGTGGAAGTGATCTCGTCCCTCGCCGGCCGGGTTCGTGAACCGGTGTTGCCGGTAGGGCAGGTCAGGGTGGGCGGCTTCGGCGGCATCGACGGACTGGTGCACTGGCTGCGAGACAACGAAATCGATGCCGTCGTCGATGCCACGCACCCGTTCGCCGCGAGAATCACGGCGAACGCCGCCGCGGCGACCGCGTGGATCGGAGTTCCGCTGTTGGTGCTACGCCGCCCCGAGTGGGTTCCCGGGCCGGGGGACGACTGGCATGTCGTTCCGGATCTGGTCGCGGCCGCCGAGTCGGTGACCGAATTGGGGGAGCGGGTGTTCCTAACGATCGGACGGCAGGGTGTCGACGCGTTCGCCGACGCCTCCGGGTGGTTCCTGATCCGCGCGATCGATCCGCCCGAGGTGCGCATGCCGGAGCGGTCCGAACTGCTGCTCGCGCGTGGCCCCTTCACCGTCGACGACGAGGCCGCGTTGATGCGCCGGTACCGGATCGACGTGCTGGTGACGAAGAACAGCGGGGGAGCGCTCACCTCGGCGAAGCTCGCGGCGGCCCGCCGGCTGGGCGTCCCGGTGGTGATGGTCGCGCGCACGCCGATCCCGGACGGGGTGGCGTCGACCACCGATCCGGACGTCGCCGTCGACTGGGTGCTCCACGACTGAGGCGCTCCGCGCCAGTGCGCCTGATCTGTAGTGGCAGCAACCGTGACGGCGAGGCCGCCGGTGTGGAACTTCGCGCCGGACGGAATGGAAGGAATTACCGAAACACCACCGCCGCCTCCCATGACCACCCGTCGAGAACCGGTCCCACCTCCCAAAGAACTCGGCCAGGTGCACAGATGGAAGGGGCGGGCGGGTGCTGCCCGCGATCGTCCGCAGGCGACGGGCGTCACGCGGCAGGTCTCCGGCGCCATACTGGTCAGGTGGATGCCGAGCGGCGATTCCGGGGCCGGGACCTCCCGTCCGCGGCCTGGGGGTATGTGCGCCGCGCACCGGGCACGTTCGTCTGGCTGGCCGTTCTGCTGGCGACGACGGTCGTCATGCATCACTTGTCGCCGACCGCGCTGAACGACGTGCTGGGGGATCGCTCCACCAATCTGCACCATCTGCGGCAGGACCCGGTCCGTGTCCTGATCAGCAGCGCGTTCTGGCTGGCGGGCGGATCGTGGTTGGGCTACGTCGTGCTCTACAACCTCTTCCACGTACCGGCCGAACGGTGGCTCGGCACGTGGCGGTGGCTCACGGTGGTCGTCGTCGCGCATGTCGGCGCCACGTATCTGAGCGAGGGCGTGCTGTACCTCGCGATCCGGCACGGGCGGGCGCCCGAGTCCGCGGTGAACACGCTCGACATCGGTGTCAGCTACGCGCTGGCCGGCGTGATGGCGGTGCTCAGTTACCGCATCGCGCCGCCGTGGCGCTATCCGTATGTGGTCGGCGTCCTGCTCGTCTACGGGCTGCCGCTGCTCGGTGGCCTGACCTTCACCGACATCGGACATTTCACCGCCACGCTCATCGGACTGGGGTGCTACCCGCTCACGCGGGCGAGGCCGGGGACCTGGGACCCGGCGGCGTGGCTACGGGGAATGCGCAGGCGTGTCGTAGCTCACCGCTAGCCTCCCGGTCATGACTGAACCGGTGAAGGGCCCCGCGTCGTACTTTCCGTCGATCGAGAAGAAGTACGGCAGGCCGATCGGCGAGTGGCAGAGCCTGATTCGGGCCTCGGAGCTCACCGAGCACATGGACCTGGTCAACTGGCTGAAAGCTGAGCACGGCCTCGGTCGCGGGCACGCCAACGCGCTCGTCGCCCACACGCTGAGGGAGGACGCGGACGGCTGATTCCCGTGCGACCCGGCTAGGCGCCGGCGACGTCGAGTCCGTGCAGGCGCTTCGCGGTGGGCGACTTCTCGACGGCGTCCGGATCCGGTTCCGTGCCGAACACCCGGTCGGCGGTGCCCGAGCTGGTGACCGTGAACCAGTAGTGCTCGTTGCGGTAGTGATGATTGCGATGGTGTCGCCACGTCGCCCGGTACGGCGCCGATGTCGGCTTGTAGTCCGTGTGGATGAGGAAGTGGGTCCACTCGTACGCCAGGCCGAGTGCCGTGATGACGATCAGGAAGGTCAACCCGAGTTCCACCCGTGGGAAGCCGAGCAGGGCCGTCGCCAGCAACAGCGGCACCAGCCACACGAACACCGGCGTCGGGATGAAGTCCAAGGGGATGTTCCGCGGGTCTCCGTGGTGCGCACGATGTTTGCGGGCCAGGAGCGGATCGATCGTGATCCCGGCGATCCGCTTCGGGCGCCAGTGGAGGACGAACACGTGGATGAGCCATTCGAGGACGGGGAACAGCGCGGCCATCACGACCGGCACCAGGGCGTCGGCCCACGTCCATCCGCCCAGCACGAGACGGATCGTCAGGGCGCCGGCGAGGAGGCCACCGATGATCCACGGACTCGGGTGGCGGACGAATTCGCGGGCCGCGCCCGCGAGGGTGACGTCGCGGCCGAACGCGGGCGACGTCGGGCGGGAGGTGGTCATGTGTCCTCCTCGGCTGGATCCTGTGCGGCGACGAGCGCGGTGTCGAGCAGTGCGGTCGCGGGCTCGAGCAGGGTGTGCGCCGCGGTGAATGCCGCCTCCGGGTCGCGTCGCCGGACCGCGTCGGCGAGCGCGCGGTAGCGACCCGTCTCGGAGACCTCGGCCGCCATCACGATCGCCAGGGCGTCGAGCATCGGCTCGTACGACGCCCGCAGCGTGTTGAACATCAGGCGGAAGGTGATGGAATCGGCGCCGTCGACGAGCAGGTCCCAGAAGTCGAGGGCGACCCGTTGTCGGCGGACCGGGTCGTCGTCCGCGTCGAGCGCGTCGACGACGGCGTCCAGGGTGTCGGCGGTGGCGGCCGGCGCGCGCCTCGCCGCCAGTTCGGCCACCTTGGGGCCGTTCCACAGGCGTGCTTCGAGGATGCTGCGGGCCACCGCGAGATCGACCTCGCCGCCGCGAACCAGGAGTCGGGGGAGCAGATCCAGCCCGCCGCGGCGTCGCAGGTCGTTGACGACCGTCGCACCGCCCTGCCGGATGTCGAGCAGGCCCAGTGCGGCGATCCGGGTGAGCGCCTCGCGCACCGCGGGTCGTGAGACGCCGAGGGCGTCCGCCATCCGGCGTTCGCCCAGAAGTGTCTCGCCGGGCGCCAGACTGCCCGCGACGACGCTGTCGAGGAGTTGGTCGAACACTTCGTCGGGGATCGATCTGCGGCGCACCGGAGTGAGATCCATGTCACAACGCTAGGGCGAGGTGATCGATCTGGTCAAGTGGTCAGACCAGCGTTCATCGGGACCGGTAGCGCTGCGCGCTGCCCGGCGGTCCGTCCGGGCCCGGCAGGCGATTCAGCACCGCGCGCGGAAACGCGCGTTCGGGATGGCGGGTCTCGATCTCGGGCGGGAGGGGGCGCGCGGTCCAGTTCGCGGACCACGGTGCGGCCGTGAACGACGTGGGCTCGTCGAGGTTCTGGACCGTGCCGCCGCGACCGCCGAACGAGGTCCGGATCGAGGAGTGGTCGACAGCGACGTCGACCCGGAGGGACCCGTCGACCACCGACAGCACCCACTCGTCCATCTCCTGGAGCAGTTCAGCGGACCCGCTGTCGCACCCGTCGCATCCGCAGTCGGGGATCTCCGCCAACGTCACTGCCGGGTCGCCCGCTGCGACCGTGACGGTGAAGATGTGGTCGCTGTCCACCGGGCTGTGCGTCGTCAGCACCAGGGGGACCGCACCGTCGACCACGGGCTCGAGGACGGTGTCGGCACCGCCCGATTCCGAGGGGCGCAGCGCCCACCTCACCTGCGCGGCTTCTCGCGCCCAGCCGCGGTCGAGGAGCACCCGCGTCCACGCCCGCGCCCGGGCCACCACGATCAGGAACTTCTCCGGGTCGGTGACGCGCTCGTACACGGCCTCGTTCCGCTCGGCGCCGTCCCCGTACGGGTTCGGCCACCCCGGCGTGTCCGGGCCGGTGACGGCGAAGGCCGCGTCGACGTCGGTGAGCAGTGCGCAGATCTCCGGCGAGAGGACCGATGCTCCTTTGCCCCAGCCGGATTCGTGCAGGCGTCGAACGTCGTCGTTGTAGTCGTCCCACCACGACCGTCCCGGATTTGCACCCATCGCAGGGACGGTACCCGTCTTCCGCGGCATCATCGGAGGCGCCGGGTGGAACCGTGCGTGCGAGTGGGAGTGGAACTGATGGAAGACGTAGTACTGGCGCTGCTGTTCGTGGCCTTCGCCGGCGTGTGTGCGCTGGCCGCGTACACCGGAACCCGGGGCTGGGTCACGGATCCGGCGAAGGGCTACCGGGTCCCGTCCACAGTGCGGGGAAACCCGGAACTGACGCGGCTCGCGAACACGCTCGTCGCTCGATGGTGCGCTGCGGCGGCGGTGCTCGCTCTGATCCCGGCGGCGGCCCTGGCCCCCGGCATCTTCTCGGAGTTTCGGATCCCGCTTCCCACCTGGAAACGCGCGGCCACTGCCGCATACGGCTTCGTCGTCACCGCGGTGGCCCGGTACCCGTTCGTGCGTATCGCGCGGCTGTAAGGTGCCGGGCGTCCTTCAGCGCAAACGCCGAACGGGAGTTCACGGCACACTTCTGCGGCGAAAGCGTGCCGTGAACTCCCGTTCAGCGGTTGGGGTCAGCCCGGATAGTGCCGCGGGGTGAATACCCGCGTCCCGGAGGGGTGCTCGACGACGGTGGTCTGCGACGAGCCGACGATCAGGAGGCACCGCATGTCGACGTCGGCGGGGTCGAGATCGGCGAGGCGCACGATCTTGATCGACTCTTGCGGGCCGGCGACGTCGCGGCCGATCACCACGGGGGTGTCGGGGGAGCGGTGTTCGAGGACGAGATCGCGCATCGCGGCCACCTGCCACGTGCGGGACTTCGACGCCGGGTTGTAGACCGCGAACGCCAGATCGGCACTCGCGACCGCGGACACCCGCTGGGCGACGACGTCCCACGGCTTGAGGCGGTCGGACAGCGAGATCATCGCGTAGTCGTGGCCCAGGGGCGCGCCGACCCGGCTGGCGACGGCATTGGCCGCCGTCATACCGGGCAGGATCCGGACCGGGACGTCGCGCCACTGGTCCTCGGCCGCCACCTCGAGCACCGCAGCGGCCATCGCGAACACGCCCGGATCGCCGGACGAGACCACCGCGACGCGCGCGCCCTGCTTGGCCAGGTCGAGGGCCATCGCGGCCCGCTCGGCCTCGACGCGATTGTCGCTCGCGTGCCGACGTTGGCCCGGTCGCACCGGCACCCGGTCGATGTAGGTGGTGTAGCCCACCAGGTCGGTCGCGTGGGCGAGCTCGTGCCGCACCTCCGGCGTGGTCCAGCCCTGGTCACCGGGACCGAGCCCGACGACCACCACCTCCCCGCGCGCCGGCGCGGGTGCGGTCCGGTTGTTGACCGGACTGGGCACGATCGCGATCGAGAAGTACGGGACCCCGGCGTCGTCGACCTCATCGGCGGCCGCGACGCGCTGGCGGTCGGTGCTGGCGCGTTCGACGTAGTACGCCTCGTCGATCCGGCCCGAGTCCTTCAGCGCCTGGCGCACAGCGGGATACGTGCGCCCGAGCTTCATGATCGCGGCGGCGTCGGTCTCGCGCAGCCGGCGGGTCAGCTCGTCCTGCGGCAGCGTGCCCGGCAGGACGGTCAGCACTTCCTCACCCTCGACGAGCGGCTCGGCGAGGGCGGCGGACGCGGCGCTGACGGCGGTCACACCGGGGATCACCTCGGCCTCGAACCGCTCGGCCAGACGCTTGTGCATGTGCATGTACGAGCTGTAGAACAGCGGGTCGCCCGCGGCGAGGAGTGCGACGCTGCGACCGGCCTCGAGGTGCGCGGCCAGGCGGGCGGCGGCCTGCTCGTAGAACTCGTCCATCGCGCCCTGGTATCCACCGGGGTGATCGATCGTCTCGGTGGTCACCGGGTAGATCAGGTGTTCCTCGATCTGGCCGTCGTGCATGTACGGCGCGGCGACCCCGCGGGAGATGCTGCGGCCGTGCCGGGCGCTGTGGAACGCGACCACGTCGGCCTCGCCGATCACGCGGGCGGCCTTGACGGTCATCAGTTCCGGGTCGCCGGGTCCGATGCCGACGCCCCAGAGCTTGCCTGCACCACTCATTCGACTTCGCTCGCAATCGCATTGAGGGCGGCCGCAGTGATCGCGCTGCCGCCGCGGCGTCCACGAACCACCAGGTACTCGAGGCCGGCGGGATGTTCGATCAGCGCCTCCTTCGACTCCATCGCGCCGATGAAACCGACGGGTCCACCGACGATCGCCGCGGGTCGCGGCGCACCGGCCTCGATGAGGTTCAGCAGGTGGAACAGTGCGGTGGGGGCGTTGCCGATCGCGACCACCGCGCCCGCGAGCTTGTCGCCCCACAACTCCAGCGCCGCCGCCGACCGGGTGTTGTCGATCGCCTTGGCCAGCACCGGAACTCGGGGATCACCGAGCATGCACAGCACGTCGTTGTCACGGGGCAGACGCTTGCGGGTGACACCAGCGGCGACCATCTTCGCGTCGCACAGGATCGGGGCGCCGCGACGGAGCGCCTCGCGGGCGTCGGCCACGACGTTCGGGGTGAAGGCGATGTCGTCGACCAGATCGACCTGACCGCTCGCGTGGATCATCCGCACCACCGCCTGCGAGACGTCGGCGGGGAACCGGGTGAGGTCCGCCTCGGCCCGGATGGTCGCGAAGGACTGGCGATAAATCTCCGCACCGTCGCGGACGTAGTCGATCATGCGCCACACGATAGAGGCATCACGAGCGCGGGTTCTGCACCCGGTAACCCTCGGGGGCGGCGACCACATCTGTTACCTCACCGCGCGGGCGACCGCACTTGCGCTCGCATCCGGACCAGTGCTGTCGGCCCTCGGCGGGCAGATCCTCGTCCTCGATCGCCTGCCGGACGTCGGCCCGCACGTCGGTGTGCGACTTGGCGCAGCCGGGTCGGCCCGCACACGCACTGACCTGCAGGTACGGTGAGTTCTCGTCGAAGATCAGGCCCATCGGCGCGAGTACCCGCACCACCTGTTCGGCGGCCCACTCCTCGAGATCGGGCAGCAGCACCGAGCGCCACGGGGTCACCACGATCGGCTTCTCGACGGCGGCGAGGAACTCCGCGAGCCGCGCCGGGAGGGTGCCGAACGCGAGTCCCGCGGCGAGGGTGACGTTTCCGTCGGGCTGGTCGAGCCAGCCGATCGGCCCCCGCTCGATCGGTTCGGGGAGCCGTATCGGATCGCCGTACTCGAGACCGAGCCGCGCCAGGACGCGTTCGGTGCCGCCGGGCACCTCGTCGAGTCGCCACGCGTCGGCGCGGATCTCGGTGAACGTGCGCGCCGCCCGCAGCAGCACGTCGACCGTCGCCGACTCCGCCACCCGCACCCCGGTGTCCTCGCCGGACAGGACCAGCGCGAACGCGTCGTCGCCGAGCGCGTGCACACCGAAGTCGCCGCGCAGACCCGAGACGTCACCGGTGCCGTCGTCGATCGTGAACAGCGTGCGTCCGGGCAGGTCGGCCAGTGCCGGATCGGCGCACAGCCCGCGGTCGAGGTCGGTGACGAGGCCGCGGACGTCGACGACACCACCGATGCGGCCCGACAGCGGGGACGCGAGGATGTTGCGCACCCGTTCGTGGGTGGTGGACGGCAGCAGGCCCACGTCGGCGATGCGGCGGGCGAACTCCTGCGGGTCGGCGACCGCGCGGAGCTGGACGTTGCCGCGCGAGGTCAGTTCGATCTCGCCGTTGCCGATCTCCTGCGCCGCCGCCGCGAGCGCCTGGAGCTGCACCGATGTGATCACCCCGCCCGGCAGGCGGACACGCGCGAGGGGGCCGTCGGCGGCCTGGTGAACCTGGAGAGCGCCCGGGCACCGGTCCGGGACAGAACGTGGAGACGACACACGACAAGGCTAGCGACGCGCGACCGGTAGCATCACCGGCGACCGCGGCAGCAGAGGAAGCCGGTGAGATTCCGGGCGGTCGCGCCACTGTGAAAGTCAGACCCTCCGTTGCCGCCCGAACCGCTTCGACGAGTCCGCGGACTCGTCGAACCCTGCCGTGGGGCGCGAAACCCCGGAAAGGCTGCACCAGTGATCCTGCTGCTGTCGACGTCCGACACCGACCTGCTCAGCGCCCGCGCGAGCGGCGCCGACTACCGCTGGGCCAACCCCGCCCGCCTGCTCGTCGACGAGGACCTGCCCGCGCTGCTCCACGGTGTCGACCTCGTCGTCGTCCGCATCCTCGGCGGCCGCCGGGCCTGGGAGGACGGCATCGACGCGGTGCTCGCATCGGGGCTGCCGGCCGTCGTGCTCGGCGGCGAGCAGGCGCCGGATGCGGAGCTGATGGAATGCTCGACGGTCCCGGCCGGGACCGCGGCCGAGGCCCACACGTACCTCGCCGAGGGCGGCGCGGACAACCTGCGGCAACTGCACAACTTCCTGTCCGACACGGTGCTGCTCACCGGGTACGGATTCGAACCCGCCGTCCACCTGCCGACCTGGGGGATTCTCGAGCGCCGGGGTCCGAATGTCACATCGGTTCAGTCTGACGGAACCGATGTGACATTCGGCCAGCCGACCGTCGCGGTGCTCTACTACCGTGCCCAGCATCTGGCCGGGAACACCGCCTACATCGACGCGCTGTGCCGGGCGATCGAGGACGCCGGCGCGAATCCGCTCCCGATCTACTGCGCGTCGCTGCGCACCGCGCCCGCCGATCTGCTCGAGACGCTGGGCCGCGCCGACGCGCTGGTCGTGACCGTGCTCGCGGCCGGTGGTACCAAGCCCGCCAACGCGCAGGCCGGTGGCGACGACGAGGCGTGGGACGTCGCCGAACTCGCCGCGCTCGACGTGCCGATCCTCCAGGGCCTGTGCCTGACCAGCAGCCGCGAGACGTGGGAGGCCAACGACGACGGCATGTCCCCGCTGGACGTGGCCACCCAGGTGGCCGTCCCCGAGTTCGATGGCCGCCTGATCACCGTCCCGTTCTCGTTCAAGGAGATCGACGCCGACGGCCTCACCGCCTACGTGCCCGACGCCGAGCGCGCCGCCCGCGTCGCCGGGATCGCCGTCCGCCACGCGCGGTTGCGCCGGATCCCGAACCCGGACAAGAAGATCGCGCTGATGCTGTCGGCGTATCCGACCAAGCACGCGCGCATCGGCAACGCCGTCGGCCTGGACACCCCGGCCAGTGCGATCGACCTGCTCACGGCGATGCGTGAGCACGGCTACGACCTCGGACCGGTCGATGGCGACGACGCGCTGCCCGGCCTCGCCGCCCAGGACGGCGACGCGCTGATCCACGCGCTCATTGCCGCGGGCGGGCAGGATCCGGACTGGCTCACCGACGAGAAGCTCGAGGGCAACCCGATCCGCATCTCCGCCGCCCGCTACCGCGAGTGGTTCCAGACGCTGCCGCAGGACTTCCGTGACGGCGTCGAGGAGCATTGGGGCGCCGCACCGGGCGAGCTGTACGTGGACCGGTCGTCCGATCCCGAGGGCGAGATCGTCATCGCCGCCCTCCGGGCCGGCAACGTCGTGCTGATGGTGCAGCCGCCGCGCGGCTTCGGCGAGAACCCGGTCGCGATCTACCACGATCCCGACCTGCCGCCGAGCCACCACTACCTGGCCGCGTACCGCTGGCTCGCCGCCGACGCGGCTGCCGGAGGCTTTCAGGCCGACGCGATCGTGCACCTGGGCAAGCACGGCAACCTCGAATGGCTGCCCGGCAAGACACTGGGCATGTCGGCGTCGTGCGGTACCGACGCCGCTCTCGGCGACCTGCCGATGATCTACCCGTTCCTGGTCAACGACCCGGGCGAGGGCACGCAGGCCAAGCGCCGCGCGCACGCCACCCTGGTCGACCACCTGATCCCGCCGATGGCCCGCGCCGAGTCCTACGGCGACATCTCGCGGCTCGAGCAGCTGCTCGACGAGCACTCGAACATCTCCGCGCTGGACCCGGCGAAGCTGCCGGCGATCCGCCAGCAGATCTGGACGCTGATGCGGGCCGCGAAGATGGATCACGACCTGGGCCTGACCGAGCGTCCCGAGGAGGACGTGTTCGACGACATGCTCATGCACGTCGACGGCTGGCTGTGCGAGATCAAGGACGTCCAGATCCGCGACGGCCTGCACATCCTCGGCAAGGCGCCGGAGGGCGACGCCGAGGTGGAGCTGGTGCTCGCGATGCTCCGGGCCCGGCAGATGTGGGGCGGCGAGCAGACGGTGCCGGGTCTGCGGGAGGCACTGGGGCTCAGCGAAGCCGGCGACGAGGACCGCGGGCGGGTGGACGAGATCGAGGCGCGGGCGCACGCGCTGTTGGCCGCGCTGGCCGACGCGGGCTGGGACCCGGCTGCCGCCGACCGGCTGTCCGACGACGACACCGTCCGGCAGATCCTGCGCTTCGCCGCGACCGAGGTGGTGCCACGGCTGCGGCAGACGTCCGGCGAGATCGATCAGGTGCTGCACGCGCTCGACGGCGGCTTCATCGCGGCCGGCCCGTCCGGGTCCCCGCTGCGCGGGCTGATCAACGTGCTGCCGACCGGCCGCAACTTCTACTCCGTCGACCCCAAGGCGGTGCCGTCGCGGCTCGCGTGGGAGACCGGTCAGGCGATGGCCGAGTCGCTCGCCGCCCGCTACCGCGCCGACCACGGCGCGTGGCCCGAGTCGGTGGGACTGTCGGTGTGGGGCACGTCCGCGATGCGCACGTCCGGCGACGACATCGCCGAGGTGTTCGCGCTGCTCGGCGTCCGCCCGGTGTGGGACGAGGCGTCGCGTCGCGTCACGAGCCTCGAGGTGATCGACCTCGCCGAGCTCGGCCGTCCGCGCATCGACGTCACCGTCCGGATCAGCGGCTTTTTCCGGGACGCGTTCCCGCACGTGCTGGCGCTGCTCGACGACGCGGTCCGCCTGGTCGCCGGCCTCGACGAGTCCCCGGAGGACAACTACGTCCGCGCCCACGCACAGGCCGACCTCGCCGAACACGGCGACGACCGCCGCGCCACCACCCGCATCTTCGGCTCCAAGCCCGGCACGTACGGCGCCGGCCTGCTGCAGCTGATCGATTCGAAGAACTGGCGCGACGACGCCGACCTGGCGCAGGTGTACACCACGTGGGGCGGCTACGCGTACGGGCGCGGACTCGACGGTGTCCCGGCGTCGGACGACATGCGCAGCGCGTACAAGCGGATCGCGGTGGCCGCCAAGAACACCGACACCCGCGAGCACGACATCGCCGACTCCGACGACTACTTCCAATACCACGGCGGCATGGTCGCCACGGTCCGTGCGCTCACCGGTAAGGCTCCGGAGGCGTACATCGGCGACAGCACCCGCCCGGATGCCGTCCGCACCCGGACGCTGTCGGAGGAGACCGCCCGCGTCTTCCGGGCCCGGGTGGTGAACCCCCGCTGGCTCGACGCGATGCGCCGGCACGGCTACAAGGGCGCCTTCGAGATGGCCGCGACCGTCGACTACCTGTTCGGCTACGACGCGACCACCGACGTCGTCGCGGACTGGATGTACGAGAAACTCGCCGAGACGTACGTGCTGGACGAGCAGAACCGCAAGTTCATGTCCGAGTCGAACCCGTGGGCGCTGCACGGCATCTCTGAGCGCCTGCTCGAGGCCGTCGAGCGGAAGATGTGGGAGGAGCCGTCCCCGGAGATCCTCGACGGTCTGCGGCAGGTGTACCTCGAGACCGAGGGTGAGCTCGAAGGCTGACGCGGAGCCGCCTAGCGCCAGAACAGGTGGTGGGTGACTCCGCTCGGGCTGGGCACCGTTTCCAGATGGAATCGGTCGCGTAGTTCGTCCGGAGACTCCCACAGCCGCAGTCCGGTGCCGAACGTGATGGGGGAGACGGCGACGTGCAGGGTGTCGACGAGGTCGGCGTCGAGGAACTCCCGGATGGTCGTGACCCCGCCCCCGAGCCGGACGTCCTTGCCCCGCGCCGCCTCCTTGGCCTCCGCGAGGATCGTGGCCGGGTCACCGTCGACGAAGTGGAACGTGGTCTCGCCGCGCGTGATCGACGGCCGTGGGTGGTGGGTCAGCACGAACACCGGCGTGTGGAACGGGGGTTCCTCGCCCCACCAGCCCTCCCACTCGAGGTTCTCCCACGGACCGCGCTGCGGACCGAACTTGTTGCGGCCCATGATCTCGGCGCCGATGTTGTGGGAGAAGTCGCGGGTGAAGTAGTCGTCGAGGCCGCGGCTGCCGCCGCCGTCGGTGCGCATGGGCCAACTCGCCGTGGCGCCTGCCCACGCGAGCATCTCGCCGGGATCGAGGCCGAACGGACTCTCGAAGGTCTGATTCTCGCCGCAAGCGACGCCGTCGCTCGAGACGGTGAAGTTCTGGACCCGTAGCAGCTGACTCACGTGATGCTCCGCTCTCGAGGTGGGTTACGAGAAGACAGACTCCGTGCGCCGGCGGAACTCATCGCACCGGTCAGGCCAGCCGACGGTCGAACACCAGGTTCGGTTCCGCCGTCGGGATGTCGACGGTGTACACCCGCAGCCGCACCGCGTCCGCCGACAGGTCCATGGTCATGAAGCCGACGTCGTCGAAGTTCTGGTACAGATTCGCTCGCTCGGGCCGCGTCGACTTGCCGTGGTTGTTCTTCGCGGCCGCCCCCGAGACGATCTGCCGGGTGCCCTTGGACTCGACCGTCGGCTCGAGGACCTGCAGCGAGTGGTCGTGACCGGAGAGGATGAACTGGCAGCGCCCGACGACGTGGTCCTCGAAGAAGCGCTCGGCATGGACGCCGTTCATCGGCTCGAGCGGGATCCCGTCGTACGCGCCGGCATCGCCGTGCGAGCCGTTGTTCAGATACGGGTGGTGGGTGCAGGCGATCTTCCACTTCGCCGGCGAGGCCGCGATCGCGGCGTCCAGCCAGGCCCGTTGCTCGTTCATGAACTGCCCGTCCGCCGCCCAGTACGGCACGAACAGCGGCGGCAGGTAGGCGGCGACCGGGTTGAGATCGAGCACGAAGAACTCCACGACCGGGTTCTCCTCGGGCACTCGCACCGAGTAGTAGCGGTACGGCATCCACCATTTGCGCGACGTCGCGTGGTATTCGACCTCGTCGTTGCCGCGCAGCAGCCAGCCGCCGTCGCCGGGGAACACCGCGCTGTTGTCGTGGTTGCCCAGCGCCATCACCCAGGGAAAGTCCAGCCCGTGATTGGGGTCTTCGAACTTGGTGGCGAACTGCTCGTCCCGCCCGCCGACGGGACCGGCCTCGTAGATGTTGTCGCCCAGTCCGAGCGCCATTCCGAACGGCTCGGCCCGGTGCACCTTGCGGGCCGCGTCGGCGACCGCCCACTGCGGCGAAGTGCCGGTGCCGGCGTCGCCGGTGACCAACACCCGCACCGTCGACCCGGTCGGGAAGGCGAAGTTGCCCCCGGCGGGTGTCGGGGCCGGGGCCGCCGCGGCGACGGGTGGTGCCATCGCCATCAGCGGGACGGCAGCAGCGGCGACGCCGGCGCCTGCGAGGAAGTGTCGCCGGTTGATCGGGTCGAGGTCGGTCACGGGTGTCCTCACGGGCTCGTCGGTGCGCGGTCCGCCTCAGCAAACCTCGAGATGGACGGCTGTTCAACTGAAACCGCGGCACCGGCACGGATGTTCACGCATCGTTCATCGGTTCCGTGCCGCGGACCGTACGCTGACTGCATGGCTGCCACGCTGAGCGACATCGGAAACGCGAAATACGTTCTGCTGACGACGTTCAAGAAGGACGGATCGGGCGTGCCGACACCGCTGTGGGCGGCGATGGACGGCGACCGGATGCTGATCTGGACGGTCACCGACTCCTGGAAGGTCAAGCGGATCCGCCGTACGGACCGGGTGACGGTCGCAGTCTGCGACGTGCGCGGACACCCGAAGGGCCCGCAGATCGACGCAACCGCCGCCGTCCTCGACGACGGGGGAACCGATCGTGCCCGTGAAGTCATCGCCCGCAAGTACGGCATCCTGGGCTGGATCACGGTGAAGGGCAGCCTGATCCGCCGGGGAAGGAAGGGGACGGTGGGCCTGGCGGTGACCGCGCCCGCCTGACGCTCGCGGCGGCAACCCACGGATATCGGTCATTCGGGAATTCGTCGACGGCACGCGCGGGCCGCGTGCTTCACTTTCGCCCATGCGAAGAGCCCTTCCGGCAGTTGCGTTGCTCGCCGCGTGGTCGGTCGCCGCTGCGGTCCCGGCGGCTGGGGCGCCGCCGGGACCCGGCCAGCCGTCGTGGACCGGTGAGTACTCGGTCAAGCGCTTCGCCGCGACGAAGACCGGTACGAGTCTCGCGGCGCGGCAATGGGAACCGGATTTCGCCGACACCTACACGTTCGAGACGACGTGCACCGGTGACACCTGCGTGGCCACGGTCGTCGACGGGCCCGCGCCCGCCAACCCGACCCTGCCGCAGCCCGCGCAGTACACGTGGGACGGCACCAGTTGGGTGCATCCCTACGACTGGGAGTGGGACTGCTGGCAGGGGGAGGGGACGCCCAAGGTCTGGGCCCCGGCGCACTCGGAGGCGTACTACACGCCGCAACCCGACGGCACCCTGATCGGTTCCTGGCGCACGGAGATCGCCGACGGCCCGTGCGCGGGCTCGGTGATCATGGACGTGGCCGCCTACCCGGTCGGCCCCGGCCCCGGGACGTTCGGCAGCAGCAGCTGACGTCGCGGGCAGCGGCTACGGCGGACCGCGCAGCGACACCGGGGGTACGAATTCGCCCTCGTACGTGCGCGCCCACCACGCGCCGGTGGCGTGGCGCTCGTCCCGGGTGGTGAACCGGTAGCGGAACACCCGCGCCCGCACATGGGTGGGGGGCCGGTCCGGGAACGGATTGTGGTGCAGCAGCTTCAAAGTCGCACGGTCCCCCTCGAGCAGTCGCGTGACGAACCCGCCGAACCATGCGGCCGCGTAGCTCGAGGAGATCGCCGCGAACCACATGAGCCAGTCGAGGCGCAGGTGGTAGGGCGCGAACTGACGCGGCCGTCTTCGCAGATCGCCCGGTTTACCCTTGAACTCGTACGCCCGCCACTCGGTGTCGGGGGTGATGTGGGTGTCCGTGGTGCCCTCGACCACGATCTCGCGGCGGGTGCGGGTGACGTGCCCGAACGCGCCGTACGTATTCACCAGGTGCCACGGGTCGAACGAGGCGTTCATCATCTGCCGACTCGAGAACAGGTTGCGGGCGGGACGGTAGCTGAGCGCGACGATCGCGGCGGTGAACGCGGTCACCAGCGCGACGAACCAGGGCGGTGCCGCAGCGACCCCGGACGGTGCCGTGAACGGGGACACGAACTCCCAGAAGCCGTCCGGCAGCACCGACAGGCCCAGGACGATCGCGAGCCAGTTGAGCCACGCGAAATTCCCGCTCGCCACCAGCCACAGCTGGGTGACGACCATGATCGCGGCCGCTCCGCCCGCGACGGGCTGCGGCACGAACAGGAAGAACGGCACGACCAGCTGCGTGAAGTGGTTGCCGGCCACCTCGATCTTGTGCAGCGGTCGCGGCAGATGGTGGAAGTACCAGCTCAGCGGGCCCGGCATCGGCTGGGTCTCGTGGTGGTAGGACAGGCAGGTGAGGTCCCGCCAGCACGGATCGCCGCGGATCTTGATCAGCCCGGCGCCGAACTCGAGCCGGAACAGCAACCACCGCAACAGCAGCAACGTCAGCAGCGGGGGAGCGGTGTCGGCGTTGCCGACGAAGACCGCGAGCAGACCCACCTCGAGCAGCAACGATTCCCACCCGAATCCGTACCACAGCTGCCCGACGTTGACGATCGACAGGTACAGGCCCCACAGCAGCAGCCAGCCGAGCATGCACAGTGGGAGCGGCAGCAGGTCGAGCAGGCCGAGCACCGCCGCGCCCGACAGCCCCACGCCGGTCCACGCGATCCCCGCGAAGAACCGGTCCGAGTAGTGCACGTGGAAGATGCTCGGCGAGCGCTGCCAGCGCCGGCCCGCCAGGAACCGCCGCACCGGGAGCATGCCGTCGTCGCCGATGAGCGGCCGGAACTGGTCCACCGCCACCAGGAACGCGCACAGGTAGATGACGGCGAGCCCCTCCTTGAAGAGCAGCCGTCCCAGCCAGTAGTCGCTCGTGTCGAACCAGTCCACGACGTGCTCACCCCGCCGCGGACGTTACTCCGGGCGCCGACCGGCGGCCAGCGCCCGCCACGTCACGCCAGGTGCGGGAGCACTTCCTGCTCGAGCAGCTCGAGTCCGGACGTGTCGTACGCGGCCTCGGGATCGTAGAAGATCGCGTACTCGAGGCCCTGCTTCTTCAGGGCCGTGAGGTTCTCGACGATCTGTTCGGGAGTGCCGACGGCGGGCATGCCGCGGAACGCCTCGAGCGAGGCGTCGGCCCGTTCGGCGCCGACGATCGGCTCGAGTCGCGCGCGCAGCGCGGCCAGCCGGTCCTCGACCTCGGCTTCGGTGTGTCCGATCGCCAGGTTGTAGTTCGCGGACCGCACGATGGCATCGAAGTCGGTCCCGACGTCGGCGCAGTGCTCACGCAGGATCCGGGACTTGTGCGCGAACACCTCGGGAGTGCCGTCGAAGTTCGTGTACTGCGCGTACTTCGCGGCGATCTTCAAGGTCACCTTCTCGCCGCCGCCGGCGATCCACAGCGGGATGCCGCCCTCCTGCAGCGGCAGCGGCCGCACGATCGCACCGTCGACCTGGTAGTGCCGGCCGTCGAGTGTGGCGGTTCCGGTGGTCCACGCCTGCCGGAAGATCTGTACACCCTCGTCGAGGCGGCCGAGCCGTTCGCCGGCCGAGGGGAAGCCGTACCCGTAGGCGCGCCACTCGTGTTCGTACCATCCGCCACCGATGCCCATCTCGACGCGCCCGCCGGAGATGATGTCCGCGGTGGCCGCCACCTTCGCGAGGTAGGCGGGGTTGCGGTAGCTCATCGCGGTGCACATCTGTCCCAGGCGGACCCGATCGGTGACCGCGGCGAACGCCGACATCAGCGACCAGGCCTCGTGGGTGGCCTCGTCGGTGGGGGCGGGAACGGTGTGGAAGTGGTCGTAGACCCAGATCGATTCCCACGGGCCGCGGTCGGCGCGCAGCGCGAGGTCCCGCATCACCGGCCACTGGTTCGCGGGGTCGATGCCGACGAGGTCCAGTCGCCAGCCCTGGGGCACGAAGAGTCCGAAGCGCATGGAGGATCCTGTTCTCGCGAGGTGAATACGGTCAGTGGAGGGCGTCCACGTACAACCATTGTCCGTTCTCGCGGACGAACCGGCTGTGTTCGCGCATCGAGCCCCGCGCGCCGCGATCGGAGTAGTAGGCGACGAATTCGACGGTGCCGGTGTCGTCGAGGAGCCCGCCGCCGGTGCGTTCGACCACCTCCAGCCTCCGCCACACGAGGTCGGGGTCGAGATCGAGGGCGCCCGGGCGGGTGCTCGGATGCCATGTCCGCAGCAGGTAGTCCGCATCGCCCACCGCGAACGCGGCGTACCGCGAGCGCATCAACTGTTCTGCGGTGGGGGCGAGGGCGCTGCCGCGATGGAACCGTCCGCAGCACGAGCCGTAGACCTCACCCGACAGGCACGGGCACCGGTCGTCGTCGTCGATATCCGCCATGGGGATCCTCACTGCGCCTGACTGACCGAGGACATGTGGAAATCGGGAATCCGCACGGGCGGCATGGCGGTTCGGGTGAACCAGTCCTTCCACTCGCGGGGGAGGGTGGGCTCGGTGGCCCCGACCTCGCGCACCCGGCGCAGCAGGTCGAGCGGACTCTCGTTGAACCGGAAGTTGTTGACCGCCGCGGTCACGGCGCCGTCCTCGATCAGGTAGACGCCGTCGCGGGTCAGTCCGGTGAGCAGCGCCGTCGCGGGGTCGACCTCGCGGATGTACCACAGCGTCGTCAGCAGCAGACCCCGTTCGGTGCGGGACACCATGTCGTCGACGGAGGCGTCGCTACCGCCGGTGAGCAGCAGGTTGTCACCCTGCACCGCGACGGGCGCGCCGAACTCGGCCGCCGCCGCCCGCGGGTAGGCCAGCGCGTTGATCACACCGTCCCGGATCCAGTCGACGCGGCTGGCGTCCATGCCGTTGTCGAACACCGACACCGTGTCCGACGACGCGGTGGTCGCGACGAACGGTGCGTACCCGAGGCGGTCGGCACGGGGATCGGAGAACAACGTCACCGGCAGGTCGGTGAGGCGTTCGCCGACCCGGGTGCCGCCGGGCCGGGAGAAGGCGGTGTGCCCCTCCTGCGCACCGCGCCCCTCCATCGCCCACATCAGCGGAATCATCAGGTCCGACACCGCCGACGGCGGCAGCACCGTCTCGTAGCGGCCGGCCGGCAGCGAGATCGTGCGCTTCGACCAGTCCAGCCGGCGACTCAGATCCGCGAGCAGGCCGGGGACGGACACGTCCGCGAAGTCGAGGCTCGAGGTTCCCACCCACGCGCTCGCATCGCCACGCTTGCCGTTGATCTCGATCGAACCGGTCGGCTGGGTGAACCGTCGGCGCAGCCCCGTCGAGGTCCCCAGCCAGGTGTTGTGCATCTGGTGGTGCGCGAAGCCGTACAGCCGATCCGCACCGTCGAACCCGGCGGCCAGCCCCGGCACGAGGGATTCGAAGACCGCCACCCCCGTCGTCTCCGGATCGTCCACCCAGCCTGGGTCGATGCCGCCGGCCGCCGGCAGATCCATGGCGTCCTCGGCGGGCTGCGCCGAGCGCGCGGCGGCCTCGCTGGCCCGCACCACATCGTGCACCGAGGCGGCGTCGACACTCGACGAGGTCACGGCACCGACCCGGGCGGTCCCGTTCTCCCGGACGATCGAGAGCACCGTCCACGACCGCGACACCGACACCCCGTTGGTGGTCATCGAGTTGCCGGCCCACCGCAGCGACGCCTCGCTCGCATCGGTGACCAGCACCATCGCCTCGTCGACGGTCGACAGGGCCAGGGCCCTCTCGACCAGTTCCGGTGCCGCGATCACCGCGGAGGCTCCGCTCGTGGTCACTGACCGCCCTCCGTCCGGGTGTTGAGCACGTTGACACCCCGGAACAGCGCCGAAGGGCAGCCGTGGCTGACCGCCGCGACCTGACCGGGCTGGGCCTTGCCGCAATTGAACGCGCCGCCGAGCCGCCACGTCGACGGGCCGCCGACCGCCTCCATCGAGCCCCAGAAGTCGGTCGTCGTGGCCTGGTACGCGACGTCGCGCAGCTGACCGTCGAGGCGGCCGTCCCGGATCCGGAAGAAGCGCTGGCCGGTGAACTGGAAGTTGTAGCGCTGCATGTCGATCGACCAGCTCTTGTCGCCCACGACGTAGATCCCGTCCTCGACCCGCGCGACGAGGTCCGCCGTGGTCGTGTCGGTCGCCCGATCCGGTTGCAGCGACACGTTCGCCATCCGCTGGATCGGCACGTGGTGGGCCGAGTCGGCGTACGAGCACCCGTTCGACCGCGGCAGGCCCAGGCGCGGAGCGAAGACCCGGTCGAGCTGGTAGCCGACGAGCACGCCGCCGCGCACCAGGTCCCAACGCTGAGCCGCGACCGCGTCGTCGTCGTACCCGACGCTGGCCAACCCGTGGTGCTCGGTGCGGTCGGCGGTGACGTGCATGACCGGGGTGCCGTACCGCAACGTGCCCAGCAGGTCGGGCGTCGCGAACGACGTGCCGGCATAGGCAGCCTCGTAGCCGATGGCGCGATCGTATTCGGTTGCGTGTCCGACGGATTCGTGGATCGTCAGCCACAGGTTGGTGGGATCGATCACCAGGTCGGTCGGGCCGGGGTCGACGCTGGGCGCGGCGATCTTCTCCGCGAGCAGTCCGGGGATCTCGGCCAGCTCGTCGTCCCACTCCCATCCGGTGCCGGTCAGGTACTCCCATCCGCGGCCCACCGGCGGGGCCAGGGTGCGCATGGTCTCGAACGTCCCGGCGTCGGCGTCCACCGAGACCGCCTCGAGCTCGGGGTGCAGTCGGACGCGTTGTTGGGTCACGGTCGAGCCCGCCAGGTCGGCGTAGAACGTCTGCTCCTTGACCTGCAGGCAGCTCGCGCTCACGTGGTCGACGCCGGCCGCGCTCAGCAGTCGCTGCGAGTAGTCGGCCAACAGTTCCGTCTTGGCCGCCGTGGCGACCGTGAAGGGGTCGACGTCGTAGCCGGACACCCACGTCGCGTCGCGGTACACCGGTTCCGGTGCGAGCGTGACCCGTTCGCGATTGAGCGTGCGCAGTGCGCGGGCGACCTGCACCGCCTCGGCCGCGACGGCGGCCGCGCGCTCGGGTGTCAGTTCCGCGTGCGACGCGAAGCCCCAGGTGCCGTCGACGACGACCCGCACCGCGAAGCCGGTCTCGACCGCATCCTGCGCGGACTGCACCCTGCCGTCTCGCAGCCGCAGCGACTGGGTGACCAGACGGTGGACCCGCAGATCCGCGTGCTCGGCGCCGGCGGACCGCGCCGTCGTCAGTGCCGCGTCCGCGAGCGCGCGCAGCGGCAGGCGCGTGAAGTCGGGGTCCACCGGGCGCTCCGACGGAAGTGCAGGCGCGGCCGCGCCGTGGGTGACGATCACCCGCCCAGCTTAGTCAGCTCCGCCGCCGCCTCGCGGGCCCGCCGCAGCCAGTCGGCGCGGGTGCGATCGTCGGAATCGGTCACCGTGCGGAACACGACACGGCGGACGTCGTCGACGCCGACGTAGGGCAGGACACAGGACGCCCAGATCCGCTCGAGGGGATCGCCGAACTCGGTGTGCTCGCGCTCGGCCGGGGTGTCGGAGGTGTTGAGGACCAGCGCACGCCGCGCACGGAGCAGTCCGGCCGGCTCGCCGTCGGCGGTGTCGAGCTTGTACGCGACCGCCGGCGCGAGAACGCGTTGGATCCAGCCGGTGAGCACCGCCGGCGGCATGCCCCACCAGTTGGGGTGGACGAAGACCAGGGCGTCGACCGTGGCGATCTCGGCCTGATGCTCGCGAACGACAGCGCCCGATCGCGTGGCCGAGGTTGCGACGGTGTCGGTTTCGGCGGCCGTGAGGGCGGGATCGAAGTCCTCGGCGTACAGGTCGTGGGCCAGTACGTCCACGTCGCGGGCCCGCAGCTCCGCGGTCACGGCGTCGAACAGGGCTCTGTTGAAACTGTCCGGCCCGGGATGGGCCAGGTAGACGGCGACTCGCATGCGTGCACAGTGTCACATCGGAAGGTCACATCGGAAGCCGAGCGGTGGCACCGGATCCGGAGTGTCACACCGAAACCCACTGTGTCCCGTTCCCGAGAGCCGCGCGGGTGGGACGCCGGGATCGACGTCCCACCCGACCGACGTCAGGATCCGAAGTTGAAGCCCCCGTTGGCGCCACCACCGGCGCCGCCCTCGACGCCGCCGGTGGAACCGGCCGAACCACCGTCGGATCCGAAGCCGACGTTGCCACCGAACATTGCAGAGAGCAGGGCCGAGAAGATAGCGGAGATGGACATGTGCGCTCCTGAGTGTCACTCGATCCGGGTCGACACCGATCGGTGTCGGGCTCGATTGCACCGTTCGGGGGCTTCCGTCCGGGGGCGTTCGGCGGCAGGTTAGGGGACGATTAGGGGCCGATAGGGGAATTGCGTGGTCGATCCCCGACCCCCACCGGACGCCCCCGCCGGGGCGCGGTGCCCGATCCGGCCGGTGTCACGCGGTGAACTGGCCGACCGTACCCAACGCGGTGCAGGTGGTTCCCGATCCGTACTTCACCTGGCCGAAGAGGGCGGCGAGTACGTTGCCCTCGCCGGTGTCCACGGTCTTGGACAGCGTCGGCACGTTCAGCAGGGTGTCGTCGAGTCGGACCACGTCGCCTTTCAGCGTGGTGGTGTTGAACCACGCCACCTGCAGGTCGGACTGCTGCGGGATCTCCATGTGGGCCGGCAGTGCCTGGAACCGCAGGTGCCCACGTTCGATCCACGGCGGCATCGGGAAGTTCGGGCCGGCCTGCGCGTTCGCGACGGTCACGGTCATGGGGTTGCCGGCCACGCCGCAGCCGAACGTCGGCGCGGGGAAGGCGAAGTCCTTCGTCCGGGTGGTGCCCACCTCCTGGCCGGTCGCGCCTTCGATCGCCTCGGTGACACCCGGGGCGGCGAGCAGACCACCGAGCAGGTCGCCGGCCTGCGGGACGTTGGCGGCGAACTGTCCGAGCAGGTCCTGCAGCGACGGGGGAGCGGCCGGTGCGGGCGCCGCGGCGGCGACCCCGGAAAACGCGACCGCGCCGGCGGCCACCCCGGCGACAGCGACGGACAGGCGGGCCAGCAGGCGGCGCGACGAGGTGCGGCCGGTGCGACGAGACATGGTGAACTCCTCCCTGGGGACCGGCCCTCCCAGCCGATCGGTCCTCGTACCGAACCACGGACAAAGTCTCTACGTCAACTTTAGGGTTAGACCGTTACGGGATCGATTCCCCGTTCGTGGGAGCATTCCGAGGTCGCCGGTCGTTGAGCAATCGGAGCGTCCACGACTTCCGCGTCGGCGCCCGCCACCGAAAGGACCCACCATGTTCGCGCTGCTGTTCGTTCTCTACGTCGTCGTGGAGGTCGGCGCCCTCATCTGGGTCGGGTCCATGGTCGGCGTGCTGTGGACGGTGCTGCTGCTCATCGCCGGGTCGGCGATCGGCCTGGTGCTGGTCAAGTCACAGTGGCGCGCGGTGATGGACGGCTTCCGCCGGGCCACTCGCGGCGAGGCGTCCCCGGCGGGCGCGGTCGCCGACGGCGCGATGGTCGCGGCCGGATCGGTACTGATGTTCGTGCCGGGCCTGGTGACCTCGGTCCTCGGTCTGCTGATGCTGCTGCCGCCGACCCGCTGGGCGCTGCGGCCGCTCGTCGTGCTGCTCGCGGGCAAGCGCGCCGCCGTCACCCTGACCGGGGTCGAGTTCGCGACCCGCGCGGCCGGCGCCCGCCGCGGCGGCGCGGTCATCGACGGAGAGGTCGTGGACGGGTACCCGGACGTTCGCCCCGACGGCCCCACCCAGGGACCTCGCGCGCTCCCGTAACAGGCACACTGGACCTTCGTGAGTACCCAACTGTTGGTCGACGGCCGTATCTACAGTCCCAGCGCTCCCGACGCGACCGCGATGGCGGTCACCGACGGCGTCGTCGTGTGGGTGGGCGAGGACCGGCCGGGCCGCGCGCTGCACCCGGACGCCGAGATCGTCGAGCTGGACGGGGCGTTCGTGACGCCCGCGTTCGTCGACACCCACGTGCACGTGACCGCGCTCGGACTGCAGCTGACGGGGCTCGATCTCAGCACCGCGCGTTCCGGCGCCGAGTGCCTCGAGCTGGTGCGCCGGTTCGCCGCGACCCGCGACGACGCGGTGATCTGGGGACACGGCTGGGACGACAGTCGATGGCCCGACGCCGCGCCCACCACCGCCGACCTCGACGCAGCCGCACCCGGGCGGGCGGTGTACCTCACCCGCGTCGACGCGCACTCGGCGCTGTGCTCGACCGCGCTGCGGCAGGCCGCGCCCGGACTGTCCGACGCGGCCGGGTTCTCGCCGGACGGCCCGCTGACCGGCGACGCCCACCACCTGGTGCGGGCGCAGGCGCGGGGCCTGCTCACCGCCGCCCAGCGGGCGACGGCCCGGACCGCGGCGCTCGACCACGCGGCCGCGCACGGCGTCGTCGCGGTACACGAGTGCGGTGGACCGGACATCGGCGGCCTGGACGACTTCCGGGAGCTGCTCGCGCTGGCGCACGGAGTCGAGGTGCGCGGGTATTGGGGCGAGGCGGTGACGTCACCGGAGGCCGCCACCGACCTGCTGGCCCGGACCGGAGCGCACGCGCTCGGCGGGGACCTGTTCATCGACGGCGCCCTGGGCTCGCGGACCGCCTCCCTGATCCGGCCCTACGCCGACTGCAGCGATCACCACGGCACCGCATACCTCGACGTCGACGCCATCGCGGCGCACGTACGCGCCTGCACGATCGCCGGCATCCAGGCGGGCTTCCACGCGATCGGGGATGCCGCGGTCGCCGCCGCGGTCGCGGCGTTCGCGGCGGTCGCCGACGAACTGGGCGGACCCACCGTGGCCGCGCGCGGTCACCGGATCGAGCACCTCGAGATGGTCACCACCGAGCAGGCCGCGCTGCTGGGCGGGTGGGGCGTGATTGCCAGCATGCAGCCGGTCTTCGACGCGCTCTGGGGTGGGGCGGGCGGAATGTACGAACGTCGGGTCGGCGCCGACCGGGCCGCCCGGATGAACGCGTTCGCGCCGATCGCCTCGACCGGCATGTCGTTGGCATTCGGTTCCGACGCCCCGGTGACCCCGATCGATCCGTGGTCGATGCTGCGTGCGGCCGTCGAGCACCACACCCCCGGCAGCGGGGTGTCGCCGCGGGCGGCGTTCTCGGCGGCCACCCGTGGCGCGTGGCGCGCCGGTGGCGTGCGGGACGGGATGGCCGGGACCCTCAATCCCGGGGCCCCGGCCTCGTACGCGATCTGGGACGCCGACGAGCTCGTCGTGGCCGCGCCCAAGGACACCGTGCAGCGCTGGTCCACCGATCCGCGGTCCCGAGTGCCGGCGCTGCCGCGGCTCGAGTCCGGAGCACGGACGCCGGTGTGCCTGAAGTCGGTGCACCGCGGAGTCACCGTCCATGAAGGGTGAGCGGCTCCGCGACCGTCGGGTCCTGACCTCGACGCTGCGCGACAGCGTGCTCGCCGCCGCGTCCGGGCTGTTGTTGTTCGCGAGCTTCCCGCCGCGCCCGCTGTGGTTCCTCGCCCCGCTCGGCGTCGCGCTGCTCACGGCCGTCCTCACCCGGTACGGCCGCGGCGGCCGCACGTTGCGCGCCGGGTTCGGTTACGGCTACCTGGCCGGGCTCGGCTTCCTGGTCCCGCTCCTGCCGTGGATCGGCGAGTACGTCGGGCCATTACCGTGGCTGGCACTGTCCGCCGCCGAAGCGGTCTTTCTCGGACTGTTCGGGCTCGGCACCGTCCTGGTGGCCCGGCTGCACCGGCCGCCGTGGGTGATCGCGCTCGCCGTCGCCGCGGTGTGGAGCCTCACCGAATGGTTGCGCTCGACGGTGCCGTTCGGCGGATTCCCCTGGGGGCGACTGGCCTTCGGGCAGCCGGAGGGATGGTTGTTGCCGCTGGCGGCGCTCGGTGGCGCCCCGCTGCTCAGCTTCGGCGTGGCGCTCACCGGTACCGGCCTGGCCACCGTGGCCGCCGCCGTCCGACGGCCACGGGCGCGCGTGCTGCTCGGTCCGGTGCTCGTCACGGGTCTCGCCTCGGTCGCGGCGCTGGCGACGCTGCCCTACGTGCACGCCGATGCGGGTGGTGACCGCACCATCACGGTCGCGGCGGTGCAGGGCAGCGTCCCGCGCCTGGGGCTCGAGTTCAACGCGCAGCGGCGGGCGGTGCTCGACAACCACGTGCGCCGGACCTACCAGCTGGCGGACGACGTCGCGGCCGGCCGGGAGCCGCAGCCGGACCTCGTCGTGTGGCCGGAGAACGCGTCGGACATCGACCCGCTCCGCAACGCCGACGCGGCCGCCGAGATCACGGCGGCGTCCGAGGCGGTCGGTGCGCCCATCCTGGTCGGTGCGGTGCTGGTGAACGCGGACCGCACGACGACCAACTCGGTGATCGTGTGGGACGGCGCGCAGGGCCCGGGCGAGCGGCACGACAAGCGGATCATCCAGCCCTTCGGCGAGTACCTGCCGTACCGGAGCTTCTTCCGGTTGTTCTCCGAGTACGCGGACCAGGCCGGTAACTTCGTGCCGGGTGACGGCAACGGAGTCGTGACCGCGGGCGGCGCACCGGTCGGTGTCGCGACGTGCTACGAGGTCGCCTTCGACCGGGCGCTCGGCCAGTCCGTTCGCGCCGGTGCCCAACTGCTCGCGGTGCCGACCAACAACGCCACGTTCGGCGACACCGAGATGACGTACCAGCAACTGGCGATGTCGCGGGTGCGTGCCGTCGAGCATCGCCGCGACGTGGTCGTGGCCGCCACCAGCGGGGTGAGCGCGATCATCGCCGCGGACGGTTCGATCGAGCAGCAGACGCCCCTGTTCGAGCCGGCGGCGCTGGTCTCTCCCGTCACCCTGCGCACCGGGACGACCGTGGCCACGCGCCTGGGTCCGGTCCCCGAGATGCTGTTGTGTCTCGGAGCTGTCGTCGCGCTCGGTGCCGCGGCCGTGCGTGCCCGCCGAGACCGGACGCCCGCGCGCACGCCGGATGCGTCCGCCGTGCCGGACACGACGGACGAGGCCGAGGTGAAGAAACACTGAGTTCTCGACTCGGATAGGCGATTTCGCGTCACTGCGAGCACTCGAGCCCCGTTCGTGCACTTGCGTCACACAAAAGTGCACGAACGGGGCTCGGACGCATTCGGCGCGTCTAGCATGGTGTAACGAACCCGCGAGGGCGCTCGATCTAGCTTGTGGTGTGCACCACTTTCGTCGAAACGATCGAGAGGTGAAGTGGTGACAAGTCCATCAAGTCCGTTCGACGACCCCGACGCCGACTACCTGGTGTTGGTGAACGAGGAGAACCAGCACTCCCTGTGGCCGGCATTCGCCGATGTCCCCACCGGTTGGGCGGTGGCGCACGGAAGGGCGCCGCGCCGCGCCTGCGTCGACTACATCGACCGCAACTGGAGAGATCTGCGCCCGGACCCTGTGCACGGTCGCGACGACACGTGATCCGGCGCCCACGGACCTGTCCGGAAACGGCCTCGAGGCGGCCGCGCCGGCCCGTCGGAACGAACAACCGGACGATTCGAGCCGAACGGTCATTTATCCCCATTGACCAGGCCATATGACCGTTTCATCCCGGGCGAAAACCCGTCCGGGCGCGGAATGGATCTTGATATGGTGTGGTGCCGATGCAACCCGAGCATTCTGCTCTCAGGGGGCGAGTCAATGAAGATGTCAGAATCCGGGGGACCGGGCGAGCGCGGTTCCGATACTCCGAACCTTCCTGCCGAGGCGTTCCCGCTCTCGGCGGCGCAACGGAGTATGTGGTTCGCGCAGCAACTCACGCCGGGTGTCCCGATTTTCATCGCCCAGTACGTCGCCGTGCACGGCGACCTGGACGTGGACCTGCTCCATCGCAGCGGGCTGACCGTGTCGGGAGAGTTCCAGTCGCCGTACTTGCGGCTGATCGAGGTCGACGGCGAGCCGTGGCAGCTGATCGACCCGGAGACCGACACCTCGATCGGGCGGGTCGACCTGCGGGACCGGCCGGATCCGATGGCGGCCGCACGTGAGTGGATGGAGCACGACTACTCGGTGCCCATCGACCTGACGCGCGACCGGCTGATCGACATGACGATTCTCCAGGTCGGCGACCGGGACTTCCTGTGGTACAGCCGCATTCATCATGTCGCCCTGGACGGGTACAGCGGCATGACGATGGCGAACCGGATGGCCGCCCTCTACACCGCGGCGGTCGAGCACCGCGAGCCGGAACCGAACCGCGCACTCGAACTACGCGAGCTGCTCGAAATCGACCGGAAGTACCGGGCATCGAGCCGGTTCCAGACCGACCGTGAGTACTGGGCCGATCACATCGCGGGCATCGAAGGGGGCACGACGCTCGCGACGACCGACGGGCCGGTGGCCGCGGTCAGCCGGTACGAGAACGCACCGCTGCCGGCCGCCGTGGTGGAGGCGCTCGACTCGACCGATCGACGCTCGGAGGCCACCCCGGCCGCGGTGCTCATCGCCGCGTTCGCGTGCTACCTCGCGCGCATGACCGGCCGCACGGACGTGCTGGTCAACATGCCGGTGTCGGCACGGACGACGGCACCGCTGCAGCGCTCGGGCGGCATGATGGTCAATGTGGCACCGCTGCGTGCGACGGTGCTGCCCGGCGACACCGTCGGCGACGTGGTCGGCCGCATCCAACTGGAACTGATGGGTGCGCTGCGGCACCAGCGATGCAGTATCGAGGACATCCGGCGCGACGCCGGTCTGACCGGGACGGCCCGCGGGTTGGCCGGACCGATGGTCAACGTCATGCTCTTCCACCAGAAGATGACCCTCGGGTCGATGGAGGGCGAGTACCACATCGTCACCTCCGGGCCGGTCGAGGACCTGCTCATCAACTTCTTCCAGAGTGGAAGTCCGACAACGACATTCGTCGAGTTCCGGGCGAACCCGAACCGCTACACCCAGGACGAACTGCACACGCACCACCGACGGTTCCTCGAACTGGTCGAGGAATTCGTCCTGGCCGCACCCGACACTCCCGTCGCGGACGTCCACGCAGAGAGTTCGATCGTCGGCGCGCAGCTGCTGCGGACCGCCGCGCAGCTCGAGTTCTGGTCACGCGAGCTCGACGGGCTGCCCGACATCCTGTCGCTGCCGTCGGACCGTCCCCGGCCCAACCGGCGCACTCTCGACAGTGACCACGTCGACTTCACCGTTCCGGCGCGGGTGCACCAGGGGTTGGTCGAACTGGCCGGCCGGCGCGGGTGCACCGTGTTCGCCGGCGTCCACGCCGCGCTGGCGGTGCTGCTGGCCCGTCTCGCCGACGTCGACGACCTCGCGATCGGTACACCGGTCGTGGGCAACGGGAGCGGGGGCGAGTTCGTCAACACGTTGGTGCTGCGGACCCGGCTGCGCGCGGGAGTCTCCTTCGACGACCTGCTCAGCGACGTCTGCGCGGCGGATCTGGCCGCGTTCGAGCACGCCGAGACACCGTTCGCGCAGCTCGTGGAGGCGCTCGACCGGGAGCGGGACAACGCGCACTCGCCGCTGTTCCAGGTGCTACTCGAATTCGTCGACGCCCACAATCCGCACCTGCGCGGCGACGACCTGGTCGTGCGGGGGACCGCCACCGAACCCGACCTCTCGGCACTGGACCTGCGTCTGACGGTCGCCGAGCGGTATGCCGGCGACGGCACCGGTGAGCAGGTCCCGGCTGGTCTGACGGCTACCCTGGGTTTCGCGACCGACCTGTTCGACCGGTCGACCATCGAGGAACTGGCGCACCGATTCGTCCGGGTCCTCGACGCCGTGCTGCTCGATCCGGCGGTGACCGTCGCGGACATCGATCTGCTGAGCGCCGACGAGCGGCGGACGCTGTCGGGGGTCCGGGGTGGGGACGGTGTCGTACCCCGCCCGCTCGCGGACCTGCTGGGCGCGGCCGCGGCGATGGACCCGGAGCGGCCCGCGCTGTCCTACGAGGGCCGCGAGGTGAGCTATCGGGAGCTCGACGAGCACTCGAATCGACTGGCGCGCATGCTGATCGACCGCGGCGTCGGTCCCGAGTCGGTGGTGGCGTTGTCGATGCCGCGCTCTCTCGACTCGGTCGCGTCGGTGTGGGCGGTGGCCAAGACCGGTGCGGCCTTCGTGCCCGTCGACCCCAAGTACCCCGCAGACCGGATCGAGCACATGCTGACCGACTCCGGGGCGGTGCTGGCGTTGACGGTCGCCGACCACGCGGCAGCGATGGCCGGCGTCGTGCCGTCCCTCGTGCTCGACGCACCCGGCTTCACCGTCCAGACAGGCGAGTGGTCCGCCGAGCCGGTCACCGACGCCGACCGGCTCGCGCCGGTGCACGTCGACCAGGCGGCGTACCTCATCTACACCTCCGGTTCGACGGGCACACCAAAGGGTGTCACGGTCTCCCACCGCGGCCTGGCGAACTTCGCGGAGGACGAACGCGCCCGGTACCGGGTCACCCCGCAGTCGCGCACCCTGCACTTCTCCTCACCGAGCTTCGACGCGTCGGTGCTCGAGCTGATGCTCGCGTTCGGTGCCGGCGCGACCATGGTGATCGCCCCGCCGACCATCTACGGCGGCGCGGAACTGACCGCGCTGCTGCGGCGGGAGCGGGTCACCCACGCCTTCGTCACGCCGGCCGCTCTCGGGTCGGTCGACGCGAACGCGCTCGCCGACCTCGAATGCGTCGTCACCGGTGGCGAGGCGTGCCCGCCGTACCTGGTCGAGCAGTGGGCGCCTCGGCACCGGATGTTCAATGCGTACGGGCCCACGGAGGCGACAGTCGTGTCGAGTGTGTCGACCCCGCTCGAGGTGGGGCGCGCGGTCACGATCGGCAGCCCACCCCTCGGAACCGGAGCGCTGGTCCTCGACGGCCGGCTGCAGCCGGTGCCGGTGGGTGTCGCCGGCGAGCTGTACGTGTACGGCGCCGGGCTCGCCCGCGGCTACCACCTGCGGGTCGGGACCACCGCCGAACGTTTCGTCGCCAACCCGTTCGGTACGGCCGGAACGCGCATGTACCGGACCGGCGACCTGGTCCGGTGGAACCGCCGAGGAGAGCTGGAGTATCTGGGGCGCACCGACTTCCAGATCAAGATCCGCGGCTACCGGATCGAGCTCGGTGAGGTCGAGGCCGCGCTGCGTTCGCACCCCGAGGTGGGGTTCGCACTCGCCACCGGGTACGTCGGGCCGTCGGGCGACACCGTCCTGGTCGCGTACGTCCAACCGGAGAGCCGGCAGGAACTGCAGGGCGCGGGTAGCCGTCTCGGTGCCGACGTGGTGGCGCACGTCTCCGAGGTCCTGCCCCCGCACATGGTCCCCGCCAGCGTCGTGGTGCTCGAATCGCTGCCGTTGACCCCGGCCGGCAAGCTGGACCGACGGTCGCTGCCCGAACCCCGCTTCGAGACGGACACGGGCGAGTTCCGGCCGCCCACCACCCTCGACGAGAAGAAGATCGCCGGGGTGTTCTCGGAGCTGCTGGGTATCGAGCGGATCGGCACCACCGACAGCTTCTTCGACCTCGGCGGCAACTCGTTGACCGCCACCCGCATCGTCGCCCGCATCAACGCGACCCTGGGCACCGAACTCGGCGTCCTCGACCTGTTCGAGGCCCCCACGGTCGGTGCGCTCGCGGCCCGGGTGGAGGCAGCCGGCCCCGGCCGCGGCGCGCGGCCCCCGCTCGTTCCCCGCGAGCACGACGGTCCGATCCCGGTGTCGCTCGCGCAGCAGCGGATGTGGTTCGTCAACCAGTTCGCGCCGGCGTCGGCGGCGTACAACATCCCCATCGCGGTCCGCCTGCACGGCGACCTGAATGTCGACGCGCTGCAGGCCGCGCTCGGCGACGTCATCGCGCGCCACGCCGTGCTGCGAACGATGTTCCCGAACACCGCGGACGGTCCCGTCCAGGACGTGCGCCCCGCAGCGGAGGTCCCTGTCGCGCTCGACCCCGTCGACGTGACCGAGGACGAACTGCCGGGCCGGCTGCACGCCGCCGCGACCGCGGGGTTCGACGTCACCGCCGAGTTCCCGGTGCGGGCAGGCCTGTGGCGGACCGGCTCCGAGGACCACGTGCTGACCCTGGTCGTGCACCACATCGCCGCCGACGGGTTGTCGATGGCCCCGTTGGCCCGCGACGTGATGGTGGCGTACGGCGCACGCGCCGCCGGCGGCGGGCCGGAGTGGCCCCCGCTCACGGTCCAGTACACCGACTACTCGCTGTGGCAGCGGGAGCTGCTGGGCGCGGAGGACGACCCGCACAGCGTGGTCGCCCGCCAGCTCGACTTCTGGCGCGAGGCGCTGGCCGGCGCCCCGGATCTGTTGGAGTTGCCCACCGACCGGCCCCGCCCCCCGCAGCAGTCGATGCGCGGCGCGGAGGTCGACTTCACGATCGCCTCGCACCTGCACCGACGGCTCCTCGAGGTCGCGGCCGAGAACGAGGCGAGCCTGTTCATGGTGCTGCACGCGGCACTGGCGGTGCTGCTGGCCCGCCTGAGCGGCGGCTCCGACATCGCCGTCGGCTCGCCGGTGTCCGGGCGCGGCGAGGCCGAACTCGACGATCTGGTCGGCATGTTCGTCGGCACCGTGGTGCTGCGCACCGAGGTGGAACCGGTGGCACCGTTCGGGGACCTGCTGGCCCGCACCCGCACCACCGACCTGGCGGCACTCGGCAACACCGACTTGCCGTTCGAGCGGCTGGTGGAGGTCCTCGACCCGCCGCGCTCGGCCGCTTACTCGCCGCTGTTCCAGGTGATGCTGGTGCTGCAGGGCGACGACCGCAATCGGTTCGAGCTGCCCGGCGTCACCGTCGAGGTGGACGAGATCGGCACCGGCACCGCGAAGTTCGACCTGCAGCTCATCCTCACCGAGGCGACAGACGAGAAGGGGGAGCCGGGTCCCCTGGAGTCGACGTTCGCGTACGCCACCGACCTGTTCGACGCCGGCACCGTCGCGGCGTTCGCGGAGCGCTTCGTCCGGATCCTCGAGTCGATCGCTGTCGACACCACCGTCCGGGTCGGTGACATCGACGTGCTCGTCGACGGTGAACGCGAACTCGTGCTCGGCGAGTGGAACGCCACCGACCACGACGTGCCCGCCGGGACCCTCGCGGATCTGTTCGACGCGCAGGTCCGCCGCACCCCGCATGCGCCGGCGTTGACGTTCGGTGACGCGGAGCTGACTTACGGGCAGTTCGCGTCCGAGGTCCGCCGCCTCGCGCGCGAGCTGATCGCGATCGGCGTGGGCCCCGAGTCCCGGGTGGCGCTGTCGATGCGGCGATCCCTGAATCTGCTGATCGGCATGTACGCGGTGGTCGAGGCCGGCGGCGCCTACGTTCCGCTCGATCCCGACCACCCGTATGCCCGCACCGAGTACGTGCTCGACAGCGCCGCGCCCGTGTGCGTGCTGACCACCCGTCGTGATCACGGCCGGTTGCCTGCGGGCGTGGACGTGATCGAGATCGACCGTCTCGATCTGCACCGACACGACGACGGTCCGATCCGCCCGGGGGAGCGACGCGGAACACTGCGCGGCAGCCACATCGCGTACGTCATCTACACCTCCGGGTCGACGGGCCGCCCCAAGGGCGTGGCCGTCAGCCATGCGGCGATCGTCAACCGGCTGGCCTGGATGCAGGCCGAGTACGGATTGACGCCCGCGGACGTGGTGGTGCAGAAGACCCCGGCGACGTTCGACGTGTCGGTGTGGGAGTTCTTCTGGCCGCTGCAGACCGGGGCGAGCCTGGCGATCGCCGTCCCGGACGGACACCGCGACCCGGCCTACCTGTCGGAGTTGATCGCCGAGCGCCACGTGAGCGTCGCGCACTTCGTGCCCTCGATGCTCGCCGCGTTCGTCGCCGGCGCCGATCCCGGACAGTGCCGATCGTTGCGGACGGTGTTCTGCAGCGGCGAGGCACTGCCGCCCGCCACCGCGGCCGCGTTCACGGCGTTCGCGGCAGCGTCGTCGGCGTCCGGAACCGACCTGCACAACCTGTACGGCCCCACCGAGGCGGCGGTCGACGTCACCTACCGCCGCTACACCGCGGGCGACACGGTGTCGGTGCCCATCGGTGCCCCCGTCTGGAACACGCAGGTGTTCGTGCTCGACGCGCGCCTGCACCCGGTGCCCGCGGGCGTCCCGGGCGAGCTCTATCTCGCCGGCGCCCAGCTGGCCCGCGGGTACGTGGGCCGTCCCGATCTGACGGCCGACCGGTTCGTCGCGAACCCGTTCGACGAGGCCGGGACGCGCATGTACCGCACGGGAGACGTCGTCCGCTGGCGCAGGACCGAGCGACTGGACTACGCCCTGGACTACCTGGGTCGCACCGACTTCCAGGTCAAGCTGCGCGGTCTGCGCATCGAACTGGGAGAGGTGGAGGCGGCGCTGCTCGCTCAGCCCGAGGTCGGGCAGGCCGTGGTCGTGGTGCGCAGCGACGACATCGTCGGTGAGGCGCTCGTGGGCTACGTGATCGCCGAACCGGGGGCGACGGTGGACCCGTCGGCACTGCGCGATGCGGTCGCCGAGTCGCTGCCCTCCTACATGGTCCCGTCGCAGATCCTGCTGCTCGACGAGTTTCCGCTCGGTGCCACCGGCAAACTGGATCGCCGCGCCCTGCCGGACCCCGAATTCCGCAGCACCGAAACGGAATTCGTCGCGCCTCGCAACCCGGTCGAGGAGATCGTGGCGTCGATCTTCGGTGAGCTGGTCGCGGCGCCGCGGGTGGGCGTGTTCGACAGCTTCTTCGACCTCGGCGGCAACTCGCTGACCGCCACCCGGCTGGTGGCGCGGATCAACGCCGCACTCGACACCCGGATCGGGGTCCGCGAGGTCTTCGACGCCCCGACCGTGTCGGCGCTGGCACGCCGGATCGAGACCGCCGGCAGCCGCGGCGGCGACCAGCCCCCGCTGATGCCGCAGGAACGGCCCGCCACCGTCCCGGTGTCGTTGGCGCAGAAGCGGATGTGGTTCATCAACCAGTTCGACACCGATTCGGCCGCCTACAACGTGGTGTTGCCGCTGCGCCTCGACGGCGACCTGGACCGGGACGCGCTGCGTGCCGCGCTCACCGACGTCCTCGACCGTCACGAGTCGCTGCGCACCCGGTTCCCGATGGTCGACGGCGAGCCCACCCAGGTTGTCGTGCCGGTCGGCGCGGTCGCCGCGGACCTCGAACCGGTCGCGGTCTCCGAGACCGAGGCGCCGGAGCGGATCGCCCGGTTCGCGGGCACCGGATTCGACGTCACGCTCGCGCCCCCGGTGCGGTCGATGCTGCTGCGGATCGCCCCGCAGACGCACGTGCTGGTGATCGTCGTGCACCACATCTGTGCCGACGGGTTCTCCCTGGCACCGCTGGCCCGGGACGTGATGAGCGCCTACATCGCCCGACTCGAGGGCCGGACGCCGCAATGGGATGCCCTGCCGGTGCAGTACGCCGACTACACGCTCTGGCAGCACCGGGTGCTCGGCAGCACCGACGATCCGGACAGCCTGCTCTCGACACAACTCGACTACTGGGCCCACGCGCTCGACGGGCTGCCCGAAGTGCTCGAGCTGCCCACCGACCGGCCGCGGCCGGCGCAGCGCTCGATGCGCGGCGCCGTCCACCGGTTCCGGATCGACGCCGACGCGCATCGCCGACTGGTGACGATCGCCCGTGCCCGTAACTCGACCGTGTTCATGGCCGTCCACGCGGCCCTGTCCGCGCTGCTCGCCCGGCTGGGGGACACCGACGACCTCGCGATCGGCACCCCCGTCGCGGGCCGCGGCGAGGCCCACCTGGACGCGCTGGTGGGCATGTTCGTCAACACGCTCGTGCTGCGCAGCCGCTTCGATCCGGCGGCGACGTTCGCCGCCCTGCTCGACGGCGTCCGAGACACCGACCTGAACGCGTTCCACCACGCCGACCTGCCGTTCGAGCGATTGGTCGACGCGGTGGCCCCCGAGCGGTCCACCAGCCATTCCCCGCTGTTCCAGGTGATGCTCGAGTTCCGCAACGTCGAACAGCCGCGGCTCGAGCTGCCGGGACTGACGGTCTCCGTCGTCGACGCCGGACCGCCGATCGCGAACTTCGACCTGCAGCTGACCCTCACCGAGGAGTTCGACGACGCGGGGGCCCCCGCCGGGATGGCCGCCGGTTTCACCTACGCGACCGACCTGTTCGATCCGGCCACGGTGGCGCGGCTCGCCGAACGCTTCTCCGGGGTGCTGCAGGCGGTCACGACCGACCCGCAGACCCGCGTCGGCGACATCGCCCTGCTCACGGAGCCCGAGCGGGCAGACCTGGCCCCGGTCGGCGGCGGTGCCGGTGTCCCCGCCCGGACCCTGCCGCAGCTGCTCGCCGCGGCCGCCGTCGTCGACCCGGACGCACCCGCGCTGGTGTCCGAGGGCACCTCGGTGTCCTACCGCGATCTCGACGACCGCTCGAACCGGCTGGCACGGTTGCTCCTCGCGCGCGGAATCGGCCCGGACGCCGTGGTCGCGCTCGCCCTGCCGCGCTCGGCCGATTCCGTGACCGCAACGTGGGCGGTCGCCAAGACCGGTGCCGCGTTCGTGCCCGTGGACCCGAACTACCCGCCCGACCGGATCGAGCACATGCTCACCGATTCCGGTGCGGCGCTCGGGGTGACGACGGCCGCCCACCGCGACACGCTGCCGGCGTCCACCGACTGGCTGGCGCTCGGCACCGACGACACCGCCGCGGCCGTGGCGCACCAGGCGGGCGGTCCGGTCACCGACGCCGACCGGGTGCGCCCACTGCACATCGACGACCCCGCCTACCTCATCTACACGTCCGGGTCGACCGGCACCCCGAAGGGCGTCGTCGTCTCGCACCGGGGGCTGGCCAACTTCGCGGCGGAGGAACGCACCCGCTTCGGGGTGACCCCCCACTCACGCACCCTGCACTTCTCGTCGCCGAGCTTCGATGCGTCGATCCTCGAACTGCTGCTCGCGGTGGGCGCAGGCGCCACCATGGTGATCGCGCCGGCATCCGTGCTCGGCGGGGAGGAACTGCGCGATCTGCTGCGCGCGCAGGACGTCACCCACGCGTTCGTGACCCCGGCCGCGTTGGGGTCGGTCGATCCCGCCGGGTTGCGCCGCCTCGAGTGCATCGTCACCGGTGGTGAGGCGTGCCCACCGGAGCTGGTGGCGCAGTGGGCGCCCGGACGGCGGATGTTCAACGCGTACGGGCCCACCGAGGCGACCGTCGTGGCGAGTGTCAGCGAACCGCTGGCCGTGGGCGTCGCGGTGACGATCGGACGCCCGCCGATGGGTACCGGCGCCGTGGTCCTGGACGCGCGCCTGCATCCGGTCCCGGTCGGGGTGCCCGGCGAGCTCTACCTGCTGGGCACCGGTCTGGCGCGGGGCTACCACCGCCGGCCCGGCACCACCGCCGGGCGCTTCGTGGCCGGCCCGTTCGGGGCACCCGGTGAGCGCATGTACCGCACCGGTGACCTCGTGCGGTGGAACGGTTCCGGCCAGCTCGAGTACCTCGGCCGCACCGACTTCCAGGTGAAGATCCGCGGCTTCCGGATCGAACTCGGCGAGGTCGAGTCCGCGCTGCGCCGGTATCCGGGTGTCGCCCGCGCGGTGGCCACGGTCGACGGCAGTGGCCCGTCGAGCCGGCTGGTCGGGTACGTCGTTCCCGACGCGACGACCGACGTCGCGCTCGACCCCGCCGAGGTGATCGCCTTCGTCGGCACGTTCCTGGCGTCGTACATGGTGCCGTCGGCGGTGCTGGTGCTGGACGCGCTGCCGCTCGGCCCGGCCGGGAAGATCGACCGGAAGGCGCTGCCGACCCCCGATTTCGGTGCCCGCACCGTGCGCGGACGGGAGCCGCGATCCGAGCGGGAACGGCAGTTGGCGGCGTTGTTCGCCGAGGTTCTGGGACTGGACGCGGTGGGCGTGGACGACTCGTTCTTCGCGCTCGGCGGCGACAGCATCATGTCCATCCAGCTGGTCTCGCGGGCGAAGACCGCGGGTCTGCACTTCTCGCCGCGCGACGTCTTCGACCACAAGACCGTCGCGGCACTGGCCGCGGTCGCGCAGACCGCCGCAGAGGCCACGGTGCTCGCCGAACTCGACGGCGGCGGCCTCGGGAACGTCCCGCTGCTGCCGGTGGCCCGGTGGCTGCTGGGCCGGGGCGGTCACCACGACCGGTTCTCACAGGCCGCGCTGCTCACCGCCCCCGAGGGCCTCGACGAGGCCACCCTCGCCGGGGCGTTGCAGGCCGTGCTCGACCGGCACGACATGCTGCGCGCCCGGATCCGTCCCGGCGAACACCGGATGATCGTGCCGCCGCCGGGCACGGTGTACGCCGAGTGGCTGATCCGGCGCGTCGAGGTCGCCGAGGAGCCGGGCAGCGACACGTTCGCCGACCTCGTCCGCGCCGAGCTCGACGCGGCCGAGGACCGCCTCGATCCCGCCGCCGGTGACATGGTGCAGGTGGTGTGGCTCGGCACCCGCGGCCGTCCGGGTCGACTGCTGATCGTCGTGCACCACCTCGTCGTCGACGGCGTCTCGTGGCGCATCCTGGTGCCCGACCTCGCGACCGCCTGGACCCAGCTCGCCGCCGGGGGACGGGCCGACCTCGCGCCCGTTGGCACGTCCTTCCGGCGGTGGGCACACGGGCTGGTCGAGACCGCCCCGGAACGGCGCGACGAGCTCGCGCACTGGCAGCGGGTACTCGCCGGCGACGACCCGCTGCTCGGTCGTCGGCCGCTGGACCCGGCCGTCGACGTGGCCGCCACCGTGGACTCCGTCACCGTCGAGGTCTCACCCGACGTCACCGCCGCGCTGCTGACCACCGTGCCGGACGCGTTCCGCGGGTCTGTCAACGACGGCCTGCTCACCGCGCTGGCCCTGGCGCTGGTGCGGTGGCGGCGCGAGCAGGGCGCTTCCGCGACCGCCGACGCGCTCGTCACCCTCGAGGGGCACGGGCGCGAGGACGCGGTGTTGCCCGGCGCCGACCTGGCGCGCACCGTCGGGTGGTTCACCACGCTGTTCCCGGTGCGCCTCGACCTCGCCGGGATCGACATCGACGACGCGTTCGCCGGCGGCCGCGGCACCGCCGCCGCCGTGAAGGCCGTCAAGGAACAGCTGCTGGCGGTACCCGACCACGGCATTGGGTACGGCATGCTGCGCTACCTCGACGCGGACGGGAACCGGACCCTCCGGAATCTGCCGACACCGCAGGTCAGCTTCAACTACCTCGGCCGCCTCACCTCCGGTGTGCCCGCCGACGGGACCGGGTGGGTGCCAACCGACGAAGCCGCCCTGGATGTTCTCCAGGACGCCGACCGCCCGGTGGCGTCGGTGCTCGACATCAACGCCGTCACCACCGGCGGCGCGGACGGGGCACGCCTGCGCGCCACGTGGGGATTTCCGACCGGCGCGATCGACGCCGCCGCGGTGCAGACGCTCGCGGGGTTGTGGTCCGATGCGCTCGTCGCCCTCGCCCGGCACGTGTCGCGCCCCGGTGCCGGCGGTTTGACGCCCTCCGATCTCGACCTGGTCGCACTCGACCAGCGTCGGATCGAGGACCTCGAGCGGCGGTACCCGCAACTGACCGACGTGTGGTCGTTGTCGCCGCTGCAGGCGGGCCTGCTGTTCCACGCGCTGCTGGCCGACCGCTCCGTCGACGCCTACATGGTGCAGATGATGCTCGACGTCCGGGGCGCCGACCCGGCGCGGCTGCTGCGGGCGGGCCAGGCGCTGCTGGACCGGCACCCGAACCTGCGGGCCGCGTTCGTGCACGGCGCCGACGGCGTTCCCGTGCAGGTGGTCCAGGACGGTGTGGTGCTGCCGTGGCACGAGGTCGACCTCTCGGAACTCGACGAGCAGGACCGGGACCGCGCCCTCGCTCGCCTGCTGGCCGAGGACCGCGCCCACCGCTTCGACATGGAGCGGGCGCCGCTGATGCGCTTCACGCTGGTCCGTACCGGCCCCGACGAGCACCGGCTGGTGCTGACCAACCACCACATCCTGCTCGACGGCTGGTCGACGCCGCTGATGATGCAGGAGCTGCTGACCCTGTACGCGACCGACGGCGACACCACGGTGCTGCCGCGCGTCCACCCGTACCGCGACTACCTGGCCTGGATCGCCGCGCAGGACGACGCGGCGTCGCTGCAGGCCTGGGTCGACGCGCTCGCGGGGCTCGACGAGCCGACGCTGCTGGCGCCGCTCGATCGCGGCCGGGAGCAGTCGACGGTGCCGGACGCCGTCGAGCTGGCACTCGACGCGCAGACGACCGCGCGCCTGTCGTCGTTGGCGCGGCAGTGGGGTGTCACGCTCGCCACCATGGTCCAGACGTCGTGGGCGGTGGTTCTCGGTGCGCTGACCGGCCGCGACGACGTCGTGTTCGGCGGCACCGTGTCCGGGCGTCCGCCGCACATCGACGGCATCGAATCGATGATCGGCCTGTTCATCAACACGCTGCCGGTCCGGGTGCGCCTCGGCCGGGAGGAGACCGTCGGTGACCTGCTGCGCCGGACGCAGGCCGAACAGGCGGGTCTGCTCGACCACCACCACGTCGGCCTGACCGACATCCAGGACGCCGTCGGTCCCGCGCTCGCCTTCGACACGCTCACCGTGTTCGAGTCCTATCCGGTGGACCGGTCCGCGATCGAGGAGACCGACATCGCCGGCCTGCGTCTGCTGCGGATCCACGAGGGCACCGACGCGGCGCACTACCCGATCACGCTGGTCGCGAACGCCGACGACCGGCTGCGAATGAAGCTCGAGTACCTGCCCGAACTGTTCGAGCGCGGGCAGGCCGAGGCGCTCACCGAGCGGGTCGCGCGCGTGCTGTCGACGATCGCCGACGACCCGCAGTGCCCGTTGGCCCGGCTGCGGCTGCTGTCCGACGCCGAGTGGGCCGAGTTGGTGCCGCTCCGCGGACGCCCGGGCCGATCGGTGCGCACCCTGCCCGACGTGTTCGCCGCGGCTGCCGCGCGCGACCCGGAGGCCGTCGCGCTCGTCTCCGGCGAGGTGGAGGTGACCTACGGGGAGCTCGACGCGCAGTCGAACCGGCTCGCCCGCGTCCTCATCGACGCCGGCGTGGGGCCGGAAACCGCCGTGGCACTGGGCATTCCGCGATCGATCGAATCGGTGCTCGCGGTCTGGGCGGTCACCAAGGCGGGTGCGGCGTTCGTGCCGGTGGACCCGAACTATCCCGCGGACCGCGTGGTGTTCATGCTCGAGGACTCCGGGGCCGCGATCGGACTCACCGTCTCGGCTGCGCGCGAGCGGTTGTCCGACACGGTGCCGTGGACGGTCCTCGACGACCCCGCACTCGCCGAACACTGCGCTGCCCGCTCGGCCGCCCCGATCACCGACGCCGACCGGCGGACGCCGCTGCGCCTGCACCATCCGGCGTACATGATCTACACCTCGGGAACCACCGGCCGGCCCAAGGGCGTCGTCGTCACCCACGCCGGGATCGGCAATCTGGCCGACGAGACGACCACCCGCTTCGCGACGACATCGGCGTCGCGGACCCTGCACTTCTCGACGCCCAGCTTCGACGCGGCCGTCCTGGACTACCTGATCGCGTTCCCCGCGGGCGCGACCATGGTGATCGCGCCGACCACCGTGTACGGCGGTGCGGAACTGGCCGGGTTGATCCGCGAGCAGCACGTCACCCACGCCTGGATCACCGCGGCGGCCGCCGCCACCGTCGATCCGGCCGGCCTCGACGAGTTGACCGCGGTGGTGGTGGGCGGCGAGGCGGTGCCGCCCGAGCTGGTCGCCCGGTGGGCACCCGGACGGCGCTTGTACAACGGTTACGGGCCGACCGAGACGACGGTGCTGGGGAACCTCAGCTCGCCGCTGGTGACGGGCGCGACCGTCGCGATCGGCACCCCCGTCAGCGGTGAGAGCGAACTGGTACTCGACGCGAGTCTGCGGCCGGTGCCGGCCGGGGTGCCGGGTGAGCTGTACATCAGCGGGCCCGGCCTGGCCCGCGGCTATCACCGCCGGCCGGGCCTGACGGCCGAGCGGTTCGTCGCCAACCCGCACGGCGAGCCCGGTGAGCGCATGTACCGCACCGGCGACATCGTCCGGGTCGGGGCCGGCCGTGCGCTCGAGTACATCGGCCGATCCGACTTCCAGGTCAAGATTCGCGGGTTCCGGATCGAACTCGGCGACATCGACAACGCCTTCGGCGAGCATCCCGACATCCGGTTCGCCGTCACGGTCGGACGCCCGGGCCCGACCGGGGAGACGGCGCTCGTGACCTACGTGCTCCCCACCGCGGGTGCGCGCCCCGAGCCCGGAGCCCTGCGCGACTACGCCGCCGAGCGGCTGCCCGCCCAGATGGTGCCGGCGAGCATCATGGTCCTCGACGAACTGCCGCTCACCCCGATCGGCAAGCTCGATCGCCGCGCGTTGCCGGATCCGGAGTTCCTGCCGTCGGAGACCGAGTTCCGCGCACCGACCAACCCGACGGAGCAGGCGATCGTCGACGTCTTCGCCGAGGTGCTGGGGCTAGAGCGGATCGGTGTCGACGACAGCTTCTTCGACCTCGGCGGCAACTCGCTGATCGCGACGCGGGTGGTGGCACGGTTGGCCACCGCGCTGGGTGTCGACGTCGGGGTCCGGGCGCTGTTCGAGGCGCCGACGGCCCACGAGCTGGCCCGATGGGTGGGCCACGAGACCGTCGCGGCCGCGTCCCGGCCACCCCTCGTGCCCACCGAGCGACCCGCGCACGTGCCGCTGTCCCTGGCGCAGAAGCGGATGTGGTTCATCAATCAGTTCGACACCGACTCCGCGGCGTACAACATCCCGCTCGCGGTCCGGCTCAGCGGGGAGCTCGACATCGGCGCGCTGCAGGCGGCGGTCGGAGACGTCGTCGAGCGGCACGAGTCGCTGCGCACCCACTTCCCGGCGCCGGACGGCGAACCCGAGCAGGTGATCGTCCCGGCCGCGGACGCCGTCCCCGACCTCACCGTGGTCGACCTCCCTCCGGAGGAGCTGCCCGGCCGCATCGCGGCACTGATCTCCCGCGGATTCGACGTCACCGCGGCCGTGCCGGTCCGGGCCGAGCTGGTCCGGCTCGGCCCCACCGAACACGTCCTCACGATGGTCGTGCATCACATCTGCGCGGACGGCTTCTCGATGGCGCCGCTCGCGCGGGACGTGATGACCGCGTACCTGGCCCGCACCGGCGGCCACCTGCCGCAGTGGGCGCCGCTGCCGGTGCAGTACGCGGACTTCGCGGCCTGGCAGCGCCAGGTTCTCGGCGCCGAGGACGATCCGGAATCGCTGATCAGCCGCCAGCTGGCGTTCTGGACCGACACGCTGGCCGGGCTGCCCGACGCGATCGCGTTGCCCACCGACCGGCCGCGGCCGGCGCAGCAGAGTTTCGCCGGCGCGCGGGTGCACTTCACCGTCCCGGCCGACGTGCACCGGTCGCTCGCCGAACTCGCACGGCGCGAGGGCGCCACCATGTTCATGGCCGCGCACGCCGCGCTGGCGGTGCTGCTCGCGAAGCTCAGCGGCGGCGACGACATCGCGATCGGCACGCCCGTCGCCGGCCGCGGCGAGGCCGAGATCGACGACCTCGTCGGCATGTTCGTCAACACCCTGGTGCTGCGCAGCACGGTCGAGCCGGGGACCGGTTTCGGTGACCTGCTCGCCCGCACCCGTCAGGCCGATCTGGCCGCGTTCGCGCACGCCGACCTGCCGTTCGAGCGCCTGGTCGACCTGCTGGCCCCCGAACGGTCGACCGCACACTCGCCGCTGTTCCAGGTGCTGCTGGAATTCCAGAACAACGAACTGCCTCGTCTCGAACTGCCCGGCCTGGTGGCCGAGCCGGTGGCCGCCGAACTGGAGGTGGCCAAGTTCGACCTGCAGCTCACCCTCGCCGAGCGACACGACGAGCGCGGAGTCCCCGACGGCATCGACGCTGCGTTCACCTACGCGACGGACATCTTCGACCCCGACACCGTCCGCGACCTGGGGGAGCGGTTCACCCGGCTGCTGACCGCGGTCACCTCCGACTCGGCTCGCCCGACCGGGGACGCCGTGCTCACCACGGCGGACGAAGTCGCCACGATGATCGACGAGTGGAACACCGCCGGCCGGCGCGCCCCCGCGGTCAGCCTCGCCGACCGGCTGGCCCGGTCCGTCGCTCGGTTCGCCGACCGCGGCGCCGTCACCTACGAGGGCCGGACCCTCACCTACGCCGAGTTGGACGCGCGCGCCAACCGCCTCGCCCGGCACCTCACCGATCGCGGCGTCGGCCCGGAATCCCTCGTCGCCGTGGCGTTGCCCCGCTCGACCGAGCTCGTGGTCGCGCTGCTCGCGGTGGTCAAGGCCGGCGCCGGTTACCTGCCGCTGGACGTGACGTATCCGGCCGAGCGCCTGGCCTTCATGCTCGAGGACGCGGCACCGGCGTGCGTCCTGACCACGACCGCGGACGCGGACGCGGTCCCGGACACCGGGGTGCCGCTGGTCCGGCTGGACGACGCCGACGTCGCCGCCGCGGTGGCGGCCGCGTCCGACCGGCCGATCACCGACGCCGACCGCCGCGCCCCGCTGCGGCCCGACGACATCGCGTACGTGATCTACACGTCCGGCTCGACCGGACGACCCAAGGGCGTGCAGGTCTCCCACCGCAACGTGCTGACCCTGTTCGAGAACACCGCGGCCACCTTCGGATTCGACGAGTCCGACGTGTGGACGATGTTCCACTCGTACGCGTTCGACTTCTCGGTGTGGGAGCTGTGGGGCCCGCTGCTGCACGGTGGGCGTCTGGTGGTGGTGGACTTCTACACCGCCCGCTCGCCGGAGATGTTCCTCGACCTGCTGCAGTCCGAGGGCGTGACCGTCCTCAACCAGACGCCCACCGCGTTCTACCAGCTCGCCGAGGCCGACCGGATCGCGTCGGAGACGTCGTCGCCCGTGGCCGATCTCGCGCTGCGGTACGTCATCTTCGGCGGCGAGGCGTTGGACCTCGGCCAACTGGGCCGGTGGTACGCGCGCCACCGCGACGACGCTCCGCGCCTGGTGAACATGTACGGCATCACCGAGACCACGGTGCACGTCACGTGGCTCGCCCTCGACCGCGGATTCGCGGCGGAGGCGAACGCCAGCGTCGTGGGCCGCGCCGTGCCGGGGCTGCGGGTGATGATCCTCGACGAACGACTGCACCCGGTGCCGCCGGGCGTCACCGGCGAGATGTACGTCAGCGGCGACCAGGTCACCCGCGGTTACCTCGGCCGGTCGGCACTGACGTCGAGCCGGTTCGTCGCCGACCCGTTCGGGACGGACGGCGCTCGCATGTACCGCACCGGCGATCTCGCCCGGTGGCAGAAGCACGGGCCGGACTATGCGTTGGAGTACCTGGGTCGCAGCGACTTCCAGGTCAAGATCCGCGGTTTCCGCATCGAGCTCGGCGAGATCGAGGCCGCGTTGCTGGGGTACCCCGGCGTCGCGCAGGCTGTGGTGACCGTGCACCAGGACGACCGCGGGCCCGCCCGGCTGGTCGGCTACGCGGTGCGCGAGCAGGGCGCCGACCCGGACGCGGCCCGGATACTCGACCACGTCGCGGGGGAGCTGACGTCGTACATGGTGCCGGCGGCGCTCGAAATCCTCGACGAGCTGCCGTTGACCGCCAACGGCAAACTCGACCGGAAGGCGTTGCCGCAGCCCGACTTCGGGACACGGACGAGTGCGAGCCGGGATCCGCAGACCGACGCCGAGCGGCTGCTCGCCGAGCTGTTCGCCGACGTCCTGCAGGTGGACACGGTGGGGGTGGACGACTCGTTCTTCGCGCTCGGCGGCGACAGCATCATGTCCATCCAGTTGGTCTCGCGCGCCAAGGCGGCGGGTCTGCAGTTCTCGCCGCGGGACGTGTTCGAGCACCGCACCGTCGCCGGTCTGGCGGCGGTCGCCGGCGCGGCCGAGAGCGAAACGCCCGTCCGGCTCGCGGAACTTCCCGGCGGCGGCGTCGGACGGTTCCCGGCCACACCCATAGTCCACTGGCTGCTGGATCGAGCGTCGGGTCACGAGGAGGTCCGGCGGGCGGACCTGCGCCGATACACCCAGACGGTGTTGCTGGCGCTGCCCGCGGGCATCGACCGGGACCAGCTCACCCGCACGCTGCAGGCCGTCCTCGACCGGCACGACATGCTCCGCGCCCGCCTGGACCTGGCCGGGGAACCGACGATCGAGGTCCGCGTCGGGGGCGCGGTCGCTGCCGCGGATCTGCTCACCCGGGTGCCGGTGTCGGCGCCGGCCGGGCCCGCGTTCCTCGACGTGGCCCGCACCGAACTGGACGCTGCTGCCGACCGTCTGGATCCGGAGGCCGGGATCCTGCTGCAGGCGGTGTGGTTCGACGCCGGTGACGCCGGTGGGCGGCTGCTGCTGGTGGTCCACCACCTGGCCGTCGACGGGGTGTCCTGGCGGATTCTGGTACCGGACCTGGCGTCGGCGTGGGCGCAGATCTCCGACGGCGCCGTGCCCGAACTCGCCCCGGTGGGGACGACGATGCGCCGCTGGGCGCACGGGCTCGCGGACGCCGCGGCCGCGGGCGCTCCCGGCCGCGGCCGGGAGGTCGATCTGTGGCGCACCGCCCTGGACACACCCGACCCGCTGATCGGCTCCCGTCCGCTGGACCCGGACGTCGATGTCCAGGGCACCGTGGACAAGGTGACGGTGGAGGTGCCGGCGACGGTCACCGAGGCGCTGCTGACCAGCGTCCCGCACGCCTTCCACGGCAACGTCGCCGACGGGCTGCTCGCCGCGCTCGCGCTGGCGCTGACCCGGTGGCGCCGCGCCCGCGGCAGCGACACCGAGGCCGCGCTGGTGAACCTCGAGGGCCACGGCCGCGAGGACCAGGTGATTCCCGGCGCCGACCTGGGCCGCACCGTCGGGTGGTTCACCACGATCTTCCCGGTCCGGCTGGATCTGGCCGGCATCGACGTCGACGACGCCTTCGCTGCCGGCCCGGCCGCCGGCGGCGCGATCAAGGCGGTCAAGGAACAGCTGTTGGCCGTCCCCGACCACGGCATCGGCTTCGGGATGCTGCGCTACCTCGACCCGCAGGCCGGGCCGATCCTCGCCGAGCTGCCCGTCCCGCAGGTGAGCTTCAACTATCTGGGCCGGCTGAGCGGCGCCGGCGGGGGAGCCGCCGGGACCGTCGGGTGGCTGCCGGTCACCGACGTCGATCTCGACGACGCCCCCAGCCCGACGCTGCCCGCCGCGAACGTCCTCGACGTCAACGCGATGGTCACCGACACCGCCGACGGGCCACGACTGCGGGCCACCTGGTCGTACCCGCGCGGTGTGCTCGCCGCCGTCGACACCGGCGAACTCGCCGACCTGTGGGTGCGGGCGCTCACCGCACTGGCCCGGCACGCCGATCACCCCGAGGCGGGCGGCCTTACCCCGTCCGACCTGGACCTGGTGCGGCTCGACCAGGCCGCGATCGACGCGCTCGAGCATCGCGTCCCGAACCTGACCGACGTGTGGTCGCTGTCGCCGCTGCAGGCGGGCCTACACTTCCACGCCGTCTACGCCGACGAATCGGTGGACGCCTACCTGGTGCAGCTGACGCTGTCGCTGGGCGGCGCCGTCGACGCCGATCGGCTGTGGCGCGCCGGCAACGCCCTGCTCGATCGGCACCCGAACCTGCGTGCGGCGTTCGTGCGGCCCGGCGGCGACGGCGCCGACGCCGATGTGGTGCAGGTGATCCCCGGGCACGTCGAGTTGCCGTGGACCGAGGTGGACCTCGCACGGCTCGACGCCACCGCACGGGCCCGCCGGTTGGCCGAATTGTCCCTGGCCGACCGGCTCACCAAGTTCGACCTCGAACAGGCGCCGGCGGTGCGGATGACACTGGTGCACATGGGCGGCGGCGACCACCGCCTGATCGTCACCAACCACCACATCCTGCTCGACGGCTGGTCGACACCGTTGGTGCTGCGGGACCTGCTGACGCTGTACGCCACCGACGGTGACGCGTCGGTGCTGCCGCGGGTGCACCCGTACCGGGACTACCTGGCGTGGATGCGCCGGCAGGACACCGCCGCGTCGACCGCGGCGTGGCGGCGGGCCCTGGCCGGGGTCGAGGAACCGACGCTGCTGGCCCCGCGGCTGCGACCGGATGTCGCCTCCACCGGCACCGACGAACTCGAGGTCACGCTGCCGGCCAAGCGAACCGAGGTGCTGCGGCGCCTGACCCGTGACCGCGGCCTGACCCTCAACACCGTGGTGCAGGCCGCGTGGGCGATTGTGCTGGGCGCCGCCACCGCCCGCACCGACGTGCTGTTCGGGGGGACGGTGTCGGGACGGCCCCCGCAGATCCCCGGCATCGAGTCGATGGTCGGACTGTTCATCAACACCCTCCCGGTGCGGATCACCCTCGACGCGTCCGAGACGCTCGGTGAACTGCTCGATCGGGTCCAGCGCGAGCAGGCCACGCTGCTCGACCACCACTATCTGGGCCTGGCCGACATCCAGAAGGCCACGGGCCCGGCGATCGCCTTCGACACGCTGACGGTCTTCGAGTCGTACCCGGTGGACCGCAACGCGCTCACCGCGGACACCGACATCGCGGGCATGCGGGTGACCGGGATCGCCGGCCGCGACGCCGCCCACTACCCGCTGTCGCTGGTGGCGTCGGTGGGGGACCGGCTCAACCTCAAGTTCGAGTACTTCCCGGAGTACTTCGACCGCGACGCGGTGGCCGCTCTCGCCACCCGGGTGGCGGTGGTGCTCGAACGGATCGCCACCGAGCCCGAGCAGCCGCTGGCGCGGCTGGACCTGCTCACCGAGGCCGAGCGGCGCGACCTGGCGCCGGTGCTGGGGAAGGCCGGCGGCTCGGTCCGGGCGCTGCCGGAGATCTTCGCGGACGCGGCGGCGCGGGACCCCGAGGCGATCGCGCTCACGTTCTCGGGCCGCGAGGTCACCTACCGCGAACTCGACGGCCGCTCGTCGCAGATCGCGCGCGTGCTCATCGATCAGGGCGTCGGGCCGGAGTCCTTCGTGGCGTTGGGCATTCCGCGGTCCGTCGAGTCGGTGCTGGCGGTGTGGGCGGTCGCGAAGACCGGTGCCGCCTTCGTGCCCGTCGACCCGAACTATCCGCTCGAACGGATCGAGCACATGCTCGCCGACTCGGGGGCCGGGCTGGGGTTGACGATCGCCGCGAACCGGCACCAGCTGCCCGACACCGTCACCTGGCTCACGCTCGAGGATCCCGAGTTCGCGGACGCCTGCGCGGCCCGCTCCGCCGACCCGGTCACGGACGCCGACCGCACCGCACCGCTCGGCCTCGACCACGCCGCGTACGTCGTCTACACGTCCGGGTCCACCGGCCGACCCAAGGGCGTCGTCGTCACCCACCAGGGACTCGACAACTTCGCGATCGACCAGCAGGAACGCTTCGGGGCCACCGCCGACTCCCGCACCCTGCACTTCGCGACACCGAGCTTCGACGGTGCGGTGTTCGAGTACCTGCAGGCGTTCGGGGTGGGCGCGACCATGGTGATCGCCGAACCGACGGTGTTCGGCGGCGCCGACCTGGCCCGGCTGCTCGCAGCCGAACACGTCACCCACGCGTTCGTGACCACCGCGGCGCTGTCGACGGTCGATCCGACCGGCCTCGACGAGTTCGCGCACGTCGCGGTCGGCGGTGAGGCGTGCCCGCCGGAACTCGCGAACCGGTGGGCGCCCGGCCGGCAACTGCACAACGCGTACGGGCCCACCGAGACGACCATCATGACCAACATCAGCGATCCGTTGGCCGCCGGCGCCCCCATCACGATCGGCGGTCCCATCCGCGGGGTCGGCGAGCTGGTCCTCGACCGGCGCCTGCAGCCGGTCCCGATCGGTGTTCCCGGCGAGCTGTACGTCACCGGGGTGGGGCTGGCGCGCGGCTACCACCGCCGGCCCGGCCTGTCCGCCGAGCGGTTCGTGGCCAACCCGTTCGGTAAGCCGGGGGAGCGGATGTACCGCACCGGCGACATCGTCCGCTGGCGCCCCGACTACACCATCGAATACGTCGGACGGACCGACTTCCAGGTCAAGGTGCGTGGCTTCCGGATCGAACTCGGCGAGATCGACGCCGCCCTCACGGCCGATCCCGCGGTCAGCTTCGCGGTCACGCTCGGGGTGCCGGGCCCGGCCGGGGACACCGTGCTCGCCTCGTACGTGCTGCCGCACCCGGGTGCGAGCGTGGCTCCGGCCGCGCTCACCGATCGGTTGTCGCAGCACCTGCCGACCCACATGGTCCCGGCCGCGATCACGATCCTGGACGAGATTCCGCTCACCCCGGTCGGCAAGCTCGACCGGGCGGCGTTGCCGGAACCCGAATTCGCGTTCGGCACCGGCGAATCCCACACGTTCCGGGCCCCGACGAATCCGCTCGAGTACACCCTCTCGGACGTCTTCTCGGAGGTGCTGGGGCTGGACCGGATCGGTATCGAGGACAGCTTCTTCGATCTCGGCGGCAACTCGCTGATCGCGACCCGGGTCACGGCTCGGCTCAGCGGGGTGCTCGACACCGACATCCCGGTCCGGGCACTGTTCGAGGCCCCCACCATCCACGCGCTGGCCCAGTGGATCGCCCGCGAGCGGGAGACCGCGGCGGCGTACGGCCGGCCCCCGCTGGTGCGGCGGGAACGACCGGAGCGGGTGCCGCTGTCCCTCGCGCAGCAGCGCATGTGGTTCATCAACCAGTTCGACACCGCGTCGGCCGCGTACAACATTCCGATGGCCGTCACGCTCACCGGCTTCCTGGACGTCGACGCGCTGCAGGCCGCCGTCGGGGACGTGCTGGCCCGGCACGAGTCGCTGCGCACCGCGTACCCGGTCGTCGACCGGGAGCCCACCCAGCGGGTGGTCCCGGTGGCCGAGGTGCTCACCGACCTCACCCCGGTGCCCGTGTCCGACGACGCGGACCTGCACGAGCGGATCGCCGCGTTCGCGTCGCGCGGATTCGACGTCACGGAGGCGCCGCCCGTGCGGGCGCAGCTGCTGCAGGTGGCCGCGGACACCCACGTGCTCGTCATCGTGGCGCACCACATCTGCGCGGACGGCTACTCGATGGCGCCGCTGGGCCGCGACGTCATGGCCGCGTACACCGCCCGGGCCGCGGGCGGTGCACCCCAGTGGGCGCCGCTGCCGGTCCAGTACACGGACTTCACGCTGTGGCAGCACGAGCTGCTCGGCTCGGACGACGACCCCCAGTCGCTGCTGCGCCGTCAGCTCGACTTCTGGACCGCGGAACTCGCGGGCCTGCCCGACGTCATCCAGCTGCCCACCGACCGCCCCCGGCCGGTGCAGCAGTCCTTCCGGGGCGGCCGCGTCGAGTTCCGAATCCCCACCGACCTGCACGCCCGCGTGGGTGCACTCGCGCGCCGGCACGGGGCCAGCATGTTCATGGCGATGCACGCGGCCCTGGCGACGCTGCTGGCCCGGCTCGCGGACACCGACGACATCGCCATCGGCACGCCCATCGCCGGGCGCGGCGAGGCCGACCTCGACGAGCTGGTCGGCATGTTCGTCAACACGCTGGTGCTGCGGACCCGCGTCGACCACGGTGCGGCGTTCGACGACATCCTGCGGCAGGCCCGCGAGACGGACCTGGCGGCCTTCGGGCACGCCGAGGTGCCGTTCGAGCGGCTCGTCGAGGAGATCAATCCGCCCCGATCGACGTCGTACTCGCCGCTGTTCCAGGTGTCCATCGAGTTCCAGAACAACGAGCGGCCGCGCCTCGAGCTGCCGGGCCTGGTGGTCGAGGGCGTCGGCATCGACGCCCAGGTCGCGAAGGAAGACCTCGAACTCGTCCTGGCCGAGGAGTTCACGGACGACGGTGCGGCGGCCGGAATCAAGGCGTCGCTCGACTACGCGACCGACCTGTTCGACGAGGACACCGTGCGCGGCTTCGCCGAGCGGTTCGTGCGGGTGCTCGACGCGGTCGCCGCCGATCCGCAGCGTGCGGTCGGCGACATCGAGATCCTCGACTCGACGGAGCTGGCGGCGCTCGCGCCCGCGGCCGGCGGGCCCGGAGTGTCCCCGCACGTGTGGCCGGAGCTGCTCACCAGCGCCGCGGCGCTCGACCCCGACGCGATCGCGCTGTCCTATCTGCGGCGCACCGTCACGTACCGCGAGCTCGACGAGCAGTCCAACCGGCTGGCCCGGGTGCTGGCCGAACGCGGCGTCGGCCCGGAGACCTTCGTCGCCCTCGGGATGCCCCGGTCGATCGAGGAGATCGTCTCGATCTGGGCGGTCGCCAAGGCGGGCGCGGCGTTCGTGCCGGTCGATCCCAACTACCCGGCCGAGCGGATCGCGCACATGCTGACCGACTCCGGCGCCCGCGTGGGACTCACGACGGCCGCGCTGCGGGAACGGCTGCCCGACACGGTGCCCTGGATCATCGTCGACGACGACGACGTCGCCGCGCGGATCGCCGCGGTGTCGGCCGCCGCGATCGGCGACGACGACCGGACCGCTCCACTGCACCTGCAGCACCCGGCGTACCTCATCTACACGTCGGGCTCGACGGGCCGGCCCAAGGGTGTGGTCGTCACCCACCTGGGCCTCGCGAATCTGACCGCCGAGGAGCATGCCCACTTCCTGGTCACCCCGCAGTCCCGGGTCTCGCACCTGGCGTCCCCGAGCTTCGACGCCTCGGTGTTCGAGATGATGATGGCCTTCAGCGCCGGCGCCCGGCTGGTCATCGTGCCGCCCACCGTCTACGGCGGCAGCGAACTGGCCGAGCTGTTCTCGCGCGAGGGCGTCACCCACGGGTTCATCACGCCCACCGCGCTGGCCTCCATCGAGGACACGGAACTCGAAGCACTGGAGGTCCTCGCGGTGGCCGGGGAGGCGTGCCCGCCGGAACTGGTCGCCAAGTGGGCGCCCGGACGCCGGATGTTCAACGGGTACGGCCCCACCGAGACCACGATCCAGGCCAGCGTCAGCGCCCCGATGCAGCCGGGCGAGGTGGTCGACATCGGCGGGCCGGCGATCGGCTTCCGGGAGGCGGTGCTCGACGGCCGGCTGCGGCCCGTGCCGGTGGGGGTGCCGGGTGAGCTGTACATCTCCGGTCCCGGCCTGGCCCGCGGCTACCACAACCGACCCGGCATCACCGCGGATCGCTTCGTGGCCAACCCGTTCGGGGAACCCGGAACGAGGATGTACCGCACCGGCGACATCGTCCGGTGGCGGCCCGACCACACCATCGAGTACATCGGCCGGTCGGACTTCCAGGTCAAGGTGCGTGGCTTCCGCATCGAGCTCGGCGAGATCGACGCCGTCCTCACACGGCACCCGGCGATCACGTTCGCCGCGACGCTCGGCCACCCCGGCCCGTCCGGGGACACGCTGCTCGCCTCCTACGTCCGGCCCGTCGAGGGGCACACCGTCGAGTCCCGGGATCTGCGCGCACACGTGGCCGCCCAACTGCCGGCGCACATGGTGCCGTCGGCGATCGTGGTGCTCGACGACATCCCGCTCACCCCGGTCGGCAAGCTCGACCGGCGGGCGTTGCCCGCGCCCGAGTTCACCTCGCTCACCGCGGAGTTCCGGCCGCCGACGACCGCGACCGAGCGGGCCGTCACCGAGGTGTTCGCGGAGGTCCTCGGCATCGAGCACGTCGGCGTCGACGACAGCTTCTTCGATCTGGGCGGCAACTCGATCATCGCGACCCGCATCATGTCGGAACTACAGTCGCGCGTCGGCCGCCAGATCCCGCTCCAGACGATGTTCCTGGACCCGACCCCGGCGGGGCTGGCCAAGCGCATCGACCTGCCCGTCGGCTACCTCGGGCACGACCAGTCGCCCGTCGACGACGCGCTCCAGGTGGTCATTCCGCTGCGCTCCAACGGCGAACGCCCACCGCTGTTCTGCGTCCATCCCGGCATCGGGCTGTCGTGGGGCTACGCGGGCCTGGTCCAGTACCTGGCGAGCGACCGGCCCGCCTTCGGTCTGCAACTGCCGCTGCTGAGCGGCGGACCGCACTTCCCGTCGGTGCAACAGCTCGCGCACCGCTACGTGGAGGAGATCCGCGTGGTCCAGCCGCACGGGCCGTACGACCTGCTCGGGTGGTCGCTGGGCGGGGTGATCGCCCACGCGATGGCCGTCGAACTCCGCAGCGCCGGAGAGGAAGTGACGACGCTCGCCATCATGGACAGCTACCTCACGGACGAGTCCGACGCCACCGGGCCGCTCACCGTCGTCGAACTGCTCGAGGGCCTGGGCCTGGACCTGTCCGCGTACGGTGACGTGCGGGAACTCACGTACGCCCAGGCGGTGGACCTGCTCAACGAGACGCTGGGGCAGGAAACGGGGCTCACACCGGCGCACCTGCGGCGGATCAACGAGGGCTTCACGACGTCCGCGCAGATCATGAACCGGTACACGCCCGAGGTGTTCGACGGTGACCTGTTGTTCTTCACCGCGGGACGCGGGGACGGCAGCGGGGACACCGGACGCGAGCACACGCCGCAGGAATGGCAGTCCGCGGTCACCGGGAGCATTCGGGAGATCACCATCGACTGCGAGCACAACCAGATGATCGAGCCGGCGGTGCTCGCGGAGATCGGGCCGCTGCTCGAAGAGCACCTTGCCGATCACTGAAACCCGTCCTCCTGCAACAAACTTCGCATTTGTCGCGGACATCACGGATTCGTGGCGCGGGCCGCGCGAGGCGACTAGCGTCGGGACCACTGGACCGCCTTCCCCCGACAGTTCGGAGAGCGCCATGAAACTCCTCAAGGCATCGGCCGCAACGGTTCTCGTCGTCGCCGCACTCGGGACGGGCACCGGCGTCGCGTACGCGGAACCCGTCCCCGGAGGCGTCGCCGTTCCCTACTCCCAGCCGGTCGTCGACAAGCAGACCGCGCAGGACAACCTGATCCGGGAGATCACCATCGGGTGGGAGCAGGGCGGTCCGGCCGGGATGGCGGTCGGGGCCGGCGTGGGACTGGCGATCGGCTGCGTCTCGATCTTCCCCAACTTCGTCGCCGGGTGCATCCTCGGCACCGGCATCGGGGCCGCCGTCGGCGCGTACAACGGCATCACCGGCGCCAACCCCAACGTGCAGCCCGCGTTCTACGAGTGGCTCAACGCGACACCGTGACCGCGGCTCGCGGGGCACGCGTGTCGTGCCCCGCGAGCGACCGGCACTACGCGGGCGCGGTGGACCGGGCGACGTCGAACAGGCGCTCGAAGTTGGCGCGGTAGGCGTCGACCATGTCCTGCCGGTGCAGCGTGAGGGTGGTCTCGTCGTTGCGGCGCAGCGACGTGTGATTCCAGTTCTGCGAACCGGTCGTCACCCACCCGGCCGTGGAGTCGGCGCCGTGATCGACCACCACGTACTTCGAATGCACCCGGCCGGGAAGCTCGGCCGCGTCGAGGGTGCGGACCTGGGCGGCCGGTGCCGCAGCGAGCAGCGCGGCACTCTCGGCGCCGATGGGCCCGTGCACGATCCGGACGTCGCACCCCTGCCGGGACAGCTCGGCCAGGCGGGCGACGACCGCTGCCCGGGTGTCGTCGATCTCGGACATCGCGACACCCACCCGAGTCGTGGTCCCGCACGCCAGCTGCTGTAACCGGTCCAGGACCGGATCACCCTCGGGGACCGGTGAGAAGTACACCTCGACCGGCCCGCCGGGCATGTCGGTGCGGATGGTGCCGAGGGTGGCCTCGGTGCGGGTCTCCGCGGACAGTTCCTCGAAGTACCGGCCGTACACCCCGAACTGCTGGTCGTTGCCGGTGAGGACCACCGCGTTGTTCCAGTACGTCCGCGAATTCACGTCGGTGAGGTTCGCGGACGACTGCATCACGACGTTGCGGTGGCCGCCGGTCTCGCCGAAGAGTACGAACTTGTTGTGATTGCCCTTGGTGCCCAGGCACGACGAGGTGTTGCCCTCGGGGGAGACGTTGGAACACACGTGGAGCCACGACGACCGACTCCGGTCGGTGCCCAGCTCCTGCAGGATCCGCTGCGCCGGAGGCTTGTCGTCCTGCCAGCCGTCGAGCACCATCTGTACCGCCACTCCGCGGCGGTGCGCGTCGATGAGGACGTCCGCGAGATCGTCGCCGGCCGCTCCGCTGACGACGAAGTGCGCGATGCGGATCTGCGAGCCGGCCGGGGCCTGCTTGATCAGCGAGCACAGCGCGGTCATGAGGGCCGCCGGGTCGCCCGCCACAGGATCGTTGAACACCGCCTTCGTTTGCACCGGCTCGGCCTCGGCCTCGCTACACGCCCGCATCGGGTCGGCCGGCTCGGGTGTCCCGGGTGCGAGAGATCCGAGACTGGCCGCCGCGGCGGTGCCGACGCCGGAAACCAGGAGGAGGGCTGCGACGCCCGCGGTAGTGAACATCTTCGTGGACCTGAGCACGGGGCTTTCCTTCGACATCGACGGCAGGGGGAACTCGTCCATCGTCGACAACCCAGTGAAACGGACAATTGCGACGCGGTGACGTGTCCCGGTCCGTCGGGCAAAGACCGGTCCGCTACGGCGTTCGCTCGCTCCGCAGCCGGGCGACCCTCTCCCGCACCCCGGTCTCCTCGGGATCGGACGGCTCCGCCTCCGTCAGGTACCGGAGCGCGGCCTGCGCGGCCCGTTCGGTGTCCCGCGCGCGGATCGCCTCGACGATGCTGTGGTGATCGACGTCGGGCAGCGTGCCCTCGGGGGACGCGGCGCACTGGCGCTTGAGGTCCGCCGAGAGCTTGGGCTCGAAGTCCGAATACAACTGGGTGAGTACCCGATTGTGGGACGCGCGGACGACGGCCTGGTGGAACGCGATGTCGGCGGCGATGAACTCCTCGATGTCGACCTTCCGCGCCGCCGCCGTCCGCCGTCGCAGCGCCTCCTCGATCACCGTGAGGTCGTCGTCGGTCCGCCGTTGCGCCGCGAGGATCGCTCCCTCGACCTCGAGCGCGCGACGCACCTCGAACACCTCGTGATGATCGGACTGCAGCAACCGGCGCTGCAACGCGTCACTCGTCTCGGTGTCCGACCGGACGAAGGTGCCGTAGCCGCGCCGCACCTCGAGCATTCCGCTGTAGGTCAGTGCGCGGACGGCCTCGCGAACGGTGCCCCGCCCCACGCCGAGCTGCTCGACCAGCTCGGTCTCGGTCGGGATGCGCGCCCCCACCGCCCAGTTCCCCGAGGTGACCTCGCGCTGCAACGCGTCGATGGTCTCCGCGACCAGGGAAACTGGGCGGTGCGGTCGAAGTGCCATGGTCGGATCCTCTGGTCGGGCTGTCGGGTGTCGCTCGTCCGCGGCGGCACCCGACAGCCGCAACCCCTACTTGACGATCGGTCGCTTGTCCTTGGACAAGGACTGCATCAACCGCTCATCCGGACGCAGGTGTTCCTCCAGGAGGGTGCGCGGTGTCAGAGCCATCCACTGGTTCAGCGAGATGTCCTCGAACCGATCGGACCGGAACATCTCCAAGAACCGTAGCGGCGTGTCGCCGGTGTTCTGAATATAGTGACCCATCGCGAACGGGACGTATCCGACGTCGCCGGCCCGGTAGTCGAAGGTGCGAGCGTGTCCCTCCGCCGCGAACACCGTCATGCGGCCCTCGCCCGAGATGTAGTACTGCCACTCGTCGTTCGTCGGGTGCCAGTGCAGTTCCCGGATACCGCCCGGCTCGACCTCGACCAGGGCCGCGGCGATGGTCTTCGAGACCTCGAAGTTCGACGAATCCGCGATCCGCACCGTGCCGCTGCCCTCGAAATCCGGATCCTGGGCGTCCAGTCGGTACGTGAACGCGTGCGGTGTCTCCCCGGCCGGCGACATGGTGGCGCGCCGCTCGTCCTCGAGCGGGCCGGGAACCTCGCCCTGGTACATGTACGTTTCGCCGGCCGGCAGGCCGCGCAGCGCCTCCTCGGGGATGTCGAAGTTCGCGGCCAGCACCTCGGGGGGAGTGCTCGAGAACCAGTCCGTGATGCTGAAGGTGCTGTTCTCCGAGAAGCTGCCGTCGTCGAAGACGAGCAGGAACTCGCACCCGTCGGCCAGTCCGCGGATGGAGTGCGGGATGCCCGAGGGGAAGTACCACAGGTCGCCGGGGCCGACGTCGTCGATGAAGCTGCGTCCCTGCGCGTCGACCGCCGTCACCCGGGCGGAGCCACTGATCATGTAGGCCCATTCGGCCTCCTTGTGCCAGTGCAGTTCTCGGACACCGCCCGGCTTCAGTCGCATGTTGACGCCGGCGAGGGTGGTCGAGACCGGAAGTTCGCGGACCGTGACCTCACGGGACCACCCTCCCGGCTCGATCCGACGGTGGGAGTCGGAGAACGAGAACTTCAGATTCTGCATCGTCCCGGAATCGGTGCTCGGCGGAATCGAGATGTCCGGCTGCTCGGCGTCCCGCAACAGGTCCCGCGGCCCGGGGTCGGTGGCACCCTCGTCGCCTCGGATCGGTTCGGGGATCGGATTGACCTGGTCGTGCGACATGTGCGTTCTTCTCCTTTTCTGGGGGTGAGTGCAGATCGGTGGTGTCACAGGCCGAAAGCGGCGCCGTCACTACGGGGATCGGACGCGGCCTCGAGCCGGTTGGAGTGGATACGGATTGCCTGCGCGTGCCCGAAGACGTCGCCGTAGTCGTCGGCCAGGCTCACGTTCTCGTGACCGCGTGCGGTGAGGTCGTCGGCCACCGAACGGCCGAAGCGCGCTTCGAGGCGCAGTCCGCGCCGGGTCTCGCCCCACGTCCGGCCCAACAACCAACGGGGGGCGTCGATCGCTTCCTGCACCGACATGCCGTGATCGAGGATCCGGGTCACGAGCGCGGCCTGCGTCTGGGGCTCGCCCTCACCACCCATGGCGCCGAACACGAGTTCGGGACCGGTGGGTGAGACCAGCAGTCCGTTGGTCAACGTGCTGGCGGGCCGCTTCCCGGGCTGCAGGCAGTCACGGTTGTTCGGGTCCAGTGAGAAGTAGGCGCCGCGATTCTGCAGCAGCACGCCGGTGTCTCCGGCGACCACGCCGGAGCCCCATTCCCAGTACAGGCTCTGCACCACGGCGGCCACGTTGCCCTGCGCGTCGACCGCGCAGCTGAACGTCGTGTCGCCGGCAGCCCGAGGGAGCTTCTCCGGCGGCACGATTCCGGTCGCCTGTGTCCGGGCCGCGCAGGCGGCGAGGTACTCCGGATCGAGGATCTCCGCTGTGGGGACCTCGTGGAACGCGGGATCGGCCAGATACCGGTCCCGGTCCGCGAACGCGAGCGCGGTCGCGCGCACGAGGGTGTCGACGTAGCCGACCGGATCGTCCTTCATGCCCGCCACGTCGAGGCGATCGAGGATCCCCAGGATCTGGGCGGTCGCCATGCCCTCCGACGTGGGCGGCGGCACCACGACGATCCGCCCCCGATACGGCACCCGCAGTGGTTCGACCCATTCCCCGGTGTGCGCCGCCAGGTCCTCGGCCGACAGGACGCCGTCGTGGGTCCGCAGGTAGTGGCCGATCTCCTGCGCGACCGGTCCTTCGTAGAAACCCGCGCGCCCGTCCTGCGCGATCGCCTCGAGGGTCTCGGCCAATCGGGGATTGGACAGCGTGTCACCGGTGCGGGGCGGCGCGAAGGCCGTCCCCAGGAACGTCTCCGCCGTCGTCGGCACCGCGGTCAGCAGATCGGCGTGGCCGGCGGTGTACCGAGCCAAACCGGGGCTGACCGGAAACCCGTCACGCGCGTACTCGATGGCGCGGGCGAGACAGTCGGCGAGCGAGAGCCGGCCGAACCGTTCGTGCGTCCGGCACCAGCCGTCCACCGCGCCCGGGACGGTGAGCGCGGCCCCGGGGCCACGCGAGGGCACTGCCTTGGGGTACCGGTCGGCGGTCGCGTCCAGAGCCGCACCACCGCTGGCGTTGTAGACATGCTGTTGCCCGGAGGCGCTGTCGTGCACGAGCCAGAAGGCGTCGCCGCCCGGCCCGCTCATGTGTGGATAGACCACGCCCAGTGCGGCATTGACCGCCACCATGGCGTCCACCGCGGTGCCACCGCGGGTGAGGACGTCGACTCCCGCGCTGGTGGCCAGCGCGTTCGGGCTCGCTACTGCCGCTTTCGGGGAGACGAACGACCGGCCGACGCGGGGGTCGCCGGGGGCCTGTCTTTCGATTGGCATGTCACCTCGCTTCCTCTGCAAGAACGAACGTACGACATATGATGTCCTACGTATGATGACCCATCGGACGCACACGTGCACGGCGATGAGAAGAGGTGCCCATGAGCAGCGCGGGATCCGCAATCACATTGCATTCCAACGCAACACGACACTATGGTTCAGCAGCGACCGGATCGCGCACGGTCTTCGGATACGCGCAGACCGTCGCCGGCGACGCCGTTCCCCGCGGGCAGACGAGTCTGTTCGAGCAGGCCGGCTGCCGACGCATCTGGATCGAGCGGATCGACGAATCCGGCACCCCTGCACCGGGACTCGTCGAACTGCTGGACTGCGTCCGGCCCGGCGATACGCTGGTGTTGTGGCGGTTCTGCCATCTCGGTAGCACGGCGGGCCGCCGCGAGGTGTTGATGAGCCGTCTCTCGCGCCGCGGCGTCGACATCGACGTGGTGGAGCCGTGCCCCGCGGACTGTCGGTGCCGTCTCCCGCCGCCGTGACCGTGCCGACCGAACCGTCGAAAACCTTTGCCCCGCAGAATCGCTCGGACTCCCGCCTTCACGGGCCGAGTGCAGTACGAGAACAGGAGAGAGAATCGTTATGACCACCAATGCTTTCGAACTGGACGTCACCGCAATCCGGGAGGACGCACGAAAGGAAATGACCCGGGGCGCCCTCACCTCGGGGAACACGGCCGAGGTGGACCGCCTGATCGACGTTCTCAACCAGGTGGTTGCCACCGAGATGGTGTGCGTGATGCGTTACACGCAGAACGCGATCGCCGCCAGCGGAATCGACCGAGCCCAGGTGGCCGCCGAGTTCACCGAACACGCCAACGAGGAGATGCAGCACGGGCTGCGTGCCGCCGAACGGGTCAGCCAGCTCGGAGGCAAGCCCGACTTCGACCCCGCGACACTCGTGCAGCGGGCCCACACGCAGTACGCGGCCCCCGACGACACCGACATCCGGACCATGCTCGAGGAGAACCTGGTGGCCGAACGGATCGTGATCACCACCTACCAGGAGATCGTCCGCTGGATCGGCGATGCCGACCCCACCACCCGTCGGCTGATCGAGGACATTCTCGCCGAGGAAGAAGACCACGCCGACGACCTGAACGATCTCCTCGGAAACTGACCACCGGGGGACTTCGTCACCACTCGTACGGCACCTCGCCGACGACGTCGAGGTCGGCGCAGAGCCGGTGGATCGCGCTGCAGTCCTGGACCAGCTTCCGCCGCTCTGCGTCGTGCGCGGCGTCGGACACCAACGCCGCACCGTCACGGACGTTCTCGGCCGCCATGATCGCGTTCCAGGTGGCGTAGTCGTTGGCCTCGAAAGCGCGCAGCCCGGCGGCCAGCCCGGACAGCAAGACGTGTCGATCGTCCCGGGAGAGACGCTCGTACACGATCTTCAGCAGCTCGCCGGCGATGGACGAATGGCAGTACTCGTCGCGTCGATGCAACACGACCGTGGCGCGGTTGACCGGCTGCAACTCGAGGTCGTCGGTCATCAGTCCCAGGTACGAGCTGATCGACGTCTCGGCGACGGTCGTGTACGCCAGGCTCAGCAGCGCCGACTCACGAGGGGTGTCGGCCGCTGCGACCGCCGCATGATGGTGCCGAACCGTGGGCCCGTAGGGGAGTCGGGCCTCGGGCATGTGCCATCCGCGTCGCCGCCGGGTGAGCGCGCTGGCGTTGAGATGCATCAGCGTGTGGTACTGCTCGTCGACCATGGCCTGCAGTGTGGACACCGTCAGGGTGTCGCCGAGACCGGTGCCGAACGCGTCCTGCGACAGCAGCCGGAAACCCGGATTGACCACGTACTGCTCGACGTCCATGACGTTCTTGTTGTAGGCAATCCACGCCCACGCGTGCACCCGTGCCCGTACGGGCTCGTCGAGCCGGGTGAACCGGTCGTCGTCGCGGAAAGGGATGAGCCCGGCGGGGTAGTCGGCCCTGGCGGCGTCGAATAGGTCGTCGAGGTCGGGCTCGCGGCGTTTGACCGTGGCGCGGCGAGGCCAGGTGCCGGCCAGGGACCTGATGACCGCGCTCTCGACGGGGTCGCCGGGATCGAACGACGGCAGCGACGGCAGCCGCAGCATCGATTCGTGGGTGGCCGCCTCGTCCGTGTACGGATCCGTGGTCATGGCCGACCGCCTTCCTCCGGTAGCAATCGCGGCAGGTGCGCGAACACCGCCGCGCAGGCGCGGCCGTAATCGGCCTGTCGGTCACCGAGCGGGCGGACGGCGTCCGCCATCAGAGTGGCGAACTCGTGGTCGTCGCCGTGCTCGACCGTGTCGGCGAGGCGCGACAGCGCGCCCGCGAGCGCGCGGCGGGCCGACGCGGCCTCGGGGTTGCCGGCCTGGATGTCGTGGTACACCGCGGGCGCGCCGCCTCCGACGCGGGCCAGGAGGGACAGCATGGTGGTGAACGGTGGTGGTGCCGTGGCTGCCAAGGTGTCGATGCCGAGTCCGGCATCGGCGAGGGCCAGGCCGAACGCGAGCACCGCGGCGTGGGTGAGTGCCTGCGTGGCGGCGGCGACCCGATCGTGTTCGGCGGCATCGACAGTCACCACCCTCCCGCCCCACCGCCCGACGGCGCCGAGGAAGCGGTCGACCGCCGGCCCGCCCCGATGCACGACCGCGGCCACGGGCCGCCCCGGCATTCCCAGACCGGGTGCGAACATCGGGTTGATACCCACCGCGGGCCGGTCGGGGGCGTATTCGCGCAGTACCCGATGGATGTGAGTCTTGACCGACAACGTCTCCACCAGCAGAGCGTCGGGGCGGGCCAGCGTGGCCAGCAGCGGGATCGCCGCGGCCGCCACGTCGTCGGGGACCGCGAGGATCACGGTGTCGGCGGTGGCCACCGCCGCCCGGACCGCGTCCGACGGCGCCGTGACGTCCCCCTGCAACGCCGACGATTCGTCCCGCGCGGGTCGGACGCGGTCGATCACCGTCACCGAATCACCGCCGGACCGGGCCAGGTCGGCGAGCATGCCCCCGACCGCGCCGGCCCCGCCGACCACCACGACGTCGGCGACGGCGGGTGTGGTGTGGGTGGTCATCGGTCGCCGACCTCGTCCGGATCGCTTCCCGCGGCGGCGGTCTCGCGGGTGGTCGCCGTCAGGCACCGCCGCATGGTCACCGCCTTGACCATCGTCTCCTCGAGTTCCTCCGCGGGATCCGACAGCGCCACGATCGCGCCGCCCACCCCGAAGGTGACGCGGTCGTCGGTCGCGACCATCGTGCGGATGACGATCGAGAAGTCCGCGGTGCCGGTGAGGGAGAAGTACCCGATGGCCCCCGAGTACACACCGCGCGGGCCCTCCTCGAGTTTGTCGATGATCTCCATCGTCCGCAGCTTCGGCGCCCCGGTCATCGACCCGCCCGGGAACGCCGCCCGCACACAGTCGACGACGGACACGTCGTCGCGCAGGGTGCCCCGCACGGTGGACACGAGTTGGTGCACGGGCGCGTAGGTCTCGACGTCGAACAGCTTCGGGACGTGCACGGAACCGGGGGCGCACACCCGGGACAGATCGTTGCGGACGAGATCGACGATCATCAGGTTCTCGGCCCGGTCCTTCTCGCTGTCCAGCAGGTCCCGGCGCAGTGCGGCATCCTCCTCGGGATGAACGTGCCGCGGCCGGGTGCCCTTGATCGGCTTCGATTCCACGACGCGGTCGGCGCCGATCCGCAGGAACCGTTCCGGGGACGCGCTCAGGACCGAGACGCCGGAGAACTGGAGCAGCGCGCTGTACGGGGTGGGGCTGATCTCGCGCAGCGTCTCGTAGCTGCGGAGCGGATCGATCGCCCGGTCGACCGTCGCCTCGTTCGTCAGACACACCTCGTAGGATTCGCCGGAGCGGATCTCGTCGAGGCACTGTCCGATGAGCGCGAGATACTCCTCGTTCCCGTGCCGCATCCGCGGTTTCGTGTCGTCGTCGAGCTTCACCAGGGGACGCGGGGGAGGCGACGCCACCGCCTCGTCGAGGTCGCGGATCTGCGCCTCGACATACTCGAACCACGCCGGCACCCGCGGGTCGTCGGCGGTTTCGCCGAGCGCGAGCAGGTAACAGACGCCGTCGAGGTGGTCGACCACGACGGCGCGATCGGCGAAGACGAACGCCGCGTCGTCGGTAGGCGACGTGTGCACCACCTGGCTGCCGGCGTCGGCCTTGAGTTCGTACCCGAGGTAGCCGACGTAGCCCAGTCCGAACGCGAAGGGCAGGTCGGGCACCGGAGGTATCTGCCGGACGCGCAACTGCTCGTCCATGTAGTCGAAGAACCGCTGGTGCACCCGCTCGACCGGGCGTCCGGGCCGATGCACGCACACCGTCGTCTCCGCCACCCGGTACGTCACGACCTCGGCCAGGGGACCGGAACAGTCACCCATCACCGAGAATCGGGATTCCGGTTCGTTCGCGGCGCTGCCGTCCAGCCAGAAGCTGTCGGTCCCCTCCGCGAACAGCCGCGCATAGATTTCCTGCGGATCCACCGCCCGATCCACCCGGCGACTGTGGACGACGTATCCCGGTGCGGTTGCGCCGTTCTCGTTCTTCGGTACGGGGGCGGGGCAGGCAGCTTCCCGCGACGGTCCGGAACCGGCGCGGCCCGGCGCGAGGTCACGGAAGTTGCCGAGGAGCTCGCGTCCGTACTGGGTGCAGATCGACTCGGGATGGAACTGCACGCCCCACAACGGGTACCGGCGGTGCCGCGCCGCCATCAGCAGATCGTCGTCGGTCCAGGCCCACGGCTCGAGTTCCGGGGGCAGGTCCCCGACGATGAGCGAGTGGTAGCGCACCCCCTGGAACGGGGACGGGATGCCGGAGAAGATGCCCTCGCCGCGGTGCCGGATCGCCGAGAGCCGTCCGTGCATCGGGACCGGCGCCAGCTCGACGGCGCTGCCGAACAGGTGGCACAGACCTTGATGTCCGAGGCAGACGCCCAGCACCGGCAGCTCGGGATTCGCCAGCGCCCGCGCGCTGATTCCGAAGTCGCGCTTACGATCCGGACGCCCCGGGCCGGGAGAGATGACGATGTTGTCGAATTCGTCCAGGGGCACCCCACCCCAGTCCGCGTCGTTGTGCACGACGACCGGCGGGCGCCCGTTCACCTCGGCCAGCAGGCTGTAGAGGTTGTACGTGAACGAATCGTAGTTGTCGATGAGCAGCGTTCGCGTCGACATGGCTATCAGCTCGATGTGCGAGTCGGGTGGCCGTCGGAGCCGATCACGGCGTCCTCGACCCGGCACGTCTCGGTGATCATCACCTCGTACAACCGCCGCAGGAAGTCCGGTGACAAGCCGTTCTCGCGGGCATACCGCTCCGCGCGGTCCTGGACCAGTCCCACCCGATGCGGCTGCATCATGGGAATTCCTTGACGACGCTTGACGTCGGCGATGCGGACGCACACGTCGATTCGGGCCCGGATGTCCTCGAGCAGACGTGCATCGATCGCGTCGAGTTCGGCCCGGAGGTCTCTGAGATCCGGTTGCTCGACCGAAAACCCGTTCGAGGGGAGTTCTGAGGTGAAGGCCCGTGTCGAGCCGCTGGTGTCGTCCATTGCGCCACCCCGCCTTACGTGTGCTGGACCGGCGCGACAGTTCACTCCGGAACCCCCGCGTCAGCCGTGTCCACCGACTGCGTGCGTTCTCTCCATGATGTCACGCGTGCGTAGGTGTGGCGAATCATCGGCGAATTTCGAAATAGCACGATCGTGTGTCTCGCCGCGATGGATGACGGGCGGATCACGGACGTTTCCGAAGTGTCCCGATTCGTTTGCGCGACAGTCGAGTGAAGAGTAAGGGCACTTCAACGATCGTCGGGCACAAGACATTTCGCACAGTGGACCGTGCAGCCCTCGGCCGTCGCATAGGCTTGGTCGCCGTTCGGTCACATTCGGACCGCGGCGTCGAGCGTGCACCGAATGCGACGTTCGGTGCAATTGCATGGTTTGCGGACGAATTCGGAGGGGAATGCCGATGGGGTCGAAACGCGTGTCGAATCCACTGCCACACCGACTGCGGCGGGGGGCGACCGCGCTTGCGGCTGTGCTCGCGCTGGCGGGCTGGGTCGCTCCGGCCGCGGCCGCCGCGCCCGTGTACCCGGCCGCCGCCCAGGACCCGTTCTACACCGCGCCCGCCGGGCTCGGCGAGCGGTCCGACGGCGACGTGCTCGCCGTCCGTCCCATGCCGGCGCTGGCGGCCTTCCCGAACACGGCGGTGTGGCAGCTCGAGTTCCGCTCCACCAATTCCGAGGGGCGGCCGATCGCAGCAGTCACCACCGTCCTCTCGCCGCCGAACCGGCAACCGAACGGCCCGCTGCTGTCCTATCAGCACATCGTCAACGCTCTCGGCACCCGCTGCGCACCCTCGCGGGCGCTGTACACCGGCGACCCGGACCTGATGATCCGCGAGGCACCGGCGCTGAACGTCGCCCTGTCCCGCGGCTGGACGGTGGCCCTACCGGATCATCTGGGCCCGACCAGCGCGTACGGCGCGGCGAGGCTCGGCGGCCAGATCACGCTGGACGGTATCCGCGCCGCACAGCGGGCGCCCGAGCTGGGATTGTCGGGCAGTCCCGTCGCGATGGCCGGGTACTCGGGAGGTGGCATGGCGACCGCTTTCGCCGCCGCACTGGCCCCGACGTACGCGCCGGAACTGAACATCGTGGGCGTCGCCCAGGGTGGGGTCCCGATGAACCTCGGAAAGATGGCCCGCGCGCTCGGTACCGCACCGCACCCGGTGTTCGGCCTCGCGCTCGCCGCCGCGATCGGCCTCGAACGCGAGTACCCGGACGAGCTGCCGATCGGGGAGCAGCTCAACGACCGCGGTCTGGCGATGCGAGATGCGATCGCCAACGCGTGCACCAATCAGATCCTCGCGACCGGCGCCGGGCGCAGCGTCGACGAGGTGGCCACGTCCACGGGCCTGTTCGACAGCCCGGCCGTCCAGCGCGTCCTCGACGACAACAGCGTCGAGGTGTATCCGGGGGTGCCGACGGCACCGATCTTCGAGTGGCACAGCCCCACCGACGCACTGATCCCCGTCGACTCCATCGACGCCACCGTGCAGCGGTACTGCCGTGCCGGGGCGACGATCCAGTCGGAACTGTTCCCCAGTCCCGACCACCTCACCACCGCGGTGCTGGGCGCGCCCCGCGCGCTCGACTACCTCGACGCGCGTTTCCGCGGGGAACCGGCTCCACGCAACTGCCCGTGACGGCTGTTTCGGTCCGGAAACAGCTCGGCGCCGCCACGGATCATCGGTGGCGGCGCCGAACAGTACAGCGGGTGACGGCCAGGCGCCCTTCAGGCGCCCCGGTGCTTGTGCCTTCTAGGCGCCCCGGCGCTTGGCCTTGAGCAGGTCCAGGCGCTCCTTGAGCAGCTCCTCGAGCTCCTCGACCGACCGACGCTCGAGCAGCATGTCCCAGTGGGTGCGCGGCGGCTTGACCTTCTTGGTCTCGGGCGCGCTGCCCTCGAGCAGGGTGCCCTCGAGGCCGTTCTTGCACAGCCACGTACCGGGAATCTCCGCATCGTCGGCGAAGGGCACGTCGAACTCTTCGCCGTTGTCACACCGGTACCGGGCGATGCGGCGGGGTGCCAGGTCGTGGTCGCGATCGGTCTCGTAGCTCACCGCACCGAGCCGGCTACCTCGAAGTACGCGATCTGCCATGGTGTGTCCTCTCTTCGTTCTTCCGCCGCGCCAGTTCGCCGTGGGCGGCGCACCGAGCGTTCACAACCATCTACAACGTGCCGAAATCCCGATTCGTTCCCGGGACCCCCGTGGATGCGGCCGCACCATCTTACCGGGGCCGGCCCCGCCGCCCGCAGTAAGGTGTTCGACCATGGCTGCTTCCCGGAGACCCGTCGCGTGCATGTGGTGCGGACGGGACGTGGCCTCGGCCGGCGTCGGGCGGCGCCGCCGCTACTGCCGGCAGTCGTGCCGCCAGCGCGCCTACGAGCAGCGCAACGCGGTGAAGGGGACCTCGATTTCCGCCGACGCGGTGGTACTGAGCCCGGACGAGGCGTCGGCGCTGTCGGACCGGATGTTCGAGTTGCGGTGCGCCGCCGAGGACGTGGCCACCGCGATCGACGAGAAGGCCGACCACTCCGAGCTCAGCGAACTCGCCGACCGGCTGGTGCGCATGGCCCGGGACGCGGAGCGCTTCCGCTGATCTTCGGGCCGCCGCGGATCGGCCACCTCGCGGGGGGCTCGGCACTACGGTGGACGGTGCACAGTGGAACCGACCGAGAGGCGGGAACATGACTTCGTCAGAGCATCATCAGCACGATCCGTCCGATCATCCCCACGTCCACGGCGAGAACTGTGGCCACGAGACCGTCCAGCACGGTGATCACGTCGACTACCTGCACGACGGTCACCGGCACGCCGAACACGAGGGCCACTACGACGAGCACGGCGAGGCCGACTGAACGCCGCGCCGCCGCAGCCGCCGAACGACCAGCTGTTCGCGGCGCTGCACGAGACGCACTCGGGTGTGGTGTTCCTGCTCGGCGAGCGGGTGTACAAGGCCAAGAAGCCCATTCGCACCGACTTCCTCGACTTCCGGACGCGCGCGGCTCGGCGAGCGGTCTGTGCTCGCGAGGTGGAGCTGAACCGGCGGCTGGCGCCGGACGTCTACCTCGGGGTCGTCGAACTCGGCGACCCGGACGGCGCGGCCGAGGCCGGTGAGCCCCTGGTCGTGATGCGGCGGATGCCGGAGGACGCCCGGTTGTCCACGCTCGTGGACGCCGGCGGTTGCGAGGACCTCGTCGGGACGATCGCCGGGCTGGTCGCCCGGTTCCATGCCCGTGCTCGCCGCGGACCCGACGTGGACGCCGAGGGCACCACCGCCGCCGTACGGCGGCGGTGGCAGAACAACCTGCGCGAAACCCGCGACCTGGGCTCCGCCGTTCTCGGCGACGACCGGCTGGGCCGGATCGAGCGACAGGTGCTGCGCTACCTCGACGGACGGGCACCGCTGTTCACCGCGCGGATCGATGCCGGCCGCATCGTCGACGGGCACGGCGACCTTCTCGCCGACGACATCTTCCGTCTGCCCGACGGACCCCGGATCCTGGACTGCCTCGAGTTCGACGACCGGCTCCGCTACCTCGACGGCATCGACGACATTGCTTGTCTGGCGATGGATCTCGAGTACCTCGGCCGTGCGGACCTGGCCGCGCTGCTGTTCGAGCGCTACACCGCGGCGGCCACGGACCCCGCGCCCACGTCGTTGCGGCACCACTACGTCGCCTACCGGGCATTCATGCGAGCCAAGGTGGACTGTGTCCGCTACCTGCAAGGACGGGTCGAGTCCGCGGACGACGCCCGCCGCCACACGACACTGGCCGAGGAACACCTGGCGGCGGGGACGGTCCGGCTGGCGATCGTCGGCGGGTTGCCCGCGACCGGCAAGTCCACAGTCGCGCGGGCGCTCGCGGACACCGTCGGTGCGGTTCTGGTGTCCAGTGATGCGGTGCGGCGGGAGATGTTCGCGGACGCGCGGCTCCGCGACCCGGATCCCGGCTACGGCCGGGGGCGTTACGCGGAGGAGGCAACCGAACGGGTGTACGGGGCGCTGCTCGCGCGCGCGGCGCACGCCCTGGCGCACGGGGAGAGCGTGGTACTCGACGCGTCGTGGACCGACGCCGCTCGGCGGCAGAGAGCAGCCGATGTGGCCGCGGCCCACCTGGCGGATCTTGTGCCGATCCAGTGCACGGCGCCGGCGGGGGTGACCGAGCTTCGACTGCGCGAGCGGGCGGTGACGGGCCGCGACCACGATTCGGAGGCCACCCCGGACGTCGCGAACACGATGGCCCGACGCGCCGACCCGTGGCCCGGCGCCACCCGAATCGACACCTCCGGGGAGGTGCGGGACGCGGCCGCAGCCGCAGTGGCGCGCTGGGCGGACGAGTCCTGAGCCTCTCCGGCACCTGGGGTGTCAGCCCGGACCGCCCGCGAACCGCGCCGCCAACACCGCGGCCTGGGTCCGCCGCTCCACGCCCAGTTTGGCCAGGATCCGGGACACGTAGTTCTTCACGGTCTTCTCGGCCAGGAAGATCCGCTCGGCGATCTGCCGGTTGGTGAGGCCCTCCCCGAGCAGCTCGAGCAACCGCCGCTCCTGTGCCGTCAGATTGTTCGGGAACCCGTCCCGGCGCCGCGGCGGCGCCTCCGGGGGGAGCGGCAGCGAGCGTCCGGCGCCCACCTCCCGCACCGCCTCCACCAACTGCATACCGCGCACGTCCTTGACGACGTAACCCTTGGCCCCGGCGGCCGCAGCGTCCCGCATCGCCCGGGCGTCCCGGAACGACGTCACGATCAGGCAGCGCACCTCGGGCATCCGGGCACACAACCGTCGACACACATCGAGTCCGCTGCCGTCGGGCAGGCGCACGTCCAGCAGCACCACGTCCGGTCTGACGACAGGAATCTGCGCGAGGGCCTGGGACCGGTTCTCGGCCTGGCCGACGACGCACATGTCGTCGTCGGCGTCGACCAGTGCGGCGAGGCCGCGGCGCACCACCTCGTGATCGTCGACGAGGAACACTGACAACATCGCTGCACCTCCCGGCGGCGCGTACGACCCGATGGTACGACGCACCGACGCCGCCCGGACGCGCCCCGGGACAGCGGCGCGGGGACCTTCGGCTCTATCCGGACGCACCGGGCGCCGCGACGATGGGGGCATTCGAGTTCGTGGAGGTCCCACGATGCATCCGCTCGCACGGACGGACCCGTCGTCGCCGGAATCGACGGCTCCGCGACCTCGTACGCCGCGGCCGTCTGGGCCGCCCGCGAAGCCGGACTGCACGGCTGTCCCCTCCGGATCGTCTCGGCGCTCGGCGCACCGACCCCGTACGGGGACGGCATCAGGTTGCCGCCCAGTTACTTCATCGACCGCGACCGGGCCGTGCACGCCGGCCTCGACACGGCCGCTGCGGCAGCGTGCAGCGCCGGCGAGCCGGCTCCGACGGCGGTCACCACCGACGTGCTGGAAGGCCCGGCCCGGCCGGCGCTGCTGGAGGCGTCGAAGTCGGCGCGGATGATGGTGGTCGGGAGCCGCGGGCTCGGCCGGGTGACCGCCGCGCTCGCCGGATCGGTCGCCGTCGCACTGGGCGCGCACGCACACTGTCCCGTCGTCGTGATCCGGGCGTCGACGGAACACCCGACCGGAGGCGATGTCGTGGTCGGAGTCGACGGCACCGACAACAGTCGCTCGGCGCTGGCGGCCGCGTTCGAGGAGGCGGCGCTGCGGGGCGCGCGGGTGCACGCCGTCCACACGTGGTCGCAGTTCGACATGTCCACTGCCTTCGACGATCAGTTCCGCCTGGAGTGGGACGAGGTCGAGGTGGCCGAGCAGGCGGTACTGGCCGAGAGTCTGGCGGGCTGGACGGAGACCTACCCCGGAACGGCGGTCGCGCGCACCGTCGTCCGGGGCCACGCCGCAGACGAACTCCTCAGCGTCGCCGCGGACGCGGATCTGCTCGTGGTGGGCAGCCACGGCCGCGGCGGCTTCACCGGGATGCTGCTCGGCTCCACCTCGGGGGTCCTCCTGCACTCCGCGACCTGTCCGCTCATGATCGTGCGGACCTGATCGCGAGAGAGACTCACCGATGAACCCCTCAGCCGGGCCACACGACACCGACATCCGTCGCGTTGCGGCGGCGCCGGCCGACACCGCGACGTACGCTGTTGCCGTCGCGGACGGCTTCGCACCCGTCGGCACCGTGACCCGGCTCGAACTCGTCCGCGCACTGACCGAGCCCCGCCCCGATCCGTCCTCGAGGAGCGCCCCATGACCCCTTCTCCGATCGTCGTCGGCGTCGACGGCTCCGCCGCATCGCGCGACGCCGTCCGCTGGGCCGCCCACGAGGCCGCGCTCCGCGGCGACCCCCTGCTGCTGCTGGCGAGTGTCGGTGCCGGCGGCATCGGGCTCGGGTCACCGTTCGTCGACGATCTGCGGATCGCCGGGGAGCATGCGCTGAACGACGCGCGGGAGCTCGTGTCCCGGGAGTACCCGGAGCTGGCGCCGGAAACCGAACTGTCGCCGGTGCCGCCGGCGCAGCTGTTGCTCGACCACTCCGAGTCGGCGCGCATGCTCGTGCTCGGCACCCGCGGCCTCGGCGAATTCACCAGCGGCCTGGCCGGGTCGGTCACCTCCGCCGTCGCCCGGCACGCGCGCTGTCCGGTCGCGGTGGTGCCCGGGTGGCCCCGGCCGGGAGAGCCACCACTGGACGGACCGGTCGTCGTCGGGGTCGACAACTCGGCGGCGAACGAACCCGCGATCGGTGCGGCCTTCGAGGAAGCGTCGCTGCACGGCACCGAACTCGTGGCGGTGCACGCCTGGTCCGACCGGGATCTGGCCGTCCTGCCGTTCGCGCAGGCCCGGCAGCGGCTGGACTGGGCCCAGGTGGAGGCCGCCGAGCAGGCGGCGCTGTCCGAGAGCCTGGCCGGGTGGCGGGAGAAGTACCCCGACGTCGCGGTGCGGCCGCTCGTCGTGCAGGACCGGCCGGTGCGCAACCTGTTGCTGCACGGTGCCGGAGCGCGTCTCATCGTCGTCGGCAGCCGCGGCCGCGGCGGATTCCTGGGCATGACCCTCGGGTCCACCAGCACGGCGCTGCTGCACACGGTCACGGGGCCGCTGCTCGTCGTCCGCGGCGACGGCCGGTCGGTCAGTCGCCCGGCTTGACCTCGATGCTCCGGCCTCCGGACTGTTGCGTCGTGAGCCCGACGGTGACCTCGAGGATCCCCTTGGTGTAGCTGGCCTCGACCTGGTCCTCGTCCGCGCCGGGCGGCAACGTCACCGACCGGTTGAACGAACCGTAGGTGAACTCCGACCGTCCGCGTTCGGACGTCTCCTCGGTCCGTTCGGCCGCGATGTTCAGCCGGCCGTCCTCGACGCTGACCTCGATGTCCTCCGGGTTCAGGCCCGGCAACTCGGCACGCAGCACGTACTTGTCGTCGTCGAGACGGTCCTCGACGCGAATGAGGTTGCCGCCGAACGGTGGACGGAAGCCCGTCACCGGGAGCGCGTCGAACAGTTCGGTCAGATCGGGAAAGACGGACCTGCGGCGGGCGGGAACACTGGACATGGCCACTCCTCGTCGTCCTGCAGCCGCGGGATCGGCTGCACATTCATTCGACCGCGGGACGCGGCGCCGGGGGAGGGCCGTTCGTCACTCCCGCGGGGGACGGCACACCATGACCGGGCACGGCGCGTGATGGAGCAGGTTCTGGCTCGTCGACCCCAGGAGGGCGCCGCGGAGGCGTCCGCGCCCCCGACTCCCGACCACCACCAGGCAGGCGCGTTGCGCGTGGTCGAGCAACGCCGCCGCCGCGCCCCGCCGCTCGAGTCGCGCGTCGACCGGCACGCCGGGGTGGCGGGTGCGCATCGCCGCGAGCGCCTCCGCCAGCACCGCACGCTCCTCCGCCTCGACCTTGGCCCAGTCCACCAACCGGAAGGCCCCGTGTCGGTGCACCGGCCGATCCGGACCCCACGCGTGCACCGCGTCCAACGGCGCCCCGAACAGGGCCGCGTACTCGAACGCCGCCGCGAGCGCCCGGGCGCTCGCGGCGCTTCCGTCCACGCCGACGACGACCGGCCGCGCATCGTGGGCCGCCCCGGGCCCGCCCCGATGGATCACCACCGGGCACCGCGCGTGCTGGGCGACCCGCTGCCCGGTGGATCCGACCAGTGCGCCGCCGAGACCGCCCGCCCCCGTGGCTCCCAGCACCAGCAGTTCCGCTTCCGCACCCACCTCGAGCAATGCGGACGCGGGCGGACCGGGGTAGGTGCCCGCCGAGCACTCGACGTCCGGGTGGGCGGCCGTCACCCGCTCACGCGCGCGGGCGAGCACCTCGTGCGCCGACTCCTGCAGGCGCTCCTCGAACCCCGCCTGGATCAGGGCCGACGCCTCGCTCATGTACACGCCGGGGGTGGGCAACGCGTGCGCCACGTGTACCGGCAGCCCGCGCAGGGCGGCGATTCCGGCGGCCCAGTCGAGGGCGTCGAAGGCCGCGTCGGAGTCGTCGACGCCCACCACCACCGCACCCCGTCCGGCGTCCGCCACCCCGTTGGTCGCCCGGTCCATCACACACCTCCGGTCATCGACGGGTCGGGCCGCATCCGCTGCGCGGTCCCCACCGAGATCTGCTGGCCGGCGGCCACCTCGTACTCGCTGCCGTTGACGTTGACCCGGATGGGGGGAGCGGCACTGGCCTTCGTCGACAGCGTCAGCTCCCGGTGGTCGCAGCGCAGACGCACCCAGTGGTCGCGGTACCGGATGTCGAACTCGAGAACCTCGAGTTCGTCGGGCAACAGCGGGTGCAGCCACAACACGTCCCCGCGGATGTCGAATCCCGTGTAGCACCGCTGCAGGATGTCGACACTGCCCGCCATCGCACCCAGATGCACGTCCTCCCGCGTCGTCCCGCCCTGGGTGTCCGACAGATCCGCCTCGAGTGCCTCACCGAGCATCTGCCACGAACCTCGCCGGTTGCCGCGCGCGAGCACCCATGCGTGCGCGACGCGGCTGAGCGTCGACCCGTGCGTCGTCCGGTCGAGGTAGTACTCGACGGTCGCGGGGATCGTCGCCGGATCGAACGGGCAGCCCAGTTGGTGCAGCAGCGACGTCAACTCCTCGGCGGTGAAGAGGTACAGCAGCATCAGCACGTCCGCCTGTTTCGACGCGCGGTACCGGATGCAGCTGTCGCCCTCCGCCTCGAGGATCAGGTCCAGCCGGCCGATGTTGCCGTACCGCGCCCGGTAGGCGTCCCAGTCCAGCTCGGCGAGCGACTCGTACCCCTCGAACTGGGCCAGCAACCCGTTCGACAGGAAGCACACCCGCAGCCGTCGGCGCATCCGGTCCCACAGTTCGAGCTCGTCGGCGCCCACGTCGAGTCGCTGCCACAGCCCGAGGTCCTCGTTCTCACCGAGGATGCGGTAGGCGTCGAGGGCCCGCGCCAGCGACCACGCGCACATCACGTTGACGTACGCGCTGTTGTCGATGCCGGTGCCCGGCCGGTCCGGGTACCCGTCGTGGAACTCGTCCGGGCCCATCACGCCGCGGATGTCGAAGCGGTCGTCGACCGGATCGTGCACCGCCAGACTCGCCCAGAAGCGCGCGTTCTCCACCAGCAGCTCGGCACCGAACGCGGCCAGGAAACCCAGGTCGGCCGTCGCCTCCCAGTAGTGCCACACGTTGTACGCGACAGCCAGGTTGACGTGATACTGGCGGCGCGAGTGGTCGGGCATCCAGCGACCCGACCGCGGGTTGAACAGCACGCGCGGGGTCTCCTCCCGGCCGTCGCTGCCGCTCTGCCACGGAAACAACGCCCCGGCCAAGCCCTGCGCGGCCGCCAGGCGGCGGGCCTGCGGCAGACGCCGGTACCGGTACAGCAGCAGCGCACGCGTCAGCTCGGGCAGCCGCATGTTGAGCACGGGAAACACGAACACGTCGTCCCAGAACACGTGCCCCCGGTACGCCTCACCGTGCAGCCCCCGCGCCGGCACCCCCACGTCCAGGTCCGCGGTGTGCGGCGACAGGGTCTGCAGCAGATGGAAGATCTGGACGTCGGTGGCCTGCCGCGCACGCACGGGGGCACCCAGCGACACCTCGAACCGGCGCCACAGGGCATCCCATGCCTCCACGTGCGCGGCCAGCAGGTCCGCGTAACCGTGCGCCGACAACGCCGACTCCTGCGCCGCCGCCAGCGGCTCGGAGATCGCGCGGTCCCGCGACGTGTACACCGCGACGACCTTCTCGACCTCGACGCACTGTCCGGCACGCACCTCGACCGCGACGTGGTCCGCCACCGCGTCCAGCTCGAACCGGCGGGTGTGGGTGGTCGGTACCCCCAGCCCGTCCACCCGCACCCGCGTGCGGGCCGCCTCCGCCACCTGCACGCGGGACTGGCTGGTCTGGGCGCGCAGCCACACCCCGTCGGGCCCGACGCCGCCGACCGCCACCTCGGTGAGATGGCGGTCGGCGAACTGCGCCAGATCGGGCACGTTGGAGTTCCGCACGTTCGCGTCCAGCACCGACCGCACCGCCAGCGTGCCCGACCAGTTCTCCGGCCACAGCACGGTGTCGACCACCGCAAGATGCGGATCGGCCATCGACACGATCCGGCGCTGGCGGATCCGGGTCCGCCGGCCCTGCCCGTCGACCACGACCGATTCGCGCAGCAGCACCCCGCCGCGCATGTCGAGCCCGACATGGTGGTGCAGCATTTCGAACGAGCTCGCGGGGGAGAACCAGTCACCGCCCTCACCGCGGAAGGTGACGGCTGTCCAGTTGGGCAGATTGACCAGGCTCTCGTCCTCGTGCCGCATCCCGTCGACCCGCGACGTCAGCCGGTTGTAGCACCCGGCCACGTACACCCCGGGATAGTGGACGCCGTCCGCGCGGGACTCCGACAGCGCACCCCGCGCGCTCATGTACCCGTTCGCGAGGGTCGACAACGCCTCGCGGGTGCCCTCGTGCACCGGGTCGAACCCGGTGAACATCAGCAGCCACTCCGTCCCCGTGGTGCCGGTCAACGCGCACAGCTCGCACTCCGGGTCGAACTCCGCGCGTTCGGCCGTCATGACATGTCCCTCCGTTCAGTCGAGCGTCGGGGCGGTCCACACCACCCGGGTGCCGCGCCCGCCGGTCGAGGCGAGCTCGAACGCGCCGCCGACCTCCGCGGCCCGCGCGGCGAGATTGTCCAGACCTCCGTACGGTCGCGGAATTCCGCCGCCGCACCCGTCGTCCGCGATTTCCACGGTCACACGATCGGTGACGTCCACCGCCACCCGGATCGTGTCGGCACCCGAGTGCCGCACCGCGTTGCTGACCGCCTCCCGCACCACGGCGTCGAGGTGATCGGCCACCACCGGGGACAGGTCTGCGAGGCGCCCCCGTACCTGTACGTCCGCCTCGACGGGCGTGTCGGCGGTCAGGTCCGCGACGGTTCGGCGCAGCCGCTGTCCGAGTGGCAGCGTGTCGGCGCCCTCGTGGAGGTCGAAGATGGCCGTCCTGATGTCGGCCACCACCTCCTGCAACTCGTCGATGGTCCCGTCGATCCGCGCCCGGACCTCGGGCGCGGACACCCGGCTCAACGTGCCGTGCAGCGACAACCCGGCGGCGAAGAGCCGTTGGATGACATGGTCGTGGAGGTCCCGGGCGATCCGGTCCCGGTCGGCGAGCAGCACCAGCTCGCGACTCTCGCGCTGCGCGGCCACCAACCGCAGCGCCAGCACCGCCTGATCCGCGAAGGCCGTCATGAGGGCGAGCTGATCGGGTTCGAACGACGGGCGCCCCCGCCGGCGCAGCGTCACGAGCACCCCGGTGACGCCGTCGGCGGCCGGCAGCGGAACGATCAGCGCCGGACCGAACGCCTCGAGCGCCCGATCGAACGGGGCGTACGCGAGGCTGTCCGCGCGGCAGGGCGCCCGCATCCGGAAGGCCCTGCCGGTGCTCGAGCGCATCACCGGCAGAAGACTCCCCACGAGCCGCGCGGATTCCGGTCCCGCCGCGACCGCGATCTCCAGGTCCGCGACGTCCGTCGGCGCCTCCTCCGGGTCGGTGGGCATGGCCAGGAACGACTGGTCCGAGTCGGTCAGTTCCAGTGCCCGGTCGGCGACGACCTGGAGGGCGTGCCGGGCGTCGGTCGGCGCGAGCAGCGCCGTGCCCACCTCGTGCAGCGCCGCGAGCCGCAGGTGTCGTCGTTCCGACAGCTCACGCAGCCGGGCGTTGTCGAGCGCGGTCGCGGCCGCGGTGACCAACGCGTCCGCGAGCGCCTCGTCCTCCACGGAGAAGGCTCCGCCGTCTTCCCCGTCGCGTTCCGCGCCCACCAGCCGAAGCGTCCCGAACATGCTCTCGCGCAACCGAATCGGCAATTCCAGTACCGCCGGCGCACCCGCACGCCCACCACGGTCCCGTCCGCCCGTACCGTCGTCCCCGACGGTCACGCGTGCCAGGTGCGTGCCGCCGCCGTCACCGACCTCGATCACGCCACGGCGCGCACCCGTCAGTTCTCGGGCCGCGACCACGATCCGGCGCGCGATCTCGCGCAGATCCTCCCCGGCCGACACTTCGACCAACGCCTGCGTCAGGTCCGCGAGACGTGCACGCACGGGGCACGACCGATCGACCAACTCGTGCCTGCCGAGTCGATCCGCGGGGCCCGGGCCCTCACCCGGCCTGAAGCTGGGGGACACGCCGTCATTGTTCCACGGAAGCCCCGATCATCCGGGGACGTCGACACACCGCCGAGGATTGGGACGAGACGATCCGGGGAATGAGCATGCAATGACCACCCGACACTTCGTCAACGAGCCCGAGGACGTCACCCGGGAAGCGCTCGAGGGACTGCAGCTGCTGTACCCGGATGCCCTCGTGTGCCACACCGATCCGACATTCGTCGTGCGCGCGGGCGAACGCCCGTCCAAGGTGGCGCTCGTGTCCGGGGGCGGGGCCGGGCACGAGCCGCTGCACGCCCGGTTCGTCGGTACCGGCATGCTCGACGCCGCGGTACCGGGAGCCGTCTTCTCGAGCCCCACCGCGTTTCAGGTGCGATCGGCGATCGAGACCGTCGACACCGGTCACGGGACACTGCTGATCGTCAAGAACTACACCGGCGACATCCTGAACTTCTCGATCGCCGCCGAGCTGCTCGACGGGGATCGCGCCGTCGAAATGGTGGTTGTCGACGACGATCTCGCCACCGACGACCTCGCGCCGGACGGTCCGGGCCGGCGCGGCACCGCGGCGGTCGTCGCGGTCGAGAAGATCTGCGGGGCCGCCGCCGAACGCGGGGACACGCTACGCGAGGTTGCCGACCTCGGCCGCCGGGTCGTGGCGTCCTCGTCCACACTCGGGGTGGCACTGCGGGCGGGCACACCCCCCGGGCACAGTAGGCCGTCGTTCGAGCTGGGGGAGAACGAGATCGAGTTCGGTGTGGGAATCCACGGCGAACGCGGCCGCGGCACCCGCCCCCTCACTCCGGTGCACGAGCTGATCGACGACCTCGTCGGCCAGCTCGTCGCGGCAGGACGGATCGCCTCGGGCGACGACGCCATCGCGATCGTCAACGGCCTCGGCGCCACCCACGAACTCGAACTGGCCATCGCCGCCCGGGAACTGGCGCGTGCCCTCGACCGCCGCGGCATCGGGCACGCCCGGCTGATCGCCGGGTCGTTCGTCACCTCCTTCGACATGCACGGCCTGTCCATCACCCTCGTCCGGGCGGCCGACGACCTGCTCGAACTGTGGGACGCCCCGGTACGCACCCCCGCGCTGACGTGGTGACCGGAGACGAGGAGAGGCACATGACCGCCCTGCAGCTGCAGCCCACCCGCGACTGGATCCGGCGTTTCGCCGCCGACGTCGAGGCGCAGGTCGACGTGCTGACCGACCTGGATCGTCAGGTAGGCGACGGCGACTTCGGTTTCAATCTGCGCTCCGCCCTGCGGGTGGCCCTCGCCGAACTCGACGCGCACCCCCCGAACCGCCCCGGCGAGGTGTTCACCCGCGTCTCGGACGCCTTCCTCGACACCGGCGGTACCAGCGGGCCGCTGCTGGGACTCTGGTTCGGCCGCCTCGCCGACGTCGGCGGTGACGGCGTGTCCGCCGGTGAGCTCGCCGCGGCATGCGACACCGCCACGCGGGCCGTCCGACGGCTCGGCAAGGCCGAGGTGGGACACAAGACGATGGTCGACGCCATGGTCCCGGCCGCCGAGGCTCTGTTGGCCGCGGCGGCGCGCTCGGACGACGTGCTGCCCGCGCTGGCCGCCGCGCGGGACGCCGCCGAACAGGGCGCCCAGTCCACCCGCGAGATGGTCGCCCGGCGCGGACGGGCCAGCTACGTCGGAGAGCACGCCCGCGGCGTCGTCGACCCCGGGGCCCGCGCGATCGCGATGTTCTTCGCGGCGGCCCCGAACGCACGGTAGCGGTCCAGGCAATAGGCCCGACCCGTCAGCGACGCACCACGTCGAGCACCCGCTGCGCCATGTGCGCCATGCCCGCGGCGTTGGGATGCAGTGGGCTCGCGGACGGACCGGCCTGACGTCCCTCGAACCATCGTCGATCCGGGGCGGCACACGCGTCGTGCCCCTGGGTGCCGGGAACGACGTCGACGTACTCGGCGCCGGCGGTCGCGGCCGCCGTCGCCAGGACCCCGTTGACCGTCGCGAAGAACCCCGTGGCCCAGGCGGCGTCGGCGTCGCTGAGCGGGAGATTGGGCCAGCACCCGCGGTCACCGAAGAGTCCACCGTGCCCGACGAGGACTATCCGAGCGAACGGCACCTTCGCCCGGATCGCCACGAGTGTCGACCACACCTTGGGGGCCAGATCCGCCAGCGCCGCCGCCGCGTCGAGCGTCAACGCCGGATCGGTGCGGCACCGCGCATCGGCACCGGGACCGCTCGTGTAACAGCGGGAGACGAGTGTGGGCCAGCGCAGGTCGTTCCCGCCGATGCTGAGGGTCACCAGCGTGGTGTCCGGTGGGATCCGGTCGATCTGCGGAGCCATCGCGCCGGTGGAGGTCTGTTGCGGCGTGTTCGTCACGTTCTCGGTCCGCGCCCCGGAACACGACAGGTTGAGAAAGGACGTCGCGTGCACGCCGCGCGCGACGAGGTTCGGGTAGCCGAGCTCCGAACGGTTGCAGCCGTTGGTCGCCGCGATCCGGTCGAGTGACGGTCCGGCAGCTCGGGAATCACCGAGCGCGACATAGCGCACCGTGGAGCTCGCCGGGTCGCCGGACGTGGTGGCCGGCAGCGCGAGTGACACTGCGGCGACGGTCGCGACGACGGCGGCGGTCACTGCCGCGCGAACTCCAACGGTCTTCATGATCAGGAGTATCCGCGACGAACGGCGTGGCGTGAAGGAAATTCTCGGAGAACTTTCCCGTCCCGGAGAGAAGACGCCGAAGGATCGTTTGTTGGACGCATTCGAACGTCCGGCGGCACCGCCCGCATTCGTCACTGTGACGTATTCAGGCCCGGGCGTGGGAAGGCAAGGGAGGGGGCGTCATCAGTTCGGCAGCCTCGGCGAGTCCGGGATCCGGCCGCCACCAGGAGCCGCCGAGCCCACACGGACAACGGAACCCGACGCAGCGCGTCGATGACAGTGGTGGTGAATTCTGCCCGCTCGATACGAACGCGTCGACGGGCACGCGACCGTCGCGACAACGACGTCGCGCGACCCGAGGAGGCAAACGCGTCGCGGCGCCGTGAACGGAAATACTTCAGTTGCTGCGTGCGACGCGTCAGGGTGCGAAGTGTCAGCGCGGAAGTCGGCGCGGGCGTCACGACGTGATATCGCCAGGTCACCGTTTCGCCGATAATCCACATTATGTCAAGTAATGCAGATTGGGCAGTTCCCCGGAGAGCCCGGGCGGACCGCCCGGACTCACTGAGCCCCCAACGGGCTTAGGTCATTCGACCGACCGCACGCACTCCTGGCGACATCGCCGTATTGTGCCGAGCGCGCTTCGGATCCGTTCCCTGCCGGTGGAACCTCCGGCATCACGCAGCACGTGACCCGCCCGTTCCGGATGCGCTTCGGACCGCCGACCTGACATCGTCGATGTACCGACGCCCGCACCGATCCGACGGCCGTCCGAACTCGACGCACCGACGCGCTCCGGTGCGTGACCGCGTTGTGCACCGGCATCCACGTCGCATTCGGATTCGACGCGTCGACTCGTCCGCAGCGTGCACCCGTCTGCGACGACGCGTCGGTTGCCGTCGAATTCTCGCGTTGTCCACGTAATCCAAGCAGCCCAGCCGGCGTCACTGCGATGTACGGTGTACGCGGCGGACCGCACTGCCCCGCACCGCCGCCTCCAGGCCCGCTCCACTCTCATGGATAATGACGAATATCCATGTCCGAGAAGACGTTTCGGGCGGAGGCTGCGTCTACCTCCGGCTCGACCGGTCAGGCCGCGGCGGCCGTCCGCAGGTCGGCGACGAAAGCCGCGTAGGCGTCGTCGCGATCCTCGGGCGAACCACGCAGGATGGACGACGGATGCACGGTGGCATACACGACGGGGTGCTGCCCCGCCGCCGAGACACTGTAGTCGTCGATACGGAGCTCCTCCCCTCGGTGCGCCGTGACGCGGAACGACGGTCCGAGCAGCGACTGTGCGGCAGTTGCGCCCAGGCACAGCAGCACTCTCGGCTGGACGGCCCGGATCTCCGCGACGAGCCACGGACGGCACGCCACCACCTCGCCGCGACTCGGCTTCTGATGGATTCGTCGTTTGCCGCGCTCGGCACGGGTGAACTTGAAGTGCTTGACCGCGTTGGTCAGGTAGATCCGGCGGCGATCGATGTGGGCGTCGGCGAGCGCGCGCATGAGCAGTTTGCCAGCCGGTCCGACGAACGGCGAGCCGGCGAGATCCTCGGCGTCGCCGGGCTGCTCCCCCACCAACATCAGTTCGGCCGTGGCGGGACCCGCCCCGAACACCGTCTGCGTCGCGGGACGAAAGAGGCCGCAGCCTCGACAACTGCGGGCGGCCTCGGCGAGTTGCCCGAGTCCGGCAGACTCGGGCACGAACGGCGCGGCGCCGTCCGACTCACGGCGGTGCGCCCGGGCCGCGGGCGGCTCGCTGCGGCGTTCGGTCTTCTCGCTCATCCTTGTCGGAGTGCCCCGATTCGGCACTTCTCAAACCGGACGGCCTGCGCACGATGAGCCGCTCGGACTCGCGCCGCGGGCCCGAGCCCGACGTACGATGAACGCATCCTTGTCTTTCCCGATGCGTCAGGAGGACACGTGAAGCATCCGCACTCCGTGCGTCGTCTCGACTGGGCAATCGAGTGAGTCGCTCGGTCGAGCACACCGACAGGTACCGGGACGTGGGCCCGGTATTCGAATCCATGGCGACCCTCGACCGCACGGACCCCCGGTATCGCAGGCTCCGCGACACGGTCGTCACGCGCTGCCTGCCGCTGGCCGACCACATCGCACGGCGCTTCGACGGCCGCGGCGAGTTCCACGACGACCTCGTGCAGGTGGCCCGTGTGGGTCTGGTCAACGCCGTCAATCGCTACGACCTGCGCGTAGGTTCCGACTTCGTGTCCTTTGCGGTGCCGACCATGCTGGGTGAGGTGCGCCGGCACTTCCGTGACACGGGGTGGGCCGTTCGGGTGCCGCGCCGCGTCAAGGAGCTCCACCTCGAGGTCACCCGCTCCACGATGACGATGGCGCAGCGCCTGGGACGCACCCCGACGCGGAGCGAGATCGCGGCGGATCTCCGGATCGGCGAGGACGACGTCGCGGAGGGTCTCGCGGCGGGCAACGCGTACCAGACCGACTCCGTCGATGCCGGCACGTCCCGCGACGACCACTCCCATCCGCTCAGCGAGACGCTGGGCGGGGACGACGCCGAGCTGGCGGCCGTCGAGGACCGTGAGGCACTGCGGCCGGCGCTCGACGCGCTCCCGGAGCGGGAGCGCCGCATCGTGGTCATGCGCTTCTTCGGGAACCTGACCCAGAGCCGGATCGCGGAGGAACTGGGCATCTCCCAGATGCACGTCTCGCGGCTGCTGGCCCGTTCCCTGGCGTCGCTGCGCCGTCAGCTCGAACGGTGAGTGCCCCGGTCACGCCCGATCGACGAGTTGTTCGTGGCCGGCCTTCCGCGCACAGTTGGCGCAGCAGAAGATGCGGCTCTCGTCCTCGACACCGTGGCCGAGGATGCGGCATCCGCAGTGCCCGCACACCGGTGCCATTGCGTGCGCGGCGCATTCGAAGCTGTCGAAGATGCCCCGACGGTCGCCCATCACCACGGTGAACGCCTTGTCGTATTCGTTGCCACATGTCTCACACGTCGCCATCGTTCGCCTCCTCGTCGAGTGCGGCCCGTACCGGGGCCGGATTCGCTGCACGACTACCCGCAATCGCGGGACCGTACACGCGGTGCCGGGAGGGCCGGAAACGACGATGTCCCCGCCGGGACTGGCCGCGGCGGGGACATCGGAACGTTAGGGCCAGGCACACGTCGGGGGGTGCGCCTGGCTTCCACCAATCTAAGAGAACGGCGGCAGTGGGGAAAGTTCCCCAAGGGTGAATTCGGGGGTGAAGTGTGGATGCGGAGGTTACACCCCGCTTGCGAGCATCGCTCGGGGCCGGGACGCGGGCGCGGTTGCGCGCCGCAGCCTGCCGCTAGACTCGTCCGCACGGATCGAACACATGTGCTGTTCCGTCCGCGACGAGTGGCTGAGGAAGGAAGTTGGAGCGAACCGGCGTGAGCGACGATGGACGACTTCTCGACGCCTGGTTCGGCGAATTCCTGGTGCACCGCAGCACCGCCAAACCGTCTCCCCACACCCTCAAGGCGTACCGGCAGGACTTTGCGGGGATCTGCGAGCACCTGTCCGCGCAGACCGGGGTGCCGGCGCAACAGCTCACCGTGGACGTGATCACCAAGCAGGCGATGCAGCAGGCGTTCGCGTCGTTCGCGGCCACCCACGAGGTGGCGTCGATCCGGCGTTGTTGGTCCACCTGGAACACCCTGTGCGACTTCCTGTTCTCGCTCGACGCGATCGTCGCGAACCCGATGTCGGCCGTGCTGCGACCCAAGGCCGCCAAGCGCATCCCCAAGGCGCTGCCCGCGGACGCCGTGGCGCGGCTGATCGCGACCCTGCAGGAGGACGACCGGGACGGTGTCCGGCCGTGGGGCGAACGGGACTTCGCGATCATCCTCACGGCGTTGCTCACCGGGATGCGGTCGTCGGAGCTGATCGCCGTGAACATCGGTGACGTGCGGGGTGTCTCCGAGGCGGGCACCGACGCGGTGCGGGTGATCCTCGTGCGCGGCAAGGGCAGCAAGGAACGTGTCGCGACCGCGGAGCCGGCACTGGTGGCCACCCTGACGGGATACCTGGAGTCGCGCGCCGCGCGCTTTCCCGACTCGACCAAACGCCGGGTGCCTACGGATGCGGCCGTGTGGCAGCGATTCCGCGGTAGCGATCCCCTGTTCGTCGGCGCCGACGGGGCGCGCATCACCCGCGGGACACTGCAGTACCGCGTGCTGCGGGCCTACCGGCGCGCCGGGATCAACGGTGAACGCGCCAAAGGTGCCCTGACCCATCAGTTCCGGCACACGTTCGCCACCAACATGGCCGACGAGAACGTCAGCATCTTCACCCTCATGCGGATGCTGGGGCACGAGTCGATGAACACCACGCAGGTCTACACGGAGGGCGCCGGGACCGGCGTGCGGGAGGCGGCGGCCCGTAACCCGCTCTACCGCCTTCTCGACGGCGTCTGACGTTTCGCGAAGTTCATCGGCAGTTCTACCGATTCGGGTCCGCGATCGCGTTCTGCCTGGAAGACTGGGCCACGCGAGAAACCCACGCGTCGGTATTCGGCCGTGCACGCCGCGTCCCGCCCGCGGTGCATCACTCTCGCTCAGCGAGACCACCCTGCGACGAGCCCCTACTTCGACGCGAGGTCGTGACCAGGGGTTATGCCCGTTTCCGCAGGTCGTCTTGGTGACCTGCGTCATGCCCCGGTCCCACTGAGTGCGCACGCCGGATGGGCCGGGGACGTGAGTTGCCACACTGTGACCAACGGAACAGGACTGTGGCCCACCTCTAGCCTCGTTCGCCCGTGGACGCGATGACCTCGCGATTCTTCGCTCTTCCCGCAGCACCGCCCGTATTCCCGGGCCGTTCGAGAGTCTGGACAACTACTTCAGTGACAGCTACTGCAGACACCCGCGCCGACGGCGCGCCACCGGCGCGTGGCCGGTTCAACCGGAAGCGCCCCGCCTGGGTGATCATCGGCGTCCTCATGCTGGTCGAGATCATCAGCGCGTTCGAGACGTCGATGGTGTACGCCGCCATCCCCACGTTCATCAAGGAGTTCAACAGCGACGCCGCGACGGTCGGCTGGGCCGTGACGGCCTTCCTGCTGGTCGCGGCGGCGTCCGCCGCGGTGTGCGGCCGCCTCGGTGACATGTACGGCCGCGAGCGCGTCCTCGTGGTCCTGCTGGCCGCGGCCGCCATCGGCTCGGTCATCAGCGCGATCGGCGACAGCATCGGCAGCATCATCGTCGGGCGCGCCATCCAGGGCGTCGCCGGCGCGATCCTCCCGCTGTGCATCGGCCTGGCACGCGAGCACCTGCCGGCGATCAAGGTGCCGGTCGCGATCGCGGTCATCTCCGGTTCGGCGGTCGCCGCCGGTTCCGCGTCGCTCCTGGTCGCCGGTTACATGCTCGACCACGCCAGCTGGCACATGATTTTCGTCGTCGCGGCCGTCTACGCGGTGATGGCGCTGCTGCTGGTGCTGTTCGTCCTGCCGTGGCGTCCCCCGGTGGGCACCACGCAACGCGTGGACTACCTCGGCACCGTCGCGTTCGCGCCGGCCATCGCCGCGGTCCTGCTGGGCATCAACAAGTCCGGCGCGTGGGGGTGGACGGACGCCAAGACCCTGGGTCTCATCATCGGCGGTATCGCGGTGCTGGCGCTCTGGGTGCTGTGGGAACTGCGGGTGACGGACCCGATCGTCAACGTGCGCCTGTTCACCGACCGCAAGGTCGCGCTCACGATGCTGGCCACCCTGGCGATCTCCGTCGGCCCGCTGGGCATCAGCACCATGATCATCCCGCTGATCCTGCAGTCGCCCACGTCGGCGCCGTTCGGTCTGGGCATCTCCCCCACCAACGCCGGCTGGCTGTCGTTCATCGGATCGATGTTCGGCTTCGTCTGCACCCCGCTCAGCGGTCGCATCTCGCGGGCCGTCGGGTCCCGCTCGGCGATGCTGCTCGGCACCACGCTGTTCACGATCAGCTCCGCGATGCTCATCATCTTCCACGACTCGGTCGCCGGCATGGTCGCGATGATCATCACGGTGTCGGTGGGCACCGCGTTCGCGTACACCGCGATGCCGAACCTCATCGTCGAGGCGGTGCCGGAGTCCAATACCAGCGAGGCGACGGGCACCAACTCGGTGCTGCGCACCGGCGGTCAGGGCATCGGTACCTCGATCGCGACGATGCTGCTCGCGTCCTCGGCGACGGCGGCCGGCAGCGCCGCCCCCACGGTCAGCGGTCTCAACACCGTCGCGACCATGATGGTGGTGCTCGGTCTGGTGACGATCGGCTTCACGCTGTTGATTCGCCGCGGCAGCGTCTTCAAGGACGCCTGACGCGCGCCGTGTGACGTCGGCCCGATGGGCGGCGGGAGGGCCTCTCCCGCCGCCCATCGGCGTATCCAGGGGCCGGTCGAGTTGGCAGGACGCGTGACCGAGCGGCGGCTACCGTGACAAGGGTCAGCACGTTTCGTCGACCCCCGAAGGAGCGCGCCATGAGCACCCCCTCGCCAGAGCCGCATCGTCACCGTGTCGTGGTCATCGGATCGGGATTCGGAGGCCTCTTCGCCACCCAGGCCCTCAAACGCGCCCCCGTCGACGTCACCCTCGTCGCCCGGACGACGCACCACCTCTTCCAGCCGCTGCTGTACCAGGTGGCCACCGGCATCCTGTCCGTCGGCGACATCGCGCCGGCCACCCGGATGGTGCTGCGGAAACAGAAGAACGTGGAGGTGCTGCTCGGCGACGTCGAGGCGATCGACCTCGCGGCCGGCAAGGTCACCTCGCGTCTCCTCGAGCGCGAGACCGTGACCGAGTTCGATTCCCTCATCGTCGCGGCCGGAGCCGGGCAGTCCTACTTCGGCAACGACCATTTCGCCGAGTTCGCGCCCGGCATGAAGACCATCGACGACGCCCTCGAGCTACGCGGGCGGATCCTCGGCGCGTTCGAGCAGGCCGAGCTGTCCGACGACCCCGAGGAACGACGCCGTCTCCTCACCTTCGTCGTGGTCGGCGCCGGACCCACCGGCGTGGAGTTGGCCGGCCAGATCGCCGAGCTGGCGCACCGCACGCTGGCCGGGGCGTTCCGGCGCATCGACCCGCGCGAGTCCCGCGTGATCCTCCTCGACGGTGCCCCCGCGGTGCTGCCGGTGTACGGGGGCAAGCTCAGCCGCAAGGCCGCCGAGCGTCTCGAGAAACTCGGCGTCGAGATCCAGCTCAACGCGATGGTGACCGATGTCGACGTGGACGGGCTCGTGGTCCGGCACAAGGACGGTTCCGAGACTCGCATCGAGTCCCAGTGCAAGGTGTGGTCGGCGGGCGTGCAGGCCAGCCCGCTGGGCCGCCAGTTGGGCGAGCAGTCCGGGGCCGAGGTGGACCGCGCGGGCCGGGTGCACGTGAACCCGGATCTCACCCTGCCCGGTTATCCGAACGTCTTCGTCATCGGCGACATGATGTCCCTCGACAAGTTGCCCGGCCTCGCCCAGGTCGCGATGCAGGGCGGCAAGTACGCCGCGAAGCAGATCAAGGCGAGTCTCGACGGCGCTTCGCCCGGCGACCGGCCGCCGTTCAAGTACTTCGACAAGGGCTCGATGGCGACGATCTCCCGGTACAGCGCGGTCGCCAAGGTCGGCAAACTCGAGATCACCGGCTTCATCGGCTGGGTCATGTGGTTGGTGATCCACCTGATGTACCTGATCGGTTTCCGCAGCCGGCTGTCGACGGTGATCTCGTGGACCGTCTCGTTCATCGGCCGCGGACGCGCGCAGATGGCGTCGACCGAACAGCAGGTGTTCGCGCGCAACGCGATCGACGAGCTGCAGGAGCAGAGTCGATCGCGTCACGCCGACCGATCACGCGAGGCCGGCTGACCGGCCCCGCGTCACTTGTTGCCGAGCGACGACGTCTCGGTGATGTTCTGCAGGCGCACCTGTCCGCGCGCGACGAGGCGCTCCTGCTCGTCGGTGACGGTGACGAGCCAGAGCTGCTGCGAGCGACCCCGGTGCACCGGGGTCGCTTCGGCGAAGAGGACCCCGTCCCGGGCGGCACGGAGGAAATCGGTGTTGTTGTTCACGCCGACGACGTGACCGCGGTCCCCCAGCCAGAGGCTCGCGGCGATGCTGGCGACGGACTCGATCACCGCGCAGTGCACGCCGCCGTGCATGATCCCCCACGGCTGGTACAGCGCGGGGGTGACCTTCCACTGGGCGCGGACGCGGTCGGCGGTCAGTTCGGTGAACTCCAGGCCCAACGCCTCCCCGAAACCCTTGTTGAGGAACGCGTTGACCTCGGCCGGATCTGCTCCGTCCGCCAGTCCCAGTGCGCGCTCTGCGTCGCTCGCCATGCTCAGCTCCCTCGTCCCCGGCGGCCGCAGTGCGGCACCCCTGCCGCCCGGCCACCGATCGAATATGTCTCCCGTCATCGTGATCCACAGCGCCCCGGCGGCCGCAACCGGCCCCTTCGAGGCACGAACCGCTCATGTCATGCCGATGAGTTTCCGGGCGTTGCGCCGTCCATACCTCTGGCTGCAGCTGACGACGACGGAAGGGTTCTGCGATGAGGAGCACGAGTGGGTGATTCCGGTGCGGTACTTTTTTCTCGATCGCGTGGCTGGTCGTAGTGCTGTTCCAACCATGAGGGCCATGATGAGTGCGAGGCGGGACAACATTGGTGACGGTAGGTGTCGATCCGACCGCACTGGTAGGTAGAGACCGCGAACTTGCCGAGCTCACAGACTTCGTCGGTAGGGCGGCGACGGATGGCGCGGCCGTCCTACTCACCGGAGATCCGGGTGTGGGGAAGACCGCGCTCCTGGACGCAACCGCCGACCTTGCGCGTACGACGTCGATGCGGGTCATCCGGGGCCGCGGCGTCGAGTACGAAACGGACATCAGCTTCGCGGGTCTCCACGAGCTCGTGGCCCCACTCTCTCGTGAGATCGACGGTTTGCCCTCTGCCGTGAGGGAAGTCCTCGAGGTCGCGCTCGGTCTCGGCATCGGCCCCGCGCCCGACCGGCTCGCTGTACTGAACGCGGCGCTGGTGCTGTTCAGCGAGGCCGCGAAGGAACAACCCCTCCTCGTCGTCGTCGACGACCTCCACAGTCTCGACGACGCGAGCCGATCCACGTTGGCATTCGTCGCCAGGAGGCTCGCGGGCCGCCGAATCGGTCTTCTCGCAGCCTGGCGCCCCGAGACCGACGGCTCGTTCCGGCCGACCGGCCTCACCGAGCTCGTGGTCGCGCCTCTCGACGACACGGACGCACTGCGATTGCTCTCCACAAGGTTCGTTCATCTCCCTGTTCGAATACTGCAGACGGTGGCACGGGAGGCCCAAGGGAACCCACTCGCCCTGCTCGAGTTCGCCGGCGCCAGCAGCGTGTCCGGGCCCGCGGACCTCCATGGCACGGGTTGGACGAGCGGGCAGGGACGAGATGTCCGCGCTCTGTATGCGGCCCGCGTGGAGCGACTGCCGCAGAGAACCCGCGACCTGCTCCTGCTCGCGGCTCTCGAGGGCTCCGGCGACCTCGTTCTCCTCACCGCGGCCGGTGGTCCCGGCACACTGGACGGGCTGGCTCCGGCGGAACGTGACCACCTTCTCGAGGTCGCCGAAAATGCTCGCACCGTTCGCTTTCGGCACCCGCTGGTCAGGTCCGCCGTGGTCGACGGCGCAACCGGCGAGCAGCGGCGCAGCGCGCACCACCGCCTGGCCGATGCGCTGATCGACCACCCCGAACGCCGCGGTGACCACCTCGCGCGAGCCACGACGGTGCCCGACGAGGCGGTGGCCTCGGTCGTCGAGACTGCGGCGCAGAGCAGTCTGCGGCGCGGTGACGCCGCCGGCGCCGTCGCTCGTCTGCGGCGAGCCGCCCAACTGAGCCCCGACTCGGGGAACCGAACACGCCGCTTCTCCCGAGCGGCGTACATCGCCGCATGGGTGGCCGGCCATCTGGACACCTCGCACGAGATCATGCGCGAGATGCACGAGGATCCGCCGAAGGCACTGGCGACGTCCGCCGCGGCCGCCTTTCTGGTGCTCGTCACGGAGGGCGATGCAGATACCGCCCACGCGTTGTTGCTGAAGCTGGTCGAGGAACGCGTGGACCCGTCCGAACTGCCGCGTGGCGAGCTCGAGACTGCGCTCTTCACGCTGACCCTCGCCAGCCACTACTCGGGACGCGACGAGCATTGGCGGCCCCTGATCGACGTCGTCGGCCCGCTTCCCGAAGACTCGCCCGCGGCAGCGGTGTCCGTGGGGCGCATCCACTACGCCCCAGGGTCCGTCACCGACGACATGCTCCGTCGACTGGACGACGAGATCGCCCACCTGAAAGACCAGGCCGACGCCGACCTCATCATTCGCACTGCCCTGGCCGCTTCGTACCTCGACCGGCTCTCGGGCTGCCGCGAGGCTGTTTCTCGCGTCGTCCGCGATGACGGCGCGATGGGAGCGAGCATGCCCGGGCTCATGTTCGTCGCTCTGGACGACCTGCACAGCGGCCGATGGCAGTCATCGGCCGACGCTGCAGCCGAGCTCGTCGCGTTGTGTGAAAAGACCGGTTACCACCTGTTCGGTCAGGTCGGCCGGTACGTCGCGGCGATGGTCGAGGCCCAACGCGGCGACCTCGATGCGTGCCGTGCCCACTGTCAGGACATCTGGAGCTGGTCGGCGCCCAGGAGGCTGCGGCGGTTGGAGAATTGCGCTCACCAGGCTGCTGCCCGCGCGGCGATCGGCGCTACCGACTTCGACACGGCCTTCCGGCACGCCACGGCGATCTGCCCACCCGGCGCGTTGCCGAGCTTCAACCCCGAAGCACTGTGGACTGCAACGGATCTGGTCGAGTCGGCGCTACGGACGGGCCGCGCCGTGGAGGCGCGACGGCACGCCGAGGCGCTGTGCGCGACGGGTGTCGAGCGCGTGTCACCACGATGGGCGCTGAGCGCGGCGGCGGCCACCGCAATGACGTCGGAGCCCGACGACATGGTCCGACGGTTCGAGGAGGCGCTCGCACTGCCCGGCATCGAACGCTGGCCCTTCGAGGTCGGCCGCGCGCATCTGGCGTACGGCGAGGAATTGCGCAGACGAGGACGTACCCGTGAGGCGCGAGTGCAGCTGAGCGCTGCGTGTGCCCGATTCGAGCGGGTCGGGGCCCGGCCCTGGGAGGCCCGGGCGAAGGCAGAGCTCCGCGCAACGGGGATGGCGCGCGCTCCCCGCGGCGATGCCGGCACAAGGCTCACGCCTCAGGAGCTGGAGGTCGCCAGGCTCGCAGCGACGGGGCTGTCGAATCCGCAGATCGCCTCGCGGCTCTTCCTGTCGCCGCGGACCGTCTCGTCACATCTCTATCGGTTGTTTCCGAAGCTGGGGATCACCTCCCGCGGCGCGCTCCGAGACGCTCTCGACGCCCTGCCTCCCGACGCGCCGACCACTCGGTAAGCGGGATCCGCGGGCCGGGCGCACCTGCTACGGAAGACCGGACTCGAGTAGACGCGGCCACGAAATGGCAGTCGATTGACGGAAGCTGCCACGTCCACGTTGAGCGACGCTGGTGGAGCCAACAAATCACCCCGGCCCGGAAGCCCGTAGACGAATGCGAGTACGAACATGACTGCCACGCCCGACGGGTACGTGACCGTGATCTGGGAAGCGCACGCGAAAGCCGGTCGAGAGGCCGACCTGAAGGCCTTCATCGCCGCGGCCGTCACACCCTCTCGGAACGACCCCGGCAACATCGACTACGAGGCGCACGAGATCGTCGACGACGCGGGCACGTTCATCATCTACGAACGTTGGGAGAACCGTGCGGTGCTCGACGCCCATCTGAGCGCACCGCGGATGCGGGAACTCGTCCCTCAGATGCTCGAACTGATCGACGGTTCCATCGAGGACGGCATCCGATTGCTGCGCCCGTTCCGGCCCTCCCACTAGAGGAATCCTCGTCGGCGGGACTGTCCCCGCGGCGGCAGTGTCGCCACCACTGCCGGACGACACGAACGTTTCCATCACGAACGGTGCCGGTGCCCCGCGCACTTCTCTGCGCGGCACCGGCACCACCGCATGCCACGAAAGAGGGAACATGACGACCACACTGATCACCGGCGGCAACAGGGGTCTCGGCTACGAGGTGGCCCGCCGCCTCGTCCAGGCCGGCCACACCGTCTGGATCGGAGCCCGCGACGCCGAGAACGGCCGCGAATCCGCCGACCGACTCGGTGCTCACTTCGTCCAACTGGACGTGACCGACGACGCGTCGGTCGACGCCGCGGTCGAGATGTTGCGTGGGCGGGCCGGCCACCTCGACATCCTGGTCAACAACGCCGGCATCCTCGGGGAAGTCACCCCACCCGAGGACATGACAGCCGACCAGATCCGCCATGTCTACGAAACAAACGTCTTCGGGCTGGTGCGCGTCACGCACGCATTCCTGCCCCTGCTGCGGGTCGCGACTCGCCCCTCGGTCATCAATGTCACCAGCGGACTCGGGTCGTTCACGATGACCCAGGATCCGGAACGAGTCGAGTCGCAGTACCCGCTCGCCGCTTACGGCTCATCGAAGAGCGCGGTCACGATGCTGACAATGCAATACGCCAAGACCATCCCCGACGTTCGCTTCAACGCGGTGGACCCCGGCCAGACTGCAACCGAGTTCACCGGCCGGATCGGACACAGCGTGGAGGACGGCGCAGAGGCAGCGGTGCGCATTGCCACCCTGGGAGCCGACACGCCCACCGGCACGGTCACCGACCGCGCCGGGGTGCTCCCCTGGTGACGCGACGGGCTCGACGCGGCGACCCTGAGGGCAAACGGGCGGCGCCGCTGGAGTTGTTCTACGACCTCGTGTTCGTCTTCGCCATCAGTCAGGTCTCCCACCTGCTACTGGAGCACTTGACCGTGGCCGGCGCAGGCCGAGCGGTGATGATCCTCCTCGCGGTCTGGTGGTCGTGGAACTACACCACGTGGGCCACCAACGAGCTCGACTCGGAGACCGACGCCGTGCGCGTCCTGTTGATCGCACTGATGCTCGCAAGCCTGCTCATGGCGATCGCAGCCCCGGAGGCCTTCGGCAGCAAAGGACTGCTGTTCGCCGGCGCCTACGTCTCGATCCAGGTCGGCCGCCACCTGTTTCTGACGTTCGTCGTCGCCGCGAAAGGCACGATCGAACGCGAGCGAGCCGGCCGGATCCTCATCTGGCTGAGCGTCGCCGGCGTGTTCTGGATTGCCGGCGGCATTGCGGACGATGCCGCACGCGTGGGTTTGTGGACCGTCGCGCTGGCGCTCGACTACTCTGCGCCGCTCTTCTTCTTCCGTGTCCCCGGCCGGCCGCGGTTGGCGGGCGAGACATGGGATCTGGCCACCGACCACTTCGTCGAACGGTTCGGGCTCTTCGTCATCGCCGCCCTCGGAGAGACGATTGTCCTCACCGGCACGACCGTGGCCGACCTTCCGCTCGACGTCGTGACTGTCACCGCGTTCGGCGGGGCGTTCGTCGGGACTGCGGCCTTGTGGTGGTTGTACTTCACCTCGACCCGTGAACTGGGCCAGAACGCCCTCACCGAATCATCTTCTCGAACACAACTGGCCCGTGACTCCTACACCTACGGGCACGTTCTGATCATTGCCGGTGTCATTCTGACGGCAGTCGGCGACGAGTTGGTCATTGCACACCCCAGCGACCGCCTGTTGCCCGCACAGATGATCGCGGTCGTCGGCGGACCCGCCCTCTATCTCGTTGCCCAAACTGCACTTCGGCTACGGGCCACACGAACGGTCAGCGGTCTCCTGGTGGGTGGAGCGCTCGCATGCGTGGCTATCGGGGTCGTCGGCGCGCCACTGCCGGGCGTCGCTGTCAGTGCGCTCCTGGTCATCGTCTTGGTTGGCGTCGTCGTCACTCAGGAAGTGCAACGGAAGAGGCCCACACAGGATGTCCGGCACTCCACAGCCGGTGCCCGGCAAGTCGTCGGCGGATGGCATGCGGAATGAGCAGGAGGGCTGCGGGAGAACGGCTGCATCGTCCTCTACCGAACCGCAGCCCTGGTGACGATCCGCATGGCAGACGTGGCGCTGGCACGTTCGTGTTTGCCGACGCGAGCACTCGGGGCTGGTGCCCCGAGTAGGTGACATCTGAACCGGCTCCCCCGGGGCCTGCAAGGACGTTGCCGTGCCCAAGCCCGTCCGAGCACGGAAATACTGGCCGGTTCCACTCGAGCCACCGACTCACGCCCGCAGCCCGAGTGTCACCGGCCCGATGGCTCAGTACACCTAGGCTGCGAACGCCGCAGCCGTCGCTGCCGTGTCCTCGAACAGGTGCATGCGCGTGATCTTTCCCGCCTTCACGGTCAAACGCAGCGCAACGGCGGTGTGGAACGGGCGTCCGGTCGGAGCTGCGACGTGGTCGAACGCACCGAAGATGACGGCGTCCTCGCCGTCGGTGACGACAGCCTCGACGGAGACGACGCTCTTGCCCGGTTCGAGAGCGGCCCACAGGGCACGGAAGTAGTCGGGCACCTCGCTCTTACGCGAGCGAGCGCCGACCCAGTGCGCTACCGCCGGATCGCCCGGAACGAACCAGTCGATCTCCTCCGCGAACAGCTCGCCCATTCTTTCCGGGTCCTGTGCGCCGAGGCCCTCGAGGAAGGCGGTCGTCACGTCTGTAGTGGTGGGGGTCATCAGGTGTCCTGTCTCTCGTGGTGGTCGCCGGCCACCGCATTTTGTAGTGGTCGATACAGAACGCTAGCAGATCTGTAGTGACCCCTATAAAATGAATGCATGGGACGGCCGCGCAGCTTCGATCGAGACACCGCACTGGACAAGGCGATACGCCTGTTCTGGGAGCACGGCTACGAGCAGACCTCCATCGCCGACCTCACGCAGGAGCTCGGCATCTCCGCGCCGAGCCTGTATGCCGCGTTCGGCGACAAACAGGCCCTGTTCAAGGAGGCCGTCGCCCGCTATGAAGCCAACCCCGCGTCCGTGACCACAGCCGGGACTGCCGGCACGACTCCGCACGAGGTGCTGCGGATGATGCTCAACCGCGCATGCCAGGAGTACGCCAGCGAAGCCCATCCGCGCGGATGCCTCGTCAACACCGCACCCGAGCTCACCGGCAATCGCAACCAGAACCGCGCGATCACCGCAGACCAACTGCGGAGAGTCGCAATCGACACGGAAACGAGCGTCGACGCCGAAACGCTCGCCGCCTTCGTCCATGCCCTCCTCGTGGGCCTGTCGTCCTACGCTCGCGACGGCGCCGATGAGGAGCAGCTGCGCCGCGTGGCCGAGCTGGCCCTGCGCGTGACGAAGGCGTGAGCGGTACTCCTTGTGGGGCAACCACCACCGAACACTCGCACTCGCCAACAACGCCACACATCTGAAACATCGAAATACACACTCCCCCAGCCAACACGCGTCCGCGCCATACGCCACGCGCAGACATTCCCTAACCCACACCACGATTCACAACACACGTTGCGCCACATCGCAATTCAAAACCCCGCCACCGGTAGCCGGCACCCGCCCCGCAACGCCAGACCCCCGTGCACCACGCAAGTGCCGGACCCTGACGGGACATGCCGAGGAATTAGCATCCCCCATGCACGTCGACATCGAAGGCGCCACACGCGTCGCTCGCCTCACCGCAGAATTCGACAGGACCTGGACCGTCGACGACCTGGAACCATTCTGCGCACAAGCCGGATGGGAGCTCGTCGAACCCAGGCAAGCTGGCGGCTCGATACGAACGAACCTTCATGTCAGCCGGCGGGAGGCGGACATGTACAGGCGGAACCGTTCGATGCGCTGCATCTCGATCTTCGTTTCGGACGTGGCAGATGACGCTACGCCTAAGACAGTGGTGCGTCCCGCTGCTGGATGAAGGGTTCACGAACCTCGATGTGGCACTTACCGCACTCCTGGGGACAGCCACGAGCGCCGAACCCGGACCTGAGGCAACCATCCGGTGGGACCTGCCGAAAGCGGTCATCACACTGAACCTGAATTTAAGTGCGATCCAACTGCATCTGACGAGTCCGGGGTATCAGGCAATGTGCTGGCGTGATGGCTGTCGTGCGTCAAGAACTTGGCGGGGATTGATCGTGTTGCAGGTCGGAGTTGTGAGTGGTCCAATTCGCGTGAGGCGCGCGCAAAACTGTTGCCGCACCGGATGCGATCTCGCCGACCTCGATCGCTAGTCCTCGTCCTCGTACCCCGGTTCGGGCTCGTCCATCCATTCTGCTACCGCGAAAGAAGAGCGTCTCTGCGACCGCCCCCCGCCTCAAAGCTATGCAGCGCCCTCGACTTGGGTCGAACGTGGCGTCGAGAAGTGCCCGTAGGCGCGCACAGCGAGGAACACACCTATCAGCGCGACGCCTGCCGCCCTGCTACCGCGAAAGAAGAGCTCGTCCGCGCACGTCTCTGCCATCCAGCTCTGCGGTATCGGGTGCCTCCCTGGCCCGCTCATTCCGCCGGCAGTTACCTTCAGCTCAGCAGCCGGCACCGGACTGACGACCGAGCCGCAATTCATCCGCCGATGCCCGAGGCTGTCCACCGGGATCGAGATCGGTATCAGGAACGCCCACGCGCTCACCGCCCACGTCATCACCGCCGACAAGGCGCAGAGCGAGCCGAACACGATCGAGAACCGGCCGTGTCGACGCCGCTGCCACCAGCAGTAAGTCAGCACACTCCCGGCAGCGAGATACACCAACGCCGGCCACCAATAGAGCAGCAGACCGTACGCGAAGAAGAACGTCAAAACCCAGAACGCAGCAGTCAACCACTCCGTCCGCGACCTCGCGCCTCTCCTCTCCGTAAGTGCCACCGCAGCAGTCTGCCCGATCGCCCACGATATTCAGCGGAAGCCGCTCCACGACGTGCCCTGTCGTGGAGCCGTCTGGGGACAACGCGCGCGCCGTCGACCCACAGCCACGGAAGGTGTGCGCGCGTACTGACGGCCCCCCGGGAGTTGCACACATCTTGGGCGAGCGCGGTGTCCTCAGTCTCGTCCGCCGCGCGCCGCATCGATGAGGTCAGCGGCAGCCTTCAACCCCAGACCCGGATGCTGCTCGCGTAGCGCCCTGATCGCCGCCAGACGGTCATCGGTCGACGCGATCACCGCCTCCACGTTCGCGACCGGAACCTCCTCGGGTGCAACGAAGAAGCGCTCCGGCTCCTGGCCGGTGAGATGTCTGCGCCACCGCGAGAAGGCGTCGTACCCGAACGCCACGACACCGACCACCAGCGCCACCACGACAATCCAGCGCCACACCGTCGGATGGTCTACCGCCGAACCCACCCTGGGCGGCAGCACCAACACCGCGAACCAGACAGCGACAAACGTAGCCGCCCACCGCTGAAGACCCTCACTTTCGAGAACCTGCCCCAGCCTCGACATCCCACCCCCTGATCGGGACACCGCGCCCGCGGCCCCGCACGCAGCCAACCACAGCAACGGGGCCTACCCCGCCGAGGCGGGCACGAAAGACGGTGCATGATGGAGGAATGACCACACCACCGACCGTCGAACGGCTGCGCCGCCTCGCCCGATCATCCCCGTGGCTGTGGCACAGCATCGAGTTCCGCTGGCGAGAAGGAGGCGGCGAGATGCGGCACGCGTGGATTCGCCGTCCCGGCGATCTCCGGGTCGAAGACGCGGACGGGAATCTCCTCGAGGCCGCCACCTCGAGGCGGCCCTACGCCGGCACGATGTACACGTCCGACGGCCGCGGTGGGGAAATCCTGGGGCACTGGCCCACCGATATCCGGCCAGCCTTCGCCGAAGACGGCCTCGTCGAAGCGGTGCCGGACCGCATCGACGTCGACTACGACCAGCCGTTCTACGAGGATTACCGGTGGGTGGCCATGCTCAACCCGATCGAACTCGCAGACCGCGTCCACAACCGCGACGACCCGAACGTGACCCCGGTCGACCTGCACGACGTCACCCGCGTCGAACATCACGGCCGGCCCGCGTTGCAAGCAACCGCGCAACCCACCCCCGCATACGATCCCCGCTGCCCCTGCTGCCCCTTACTGATCGGCGAGTTCGACCACGAAACCGACCTGTGGGCACCCGGACCCCCGTCACTGGTGCGCGTCGACGAGCAAACCGGGATCTGCGTCAGCATCGAACACCCTTCGTGGATCGAATTCGACGTCGAAATCATCGCTGTCGACCAACCACTCAGCGACGACCTATTCACCCCACCACGACAAAAGTGGTTCCGGCGCTGATCTGCGCCGCCACCTACATCCGCAGTCGCTTTCCTGGGTGCCGGGCTCCCATCCGCGGACGCTGTGCCAGCTCCTCCTACCCGAGTCCGTGCTCTAGCCGATCGACCGGGTCGCCGACTACTGGGTTGTGTCGACTTCGAGGGCCCGTGCGCTGCTCGCGAGCCGTGGTATCAAGCGCGTCAGCCCATACCCGACCGAACAGGTCCGCCGCGTCACAACACAATTAACGTACGAGTCCCTGGGCGGCCCTCGAACCACCCCCCCCCATGCACCGCGCACCGCCCCCCAGACCACCGAACTCGAGCACCCCCACAACCCCACATGCGCTGGCCCCAGCCGGGACATGCCATCGCCGCAGCTCACGACGCGAAAATGCTGAGGTGACCAGAACTTGGGACCACCCGAGAACTGGGTTGGGGCGCCTTCGACAACCACCCCTCTGAGTACGCCAGCCCGAAGGGCGGCCAACGTCACCAATTCGGCCGCTCTTCAACCATTCTCGAGATCCGTGCGGCGCGCCTCCCGCACACGCGGCGCATGCTCTGGGTACTTGGTTGAGATGAATATACCTGTCTCGCCGAGCCCCTCGGACCTCATGTCCTCAGCCGCCCCAGCCGCTCACGTGAGCGTCGACCGTCCCCGCATTCTATCGTCGACGACACCGCCCTCTGCTTTGCGAGGCCGCCGGCAGCCCCTCTCCGCTCGACTTCCATCTCGCCCACCCCTCCGAACCGGTCCTGGCAGAGTTGCGACTCGCGGATACCCCGCTCAACATCGATACCGCGGGCCACCCGGAGATTTTCGACGGCACCGCGAACCGAGATCGGCTGATCGCGCGCCAGCAACGCCGCGAAGTCGCCCGTCGGGAGATACCCTGACCTCGTGTGACAATCTCCCAATGATTTCGAAGACGCGCCTACTGCTAACCGGCGCGGCGGTGGCCATCGTCCTAATCGCCGGCGGAATCGCGTTCGACCGGCACGAGGTGCGTGTTCATTCGGAATGCATGGACGAAATCAGGACCATCACCGAAAGCACCCTCTTCGTGTCAGGCACCTATCACGACCCACCGGACCCAGAAGTGCTGACGTCTCCAGTGCTCTTGACTGGCTGCGAAGACGCGAACTGGATCGGCCTAGCTGTGGCCGGGATCGGCGCGGTGCTGCTGGCGGCCGAGGCGATCGTGTGGTGGACGCAGCGTCGGTCGGTCGGGCCCGCGAGGAAGTGACTACGTCGCGCTGCCCTAACCAGTCACCTTCAGTGACAAATGGCACGGATCGAAGGACCGATAGTGACAGGCACTCTCGACATTGTTCACTCGTAATCGGGTGTGGGTTGCCGCTACTGGTGAGCGGACTAGCGGTCGTGGCCGTTGTTCTGATCGTGGGTGGAGTCGTATTTGATCGCCACGAGACCCATGACTATGTGCAGTGCACGGACGCCATGAGAGCCCTTGGCGATGCCCCTCAAATGCCGGTCAACCCGGAAGTTGTCAGTGTGTCGCTGGTCCGGGCCTGTGAAGACGCGAACCGTGTCGGCCTCACGGCCGCCGGGATCGGCGCTGCGCTGCTGGCGGCCGCGGTGATCGTGTGGTGGGCGCGCCGGCGGGTTGCCGGGCCCGGGTGGGATTGACGCCGATCTTGACGGTCTTGTCACCGGAACCGAACCCATTCGACGATCAACACCTCGAGATGAGCCGGTTCTAATGCAGCTCAGCTGCCAAAGTCTCCACGACATCGGACTGCGGGAGCCGCGCGCGGCGTCGGCCCATAGCCACAGATCCATGCCGAGGAACTGTCGGGTGGCGCGGATGGCCAGATGCCACCACGCGCCGCTGCCCTCCACGGATCAAGGACATGCGTGGCCAGTCCCGCCTTGATGTGATGACAACCGCCCGCAGCAGTGTGGCCGCGGCATCGCTGACCACCGCGTTGACATGTTCATCGAGAAGGCGAACCGCTTCCTCGTGTCGAGCGCCGAGAACGGATTTTACGGCCGCGAGGGGCATACCAATTTCCCGTAAACCGCGGAGCAGAACAGCCAGCTCCAGCTGGCCATCCCCGTAGAAGCGGTATCCGGAGACGGGATCGATCTTTGCAGGCAGCAGCAAACCTGCATCGGCGTAGAAGCGCAAACGCACTCGCCGTGTGACCGCTTCGCCGCGCGAAGGTCCCGATCGCCATCAACCCGAAATCTAACACCCCGACATCATTCGGCTTCGACCTACTTGAAGGTCAAACGACGCGGTGGCTGCAACCAACGTCATGACTCGCAACAGCCAGGCGGCGGTGACGATGCTGCCGCCGTGCCAGCGGACCCGAGCAACAACGTGAGACTTGCCGAGCACGTCCTCGGGCGGTGCATCGCGGTACGCCTCGGCGGCCTCAGCAGTGGAACCGCTACAGTCCGACCCGTGCCCACCATCCGACACCCAGACCAGCTGAAGATCGCTGGCACCTGCTTCGCCGGAGCACTCATCAACACCGCGCTCGCACCGCTCGCGCTACCACTCATCGCGATCGTGCCGCCCCTCGGCATCATTCTGCTCGCCACCACAGCAGCACTCGCACCAGTCCTGTTCTGCACCTCCATCGGATTCCTCACTCGATGGGCCCTACTCACCCGCCACACCAAACCCTGACACCACACCCAAGCCAACACGCAAAACGCCCCCACATCCGACGAGGCTAGGCGGGCGGAGCTGGGCGGCGCGCGAGCACACCTTACGAACAACCCGCTCGCCGTCGCTGACCGTGGAGGCCGAGCAGCCGGCGCGCCGTTCACGTAACTATCGACCTGCGCTCTTGAGTCGGTAGTTCGCGACGCGGGCGCGTGTCGCGCACCGGGGCGTGCAGTAGCGCTGCGCAGTACGGCGCCCGCTGTCGACGAAGAAGTCGTCGCAGCCGGGCGCCTGGCAAGTGCCCCACGCGCACGCACCCTTCTCGCTGAGCCACAATCCGAGGGCGAAAGCGGCGGTGGAGGCGAACCACTGCGCCCGGTCAGTGTTCTCGGAACGGAGATGCATCGACCACGGGCGCCCGGGAAGTTGGACGAGCTGAGGGTGAGCCGGATATCGGTTCAACGTGGAGTTGATCCTGTCCGCCGCCGTCCCGGACTCCCGAGCGGCGAGAATTCGCACGATGTCTTCGATCGCGGCCAGAAGGTCGGCGCCTTTGCCGCACTTCGGCACTGCGGCGCCATGCGCGGTGTGTCGGTCGACGATCGCCTGGAAGTCGGTGACCGACAGGGCCGGATTCTTTCGGTATGCGTTCGCGACTTCGACGACGAACCGTAGGCCGCGGGGATTGTCGCCACTCAGATCCACGACGAGCACCTCCGAGAAACGGGTGGACAACAAGTGATCACTGTAACGTATATTTCAGCCGAATACCGTTACGAATGTCGGCGCGCCGGGTCCGCTCGATCCGGCTCGGAGGAGGACGTGCATGCATAGTCGAACGAGCCGGGTACTCATCGTCGGGGGCGGGCCGGTCGGACTTGCCCTGTCAATCCTGCTCTCTCGCAACGAAATCGACAATTGCCTGGTAGAGACCCGTCCGCGCACGTCACCCCAAAGCGCGAGGCATCTCGGCCCGGTCGATGGAACTGTTGCGTCGGATGGGCCTCGAGGACCGCGTACGAGCGGCGGGGTTGCCCGGCGAACACGTGTCGATGTACCGCGGAGCGACATTGAGCGCACCCGAATTCGTGCGCACCACCCTCGACCAGGGCGTGGTCGGTCGAGAGGTCACCCCCGCGCCCGGGGTGATCTGCTCTCAGGACGTCCTCGAGGCGATCTTGTTCGAGCCGGCACGTGAAGCGGACGGGAGCCGTATTCGATTCGGTACCGAATTCGTCTCGTTCACCGAGAACCACGACGGTATCTCGGCCGAACTGCGCGACGTCGACACCGGCGCGCGGTCGATCGTCGCGGCCGACTACCTCGTGGGCTGTGACGGATCCAGAAGTACCGTTCGGGCACAGTCCGGCATCCGGATGGACGGCGACACCGGGCTGGGGTACTACGTCAGCGTCCGCTTCCGTGCACCCTTGGGCGCCGTCGTCGCCGATCGAACGAGCGCCTCGTACTTCCTGACCCCACCTGCCCGGGGCGGATTCATGGCGATCGACAACGACACGCACTGGATCTACCAGTACCCCTACGACCCTGACACCGAGGATCCGACCGCGTTCGATGAGGCCCACTGGACCGAGATCGTGCGCGCCGCCGCCGGCGTCGCCGACCTCGACGTGTCGGTCGTCGACACGTCGGTGTGGCGGATGGATGCCACACTCGCCTCCGCGTACCGACGTCGGCGCGTGTTCCTGGCCGGCGATGCGGCCCATGCCGTTCCGCCGACCGGCGGGCACGGGATGAACTTAGGCCTCGGTGACGCCGACAACCTGGCGTGGAAACTGGCCGCAGTCTTGTCGGGACGGGCCGGCGCCGAACTTCTCGACACCTACGAGGCTGAGCGTAGGCCCATCCCCCGGCAGGTCATCGAGATCGCTCTGGACAATGCCGGAGCCCGCGGCGGGTACCGCATCGACGATGAACTTCTCCTCACCACACGGTACGGATCGGATGCCGTGGTCGATGGGCCCTCGGACTCGTCGATCGACCCCGGCGGATACACGCCCGCGGGCTTGCCCGGGCAGCTGCTTCCACATGTACAGTTCGCCAATTCAATTGGCGTAGGCTCGACCCTCGACCTGATCGGCGCCACCTTCACACTCATCCACGGCCCCACCGACAGCGCCCAGTGGCACGACCAGGTCGACGATGCTGCTCGACGAGGCCATCCGGTCACTGGGAGACACCCGTTGGTGCAAGACGCGTCCGACGACCCGTGGGACCGGCTGCGTCGCCTGTGTGGACTCGCGAATACCGGGGCCCTGCTCGTGCGCCCCGACGGGCATATCGCCTGGCGCGCCGACACTCCCGCCTCCGGGCCCAGTCTGGGAGACACACTGGCCACGTTGCTCGCCAAGCCCTCCTGATCGACGGCCGACCCGGCATGCGCGACAACGTCGAATCGTCGCCGCCGCGCACTCTGCTCGAGGAGCCTCCGACGGTCTCGACGCCATCGAAGGTCCGACACGCTGCCGGCGTCCGAGTGGGCAGGGCGTGCGTGCACCGCGCACCGCGAGTACGCCGCGCCGATCATCTCCCGCCCGGGTCGTCGAGTGGCGACTGCCAGGTCGCCATCTGCGACCGGAACGTCGCGCACGCAACGACATCCGGTTTGCTGCACCGAACCGCGTGTGCGAGAAGTTCGTGGGCGTGCCGAAGGTCGACGATGCGGCGCTCGATCTCGGCGAGTTTGGCGGTCAACATCGCTCCGCGTTGTGGACGGTCCTGCTGAACGTCGCGAATCTCGTCGAGGCTGAGGCCAGCCGTTTGGAACGTGCGCAACACCGCGATCCGGTCGGCGGCCTCGGCCGGATATCGTCGCTGCCCGCCCCGTCGCTCGGGCTCCGGCAGGACCCCTTGCCGCTCCCAGTATCGGATTGCCGATGCCGGGACTCCGGTGCTCGCGGCGAGCTGACCGATCGTCATCACAGCAGTTCCCCTTGGTCGATACATCGCTTGACTTGAACCCGAGTTTAAGGCGCACCGTGGTCGTCGTCGGCGCCGAACGGCCGCCGACCACCGAATCGGAAAGGTCTGACCATGACGGGAACACCGGCAACGACACCCCAGGCCCACCAGATCGCCGAGACGGCCGCGCAGTTGTTCGCAGCCGGCGTGATGTCGCACTCCGGGCACGCCAACATCAGCGCGCGGCTGGACGGCGAACGGTTCGCCATGACCCCGGGCTTCATTCGCGAGCTACGGCCAGAACAAGTGGCGGTCGTCCACCAGGACGGGCGGGTCCTCGAAGGGAAGCTGCGATCCTCCAGCACCGAGATCATCGCCATGCACGGCATCGTCTATCGCAAGCGGGCCGAGGTGGGCGCCGTCATCCACACCCATTCGCCCGCGTCGACCGCGTTTGCCGTGGCGAACCGGCCCCTGCCGTGCCGAACTGAGCCGATGCTGCGTTTCGGTCAGGCCGAGGAAGTGCCGGTCGTCGCGTGGGGACCGCGCGGATCGGACGTATCGGTCCGCAGCATCGCCCAGATCCTCGATGATCGTCCGACGACGCAGGCAGTGCTGCTGGCCAACCACGGCCTGATGGTCTTCGGCCCGGATCCGGCATCGGCCGCCGCGCTCCTGTATGCGATCGAGGAAAGCGCCGAAGCGGAGATCGCCGCGCGCGCCATCGGCGGGGCGGTGGACTTCCCTCCGGGTGCCCTCGCGGCCGTCCGCGCCTCGATGGCGCGCAGCTCATGAGCGCCAACGCATACCGCGCCGACGCGATCCGCGACCGCTACCACTCGACCCTCGGCGCCGTTCCTCCCGGCGCCGAGGACCGCCTGCGGCTGGCCGAACAACACCATCGGCTCGACACCGAAGAAGCGATCATAGCGCTGCGGCACATCGTGCTGACCGACAACGCGCTGGGAGCACGCGTGCAGCAGCTCGTCCACTTCGGTCAACTGCTGGCGCTGGGCCGGTCGGACCCTGCCCGGATCCACGCCCGCGGCGCGCTCCACGCCGGTGCAACCACCGCCGACCTCATCGGCGTAGCCGAAACCGCGGTCATCACCGCCGGCGTTCCCGCCTACGCACTCGGCATGGAGATCATCGCGGAACTCACTCGACAACCCGACTGAAATCCAACCGTCGACCCGGCCCGGCCAGAGGGTCCGGCACGTGCCCGAACCTCCCGGGTTGCCGGCCAGCCCCCTCAGCGCCCAGACGCGACATGCATCTGGCCCAGGTTGCGCGGCCTCAGCTCCATCACCGTCCTCCACCACAGGAACCGCAGCAGACGCCTCGGTGATGGTGATAACAGAGACGCCACCTGGGCGGATGCGGACACGATCGCCAACCTGCACTGCAGCATCTCTCGAAGAACCCGAACGGAGAACGCTGTCGGATGCGCCAGCTCACACGGCCCACAGGATCGTTTGTCGGTTCCCGTGCGGGCGGGCGTGGCCGGCGCACAATCTAACCTCTGAGTGCCAGGTCGACGGCGGCGGGCGCGGCACGCAACGGCGTCGGGTCCTTGCTGCTCCGCGCGGACGACGACGATGGCCGCCTGGTCTACATCGAACACGTCGGCACCGGATTCACCACCGCTCTCCGGCGATTGCTCTGCCAGCAACTGGCCGCGCATGAACAGCCGCGCGCCGCGCTCGCCGCGCTGCCCCCGAACCGAGAAGCGAGGGGGCGCCGACTGGGTGGAACCGGCCCTGGTCGGCGACGTCGAGTACCGCGAGTACACGGGCGGCAGCCCGCGACGCCCCCAGCTGGAAGGGCCTTCGCAACGACAAGACCCCGGACGAGGTCGACCTCCCCGCTCGACACTGACCGCATTCACCTCCGCCCGACCGTGCTAACCATGTCTTGTGAAGTCCCTGGTTACGGTTACGGTTGCTGTCGGTGCTGCTGCTCTGGTCCTGTCTGCCTGCTCCGGCCCCACGGACCCGAACGCCGAGCCGGAAACTGCGCCTGAGCCGCTATCACCGTCCGCCACCATCACAGCGGTCGACGAACAACCACAGACCGGCACCTGGGTTCGTCGCACCGATTGGAGCAGCGTAAGTGATCTCACTGGCCACGCGCTGTACGAGAAGATGTGTAGCTCGCAATCCGAGTACTTCGACTTGATGGGCGATCCCGTGCGCACGAGAGGCCTTGAAGTGTTCGATCGCGAGCAGTTCGCGCGTGAGCGAGTGGAGACGATGCGTTCGGATTACTCGTGGAAGGCGACGTTCTCGCCAGCGGACCAGGAACTGATGGCCCAGGCAGTGCTCGCTGCGGGACGAGGGGCCTGCTGAACAGGCGTTGCATCCGGGAAGGGCCGTTTACCCGTCCGGGTGCCCCCTCGGCGAGAAGCTGCCCGCCCATAGACACGTAACCGGCTCTCGCCCGGAATAGGGCCGCCGGTACCGGCGTTGAGACGGCTGGATCGGTTGCGTTCCGTGTCCCCCGGGCTCACACCCTTGTCCTCGCAGAGTTCCGCACGGCTGGAGCTGCGTTGCGCCAATCGCCGAGAGGCGACCGAACGCATCCGGTCCCTTTTCGCACCCCATCAGAAGAGGGGAACCGCGGACGCTGCCGACCGATCTGGCCGGCGCTGACGGTGCCCGTCAGTACCCACGTTCCGCGATCCCGCAGCGCTCGCCACCGCGCCACGAACCATCGCAGCGCATGCCCTCGGGACGCCGGGCACGACGCTGACGATCACCTAAAGCGATTCGAGGTGGAAGCGAGAGGGTCGGATCCGGCCGACTCCGGCACCGCAGTGCCCGTGACGTCCTGAGCACCGATGCCATGTCAGGAGCCCGCCGGCACGTCCAGGTAATCGAGCCCGAGGCGTGGGCGCGGGCAATCTTCGCCGCGTTCGACGACGGCGAGCGGCGGATCTATCTCCTCGGCGGTGTCGACGCGTCAGCCGGTGTACGGCTCGCAGGCACGACCGGTGATGTAGCCCTGCTCGCAGCCGTATTGGGTTTGGATGTCGCCGCTGGTCGGGGCTTTGCCGCAGCGAATTCCGCAGCGTTCGTAGCCGTTGACGACGCCGTCACCGTTTCGGTCTTCCTCCGGGTCGTACGGGTAACCGCCACCGGGGTTCGGGTTGGTGTTCGTTTCGGCGCGCATCGTGGCGCAGGCCGGGTCGGTCGTGGAGTACGACCCGTCGGTGTAGACGGCGGTGCCCGGGTAGTCGCAGTACCTCAGCACCTTCGCGGGGGCTTCGGTGGTCGCCGGTGGCACGTATGTGTCGCAGGCCGCCTCGTAGCCGGTGGTGCCGTCGGAGTACAGGGCGGTCCCGGACTGGTAGATCGACAGGTCACCGCATTCGAAAGTGGCGGGTGCGGCCTCAGCGGTGGTGTTGGCCGGCGGCTGCGTTGTGGGCGTCGTCGTGGTTGCGTCGACGGTCGTGGTGACGGGCGTGGTCGGCGGCGTCTCCACGGGATCGTCTCCCCCACCGCAGGCAGTCAGGCCGAAAGAGGCCAGGGCGGCCACGGCGGCGATGATGAGTTTGTTCTTCAAGTCAGTCCCCCCATACGGGTCAACGGGTGTCTCGGTCATCGGCCCGGCGCGATGGCCTGTTACCCGGTGTGCATTTTGCTGGCGGTCGTCTAACCACGCAGAGCCGTAGTCGCCGAAGGCGTTCGGCGACAAACGGTGTTCAGCCCGGCGGGCCGGCAGGCTGAATACCCGAATGTTGCGTCGATCGAGTCCGTGTCAGCCCGCGGACTTCCAGCGGTCCCGGCCATCGCTTCCCGCGCCACACATCATCGGTGTGCCCTTGCTGGTCACGCGGACAGCGCCGGGGGTGGAACAGAACGCGCCAGGAGTAACCGTGCCGAGCGACGGCGCGGGCGCAGGCTCCGGGGCGGGAGGCGGCGTGTACGCGGGCGGTGGTGTGTATGCGGGCGGTGGTGTGTATGCGGGAACGGCGGGCTGCGGGTTCCACGTTGCGTCGCACAGCCGGTCGCCTTCCGCGCCCATCGACTCGCGCCATGCGGCATCGCTGCACGAGGATTCGAGAGGGAGCGTCGTCGTGGGAGCCGTCGCGACCGTCGTCGTCGCCGGCGGCGGAGCGGCCTCCGAGGTGGGGGCGTCGGCGCTCGACGTCGCCGCAGGAGCCACGGCGGTGGTGCGGTCGAGGACGCCGGGGTGCCGGCATCATCGTCGTCCATGGCTGCACCGATGGCGCCGACGCCGATGAACGCCACGAGGACGCCGCCGACGATCCACGGCCACTTCGGCTTCTTCTTCCCCTGCTCGGCCAGCGCACCAAACTCGTTGCGGGAGTATATGGTTTGGGTCGCGGGGTCGTCTTCAGCAGCCCCGGCGGACCCTGTGGCGGGGGTGAATCCGGCGGTGTTGAGTACCTGCGTCGCTGGTGCTGCAACGACTCTTCTTCACGTTGAAGTGGATCATGTCGCCAGGATTCGCGCGCTCGACCCGGGAGGCGACTCTGCCGTGCTCAGCGGGGCGAGATCCACATCGTGATGTCGGCGTGGACGACGGTCGTCCCGTCGGGATCGGTGATGTCGACCGGGACGATGACCTCGCGGGCTGCATCAGGTGCGAGGCTGCCCAGGTCTTCCACGGTGGCGATGCCCGTCAGCGTGCCTCTGGCCTTCTCGAGGTAGGAGACGTGCATGCCCTTGGGGATCCAGCGGTGCGTGTCCGGTAGGGAGATGTCGAGCGTTGTTCCGCCGGCGAGCTCGGCGAGGTTGCAGCAGGCGATGGCGTGGACCGTGCCGAGGTGGTTGTGCACGCTCCAGCGGTCGCGCATGCGAACCTCGCCGCGCCCAGGCTCGAGCGAGACGATCGTGGGTCGGATGGTGCGAAAGTAGGGGGCTTTCAGAGTGAGGGCGGTGCTGAAGACCCGCTTACCGAAGGGGCGCGCGTTAAGTGCGCTGTACGCCTTCTTGATCGGTGATTCGGTCATGGAACTGGTTCCTTCTGATGCCTGGACTGCTCGGCGGGCCGCGGGGTGAGCGCTGCCCCGAATGGACGTATGGTTCAGACGGCGGAGGCCGGCGGCGCCTGCGAGGCGATGCCGCGCACCGCGAGTTCGAGAGCGTGATGGGCGATCGGGTCGGTGACGTTTTTCGACCGGAGCAGCAGCGTGCCGGGGAGATTGACGACGCAGTACCGCACGGTGGTGATGGCTGCGGGGTCTTGTCGGTTCCAGAGTGCGGAGGAAAGTTCGACCAGCAGTTGGCCGAGCTCCTTCTGGCGCTGTCGGAGCTGCGCCCGGCCGTCGTCGGTGAGTTCTGCGGTCATGAGGTCGTCGACGTTGGCCGACAGCAGCAATCGGGCGCTGTCCATGTTCGACTCGGCGTAATGGGCCGGCGCCATGGCCGCAGTGACAAGGGCGTCGGTCGGGGTGCCGGTGGCCATGGCGCGCGCGACCGTGCCCCGCTGGAACGTGAGGAAATCCTCCGCCTCACGCGCCCAGACGCGCGCCAGCAGGCCGTCACGTGACCCGAAGGCGTGGTAGACAGCGCCGCTGGATGCACCGGACACTGCAGTGAGGGCACGGATGGTCACGCCTGCGGCCCCGTGGGTTACCCAAAGGTCATGCGCGTGGTCACAGAGCGTGTTCAGGTCGTGCTGACGGGGGCGACCCATCGTGCTCAGGCCTCGCTGCTCGCGGAGAGGAGCGCGGCGGTCGCTTCAGCAAAGAGACGGGCCTTGATGATGCCCAGGGTGTTGCGGTCCTTTCCGGCCAGGCCCTGGACCATGCTGACCGCGGTTCCGTGCAATTTCTCGAGCGAGGCGGCGCCGTCGACCAGCCCGCAGATGGCAGCGTCCGTGGCGGTGTACCGACGCCCGGTAGTCATCGCGTCGATCGCGGTGCGCGGTGACAGCTTGCTGGTGATGAGAGCAGTCATGCCCGGGGTGAACGGGATATTGATGTCGACCTCGGGGAAGCAGAAGTAGCCGCGGTCTTCACGCATGACGCGCCAGTCGTGGGCGATAGCGAACATCGAACCCGCGCCGAAGGCGTGGCCGTTCACCGCGGCAATCGTCGGCACGGGAAGGGTCAGCACGCGAGCGAACAGCGCCTGGACTCGTGCGACGTAGGCGTCGAGCTGATCGAAGTTCTGCCCGATCCACTCGAGGTCCAGGCCGTTCGAGTAGTACTTGCCGGAACCGATGGTGACCAGGACCGCGGCGTCGGTCGATGCCTCAACTTCCTCGAGGGCACGCTCGACGGCTCCGAGCCAGTCAGGCGAGAAGCGGTTCTCGTTGTCGCCGAGATTGAGCGTCCATACCGGGCCGTCGCTGGAGATAGTGACCATGTCGAGCTCCTTCTCATCTGTCGCCAGTTCCCGTGTGAATCGACGACTCCGCGTAGTTACTCAACAGTAACAGAACAAGTCTCTAAAAAGGAGAAGATCGCGAGACGTGCTGCACGGGTGTGGGCGCCCGGTTCGCGAACGCTGCGTCAGGGGGTGTAGAGAGGACGATGCTCACACCCGTAAGTAAGGCCCGAAAGTGCCACGGCTCGCCTTCATCACGGGCCAGGTCGGCCCAGTTCTGCGGCCGTGATCGCTGCTGGCTGCCCCTTCCGTATCCGGAAAGTCGGGACTTCGTGCCTGGCGTCACCCGCCCTACCAACGCTCACGCGCACGGCTGCTACGGGTCACGCAAGCCTGTCGAGGCGCGGCCATCCCTCGGCGGTGTCGGCGGTCACGGAATCCACAGACGGTTGTGGCGGCGTGTGCCGGAGGACAGTCTTCACCCTCCGGCCGCTCCGGAGCTCGGAGGTCGCGGCATCGAAGGCGTCGACGAGCCAGCAATGGCACGCGTCCGCGAGGATCCACTCGTGGGGGTCGGAGCCCCGCTGACCGCGGTACTGCACAAGCCATTCCCCGATGGGCCACCCGGGCGCGTTGTACGTGGCCAGGAGGTGGAGTCCGGACGGGTAATCGGTGCGAACCGAGCGGAGCTGCCCATCGACGACGAGGTTGGTGGGGTGCTCTGTGAGTAGAGCCAAGGTGGTGGCCGCGTCAGCGAAGTGTTCATGTTGCGGCTGGCCGGGTGGTGGGCGCATGAAGCGCTCCTCAAAACGCCGAGGGCTTTCTCGAGCTTTCGCAATCCTCGGGGTGGAGGCGGAGCCCACAGGACGAAACACCTGCGTGAACTTGGCGGATAAGGGCTCAGCGCCTGGATGGGCGAGTCCTTGATCGCCGGTGAAGGCAGCCGGGAAGGCTGCGTTCCTCAACGTACGCCCCCCTCGCCGGCAAAAGCGAACCAATGGGACCTTCGGCACCGCCGCCGGTGCCCGATGACCTACAAAAACGGTCCGGTGTATCTGGAGCCCGGCCCGTAAACGCTCGGACTACGTCTCTGCATGTCGCATTCGCGTGACAGGGTGTGCCGAATGGACGAGATTCGAGTAACAGTGACCCGGTGGGAGACCCGCGCACCGTGGTGGCGACGACGACAGTGGATCAGAGGTCTCGAGCTCGACATCGACGAGCACGGCACCACACAGACTTACGGGACCCGGAGCCTCGACGCCGCCCGCGAGGTGGTCCTCGAGTACCTTCACCTCTCCAAAGTCGAGGTCGCCGCCGACGTCACGATCATCTGGACCGATCGCATTCCCTGACGACCGTTCAGCCTTCCGTAGCCTCTGAGGTCGCCGCAGATCGCGACGCCGCGCACATCCCTACCGTGCCGGCCACGAGCGGGGCGCCCGGGCCCCGAGCTCGACGAGGAATCCGGGAATGACGAAGAGGACCGATGTGACACCGAACGGGCAAGAGGTTCGCAACCGGCGCTACCTCATCGCCGCCCTCACGGTCTGGGGGCTGATTGTGGGAACGATCGGATACCTGGGGTGGCGTTTCGCCACACCGTTGGGACAGCCGGAGCGGACTGCTGGGCCTGGTCCATCGACACCCCCCGCCCCCAGCGATGTCGGGTACATGATCGTCGTCGACCACTCCGAATACGCTTCGGGCCCCGCTTGGTGGCCACTGATCGTGGTCCTTCCCCGCCGTTGGCAGCCTGATCGGAATGGCCACCGGGTTCGCCATCACAGCTGCAACTCGGCGGACCTCCCAGATGAGTAGCCGCGTGGCTATCGGGGCGGGGTTCGTGGTCACTGGGGGCGTGATCGGGTTGGCAACTGCGTTGATCGGCAGGACGTGTCCCCCGCGACAGACGTGGTCCGACATGCTCGAACCAACCGACACCTATGTCGACCCGATGTCGGCGCTCTACCTGCCGCCCCATCTCGATCTGGAACCGACCTGGGTGAGCTTCCCGGCGCTCGGCATCGCGGCAAGTCTGCTGGTGGCGGCGGTGATCGTCTTCCGGCCAGGCCCTCGTCCGCTCGCTGCAAGATGCACCGGCAGTGCCCGCGGGTGAGTTTGCTGCGCGCCCGGAAGGGGCCACCGCGCGGTTACAACGCGCGGCGCTCCCCGAAGGATTCAGCCTCGAGGACGCCGAACTCGCAGAACGGATGATGAAGGTTGTCACCAAACGCTCCCCAACCCAGGCGTCCACGGTTTCGGCCGGGGCGTGGCGGCCCATCGCCGTGACGCCGGCCACAAGACTTTGCTCAAAGTTGGTGCGGTCGCCGCTGGCAGCCGACAGGGGGACCACCACATGCGCAAAACGCTCGCGCTGTTCGGCATCGCCGCCGGACTCACCGTCTACGTCGCCGCGTTCTTCATCAATGCCCCCATCGAGGTGTGCACCACGCAGCCGATTCCGCCATCGGCCTTCACTCCCGGCGCCGACGGCGTGGTGGCCACCCCGGCGATCTCCAGCAAGGTCTGGGTCGTTCTCGTCGCGACCCGCTGCGAATCGACCTACCCGGCCACCGGCATTCACACCTCCGACCTCATCGTCGAGTGGGGGCCGTCGACACTCGCCGTGGCGGGCCTCGTGGCCGCAGCATCAGCCCTGTGGATCTGGCTCGGCTACCGCGCCGACGAAGCCGAGCAATCCTGACCGACCCCACCGGGACACCTCAACCGACCAGCCCACAGCTGCGGACACACTGGAACCATGCGACCCAGGACCCGCCTCGCCGCACTTCTACTGCCGCTGCTCGTCACGTCCTGCAGCAGCCACATAGAGACCGCTCAATCCACTCACTCGGTCGGAGCGGTCACCGAATTTCCCCGGAGCGACGTTGCCGGGGCCATCAGCGCGACAGGAACGGTGCGGGAGTGGCACACCGAGGACGGCTGGGGCGTCATCGACTCCACGTCAACCCCAGGCGGGTGCTGGGTGAGCTTCAGCGCCGTTGTCGGCACAGGATTCAGAACCCTCACCGTCGGCCGAACTGTCGACTTCGAATGGGAACACGTCACCGACCAGGACGGCTACCGATACCGCGCCACACGTGCCGAGCACGCCTGACGGCCCTGCGGTCGGCTCACCGACCCCGTCCGTACCGGTAGCACCGCCGCGCTGCAAGCCCCACCACCATCGAGCACGCCGGCGACGCGGACAGTTCCGCGGCGCCGGGACGGTCCACTTCTAAGACGCGGCCCATCGGCTGAATACGGGCTCCAACACAGTCCGGACCGGACGGATCAGTGTCTGCCCGTACGCGCCGAACAAATCGTCACGGGAGTCGAAGGTGCCCAACGACTCGACGACGTACCCGGAAAGATCCACACATCCCGAGGAGACGGGCGTCTCACCCCACCGGATTCGCGCCCGCGCCGCCGCGTCGAACAAGGTCTCGCTTCCTCGATTCGAGAATGCCGTCGATTGCAGCCGGCATCCCTCGGAGAACACTGCGGACGCGTCGAGCCACCCGCGATCGACCAGGAAACTCGGCCACGCCAACAACACGCGATCAGGCACGAACGGCCGCAGATACCGAAAACGCGGGTACCAGAACTCCCCTCGCAACACGAGCCCTTCGACCCGGGTGGCGATCCCGGCGCGGCGAGCCAGCGCCTCCACCACCGCCAAGCGCTGACTACACGAACCTCGCGATTTCGCCACCGTCACGGAGGCAGGCTGTAGATCGTCAAGCGCATACACCGGCCGAACCGCACCCTGCACCCAGCCATGCGCACGCCGCAGATAGTCCGCCTCGGATCGGCTACCACCAGTACCACGCATCGGAAAACGGTCGAACGCGGGCGCACACCAGTCGAGAATCCGGGTCTCTTCGACGCCGCCCTCGCTGTCGCCGCAACACCCAAATCCGCGACTCGCGCGCCCCCACCCCGTGACCAGCGAACACGTCATTCCCACACGCTAACCGTCCGTGATCGCGTACAGAGGTCGGCTCGCCATCTGCGGGCTCTCGAGGGGATCGTCTTGCGCCGCGACCACACGCACCGATACGCGTCCCGGCAACCCGAACACAGTGACACTGCACCCGACCGGCCCTGCGTGCCGGTCACAGCGCGCTACAGTGCCTGATGCCGCGCCGCCGCCTACTCCGATACGGGGCTCTCGCACTTGCCGCAGCACTCGCCGCCGGGCTCCTCTACACGATGTTCGTCTACCACAGCGTCAACATCTTCATCCCGCCCGAACGGCTCGAATCCCTCGGCAGGACATACCTGCGCGGCGACAGCGACGGCTTCGCTCGCGAAGAGATCCGCCAACCCGCGCACGACAACTACACCCTCGAACACGTCAGCAACCTCTGGCCCCGCCATGCCGTCTTCCAATTCCAGAACGACACCATCCGCGGCCAAGCCACCACCAGTGCCTACTTGAAGTGGGGCGGCCGCTACATCCGCTATTCGCTGTCCGGAGGTCCGTAAACCCCGGCAATTCCTGCCCCGATCAAGGCGTTGCAGGTCTCCAAGCTGAGGGCACCGGGCAGGACGGCCGCTACCGGCACCCCAGGGGCGACGCAATCGACCTTCATGTCCCCAGCGAGGGCCAGTACGGAGCACAACGGGTCGCCGACACGAGCGGCGAGACAATCGAGGCATGGCCGACTCAGGGAGCAAGAACCGAGGAATCGACTACCCCCCGTGCGCACTACGGAACTTCACCGCCACAGCATACGAGTGGATCGACTACCTCGAATTCACCCGCGACCCTGCCGAGTTCGTCGTGGACGTTGACGGCTACCTCGCGATCGCGCGCCAGCGATTCGCGGACGCAGGCTGGAATGGAGACGGCGATATCCAGCTGATGTGGGTACCGCCATTCGTGCTACCCGAACGCTCCCAGGTCATGCACTCTGCCGGCGTAATCCTCTGGCACGTCAAACAGGAATCGGATGGCACCTCCTGGTTGCTCTACCCGCCCGGACAATGGCGTTGGTGATCCGACTGCGACTGCTGCGCCCACGAAGATGCGTATCGGCTACCCGGTACGCCCCACCAGCGCGGCCCGGTCCGTCGACCGCCACGAGGCGCTGCGCCTGAGAGACTCGATCCATGCGGCCACGGACATGCGTTGCAGCTACCTTGACGACGGCCGGCTCTGCTCGGGGTTGGCGATGCTGATCGGGTGGCGCCGCATTGCTCCTCGCCGAGCAGTCCTGGTCTCTCCCCAACCGCCAGCGGGCTCGACCGAGCCCGGGTTCATCTTCACTTTCGACTATCTCGAATATCGTGGCGGGCCGCCCTGGTGGCCACAAGTGGTCGTCTTGCCCCTGATCGGGCTCGGTTTCGGCCTTGCGGTGAGCGTGCTGCTGATGGCGGTTGCGGCGGTCGTCCGGATCCCTGACCGCGCCGCTCATGTCGCGCTGTGGCTCGCGATTCCCGCAACCGGTCTGATCGTGGGCGCCGGGACCGCGCAGCTGGTCCGCTCCGACCCTCCAGTGATGGAGATAGCAGCGGTCACCGATGCCGACTACGTCCTCGATCCGACCGAGATCGAATCCCGCACGGACCCGCTCGTGCGTGGCGCACCCAAACGGTTCGACGCCGTGGAACCTCCCCTTGCGTTCCCGCTATCGGCAGGGGCCGCCGCCCTGGCCGGCGGGACGGCAGTACAGCTCGTCCTGCGTCGACAGGCGCAACCCCACTGAGGTCGGCCTCCGGATGAGGCGAGAGTTGGAGAGCGCGGACATCGTTCCTGCGCAGGCACGCTCGGGATCGGGACGGGTCGTGGGAAACCGTTGCCCCGTGCGGTAGCCTGTTGCACACCAACATTCAGGAGTAATTGCCATGACGCCCATCGGTGACCCGCAGCCCCGTGTGCTGCGTCCCGTGTGGCACAGCTGGCGTCTGTATGTGGATCTGTGCCGGGTGTGCACTCTGCGTTGTCGTCGCTGACGCGCACCGGTCCACATCTCCTCACTCCGAAGGTCCCGTCATGTCCTTGTCGTTTCATTGGTTCCTGCCCACGTCCGGCGACAGCCGCTCCATTGTCGGTGGCGGTCACGGCGCCGACCTGCGCGTCACCGCCGCCGATCGGCCCGCCACCCTCGACTATCTCGGTCAGGTCGCTCGTTCGGCCGAGCAACTCGGATTCGAGGGCGCGCTGACCCCGACCGGTCTGCAGTGCGTCGATGCGTGGATCACCACGTCGATGCTGGTCCCGCAGACGCAGCGATTGAAGTTCCTCGTCGCGTTCCGGCCCGACGCGCTCTCGCCCACGCTGGCCGCGCAGATGGCGACCGCCTACCAGGAACACTCGCAGGGACGCTTGCTCATCAACATCGTCACCGGCGGCGAGAGCAGTGAACAGCGCGCCTACGGCGACTTCCTCACCAAGGACGAGCGATACCGGCGCACCGACGAATTCCTCACCGTGCTGCGCGGATTGTGGCGCGGGGACCTGGTCTCGCTCGACGGTGAGCACATCCGTGTCGAGGGTGCGCGGCTGGACCAGACCCCCGATCCGGCGCCGACGGTGTACTTCGGTGGATCCTCCGCGGCGGCACTGCCGGTGGCGGGACGGCACGCCGATGTCTACCTGACGTGGGGTGAGCCGCCGGCCGCGGTCGCCCGGAAGATCGACAAGGTGAAGGCCGAAGCCGCCGCGCACGGCCGGTCGCCGCGATTCGGGGTCCGGTTGCACGTCATCAGCCGCGACACGTCCGAGGAGGCGTGGGCGCAGGCGCAGCGGCTGCTCGACGACATGGATCCGGACGAGATCGCGCTCGCCCAAGCAGGTTTGGCTGTCAGCGAGTCCGAGGGGCAGCGCGCGATGCGGGAACTGCACGGCAGCGCGACCCGGAACGACGGGGACGCCCGCACACTCGAGATCCACCCGGGACTGTGGAGCGGGGTCGGTCTGGTGCGCGGCGGCGCCGGAACCTCCCTGGTCGGCAGCCACGCCGAGGTCGCCGCGCTGATCGAGGAGTACCACGCCGCCGGCGTCGACGAGTTCGTGCTCTCGGGGGTGCCTCACCTCGAGGAGGCATACCAGTTCGGTGAAGGCGTGCTGCCCATCCTCTCTCGCCGCGGGCTGTGGACGCACCCCGCGGCGGCGGAGGGACTGGTGCTGGCGCGCTGAGCGTCAGGCGTGGGCTCGGTAGATCTCCCGCGCGATCCGCTCCTTGTAGGCGGCGAAGGCGGGGGTCGTGCGCACCGACGGCGACCGGGGGCCGGCGTCGGTGTCACCGGGGAGCGAGATCGCGATGTCCTCGACGATACGGCCGGGCCGGGTGCTCATGACGAGCACCCGGCTCCCGAGGAAGACCGCCTCGTCGACGCTGTGGGTGACGAACAGGACGGTCCGGTGATCGGCGTGCCGGATCGCGAGCAGTTCGGTCTGCAGCTTCTCGCGGGTGAGGGCGTCGAGAGCCCCGAACGGCTCATCCATCAGGATGATTCGCGGTTCGTTCACGAGCACGCGTGCGATCTGCGCGCGCTGCTGCATGCCGCCGGACAACTCGTAGGTGCGCCGGCCCGCGAACTCGGACAGCCCGACGGTCGCGAGGATCCGATCGGCACGCAGACGTTTCTCGGTGCGGGACGCACCTCGCAATTTCGGTCCGAGTTCGACGTTGGCGCGCACCGACTTCCACGGAAACAGGTTGGGTTTCTGGAACACGACGCCGCGTTCGGGGCCCGGGCCGGTCACCGGGACCCCGCCGATGTCGACGGTGCCGGTGGTGGGAGATTCGAATCCGGCGAGCATCTGCAGCAGGGTGGTCTTGCCGCATCCGGACGGCCCCACCAGGCACACGAACTCCCCCGGTTCGATGGTCAGGTCGACGGTGCTCACCGCGGGCACCGTCGCCGCGCCCGTGCCGTACGACTTGGTGACGCCGGTGAAGGTGACCCGATCGGTACCCGTCCGGTTCCCGGTCACGGCTGCGCGACCTGACGTGCCGCGTCGACGTAGACGCCGTTCCGGTACACCTCGGGAGCGCTGACCGCGGTGATCTGGCCCTGCTCGTGCAGGAACTGCGCGGTGGAGAGCAGGTTGTCGGCGAACGCGGCACCGAGGTACGCGTCCGACGCCTGCTCCGATGCCCGAAGGTAGGTCAGCCCGTCGAGCTGCGGGCGCACCGCCTCCGGTGCGACACCGAGCTGGACCGCGAGCGCCACGGACGCCTTGTCGGGATCGGTGAGCAGCTGCTCGACCGCCCAGTCCTGGGCACGGGTCCACACCTGGACGAACTCCGGGTTGGCGTCGACGAAGGCCCGGGTGGCGCCGGCGAGGTCGAAGGTCGGGACGCCGGCCGCAGCGGTGTCGGCACTCGTGAGCAGCACGTGACCGCCGGCGAGTTCGGACAGGGTCGGCTCCCAGATCCAGGTGCCGTCGATCTCCCCGCTCTGCCACGCCGCGACCGTCGCATCGGGGGCGAGGTTGACGAGGGTGACCTTGTCGGTGATGCCGGCCCGGTCCAGGGCGGCGAGCAGACTGTAGTGAGCGGTCGACGCGAACGGTGTGGCGATCGTCTTGCCGGCGAGCTGCTCGACCGAGGTGATCGCCGGGTCGCGCACCACGAGGGATTCGGCCGCGCCGATCACGTCGTGGATCCAGATCACCTGCATGTCGATGTTCAACGGAGCCGACAGCGCCTTCGTCGCGGGGCTGGAGCCGAGCAGCCCCAGGTCGGCGCTGCCGGAACCGAACGCCTGCACCACGTCACCGCCCGACGGGAACCGGCTCCACGTGATGTCCGCGTTGGGCAGGCATGCCTCGAGGATGCCCGAATCCTTCACCAGCAGGTCGCCGTTGGGGATGTCCTGGTAGGCGATGCGCGCGGTGGTCGTCACCGACCGGTTCACCTCGAACGGGCACGCGGCGGCCGCCGCGGAGCCGTCCGGCGAACTGTTCCGATCGGTGGAGACGCAGCCGGCGACAAGTGTGCCCGCCGCCAGCGCCGCCGCGACCACGAGTGTGCGCTTCATGCTTTTCCCTTCCAGGGCACGGCGAGGACGCCGAGCCATTTGATGACCGCGTCCAAGACCAGAGCGGTGATGCCGATGACGACGATGCAGGCGATCGTCAGCGGCGTGTTCAGCTGTGTGCCCGACAGATAGGCCAGGCCGCCGATGCCGGGGATGCCGTTGTTGAGTTCGGCGGCGACCACCGTCGTCCATGCGAAACCCACCGCGATGCGGATTCCGGTGAGGACCTCCGGCGCGGTAGAGGGCAACACGACTTCGGTGAGCACTTGGCGACGGTTGGCGCCGAGTGAGCGCACCGCGTCGATGTGATCGCGTGGAACCGCGTGCACGCCGTTGATCGTGGCGATGGTGATCGCGGGAAACGCGGCGAGGAACAACAGCCATATCTTCGAGGTGTCGCCGATGCCGAACCACACGATGAGCAGGCCGATGTAGCCCAGCGGGGGCAGGGCGCGCAGGAAGTTGAGGTACGGCTCGAGCAGGGTGTTGAGCGGCCGCCACATGCCCATCGCGAAGCCGAGGAGCGGGCCGACCACGACGGCGGCACCGACGCCGGCGGCGATCCGCTGGCAGCTCGCCAACAGGTGCTCCCACAGGAAATAGCCCTGTTCGCCCTGGACGAGCCGGTCGACGCCCGGTGCGACCGGATGCCACGTGTTGGCCTGCACGAACGCGTCCCACACCGCGCCCGGGGACGGGAGGAACAGCGGTTCGATCAGTCCGGCGGCGGTCACCGCCCACCAGAGGACGAGGAACACGCCGAGTGCCAGGACACGACCGGCCACCCGGCGCAGAGGTGGACCACTCAGTCGCGGTCTCGTCCTGGCGGGGACAACAGTGGTCGGGTCGTCGAGCAGATCGACTGGGGCATTCACGCTTCCGGTACCTCCTGGCCGGAATTACCGGGCCCAGCACAGCTTTCGATCGTCAGAGCTGCGATTGTGCGTGGCGGAAGCCCTCGGGTACAGGGTTGGGACCATGGTGAGCAAAACCCTGGTTCATGCGGACTTCCCGTGGCAAGGACAATCGCTCGCCTGGAAGCCGGTGAAAACTGGGGCGGGGGCCGCGACCGATCAGTGAGAATGATGCGAAGGCGCTGACAGCCGGGCGAGGCAGACCGCGTCTGGATCAGGAACCACACGCCCTGCCGGCTGGGCGAGCAACCCGCACGCCATCGACAACCGGCACGCGCGGAGCAGAACAGGTTTCATCCGTCGATCCGTGGTCGTCGATACTGGATTGACAGGACGGTGGTTGCGACAGCCCCGATTCCCAGTGCGAGAAAGCTGATGTAGGTGCTGACCCAACTCCTGGGCCGATCTACAACGTATTCGCCGGACGTCGGGTCAACACCCTCGCAGTTCACGCCTATCGGGAACCAAGACCGAGAGGTCGTGACTCGTATCTGCCCTGGACGATTTGAGTCCGATTGTACCGAAGCCGGCGGACGGTCACGGCAAAGATCGAAACCAGTGTCTCCTACTGCGGCACCCCACGGCAATTGCACAGCCAAGACGATCGCGATGGCAGCGAATACGACCGAGAACCACGCGATGACGACTGCATCCGTCCGCCTCGGTAGTCGACGCCCGCCTTCGCTCATCGTTCCGCCACCGCTGCGCCTCCCCCGTCGTCGGTCCACGTCCAGGACGACCTCGCGGCCCAAGCAGACCCCGATGGGATCTTGCCGGGTCCCCATCTGTCCGGACAAGTGACGCCACCCACGCATCGGATTGGGTCCGCTGTGAATCCTCCATCGACAGCAACCAGGCACACCGCAGTTTGCGCGGCACCGCCGCGAACCCCGAACGCGGTACCGGGCCGCAGTTCACCCGCGCACTCCCCGCCCCATCCGTAAAGTGCCCGTTATGGGGGCTTCGAGGATCTTAGTGGGGTTGACTGCGCTCGCACTCACCATGTCGGGGTGCGGTTCGTCGACCGAGTCCGACGACACCGCCGCGCCCACACCACCACCGACGATCTCAGGATTGGTAGAGCCGACCTGCCTGGCCGACAACCTCCTCGGATTCTCAGGTCTGCCCCAGACCACGCCCGCAGTCCCCGAGCCCATGCCGATCGCCCAGGACTTCGAGCCGGTCCGCGTCGTCACCTGCGAAGGCGCCTGGCACCGCTCGGAAGCTGTAGAAGTCGTCGACCACACTGTTCGCTGGACCGAGGAGCATTACGAAGGCGACATGGCTGCCGTGCTGGCCGGCTACCGACTGCCCTCCGAACCGCCGCCGGAGAACTGACCTGTCTGACCGACCAACAGACGCCACCGATCGTCTGGCTCATCGACGAGGACGGACTCGGCATGCGGCCAGCCGGGCTACCGACCGGCGAATGCGGTGCCTTCAAGTGGGATGCCATCTCCGCGATCCACGCACTTCCGCTCACCAAGCGGATCGTCCACCACATCCCACTGTCACCCATCATGGAAGCCCGCTTCAACGGCGAACCCGTCTGACGCTCGGTTTTACGAAAGGGACGAGACACACTGATGGCAATGCAGCCCGAATCCAAACGTAGTTTGCGGGAAGGCGCGTGCTCTGCCGTGCTCTCGGCACCTGTCGCGGCCGGCTTGACGGCCCTGGTGTGGCAGTTCCCCATAGCTGTCGCAGGCACCGCCGGCCACTCCATAGGGGCTGCACTCAGCGCGTCGATCACAATGGTCGCATTCATGACGTTGTTTTCGATTTTCGGCGGCGTGCTCGCGATCGGAATCGTGGGAGCCGGGGCCGGCTACCTCGCGCGGCGAGTCGGGTCGAAAGCGCCGCAGATTGCCGGGATCGCCGTCGGTTGTGCGTCGGCGGTGGTGGTTGCTGTCGCAGATGTCCTCCTGACGTGAGAAGCTCGCGCTAGCTCCAGCCCATCGAAAGGTCGGCGCACCGTCCCGATCGGCGCGGTCATCGTCGGCACCCTGGCGGTCGCATTCGGCCGCCATCTGGATGACGCTCCACTAGAACCGCCCGAAATCTTCTCCCGGCGCTGTGTCGACACGATCACTGCGCCAGATCTTCCACCCATGAATAATGCCGAACGCTGTTGTTACACAACCACTTCCGATATCCGTCGGCTTCGAGAGTGGCGACGTCGGTGAGCCAATAGGTCTCGTCGGGCGCCCAGCCTGCGATCACACTCGCCGTGTCGTCATCCACAGCGACGGGGGTGCCCGCCGCGGCGAGGTATCCCGCCACGGTGAGATGAACACCGTCGTACCGCTCGGCCACCCGCGGCCAGTCGGGGATGACCCATCGCCCTGTCCACCCCGTCGCGCGGTACCAGTCGTGTCGCTTCTGTGCAGTCACCTCCATGGGGAACTGCCTGCACAGCTGCGCCCACGACTGTGCTCCATCGACCTCGTACACGCGAACACCATCAGGGATGTCCATGGGCCGCGAGACGGCACGGTTCCATCCCATGCTGTCCTCGACGAACCACAGCCCTGCCGGGGTTCCGTCGAACAGCCTGCGGGTCGAACTTCGCGTTGGTGGTGTCGACCACCACCACCCGGACCAGTTCGCCGACGGATCCACGGGTCGATCGCGCGCTGCTCGCTCTTCCTCCTCGACAGTGCGAACGCGGTAGTCCCGCAACAATTCCGCAGCAGTCGGTGCAATGACGGCCGCGTCGAGAGAATCCGTGCCTTCATCGACCCAACCCACCAGCCACTGATCCCCCGCAACGAGACCTGTCGACCACCACTGCGCATGCGGAGACGACGCGACATGCTCTGCAATCCGTCGCAGCTCACCTCGCACGGACTCGGCGGCGAGAAGTACTTCCTTCCCGTCCGGCTCCTGCCAATACCACGCCGAATCCACCGACGCCTCCAGGGCAGAACGCAGCGCGGTCGCCGTCACCTCCGGAAGCGGCACCCGAGACAGGCGGTCCGCCACATCCTTCGCAGTGACGACGGTCCGCCGAGCCTCCTCCGCACCAGGTCCGAACAGGACCGTTCCGGTGCCCCGAGCGACGTCGACGCGATACGAGGCCCGGAACACGGCAGAATGGAGCGTGTCCCGCTGTGACTCGACGCCCACACATTGCTCCGCGTCCAACGCGTATTCGAGCAGCAACCGACGACCACGCGGACCCGCCAACAACGCTTCGACCGCACTCATCAACCCACCATTCCAGAACCCGACCCCCGACCCCGATAGTCCGCCACCAGCAGGCTAACCACGGCGGTAGGTTCCGTTCGACAGTCGGTCCTCTTTGATAGCTTCAGCCGCATGGGGAGTAAGGCGAGGGGGCTCGCGCAACAGGCAGCCGCACGCGAAGAGCAGTGCAATCAGTGGTGGAGGTACGCCGTCGAGTGCGCGCGACAGATCCGAGCCGGATCACCGCCACCGGCGATGGCAGTACACGGCCTCGTGCTGGGCCACGGCGAGGGGGCCATTGCCGAAGGAACTGCCGAGTATTCGCGGTACTGGGCTGGTGACGGCACCTACTACCGGACCTCGTCGTTCGCGATCGGCAGCCCCGCCTTCGTTGTCGGCAGCATCGCAGGCAGCATGATCGCCAATAGCCGCGCCAAGCATGCCGCCCAACGCGACGGCACGCTCATGTGGCGTGAGCACCAGCAAAGTCAGTTTCTTATCACCAACCACCGCGTATGGTGCCACACCGCGGCGAAGGGCTGGCTCAGCTTCCACTTCAACGCGGTCACCGAATTTCACCCCGATCTGTACGGATGGTCGCTGACCCTCGCGTTCGAAAACGCTGTACCGCTGAGACTCGCCGGGCCGGCCGCCCCCGCTCTCGCGCTCTGGTGCGGCCGCGGAATCCTCGGCGACCGCTGGGACACCGACCCCCGTCTGGCCCCGCTGCTCGCCTGACATCACTATCCACGAGGGCTCCACAGCAGCGAGGCAGAGCGGCCGGGCGCACTGGAACGAAGCCGTCGAGGCAGATGTCCAGCACCCCGATCGCCGGCCACACCCGACATCGAGTGTGAGGTCGACCCGTACGACGTGAATCCCGTCGACGAAACCGACGGGTGGAACCACGATCCCTTCCCGCTCTACACCCACGAACGCCCGATCAGACAAGGCAACAAACGCATCACCCAGATCCGCACACGCCCGCGGGGCACTAATTTGGGAAGGAACGCCGCTCGTAGGTCGGCAAGTGTGCGCGCCCAACCTCGAAAGCCCGGACAGCAGCGTGCGATACCGTCGGGTATGCCCTCGACTGCGCGGCACACGGACGGGCGGCCACCGCGAGCGGTGCTGGCCGTGTGCACAGCAGTGCTAGCGACGGGCATCGTCTTCGCAGTAGTCGACTGGTGGCCCGGCGCGGCCCATACGGCGGACGACCTCGCCAACGATCTGATCTTGACTACCCTCGGATTTCTATTTTTCCTCACCGGAACCGTTTGGGCAACCAAGACGTTCAACGTCGTCGTCCGCTACCGCCGATGGTCTTGGTGGATCGTCCCAGCCCCAGTAATCGTCGTCATGGCACTGCTACTGGCCTTGCTACTTCCAGCTCCGTCGTTTCACTCCGCGCGCTCCGACTTCGAGGCAGTGGTCACCACGATGCCGGAAGGGGACGCCCTCTGGGGTATCGACGTCGGCCCGTTCTCGATTTCTTCAGTCACGCGTCACCGAGACGGTGCGATCTACTTCGTGGACGAGGATCAGGTCTTCTGGCTGTCAACCGGAGGGTGGGTGTACTCCCCCACAGGTCAACCCACGGGCGACAAGTACTACGAGGAATTCGAAGCCACACACATCGATGGCCCCTGGTACGAATTCCGGGCCCACCTGCCGAACTGGTAGCGCGAGTCGGCACCCTGCTCGAGCGCAGGCGACGGTCCGGGCTGGCGCCGACGCGCTGTACGAACTGTCTTCGATGCCGCCCCTCGGGCGGACGGAACCCAGTTCGTCTGCTACACCCGACCCGACATTCTGAGCGCACACGCCCATACCGTATCGGCGTCTTCGATTGGCGACTTCTGCAACGACTGCCAAATCCGTTGTGCCACTTCAGCGGACGGGCGGTAGTCGAATCCCATCGCTTGCGTCAGGTCCCAGGTGTGGATGACGGTGTCGCTGACGTGTTTGTCGTAGACCGCGCAGGCGTCGAGGTCGACCCCGTCTATGCAGTAGCGCGATTCGGCAGAGGAAACAGACGCGAAACCATCCTCCGTCTGACGGGCCGTCCGACGGTACAACCGCTCGAACCCACCGCCGTAGAGATCTACCGAGGTGTCGAGGGTCGGCCTCCGCAATGCGTGGCCCTGGACGGGCACGTGTACTGGCTGATGCGTGAGGCCTGCGGCGACGACGAGATTTCGGTCGATGATGTGCAGGTACAGGTCGCCGACGTCCCGTGCGGGCACCGGCGTTGGTTGCCCGAGATCGCCTTGGGTGATCTCGGAGAGCCATCCTGCGAGGTCTTCGGTCACGGTGTGCAACATGGATACATCCATTGCGCGCCCCCTTCGGGCGAAGCCGAGACAGCGCACTCGACCGCTGTGGTCGAGGTGCTCCGACCGGCAATGTGTGAACTACCGTCGAATGTGCAGAGGACCAACTTGATCGTCTACCGCGGTAGATTAACTGATCCTCTACCACGGTAGACGACACTGAGGAGGGTGTCCATGACCGGTTCCGAGATCCCTGTGCGCGGCGAGCCCGACCTCGCTGCGCTCATGGCGCGGGTACTCCCTCGCTTGGCTGCCATGGAGGAGCCTCTGTTGCGCGATGCCGGGCTGTCGATGTGGGAGTACGCGATCTTGACCGAGGTCTCCTCGAGTGCGGCCATGTCTCAGGTGGAGCTCTCCCGCCGGACCCGCCGTGACCCCACTCGGCTGGGTCGACATCTGGACGCGTTGGTCTCGCGGGGGCTCGTCAGCCGCGAACGCTCCCGCGATCAACGTCAGCGCACTGTCGGCATCACCTCCGGGGGCCGCACACTGCTCGATGCGGTCCGCGGGAAGATCAGGGAAGCAGAGGACGAGCTCCTCCACGCAGTGCTGACGACGAGCGATGCTGCGATCCTGCGCGATATGCTCATTCGGCTCGCCACGGCCTGCGATTGACGCAAGGCACACCCTGGCGGCACGCCGGAAATCCCATTCCTCGCTCCACCGCACGGGCAGTCGCAGAGGTGAGGGTGAACTGATCCCCGAATTCCGTTCGTACCCTACGCGGCCAGCACCGACGCCGACCACGTCCAGCACGTCCCTCGCGCCACACGCGGCAACCGCCGTACTCGTGGGACCGTCAGACCTCAGACGGTAGAGCGAGACGCGCGCTGGCAACGGGAGTTGTCCAGACGACGCGCCTCGCTCTCCGTTCCGCGCAAGCTCGGCACCCGATCGGGAAGACGGGACTCGATCGAGGGAGGCTAGGGGAACGGACACGCTGATTTTCGGCCGTCGTGGTCAGTTCCGCATAGCCGACTGGCTCTCGGCGCGAGCCTGTGCCAGCGCATCAGCGGGGATCACGAGCGTAGGTCTGGTTGCGTGATGGAGCACGTTTGCGGACGTGCTGCCCAGGAGCGTCGCACGCAGGCCCCGAAGGCCGCGAGAGCCCAGCACGATCAGGTCGAGATCACGTTCTTCAGCCGCCTCGATGATGGCTTCCGACGCCGTGGCGACTGTCGAGGCGACGAGTGGCTCAGCCCGCAGTCCGTGCCGGCGTGCCAGCTCGGCGCCGTCGGCCGCGATTCGCTCGGATGCGTCCAGCGTTGCGGCGTCGAGGCCGTCGAGCTCTTCGAGGGCAGGGTGGCCCTGAAGATGTGCGGCGAAGCTTTCCATCGGTTGCCGGGCGTAGAACAGGACGGCTTCGGCACCCGCGAAGAGTGTGGCCGCGGCCTCAACGGCGCTCTTTGCGTTCGGGGAGCCGTCGTAGGCGATGAGAAGGCTTGGGGTGGACATGATGATTGTTCCTTCGTTCAGGTGCGGATGTCGGTGAGCTCGCGCTCTCGGTGGTGTCTGTGCGCGTCTGTCGGGAAGGACCGGACAAGTCACGGAGCGCACAGCAGGACCGCTAGACAGACAGTGTGTCGACGGTGTGGACCTCACGCTTGGTGCGGAAGAAGATCGGAACGAGCACCGCACCGACCAGCGCGATAACCCCAGCACCGATGAAGGCGGCCGAGTAGCCGTTCGTAAGCGCCGTGGGATCGTCGAGTTGGCTCGCGCCGAAGCCGGCCGCGACGGCGGAGACGATCGCGAGGCCGACCGCCGAGCCGATCTGGTAACTCGTATTCACGATTCCGGAGGCGAGTCCCCCCTCTGCCGGCGGCGCTGCGGAGATCGCAACCTGGAGCGACGGAATGAAAGCGAGCGCCTGCCCGAAGGCGACGACCAGGGAGGGCCCGAACGCGTCGACCCAGTACGTACCGTCGGGGCTGACGAAGGCCATCCAGCCAAGACCGACAGCCAAGATGACCAAGCCCAGCACGATCGGAACCTTCGGTCCGAACGCTGCGATGATGCGTGGCGCGAGGACAATCATCCCGAGCATGATGAGGATTGTCATCGGGAGGAGAGCAGCTCCCGCCGGGAAGGCGCTGAAACCGAGTACCTGCTGCAGGTACAGGTTCAAGAAGAACCACATCGGCACCCACGCGGCTCCGAGGAGCAACTGCGCCAGGTTCGCCGCACCGAGATTCGGCGAGCTGAAGATCGACAGACGCATCAGTGGCTCTCGCTTCACATTCTGCGAGACCAGGAACAGCACGAGGAGAACTCCCCCGATACCGATCGCCACCCAGGTCTGCGCGGAGTCCCATCCGGCAACTTCAGCGCGCACGATACCGAACACGAGTGCCGCGAGGCCGAGAGTCGCTGTGAGAGCGCCGATCACGTCGACCGAGCCACGAGCTCCGAGGGTTCCCCCCGGCAACGCCTTCCACATCACCAGCAGAACTACCACGGCGATCGGCACGTTGATGAAGAACACCCATGGCCACGATGCGAACTCGGTGATGAGACCTCCGAGGAAGACGCCCGCGGTGCCGCCGGCTGGTGCTGCCGCGCCATAGAGCGCCATCGCAGTCGTGAGCTCCTTCGGATCGGACCCGAAAAGCATCATCAGGAGCGTGAGCGCGGCCGGCGCAATGAGTGCAGATCCGCCTCCCTGCAGCACGCGGCCAATGAGCTCGACCGGCACGTTGCCGGCAGAACCGGCCACTAGTGATCCGATACCGAGGACCAGCCATCCGGTCGCGAACATTTTCCGGGGGCCGTAAAGGTCGGAGAGACGTCCGCCCAGCAAGAGCAGACCGCCGAGGGCGATGACGTAGGCGTTGAACACCCACGACAGCGAATTCGGTGTGAACCCGAGATCCGTCTGCATGCGGGGCAGTGCGACTCCGATGATCGACGCGTCCATGATCACCATGAACTGCGCCAGCGCGATGAGGGCAAGACCCCACCATCGCAAGCTACTTCGTGAGGTTGACGACGACATGTCGTGCTCCATTCGGGTAGAGGTGGGAACGGCAAGCTTGATTGCTGCTTACCCTAGGGGGGTAGGGTATCAATCGCAAGCGTTGGGAGACTACCCCTTTCGCTCAGCGTGCTCGACATCTGCCGCTGCCGACGGGTGGCGCCCCACCGGAACTGAGCCTTCGAGGGCCGCGGTGAGCGAACGACCGATCGGACCTTTCGACACGACTGAACGCCACAGTCGTTTTGAAATACACTGTGCGGAAAGGAATTACATTCCTCCGTCAGGCACCGATGGCGCGACGGGCGACCTTGGTCCACGGCAGGGAACGTGTCCCGCTTGGCACCCGGGAATCTCGCCTGACGACGCAGGATCGCGTGATCCATTCGGCCCAGCACCGGCACATGCCCCCCGTCCGCATACCCCTACCGGGTACGCGAACGATTGCGGTCCTGTGGAGCCGCGGACCGGAGCGCCGGTCACCGGGGGCGCGGCACATCAAAGGCGATCGGTTGGGCGAGGCGTCCGCTCCCCCAGCTCGGGCAGCCGCTGGAGCCGTAGTACATGCCTGCCGAGATCGTTGCTTCCCGACCTTCTGTCGCGCCGCAAGGTCGCCGGCTATTGCGTTTATCAGGCCCTGCATGGTGATGGAAAGCCCTGCGCTTGCGCCTATTCCGGCGCCAGGCCGGCGACGAGGTTAAACGCGCCGGTGAGGAAGTTGAGAGCCACGATGCCGACGACATCGGCAATCTCGCGGTTGCTGTAGCCGTGTCCCCGCAGTGCGGTGAATTGCTCGTCGGTGATGGCAGCCGGCTCTCGGTAGATCTGCATGGCCAGAGCGATGAGCGCGGCGGTGGCCGTGTCTGCGGATGTGCCGGCTTCGGCTCGTTCGATCTCCTGCGCATCGACACCCATCGAACGTGCGGCGTCGATGTGGGATTGGAGGCACAGTCGGCATCCGATCTGCGCTTGAAGTGCGATGGATATTCTCTCGCTGGTCTTGCGGTCGAGTTTGGCTCGCTTCATGGCGCGACTGAGCTGAAGATAGCCGCCCAGGACTGCCGGAGAGTGCGCCATGGTGGAGACCATGGCGCCCACCTGCCCGTGGCGGGCGACGAGATCGGCCAGCAGCTCTCGGGAGGCTCCGACGGCGGTGACCGGCGTGAGGTTGGGGAGGCGAGACATGACTGTCCTCGGGTTGTGGCGAATTCGATGAAGGCGTCCGATGGCTCGGGCCCTGACCTGCAGGGAGATTGTCAGGGCCCGAGCGCTACAAGAGGTGGCATGGCCACCAGGTGTCAGTTGGCGGCGATCCGATAACCCGCCTGTTCGACGGCGTTTCTGACGGCATCGTCACTGACGTTCTCAGCCCAGGTCACCGTGATGCTGCTCGTCGCCAGATCCACATCCACGTCTGTGATGTCCGGGATCTGCTCGACCCTGCTGGTGACCTTGCCTGCGCAACCTCCGCACGTCATTCCGATGACGCGGTAGGTACTTGTGGAGGACATGTGTGCTTCCTTTTCCTGTGGTGGTTACCGCCCGGTCGGGGGTGTCCGGGGGTATGTCGCCTGTCCGGCCCGGACCGAACGCCCACTGTGAACGGGCCAGGCCGAGTCGGGCAGGATCCATGGGTTCTCGCACGGTAGGGCACTACCGCCCGAGGAACTGTCGCCGGGCGGTCAGAGGTTGACCGGCTGCTGTTGCTGCCGGGCCCGTGCTTTTGTCGATACCGAATCTGTGTCGGTAAGGGTGTTGGCTGCCTTGAAATTGAGCAAGCCGGCTGCAGCCAGCGGAAGAGCACTTTCCCACGGCGCTTCCGACTCCGAAGGAGGCGGCGAGTACCGCGGCCACGGCCACGGCGAATCCGGTGAGTTTGACCGGGGTCCGCATCTACGGACTCCTTCCTTGTGGTGGTCGGTCGGCGACCTGCAAGCCGATCGCAGGGACCACTGTGTGGGTCTTCTTGTCGTTGAGGGGCGCCTCGCTGGTGGCCATCAGCACGGCGACGCCGCTCGTGCCCGAGGCTCCCGGCCGTTTCGGCAACCGATCTGGCGCGATTCATGCCTCTCACGCCGCTGGGGGTGATCAACGTCGATACCCCTTACCGGTATGCAGAAAACCAGGAGGAGTAGCGCGATTCAGGAACGGAGCAGCCGCGCTATGGCGTAAGAGGCTTCTTGAACCTTCTCCCCCGCCGTGTCGGCGCCGCGTACGGCAGCCTCGACCACGCAGTGGCCCAGGTGTTCTTCGAGAAGGCCGAGTGATACCACCTGCAGCGCCTTCGTCACCGCAGAAACTTGAGTGAGGATGTCGATGCAGTATTTCTCCTCATCCACCATTCGCTGCAACCCCCGTACCTGCCCCTCGATCCGGCGCAAGCGCTTGAGATAGTCATCCTTGCGGTGGATGTAACCGTGCTCCACATCGAGTTCGATGCTCTGCATTAGTGCCACCTTTCGGCTGACCTTCGGCCGCTCTTTCTCGACCCACTACCCCCCGGGGGTACCCGGTTGATGTCGGACACTATACCCCCGTAGGGTAGTAGGCAAGCCGGGCAGAAACCCCGCCTCGGCTGACGAGCTCATCCGCACTACTGAAGGGCCATCGGCATGACAGATCCCCGGAATTCCGCAGCCTCGACCCCGGAGCCACCCCAGGTAACGGTCAAGACCGTCGACAACGGGCCCCTTCAAGTCAAGGGCCCCATCCAGGTGGTCGACCACAGCGGAACGATCTACGAGCTGGGAAGCCGGCGCACCGTCTTCCTTTGCCGCTGCGGCGCATCCGCGTCAAAACCCTTCTGCGATGGCGCCCACGCGAAGACAGGGTTCCACGCCACAGAACGCGCTCAACCCCAGCGCTGAGCGCTGCGCCCACAGGCAAGTCAAGACACGAAGGGAAGGACTCGTCATGCCCCCCATCTCCGGTTTCCGCTTCGCATTGGCCTCGGCGTATCGATCGCCCGCCGCACGCCGTGTTGTGCGCTGTGTTCTCGGCTGCGCGGCCGCGGTGATTTCCGACGCGGACAGCCGCTCCCGACCGAGAACGACCGACCGAGCCGCACAGGCGGCACGGTGTCGATGATTCGCACCACTGGGCGAAACTGTGCACAGCGCATACCGGCCTGCATGAACAAGGAGGCACTGCACGCGCCCACGGAAAAGAACGCTACCGCCGCGGTGGACGACAGTGTGCTTGTCTGCGCCCGACGACTGTACGAACGAAGCTCGGGGAGCGACGGCACCCAGCGAAAGCTGCACCTCCGGCGCACGATCTTTGAAGTTGGCTGCCCTACAGAGTTTTCGGTCATTTGACTAGAACAGGCGTGGCGGCTGGTCGATAGTGTTTGCTCGCATCGGCGAAGTGGAGCGCCGGAGGGGGCTGCACCACCATCGTGCGCTCGACCCGACCGGGTGCTGGTGCTGCGCGACGGGGGCGTAGAGACTCTGAAGTGACGCCTCGAGTCTGCTGATCGAACCTGGATAGGGGTGTGCCCCGGCGTCCGGGACGGACTGCCGGGGCACTGTACGGGCGTCAAGGGGACCGCCCCCCCCGCTCGCCGCGCCGGGGCATCTGGGGGATCACGAAATCCGCGCGGTCGCTTCTGCGGGGCGGCGCTGAGTGTAGCCACATGCTCCGCCACACGAAATGCGTTGCGGATCAGGCGATCACTCATTCAGGACCGACCACTTCGCCAGGCGCGACCCGTAACAGCGTCGGCTGGGGATCGACGTTCGGGCAGAGCGAGCCTGGGAGTTCGTAGCGCCAGGGGGCACTCATTGGTCCCGTACGACCAGGACCAGCAAGGTTGTCGGAACTGGTCAGCTCACGCGGGGGGGTCGACCTCGTAGGCTCCGACGTTGTAGATGTCGGAGACGGTCTCGATGGAGTTCTTGCCGGCCGGTGAGGGGGTTCCGGCGCGAAGGTTGACGGCCCAGTCGAGGAGGCCACCGCCGCATCCTTCGGGGCCGGGGACGGCAAAGGTGTCGTCCTCGTGCGGAATGGCGCGGAAGACGGCGCCGGGGTGGTCGCCGATGGCCTCGGCGTCGTTACCGGTCTGGTTCGGTGTACGCAGGGCGAAGTTGATCGGCTTGTCGGCCGACCCGATGTAGCAGTGGTCTCCAAGCAGCGGGTTGGACAGCTTGAGGCGCACCGGCAGGTCGAGCGAGAAGGTGAACAGGTCGACCTTCGGGGTGCCCAGGGCTTCGACTTCCGCGGTGATCTGGGTGAGGCCGAGTGGGGTGTCGATGCCGAGTGCGCCGCCGGGGACATCGATGGGGTTGGCGGTGACGCCGTGATTCGTGCCGGGGGCGGGTACGAACACCTGGTCGAAGCTGCCGTCATCCTTGAATTCGTACTTGAGGCCGCCGGCGATTTTCAGGCTGCCGTCGGGCAGGGGGACGGTGAGATTGCCGATCTTGACCGAGCCGTCCCGCACGAGCACTGTCGCGCAGGTGGCCACGTCGGGGTCGGCGATCGGGCAGGTGTCCCAGCCGTCGAAGGTCAGCGGGTCGGGTTCGACGGGGCCGGTGGAGCCCAATGACCCGAGCGATCCGGTCGAGCCCGTGGACGCTGAAGAGCCGGTGGAGCCGACCGATCCGGGCGAGTCCGCTGCTCCGGCAACGCCACTGGTGAGCAGCGTGATGGCGGCGGTGGCGGCGGCAAGTGGTGCCAGCCGGGTGACGAAGGATGAGCGTGTCATGTCAAGAGCACCTTGTCGTTCTCGTGAGTGGTCGTGTCAGGAGCGAATGGCAGGGCGATATGGACGGACGAAGTGGTGGAGGGGCCGGCCACCGGCTTGCGGCGGGGAGCTCTGCGGGCAGTCCGCCCGGCAGAGGTCGGCGCGGTTATGCCTGCGTAGGAACGTCGTAGGCCCCGACGTTGTAAATGTCGGAGACGGTGTCAATGGCGTTGGAGCCGCTGGCGGACGGGGTGCCCGTGCGCAGATTGACAGCCCAGTTCAGGCTGCCGAGCGCGCCGCATCCGGTGGCTCCGGGCACGGCAAAGGTGCGGTCATTGTGGGGAATCGCCCGAAAGACGGCGCCGGGATGGTTGCCGATGGCTTCGGCGTCGTTGCCGTTCTGGTTCGGGGTCTCGAGGTTGAGCCGAATCGGGTTCGCAGACGTGCCGATGTAGCAGTTGTTGCCCAGCAACGCATTCGAGAGCTTCATGCGCACCGGAAGCTTCAGGTTGAAGGTGAACAGGTCGATAGTCGGTGTCTCGACCGGTTCGAGGGTCACGGTGACCGAGGACAGGCCCAGTGGTCCTTCGAAGCCGAAGACTCCGCCGGGGACGCTGATCGGATTGGAGACCACGCCTTTCCGGGTTCCCGGCGCCGGCACGAAGACCTGACTGAAGCTGCCGTCGTCACCGAAGACGTACTTGACGCCGCCCGCAATCTTCAACGCGCCGTCCGACAACGGCACCGACAGGGATCCGATAGTGGCGGTTCCGGAGCGCACCAGCACTGTCGCGCAGGTGGCTACGTCCGGGTCACCCACGGGACAGGTGCCCCAATCGTCGAAGGTGAACGGCGCGGAGGTCGGAGTTCCGGTGGAGCCGGTTGCTGCTTGAGCGGTGGCCAATCCTGATCCGAAGAGGGACAGGGCCGCGGCGGCCGCCGCTACGGGAATGAGTCGGGATAACGAGCGAATTTTCATGACGCTCCTTGGGTGCGGGCCCGCGCCCGCGCGAGGGTGATTACAGCCAGGTGTGTTGTCAATAACAATCTGGGGTAGTGTGACGTACATTACTAACAAACCGGCTGGAACGTATCTGAACGAAAAAGTTCCGCTCCGCGCGGTCTGCAGCGCTCGCTCAGCGGGTCGCCACATCGAGAGCTGGTTATGGCTCGGCGTTCGGCACGTTCGCCGGCGCTGACACGGGGAGGATCAGGCCGCTGCCGGTCTTGAACGCAGCCCCATTATCTCGGCGAGCCGTAGTCGCTCTGGGAGAGGCGAACGTCGGTCCGGTCGACGGCCTGGCGGGTGGTGCCGACTGCCTCCAACATGTCGAGCAGGGTGGCCGGATCGTTCGAGAAGTGCGTGCTGCCGTGGGATCCGTAGGCGAATTTTAGGTAGTCGGCCAGAACGCCCCTTTGCCTCGAAGCCCACAAAAACCGGCCATTCCAGGGCTCCGCTCCGGAGGATCCATCTCCTCGGAGGTGTCGACGCCGGCACGGGATGCCCCGAGTTCGGGCTGGCCGCCTACCGCTTCTCTTTTTCGCCCCCGGATCCAATCCGAAAGCAACACCTAACGATGTATCACGACCGGGTGCCTCTGGACCCACAAGTGTGAAACACCCACGCAGCTATGGCGATATCCTTCTAGGAACGGCGTAGTCGCGTCCCTGGCTGCCCTCGAAGGCTCCGAACACGTGCAAACATCTTCATCGGTTACTTCAACACCCCGCGCGTCGCTGTCGTCTGCAAGGCCCATCTTCTCTAAGGAACTCCGATCCTGCGCTCCTCCCGCCCCAACATCGCAACGACACCCCTTCGCAAGTACGCGCCTCGTCCTGTCCTTCACCCCCGAGTGCGGAAGAAGTTTTCCCGGGCGGGCCTCCAGGCCAGACGCATCTTGTCCTGGGCGACGCTCGTGGTGGTATGTGCAGCCCTCGCCTTGGTCGTGCTCGTCCCGGCAGCGACGGGCTCCACGCCGTACACGGTGCTCTCGGGTTCGATGAACCCGACATACAAGCCAGGGAGCGTAGTCGTGGTACGCGAGCAACAGGTGGAATCTCTCCAAGTCGGTGATCCCATCACCTTCGAATGGGACGCAGGAAGTCCGACACTCGTCACGCACCGGATTGTGCGAATCGGGCGCACCCGGGAGGGCGAACTCCGGTTCACCACACAAGGCGACGCCAACCCCTCCCCCGACACGAAAACAGTCGCTGCCAAACAGGTCCGCGGGAAGGTCTGGTACGCGGTGCCGTACGGCGGTTACCTCAAAACCGTGCTGGGGGGCGCCTTGCTGATCTACGCGGCGGTCATGCTCGCCGGCTCAGCACGCGACACCGCACGACTCCCCCGAAGAGGTCGACGAGATACCGAACCGCGACAGGCCGAAGCATGACGATCCGGTGCAGACCATCGCGCCGCGCCCGATCAGCGACAGTGCGCGAGCGCGAGTTCTGCTGCCACGTCCGCGGTTTCGAGTGCGAGTTGAAAATCGTCCAGAACGGCGTCTGGAACCAGTTGACGCAAATCGATCTGGTCGGCACTGACAGGTGCTTGTCAGTCCTCTCGCTCCGTGACCGGTCGCGCCGGCCTGGCCACACGTTTTCCGTCAGGAACACGCACAGAACCGCCCACGTTCGGCGATCCGTTGCGCTCGACGCCGAGAGCACGATGCCGGCTGTCCTCGCGGAGGGCATGGGAGAGAAAAGGCGACGGGCCGAGTGGAAGTTACCGCCTATCGCACAACCGACCGTTTGACACGGAAGCACCGGCATCATTTAATAAGCCTGCCCTCAGCAGGGCAGGCTTACCTTATTTCATGGTGCCCGTCGGGAGACCCCGGCGCCGCGCACAATGTCGAACCCACGCCGCACCGTCGGGGCAGCGCGGCGTCCACACTCGAAGGGACCCAACATGGGCGTTTCACGCAAGCTGGCCGGTGCCGGAGTCGTTGCCGGACTCTCCGCACTCGCTCTCGTCACCAGCCCCGCGCTCTCCTCGGCTCAGGTCACCGGTAGTCCGACCGTGACGGTGTCCGGCTCGACGATCACCTCCACGGTCACCGGCCTGAAGACCACCCTCCCGTTCAACTACTGCGAGGGCTACGTGTACCGCGGCGACGCCACCGTCTTCGACAGGAGCACCAAGGTAGGCGAGTACCCCATCGCGGGGCCGAGTCTGGTGAAGGACCAGATCCTCACCGGCGCCTCGGGTTCGGGCACCTCGGCGGCGTTGCCCATCGGCGAGTACTGGGTGTTCACCAAGTGCAAGGAAATCGGCGACACCGCGTACCAGGTCGTCGGCCAGCCCGTGCGGGTGGCGGTCACCGAGGAGGATCCGGCTGCCGTTCCCGGGCTCGGTAGCGTCGAGGACTTCTTCCGTGACGTTCTCAACGGCGTCCTCAGCCAGTTCGGCAGCTGACCTGCAGGTTTCGTGATACCGGGTGCGGTCGGCGGGCGTCAGCCCGCTGACCGCACCCGGCGTCGTCGGCGGTTGTCGCCGCACACCGTCGGGCACGCCTGTATCGACGCCTACCGCCAGACAAACGACCGACGAGTCGGACGATCCGACCAGGCTTCGGATTCGTTGCACGACTCCGCCTTCGGTTGGCCCCGGTATCGACGCCGATCTCCAGGGATGCGCCGTCGAGGGGTCCGCCCCCAGGCCGAAGGCGCCCGCCGGCGCGGCACCGACGCTGACGCGCAACCCACGCGGTACCCCCGATTCGCGGCACCCGGGCCGCCGACGAGGATCGAGAACAGCGTTACGAACACGACCACGGACGTCGACGCGCCGATCGCGGAAGCGTCGACTGGTCGAGGCCTTCGGGGCGGCGGGTCCGACAGACGAGACGGCGGGTTCCGCACAGTGTGCGCGGAACCCGCCGTGGCAGGGACCGGGAGTCGCTGCAGCCCTCAGGACTCCGCACGGTCCAGCAGTATTGACAGCCCCAACTATAGGGAAGCCTGCCCTAATTGATCAACCCCTTCGTCAGCATGCCGTCGCCAGCAGGGCCCGGGTGCGGACCGGAACGCCCGCGGCCTCGAAGGCATCGAGCAGGTCCTGCCCGCGGCGGGCGGCGACCGACCGGGACGAACCGGCGCGAATCGGCACGTACGTGGCGGCACCGAGGACCGCGTCGGCGACGAGGGAGGCGAAGCGCACCGAGTCGAGGTGCGCGGTGGCGTCGAGCGCCCGGCGGATGGCCGCCAGGGATGTGAGGCACCGGTGGGCAGTCCACACCGCCAGGGCCCGCTCACAGGGCAACGTCACGACGTCCCGGCGATCGGCGAGGGCGTCGTCGGGCAACACCCGCAGCCGGCCGTCGGCCACGCCGGCCCAGTCGATGCCGTTGTCGTTGTCCATGTGGATCCACAGATTGTCGACGCCCGGATCCCACGCCCGCCCCTCGAGCACGACCAGCGCGGCCACCCGCCCCACGACGGCATGTACGAGCGCCGCCGCGACCTGGGTGATCGCGGCGTCGGGCGAGCGCAGGTCCTCGAGCAGGCGGGCGTACATCTGCCCCACACGGTCCCGGGGCGCGCCGGCCGGCAGTCCCTCGTCGCGGGCGCACGCGGCGATCGGCCACCAGCGCCGCTTGCCCTGTTCCGCCATCGTGGCGACGGCGTAGACCCGCGGATAGTCCGGCACGATCGCCCGGAGCCGGCTACACGCGTGCGTCAGGGAAGTCTCGGTCGTGCTGCAGTGGGCGGGTGCGGTCACCGGCATCGTGCCTCCATCGAACGTCTGAACTCCTACGAACAAGCGTAGGCTAGCCTAACTACTCGCAAACTGATCGGTTTGCGTGCCGCAGAGCGGATACTGCCGTCGCCCCTTCGGTTAGGCTTCCGTAACCTGAGGCTCGACAGCGTTTGCTTTCCCTAGGAGCAGCCCAGCAGTGACGACGACACGCCTCCCGGACTCGGATCCGGACGCGTCGGGGCACCCGCACCCGCCCGGCGACTACGCGAAGGAAGTGGTCCCCCAGGGGCCCGCGCCCCGATATCTGCGCGTCCTCGCGAATCTGGTCGACATCGGCGTCGTGGCACTGCCGCTCGTGATCGGCTGGTATCTCGTGGACTCGCTCGCGGATGCCCGCGGCGGCGGGGAGGCCGATCGTGCGGTGTTCGGCGGCGCAGCCGTCGTGATCGCCGTCGGCCTGTTCGTGTGGAACCGCGGGTTCCGCGAGGGCCGGGGCGGCACGACCGTCGGCAAGGGCTGGTTCGGGCTCGTGACCCGCGACGCGGAGACCGCCGCCCCGATCGGTGTGCGCCGGGCACTGCGCCGGTGGCGGGGCCACGACATCGAGGTCGTCCGCGAGTCCACCGCCCGGGCGGACGGTTTCGAGCCCATCGCCTCCGACACGTCGCTGGCGGCAGTGCGGCGGCGGCGGCTGCTGGGACTCGCCGCGCTCACGCTGCTGCTGCTGCTCGTGCTGTTCGCCAGCGTGGCCGTCGGCGCCCGCCCCCTCTCGTTCGGCGAGGTCTTCCACGCGCTCTTCCAGGCCACCGGCAGCGAGACCGACATCATCGTGCGCACGCTCCGCATTCCGCGCACGCTGCTCGGTCTCGTGGTCGGCATCGCGCTCGGCGTCGCCGGCGCACTGATCCAGGGCCACACCCGCAACCCGCTGGCCGATGCCGGCCTCCTCGGTCTCAATGCCGGCGCGGCGTTCTTCGTCGTGCTGGCGATCTACACGCTCGGGCTCACCTCGCCGGGCGAGTACCTGTGGTTCGCGTTCGCCGGTTCGGCGGCCGCGTCGATCGTGGTGTTCGGACTGTCCTCGATCGGCAACGGCAAGGCCAGCCCGCTCAGTCTGGCGCTGGCGGGTGCGGCCGTCGCGTTCTTCCTGCAGGCGATGACCAACGCGGTGGTGATCGTGGACCAGACCAGCCTCGACGGCTACCGGTTCTGGGTGGTCGGCTCGGTGTCCGGCCGCGGCATCGACATCTTCTGGCAGGTGCTGCCGTTCCTGGTGCTGGGGCTGGTGATCGCCGTCGCGAGCACCCCCAGCCTGAATGTGATCAGCCTCGGTGAGGACGTCGCCCGCTCGCTCGGCACCAACGTCGCGCTGTCGCGCACCATCGGCATCGTCGCGATCACCCTGCTCACCGGCGCGGCCACCGCCGCGTGCGGGCCGATCGCGTTCGTCGGCCTGGTGGTGCCGCACGTCGCCCGCGCCATCACCGGACCCGACTACCGCTGGCTCGTCCCCTATGCCGGGCTGCTCGGCGGTCTCATGCTGGTGATGTCCGACGTCATCGGCCGCGTCGTGGTGCGCCCCGGTGAGCTGCAGGTCGGCATCGTGCTGGCCGTCGTCGGTGCCCCGTTCTTCATCGCGCTCGTGCGGCGCAGGAAGCTGGCGAGCCTGTGAGCGTCCTCGAACCCGTCACCACCGACCCGGCCGACGCGGTGAAGGTGCCGTCGCGGCGCGCGTTCCGGCTCGGCCCGGTGTCGCTGGTCCTGCGGCCGTACATGATCGCCGTCAACGTGGTGCTCGTGGCCGCGCTGTTCCTGCTGGTGTGCCTCGGCATCGGCCGCGGCGACTTCCCGCTGTCCGTCCCCGAGGTCACCAACGTGCTCTTCGGCGGCGGGACGAAGGTGCAGCGGTTCATCGTGATGGACCTGCGGCTCCCCCGCGCGCTCACGGCGGTGCTCATCGGCGTCGCGCTCGGTATCTCCGGCGCCATCACCCAGTCCATCGCCCGCAACTCGCTGGCCAGCCCCGACATCCTCGGCATCACCTCCGGCGCCAGCGCGGCCGCGGTCGCGCTGATCGTGCTCGGGGGCGGCGGCTCGTTCGTTGGTCTGCTCGCCACCCTGGGCATTCCGCTGGCGGCGCTGCTCGGCGGGCTGCTCACCGCCGCGGTGATCTACCTACTGGCGTGGCGCAAGGGCGTCGAGGGCTACCGGCTGATCCTCGTCGGCATCGGCATCAACGCGATGCTGATCGCGATCACCGGATGGCTGCTGATCTCCGCCGACATCAACGACGTCTCCCGCGCGAAGGTGTGGCTCAACGGCTCGCTCAACGGCGCCGGGTGGGCACAGGTGTGGCCCGTCACCGTCGCGCTCGTCGTCATCGGCGGATGGGCGATCATCTCCACCTTCACCCTCGGCGCGCTGCGTCTCGGCGACGACAACGCCCGCTCGCTCGGCGTCCGGCAGCAGTCGGCGCAGGCCAAGCTGCTGCTCGCGTCGGTGATCCTGGCGGCCGTGGCCACCGCGGCGGCCGGCCCGGTGGGCTTCGTGGCGCTCGCCGCCCCGCAGGTCGCGATGCGGCTGGTCCGCTCGGCCGGCCCGCCGATCATCGCGTCCGCGCTCTGCGGTGCCGTGCTGGTCGTCGGCAGCGACATCATCGCGCGCACCATCCTCCCCGTCGAACTGCCGGTGGGCATCGTGACGTCGGCGCTCGGCGGCCCATTCCTCCTGTACCTGCTCGTCCGCAACAACCGGAAGGTCTCGGCATGACCACCACGGCTCACTCCACACCCGCGCCGCGCCTCGTCGCCGAGAACGTGACCCTCGGCTACGGCGATCGGGTCATCGTCGAAGACCTCGACGTCGAGATCCCGACCGGGGTCATCACCACGGTCATCGGCCCCAACGGCTGCGGCAAGTCGACCATGCTGCGTGCGCTGGGCCGGCTCCTCAAGCCGCGCGGCGGCAAGGTGCTGCTCGACGGCAAGGCCATCGGGTCGATGCGCACCAAGGACGTCGCCCGCACCCTCGGCATGCTGCCGCAGGCGCCCCTCGCACCCGAGGGACTCACGGTCGCCGACCTGGTCGCGCGCGGCCGCCACCCGCACCAGTCGTGGATTCGGCAGTGGTCGTCGGACGACGAGGGCGAGGTGGCGCGGGCGCTCGCGTTGACCGGCGTGGCCGACCTGGCCGACCGGCCCGTCGACCAGCTGTCCGGCGGCCAGCGTCAGCGCGCGTGGATCTCGATGGCGCTCGCGCAGGGCACGGACATCCTGCTGCTCGACGAGCCGACCACCTACCTGGATCTCTCGCACTCGATCGAGGTCCTCGACCTCGTCGACCGCATGCACGAGGAGATGGGCCGCACCGTCATCATGGTGCTGCACGACCTCAACCTCGCCGTCCGCTACAGCGATCACCTGATCGTGATGTCGCAGGGGCGGATCGTGGCGCAGGGCAAGCCGCAGGACGTCATCTCCGCGGAACTGCTCGACGAGGTGTTCGGGCTCGAGGCCGCCGTCATCGACGATCCGGTGTCGGATCGGCCGCTGATCGTGCCGATCGGGACCCGGCACGTGTACGGCGCGGTCGGCGGACCACGCCCCGCGAACTGAGCGAGAGCGGCCCGCCGACCGTCACGGCGTGACGATCGCGAAGTCGGGATCGGGCGCGTCCAGGTAGCCCACCAGCTCGGCGAGCCGGGCGATGTCACCGTCGGCGGTCACCCGGCCCTCAGCGATCAGCCGGGCCAGATCGGCGCCACCGACCACGACGGCGACCAGGTCGGCCCGCGACAGCGTGAGCACCGCGTCGGAGCCGCCCGCCGTGCCGTCGAGGTCGTAGTGCACCAACAGCCCGTTGCGCAGGTGAGTGCGATGGCTGAGCCCCTGGTCGGTGATGTTCCAGTCGAGCGTGATGTCCGCCGCCCACGCCCGCGGCCCGTCCACGCGCAACGCGACCGCGTCGAAGACCTGCTCCACCGACAGCGCGCCCGCGATGTCCGCCGACGCGGTCACCGTGGGTGTCCCGACCGGGCCGTTGCGGAGCTCGTAGGCGCCCATGAGGAAGAAGTTGCGCCACGTCCCGTTCTCGGCTCCGAAGCCGAGCTGCTCGAGGGTGTCCGCCTGCAACGCCGTGGCGTCGGTGTTGCCGGGGTCGGCGAAGATCACGTAGTCGAGCACCTGCGCCACCCACCGGAAATCGCCCTCCGCGTAGGACTTCCGGGCCTTCGCCATCACCTCGGCGGCGCCCCCCATGAACTCCACGTGCCGGCGCGCCGCCTCCACCGGCGGGTGCTCCCACAACCGTGCCGGGTTGCCGTCGAACCAGCCCATGTACCGCTGGTAGATCGCCTTGACGTTGTGGCTCACCGAACCGTAGTAGCCGCGGGTGTGCCAGGCCTGCTCGACGGCGGGCGGCAACCGGAAGGTCTCCGCGATCTCGATGCCGGTGGCGCCCTTATTGATCGCCCGCACCGTCTGGTCGTGCAGGTAGCCGTACAGGTCCCGCTGCACGGACAGGAACTCGGTGAGCCGTTCGGTCCCCCACGTGGGCCAGTGATGGGAGGCGAACAGCACGTCCGAGCGCGCGGCGTAGCGGTTGATCGCCTCCGTCAGGTACTTCGCCCACACGTGCGGGTCGCGCACCAGTGCGCCACGCAACGTCAGCAGATTGTGCAGCGTGTGCGTCGCGTTCTCGGCCATGCACAGCGCCCGCCGGTCCGGGAAGTGGAAGTTCATCTCCGACGGCGCCTCGGTGCCCGGCGTCATCTGGAACTCGATCCGGACGCCGTCGACGACCTCCGTCTGCCCGGTGTGCTCGATCTCCACGGTGGGTGCGATGAGCGTCGGCGTCCCGGTCGACGTGGTCGGGCCGAGTCCCGCCCCCACGGCGCCGCGCGGCCCGCGGGGCAGCGCCGCCCCGTACATGTACGCGGCGCGCCGGGACATCGCGGTGCCGGCGTACACGTTCTCCGCGACCGCGTGTTCGAGGAAACCGGTGGGCGCCAGGATGGGACACCGCCCCGCCGCGACGTCGTCGACGCCGGTCACGCCCTTCACACCACCGAAGTGGTCGATGTGCGAGTGCGAGTAGATCACCCCGACCACCGGACGATCACCGCGGTGCTCGCGGTACAGCGCGAGCCCGGCCGCCGCCGTCTCCGCCGAGATCAGCGGATCCACGACGATCACGCCGGTCTCGCCCTCGACGAGCGTCATGTTCGACAGGTCCAGGCCCCGGATCTGGTAGATCCCCTCGGTGACCTCGAACAATCCTTGCCGGGCGCACAACCGGGACTGGCGCCACAGGCTCGGGTGGACGGTGGGTGGGCAGTCGTCGTCGAGGAACCCGAACGACGGGCCGTCCCACACCACGGCGCCGGCCGCGTCGGTGACCACCCCCGGCGACAGCGCGGCGACGAACCCGCGCTCGACATCGTCGAAGTCCGACCGATCGGTCATGGGGTCCCCTCTCGCACGGCGGCGCCTCCGGACGTAGTTGGTACCGTGACATCCGGCCGCCGGCGGGGCCTCACCCGGAGCGGGTGAAGCGCCCCCCGACGGCCGCAGCGGGAGGCCGGATCTCAGCGTCGCGCGTCCTCCCAGACGAACCCGTCCGGGTCGGTGAACGGTCCCGCGTCGCCGCCGATGAGCAGTCCGTGGGAACCGGCGTCTTCGTCGGATACACCGGCGTCCTTGGCGAGCGCCCGACGGCCGTACAGCGCGAGCGTGACGTTCGACGACGGCCCGGCGAACTCCGCGTACTTGCGGCCGAAACTCTTGGCCACCTCGAACCCGCGGTCGACGTAGAACGCCTTGCCGGCCTTGACGTCCGCGACACCGAGCAGCAGCACCAGCGACTCGAACTCCCGGACCGCGGGGCCCCGATCCTTCTTCGCCGACGTCGCGATCTTCCACAGCGCGCCGTCCGGCGCCTGTACCACGCCGCCGTAGCCCCACAGGCTCTTCTTCGCGGGTTTGACCACGGCCGCACCACCGGCGACGGCCGCCTCCACGAACGCGTCCACGACATTGGGTTGCGAGACCACCAGCGACAGGGTGAACCCGCGGAAACCGGTGGCCGGTGCGCCGGCGGCCCGCACGTCCACGTACTTGCCGACCCCGAGGTCCGCGTAGAACGTCTCCGCGGCGGCGACGTCGGGCACCTCGAGTGTGATCGACTGCAGCCCGGTCATCACGGCACCTCGTTGATACGCAGCAGGTTGCCGCCGGGATCGCGGACCGCACAGTCCCGGATGCCGTACGGCTGCTGGGTGGGTTCCTGGACGATCTCGGCGTCGCCGGCCACGAGTTTCTCGAACGTCGCGTCGAGGTCGGGGGTGGCCAGGGTGAGGATGGCGTACGTGCCCTTGGCCATCATCTCGGTGATGACGCGGCGCTCGTCGTCGGTGACGCCGGGGTCGGCGGCCGGCGGGTGCAGCACCAGCGACACGTCGGGCTGGTCGGGGTGCCCCACGGTGATCCAGTACAGGCCGTTGTACCCGACCTCCTTGCGGACCTCGAAGCCGAGCAGGTCGCGGTAGAACGCCAGCGACGCCTCGTGATCGGTGTGCGGCAGAAAGGCGGAGTGAATGTTGAGGTTCATGGCGCCCACGCTATTTCGGGGAGTGCACCCGACGCTTCTCGATTCCTGATCGGTTCGGCACACACTGCGCGCCGGCGGATGGTCGCCGTCAGCGCTGCACCAGTGTCCGCACCAGCCGCACGCCCTGCCCGAAGGAGACCTCGGGCAGGTAGGCCCGGCCGATCGCGTTGCCGATGCTCGGCAACGCGACGGGGTCCGCGAAACACATGTACATCGGCTCGTAGCGGGGCTGGAACTTCGACTTGAACGCCAGCAGCGAGCGGAAGCCGTACACCGGCTCGAGTGTCTGTCCGAGCAGTTCTAGCACCGAGTCCATCGCGTCGGACCACCCCGGTCGCACGTCCGGTGCAGGGCCGGCGTCGTCGCCGTCGGCCGCGTCGGGTCGGCGCATCGTCGCCAGCGGTGCCCCGGACAGGCTCACGAACTCGGCGCCCTCCTGTTCGAGGAGCAGCGCGGCCGACGCGATCAGGAACTCCATGGCGGGCCGGAATCCGCCGTCCGCGCGGCGCCGCATGAAGTCCAGGGTTCGGCCGACGATCCGGCCGTCCCGGTACACCGGCAGCCACGACGTCACCCCGTGCACGGTGCGCTGCTCGTCGACCGCGATCAGGCACCGCACCTCGGGGTCGTCCATCTCCTGCAGCCCGCCCAGCGTGAAGCCCATCTCGGGCATCCCCTTGTCGGCGACCCACTCCTCGGAGATCGCCGTGATCTGGTCGGTGATCGCGAGCGGGGCGGTGCGGAAGTCGATCCACTCCGCGGTGATGCCCGACTTCGCGGCCTTGTTGAGCGCGGTGCGCACGTCCTGGAACTTCTTGCCGGTGAAGGCGATCGCGCCGAGGTCGAGCACGGTCTCCTCGGCCACCTGGACACCGACCCAACCGAGTGTGTCGGCTGCATCGCGGACGTCGGTGGTCACCGAGTAGAAGCACGGCGTCCACCCGTTGGCGGCAGCGAACTCGGCGAACCCGGCCACATCGTCGCGGACCCGGTCCGGGCGTCCCACCGGCCCGCCCGTCGTCAGCGCGACGCCACCGATCACCCGGTACGCGACGTAACTGTCGCCGGCGGCACCGAACCAGTACGAATTGCCCCGCCACGTCGTCATCCACGACAGCGCGCTGCCGGACCCGGACGTGAGGATCGCGCGCGCCCGCTCCCCCGCGCCGCTGTCGGCGCCGTACGCCGGCCGCAGGAACGTCGCCGCCACCAGCACGCACGCGGCCACCCAGAACACCACCCCGGTCCACTCGTAGAGCAGGGTCGACGCCCAGTCGACGGGCAGCAGCCGCGGATCGAGCATCTGCAGGTACACCGGCGGCACCAGCCGCTCGGGGAAGTCCGCGACGAGCGTCGCGGCGGTGGGACGGCGGTCGAAGCCGTTGCGCGCCCACAGCCCGCCCAGCACGTAGAGCACGCCGAGCCCGGCGACCAGCACGGCCAGCTTGCCGAACAACCGGCGGTACGTCTTCGGCGGGGCCTGCACGTCGAACAGCTTCCGGGTGGCCAACAGCAGGATCAACAGCGCCAGCGGGGTGAGGAACGGTGTCAGTGTGCGGTAGACGTTGGGCTCGTCGAGGCCGTAGAACAGCGTCTGCTCGTCCACCACGTCGACGTAGCGGACGACGAAGTTCAGCAGGGACAGCGCCAGCAGCACCACCTGCGCGACGGTGGACGCGATCCACGCGAACCGTCGGCCCCGGCGCAGCCCGTCACACAGGACCAGCAGGAACACCGACGGCATCAGGCTCAGCAGGGTGGGGCCCACCCCGGACAGGCGCAGGTCGAGTTCACCGCGCCGGCAGTCCGGATCCGACTGCGCCGCCTGGCAGATCTCGCGGACCTCCGCCGCCGTCCACGGCACCCCGCGGAACAGGTCACGCAGCACCGCGAGCGGCCCGACGGCGTGCGGGGACAGCGCCGCGAGCATCGTGCCGATCGACGTGGCCGCCACCACGATCGCGACCAGCACCCGGCCCTCGCGGCGGGTCCCGGTGACGCGATGTCCGCGGGCGGAGCGGCCCACGATCCACGGGCCGAGGCACAGGCCCACCACCGCGGCCGCGAACCGGATGACGTCCTGCAACTGCCCGGCGAACAACACCAGCGTCAACGTGAGGGCGAGCAGACCCACCCGGATCCGGCGCCGCCACAGGGTGTCCATCGAGGCGCTGGCGACCATCGCGACCCCCACGATCCACGTGGTCGGCCCGACCGCCGTGCCGATGTGGAGCCGAAAGCCCCAGTCGGAGTCGAGAAGTTTCACCACCGCGGCGACCGCCGCACCGAGCACCGCGCCGACGATCTGGGTGACGCCGGCCGACAACGCGAACCGCGCCGATCCCATCCGCCGCTCGAGCGGTGCCGCGACGAGGAAGACCAGCACGGTCGCACCCAGATAGCCGGCCGGTCCGGGCGCCCACAGGCCCGCAGTGAGCGGGGTCCACAGCCGCCAGTGCTCGAGGGGTCCGATCCCGACCGCCAGATGCCGGTCGACGAACTGTCCGGGCCCGCGGCCCACCGAGTCGGTCGCCACGCCGAGGATCCAGATCAACGCCAGCAGCGTGATGCTGACCGGTGCGCCCGCTGCTCCGTACCGCAGCAGATCCACGACCCGACGCGCGTATCGCCGCACCGCATTCACGAGATCAGTCCCATCCGTTCGGCCAGCCAGTCGAGTTCTTCCCGCAGTCCCGTGGACCACACCAGAAAGCTGTGCGCGCCCGGCACCTCTACGTACTGCACATCCATGCCCGCGTTCTTCGCAGCCTCGTACACCGTTTTCGCGCCGCCGCGGTAGGCGTCGTCGCGGTCTCCGACGACGATGATCCCCGCCGTGTCCGGGTACCGCCGCGTCTTCATCAGATCCAGCGGATTGACCGCCACGAACGCGGCTTCGTCACCGCCGAACGCCTCGTCCACGGTGCGGGCCCGGTCGCCGAGAGTCGGCTCCTCCTGCCCCGACAGATCCAGAAACGTCGGATAGACCTGCGGATAGTTGGTCGCCAGCTGCAGCGAGCACGTCCCCCCGTACGACAACCCGCCCACCGCCCAGGACCGCGGATCGGGATCCACCTGCAGATGCGTCTTCACCCACGCGGGCACGTCCACCGCGAGATAGGTGGCGACGTTGCCGAGCGGGGAATCCACGCACAGCGGGTTCGCGAGCTGCGACCCGGTGCCGTCCGGGACCACCACCACCGGCGCGAGCCCGTGGTGGGCGCGGGCGAAGGCGTCCATCGTCGCGACGAGTTTGCCGCCGTGCAGCCAGTCCTCGGGCGAGCCCGGCTGGCCGGCGAGCAGTACCAGCACCGGCAGCAGCGGACGCGGGGTCGCGAAGTACGCCGGCGGCAGGTAGATCACCGCGTCCCGCGCCCCGAATCCGGACGTCGCACCGGGGATCGCCGCGGTGGTGTAGCGGCCACTGCCGGGTATCCCGTCCGCCTGCGCCGTCCACGCCTCCTCGAGCGGCCGGCCGGTGACGACGGACGCCTGCGGCGGCGGGACCTCGGCGAAGTCGATCCGGTCCGGGTCCGGCAGCCCGAGTGCGGTGCCCACCGTGGGATACGCGTAGAACACCTGGTTGATCTGCAGCGCCGCGGTGAGCACGACCGCACCGGCCGCGACGACCGAGATCGGGATCATCCACCGGCGCCCGGTCAGCAGCCGCGGCACCAGCAGCAGCACCGCCCACAGTCCGACGCCGATCCACACGTAGACGGCCGTCTCGACCGGGTCCGGGAACGGCCGCCACACGTGTTCGACGACCACGTACAACAGCAGCGTGGTCGCCACCGCCGCGAGCGCCGAGAGCGGCACCGCCCACCGCAGGAACCAGCGCCGCCGACTCGCCAGCAGCCATCCCGCGCCGAGGATCCCCAGCAGCACGACCAGCACGGGCAACGGCCCCGACACCAGCGATACCCGATCGAGCCACTGCGCCACCGGACCTCCATCCCGCCGTCGTCCTCACCCGGTATACCGCGCCCGGGTGGGATGCGACCGATACCACACCGGTCCGCGGAAAGTTACTACCGCCAGTAGTAACCATTCGGGGCGGGTGGTCCGTAGAATCGCGGCATGGCTGGACTCGGCGAGCTCGAACGTGCGGTGATGGACCATCTGTGGTCCGTGTCGGAACCCCAGACGGTGCGGCAGGTGCATGAGGCATTGGCGGCTCGGCGGGAACTGGCGTACACGACGGTGATGACCGTCCTGCAACGCCTGGCCAAGAAGCACCTCGTCATCCAGCAGCGTGATGATCGCGCGCACCGCTACGTGCCCGTGCACGGCCGCGACGAGCTGGTCGCCGGCCTCATGGTCGACGCCCTGCAGCAGGCCGACGCGTCCGGCGAGCGAGCCGCCGCGCTCGTCCACTTCGTCGGGCAGGTCGGGGCCGACGAGGCCGCCGCGCTGCGCGAGGCGTTGGCCGCGCTCGAGGAGTCCGAAGCCGAGAAGGCCGCGAAGGCCGCCCAGCCGGCTCCGCTGCACCCGCCGGGACTGCCGCCCGGTACCGGCCGGGCGAGTTGAGGCCCTGCGACGCCATGACCGGTAACCGATGAACGCCACCACGGCGCTCGCCTTCGGTGTGCTCGCGCTCGCACTGACGGGTCCGGTGCCGGCGCTGCTCAGTCGTGCGCAGTGGCCGTACCGGTCGCCGCGCGCCGCGCTGGTGCTGTGGCAGGCGATCGCACTCGCCGCCGTCCTGTCGGCCTTCAGTTCCGGGCTCGCAATCGCCAGCCAGCTACTCGTGCCCGGGCCCGACGGCCGCCCCACCACCGAGCCGACCGCCGAGATAGATGCGCTCGGGCTGCCGCTGTGGGTGCTCTACATCGTCGTCTTCGGCCTCACGCTGCTCATCGGCGCCAAGCTGATCTTCTCGATCGTTCGCGTCGCCGTGCACACCCGACGTCGCCGCGCGCGGCACCGGATGCTCGTCGATCTCCTCGACCGCGGTGACGTGGATCCGTCGTCGGCGCTCGGGGGGTTCTCCGACGTCCGCGTCCTCGACGCGGCCGAGCCGATCGCGTACTGCCTCCCGGGACTGCGGCAGCGCGTGGTGGTCAGCGAGGGGGCCCTCAACTCGTTGGGCCACGCCGAGGTGACCGCGATCCTCACGCACGAACGCTCGCACCTGCGGGCCCGCCACGATCTCGTACTCGAGGCGTTCACCGCTGTCCACGAGGCGTTTCCGCGGGTGGTCCGCTCCAAGTCGGCGCTGGGGTCGGTGCAGTTGCTCGTCGAACTGCTCGCCGACGATTCGGCCGTGAAGGTCACCGGTCCGGCACCGCTCGCCCGGGCGTTGGTCACGTGCGCCGGTTCCACCGCACCGCGCGGCGCGATGGCGGTCGGTGGTCCCAGCACCCTGGTGCGGGTCCAGCGTCTCACCGGCACCGCCGGCGACGTGCGGATCACGGCGGCCGCCTACCTCACCGCGGCGGCGATCCTGGTTGTCCCGACGATCGCGGTCGCGGTGCCGTGGCTGGTGGAGCTGAGCCGGCTGTTCTCGGCCTCCCAACCCTGACGACGTCGTACCGACGCGGGCCCACCGGGTTTCCGTTGCGCTGGTCACAGCGCTCGCGGTGATCGGCGGGCTCGCTGTCCGATCGCGTACACTCGATTGCGGCCGCCATCGCGGCCCGATCGAACAGTCCAACATTTGTTTGGCACACAGCCCCATCTCTCCGCATGCGCGCTCGGATGGCCAGGTGAAATGTGCCCTGGCTCGTCTCTTCGTGCGGCTGCATGACAGCCCCGCTCCGCGACGCGCCCGACGTCCGGAGAGGTATTCCGCGTGACCACTGCTGCCCAAGATCCGTCCGTACAGGACGAGACCGACATCGACACAGCTGTCGAAAGCTCGACCCCCGAGATGACGTTCGCCGAAATCGGCTTGCCCGAGCCGGTCGTCGCCGCGCTCGCCCGCAACTCGATCACCGTCCCCTCGCCCATCCAGGCCATGGCCGTCCCGGACGCCATCGCCGGCAAGAACATCCTCGGCCGCGCCCAGACCGGTTCGGGCAAGACGCTTGCCTTCGGTCTGCCGATGCTCGCGCGCCTGGCCCGCCACGAGGACCGGCCCGCGCCCAAGCGCCCCGCGCGCTGGTGCTGGTGCCCACCCGTGAGCTCGCCTTCCAGGTCGTCGACTCGCTCACCCCGTACGCCGGAGCCCTCGGCCTGAACGTGCGCGCCGCCGTCGGTGGCACCCCGTTCACCAAGCAGGTCGACCAGCTGCGCCGGGGCGTCGACATCCTCGTCGCCACCCCCGGCCGCCTCGGCGACCACCTGCGGCAGAACACGTGCGTGCTCGACGCCATCGAGATGACCGCACTCGACGAGGCCGACCAGATGGCCGACATGGGCTTCCTGCCCGAGGTGCGCACGCTGCTGAACGGCACCCCGGCCGACAGCCAGCGGCTGCTGTTCTCGGCGACGCTCGACAACGACGTGCAGGCGCTGGTCCGCGAGTTCCTGCCGCAGCACGAACTGCACTCCACGCAGGACGGTCGCGCATCGGTCACCACGATGGACCACTACGTGCTGCTGGTCGACCGCGGCCAGAAGGACGCCGTCCTCGCCGAGATCGCGTCCCGCAAGGGTGGTCGCACCATCATGTTCGCGCGCACCAAGCTCGGCACCGAGGGTGTCGTGGAACGGCTCCGCGAGCAGGGCGTCGCTGCCGAGGCGCTGCACGGCGGCAAGGCGCAGAACCAGCGCACCCGTGTCCTCGAACGCTTCAAGAACGGCCGCACCCCGGTCCTGGTCGCGACCGATGTCGCGGCCCGCGGCATCCACGTCGACGGCATCGACCTGGTGGTGCACGTCGATCCGCCGCAGGACCACAAGGACTACCTGCACCGCGCCGGTCGCACCGCGCGTGCCGGCGAGGCCGGTGTGGTGGCCGCGATCGTGCTGCCGAACCAGCGCCGCATGTTCCGCCGGCTGACCGGGATGGCCGGCGTCGACGCCACCGCCGTGCCCGTGTTCCCCGGTTCGGAGGAACTGGCCGCGATCACGGGGGCGCAGGCTCCGAGTGGAGAACCGGTGCGCGACAGCTACTTCGGCACCGAGCGCCGCGAGCGGTCGTTCGGTGACCGCGGTCCGCGCCGCGACGGCGGATTCCGCGGGAACCGCGACGATCGCGGACCTCGCCGCGACTTCGGTGACCGCGGCCCGCGTCGCGACGGGGAGCACGGCAAGTTCCGCGGCAACCGGGACGACCGGCCGCGCCGGGACTTCGGTGACCGCAACGAGGGTGAGCGCAGCTTCGGCGACCGCGGCCCCCGCCGCGACTTCGACGGTCCGCGTCGCGATTTCGGGGATCGGGACAATCGTGCCCCGCGCCGCGACGGCGAGGGCGGCGGCTTCCGTGGCTCCCGCGACAACAACCGGTCCTTCGGTGACCGCAACGACCGCGGCCCGCGCCGCGACTTCGGTGACCGTCGCAGTGAGGGCGGCTTCCGTCGCAACGAGTCGCACGGCGGCGAGTCCCGCGGCAACGGATTCCGTGGCGATCGTGGCCCGCGTCGCGACTTCGACGGTCCGCGTCGCGATTTCGGGGATCGGGACAATCGTGCCCCGCGCCGCGACGGCGAGGGCGGCGGCTTCCGTGGCTCCCGCGACAACAACCGGTCCTTCGGCGAGCGCAACGACCGCGGCCCGCGCCGCGACTTCGGTGACCGGGACCGCCGATCGTACGGCGATCGCCCCGACCGCTCGCACGGTGAGCGGAACGGCGGCCAGGGCGGACCGGCCCCGCGCAGCAGCGGTTTCCGTAGCCGCACCGAGCGGCGCAGCTACGACGGATTCGACGGCCCGCACCGCAACCGCAACGTGTAGCGGCGAGGTCGACTGACCACGCATTCCAGCACACCGGCCCCGGCCGCCCCGACAGGGCGACCGGGGCCGGTGTGCACGGTGCCGGGCGACGAATCCCGTGTACCGGCCTTACGCTCCTCCCATGACGAACCGAGCCGACGACGACACATATCAGGCCGTCGTGTCCATCGCGGCAGAGTCCCTGGCCGCGATGCGGGCGATCCTCGCCGACATGACCAGCGAGCAGGCCAACCGCGTCCCGAACCTGCCCGGCGCCAACAGTCCGTACGCGATCGGCGCGCACTGCGTGGGGATGGCCGACTACTGGGGCGGGTCACTGATCGCGGGCCTGCGCATCCCCCGCGACCGGGACAGCGAGTTCCGCGCTCAGGGAGACCCACAGGAGCTGTGCGCCGAACTCGACCGCATCCGCGAGTCCTTCCCCGAACGGGTTGCGATCGCTCTGACCGAGGGAGTGCGGGACCGGACTCCCCCGGGCACCACCCGCAGCGGCAGCGCCCGCACGGCTACCGCGACCTGGATGCTGTTGCACATCGTGCGCGAATTGTCGCAACACCTGGGGCAACTCGAAATCACCCGCGACATCCTGGCCGCGGACGAGCACTGAGACGGTGCCCGGACCTCGTGTGACAATGCTGCGGTGACTCCGAGGACGCACCGACTACTCGCCGGCCTGACCGCGGTGGCCGTCGTTCTGATCGTCGGCGGGTTCGTCTTCGATCGCCACGAGAAGCGGGCCTATACCGAGTGCATGGACGAGGTCCGGGACCACGTCAGCGAGGCCTTCGAGGTGCCGGGTGTTCGCGACCCGGACGCGTACACGGGCACCTTCTACAGCTTCGGATGTGATCAGGCCAGTCGTGCAGGCCTTGTCGCGGTCGGCATCGGTGTGGTCCTGCTGGTGGCCGCGGCGACTGCGTGGTGGGGGCGACGGCGCACAGTCCGGCCCGGGTGGAGGTGACTACGCCTCGGGGATCGGGCTCGGGGATCGGGCTTCGAACAATCCGCCGCGACCCCGAATACGGCTCGCAGCCAAGTAGGTCAGCGCTTCGGCCCGGGTGATACGCGGCGGACGGCACGTCACAGTCCATGCCGGAAACCCTTCGGCGGCCCACCTCCCGCACCCAGGGGCGTGGTCTCACGATGCATGCGAACGGAACCTGGGCGGGGCCGCCCTTGTCCCCGCCGTATCGAAGACGCCGTCGTCCTCGCTGACTACCATCGAGGCCATGCTTGTGCCTCGGCTACAAGTCCTCGGGCTCGTCGTCGGGCCGGTGCTCTTCGCTCTGTCCCCACTGTTTTGGGACGACGGACATTACGGGGTCGTCGGCGGCATGCTCATCGCCGTGTCGACGGTGCCGTGGGTCTTCGGACTTCTCGGAGAGTACGAGAGGCTTCGCTCGCCCTTTCCCGTCATCTCCGCATTGGGGTTCCTGCTGGTGCTGGTCGGGATGTTCGGGACCGTCGCATTCGGTTTGCAGGGCTTTTTCGAAGGCGTGTTGGGCGTGACCGAGGGATCCGGTCTCACGGGGTTCGAGGGTTACCCGATCGGCGGGGCGGCCGTATTGCTGCTGGCCGGTCCGGTGTTTCCCCTCGCGCTCATCGTTCTCGGTGCGTTGCAGTGGCACTCGCGAATATCGCCGCGGGCGTGTGTCGCACTCCTGTGTATTGCGGCAGTTGCGTTTCCGGTTGCCCGGGTGACGCGATCGACCGCGGTGGCTCTCGTCGCCGACGTCCTCATGGTTGTCGCCTTCTGCTGGCTGGCCTGGTACCGCTGGACGACGACGCCGATCCGACACCACGAAGGGACCACGCAGGCGAGGTAGCTGCAGCCTGTCGGGTCGTCACCGGTAGCCGGTAAGGCGGAACCGCATCGAGGTCGAACCACGCATTCACTGCGTCACCTCCAACGACTGAGGGAACCGGGCAGACGGCCCGCAGCCCGAGACTATCGAGCGCACCTTGCGCCGCTGCAGGCGCATCGACACAGTTCGGCAGGGCATCGACGGCGCCGATAGGTTCCTATGGTGGCTACTGATAGGGCGCAGTCGTGGTGGTGTGGGTTCAACGGCAACATCCTCCGCGCGCTCGAAGCGGGGTGGAGTGGGCGCGCGCCGCTGCTGTCCGACGAGGTATGTGAGCTGCTCGCCGACGTCGACGCGGCATTCGCCGTCACCGGTGCGGCCACGCCTGGATGGCCGAACCCGTACGAGGACGGCTGCACACCGGACGAGACGGAATACGAGCGACTCACCGATCCCGACAAGTTCCTGATCGTGGTTGCCCGAGCACGCGCGCGGACCAAGGTGCTCCTCGACCGCGGCTGGGCGCGCGAGGCGACGGAAGCGAGGTGGGCGCTCCGCCCACTCGACTCCGGCGGCGCCGTAACGATTCTCGAACCGACGGCTGCCGGTGCGGTTCCATTGGTGTTGACAACACACGCACCGGTGGACAGTGAACACATATTCACGGTGACCGTCGCAGCCGGCGACCCGGCGGTGAGTCTGGCGTCGATTCCCGACTGTGGGTGCGATGCGTGCGATCGCGGGTCTACAGAACTGTTCGCAGACATCGACCGGTGGGTGCTCTCTGTCGTCGACGGCTCCCTCGACGTTCGCCTCACAGGCGACGACTACTCGGTGCGCACGTCCTTCGTCAGCCGAGCCGGCACCGTTCGGGACGTCGAGCAATCCACAGCGTTCACGGCCGCGCCCTGGCCGCCGAACTGGCGATCCAGGACTCTCGGCGACGCGATCGCGCCGTAGCCTGCGATCTTCGGCGATCTCCGGAAAGGGTGGCGGGCGTGGAGGGAGAAGTGGAGCAGAGAAGGCGGCGCCCACTCCCCCGGAGGCCTCATGATCCGGCTCCCGTCAATGTCGGGAACAGCACACCCGAGGGGCGGCGATTGGGACGAGTTTGTTTGGCAGTGAAGGCTGTTCGCCGACTAGCCTTCGAGGCCGCGTTGGCTGACCTGCCCGACACCGAGCTACGGGCCCTGCTCGACCTCGACGCGATCGGAACCCCGCAATGGGTGTGAAGTTCGGCGTCACCGCGTGGGGCCGCGCGTGGCTGCGAACCGTCGAATCGACCGGCGCGTCCTCACCGAACTCGTTGTTGCCGCAGGCTCGCATCCTTGTGGGCAAGGGCTCGGTCACCCTCATTGCCGTCGAGACGGGCCGAATTCGTGCCGAAGTGACCGTTCGGGACAGGGTGGTTCCGGTCGAAATCGCCGTACCGCTGTGGAGCGATGTGGAATCAGCCGCCGTACGCGATCTCGTCGCTCGTGCCGGCTCCCGGAACCGCGCGGTGGCGGCCGGCGAGATCCCCGACTCGCTTGTTGCCGATCTGACGGCAAAGTCCATCTCGGTCGCCGGAGACCCGGAGGCACACAACACGACCTGCGCGTGCTCAGGCCGCAAGCGCCCGTGTTTGCACCACCTGGCCGCCATTTACCAATTGGTTGTGCAGATCGACGAGGAACCGGCACTCGCCGTCGCGCTGAGGGACAGCCCTTCGCTCACGGCAGGCCGTACCGCTGCGGCCGCGGACGTGCTTCCGCTGGACCAAATCGACGCAGCCACCTTCTACGGCGACTGACCGCGCGCACGGGTCGATCGTCGTCCACTCTCCTGCACTGCCCGTACCGCGGAGCCGGGCCACCCGGCCCCGCGGTTCGAGGCGACGGTGGGGCGCGGGCCGGACTACTTGATGGTCGCGAGCGAAGCCAGGGTGCCGGAGCAGGCGTCCGCGACCTCCGCACCCTTCTTGTCGAAGTGGGCGGTGAAGAAGTCCGCGTGGTCGGAGTGCTCGTGGAAGTGGTGCGGAGTGAGTACCGCGGAGAACACCGGCACATCGGTGTCGAGCTGGACCCGCATCAGGCCGTCGATCACCGCGGAGGCCACGAACTCGTGCCGGTAGATGCCACCGTCGACGACGAGCCCGGCGGTGACGATGGCGTCGAACCGGCCGGTGCGGGCCAGCCGCTGCGCGTGCAGCGGGATCTCGAAGGCTCCGGGTGTCTCGAAGAACTCGATGTCGGCGGGGTCGTGGCCCAGCTCGCGCCAGCGGGTGACGAACGCCTCCCGCGCATGGTCGACGATGGATCGGTGCCAGGTGGCCTGGACGAAGGCGATGGTCATAGCCAAATGTTAGTGCCGGGCCCGGACGCCACATCCGCTCGCACCAGTGCCACGCTTCGGAACGTGCTCCCGCCCAGGTCGGCCCACCTGCTCCCGCCGGTCCAGGTACTGGAGATGTTTCGGCGGATCGTGTCGAGGCTTCGTCGCGCCTTGGACGAGGGGTGCCCAGCGCAGTTCCTCGATCACCGTCCGACGCCGGCTGCCCGTACCGGAATGCGATGCAACTCCACGTCCCCCAGCGTGCCGGCCTCGACCGTCGCGGTCATGTACGTGCAGTGCGGCTGTCGGCGTCGGTCGGTCGGCGAGCCCGGATTGAGCAGCCGGAGACCACTCGGCGTCGTGGTGTCCCACGGGATGTGGGAGTGACCGAACACCAACACGTCGGTGTCGGGATAGGCCGCGGCCATGCGCTTCTCGCGTCCGGTCGAGGCGCCGGTCTCGTGCACCACGGCCAGCCGAATCCCGTCGAGGGTCGCCCGCGCGATCTCCGGCAGCCGTGCCCGTAGGGCCGGTCCGTCGTTGTTGCCCCAGCACGCGATCAGCCGCTCGGCCCGGTCCTCGAGCTCGTCGAGCAACCCCACCTCGATCCAGTCGCCCGCGTGGACGACGACGTCGGCGCGGTCCACCTCGTCCCACACGACGGCCGGCAGGGAACGTGCCCGTGCGGGCACGTGGGTGTCGGCCAACAGCAACAACCTCATCCCTTCAGTGTGCCGCTCCCAGCTATTGGGTATTCCTCGGACATGACCGCTCCGACACATCCCCGGCTCGCCGTCGTCACCGGCGCAGACTCCGGTATGGGCAAGGCCACCGCCGAACTCCTCGCCTCAGAGGGGTACGACGTCGGCATCACCTTCCACACCGACGAGGCCGGCGCCGACGACACCCGCGCGGCCGTCGAACAGCGCGGACAACGCTGCTACGTCGCCCGTCAGGACCTGACGAGCCCGGACACCGCCGACACGATCGACCGCCTCGCGCAACAGCTCGGCGGCCTCGGGGTGCTGGTGAACAACGCCGGCACCGGACACCGGGACCGGGCGCTCGATCTGACCTACGACCAGTGGCGCGAAGTCCTCGCCACCGACCTCGACGGGCCGTTCCTGTGCTCGCAACGCGCGGCACGCCTGATGGTCGACGCCGGCCGGGGCGGCCGGATCGTCAACGTCACCAGCGTCCACGAACACGTGCCGCGTTTCGGCGCGTCCGCGTACTGCTCGGCGAAGGCCGGATTGGGGATGCTGACCCAGTGCCTCGCACTCGAACTCGCCCCGCACGGCATCACCGTCAATGCCGTCGCGCCGGGTGAGATCGCCACCCCGATGACCGGCATGGACGAAGCCGACGCCTTCCACGAAGACCGCCCGGGCAACCCGACCGGACGCCCCGGCCACGTCAACGAGATCGCTTCCGTCATCGCCTTCCTCGCGTCGCCCCGCTCGTCGTACCTGACGGGTCGCTCGATCCCGGTCGACGGGGGGCTGATGCTCATGGCCGCGCACGGGCACGACATGAACGACGGCAGCTGGCGCGAACTCTGACGTCGCCGCGCACCGACAACGCCACCCGAGACGCGGGGCCGGTTCGCGTCCCGGTGGGGTTACGGGGGAAGCTGTAACCATGACCTCCGAGACTTCTGCCAGCACCGAGGCTGCCCGCGCCCAGATCGGCGTCACCGGGCTCGCCGTCATGGGTTCCAACATCGCCCGCAACTTCGCCCGCCACGGACACACGGTGGCCCTGCACAATCGCAGCATCGCGAAGACGGACGCGCTCCTGGCCGAGCACGGCGACGACGGCGATTTCGTCCGCACCGAGACCATCGAGGAGTTCGTCGGCGCGCTGCAGAAGCCGCGCCGCGTGCTGATCATGGTCAAGGCCGGCGCCGCGACCGACGCGGTCATCGAGGAACTCGCCGACGCGATGGAGCCCGGTGACATCATCATCGACGGCGGCAACGCGCTGTACACCGACACGATCCGCCGCGAGGCGGCGTTGCGCGAGCGCGGCCTGCACTTCGTCGGCGCCGGCATCTCCGGCGGCGAGGAGGGCGCACTCAACGGCCCGTCGATCATGCCGGGCGGCCCCAAGGAGTCGTACGAGGCGCTCGGTCCGCTGCTCGAGTCCATCTCGGCGCACGTCGACGGCACTCCCTGCTGCACCCACATCGGCCCGGACGGTTCCGGCCACTTCGTGAAGATGGTGCACAACGGCATCGAGTACGCCGACATGCAGCTCATCGGCGAGGCGTACAACCTGTTCCGCGACGCGCTGGGCTTCGACGCCGAGCAGGTCGCCGACGTGTTCACCGAGTGGAACTCCGGCGACCTCGAGAGCTACCTGGTGGAGATCACCGCCGAGGTGCTGCGCCAGAAGGACGCCAAGACCGGCAAGGCGCTGGTCGACGTGATCGTCGACGCCGCCGAGCAGAAGGGCACCGGCCGGTGGACGGTCAAGTCCGCGCTCGACCTCGGGGTGCCGGTCACCGGCATCGCCGAGGCCGTGTTCGCCCGCGCGCTGTCCGGTTCACGTGAGCAGCGCAAGGCCGCGCAGGGCCTGGCGTCCGGCGACCTGGGAGCCAAGCCGACCGACGTCCAGCAGTTCACCGAGGACATCCGGCGCGCGCTGTACGCGTCCAAGATCGTTGCGTACGCGCAGGGCTTCGATCAGATCCGCGCCGGCAGCGAGGAGTACGGCTGGGATCTCACGCCCGGTGACCTCGCCACCATCTGGCGCGGCGGCTGCATCATCCGCGCCCGCTTCCTCAACCGGATCAAGGAGGCGTACGACACCAACCCGGACCTGACGTCGCTGATCGTCGAGCCGTACTTCCGCGAGGCGATCGAGAACGCGATCGACAGCTGGCGTCGGGTCGTCGTCACCGCCACCACGCTCGGCATCCCGGTGCCGGCGTTCGCGTCGTCGCTGTCCTACTACGACGGTCTGCGCGCCGAGCGACTGCCGGCAGCGCTCACCCAGGGTCAGCGCGACTTCTTCGGCGCCCACACCTACGAGCGTGTCGACATGCCGGGCAAGTTCCACACCCTCTGGAGTGGGGACCGCTCCGAGATCGAGGCCTGAGACTCCGACGACGCGACGGGGGCGGACGCTGCGGCGTCCGCCCCCGTCGCGTGTCAGGCGCCGTGCAGGCGCTGGTGGAGCCGGTGAACGTCCTCGACGAGTTCGGGGATCGGCCCCACCACGGTGACGGCCGGCGCCACCTCGCGGATCGGCAACGGACGCACCGGCGCCGGCGGCACCCCCATTTCGTCGAGCCACGACACCAGTTGCGAGGTGGAACTGACGTACACGATGCGCCCGAGGCCCACCCACGCATGCGCCGCCGCGCACATCACGCAGTGCTCCCCCGACGTGTACACGGTGGCGCCCGCGCGCTGCTCCTCGGTCAGGTGCTCGGCCGCCCAGCGCGCCAGCGCGAACTCGGGGTGGCGGGTGCGATCGCCGTCGGCGATGCGGTTGCGGTCCTCGGCGACGGCGGTGCCGTCCGCGGTGGCGAGGACGGAGCCGAACGGCTCGTCCCCCGCCGCGAGCGCCTCGGCGGCGAGTTCGACGCACCGCCGCAGGTGCCCCATCTCGATCTCGGTGACCAGTTGCTCGGTCCGGTGCGATTCCGACACATCTACCTCCACGTTCGGCGAAACCGCGATTGTGCCACCCGCGGTAGCCTGACACATCACCCACGGAAGGCCCACTCGTTCCATGCCCGACCGTCCCACCCCCACGTTCGCGCAGCTCGGTCTGCCGCCGACGTTGGTGCACTCCCTCGGCCGCGAGGGCATCGCGGCGCCGTTCCCGATCCAGGCGGCCGTCATCCCGGACATCCTCGCCGGGCGGGACGTCCTCGGCCGGGGGCCGACCGGGTCGGGTAAGACGCTCGCGTTCGGGCTGCCGCTGCTGGTGCGCCTCAAGGGCGGCGCGAGCCGCCCCGGGCGCCCCCGCGCGATCGTGCTGGCGCCCACCCGCGAACTGGCCGCCCAGATCGAGAAGGCGCTCGACGAACCGGCGCTCGCGCTCGGCCTGCGGACCGCCGCGATCGTCGGTGGTGTCCCGTTCAAGGGCCAGGCCGTCCGGCTCGCCCGGGTCGTCGACATCGTTATCGCGACGCCGGGCCGGTTGGCCGACCATCTGGCGCAGGGCACCATCGTGCTCGACGATGTCCGGATCACCACCGTCGACGAGGCCGACCACATGGCCGAACTCGGCTTCCTGCCGCAGGTCACCGAGATCCTCGACCGCACCCCGGCGTCGGCGCAGCGACTGCTGTTCTCGGCGACGCTCGACGGCGAGGTCGACACCCTCGTCGCGCGCTACCTGAACCACCCGATCACGCACGCGACGGCCGAGGCCGTCGCCGCCGTCGACACGATGGAGCACCACGTGCTGCACGTGCCGCGGGAGATCAAGTACGCCACCGTCGCGCGCATCGCGGCGCGGCCCGGGAAGACGCTGCTGTTCGTCCGCACCAAGGCGGGGGTGGACCGGCTCACCGCCGAGCTGCGCGCCGTCGGGATCGCGGCGGGCGGTCTGCACGGCGACAAGCCACAGGGCCACCGCACCCGCGTCCTCGCCGAATTCACCGACGGAACCGCCCCGGTCCTCGTCGCCACCGACGTCGCGGCGCGCGGCATCCATGTCGACGACGTCTCGCTCGTGGTGCACGTCGACCCGCCGACCGAGCCCAAGGCGTACCTGCACCGGGCTGGACGCACCGCCCGCGCGGGTGAATCCGGGGTGGTGGTGACGCTGGTGACCGAGGACGAACGCGCTGCCGCCGACAAGGTGATGCGGGCGGCGGCCGTCGACGCCGCGACGCTGCCGGTGGGCGGCGAGGACCGGCGCTGGACGGCGGTCACCGGGGCGCGGGAGCCCAGCGGCATCCCCGTGCCCGACCGCGTTCCGGAGCCACCGACACCGGCACCGGCCCGGGCCGAGAAACCGTGGGGCGGGCGCGGCCCGCGGCCGGGAACGCGCCCGCGCGGCGAACAGCGTCGTGGCCGCACCGATTCCGGGCACGGGCGGCGCCGCCGCGGGGCACACTGAGCCGATGTCCGGACTGCCGGTGGCCTCGGTCGCGTGCGCGTTGCTCGCCGCGTTCCTGTTCGCGTGTGCCTCGGTGGCGCAGCAGAGCGCCGCGGCGGCGGTCCCCGAGGACCAGGCACTGATCGCCACGCTGGTGCGCAGTCCCCGGTGGTGGGCCGGGATCGTCGGCGACGGCGGCGGCTACCTGATGCAGGTCGCGGCCCTCGCGCTCGGTTCGGTGCTGGTGGTGCAGCCGCTGATCGTGTCGATGCTGCTGTTCGCGCTGCCGTTGTCGGCGCGGTTCTCCGGGTACCGCCTCACCCGACGATCCTGGACGTCGGCGATCGCGCTCACCGTCGCGCTCGCGGTGTTCCTGGTCGTCGGCGACCCTACCGAGGGCGGCACCGACGCACCCTGGCACGACTGGGCGATCCCGCTCGTCGCGGTCGTGGTGGTCACCGTTGCCGCCACCGCGGCCGGTCTGACTCCGCGGATGACGCCGGGGCGGCGGGCGCTGCTGCTGGGCAGTGCCAGCGGCGCGCTGTACGGCATCGCGGTCGCGTTCACCAAGTACGTGACCGATCTGTTCGAGCACGGGCTGGGGCACGTGCTCGGCGCGTGGCAGACGTACGCGCTCGTCGGCGCCGGCGTCGCCGGGGTCTACCTGCAGCAGCGGGCGTTCCAGGTGGGCCCGCTCGCGGCGTCGCTGCCGGCCATGACGATCGGCGAACCGGTGGTGGCGATCTTCCTCGGCATGACGGTGCTCGACGAACGACTGCGGGTGTCCGGGCCGGCGGTCGCGCTGGTGGTCGGGGCCCTCGTGGTGATGGTCTACACCACCGTGGCACTGTCCCGCGACCAGGCGGCACTGCAACCGCAGTCCGACGCGGTCGGGGAACGCGCGTGACGTGACGCCCCCGCGTGGCGGGCGGACCCAGGTCGGTGGTGCCCCGCCAGTCGCCGACACCCCGTATCCGGCGCTCGCCTGATATCGGGCGCCGCCTCGGCTCCGGCAGTACGCTCGGCGATTGTGGAGTTCCTCGAAGGACAGCGCCCGCCGTACGACCTCACCTACGACGACGTGTTTCTCGTCCCGAACCGGACCGAGGTCGCGTCCCGCTTCGACGTGAACCTGGCGACGTCGGACGGGTCGGGCACGACGATCCCGATCGTGGTCGCGAACATGACCGCCGTCGCCGGACGCCGGATGGCCGAGACCGTCGCCCGCCGCGGCGGGCTCGTCGTCATCCCGCAGGACGTGCCCGCCGACGCCGTCGCCGAGACCGTCGCGTTCGTCAAGAGTCGGCACCTGGTGGCCGACACCCCCATCACCCTCGACCGCGAGGATGCGGTGTCCGACGCGCTGCGGCTGCTCCACAAGCGCGCCCACCGTGCCGCGGTCGTCGTCGAGGACGGCCGTCCGGTCGGCGTGCTCACCGAGGCGTCGTGCACGGATGTCGACCGGTTCACCCGGGTGGGCGCGGTGGCAGTGCGGGACTTCGCGACCGCTCCGGTCACCGCAACGCCGCGCGAGGTGTTCTCGCTGCTCGAGACCCGGCACGACCCCCTGGCCGTCATCGTCGACGACGACGGCCGGCTCGCGGGTGTACTCACCCGCACCGGCGCGATCCGGGCCGGGATCTACACCCCCGCCGTCGACGCGCACGGACGCCTGCGGATCGCCGCGGCCGTCGGGGTCGGCGGGGACGTGGCGGCCAAGGCGAAGGCTCTCGTCGACGCCGGCGCGGACGTCCTGGTGCTCGACACCGCGCACGGCCATCAGCAGCGGATGATCGACGCGGTGCGTGCCGTCGCCGCGCTCGGTCTCGGCGTCCCGCTGGTCGCCGGCAACGTGGTCTCCGCACGCGGCACCCGCGATCTGATCGATGCGGGCGCGAACATCGTCAAGGTCGGTGTGGGGCCCGGCGCGATGTGCACCACCCGCATGATGACCGGTGTCGGACGCCCGCAGTTCTCGGCCGTCGCCGAATGCGCGGCCGCCGCACGCGAACTCGGGGCGCACGTCTGGGCCGACGGCGGCGTCCGGCACCCGCGCGACGTCGCGCTCGCGCTGGCCGCCGGCGCGTCCAACGTGATGGTCGGCTCGTGGTTCGCCGGCACCTACGAGGCACCCGGCGAACTGCGCATCGACCGCGACGGCAACCGGTACAAGGAGAGTTTCGGGATGGCCTCCAAGCGGGCCGTCGCGGCGCGGACCGCGCAGGACACCGCGTTCGACCGGGCCCGCAAGGCGCTGTTCGAGGAGGGCATCTCGAGTTCCCGGATGCGTCTGGATCCGGCGCGCCCCGGGGTCGAGGACCTGCTCGATCACATCTGTTCGGGGGTGCGAAGCACGTGCACGTACGCGGGTGCGCGGACGCTCGACGAGTTGCACGAGAAGGCGGTCCTGGGTGTCCAGTCCGCAGCCGGGTTCGCCGAGGGTCGCCCGCTGCCGTCGGGTTGGTGACCGCGCTCCGGCAGCCCCCATCCGCCGTCCGTTTCGTCCCCTTTTCGGGGTGGCCGGTACAGTGGAGGCTTCTTTTCCGGAAATACGCTCGGCGCCGCTGCCGTTGAAGTCGACGACACGCGCCGCCCGACAGAGAGGACCCCGGTGCCCGAGGCACCCATACACACGCCCCCCGACGCACACGCCGTAGCGACATCGACGGGCCCGGACGCGGAGTCCGAGGGCTCCTCTACCGAGCCGGGCGACAAACCCGGCGGCCCCTCGAGTTTCCTCCCCCTGGGCGGGTGGTGCTGACATGGACGTCGCACTCACCGCCCTGAGCCTGGTCGGCTTCATCGCGCTGACCGCAGGCACCGCCGTCTTCGTGGCGGCCGAATTCTCTCTCACCGCGCTCGAACGCAGCACCGTCGACTCGCACGCCCGGGACGGCGACCGGCGCGCCCGGCAGGTCCAGCACGCGCACCGCACACTCTCGTTCCAGCTGTCCGGCGCCCAGCTCGGTATCACGATCACGACGCTGATCACCGGTTACCTGGCCGAACCCGTCCTGGCCCGGTTCATCACCCCGCTGCTCACCGGTCTCGGCGCGTCCGACTCCACCGCGAGCGGTGTCTCGCTGGCCGCGGCCCTGATCATCGCGACCTCGTTCTCGATGATCTTCGGCGAGCTGGTTCCGAAGAACCTCGCGATCTCCAAGCCCTTGCCGACCGCCCGCGCGACCGCGGGCCTGCAGGCCGGATTCTCGCTGATCTTCAAGTGGGCCATCAACGGTCTCAACGGCACCGCCAACTGGGTGGTCCGACGTCTCGGCATCGAACCGGCCGAGGAACTGCGCTCGGCCCGCTCGCCGCAGGAGCTCGGGTCGCTGGTGAGCACCTCCGCGGCCCGCGGCTCGCTCGACGCCGGGACCGCGCTGCTGGTCAACCGGTCGCTCCGGTTCGGCGAACTCAGTGCCGAGGAACTGATGACCCCGCGTGTGAAGATCGAGTCCCTCGACACCGACGCCACCGTCGTCGATCTCATCGACGCGGCGTCACGCACCGGGTTCTCCCGGTTCCCCGTCGTCGACGGCGACCTGGACAACACCATCGGCGTCGTCCACATCAAGCATGCGTTCACCGTGCCCGCCGGCCGCCGCGCCACCACGTCGCTGGTGTCGCTGGCACAGGCCGTGCCGGTGGTGCCGTCGACGCTCGACGGTGACACGGTCATGGAGCAGGTGCGGGCAGACGGCATGCAGGTCGCGCTCGTCGTCGACGAGTACGGCGGCACCGCCGGCATCGTGACCATGGAGGACCTCATCGAGGAGATCCTCGGCGACGTCCGCGACGAGCACGACGAACCCGAGATCGATGTGCAGCGCGTCGGCTACAGCTGGTCGTGCTCGGGTCTGCTGCGCACCGACGAGATCACCCGCGCCACGGGCTACGTCGCGCCCGAGGGCGAGTACGACACGCTCGGCGGCCTGGTGCTCACCTGCCTGGGCCGGATTCCCGTCGAGGGCGACGAGGTGGCGCTGCCCGACGCGACCGGCCGGCCGCTGGGCCCGGACGGGCGCGGCTGGATCGCGCGGGTGCTGACGATGGACGGACGCCGCATCGACCGGGTGTTGCTGACGCCGGTCCCGGCCATCGGCGCGACCCGGGAGGAGGCCGCCGATGAATGATCTGTTGGGAGTCCTGCTCACGGTCGTCCTGCTGGCGGGCAACGCGTTCTTCGTCGGCGCGGAGTTCGCGCTCATCACCGCGCGCCGCGACCGGCTCGAGGCGCTGCACGCGCAGGGAAAGAAGCGCGCCGCGACGGTCATCGCGGCCGGCGAGCACCTGTCGCTGATGCTGGCCGGCGCCCAGTTGGGCATCACGATCTGCTCGATCCTGCTCGGTAAGGTCGGCGAGCCCGCGATCGCGCACCTCATCGAGCGGCCCATGGAGGCCCTCGGGGCGCCGGAGGCGCTGCTGCACCCGGTCGGGTTCACGATCGCGCTGGCGCTGGTCGCGGTTCTGCACATCCTGCTCGGCGAGATGGTCCCGAAGAACATCGCCATCGCCGGTCCGGAGAAGTCCGCGATGCTTTTGGTCCCCGCCCACCTGATGTTCATCAAGGTGGCGCGCCCGCTGATCGCGTTCTACAACATCAGCGCCAACCGCATCCTCCGGATGCTGCGCGTCGAACCCAAGGACGAACTGAATGCGACGGTGTCCGCGATGGAGCTGTCCGAGATGATCGGCGAGTCCCACACCGAGGGGCTCATCGACGAGGAAGAGCATCGCCGTCTCACGCAGGCCCTCGAGACCGAGGGCCGCACCGTCGCCGACGTCATGATCCGGTCGTCGCAGATGCGCACGGTCCCGTTCGTGGCGGGTGGCACCACGCTCGGTGCCGTGGAGGAAGCGGTCGTGGAGACCGGCTACTCCCGCTACCCGGTCCGGGCCGCCGACGGCGCCCTGGTCGGCTACCTGCACCTCAAGGACGTGCTGGATCTGGTCGCCGACGAGTCGGCGGGCCCGGACACGGTCATCCCGCGTTCGGACATCCGACGGCTGCCGCTGATCTCGGTGACGCTGCAGCTCGACGACGCGCTGGCGGCCCTGCGCCGCGCCGGCGCCCATCTGGGGGCTGTGGTCGATTCGTCCGCCGCGCTGATCGGTATCGTCGCGCTCGAGGATCTGGTCGAGGAGTTCGTCGGCACCGTGCGCGACGGCACGCACCGGATCGACGACGCGATTCCCGGGCAGAAGGCGGTCTGACAGCAGTGAGTTCGGCAGTTCTGCCGGAAGAGGTGTGGACCGCCCGACGGGACCGCCACCGTGAATCGGTGGCGGTCCTCGTCGGGCCGCACCGGCAACGTCAGGCGGCGGGCGTCAAGCATCCGGTGCACGACTTCCTGTTCACGTACTACAGCGTGCGTCCCAGTCAGCTGCGCCGGTGGCATCCCGGGTTCCCGGCGGTGCTCGAGGGCCCGTCCGCGGCGGGGTACCTGCAGTACGCCGGGTACGTCGCGACCGCCGAGGGCGTCACCGTCTCCCCCGACCTCCTGGCGCGGCGCCGCTCGACGGTCGAATTCGTGGCCGCGCTGATGTCGGCGACCGCGGCGCGCCGCCCCCACCTGAGCTGCTTCGGTCTGCACGAGTGGGCCATGGTCTACCGCGGCGGCGAGGACGCCGTCCGGCACGCGCAGGTTCCCCTGCGGCTCGGGCACACCGGCACCGACGAGGTGGTCGAGTCCATGCAACTGCGCTGCACGCACTTCGACGCGTTCCGGTTCTTCACCCCCGACGCCGTCCCGCGCAACGAGACCCCGCTCTCGCGCGAAGATCAGCTGGCGCGCGAGCAGCCGGGTTGTCTGCACGCCGGCATGGATCTGTACAAATGGGCGTCGAAACTGGGTCCGCTGGTGGAGTCCGAGCTCGTCCTCGACTGTTTCCGTCTGGCAACGGACGCGCGGGAGCTCGACATGCGGGCCAGCCCCTACGACCTGTCCGACTACGGCTACGCACCGGTGCCGATCGAGACCCCGCAGGGCCGCGCCGACTACGTGCGCGAACAGATCGCACTGTCGGAGCGGGCCTCGGCGCTGCGGGCGCAACTGCTCGAGCGGTGCCAGGGCCTGCTCGGGGTCGCGAGCAGCCCGTCGTCGCGGTGACGCACCGCGGCGGCGCCGCCGCCCAAACCGCAGCCGAGCCGGGTGCCGCGCGCGACTCGGCGTCCCGCGCGCGCACGGCGCCGACGAGCGCGCGCCGCCGATCACGTAAACCCCGACCGAGGAGTCTCACCATCATGTCCCGCCCTGCCCTGTCGCTGACGGCGGGCGCCTTCCTGCTCGCCGCCCTCGCGCTCTCCGGATGTTCCGGATCCGACACCGCGGCGGCGCCGCAGCCCTCCACCGTGACCGAGGTCGTCACCGAGACCGTGACGGCGCCGGCGGCCACGCAGCCGCAGGTCGACACTCCGGGGGACGGTCCCTGCACGCTGAACCAGGTCGGTGCGCGCGTCATCGTCGTCCAGGGCACGGTCGAGTGCGCCGCCGTCCGCGACGTGTGGTCGGCGGCGGTCGCCGATCCGGCGTTCGCGACCCACGGCAACCGCAACACCATCGTCGTGGGCGACTGGACGTGCCGCGCGCACGAGGTGGCCCCGATCCCCACCGGGTTCTGCGAGGACAGCGGCTACCGGAACAAGTTCAAGGTCGTGCGGTACGGCGAATGAGGCGCAGCGCCGGGTCAGCCGATCCGATGCTCGACGACCGGGGTGCTGAACACGGCGGTCCCCAGTTCGAGGTACAGCGAGCGTTCGGTCACCGAGACCGTGACGGTGTTGCGGCGCTGGATCGCGGCCGCGGCGGCGTCGACGAAGTCCCGATCGAAGCTGTACACCGGAATCGTCTCGGCGCGGTGGATGCGTTTGCCGGCCAGCGCGGCCAGCACCTTGGTGGGGTCGCGATGGGTGTAGACGGCGACCCGGTCGGCCAGCTTCGCGGCGCGGTGCAGCCGGTCGGCGTCGGGTGCCCCGACATCGATCCACGCGGTGAGCCGGCCGGTGAGATCGCGGACCAGGACGGCCGGCTCACCCGCGTCGGACACTCCGCCGTCACTGAACGCGATCCCGTCCTCGTATTCGAGGCAGTACGCGAGCAGCCGGGTGAGCAAGTACTCGGCCGTCTCGGACGGGTGCCGTGCCGCCCGTAGCTCGAGGTCCTGGTAGACGCCGCGATCGACGTCGGCCAGCGCGATCGTGAAGGTGTGCAGGGTTGCGCCGAGTGCCATGGAAGCAGCAGCCTACCCGCCGCGCGGACTCCGCCCGCACCCGGTCACGGCACCCGATACGTCCACTCCGGGTTCGCGAACTTGGTCTCGACCAACTCCCGCGCGGCCGCCAGTTCGGCGTCGGTGTAGCTGCTCTCGCGGGTGTCGTAACGGGCGCGGAAGTGCGCCAGGAAGGCGGCGATGATGTCGGCGCGGGCCATGCCGGTCTGCGACCGCATCGGGTCGACGCGCTTGCCGGAGCTGGTGATGCCCTTGTCGGAGATCTTCTCCCGACCGATGCGGAGCACCTCGGTCATCTTGTCGGCGTCGATGTCGTAGGACATCGTCACGTGGTGCACCACCGCGCCGGCCGCGAACCGCTTCTGCGCGGCGCCGCCGATCTTGCCCTGCTCGGATGCGATGTCGTTGAGCGGCACATAGCGTGCCTTGATCCCGACGTCGGAGAGCGCGCCCATCACCCACTGGTCGAGGAACTCGTACGACCGCTCGAAGCTCAGCCCGTCCACCAGTGACGTGGGCACCACCAGCGAATAGGTGATGCAGTTGCCCGGCTCCATGAACATCGCCCCGCCGCCGGAGATGCGGCGCACGACGCCGATGCCGTGCCGGGCCGCGGCCTCCTCGTCCACCTCGTTGCGCACCGACTGGAACGACCCCAGGACCACCAGCGGCGAATCCCAGTCCCAGAACCGGAGCGTCGGAGGCCGCTCACCGGCGGCGACCTCGCGGGCGATCACCTCGTCGAGCGCGACGTGCATCGCCGGGTCGAGCACCACCGGCCCGATGACGTCGAAGGTGTGGTCGTGCCAGCTGGTCGCGTGGCCGAGTGCGCGGCGGATCGCGATGCCGACCGATTCGGGCGTGAACCCGATCAGCGCGACGTCGCCGCCGATCTTCGCGGAGATGGCCTGGCCCAGCGTCGCGGCGTCGGCGCTCGTGGGCATCCCGGTCACCGCCGCGACGATGTCGCCCAGCGCCTCGTCCGGCTCGAGGAAGAAGTCGCCGGACAACGCCACCCGGGACAGGCGCCCGTCCTCCACCTCGACGTCGACGATCACGAGCTTGCCACCGGGAACCTTGTACTCACCACGCACGACGAGAAGCGTATCGGTGAGAGAGACACGACCGGCGTGCGGGAACCCTGCGCCCCTAGGGTGATGTCGGCGGATCCGCCGCCGAGCGCCGGGACGAAGAGGGTGACGATGACCGAGACGACGACGCAGGAGGCGGCGGTCGAACTGCAGGCGACGATGTTCGACCTCCTGGGCCGGATGGCGGCACTCGAGCGGGACGTGTTCCGGGCCGTCGGCGCCGACGACGCCCAGTTCGCGGCGGCGCACCGCGCCGTCGTCGATTTCGCCGAGTTCACGCTGCGCCCGTGGCACCGGGCCGCGGAGGAGACGCTGTATCCGGCGGCCGCGCCGGTTGTCCGGGCACAGTTGCTGGTCGAAGGCCTGCTCGGTGAGTGGCAGACGGTGGAACAGGCGTACTCGCGGCTGTCGTGTCCGAGCACCGACCGGGCCCGCGTCGCAGCCGACATCAGCGCGCTACGGGTGCTGCTGGTGGTGCTGTTCGGCAAATGCATGGACCTGCTGGTGCCGGCGCTGGCCGAGGACGGTGTCCCGCTCGCCGACGCCGCGACGAAGATGGCCGCGGCCGCCGGAGCGCAGGGATAGCTCGGCCCGCGGCGTCACCCCGCCAGGAAACTGAACCGCACCCGGCGAGTGTGGTTGTCGACGTTGGTGTCGACGAGGCAGACCGACTGCCAGGTGCCGGTGGCCAGGGTCCCGTCGATCACCGGAACCGACACGAACGGCGGGACGAAGGCCGGCAGCACGTGGTCGCGACCGTGGCCTCGGCTGCCGTGCCGGTGCTGCCAGCGGTCGTCGCGGGGAAGCAGTAGGTCGATTGCGGCGAGCAGGTCGTCGTCGCTACCGGAACCGGTCTCGATGACAGCGAGACCGGCGGTGGCGTGCGGCACCCACACGTGCAGTAGTCCGTCGCGGGCGGTGGCGGCGACGAGGAACCGCTCGATGTCCCGGGTCAGGTCGTAGACCGCCGGCGTGTCGCCCGTGCGGACCTCGATCTCGGTGCTGAACATGCCCTCGACAGTAACTCCGACAGCGTGCCGCCACCGGTGCACTGCCGGGACTCCGACGGCGCCACCCTCAGGGGCCGCCGCCGCCACGACCCGCTGTGCGGCCACGGTGACCGGCCAGTAGGATCTGTGCACGATCGGCCAACTCGCCTTTCACGATCGAGTCTGCCTCCGGACGTGCACCGTTCGTCCCCCGCAGTCGGCGCCCACCTCACGCGCCTCAGCTCCAGCAGCTGTATTCGTCGATGCCCCGGCAGCCGTACCGACTGATCTGCTTCGGAACCTACCGCCGGGTAACATTGTTGTCGTCCCGTTCGGTGATTCCGCATGCGCCCAGGTCGCGGCCGTGTCAGGACCACCGCTGGTACCGGAAAAGTGAGGCAGTTCCATGACTGAACGCGTGCAGGTCGGTGGTCTTCAGGTCGCCAAGGTTCTCTACGACTTCGTGAACGACGAGGCGCTTCCGGGCACCGGCGTGAGTCCGGAGGCGTTCTGGGAGGGCGCGAGCAAGGTGTTCGCCGACCTCGCCCCCAAGAACAAGGCGCTGCTCGCCAAGCGGGACGACCTGCAGGCGCAGATCGACGTCTGGCATCGCGAGCGGACCGGCAAGCCGATCGACCCGGCGGAGTATAAGACGTTCCTGCAGGACATCGGGTACCTGCTGCCGGAGCCCGAGCCGTTCCAGGTCGCCACCGAGAACGTCGACACGGAGATCGCCGGCACCGCCGGCCCGCAGCTGGTGGTGCCGGTCCTCAACGCCCGCTTCGCGCTCAACGCGTCCAACGCCCGCTGGGGATCGCTGTACGACGCGCTGTACGGCACCGACGCCATCTCGGAAGAAGGCGGCGCCGAGAAGGGGCAGGGCTACAACAAGGTTCGTGGCGACAAGGTCATCGCGTGGGCCCGCAACTTCCTCGACACCGCGGCGCCGCTGGCCAAGGGTTCGCACGCGGAGGCCACTCGCTACTTCGTCGTCGACGACAAGCTGGCCGTCGAGTTGGGCGGCGAGGTGGTGACCGGGCTCGCGCAGCCGGAGAAGTTCGTCGGCTACCTGGGCGACAAGGATTCGCCGACCTCGGTGCTGCTGCGCAACCACGGTCTGCACGTCGAGATCGAGATCGACCCGAGCTCGCCTATCGGCAAGACCGACGGTGCCGGCGTCAAGGACGTCGTGCTCGAGTCCGCGATCACCACGATCATGGACTTCGAGGACTCCGTGGCCGCGGTCGACGCCGACGACAAGGTCGTCGGCTACCGAAACTGGCTGGGCCTCAACCGCGGTGACCTGTCCGAGTCGTTCGCCAAGGGCGGCAAGACGGTCACCCGCACCCTCAACGGGGACCGCACGTACAGCACCCCGGACGGCGGTGAGCTGTCGCTGCACGGCCGCTCGCTGCTGTTCGTCCGCAACGTCGGCCACCTCATGACCAATCCGGCGATCCTCGACGCCGACGGCAACGAGCTGCCCGAGGGCATCCTCGACGCGCTCGTCACCAGCGCGTGCGCCGTCCACGGTCTGAGCATCGACGACGAGCACGGGCCGCTGAACAACTCCCGCACCGGCTCGATCTACATCGTCAAGCCCAAGCAGCACGGCCCCGAGGAGGTCGCGTTCACCACCGAGCTGTTCGGCCGCGTCGAGGAGGTGCTCGGCCTGCCCGAGAACACCCTCAAGGTCGGCATCATGGACGAGGAGCGCCGCACCACCGTCAACCTGGCCGCCTGCATCAAGGAAGCGGACCAGCGGGTGGTGTTCATCAACACCGGCTTCCTCGACCGCACCGGCGACGAGATCCACACCTCGATGGAGGCCGGCGCGATGGTGCGCAAGGCCGACATGAAGAAGCAGACCTGGATCGCCGCCTACGAGGACTGGAACGTCGACACCGGCCTCGCCACCGGCCTGCAGGGCAAGGCCCAGATCGGTAAGGGCATGTGGGCCATGACCGACCTGATGGCCGACATGCTCGAGCAGAAGATCGGGCATCCCAAGGCCGGCGCCAACACCGCGTGGGTGCCGTCGCCGACGGGTGCGACCCTGCACGCCACCCACTACCACCAGGTGGACGTGTTCGCGGTCCAGGACCAGCTGAAGGGTAAGCCGCGCGCGACGGTCGACGAGATCCTCACGATCCCGCTGGCCCCCAGCACCGACTGGTCCGACGAGGAGAAGCAGCAGGAGCTCGACAACAACTGCCAGTCGATCCTCGGCTACGTCGTCCGCTGGATCAGCCAGGGCGTCGGCTGCTCCAAGGTGCCCGACATCCACGACGTCGCGCTCATGGAGGACCGGGCGACGCTGCGCATCTCGAGCCAGCTGCTGGCCAACTGGCTGCGGCACGGCATCGTCACCGAGGCCGACGTCGTCGCGAGCCTCGAGCGCATGGCTCCGGTCGTCGACCGCCAGAACGAGGGCGACGCCGACTACCGGCCGATGGCCCCGAACTTCGACTCCAACATCGCCTTCCAGGCGGCCAAGGAGCTGATTCTCGAGGGCGGCGCGCAGCCCAGCGGCTACACCGAGCCGATCCTGCATCGCCGCCGTCGCGAGTACAAGGCCGCCAACGCCTGATCGCCACCGCCGCGCTCGGCCCCGACCCCGCCCCGGGTGTCGGGGCCGAGCGCGTTCGAGATGTCCGTATTCGTCACTAGACTGCGTGGGTCGGGGCCGGTCGGGTGCCGGTTCGGCAGGCGGAAGGCAAGGCGGTTTACCAAGTGGGACGGCATCGCAGCGACCGGGCGACCCGCGGCGTGAGCAAGGGACCGATCATCGCGGTGGTGTCCGTGATCATCCTGGTGCTCGGTGTCATCGGCTGGTTCCAGTTGAGGGACCACACCAGCAGTCAGGGCACCGCGGCGGCCGGTGCCTGCGTCGAGGGCGACGCGACGCTCCACGTCGCGGCCGACCCGGACATCGCCGGCCCGATCCGGGACCTCGCCGAGCGCTTCACCGCCACGCACCCGGTGGTGCGCGACCACTGTGTCGCGGTGTCCGTGCAGGACGCCGACTCGGCCGCCGTCACCGATGCGCTGCTCGCCGCGCCCGACGGGCCGTGGAACGCGGACCTCGGCCCCGAGCCGGCGCTGTGGATCCCCGCGACGAGCGGACCCGTCAACCGACTCGCCGACACCGGTGTGGTCGCCGGCCGGCCCAAGTCGGTGGCGTCGAGCCCTGTCGTCCTGGCCGCGCCGCGGGAACTCGCGCTCGCGCTCACCGCCGCGGACACCGGATGGCAGAACCTGCCCGCACTCCAGTCCGGCCGGGACGCGCTGGCACAGATGGGTCTCGGCGGTTGGGGCAATCTGCGTCTGGCGCTGCCCACCGGCCCCGGATCGGGAGCCACCGCGGCCGCGCTGGACGCGATCGCCGCCGCCACCGCGAACGTGGGCGCGGGACCGCTCGACGACGCGCAGGCCGCCTCGCCGCGGGTCACCTCCGCGATCGCCACCCTCGCCGCCGGCAGCAGGGCGATCGAGAACGCGCCCGCCACCACCGCCGACGCGCTCGCGGCGCTGTCGTCGCAGCGCGACCCGCAGAGTGCCCCCGTGCACGCCGTCCCCGCCACCGAGCAGCAGATGATCGCCGCCGGTGACCGCGCTTCGGGGCTCACCGCGTTCGCACCGTCCGGTGCCACACCCGTCGCCGACCACCCGGGCGCGGTCCTCGCCACGCCGTGGGTCGACGAGACCCTGACCCGGGCCGCCGCCCAGTTCGTCGACTTCCTGCGCCAGCCGGAGCAGCAGCAGTCCCTCGTCGAGGCGGGGTTCCGCAGCGGGGACCGGACGCCGTCGGCCACCGACGACATCCCGGTGCCCGACCTCGGTCAGGTACTCGTCCCCGCCACCGGTCCCGCCGCCGCGCGTCTGGCGTCGACGTTCGCGACACCGGCCATGCCCCGGACCACGACGATCCTGCTCGACGTCTCCGGCTCGATGGGTTACGCCGACGGGGCGGGAACCCGGTTGAGCAACACCGTCGACGCCCTGGCCGCGCGCCTCGCGGCCCTGCCGGACCGATCGCATGTGGGCCTGTGGGTGTACAGCCGCGGCCTCGACGGCAGCAAGCCCTACCAGGTGAAGGTGCCGACCGGGCCGCTGACGGACTCCGACCGCCGACAGCGTCTCGAGTCGGCGCTGACGTCCCTGCGTCCCGCCACCGCGACGTCCACGTACGCGTCGCTGATCGCCGCGCACGACAGCGCCGTGGACGGCTTCGTCGACGGCCGCCCGAACTCCGTCCTGCTGATCACCGACGGCCCCAACGACGACACCTCCACCACTGCGCGGCAGCTGACGGACGCGCTCGCCGGCGCGGCGCACCCGGTCCGCGTGGACGTCCTCTCGATCGCCGAGAACAGCGACCAGGTCACCCTGCAGGCGACCGCCGACCGGACCGGCGGCACCCTGGTGGCGGTGCCGTCGACCGCGGCTCCCGACCTCGGCGACGCGCTCGGAAAGCTGCTGGCGTAGCCATGGTGCGGATCGCGGTCTTCGCCGTCTTCCTCGCCCTCGTCAGCTGGTGGGTGCACCGTCGGCTGGTTCGCGTCGTCGGGCTGACGGGACGGCCCGCCCGCGTGATCGACACCGCGCTCGTCGCGTTCTGGGTGCTGGCGTTGATCGGCATCGGCAGCGGCGAGGTGTTCGACCCGGTGTGGGCCCGCATCCCCGCCTTCGTCGGCTGGACGTGGCTGGCTGCGCTGCTGTACCTGGTACTCGGCCTCGTGGTCCTGGCGGCCGGCTCCGGTATCGCCCGGTTGGCCGGTCGCCCGCAACCCACGGACCCGTCACGGCGCCGGGTGTTGCGCGGCGTCACCGCCGCGGTCGCCGTCGCGGCGGTCGGCACGGCCGGTTACGGCGTGGTGGAGGCGCACACCCCACGAATCCAGCGCGTCCGCGTCCCGCTGCGCAGGCTGCCCAGCGAGTTCGCCGGCACGCGGATCGCGCTGGTGACCGACCTGCACGTGGGCCCTTCCCGCGGCGCCGGATTCACCCGCAAGGTCGTGGACCTGGTCAACGCGCAGAAACCCGAGTTGGTGCTGCTCGGGGGCGACCTGGTCGACGGCACCGTCGCGAAGGTGGGTGCCGACCTCGAACCGCTGCGAGATCTGCGCGCCCCGCTCGGCGTGTTCGGGGTGAGCGGCAACCACGAGTTCTACGCCGGGGACGGTGGGCGGTGGCTGGACCTGTGGGACACCCTCGGGGTGCGCGCGCTCCGCAACGAGCGCGTCGAGATCCGACGCGGCGGCGGCGTCATCGACCTGGCCGGCATCCATGACCTCACCTCCCCCGCCCCCTACGAACCCGATCTCCCCGCGGCGCTCGCGGGCCGCGATCCCGAACGGTTCGTGCTGCTGCTCGCGCACGAACCCAAGCAGGCCCTGGAGGCGTCCGAACTGGGCGTGGACCTGCAGCTGTCCGGGCACACCCACGGCGGTCAGCTGTGGCCGCTGGGCTACCTGGTCCCGCTTCAGCAGCCGTCGGTGTCAGGACTCGACCGGATCGGCGACACCGTCCTGTACACGACCCGCGGAGCCGGCGCCTGGGGTCCTCCGGCCCGGGTCGGCGCTCCCCCGGAAATCACGATTCTGGAGCTGGCGAGCCGCCCCAGAGGGTGATCGGTCCCGCGGACACACCACCGGGGCTCGCCCGCAGAGTGCGCAGACGAGCCCCGGGGTGTGCCGGGCGACCGGCCGAACGGATGTGTTCAGATGTCGCCGAAGGCTGCCGCGTAACGGATGACGCCACTGGGCACGGGTTCGGTGTCCAGGCTCAGTACCATCAGCGCGTCGTCGGGGACGGACGTCTTCATGGTGACGCCGTGGGTGCCGGCGCGGGTGAACCCGAAACGCGGGTAGTACTCCGGATGTCCGAGAACGGTGACGAATTGTTCGCCCCTCGCCTTTGCGGCTGCGAGAGCCGCCCGGATCGCGGCCGATCCGACGCCGCTCCCCTGGTACTGCGGCAGCACCGCGCACGGTCCCAGGCACAGCGCCGGAGTCTCATCGATGTGTGCGCGCGTCAGTAGTACATATCCCACGCGAGCGCCGGCAGCGTCGAGAGTGACCAGCGACAATTCGGCGATCCAGGCGGGGCCCCGGCGCAGCGCGTCGACGAGGTCGGCCTCCTCGGCGGTGTCGAACGCGGCGAGGTTGATCTCGCGGATCGCGGCGATATCGCCGCTGGTCTCGGCGCGAGTGATCCAGTCGGTACGAAAATTCATGATTGCGTCTTCCTGTGATGAATGATGTGGAGACCAGCGCACCCGCCGGCGTCAGCGCTGGCGGTCGCGGAATCGATAGGTGGCGCGCAGGTCCCGCGTGATCGCCTTGACGGTCTTGCTGCGTTTACCGCTCTGGCGGGCGTCACCGCGGGTGGCCGCCCACTGGCTTTCCCGCATCAGTTTGCGATACCGATCGAGCCGCCCCAGGTCCAACTCTCCGGCCACGACCGCGTCCTGCACCGCGCACCCGGGCTCGCTGCGGTGTTCGCAGTCCCCGAACGCGCAGTCGCGGGCATAGGCCTCGATCTCGGCGAACACCTGCTCGACCCCGTCGGCGACATCCTGGAGGCCGATTCCCCGCAGGCCCGGAGTATCGATGAGCACGCCACCGGCGGGCAACACCACCAACTCGCGGTGCACGGTGGTGTGGCGTCCCTTGCCGTCGACGGCGCGAACCTCGTTGGTGCCCATGTGTTCCCGTCCCAGCAGCGCGTTGGCCAGACTCGATTTGCCGGCCCCCGACGGACCCAGCAGCACCGCGGTCCCGGTCACCGCCGCGGCCAGTTGCCCGAGGCCCACGCCGGTAGCGGCACTGGTAGCGAGGATGGCGACGCCGGGAGCCAGCGCGGCCACCACGGCCTCGTCGGTACCGGAATGCTCGGCCAGATCGGCCTTGGTCAGCACGATCACCGGCCGGGCGCCGCTGTCGAACGCCAGCGCCAGCAACCGCTCGATCCGGCCCGCCTTGACCGGTGCGGCCAGCGAGACCGCGATGACGACGGTGTCCACATTGGCCGCGAGGACCTGCCGATGGGAGGTGCGGTCCGAGGACGCGCGAGTGATCGCGGTCCGGCGAGGGAGCACCGCCACCACCAGCGGCTGAGATCCCGGCCTTAGCGCGACCCAGTCGCCGGTGCACACCGTGTGCTCACGGTCCGCGCCGCCGTGTGCACTGCTGTCGGCGCGCACCGGTCCCGAGGCGGTGAGGGTGTCACACAGGCCGCGGTCGACCCGCACGACACGAGCCGGTAGGAGCCCGGCGGCAGCGTGTTCGGCGAACATCGCCGCGAACGTCTCGTCCCAGCCGAGCGCGGACAGCTCGTGGGAAGACGACGAAGAATTCCAAGACTGGTGAGGTGAATGCATGATGAGACCCTTGGGTGAAGGAGCCCCGTTCGCACACGAAAACCACTCGGCAGTGCATCCGCGAGCACAGCTCACGGCGACAACCTGCAACGGGAATCGGATCTAGACCGGGGCCCGGGAAATGAGGATGGTCCGGGCGCTGCACACGGCAGCGGTCTTCACCGCAAACATCAACTCACCCCCCCATTCTCTCGCACTCCAGGTCACTCACGGACGACCCAAGTTAGCACGCACCCAACGCCCCCGGCCAGCACATTACGAAGCAGTGGAGACCGCTACGGGCACGGCGCGCGGGCCGCTCTACCCCGCCGGCGACCGCCGTCGTCGTGGCACACATGGCCGCAGGCCATGTTCGGAGTTGACGTGTTGAGCGGAATATCGGAAAATCTTCGGATTCCGTCCGGGACCGACTTCGTTTCAACCGGCGGGGCAGAGCACGCGCTGCGCCTCGTGCCAGAACGGAAACAGCTGCGCACTCGACGCCTCCGGCCGCTCCGCCTGCGCAAGATCGAGATACTCGAGGAAGGTCTGCCCCGGAATGCGGGCGGTGTTGCAGGCCTCGAGGCCCAGCTTTGTCGCCTGTGCCGGCGCCACCCCCCTACCCCACGGCCCGAGGTCGCTGGCGAGAAACGGATCGAGCTGGCCTCCCCACCGGTCGAAGGCGAACTGCAGGTCGTAGTTGCATCCCTCGGGAAACAACTCCGCGCAGGTGACGGTCCGGCCGCCGACAGGGACTGCCCGCTCGTCGAGCGCCCGCTCGGCGGCGGCACTGTTCGACTCCCGCACCGCGCGCGGTATCTCCCACGCGGCCGCGACACCGACCCCCACCAGTGCGACGACGACCGCCACCGCAACGAGAATGCGCGACACGGCCTCCCCCTCCCCCCAAGGTCGCGCAGCGCCGTCACGGCCGCTGCGCGAGCGTCAGTCTGATCGTGTGATGGGACGTGATGAGTCCGCTGTCGTCCCGCCACCCGTCCACCCGTTCGAACACCTGGTCCCGCACGTGCCCCAATTCGTTCTCCGGTATCGACTCCCACAACATGCGCTGACCGTGGGACCGCGTCCACGCATACCACTGCTCGACGTCTTCGAAGCGAAGGACCAGATCGAACTGTGACGAGCGGGCGTCGACCAGTCCGGCGGAGCGCATCAGCCGCTCCACCCCGGCGTCGGACCCGAACGGCCCGTTGGGGTCTCGTGGGTCGACGGTGAAGACCGACCTGTCCCGGTACGGCGCGATGAGATCGCTCAGTTGTTCCCACCGGGGATCCCACGCACCGAACGTCGAGACACCGACCGTCCCGCGCGGAACCAGCAGCGACCGCCACCGGGTCAACGCCGCCGCGGGATCGGGCAGGAAGAAGATCACGAACGACGCGGTGATTACGTCGAACTCCCCGTGCGGCAGTTCGGGATCCATCGCGTCCATGACTCGGACGTCCACGTTCGCGAGGCCGCGCGCTCGCGCGTCGCGCGCCGTGGCGGCAACCATCTTGGGAGCGAAGTCGATCCCCGTGACCTGCCCCTCGGCACCTACTGCGGCGGCAAGCCGGAACAGCGCCGCGCCCCGCCCGCAGCCGATGTCGAGAACCCGCGCGCCGGGCGCCGGCGCTACGGCGTCGACGAGACGTTCGGCGATGGGACCGAAGAACGCGACACCGACGTTGTCGTAACTCTCGACCACCGAATCGAACAGACCGGCGATCCGCTCGGACCGCCCCGTGTCGGGTACCTCGACCATCAATGGATCATCGGCCCGTCGTCGACGGGGGTCAACGTCGATTACGCATCGGCGACCTACCGAGTCGATGACGTCGTGACCGGGGCGCGATCGAAGGTGCGCATACCTCGGAAACGGTCGACCGAAGGCGCCGAAATTCGGGAATTACTAAGTTTCCGTCCGCTGCGGACCTCTGTGCTCGGTAGGGCGACGACGGCCCCGGACGCTGCGGGACAGCGTCCGGGGCCGTTCGGTCGAGCTCAGCTCGTGTAGGCCTCGATCGGCGGGCACGAACACACGAGGTTGCGGTCGCCGTGCGCGCCGTCGATTCGTCGGACGGCGGGCCATACCTTCGGCCGGCCGGTGCCCTGCGGGTACACCGCGACCGCACGCGAGTACGGATGATTCCACTCGGAAACAAGGCACTCGGCGGTGTGCGGTGCGCCGCGCAGCGGGTTGTCGTCGACCGGCCACTCCCCTGCCCCCACCCGGTCGATCTCGTGGCGGATCGCGATCATCGCGTCGCAGAACGCGTCGATCTCGTCGAGGTTCTCGCTTTCGGTCGGTTCCACCATGAGCGTGCCGGCCACCGGGAAGCTCATGGTCGGCGCGTGGAATCCGTAGTCCGCGAGACGCTTCGCGACGTCGTCGACCGTCACCCCCGTCTCCTTGGTGAGCGGACGCAGATCCAGGATGCACTCGTGCGCCACCATGCCGTTCTCGCCCGTGTAGAGCACCGGGAAGTACTCGTCGAGGCGGCGGGCGATGTAGTTGGCCGACGCGATCGCCGTCAGCGATGCCCGCCGCAGCCCCTCGGCGCCCATCATCTTGATGTAGGTCCATGTGATGGGCAGGATCGATGCGCTGCCGTACGGCGCCGCCGAGACCGGTCCCGCGTCGCCGAGTTCGGGGGCCATCGGATGGCCGGGCAGGAACGGGGCAAGGTGTGCGCGCACACCGACCGGGCCGACACCCGGGCCACCGCCGCCGTGCGGAATGCAGAACGTCTTGTGCAGATTCAGGTGGCTCACGTCGCCACCGAAACGGCCCGGCCGTGCAAGGCCCACGAGCGCATTGAGGTTGGCGCCGTCGACGTACACCTGCCCGCCGGCGTCGTGCACGGCAGCACAGATCTCGCCGACCTCTTCCTCGTACACGCCGTGCGTCGAGGGATACGTGATCATGATCGCGGCGAGACGCTCGGCGTGGTCGGCGATCTTGGCGCGTAGGTCGTCGAGGTCGACGTCGCCGTTCTCCCGGCACGCCACCACCTCCACGCGCATACCCGCCATCACCGCGGAGGCGGCGTTGGTGCCGTGCGCACTCGACGGGATCAGGCACGTGTCGCGGTGGTCGTCACCACGGCTGCGGTGATAGTTGCGGATGGCGAGCAGCCCTGCGTACTCGCCCTGACTGCCGGCATTGGGCTGCAGGCTCACCGCGTCGTATCCGGTGATCGCGACCAGCCAGTCCTGCAGATCCGCGATGACCTTCAGCATGCCCGGGACGTCGGTGGTGGGCGCGAAAGGGTGCAGCTTCGAGAAGCCCGGCCAGGTGATGGGCTCCATCTCCGCGGTGGCGTTGAGCTTCATCGTGCACGATCCGAGGGGGATCATGCTGCGGTCGAGCGCGATGTCCTTGTCCGACAGGGCCCGCAGGTAGCGGAGCATCGCCGTCTCGGTGCGGTACTTCGTGAACGCCTCGTGCTGCAGGTACGCGCTGGTGCGGTCACCGAACGGCGCGGGCGCCGGCGTGCTCTCGACCTCGGCCGGCACGCCGAACGCCGCGAGCACGGACGCGACGTGCGCGGCGGTGGTCGCCTCGTCGCACGCGATCCCCACGAGGTCGGCGTCGACGAGACGCAGGTTGACGTCCCAGGCCTTGGCCTGGGCGACGACGTCCGCGGCGCGCCCCGGCACCCGCGCCAGGACGGTGTCGAAGAAGTGCTCGTGCACCACCTCGACACCACCCGCGCGCAGCCCCGCCGCGAGACCGGCGGCGCGGTCGTGCACTCGCCGCGCGATGGCCTTCAGGCCCTCGGCGCCGTGGTAACTGGCGTACATGGCGGCGATCACTGCCAGCAGGACCTGCGCAGTGCAGATGTTGCTGGTCGCCTTCTCCCGCCGGATGTGCTGTTCGCGAGTCTGCAGCGCCAGCCGGTACGCCCGGTTGCCGTCGGCGTCGACCGAGATGCCGACGAGCCGGCCCGGGAGCTGACGGGCGTGCTTGCTGTGGACGGCGAGGTACCCGGCGTGCGGCCCACCGAACCCCATCGGGACGCCGAACCGCTGGGTGGTGCCGAAGCACGCATCGGCCCCGATCTCGCCGGGCGGGGTGATCAGCGTGAGCGCCAGCAGGTCGGCGCCGACGGCGACGAGCGCGCCGCGTTCGTGCGCCGCGGCGATCGTCGCCGCGTGGTCGACGACCCGTCCCGACGCGCCCGGGACCTGCGCGAGGACGCCGAAGAAGTCGCCGTCGGGCAGTCCCGCACCGAGATCCGCCTCGACGATCTCGATCCCCAGCGGCTCGGCCCGGGTCGCCACGATGGCGCGGGTCTGCGGGAACAGGTCGGTGTCGATGACGAAGCGGGGCGACTTGCTGCGCGACGCGCGGCGCAGCAGCGTCATGGCCTCGGCCGCGGCCGTGCCCTCGTCGAGCATCGACGAGTTGGCGATCTCCATCCCGGTCAGGTCGGCGACCATGGTCTGGAAGTTGAGAAGGGCCTCGAGCCGGCCCTGGCTGATCTCCGGCTGGTACGGCGTGTAGGCGGTGTACCAGGCAGGGTTCTCGAGAATGTTGCGCACCAGCACCGGCGGCGTCAGCGTGTCGTAGTAGCCCAGGCCGATCATCGAGGTGGCGCTCGTGTTGGCGGCCGCCAGCGCCGAAAGCTCCGCCAGCGCCTCGTGTTCGGTCAGGGGCGCGTCCAGCGCGTCGAGGCCGGCCGCCACTCCGGCGGGTGCGGGATCGAGAATGCCGGCCGGGACGGCGCGGGCGGCGAGTTCGTCGAGCGACGCGACTCCGACCACGTCGAGGATGCGCGACAGTTCCGCCGCGTCCGGGCCGACATGCCGGTCGGCGAAGGAATGACTACGAGCGTCGATCAAGAGGACTCCCAGGCGGTCCGTCGGGTACAGGAAGCGCTCCACGAATGAAGCGGTCCTCCCCCTCTGTCGCCTGCTCGATCGTTCCGAGCGCCTGAGAGATTCGGCTGCCGACCGCCGTGACGGGCGGACGCGCCTTTCCCCGTGGGCGGGTGGGTACTCCCACCGCTTTCCAGAGGCGTCGGAGCCCGCACGGTCCTCGGTGCCTGAGAGATTGACGGGGAGGTGTTGCTCCTTCGGCGTCCGGTCAGCATCGAGATGCATGCCCGGAACTCTCCCGTACGACGGCGACGCTCCGACAGTCTATGCCACCCCGGGTGACCGGGACGACAAGGCGAAACCGATCAGCCGGTCTTGCGGTCGCCGCGGTTCTTGCGACGCGAGGCCAGCTCGTCCTCGGGCCGCTCGGTGATCTCGCCGCCGTCGGCCCGCTCGGCCGGGAAGTCGGCGATGGTCCCGGTGAGTTCGCGCATCGCGCCGCTCACCGCGATCCCGAACACGCCCTGGCCACCCTGCAGCAGGTCGACGACCTCTTCCGCGGAGGTGCACTCGTAGACGGTGGTGCCGTCGGAGAAGAGGGTGATCCGGGCCAGGTCCCGCACTCCCCGACTGCGCAGGTGATCGACGGCCACCCGGATGTTCTGCAGCGAGATGCCGGTGTCGAGCAGACGCTTGACGATCTTGAGGACCAGGATGTCCTTGAAGGAGTACAGGCGCTGGCTGCCCGATCCGGCCGCGCCGCGGATCGACGGGACCACCAGGTCGGTGCGCGCCCAGTAGTCGAGCTGGCGGTACGTGATGCCCGCGATCTGGCACGCGCTCGGCACCCGGTATCCGACGAGTTCGTCCGGTACGGAGTCGTCAGGGAACAAGCCGGGCTGCACGTCCTCGTCGGCGATCGACGCCGCACCGGCCGCGTCGCCGGCACGGTTCCACTGGTGTTCCTGCGGCCGATCTCCCACGGACTACTCCCTCTCGCGTGTTCGGCGGCAAACGGCGGACGGGAAGTTCGTCGACTCCCCCGGGTCCTGCTGGTTGCACGCTCGTGACATCGAGTAAACCCGAACGGTGGATCCACTCAGAGTACGCCCTGCACACTCCGCGTGGCGGGCGTTCACGAGCCAGACGCTATGGGCCCGTGACGGCGGGGTCAACGCGACACACCGCAAAACTCTCAACCTCGAGTTGAGGGTAAGACTCAGCCGTCGGTCGCCTTGAAGTCGTCCGGCGACACCGACTCGAGGAACTCCTTGAATTTCTCGACCTCGTCCTCGCGCTCGTCCGGCAGGACCAGTCCGGCCTCCTCGAGGACGGCCTCCTCGACGAAGATCGGCACCCCGATGCGCAACGCGATCGCGACGGAGTCCGACGGCCGCGCGGACACCCGCACGTCCCCCTCGAACACCAGGTCGGCGTAGAACGTCCCCGCCTGCAGGTCCACGATCCGGACCTCCAGGAGGTTGTGCCCGAACGCGTCGAGCAGGTCCTTGATGAGGTCGTGCGTCAGAGGGCGGGCCGGCTCGACGCCCTGCTGTTCCAACGCGATCGCGGTGGCCTCGGTCTGCCCGATCCAGATCGGCAGATATCGGTCACCACTGCTCTCGCGCAGAAGCAACACCGGCTGGTTCTGCGGCTGTTCGACACGGATTCCGATCACACGCATCTCACTCATCGCGTCCTCCACCTCGTACCGGTGACCGGGTCCACCTCGGACGGCGAACGAGCCCCGTTTGACGTACTCCCCGATTCTATTCGTTCCCGCTCCGGCCGTCAGCGATCGAGCGCTCCTCGCACCGCGGCCTTCACGAGTGACGTGTGGAGGGTGAGCGACAGAGCAGCCAGTTCGCGCACCATCTCCTCCGCCCGGTCGCGCGCGCCCGCGTCCCGGCCCTTCGCGACCGGACCGGCGATCTGGGCGACGAGGGCGGCCTCGCGGTCCGCGGCGAGCTTGAACGCGCGCAGATGGCGAACCTCGAGTCCGAACTCGGACATCGCCCGGGCCGTCCGCGCGAGCGTGACGGCCTCCTCGTCGAAGAACCCGGCGGCACCCGGAACGATGAGGCCGCTGCGCAACAGTTCGGTCAGGAAGCGGTCGTCGATGCCGGCGCGTTCGATCAGATCGTCGCGGCTGATCCGCACCTCACTATCGGACCGGAACTCCTCCGGGGACACCTCGCCCGGCGCCACGGCCAGAACACGCGGCCGGCGCGGCAGCGAATCGACCGCCCCGACCGTGGCCGCACCTTTGTCGATGGCCTCGAGCTGCTCCTTGATCACCTTCAACGGCAGATACTGGTCCCGCTGGGCGGTGAGCACGTAGCGCAGCCGCTCGACGTCGGCGATGGAGAACCGCCGGTACCCGGACGGCGTTCGTTCCGGGCTGATCAGTCCCTCGGCCTCGAGAAACCTGATCTTGGAGATCGTCACGTCCGGGAAGTCGGGACGGAGTCTGTCGAGCACCGTCCCGATGGACATGCCCGCAGTGGCCTCCTGCCGAACAGCGGTCATTGGTTGCCCGCACCAGCCGCGGACTCACCGATCTGCGAACCACCGGCATTGCCCCGCGGGCCGGTCAGGAAGACCAGGCGGAACTTACCGATCTGCACCTCGTCGCCGTTGGCGAGCACCGCGGAATCGACGGGCTCCCGGTTGACGTACGTGCCGTTGAGGCTGCCCACGTCGACGACCTGGAACTCGTCGTCGTCCTGCCGGAACTCGGCGTGCCGGCGACTGACCGTGACGTCGTCCAGGAAGATGTCGCTGTCGGGGTGACGCCCAGCCGATGTCGTCGGCTGATCCAGCAGGAAACGCGAGCCCGCGTTGGGCCCCCGCTTCACGACGAGCAACGCGGAACCGGCGGGAAGACCCTCGACCCCGGAGACGGGAGCCTCGGCCGTCTGCGCCGACGCACTGTCCATCTCGTTGAGAAAATCCGCACGGAAAACCGATGTGGTCTCGGCCGGTGTTTCTCCGTAAACCGCGTCGTTGCCGTTCTCGCTCACCGTTTCTCCTCCTCTGTCCGACTACCCGGGAAACCTCTCGGCGCGCTCCCGGGGTCACGCGGTACAACTCGGCCCAGACCAGTCTCGGCCACGATCACATTGCGATGCGGATCTGCACACCGGCACGGCACTGCGTTCACCTCGACCGTACCCTGAGAGTGCCGGTGCGTGTAGGTGGACAGGCCGTCCCGAGACCCGCGAAATCCGGGGGCTTCGTCCCGAAATCAGCTTTCGGAAACCTCGCGGTACGCGTCGGCGTCCAGCGTGCCGGCGATCGCCTCGTCGAGCGCGGCCTCGCTCTCGACCTCGAGCTCGACCAGCCAGCCGCCGTCGTAGGGCGCGCTGTTCACCAGTTCCGGGCTGCCGTCCAGCTCCGCGTTCACGTTCACGACCTTCGCGGTGAGCGGGGCGTAGATGTCGGAGACGCTCTTGGTCGACTCGACCTCGCCCAGCGACTCACCGGCGGTGACCGCCTCGCCCTCGGCCGGGAGCTGCACGAACACGACGTCGCCGAGCTGCGACTGCGCGAAGTCCGTGATGCCCACCCGCACCGTCGTCGGACCGGTGCGCCGCACCCATTCGTGCTCTGCTGTGTAGCGCAGATCGGCGGGGGTAGCGAGCTCACTCACGGTGGCGTCCTTTCCGGGACCGATCCGGCGGGCGGATCGGGAAGATCAGTTTCCGGGTCGAGCGTATTGGCGCGGTTCGATTTCCCGCAAGGCGGCCACGGTGACCTGCGAGGACTGCTCGATCCGCAGCTGTCCGCCGGCGCGGGCGACGGTGTCGACCACGCCGCCGGGGATGTTCAGGGCGGCGGCCAGGGTCGGCGGATCGCCGATCGCCACCACCTCGAACGGGGCGGTGATCTTGCGCCCGTCGATCGTGACGTCGCCCCCGCCGCCGCTCACCCAGGAGTTCACGCCGATCCGGATCGCGACGCCGTCCGCGTCGTCGATCTCGATCGCCTCGGCCCCGGCGGCGCGCAGTTCCTGGACGAGGTCGAGCAGCACCTCCGACCCCACCGATTTGCCGGGGTCCGCGATCGAGAGTGTCACTCCGGGACCGGTGGCGGCCACGGTGCCCACCTGGATCGACAGCGCCGCCAGGCGCGACTTCGCCTCGTCGAGCGCGGCGGTCGAACTGCCGCCGCCGGCCTCGAGCCGGGACAGCGTCTGTTCGAGGCCCGCGATCTCCTGCCGCAGCGCCGCTTCGCGCTGGTTGAGGTTGCCCAGCACCGCGAGCAGGTCCGCCGGTCGCGCCGAGTCCAGGTTGTCCCCCGAACCGGTGCTGGACACCTGGGTCGCGATGGCCACCCCGAGCGCCACCATGAGCAGGACGGCCAGGAGCCCGAACCCGAACCGGCGCCGGGTGCGGGTGGACGGGGGTGTCGGCATCTCGTGCCGGCCGTCGCTGCGGGGCCCGGCCGTGCCCTCGGGCCGCTCCTCGCTCGCCATCCGCGTCAGGCCCCGAACAGCCGACGACGCAGGGCCGCGGCGTTGCCGAAGATGCGGATGCCGAGCACGACGATGATCGCGGTCGACAGCTGAGTGCCGACCCCGAGCTGGTCACCGAGCCACACGATGAGCGCCGCGACGAGCACGTTGAACACGAACGAGACCACGAACACCTTGGAATCGAAGATCTCGTCGAGATAGGCGCGCAGCCCGCCGAACACCGCATCGAGGGCCGCCACCACCGCGATCGGCAGATACGGCTGGACGGCGTCGGGCACGCGCGGGCTGAACACCACGCCGATCACGATGCCGACGACGAGAGCGAGCACCCCGTAGAGGGCGTATCCACCCCGCGGTGCGCGGCCTGTCCTGGTCGGCTGCTCCGATTTCGCCGTATTCACGGTGCCCCCGTTTCCTGTGCAAACCTGGTTTCCCGACCCGTGGCAGCGGGCAGCTGCAAGTCTCCGGAGTCGGCGATGGTGAAGCCCACGCCGTACAGATCTCGCACCGCCGCCATCCGCAGGTAGGCGTCGCTGACGACGAAAGCGGTCTGCAGTTTCGCCTGCGAACCGATCGCGGACACGCGGTACGGCGACGGCACGGGCTGGTTGTCGACGAGCATCGCCCCGCCGGCCTGACGGATGGTCACGTCGGGTCCCACCCGGACGTCTCCGACCGCGACCGCCTCCGCGCCGCTGGCCCACATCGCGTTGACGACGGATTGCAGATCGCGGTCGAGCACGCCGGCCTGCGGCGATCCGCCCACCCGCTGCGACGAGTCCGACAGGTCCGGACGCGCCGCGGGGTCGGTGAGCGTCACGACCAGGCCCGGGCCGTGGACCGGTTCCACCGCGGCCGCCGCCTCGAGTTCGCGCAGGCGACCGAGCACCTCGGCACCCTCCGCGTCACCGGCCAGGACACGGGCCCGCAGATCCTCGACGCGGGCGGCGAGCTCGTCGCGGCCGGCGGCGAGAGTACGTCCCTGATCCTCGGCGGAGCGGACCTTGGCGAGCATCTCGGTGCGGGTCCGGTCGACGTCGGTGGCCGACGACGACGCCTGCGCGTAGGCGGTGCCGAACACGATCCCGACGAGCGCCGCACCGACCGCGATCCATGCACCCGCACCGATGCGGGTGGGCTTCGCGTGGCCCAGTTCCCGGTCCTCGGCCGCGCCCGCGTACCCGGGATCGAGGTGATCGTTCATGAGCGATCGGAGCAGCGACGGAACCGGGTTCCGCCGCACCTGCCGCGGGCCGCCCGTCACGGGCCGCTCCGCGCGACGGTCGCCGGCACGCCGCGCGCCACCCCGACCGCCTTGGCGATGTAGAGGCCCCCGGTCCACACGTACAGCGCCGTGCCCCACACCAGCAGCGCGTAGCCCCACGCGTGGGCGACGGAGGCGACGCCCCAGTCGCCCTGCGCCGCCAGCACCAACGGCAGCGCGAACATCAGCGCGAACGTCGCGGCCTTCCCGAGGTAGATGACCTCGGGCGGCGGGAGCCCGCGCCGCCGGTAGACGGGCAGCGTCAGCGCGAGGACGAGGTCGCGGCCGATGAGGATCGCCGCGACCCACCACGGGATGATGTCCCGCAACACGAACGCGACGAGCGTCGTGATCACGTAGAGGCGGTCGACCAGCGGGTCCAGCAGGGCACCGAGTCGCGACGTCTGGTCGAGCAGGCGCGCGAGCTTGCCGTCCGCCCAGTCCGTGAACCCGCTGAGCATCAGGATTGCCAGCGCCCACCCGTCGGCGTGCGGGCCCAGCAGCAGGTACAGGAACAGCGGTACGCCGGCCAGCCGGACGACGCTGAGCAGATTGGGGACGGTGAGGATGCGGTCGTCGCCCGCTACGACATCGGGCTGTTGCTGTCCCACCGCGTCCACCGACAATCCTCTCGGGTCCCGTCCGTTTCGTCGGTGCCAGCTTTCCACACGCGGGGTGGCATTTCAGGAACCGACCACGCTCCGGGGCACGCGCGCGATCGCGCCGGCGCTCAGGCTGCCGAGATACAGCCAGTCGGACGTCTCACGCACGCCGGTCACCGGCGCGTAGCTGCCCTTCCCACCGCGCAGACTGTGCACGACCCGGCCGTCCCGGTCGAGGCCGAGGACCCAGGCGCGACGAATCGGATCGGGTTGGACGAAGTCCGGGAGGTTGGCCGTGAGCACCCGCAGGTCCGGGTACGGCGCCACCCGGTCCAGCAACGCCATGCGCGGACTGTAGAGCGCCACCCAGAAGATGCCGTCGCCGGTCTGCGACGTGACGTTGTCGGGAATACCGGGCAGGTTGTCCGCCCACACCGACACCGCGCCGGCGCGCGGTCCGGTCAGCTCCACCCGCCGGATCCGGTACGACCCGGTCTCGGCGACGACGACGAACGACTCGTCGACGGCCAGCCCCACGCCGTTGGCGAACTGCAGCCCGTCGGCGAGCAGGTCCATCTCCCCCGTGCGGGGATCGAAACGCAGCAGTCGGCCGGTACCGCTGTGTTCGAGCAGGTCGAGCCGGTGGTCCTCGAGCGGGAAGCGCGCCGACGAGTCGGTGAAGTAGACGACGCCGTCGCGCCCGACGGCCGAGTTGTTGCACACCAGCAGCGGCTGCCCCAGCGCGGCGTCGGCGAGCACCTCGACGCGGCCGGTCTCGTCGACGCGCAGGACGCCGCGCCGGCTGTCGCACACGAGGAATCGGCCGTCGTCCAGCACCTCGACGCCCAGTGGACGACCACCGGTGTGGGCGAGTTCGGTTGCCCGCCCGTCGGTGTCGAATCGCCACAGACGCCCGTCGTCGCCACCCGTGACGACGCGTCCGTCACCGTCGACGGCCACGTCCTCGGGGCCACGGCCGGTGGGCAGTTGCCACAGCTGCGCGTCGTCGAGCTGCCGGCCCGGTCCGAACAGGCCGGTCTCGGCCGGCGCGGGCGGCGGGTGCCACGCCACCGGCTCGACGCCCGTGCGATCGACGAACCGCAGAACCGAACGGAGGATGTCCACGGGGCCGACGCTAGTCCGCCGAGACCGCGCCGACGACCGTTTTCACCGCCATGCGAAGCTCGGCTGCGCGAACGCCGCCACCCGCGTCGCGCGGCCGTGGAGCACCACCTCGCAGAACTGGTGGATCACCGCTCCAGTGGGGGCGTGGATGTGCTCGCCACGGAACGGCCAGCAGGCGACGGCCTCGGGAGAGCCGGGTAGCGTCGCGTATTCGGTGGGGACGTCGAGTTCGTCGAGCGGCACCGCGTGGACGAGGGCCACCTCGTCGGGGTTGGGGACGAGCGCGCCGACGGTGTCGTCGCTCCACACGACGAACGGGGTCATGACGTAACCCGAGCGGGTCACGTAGTCGTCGAGCCGCCCGAGCACGTTCTCGGGACCGACGGCGACACCGAGTTCTTCGCGCAGTTCCCGCAACGCGGCGTCGCGGGCCGACTCCCCCTCGTCGAGCCGCCCGCCCGGCAGGGCGAACTGACCGGCGTGGGCCCGCATCGTCGCCGGCCGTCTGGTCAGCGGGAACACCGGCACGTCCCCCTCCCCGCGCATCACGGCGATCACCACGGCCGCGGCCCGGCGGTCCGCGAGCGGCACGGTGACGGCGTCGAACGCCCGCAACCGCGACTCGATTCGCGCCCGCGTGAGCCCACCCGTCTGCACCATCTCCGCCTCCTACGCGATCCCCGACCGCCGTTCGATCGATCATGCCCCACCGCGCCGGCACGCTCGCTATCGTGGGCTCCCAGCGATGGCGCCACCACGCGCATCCGGTCTCGGGGAGGCGCACCCGTGAGCTACGACATCCGTGTTCGGGACCTGCCGGCGCGCCCGACCGCGCTGGTCGCCGACGAGGTGTCGGTGGAGGCGATACCCCTGTTCCTCGGCCCCGCGTTCCGCGCGGTCGCCCGGGTGGTCGAGGCGGCGGACGTCCCGATCACCGGGCCACCGTTCGCGCGGTACCTGCCGATGCCGGGCGGCCGCTGGCACGTCGAAGCCGGGTTCTCGCTCGCCCGCCCCATCGACGCGACCGGCACGGTGTTGCCGTCCTGGCTGCCGGGCGGCCCGTGCGCATCGACCGTGCACGTGGGCGGCTACGACACCGTCGAGTCGGCGTACGTCGCGCTCACCGACTGGATCACCGAAAATGATTGCGTGACAACGGGACAGGCGTGGGAGTGCTACCTCGACGACCCGGACGCCGAGCTTCCGCGGACCGAAGTGTTCATGCCGATCTTCCGCCTCGCCGCGAACTGATCCGAGACCGGCCACCCGAAGACGGCGATGTCGCCGTGGTAGGGCAAGATTTCCCCTCGTGATTCGCTCCGCCCGGCTCGGCCTGCTCACCGCCCTCTCGTTCCCGCTCCTGGCGCTCGTCGGGTGCAGCAGCACGCCCACCGACAGCGAACCCGTGGTGATCGCCCGGACGACCCCGAGTCCCGCGACACCGCACCGGACGACCACCGACGCGCCGCGTCCCGCACCGCTCGCCGCGACCACCGATGCCGACGTCGCCGAGACGCCGATTCCGCTCGCCCCGGGCGACGTGCCGGCCGCGGACGCACGACCCGTCCTCAACAGCGAGGATCTGCTGTTCCTGTCGTACATCACGGAGTTCACGCTGATGGAGCGTCCGGAGAGCGACCAGATCAGATTCGGTCTGGCACTGTGCAACTCGCTCTACCGCGGTCAGAGCAAACCCGAACTCATGGCCGCATACGTCGGGGACGACGGCTACACCCGAGCCGAGGTAGCCAACGTCATGACGGCCGCGACCGTCGCGTACTGCCCCGACTTCGCCTGATCGGCCGCCGTGAACACCTCGATCACGTACGCCCAGATGCGCCGGATCCTCGGACTGCCCGACGTTGCGCACCGCACCCCGTCGCCGTGGGCAGTACGCAAGATCCGCACCGGGGACGACGCCGGGCTGTGGGGCGTGTGGCAGCAGCCGAGCGGGGCCACATCGGAGCGGGCGCTGGTGGGAGCGTGCACGACGTGGCAGGACGCGATGGACCGCGTCGGACGTCGCCCGGCGTGACCGACGCGTCGGGGGCGCCCCACCTGACCTGGTCCGGTGGAGCGCCCCGAATCGGCTGTGTCCGGTACGGACGTCAGATCTCGGTCGCGACCTTCCACGCCGAGTGCATCGCGCCCTCGATGTAGTCGACCGAGGTGGCGTCGCCGACCACCCGCACGTCGACGCCGGCGCGGGTCAGTTCGTCGGCGAGCGGCGCCGCGGCGGAGACACCGGAGGCCACCACGACCATGCTCGCCGGTGCCGTCTTCGTCTCGCCGCCCACCGTGAACTCGACGGTCTTCGGGGTGATCCGCTGCACGGTCGCGTGGCGGTGGATCTGCACACCCAGCTCGCCCGCGTGCTTGACGGCGGTCCAGCGGCGCGGCATCGCCATGGGCACGCCCAGTTGCTGTCCTTCCTCGAGCAGCGTCACGTGGCTGCCCCGCTCGGCCAGGAACTCGGCCAGTTCCAGACCGACGAGCGAGCCACCGATGACGACGACGTTCCTGCTCATCGGCAGGAACTTGAGGAACTTGCGGCTGAGGTCGCGAATCTTCGCGGGGCTCTTGGTGATCCCCACGAGACCGCCGATCCTGCCCATGACCCGCAGCAGCAGCTTCTGGTCCGACACGTCGCCCGCACCGGTCATGAGCGCACGCAGCGAGTCGCCGGTGTGCACGTGCGGCAGGTCACCGCCGGGCACGTCGGGGCGGGCGCGCACGGCGCCGGTCGCGACCACCACGACATCGGGGGCGAGGGACTTGACGGTGGCGGCGGTGGCCTCGGTCTTCAACCGGACGTCCACCCCGGCCTCGGACACCTGGTTGCCGAGCCAGTTCAGCAACCGTTCGTTGTCGGGGGTGGTGAGCGTCGAGAACCACAGCGTTCCGCCGAGGCGATCGGTCTTGTCCAGCAAGGTGACCCGGTGTCCGCGCTCGGTCGCGACGCGGGCGGCCTCCATGCCGCCCGGACCGGCACCGACCACGACGACGTGCTTGCGGGTGGTGGCGCGGGGGAACGGCAGCACCTTCTCGTTGCCGAGCGCCGGGTTGACCGCGCACAGCGGGGTGTCGTCCCAGAAGTTCTCCTGGACGCACACGTAGCAGTTGATGCAGGGGCGGACCTCCTGCGGACGTCCTGCCTTCAGCTTGTTGACGAGCTCCGGGTCGGCCAGCAGCTGACGGCCCATCGCGACGAAATCGGTGTGGCCCTCCGCGATCATCCGCTCCCCCACCTCGGGCAGCATGCGGCCGACGGTGATGATCGGGATCGACACCGCGCGCTTGATGACCGCGGCGTTGTCGGTGTAGAAGCCGACCTTGTTGGGCAGCGGTCCGTCGGTGAAGTTCGCGAACGCGTTGAGCGCGGTCCCCGTGACGTGGATCGCGTCGGCGCCGGCCTGCTCGAACAGAGCGGCCGCGGCGGCCGCCTCGTCGGGCGTGAGACCGTCCGTCTCGCCGTACTCCTGACCGGCCAGCCGCACGATGACGGCGAGGCTGTCGCCCACCTCGTCCTTGACGGCGCGAATCACCTCGCACGCCAACCGGGCCCGGTTCTCGAGCGACCCGCCGTACTCGTCGGTGCGCTGGTTCGAGTAGCGGCTCAGGAAGCCGCCGAGGACGTAGTTGTGCGCGCAGTGGATCTCCACCGCGTCACCGCCGGCCTTCTTCACGCGCCCCGCCGCCTCGGCGAACATGCGGACCAGCCAGTCGATGTCCTCCTGGGTGGCCTCGTGGTAGGTGGCCTTCTTGCCCTCCTGGATGGCGGCCATCTTGGCCAGTTCCTCGGGCGTACAGTCCGCCATCGCGCTCATGTCGCCGGGCGGCCGCGGGGTCGACGGCACCAGCTGCGGCCGGCCGTCGAGAGTGTCGATCCGGGCGACGCGGCCGTGGTGCGTCATCTGCACGCACAACGTGCTGCCGGCCTCGTGGATCGCGTCCGCGAGCGCCTTGAGGCCGGGAATGAACCGGTCCTCGGACAGACCCGGCTCCTTACGGCTGGTGCAGCCCACCGGGTACGCCACCGCGCAGCAACCGGTGATGATCATTCCCGTGCCGCCGGCGGCGCGGACCGCGAAGTGCTCGATGTCGCCGTGCTCGATCTCGCCGTCCTCGCTCAGGTTCATGTCCATTGCGGGGAGAACCACCCGGTTGGGGAGGGTGATCGGGCCGAGCTTGCCGGGAGAGAGCAAATGAGAGTAAGTCTGCTGCTGGATCGTCGTCACACCCGAAAGCTAGTGAGCGGCAACACCCCAGGTGTGCAGTTTCCCGCTGAACGAGACAACGGGCGACAACTCGGTCCGCTAGAGGGCGACGCCGTCCCCCGAATCACGCTCGGCGAAGGAGAACGTCGGATACTTCTCTCCGGCATGGTGCTCGACGAATCGGACCCGCACACCGGACTCCCCGTGATGCGGCCCGACGACCCTCGCGAGGCACCAGTCTCCACTGTCCAGCGCAATGAGCGTCTTACGCCCGCGTCGCATCATGTCCGTCACGCTCCCCGAAAGTTCGGGTGATCCTTTTTCCGGCCACCACCAGTCTGCCGCGCCGACACCCGCGGCGCCGCTGCTGCACTACCTGTCCCACGCCCGAGCGCTACCTGTTTTCGCGGACCGCTACCCGCGCGGCGCGATCGTGGCCGTACATGCAGAAAGCCCCAGGCGAGAATTTCTCTCACCTGGGGCTTTCGTCGGTCGGGCTGACAGGATTTGAACCTGCGACCACTTGACCCCCAGTCAAGTGCGCTACCAAGCTGCGCCACAGCCCGTCCACGCCCTCGTTCGGGCGCTTCAAGAGATTACAACAGTGTCGCTCGGGAAAGCGAATCAGCTGGTCAGCCGCCTGATCGCGTCGAAACACCGCAGGGGTTCTGCCGCCGTCGCACGGTGAATCCGTATCGAATTCCCCCGCGACCGGCGCAGAACCCCTGCGGCGTCCGATCGGGTCAGCGGCTGCGGCGGTCGCGCTTCTCCCGCACCCGCACGGAGATCCGCACGGGGCTGCCGTCGAAGCCGAACTCCTCACGCAGGCGCCGCTCGAGGAACCGGCGGTAGCCGGCCTCGAGGAAGCCCGTGGTGAACAGCACGAACGTCGGCGGACGGGTGCCGGCCTGCGTCGCGAACATGATCCGCGGCAGGCGGCCACCGCGCATCGGCGGCGGCGTGGCCGCCACGACCTCCTTGAGCCAGTTGTTGAGGCGGCCGGTGGGGATCCGCTTGTCCCACGACTCGAGCGCCGTCTCGATCGCCGGCACCAGCTTCTGGATCGCGCGGCCGGTGTGCGCGGAGATGTTGACGCGCTGCGCCCAGGGCACCCGGACCAGTTCGCGGTCGATCTCCTTCTCGAGCATGTAGCGGCGGTCCTCGTCCACGAGGTCCCACTTGTTGAACGCCAGCACCAGCGCCCGACCGGTGTCGGCCACCATCGACAGCACCCGCAGATCCTGTTCGGTCATCGGCTTCGACGCGTCGATCAGCAGGATGGCGACCTCGGCGGCCTCGATGGCCGACTTGGTGCGCAGCGACGCGTAGAACTCGTGACCACTGGCGTGGCTGACCTTCTTGCGCAGACCGGCGGTGTCGATGAACTTCCACACCTTGCCGCCCAGCTCCACGAGCGAGTCGACCGGGTCGACCGTGGTGCCGGCGACGTCGTGCACCACCGAGCGCTCGTCTCCGGCCAGCTTGTTGAGCAGGCTCGACTTGCCGACGTTCGGCTTGCCGACCAACGCCACACGGCGGGGACCGCCGGTCGCGGTGCCCTCGCGCGGGGTCTCGGGCAGCACCCGGAGGACCTCGTCGAGCAGATCACCCGTGCCGCGGCCGTGCGTGGCGCTCACCATGTGCGGCTCCCCCAGGCCGAGGGACCACAGCGCGGCGGCCTCCGCCTCGGTGCGGGTGTCGTCGACCTTGTTGGCGACCAGCAGCACCGGCGTCTTGGACCGGCGCAGCACCCGCACGGCGGCCTCGTCGGTGGCGGTGGCCCCGACGACCGCGTCGACCACGAGCAGGATCGCGTCGGCGGTGTTCATGGCCTGTTCTGCCTGACGGGCCACCGACTGCTGCAGCCCCTTGGCATCGGGTTCCCAACCGCCGGTGTCCTGCACCATGAACCGGCGACCGGCCCAGTTCGCGTCGTACGACACGCGGTCGCGGGTCACACCCGGAAAGTCCTCGACGACTGCCTCGCGGCGGCCGATGATCCGGTTGACCAGCGTCGACTTGCCGACGTTGGGGCGCCCGACGATCGCGACGACGGGGACGGCCACGTGCTCCTCGGCCTCGTCACCGTCGAGAAAGTCGGCGACATCCCAGTCGGATTCCTCGCTCCAGATCCCGTCCGAAGCGAACCCGCCGCCGGACACGTCACTCACGAAATCGTCGGTCACTGCACTGCTCCAGTTCTGTCGCCTACCACCAGCAGCAACCTGCCGATCACGTCGTCGATACCCAGTTCACTCGTGTCCACCGTCACCGAATCCTCCGCCGGGCGCAACGGAGATACCGCGCGGGTGGAGTCGAGGTGGTCGCGGCGCTGCACGTCGGCCAGGACGGCGGCGAAGTCGTCGCCCCGCCCCTCGGCGACGTTCTGGGCGTTGCGCCGCTCGGCGCGGGCCTGCGCGGAGGCCGTCAGGAAGATCTTCACGTCCGCGTCCGGCAGCACGACGGTGCCGATGTCACGGCCCTCGACGACGATCCGTTCGGCGTGTTCGACGATCCGCCGCTGCAGGTCCACCAGGAAGGCGCGGACGTCGGGAACCGCCGACACGGCGGACACCGCCTGGGTGACGGCGGCGCCGCGGATTTCGGCGGTGACGTCCTCACCGGCGAGTTGCACACCCTCCGCCTCGGGGTCGGTGCCGATCGACAGCGGCAGCGACGCGGTCGCCTCGGCGATCGCGTGCGGATCCGTCAGATCGACGCCCTGCCGCAGCACGTGCAGCGTCGCGATGCGGTACATCGCACCGGTGTCGAGGTACCGCGCGCCCAGCCGGGTCGCGACGCACCGGGACACGCTGGACTTGCCGGTGCCCGACGGCCCGTCGATAGCGACGACCAGGGGCCCGTCGTGGGTCACGCTCACAGCCCCACCGCCCCGTAGAGGCTGCCGACCTCGCCGCGGCCGAGCACCCGCAGTGTGCCCGGACGCCCGTCACCGAGCGCGACCGCGCCGATGTCGGTACGCACCAGGCGAACCACGGGATGTCCGACGGCGTCGAGCAGGCGGCGCACGATGTGCTTGCGCCCCTCGTGCAGGACCATGCGCACCAGCGACTTGCCGCCGTTGACGTCGAGCAGCGTGAACGCGTCGACCTTCGCCGGCCCGTCGTCGAGTTCGACACCGGCCTTGAGGGTCTTCCCGAGACCGCGGTCGACCACCCCGTTGACGGTCGCCAGGTACGTCTTGGGCACCTCGTACGACGGGTGCATCAGCCGGTGCGCGAGATCCCCGTCGTTGGTGAGCAGGATCAGGCCCTCGGTGTCGGCGTCGAGACGGCCGACGTGGAACAGCCGCTGACCGGCCGCGACCCGCTCCGAGACGATGTCGCCGATGCACGGGCGGCCGAGGTCGTCGGACATCGTGGACTGCCAGCCGCGCGGCTTGTTGAGCGCGATGTGGACGAGGTCCTTCTTCACGACGACGCGGATGCCGTCGACGCGGACGATCGCGTTCTCGGGATCGACCCGCAGGCCCTGCTCCCGGACGATGCGGCCGTCGACCTCGACGCGGCCCTGGTCGATGAGTTCCTCCGCGGCCCGGCGGGAGGCGACGCCGGCCTGCGCGAGCACCTTCTGCAGCCGGACGCCGTCACCCTTGACGGGTGCGAGATCGCGGTCGACGTCGGAGTACTGGTGCTTCGCGGGCTTCGCGTTGCTGATCTTCGGGGCGTGCACCTGCGTCTGGGTGCGCTGGGGCTTGGCCGCCTTCGGCTTGCCACGCTTGTTCAGCTGCTTCTTCGGTGCCGAACTCTTCTGGGCCGAACTCTTCTGGGCCGAGTTCTTCTGTGCGGAATCGGCGCGGCCGGGGGCCTGCCTCTTCTTGCGGTCCGGTGTGCCATCACGGCGAGCGGGCTTGTTCACTTTTTTCGATCCCTGTCAGTTTTCGATGTCGGCTCCGAGATCGGGCGGGGTGTCCGGCGTTCCCGAAGACGACGTAGTCCTGTCCATTCTCGCAAACCGTGGGTCCGATTCGAGGCTCTCGGTGATGTCGTCGATCACATCGACGTCCGGAAGCAGCGGCGCGAGCGGCGGCAGATCCGTGAGCGACGCCAGACCGAGCCGCTCGAGGAACAGTTCCGTCGTCGCGTACGTGGTGCCGTTCGTCTCGGGGTCTGGGCCGGCTTCGGTGATGAGACCCCGCGCCAGCAGCGTGCGGATGACGCCGTCGACGTTGACTCCGCGGACCGCGCTGATCCGGGCCCGGGTGAGTGGTTGCCGGTAGGCGATCACCGCGAGCGTCTCGAGCGCCGCGCGGGTGAGCTTCGAGCGGGCACCGTCGAGGAGCAGCCGTTCGACGTACGGCGCGAACTCGTTGCGGGTGTAGAAGCGCCAGCCGTCCCCCGCGAAACGCAGGTCGATACCGCTGCCACGGGCGGTCAGGTCCGCGGACATCGCGGCCAGCATCGTCGCCACCCGCGCCTCCGGCTCCCCGAGAGCGGCGGCGAGCATCGCCGGGGCGGCCGGGCTGTCCACGACCAGCAGCATCGACTCGAGCGCCGCTGCGAGGCGGGCATCGGACATCTCCTCGAACTCGTCCTCGAACGGGCCCATGTCCTCCGTGGACGTCATCCGTAGTCCTCCTCGCTCGCGGGCACGGTCTCGACCTCTCCCGTCCACGTCACCAGCAGATCGCCCAGCGGCTCCGGCTGCTCGAACAGCACCGAGCGCGCGCGATACAGCTCGAGCAGGGCCAGGAATCGGGCCACGATGTGCACCGGAAGCTCACACTCGGCGGTCAGCTCACCGAACGGCGTCCACACCCCAGGGCCCCGCGCGCGGAGCAGTTCGAGGATGCGCTGTGCCTGTTCGGGGACGGACACCTTCGGCACGTGCAGGTGGTCGAGGCCGACCGTCGGGACGGGTCGCGGCCGGAAGGCGCTCGCGGCGATCTCGGCGAACCGGCCCGGGTCCACCCCCAGCAACACCTCGGGCAGCAGGTCGACGAACCGGTCCTCCACCGACACCGACCGCGGATACCGTCGCAGCGCGGCGCCCTCCAGCTCGCCGAACAGCTGGGCGACCTGCTTGTAGGCGCGGTACTGCAGGAGCCGCGCGAACAGCAGGTCGCGTGCCTCGAGCAGCGCGAGGTCCTCGGCGTCGTCCACCTCGCCGGCCGGCAGCAGCCGGGCCGCCTTCAAGTCGAGCAGCGTCGCCGCCACGACGAGGAACTCGGTGGTCTGGTCCAGGCCGAGGTCGCTGCCCAGGCTGCGGGTGTACGCGATGAACTCGTCCGTCACCTCGTGCAGCGCCACCTCGGTGACGTCGAGTCGGTGCTGGTGGATGAGCGTGAGCAGCAGGTCGAACGGACCCTCGAAGTTGCGCAGGCGCACCCGGAACCCGGGCTTGTCCGCGCCACTCGGTCGCGGATCGGTCGTGTCGAGGCCCGCGGCGACGTCGGCGCTCACCGGCCGCTGCGGTGGATGACCTCGCGGGCGAGGGCCCGGTAGGACTCGGCGCCCACCGATTTGGGAGCCCACGTGGTGATCGGCTCGCCCGCGACGCTGGTCTCCGGGAAGCGGACCGTCCGGTTGATGACCGTGTCGTAGACGAGATCGCCGAAGACCTCCACCACCCGCGACATCACCTCACGGGCGTGCAGGGTGCGGGAGTCGAACATCGTCACGACGATGCCCTCGAGGGACAGTCGTGGGTTGAGCCGATCGCGCACCTTGTCGACGGTGTCGTTGAGCAGCGCCAGCCCGCGCAGCGAGAAGAACTCGCACTCCATCGGGATGATCACGCTGTCCGCGCAGGCGAGCGCGTTGACGGTGAGCAGGCCCAGCGACGGCTGGCAGTCGATGAGCACGTAGTCGTACCGGTCGAGGACCGGATGCAGGACACGCCCGAGGGTCTGTTCCCGGCCCACCTCGGTGACGAGCTGGATCTCGGCGGCCGACAGGTCGATGTTGCTGGGCAGCAGGTCCAGTCCGTCGATCCGGGTCCGCATGAGGACGTCGTCGACCGCCGTCCGCTCGACCAGCAGATTGTGGACGGTGAGGTCCAGATCGTGGTGGGCGACGCCCAGGCCCGCGGACAGTGCCCCCTGCGGGTCGAGGTCGACGAGCAGCACCCGGCGACCGTACTCGGCGAGCGAGGCGCCCAGGTTGATCGTCGACGTCGTCTTCCCGACGCCGCCCTTCTGATTGCACATCGCGATGACACGGGCGGGGCCGTGGCCGGCGACGGGCCCGGGCTCGGGAATCTCCCGCAAGGGTCGGCCGGTCGGCCCGATCGGCACGTCCTCACGCGCAGGGTCGACGTGATTGTCGTGCGACAGCGCATCCCTGGAGTACGGGGGCGCTGACTCCGCCGATTGCGGCTGCGGTGTCACCACGGTTCCGATGTCCCCTGTCCTGTCGATCCCGTTCTGTGTCGTCCAGCTGATGTCGTAACGCTACCGCTTCGTGACCTCGAACCGCCGCAAACACGCGTCCGATCAGCGTGCCCGCGGGTGTGCTTGTGCCCATACTTCGCGCAGCGCACCGACGGTCACCATCGTGTAGATCTGGGTGGTCGTCACCGACGCGTGTCCGAGCAGTTCCTGCACCACACGCACGTCGGCGCCGCCGTCGAGGAGGTGGGTGGCGAACGAGTGCCGCAGCGTGTGCGGCGACACCGCGACCGAGATGCCGGCCTTCTCTGCGGCGTCGTGCAGAACCTGCCACGCGCTCTGCCGCGACAGCCGTCCCCCGCGGGCGTTGAGGAACAGTGCCGGTGTCCCCCGCGTGATCAGCGCCGGACGGCCGCGCACGAGGTAGTTGTCGATCGCGGCGATCGCCGGACGCCCGACCGGTACGACGCGTTCCTTGCCGCCCTTACCCCGCAGCAGCACCGCCCGGGCGTCGGTGTCGAGGTCGTCGACGTCGAGCCCCACGGCCTCCGAGATCCGGGCGCCGGTCGAGTAGAGCAGCTCCAGTAGCGCCCGGTCGCGCAGGGTGCGGGGATTGTCGGAGGCGCCGTCGCCCCCGGCCGCTTCGAGGATCGACAACACGTCGTCGAGCGGCAACGATTTCGGCAGACGGCGCCCGGGGGTCGGCGGTTTCACCGCGCGCGCGACGTCCCCGGCCGTCACGCCCTCGGCGGCCGCGAACCGGTGCAGCCCGCGCACCGCGATCAGTGCGCGGGCGGCCGAACTGGGTGCGAGGGCCACGGTTCCCGACTCCGGGTCGCCCCGGCGCAGCGCCACGACGAAATCGCTGACGTCGGACTCACCGACCGCCCGCAGATCGTCGATGCCCCGCTCGGTTAGGAACCGCTCGTAGCGACCGAGGTCGCGCCGGTAGGAGCTGAGCGTGTTGCGGGCGGCACCTCGTTCGACGGCCAGGTGGTCCAGGTAGGTACCGACCTGGCCGCCCAACGCGGTCATGTGGGTTCGCTGTCGGCCCGAGTGTGCTTGCGGCGGGCGAAGGTCTCGGGCTGGTCGACCCACGCGGCGTCCGGCGGACGGAGACCGTCCCCACGGGCACGCGCCGCAGCCAGAGCCAGGATCCCGGACACCGCTGTGGCGTTGACGATCTCGCCGCGCAACGCCATCGCCACGGCCTCGTCGACCGCCACCCGCGCAATCTCGAGGTCGGCTTCCTCGTCGTGCGCGTCGGGGCGGTCCACCTCCCGCAGGCCCGAGGCGAGGAACACGCGGACGGACTCGTCGGTGAACCCCGGCGAGAGCGCGATGTCGACCAGCACCGACCACCGCTCGGCGGCCAGGCCGGTCTCCTCCCGGAGTTCGCGGCGGGCGGCGTCGAGCGGATCCTCCCCGGGCTCGTCCAGCAGGCCGGCGGGCAGCTCCCACAAGCGCCGTCCGAGCGGGTGCCGGTACTGGCGGATCAGCACCAGCCGGTCGGCGTCGTCGAGCACCACGACGGCAACGGCGCCGTGGTGCTCGACGACCTCACGGTCCGCTTCCCGCCCGCCGGGCATGACGACCCGGTCCACGCGCAGGGCCACGATCGCCCCGCTGTACACGTCACGCGAGGCGACCGTGTCGAACTCGTGCTCCCCCGGCAGACTCATCGCGCTACCGCTCAGCCGACGCTGTCGGCCGTGGTGGACGCGGCATCGGCGGCGTCGGCGGTGTCCGAGGAGACGTCGGCCGTGCCGGGCTCGCCGGCCTTGTAGTCGAGCGCGGCCCCGATGAACGCCGAGAACAGCGGGTGCGGGCGCGTCGGGCGGCTCTTGAGCTCCGGATGCGCCTGCGTGCCGACGAAGAACGGGTGCTTGTCCGCGGGCAGTTCCACGAATTCCACGAGGTGGCCGTCGGGCGAGGTGCCCGAGAACTGCAGCCCGCTCTTGGAGACGCGGTCACGGTAGGCGTTGTTGACCTCGTAGCGGTGACGGTGCCGCTCCGAGACGTTCTCGCTGCCGTAGGCCTTCGCGACGACCGAACCCTCGGTCAGCACCGCCGGGTAGGCGCCCAACCGCATGGTGCCGCCGAGGTCGGCCTCACCGGCGACGATCTGCTCCTGGTCGGCCATGGTCGAGATCACCGGGTGCTTGGTGTCCTGGTCGAACTCCTCGGAGTTCGCGTCCTTGAGACCCACCGAGCGGGCCGCCTCGATCACCATCGCCTGCAGACCCAGGCACAGGCCCAGCAGCGGGATCTTGTTGGTGCGGGCGTAGCGGATGGCGCCGAGCTTGCCCTCGATGCCGCGGATGCCGAAGCCGCCGGGGATCAGCACGCCGTCGACGTCACCGAGCGCGGCCTGCGCGCCCTCCTCGGTCTCGCACTCGTCGGACGGCACCCACGAGATCTCGACCTTGGAGTAGTGCGCGAAGCCGCCGGCGCGCAGCGCCTCCGTGACCGACAGGTAGGCGTCCGGCAGATCGACGTACTTGCCCACCAGCGCGACCTTGACGATCTCGCGCGGGTTGTGGACGCGCTCGAGCAGGTCGCCCCACACGGTCCAGTCGACGTCGCGGAACGGCAGCCCCAGCTGGCGGACGACGTAGGCGTCGAGGCCCTCGCGGTGCAGCACCTTGGGGATGTCGTAGATCGACGGTGCGTCCGGCGTCGAGATGCAGGCGTCCACGTCGACGTCGCACATCAGCGCAATCTTCGCCTTCAGCGCCTGCGGCACCTCGCGGTCGCAACGCAGGATCAGCGCGTCGGGCTGGATACCGATGTTGCGCAGCGCGGCCACCGAGTGCTGCGTGGGCTTGGTCTTGAGCTCGCCGGAGGGGCCGAGGTACGGCACGAGCGAGACGTGCAGGAAGAAGACGTTCTCCCGGCCCACGTCGTGCCGCACCTGCCGGGCCGCCTCGAGGAAGGGCTGGGACTCGATGTCACCGACGGTGCCGCCGATCTCGGTGATCACGACGTCGGGCACGTGTCCCTGCGCGTCGGCGCCGGCCATCGCGATGATTCGGCTCTTGATCTCGTCGGTGATGTGCGGGATGACCTGGACGGTGTCGCCCAGGTACTCGCCGCGGCGCTCCTTCGCGATGACGGCCGAGTAGACCTGCCCGGTGGTGACGTTCGCGTAGGCGTTGAGGTCGCGGTCGAGGAACCGCTCGTAGTGTCCGACGTCGAGGTCGGTCTCGGCGCCGTCCTCGGTGACGAAGACCTCGCCGTGCTGGAACGGGTTCATCGTTCCGGGATCGACGTTGAGGTAGGGATCGAGCTTCTGCATCGTCACGCGCAGTCCGCGCGCGGTGAGCAGCTCACCGAGGCTGGAAGCGGTCAATCCCTTACCGAGGGAGGAGGCGACACCCCCGCTCACGAAGATGTGCTTGGTGGCGTTACGCGAATTGCTGCGTGACTGTGGCAAAGGGGCTCCCGTGACGACTGTGCAGGACTTGGTCTGAGTTGAAGCATGCTGGGGCCTGCCGACCCACGGGACTTCACGGTAACACCTGTCGGCGACAGCGCGTGCACGACGCTCCCGGTTTCCGGGCGACGACCGTCACACCGGCCCTACGGTTGCGGCGCGCCGACGGTGACAGCTGCCGCCCCCGGTCCCGTCCCGTACCGACCGGCACCGCCGTCGAGCTGCTGCTGAAGTGCGAGGACGGTGGTGATCCGGCCCGCGGCACGGTCGACGTCGTCGACGGTGGACAGGACCGCCGACATCGCGGCGTCGGCACGCGCGACGGCGATCGGGCCGTTGCCCTCCGCCGCGGCCGGCGGACCGGCGAGGACCGTGCCGGCCCCGCGGCTGTCGAGTGCGCCCGCGAACCGGGCGATGACGGCCCCGCGGTTGCCGCTCGTGTTCTCCGGGTCTCCGTCCCCGGTGAGGACGACCGCGAGTTGCCCCGGCGCGACGTTGCCGTCGAAGTCGATGAACCCGCCGCCGCGCAGCGTGTCGAGCGCGAGCATGCGCTCCTGCGGGGTGGTCTGCGGTTGCGCCGTCTGCGGATTGAGCAGCAGCACCGAACCCAGCAGGTCGCCGGCGATGCTGCCCTGGTCCACCGCGCCCGTGCGGAGCTGGACACCGGCCGGGATGACGTTCGTCACCAGCGTGCGCAATTGGTCGCCGTTCGCGGCATCGACGAACGACGGGGTCAGCGAGATCCGACCCGAGATCGACCCGCCCGCCTGCCCGACGAGACGCTGGATCCCGTCGAGCTCACCCGGATCGGCGTCGGGGGTGGTGACGACGACGACCGACCGCTGAGCGAGGGCACCCCGCAGGATCCGGTCGGAGACCGCGGAGTCGAATCCGTCGGCCGCCGTGAGCTGTTCACCCAACCGATTGTTGGTCTGGTTGAGGTTCTCGATCTCGTCCTGCAACTCGGTCTTGTCGTCGCGCAGGCCCGAGAGCATGCCGTCGGACAGGAGACCCGAACCGAGGACCACACCGATCGCGAGGGCCAGGAAGATCGCCGCTATCGAGATGGCGTGTTGACGCATGGAAATCACTTGAAGAGCCCCTGTACCCACAGCGCGAAGCTGTTCCACGTCTCGATTGCCCAGTCCAGCGCCTCACCGCCGATGTTCGAGACGACCAGCGCGACGATCACGGCGGTCAGCGCCGCGAGAACCAGCAGCGCGATGGCCGCGCCGGACACGCGACTGCGGTACAGCGTGGCGACGGCCTTGGCGTCCACCAGTTTCGGGCCCACCTTCAAGCGCGTCATGAACGCCGCCGGGTTGGTGTCGCGTCGCCCGCGATCGAAGAACTCGTCCAGCGAGACGGTGCTGCCGACCGTGACGATGAGGGACGCGCCGTGGTGATCGGCCAGCAGCAGCGCCAGGTCCGCCGGTGACGCGGACGCCGGGAACGTCATGGCGCCGATTCCGAGATCCTGGATGCGGGAGAGCCCGTGGGCGTGGCCGTCGGGGTCCGCGGGCAGCACCACCTCGGCGCCGCACTTGAGGGTCTCACTCGTGATGTCGTCCGGGTCGCCGACGATGAGGTCGGGCCGGTAGCCGGCCTTGGTCAGCGTGTCCGCGCCCGCGCCGACGCCCACCAGGATCGGCGAGTACTCCTTGATGAACGGCTTGAGCGCCTTGAGGTCCGCCTGGTGCTCGGGGCCGTCTGCCACGACGACGACGTGCCGGTCCTCGAGGTCGACGTCGATGTCCGGCACACCGACCCCGTCGATCAGCAGCGGGCTCTCGGACCGGATGAACTCGATCGCGTTGCCGGAGAACGCTTCCAGGTGGTCGACCAGCCCGGTCTTGGCCTCGATCATGCGATCGGAGATCTCGGCCTCGGTCTGCTCCTCACCCTCGGCCAGCTTGCGCTCGCCGGCGTACACGGCACCCTCGTGCAGGCGGACCTTGGAGCCGTCCTTGATCGACTTGAAGACCTCGGCGCCGGCCGCGTCGATCAACACGATGCCGTTGGCGACCAGCACCTCGGGACCGAGGTTCGGATAGCGGCCCGTGATCGACGGCGACGCGTTGACCACCGCGAGGACACCGGCCGCCACGAGAGCGTCGGCGGTGACGCGGTCCAGATCGATCTCGTCGAGCACGACGACGTCGCCGTGGCCGACGCGGCGCAGCAGCTTGCCGGTGTCGCGGTCGACCCGAGCGATGCCACTGATGCCAGGGAGGGTTTCGGTCTTACGGGAGAGCAGCGCCGGCATCTTCATGGCCTCGATGATCGCTCGTCACGAGACGATGATCAGGGAGGCGCGCCGTATCAAATACCACACGCGTCACAGCTTCACCAACTGAAAAGTCTGTTTTGCGAGGTCAGGCGGGCGCGGTGCTGCGTTCCTGCCCCGCGATGGTGAGCAACTCCTCGGCGTGGGCGCGGCCGGTCTCGGTGTCGTCGAGCCCGGCGAGCATGCGGGCCAGCTCCACCACCCGCTCGTCCTCGGTGAGCGTGCGGACGCCGCTGTCGACACCGCTACTGATGTCGTCGACCTTGTCCACCACCAGATGGGTGTCGGCGAACGCGGCCACCTGCGGCAGATGCGTGACGACGATGACCTGGTGGGTACGGGCCAGCCGGGCCAGGCGGCGGCCGATCTCGACCGCCGCACGTCCACCGACGCCGGCGTCGACCTCGTCGAACACCATCGTCGCCCCACGATCGGAACCGGCGAGCACGACCTCGAGCGCCAGCATCACCCGCGACAGCTCGCCGCCCGACGCGCTCTTGCCGATGGCCAGCGCCTGCGCTCCGCTGTGCGCGGCGAGCCGGAACTCCACGTCGTCGACGCCGGACGCACCCGCGTGCAGTTCCCGGCCGTTCACCGCCAGCGGGGCGGTGTCGTTGGGGCCGGCCTCACGCGGACGGACGGTGACGTCGAGCGCCGCACGACCCATGGCCAATCCGGCGAGCTCGGCGCTGACGGCCTTCGCGAGCTTCGCCGCGGCCTTGGTCCGCGCGGCCGACAACTTCGCGGCCGCCTCGGCAGTGAGCGCGGCGGCTTCCTCCACCCGCGCGGTCAACGCGGCCAGCGCGTCGGAGGAGGTGTCGATGCGCGCGAGCCGCTCCCGGGCGGTGGTTGCCCACTCGAGCACGCCGTCGATGTCGGCAGCGTACTTCCTCGTGAGCGTCTTCAATTCCGCCTGCCGCGTCAGCAGCGTGTCCAGGGCCCCGGGATCGCTCGGCAACCCCGACAGGTATCCCGACAGCTCGCCGGCGACATCCGAGACCACCGCCATCGCCTCGCCCAGGCGCGGGCCCAGGACCGTGAGCGCCGGGTCGTCGGACGTCTCGATCCGGGCCCGGGCCTCCCCCAGCAGATCCAACGCACCCGCGGCACCGTCGACGCCGCCGTCGTCGAGGCCGGCGAGTGCCGCCTGCGCGCCCTCGGCCGCCGTCCGGAGGGAATCGAGATCGCCGAGACGTCGCACCTCGTCGACGATGTCGGTGTCCTCACCGGGGTTGGGCGCGACGCGGTCGATCTCCTCGAGCGCGAACGTCAACTGGTCGGCTTCCTGCGCCAACTCCCGGGTCCGGCCGGTGCGTTCGGCCAGTTCCGTGCGCGCCTCCAACCACTCGGCGCGGTGCTTGCGGTAGTGCGTGAGCAACGGGCCGACGGTCTTGTCCGCGAAGCGGTCGAGGGCCGCACGCTGCTGGTCCGGCCGGAGCAGCCGCAACTGATCGTTCTGGCCGTGCACGGTCAGCAGCGGATCGGTGAACTCCGACAACACGCCCGCCGGGACACTGCGGCCGCCGAGATGGGCACGCGAGCGGCCGTCGCCGCCGACGGTGCGCACCGCGATGATGCTGCCGTCCTCGTCCCGTTCGGCACCGCAGGATTCGAGCAGCCGGGTGACCTCGCGGTCGACCAGCGGCGCCGACGCCTCGACGGTGAACCGACCCTCGACGACCGCGCGAGCGGCGCCGACCCGGACCCGCCCCGCGTCGGCCCGCGCCCCGCTGAGCAGGTGCAGGCTCGTCACCACCATCGTCTTACCGGCACCGGTCTCTCCGGTGAGGACGGTCAGGCCGGCGTGGAACTGCGCGCAGGCCGACGAGATGGCCCCGAGGTTGTCGATCCGAATCTCTGCCAGCACCGCTACCGCTTCCTTCCTCGCCACCCGGTCACCGGAAGTTCGAACTTGGTCACCATCCGGTCCGCGAACGGCGCGGAGTCGAGCCGCACCCACAGGATCGGATCCTTGCCGCGTACCACCTCCACGCGACCGCCCGCCGGCAGCTCGAGCGTGCGGCGCCCGTCGCAGAACACGAGCCCGTCGTGGCTGTCGGCGACCGTCTCGACCGCCACGATCGATTCGGGGCTGGTGACCAGCGGACGGGCGAAGAGCGCATGCGCGTTGCTCGGAATCACCAGCAGCGCTTCGAGTTCCGGCCACACGACCGGCCCGCCCGCCGAGAACGCGTACGCGGTCGACCCGGTCGGGGTCGCGATCAGGACGCCGTCGCACCCGAACGCCGACACCGGACGTCCGTCGACTTCGAGCACCACCTCGAGCACGCCGAGCCGCGAGCGGTTCTCGATACTCGCCTCGTTGAGCGCCCACCCGCGCTGCACGATGCGATCCTCCACGCGCACGAGCACGTCGAGCGTCATGCGATGCTCGATCCGGTACTCGCGCCGCACCACCTGTTCCATCGCGGTCTCGAGGTGCTCGGCCTCCGCTTCCGCGAGAAAGCCGATGCGTCCCAAGTTGATTCCCAGCACCGGGACGTTGGCCGACTGCGCCAGTTCCGCGGCGCGCAGGAAGCTGCCGTCCCCACCGAGGACGATCACCATTTCGCAGTCCGACGCAGCACCGGGCCCCTCCGGCACGACACTGACCATCGGACGATCGGGCCCGGCCGACAGCGACTGGACGCGGTCCACGTCCACTTCGTTCTCGAGCAGACGCAGCGCGATGCCGGCACGGGCGCAGATCTCGGCGACCCGGCGTGCGGTCTCGGTGATCTCGGCGCGCCCCGAATGCGCGACCAGCAAAATCTGCCGAGTGGGCACGCCCGGAACGGTCAACTCACTCACTGCGGCCCCTCCTCCACGGCGCGCCGGACAAGGTCCTCGACGGCCGGGGCGTCCTCGGTCTGCGGTGGCGCCCCGGCGACCTCCTTGCGCAGCCACAGGAAGTACTCGACGTTGCCGGACGGTCCCGGGAGCGGGCTCGCGACGGCACCGACGGTACGCAGCCCCAGCGCGGCAGCCGCCTCGGCGACCTCGATGACCGCGGAGGCCCGCAACTCGGGATCGCGCACCACACCGCCCGATCCCACGCGTTCCTTACCGACCTCGAACTGCGGCTTGACCATCGGAACAAGGTCGGCGCCGTCGTTCACGCACGCCACCATCGCCGGCAGCACCAGCTTGAGCGAGATGAACGACAGGTCCGCGACCACCAGGTCGACCGGGCCGCCGATGGTGTCGGCATCGATAGAGCGGACGTTGGTCCGGTCGACGACGTGCACCCGATCGTCGGACTGCAGTCGCCACACCAGCTGTCCGTATCCCACGTCGACGGCGACCACCTCACGCGCGCCGTTGTGCAGCAGCACGTCCGTGAAACCGCCCGTGGACGCACCTGCGTCGAGGCACCGGCGCCCGGTGACCGTCAGCCCGTGCGGAGTGAAGGCGTCCAGTGCGCCCAGAAGTTTGTGCGCTCCGCGCGATGCCCACGAGATCTCCTCGTCCACCTCGGTGACGAGAAGTGGAGTCCCCGTCTCGACGGCGGTGGCGGGCTTGGTGGCGACGGTGCCCGCGATGAGGACGCGACCGGACGCAATCAACTCCTGTGCATGCTCGCGCGACCGCGCGAGCTTTCGGCGCACGAGTTCCGCATCGACCCTTGCTCGACGTGCCACCTCAGACCTTGTCCACTGCTGCCAGGGACTCGACGAGAACATCGTGAGCCCGTTCGAGAATGTGCGCCTGCCGCGCGTGGTCACCACCGGCGTCGCCCAACTCGGCGAGCAGCGCATCGACACGGGCATGAACATCCGCGGGATCGACACCGTCACCGGAATGCGGGAGGTGTCGACCTGGAAGTGGTACTGACGTGCTCATCGGTGCAAACCTAGCCCATCGGCCCGACACCGGACCACCGGCAACCACCCCGCGCGACGCCGGACGGCGCCGTCACATCTCCCCGAGCAGGGCCGAGACCGCGGTGCGCGCGACGTCGTCGCCCGCACGCACCCGCACGAACTCCGGGTGCCGCCATGCCGCCTCGAGCACCGAGAGAAATGCTCCGGTTCGACCCGCCGCCGCATCCGCGCCGTCGGTGTGCACGACCAGATCACCGGTGTCGAACTCCACCTGCCAACCGGGGTGGCGAGCGACCCGTGCGGCCGACGCCGGCGCGTTGAGCGCGTCGAGCGACTTCGCCACGTAGGTGGGGCGATGCTGTTCGTCCGCCCGCAGAAGTTCCGCCGTCGTGCTGACACCCGTCAGCACCAGCAGTGAGTCGATGCCCACCGCATTCGCCCCGGCGATATCGGTGTCGAGGCGATCGCCCACCACGAGAGGACTCGCGGCCTGCGCGCGACGGAGCGCGTCCTCCATCAGCGGGGCGGCCGGCTTGCCGGCCACGATCGGCTCGCGGCCGGTCGCGGTGCGCAGCGCGGCGACCATCGAGCCGTTGCCCAGGACGAGACCGCGTTCGGTGGGCAGCGTGGAGTCGACGTTGGCCGCGATCCACAGCGCGCCGGCGCGGATCGCGAGCGTGGCCTCGGCGAGGATCGCCCAATCCGTGGTCGGGGAATGCCCCTGCACCACCGCAACGGGCGCGTCCCGGAACTGTCGGACCGGTCGCAGCCCGACGTTGGCGACTTCCGCCGCGAGCGCGTCGGTGCCCACCACCAGTACCGCCGCGTCCGGACCGAGCTTCTCGGACAGCAGACGAGCGGCCGACTGCGAACTGGTCACGACGTCGTCGTCGGCGGCGTCGAAACCGAGGTCCCGGAGGTGCTCGGCCACCTGGGCCGGGCTCCGGCTCGCGTTGTTGGTGACGTACAGCTGACGCTGGTCGCCGGCCCCCAACGCCTCCCGCGCACCCGGGATCGCCTCGGCGCCCTGGTAGACGGTGCCGTCGAGATCGAGCAGCAGCACGTCGTGGGCGCAGCGGAGGGTCGCGGTGACAGGCGGCGTCACTGCCCCTCTCCGGTCAGTTCCGCGACCCGCTCCTCCGCATCGGTCTCGCCGTCGACGTCAGCCGCGGCGGAGTTGAGGAACCACTTGAGTCCGTCCTCGATGCGACCCGCCGCGACCAGGGCGTCGGCGTACGCGTAGAACAGACGGGCAGCGGCGGACCCGGTGCGCTTGGCGTCCAGATCCGGGGTCTGCAGCGTCACGACCGCCTGGTCGAACTGACCGAGGTCCATCCGGGCGCCTGCGACGACCATCCGCAGTTCACTGGCGTCGTCACCGGTCAGGGCCCGCGCCTCGTCGCTGCGGCCGAGCTCGATGGCGCGTTCGGGCCGGCCGAGACCACGTTCGCAGTCGGCCATGACGGCGAGGAAGCCGGGGCCGCCCGACATCCGCCGGGCCGCGCGCAGCTCGGACAGCGCCTCTGCCCACTCGCCGGCGTGATAGGCGGTGATGCCGGCAGTCTCGCGGACCACCGCGATCCGGCCGGCACGCTGCCTGGCGGCACGCGCGTGGGCCAGTGCCAAGCGCGGATCGTCCTCGATGAGCCGGCTCGCCATCACGAGGTGGCGTGCAACGGTGTTCGCGTTGTTCTTGTCCAGGCTCAGGAGGTCACGGCGTACCGCGGGCTCGAGCTCACCGGCCTCGACCTCGTCCGGGATGTCCGGCTCGTCCGGGCGGGCGTCACGACGCTGCGGGCCGGCGGCTTCGCGGCCGCGGGCCGGACCGAATCCACCCTCGCCACCACGACGGTGCGGTCCGCCCCCGCCGGCGGTACGGCGCCGGTCGTCGCCGCCACGTCCACCTAACTGCCGACGGTCGTCGCGTCGGTCCCCACGGTTGTCGTCGCGGCGCTCGCCACGATAGTCGTCACGACGCCCACCACGCACGTCGTCCCGACGCTCGCCACGGTTGTCGTCACGTCGGCCGTAGGGGCGATCGGATCGACGGTCGTCTCCACGTCGATCGTCGTGTTCGCGCCACTGTCCCGCGCTGCGGCCTTGGCCACCACTCCGGTCCTGGCCGGTCGAACCCTGACGTCGATCGTCGCGCGGGCCACGACGGTCCGCCGGCCGACCGCCACGAGGTCCTTCGGAGCGGTGGGTGCCGTCTCCTCGGAAGTTCCGACGATCACCACTGCTTTCCGACACAGCCATTCCTTTCACTACAAAGCACGAAAGGGGACCCAGTGTATCGGGTCCCCTTTCGGTAACGGATGTTCGGCGGTGTCCTACTCTCCCACACCCTGTCGAGTGCAGTACCATCGGCGCTGGAGGGCTTAGCTTCCGGGTTCGGAATGGGACCGGGCGTTTCCCCTCCGCTATGGCCGCCGTAACTCTATGAAACTGTCACACATTCAACTCCCCGCCCGAACCCACAATCCCTGACGGATCGTGGTAGGGGGTGAATGGTATCTGTGTGTTGTTTCAGATACCGCACAGTGGACGCGTAGCTTCTTTGTGGTAAGTCCTCGGCCTATTAGTACCAGTCACCTCCACACATTACTGTGCTTCCAGTTCTGGCCTATCAACCCGGTGGTCTGCCGGGGGCCTTACCCCCTCGAGGGGGTGAGAAACCTCATCTTGGAACAGGCTTCCCGCTTAGATGCTTTCAGCGGTTATCCCTTCCGAACGTAGCTAACCAGCAGTGCTCCTGGTGGAACAACTGGCACACCAGAGGTTCGTCCGTCCCGGTCCTCTCGTACTAGGGACAGCCTTCCTCAAGTTTCTGACGCGCGCGGCGGATAGAGACCGAACTGTCTCACGACGTTCTAAACCCAGCTCGCGTGCCGCTTTAATGGGCGAACAGCCCAACCCTTGGGACCTACTCCAGCCCCAGGATGCGACGAGCCGACATCGAGGTGCCAAACCATCCCGTCGATATGGACTCTTGGGGAAGATCAGCCTGTTATCCCCGGGGTACCTTTTATCCGTTGAGCGACACCGCTTCCACTTGCCGGTGCCGGATCACTAGTCCCGACTTTCGTCCCTGCTCGACCTGTCAGTCTCACAGTCAAGCTCCCTTGTGCACTTGCACTCGACACCTGATTGCCAACCAGGCTGAGGGAACCTTTGGGCGCCTCCGTTACATTTTGGGAGGCAACCGCCCCAGTTAAACTACCCACCAGGCACTGTCCCTGAACCAGATCATGGTCCGAGGTTAGATGTCCAATACGATCAGAGTGGTATTTCAACAACGACTCCACACACACTGGCGTGCATGCTTCACAGTCTCCCACCTATCCTACACAAACCGAACCGAACACCAATACCAAGCTATAGTGAAGGTCCCGGGGTCTTTTCGTCCTGCCGCGCGTAACGAGCATCTTTACTCGTAATGCAATTTCGCCGAGTCTGTGGTTGAGACAGCAGAGAAGTCGTTACGCCATTCGTGCAGGTCGGAACTTACCCGACAAGGAATTTCGCTACCTTAGGATGGTTATAGTTACCACCGCCGTTTACTGGGGCTTAAATTCTCAGCTTCGCCATTACTGGCTAACCGGTCCTCTTAACCTTCCAGCACCGGGCAGGCGTCAGTCCGTATACATCGTCTTACGACTTCGCACGGACCTGTGTTTTTAGTAAACAGTCGCTTCTCTCTGGTCTCTGCGGCCCCACCCAGCTCACACTGCAAGAGTGATCACCAGACGAGGCCCCCCTTCTCCCGAAGTTACGGGGGCATTTTGCCGAGTTCCTTAACCACAGTTCTCTCGATCGCCTTAGTATTCTCTACCTGACCACCTGTGTCGGTTTGGGGTACGGGCCGTGTGAAAGCTCGCTAGAGGCTTTTCTCGGCAGCATAGGATCACTGAATTCGCCTCAATCGGCTACGCATCACGTCTCAGGCATCATGAGTGGCGGATTTGCCTACCACTCGCCCTACACGCTTACACCAGTATTACCACTGACTGGCTCAGCTACCTTCCTGCGTCACCCCATCGCTTGGCTACTACCAGATCAGGTCCCGTGCATCCACATCCAGGTTCCCCGAAGGGAAGTAAGGACGCTTCAGGACGGTTAGTATCACTGATTCACCAGGGGCGCGTTCACACGGGTACGGGAATATCAACCCGTTGTCCATCGACTACGCCTGTCGGCCTCGCCTTAGGTCCCGACTCACCCTGGGCGGATTAACCTGGCCCAGGAACCCTTGGTCATTCGGCGGACGAGTTTCTCACTCGTCTTTCGCTACTCATGCCTGCATTCTCACTCGTGCAGCCTCCACACCTGGATCACTCCGGCGCTTCCATGGCTGCACGACGCTCCCCTACCCATCCACACCACTGCACACAGGCCCGTAGACCCGCATGGGTGTTATGTGAATGCCGCGGCTTCGGCGGTGTACTTGAGCCCCGCTACATTGTCGGCGCAGGATCACTTGACCAGTGAGCTATTACGCACTCTTTCAAGGGTGGCTGCTTCTAAGCCAACCTCCTGGTTGTCTTCGCGACCCCACATCCTTTTCCACTTAGTACACGCTTAGGGGCCTTAGCCGGCGATCTGGGCTGTTTCCCTCTCGACTACGAAGCTTATCCCCCGCAGTCTCACTGCCGTGCTCTCACACTCTGGCATTCGGAGTTTGGCTGACGTCAGTAACCTTGTGGGGCCCATCGGCCATCCAGTAGCTCTACCTCCAGAGTGAAACACACGACGCTGCACCTAAATGCATTTCGGGGAGAACCAGCTATCACGGAGTTTGATTGGCCTTTCACCCCTACCCACAGCTCATCCCCTCAGTTTTCAACCTAAGTGGGTTCGGGCCTCCACGACGTCTTACCGTCGCTTCACCCTGGCCATGGGTAGATCACTCCGCTTCGGGTCTAGAACATGCCACTCAAACGCCCTATTCGGACTCGCTTTCGCTACGGCTACCCCACACGGGTTAACCTCGCGACATGCCGCTAACTCGCAGGCTCATTCTTCAAAAGGCACGCCATCACCCCCAACACCGAAGTGTTCGAAGGCTCTGACGGATTGTAAGCGCACGGTTTCAGGTACTATTTCACTCCCCTCCCGGGGTACTTTTCATCTTTCCCTCACGGTACTAGTCCGCTATCGGTCACCAGGGAGTATTCAGGCTTATCGGGTGGTCCCGACAGATTCACAGCAGATTTCACGGGCCCGCTGCTACTCGGGTGTCCGTCACGACAGTCACCATGTTTTCGTCTACGGGACTCTCACCCTCTACGACAGGCCGTTCCAGACCACTTCGACTAACACGATGATTTCTTACTGTCGGCCAATCCGGCAGAATTGACAAGACGGATCCCACAACCCCACGAATGCAACGCCTGCCGGCTATCACACACCCATGGTTTAGCCTCTTCCGCTTTCGCTCGCCACTACTCACGGAATCACATGTTGTTTTCTCTTCCTGTGGGTACTGAGATGTTTCACTTCCCCACGTTCCCTCCACACGCCCTATATATTCAGGCGCGGGTAACCACACATCACTGTGGCTGGGTTTCCCCATTCGGACATCCTCGGATCTCAGCTCGGTTGACAGCTCCCCGAGGCTTATCGCAGCCTCCTACGTCCTTCATCGGCTCCTGGTGCCAAGACATCCACCGTACGCTCTTAAACACTTACAACAAAGATGCTCGCGTCCACTGTGCAGTTCTCAAACAACACACAAGCAGAAAACTCGTGCAGACACCGGACCAACCAGAACCGAAGTTCCCGCTGCGGTATGACCTGCGTTTCCCGCCTGTCGTCACTTTCCTTCGAGAAGATCACTTGCGTGTTCTCTCAGGACCCAACAGTATGCCGATATAACTCTCTTCCCACCAGCACTCGGGCCGGCAGTAGTGAAGAAGAATGCTTGTCAGTGTTCCACCCATGAGCAACCGCAGTCCCACGATTGGGGACTAAACGGCCTCTGCCAACCAGCAGGCCACCTGTGTGACCCCTGCGTTGGAGATGCTCCTTAGAAAGGAGGTGATCCAGCCGCACCTTCCGGTACGGCTACCTTGTTACGACTTCGTCCCAATCGCCGATCCCACCTTCGACGGCTCCCTCCACAAGGGTTAGGCCACCGGCTTCGGGTGTTACCGACTTTCATGACGTGACGGGCGGTGTGTACAAGGCCCGGGAACGTATTCACCGCAGCGTTGCTGATCTGCGATTACTAGCGACTCCGACTTCACGGGGTCGAGTTGCAGACCCCGATCCGAACTGAGACCGGCTTTAAGGGATTCGCTCCACCTCACGGTATCGCAGCCCTCTGTACCGGCCATTGTAGCATGTGTGAAGCCCTGGACATAAGGGGCATGATGACTTGACGTCGTCCCCACCTTCCTCCGAGTTGACCCCGGCAGTCTCCTGCGAGTCCCCGCCATTACGCGCTGGCAACACAGGACAAGGGTTGCGCTCGTTGCGGGACTTAACCCAACATCTCACGACACGAGCTGACGACAGCCATGCACCACCTGTATACCGACCACAAGGGGGCACCTATCTCTAGGTGTTTCCGGTATATGTCAAACCCAGGTAAGGTTCTTCGCGTTGCATCGAATTAATCCACATGCTCCGCCGCTTGTGCGGGCCCCCGTCAATTCCTTTGAGTTTTAGCCTTGCGGCCGTACTCCCCAGGCGGGGCGCTTAATGCGTTAGCTACGGCACGGATCCCGTGGAAGGAAACCCACACCTAGCGCCCACCGTTTACGGCGTGGACTACCAGGGTATCTAATCCTGTTCGCTACCCACGCTTTCGCTCCTCAGCGTCAGTTACTGCCCAGAGACCCGCCTTCGCCACCGGTGTTCCTCCTGATATCTGCGCATTTCACCGCTACACCAGGAATTCCAGTCTCCCCTGCAGTACTCAAGTCTGCCCGTATCGCCCGCAAGCTTGGGGTTGAGCCCCAAGTTTTCACGGACGACGCGACAAACCGCCTACGAGCTCTTTACGCCCAGTAATTCCGGACAACGCTCGCACCCTACGTATTACCGCGGCTGCTGGCACGTAGTTGGCCGGTGCTTCTTCTGCAGGTACCGTCACTTTCGCTTCGTCCCTGCTGAAAGAGGTTTACAACCCGAAGGCCGTCATCCCTCACGCGGCGTCGCTGCATCAGGCTTTCGCCCATTGTGCAATATTCCCCACTGCTGCCTCCCGTAGGAGTCTGGGCCGTGTCTCAGTCCCAGTGTGGCCGGTCGCCCTCTCAGGCCGGCTACCCGTCGTCGCCTTGGTAGGCCATTACCCCACCAACAAGCTGATAGGCCGCGGGCCCATCCTGCACCAGTAAACCTTTCCAACCCCCGCCATGCGACAGGAGCTCATATCCGGTATTAGACCCAGTTTCCCAGGCTTATCCCAGAGTGCAGGGCAGATCACCCACGTGTTACTCACCCGTTCGCCGCTCGTGTACCCCCGAAGGGGCCTTACCGCTCGACTTGCATGTGTTAAGCACGCCGCCAGCGTTCGTCCTGAGCCAGGATCAAACTCTCCGTTGAAGACTCTAGATTTCGCAGCCGAAGCCACTAATCAGTCATAGACATCGAGTCAAATCACTAGCAAAAAAACTCAAACTAGCTTTGCACTGACCATCCCAGACGGAAGAATGAGACGATCAGCAAATACCCACACCACGCTGCGCAAAAGCACTACACGATGGCGTGGAGTACCAAATAAATAATTGGCACTGACATTCATCGACACACTGTTGAGTTCTCAAAGAACACGCGCACACCATCACTCGAAACTTTGCAGTTCCTCGTTCCGGGGCAACCGTTCCAGCTTATCCCACCCGGGATCCGAGTGCAAACTCGGCTCCCATCCGGGCCACCCGGACGCGGCTCCACCACCCTACACCGGGCAGGGAAGCAACTTCCAGGAGTATCAGGCGCTCCCCGTACAACCTCGTTTTCCCTCGCTGACCTGTGAAGATCGCGTCCGGGTCGGTGTCCGTGTCGCTCTGACCTGGAATAAGTTACGGGGCCCGAGCGCAGAACACCAAATCCGCTGGTCAGCGGCCCCACCTTCCGCATCTTCGCAGAAAACCCCCAGGTAGACCGAACGGGACGAGGCACACCTCGTCCCGCTCGCGCAGAAATCGATCATGGTGACGCCGGACACGTCAGCCCGCGACCACCTCGATGCCGGCGAAGTTCTTCCTGCCCCTACGGACCACCAGCCAGTGACCGTGCAGCAGGTCCGAGTTCTCCGGCGTCCACTCCTCCGACTCGATGCGCTGGTTGTTGACGTACGCGCCGCCCTCCTTGACCGCCCGTCGGGCCGCACCCTTGCTCTCGCAGAGACCGCTCGCCACCAGCAGATCGACGATCGTCCGCGGGCTGCTCGCAGCGACCTCGGCGATCGAGGCCTCCTTCAGCGCGGCCGCGAGCGTGGCCTCGTCCAGATCGGTGAGCTCGGCGCGACCGAACAGCGCCTTGCTCGCGAGTTCGACGGCGGCGGTGTTCTCCTGCCCGTGGACCAGCGTGGTCATCTCGGCCGCCAGCCGTCGCTGTGCCTCCCGCGCCTGCGGACGCTCGGCCGTGGCGGCCTCGAGCTCGGCCAGTTCCTCCCGGGAGAGGAAGGTGAACCACCGCAGGTAGCGCATGACGTCCGCATCCCCGGTGTTCACGAAGTACTGGTACCAGGCGTACGGGCTGGTCATCTCGGGGTCCAGCCACAGGCTTCCGCCACCGGTCGACTTACCGAACTTCTTGCCGTCGGCCGAGGTCACGAGCGGCACGGTCATCGCGTGCACGGTCTCCCCGTCCAGCCTCCGGTTGAGGTCGACTCCGGCGATGATGTTGCCCCACTGATCGGAGCCGCCCACCTGCAGCGTGCAGCCGTAGCTGCGGCGCAGGTGCACGAAGTCGTTGGCCTGCAACAGCATGTAGCTGAACTCGGTGTACGACATGCCGTCCGACTCGAGCCGACGCTTGACCGTGTCGCGCGCGAGCATGACGTTCACCGAGAAGTGCTTGCCGATGTCCCGCAGGAAATCGATCGCGCTGAGCTTGGACGTCCAGTTGGCGTTGTTCTCGATGACCGCTGCGGTCGGCGACTCGTCGAAGTCGACGAAGCGCTCGAGCTGCGAGCGAATGCGGTCCGCCCAGTCCGCGACCGTGTCGGCGGAGTTCATGGTGCGCTCGCCGACGTCACGCGGATCGCCGATCATCCCGGTGGCGCCGCCGGCAAGGACGATCGGCCGGTGTCCGGCCCGCTGGAAGCGCTTGAGCGCGAGGAGTGGCACGAGGTGGCCGGCGTGCAGGGAGGGCCCGGTCGGATCGAAACCGGCATACAGCGTGACTGGTCCAGCCTCGGTCGCACGTCGCAGCGCGTCCAGATCGGTCGACTGGGCGATGAGCCCCCGCCAGGTCAGTTCGTCAAGGATGTTCTCAGTCACGCACCCGATCATCCCACCGTCACTCGGGCACGGGTGCGCGCGGGCTGCGCCGGTAGGCCGAGACGGCTCCGGACGCGGGCAGCCACAGGCGCCACGGCAGCTCCGCGGCCACCGCGATACCCACGCGCGGACCACTGCGGAAATCGGTGGCGCAACCGAGTTCGAGATGCAGTCCCGGATCCGTGCCGAGCAGGTCGAATCCGTTGTGGTCGAGGGACAGACCGAGCGCCGACCCGAGGTTCCCCGGGCCGCGGGCCACGTCGAACGGCCGTTTGACCGCCGGCCGCCGGGACGCGACCAGGTCGTGCCCCGCGACGATCTCGGCGGCGCGCAGCAGCACGCCGCCGGCGACGCCGTCGGGCCCGTACGACACGTTGGCGCAGAAGTGCATTCCGTAGCTGCGGTAGACGTACAGATGCCCGGGCTCACCGAACATCACGGCATTGCGGGGCGTGCGGCCGCGGTACGAGTGGGCCGCCGGGTCGGGCCACGGGCCCGACGGGTCTCCGCCGTATGCCTCGACCTCGACGATTCGCGCGCGAACCGTTCCCACGGTCAGCACGCCCCCGAGCACCGCTCGTGCCGCCTCCAGCGGATGGTCCACGTCGCGCAGGATGGTTCGCCCGGATTCGATCACGGGCCGATTGTCCACAATCGCCGGGTAGCTTTGCCAGTTCGAGACCCGGGAAGCGTTGACGACCGGTGGGCGGCGGCCGAGAATTCAACGTGTGATGAGTTCATCAATCGATGAATAGAGGTCCTCATGACCGCCATCCCCGGCCCCGTCTCCGCGGGGCGTCCGGCTCGAGCCGTGGAGATTTCCGACCTGAACGTGCAGCGCGGCGGGGCGCCGGCGCTGCGGGACGTGAACGTGTCGATCCCGGTCGGAACGATCACCGGTCTCCTGGGCCCGTCCGGCTGCGGCAAGACCACGCTCATGCGATGCGTCGTCGGCACCCAGCTCGTCGAGTCCGGGACGGTGACCGTCCTGGGCCGGCCCGCGGGCTCACCTGCACTACGGCGCCGCGTCGGGTACGTGACGCAGGCCCCGAGTGTGTATCTCGACCTCACCGTCCGCGACAACGTGCGCTACTTCGCCTCCCTCTACGGGCGACGGAACGACGCCGTCGCCGACGCGATCGACTCGGTCGGGCTGTCCACGCACGGTCACCGTCCGGCCGGGGCACTGTCGGGCGGGCAGCTCAGCCGAGTCTCGCTCGCGTGCGCGCTGGTGGGACGGCCCGAGCTCCTCGTCCTCGACGAGCCGACCGTCGGGTTGGATCCGGTTCTGCGGGCGGAACTGTGGGAGCACTTCGCGGCGCTCGCGCGAGCCGGCACCACGCTCGTCGTCTCGAGCCACGTCATGGACGAGGCCGATCACTGCCAGACCCTGCTCCTCCTGCGCGACGGCCGACTGCTCGCGGACATCGCGCCGGACGAGCTCAGACACCGGACGGGCAAGACGAATCTCGAAGAGGCCTTCCTCGCCCTCATCCGCGACGAACAGGTGGGAGTCGAATCATGATCGTCAACCCCCGTATCTACGCGTCGAGTACCACCCGCATCCTGCGGCAGTTGCGCGTCGACCACCGGACGGTCGCCATGATTCTGGTCGTGCCGTCGCTGATCATGGTGTTGCTGTACTTCCTGTACCAGAACGTGGCCACCCCACCCGGTCAGGTTCCGCTGTTCGACCGGATCGCCATCACGATGCTCGGCATCATCCCCTTCATCGTCATGTTCCTGGTGACGTCGATCGCGATGCAGCGTGAACGTAGCTCCGGAACGCTCGAACGCCTGTTGACGACCCCGCTCTCCAAACTCGACCTGCTCGCGGGGTACGGGACGGCGTTCTCGCTCGCGGCGGCGGCCCAGGCTGCGCTCGCCTGTGCGGTGGCATTCGGTTTCCTCGATCTGGCCACCGAGGGCAGCGTCGTCTGGGTGCTGGTGATCGCGGTGATCAACGCAGTGCTGGGAGTGTCGCTCGGCCTGCTGTGCAGTGCGTTCGCGCGCACCGAGTTCCAGGCCGTGCAGTTCATGCCGGTGATCGTGATCCCGCAACTGCTGCTGTGCGGCCTGCTCGTTCCGCGCGGCCAGTTGCCGCAGTGGCTCGAGTGGATCAGCAACGTGCTTCCGCTCAGTTACGCGGTGGAGGCCCTCCAACAGGTGGCGGGGCACCCCGGCACGACCGGACTGATGCGGCGCGACCTCGCGGTCGTCATCTGCTTCGTCGTCGTGGCACTCGCGCTGGGCGCCGCCACCCTGCGACGGCGGACGCCGTGACGGCCGAACCCGCGTCGACGCGTCCCGGCCGCCGGCCGGGCCCGTCGGTGACACGCGAACGCATCCTGGAAGCGGCCCGGAATCAGTTCGCCGACAAAGGTTTCGATCATGCGACCATCAGATCGATCGCACAGGAAGCCCGCGTCGACGCCGCGCTGGTGCACCACTACTTCGGAACCAAACACCAGCTGCTGATCGCCGCCGTCGCACTGCCGCTCGACCCGGCCACTGTCCTGGGACCCCTGGCCTCCGCGCCGTTGGAGACGCTCGGCGCGGCGCTCGCCGGCACCGTGATCGGCGTGTGGGACTCCGCGCACCAGCCGGCCGTCGTCGCCGCGGTGCGCTCAGCGCTCACCGGCGGCCGCGAGGGCCTGATCCGCAGCTTCCTGCTCGAGGTGGCGCTGCGGGATCTCGTTCCCCGTGTCGATTCGCCGCCCGGTACCGGCGAACTGCGCATCGCGCTCGTCGCGTCACAGATGGCCGGGTTGTTCGTGACCCGTCATCTCCTCGGCGTCGACGCGCTTCGGACGCTCTCCACCGAAGAGGCCACCCGACTGATCGCACCGACGTTGCAGCGCTACCTCACCGGGCCGCTCGGGTGAGCGGACCGTCAGCTCTCGGACGACGCGATTCCCCGCGCGACGAAGTCCTCGTGTTCGGCGTCGGACACCGCGCGCGCCTCGTCGATCAGCAGCACCGGGATGCCGTTCTCGATCGGGTACGCGCGGCGCAGCCGCGGGTTGTAGAGCAACTCGTCGCCGACCAACAGCAACGGCCCCTTGTCCTGCGGGCATGCCAGAATGCTGAGCAGGGTGGAATCAATAGCCACTTCAGTCCTCTCGGGCCGTCGGGGAACTCGGCCGGTCCAGGCTACAAGTCGTGGACGCGCCGGCTACGCGGGCACCCCGCCCGGCTTGGACGGACCCTCGCCGTACCGTGCCGCGACGGCCTTCGTGAATCGCTTGTACCCGCCGGTCTCGGTGTCCAGGTACCACGATCTGGCACTCGGTTCGGGGAGCCCGGACGCCTGCAGCGCCGACGAACTGGGCCGGTACGACGGGCCGAGCGGAATGCGATCGACCACGTGCACGATGTCCGGGCAGTGCTCGATGGGCAGCTGTCCGAGCGCGGCGGTGATCTCCGCGGCCGTCGGAATCCGCCCGCCGCGCACCGTGACGGCGGCGACCGCCACCTGGTGCTCGCCCGCGGGCACCCCGTAGGCCACCGCGAGGTCGACCTGCGGCATCTCCCCCAGCACGTCGACGATCGGATGCGTGAACACCGGGCCGCGCTCGGCGGCGACGACCGTGCGCTTGTGGTCGATCAGCCAGTAGTCGCCGTCCGCGTCACGGCAGAACAGATTCTCGGTGGGCACCCACGAGTCACCCGCCGCGAAGACGCCGCGCATCACCCCCGGTGACGCCTCGGCGCGGGCACCGGGCCGGCCCAGCAACAGCCCCACCTCGCCGTCCGCGCACTCGCGGACGAATCCCCGCTCGTCTTCGAGCAGGCGGCCCTCGACGGGGTCGTACGCACCCAGTCGCACCTCGGCGCTGCCGGGCAGCGGCCGGCCCTTGGAGCCCACCTTCGCGCCCGCGACGTTGACCAGTACGACGTCACCCTCGGTCGAGGCGTAGAACTCGAGCACCCGCGCGGGAGCGAACCGCTCGGTGACCCGCCGCCACAGCCCGGGGGGCATGCCCGACCCGATGAACAGCCGCACCGGATGCCCCTGGTCGAGCGGCAGCGATTCGGCGTCGAGGATCTCGCGCATCATCGTCCACGTGTAGCTCACCACCGTCACGCCGTAGCGATGCACCTCCTCGGCGAAACGCTCGGGGTCGAGGCCCCGCGAGAGCGCGATACGTGCCCCACCGGCGACGGCCCCACCAATCGTCGCCATGAGACCCGACGAATGATGCAGTGGCGTCAGGCAATACACCGTGTCGCCGCGACTGAGGGAAGCCGCCGACGCGGTACCGAAGGCCGACAACGCCCACCGGTAGTTGGTGATGAACTTGGCCTCGAGGCTGCCGCACGATCCGCTGAAGATGACGAACGCCAACTCGCGCGCCCGCCCGGGATCGGGCCGGTACCAACCGGGCAGCGTCACCGCATCCGGGTCCACCTGTTCGAGGTCGACCACGTCCGGCCCGAGTTCCACCGCGAGACCGCGGAACTCGCCGCCGCCCAGCACCAGGACCTTCTTCCCGGTGGCGACGGCGTCCTCGAGGTTGTCGGGGTCGACCACGATCCGGTCCACCCGGCCCAGCCGGACCGCCTCCTCGAGGTATCCGCCGGGCGGCAGCAGCACGGCGACCGCGCCGAGACGCGACAGCGCGGCGATCGCGACCAGCGCGCTGGGCCGTGTCTCCATCAGCACGCCGACGTGGGTGGCGGGCCGGACCCCGGCGTGGATGAGCCCGCGCACGACGTTGTCGATCCGGGTGTTGACGGCGGCGTTGGTGTGGACCCGGTCGTCGAACAGGAAGCACTCACCGCCCGGCGCCTGCCGGCCCTGTTCGGCGAGGAGCAGGCCCAGCGAGATTCGGGAGTGCGGCTGCAATTGGCCCAGGCGGGCCAGCCGCGGCAGCGCGCGGGCCGCCTCGATGGAAATCTCGCGGGTGCCCCGCACGGTGTCGGTGGCGAGGTCCGCGATGCCGCGGCCGACCCCCGCTCCCACCTCTGCGATGGACGCGACGGTGTGGGTGATGCGGTTGGTGATGCTGACACCGCTGTCGTGGCCGGACGGCTCGTCGTGGACCATCGCGTCCACCATCTCCGGGCGCCGGCCCGTGCCCTCCCGCCACAGCACCCACTCGCCGGTGGTGGGCCACGTGCGGGAGGCCGCCGCCGACCCGACCACCAGACCGAAATGACCTGCCCGCAAGGTCGACTCGAACACCTCGGCGCGCGGCGCCGCGCGCTTGATGCCGCGCACCGCGAGGGGCTGCCCGATGTCGTCGACCTCGCCGACGAACGCGAGCACCGGGCACGAGATCTCCGCGAGACTGACCGGGGTGTCCTTGATGACGAAGCCGCCGGTCATCATGCGGTTGTGCACGACGAACTGCTTGAGCAGTTCGGCAACGGCCGGCCCGGACCAGGCCACCCAGCCGTCCTGAGCCAGGAAGCGGCGCTGCTGTTCACGCGGAAGGAGCGCCTCCCGATCGTGCAGCTGGCGGAGGAAGTCGAACCGCGACTTGGCGGTCTTCACCGGATCCAGCAACTGGAACCCCGCCCGCGCCATCCACCCGGCGATGGAGAGCCGGGTGAAGACGTGGTCCGCGAGCAGGTCCGCCCCCCTGGTCGCCAGGCCCGCGGGAATGTTGAACGGGAGCGCGGCCAGGGTGTCGACCGGAGCTCCGAACGTGGTGAGGCTCGCGACGTTTCGGCACCTCCGGTAGGCCGCCGCCTGGTAGCAGAACATCCCGCCCTGCGAGTACCCGGACAGATGAACGTCGCGGCCGGTGTGCTCGTGCACCAGGTCGACGATCTCGCTGATCGCCACGATGTGGTCGGCGAGCGTGCGACTCCAGCCGCCCTCCTCGGAATCCGGCGACCCGAAGTCCACCACCCACGGGTCGATACCCATCTCGTGGAGGATGCCGACCGCGCCCTGGTCCCGCGTCACGTCGTAGACGTCCGCCGACATCATCATCGGCGGAACCAGCACGATCGGCGGACCCGCCTGCGCCGGTTCCGAGTCCGGGAAATAGCGGCGCAGGCGGTACATCGGCGCGCGCTCGACGACCTGGAACGGCGACGGGGTCGCCCCCGTTTCCAGACCGCCGAGCCGCACCACCTCGAGGCCGTTCTGCGCCGTGGCGACCGCCCGACGGAGTGACCCCACCACATAGTCGGAACCCAGATTCACCAGCGCACTCCCCCTACAGCTCATCGTGACCTTCATCACATCTCGTTCGATGAGCCTTCCACATTACTGCCTGTATGGAAGCGGAGTTACACCGAGTCGATCTTCACGCCGGCCGGTGGCGCGTCCACTCCCGCAACGCGGACGCCGACGTGCGCACCCCACCGAGTTGCTCGGCGACCCGGACACCCGCGGTACCACCGCGGGCGTTGCGCGACGCGATCGAGCCGTGGACAGTGAGCACCTCGCGCACCGCGGGCGTCAACGCCGGATCGACGCCCGCCAACTCCTCGTCGGTGAGCTCGTCGAGCCCGACACCACGCGCCTCCGCGACCCGGACGCACGCGCCCGCGGCCTCGTGCGCAACGCGGAACGGAACTCCTTGCCGAACCATCCATTCCGCGATGTCGGTGGCGAGGGTGAAGCCCGCCGGGGCGAGCTCCGCCATGCGCTCGGTGTGGAATTCGAGGGTGGCGACCAGACCGGTGATCGCGGGCAGCAGCAGTTCGAGCTGCGCCACCGAGTCGAAGACCGGCTCCTTGTCCTCCTGCAGATCGCGGTTGTACGCGAGCGGCTGCGCCTTGAGCGTGGCCAGCAGACCGGTCACGTTGCCGATCAGCCGTCCGGCTTTGCCGCGCGTGAGTTCGGAGACGTCCGGGTTCTTCTTCTGCGGCATGATCGACGAACCGGTCGACCACGCGTCGGCCAGCGTGACGTACCCGAATTCCGGCGTGCTCCAGATGATGACCTCTTCGGCCATCCGCGAGAGATCGACGGCGATCATCGCGAACACGAACGCGGCCTCGGCCGCGAAGTCGCGCGAGGACGTCGCATCGATCGAATTCTCGGCGGCAGCGTCGAAGTTCAACTCCGCGGCGATCGCATCGGGATCGAGGCCCAACGACGATCCCGCGAGGGCTCCGGAGCCGTACGGGGACACCGCCGCCCGCCTGTCGCAGTCCCGCAGACGCTGCACGTCGCGCAGCAGCGGGTGCGTGTGCGCGAGCAGGTGGTGCGCCAGCAGCACCGGCTGCGCCGCCTGCAGGTGCGTCTTACCCGGCATCACCGCGTCGGGGTGTGCCGCCGCCTGCGTCGCGAGCGCGTCGACCACGTCGAGCACCCCGTCCGCGACGCGACGGGCGGCGTCGCGCAGCCACATCCGGAACAGGGTGGCCACCTGGTCGTTGCGGGAACGACCCGCCCGCAGCCGACCGCCGACCTCGGGGCCGACGCGCTCGATCAGTCCGCGCTCGAGGGCGCCGTGGACGTCCTCGTCGGAGTCCGCCGGCCCGAATGCACCGGAGGCGACGTCGTCGCCGAGCCGGGTCAGACCGTCGAGCATCGTCGCCAGGTCGGCGTCGCTCAACAGCCCGGCCTTGTGCAGAACCTTGGCGTGTGCCTGGGACGCCCGCACGTCGTACGGGGCCAGGACCCAGTCGAAGTGCGTCGACTTGCTCAGCGCCGCCATGGCGGCGGCCGGTCCGGACTCGAACCGGCCGCCCCAGAGGGCACCCTCGTTTGTTCCGTGGGCGTCGGTCATGACCTAGAGACCCAGGTCGCGCTTCGCCGCGACCTTGGAGGACAGGCCGTGGATGTTGACGAAGCCCTTGGCGTACGACTGGTCGAAGGTGTCACCCTCGTCGTAGGTCGCCAGGTTGAAGTCGTACAGCGACTCGGAGCTGCGACGGCCGTTGACGGTGATGGCGCCGCCGTGCAGGAACAGGCGGATGTCGCCGGTCACCTTCTCCTGGGTCTTCGCGACGAACGCGTCCAGCGCGTCCTTGAGCGGCGAGAACCACAGGCCGTCGTACACCAGCTCGCTCCAGCGCTGCTCCATCTGACGCTTGTAGCGACCGAGCTCGCGCTCGAGCGTGACGTGCTCGAGCTCCTGGTGCGCGTTGATGAGCACCATCGCGCCCGGGGCCTCGTAGATCTCGCGGCTCTTGATGCCGACGAGACGGTCCTCGACCACGTCGAGGCGGCCGACGCCCTGCGCGCCCGCCCGCTTGTTGAGCTCCTGGATCGCCTCGAGCACCGTGACGGGCTTGCCGTCGATCGCGACCGGCTTACCGGCCTCGAAGCTGATGATCAGCTCGTCGGGGCTGTTCCAGTTCAGCGTCGGGTCCTGGGTGTAGTCGTAGACGTCCTTGGTGGGGGCGTTCCACAGGTCCTCGAGGAAGCCCGTCTCCACCGCGCGGCCCCACACGTTCTGGTCGATCGAGAACGGCGACCGCTTGGTGACGTTGATCGGGATGTTGTTCTCCTCGGCGAAGGAGATGGCCTTCTCGCGGGTCCACGCGTAGTCACGGACCGGGGCGATGACCTCGAGGTCGGGAGCGAGGGCACCGAAGCCCACCTCGAACCGGACCTGGTCGTTGCCCTTGCCGGTGCAGCCGTGCGAGACGACGGTGCCGCCGTGCTCGCGGGCCGCCTTCACGATGTGCTTGACGATGAGCGGACGGCTGATCGCCGACACCAGCGGGTAGCGGTCCATGTAGAGCGCGTTCGCCTGGATGGTCGGCAGGCAGTACTCCTCGGCGAACTCGTCCCGCGCATCCACCACGACGGACTCGACCGCGCCGCAGTCGAGGGCACGCTGACGCACGACCTCCATGTCCTCGCCACCCTGGCCGAGATCGATGGCGACGGCGACGACCTCCTTGCCGGTCTCCTTGCCGATCCAGCTGATGGCCACGGAGGTGTCCAGCCCGCCCGAGTAGGCGAGTACGACGCGATCAGCCATGGTGTGTGTGCTCCTTAGGAAAATAGAAGTGTTCGGGGAAGAGTCTAGTGGTCAGGCCAGGCGCTCTATCGCCGCGGCAAGCTCCGCTCCGGTGAGCGGTTCGCGGGCCACGACGACGACGGTGTCGTCGCCGGCGATGGTGCCCACGACGTCGGGCAGCGATGCCCGATCGAGCGCACTGGCCAGGTAGTGCGCGGCGCCCGGCGGGGTGCGGAGCACGGCGAGGTTGCCGCTGGCGTCGGTGGACACCAGCAGCTCGCCGAGGAGCCGGGACAGCCGATCGGTGCCGCCCGAGACGCCCCGCACCGGCGAGCCGTCCTCCGGCACCACGTACACCCCGGCCCCGCCGTCCGCGGCCCGCAGCTTGACCGCGCCGAGTTCCTCGAGGTCACGCGACAGTGTCGCGTTCGAGACCTCGATGCCCTCGGCGGCGAGCAACGCCGCGAGTTCGGCCTGACTGCGGATGTGACGCTCGGCGACGAGCGCGGTGATCCTGGCCTGCCGGCCGGCACGCGTGTGCGCGACGGCGGCGGCAGACGGCGCAGTCTCCGGGCCCGGGGCGGAGGTCACGGCCGGGTCCCGGCTCGCTCGAGCAGCCAGACCAGCAGGGCCTTCTGGGCGTGCAGGCGGTTCTCGGCCTCGTCCCACGCGGCCGACTGCGGGCCGTCGAGCACCTCGTCGGTGATCTCCTCGCCGCGGTGGGCCGGCAGGCAGTGCAGCACGACGGCCTCGGGTGCCGCCTTGGCGAGCAGGTCGGCGTCGATCCCGAACGGCCGGAACGGGCCGACGCGGTCGAGACCGTCGGACTCCTGACCCATCGACGTCCAGGTGTCGGTGACCAGGACGTCGGCGCCGACGACGGCAGCCTGCGGATCGTCGGTGAGCGTGACCATCGCGCCGGTCTGCTCGGCGCGGGCCCGTGCCGCGTCGACCACCGCCGGGTCCGGTGAGAACCCCAGCGGCGCCGCGACAGTGACGTGCACGCCCGCGGTGACGCCGCCCAGGAGCAGCGAGTGCGCCATATTGTTGGCGCCGTCCCCGAGGTACGTCAGCCGCAGGCCCTTCAGCTCGCCCTTGCGCTCGGCGATCGTCTGCAGGTCGGCCAGCACCTGGCACGGGTGGAACTGGTCGGACAGCGCGTTGACGATCGGGACCGTCGCACCCTCGGCCATCTCCTCGAGTCGTTCCTGCCCGAACGTGCGCCAGACGACGGCGTCCACGAAGCGGGACAGCACCCGACCCGTGTCCTGCAGGGTCTCGTCGCGGCCGAGCTGGGTCTTGCTGCCGTCGACGACCACCGCGTGGCCACCGAGCTGGGCGATGCCCATCTCGAACGAGAACCGCGTGCGGGTCGAGTTCTTGTCGAAGATGACGCCGACGCCGCGCGGGCCCTCGAGCGGCCGCCGCGAGAACGGATTCGCCTTGAGTTCACGGGCGAGCTCGAGCACCTCGGCCTGCTCGGCCGGGGTCAGGTCGTCGTCCCTCAAGAAGTGTCGGAGGGTCGCTCCGCGGGCTTCGTTCCGATGTCGAACGGTCATGTACTACTTGCCTCCTTGCGATTCCGCCGCAGCCGCGTCGAGGATTCCCGGCAGCGCCGCGACGAATCCTTCCGCCTGCGCCTCGGTGAGGATCAGTGGGGGTGCCAACCGGACGACGCCGGGCTGAGCGGCGTTCACGAGGTAGCCCGCCTCCCGGGCCGCGGTCTCCACGGCGGGCGCGACGTCGTCGGTGAGGACCACACCGAGCAGCAGTCCGGCGCCGCGGACGTGATCGACGAGCGGGTGACCGAGTCCCTCGATTCCGGCGGAGAGCACCTTGCCGATCATGTCGGCGCGCGAGAGCAGGTCGTCGGCGGCGATCGTCTTGAGCACCGCGAGCGCGGCGGACGCGCACACCGGGTTGCCACCGAACGTGGTGCCGTGCTTACCCGGGCCGAACAGCTCCGCGGCCGCTCCGGTCGCGATGCACGCTCCGATCGGCATGCCGCCGCCGAGTCCCTTGGCGAGCGTCATGACGTCGGGCACGATGCCCGCCGCCTGGTGCGCGTAGAACCAGCCGGTGCGGCCGATGCCGGTCTGCACCTCGTCGAGGATCAGCAGCGCACCCCGGTCGGACGTGATCTTGCGGGCCCCCGCGAGGTACCCCTCGGGCGGAACCACGACACCGCCCTCACCCATGATCGGTTCCAGGAAGACCGCGGCCGTGTCGTCGTCGACGGCCCGGTCCAGCGCCGCGAGGTCGCCGTACGGGACGTGCTCGACGCCCGGCGGCATGGGCTCGAACGGGGCCCGCTTGTCGGGCTGACCGGTGAGCGCCAACGCGCCCATCGTCCGGCCGTGGAACGCCTTGTCCGCGGCGATGATCTTGCGCCGACCGGTCACGCGGGCGAGCTTGAACGCCGCCTCGTTCGCCTCGGTGCCCGAGTTGCACAGGAACACCCGGCCCGTCACCGAGCCCGCGCTGTCGCCCACGCCCAGCTGCGACAGCAGGTGCTCGGCCAGCGCCACCGCGGGCTCGCTCGCGTACAGGTTGGACACGTGCCCCAGCGTCGACAGCTGGGTGGTCACCGCCTCGACGATCGCCGGATGCGCATGCCCGAGGATGTTCACCGCGATGCCGGCGAGGAGATCGAGGTACTGCTTACCGTCCGCGTCAGTGACCACGGCGCCCTCGCCACGGACCAACGCCACCCGCGGTACGCCGTAGGTGTTCATCAGAGCGCCGGACCAGCGCTGCTGGAGATCCGTCGTGGCAGTCATGCCAGTCCTTCCGTGGTGACGAGTTCCGGTGCGGGGGTGACCATCGTGCCGATGCCCTCCCCGGTGAAGAGTTCGAGCAGAACCGCGTGCGCGACCCGGCCGTCGATGACGTGGGCGGTGGGTACCCCGCCCTCGACGGCGCGCAGGCAGGCCTCCATCTTCGGGACCATGCCGGCGTCGAGCCGGGGCAGCAGCTGTCGCAGCGCGGCGGTGTCGATCTCGGACGCGAGCGACGAGCGGTCGGGCCAGTCGGTGTACAGACCCTCGACGTCGGTGAGGACGACGAGCTTCTCGGCCCCGATGGCCTCGGCGAGCGCGGCGGCCGCGGTGTCGGCGTTGATGTTGTGGACCACGCCGTCCTGGTCGGGTGCGATCGTCGACACGACCGGAATACGCCCGGCCGCAATGAGATCCAGCACCGCCGCGGGGTTCACGGTCGTCACGTCGCCGACGAGACCGATGTCGGTGGCCTCGCCGTCGACCTGGACGGTGCGACGGGTGGCGGTGAACAACCGCGCATCCTCACCGGAGATGCCGACCGCGAACGGGCCGTGCGCGTTGACGAGCCCGACCAGCTCGCGACCCACCTGACCGAAGAGCACCATCCGGACCACATCCATGACCTCGGGTGTGGTGACCCGGAAGCCGCCCCGGAACTCACCTTCGAGGCCGAGCCGCTTCAGCATCGCGTTGATCTGCGGTCCCCCGCCGTGCACGACGACGGGGTGGATGCCGATCGTGCGCAGGAACGCCATGTCGGCCGCGAACGCTCGCTTGAGCTCGTCGTCGATCATCGCGTTGCCGCCGTACTTGATCACGACGACCTTGTCGTGGAAGCGCTGCAGCCACGGCAGCGCCTCCGCGAGGACGTACGCCTTCTGCGTCGACGTCAGGTCCGCGATGGCGGCCGCGGTATCGATGTCGCTGCTCATGACGAGTACGCCGAGTTCTCTTCGACGTACGCGTGCGAGAGGTCCGTCGTGCGGATGGAGGCCGTGTGCTCACCGACGCCCAGTTCGATCGTGAGCGCGATGTCCATCCCGGACAGGTCCACCTCCCGGGCGCCGGGTGCGCCGACGCCGTCGATGCAGACGGGATTGCCGTTGAACGACACCGCGATCCGGTCCGGGTCCAGTTCGATCGGCGCGATGCCGACCGCGGCCAGCACCCGGCCCCAGTTGGGGTCGGAGCCGAACAACGCCGTCTTGACCAGGCTGTCGCGGGCGACGGTGCGAGCCGCGACGAGCGCGTCCTGCTCGGACGCGGCACCGCTGACGGTGACCAGCACCCGCTTGGTGACGCCCTCCGCGTCGGCCATCATCTGCTCGGCCAGGTCGTCGCACACCGCGAGGACCGCGGCGTTGAGCTCGTCCTGCGAGGGCGTGACGGAGCTGGCACCGGACGACAGCAGCAGCACGGTGTCGTTGGTGGAGGTGGCGCCGTCGACGTCGAGCCGGTCGAACGTCATCCGCGTCGCGTGGCGCAGCGCCTCGTCGAGCTGCTGCGCGGTGGCGACGGCGTCGGTCGTGACGACGCACAGCATCGTCGCGAGCGACGGCGCCAGCATGCCCGCGCCCTTGGCCATTCCGCCGACGTTCCACTTGTCGGCGTGGTGCAGGGCCGCCTGCTTCGGGACGGTGTCGGTGGTCATGATGGCGTGCGCGGCGTCGGTGCCGCCGGAGATCCCGCCGGCCAGTTCGTGCACGATCTCGGTGACTCCGGACAGGATCTTGTCCATGGGCAACCGGTCGCCGATCAGACCGGTGGAGCACACCGCGACCTCGACCGCACCGGTCTCGGTGCCCCAGTCGCTGAGCGACGCGGCGACGTGCTCGGCCGTCTTGTGGGTGTCCTGGAACCCGGGTGCGCCCGTGCAGGCGTTGGCACCGCCGGAGTTGAGGACCACCGCCCGCAGGCGCCCGGTGGTGAGCACCTGCTGCGACCACAGCACCGGCGCGGCCTTGACCTTGTTGGCGGTGAACACGCCCGCGGCAGCCAGCTCCGGCCCCTCGTTGACCACGAGTGCGAGGTCCGCCTTGCCGCTGACCTTGATACCGGCCTGGATACCCGCGGCCCGGAAACCGGCCGGCGCGGTGACGCCCTGCGTGCGGACGAGCCGGCCGCCGGCGGTCTCGACGGCGTCGGCGTGGTCGGATACGGATGTCACGGAGCAACTCCCACAGTCGAGAGACCATCGGTCTCGGGCAGGCCCAGGGCCAGGTTCATGGATTGGACGGCACCGCCGGCGGTGCCCTTGGTGAGGTTGTCCATCGCGGCGACCACGACGAGCAGACCGGCGTCGGCGTCCACGGCCACCGCCATCTGCACGGCGTTGGACCCGACGACGGCACCCGTCTGCGGCAGCTGCCCCTCGGGCAGCACGTGGACGAACGGTTCGTCCCCGTAGGCCTTCTCGTACACGGACCGGATCTCGGCGACGGACGCGGTCGTCGGCGCGGTGCACGTTGCGAGGATGCCGCGCGGCATCGGCGCGAGGATCGGCGTGAACGACACCGTCACATCGGTGCCCGCGGCCGCGGAGAGGTTCTGCGTGATCTCGGGGGTGTGCCGGTGCGCGCCACCGATGCCGTAGGCCCGGACCGACCCCATGATCTCGGCGCCGAGGAGATCGGCCTTGGGGGCTCGGCCGGCGCCGGACGCACCGCTGACCGCGACCACGTTGACCCGCGGCTCGACGACGCCCGCGGCGACGGCCGGAGCCATCGCGAGCGACGACACCGTCGGGTAGCAGCCGGGCACCGCGATCCGGGTCGCACCGACGAGCGCGTCCCGGCCGCCCGGCAGTTCGGGCAGACCGTACGGCCAGCTGCCCGCGTGCGGGCTGCCGTAATACTTCTCCCACGCGGCGGCATCGGTGAGCCGGAAGTCGGCACCGCAGTCGATGACGACGGTGGACTCGGGGAGCGGCTCCGCGATCTCGGCGGACTTGCCGTGCGGGAGCCCCAGGAAGACCACGTCGTGTCCGGACAGCGTCTCGACGTCGGTGGGGCCGAGGACTCGGTCGACCAGCGGCAGCAGATGCGGATGGTGCGCGCCCAGCGTGGTGCCGACGTTGCCGCCGGCGGTGAGCGCGCCGATCACCAGCGCACCGTCCCGGTAGGCGGGGTGCCCGAGCAGCAGGCGCAGGACCTCGCCACCCGCGTACCCGCTGGCGCCCGCGACCGCGACCTTGATCGGCGACCGCGCCCCGGCCGTCGAAGCTTCGGAGTCTCCTGAAGTACCCATACGGATGATTATGCATCATGATGCAAATTCATTCAGTGCCGCCGTCCGGGGATCCGGTCAGCCTGTCACGGACGCGACTCACCCACCACCGCCCGCTCCCCCGTGCGGTCAGTCCGTGAGCACGGCGTCCCGCAGCACGTGTTTCGTCAGCTTGCCCGACGGGTTGCGCGGGAGTGCGTCGACGAGCACCAGTTCGCGCGGGACCTTGTACCGCGCGAGCTTGTCCGACAGATAGGCCCGCACCTCGTCGAGGTCGACCGTCCTCCCGTCGACCGGCACCACCACGGCCACCACCGTCTCACCCCACTCCGGATGCGGGCGGCCGATCACCGCGACGTCCACCACGTCCGGGTGTGGCCGGAGCGCTTCCTCCACTTCCTGCGAATACACGTTCTCGCCACCGGTGATGACGACATCCTTGAGGCGGTCGACGATGAACAGGTAGCCGTCGTCGTCGACTCGGGCCACGTCCCCGGTCCGGTACCAGCGCCCGTCGAAGACGTCCGCCGTCGCGGCGTCGTTGTCGAGGTAGCCGCGCATGCGGGTGTCGGCGCCGAGCCAGATCTCACCGGTCTCACCGGGCGCCGCGTCGCCGCCGTCGGCACGCACGACACGCAGATCCACGCCGGGCATCCCGCCCCGGCCGATCGATCCGGCCTTCTCGATCTGTTCGTGGGGGTAGAGCGCGGTCCCGACCGGGCCCATCTCGCTCATGCCGTACACCTGGTAGAAGTTTTCCGAGCGGTACACGCTCGCGAGCAGGCGCGCGGTCGGTGCGCCGATGGGCGCGCCGCCGTAGATCCACCGGCGCATGGAACTCAGGTCGTAGCGACCGAGATCGAGCCCGTGCGCCTCGGCGACCTGGACGGGGGCGAGGTAGGCGATGGGCGCACCGAAGAAGGCCGTGGCCCGCTCCCGCTGGACGGTCTCGAGGAATTCGACGGGGTGGTACTCGCGCAGCAGAATCACCGTGCCGCCGAGGAACAGCGTCGTGAGTGCCCAGTTGTTCAGCGGCGACGCGTGCCAGATCGGCATCGCAATCAGGAAGCGGTCGTCTCGGGTGAGCCCGATGGTGGCGACGATCAGCGGGGGCACCGACGCGATCGTGCGATGCGTGTGCACGCAACCCTTGGGGGCGCTCGTGGTGCCGGAGGTGTAGAGAATCTGGGCGACGTCGTCCTCGTCACCGTCGGCGCCGTCCCACTCGGGCGCCGCGGCCACGAGAGCGTCGAAGTCGTCGTCGTCCGCGACGTCCGTGCCGTGCGTCGCGGCCTCGGTGAGAAGCCAGCGCGTCCGCGGCGCGCCCCCGCGCGCGGGCGCAGCCAGATCGGCGGAGACCACACCCACGCGCGCACCGCTGTGCGCGATCGTGTACTCCACCTCGGCGGCGGTCAGCTTGTGATTGACCGGCACCAGCACACCGCCCGCGCGCCAGATCCCGAACGCGGCGATCAGGAAGCCCGGCGAGTTGTACGTCATGACCGCGACCCGGTCGCCCGGCCGCACCCCTTCGCGGCGGAACACCTCCGCGGCCCGTCGCGCCGCGGCATCGAGTTGGCGATAGCTCAGGCGCTGCGCCCCGTACACGACCGCATCCTTGTCCGGGAACTTCCGACGGGCGCTCTCCAGCAACACGTTCAGATGCACGGGCTCTCCTTCACTGGGCGCCGGCCGGGTTCGGCCCCCGTCGTCGGGGGCCCGTTGCCCGTCACGCGATTCCGTCCTACAGTCAGCTCCAAGAAGTGAATCATGATTCATTGCTTTGGGGAAGGGCCCGACACATGACGACGATCGACGACCGCACCGACGCTGCGGCGCGCGGACACCACACCCACGAGGTGTTCAATCAGGCTCCGCCGCGGGTGGGGATCGACGAGTTCACCAGCAACACTCCGCTCGTCGAGGGTGTCGCTCGGTACGACGCGGGGTGGGCCGCCGCGCACCTGAGCGAGGTGGGGTCCCTGGTCGGCACCGCCGGGTTCCAGCACGACGCCGAGCTGGCCAACACCGAGGTCCCCCGCCTGCACACCCACGACCGGTACGGGCACCGCATCGACGAGGTCGAGTACCACCCCGCGTACCACCGCATCATCTCGGCGGCCGTCGAGCACGGCGCGCACACCTCGGCGTGGGCGCAGCCGCGCCCGGGCGCCAACGTCGCCCGGGCCGCGACGTTCATGCTGTTCGCGCAGGTCGAACCCGGCCATGCGTGCCCCATCTCGATGACCCACTCTGCGGTCCCGTCACTGATGCTGTCCCCCGACCTGTCCGAGCGCTGGCTCCCCCGCCTCTACTCGCGCGGTTACGACGGCGCGCTCGCCGCACCCGGCGACAAGCCCGGCGCTATCTTCGGCATGGCCATGACGGAGAAGCAGGGCGGCTCCGACGTCCGCGCGAACACCACCGTGGCGCAGCCGCTCTCGGACGGAACATACGCGCTCACCGGTCACAAGTGGTTCTGCTCGGCGCCTATGTCGGACGCGTTCCTCGTGCTCGCCAACGCGCAGGAGCGGAGCCCGCGGAGCGACCGATCATCGGAGCGGAGCCCGCGGAGCGACCGGGCGACACAGCAGGGGCTCTCGTGCTTCCTGGTGCCGCGGGTGCTCGAGGACGGCACACGCAACGTGTTCCGCATCCAACGGCTCAAGGACAAGCTCGGCAACAAGTCGAACGCGTCTTCCGAGATCGAGCTCGACGGCACCATCGGCCACCTCGTCGGCGAGCCCGGCCGCGGCGTGCGCACGATCATCGAGATGGTGTCCCGCACCCGCCTCGACTGCGTGTACGGCTCGACCGCCGGCATGCGGCAGTCGGTCGCGGAGGCACTGTGGCACGTCCGGCACCGGGCCGCGTTCGGGGCCACGCTCGTCGACCAGCCCGCGATGACCGCGGTGGTCGCCGACCTCGCGCTCGAGTCGGAGGCCGCGACGGCGACGGCGCTGCGGCTCGCGCGGGCGCACGACGACGACGCGACCGAGACCGAGAAGGCGTTCCGCCGCCTGGCGACCGCGGTGAGCAAGTACTGGATCTGCAAGCGCGGACCGCACCACGCCTACGAGTCGCTCGAGTGCCTCGGCGGCAACGGTTACACCGAGGCGTTCCCGCTGGCCCGCCGCTACCGCGAGCAGCCGGTGATGGCGGTGTGGGAGGGGTCGGGGAACGTCATCGCGCTCGATGTGCTGCGGGCGATGACCCGCGAACCCGAGTCGGTGCAGGCCTTCGACGTCGAACTCAACCTTGCCCGCGGCGCGTCGTCGCTGTTCGACGCCCACCTGGACCGCGTGCGCGCAATGCTCACCGACCTCGCGACGATGGATCCGGCGGGCGCACAGCTGCGGGCTCGTCCCGTCGCGGCCGCGATGGCGCTGGGACTGCAGGGATCGCTGCTGCTACGAACCGCACCCACCGCCGTCGCGGAGGCGTTCGTCGCGGCGCGCCTGGGCGCCGACCGGGATTTCGAGTACGGGTCGCTTCCCGCGGGAACCGATTTCGCGGCCATCCTCGAGCGGCACTGACTCGGAGGGCGCCGACCTACCCGTCGTTCATGGAGCGGCGGATCTCGGTGAGCCGGTCGCGGGCCGCGGTCTCGCGCGCCTGCCACCGCTCGTCGAGTTCGCGGCCGGCCCGGCCCTCGCGTTCGAGTTCCTCCGCGCCCAGCGTGGTGCCGGCACGCTCCTCGACGCGGTCCCGGACGCGATCGAAGGTCGGGACACCCGCGTCGGTGTAGTCGGGACCCGGGACGTCCGCGCCCATGGTCAGGGGCGGCGGGACGTCCGGCGGCGCGGTGGGCCGGGACGGGTCCGGTGGGAAGTCCGATGTGCGTCCGGCCCCGGCGGAGAGCATCGACGCGGCCGCGTGTACGGGCGCGAGCGCGGGCCGTGCGGCCGTGGCCGCGAGCACCACGGCGAGCAGTTCGGCGTCGCCGAGTCCGTGGAGTACGCCGAGTACGTCGTCCGGTCCGCCGGCCGTGTCAACCATGAGGGGCTCCTCTCGATAGCACCTTCCAGGCTACCGAGGGGAGCCCCTCGTGGTCGTGCTCGCGCTCAGCCGCGCAGGACCGCCCCGACCGCGTCGGAGGCTGCGGCGACCGCAGCGTCGCGCGCCGCGCTGGCCTCGTCCTCGGTCAGCGTGCGGTCGGTGCCGCGGAAGCGCAGCGAGAACGCGAGCGACTTGCGTCCCTCGCCGACCTGCGCGCCCTCGAAGACGTCGAACAGGCGGATGTCCTCGAGCAGTTCGCCGCCGCCGCTGCGGAGGGCCGCCTCGACGGCCGCCGCCGGCACCGAGTCGTCGACCACGACCGCGACGTCCTGGAGCACCGCCGGGAACGGCGAGATCCGCGGCGCCGGAAGAATTTCCGTGACCGGCAGTGCGTCGAGGTCGATCTCGACCGCGCACGTGCGGGCGGGCAGACCGGCGCGCTCGAGAACCGCCGGATGCAGCTCGCCGGCATGGCCGACGACGGCGCCGTCGAAGACCACCTCGGCGCAGCGGCCCGGGTGCCACGGCAGGTACTGCGCGGCGCGCAGTTCCACCGTGACGCCGGCGGCGTCGGCGATGGTCTGCACGGCCGCGAACGCGTCGGCCGCGTCGGCGGCACGGCCTGCACCCCACGGGCCGGACGGCTCACGCAGCCCGGAGAGGACGACCGCCACGTGCACCGGCTGGGCCGGCAGCGACTTCAGCAACTGCGCGATCTGCTCGTCGGTGGGACGGCGGTCGACCGGGAGGGCGTCCACCGGCACGGTGTCCGGACCCGGCAGCACCACCTGCGCGACGCCGTAGAGCGACAGGTCGCGCTGGCCACGAGAGACGTTGCGGGCCAGCACCTCCAGCATGCCGGGCAGCAGCGTCGTCGCGAGCTCCGGACGGTCGGACTCGAGCGGGTTGAGCACCTTGGTGGTGTTGCGGCGCGGGTCGTCCGCGTCCAGGCCCCACGTGTCGAAGACGGCGTGCGGCAGGAACACCGGCGGCAGGATCTCGACGTATCCGGACGCGGCGAGCATCCGGCCGACCGCCCGACGACGACGCTGCTCCCCGGTCAGGCCGCGACCGGCCGGGGCGTGCGGAAGCACGGACGGGATCTGCTCGAGCCCCTCGAGGCGCAGCACCTCCTCGACCAGGTCGGCCGGCTGGGTCAGATCGGGACGCCACGACGGCGGGGTGACGACCAGCTGGCCGTGCCCGGACTCGCTCACGCCGACCTCGACGGTGCAGCCGATCTGCGTCAGACGCCGGGCGGCCGTGCCGTTCGGGTAGCCGACGCCGGCAACCCGGTCCGGCAGGTCGATGTCCATGCGGATCTGCCGCGACGACGGAACGTCGCCCACGTCGGTGAGCACCGGCTCGACGGTGCCGCCCGCGATCTCGACGAGCAGGGCCGCCGCCCGGTCGAGGGCCGGCAGCGCCACCTCGGGGTCGACGACCCGCTCGTAGCGCTTGCTGGCCTCGCTGATCAGCTTGTGGCGCCGCGAGGTCTTGAACACCGCGAGCGGATCCCACGTGGCCGACTCGAGCAGGATGTCGGTGGTCCCGGCATGCACCTCGGTGGAGGCCCCGCCCATCACACCGGCCAACGAGATGGGCCCGGACTCGTCGGCGATGACGACGTCCTCGGGATCGAGCGTGCGCTCGACCTCGTCGAGCGTGGTGAGCTTCTCCCCCGCCTGGGCGCGGCGGACCACCAGGCCCCCCTGGACCTTGGCGGCGTCGAACGCGTGTAGCGGCTGCCCGAGCTCGAGCAGCACGTAGTTGGTGACGTCGACGGCCGGCGAGATGGGACGGACGCCGGACATCAGCAAGCGCCGCTGCAGCCACCACGGGCTCACTGCGGAGGCGTCGACGCCGGTGATCCGTCGGGCGGTGAAGCGCGTGGCCTTCGACTCCGGCTCGAGCCGCACCGGCCAGGCCTCCCCGCCGTCCGCGGGCAGGGCGGGCACCACCGCGGGGTCGGCGAACGGCAGGTCGAAACCGCAGGCCAGTTCGCGAGTCAGACCGCGCACCGAAAAGCAGTAGCCGCGGTCCGGGGTGATGTTGAGTTCGATGACGGTGTCGTCGAGTCCGAGCAGATCGTTGGCGTCGGTGCCGGGCTCCGCCGTCCCCGGCTCGAGGACCAGGATTCCCGAGTGGTCCTTACCGATCCCCAGTTCCGAGGCCGAACACATCATGCCGTTGGAGACCTTGCCGTACGTCTTGCGGGCGGCGATCGCGAACCCACCCGGCAGCACCGCGCCCGGCAGCGCCGCCACGACGAGGTCACCCTGCGCGAAATTCCTTGCGCCGCAGACGATCTCCTGTGGCGCATCGGCGCCGACGTCCACCTTGCAGAACCGGATCGGCTTCTTGAACTCGGTGAGCTCCTCGATCTCCAGCACCCGGCCCACGACCAGCGGTCCCGTCACCGGTTCGAGCGACTCGACCTCCTCGACCTCGAGGCCCACCCGGACGAATCCGGCATCCAACTCCTCGGGGGTGACCTGCCACTCGGGGGTCGCCCGCTGCAGGATCTCGGTCAGCCACGATTGCGCTACTCGCACGTCTTCTCAGCTCTCTCGTTCTCGTCGCGATCAGGCCTGGACACCGAAGGGCAGCGTGAACCGCACGTCGCCCTCGACGATGTCGCGCATGTCCGGGATGCCGTTGCGGAACTGCAGCGTCCGCTCGAGGCCCATACCGAACGCGAAACCGGAGTACTCGTCGGGGTCGATACCGGACGCGCGCAACACGTTCGGGTTCACCATGCCGCAGCCGCCCCACTCGACCCAGCCGGCGCCGCCCTTCTTGTTCGGGAACCACACGTCCACCTCGGCGGACGGTTCGGTGAACGGGAAGTAGTTGGGGCGCATGCGCGTCCGGGTGTCGGGGCCGAACAACGCGCGCGCGAACGCGTCCAGGGTGCCGCGCAGGTGCGCCATGGTCAGCCCCTTGTCCACCGCGAGACCCTCGACCTGGGAGAAGACCGGGGTGTGCGTGGCGTCGAGCTCGTCGGTACGGAACGTCCGCCCCGGGCACACGACGTAGATCGGGATCTCCCGCGACAGCATCGTGCGGACCTGGACCGGAGAGGTGTGCGTCCGCAGCACCTGCCGCGAACCCTCGGGCGCGATGTGGAACGTGTCCTGCATCGTGCGCGCCGGATGGTCGGGCAGGAAGTTGAGCGCGTCGAAGTTGAAGTGCTCGGTCTCGACCTCGGGGCCCTCGGCGACCTCCCAGCCCATGCCGACGAAGACGTCGGCGATCTGCTCGGAGATGATCGTGATGGGATGCCGCGCACCCGCCGGGCGGCGCACCGCCGGCAGCGTCACGTCGATGGCCTCGGAGACCAGCACGGCCGCGTCCCGCTCGGCGAGCAGGATCTCGCGGCGGGCGTCGAACGCCGTGACGACGCGGGTGCGGGCCACGTTGACCCGCTTGCCCGCCTCCGAGCGCTCCTCCTTGGGCAGCGCACCCAGGCCGCGCTTGGCCAGCGCGACGGGGGCCTTGTCACCGAGGTGCTCGATCTTGGCCTGGGCGAGCTGGTCCAGGTCCGCGGCCGCCGCGAACGCCTCCTCGGCGGCGACGGCCGCAGCCGCCAGTGCCTCCTCGGTCAGCGCGCTCGCATCGACAGTCGGCGGGGCACCGCCCTCATTCTTAGCCACGACCGGTGCAACTCCTTGTCTGTCTTCATCTGTCTGATGCTGATTGTCGCGGGGTACCCGGACCCGGGCACGACACTCGAATCCTAGGCGATCGGCCTGCGACGATTCGAACGAGTTCGGCCGCGTCAGTGACTCCGGTGCTGGACGCGGGCGCTCGCGTACAGGCAGATCGATGCGGCGGTGGCCAGGTTCAGGCTCTCCGCGCGACCGCGGATCGGAATTCGCACCCGGTGGTCGGCGCGCTCCGCGACGGCCGGGTCGAGACCGTGGGCCTCGTTGCCGAACAACCACGCGGTCGGCCGCGCCAGGAGTTCGTCGGCGTCGTCGAGGTCGACTTCACCGTCCGCCGCCGTCGCGAGCACCTGGATGCCGGCGTCGGCCAGTGCCGTCAGAACGGTGCCGGTGTCGCGCTCGCGCACGATCGGCAGGTGGAACAGGCTTCCGGCCGAGGACCGGACGCACTTGCCGTTGTGGGGGTCGACACTGTCACCGGCGAGGATGGCCGCGTCGGCGCCGACCGCGTCGGCCACTCGGATGACGGTTCCGGCGTTGCCCGGTTCGGCGATCGCCACCGGGACCGCGAGCAGACGGGCCTCGGCCGTGATCGCGCGTGTGAGCGGCACGTCGAGCAGGTCGCACACGGCGACCACACCGGGCGGGGTGACGGTGTCGCTCAGGCCGCGGATCGCCCGGTCGGTGACCAGCGACGCGGGGATCCCGGCGGCGCGGGCGTCGTCGATCAGCTCGCGGTAGCGCTCCCCCGCGCGCTCGGTGAAGAACACCTCGTGCACCACCCCGCCGGCGAGGGCCTCGGCGACCGAGTTCTCGCCCTCCGCGAGGAATCGTCCCGTCTTCCTGCGCTCTGCGCCGCGCAGGAGCTTGACAGCAGAAACGACCCGCGGAGTCCGTTCGGTGAACGGGTCCACGGGTCGATTCCGGAACTGCTGACTCAGGCCGCTTCTCCGGCCGGAGCGTTGACGTCGGCCGGCAGGGCTGCCTTCGCGACCGCGACCAGACCGGCGAATGCCTCGGCGTCGGAGACGGCGAGCTCGGCGAGGATCTTGCGGTCCACCTCGACACCCGCAGCCTTGAGGCCCTGGATGAAGCGGTTGTAGGTGATGTCGTTGGCGCGAGCCGCAGCGTTGATACGAGCGATCCACAGCTTCCGGAAGTCGCCCTTGCGCTGGCGACGGTCACGGTAGGCGTAGGTCATCGAGTGGAGCTGCTGCTCCTTCGCCTTGCGGTACAGGCGCGAACGCTGTCCGCGGTAGCCGCTCGAGGCCTCGAGAATCGAACGACGCTTCTTCTGGGCGTTGACAGCCCTCTTTACGCGTGCCACTGCAAAATCCTGTCAATCTGTCGGGGCACAGACGTGCCCCTTGCGGTCAAGTAGGGGAAGAGCTCAGATGCCGAGCAGACGCTTGATGCGGGGAGCATCCTGGTCGGCGACGACGGCCTTGCCGTCCAGACGACGGGTCACGCGCGAGCTCTTGTGCTCGAGCAGGTGGCGACGTCCGGCCTTCTGGCGCAGGATCTTTCCGCTACCGGACACCTTGAATCGCTTCGCGGTGCCACTGTGGGTCTTCGACTTGGGCATGGAGTCCTCAGTTCTTGTGTCTTACGTACTTCGGTCTTGCGTCGAGTGGTCGGGTCAGGCGCTGGGCGCGGGAGGCGCGCCACCGTCACCGGTCGCGGGCTTCGCCTGCGTGGCCTGGGCGCCCTCCTGGGCCTTCGCACGGGTCTTCGCACCCTTGTGCGGCGCAAGAACCATGGTCATGTTGCGGCCGTCCTGCTTCGCGGAGGTCTCCACGAAGCCGAGGTCCGCGACATCCGCGCCGAGACGCTGGAGCAGGCGGAACCCGAGCTCGGGACGAGACTGCTCGCGACCACGGAACATGATCGTGACCTTGACCTTCGAGCCCGCCTCGAGGAAGCGGATGACGTTCCGCTTCTTGGTCTCGTAGTCGTGGTCGTCGATCTTCGGGCGGAGCTTCTGCTCCTTGATGACGGTCTGCTGCTGGTTCTTCCGCGACTCGCGCGCCTTCTGCGCCGTCTCGTACTTGAACTTGCCGTAGTCCATGATCTTGCAGACCGGCGGACGGGCATCGGGAGCCACCTCGACCAGGTCGAGGTCGGCCTCGAGTGCTACGCGCAGCGCATCCTCGACACGCACGATCCCAACCTGCTCACCCCCGGGTCCGATGAGGCGAACCTCGGGAACTCGGATGCGCTCGTTGATGCGGGTCTCAGTGCTGATGTGGCCTCCTAGGTAGTGCGGTGCAGTCCTTTGACCGCGCCGCAGCCCCGTGCGCCCTCGATCCCCAACAAGAAAGCCCCGCGTCGGCGAGAAACTCGCCGTGCGGGGCCCGATGTCGACCGGTGCGATACCGCCCCGAAGCCGGGAGCGGCACCCCTTCACGTACTGGAAGGAGCCACCCGACACTTCCCTGCGGAAGCATCCGGGCGGCGACCGGACCACTGAACCGCACCGCCAGGTGCCGCGCAGAGGTGGGAGTCGGACTCCACTTTGCTGCCCTGGCCGAAGGCCGAGGGCGGTCGTGACGAACAGCGTAGCACCTCCGGCGCACCGTTTCGAATCGCGCCGGCGGCCACGACCCGACCGTACCGGCGACCACCGTCGATGGAATCCTGGCAGACATGACGCAGAATCCCGACCCGGCCGAAGCCGTCCAGCACGCCGAGGACGATCTCTCCGACGTCCGCGAACTCGCCGACGTCCCCGCGATCGAGGTGATCAGCCGCGCCGCCGTCATGCTGATGAGTTCGGCGGCCGAGAAGCTCGGGTTGTCCGATCCCGAGCCGGAGAAGAGCCCGCAGCTCGACCTCGACGAGGCGCGCCGGCTCATCACCGCACTCGCCGGACTCGTCACCGCCTCGGTGGAGTACCTGGGCCCCCATGCCGGCCCGATCCGCGAGGGCCTGCAGGCACTGCAGCGCGCCTTCCGGGAGACCTCCGCGCACCCGGACGAGCCCGGCAAGGGCCCCGGCGAGAAGTACACCGGACCCGTCTACTGAGCCGCCTGCGGGGAGTCGCGTCACGCTGAGCCGCTTGCGGCGAGTCGCGTCGCGGTCCCAGCCACGGCCGGGGCCTCGCATTGCGATTCCCACCCGTAACAGTTGCCACATTGGTAGCGTTCGGCTGGCTGTCGAATACGTGCATTTCCCCTACCGCCCCGACCGGGGGCCGAACCGAAGGAGCCACACCATGGGATCCGTTTCTTCCCTCTTCAGCGCCCTGATCGACGCCGTCACCAAGGGCGACCTCGACATCACCGGGCTTCTGTCGGGCCTGCTGAGCGCTTCCTCGGAGCAGCAGCAGGGCGGCGGCGGCCAGTAACGGCTGCAGAAGTCACGGCGGCGGGAGCAGCAGCTCCCGCCGCCGTTTCTTTCCCCCTGGGCGACGGCCGGCGGCCGGTGCGGACTCAGGACGACGGCGTCACGCTGCCGCCGAGCAGAATCGTGCTGATCAACTCCGGATCGTCGGTCATCGGAACGTGCCCGATCCCGGGTAGCACCATCACCCGCGCCTGCGGGAACACGCGCCGCACCCGCCGCGCCTGGTACACCGGCAGGATCAGGTCCCGGCGGCCCCACGCGACGGTCACCGGAATCTCCGGATCCACGGACGCCGGGAGGTCGAAGGTCGCGGCCATGGTGCGGTCCACCAGAGCATTCGTCGCGAGCGACCGCGCTCCGGTCACCGCGTCCTCGTACGACACCCGGGCCGGGTGGCCGTAGAACGCGGCCAACGAGGGATAGCGCACCACCCGGGACGCCATGGCGGCGGGCATCCGCGATCCCATCGCGCGGGTGAGTGAACGCAGCGCCCGGAAGGTCCACTCGGTGCGGACCTGATCGGCGTGGTTGACGAAGAACCCGGCCGGCGACAACGCGGTCGCCGAGGCCGCCTCTCGGCGGGCGGCGAGGCCGAGCGCGAGAAACCCTCCGAGCGAGTTGCCCGCGACGTGCGGGCGTTCCCCGGCCGGTGTCACGGACCTGACGAAGCGGGTCAGCTCGTCGAGAAGTCCGTCCAACACCTCCTCGCCGTCGGCAAGAGCAGCGGACTCCCCGTGTCCTGGAAGGTCGACGGTGACCACCCGGCGGTAGGGCGTCAAGCGGTCCACCACCGCGGTCCAGGCCTGCCGGCGGTCGACGATGCCGTGCACGAGCACGAGCGTGGGGCCGGAACCGGCGACGTCGTGGCGGAGGTCCATGACGGCACGCTACCGCCGCGATCGGCCTCCGGACACGCGAAGCCGCGGACCGCTCACAAGACGCGGCGGGCTCGCCTGTCGAGCAGTCCCGAACCCACGCCCGTGCACGCCAGCACCACGCACCCGCAGAGGACGACGGCGAACGCCGGCGCGGAACCGAACGAGTCCGCGACCGCGCCCGCTAGCGGCGCACCGATGGCGTTTCCACCGATCAACGATCCCGAGAGAATAGTCATCTGCACGGTGTTCCGGCCCCGCGGCGTGGAATCGGCGGCGATGCGATAGATGGACACGATCACGGGGCCGACTCCCACGCCGAGCAGGCAGAGCAGAGCGGCGAGGACGACAGCGGAGTCGATGAACGGCAGTACCGCCGACACGGCCACCGCCCACACTGCTCCGGCGATCCAACGCGCGTGCAGGCCGATCTTCTGCGACACCACGACCATGCCCACCGACGCCGCCCCCGAACCGATGCCGAACCCCGCGTAGATGAAGCCGGCGCCCTGCGTGCTCCCGTTCTCGCCTGCGAACGCCACCACCGCCGTCGACGCGGCGCCGAGCAGCGATCCGATCGTCAGCATCGCCAGGACCAGGAGCACTTGGTTCGCGCGCGCGAACTCGCGCAGGGACGCCACCCCGGCGTCGACCGTTCGTGCTGCGGCGGCCGCGACACCGGCGGTCGGATGCACCGCGAACAGGATTCCGAACACCAGGGTCAGCACGGCACACACGGCCAGCGGTGCAGCGGGCGCGAAGACCGCGAGCACCCCGATGAGCACCGGACCGAACACGAACGTCATCTCGTCGGCCAGGGTTTCGTAGCTGAAGGCCGCGCCCTGCACCCGGGCGCGATCACCCGTCACCGAGCGGCGGATCAGCGCGGTCCACCGGACCCGGGAGAGGGGGCCGACCGGCGGAACGGTGAAACCGCAGAACGCCGCGGCGATCAGAAGTAACGCCATCCCCTGCCCGTGCGCTGCGGCGAGTGTCGCCACTACGAGCAGGGTGTTGACGACCGCGAGGACGAGGACGAGACGCCGCTGGCCGAACCGATCGGCACACGCGCCGACCACTGCGGTCCCCACGGCCGCGCCGGCCGCGTAGCAGCCCGCGGCGACTCCTCCCTGCGAGTACGAATCCCGAACGAGCGCAACGTAACTGCTGATGCCCAGGGTCAGCATCGCGAACGGGAGACGCGCGAGAAGGCCGATGGGGAGAAACGACCACCCGGCCGCGGCCCCGAGTTGAGCGAAGGGATTGCGGGCGCGCCGCTGAGCAGCGCGAGGTGAGACTTGCACAGACATGGAAGCTTTCCGTCACATGGGGTCGCCGAAGCGGTTGTGTCGGCGACCCACCAGTCCCCGCCGACACTCGGACCCAATGCTTGGGGGTCACCGACGGACCCCGGACATAACTTCGTGCAACGAAGAGTTTACCCCCGCCTCCGCGCCGGCCGGTGCCGCCGGACCGCGTGCGGTCGCTCACATGGCCGGTCCCGGGGGCGAGCAGTCGACCGAGACGCCGACGGCGGTGGGACTTCCGTGAATCCCGCCGCCGTCACCGGTCTGCAGATGCCGACCCGCACCGAGCCGACCCCGGGGCTACCCGACCGCGGCCGCCTTGCGGGCCCGCTTGCGCGGAGCCGGTCCGGTCTTGCCCGCCGCGGTGCGACGGGGTGCGGCCCCGTTCTCGGGGACCGCCGGCGCTGCAAGGACTTCCGCGAGGAAGCGCCCGGTGTAACTCTGCGGAACCGCCGCCACGTCCTCCGGGGTTCCTTCCGCGACCACGGTGCCGCCGCCGGACCCGCCCTCGGGTCCCATGTCGATGACCCAGTCCGACGTCTTGATGACATCGAGGTTGTGCTCGATGACGATGACGGTGTTGCCCTTGTCGACGAGCCCGCCGACCACCTTGAGGAGCTTGCGGATGTCCTCGAAGTGCAGGCCGGTCGTCGGCTCGTCGAGAACGTAGACGGTGCGCCCGGTCGAGCGCTTCTGCAACTCCGCCGCGAGCTTCACGCGCTGCGCTTCACCACCGGACAGCGTCGGCGCCGGCTGGCCCAGCCGCACGTAGCCGAGACCGACCTCCACCAGGGTCTTCAGGTAGCGGTGGATGGACGTGACGGGTTCGAAGAACTCGGCCGCCTCCTCGATCGGCATGTCGAGCACTTCCGCGATCGTCTTGCCCTTGTAGTGCACCTCGAGCGTCTCGCGGTTGTAGCGGGCGCCGTGGCACACCTCGCACGGCACGTAGACGTCCGGCAGGAAGTTCATTTCGATCTTGAGCGTGCCGTCGCCGGAACATGCCTCGCAACGGCCGCCCTTGACGTTGAACGAGAACCGTCCCGGCTGGTAACCCCGCACCTTGGCCTCGGTGGTCGCGGCGAACAACGTGCGGATCTTGTCGAACACGCCGGTGTACGTCGCCGGGTTCGACCGCGGGGTGCGTCCGATGGGCGACTGGTCCACCTGGACCAGCTTGTCGAGCTGGTCGAGACCGTTGATCCGGGTGTGCCGGCCCGGGACCTGACGTGCGCCGTTGAGCTTGTTCGCCATCACGGTCGCGAGGATGTCGTTGACGAGCGTGGACTTGCCCGATCCCGAGACCCCGGTGACCGACGTGAGCACTCCGAGCGGGAAGCTGACGTCGATGCCCTTCAGGTTGTTCTCCCGCGCCCCCACGACGGTGACCTGACGCTTGCGGTCGACGGCCCGGCGCTCGGCCGGGACGTCGATGGTGCTGCGTCCGGACAGGTAGGCGCCCGTAAGGGATTCGGCGTTGGTGAGCAACTTCTCGTAGGGTCCGCTGTGCACGACCCGGCCACCGTGCTCACCGGCCAGCGGGCCGATGTCGACGACCCAGTCCGACGCCCGGATCGTGTCCTCGTCGTGCTCGACGACGATCAGCGTGTTGCCGAGATCGCGGAGCCGCGTGAGGGTTTCGATGAGCCGACGATTGTCACGCTGGTGCAGGCCGATCGAGGGTTCGTCGAGGACGTACAGGACGCCGACGAGACCGGAACCGATCTGCGTGGCGAGCCGGATGCGCTGCGCCTCGCCGCCGGACAGGGTGCCCGCGGCACGCGCCAGCGACAGGTAGTCGAGCCCGACGTCGAGGAGGAACCCGAGACGCGCCTGGACCTCCTTGAGCACTTGGCCCGCGATCGCTTCCTCGCGGGCGCCCAGCGTGAGGCTGCCCAGAAACGCCGAGCAGTCCGCGATGGACAGCTCGCACACCTGCGCGATCGACTTCGGGCCGTACCCCTCCGCAGCCACGGTCACCGACAGGATCTCCGGACGGAGCCGGGCGCCGTTGCAGGCAGGGCACGGGATGTCCCGCATGTACCCGTCGTAGCGTTCCTTCATCTGCTCGGACTCGGTCTGTTCCAGCCGGCGGTGCAGGAACGGCATCACGCCCTCGAACTCGGCGTAGTAGGACCGGGTCCGCCCGTACCGGTTCTTGTACCGCACGTGCACCTGGTCGGTGCTGCCCTGGAGGATCGCCTTGCGCGCCTTGGCCGGCAGCTTGTTCCAGGGCGTCTTCATGTCGAAGCCCATGATGTCGCCCAGGCCCGAGAGCAGTCGGCCGAAGTACTCGGCGCTCTGCCCCATCGACCACGGGGCGATCGCCCCCTCGTCGAGACTCAGCTCCGGATCCGGCACGACCAGATCCGGGTCCACCTCCTTGCGGATGCCGAGGCCCGTGCACTCGGGGCACGCGCCGTACGGCGAGTTGAAGGAGAAGGACCGCGGCTCGAGATCGTCGATCGACAGCGCGTGACCGTTGGGACACGCCAGCTTCTCGGAGAATCGGCGCTCCCGGTCGGGGGCGTCCTCGTCGCGGTCGACGAAGTCCAGCACGAGGATGCCCTCGGCCAGTCGCAGGGCCGTCTCGACGGAATCGGTGAGCCGCTGCTTGGCGCTGGCCTTGACGGTGAGGCGGTCCACGACCACCTCGATGTCGTGCTTCTCCTGCTTTTTGAGCTTGGGCGGGTCGGTCAGCGGGTACACCACACCGTCGACGCGGACTCGCGAGTATCCCTGGGTGTTGAGCTGCTCGAACAGGTCGACGAACTCGCCCTTGCGGGTGCGGACCACCGGCGCGAGGACCTGGAACTTCGTGCCCTCGTCCATCTCGAGGACCTGGTCGACGATCTGTTGCGGTGTCTGCCGGGCGATCTGCTCGCCGCACACCGGGCAGTGCGCCGTGCCGGCGCGGGCGTACAGCAGGCGGAGATAGTCGTACACCTCGGTGATGGTGCCGACGGTGGAGCGCGGATTGCGGTTGGTCGACTTCTGGTCGATCGAGACCGCGGGCGAGAGCCCCTCGATGAAATCGACGTCGGGCTTGTCCATCTGCCCCAGGAACTGCCGCGCGTACGCCGACAGCGATTCGACGTAGCGGCGTTGTCCCTCGGCGAAGATCGTGTCGAACGCAAGACTGGACTTGCCCGACCCGGACAAACCGGTGAAGACGATCATGCTGTCGCGCGGCAGATCGAGATTGATTCCTCGCAGATTGTGCTCACGTGCACCTTGCACGATCAGGCGATCCGCCACACGTAGTCCCTTCTCGGTTCGGCCGTCGCACGGACACTCGTCCGGCGCAGCCCATGGTAGGCGCGGGCACCGACAAACTCTCCGACCAGCAGGTTTCGCGATGAACACCGACAGCGGGAGTCGGCTGCGCGTCGGCACCGACATTCGACGGTAGCCTCCCGATCATGGAGCAGCAGAGCATCACCATCGACGACGACTACACGGGCGATCTCTCCGGGACGTCGGGCGCTCAGCGTCGCACCGTTCCCGGCGCGACGATCACCAAGATGTCCGTCGGTCCCATGGACAACAACACGTACCTCGTCACGTGCACGGCGACCGGAAAGTCGCTGCTCATCGACGCCGCGAACGATGCGGACCGCATCGTTCGGCTCATCGAGGAGCAGGCGCCGCAGCTCGAGCTCATCGTGACGACGCACCAACATCACGACCACTGGTTCGCCCTGGCCGAGGTGACCGAGAAGACCGGCCGTCCGACGGCGGCGCATCCCCTCGACTCCGAGATCCTCTCGGTCCATCCCGACCGCAGCCTCGAGGACGGGGACACGATCACGGTGGGCGATCTCACGCTCGAGGTGATCCACCTGAGCGGCCATACGCCGGGCGGAATCACGCTGGCCCTCACCGAACAGGGCGGTACCGGTCGTGTGCACCTCTTCACCGGCGACTCGCTGTTCCCCGGCGGTGTGGGCAAGACCCCGGACGCCGAACGGTTCACGTCGTTGATGAACGACGTCGAGTCGAAGCTGTTCGACCGGTTTCCCGACGACACCCCCTTCTACCCCGGTCACGGCAAGGACTCCACGCTCGGTGCGGAGCGTCCGCATCTGCAGGAGTGGCGCGAACGCGGCTGGTGAATCCCGTGCGGTCCGTCGGTGCCGTGCCGATCGCCACCTACCTGGATACGGTGGAATCACAATCCAGGTAGGGAGGCCACTCATCATGATCGTCCGCCGAATTGCCCGCCCATTGCTGTCCACGGTGTTCATCGCCGGGGGCATCGACTCACTGCGGAGCCCGTCGCCGAAGGCTGAGGCCGCCGGCGCGCTGATCGAGAAATCCATGGGGACGCTGCCGGGTGCAGTCACCGAGAAGGTTCCGTCGGACCCCGAAACGCTCGTGAAGATCAACGCAGCGGTCCAGGTGGGTGCCGGCGTGCTGCTGGCGCTCGGCAAGGCGCCGCGCGCGTCGTCGCTGGCGCTTGCCGGGACGCTCATTCCCACGACGGTCGCCGGTCACGACTTCTGGAATGTCGACGACCCGCAGCAGCGCGCCATGCAGCGCATGCAGTTCTTCAAGAACATGACGATGCTGGGCGGCCTGCTCATCGCGGCGGTCGACACCGAGGGCAAGCCGTCGCTGGGCTGGCGGGGCCGCCGTGCCGCCCGGAAGGCGCAGGCGACCGTCAGCGAGGTCCTCTCCAGCAACAACCACGGCCCGGACAGCGACACGCTCCACAGCGTCGCCGAGCGGGTCCGTGCGGCGTCCGAGCAGGCCGGCGATCGTGGCGGAGACCTGCTCGACACCGCTCGCGAGCGCGGCGCGGCGCTGGCGCATCTGGCGAAGGAGCGCGGCGCCGAACTCGGTGAGGTGGCGCGCGAACGCGGTCCCGTGCTCGCCGAGCTGGCCCGCGAGCGGGGCACCGAGTTCGCTCACCTGGCCCGCGAACGCGGCGCGGAATGGGCGGCGAACGCCGGCGAGCAGAGCGAAGTCCTGAGCAAGAAGGCCCGTAAGCAGGCCGAACGGGCGCTCGCGACCGCCGGTGCGCAGAGCGAGGTCGTCAGCAAGAAGGCGCGCAAGCAGGCCGAGCGCGCCCTCGCCACCGCCGGTGACCAGAGCGAGGTCGTCAGCAAGAAGGCCCGTAAGCAGGCCGAGCGCGCCCTCGCCACCGCGCGCGCCAAGGCTGCCGAACTGCAGAACTGATCCGCCGCGGCAGCACGCAGCACACTCCGAGGGCGGCGCACTCCGAGCCCATCGGCGGCAATCGAGCCGACGATGGAATCGGGGGCGCCGCCCTCGGCGTTGCCGAACGGGCATCAGCCCGGGGCAGCCAGCACCTCGTCCCGCAGCTTCGAGTCGAGCGTCACCCGGACCAGGGCCGCGGCGAGCGGCGCCATCTCGCTGGCCCCGGCGAGCTCGGTGAGCGCGTCGGGATCGCGAGGCAGCTGCAGTTCCGTGGCACCCGCGAGGGTGCGCTCGTCCAGGTGCGGCCGCAACCACGTCCATGTGTCCTGGACCTCCCGCAGGAAGATCTCGGCACCGACCGGGCCGATGCCGTCGAACTCCTGGAGCAGCCGCGCGGCCGCCTTCTCGTCGTGCCCGCTGCGTTCCGCGAGTCCCCGCAGATCACCGTCGTACTCGTCCCGGACCCGCTCGGCCGCCTTCCGCAGGCGCGTGGCCGTGCTCTCGTCGTACCGGGAGTAACGGCCTCGCTTCAATGCGGCGATCACCTGGCCGCGCGGGGCCCGGACCATCGACTCGGGTGTGCGCCAGCCCGCGGCGAACAACTCGCGGGCCGCCTGCGTCGCGATCTCGGCGGAGATGCGGGCGCTGAGCAACATCGCCAGAACCAGGAGCTGGAACAGCGGCTCCGGGGTGTCCTTCAGCGTGATCTCCGCGTCCCGCGCGTACGTCCGGCCCGCCCGGTCGAGCAGCTCACGGACGACTTCGGTGTCGGAGCGCAATGTCGCCATGCCCGCGCCTACCCGGTGGCGGCGTGTTCGACTCCGGCGGTGGCCGGGACGGAGCGGATCAGCTTGCGGTTCGCGAACTCGAACAGGCCGAGGTCACTGAGTTCGCGGCCGAACCCCGAGCTCTTCACCCCGCCGAACGGGAGCTCCGGTGCGGTCGCCGTGGGATGGTTGATCCACACCATCCCACTGCGGATCCGCTCGGCGACCGCGCGGGCGCGGGCCTCGTCCGAGCCGAAGACCGTGCCGCCCAGACCGAACCGTGTCGAGTTGGCGAGCGAGACGGCCTCGTCTTCGTCCGCCACCCGGTAGACGACCGCGACGGGACCGAAGAGCTCCTCCTCGAAGGCCCGCATCTCCGGTGTCACGTCCGTCAGCACGGTCGCGTCGACGAAAGCGCCCTTGCCGTCCGGGCCCCGCTCCTGAGGACGGGATCCGCCGACCGTCACCGTGGCCCCCTTGTCGACCGCATCCTCGACCTGCTCGAGCAGTTTCTGCGCCGCGTCCTCCGATGACAGCGGTCCCAGCGTGGTCGCCGGATCCGTGGGGTCACCCACGACCAGGTCGGAGAACCGGCGGGTGAGTCCGTCCACGAACCGGTCGTAGATCGCGTCGGGGACGATGAAACGCTTGGACGCGACACAACTCTGGCCGGTGTTCCCGAGCCGCCCGGCGGCGGCCGCGTCGAGCGTGCCGTCGAGGTCGTCGACGTCGAGCACCACGAAGGGGTCGCTACCGCCGAGCTCGAGCACGCACTTCTTGAGGTGGCGGCCGGAGATCTCCGCGAGCGATGCGCCGGCGCGCTCGCTCCCGGTCAGCGACGTCCCCTGGACGGCGGGATGGGAGACCACCCGTTCGATGTCGGGAACTTGCAGGAACACGTTGTTGTAGACCCCCTCGGGCGCTCCGGCATCCGCGAGAAGCTTCTCGAGCTCGAGCGCGGTCTGGGCACACGAGCTCGAATGCTTGAGCAGGATCACGTTGCCCAGCAGCAGGTTCGGGGCCGCGAACCGCGCCACCTGGTAGAGCGGGAAGTTCCACGGCTCGATTCCCAGCAGGACGCCGATCGGCTCGTTGACCAGTTCGGCGCTGCCCTCGTCCACCTCGAGCGTCCGGGGGCGGAGGAAGTCGGGCCCCTTCTCGGCGTAGTACTGGAAGATCGCCGCGGCGAGATCCACCTCGTCCCGCGCCTCCTCGATGAGCTTGCCCATCTCCCGAGTCACCGACGCGGCCAGGTCCTCCTTCCGTTCGCGCACGAGTTCGGCGGCCCGCGAGAGCACGTGCGCGCGACGCTCCACGGGTTCGTCGCGCCACAGTTCGAACGCTGTCGCCGCCCGCTCCACGATCTCGTCGAGCTGCTCGCCGACCAGGTACGGATACTCCCTGATCGATCGGCCGGTATAGGGGTCGACGGTGTGGAACGGTGTCGCGTCGGGCCCCGACGCACTGGTGGGTTGCACACTGGTGGAGGTCATTTTCGCTCCTCTCCGGTTTGCGGGCAGATCCGGTCCGACACCGGGCACCCGCTGCCCGCCCCCGCCATGCACGTCGGTGGGTGCGGGTCGGGCGCTCGTCACCAGCGGATCTGCGCGAATTCCTCCGTCGCACTAGAATGCTTGGGCGCTTTCTGCCGTCCCCCGACCTAGGAGACCTCTTGCCCGACGAGGCCCACGTCCACCCCGATCTCGAGCACGAGCAGGGGTATGTCTCGACGCTGTACGAGCGGCTGGACTCGCTGCGCGCGTACGCCCAGAACCGCCTCGGCCAGGTTCTCCTGCAGACCGGGGGCACCCCGCAGGCCCGCAGCGAACGCGAGTCCTTCACGCAGATGTACACCGAGGACCTCGCGCGGTACGACGCCGCGGAGAACGGCCTGTGCTTCGGTCGCATCGACGTCGCCGACGACGACGAACCCCGCTACATCGGCCGGATCGGCATCCTCGACGAGGCCAACGACTACGAGACCCTGCTGCTCGACTGGCGGGCGCCGCTCGCGCGTCCCTTCTACCTCGCCACGCCGGCCGCGCCCGACGGCGTCACCCGGCGCCGCCACATCCGGTCCCGCAGCCGCACGGTGACCGCGCTCAACGACGAGTACCTGGACCTGACGGCGGCAGAGCGGAACGGCGACAGCGCCGCGGCCGGCGGTGTCGCGGGCGAGAGCGCTCTGCTGGCCGCGCTCAACGCGGCCCGCACCGGCCAGATGCACGACATCGTCGAGACCATCCAGAGCGAACAGGACGCGATCATCCGCTCGAACCACAAGAGCGCACTGGTCGTGCAGGGCGGACCGGGAACCGGGAAGACGGCGGTCGCCCTGCACCGCGCGGCCTACCTGCTGTACACGTACCGGCAGCAGCTGGAGAAGTCCGGCGTGCTCATCATCGGCCCCAACGAGACCTTCCTCGACTACATCGGCCAGGTCCTGCCCTCGCTCGGCGAGACCGGGGTGCTGCTCTCGACCATCGGTGACCTCTACCCGGGGGTGCGCGCGACCCGGGAGGACACGCTGGCCGCGGGCGCGTTGAAGGGCTCGCTCGCGATGATCGACATCCTCAAGAAGGCGGTGCGCGACCGGCAGGAGGTGCCCCGGGCGCCGATCGAGCTGCGGTTCGACAGCTACCCGATCACGCTGGACCGCAAGATCGTCACGCGGGCGCGCGGACGCGCGCGGTCGTCGCGGCGACCGCACAACCTGGCACGGCCGATCTTCGTCTCCGCCGCGATCGAGGCTCTCGCCGACCAGCTGGCGGCCACGCTCGGCAAGAACGTCGTCGACGGCGCCAACCTGCTCAGCCGAGACGACATCGCGGACATGCGGGACGAGATGCGGGAGGACCCCGCGATCATGGCGGCGCTCGACGCGCTGTGGCCGGAGCTGACGCCGCAGCAGGTCCTCACCGACCTCCTGCGCTCCCCCGAGCGCCTCGCCTCGGCCGCGCCCGGGCTCACCGACGACGAGCGCGCGACCCTGCTGCGCACGGCGGGGGTCGGGTTCAGCGCGCCCGACGCGCCGCTGCTCGACGAACTCGCCGAGCTGCTCGGCGTCGACGACGCTGCGGAACGTGAACGCGCACAACGCCGTTGGCGCGCGCAGATCGCCGACGCCCAGGGCGCGCTGGACATCCTGACCGGGTCGGCGCCGCAGGACCTCGAGGACGAACTCGATCCCGAGATCCTCATGGCCTACGACCTGATCGACGCCAGCCAGCTCGCCGAGCGCCACGAGATGGGCCGGCACGGCACCACCGCCGAACGCGCGGCCGCGGACCGCACCTGGACCTACGGCCACGTGATCGTCGACGAGGCGCAGGAGCTGTCGGAGATGGCGTGGCGCATGCTGATGCGGCGCATCCCGAACCGCTGGATGACGCTGGTCGGCGACACCGCCCAGACCGGCGATCCGGCGGGCAGCTCGTCGTGGCAGGACGTGCTCGGGCCGTACGTCGCTCAGCGGTGGAAGCTCACCGAGCTGACGGTCAACTACCGGACGCCCGCGGAGATCATGGAACTCGCACACCGGGTGCTCGCGGAGATCGATCCGAGTCAGGCGGTTCCCCGCTCCGTGCGGGAATCGGGCTTCCCGCCGTGGGCGCAGTCGGTGGACGAATCCGAGGTCCTGGACGAGGTGCGACGGCGGGTGGCCGACGAGACCGGGCCCGGGCTGACCGCAGTCCTCGCGGGCCACGAGCACGTCGAGCAGCTGGCGGACCTGCGCTCGGACTCGGTCAGCGTGCTCACCGTCAGGGACGCCAAGGGCCTCGAGTTCGACTCGGTACTCGTCGTCGAGCCCCAGGATCTGCTCGACGAGTCGCCGCGCGGCCTCAACGATCTCTACGTCGCGCTCACCCGCGCGACCCAGCGTCTCGGCATCGTCCACTCCCGGCCGCTGCCCAGCGTGCTGGCGTCCCTCGATGCGACGGTCGTGTCGTCGGCCGGCTGATCGGTGGTCCGGGTGATCTCCGGAGCGCTCGGCCGGTAGCGTGCCAGTGGCACGCGGGGCCACCCGCACACCTCCGACGCGAAGGACGACGATCCATGCCGACGCCATCGCCCACCTTCCGGAGCGCGTGGCGCGCAGCGTCGCTGGGAGCGGTCGGTGTCCTCGGAGCCGCCTTGGTCGGGGGCTGCACGCTCGGCTCCGGAATCGACGAAGCACCCGCCGGCGCCGAGACCGCGGCCGCAGCCGCGGTACCGACGTCCACGGTGTCGACCACCGAAGCCCGGGTCGCGCGTTACGCGGAGGCACTCGCGACGAGCGGGTTCCCCGACGTGGTGCCGCAGGCGACGCTGTTCGCGCTCGGCGACGGGGTGTGCCGGCAGTCGGCTGCCGGCACACCCGATGCGTCGATCCTCGAGCATCTGCAGCCGACGGGTGCGTACGGCGCGAGCCGGTCGGGTGGAGCGCTCACCGCCGAGGCGGCGACGCGGCTGCTGTTGGACGCGGCCCGCAGCAGCTTCTGCTGAGCAACGTCAGCGGACCGTGTGCACGATCAGCACGTCCGACGTCGACTTGCGTGCAGTGTCCGACGGCACCGACCCGAGGAGGCGGCCGGTGATGGTGTTGAGTCCGCGGTTGCCGACCACGAGCAGGTCCGCCTCCACCTCGTCGACCAGCGCGAGCAGCGAGTCGACCGGCGCACCCACGATCGCCCGCTCGACGATGTTCTTCGCCCCGGCCGAGGTGGCGCGCTCGCGCGCCGTACGCAGGATCTCGTACGTGGGTGCCGATCCCGTCACCTGGTAGGCGTCCGCGCCGAGGGTGTCCTGCGCCGCCTCGGTGTCCTTGGGATCGGCCGGGTAGTACGCGCAGGCGATCACGAGCTTGGCGTCGGCGTCACCGGCGAGAGCCGCGGCCTTGTCCACCGCCCGATAGGACGAGTCCGATCCATCGGTTCCGACGACGACGGTCCGGTAGGCACTCATTCATTCCTCCATGTCTGCATTGAACGAGGACGCGCTGTGTGCCCTGTTCGACCGAGATCACCAATTCGCTGCGCTGACATTAGCGCCATCGACGCGAAGCCTGGTGGAATTGCGGCACGACATGCTTCATCCCCCGGTGGAGCCTCCGCCCCGGCCACCATTCCACCACGAGCGGCGCCGCGCGGTCCGGCCCGTCAGCGCGGCTCGCCGTACCGCGGGCCGAACAGCGACGACGGGAACAGTCCCGATTCGCGGACGGACTTTCGCCACGGCTCCGCGAGCGACCGCAGCCGGGCCGCGCCATCCTCGCCGAGTTCGGTCCACGGTGCCGCCGCCAGTTCGTCGGTGAGATCCTCGACGACCTCCCGCAGCTCCCGTCCGTCGGCGGTCAATTCGCCGCGCTCGTCGAGGAGTTCGCGGTCGCGCAGTGTGCCGACGGCATCGTCCCACTCGGACGGCGACCATCCCCGGCGGCTCTGCGCGAACTTCTTCTGGAAGCCGATTCCCGCGGCGGTGTGGGTGATGAGCGCCTCGAGACCGCTGAGGCCGGCGGTCTGCAATGCCGCGACGTGCCCGTCACCGCGGTACTCGCGCAGCAATGTCAGCGCGTGCCACAGCACCAGGTGCGGCTCGTCGGGCCACTCGAGTTCGGCGTGACCGGCGTACAGGGGGCGTCCCTCGGCGCCGGGAATGCCCTGCGCCGCAATGGCGGCCAGCTGCGCGGCCTCCGCCATTTCGGGAGACGAGACGACGTCACCGAGCAGCGAGCGGTAGGCGGCGTCGACGCCGCGGTACCGCGCGGCGACGATCCGCTGTGGTTCGGCGAGCGTCCAGGCACGCGGGATCGCATCCGCGATCAGCCCCGGATTGAAGTTGTAGAACGTGGCGGCGACGGCGCCCGCACCCACCGCCCCCATGGCCGCCGACCGCGCCGCGAAGTACGTCATCCGACCCGGTTCGAGTCCGACACCGGTCAGCTCCGTCTCCACCTCGGGAGCGAAGTAGGAGAGGGAGTGCAGCAGTTCGAGGGAGCGAGCGGTTCGGCCGGCCAGATGTGCGTCCATGGTCCAAGACGTTAGCGGGCGCTACTTCAGGCCTGCCGCGTCCATCCCGCGCAGCTCCTTCTTCAGGTCGGAGATCTCGTCGCGCAGCCGGCCGGCGAGCTCGAACTGGAGATCGCGCGCCGCGTTCATCATCTGGTCGGTGAGTTCCTTGATGAGATCGGCCAGTTCGGCCCGCGGCATCGCCTTCACATCGCGCCCCTCGTAGACGCCGGCGCTGACAGCGCGTCCCGCCTCACCCTGGGCGCGCCGTCCCCGGCTTGCGTTGCGGCCCGAGCCGCCGACGCCGACCTCGGTGTCCTCCGCTTCCTCGTAGACCTGGTCCAGGATGTCGGCAATCTTCTTGCGCAACGGCTGCGGGTCGACGCCCTTCTCGAGGTTGTACGCGATCTGCTTCTCGCGGCGGCGCTCGGTCTCTTCGATCGCGCGCTGCATCGAGTCGGTGATCTTGTCGGCGTACATGTGCACCTGCCCGGAGACGTTACGAGCGGCACGACCGATGGTCTGGATGAGGCTGGTGGTGCTGCGCAGGAAGCCTTCCTTGTCCGCGTCGAGGATCGCGACCAGCGAGACCTCGGGCAGGTCGAGGCCCTCGCGGAGCAGGTTGATGCCGACGAGGACGTCGTACTCGCCCAGCCGCAGCTGCCGCAGCAGTTCCACCCGTCGCAGCGTGTCGATGTCCGAGTGCAGGTACCGCACCCGGATGCCGAGCTCGAGCAGGTAGTCGGTGAGGTCCTCCGCCATCTTCTTGGTGAGGGTGGTGACCAACACGCGTTCGTCGCGTTCGGTCCGCTCGCGGATCTCGTGAACCAGGTCGTCGATCTGCCCCTTGGTGGGCTTGACGATGACCTCGGGGTCGACCAGTCCGGTGGGGCGGATCACCTGTTCGACGAACTCCCCGCCCGCCTGCCCGAGCTCGTACTGTCCGGGGGTGGCCGAGAGATAGACCGTCTGTCCGATGCGTCCCGCGAACTCCTCCCACGTGAGCGGCCGGTTGTCGGTCGCCGACGGCAGCCGGAACCCGAACTCCACGAGGTTGCGCTTGCGGGACATGTCGCCCTCGTACATCGCGCCGATCTGCGGGACGGTCACGTGGGACTCGTCGATGACCAGGAGGAAGTCTTCCGGGAAGTAGTCGATGAGCGTGGCGGGCGCGGAACCGGCCGGGCGGCCGTCGATGTGCCGCGAGTAGTTCTCGATGCCGGAACAGAAGCCGACCTGCTTGATCATCTCGAGGTCGTACTGGGTGCGCATCCGCAGCCGCTGTGCCTCGAGCAGCTTGCCCCGGTTCTCCAGGTCCGCGAGCCGCTCCTCGAGCTCGGCCTCGATGTCCTTGACCGCCCGCTCCATGCGCTCCGGGCCGGCCACGTAATGCGTCGCCGGGAAGATGCGGACCGTGTCGACCTGACGGACCACGTCACCGGTCAGCGGGTGCAGGTAGTAGAGCGCCTCGACCTCGTCGCCGAAGAACTCGATGCGCACCGCGAGTTCCTCGTACGAGGGGATGATCTCCACCGTGTCGCCGCGGACCCGGAACGAGCCGCGGGTGAAGGACATGTCGTTACGGGTGTACTGCACGTCGACCAGCAACCGCAGCAGTGCGTCCCGGTCGACCTCGACGCCCACTTCGAGCTGGATCGACCGGTCCAGGTACGACTGCGGCGTACCGAGGCCGTAGATGCACGAGACCGAGGCCACCACGACGACGTCGCGGCGGGACAGCAGGCTCGACGTCGCGGAATGCCGCAGACGCTCGACGTCGTCGTTGATCGACGAGTCCTTCTCGATGTAGGTGTCCGTCTGCGCGATGTACGCCTCTGGCTGGTAGTAGTCGTAGTACGAGACGAAGTACTCGACCGCGTTGTTGGGCAGCATCTCGCGCAGTTCGTTCGCCAGCTGGGCGGCCAGCGTCTTGTTGGGGGCCATCACCAACGTCGGCCGCTGGACGCGTTCGATGAGCCACGCCGTGGTGGCCGACTTTCCGGTACCGGTGGCACCGAGCAAGACCACGTCCTTCTCGCCCGCCCGCAGCCGCCGTTCCAACTCGTCGATCGCCTCCGGCTGATCGCCGGCGGGCTCGTACTCGCTGACGACCTGGAATCGGCCGTCGGAACGTTCGACCTCACTGACCGGCCGGAACTCGGAATGTGCCACCACGGGGTGCTCGGATGCGAACGCCATGTCACCAGGGTATGCGCCCCTTCCGACAAGTTCTGATAACGCTGCCCGCGGCCCCGCTTCTTCGGCGGTGCCGGTGCCGACGTTTGCCGGTACGTTCTTGCTGTATGGAGAACGTCGAACCGGGCGCCACGGCCGCCGTACCGCCGGTGCCTGCACCTTCCGTCCAGTTCCCGGCGGTCGATCTGGCGCCGGCGCACCGGCCCAAGATCGAGTACTTCAACGTCACCGAGGGCACCAACACCGATCCGAAGGGGTTCGTGCGGCCGGTGGACCACTACCGCCTCGAGCCGTGGGGCCTGTACATGGCGCGCACTGCCGACCACCCACAGTTCCACTATCTGGAGTCGTGGATTCTTCCGGATCTCGGGATCCGGGCGTCGATCTTCCATTACCACCCGTACCACCAGCGCGATCAGAACCACTACATCGACATCGGCGACTTCACGCGCGGACCCACGGTGTGGAAATCCGAGGACCATTACCTCGATCTCGTGGTCCGCACCGGCCGGGAGACCGAGCTTCTCGACGTGGACGAGCTGATCTCGGCGACCGCGTACGGCTATGTCTCCCCCCGGACCGCCGACCGGGCCTTCCGCCGGGCTGTGGCAGCCGTCGACGGCATCGCCGCCCACGGTCACGACATGGACGCCTGGCTGGCGTCCAAGGGCATGCCGGTCAGTTGGCGCTGACGTCCGTAGGCCAGGGGACGTCGTCTCAGGGGACGTCGACGTTGGCCTCGACCCAGGTGCGCAGGTGCCGCAGCGGGTCAGCAGCGCCACGACCGAGCTCAGTGAGGCTGTACTCCACCCGCGGCGGAACCTCGGCGAACACGGCGCGGTCCACCAACCCGTGCGCCTCGAGGCGCTTGAGGACTTGGGACAACACCTTGGGACTGATGCCCTCCAAGCGGGCCCGCAGCTGCCCGAAGCGCAGCGGTGCATCCTCGAGCGCGCCGATCGCCAATGCACTCCACTTGTTGGCGAGCAGATCGAGCATGTCGCGACACGGGCACATCGCCGCGTAGACGTCGTGCGGTGCGGTCGGAAGCGTGGCAGCCATCCAGCAATGGTACCCAAAGGGAAGTATGTTCCCTTGACGGTAACTGGTACCCGTATCGCATCATCGGGTCATGACCGAAACGACCACTGCCATCGGCTACCGCGAGAACCTGCCCGTCACCGACGAGAACTGCCTGATCACCGAGAACGTCCCGCTCCCCACCTGCGGTGAGCACGACCTGCTCGTCCGAGTGGAGGCCGTCTCGGTGAACCCGGTCGACGTCAAGCTCCGCACCAACGCCGCCCCGGACGGCCTGCGGGTCCTCGGATTCGACGCCGCCGGCACCGTGACCGCGGTCGGGTCGGCGGTCAGCACGTACAAGATCGGCGACGAAGTGTTCTACGCCGGCGTCGTCGACCGGCCGGGCACGAACCAACGTCTGCACGTGGTCGACGAGCGCATCGTGGGCCGCAAGCCCGCAACCGTGTCGTTCGCCGACGCCGCGTCGCTGCCGCTGACCGCGATCACCGCGTGGGAATCACTGTTCGATCGGCTCGCTCTGACCGAGAACTCCACCGGGACACTGCTGGTCGTCGGCGCCACCGGCGGGGTGGGATCGGTGATGTTGCAACTCGCGGAGGCGTTGCTGCCGAACGTCGCCGTCGTGGCCACCGCCTCCACGCCCGAGGGGCGCGAGTGGGTGCGCGAGCTGGGCGCGGAGCACACCGTCAACCATCGCGGCGACCTGGCCGCCGAAGTTGCGCGGATCGCACCGGGAGGGGTGGACTGGATGTTCACCGCCCACTCGGAGGGGCAGATCCCGATGTACGCCGAGGTCGTCGCCCCGTTCGGGCACATCGTCGCCATCGACGACGGCCCCCGGGACGTCGAACCACTCAAGAACAAGAGCATCACCTGGCACTGGGAGCTGATGTTCACCCGCCCGCTCTACGGCACGCCCGACATGGACCGGCAGCGCGCCCTGCTCGACAGGGTCTCGCAACTCGTCGACGACGGCATCGTGCGTCCCACCACCGCCCGTACTTTGACTCCGATCAGTGCCGCCACCCTGCGCCAGGCACACGAGGCCGTCGAGACAGGCCGCACCACCGGCAAGATCGTCCTGCACGGCTGGGGCTAGGCGGCGGCCGGGACGGCCTTCTCCGACGAACGCGGGCGTCACTCACCTGCAATCGTCGCCGGGTCGGACGGGCGGGAACGAACGAGAAGTCAGTCGCCGGCCGCCCACCCGGTCGACTCCGCCCACTCCCACGCCCGCTGGTAACCGCGGTCGAACCAGGGCGCCATCGCCCGGGAGTAGATGACGGTCGCGTCGCCGTCCTCGAGCGCAGCCTTCTCCGCCGCGGTCCGTTTGACCTCGAGGAACTCGTCGCGCGCGTGCTCGTCCGCGCGGAGCCAGTCCCTCAGGAGCAGCGCGAATCGTTGTCCGGGCCAGCCGTCGACGCGGACACTGATCTCCACCGGCCGGCCGGGATCGGCGCCGCCGTGTGTGCGCTTGTCCCACAGCGCCGGATCAGCCTCTCCCCCGACGCCGTACACGGGCTTCGGTTCGTCGTGCGTCGCCGCGGGAATCGGCGGGAATCCGGCTGCCGCCAACGGCTCGGTCAACTCGGCCGCGGCCGCGAGATCCGAGACGGTGATCTGGATGTCGATGAGGTCGCGTGCGTCGAGCCCCGGCACCGCAGTGGAGCCGACATGATCGATGCGCACCGCGCCGCCCCCGCACACCGCGCGCAGACGCTCGACCAGCCGGTGTCCCTGCCCCGCCCAACCCGGGTCCGCCGGCCGCAGCACGGGCGGCACCCCGACGACGGTGCGGCTGCGCAGGTTCGCTTCGAACGGGACGAGCCGATCGGTGTAGAGCGCCCGCACCTGCGCCTCGATCAGCTCGGGCGCACCGGAGTTGTCGAGCCAGACGTCGGCGGTGGCCCGGCGCTGCTCGTCCGTCGCCTGCGCCGCGATGCGCGCCCGCGCGTCGACCTCGGGCATTCCCCGCAGTTCGACGAGGCGACGGACCCGCTCCTCGACGTCGACGTAGACGACCACCACGAGGTTGAAGGCGGGCCCCATCCGGCCCTCCACGAGCAGCGGGATGTCCTGCACGACGATGCCGTCGGCGCTCGCCCCCTCGACGAGTTCCGCGGTGCGCTGTCCGATCCGGGGATGCAGGATCGAGTTGAGCAGCAGCCGCGACTCGTCGCTGCCGAATGCCTTCTCCGCCAGCGCCGGACGATTCAGGGAGCCGTCCGCGTGCAGGATGTCGTCCCCGAACGCATCGACGAGCGCCGCGAGGCCGGGCGTTCCCGGCTCGACGACCTCTCGGGCGATGAGATCCGCGTCCACGATGACCGCACCCAGGTTCGCGAGAACCTTCGACACGGTCGACTTGCCGGCTCCGATGCCTCCGGTGAGGCCCACTCTCAACACGCCGACCAGTGTCGCACCAAACACGCCGAAGATCATCAACGGACCAAATGGCGTGGTTCCGCGACCTGGTCGGATAGCCTGTCCTCGACCGTCCGACCAGCCGATACGCGAAGCGAGTAGGAGCAGCTCATGCGCAGCAATCCGACCCGTCCCGGTCGGCACCGTCTCGGCATGGAGAACGGCGTCCACGCGATCCTCATTCCCGAGGTGGCCACGGCGCTCGCAGAGCATCGCCGCAATTGGTTCGCCAGCGTGCTGACCCCCGCCCGCCACAGCTTCGCGACCATCCGCAAGCGAACGGCGACCATGCCCACCCGATGGGTGCCCGCCGCGGCGAACTGACCGACCGCACACGACACGCACTGTGGCCCCGATCCCGCGAGGATCGGGGCCACAGTCGTTCTCTCCCCGGCGAGTCGCGCGGAGGGCGAAATGCGGAAGACCCCGGCCCTGAGATCAGGGCCGGGGTCCTCCGGTCGTTCGAGCCCGAATGTTCAGGCTGTCGCTATCAGGCGTTGCCGGACAGCTTCTCGCGCAGAGCCGCGAGCTGGGCATCGCTCGCCAGCGAGCCACCGGTGGACTCGGAGGTCGCAGCCGCGCCCTCGTCGGAGCCCGTCTCGGAGGAGTAGTTGGTGCCGGACGCGCCGGCAGCAGCCTCGGCGGCCTCGTCGGCGGCCATCTTCTCCATCTGAGCGGTGTGCATCTTGTGGCGACGCTCGGCCTCGGCGTACCGGGACTCCCACTCCTCACGCTGCTTGTCGAAGCCCTCGAGCCATTCGTTGGTCTCGGGATCGAAGCCCTCGGGGAAGATGTAGTTGCCCTGCTCGTCGTACGAGTCGGCCATGCCGTACTTGGACGGATCGAACTCGGCGTTGTAGTCCTCGTTCGCCTGCTTCAGCGACAGCGAGATGCGGCGACGCTCCAGGTCGATGTCGATGACCTTGACGAGCGCGTCGTCGCCGACGGCCACAACCTGGTCCGGAACCTCCACGTGGCGCTCGGCCAGCTCGGAGATGTGCACCAGGCCCTCGATGCCCTCCTCGACGCGAACGAACGCGCCGAACGGAACGAGCTTGGTGACCTTGCCCGGCACGATCTGACCGATCGCGTGGGTGCGGGCGAACTGACGCCACGGGTCCTCCTGCGTCGCCTTCAGCGACAGGGAGACACGCTCGCGGTCCAGGTCGACGTCGAGAACCTCGACGGTGACCTCGTTGCCGACCTCGACGACCTCGGACGGGTGGTCGATGTGCTTCCAGGACAGCTCCGAGACGTGGACCAGACCGTCGACGCCGCCGAGATCGACGAACGCACCGAAGTTGACGATCGAGGACACGACGCCCTTGCGGACCTGGCCCTTCTGCAGCTGGTGCAGGAACTCGCTGCGGACCTCGGACTGGGTCTGCTCGAGCCATGCGCGACGCGACAGGACCACGTTGTTGCGGTTCTTGTCGAGCTCGATGATCTTGGCCTCGATCTCCTTGCCGACGTACGGCTGGAGGTCGCGGACGCGACGCATCTCGACGAGCGAGGCGGGCAGGAAGCCACGCAGACCGATGTCGAGGATGAGGCCGCCCTTGACGACCTCGATGACGGTGCCCTTGACGGCCTCGTCCTTCTCCTTGAGCTCCTCGATGGTGCCCCAAGCACGCTCGTACTGCGCGCGCTTCTTCGACAGGATCAGACGGCCTTCCTTGTCCTCCTTGGTGAGGACCAGGGCTTCGACCTCATCGCCCACGGAGACGACCTCGTTGGGGTCGACGTCGTGCTTGATGGAGAGCTCACGGGAAGGGATGACGCCTTCGGTCTTGTAACCGATGTCGAGAAGGACCTCGTCGCGATCGACCTTGACGATCGTGCCTTCGACGATGTCGCCATCGTTGAAGTACTTGATCGTGGCGTCGATGGCGGCGAGGAAGTCCTCGGCGGAGCCGATGTCGTTGACGGCTACCTGCGGCGAGGTCACGGTGTTGGAGGGCATGTGTTGGGTTGCTCCGGACGGGTTGTTAGTCGGTTGGTGATGTTCTGTCAGACAGGCGGACCGAAATGCATCGGATTCCGGCTGAGCGCCCGAATCGCCCGTCTTCCGGACCACCACGAGGCTTCTCCGCCGCCGTCCGGTGAAATCACCGGACAGCGAGAACTGCGTCGAAGACACTCGCGAGCAACAGGGTACGCGACCTTCGGCTAGCTGGGCAAACCCGGGCTCACCCGCCCCCCCGACGGCGCCGATCCGGCCACCCGCTTCCCCCACCGTACGCGGTCTCTAGGCTTGGCACCCATGTCAGACACGTCCGACGACCGTCATGCCACAGCAATCTCCGCCCTCGGCACCAGCGGGGTCAGCCGTACCCGGATCGGCACCGAGGCGAGCGAACGCGCCAGCCGGGCGTGGTGGGACGCAGACGCCGACGACTACCACCGCACGCACGGCGAGTTCCTCGGCGTGGATTCGTCGGCCGGCGAGTTCGTGTGGTGCCCGGAGGGCCTCCACGAAGGCGATGTCCACCTGCTCGGCGACGTCACCGGCAAGCGCATCCTCGAGGTGGGCTGCGGCTCGGCTCCGTGCGCACGCTGGCTCGCCGGCCAGGGTGCCGAGGTCGTGGGACTCGACATCTCCATGGGAATGCTCGAGCGAGGCCTCGGCGCGATGGACCGTGGCGGGCCGCGGGTTCCCCTCGTCCAGGCCGGCGCGGAAGCGCTGCCGTTCGCGGACGGGAGTTTCGACCTCGCCTGTTCGGCTTTCGGCGCGGTTCCGTTCGTTGCGGATTCTGCCCGGGTGATGCGCGAGGTGGCCCGGGTGCTGCGCCCGGGCGGGCTGTGGGTGTTCGCGGTCAACCACCCGATCCGCTGGATCTTCCCCGACGATCCGGGACCGCGGGGACTCACCGCGACGCTCCCCTACTTCGACCGCACGCCCTACGTCGAGGTCGACGCCGACGGCACTCCGACATACGTCGAGCACCACCGGACGGTCGGCGACCGGGTCCGTGAGGCGGTGGCCGCGGGGCTGGAGGTGCGCGACATCGTCGAGCCCGAGTGGCCGGAGTGGCTCGACCGCGAGTGGGGTCAGTGGAGCCCGCTGCGCGGCCAACTGTTCCCGGGGACGGCGATCTTCGTCACCCGCAAGCCCGCCTGAGACCCGGCCGCGCCGGACAGGGCGGACCGGGCAGGCTCAGAGCAGCTTGGACAGGGCGGACCGGGCAGGCTCAGAGCAGCTTGGACAGGGCGGACCGGGCAGGCTCAGAGCAGCTTGGACAGGAAGGTCCTGGTCCGCTCCTGCCGCGGGTTGGTCAGGAGCTCGCGCGGCTCCCCCGCCTCCACGACCACACCGCCGTCCATGAACACCAGCTGATCGGCGACCTCGCGGGCGAACCCCATCTCGTGGGTGACGACAACCATCGTCATGCCGTCCTGCGCCAGTTCCTTCATGACCCCGAGCACCTCCCCGACCAGTTCCGGGTCGAGCGCCGACGTGGGCTCGTCGAACAGCATCAGTTTCGGTTCCATCGCCAGGGCGCGGGCGATCGCGACGCGCTGCTGCTGCCCACCGGACAACTGCACCGGGTAGGCGTCGGCCTTCGACGCCAGCCCCACCCGGTCGAGCAGTTCCCGAGCCTGTGCGACGGCCTTCGCGCGCGGCACCTTCTTCACCAGCACCGGCGCCTCGACGATGTTGTCGAGCACGGTCCGGTGCGGGAACAGGTTGAAGTGCTGGAAGACCATACCGATGTCGCGCCGTTGCCGGGCGGCGGCGCGGGGACTCAGCTCGTGGAGTTTGCCGCCGCGTTCGGCGTAGCCGACGAGGTCGCCGTCGACGTACAGGCGGCCCGCGTCGACGCGCTCGAGGTGATTGATGCAGCGCAGAAACGTGGACTTGCCGGAGCCGGACGGCCCGATCAGGCACAGCACCTGACCGCGAGCGACCTCGAGCGAGATGCCGCGCAGCACCTGCAGTGCCCCGTAGTTCTTGCAGACGCGATCGGCGCGGACCATCGGAGCCGTCATGCCGGGCCACCTTCGTCACGGCGCTGCGCGTCCGCCAGCGCCTGGAGCTGTCCGGCAGTGAGGGTCCGAGACGCACCCTTGGAGTAGTGCCGTTCGATGTAGTACTGGCCGACCATCAGGATGCTCGTGATCGCCAGGTACCACGTGGAGGCGACCAGCAGCAGCGGCACCGGGTAGAAGTTGGCCCCGGAGATGTCCCGGGCACGCCCGTACAGTTCGAGGCTGTAAGGCACTGCCGCGACCAGCGATGTCGTCTTGAGCATGCTGATGAGTTCGTTGCCGGTAGGCGGGATGATGACCCGCATCGCCTGCGGGAGCACCGTCCGGCGCATGGTCTGCGCCCACGACATACCCAGCGCGGTCGACGCCTCCGTCTGGCCCTCGCTCACCGAGCCCACGCCGGCGCGGACGATCTCGGCCATGTAGGCGGCCTCGTTGAGTGCCAGTCCGATCACCGCGAACAGGAACCCGGCCTCCAACGTCTGGATGTCGAGGTGCACGAACTGCGGCCCGAACGGGATTCCCAGGTCGATCGTCTTGTAGATGGCCGGGAACAGGCCCCAGAACACCAACTGCACGTACACCGGCGTGCCGCGGAACACCCACAGATAGACCCACGCGGCAGACCGCAACACCGGGTTCGGTGAGAGCCGCATGACCGCCAGGACCACGCCTAGCACGATCGCGATGACCATCGCCAGCACCGTGAGCTGGATCGTCTTCCACGCCGCGGCGGTGATCCGCTTGTCGAAGAGGTACTGCCCGTAGACGTCCCAGTGGAATGCCTCGTTGGTGGCAGCCCCGTAGACGAACAGGGCGAACAGCGCCAGCACGACGACCGCCGCGACCCAGCGCCCGGGGTGCCGCAACGGGACCGCTTTGATCGGTTCCGGCTCGGAGGCGGCCCCGACGTCCGGCGGCCGGCTCTCGTTGGCTGGCATGGCTGTTCCCTCTCCTGTGCTTCAGTTCGATGCGCCGTTGACGACCGATGTCTCGATCGCCCCCGCCTCGACGCCCCACGCCTCGGCGATCGTGCGGTACTGGCCGCCGTCGATGAGGTACTGCACGGCCTGCTGCAGCACGGGCGCGAGAGGTGATCCCTTCGCGACCACCCATCCGTACGGGCTCGCGTCGTACACGCCTCCGGCGGGCACGATGCGGCCGTCGCTGCGCTTGATCGCGTACGCGGTCACCGGCGAGTCGGCCGACAAGGCGTCCACGCGGCCGAGGATGAGCGCGTTGGCCACGTCGTCCTGGCTGTCGTATTTGATCTTGCGGATCGGCGGCTTGCCGGCCGCGACGCAGGCCGCGCTCTTCGCCGGCACCTCGTCGATGTCCTCGATGGTGGTGGTCTGGACCCCCACCCGCAGTCCGCACGCGTCGTCCGGGTCGACGTCGTCGCCCGCCCGCTGCGCCCACTGCACGCCGGCGCTGTAGTACGTGACGAAGTCGACGCTCTTCTCACGTTCGAGCGTGTCGGTGAACGACGACATCCCGACGTCGAGCGTGCCGGCCTGGACCGCCGGAATGATCTTGTCGAAGTCGGTCTGCTTGATGTCGAGGGTCAGGCCCAGGACCGCGCCCGCGGCCTCCAGCAGATCGACGTCGAACCCGACGATCGCGCCGGTCTCGTCCTTGAATTCGTTGGGCGCGTACGGCGGGTTGGTACCGACCCGGAGTTTCCCGGAGTCGGCGATCGCCGGCGGCAGTTGCTCGGCGATCGCGGCGACGCGGGGGACGTCGATCTCCGGCAGCACCGGAACCAGCCCCTCGTCGTTCGTGACGCATCCGGCGGCTCCGAGAGCGACGACGGATGCCACGACGGCAGCGGTCACGCGACTTGCGAATCGAGCGAACACGCGCGCCTCGAACCTCCGTTTTCCGACCGGCGAACCCGGGACACACTACTGCCTGGACGGGCCGGTGACCGAACGGGACCCGTGCTCATCGGCGGAACACCCGTGCGATAACGGACTCGGTGAACTCGCTCGTCGACGCGAGCCCGCCGAGGTCGGCGGTGACCACCCCGGACGCGACCGTACGCTCGACCGCCCCGCGGATCCGCTCGGCCGCGGTTCCCAGGGCGGGCTCGTGCCGCACCGCGGCGAGCCAGTCGAGCAGCATCGCCGCCGACATGATCATCGCGGTGGGGTTGGCCCGGTTGCGGCCGGAGATGTCGGGCGCCGCACCGTGGGCCGCCTGCGCCATCACCTTGGTATCGGACGCGTTGATGGACGCGGCCGTGCCCAGCGAACCCGACAGCTCACCGGCGAGGTCGGAGAGGATGTCGCCGAACATGTTCTCGGTGACGATCACGTCGTAGTCCTCGCCGCGCCGCACCAGGTGCGCGGCCATCGCGTCGACATGTGCATCGTCGACGTCGACGTCCGGGTAGTGCCGACCCATCTCCCGGCAGACGTCGCGGAACAGTCCCGTGGTGATCGACAGCACATTCGCCTTGTGCACCACCGTGACGCGCTTGCGCCGCTGCTGCGCGAGTCGGAACGCGGTGTGCGCGATCCGCTCACACGCAGCCCGGGTCACGACCCCCACGGCCAGCCCCACGTCGGGTGTCGGCATGAACTCGCCGACCCCGGCGAACATGTTCCGGTCCGCGTAGAACCCCTCGGTGTTCTCACGGACGATGACGAGATCCATGTGCGGCGACACCGCGCGCACTCCCGGGAGCGCGCGGGCCGGACGAATGTTGGCGTACAGGTCGAACCGTTTGCGGATGGCGCCGCCCGGAGTGAGCTGCTGCCGGAAGGGGTCGGGGTACGAGGCGCTGTCGTGCGGGCCCAGAATCCACGCGTCGAGATCGGCGAGTGCGACCAGCGTGTGCTCGGGCGTCGGCGTGCCGTACGTCGAGATGGCGTCGGAGCCGATGGGAAGTGGCACCCAGTCGACTTCCGGCAGTGCTACGGCGGCCAGCGCCGCGTCCACGACGTCCCGGGCGGCCGGGACGATCTCCCGCCCGATCCCGTCGCCGACGAGCAGTCCGACGCGCGGATTCCCCGGATCTCCTGTACTCCCACTACCCACCGGACCATCATTGCTGACGATGGTCCAGTCCGTGGAGTTGCTGCTCGACCGCCAGGTCGACGCGACGGTGCGCGCCGAGTGGCGGCGGCTGACGGCCGCGCGCCTACCGAGTCAGGACCGCATCACCGCCGAATCCAATCGACCCCACGTCACGCTGGGCGTCGCGAGCCACATTCCGCCGGAGGTCGAACACGCGCTGGTGCGGGAACTACCATCCGCCCCGCTCCCGATCCGGCTCGGTGGCGTGGTCGTGTTCGGTGGACGACGACTGACGCTCGCCCGGCTGGTGGTGCCGACCACCGAACTACTGACGCTGCAACGCGTCGTCTACGAACTGATCGTGGATTGCGAGGGCGTCCCGCCGCACATCGTGCCCGGCGAGTGGACGCCGCACGTGACGCTGTCCCGCCGAATCCAGGCAACCGATCTCGGGACGGCCGTCGTCGTCACCCGCGCCGGCAACCGCGACGTGGTGGGGACCTCCGACGGAGTCCGCCGGTGGGATTCCGACGCCAAGCGGGAGTGGCGCATCACGCGACGCGCCTGATCGGACCTGCCGCGACCGCTTCCGACGCCGCCGTGCGGAAGAATTCGGGCAGCGGAAGCGTTGCACGGGCCGACGGACAGATGTCCGACCGATCCCTGACGGGCCGCGCGTCCGCCTCACCCCCACGGAAAGGAGCCTTCGTGGCTACCCAGACCCTCACCCAGCAGAACTTCAAGGAAACCGTCGAGGACAACGACATCGTCCTCGTCGACTTCTGGGCGTCGTGGTGCGGACCGTGCCGCTCCTTCGCCCCCACCTTCGAGGCGTCCTCGGAGAAGCACCCCGACGTCGTACACGGGAAGATGGACACCGAGGCCGAGCAGGAGTTCGCCGCCGGCGCCGGTATCCGCTCGATCCCCACGATCATGGCGTTCCGCGAGGGTGTGCTGGTCTTCAACCAGGCGGGCGCGTTGCCTCCGGCCGCGCTCGAAGACCTCATCACGCAGGTCAAGGCCCTCGACATGGATGCCGTCCGCCAGGAGATCGCCGCTCAGACCGGCAACTGAGCGACCCCCTCTCGACGCACCCGCTGGGACGCCGTCCCGCGCACCGATCAGTGCGCGGCGGCGTCCCAGCTGCGTCCGGTACCCACCGACACGTCGAGCGGCACCGAAAGCTCGATCGCCGACGCCATCTTGTCGCGCACCAGTTGCTCCACCTGCTCGCGCTCGGCGGCGCACACCTCGAGTACCAATTCGTCGTGAACCTGCAGCAGCATCCGCGAGCGCAACCCGGCGTCCTTGAGTGCGCGCTGGACGTCGATCATCGCGACCTTGATGATGTCGGCGGCCGTGCCCTGGATGGGCGCGTTCAGCGCGGCCCGCTCGGCGACCTCACGGCGCTGCCGGTTGTCGCTGTTGAGGTCCGGCAGGTAACGGCGGCGCCCGAACAGGGTCTCGGTGTACCCGACCTTGCGAGCCTGTTCGACCACCTCGCGCAGGTAGTCGCGCACCCCGCCGAAGCGGGCGAAGTACGCCTCCATCTGCTCGCGCGCCTCCTCGGTGGAGATCTTGAGCTGCGCGGCCAGCCCGAAGGCGCTGAGCCCGTACGCGAGTCCGTACGACATCGCCTTTACACGGCGCCGCAGTTCCGGGGTGACGTCGTCGATCGGCACTCCGAACGCCCGCGAACCGACGAAGCTGTGCAGGTCCTCGCCGGTGTTGAACGCCTCGATCAGCCCCTCGTCGCGCGAGAGGTGCGCCATGATGCGCATCTCGATCTGGCTGTAGTCGGCGGTGAGGAGGGCGTCGAAGCTCTCCCCCACGACGAAGCCGTCGCGGATCTGACGGCCCGCGTCCGTGCGGACCGGAATGTTCTGCAGGTTGGGCTCGGTGGACGAGAGACGTCCGGTGGCCGCGACGGTCTGGTTGAACGTGGTGTGGATCCGGCCGTCGTCGGCGACGGTCTTGAGCAGGCCGTCGACCGTCACCTTCAGCCGGGTCGCGTCGCGGTGCTCGAGCAGGTGCTCGAGGAACGGGTGCTGCGTCTTCTCGAACAACGACTGCAACGCGTCGGCGTCGGTGGTGTACCCGGTCTTGGTCTTCTTGGTCTTGGGCATGTCGAGTTCGTCGAACAACACCACCTGCAGCTGCTTCGGCGACCCCAGGTTGATCTGCTTGCCGATCACCTCGTACGCGGCGTCGGCCGCCTCCGCGACCCGGGCCGCGAACGTCGACTGCAAATCGTGGAGATGGTCGATGTCCACCGCGATGCCCGTCGCCTCGAGCTCGGCGAGCACGCCGAGCAGCGGCAGCTCCATGTCCGCGAGCAGACCGGTGCCCTCGATGTCGGCGAGTTCGGCGTCGAGGGCGGCAGCCAGGTCGACGACGGCCCGGGCCCGCAGGATCTCCCCCTCGGCCGCCTCGGCGTCCGCGGCGTCCTCGTCGTCCAGCAACGAAAGCTGTTGCTGCCCGGACTCTTCCACGCGCAGCTCTCGCTTGAGGTACCTCAGCGACAGGTCGTCGAGGTTGAACGTGCGCTGTCCCGGCCGCACGAGGTAGGCGGCCAGCGCGGTGTCACTGGTGAGCCCCGCCAGCGTCCAGCCGCGACCCCACAGGGCATGCAGCGCCCGCTTGGCCTCGTGCAGCGCCTTGGGTTGCGCAGGATCGGCGAGCCACGCGACGAGCGCGGCCTCGTCCTCCGGGGTGACCACCGTGGTGGAGATGTAGGCGCCCTCGCCGTCGGACGCGGCGATAGCGACAGCCGTCACGTCGCCGCCGTACGGCGCGCCCACACCGACGACGGACAACCCGTGCCGCTCCCCCGTCGACGCGTGCTCGGCGATCCACGCCGCCACCTCACCGGCCGCGAGCGCGCGCCCGCGGACCTCGAATCCCTCCTCGGCCTCGGGTTCCGTCGACGTCAGCGTCGAGAACAGCCGGTCGCGCAGCACCTTGAACTCGAGATCGTCGAACAGCGCGTGGATCCGTTCCCGGTCCCACGGCGCCAGCGCCAGCTGGTCGGGCGTGTACGGCAGCGCGACGTCGCGCACCATCTCGGTGAGGTGCCGGTTGAGCAGCACACTGTTGACGTTGGCGCGCAACGCGTCCCCGACCTTGCCGCGCACCTTGTCGACGTCGTTGACGAGGTTCTCGAGGGAGCCGTACTCCCGAATCCACTTGGCCGCGGTCTTCTCTCCGACGCCGGGGATGCCGGGCAGGTTGTCGCTGGGGTCGCCGCGCAGGGCCGCGTAGTCCGGGTACTGCTGCGGGGTGAGGCCGTACTTGTCCTCCACCGCCTCGGGCGTGAACCGCGTCAGGTCGGAGACGCCCTTGCGCGGGTACAGCACGGTGACGTCGTCGGTGACCAACTGCAGCGAGTCCCGGTCGCCGGTGACTACGAGCACCCGGTAGCCCAGCGCGGTGGCCTGCGTCGTGAGGGTCGCGATGATGTCGTCGGCCTCGTAGCCCTCGATGGCCATCACCGGGATGCCCATCGCGCCGAGCACGTCCTTGGTGATCTCGACCTGGCCCTTGAACTCGTCCGGCGTCTTGCTGCGATTGGCCTTGTACTCCGGGAACGCCTCGGCCCGGAACGTCTGGCGGGACACGTCGAACGCGGCCGCGACGTGCGTGGGCTGCTCGTCACGCAGCAGGTTGATGAGCATCGACGTGAACCCGTACACCGCGTTGGTGGTCTGCCCGCTCTGCGTCTTGAAGTTCTCCGCCGGCAGCGCGAAGAACGCGCGGTAGGCCAGGGAGTGTCCGTCGAGAAGCAGCAGCGTCGGCCGGTCGGAACCGGGCGCGGCGGCGGATGCGGAGGCGGTGGACGAGGATGTGGTTGCGGGGCTCACGGTGGACCAGTCTAGGGAGCCGCGCCGACAGGCACGTCGTTCCTCCCCGTGCGCCCGGCGCCGGCGCCACCGCCGACGCCGTCACTCAGGCGGGGCCGCCACCGCCGAGCGTGTCGAGGACCACCTCGGCGACGGCCTTCATCGTCGTGCGGCGATCCATCGCCGCGCGCTGGATCCACTTGAACGCCTCCGGCTCACTGAGCCCCTGCGACTGCATGAGCACACCCTTGGCGCGCTCGATCACCTTCCGGGTCTCGAGCCGATCCGACAGGTTGGCGACCTCCCGCTCGAGGAGCGCGACTTCGGTGAACCGGCTGGCCGCGAGCTCGACGGCCGGTACCAGGTCGGCCTTGGAGAACGGCTTGACCAGATACGCCATCGCGCCGGCGTCCCGAGCCCGCTCGACCAGCTCACGCTGACTGAACGCAGTCAGGATCACCACGGGCGCAATTCTTTTCGCCGCGATCTCGGACGCGGCGTCGATGCCGTCCCGGCGCGGCATCTTGACGTCCATGATCACGAGATCGGGGCGCAACTCCTCGGCCAACTCGACGGCCCGCTGGCCGTCACCGGCCTCGCCGACCACGTCGTAGCCCTCCTCGCGGAGCATCTCCACCAGGTCGAGCCGGATGAGCGCCTCGTCCTCGGCCACCACCACGCGGCGCGGCTGTCGTTGCGTGCCCTGCGCGGGGGTAGCGTCCATCGTCACCTATCTCCTCGGGTCGGCGCCCGTCGATCCGGGCACGAACGCTACGAGGGTACCGGTGGTTTGACTGTGCTCCGTGATCTTCTAGAGTGGTAACCCGCACGCCCTCGTATCCCAATTGGCAGAGGAAACGGATTCAAAACCCGTGCAGTGTGAGTTCGAGTCTCACCGAGGGCACCACGACAGACCAGGACCGGCGATACCGAGACCGGCACCGAACCGGCCACCGAAGGGGCCGAGCGTCTTTCGGGATCCCGCTCCGGCCGTGCGGCACTCGCGGGCTGCGGTGGATTCGCGTGCCGACAGCCGTTCATGCAGTTCCCGCGCTTTCGAACCGCGAGCGTTCTACAGTTGGCTCCATGGCAGAGCGCGGAGCTACTCCACCGGTGCCGGCACCGTGGAGAGCCGCGCTGCGCGCGGTCCGGCACCTGTTCACGCCACTGCTGCCCGACGACTACCTCGAGCTGATCAACCCGTTGTGGACCACCCGGGAACTGCGCGGCCGGGTCGAGCGGATCGAACCCGAGGGCTCCGACGCCGCCACAGTGATGATCCGCCCCGGCTTCGCGTGGCAGGGACACGCACCGGGCCAGTACGTGCGGCTCGGCGTGCTGATCGACGGCCGCTACCACTGGCGGGCGTATTCGCTGACGTCCGACCCGGACGACGAGGACGGGCTGGTCAGCGTCACCCCCAAGAAGGTCGACAAGGGCGTGGTGTCCCCCTATCTCGTGCAACGCATCCGCCCGGGCGAGGTGGTGCGGCTCGGCGAGGTGGAGGGAGTCTTCACGCTGCCCGATCCGCTGCCGGCCTCGATGCTGTTCATCAGCGCCGGCAGTGGTGTCACACCGATCATCAGCATGCTGCGCAGCCTCCACCACCGGCGAGCACTCGACGACGTCGTCGTGATCCATTCCGCCCGGACCGAGCGACAACTCATGTTCGGTGCGGCACTGCGCGAGCTGGACCGCCGGCACGACGGCATGCGACTGGAACTGCGCCTCACCGAGCACCAGGGCCGGATCACCCCGGACGACCTGGACCGGCTGTGCCCCGACTGGCGCGAGCGGGAGGCCTTCTGTTCCGGCCCCGGCGAGATGCTCGACGGCCTCGTCGAGCACTGGACCGAACACGGCGACCCGACCCGCATGCACCTCGAGCGTTTCCAGCCGATCATCGGCGGCGGGGTCGGCGAGGGCACCGGTGGCAGTGTCCGCTTCCTGCGCAGCAAGGTGACGGTGGACTGCGACGGCGGCACGCCGATCCTGGTGGCCGGCGAGAAGGAGGGGCTCACCCTCCCGTTCGGCTGTCGCATCGGCATCTGCCACACCTGCGCCGGCACGGCCCGCTCCGGCACGATCCGCGACCTGCGCACCGGCGACGTCGCAGACGTGACCGGCAAGGTCATCCGCACGTGCGTCAACACCGCGGAGGGCGACCTCGAGATCGAACTCTGACCCACCGTCCCCGACCACCGGAACCGAAGGACAGGAGGCCGCAGATGACCCCGACCGCGAGCACCGTCGACGCGAACAGTCCCCTCGCCCATCTGACCGAGACCGACCTCGGGAAGCTCGAGCGCGAGTTCGATGCGATCCACGACGAGGTCTACGCCGACCTCGGCGAACGGGACCGCCGGTACATCAAGGCGGTGATCTCCGCGCAGCGCCAGTTGGCCGTGGCCGGACGGGTGCTGCTCCTGGGATCGTCCCGCCGAACGACCTGGGTACTCGGCACCGCGTGCCTGGGGATGGCGAAGATCCTCGAGAACATGGAGATCGGCCACAACGTGATGCACGGCCAGTGGGACTGGATGAACGACGCGGACATCCACTCGTCGACCTGGGACTGGGACACCGCCTCCACGGCGGAGGCGTGGAAACACTCGCACAACTACATCCACCACACCTTCACCAACATCCGCGGCAAGGACAAGGATCTCGGGTACGAGATCATGCGGATCGATCCGAAGCAGAAGTGGCATCCGGTCTATCTGGCCCAGCCGTTCTACAACGTTCTGCTCATGGCGCTGTTCGAGTGGGGTGTCGCCGTCCACGACATGGACATCGAGGCCGTGCGGACGGGTGAGAAATCGTGGTCCGAGGTCCGGCGCGACCTGCGGGGCATCTCCGGCAAGGCGCGCGCCCAGATCGTCAAGGACTACCTCGGCTGGCCGCTGATCAGCGCCGGCGCGTTCGGTCTCGCCCAACTGGCGGCCGGTGGTCGCCTGCCGCAGCCCCGGACGTCGCGGATCGGCAACCGACTCCGGAAGGCGGGCGGCGGCCGATGGACCCGAATCGCCGACGTCGCCGACCGCACCCTCGCCGGAATCGAGAGAACCTACCTCGCCACGGCGGCGGCCGACGCGACTGCCAACCTGATCCGAAACGTGTGGGCGCACGCCATCATCTTCTGCGGGCACTTCCCCGACCAGGCCTACACCTTCAGCGAGGCCGAGACGAAGAACGAGAGCCGGGGCGGCTGGTACGTGCGGCAGCTCGTCGGCGCCGCGAACATCGAGGGCAGCCCTCTGTTCCACGTCGTCAGCGGAAACCTCGGGTACCAGGTGGAGCACCACCTGTTCCCGGACATGCCCAGCACCAGGTACTCCGAGATCGCCCCCAAGGTGAAGGACATCTGCGAGCGGTACCAGCTGCCCTACAACACCGGCCCGTTCGGACAGCAGTGGTGGATGGTGCACCGCACGATCGCGCGGCTGGCCTTCCCGGGTGGACACCCCCGCCCCAAGCCGGGGCCGTACCGCAGCAACGACGAGCGCCGTCCCGACGCCTCGGGAAGCGAGGCCGCCCGGTTCCGGGCCCGGGTTCCGGCCGAGAGCCCGATCGCCGGTCCGGAACACGAATCCGGTGGTGTCGAGGTCGCGCCGCCGCCCCGGAACCAGTGAGATCGGCGGCCGGTCACAGCACCGCGAAGATGTGGTGAGCGCCACCGGCGCCGACCGGCGACGGGAGACCGCCCGCTCGCTAGCGTTGAGCGTGCGGTCCACCCCGACGAATGGTGTTGCTCATGACCGATCCATGCGAACCTTCTGCGCCCCAATCGAACTCGCAGTCGAAACCGACTCACACGACCGATGACGGCGTCGTCGTGCGCCCGGCCGCCGGCACCCACACCGGCGCCCTCGCCGACCTGCACCGACGGTGCTCGGCCGAGACCCTCTACGACCGGTACCACACCGGTCTGCACGCGTTACCGCCCCGATGGGCAGCAGCGCTGCTCGCGCCCGCACACGGATGCGCGTTCGTCGCCGAGAAGGATTCCGCGCTGGTCGGGTACGGCCAGCTGATCGCCACGGTCCACGAACCGGGGCTGGCGGAGGCCTCGTTGCTGGTCGAGGATGCCTGGCAGCACCGGGGCGTCGGTGCGGCCCTGCTCTCGTCCGCGTGCACGGCCGCCCGCAGTCGCGGGATCACGCAACTGTTCGGGCGGTCGCTGGGCAGCAGACGGGGCTTCGAACGCACGGCGCGACATCTCGGGCTCGCGGTGTCGACGCACTCCGAACCCGGGGTCACCATCGTCGATGTGAAGGTGCCGTAGGCCCGTCCTCCGGGGCACCCCGGGACACGAGAAGGCCCCGAGATCGAGGACCCCGGGGCCTTCCGTCTCCCCTACCAAAAGGAGCAACTTCCAGAGTGCCACACGTTTCAGTCGGCGCCCAGGGCGAAGCGAGTGAAAAGGATGGTGAAATTCGACGCGGCTACGCGCACTCGGCGAGCGAATCGAAGATCGCGCGGTAGTGCAGATGCGCCATGAAGTGCCCGCCGGTACCGATGTTCAGCGTGGATTTCGGGATCCGAGTGGCGAGCTGAGAGGGCCACTCCTTCGGTACGAGCCGGTCGCCGTCGCCCCACCACACGTCGACCGGGACCTCGAGGTCCTCCGGCGCGAACCCCCACGGCCGGGCCCAGGCGCGGTACTCCTCGACGACACCGGCGGGAAGGCGTAGACCCTCCCCCGTCAACGCCGCGAAGTCGCGCGGATCGTTGCGCACCACCTCCGCGTCCAACGGGGCGAGCGCCCGGGCGGACAACCGGGCGAACTGTCCGGGCATCGAGCGGGCGACCACCGACATCGCGCGGAACCACCCCGTCGCCAGAGCAGGACAGTGCAGCGACATGTAGGTGTGCCAGCGGTCGAAACCTGCGAGCCGCGAGATCACACCGTCCTCGGTGAGCGGTAGGGCGCCGGCGACGATAGCGACCCGCCGGATCCGGGCGGCCAGCGCGTAGCCGAGGGCGGCAGCGTACTGGCCGCCCATCGACCAGCCGAGCACGCTCATCCGCTCGATCCCGAGCCGGTCCACCAATTCCTCGACGTCGGCCGCCCAGTCGAGCACCGTGCGGCCCGGGCTGGGATCCGACAGTCCGATGCCGGGACGGTCGGGTGAGATGAGTCGGATGCCGGCGGCCTCGGCCACCGGGGCGGCCGCCCGGATGTCGAGGCGGCACGACAGTCCACCGTGCGCATTGATGACGACGAAGCCGTCCGCGGGACCGTAGTCGGCAAACCCCATCGACCGACCATCGCGCAGACGGATCATCCGATCCTCGGGTCTGACAGTCACTCTGAGCACAGTGCACCTCCGACGACTCGCGCGATCACGATAACGGTCGGTCGCCCGACAGTGCCGTAGATCAACCGCAGAATCCCGGCGTGTTGCCCAAACAACCGATCGACGCCGACACCGGACGACCCGGGCGTGCCCGATTCGGTCGAATGTTCGTATTGGCGGGCGCGACCCGGGGCGCGGGGACTCCCACTGGGCGGGCCCCGTGGACCGGCGCCCGGAGAAAACCCTCCTGCCCGATTCGCGTCGTCCGGTGGATGGGATCACGGGTGGGGAATCAGTTAACTCATGCCATACTGCAACCCGTTCCGATGTCGGTCGCCGCGGCGAGCGGCCGATCAGGCTCGACAAGCAGATGAGGTTTGCATGAGCGACACCGCCACACCGGCCGTCGAGGGCTGGTTCACCACCGGGCCGCAGCCGGCCCTGATCGGTACCGAGTGCCGGTCCTGCGGGAACATCTCGTTCCCGAGGGAGACCACCTTCTGCAAGAACCCGGCCTGCTCCGGCGAGGAGTTCGACGACGTCGAGCTCTCCCGTCACGGCAAGGTGTGGTCCTACACGGACGCGCAGTACAAGCCGCCCGCCCCGTACATCTCGAACACCGACCCGTACGTGCCGTTCGCGCTCGCGGCGGTGGAACTCCCCGAGGGTCTGGTCGTGCTCGGGCAGGTCGCCGACGGTTTCGGCGTCGCCGATCTGAAGGTCGGCGACGACGTCGAACTCGTCGTCGAGACCCTCTACACCGACGAAACCGGAGATCGCAGCATCTGGCGCTGGAAGCCGGTGGCGGCAGCACAGAACGGGGCACAGGCATGAGCACCAACAACGATGTGGCCGTCCTCGGTGTCGGCATGCACGCGTGGGGCAAGTGGGGACACTCGTTCGTCAAGTACGGCGTCGCCGCCGCGCGTGCCGCGCTGGCCGATTCGGGCGTCGACTGGACCGACGTCGACCTGATCGTCGGCGGCGAGACCGTCCGCAACGGCTACGGCGGATACGTCGCCGGCGCGACCTTCGCGCAGGCGCTCGGCTGGAACGGGGCGCGCGTCGCGACGTCGTACGCGGCCTGCGCCACCGGCGCCCAGGCCCTCGACACCGCCCGCGCCCGCATCCTCGCCGGCCTGTCCGACGTCGCGCTCGTCGTCGGCGCGGACACCACCCCCAAGGGCTTCCTGGCGCCCAACGCCGGCGAGCGTTGGGACGATCCGGACTGGCTGCGCTTCCGCCTGATGGGCATGACCAACCCCGCGTACTTCGCGCTCAACGCCCGTCGCCGCATCGACCTCTACGGGGCCACCCCCGAGGACTTCGCAGCGGTCAAGGTCAAGAACGCCAAGCACGGCCTGAACAACCCGTACGCGCGGTACCGCAAGGAGGTCGCCGCGGCGGACGTGCTGGCCTCTCCGATGGTGGCGGACCCGCTGCACCTGCTCGACATCTGCGCCACCTCCGACGGCGGAGCTGCGATCATCCTGACGTCGATGGAGTACGCCCGCAAGAAGGGCATCGTCGATCCCGTTCGCATCAAGGCGATCTCGACCGTCACGCCGACGTTCCCGCAGACGATCATGGACATGCCGAACTTCTCGACCGAGTCCGCGTCGGCGGTACCCGCGCCGGAACGCACGTTCAAGGAGTCGATCGGCTACGCGGCCTACGAGGAGGCCGGTATCGCCCCGGAGGACGTCGACGTCGCGGAGGTGTACGACCTCGCCACGTCCGTCGAGTTGGACTGGATCGAGGACCTCGGACTGTGCAAGCGCGGTGAGGCCGAGCAGTTGCTGCGCGCCGGTGACACGTCGATCGGCGGCCGGATCCCGGTCAACCCGTCCGGCGGCCTGGCCTGCTTCGGCGAGGCGGTCCCCGCGCAGGCGCTGGCCCAGGTCTGCGAACTCACGTGGCAGCTCCGCGGGCAGGCCGAGGGCCGTCAGGTCGAGGGTGCCCGCGTGGGCATCACTGCCAACCAGGGCCTGTTCGGCCACGGCTCCTCGGTGATCGTGTCGGCCTGACCGCCCACCGCGCCGACGAGACGCGGCTCGCCTTCGCGGCGGGCCGCGTTTCGCGTCTCGGACGCCGCGCGGTCTGATTGGATTCGGACCATGACGGACGATCCGGCCCACCTCGACGAGTTCGTCCGACCCCACTGGGAGTCGTCCGCGCTCCTGGTGGTCGACATGCAGAACGACTTCACCGACGACGGCCCGCTGCCCGTCGCCGGCACCACCGGCGTGGTGCCGGCGCTCGCCTCGCTGGCGGTCGCCTTCCGGCGAGCCCGGCGACCGATCGTGCACGTCGTCCGCCTCTACGCCGGCGACGACGTGGATCTCGTTCGCCGAGGGGCGATCTCGCGAGGCGATGCCGTCGTTCGCCCCGGGTCGGCGGGATCCCTGATCGTCGACGCTCTACTGCCCGGCGGTGCGCCGCCGCTCGACCACGAACTCCTCCTCACCGGCGCCGAGCAGCCCCTGGGCCCCCTCGAGACGGCGATGTGGAAGCCGCGGTGGAGCGCATTCCACCGCACCGCCCTCGACGCACGGCTCCGCCGGGCCGGCATCGACACCGTGGTGGTCGCGGGCTGCAACTTCCCGAACTGCCCGCGCGCCACCCTGTTCGACGCGTCCTCTCGCGACTACCGCGCCGTCGTCGCCACGGACGCCACGTCCGGTGTCGACGACGCTCGGCTCACGGATGCCCGCGGGATCGGCGTGGTGCCCCTCGGGGTCGTCGACATCGCGCGTCGCGTCGCCGCCTTGTGACCGGCCCGTTCGCGCGGTTGGCCCACCGGCGTCCGGTTCGCGCCCCATGACTCGATGACGTCACGCGAGTGCTTCGCGCCGGTCTCGAAGTGACGCACGTCACCCCCTGCCAGTGACGCTCGTCACGGTTTGGACCCGGATGCATGTTTCCCGCGATCCCTCGATCCGCCGCCCACCTGGGGGCATGGCGGGACGCCGTCCGCAATGCGGGACCGCCGTCCCAGAAAATCGGCTGGTGACTGGCCGCGCGATCCGTCCTAGCGTCGTGACCGGCTCGACACACCGAGCACCGTCCCGCTTCACAGCTGTTCCGCCCCAGCGGGATCGGATACGGGAAAACCTTCCAGGGGCACGACGAGGCACGCAGCTCCGGCCGACTCGAACGCAGCGTCGGCACACACCGGAGTCCTCGTCATCAACCACGGAGAGGACACACGCATGTCGAAGTACACCGTCAAGCGCACCATCGGCACCGCAGCGGCGGCCACCGCGCTCGTCGCAGCACCACTGACCATGACCACCTCGGTGGCCAACGCGGCCTCCGGCGACTGGGATTCGGTCGCACAGTGCGAGAGCGGAGGAAACTGGGGCACCAACACCGGCAACGGGTACTACGGCGGCCTGCAGATCAGCGCCGACACCTGGAATGCGCACGGCGGTAACGGATTGCCGCACAACACCTCCCGCGAGGCACAGATCCAGGTGGCGGAGTCCATCCTGGCGAGCCAGGGTTCCGGCGCCTGGCCGACCTGCGGACAGTACCTCTGACCCGCACCGGGGGCCTTTCACGCGCGTACGTGAAAGGCCCCCGGGCTCGGCATCAGCGATGTTCCGCTCAACTGAGAGCCAGTTCCGACAACTGCCACGGACCGTTTCCCAGCAGTTCGAGCCGTCGCGTGTGGTGCCGGTCGACGGTGCTGCGGTGGCTGACGCTGAAGATCATGCACTCCGGCACGTCCTCCCGGACCAGCCGGTAGAGCTGGCATTCGAGTCCCTCGTCGACGGCCGAGGTCGCCTCGTCGAGGAACGCCACCTGCGGCCGGATCAGCACGATGCGCGCGAAGGCCACGCGTTGCTGTTCCCCCGGCGAGAGTATCGACGACCAGTCCGCGTGCTCGTCCAGCCGGTCCACCAGGTGTCCCAGCGCCACCTTGCCCAGCACGTCCCGGATCGCGTCGTCGCCGAGATCGCCGGCCCGCGCCGGGTACGCCACGGCTGCCCGCAGGTCGCCGAGCGGAAGGTACGGCAGTTGCGAGAGGAACAGGGCGTCCGAGCCGGTCGGCCGGCGCACGGTCCCGCCGGCGTAGGGCCACATCCGCGCCAGGGTACGCAGGAGCGTCGTCTTCCCGGAACCGGACGGCCCCGACACCAGCAGCGCGTCGCCGGGAGCCAGCCGCAGCGTCAGGTCCTCGACGAGGGGACGCCCGTCCGGCCGCTCGACGCGCACCGCGGACAACTGCACCTCGCCCTCGACGCTTTCGGTGCGCACTGCGGGCAGGTCGCGGGACCGCGCGTCGGAGTGGAGGAGCCCGTCCAACCGCACGAGGGCGGCGCGGTAGCCCGCGAAGGTGTCGTACGACTGCCGGAAGAACGACAACGAATCGGACACCTGACCGAAAGCCGTTGCGCTCTGGGTGATGTCGCCGAGCGTGATCGTTCCGGCGAAGAACCGAGGAGCCTGGACGAGCAGCGGGAACACCACCGCTACCTGACTGACACCCAGGTTGAAACCGTTGAACTTCAACGTTCGGAAGACGATTCGCCACGCGTTCGCGATCACCGCGGTGAAGCGCCCGAGCAACCCCGACTTCTCCACCGTCTCACCGTGATAGAACGCGACGCTTTCTGCGCGGTCCCGCAGCCGAACCAGCGCATAGCGGAAGTTCGCGGTCAGTCGTTCGTCGAGAAAATTCAGGCGGATCAGCGGGCGCCCGATCCGGAAGGCGACGACGGTCGCCGTCAGGACGTAGACGTACACCAGTACCACCATCGCGCGGGGCACCTCGACGCCGAACAACGACATGGGCCCGGACAGGTCCCAGAGGATCTTGGTGAAGGCCACCACCGAGGTGACCGCAGTGACCAGCCCCATCGACAACGACTGCGTGATGGTGGTCATGTCGGTGACGTCGGCCTGGATACGCTGATCCGGGTTGTCGATGCCGCTGTCGACGAAGCGTCCGCGATAGTAGGCGCGCCCATCCAGCCAGTCCGACGCCACGCGGTCGGTGAGCCACACCCGCCAGCGGATGACGAACGCCTGCCCCACGTAGTAGTCCAGCAGCGAGCGGACCACGTGCACGGTCGCGAGGACCGCGAAGACCGCGATCGACCGCCAGAACGTCGACTTCGCCTCGGCGAGCGCCACGCTGTCGCCGCCCGAGAATGCCTGGGCGGCGTACTGCAACGAGGTGTACATCTCGTTGCCCTGATACGACAGCAGAATCGTCAGCCGCACACCCAGGACGGCCAGGAAGAGCATCACCGCGACCGTCGCCCACGTGCGCCGGCTGTCGCGTCCGGAGAAGTAGGCGCCCGAGACCGTCCAGAACTGTCGGCCCCACCGAGTGTGGCGGGCCAGCAGGTACCCGACGGTCACCAGACAGACGATCGCGATCGCGAACGCCCGTGCGGTCCAGAGGAGGCTCGCGACCGCCTCGTGATTCCAGTCGATCGGTTCGCTGCGCATGAGGCTCCCCCATCGGCGACGGCGTGCCGGCTCGGAAGAACCAGAATTCTATCGGCCCCCGGCCGACCCCGATACGGGTTCGACGGTCATCGCCGCGGGGGGAAGTGCCTGATCACGCCCTCTTGGACAACCGTCGCGATCAGCTGTCCGTCCCGGGTGAAGAAATGCCCGGTCGCCAGGCCGCGGGAGCCGGAGGCCACCGGCGATTCGGTGGCGTACAACGCCCAGTCGTCGAAGCGGAACGGGCGATGGAACCAGATGGAGTGGTTGACGGTGGCCGCGACGATCCGGTCGAGCCCCCAGGACAGGCCGTGGGTGGTCAGCACGGAATCGAGCACCGTCGTGTCGGAGGAGTAGGCCAGCGCCGCCGCGTGCACCCACGGATCGTCCGGCAGGGATCCGTCCGCCCGCAGCCACACCCGGTTGTGGTTCAGCCGTTCCCCGGTGCCCTTGAGCACCCAGGTGGGGTCGTTGGCGTACCGCATCTGCATCGGCTTGAGCGCGTCGACGAACACGCGCAGACGATCCTCGTACCCGACGATGTGATCGTCGAACGAGGGCAGCGTCTCCGGTGCGGGCACCGCAGGCATGTCGACGCCGTGTTCGAGACCGGTGGTCCAGTCCTGGAACGCCGCGAACATCGAGAAGACCACGTTGCCGCCCTGGTAGGCGGTCACCTGACGGTTCGCGAACGCCCGCCCGTCCCGGTGCCGGTCGACGCGGAACTCGATGGGCGCCTTCACGTCGCCGCCCCGAATGAAGTGGGCGTTGAGCGCGTGGACCGGACGATCGCCGTCGACCGTCCGGTCCGCGGCCACCAACGCCTGTGCCGTCAGCTGCCCCCCGAAGGTGCGGCTGCCGACCTGCCGCGGGTGATGCCCCAGGTACGTGTCCTCGCCGATCTGCTCGAGATCCAGGAGCGAGAGCATCGTCTCCAGATCCGCCGACCGCGGCGCACGCACGTCCGCACCCAGATCGCTCACCCGGCTACCCCTTCTAGTGGTCTTCCTCCCCGATCCGGTGGACGTGGATCAGGTTGGTCGAGCCTACTGTGCCGGGCGGCGAACCCGCGACGATCACCACGAGATCCCCGCGGTTGTAGCGGCCGAGGGACAGCAACGCGTGATCGACCTGGAAGAACATCTGATCGGTCGAATCGACCGGATCCACGATGAACGTCTCGGTACCCCACGAGAGCGCCAACTGGCAGCGCACCTCCTCGAGCGGGGTGAACGCCAGCAGCGGCAGCGGCGAGTGCAACCGCGCCAGCCGGCGGACGGTGTCCCCGGACTGGGTGAAGGCCACCAACGCCTTCGCGTCCAGGCGCTCACCGATGTCCCGGGCGCCGTAGGAGATCACACCGCGCTTGGTGCGCGGCACATGGGTGAGCGGCGGCACCCGCGCGGGATCGGTCTCGACGGCCTCGAGAATCCGAGCCATCGTCTGCACCGTCTCCATCACGTACTTGCCCACGGACGTCTCGCCCGAGAGCATCACCGCGTCCGCACCGTCCAGGACCGCGTTCGCGACGTCGGACGCCTCGGCGCGGGTGGGACGGGAGTTCTCGATCATCGATTCGAGCATCTGGGTCGCCACGATCACCGGCTTGGCGTTCTCGCGGGCGATCTGGATGGCCCGCTTCTGCACCAGCGGCACCTGCTCGAGGGGCAACTCCACCCCGAGGTCGCCGCGGGCCACCATTACCGCGTCGAACGCCAGCACCACGGCCTCGAGGTTCTCGATCGCCTCCGGCTTCTCGAGCTTGGCGATCACCGGGACCCGCCGGCCCACGCGGTCCATGACGTCGTGCACCAGTTCGACGTCGGCGGGCGAGCGCACGAACGACAGCGCGATGAAGTCGACGCCCAGGCGCAGCGCGAACTCGAGGTCGGCGATGTCCTTCTCCGACAGCGCCGGAACCGAGACGTTCATCCCGGGCAGCGAGACGCCCTTGTTGTTCGAGACGGGGCCGCCCTCGGTGACGCGGCACACCACGTCGTCACCCTCGACGGCCTCGACCACGAGCCCCACCTTGCCGTCGTCGACCAGCAACCGGTCGCCGGGACGGGCGTCCTCGGCCAGCTGCTTGTACGTGGTCGAGACGCGGTCGTGGGTCCCCTCGCAGTCGGCGACGGTGATGCGGATCTGTTCGCCGGTCTCCCACACGGTCCGGCCCTCCACGAACCGGCCGAGGCGGATCTTCGGACCTTGCAGGTCGGCGAGGATACCGACCGCGCGGCCGGTCACCTCGGACGCCTTGCGCACCCGCCGGTAGTTCTCCTCGTGATCGGAATGTTCACCGTGGCTGAAGTTCAGTCGCGCGACGTCCATCCCGCTCTCGACGAGCTCACGGACGCGGTCACCGGTAGCAGTAGCAGGGCCAAGAGTGCAGACAATCTTCGTGCGTCGGGTCACGAGCAAAGCCTAGTCAACTTCAGGAACGAACTCTATTCGGCAGGCGAACGACCGGTGACGTCCCGGTGATCGTCAGACGACCGTCAGCGGCAGCGCCGTCGGATGCACCGGCGCGGGCAGTTCGGACCCTCCCGTCAGATAGACGTCGACGCCCCGCGCGGCCGACCTGCCCTCGGCGATCGCCCACACGACGAGTGACGCGCCGCGGTGGGCGTCCCCGCACACGAACACACCGGGAGTGGCGGTCTGCCAATCCGATCCACACGAGAGCGCGCCTCTCCTGTTCGTCTCGAGCCCGAGGTCCCCGAGCAGGGGCCCGGTCTCGATCCCCTCGAATCCGATCGCGAAAAGTGCCAGATCGCAGGGTAATTCGATCTCCTCCCCCACGGGCACGATCATTCGCCGACCGTGTTCGTCGCGGCCGAGTCGCACCTCGGCCAGGACCATCGACCGCACGTGCCCTTCGGCGTCACCCAGAAAGCGTTGCACCGCAACCTCGTACCGGCGCACGCCGCCCTCTGCGTGCGCCGGGGAGGTGCGTAGCACCATGGGCCACGCGGGCCACGGTGTCGATCCCTCGTCGCGTTCGGTCGGCAGCGCCGGGTGGTAGTCGAGCTGCGTCACCGACAGCGCGCCCTGCCGGTGCGCAGTGCCCAGGCAGTCGGCTCCGGTGTCGCCGCCCCCGATGATCACGACGTGCTTGCCCCGCGCGGTGATCGGGGACGGGCCGTCCCCCTCGCACTCGTGGTTGGAGGCGACGAGATGCTCCATCGCCAGGTGCACGCCCTCGAGGTCGCGGCCCACGACGTCGCGGTTGTCCCGCGCCTTCAGCGCGCCGGTCGCGAGAACCACCGCGTCGAACCGGGACGTCAACGCCGACACCGGAAGTTCCACACCGACCTCCACGTCGGTGACGAAATGCGTTCCCTCCACCCGCATCTGCGTCAGCCGGTGATCGAGGACGGACTTCTCGAGCTTGAACGCCGGGATGCCGTACCGCAGCAGACCACCGAGACGGTCGTCGCGCTCGTACACCGTCACCTCGTGCCCGGCCCGCGTGAGTTGCTGGGCCGCCGCCAGTCCTGCGGGGCCGGAACCGACGACCGCGACGTGCCGGCCGGTGTGCACGGTGGGCAGAACCGGGCCCACCTCACCCTTCTCCCAGGCGATGTCCGCGATGGCCTGCTCGATCCGTTTGATCGTGACGCTGCCCGTGGTGTGGGTGTCGGCGAGCGACAGCACGCACGCGGCCTCGCACGGTGCCGGGCAGATCCGGCCGGTCACCTCGGGGAAGTTGTTGGTCGCGTGCAGACGCTCGGCCGCCGCGTCCCACCGTCCGCGCCGCACCAGGTCGTTCCACTCGGGGATGAGGTTGCCGAGCGGACACCCGGCGCTTCCGGAATGGCAGAACGGGATGCCGCAGTCCATGCAGCGGGTGGCCTGCTCCGCGACCTCCCGCTCGCGTTCGGCTGCAGGTTGCGGCTCGTACACCTCGCGCCAGTCGTGCACGCGCTCGGTCACCGGACGTTTGCGCGCCTCACGCTTGTCGATGTGCAGAAAACCCTGCGGATCAGCCACGAGCCGCCTCCATGATCGCGGTGTCGACGTCCAGGCCCTCGGCCTTCGCGATCCTGGTGGCCTCGAGAACCCGCTGGTAGTCGATCGGCATGATCTTGGTGAACAACGCGGACCGGCGCGGCCAGTCCGCGAGGACGGAGGCCGCGACCGCCGACCCGGTCCAGCGCAGGTGCTGCTCGACCACCGAACGCAGCCACCGCAGGTCGTCCCCGTCGGGTTGTTGCAGTGTCACCATCGCGGTGTTGATCCTCGTGGGGTCGGCGTCCAGGACGAACGCGATCCCCCCGGACATCCCGGCCGCCATGTTGCGTCCGATCGAGCCGAGGACGACGACCCGGCCTCCCGTCATGTACTCGCACGCATGGTCTCCGACGCCCTCGGCCACGGCCAGCGCGCCAGAGTTCCGCACGCAGAACCGCTCGCCCACCCGGCCGCGGAAGTATGTGTCGCCGGCCGTCGCGCCGTAGAGCAGCGTGTTGCCGGCGATCACCTGCGTCTCCGGCAGGAACAGCACGTCCTCGGCGGGCCGGACGACGATCCGGCCTCCCGAAAGCCCCTTGCCCACATAGTCGTTCGCATCGCCGACGAGGTCGATCGTGATCCCGGGAGGCAGGAACGCCCCCAGCGACTGGCCCGCCGATCCGTCGAGCTGGACCCGGATCGTGTCGTCGGGCAGGCCGGCCGCCCCGTACCGCCGGGTCACCTCCGATCCCAGCAGGGTGCCCACGGTCCGGTTGACGTTGCGGACCGGCAGTTCCAGCCGCACCGGGAGCGCGTCCTCGAGCGCTCCCTCCGCCAACTGGATGAGGGTCCGGTCGAGCGCGAGGTCCAGCCCGTGTTCCTGCGCCCGCACCCGGCGCCGCTGCGGCCGGCCGGGAACCGACATCGGTTCCTCGGAGGCGAAGATCGGACGCAGGTCCAATCCGCGGCTCTTCCAGTGCGCCACCCCGGCCGCGGTCTCGAGCAGTTCGGGGTGGCCGACGGCCTCGTCCACGCTGTGGAACCCCAATTCGGCGAGGCGTCGGCGGACCTCCTCGGCGACGAATCGGAAGAAGGCCTCCACGAACTCCGGACGCCCGGTAAACCGCTTGCGCAGTTCGGGGTTCTGCGTCGCCACCCCCACCGGGCACGTGTCCAGGTGGCAGACCCGCATCATGATGCAGCCGGCCGCGACGAGTGGCGCGGTGGAGAATCCGTATTCCTCGGCGCCCAGCAGCATCGCCACCACGACGTCGCGGGCGGTTCGCAGGCCGCCGTCGCACTGCACGGTGATCCGGTCCCGCAGACCGTTGAGCGCCAGCGTCTGCTGCGCGTCGGCCAGGCCGATCTCCCACGGCAGTCCCGCGTGCTCGAGCGAGGTCAGCGGCGAGGCGCCGGTGCCGCCGTCGTGGCCGGAGATGAGGACGACGTCGGCGTGGGCCTTGCTCACCCCCGCGGCCACGGTGCCCACGCCCACCGAACTGACCAGCTTGACGTGCACCCGCGCGTGTTCGTTCGCGTTCTTGAGGTCGTGGATCAGCTGCGCGAGGTCCTCGATCGAGTAGATGTCGTGGTGCGGCGGCGGCGAGATCAACCCCACCCCCGGCGTCGAGTGCCGGGTCCGGGCGATCCACGGATACACCTTGAAGGCCGGCAGTTGACCGCCCTCGCCGGGTTTGGCGCCCTGCGCCATCTTGATCTGGATGTCGCTCGCGTTGACGAGGTAGTCGCTCGTGACGCCGAAGCGGCCGCTGGCGACCTGTTTGACGGCGCTGCGTCGGAGCGGATCGTGCAGCCGGTCGACGTCCTCGCCGCCCTCCCCCGAGTTCGACCGTCCCCCGATCCGGTTCATCGCGACGGCGATCGTCTCGTGCGCCTCCGCGGAGATCGAGCCGTAGCTCATCGCACCGGTGTTGAACCGCCGCAGGATCGCGGCGGCGGGTTCCACCTCGGCCAGCGGTACGGGCGGGCGTAGTCCGCGCCGGAACTCGAACAGCCCGCGCAGGGTGCCGCCCTCCGCGGACAGCCGGTCCACCTCCTCGCTGTAGCGGGCGAACACGTCCTCGCGGCCGGTGCGGGTGGCGTGCTGGAGCAGGAACACCGTCTCGGGGGTGAACAGGTGCAGTTCACCCCCGCGCCGGTACTGGTAGATACCCCCGACGTCCAGGCGCCGGTGCACGCGCGACGACGGGTTCTCGGGGTAGGCCTCCCGGTGCCGAAGCCCCACCTCGCGCGCGAGGACGTCCAGGCCGACGCCGCCGAGCCGGCTGACGGTGCCGGTGAAGTACTCGTCGACCAGGTCGTGCGCGAGTCCGATCGCCTCGAAGACCTGTGCGGCCGTGTAGGACCCGACCGTCGAGATCCCCATCTTGGACATCACCTTGAGCACACCCTTGCCGAGTGCGTTCAGATAGTTGCGGACCGCGACCGACGATTGCACGCCGCTCAACTCGCCCTCGGCGACCAGGTCCTCGATCGATTCCATCGCCAGATACGGGTTGACGGCCGCGGCACCGAACCCGATCAACAGCGCGATGTGGTGCACCTCCCGCGCGTCCCCGGACTCGACGACGAGCGCCACCCTGGTCCGTTCCTTGGTGCGCACCAAGTGGTGGTGCACTGCGGAGACGGCGAGCAGCGACGGGACGGGCGCGTGCAGATGATCGGAGTCGCGGTCCGAGATCACCAGCGTCCGGTAACCGTTCGCGATCGCCGCGCTCGCGGCCTCGCGCAGGTCCTCGATCGCGTCGGCCATTCCCTCGCCACCCCGGCCGGCGTCGTACAGAGCGTGCAGGACGGTGGCGGCATGGCCGGGACAGTCGCCGTCGGCGTTGACGTCGATGATCCGGCCGAGTTCGTCGTTGTCGAGCACCGGCCACGACAACACGATCTGCCGGCACGACGCGGCCGTGGGGGCGAGCAGATTCTGTTCGGGCCCCATCACCCGCCGCAGCGACGTGACGATCTCCTCGCGGATGGCGTCCAGCGGCGGGTTGGTGACCTGGGCGAACAGTTCGACGAAGTAGTCGAACAGCAGACGCGGCCTCTTCGAGAGCACCGCGATCGGGGTGTCCGTGCCCATCGACCCGAGCGGCTCCGCCCCCGCGGTCGCCATCGGGGCGAGCAGGACGCGCTGCTCCTCGGCGGTGTAGCCGAACACTTGCTGCCGGCGCATCACCGCCTCGTGGTCGCGCGGGGTCCTTCCCCGGCTCGGGACCGTCCGGAGGTCGAGCAGGCCCGCGTGGAGCCACTCGGCGTACGGTTGCTCGGCCGCGAGGGCACCCTTGATCTCGTCGTCGGGCACGAGACGACCGGCGGCGGTGTCGACCAGGAACATCTGGCCGGGCTCGAGCCGACCCTTGGCGACGACATCGGACTGCGGGATCGGCAGGACACCGGCTTCGGACGCGAGCACGACCCGCCCGTCCGACGTCTGCCACCACCGGCCGGGCCGCAGGCCGTTGCGGTCTAGTACCGCGCCGACGACGGTGCCGTCGGTGAACGTCACACAGGCGGGGCCGTCCCACGGCTCGAGCAGCGATGCGTGGAACTGGTAGAAGGCCCGCTTCTCGTCGCTCATCGCCGGATGGTTCTCCCACGCCTCGGGGATCATCATGAGAATCGCGTGCGGGAGCGAACGGCCGGCCAGGTGGAGCAGTTCCAGTACCTCGTCGAAGGACGCCGAGTCCGACGAGTCCGGAGTACAGATCGGGAACAGCCGCTCCAGGTCGCCGGGGATGAGATCGCTCGCCAACATGGCCTCCCGCGACCGCATCCGGTTCCGGTTGCCGCGCACGGTGTTGATCTCACCGTTGTGCGCGATGTAGCGGAACGGGTGCGCCAGCGGCCACGACGGGAAGGTGTTGGTCGAGAACCGGCTGTGCACGACGGCGATGGCCGTGGTCATCCGAGGGTCGCGCAGGTCCGGGAAGTACCGCGCCAACTGCGCCGTGGTGAGCATGCCCTTGTACGTCAGCGTCCGGCTCGACAACGACGGGAAGTAGACGGCGGTCCCGGTGTCCTCGGCGGCCGGGGTGACCCGTTCGGCGCGTTTGCGCAGTCCGTAGACCCGCCGGTCCAGCTCCAGCCCACCGGCCCGTTCCCCGCCGTCCGCCGGCGCGGTGACGAACAGATACGTCATGTGTGGCATGCACGAGAGTGCGGTGGCACCGATGTCGGCGCCGATCGGATCGACGTGCACGTCGTGCCACCCGAGGACCCGGACGTTCTCCTCCGCGGCGATCTCGGCGACCCGGCGCTGCGCGTGCACCCGTCGATCGGGATCCTGCGGCAGGAAGCAGATTCCGGCGGCGAACGTGGGCTCACCGGTGGCGAGCGGCGGCGGCAATGCGAAGTCGACGAGATCGCGCAGGAAATCCACGGGCAGTTGGACGAGGATTCCCGCTCCGTCGCCGCTGTTGACCTCGGCACCCGCGGCGCCGCGATGCTCGAGGTTGTCGAGTGCCAACAGCGCGTCGGCGACGGTGCGGTGCGAGCGGCGCCCGTGAATGTCGGCGACCATCGCCACCCCACACGAATCGGATTCGCGATCGCCGACGTAGAGGCCCGCGGCACGGGAATCGGGTTGCCGAGAGAACAGCACCGAACACCTCCACACCGGTCCAGCCTCGAAGCGGGGCCTCGCTGCGGGCCATCGCGCGTCGCGCACTTCTCCGGCGGCTCCCTGGCGGGGGTCGCCCATTACGGGTGCCGACTGCATCGATCGGGGTCCACCGGCACTGCTGTCGACCCGTGAAGGTTGCCGGAATCGCTTCCCGGCCGGGTCAGTTTACCAAGCTGGTGCCGTCCGAAGCGATGGCGAAAAATGCCGCACCGCCCACGCGGAGAGGGCGCGGGCGGTGCGTACGGGACGGGTCAGCTGCGGAGCTTGCGTCCCTGCGCGTCACGGACGTTGCCGGCGAGCATGACGATGCCGTCGATCACGGGCCACACGACGCCAAGACCGCACGTGAGCCACGTGACGGCGATCTGGCCGATCGCGATGCCCGTGTGCCCGGTGTAGAAGCGACCGGCGCCGAACGCGCCGAGGAAGACCTGCAGCAGTCCGGCCGCGACCTTCGTCTTGTCCGACAACGGCTCCCCGGTGAGCGGATCACGACCGTACGGTGCGCCCGGATCTCCGTAACCGCCGTAGGCGGGCGGGTACGCCCCGGGGGCGGAGTAGGCCGACCCGGCGGGATACGACGGCGGCGCGGACGGCGGAGGCGGAGGGGGCGTCGGCCGGCCGTACTCGGGCTGCGGCGTCCCGTAGACGGGCCCGGGGGACGGCGGCAGCGGGTCGCTCGACGGCGGCGGATAGCTGGGTCCGCTGCCCCAGCCCGGACCGTTGCCGACACCGGAATAGGTGTCCCAGCCGGGGCCGGCGGAATTGCCTCCCGACGGCGGCACCGCGGACGTGCCGGAGGTCGACTCCGTCATCGACGCGTCGGCCGTCGGGTCGTAGTCGAACGGGGAACCGAATTCCGGGGGCGTGGGTTCCGACGACGCGTCCGCCCAGCCCTGCTCCCGGGGCTCGGGCGCGTCGTCGCCGGGCTTTCGGTCGTCACTCATTTCTGCTCCCCTTCACATCGGAACCGCCCCGGTCGGTCGGGTCGGCAACGCCGGACGCATCGGTCTGGTGGTCGACGCCGGAGTCGGACCGCTCACCGGCACCCACGGCCGCGGTCGCGCGGTCGGCTCGGTGCGGCTGCAACTCCTCGGGAGCCTCCCGGCCCTTGGTCGCGAGCACGAAGTAGGCGACCGCACCCACGAACACGAGGGCCGACGTGAACGAGTTGACCCGGATACCGAGGATGTGGGTCGCGTGATCCGAGCGCATGAGTTCGATCCAGAACCGGCCGGCGCAGTAACCCGCGACGTAGAGCGCGAACAGGCGCCCGTGACCGATCCTGAACCGGCGGTCGACGATCACCAGGAGCACGACCACCAGCAGGTTCCACACCAGCTCGTACAGGAAGGTCGGATGCACCACCTGCTGGACGACGCCGTTGGAGACCCCGTCGAGGGTGTCGACCCGGCCGGCCGCGTCGGTGCGCTCGTAGATCTCGAGGCCCCACGGCACGGTGGTGGCGCGTCCGTACAGCTCCTGGTTGAACCAGTTGCCCACCCGGCCGATCGCCTGCGCCAGCACGATGCCCGGCGCGATGGCGTCACCGAGGGCCGGCAGCGGGATGCCGCGGCGCCGACAGCCGATCCACGCTCCGACGCCACCGAGGAGCACGGCGCCCCAGATGCCGAGGCCGCCCTGCCAGATCTTGAGCGCATCCGACGGTCGGCCGTCCGCCCCGAAATAGGTCGACCAGTCGGTGATCACGTGGTACAGCCGGCCGCCGACGAGACCGAACGGCACGGCCCAGATCGCGATGTCGAGGACCGTGCCCTTCTCGCCGCCGCGGGCGACCCAACGGCGATCGCCCCACACGATGGCGACGACGATGCCGACGATGATGCAGAGCGCGTACGCGCGCAACGCCAGCGGCCCCACGTGCCACACACCCTGCGGTGGGCTCGGGAGGTACGCGAGCAGTTCGGTCGAGGTCACCATCGAAGTCACGACGCCACGGTAGCCGAGCGCACACCCTCCGCCAGTTCGGCCGTGAGCGTCCGCACCGCCCCGAGGCCCTGCTCCACCGCCGACACGATCGCCGACCCCACGATGACGGCATCCGCGTAGGACGCGATCTCGGCGGCCTGCGCGCCCGACCGCACACCCAGCCCGACGCCGACGGGGATGTCGGAGTGCGCGCGGATGCGGGCGGTGAGCTCGGGGGCCATCGAGGAGACGCTGTCGCGCGCGCCGGTCACGCCCATCGTCGACGCCGCGTAGATGAAGCCGCTGCTGGCGTCGAGGGTCTTCGCCAGCCGCTCCTCCGTGGACGACGGCGCGACCAGGAAGATGCGGTCGAGGTGGTGCTCGTCGGAGGCGCTCATCCACTCACCGGCTTCCTCGGGGATGAGGTTGGGAGTGATCATGCCCAGTCCGCCCGCCGCGGCGAGGTCACGGGCGAACGCGTCGACGCCGTACTTGAGTACCGGGTTCCAGTACGTCATGACGACGGCCTTGCCGCCGACGGACGCGATCTGCTCGACGATCGTGAACACGTCGCGCACCCGGACCCCGTTGCGCAGTGCCGTCTCGGCGGCGTGCTGGATGGTGGGGCCGTCCATCACCGGGTCCGAGTAGGCGACGCCGACCTCGATGATGTCGCAGCCGGAGTCGACCATCGCCTTGAAGACGTCGATGGACCCGGCGACGTCGGGATAGCCGGCCGGAAGGTAGCCCACGAGCGCGGCGCGATCCTCCGCGCGGCACTGGGCGAACGTCGGCGCCAGGCGCGAATCTCGTTGGCTCACTTGGTGGTACCTTCCTCGGTCGAATGTGCTGCATCGGTGGTGCCCGGCTCGTCGTCGAACAACCCGAACCACTTCGCCGCGGTGTCCATGTCCTTGTCGCCGCGGCCGGACAGGCTCACGACGATGATGGCGCCGTCACCGAGCTCGCGCCCCAGCTTGAGTGCGCCCGCGACCGCGTGCGCCGACTCGATCGCCGGGATGATGCCCTCGGTGCGCGAGAGCAGCAGCAGCGCGTCCATCGCCTCGGTATCGGTGATCGGCTCGTACGACGCGCGGCCGGTGTCCTTGAGGTACGCGTGCTCGGGTCCCACCCCGGGGTAGTCCAGGCCGGCCGAGATCGAGTGCGACTCGATGGTCTGCCCGTCCTCGTCCTGCAGCAGGTACGAGTAGGCGCCCTGGAAGGCGCCGGGGGTCCCGCCCGCGAAAGTCGCTGCGTGCCGACCGGTCTCGACGCCGTCACCGGCGGCCTCGTACCCGACCAGCTTGACCGAGGGGTCGTCGATGAAGGCGTGGAAGATACCGATCGCGTTCGACCCGCCACCGACGCACGCCACGACCGCGTCGGGCAGGCGGCCGGTGGACGCCTGCACCTGCGCGCGGGCCTCGAGTCCGACGATGCGCTGGAAGTCGCGCACGATCAGCGGGAAGGGGTGCGGGCCGGCGGCGGTTCCGAAGCAGTAGTAGGTGCGATCGGCGTTGGTGACCCAGTCCCGCAGGGCCTCGTTGATCGCGTCCTTCAGCGTGGCCGAGCCGGTCTCGACCGAGACGACGTCGGCACCCAGCAGACGCATCCGGGCGACGTTGAGAGCCTGGCGCGCGGTGTCGACGGCGCCCATGTACACGACGCACTCGAGTCCGAGCAGCGCGCACGCCGTCGCCGTGGCGACCCCGTGCTGGCCGGCGCCGGTCTCGGCGATGATCCGGGTCTTGCCCATGCGCTTGGCGAGCAGCACCTGACCGAGCACGTTGTTGATCTTGTGAGAACCGGTGTGGTTCAGGTCTTCTCGCTTGAGGATGATGCGCGCGCCGCCCGCGTGCTCCCGCAGTCGGGTCGCCTCGAAGATCGGCGACGGACGCCCGGTGTAGTCGCGCTGCAGCCGATCCAGCTCGTGCAGGAACGAGTCGTCCGCGCGGGCCTTCTCGTAGTCGGCGGTGACCTCCTCGATGACCGCCATGAGCGCCTCGGGGACGTGCCGTCCACCGAAGACGCCCCAGTGGCCGCCGGGATCGGGATCGTGGCCGGATCGCTCGGTCAGACCGACGCTGGCGGTGGGCAGATTCCCACCCTTGGAGACGAGGGCGTCATTCCGTGAAGTCACCCCTCCAGTCTGCCCCACCGCCGCCGAGAACGAATGGTCGGGTCCGGATCCGCGCGGCCGTCAGCGAGCGGGCTTGGGGCACGACGGATGCGCGCCCGCGGTCACGAGCTCGGCGACCGCCGCACGCGGGTCGCCGCTGGTCACCAGCCCCTCACCGACGAGCACGGCGTCCGCGCCCGCGCCCGCGTACGCGAGCAGATCCCCGGTGCCACGCACGCCGGACTCCGCGATCTTCACGACGTCGGTGGGCAGTCCCGGCGCGATCCGCCCGAACGTGTCCATGTCGACCTCGAGGGTCTTGAGGTTGCGGGCGTTCACACCGATGACGCTGGCGCCGGCTTCGAGGGCCCGATCCGCTTCCTCCTCCGTGTGCACCTCGACGAGCGCGGTCATGCCCAGTGATTCGGTGCGCTCCAGCAGCGAGGTCAGCACGCTCTGCTCGAGCGCCGCGACGATCAGCAGGATCACGTCGGCCCCATGGGCCCGGGCCTCGTGGATCTGGTACGGGCCCACGATGAAGTCCTTGCGCAGGACCGGGATGTTCACGGCGCGGCGCACGGCGTCGAGATCGGCCAGCGACCCGTGGAAGCGACGCTCCTCCGTCAGGACGCTGATCACCCGCGCCCCACCCGCCTCGTAGGCGGCCGCGAGCACCGCGGGGTCCGGGATGTCGGCGAGAGCACCCTTCGATGGGCTCGCCCGCTTGACCTCGGCGATCACCCCGATCCCCGACGCGCGCAGAGCGGCAGCGGCATCGAGGGCGGGCGGTGCGGCGGCCGCGGCAGCCTTCACCGCGGCGAGATCGAGAACGGCTTCGCGGGCGGCGACATCGGCGCGCACCCCGTCGAGAATCGAGTCGAGAACGGTCATCGAAGGCCCCGAGTCCTTTCCGGCATGTCAACCGATGTGAGGAAGCTCATCGGATCTTGACTCAGCCTAGAGGTTGCAGTTAGTCACCCTCCGGGCGGGTACCCGGAGCACCGGGGTGCTTCTCCCCGTCGTCGGTCGGGTCCTCGCCCGCGTCGAGCGCGTCCCACAGCATCCGCTGGGTTCGCGGCTGCTCGTGGCCCTCCCCGGCACCGCGACGCGCGGTGGCCTCGCGTCGGGCCGCCGGGCTGTCGTACTTCGACGAAAGCCCTCCCGTCGCAGCCGGTTTGCGGACGAGGACTCCGGCCGCCGCGAGCGTGAGCAAGGACCCGAGCAGGACCAACAGCGCGGGCGCGGTCGCGACCTCGGTCGCCACGACCTGCGTTCCGACCCGCTCGAATCCCGCGATGTCCGCGGCCTGCTCGTCCGATGCGCCCCCGGTGAGCAGGCCCAGCGCCGGCAGCGCCGCGACGACCGCGACCACCGCGACGAGGACGCCGACGACGCGTACCACCCAGCCCCGGACCGCGAACGCCGCGGCGATCGCGGCGACGAGCACGAGCGCGAGCGGGGTGGTGGCCGCCGCCCACGTTCCGCCGTCGAGTTCGGTCACACGGTCCACGCCCAGGCCGTCGGACGAGGTGACCGTCACCCAGGTCATGCGCGAGGAACCCCACAGGCACAGCGCGGCCAGCGCCAGCAGCAGCGCCGCGATTCCCGTCGCGCGCCTACCGGCCTTTCTCTCACTCACCACTGTTCACCTCCGTGCGACCGCCGAAGGGCCGCAGCGTCTGCGCCGCAGCGATGGCACTGAGCACGGCCATCGCCTTGTTCCGGGCCTCGGTGTCCTCGTAGACCGGATCGGAGTCGGCGACCACTCCCGCACCGGCCTGGACGTACGCCGTGCCGTCCTTGACCAGTGCCGTGCGGATGGCGATGGCGGTGTCGGCGTCCCCCGCGAAGTCCAGATAGCCGACGATACCGCCGTAGATTCCCCGGCGCGTCGGCTCGAGCTCGTCGATCAGTTCCATCGCGCGCACCTTGGGCGCCCCCGACAGCGTGCCCGCCGGGAAACACGCGGTGACGGCGTCGAGCGCGTGCTTGCCCGCAGCCAGGCGCCCGGTGACGGTCGAGACGAGGTGCATTACGTGGCTGTAGCGCTCGATGTGGCGGTAGTCGTGGACCTTCACGGTGCCGGGCTCGCACACCCGGCCGAGGTCGTTGCGGCCGAGGTCCACCAGCATCAGGTGCTCGGAGTTCTCCTTCTCGTCCGCCAGCAGATCCTTCTCGAGCAGAATGTCGTCCTCCTCGGTGGCGCCGCGCCACCGGGTGCCGGCGATCGGGTGCGTGGTCGCGGTCCCGTCCTTGACCGTGACGAGCGCCTCGGGGCTCGACCCGACGATCGAGAACGCGGTCTCACCGTCGGCGCCCGGCACCTGCACCAGGTACATGTAGGGACTCGGGTTGGACGCACGCAGCATCCGGTACACGTCGATCGGCGCTGCGTCGCAATCCATCTCGAAGCGTTGCGAGAGCACCACCTGGAAGGCCTCCCCCGCCTCGATCTCACCGATCAGCCGGCGCACGTCCGCACCGAAGCTCTCGGTGGTGCGCTGGCGTCGGTACTCCGGCTGCGGCCGCGCGAACGTCGACACCGTCGAACTCGCGGGGGCGGCGAGGGCATCGGTCATCCGGTCGAGGCGGGCGATCGCGTCGTCGTAGGCGGCATCGACGCGCTCGTCCGAGCCGTCCCAGTTCACCGCGTTCGCGATGAGCGTGATCGCCCCCTCGTGGTGGTCGACCGCGGCGAGATCGGTGGCGAGGAGCATCACCATCTCGGGAATCCCCAGATCGTCCACGGCGTGCGTGGGCAGCCGCTCGAGCCGGCGGACCGCGTCGTATCCGAGGAAGCCGACCATGCCGCCGGTCAGCGGCGGCAGGTCCGGCAGCCGTTCGCTGCGCAGCAACTCGAGCGTCCGTCCGAGTGCGACGAGGGGATCGCCACCGGCCGGCGCGCCCGCGGGCACACTGCCGTACCAGGCCGCCTCGCCGTCCCGCACGGTCAGCGCGGCGGGGCTGCCGGCACCGATGAACGACCACCGCGACCACGACCGGCCGTTCTCGGCGGACTCGAGCAGGAAGGTCCCGGGCCGGTTGTCGGCCAGCTTGGTGTAGGCCGACAGCGGAGTCTCCGCGTCCGCCAGCACCTTTCGAGTGACGGGAACCACCCGGTGTTCGGCGGCCAGCGCGCGGAACTGCTCACGCGTGGTCGTCGAATCGTGGGGGGCCGCCGCCCGGGCGGACGCCGAGGGAGCTGCTGGGATGGTGGTGGACTCGCCGCGCATGCCCCCCATCATCCCAGGAGGACCGTGCGGGTCCGCCGCCAAGGGTCCCGCGCGCCGGGACCGGCACGCGTCAGGCGACCTGGATCGATCGCTTCGCCAGTCCCATCCAGAACCCGTCGATCACCTGCCGGGGAGCCAGCGCGGGATCGCTCGACGCGCCCAGCGTGACGAACAGTGGAGCGAAGTGCTCGACCGTCGGATGCGCGTACGGCATGCCGGGCGCCTGCGCGCGGAAGTCGATCAGCGCGTCGACGTCGCCGGCGGCCAGCCGTTCACCGGCCCAGGCGTCGAAGTCCGCGGACCAGCCCGGCGCGACCGCGTCGGGGGACGGGTCCCGCAGAAACGGCAGCCCGTGTGTCGTGAAGCCCGATCCGACGATCAGCACGCCCTGCTCGCGCAGCGGTCGCAGGCGCCGCCCCAGTTCCAGCAATCGCGCCGGGTCCAGGGTGGGCATCGACACCTGCAGCACCGGGATGTCGGCATCGGGGTACATCACGGTGAGCGGTACGTAGGCGCCGTGGTCGAGGCCGCGCCCCGGGGCCTGACGGACGGGCTCGTCGTCCGGCATCAGGGCAGCGACCTGCCGCGCCAGATCCGGTGCGCCGGGCGCCGTGTACGTCACGTCGTAGAAGCGGCGGGGAAAGCCACCGAAGTCGTACACGAGCGGGGTGCCGGTCTCGGTCGCACCGATCGTGAGCGGCGCGGACTCCCAGTGTGCCGAGATCACGAGGACGGCCGTGGGTCGAGGCAGTCCGGCGGACCACCGGGACAGTTCGGCCACCCACCGTTCGCTGTCCACCAGCGGGGGCGCGCCATGACTGAGGAAGAGCGCCGGCATGTCACTCACAGAGGAACTCCTTCGTTGAAGCTTCAACCTAACATGCCCATGAACGCGCGGATCCGGTCGCCTGTTCCCCACCGCGCGCGGGGTCGGTCCCGGTTTGACACCCTGGAACCCGAGAATCGGCTTCCACTGATCGGAGAACGACCCGATGGGCGCGCAGAACAGCACCGAGACCCCGTGGCTCAGCGAGGCCCAGCAGGACGCGTGGCGGGTCCTCGTCTCGCTGATCACCAGGTTGCCCGCCGCGCTCGACACCCAGTTGCAGCGCGACTCGGACCTGACGCACTTCGAGTACTTCGTCCTGGCCGTACTCTCCGAGTCTCCGGAGCGCCGCCTGCGGCTGTCCGAGCTGGCGGGTCAGGCCAACGCGTCGCTCTCCCGCCTGTCGCACGTCGTCACGCGCCTCGAGAAGCGGGGCTGGGTACGCCGCGAGACCGTGAGCGGTGTCCGCGGCGCGTTCGCCGTCCTCACCGACGCCGGCATGGCCAAGGTCGTCGAGGCCGCACCGCAGCACGTCAGCACGGTGCAGGCACTGGTCTTCGCGGGCCTCGACGACGATCAGGTCGCGCAGTTGCGGTCGCTCGGCGCCGCGTTGGTGGCCCAGCTCGACGAGGGCATCGCGGCCGGCACCGGAAAGGCCTGAGCGCGGATCTAGCCGAGCGGTTCGCCGCCGACCCCCCAGTTCTCGCGGGGCACCTCGTCGATGGTGACCCACACCTTCGACGGGTCCTTGCCCGCGGCGTCGGCGTACGCCTGCGTCACCGCGGCGATCACTGCGCGCTTCTGCTCGGTGGTGAGTCCGGGGGTCTGGCTGATCTGTATCAACGGCATGCGTGGATTGTGCCAAACGACCCGCCCAGGATTACCGTCCGCGATCCGGGGTATTCGACGTCCATGACAGCTGATTCGGGACTACGCGTCGTCGTCTTCGGAGCCACCGGCAACGTCGGCACCAGTGTCGTCGAGGCGCTCGGTGAGCAGTCCGCGGTCGCCGAGATCGTGGGAGTGGCGCGGCGCCCGGTCGACGTCCGGTATCCCAAGACGACCTTCGTGACCGCGGACACCACCACCTCCGACCTCCACGGCATCGTCCGGGGGGCGGACGTCGTGATCCATCTGGCGTGGTTGTTCCAGCCGACCCACCGGCCCGAGGTCACCTGGGAGAACAACGTTCTCGGGGCGATCCGGGTGTTTCGCGCGGTGGCCGACGAGCACGTTCCCGCGCTCGTGTACACATCGTCCCTGGCGGCCTACTCGCCCGGCCCGTCGGACCGGGCGGTGTCCGAGGACTGGCCGACGGACGGCTGGCCCGGCGCGGCGTACCCGCGAGAGAAGTCGTATCTCGAACGGTGGCTCGACACGTTCGAGCTCCGCCACCCCGACACCCGTGTGGTCCGGATGCGGCCGTGCTTCCTGTTCAAACGGCAGTCCGCGACCGAACAGCGCAGGCTGTTCATCGGCCCGTTCGCACCGGGCCGGCTGGTGCGCCGGGGACTGGTCCCCGTCGTGCCGCTCGTCTCCGGCTTGAAGGCGCAGGTGCTGCACACGAGCGACGCCGCGGACGCGATCGTCCGCGCGACGCTACGCCCGGTGCACGGCGCCTTCAACCTGGCCACGACGCCTGCGGTCGACGGCCACTACCTCGCGGACCTACTGGGCGCACGTCCCGTCCGATTGCCCCGGCGCGCACTGCGATTCGCGGCGTGGGTGGGGTGGCACCTGCGGGCGGTGCCGGCGTCCCCGGGCCTGCTCGACACGGTCCTGCAGTTGCCGCTGCTCGACAGCACCCGGGCGGAGTCCGAACTCGACTGGCATCCGCGGATCACGCCCCGGGAGACGCTCGAGTCCTTCCTGGGCGGACTGCAGGACGGCGCCGGCCTGCCGACACCGCCGCTGGCCCCAGACTCCCCGCGCCGTCGGCTCGGCGAGTTGTCGAAGGGCGTGGGCGAGCGGGCCTGAGCCGAGGCCGTCCGGCCGGGGACGTCTAGGGCGTCGGCCGGCCGAACCGGTCGTACAGGCGGGCCGCCTCGTCGAGCACCGACCGGTCGATGCGGGCCAGGGGACGGAACTGGACGACCAACGGTTCGAGATCGAGGCTGTGCCCGATGACCGTCCCGGTCAGCAACCACGGAAAATTCCCGCGCTCCTCGTCCAGACCACAGGACCGGTGCAGGCGCCGGGCCACCCACTCCTCCGCCGAGCGCGGCCACCACGGCTCGGGTGACAGTGGCGTCACGGTGAGGCCCGGCATGTCGACCCCGGACCCACGGTCCCGGCTCCTACAGTCCGCCGCGTCGGCGGCGGGGCCGGGCGAATAGCGCAGATACATCCCGTGCGTGGTGACCGTCAGCGCGACCAACTCGTCCAGCGTCGTGAGCCGGACGAGCCGGTCCGCGGGCCGTTCGGGCTCGGCCGCCGGACCCGCCACCTCGTCATCTCGAACTTCCACGGTCCACGAACTCCTCGACCACACGTGGGGACGAACACCGACAGCCGCGGGGTACCCACGCGACCGCGGCGTCAACCGTGTTCCGCGACGTTTCACTTTCCGCCGGTCTGGGCATACCCACTGCGAGTGGATCTCCGGGCACCCCGTCAGGGCGCCGGATCCACCCCGAACGAAGGTGAGGTGCGGTCATGATCGTGCTGGGCTTGATCTTGCTGGTCATCGGGTTCCTGGCGGGAATCCCGATCCTCTGGACCATCGGCATCATCCTCGTGGTGATCGGGGTGATCCTCGCACTGCTCGGCGCCACCGGACGCGCCGTCGGCGGCCGCCGCTACTGGTACTAGCGCGCCGGGCGAGCACTCCGAACGAACAGCCGAAGCGAGAGGCGTACATGAGATTCGAGGCGCACTGGGAAACCACCGCGTCCCCCAGCCGGGTGTGGGACGTACTGGCGGATGGTTGGCAATATCCGGGATGGGTCGTCGGCGCGTCCCGAATGCGGGCGGTCGACCCCGACTGGCCCGCCCCGGGCACTCGCATCCATCACTCGGTCGGGTTGTGGCCGTTCCTGATCGACGACCACACCGAGGTTCTCGAGGCCGATCCCGGCCACTCCCTCACGCTCATCGCCCGAGCCAAGGCCTTCGGGCGCGCCCGGATCGAGTTGCAGGTGCGCCCCAACGGCGTCGGCAGCGTGATCGAGATGGGCGAGCATCTCGCGTCCCCCCCGATGTCCTGGTTCCCGCAGAGCGCGGTGGAACTTGCTGCGGTGCCACGGAACCGGGAGTGCATTCGTCGGCTGGCGCTGCTGGCGGAGGGCCCGGCGCATCCCGGTGACGGCTCGACGGCACCGAGACTCGGGTAGCACGATGGCCGAACAAGTCGATGCGATCGTCATCGGAGCCGGCCCCAACGGCCTGGTGGGAGCGATCACTCTGGCCGATCGAGGGTGGGACGTCCTCGTTCTCGAGGCCGAGGAGACGCCGGGTGGGGCGGTCCGCTCCGGCGAGCTCCATCCCGGGTTCCGGTACGACCGGTTCAGCGCGTTCTATCCCCTGAGCGCGGTCTCCCCCGCGTTCGAGACGCTCGACCTGCAGGCGCACGGCCTGTCCTGGAGCAGGGCGCCCATCGCGGTCGCGCACCCGCTGAGCGCCGACGACGAGTACGCGCCCGCCGTGCATCCCGACCCCGCCGACACCGCCGCCGAGCTCGAGCAGTTCCGGCGCGGCGACGGGGACCGGTGGTTCGATCTCTACCGCACGTGGGAACGGATCCGCGCACCTCTGCTCGACACGCTCTTCGGCCCGTTCCCGCCGCTGCGCGGGCCGGCCAAGCTGCTGCGCGAACTCGGTTCCGCCGAGGCACTGCGCATCCTGCGATTCCTTCTGCTGCCCGCCAACCGGATGGGCCAGGAACTGTTCCGCGGCGAGGCCGCCAAGGTGTTGCTCCTCGGCAACGCACTGCACGCCGACGTTCCGCCGGACGCACCGGTCAGCGGCGCAATGGGGTTCCTCCTCGGCATGCTGGCCCAGGACGTGGGCTTCCCGGTCCCCGTCGGCGGGGCGGGCGCGCTCACCGACGCGCTGGTCCGCCGACTCGAATCGGCGGGCGGCCGGGTGGAATGCAACAGCCGCGTCGACGGCGTGACCGTGGAGTCCGGTGCGGCCACCGGGGTCCGCCTCGCCGACGGCAGGACGTTCCGGGCCCGGCGCGCCGTGCTGGCCGACGTGTCGGCGCCGGCACTCTACGAGAAGCTGCTGCCACAGGACGCCGTTCCCGCCAACGTTCGATCCGCGCTGGAGAACTTCGAGTGGGACACCCCCGTGGTCAAACTCAATTACGCGTTGCGGCAGAAGATCCCGTGGAAGGCCGACGCCGTGCGCCGAGCCGGCACGGTGCACGTGGGCGGCGACACCACCAAACTCGCGAAGTGGCACACCCAGTTGGCGGCCGGGGAGATCCCCGAGCACCCGTTCCTGCTGGTGGGTCAGATGACGACCGCCGACCCCAGCCGGTCGCCGGAGGGCACCGAGAGCGCGTGGGCGTACACCCACCTGCCGCGCGGCGTGGCCGACGACGCGAGCGCCGAGAAGCTGGCCGAACGCACCGACGAGCAGCTCGAGCGGTTCGCCCCGGGCTTCGCGTCCAACGTGATCGCGCGCACCGTGCAACGACCGTCGGACCTCGAACGCGACGACGCCAATCTGGTCGACGGCGCGGTCAACGGTGGGACCGCGCAGCTGCACCAGCAGCTGGTGTTCCGCCCGATCCCCGGCTCGTCACGGCCCGAGACACCCGTGAAGAACCTGTTCCTCGCCAGTGCGTCCGCGCACCCGGGTGGGGGCGTCCACGGGGTGTGCGGCTTCAACGCCGCGCGCGCCGCCCTCGCCGAGCACAGTGTGAGCGGACCGGTGCGCCGCCGACTCAACCGCGCGGTCGCCGACATCGTGTGGCGTTCGGCGAAGGCGACCTGAGGATGCGCGTCGCGGTCACCGGCGCCACCGGGAATCTGGGGACGGCCGTGCTGCGCCGGCTCCGGCAGGACGGCGAGCACGAGATCGTCGGCGTCGCCCGGCGGCGTCCGCCCGACGAGGAACCGTACGCCGGGACGGCATGGCACACGGTCGACGTCGCGGCTCCCGACGCTGCCGAGCGCCTCCGGGTGCCGTTCGCGGGCGCCGACGCGGTCGTCCATCTCGCGTGGGGGTTCCAGCCCACCCACCGTCGGCGCTATCTGGGGGCCACCGGAGTGCACGGCACCGGTGCCGCGCTGGCGGCCGCGGCGCACTGCGGCGTCCGTCATGTGATCCACGTGTCGTCGTCCGCGGTCTACTCCCCCGGCTCCTACGGGCGCCCGGTGGACGAGTCGTGGCCGACGACCGGGGTGCAGTCGTCGGTGTACAGCCAGGACAAGGTGGCCGCAGAGCGGACGATCGCCGCGCACGTCGCGTCCGGCGCCGGGCCCGCGGTCACGGTGCTGCGTCCCGGCCTGATCGGCCAGTACCAGGCGGGAAACCAGTTGCTGCACTACATCCTCCCGGACTGGGTTCCGGCCGGGGTGCTGCGCCTGGCACCGCTCGTCGTCATCGACAAGAAGCTGTGCATCCCCGCGGTGCACGCCGACGACGCGGCCGACGCGATCGTCCGCGCCCTGGGACACCCCCGCTCCCGGGTCTACAACCTCGCCTCCGACGTGCCGGCGACGGGCGCCGACGTCCTGGCGGGGCTCAGTGCCGTCGGCGTCGACGTGCCCGCGTCCGCGCTGCGGTTCGTCGCGGATGCGACGTGGCGGCTGCACGTGCAGCCGGTCGACGGCGGGTGGGTCGACCTGGCGTACGCGACGCCACTGGTCGATGCCGCACGCATCCGCGACGAGCTGGGCTGGACGGCACGCACGGACGGGCCCGCCGTCGTTCGTGAAGTGGTCGACGGGATGGTGCATCGCGCGGGAACGGGCAGCCCCGTGCTCGCGGACCGGTCGGTGCGCGAGCGGCTCGGATCCGCGGTTCGCCGCGGCAGTGTGGGAGTCCGCAAGCCGACGTGACCCGTCGGCGCCGCGTCTCAGTCGACGCGGTGCGACGCGGGCTCGGCGTTCCGGGTTTCGAGCGGCGGCAGGAAGCCGCCGACGAGGATCATCACCACCGCGAGTCCGAGGTGCAGCCAGTTGTCGGCGTCGTTGACGGGAAGGAAGTTGCCGGCGTCGTCGCGATTGATGCTCACGCCGTAGATCCACACCGCGAAGTAGACGACGCCGCCCCCTATCAGGTAGGTCCGGGCGAGCGACAGGCTGCGCGCCATCAGAAGGCCGGCCACTCCGAAGGCCAGGTGGACGACGTTGTGCAGAACCGACACCTCGAAGATGCCGAGCAGTTTCGCGTCGGAGTGGTGGCCGGCCCACGTCATCGTGTCGTAGTCGGTGGTGATTCCGGGGATGAAGCCCAGGACGCCGACGACCAGGAACACGATGCCGAGCACGAGCGCCACCCACTGCGTCGCCGAGCGTGCTCCTGCCGCCGCCGATCGGTTGTCTCCGGACATGGTCCACCTCGCTCCGAGTCGACTCGTTCCGGCACCGGGTACCCCCGATGGCCGCCGATAATCTCACCCGGTCGGCGCGGTCATGGTGTAGCCGTTCGGGCGACTGGGTACTCCGGAAGACACCGAACCGATCCGTCCGCCGGCCGGCGATGTCGGCGGACACCGAGGAGGCAGTCATGACCGGGGAACCGGGCGAACACCTGGAAGAGGAACCGCAGTCCGCGCGCGGGGCGCCGGGCTCGCGCGACACCGGCGCCGACGACCCCAGCGCCGGTGAGCACCGCAGAGAAGGCGCGTTCGACGAGGAGTCGATGATCTCGTCCGGCGAGCCGGGTTGGAAGCGGCCCGACGACGCCGGGAAGGGCGCCGCGCCGACGTCGGAGGAGTCGCCCGCACCGCCCTACGACGACAGACAGCAGGAGGCCCAGTCGGAGGAGCTCATGCGGGCCCGCGCAGGGAATCCCGACGGCGGCGGACAGGCGCAGCGAAGTGCCGTCGAACACGACAAGCCGTCGAGTTCCGACCCGGGTGTCGGTCCGGCGCATCACGAGGGCACCCGGCGCGGTGAGGACCAACCGCCGGAGACGACGCATCCGGACGAACAGTAGGTAGGACCGGCGGAGAAAGGCACACGCACAATGGAGATTCTCGTCATCGTCGCGCTGGTGGTCGTCGTCGCGGCGATCAACCTGCGCTGGTGGTACCGCAAGCGGCAGGGCAAGGCCCCGACAGCGGAACCGGGTACCGCGGAAGGCAAGACGCGTCAGATGAACGACGTGCACCGCGAGCGTCGGGAGAAGGAGGCCTGATCCGGTCCCGCGCAGAGTCCGAACGGGCGCGCCGCGCGGCCCGGCGCCGTCACGGACGACCGATGCCGCGGTAGGAGAAGCCCCCGGCCGTGACGACGGCCGGGTCGAGCACGTTTCGCGCGTCGACGACCAGGGGCCGGACCACCTCGCGCAGGGCCGCTGCCCAGTCGATCGTCCGGAACTCGGGCCATTCGGTGAGCACCACGATCACCGAGGCGCTCTTCGCGGCCAGCAGTGGTTCGTCGACCACCTGGAACGCGCCGTCGTGGTCGACGGCGGCGGCGCGCCGCGACCCGCAGGCCGGGTCGTAGGCCGTCACGGTGGCGCCGCGCGCGCACAGGTCCTGCACGACGGCCACCGCGGGCGAGTCGCGGGTGTCGTCGGTGCCCGCCTTGAACGTCAGCCCGAGGATCCCGATGCGGTGGCCGTGCAGTTCCCCCTCCGGATCGCCGGTGAGTGCCTCGGTGACGACGCGCACCAGACGCGCGCGGTGGTGGGCGTTGGCCTCGACGGCGGCCCGCACGGTGTCGAAGACCGCCCCAGCCCGGTCGGCGGTGTCGAGCAGTCCACGGGTGTCCTTGGGTAGGCACGAGCCACCCCATCCGGGGCCGGGGGCGAGAAAGTGCCGACCGATCCGCGGGTCCGCCGCCATCACCGCGGTCACATCCCGCACGTCGGCGCCGACGGCCTCGCAGAGGTCGGCCAGTTCGTTCGTGTAGGACGCCTTCACGGCGAGGAATCCGTTGCACGCATACTTCGCGAGTTCCGCACTGGCCCAATCTGTTCGGATGACCGGAGCGGAAATGTCGTGGTACATCTCGACGACGGCGGCGACGGCCTCGGCCCGGCGACCGCCCACCACGATGCGGTCGGGCCGCAGGAAGTCGTCCACGGATCGTCCCTCGCGGAGGAACTCCGGATTGCTCACCACGTCGACCGGGCCGTCGCCGGCCGAGCGTTGCAGGGCGGCGGCGGTGCCCGGCGGGACCGTCGACTTCACCACCAGCACGACCGGGCCGGTGACCACATGCGCGACGGCCTCCGCCACGGAGACGACGCTCCGCAGGTCCGGGGCACCGCCCCGCCCCGACGGGGTCGGCAGACAGAGCACGACGATGCCGCATCCGGCAACGGTGTCGAGTCGGGTGTCGAACAGCAGCCGGCCGGCGCGCAGTCCGGCGGACACCAGCTGGGCCAGCCGCGGTTCCTCGATGTCCACCGACCCCCGCCGCAACCGGGCCACCCGTGGCGCCGCGGTGTCCACGCAATGGACGACGTGTCCGAGGTGCGCGAGACACGCGGCGGTCGTCAACCCCACGTATCCGGCACCCACGACCCCGATCCGCCGCGCCGTCATCGCCCCTCACCCACCCAACTGCGCCGACGCCGCCGCGACCACGCGGCCCTCGCCGATCCGGTCGAGTCCGGGGTCCAGTCGGGTGGCGTGCGGGTCGCCCCGTCGCCCCGCCCACAGCACGGTGTGCAGCCGGGCGTCGATGCGCGGCCCCCACTGCGCCGGCGGCGTCGGTCCGAACAGCACCACCGAGGGCACCGCGAACGCGGTTGCGAGATGGGCGGTTCCGGTGTCGCCGCAGAGCACCAACCGGGCGTGGGCCACCACTGCGGCCAGCTCCGCCAGTCGGCACGGGACCGCCCGCCGGATCGGTACGCCCGGACCGACGGCACGGCAGACGGCGTCCACGAGCGCGCGCTCGCCCGGTCCGCCGGTGACCACGACGGCGCCGCCGTACCCGGCCACCAACTCGCGGATCACGGCCCCGAACCGCGCGGCCGGCCAGCGGCGGGCGGCGCTGCCCGCCCCGGGATGCACCACGATCGCGCCCTCGATGGGCGCGGTTCGGGGCGGGCGGATCCGTAGATCGGTCGGGTCGGCCACGACCCCGTGCCAGCCGAGCAGCCGGCACCAGCGATCCACCTCGTGCAGGCTCTCGTCCCACTCGGGTCCGTCGGCGCCGATGTCCGGATCACGGTGACACCAGAGCGCCCGCGGATCGGTGCGGCGCAACAGCTCGGTGCTCTGCGGTCCGCGGCCGTGCAGATTGACCGCCAGGTCGGGACGGTCGCAGTACGCCATCGCGCGCAGTCCCACGGTCGGCACGATGTCGTCGACGCCGCCGATCAGGCGGACGAGGTCCCGCAGGCCGATCGCGGTCGCCAGCCGCAGCCGTGCCCGCGGGCACTCGCGCCGGAGCGCCCGCACCGCCGGCACCGCGGTGAGCAGGTCCCCGAGTCCCAGCGCCCGCAGGACCAGCACGTCCTTCACGGCCACGACGACTCTTCGGACGCGCACACGACCATCTCGCGGATCTCGCACCCCACGGGCTGGCTCAGCGCGTGGACCACGGCGGCCGCCACGTCCTCCGGCCGATTCAGGTGGGCGTCGGGCGGCGGACGGTACTGCTCGGAGCGACCGTCGAAGAACGCGGTGTCCATCCCGCCCGGCACGAGGAGGGTGACGCCGAACCGGCCGGCCGTCTCGACCGCCAGCGCGCGTGTGAACCCGACGACGCCGAACTTGGCGGCGCAGTACGCGGTCGCGTCGCTCACCGCCTTCAAGCCCAACGTCGACGCGCACGTCACGATGCGCCCGGCGGGACTGGCCAGGTACGGCAGCGCGGCACGGACGACGGCCGCGGTCCCGATCAGGTCGACGGCGATCACCCGCTCCCAGTCGGACGCCGGCACCTGCTCCAGGCGGCCGCAGCAGTCGATGCCCGCGGCGGTGAAGACACCGTCGAGCCGGCCTTCCACACCGGCCGCGAGGTCGGCGGTCGCGGCAGCCACCGCCTCGCTGTCGGCGATGTCCACCACCCGGTACGGATGCTCCGAGTCGGGCACCGCCAGATCGAGCACCAGCGGCGTCCCGCCGGCCTTGGCCACGGCGGTCGCGGTGGCGGCGCCGAGGCCGGACGCACCGCCGGAAATGAGCACGTTGCCGATGTCGGTCACGGATTCCTCCCTTCGGACCCGAGACCGGTGCGGTCCCGGAATGCTTCCCGCTGCGATGCGATCGCGGCGACGACCTTGGTGGTCGAGTAGTCACCGAGCACCGGGACCACTCGCACGTCTCCCCCGTACCGGCGGACCACGTCGGCCTCCGGGAGGTCCGCCGACCGGTAGTCGCCGCCCTTGACCCATACGTCCGGCCGCAGCCGCGCGAGCAACCGCGCCGGTGTGTCGTCGTCGAAGACCGCGACGGCGTCGACGGCGTCGAGCTCGCGGAGCATCGCGGCGCGCGCATCCTGCCCGAGCACGGGGCGGCCGTCGCCCTTGAGCCGGCGGACGGAGGCGTCCGAGTTGAGGCACACGATCAGCGCGTCCCCGAACGCGGCCGCCTGGTGGAGGAGCCGGAGGTGACCCGGGTGCACGATGTCGAAGCAGCCTCCGGTCGCGATCAGCCGACCGCCCCGGGCCCGTACCGCGTCGGCCACCGCGCACGCGTCGGCGCAGTTGCGTTGCGGGCGGTGCAGCCGGCGCGAGGTTCCCACCCGGTCGGCGGTGGCCATGGCTCCCGCCCCGCCGGCGGACACGAACCGCGACGCGTGGTCTACCGCCATCGCGACGGCCGCCGGCATCGACGCGCCCGTGGCCAACGCGGCCGCGGCCGCGGCCGCGAACCGGTCGCCCGCACCGCAGGTGTCCGGACGACCGACCCGCAACGTCACGGGCACGTCCGGCACCGGCACGGCGCGCGGCCGCCGCCCCCGTTCGATCACGATCGCGCCCCCCGCGCCCTGCGTGACGGCCACCGCCGCCGTTCCCCACTTCTCGATCAGGCGGCGGGCGGCCTCGGCGGGCGCGAGCACCTCGGAGCCGGCGCCCAGCGCGCCGTATGCCTCGCGCAGGTTCGGGGTGACCAGCGCGCACTCGGCCGGCGGCACCTCGCCCCGCGGATGGGGATCCCAGACCACCGGCACATCCGCGGCCCGCGACCGCAGCAGGGACCGGAGGCCGCGGTGGCGGGTGGTGCCGCGCCCGTAGTCGGCGACGACTACCGCGTCGGCGCGTGCCAGAGCCTCCGCGGCCGCGGGTGGGACGGCCACGTCAGCGGTGACCCCGTCCCCCGAGTCGATCCGCAGAAGGTGCTGGACGTCGGTACGGACGCGCGTCTTGGTCACCGTCGTTCCCGTCAGCGGGAGCGGCGCGACGGTGCAGTGCGCGGAGACGAGGTCGACGAGTCGTCGGCCGTCGGCGTCCGCGCCCACCGCGGTCACCAGCACCACGTCGTCGACGTCGCGGGCGGCCAGCACCGCCGCCAGCGCGGCGCCACCCGGACGGACCCGAATGTCGTCGGCGTCGAGAACGGGTACCGGGGCCTCGGGCGACACGCGGTCGACGTGGCCTTCGAGATCCACGTCGAGGACGGAATCGCCGAGCACCACGACGCGGGTCACGGGGCGCTCCCCAGGGCCGCGTCGATCTCGGCGCACAGCGCGTGCACCAGTACCAGGTGTATCTCCTGGACGGTCGACACGCTCGGCGCGTCGACCGGTATCGACTCGTCGACCAGTGACGCCAGCGGATTGGGTTCGCGGCCCGTCATCGACCACGTCGTGACACCGAGTTCGTGGGCCGCCTTCGCCGCGGTCAGCACGTTGGGGCTTCGGCCGCTGGTGGACAGGCACAGCAACACGTCGCCGGTCCTGGCGTGCGCACGCACCTGCCGCGCGAACATCTCGTCCAAGCCGTAGTCGTTGGCGATCGCCGTGGCGGACGACGTCTCGGCGTGCAACGCGATCGCCGACAGCGGTCTGCGCTCCCCTTCGAAACGACCGACGAGCTCCCCCGTCAGGTGCTGCGCTTCGGCCGCACTGCCGCCGTTTCCACATGTCAACAACCTGCCACCGTCGGACAGGACGGCGGCGAGGTGCCGGCCCCACCGCGCGAGGCGGGGGGTCGACGTCACCACCCCGTCCAGGGCCGCGTGCAGGCGCGCTGCGTGATCGTCGAGATGCTCCGACATGGATGCCTCCGGTTCCGCGTGGGCGTCCACCGGCTACCCGGGCACGGAGGCGTCAAACACCGACCTTGCGGATTCCCGCCGGAGGGCGTGAGATCCCGGAATCCGGGGTACCCGTGGTCATGACTGCACCGACTGCACTGGTCCTCGTCTGCACCCTCAAACCCTCACCGGCACCGTCGAGCAGCGATCTGATCGCCCGGCAGGTCCTGGCCGAACTCGACAAGCACGGCGTGTCCGGACGCGCCATCCGGGTGGTCGACCACGACATCGCCCCCGGCGTCCAGCAGGACATGGGAGACGGCGACGAGTGGCCGACGCTACGGCGGGCGGTTCTCGACGCCGACATCCTGGTGATCTCGACGCCCACCTGGCTCGGGCAGATGTCCAGTGTCGCCAAGCGCGTCCTCGAGCGGCTCGACGCCGAACTGTCCGAGACGGACGAGGACGGCCGCCCCATTCTGTTCGACAAGGTCGCGACGGCCGCCGTCGTCGGGAACGAGGACGGCGCGCACGCAATAGTGGCGAACCTGTTCCAGGCGCTGAACGACCTGGGCTTCTCCGTGCCCGCGCAGGGCTGCACGTACTGGAACGGCGAGGCGATGACGCCCGGGGACTACAACGACCTCGACCAGATCCCGGACGCCGTCGCCGCCACCAACGCGACCATGGCCGCCAACGCCGCGCATCTCGCTCGCGTCCTCGGGGAACAGCGTTACCCGGCTTCATGACGGCGGCACCGCCGCCCGCGTCGTGACGGCGGCACCGCCGCGCTACCACACGCCGGTCGCCATCAGGATGAGTCCGACGATCACCACCACGAAGACCAGCGCGATCAGGCCTACGACGACCATCGTCGCGACGCCGGTCGCCGGGAAGGCTCGGCGGGTGTCGGGTTCGTGCTCGGACACGCCGGACGTATTTCCCGACGCGGGGGGCGTGGAACCGGCGGGAACTCCGCCGCCCGGCTCGAGGTCCGGGGTCTCACGCGGTTCGGGGTCGGGTCCGTGGGCTGGGTCGGTCATCGTGTCCTCCTCGTGATTCCTCGTCCCAGTACCCGATTCGGTCGCTGGTCATGCGTCCGGGCCGCGATCGTCCACACCCGTCGGCGTCAATCTGCCGTTTCGTGTTTGCCACCCCACGATCGCGGTTAACCGTCGCGTGGAGCGGTGTCGATCCGGGCCGTCGGGGTACCGGGGACGCGTCTCCCATGTACGGAGGAACGGTCATGAAAGGTGGCATGCGAGTCGCCGGAGCCGTCGCCCTCGGCTACTTCCTGGGTCGAACGCACAAGATGAAGGCCGCGCTGATGCTTGCGGGCGCGGGCGCGACCGGCCGGCTGCCGGGCAGCTCGGGTGACCTGCTGCGCGAGGGCGTCAAACGACTCGGTGGCTCCGCGGAGGTCGGAAAGCTGACCGAGAGCGTGCGAGGTGAACTGGTCGACGCCGCCAAGCGCGCCGCGGTCGCCGCCGCGAGCAACCGGATCGACGCGCTCACGGGTCGATTGGAAGGGACCCGAGAGGGTGTCGGTGAAGGAGTCGAGGAAGGCGCCGGCGCGGTCGGCGAGACCGTCGGTAAGGCCGGCGAAACAGTCGGGAAGGTCGGCAAGGGCGTAGGAAAGGCCGGAAAGGCCGTCGGTAAGGGCGTCGCCGGCTCCCGGAGAGGCGGAGGCGGAGGCGACGAGGAGCCGCCGGAGGAGGAATCGCAGGCGCAGGACGAGAGCAACGAGGACCAGGGCGACGAGGACCAGGGCGACGAGAACGAAGCGCGAGACGAGTCCTCCGGCGACGAAGGGGACGAACAGCAGGAGGAGGAAAAGAAGCCGTCGGAAGAGCGGTCGGCCCGAGGCGAATCGCGCCGGCGCGCCGGCTCCGGGAGCACGCGTAGCTCCACCACCCGCCGCACACCGCGCACCCGCCGGGAATCCGAATCCGAGACGCGCACACGGTCTCGGTCCACGGCAGCGGGTGATGCGCCCGTTCGACGCACCGGAAGGTGAGAGCGATGACGACGACCAAGGAGGACGGCCCGCCCGCGAGCGGTCCGGACCAACTCAAGACGTCTCTGCAGCACCTCGTCGGTGCCGTGACCCAGAAGGGCGTCAAGTCGCTGACCGACACCGTGACGTCCACTGTCGGTCATCTCGACGAGTTCACCGCCAACGGCGGCAGCGGCGGTTTCGGCACGGCCATCTCCGGTCTGGCCCAGGGCGATTCGCCCGCAAAGGTGGCGGTCAAGGCCGGCATGTCCGGGCTGACGAACAAGATCAAGGAGAAGGGCAGCGATCTCAAGAACGCCATCACGGGAGGCAAGGGGAAGGGAAAGGGCAAGAAGGACAAGATCACCAACATCGTCGAGCAGGTCGACATCGGCGCACCGATCACCCTGGTCTACGACCAGTGGACGCAGTTCGCCGACTTCCCTCGCTTCATGAAGAAGCTCGAACAGGTGGAGCAGATCGAGGACGAGAAGCTGCGCTGGAAGGCCCAGGTCTTCTGGTCGCACCGCTCGTGGGAGTCGACGATTCTCGAACAGGTCCCCGACGAACACATCGTGTGGCGCTCCAAGGGCGACAAGGGATATCTCGACGGTGCAGTGTCGTTCCACGAGCTCGCGCCGAACCTGACGAGGGTGCTCGTCTCCATCGAGTACCACCCTCAGGGGTTCTTCGAGAAGACCGGCAACATCTGGCGCGCCCAGGGACGGCGGATCCGGCTCGAACTCAAGCAATTCCGGCGCCACGTCATGACGCAGACGCTGCTGCATCCGGACGACGTCGAGGGCTGGCTCGGTGAGATTCACGACAGCAAGGTCACCCCGCCGGAAGAGCGCGAGGAGGACGAAGCCGACGAGCAGGAGGGCGACGAGCAGGAACAGCCCGAGGACGGCGAAGGCACCGAGGACACCGAGGACGGCGAAGGCACGGACGACACCGAGGACACGGAAGAGACCGAGGAGAACGGCGACGCCGGAGACGACGAGAGCAACGAACTGAACGACGAGGACGGCGACGAACCGGACGACGACGAAGACGAGGACGGCACCGAACCGGACGACGAGGCCGAGGACCGGGCACCCGCCAGGAGCCGGAAGGCCGCCGGGAAGAAGTGATGAGCGAATGACCATGGTGCAAGGCGGTGGCGGAGCGGGCGGGCCCAGCTCCCGGAGTATCGCCGATGTCATCGACACGATTCTCGACAAGGGCCTCGTGATCGACGCCTACGTCCGATTGTCCCTGGTAGGAATCGAGCTGGTCACGATCGATGCCCGCGTCGTGGTCGCCAGCGTCGACACCTACCTGCGCTTCGCTTCGGCGGTCAACCGCCTGGAGATCTCCGAGACCCAACCGAAGGGCCTCCCGGACATGGTGCAGGACATGACGTCGGGCGTGGCCGAGGGAAAGACGAAGGGAGCCATCGAGGCCGCCGGCGAGAAGGTGCTCGACTTCCTCGGCGGTACCCAGGACGAACGCGAGCGGCAGGGTCGGGGAGGCAAGGACCGATGACGGAGACAGAATCCACCCCCGAGGCGCAGAAACCGGTGGTGTACGTCTACGGGATGGTGCCCGCGGACGTGGAGGTGAATCCGGGTGCGACCGGCATCGGATCGCCGCCCCGGCCGCTGGACGTCGTGACCTACGAGGACGTGGCGGCTCTCGTCAGCGAAATCGACGCGGATGCCCCACTGGGAACCCCGGCGGATCTTCGCGCGCACGCGACGGTCCTCGATTCGACGGCCGCGGTGGCGCCGGTGCTGCCGCTGCGGTTCGGGGCCGTACTGACCGACACCGAGGCGGTGGTGGCCGAGTTGCTCGAACCGTACCGGGACGAGTTCCGATCCGCGCTCGACCAACTGGAAGGCTCGGTCGAATACATGGTCAAGGGTAGATACGTCGAGGACGCGATTCTGCGGGAGATCCTGGCCGACGATCCGGAGGCTCAGCGGCTGCGGGAGGCCATCCGCGACAAGCCGGAGGACGCCGCACGCGAGGAGCGCCTGGCTCTCGGCGAACTGATCAGTAACAGCGTGGTCGCCAGACGGGAGCGGGACACCGCTCGCATGGCAGAGGCGGTGGACGACATCGCGACGGCCGTGAACGTTCGGGAGCCCACCCACGAGGAGGACGCCGGGTCGGTGGCGGTGCTCCTGCCGGCGGACCGGGTGGACGACCTCGACCGCGCCCTCGAGCCCCTGATCGAGGAGTGGGAAGGGCGCGTCGAGGTCACCGTCAGCGGCCCCCTCGCCGCCTACGACTTCGTCAAGACGCGGACCCCGGGGAGCTGACGACATGGGTATCTTCTCGGCGATCCTCGGGCTGCCCCTCGCACCGGTCCGAGGTGTCCTGTGGATCGGGGAGATCGTTCGCGATCAGGTCGAGCAGGAGATGTCGAGCCCGGCTGCGATGCGCCGCGATCTCGAGGCGGTCGAGGAGGCGCTGCGCTCGGGGCAGCTTTCGGAGGAGGACGCCGCGCGCGAGGAGGACGCCATCATTCGGCGGGTGGTCGGCGGCGGAGGGACCGGCTCCACCGGTGGAGAGGAGTGACAGATGACAGGCCCGGGTGACACGGGAGGACCCGTCGACGTCACCGCGCCCGAGGCCGCGACCGTGGCCGCCCGCCGGATCGCCGAACTCACCGGCCGGACCCCGATCGGGGCGGTCTCGGTCGCACCGAGCGACGAGGGCTGGTCCGTCGAGGTCGAAGTGGTCGAGGACCGGCGTATCCCCTCCTCGTCCGACATCCTCGCGATTTACGTGGTCGCGCTCGACCTCGACGGAGAGTTGTTGTCCTACCGAAGGATTCGACAGTACATGCGCGGCCGGGACGCGGGAGGTGCCGAACGATGACGGTCTCGGGAAGCGGAGGCAACTACCCCCAGCAGTACGGCCAGGGGCTCGGGAGTGGTGGACACGAGCCGACGAATCTGGGGGACATCCTCGAGCGGGTGCTCGACAAGGGCATCGTCATCGCCGGTGACATCCGGGTCAATCTGCTCGACATCGAGCTCCTCACGATCAAACTCCGCCTGATCGTGGCGTCCCTCGAGACGGCCCGCGAGGTCGGCATCGACTGGTGGGAACACGATCCGTGGCTGTCCGGAAGCAACAGCGATCTGGAACTGGAGAACAAGCGCCTCCGCTCCCGCATCGAGGCGCTCGAGGCGAATGCGGGAACGGCGGGCGACATCACGACGGGATCGTCGGCGACGAGGGAGCCGGCCCCGCGGGCCGTCGACGAGGAGCGCGGCGATGACGCCCGATGACGGAGTATGGGTGTACGCCGTGACTGCCGGCAGCCCGTTTCCCGGCGGCATCTCGGGCATCCGCGGCGTCGCCGGCGAGGAGCTGCGCACCGTGGACGCCGACGGGTTCACCGCGGTCGTCGGCTCCGTACGACTGGATGCGTTCGGTGAGGACGCGCTGCGGCGCAACCTCGAGGACCTCGACTGGCTCGCCGAGACGGCCCGACGGCACGATGCGGTCGTGGCCGCGATCTGCGCGGGCGGCGCCACCGTCCCCCTGCGGCTGGCGACGGTGTACTACGACGACGACCGCGTGCGAACAATGTTGCGGGACAATGCCGAGCAGCTGTCCGAGGCCCTCGAGCAGATCACCGACCGCTCCGAGTGGGGCCTGCGGTGCTACCTCGAGCTCCCCCGCACCGAGCAGCCGCCGTCCCGTCCGGAGGGCGGCAGACCGTCGGGTACGGCATATCTCATGCAGCGGCGCGCGAAGGCGGCTGCCCGCGAGCGGGCGGAGACGGTCGCCGCCCGCCGCGCCGACGAAATATTCGCCGAGCTCAGCCGGCTGGCGGTCGCCGGCGTGCGGCAACCGCCCTCGCCGCCCGACCTCGCCACCCGGCGTTCCCCGGAGATTCTCAACGCGTCGTTCCTGGTCGACAACGTACGCACTCACGAATTCGTCTCCGCCGTCGAAGGTGTCGACGCCCGCCTGGACGATGTGGAGACCGTGCTCACCGGTCCGTGGCCGCCGTACTCGTTCACCTCGGTCGAGGCAGGTGCTCGATGAGCAGCGCGTATCCCGAGCGCCGACTCGCCCTCGTCGATCTTCTCGACCGGGTCCTGGGGGGCGGCGTGGTGGTCGCCGGCGAGATCACGCTCTCGATCGCCGACGTCGACATGGTCCACATCTCGCTCCGCACGCTCGTGTCCTCGGTCAGCGGACTCGTACCGGGCCCCGGCGAAACGCCGGAGAGCCCGCGGTGAGCGATCCCGGGGGCGGCCGCCACCCATCCGACGATCTGTCGGCCGACCGTCCCCCGTCGGTGCGCCAGCGGATCGACTCCGACCCGGAGTCGGTGGAGCGTGGCCTGGTGGCCCTGGTGCTCACGCTCGTCGAACTGCTCCGCCAGTTGATGGAGCGGCAGGCGCTGCGGCGGGTGGACGTGGGGGACCTCTCCGAGGACCAGATCGAACGGATCGGGACCACACTGATGCTGCTCGAGGAGAAGATGGAGGAACTGCGCGAGCATTTCGGGCTCGAACCCGAGGATCTCAACATCGACCTGGGGCCGCTCGGTCCGCTCCTGGCCGAGGAGTGACACCCGCCCCGAGGGAACCCCGCACCGCAGGGAGGCTGCCATGGCCCGCACCACCGTCGTCATCGCCACCCGGGACCGTCCGGTGGAGCTCGCCCGCACACTTTGCCGGTTGCGTACCGATCTGCCGGGAACACCGGTCGTGGTGGTGGACAACGCCTCGGCCGACCCGTTGGAGCCTTGGATCGCTGGGCAGTACCCCGACGTCGAGGCGATTCGGCTGGAGTCCAACCGCGGCGCCGCGGGCCGCACGGTCGGCGTGCGGCGCGCGCGGACCGAGTTCGTCGCCTTCTGCGACGACGATTCGACGTGGGATCCGGGCGCCGCCGCCGTCGCGGAACGAACGTTCGACGCTTATCCGACGTTGGGCCTGCTCGCCGCGCGCACACTCGTCGGCGAGGACCAGCGGCCCGACGCCATCACACCCGCGCTCGCCACCAGTCCCCTCCCGAGCATGCGTCCCCTGCCCGGACCGCGGGTCCTCGGCTTCCTCGCGTGTTCGGCGATCGTGCGCCGCCACGCGTACCTCGGTGCGGGTGGGTTCGATCCCCTCCTGCACTTCGCCGGGGAGGAGCGGCTGCTGGCGCTCGACCTGGCCGCGCGGGGATGGGATCTGTGTTACCTCCCCGAGTTGATCGCGCGGCACCATCCCTCGGACATTCGTCCACCGTCGGCGTGGCGTCGGCGCCGCGAGATGCGCAACGATGCGCTCACCGAGTGGATGCGCCGGCCCGTGGGCGTCGCCCTGGGGTCCACGGCGCGCCTGGTCGGCCGTGGACTCACCGACGCGAGCGCACGCGGCGCGGCGAGCGACGTACTGCGACTCCTGCCGTCCGCGCTGAGCCGCCGTCGCCCGCTGCCCGCGCCCGTCGAGCGGGACGTCCGTCTTCTCGAGAAGCATCCGCCCGGCACCCCGGCGGAGGTGTCGCCGTGACGGACCGGACCACCGTCGTCGTCATCACCCACAACCGCCGCGACGAGCTCGAACGCACCCTGCACGCGATGACAGCTCTCCCCGACGCCGCCCCGATCATCCTCGCCGACAACGGATCCGGCGACGGCAGCGCGGACATGGTCGAAGCCGAGTTCCCCGAGGTCACCGTCCTCCGGTTGCCCCGCAATCTCGGTGCGACGGCCCGGAACCTCGCGGTGGAGCGTGTGACCACGCCGTACGTCGCGTTCTGCGACGACGACACGGTGTGGCAACCCGGCGCGCTCACCACTGCCGCGGATGTCCTGGACCGGTACCCGGGGCTCGCCACGGTGACCGGCCGGTGCCTCGTCGCGCCGTCACTCGCGGAGGATCCCCTCACTCCCGAACTGCGGTACTCCCCCGTCGTCGGTCCGGACTGGATGCCGGGACCGACGCTGCTGGGCATCATGGCCGGGTTGACGATGATCCGGTGCCGGGCGTTCCGCGAGGTGGGTGGCTTCGAGCCGCGGATGTGGCTCGGGGGCGAGGAGGAACTGCTCGCGCTGGACCTGGCCGCCGCGGGCTGGTGGATGTGCTGGCGCGAGGACGTGGTGATCCATCACCGGCCGTCGCAGGTGCGCGACGCGCGGCGACGCCGCCAACTCGGCATTCGCAACACGCTCTGGACGCTGTGGTTGCGCCGGCCGGTCCGCTCCGCGTTGCGCCGATCCGTCCAGATCCTCAGGTCCGCGCCGGCGGATCGATACACCGTGCTGGCGGTCGCGGAGGCCGCTCGGTCCGCGCCCTGGGTCGTCCGCAACCGTGCGGTCGTCCCGGCGGCCGTGGAGGCGGGCCTCCTCGCGCTCGAGGACTCCCAGGTCCGTTCCACCGCCCGCCGGTACGTGGGCTGAGCAGGACGCCCGGGGTGGGCGCGCGTCCCGCGCACGATTACCTATCCATAGAGTTTGAACCCCGCGGAATCGGTAACCCTCTCTGCATGAGTGCTCGCGGCGACGCCCGGAACATCCTGGTCTGGCACGTGCACGGCTCGTGGCTCGACGCCTTCGTCCGCGGCGGCCATCGGTATCTGGTGCCCACCCTTCCGGGGCACGGGCCGTGGGGACGCGGCCGGATGGGACGCGACTGGCCGGCCGAGGTCGTGGAGGTAGGACCGCGCGAACTCGAAGACGCCGACGTGGACGTCGTCGTCGCCCAGAACCCGGGCGAGATCCCGCTCGCGACGCGGTGGCTCGGCCGCACCCCCGGCCGGGACGTGCCCCTCGTGTACGTCGAGCACAACACACCCGGCGGGCACGCCCCGACGTCCCGCCACCCGATGGCGGACCGCGACGACCTCACACTCGTCCACGTCACCCACTTCAACCGGGTCATGTGGGACACCGGCCGCACGCGGACCCGCGTCGTCGCGCACGGGGTCGTCGATCCCGGCGCCCGCTACCGCGGACGCCTCCCCCGCAGCGCCACGATGATCAACGACCCGGTCCGCCGTTGGCGCGCGGTGGGGACCGACCTGTTGCCGCTGCTGGCGTCCGCCGCGCCGATCGACGTCTTCGGCATGCGCACCGGTGAGCTCGCCCACCGGACCGACATCCCGCCGCTGGTCACCCCGTGTGGAGACCTCCCCCGCGACCGCCTGCACGACGCCGTCGCCGAGCGAAGGCTGTACCTGCACACCGCCCGGTGGACGTCGCTGGGGCTCTCGCTGGTCGAGGCGATGCTGCTGGCGATGCCGATCGTCGCCCTCGCCAGTACGGAGGTGGCGGTCTCGGTTCCCCCCGAGGCCGGGGCGGTCGCGACGGACCCCGCACGCATGGTCGCCGCCGCCCGCGACTACATGGACGATCCGGAGGCCGCGGCCGAGGCGGGCCGGCGTGCGCGCACGTACGCGCTCGCGCACTTCGCACTCGACCGATTTCTCCGCGACTGGGACGACGTCCTCGACGAGACCGCACGCCAACCGCTGTTGTCCAGGAGGTAGCGAATGAAGATCGCGATGGTCTCCGACCACGCCAGCCCTCTCGTCGCGATGGGCGGGGTGGACACCGGTGGACAGAACGTCCACGTCGCGGCCCTGTCGGCGGCGCTCGTCGGACGCGGTCACCAGGTGGAGGTGTTCACCCGACGCGACGACACCGTGCTGCCCGATCGGGTGCGCGCCGACGACGGCTACGACGTCGTGCACGTGCCCGCAGGGCCGCCGCGGCGGATCCCCAAGGACGAGTTACTGCCCCACATGCAGGAATTCGCGTGCGGCCTGCGCGAGCATTTCGCGGAGGCGGAGTTCGACGTGGTGCACTCGCACTTCTGGATGTCGGGTCTCACCGCACGTCTCGCGAGTCGCGCGTGCGGCATTCCACTCGTGCACACCTTCCACGCACTCGGCATCGTGAAGAAGCGGTATCAGGGGGCCGCCGACACCAGCCCGCCGCAACGCGTTTCGCTCGAGTGCAAGATCGGTCAGAGTGCCGACGCCGTCGCGGCGACGTGCTCGGACGAGGTGTTCGAACTGGTCCGGATGGGCATTCCGCGCGCCCGGATCGCCGTGGTTCCGTGCGGAGTCGACACGGCGGAGTTCCGCCCGGACGGCCCCCGTGCCCGCCGGACCGGGAGGCTGCGCCTCACCACGGTGGGACGACTGGTACGCCGCAAGGGGTTCGACGTCGCAATCCGAGCGTTGACCGCGCTTCCCGACGCCGAACTGGTGATCGCGGGCGGGCCCGCGGCCGGCGCGGTGTGCGAGGACGACGAAGGTGGCCGACTGCTCCGTCTCGCCGAGGAGATCGGGGTACGTGAGCGGGTCGCGATGCCCGGCCAGATCCCCCGCAGCCGCATGCCCGAACTCCTGCGGTCGAGCGACGTGGTCGTGTGCTCCCCGTGGTACGAGCCGTTCGGCATCGTGCCGCTCGAGGCGATGGCGTGTGGAAAACCCGTCGTCGCCAGCGCCGTGGGCGGACTCACCGACACCGTCGTCGACGGAGTGACGGGCATGCACGTTCCGCCGCGCAACTCCGATGCACTGGCACGCGCCCTGCACCGGCTGCTGGCCCAGCCGGTCCAACGGGAGCAGTTCGGTCACGCGGGCCGGGACCGTGCGGTGCAACGGTATTCGTGGAATCGCGTGGCCGGTGAGACCGAACGGGTCTACGAGAACGTGCTCGGGCAGCTGATGCCGCGGGCCGCGGGCGGGGTGGGCCGATGAGCACCGGCCGGCGGCGGGGGCCACGTCGGGTCGTGGTGACGGGCGGCGCCGGTTTTCTGGGCCTGCACCTGTGTACGCGCCTGGCCCGGCGCGGGGATTCGGTGATCTGCGTGGACGACTTCTCGACGTCGGCGCCGTGGGCCCGCTCCACGTTGAGTGCCCTCGACCGGGTCACGGTGATCGACAGTTCGGTGACCGATCCACCGGTCCTGCCGCGTCGGATCGATCTCCTCGTGCACCTCGCGTGCCCGGCGTCGCCGCGGGACTACCAGAACGACGCCGTCGGCACGCTGGTGACCGGCGGACTGGGCACCCTCGAGATGCTCGACCGTGCCCAGGCGTCCGGCGCGCGTTTCGTCCTCGCCTCGACGAGCGAGGTGTACGGCGACCCGGACGTGCATCCGCAACCGGAAGCCTATCGGGGCAACGTCGATCCGGTGGGCCCGCGCAGCATGTACGACGAGGCGAAACGATTCGCTGAGGCGCTCGCGTCCGCGTTCCGCCGCCAGCACGGGACCGACACCGCCATCGTGCGCATCTTCAACAGCTACGGGCCGGGAATGCGGGCCGACGACGGGCGGATGGTGCCGGCGTTCGTGTGCGCGGCCCTCGACGGTCGGCCGCTACCGGTGGCCGGGACCGGACGGCAGACCCGGTCGCTGTGCTACGTCGACGACACCGTCTCGGGGATCATCGCGCTGGCCGACAGCGATCATCCCGGACCGATCAACATCGGCTCTGCGCACGAGGTCTCGGTGCTGGACGTCGCCGCCACGGTCAACCGCATCGCGCATTCGGATGCGGGTGTCCGCTTCGTCCCGGCGGCACCCGACGATCCACGGCGCCGGTGCCCCGACGTGGCTCTGGCCCGTCGCACGCTCGGCTGGCACGCGCGAGTGTCCCTCGAGAACGGACTGCGGCGCACGGTCGAGTGGTTCGCCCGGCCCTCCCGGGACCGGACGTACACGGCAGGGGGTTTCCGGTGCGGGTGATGGGTGTCAACGCGGTCTTCCACGACCCGGCCGCGGCGGTCGTGGTGGACGGCCGAGTGGTCGCGGCGGCGGAGGAGGAACGCTTCAACCGACGCAAGCACGGCAAACGCCCGTACGCGTTCTCGACGTGGGAGCTCCCCGAGCAGGCGATGCGTTGGTGTCTGGCGGAAGCCGGGATCACCGCCGCGGACCTCGACGCGGTCACCTACTCGTACGATCCCGGCCTCGTCGAGCCGGACCTGGCCGGCACGGAGCAGGACTGGGAGTTCCTGCGCACGTTGTACGCGGAGCGTTTCCCGCGCTTCCTCACCACCGCGTTGCCCGGGGTCGATCCGTCCGTCGTGCGCTTTCTCCCCCACCACCTCGCGCACGCGGCGTCGGCGGCGCTCGCGTCCCCGCACCGGGACTGCGCGGTCCTGGTGGCCGACGGCCGCGGCGAGTCCACGTCGTATCTGGCGGGCGAGTTCCGGGACGGGAAGTTCACGCCCCTCGCGTCGCAGCGTCTGCCCCACTCGTTGGGCCTGATGTACGAGGAGCTGACCGAACATCTCGGGTTCGCGCGGTCGAGCGACGAATACAAGGTGATGGCGCTCGGCGCGTACGGGACGCCGCGGCTGTTGCCCGAGTTCGAACGCCTCGTGACCACCACCGGGCACGGGACGTTCCGCGTCGCGCCGATCGACTGGGCGTCACTGGCGCCGCGGCGGCGACCGGAGGAGCCGTGGTCGCCGGCGCACGCGGATCTCGCGTGCAGCGCGCAGCGCCGCCTCGAAGACGTCCTGCTCGAGCTCGCGGGCTGGTTGCACGCGCGAACCGGCCACCCGCTCCTGACGTTGGCCGGCGGGGTGGCTCTCAACTGCGTGGCCAACACGCGTCTGCACGCGGAGGGCCCGTACGACGAGGTGTGGGTGCAGCCGGCGTCCGGCGATGCCGGTACCGCGCTCGGCGGTGCGCTGCTGGCGGCCGCGGAACTCGGCGACACGCCGCGACCCCGGCCCGGATACGACCTGGGGCGCGGCTGGACGGACGCCGAACTCGAGCACGCACTGCTGGCCGCGGCCGTGCCGTACGAGCGTCCCCCCGACATCGCCGAGACCGTCGCCGAGGCTCTGGCCCAGGATCGGATCGTCGGGTGGTTCCAGGGCCGCGCGGAATTCGGGCCCCGTGCCCTGGGGCGCCGCTCGCTCCTGGCACATCCGACGCCGGCCGCGAACATCGACCGCCTGAACGCGGTGAAGGGACGCGAGCAGTTCCGTCCCGTCGCGCCCATGGTCGCCGCCGACCGGGCGGCGGAGGTCTTCGGGCGCGGACCGGTGCCGAGCCCGTACATGCTGTTCGTGCACGACGTGGCGCCGGACTGGCAGGACCGGCTGGCCGCGGTGACCCATGTCGACGGCACCGCCCGGGTTCAGACCGTCGACCCGCGGACCGAACCGCTGGTCTCCCGCATGCTCGCCGCCTTCGAACGCCGGACTGGGGTTCCGGTGGTGGTCAACACCAGTTTCAACACCGCGGGGCGACCGATGGTCGACTCCCCCCGGGACGCACTCGAGTGCTTCGGGTCCGCACCGATCGACCTGCTCGCGCTCGGTCCCTACGCGGTTCGGAGACCGACATGACCGATCCGAGCTACACGATCGTCGTGCCCACGGTGCTGCGGCCGAGTCTGCACACGCTGCTGGCGGCGCTCGCCCGGACCGCCGGCCCGCGGCCGTCGGAGATCGTCGTGGTGGTCGATCGTCCCGCCGCCGGTCCGCACGGCGGGCCGGAGTCCGAGTGCGGCGCGGTTCCCGTCCGGTGGCTGTCGTCGGGAGGCCGGGGGCCGGCGGCCGCCCGCAACCGGGGTTGGCGTGTCGCCCGGGATCCGTGGGTCGTCTTCCTCGACGACGACGTCGTGGTGCCCCACGACTGGGCGCGGCGGCTGGCCGCGGACCTGCGCCCACTCGGCCCGGAAGTGGCCGCCTCGTACGCCCGCATCGACGTTCCCGCGCCGGTCGGACGGCGTCCCACCGACGACGAGCGCCGCACGCTGAGCCTGCAGACGGCGCGATGGATCACCGCCGACGCGGCGGTGCGACGGTCCGCGTTGCTCGCGGTCGGCGGCTTCGACGAACGATTCCCGCGCGCCTACCGCGAGGACGCGGATCTGGCCCTGCGCCTCATGGCCGCGGGCTTCACCCTCACCGACGGCGCCCGGGTCACCCGGCACCCCGTGGGAGCGACGCGAGTGCTCTCGAGCGTCCGCGCCCAGGCCGGGAACGCCGACAACGCGCTGATGCGGCACCGCCACGGGCGCGGCTGGCGGCGGCGAGCGGGCGACGGGCCCGGCCGGTCGGGCCGGCACGCGGCGACGACCGCGGTCGCGGCGATCGCGCTGGGCGCCGCCGCGACCGGACGCCGACGCACCCTGGCGATCGCGTCGACCGTGTGGCTCGCTGCCGTGGCGCAGTTCGCGGTCCGACGGATCGCCCCCGGGCCCCGCACGGCGCGGGAGGTCGCCGCGATGGTCGCGACGAGTGCGCTCATCCCGCCCGTCGCCGTCTGGCATCGCCTTCGCGGTGAGGTCGGAGTCCTGCGCGGCGGGACCGTGGTGCGGTCGCCCGTGCTGGCAGTCCTGTTCGACCGGGACGACACGCTCATCCACGACGTGCCGTACCTCGCGGATCACCGTGCGGTACAGCCCGTCCCGGGAGCCCACGATGTGCTGGCCCGCCTGCGCGCGGACGGGATCCTCGTCGGGGTGGTGACCAACCAGTCGGGCGTGGCGACCGGGCGGATCACCGTCGACCAACTCCGCGCGGTCAACGACGAGGTGGAACGCCGGCTGGGCAGGTTCGACACCTGGCAGATCTGCACGCATGCCGACGGCGGGCGCTGCTCCTGCCGTAAACCCCTGCCCGGCTTGGTCTTACGAGCAGCCGCCGATCTCGGGGTGCCGCCGGAGAGTTGTCTGATGATCGGGGACACCGGGGCCGACGTCGAGGCGGCCCGCGCCGCCGGGGCCGTCGGGGTGCTGGTTCCGACTGCCCGAACGCTCGGACGCGAAGTCGTGCGGGCGCGGGCCGCGGGCGCGTTGGCCGACAATCTTGCCGCTGCCGTCGCGGTCATCGGCCTGGGCCGGGACGGGACCACCGACCGGTGAGGGGCGACCACACACTCGTCGTGCGCCAGGACAACATCGGCGACGTCCTGCTGGCCGGTCCGTGCATCCGCGCCGCCGCCGCGGGTTCCGAACGGGTCACCGTCCTCGTCGGGCCCCGCGGCAGGGCGGCCGCCGACCTGCTGCCCGGTGTCGACGAAGTGATCGAGTGGGAGGCGCCGTGGATCGACCCGCAACCGTCGTGGCCGGGGCAGGCAGCGGTCCTGGACGTCGTCGATCGGATTCGGCGCCGCCGTATCGACCGTGCGCTGATCCTGACGTCGTTCCACCAGTCCCCCCTGCCGACCGCACTGGTGCTCCGGCTGGCCGGGGTGCCGTGGATCGCGGCCATCTCCGAGGACTACCCGGGCGCCCTGCTGGACGTGCGGCACCGGCTCGATGCCGACATCCCCGAATCCGAACGCGCACTGAGCCTCGCCCGCCGGGCCGGATTCGACCTGCCGCCCGGTGACGACGGCAGACTGCGGCTGCGCGCGGCGCTGCCCGACGTGTCCCGGCACATCGGCGCTCCCCCGTACGTGGTCGTCCACCCCGGCGCGTCGGCACCTGCGCGCACGCCCTCACGGATGTGGTGGACGCGAGTGGTGGACGCGCTGGTGGACGGCGGGCACCGTGTGATCGTCACCGGTGGTGCCGACGAGACGGCGCTGACCCGCGCGGTCGCAGCCGACCACGCCGCCGACCTGGGCGGCCGGACCAGCCTGGCCGAGCTCGCCGCCGTGCTCCGCGGCGCCTACGCCACCGTCGCGCCGAACACCGGCGCCGCCCACCTGTCCGCGGCCGTGGGGACGCCGGTGGCGTCACTGTTCGCTCCGCTCGTGCCCGTCGAGCGGTGGCAACCGTACGGGGTGCGATGCGTCGTGCTCGGAGACCAGCGGGCACCGTGCCGAGGGACGCGAGTTCGGGAGTGCCGGCTCGCCGCGCACCCGTGCCTCGACGCGATCGAGCCCGAGGAGGTGACCACCGCCGTCGAGACGCTGTCGACACCCGTCGGCCTGGGAAATCCGCGGTGACGAGTTTGGGAGCCACGAGGCGCGGGAATCTCTGGAACGTCGCAGCCGCTCCGACGGAGCCGTCAGACCGACTTCGAAGCGAGGAGTCATGAGCGAACTGTTCGCCTCCACCAGAAGACCTGAGGATTCCGGACCCGTGATCGAACTGCGAACGCCGGCCGAAGCGTCGCAGCTGGCGCCGATCCGGAGTGTGTCGGCGTCGTTGGCCGAGCAGTGCGACATGACGCTCGATCAGATCGCGGACTTGCGGCTGGCGGTCGACGAGGCGTGCAGCACGCTGTTCCGCATCGCGCTCCGCGACAGCGACATCGTGTGCAGGTTCCGGGTGTCGCCGCGCATGTTCCACTTCTCGGGCTGCGTGGCCACTACGGGCGAGGACGCCGACGGGCCCTACGAGCGCCGGTTCGGATGGCATGTCCTGCGAACCCTGACCGACGATCTGAAACTGCATCGCCACCACGGCAACGGGGACGGCAGACTGTCGACCGTCACCATCTCCTTCGCCGTGCGATGCGGGGACGTCACATGACTCCCCGGACCACCGACCGTCCCGACGAATACAGTGATGTGAAACCGATGTTCGCGTCCCTGCGGGAACTCGACGACGACGATCCCGCCCGCCGGCAGTTGCGGGGGGCGATCATCACGCGGTGCCTGCCGCTCGCCGAGCACATCGCACGCCGATTCGACCGGCGCGGTGAACCGTTCGACGACCTGGTGCAGGTGGCGAGCGTCGGCCTGGTCAATGCGGTGGACCGCTACGACGTGGACCGCGGATCCGACTTCCTGGCCTTCGCGGTCCCCACGATCATGGGCGAGGTCCGCCGCCACTTCCGCGACACCGGCTGGGCGGTGCGCGTACCGCGGCGACTGAAGGAACTGCATCTCGACATCACCAAGGCGTCGTCCACCCTCTCGCAACGGCTGGGGCGGTCCCCGACCACTCGCGAGATGGCCGCCGAGCTCGGCGTCGGCGAGGACGACGTCGCTCAGGGCCTGCAGGCAGCGAGCGGATATCAGACGCTGTCCGTGGATGCGGTCGTGGGCAGCTCCGAATCCGGTTCGACGCTGGGCGACCTGTTGGGCGACGACGACGCCGCACTCACGGGCGTCGAGGACCACGAAACGTTGCGCGTCATTCTCGAGGGACTACCGGCCCGAGAACGAACCGTCCTGTTGCTCCGCTTCTTCGGAAACCAGACCCAGTCCCAGATCGCCTCGCGCATCGGTGTCTCCCAGATGCACGTCTCCCGGATCCTGTCGGACACCCTCGCCCGGCTGCGCGAACAGTCAGAGGACTGAGGCCCTCGCCGACCCTCGCCGGGATTCGAGCCCCTCTTTGTCCCAGTCCGACGCTCGGACCGTCCCGATCCGGAGCACCCGCTGAGCTGCCGCGGAGCCGCCGGCCCCCGCGCCCGGCCTGTACACGAGGACCAGTCGGTGTTAGAAACGAGAGAGGTTGAGCACACAGCCTGTCGCCCAACAGGCAAGGGAGCGTTCTCGGCCGCGACCGACAGCGCCGCTCCCAGCGCTCCGGACGCGACACCGTCGAATTCGTTCGCAACGGATGGAGGCACGGCGTGCCCGAACTCCTCATCTCGGCAAGAAGCACCATTCGCACCGCGGCGGCGGCCGCCCCTACCGGCTCACCGGTGCCCCTGAACGACACCACCGCCCTGGTGGTGGACCTCGCGGAAGACCTCGACATGGCCACGGTCGACCGCTTCCGCCGTGTGTACCGGATGCTGTTCGACCAGGCCACGGCCCGCGGTCTGACCGCCGGAGATCTCGTCGTTCTCGACCTCTCCCGCGTCGGCTTCGTCAGCGTGGACGGCACCGCCGCCCTCGTCGAGGCCAAGGACCTCGCCGATACACGGGGCATCGACTTCACCCTGGTCACCTGCAGTCGCGGCGTCGACCACGCTCTCGCCGCCACCGGCATGCTCCGGCTCTTCCGTTGCTACCCCTCCGTGGAGTCCGCGCGGGCATGCGAGTGCCGTGCGGCCGATCTCCGCGGCGCCGATCTCGGTCACCCGGTAGGCCCCTGAGAACTCTGGACGGTCGAGTGTGAGACCGCGGCGATTGCGCTGCGGCGTATTGCTTTTCGCATGGAATGGCCGCCCCACCCGCTCTCGGAACCGAGACGACCGAACGGTGCCCAGCCGTGCCCGGCACGAGGAGGTATAACCGAGAAATGGCGACAGCGGACAACGGCGACGACACGTCGGCACTGGCAGAGAAAATTTCCGAACTCGCGGGGGAGACGGGGCGCACCGTCGCCACGGCGGAGTCACTCACCGGCGGGCACATCTCGTGCCAACTGGGCGCGGCACCCAATTCCTCCGAGTGGTATCGCGGCAGCATCGTCGCGTATTCCAGCGAGGTGAAGCACCAACTGCTGGAGGTCCCCGAGGGCCCGGTGGTCTCCGAACCCAGCGCACGCAACATGGCGTCGACCACCGCCCGGCTTCTCGGGGCGGACACCGTCATCGCCGTGACCGGCGCGGGCGGACCGGATCCTCAGGACGGCGAGGACCCCGGCACAGTCTGGTTCGCGTTGTTCGATCGCGGCCGGGTCACCGCCGAGAAGGTGACGTTCGCGGGCGATCCGCCCGAGGTCGTCGAGCAGACCGCCCGCCGTGCGCTCGAGCTACTCGCAGAGAGCATCGCCGCGCAGTGACCCGCGTCCCGGGCGGCACCGGCACGCGGTGCCGCCCGGGGTCATATCAGGTCCAGGGCTCGAGCAGCACCTTGACTGCGCCGTCCTGCTTCTTCTGGAACATGTCGTAGGCACGCGGTGCGTCGGCCAGCGGAAGCCGGTGGGTGGCGAAGCTGTCGACGCCGAGCGGATCGTCGTCCGTCAGCAGCGGGAGGATGTCGTCGACCCAGCGCTTGACGTTCGCCTGCCCCATCCGCAGCTGAATCTGCTTGTCGAACATCTTGAACATGGGCAGCGGGTCCATCGCGCCGCCGTACACACCGACGATCGAGACGGTGCCGCCACGGCGCACGATGTCGATCGCGGCCTCGAGCGCTGCCAGACGGTCGATCCCCGCGTGGGTGAACAGCGGGCCGGCCACGGCGTCCGGCATGAACGACGTCGCCTGCTGCACGAGTTTCGCGCCCGGCGATCCGTGCGCCTCCATCCCGACCGCATCGATCACGGCATCCGTTCCGTGCCCGAACGTCATGTCCCGGATCACGGCGCCGATGTCGTCGTGCTCGCGTAGATCCAGAACCTCGATCCCCCGGTCCCGCACCCGCGCGAGACGCTCGGGCACCCGATCGACCCCGATCACACGGACGCCGCGGTGCGCGGCGATCCGCGCGGCCATGTCCCCGATCGGCCCGAGGCCGAGCACCGTCAGCGAGTCACCCTCGCGGACGCCGGCGTACTCGACCGCCTGCCACGCGGTCGGCAGTACATCGGACAGATACACGAACCGGTCGTCGGACGGCCCGTCGGGGACCTTGATGTGGGTGTACTGCGCCTGCGGCACGCGCAGGTACTGGGCCTGGGCGCCGGGAATGCTGCCGTAGAGCTTGGAGTAGCCGAAGAGGGCGGCACCCGTCCCTTCGGACCGAACCTGCGTCGTCTCGCACTGCGTCTGCAGACCACCGTGGCACATCGGACAGTGGCCACACGAAATCTGGAACGGGATCACCACCCGGTCGCCGACTGCGAGGTCGCCGGTGTCGCTACCGACCTCGCGAACGATCCCCATGGGCTCGTGCCCCAGGATGTCGCCGGCGTTCATGAACGGTGAAAGCAGCTCGTACAGATGCAGATCCGAACCGCAGATATTGGTGGTCGTCACCTCGATGATCGCGTCTTTCGGATCCTCGATCACCGGGTCCGGGACCGTGTCCACACTGACATTTCGCTTACCCTGCCACGTCACCGCTTTCACAACTGCCTCCTGATCGTATGGCGCTTTGTCTCGACACCTACCCGGCCAGCACCCGCTGCAAACGTCCCGCGCCTGCCACCGACGGATCTCCTCTCCCCGGGCTCGCGGGCCTCTCATCGGCGGTCTTTCACGGTTCCGTGCAAGAACGATGGACGTGGACGACAATCGACATCACACGCCAAGGGCCGCGCCGGTCCTCGGCGCGGAGGAATCGAATTCGACACCGGGGAGGCCCGATGAACAGCAACGATCCTCGCGACCTCGCACACACCACCCGGGAGCACCCGGGCGAGGCCATCGAAGATGCACGGAATTGGCCCGGCTACGCCCTCATCGGCGTCGCCATCGTCGCGCTGGGCCTGACACTGGTCGCGGCCGGCTACGGATTCGCGGGTTGGGCCTGGATCGCCGGAATCATCTGCGTGGCCGGCCTGCTGGGCGGTACGTTGCTCGTACTCGCCGAGCATCGCCGCATCAAACGACTCGAGAACAAGTCGCTCAGCGAACCCATGGGGCACTGACCTCGATTCGCTACTCGGACGTCGTCGGCCCGGTCGTGGTGACGACGAGCGTCCGATGCCTGTCCACACGATTGTCCGAAGGATTGTTCGGGTAATCGTCAACACATTCGAGATCTGCAGAAGGGACACCGTGCCATGTCGGACAAGGACAATTCGGGCCCCGCGGAGGCCGTCAAGGGCGTCGTGGAAGGCGTGAAGGGCAAGGCCAAGGAGGCTGCCGGCGCCGTCACCGGCCAGGACGATCTCGTACGCGAGGGCAAGGCTCAGCAGGACAAGGCCGACGCCCAGCGAGAGGCCGCCCAGAAGGAGGCCGAGGCCGAGAAGGCACGCGGCGAAGCGGCTGCGAACGAGGCCCGCCAGCGGGCCGAGCAGGACAGCTAGGGCGATGGCCGCGGACATGACGATCCGGGGAACAGGCGCGCCCACCAGTGGGGCCGTCCCGGCGGAGCCCAGATTCTGGCGACTGCCCGGCGTCTATCCCCCGCAGGAGGACACCCGCCTCCTGGCCCAGACGTTGAACGCGGAACCCATCGACGCCGGGACCCGAGTTCTCGACATCGGCGCAGGAACGGGATTCCTGTCCGTCACAGCCGCATTGGCAGGGTCCCGCAACGTGACGGCAGTCGATGTCGGTAGGCGTGCGCTGTTGAACACGAGACTGAACGCGACGCTCAACGGAGTACGCGTGCGCACGGTGCGTGGCGATCTCACCACCACCTTCGCGGAGGACGACTTCGATCTCGTCGTCTCCAACCCGCCTTACGTGCCGGCCGCCGACGACGCGCTCCCGACCACCGGTCTTGCACGATGCTGGGACGCGGGCCGGGACGGACGCGCGTACCTGGACCGCATCTGCCGAGACGTACCCGGCAGGCTGGCTCCCGGTGGTGTCCTTCTCCTTCTGCAGTCGGCGCTGTGCGGCGTCGAGGAGACCCGGAGCGAGTTGGAGGGCCGCGGCCTCTCGGTGGAGGTCGTGTCCACCGCGCTCATCCCGTTCGGACCGGTTCTCACCGAACGTGCCCCGCTCTTCCGGGAACGGGGTCTGCTCGGCCCCGACGAGCAGCACGAGAAGCTGGTCGTCTTCCGGGCGGTCAATCAGGCGGCGTGACCGAGCCGCCGCAGTAGCGGAGAAACCCCGAAGAGTCGGCGAGCACTTGCGCTCGCCGACTCTTTCCGGCACAGGTCTCTCCCGGGTGGCTGACGATGCGCAGTAAATCCGACGACGGATGAGTAGGAACGGCCGTCACGGGGAACTCCCCCTCCGTGGCAGATGTCAGTGACGGCGCAGTTCCGGCCGGGGTGCTGGGTGGCCGCCTCCTCGAACTCTTCGGCGAGGAGCGGTTCGCCGAACTCGCGGGCGAACTCAGCGATGTCGTCGGACGACCCCATCCTCCCCGCCCCATGTACTCCGACGTGGTCGAGTGGATTCTGTTCTCCATCCTCGTGGTCGCGGAGGAGCGGATGGGTCGCCTCGCCGAGAACGAGACGTTCGTGGTCGGGGTCCACACGTCCGACGGCGAACCGGTGGAGACGGAGTCGCTCTCGGCTCCGCTGTCGACGATCGTGCGGTGCGTGGAGGCCCTGTTCGACGCCGACTTCGACGAACTGTCCGCCCTCCTCGACGACGCCGAGCACATGGACCGGGAGTCACGCCTGGAAATCATTCTGGCGGCGTTGTCCTGGCTCGACAGCACCCTCGCGTGACGTCGAACGACACGCGCGAGCGCCGATCGGAAGACGACGACGCCGACGGCGGCGGTTGGGCGGCGGAAGCGGCGGGTACTTCTTCACGAAGTTCGAGTGTTCTGCGGGACCACGAGAAGGAGAGTGCGCTGTGATCGACGTCCGCCCCGGCACGATCGTCGTCTACACGGATGTGGTGTGTGGCTGGTCGACTGTTGCGTTGTATCGCTTCTTCCGCGAACGGGAGAAGGCAGGGCTCACCGAATCGCTTTACGTCGACCATCGGCTGTTCCCGCTCGAGGACGTCAACCGCTTCCCCATCCCGAAACGCTTCCTCGAAGCGGAGATCGCGCCCCTCGGAGCCTGCGAGCCGGACTTCGGATGGAAGCCGTGGCAGGAGGATCCGTCGACGTGGCCCGGAACATCGCTCCCTGCGAACGAAGCCGTCCACGCTGCTGCCCGGCAGTCGCCGCGGGCGGCGGAGGAACTGGACATGGCGATCCGGCAGGCCTTCTTCCGGGACTCCCGCCCCATCCATCTGCAGTACGAACTGTGCGACATCGCCGCCGGCTGCCCCAGTGTCGATGTCGACGCCCTGGCGGAGATGCTCGACGCGGGCACCGCGCGCGAGGCGATGATGCGCGACTACCGCACCAACGTGGGTCGGGTGCAGGGCAGCCCCCACTTCTTCCTCGCCGACGGCTCCGACGTGCACAACCCAGGCATATCACTGCACTGGGTGGGCGACCCCGGCGCCGGCTTCCCGGTGATCGACGCCGACGATCCGTCCGCGATGGCCGATCTCGTACGGCGCGCTGCCGACAGTTAGGGACCGACACCGCCGCCTGTCCCCCGCCGCGGTGAACCACGACCGGTCTTCGTCGTCGAGGGTCACCCGCCCCGGGAAGCCGCGCTCCGTCGGCGATTCTCCTTCACGATCGCGTCGACGAGTTCCTTCTTGCGCATCGTCGATCGGCCGGGGATACCGAGCCGCCGCGCCACCTCGTACAGGTGCTGCTTACCGGCGTTCGCGTCGACACCCTCGGCGGTGGGTCCGGACGCGCGGGGTCCTCCGCTCCGGGCGCGGTCGTCGGACGGACCTTTGTGCTCCTTGGGTTCCCAGTGATCGCCGACCTTCTCGAAGCTGTGTTTGAGCGCCGCGTAGGCCACCCGATGGGCACGCTCGTCATCGCCGTACTCCTCCATCGCGGCGTCGTGGGCCTTCGCGAACGTGCGTTGCGCTTTCGCGGGTGAGCGGCGCAGCGTCTCGGGCAGCTCCCTGCGCACCGGTTGTCCGGATTTCGTCGTCTTGGGCATGCCTCCTCCTTCGGGACCCCAGCGTGGCTCTACGCCGCCGTCACGACGAGAGCGACGACAGCGCCGGCGCCAGTTCGTCCGCGTAGAACCGGAAGAACCCGTCCACGTCGGGGCCCGCGTTCACCAGGGCGAGATGGTCGAAACCGGCTTCGGCGTAGGTGCGGATCCTGTCGAGGTGACGCTCCGCGTCCGGCCCGTACCCGAAGCTTTCGGCGACGTCCGATTCGCGCACCACCGACGATGCGGCTTCGAAGTTGACCGGATTGGGCAGTTCGGCCTGCACCTTCCAGCCTGCGGCCGCGAACCGGAAGAGCTTGTGCGCGGACTGCAGCGCGGCCTCCTCGGTCGGCGCCCAGGACAACGAGACCTCGGCGTACCGCGGACCGGCGCCGCCGGCCTTCTCGTACTTGTCGATCAGGTCCGGGTCGGCGTCCGTGGCGAACAACCCGTCACCCAACTCGGCCGCGATCTTCGCGGCCGGACCACCCGATCCCGCGACCACGATGGGCGGGAGCTCGTCGGGTAGATCGAATACCCGCGCGTCCTCGAGCTGAATGTGCCGTCCGTCGTAGCTGTGGTATCCGCCGCTCCACAACAGCCGGATCACGTCGATCGACTCACGCAGCATCTCGGACCGAGTCGCCGCCGCCGGCCACCCACGCCCGACGACATGCTCGTTGAGTCGCTCGCCGGTGCCCACGCCCAGGACGAACCTGCCGTCGGACAGGAGCGCCGTGGTGGCCGCCGCCTGCGCGACGATCGCCGGGTGGTACCGGATGAAGGGGCACGTCACACCGGTGGCCAGCCCCAGCGTGGTGGTCTTCGCGGCGATCGCTCCCAGGATCGACCACGCGAACCCCGAATGGTTCTGGTCGTGCAACCAGGGGTGGAAGTGGTCACTGATCTCGACGAAATCGAAACCAGCCTCTTCGGCGCGCACCGCCTGCCGCACCAACTCGGTCGGCGTGTACGCCTCGGCGAACAGCTTGTACCCGATCTTCACAGTGCCCTCCGTTCCTGAACCGGTGGCGCCGAACGGGACGGCCGCCGCCGAAATACGACTCGAAGTGCAGTTACCCTCGCCGGTCACCGATGAAACGGGCGACAGGTCCGGTACTCACGATGCGTGGAGGTGTTGCGGTCGCGTCACGATCGGCGACGGATCCGTCGGTGCATGATTTCTCCGCGACCTCGCGGGTACGTGGCCCGGGTCAGAGCCCCACAGCCCGAGGAAGTGACATGTTCACGCACAACAAGGATCTCCAGTTCGAAGTTCGCATCGACAAGCCCGACCCGAAGTTCGCGACACTGCTCCAGGAGCAGTTCGGCGGCGCCAACGGCGAACTCAAAGCCGCCATGCAGTACTTCACCCAGGCCTTCGTGCTGCGCCGCAAGAATCCCCAGATGTACGACCTGTTCATGGACATCGCGACGGAAGAGTTCAGCCACCTCGAGATCGTGGGTTCGATGATCACGATGCTGCTCGACGGACTCAACGACGACCTCAAGCAGGCGAACGAGCGCTGCGACTGGATGCCCGTCGTGGCGAGCGCGGACGGTCGCGAGCAAGCCATCCACCAGGTCGCCGTCAGTCCGTTGTACCTGGGGCTCACGGGCGGTGGACCCGACGTCGTCAACTCGGCGGGCACGCCCTGGTCGGGGACGTTCGTCAACTCCAACGGGGATCCGTCGGTGGACCTGCGGAGCAACCTGGCCGCGGAGTCCCGCGCGAAGATCGTCTACGAGTACCTCAAGCAGTTCACCGACGATCCGGGGGCGCAGGACACGCTGACTTTCCTGATGACCCGGGAAGTGGCGCACTACCAGCAGTTCACGGCGGCGCTCAACGAACTGCCGGTGAACTTTCCGCCCGGCCAGCTTCCCGGTGACGACCGGTTCCAGAACGTCGCGTTCAACATGTCCAACGGTGGATCGGTCCGCGGGCCGTGGAACGAGGGGCAGGGACCGTGGCCGGCCGGAACCGAATGGCGCTACGTGGAGGCCCCGGCCGAGCAGTGGTTGCACAGCGAGGACAGCGCCAATCGCGGCGAGACCGCGAGCCCGCAGGGTGAGCCGGCCGTGCAGGGAACCAAGCCGTTCACGCACGAGCAGCACGTGGCGGCGACCTGAGGACGACAGACCCGAGGACGAACCGGAACTCCCCGCCCCCTTCCGGTCGGCGGGGAGTTCCGGTGCCTGTGCTGCTCCGGCCCGTCAGCTGGGGGGCGTCTCGGGCGGATGGTGCCGGCTCCGCCCACTGAGCGCGTCGCGCACCTTGTCCACCGCCGCCGCCATCGCTCCCGTCGTCTTGAGCACCGCCGGGTTGGGCGGGGTCTTCGGGTGAGGACGGGTGGGGGCGCGTTTACGGGCGACCTCCAACCGATTGCCGGCATCCTCGAGGTCCGACTCCGGCACCGCTTCCCGCACCCGGGGCCAGACCTCGTTCTGCTCGTACTCGATGTGTTCGCGTGCGGCCGACAGGAATTGGCGGAGGGCCGATTCGTACTCCTCCTCACCCGCCTTCCCGTGCTCGATGGTGTCGAGCAACTTCTCGCCCTCCACCTCCTGACCGATCGCGGTGTCGGCCAGCTCGTCACCGCCCGGCACGACGTCACGGACGATCGGCCAGAAGATCTCCTGTTCGATCGTCTCGTGCCGCGATTCCGCGATCACCAGGTTGGCCACCATGTCGTCGCGGCCCGGTGCCCCCGGACCTGCGCCCTCGAGCACCTCCAACATTCCGAGCACACTCTCGTGTTCGGCGCGCAGAAACGTCAACGCGTTCACCACACCCATCACCTCCAGAGTCCGGGGCTGTCCGGTAGGACATAACCGAATCGCAGCGATCTCAAACACGCGCGACCCGGTGGACAGGAAGGAGCGGACAGGGCACGGTGGGCACCACGACCCGCCGCAGATCCGTCACAGGACCGTAGGGAGAACCGGTATGCACGAGCGAGAACCGTTGCAGGACCCCACCACCCGCTACCCCGCTCCCGCGTCGCAGGAGCAGCCGGCGATCGCGCATCCCGGGCTGACCTCCGAAATGGTGACGAAACCCGACCACGGTGAAAACGACTACCGGGGCAGCGGGCGACTCGAGGGCCGCCGAGCCCTCGTCACCGGAGGCGACTCCGGGATCGGGCGCGCCGTCGCGGTGGCATTCGCCCGCGAGGGTGCGGACGTGGCCGTCAGTTACCTGGCGGAGGAAGAGTCGGACGCACAGGAGACCGTTCGTCTGATCGAGGCTGCGGGACGCCGCGCCCTCCCCCTGCCCGGCGACATCCGGGCGGAGGACCACTGCCGCGCCCTGGTGGACACCACCGTGCAGGAATTCGGCGGCCTGGACATTCTCGTCAACAACGCTGCCTACCAGATGGCCAGGCCCGGCGGGATCGCGGAGATCACCACCGAGCAGTTCGACCGCGTCATGAAGACCAATCTCTACGCACTGTTCTGGCTGTGCAAGTTTGCCGTCGAGGTGATGCCGCCCGGATCGACGATCGTCAACACGTCGTCGATCCAGGGCCGGAATCCGTCGCCGTCGCTGATGGACTACGCAACCACCAAGGCCGGCATCGTGGATTTCACCAAGGCCCTCGCCGACGACGTCGCCGACCGCGGTATTCGGGTGAACGCTGTTGCGCCCGGACCGATCTGGACGCCGCTCATTCCCGCGACCATGCCGCCCGAGCAGTACCGCGAGTTCGGGAAGGACGTGCCGCTCGGCCGTCCGGGACAGCCCGCCGAGCTCGCGCCTGCGTACGTGTTCTTCGCGTCCCGCGAATCCAGTTACGTCACAGGCGAAGTTCTCGGCGTCACGGGCGGCACGCCCTTCACGTGAGGCCGCTCAGTGCGACGGGTGCGGAGTCCCCTGGCCCGTATCGCCACCGAACGGATGCCGCAGGCTGCGCGGGTGCGCGGTCTGCCGCGCATCCGCCGGTGGCGTGGTGACCGCCGCGGTGTCGCGTCCGGGAACCGCGGTGGCCGCGTCGCGGCGCTCGAGCTCGTGGCGCGCATAGCGTTCCCGGCGCGAGTACCGGCGTGCACCGGCGAGCAACAGTGCCAGGCCGAGCATGCCGGCCGCGCCCACCACGAGGCCGACGAGGAACAGTGTGCCGGTCGAACCCGTTACGTGGACACCGAAGATGGTGAAGTCGTCCTGCAGGGCGTGTTCGGTTCCGGTGTTGTTCACGACGCCCGCTACGCCGATCGCGACGGCGGCGACGAGAATGACTAGTCCGATGATGATCATGAGCACTCCTCCGTAGGGGGCGGCTACGCCGCCGCGAACTTCAGTCCGTAGTGATTGAGAGTCGGGGGCAGCGGCGCATCGGGCTGCAGTCGCGGTGTGCTGGTCTGTTCGAGGTGGTCGAACGCAGCCAGCACGGCCGCCAGCGCGGTGCTCGACGCGAACAGCGCGAGGTTGCGTCCCGGGCATTCGGCCGGCCCCGCGCTGAAGGGCAGGAGGGTTCGCAGGCCCTCGGCGCGGCCGTCCGTCCAGATGTCGGGGGCGAACGCGTCGGCGAAGTCGAACCGGTCCCGGTCCCGGTGCAGGGGCGGGGTGAGGACGAGAAACGCGCTGCCCTCAGGGACGACGGTCGTACCGCCGCCGGTCCGCCACGACGTCGGCTCGGTGGAGTCCCGGAGGATCGCGGGCGTCGTCGGCCACAGCCGCAGCGACTCGAGGATGCAGGAGCGCAGGAACGGCAGCGTGGACACCGTGCCCGTCGCGCGTCCGGTCGCCTCCTCTCGCGCCCGGACGAGGTCGTCGGGGTGCGCCGCCAGCAGCGCGAGCGCGCGCAGGGTGGCGATGCCGGTCGCGTCGAAGGCGAAGAGCCAGTGCGGAATCTGGCCCACCGGATCGACGTCCGGCGACGATCCCGCGGCGGCGAGCGCGTGGATCAGCGTGCCCTCCTCCGCCCGCTCGGCGTACTCGTAGAGGCTGTCGAAGAAGCGGTCGCGGCGGTGACGGCGGGGCGGGGTCAGGTACGACCAGTTGCCGCCCGATCGAAGTTTCCACAGCCGGTCGGTGACGTCGGAGTCGTCTCGCGCACTGGCACCCAACGTCACCTGCCGCACGATGCGCCACCAGGTCCGGACGAAGTCGGCGGCGTCCAGTCGACCGGAGACGCGGACGTCCTCGGCGAATGCCCCGATCTCCCGGTCGATCGTCGCGGCGATGGACTCGGCGGCGCTGTGCAACGGCTTCGGTGTCTCGAGCGCGGCCTCGTTGACGGCTCGGCGTCGGCTGCGGGCAGCTCCGGTGGAGATCAGCACGCCGCGCGGCTGGAACGTGCCGAGCGCTGCTCGCTTCTCCTTGTTGGCGGGGGTGAACGGTTCCGGACTGTCCGCGAGGACCCGGGCCACGTCGTCCGGATCGAGCAGCAGCACCAGGCGCCGGCCGGGCAGGCGCAGTTCCACCGGGCCCCGCCCGAACTCGCGGCGCAGACGCCGGAACATGTCGATCGACAGTGCGTCGGCTCCGGTCTTCTCGAGCAACGGCATCACGAGGTGTCGGCGCGCGATGACGCCCGCAGCGACGGAGGGCGCCCCCAACGCGGCCACGGCCCTCGCCGCTCGCAGTCCGGTGAGGACGGGCAGCCCGGTCGCGGCGTCCGGGACCGCTCCGCGAATGCCCGGCTCGAGCGCTGTGTGGTTTCCGGTCATGCCGATGACCTACCCGCACAGCCCGAACGCAAACCCTAGGAGGCCAGCACCTGCGGAGACAGCGTCTTCAGCATCGCGTTGGCCCAGCGCAGCCGGCGAAGCGTCTCGGGGTGGCACCGCGCGGACAACGCCGTCAGTATGCGGTCCCTCGACGTCATGTCGCGCTGGTACCCCGGTTCGGCGACCTTGACACCTGCGCGCCGGGCCGCCGCCACCACGCCCCTCGGGCGTTTCGGATCCGGGTGGCGGGGGAATCCTGGGGGTATGTGCGGACCCAGACCCCCGAGAGCTGCGCTTCCACCGGCGCCGTGCCCGGTATGACGCGGCGCGACCCGTCGGCGCCCTCGCCGGACCCGGACGACGAGGAGAGCGACGACGCCGACGTCCGCTATCCGCAGCCGAGCCCGCTGGATCCGTGGTGGCGGCGAGTGATGGACGCCGGATCGTCCTCGGGTGACGACCCGGCTGCCCCCGGACCCGACGCGTGAGGCGCGCTGCCGGGTCCGGACGCGGCTACCGTCGATCGTCGTGGCCGGAAGTCGGCGCACCGGGAACGCGACGGTCACCACCGTTGGCCTCCTGCCATGCGCGGTACACGTCGACCGCGTCCTGGCGCGGTTCGTAGCGCATGGGCAGACGACGCTCGTCCCAGCTCTTGCCGAACTCGTCGTAGAACGTATCGAGTTCGAAGTACTTCCGATCGTCGACGTAGTGCGGTTGGTACGCCTCCCGCGTCGTGAGGAACACGACCTCGTCGGGCGAGCAGTAGTACAGCGCGCCCAGGCACATCGGGCACGGCTGCGCGAGAACGTAGATCGTGGCGCCGACGAGGTGCTCGGTCCCGAGACGCACGCATGCCTCCCGGATCGCGAGTATCTCGGCGTGCGCCGTGGGGTCACCGGTCTGTGCCACCAGATTGGGGCTCTCCGCGAGGATCGTGCCGTCCTCGACGATGACTGTCGCGAAGGGGCGTCCCCCTTCCGCGACGTTGCGGCGGGCGAGGTCGATGGTGCGTTGTGCAAAGTCCATGGTGATGTCCTGGGCGTCTCGGTTCCGGGCGACTCGGAGGGCGGTGAGGTGCGGTTCCACCGGTCAGAAGGGCTTGGTGGGCAGGTACTTTCCGTCCAATGTGATCACGGCGCGCTCACCGCCGTCGGGATCGGCGACCTTCTTCACGTCGAGCTTGAAATTGATGGCGCTGATGATGCCGTCACCGAACTGCTCGTGTACCAGTGCCTTGAGTGTCGTGCCGTACACCTGGAGCATCTCGTAGAAGCGGTAGATCGTCGGATCGGTGGGTACGACGCCCGGAATCGAACCTCGGGTGGGGATCGTCTGAAGCAACGTCGCCGCATCGGCACCGAGATCGAGCAGTTCGGCGACCGCGCGGGCGGACTTCTCGGGGAGCGCGTGCTGGCCCAGAACCGCGGCCGTGACGAAGGCGACCGACAGGTCGGCGGCATCCGCGATCTGTTGCCACGTCACATCCTTCTCGATCTTGGCGGCGACGGCGTCGACGGCCAGATTTCGGCGGGCGGTGGGGTCGAGTTGTGCGTGCACCATGATGTGGTTCCTTTCGGGGAGGGTCTTGTCGGATGCGCGGTCACGCGGCGGGCGTCGAGACGCCACCGGCGTGCTCGGCGACGGTGACGGCGCCGGTCGGGATGTCGAACACCCAACCTTCGACGGTGAGGGTTTCTCGGGTCAGGGCTCGGGCCACCGCCGGATGGGTGGCCAGATTGCTCAGCTGCGCAACGACGTTCGCCTCCACCAGCGCCGAGACGGCGTCGTCGGTGCGGCGGACGGCTCGGGCCGCGGAAGCGTCGGTGTGCCGCAGCCACTGCGCAACTGCCGGCACGCCTGTCAGGTCGTGGTGCTCCGCGACCGCAGTCATCGCTCCGCAGCCGGAGTGGCCGCAGACGACGACGCGGGCGACACCGAGTACCGCGACCGCGTACTCGATACTGGCGGCGGTACCGTCTCCTCCCGGCCCGTAGGCCGGGACGATGTTTCCAGCTGTGCGAACGACGAACAGCTCCCCCGGCTCGCTACTGGTGATCAGCTCCGGAACTACACGCGCATCGGAGCATCCGATGAACAACGTGTGTGGAGCATGCACTGCGGCAAGTTCGGCGAAAAGACTTGCCTTGGTGGGGAAGACGTCGCGTTGGAAGTGCGTGACGCCGTCTGCGAGATCAGGCATCGAGCCTCCTGTGATGGGATCGGTCGGGCGAGGTTGCCCGACGAGATCCACCCTGCCCCCGCGGCGGCTATAGCGTCCAATACTTGTCTTCCATCGTTTCCATAGACGTGGTCAATCGCGGTTGCTAGACAGTCCGACCGCCTCGGACCTCACGATCGATGCGAAGGCGCGCGCGGCCACCGAGTGGTACGCGGTGCGGCGTCGCAGGAGTTCGACGGTCCGGCTCGGCAGCGCCGGGTCCACACCGAGCGGTTCCAGCTCCGGCTGGGCGCGAGTGATGGCGTCCGGAAGGACCGTCGCGAGCGATCCACCGCGTACGAACTCGAGCAATGCACTGATGGAGTTGGCTTCCAACGCGATGCGCGGATCGATGCGGTTCTCGGCGAAGTACCGGTCGATGTGGACTCGAGTTGCGAAGTCGCCACTGAGCAGGGCAAGCGGATGTTGCGCCAGCTCGTGGAGAGGCAACCGTCCCGAGCGCCCGAGGAGGACGTGCCCCGGCCCGGACACCACACTAAGGTCTTCCGTGAACAGCGCCTCGCTCTCGATTCCGGCGACGTGTGCACCGGCGAACGCGATACCCAGATCCAGGTCGTCGGCGAGCAGCCCCTCCTCGATCCGGTCCTGTGTCGTCTCGACGACGGTCACCGTGACCGCCGGGTGGGCAGCATGGAACCGGTGCACGACCGGGCCGATGAGATACGCGGTGATGGTCGGCGTCATCGCCACTCGCAGCTGGCCCCGCGTGAGGTCCTGGACATCGTGGACGGCACGCTCGGCGGCATCGAGGTCGCGGAGAGCGCGCCGCACGTGCTCCGCGTACACCTGCCCGGCGTCGGTGAGGCGAACCGCCCGACCGGAACGATCCAGTAACTGCACCCGCAGCGCGCGCTCGAGCTGCTTGATCTGTTGAGACAGCGTCGGCTGGGAGATGTGCAGGGATTCGGCCGCGCGAGTGAAGTTGCCGTGGTCGGCGACCGCGAGCAGATATCGGACGTGGCGCAACTCCATGCAAGGACAATATGCGGCGCCCTCTGCGCCCGGATCCGCCCCGGACGGAGGCCCCGCCCGGCGTTTGGTTGGCCCGCCGCCGGGCACTCCACTCGCGTGGCGCCGTCGCGGGGCCGCACACGTCACAACCACCTGCGCTTGCCCATATCCCGCGTCTGCAATTACTGTGGATCACATACAACGCGCGCTTGCAGATATCTCGTCTGCGTTCCGCCGGTCGGGAGTCCCGTTCCGAGTCCGGCATCGCGCCACCACGACCACATTGGAGAAGAACACCATGTCGCTCACCGACATCGTCCCCGGCCGCCTGGGATTCGGCACCGCACCGCTCGGCAACATGTTCCGGGCGATCCCCGACGCAGACGTGGAGGCCACACTCGAAGCCGCATGGGAGGAAGGCATCCGATTCTTCGACACCGCGCCCTTCTACGGCGCCGGCCTCGCGGAGGAACGCCTCGGCACGTTGCTCTCGACCAAGCCGCGCGACTCCTTCGTCCTCTCGACCAAGGTCGGACGGGTGATCCTCGACGAACCGGAGTCATCCGAACCCGACTTCGGAGAGAAGGGTGGCCTGTTCGAGCACGGCAACCCGAACAAGATCCTCCACGAGTGGACCGCGGACGCCACCGAACGCTCGATCGAAGGATCGCTGAAGCGGCTCGGCGTCGACCGCCTCGACATCGTCTGGGTCCACGACATCGCCCAGGACTTCCACGGTGATCTGTGGGTGCAGAAGTTCGAGGAGGCCCGCACGGGCGCCTTCCGGGTGCTGACGCGCCTGCGCGACGAGGGCGTCATCAGGGGCTGGGGACTGGGGGTCAACCGCACCGAGCCGATCGAAATGACGCTGGAACTCGACGAACCGCGACCCGACGGCTTCCTGCTCGCGGGGCGCTACACCCTGCTCGACCACGAGCACGCGCTGCAACGCCTGCTTCCGATGGCCCAGGAACAGAACGTCAGCATGGTCGTCGGCGGGCCCTACAGCTCCGGTGTGCTCGCCGGCGGCACCAACTTCGAGTACCAGCAGGCCCCGCCGGAGATCGTCGAGCGGGTCGGCAAGATCAAGGCCCTTACGGACGAGCACGGCATCAGCATCAAGGCCGCCGCCCTGCAGTTCTCGCTCGCGCACCCGGTGTCGGTGGCAGCCATTCCCGGCGCCACGCGCCCCAGTCGGATCACCGAGGACACCGCGGCACTCGACCAGTCCGTTCCGGCCGCGTTCTGGCACGAACTCCGGGCCCGAGGTCTCGTCAACCCGGCCGCGCCGCTGCCCATCGACGCCTGACCCGGCTTCGACGCCCCGCGGGCGCGGCTGCCGGCTGAGACCGACCCCTCAGCTCCTCACGCACCGCGCTGCGCGGCAGGTGTAGCACCCACCACCTCTGGGTATGTCGACGACAGCAGCCCCGAGGAAGGAGACGACCATGGCCCGATCGTCGATCAAGGACGAAGAGCAGTACGAAAAGTTGCGCGAGAAGGGCGAATCCAAGGAGAAGGCCGCCCGGATCGCCAATGCGAGCGCCAACCGCGGGCGCTCGAACGTGGGCCACAAGGGCGGAAAGGCGCCGTCGTACGAGGATTGGACCGTCGACGAATTGAAGAAGCGCGCCAAGGAGATCGGCCTGTCCGGCTACTCCTCCAAACGAAAGGCCGACCTCATTTCCGAACTTCGCAACCACTGACCGTCGTGCCTCCGACACGCACGGCGTTGTGGCTCGACCGGCCACGACCGACCGAGAGGCTCACGCTCCCGGAGGGCAGTCGCTTCGACGTCGTGGTGGTCGGTGCGGGGTTGACCGGACTGAGCACTGCGCTCGAACTGGCCCAGTCGGGGCGCACCGTCGCGGTTCTCGAAGCACGGCGCGCCGCTTCGGTCACCACGGGCCGCACCACAGGGAAGATCTCGCTCCTCCAAGGCACCAAGCTGTCGAAGCTGACCGAGCGATACCCGGCCGACGTCGCGCTCGCCTACGTCGAGGCCAACAGGGCCGCGCAGGCGCGGCTCCTCGAGAACTGCCGAACCCTCGGCGTGCCTGTGCAGATCGAGACGGCGTACACATATGCGACCACGCCCGACGGCGCCGAGTCGGTGGCGGCGGAGTTCGATGCCGCCACCGCGGCCGGACTCGACGTCCACTGGGACGATGCCGCGGAACTGCCGTTCCCCGTCACCGGGGCGGTCGCCCTCGCCGACCAGGCCCAGTTCGACGCCGTCGAATTCACGACGGCGCTGGTGCACGAACTGCAGGGTCGCGGCGTCCCCGTCCTCGAGCGCACCCGGGTACGGACCGTCAGCCACGGACCCGGTGAACTCACCGTCCGGCACGACAGCGGCAGTGTCGTCGCCGACCGGGTGGTGCTCGCGACCGGAATTCCGATCCTCGACCGCGGTTCGTTCTTCGCTCGCCTCGAGCCCCGGCGCTCCTACTGCATCGCAGTCGGCGGCCTGGACCGACCGCCGCGCGGTATGTACCTGTCCGCGGACTCCCCCACGCGCTCCCTGCGTTACGCCCCGACCTCCGACGGCGAGGTTCTCGTGGTCGGAGGAAACGGGCACACCGTAGGCCGGGGCGGGGCCACGCAACCGCGCATCGCGGATCTGATCGAGTGGACGCGGCAGCATTTCCCCGCGGGCGAGGTCACGCACGCGTGGTCGGCTCAGGACTATCACTGCACCGACGACATGCCTGTGGTCGGCGGGCTCCTCCCCGGTGACGATCGAATCCTGGTGGCGAGCGGGTTCGACAAGTGGGGCATGACGAACGCCGTCGCGGCGGCCACGATGCTCGCTGCCCGCGTTCGTGGCGAAGAGGCGGACTGGGGCTGGGCGTTCGATCCGTGGGCCGCGAGCCGGGGGCCGCGAAGCGTCCTGCCGACCGTCGAACTCAACGCGGCGGTCGCCGTCGAGATGGCGAAGGGATGGGTGGCACCACTCGCCGGCTCTCGTTCGTCGACACCCGTGGAGGGGGCCGGTCACGTGCGCGCCGGAATCCCTCGGCCCGAGGCGGTCTGCACGGTGGACGGCAGCACCCACCGCGTCTCGGCGGTCTGCCCGCATCTCGGCGGCATCGTGCGGTGGAACGACGCCGAGCGCAGCTGGGATTGCCCCCTGCACGGATCCCGCTTCGCTGCCGACGGGCGTCTCCTGGAAGGGCCGGCCACGCGGTCGCTGTCGTCGCACGACGCGCCGACACCGGACGCGTAGGCCCGGCGGCAGTGGCGCACCCGGCGAACCGGGACACGGTGCGGGGTGCGAGGCTGAGAGTCATGGCTGCGGCACCCCTTCCCGACACCGACTCTTTCATCGCGGGCGACACGCCGCCCGCCCACGATCCCGGTCTGGCGCACCCGGTGCACTGGTCGTTGCGCGGCAATCATTCCTCGCTCGCGCGTCGGGTGGGACGCGCCGCGACGTATCACCCGGACGTGGCGACGTTCTGCGCCGTCCCGCCGAAACCGACCCCCGAGGACTGGTCCGATCTCGCGCGGCTACTCGGACACGGTGAGCTCGCTGACCTCTTCGACTGCCCGGAACCGCCACCGGCACACTGGGAACCGGTGTTCGACGTCACCGGCTTGCGCATGGTGGCGCCGACAGCGGAACCGGTCGGAGCGCCGGGCCGCGACCTCCCCGCAGGCTCGGAGCTGGTCGAACTCGGCGCTCCGGACCGGCCGGCCATGATGGACCTCGTCGCCCGGACACAACCCGGCCCGTTCCGCGTCCGCACCCCGGACCTCGGTATCTACCTCGGGGTGCGCGACCACGGCGTGCTGGTCGCCATGGCCGGCGAACGGCTCCGTCCGCCCGGCTGGACCGAGATCAGCGCCGTGTGCACCGCTCCGGAGGCGCGCGGCCACGGCCACGCCGCCCGCCTCGTCCAGGCCCTGACGCGTCGGATCGCGGCTCGCGACGAGCGGGCGTTCCTCCACGTCGTCCACACCAACACCCGGGCGATCGACCTGTACCGGCGTCTCGGCTTCGAAACCCTTCGGGAGGTCCGGTTCCGAGGAGTCCGCATTCCCTGACGCCGGCGCCGCGCGAACCGCAGCACCGGGCCCGGTTGCCGCCGCGGCCTTCTGGGTACGTGACCGATATGGATCAGTCACGGGCGCCTCTGCTGGAGGCACTGCAGCAGTACCACCGGGTGGACCGTTACGGGTTCTCGCCGCCGGGCCATCGTCAGGGGCGCGGCGCCGACCAGCGGGTACGGGATGTCCTGGGTGACGACCCGTTCCGCGCGGACGTCCTCGCGTCGGGCGGGCTCGACGATCGCAAGTCCTCCAACGGGTACCTGTCGAACGCCGAGCAACTGATGGCCGAGGCCGTGGGGGCTGACCAGGCCTTCTTCTCGACATGCGGGAGCTCGCTGTCGGTCAAGGCGGCGATGATGGCGGTGGCGGGTGACGACCCGGGCGGGTTGCTCGTGGCCCGTGATTCCCACAAGTCGATCGTCGCCGGCCTGGTCTTCAGCGGCGTCACCCCGCGCTGGATCACACCGCGATGGGACGAAGAGATGCACTTCTCGCATCCGCCGTCTCCCGAACAGGTCCGCGAGACCTGGGAGAAGCACCCGGACGCGGCAGGAGCCCTCGTCGTCAGTCCGAGCCCGTACGGCACGTGCGCCGACATCGAAGGCATCGCCGAGGTGTGTCACGAGCGAGGAAAACCGCTGATCGTCGACGAGGCGTGGGGCGCGCATCTCCCGTTCCACGAGGACCTGCCCACGTGGGCGATGGACGCCGGCGCCGACGTCTGCGTGGTCAGTGTCCACAAGATGGGCGCCGGGTTCGAGCAGGGGTCGGTGTTCCACGTGCAGGGTGATCTGGTGGAGGGCCGATATTTGGCTCAGTGCGCCGACCTGCTGATGACGACGAGCCCCAACGTGATGCTGTACTCCGCGATGGACGGGTGGCGGCGGCAGATGGTCGAACACGGTCACGACCTGCTGGGACGTGCACTGGCGCTGGCCGCGAATGCCCGTGAGCGGATCGCCGCCGTCGACGGCTTCACCGTGCTCGAGGACAGGCTGCTCGGCGACGAGGCCTCGCACGACCTCGATCGCCTGCAGATCCTCATCGACGTGAGCGGTCTGGGCGTGTCCGGCTACCAGTGCACCGACTGGCTCCGGGAGCACTGCCAGGTCGATCTGGGCATGACCGATCATCGGCGCATTCTCGCCACTCTCTCGATGGCGGACGACGGGTCGACCATCGACCGTCTCGTCGAATCCCTGGGCGCCGTAGCCCGCGCGGCGGAGTCGTTCGCGAGTCCACCCGAGATCCATCTGCCGAGTCCGTCGGAACTGCAGCTCGAATCGGTGCTCTCTCCCCGCGACGCCTTCTTCGGCAACATCGAGATGGTGGACGCGGGCCGCGCGGCCGGACGCATCGCCGCCGAGCAGATCACCCCCTATCCGCCGGGCATTCCCACGGTGGTTCCGGGCGAACGGCTGGACCAGGCGGTCGTGGACTACCTGCGGAGCGGGGTCGCCGCCGGCATGGTGATTCCGGATGCGTCCGATCCGTCGCTCGAAAAGTTCCGCGTGGTCGTCGAGAGCTGAGCCGAGCGCCCGCCCGCCTCTGTTTGAAAACCGGGCGCGAGGGGCACTCCCCCGGCAGAGACCGTGACAAGGAGGTCACCGACATGGAACGTGGCAACAGCAAGCACGGCCCCGTCGAGGACGAGGAGCTCAAGAAGGAAACCGAAGGGATGCTTCGCGGCAATCGTCCGTCGCGCGCGGAGGAATGGCACGACCCCGAGCCGCCTGCCGACGACGACCCCGATGTGCGCGGCTGGCATCCGGACCCGACCGAATAGCACTGCGGGTCAATCCGTTCCGACTCGAAGAACGTCCCGTCCACGAAGGAGCACCATCCCCGATGAGCAACGAATCGCTTCCCCTCCCCGACTACGATCAACTGTCGACGAGCGATGTCCAGCACCGCGTGCGTTCGCTCGACCTCGGTCAGGTGCAGCAACTCCTCGAACACGAGCGGGCCAACGCCCACCGGCCGCACATCGTCGAGATCCTCAGCGCCCGGATCGCGGCCCTCGAATCCGGCGCGACACCGTCCGCCGGGGATCCGCGCAACGCTCCTCCCGTGTCGGGGACGGCGGGCAGCTCGGCGGCGAACCCCGCCCAGGCAGCCGAGGGTTCGACCCCACTGCGGCACGGCGTGGCGCGGCAGACACCCGACCGCGGCAAGCCATAGGCGCCGCGCACAGCACCCGACGACCGACGATCGAGAACCGAAGACCGCAGGAGGCACGAGATGACCCAGCACGACACCGGGCGCACCGGGCAGGACGAGGTCCACGAGGATCCGCCGGGCCCGGCCGACCATGGGCGCGACGGCGGCATGGCGACCCGCGAGAATGCGCCCGACGTGGTGCGCCGTTCGGACTCGGACGAGGACGACAGCTAGGCACAGTCAACCGGGCGGAGGTCCCGATGCAGTATCTCGACAACGTCAAGAAGAAGGTGGGCGAGGTCGTCGGCGAGGTGGTCGGCCACCTCACGTCCTCCGAGAAGACCCAGTCGGTCACCATCAGCAGCGCGCGCGACGAGGTCGAGCAGTTCTGGCGCGACCCCGATTCGCTGTCGGCCGTCTTCGATCGTTCGGCGGACGTACGGAGTGGAGACGCGCCCGGTGAGTACGTCTGGACCCCCGCCGGCGCGTCGGACGGCGGGGAGTCGTGGCGCGCGGTCCTGCACGAGGACGGCGACGCCTTCCGATTCACCGCCACCCAGCCTGACGACGCGGGCGCGAATCCGGGGTTCGAGCTGAGGTTCCGGGAGGCGCCGCGCGGTCTCGGCACCGAGGTGAGCCTCCGGGCGGACACACCCCTGCCGGACTTCCTCTCGTCACTCGCCGCGTTCGCGGTGCTCTACCGCGCCCGTGCGCTCCTGCAGACGGGAGAGATACCGACCCTGCGCGACAACCCGAGCGCGCGCCCCGCCACGCAGTGACCGCCGCCCACTGACGAGAGAGGACCCTCATGCGCGCACTCTGTTGGAACGGCGTCAACGACCTGTCCGTCGAGACCGTCGACGATCCGCGGCTGGTCAACCCTCACGATGCGATCGTGGAGGTGCGGCTCACCACCACCTGCGGGTCCGACCTGCACTTCATCGACGGTTATCTGCCCGGCATGCGAGAGGGCGACGTGTTCGGTCACGAGTTCACGGGCGTAGTGGTGGACACGGGACGAGAAGTCGACAAGATCGGCAAGGGCACGCGGGTTGTGGTGCCGTCGTTCATCAGTTGCGGGGCGTGCTGGTACTGCGACCACGACCTGCCGTCGGTGTGCGACACCACCAATCCCAACGCTCATCTGCAGCAACCGGTTTTCGGTTACCCCACGGGCGGAATCTACGGTTACACCCATCCGTTCGGCGGCTACCAGGGCTCCCACGCGCAGTACATCCGCGTGCCGTTCGCCGATGTCAACTGTTTCGCCGTACCCGACGGCGTGTCCGACGAGCAGGCGCTGTTCCTGTCCGACGCAGTGCCGACCGGCTACATGGGCGCGGACTTCTGCGACATCAGCCAAGGTGACACGGTGGCGATCTGGGGCGCCGGCGGGGTCGGGTTGATGGCGGCGAAGAGTGCCCGTCTGCTCGGCGCGGAACGGGTAGTGGTGATCGACCGGTTCCCGGAACGCCTCGAGATGGCACGCACGGTCTGCGACGCCGAGACGGTCGACTACACCGACTGCAACGTCCGCGACGTACTGCGCGAAACCACGGGCGGTCGCGGTCCCGACGCGTGCATCGACGCCGTCGGGATGGAGGGCCGCGGCACGGGTGTGCAGGAACTTTACGACCGCACCAAGCAATTTCTGCGGCTCGAGACCGATCGGGCGACGGCGCTGCGGCAGGCCGTACTCGCGTGCCGCAAAGGCGGGGTGGTGTCGGTGCTGGGCGTGTACGGGGTCACCGACAAGTTCCCGATGGGCGCCGTCACCAACAAGAGTCTGACCATCCGCTCCGCGCAGCAGCACGGCCAGCGTTATCTCCCAAGGCTGTTCGAGCACGTCCAGAAGGGCGAGCTCGATCCCGCGGTACTCATCACCCACGACATGCCGCTCGAAGAGTCGGTCCGCGGGTACGAGATGTTCAAGGACAAGCAGGACGGGTGCGTGCGCGCAGTATTCCGCCCGTGACCCGCCGTCACGACCCGCCGCGCGCGAGCCGCCAGCCCCGACGGCCCGCGACGACCGCGGCCACCCATCCCAGCACCGCCCCCAGCAGCGGCAGCGTGACGACGACGATCAGTGACGAGTAGTCGAGAGCACGACCTACTGTGCCCGCGAAGGGATCGCCGGCCACGTACGCGAAGTCGACTCGGACGGGACGACTCGTCCACGAGGCCAGCAGACCGACACCGCCGACCAGCAATCCGAACAGGAAGCCGAAGCCGGCAAGGAGAACTCGCAACGCGCGCGTCGGCCCACTATGGCAGGCCGCGTCCGCCGCTTGCGGCATGGGCACCGGCCGGTCGTATCGGCTTCGATTCGTGTCGCGGGGTGAGCGCCGGACGCGCTCCGCTTAGTTTTTCCACCGCGGAAGGTCTGTCCAATCATGAGGAAACTGATCTACACCTTCGGCGTGTCCCTCGACGGCTTCGTCAACGACCGCGACGGGAGTATCGACTGGGCCGAACCGGACGAGGAACTGCACCAGTTTCACAACGATCGGTACCGCGAGATCGAGGTCTCGCTGCACGGGCGCAGACTCTACGAGCTGATGGCCGCGCACTGGCCGTACGTGCCCGCGAGCGCCTCGCGCATCGAACGCGATTTCGCGAAGCTCTGGACGGAGAAGCCCAAGGTCGTGTTCTCCCGAACGCTCACGGAGGTTCGCTGGAACAGCAGACTTGTCAGCGAGAACGCAGTCGAGGAGGTCCGCAGACTCAAGGCCGACGGAGATGGCACCATGGAGGTCGGCGGCGCGAACCTGGCGACCTCACTGATTCCCCACGGTCTCATCGACGAGTACCAGCTGTTCCTCTCGCCCGTCGTTCTCGGCGGGGGCACCCCGATGTTCCCCCCGCTGGACAACCACATTCGACTCCGGTTGGCCGAGACGAGGCACTTCGACACGGTGGTGATGCTGCGCTACCTCGCGGTCTGACCCCCTCCCCGCCCCTGCCGGAGGTCGTGCCCGGCCCGCGGCCGCCCGCGTCGGTGCTCTCACTCGACGGTCAGGTCGGGGCGTTCGCCCGTCGGACCACCGACGCGATCGGTGGTGCGACTCAGACGTACAACACGCCGTCGACAGCTTCCGAGACCGGCGGGTATGCGCGCGTCCCTGCCTGTTCCATCAGTTGGGCCGGAACGTACGTCAAGAAGCCGTCGAGGCGGCCCCCGAACTCGTCGTACAGTCGGCGAGGTGCCACCAAGGTGACGCCGGGATAGTCGACGTGCCGGAAGCGGATGTGGACACTGCCGTGTGGGCACTGCCCGACGTAGGCCGCGGATACCTCGTGGACGTAGTCCGAAAATTGCATCCGATTCAGGCCAGTCACGCAGTAGGCCACGCAGGAGTCGTGATCCAGCGGCTCCGGACCTGCGGAGTGGCACCAGTCGGTGATGTCGATGCCCGTGACCGGCACCGAATGGGCGCTGCCGTCGACGTCCGCGACGAGCACCGAGCTCTCTGACCCGGTGAGACGTTCCGCTCTCGCCACCATCCACAGCCGACCATCCGCGACCGCTCCATCGCTCACCCGCGTCCCAGCCAGCTCGATCTCTGTCGCCGGCACTGCGGTGTCGGGTCGGTAGGCGCGCACCATGGTGGTGCCGGGGCGGGCGGAGTCAGTGCCCCAATGCCAGCGCGAGAGTTCATCGACGGCGCGTTTACGGCGGTGGGCCTCGTTGTAGGAAGAATCGGCGTACTCGCTGGTGTACCCGACCGCACGGTCCTGCTCGCACGGGTGTGTTTGCGGTCCGATTCGCAAAGGGATCGGCCCGTCCAGCGGTACTTGCAGCACCGAGGAGCGGTACCTGACCTCGAAGCCGCTCTGTGCGCCTCCTGCCGCCGGTGACGCGGGTACCCGCGTCCACGGGTCGTGCTCGATCCCGACGAACAGCGACGATTCGTCGAACTCCACCGAGACGACCGCGGCGGCCTCCACGACGACACGGCGGGTGCCACCATCAGGCAAGGCCACGAGATTTTCCGGCCGTCGCGGGGAGAAGCGCCGCGGCGGAACATCCGGAGACGCTGCGATGTCACGCCGCCGTCGACCTACGCTGATGCACCAGGCGCCTGCCTCCCCAGCGCAGATCAGGCGGTGGCCCTGGGTGTATTCACCGCGAACAATGCCGTCGATCCCGATACGCGCCAGTGGCCCGTCCCGGTGGCTCTGGACCCACAACCCGGCGGAATCGGCCACAATCTCCGACTGCCCGGACCCCGGGGGCGGCGGCGGGATGTCGGTCCAGGCCACCACACGCGCAAACTGCTCGGTGTGCGGATCGAACAATGCGGCGACAGGCTGGGTTCGGTCGACCACCCAGATGAAGGTGCCTGCGGAGAAAACGTAGCGTGGGCGCAGGAATCTGCGCTCGAGTCCGGCGCTCATGCGCCTTTCTGCCAAGTCATGCCGGTGACCGTACCAGCGACAAAGTCAGCCCGTCCATCGCCCAGACCTCTTCGCTCCAGCGGAGTTCCGTGATGCCGGTGCGGTCAATCCGCCGATTCGTCATTGACAGCGCCAGCCCGGTCGGTCCGGACCCGAGGACCAGACCCCTCACGCCTACGTGCCGATGCGGACTGGTCGTACAGCTCACTGTGTAGGTCGGCGAGCGCATCTGCGGGATGCAGATACGCGGAGACGGTGTTGCCGCGCAGGTATTGTCCGATGCACTCGACAAGTTCCCGCGCCGCGGCAACGACCTCCGCGCTGGAGGTCCCAGCGATCTCGGACTCGAGGGCACCCGCAAGCAGAGGGAACGCGCGCTTGGCCTCGTGACGCGCCGCGACGGCATCACCGCGCGCGTCGCGGCGTCCCTGTGCGGTGTCGGCTCGCTCGGCGTACTCGATACTGGTCTCGATCCGTTCGTTGTCGGAGATGACCGCGACGGCGAGCCGGAAGAAGGCGTTCTCCCGCGCTCGGATGTCCGGATCTGCGGCTCTCGACGGGTGAGTGGCATAGAAGCGCCGACGCCGCCACACGCTGCGCAGGGTGCCGGCGCGTTCGCGGACGGCCCGGACACGCTCTCTCCCGAACCGCACCGCCGAGGAGGCCCCGGGCAGCACGCGATCTCCGATCCCCACCATGACCACCCTTCGACGCACCACCGCAGCGCATCGTAGCGGCCGACGGCGAACGACCAACGCGACAGCGGTGCGTCCGCGCGGGCGTTCAGGAGTCCTTTCCTACCCCGGAGACGTCACGAGATTCGTCGACGGCGAGCGCGTCTCCGGGGGTCTGCGCAGGAACTGCGCGACGGCCGAGCGCCCAGACGAGGAATCCGCACAGCGCGAAGGCTGTTCCGAGAACCGCAGATCCGGCCCATCCCGCGGTCGCGAACATCGTGGTGGTGGCCGTTGCGCCCACCGCCGAACCCAACGAGTAGAAGATCATGTAACCGCCGACGACGCTGCTGGTTCGGTGCGGAAACGCGGCGGTCAGCAGGGATTGGTTACTGACGTGCACGACTTGAACCGCGAAGTCCAGAAGGATGACCCCGACGGCGACGAGCCACAGTGACCAGGTCGCCTGTCCGGACGCCGACCAGGAGGCCGCCAGCAGCGCGAGTGCGCCGCCGGTGACGAGATTGGCCTTGCCGGCGTCGGCCCATCGGCCGGCCCGCGCGGCACCCAGCGCACCAGCGAGTCCTGCGATGCCGAACAGCCCGATCTGAGCCGGGCTCAGTCGCCACGGTTCGGCCGCGAGCGGTAACGCGAGCCCGCTCCAGAGCGTGCCGAAGGAAGCGAACAGGAAGAACCCGATCAGCCCTCGCGTGATGAACAGTGGCACCCGGAACAGATGCACGAAGGAGGCCACCACTTCGCCGTAGGACGTGTCACCCCCACGGCGGTCGGCTGGCAGTATCTCGAGAACGCCGACGGACAGCGCCACGAGCAGTACCGCGAGCACGAGGTAGATGCTGCGCCAACCCCACACGGCAGCAAGCGCTCCCGCCAGCACGCGTGCCCCCAGAATGCCGATGACCACTCCGGACGTGACGACGCCGAGCGTGCGGCCCCGCTCCGATGGACTCGACAGGTCGGCAGCGAACGCGACGGTGGTCTGGACGACGACGGCGAACAGACCGGAGACGGCCAGCCCGACCAGGAGGAGCACCGGGCTGGGTGCGGTAGCCGCAACCAGCATGCCGACTGCGGCGAGGAGTAGGTGGCCGCTGATGAGTTTGCGTCGGTCGAGCATGTCCCCCAGAGGGACCAGAAGGGCAAGACCTATCAGGTAGCCGACCTGCCCGGCCGCCACGACCCAGCCGAGGTCGGCCTCCGGCACCGCCAGGTCGCTACCGATCTCGGCGAGTACGGGCTGGGCCACGTAGATCGTCGCTACGGCAACTCCACAAACCGTCGCGAGCAGCACCCTTCGGGTGAATGGAAGCCCCACCGAGCCATCTCCGATCAGTAGCAAAATGCAACTGATCGGAGGATAGGGCAGAATGGTTTCAAACTGCAACTCATTCGGGAGTCGTGATGACCTGCGCCGTAAGCGTGACGACATGACGTGGACCGACCCCGCATGCCCGGTCGCCCGCACGCTCGACCTCGTCGGCGACCGATGGTGCCTGCTGATCATTCGCGACGCGATGGACGGTGCGCGGTCGTTCACCGACTTCCAACACCGCACCGGGGTGGCGCGCAACATCCTCACCGACCGACTCCGACGACTGGTCGATCATGGCCTCCTGCAACGGGAGACGGCAAAATCGGGACGCCGACAGATGTACGTACTCACCGACGCCGGACGAGACCTCTTTCCGGTCGTCGTGGCGATGCGTCAGTGGGGTGAACGGCACACGTTCGCTCCCGGCGAGGCTCACTCCGTTCTCGTCGACGAAGCGGGCCTCCCGCTCCCCGACCTGCGCCCTACCGACTCCCGTGGAAACCCCGCGACCATCGACACCACCGCCGTCCTCCACACCGACTGAAGCCAGGCGATTCGGCGGCCGGCCACGCAGCCGTCGACGACGGCGTTTTCGCCGAGGTCCCCGCGATCGGCCTACTTCGACAGAGCGTCCGCCCGTTCAACCGATTTCGGCATCCTCAGATGCAGCCCGTCTCGGAAATCGCCGGAGATACGCGCGCTCGCGGCTTACGCTGGCTCCACCGCTCCGTCGGGGACTCACGTGGGAGGCACACCGTGCGTCGTACAACACTTCATCGCCTAGTCGTCACCGGGGCGGTTGCGGCGGCAACCACCCTGACGCCGCTCGTCACGGCAACGGGCGCGCCGGCGAGCCCGCCCGTCGACCCCGGGGCTCCGGCGACACCGTTCCAGATCCCGGCCACCTTCCTCTCGGGGTGCGGGGTCGGTTTCAGGTGCTACCTTCCGCCGCTGGTGCCCCTGACCCCCACAGCCAGGGTGGACGCGCCCGGTGAAGTCACCTTCGACCTCGCCCGTCCCACCACCTATCCCATCGACTCTTACGACTGCATCGGTATGACCGTGGACTGGCGCAATCTGACGACCGGCGCCACCGGCACCACGCAGATTCGACGTGTCCCGATCGACTACAGCCGTCCGGCGCCGCAGGACTTCTGCGCGTACATCCCGTCGACAGTGGTCACGGGCGGCGGCGTCGTGACCGCCACCGCCGATGCCCGGACCCCTGACCACCGCCCCGTCAGTCCCGGCGTGGTGGTCCTGCAGGTGCCGTGAAAGCAACCTCGGCCACCACAGATCGCGTTCGAGGGGCGGAACTTTCAGCGAAGGAGGAACTCGAGCGCAACGCGCTCGAACGCGTCCTTGGCCTCGACCATCACCCAGTGACCGCAGTTCGGAAAGATGTGGAGCTCGGCGTCGGGCGCCAGGCGAAGCGGGACCAGCGGCATTTCCGGCGGGCACTGTCGGTCGTCGAGTCCCCACGTGAACAGGGTCGGGCACCGAACCTTGCCCATCATCGACCAGTACGGCGGGGCATCGGAGGTCTCGAGCGTCCGCTGCTGAGCGGCCGCTGCTTCGGACCCGTACATAGCGGCGAGCGTCCTGTGGGAGGACGGGTCTTGCGCGGTCTCCCAACGCTCCTCGATTCTTTCCTCCGTGACGACGGCGGGGTCGTAGACCATGCACTCGAGCCATCGCACCAGCTTCTCGCGGCTGGGTGCGTCGGCGAATTCCCGCAGCAGACGGGTACCTTCGCTCGGGCTCTGGCTGAAGATGTTCGGGCCGACACCGCCGATGGTGATGAGCTTCGCGACGCGGTCTGGATGCCGCATCGCGACTTGCGCGCCCACCACACCGCCCATCGAATTGCCGATCACCGCAGCAGATTCGAGCCCGATCGCGTCCATGAACCGCGTCACCGACCCGACGGCAGCGCCGACCGGGGATCCCTCCACCGGGTCACTGATGCCGAATCCGGGAAACTCCAGCACGTAACAGTGGAAATGCTGCGCGAACACGCCGAGATTTCCGCGATAGTTTCGCCATCCGCTGACTCCGATCCCGGAGCCGTGCAACAACACCAGGGGCGGCCCCTCCCCCGCCTCGTGATATCGCAAGACGCCTTGCTCGGTGACGACCTCGCGCTTGCTCTCCTCGTAAGTGACTGCTCGTGCTGACGAATAGGATGCCAACATCTCGTCTCCCCCACCCCTCCACGCGGCCGACCTGCGGACGCGCTCTGGCCGTACGGACACCGGCACTGTAACAACATGTTGTTACATAACAATGCAGATTTGCATGGATGGGCGGCGTCTCTGGGATCGAGGGGCACCGTCGGGATGTCAGACTGACCCATGCTGGCAACCTGCTGCCACGCAGACACTCAGTTGCAGAGGAGCAGCCTTCAGTGACCGAAGACGCTGGCAGCAGAACGCTGTCTGAGGTACTCGACGACCGGATCGGGACGCACATTCGGCGTATTTCGCGACTGCTCATCGACGCGAAGGCGGCAGCGCTGCAACCCCTCGGCCTCACCGTCCCGCAGTACGCCACCCTGTTGTCGGTGAAATACCTCGAACCGACCTCCGCAGCTCAACTGGCACGAAACGGAATGGGTAGCCCCCAGGCCGCCGCCACCATGTTGGCGACCCTCGAGGGCAAGGGACTCATCAGCCGCAGACCGTCGCCGATGCACCAGAAGCTGATCGAGGTGCGGCTGACCGCTCTCGGCACCGAGACGATCGAAGAGGCCGACCACCTCGCGGCGGGCGTCGAAGCCAAGCTGCGCGCCGGTATCGGCGAGGATCTGTTCGACGGCGTCCTCCGGGTCGAAAAGATCGCGGAGGATCTGCTCTGACGTCTGATCCGTCACGCGCAATCGGTCAGGGGCCGATCGGCACGCTCTTGCCACATTTGCGCCGCAATCGAAGTGCGAGATGGGATCTTCGCGACGGCACTTTCAGCCTGCACGTCGGTCGGGCGCCTACGAGGACGCGTGCCGCTGGCCGCGATCGACGAATACGCCGCCGACGAGCACCGGCACGGAACAACTCTCGTCGACCTCTGCCGCGACCCGAACATCCGGTCCGTATCCGGCGGCAGTCAGTTCCCGTCCGGACGCGCACTGCTCCAGCGCGACACCCACCCGCTTGCGGACCGCACGCCAGGCCGCCACCGCCATCTCCGACTCCGGCGACATCGCCCAGCCCGGCCGCAATCGTCCGAGCTCGGCGAGCACCGCGCCCGCACCCCACACGTCCTCGACGGCCGGCCGCAGAGTCCCATCCGGCCACCGTTCGCCCGCGGCGATGATCGCCACAGACGCATTCCCGTCGTCATTTGCCGCGATCCACTCGGCAACCGCCCGCGCATTGCGCAGCGAAGCACCGACACACACCCGAGCCGATTCCGCCAACGAGTGCGCGATCGCCGAACCGTTCGGCGACGGCAATACCAGACGGTCCAGTCCGACCGCCCGCCGAATGCTGCCCGGAGACAGACTCACCGAATCCGCAACAGCCTCACGGCGTCCGACTGCCAGGACCGCATCATGCTGCCCCGCGTAGGCGGCCGCCGACTCGTCCCGCCACCGGAACGGCAGCACCTCGATGCCGCGATCGACAGCAACCGACAGTGAGGTCGTGAACGACAACACGTCGACGACCACCGCGAAACCTGCGTCCAGGCCCACCGCGGCAGCGCCGGACAAGCCCGAGTCGAAGCGAACAGTCCAACCATGTTGCTGGTGCGCGGGATTCACCGAACCACTCTCGCACGTCGAATCGACCGGAGCCTGGTCCTGTCCGAACTACGCCTCTGACCACGCCGTCCGCACGCGGGGTCAGCGCTCACCTGAGCGGAAGGACCTGCCGGACGGTGATTGAATCGACGGATGCGAAGCAGCGAGACCGTCGAAGTCCATCGGAAGCTGGTCCGAGACAAAATTCCCGACGTAATACTCGGCAACGGCGACCGGCCGGACTGGCGGCAGATCGTCAACGACACAGAGTATCTGGCGGCCCTCACCGCCAAGCTCGTGGAGGAAGCCAGGGAAGTACAGGAGGCGTCGCCGGCGAACCGGATCCATGAGTTGGCCGACCTGTTCGAAGTGGCCACGGCGTTGATGACCGAACTCGAGATAACGGAAGCGGAGCTGAAGTACGAGGCGGACCGGAAACGCGCCGCCAGAGGCGGTTTCACGCAGCGAATCTGGCTCGAACAGGTCGAATTACACAACGGCGGCTGACGCGAGAGCACGATCGGAACGGGCGGCGCGTGCCCGGCAGCGGGGCACCCCTATGCGATCGTCCCGGCTGCAGCCGCGCGAGGGCCTGCCCGTGAGACGACGTGCCCGACGACCCTGGCAGCAGCGAACACGCCGATCAACGCCACACCTGCCGCCCTGCTACCACGGTAAAAGAGCGTCTCCGCGCACTTCTCTTCCATCCAACTCGGCGGCACCGGATGTGATTGCGTCACCTCCTCATCGGGCTCGTCGGACATGACCGTCAGTTCGTCGGCCGGCACCGGCCTGACGACCGATCCGCAATCCACCCACCTCGCACCGATGCTGTCCACCGGGATCGAGGTCGGGACCACGAGCGCCCACCCGCTCAGCGCCCACGCCATCCCCGCCCACAAGGCGCAGACCGCACCGAACGCGATGGCAAACCGGCTGCGACGCCGCCGTTTCCACCACAGGTAGGTCAGCACGCTCGCCGCCGCGAGATACCCCGGTGCCGACCACCAGAACAGAAGACCGACAAACGCATACGCGAACAGGAGTGTCAGGACCCAGAACGCCGCAGTCAACGACTTCGTACGGGACCGCGCATCTCGCCGGTCTGTGAGCGCCACCGACTCATTCTCCCCGATCCGTCCCGATGTCCGGCGGACGTCGATACGCGGCGCGGCGGCACCACCCGTGCAGCACTCGACTCAGGACGGCTGGCGCCGGTTGTGCAGCGTTGCGACGATCAGTCCGGGAAGCCCGTTCACCAGAACGAGAATGGCGACAGTGACGGCGATGCTCGCCCCGGGTCGCGAATCCCACAACGCGTCACCGATGGCGAGCGCACCCACGACGCTCGCTGTCCAGCCCGCAGTGTCGAAGCGGCGAACTCGTCGCGCCGGTCGTGCCGGACGCACGCCCCGCACCATCGGCATGACGCGGCCGGTGTTGACGCGCGCGCACAGAACGGCCCCCACCAGGTGAAAGGCACCGGCGAGCACCGTCGCGAGCACTCCGAACGCCATGCAGGCCCCCTGTCCCCCAGGAACACGTATCGCCACGCGATGCTAGGTGTGCTGATCCGTCCGTCGCAGCCGCCTGATGCGAGTGGCTCGGAAGTCGTATCCATCCTGCTTGTAGCCTGGCTTTTCCCAGTCGAACTCGACGGTCTCCCCTGCCTCCAGCGAGCGAAAACCGGTGCCTTCGATGTGGCTGTAATGGCCGAAGCACCCGCCCGGCGTCTCTGACGACGAGATCACCCCCCAGCCTTCCTCCACGTCCCAGGCTGCCACCTGACCGATTGCCACAGCCGTGCCTCCCTCCCTGCCTTCGGCCGCCCCGACACGAGCCGGCCCACTGCCACGATGTCACGCCCGCCCGTCGGCGGTACTTCGTCGCTCGGTGACGACGGGCCCGGACGCGGAAGTCGAGGGCATCGTCACGAATCGGTAGCAACATGCGCACGCCATCGACCGGGGCTCGCGACGCCTCTACCCTCGTAGGACGCGTCGAGCCTGGTGACGGCTGAAGGGGGCGACGGCTACAGGGTGAAGGTGAGGGCCGATATGTCCGCCAATCTCTTCCTCATGCTGATGGTGCTGATCCTCGGTCTCGGCGTCGGCGGGGCATTGTCGTCCATCGCCGGTGTCCGGTTTCGTCCCCCCTCGGACACCCCTTCCACTGCAGACGCGCGACGGCAGCGAACCTGGCATCTGCACCCGTAGCAGGCCGGTGGTGCGCCCCGGCCCGTTATCGGCGTGCGGGCCGTCGCCGCGGAGTTCGAACCGCTCACTTGTGGGTACCCGGCGACCGCACGCGAGCGAGACGGCTCGCTCGGCTCGATCCAGGGAAGGACACCACGATGACGAATGAGGAGACCGGTTCGGTCACCGGCACACCGGACAAGGACTACAACCTCGTGTGGTTCGTCGAGGCCTCGTTGAGCAACGCGCTCAGGTTGGAGACGTACATTCAGGACGCCGAACGCGAGGGTGACACCGAACTCGCCGACTTCTTCCGCCGCGCGCAGGCCGCGAGCCGGAAGGGCGGCGAGGAAGGCAAACGCCTGCTGTCCGACCGCCTGTCTCGGTCGTGAGGCAGGCCACGGCAACGTCGGAACAGGTTCGTCGGTATCGGCGTTGAGGTGGCTGGATCGGTTGCGTTCCGTGTCCCCCGGGCTCACACCCTTGCCCTCGCAGAGTTCCGTTCGGCTGGAGCTGCGTTGCGCCTACCGCCGAGAGGCGACCGAACGCAGCCGATCCACTTCTATGTCCGACCTCCGGTGCGGGCCGGCCCGTCCTGGCTGCGCCGTGACCGCAGCCGTGCCAGCGCGTAGAGGACCATTCCGAGCACGAGGAACACCCCGGCCCGCAGCCACGTCGCCGCGCTCTGCTGCGTCAGGAGCACCGCGCACGTGATGAGCGCGAGGATCGGGATCACCGTGGGGGTCCGGAAGTGGGGCGTGTCGACCTTGTCCCGGCGCAGTACCAGGACCGCGATGTTGGTGCTCACGAACACGAACAGCAGCAGAAGGACCACCGTCTCGGCGAGCGCGTCGAGCGTGCTGGTCGTGCACAACACCATCGCGACCGCCGTGGTCGCGATGATCGCCACCCACGGCGTGCGGCGATTCGGCAGGACCCGGGCGAACACGGACGGCACCAGATCGTGCGTGGCCATGCCGTAGAGCAGGCGGCTGGCCATGATCATCGTCAGGAGCGCGCCGTTCGCGACGGCCACCAGCGCGATCGCTCCGAACAGCCGGTCCGGCACCCCCAGGTCGGTCGCGGAGACCACCTCGAGAAGCGGGCCACTCGACCGGGCGACCTCGTCCGGCGGCAGCACGATCGACACCGCGATGCCCACCAGCACGTACACCGCCCCGGCCGTGAGCAGCGCACCGAACAGCGCCCGCGGATACACCCGGCGCACGTCCCGAACCTCCTCGGCGAGGTTGGCCGACGTCTCGAAACCGACGAACGAGTAGTACGCCAACAGTGCGGCCGCGAGCACGGCCAGCGCCGGGGACCGATCGGCGTCGAACTCGAGCAGTCGCGCCGGTTCACCGTCCCCGCGGGCGAGCACGATGGCGGCCAGCACGATGACGAGCAGGAGACCACCGACCTCGATCACCGTCATGAGCAGGTTCGCGCGCAGAGATTCGCGGATTCCGCGGGCGTTCACCAGGGCGACGACGACGAGGAACGACAGCGCCGCCACCAGCACCGGCAGCTCGACGAACGTGCCGAGGTACTCGCCCGCGAACGCATGCGCGAGCCCCGCGGCGCTCGTCACGCCGGCGGCGAGCATCGCGAAGCCGACCAGGAACGACACGGTGTCCGAGCCGAACGCCCGGCGCGCGAAGACCGCCGCACCGCCCGCCTCGGGGTACTTCGTCACGAGTTCGGCATACGACGCGGCGGTGGTGAGGGCCATCGCCAGCGCCACGAGCAGGGGTACCCACACCGCGCCCCCGACCTCCCCGGCCATCACACCGATGAGGGCGTAGATCCCCGCGCCCAGGACGTCGCCGATGATGAACACGTACAGCAGTACGCCACCGACGGAGCGGCTCAGACGGGGCGACGAGTCCTGGGTGGACGTCGGCGGGGCGTTGGTTCCGGTCACGACACCGCATATACCCCGTCGGGGCGAAAACCTACCGTCGCCGCTGGAAGGTGTGCGCGAGCAGGGCCCGGCGTAGGGCCGCGCGGTCGTCGAACGCGACCGCGACCCCGTTGTCGACGAGCAGCGGGTCGTGCCCGCGGCCGGCGACCAGGATGACGTCGTCCGCACGCGCGACGGCGACGGCGGCGGCGATCGCGTCGCCCCGGTTCGGGATCACCACGACGTCTGCGTGCGCGGCCTGCCGGGCGCCCGCGGCCACCTCGTTGCGCAACGCCGCGGCGTCGTCGGAGAAGGCGCTCTCGTCCGTGACGATGACGGTGTCGGCGAACGTGGCGGCGGTGAAACCGAGTGGCGCCCGTTTGCCAGGGTCCCGCTCCCCGGTGGCGCCCAGCACGACGATGATCCTTCCCGTGGCGACGGTCCGCAGGTAGGGGAAGAGCCGGCGTTGGCCCGCCGGATTGTGGACGTAGTCGACCACCGCGAGGAACGGCTGTCCGGCGTCGACCCGCTCGAGGCGGCCGGGCACGGCCCGCAACGACTCGATCCCGGCGGCAGCCGTCGCGAGGTCGATTCCGCGGGCCGTCAACGCGGCCAAGGCGGCTACGGCGTTGTCGACCTGGTGGCCCCCGAGCAGTTGCAGCCGGACCGGGACCCGCCGCGTCCCGTGATGGACGGTGAACGAGCTGCCCCACCGATCGAGGCGAACCGAACTCGCGTACACGTCGGCGGCGGGGTCGTGCGCGGAGAAGGTCAGGTGCGGGACGGCGGTCTCGGTGACCAACCGGCGCCCGTAGGCGTCGTCGATGCAGATGGCCGCGGAGTCGGCGAACTCGGGGGTGAACAGGCGCGCCTTGGCGGAGTAGTAGGCCTCCATGTCCGAGTGGAAGTCCAGGTGGTCGCGGGCGAGGTTGGTGAAGACGGCGACACCGAATCGGGATCCGTCGACGCGGCGTTCGGCCAGCCCGTGGCTCGACACCTCCATCGCGACCGCCTCCACCCCCGCCCGCGTGAACTCGACGAAGGTCTGCTGCAGCTCGCAGGCCTCCGGGGTGGTCCGGGTGGCCGCCCGCACGTTCCCCGGCCCGCGCACGGTGATGCCGGTGACGATTCCGGAGCGGACACCGGCGGCGCCCAGCCCGGCTTCCACCATGTAGACGGTGCTGGTCTTGCCGTTCGTTCCCGTGACGCCGTACAGGTCGAGGGCGGCCGACGGATTGCCGTACGCCCACGCCGCCACCGGGCCGAGGGCCGCGCGGGGGTCGTCCACGACGACGGTCGGCAGCACGTCCGACGGCCGGTCGCTCAGCATCGCGACCGCACCGAGCGCCGCGGCGTCGGACGCGAACGCCGCGCCGTGATGTCGGCGGCCGGGCAACGCCGCGTACAGGGAACCGGGCCGCACACACCGCGAATCCTGATACACGCCCGTGAACACGGCGTCGACACCGGCTTCCCCGCCGGTGACCACCCGGCCCGAGGCGCGTAGGTGATCGACGAGCTCGGCGATCGACCTCGAGGAGTGGCCGGGCCCGAACGTGGCCGGGCCCCGCCACCCGTCAGTCGTCGGTGTCCTCCGTCGCCGGCTGCCCAGTTTCGTCCGGATCGTCGGCACCCTCGGCCTGATTGGGCTGGGGGCGCAGCCGGTTCGGTTGAATCATCTCGGGGTCGGCGTCCGGATCCTCGTTCGCGTCGTAGGTGTGGTCCTTTGCCATCGCGCTCTCCGTCCTCGGCGTTCGGGCTCTACCACTCTCGTCTTCCCGATCCGCGCCGGTTTGACACCTCCCCGGTGGGAGCGAAGAACCGAACCGGGCGTCTCGGTCCGAGGAGCCGAGCGACTCCCGGAGACCGAGTGACCTTGCCGACCCGGCTCCTCGAACCGACGACCGCGTCGGACGACAAGGGACGCAACCCTTCTCACCGACACATCCGAACCTTGGACCCCGGATGCCGGCCGAACCGTCGAAACGGTCATGAGCGACGGTAATCGACTGTCCGGCGTCGTGCTCGGCAGCTACGACCCGCCGCACACGGACATCTGCGACGTGCGGGCCGTCAGGTCCGCCCCCACGCGGCCAACACTCGCGCGGTCAGTCCCGTATCCGCCGAGGTGCTCACCGGCCCCAGCGCGCCGTGGGACCGCAGCATCGCCCGCACCTCGGTACCCCGGTCCAGCAGGAACCGGCAGAGCGCCGGGTCGAGCCGCGTGTCGGGCTCGAACACCGAGACGATGTCCCACGAGTGCAGCACCAGTTCCTGAACCCGCATCACCAGGAGCGTCGGTGCATCGACGTCTGCAATCAGGTGAGGCAGCACGATGCCGTCGTCGCGGTGCTCGACGAACTCTTGCCGCAGCGCCGCCGACAGTGTGCGGTGCGATTCCACGGCATCGTCGCCGAGATGGTCGGCGGTGCGGGACTCGGCGATCTTCACCGGATCGGCTCCCGAGAAATAGAGCGTGTAGCGGACGGCACCGCCGAGCACATGGTTCGCGACCTCTCGCGTGCTCCAGCCCTCGCACCGGCTCGGCGCGGAACCGATCGCCCCGTCGCGGCGAAGCGCTCGCTCGAACTCCTCCGTGGCGAGGTCGAGCATCCGGAGATCGTCGTCGGAGATCATGCATGTCCTCTCGCGGTCCACTGTCCCACGCCCGAGAATACGGCCGCAGCCGCAGGAAACGTGCGTGTCCGCGTGCAGGATTCGGCGCGGAACTCCCGGACGGGAGGGGCGCACCGCGCGCTGACCCGCGGGTGTCTGTGGCTCCGGCTATCGTGCGCGGTGTACCTGCGACGACGGGAGACGCGACGTGTGTGGACGATATGCAAGCACCACCACCGACAAGGAACTGCGGTCGTTGTTCGATGTGGCCGAGTCGGTCGGCGCCGAGCTGCCACCGTCCTACAACGTCGCCCCGACCCAGCAGGTGCGCGTGGTGCTCGAACGCACCCCGCGCAACGAGCCCGAGGCGGACGCCGAGCGGCAACTGCGGACCGCGAAGTGGGGCCTGGTGCCGGCCTGGGCGAAGGACCCGAAAATCGGCAGCCGCCTCGTGAACGCACGCTCGGAGACGATCACCGAGAAACCCTCCTTCCGAAACGCTGCCACCAAGCGCCGCTGCATCATTCCCGCGGACGGGTACTTCGAGTGGATGAAGGACGAGGCGGGCCGGAAGATCCCGTTCTTCCTGCACGGTGACGAGAGGGTCCTCGCAATGGCGGGACTGTACGAGCTGTGGCCGGACCCGGCGAAGCGTGAGGACGACCCGGACCGATGGTTGTGGACGACCACCGTGCTGACCACCCGCGCCACCGACACGACCGGACATATCCACGACCGCTCGCCGGTGGTCCTGCCGGAGTCGTTCTGGGAGCACTGGCTCGACCCGGCGATCGCCGACCGCGACGAGGTCCAGGCGATGGTGAACTCGGTCCCGGAGCCGCATCTGCACCCGTACGAGGTGAGCACGGAGGTCAACAAGGTCGACAACAACCATCCCGGACTTCTCGAACCGGTGCGGCCGGAACAGTGACGGCGCGCGTGGTCCCCGTCAATCGCCGGGTCGCTCACCCGCCTCGGTGAGTTTGCGCGCGATTTCGTACAGGGGCACGTTGCGTTCCTGCGAGAGCTTCCGCAACAGTTCGAAGGCGCGGTCGGCGTCGACGGAGAATTTCTCCATGAGCATGCCCTTGGCCTGACCGATCGTGTCGCGCGTACTCAGCGCCTGTCGGAACTGCTCTTCGCGCTGCGCGGCGATCACCGCGATCGCCGCGTGCGTGGCCAGGCTGCCGCCGATGCTCACCGCCGTCCCGTCGAACGCGCGGGGCGACGAACTCAACAGATTCAGCGCACCCAGATTGGACTCGGTGGTGTACAGCTGGAAGGCGAGCATCGACAGCACGCCCGCTCGCGCCGCTTCCCGGGCGAACTTGGGCCAGCGGTCCTCGTCCTCCATGTCGTCCACCTGCACGGTCTCGTGCTCCCAGATGGCCTGCAGACAGGGTCCGTCCTGGACGTCCTGTTGCAGGTCGTCGATTCGGCGCGGCAGATCGGAGGTACCCGCACGGGACTCGAACCGCTCACCCTTGGTGATGAGAGTGATGTCCGCATGCTCGGCCCCCGGGACGAGGTCGACAGCGGCGCGAGTGATCACCGCGAGCGTCGCGTCCAGGTCGGCGTGCTCGTCCCGCATGTCGCGAGCCATCCCCTCGATGGCGGAGCGCAGCCGCTGCTCCAACCCGGTGGACGACCCCACCGGCGATGCGGATCCCTCCCCGCGACCGTCGGGTTCCCTCTCGGCCATACCGCCATACTTCCATTGATCTCGGCTCGGGGCTCGTTCATCGTCGACGAGTAGGCTGGCGGAAGCCGGCAGACGCGTCCGGCGTCTCCGGTCAGGCGTTATCGGTTCAGCAGCGCAGCTGGTGGCGTCGCCCAGAACCAGCTGGTCCCCGATGTCGAGGTCGCTCCGGACACCCACGGGAAGGTGGTGGTCGATGGCGAGCATCCGACATGCACTTTCTCCGGCGTTCGTGCCAACCCCTGTGTGAAGTGGACCGACTACCGGCACGAACGCCGTCGGATCGCCCCGCCCGTCCGGGCGGGGCGCTTTCGCGCGCCCGGGGCCGACGTCACCGCAGCGGCGTCAACAGGCCTCCGTCAGACACCGGCGGGCGAGTTCACGCGCCCGCGTGAGGCGGCGGGCCGAACCGTCGATCCCCCGGTGCGCCACCGCCCCCTCCAGAAGCAGGAATACGTGCTCGGCTACCGCCTGCGGGTCCCGCACGCGGGTGTCCTCGCCGACCAGTTCGACGATCCGGTCGTACACCTTCGTCTTGTGGTCGCGCACGACCTCGTAACCGGGGTGGGTGAACGGCAGCTCGCCGGCGGCATTGATGAAGGCGCATCCGCGGTCGCCGTCGTCGACGTCCGCGAGATAGGAGTCGAACACCGCCAGGGTGCGAGGGTGCTCGGCGGCCGCCAGGCGTTCCTCGAAGCGCTGCCACCACTGCCGGTGGCGTTGCGTCAGATAGGCGACGACCAGCGCGTCCTTGGAGCCGAAACGGTCGTACAGGGTGCGCTTGGTGACACCGGACCGCGCGGCGATGGCATCGACCCCGACCGCGTGAATTCCGTTGCGGTAGAACAACTCCGAGGCGGAATCGAGAATCCGCTGCGCCCCGACGGTAAGACGCGACTCGGCTGCGACCACGGTACGACCTCCCTTGACTTCACCGACCAGTGTACTTAGCGTGGGGGTCCAGCTACTTCACAGATCGGTATACCCGAGCGTCAGGGGAACGGAGGCCGGAATGCCGGACACTGCGCAGGTCGCGTCGGCGACGACCGTTGCCACGCTGTCGGCCTCCCGCACGGTGCGGCTGGCCGGAGCCGGTCTCTCGCTGATCGCGGTCTGTTACGGGCTGGCCCGGTTCGCCTACGGGCTGTTCCTGCCGTCCTTCCGCGAGACGTTCGCGCTCAGCGCCGGTCAGGCGGGCTTGATCGCCTCGGCCGGCTACGCCGCCTACTGCGTCGGCACCGTGGCCGCCACCGTCACCACTGCACGATTCGGCGCCCGCGCCGTGTCCGTCGCCGCGGGCGTCCTGGCCACGGTCGGCACGGCGATGATCGCGCTGGCACCCACCGGCCTCGTGCTGGCCGTGGGGGTGACGGTCGCCGGGACCAGCACCGGGCTGGCCTCCCCCGCCCTCGCGCACGCGATCGAGTATCGGGTCGCGCCCGCCCGCCGCGACCGCGTCCAGACCGTCGTCAACGCCGGAACCGGACTCGGCGTCATGCTGTCCGGGCCGGTGGCACTGCTCGCGCACGATCGTTGGCGCGCAGCATGGTTGGCGTTCGCCATCATCACGGCGGCGGTGACGGTGTGGGTGTGGATCCGGGTTCCGACGACGCGCGATCACGCGGCCGGGACGGCCGGCGGCACAGGACGCAGCCGGCTCCCGCTCCCCGCCGGCGCCCTGCGCCTGTTCGCCGCGGCGGTGGCCGTGGGGGTGGCGAGTTCGGCCACCTGGACCTTCGGCCAGGAACTCCTCGAAACAGCGGGCGGGCACGGCCGGACCCTGGCGACCACGGCGTGGATCGTGCTGGGAGCCTGCGGACTGCTGGGCGCCGCCTCCGGTGATCTGACCCGGCGGCTGGGGCTGCGTCGCGCGTGGACGCTGTCGACGCTCGCGCTGGGCCTCGCCACCGCGCTGCTGGCGGCCGCAGCCCCGCAGGCGGCCGTGGCCGTGGGCGCGTCGGCGGCCTTCGGGGCCCTCTACATCGCGCTCACCGGCATCCTGCTGCTCTGGAGTATCCGGATCCACCCGGCCCGCCCGGCCGCCGCCGTCGGGCTCACGTTCCTGCTCGTGGCCGTGGGCCAGTCCGCCGCGGCGCCGCTGCTCGGTGTCGTCACCGATCGCACCGGCCTCACCACCGCATTCTGGCTGTCGGCGGCGGTGGCGCTGCTTGCCGCGGCACTCGCTCCCCCGGCCCGCCTCCGCACCGCGTGAGCGGCCGACCCCGCGGGGCGGGTCGAGGTCAGGACTCGGCGGCCAGGAGCACGTCGGTGTCGAAGCACGTGTGCGTGCCGGTATGGCACGCCGCGCCCTCCTGGTCGACGATCAGCAGCACGGCGTCGCCGTCGCAGTCGAGACGTACCTCGTGCACGTACTGGGTGTGGCCGGACGTCTCGCCCTTGACCCAGTACTGCTGACGCGACCGCGAATAGTACGTGCCTTTGCGGGTCGCGAGGGTGCGCGCAAGCGCCTCGTCGTCCATCCAGGCGACCATGAGGACGTCGCCGGTGGACTTCTCCTGCGCCACCGCGTTGAACAGACCGGCCTCGTTCCGCTTGAGGCGGGCGGCGATCGACGGATCCAGACTCATCGGACGGTGATCCCTTCCGCGCGCATCGCCGACTTGACCTCGCCGATCGTCATGTCCCCGAAGTGGAAGACACTGGCCGCGAGGACGGCGTCCGCGCCGGCGTCGACGGCCGGAGCGAAATGCTCGACCGCGCCCGCCCCACCGCTGGCGATGACCGGCACGTGCACGGCGGCGCGCACGGCACGGATCATCTTCAGGTCGAAACCCTCCTTGGTGCCGTCGGCGTCCATCGAGTTGAGCAGGATCTCTCCGACTCCCAGCTCGGCGCCGCGGACGGCCCACTCGACGGCGTCGATACCGGTGCCCCGCTTGCCACCGTGGGTGGTGACCTCCCAGCCCGACGGGGTGGGTTCCTGACCGACCGGCACGGTGCGCGCGTCCACCGAGAGCACGATGCACTGCGATCCGAACCGCTCCGACATCTCGCGGAGCACCTCGGGCCGGGCGATCGCGGCGGTGTTCACGCTCACCTTGTCGGCGCCGGCGCGCAACAACCGGTCGACGTCCTCGACGGTGCGTACGCCCCCGCCGACGGTGAGCGGGATGAAGACCTGCTCGGCGGTGCGCGTGACGACGTCGAGCATCGTGCCGCGGTCTCCGCTGGACGCCGTGACGTCGAGGAAGGTGAGCTCGTCGGCGCCCTGCGCGTCGTAGGTCGCGGCGAGCTCGACGGGGTCGCCGGCGTCACGCAGGTTCTCGAAGTTGACACCCTTGACGACGCGCCCGGCGTCGACGTCGAGACACGGAATCACCCGCACAGCCAAAGTCATTGTCGTGGCCCTCCTTCAGGCCGCTTCTCCGGGTCGCCCAGAGAGTGCAGAATGTCGAGCAGTTCGGCGTGGACACCGGGCGCAGCGGCCAGGACGGATCGGGAACCGACGTGCCAGTCGTCCCCGCGCAGATCGGTCACGACGCCGCCGGCCGCCCGCACGAGCGCGACTCCGGCCGCGTTGTCCCACACGTGATGGCCGAACACCACCGCGCCACCGAGAATTCCGGCCGCGGTGTAGGCGAGGTCGGCACCCGTCGAGCCGTGCATACGGATCCGGGACGAGACCCGGCTGAGCTGACCGAGCAGTTCGAAGCGGTACGCGCCCGGGATCCGGCCGCGGCTGTCGATGTTGAACGCGCCGAAGCCGATCATCGCCGAGGACAGCTCCCCCCGCGGGAGCGGCGGCAGCGCCTCCCCGTTGCGGTACAGCGGCCCGCCCTCGTGGGCGGAGAAGCGCTCGCCCGTCAACGGGAGCCACGTCAAACCCAGGACGGGCACGCCGTCGCGCAGCAACGCCAGCAGCATCCCCGCGGTGGGCAGCCCGGCCGAGTAGTTGAACGTCCCGTCGATCGGGTCGAGGATCCACACGTCCCCGTCGGCGAGTTCGGGTCCCCCGAACTCCTCGCCGTGGACCGCGATGCCCGTGCGACGCTCGAGCTCGGCCGACACCGACTTCTCCAGCTCGAGGTCGACGGCGGTCGCGAAGTCCTTGGGGCCCTTGCGGACCGCGCTCGGGGCTCCCAGCCCCGCGACGAACCGGTCCCGCGCGCCGTCGAGCACCTCGCTCGCGACAGCGAGCAACTCGTGCGGGTTCCGGGACCGACTCATCGCGACAGCCGTTCTTAACGCGAGACCGCGGCCAGCGCCTCGGGGAGCGTGAATCGTCCTGCGTAGAGCGCCTTTCCGACGATCGAGCCCTCGACGCCCTCGTCGACGAGACCGGCGATGGCCTCGAGGTCGGCGATGGTCGACACGCCGCCGGAGGCGACGACCGGAGCGTCGGTGGCCGCGCACACCGCGCTGAGCAGTTCCAGGTTGGGGCCGGTCAGCGTGCCGTCCTTGCTGACATCGGTGACGACGTAGCGCGAGCAGCCGTCCCGATTGAGGCGCTCGAGCACCTCCCACAGGTCACCGCCATCGGAGACCCAGCCGCGGCCACGCAGCCGGTAGTCGCCGTCGATCAGCTTGACGTCGAGGCCGACGGCGATCCGCTCGCCGTGCTTGGCGATGGCGCGGGCACACCACTCGGGGTTCTCGACGGCGGCGGTGCCGAGGTTGACGCGGGCGCAGCCCGTCGCGAGAGCGGCCTCGAGCGACTCGTCGTCGCGGATGCCACCGGACAGCTCGACCTTGACGTCGAGTTCGCCGACGACGGCGGCCAGCAGCTCACGGTTGGATCCGCGCCCGAAGGCGGCGTCGAGGTCGACCAGATGCACCCACTCGGCACCGTCGTTCTGCCATGCCAGGGCGGCGTCGCGGGGCGCACCGTAATTGGTCTCGCTCCCCGCCTCTCCCTGAACGAGGCGAACAGCTTCACCGTTGGCGACATCTACTGCAGGCAAAAGGACCAGGCTCACTGCGCCGATCCTAGTGGGTCATCGCGCGCGGCCGGGTGTCGGGTCGTTTCCCGGCCGGTCGCGTCGTCGGCCCTGGTCGCCGTACGCGCGCGTGGTCATGCGTCCGGACACGACGCCCATGGCCGCGACGGCGCCGACCACCCCGGCGACGGCGAGCACGAGCCCGACGAGCGGGCCGGGCGCGACGAGCACGATCAGCGCGGCGACCAGCACCAGCACCGCCGCGGCGGTCCCCATCGTGGCGACGGCCAGCCGGGCGACGGACAAATCGCCTTCCGACCGGTCGTCGGCGCCGCGCGTCACAGACTGCGAACCCAGTTCTCCAGCAACTGCGCGCCGGCGTCGCCGGACTTCTCGGGATGGAACTGGGTGGCCGACAGCGGTCCGTTCTCCACGGCGGCCAGGAAACGGTCGCCGTGCTCGGCCCACGTCAGCCTGGGCGGGGCGATGAGATCGGACGGCGGCAACTCCCACCGCCGCACGCCGTAGGAGTGCACGAAGTAGAAGCGGGTCTCGGGGTCCATCCCGGCGAACAGCACGCTGTCCTCGGGTGCCTCGACGGTGTTCCACCCCATGTGGGGCAGGACGTCGGCCTCGAGCCGTTCGACGGTGCCGGGCCACTCACCGCAGCCGTCGGCCTCCACCCCGAACTCGACGCCGCGGTCGAACAGGATCTGCATGCCGACGCAGATGCCCAGCACCGGACGCCCGCCGGCGAGCCGTTGACCGATGATCCGCTCGCCCTTGACCGAGAGCAGTCCCTCCATGCACGCCGCGAACGCGCCGACGCCGGGCACGACCAGGCCGTCGGCCGCGAGCGCCACCTGGGGGTCGGAGGTCACCTCGATGAGCGCGCCGGTACGGGCGAGGGCGCGCTGCGCCGAGTGGAGATTTCCGGAACCGTAGTCGAGAAGGGCAACCTTGCGTGCGGTCATGGGGAAACTCTATCGGGACCCGGGTCCGGCGCCGCGCAGAGCCAGCGCGGTGGGTGCGACCACCAGCGCCGCGATCGCCGAGAGCGCGAACACCGCCGGGTAGCCGAGCGCCCCGGCCACCACGCCGAGGGCGAGCGCGCCCACCCCCGTGCCGCCGTCGTACGCGATGTTCCAGGCGGCACTCGCCGCACCGACCCGATCGGGTCCGGCCGACGCGAGCAGGGTCAGCAGCGCCTCGTTCTGGACGGCGCCGAAACCGGCGCCGAACGCCATCGCGCCCACCACCAGCGCGGCGTCGCCGCCGATCCCCGCGACGGACAGGCCCACCAGGGCCATCCCGGCACCGACCAGGACCAGCGCGGGGACCAACGTGCGCCCACCTCCGATGCGGTCGGCGACGACGCCGGCACCGTAGCGGCCGACCAGCATCGCCCCCGCGGACGCCGACAGCGCGAATCCGGCGATCGCCGCGCGGCCCTCCGAGGCGATGGGCAGCAGCGAGGACATGCCGCCGTACGCGGCGGAGGCGACGAGCATCGACAGGCAGGGAATCAGCAGAACCGCCGCGGGCAGGCCCTTGCGGCCGGCCGGCAGGCCCGGGTTCGGGACCGCCGGCAGCCGCGAGATGGACACCAGCGACAGCGTCGGGATCAGCGCACCCAGCACGAACACGACGGCCTCGGAACCCGCTTGGTACAGCGCCAGCCCCAGCGGCAGCACGATCATCTGCGCGGCGGCGATGGCCACCCCGTTCGCGCCCGTGACACGGCCCAGCAGGTTCCGCGGCGCCAACTCCGCCAGCAACCCGATCCCGGCGACCGTGACCATGCCGAATCCGACGCCGCGGACGGCCGAGATCGCCAGCGCCGGACCGGTGGCCGTGCTCCACAGGAAGGCCAGCGACGGCGGCCCGAGCAGCACGCAACCGAGCGCCAGGACGGCGCGGTAGCCGTACCGCCGGAGCAGCGCCGGGACCTTCAGCTGCGTGGCGACGGTCGCGGCCATGAAGATCGCCGTGGACGCGCCCGCCGCAGCGTCGGAGCCTCCGCCGTCCGCGATCGCCTTGGGGACCACCGGCAGCAGCAACGACCATCCACCGAAGGTGGTGGCGCCCATGAGCAGCGCAACCAGGATCCCGCGAGTACGCAGGAGTTCACGCATCAGATCAGCCGCAGAATCCCCGACACCGCCGCGAGTACGGCGAGGGCCACGAGCACACCCGAGGCGAGCTTGTTCACCTTCCACAGCGCGTACGCGCCGCCGATGGCGAAGCCCGCAGCGAGGAACAGGACGTAGATGAAGACGGTGCTCATGTGACTACAGCGCGCCCTTGGTGGACGGCACACCCGTGACCCGCGGATCGGGCTCGACCGCCTCGCGGAGGGCGCGGGCGACGGCCTTGAACTCGGCCTCGGTGATGTGATGCTGGTCCCGGCCGTACAGCACCCGCACGTGCAGGGCGATGCGCGCGTTGAGCGCGATCGACTCGAACACGTGGCGGTTGATCACGGTCGAGTACGGGACACCGGGGTAGCCGCCGATCACGCTGTGCAGCATGTGCTCCGGCTCGCCGGTGTGCACGCAGTACGGGCGCCCCGAGACGTCGACGGCGGCGTGCGCGAGGGTCTCGTCCATCGGGATGAACGCATCGCCGAAGCGGCGGATGCCGCGCTTGTCGCCGAGTGCCTGCCCCAGAGCCTGACCGAGCACGATCGCGGTGTCCTCGACGGTGTGGTGGGCGTCGATCTCGACGTCCCCGGTCGCCTGGACGTTCAGGTCGAAGCTGGCATGCGCGCCGAGCGCGGTGAGCATGTGGTCGAAGAACGGGATTCCCGTCGAGACGGACACGTTGCCCGTGCCGTCGAGGTTCAATTCGACGACGATGCTCGACTCCTTGGTCGTGCGTTCGACGCGCGCGATCCGATCATTCATCGCAGTCCTTCAGCCCTTCAACTCGGTGGAGGCAAGTTTGCTGCTCACCCGCAGCAGTTCGTCGTTCTCGGCGGCCAGGCCCACCGTGGCGCGCAGGTGTCCGGGGATGCCGACGTCGCGGATCAGGACACCCTCGTCGAGGTAGTGCTGCCACGCCCGGGCGGCGTCCTCGAAGAGCCCGAACAGGATGAAGTTCGCGTCACTGGGTACGACGCTGTACCCCATCGCGGTCAGTGCGGCACTCACTCGGTCCCGCTCGGCGGCGAGTTCGGCGACGCTGCCGAGGGTCTCGTCGGCGTGCCGCAGCGCCGCCCGCGCCGCAGCCTGGGTGACGACCGACAGGTGGTACGGCAGGCGCACCAGCAGCATGGCGTCGATGAACGCCGGCGCCGCCACCAGGTAGCCGAGCCGGCCGCCGGCGAAGGCGAACGCCTTGCTCATCGTTCGGCTCACCACCAACTTGGTGGGGAACTCGTCGATCAGGCCGACCGCACTGGGCACCGAGGAGAACTCGGCGTACGCCTCGTCCACGATCACGATGCCGGGCGCAGCGGCGAGGATCTGCTTCAGGTCCTCGAGTCCGATGCTGTGCCCGGTCGGGTTGTTGGGGCTGGTGACGAAGACGACGTCCGGGCGGCGTTCCTCGATGACGCGCACCGCGGTCGCGGTGTCGAGCGAGAAGTCGTCGTGGCGCGCCGCCGCGATCCACTCGGTCTGCGTGCCCGCCACGAGCAGCGGGTGCATCGAGTACGACGGCACGAAGCCGATCGCGCTGCGGCCGGGTCCGCCGAACGCCTGCAGCAACTGCTGCAGGACCTCGTTGGATCCGTTGGCCGCCCACACGTTCGACACGTCGAGTGCGACACCGGTCTGCCGGGTCATGTACTCGGCCAGGTCCGTTCGCAGCGCCACCGCGTCCCGGTCCGGGTAGCGGTGCAGGTCCGCCGCGGCCGCCCGCACCGCCTCGGCAACGTCGTCGACGAGGGCCTGCGACGGCGGGTGCGGGTTCTCGTTGGTGTTGAGCTGTACCGGCACCGTCAACTGCGGTGCGCCGTAAGGGGATTGACCGCGCAGATTCTCCCGGATGGGGAGGTCGTCGATCCCGACCGCCGATCCGGGGACGGCTGCCGCGCTCACTGGAGAGCCTCGAACCGCAGACGCACGGCCTCGCCGTGGGCCGGGAGGTCCTCGGCGTTGGCGAGCGTGATGACGTGCCCGGCAACGTCCTTCAGTGCCGCTTCCGAGTAGTCGACCACATGGATGCCGCGCAGGAATGTCTGGACGCTCAGACCCGAGGAGTGGCGCGCGCACCCCGCGGTGGGCAGCACGTGGTTGGATCCGGCGCAGTAGTCCCCGAGGCTCACGGGCGCCCACGGGCCCACGAAGATCGCGCCGGCGGACCGCACGCGGGCGGCGACCGCGGACGCGGCTTCGGTCTGGATCTCGAGGTGCTCGGCGGCGTAGGCGTTCACGACCCGCAATCCCGCCTCGACGTCGTCGACGAGAACCGTGCCCGACTGGCTGCCGCGCAGCGCGGTCTCGACACGCTCGCGGTGCTTGGTGAGCTCGAGCTGCGCGACGAGCGCCGCATCGACGGCGTCGGCGAGCTCGGTCGACGTGGTCACCAGCACGCTCGCGGCCATGACGTCGTGCTCGGCCTGGCTGATCATGTCGGCCGCGACGTGCACGGGGTCGGCGGTGTGGTCGGCGAGGATCGCGATCTCGGTCGGGCCCGCCTCGGCGTCGATGCCGACGAGCCCACGGCACAGCCGCTTGGCGGCGGTGACGTAGATGTTGCCCGGTCCGGTGATGAGGTCGACCGGCGCGAGCTCGGCACCATCGGTGTCGGTGCCGCCGTAGGTGAGCAGCGCGACGGCCTGCGCGCCGCCGACGGCCCACACCTCGCCGACACCGAGCAGCGCGGCCGCCGCCAGGATCGTCGGGTGCGGCAGGCCACCGAACGCGGCCTGCGGCGGCGACGCGACGACGAGGGACTCGACGCCCGCGGCCTGCGCGGGGACGACGTTCATCACGACCGACGACGGGTACACGGCGTTGCCACCGGGCACGTACAACCCCACCCGTTCGACGGGCACCCAGCGCTCGGTGACGGTGCCGCCGGGGACGACCTCGGTGGTCGTGTCCGTGCGGCGCTGGTCGGCGTGCACCTTGCGGGTCCGCTCGATCGCGACCTCGAGGGCCGCGCGGACGTCGGCGTCGAGTTCGGCCAGCGCACGGTCCAGCTCGGCCTGGCGCACGCGGACGGTCCCGGGCCGGACGCCGTCGAACTTCTCGCCGTACTCGAGCGCCGCCTGCGCGCCGCGGTCGCGGATGTCCTCGACGACGGGACGGACCTGATGCAGCACCGCGTCCACGTCCACTCCGCCACGGGGAAGTGCTCCCCGGAGCTCAACGGTGGAAGGGGTACGACCACGGAGGTCGGTGCGGGCAAGCATGAGGGGTCCTCTCTGGAGAACATGGGTTCACCTCGATTATCCGCGATGGGTGCAAGTTGGTTGCGCTCCGGCCCCGCGTGCGCGCCGAATGGGGCCGCAGCCGCGACCGGCAGCGGCTCTGAACTGCCATTTGCCCGAAAGACACCACACTGGACACCTGTCCACCATAGAGTCCGGGAATCCGCGAAGAGTCTCAGGCAGGAGCCGCTGTGCACCCGGATCCCCCTTCGATGCATCGCCGCCGCGACGGCCTGACGCGCCGCGCCTTCCTCGGTGGCCTCGGCGGTGCCGCCGCGACGACGGCCGCGGCCACCGTGATTGCACCGGCCGCTGCCACCCCGGCTCCAGCGGCGACCGAGGACCGCCGCCGCGCCGTGGTTGTCGGCAGCGGCTTCGGCGGATCGATCGCGGCCGCGCATCTCGGCCGGGCCGGTGTCGACACGCTCGTGCTCGAGCGCGGCATCTGGTGGCCGACCGGCCCGAACGCGGAGACGTTTCCGCACATGTTCGCACCCGACCAGCGCTCGGCGTGGCTGCAACCGCATCCGGTGATGACCGGCGCTCCCCCGGCGGTCTTCGCGCCCTTCACGGGTCTGATGGAACGGATCCCCGGCAACGGCATGGACGTCCTGTGCGGCACCGGCGTCGGTGGCGGCTCGCTGGTCTATCACGGAATGACGATGCAACCGAACGAGGAGAACTTCACCCGGTGCGTCTCCCCGTCGATCGACTACGGGCGGATGGACAAGGTCTACTACCCACGCGTCGCCCGCACACTGCGGATCGCCACCATCCCGGACGACGTGCTCGCCAGCCCGCAGTACCTCTCGTCGCGCCAGTTCCTGGGTGCCGCCGCGCAGCAGTGGCTGGACACCTTCCGGGTCCCGATGCCCATCGACTGGGACTTCGCGCGGCGGGAGCTACGGGGCGAGATGCGTCCGTCGTACACCAACGGTGACCTCATCTACGGCGTCAACAACGGCGGCAAGTTCTCGCTCGACGTGACGTATCTGGCCGAGGCGCGCGCGACCGGACGCGTCGAGGTGGCACCGCTGCACCGCGTGAACGACATCGAACGCGGTCGGGACGGCACCTGGACGGTGCACTGCGACCGCATCGGGACGGACGGTGCGGTTCTCGAACGCAAGCGCATCGTCACCGACGCCCTGTTCCTTGCCGCCGGCTCCCCCGGCACCACCCGGTTGCTCGTCAAGGCGCGGGCCAAGAACCTGGTCCCCGACCTTCCGGACGCCGTCGGCACCGGGTGGGGCAACAACGGCGACCGGATCTTCATGGTGACGCGGCTCGACGGCAGCCCCGGAGCCTGGCAGGGCGGTCCGGCCTGCGTCGGCGTCAAGGACTGGAGCAATCCGGCGGGTGCGCTCACCATCGTCACCGGTCCCGTCCCCTTTCCGATGGACGCCCACACGACGTCGGTGATCGGATACGGCGTGGTGCCGGGGCTCGGTGTGTGGCACTACGACCCGACCCGTGACGACGCGGTCCTGACCTGGAGCCAGGCCTACGACCGGCAACTCACCGACGCGATCCGCGCACGCATCGAACAGATCGTCGGCGCGGGCTTCGGGGTGATCGCCGCCGACGTCAACGCCTTCGATACCAACACCTTCCACCCGCTCGGCGGCGCCCCGTTCGGGTCCGCGTGCGACGACGCCGGCCGCGTACACGGGCAGCGCGGCCTTTACGTCCTCGACGGCGCGCGCATCCCCGGGTCGACCGGGGCCTGCAACCCGTCCATGACGATCGCCGCGCTCGCCGAGTTCGGCATGGACGCGGTCGTCGCCGCCGACGTCGGCACCGTCTTCTGAGGGGCAGCTGTGAAAACCTTCCTGAGCGAAACCTTCCTGAGCGCCATCGCACTCGCGTTCGTCGCGACACTCCTCGCCGCACCCCTCGGGCAGGCCGCACCGGCCGGTGACGACTTCCTCTGGGGCGTCGCGACATCCGGCTTCCAGTCCGAGGGGTCGTCCCCGGACAGCAACTGGGCGCGGTACTCGGCGTCGGGCCGGACCGAGGACCCGATCGGGAACTCCGTCGACTTCCGGCACCGCTACACCGAGGACGTCGACAACGCCGCCTGGCTGGGGGTGGACGTGTTCCGGTTCGGCATCGAGTGGGCGCGGGTCCAGCCGAGTCCGGGCACGTGGGACGAGACCGAATTCGCCTACTACGACGACGTGGTGCGGCGGATCCGCAGCCACGGCATGACGCCGATGATCACCCTCGACCATTGGGTGTACCCGGGCTGGGTCGCGGACCGGGGCGGCTGGGCCGATCCGCGAACCGTCGACGACTGGCTGGCCAACGCCGAGAAGGTCGTCGACCGCTACAAGGACGCCGGGGCGATCTGGATCACCTTCAACGAGCCGACGACGTACGCGCAGCGTGAGCTGACCTTCGGCGGGATCTCACTACCCGACGTCCACATGATGTTCGACGGCATGACCCGCGCCCACCGAACGATCTACGACCGCATCCACGAGCTCGACCCGGCCGCCCGCGTGGGCAGCAACCTGGCGTTCATCCCGGCCGTGTTCGGAATGCTGGACACCCTGTTCGTCGATCGGGTGACCGACAAACTCGACTTCCTCGGCATCGACTACTACTACGGCGCCTCTCTGGACAACGTGTCGGCGATCGCCGCGGCCACCGATCGGTTCTACGACGTGGTACCGCAGCCCGACGGGATCTACCACGCGCTCATGGCGTACCACCGCAAGCTGCCGAGAATGCCGCTGTACGTCGTCGAGAACGGTATGCCCACCGACGGCGGCCGGGATCGGCCGGACGGCTACACCCGGTCGGATCACCTTCGCGACCACGTCTACTGGATCGAGCGCGCCCGCGAGGACGGCGCCGACGTCATCGGCTACAACTACTGGTCGATCACCGACAACTACGAGTGGGGTTCGTACCGGCCGCGATTCGGCCTGTACACCGTCGACGCCCGCACCGATCCGACACTCACACGCCGTCCCACCGACGCCGTCGCGACGTACCGCGGCCTCGTCGCCGCCGGTGGAGTGCCGACGGACTACCGGCCGGTGAAGCCGCCGGCGTTCTGCTCGCTGGTCGACCCCCCGCGTAGCTGCCTCGGCTCCGGTTCCGGCGGCTCCTGACCGCCCCACCGCTCCCGCGCACCCGGACCGGGAGTACATTTCCCGCTCGTGTCGTGGCAGGTCTGGTTCGCGTTCTTCGGCGCCAGCTGGGTGATCAGCCTGTCACCGGGAGCCGGCGCCATTGCGTCGATGTCGACGGGGCTCCGGCACGGCTTTCTGCGCGGGTACTGGAACATCCTCGGGCTGCAGCTGGCGCTCCTGCTGCAGATCGGGATCGTCGCCGCCGGGGTGGGGGCGCTGCTTGCCGGTTCGGCGACGGCCTTCCTGGTCGTCAAGTGGTTCGGCGTCGCCTACCTCGCGTACCTCGGTGTGCGGCAGTGGCGCTCGACTCCGACACCGCCCGAGCCCGCCACGGAGGCCCCCGGCACCACGGCAGCCGCTCTGGTTCTGCGCGCGTTCCTGGTCAACTCGAGCAACCCGAAGGCAATTGTCTTCATGCTCGCCGTGCTGCCACAGTTTCTCGATCCGGCCGCACCGCTGGTGCCGCAGTACGCGGTCATCGCAGCGACCATGGTCGCGGTCGACACCGTCGTGATGACCGGTTACACGGGTCTGGCGGCGCGGGTACTGCGTCTCCTGCGCTCACCGCGACAGCTCCAGCTCACCAGCCGCGTATTCGCGACGTTGTTCTTCGCCGCGGCCGCCGCGCTCGCCACCGCCGTCTGAAGTCACTCGCGGGACGTGACGCCGATCCCCTTGCGGCGCAGGGCCAGCCGGGCCGCCTCGAGCGAGTTGTGCGTGAGCGCGAATGCCGCACCGTGCAGGACCGCCGCCGCCAGCATCGCGCGTCCGGGCTCGGTGGCGGGACCACGCACGCCGCCGGTGTCGATGCGTCCCAACGTCCGCCGCGCGAGGAGGGCCGAGCCCACTCCGCCCGCAACGCTCACCGCGAACAGGGCCAGTCGCCGGCCCGGCGTCGTCTGCACTGTCGACTCCTTTCGTGGGGTCGAGATCGTCTCGATCGGTCTACGCGCCTTCGCGCTGCTCGATGCCGACGGCCGCCCGGAGCTCCTTCAGATCCACCTGGAGACCGGGGTGATCGCCGCTGAGTTCCTCCATCAGGTCGGCCAACCCGTCGGCGATGGCATTGAGCTTCTGTTGCACCGCGTCGTCGGAACGCTTCTGCGTGTTCTGCAGCAGCGCCACCAGCAGGAACGTCACGATCGTGGTGATGGTGTTGATGATCAACTGCCACGTGTCGATGTTCTGCAGCACCAGAAACGACGGCGCCCAGATCACGACGATGAGCACGCACGCCACGAAGAACGCCGCACGAGACGTGAAATCATTTGTGGCCGTAGCGAACTTGTCGAAAACCGACAACTTGCCGTCGACGTTCGAGGGCATGGTGACAGGTTTCTGCATGGTACCTCCCGAGGATCTGTCGGATCACTACCCCGGAAGCGCCACGACGAAACCGGACAGGTCGGTCACGACCGCAACGAGCTGCGTCCTCGCGACCAACAGTCCGTGATGTGCTCACCCAGCAGATCGTCCAGCGCCAGGCAGGCGGCGGCCCCCAGCAGAACGTCGTCGACCAGTTCGGGACGGTCGGCGACGAGACCGCCTGCAAGGTCACGGACCGCGATCTGCTCGTGCACCGAGTCCGCCTCCACGTGTTCGTCGAAGAACAGCGTGGCGGCCGTGCCGTACCCGAGCCGGCGCAGACCGGCCGAATACTTCTTACTGGGCAGGGCCGACGTCGTCTCGATCGCGCACACGTGGCCCATGAGCGCGCCCACGTTGCGGCGATGCAACCCGAAGTACGACAGGGCGTTCAACGTGGCCAGCGTGACCGCAGGCACGGCGTCGAGATACCGCGCGTAGGTGTCGGACAGCCCTAGTTCGCGCATGGTGCTCGCGAACAACCGCGAGTGCATGCGATCGAGCCGGCCTTGGCCGTACTCGTCGATCTGGATCTCGAGGAGCGCGGCCTTGGGAGCGCCCGCCATGCGCGGGATACCGAACGTGTACAGGTCCGCTTCCCGCAACTGATTGAGCGAGCGGTGGATGAAGAGTTCACGGAACTGCTCGTCGTCCGCATCCGACGCCATGAAATCAGAGAGGCCCGGCGCACGTGTCGGAGCGGTCATGTCCCACAGCGCGCGGACCACGTCGTCACCGAACTCGGCGCGCGCCCGCGTGACCCGGTCGGCGGCGAGAGCACGAATCGCGGCCTCGAGGGGTCCCTCCAGCGCGGCGCGGGCCTCGAGGAGTCGCGGATCCCACTCCCACCGGTCGTCGACGCCCTCGATGCCCTGCAGATGCAGTTCGTAGAGCAGGGTCAGTGTCAGCTGGACGTCGTCGTCGTGGAGCATGCGGACGGGCTCGGGCGCATAGCTCCGGCCCAGGGACGCTGCGGCAGAACGGAAACTGTCCGGGTTGCCCACCCCCTGGAGGACGTCGACCAGGATCGCGCTGGCCTCCCCGCGCGGCGCCGGAATCGCCATCCGGCCGGTCGTCTCGGCGGTCGTGTCTTCTCGGACCGGGACCATCACGATCTTCCTTCCTCGGCTCCCTGCCGCGCGGACCGGTCGGCGGGGAGAGGCTTCCGCTTCTTCTTGTGCGTGGAGTCGCAGAAGGGCGGGCGTTTGGTACCCCCGCATCTGCACAGGGCGATGACGTTGCGCTGGTTGTCGATCGGCTCCCCACCGGTGCCCACCAACTCGACGGCGCCGCGTACGAGGAGCGGGCCGTCGGGGCACACGGTGATCATGACCCCGTCCGACGCTGCAGTACTCATCTGATCACTCACATTCCGTATCCGGACCATCAAGTGTTCCCGAAAGACTGCCACCCTGCACGGCTCGACCGGACGTCAGAGCGCGCCGCCTCGCTCCGGGTCGCGGGCACCGACGGCTTCACGCCCCTTCCGGCTGCCGGCATATGCGGTGCGGCGCAGCTTCGCCAGCCACGTCGGCCACATCTCGAGCCCGGGTGGGCAGTTGAGGACCGGGTCGAACGAGGGCTGCACGCTGTCGTCGCTCGGTAGCCGGTGCTCGAGGTGGATCCGTCCGGCGGGCACCGGGGCACCGCGGGCGGCCAGGTGCACCGCGAACGACAGCGGCGCCGCCAGGTCGTCGATCGCGGCGGAGCCCGTGGGCTGCGCGCCCTGGGGCGTCGCCGTGAGCCACCGCGGCGATCGGTCGTCCGCCGTCCGGTAGGGCACCAGTGTGCTGTACCGCGCGCTCGCCCACGTCCTTGCCGGCACGAGCGCGACCCGTGCCGGCAGGTACGCGGTGGCGAACAGCAGATCCCACGGACCGGCCGGGAGCCGGACACGCACCGCGAGCCCCAGGATGTCGGGCAGCTGCCGGGGTGTTCCGATCCCACGCGACAGGCGGGCGCGGACGGGGAGCGGCTCCCCACCCGGGACCGGACCGAAGTCCCGGTCGAAGTGTGCCGTGCCGTCGAACAACGCTCCATGCGGGTGGAAGATCCGCGCGTGCCGGATCGCCGAACCCACCTCGAAGGGCGCCGAGACCGCTCTGGTCATCAGATCCATACGCACCCGGTTACCCAGCCGGGCGGGAGTCGAACCGTACGGACGTGGCCCTTCGAGGTGGCTGCCGCATCGGCTACCGCTGCCAGACGCGGTGCGAGCGCAGAAGCTCGACGACGCCCCCGGACACCTCGCCCAGGTCGTCGGACACCTGCACACCGGGCTTCTCGCGGGCACCCGTCGGCAGACTCTCCGCTCCGGCGGCGTCGGCGCCGATCGCCTTACCGTGGCGGTACGCCTCGTCGACGAGACGGGCCACCCGCGGGTCCACTTCCGCGGTCAGGACGACGACGGCGTCGAACTCGATGGACCGGGCCGTGTCGTAGGTCCGGGACGCGGTGACCGTGCGGTCGCCGAAGGTGAGCTGGCCCCCGTGCGGGGCGGTGACCAGCGGCAGGATGCCGCTGCCGGAGAGGGTGTCCAGCGCCGCGTCCAGGGCCTGCGCGTCCGTCCCCTCGTCGACGACGACCGCCACGATGCGGCCGTCGACCGGCCATTCCTGCCCCAGCTGGGACAGCGCCGCACTGGGGCCGGTCTCCGGCAGGTCCGACGACGCGTCCGCGCCGCCCTCGGGCACCGGCAGGCCCAGCGACTGGGCGACCCGGGCGCACAGGGTGCCGTCGACGCGTGCGAGGACCTCGAGCGCGCGCTCCTTGATGGCCTGTTCGTAGCATTTGCCGAGTTCGAACGAGTAGGCCTCGGCGAGATGCAGCTGCTCCACCTCCGACAGGCTCGCGTAGAACATCCGCGGCTGACTGAAGTGGTCGTCGAACGAGCTCGGCTTCGTCCGCTGCTTGGTGGTCGCCTCGATCGGCGTGGGGACATCGATGAAGGCGGCTCCGGCCCCTGCCGTGAAGGGGCAGCCGCCGTCGAGGCTGTTCGGCTTGTAGGGCGCGACGCCGTCGTGGACCGCCGTCTGGTGCATGCCGTCACGGAACATGTCGTTCACCGGCGCGTGCGGACGGTTGATGGGCAGCTGCGCGAAGTTCGGTCCGCCGAGTCGGCTGATCTGGGTGTCGAGGTAGGAGAACAGTCGGCCCTGCAGCAGCGGATCGTCGGTGACGTCGATACCCGGCACGAGGTGGCCCGGGTGGAAGGCGACCTGTTCGGTTTCGGCGAAGAAGTTGGTGGTGTTGGCGGTCAGCGTCATGACGCCGATCGGCTGCACCGGGGCCAGCTCCTCCGGCACCAGCTTCGTGGGATCGAGCAGGTCGATGCCCTCGAACTCCTGCTCGGGGGTGTCCGGGAACACCTGGACGCCGAGGGTCCACTCCGGGTACGCGCCGCTCTCGATCGCGTCGGCGAGGTCACGGCGATGGAAGTCGGGGTCCACGCCGGCCGCGATCTGGGCCTCTTCCCACACCAGGGAGTGCACACCCAGGCGGGGCTTCCAGTGGAACTTCACCAGACTGGTCTCGCCGTCGGCGTTCACCAGACGGAAGGTGTGGACGCCGAAGCCCTCCATCATCCGGTACGAGCGCGGGATACCGCGGTCGGACATGTTCCACATCGTGTGGGCCGTCGCCTCGGTGTGCAGGGTGACGAAGTCCCAGAAGGTGTCGTGCGCGCTCTGCGCCTGCGGGATCTCCCGGTCCGGGTGCGGCTTGCCGGCGTGGATGATGTCGGGGAACTTGATCGCGTCCTGGATGAAGAACACCGGGATGTTGTTGCCGACCAGGTCGAAGGTGCCGTCGCTGGTGTAGAACTTGGTCGCGAACCCGCGGGTGTCGCGGACCGTGTCGGCCGACCCGCGTGAACCCAGGACCGTGGAGAAGCGCACGAAGACAGGCGTTTCCACGTCCTTCTGGAGGAAGGCCGCCGACGTGAGCTTCTCGGCCGCGCCGGTCGCCCGGAACACGCCGTGCGCGGCCGCACCGCGCGCGTGCACCACTCGCTCGGGAATGCGCTCGTGATCGAAGTGGGTGATCTTCTCGCGGAAGTGATGGTCCTGCATCAGGATCGGACCACGCGGGCCCGCCTTGAGGGAATGATCCGTGTCGGCGAGGGGGGCACCCTGCGCGGTGGTGAGAGTTTCGCCCTGTTGACGGCGATCGCCGTCGGCCGCTCCCGTCGGCGAGACCTGAGCGGGCGCCGACTGGTCGGGCTTGGTGAGCCGGGGAACCGGACCACTCGTCGGCTCGGACTTCTCGGGGGTGAGGGCGCTGGGCGCACCCGGAACGTCGAACTCGTTCGTGGACAAGGAGACAGTCCTTTCTTCGTCGGGCAGGGTCGGGGTCGGAGTCACTCGCCGGGAACGCTCCCGGCGGCAACGGGGTCGGGAGGCGCCGCGCGTGCGACGCTCGGACGGTCGGGGTCGAGGCGGAGCCACGAGTTGCTCTGTTCGTCGAAGCGGATCGAGCCGTTCGCCGCGAAGGCATCGAGCCAGCCGCGCATCGGCCACCAGCCCCATCGCCGCTCGAACACCGCGGCATTGCGCAGGATGTCGTCGAGATGCTCGATCGGCGGGTCGGACACGGGATGGTGAAGGTGGAAGGCGTCCGCTCCCCCGACCCACGACAGTCCCACTCCGGCGGCGGCTGCGCTCTGCGCGAAGTCCGTGTCCTCGCCCCCGTAACCGGTGTAGTCCTCGCAGAAACCGCCGATGCGGTGCCACACGGCGGACCGGACCGCGAACGAGAGCGACCAGAACAGTTCGTAACGGTCGTCGGCGAGCGTGGCCCCGTCAGGAGGCGCCGGCCGGGCCGGGTGCGGGTCGGCCGGGGGCTGGGCGCGCCCGGGCTGCTCCCGGAGTGCGGTCGACGTCGCCGCATCGAGGTAGGTCACGGGTCCGCACAGCAGATCGTCGCGGTGCCGCGGCGTCATGGCGGCCGTGCGATAGCGGTCGATCATGCGTGGGTGCGGGATGCAGTCCACGTCGAGGAAGACGAGCAGCTCCGCGCCGCGGTCGAGCGCGGCGCGGGCGCCCAGGTTGCGGGCGCGCGCGAGCGGCAGACACCGCGCGGCCGCCGAGATCTCCACCGTCCGAGCGGCGTCACCGTGTTCGGCGACGATGTCGGCGATCGCACGGTCGCCCATCGACACCACGACGTGATCGTCGACCGCCGAGGTGGAGTCCCCGAGCCGACGCAGTTGGCTTCTCAGGTGGTCGTGGCGGCCGGCGACCACGGTCACGATGGCGGTCCTCATGCGGCACCGGCTCCGTCCAGTACCCGTTCCACCGCGGCGGCGGCGCGGCCCGCGGCGCCGCGGGTGTTCCAGCGCGACCAGTCGCGTCCGCCTGCGGTGAGTGCACGGCCGATCAGGTCCGGCCATTCGGCGGCGGTCGGCCACGCCGTGTGCACCACCGCCAGACCGGCGGCTTCCAGGACACCTGCGGTGGTCTCCTGTTCCGCGAACGGGCGCTGCTGCGGTACCACGATCGACGCGGTGCCGGCGGCGGCCACGTCGGCGATCGCATTCTGGCCGGCGTGCGTGACCACCACCGAGCCGGCGCACAGATCCGGCCAGGGGTCCTCCTTCCACGACGCTCCCGGCCCGCCGAGCGTGGTCCAGTCGACGCCGGGCACGCTCGCGCGCCACCGGTCCACCTCGTGTGCGGTCAAGGACGTTCCGCCGGCACCGTTGAGCACCGTCACGCGGACCGCGCCGGAACCGGTGGGGGTCTCGGGCGCACGGCCGTCGAAGCGGCTCACACCGCCGACGTAGGTGGTCTTCGCGGCATGCCGCTCGAGCCACGGCGGGGCGTACAAGTCCCGCGGCCACGCGGCGATGATGTGGTCGGCGATGTCGTACACCAACCGGTGGGCCGCGTCGTCCCTCTCGCCGGGCATTGCCATGACGACGGTGGGCACGCCCATCAGCCGCGCGAACGTGGCGACCTCGACGGAGACGTCGACGATCATCGCCTGCGGCCGCGCGACGCGGATCCACTCGGCGACCGCGGCCATCCGCGACCGCAGGCCGGGGTCCTGCAGCGGCACCCAGTGCAGAGCGCCGCCCGCGGTGGGGTTGCGCGGATCCCGAGACGCATCGTCCCGCTCGAGGGTGACCACCGCATCGAACGGCTCGGAGTCGGCGAGTTCGAGCGAGGTGAGCGCGACGACGGGGGTGTCCAGGTGGCGCGTGATCGTACGGGCGCGGGTGAGGTGACCACGGCCGTGGTGGTGCACGTAGTAACCGATCATGCGACCGACACCTCACGCAGCCGCCGGGCCGTGCCCTCTCGCACGGCCGACCGGTAGCAGTCCTCGTACGTGGCGACCATCGCCGTCTCCGAACAGGCCGACAACGCGCGGGCCCGCACCCGGGAGCGCGGAAGGTCGGATGCCTCGCCGATCGCGCGGGCCATGGCCGCGACGTCACCGGGGGCGACCAGACGGCCGCTGTGCTCGTCGACGATTTCCGGGATGCCGCCGCGTGCGAACGCCACGACCGGGGTGCCGCACGAGAGCGATTCGGCGACCACGAGCCCGTAGGGCTCGTCCCAGTCCGGGGTGACGAGCGAGACCGCCGACGTGCCCACGACCCGGGCGAGCGCGGCGCGCGGCAGGTGGCCGACGTAATCGACCGCCCCGGGCCGCAGACGCGGCTCGACGTGCGTGCGGAAGTACCCGGGATCACTCACCGGGCCGGCGAGGCGGAGCGGGGTGCCGGCTCGCTCGGCCGCCTCGATGGCGAGATGGGTGCCCTTCTCCTCGGTGATCCGGCCGAACCAGACGGCGCCCTCGCCGCCGGGCCCGAGGGGCCACGCGTCGGTGTCCACGCCGTTGGGGACGACCCGGATGGGGCGGCCGACGACGCCCTCCCACGCGGCCGCGGTATGTCCGCTCACCGCAACGAAATCCACGCCCGCACCACCGGTGAGCGCCACGGCGGACTCCAGCCACGGCGTCGGCGGTGTGTGCAGGGTGCTGAGCATCGGAATCGGCAGAGTCGGCGCCATCGCCACGGGCAGGTAGTGGAGGCTGTGATTGTGGACCACGTCGAATCGGTCGGCTCCGCTCTCCGCCAGTTCGAGCATGAGACCGAGATAGGCGTGGTGGTCGCCGAGGAACTCCCGTTCCGGCATGGACGGGTCACTGCAGGCCTGCCGGCTGGGCCGGAATGTCCGGACAGGCAGTGCCGCGGCGGCAGCTTCGGCGTCCGAGCCGTCCGCGGCGAACAGCGTGACGGTGTGCCCCGCCCGCTCCAGTGCACGCGCGAGGTGCCACACGTGGGACTCGAGACCTCCGGCGAACGGTTGACGGATGGGATGACTCGACGATGCGACGATCGCGACCCGCAGCCCGCGTGTCATCCGAGGGCCCGCTCGTACACGGCGCGGTGGGCGCGGGCGAGGAAGCGCCGCTCCGACATCCGTTCCTCCCAGGTGGGGGCAGGCGCAGTCCATCGTTCCCGGTACGCCCGTCGAATGCCCTCGTCCAGCGACGCGGGATCGAAACGATCCTCGTCGAAAATGAAGTTCTCGCAGTCCTTCTGCTGCCCGTAGAAACCACAGGACGGCGCCACCACTCGGGTGCCGAGGTCGTGGCAGGCCTCGAGCCACCCCGAGTGTGTTCCGAACCGGTAGGGCAACACCGACACCGACAGCGACGACAGATACGAGAACAGCTGGTCGTCGGAGTAGTAGCGATGGACGTCGACGGTGACGTGGTCGTGCTCGTCGTACTTGAGCAGCAGTTCGCCGGTCTCGGGGGCGTACCAGTGGTTGTCGGGGTCGAAGACCTCGTCGTGCAGATTGATCCTCAGCTCGGCGTCGGGTAGGTCCGACACGGTGCGCGTGAGGGTCTCGACGATCGGCAGGACGTCCATGTTGGGCCGAAAACTCTTGGCATGCAAACCCACCACGAAAGGCTCCGGGGCGGACGGATCGCGGCGCCCGAACCACTCCTCACCCACCACGTGCGGGTGCGGCAGGACGGTCGCCTCACGTCCCCACCGCCGGTCCACCACCCGAGCGGCTCCGGGGGTGAGCGTGATCACCTCGTCCGCCGCGGGGATCAGCACGTCGAGTTGTGCGTCGTGCATGCCGGGATCCGGGTGATGCGGATTGCGCAGGTCGTGCACCGTGTACACGAGGGGCTTGCGTAGTCCGCCGAGGGTATCGACGATCTCCCGCAACGTGTCCGGGGTGACGGCGTCGAATCCGAAGTGGATGTGGAAGACATCGAACTCCGTCGCGTTCTCGCGGATCCAGGCGGGGTCGAGCATCAACGGGGGCCACCAGCCGCCCGGCACCTTCCGGCCGTCCGCGGGAACGGGATCGGGGAGCCGGACGACGTCGTCGTCGAGCTCCGGCGCCGCCAGGTGTCGCACGTAGACGTGCGACGACGGCACGGACGCCACTCGAATCGCCCTCATCGATCTCCTCCGGGTCGGGTCACCACATCCGCAAGCGGGACACCATCGGTCACATCAGAATTTGCGGTACGGCCGCACCGCTCGAATATCGCACACGAACCGGGGTGCTGCCCGGTGGGCGAACCGGACGCTCGTTGCCCGCACACTCGGTGGAGGACATGCGTTTTCACCGGCCGATGCGCACAGTCACCGCTGTCGAGCGGCGACGGCGAACCCGCCGTATCCACACCGCACCACCGAACGCGTTCGGGGCGGCCCGAGCCGCAGAAGGTCAGCGGGCCGGGGGACGCTGCGCCACGACCTTCGCCCACCATCCGTCGAGTGGGCTGGGGTCCGGGTAGCGCACGATCTCGATGCCGTCCAACGGCTGGTGCCGATCGGCCCCGAACTCACTGCTGGTCGAACTTCTCACGTTTCTTCACCTTTCACTGCACCGAGTCGAGCGGTCGTGGCGTCGAGGGAGCCTGGTCGTACTACTGACCCCGGGGGAACCCACCGAGCATCAGCACTGCCGCGAACAGACACCCTCCGGTGACGGACGAGACGGTCAGGACGTCGACGAGGGCGAAGCCGACTCCGACCGCCACCAATCCCGGGAGCGCCGCCAGAAAAGCGAAGAGGAGCGCCCATGCCCCCGCGACTGCCGCCGAGGCTCGCAGGCCTGCGGCCGGGCCCGGCCGCCGAGGCGAAAGAACCTCGTCGGTGATCACTCGCTGAGACATCGACACTCCCTTCCCGAACATTCCGATGGAAGGATTCCCACACAGAGAGAATCTATACCTACGGAGACAACTTTTCTCTGGAACCGATTTCGCGGCGACCGGTGCCTCCACCAGGGACCGCACCCGAAGCTTCCCCGGGGACCCACGTTTCGGCGTCCTACCTGGCAGGACGCCCTCACAGGACCCACGGCCCCGGCGCGAGCAGGACCAACGTCCAGGTCAAACGTTCCACTCGTGGGATCGGCGCTCAGGATTTCCGCGCGCGGGCACCCGAGGCCCCGCTCCCCGACGCCGGCCGTCGCGTCGCACTGCAAATCTCTCGCTGACGGTATAGATTTTGTCTTACAGCCGACCGATCAATCCTCTCCCGTCGGTCCGTGATTTCGGCGCCGGCGGGTCGCCTCCGGGAGGGCTCACGGATGAATACGTCGATGAACGGTCCGTCGAATCCACCCGCGCCGGCCGGGCAGCCAGTCCGGCGACACCCCCGACCGATGGTCACGGCCCGCCCACTTTCCGCTCACTGAGAACAGGATGTGCGATGCTCTCTACCCTCAGCGCCCACGAGGACTCACGTGAACTGTGCGACGAGAAGGTGCGCGACTGTGTGCATGATCTGCGCGCCGCGCTCGAAAGAGCCGATCTCGACCACGAGGAACGCGAACGCCTGATCGACCGGCTCTGTGTCTGCGCGCTTCCGATGGCCCGGCGGGTGGCCGCTCGCTACCGGAACCGGGGGGTGCCACTCGCCGAACTGGAGCAGGTGGCCGCGCTGGCGCTCGTGGGTGCGGCACGACGCTTCGACGCAGCCCGCGGCACCGATTTCGTCCCGTACGCCGTCACTTCGATCAGCGGCGAGATCCGCAAGTACTTCCGCGACTTCACGTGGGCCACGCACGTCCCTCGTCGCCTGCAGGAGAACCACCTCGCGGTGCGCAACCGGACGGACACTCTCGCAACGGAGTTGGGGCGCCGGGTCGGCATCGACGAGGTGGCGGCCTCGCTGGGGATGTCGGTGGAGGAAGCGGCCGAGGCCGAGCGTGTCGGCGAGCTGTACTCGTGCGAGTCCCTCGATGCGACACTGCCGGACGGCACCGATTCGCGGATGCAGACGCTCGGCGCGAGCGACTCCGATCTGTCCCGCGTCGAGCACCGCCACCAGTTGCGTCGTCTCATGGCCACGTTGGACGAGCGCCAGCGTACTCTGCTGTGGCTGCGCTACTTCCACCAGCTGTCCCAGTCGGAGATCGCCGACCGCGTCGGACTGTCCCAGATGCACGTCTCGCGCCTGCTCCGCCAGGCGCTGGACCAGCTACGGCGGCAGGCGACGGAGAGCTACGCCGCGGCGGGGTGACGAACCGCCACCGCCCCCGCACGCCACCGACCGTCGACCAATTGCTTGTTCGGCCAGCCCGAGCGGACGAAGTGTGCGTAGGGTTGCGTCATGCCCGAGCGGAAGAAGTATGCGGCGCGGTACGCAGACGCGCTGGAAGCCCTGGCCACCGCGACCCACCGCCCCACCACGGTGGTCAACCTCGACGGGCGCTATGCGATTCGGGTGGAACTGGAGTTCAGCCGGTTCGCACTGGCCGCGAACACCCCGGGCGGGCTGTCCGCCGATCCCGACGCGTCCGGCACCTGGACCGTCGGCATCCACCAGGACGGCGCAACGGATCCACGCCCCCTGGCCGCCGCCAGTAGTGCATGGCTGATCGACGCGTTCGACGCCGCCTTCGAGGAACTGCGACAGTCCGCGAACTGGATCGTCACGGACATCCAGCACGGCGAACTCGCCGCGGACCCGGACGGCGAGAATCCGCCCGGCCGGTGAGCCGTTCCCGCGGCGGCCCGCGGGAACGGCCGGCTCACATGTCGAGACCCAGGTCCAGCACCGTCACCGAATGGGTCAGCGCGCCCACCGCGAGGAAGTCGACACCGGTCGCCGCGTAGTCGGCGGCCACGTCGAGCGTGAGGCCGCCCGAGGACTCGAGCTTGGTCTCCGGGGAGACGGTGTCCCGCCGCTGGACCGCAATCTGCGTCTGCCACAGCGGAAAGTTGTCGAGCAACACCAGCTCGACGCCCTCGGCCAGCACCTCGTCGAGCTGGGTGAGGGTGTCGACCTCCACCTCACACTCGACGTCCGGCGCGGCCGCGCGGACCGCTCGCAGCGCCGCCACCACCGAACCCGCCGCGGCGACATGGTTGTCCTTGATCAGGGCCGCGTCGCCGAGCCCCATCCGATGGTTCACCCCGCCGCCGACCCGCACGGCGTACTTCTGCAGTCCACGCAGCCCCGGAAGGGTCTTGCGGCTGTCACGAATCCGGCAGTTCGTGCCGGCCACGGCGTCGACCCACCCGGAGGTCGCGGTGGCGATGCCGGACAGGTGGCACATCAGGTTGAGCATCGTGCGCTCGGCGGTCAGCAACCCCCGGGTCGGCGCGTCCACGGTGAGCACCGCGTCACCCGGCTGCACGCGGGTGCCGTCCGCGACCCGGTCCAGCACCTGGTAGTTCCCGGCGCCGATGACCTCGTCGAGCACCGTCAGTCCCACATCGATGCCGGCCACGGTCCCCGCCGACCGCGTCACCACCGCCGCCTTCGCCACCGCGCCCTCCGGCACCGTCGCGACCGACGTGATGTCGGGGCCGTACCGGAGGTCCTCGTCGAGGGCGGTGCGCACCAGCGCGAGCGTCTCCTGCGGATCGAGCCGGTCCTGCGTACTACTCACTGTGCTCCCATCGATTGCAGCGCTTGTACTTCCGTTACTTCCAGTTCGCCGTCGCGCCCGATCCGCACCGGCAGAGGACGCCGGAACTCCTCCGCCGCGTCCGGGTGATCGGCCCGTGTGTGGCAGCCGCGGCTCTCCCGCCTGGCCGAGGCCGCCAGCACCAGCGCCGACGCCGCCACCGTCAGCGCGGTGTCCTCGAGCGCGCGATCGGTGCCGGCCACCGCGATCGGGCTGCCGAGGAGTTCGGCGCCGACACCGGCCAGCCCCTCGCCCTCGCGCACGACGGAGGCATGGGAGGTCAGGAGTTCCTGGACGCGTTCTCGGGGCGCCCTGCGGCGGAAGGGCAGCAGCAGGTCGGTCGCCTCCACGGCCACGTCCACGCGCTCGGCGGCCGCGTGGCCCACCCGCGTGCCCACGACGAGCCCCTCGAGCAAGCTGTTCGAGGCGAGCCGGTTGGCGCCGTGCAGCCCCGTGCGCGCCACCTCGCCGACCGCGTACAGACCCGGGACGCCCGTGCGCCCGTGCACGTCGGTGACGATCCCTCCGCACGAGTAGTGCGCCGCCGGGGCGACCGGGACGAGCTGCGCGGTGGGGTCGATGCCCGCGGCCAGGCACGCCGCGGTGACCGTGGGGAACCGGTTCGCGAAGCCGGGCAGGTGCCGGGCGTCGAGGTAGACGTGGTCCGCTCCGCTCTCCCGCAGCCGCCGGGCGATGGCCCGGGAGACCACGTCCCGCGGGGCCAGATCGCCCTGCGGGTGCACGCCGTCGGTCACCGACCGCCCGTCGGCGTCCACCAGGCGGGCGCCCTCGCCGCGCACGGCCTCGCTGATGAGCGGGCGCCGCCCGACCCCGCCGGGCGCGTACAGCACGGTGGGGTGGAACTGGACGAACTCGAGGTCGGCCACGGCCGCACCCGCCTCGAGTGCCAGCGCGATGCCGTCACCGGTGGCGCCCTCCGGGTTGGTGCTGCACGAGTAGAGCTGGCCGAGGCCGCCGGTCGCCAACGCCACCGCGGGCGCGTGGACGACTCCGAGCCCCCGGTCGGAGAGCACCATCAGTCCGGTGACCCCGCGCCGATCGGTCGTGACCCGGGCGGCCGCCGCACCGAACAGCACCGGCATGCCGGCCGCGTTCAGGGCCCGCTGCACCTCCGCACCGGTGGCGTCGCCGCCGGCGTGCACGATGCGGCGGGTGCTGTGCCCGCCCTCGCGCGTGCGGGCCACGGCCCCGTCGGTCCCGACGTCGAACACCGCACCCAGCGCGGTGAGCGCGGTGAGCGCCTCACGGCCCGCGGAGACGATCGACCGCACCGCGGCCTCGTCGCACAGTCCCGCTCCCGCGACACAGGTGTCGCCGGTGTGCGAATCGACCGAGTCGGTTCGCGGGTCCCCCACCACCGCGATGCCGCCCTGCGCGTACTGGGTGGCGGTGTCGGTGGGTCCGCCCTTGCTCACCACCAGCACCCGCAGACCCCGCTCGGCGGCGGTGCGCGCAGCGGTCAACCCGGCCACGCCTCCCCCGACGACGACCAGATCTGCCCGCGCCTCCCACACGACGCCGTCACCCCCGGGACCGGCGACCATTACTCCCCGCCGCCGGGGTTCCCGATCTCGATCATGCGCTGCACGGACTTGCGAGCCCGCTCGGCGACGTCGGGGGCGACGTGGACCTCGTCCTTACCCTCGACGAGGCAGCGCAGCAGCGCGGCGGGCGTGATCATCTTCATGTACGGGCACGCCGCGCGGTCGTTGACCGCCTGGAAGTCGACGCCCGGGGCGGCCTTGCGGAGCTGGTGGAGCATGCCGACCTCGGTGGCGACGAGAACCTGCTTCGCGCCGGTCTCGCGCGCCGCGTCGAGCATGCCGCCCGTCGAGAGGATCTTGACCTTGTCCTCGGGCACGAAGCCCTCCCCCGCGAGGTACAGCGCGGAGGTGGCGCAGCCGCACTCCGGGTGCACGAACAGCTCCGCGTCGGGGTGGCTCTTCGACTTGGCGGTGAGCTCGTCCCCGTTGATCCCGGCGTGTACGTGGCACTCACCGGCCCAGATGTGCATGTTCTCGCGGCCGGTCACTCGCTTGACGTGGGCGCCCAGGAACTGGTCCGGCAGGAACAGCACCTCACGGTCGGGGTCGATCGACGCGACGACGTCGACCGCGTTGGACGACGTGCAGCAGATGTCGGTCAGGCCCTTCACCTCGGCGGTGGTGTTGACGTACGAAACCACCAGCGCGTCCGGGTGTTCGGCCTTCCACTCCCGCAGCTGGTCCGCCGTGATCGAGTCGGCGAGCGAGCATCCGGCGCGCTCGTCCGGAATCAGCACGGTCTTCTCGGGGCTGAGGATCTTCGCGGTCTCGGCCATGAAGTGGACGCCGCAGAACACGATGGTGTCCTCGGGTGCCTCGGCCGCGATCCGCGACAGCGCCAGCGAATCCCCGACATGGTCGGCCACGTCCTGGATCTCGGGCAGCTGGTAGTTGTGCGCCAGGATCGTGGCGTTGCGCTCGGTCGCCAGCCGGCGCACCTCGGCCGCCCACGCGGGCCCGGCCTCGACACCGGTGTATCCGCCGGGACCGTCCACGATCTGCTTCGTGCCGTCGGCCCACAGCGGCGGAATCGTCGATGTCATGGCCACTCCTTCTTCGAAGCCCCCTTGGACGGCTCCGTCACTGAACCCGGGCGGGCTGGCCCGAGTTTCCGAAAACGAGGTTTTCGACTTACGATCGAAAACATGCCCCATAGTAGCACCGTCCACGAAGTGCTCACCGCGGTGTTCCAGGTTCGGTCCACCGCGCAGACCATCGCCGCAGGTGACGGCCATCACGGGCGGACCGGGTGCCGCGCCGACGAGCTGATGGTGCTGCTGTGGCAGCGCGCACTCGATCCCCAGAAGGGCACGTGGTCCCTGCCCGGCGGAACCCTCGGGGACGACGAGAACCTCGAGACCTCGGCCCGCCGGCAGCTCGCCGAGAAGGTGGACGTCCGCGAGGTGGCCCATCTCGAACAGCTGTCGGTGTTCAGCGACCCGCATCGCGTCCCCGGTGATCGGCGGATCGCCTCGACCTACCTCGGTCTCGTCCCGCTGCCCGCCGACCCCCAGCTCCCGCCGGACACCGCCTGGCATCCGGTCTCCGCGTTGCCGGCGATGTCGTTCGACCACGGCACCGTCGTCGAACACGCGCGCGCTCGGCTGGCCGCCAAGCTCTCGTACACGAACATCGCGTTCGCCCTCGCCCCGGACGCGTTCACGATGTCGACGCTGCGTGAAATCTACTGCGCCGCACTCGGTTACCAGGTCGACACGACGAATCTGCAGCGAGTCCTCACCCGTCGGGGAGTCATCACGGCCACCGGTGACACCGCCCGCTCGGGACGTACCGGCGGCCGTCCCGCCGCCCTCTACCGCTTCGCCGATTCCCGGCTTCGCGTCACCGACGAGTTCGCGGCGCTGCGACCACCCGGTTGATCCGCCCGAGGCGGGGCGGCGACGCGATGCCCGTCCCGGACGGACGACGCCGCGCTCTACCATCGATCGCGTGACCGACCGAGCTGTTGCCGACCCGTTGTCCCTGACCGGCCGATGGACGTTCTCGCGGACCATCGACGACCGGCTCACGAGCACCCGCAGCACGGTGTCCGGCCACATCGAACTGACCGCCGAGGCCGACGCGAAGATCCGGTGGCACGAGAGCGGCGTCCTCCGCACGGACGGCAAAGAACTCCCGGTGTACCGCACCCTGTGGGTGGTGCGACGCGACGGACGGTGGATCGTCACCTTCGAGGACGGCCGCTTCTTCCACCCGTGGACGACGGGCGAGCAGGTCGAGCATCCGTGCGGCGCAGACGTCTACCTGGGCCGGATCGACGTCGAGCAGGATGCGTCCAGCGGCACGGTCCCGCGCTGGACGGTGCAGTGGACCGTGTCCGGCCCGACGAAGGACTACACGATGAACACAGTCCTCATGGCGTGAGCCGTGCGTGAGGGCGCCTGACGCGGCTCGACGGTGCGTCGAGTCCCCGAATGTCGGGGGGCGCCGCTAGTTTGGCGGCATGACGACGGTTCGTGAGCTGGCCCGGCTGAGGCTCGTCGCGCAACGCGTGGCGGGCCCGCCGTCACCGTCCGCCGTCGACACCGTGCGCTGGCTGACCGCGGCCCAGGCCCAGGACTTCCCGGGCGCACTCACTTCGGTGGCGCTCCGGTCCGGCCCCGACGGGCGGGCATCGATTCTGGACGCGCTGAACTCCGGCGCGGTGGTGCGGTCGTGGCCGATGCGGGGCACGCTGCACTTCGTCGCGGCGGAGGATCTGCCGTGGATGCTGGCACTGTCCGGCGCGCGCACGGTCTCGAGTGCGGCGGCTCGGCACCGCGGTCTCGGCATCGACGACGCCGCCGTCACGCACGCACGCGAGGTGGCGCTCGCCGCCCTCGACGGGACCGCCCTCGACCGCCCGGAACTGATGCGGGCGTGGGAGGAAGCCGGCATCGAAACCGGGCAGCAGCGTGGTCCGCACCTGTTGTGGACACTCGCCCTGACCGGGGTGGTGTGCCTCGGTCCGGTGCGCGAGGGCCGGCAGCGGGTGGTGCGGATCGACCAGTGGATCGAACGCCCGCGAGTGCTGGACATCGACGCCGCCCTCGCCGAATGGGCCCTCCGGTATTTCCGCAGCCACGGACCGGCCACCCTCGACGATTTCGTGTGGTGGACCAAACTGCCTGTCCGCCAGGCGCGTACCGCGCTGGAGGCGGCCGCGCCGGACCTCGAGCATCTGTCCGTGGGTGGGCGCGACTACTTCCTCGACCCCGCCGTGCCCGCGCTTCTCGAGCAGCACCAGCGATCGGCGCGCGGGGTCTTCCTGCTGCCGGGATTCGACGAGTTCATCCTGGGCTATCGTGACCGGACCGCGGCGGTCGCCGCCGAGTTCGAGTGTCTTCTCCACCCGGGGAACAACGGCATGTTCAAACCGACCGTCGTCGACAACGGGCGCGTCGTCGGCACCTGGAGACGCGCGGACCGCGGCGCCACCCGGAACATCGACGCCACCCCGTTCACGACGTTCACCGAGCGGACGGCGAAGAGTGTTCCCCGGGTTTACGCGGCGCTGCCGTGAGAGCGCGTCAGGCGCGCCCGTCGGCCACTGCGCCGTCCGCCCCCGCGACGGGCACGTCGTCGTGCTCACCCACCAGGTCGTCGTACGGGCTCAGCGCTGCCAGCAGCAGATAGACGAGCGCGGCCGCGAGCGGTTGCGCCACGAGGACCATCGGCGTGGACAGCACCGGCGCGTCCGCGACGATCGTGCCGACCGCGGGCCCCGCGGCCCGCGGGAAGCGAAGATGCGCGACACCGAGGCCCGCCAGCGCCGCCACGCCCGCTCCCAGCCCCGATCCGATCACGAGGGCAGCGACCGCGCCCGGTCCGCGAACCCGACGCATCCCCCACACGACGACCGCCGACAGCACACCCAGCACCACGCCGATCCCGACGAAGATGGCCACCGCATCGAAACGGTGCAGACTCTCGCCGGTCAACACGACACCCCGGTCCTCGGCGACGACGAGCAGCCGCACGGCCGGAGCCAGGAACGCCCACACGACACCGGCCAGACCGCCGAGCACCGTGAGCACCCCCACGATCCCGAGGGTGGCACGGGTTCGGGGGCGGCGGTGTGTCGTCACACCCCGGACGTTACCTGCGGCCGAGAAGGGTCGAATCGAGGACACCGTGGCGCGAGCACTTCGCCCACCAGCCGTCCGGGCTCACCTGAACGAGCATCCGGCGTCCGCACTGCTCGCAGAACCGCGGCGGCTCGAGACCCAACCGGGCCGCCGCCGGCACGACGTCGTCGACCCCGGCGACGATTCGGCGGCCGGTGAACGGGTTGTACCGCTCGGCCGCCGGGTCGTCCACCCCGTCAGAGGGTCGCATTGAGGGCCTTGATGGGCATCTCGAGATCCACCAGCAGATCCAGGTCGCTCTCGGCGGGGCGTCCCAGGGTGGTCAGGTAGTTGCCGACGATGACGGCGTTGACGCCACCGAGGATGCCCTGCTTGGCACCGAGATCGCCGAGGGTGATCTCCCTTCCGCCCGCGAACCGGAGGATTGTGCGCGGCAGCGCCAACCGGAAAGCGGCGACGGCCTTGAGTGCCTCACTGGCGGGCAGGACCTCGAGATCACCGAACGGCGTGCCCGGGCGCGGATTGAGGAAGTTGAGCGGCACCTCGTCGGGCTCGAGCGCGGCCAGGTTCGCGGCGAACTCGGCGCGCTGCTCGACGGTCTCCCCCATGCCGAGGATGCCGCCGCAGCACACCTCCATACCGGCCGCGCGGACCATGCGCAGCGTCTCCCACCGCTCTTCCCACGTATGAGTGGTGACGACGTTCGGGAAGTACGACTCCGCGGTCTCGAGGTTGTGGTTGTAGCGGTGCACGCCCATGGCGGCGAGCTGGTCCACCTGCTGCTGCGTGAGCATGCCGAGGGAGCAGGCGATCTGAATGTCGACCTCGTTGCGGATGGCCTCGATTCCGGCGGCGACCTGCGCCAGCAGCTTCTCGTCGGGCCCGCGGACCGCGGCGACGATGCAGAACTCGGTGGCCCCCGTCTTCGCGGTCTGCTTGGCGGCCTCGACGAGGCTCGGGATGTCGAGCCAGGCGCCGCGGACCGGCGACTGGAACAGGCCGGACTGCGAACAGAAGTGGCAGTCCTCCGGGCAGCCGCCGGTCTTGAGGCTGATGATGCCCTCGACCTCGACCTCGGGACCGCACCACTTCATGCGCACGTCGTGGGCCAGTGCCAGCAGTTCCTCGAGCCGGTCGTCACCCAGGCGCAGTACCGCGAGTACCTGCTCCTGGGTCAGCGCCTCCCCGCGCTCGAGCACCTGTTCGCGGGCGGTCGCGAGAATGTCGAGATCGACGACGTCGGGGGCACTGGTCACTGCGAACTCCTCGGGTGCGAACAGTCCCGGGACCGGGACCGGACGGATTCGACGGCTACCGTCGGTGGCGAACTTGAACGCCGTACAAGTTGAACGGCGTTCACGTTAGAGCGACGGTCGATTAGTGTCAAAGGCACAGCGGAGCGGGTGACGGTGGCCGGAAGTACACGCCGTCCCCGCCGCGGGGATCGAATCGGCAGGAGTGGGGCAGTGCAGTTACGACGCGGCGACGTCCTCGACGGCGCGATGGCGATCCTCGACGAGTACGGGCTCGCCGATCTGACGATGCGTCGCCTCGCGACCTCGCTCGGTGTCCAACCCGGGGCCCTGTACTGGCATTTTCCGAACAAGCAGACGCTGCTGGGCGCGATGGCGGACCGGATCCTCGAGGGGGTGGACGCCCCCGTCTCCTCCGATCGGTGGGACGACGGCATCGCCGAACTCGCGCACCGCATCCGCAGCGCGCTCCTGGCGCACCGCGACGGTGCCGAACTCGTCGCGGCGACCTACGCCTCACGGATGGCGTCGAACCTGGCCCGCGAAAGTTTCGTGGGCGCCGGAGTCCGCGCCGGGCTCCCCCGTCCGTACGCCGAACTGGCCGCCTACACGCTGCTGTACTTCGTCCTGGGCCACACCGTGGACGAGCAGTCACGGGCACAGATGGAGGCGATGGGCGCACTGACCCGCACGCCCGCGTCCCCGGACACCGAGACCGGCGTCGACGTCGGCTCCGACGACGATCTGCTCGACGGTGACCCGCAGGTGCGCTTCGACTTCGGCCTCGCTCTGTTCATCGACGGCGTACGCGCCCGGCTGGCCGAGGCCGTCCGCCCCGGCCGCTGAGCCGGTCACCGCCGCCGGTCGTCGGCGTCGACCAGTGGACGGGGCACCGACCGCGGCGCGAGCAAGAACGTGCACCCGAGGGTCACCGCGGCGAATCCGACGGCAACGCCGCCCATCGCGAACGATCCCGGGCCGCCCGTCTCCGCCAGCGCCCACATCCAGAACCCGGCCACCACGAGGAAGACGCCGCCGGCCGAGCACACCGCGAACCGGACTCGCCAGCACCGCTCACTGCGTGCCGGCCAGTGCCGGGTCGATTCGACCGCGAAGTGACCGGCGATCACGGACACCAGCCAACCACACGGTCACCGGAGGGCCACCCGGCCTCGACGCCGATCGCCGCGCTCAGCCCGCGCCGTCCCGCCGTTCGGACACCGCGACACAGATGAGCATGTCCGCGGCCACGGCGTCCGCGGCATCGACATCCCCGGCGTCCAGCAGAGCCCGTTCGCGGGCACCCAGCGCGCGGATGGCCCGGTCGAGCTCGTCGGGATCCATCGCCCACGCGGCCGCATGCACGGGCGAGGACCGCATCCGCCGGTGATCGCGCCATTCCTTCCACGCGAAGCCGACCAGTAACAGCAACGTCAGCAGGATCGGGATCGCCGCGAGCACGACCAGCCAGGTCGGCGGCGCGACCATCTCGCCGGTGTACTCCCCGCTGTACTCACCCAGCCCCATGTAGCGCATCCCCCACGATCGACGGTAGAACGTGTCGATCGTATGCCGTTGCCGGAGAGTGCGACTCGACACCCGAGCTCCGGCCCGTTTCGCCGCTCATCGCCCGTTCGGACGAGAATTCTCACCATGACGGACATCACGTCGCACGGGGCGGAATACTGCGCAGCAAACCGGCGTTGTGCAGTCTGGATCGGCGTGCTCCGTGTCCCCCGGGCTCAACACACCGCCTTCGCAGAGTTCCGTCCGGCTGGAGCTGCGTTGCGCATTTCGCCGTGAGGCGACCGAGCACGCCGGTCCCCTTCTTCGTCGAATCCCCCACCCCCGCGTCCCGACCGGCGCACACTGGGAAGCCGACAGCGCGGACCGGTGGGGGTGGCGCACATGCTCGGACGACGCCTGAGTCAGATGGTGCTCGCGCTCGTGGTGGCAGTGGGCGGCGCGTCCGCAATCGCGGACGCCGCCCCGGAGAGTCCCAGAGTCCCCGGGACGCTCGTCGCGACATCGGACCTGGACCCGGTGTTCTGGATTCCCGGGGCCGCCTCCGGAGTCGCCGTGACCTACCGGACCACCGGACCCCTCGGTCTTCCCGCGCTGAGCACCGGCGCCGTGTTCACGCCGCCGGGGCAGCCGCCACCGGGCGGTTGGCCGGTCATCTCCTGGGCCCACGGCACCGTGGGACTGGCGGACCGCTGCGCACCCACCGTCACCGGCACCGTCGGCCTCCCCTACCTCGCGTCCTGGCTGTCACAGGGCTACGCGATCGTCGCGACCGACTACGTCGGCCTCGGCACGCCGGGTGTGCACCCGTACCTCGACGGAAAGACCGCAGCGCACAGCGTGATCGACATGGTCCGGGCCGGCCGCGCCGCGGCGCCCGAGCTGTCGAACGCGTGGGCGGTGCTGGGCCAGTCGCAGGGCGGACACGCCGCGATGCTCACGGCCGCACACGCGCCGCGGTACGCGCCCGAACTCGACTTCCGTGGCGGCGTCGCGACCGGGGCGCCGTCGAATCTGGAGAACCTGGTGGGCCTGGTGCGCCCCGAATTTCCGCAGTTGCCGTTGACCGGGAGCACCGTCTTCGTGTCCTACATCCTGGCCGGCCTCCGCGCGGCGCGTCCGGATCTCGATATCGACAGCCACCTCACCGACGTCGGCCGCGCGGCCCTCGACGCCGCCGAAACGGATTGCTACGAACAGATGGCGCCGCGTCTGCAGGACGTCTCGATCGGTGACCTCGTCGCCCGCCCGCTCGACAGCCCCGCCCTCACCGGGGCCCTCCGCGAGATGCTCGAGGTCCCGACGACCGGTTACGAACGACCGATGCTGCTGGGCCAGGGCCTCACGGACGAGATGGTCCCGGCGCCGCTGGCGGCGAAGCTGGCCACCGAACTGACCGCCCAGCGGCAACCCGTCACGCTCCGGACGTATCCCACCGACCACATTCAGACGATGCGCGCGTCGTTGCCCGACGCGTCGGCCTTCGTGCGGGCACTGTTCGCGCGCTGATCGTCAGCCCGGCGCGGCGACCGGCACGTACCGGAACTGCCCCGACGCCGCCTGGAACGTGGCGAGCGCCCGGTCGATGTGGGAGGCGGACGTGACCAGGACAGCACCCTGCGCACCCGCCGACGCCAAGATTCCGGTGGTGTTGCGGGCGTTCTCGACCGTCGAGTACGACGCGTTCTCGAGAATGATGTTCGCCGGGTTGACCCCACGCAGCACGAGCCCCACCAACATCGACTGAGCTTCGCTGAACGGCAGCGGCTGGGTGGGACCGCCCGAGACGATCACCTTGTTCGCCGGATGGATGCGTGCGATCGCTGCGGCGGTGTCCAGCCGCGCATCGAGGACGGCCGGCCGCGTGCCGCCCGGGTCGAGCCGCGCTCCGAGTACGACGACGTACCGGGTGCTCGGGTCGCCGGCGAGATACGCGTGCGCCTCGGCGAACCGGCCCAGGGACGAGACGGTGTCGCCCACACCCGACGCCACGGTGTACTCCAAGTTGTCGACGCCTTCACCGATGAGTCCGGGAATGTCCAGCGACGCAGCGTGCGCCGGAACGGTCGTGAGGAGCGGCAGTGCGGCCACCGTGGCAGCAACGACGGCGAATCTCGATTTCTGCATGCACCTAAGTCTTTCCGGGTCAGCGGTCGGGTCCGGTCACGCTCGACGGACCGCCGGTCACGCAGACTCTCGGGCCTGCCCACGTCCGGTTCGGTCGGTCGTCAGGGGGCGACGATACAGGCTGCATGGCGCTCCGCAACCGCTTTCGCCGCAGACCCGAAGGAGCGGTCCGGGACTTCAGAACCAGATCCCGAACTCCGCCAACCGTGCCCGCAGGCGGTCGACATGGCCGCCGGGCCAGTACACCTGCCCGCAGTCGTGGCACCGGCTGAAGCGATGCTGTTCACGCCACACCCCGCCCGGCACCCGGCCGCGGACCGCGGCCGGCGTCGCCGGGCCGATGAGACCGTTGCAGCGGGCGCAGCGGGTGAGCGGGTCGATGCGCTCCTGTAGCCGGAACCGATCGAGGACCTCGCGCAACTGACGGCGCGGGTCCGTCTCGTGTACGTACCCGCCGTGGACCAGCGCGGCGCGCTCGAGCAGACCCACGTCACGGGTGAGAAGGACGCGATTCTCGTTGCGGGACAACCGGAGCAGATCGTCGTCGGACCGGGCGTCGTCGTAGGAACTGTCGAACCCGAGCAGCCGCAGGTAGCGCGCCAGCCGGCCCAGGTGCACGTCCAGGACGAACCGGGTCTCCGGGAGCCGGGGGCGCAACCGTCGGATGTCGCCGAGGTCGAGGGACTGGAAGGTCGGGTACACCGCGACGCGTTCGTCGCCCGCGAGCCGATGATCGAAGGTCACCGGCTCACCGTCCACGACGATCAGGTCGACCTCGGTGTGCGGGACGCCCAGCGACTCGATCCGATCCTTGACCGACGGGGCGCCGTCGAACTCGAGCGCGATGCCGGACCGCCGCAGCCGCGGGGGCAGGAAGTCGTTCAGCTCCCCGTAGAAGCGGAACTCGCAACGCCGCGCCGCCATCGCCGCGTCACCGCCGGCCGTCCAGCCACGTCCCGACGAGCGGGCCGACGACGGCGAGCGCGTCCGGCGTCGTGAGCCGGTTGTGCGTCCACGGCACCGGATGAATCCGCACGCGGCCGGACACGTGGGCGGTCCACGGGTTTTCGCGCGGCGCCTGCTCGTCGTCCGCGGCGGCCACGTACTCGACGTCGCCGTCGAACTGCTCCGGCCGGTACGTTCGGCCGAGCTGGATGGTGTGCAGGTAGTCGTCGTAGAGGCGGCGTACGTCGTCCGCGGTGAGCGCCGCGTACGGCCCGCCGTCGTCGCGCAACAACTGCGCGGCGCGCTCCGCAGTCATCTCGCCGTCGTCGGCCGCGCCGTCGACCCCGGCGAACTCCGCGAACAACATCCCGAGAGTCGGAGCGGGCGCCGTGTCCGGTGCCGAGTCGGCGGTCCGGGTGTCGAGCATGACCAGGGTGCGCACCCCTTCGCCGAGGAACCGCAGGCGGACCGCCATCGCATGGGCGATGGCGCCGCCCACCGAGTAGCCGAGCAGATGGTAGGGACCGTGTGGCTGCACCTGCCGGATGCGGTCCACGTACCGGCGGGCCAGCTCTTCCATCGTGGCCGGCGCGTACGTCTTGTCGCCGATCCCCGGCGACTGGATGCCGTAGACGGGCCGCCCCGCACCGAGGTACGGCAGCAGGCCGGTGTAGCACCAGGTCAACCCGATGGCGGGATGGACGCACACCAACGGTTCCGTGCCGTCTCCTCCGCGCATGCGGACGAGCTCGTCGTCGGGGGCGGGCGCCTCGGCGCCGTCGAGCCGGGCCGCGATCGCCGCCGGCGTGGCCGCGCTGACGACCCACTGCATCGGCAGCGCCGTGCCCAGTCGCGACTGGACCTCGGCGACCACCCGGACCGCACTGAGCGAGTTGCCGCCGAGTTCGAAGAAGCTGTCGTCGACCCCCACCCGCTCGGCACCCAGGACGTCGGCGAAGACGTCGACGAGTACCTGCTGGGTGTGGTTCGCCGGCGGCCGATAGTCGACGGTCGCGAACACCGGTTCCGGCAGCGCGCGGCGGTCGAGCTTGCCGTTGGCGTTCATCGGAACGTCGTCGAGGATCGTGATCGCGGACGGCACCATGTAGGCCGGCAGCGACGTCGCCGCGAACTTCCGCAGCGCAGCGGCATCGGCCACCCCGCCGGCGCCCAGCCGCACGTACGACACCAGCACCGTCTCGCCGTTGGGCGCCCGGTGTCCGAGCGACGCCGCGAATTCGACATCGGGGTGTGCGGTGAGCGCCGCGTCGACGTCACCGACCTCGATACGCAGTCCACGGATCTTGATCTGGAAGTCGGTGCGCCCCACGTACTGGACGCCGTGCGGGCCCGCGCGCCGAACCAGGTCGCCGGTGCGGTACAGCCGGGATCCAGGGGGCCCGAACGGGTTCGCGACGAAACGCCCCGACGTCAGCGCCGGCTGGCCCCGGTAGCCGCGGGCCAGGCACGGACCGAAGAGATACAGCTCCCCCTCCCCGCCCTCGGGTACCGGCCGCAGCCACCCGTCGACGACGACCGCGCCCACAGCCGACCGCGGCACCGGGCCGCCCAGAGTGATGGGGCGGCCCGTCTCGAGGGTCTCGCTGGTGGTGACGCACACCGTGCACTCGGTCGGGCCGTACGCGTTGAGCAGGCGGGTACGGTGTGCCCACGCGTCGACCAGCTCGGCGCCGAAGAGTTCGCCGCCGATTTCCGCGACCTCGAGGTCCGGCAGCGCGGCCGGGTCGAGCGTGCCGCACACCGCCGGAGTGACGAGCAGGTGGGTGATGTGCTCGTCTCGCGCGCAGCGTTCCAGTTCCGGACCGGCGTAGACGTCGGGCGGAGCGATCACCAGGGTCGCGCCCGCGGCCAGCGCGAGCGTCAACTCGAGGATCGAGACGTCGAAGCTCGGCGAACACACATGCAGGACACGGGACTTCGGGCTGACGTTCTGATGAGCAATCTGTGCGGCCGCGAGGTACGGCAGGCCGGTGTGGGTGACCACGACGCCCTTGGGCGCTCCGGTGGACCCCGACGTGTAGATCAGGTAGGCGGGATCGGTGGGCCGGATCGGGTGCGTCCGCTCGTCGTCGCGGATCGGCGCCGAGGCGCCGCGGTCGAGGTCCACTTCGTCGAGCGCGAGCCAGTCCAGGCCGTCGGGCAGCCCGTGGTCGCGGGACGCCGCGAGGCCCACGACGGCGGCACAGTCGTCGAGCATGTAGCGCACCCGGGCGTCCGGCAGCTTCGGGTCGATCGGCACCGGCGCCGCCCCCGTCTTCGCGACGGCCCAGGTGGCGGTGACCGAGTCCGCCGAGCGCGGTACCGCGACCGGAACGAAGTCCTCCGGGCCGACGCCCCGGTCGAGCAGTTGTCGCGCCAGCCGGGTCGACCGCTCGTCGAACTCCCGGTAGGTCGTGTCGGTGCCACGCCACCGGAGCGCGACCGCGTCCGGATCGAGGGCCGCACCGGCGCTCAGGATGTCGGTCCACGGGCGCGGCGCGGTGGCCTCCGCGGTCGCGACCGCGACCGGTTCGGCGCGCCGTGCGCCGCCGAGGACGTCGACGCGGCCCACCGGAACATCGGGTCGCCGGGCGATCGCCTCGACGATCCGGACGAGCCGGTCCGCGAGGTCGGCCGCGGTCTCCGGGGAAACGGCCTCGGGCGCGTAGCGCAACCGCAGCCGCAGCCGCCCGTCGTCGAACGCCATGAGCGAGAGCGGGTAGTGGGTGGAATCCTGGCCCTCGACACCGGTGACGCGGACCCCGGTCCGCTCCGCCAGTCGGCTCACCGCGGTCACGTCCTGCGGGTACGACTCGAGCACCATCGCGGTGTCGAAGAGGCCGCCGAAGCCGACCGCTTCCTGGATCGCGGGGAGCCCCAGGTGTTCGTGCGCCATGAGCGCGGCACGCGCGGCGTGCAGACGGAGCAGCAGCTGCGCCGCCGGCTCGCGCGGATCGAGACGCACCCGCACCGGGATGGTGTTGATGAACAGCCCCACCATCGCTTCCACGCCGTCGACGACCGGCGGCCGTCCGGAGACCGTGGTGCCGAACACGACGTCGGCGCTCGCGGTCATCTGTCCCAGCAGGATCCCCCACGCGGCCTGCAACGCCGTGTTCACCGTGACGCCGGCGTTCTCGACGGTGCGGGCCAGCGCGTCCACCACCGCGTCCGGGACCGGAACCGGCTCGGCCGCGGTCGCCGACAGTCGTCGGCCGGCGGCGTGCGGCACCGCCAGTGTGGGCCCGGGCAGCCCGGACAGCGCGGTCACCCACGCCCGTTCGGCGGCCGCGGTATCGCGCGCGGCGAGCCAGGCCAGGTAGTCCCGGAACTGCGGGGCGGGCCGGTCCGACGGGCGACCACCGGAGACGTACAGCTCGAACAGATCGGTCACGAGCAGCGGCATCGACCACCCGTCCAGGACGATGTGGTGGTTGGTGACGACGAGACGATGCCGCCCCGATCCCACGTCGAGGAGCAGGAACCGGATCAGCGGAGCGCTACGCATGTCGAAGTTGCGGTGCTGTTCCCGGTCGATGAGGATCCGGTCCTCGCCGTCGCGGGCCTCGGCGACCGACCAGTCGGCGTCGACGTGGCCGAGGACCACCTGCACGACGGTGCCGTCGTCCCGGTTGTCGAACGCGGTCCGCAGGCTCGCGTGCCGGTCCATCAGGGCCTGGGCGGCGGCGGCCAGGCGATCGCGGTCGAGGTCGCCCTCGAGGTCGAGCACCACTTGCACGTGGTACGCGTCGACGTCCTGCCCGGCGAGCAACGCGTGGAAGAGCAGACCCTCCTGCAGCGGTGCGGGCGGCCACACGTCACAGGCGCCGGGATGCGCACTCTCCCAACGATCTATCTCCTTCTGTGTCGCGGTCACGAGCCCGAGGTCGGACGGCGTCAGTCCCCCGCTGTCCGGGCGGTCTGCGTACTCCGCCAACGCGTGCACCGCGGCGCGCCACAGTTGCGCGAACTCGTCGACCGCGTCGGCGTCCAGGACGTCCGGGGCGTACCGCACCGTCGCGGACAGTTGCTCGCCGTCAGCGGAAGTCGCGACATGGGCGTCGAGGGCGAGCGGGCTCGGGACCGGCCCCTGACCTGCGACGTCCACCGTCGCGTCGGCGGCGAGGGACCACCCGGCCGGGCCGTCGCCGGCCAGCCGACCGAGATAGTTGACCGACACCTGCGGCTCCGCGAGGTCGTCGAACGCCGACTCGGTCTCGGCGTTGAGGTAGCGCAACAGCCCGTACCCGATGCCGTGGTCCGGCACCGCCCGCCACTGCTCCTTGACCGCCGCGAGCGCGGTGCCGGCGGCCCGCCCCGCCGCGTAGGCGTCGTCGATGTCGACACCGGTCAGGTCCAGACGGAGCGGGAAGGTGGTGGTGAACCAGCCGACGGTGCGGGAGAGGTCCGCACCGGGCAGGATTCGTTCCTCCCGACCGTGTCCCTCCGCCGAGACCACGACGCTCGGTAGGCCCCCGGCCCACCGGCGCCATCGGGCGATCGCCATCGCCGTGGCACAGAGCACCGCGTCCGCCGGTGTCGCCCGGTACAGCTGCGGGAGCCGGTCCAGCAACCGGTGGGTGACGTGGGCGTCGATACGTATGGTGACCTGCGACGCGGTGACGTCACGGTCGGGGTCGAACCGGCGCACCCCGAGGAGCGGGTCGGCGGGCAGCAAAGCCTCACGCCACCAGCGCAATTGGGCCACCGTGCGCGCGTCCCCGGCGATCCGGCGCAGCTCGTGGGCCCAGGTCCGCATCGACGTCCCCACCCGCGGGAGCTCCGGGGTCGTGCCGACGGACGCCTGCCGGCACGCGGTGACCAGGTCGCCGAGGAGGATGCGCCACGACACACCGTCGACCGCGAAGTGGTGGATCGCCACGGCGAGACGACCGGGCCGCTCGCCTCCCGCGTCGCACCACACGGCCTGCACCATCACGCCGGCGGCCGGATCGAGGCGGGAGACCGCCGCGGAACGCGCCCGCGACGCCACCGTGTCGATGTCACCCGTGTCGATGTCACCCTCGCCGCGCACGTGGGAACAGTCGACGCGCCGCAGGCAGTCGCCGGCGTCGACCGATCCGGGCTCGGCCACCGCGAGGCGGAGATCGGGGCCGTCGCCGACACGCACGGATCGCAGCATGTCGTGCCGATCGAGTAGCGCCTGCAGGGCCATCCGCAGCTGCGCCCCGGTCAGGTCGGCGGGGACGCGGACGGCGACCGACTGCGAGAAGTGCTCCCACCCACCCCGGCGGCCCGCGAGCCACCGCAGCACCGGTGTCGGCTCCACGACACCGATTCCGCCGCCCGCGACCTCCGGAAGTCCGGGTACCCGGTCCGCGGCGGCGGCTTCCCCGGCCACGGTCGCCAGCCGTTCGACGGTCGGGCGCTCGAACACGTCCTGCGGGGCGAACAGGAGTCCTGCTGCCCGGGCCCGGGAGACGAGTTGGATGACGGTGATCGAATCCCCGCCGAGCGCGAAGAACGAATCGTCGGCCGCGACGGCGGGCACGCCGAGTGTCTGTGCGAACAGCACCGCCAGTCGTTGCTCCACCGGCCCGGCCGGCGGCCGCCCGTGCCCGGCGAACGCCGCGAAATCGGGTTCGGGCAACGCCCGGCGATCGACCTTTCCGTTCGACGTGAGCGGCAGCGCGTCCAGCACCACCACCGCCGCCGGCACCATGTACGGGGGCAGTGTCCGTGCGAGGTCCTCACGCACCTGCAGCGGGTCCGGGGTGCGGCCGGGCGCCGGGACGACGTAGCCGACCAGCCGATCGTCCGCGCCGCCTTCGTCGCGCCGGGACACCACCACCGCCCGCGCGACACCGCCGCAGCGGAGCATCGCCGACTCGATCTCGCCGAGTTCGATCCGGAACCCACGAACCTGCACCTGGAAGTCGCTGCGCCCCAAGAATTCCAGGCGCCCGTCGGGTCCGCGGCGCCCCAGGTCCCCGGTCCGGTACATCCGCCGCCCGGCGCGGCCCGGCGCCGCGACGAACCGGCCCGCGGTGAGACCGGGCCGGTGGACATAGCCGCGGGCGACGGCGTCGCCGGACACGTAGATCTCGCCGCGGACGCCGGCCGGCACCGGCTGCAGGCGTCGGTCGAGGACGTCGACGCGGAGCCCCGGCAGGGGTCGGCCGATCGCGCCCGGCGGCGTGGACGTCGACGCGTCGGGCGCGAGCACCGCCGTCGTGTCGATCACCGTGGCCTCGGTGATGCCGTACATCTCGGCCACCACGTCGGTGTGACGCGGCCGTCGCGCGTACCACTTCCGGACCTGCTCGACGGCGAGTTCCTCGCCGCCGACGAACACGTAGCGCAGCGGCAGCTCGACGTCCGCCCCGTGCTCGACGAGCTGGTAGAAGGACGCCGGCGTCTGGTTCAGCACGGTGACCGACTCGCGCTGCAGGAGGGCGACGAAGTCGCCGGGCGACCGGACGATCTCGGGCGCGACGATCACCGTGGTGGCACCCACCGACAGTGGACCCCACGTCTCCCACACCGAGACGTCGAAGGCCAGCGAGTGGAACTGCGTCCACGTGTCGCTCGCCCGGAGGTCGAACTCGCTGTAGGCACCCGCGAGCAGTCCCAGCGCCGCACGATGGGAGACCTCCACGCCCTTGGGCCGGCCGGTGGACCCCGACGTGTAGACGATGTAGGCGGCGTTGTCGGGGTGCAGCGGCGCGGTGCGGTCCCCGTTCGTGATCGTCCCCGCCGCCTGCGCGGCGAGTTCCGCGCGCACCGTCGGCGAGTCCAGCACCACCACCTGAGCCGGGAGATCGCCGAGCGTGTCGACCGCGCCCAACGTGGTCACGACGCACGTCGGTGCCGCCTCGCCGACCACGAACGCGATGCGCTCCCGCGGCGCGCCCACGTCGATCGGAAGGTAGGCCGCGCCGGCGAGGACGGTCGCCACCACCGCGACGACCGCGGCGGACGAGCGCGGCACGGCTACGGCGACCGCCGTGTCCGGGCCGGCTCCGCGGGCGACGAGCAGTCGGGCCAGGCGGTTCGCGTCGGCGGCCAGCTCGGAGTACGTCCGACGGGACTCCCCGTCGACGAGTGCCACCCTGTCCGGGTGGTCGGCCGCGGCGCGGGTGAACAGGTCGGCCAGGGTGTCCCCCCGCACCGGGACCACGGCGCCGGGCTCGGCGGCCACCAGTTCCGCGGCGGTGAGCAGCCCGATCTCACCCACCGGGCGGCGTCGGTCGGCGGCGGCCGCGTCGAGGATGCGGTGCAGGCGTTCGGCGAACCCCTCCGCAGTCGCGGGGTTCCAGAGGTCGGTCGCGTAGGTGAGGTCGAATCGCATTCCGCCCGGGGCACCGTCGGGGTCGAAGGACTCGGACACGCTCAACTGCAGATCGAACTTGGCGATGCCGGGATCACAGTCGACCGGTTCGACCTCGAGCCCCGGCAGGCGCAGATACCCGGTCATGTCGGTCCGGTACTCGACCAGCACCTGGAACAACGGGGCGTACGCGGTCGACCGCTCGGGGGCGAGTTCGTCGACCAACCGCTCGAACGGCAGATCGGTCCGGGCGAAGGCCGTGAGATCGGCAGCGCGCGTCACCGCGAGGAGGTCGTCGAAACTCGCGCCCGTGTCGATCGGGGTGCGCAGCACCAACATGCCCACGAACATGCCGACGATCTCGTCGAGGCCGGCCTCGCCGCGACCGGACACGGGCGTACCGATCACGATGTCGTCGGTGTCCGAGAGGCGGGCGACCAGCACGGCCAGCGCGGTGTGGGCGACCATGAACATCGTGGCGTTCGCATGCCGGGCGAGGTCGGCGAGCCGACGATGGGTCCCGGCGTCGACGGTGAACCCCACGGTGGCTCCCCGCAGCGACTGGCGGGCCGGCCGCGGCCGGTCGGTCGGCAGCGGCACCACCTCCGGCATTCCCGCCAGCGTGGACCGCCATTGCGCGAGCTGTCGACTGTACAGCGAACCCGGGTCGCCGGGATCGCCGAGCAGATCGCGCTGCCACAGCGCGAAGTCGACGTAGTCCAGTGGCGGCGGTGCCCAGTCCGGCGCCTGGCCGCGACGGCGGGATTGGTACGCGCGCATGACATCTCGGGCGAGGGTGGTCATCGAGAAGCCGTCCGCGGCGATGTGGTGTGCGACGACCACGAGGACGTGGTCGGCGGGTGCGAGCCGCGCCAGCTGGGCCCGCACCGGCACCTGGCTGCTCACGTCGAAACCCGTGGACGCCGCGCTGGACAGGTGGGTGGGCAGGTCCGCGGCCCCCACCGACATTCGGTCCACGCGCGGTGCCTCGTCCGGGTCGACGACGACCTGGGCGGGGGTCCCGTCGACGAGGGGATACCGGGTGCGCAGCGTCGAGTGTCGCCGCATCACGTCACCGACCGCGGCAGCCAGCGCGTCCTCGTCGAGCGCTCCCCGCAGCCGCACGGCCATCACGATGTTGTAGGCGGGAGAGGCGGTGTCGAGCTGGTTGATCGACCACATGCGCAGCTGCGCCGACGACAGTGGCAGGACGTCCGGCCGGTCGTACGGGCGCAGCGCCGGCCGCTGCGCGCCGCCGGTGCCGGTCGCCCGGACCCGACGGGCCAGCCCGCGCACCGTCGGCGCTTCGAACAGTGCCCGCACGTCCAGGTCGGCGCCCAACGCGGCGTCGAGCCGCCGCGTGACCCGCGTCGCTGTGAGCGAGTTGCCGCCCAGATCGAAGAAGCTGTCGTCGGGGCCGATCCGGTCCAGGCCGAGGACCGCGCACAGGTGCTCGGCGACGATCTCCTCGAGCGGAGTGAACGCCACCGCGCCGGTGGCGTCGACGGCCGCGGGGAAGTCCGGTGCCGGCAGCGCCTTGCGGTCCACCTTGCCCGACCGCGTGAGGGGAACGTCGTCGATCGGCACGATCAGCGCGGGCACCATGTGCGGTGGCAGCCGGCGGCCGAGGTGGTTGCGCAGCTCGCCGGGGTCGACCGCCGGATCGTCACCCGACCTGACGTAGGAGACGAGGACCGTCTCCCCCGACGGCGCCGTTCTGCCCAGCGTTGCGGCGAACTCCACACCGGGATGATCGGTGAGCGCGGCGTCGATCTCGCCGAGCTCGACGCGGAACCCCCGAATCTTGACCTGGAAGTCGCTGCGGCCCAGGTACTCGAGGGTCAAATCGTCGCGCCACCGCACGACGTCACCGGTGCGGTAGAGCCGGTCTCCCGGCCGGGTGCCGTCGTCGCCGTCCCCGGGCTGCGCGGACTCCACCACGAACGGACTGGCCACGAACCGCTCGGCGGTCAGCCCGGGCCGGCGGTGATAGCCCCGGGCCACCCCCGGGCCGCCGAGGTACAACTCCCCCGGCGTGCCGACCGGGACCGGTTGCAGGCGCGCATCGAGGACCAGTTCGACGAAGCCGAGGGCCGGCGCACCGATCGTGACGGGCTCGTCGGGGTCGAGCGGTCCGGCGATGTTCGACAGGATGGACGCCTCGGTGGGTCCGTACGCGTTGAACATGCGCCGCCCGGGCGCCCAGCGCCCGACCAGCTCGGGCGGGCACGGCTCACCCGCGACCGCGAGCGCGTGCAGGGTGCCGAGACCGTCCGGTCGCATGGATCCCAGCACGCTCGGGGTGAAGAAGGCGTGCGTCTGGCCGCCCTCGGCGAGGCTGCGCGCCAGATCTTCACCGCCCACGACGTCGGGCGGCGCGATCACCAGGTGGGCGCCCGACCCGAAGGCCATCAGCAGTTCGAACACCGACGCGTCGAAACTCGGCGACGTGAACTGCGAGACCTTCGACTCCTCGGTCACCGCGAGCTGCTCGCGCTCTTCCGCGACGAGGTTCGCCAGTCCGCGGTGCGTGAGCGCCACCCCTTTGGGGGTCCCGGTCGATCCCGACGTGTAGATCAGGTACGCGGGGTTGTCGGTGCGGAGCGGCGCGACGCGGTCGACGTCGTCGATCGGGGCGTCGGACCGGCGACCGACCGCGGCGCGGTGTGCCTCCGAGTCGACGACGTGCCAGGAGATGCCGTCGCCCAACGCATCTCGCCGGCTCGACACGGTCAGTCCCACCCGGGCACCGGAATCGGTGAGCATGTGCTCGATGCGCTCGCGCGGGTAGGTGGGATCGACCGGGACGAAGGCAGCACCGGTCTTCGCGACCGCCCACACCGCTTCCACGAACTCGATCGACCGCGTCATGGCTACCGCGACAACGGTTTCCGGTCCGAGACCGGCATCGATCAGCAGACGCGCGGTGCGGGTGGAACGCGCGTCGAGCGCGCGGTAGCTCATCGCGTCGTCGCCACACGAGAGCGCCGGCGCGTCGGGGTCGAGGCGGGCGGCGTCGACGAGGATGTCGGGGAGCGTGCGATGCCGGCGTCCCGGCCCACCGCGCACGGGCGCCAGCCGTGCGTAGTCGGTGGCCGAGAGCAGCCGCAGCCGGGCCAACGGCACGTCGGGGTCGGCGGCGACGGCCAGCAGCACTCGTTCGATGCGGTCCACCACGCCGTCGATCTCCTGCGCGTCGAACAGGGCCGGGGCGTAGTCGACCCGCAGTTCCAGTCTGGTGTCGACGGACGCGGCCAGCGCCAACGGGTAGTGAGTGGCGTCGTGGACGGTGACGTCGGCGACGCGCATGCCGGCGATGTCGGTGTCCGCGGTGAGCCCGCCCCGGTCGATCGGGTACGACTCGAACACCGTGATGGTGTCGAACAGGGCGGCCGCTCCGGTCGCGCGTTCGATGTCGGCCAGCCCCACGTGTTCGTGACCGAGCAGTGCGGTCTGGTCGGCGTGGCACCGGCGCAACAGTTCTGCCAGCGTCTCCCCGGGATGCAGGGTGACCCGCACGGGAACGGTGTTGATGAAGAGGCCCACCATGTCCTCGATGCCGGCCACCCCGGGAGGCCGACCGGACACGATCGCCCCGAAGACGACGTCATCGCGTCGGGTCCACGCCGCCAGGACGATCGCCCAGGCCACCCGCACGACGGTGCTGAGCGTGACCCCGAGCTCGCGGGCCACCGCGTCGAGCCGCGCGGTGGTGGCCTCCGTCAGCAGCAGTCGGTCCGGTCGGGGCACCGTCGGCAACTGCCGCCCGCGCTCGAATGCGCCGACGAGCGTCGGTTCGTCGATGCCGGCGAGCGCCTCGACCCACCGGGCTGTCGACGCCTCCCGATCGGTCGCGTCCAGCCAGCCCAGATAGTCCCGGAACGACGCCGATACCGGGATCCGGCGGTGGTCGGGCGCGGCGTACAGCTCGAGCAACTCCCGGACCAGCAGCGGCACCGACCAGCCGTCGAGCAGGATGTGGTGGTAGGTCAGGACGAGCTGGTACCGGTCGTCGGCCACGCGGACCAGCAGTGCGCGCACCAACGGGGGCGTGGTCATGTCGAACCGCCGCGAGCGGTCCCGCGCGAGGATGCCCGCCACGTCCCCGGACCCGCGGACATCGGCCACGGCCCAGGGCAGTTCGACGCGCCCGGGAACCAGTTGCAGCGGGTCGCCGCCGGGCCCGGTGGTGAACGCGGCCCGGAGGATCTCGTGCCGGTCCAGCAGCGCCTGGACCGTCCGCCGCATCCGGTCGTCGTCGACGGCCCCGTGCAGGTCGAGGACCAGTTGGACGAGGTAAGGGTCGGTGTCGTCCCCGGCGATTTCGGTCTGGAACAGCAGCCCGGCCTGCAACGGCGACAGCGGCCACACGTCGGTCAGCCCCGGGCACGCGGCTTCGAGCCGTTCGATCGTGTCCTGGTCGAGGCGCACGAGCGGCACGTCCGACGGGGTGAGGCCGCCGGCGCGTGGCGCCCCGGCCGCGTGCACGAGCGCTTCGCACGCGGACCGCCACAGCGCGGCGAGGTCACGTACCTCCTCCGGGTCGAGCAGTCCCGTGGGAGACGCGAGCGACGTCCGCAGCGTCGACCCGCGGCCGGTGTCGACGGTCAGCATGTTGATGTCGAGCGTCGCGGCGGCCGGCATCGCGGGGTCGATCGTCGACCCCAGGTCGCCGCCCTCGTCGACCGGTAGCCAGGCGCTGTCCGGTGCTCCCGCGATCGTGACCCGGCCGAGGTTGTTGATACTGATCTCCGGCGTCGCCGTCCGGTCCGGTGCGCCGATCGGATCGGGTCGGACGAGGTAGCGCAGCGCGCCGTACCCGATGCCGTGGTGCGGGGCGCCACGCAACTGTTCCTTGACGAGTTTGAGGGCTTCGGTCGCGTCCGGGCCGCCACCGAACGCGACGTCGAGGTCGACGCCGGTCAGGTCCAGGCGTGCGGGGTGCGTGGTGGTGAACCAGCCGACGGTTCGGGACAGATCGGCCCCGGGAATCAGTTGTTCCTCGCGCCCGTGCCCCTCGAGCGTCACGACGCAGGTGGCGCGCGGCGTCCCCCGCCGACGCCGCCAGCCGGCCAGCGCCAACGCCCACGCGGTGACAACGGCGTCGTCCACGCCCCCGTGCACGGTCGCCGGCACGGTGGTGGTCAGCGCCGCGGTGACGTCCCCGGGCAGTTCGACGACCGTCGCGGCGACCGTCCCGGCGACATCACGTGCCGGGTCGAAGGGACGGCGCCCGAGCGGGAGTTCGTTTTCGGTCGCCGCGCTGCGCCAGTAGGCCACCTCGCGCGCCCGGTCCGGCGCGCCCGCCCACGCGGTCAGTGCGTGCGCCCACGTCCGCATCGAGGTGCCCACGGGCGGCAGTTGCGGCGCGGCGCCCTCGTGGACCTGCTGCCACGCGGATGCCAGGTGCGGCAACAGGATTCGCCACGACACCCCGTCGACCACCAGATGATGGATCACCAGCAGGAGCCGACCGGGACGATGCGGTCCGCGGTCGATCCACACCGCCTCCAGCATGCGGCCAGACGACGGATCGAGCCGGCCGGCGGCGTCCTCGCGCGCCGCGGCGAGCGCCTCGGCCGGGTCGCGCCGGGCGTCCTCGCCGCTCCGGCGCACCACGTCGGCCGCAGCGATCGTGCCCGGCGGCGACACTACGAATCCCGGCTCGTCGGCGTGGAAGCGCGCCCGGAGCATGTCGTGGTGGTCGAGCACCGCCTGCACCGCGCCCAGCAGCTCCGGCTCGGTGATGCCGGTCGGCAACGCGACGCAGACCGACTGCGACAACCGGCGATACGGTCCGCCGCGTTCGACGAGCCACCGCACGATCGGCGTCCCCTCGACCCGGCCGACACCGCCGCCCGGCAACTCCTCGAGCACGGCCGGGGGCGCGGCCGCCGAGGTCGCGACCGCGGCCAGTCCGGCCACCGACAGCCGGTCGAACACGTCCCGGGGGGAGAGCGACAGTCCGGCCTCCCTGGCCCGCGACACGAACTGGATCGCCATGATCGAGTCGCCGCCGAGCGCGAAGAACGAATCGTCGGCGCCCACGGACTCGACGTCGAGCACCTGGGTGAACAGTGCCGCCAGAGTTTCCTCGACCGGTCCCGACGGGGGCCGTCCCGTCCCCGAGCCCGCGCCGAAGTCCGGCTCCGGCAGCGCCTTCCGGTCCACCTTGCCGTTGACGGTGAGCGGCAGGCGCGCGACGACCGTGACGGCGGCGGGCATCATGTACGGCGCCAACCGTCCGCCGACACGCTCGCGGACACGGTGGGGATCGAGCACCGTCCCGGCGTCCGGGACCACGTAGGCCGCCAACCGGACCGGGCCGCCGTCGTCCCGGCGCGGCACGACCACGGCGTCGGCGACGCCCGGGCACTCGCGCAGCGCCGACTCGATCTCCCCCGGCTCGACACGGAATCCGCGGACCTGCACCTGCGCGTCGCTGCGACCGAGGAAGACCAGGTGACCGTCGGGATCCCACCGCGCGAGATCCCCCGACCGGTAGAGCCTGCCCCCGTCGGGGGCGAAGGGGTCCGCGACGAACCGGGCCGCGGTCGGACCGGCGCGTCCGCCGTAGCCGCGAGCCAGCTGGGACCCGCCCGCGTAGATCTCCCCGACCACCCCGACCGGGACGGGCCGCAGTCGCCGGTCCAGCAGGTACAGCCGCAGGCCCGGCACGGCGTCACCCACCAGATTGCCCGGCGCGCGGGCACGTTCGACGTTCATCCGGATCCCGGTGAGGAAGACGGTGGTCTCGGTGATGCCGTAGACGCTCAGGAGTTCGGCGTCGCCGCCGTCGTGCCGATCGAGCCACGGCAACAACCGGCTCTGGTCGTAGTCGTCGCCGCCGACGAGCAGGCGCCGCAGGTCGGGCAGCGACCGTCCGGCTGCCGACTCGGTGTCGGCCAGTTGGAGAAAGGCCGCCGGGGTCTGGCCCAGTACGTTCACGTGCTCGCGGCGCAGCAGTTCGACCAGTGCCTCCGGGGTCCGCACGGTGTCCTGATCGACGACGACCAGGGTCCCGCCCGCGGTGAGCGCGCCCCAGATCTCCCAGACCGAGAAGTCGAACGCGAACGAGTGGAACAGCGCCCACACCGATCCGTGCCCGGTCCCGAACGCCACCGCCGCATTCGCGAGCATCGCGGTCACGCTGCGATGGCTCACCTGCACGCCTTTCGGCCGTCCGGTCGATCCGGATGTGTAGATCGTGTACGCGAGGTGTCCGGTGCGCAGGGGCGCCCGCCGGTCGCGGTCGGTCACCGGAGCGGAGGACTCCGCGGCGAGCGCCCGCACCGTCGCGGGGTCGTCGAGCACGAGCCGCGGCACCGCCGCCGGCAGTTCGGTGGCCAAGTCGGTGGTCGTCACGACGCAGGACACTCCGGCGTCGGTCAGCACGTAGTTCCGCCGCGACGCCGGGGCGGTGGGGTCCACCGGCACGTACCCGGCGCCGGCGGTGACGACCGCCAGGAGTGCCACCACCAGGTCCTCGGTCCGGGCCAGCACCACGCCCACCGAGGTCTCCGGGCCTGCGCCCGCCGTGACGAGACGGCGCGCGAGCTGACCGGACCGCGCCTGCAGTTCGCGGTACGTGAGTCGCCGCTGACCCGACACGACGGCGACCCGCTCCGGCGCCCGGGCGGCGGCGCGCTCCACCAGCCGGGGCAGGGTCGCGTCGACGGTGACGCCGCCACCGCTCCGCAGCGAGAAGCGCAGCGCCGCGCGGGGGTCGTCGACGACGGGGAGGTCCCCGACGGGCGTCTCCGGTGCGGCCGTCGCCAGTCCGTGCAGCAGACGACGGAACCGTTCGTGGTGCGTGCGGAGCGTATCCGCGTCGTACAGGCGGGGATTGGCCTTGAGGTCGAGCCGGAGCGGCGCGCTGGGCCCGTACCGGTAGACGTTGACGAGCAGGTCCTCGACCGGGCCCGACGACAGCACCTCGAGCGCGCTCCGGGTCGCTCCCAGGCGTAGTTCTGCCGGGAACAGCATCAGGTTCAGCAGCGGCCCCGAGAAGCCCCGGCCGCCCCCGTGGTCGCCGCGGTCGCGGCGCAGATCCTCGTGCCGGTAGCGCTGGTGACGCAGGGCCCCGGCGAGCGCGGCCGACACCGCGGTGACGAGTTGGGCGACCGTCGTGCAGGTCCCGACCGAAATCCGCAGCGGCACCACATTCGCCAGCGTGCCGCCGGACCGTCGCAGTACCGCCGTGGTCCGTGCGGAGACGGGCAGGCTCAGCACGATGTCGTCGCTGCCGGTGTGCCGGGAGGTGTACGCGGCCAGCGCCGCCGCGACCAGCACTGCGGAACTCACGCCGTACCGGTCCTGAGCTGCGCTCAGCGCCGCAGCCGTGCCGGAGTCGACGACGCCGCCGATGTCCCGGCCCAGCGCGTGGGCCGGCGCGGACCGTTCGGCGAGACTGCACCTTTCGGGCATACCCGACGTCCGGTCGACCCAGTACTCGCGGTCCGTGCCGCGCCGCGTCGAGTCGGCGTACGCAGCGTCCGCCGCGTGGACCGCGTCGAGATCCGCGCCGCCGAGTGGGGCCGGGCGTCCCTCGACCGCCGCGGTGTACAGGTCGGCCGTCCGGTAGAGCATCGCCGCGGCGCCGACACCGTCGAGCGCGATGTGATGGGTCCGCGTGTACCAGAGGTACCGGTCGTCGGCGATCCGTAGCAGCGCCGACTCCATCAGCCGATCGCGCACCATGTCGAGCGGGACGGTGATGTCGCGCCGCATCCACGTGTGCGCCGCGGCCTCCGGGTCGGGTTCACCCCGCAGATCCACGAGTCGGGTTTCGGTGTCCAGTCGCGGATCGAGGATCTGGTGCGGGCGAGAATCCACCAGTACCAGACGAATCAGGCCGGACCCGAACTCGCGCGCCGCCCGCGACGCCGATCGCGACAGCTCGGCGACGTGCAATCGGGCGCCGTCCTCGCGGATGTCGACGTACTGCGCGACCGACATCGGCACGGCCGGGTCGAGCTGCTGGGCCAGCCACTGCCCCGCCTGCGCCGGCGTGAGCGGCATCGGGTCCGTGTACCCGCCGGCCGCGCCGTCGAGTTCCGGCAGGCCGGCACCAGCGTCCGTGGTTCCGGGCGCTGCGTCGACTCGGAGGGGCAGCTCCATCGGTTCGGAACGCGCGACATGCGGGCCGCCCGGCCCGCCGTCACCGGTTCAGTCCGGGATGGCCGAGTCGGTCCTCTGCACGTGGGCGCCGGAGGCGTCCGCCGTGGCAGGAATTGCGTCGTTGTTCGTCATTGCCCCAACGATACGACGGACCTTCGCCGCCGAGCGAGTGACGATTTCGTCTACATCACCAGTGCGGCGCCGCGACGAGCAGGAAGACCGCGCCGGCCAGCACACCGAAACCGCCGCTGAGAATGCCGAGCAACGTCTCGAGCGATCGGGGCTCACTGTCCTCGACCGCCTCCGACCGCGACGCGACGACGCCCGCACCGATCGCACCGAGCCCCAGCACGATTCCCAGCCCGAACGTCCAGAAGGTGATGACGGACAGCGCGCCCAGCGCGATCGACACGTCGCTGCCCGACCGCCGCAGCCACTCGGTTGCAGCGGCGGCCGCGTCGGGCCTGCCGGTGTCTGCGCGGGGTCGGGGATCCGGATTCGGGTGATCGGTTACGACGGACATCACGATGCTTTCTCGAACAAACTATCGGCGGACGGAGAGGAGTGCAGGAGCGAAGAAGATGGACCGCCGGAAGGGCGGGGCGGGCTACGAACGCCCACCCCGCCCGTCCGGACCATGGGGTGTGTCGTCGCGGATCAGGTCGACGTGTCTCCCTTTCCGGCCTCGATGGTGCGCGGGGCGTCGGACGCGAGTCGCGTGACCTCGATCTTGCGCGGCTTGGCCCGCTCGGCGACCGGGATCATCACGGTCAGGACGCCGTTCTCGTATGTGGCAGAGATATTTTCGGCGTCCACGCCCTCGCCGAGGGACAACTGCCGCCGGTACGTCCCGCTGAACCGTTCGGACGCGAGCCACTGCACGTGCTCCTCCGAGGGCGCACTGCGGTGCGCGGTCAGCGTGAGCGTGCCGTTCTCGACGTCCACGTCCACCGAGCCCGGATCGACGCCGGGCAGATCGGCGTGGAGCACGTAGTGGTCGTCGACGCGGTAGAGATCCATGGGCATGAACTGCGGGACACGCGAGGTACCCACGGCATTGGACATCAGGCTGCGAGTGAGTGCGTCGACATCGGTGAAGGGATCGAAGCGAAGCACAGCAGAAACACCTCCCGAGCATCTCCAGTGCCCGTCACCCGACGGGCAACCGAACAACGTGTGCACCGTGAAATCTAGCACTCCCGAGCGACGAGTGCCAAGCCCATCGGTGTCGTGTTCGCCCGCAGCGATCGCACGCCAATCCGACTGGCGCGCAGCCGTGCTCGGCGCCAGGGAAAGTCAGCGGTCCTTGCGCCGGAAGAGCTTGTTCCCCAGCCACACGACCGGGTCGTAGCGCCGGTCCGCGACGCGTTCCTTCATCGGGATCAACGCGTTGTCGGTGATGTGGATGTTCTCGGGGCACACGTCCGTGCAGCACTTGGTGATGTTGCACAGTCCCAGCCCGAACTCGGATTGCGCGGCGTCACGGCGATCCGCGGAGTCGAGTGGATGCATCTCGAGTTCCGCGATGCGCATGAGGTAGCGGGGCCCGGCGAAGGCCTCCTTGTTCTCCTCGTGGTCGCGGATAACGTGGCAGACGTTCTGGCACAGGAAGCACTCGATGCACTTGCGGAACTCCTGCGAACGCGCGACGTCCTCCTGCTTCATCCGGTACTCCCCCGGACCCAGCCCCGCAGGGGGCGCGAACGCCGGGATCTCACGTGCCTTGGCGTAGTTGAACGAGACATCGGTGACGAGGTCCCGGATCACCGGGAACGTGCGCACCGGGGTGACCGTGACGACCTCGTCCTCGGCGAAGGTCGACATCCGTGTCATGCACATCAGCTTGGGCCGACCGTTGACCTCCGCCGAACACGAGCCGCACTTACCGGCCTTGCAGTTCCAGCGCACCGCCAGGTCGGGCGCTCGCGTGGCCTGGATGCGGTGGATGATGTCGAGCACCACCTCGCCCTCGTTGACCTCCACGGTGTAGTCCTGCAGGCCGCCGCCGGACGCGTCGCCGCGCCACACCCGGAACCTCGCGTCGTAGCCCATGTCAGGCCGTCCTTCCCGGATGCCCGGCGATCTCGGCGTCCGTGTAGTACTTGCCCAGTTCGTCGATGTCGAACAGCGCCAACAGGTCGGCTCGCATCGGGGGTTGCTGCTCGCGGGTGACGATGACGTCGGGCACCGCGCCGGGCTCGTCCAGCACCGGGTCACCCGACACCGTGCTGCACACCAGAAGCGTCGATCGCCACTCCGGATCCATGTCCGGGTAGTCGTCGCGAGTGTGCCCGCCGCGGCTCTCGGTGCGCATGAGGGCGGCCCGTGCAACGCACTCGCTGACCAGCACCATGTTGCGCAGGTCGAGCGCGAGGTGCCAACCGGGATTGAACTGCCGGTGCCCTTCGACCGTCACTCCGGGCAACCGCGACTTGACGTCGTCGAGCGCGGCGATCGCCCGCTCCACCTCCGGCTCGCTCCGGATGATGCCGACCAGGTCGTTCATCGTCTGCTGCAGTTCCGTGTGGAGGGCGTAGGGGTTCTCCCCGGCACCGGACTCGGGAGGATCGAACGGGGCGACGGCCGCCCGCGCCGCGGCGGTGACGTCGGCGTCGGCAATGACCGGGCGCGCCCCGAGCGACTGCACGTAGTCGGCCGCGCCGAGCCCCGCGCGGCGCCCGAAGACCAGCAGGTCGGACAGCGAGTTGCCGCCCAGCCGGTTGGAACCGTGCATGCCGCCCGAGCACTCCCCCGCCGCGAAGAGCCCTGCGACCGTGGAGGAACCGGTGTCGGGGTCGACCTCGATTCCGCCCATCACGTAGTGGCACGTGGGGCCGACCTCCATCTGCTCCTTGGTGATGTCGACGTCGGCGAGTTCCTTGAACTGGTGGTGCATCGACGGCAGCCGGCGGACGATCTCGGCCGCTGGCATGCGGGACGCGATGTCGAGGTAGACCCCGCCGTGCGGGGTGGACCGCCCGGCCTTGACCTCGGAGTTGATGGCTCGGGCGACCTCGTCGCGCGGCAGCAGGTCCGGAGTGCGCCGGTTGGCGTCCGGGTCCTCGTACCAGCGGTCGGCCTCCTCCGCGGTCTCCGCATACTGACCTTTGAAGACCGGGGGAATGTAGGAGAACATGAACCGCTCCCCCTCGGAGTTCTTGAGGACCCCGCCGTCCCCGCGCACCCCCTCGGTCACGAGGATGCCGTTGACGCTGGGCGGCCAGACCATCCCGGTGGGGTGGAACTGGACGAACTCCATGTTGATGAGATTCGCGCCGGCACGGAGCGCGAGCGCGTGGCCGTCGCCGGTGTACTCCCACGAGTTGGACGTCACCTTGAACGACTTGCCGATGCCGCCGGTCGCCATCACGATGGCGGGCGCCTCGAACACCACGAAACGGCCCGACTCCCGCCAGTAACCGAAGGCGCCCGCGATCCGGTCCCCGTCCTTGAGCAGGTCGGTCACCGTGCACTCGGCGAACACCCGCACGCGGGCCTCGTAGTCCCCGGTCGCGGCGAAGTCCTCCTGCTGGAGTGAGACGATCTTCTGCTGCATCGTGCGGATCAGTTCGAGCCCGGTACGGTCGCCGACGTGCGCGAGCCGCGGGTAGGTGTGCCCGCCGAAGTTCCGCTGGCTGATGCGGCCGTCCTCGGTGCGGTCGAACAGCGCCCCGTAGGTCTCGAGCTCCCATACCCGGTCCGGCGCCTCGCGGGCGTGCAGTTCGGCCATCCGCCAGTTGTTGAGAAACTTGCCCCCGCGCATCGTGTCGCGAAAGTGGACCTGCCAGTTGTCCTTCGAGTTCGCGTTGCCCATCGCGGCCGCACAGCCCCCCTCGGCCATGACGGTGTGCGCCTTGCCGAACAGCGACTTGCACACCACCGCCACCGACAGTCCCCGCTCGCGGGCCTCGATCACCGCGCGCAGCCCGGCCCCTCCGGCGCCGATGACGACCACGTCGTAGCTGTGCCGTTCGATGTCCACCATGCACTCCCCCTGTCGGTGACTCGTCGGTGAAGCGGAAATCGGTGTTTCAGTTGATCAGTCGCAGGTCCGAGATGGTGCCGCTCGCGACGAGCATGATGTAGAAGTCGGTGACGACCAGCGTCCCCAGCGTGGTCCACGCCAACTGCATGTGCCGGGTGTTGAGGGCACTCACCCAGGTCCAGAGCCGGTAGCGGACCGGGTGTGCCGAGAAGTGTTTGAGGCGTCCACCCGTCACGTGCCGGCACGAATGGCACGACAGGGTGTACGCCCACAGCAGGATGACGTTCGCGGTGATGATCAGGCTGCCGAGGCCGAGACCGAAACCGCCGTCGGGCCCCTGGTACGCCCGCACCGCGTCGTACGTGTTGACCACCGAGACCACGAGCGCGACGTAGAAGAAGTACCGGTGCGAGTTCTGCACGATCAGCGGCAGTCGGGTCTCGCCGGTGTACCGCGAGTGCGGTTCGGCGACGGCGCATGCCGGCGGCGCCAACCAGATCGACCGGTAGTAGGCCTTGCGGTAGTAGTAGCAGGTCAGCCGGAAGCCGAGCAGGAACGGCAGCACGAGGAATCCGAGCGGAATCCACATCGGCAGCTCGCCCACCCAGGTGCCGAAGTGACTGGCACCCGGCACACACGACGCGCTGATGCACGGCGAGTAGAAGGGCGTGAGGTAGTGGTAGTCGTCGACCCAGTACGCGGTGCGCACGAACGAACGGATGGTCGCGTACACCACGAAGGCCGCGAGCCCCAGCGTCGTGAGCGCGGGTGCGAGCCACCACCGGTCGGTGCGCAGGGTGCGGGCAGCGATGGACGCCCGAGCCGGCGGCGGCGCGCCGATCTCGGTCACGCGCGGCGTCCTCACGTGCGCTCGTGCGGGTTGCCGCCGAGCCCCTCGTCGTCCACGCCCTGCCACAGTGCGCGGTCGTACGGGGTGTCGGGCACCTGCACCCGCTCGGACGTGGCGTGGGCGGTGGGTCGCGGGGGCGATTCGCTGAGCTCGCCGGCGTCGATATCGAGACGATCGACGTCGTTGGCGAGTCGACGCACCGCGGAGGCGTCGCCGTAGACATTGCGCAGTGACCCTACGCACTGGCGCAGCTGCCCGATGGTGCGCTGCAACTCCATCACTTCGGTGGTGGTCATCCGTACCTCCGAACACATGTCGGTCGATTCGTCGGACGGATCGTGCAGAGGGAGGGCCCCGGCCCGCTGCCCGATCTGCCTACACGTTGTGACGCCACTCACAGTACTCGAGGAGTACCGGGCGTGCCGCCGTTCCCGAGATCCGGGGGCACCCCGACTTCCCACGCAGCGGGAGGGGAGCTGACTTGTGATCTACACCACTTCAGGATGTGTGTTCACGCCGAACCTCATCCACCGAAGGAGCCCACACCGTGCGTTTCACCTATGCGGAGTCGATGACCGACCCCGACTTCTACGTGCCGCTCGCACAGGCGGCCGAACGGGTCGGATTCGACTCGATGACCATCGCCGACAGCATCTGCTACCCGGAGGAGTCCGACTCCGTCTACCCGTACACACCCGACGGCAGCCGTGAGTTCCTCGAGAACAAGCCGTTCGTGGAGGCGATGATCCTGGCGACGGCACTGGGCATGGCGACCAGCACGCTGCGGTTCACCACCTTCGTGCTCAAGCTGCCCGTGCGCCCTCCGGTACTGGTGGCCAAGCAGGCCGCCTCGGTGGCCTACCTGACCGGCAACCGGCTGCGACTGGGCGTCGGAGTGAGCCCGTGGCCCGACGACTTCCAGGCCCTGGGAGTGCCGTGGGAGCGGCGCGGGCGGCGGACGGACGAGGCGATCGACATCGTCCGGGGCCTCACCGGCGGCGGCTACTTCGAGTACCACGGCGAGATCTTCGACGTACCGTCCATCAAGCTGAATCCCGTCCCGAGCCGGCCCATACCGATCCTGATCGGCGGACACAGCGAGGCCGCGCTCCGTCGCGCGGTGGTGCGCGGAGACGGGTGGACGCACGCCGGCGGTGATCCCGAGGAGCTCGATCGGATGCTCGAGAAGCTGCAGAAGCTGCGCGCGGCAGAAGGCAAGGCGGACAGCCCGTTCGAGATCCACGTCGCGTCCGCGGACGGGTTCACGGTCGACGGGGTCGCCCGCCTCGAGGACAAGGGGGTCACCGACGTCATCGTGGGCTTCCGCAATGCGTACGAGGTCGCCCCCGACACCGAACCGCTGGCGCAGAAGATCGCCAAGCTGGAGCACTACGCGGAGACCGTGATCGACCGGTCATCCTGACGGGCGACGACGCCGCCGTCGCCCGCGCCGCGATTGATAGGTGAAGGGTATGTATGAAATAGACCTCATAGATTGGAACTATCTATGGATCTTGGATAACCTCTAGGACGTCTGGTATCCAACTCGACCGAACAGAGGTTCAAATGGCCCTGATCAACAAGCAGATCAAGCCCTTCTCCGCGACCGCGTACAAGAACGGCGCGTTCATCGATGTGTCCGACGAGGACGTCAAGGGCAAGTGGGCGATCTTCTTCTTCTACCCGGCCGACTTCACCTTCGTCTGCCCGACGGAGCTCGGTGACCTTGCCGATCACTACGAGGAGTTGCAGCGTCTCGGCGTCGAGGTCTTCTCGGTGTCCACCGACACGCACTTCACGCACAAGGCGTGGCACGACTCTTCCGACACGATCGGCAAGATCCAGTACGCGATGATCGGCGACCCGACCCTCGAGATCAGCACCAACTTCGAGGTGCTCCGCGAGAACCAGGGCCTGGCCGACCGCGGCACGTTCCTGGTCGACCCGGACGGCGTCATCCAGTTCACCGAGGTCACCGCGGAGGGCATCGGCCGCAACGCCGCCGAGCTGGTCCGCAAGGTCAAGGCCGCCCAGTACGTCCGCTCGCACCCGGGCGAGGTCTGCCCGGCCAAGTGGGAAGAGGGCGAGGACACCCTCGCTCCGTCGCTGGATCTCGTCGGCAAGATCTGATTTCGGCTCCGACGTAGCCACACCGGCGGCACGGGCCCGGATCCGTCCGGGCCCGTGCCCCCGCTGGGCACGGCCCCACCTCCGGCGGCGCGGTCAGCAGCGCCCCGACTCCTCTTCCGGACGCACCGTCCCCCGGTCCACCCCCAGATCACAGTCCTCCCCATGGATGGAGTAGATCCGCATGCTCGACGCTTCCCTCGCCGGCCAACTGAAGTCCCTTCTCGAGCGGCTGACCCTGCCGATCGAGCTCGTGTCCTCCCTCGATGACGGACCCAAGTCGGCCGAACTCGCCGAACTGCTCACCGAGATCGCGGCGATGTCGGACAAGATCACCTACGACCGTCTCGACGACGACGAGCGTCGACCTTCGTTCGCCATCCGCCGCGTCGGCACCGACATCGAGGTCCGCTTCGCCGGCATCCCGCTGGGCCACGAGTTCACCTCGCTCGCGCTCGCGCTGCTCCAGGTCGGCGGCTACCCGTCGAAGGAAGCGCCCGAGCTGCTCGAGCAGGTCCGCGACCTCGAGGGCACGTTCCACTTCGAGACCTACTTCTCCCTGTCGTGCCAGAACTGCCCCGACGTGGTGCAGGCACTGAACCTGATGTCGGTGCTGAACGCCAACATCAGCCACGTCGCGATCGACGGCGCGCTGTTCCAGGACGAGGTCGACGGTCGCCAGGTCATGGCGGTTCCCACTGTCTACCTCAACGGCGAGCTGTTCGACTCGGGCCGGATGAGCCTCGAGGAGATCGTCCGCAAGCTCGACGTGGGTGCGGCGGACCGTGCCGCCGCCGCGATCGCCGAGAAGGATCCGTTCGACGTGCTCGTCGTCGGCGGTGGCCCGGCCGGCGCCGCCGCGTCGATCTACGCCGCCCGCAAGGGCATTCGCACCGGCATCGCCGCCGAGCGGTTCGGCGGTCAGGTGCTCGACACGATGGCGATCGAGAACTACATCTCGGTGCCCTACACCGAGGGACCGAAGTTCGGCGCCGCGCTCGAGGACCACGTCCGACAGTACGACGTCGACATCATGAATACCCAGCGGGCCGCCAAGCTGGTCCCGGCCGCCACCGACAACGGCCTGGTCGAGGTGGAGCTCGAGGGCGGCTCGTCCCTGCTGGCCCGTACCGTGGTCCTGTCGACCGGTGCGCGCTGGCGCTCGATGAACGTGCCCGGCGAGACCGAGTACCGCAACAAGGGCGTCACGTACTGCCCGCACTGCGACGGCCCGCTGTTCAAGGGCAAGCGCGTCGCCGTGATCGGTGGCGGCAACTCGGGTGTCGAGGCCGCGATCGACCTCGCCGGCATCGTCGCGCACGTGACGCTGATCGAGTTCGATTCGGCGCTGCGCGCCGACGAGGTGCTCCAGCGCAAGCTGCGGAGTCTGCCCAACGTCGACATCCTGCTGAGCTCGCTCACCACCGAGGTGATCGGCGACGGCGGCAAGGTGACCGGCCTCAGCTACAAGGACCGCACCACCGACGAGTCCCGCACGCTCGAACTCGAGGGCGTGTTCGTGCAGATCGGCCTGCTGCCCAACACCGAGTGGTTGAAGGGGAGCATCGAGCTGTCGCCGCGCGGCGAGATCGTCGTCGACGATCGCGGTCAGACGTCCGTGCCCGGCGTGTTCGCCGCGGGCGACTGCACCACGGTGCCGTACAAGCAGATCGTCATCGCCGCCGGTGCCGGCGCGACCGCGGCACTGTCCGCGTTCGACCACCTCATCCGCACCAGCGCACCGGAGAGCGAGTCGGCGGCCGTGACCGGCTAGCAGACCCTCCCACCCGACCCCGGGTCCGACACCGATCGGTGTCGGACCCGGGGTCGCGTGCGTTCGGCGACTGTCACCGCCGAACCGGCCGCGTCCACTGCTCCACGCCCTGCGCCCATCTTCGGGAAACCACCCTGTTCCGTCGGCTTCGAACTTCCACAGCGCGAGCAGCCGTCCGACGTCAGGGCTGCGTGCAACGGGGCCAACCGTGTCCGCACATCACCGACTGTTTCTGCGCGTCCTCGGACGAGGACGCGGCGGCGGCCCTCGACGGCCGCATCATCGTGTGAGCAGTGCTGCGCGAAGCCAGTCCGGGTCGAACCACCCCGTGGCCCCCGCCCGGAACGCTGTGACGTCGGGCCCCGCGACACCGTGCGGTACGCGTCCGACCAGCGGCGAGCCCGTGACCGCCGGCAGGTCCTCGAGATTGCAGCGGGCCGCCAGGTCGGGATCATTCGGCCACGACCCGAGCACGAAGCCGCTGCAGGGTACGCCCGCGGAGGCGAGCGCCTCGGCGGTGAGCGCGCAGTGGTTGAGCGTACCGAGACCCGGCGCCGCCACCACCACGACCGGTGCGTTCAAGTCCGCGGCCACATCGCGCACGGTGAATCCGTCGGCGCCGAGACGGACCAACAACCCGCCGGCACCCTCGACGAGCGTCACGTCGTGTCGCGCATCGAGTTCCCGCACCGCCGACACGACCTCGTCCCGGGTCACCATCGGTTGCCCGGCGCGCCGAGCGGCCGTGTCCGGGGCGAGTGGTTCGGGATAGCGCGCCAGCTCGACGGTCGTGGCGTCCCCGGCCAGCCGGACGACCTCGGCCAGATCGCCCGGGGCGCCGGGCATCTCACCGGTCTGGGCGGGCTTGCACACCGCCACCGAACATCCGCTCCGAAGCACCGCCGCGGCCAGGGCCGCCGTGACGACCGTCTTGCCGACGTCGGTGGACGTTCCGGACACCAGCAGGACGCTCACGCCGGGGCCCCCACCTGCAGGCCGGAAAGCACTTCGGCCAGAACGGTTTCGATGTGCGCCATCTCGGACTCCCCGAGTGTCGCGCGCGCGGTCAGGCGCAATCGCGACGTGCCCTCCGGCACCGACGGCGGCCGGAAACAACCCACGTGCAGTCCCCGGTCGCGGCACGCCGCGGCCGCCGCGACCGCGACGTCCGGGTCCCCCAGCACGACAGACACGACGGCGGATTCGGGCTCCGCGCCGCCGGTGATCCGCGCGAGGTCCCGGGCGCGGTCCAGGACCGCGGTCGCCCGCTCGGGCTCGCGGACCAGCACGGACAGCGCGGCTCGCGCCGCGCCCACCGCCGCCGGCGCCAGTCCCGTGTCGAAGATGAACGTCCGCGCCGCGTCGACGAGGTGCGCCCGCACCCGCGCCGACGCGAGCACCGCGCCGCCCTGACTGGCGAGGGACTTCGAGAGCGTCGCGGTGACGACGACGTCCGGCTCCCCGGCCAGGCCCACCTCGGCGACCAGCCCCCGCCCGCCGCGGCCGCGGACGCCGAGGCCGTGGGCCTCGTCGACCACCAGGACGGCGCCGTGTTCGCGGCACACTCGGTGCATCCGTGCCAGTGGCGCGAGGTCGCCGTCGGCACTGAAGACGGAGTCGGTGAGCACGAGGGCGCGGTCCTCCTCCCGCTCGGCCAGGGTGCGGCGCAGGAAGTCGACGTCGGCGTGCGGCGCGACGACCACCCGTGCCCGCGACAGCCGGCACGCGTCGACGAGGGAGGCATGGCAGCCGGCGTCGGAGACGACGAGCGATCCGGGACCCGACAGTGCCGTCACGGCACCGAGATTGGCGGCATAGCCGCTGGCGAAGACGAGCCCCGCTTCGGCGCCGACGAAGCGCGCCAACTCGCGCTCGAGGAGGTCGTGGTCCGACGTCGTGCCCGTCACCAGCCGCGAGCCGGTCGCTCCCCCGCCCCATCGGCGGACCGCGTCCACGGCACCCGCGATCACCTCGGGGTGGCGCACCAGACCCAGGTAGTCGTTCGACGCCAGGTCGGTCACCGGGTCGTCCTCGCGGCGAGGCCGGAGCACTCGGCGCAGTCCGGCCGCGCGGCGCGCCGTCTCGACGTCGTCCAGCCAGTCCAGCACGGTGCCTGCATCGTTCTCGGCGTGATCATTACCCACCCGCAGCACCATACAAGCCCACTTGAACGCCGTTCAAGTGGGCTTGGCTGCACCCCTGCGTCAGTCCCGGCGGACCGCCCAGCGCACGACACGAACCCCGCCGGCCAGCACCGGCACGGCGGTGGCCGAGGACACGAGCACCGACAGGATCGGCAGTGTCAGCCACGGCGAGCCGACGCCGACACGCTCCGGAACGGGCGGCGCCGAGGCCTCGGCTCCGGTCCCGGTTTCAGTTTCGGTTTCGGTACCCACGAACACGCACATCACCCCGGCGTCTCCGCAGAGCGGAGTGCCGAGCCCGCCCGGCTGCCGCACCGGGGTGTCGCCGTCCGGATCCGCCGCCGGAGACCCGGACGACGACCCGGCGGCGGGCGGTAGGGGCGGCGGCGTCAGCGACCAGACCCACGCGAGGCACAGCCCCGCAACGAGAGCCGTACCGCACACCGCCACCACGAGCGGCCCCGGACCGGCGACCGGGGCACGCACCACGCGCCACCCCTCGGCGTTGGCGCACGCGGCAACGAACCACCCGACCGCCGCCCCGGTGCCCGAGAACAGCGCCAGAGTGGGCAGCCACCCCGGATTCACGGGAGCCGCGGCGAGGTGCCACACCAGGGCCCCGACTACACCCGCCACCACGCCGGCGAACACGAGCAGCCCGGTCACCGGTCGGGCACGAGGCACCTCGTCGCTGTCCACACCCGGACTGTAGCGACGTAGATCACATTTCGACGGAGGTCTGCGACTGGCTGCGCGCGGCGGCAACCATCCCGGCTGCGATGCCCTCGACCTCCGCGGCGGTGCACACGTACGGCGGCATCGCGTAGATCAGGTTCCGGAACGGTCGCAGCCACACCCCCGCCCCGACCGCGGCGTCGGTCGCCGTCTGCATGTCCACCGGGGCGTCGAGCTCGACGACCCCGATGCCGCCGAGCACCCGGACGTCCACCACCCCCGGCACATCCCGCGCGGCCGCGAGACCGCGCTCGAGGCCCGCCCCGAGCGCCGCCACCTCGCTTCGCCAGTCCCGCGAGAGCAACAGCTCCACCGCCGCCACCGCGACCGCGCACGCCATCGGGTTGCCCATGAACGTCGGACCGTGCATGACGCCGCCGGCCTCGCCGGCGCTGATCGTCTCGGCCACCTCGGTGGTGCACAGTGTCGCGGCCAGCGTGAGGTAGCCGCCCGTGAGGGCCTTGCCGACACACATCACGTCGGGCGCCACCCGGGCGTGATCGGCCGCGAACAGCTCGCCGGTGCGACCGAAGCCGGTCGCGATCTCGTCGAACACCAGCAGCAGGTCGTACTCGTCGCAGATGCGTCGAAGTTCGCTCAGGTAGTGGGGGTGGTGGAACCGCATTCCGCCGGCGCCCTGCACCACCGGCTCGACGATGACCGCCGCCAGTTCGTCCCGGTGCTCGCCGACGGTCCGCTCGAACTCGGCGACGTAGGACGGGTCGAAGTCCCGCGGTGGCGCCGGTGCGAACACCTGCCGCGCCAGCACGTCGGTCCACATCGAATGCATGCCGCCGTCGGGGTCGCACACGCTCATCGGTGCGAAGGTGTCCCCGTGGTAGCCGCCCCGCCACGTGATCAGGCGATGCTTGTCGGGCCTGCCCCTGCTCCGCCAGTACTGCAGACACATCTTCACGGCCACCTCCACCGACACGGACCCGGAGTCGGCGAGGAAGACCTTGTCCAGGCCCGCGGGGGTGATCTCGACCAGCAGTTCGGCGAGCCGCGCGGCCGGCGCGTGGGTGAGGCCCCCGAACATCACGTGGCTCATCCGGCCGAGCTGGTCGGTGACGGCCGCATCGAGCACCGGGTGGCGGTAGCCGTGGACCGCCGACCACCACGAACTCATGCCGTCGACCAGCTCGGTGCCGTCGGCGAGGGTCAGCCGGGCACCGGACGCGGACTCGACGACGAGCGGGGCGGTCGATGCCGGGAACGCACCGTAGGGGTGCCACAGGTGCGTCGTGTCGAGCTGGACGATCCGTTCGGAGGGCATGCGCAGGGGGTTCACGCCGCCCGACTGTAAGCGAGCCGGGCAGCGCGCTCGCACGGCAGGTAACGTGAGGAGGCTTCCGACGGCGCCTCGCGGTCGGCGCTCGACAAGATCTGCCCTGCAGCCGACCGGAGAGGATTGCGTGTCCGCCCGCACCACCGTCCCGTTCTCGGGTCCAGTGGGCTCCGCAACCCCGGTTCGCCCAGCTCACCGCAATGATCTCGACGGCCTTCGGGGTCTCGCGATCGCCCTGGTCGTCGTCTACCACGTGTGGTTCGGCCGGGTGTCCGGCGGCGTCGACATCTTCCTGGTGCTGTCCGGCTTCTTCTTCGTCGGTTCGCTCCTGCGGGCCGCCGAATCGCCGAATCCCCTCGATCCGGTGCCGGTCGTGCGACGAATCACACGACGCCTCGGGCCGCCGCTGGTCGTGGTCCTCGCCGCGGTGGGCGTCTTCACGGTCCTGCACCACCCCGCGACGGCGTGGTACGAGACCGCGAAGCAGACGACGGCGTCGATGTTCTTCCTGCAGAACTGGCATCTCGCGGACACCGCGAGCGACTACCTGGCGGCCGATCCCTCGGTCAGTCCGCTGCAACACCTGTGGTCCATCGCGGTGCAGGGGCAGTTTTATCTGGCGGCGCTCGTCGTCGTGTTCGGCGCGGCGTGGCTGCTCCGTGCCCGCGGACGGCCGGTGCGCGGTCCGCTCACGCTCCTGCTGGCCGCGCTGACCGTGGCGTCGCTGGTATACGCGACGGTCAGCTCCATGCCGCAGTCGTGGCTGTACTACGACACCGGAGCCCGGCTGTGGGAGCTGCTCGCGGGCGGGGTGCTGGCGTGCATCGCACCGAAACTGCGGGTGCCGCGCGCGTGGCGGATCATGCTGTCGGTCGCCGGCATCGTCGTGGTGTTCGCGTGCGGGATGCTGCTGGACGGCCGCAGCCTGTTCCCCGGACCGTGGGCGCTGGTGCCGGTGGGCGCCGCGCTCGCGCTGATCGTGGCCGGATCCGGCGAGCGCGATCCCGATCGCGGCCTCGATCCCGTCACCCGCTTGCTCGAGACCCGCCCGCTGCTGCGCCTGGGATCCGTCGCCTTCTCGCTGTACCTGTGGCACTGGCCGATCCTGATCGCCTACCTCGTGCTGCGCGACGAAACGAGCGTGGGTCTGTACGGCGGGCTCCTCGTGATCGGGCTCTCGCTCGTCCTCGCGGAGCTCACCACGCGTCTGATCGAGACCCCGATCCGCCGGCCGTCCGAGTCCGGGCGTACCCGCACCGCACTCGTCGCCCTCGTGGCCACGATCGCGGTGGCGACCACCGTGGGGTCGTTCACCTGGAGCCGATTCATCGATCACCGCTCCGAGCAGTGGGCCGAGCAGACCGAGCTCGATCCGCAGCTCTACCCCGGTGCGGCGGCGCTGGTGTCCGGCGTGGACGCCCCCCGTGTCCGGGAGCAGCCGTCCCGCTTCGTCGCGCATGCCGACCTGCCGGCGGCGACCCTCGACGGCTGCATGTCGCAGTTCGGCGAGACCGACGCGCTCACGTGCACCTACGGTGACCCGGACGCCGATCGCTCGATCGCGCTCATCGGCGGCTCACACGCCGAGCACTGGCTGCCGGCGCTCGACGAGCTCGGCCGTCAGCACCGTTTCCGGGTGGAAACATATCTGAAGGTCGGCTGTCCGGCGGTGCTGCCGCCGGGCCCCGACGCCGAGGTCGGCGAGTGCGACGAGTGGACCTTCACCGTCCTCGACGCGCTCGGTGCGACCCGCCCCGACATCGTCTTCAGCACGTCCACGCGGCCGAACCCCGAGGGCGCCGCCGGCGACTTCACGCCCGACAACTACGTCGCATTGTGGCGAGCGCTCGCCGAGCGCGAACTACCGCTCATCGGGATTCGGGACACGCCGTGGCTCGAACTCGAAGGGATCCAGTGGCGGGCCGCGGACTGTCTGGCCGGCCGGGGCGGCGACGCCGACTCCTGCGGCATCGATCGCGCCCAGGTCTTCTCGGAGGTCGATCCCGCGCAGGCCGCGGCGGACGGACTGCCGAACGTTCGGCTGCTCGACCTCTCGGACGCCGTCTGCGGCCCCGACCGCTGCCGAGTGATCGAGGGCAACGTGCTGATCTACCGGGACTCCAACCACCTCACGGCGTCCTACGTGCGCACACTGACACCGGACCTCGATCGTGTTCTCGGTCCCGCGTCCGGATGGTGGTGACCGCCGCACGATGCGGTGCGGACGGTCCTACCATGACGTCGGATCCGCAGCACCCGAACGGTGGGAGACGTGATGGCGGTGGCCTGGACACGGCGGTGTGTGGTCGTCATGGGGGTGTCGGGGGTCGGCAAGACCGCGGTCGCGCGCCGTCTCGCGGGGCGGCTGGAGCTGCCGTGGATCGACGCCGACGACCTGCACCCGCCACGGAACGTCGCGAAGATGACGCGCGGGATACCTCTCGACGATGCCGACCGGCAGCCGTGGCTCGAGGCGGTCGGCGACTGGTTGGCGAACCACTGCGGCGCCGGCACCGGGGGCGTCGTCGCCTGCTCGGCACTGAAGCACGGTCATCGTGACGTGCTGCGCCGCAGCGCGTTCGATGTGTTCTTCGTGCAGCTGACGGCAGATCCCGCGGTGATCGCACACCGCCTCGACCAGCGCACCGGCCACTTCATGCCGGCGGCGCTGCTGGAATCCCAGTTGGCGGCGCTGGAACCGCTCGGCCCGGACGAGAACGGCGTGCCCGTGGATGCCGCGCGCGAGCTGGACGAGATCGTCGACGCGGCGGTGGCTTCGATCCGAGCGGCCGGCCCGCGGCGACGAGCGACCTAGTCGGCGACCCACCGCCAGACGACGGCCGGGCGTCCCGTGGCCTGGACGCGGACGCGTTCGTCGGTGCGTTCGAGGCCGGGAAGTGCTTTGAGGGTGCGGTTGAGATTGCCTGCGTCGGGCCGTGTTCCGGTGAGCGCGGTGGTGACCTCCACCGCGTACGTCGCGGGAAACTCCGGGCCCAGCAGCGCGCGGGTGAACGTGATGTCGTGCCAGAGCAGGCGGCTTCCCGCGACCGCACGGCCGTCGGCGACGATGCGGTTGTGATCGAAGGCCAGGTCCCCGGGCGCGTCGAGGGGCCGCCACTGCACCGCGGTGTCGGCGGTGACGCGGAAGTCGGCGCCGGTGACCACCGCCCACATGGTCACCGAGAGTGTCGGTCCGCGGGGATCGCGGTGGGGCTCGTCGAACACCGCGAGCTGACCGATCGCGACGATCGCGTCGTCGGGGATGCCGAGTTTGCTGGTGACCGCGCGGCGGGCGGCGTCCCGGAGTCGTTCCCCGGCGCCGAGGAGTACACCGGGCAGCGCGAGCTGCCCGGTGTACGGCTCCCAGCGGCGGGGAGCGACCGCGAATCGCAGCTTCCCGGGTTCGGGGTTACCGAACCGGAACGCGAGCACATCGACGGAGACGGCGGACTGGTCCATACCCGCGATCATGCGGCAAGTGCCGAGGCGATGGTGCGGGCGGCCCGGTCCGGGCCGTCCGCGGCAACGGCCACCGGTGCCCCGGCCACCGTTTCCAAGTGCGCGAGAAGTTCCGCGCGGCCGGTCGGCAGCGGCACCTGGGCGACGGTGACTCGGCCCAGCGTCTCGGTCAGGCGCTGCTGATACGCCAGGTCCTGTGCGGGTCCCAACGGGAGCCGTTCTCCCACATGGCGATAGCACTGCCCTGCCCGGATCGGTGTCCCGGCCGCCGCCGCGCGCTCGACCGCGTCCAGGTGGGTGACCGCGAGGCCGTCGACGCCTCCACACACCTCCACCGCGTACCGGAGCAGCACCTCGTCGAGGTGCCCCACCCGGAAGGCCCCCTGGTAGTCGCCTGTGCCGTTGTGTGGTTCGGGGAGCGCGGCCGCGAGCGCCGGATCCTCGGTGGGGTGCGGCCCGGCCCCGTGCCGGGTGGTGTAGGTGCGCGTCACGCCCAGCACGTAGCCGCGGCGACCGAGTCGGTCGATCAGCTTCCGCGCATGGGAGGGCTCGACCGTCGACCATGTGGTGTGTGGGTGGAAACCGCGCCACTCGTCGAGCAACACACCCTGCGCGCCCTCGAACACGAGCCGCCCGCGTGCCGCGAGATCCGCGAGATCGCCGTCGTCGGTGACGCGCACCGCAGCCGCGAACTCGACGTACAGCGCGACCATGTCGTCGACTCCGGGGAACGGGTGCCGACCGTCGGCCAGCAGTGGCCGGTAGTGCGCCGCCAGCGCTTCCAGTTTGCGGCGCAATGCGGCCGGAGTCCGGCAATCGCCCACCGTGGGCGCGTCCGGGTGCGTCAGCGCGTAGGCGGCGGTCTCACCGATGCCCTTGCCGCACGATCCGTGCCGGCCCACACCGCGCGCATCCTCTCGGGCCCGGTTCGCGGCCACGTGAATCGGCGTGGTGAGCAGGGCGCGGGCGTCGACGTGCAGCAGTCGCAGCGGGTTCGCCACCCCCAGTGCGGCCAGTGCGCGCGCCTCGGCGGCGAGCGCGATCGGTTCGACGAGCACGTGACGCGAGAGCACGGTCGGCACCTCGGAGAACGTGCCCGCCCCGAACTGCGAGAAGGTGTGGTGGCGGCCGTCGGTGACGACGTTGTGGGCCGCCTGCGCGCCGCCGTTGAAGCGGACGACGGCGGCCACGTCCAGGCCGGTTTCCGGTGCGCACAGCCAGTCGACGGTGGCGCCCTTGCCGGCGTCCCCGAAGCCGAGGTCGACCACGATGATGTCGCGGTCTCCGAAGATCTCGCTCACGGTGCGTTCCTTCCGAGGTGGGACTGGTCCCGGCTCGTGCCGGGCCGGGGCCAGCCGGGTGGTGTCAGGTGAACGAGACGTCGTCATCGTCGGCGTCGCCGAGTGGCACCCGCGCGGTCGTCACCGGCGCGCGGCCCGCGCCGAGCGTCACCAGCGCGGTGCCGACCGAGTCGGCCTCGGCCACCGAGCCGATGTCACGCAGGTCCGCCAGACCCTCGCCGAGGTCGATCCGGTCCTCTCCCATGCCGACGGTGAGCGCGATCAGCTCGCACACCGCCGCCGGGTCGTCGAGTTTCAGGAACCGCTCCCCCAGCAGCCGGGTCCAGTGCCGCGCGATTTCCGGATCGTCGTAGTAGGCCGACTGATTCGGGAGCACGAAGTAAACGTTCCAGCGTTCTTCGAGCTCCCGGTAGACCGATTCGACCGTCACGTCCCGACGCAGGTCGTCTCCGATCACCGTGCGGACCTGACGCGCCGACAGCCGTGACTTGTTGAACTCGTCGCCGATGATGAACAGGTAGCCCTTCTGCCCCCGCTTCTCCCACGCGTCCGTCGCGATGTGCCGGGTCATGAAATACGCGGCCAACTCGTAGCTCTCGGATTTCTGGCCGCCGCCACCGCCTTCCAGGAAGACGGTGCGCAGCTGTTCGTCCATCGCGTTGTCCGACTCGAACTGGCCGATCTGCAGCGGCACCCGGTCACAGTCGGCGTCACCGATGCCACCGAACAGGATCTGCGGGTCGTCCGCGTACCCCTTCCGCTGCAGCAGACCGTGCAGCTTGCCGAGCTTGTCCTGCATGATCCGCGGCACCACGCCCATCGAGCCGGTGACGTCGAACAGCACCGCGATGGGCAGCGAATCCGGGTGCCCGGCCGAATCGCGTGATTCGCGGACGCTCACCCCGAACGGGTCGAGGCTCGGATCGACCGTCCATTCGGTGTACGGCCGGGTCCGCATCGTTGCGGTGTAGCCGAAGTCGTCGAGACCGCGGGCCGCGCGGAAGGTCTTGGCCGCGGCGTAGGTGTCGTCGTCCCACTTTCCGTATCCCATGAGGATCACTTTCCTTTCGTGGTGGGCATCGTGAACGGGCGGAATCGGCGCCGCCCGTACAGTCGGTCGAGGAGGTCGTCGAACTCGGTGAGCAGATCCGCGGCCTCAGGGCGGCGATGCGGCCGAGCCTGCATGCATCCGGAGGCGAAGCGCCGCAACGGCTTCGAAGCGGATCCGTCGAGCATGTCCAGCATCAGCGCGTGCAGCATGTAGACGTCCCACGCGGGTGTCGCTGGAGCGCGGTCGGCGGCCTCCGGCGGATACGCGTTGCGCTGCGATCCGATCGTCGCGGTCGGCACCGATCCCGGCCGGGTCGCGAACGACCAGCCCACCAGGACCACACCGTGCCGCTGGGGATGGATCAGCACGTTGTCGGCGGTGAGGGCGGTGTGCACCCACCCGGCCCGATGCGCGGCGGCGACCGCGCGGAGCAGCCGTCGGTGCATCCACGCCCAGTCCCGGCCGTCGAGTCCGCCCGGAACGGCCGTGCGGATGTCGGCGAGCGACACGAAGCCCTCGGTCAGGTCGTCGAGGACGTTCACCGCACGTCGCGCACCGTCGCCCGCGTCGACGCAGGTGACGCGATCGACCAGGCGCGGAAAGTACGGCAACAGCCAGTCGTTGCCGCCTTTCGCCGACGCCGCGATGTCGGACAGGGCGCGGCGTTCGGCCTCGATCAGCACGTTCGACCCGGCCGCCCGCGGGATCTTCACCACGACGGGCGCCCCGTCGCCGTCCACGGCCCGGAAGACGTCGGCGACGGATCCCCGCGCACAGCGGGCGCCGAGCACGTAACTGCCGGCCCGGCCGGTCAAGGTCGTCGCGCCTTCCCCGTCCGCTCCCGCGCCTCCCCCGGTCTGCCATCGACGGTACAGTTCCGCGGCTCGACTGAACGCGGCTGCCGCGCGGGCAGCGTCCGCCGGAGCGACGCGATCCGGGTGGATGAGCATCGACAGCCGGTGGAACCGGCGCCGGGCGGCGCGCTGTGCCGTGAGATCGGTTGCGGCAGAGCCGAACAGATCGTCCGGCGTCGTGGCGGTCTCGACTGCCGTCAGGGCCTCACTCGTCGTGGTCATGCTTTTAGTCTATGTGACTATAAGTCGATCGCGCAACACCTGTCGCAGTACACCGGGTGGGAAGCCGGCGCTGGATAGGCTTCGCGGCATGGACATTCGGGTGGAAGCGATCGCAACGGCAAGTGACGAGCTCGTCGGGGCGCTCGGCAGGCTGCTGCCGCAGTTGTCGTCAACCGCCGAGCCCGTGGACCACGACGCCGTCCGTCGGATGGTGGCCAACGACGCCAACACGCTGCTGGTGGCCCGCACGGCCCACGGCATCGTCGGCACCTTGACACTGGTGCTGCTCCAGCTGCCCTCCGGTGTCCGGGGACGAATCGAGGACGTCGTCGTCGACACCGCGGCGCGCGGACACGGTGTCGCCCGCCTGCTCACCGGCGAGGCGCTGCGGATCGCGCGAGAGTCGGGCGCTCGGACGGTGGACCTGACATCGAGGCCCGACCGGGTGGCGGCCAACCGACTGTACGAGGATCTCGGCTTCCGGGCCCGGGAGTCCCGTGTCTACCGGTTCCCGCTCGACCGCTGAGCCCGCCGGAGAGTTGTCGGACCGCGGACACGCCGGGACTCAATCCCGACCCTCGCCCGAGAAGGGTCGACAATGGGGCGGGTGCGGACCACCGGACAGCACGGTTCCACTCGCCCACCTGCCGTGACCGAATCGAGCCAGTGCGTCGCGCACGCCCGGGCGATCATCACTGCGACGGAGGACTGATGTGACAAGAGTTCTACTCGGCGCCTTCCTCGGTGCTGTCGCGCTCGGTGCCGCCGGCGTGATCGCCACCGCGCCTGCTTCATCCGAAGGCACCGACCCGCACCCGGTTTCGCCGGTCATGACGTCCGCGCCGGATGACGGCGCCGCCCACGACCGGGAAAAGGATCCCCGCGTCGTCGGGCCCGAGCCGGTGACCGCCGAGGAGTACGCCCGGGACGCCCACGACCCGAGCGACAACGGCCGACAGCCGGCAACCCGGCCCGAGGCCTTCGCCGGCGTGCACAACTGATCGAAGAGTCCGTGCAGAGAGGAAGCAGACGCGGCGCCGGACCGATCCTGATCGCCGCTGGCATCGTGGTGCTCGCGGGGTGCGGTGGGGACCGGTACTCCGAGGACACCGACGCGACACTCCACATCGGTTCGGCTGACGAACGGGGCACATGGCTTCGCGTGGCTGGGGCATGGCCCCGGCAAGTCGCACTGCCAGACCTGCGGCGGGCCGAGTGTTCCCACTTCCCCACCAGCTCCGGCGGGTCCTACGAATACGCGGCCAGAACCAGCGACTTCACCGACTAAGACTCCGGCGGCGAGAGGCCTGGTGAGGACTTCGACATCGACGTCTTCGTCCACGACCACGGCACCTACCCGGACGGGACCCCGTCACCGTCCTCGGTCACGATCCAGTTCACAGGCCTGGACGGTCTGCACTACCGACTCAGCGGAGTCGACGGTGAGAACACCTCGATCCGCGACAACCGCACGCCGCCGACCGTCACTTTCGAGGTGACCGGCAACGCCACCAGCATCGACGGTCCACCGGTGCTGGTGCGCGCCACTGGTCAGGTCAGCTGCTCCCAGTTCATCGTCGGCCCTTAGTCCCCGGCTCTCCGGAGCTTGCGCCGCCCGGCCGGATTCGGGCACGCCTCGACCGTCTACGGAGGTCGGTCTGCCCGATGTCGGTGAGGGCAGCGAAGTCGTTGTCGGACAGCTCGATTCCGGCGGCGGCCACGTTCTCCTCGAGGTGTGCCACGGACGACGTTCCGGGGATCGGCGGTTCCACTCGACGTCACCGACGACGACAGCGTCACGGCCGCCGCCGAGCTGATCGCGGAACGTGAAGGCCGCCTGAACGTCCTGGTCGACAACGCCGGAATCACCGGTGACACACCGCGCAACAACCCACCGCCGTGGACCCCGCCGTCGCCCGAACTGTGATGGAAACCAACGTCATCGGTGTCGTCCGGGTCACCAACGCCATGTTGCCGCTGCTCCGCCGCGGAGCGTCACCACGGATCGTGAACATGCCGAGCAGCGTCGGGTCGTCGACCGGTCAGGCGGGTGCCCTGGGCGAGACCACGACGGGTCCGGTGGCCGTGGCGTACGCACACCGAAGACCTTCCTCAACGCCGTCATGTTGCAGTACGTCCAGGAGTTGGTCGGCACGGACATCCTGATCAACGCCGCGTGCCCCGGGATTCGTGGCCACCGACCCGAACGACTTCCGTGGCGTCCGCACACCTCAGCAGGGCGCGGCGGTCGCCGTTCGGCTGGCAATCCTGCCCGACGACGGCCCCACCGGCGGCTTCTTCGAGGACGCCGGCGAGGTGCCCTGGTAGCCGTCCCGCCCAGCCGACGGCCGCGCGCACCACCAGCGCTCGAACGCCAGGACGGCAACTGGGATCCCGCGGTGGCCTCGACCTGCCGGGCGACTCAGTAGGAGCGGCGCAGACGCATCCGGAGCGGTCGCCCGTCCGGGTCGACCACCAGTCGGTAGACGAGGGCGGCAGCACGCTGCTGCCACTGCGGCGGCACGTCGATGTGATGGCGGCGCAGTCGCCCGGCCGGCCGCGTACCCGCCGAGGGAGCCTCGTGCCAGCTGTCCAGGGCGTCGGCACTGGACCGCACCACGTCGAAGAATCGATCCGGGTCGATGAGGTCCGCGTCGTCGCCGTCGTCGCGGCCCAGGTGCTCGCGGGCCAACCGCAGCCGCAGATCACGCGCGAAACGCCGCGCACCGTCACCGAGACCGGCCGGGTCGACCGGCGCGCGCGTGTCCCGCTCGGCGTCCACAACAGCGGCCGTCAGTTCCGAATCGTGGGTCCACGAGCGACGATTGAAGTTGTCGCTGCCGACGGCCGCCCACGTGTCGTCGACGATGCACACCTTCGAGTGCACGTACACCGGTATGCCCCGGTCGTTCTCGAGGTCGAGCACCAGCACGCGATCGCCACCGGCGTCGCGGATGGTGTCGAGCGCCGACGAGTGTCCGAGCAACGCCGACGGGATCGTGACGGGGCTGTCGTCGTCGAGGAATTTCGGGACGACCGCTATCAAGCGCAGTCGCGGTTCGCGGCGCAGGGCCTCGGCGAACACCCGTGCGACATCCACCGACCACAGGTACTGGTCCTCCACGTACACCAGGCGGCGGGCACGGGACAGCACCTTCGCGTAGGCCCTGGCCGCACTCCGCTCCCCGTTCGGCGCGAACGGATAGGCCGGCCGGCGACGTGGATAGGTTCGCAGCAACTGCACCGAACAGGTGCCGTACGGCGCGGGCGGCGCTGCAGGAGAAGGCAATCGGGACGGCGACCGGGTGAGCCCGCGCACGATGTCCGGCAGCGCGTGCCACGGCAACCGAGACAACGCCGCGGGGTCCTCCCATCGCTCGCGGAACACGTCCTCGACGTCGCGCACGGCGGGGCCATGGATCTGCAGCTGCGCGTCGTGCCATGCCGGTGTCTCGCCGTACTGGGGCGGAAAGGGACGACTGCGCGGATCACCGAAGTGGTCGGCGTCGTCGCGTCGTGCCCGGGCGAGATCGATACCGCCGACGAACGCAACATCCGGCGTGCGGTCGTCGGCGTAGCGCACCACCACGAACTTCTGGTGATGACTGCCCAGCGAGGGAACCCGTTGATCGAGGATCACCTCGCCACCGGCCTCCTCGAGAATCTCGGCGAGTTTGCGGTTGCGGCGACCGGGAAACCCGAGCGTCTCGATGTGCGAGCGCCACATGATGCCCCTGACCGTCGCGCCCCGGCGGGCGGCGCCGGCGAACGCGTCGGCCACGGTGAGGCCTTCGACGAGTAGTTGATCGTGGTCGCCGCGCCAGTCGGTGAACAGCACCAGGTCGTTGGGGCCGGCACGGTGGAGAGCATCCGCCAGGGCCGCGAAGTACGTTTTGCCATGGACCAGCGGCGTGACCTCGTTGCCGTCCGTCCACGGCCGGATCCGGGTGTGAGCATTCCCCCGCTCCGTGCCGGTGAGGAACCACGGGTGAGCCGGATCGAAGTGCTCACGGTGTCCCGTCAGTGCGAGGCTGGATCGCCCGAACGCCGCCGACACCCTGCGGGCGATCCCGGCGAACGGCCGCCACACGGGGCCGGTCGTCTCACGCACGCGGTTCTGGAACACCCCCGCATCATTCCACCGCTCCGCGAGAAACCCCGGCGCGGGGGCGCGCAGCCCACCACCCCGGTTGCACGTGCGATGGGTGGGGACCGCCGGGCTCCGCCTGTACCGTCACCGACCGCGCGCGACCGGGCAGGGTCAGTGCGCCACCGGGCAGGGTCAGTGCGCCACCGGGCACTTCCCGCCATAGTCCACCCGCAGTTCCTTGATCCCGTTGATCCACCCGGACCGCAGGCGCCGCGGATCACCCAGCTTGGTGATATCGGGCATGTGGTCGGCGATCGCGTTGAACATCAACTCGATCTCCATACGCGCGAGGTTGGCGCCGATGCAGAAGTGGGCACCGGTGCCACCGAAACTGAGGTGATCGTTGTCTACGCGGGTGATGTCGAACGTCAGCGGGTTTTCGAAGACGTCCTCGTCGAAGTTCGCGGACGAATAGAGCATCACCACCCGGTCGCCCGCACGGATTGTCTGCCCTCCCAGTTCGGTGTCCGTCAATGCCGTTCGTTGGAACCCGACGACCGGGGTGGCCCACCGGATGATCTCGTCGACGGCGGTGGCGGGACGCTCACGTCGGTAGAGCTCCCACTGGTCGGGGTTGTCCATGAAAGCCATGATCCCGTGGGTGATCGCGTTGCGGGTGGTCTCGTTGCCGGCGACCGCGAGCAACAGCACGAAGAAACCGAACTCCTCGGACGCCAGGGCGTCGCCGTCGATGTCGGCCTCGACCAGCGTCGTGACGATGTCCTTGGCCGGACACTTGCGCCGATCCTCGGCCATCGCATACGAGTACGCGAGGATCTCGGCGGACGCCGTCGCAGATTCCTGCGCGAACTCCGGGTCGTCGTATCCCATCATCTTGTTCGACCACTCGAAGATCTTGTGCCGATCCTCCTGTGGCACACCGATCAACTCGGCGATCGCCTGCAGCGGCAACTCACACGCCACCTGTTCGACGAAGTCGCCGGTGCCGGCAGCGGCCGCATCCCGCACGATCTTCTCGGCTCGGTCCTTCAATGCCGGACGCAGGCTCTGGATCGCCCGCGGTGTGAAGCCCCGGGCGATGATCTTGCGAAGCTTGGTGTGCTCGGGCGCGTCCTTGTTGATGAGCAGGTGGCGCATCATCTCGACCGTCTCGCGCGGCATGTCGTCGGAGAAGCGCGCAATGGCCGTGTTCTCCCACGTCGAGAAGACATCGCTCTTCCGCGAGACCTCCTTGACGTCCGCGTGCCGGCTCACCGCCCAATAACCCTCGTCGGCGAAACCACCCTTCGTCGGAGGCTGCGCCACCCAGTACACGGGAGCGGCCTTGCGGAGCGCCGCGAACTCGGCAACGGGTAGACGCTGCTCGTAGACATCGGGGTCGGTGAAGTCGAAACCCTCGGGAACACCGGGAACGGACACGCCACACTCCTTCAATCCGGAGCCGGTGCGGACACACCGGCCGACTCGTGACCATGGTCACACGCAAGCGGGTGGTGCCGCTTGGACTATGCGAACAGTGGAGAGAGAGGAAACTGTGCGACCCGCACATATCCAGTGCTGTGCGGCGGGCGCAGAAAGAAACGGCACCTTGACTCGAACACCAGTTCGAACTAACCTCGAGTCATGAATCCGGGGGGACTCAACACCACAGCAGCCGCACTCGTGGCGCTCGGTCACGATGATGTGCGCGGGCTGGCCGAGTTGGACCTGGTGCGTACGACGGTGGATCTCTCGCGTCTGATCGAGCAGCTCGAAGCCCTGCGGGTGACCGCGGTAGCTGAAATCGACGAGCGCGCAGTCTCGTTCGACACGCTGGGGTTTCGCAGTGTCAAGCAGTGGCTCGCGGCCAACACGCTGTTGGAAGTACCGGCGGCGGCGCGGATTCTGGCGTTGGGGAAGGCGTTGCGGCGGGAACCCGATGTGGCTGACGCCTTCAACGCCGGCGCCATCTCCGGCGAGCATGCCGCTCTGATCACCAGGTTCTGCGAACAGCCGCCGCGTGGCATGCCGAACGAGGCCCTTCCGTCGTGCCGACAGGTGCTCCTGGATTGCGCGGCGAATCCGGCGGCGACCACGATGAGTGTGCGCACCTGCATCTCGCGGCTCGAGCGGATCTTCGAATCCGACGAACTCCCGCCCAGCGAAGACAGCGACCGCAACGAATTCCACGCCTCGAAGACGTTGAACGGGCGCGTCGCGGTCAAGGGTGACTTGGATGCCGTCACCGGCGAGATGCTCTTGACGGCGCTGTCCGCGCTGACCAAGCCGCGGAACCCGAACGACGACCCCGCGGCCACCCGCACCGCGGGACAGCGCCGCGCGGAGGCATTCGCCGAGATCCTGCGCCGCTACCTCGACTCGGGTGAGGCACCCATCGAGGGCGGCGAGCGCCCCCACCTGTCGCTACACGTGCACGCCCGCGACCTCGCCCGCGCCGACCACGACCACGGCCACGACCACGACCACGACCACGACCACGACCACGACCACGACCACGACCACGACCACGAGAAGTGGACGATCCGAGACGCGGACGCCGACACCCCGGACCTGTTCGGCATCAGACAATTTCACGACAAGGACGTCGCTCGCCTCCCACACCTCGGACCGCTGACCATCGCCACCGCCCGCCGCCTCGCCTGCGACTGCCACCTCACCCCGGTCGTGATGGACGACGGCGTACCGCTGAACCTGGGCCGCACCACCAGAACCGTGTCCAAGAAACAACGCCGCGCGCTGATCGCCCGCGACCACGGATGTGCCTTCCCCGGCTGCGGCGCCCCGCCCGCCCACTGCGAAGGACACCACATCCACCACTGGGCCGACGGCGGACCCACCGACCTCGACAACCTCGTCCTACTCTGCCGCTACCACCACCGACTCCTGCACCACTCCCACTGGGAAGTGCAGATCGGCGCCGACCACCATCCGCCCCCAAGCACTCCGTGCAGGGGGGACCCCCAGGTTCACCCCGCCGTCACTGGTGGACCCGTACAAGAAACCCATGCCCGCGAACAACCGCGCCGGACCGCGCGTTGCATGAGGGCTTCTCAGCCGGCACCTGCGCGGGTGCCGGCCGGAAGCACGTGACCATCCGCTCCCCCGTTCCGGGCTCGGTTCCGGGGTTGCCACCGCCCGGTAGACGACGCCCCACCGCAGGCTGCTGTCACCGGGCGCTTCCTCGTCATGAGCAGTGAAGTTCCGAGTCGGGTTCCGAATGTCGGCGACTACTCTCACGGAAACTGCCGCGAGCGTGGAACCGGGGGGATAGTCATGTTGGTCGTAGTAGGCGTGGCGGTGGCTGTGGTGGCATATGTCGTCACCGCAGCGGCAACGAGGTGGATTCGACGGCCGAACCGAGCGCCGCTCACGCGGGGTACCGGCTGGGTTCTGGTGTTGTCGGCACTCGGCGCGCTCGTATGGTGCGTTTCCGACAACAACAACACCGCTTTCCTCATCGCGTTCCTCGTAGCCGGCCTGCTGCTGCCGTTGCTGCACCACGCTCTCGCTGACAGACGAAATCGTGACGCACACGCCAGTTGACGTCGCGTGTCGCGATCGATCGGAACTCTCCCAGGCGGAGGCGATCGATCACATCCCGAAGACGTCCAAACTTTCCAGGGCGAGTTCGAGCTTCTGACGATGCTCGAGCAGTTCGACGCCGAGGATTTCCTCGGCCCGCTGCATGCGATAGCGAACCGTGTTCTTGTGGATACCCAACCGCCGCGCAGCAGCCTCCTGGTTACCGTTGCAGGACAGCACCGCTCGCATCGTGTCGCGCAGACGCGCGGAGACCGCGTCGTCCCCGAGCAGTCCGCCGAGCTCCCGCTCGATGAGCGCACGCATCGCAGACAGGTCCGCGGAGAGCATGGACACCACCTCCACATCCGGGTAGTGCGTCACCGCATCACGCCGTCGTCCGGTCTCGGCCACCCGCTGCGCCGCCTGCGCCTCCCGGTGACTGCGCCGAAACCCCTCGATGCCGGCTGCACTCCCGCCCACCGCGGCACGGACACCCGCGGGGATCATGCGCTGAGCGACGGTGGGCGGTCCGGCATCGGGGGCATCGTCGGCGATCCACCCCCACACGCCGTGTGCACCCGACGGAATGGACAGGCTTCGACGCGGGCCCGCGATCCGGGCCACGACCCCGTCCAGCGAACCACTGCCGTGCATGGGTTCGTCGGTCCACACGACGACTGCGGTGTGGGCGAGTCGGAGCGGGTACCCGAGGCGCGCCGAGGACTGCTCGGCGTCTCCGTTGCCGTCGAGAATTTCGCGGATCGTGGCCACGCGGGAGGCGAATGCGCCCTGCAGGAGCCGTTCACGCTCCTGTGAGTACGTGACCGCAAGTTCGTCGAGCATGGCGTTGAGCAGCTCGCTGGTCTGCGACCACATCGTGGTGAGCACCTCGAGCTTGAACTGCGGGTCGAGGTCCTCCTGATCGAGGAACGCGGTTGCGAACCCGAGCATCGCGCGGTGCCCGGCGTGGTACAGCTGTGAGAGCACCCGGAGCTCGAGCCCACGCTGCGCGACGGTCCGCGCGAGCGCATGCGCGTCGGCAGATACGGGTGCAGTGGACGAGGCGTCGGCCCCACCGGCTTTCAGGAACGCCTCCAGTTGACTGCGGATCGCGGAGCGCAGGTCACGCTGCAGTTCGGCGTCCGTGGCGAGGGCCGGCACGTCTCCGGTGAACGACTGTTCGAGGTTGGAGAGAAAGGCGTCGAGATCCTCGCGGGTGAGGGTGGACGTGAGATATCGCCGCAGCCATCGCTGCGCCCGCGGATGGTCGCCCACCCCGCCCGCCCCGCCGGTCACCGGATCGCCCCTCCCTCAACGAACAGCTCCTCCCACCGATTGTGTCCCGAAAGCGAGGAACACCCGACCGGTTCCCACAACAGCGTGCGCACCACTCCCGCCGCACTGTCCGGAGAACGCGTGCGGTACGCGGATACGTGCCATGCTCGATCACGAGGCCGTCGGACGACACACAGTCGAAGGGGCACCCCATGAAGGCAATCCAGTACACCCGTATCGGCGAGGAGCCGGAACTCGTCGAGATCCCGACCCCCGAGCCCGGCCCCGGTGAGGTCCTCCTCCAGATCACCGCTGCCGGTGTCTGCCATTCGGACGAGTTCGTGATGAGCCTGCCCGCCGAACAGTTCGGCTACGGCCTACCGCTGACTCTCGGCCACGAGGGCGCCGGGCGCGTCGCCGCCGTCGGTGCAGGCGTCACCGACCTCGACATCGGCACCGACGTCGTCGTGTACGGGCCGTGGGGGTGCGGACGGTGCTGGCACTGCGCGCAGGGACTCGAGAACTACTGCTCCCGCGCGGCCGAGCTCGGCATCGCACCACCCGGCCTCGGCGCACCGGGCGCGATCGCGGAATACATGATCGTCGATTCGCCGCGCCACCTCGTGCCGATCGGTGACCTCGACCCGGTCACCACCGTGCCCCTGACCGATGCGGGGCTCACGCCGTACCACGCCATCAAACGCTCTCTCGGCAAATTGCGCGCAGGCGCGTACGCCGTCGTGATCGGCACCGGCGGACTCGGGCACGTCGGCATCCAGTTGCTCCGACACCTCTCCCCCGCACGGGTGATCGCGCTCGACGTCAACGACGAGAAGCTCGCGTTCGCGCGCGAGGTCGGCGCCCACGAGACCGTGCTTTCGGACGCCGACGCGGCCGCGAACGTCCGCAAGATCACCGGTCCGGCCGGTGCGGCGCTGGTGCTCGACTTCGTCGGTATCCAGCCGACCCTCGACGTCGCCACCGCGGTGGCCGGTGTGGGCTCGGACGTCACGATCGTCGGCCTCGGTGACGGCAAGTCGGCGGCCCGCGTCGGCTTCTTCACCGGGGCGTACGAGACGAACGTCGCAGCCCCGTACTGGGGTTCGCGCAGCGAACTGATCGAGTTGATCGAGCTGGCACAGCAGGGCGTGCTGGACATCGCGGTCGAACGCTTCTCGCTCGACGACGGCGTCGAGGCGTACCGCCGGCTCGCGGCGGGGACGCTACGCGGCCGTGCCGTGATCGTGCCGTGAGCCGGGCTGCCACTGGAGCGTGCCGATGCTCGGTACCGGTGATCCTGTTCCGCGCGGCCCTACCCGACGGTCGGGCACATCGACCGCGGGCGCCGGACCCGGTGCGAAGTCCGGCCCGACCGTCGTAGCGTGGCAGCACGAGCACTCCGAGTCGAACACCGCCGGAGGCACAGGTGGACATCGTCTTCCCGAGCACCGCGACGATCGCTCGTGAGGCGATCCCCTCCGTCGTCGTGGGTGCGGCCGCCGCCGTCATTCCCATAGCCATGGTGGTCGTCACCGACCGCGTCACCGACCTGCTCTACACCTGGATTCCCGACCTCGTCGGCTTCGACGGGTTCGCCCGGTGGTGGATCTTCGCCGTGCTCACCGGGGTCGGGCTTCTCGTCGGGTTCCTGGTGTGGAAGCTGCCGGGCCACGGTGGCCCTGATCCGGCGACCGCCGGCCTCGTCGGCCCACCCATCCCGCTCGGCTCGTTGCCGTCGCTCGCGGTCGTCGTCGTGCTGGCGCTCGGCGCCGGAGTCAGTCTGGGTCCGGAGAACCCCCTGATCGCAATCAACGTGGCGGTGGCGGCGTGGATTCTGGGTCGTCTGTGGCCCCGCGTGCCGACGAAGCGGGTGGTGTGGCTGACGACGTCGGCGACGATCGGCGTCCTGTTCGCCACACCGCTCGCTGGGCCGCTGGCGTTCGTCGAGCTCGCGGGCCGGCGGCCGAAAGGTGAACTGTGGGAGAACATGTTCGCTCCGCTCGTGGCGGCGGGGGCCGGCACGCTGACGATGTTCCTGCTGGACCGCCCGATGCTCATCGTCGACGTACCGGACTACCGTGCGCCGACGCTCTGGCACGTGCTCGCCGGTTCGCTCGTCGCCGTCGGCACGGCGGGCTTGTTCCTGTTGGGTGTACCGCTGTTCCATCGTCTGCACGCGCTGTTCCACGCACTGCCCAATCCCGTGCTCGGAATCGGGCTCGGTGGCGTGGTTCTCGGTGTCCTCGGTGCCATCGGCGGGCCCGAGACCCTGTTCAAGGATGCCGACAACATGGCGCGGGTCACGGCCGACGCCCCGAACCAGTCCGCCGGACGGCTCGCCGCCTTCGCCCTGATCAACCTCGTCGCACTGCTCGTCGCGTCGAGTTGCGGGTTCCGGGGCGGGCGCACCTTCGCGTCCGTCTTCGTGGGACTGAACGTCGGACTGTGGGTGCACGCCGTGGTCGACGCCGTCCCGCTCGCGCTCTCGATATCGTGCGCGGTACTCGGGGCGCTGGTGGTCGCGGTGCGCAGCTGTTGGCTCGGCTTGTTCATCGGCGCCACGATGGTCGCCTCGTTCGGGGTGATTCCGGTGCTGTGCATTGCCGTACTGCCGGTGTGGCTGCTGGTGGTCCACCGTGGCCAGCTCGTCGTGGGCCCCAACACGGTGCCCCTCGAGAAACACGGAACCCGTTCGGGCTGAGCCGGTCTCAGCCCTCCGGCTCGTCCTCGACGATGCGTCCGGTCTGGAGGTCGATGTCGATCTCCCGGTGGACGCCCTGCAGGTCGACGAAGTCGACCTCGAGCGTCGGGCGACCTTCCTCCTCGTCGAGTTCGACACCGAGGATGCCCGGCGCCGGGGCAGGTTCCGCCGCCGCCACCGGCCCGGCGCCCACCAACGCACCGATCGCGACGGCCGTGGGGGCGAGTACCGACGCGACCCTGCGCGTCGTCGTCATCGAGGTCATCGTCCGCACCTTTCGCTCGTGCCCGTGATCCTCTCCAACCGTAGCGGGGAACCGGTACGGACGGTCTCGTCCCGCAGGAGAACCGGTCACCGAACGGCTAAGGTTTCCCAGCATGGAACGTCTCGACCCGCACGAACCCTCGCGGGTGGAGGTGTGGCCGGGCAGCGCCTATCCCCTCGGTGCCACCTACGACGGGGTGGGCACCAATTTCTCGGTGTTCTCCGAGGTTGCCGACGCCGTCGAGTTGTGTCTGATCGCCGGGGACGGTACCGAGACCCGGGTTCCGCTCGACGAGGTGGACGGGTACGTGTGGCATGCCTACCTCCCGTCGATCGGGCCGGGCCAGCGGTACGGTTTCCGCGTCCACGGCCCGCACGATCCCGCGTCGGGTCTGCGCTGCGATCCGTCCAAGCTGCTCCTCGATCCCTACGGCAAGGCCTTCGACGGCGTGTTCGACGGGCACCCGTCGCTGTACGCGTTCGGCGAGGACACCCGCGGTCACACCATGACGACGGTGGTGATCAACCCGTACTTCGACTGGGGCTCCGACCGGCCGCCGCGCACGCCGTACCACGAGACCCTCATCTACGAGGCGCACGTCAAAGGGATGACCGCGACGCATCCGGGTGTGCCGGAGAACCTGCGCGGCACCTACCGCGGGATGGCCCATCCCGCGGTGCTCGAGCATCTGCGTTCCCTCGGCGTCACCGCGGTGGAGCTGATGCCCGTGCACCAGTTCATGCACGACCAGATCCTGTTGGACCGGGGACTGCGAAACTACTGGGGCTACAACACTCTCGGCTTCCTGGCGCCGCACACGGGCTACGCGTCGGCAACCGAGCCGAGCGGTGTGGTCACGGAGTTCAAGGCAATGGTCCGCGCGTTCCACGAGGCCGGAATCGAGGTGATCCTCGACGTGGTCTACAACCACACCGCCGAGGGCGACCATCGCGGTCCGACGGTGATCTTCCGCGGCATCGACAACGCCGCCTACTACCGCCTCGACGACGACGATCCCGCCCTGTACAGGGACTACACGGGCACCGGCAACAGTCTCAACGCCCGGCACCCGCACACCCTGCAACTCATCATGGATTCGTTGCGGTACTGGGTCACCGAGATGCACGTCGACGGCTTCCGCTTCGACCTGGCGTCCACGCTGGCGCGGGAACTGCACGACGTGGACCGCTTGTCCGCCTTCTTCGACCTGGTGCAGCAGGATCCGGTGGTGAGCCAGGTCAAGCTGATCGCCGAACCGTGGGACGTCGGTGAGGGCGGCTACCAGGTGGGCAACTTCCCGGGGCTGTGGACCGAGTGGAACGGCAAATACCGCGACACCGTCCGCGACTACTGGCGCGGACAACCCGCCACGCTCGGCGAATTCGCGTCACGGCTGACCGGATCGTCGGATCTGTACGAGGCCACCGGTCGTCGCCCGAGCGCGAGCATCAACTTCGTGACCGCCCACGACGGTTTCACGCTCGCCGACCTGGTGTCCTACGACGAGAAGCACAACGAGGCGAACGGTGAGGACAACCGAGACGGCGAGAGCCACAACCGGTCGTGGAACTGTGGTGTCGAAGGCCCCACCGACGATCCGGAGGTCCGGGCGCTGCGGGCTCGCCAGAGCCGGAACATCCTCGCGACGCTGCTGCTCAGTCAGGGCACCCCGATGCTGGCCCACGGCGACGAGATCGGCCGGACCCAACTGGGCAACAACAACGTGTACTGCCAGGACTCCCCGCTGTCGTGGATGGACTGGTCGCTGGTCGAGAAGAACGCCGATCTTCTCGAGTTCACCCGCCGGGTCGCCGGGCTGCGGGCCGCACATCCGGTGTTCCGGCGCCGGCGCTTCTTCGCCGGGCGTCCGGTGCGGGACGAGCGCGGCCGCGACATCGCCTGGCTCACGCCGTCGGGACGCGAGATGACCACGGAGGACTGGGACAGCGGCTTCGGCAAGGGGCTCGCCGTGTACCTGGGCGGTGACGCGATCCCCGAACCGGACCACCGTGGTCGCCGCGTCGTCGACGATTCGTTCCTGCTGCTGTTCAACGCTCACGACGACGATCTCGACTTCACCGTCCCCCGCGACGATCCCGACGTCCGGTGGGTCGGCGAGCTGGACACCGACTCCCCCACCGGGACCTCGGATCTCGTGGCCGTGCCGGGCGACGTCCTCGCGGTACCGTCCCGCTCGTTGCTGGTGCTCCGACGGGAGCGGACGTCATGAGGGCGATCACGGCCACCTACCGGCTCCAGTTGCGCGGCGACGCGTTCACCCTCGACGACGCCCGACGTCTCGCCGACTACCTCGACCGGCTCGGTGTCTCCCACCTGTACCTGTCCCCGATCCTCACCGCGACGTCGGGGTCCACGCACGGGTACGACGTCACCGATCCCACCACCGTCTCGGCGGAACTGGGCGGCCGTGCCGCGCTGGTGGCGCTGTCGGCGGAACTGAGCGAGCGCAACATGGGACTGGTCGTCGACCTCGTCCCGAACCACGCCGGCATCGCGCGCCCGGCCGAGAACCGCTGGTGGTGGGACGTTCTCGCGCACGGCGCACGATCGCCCTTCGCGCGCTTCTTCGACATCGACTGGCGTGACGACAACGGCGCCGACGGCCAGATCGCACTGCCGGTCCTGAGCGACCGGGCGGACCTGCGCGACCTGCGGATCGACCGCGGCAACGGCACCCCGCTCCTCGCGGTGGGCGACCTGCGTTTTCCGATCGCCCCCGGCACCGAGGACGGGGACCCCGCCGAGGTCCACGACCGGCAGGCGTACCGGCTGGTCGGGTGGCGGGAGGGCGCGGTGGGCTACCGGCGCTTCTTCGCGGTCAACGACCTCGCCGCGATCCGCCAGGAGGACCCGCGGGTGTTCGACACCACCCACCACCAGTTCGCGACGTGGGTTCGGGACGGCCTCGTCGACGGCGTCCGGATCGATCACCCGGACGGATTGAGCGATCCCGCCGGATATCTGGAGAGTCTGCGCGCGATCGTCGGGCCGGAGCGCTGGATCGTGGCCGAGAAGATCCTCGGCGCGGACGAGCCACTCGATCCGACGCTACCGATCGACGGGACCACGGGGTACGACGCGTTGGCCACGTACGGGGGCGTGTTCGTCGACCCGACGGGCGCGGCGACGCTGACCGAGCTCGCCGCCCGCGCGGGCGCCGCCGGTGACCGGTCGTGGTTGCACGAGCAGCAGGTCGAGCTGCGCCGGCAGGCGGCACACGGCGACCTCGCACCGGATCTCCGGCGGCTGGGCCGGGCGGTCCTGCGGGACTCGCCGGTCTTCTGCAACCCGGACACCCTGCGGGATGCGCTCACCGAAGTGCTCGCGGTCGCCCCGGCCTACCGGACCGACTACACGCCGGTGGCCGGGGCCCTGCCGCAGATGATCGCCGAAGTGTTGCAGCACAATCCGGACTGGGAACCGGCGCTGACCGCCCTCGCGGCGGCGATGGTCGCCGGCTCCGAGTCCCGGACCCGCTTCCACCAACTCTGCGGTGCGCTCACGGCGAAGGCCGTCGAGGACGGGCTCTTCTATCGCACCGCGCGCCTGGTCTCCCTGCAGGAGGTCGGCGGCGACCCCGGGCGCTTCGGGCTGTCACCGGCCGAATTCCATCTGCGCAACGGCGACCGCGCGCGTCGGTGGCCCCGAACCATGACGACCCTGTCCACCCACGACACCAAACGCGGCGAGGACGTGCGCGCCCGCATCGGGGTCCTGTCGCAGGTCCCCCAGCTGTGGGCACACTGCGTCGCGGACTGGGAGATGTCGGCGCCCAGCCCGGACGGTGTCACCGGACTCTTCCTGTGGCAGAACATGTTCGGTGTCTGGCCGGTGGACGATGCGCCACCGTCGCCGGAATTTCGCGGTCGGTTGCACCGATTCGCCGAGAAGTCGGTACGAGAGGCTGGCACGCGGACCTCGTGGACCGCCGTCGACGACCACTTCGAGAGTGCCGTGCACGCCTGGATCGAACGCGTGGTGGACGGCCCGGTGGGACGCAGCATCGGCCTCATCGCGCGCCAGCTGGCACCGCACGGGTGGTCGGATTCGCTGGGCCAGAAACTGCTCCAGCTGTGCGGGCCCGGCATCCCCGACGTGTACCAGGGCACCGAACTGTGGGAGGACTCGCTCGTCGACCCCGACAACCGGCGCACCGTCGACTACGAGGTGCGTCGGACATTGTTGAAGTCGATGGACGTGCCCGGCGTGGAATCCCCGGCGCTCGACGAGTCGGGTGCGGCGAAACTGCACGTCACGCGCATCGCGCTGCGGTTGCGCCGGGAGCGGCCGGACAGCTTCGTCGGCGGCCACTACGTTCCCGTGTTCGGCGTCGGCTCGGCCCGCGATCACCTGCTGGGTTTCGCGCGCGGGCCGGCCGGCGGCGCGTCCGACGTCATCGCGTTGGCCACCCGGCACAGCGTGCGACTCGTCGAGCAGGGCTGGGGCAGCTCCAGCGTCGCGCTGCCCACGGGCAGCTGGTTCGACCGCCTCACCGGTGAGCTGTACTCCGGGTCGGTACCCCTGTCCGAGATGTTCGACCGACTGCCGATCGCCCTGCTGGTCCGGCTCGATCGGCCCTGACCGCTCGGTCGGCCGCTCACTTGCGCTCGGCCGACACCAGCCACCGGTGGCCGGGCCGCAGGCGTCCGAGCCGAGCCGAGTCCGGGACCGTTCGCCCGTATCTCTCGGCGAGGTCGTCGACCGGCACGGCGGTGGCGTGCCAGCCGTACGAATCGAACCAGGCCACCGGGTCCGCGGGGCCGTTCCACCGGAGCATCGCCAGCCAGTCCTCGCGGCTGATCGGGCTGTCCCGGAACAGTGGAGAGTCGTCGAGCGCGGCCGCCACGTCGATGTCGGTGATCGTCGCGCCGAGGGCGCTGCCCGGTGCCGACAACTCACCCACCCGCGTCATGAGCGCATCCACCGCGTCGTCCGGCAGGTACATCAGCAGACCTTCCAGGATCCACGCGGTCGGCAGGTCGGACCGGAACCCGGCGTCCTGCAGGGCGGCCGGCCAGTTCTCGCGCAGGTCGACGGGCACGACGACACGGGCGACCGCACCGGGGGCGGCGTCGCCGAGCACGCCGGACTTGAACTCCACCATGTCGGGCGTATCGAGCTCGTAGACGGTCACCGGTTGGGGCCACGACAGCCGGAACGCCCGGGTGTCGAGACCGGCGCCGAGCAACACCACCTGCCGGCAACCGGACCGGACGGCGACGGTGACGTATTCGTCGAGGAATCGTGTCCGCGCGGCCACCCACGTGGTCAGCACCTCCCGGTCGTCGCCGTCGAGTTGCTCGGACGGCGGCTGCCACCCGGACCGGCGGACGAACTCGCCCGCCCAGACGTCGTCGAACAGCCTGTCGGCACGCTCGCTCTCGAGGGCGCGTGCCGCCGCCACGAAGACCGCCGTCGCACCCACCCCGTGCGGTCGACTCATCGCGTACCTCCTTTGGCGTGCGGATGGTCATCCTCCCGGTGACCGAGACCGTCCCTCCCTCCATACTGGCCGCCGAATATGGTCCCGGTCACACAATCGCCCGAAGACCGGAGGCAGAACCCATGAGCGCGAACCGATTCGTCGGCAAGGTTGCATTCATCACCGGCGCGGCGCGCGGTCAGGGCCGCGCCGAGGCGGTCCGGTTGGCGTCCGAGGGCGCCGACATCATCGCCGTCGATGCGTGCACCGACTTCGCGTCCACCGCGTACGAGGGCGCCACCGAGGCCGACCTCGCCGACACCGTCGCGCTGGTCGAGGGAGTGGGGCGCAAGATCGTCGCAACCAAGGCGGACGTCCGCGACTTCGCCGCGGTGCGCGACGCGCTGTCCGACGGCATCGCGACCCTCGGCCGGCTCGACGTCGTCGTCGCGAACGCGGGTATCTGCTCGGGAGCGATGTCGTGGGAGATCACCCCGGAGCAGTGGCAGGAAACCCTCGACGTCAACCTCACCGGGGTGTTCCACACCGTCAAGGCGGCGATTCCGCACCTCATCGAGCAGGGTGAGGGCGGGTCGATCGTCATCACCAGCTCGGTCGCGGGCCTGCGGGGGCTGCCGTTCCTCGGCCACTACGTCGCCAGCAAGCACGGTGTCACGGGACTCGCCAAGACCCTCGCGGTGGAGCTGGGGGCGCACAACATCCGGGTCAACACCGTCCACCCCAACGGCGTCGAAACGGGCATGCAGGTCAACGACATGCACGCGCTGGTCCAGGAGTATCGCGACACCCTCGCCCCGATCTTCATGGGCAGCCTCCCCGACCAGATCAGCCAGCCGGAGGACATCGCCGCGGCGGTCGCGTGGCTGGCCTCGGACGAAGCCCGGCACGTCACGGGCATCCAGTTGCCGGTGGATCTGGGCACCCTCATCCGCTGACCGGTCGGCTGCGGTGGGCCCGGGATCGGTGCATGCTGATCACGTGCACACCTTCGAGGTCTGGGCCCCGATCCCGTCTACCGTCCGGGTCCACGTGGACGGAGTCGAGCACGAGATGATCCGCTCCCCCGACGGGTGGTGGCGCGCCGACGTGGCCGCCGCTCCGGGAGCGCGGTACGGCTTCGTGCTCGACGATTCGCCGACGGTGCTGCCCGATCCGCGCTCGCCGCGGCAACCGGAGGGCGTGCACCTTCCGTCCCGATTGCACGACGTCGACCCGGCGCGGTGGACCGACGCGGCGTGGACGGGTCGGCAGCTCGCCGGCAGTGTCGTGTACGAGCTGCACGTCGGCACGTTCACCCCGGAGGGCACGTTCGACGCCGCGATCACGCACCTCGACCACCTCGTCGACCTCGGTGTCGGGTTCGTCGAACTGATGCCGGTGGCCGCGTTCAACGGCACCCACAACTGGGGCTACGACGGCGTGCTCTGGTACGCGGTGCACGAGGCGTACGGCGGCCCGGACGGGTTGCAACGCTTCGTCGACGCCTGCCACCGGCGCGGCCTGGCGGTCGCGCTGGACGTGGTCTACAACCACCTGGGACCGTCCGGCAACTACCTCGACCGGTTCGGTCCGTACCTCACCGCCGGGACGAACTCCTGGGGCTCGACGATCAACCTGTGCGGCCCCGACAGCGGCGAGGTGCGGCGGTACGTCGTCGACAACGCCCTGCGGTGGTTCCGGGAGTTCCACATCGACGCGCTCCGTCTCGACGCCGTTCACGCGCTCGTCGACAACACCGCCACCCATCTGCTCGAGGAACTCTCGATCGAGACGCACCGCCTGTCGGCGCACCTGCGGCGACCGCTGACCCTCATCGCCGAGTCCGACCTCAACGATCCGCGGATCATCACGGCCCGCGCCGCGGGCGGATACGGCCTGGACGCACAGTGGGACGACGACGTCCACCACGCGATCCATGCCGCCGTCTCGGGTGAACGCCAGGGCTACTACGGCGATTTCGGCTCCATCCGGGCGCTCGCGCACACCCTCACGCACGGCTACTTCCACGGCGGCACCTACTCGACGTTCCGGGGACGAAATCACGGACGCCCCATGGACATCCGGCGCATCCCGGCCGACGCGATGCTTGCGTACACCTGCACGCACGACCAGATCGGGAACCGCGCCACCGGTGACCGCCCCGGCACGTACCTCACCGCGGGCCAGCTGGCGGTCAAGGCCGCCCTGGTGCTGTGTTCGCCGTACACGCCGATGCTGTTCATGGGCGAGGAGTGGGGGGCACGAACTCCGTTCCAGTACTTCACCTCCCATCCCGAACCGGAGCTCGGCGCGGCGACCGCGGAAGGCCGGCGGCGGGAGTTCGCCGGCCACGGATGGGGCACGCACGAGATCCCCGACCCGCAGGACCACCTCACCTTCCTGCGGTCGAAGCTCGACTGGACCGAACCGGAGCAGGAGCACCACGCCCGCCTACTCGAGTGCTACCGCGCGCTGATCACGCTGCGGCACGCTCGCGCGGAGCTGAGCGACCCGTGGCTCGAACACCTCAGGGTCGAGTACGACGACGACGCCCGCTGGATCGCGCTGGTCCGCGGGAATCTGCGCATCACCTGCAACCTCGGCACGGAACCGGTGTCGGTCCCGGTGGGCGGCATCCCGATCCTGTGGTGGGACGAACCGGCGATCGACGAGACCGCGTCGGCCGTCACGCTGCCTGGGCACTCGTTCGCGGTGTTGGACGCCGCGCCGATCCGCGTCGGAACGGGGCGGCAGTGACCACCACGTTCTCCGGGTAGGTCGGGCGTCGAGCGTCAGCGGTCGCGCAGCAGCCGCGCGACGAGGACCGCGGTCGCGACGAGCACCACGGCGGTGGCACCGGCGGCGACGTGCATGCCGTCGACGAACGCTGCCTGCGCGGAGACCTCGAAGTCTGCCGCCACGTCCTCCGGCAGCGTCTGTGCCACCTCCACCGCACCGCCCAGCGTGCCCTGCGCAACCGTCGCCTGGTCCGCGGTGAGTGCAGAGACGTCCATTCCGCGGCGGAAGATCGCGAGCACCACGCTGCCGAGCACCGCGACGCCGAGCGCGACGCCGAGCTCGTATGCGGTCTCGGACACCGCCGAGGCGGCGCCGGCGCGCTCCGGCTCGACCGCACTCACGACGAGATCGTTGGTCAGGGTGAGCGCGATGCCGACCCCTGCACCGGCGAGGACGAAACCGACGACGAAGGCGGTCGGTCCGCTGTCGGCGCGCAGCGCGATCATCGCGGCCGCGCCGACGGCGGCGACCACGAGACCGATGCTGAGCACCCGGCTGGGCGCCCAACGCCGCACCAACCACGCCGCGGCGAGCGAGGCGAAGGCGCTGACCAGGGTCCCCGGCAACATCAACAACCCGGCCTCGAGCGGGCGGTACCCCAGAACCAGCTGCAGGTACTGCGAGCCGAAGAACAGCACACCGGCGAGCGCGAACACTGACAACAGGTTCGTCAGGACGGCGGTGGAGAAGGCGGGCCGCGCGAACAGGGACAGGTCGATCATCGGGTCGTCGAGTACCCGCTGCCGCCGCACGAACGCCCACCCCGCGGCGGCGCCACCGGCACCGATCGCCGTCAGCACCCAGCCGGGACCGTGAACCGCGGTCTCCTTGACGGCGTAGACCAGCGGGATCATCGCGAGCATCGACAGACCGGCGCTGACGAGGTCGAAGCGTCCCGGCTGGGGGTCCTTCGATTCCGGGATGAGCAGCGGACCGAGGACGAGCAGGCCGATCATCACCGGCAGGTTGACGAGGAACACCGAACCCCACCAGTAGTGCTCGAGCAGCCAGCCGCCGACGAGGGGCCCGGCCGCAGCGCCGCCGCCCGCCATCGCTCCCCACACGCCGATCGCGGTGGTGCGCTGACGGGGATCGGCGAACATCGTGCGGATGAGACCGAGGGTGGCGGGCACGAGCGTCGCCCCCGACACGCCCTGCAGTACGCGCGCCGCGATCAGCATCTCCGGTCCGGACGACCACGCCGCGACGAGCGACGCCAGCCCGAATCCGACTGCACCGATCAGCAGGAGGCGGCGACGACCGATCCGGTCGCCGAGGGTGCCCATCGTCACCAAGAGGCCGGCGAGGACGAACGAGTAGACGTCGATGATCCACAGCAACTGCGTACTGCTGGGCGCGAGGTCCTCGCTGATGAACGGCAGCGCCAGATCGAGGACCGTGGCGTCGACCGAGATGAGCAGGACCGCGAAAGCGAGCACGACCAGACCGAGCCAGTCCTTCCGGCTCGCCGTCACGGCATGCGGATCCCGCACGGTGCCCACAGACATGCTTCTTCTCCCAGGAACAGATCGACGAATGCGGCGACGGTTGACCGTCCAGCCGGTACAGTGCCATGTCCAGGTTAGCAGCCCACCGTCCAGCCGGTACAGTGATTTTCATGGCGTCCGACACACGCAACCGCATTCTCGACTCGCTCGAACGACTCCTGCTGGAGCAGGGCCTCGCCCAGGTCACCCTCGAGGCCGTGGCCGCGGACGCCCAGGTCTCCAAGGGCGGGCTGCTCTATCACTTCCCGAGCAAGGAGGCGCTGCTCGCGGGGATGGTGCGCCGGCTCGGGGAGCGGTCCGATCAGCAGCTGGCCGATGCCGTCGCCAGCGGACGCACGGTGTCCGAGATCTACCTGCAGTACCCGCCCGCCGAGTCGGCCGACGAGATGACGATCTACCGCTCGATGCTGGCCGCGATGCGCAGCGCCGACGGCCGGCACGGCGAGGTACAGCAGGCGCTCGCCGAGGTGATGCGCTCGTGGGACGAAGGCCTGCTCGCCGAGATCGACGATCCGGTCCAGGCCGAGATCGTGCGGCTGGTCGGCGACGGCATCTACCTGGCCGCACTTCTGGGTCTGCCCGAATCCGATCCCGAGCTGCACCGCCGGGTCGTGCACCGACTGCTCGGCACCGACCCGGCGGCGGACGCCGGGAGCGAAGTGCCCGCTACGTGAGGTAGCGGTAGGCGGGCGAGCCGGGCTCGAGCTGTTCGACCTCGATCCGCGACGCGCGCATGCGGGCCAGCAGATCGGCCAGCCCGTCCGCCGAGCCCAGCTCGATGCCGACCAGTGCCGCGCCCGTCTCCCGGTTGTTGCGCTTGACGTACTCGAACAACGTGATGTCGTCGTCCGGGCCGAGCACCTCGTCGAGGAATCGGCGCAGGGCACCCGGCTCCTGCGGGAAGTCCACCAGGAAGTAGTGCTTGAGCCCCAGATGCACGAGGGAGCGCTCGAGGATCTCGCCGTAGCGGGAGACGTCGTTGTTCCCGCCCGAGACGAGGCAGACGACGGTGCTTCCCGGTGCGACGTCGAGCTGCCCGAGCGCGGTGACCGACAGCGCGCCGGCCGGTTCGGCGATGATGCCCTCGTTCTGGTAGAGCTCGAGCATCGCGGTGCAGATGGCACCCTCGTCCGCCTGGGTCATCACGAACCGGCCGTCGGCGCCGGCGGACCGAGTGGTCGCGAGCAGGGGCAGCGACGCGTGCGAGACCACGCTGGCACCCAGCCCCGACACGACCGCGTAGGGCAGGTCACCGACGCGCTTGACGGCGGCGCCGTCGACGAAGGGGTCGACCTCCGGCAGCACGACCGGTCCGCCCGCCACGAGCGCTGCGGTCATCGACGCCGCGCCCACCGGCTCGACACCGACGACCGTCGTCTCCGGCGCGCGCTCCCGCAGGTAGGCGGCAATGCCGGCGATGCATCCGCCGCCGCCGACCGGCACGACGACGGTGTCGGGTGCCTCCCCCAGTTGTTCCAGGATCTCGGCGGCGATGGTGCCCTGACCGGCGGCCGTGCGGGCGTCGTCGAACGGCGGGACCATCGTGGCGCCCGTCCGTTCGGCGTCCGCGGCAGCCGCGGCCGCGGCCGCGTCGTACGTCTCCCCGGTGGGGATGAGCTCGACGAACCGGCCACCGTGCACCAGGATCCGGTCCCGCTTCTGCTTGGGAGTGTTGGCAGGGACGTAGATCCGGCCCTGGATCTCCATCGTTCGGCACGCGAACGCAACACCCTGGGCGTGATTGCCGGCGCTGGCCGTGACCACACCGGCCGCCCGCTCGGCGTCGCTGAGTTGCATGATCAGGTTGTAGGCGCCGCGGAGCTTGTACGAGCGGACCACCTGCAGGTCCTCGCGCTTGAGGTAGACGCGTGCGCCGGTCAGCGCCGAGAGGCGCTCGCTCAGCTGCAGCGGGGTCGCGTCGATAATGTGCGCAATTCGCTCGGCAGCCGCGTCGATCTCGTCCGCGGTGAGCGCGGGCGAGGTTACCTTCAGTTCTGCGAGTTCCGGCGAGTCAGACACTCACGCATTTTCCCACCCGTCGTATGCGCACGCACACCCGCCCCGTCGCAGGCACGCGGCCGGGGCCCCCGGCTAGGAGAACTGGGACGGGCGCGGGACGTTCCGCAGATTCGACTTGGCCATCTGGACCGCTTCGGCCACACCGCCGTTCATCACCATCTTGGACATCGCCAGCGCGAACCCGCGCACCTGCTCACCCGTGATGGCCGGCGGCAACGACAGCGCGTTGGGGTCGGTGACGATGTCGACGAGCGCCGGACCGTCGTGCTCGAACGCTGCCCGCAGACCCGACTCCACCTCGGCCGGATCCTCGATCCGCCGCGAGAAGATGCCGAGAGTCGCTGCGAGAGCGGCATAGTCGACGGAGGGGACGTCCACCCCGAAATCGGGCAGGCCGTCGACGAGCATCTCCAGCTTGACCATCCCGAGGGTCGAGTTGTCGAACAGGACGATTTTCACCGGCAGCTTGTACATCGCGACGGTGATCAGCTCCCCCAACAACATCGACAGCCCGCCGTCGCCCGACATGGCCACCACCTGACGCTGCCGGTCCGCGAACTGCGCGCCGATCGCGTGCGGCAGGGCGTTGGCCATCGATCCGTGCAGAGCCGACGACAGGAAGCGTCGACGGCCGTTGGGCTCGAGATAGCGTGCGGCCCACACGTTGCACATACCGGTGTCGGCGGTGAAGACGGCGTCCTCGGCGGCGATGTCGTCGAGAATGGAGGCCGCGTACTCCGGGTGGATCGGCGTGCGCTGCTTGACGGATTCGGCGTATGCGCCGACGACCTTGGTCATGAGCTTGCGGTGCCGGTCGAGGGTCCGTTCGAGGAACTGTCGATCCGTCTTCCGGTGGACCAGCGGCGCCAGCGCCCGCAGCACCGATCGGGCGTCGCCGTGCACCGCGAGATCGACGCCGGTCCGCCGCCCGAGCGTCTCGGCCGCGACATCGATCTGCGCGGTCCGGACGTCGTCGGGGAGGAACTGGTCGTACGGGAAGTCGGTGCCGACCAAGATCAACAGGTCGGCGTCGTGGATCCCGTCGTGCGCGGCGCCGTACCCGAGCAGCCCGGTCATGCCGACGTCGAACGGGTTGTCGTACTGGATCCACTCCTTACCGCGCAGCGAGTGCCCGATGGGGGCACCGACGATGTCCGCGAGGGCGAGCAGCTCGTCACGGGCACCGCGAACCCCGGCGCCCGCGAAGATCGCGACCGAGGACGCCGAGTTGATCGCGTCGGCGAGTGCCCGCACGTCGGCGTCGGCGGGGACCAGGGCGGGGGTCCCGGTGCGCACCAGCGGCGGCGCCGCTCCCTCCGCGGGCTCCTCGGCCACGTCACCGGGCAGCGTGACGACGGCGACCCCCGACTGCGCGATCGCATGCTGGATCGCGCTCTGGACGACGCGCGGGGACTGCGCGGGGGTACTGATCATCTCGGTGTAGCGCGAGCACTCGACGAACAGCCGGTCGGGGTGGGTTTCCTGGAAGTACCCCATGCCGATCTGAGTACTGGGGATGTGCGACGCGATGGCCAGCACGGGAGCACCCGACCGGTTCGCGTCGTACAGACCGTTGATCAGGTGGAGGTTGCCCGGCCCGCACGATCCGGCGCAGACGGCGAGCTCGCCGGTGACCTGCGCCTCGGCGGCCGCAGCGAACGCCGCGGCCTCCTCGTGCCGCACGTGTATCCAATCGATGCCGCCCGCCGCGGACCCGCCGGTCCGGCGGACGGCATCGACCACGGGATTGAGACTGTCCCCCACGATTCCGTAGATTCGCCGCACTCCCGCCTGCAGGAGCTGGGAAACAAGTTGATCTGCAACAGTTTTCGCCGCCATGTCAGCCTTCCACCACGATATCGGGTCGGTGACCTCGTTGTTCGCAGATTACCCGGAACCGAGCCGGTCGGCTGGGGGCGGCGGCTGCCGGTTACGCCTGCGGGGTGAGGACGAACACCGGGATCTGACGATCGGTCTTCTTCTGGTATTCGGCGTAGTCCGGCCACGCCTCGACGGCGCGCTCCCACCACACCGCCTTCTCGTCCCCGGTGACCTCGCGGGCCGTCATGTCCTGCTTGACGGGCCCGTCCTGCAGCTCGACGTGCGGGTCGGCGACGACGTTGTGGTACCAGACCGGATGCTGGGGAGCACCGCCGAGCGACGCGACGACGGCGTACTGCCCATCGTGCTCGACGCGCATCAGCGGCGTCTTGCGCAGCTTGCCGGACTTGGCGCCCTTGGTGGTGAGAATGACGACGGGTTTCCCTTCCATCGTCGTTCCCTCGGTGCCGCCGGAGCGCTCGTAGAGGTCGACCTGGTCCGCGGCCCAGGACGAGGGGCTGGGTTCGTATTCACCGGTGAGAGGCATGCCTCTCAGTCAACACCTCGCACATGATCTTGACCACCCTATGGCCCGGACGTCGGGATTTCCCGGACCCGACGTGAATGTTAGCTGGACCGAACTCTCGGGTATCGCTACGCTGAACATATCGACGGACCGATCCGAACACGCGAGGTGCATGCATGACCACCGCCGCACTCCACCGGGGCGCTCGCCGCCGCACCGCCACCGTCGAGCTGGCCGGCACTGCCTGGCCGCTCTACAAGCTCGAGGCGGTCGTCACGGCGCTCGTGATCTTCCTCCTCGCGCTGGTGGTGACCCACGTGTTGCAGACGGCGGTGCTCTCCGCCGCCGGCGCGGCAGTGGTCGTGTGGTGGGTACGGCGCCTGATGCTCGTCCGTCCCGACGCGCCGACGGCCTGGCCGCCGACCTGATCGACACGTCGACGAGGAACCACAACGGCCGGAGCGTTCGCTCGGCGTAGCGGCCACCCAGGCCCTAGGCTCGGGCAATGCGCTCACGCCGGATGCTGGCTCCCCTCCTTCTCGTCGGCGCCGCGGCCGCGCTGCTGTCTCCCGCCCCGGCCGTGGCCGACACCGCCACGGCGTGCGGAACGGCGCTGAGCCCGAACGAAATCCGGGAGATCACCGATCTCAGTGACACGTCCACGCTGCCGGGTCCGGGACTCCACCGGCTCGAGACCGCGGTCGACCGGCATCGCCGCATCACCGAGATCCTCGTCGCGCACCGGGACTGGCGCGGAGTGTTCTCGGTGGGGCTCGACGCCGTGGAACACGAGGCCGTACTGCCCCTGCAGCGTGACCCGGCGGCCCTCCCCGACCGGGTGTGGTCCCCGGCGATCAGCTCCGACCTGTTGGCCCGCTATCTGCGGAACCTGCACGCCGAGTTCACCGGCACACCCGTCGATCCGGCCTGGGCGAACTATTTCGCCCTCGCGCGCGACTGCGCCCAGAGCCCGGCCCGCGTCGCGATGGCCGGATACAACGCGCACCTCACCGTCGATCTCGCCCACGCCGTCGACACGAGCGGCACTCGGCCCGACAACGTCGCCGACTTCTATCGCATCGTCGACTCCATCGCGCTCCGGGGCGATTCGATCATCGGGCTCACCAAGGACGTGTACGGCGGCGACCTCCGGCCCCTGTGGCGCTTCTACTTCGTCGGCGAGGGCCTCGACCCGCTGGCGGGCAACGATCAGCCGTCGCAGACGCTGCTCCGCGCCGCCGACAGCGGCTACAACACCGTCACGCTCGCCAACGGGTTCGCGCTGCAGAACCCCGGGATCCGGACGCCCGCCGAGCAGGAGATCGACGGGTTGTGGCGAGTGACGGACAGCGCCCTGCAGACGCTGTCCGACCTCGGCGGACTCTGAACCGGCCGCCGCTCGCCGTCACCCGGCCAGGCAGCTGGGCCCGAGCAGCGCCTTGAGGTCACCCATCAGCGACGACGACGGCTCCACCCGGAGCACCTCGTCCACCTTCCACAGCGACGTCCCGCGCGAGCCGATGAGCTTGACGTGCACGTCCGCCGTGCCGGGATGACGTGAGAGCACCTGCCGGAGCGCACCGAGCTTCTCCTTGGTGCACTGCCGGACCGGCAGACTCACCGCCACCGGCTTCGCCACACCGATCGCCGAGAGGTCCGGCACCGCAAGGTCGTTGGCGATGAGCGAGACCCGGTCGTCGCGAATCGAGACCCGCGCCTTGACCAGGACCACCGAGTCCTCGACGACGTCCATGCCGTAGACCGAGTACGCCTGCGGGAAGAACAACACCTCGATGCCGCCCGAGAGGTCCTCGAGCTGCGCCGACGCCCACGTCAGGCCGTTCTTGTTGATCCGCCGGTTCACCGACGCCAGGATGCCGCCGACCGTCACCTGGGTGCCGTCCTTGATGTCCCCCTCGAGAATCGTGGGGATCGAGGTGTCGGACTGGGCGGCCAGCACGTGCTCGACGCCGTTGAGCGGGTGGCCGGACACGTACAGCCCCAGCATCTCCCGCTCCAGCGCGAGCTTGTGCTTGGACTCCCATTCCTCGTCGGGGACCTTGACGTTGAACACGGACGTGATCGACTCGTCGGCGTCGTCGCCGCCGAACAGGTCGAACTGGCCCATCGCCTCGGCCTTCTTGGTGCCCATCACCGCGTCGATCGCGTCGGCGTGCACCAGCATCAGGCCCTTGCGTGGATGCCCGAGCGAATCGAATCCGCCTGCCTTGATGAGGGATTCGGTGACCTTCTTGGAGCAAGCGAGCGCGTCGATCTTGTTGAGGTAGTCGGAGAAGTCGGTGAAGCTGCCCTTCTCCTCCCGGGCCGCGATGATCGACGACACCACGTTGGCGCCGACGTTGCGGACCGCGCCCAGACCGAAGCGGATGTCCTCACCGACCGACGCGAAGTCCACGCGGGAGGCGTTGACGTCGGGCGGCAGCACCGTGATCCCCATCTTCCGGCAGTCCGAGAGGTAGACGGCGGCCTTGTCCTTGTCGTCACCGACCGAGGTGAGCAGGCCGGCCATGTACTCGGACGGGTAGTTGGCCTTGAGGTACGCGGTCCAGAACGACACCAGACCGTAGCCGGCGGCGTGCGACTTGTTGAACGCGTAGCCGGCGAACGGCAGCACCGTGTCCCACAGCGCGGTGATGGCCGCCTGCGAGAAACCGTTGGTCTTCATGCCCTCGGCGAAACCGTCGTAGGCCTCGTCGAGGATCTCCTTCTTCTTCTTACCCATCGCGCGCCGGAGCAGGTCTGCCTGTCCCAGCGAGTAACCGGCCACCTTCTGAGCGATCTGCATGATCTGCTCCTGGTAGACGATCAGGCCGAACGTGTCGGCGAGGATCTCCTTGAGCGGCTCCTCGAGCTCGGGGTGGATCGGCTTGACGTCCTGACGGCCGTTCTTGCGATCGGCGTAGTCGTTGTGCGCGTTCATGCCCATCGGACCCGGGCGGTACAGCGCCAGGACCGCGACGATGTCCTCGAAGCCCGTGGGCTGCATGCGTCGCAGCAGATCGCGCATCGCGCTGCCGTCGAGCTGGAACACGCCGAGGGTGTCGCCGCGCGCGAGCAGTTCGTACGTCGCCGGGTCCTCGAGCGGCAGGGTGTCGAGGTCGATGTCGATGCCGCGGTTGGCCTTGATGTTCTCGATCGCGTCACCGATGACGGTGAGGTTGCGCAGACCCAGGAAGTCCATCTTGAGCAGGCCGATGGCCTCACACGACGGGTAGTCCCAGCCGGTGATGATCGCGCCGTCCTGCGCGCGCTTCCACACCGGGATGGCGTCGGTGAGCGGTTCGCTGGACATGATGACCGCGCACGCGTGCACGCCGGCGTTGCGGATCAGGCCCTCGAGGCCCTTGGCGGTCTGGTAGATCTTCGCGACGTCCGGGTTGGAGTCGATGAGCGCGCGGACCTCGACGGCCTCCTTGTAGCGCTCGTGCTCGGGGTCGGTGATGCCCGACACCGAGATGTCCTTGGCCATGATCGGCGGCGGCAGCGCCTTGGTGATCTGGTCGGCGATGGCGAACCCAGGCTGCCCGAACTGGACTCGCGCGGAGTCCTTGATGGCCGCCTTGGTCTTGATGGTGCCGAACGTGATGACCTGCGCCACCTTGTCGCTGCCCCACTTGTCGGTGGCGTAGCGGACCATCTCGCCGCGGCGGCGATCGTCGAAGTCGATATCGATATCGGGCATCGACACGCGCTCGGGGTTGAGGAATCGCTCGAACAGCAGTCCGTGCGGGATGGGGTCGATGTTGGTGATGCCCATCGCGTACGCGACGAGCGAGCCGGCCGCCGAGCCACGACCGGGACCGACCCGGATGCCGACCTCGCGGGCGTGGTTGATGAGGTCGCCGACCACGAGGAAGTACGCGGGGAAGCCCATCTGGTTGATGACGCGGATCTCGTACTCGGCGCGCTCGATGTACTCGCGCGGCGGCCCGGCCGGGAAGCGGCGGTCGAGACCGCGCATCACCTCCTTGTGCAGCCAGCTCGCCTGCGTCTCGCCCTCGGGCACCGGGAAGATCGGCATCCGGTCGCGGTGCTGCCACACGTCCTCGTACGGCTGCACCCGCTCGCCGATGAGCACGGAGTTGTCGCATGCGCCGGGAACCTCGGAGTCCCAGATGGCGCGCATCTCGTCGGCCGACTTGAGGTAGTAGCCGTCGCCGTCGAACTTGAAGCGCGTGGGATCCGACAGCGTCTTGCCGGTCTGGATGCACAGCAGTGCCTCGTGGTTCTCCGCGGCGTCCTTGGTGACGTAGTGGCAGTCGTTGGTCGCCAGCGGCGGGATGCCGAGCTTGTTGCCGATCTCGAGCAGGCCCTCGCGCACGCGTCGCTCGATCGAGAGCCCGTGGTCCATCAGCTCGAGGAAGAAGTTGTCCTTGCCCCAGATCTCCTGCCACTTCGCGGCGGCCTCGAGTGCCTCCCGGTCGTGACCGAGACGCAGCCGGGTCTGGATCTCACCCGACGGGCAGCCGGTGGTCGCGATGATCCCCTCGGCGTGGTGGGCGATGAGCTCCTCGTCCATGCGCGGCCACTTGCCGAGCTGGCCCTCGATCGACGCGAGCGACGACAGCTTGAACAGGTTCCGCAGACCGGTCGAGTTCTCGGCGACCATCGTCATGTGCGTGTAGGCGCCGCTACCGGAGACGTCGTCGGACTTCTGACTGGGATCGCCCCACAGCACGCGCTTGGTGTTGAACCGCGACTCGGGCGCGACGTACGCCTCGATGCCGATGATCGGCTTGATGCCGTGCTTCTTGGCGACGTTGTAGAACTCACTGGCGCCGTACATGTTTCCGTGGTCGGTCATCCCGACCGCGGTCATCCCGAGCCGTTCGGCTTCCTTGAACAACGGGCCGACCTTTGCCGCACCGTCGAGCATCGAGTACTCGGTGTGGTTGTGCAGGTGAACGAACGAGTCAGCCACGTGCGCCTCTCTGTAGTTCGGCCCGACGCGCGCGCGTCGGCGGATCCGGCGGTCCCTGGGTTCAGCGCATCGAGTCTAGGCCCTCGCACCGACGGTCTCGTCCCGCCGCAGGCGCTCTCGGCGGGCGCGGCGGGATCGCACCAGCGCATCGGTGGTGAACACCACGAGCGCCACCCAGATCAGGACGAATCCGGCCCAGCGTGACGGCGGCATCACCTCGTGCATGACCGCGACGCCCCACACCATCTGCAGCGCGGGCGTGAGGTACTGCAGGATGCCCAGGGTCGTGAGCGGGATGCGTTGCGCCGCCACTCCGAACAGCAGCAGCGGGGCGGCCGTGACCGGCCCGGCGGCCATCAGCAGCAGGCTGTGACCGACCCCGTTGCCGAAGAACGAGCCCGTGTCCGAGACCGCGAGCACCACCAGGTAGCCGATCGCGACGGGCGCGGCGACCACCCCCTCGGCGGTGAGGCTGGTGCGCGGGTCCAGGGGCACCACTTTCTTGATCACCCCGTACGACGCGAACGACAACGCCAGCGTGAGCGCCACGAGCGGCGGCCTGCCGTAGTCGACGGTGATCACGACCACCGCGATCCCCGCGAGTACGAGGGCGCCGATTTGGGCCGGACGCAGCCGCTCCCGGAACAGCACAACACCCAGCAGGACGCTGACGAGTGGGTTGACGAAGTACCCCAGGGCGGCCTCGACGACGTGGCCGGAGACGACCGCGTAGATGTACACGCCCCAGTTGATGCCGATCGCGATCGTCGCCGCGGTCACCAGAGCCCACGTGCGGGGCCCGAGTCCTCGCAGCGACCCGAGCCGGCCGAGGATCGCCAGCACGATCAGCATGAGGAGCACCGTCCACACCATGCGGTGCGCGAGCACCTCGAGGGAGCCGGCGGGGGCAAGCAGACCGAAGAAGATCGGGAACATGCCCCAGATGAGGTAGGCGCCGACCCCGGAGAGCAGTCCGGTGGAATCTTCGGAGCGGTGCCGCGGTGTCACGCTCCGTCACGATAGCCGCCGGGCTACGCTGGCTCGCCACCGCGTCGACGCGCCCGACCGCACGGAGGACCGCCCTGTGACCCTCATCACCGCCCCTGCCCGGTCCCCGCGCCGGCCTCGGTTCGCCCGCCGCGGGTGGCGGTTTCCGGTCGCCGCGGCGCTGATCGGCGGCGCGATCACCGCGTTCCTCGCGAGCCCGTGGCCCGGGGCGATGCTCGTCCGTCTCGTCTTCGACCGCGGGGCGCGGCGCACGAGTGCCGCCCTGGCCGTGCACGCCCCGGCCGGCGTCGCCACGATTCTCGACCAGCAGTACCGCAGCGGCGACGACGACGCCTACCTCGACGTGTACTTCCCGGAGGAACTCCGCGGCACCGGCCGCGCACTGCCGGCCGTGATCTGGACCCACGGCGGGGCCTGGATCTCGGGCAGCCGCGCGCACCACACCGCGTACTACCGGCTGCTGGCCGCGGCCGGATTCACGGTGATCGCGGTGGACTACTCGCTGGCGCCGCGGCGCCGCTACCCCACCGCGGTCCGGCAACTGCACGACGCCCACGCGTACGTCCTCGCCCACGCCGCGCGCCTGCACGTCGACCCGAACCGGATCGTGCTCGCCGGCGACTCCGCGGGCGCGCAGTTGTCGAGCCAGCTCGCCGTCATCACCACCGACCCCGGCTACGCCCGCGCCGTCTGCATCGAACCGGCGCTGCAACCGCAGCAGCTGCGTGGCGTGATCCTCCACTGCGGAATCTACGAGGTCGCCGACATGGTGGGCGGTCCCGGGGTCATCGGGTGGGGAACCTCCGAATCCGTGTGGGCGTACACCGGATCCAAGGACGTCTCGGGTTCGCCGACGGTCGCGCAGATGTCGACGCTGCGGCACGTCTCCGACCGCTTCCCGGCCACGTTCGTCTCCGGCGGCAACTCCGACGGGCTCACCGCGAAGCAGTCGAAGGCGTTGGCCGCCCGACTCACCGGCCTCGGGGTGGACGTGACCGCGCTGTTCTACCCCGACGACCACGTGCCCGCGCTGGCACACGAATACCAGTTCGACCTCGACAACGCCGACGGCCGTGCGGCGCTCGAACGGACCGTCGAGTTCCTCCGCAAGCACACCGTCGACGCCCCCGGGGCCTGACCGAGCTCACCCGACTGGCCGGCGCCTCAGTTCGCGGCGACGGGGCCGCACACCGCCCCGAGCGCCCGCACCAGTGCCACCTGGTGCAACGCGTCGACCCGCTCGGTGGCCACGACGTCGACCGCCGCGGTCACCAGGTCCGGCAGGCATTCCGGTCCGGCCAGCACCTGTCGCCGCGCCGAGATCTCCGCGACGATGTCCCGGTTGAGGGTGTCCAGCACCGAGCGGACGGTCGCCAGGTCGGGGCGGACGGCGGCGGCGGCGGCGGGCGCCAGCTGCCAGTAGCCGAAGAGGCCGCGCTGGACGTCCTTGTTCGCCTCGATCTGGGCGCGGAACACCGCTTCCACCCGGCCTGCTTCCAGACCCGCGCCGCTCGCCTGCTCGCCCACCGACCGCAGCACGTCCCGCTCACGCGCGGGATCGTCGATCGGGCGGTCCGTCCCCCACTTGGCCGCAGCCACCGGATCGGCCGTCGACAACCGCTGCGCGATCGAGAGCACCAGCGGCCGCAGTTCTCCGGGGGCCGGCGCGTACGACCGGGCGCCCGCGGCCGGTGCTGCGGCGAGTATCGACGAGACGGCGACAGCGGCCGTCGCCGCGATCCATCCGACACGGTTCACGGACCACCCGACTGGTTTCATGGACCACATTGTGCAGCAGTGGGGTTCAGAGCGGCGGATACGACGGCCGCTCGGGGACGGCGAACGGTCTCACGTCGCGATCGGGACCGGTCCGTCGTCCGGACCCGGCGCCACCGTGCCGACCTGTTCCGGCAGCAGCGGACTGACCGCGAACGAACCCGCGACCGCGTCGGGCGGAAGCGCCTCCACGACCCGCACCCCCGGCGTGTCCGCCAGCAGCCGCAACTGGTCCAGCGTCCCGCGCACGGTGGCGCCCACGACGCACGCGCACCCGTCGGACAGCTGCGCGGCCGAGTACGCCGCGACGAGCGACTGCCGGTCGTGACCGACGATCGACGTGTGCAGCCGGGCAGCCGCGACACCCGACGCGCGAAGCACAGCAGTCGGATTCGCCGCGACCGGTATGGCCACCATGGGTGTCTGCACCCGGTCGAGCGGCACCCGAAGCAGCACCTGCGCCACCCGCAAATCCGCGGTGACGTCCAGCAGGTGCTGCGGCGCGGCGGGCGCGGCCAGCGACACCAGCGCCCAGTGCCGGGTGTCGGCGCCGGCCGCGGGATCGTCCGCCAGCGTGCCGCGCGCCCGGTCCAGATACTCCGTCACCTGCTCACCGGCGTCCGGCCCCAGCCGATCGGTGGAGATCCGGGCGTCGGGCACCGGGTTCGCGATCCCGAGCCCGACGACGGCGCCGACGAGCACGGCCGCCGCCACGACGGACGGCCACGTACGTGCACTCATCTCACGCGCCCCGCAGCACTCCGAGCGCGTGCTGGAGATCCTTCGGGTACTCGCTGGTGATCTCGACCCAGTGACCGTCGGCCGGATGCGCGAACCCCAGCGAACGGGCGTGCAGCCACTGCCGTTCCAGGCCGAGGCGCTCGGCCAGCCGCGGGTCGGCGCCGTACGTCAGGTCGCCGCAGCACGGGTGCCTCAGCGCCGAGAAGTGCACGCGGATCTGGTGGGTGCGGCCGGTCTCGAGATGGATGTCGAGCAGGCTCGCGGCCTGGAACGCCTCGACGGTGTCGTAGTGGGTGACGCTGGGCTTGCCGTCCGCCGTGACCGCGAACTTCCAGTCGTTGCTGCGGTGCCGTCCGATCGGCGCGTCGATGGTGCCGCTGCTCGGATCCGGGTGCCCCTGCACCAGCGCGTGGTACCGCTTGTCGATGGTGCGCTGCTTGAACGCCCGCTTGAGCACCGTGTACGCGCGCTCGGAGGTCGCGACCACCATCACGCCGGAGGTGCCGACATCGAGTCGGTGCACGATGCCCTGACGTTCGTGCGCCCCGGACGTCGAAATCCGGAAGCCGGCCGCGGCCAGACCGCCGATGACGGTCGGTCCCGTCCATCCGACACTCGCGTGGGCGGCGACGCCCACCGGCTTGTCGACCGCGACGATGTCGTCGTCCGCGTACAGGATCTCCATGCCCTCGACGGGCTCGGGATCGATCGTCAACGGGCGCGGCGGCTCGGGCAGCTCGACCTCGAGCCACGTTCCGGCCGCGAGCCGATCCGACTTGCCTGCCGCGACGCCGTCCACCTGGACGGCGCCCTCCTCCGTGAGTGTCGCCACCGCGGTGCGCGAGAGCCCGAGCAGACGCGCCAGCCCGGCGTCCACCCGCATACCGTCGAGCCCGTCGGGAACCGGCATCGATCGCGTCTCCCTCATGCCGCATCCCCCTTCCGGGAAGTACCGTTCTTCGTTTCGGCCCGTCCACCGCCCGGTTCGATCCCGAACAGCGTGAGCGCCACCAACAGGATCGCTCCGCACACGATCGACGAGTCGGCGACGTTGAACACCGGCCACCAGCCCACGGAGACGAAGTCCACGACGTGGCCCTGCAACGGTCCGGGCGAACGGAAGATCCGGTCGATCAGGTTACCGAGCGCGCCGCCGAGGACGAGTCCGAGTCCCAGCGCCCACCACGGCGAGCTCAGCCTGCGACCGATCCGGATCACACCGACGACGACGCCCACCGCGACGAGCGTCAGCAGCCACGTCATCCCGGTGGCCATCGAGAAGGCCGCGCCGGCATTGCGGATCAGCGTCAGCGTGACGGTGTCGCCGACGATCCGGACGGGGTCGGCCGGGTCGATGTAGGCGACGGCCAGCGACTTGGTCAGCAGGTCGAGCCCGAACACCACCACCGCGATGCCGACGAGCAACCGCATCATCTTCCGCGGCGCCCGCGACGGCCGCCCCGAGGTCGCCGGGTCGTGTGCCGGGTCGTCGCGTGCCGGGTCGTCGGGTGCCGGGTCGTCGGGCTCGGAGGCGGTGGGTTCCGGAATCTGGTTACCTTTCACGGCACGGTCGTCGCTCTCGGCGCGGTCGTCACTCACTCCGCCATCATCCCCTACCCGGGGAACAGACCGGTCATCCCACCCGCGCCGACTAACCTGTTGGCGTGCCACTGCCGTCGAAATTCCTCTCCTCCGGTACCGCGCTCGTCGCGGCGACACTCTCCCTCTCGCTCCTCGTCGCCGGGTGCAGCAGCGGTGGTGACGCCACCCCGGCCAGCCCCGACGCCGTCGGCGCCGCATCCGACGAGGTCACCGTCCCCGTCACGGCCGCCACGACGGAGATCGTCGACGCCGGCGCCGAGCCGCGGGAGCTGGTCCAGTACCGGTTACCGCAGGGCACGCGGCAGGACGCGCGCCTCGTGACGACGGCCACCGTGTCGCAGCAGATCGACGAGCAGCCGCCGCAGGACTTCTCGACGCCGCAGATGACGATGCCGCTCGCCGCGCTGGTCACGCAGGGCGTCACCGACGCGACGCCGGCCACCACCGTCGACCTCACGCTCGGCGAGCTCACGACCCCCGACGCGGCGACCGACGAACTGCTCGCACCCGCCCAGGGCTCGCACGCGGGCTTCACGATGGATCGCTCGGGCGCGATCACGGCCCTGCGGCTGCGGCCCGATCCCGAGACCGACAACAAGGCGCGCTCGATGATCGAGCAGGCGTTCTACCAGGCGGTGTACCGGACCGTCGCGTTCCCCGGCCAGCCGATCGGCGTGGGCGCGGTGTGGAAGATCCGCCAACAGGTGATGAGCGCCGTCGCCCTGGACCAGGTCACCACCGCGACCCTCGTCGCCCGCGACGGCGATCGTCTCACCGTCGACGTCCAGGTGGAGCAGACACCCAAGTCGCCGGTGTTCGAACTCCCCAGCGGTGCCGGCACGTTGAACGTCGACTCGTACTCGCTGCGCGGGGCCGGCACCGTCGTCGTCGACATGGCGTCGCCGCTCCCGATCGACGGCTCCGTCAGCGTCGAGGGCACGCAGTCCTACAGCGACCCGGCCGGCGCGATGCAGTTGCGGCAGACCACCGGCGAGAGCGTGCAGTGGGCGGGGTGACGGGGGGCGCCGCGGCGGCCGCGGCACTCTCCCTCGCGGTGCTGCTCACCGCGTGCGGATCCGAGGAGTCCGACCCGGCTCCGGCGGCGGACCCGGCGCCCGAGGTGACGGCCCCGGCCACACCGGCGGCCGGGCCGATCACCGACGGGAACGCGCTACGCGCGGCGCTGCCCACGACCGCCGATCTGGCGCCCGGCTTCGCCGTACTGCCGGACACGCCGGACGACCCCGCGGGTCGGGATGCGGACGACGCCACCGACGCGTCCTCGACCGATCCGGCCCGCTGCGCGAACGTCCTGGACACCATCGCCCGCCAGTCCCCCGGCGCCGTCGCCACGGCCGAACAGAACTTCAGCGGGCCAGGCTTCACCAGTATCGACGTCGACGCCGCCAGTTACGCAGGCAGCGGCGCCGCGGACGCGTTCGCCGCCGTCCAGGCGAGCGTCCGCACGTGCACCACCTTCACCGGCACGGACGCGCTGGGCACGGCGGTGGAATACCGCGTCGAACCGCTCGCCCGGCCCGACGCGGGGGACGCCGCGATCGCCTTCCGGGTCACCACGACCAGCGAGGGATTCACGCTCGTCTCCGACGCCGTCGTCACCTCCGTCGACTCTACGGTGGTGCAGGTCGTCACCACCGGTCCCGACGCCCTCGCCGGCGACGACACCACCGTGCTGGCGCGCACCACCGCGCAGCGCGTGCACGCGGCGGCCGGTCCGCGCTGAGAGGCCACACCGTGAACCCGACGAACCTGTGACTCCGCCGGACCCGTGAAAACGCCGGCCCCGTGAAAACGCCGGACCCGTGAAAACGCCGGACCCGTGAAAACGCCGATGCCGGCGCCACCCGTCGGGTGACGCCGGCATCGGCGGGGGCACAGACTACGCGGGGCAGGCCGGCGAGGTCAGGCCGGCAACCTGCACCAGCTGGCAGGCGTAGGTCTTCGACATCTTCCAGACCCCGTCCTCGGCGACGAAGTCGACGGTCGCGGGGTTCGCCTGGCCGTTGATGATCAGGTTGACGCCGGCGGTGACCGTGTCGTCGCCGGTCGGGGTGACGTCCTGCACCTCGATGGTGGCGTTGTTCTGCTTCGCGGCGGCCGTCACCTGGTTGATGAGCTCGGGATCGGCCTCGGCGCCCTGCACCAGCTGCACCTTCTGGTCCAGCGGAACGCTGTCGTCGAACGCCTTCGCGAGCGCGGCGTTGAGGTCCGCGGCGGTCGGCGGGGCCGGCGCGGTGCCGTTGGCGCCCTCGGCTGCGGTGGTGGTGGGCGCCTGGGTCACCGTCGTACGTCCACCGTCGTCATTGCTGTCGTCGGAGCAGGCGGACATGGTGAGGGCAGCCGCGATCGCCACACCAGCGATGGTCATCTTCCGAAGCTTCAAGTGCTTGTCCTTTTCATTCTCGGTCGAACATCGTTCATGCCGCAGCCGGGACACCGTCGCTGTCCCAGCTATGACTCCAGTTCACAGCAAGAGTACCGGCGAAGAGGGTCGCCTCACCTCAAGCTGTCGGCCGGGTCCGCGACCGTCAGGTCGCAGTCCGTCTCGTCGAATGTACGCGACGGACCCGGTCCCGTGCTGCGCGTCTCGAACCGCACCGTCACCACCCCGTGCCCGGCGCCCTGCACCCAGCCGTGCCCGTACTCGGGGTGCGCGACGTCGAGTCCGGGCCGCCACCCGGGCGTGGGTCCGGACAGTACGTCGAACCCCGAATCCTGCTCGGTGTCATCACTTCCCACGTCCGGAACTGCCTGATCGAGTTCCGGGAACAGTGAGCCCTGACTGACCGCGGACAGGCCGCCGAAGCCGACACCGACCAGCCGGACCGGCCCGATCTCGAGCGGGTCGAGCACCTGACGCTGCGCGGTGGCAGTGAGGACCCGGGCGTCGGTCGTCGCGTACGGCAGCGTGAGCGAGCGGGTGAGGATGCTCATGTCGGACTTGCGCAGCTTGAGCACCACGGTGCGCGCCGCGCGGCCGTCCCGCTCGAGGCGCCGGAACGCCGCCGCCGCGCTGGCGTCGACCGCGCGGCGCAGATCGGCCATGGTGACGATGTCCTGCGCGTACGTCGTCTCCGCGCTCACCTGTTTCGCGTCGGCACGCTCGGCCACGGGCCGGTCGTCGATGCCGCGCGCCAGGCGCTGCAGGCTCGGCCCCACGGTCGCGCCGAGGACGGACACCACCTCCGGTTCCGGCAACCGGGCCAGCGCGCCGATCGTCTCGATCCCCAGGCGTTTGAGCTTCTCCTCGGCCACCGGACCGACGCCCCACAGTTTGCGGACCGGCAATGCCGCCATCAGCTCCTGCTGCACATCGGGTGAGACGACCGTGATGCCGTTCGGCTTGGCGAGGCCGGAGGCGATCTTGGCCACCTGCTTGCCGGGGCCGGCGCCGATGGACGCGACGAGCCCGGTTTCCGCCAGCACCAACGCCCGCAACTCCTCGCAGTACCGCAGGACCTCCGCCTTGCCCGCGCCGGCCAGTTCCTTCGGTTCACCGAACGCCTCGTCGAGCGAAAGTTGTTCGAGCACCGGCATCTTCACCCGCAATGCGTCGAACACCCGACGGCTCAGCTCCCCGTACAGCGCGCCGCGTGGAGGCAGCACCACCGCGGCCGCACCGACGAGCCGACGCGCCTGGTGCATCGGCATCGCCGACCGCGCGCCGAACACCCGCGCCTCGTAGCTGGCTCCTGCCACCACACCCCGACCCCCGAGCCCGCCCACCAGGACCGGCCGCCCGCGCAGCGTCGGCCGGGTGAGCTGCTCGACGGATGCGAAGAACGCATCCATGTCGAGGTGCAGCACCCAGCGACGACTGCGCGTGGGATCGGGGACGGCGGCGATCATGGAGGAAAAACTACGCCGCGGCCACGACAAGGCCCGGCGGCAGACCGGGGCCCGGCCGGTCTAGACGGTGCCCGGCACCGCCCGCCGGTCGGCGGACACACCCCCGTCCGCGGTCGGGGCGGGTCGCGGGACGGTGAACACTGCGAGCACGCTCGCGATCGCGACGGCGAAACACGCCGCCGTGTACCAGAGGTTGCCGATCGGATCGCCGTTGCTCGTCACCCCGGCGACGGCGTCGAAGTGGTCCGGCAGCGCCGTCACCCACAGCACCGCCATCACACCCAGATACACCACGGCGTAGTAGCGGACGAAGTCGTCGGAGTAGGGCGGAACGCCCGCCGTGCCCGCTCGCATCCGCGACCACTGACGGACCAGTATCGGGACCGCCACCACGGCGAGCACCACCAGTTCCGCCGCGTACAGCACGCCGCGGATCGTGTCGCTCCCCATCCCGAACACCGTCGCCGGGAGCGGGAGGACGAACACCCCGACGGATGCGCTGAGACCGACCACCACCGTGCGCCAGACCAACGTGAGCCCCGAGAAGTGCCGGCCGGCATCGACCTGGCGGCCGACGAAGAACTGGACGCACAGCGCCAGGGACATCGGCCACAGCGCGGCGAACACCACGACACTCGGCAGTGGAACGGAATCGAAGAACGGCTGGTTGACCTTGTTGTCGAGCGTCCATTCCCACCACCGCAACTGCGGACCGAGCTGGTCGAAGATCTCGTAGAACGCGTGATGGACGAAGCCGACGCACACCGCGCCGAGGAACACCCCGTACCGGCGGAACACGCCGAGCATCCGGACGATCTCGAACGCGAGCGTGGCCATCAGCGGATAGATGGCCACGATGTACAGCGGGAGACGGCCCCACAGGAAGTCCACGGTGAAGACGTTGTGCGCGAACATCGTCCCCAGGTAGTCCTCGGTGCCGAACGCGGCCGGGAAGTAGATCGGCGGTTCGATCACGAACAGGAACGCGGTGGCACCGAACCACACCACCAGATTCGTGGGGTCGCCGTGGCGGCGCAACCGCACGATCGCGTAGACGAGCGCGAGCACCGCGCCCAGCACGATCGTCACCTCGAGCACCGGCAGCGTCCAGTTCTCCAACGCGAACGGGTTGCGGACCTCCACCAGTCCCCCGGCCTCCTCGCACGAGAACCCGAGCCGAGTGGCCAGATCGGCGAAGGTGGGCGAACAGTGGTCCGACATCAGTTCGCCTCCCGCGTTCCGGCGGTGTACCAGTACGTGACGTCGTAGCCCTCGTCGTAGCGGTCGAACCATTCACCGGCCAGGGCCGGCAACTTCTCGTGCTCGGGATTGTGCCGGGGCATCTGGCTGCGCACGACACCCGAGAGCGCCACCAGTTGCTGCCCGAGGGGCAGGTCGTCGAACGCCCGCGGCATGGGCCCGTGATCGGTGTGGTCCAGCCACGGCAGCAGCTTCCGGACGCGCTGCGCGCGCCGGTGCCGCGCGAACATCGACAGTGCGTCGATCTTCCGGTCCTCCAGCGGGACATGCTCGTTGAAGCCCTCGCACGCGATCTTGATGACATCGAGCACGTGTTTGAACACCGACGGCGCCTGCCGCATCCGGTACAGGTCGCTGCCCACCACCGAGTCGAAGATGACCAACGCCGAGCTGCGGTGTTCGACCTCCTCGACGAAGTGCCAGATGAACAACGACGCGACTCGGTCGTCGCCCGGGCGGAACAGGCTGGAGTCGTTGTCGAGCATCAGCTTGAAGACCGGGGTGAACGTCGCCTCGAGGTCGGCGGTGTACGCCAGCCGGTACTCGGGCGACGTCTGCGCGGTGAGCTTGTCGAACGCGCCGATCACCTCGTCGAGCGTCGTCTGCAGGCCGGGGTATCGCCGGATCAGGCCCTTGACGTGCTGCCGGTGGGCCGTCGAGTGCTGCCCCTCCTGCCGCATGAACGCGTCGGCCTCCTCCGCGACCGCGGGATCGGTGATCCGGGGCATCAGCTCGGTGATCAGCTGCACGATCATCTTCTCGAAACCGATCGCGAGGAACGACACGGCGTTGGCCATGCTCGAGAACGCCGGATTCCGCTCGTTCCACAGGAATGGAACGTCGTAGTCCGCGAACGCGAACCGCATCTTTCGCACGTGCAAGTCGGTCACTTGGCGACACCTCGTCTCGTCCGGCATGAGCGCTGAGGCCCCAGAGGGGTGGGCGAGGCCCCAGCGCATGCGACCATACACACGTGGGCCGTTTTGTATGATGGAAATCGCCGACATCGGCCGCGGTAGCCTCTCACCGGATCACGGTTCCGGCAGCGGCACGCGGGGAGGCGAGGGCACAGGTGGTGGCACGCAGACGCGGGTGGGGCGGGACGCCGCCGGAGAGCGACGACGAGGCGTCGAGGCGGATCGTCGCCGCCGCGGTGGAACTCATCGGCCGCACGGGCGGCGAGGTCAGCATCGCCGACGTCGCGGAATCACTCGGCGTGATCCGGCAGACGGTGTACCGCTACTTCCCCAGCACCGACGCACTGCTGCGCGCGGCGGCCATCGCGTCCGTGGACGGCTTCCTCGATCGTCTCGCCGCCCAGGTCCGCGGCCGGCAGGACCCGGCCGACGCCCTGACCGAGGCCGTCATCTATACACTGGACGCGGTGCCGCGCACCCCGCACCTGGGAATCATGTTGTCCGGCTCGCATTCCCACACCGAGGGCATCACCTCGGACGAGGCACTCGCGTTCGGCGTGACCATGATCCGGCGCTTCGACGTCGACTGGGAACGTCACGGCTACGACGAGCCCGCACTGCGCGAGCTGGTCGAGTACCTGCTGCGCACGATGCAGTCGTTCTTCGTCTCCCCCGGCGACCGCACCGAGCCCGAGCTTCGCCGCTATCTCCGGCGGTGGATGGGCAGCGCGATCGACGCCCAGATCCCCGCGCCGACGACGAAGCCCTGAGGGACCGGCGGTCTCTCAGGGCTTCGTGACGGATCGAGGAGCTACCCGATCACACCTTGGCGATCGTGGCGCGCACACCTTCCCCGAGTTCGACGACGGAATCGCCGCTCGCCTCGCCGAGCTCCAACGTGGTCGCCAGGACCTCACCGGCGATCAGGTCCCGGTGCCGCGAGGCCCACTCCCGGCGCTCGGCCGGCACCTCCAGGGTGACCGAGATCCGGTCGGAGACATCGAGTCCCGCGCTGCGGCGCGCCTCCTGCAGCTCGCGGACACGGTCCTTGGCCCAACCCTCGGCCTCGAGCTCCTCGGTCACCTGCGAGTCCAGCACCACCAGGCCCGCACCGTCCGGCAGCGCCGCCGTCGACTCCGGCTCGGCAGCGACCAGGCGCTGGGTGTACTCCGACGGCAGGAGTTCGATGCCGGCATCGGGAGCCGAGCCCGCGGAGCGTCCCGGCCAGACGGTGACCACCCCGTCCTCCTCCGTCCATTCTCCGGCCTTGACCGCCTTGATGACGGTCTGCACGTCCTTGCCCAGGCGCGGACCCGCGGCCCGCGCATTGACGACCAGCTCGAAGCGGCCGTGCACGTCGACGTCCTCGGTGAGGTCGACCTTCTTCACGTTGACCTCGTCGGCGATCAATCCGACGTACGGGCGCATCTTCTCGGCGTCCGGCGCGGCGACGGTCACCTCGGGCAGCGGCAGACGCACCCGCAGGTTCTGCGCCTTCCGCAGGCTCAGCACCGTCGAGCACACGCTCCGGACGTCGTCCATGGCGGCGACCAGGTCGGCGTCGGCGGGCAGCTCGGCGGCCGCCGGCCAGTCCGTCAGGTGCACCGAACGGCCGCCGGTGAGTCCACGCCAGATCACCTCGGACGCCATCGGCAGCAGCGGTGCCGCCAGGCGCGTGACCACCTCGAGCACGGTGTGCAGCGTGTCGATCGCGTCGCGGTCCTCGTCCCAGAAACGGCTCCGCGAACGGCGCACGTACCAGTTGGTGAGGGCGTCGCAGAACGTGCGCAGCTCGTCGCACGCGCCGGCGATGTCGATCACGTCGAGGGCATCGGTCATCGCGTCACGCGTCTGCGCAAGCTTCGCGAGGATGTACCGGTCGAGCACGTTCGACGAGTCGGTGCGCCACTGTCCGGGCTTGGACGCGTACAGCTGCAGGAAGCTCCACGCGTTCCACAGCGGCAGCAGCGCCTGCCGGACGCCCTCCCGGATGCCCTGCTCGGTGACGATCAGGTTGCCGCCGCGCAGGATCGGCGACGACATCAGGAACCACCGCATGGCGTCCGAGCCGTCCCGGTCGAACACCTCCTTGACGTCCGGGTAGTTGCCCTTGGACTTGCTCATCTTCAGGCCGTCGTCACCGAGCACGATGCCGTGCGCCGCAACGCACTTGAACGCGGGACGGTCGAACAGCGCGGTGGCCAGCACGTGCAGCGTGTAGAACCAGCCGCGGGTCTGTCCGTTGTACTCGACGATGAAATCGCCCGGGTAGTGCGAGTCGAACCACTCCCGGTTCTCGAACGGGTAGTGCACCTGCGCGTACGGCATCGAGCCCGACTCGAACCAGCAGTCGAGCACCTCCGGGACCCGGCGCATCATGGACTTGCCGGTCGGATCGTCCGGGTTGGGGCGAACCAGTTCGTCGATCATCGGCCGGTGCAGATCGGTCGGCCGCACCCCGAAGTCCGCCTCCAGTTGGTCGAGCGAACCGTAGACGTCGACGCGCGGGTACGCCGGATCGTCCGACACCCACACCGGGATGGGGCTGCCCCAGTAACGGTTTCGGCTGATGTTCCAGTCGCGGGCACCCTCGAGCCACTTACCGAACTGGCCGTCGCGGATGTGCTCCGGAACCCAGGTGATCTCCTGGTTGAGCTCGACCATGCGGTCACGGAACTTGGTGACGGCGACGAACCACGACGGCACCGCCATGTAGATCAGCGGCTGACCGGAGCGCCAGCTGTGCGGGTACGAGTGCTCGATCGTCTCGTGGCGCAGCAGCTTCCCGGCGGCCTTGAGGTCCTTGATGATGACCGGGTTCGCATCGAAAACTTGCAGACCCTCGTACGGCGGCACCATCGAGGTGAACTTGCCACCCGGATCCAGCGGCTGGACGATCGCGATGCCGTTGGCCGTCGCGCACTCCATGTCCTCTTCACCGAAGGCCGGCGCGAGGTGGACGATACCGGTACCCGAGTCGGTGGTGACGTAGTCGGCCGACAGCACCCGGTGCGCTTCCTCGTGACCCTTGCCGGGGCCGTGGAAGAAGTCGAACGGCGGAACGTACTTCAGACCGACCAGGTCGGCACCCTTGTACGCGCCGAGCACCTCGGGGGCGTCGCCGAGCTCGCGCGAGTAGTGGCCGAGGCGGGCCGCGGCGAGCAGGTAGGTCTTGCCGTCGGCGCCGGCAACGTGGACGTAGTCGACGTCCGGGTGCACCGCGATCGCCAGGTTGGACGGCAACGTCCACGGCGTGGTGGTCCAGATCAACGCGTTCGCGCCGTCGAGATCGCTGTCCGGAGCGGTGAGCACCATGTCCACCGTGACCGCGGGATCCTGACGCATCTTGTAGGCGTCGTCGAGGCGGGTCTCCTGGTTCGACAGCGGCGTCTGCTCGTACCAGCTGTACGGCAGCACCCGGAAGCCCTGGTAGATCAGGCCCTTGTCGTACAACTCCTTGAACGCCCACATGACGGACTCCATGAAGTCCAGATCCAGGGTCTTGTAGTCGTTGTCGAAGTCCACCCAGCGTGCCTGCCGGGTGACGTAGTCGCGCCACTCGTCGGTGTAGCGCAGGACGGACTGCTTGCAGTACGCGTTGAACTCCGCGAGGCCCATCGCGTCGATCTGCGACTTGTCCTTGATGCCGAGCTGCTTCTCGGCCTCGAGCTCGGCGGGCAGGCCGTGGCAGTCCCAGCCGAAGCGGCGGTCGACCTTCTTGCCGCGCATGGTCTGGAAGCGCGGCACCACGTCCTTGACGTAGCCGGTCAACAGGTGACCGTAGTGCGGGAGGCCGTTCGCGAAGGGCGGGCCGTCGTAGAACACGAAGTCCTCGGCCCCGTCGCGTTGCGCGATGCTGGCGCGGAAGGTGTCGTCCGCCTCCCACACCGCGAGCACCTTCTGCTCGAGGTCGGGGAACGAGACGGACCCGGTAGCGCGTCCGCCGACGAGATCGACACGCGGATACGCGTCGTTCGTCCGTGCAGGGGTGGATTCGTTACTGGTCACCGCGAAAGCTCCTCGTGCCCTGACTGCCGGCACGGGGACGACGACGGCGCCCTGTGCGCCGTTACCGCGGTACCACCCCGCTTGCCCGCCCCGCGCGCGGGACGAGCCACTCGATGCGGGCTGTGACGGGCCCACCCGTTCGGGTCTAGTGAGCGCGATCCCCGTCCCCGATGGGTCCGGTAGGTCGCGCCGTTCTTCCGAAGGCTCCCCGGTGATGGCCGGATCGTCGCCGTGTGTGCGTTGTCGAGTCTATCCCTCGTCTAACCCTCGGCCGGATTCCGGCCCGGGTCGCCTGCACCGCCGGAGCCGCGGCCCTCGTCCTCGGCGGCGTCGTCCGGACTCGTCGCCGGCCGCTCGCTCTCCGCCCGCTCGCCCTCCGTCCGGTCACCCTCTGCCCTGTCGCCCCGGTCGGGACGAGGGAAGTCGGACCCCTGGGCGTGCGGAGCGGGCGCGTCGGGCGCACCAGCGACGGGAGCCGCCTTCCTGCTCGCCAGCGCACTGACGAGCAGGAGGACGGCGCCCGTGACACAAACCGCGATGCATCCCCACGCCCAGACGACGGACCCCGTCATCAGGGCGATCACCAGCAGGGCGAACCCCACGGCGGCGAGGACCAGCGTCATGACCAGCACGAGTCACCCTCTGTTCGGGAGCCGGCGGCCGCAGTCGGCTCGGTCAGTTGTTTCCCTTGGCGAACGACGACTGGCCGAAGCCCGACTGACCGAAGGCCTCCTGGCCGCCGTCGACCGGCACGGCCGAGCCGCGCTGCTCGAGTTCCTCGAGCTGCGACTCCAGGTACGACTTCAGGCGGACGCGGTACTCACGCTCGAACGTCTTGAGCTGCTCGATGCGGCTCTCGAGAACCGTCCGCTGCTGATTGATGGTCGCCATGATCTCAGTGTGCTTCTTCTCGGCGTCCGCCTGCAGCGCGTCGGCCTTCTCCTTGGCCTGACGCAGCTGGGTCTCCGAGCGGGTCTGCGCATCGGACAGCAGAGCCTCGGACTTCTGCTTGGCGTCCGAGACCATGGTCTCCGACTTCTGCTTGGCGTCCGAGACCATCGTCTCCGACTTGGTGCGAGCCTCGGTCACGAGGCGCTCGGAGTTGGTACGGGCGTCGCTGAGCAACTCCTCCGCCTCGGCCTTGGCGTCACCGGTGAGGCGGTCCGCCATCTCCTGCGCGAGGCCGAGCACCTTGGCCGCCTGCATGTTGGCGTCCTGGGACCGCGGCGGCGCGGCGGCCGGCACCGGCTCGGGCTTGGGCTGCTCGACGACCCGAACCGGTTCCGGCTCGGGCTTGGGCGCGGGCGCCGGCGCTGCGGCGGCGGGGCGCGGGGCCTTCTTCGCCTCGGCCAGTTCCTGGTCGAGCTCGCCTACCCGCTGACGGAGGTCAGCGTTCTCCTCGATGAGCCGCGAAAGCTCCTGCTCGACGAGGTCGAGAAAGGCATCGACCTCGTCCTCGTTGTAGCCACGCTTCCCGATCGGAGGCTTGCTGAACGCGACGTTGTGCACATCAGCTGGAGTCAGCGGCATGGAAGGATCCCTTCACGCGTCATTTGGCGGTCTAGCACGCATTCGGTTCTATCGCGTTTGCGCGTACTCGTTAACCATTTCGTTACCTGTCACACTGTAACTGCGGGCCATTCTGTCACACCAAACCCGAAGGTGACGCCAGTCCCGACACCACCTGCATGAGGATGAACAGCAGGAACAACAGCACCATGATCGAGAGGTCCAGACGGACCCCGCCGAGCGAGATCGGCGGGATGAGCCGCCGCAGCAGCTTCACCGGCGGGTCGGTGACCGTGAAGATCACTTCGAGGACGATCACCACGAAACCCGTGGGTCGCCAGTCCCTGGCGAACACTCGGATGAACTCGACGATGATCCGTCCGATGAGCAACAACCAGAAGATGAACAGGATCACGTAGATCACCGAGAACACGGCCACACCTTCACTCTGCCTGACGACAACCGGTCGATCAAAACCATTCGACAAGCCGAGGCACGCGTCACACCTCCGGAAGGATGCGACGCGTTCTCGACGGTCTCTTACTTCTGGTTGTAGAACCCGGTCTCGGCGATCCGGCGGCGCTCCTCGGCGGAGACGTCGATGTCGGCCGGCGAGAGCAGGAAGACCTTGGTGGCGACCTTGTCGAAGGAGCCGCGGAGGGCAAACGCCAGGCCGGCCGCGAAGTCCACCAGACGCTTGGCGTCGGCGTTGCTCATCTCGACCAGATCCATGATCACCGGCGAACCGTCGCGGAAGCGCTCGCCGATCGTGCGGGCCTCACCGTAGTCGCGGGGACGCAGCGTCGTGATCTTCGACAGCGGGCCGCCCTCGTCGACCACCGGACGACGGCTCTCCACCCGGTCCATACGCGAGTCGACGGCGAGCGCGCCTCGCGTCGCGCCCCGAGGAGCGGCGTTGCGCGGCGCGATCGACTCGATGCGCTGCGACGGACGGGGAGCGGGCTCGTAGCGATCGAAATCGCTCTCCACCTCGTCCCGGCGCGACGACGCGTATCCGGGCTCGGCGTACTCGCGACGACCCGGTCCGGGCTCGTCGATGTAATCGTCCTCGAAGTCCTCGAGGGGAACCATGCCGAAGTAAGCCTTGAACTTGTGCAGGCTGCTCATTGATCGACCTTCCTGGGCGCGGCGGACTGATACTGGCTCATCCTGCGGTCGACCGCAGAACTCCGGATGTGACAGATGATCATGGTGTGACTGGTGATCATTTCGAGACTATCGGTCGAGGGCCGAGCAGCGCAGTTCCGACACGCACACAGGTCGATCCGTGCCGCACCGCCGCCTCCAGATCGCCGGTCATCCCGGCGGACACCGTCCTCGCGGCCGGATGCAGCCGCAGCAGCTCGCTGTGCACCGCGTTCAGCTGCGCGAACGCGGCATCCGGGTCGGCGCCCAGGGGCGGGACCGCCATGAGACCGGCGAGGTCGAGCCCGGGCGACGCCGCGATCCGGTCGGCGAGCGCGTCGAGGTCGGGGACCGGGACCCCGCCCCGGGACGGATCCCCGTCGAGACTCACCTGGATCAGCACCTCGACCGGACGCGCCCGCTCCCCCACCTCGAGCGCCGCGGCCGCTGCCGCGGACAAGGCGTCCGCCAGGCGGTCGCTGTCGAGTGAGTGGACGGTGTCGGCCCACCTGACGACCGATTTGACCTTGTTGCGCTGCAACCGGCCGATCATGTGCCACCGCACCGGCTCCGGCGCATCGCGGTGGTCACGGAACTCGGCAATCTTGGTACTCGCCTCGGGCTCGCGGGATTCGCCGAACTCGCGGCAGCCCAACTCGTAGAGGATGTGCACGTCCGACGCCGGGAAGAACTTCGTCACCGGCAACAGCGCGACCTCGGCCGGATCGCGGCCCGCGTCCCGGCACGCAGTGTCGAGCCTGGCGCGGACCTGCGTCAGCGCCGACGCGATCTGCTCGTGTCTGTCCATCCCGACTGTCAACTCTTCTCCGTCACTCGTCTCCGGACGGATCCATCCAGATCACGGCGGCCAGCCGACCGGTCGGCGCACCGCGTCGATGACTGAACAGCGTCGGGTCCTCGATGGTGCAGCGCGGGTCCTCGGCGACGCCCGAGACCCCGGCCGCGAGGAGTTGGCGGCGCAGGCCGGCCCGTAGATCGAGGCCGGGCGTGCCCTTCTCGGTCCGGGTCGCGCTCCCGGGCAGGAACTTCTCGACGTCCGCCTGCATCGCCGCGGGGACCTCGTACCGGCGACCACTGGCCGCCGGACCGAGGAAGGCACCGATGCGCTCCGGACGGGCGCCCTGCTCGATCATGGCGCCGATGACCTTGGGCACGATGCCGATCCGGGCACCGATCCGGCCGGCGTGGACGGCCGCGATCACGCCCGCCTCGTCGTCGGACAGCAGGATCGGCACACAGTCCGCGCTGAGCGTCACGAGCGCGAGTCCGGGTTCCGTGGTCACCAGCGCGTCGGTCGCGGGCACGGGCCCGTCGACCGGACCGTCCACGACCGTCACCGTGCGGCTGTGGATCTGCTCCATCCACACCAGGCGCTCGAACGGCAGCCCGATGCCGTCGGCCAGCCGACGACGGTTGGCCTCGACGGACGCAGGGTCGTCGCCGACGTGGTCACCGAGATTGAACGAGTCGTACGGCGCCGCGGACACACCGCCGGCGCGGGTCGTGACGACCCGCCGGACCCGGACGCCCGTCACGGAGGCCCCGCTCAACGGCGCATGAAGGAAGGCACGTCGACGTCGTCGTCCTCGCCCTCCTCGTTGCCGACCGGTACCGCGCGGGAGGTGTTGCCACCGAGCGGCGGCAGGCTCGAACCCGTCGGAGTACCCACCGGCTCGCGCGGCGGCGCCGCATGGGCCGGCTCGGCCGGGGCGGCCGGAGCGGTCGGCGGCGCCTGGGGAGCCGGACGCTCGGACTGTCCGACCTCACCGGCGCGACCGGCACCGATGTTGCCGCGGCCGATGGCGGACTGGACCTCGAGCGGACGCTTGACCGGCGCGCCGCCGTCGAAGCCGGCCGCGATCACCGTGACGCGAACCTCGTCGCCCAGCGAATCGTCGATCACGGTTCCGAAGATGATGTTGGCGTCGATGTGCGCGGCCTCCTGGACCAGCGACGCCGCCTCGTTGATCTCGAACAGGCCCAGATCCGACCCGCCGGCGATCGACAGCAGCACGCCCCGTGCGCCCTCCATGGACGCCTCGAGCAGCGGCGAGTTGATCGCGGTCTCGGCGGCCTTGATCGAGCGGCCCTCCCCGCGCGAGGAGCCGATACCCATGAGGGCGCTACCGGCGCCCGACATGACGCTCTTGACGTCCGCGAAGTCGACGTTGATCAGACCCGGGGTGGTGATGAGGTCGGTGATGCCCTGGACACCGTTGAGGAGGACCTCGTCGGCGCTGCGGAACGCGTCCATCAGGCTGACCGCCGCGTCACCGAGCTGGAGCAGGCGGTCGTTGGGGATGACGATCAGGGTGTCGCACGACTCGCGCAGCGCGGAAATGCCGGACTCGGCCTGCGAGCCACGGCGCTTGCCCTCGAACGAGAACGGGCGGGTGACCACACCGATCGTGAGGGCGCCGAGCTTGCGAGCGATGCTGGCGACGACGGGCGCGCCACCGGTTCCGGTGCCACCACCCTCGCCCGCCGTGACGAAGACCATGTCGGCACCCTTGAGGACCTCTTCGATCTCGTCCTTGTGGTCCTCGGCGGCCTTGCGGCCCACCTCGGGATCGGCACCGGCCCCGAGTCCGCGGGTCAGTTCACGTCCGACATCCAGCTTGACGTCGGCGTCGGACATCAGGAGTGCCTGCGCATCGGTGTTGACCGCGATGAACTCGACTCCCTTGAGTCCCTGCTCGATCATGCGGTTGACAGCATTGACGCCGCCGCCGCCGATACCGACGACCTTGATGACGGCGAGGTAATTGTGCGGGGGCGTCATTGGCTCTCGCCTTCCGTGAGTGGATTTCGCGCTCGTTCTGGGATGAGTATCGGAAAACCCTCAACCTCAACCACAGGGTCAAGGTTATGTCAAGTAGTTCCTTGTTGCGAAACGCTATGCAGTGCCACAGCGATCCGCCAGCAGGCGCGCCGACGCGCGCCAAGTTTTTGCGGGCCCCTCCGGGACCCTGACCCGATTTCGACACGAGCCGTCCGAGTCACCCATCACTTTACTGTGGGCAGTTCGGGACTCGAGACGTCGAAGTTCCGGCCCGGCTGCGTCAAGAGTACGGACACCACCGCAGACTTCCTCTCGGAACTCTCGGCGCTGCCCCACACCACGACGCGGCCGTCCACCAGAGTAACCGAGACGCTCGAAATCGTCGGTGCCGCAACCTCGGCCACCTGGACTCGCAGCGCCTCGGGCAGCGCGTCCAGCACCGCCAGGGCCGCCTGGGTGGCGTGGTCGTCGTGTCCCGGGGTGGGCGTGACCAGGCGTGCCACCCCGAACGGGGGCGGTTCGGTCGCGTAGTCCACCCCCTGCGCGTCCAGCAGGTGTGGGCCCTCCGGAGAATCGAAGAACAACACGGGAATCCGTTCGACGACGGTGAGCTTGACCGTCGAGGGGTAGATCCGCTGGACCCGCGCCTCGGCGACCCGGCGGATGGTGGCCACCCGCCGCGCGGCCGCTCCGGTGTCGACCCGCAGCAGGGGCGTGCCCTCGGCGATGTCGAGCGCCTGCAGCGCTTCCTCCTGCGTGATCACCCCGTCCCCGACGTACTCGATCTGCCGGACCGACATCAGTGGACTGAACCACAGCGCCGCGAACACCGCCACGAGCACCACTGCGGCCGTGCCGCCGAACAGGAACACCTTGCGGCGCAACGACCTGGCACGCGCGCGTTCGGCAGCGGCCTGACCCGCGTGGTCACCGGTCGCCGCGTGCTCGACGGGACGCCGCTCACGGACACCGGTCCGACCGCGCGCCCGCCGGTCCCGCCGGGCATCCGGGTGTCGGCCCCGCGAACCGCCCCGCCGCCCGTCGACCGTCATCGTGACTCCGCGCCGGATCCCGTTGTACCCGAACGACGGCCGGGACCGGGGTGGGACCGTATCGCGTCGAGGATCTGTCCACCGAGCATCGTCACGTCACCGGCTCCCATCGTGATCACGACGTCACCGGGCGCTGCGATCGCCGCGACCTGACGCGGAACCTGCGACCGATCGGGCTGATAGTGAACGGGTTTGGACACGCCCTGCGCGACCAGCGCGCCACTCACGCCCGGGATCGGTTCCTCGCGGGCACCGTAGACGTCGAGCACCACCACCTCGTCGGCGAGATCGAGCGCCTCCCCGAATTCGCGCGCGAACGTCGCCGTCCGTGAGTACAGGTGCGGCTGGAAGACCACCACCACCCGACCGGCGGCCGGGTCGCCACCGACCAGTTCGCGGGCGGCGCCGAGAACCGCCCGCACCTCGGTGGGATGGTGGGCGTAGTCGTCGAACACCCGGACGCCGTGCTCGCGGCCGGTGAGCTGGAACCTGCGGTGCACGCCCCCGAAGCCGGCAAGCCCTTCGAGCAGTTCGTCGAGCTGGGCACCGGAGTCGAGTCCGGCGAGCAGCGCCGCAAGCGCGTTGAGCGCCATGTGCTTTCCCGGGACGGCCAGGCGCAACGTCCGTGGATCGCGCTCGCCGGCCAGCCGGATGTGCGCCGACCCCCCGACGTCCCGCGCCTCCCACGACAGCAACTCGACACCGACGGGAACGTCGCCGGCGGCCGCGACCGCGTCCGACGTCCCGTAACCGACCACCCGGATGTCGGGCCGGCCGGCCTCGACCGTGCGGCGCGCCAGCGCGGCCGACCCGGGGTCGTCGAGGCACACCACCAGCAGGCCGCCGGGCGTCACGCGCGCCACGAAGTCGTCGAAGACCTGGACGTAGGCCTCGCTGCTGCCGAAGTAGTCGAGGTGGTCCGCCTCGATGTTGGTCACCACCACGACGTCCGGGTCGTACTGCAGCAACGAGCCGTCGCTCTCGTCGGCCTCGGCGACGAACACCTCGCCGGAGCCGTGATGCGCGTTGGTGCCGGCCTCGTTCAGCTCGCCCCCCACCGCGAAGGACGGGTCGAATCCGCAGTGCTGCAACGCCACGACGAGCATCGACGTCGTCGACGTCTTGCCGTGCGTACCCGAGACCAGCAACGTGCGGTGCCCGCGCATGAGCGACGCCAGCACCACCGGGCGCAGGATGACCGGGATGCCCCGTTCGCGAGCTGCGACCAGTTCGGGATTGTCCTTCGGGATCGCGGCATGCGTCGTGACGACGGCGGTGGGACCGCCGGGGAGCAGGTCGAGCGCACTCGCGTCGTGGCCGATGCGCACGACCGCGCCCCGCGCCCGCAACGCCAGGACGCCCCGGCTCTCCTTGGCGTCGGATCCAGACACCTGGCCGCCGCGGGCCAGGAGGATGCGCGCGATGCCCGACATGCCGGCGCCGCCGATGCCGACCATGTGTACCCGCTCGAGACCCGCGGGCAACTGCTCGCTCATCGCTTTCCCTCTCCCCGTTCGGACGCTGCCACGTCGAGAACGATCCGTGCGACGGTGGCGGCGGCGCTGCGGTGGCCCGCGCCCGCCGCGTTCCGGCTCATGTCGTCGAGTCGCGCGCGGTCACCGAGCAGCGGGACCACGGTGTCCGCGACGTACTGCGGCGTCAGCTCGGCATCGGCCACGAGCATCCCGCCACCCGCGGACACGACCGGGCGCGCATTCAGTTCCTGCTCGCCGTTGCCGTGCGGCAGGGGCACGTAGACCGCCGGCAGACCGACCGCCGACACCTCCGCGACCGTCATCGCGCCGGACCGGCAGATCACCGCGTCGGCCGCGGAATACGCCAGGTCCATCCGGCTAAGGTACGGCACCGCGACATACGGTGTGGTGGGGTCGGATTCGACCTCGACGGAGTTCTTGGGTCCGTAGGCGTGCAGCACCGAGATGCCCGCGGCCGCCAGCTTCGGGGCCGCTCCCACGACCGCGTCGTTGAGCGACCGGGCGCCCTGGGAGCCGCCGAAGACCAGCAGCACCGGGCCCTCCGCGGGCAGCCCGAAGTGCGCGCGAGCCTGGGCCCGCAGCGCCGCACGATCGAGGCCGGTGATCGACGAGCGCACCGGGATACCGACGATCTCGGCGTCCGCGTGGCCCCGCGCCGCCACCCCCGAGCCCGCGACGGCGGCCAGCACGCGGCGCGCCCGGCGGGCCCCCACCTTGTTCGCGATGCCCGCGCTCGCGTTGGCCTCGTGCACGACGATCGGGACCTTTCGGCGCCGTCCGAACAGTCCCGATCCGGCCGCCAGATACGCGGGCAGCGCCACGTAGCCACCGAAGCCGACGATCACGTCCGCATCGGTGCGCTCCAGAACCGCGCGGGTCGCCGCGACCGACCGGCGGATCCGCCCCGGAAGCCGGAACAGGTCCATCGTCGGCTTGCGTGGAAGCGGCACCGGGGGGATCAGTTCGAGTGGATATCCGCGTTCGGGCACCAGCGTCGTCTCGAGGCCCCGTTCGGTGCCGAGTGCCGTCACGACGGCGTCGGGGTCGAGGGCGCGGATCGCGTCCGCCACCGCCATGGCCGGCTCGATGTGTCCCGCGGTGCCACCACCGGCCACCACCACCGACAGGGCGGCCTTCTCGCGGTTGTCGCCGTTCACCTACGCATTCCTCGCTCTTCCGGGCGGGGACCACGCGACCGCGCGGCCCGCCCACGTTCCGTCGCCGGGTTGGGCCCCCGGCGTACTCGATTGTCGTCCTCGCGCCGATCGACGTCGCGTGGCCGACGGCGGGGTCCGTCCCCGCGTGGCTCGGGGGGACGCGGCCGCTCCCGGCGCGCGGGCGGCACGGGCTCCCGCGGCGCCCGCCGGACCACCGCCGCGCCCGGGGGCCGCGGCGGGATGTAGGCCGCGGGCCTGGGCAACCGCAGCAAACGCGACACCCGGCCGTCCTGACCGCTGTGCAGTGCCGCGACGGCCTCCGGTTCGTGCCGGGCCGCGTTCGCGACGAGACCGAACATCAACAGCGTGGTGGCCGTCGAGGTACCGCCCGCAGAGACCAGCGGCAACTGCAGGCCGGTCACCGGCAGGATCCCGACGACGTAACCGATGTTGATGAACGCCTGACCGGTGATCCACGCGGTCGCGGTCGCGGTCAGCAGCTGCAGGAACGGATCCGACGAACGCCGCGCGATCCGCAACCCGGTGTACACGAACAGCCCGAACAGGCCGATTACCGCGCCGGCGCCGAGGAACCCCAGTTCCTCGCCGATGATCGCGAAGATGAAGTCGTTGTGGGCGTTGGGCAGGTAGCTCCACTTGGCGCGGCTCTGCCCCAGCCCCTCACCGAACAGACTGCCGTCCGCCAGCGCGTACTTCGCCTGGCGCGCCTGGTAGCCGATGCCCTGCGGGTCGGCTGCCGGGTCGAAGAACGCCTGGACGCGCGCGGACCGGTAGCCGGCCGTGAGCGCGAGCGTCACCGCCGCGACCACACCGGCACCGAGGATGCCGACGAAGACCTTGAGCGGCAACCCCGCGAACCACAGCAGCGCCAGCAGGATGATCGCGAGCGAGATCGTCGTCCCGAGGTCCGGCTGCAACACGATCAGGACGAACACGATCAGCGCGGCCGGCACCAGCGGGATCAGCAGTTCCTTGAGCGACTGCGTCTCCCGGCGCCGCGTGGCGAGCAGGTGCGCCCCCCACACTGCGAACGCGATCTTGGCCAGCTCGGAGGGCTGCAGCGAGATGGGACCGATCACGAACCAGCCGCGGGTGCCCTGCGACATCGTGCCGATACCGGGGATCAGCACGAGCACGAGCATCACGACGGTCACACCGAACGCCGGCAGCGCCCACCTGCGCATGACCCGCACCGGGATGAGCAGGGCGACGTAGAAGATCACCAGCCCGAGCGTCGCGAAGATCAACTGGGAGACGAACTTCCCGTACGCCGACCCGTCGGCCGCCACGGACTCGACGCTCGACGACGACAGCACCATCACCAGGCCGAGGACCGTCAGCAGCGTCGCGATGGTGACGACCAGGTGGAACGACGTCAGAGGTCGCGCCAGCCACGCGCCGATGCGGGTCCGGGGTCCGCGGTCGGACTTGGCGGTGCGCTCGGTCTCGGGTCTCATCGGCGGGTCCCGGACTCCCCCGCCGTGTTCGCCGGCCCGATCCGGTCGTCGGGCAGCGCCCGCGCCGCGTCGGCGAAGCTCCGTCCGCGGTGACCGTACGAGTCGAACATGTCCAGCGACGCCGCTGCCGGGGCCAGCAGCACGGCGTCGCCGGGCGCAGCCATCGCCGCAGCCGCGCCCACCGCTTCCGCCATCACCGCGTCGGCGTCCGCCCGTGGCAGGTCGAGGCGCGCCGTGCCGGGGGTTCCTGCCGCCATCCGAGCATCGTCTCCCGCCCGGATGTGCACGACGGGGACCTCCGGGGCGTGTCGCGCGAGTGCGTCGGCAATCTCGGCGGCATCGCGGCCGATGAGCACCGCGCCCGCGAGCCGGTCGGCGACCTCGGTGACGAGGTCGTCCACCCGCGCACCCTTGAGGAGGCCGCCGGCGATCCACACGACGGAGTCGCGCGCGAGGATCGACGACCGCGCGGCGTGCGGATTGGTTGCCTTGGAGTCGTCGACGAACACCACCCCGGCCGCCTCGCGTACCAGCTCGGCGCGGTGCGGGCCCACCCGGTGCGCGCGCAGACCCGCACCGACCGCGTCCGCCGACACGCCCGCCGCGCGGGCCAGCGCAGCCGCCGCCAGCGCGTCGCACACGCCGGCCGGGCCGGGCGGGCTGATCTCGTCGGCGCCGATCAGCGCGGCGCCGGCCGAGTTGTCTTCCGAGGCGCCGTCGAACGCCCGATCGACGAGCATGCCGTCGGTCACGCCGAGTTCGCCGGGGCCGGGCCGGCCGAGCCGGAATCCGACGGTGCGTCCGTCGCGGGGGCGGTCCGCGAGCGCGGCCGCGACGGCGTCGTCGAGGCCCACGACCGCGACCTCACCGGTCAGTGCCCGGGCCTTCGCGTCGACGTAGCCGGTCATGCCGCCGTGCCAGTCCAGATGGTCCTCGGCGATGTTGAGCACGACGCCGGCGGTGGGCCGCACCGACGGCGCCCAGTACAGCTGGAAGGACGACAGTTCGACCGCGAGCACCTCGGCCCGGGGTTGCTCGGTGCGCAGCGCGTCGAGGACGGGCAGTCCGATGTTGCCGCACGCCGCCGACGGAATTCCGGCGGACTCGAGGATCGAGTGCAGCATCGACGTCGTCGTGGTCTTGCCGTTGGTGCCCGTCACCACCAGCCAGCGCCTGGGCGGACCGTAGATGCGGGCCCGGTCGACGCGCCAGGAGAACTCGATGTCGCCCCACACCGGCACCCCGGCCGCGGCGGCGGCCGCGAGGACCGGGGCGTCGGGGCGGAAACCCGGGCTGGTGACGACGACGGCGAACTCCGCGACCCGTGCGGGGTCGGCGACGAGGTCGCCCAGCGGCACCGTCGCGGCGCCCGCCTCGGCACATCGCGCGAGCACGTCCGCGTTGGTGTCGGTGACCGTGACGCGGGCGCCGAGGTCGTGCAACGGCGCGATGACCGCCCGGCCCGAGATGCCGGCGCCCGCCACCAGGACGGCCGCGCCGCGCAGTCCGCCCAGGCCCGCGGCGTCGAGGTACTGCTCCTCGAACTGCATGCGTCAGTCCCCGATCGCCGCGAGGTACTCGCTGTAGAACAGGGCCAGACCGATCGCCGACGCGATCGCGCCCAGCAGCCAGAATCTGATGATCACCTGGGTTTCCGCCCAGCCACCGAGTTCGAAGTGGTGGTGGAACGGCGCCATCCGGAACACGCGGCGCCGGCTCGACCGGAACACCGCCACCTGGATGACCACCGACGCCGCCTCGGCGACGAACAGCGCACCGATGACGACCATCAGCAGCTCGGTGCGGGTGGTGATCGACAGGCCGGCGAGCATGCCGCCGAGCGCGAGCGAGCCTGTGTCGCCCATGAAGATCTTCGCGGGCGCCGCGTTCCACCACAGGAACCCGATGCAGGCGGCCGCGCCGGCGGCGCACAGCAGCGCCAGATCCAGCGGGTCGCGGACGTCGTAGCAGCCCTTCGACGGGCCGAGGCTGCCCGGACCGCCGCTGCACGCGTTGCGGTACTGCCAGAACGTGATGATGACGTAGGCGCCGAGCACGAGGCTCATGGACCCGGCCGCCAGACCGTCGAGACCGTCGGTGAGGTTCACCGCGTTCGACCACGCGCTGACAAGCAGGTACACGAAGAGGATGAAGACGATCGAGCCCATGCTCACCGTCGCGATGTCGCGCACGTACGACAGGTGCACGCTGCCCGGGGTGAGCCCACTGCCGCCGCGGAACTGCAACGCCAGAATGCCGAACGCGACCGCGGCCACCAGCTGGCCCACGAGCTTGGCGGTCTTGTTGAGGCCGAGGTTGCGCTGCTTGCGGATCTTGATGAAGTCGTCGAGGAAGCCGACACCGCCGAGCGCGGTCGTCAGCCCCAGCACCAGCAGACCCGACGCCGACGGCCCCTCCGCGTCGTAGCCGATCCCGATGAGGTGCGAGCCCCAGTACCCGGCCCACAGACCGGCCAGGATCGCGACGCCGCCCATGGTCGGGGTGCCACGCTTGGCCTGGTGACTGGCCGGGCCCTCGACCCGGATCTCCTGGCCGAAGCCCTGCCGCGAGAAGATCTTGATCAGGACCGGCGTCAGCAGGATCGAGACCGCGAGCGCGATGCCCGCGGCGAAGAGAATCTGTCTCACTGCGACGCCTCCTGGTCGGCCGACGCCGAGCCCGTCACCGGTGCGGCGAGCACGGCGTCCGCGACCTCCCACAAGCCGATGGACTGCGAGGCCTTCACCAGCACCAGGTCACCGGCCCGCAGTTCCTGCTCGAGCAGAGCCACCGCGCTCGCCACGTCGGGCACGTGGATCGCCTCGTCACCCCACGAACCTTCCATCACCGCTCCCTGGTACATCGCGCGGACGGGACGACCCGGTCCGACGAGGATCAGCTTGGTCACGTCCAGCCGCACCGCGAATCGTCCGATCGCGTCGTGCTCGACCACTGATTCTGGCCCCAGTTCGGCCATTTCACCGAGGACCGCCCACGTCCGGCGTGCCGGACCGCGGCCGGACTTCGCCATGGACACGAGCGCCTTGATGGCCGCACGCATCGAGTCGGGGTTGGCGTTGTACGAGTCGTTGACGACCGTGACCCCGTCCGCGCGGTCGCGGACCTCCATCCGGCGCGCCGAGACCGGCGCCGCCGCGCCGAGAGCATCGGCGATCTGGTCGAGCGTCGCACCGCACTCGAGCGCGACGGCGGCCGCGGCCAGCGCGTTGCCCACGTGGTGCTCGCCGTGCACGGCCAGCGTGATCGGCACGGTGCCGGCCGCGCACGTGAGCGTGAAGCTCGCGCGGGCCTGGTCGTCCAGGCGGACGTCGGTGGCGCGGACGTCGGCGTTGCCGGACTGCCCGACCAGCACGACCCGGGCCTTGGTGCGGGCGGCCATCGCGGCCACGAGCGGGTCGTCGGCATTGAGCACCGCGACACCGCCGTCGGACGCGGCCGGCAACGACGCGGGCAGTTCGCCCTTGGTCTCGGCGATGGCCTCCCGCGAGCCGAACTCGCCGAGGTGCGCGGTCCCGACGTTGAGCACGACACCGATGCGCGGCGGCGCGATCTTCGCCAGCGTCGCGATGTGGCCACGGCCGCGGGCGGACAACTCCAGGACCAGGAACCGCGTGTCACGGTCCGCGCGCAGCGCCGTCCACGGGTGACCGAGTTCGTTGTTGAACGATCCGGGGGGCGCCACGACGGAACCGAGCGGCGTCAGCACGGCGGCCAGCAGGTCCTTCGTCGACGTCTTGCCCGACGAGCCGGTGACACCGACGACGGTCAGCCCCGCCTCCGCGAGCTTGTCGACACTCGCGCGGGCGAGCCGGGCCAGGGCCTCGAGGACCGCGGCTCCCGAGCCGTCCGCGTCGTGTTCGAGCGCCAGCGCCGCACTGCCGGACGGGCCGAGCGGCTCCACCACGATCGCCGGAACGCCGACCGGCCGCGCCGCGAGGACTGCCACCGCACCGGCCGCGACCGCCTGGGCGGCGTGGTCGTGCCCGTCCGTGCGGGCGCCCGGCAGCGCCAGGAACAGCCCACCCGCGGTGACCTTCCGCGAATCGAACTCCACCGTTCCCGTGACGGTGGCCGACGGGTCGCCGACGTCGTGAAGCGTCCCGCCGACCGCCTGAGCGATCTGGGCGAGCGTCATCGGGATCATGCATTTCCTCCGTGTGCGAGGCCGTCTCCGGAGACGATCCGAGCGATCGCCTCTCCCAGAACCTCGCGGTCGTCGAATGGGTACTTCACCCCGTGGATCTCCTGGCCGGTCTCGTGGCCCTTCCCTGCCACCAGCACCACGTCACCGGGGCCGGCCCACCCGACCGCCGCGGCGATGGCCGCCGCCCGGTCGCCGACCTCGCGCACATCGCCGCGCTCGTCCGCCGGAACGGCCAGCGCCCCCTCGAGCACGGCGGCTCGGATCGCGGCCGGATCCTCGGTGCGCGGGTTGTCGTCGGTGACCACCAGCAGGTCCGCGCCCCGCGCGCCGGCCTCGCCCATGAGGACACGCTTACCGCTGTCGCGGTCTCCCCCGGCACCGACGACGACCGCGATCCGGCCGTTCGTCTGACCGCGCAGGGTCGCGATGACCGCTTCGAGCGCGGCGGGCTTGTGCGCGTAGTCGACGACGGCCAGGAAGTCCTGTCCCCGGTCCACCCGCTGCACCCGACCCGGGACGTCGACGCCGGCGATTCCGGTCAGCACCGCGTCGATGTCCGCGCCTGCCGCGGCGCACACGGCGACGGCCAGCGCAGCGTTGGCGACGTTGTAGCGGCCGGGCAGCCGCAGGGACACCTCGCGCACGGCGCCGTCCGGACCGGTGAGCGCGAAGACCTGGCTGCCGTCGGGCTCACCCGTGGCCACCCCGGCCGACCAGTCCGCCGGGGACTCGGTGGTGCCGACGGTGGCGACCGCGCCGGGCCGGTCCGGATGCGCCCCGCGGGCGACCTCCGCCATGCGGCGGCCCCACTGGTCGTCGGTGCAGACCACCGCGCGCTCGGCGTGGACGGTCGAGTCCGCCGCGAACAGGCGGGCCTTGGCCGCGAAGTAGTCGGCGAAGTCCTTGTGGAAGTCCAGATGATCCTGCGACAGATTGGTGAACGCCCCGATCGAGAACCGCGTGCCGTCGACGCGGCCGAGGGCGAGCGCGTGACTCGACACCTCCATCACGACCGTGTCGACGCCGCGTTCGAGCATCGCGGCGAACAGGGCATGCAGTTGGGGGGCCTCCGGCGTGGTCAGGGCGCTGGGGATGCGGTGTCCGCCGACCCGGGTCTCGACGGTGCCGACGAGCCCGATGCTGCGGCCCGCCGCCGCCAGCCCGGCCTCGACGAGATACGACGACGTCGTCTTGCCCGACGTCCCGGTGATGCCGATGACCTGCATCCGCTCCGACGGGCGCCCGTAGATGGTGGCGCACACCTCGCCGAGGACCTGCCGCGGGGACGGGTGGACGAGGACCGCGACGGGCGCCTGCGTTGCGAGCCGCTCCCGCACCGTGTCCAGCCCGGCCTCGTCGGTGAAGACCGCGACGGCGCCGGCCTCGACGGCCGTGACCGCGAATTCCGCGCCGTGGGTGTGCGCGCCCGGGAGGGCCGCGAACAGATCACCCGCCCGCACCGCCTGCGCTCGCAGCTCGACCCCGGTCACCGTTGCCGGTCCGGCGTCGTGCGGCCGCGCCGCGCCCACCCACTCGAGCCGAGCGCCGATGGTCGGTGCGAGACCCGCGAGCTCGGTGAGCGGCGGATTCGTCGGACGAAGACCGCTCCCCGGCGCCGCGTCCGGCGTGGAAGGCTGCGGACTCGGAAGCACAGGCGACAGGTCCTCTCGAATCGGTGGTACGTACGGGTTCGGCGGGCGATGGTGCTGTGAGTCCCGTCGCTGCGCGCGACGGAGATCGACGTGTCAGATTACCGGCGGAGGCGCTCGCCACACGAGTCACCGTCGGCTGGAAGTGCGGGCCAGTGGGAATAGTCACCCCGCCCGGCGGTCAATCGGCCTCGAGCACCAGCCGCCGACCCGGGTCCGGTGACAGCGGCACGCTGTCGCGCTGCAGCAGCCACGAGGCGATGTTGTGGAACAGCGGCGCGGCCGACTGGCCGGGGCCACCGTCGATGCCGCGGGCCGGCGCGTCGAGCATGATGCCGATCACGTAGCGCGGATCGTCGGCCGGGGCGATACCTGCGAAGGTGATCCAGTAGTTCGAGTTGGAGTAACACCGGCACGCCGGGTCCACCTGCTGCGCCGTGCCCGTCTTCCCGGTGATCTGGTAGCCGTCGACGGCGGCCTGCGGGCCCGACCCCTGCTGGTAGCCCATCGGGTCCTTCTGGGTGACCGACCGGAACATGTCGCGCACCGACCGCGCGGTCTCCTCGCTCACCACGCGCACCGAGTCGGGGCGTTCCGTCTCGGTCCGGGTGCCGTCCGGGTCCACCGTCGCCTTGACGATCCGGGGCGGGATGCGCTCACCGTCGTTCGCGATGGCCTGGTACATCCCGGTCATCTGCAGCAACGTCATCGACAGGCCCTGACCGATCGGCAGGTTGGCGAACGTACCGCCGGACCAGTCCTCGAGGGCCGGCACGCTGCCGGCGCTCTCGCCCGGCAGCCCGACGCCGGTCGCCTGTCCCAGCCCGAACCGGTGCAGCATGTCCGCGAACCGCTCCTCGCCGACGCGCTCGGCCAGGATAAGTGTGCCCACGTTCGACGACTTCCCGAACACTCCGGTCGTCGTGAACGGAACCACGCCGTGCGCCCACGCGTCCTTGACCGACACGCCGGCCATCTGGATCGACCCGGGAACCTGCAGCACCTCGTCCGGTGTCGTGAGTCCGTACTCGATCGCGGCGGCCCCGGTCACGAGCTTGCCCACCGACCCGGGCTCGAACGGCGAGCTGACCGGGAGGTTGCCCATCTGGGCAGTGCGGGGATTGTTGCCCACCCCGATCGCCGGGTTGAACGTTCCGTCGTTGCTCATCGCCAGCACCTCGGACGTCTTGCTGTCCAGCACCACCACCGACGCGTTCTTCGCGCCCGAGAGGTCCTTGGCCTGCTGCGTCTGCTGCTGCACGTAGTACTGCAGATCGGAGTCGATCGTCAGTTCCAGCGTGGATCCGTCCACCGCGGGCCGCTGGTCACGGCGACTACCGGGGATCACCGCGCCGTCGGAGCCCCGGTCGTGGGTCTCCGCGCCGTCCTGTCCGGCCAACGCCGAATCCATCGACTCCTCGAGGCCGAGCAGGCCGTGCCCGTCCCAGCCGGTGGCACCCACGATGTTCGCCGCGAGGGATCCGCCGGGGTATTCGCGGATGTCCTGGCGTTCGAGACCGACCTCGGGGAACTCCTCGGCGATCTCGGCCGCGACCGCCGGATCCACACTGCGGGCGAGGTAGACGAACGTCTCGTCGCTCTCCAGCTTCTTCAGCAACTCGCTCTCGGACGCGGTGTCGCCGAGCCGGTCGTGGATGCCGGCGGCGATCTCCTCGAGCCGCGTCGCCGGATCGGGAGCCGTGTCGTCCTTGGCGCGCAGGTCCTCCATGGCCTTGCGCTCGCGGACCGGCTGGAACGTGAGGGCCTTCGCATCGAGGGTGTACGCGAGCTTGTTGCCGCTGCGGTCGAGGATCGCTCCCCGCACGGCGGGGAGCGTCACGGTCGTCGTGCGCTGGTTCGCTGCCTCCGCCGACAATCGCGGAGCGTCGATTCCCTGCACCCACAACAGCTGGACCGCGGCGACGCCCAGCGCGATGAGCATGACCGCGCGACCGTACTTGAGCCGAAAGGCGAAACCGCCGCTGCGGCGCGCCGACGGTGGCCGCCCCCGCGCCTTGCGCGAGGGCGGGGCCGATCGGCGCCGACGCGGGGCCGGAGCGCGTCCACCCGGGGACGTCACTGCCGCGCACCTGCCGGGGGCTGCGTGATGACCGTCACGAGAGTCGATTGTTCACCGCGGGCCTGGATTCGACCGTCATTGGCGGACTGCGGTGTGGCGGGCTGCTGCGTCGGGGTGGGCGCGGCTGCGGTCGTCGGGGCCGGAGCCGAGGTCGGGGCCGTCGCCTGCGTCGTCGGCGCGGGCCGGCTCACCTGGGTCTGCGGGGCCGGAGCGGCCGGCACCGGGACGGGAGTGCGGTCCAACGGCGGGACGGGCTTGCCCTCCGCCGGCTTGGGGGTGCCCACCACGTGGACGGTGCCGTCGGCATCCATCACCAGTCGCGCCGGGTCCTTCGCCGGGATGAGTCCCTGCTCCGCGGCCTTGGCGGCCAACACCGGAGCCGAGTTGCCGGCTGCGACGTCCCGCGCGAGCGCCGCCGTCCGTTCCCGCAGGCTCTGGTTGTGTGCCCGCGCGTCGGCGAGTTCGTACGAGTCCTCGGCCGCGCGCGTGGTCAGCAGCAACGTCGCGGCCAGCCCCAGGCAGAGCAGTCCGATGACGGTGGCCACGAACGGGATCCGCGCCACGATCGCGCGCGGCGCCGTCACGGTCGGCGCCGACGCGGGTGCGGGGTGGCCGCCGACGACCGTCGCGCGCTGACGGCGGCGGTCGTAGGCGCGCTGCGCTGCCGTGGACCGTCTGATCCGTGCGGGGGGAGCCGCCTGAACGGTCATGCTGTGGTCCTCCTCGCGATTCGTTCCGCCGCACGCAGACGCACCGGCGCTGCTCTGGGGTTGTCCTCGATCTCCTGCTCGGACGCCCGCTCCGCGCCTCGGGTGAGGAGCCGGAACTCCGGTCCCATCCCGGGCAGCTCCACCGGCAGACCCTCCGGCGTCTTGGACTTCGAGCGGGGAGTCAGTTCCTGTTTGACGACGCGGTCCTCGAGGGACTGGTACGACATGAACACCACGCGGCCACCGACGGCCAGCGCGTCGAGGGCCGCGGGCACCGCGGCGCGCAGCGAGTCCAGTTCGCCGTTGACCTCGACGCGCAGCGCCTGGAACGTCCGCTTGGCGGGATGCCCGCCGGTCCGGCGCGTGGCGGCCGGGATCGCGTCGTAGATCAGTTCGACCAGCGCCGCGCTCGTGGTGAACGGCTGCTTCTGACGTCGGCGCACGATCTCGGACGCGACCCGGCCTGCGAAACGCTCCTCGCCGTACGTGCTGAGGATGCGGGCGAGTTCGCCGTGGCTGTACGTATTGAGCACCTCGGCGGCGGTGATACCGACCGTGGGGTCCATGCGCATGTCGAGCGGCGCGTCCACCGAGTAGGCGAAACCGCGGTCGGCCTCGTCGAGCTGCATCGAGGACACGCCGAGGTCGAACAGGATGGCGTGCACGGTTCCGACCGAGTCCAGCCCGGCCTCGGCGAGCGCGTCGACGATGCCGTCGTAGCGGGTGTGCACGAACGTCGTGCGGTCGGCGTACGGGGCGAGTCGGCGAGACGCGATGCGCTGCGCCTCCGGGTCACGGTCGAGGCCGATGAGATGCAGCCCCGGATAGGTCCGCAGGAAGTACTCGGAGTGGCCACCGAGTCCGAGCGTGGCGTCGATCATGACGGCGCCCTCGCCACGCGGATCGTTCGCGGTGATCGCCGGTCCGAGCAGGTCGTCCGCGCGATGCAGGAGCACCGGGACATGACCGAATTCGCCGGGGACGGACCGGGTGTCGTCCTCGCCGTCGACCATGGTTCCTCCGGGTCTCGCTCGATGCGCTGGCTGTGCGTTCTTCGGGTGGCGGAGGTGGGTTCGGCGATTTCGTCGGCCATCGATCTTGTCGATCTGTCCGGCAACGACACTCGCGAACGTCACGTCTCCTGGGAGAGCGAATGCCTCGAGGTCCCTGTCCGATCGGGGCACCTGGCGCTGGGGAAGAGCGTCAGGGTCCCCGGGGTGAACCTGGCGCTGGGGAAGTGCGTCAGGGGCACACTCGGGCAGAGGCCTCGCGGCACTCGCCGGCGTCGACGGGTCAGAAGATCCCTTCGAGCGCCTCGTCTCTGGCTTGTGAGTAGCTTTCTTCGTGCTCCGCGAGGTAGTCCGCCCACGCCTGGGCGTCCCAGATCTCCAGGAAGTCGACCGATCCGATCACCACGCAGTCCTTGGAGAGGCCCGCGTAGCGGCGGTGGTCCGCAGACAACGTGATCCGTCCCTGCGCGTCGGGGTGCTGCTCGTCGGTGCCCGACGCGAGACCGCGCACGAATGCGCGGGCCTGCGGATTGCTGCGGGAAGCGGCGGCGGCACGACGTGCGAGTGCGGTGAACTCCTCGCGGGGGTACACCGCAAGGCTGTGGTCCTGACCTTTCGTGACCATCAAACCTCCCGCCAACGCATCCCGGAACTTCGCGGGCAGCGTCAGCCGCCCCTTGTCGTCGAGCTTCGGCGTGTAGGTACCGAGAAACAACTCGACACCTCCCGCCGGGGCCCTGTTGCGAACGTGCGGGCCGGCACCCGCCGGCGCCGTTCCGCATCTCTTGCGGGTCGCTCGCGCGATCCGCTGCCCGCCACTTTACCCCACTCTCCTCCACTTTCAATCCGAATCGGTGCGTGATTTGACAAGTTTCGAGGGATAAGTGCAGCTCACGCCCAGGGGGCGAGAGTGGGGGAAGTGCTCCGGGTGACGGCAAACACGCCGATTACCCGGTGCGCACGCGTCGCACGCGCCCATCAAGATCAACAAATCGGCAGCTCAGCGCCGTGCGGGCGCCACGCGGCCCGGCGCCGCGGGGGTGGGCACCGGCAGGTGGGGAGCGGTGGGGAGACCGGGTGGGCCGGGGTGGGGAGACCGGGTGGGCCGGGGTGGGGAGACGGGGTGGGGACGGCTCGCGAGGGGGCGGCCCGGCCGCGAGGTGCGCTCGACGACGAAAGGGCGGTGGCGGGGCTCTTGCGAGCCACGCCACCGCCCTCGAGTCGTGCGGTCTTTCCTACGCCCTATTCCTGCTCGAATCTCCTGCGGAACCGGTCCTCCATACGGGAGGAGAACCCACCGCCGCCCTTCTTGCTCCCATGGGACTTACGCGGATGCGATCCGCCCGCAGAACCGTCTCCGTCCGGAACCGCTGCCAGACGACTCTTCCCGTTGCCGAGCAGGAAGAGAATTCCGGCACCGAACATCACGACGAAGCCGATCAAACTGATGATCGGGAATTCGCCCAACCTCACATTCACAGCCACGCCCACGACCAGAAGGACGAGACCCAGCACGAAAAGGGCCACGGCCTGCAACCGGCGCTTGCCGGACGGCGCACGCATGCGGCCGCCTCGCACCGTCGACGCGAACTTGGGATCCTCGGCGTAGAGCGCGCTCTCGATCTGGTCGAGCATGCGCTGCTCGTGCTCGGAGAGTGGCACGGTACCTCCCCCGGCACTAAAGAGTTGGCACCTCACCGCGGTGCGGAGAGGCGGGTAACGGACTGACGGTTACCTGGAATCGATAATACGAGGTGCACCCGCACCTGACCACCTACTCCACCGACGAGTTCTCGAAGAATCGCCGGCGATCTGCGACACCTCGACCGCCGAGGCCGCCAACGTGTCCGGAATCACCGGCGAGTGCTACGCGGAGATCCCCGGATACGTGTCGTCGGCACCCTGTTCGGCGAGGAAATCCTCGACGGCGGTGAGGAACCTCCCCGCCTCCGCATAGAAGCGGTCGGCATCGACATCCGACACGCCGCGGTCGACGCCGGCCTCGATCGCCGCCCGCAACGCCGAGTGCGCGGCGAAGTAGTCGGCCCACTCACCGAACTGGGGTGCCGTACGCGCCATGAGCACCCAGGCGCTGCGCGAGCGCGGCCGTCGCGCCGGAGCCTGCTGTCCCTCCGACGCCGCGAGCACCGCGGCGGCACCCTTGAGCGCCGCGAGATAGGCGCACCGGAAACGCTCGGCGGGCGCCCCGGCCCCGACCGACTCCGAGAGCAGCCCGTCCGCCCGGCGCAGAAGTGCGCCCGCCCGCACGAGCGCCCCGCGGCGTGACCGTCCCCCGTCCGCGCACGGCGCCGCTCCGGGACGCCGCGCGCCCGACACGATCGATGCCGACCGCGGCCGCATCTTCGATACTGCATCCGACATGACTCCGAGCACCTCCCACCGCTTGCGGGTCCAGGGCCGGCGATCCGGCGATGATTCGCTTCCCTCGAACATCACCGGATCGCCGATGTCGAACACATGTTCGACCTATTCAATATAGCTGGACCCACCGACAGGACGTCAAGAGAGAAGAGGGTGAGCCCGAGCATGGACTCCACCGGCAGTACCGGCGCGAGCCCCGGCGAGCGCCCGGATCCCCGACCGGACGCGGCCGCGCCGGTCGTTCTGGAATTGTCGGCGGCCGAGATGCGTGCGCGACTGCCCGAGGCGCTGGCGATCTACGTGGCCGCGATGGGCTACCCGCGCGGCACCGAGTACCACCGCGCCCCCCTCTGGGCCGAGCACACGCGACGTGCGGGGTGGCGCGCGGTCGGCGCCGTCCGGTCCGATCCCGCCGACCCGGACCGCCCTGCCACGCTGGTGGCCATCGCCTACGGGTACCGGGGTGCGCCGGACCAGTGGTGGCAGCAGCAGGTTCGCCACGGCATGCAGTCGACGGGCTGGAGCCGCGACCAGATCGAGTACGTGCTCGGCAACTACTTCGAGCTGACCGAACTGCACGTCCACCCCAGCGCCCAGGGACATCGTCTGGGCGAACGACTGCTGCACCGACTGCTCACCGGCCGTCCCGAGCGCGGAGTCCTGCTCTCCACACCCGAGGTGGCGGGCGAGGACAACCGGGCGTGGCGGCTGTACCGCCGTACCGGATTCCGGGACGTCGTCCGCCACTTCACCTTCGCGGGCGACCGACGGCCGTTCGCAGTTCTAGGCCGGGGGTTGCCGCTGTGATCGATACCGTCGTCGTCGGATCGGGCCACAACGCCCTTGTCTCGGCCTGCTACCTCGCACGAGAGGGCTGGTCGGTGGAGGTCATCGAACGCGACAGCGTCGTCGGTGGCGCCGTCTCGACGGTCGAGCGGTTCCCCGGACACCGTGTCGACCGGGGCTCGTCGGCGCACATCATGATCCGCCACAGCGGAATCGTCGAGGAGCTCGACCTCGCCGCGCACGGGCTGCGCTACATCGACTGCGACCCATGGGCGTTCGCGCCCGCGCCGGCCGGATCGGATCGTCCCGGCATCGTCTTCCACCGCGACCTCGATCGCACGTGCCGGTCGATCGAGGAGTCGTGCGGCAGCGCGGACGCGGACGCCTACCGGCGGTTCGTCGCGACGTGGGGGCCGCGGACGCAACGGGTCATGCGCGCGTTCGCCGCGCCCCCGACCGGAGGGCGGCTGCTGCGCTCGTTCTGGGGTCTCGACACGGCCGGCGGCGCGGGCGCACTCTCACGAGAGTTCCTCACCACGGGCGACGCCCTGCTCGACGAGTACTTCGACAGCGAACCGCTCAAGGCCGCGCTGGCCTGGTTCGGCGCCCAGTCCGGGCCGCCGATGTCCGAGCCGGGCACCGCGCCGATGGTCGGGTTCGCCGCCCTGATGCACACCCTTCCGCCGGGTCGTGCAGTCGGCGGCAGCGGCGCGCTCACCGCGGCGCTGGCCCGCCGCCTCGAATCCGACGGCGGCACCGTCACACTCGGGGACGGCGTGACCGAACTGCGGCGCGGCGACGACGGGTGGACGGTGGTCACCGAGTCGGGCCGCCGGATCCGGGCGCGTACGGTGATCGCCGGGTGTCACGTGCTGACGACCCTCGACCTGCTCGAGCGGGGCGGGTACGACCGGGAGACCCTCGCGGGATGGCGCCGGCGCATCCGGGTGGGACCGGGGATCGGCATGGTGCTGCGACTGGGCACCGATGCGCTGCCGACGTATCCGAGCGCACCGAGCGAGGCGGCCGCGACGTCGGGGCTGCAGCTGCTCGTCTCCGATCGCGCACAACTGCGGACGGCGCACGGTGCGGCCCTGGCAGGTGAACTGCCGCCGCAGCCGGCGGTACTCGCGATGAGTTTCAGCGGCATCGACCCCACGATCTCCCCCGCCGGCGAGCACCAGGTGACGTTGTGGTCGCAATGGCACCCGTACGCGCTGTCCGGCGGCCGGTCCTGGGCCGATCTCGGGGCGACCGAGGCCGACCGCATCGTCGCGGGCGTGGACGCGCTCGCACCCGGCTTCGCGGACAGCATCCGGCACCGGTACGTACAGACCCCCGCCGACATCGAGCGCGAGATGGGCCTGCTCGGTGGCAACGTGATGCACGTGGAGATGTCCCTCGACCAGATGTTCATGTGGCGCCCCCTCCCGGAGCTCGCCGGGCACCGCGTCCCGCACGCCGAGGCCCTCTACCTGACCGGCGCGTCCACACATCCCGGCGGCGGAGTGTCGGGCTCGAGCGGGCGCAGCGCCGCCCGCGTCGCGCTCGCGGACGCGAGTGGCGGACGGCTGCGGCGGGCGCTGCGCAAGACGCTGCGATGAGCACCCGGTCTCCGCTCGTGCCGGTCTCCGCGGTGGTCGCGGCGGCGGCGGTCGGGGCGCAGATCGTCTACCCCCTCGTCGACGGGCGCGTCCGCGACGTCGTGACCGTCGCGGTCGTCGCCCTGCTCGCCGCCGCGTCGATCGTGCACGCGGTGGGCACCCGCGGCGGGCGGTGGGCCGCCGGCATGGTCGTGACCACGGCCGGCATCGGGCTCGTCTCCGAGATCGTCGGGACGGCGACCGGCTACCCGTACGGGTGCTACGAGTACGCGGCCGGACGGCTCGGCTGGGCGCTCGTCGACGTCCCCCTCGTGGTGCCGTTCGCGTGGACGGCCGGCTTCTACCCGGTGTGGTGCGCGGCCTCGCTCGTCACCCGCGGCCGGGTGCGCCGCATCGCTCTCACCACCGCCGGTGTCGTCGGCTGGGATCTGTATCTCGATCCGCAGATGGTCGCCGACGGGCAGTGGCGCTGGTGTGTCACCGATGCCGGGCTGCCCGGTATCGCGCACATCCCGCTCACGAACTATGCGGGATGGGTCGTCGTCGCGGCGGGCATGGCCGTCGTCGTGGACGCGCTCGACCGGCGGCGGCGGGTGACGCCGACGCCGCGTCTGGACGCCGTGCCGATCGCACTGTTCCTGTGGACGTGGCTGGGCTCGTCGCTCGCGCACGCGGTCTTCCTGGACCCGCCGGAGCTGCGGTACTCGGCGGTCTACGGGTTGCTGGCGATGGGTGTCGTCGGCGTCCCGCTGTTGTTGCGGCTGCTCCGGCCCCACCGGAGCACCGACCGCACGGAATCGGACAGCTCCCCCACCACCTGAGCCGAAACGCGGTGCCTGGCACGTGGATGTCGCCGCACCTGGCACGATGTTGCTGTGCAGCCGTCCTCCTCAGGCCCCTCCTCCCGGTCCCGCTCCCCCCGCGTGTTCGCGGCCGCAGTCCTCGCGCTTCTGCTGGTCCCGCTGCTCGCGGGGTGTCTGCGGGTGCAGGTCTCGATGGGCGTGTCCGCCGACGACAAGGTCTCCGGGCAGATCGTCGCGGCGACGGTGCCGCAGAGCGACGACGACAAGGGCCCGCAGCTCACCCCGCCGGGGTCGCTGGCGGGCCGCATCCGCGTGCAGGAGTACCGCAAGGACGGTTACGTCGGCACCCAGGCCTTCTTCAACGGGTTGTCGTTCGGGGACGTCCAGGAGCTCGGCTCGATGTACAGCCAGACCGGCACCGCACTGCAGCTGGCGCTGCGCCGCGCCGGTGACCAGGTGACGCTCGACGGGCGCGTCGATCTCGAGAACGTGCCGGCACAGGGCACCGACGTCCAGTTCACGATCGCGTTCCCGGCGCGGGTCGCAACCACGAACGGTGTCCGTGAGGGCGATTCGACGGTGACGTGGAAGCTCCCGGCCGGTGACGTCAGCACGTTGCGCGCCGAGGTCCGGTACGCCGACCCGAGCACCCGCAGCTTCGCCGGCTGGGCCGGGATGGCGGGCGGCGTCGCGATCGCGGTCGCGGTGATCGTCGGCGGAATGGCGTGGGCCACCCGCAACCGCATGCAGCCCCCGACTCCGCCGCGCGACTCGCGCCCCGCGGCCCCGCGGGAGCCGCGTCCGTCGAGCCCCGCACGGTGATCCGACCCCCCGTGGTTCGCCCGCTCCGCCTCCTCGATCTCGCCACCCGTACCGGAACCGGACTCGCGCTGCTGAGCGCCGCGGTCGCCGCCGTCAACGCCGCGACCCTGCCCCGCCTGCGGGCGGCGACGGTGACCGAACCGGTGACGGTGGTGGTGCCCGCCCGCGACGAGGCCGATCGAATCGCTGCTCTCGTGGCGGATCTGCGCGCCCAGCGCGGACTCGGCACGCTGCGGGTCCTGATCCTCGACGACGACTCCTCCGACGCCACCGCCGACGTCGCGCGGCGCGCGTTCGACGGCGACGGCCGTTTCGCGCTCGTCCACGGCGACGGTCCGCCGCCGCAGGGCTGGCTCGGCAAGAACGCGGCGTGCCGGCGCGGCGCCGACCACGCCGCCCGCCTGATGGATCCGCGGCACCCGGGCGTGCTGGTGTTCCTCGACGCCGACGTCCGCGTGGCGCCCGGCGCGCTCGCGGCCGCCGTCGGCGAGCTGCGCCGCAGCGGGGCCGCTCTGGTGTCGCCGTGGCCGCGGCAGGACGCCGGTTCGGTGAGTGAGCGTCTGCTCCAGCCGTTGCTGTGCTGGTCGTGGTTCGCGGCCCTGCCCGTCGCGGTGGCGAACCGCAACACGCGCCCGTCGATGGCGGTGGCGTGCGGCCAGTTCCTCGTGTTCGACGCCGCGGCGTACTTCCGGCTCGGCGGGCACACCGCGGTGGCGGGCAGCGTCACCGAGGATCTCGACATCACGCGCGCACTCCGGCGCCGGGGCGAGCGCACCGCGGTCGCCGCCGCCCAGGGACTTGCCTCGTGCCGGATGTACACCGGCGCCGCGACCCTGCGTGCCGGACACACCCGGTGGTTGTGGACGCAGTTCGGCTCCCCCGCCGGGGCCGCGGTGGTCGCGGCCGTCGCCGCACTCGGCTACGTACTGCCGCCGGTGGCGATCGTCGCGGGTCGTGGCGGCACCCGAGTCTGGGGCGCGGTGGGCTACGCCGCGGGTGTGGCGTCCCGGCTCACGGCCCGGACGGTCGAGACCGGCCGGCGCCCCCGGGGCACCGACGTGGCGGACGCTCTCGCCCATCCCGCATCGGTGGTCGGACTGATCCGGCTGCTCGCCGCGTCGCATCGCGATCGGCGGCGCGGACGCCTGCGCTGGAAGGGCCGGTCCGTCGGCTGAGGCGGGACCGGCCGCAGGGCCTCACCCCGGATACGTCGTCACACCGCGGCGGACGCCGACATTCCCAGATTCGTGAGCACCTCACTGGTCGCCCGCGCGAAGTTCAGCGTGATGAAGTGCAGGCACGGCGCGCCCTCGGAGATGAGCCGCTCGGCCATCTCGGTCGCCACCTCGATACCGATCTCGCGTACCGCGGCCCGGTTCTCCTCCGGGCCGTCGCCCGCCGCGCGCCGCAGCCGCGTCTCGAGCTCCTCGGGCAACCGCGACCCCGACAGCTCCAGGCTGCGCCGAGCGGACCGCAGCGACGTGATGGGCATGATCTCGGGGATGATCGGCTTCTCCCCCTGCTCGGGGTCGTACGCCACCACCCGGTCCCGTAGCCGCAGGTAGTCCTCGACGTCGAAGAACATCTGGGTGATCGAGTACTCGGCGCCGGCCCGCAGCTTCTGCACCAGATACTTGGTGTCGTGGTCGAGATCCGGTGCCCGGTAGTGCCCCTCGGGGAACGACGCGACGCCCACATGGAAGTCGCCCATGTCCCGCACGAGGCGCACGAGTTCCTCGGCGTACTCGACGCCCTCGGGGTGCTTGACCCACTCGCCGAGCGGGTCGCCCGGCGGGTCGCCGCGCAGGACCAGGACGTTACTGATCCCGCGGTCCGCGTAGGCCCCGCACATCGCCCGCAGTTCGTCGATGCTGTGCCCGACGGCCGTGAGATGCGCGACCGGCAACAGCGTCGTCTCCTCCGCGATCTGCCCCGTCACCCGGACCGTGCGGTCGCGGGTCGACCCACCGGCGCCGTACGTCATCGACACGAACGCCGGGCCGAGCCGCTCGAACGCGCGCACCGCCCGCCACAGCCGCTCCTCGGCGGCCTCGTCGCGCGGCGGCGAGAACTCGACGGAGAAGGGGATCCGTCCGCCCTGCGACGTGTCGGACGAGCGGATACGGTCCACGATCGAAGGGGTCTGGGTCACCCAACCCGCGCTGCTGCGCCCCCGAACGGCATCGAATGTCACCCGGCAAGCATAGGCTGACCTGCCCCGTCGCTGCGCATCGCGTCGCCCGCTCGGTGGGACTGCGGCCGACGCGGCCAGACCTCGGCAGCGGCCCACTAAGGTGGGAGCGAGGCTTCGCGCCGGCCCGAAGCGCCGCGTCGCCGTCAGTGCTCGACCTCGAGTTCCCACGCACCTTGGAGGCAGTTCTGTCCGCCGGAGCCGGTGAGTTTGCTCGCCCGACCCAGTCCACCCCGCCACTGACCGACCTCGTGGAGGCGTCGCTCCGGGAGTTCTTCGCGTCCCGCGCCGAGCTCGTCCGCTCGGTAGGCGGTGGCTACGCCGACGCGGTCGCCGCGCTCGAGAGCTTCGTGCTCCGCGGGGGAAAGCGGGTGCGGCCGGTCTTCGCGTGGACGGGTTGGCTGGGTGCGGGCGGCGACCCGGCCGGTGACCAGGCGTCCGCCGTGCTGCGGGCCGCGTCGGCCCTCGAGCTCGTGCAGGCCTGCGCGCTGGTGCACGACGACATCATCGATGCGTCGACCACGCGACGCGGGTTCCCCACCGTGCACGTGGAGTTCGCCGATCAGCACAGTGCGCAGCAGTGGAGCGGCGGCGCGGCCGAGTTCGGGCGGGCGGCCGCGATCCTGCTCGGTGATCTCGCGCTGGCGTGGGCCGACGACATGGTGCGCGAGTCCGGTCTCGACCACGCCGCGCTCACGCGCATCTCTCCGGTGTGGTCGGCGATGCGGACCGAGGTGCTCGGCGGGCAGTTCCTCGACATCAGCAACGAGGTGCGGGCCGACGAGTCGGTGGAGTCGGCGCTGCGTGTCGACCGGTTCAAGACTGCCGCCTACACCATCGAGCGGCCCCTGCACCTGGGCGCCGCGATGGCCGGCGCGGACGACGCCCTCGTCGCGGCGTACCGGGACTTCGGTCACGACATCGGCATCGCGTTCCAGCTGCGCGACGACCTGCTGGGCGTGTTCGGCGACCCCGAGGTGACGGGCAAGCCGTCCGGCGACGACCTGCGCGACGGCAAGCGGACGGTCCTGTTCGCCGTCGCGCTGCAGCAGGCCGATCGGACGGACCCGACAGCCGCGGCACTGCTGCGCGAGTCGATCGGCACCGAACTGTCGGAGCCGGAGATCGAACGCCTGCGCACGGTGATCACCGACCTGGGTGCGGTGGACGACGCCGAGAAGCGCATCGCCGACCTCACCGAGCGGGCGTTGACCACGCTCGACGGCAGCGACGCAACCGACGAGAGCAAGCGGCTGTTGCGGGACATGGCGGTCGCCGTCACCCGCCGCGACGCCTGACCGCCGTGCGCACGGTCACGGGCGCCACCGACCCGGTCGTCGGGGTCGGGGCCGGGCACGCCGGGGTGTCGGCGGCCCTGCACCTGCTCGGGCGCGGCTACCCGGGCATCACCGCCGACTATGGGGTTGATCACATCCGGACTGCCCGCCGCCATGCCGCGCGCGGCCCACGTGAGTGGGGTGTCTTCGCGCCGGCACACGTGTTCCGGCAGACCGGTCCGTTCCGACGACGTAACCTGACCTCACGCGATACCGACATCGGCCTCGCCGGCTCCGGGACGACACCCGGTTAGGCGATCCGACGGACCTCATTTCGGGCAAACTGGCCGCGCGGCGCATCTGCGGCCGATCGGGGGGAAGGCGTGCCGGACAACCGTGGGCGACGCACTAAACTGAGTCTCCGTCCCATGCTGTCCGGCCGATGCGACGCCGTCGGACAGCGCCGAGCAACCCTTCCGGGGGAGGAACCTGCACCGATGTCGGCCCCTTCCCGATCCCTGAACGCCACCGCCGCCACCGCCGACCGACGGTCCCGGCTGCGTTCGAGCGCCGACTACCTGCGCACGCCCGCCGGGCATGCGAGCGTGCTCGGGTTCCTCGGAGCGGTGATGATCACCTTCGGTGGTTTCGGCGCCGGCAGTGTCCGCAAGCACGATCCACTGCTCGAGGAGATGCGGCTGTCGTGGCTGCGCTTCGGGCACGGCTACGCGCTCTCGATGATCATCGTCTGGGCCGGTGTGCTGTCGATGATCCTGGCGTGGGTGCGGCTGGGCCGGGCGACCATCCGCGGGGAGGTGGGTCTGCGGGCCCTGGCGTGGACGGTTCCGCTGTGGACGGCGCCGTTGCTGCTGGCGGTCCCGATGTTCAGTCGCGATGCGTACTCGTACCTCGCGCAGGGTGCGCTGCTGCGCGACGGCTTCGACCCCTACGCGGTCGGTCCGGTCGTCAACCCCGGCATCCTGCTCGACAACGTCAGCAACGTGTGGACCACCACGACGGCCCCGTACGGCCCGATCTCGCTCCTGATCGGTCAGGGCGTCACGAGCATCACCGGGGACAACGTCGTCGCGGGCACCATGCTGTTGCGGCTGGCGTTCCTGCCCGGTCTGGGCCTGATGCTGTGGGCGCTGCCCCGCCTGGCCCGCCAGCTCGGCGGTCAGCCGACGGTCGCGGTGTGGGTCGCGGTGCTCAACCCGCTGGTGCTCATCCATCTCATCGGCGGCGTCCACAACGAACTGCTCATGGTCGGGCTGATGGTCGCCGGTGTGACGCTGGCCCTGGACCGGCGGCACGTCCTCGCGATCGCCGTGATCGCTGTCGGAGTCGCGGTCAAGGCGATGGCCGGCATCGCGTTGCCGTTCATCGTCTGGATCTGGATCATCCACGAACGTCAGCGCGCGGAGGCCGAGGGCCGGGAGCCGGCGGCGCCGCTGGCGTCGTTCGTGCGGGCCGCCGGTACCGGTGTCGCGGTGTTCGTGGCGATCTTCACCGCCGCCTCGGCCGTCGCCGGGGTCGGGCTGGGCTGGCTCACCGCCCTGTCCGGCTCCGCGAAGATCATCAACTGGCTCTCGCTGCCGACGATCATGGCGCACGTCGTCACGGTGGGAACCGGGTGGTTCACGGGGCTCCGGCTGACACCGGTGCTCGAGGTGACCCGGTCGATCTGCGCGCTCGCGCTGATGGGCCTCCTGCTGTGGATCTGGTGGCGTTTCCGCAAGACGGAGCGGGACGCGGTCCTGGGTATCCTCGCGGCCCTCGTGGCCATCGTGATCCTGTCCCCGGCCGCCCTGCCCTGGTACTACTCGTGGCCGCTCGCGATCGCCGCCGGATTCGCGATGTCGCCCCGAACGCTGCAGGTGGTCGTCGGCCTGTCCACCTGGCTGATGCTCGTCTTCCAGCCGGACGGCTCGATCGGCCTCTACACGTTCTTCCACGTCGCGCTCGCGACCTTCGCCGCCGTCGTGGCCGCGTTGTCGCTGCGGACCGTCGACCCGCTGCGTCTGCGGACGGTCTCGGACAAGTCCACCGAACCTGCGCCGGTTCCCCTCGGATCGCTTCGGGGACCGGACCCGGCGGAGCAACTGGCGCGGACGGCGGCCGACTCCCGGTCCTCGTCCCTCTGACCGGGTGGGCGTCGTCGTGACCCGATCCGCCCCCCAGGACCTCACCCCGTCGTACCGACGTTGCCGCGAACTCGCGGCCCGCCACGGCCGCACCTACTTCCTGGCCACCCGGTTGCTGCCCGCCGAGCGACGCCCGGCGGTGCACGCGCTGTACGGCTTCGCACGCGTCGTGGACGACATCGTCGACACCGACACCGATACCGCAGAGGGCGGCGCGGTCGATCGGGCGGCGGCGCTCGACGTGGTCGAGCAGCAGCTCGCCGCGGCGCTCGCGGGCCGCGCCGTCGACGATTCCTACGCGGGTCCGGTGCTGCCCGCCCTCGCGGACACGATCCGCCGCTACGACATTCCCGTCGAGTACTTCCGCGCGTTTCTCGAGTCGATGCGCATGGACGTGCCCGGGACTCCCGGCTACCGCGCGACCTATCCCGACCTGGCGACGCTGCGCCACTACATGTACGGCTCGGCCGCGGTCATCGGCCTGCAGATGTTGCCGGTCCTCGGCACCAGCGTCCCCACCGGCGACGCGGCACCGTGTGCGGCGGCGCTGGGCGAGGCGTTCCAGCTGACCAACTTCCTGCGGGACGTCGGCGAGGATCTCGACCGTGGCCGGGTCTATCTGCCCGCCGACGAGCTGGCCGCGTTCGGGGTGGACGCCGACCTGCTGCGGTACGGCCGCCGGACCGGCACCGTGGACCCGCGTGTGCGCCGGGCCCTCGCGCACCTCGTCGCGCTCACCCGGTCGGTGTACCGGCGGGCCGAACCTGGACTCGACATGCTCGCGCCCCGGGCCCGCCCCGGCATCCGCGTCGCCTTCGTCCTGTACGGGGACATCCTCGACGAGATCGAGAGGTACGACTTCCGAATCCTCGACCGGCGCGCGACCGTGCCGCGGCGCCGCCGCCTCGCGGTCGCGCTACCCTTGCTCGGGAAATCCCTGTTGCCCGGCACCCGGTAGACCGGGGCGGGGCGTCGGACGGACCGTCGAAAGCGCCGTCAGAAGGCCATGGACTGGGCGCGGCGGACCACCTCGCGCGCCAGGTCCCCGTGCATCGCGTCGATCGGGGTGCCCGGGAGCGTGTCGTCCTCGGCGAACAGCCACCGCAGGATCTCCTCGTCCTCGTAGCCGCCGTCGCGCAGCACGACGATCAGCCCCGGGAGCAGACGCACGGGCTGGCCGTCGTCGCCGAAGAACGCCTCGGGGATGCCCAGCACCCCGTCGCGCCGGACCGCGATCAGGTGGTGGTCGCGCAGCAGCTGGTGCACGCGGGTGACCGCGAGACCCATCCCCTTCGACACGTCCGCCAGCTGCAGCAGCGGAATCGACCGGTCCAACACGTCATCGCAGTAAGGGATAGCACTCACTCCCCTAACGTTATCGGGTCGGCGACGGCGGTACGACCACGGCCCGCGTCGCGGAATCGGGTGGACGGCCGCGGGCTGACTACGATCGACATGACTCTGTGAACGAAACGAGGGGGCGCGAGCTTGAATCCCGGACGGTTGATCGGTGTGGTGCTGGATCGGCGCTATCGCATCGATGCACCCATCGCGCGGGGCGGTATGTCCACCGTCTACCGCGGCATGGACCTGCGGCTGGACCGTCCGGTCGCGATCAAGGTGATGGACCCGCAGTTCGCGGCGGATCCGCAGTTCCTCGCGCGCTTCGAGTTCGAGGCCCGCGCGGTGGCCCGGCTCAACCATCCGGGCCTGGTGGGAGTGCACGACCAGGGCAGCGATGGTGAGCACGCCTTCCTGGTGATGGAACTCGTCGAGGGTGGGACCCTGCGCGAGTTGCTGCGCGAGCGCGGGCCCATGCCCCCGCACGCGGCCGCCGCGGTGACCCGCCCGGTCCTCGAGGCGCTGGCCGTCGCACACCGCGCCGGACTGGTGCACCGCGACATCAAGCCCGAGAATGTCCTCATCTCGCACGCCGGTGACGTCAAGATCGCCGACTTCGGGCTGGTGCGCGCCATCGCCGCCTCCAACACCACGTCCCGCAGCGTCATCCTGGGCACCGCCCAGTACCTGTCGCCGGAACAGGTCACGACCGGGACGGCCGATGCCCGCAGCGACGTGTACGCGGCGGGAGTGATGCTGTTCGAGATGCTCACCGGCACCACCCCGTTCACGGGCGACACCTCGTTGTCGATCGCGTACCAGCGCATCGACAACGACGTGCCGGCGCCGAGCACGCTGATCGACGGCGTACCGCCGGAGTTCGACGACCTCGTCGTCCGGGCCACCGAACGCGTTCCCGACGAACGGTTCGCGGACGCGGGTGCGATGGCGGCGCAACTGCGGGCCGTCAGCGCGCAGCTGCAGTTGCCGCCGTACCGGGTGCCCGCGCCGCGCCGCGCCGCCCAGCAGGCCGCCGCACCGACGGCCGTGACCGCCCGGAATCCGGAGGCGCCCACCGCCGACCGCGGTCCCGACCCGACGACGGTGCTGCCGGCGCCTGCGTCCGACACCGGCGTGCAGCACACCAAGGTGGTCACCACCGTCACCCCCCGGCCACCCGAGGAGGACGCGGAACCGCCCGTCGAGAGCCCCGTCGGCCGTCCGTTCGGCGACGCGGCGGCACGCGGGCGACGATCCCGTCGTACGGTGCTGGTGTGGCTGCTGGTGGTGCTGCTCGTCGCGGCCGCGGTCGGCGTCGGCGGGTGGTGGCTCGGCTCGGGCCGGTACGCCGCCATCCCGGCGGTCGACGGTCAGAGCCCGGCCGCCGCGACCACCAGCATCGAGGCGGCCGGCCTGACCGCGGAGACGACGGGCCGGTACTCCGACACCGTGGCCGTCGACGCGCTGGTCGGCACCGACCCGCCGAGCGGGTCGAAGGTGCCACGCGGGTCGACGGTGCAGGTCCTGGTCTCGCTCGGCCGGCCCACGGTCCCCGAGGTGACCGGGCGCGGCGACGTCGCGGCCGTCGAGGCCAGCCTGCGGGAGCGTACGTTCGTGCCGGTCGACGGCGGCGAGGCGTTCAGCGCGCGCGTCCCGGTCGGGGCGATCGCCGCGCTCGAGCCCGCCCCCGGCACGATGCTGGCGGTCGGATCTCAGATCCGGCTGATCCGCAGCAAGGGCGCCCCGCCGGTGGACGTCCCGGACGTGTCGGGCCTGTCGGAGGACGCCGCGCGCAAGGCCCTCGACGGGGTGGGCATCACGGTGCGCGACGTCCAGCAGGTCTTCGACGGCGACGTCGACGCCGGCGACGCGGTCGGGACCGATCCCGCGGTGGGGACCACCGTCAAGGCCGGTGCCAGTGTGGTGCTGAAGGTGTCGAACGCGGTGAAGGTACCGTCGATGCTGGGCCGCTCGGTCGCCGCCGCCAAGTCCGAACTCGACCGCCTGGGCCTGCGGTACGAGGTGCGCCAGATCGTCAGCTCGGACCGGTCGTTGATCATCTCGCAGAGTCCCGGAGCCGGCGGCCGCGTCGCGCCCGGTGGCACGGTCACGCTCACCTCGCTGCTCTGACCCCCGCCGCGTGCCGGTGCCTGCGGGACGGGCCCCGAACGGCTGAAGGGTCCCTTCGTGCGCGGGGAGCGCACGAAGGGACCCTTCAGGTGGGCTCCGACTAGTCCCGCAGCATCTCCGCGACCAGGAACGCCAGTTCCAGCGACTGCTGGGTGTTCAGGCGCGGATCGCACGCGGTCTCGTAGCGACCGGACAGGTCGACGTCCGAGATGTCCTGCGCGCCGCCGAGGCACTCGGTGACGTTCTCACCGGTGAGCTCGACGTGGATGCCGCCCGGGTGCGTGCCGAGGCCGTTGTGCACCTCGAAGAACCCCTGGACCTCGTCGACGATGCGGTCGAAGTGACGGGTCTTGTAGCCCGTGGTGGCCTCGTGGGTGTTGCCGTGCATCGGGTCGCACTGCCAGATCACCTGGTGACCGGTGGCCTGCACCTTCTCGATGATCGGCGGCAGCAGGTCACGCACCTTGCCGTTACCCATGCGGGAGATCAGCGTCAGACGGCCCGGCTTGTTCGTCGGGTCGAGGCGCTCGACGTACTCGACGGCCTGCTCCGGCGTGGTCGACGGGCCGATCTTGAGGCCGATCGGGTTGGCGACCAGCTCGGCGAAGGCGACGTGCGCGCCGTCGAGCTGTCGGGTGCGGTCGCCGATCCACAGGAAGTGCGCGGACAGGTCGTACAGCTTGGGGTGGTCGTCGGTGTTGTCCAGGCGCAGCATCGCGCGCTCGTAGTCGAGCACCAGCGCCTCGTGGCTCGCGTAGATCTGCGCCGACTGCAAGTTCGGGTCGCTCACCCGGCACGCGTTCATGAAACGCAGCCCGCGGTCGATCTCGGCGGCGAGCGCCTCGTAGCGGGCACCGGCCGGCGACGACGACACGAACTCGCGGTTCCAGTCGTGCACCTTGTGCAGGTCCGCCATCCCCGAGCCGGTGAGCGCCCGCACCAGGTTCATCGCCGCGCTGGCGTTCGCGTACGCGCGTACCAGGCGCGAGGGATCGTGGATGCGGACGGCCTCGTCGGCGACCAGCGAATTGACCATGTCGCCGCGGTAGGACGGCAACCCGAGCGCGTCGGTGTTCGACGAGCGCGGCTTGGCGTACTGGCCGGCGATGCGCGCGACCTTGACCACCGGCAGGCTCGCGCCGTAGGTGAGCACGACGGCCATCTGCAGCAGCGTGCGGATGTTGCCCTTGATGTGCGGCTCGGTGTTGTCCGCGAAGGTCTCCGCGCAGTCGCCGCCCTGCAGCAGGAAGGCCTCACCGCGGGCGACCTCGGCCAGCTTCTCCGACAGCGCCTCGACCTCGCCGGCCACCGTGATGGGGGGCACGCTCTCGAGGACGGTGCGCATGGCGGCGGCCTGGTCGGCGGGCCATTGCGGCTGCTGCGCGGCCGGCCTGGCGAGCGCGGCGTCGAGCTGCTCGCGCATGGCGGCAGGCAGCGGCGGCAGTTCGGGCAAGCGGTCGATCGGAACGTCGACAGTCCAGTTCACATCTACAGGATATTCACGTTGCCGGGGGCGAGTCACCGATGGGCCCCATTGACAGGGAATCGTTGCGCCGGCGTCCCGGCGTGATCGCGCTCACCGGACGGCGCGGAAGGCCTCGATCGCCTCGAACTTCGCGAGATTGTGCCGGGCGTCGGCCAGCGCGTCGTGGGCGTCGTCCGGAACCTGCGGCAGCGGCGGGCACCCGTGGTACTCCCAGTGCTGGCGCAGCTCGCGGGTGTAGCGCGGCATCGTCGACGGCAGCTCGGTCATCGCGCCCCACAGCTGGCACAGCACCACGTGGTCGTAGGCGGCCACCCACGCCCACAGCTCGGGTTCGATTCCGGGCCGCGGGACGAGGAACTTCAGCAGGTCGTCCCGGATGCGCGCACGGCTCTTCCACAGCGGGGACGACGGCGGCGGCAGCTTGGGCAGGACGTTCCGCCGCACCCACTTGCCGGCACGCTCGGGGTCGAACTCGGTGGAGACGGCGTAGAACTCGCGTCCGTCCTCGCAAACCACACCGATCGAGACGAGCTCGATTGTGCGACCATCCTCGATGAACTCACAGTCGTAGAAGTAGCGCACGGTGGGGAGCCTATGCCCACGGGCCGGGGCACTCGACACCGCGCCCTCTGTTCGTAGAAGGATGGTCTGGTGCGCACCCCCACCCCCGACTCCACCGACCGGGCTCCCGTCGCCGGCGCCACTGCCGCGACCCAGCCCTCCTGGTGGCGCTCGCCGCTGGGCATCGTCACGCAGGTACTGATCGCGGTGGCCGCGGCGTGCGGCGCGGCGTACCACCTGTTCGGGTTCCCCGGCCTGCGCGACGTGGGCTTCTACTACCGGATCGACCTGGACGTCTACCGCCTCGGCGGGGCGGTGTTCGCCGACGGCGGACCGTTGTACGGGGCCATGCCCCCGACGGCGTCGGGCATCGGGCTGCCGTTCACGTATCCCCCGCTGGCGGCAGTGGTGTTCAGCCCGATGTCGGCGATCCCGCTCGAGGCGGCCGGTGTCGTGCTGACGACGCTGTCGTTGCTCGCGTTGTTCGCCACGCTCGTGCTCACCCTCGCGTCCGTCGGGGTGGCTCCGCGCACGACCCTGTTGTGGGGGGCGCTGGCCGCCGCGGTGGCCGCGCTCGCGCTGGAGCCGGTGTACTCGACGCTGAACTACGGGCAGGTGAACATCCTGCTGATGGCCGTCGTGGCGGCCGACTGTCTGCCGAAGAAGACGCCGTGGCCGCGCGGCGTGCTGATCGGCTTCGTGGCCGCACTCAAGCTCACTCCGGCGGCGTTCGTCCTGTTCTTCCTGATTCGCAAGGACTTCCGGGCCGCGGTCACGACGGCCGTCAGCTTCGCGGCGTTCGGCGCGATCGGGTTCGTGCTCACCCGTGCCGATTCGTGGCAGTACTGGACCGAGACGTTGTTCGACTCCGGGCGCATCGGGACCCCGGCGTATCCGGCGAACCAGAGCATCACCGGCGTGCTCGCCCGCCTCGGCGCGGACGAGTCGCTGCGCAGCGTCCTGTGGCTCGGGGCGAGCGCCGTCGCCCTGGTGCTCGCGGCCGTCGCGATGCACCGCGCCTTCGCCGCCGGTGCCACCGCGCTGGCGCTGTGCGTCAACGCGCTGCTCGGGCTGCTCGTCTCCCCCGTCTCCTGGTCACACCACTGGGTCTGGGTCGCCCCGCTGCTGCTGCTCGTCGGGGTCGAGGCCTACCGCCGACGCAGCCTCGCGCTCGGCGTCGGGGTGCTCGCCAGTTGCGCGGTGTTCCTGATCGCCCCGCACTGGCGGCTGGGACCCGGCCGCTGGGAGGGCACCGGATGGCCCGTCTGGGACCAGTTCCTCGCCTCCACCTACGTGTGGTGGGCCGTCGCGGTCATCGTGGCGGTCGCGGTCGGCGCCGGCCCCCGCGTCCTCCGACGGTCGGCCGGCGCCCCGCAACGCGTCCCGTCGGTGGCCTGAGCCGGATTCCACGGCGGTGTCGCGCCACCAGCAGTACACGTAGAGCGCCAGCGCGCACACGAGCGTGACGACCACCCACAGAGTGAGCGAGACGTCGACCCACGAACCGATCGGCGGATCGCCGGGCAGGATGCTGCGCATGGGCACGACGGCGAAGAGCATCGCCGCCATCCACCCGAGCATGTCGGTGTGTACCCGGCGCCGGCGGCGGGTGGTCTGGATCGCCGCGAACGCCGCGAGCACCGCCAGCACCACCATCATGAGCAGCAGGATCAGCGCGTAGACCAGCGTCCCCGCCGTCCGCTGCACGCGGACGTCGAGCCCCTCGCCTGCGGCGGCGTACTCGGGACCGACCGTGACGGACTCGTCGCGGACCTCCCAGCCCTCGAGTTGTCCGTCGAACAGCACCCGGGTCGGGAGGATCCGGACGCCGTCGCCCGCCCCGGTGTACGCCTCCACGACGAGCGGTTCGATCGCGAACCGGTCGAACGGCCACCGGCCGGCCTGCCCGGCGATCATGAGCTGGGCGTCGAACATGGTGGTCGGCACCGACCCCGCCGGGAAGGCGAGTTCCGCGCGGGCAGTGCTGGGCGCGAGGTAGAGGTTGATCTGCTCCGCGAGTGTGTCGCCGCGCGCGCCGAAGAACTCTCTGCCCGGGACGATCTGGATCTCCACGTCGAGCCGGTCGGTCGTCGGGTGCATCGCCTTGGGGGTGACGATGACGACGACCTCGTCGTCCGCGGGCACCACCATGACCACTTCCTCGGTGTCGTCGGCGAGGCCGTAGACCACGAGCGTTGCCGCGTACACGAGCGCGGTCACCGCAGCGACCAGCGACCAGAAGAGCCGGGGCCGGGATCGTGCGAAGGAGACGAGGGACACGCAGGGGAACTTACCGGCGCGGACGCGGGGCGACTCAGATTCCGCGGTCGGCACGTCGATCACCGAATGTGCGCGGGCCCCGCCCCTTCGGGACTGCGAGCGCTGACGACGTCCCACGCCGCCTTGGGGTACGCGAGCGCCTCACGAACCACGTTGCGCGCCAGCGTCACGCGGCGGCCACCGGCCCGTCCGGCCCGGACCCCGTCGGCATCGATGCCTGCGGCCCGTGCCAGCGCGACGGCGCGCGGCAGGTGGAACGGCTGCGTGACGAGCAGTGCCCGGCGGACACCGAACACCGTGGCGGCGCGGACGCACGTGTCGTAGGTGTCGAGACCGTAGGGGTCGGCGACGATGCGGCTGCGGTCCACCCCGGCGGCCGTCAAGTACTCGATCATCGCGGCGATCTCGTCACCGGATCGACCGTGCCCGTCGCCGGAGACCAGCACGTCGGCGACCGTTCCGTCGGCGACGAGTTCGACGGCGGTGTCCAGACGGCCCTGCAGGAACTTCATCGGTTTCCCGTGCCGCACCCGGGCCCCGAACACGATCGCGACGGGCGCGGCGGGCGTTCGGTCCCGGTCGTGCACGCGTCCGGCCGCGGCCACCGCGATCCACCCCGCCGGCGCGACACCCGCGAGCGCGGCCGCGGCCACAGCGCCGACGACACGTCGGCGTCGGCTGTACGGTCTCATCGTGGGCCGGGTCCGAACGTCGCCCGGTTGCCCTCCGGCGTCGCCCGCACCCGCACTCGGGTGCCGAGCGGGTCCTCGTCCGTGAGCCGGTCGGCGAACTCGCCGTCGCCGCCGATCGCGACGACCCGCTCTCCGTCCCCGTCCAGCCGTCCCACCACGATGCCGGTGCGGTCGCCGTCCCGGGCGTGCCGGACGGTGTACGTCTCGACGGTCACCGTGCCGTCGGCGCGCTCCCGCACGGGCACGGCCGGGGTGGCGTCGATGCGTTGCTGGAGGACGGCGTCGTCCGACACCCGCCAGGGCACCGGCGTCGTCGAGTAGACCCCCGCGGAGTACTTCGACAGGATGCCCCCGTTGGCGCCGACGAAGCCGTAGCTGCCCGGGTGGGCCCGGCACCGGACGGCGGTCTCGGCGATGGCGTGCATCGAGTAGTTGTTGCCCGCGCCGCCGAAGAACGGCAGCCCGCCGGTCACCGTCAGGCCGCGGGGATCGTCGGCCGCGAGTCCCAGGCCTTCGGCGATCACCGAGACCGCGACGGGAAAGCAGCTGTAGAGGTCGATCGTGGCGAGGTCGGCCGGACCGATCCGGGCCATCTCCAGCGCGTGCCGTGCCGCCGTCACGGCGGCCGGCGCGGAGCCCAGATCGGCGCGCGCCAGCATGCCCTGCTCGTGCAGGTCGGAGTGTCCGTGCAGGAACACCCACTGCTCCGCGGGCACCCCGAGCCGGCGCGCCGCCGCCACCGACATGACGATCACCGCAGCGGCCTGATTCACCTGGTCCCGCGCCACGAGATAGCGCAGGTACGGGTCGGCGATGGGCCGATTGCGGGCGCTCGGCCGGGCGAGTTCCGCAGCCGTCCGGACCGTGCGCGCCGCCGCGTGCGGGTTCCGGGCCGCCACCTCGGTGAACGGCGCGAAGAGCCGGCCCATGGCCGCGACGTGCTCGGCGCGACTGCGGCCGAGCCCGGCCCGACGCGCATGCTCGAGGACGGCGTACTGGCTGGCGGCATCGGTGAGGTGGTGTTCGATCGCCGGCCGCGACAGCATCCCGCCGAGCCCGTGGCCGCGGTCCTCGAGATCGCCGTCCACGGTTTCGGAGAAGTCGGGGCGGTCGGGGGCGTCGGCCAGGTGCCGGGCCGTCGAGATCGCCTCCGCGCCGACCGCGAGCGCGATCTCGCTGCGGCCGTGCGCGATCGCCTCGGCCAGCTCGGTGACCAGCGACTGCGGCCCCTGTCCCCCGACCACCTCGAGGATCGCGCGGGTGGGGGCCGCCCCGATCCGGGTGGCCACCGAGCGCGGGAAGTTGTTCGACCGGCCGAGGGACGACACGCCCGGCATCGACATCTCGAACTGCCGGATGCCGGCGACGGTGTCGATCGCGGCCGCCACCGAAGCGCGTCCCGCGCCCGCGTCGGCGACCGCCGCGGAGGCGGCCCGGGCGCCGAGTTCTGCTGCCGACAGTCCGCGGTAGTCGGCGCTGCCCACATGCTCGGACGCCTGCCCGACGCCGACGAGCACGGGCGTGCGGGGATCGAGTGCGCTCATGCCGCCGCGGTACCGGTCACGCGGCAACGCGGGCCCGTCACCCGGCCCGGGAGTCGGGTACGCGGGCGGCGTCGGCCGTGGACGGGTCCTGCTCGGCCCCCGGCTCCTGGTTCTTGACGGTGGCCGCGTAGATGTCCACGTACTCCTGGCCGGACAGGCGCATGAGCTTGTACATCACCTCGTCGGTCACGGCACGCTCGACGAAGCGGTTGCCGCCCATGCCTTCGAACCGGGAGAAGTCGATGGGCTCACCGACGCGGATGGTGACCTTGGCGGGCTTCCACATCCTCGATCCGATCGGATTGACCTTCGCCGTACCGACCATCGCGACGGGAATGACCTTGACACCGGACTCGAGCGCCAGGCGCGCCATCCCGGTCTTGCCCTTGTACAGCCGGCCGTCGGGTGAGCGGGTGCCCTCGGGGTAGATGCCCAGCAACTTCCCCTGCGAGAGGACGCGCAGGCCGGCGTCGAGCGCGTCCTTGGCCGCCGACGCGCCGGTACGGTCGATCGGCACCTGACCCACGGCCGAGAAGAACCACTTCTGGAACGCGCCCTTGAGACCGCTGCCGGTGAAGTACTCACTCTTCGCCAGGAAGGTGATCCGGCGCGGGCAGCGCAGCGGCAGGAAGAAGGAATCGAGCACGGCCTGGTGGTTGCTGGCGAGGATCGCCGGGCCGTCCGTCGGAATGTTCTCGGCGCCTTCGAGTTTCGGCCGGCTGAGGACCCACAACATGGGGCCCAACAACACGTACTTAAACAGCCAGTACCACATGGTGTCCTTCCGGCCCCGGGCGTTCCTTTGCCCAAGACTGTACTCAGCAGTCTCCGGCGCTGCCACATCGCACCTGCGACCCCCGGCCCGGGTCAGCGCCCGCCGGATCCCGCGCCCACCGCCGCCCGGGCGAGGTCCGCGGCACCGATCATCCCGGCGGCCTCCCCGAGGAGCGTGTGACGGATGCGGGCGAGCGGACGGTGCCCCGAGCCGGTGATCAGCCGGGCGTAGTGCTCGCGCGCCTCGTCGAGGAACAGCGGGGCCGAACTGCCCGCACCTCCGCAGATCACGATGAGATCCGGGTCGAAGACGTCCGACACCGTCGCCAGCCCCACCCCCAGCCACTTCGCGAAATCGGCGAACGTCGCCAGCGCCAACGGATCCCCCTCGCCCGCGGCGGCCGCGATCCGACGTCCCGTCAGTGCACCCGGGTCCACCGCCACGTCGCGGGCGAGCACGGTCGACGCGGACGGGTCCTCGGCCAGCAACTCGAGGGCGGTGTCGACGAGCGCGGTCCCGCTGCAGTACCGCTCCCAGCATCCCCGCTTGCCGCACGCACACGCCCGCCCGCCCGGCACCACCTGCATGTGCCCGAGTTCCGGTGCCACTCCGAAGCTTCCGCGGTAGAGGTGCCCGCCGATCAGCAGCGCGGCCCCGATGCCGGTGCCGATCGCGACGATCACCACGTTGCGTCCGCCCGCGGCGGCGCCGAATCGGCATTCCGCCCACGCGGCGGCGTTGGCGTCGTGCTCGAGGACGACCGGCAGCCCGATCCGCTCGCCGAGCGTTCGCGCGACGGGCGCGTCGACCCACGGCAGGTGCGGCGCGAAGCGGACCGTCGTGCGGTCGGAGTCGACGAACCCGGCCACCGCGAGCCCCACCGCCACGACGTCGTGGCGGTGGGCGAGTTCGCGCACGGCCCGATCGATCCCGCGTTCGAGGGCGTCGGCCGAGTGCGGCGTGGGCGCGTGCGCGGTGTCGAGTACCTCGCCGTCGGCGTTCACCACCGACGCCCGAATACTGGTGCCGCCGACGTCGACTCCGACGGTCAGTGCTGCGGTGCTGTCCACTCCGACGATTCTGCCCACCGACATCGCCCGACGATACGCGGGGTGCCGTCGACTCAGCGCCTGATCGTCACGTCGATCGGGACGAACGCGGAGGCCGGTGTCGGCGCCGGTGCGTCCGGGCGTTCGGAGGGCGCCGGGTCGTGCGCGTCGAGGGTCTCGCGCAGCGCCGCGAGCAGGGTGCCGGCCTGATCCGCGACGAGGGTGACGAGATCGTGTTGCTCGCCGCGGACGAGCGCCGCGAGCGCGCACAGCGGACACCACGAACAGCTGGTGCAGGTCCCGCCGGTCGGCGCGTCCCTGCCCGCCGCGGCCTTCTGCAGGATCGGGTCGAGCCGATCCAGCACGGTTTCGGCGAGAGCTCGCAACTCGGCGACGAGTTCGCCGTGGTCGGTGCTCACTGCGGCCACACCGCCGGGTCCGGAACGAAGCGCACCACCAGGTCGGCGCCGTCGAAGTCGGCGTCCCGCACGGTGCACCGGCGCAGCACCGACGCCAACCGCACCCGCCGGCGTCTGCCGTCGGCTCCCACCAGCAAGTCGTCCTCCACTCGTCCCAACGTCAGGGTTTCCGGGTCGACGAGCGGCAGGGTCATCCGCATCGCGTACACCGAGTCCACGCCGCCGGCGCCGGATTCGAGCGCGACCCGTACCGGCGGCTCGTCGACCGGCGCGGATCCGTCGCCGACGCGCACCTCGGGGGCGAGTTCGCCGAGTGCGACCAACCCGACCGGTCCGACCGGACGCGCGGCGACCGACAGGATCGGCGCGGCCCCGGCCACCGTACGGAGGCCGGCCAGCGCGGCCTCCTGCGCCGCGGACCGCGCCCGGTACCAGTCCGCGACCCCACCGGTCGCCGCGGACGAATGCTGCTGCGGCAGAAGGTTGTTCACCACAATGTCCGCGACCCGCAACTCGGCCAGCGCGGCGGCCGACAGCAATCGCCGGGTCTCGGCCAGCCCGACCTCCTCGGCCGACACCACCACTCGCAGACCGGTGCGGGCGCGATCGGTCAGCAGGCTCGCCACCGCGGCGGCGCCGTCGACCACCCGGTCGAGCAGCGCCACCGCGAACGACAGGCGCGCGTCCGCGGCGGTCGCCGCGACCACACGCCGGTGCCGCGGCCAGACTCTCTCGACGTACCCGGTCACCGTCTCGGGAACGGCAAACGCGCGCAAGGCGTCCGCGGTCGGCGGGCAGTCGACCACCACGACGTCCCACCGGTCCTCGTCGACGAACCGCAGGATCTCCCGCAGACCCAGGAGCTCCTCGACGCCCGGCACCCCGGTCAGTTCCTCGGGAGCCAGGTTCGTGAACTGGGCACCGTGGTCGTGGGCTCCGCCGAGCGCCAGCAGCGACACCAGCCCGCGATAGCGCTCCTCGAGCAGTGCGAGGGTGTCGATCCGGACGGCGTCCAGCCCGGGCGCCAGTCGGGTCTCGGTGCCGGACTCGACCGGGAGGCCGAGAACGTCCGGCAGTCCGTGTGCCTGATCGAGGGACGCGAGCAGAACACGTCGCCCCGCGGCGGCGAACCCGGCCGCCGTCGCCGCCGCCACGGTGGTCCGGCCGGCGCCGCCCTTGCCGACCACCAGCAGTACCCGCGTTCCCGGTCCGGACACGGCGGCGTTCAGCCCTCCACCCGCTTCTTGAGTTCCTTGAGCGCGGTGTCGGTGATGACCTTCTCGGCCTTGCGCTTGAACAGACCGATCATCGGAATCGTCAGGTCGACCGTCAGCTCGTAGGTGACCCGGGTGGCGCCGTCACCCTCGCGCTCGAGCGTGTAGGAACCGAACTGCGCCTTCTGGATCTCGCCGGAGACGAGGTCCCAACCGACCGACATCCCGTCCGGCGCCCACCGGTACCGGAGCACGTAGGTGTCCTTGACCATGCCGGCGTCGAGAACGAAGCGCACCTGCTCGGCGCGTCCGTCCGGTCCCGAGGCGAGGACCTCGACGGACTTCGCCGCCTCCACCCACACCGGGTAGGAGTCGAAGTCGGCGATCACACCCATCACCTGCTCGGCGGGTGCGTCGATGGTGATCGACCGCTTGGTCTTCTCGGCCATGCCTCGGACGCTTCCTTTCAGAACGGCTCACGCGCGGCTGGAGCGCCGGTGCGCCTCACCGCACGTTCATCTCACACGATGCCCGTGTCCGCGCACAATTCTCCTATGCGGGCGGCTCGCCCGCCGGGCGCCCGGCCTCCAGCTGCTGCTTGATCTCGAAGGTCATCGTCTTGCCGGCCAGCCGGCGCGCGTGGTTCAGCCCGGCGAGGTCGAGCGACGCCGACCCGGCGGTGGTGGCTCCGGTCGGCTCCGCGTGGAGGAAGTAGTGGACGATCGTGCCGTCCATGACGGGTTCGAGCCACACCTCCATCGTTCCGGTCAGCGGCCCGGCGACGGTCCAGCGGATCCCCTTCTCGCCGCGATCCTCGCGCACGCCCAGGACCAGGTCCGGCCACCACACCCGCCACCGGGCGGGCACGGACACCCGGGCGGCGACCCGGTCGGGCGCTGCTGCTACGAAGGTCTGGTCGGCCACCTGAATGCTGCTCACTCCCCCAGCTTCACACACCGGCGCCGCGGGCCGTGACGTGGACTACACCCGAGTGCGCGGGGATCGACCGAGCCGCAGGTGGGAGGCAGTGCCGCGCGTCATACCCGCATCGGTCTATCGTGAGGACGAGCAAACCCTACTCGCCAGTACCTGCAGTCCGGAGGTTGTCGTGCCCGAGTTCAGCGTTCCTGCCACATTCACGATTCCGGAGGACGCGTCCGCGGTCGACTCCGTGTTCGAGTACGCGGCGACCGAGCCCGGGCATCGCGTGTTCCGGCGGCTGGTGAACGGCTCGTGGATCGACGTCAGCGCTCGCGAGTTCGCCGACCAGGTCACCGCGGTGGCCAAGGGACTGATCGCGCGCGGGGTGCAGCCCGGTGACCGTGTGGCGCTGATGTCGGCGACCCGGTACGAGTGGCAGCTGCTCGACTACGCCATCTGGGCGGCCGGTGGTGTCACGGTGCCGATCTACGAGACCTCGTCGGCCGAGCAGGTGCGGTGGATTCTCGAGGACTCGGCTGCCATCGGGCTCATCGTGGAGAACGACAAGCACTCCGCGACGGTGGCCGAGGTGGCCGAGGCGGCACCGGATCTGCGGGCCGTGCTGCAGATCGAGCCGTCGTCCGGCAGCGCGGGCGCCGTGGCGATCCTCACCGAGCAGGGCGCCGACGTCCCCGACGCGGGCGTCGAGGCGCGGAAGAAGTCGCTCAGGTCCAGCGATCCGGCGACGCTGATCTACACCTCCGGCACCACCGGCCGACCCAAGGGCTGTCAGCTCACCCACGCCAACCTCATCGCGGAGTCGCGGGGCATCATCGCGTCGTCGCTGGGCGACCTGCTGACCACACCGGGGGTGAGCACGCTGATGTTCCTTCCGCTCGCCCACGTCCTCGCCCGCGCCGTCAGCATCGCCGCGCTCGACGCGGGCGCCTCGATCGGCCACACCAGCGACATCCCGAACCTCGTCCCCACGTTCGCCGAGTTCAAGCCCGACTTCATCCTGTCGGTGCCGCGGGTGTTCGAGAAGGTCTACAACAGCGCGCGGCAGACGGCGCACTCCGGCGGCAAGGGCAAGATCTTCGACGCCGCCGCCGCCACCGCGGTGGCGTGGAGCGAGGCGAAGGACAACGGTGGACCGGGTCTGGTGCTGAACGTCAAGCACACGGTGTTCGACAAGCTCGTGTACTCGAAGCTGCGGGCGGCGCTCGGCGGCAACTGCAAGCTCGCGATCTCCGGCGGCGCACCGCTCGGCGCGCGACTGGGCCACTTCTTCCGCGGGATCGGCGTCACGATCTACGAGGGCTACGGCCTCACCGAGACCACCGCCGCGTTCGCCGTCAACACGATCGGCAACCAGAAGGTGGGAACCGTCGGAAACCCGTTGGCCGGCAACACTGTCCGCATCGCCGACGACGGAGAGATCATGCTCCGCGGCCCGGTGGTGTTCTCGGGGTACTGGCGCAACGAGGCCGCGACGAAGGAGGCCGTCGAGGACGGCTGGTTCCACACCGGCGACCTCGGCACCGTCGATGCGGACGGCTACATCACCATCACCGGCCGCAAGAAGGAGATCATCGTCACCGCGGGCGGCAAGAACGTCGCGCCGGCGCAGCTCGAGGATCACCTGCGGGCGCATCCGCTCATCAGCCAGGCGATCGTGGTGGGCGATCAGAAGCCCTTCATCGGCGCGCTCATCACCATCGACGCCGAGGCGCTCCCGGGCTGGAACGAGAGCAACGGCAAGCCGGCCGGCACCACGGTGGCCGAGTTGCTCGCCGACGCCGACCTCACCGCGGAGATCGACGCCGCGATCGCGGACGCCAACAAGCTCGTCTCGCACGCCGAGGCGATCAAGAAGTACCGCATCCTGCCGGTGGACTTCACGGAGGAGACCGGTGAGCTCACCCCGACCATGAAGCTCAAGCGCAACGTCGTCCACCAGAGCTTCGCGGACGACATCGAGCGGATCTACAGCAAGTAACGCCCCAGAGTGCCCTGTGCCCGCGAACTTCGTGCGGCGCAGGGCATTCGGCGTTCAGGCGAGCAGGCTCCGCAACTCGGCCCCCAGTACGTCCCAGCGCCAGTGCTGCTGCACCCAGGACCGGCCGGCGGCCCCCATCGCCGCGGCGCGATCACGATCGGACAGCACCGAGACCACGGAGCGGGCGACGTCGTTCACCGAGGTACCGTCCGCCACGAGGCCGGTCTCGTGTTCGACGACGGTCTCCGGCGCCCCTCCCGACCGGCCGGCGATCACCGGCACGCCCGTCGCCGACGCCTCGAGGTACACGATGCCGAGTCCCTCGACGTCCAGCCCCGCCCCCCGGGTCCGGCACGGCATCGCGAACACGTCGGCGATCGTGTGGTGGGCGGCCAGTTCCGCGGCCGGCACCCCGCCGGTGAAGACGACGTGGTCCGCCACACCGCACTCCTGGGCCAGCGCGCGCAGCCGGTCGGCGTAGGGCCCGCCGCCCACGATCACGAGCACCGCACCGTCGATACTCGTGCGGATCGTCGGCAGGGCGCGGATCAGCTGATCCTGTCCCTTGCGCGGCACCAGCCGGGACAGGCACAGAATCGTCGGCCGCTCCCCCAGCCCGTAGCGCGCCCGCAATTCCGCGCGCGCCGCCGGATCGGGCCGGAACACGTCCGTGTCGACGCCGGACGGGAGGTGTTCGAGCGCGGCCCGCGGACCGAACGCCGACGCGAACCGGCCGCGGGTGTACCTGCTGACGAACGTGACGGTGTCGGTGTGGTCGCCGATGCGGCGCAGCGCCTGCCGCGCACCGGGAATCATCGACCAGCCCACCTCGTGGCCGTGCGTGGAGGCGATCACCCTGGTGGCCCCGGCGCGACGCACCACCGGCGCCAGCAGCGCCAGCGGCGCGGCCGCCCCGAACCACACCGCGTCGCACTCGAACTTCTCGACCAGCGCCGCCGCGCGGCGCGCCACGAACGGCGTCGGGACCATCAACGTCGTCGGATGCCGGACCACGTCGTAGCGCTGCTCGGCGTCGAACCGAGTGTGGCTGTCCCCGCGCCAGCGCGGAGCGTAGACGACCAGTTCCTCGGCGGGCAGCTGGGCGGCAAAGGTGTGCAGGTACGACTGGATGCCGCCGGGACGTGGCGGAAAATCGTTCGTCACCAACAGGGTTCGACGCATGCGTTCACCGTATTCGCCGATGCGCCGGTGCCGGGCACCAGGGTCACACCAACTGCTTGGCGACCCACTCGCCCCACGAGCGGGCGAACTCGTCGGCGTCCACCCCGAGCACGTCGCGGATGCGCCCGTCCAGCTGGGCGTCGGAGGCCTTGCCCTGGGCCAGGACGCGGTACAGATCGGCCAGGCGCTGCTCGCCGTACTCGCTGGCGACGAACGCCGCGAGCGACCACGACGATTCGTATGCCCGGCGGGCGGTGTCGCCGCCCGCGCCGAAGTCCGCGTCCGCGGGCAGCGTCGTGGGCGGTCCGTCGGCGGACACCGCGGCGGCCAGCGTGGGCGCGATCGACCCGAACGTCCCCTCGCCGCCCCGGTAGCCGACGTAGTCCGCGTAGCCCTCGAGGATCCACATCGGCGAGCCGTCCTCGGTGACCGCGCGCGCCGCGACATGAGTGAGTTCGTGCCGCAGCACCGCGACCCGCGTGAAGTCGGTCAACCGGTCCCCGGACTCGGGACTGAACACGATCCGCTGCCCGGACGCCGTCCGGGACCGGTGGTCCACGGCGTCCGACACCGAGACCGCCGCGATGTCGGAGCCGCTGTGCGACACACCCACCAGGGACTCGAACTCCTCCTGCGACCCGGCCACCAGGACGAGCGCCCGCCGCGACCAGTCCTCACCCCACACCTGGGTGACGTGCTCGACGGCGTCACCGAGGTCGGCGGCGAGCAGGTCCACCATCGCCGACTGGCCGGGATGGCCGAGGACGACGGACGACCGCCCGTCCGCCCCCGGCACGGTACGGGTGACGACCGGGCCGAAATCCCAGGGCCCTCTCCACGTTTCACGACCGGATCCGGGAATGCCGGCATCGCTGACGAGCTTCCAGTCGTCGCCGCGGCGCGCCAGCACGAGCGCGACCGGCTTGCGTGTCGATTGCGCGTCCACACCCTCGATCGCGTAGCGCAGGTAGACCGTCGGCGCCCAGACGTCCGACGCCCCGAGGGAGTCGGCGAACCCGGCCGGGACGGACTGTTCGGGGTCGAAGCCGATGTCGTAGCCGAACTCCGACAGCGGGACCTGCGCGAGGTTGGCGGCCCGGCGCATCTCCGCGTCGAGGAATCCCGGGTCCGCAGCGGGGTCGAACAGGTCCGGCAGCGCCGCGGCGTCACCGGCCCGCAGCGCCCGCGCCCATTCGTCGAGCACGGCCTGCGCCCCCGCACGCCGTCCGTCCTCGTACGGATTCCCGACCGGTGCCGCGCCGCGGACGTCCGGGGATTCGCCGGAACGGTCGAACGCCGTCAGCGACAGGACGAGGGCCACGGCCACCCCCAGACCCGCGAGGCCCACCCATTCCCAACGCCGCACCCGCCGCGTGGGAACGCGACGCGGGACGTGATCTTCAGCGGGCACGTCCGAAAGTGTAAGAGCCGATCACGCGAACGGGCCCGATACCCCTGGGTATCGGGCCCGTCGGCGCACGGTGTATCGGTCCGCGGTACCGCCGAGCGGTATCGGTCCTCAGTACCGCCGAGCGGTGTTGAACGGCATCGACGCCATCGAGTCGACCTTGACCGGCGTGCCGTACGTCGAGGCGTGGAGAACGTTGCCGTTCCCGGCGTAGATGCCCACGTGCGAGGCGTCGTCGTAGAAGATCACGACGTCCCCGGGCTGCAGCTGACTCCTGTCGACGGGGGTGCCGGCCTGGGCCTGCGCCTGACTCGACCGGGGCAGCGACTTGCCGATCTGTTTGAAGGCCCACACGACGAGTCCCGAGCAGTCGTACGCGTCCGGGCCGGTCGCGCCCCAGCTGTACGGCTTGCCCACCTGCGTGAGACCCGCTTCGAGGGCGGCCGAGCCCGATCCCGGGGCCAGATTCGCCAGGATGCTGCCGGCGTCGACCCCCGGCGGGAACGTCGCACCGGCCAACTGCGCCCGCTCGGCGCCGGTGAGCCGGTCGAACGCCTTGGTGACCTCGTCGATCTGCTTCTGCAGGTCGCTCTGCTTGCTCTGCAGTCCGTCGCTGACCGACCTGGCCTGCTCGGTGGCGGAGCGGGCTGCGTCGGCGGACGCACGCGACGCGTTCTCGGCCGACTCGGCGTCGGTCGTCGCCTGCTTGAACTGTGCGACGGCCCGGGCGGTCTCGCTCGAGATGGCATCGAGCGCCGACATCTGATCGAGCAACTGCTGCGGCGAGTCGCTCACCATCACGGCGAACAGTCGATTGGTGCGTGCGCCTTGATAACTCGCGGCCACCAGTTTGCTGACGGTGGGCCGGAACTGGTCCATGCGCGACTGTGCGTCGGCGACGGCGGCGCGGTCGGCCGCGAGTCGCGCCTCGGCGTCGCGCTGCGCGGCCTGCTTGCCGTCGAGGTCGATCTGGGCGTTGTGCAACGCCTCGGTGGTGCGTTCGGATTCGCGGGAGAGGTCCGCGAGGCGCTCGAGGGCCTGCGTCGCATTGTTCACGACGGGGTCGGCACCGGCCGACGCGGCCGGCAGTCCGGCCACGGTCAGCGACAGCACTCCGGCCGCCACGGCAGTACACAACGAGCGTTTCATCTTCTTCGAGGGCACGGCAGTGCGACTCTCCGTTTCTGGATTCGTCATCCACCGCACGGCGATGGGTTCCGCAAGGTCTCGAACAGGTTACGGAATGGCATATGTCCGTGTCTACCCGCGGGTAGGACAATTCGTACATCGTCACGTACGCCACGAACAACCCGCTCTACTGCCCGGAAAACGCGTGCGGGGGCGGACTCGGCCGCAGCCGAATCCGCCCCCGCAGGCAAGGCAGTGCTAGTGCATCACGCGTACCGACGCGCGCCGTCGAACGGCATCGACGACACCGGCGCGATCTTGACCGGCTGGCCGGCAGTGGACGCGTGAATGACGTTGCCGTTGCCGGCGTAGATGCCCGAGTGGCTGCCGCCGTAGAACGAGATCACGTCACCGACCTGCAGGTTGTCGCGCGAGACCGGAGTTCCCGCGGCGGCCTGGTCGTAGCTCGTGCGCGGCAGGTTCAGCCCCGCCTGCTTGTAGGCCCACTGCACCAGGCCCGAGCAGTCGAAGGCGTCCGGACCGGCGGCGCCGTACACGTACGGGGCGCCGAGCTTGGCCTCGGCGGCCTTGAAGGCCTGCTCGCCCAGGCTCATGACGGGGGCGACGGACTGCGGGAGAGCCGGTGCGGCACTGCCGGTTCCGACGCCCTGCGCGATACCGGGAGCGATGTTCGCGATCGCGGCGTCGACCTGAGCCTGCGTCACACCGGGAACCTCGACGGCACCCACGCCCGGGACGTTGATCGTGTCGGCGAGAGCCGGTGCCGCGGTAACCGTGACGGCTCCGACGGCAAGTGCGCCGGCGACGGCCGCACGGCGCGCAGAGCGCTTGAGAGTAGATGACGCCACGAGAAAGAGAACTCCGTTTCTTCCGTTCGTCCGCCGACCGAGTTAGCTGACGGGTTCGGGCTGGGAAGATCAGCCCTACCCGCCGACACCGCGTGTGCGGCTTCGACGGGATTCACCCCATTGAAAACTTGGGTTCCCGGCACGGCGTCCCCGAGGAGACACCGATTAGGCGGTCCCAGCGATGCCACTCCGGGTGGGGCGGCAAGACTCCGCTAGGTCTCGAGAAGATTACGAAACCGCATCCACGGTGTCGACCCGGACGCGCGGAAATCGCCGCTTTCGCCCGAAACGTCCGGACTTACCGCCGCCTCGGTACCCGGAAGATCACGGCGCGATAACACCCGGTCCGTTCCGGTGCCGTCCGACGGACGGCACCCCTCGTCCGCACACCCCGATACCGACCGATCACCACCCACGTCGGCACAGGTCACGGGCGATTCGTGAGTCGCGCCGGCGCCGACGCGAGCCCCCCGCCGAAAGGGCCCGCACCGCACCGGAACCGGGCCGCCACGCACTCCCCGCCGGGGGCGCCACGGGGACCGCCACGACCTACCGAACGACCGACTGTGATGCTCGTCTCTTTCATCCGAATCGGTGTCTGCGGGCGGTGTCGGTGGGTATCTCTACTGTCTCCGGTCGTGAGCTCGCCCCACCCCGCCCGCGCCGGTGCCCTCGACGGTCAGATGGCCTTCGACGAACTGGATGCGCCGCTGCGCGACGTCACCTTCGTCGTCGTCGATCTCGAAACGACCGGCGGCAGCGCCGAATCCGACTCCATCACCGAGATCGGTGCGGTCAAGGTCCGGGGCGGGCAAATTCTCGGGGAACTGGGCACCCTCGTCGATCCGGGGCGGGCCATCCCGCCGTACATCGTCGAGATCACCGGCATCACGACCGCGATGGTGCGCGGCGCTCCGCGGATCGAGGCGGTACTGCCGGGATTCCTCGAGTTCGCTCGCGGCGCCGTCCTGGTGGCCCACAACGCCGGCTTCGACGTCGGCTTCCTCAAGGCCGCCGCCGCCCGGGCGGCGATCCCCTGGCCCCGCTTCCAGGTGTTGTGCACGGTCAAGCTCGCCCGTCGGGTGCTCAGTCGCGACGAGGCGCCGTCGGTGAAGCTGTCGGTTCTCGCGGCGCTCCTCGGCGCCGACACCACCCCCACGCACCGCGCGCTCGACGACGCGCGGGCCACCGTCGACGTTCTGCACGCGCTGATCGGCCGGGTCGGCAACCAGGGTGTGCAGAGCCTGCCCGAACTACTCGACTACATCCCCGCCGTGTCGGCCGAGCAACGCGCGAAACGAGCTCTCGCGAGCGATCTTCCACGCTCGCCCGGGGTCTATCTCTTCCGCGGACCGTCGGACGAGGTCCTCTACGTCGGCACCGCCGTCGATCTGCGGCGGCGGGTGCGGACGTACTTCACCGGATCCGAGACACGCGGACGGATGAAGGAGATGGTCGCGCTCGCCACCCGGATCGATCACGTCGAGTGCGCGCACGCGCTCGAGGCCGGCGTCCGCGAGCTCCGGCTGATCAGCGCGCACGTGCCGCCGTACAACCGGCGCTCGAAGTACCCGATGCGGGGCTGGTGGGTCGTGCTCACCACCGAGACGTTCCCGCGACTGTCCGTGGTCCGCACCCCCACCGACGCCGCCCTGGGCCCGTTTCGCACCCGAACCGACGCCGCCGACGCGGCGCTGACGATCGCGGAGTTCTGCGGGCTGCGCACCTGCACCACCCGAATCGGCAAGGGCGGACGGCACGGGCCCAAGTGCCCGCCCCGCGAAATCGGCGGGTGCCCTGCCGTCGCCGATGACGAGGAGGGCTACCGGGCGGCACCCGAACTCGCGCGGGCGCTGCTGCGCGGCGAGGACGACACCCCGCTGCACCGCATGCGCACCCGGGTCGAGGAACTCGCGGCCGGGGAACTGTTCGAGAGTGCCGCGCGCCTACGGGATCGCACGGCCGCCCTCGGGCTCGTGCTGCGCCGGATGCAGCGGCTCGGGGCCATCGCCGCGGTGGACGAGCTGATCGCCGCGCGTCCCGCCGCGGAGGGCGGCTGGGAGTTCGCGGTGATCCGCTCGGGCCGGCTCGCGTCCGCCGGTGTCGCGCGGCGGGGTGTCGCGCCCATGCCGGTCGTCGAAGCGCTCGTCGCGGCGGCCGAGACCGTGCTCCCGGACCCGACACCGCTGCGCGGGGCCTCGCCGGAGGAGCTCACCGTGGTCGCGCGGTGGCTCGACGGGGACGGCGTGCGGATCGTACGAACCAGCAGCGGTTGGTGCGAACCGGTCCGCGGCGCGGGGGCCTGGGAGAGCTGGTGCACGCTCGCCCGGGCCGCGCGGCCGCCCTCGGTGCCGACAGCGTTGCCGCCATCCGCGCGGACCGCGCAAACGCCTACTGTGTTGGTCGAACGTCAGCACACCGCTGCACGCGGGCACACCGAAGGAGCGACATGATCAACGCCATCGTCCTGATCCACGCCGAGGCGGACCGGATCCCGGAGACCGCGCAGGCGGTGGCCGACCTGGACGGCGTGTCCGAGGTCTACTCGTGCGCGGGCGACATCGACCTCATCGCGATCGTGAAGGTGCGCGACCACGCGCAGATCGCCGAGGTCGTCACCGAACGGATCAACAAGGTGCACGGCGTCATCAAGACCGCGACCCACATCGCGTTCCAGTCGTACTCGAGCGTGGACATCGAGGCCGCCTTCTCGCTCGGCGAGTAGGCGGCCTCGTACGCCTAGCGGTGGGCGGCGCCCAACTCCGTCGTGAGGACCGCCCACCGCTCCAGCACGGTCGACGCGGCCCCCGAGTCGATTGCTCGGGCCGCCTTCTCGAGGCCGGCCGCCAGCGATTCCTCGAGGCTCTCCCCGATCCCCGCGAAGGCCGCCAGCGCACCCGCGGCATTGAGCAGCACCGCGTCCCGAACGGGTCCCTCGTCGCCGGCGAAGACGCCCCGCGCCACCGCCGCATTGGCTTCGGCGTCGCCACCGCGCAGCGCATCCAGCGGCACGCGCGCGATCCCCAGGTCCGTGGGGTCGAGCTTCCGGGTCCGCACCGCGCCGCCCGACACCACGTGCACCACGGACGTCGTCGACGTCGTGAGCTCGTCCAGCCCGTCGTCGCCACGCACGACGAGCGCTGAGTTGCCGCGCTCTGCGAGCACCCCGGCGACCACCTCGATGAGGTCCTCGAACGCACAGCCGATGAGCCCGGCGCGCGGACGGGCCGGGTTCGTGAGCGGCCCCAGCACATTGAAGACGGTCGGAATGCCGATCTCCTTGCGGGGCGCACCCGCGAACCGGAGGGCCGGATGGAAGACCGGCGCGAAGCAGAATCCGATTCCCACCTCCTCGACACAGCGGGCGACGTCCTCGGCGCCGAGGTTGATGTGCACACCCAACGCCTCGAGGACGTCGGCGCCACCGCTCTTGGACGAGGCGGCCCGGTTGCCGTGTTTGACCACACGCACGCCCGACGCGGCCACGACGACCGAGGCCATCGTGGAGATGTTCACGGTGTTCGAACGGTCACCACCTGTTCCGACGACGTCGACGACGTCCGGGGAGACCGGCACGCTGCGGGCGTGGCCGAGCATCGCGTCCGCGAGACCGCGCAGTTCGGGCGGCGTCGCGCCCTTCATCTTCAGCGCTATGCCGAACGCGGCAATCTGCGCAGAGGTCGCGTTGTCGGACATGATCTCGTCCATCGCCCACGAGGCGTCGTCCGCGGTGAGGTCTCTGCCGTCGGTGAGAGCGCCCAGGATCGCCGGCCAGGTCCGGTCGGCCGCGCCCGCCACTCGATCCACTGCCTGCGCTGCCGACTGCCGCACCATCACGACCCCTTCTGCTGTTCGCCCACCGGATGTCCGGCGGAGCCTTGTCGCACCGCAGCTTAGTGGTCGCCCCGGTCACACCGCGGCGGGCGGTTGGAGTCCTTCCCAACCGAGCACGGTGCCGCCGTGCCGCTGCGCGAGCCCGGCCATCCGGGACCGTTCCTGGGAGCAGTGGAGGGCGTCGAGCACCTGGACACGCTCGAGCCGCAGCAGCAGCATCCCGTCGTCGGCCGGTTCGGGATCGGCCGTGGGCGTGTACCCGTCCTGCGCGGCGATCGCGACGGCCGGCTCGATCGCGTCCTCGGGCAGCAGCAGGTGGTGCCGGAGGACGGCCTCGGCGTCGGGGAGCCAGGCCGGGGTGCCCGTGGCGCCCCGTTCGAGCACCGTCGAGCACCCCTCGACGTCGTCGAACCCCGACACCACGACGACCAGGTCCGGTCGGGTGCGATCGAGGGGCGCGGGCGACCTCTTGGGCAGAATTCTGTCCATCCAACGAGCGACGTTCCGCCTGAGTTCCATGTGCCTACTTTGTCATGTCCCCCGACCCCCGCGGGGACCGCCGGTGCACCCCCTCTGACGTGCGCCGACGCGCCGACACAGGACCCGGGTGGCTTTCCTTTACGACGAAGCGTCATACTTCTCAGCGTGACGAGCGCAGTAGGGACTTCAGGATCGGCAATCACCCAGCGCGTGCACTCGCTGAACCGGCCAAACATGGTCAGCGTCGGCACCATCGTGTGGTTGTCAAGCGAGCTCATGTTCTTCGCAGGGCTCTTCGCCATGTACTTCGTTGCACGTGCACAGGCGAATGGGAACTGGCCACCGGAGCCGACGGAGCTGAACCTCACGTTGGCAGTGCCGGTCACGCTGGTGCTGATCGCGTCTTCCTTCACCTGCCAGATGGGTGTCTTCGCAGCGGAGAAGGGCGACGTCTTCGGCCTCCGGCGGTGGTACCTGCTGACTCTGGCCATGGGCACGTTCTTCGTGCTCGGCCAGGGCTACGAGTACTACCACCTGGTGCACGAGGGCACGACGATCTCGAGCAGCGTGTACGGATCGGTGTTCTACATGACCACCGGCTTCCACGGACTGCACGTCATCGGCGGTCTGATCGCGTTCGTCTTCTTGATCGTCCGCACCAAGCTCAGCAAGTTCACGCCTGCTCAGGCCACTGCGGCGATCGTCGTTTCGTACTACTGGCACTTCGTCGACATTGTGTGGATCGGCCTGTTCGCCACGATTTATTTCATCCGTTAGCCAGCTGAACGACCAGGCAGCCCCCTGACGCTTCAGTCGTCCCGACATACCAAAGGGATACAGATGAGTTCATCCCCCCCTCCCGCCTTCGAGGGTGACATGCCCGACCGCACCACAGCCGGATCCGCCGCGAAGGCGCGCCGCCAGCGCAAGCTGCGTCGGCGCGTCACCGGCGCCCTGATCCTCATGCTGGGTCTCGTGAGCGCCGGATTCCTCGCCTCCGCACTGACGCCTGCACCGCAGGTCGCCACCGCGAGCGACGATTCCGCTGCGCTGATCCGCGAGGGTAAGCAGCTCTACGACACCTCCTGCATCACGTGCCACGGCGCGAACCTGCAGGGTGTCCAGGACCGCGGCCCCAGCCTGATCGGTGTCGGCGAGGCAGCCGTGTACTTCCAGGTGTCGTCCGGTCGTATGCCGGCCGCCCGCAACGAGGCGCAGGCCGAGCGCAAGCCCGCCAAGTTCGACGCCCGTCAGACCGACGCCATCGGCGCTTACGTGCAGTCCCAGGGTGGTGGCCCCACCCTGGTCCGCGACGACAACGGCGAGATCGCCCAGTCGTCGCTGCGTGGTGGCGACGTCGCGCGCGGCAGCGAACTGTTCCGCATGAACTGCGCGTCGTGCCACAACTTCACCGGACGCGGCGGTGCGCTGTCCTCCGGGAAGTACGCCCCCGTTCTGGACCCGGCCAGCGAGCAGCAGATCTACGCCGCCATGGTCACGGGCCCCCAGAACATGCCCAAGTTCTCCGATCGTCAGCTGACGCTCGAGGAGAAGAAGGACATCATCGCCTACGTCAAGCAGTCGAGCGAGGCCAAGAACCCCGGTGGTTACGGCCTCGGCGGCATCGGACCGGGATCCGAGGGTCTCGCGATGTGGGTCATCGGCATCGTCGCTGTCGTCGGCGCTGCACTGTGGATCGGAGCAAGGTCATGAGCGACGCCGGTAGCGGCGGCACGCCGAAGAAGTACACCGACGACGAACTCGACCGGATGAGCCAGGACGAACTCGTCCAGCTCGGTACGAACCTCGACGGCGTCGATGTGGCGTTCGAACGCGATCGCTGGGCGGTCAAGGGCACCAAGGCCGAGAAGCGCGCCGAGCGCGGCGTCGCCTTCTGGTTCGTCCTGGCCGGTCTCTCGGCCATCGCCTTCATCGCCATCTTCCTGTTCTGGCCGTGGGAGTGGGCCGGCGAGGGCGAGGACACGTACTGGGCGTACAACCTGTACACCCCGCTCATCGGTCTCACCATGGGTGTGGCGATCCTCGGGGTCGGCGTCGGCGCGGTGAAGTTCACCAAGAAGTTCATCCCCGAAGAGCTGTCGATCCAGGACCGCCACGACGGTGGTTCGGCCGAGGTCGACAAGCGGACCCTCGGCGCCCAGCTGAGCTCCACCCTGGACAAGTCGTCCATCGGTCGTCGCAAGATGATCAAGCGCAGCCTGCTCTTCGGTGGCGGCGCGGTCGGCATCATGGCGGTCATGCCCCTCGGCGGCATGATCAAGAACCCGTGGGCCAAGCGTGACGAGTCCCCGCTGTGGGTGTCCGGCTGGACCCCGCGCTACGCGGGCGAGACGATCTACCTGCGCCGCGACACCGGTCGCCCCCACGACATCGTGCTGGTGCGTCCGGAGGACCTCGACGCCGGCGGCATGGAGACGGTCTTCCCGTTCCGCGAGTCCGAGCGTGGCAACGACGAGGAGCTGTTCAAGGCGCTGCGCGGTATCCGCAACGCCGTCATGCTCATCCGTCTGCGCACCGAGGACGCGCAGAAGGCGGTCAAGCGCAAGGGCCAGGAGAGCTTCAACTACGGCGACTACGTCGCCTACTCGAAGATCTGTACCCACCTCGGCTGCCCCACCTCGCTGTACGAGCAGCAGACCAACCGAATCCTGTGCCCCTGCCACCAGTCGCAGTTCGACGCGCTGCAGTACGGCAAGCCGATTTTCGGTCCCGCCGCTCGTGCTCTTCCGCAGCTGCCTATTACTGTGAATGAAGAGGGCTACCTCGTCGCCAACGGTGACTTCATCGAAGCCCTCGGCCCGGCATTTTGGGAGCGTCGACCGTGAGTACAACTACCCAGACCCGGATGGCGGAGCGCGCCGAAGCCGTAGACTCCCGCTACCATCTCGCGGCTGGCATGAAGCGGCAGATCAACAAGGTCTTCCCGACCCACTGGTCGTTCATGCTCGGCGAGATCGCGCTCTACAGCTTCATCATCCTGCTGATCTCGGGCGTCTACCTGACGCTGTTCTTCGACCCGTCGCTGGCCGAGGTCACGTACAACGGCGCCTACGAGCCGCTGCGCGGCGTCGAGATGTCCCGTGCGTACGCGACCACCCTCGACATCTCGTTCGAGGTCCGCGGCGGTCTGTTCGTCCGCCAGATCCACCACTGGGCCGCGCTGATGTTCGCCGCGTCGATCATCGTGCACCTGCTGCGCATCTTCTTCACGGGCGCGTTCCGTCGCCCGCGTGAGGCGAACTGGGTCATCGGCTCGCTGCTGCTGATCCTGGCGATGTTCGAAGGCTTCTTCGGCTACTCGCTGCCGGACGACCTGCTGTCCGGTACGGGTCTGCGCGCCGCGCTCTCCGGCATCACGCTCAGTGTGCCGATCGCCGGCACCTGGCTGCACTGGCTGATCTTCGGTGGCGACTTCCCCGGCACCCTGATCATCCCGCGTCTGTACGTCGCGCACGTGCTGCTGATCCCGGGCATCCTGCTGGCCCTCATCGCCGCGCACCTCGCGCTGGTGTGGTACCAGAAGCACACGCAGTTCCCCGGCCCCGGCCGCACCGAGCAGAACGTCGTCGGTGTCCGGATCCTCCCGGTGTTCGCGATGAAGGGTGGCGCGTTCTTCGCGTTCACGTTCGGCATCCTGGCGCTCATGGGCGGTCTGCTGCAGATCAACCCGATCTGGAACATCGGTCCGTACAACCCGTCGCAGGTGTCGGCCGGTTCGCAGCCCGACTTCTACATGATGTGGACCGACGGCATGGCCCGACTGTGGCCGGCGTGGGAGATCTACCTGTTCAACCGGTACACGATCCCCGCCGTGTTCGCCGTCGCGCTGATCATGGGCATCGTGTTCGCGATCCTGATCGCCTACCCGTGGATCGAGAAGAAGTTCACCAAGGACGACGCTCACCACAACCTGCTGCAGCGTCCGCGTGACGTCCCGGTCCGTACCGGCATCGGCGCGATGGCCATCGCGTTCTACCTGGTGCTGACGATCTCGTGCATCAACGACATCATCGCCTACCACCTGGACATCTCGCTCAACGCGATGACCTGGATCGGCCGTATCGGCATGGTGCTGCTGCCCCCGATCGCCTACTACGTCACCTACCGGTTCTGCCTGGGCCTCCAGCGCAGCGACCGCGCGGTGCTCGAGCACGGCATCGAGACCGGCATCATCAAGCGTCTGCCGCACGGTGAGTACGTCGAGATCCACCAGCCGCTCGGCCCGGTGGACGAGCACGGTCACCCGATCCCGCTCGAGTACCAGGGTGCTGCGATCCCGAAGAAGATGAACAAGCTGGGCTCCGCCGGCAAGCCGGGTTCGGGCAGCCTGCTCTCCCCGGATCCGGTCGAGCAGAGCCACGCTCTCGAGTCGGCCGATCACGCGGCCGAGCACGAGCAGCTGCGCATCCTCACCGAGTACCAGGACCGCAGCCGCGGCAACGGCTCCGGAAACGGCGAAGTGCACTAGATCGCCCGATCCGACGAAAGGCCCCGAACCGATACGGTTCGGGGCCTTTCCCGTTGTACCGGTGCCGGGCGCCCACTCCCCCACCGGCGAAACCCTCCCCCACCCCCTTCAGACGTCCTGATGTCGCGGACGACACCGCTACCGATGGGGGAAAACCGATGGCGACCAGCTTCGTCGACGAACGCTACGCGCCGGTTCGCGCTGAGGTCACGGAGTTCGACCTGCCCGTGCAGGGCACGATCCCCGATTGGCTGGACGGCCGCTACGTGCGAAACGGCCCCAATCCGATCGCGGACGTGCGTCCCGACGAATACAACTGGTTCACCGGCGACGGCATGGTCCACGGCGTCCGGCTCGGTGGCGGCAGCGCGCTCTGGTATCGCAATCGTTGGGTCGACTCCGAAGTGACGGCGGCCACGCTGCACCGCACGGCGCCCCGGGAGAGCGGCAGGTCCCCGCTGCACGGTCCGTCCGCAAACACCAACGTCATCGGATTCGCCGGACGGACCCTGGCACTGGTCGAGGGTGGGGTGGCGTCTGCGGAACTGTCCTACGATCTCGACACCGTCGAGGTGTGTGATTTCGACGGCGCCGTCCGCGGTGGATACACCGCGCATCCTGTCCAGGACCCTGCGACCGGTGAATTACACGCCGTCTCCTACCATTTCGGGCGCGGCAACACCGTCCAGTACACCGTCGTCGGTCCGGACGGCCGACTGCGCCGGAAGGTCCCGATCCGCGTGGCCGGCAGCCCGATGATCCACGCCTTCTCACTCACCCGCGACTACGTGGTGATCTACGACCTGCCCGTCACGTTCGACGTGCGCAGCGCCGTCGCCGCGAACGTGACGCGGCCGCTGCGCCCACTCGCGGCCCTCGCGCTCGGCGCCGCCGTCGGGCGTGTGCGCGTTCCCCCGCCGCTGATGAATCGTCTCCCGCGCACCCGCGCCGGTTCCTTCCCCTACGCGTGGAACCCCGGCTACCCGGCCCGGGTGGGGTTGCTCCCCCGCCGCGGCGCTCCGGAACCGCGCTGGTCGGAGATCGAGCCCTGTTACGTCTTCCATCCCGTCAACGCGTACAGCACCGGGACCGGCGTCGTCGTCGACGTCGTCGTCCACGAACGGGTCTTCGACGGCGACCTGACCGGTCCGTCGGAGGGCCGACCACGATGGGAGCGGTGGCACGTCGAGCCCGGCGTGGCGGTCCGGCGAGAACGCCTCGCCGACGATCACGTCGAGTTCCCGCGAATCGACGAGCGGTTCACGAGCGGTGTGCACAGCGACGCCTGGATGGTCTCCGGAACCGCCGCCGGCGAACATCGGCTCCTGCGCACCCGCCGCGACCGCGGGGTAGAGGTGATGCGGGACTTCGGCCCGCGGTCGGCCGTGGGCGAGTTCGTCTTCCACAGCGAGTCCCGCGACAGCGCCGAGGGCGACGGGATCGTCATGGGCCTGGTGTCGGACCTGGCGGGCCCCACGACCGAACTTCGTATTCTCGACGCACAGACACTCGAGGACCGGGCAGCCGTCGCGCTGCCCCAGCGGGTGCCGGCCGGCTTCCACGGCAACTGGATTCCCGACAGCGTCGTTCGAGCCTGAGCCGGAAGCTCGGAATGTCACATGAGCAATCGGACCCCGAAAACGCCGTAGGCGCCGAACCCCAGCGGGGTCCGGCGCCTACGGCGTTGCTGTGGAGTACGTGTCAGTGCTTCTCCGGGCCGAGGTGATACTCGAAGACCAGACCGGCGGCCGCGGCCAGCACGAGTGCCACCGCCACGACGATCATCCACGGCTGGAAGAACGCCAGCGACAGTGCGGCGATCGCGGCAGCGCCGGCCAGCAGGATGGGCCAGAAGCTACCCGGGCTGAAGAAGCCCAGATCGCCGGAGCCGTCGGAGATCTCCGCCTCCTCGTAGTCCTCGGGGCGGGTGTCGAGACGACGCGCCACGAAACGGAAGTACGTTCCGACGATGAGGCTCAGGCCCGCCGACAGGACGATCGCGGTGAGGCCGGCCCATTCGATTCCGGTACGCGACATCGAGGTGAAGACACCGTAGACGATCGCGACGAGAATGAAGAACACCGTCAGGATCTCGAAGAGCTTGGCTTCGATCTTCATATCAGTTCTTGTCCTTGGTCAGGGGTGCTCGGGCGGTCAGTTACCGGTGGCCGATGCCTCGCGCACGGTGCGGTCGGTGTTGAACGGCGACGTCGAGGTCGCAGTCGGGGACTCACCGATCGACGCGAGTGCCTCAGCGGTGCCCAGGCCCTTGCCGCCCTCCTCGGCGGGCTTGCGAGCCTCGATGTACTGCTCGAACTTCTCCGGCGTCACAGCGCGGACCTCGAAGTTCATCATCGCGTGGAACGTGCCGCACATCTCGGCGCAACGGCCCACGAACGCGCCTTCCTTCTCGATCTCGCTGATCTGGAAGACGTTGTCGGAGTGGTTCTCCTTGGGGTTCGGGTTCACGTCACGCTTGAACAGGAACTCGGGGACCCAGAAGGAGTGGATGACGTCGGAGGACGCCAGCACGAACTCGATGCGCTTGCCGGTCGGGAGAACGAGGATCGGAACCTCGTTGCTCGTACCGACGGTCTCGATCTTGTCGTAGTGCAGGTAGGACAGGTCCTGCGGGTTCTTGCCGTGGATCGCGCCGATCTTTTCCTTGCCGTGCTCGTCGACACCCTCGGGCTTGGACGCGGCCAGCGCGGCCTCGGTGGCGGCCTGGTCGGTGCCCTCGTACTTGGCGGCGCCGTCACCCAGATCGATCGTGCGGTAACCGAACTTCCAGTTCCACTGGTACGCGGTGACGTCGACGACGACGTTCGGGTTGTCCTTCTTCTCCGTGACGTAGTTCTGGACGACCACGGTGAAGTAGAAGAGCACGGCGATGATCACGAACGGGACTGCCGTGTAGAAGAGCTCCAGCGGCACGTTGTAGGCCGTCTGGCGCGGGAACTCGGGCGAGTCCTTCTTCTTGCGGTGGAAGACGACCACCCAGAAGGTGAGGCCCCACACGATGACACCCATGACGAGGGCGGCGATGACCGACCACGTCCACAGTTCGCGCATACGTTCGGCCTGAGGGGTAACTCCCGATGGCCACCCGAAGCGAAGCACCGAATTGTCGATTGAACAACCCGACAGCAGCATGGCAGCTATGCCCAGAGATGCTGCCAGCCCGGCTCGCCGAAGGATCCGACCTTGCGCCACGTTCACGCCTTCCTGATCGCCGCAATTCCACTAGGGCACACCCGGAGGGAAGGCCCAATTACTACGCAGCGTAGACCAACCGCGCCGATACTCCACTGTCGGGTCGGCGCCCGTGTTGCAGTCGGGACCAATGTCCCGCGACGTTACGTGCGCTACCTGGGATTGAGCTGAGAGCCGCGTCTCCTCGCGGTCCCCGAGCGGGGGTCCCGCCCCGAAACTGCGGCATACTTCCGTGGGGGAATTCGGCGTGCTTCGGCACCGGCCGGCTCCCGACCGACAATCGACACCGAATCGAGGTACTGGACGCTGTGTGCGGACTGCTCGGACTACTCACCACGGACGGCACCAGCGACGACGCGGTCGCGCGCGTCGGTGCGGCCATGCACTGTCTGCGTCACCGTGGCCCCGACGAGCACGGGACCTGGCACGACGACGACCTGATCTTCGGATTCAACCGACTGTCGATCATCGACATCGAGCATTCCCACCAGCCGCTGCGATGGGGTCCGCCGGAGAACCCCGAGCGCTACGCGCTCGCCTTCAACGGCGAGATCTACAACTACCTCGAGGTGCGCGAGGAACTCGCGAAGGACCACGACGCGCAGTTCCGCACCGAGGGTGACAGTGAGGCCATCGTCGCGGCGTACCACTACTGGGGCGCCGACGCGGTCCGCCGTCTGCGCGGCATGTTCGCGTTCGCGGTCTGGGACACCGAGACCCGCGAGCTGTTCGTGGCGCGCGACCCGTTCGGCATCAAGCCGCTGTTCATCGCCACCGGCACGCACGGCTTCGCCTTCGGCAGCGAGAAGAAGAGCCTGCTCGAGCTGTCCGACGTCATCGGGATCGGCACCGAGCTCGACGCGCGCGCGACCGAGCACTACACCGTTCTGCAATACGTGCCCGAACCCGAGACGCTGCACACCGAGATCCGCCGGCTCGAGTCGGGCTGCCACGCGCGGCTGACGCCGGGCGAGGCGCCGAGGATCACGCGCTACTTCACCCCCACGTTCCCGGCGGTGCCGTTCGCCGCGGGCGCGGAGCAGTCCCGGTACCGGGAGATCGCCGAGGCGCTCGAGGATTCGGTCGCCAAGCACATGCGGGCCGACGTCACGGTCGGCTCGTTCCTCTCCGGCGGTATCGACTCCACCGCGATCGCGGCGCTGGCGATGCGCCACAATCCGAACCTGATCACCTTCACCACCGGGTTCGAGCGCGAGGGCTACTCCGAGGTCGACGTCGCCGCCGAGTCCGCCGCCGCGATCGGCGCCCGCCACGTGGTCAAGGTGGTCTCCCCCGCCGAGTTCGCGGCCGCGATCCCCGAGATCATCTGGTACCTCGACGACCCGGTCGCCGATCCGGCGCTGGTGCCGCTGTGGTTCGTCGCGAAGGAGGCCCGCAAGCACGTCAAGGTCGTGCTCTCGGGTGAGGGCGCCGACGAGTTGTTCGGCGGCTACACCATCTACCGGGAGCCGTTGTCGCTGAAGCCGTTCGACTACCTCCCGAAGCCGCTGCGCCGCGCCGCGGCGGCGCTGTCGGAGCGTATCCCGGACGGCACCCGCGGCAAGAGCCTGCTGCACCGCGGTTCGATGACGCTCGAGGAGCGCTACTACGGCAACGCGCGCAGCTTCAACGACACGCAGCTGCGCGCGGTACTGCGCGACTTCCGTCCCGAGTGGACGCACCAGGACGTCACGGCGCCGATCTACGCGCAGTCGCGGGACTGGGATCCGGTGGCGCGGATGCAGCACCTGGACCTGTTCACGTGGCTGCGCGGCGACATCCTCGTCAAGGCCGACAAGATGACGATGGCGAACTCGCTCGAGCTGCGGGTGCCGTTCCTCGATCCCGAGGTGTTCGCGGTGGCCTCGCGGGTGCCGCTCGACCAGAAGATCACGAAGACGACGACGAAGTACGCGCTGCGGCAGGCGCTCGAGGGCATCGTGCCGCCGCACGTGCTGCACCGCGCCAAGCTGGGTTTCCCGGTGCCGCTGCGGCACTGGCTCGCCGGGACCGAACTGTTCGACTGGGCGCACCAGCAGATCGCCGAGTCGGGCACCGACCACATCTTCGACAAGGCCGCCGTCAGCCGGATGCTCGACGACCATCGACAGGGCGTCTCGGATCACAGCCGTCGACTGTGGACGATTCTGTGCTTCATGGTGTGGCACGGCATCTTCGTCGAGAAGCGGATTCTCCCGCAGATCCAGGAACCGGTGTACCCCGTCAGCCTGTAGGCGCGTCGCGCCTGTGCGCCTTTCCGGGAGCGCGAGCATCCGGGAAGGCGCACAGGCGGCGCAGCCGTCTCAGGGCAGCAGGGCGGCGATCTCGTTCGCGGCGTCCTGGCCGTACGCGTCGGTCAGGCGCTTGACGGCGTCGTCCCGCTCGAACGTCCACTCCTGCGTGCCGACGGTCTCGAGGACGTACACGGCGACCAGCGAGCCGAGCTGGGCGGACCGCTCGAGGCTCAGGCCGGCGGTGTGCGCGAGCAGGAAGCCGGCGCGGAAGGCGTCGCCGACACCGGTGGGGTCGACCTTGGCCCGCTCGGGTACGACGCCGACCCGGACCCAGTTGCCGTCGGCGTCGACGATCTCGACGCCCTTGGCGCCGAGGGTGGTCACCCGCAGCCCCACCTGCGCGCGGATCTCCTCCTCCGACAGGCCGGTCTTCTGCTGCAGCAGACCCCACTCGTACTCGTTGGTGAAGAGGTACTCCGCGCCCGCGATGAGCTTCTTGGCGTCCTCCCCGGACAGCCGGGCGAGCTGCTGCGACGGGTCGGCCGCGAACGCGATGCCCAGCCGCCGGCAGTCGTCGGTGTGCCGGACCATCGCGTCGGGGTCGTTGGCGCCCACCAGCACCAGGTCCAGGCCGCCGGCCGCCTGCGCGACGTCGGCGAGATCGATCTCGCGGGCCTCGCTCATGGCGCCCGGGTAGAACGACGCGATCTGCGCCATGTCCTCGTCGGTGGTGCAGACGAAGCGGGCCGTGTACGCGCTGTCCGACACGCGCACGGCGCTGCAGTCGACGCCGTTGGATGCGAGCCAGTCGCGGTACTCGGCGAAGTCCATGCCCGCCGCCCCCACCAGTAGCGGGGATCCGCCCAGCACTCCCATCGCGTACGCGATGTTGCCGCCGACACCGCCACGCCGGATCACGAGGTCGTCGACCAGGAAGCTGAGCGAGATGTGCGCCAGCTGATCGGCCAGCAGCTGCTCGGCGAAGCGGCCCGGGAACCGCATCAGATGGTCGGTGGCGATGGATCCGGTTACCGCAATGGTCACGCGGGTGCCTTTCAGCTCGGTGGCGGGTGTCGGGTGGACGAAGGTGTCCGAAACGCAGTCTGACGCGGAGCCTGCCGCTGTGGCCGGCTCCGCGTCAGAAGCGTAGATGAAGTTGTACGGGACTCAGTTGAAGGAGTCGCCGCAGGCGCACGACCCGGTGGCGTTCGGGTTGTCGATCGTGAAGCCCTGCTTCTCGATGCTGTCGACGAAGTCGATCGACGCACCCTCGACATAGGGGGCGCTCATGCGGTCGACCGCGAGGTTGACGCCGCCGAAGTCGACGACGAGGTCACCGTCGAGCGTGCGGTCGTCGAAGAACAGCTGGTAGCGCAGACCCGCGCAACCACCGGGCTGCACGGCAATACGCAGCGCGAGGTCGTCGCGCCCCTCCTGATCGAGCAGCGCCTTCGCCTTGGAAGACGCGGCCTCGGTCATCGTGACGCCGTGCGTGGCGGTCTCGTTCTGCACAGTCATGGGCTCTCCCTGTCGCTCGTACCAAACCCGTGATCGCTTCAACGGTACTCTCCGCACTCCTATTCCTCATGTGTCGCCCCGCACTCCGCCCGGCCCGCGACGCGCGCGGTCAGCGTTTCGAGCTCGGACGCCGCCTCGGCCATCGCGCGCTCGACGGAGCCGGCGGACTCGGCGATCGAGAACGCAGCCGCGATGCCGGCGTCGTGCACCGCCTCCCGGTCCACCGCGATCTGCCCGGCGACCAGCACGATCGGCACCCCGGCCTCGGCGGCCACCCGCGCCAGCGAGGTGACGAGCTTCCCGCGCAGCGACTGGTGGTCGAACTTCCCCTCACCGGTGAGCACCAGTTGCGCCGCCGCGACCTGCCGGGCCTGGTCGGTGACCTCGGCGACGACGGCCGCGCCGGACGCGCGGACGCCGCCGAGGGCCAGGAGCGCGGCGCCGAGCCCACCGGCCGCACCCGCCCCCGCCAGGTCGGCGACGTCGCGGCCGGCGGCGGCGGCCAGTTCCGCCGCCCACGCGACGTTGCGCTGCTCGAGCACCGCCACCGCGTCGGCGTCGGCGCCCTTCTGCGGACCGAAGACCCGAGCGGCGCCGTGCTCCCCGAGGAGTGGGTGTTCGACGTCGGTGGCCGCGACCACCTCGACACCGGCGAGCCGGCTCCGCGCCCGGTCCAGGCCGCCGAGCGCGGCGACCAGCCCGCGGCCGCCGTCGGTGCAGCAGCTGCCACCGAGCCCGACGACGATTCGGCGGGCTCCGGCTGCGACTGCGGCGGCGAGCAGCTGCCCCACCCCGCGGCTGTGCGCCCGCAGTGCGGTGTCCGGGTTCGGCGGCCCACCGAGCAGCCCGAGCCCCACGGCCTGCGCGGACTCGATGTAGGCGGTGCCGTCGGCCAGGACCCAGCGCGCGACGGTCTCCGCGTCGAGCGGGCCGGCGACCCGGGAGGCCCGCCTGCCGCCGACCGTGCCGGAGATCACGTCGACGAACGCGGGCCCGCCGTCGGACTGGGGTGCGCGGACGATGTCGTCGGCCGGACGGACGGATCGCCAGCCGGCGGCCATCGCGTCGGCCGCCTGTACCGCGGTGAGGGTTTCGCCGAACGAGTCGGGGGCGATCAGCACACGCATCCGCGCAGTGTATTGCGGCCCGGCGACCTCGGCATTTCGCGCCGCGTCCTGGCGGTTCGACGGGTGGTCGGTTTCGCCACGGCGGCGGTTATCCCATAGCCTGGAGACGTGAAGCTGCTACGCCGAGGCGACTCCGACAATTCCGACAAGCGCGACGTCGAGGTCATCGAGTCGACCGCGGAGACCACCAGTGCGGCGACCGGGACCGGTGCCGCGACGCCCGGCAAGGGCCGCCCCACACCCCGGCGCCGGGACGCCGAGGCCAAGCGCCGTGGACCGGTCGCGCCCGCACCGCTGACCACCAAGGAGGCGCGGGCCCGCCGCAAGGCCACCCGCGGTTCCAAGGAGGAACGCAAGATCGCCGCGGCCGAGCGGCGCGCGGATTCCGCCGACCGCCGAGCCCGCATGCTCGCCGGCGAGGACAAGTACCTGCTGCCGCGCGACAAGGGCCCGGTCCGCGCGTACGTGCGCGACATCGTCGACAGTCGCCGCAACCTCGTGGGCCTGTTCATGCCGCTCGCGCTGATCCTGATCCTGGCGATGTTCCTGAGCCCGGTCATCCAGAGCTACGTCACGCTCGGCATGCTCGTGATGATGCTGTTCATGGCCGGCGAGGGCTACTTCCTCGGCCGCATGATCAACCGGCGGGTCCGCGAGCGTTTCCCCGACTCCGTCGACGGCGGCTTCAAGCTCGGCTGGTACGCGTTCGTGCGGGCGTCGCAGATCCGCAAGATGCGCGCCCCCAAGCCCCGCGTCGGCCCGGGCGACGCCGTCTGATCCGTCCCCCGTCGGGCCGGTCCTCGCACTGCGAGGACCGGCCCGATGCTGTTGGTAGCGTCTAACCCCGTGCTCTCCCCTGCCGCGTCCGCCCCGCATCGCACACTCGTCCTCGGCGGCGCCCGGTCCGGGAAGTCCGCGCACGCCGAGGACCTGCTCGGCGCGTCGAGCGGGCGTGCCGACGTCCGGTACGTGGCCACCGCGCGCCGGTATCCGGGCGACGCCGACTGGGACGCGCGGATCGAGCTGCACCGGCGCCGCCGGCCGGCCGACTGGACGACGGTCGAGACCGCCGACGGCGACAGCCTGATCGACCTCCTGTCGGCGGCGGGCCCCCACCCGCCGACACTCGTCGACGATCTGGGGACGTGGCTCACCGGCGAGCTCGACGACGCCGGGGCATGGGATGCGCCGCGCGGCACCGTCGCACCGCGCACCGATGCCCTCGTGGCCGCGGTCGCCGGGTTCGGCGGGCGGCTGCTGCTCGTCAGTCCCGAGGTGGGCCTGGGCGTGATTCCGGAGACCCGCGCGGGTCGCCTGTTCCGCGACGAGATCGGCGCCCTCAATTCCCGGCTGGCGACCGTGTGCGACGACGTGGTGCTCGTCGTCGCTGGGCTACCCCTGACACTCAAGTGAGCGACATTGCAATCGAAAGGCTCAGCGTGACAAGCGATCCCGTGAATCCGACGGCTCCGGACTTCGAGCCTCCCGCGCCGCCGGACGCCGACGTCCGCGCGCAGGCCCAGGCCCGGCAGCTGCTGCTCACCAAGCCGACCGGCGCCCTGGGACGGCTCGAGGAGTTGTCGGTGTGGGCGGCGGCCTGCCAGGGGGTGTGCCCGCCGCGGGTGTTCGAGCGGCCGCGGGTGGTGGTGTTCGCCGGCGACCACGGCATCGCGCGGAACGGGGTGTCGGCGTACCCGCCGGAGGTGACCGCGCAGATGGTCGCGAACATCCGCAGCGGCGGCGCCGCGGTCAACGTCCTCGCCGAGATCGCCGGCGCCGGGGTGCGGGTGGAGGACCTGGCCGTCGACGCCGACACCGATCCGTCCGTGTCGGCCTACAAGGTGCGCCGGTCCTCCGGGTCGCTCGACCGGGAGGACGCCCTCACCCACGACGAGGCGCTGCGCGCGATCGCGGCCGGCCGGGCCATCGCCGACGAGGAAGTGGACTCGGGTGCCGATCTGCTGATCGCCGGGGAAATGGGCATCGGGAACACCACCCCGGCCACCGTCCTGGTCGCCGCCCTCACCGACACCGAACCGGTCGCGGCCGTCGGCCGCGGCACCGGCATCGACGACGAGGGCTGGATGCGCAAGACCGCCGCCATCCGAGACGGGCTGCGCCGGGCGCGGCCGTACCTGCGCGACGGCGTCGGCCTGCTCCGCACGGTCGCCGGCGCGGATCTGGCCGCGATGGCCGGTTTCCTCGCGCAGGCGTCGGTGCGCCGGACCCCCGTGATCGTCGACGGTCTGGTCGTCACCGCGTCGGCGCTGGTCGCCGAGGTGCTGGCGCCCGGGGCGCGGGAGTGGTGGGTGGCCGGGCACCGGTCCACCGAACCCGCGCACACGATCGCGCTGCGCCACCTCGGACTCGATCCGATCCTGGGCCTGGACATGCGACTCGGCGAGGGGTCGGGTGCGGTCGCGGCGCTGCCGGTGCTGCAGGGCGCGGTGGCCACCTTGTCCCGGATGGCGACGTTCGACCAGGCGGGCGTGAGCAACAACGCCGCCGTCGACGGCGAGCCGGAACCGGTCTGAGCGTGCGGAACGCGGTCGCCGGGTGGGCGCTGGCCTTCTCGTGGCTGACGGTGCTGCCCGTGCGCGGGCCGGCCGACATCGGCCGTCCGGAGGGCCGCCGCGCCATCGGTGCCGCTCCCGTGGTCGGCGCGGCGCTCGGAGCGGTCGCGGCCGGGCTGCTGTGGGTGCTGCTGTGGGCCGGGCTCGACCCGGCCCTGTCCGGTCTCCTCACCGTCGGGGCGCTCGCGCTGCTCACCCGCGGCATGCACGTCGACGGCCTCGCGGACACGGCGGACGGGCTCGGCTGTTACGGCCCGCCCGAACGCGCTCGGGAGGTCATGCGCAGCGGCGGTGCCGGACCGTTCGGGGTGGCCGCGCTGGTCGTGACGATCGGGGTCGAGGCCGTCGCGCTGGGCGCCCTGGGCGCGCACGGCGCCTGGCTCGCGGCGGTGACCGCGATCGCGTCCGGCCGGGTGGCGGTCGTGTTCGCGTGCCGCCGCGGGGTGCCCGCGTCCGGCACCCGTGGCTTCGGTGCCCTCGTCGCGGATTCGCAGCCGCTGTGGGCTGCGGCGGCGTGGGCGCTGCCCCTCGTGGCCGCGGCGCTGTGGGCAGTGCCGGGACGATGGTGGCAGGGCCCGGTCGTGATCGCCGTCGCGCTCGCGGGCGCGGCGCTCCTGGTTCGGCACTGCGTACGCCGCTTCGACGGCGTCAACGGCGACGTCCTGGGCGCCGCCCTCGAGTTCACGGTCGCGGCGACCGCGGTCGGGTTCCTACTCGGGAGCTGACGCCGGTACCCGTACGGGCGTCTGTCCTACGCAACGCTCTCGGGCCCCTCCGCAGGTGCGAAGGGGCCCGAGGTCGGTGAACAGGTGCGCTCAGCGCAGCTTGGTCATCCATTCGTGAGTGTCGGCGAAGGTGCCGCGCTGGATGCCGGTGAGGGTGTCACGAAGCGCCATCGTGATCTTGCCGGGCTCGCCGTCGGCGATCGTGAACTCGCCCTCGGCGGACTTCACGCGGCCGACCGGCGTGATGACCGCGGCCGTGCCGCACGCGAACACCTCGGTGATCTCGCCGGACGCGGCCTTCTCCCGCCACTCGTCGGTGCTGATCTTGCGCTCCTCGACGGCGAAACCGGCGTCGGTCGCGAGGGCCAGCAGGGAGTTGCGGGTGATACCCGGCAGCAGCGACCCGGACAGCGCCGGCGTCACCAGGCGCGCATCGGGACCCGAGCCGAAGACGAAGAACAGGTTCATCCCGCCCATCTCCTCGACGTACTTGCGCTCGGTCGCGTCGAGCCACACCACCTGGTCGCAGCCCTCGTCGGACGCCTGCGCCTGCGCGAGCAACGAGGCCGCGTAGTTGCCGGCGAACTTGGCCGCGCCCGTGCCGCCCGGCGCGGCGCGCACGTACTCACGCGAGAGCCACACGCTCACCGGCTTGACGCCGCGCGGGAAGTAGGCGCCGGCCGGCGAGGCGATGAGCAGGTAGCGGTACTCCTTGGCGGGACGCACCCCCAGCCCGGCCTCGGTGGAGAACATGAACGGGCGCAGGTACAACGAGTCCTCGCCGCCGGCCGCGGGGATCCAGGCCTCGTCGACGTCGAGCAGCGCCTCGATCGATCCGACGAACAACTCGTCGGGCAGCTCGGGCATCGCGAGCCGGCGCGCGGACTGGCGCAACCGCTCGGCGTTCGCCGTCAGCCGGAACGACGCGATGCCACCGTCGGGCTGGCGGTACGCCTTGAGTCCCTCGAAGATGGCCTGACCGTAGTGCAGCACCATGCCGGCCGGATCGAGCTGGATCGGGCCGTAGGGCAACACCTCGGCGTCGTGCCAACCGCGGCCCTCGGTGTACAGGATCGACACCATGTGATCGGTGAAGTACCGACCGAATCCGGGCGCCGCCAGAATCTCTCGCCGCGCCTCTTCGGTCGCGGGAGAAGGATGCGGGGTGCGCGCGAATTCGAGGCCGTCTGTCATAAGCGGTGATCCTATCTAAACGAGTTTCGCCGCTTTTTCCCTGGTACCGAGCATTACTTGGTGTGGACCGGCACGAACGGCGGCGTGACGACCTCGCAACGGAGGGTACGCCCGCGGACGTCGACGGTGACCTCGTCGCCCGCCGCGACACCGGCCGCGGTGTCCAGCAATGCCAGCGCGATCCCGACCTTGAGGGACGGCGAGAACGTGCCCGACGTGGTCTCGCCGATCGCGGCGCCGTCCTTCGACACGGTCTGCCCCTGCCGCAGGACGCCGCGGTCGAGCGCCTTGATCCCCCACATGCGCCGGGCGGGGCCGGCGGCCTTCTCGGCGGTGAGGGCCTCGCGTCCCCAGAACTGCGGCTTGGACCAGCCGACGGCCCATCCACAGCGCGCCTGCAGCGGGGAGATGTCCAGCGAGAGCTCGTGCCCGTGCAGCGGGTACCCCGCCTCGGTGCGCAGAGTGTCGCGCGCGCCCAGCCCCGCGGCCTGTCCGCCGTGCGCGCGGACCGCGTCGAGCAGCGCCCGGAACACCGGCTCGCCGTCCTCCCACCGCGGCAACAGCTCGTAACCGCGCTCGCCGGTGTAACCGCTGCGGCACACCCGCACCGGCCTCCCGTCCCACTCGGCGTCCACGAATCCCATGTACTCGATGTCGCTCGGCAGCCCCAGCGCCGCCAGCACGTCCGCCGACCGCGGGCCCTGCACCGCGAACACCGCGTAGGCGCGGTGCTGGTCGGTGATCGCCAGGCCCGCCGGGGCGGCCGCCTGCAGCCGCGCGACGACATCGGCGGTGTTGGCCGCGTTCGGCACCAGGAACACCTCGTCGGCGCCGACGTAGTAGGCGATCAGGTCGTCGACGACACCGCCGGTCTCGGTGCAGCACAATGTGTACTGCGCCTGGCCGGGTCCGATCCGGCCGAGGTCGGCGGTGAGGGTGGCGTTGACGAATTCCGCCGCGCCCGCCCCCGCGACCAGTGCCTTGCCGAGGTGGCTGACGTCGAACAGGCCGACCGTCTCCCGCACCGCGGTGTGCTCGGCGACGGTGCCCGCGTACGAGACCGGCATCTCCCATCCGCCGAACGGCGCGAAGGTGGCACCGAGCTCGACGTGAACGGAGTGGATGGGGCCCTGCAGCAGCTGCTCGTCGCTCATGGGGCAACAACCTAGTGCACGACGGCGCGGACCTCGGCACGTCGATCCGGGCACTAGCATCGGGTTTCGGCCCTTACTTCCCTATCGCCGTGCAGGAGACGCCCGTGCCCGCAACCTCTTCCCTCAACCGCCCCCTGGGACCCGAGCTGGCGCTCGCCGGTTCACTCGGCCGGCGGGTCGACGTCCTCGTGATCGGTCTCACGGCCGGTCCCGACGGCCCCGAAGCGCTCCTCGGCGCCGGGGTGGACGAGGAGGTGCTGGCGGGGCTGCTCGACGACCTGCAGTCGGTCGGCGCGACCGGCAAGGCGGAGGAGCTCACCCGCGTGCCCGCGCCGGCGGAGCTGCGGGTGTCGAGCGTGCTCGCCGTCGGTCTCGGCGCCGCCGACAGGATCGACGCCGAGCAGGTCCGCAAGTCCGCCGGTGTCGCGGCCCGGGCACTGTCCGGCGTCGCGACGGCCGCGACGACGCTGGCCGGGGTGGATCTCGGCGCGGCGGCGGAGGGCTTCTACCTCGGCGCGTACACGTTCGACGAGTTCAAGGCCAAGTCCGCGCCCGGCGCCGATGCGCGCCCGCTCGGCCGCGTCGAACTGCTGGTCGAGGCGCCGCGCGCCAAGGCGACGAAGGAGGCGCTCAACCGTTCGGTTGCGATCGCCGAGGCCGTCGCCACCGCCCGCGAACTCGTCAACACCCCGCCCAGCCACCTGTTCCCGGCGGAGTTCGCCGCCCGCGCCAAGGCACTGGGCACCGCGGCGGGCCTCACCGTCAAGGTGCTCGACGAGAAGGCGCTCGTGAAGGCCGGCTTCGGCGGCATCGTCGGCGTGGGGCAGGGCTCGTCGCGGCCGCCGCGGCTGGTGCAGATGTCGTACTCGTCCGGCCGCCGTCGCGGGGTCAAGAAGGTCGCGCTGGTCGGCAAGGGCATCACGTTCGACACCGGCGGCATCTCCATCAAGCCGGCCGCCGGCATGGAGAACATGACCTCCGACATGGGCGGTGCCGCGGCAGTGGTCGCCACCGTCGTGCTGGCCGCCAAGCTGGGCGTGCCGGTCGACGTCACCGCGTGGGTGCCGATGGCGGAGAACATGCCGTCCGCGACCGCGCAGCGCCCCGGCGACGTGCTGACGCAGTACGGCGGCACCACCGTCGAAGTCATCAACACCGACGCCGAGGGCCGCCTCGTCCTGGCGGACGCGATCGTGCGCGCCTGCGAGGACGGTCCCGACTACCTGATCGACACCGCGACGCTGACCGGCGCGCAGATGGTCGCGCTCGGTAACCGCACCCCCGGTGTCATGGGCACCGACGAGTTCCGCGATCGGGTCGCGGCGATCTCGCAGGAGATCGGCGAGAACGCCTGGCCGATGCCGCTGCCGGCCGAGCTGCGCGGCGACCTGAACTCGCGGGTCGCGGACCTGGCGAACGTCACCCCGCACCGCTGGGGCGGCATGCTGGCGGCCGCGATCTTCCTGAAGGAGTTCGTCGCCGACGGCGTGCAGTGGGCACACATCGATGTCGCCGGTCCGGCGTTCAACACCGGCGGCCCGTTCGGTTACACCGGCAAGGGCGGCACCGGTGTCCCGGTCCGGACGATGATCTCGGTGATCGAGGACATCGCCGCCAACGGTTAGGCGCCTCGCGCCCGTGCGCCTTTCCGGTACCTCCGGCTACTGGAAAGACGCACGGGTAGGCGCGGCCGCCCTAGTCGTGATCGCGCTGCAGCAGCTCCCGCTGCCGCTCGCGTTTGCGCTCGATGCGGCGACGGTTGTCGTAGTCCCGCATCCGTTGCGGATAGCCGGTCTTGCGGACGTCGTAGACGGGAATCTTCAACTCCTGACCCAGCCGGCGCGCGCCGCGCTCGCCGCCCACCTTGCGACGGGTCCACTCACCGTCGGCCGCCACGAGCACGACGGTCAGTTCCGTCACCGTGGTCTGCGGCTCGATATAGGCCTCGACACCGTAGTGCGAGCGCGCCCAGTCCGCGAGATGTCGCGCGTCGGACGGCGCGGCGGTAGCCCCCCGCGACCTGCCGCGCGTGAACCGGTCGAACAACCCCACCTGAACTCTCCTCCCTGAGCGCCTCGGACCGCTCCGCGGCGATCTGACCGATTTTGCCAGCCGCCGTCGTCCGCGACGAGGGAAATGCACATGACACGCCCCTCGCACGACGCGCTCAGAGCATCAATGAAAGGATGGGCGCAGCGCGCCGCACGACGGGTCCGAAGCGCAGCACACCGCCGGAGTGAGGCGCCTCGGAAACGTCGTACAACGCCGCCGGAACCGTGCTTGCCGAGCACAATGGTTTTCGACCACAAGTCGACAAAACTCAACAACCCGAACACAACTGTCGAGGAGTCAAAAGAAATGGCCTTCTCCGTCCAGATGCCAGCCCTTGGTGAGTCCGTCACCGAGGGAACTGTCACGCGGTGGCTCAAGCAGGAAGGGGACACGGTCGAAGTAGACGAGCCGCTGCTCGAAGTCTCCACCGACAAGGTCGACACCGAGATCCCGTCCCCGGCCGCCGGCGTTCTGACGAAGATCGTCGCGCAGGAGGACGACGTCGTCGAGATCGGTGGCGAGCTGGCTGTGATCGGTGATGCCGGCGAGGCTCCCGCTGCCGAGCCCGAGGCCGAGTCCGCTCCCGCTGCCGAAGAGGCACCCGCCGCCGAAGAAGCACCGGCTCCCGCCGCCGAGGCTGCACCGGCCCCCGCCGCTGCTGCGCCCGCGTCCGCCGGTTCCACCGACGGCACCCCCGTCACGATGCCCGAGCTCGGTGAGTCCGTCACCGAGGGCACCGTCACGCGCTGGCTGAAGGCCGTGGGCGACGAGGTCGCCGTCGACGAGCCGCTCCTCGAGGTCTCCACCGACAAGGTCGACACCGAGATCCCGTCCCCCGTCGCCGGTGTGCTGCTCGAGATCACCGCGCAGGAGGACGACGTCGTCGACGTGGGTGGCCAGCTGGCCGTCGTCGGCTCCGGCGCGCCCGCCGCCGAGGCTCCCGCACCCGAGCCCACCCCCGAGCCCGAGCCCGAGCCCACCCCCGAGCCCGAGCCCACGCCCGAACCCGAGCCTGCCCCGGCCGCACCCGCGGCCGCTGCTCCGGCACCCGCTCCCGCTCCGGCCGCACCGGCCGCCGCGGCAGCTCCCGCTCCGTCGACGGACGCCACCCCGTACGTCACGCCGCTGGTCCGCAAGCTCGCGTCGGACAACAACGTCGACCTGTCGAAGGTGACCGGCACCGGTGTCGGTGGCCGCATCCGCAAGCAGGACGTGCTGGCTGCCGCCGAGGCCGCCAAGGCTCCCGCCGCCGCTGCCCCCGCCGCCGCTGCGCCGGCCGCCGCCGCCCCGGCTCCGGCCGCGACCGCCGGTGTCCGCCCCGAGCTGGCCCACCTGCGCGGGACGACGCAGAAGGCCAACCGCATCCGCCAGATCACCGCGACCAAGACGCGGGAGTCGCTGCAGACCACCGCGCAGCTGACCCAGACCTTCGAGGTCGACGTCACCCGGATCGCGGCCCTGCGGGCGAAGGCCAAGGCCGACTTCGCCGAGCGCGAGGGCGTCAACCTGACCTTCCTGCCGTTCTTCGCCAAGGCCGTCGTCGAGGCGCTCAAGGTTCACCCCAACGTGAACGCGAGCTACAACGAGGACAGCAAGGAGATCACCTACCACGCTGCCGAGCACCTGGGCATCGCGGTCGACACCGAGCAGGGTCTGCTCTCCCCGGTGATCCACAACGCCGGTGACCTGTCGCTGGCCGGCCTGGCCCGTGCGATCGCCGACATCGCCAAGCGTGCCCGCTCCGGTGGCCTCAAGCCGGACGAGCTGGCCGGTGGCACGTTCACGATCACCAACATCGGCAGCCAGGGCGCGCTGTTCGACACCCCGATCCTGGTGCCGCCGCAGGCGGCGATGCTGGGCACCGGCGCGATCGTCAAGCGTCCGGTCGTGGTCCAGGACGAGAACGGCAACGAGTCCATCGGCGTCCGCTCGATGTGCTACCTGCCGCTCACCTACGACCACCGCCTGGTCGACGGGGCCGATGCGGGTCGCTTCCTGACCACCATCAAGCAGCGCCTCGAGGAGGCGTCGTTCGAGGCCGATCTGGGTCTGTAAGGTCCGCCGGATCGCGCCGTGAGCCGCCGCCGAGGGGCACCATCTCCGTGAGGGATGGTGCCCCTCGGCGTTTCGAAACGAGGAGGGTGACATGCGTGTCGTCGTTGCCGGATCGTCCGGTCTGATCGGGAGTGCGCTCGTCGCGTCGCTGCGGAGCGGCGGCCACGAGGTGACCCGCCTCGTCCGCCACCCGGCGACCGCGCCCGACGAACGGCAGTGGACACCGGAGGCAGGAGTGGTGGACGGCGAGGTCCTGCGCGGCGCCGACGCCGTCGTCAACCTGTGCGGGGCCGGGATCGGCGACAAGCGCTGGTCGGGCGCGTACAAGCAGGCCATCCGCGACAGCCGGCTCACCACCACCGACGTGCTCGCGCACGCGGTCGCCGAGACCGGGGTGCCGGTCCTGGTCAACGGCAGCGCCGTCGGCTACTACGGCGACACCGGCGACCGGATCGTCGACGAGCGGTCGCCGTCCGGTGGCGGCTTCCTGGCCCAGGTGTGTCGGGACTGGGAAGCCGCAACCGATCCCGCCCGCGCCGCCGGAGTCCGGACCGTCACGCTCCGGACCGCGACGGTGCTGGCCCCCGAGGGCGGCATGCTCGGACGGCTGCGCCCCCTCTACCGACTCGGCCTCGGCGGCCGACTCGGCGACGGGCGCCAGTACATGTCGTGGATCTCGCTCGTCGACGAGGTGGCCGCGATCGAGTTCGCGCTCACCCACGACACCGTCCGCGGCGCGGTGAACCTGTGCGCGCCCGAACCCGTCACCAATGCACGGTTCAACGACGCGATGGGCCGCGTGGCGCACCGCCCGGCGCCGTGGAAGGTTCCCGGGTTCGCGGTGTCCGCGCTGATCGGCGAGTTCGCTCAGGAAGCGGTGCTGACGGGTCAGCGGGCCGTGCCGTCCGTCCTCGAACAGGCCGGGTTCGACTTCCGTCACGCCGCGATCGACGACGCCCTCGCATACGCGTTCGGGCGGTGACGGACCGCCGGGTCGGCGGGCGTACCGTCTAGCGCATGAGCAGTGTTTTCCCGGCGGCGACCGGATCGGCCCGATCCAGCGCCCTGCCGATGTCCGTCGAACACCTCGGCTGCATCGACTACATGGAGGCGTGGGAGCACCAGCGCGCCCTCGCCGCCGCCCGCGCCGACGACCGCGGCGCGGACACCCTGCTCCTGCTCGAGCATCCCGCCGTCTACACCGCCGGGCGCCGCACGGCCCCCGAGGATCGGCCCGTCGACGGCACCCCGGTCATCGATGTCGACCGCGGCGGCAAGATCACGTGGCACGGCCCCGGACAGCTCGTCGGATACCCGATCGTCAAGCTCGCCGAACCCGTCGACGTCGTCAGCTACGTTCGCCGGATCGAGCAGGCGCTCATCGCCGTGTGCACCGATCTGGGCCTCACGTGCGGCCGCGTCGAGGGACGCTCCGGCGTGTGGCTCCCGGCCGCGCTGTCGGACGGCCGCCGGCTACCGGAACGCAAGGTCGCGGCGATCGGCGTCCGGGTCCAGCGCGGCGTCACGCTGCACGGGTTCGCGCTCAACTGCAACGCCGCCCTCGACGGTTTCGACAACATCGTCCCGTGCGGCATCAAGGACGCCGGCGTCACCACGCTGTCGCGGGAACTCGGCCGCGACGTCACGGTCGAGGAGGTCGCGCCGTCGGTCACCGCCGCGGTCCTGGAGGCACTCGACGGTCGCCTCCCGGTGACCGTCCACGACATCGAACGGGTGGCGCCGGCCCCCGCCGCGGCGTCCCGCCCGGAGGCCGACGAGCGCACCCCCGAGTTCACCACCGTCCGGTTCGGCTGAGGCCCGTCCCCGCACCGGAACGAGAGGTTCGGTCAGGCGTACGATCGACGGCGTGACTGTCGCCCCAGAAGGACGGAAGCTGCTCCGCATCGAGATCCGAAACGCGGAAACGCCGATCGAACGCAAGCCCAATTGGATCCGGACCCGCGCGAAGATGGGCCCCGAGTACACCGAGCTCAAGGGCCTGGTCAAGAACGAGGGTCTGCACACGGTCTGCGAGGAAGCCGGCTGTCCCAACATCTACGAATGCTGGGAGGACCGGGAGGCGACGTTCCTCATCGGCGGCGAGCAGTGCACCCGCCGCTGCGACTTCTGCCAGATCGACACCGGCAAGCCCACCGACCTCGACCGTGACGAGCCCCGGCGCGTCGCCGAGAGCGTCAAGGCGATGGGCCTGCGGTACTCGACGATCACCGGCGTCGCCCGCGACGATCTGCCCGACGGCGGTGCGTGGCTGTATGCCGAGACCGTCCGCCAGATCCACGCCCTCAACCCCGGGACCGGCGTCGAGAACCTGGTGCCGGACTTCAACGGCAAGCCGGACCTGCTGGCCGAGGTGTTCGAGTCGCGTCCGGAGGTGCTGGCCCACAATCTCGAGACCGTGCCGCGCATCTTCAAGCGGATCCGTCCGGCGTTCCGCTACGAGCGCTCACTCGGCGTCCTCACGGCCGCCCGCGACTTCGGGCTGGTCACCAAGTCCAACCTGATCCTCGGGATGGGTGAGACTCCGGAGGAGGTGCACCAGGCGATGGTGGACCTGCACGAGGCCGGATGCGACATCATCACCATCACCCAGTACCTGCGTCCGTCGCCGCGGCACCACCCGGTGGAGCGGTGGGTCAAGCCGGAGGAGTTCGTCGAGCACTCGCAGGCGGCCGAGGAGATCGGGTTCGCGGGCGTCATGGCGGGGCCGCTGGTCCGTTCGTCCTACCGCGCCGGCCGCCTGTACGCGCAGGCCATGGCGCACCACGGCCGGCCACTCCCCGAAGGCCAGGCACATCTCGCCGAGGAGGGCAGCGCCTCGCAGGAGGCCAGCTCGGTGCTCGAGCGTCTGGCCGCCCGCGCCTGACGTGCCGTGCAGGCTCACCGCGCGCGCGATAGTGCGCGGTGAGCGTCGTATCCTGTGAGGTATGGCGAACGGCAGTAAGTCCGGAAAAGCGGGCAAACCCAGCAAGGAAGCGAAGGCTGCGGCGAAGGCGGCCCGCAAGCAGGCATCGAAGGAACGCCGGACTCAGCTCTGGCAGGCGTTCCAGATGCAGCGCAAGGAAGACAAGCTGCTGCTGCCGCTGATCATCGGCGCCGTCGTGGCGAGCGCGGTCGTGTTCTTCCTCATCGGCCTGATCTTCGGCATCCAATGGTTCCTGTTGCCGATCGGTCTCCTCATCGGCGTGCTGCTCGGTTTCATCATCTTCGGCAAGCGCGTCCAGAAGACCGTCTACGGCAAGGCCGAGGGACAGGCGGGCGCCGCGGCGTGGGCGCTCGAGAACATGCAGGGCGCGTGGCGCGTGACCAGTGCCGTCGCCAGCACCACCCAGCTGGACGCGGTGCACCGGGTGATCGGTCGCCCCGGTGTCGTCCTGGTGGCCGAGGGTTCGCCGCAGCGCGTCAAGGGCCTGCTCGCGCAGGAGAAGAAGAAGACCGCTCGCCTGGTCGGCGACACCCCGATCTACGACTTCGTGGTCGGCAACGGCGAGGGCCAGGTGCCGCTGTCGCAGCTCACCAAGCAGCTGAACAAGCTCCCGCGCAACATCGACACCAAGCGCATGGATTCCATCGAGTCGCGGCTCGCGGCCATCAGCGGCCGCACCGGCGCCGCGATGCCCAAGGGTCCGCTGCCGCCCGGCGCAAAGATGAAGGGCATGCAGCGCACCATCCGTCGCCGCTGACCCTCCCCCGCTCCGACCGAATGTCACATCGGTTCAGTCCGACTGAACCGATGTGACATTCGGCTTTCCGGGGGGAAGGGCTCAGCGGACGCGGACCAGTCCGGTGCCGGTCGCGCGGTCGTGCATGCCGCGGCCGTCGACGTCGGTGATGACGGCCGGGACGATGAACGCCATGAGTGCCTGCCGGCCGAGGGCTCGCAGCACGCCCACCCGGGCGGGCGCGTCGACCCGGGCGACCTGCAGGCCCAGCATGTACTGGCCGGGCGTGAACGAGAACAGCGAAACGCACACCACGCCGACGGCGAACCACAGCATCATCGTGTAGGTGCCGAGCCGGGAGTTCTCGAGCGGTGCCTCGCCGATGAGCAACATGACGACGCCCGCCGCGGACAGCCAGTCGACGGCGAGGGCGGCGACGCGTCGCCCGGTGCCGGCGAGCGATCCGGGACCGTCGGCCGGCAGCCCGAGTAGCTCACCTCGATACGCCTGCGCCTTGGTCTGATCCTTCGGCAGTGCCGCGGAGGGGCCGGACAGCCAGGAACCGGTCATTCTTGCCATGGGTCCAGGATAGGCGTCGACCTGCCGCACGAGGCCGGTGCAGCCGCCTCGGTGCCGCTCGTCACACCCGCCGGCCAGTGGGAATGGTCACATTCACCCAGGGTACGGCCCCCGAACACCGACGCGTAACACCGGCGAAACATAGGCTTGATTAGCGGGCAACACCGGCTATCTACCGTCTTGCCTCGACGAAACCGCCGTAACCCGACCGGCTGGTAACCGAATGAAGGAGCACCAACGTGGCTTTCTCCACGGCCGAAGAGGTCATCAAGTACATCGCCGATGAGAACGTCGAGTTCGTCGACATTCGCTTCAGCGACCTGCCGGGCGTCCAGCAGCACTTCTCCATCCCGGCGTCCGCCTTCAACCAGGACGTGTTCGAGGACGGCCTGGCGTTCGACGGTTCCTCGGTGCGCGGTTTCCAGTCCATCCACGAGTCGGACATGATGCTGCTGCCCGACGTCGCGACGGCGCGGATCGATCCGTTCCGCAAGGCTCGTACGCTGAACATCGACTTCTTCGTCCACGATCCGTTCACCCGCGAGGCGTACAGCCGCGACCCGCGCAACGTCGCCCGCAAGGCCGAGGAGTACCTGAAGTCGACCGGCATCGCCGACACCGCCTTCTTCGGTGCCGAGGCCGAGTTCTACATCTTCGACAACGTCTCCTACGACTCGACGATGAACGGCGCGTTCTACGAGCTCGATTCCATCTCGGGCGCGTGGAACACCGGCAACGACCGCAACGCGGACGGCAGCCCCAACCTCGGTTACAAGGTGCGCGCCAAGGGCGGCTACTTCCCGGTCGCGCCGTACGACCACTACGTCGACCTGCGCGACGACATCTCCCGGAACCTGCAGAACGCGGGCTTCGAGCTCGAGCGCGGCCACCACGAGGTGGGCACCGGCGGCCAGCAGGAGATCAACTACAAGTTCAACACGCTGCTCGCGGCGGCGGACGACCTGCAGCTGTTCAAGTACATCGTGAAGAACACCGCGTGGCAGCACGGCAAGTCGGCCACCTTCATGCCGAAGCCGCTCTTCGGTGACAACGGCTCGGGCATGCACGTGCACCAGTCGCTGTGGAAGGACGGCAAGCCGCTGTTCCACGACGAGGCCGGCTACGCGGGCCTGTCGGACATCGCCCGCTGGTACATCGGCGGCATCCTGCACCACGCGCCGTCGCTGCTGGCGTTCACGAACCCGACGATCAACTCGTACCACCGTCTGGTGCCGGGCTACGAGGCGCCGATCAACCTGGTCTACAGCCAGCGCAACCGCTCGGCCGCCGTCCGTATCCCGATCACGGGCAACAACCCGAAGGCCAAGCGCATCGAGTTCCGCGCGCCGGACTCCTCGGGCAACCCGTACCTGAACTTCGCGGCTCAGATGATGGCCGGCCTGGACGGCATCAAGAACAAGATCGAGCCGATGGCTCCGGTCGACAAGGACCTGTACGAGCTGCCGCCGGAGGAGGCCCGCAACATCCCGCAGGCCCCCACCAGCCTGTCGGCCGTCATCGACCGCCTCGAGCAGGATCACGACTACCTCACCGAGGGCGGCGTGTTCACGTCCGACCTGATCGAGACCTGGATCTCGCTCAAGCGTGAGCAGGAGATCGCGCCGGTCAACCTGCGTCCGCACCCGTACGAGTTCTCGCTGTACTACGACTGCTGAGTCGAGCGCGACACGGCAACGAGCCCGTCACTCCGATCGGAGTGACGGGCTCTTTGCTGTCGGGGGTACCGCTGATCAGTAGCGGCTGGCGCCGGAGAACGGCATGGCGTCGACGGACGTCACCTTGACGTTCTCGCCCTCGGTGGGGGCGTGGACGACGTTGCCGCCACCGATGTAGATACCGACGTGCTCGCCGCCGTAGAAGGCGACGACGTCACCGGGCTGGAGGTTGCCGCGCGACACCGAGCTGCCGCCGCCGACCTGGTCGTAGCTGGTGCGCGGGATGGACTTGCCGGCCTGCTTGTAGGCCCACTGGACCAGACCGGAGCAGTCGAACGAGCTGGGGCCGGTCGCGCCCCACACGTACGGGGACCCGATCTTGGACTGGGCGGCGTTGGCGGCGGCCTGTCCCGCCGAGCTGGCCACCGGAGTGACCTGGACCGAGCTGCCGATCGAGTGGGACGTGGCGGGCTGCGCCAAGGCGGGCGCGACGGGGATCATGAGGGCTCCGGCGGTCACGGCGCCGAGCACCAGTCCACGGGAGGTGCGGGTCAGTCGGGTGTTCTTCAGGGCCATTCGAGGTCCTCCGGGGTCTTGCGGCGGTCCGACACTGGTTCTGGCATCGGTGTTCGGGCACAACCCAGAGTTCCGTCGTTATCTGATCGAGACATCCGTATAACTACGCGGAGGGGTACCTGTTCGGGTATGCGGGTATACGCGAACAGGTGGGCCGAAAGATGCGGGGCGCAGCCGCCGTGAGCGCGCTGATCAGTGAAAATGCAGCGCGGACCGCATCGCGACGGCACTCGGTGACGACCGTGCGGTTCGTGAGCGAGGCCACGGCCCGGCCGCCTGTGACGCGGGCCGGACGCCTCCCGGCGCGGCCGTCGACGGCCCGAAGGTCACGGTTTCGTCCAACGCCGCGAGCTGATCGTGACGTTGCTGCGACACCCGTCAGCCGGGGAGCTTGCTCGCCAGGACGTCCACCCGGGTGATGGTGGGGTGGGCGACGAACAGTTCGTCGGCGCGGGCCGCGAGGGCCTCGGCGACCCGGCCCGCGAGGTGCGCCTGTCGGCCCGCCTCGTCGGGGAAGGCATCGAAGATACCGAACGTGGCGGGTCCGAAGCGCAGCGCGAACCACGCCGTCGTGCCGGGCTCGTCCCGAACCAGTGCCAGCGCGCCCTCGAGGAACTCGGCGACCGCGGCCTCCTTGCCCCGCTTCGCCTCGACGCGAACCAACAGTGCTGCGCTGACCATCGGGCACCTCCAGTACGGACCGGTACCCCTCACTGTTCTCGCGGGCACCCGGCTCCGTCAACGAGAAGCGCGCCGCGGCGACGATCGCCGCGGCGCCCCTCACGCGAATCGTCAGTCCAGGTCGGCGAACCTCGGGACCAGGTGCTCGGCCACCTGTTTCGCCTCGTCGATCAGCGGCCAGCCGGCCAGGATCAGCGACGTCAGACCGGTCCGGGCCCGCAGTTCCCGGACGTGCCCGGTGATCTCGTCGGGGGCACCGACGTAGTAGACCGCCGACGACCCGGTGGCGAAGATGTCGAGCGGGGACCACGCGGTGATCCCGGCGTACAGGCCGTCGCCGAGGTAGAGGTCGTTCGGCTCCGGGAGCTTGCCAGCCACGATGGTGTCGACCCAGCCCTGCCGCTGCGCGTCGCGCGCCGTGAAGGTCTTCAGGTCCTGTTTGCCGGCGGTCCGGCGGCGAACCGCGTTGTCGAGGACGTCGGTGATCCGGTCGATCCCGGCCTGCTCGAACAGTGCCCGGAACCGGTCCATCGCCTCGTCCCGCTTGGGCCGGACGATCACACCGGACAGTGCCCCGAAGTCGGTGAACTCGCGGCCGGCGGCCGCCGCGGCGGCGCGTGCCCCGGCGAACTTGTCCTCGATGAAGGACGTCTCGCGCAGCATCGCGAGGTACGCATCCAACACCTTCCCCGAGTTCGCCAGGCCGGCCGGCGAGTCGCCCGTCCCCCACAGCGGCACGTCGTGACCGGCGGGCCCGTCGATCCGCAGTGGGGTGTTGGGGAAGTTCGACTCGGTGCCCTCGCGGTAGTAGCGCCGGAAGTCGGCCCAGTACTGCTCCCCCAGTTCGTACCGCCGGTCGTGCTCGACGTTCATGTCGTACTTGGTGAGGATGTTGTCCCGGCCGTTGACCGAGTTGATCATCAGCCGCCCGCCGGTGAACGCGTCGAACGTCAGGGCCTTCTCGGCGAGCAGACGCGCCGGAATCATGTTGGCGTACACCGCGACGAGGAACTTCATCCGCGTGGTGTGGGACGCCGCCCATGTCGCCGAGACGAATGGATCGTTGGACCACGTCGCGACCAGCGCGCCGTCGAACCCGCCGTCGTCGATGGTCTTCGCCAGCTCGATCTGCCGGGCGCCGTCCACCGGGTAGAGCCCGTCCGGGCTCCACGGGAAGTCGCCGTCCGCCTGGGTGAGGTACCAGAAGGTCTTGATGCTCATCGGTTTCCGCCCTCGTTCGCCGGGTCGATGGTGTCGATGCGGGCGCGCGCGGCGAGCGTGGCGGCGTCGACGGAGTACAGCGCGTCGAGGTACTCGACCGCGAACGAGCCGGGCCCCGAGGACTTCTCCTCCGCGATCTCCGACGCGACGGCCACGTGCGCGTGTGCGGCGGCGAGGCCGACGAGCGGGGTGGGCGCCACCGCCAGGTACGCCGCCACCAGCCCGCCCAGCGAGCAGCCGGTGGACGTCACGCGCGGCAGCAGGGCGCTGCCGCCCGCGATCCGGACACCGACGACGGAACCGTCGGCGGCCCGCCCGACCAGGTGGTCCACCGGCCCGGAGGCGGAGACCGCCTGCGCGTGGTCGAGCAGCGCGACGGCCGCGGGCACCGCCGCTGCCGCGTCGTCGGAGCTGTCGACACCGCGGGTGTCGCCGCCGAGACCCGCGAGGGCGATGATCTCGGAGGCGTTGCCGCGCACGACCGTGGGCCGGTACTTCAGCAGGTCCACCGCCAGCCCGCTGCGCCAGGGCAGCCCGCCGACGCCGACCGGGTCGAGGACCCACGGGGTGCCCGCGTCGTGAGCGGCCTCCGCCGCGAGCGTGAACGCGGCGGCCGTCCCGCCGTCGGGCGTGCCGAGGTTGACGAGGACGCCGCCGGCGATGCGGGCGAACCCGGCCGCCTCGTGGACATTGTCGATGTGCGCGTTGCTCGCGCCGGCCGCGAGCAGAACATTGGTCAGGAAGTTCGCCGAGACGACGTTGGTGAGCGAGTGGACGAGGGGTACCCGGGCGCGGAGCGCGTCGAGTGCGCCGGCGAGGTCGTCGCCGGTGATAGCTGCGGTCATGGAAAATCCTTGGGCGGAGCGGGGTTCGGGGTCGGGTCGATCGTCAGCGGCGACATCGGGTCACTGGTCACCGCCCGGCGCGGTCACGAGTGGCAGCGACGCGTCGGCCGACCACTCCTCGAGGGATCCGTCGTAGACCCGGACGTCGTCGTAGCCGGCGAGCACCAGACCGAGCGCGGCCAGACACGCGGACACACCGCCGCCGCAGTACACGACCACGGGCGCGGACGCCCCGACGAGCACGCCGTCGGCCGCCGCGCGCACGGCGGCGACGTCGCGGACGCGGCCGGTGTCGTCGAGCAGGCTCTTGGCCGACAGGTTCCGGCTGCCCGGGATGTGCCCACGCCGCGAGTACCGCGACTGCTCGGTGCCGGCGAACTGGGCCGGCGCCAGGGCGCACACGAGCGTGCCCGGCGCACGTCCCTCACTGACGGCGAGCACGTCGGCGCGATCCGCCCACACGGGGCGGTAGTCGTGCACGAGGCCGCCGTCTCCGGGCGTCGGGGCCGGTACCGCGCTTCCCGATTCGACGGGCAGACCGCACGCTTGCCAGTGCGCCAGCCCGCCGTCGAGCACGCGGGCGTCGATGCCGACGCTGCGCAGCAACCACCAGAAGCGCGCCGCCCACGTCATCGATCCCCGGTCGTAGACGACGACGTCGGTGGTGGCCGAGATTCCCAGGGCGGCCACGTCGGCGGCGAACCGTTCCCGCGTCGGACGGCTGAAGTGCAGGCCGGTGCCGGGATCGGAGAAACTGGTCAGCAGGTCGACGTGCCGCGAGCCCGGCACGTGCGCGGCGCGCCAGGGTCCCGCGCCGGACTCCGGCCGGTAGTCGCCGTCGAAGCGGGCCGGGGCCAGGTCCACCGTGACGTCGAGCACCACCAGAGACGGTCGCCCCAAATCCCGGGCGAGATCCTCGGCCTGGATCAGGGGCAGTTCGGCGGTACTCAACTCACACATCCTCGGACAGACGGGGTGACGACGCCACGAACCTAAATGACGACTTGCGTATACGCAAGTATCCAACTGTAACCGGTGGCATAATCATCGGCGTCCGACGAGGGAACCGACAGATGGGACACCGATGACGCGCGAGGACGACCTGGCAGATCTGGGCGTGCTGCTGCCCTCCGGCACTTCGGGACGGTCCGATCAGACGTCCAAGCAGTACCTGCGCCTGCGGGCCGACATCCTCGACGGCAAGTTTCCGCGGGGAGCCGCACTGCACGAGACGCAGCTCAGCGAGACGTACGGCGCCTCGCGCACCCCCATCCGCGAGGCGCTCAACTGGTTGGCCCACGACGGTCTCCTCGAACGCGCGGCCCGCGGCTTCCGGGTGCGGTCGGGCACCGCCGAGGACGTCATCGAGATCTACGCGGCCCGCGTGGCGCTCGAGTCCGAGGCCGCCGGCGCCGCCGCTCTGCGGCACACCGATCTCGACATGGCCCGCCTCGAGCGTCTGCACCGCTCGTGCTGCAGCACCGACGACGAGGTCGAGGCACGCGCCGACAACTTCCGGTTCCACGAGGCGCTGTGGCAGGCGGCGCACAACTCGACGATCATGACGCTGCTGGTGCGGCTGACCACCCAGTTGCGGATCTACGATAGCGGGCCGCCGTCGAACTACGGCGAACCCGAGCTGCTCAACAGCGAACACGAGCAGATCCTCGACGCGCTGCGGGCGCGCGACGAGAAGGCCGCCCGCGAGCACATGCGCACGCACCTCGAGCACAGCCGCGAACAGCGAATCCGCCTGTTCGCCAACGGCTGAGCGGCGGTAGCGGCGGTCGACCCTGCTCTACCGGCCGCGTCCGCCGTCACTCGCCTCCGAATACCCGCTGCACCACAGCCTTCGCCCGCCGGGTGACCCGCAGGTAGTTGTCGAGGAACTCGTTGGCGTCGCCGTCGGGCCAACCCGCCACCTGCGCCACCGCGGCGAGCACCTTGCCCGGCCCGGGTAGCTGGTCGGTGGGCTTGCCGCGCACCAGCACCAGCGCGTTGCGGGCCTTGGTGGCGGTGAGCCACGCGTCGCGCAGCAGCTCGATGTCGGCCTGGCTCAACAACTCCGCCGCTCCGATCGCGTCCAGCGCTTCCAGGGTGGAGGTGTTGTGCAGCGCCGGGATCTCGTGCGCGTGCTGCAACTGGATGAGCTGGACGGTCCACTCGATGTCGGCGAGACCACCGCGACCGAGCTTGGTGTGGGTGGCCGGATCGGCACCCCGCGGCAGCCGCTCGGAATCGACGCGGGCCTTGATGCGCCGGATCTCACGGACCGCGTCGTCGGAGACCCCGCCCTGCGGGTAGCGGGTCCCGTCGACCATGTGCAGGAAGCGCAGCCCGAGGTCGGCGTCGCCGGCAACGGCGTTCGCGCGGAGCAGGGCCTGGACCTCCCATGCCTGCGCCCACTGCGCGTAGTACGCCTCGTACGACGCCAGCGTCCGCACCAGCGGGCCGCTGCGCCCCTCCGGGCGCAATCCGATGTCCACTTCCAGCGGCGGGTCGGTGCTGGGTGCGCCGAGCAGCTTGCGCACCCGGTCGCCGATGAGGTTGGCCCACTTCACCGCCCGCGTCTCGTCGGCCCCCTCCCGCGGCTCGCACACGAACAGCACGTCGGCGTCGGACCCGTACCCGAGTTCCCCGCCGCCCAACCGGCCCATGCCGATGACCGCGAACGTCGCCGGCGCCGGCTCGCCCGACTCCGCCTCGCTCGCCCGGATCACCGCCGCCAGCGACGCGTTGAGCACCGCCGCCCACACCGACGACAGCGCCCGGCACACCTGCCGGACGTCGAGCATCCCGAGGATGTCGGCACTGGCGATGCGGGCCAGTTCGTACCGGCGCAGCGACCGCGCCGCACCGACCGCTCGCACCGGGTCGACGTACCGCGCCGACGAGGACAGGATGCCGCGCGCCACGTCCGCGGGCTGCGGGTCGAGCAGGCGCGGACCGGACGGGCCGTCGGCGAAGAGGCGGATGACGTCCGGAGCCTTGATCAGCAGATCCGGGATGTAGGCCGAGGAGCCCAGCACCGTCATGAGCCGCTGCGCCACCGACGCCTCGTCCCGCAGCAGCCGCAGGAACCACGTGGCGTCCGCCAGCGACTCCGACAGCCGCCGGTACGCGAGCAGGCCGGCGTCGGGATCGGGGGTGTCCCCGAGCCATTCGAGCAGCGTCGGCAACAGCAGGGCCTGGATCCGGCCCTTCCGGGACGCCCCGCCGGTGAGGGCGGTGAGGTGGCCGAGAGCGTTCTCCGGTGCCGAGTAGCCGAGCGCCGCCAGCTGCCGGACCGCCGCGTCCGGGCTCAGCCGCAGCGCCTCCTTGTCGAGCCGCGCGACCGACTCGAGCAGCGGCCGGTAGAAGAGCTTGGCGTGCAGCCGCCGCACCCGGTGGGTGTTGCGCCGGATCTCGGCGTTCAGCACCCCGAGCGCGTCGTTGCGACCGTCCGGACGCATGTGCGCGGCGCGGGCCAGCCAGCGCAGCCCCTCCTCGTCGTCCGGCGGCGGCAGCGTGTGGGTGCGCTTGAGCTTCTGCAGCTGCAACCGGTGCTCGAGCAGGCGCAGGAACTCGTACGACGCGGTGAGGTTCGCGGCGTCGTCGCGGCCGACGTAGCCGCCGGCGGCGAGGGCGGTGAGCGCGTCGACGGTGCTCTTGACGCGCAGCGACGTGTCGGCGCGGCCGTGCACCAACTGCAGCAGCTGCACCGCGAACTCGACGTCGCGCAGACTGCCGCGGCCGAGCTTGAGTTCGCGCTCGCGCAGTTCCGGCGGCACCGACGCCTCCACCCGGCGACGCATCGCCTGGACCTCGGGCACGAAGTCCTCACGCTCGGACGCCGTCCACACCATCGGGCCCAGAGCGTCGGTGTACTCCCGGCCCAGCTCGAGATCACCGGTCATCGGGCGCGCCTTGAGGAGCGCCTGGAACTCCCACGTCTTGGCCCAGCGCTTGTAGTACGCGACGTGCGACTCGAGGGTGCGCACGAGCTCGCCGCGCTTGCCCTCGGGACGCAGCGCGGCGTCCACCTCGAAGAACGCGGACGACCCGATGCGCATCATCTCGCCGGCGATGCGGCTCGAGAGCGCGTTGGACGGTTCCGCGACGAACACGACGTCGACGTCGCTGACGTAGTTCAGTTCCCGAGCCCCGCACTTGCCCATCGCGATCACCGCGATCCGGGCCGGGCACGGCTCGTCCGGGCTGACCGCCGCCACGGCCACCGCGAGCGCCGCGGTCAGGGCGGCGTCGGCCATGTCCGAGAGCTGGTGGCCCACCGTCTGGTACGGGATCACCGGCTCGTTCTCGACGGTCGCGGCCAGATCGGCTCCCGCCAGCACCATCATCTGATCGCGGTAGCACTTACGCAGCGCCGCAATGGCTTCCGGGCCCGTGACGGCCGCGCGGTAGAGAGTGGGCGACGCGTTCGGTCCGCTCTCGGGGACCGCCTGGACGCACGCGAGCAGCCGCCGCGTCAGCTCGTCCTTCGACGGCAGGGCCATGTCCCCCGCGAGCAGCTTCCACGACGCGGGATCCGCGACCAGGTGATCCCCGAACGCGCTGGAGGCGCCGATGAGGCCGAACAGCCTGCCGCGCAACCCCTTGTCCGTGCGCAGGGCCGCGTCGAGTTCCGCCCACCCGTCACCGAGACCCTCCTGCATCCGGACGAGCGTCCGCAGCGCGAGGTCGGCGTTGGCGGCGCGCGAGAGCGCCCACAGCAGCTCGACACCGTCGAGGTTGGACCACCCCAACGCCGCCAGCTCGGCCGGCGCGGTGGGTTCGATCAGCCCGAGCCGCCCGACACCGGGCACCGCGGACCGCGCGTACGGCGGCTTCACCGACTCCCCCCGATCCGCACGTCGTCGCGAGCACGTGGACTGGCCGGTTGGGGCACGCGGTTCACCTCTTCGGGTCGGTGGATGTCGGCCCTAGAGGCCGAGGTAGGCCTTCAGCTCGAAGGGAGTGACCTGATTGCGGTAGTCCTCCCACTCGCGCCGCTTGTTGCGGAGGAAGAAGTCGAAGACGTGCTCACCGAGCGCCTCCGCGACCAGCTCGGACTTCTCCATCTCCTGCAGGGCCTCCGCCAGGCTCCCCGGCAGCGGCTTGTAGCCCATCGCGCGACGCTCGGCATCGGTGAGGGCCCAGACGTCGTCCTCCGCCTCGGGCGGGAGCTCGTAGCCCTTCTCGATGCCGCGCAGACCCGCGGCCAGCAGCACCGCGAACGTCAGATACGGATTGCAGGCCGAGTCGGGGCTGCGGACCTCGACGCGCCGCGAGGACGCCTTGTTGGGCGTGTACATCGGCACCCGGATCAGCGCCGACCGGTTGGACGGACCCCACGTGGCCGCGGTGGGCGCCTCGCCGCCGTGGACGAGCCGCTTGTAGGAGTTCACCCACTGGTTGGTCACGGCACTGATCTCGTTGGCGTGCTCGAGGATGCCGGCGATGAAGGCCTTACCGGTCTCGGACAGCTGCATCGGATCGTCCGGGTTGTGGAAGGCGTTGGTGTCGCCCTCGAACAGGCTCATGTGCGTGTGCATCGCCGAACCGGCCTGGTCACCGAAGGGCTTGGGCATGAACGACGCCCGCACACCCTCGTCGATCGCGACCTCCTTGACGACGTACCGGAACGTCATCACGTTGTCCGCCATCGACAGCGCGTCCGCGTAGCGCAGGTCGATCTCCTGCTGCCCGGGCGCGGCCTCGTGGTGGCTGAACTCGACGGAGATGCCCATCGACTCGAGTGCGTCGATCGCGTGCCGCCGGAAGTTGGGGGCGCGGTCGTGGACGGCCTGGTCGAAGTAGCCGCCGCTGTCGGCCGGGATCGGCGGGGTGCCGTCGATCGGGCCGTTCTCGAGCAGGAAGAACTCGATCTCGGGGTGCACGTAGCACGAGAAGCCGAGGTCGCTGGCCTTGCTGAGCTGGCGGCGCAGCACGTGCCGCGGGTCGGCCCACGACGGCGTGCCGTCGGGCATCGCGATGTCGCAGAACATGCGCGCCGAGTGCTGCGCGCCGTCCTTGTGGGCCCACGGCAGGATCTGGAAGGTCGACGCGTCCGGCTTGGCGACGGTGTCCGCCTCCGAGACCCGCGAGAAGCCCTCGATCGCGGAGCCGTCGAAGCCGATGCCCTCCTCGAAGGCACCCTCCAGTTCCGCGGGCGCGATCGCCACCGACTTGAGGTATCCGAGCACGTCGGTGAACCACAACCGGACGAACCGAATGTCGCGCTCTTCGAGGGTGCGAAGCACGAACTCCTTTTGGCGATCCATGCCCGCGAGACTAGGCAAACTGCGTTAAATCTGTGTTACATCGTGAAATTCGTCTCGTCCTCGGCAGCTCAGCACGTCAGGTCCGGATCGGGCACGGTCCCGTCCACGAAGTACGCGGTCACCGGTTCGTCCACGCAGGCGACGCCGTCGAACGTCGCGGTGTGCTGGGTCCCCCGGTAGGTCACGAGCGTTCCCCCCAACTGTTTGGCCAGGTCCACGCCCGCCTGGTACGGCGTCGCCGGGTCCTCGGTGGTGGAGACGACGACCACCGGAGGCAGCCCCTGCACCGTGACGGTGTGGGGCGCGCCCGTGTTCGGCACGGGCCAGAACGCGCACGCGTCGAGCGGGGCGTTGCCGGTGCCGCGGCCGTCGTCGAGGAAGGGCGCCGCCTGCCGGTACCGCGCGTCCGCCTCCCCCGCCACCGCCCGATCGGTCACCGGCGGGTCGTCGACGCAGCGGATCGCGTTGAACGCGTCCTCGAGGTTCGAGTAGCTGCCGTCGTCCATCCGCCCCTCGTACAGGTCGGCCAACAACAGCAGGGTGTCCCCGCGCCCCTCGGCGAGCTGGCTCAGCCCACCGCGCAGCGAACTCCACAGGTTGGGCGAGTACAGCGCCTGCTGCACCCCCGTCACGGCGTCGTCGTAGCTGAGACCGCGCGGGTCCGTCGTCGCGGCGGGACGAGCCACCAGCGGGTCGACCAGCGCCCGGAAGCGGACGGTGGCGGCGGCCGGGTCGGCGCCGAGCGGACAATCGACGCTCCGCCCGCATTCGGCGGCGAACGCGTCGAACGCCTTCTGGAAGCCCTCCCCCTGCAGCACCGACTCCTCGACGGGGTCCTGCTGCGGATCGAGTGCGCCGTCGAGAACCATCGCGCGCACGTTCCCGGGGAAGGCCTCCGCGTACGCCGTGCCGAGCCGGGTGCCGTACGAATAGCCGAGGTAGTTGAGCTTCGCGTCCCCCAGCACCGAACGGATCACGTCCATGTCCCGGACCACCTCGCGCGTGCCCACGTGCGCGAGCAGCGGCAGCCCGGAACGTTCGGCGCACCGCGCGGCGTACAGGCGGTTCTTCTGCTCGGTACGGGCGATGCCCGCCGGACTCGTGTCGACATCGGCCTCGCCGCGCCGGGCGTCGGTCTCCTGCGGCGTCTGGCAGCGCACCTGTGGCGTCGACGCGCCGACACCGCGCGGGTCGAAACCGATGACGTCGAACCGCCGGCCGAGTTCGGTGCCGTCCGCGACCGTGGCCAGCCCCAGCCCCGACGCACCCGGCCCGCCGGGGTTGACGAGCAGAGAGCCGAGCCGCGCCCCCGTCGCGGCGGCACGCGAGATCGCGATCTGCGCCGTCGCACCGCCCGGATCGGCGTAGTCGAGCGGCACGGTGACGTGCGCACACTCGAGGGCAGGGTCGAGCTCCTCGCCGTCGGTCGCGAAGCCGTCGCACGAACCCCACGCCACCTGCTGGGTGTAGAACGAGTCGAGCCCCGGCGGCACCGTCCCCGCGCCCGCGACCTGCTCCGCGGCGACCGGGGTGCCGGTCACCGTCTCGGATCTGTCCGCCGAACCGCATCCGACCGCGAGCGCGGCCACGGTCCCGATCGCAGCGGCCACGAGCAAACGGGGTCTGGACTGCATGTCTACGATCGTGCCACGCCGCCGCGAACCCGCAGGTGCCCACGGCCGCCGCCCCATGGCGCCGGATGTGACCAAGCGCACCGACACGGCTCTTCGTGGCCTCACGCCACGGTGGCAGACTGAGACGCGTCAGCATCCCACCCGGGGACCCGCCACGTCGGGCCTCGAGGCCAGAAAGGGACAACGATGTCCGAAAACGCTGTCTACGGTTCCTCCGCGCCCACCGCGGCGCCCCGGCGCAAGACCCGGATCCACCACCTGCAGGCCATGAAGGCCGAGGGCACTCGGTGGGCCGAACTCACCGCCTACGACTATTCGAGCGCCCGCCTGTTCGAGGAGGCCGGGATTCCGGTGCTGCTCGTCGGCGACTCCGCCGCCAACGTCGTGTACGGCTACGACACCACGGTGCCGGTCACGATCGACGAGATGCTTCCCCTCGTCCGCGGTGTGGTCCGCGGCGCCCCCCATGCACTCGTCATCGCCGACCTGCCCTTCGGCAGCTACGAGGCCTCCCCGCAGCAGGCACTCGAGACCGCCTTCCGGTTCATGAAGGAAGGCCAGGCCCACGCCGTCAAGCTCGAGGGTGGCGAGCGGGTGGCCCCGCAGATCGCCGCACTCACCGCCGCCGGGATTCCCGTCCAGGCCCACATCGGCTTCACCCCGCAGTCCGTCAACAGCCTCGGTGGCTTCCGCGTCCAGGGACGCGGCGACGGTGCCGAGCAGCTCATCGCCGACGCCATCGCCGTGCAGGAGGCCGGCGCCTTCTCCGTCGTCATGGAGATGGTTCCCGCCGAACTCGCCGGGCAGGTGACTCGCAAGCTCACCATTCCGACCGTCGGCATCGGCGCCGGCAACGAGTGCGACGCCCAGGTGCTGGTGTGGCAGGACATGGCCGGTTACACCAGCGGCAAGACCGCCAAGTTCGTCAAACGCTTCGGCGAGGTCGGGGCGGCCCTGCGCGACGCCGCAGCCGCCTACCGCGACGAGGTCGAGGGCGGCACGTTCCCGGCCGCCGAGCACAGCTTCTGACGCACGCCGCCCCACCACGGGAGACGGGGAGGCCGGCCGACGAAATCGGACGACCTCCCCGTTCTTTGGCACACTCGACATTCCGGACCCCGTCCCCGAGAGAACCGAGGTGCAGCCCATGACCGAACGCCGAGGACGCCTTGCGGCCACCGCTGCCGCAGCTGCCGCGCTCGCCGCCCTCGTCGGCGGATGCAGCAGCACCGACGACTCCCCGACGCCCGGCAACAGCGCACACACCGAGGTCGTCCCCTCCACGTCGGTGCCCTCCTCGGCGCGGACCACCGCGCCCTCGGCGCAGTCCGCCGCCCCGGGTGCAGGCGCGGTGGGCGCCACCGACCCGCAGGCTGCGCAGCTGTGCTCCGATCTCGAGGAGCAACTGCAGAACTGGCGCACCTACACCCCGACGATCGGCAAGGGCGGACTGAACACCGTGGTCATCTCGTGGGCCACCGCCAACGGGATGGACCTGCTGAAGCTCGCGAACGACCGCGGGCAGATCGACGCGATCACCTCGGCGCAATGCCCGCAGGTGCGCCAGGGCGCGCTGGAAGCGCTCGAGATCCCGAACCTGGCGTCCGCGCTGATCGGTTTCTGACCCGTGCGCACGCTCTACCCCCCGATCACGCCGCACGAGACCGGTTTCCTCGCCGTCGGCGACGACCAGCGCATGTACTGGGAGGTCAGCGGCAACCCTGCCGGCAGGCCCGTCGTCTTCCTGCACGGCGGTCCCGGCGGTGGCACCGATCCCGCGCACCGGCGGTTCTTCGACCCCGACGCCTATCGCATCGTGCTGTTCGACCAACGCGGCTGCGGTCGTTCGACCCCGCACGTCGCCGACGGCGCGGACCTGTCCGTCAACACCGCCGAGCACCTCGTCGCCGACATCGAGGCGCTGCGTACGCATCTCGGCATCGACCGCTGGCAGGTCTTCGGCGGCTCGTGGGGCTCGACGCTGGCGCTGACGTACGCCCAGCGGTATCCGCACCGGGTGACCGAGTTGGTGCTGCGGGGCATCTTCCTGCTGCGCCGCAGTGAGATCGACTGGTACTACAACGGCGGCGCCGGGCAACTCTTCCCCGAGCGATGGGAAAAGTTCCTGGCTCCCGTACCGCCCGAAGAGCGCGGCGGCGACCTCGTCGAGGCGTACCACCGGCTGTTGCACTCGGCCGATCCCGATGTGGCCCTGCGGGCCGCGATCGCGTGGTCGAGCTGGGAAGGCGCGACCAGCACGTTGCTGCCGCGTCCCGAGCGGGTGGAGGAGACGTCCGAGCCGCGGTTCGCGCTGGCGTTCGCCCGCATCGAGAACCACTACTTCCGGCACGCCGGCTTCATCGACGAGGGTCAGTTGTTGCGGGACGCCGCTGCGCTGGCGACGATCCCTGGGGTGATCGTGCAGGGACGCTACGACGTCGTCTGCCCCGCCACGAGCGCGTGGGAGCTGCACCGCGCGTGGCCCACCTCCACGCTGCACATCGTGGACGACGCCGGGCACGCCGCCGCGGAACCGGGTATCACCCACCACCTCGTCGAGGCCACGGACCGCTTCCGCGCCTGACGGTTTCGGTCGACGGACGCCGACGGCACTGGTAGACCTGATGCGGTGACGGCAGTGAAACACGGAACCGTGGTCGCCGACGTGATCGTGCCGGCGGCGCGACACCATTACGAGCGACTGACCTCGCTCGCGGCGGACGTGCGCGCGGACGTGCCGGACTCGGTGCACCAGATGCGCGTGTCCGCCCGACGTCTGCGCAGTCTCCTCGGTTCGTTCCGTGAGGCGTTCCCCGCCGACAGCACCGCCACCGCCCGGTCCGAACTGCGCTGGCTCGGTGCGGTTCTCGGACGGGCCCGGGACGCCGAGGTACTCGCCGAGAGGTTCGCGACGCTGATCGACACCCAGCCGGCGGATCTCCTCGTCGGGTCGGTACACCAACGTCTGGTCGGCACGCAGGACGACCTCTACCGCGCCGGGCACGCCCAGATCGTCGAGGTGCTCACCCAACCGCGGTACGCCGCCCTGTGCGCGCTGCTCGACGAGGTCACCGCGGGCACGTACCCGGTGCCGGCGGACGTCACGCTGCGCGGCGGGCTCGACAGGTCGTACCGGCAGCTGCGCAAGGCCGCGAGGAAGGCCCGCCGCCTCACGAAGGACGCCGCGGACGGCGGGACCGCGGACGTCGGGCCGGCACTGCACCGGGTCCGTAAGCGCGCCAAGAAGCTCCGGTACGCGGCCGAGGCCGTCGCGGCGGCGGAGCCGTCGGCCGCCGCGCTCGGCGCCGCCGCCAAGGCCCTGCAGACGCAGCTCGGCGACCACCAGGACGGCGTGCTGGCGCGCGGATGGATCCTCGACACCGCCGCGCGGGCGCGCGACGAGGACGAGGACACCTTCACCTACGGGCTGCTCTACGCCACCGAGGAGCAGGCGGCGGCACGCGCGGTCGCCGAGTTGCCCCGCCACGTGAAGGCGATACGCCGGGCGCACCGCACGCTGGGGTTCGGCAGCTGAGCCGATCCCGACCGGACACCGGACCGGGCCGGCGCGAATTCGGCTCGCACGGCGCCGAAGTGGCCGCCGTGCGAGACACGAACCCGGTCGATCAGTTGTTCCACTCTTCGTCGGCGGCGTCCGCCGCCTTGTTGCGGGCGGCCGCGATCTGCAGGGCACGTTCGGCGCTCTCGCGATCCGGATACGGGCCCATCCGGTCGAAGACGTCGCCGGCCTTGCCCTGGTGGACGGTGCCGTCGGACAGGTTGAAGTACCACTGGGTGTCGTCGTCGCTCATGCCCTCAGTGTGCCCCCTCAGGGCCGCCGTCACCATCCCGTGCGCGGCCCCGTCGTAACTGCTATGTGAAGTCGGAGTGACAAGCGAGATATGGGTCTGTGACAAACCCGCTCGTCCTGCTAATCTCTGCGCGTACGGCGCACTTGTCGACGCCCCCGCGTCCTTCGAACACCGGTGCACCCCGTCGCCCTCGTACCGACGCGTGCGCGTCAGAAATCGGAGTTCCGCCATGTCCTACATCATCTTCGACACCCTGCTGCCGTACCTCGGCGAAGCGACCGCCGAGTACTGGGCCAAGCTGCTCATGATCAACCCGCTCGGTGGCTACTTCCAGTAGTCGAGCGAACGACGAAGGCCCCCGGAGAAATCCGGGGGCCTTTCGTCTGTCGGGTCGAGGCGGACGAGTCGGCGTGTAAGCCGGATCCTGTCCCCGGCGCGAACGCCGGGTGGCGACCATCCATCTGGGCACACCGTCGCCGGGTACCTCGAGCGGTTCACCCGCAGGCTCGGGCGAGCAGCCCTCGAACACCTGCGCAGCCGCACACCGCGCCCGCGAGGGCACCGGTGCGGCCTTCAACCTTGCTCCGGGCGGGGTTTACCTAGCCGCCCCAGTCACCTGGGGCGCTGGTGCGCTCTTACCGCACCTTTTCACCCTCACCGACGCTTGCGCGCCGGCGGTCTGTTTTCTGTGGCACTGTCCCGCGAGTCACCTCGGGTTGCCGTTAGCAACCGCCCTGCTCTGTGGAGTCCGGACTTTCCTCGGTCCCGGGCCTGACATCTGAAGCGATGCCGGTTCCCGTGATCGCGGCCGCCCGGCCAACTCGTCCGCACGACAAGAGTACTGGGTGACGTCGCCGTGTCCGAACCCGCGGTGTCGGTCCGCCGCACTATCGTCGCGCCATGACCCGTTACGTGGCACTTCTGCGAGGCATCAACGTCGGCGGCATCAACATCAAGATGGCCGACCTGCGCCGGGTGTTCGTCGATCTCGGGTTCGACGACGTCAGGACGGTGCTCGCGTCGGGCAACGTGCTGTTCACCTCCGACGCGACCGACGCGGCGCAACTGAAGGCGACCGTCGAGGCGGCACTTCGGGAGGTCTTCGGGTACGAGGCGTGGGTGTTCGTCCTCGACATCGCGAGGCTGGCCGCCATCGTCGAGGCGTACCCGTTCGACCCGGAGCGCGACGGCTGGCATCCGTACGTGATGTTCACGGCCGAACCGGGAGTGCTCGCGGATCTCCTCGCGCTACGCGGCGACCTGGATCCCGCGATCGAACGGATCGCAGGCGGCGACGGGGTCCTCTACTGGGAGGTCGAGCGGGGGCGCACGCTCGACAGCACGTTCGGCAAGAACACCGGTAAGCCGAAACTGAAGGCCGTCACCACCACCCGGAATCTGCGGACGCTGGTGAAACTGCTGAAGTAGCCGCCGCGTGGCATCATGCGGCGGTGACGGTTGTGGCGGTGATGCTCGTGGCCGCCGTCCTCGTGTTCGCGATCGTCCGCCCGCGCGGATTGCCCGAGATCGTGGTCGCCGGACCGGCCGCCGTCCTCGCTCTCGCGCTCGGCGTCGTGACCCCCACCGAGGCGTGGGACGAGATCACCGCGCTCGCACCGACGGTCGGGTTCCTGGCCGCCATCCTGGTGCTGGCGCACCTGGCCGACGCGCACGGGGTGTTCGGCTGGGTCGCGGCCGTCCTCACCCGCGCGGGCGGTGGGCATCCGCGCCGGCTCCTCGTGCTCGTGTTCGTCGTCGCGGCGGTGACCACCGCGGTCCTGAGTCTCGATGCGACCGTCGTGCTGCTCACCCCGGTCGTCATCCGCGCGGCGCGGGCCGTGCGGGCACCCGTGCGCCCGCACGCGTATGCCACCGCCCACCTGTCGAACTCGGCGTCGACGCTGCTCCCGGTCTCCAACCTCACGAATCTGATCGCGTTCTCCGCGACCGGCCTGTCGTTCGTGCACTTCACGGCGGTGATGGCCGTGCCGTGGCTCGTCACGGTCGCGATCGAGCTGGCGGTCTTCCTGATCTTCTTCCGCCGCGACCTGTCCCCCCGCGCGGACGAACCGGCGCAACCGGTGCGGACGCTGCCGGGCGCGCCGACACTGGCGCTCACCGTGCTGGCCGCCACGCTGGCGGGATTCGCGCTCGGCGGGCTGGTCGGGATCGCCCCGGGATGGATCGCCGCGGCGGGAGCGGCGGTGCTGGCCGTGCCGGCGCTGCGCGCCGGGCGCACGACACCGAAACGCGTCGTGTACGCGGCCGACCTGTGGTTCTGCGGGTTCGTGCTCGCCCTCGGAGTCGTGGTGGCCGGCGTCGCCACCGGACCGATCGGCGACTGGCTCGGCGAGCTACTGCCCGACGACGCCACCCTCCCCGGCATGCTGGCGACGGCCGCGATCGCGGCCCTCGCCGCGAACCTGCTCAACAACCTGCCCGCGACGCTGCTGCTGCTCGCCGCGCTCGGGCCGGCCGCCCCCACCGGCCTGGTGCTGGCGATGCTGATCGGGGTCAACCTCGGCCCCAACCTCACCTATGTCGGTTCGCTCGCGACCATGTTGTGGCGGCGGGTCGCGGCCGCCGGGGGTTGCCGGCCCGAGCTCGGCACGTTCACCGGGCTCGGGCTGGCCACCACGCCCCTCGCCGTCGTCGGCGCGACGACGGCGCTGTACCTCGTGTTGTGACGGTCCCCGTCGGATCTCTCGTGTTGTGGTTCCCGTCAGCGGGCCGGCTCGAGGTCCTCGTCGGCGAACGGGTCGCCCTGGCGCGGCGCGTTGTACAGCGACTCGTCGAGGATCTTCTCCCGCTTGGCCACGATGGTCGGCACGAGGGCCTGACCGGTGACATTGACGGCGGTGCGGCCCATGTCGACGATCGGCTCGACCGCGAGCAGCAGACCGACACCGGCCAGCGGCAGGCCCAGCGTGGACAGCGTCAGCGTCAGCATCACCGTCGCACCGGTGGTGCCGGCGGTGGCCGCCGAACCGATCACCGACACCACGATGATGAGCAGGTAGTCGGTCAGGCTCAGGTTCACGCCGTAGAACTCGGCGACGAAGATCGCGGCGATCGCGGGATAGACCGCGGCGCAGCCGTCCATCTTGGTCGTCGAACCCAGCGGCACCGCGAAGGACGCGTATTCCCGGGGCACGCCGAGGTTGCGCTCGGTGACCCGCTCGGTGAGCGGCAACGTGCCGATCGACGACCGGGACACGAAGCCCAGCTGCGTCGCGGGCCAGACGCCCGAGTAGAAGTTCCGCACCGAAAGGCCGTGCACGCGAATCAGAATCGGGTACACGACGAAGAACACGATCGCCAGGCCGATGTACACGGCCAGGGTGAACATCCCGAGCTGACCGATCGCGTCCCAACCGTAGGTCGCGACGGCCTTGGCGATCAGCGCGGCGGTGCCGATGGGGGCGAGGCGGATGATCCACCACAGCACCTTCTGCACGATCGCCAGCAGCGCGGCGTTGAAGTTGAGGAACGGCTCGGCCTTCTCCCCGACCTTGAGCGCGGCGATGCCGATCGCGATCGCCACGACGAGCAGCTGCAGCACGTTGAAGCTCAGCGAGGTGGTGGCGCTGAGTCCCGAGACGGCGCCGTCCGTGACCTGACCACCCGTGACGGTCGTCTTGGCGCCCAGGCCCAGGAAGTTCTGCGGCACCAAACCGGTGAGGAACGCCCACCAGGAGCCGCCGGAGGCGGGCGCCTTGGCCGCGTCGGCATCGACCGAGGTGTTCGCGCCCGGCTGCGTGACGAGGCCGACCACGATGCCGACCAGCACCGCGACGAAGGCGGTGATCGCGAACCACAGCAGCGTCTGCACCGCGAGTCGCGCGGCGTTCGCCACGTTGCGCAAGTTCGCGATGGAACTGACGACGGCCGTGAAGATGAGCGGAATGACGGCGACCGTGAGCAGTGCGACGTAGCTCGAACCGATCGTCTTCACGGTGCCGACGAGCCAGTTCTCGTTGCCGTCCGCGGCGTCCGGCATCGCTCGGGCGACGAGACCGATCACGACACCGAGGATCAGACCGGCGACGATCTGAGGGCCGAACGAGGTTGCCCATCTGGGCAGCGCGCGCCGAGGCGCGTCGAGGGTGGGGGCCGACATGAGGGCCTTTCGAAAAGATGATGTGGAAACGGCGGCGCACGACGACGCGCACGCGGCCGCGAGGGGACGCGCGGGGGTGCCCGGAGAGTTCGGGCGTCAGACGTGACAGACCGCGCTCGCCTGCCGACAGTTGTCGACATAGCGGCGACAGGTCAGCAGGGCGTTCACAGCCGTCGAGGCTACGCTCGTCCGCCGCGCGGACGCCAATCGGCTACCCGCGCGGCGACCGGGGACCGACAATGGAAGCGATGATCCGAGTCATCGCACCGTCACCGGAGGTGGGATCGATGGACGAATCCGAGGGCTTCGCGCGGACCACGACGCAGCTCGCGACGACCGTGATCGCGCTGATCCTGCTGGTGATCGGAGTTCTGGGCTTCGTCCCCGGCGCCACCACCGATGTCGACGACATCGCCTGGGCCGGCCCCGGCACGGGCGCCCGGCTGGTCGGCTGGGTGGACGTGTCCGTCCTGCACAACGTCGCGCACATCGCGACCGCGATCGTGGGGCTGGCGATGTCACGGACGCTGGCGGCCGCGGAGATGTTCCTCCTCGGCAGCGGCGCCCTCGGGGTGCTGCTCGGCGTGTACGGGCTGGTCATCGACACCGACACGGCGTCGAACTTCATGCCGGTCGACTACGCCGCGAGCTGGCTGCACCTCGTCGCCGGCGTGACGCTGGTGTTCCTCGGGGTCGCCCTCCCCCGCCACGACGACGGTCCTACAGGTGCGACGTATCGTTGACCAGCCGCACCGACGAGCCGCCGTCCGGGTAGAACTCCGCGATGCTCAGCGACGCCAGATCCAGATGGAGGCGGTACAGCAGCGACGGCCCCACGTCGAGGGCGAGCTGCAGCAATGTCTTGATGGGCGTGACGTGCGTGACCACCACGATGTTGGAACCCGCGTAGGCGGCGGTGAGGTCGGCGCGGACCGACTCGATGCGGGCGCGGACCTCGTCGAAGCTCTCGCCCGCCGGGGGGCGGACGGCCGTGTCCGACAGCCAGCGCCGGTGCAGGTCGGGGTCGCGCTGCGCGGCCTCGGCGAACGTCAGGCCCTCCCACTTGCCGAAGTCCGTCTCGATGAGCCCGTCGTGGACGTCGACCGGCACCCCGAGCGCGCGGGCTGCCGCCTCGGCGGTCTCCCGGGCACGCCCCAACGGCGAGGAGACCACGGCCGCCACCGCGCCCTTCGCGGCGATCCGGTCCGCCGCGGCGCGGGCCTGCGCGCGGCCGTACTCCGTGAGCGGCGGATTGCCGCGTCCGGAATAGCGACGCTCGACGGACAACTCGGTCTGCCCGTGGCGCAACAGCAGCATCCGGGTGGGCGCACCGATCGCCCCGGTCCAGCCGGGCGCGGCCGCGGCGGGCGTCGCCGACTCGCGGGCCCCGTCGTCCACGCGGCCCGAGGTGATCGCATCCTCGCCGTCCATCGCCTCGTTCGCGAGCCGGTCGGCGTGGCTGTTCTCGCTGCGCGGAATCCACGTGTACGACACCCGCGCAAACGACGCGGCGAGCTCACGCGCCCGCTGCGCCAGCGGAATCATGTCGGCGTGCTTGACCTTCCAGCGGCCCGACATCTGCTCGACGACCAGCTTGGAGTCCATCCGCACGTCCACCTCGTGCGCGCCGAGGTCCCGCGCCGCCGTCAGGCCCGCGATGAGACCCCGGTACTCCGCCACGTTGTTGGTGGCCACCCCGAGGAACTCCCGCCGCTCGGCCAGGACGCGGCCACGGTCGGCGTCGAAGACCACCGCCCCGTACCCGGCCGGGCCCGGATTGCCCCGGGAACCACCGTCGGCCTCGACGACGACCCGGTCGGCAGTCACAGACCGGATTCCTTGGTGCGCACCATGATCGCGCCACACTCGGGGCAACGGACGACGACGTCGGCCGGGGTCGCGGCGATGCGGGCGATCTCGCCGCGGTCGATCTCGATGCGGCACGCGCCGCAACGGCGGGCCTGCAGCAGCGCGGCCCCCACGCCGCGCTGCCCGCGCTGCTTCTCGTAGACCGCCAGCAACTCGTCGGGGAACTGCCCCACCAGCGCCGCGCGGTCGGTCTCGCACCGCTCCTGCGTCTTGTCCAGATCCGCGACGGCGTCGTCCCGGCGCCGCTCCGCGTCGATCAGCTCGTCCTCGACCTGCGTCAGCCGCGCGCCCGCATGATCGTGGTCGGCCTGCGATGCCTCGCGCCGCTCCATGACCTCGAGCAGCTCGTCCTCTAGCACACTCTGGCGCCGCTCCAGGCTGCCGAGCTCGTGCTGCAACTCCGACAGCTGCTTGGGTGCGAGCGTGCCGCCCTCGAGCAGCTTGCGGTCGCGCGTCTCCCGCTGCCGGACGGCGTCCACCTCGCCCTCGAGCTTCTTGATGTCGCGATCGAGGTCGTCGAGCACGATCTCCACGGCCACCGCCGCGTCCTTACGGGAGACACGCTCGGCCTCGAGGCGCTCCACCTCCTGCTGCTCGGGCAGCGCCCCGCGACGGTGCGCGAGCCGGGCCAGCTCGGTGTCCACACCGGCGAGCTGGAGAAGCTTGGACTGCACTGTGGGGTCGACGTTCACGCGTGGAAGCTCCTGCTGTGTTCTTGTTCTTCGAGGTGCTCGGACGGCCCGAGATCAGACGTCAACCGTACCCTGCATCCGCCCGTCACCGACCACATCCGCCACCTGACGGCGGCCCCGTCAGTCACACCCGACGGCTCGCCGTCAGTCACACCGGACGGCTCGCCGTCAGTCACACCGGACGGCTCGCGTCAGTGACACGACAGGGTCCACGGGTCCGTCCGCAACTCCGTCACCCGCACGTCCCAGCCCGCCACACCCGCGAACCGGTCGTCGAGCACGCCTTTGGCCTGCGCGCACCACGGCTGCTCGCTGGCCCAGTGCGCGACGTCGACCAGGGCCGGGCCGCCGGTACGCAGGTGCTCGTCCGCCGGATGGTGCCGCAGATCCGCGGTCACGTAGACGTCCGCGCCCAGTCGGCCGACGGTGTCCAGCAGCGAGTCCCCCGATCCGCCGCACACCGCGACCGTCCGGACGACCCGGTCGGGATCACCGGCCGCCCGCACGCCCCACTCGGTGCGCGGCAACGCCGCGGCCACCCGCGCGGTGAACTCCCGCAACGTCTCCGCGTGCGGCAGCTCGCCGATCCGGCCGAGCCCGCGCCGGCCCGGGAAGTCCGCGGTCTCGAACACGTCGAACGCCGGCTCCTCGTACGGATGCGCGGCCCGCAGCGCCGCCAGCACCCGAGAACGGGCGGACCGCGGCGCGATCACCTCGACCCGGTCCTCGGTCACCGACTCGAGGTCCCCGACGGCACCGAGCGCCGGGTTCGCACCGGCGAGCGGGCGGAACTGACCGGCACCGGTCACCGTCCAGCTGCATTCGCGGTAGTCGCCGAGCTCGCCCGCGCCCGCAGCGAACAGCGCCTCGCGCACGCGGTCGGTGTCGGTGGTCGGCACCATCACCACCCACTTGTCGGTGACGGTGTCGGGTATCGGGACCAGCGGCCGGGTGCCGGCCAGGCCGAGGGCGGCGGCCAGCGCGTCGGAGACGCCCGGATCGGCGCGGTCGGCGTTGGTGTGCGCGCTGTAGAGGGCGCAGCCGCCGCGGATCAGCCGGTGCAGCAGGGCGCCCTTGGAGGTGTGGGCGCCCACGGTGTCGACCCCGCGCAGCAGCAGCGGATGGTGCACCAGCAGCAGCTGGGCACCCGACGCGAGCGCCTCGTCCACCACCGCGGCGGTGGCGTCCACCGCGACCACGACCCTGCGCACCTCGTCGGTGGGGTCGCCGGCGACCAGGCCGACCGAGTCCCACGACTCCGCCAGCGCCGGCGGGTACGCCGCCTCGAGCACGCCGATCACGTCCGCCAGCGTCGGTGTCGTCGGGATTTCGGTCACAGGATCTCCTTCAACGTCGCGATCAAGTGTTCGGTCATCTCGCGGGGCCGCACCGCGATGCGGAGGAAGTCCGGTCCCAGTCCCGGGAAGGTGTCGCAGCGCCGCACCGCGATCCCCCGCGCCCGCAGCCGTTGCCGCACGTCCGCCCCGTCGGGGACCCGCAGCAGCAGGAACGGTGCCGCCGCCGGGGTGTGGACGTCGATCCCCACCTCCCGCAGGAGCGCGGTCGCGACGTCGCGGTCGGCCGCGACGGCCCGCGCCCTCGCCGCGGCCTCCGCGACGGCGGCGGGCCCGCTGCAGGCGGTGATCGCCTCGAGCTGCAGACTGCCCACGGGCCAGTGCGCCCGGCCGTGGGTGAGCCGGGCGAGGACGTCGGGGTGCCCGAGGGCGTACCCGCACCGCAGTCCGGCCAGCGCCCACGTCTTGGTCAGGCTGCGCAGCACCAGCACGTCGGGCAGTGCGTGGCCCGCCACCGACTCGGTCTCCCCCGGCACCGCATCCATGAACGCCTCGTCGACCACCAGGAGCCGGCCGGGCCGGCGCAGCGCGAGGACGTCGGCGGCCGGGTGCAGCACCGAGGTCGGGTTGGTGGGGTTGCCGATCACCACCAGGTCCGCGGACTCCGGCACCGCGGACGGATCCAACCGGTAGGGCGCGTCCAGCGTCACGTGCGTCACCGGGACACCGGCCTCGCGCAGCGCCAGCTCGGGTTCGGTGAACGACGGATGGATCAGCGCGGCCTCGCGCGGCTCCAGCCGCGGGAGCATCGCGAATCCTTCCGCGCCGCCCGCGAGCGGCAACACGTCGCCGGGGTCGCGGCCGTGCCGCACCGCGACCTGCTCCCGGGCGCGCCGGTCCGCGGCGGCGGCGGGATAGCGGCCGAGCCCGCCGAGTGCGTCGGCGAGCCTGCGCCGCAGCCACTCCGGTGGGCCGGCGCCCTGGACGTTGACGGCGAAATCCACCAGTCCGGGCGCCGCCTCGGCGTCGCCGTGATGCCGCAGCCGCGTGAGCGTGTCGAGCACCGTTCCCGAACCGGATTCCATAGCCGTCGAGCCTACGGCGCGAGCCGGTGCTCGCTCGCTGCGGCGTCCGAGGACAATGACCGGGTGACAACCTCCGCCGCACCGCTCGCCCCCGTGTTGCTGTTCGACCTCGACGGCACCCTCACCGACTCCGCACTCGGCATCCACAACGGGTTCCGGCACGCCCTCGCGGCGGTCGGTGCCCCGGCGCCCACCGCGGAGGTGCTCGGGACCGTCATCGGCCCGCCGCTGATGGACTCGATGCGGGCGATGGGCCTCGACGAGGCGGCCACCGCGGCGGCGCTCGCGGCGTACTTCGAGCGCTACGACGCCGTCGGTTGGGCGGAGAACGAGGTGTACGACGGCATCGACGCGATGCTCGCGCTCGCCCACGACACCGGTGCGCGGCTGGCCGTCGCGACGTCCAAGACGGAGACGTTCGCGATCCGGATCCTCGAGCACTTCGGTCTGGCCGACTACTTCGAGGTCATCGGCGGGGCCAGCCCCGACGGGGCGCGCCGCGCCAAGGCGGACGTCATCGAGCACGTCCTGGGCGGGCTGGGCATCCCGGCGGTCGCCGGCGGCACCGCGGACGTCGTGATGATCGGCGATCGCGAGCACGACGTGCACGGTGCGGCCCGGTGGGGCATCCCGACGGTGTTCGTCGAATGGGGTTACGGGACCACGGCCGAGGCACAGGGGGCGCGATGGTCGGCGCCGACGGTGCCGCATCTGGGCCGGATCCTCACCCGGACGGTGTGACATGGGCATGATTCACGTCACGTTCGTGTGCACCGGCAACATCTGCCGCTCGCCGATGGCCGAGCGGATCTTCGCCGAACACGTGCGGCGGGCGGACCTGGACGGGCGCGTGCGGGTGAGCAGCGCCGGCACCCACGGCTACCACGTCGGAGACGGCGCGGACCCGCGCACCGACAAGGTGCTTGAGGCGGCGGGGTACCCGACCGGGCACAGCGCCGCCCAGGTCGGAGCCGAGCATCTGTCCGCCGACCTGGTGGTTCCGCTCGATCGCGGGCACGACCGGATTCTCGCGCGGCTCGGTGTCCCGGCCGAACGGCGCCTCCTGCTGCGCAGTTTCGACCCCGACGCCGACGGCGACTCGGTCCCCGACCCCTACTACGGCGACATGAGCGACTTCGAGCTCGTACGCGACCAGATCGAGGCGGCGATCCCCGGCCTGCTGGCCTGGGTGCGGGAGAACTGACCTGCGACGACCCAGTACCGTGGGGGACGTGGGAAGGCTGAAGTTTCTGTTGCGACCCGGCTGGCTGGCCTTGGCAGCCGTCGTGGCCGGTTTCGCCTTCATGTGTTTCACGGTGCTGGCGCCGTGGCAGCTGGGCAAGAACACTCGGACGTCGGAGCGCAACGGCCTGCTCGAGCAGTCGATCAACGCCGACGCGGTGCCGATCGACTCGCTGATCGCCGGGACCGGTCCGGCACCGTCGGACGAGTGGCGCAAGGTCGCCGCCACCGGCACCTACGAGCCCGGCGGCGACATCCTGGTCCGGCTGCGCTCGGTCGAGGAGAGCCCCGCGTACGAGGTGCTCACTCCGATGCTGCTCACCGACGGGCAGACGATGCTCGTCAACCGCGGCTACGTGCGCCCGCTCCAGGGCACCGAGGCCCCGCCGATTCCGCCGGCCCCCACCGGTCAGGTGACCGTCGAGGGCCGCATCCGAATGTCCGAGGGCACCGTCCCCGGCAAGGAACCGATCGTCGAGACCGGCACCAAACAGGTGTACTACATCGACTCCGGTCAGATCGGCCAGTTCATCGGCGCCGACCTGGTGAACGGTTACCTCCAGCTCGACGACGCCCAGCCGGGCGGACTCGGCACCATCCCGCTGCCGCAACTCGATGCCGGCCCGTACCTCTCGTACGGACTGCAATGGCTCGCGTTCGGGATCATGGCGCCCCTGGGCCTGGCGTACTTCGTGCGCGCCGAACTGCGCGAGCGCCGCAAGGCCCGGCAGTCCGCGGCGGCCACCCCGGCGCCGGCGCCGCCGGCGAAGACCTCGGTGGCGGCCCGCGTGGCACAGTCCCAGCCGGAGCCCCGGCCCCAGCCGGAGCCCCAGTCCCCGGTGCCCGACGCTCCCGCGCCCGCGGCTCCGGCCCCCGCCCCGTCGGCCGCCGCGGCACCGGGCGACGACGAGTTCACGCTCCCCCGCCGACGCAAGCTGCTGAAGAAGTCCGACGAAGCGGCCAAGCCGCTGACCGCGTCCGAGGCCAGGCTCGCCGATCGCTACGGCAAGCACCGCTGATCCCCCGCGCCCGTCACGGCCCGTCGCACTCGAATTCGCGGACGTCCAGCGCCAGGATGCGCGCGCCCAGGCCCTCGTCCGGTCCGTCGCCGCGGAACGCCTCGAGGGCGGAGCGCGTCGTCCACATCTCGACGACGTTGATCCGGCCCGGGTCCACCAGATCGGCGCCCAGCGCGTAGTCGATGCACCCCGGCGCCGACCGGGCGCCGGCCACGACGTCCCGGCACGAGTCCAGGTAGCGCGACCGGTCCTCCGCCGCGACCGTGAGGTGCCCCGCCACGATGATCATGTCTCCTCCTCGCTGCGCCCCTGGACGAGCTGCAATTCTGCAAGGTAGGACCGCCGCGGGGGCGGAAACTCATCGGCTCGGGCTCACGCGCCCCGCAGCCGGCGCGGGCCGAGTGCCAGCGCGGCCGCGGTGAGCGCCGACGCCGTCTGCACCGCCGTCGACAGCCGCGCGGCCCGCTCGAGGTCCGCGACGACCGGCGCCGGTCCGCTCCCCAGAGTGGGCCGCGACTCCACGCCGTGCGCGTATTCGGTGCGCCCGCCCAGCTGCACGCCGAGTGCACCGGCAGCCGATGCCTCGGCGACCCCGGCATTCGGGCTCGGATGGTGCGCGGCATCGGCCCGCCACGCCGCCAGCGCGGCCCGGGGCGCGCCGCCCACGACCGGCGCGACCGCCGCCGTGAGCACCCCGGCGACCCGTGCCGGCGCGAGATTGACGATGTCGTCCCAGCGGGCCGCCGCCCACCCGAAGCGGGCGTACCGCGGCGACCGGTAGCCGATCATGGCGTCGAGGGTGTTGGACGCGCGATACGCCAGCAGCCCCGGCACGCCCGCCACCGCGCCCCAGAACAGCGCGCCCACGGTGGCGTCGGAGGTGTTCTCGGCGACCGACTCCACACTGGCGCGGGCCAGGCCGTCCGCGTCGAGCACGTGCGGGTCGCGTCCGCACAGCGACGGCAGCAACGCCCGCGCCGACGTCATGTCCCCCGCCTCGAGATGCCGCGACATCGTGCGTCCGGTCCGCGCGAGCGACGTGCCACCCAGTACCGTCCACGTCGCCGCCGCGGTCGCGGCCGTCTCGGCGGCCCAGCCGAGCCGCGTGCTCAGGCGCTCGACGCCGACGCCCACCGTGGTGACCGCACCGACGAGCACAGCGGTGTGCGCGACGCCCGACAGTCGGCTGTCGGCGTAGGTCCGCTGCTCCAACAGTGTTGCGGCGCGCCCGAATCCCGCCACCGGATGCCACCGCCGCGGATCACCGAAGGCGCGGTCGGCGGCGTACCCGATCAGCAGGCCCGCCGCCCGGGCGGAGGAACGTGGACGTCGGGCCGGGATGCGGCGGGCAGAGCGGAGCACGACGGTAGTTCTATCACCGCTCGAAACCACGACGCATGTCGTCGACGATGCGGGGACGATCGAGCGTCGAGGGCTCGAGCGCGCGCCGCTGACGGTCGAGCGGGAACACGGCGGCGGTCGCGAGCGTCTGCTCGTCCAGGAACTTTCGCGGCGCGGCGTCCGGCGCCAGTGCCAGCTGCGGCGGCGAGCCCGCCTGCGCCAGCACGTAACCCCAGTCCCCGAAACTCGGCACGTACACGTGGTACGGCGTCGCGCCGAGGCCCGCGGACTCGACGGTCGCGACGGTCCGCCAGAACGCGTCCGGTGTCGAGTACGGGCTGCCGGACTGGACCACCATCAGTCCCCGCGGCGCAAGCGCGGTCGTCGCGAGCCCGTAGAACTCGGTGGAGTACAACCGGCCCAGCGTCGGGGTGTCGGGGTCGGGCAGATCGACGATCACGGCGTCGAACCGGCCGCCGGCCGCCTCCCGCAGCCAGCGGAAGGCGTCGTCGACGACGACGGTCACCCGCTCGTCCGCCAGCGCACCCTCGTTGAGTCCCCGCAGGCGCGTGTTCGCCAGGTCGAGCACCGCCGGATCCAATTCCACCTGCACGATCTCGCGCACACCACCGTGACGCAGGACCTCCCGGGCCGCCAACCCGTCCCCGCCGCCGAGGATCAGCACCCGCTCCGGGTCCCGTGCCAGCACCGGGTACACCAGTGCCTCGGTGTAGCGGTGCTCGTCCCGGCTCGAGAACTGCAGATCGCCGTCGAGGTACAGGCGGACGTCGCCGGCGCGTTCGGTGACGACGATCTCCTGGTACTGCGACCGCTGCGCGTACACGACCGGGTCCGGGTACAGCCGCTGGCGGGACGTGGTCTCGATGTCGGAGGCGCGCACCAGCAGGCCGCCGAGCAGCGCGGCCGCGAGCAGCAGCGCCAGCATCGCGGCCGCCCGGATCACCGGGCGCAGGTGCCCGCGCAGCAGGAACAGCGCGGCGACCGCGGCGGCGACCAGATTGACCATGCCCGTCAGCGCCGTGCCGCGGATCAGTCCCGCCCACGGCAGCAGCAGGAACGGCCACGCCAGTCCGCCGATGAGCGCGCCCGCGTAGTCGGCGGCGTTGAGGTTGGCGAGCACCTTGCCCGTGTCGGCCGCGTCCCCGGCCCGCCCGGTCTGCAGCAGCGTCATCAGCAGCGGAACCTCGGCCCCCACCAGCACCCCGATCGCGGCGGTGGCGAGCACCAGCACCCACGTCGACGAGCCCAGGAACGTGAAGGCGACGTACAGCGCGGCGGCACTGACGCCGCCGACCAGCCCGAGCACCACCTCGACGGCGACGAACGACGGACCGGCGCGGTGCAGCAGCGGTTTGGCCGCGAGGGCGCCGACACCGAGTGCCGCGACGAACCCGGCGACGATGAGCGAGGTCTCGGTGATGCCGCCGCCGGTGAGGCTGGTCGAGAGCGTCAGCAACGCCAGTTCGTAGACCAGCCCGCACGCCGCGCACGCGGCGACCGCGGCGAGCAGCACCACTCGGGAGCGGCGCCCCAGCGCCGGCGCCGCGGCGGGCACCGCCGTCGTCACGAGAGCGCGGCGGCGTTGACCAGGCCCACCGAGAACAGCGTCACCGCGACGGCCCACGCGGCACCGCACATCCGCGGCTCGCCGACCAGCGTGACCAGGCGACCCGGCAGCAGCACGTTCATGATCGCCAGTGCGGCGGCCTGCAGCACCACGCCGACCACGCCGTAGACGAGCGAGTCGAGGATCCCCTGGGCGAAGCCGTCGGAACTGGTGAGGATCGCGGTGATCACGATGACCGCCAGCGCCAGGTGGTTCGCACCGAGCAGCAGCGCGGCGTTGGGGTTCTTCTCGACGTACACCTGGTGGCGCAGGTTCCCCGGGGTGAGGGCGTCGAGCATCGCGAAGCCCGCGGCCAGCACGCCCACGCCCACCGCGAAGTAGGCGAGCGTGGCGAGCACGCCCCCGACCATGGGCAGGAACTCCACGGAGCCGATCTCGGTGGCGGCGGCCAGGTTCGTGACGGTCATGTGCGCGCTCCCGGATTGCTGTGTGATGGTTGTCATTTCGCGGATCCCGATCCGCCGGAGGTGTTGCCCGCGGCGGGTGAGCCGGGACTGAAGCCGGGACCGAGGTAGGCGAAATGGCCGCCGTTGTAGCGGCCGAGATCCTCGACGGTCACCGTGCTGCCGCCGCCCGCCGCGGGCCCGACGGTGACGATGTCGTCGTCGTACCGCAGGTACTCGTTGTTGCCGTCCGCCTTCCGGGCGGCCGGCTGGTCGTCGGCGACGATGCGGCTGACGGTGGTGCCCACGGGGTCCCGCGAGTAGTAGGTGGTGACCGAGCCGGTCGTGTCCCGACGCTCGAACTTGTCGCCGATGTGGTCGCGCACGTTTGCGCCGCAGCCGGCGAGCAGGATCGTCGCCGTGGCCAGCGCCGCGACGATGCCCGCGCGCCTCACGGGCGCCACCTGCTCTCGGTCGCGACGACGGTGCCGTGCCCGTCACCGGGGTACAGATGCCATGTCCGCCAGCGCCATTGCCCCGCCTCCGCGACGGCGGTCAGCGCCGTCAGCGCGTCCCGGTCACCGGGGAACGCACCGCACACCCAGCGGTCGTCGGTGGAGCGGGCTCGCAGGTCCGCGGCGCGGCGCCGCAGTTCGGCGCCGGAGACCCGTTCGGTCCGGGCCGCGAACCGGTACCCGGGCCGCTCCGCCGTGTCCGGCAACCGGTGGCCGCCGGCCAGGACCGCGGTGCACGAGACCTGCTCGGTGAGCACCACGCGATCGGTCTCGCCGACCACCACGTGCGACGCGCCCAGCACACCGAGAGTCACCGTGCCGGCCGCCGCGTCGTGCAGGCGCAGCGACGCCAGCATCTCGGGCACCGGGGCGTCGAGCACGAGACCGAGTGCGTCGGCGGCCACGTCGGTGGGCTCGACGTCGAGCAGGTGGACGCTCACAGGACGGGACCGGCGTGGATCACCGTCAGCTCACCACGCGTGACGGCCCGTCCCGTCGAGACCTCCCACGACGCCGTCCGCGCCCACCGCTCGAAGGCGAGCAGGCCGGTCTTGTCGGAGGTGGCGTAGTCCGCGTAGTCCATCGATCCGGACGGCGCGGTGCCGGTGGTGCCCTCGGCGGTGTACCGCGCGGAGCCGGACTCGATCTTCCGGTACACCCGGTCGTCGAGGACGACGTCGCCGCCCGGTTCGAGGCCGGTACCCTCGCGCCGCATCCACAGGGTCATCTCGAGTTCGCCCTCGTCGTCCTCGACGGTGAGCCAGCGCCGACCGGTCGACCCGTCGAGCAGGTGCTCCCGCCACTGGTAGCCCTCCTGGTCGAGGACGATCGTGCCGCGCACCACGTGATCGATACCCGCGTACGTGATGATGTCGCCGACACCGATCTTGTGCGGGTCGTAGACCTCCGGGTAGTCGGCGAGGGGATCGACGCGCGGCGCCGGCGCCGGTGTCCGTGTGCGCCGGGCGAATACGACGATCCCGGCGACCAGCACCAGAATCAACACGACGATCAAGACAATCAGGACACCCATGCGGACAGCCTTCCCCCCCGTTCGATTCGTTCCGGTGCCCGCCCGACCCTACCGGCGCGCGGCGCTGCGCGGTACACCCACCCGCGGCTTCGGACAGCCTTGCATTGCTGGTGCGTAGTGCCCTCGCCGCCATAACCTTCCGGTGTGACTTCCGATCACGGGTCGCCCGGCTCGGCGAGCGAGCACGGCGCGGAGCCGCACGGCGGCGCACTGTCCTCGAAGCTGAACTGGCTGCGCGCCGGTGTCCTCGGCGCCAACGACGGCATCGTGTCGGTGGCCGGTCTGGTGGTCGGTGTCGCCGCGGCCACCACCGATCGCGGACCGATCCTCACCGCCGGTCTGGCCGGGCTTGCTGCCGGCGCGGTCTCGATGGCCCTCGGCGAATACGTCTCGGTGAGCACTCAACGCGACACCGAGCGGGCGCTGCTGGCGAAGGAACGCGTCGAGCTGGCCACCATCCCGGACGCCGAACTCGACGAACTCGCAGCGCTCTACGAGGCCAAGGGTCTGTCCCCCGCGACCGCCCGCACCGTCGCCGAGGAGCTCACCGCTCACGACGCGTTCGCGGCGCACGCCGAGGTGGAGCTGGGCATCGACCCGGACGAGCTGACCGATCCGTGGCAGGCGGCCGGCGCGTCGGCCGTCTCCTTCACGGTCGGGGCGATCCTGCCGATGCTCGCGATCCTGCTGCCCCCGGCCACCGCGCGCATCCCGGTCACGTTCGTGGCGGTACTCGTCGCGCTGGCGATCACCGGCAGTCTGAGTGCGCGGCTCGGTGGGGCCGACCGGCCGCGAGCGATCGTGCGCGTCGTGATCGGCGGCGCGCTCGCGATGGCCGTGACGTACGGGATCGGCCAGTTACTCGGCGTCGCCGGCGTCTGACGCCGATACCGCCGCGCCGGGCGGCGGGGCATCGTGCAGCAGCCACGTCTCGAACGCCGGGTTGCACAGGCAGGCCGGGGAGCGCCGCGCCCGCAGCAGCGCCACGGCCCCCGCCGGGTCGGCCTCGCCGGCCAGCACCATGGCGCGCGCGGCCACCAGGCTGGACCGGTTGAGCCCCACCTGACAGTGGACCAGCACGGGACCGGTCTCGCGGCACACGTTCACCCACGCCGCGAGCACGTCGACCTGCTCGAAGCCCTGCTCGGCGCTGTCGTACATGCGGACGTACATCTCCGAGTCGATGCTGTGCCGGATGTCGTACTGCTCCCACGGATAGAGCGAGACCAGGTGGCTGACGAACTTCGGCAGCACGAGTCCGTCACGGCAGCCGCCCTGCCACAGGTTGGTCGCGATCTCACTGACGACCGGCACGTCGAACGGGAGATGGCCGTGCGCGGTGATCCCGATCAGGTGCTGACGCATCGGGTCGACCTTGATGTCGATCGCAGTGGGATCCGCGAGGTCGTCGTTCACGGGTGTGTCCGTTCGGGAGCGGGCCGGGATTCCAGTATCACCGGTTTTCCCACAACGACGGGAGTGAATTCGCGGGGCTCGCAATTCCTGACCGACCCGTCGGCGTCGCGCCCGCTGCGCGACGGCTACCTAAAGAAACGAAAAGTCCCTCACGCGAGGTACTGCGGAGGGACATCGAGTGGGCGCGGAGGGTTTCGAACCCCCGACCGCTGGTGTGTAAAACCAGAGCTCTACCACTGAGCTACACGCCCGAAATCCGGCGGCCGCGGCCGCCGGAATCGCTTCAGGACTTTAGCGCGGCGAGCGCCTTCTCCCAAGCTCCCTGGTCACGGGGTTCGCCGGGGCCGTTCATTTCCGCGAAGCGGATGATGCCGTCCTTGTCGATCGCGAACGTGCCGCGATTGGCGAATCCGAACTTGTCGTTGAACACGCCGTAGGCCTGCGCTACCTCGCCGTGCGGCCAGAAGTCCGACAGCAGCGGGAACGTGTAGCCCTGCTCCGCCGCCCAGATCTTGTGCGTCGGCGAGGGACCCACCGAGACCGCCAGGATCTCGGCGTCGTCGTTCTGGAACTTCGGCAGCTCGTCGCGCACCCGGCACAGCTCGCCCTGGCAGACACCGGTGAACGCGAGCGGGTAGAAGACGAGGAGCACGTTCTTCTTGCCCCGGAAGTCCGCGAGCGAGACTTCCTGGTTGTTCTGGTCCTTGAGCGTGAAATCGGGCGCCGCTGCGCCCACCTCGAGAGGCATACCTGGTCCTAACGTCGAATACGTCGCGCATCCGCCACGGCCAACGTACGCCGGGCGGATGCGCGGAAGAAGAAGCTGCGACTCAGCGCTTGGGCGCGCGTGCCTTCGGCTGCACCAGCCGGCTGCCGCTCCAGTTGCCGAGATTCGCGGCCGACGTCTGGGTCAGGCCCGCGGTCGGTGCGGACTCCGCGATCTCGCTGGGTTCGACGTGCCCGGGCTGGCCGGTCTTGGGGGTGAGAACCCACACGAAGCCGTCGTCGGAGAGCGGCCCGATGGCGTCCATGAGCGCATCGACCAGGTCACCGTCTCCGTCCCGCCACCACAGCAGCACGACGTCCACGACCTCGTCGGAGTCCTCGTCGACCATTTCCTCACCGACGGCGTCCTCCACCGCTACGCGCAGCTCGTCGTCGGTGTCCTCGTCCCAGCCCAGCTCCTGAACCACCATGTCGTGGGTTATGCCAAGTTTCTGAGCGTAGTTCTGAGCGTCCGCCGCGGCGACCACGGTGGTGTCCTCCTCTGTTCGGCGGGGTGAATTTTCCACCCCGGATGGGATCGAGCGTGTGTCGATCGATAGCTGAAAGCGAACATGGTCGAAGCGCTTGACGCAAGCCGACGTCCCCGAACATATCGAGAAAGTGTGCGACGCGCCGAGCGAAGCGCTGTTATCAGGGCAAATATCGGGCCCCGCCGGAGGCCGCGACGCGCCGGGTTCGGAAGGACAGGACGCGCCGAGTTCCGAAGGACAGGAGTGAGGGGTGCTCCCCGCGTCCCGATGGTGAAAGATGAGGGCTGCGCCATTTTCATATGGAAACTCGGTCAGCCCTAACAAGGACCGACCGGATGGAGCGGACGCGACACCGCGCGTCCCACCACAATGAGGAGCACACCTTGTCAGACCTGATCCAGGGGCCCGCGTCTTCGCCGAACGCCGACACACCAGGCGTCACCGGTGGGGCCTCGTCACCCGCTGCGAGCACGCAGCCCGGCACCGACGGCCGGGTCCGCGTCATCCGCGAGGGGGTGGCCTCCTACCTGCCGGACATCGATCCCGACGAGACCACCGAGTGGCTCGAGTCGTTCGACGGCCTGCTCGACCGCGCCGGACACGCCCGCGCTCGCTACCTGATGCTGCGCCTGCTCGAGCGCGCCGGCGAGAAGCACGTCGCGATTCCCGCACTCACCTCGACGGACTACGTCAACACCATCCCCACCGAGAACGAGCCCTGGTTCCCCGGTGACGAGGAAGTCGAGCGCCGCTACCGGGCCTGGATCCGCTGGAACGCCGCCGTCATGGTGCACCGCGCGCAGCGACCGGGTGTCGGCGTGGGCGGGCACATCTCCACGTACGCGTCGTCGGCCGCCCTGTACGAGGTCGGGTTCAACCACTTCTTCCGCGGCAAGGACCATCCGGGCGGCGGTGACCACATCTTCGTGCAGGGCCACGCCTCGCCGGGCATCTACGCCCGCGCCTTCCTCGAGGGCCGCATCGGCACCGAGCAGCTCGACGGCTTCCGGCAGGAGGCCAGCCACGCCAAGAGCGGCGGCGGGCTGCCGTCGTACCCGCACCCGCGCCTGCTCCCGGACTTCTGGGAATTCCCCACCGTGTCGATGGGCCTCGGCCCGATGAACGCCATCTACCAGGCCCGGTTCAACCACTATCTGCACGATCGCGGCATCAAGGACACCTCCGACCAGCACGTGTGGGCGTTCCTCGGCGACGGCGAGATGGACGAGCCGGAGTCGCGTGGTCTGGCGCACGTCGCCGCCACCGAGGGCCTCGACAACCTGACCTTCGTCATCAACTGCAACCTGCAGCGCCTCGACGGCCCGGTGCGCGGCAACGGCAAGATCATCCAGGAGTTGGAGTCGTTCTTCCGGGGCGCCGGCTGGAACGTCATCAAGGTCGTGTGGGGCCGCGAGTGGGACGCGCTGCTGCACGCCGACAAGGACGGCGCGCTCGTCAACCTCATGAACGAGACGCCCGACGGCGACTTCCAGACGTACAAGGCGAACGACGGCGCGTTCGTCCGCGAGCACTTCTTCGGGCGCGACCCGCGCACCAAGGCGCTCGTCGGGGACATGAGCGACCAGGACATCTGGAACCTCAAGCGTGGCGGCCACGACTACCGCAAGATCTACGCCGCGTACGCCGCCGCGATGGCGCACAAGGGCCAGCCGACGGTGATCCTGGCGCACACCATCAAGGGCTACACCCTGGGCAAGCACTTCGAGGGCCGCAACGCCACGCACCAGATGAAGAAGCTCACGCTCGACGACCTCAAGCGCTTCCGCGACATCCAGCGGATCCCGATCTCCGACGAGGAACTCGAGAAGGATCCGTACCTGCCCCCGTACTACCACCCGGGTGCCGAGTCGCCGGAGATCCAGTACATGCTGCAGCGCCGCAAGGCGCTCGGTGGCTTCCTGCCGTCGCGGCGGACGGACGCCGCCCCGCTCCCCCAGCCGGACGACAAGACGTACGCGCCGGTGCTCAAGGGGTCGGGCAAGCAGGAGGTCGCGACCACCATGGCGACCGTCCGCATCCTCAAGGAACTGTTGCGCGACAAGGAGATCGGCAAGCGAATCGTGCCGATCATTCCCGACGAGGCGCGCACGTTCGGCATGGACTCGTGGTTCCCGTCGCTGAAGATCTACAACCGCAACGGTCAGCTGTACACCTCGGTGGACGCCGAACTGATGCTCGCCTACAAGGAGAGCGAGGCCGGCCAGATCCTGCACGAGGGCATCAACGAGGCCGGCTCCACGGCGTCGTTCACCGCGGTGGGCACGTCCTACGCCACGCACGGCGAGCCGATGATCCCGGTCTACATCTTCTACTCGATGTTCGGGTTCCAGCGGACCGGCGACGGCCTGTGGGCGGCGGCCGACCAGATGGCGCGCGGCTTCGTCCTCGGCGCCACCGCCGGCCGCACCACGCTCACCGGTGAGGGCCTCCAGCACGCCGACGGTCACTCGCTGCTGCTGGCGTCGACCAACCCGGCGGTCGTGGCCTACGACCCGGCGTTCTCCTACGAGATCGCGCACATCGTCAAGGACGGTCTGCGGCGCATGTACGGCGGCACGGCCGGGGACAGCGGGTTCGGCGGGGAGAACATCTTCTACTACCTCACCGTCTACAACGAGCCCTACGTGCAGCCGGCCGAGCCCGAGAATCTCGACGTCGAGGGCCTGCTCAAGGGCATCTACCTGTACAAGCAGGCCACGACCGACGGCCCGCGGGCGCAGATCCTGGTCTCGGGTGTCACGATGCCGGAGGGGCTGCGGGCCCAGCAGCTGCTCGCCGACGACTGGGGTGTCGCAGCGGACGTGTGGTCGGTGACGTCGTGGAACGAGCTGCGCCGTGAGGGCGTCGAGTGCGAGCGGCTGGCACTGCACGCCCCGGAGACCGACGCGCCGCAGCCGTACGTCGCGCAGGTGCTCTCGGAGGCCGAGGGACCGTTCGTCGCGGCCTCGGACTGGATGCGGGCGGTGCCCGACCAGATCCGGCAGTGGGTTCCCGGCTCGTACACGACGCTGGGCACCGACGGGTTCGGCTTCTCCGACACCCGCCCGGCCGCCCGCCGGTTCTTCAACGTCGACGCCGAGTCGATCACGGTCGCGGTGCTCGCCGCGCTCGGCCGGTCCGGTGAGCTGGACCGGTCCAAGGCCGCCGAGGCGGCCGCGCGTTACCGGATCGACGACGTGCTGGCCGCGCCGGAGCAGACGTCGGATCCCGGCGTCGCGTGATCGAGCGCTGAACTGAGCCGATCGGCCCGGTGGTCGATCGCTGATACGCCCGCCGCCGCGGCGAGTGTCCTCGGGACCTCGCCGCGGCGGCGGGCGTAAGTTCCTTCTCATGGCCGCGGATCCGCCCGACACGTCGAGTTCCTCCTCGCACCAGCCCGCCCGCGCGGAGCGGGGACCGGTCCTGCAGCCGCGGCGGGCCCGGTATCAGCCGCCGCCGCCCAACACCACGGGGCGTCCAAGCCGCGATTCCCTGCCCGACGCGCTGCTCCGCCGCGTCAAGCAGTTCTCGGGCCGGCTCTCCACCGAGGCGATCGCCTCGATGCAGGACCAGCTCCCGTTCTTCGCCGACCTCGACGCCGAACAGCGCGCGAGCGTCCAGATGATCGTCCAGCGGTCGGTCGTCAACTTCCTCGAATGGCTCACGGACTCCGACAGCGACATCCGGTACACGATCGACGCCTTCCAGGTGATCCCGCAGGATCTGGCACGGCGGTTGACGCTGCGCCAGACGGTCGACATGGTGCGGGTGGCGATGGAGTTCTTCGAGCAGCGGCTGCCGGCGCTGGCCCGCAACGACCGGCAGCTCGTGGCGCTCACCGAGTCGATCCTGCGCTACGGCCGTGAGCTCGGCTTCGCGGCGGCTTCGGTGTACGCGAGCGCGGCCGAGTCCCGCGGCGCGTGGGACACCCGACTCGAGGCGCTCGTCGTCGACGCGGTGGTTCGCGGCGACACCGGTTCGGACCTGCAGTCCCGCGCCGCGACCCTCAACTGGGACGCCACCGCCTCCGCGACGGTGATCGTGGGCGCTCCCCCACCCGAGGAGAGCGTGTCGGTCATCGGCACCGTGCACACCACCGCGCAGAAGCACGGCCGCGCCGCGCTCGCGGTGGTGCAGGGCGAGCGCCTGGTGATGGTGGTCAGCGGCGAGTTGGGCAGTGACAAGGCGTCCCGCGAGTTCATGAACGAGCTGCTCGAGAGCTTCTCCGAGGGTCCCGTCGTGATCGGACCGACCACTCCCAGCCTCGGCGCGGCGCACTTCAGTGCGGTCGAGGCGCTGGCCGGGATGGAGGCCGTGGTGGGGTGGCGGGGCGCCCCCCGGCCGGTGTTCGCGGCCGAACTCCTGCCCGAACGGGCACTGCTCGGCGACACCGCCGCGGTCGCGGCTCTGAACGAGCGTTTGATCCATCCGCTGTCGGGCTCCGGCACCGCGCTCGCGGACACCCTCGACGCGTACCTGGACTCCGGCGGCGCCGTGGAGGCCTGCGCCCGTCAGCTGTTTGTTCATCCAAATACCGTCCGGTACCGGTTGAAGCGCATTTCCGAGATCACCGGCCGCGATCCCACGAATCCACGAGACGCGTACGTGCTCCGTGTCGCAGCCACAGTGGGCCGACTTGCCCAAACGCGCGTTCAAACGTCGACTTCGGACACTTCCGTCACAAATGTCACATTCCGGAAGGCCGGGGCGTAACGCTGCAGCGCCCAAATTCGATGGCGTTCGCCGACGTGCATTTTTGTGGGGAACCTACAAAACACGTGTCCAGAGTTCATCCCAGACGACATCTCGCGTCGGTCCACCGAGGGTGTTCCCTTGAATGCGTGATTTCGTTGCTAGCCCCGGGTCAGGGCTCCCAGACTCCCGGCATGCTGAGCCCCTGGCTCGAATTGCCGGGCGCACACGATCGCGTGGCGTTGTGGTCCAAGGCCTCCGGCCTCGACCTCGTGCGACTCGGTACCACCGCATCGGCCGACGAGATCACGGACACCGCCGTGACGCAGCCGCTGGTGGTGGCCGCCGCACTCCTCGCCTACGAGGAACTCGAACGCCGGGGCCTGGTCCCGGACGACACCGTCGTCGCCGGTCATTCCGTCGGCGAACTGGCCGCGGCGGCAGCGGCCGGGGTCATCTCCGCCGACGACGCGGTGCGGCTCGCCGCGATCCGCGGCGGCGAGATGGCGAAGGCCTGCGCGCTCGAACCCACGGGCATGTCCGCCGTCCTCGGCGGGGACGAGACCGCCGTCCTGGACCGCCTCGACGAACTCGATCTCACGCCGGCCAACCGCAATGCGGCCGGACAAATCGTCGCGGCGGGGCGACTCGATGCCCTCGAGCAGCTCGCCGCGAACCCGCCCGAGAAGGCCCGCGTGCGGGCCCTTCCGGTGGCGGGCGCTTTTCACACTCGTTTCATGGCGCCCGCTCAGGACGCCGTGGCCGAGGCCGCGTCGCGGATCACACCCCACGATCCGGTGCGCACGCTGCTCTCCAACGCGGACGGCGCGCCGGTGACCTCCGGTGCCGACGCCCTGACTAAGCTGGCCGCGCAGGTGACCCGACCTGTGCGCTGGGACCTGTGTACCGCAAGCCTGCGGGCCGCGCAGGTCTCGGCCATCGCGGAGCTCCCCCCGGCAGGCACCCTGATCGGGATCGCCAAGCGCGAGATGCGCGGCACTCCGACCGCGGCGCTCAAGGAATCCGGAGATTTCTCCGCACTGACCGAATTCACCGAAGCCGGTTAGCTCGCCGCGCGCCCACCAGGCGCGCGCCGGTCGGCCCGTCCGACCATCCACCGAACATCGAATGCAGAAGGGAGCCACCTAGTGGCCGCCAACCAGGAAGACATCATCGCCAACCTCGCCGAGATCATCGAAGAGGTCACCGGCATCGAGCCGTCCGAGGTCACGATCGAGAAGTCCTTCGTCGACGACCTGGACATCGACTCGCTGTCGATGGTCGAGATCGCCGTCCAGACCGAGGACAAGTACGGCGTGAAGATCCCGGACGAGGACCTCGCGAGCCTGCGCACGGTCGGCGACGTCGTCACCTACATCCAGAAGGTCGAGGCCGAGGGTGGCGAGGCAGCCGAGACCGTGAAGGCCAAGCTCGAGGCCGCGAAGAACGACGACGAGTGAGCCAACCGTGACTTCCGCTTCTACCCGAGGGAGATTTCCCGACATCGTCGTCACCAGCCTCGCGGCTACGACGTCGGTAGCCGGAGATGTGGATGGCACGTGGAAGGGCCTGCTGGCCGGTGAGAGCGGCATCGACGTTCTCGAGGGCTCGTTCGTGGAGGAATTCGATCTGCCGGTGCGTTTCGGTGGCCAACTCAAGGTCCCGTTCGACGATGCGCTGAGCCGGGTCGAGATCCGCCGGATGAGTTTCGTCGAGCGTCTCGCTCTCGTTCTGGGTCGGCAGGTCTGGCAGAACGCCGGCAGCCCCGAGGTCGACAAGGATCGTCTCGGAGTTGTCATCGGCACCGGACTCGGCGGCGGTGAGGCTCTCATCGACGCCGTCGACAAGCTGCGCGCAGGTGGATACCGCAAGGTGTCGCCGTTCGCCGTCCAGATGGTGATGCCGAACGGTCCGTCGGCCACCGTCGGACTCGAACTCGGTGCGCGCGCCGGTGTCATCACGCCGGTATCGGCGTGTTCGTCCGGATCGGAGGCCATCGCCCATGCGTATCGCATGATCGCGATGGGCGACGCGGACATGGTCGTCACGGGCGGGGTCGAGGGCAACATCGACTCCGTGCCCATCGCGAGCTTCGCGATGATGCGGGCGCTGAGCACCCGCAACGACGACCCGAGGGCGGCTTCGCGCCCCTTCGACAAGGACCGGGACGGGTTCGTCTTCGGTGAGGCCGGAGCCATGATGATCCTCGAGACGGAGGAGCATGCGCGGGCGCGTGGCGCGACGATCCACGCGCGCCTGCTGGGCGCCGGAATCACCTCGGACGGCTACCACATCGTGGCGCCCGACCCGCAGGGCACCGGGGCGGCGCGCGCCATGACCCGGGCCATCGAGACCGCTGGTCTCACCAAGGCCGACATCAAGCACGTCAACGCACATGCGACCGCCACCCCCATCGGCGACATCGCCGAGTCCATCGCCGTCAAGGCGGCGGTCGGCACGCATCCTGCGGTGTACGCGCCCAAGTCGGCACTGGGCCACTCGATCGGCGCCGTCGGCGCCCTCGAGGCAGTGCTCACGGTCCTGAGTGTGCGTGACGGCGTCATTCCGCCCACGCTCAATCTCGACAACCAGGATCCGGAAATCGATCTCGACGTCGTGAAGGGTGAACCCCGCTTCGGCGACATCGATTTCGCTCTCAACAATTCGTTCGGTTTCGGTGGGCACAACGTCGCGCTCGCCTTCGGCCGGGCATAACCCAGCCGAACCTCGCTGGATTGCTAGGTGGGGGTCCCACACCCGGGGCCCCCACCCCCGAACTTCAGCCCCACGTGGGCTTGCTCAGGAGGACACCATGACCGTCTTGGCTCCCGCGACGAAGTCCGAGGCATCGACCGATCCGCGCGATCCGCTCGCGCGTCTCGCCAGGCTTTTCGATGCCGGAACCGTCGTCCCCCTACACGACCGCGACAAGTCCGGAGTGCTCGCCGCCTCCGGTGAGATCGACGGCGTCCGCACCATCGCCTACTGTTCCGACGCCACCGTCATGGGCGGCGCGATGGGCGTCGACGGCTGCCGGCACATCGTCGACGCGATCGACACCGCGATCGCCGAGGAGGCGCCGGTCGTCGGCCTGTGGCATTCGGGCGGCGCGCGTCTCGCCGAGGGCGTCGAGGCGCTCCACGCCGTCGGCCTGGTCTTCGAGGCCATGGTGCGCGCGTCCGGCCTGGTGCCGCAGATCTCGGTCGTGCTCGGCTTCGCGGCCGGTGGCGCGGCGTACGGTCCCGCGCTCACCGATGTCGTGATCATGGCTCCCGAGGGACGCGTCTTCGTCACCGGCCCCGACGTCGTCAAGAGCGTGACCGGCGAGCAGGTCGACATGGCCACGCTCGGTGGTCCCGAGACGCACGGCAAGAAGTCCGGCGTCGCGCACATCGCCGCCCGCGACGAGGACGACGCGTTCCACCGCGCCCGCCGCCTGGTGTCGATGTTCTGCGATCAGGGCGAGTTCGACCTCGCGGCCGCCGAGCACGGCGACACCGATCTGCGCGCCCTCATGCCGGCGTCCGCCAAGCGCGCCTACGACGTCCGGCCGATCGTGCACGAGTTCCTCGACAACGTCGAGGGCGAGTCGAGCTTCGAAGAGCTGCAGGGCAATTGGGCGCGCAGCATCGTCACCGGCCTGGGCCGGCTCGGCGGTCGCACGGTGGGCATCATCGCCAACAACCCGCTCCGCCTCGGCGGCTGCCTCAACTCCGAGAGCGCGGAGAAGTCCGCGCGCTTCGTCCGGCTGTGCGACGCGTTCGGGATCCCGCTGGTGGTCATCGTGGACGTACCGGGCTACCTGCCCGGCGTCAGCCAGGAGTTCGAGGGTGTCGTCCGCCGCGGCGCGAAGCTGCTGCACGCCTTCGCGGAGGCGTCGGTCGCCCGGGTCACGCTGGTGACCCGGAAGATCTACGGCGGCGCCTATATCGCCATGAACTCGCGTGCCCTCGGTGCCACCGCCGTGTACGCGTGGCCCGAGTCCGAGGTGGCGGTCATGGGCGCCAAGGCCGCGGTCGGCATCCTGCACAAGCGTGCGCTCGCGGCCGCGCCGGAGGAGGAGCGCGAGGCGCTGCACGATCGCCTCGCGGCCGAGCACGAGGCCATCGCGGGCGGTGTCGGTCGCGCGATGTCGATCGGTGTCGTCGACGAGACGATCGATCCGGCCAAGACCCGCAGCGTCATCACCGCCGCACTCGCCGCGGCCCCGGCCGCACGCGGTCGCCACAAGAACATCCCGCTGTGATGTCGGTCCGCTGACCTACGCACGACGAAGGGGCCCTGCACTGCAGGGCCCCTTCCGCGTCTGCATCGCTCAGCCGACCTCGCGCCGCAGCCAGGTCACCTCGGCGCCCTCGCCACCGCTGCGGTAGGACTCGAGCACGTCGTCCCAGGCGGTGCCCAACGCCTGCTCGACCGCGGCGGCGAACCCGGCGCGGTTCTGGTCGAGGAGGGCCCGCAACCGCATCTCGCCGATCACGACGTCGCCGTTGGCGCTCGTGGTACCCCGCCACAGCCCGAGTCCGGGGACGTGGCTGAAACGCTCGCCGTCGACACCGTCGCTCGGGTCCTCGGTCACCTCGAAGCACAGCAGCGGCCACGCCTGCAGTGCCGCTGCCACCCGCGAGCCCGTCCCCACCGGCCCCACCCAGTCGCAGGTTGCTCGGAGTGTGCCGTCGGCGGCCGGCTGCGCGGTCCACCGCAGATTGGCGCGAGCGTCGAGGATCGCCGCGAGCGCCCACTCGACGTGCGGGCAGAGGGCGGCCGGCGACGAGTGGACGTAGATCACTCCGGTCGTCGCGTCCGCGAACTGGTTCAACGAGCGCACTGCAACACCTCCGAACTCGACGAGGGACGTCTTCCCCAACGACCTCGATGAGCCAGAGCGCGTGCAGCCCTGCAGGCCACACCGCCGACCAGTGTGCCCTGTGATGCCACTGTTACGCCAGTGGTAGCTGGAAATTTATCGGTGCGCGGAACGCAACTCGTCGGCCACGGCGTCGCTCAGCTCGGTCCACAGCGGCTTGGCCCAGTCACCGAATGCCCGGTCGGTGAGCACCACGCACGCCGCGTCCAGCGCCGGATCGACCCAGAGGAACGTCCCGGACTGCCCGAAGTGGCCGTAGGTCGCCGGCGAGTTGCCGGCGCCCGTCCAGTGCGGTGTCTTCCCGTCCCGGATCTCGAAGCCGAGGCCCCAGTCGTTGGGCCGCTGTGAGCCGTAGCCCGGGAGCAGGCCGGCCAGTCCCGGGAACTGCACGGTGGTGGCCTCGGCGTGGGTCTGTGGGGAGATCAAGGTGGGCCGGAGCAGTTCGGCCGCGAATCGGCTCAGGTCGTCGACACTCGCCTGCGCGCCGTGGCCGGCCGGGCCGACGAGCGCGGCCGTCGCCATCCCCAGCGGCTCGAACACACCCTCGGACACGTACGCGGCGAAGGGGATGCCGGTCTCGGCCTCCACGAAGTCCGCCAGCACCTCGAAGCCCGCACTCGAGTAGATCCGCTTGTCCCCCGGCTCCGCCTGCACCCGGTGTTCACCGAAGGCGAGACCCGACGCATGCGCAAGCAGATGCCGCACGGTGGCGCCGGGCGGGCCGGCGGGCTGGTCCAGTTCCACGGCGCCCTCCTCGACGGCGACGAGGGTGGCGTACGCGCACACCAGCTTGGTGACCGACGCGAGCGGGTAGACCCGCTGCCGGTCCCCGAAATGCGCAACGCCTCGGCTGCCGTCGACGACGGCAGCCGAGGCGTTGTCCACCGGCCATTGCCCGATCCGATCGAGAGTCTGCACCCGATCAGACTACGAGGCGGACCCGGTCAGGAACTCACCAGTCCGCTTCGGTGTAGCGGATGACACCGCGGATGTTCTTGTTGTCGAGCATGTCCTGGTAGCCGTCGTTGAGCTGCTCGAGCGAGTAGGTGTTCGTCACCATGTCCTCGAGATTGAGCAGGCCCGCCCGGTACAGGTTGAGCAGGTTCGGGATGTCGACGCGGGCGTTGCAGCCGCCGAAGATGTTGCCCTTGAGGTCCTTCTGCAGCATCGACATCAGGAACGTGTTGAGCTTGACGTCCATGTCGGCCATGTGACCCATCGCGGTGACGACGCAGCGGCCGTTCTTGGCGGTGAGCGTCATGGCGGGATCGATGTACTCGCCCTTCATCTCACCGACCGTGATGATGGTCTTCTGGCACATGCGGCCCCACGTGATCTCCATGATCGGGCCGATCGCCTCTTCCATGGACGGGAAGGCATGCGTGGCACCGAACTTGACGGCCTGCTCACGCTTGAAGGACGACGGATCGATCGCGAACACGTGGCGGGCGCCCGACGCGACGGCGCCCTGCAGCGCGCTCATGCCGACACCGCCGACGCCGATGACGGCCACCGACTCCCCCGGCTTGACCTCGGCGATGTGCGTCGCCGAACCCCACCCGGTCGGGACGCCGCAGCCGACGAGGGCCGCGAGCTCGAACGGGATGTCCTTGTCGATCTTGACGACGGAGGACTCGTGCACCGTCATGTACGGCGCGAACGTGCCGAGCAGGCACATCGGAATGACGTTCTGGCCCCGCGCCTGGATGCGGTACGTGCCGTCCGAGATGGCCTGGCCGCTGAGCAGCCCCATGCCGAGATCGCACAGGTTCGAGTGGCCCTCCGAACACGACGGACAGCGTCCGCACGCCGGGATGAACGAGAGCACGACGTGGTCGCCCACCTCCACGCCCGTGACGCCCTCGCCGACCTTGGTGATGACACCGGAACCCTCGTGCCCACCCATCGCGGGGTAGGACGGCATCGGCGTCGCACCGGTCACGATGTGGTGGTCGGAGTGGCACATGCCGGCAGCTTCCATACGGATCTGCACCTCGCCGGCAACCGGGTCGCCGAGTTCGATCTCCTCGATCGACCACTTCTCGTTGACACCCCACAGCAGCGCGCCCTTGGTCTTCATTGCTTCCGCCCTTCGATACCGACTACCAATGGCTGTGACGATAGCCACAAATCTTTCAAATTGAAACAGGTTCTAGGCACGGAGTAGGGCAATGGCCCGTTGAGCGGGAGTTTCACGGTCCGCACCTGTGGTGCAACCCGTGTCGGTCGGCGGGCGGGACGCGGTCACACCAGCGCGCGCAGCGCCGCGTACTCCTTGGCCACGAGATCGAGGTAGTGGTCGATGTCGGGCATCATCCCGGTGTCACAGGACACCGCGAGGGTCAGGACATCGCCGATCGAGGCGGCCACGTGCCCGACGCCGCGTCCGTCGATCACCTCCGGGACGCTCACCGTCGTGCACACCGGCAGTCCGAGGAACTCGAGGTCGGCGGCCCCGCGCGGGACGTTGCTCACGATGGTGTTGGGGTGCGGGACGACGTCCGTCCCGGCCTGCGGGCGAGCGCCCGCCTTCAGTGCGAACAGGCGAAGCGCCGGAGCGGGAACGCCGTCGAGTACGGCGATCCGGAGCGGCCCGAGCCGGCTGACGCGCTCGCGCTCGCGGCGACCCGACGCGGCGATCGCCGCGAGCCGCGCCCGGGGATCGTCGAGATCGGTGTGCATGTCGACGATCATGGCCGCGATCAGGTTGCCGACGGGTGGGCCGTCCCCACGGATCGACAGCGGCACGTGCGCGGCCAGGGAGGACGCCGGAAGTTCGCCCTTCTCGAGCAGGTACGCCCGCTGCGCGCCGGCCACCATCGCGACCACGACGTCGTTGATCGTGTACGGCCCCAACGCTTTCGCGGTGGCCTTGACCTCCGGGACCGTGAACGTCAGGAACCGGTGCGCGCGACCGCCGTCCGCGCGTCCGTTGAGGGGGGTACGCGGACTCGACGCCGGCGGCGCCGGGGGCCCGGACCGATGGCGTACCGAGTCCCACCACTGACGGCTGCCGGCGACGGCCAGGCGGGTCACGAGCATCGGGAGCCGGGCGGGCGCGGCCATCCACCACGGCACCCGGGATCCGAGCCGCCACTGCGGCGGCATCTGCGTGCCGCAGACTGCGCGGAGGAAGTGGACGAACCCGAGCCCGTCGGTGACGCAGTGGTGGAGCTGGAGAGCCACCACGACCGCCCGCTCGGGGAAGCCGTCGACGCCCGTGACGCCGGTGAACACCGACAGCTTCCACGGCGGCACGTCCCGGCGGAGTCCGTTCGCCGTCATGCGGACCAGCTTCTCCCCCAAGCGATCCCATCCCGTGTCGGTGAACTCCTCGACGGAGACGTGGCGCGCGACGTCCACCCGGACGGGCTCCCAGCGCGGGTGGTCGACGAAGCCGGGCACCGCCGCGACGCGGTGGGTCAGGATCGGGGACCGGTCCAGCCGTCCGGTCATCCACGCCTCGACCGCCACCTGGTCGATGCCTCCCGGGTCCTCGAACACGAGCAGCCCCACCATCGTCGGACGGTCGGAGAGGAAGAAGACGGTGTCCGCGGTCGACAATCCCGCTCTGGCGGTGCGAGTCATGACCGAAACGGTACCGCCGTCCGTCGGCCCCGGTGGGCAGATCGCCGGGCGGACAGCACGCTAGGTGAGCGCGCGCAGCACGGCGTACTCCTTCGCCAGCAGATCGACGTAGTGGTCGACGTCGGGCATCATCCCGGTGTCGCACGTGACCGTCAGCGTCATCTCGTCGCCGATCGATGCGGCGACGTGGGACAGCCCGCGGCCGTCGAACACCTCGAGAAGGCTCATCGTCGTGCGGACCGGGAGACCGAGGAATTCGAGATCCGCCGCGCCGCGAGGGACGTTGCTCACGACGGTGTTGGTGTGCCGCGGGGCATCCGCGCTCGCGGCGGCCCGCCGGGCGTCGGCTCTTCTCACGAGCCGGCGCAGCGCGGGCGCGGGAACCGCGTCGAGGACTGCCATCTGGCGGCGGCCGACGCGCCCGAGGAGCACACGCTCCCTCCGCACCGTGTCGGCGATCGCCGCCAGCCGGGCCCGCGGGTCGTCGAGGTCGGTACGCAGATCGACCACCATGTTGGCGACCAGATTCCCCACGGGCGGCCCGTCGCCGCGGAGCGAGAGGGGCACGTGTGCGGCGAGCGAGGACGCGGGGAGCTCCTCCTTCTCGAGCAGATACGCCCGCAGGGCCCCGGCCACCATCGCGATCCAGAGGTCGTTGATCGTGTACGGCCCCAACGCCTTCGCGGTGATCTTGAGCTCGGGGACGGTGAACGGCAGGAAGCGGTGCGCGCGGCCGCCGTCGGCGCGCCCGTTGAGCCGTGTGTGCGGACTCGCCGGCTTCGGAGCGGACGGGCGGCGCCGCGTCTCGACCCCGAGGCGGACCGCCGCCGCAGCCAGCCGGGTCACGAGCAGCGGGAACCGCGCAGGCGCGGCGATCCACCACGGCACGCGCGAGCCGAGGCGCCAGCGCGGCGCGGGAACCGTACCGAAGAGGGCGCGGAGCAGATGCCCGACACCCAGCCCGTCGATGGCGCAGTGGTGGATCTGCAGCGCGACCACGACTGCCCGCTCCGGGAGCCCGGCCACGCCCGTGACACCGGTGAACACCGACAGCCGCCACGGCGGGACGTCCCGGCGCAGTCCGTCCGCGGTCATGCGCGTGAGCGTCTCCCCCAACGCCGCCCAGCCCTCTCCGGAGTACTCCTCGACGGAGACGTGCCGGGTGACGTCCACCCGCGCGGGCACCCAGCGCGGGTGATCGAGGAAGCCGGGCACCGGCACCACCCGGTGGGTGAGCAGGGGTGACCGATCCAGCCGTTCGGACACCCACTGCTCCACCGCGGCCCGGTCGATGCCCCCCGGGTCCTCGAACACGAAAAGATCCACCAGTGTCGGGCGATCCGCCAGGAAGAAGCCGGTGTCTGCGGTGGACAGCGCCGCACGCGACGGAGAAACGATCATGATCGAAAAGGTACTGTCGTCGGCCGCGGCGCCGGACACCGCCCGAGCAACCGCGCGCGGGAAGTCGACCGCGTCACACCGGGGTGGGGCGGGCGGGGCTCGAACCCGCGACCAATGGATTATGAGTCCACGGCTCTAACCGACTGAGCTACCGCCCCGTTCCGCGGCGATGTCTCGCCGCCAGCCGGAATGCTACCGCCCGCGTCGGTCGGTTTCCCCCTGCGGGGTGGGGTACGCCACGCGACCGCGCGGGGTTGTCGGTGCGGGCGCGCAGACTCGTCCCGGACAGCGGCGGGCATCCGGCTCGCCGCGCGGCGGTGAGGACCGTGGATGAGGAACTGGACGGCCCGCCCGATCTGCGCATTCGATCTGGAGACAACCGGCCGGGACCCGCACTCGGCGCGCATCGTGACGGCATCGGTCGTCACCGTCGACGACGGGCCGCCGCGGCCGCGGAACTGGATCCTCGACCCCGGCATCGAGATCCCGGAGGACGCCAGCGCCGTGCATGGCATCAGCACGGGGCAGGCGCGCACGCACGGCCAGGACTATGCGACCGGTTACCGGCAGATCCGGGAGGCGCTGACGGGCGCGTGGCGGGCCGGCTACGCCGTCGTCGCGTTCAATGCCGCGTACGACCTCACCGTGCTGGACGCCGAGGCCCGGCGTCTGGGGTGGCCACCCCTCGACGACTACGGCCTGGTGCTCGATCCGTACGTGATCGACCGGGCGCTCGACCCGGACCGCGAGGGCAGACGCACGCTCGGTGCGCTCTGCGAGCATTACGGTGTCGAACTCGCCTCGGCCCACCACGCGGAGGCGGATGCGCTTGCCGCGGCCACGCTGGCCCGGCTGCTCCCCCAACGGTTTCCGGTCCTGCGCGAGTGCGACGACATGATGGGCAGTCAGGCCGCATGGCATGCGCGACGGCAGCGTGACCTCGTCGAGTACCTGCACCGGGAGGGCCGGGTGACGTCGGACGTCGACGAGCAGTGGCCGATCCGCCGCCCGGCGGCCTGACAGGATGCAGTGAGACATCGAACCGGGGAGGATTCACCGTGGACGAACACACGGCCACATTGCCGTTGGCCGACGACCTGACGTGGACGGCGGCGGCGCTCGTCTGGCTCGCGCTCGTGATTGTCACCACAGTCTCGGTACTGCGCGCCGGGCACGTGTCGGCCACCGCCAAGATCGCCTGGATTCTCATCGCGCTGGCGCTGCCGATTCTCGGCCCGGTCGCGTGGTTCGCGTTCGGCAACGCTCCCGCGGCACGGGGTCGGCGCACCGACTCCTGACCGCGAACACGGCCCCGAACAGGGGCGGACACGAAGAAGGCCCCCACCCGTACGGGTGGGGGCCTTCTCTCGGAGCTCCCCCGGCTGGACTCGAACCAGCAACCCTTCGATTAACAGTCGAATGCTCTGCCAATTGAGCTACAGGGGATTGTCCTGCGTGGCGCTGCCCTTTCCGGCGGCGCCTGGAAAACTTTAGCCCATACCCCCACCCCAGTACCAAATCGCCTGAACAGAGGCCGATCGGGCAGGATGTAGGGAGGCACTTCGACGGGAGGATTCCGGAAATGTTGCGGTTGTTGGTTGGCGTCGCGGCGGGCTATGTCCTGGGCACCCGAGCGGGTCGCGCCAGGTACGAACAGATAAGCAAGGCTGCGAAGGCTGTCGCGACCAGCCCCGCCACCAAGAAAGCGATCGACGTGGGCCGGCAGAAGCTGTCGGACTCGCTCAGCACCCAACCGCGGCTCGAGCCGATGAAGCCCATCGACGAACAGACCACCGTCCTGGTCCCCCAGGATCAGCTGCGGCGGAACTGACGGCCGCCGGCGGCGAGGGTCAGGCGATGCCCTCGCCGCTGGTGTCGCCGATCGCCTGATCCCTCAGGCTGCGGCGGTACTGCTCGAGCGCCATGAGGTCGCCGAACAGGGAGTAGTACTCGTCGCCGTTGGCTTCCACGGAGATTCGCGACAGCTTCGACTTCAGTTCGGCCACCTGTTCGCCGACCCACACCTCCTGCAGCCGGGCGAGCACGCCCCGGATGTAGCGCGGCGCGGTGTCGTCGTCGGTGGGCAGCGGCTCCACTGCGAGCTCCATCACGAGGGACTGCACCACCAGATCCCCGGCGTGCCGGCCCACCGCGTCGACCCACTCCGCGCCACCGAGCCCCGACGACGTCCCGCCCGCGGCTCGCACCGCCTCGCGCACCGCGGCGTACGCCGGGTGGGTGAAGGTCTCGGACGGCAGCGAATCGAACACCGTGCCGGCGATGGCCGGGTACTGCAGCGCCGACTTGAGGGCATCCCGCTGCGGCCACAGCGCGGGATCGTTCGGTCGCGGTCGCGGCACGCCCGCAGCCGGGGTCGTGCCGGCGTCGGGTGCGGCGGGCGCGGGCCGCCGTTTGGTCGCGACCGTGCCCCCACCGCGAGCGAACTTGCGGGCCTCGTCCCGCACCCGGCGGCGGACCGTGGGGATGTCGTCCCAGCCCACCCAGCCGGACAGCTGCACGGCGTAGCCGTCGCGCAGCGTCGGCTCCTTGATCCGCGCCACCACCGGAACGGTTCGGCGCAGGGCCTCCACCCGGCCTTCCGCGGTATCCAGATCGCATTCGGCGAGAAGAGATTTGACCACGAACTCGAACATCGGCGTGCGCCGGGCCACGAGGTCGCGGACGGCCGCGTCACCGGACTGCTGCCGCAACTCGCACGGGTCCATACCGTCGGGCGCGATCGCCACGAACGTCTGCCCGGCCATCTTCTGGTCGCCCTCGAACGCCTTCATCGCGGCGGCCTGCCCGGCGGCGTCGCCGTCGAACGTGTAGATGATCTCCCCGCGGAAGTAGCTGTCGTCCATGAGAAGTCGGCGCAGCATCGCGAGATGGTCGTCACCGAACGCGGTGCCGCACGACGCCACCGCGGTCTTCACACCGGCCAGGTGCATCGCCATCACGTCGGTGTAGCCCTCGACGACCACCGCCTGGTGGCCCTTGGCGATCTCCCGTTTGGCGAGGTCGAGCCCGAACAGCACCTGCGACTTCTTGTACAGGATCGTCTCGGGGGTGTTGACGTACTTGCCGGGCATGGTGTCGTCGTCGAACAGCTTGCGGGCACCGAAGCCGATGACGTCGCCGGCCAGGTTCCGGATGGGCCACAACAGACGCCGATGGAACCGGTCGATCGGCCCCCGCCGTCCTTCCTTGGACAGCCCCGCCGCCTCGAGTTCCTTGGCGTCGAAGCCCTTGGCCATCAAGTGCTTGGTGAGCGTGTCCCAGCCGTCCGGGGCGTACCCGCAGCCGAACTGCGCGGCCGCGGCGGCGTCGAAGTTACGTTCGGTGAGGTAGTCGCGGGCGGCCTGCGCGTCGGGTTCACGCAGCCGCGCCGCGTAGAACTCCTGCGCGGCGGCGTTCGCGGCCACCAGGCGGGCCCGGGTGCCGCGGTCCCGCTGCACCGACGGACCGCCACCCTCGTACGAGATCTGATAGCCGGCCCGGTCGGCGAGCTGCTCGACGGCCTCGACGAAGCTGACGTGCTCGATCTTCTGCAGGAACGAGTAGACGTCGCCGCCCTCGCCGCAGCCGAAGCAGTGGAAGTGACCGTGATTGGGCCGGACGTGGAACGACGGCGACTTCTCGTCGTGGAAGGGACACAGCCCCTTCATGGAGTCGCCGCCCGCGCGCTTGAGCGAGACGTACTCGCCGACGATGTCCTCGATCCGAGTGCGCTCGCGAACGGCCGCGATGTCTCTGTCAGGGATTCGGCCGGCCACCACGACAGTCTAGGCGCTTCGCAGCCGCCTACCCCCAGCTGGCCTGGGCGCCCAGACTCTGCTTGTCGATCCGCTCGAGCCGGCTCTCGGTGCACGACGCGATCTGGTCGACGATCACCCGCATCCGCGCCGCGTCGTCACCGGCCGCTTCCCACGCGGGCAGGAACAGCGGGTCCAACCCGGCCGGGGCGGTCCGCAGCAGCCACTCGGCCACCCGGTGCACGCGGTCACGCTGGCGGTCCTGCCGGTTGCGGTGCCCGGCGTCGGACATCACGTAGTGCAGGGCCACCGTCTTGAGCAGCGCCACCTCGGCCGCCACGACGGGCGGCACCTCGAGGTCGGCCTGGTACCGCGCCAGTGGCCCCGGCCCGGTCACCGCGCGGGTCCCGCTGACCGCGGCGGACGCGAACCGTCCCACCAGCTCGCTCGTGAGATTCTTCAGTGCCACCGCACTGGACAGCGCGCCGTCGTAGTCGCCCACCGCCGCGACGACCGGGAGCCGGGACAACCGCTGGGCCGCCTCCCCCAACTCGTCGACCACGAGACCCGGGAACTGGGAGGCGCCCAGCTCGGCCAGCGCCCGCACCTCGACGGCGTCCCCCAGCACCCGCAGGTCGATGCGGCCGGCGATCACCCCGTCCTCGACGTCGTGCACCGAGTACGCGACGTCGTCCGCCCAGTCCATCACCTGCGCTTCCAGACACTTGCGCCCCGCCGGTGCGCCGTCCCGCACCCATGCGAGCACGTCGGCGTCGTCGTCGTAGGCGCCGAACTTCGCGCCCGGCGTGGGCCGCGTCCACGGGTACTTGACGGCCGCGTCGAGCGACGCGCGCGTCAGGTTGAGCCCGACACTGCGGCCCTCCGGGTCGAGGATCTTGGGCTCGAGGCTGGTGAGGATGCGCAGGTTCTGTGCGTTGCCCTCGAAGCCGCCGCACGTCGCGGCCACCTCGTCGAGGGCCCGCTCCCCGTTGTGGCCGTACGGCGGGTGCCCGATGTCGTGGGCCAGCCCGGCGAGGTCCACGAGGTCCGGGTCCAGGCCCAGCCCGTCCGCGATGCCGCGGCCGATCTGGGCGACCTCGATCGAGTGCGTCAACCGGGTACGCGGGGTGTCGCCGTCGCGCGGACCGACCACCTGCGTCTTGTCGGCGAGACGACGCAGCGCGGCAGAGTGCTGCACACGGGCCCGGTCGCGCGCGAACGCCGAGCGGTGCTGCGACGCCTCCGCGGCGGGCACGAGCCCGGCCGTCTTGGGCGCCTCCGGCACGCGCCGTTCCAGATCGTGCGCGGTGTAGACCGCGCGTTCGGCGGGATCGGTCACTGGCCCGCCGTGTACTGGAAGTCCGACGAGAAGTGGGTCAGCTGATACCACAGCAGAGCGCCTGTCTCCCGGGTGATTCCGTGCAGCTGTGATTCCCGGGTGATCACCGCGGGGCCCTGCCGGGTGGGGGCGGTCCACGCGTCGAGGCCCGCGTCCCGCGCCATCGTGCGGGTGCGCAGCGAATGCCACGGATCGCTGACCAGGACCGCCGAGTGCAGGCCGCGGTTGTGCATCTCGCGGCTGACCGCCTCGACGCTCAACAGCGTGTCCGAGCCTTCCTCGACCGCGACGATCGCCGCGCCGGGCACGCCCTGGTCGATCAGGAAGTTCCGGCCCGACGCCGCCTCGGTGTACTCGTCACCGTCCTGCTTGCCGCCGACGGTGACGATGGTGGACGCCACCCCCTGCTCGTACAGTCGGCGCGCCTGTTCCAAACGCGACTCGAACACCGAGGACGGGGTGCCGTCGTACTGCGCCGCCCCCAGCACGACGATCGCGTCCGCGGCGGTGGTGTCGTCGATGCGCGCCACCTGCCACACCCGGACGGCCGTGCCACCGACGAGCACGATTCCCATGAGAACGGCCCCGACGACGAGGCGGGTGACCCAACGCCCCACCGTGGCGCCGAGGGAGCGGCGCGGGGCGGGCGGCGGAGACACCTCCGGCGGGTCGTAGCTGGGCGCGGAATTCACTCCCCGATTCTGCCAGTCGGCTCCGGCGGCCGCCGATGGCGACGCGCCACACCCGATAGATTCGTCTCATGGTCCAGGCCCAGTCGCGTCCGCTCTCCCGCCGCGGTGCTCCGCGCCGCACGTCGGCCCTCGCGGCCGTCGGCGTCTTCCTCGCGCTGCTGACACTCACGCTGTCCCCCACCGCGTCGGCCGAGGCGCCGGTGCGGTTGCCCGATCACATCACCGACCTGTCCGGGGTTCTCGATCCGGGACAGCGGTCCGACGTGCAGAACGCACTCGACACCCTCTACGACGAACATCGGGTGTCGCTGTGGGTGGTCTACGTCGCCGACTTCGACGGGCTGTCCCGCGAGGCATGGGCCGAGCGGACCGCCGCCGCCAGCGATCTCGGCAACAAGGACGCACTGCTCGCGGTGGCGACGACGGACCGGGACTTCCAGCTCGACGTCCCCCAGGCACTGTCGGAGATCACCGACTCCGAGATCCGGTCGATCAACGACGGTTCGGTGCAACCCGCCCTGCGCGAGCAGGATTGGGCCGGAGCCGCGATCGCCGCGGCCGGCGGGCTCGGTGATGCGATGTCCCCGTCGCACACGTCGTGGAAGGTTCTCGGGGTCGGCGTCGGCGTGGTCGCCGTCGCGGGCGTCGGCCTGATCGTCTACTCGCGCCGCAAGCGGACCCGGCAACTCGAGCAGTCCGTGGCCGCCGCCCGACAGGTCGACCCCACCGACGCCACCGCGCTCGCGGCGCTGCCCGTGCCCGCCCTCGACGCGCTCGCCGAGGATGCGCTCGTCGAGATGGACAACGCGATCCGCACCAGCGAGGAGGAACTCGCGCTGGCGGTCGGCGAATTCGGCCCCGACGCGACCGCGCCGTTCACCGCGGCGTTCGACAAGGCCCGCGCCACGCTGGCGTCCGCGTTCACGATCCGGCAGCGTCTCGACGACGACATCCCCGAGACGCCCGAGCAGCAGCGGCAGATGCTGGTCGAGCTCGTCACGACCTGCGAGCGCGCCGACCGGGAACTCAATGCCCGTGTCACGGAGTTCGACTCGATGCGCGACCTGCTTCTCGACGCCCCGGCCCGGCTCGACGCCCTCACCCAGGCCGTCGTCGCCCTCACGGTCCGGGTACCGGCCGCCGAGACCACGCTCGCCGCCCTCGACGACCGGTTTCCCGCCTCGGCGCTGGCGACCGTGCGCGACAACCCACGCATGGCACGCGAGCGAATCACGTTCGCGGAGGAGAACATCGAGGCCGGACGCGAGGCGGTGGCGCTGCCGGCCGGCAAGCAGGGGCCGGCGGTGATCGCGATCCGCGCCGCCGAGGGGGCGCTCGACCAGGCCCGTCAGCTGCTCGACGCCGTCGACCGCGCCGACACCGACATCCGGCACGCGATCGCGACCCTGCCGGCGGCGATGGCGGACGTGCAGGAGGGCATCACGGCCGCGGACGCGTTCGCCGCGAAGGGCGGACCGCAGCTCGCGGAAGCGAAGGCCGCCGCGGAGGCCGCGCTGCAGCACGCGCGGGCCGCAGCGGACACCGATCCGCTGGGCAGCTTCACCAAGATCGTCGAGGCCGATGCCCGGCTCGACGCCGTCCTGGCGCAGGCGCAGGAGGCGACCCGACAGGCCGAGCGGGCGCGAGCGCGCCTGGACCAGGACCTCACGGCGGCGAAGTCCCAAGTGAGCGCCGCCGCCGACTTCATCTCCACGCGGCGCGGCGCCGTCGGGGCCGAGGCCCGCACCCGACTGTCGGAGGCCCAGCGACATCTCGGGACGGCGCAGCAACTCGCCGACGCGGACCCGTCGACGGCACTGCAGCACGCCCGCTCCGCGACCGAACTCGCCTCCCGCGCGCTCTGGTCCGCGCAGGCCGACGTCAACCGCTACCGGGACGACCAGCGCCCACCGACCGGTGGCGTCTCGGGCGGCGGCGGCAACGCGGCCGGCGCCATCCTCGGCGGCATCCTCATCGACAGCATACTGCGCGGCGGGTTCGGCGGCCGCGGCGGCAGCTGGGGTGGCCGCGGGGGCGGCGGCTGGGGCGGACCGGGCCCCGGATCGTTCGGCGGCCCCAGCAGTTCGGGCCGGATCGGCCGCGGCGGCGGCGGCCGCTTCTAGAACACCCCCCGAAACGCCGAATGTCACATGCGTTCAGTCGAACTGAACGCATGTGACATTCGGCTGGGAATTCAGGCGCCGATCAGACGCTGGGCGAGGTAGCCCTCCACCTGGTCGAGGGCGACGCGCTCCTGCGCCATGGTGTCGCGCTCGCGGATCGTCACGGCCTGGTCCTCGAGGGTGTCGAAGTCGACCGTGATGCAGAACGGCGTGCCGATCTCGTCCTGGCGACGGTAGCGGCGGCCGATCGCGCCGGCGTCGTCGAACTCGATGTTCCAGTGCTGACGCAGCGCCGACGCGAGATCCTTCGCCTTGGGCGAGAGGTCGGCGTTGCGGCTCAGCGGGAGCACCGCGGCCTTGACCGGCGCGAGGCGACGGTCCAGGCGCAGCACCGTGCGCTTGTCGACGCCGCCCTTGGCGTTGGGCGCCTCGTCCTCGGTGTACGCGTCGACCAGGAACGCCATCAGCGAGCGGGTCAGCCCGGCCGCGGGCTCGATGACGTACGGCGTGTAGCGCTCACCCGACGTCTGGTCGAAGTAGCTCAGGTCGGTGCCCGACGCCTTGGCGTGCGTCGCCAGGTCGTAGTCGGTGCGGTTGGCGACGCCCTCGAGCTCGCCCCACTCGCTGCCCTGGAACTGGAAGCGGTACTCGATGTCGACGGTGCGCTTGGAGTAGTGCGACAGCTTCTCCTGAGCGTGCTCGAACAGGCGCAGGTTGTCCTTGTTGATGCCCAGACCCGTGTACCAGTCCATGCGGTAGTCGATCCAGTACTGGTGCCACTCCTCGTCCTCACCCGGCTTGACGAAGAACTCCATCTCCATCTGCTCGAACTCGCGGGTGCGGAAGATGAAGTTGCCGGGCGTGATCTCGTTGCGGAAGCTCTTGCCGATCTGGCCGATGCCGAACGGCGGCTTCTTGCGCGACGTGGTGAGCACGTTGGCGAAGTTCACGAAGATGCCCTGCGCGGTCTCCGGGCGCAGGTAGTGCAGGCCGGTCTCGCTGTCGACCGGGCCGAGGTAGGTCTTGAGCAGACCGGAGAACGCCTTGGGTTCGGTCCACTGGCCCTTGGTGCCGCAGTCCGGGCACACGATCTCGGTCATCGGCACGGCGTCCGGGTCGTCGAGCTTGTGCTTCTCGGCGTACGCCTCCTGCAGGTGGTCCTGGCGGTGGCGCTTGTGACAGTTGAGGCACTCGACGAGCGGGTCGGTGAACACCTCGACGTGCCCGGAGGCCTCCCACACCTGGCGGGGCAGGATGACCGAGGAGTCGAGGCCGACGACGTCCTCGCGGCTGGTGACCATGTTGCGCCACCACTGCTTCTTGATGTTCTCCTTGAGTTCCACGCCGAGCGGACCGTAGTCCCAGGCCGACTTGGTACCGCCGTAGATCTCACCGCATGGGTAGACGAGGCCCCGGCGCTTGGCGAGATTGGCGACGGTATCGATCTTGGACTTGGGTGCCACTGGGATGCTCTCCATCTGGGTAATAGATGCGTGGTTCACGTGCGGATTTCGCCCGTCCAGCCTATCGGTAGCCGCGGCGGCGTCCCACGCGCCCGGTTGACATGCATATTCGTGCATATCAAAATGGAATTGATTTGCAATAAGGCGGTGTATCGGGCTCCGTCCGACGCCCGTCCATCGCAGGTGAGGAGCCGCACGTGAGCATCGCCGACGCGGGGCACATCGAGACCGGAACGGACGGCCACGCCTGTTCCGAGGGCACCCCGGCCCCTCTGCCGGCCAAGGAGACGCTGGCCGCCGCGGGCGAGATCCTGCGTGCGCTGGCCGCACCCGTGCGCATCGCGATCGTGCTGCAGCTGCGCGAGTCGCAGCGGTGTGTGCACGAACTGGTCGCCACCCTCGGGGTGACCCAGCCGCTGATCAGTCAGCACCTGCGGGTCCTCAAGACCGCCGGCGTGGTGGCGGGCGAACGGAACGGACGCGAAGTGATGTACCGGCTCGTCGACGACCACCTCGCGCACATCGTCGTCGACGCCATCGCCCACGCGGAGGAAGCATGACCGAGAACGTGACGGACCCGACCGGCCGCCGCGCCCCCACCGTCGTCGGCGTGCGCTCCACCAAGCAACGCAGCGCGATCTCCGCGCTGCTCGACGAGATCAGCGAGTTCCGGTCCGCCCAGGAACTGCACGACGAGCTCCGCCGGCGCGGCGAAGGCATCGGGCTGACGACGGTGTACCGCACCCTGCAGGCACTGGCGGACGCCGGTACCGTCGACGTGCTCCGCACCGACACCGGCGAATCGGTCTACCGTCGTTGCTCGTCCGGGCACCACCACCACCTGGTGTGCCGCGGCTGCGGATTCACCGTCGAGGTCGACGGCCCGGCCGTGGAACAGTGGTCGCAGACCATCGCCGACGACAACGGCTTCACCGACGTCAGCCACACCCTCGAGATCTTCGGCACGTGCCGCGACTGCGCGAAGGTGCCGTGACGACCTACGCGAGCAGCCCCTGCCGGGCGTCCTCGATGCCGGAGAGAACCAGCAGCAGCATCGTGGTCAGCGGCGCGTCGTCCAGTCCCGTCGCCGGGAAGGTGTAGCGCAGCACGACGTCGGCGAGCTTGCCGCGGGTGATGACGCTGATCGCCCCGAACTGCGCCTGCGCGTTCCGCTCCGCCACCCGCTTGTGCAGAGTCGGCTTCAGCGTCCGGTCCCACGCCAGCACGCCGGTGAGCGAGAGCACGTCGAGCCCGTCCGCGAGCGTGACCGCGCGCAGTGAGCACAGAGCGCCGCCGTACTCGAAGCGCAGCGACCCGTCGTCGTCCGCGGTGACGGCGACGAAACCCGCGAGCGCCGTCCGCACCCGTTCCTGCAGCGCCTCGGCCGCCGACATCGCCTCGCTCACCGGTACTTCACCCCGCCACCGTGCTCGATCATTTGACTCCGCCGCTGTGCTCAATCATTTGACGCCGCCAAAGCGTCGATCACGGGACGCGTACTCGACGCAGGCCGCCCACAGGTCACGCCGGTCGAAGTCGGGAAACAGCTTCTCCTGGAACACCATCTCCGCGTAGGCGGACTGCCAGATGAGGAAGTTCGACGTGCGCTGCTCGCCGGACGGGCGGAGGAACAGGTCGACGTCGGGCATGTCCGGCTCGTCGAGGTACTTCGCGAAGCTCGCCTCGGTGATCTTCTCCGGGTCGATCTCCCCGGCTGCCACGCGACGCGCGATTTCCTTTGCCGCATCGGCGATCTCGGCGCGACCGCCGTAGTTGACGCACATCGTCAACGTCATGACGGTGTTGTCCTTGGTCAGTTCCTCGGCGATCTCGAGTTCCTTGATGACGCTGCGCCACAGCCGCGGTCGGCGACCCGCCCAGCGGACCCGCACCCCCATCGCGTGCATCTCGTCGCGGCGGCGCCGGATGACGTCGCGGTTGAAGCCCATGAGGAACTTCACCTCGTCGGGGCTGCGCTTCCAGTTCTCGGTGGAGAAGGCGTACGCGGAGAGCCACTTCACGCCGATCTCGATGCACCCGGCGACCGTGTCCATCAGCACGTCCTCGCCGCGCTCGTGGCCCGCGGTCCGGGGCAGTCCGCGGTCCTGCGCCCACCGGCCGTTGCCGTCCATGACGAGCGCCACGTGATTGGGAATCAACTCGGGCTGCAGGATGGGCGGTCGGGCTCCCGACGGGTGCGGGAAGGGCGGGCGGATCTCGCGGTCAGGCCGAGCTCGAGGTTCGCGTCGTCGAATCACGCTCCCCATCCTGCCTGACCGCCTCACCCGCCCCGACCGCCGCATGCGGTCGGTGACGTTCGATCAACGGCAGGGTCCGCAACTGCCGTTCGAGGTGCCACTGCAGGTGTGCCGCGATCAGCCCGCTGGCCTGGCTGCGCGCGGCAGCGGTCGCGGCCTCGGTGTCCTGCCACCGGCCGTGCGCGAGCGCATCCATGAGGTCGAGGACGCCGGGCGACGGCGTCGCGGACCCCGGCGGACGGCAGTGCACGCATACCGCGCCGCCGGCGGCGACGTGGAACGCGCGGTGCGGGCCGGGCGCGGCGCAGCGCGCGCAGTCGGTGAGGGCGGGCGCCCACCCGGCGTAGCCCATCGCCCGCAACAGGTAGGCGTCGAGGATCAGTTCGACGGGACGCGCCTGTTCCGCCACCGCGCGCAGCGCGCCGACGGTGAGCCGGTGCAGGCGCGGCACCGGCGCCTTCTCCTCACCGGCGAGGCGCTCGGCGGTCTCGAGGATCGCGCAGGCGGTGGTGTAGCGGCCGTAGTCGTCGACGATGTCGGCACCGAACGCGTCGACCGTGTGCACCTGGGTCACGACGTCGAGGCTGCGGCCGGGATACAGCTGCACGTCGATGTGCGCGAACGGTTCGAGGCGGGCCCCGAACTTCGACTTGGTGCGGCGCACCCCCTTGGCGACCGCGCGCACCAGGCCGTACTGCCGGGTCAGCAGGGTCACGATGCGGTCGGCCTCGCCCAGCTTGTGCTGGCGCAGCACCACCGCATAGTCCCGGTACAACCTCACGGAGCCAGTCTCCCACGCCGCACCGACGATTCGCGGGGCCCGTCCGGGGCCGGGCCGGGCCGCGCGTGGGCGCCCGCCGCGCCGCGCCGGTACAGCGCCAGGAACACGACGGCGATCAGCGGCTGCAGGAAGTCCGCGGGGATGGCCCACACGTTCATCGGCTCGGTGTTGTCGTGCGCCGTCCACTGCACGATGTGCCCGATCCCGTCACCCCAGAAGTACACCAGCAGGACGAACACCGCCGCACTCGTCCACCCGCCGCGGTTGGCCTTCCACGCGCACGCGATGCCGGCGGCACCGATCGCGATGTCGGCCCAGCCGACCTCCCATTGGAACATCGACTGCGTGTACCCGATGCCGTCGGCGATCTCGTCCGACGTCGGTCCGATATGCCCGATTCCCCCGAAGACCGTCCACGCACCCCCACCGACCACCGCCCACAGCGCGATCAGCTCGTAGACCCGCGTCGCGGTGCGCCGATCCGGGTGCCGATCGACCGCGATGTGGGCGGCGCCGCCGAGGACCAGGACGCCCCACTGGATCAGGAAGAAGCCCATGACATCACCTTCTCGCCGCGAGAGGCCGGTCCGTGCCGGGATTCGATCGTCGCACGCGCCATCGGGCTCCCACCCCGGAAACGACCGTGCCGCTCCCCCGGACGGGAGGAGCGGCACGGACCGGGCGCGGGACGGAGTCCTAGAACCCCAGACGACCGAGCTGCTTGGGGTCGCGCTGCCAGTCCTTGGCCACCTTGACGTGCAGATCCAGGTAGATCTTCACGCCGAGGAGCTTCTCGATCTGCTTGCGCGCCACCGTGCCCACCTCGCGCAGCCGGGCGCCGCCCTTGCCGATCACGATGCCCTTCTGGCTGGGGCGCTCGACGTACAGCAGCGCGTGGACGTCGAGCATCTCACCCTGCTTCTCGGTGCGATCCTCGCGCTCGCGCACCTCCTCGATGACCACCGCCAGGGAGTGCGGAAGCTCGTCGCCCAGCCCCTCGAGCGCGGCCTCGCGGATCAGCTCGGCCATGAGCGTCTCCTCGGGCTCGTCGGTGAGCTCACCGTCGGGGTAGAACGCCGGCCCCGGCTCCATCAGGCCGGCCAGGACCTTCACCAGCAGCTCCACCTGCTCACCGGAGACCGCCGACACCGGGATCACCTCGGCGTCGGGGCCCAGGAGCTTCGAGACCGCCATGAGCTGCCCGACGAGTGCGTCCTTGCTCACCTTGTCGATCTTGGTGACCAGCCCGACGAGCTTGGTCTTGGGCGCCATCTGCCGCACCTGGTCGAGGATCCAGCGGTCGCCCGGCCCGATCTTCTCGTCCGCGGGGATGCACAGGCAGATGACGTCGACCTCGGAGTACGTGTCGCGCACGAGGTCGTTGAGCCGCTGACCGAGGAGCGTCCGCGGGCGGTGCAGGCCCGGGGTGTCGACGAGGATCAGCTGCGCGAAGTCGCGGTGGACGATGCCACGGATCGTGTGCCGGGTGGTCTGCGGACGCGACGACGTGATCGCGATCTTCTCCCCCACCAGCGCGTTCGTCAGCGTCGACTTGCCCGTGTTGGGCCGTCCGACGAAACAGACGAAGCCGGAACGGAATTCGTTGTCGGTCACTGTCATCTCTCGCTCACGCTCGTTGTCACTCCTGGTTCACACTTCGGTCTTCGGTCTCTTCGTCGGCATCCGCGTCCACGCGGGGGACCCGCTCGACGTACACGGTGCTGATCCGCACCCGGCCCCGCACGTCGGCGCCGCCCTCACCGCGCAGCCGCAGCCCGGCGGTCTCGACCTCCGAGCCCGGCAACGGCACCCGGCCGAGCTCGTACCCGAGCAGCCCGCCCACGGTTTCCACCTCGTCGTTGTCGATCTCGATGTCGAACAGCTCGCCGAGGTCCTCGACCGGCAGCCGCGCCGAGACCCGGAACGAGCCGTCGCCGAGATCCTCGACGGGCGGGGTCTCGTCGGTGTCGTACTCGTCGGCGATCTCGCCGACGATCTCCTCGATCACGTCCTCGATCGTGACGAGCCCGGCGATGCCGCCGTACTCGTCGACCAGCACGGCCATGTGGTTGCGGTCGCGCTGCATCTCGGCGAGCAGACTGTCGAGCGGCTTCGAGTCGGGCACGAACACCGCCGGGCGCATCACCTGCGACACCGTGACGCTCCGGCCGCCGTCGGACGAGTAGTAGGTCTGCTGCACGAGGTCCTTGAGGTAGACCACGCCCAACACGTCGTCGACGTTCTCGCCGATGACGGGGATCCGGGAGTGGCCGCTGCGCACCGCGAGCGACGTCGCCTGGCCGGCGGACTTGTCGGCTTCGATCCACACCATCTCGGGGCGCGGCACCATGACCTCGCGGGCCGTGGTGTCGCCCAGCTCGAACACCGACTGGATCATCCGGCGTTCCTCGTCGGCGACCACGCCGCGCTCCTGCGCCAGATCGACCAGCTCCCGCAGCTCGATCTCGGACGCGAACGGGCCGGCCCGGAAACCGCGGCCCGGCGTGAGCGCGTTGCCGACCAGGATCAGCAGCCGGCTCACGGGGCTGAGCAGGGCGCCCAGCGCGACCAGGGGCATCGCGCTCGCCAAAGCGAGCGGATACGCGTGCTGCCGGCCCAGCGTGCGCGGACCGACCCCGATCGCGACGTAGTCGACGAGCACCATCACGGCGATCGTGACGACCGCGCCCCACACCGGTCCGACGAGGTCGATGAGCGCGCCGGCGAGCAGGACCGCCGCGGCGATCTCGCACAGGATGCGCAGCAGCACCATGAGATTGACGTACCGGGGGCGATCCTCGACGATCCGCAGCAGCCGCGGGGCGCCGGGACGCTCGTCCTTCGCCATCTCCTCGAGCCGGGCCGGCGAGAGCGTGTTGAGGGCCGAGTCGAGTGCCGCGAACAGGCCGCCGAGCGGGACGAGGACGACGGCGAGAACGATCAGGACGACGGCGTCGCTCACCGGACGCTCACCGCCGGCCGGATGTCACTGCTGGGAACCATCGACAAATCCGGCCTTACCGAGAAGGCGCGCGTCGCGCGCCGCCAGTTCGGCCTCGCGCTCGGCGCGTCGCAGATCCTCGTACCAGTCGGCGAGCAACTGGTTCTGCAGGCCGAACATCTCCTTCTCCTCCTCCGGCTCGGCATGGTCGTAGCCGAGGAGGTGCAGAACGCCGTGGACGGTGAGCAGGGCCAGCTCGTGGTCGAGGGAATGTCCCGCCTTCTGGGCCTGATCGGCGGCGAAGGACGGGCACAGCACGATGTCACCGAGCATCGAGGGACCGGGTTCGGGGGCGTCCGGCCGACCGCCGGGCTCGAGCTCGTCCATCGGGAACGACATGACGTCGGTGGGCCCGGGCAGATCCATCCAACGCATGTGCAGGTCGGCCATGGTCGACGAGTCCACCAACACCATCGACAGCTCGGCCGCGGGGTGAACGTCCATGCGGGCGATCACGAAGCGAGCGACGCTGATCAGGTCCTCGTCGGAGACTTCCATCCCCGACTCGTTAGAGATCTCGATGCTCATGTACGTCGCTCTTTCGTCGGTCGCCGCCGGCGCGCGGCCAGGGTCGTGCAGTAACTGTGGGCGGGCACAACCCTACCGCCGGTGCGAACGCGACTGGACCGCTCGTCGCTGCGCACGGTTGCCCAGCTGGACCTCGCCGGACCGCGACGCCTCGAACCGGTCGTACGCGTCGACGATGTCGGAGACCAGCCGGTGCCGCACGACGTCACTGCTGTCGAGGACCGCGAAATGGATGCCGTCGATGTCGTCGAGGATCTCGGTGGCGGCCCGCAGACCCGAGCGGGCGCCGCCGGGCAGGTCCACCTGCGTGATGTCACCGGTGACGACGATCTTGGATCCGAAACCGAGGCGGGTGAGGAACATCTTCATCTGCTCGGCCGTGGTGTTCTGCGCCTCGTCGAGGATGATGAACGCGTCGTTGAGCGTGCGGCCGCGCATGTAGGCCAGCGGTGCGACCTCGATCACGCCCGCCTGCATCAGCTTCGGGATGGCCTCGGGGTCCATCATGTCGTGCAGCGCGTCGTGCAGCGGGCGCAGGTACGGGTCGATCTTCTCGTGCAGCGTGCCCGGCAGGAAGCCCAGCCGCTCCCCCGCCTCCACCGCCGGACGGGTCAGGATGATCCGCGTCACCTGCTTGGTCTGCAGCGCCTGCACGGCCTTCGCCATCGCCAGGTACGTCTTGCCCGTACCGGCCGGGCCCACCCCGAACACGATGGTGTTGTCGTCGATCGCGTCGACGTACCGCTTCTGGTTGAGCGTCTTGGGACGGATCGTCTTGCCGCGGCGCGAGAGGATGTCGAGGCTCAGCACGTCGGCCGGCGACTCCGACAGCCCCTGCGTGAGCATGCCGACCGTGCGGCGCACCGCGTCGGGGGTGATCGGCTGGTTCCGCCGGACCAGCGCGGTGAGCTGTTCGAGCACTCGCTCGGCGAGGGCCACGTCGGCCGGGGTGCCCGTCAGCGTGACGGCGTTTCCGCGGACGTGGATGTCGGCGTCGAGCGCCTTCTCCAGCGCCGTCAGGTTCTCGTCGGACGACCCGAGCAGTGGCGGCGCCACCTCGGGCGGGAGCTCCATGCTCGAGCGCACGGTGCGCTGGGCGGGCTGTGCAGGATTCTGCGGGGCGCCGCCGTAGCGCGGCGAGCCGTTCTCGACTTGTTCACTCACGTGTTGGCTATGGCCTACTTCCAGGTCCGAGGGGTTCACGGGGGGCGGCGCGAGACGTTGCCGCCGTGTCCAAAGTCTAGCGCCCGACGCCCGGACCGCCCAGCGAGTTACCGGACGTACCCACCGTCCGGTTCACTGCGGCTCGCGCATCCACCGCGCCGCCTCCGCCACCACCTCGGCGGCGCGGTCGGGGTGGATGCCGAGCAGGACGAGGGCGGCAGTGGCGAACGTCTCCCCGCGGTCGACGATCACGCCGCGGTTCGCATGCTCGAGGAGCGTCAGCGTCATGCCCTCGTACATTGCGACCAGGAGTTCGGCGGGCAGATAGTTCGAGAACACGCCCGTGCGCTGCCCGCGCTCGACGTTGTCGATGCTGGTGGCGCGGAGCGGTTCGAGCAGGTCGTGGATCCGCTCCTCGCCCAGCTCGCGTCGAGCGAACGACAGCAGGATCCGGAACCGGTCGCCGACGGGCCACGTCCGCAGGCCCAGGACGGCGACCGCGAGTTCGGGCGCGTCCGGCGCCGGCGGGCCGGACGCCAGCGTCTCGGTGATGGCGGTGGACGCCTCGCTCACCAGCCCCTCGATGAGCACCTCCCGGTTGGGGAAGTGCGAATAGACCGTGCGCCGCACCACCCCGGCGGCCCGGGCGACGTCGTCCATGCTCGCGTCCGGGTCGGCCGCGAACGCCGCGATGGCCGCCTCGAGGATGCGGGCGCGGTTGGCGCGCGCCTGGGACCGGAGCGGCGGGGAGGTCTCGGGGGTCACCGGCACATCCTCCCCCGAAGCGTCGGTGTGATGTGCACCACGACCGTATTGCACACCGGTGTGCAGGAAACTAGCTTGCACATCAGTGTGCAAGTTCTCCGGTGGAGCGCCGCCGGGACGCGGGAGGGGATGTCGATGACGATCACGCTGTCGCAGTTGCCGGGGGTGGCACGCACCCCCGTCGACCGCATGGACCGGCCGTACCCGCGCCGCTGGGCGGCACTGGCCGTACTGTGCCTGAGCCTGCTGATCGTCGTCATGGCGAACACGGCGCTCATCGTCGCGGCGCCGGACATGACCCGGGACCTGCAGCTGTCGAGTGCGGACCTGCAATGGGTCATCGACGGCTACACCGTCCCGTACGCCGCGTTGATGTTGCTGTTCGGCGTCCTGGGCGACAAGTACAGCCGGCGCGGGGCACTGTTCGCGGGTCTTGTCGTCTTCGGCGGCGGCGCGGTGTTCGGCAGTCTGGCCGACGGCACGACGGCGGTGATCGGGGCACGGATGGTCATGGGCGTCGGCGCCGCGATCATCATGCCCGCGACGTTGTCCCTCCTGGTCGCGACCTTCCCGGCCGCCGAGCGGGCTCGCGCGATCGCGGCGTGGGCGGCCACCTCCGGTCTCGCGATCGCTCTGGGCCCGCTGCTGGCCGGCTGGCTGCTCGAGAACCACTCGTGGCACTCCACCTTCCTCATCAACGTCCCGATCGCGGCGTGCGCGATCGTGGCGGCCCTCGTGCTGGTGCCCCCGTCGAGGGCCCACGGGCTGGGCCGCGTCGACTGGTTCGGCGGGCTGCTGTCGGTGGTGACGATCGGCGGCCTCGTCTTCGCGATCATCGACGGATTCCACTTCGGCTGGGGTGCAACGGCTCTCACCACAGCGGCCGCCTCCGCGGTCGGGCTGGCGGCATTCCTCGCCTGGGAACTGCGTCATCCGCAGCCGCTGCTGAACGTGCGCAAACTCGGTGAGCGCGCCGTCGGCGGCGCGGCGCTCGCGGTGCTGCTCGTGTTCCTGGCGGCGTTCGGTGCGATGTTCTTCATCGCCCAGCAGTTCCAGTTCGTGCTCGGTTTCGGCCCGCTCGACACCGGCGTCCGCCTGCTGCCGCTCGCGGCCGCGGTGTCGGTGGGCGCCGCGGCCAGTGCCCGGTTGGCCCCGCGCGTGGGCACCCGGTCGATCGTCGCGGGCGGCATGCTGGTCGCAGCGGCGGGTGTCCTGGTGCTCGTCCGGATCGACGCGGCCTCCGGCTATCTCGACTTCGTGCCCACCCTCGTCCTGCTCGGTGTCGGTGTGGGGCTGGCGGTCTCCCCCGCGACCGACGCCATCATGGGCAGCTTCCCGGACAAGGACCTGGGCGCGGCGGGTGGCCTCAACGACACCGCGATCGAACTCGGCGGCTCGCTCGGTATCGCGATCCTCGGCTCCGTCCTCGCCGCGGCGTACAAGGACGGCATCGCGGGCTTCCTGGCCGCACTGCCGGTCCCGAAACTCACCGGCCCACAGGCGGATCTGGTGGCGCAGGGCCTGCAGGCGTCGGGCGAGTCGGTCGGTGGCGCCGTGATCGTCGCCGGCGAGCTGGCGAAGAACCCGCTCGGCGCCGCGCAGGCACAGCCGCTGATGGATGCCGCGACGGTCGCGTTCACGGACGCGATCTCCCGTGCCAGCCTCGTGGGCGGGCTCGCGCTCGCGGTCGGCGCGGTGGTGGTGGCGGCGATCCTGCCGAGCCGCACCACCGTGGGTCAGGACTGAGCGCCCAGCAACAGCTCGCGGGAGATCTTCCAGCTCCGGGTGTTCGGGTCGAGGAACGCGAAATGGTCCTCACCCTCGACCAGATGCAGCTCCACCGAATCCCCCGCCGCGTGTGCCGCGTCGCGGTACCGGGACGCGATCTTCGCCGGGACCTGCACGTCCTCGGTGCCGTGGAGCACGGCGACGGGCACACCGATCGGCACCCGGTGCTGGGGCGACGCCGACCGGTAGAGATCCGGATCGTGGTCGAACGGGACGCCGAAGAGGTCCTCGATGTAGCTCACGCGCCGGCCACGCTCACCCGGCGACGCCAGGTCCAGCGCGCCCGCCTGGGACACGACCAGCTCGGGGCGGATCACGGTATCGCGTTGTCCGGCAAGCCACACCGCGAGCTGGCCGCCCGCCGAGTGGCCGACGATGCGGACCCGACCGAGGTCCAGCGGCACCGGTGAGGCGGCTGCGACGGGCCCGGCGACCGCGTCGAGCGCCGAGACGACGTCGGCCGACATCTCGGGCCACCGTCCGCCCGCGCCGATCCGGCGGTACTCGACGTTCCAGACCGCGGCCCCGCTGCGGGCCAGCTCGACCGAGAACGCGGTCCCGAGATTGAGGTGGTACTGCCCGCTCCAGAAGCCGCCGTGGATCACCATGACGACCGGTACCGGGCCCTCGACGCTTCCGTCCGGTGCGTAGAAGTGACCGAACTGCTGCGGTTCGGGGCCGTACTCGATGCGGGTCCTGGGCAAGCTCGTCACTCCTCTGTCGGTCGGGTGGGCGGCTGCGCCGCCGTGCCTCAGTCCAGCGGCGCCGAGGACCACCGGTCGGTGAGCACCCCGATCGCGCCCAGCGCCACCGCCCCCGCGGTGGAGGTGCGCAACACGGTGGGGCCCAACAGCACCGCGGTGGCGCCGGCGCCGGTCAGGCCCGACACCTCGTCGTCGGACAGCCCGCCCTCGGGGCCGACGACCAGCACCACCTCGGGCGCGTCCCGCAGCGGCAGCGAGGCCAACGGCGACGTCGCCGACTCGTGCAGCACCGCCACGACGCCGCCGCGGGCGACGACGTCGCGAACGAGCTCGAGAACCTGGGCCGTGTGGTGCAGTTCGGCGACCTCCGGGACGAACGCACGCCGCGACTGCTTGGCGGCCGCGAGCGCCGCGTTGCGCCAGCGGGTCACGCCCTTACCGATCTTGGCGCCCTCCCACCGGGCGACGCACCGCGCCGACTGCCACGGCACCACAGCGTCGACACCCGCCTCCGTCGCGAGTTCGACGGCGAGTTCGGAACGTTCCGCCTTGGGCAGCGCCTGCACCAGCGTCACCGTCGGCGCCGAGGGCCGCTGGTCGCGGCGCGCGGTGACCTCGAGGTCGAGCCGGTCCTTCGCGGCGGCGGTCACCGTCGCGTCGGCGACGCCACCACGGCCGTCGGCGAGCAGCAGGCGCTCACCGGCCTTGATGCGACGCACCGTCGCGGCGTGCCGGCCCTCGGGGCCGTCGAGCACCGCAACCTGCCCGACGTCGGGCAGCGGATCGAGGTAGAAGACGGTCGCGGCCATCTGTGTGCCCGGCGCCGGTCAGCGGCCGCTGAAGGCGTCGCGCAGCCGCGAGAACAGTCCGCCGGAGTTCTGCGAGCCGGACGACACGACCTCCGCGTGGTCGCGGTCGCGGTGGTTCTTGAAGTCCTGCAGCAGCTTGCTCTGCTTGCCGTCGAGGCGGGTCGGGACGACCACCTCGAGGTGGGCGTGCAGGTCGCCGCGGACGGTCGAGCGCAGCTTCGGCATGCCGTGGCCACGCAGGACCGACACCGATCCGGGCTGCGTGCCCGGGTCGACGGTGATTTCGGTGGGGCCGTCGATGATGGTCTCGAGCGTGACGGTCGTGCCGAGGGCGGCGTCGACCATCGGGACCCGGATGGTGCAGTGCAGGTCGTCGCCGTCGCGCACGAACGTGTCGTGCGGCTGCTCGATGATCTCGACGTACAGGTCGCCGGCGGGGCCGCCACCGGGACCGACCTCACCCTGGGAGGCGAGCCGGATCCGCATGCCGCTCGACACGCCCGCCGGCACCTTGACGTTGATGTCGCGGCGCGCGCGGACGCGGCCGTCGCCCCCGCACTTGTGGCACGGGTCGGGGATGGTCTCGCCGGCTCCGCGGCACGTCGGACACGGACGCGAGGTCATCACCTGACCGAGGAACGAGCGCTGGACCGACTGCACCTCACCGGCGCCGCCGCACGTCTCGCAGCGGATCGGCTGCGAGTCGCCGTGGGTGCCGGCGCCGGCGCAGCCGTCGCACAGGATCGCGGTGTCCACGGTGATCGTCTTGGTGACGCCGGTGGCGCACTCGGCGAGCGTCAGTTTGGTGCGCAGCAGCGAATCGGCGCCCGGCTGCACGCGGCCCTTGGGGCCGCGGGACCCGCCGGCCCCGCCACCGAAGAACGCCTCGAACACGTCGCCGAGACCGCCGAAACCGGCGCCGGAGAAGCCGCCGCCGGCACCGCCGCCGCCGGATTCCAGCGGGTCGCCGCCGAGGTCGACGATGCGCCGCTTCTCGGGGTCCGACAGCACCTCGTACGCCGTGGAGACCTCACGGAACCGGGCCTGCGCCGCCTCGTCGGGGTTTACGTCGGGATGCAGCTCCCGCGCCAGCTTGCGGTATGCGCGCTTGATCTCCTGGTCGGTCGCCTTCTGTCCGACGCCGAGCGTGCCGTAGTAATCCCGTGCCACTTTGGGTATCTCGTCCTTCTCTACTTCGTTCGCACCATGCGGTGGACAGTTGCGTCAGCGGACCGAACCGGTCCGCCGTCCGATGCCTGCCGGCCGCGCGTCATCTCTCGCCGAGAACCTCGCCGATGTACCTGGCAACGGCGGCCACCGAGGCAATTGTTCCCGGATAGTCCATTCGGGTGGGCCCGAGGACACCCACACCACCGAAGATGGTGCCGGCGGCGCCGTAGCCGGTGGAGATCACCGACGTACCCCGCATCTCCTCGACCTGAGTCTCCTCGCCGATCCGGACGGTGACCCGGCCGGCATCCTGCGTCGCGGCGAGCAGCTTGAGGACCACCACCTGCTCCTCGAGCGCCTCGAGGACCGACCGCAGCGAACCGGGGACCCCGGCCTGCGTCGAGAAGTCCGCGGCGTTGCGGGTGAGGTTGGCGGTGCCGCCGAGGACCAGCCGGTCCTCGGGATGTTCGACCAGCGTCTCCACCAGCACGGTCGCCGACCGCACCACCGCGTCGCGGATCGACTCCGGCGCGTCCTCCGCGAGCTCGGAGACCGCGATCGACGCCGCGGCGAGCCGCTTGCCCTCGAGCGCGCCGCCGAGCAGCGACCGCAACCGCGAGAGCCCCTCGTCGTCGACGACGTCACCGAGTTCGACGATCCGCTGATCGACCCGCCCGGAGTCGGTGATCAGCACCAGCAGAAGCCGAGCCGGGGTGAGTGCCACCACCTCGAGGTGCCGCACCGACGACGCCGACAGGGTCGGGTACTGCACGATCGCGACCTGCCGGGTGAGCTGCGCCAACAGCCGGACCCCGCGCCGCAGCACGTCGTCGAGGTCGACACCGGACTCGAGGAACTGGAGGATCGCCCGACGCTCGGCCGCCGACAGCGGCTTGACGTCCGCGATCCGGTCGACGAACTGCCGGTAGCCCTTGTCGGTCGGCACCCGGCCCGAGCTGGTGTGCGGCTGCGTGATGTAGCCCTCGGCCTCGAGGACGGCCATGTCGTTGCGGATGGTCGCGCTCGACACGCCCAGGTTGTGCCGTTCCACCAGGGCCTTCGAACCGATCGGCTCCTGCGTGGCCACGTAGTCGGCGACGATCGCGCGGAGTACCTCGAACCGCCGTTCCTCCGTACTCGACACCGCTACACACCTCCACTTCGCCCACTTCGCCACGGAGACCGGAAGTTGTCGTGGACACCCCCGGACGCGGGACGCCGCTCGCGCGGCGTCCACCTCGCCGCCAAGTCTAATGGCCGAGCCGTTTTTCCTCGGCGCAGCCCGCACCGCGCCTTCGTTACCGGCCCCACGAGCGGAGCGACCGTAGGGTTGTCGCCGGGCCGGCACGCGGGCCGACCGCTCACGAGACACGACGAGGAACACGGCGGGAACGACAGATGATCTTCAAGGGCGTCCGGGACGGCAAGCCGTACCCCGACCACGGATTGACACTGCGGGACTGGTCCCAGATCCCTCCGCGCCAGGTCCGCCTGGACGAGATCGTGACCACCACGAAAGTGCTCGAACTCGACCGGCTGTTGTCGGAGGACTCGACCTTCTACGGCGACCTCTTCCCGCACGCGGTGCTGTGGCAGGGCATGATCTACCTCGAGGACGGCGTCCACCACGCCGTCCGGTCCGCGTTGCGCAACCGGGTGGTGCTGCACGCCCGGGTCTACGACTTCGACGGCGGCGAGACCGTGTAGCTCCCGCTCGACGGCCGGGTCGGAATCAGTCCAGGATGTCGCGGACGACACCGTCGGCGAGCAGCCGGCCACGGTCGGTGAGCACCAGGTGGTCGGCGTCGACGACCGCCAGCCCGTCCGCCACCACCCGCTCGGCCGCGACGCGTTCGCTCTCGTGCAGTTCCGCCAGCGGCAGCCCGGTCCGCAGTCGCACGGTGAGCAGGACGCGCTCGACGTGGACGTCCTCGGCGGTGAGCCTCTCGCTGCCGCCCACCGGCAGCTCGCCGGCCGCCAGCCGGTCCGCGTAGCGGGCCGGGTGCTTGACGTTCCACCACCGGACCCCGCCGACGTGGCTGTGTGCGCCCGGGCCGGCGCCCCACCAGTCGCCGCCGTCCCAGTATCCGAGGTTGTGGCGGCAGCGGGCGCCCGGATCGGCGGCCGCCCAGTTCGACACCTCGTACCAGCGCAGGCCGGCGTCGGCGAGTCGCGCGTCGATCCGCTCGTAACGCGACGCCAGCACGTCGTCGTCGGGCGCCGGGAGTTCACCGCGGCGCACCTTCCGGGCGAGCGCCGTCCCGTCCTCGACGATCAACGCGTACGCCGAGACGTGGTCGACGCCGGCGGTCAGCACCGCGTCCAGCGAGGCGTCGAGATCCCGGTCGGTCTCGCCCGGGGTGCCGTAGATGAGGTCCAGGTTGACGTGGTCGAACCCGGCGGCGCGCGCTTCCCGCGCCGCCGCGACCGCGCGGCCGGGAGTGTGCGTGCGGTCGAGAATCCGCAGGACGTGCTCGGCGGCGGACTGCATGCCGAGCGAGATCCGGGTGAACCCGGCGTCCCGCAGCGTCGTGAAGAACTCCGGGGACGTGGACTCGGGGTTGGACTCGGTGGTCACCTCCGCGCCGTCGGCGAGCCCGAAGCTGTCCCGCACCGCGCCCAGCACCGCACCGAGGCCGTCGCCGCCCAGGAGCGACGGCGTACCGCCGCCGACGAACACCGTGTCCGCTCTCGGCGCACCGGTGATCCGGGCTGCCGTCGCGAGCTCGCGCTTCAGCGCCTCGAGCCAGGACTGTGGTGACGCGGACGTGCCCAGTTCCCCGGCGGTGTAGGTGTTGAAGTCGCAGTACCCGCACCGCGTCGCGCAGAACGGGACGTGCACGTAGATGCCGAAGGGGCGTGCCCCCACCCCGGCCAGCGCCGAGTCGGGCAGCTCGAAGGGTGCCGCTTCGGCGGCCGGGGTCGAGACGGTGGATCCACTCACGTCTCCAGTGTTCCAGCCGCCCGATTCCGCGCCACGATCCGGCGTCGATCAGGAGATTTCCCGCGATTTTCGGGGAAATATCTCCCCGGTGGTCCACGCAGGCGAAATCCCATGGCAGAATGGCCCGCATGACAGACACCGGGGTGCGATTGGTGGCCAGGCGCCACGTCGACCTCAAGCGTGTCTGCAGCTGTTGTTGTCTGCCTTGCGGCGTGTAACGCGGCACGGCGTTCTCCGGCCCTGAGTGGGCCTTTGGCGCTCGCCTGCGTTCGTCTCCCCCGTTTCAGCCCGCTTGTCCCGGCCGGCCGAAGACGATCCCGCGAGGAACAGCCCTCCTCTTCCTTGTCTTCGCCCGGTGCACCGTGAGAGTCACGAAGTTCAGGAGCACCAATGACGTCGACCACCGACGCCGATTCCGTGGCCAGCCCGCCTGCGGCTGCGCGCACGGCACGTCCCAAGAAGCGCGTCTCCGAGGGGCAGTGGGCCCTCGGTTACCGCGAGCCGCTCAACGCGAACGAGCAGATCAAGAAGGACGACAACCCCCTCAACGTCCGCGCCCGCATCGAGGACATCTACTCCAAGCAGGGTTTCGCCAGCATCGACAAGGCCGACCTGCGGGGACGGATGCGCTGGTGGGGGCTGTACACGCAGCGTGAAGAGGGTTACGACGGCACCTTCACCGGCGACGAGAACCTCGACCTACTCGAGGCGGAGTACTTCATGATGCGCGTCCGCTGCGACGCCGGTGCGCTGAGCGCCCGGCAGTTGCGGACCATCGGCGAACTGTCGACCGAGTTCGCCCGCGACACCGCCGATCTCTCGGACCGCCAGAACGTCCAGTACCACTGGATCGAGATCGAGAACGTGCCCGCCATCTGGCAGCGACTCGAAGCCGTCGGACTGAAGACCACCGAGGCGTGCGGCGACTGCCCCCGCGTCGTGCTCGGCTCACCGCTGGCCGGCGAGTCGCTGGACGAGGTGCTCGACCCCACCCCGGCGATCGACGAGATCGTGCGTCGCTACATCGGCGATCCGCAGTACTCGAACCTGCCGCGCAAGTTCAAGACGGCCATCTCCGGGCAGCAAGACGTCGTCCACGAGATCAACGACGTCGCGTTCGTCGGCGTGGAGCATCCCGAGCACGGTCCCGGCCTGGATCTGTGGGTCGGCGGCGGTCTGTCCACCAATCCGATGCTCGCGCAACGCGTCGGCGTGTGGGTGCCGCTGGACGAGGTTCCGGACGTGTGGGAGGCCGTGGTCTCGATCTTCCGTGACTACGGCTACCGCCGGCTGCGCGCGAAGGCGCGGCTGAAGTTCCTGATCAAGGACTGGGGTATCGAGAAGTTCCGGGAAGTTCTCGAAACCGAATACCTGAAGCGCAAACTGATCGACGGCCCCGCGCCGGCGAAGCCGGAGCGCCCCATCGACCACATCGGCGTGCAGAAGCTGCGCAACGGCCTCAACGCGATCGGGTTCTCCCCCATCGCCGGCCGGGTGTCGGGCACCATCCTGACCAAGGTCGCCGCCGCGGCGGAGGCGGTCGGCTCCGACCGTATCCGCTTCACGCCGTACCAGAAGCTGATCGTGCTCGACGTGCCCGACGACAAGGTCGAGGACCTGATCGCCGAACTACAGCCGCTCGGCCTGCACGCCCGGCCGTCGCACTGGCGGCGGAACCTGCTGGCGTGCAGCGGTATCGAGTTCTGCAAGCTGTCGTTCGTGGAGACCCGCAAGCGCTCGCAGGTCCTCGCTCCCGAACTCGAGGAGCGGCTCGCGGACATCAACGCGCAGCTGGACGTCCCGATCACGATCAACATCAACGGCTGCCCCAATTCGTGCGGCCGCTCCCAGATCGCCGACATCGGGTTCAAGGGCCAGCTGGTCGACGACGGCGAGGGCAACCAGATCGAGGGATTCCAGGTCCACCTGGGCGGCAGCCTGGGCCTCGACAGCGCGTTCGGCCGGAAGCTGCGCCAGCACAAGGTGACCAGCGCCGAACTCGGCGACTACATCGACCGGGTGGTGCGCAACTTCGTGAAGCACCGCAACGAGGGTGAACGCTTCGCACAGTGGGCAGTTCGAGCAGACGAGGGGGATTTGCGATGACGGTCGATCTGGCGACGGCGACCCAGGACGAGCTCCGGGCACTGGCCGCGCGGGGCGCAGCGGAGCTGGACGGCGCGTCCGCGCGGGAACTGCTGCAGTGGACGGAGGACACGTTCGGGGCCGGGGCGAGCGAAGCGACGGGGTATCGCGACAGCTACATCGTGGCGTCGAACATGCAGGACGGCGTCCTGGTTCACCTTGCCGCGCAGGTCCGCAAATCGAGTGCTGTGCCAGTGCTTTTTCTCGACACCGGCTACCACTTCCCCGAGACCATCGGCACGCGCGACGCGGTGGAGCAGGTGTACGGCGTCAACGTCATCAACGCGCAGGCCGCGGCCTCGGTGGCCGAGCAGGACTCCATCGAGGGCAAGGACCTCTTCGCCCGCGAGCCCAACCGCTGCTGCGCGCTGCGCAAGGTGGCGCCGCTCAAGGCGACGCTGAAGAACTACCGGGCGTGGGTCACCGGCATCCGCCGGGTCGAGGCCCCCACCCGGGCGAACGCTCCCCTCGTCTCGTTCGACGAGGCGTTCGGACTGGTGAAGATCAATCCCATCGCGGCCTGGTCGGACGACGACATGCAGGCGTACATCGACGAGCATTCGATCCTGGTGAACCCGCTCGTCGACGAGGGATATCCGTCCATCGGGTGCGCTCCATGCACCGTCAAACCACTCCCCGGCGCCGATCCGCGCAGCGGTCGGTGGGCCGGTTCGGCCAAGACAGAATGCGGGTTGCACCAGTCATGACAATCGACATCGTTTCCGAGCCGCGACTTCAGCTCGACGGCAACAAGTTCGACACGCTCGACGCCCTCGAGTCCGAGGCCGTCCACGTCTTCCGGGAGGTGGCCGGCGAGTTCGAGCGGCCCGTCATCCTGTTCTCGGGCGGCAAGGACTCGACGGTGCTGCTGCACCTGGCGATCAAGGCGTTCTGGCCCGCCCCGCTGCCGTTCGCGCTGCTGCACGTCGACACCGGCCACAACCTGCAGGAGGTGCTCGACTTCCGCGACCACGTCGTCGCGAAGTACAACCTGCGCCTGCACGTCGCCAAGGTCGAGGACTACCTCGCCGACGGCCGGCTCACCGAGCGCCCCGACGGCATCCGGAACCCGCTGCAGACGGTCCCGCTGCTGGACGCGATCTCCGAGAACCGCTTCGACGCGGTCTTCGGCGGCGGCCGCCGCGACGAGGAGCGCTCCCGCGCCAAGGAGCGGATCTTCTCGCTGCGCAACGCCTTCGGTCAGTGGGATCCCAAGCGTCAGCGTCCCGAGCTGTGGAACCTGTACAACGGCCGGCACGCACCGGGTGAGCACGTGCGAGTGTTCCCGCTCAGCAACTTCACCGAGCTCGACATCTGGCGCTACATCGCCCGCGACAACGTCGAACTGGCCAGCATCTACTACGCGCACCAGCGTCCGGTCTACCGCCGGGACGGCATGTGGATGACTCCGGGCGTGTGGGGCGGCCCGGCCGAGGGCGAGGAGCTCGAGGTGCGGTCGGTGCGCTACCGCACCGTCGGCGACGGCTCCACCACCGGCGCCATCCTGTCCGACGCCGCCGACAACGAGGCCATCCTGGCCGAGGTCGCGGCGTCCCGACTGACCGAGCGCGGCGCGACCCGCGGTGACGATCGAGTTTCCGAAGCGGCCATGGAAGACCGCAAGCGAGAGGGCTACTTCTGATCATGAGCGACCTGCTACGACTCGCCACCGCGGGCAGTGTCGACGACGGCAAGTCCACCCTGGTGGGCCGGCTGCTGTACGACACCAAATCCGTTCTGGCCGACCAGATCGACGCCGTCACGCGCGCGTCGGTCGACAAGGGTCTGTCCACCCCCGACCTGTCACTGCTCGTCGACGGCCTCCGTGCCGAACGCGAGCAGGGCATCACGATCGACGTCGCGTACCGCTACTTCGCGACCCCGCGCCGTTCGTTCGTGCTCGCCGACACCCCGGGCCACGTGCAGTACACCCGCAACACCGTCTCGGGCGCCTCCACCGCCCAGCTGGTGATCCTGCTGGTCGACGCGCGCAAGGGTGTCATCTCGCAGACCCGCAAGCATGCCGCGGTGCTGGCACTGCTCGGAGTGCCGCGACTGGTGTTGGCAGTCAACAAGATCGACCTGGTCGAGGACCCGGCCGCCGTGTTCGCCGACATCTCCGCGGAGTTCCGGTCGTTGACCGGTTCACTCGGCTGGGACGACGCCGACGTCCACGCGATCCCGGTGTCGGCGCTGCACGGCGACAACGTCGCGGTCGCGTCGGACAAGACCCCGTACTACGACGGGCCGACGCTGATCGAGCACCTCGAGTCGGTGCCGGTGGACAGCGACAGTGAGGGCCGGCACGCAGTGGGGCTGCGGTTCCCGGTGCAGTACGTGATCCGTCCGCGTACCGCCGAGTTCCCCGATTACCGCGGCTATGCCGGTCAGGTCGCGGCCGGCTCGGTCGTCCCGGGCGACGAAGTGGTGATCCTGCCGTCCGGCACCCGGACGACGGTGGCCCGCATCGACACCTACGACGGCGAACTCGACGTCGCACACGCCGGCCGCAGTGTCACGCTGGTGCTCGCCGACGACGTCGACGTCTCCCGCGGTGACACCATCGCGGCGCCGTCGCACGCGCCGGAGCCGATCGACCAGTTCGACGCCACCGTGTGCTGGCTCGCCGAGAAACCGCTGCGTCCCGGCGCCCGCCTGCTGCTCAAGCACGGCACCCGCACCACGCAGGCCATCGTGGGCGCGCTCGTCGAACGCCTCGACGAGCAGGAGCTGGTGTCCGAGGCGTCGCCGGAGACGCTCGAGCTCAACGAGATCGGCAAGATCTCGGTGCGCGTCGCGGAGCCGATCGTGGCCGACGACTACACCGTCAACCGCCACACGGGCAGCTTCCTGCTGATCGACCCGGCCGGCGGCAACACGCTCGCGGCCGGTCTCGTCGGCGACGCCATCGCGGCGGTCGAACTCGGTGAGCGGGTCTGACAGTGACTCCGCCGCTGATCGCCGTCGCCCACGGCAGCCGTGATCCCCGATCCGCTCGGGTGGTCACGGCGGCCGTGGCGGCGATCCGCGCGCATCGGCCGGGGCTCGATGTCCGGCTGTGTTTTCTCGATCTGACTGCGCCGTCGGTGGATCAGGTGGTGGACGCGGTGGCCGCCGAGGGGCATTCCGCCGCGGTGGTGGTGCCGCTGCTGCTCGGCAGCGCGTTCCACGCCCGCGTGGACCTGCCCGGGATCCTGGCGGCCGCGCGCAGGCGACATCCGCAGTTGACGCTCACCCAATCGGACGTCCTGGGACACGACCACCGCCTGGTCGGCGCCGTCCGGGACCGCGTCGTCGCGACCGGTGTCGGTGTCGACGACGGTGCGGCCGGTGTCGTGCTTGCCGCCGTGGGGTCGTCCGACGCCCGCGCGAACGAGCGCACCCGGGATCTCGCGTCGGTCCTCGCCGCGGGCACCCACTGGGCCGGCGCGACGGCCTGCTTCGCGACCGCGGCCGAGCCGTCGGTGGCGGGAGCCGTCTCACACCTGCGCTCGCGAGGGGTCGAGCGCATCGTGATCGCCCCGTGGTTCCTCGCTCCCGGACGCCTGACCGACCGGCTCGGCAGGGCGGCGCTCGACGCGGCTCCCGACGCTATCCTCGCCGACACCATCGGGGCGCACCGACACGTCGCCCACGTCGCAATCGATCGGTACGACGCCGCGTCGACGGCAGCGCGCCGAGCGCGACTGTCGGCCTGAGAGTGCCGCGGGCTCACACCCGCAGCGCCCCCAGTGAAGCTTCGACGAGATCGAATCCGAGTTCTGGGTGAATGGCACCGGTTCTGTCCATGCGGCCGAACCACGTACCGTCCGCCTCCGGGTGGGGGCCGACGACCCCCACCCGCCCGGCGCCGTACGGGGCAACGAGGGCTGCGGGCTGACCACCCGCATAGGTGGCCAGAATTTCCGCCTGCCCGCCCGCTATCCGGAATGCCGGCCCGTCCTGAAAGAAGAGGGTCTGCGCCGCCCCACGCCAGTTCACAGTGATCCGGGACGCGCCGGCGGTTTTCACCGTTGCGTCCGGAGCCGAGATATATCGCCAGGTGTCGCCCGGCAGGAGGCCGAACCCGGGAGTGGCGCCGGCCAGATATCCGCCGAGACAAAATCCTAGGTAGACGCCGCCGTCCCCGACATACCGTCGAACGATGTCGGCATACTCGCTCATCGCCGCCCACCCCGTCGCCAAGGTCGGGCCACCCGGCTGCGCATAGACCGCTGCATTCGCGAGGGCGGAAGCGGTCAGCGGTGTCTGCTCGCCCGGCCCGACGTAGACGGTTCGGAAGTTGCGGGGGCAGTTCTGTAGCAGTGTCGCGACCGCCTCCGGGCAGCCCGGGGATGACGCGGGGCCGCGGTAGACCGCCGCCAACGGCCGCGATTCGGCACCTGCCCGCAGGGCCGGCACCGGGGCGGCCGAGGCGAACTTCGGTGTCAATGCCAGCGCGCACGCCGCGCCGACGCCGGTCAGAAACCCTCGCCGATCCACCATCGTCATCGTCCCCTCACCGCTCGTCGCACCGTCCCCGCCTGTGACCGCGGTCTCAATTTTGCCCGATAAAGGGTGAAAAATGGGGTGAAGTCCCGATGCGTCGTTATTTGCCGTAGCACTGACAGCGGGAATTCGGAGTCGCCGTCGAAGAGTCCCGCGACCAAAACGCCCTATAGAACAGGCTAGTACTGAGCTGCGGAGATAACTTTCGTTACTTCGAACTTCGTTGTGATTCGGTGTCTTTCCGCACGCCCGCGACGGGACCTCGACGCCCGAGAACACTGCCGAACCTCGGCCGACGAATGCCCCTAACATTCCTGCGGCCAGACCTAGACGGACGTCTAGTCTGCTTTCGGCGGTCGGGGGGCCGGAGTAACTCTTCGCACACACTGGAGTCTCCGATGCACAATTTGGCAGTTTCGGAAGTGGACGACGCCGCTGCCCGACGGGAACGGTCGCGCCCGCGGCGCCTGAACCACGTTTTCGAGGATGCTTGCGACCGAACACCTTTCGCGTGGGCGCTCGAATGCGGCGAAACCGAGTTCACGTATGCCGAGCTGGACGCGAGTGCCAACAGGCTCGCCCATCTGTTGATCGATCACGGCATCGGAGTAGGTGCTCGGATCGCCCTTCTGCTCGAGCGGTCGCCGGCGACGTACATCGCGCTGCTCGCCTCGCTCAAGTCGGGCGCCACGTTCGTTCCTGTCGACCCGGGCGCCCCGCCGGATCGGATCGACTACATCATTTCCGACGCAGACGTCGATCTGGTGCTCACGTCGTCCTCCTTCGCGAACGCTCTCTCCGCGCTCGGCCGGCCCCGTCTCGAACTCGACACCCTTTCCGACAGTTGCCGCCGCTATCCGTCGTCCCGCCCGGTGCTCGACGTCCCCGCCGATCTCGACCCGGTGTGTTACGTGATCTACACCTCCGGATCCACCGGAAAACCCAAGGGCGTCGCGGTTGCCCAGTCGAGCATCTGCAACTTCCTCGACGTCGTTCCGGAAATCTACGACGTACAACCCACCGACCGCGTCTACCAGGGGATGACGATCTCCTTCGACTTCTCCATCGAGGAGATCTGGCCGACGTGGGCGCGCGGTGCCACACTCGTGGCCGGCCCGACCGGGTCCGGACGACTGGGCGCCGATCTCGCCGATTTTCTCGAAGAGCGCCGCGTCACCAAGCTGTACTGCGTGCCGACCCTCCTCGCCACGATCCCCCGTGACCTTCCGCAGCTACGAACCATTCTCGTCGGCGGTGAGGCATGTCCGGGTGAGCTCGTCGAGCGGTGGTCGCGCCCGGGCCGGCGGATCCTCAACACCTACGGGCCCACCGAGGCCACGGTCACCGCAACCTGGGGCGAGCTGCTACCGGGGCGACTCGTCACCATCGGACGACCGCTGCCGACCTACTCGGTGGTGATCCTCGACGAGCATCGCGTTCCGGTCCCGGACGGGGAGATCGGTGAAATCTGCATCGGCGGACCCGGTGTCGCGCGCGGATACGTGGGCAGGCCCGAGCAGACGGCGGAGCGTTTCATCGTCCACCCGAGCGGCGGTGACGGAAAGCTCTACCGCACAGGAGATCTCGGCCGAATTGTCGAAGACGGTGAAATCGAGTACTTGGGACGGGCGGACAGCGAGATCAAGATCCGAGGCCATCGGGTGGACCTCGGGGAGATCGAGAGCGTCCTGCTCGAGGATCCCGAAGTCGCCACGGGCGTCGTGTCTCTCGTGGACGTCGCCGGCACAGGCGAGCTGGCCGCCTACGTCTCCTTGCGTACCGGATCGCATCGGCCCGCGCGCGCCGGAGTGGACGGCGAATCCGTGCTCGTCGACCGTCTTCTCGACGCCCTCCACCGACGGCTACCCCACTACATGATCCCGGCCTATCTCGACATCGTCGACGAGCTGCCGACCATGCCCAGCGGCAAAGTGGACCGGACCAGGCTGCCGGCACCCGGACGGCGCCGGAGTCTGCACCACGGCGGGCCCGTGGTCGCGCCGGCGACCGATCGCGAGAGCCGAGTACGCGCCGTGTGCGCCGACGTCCTGGGAGTGGACGCGACCACACTGTCCGTGGAGTCCGACTTCTTCACGGAGTTGGGAGGGCACTCCCTGGCGGCGGCCAAACTCGTCTCCACACTGCGCGAGAGCGAGATTCGCGAGATCGGGCTCCGCGATGTGTATGCCCACCCGACGGTGCGTGCGCTCGCAGCCCGGCTCGACACCGTCGACGGCGCTCGTCGAGCATCCCCGCCCCGCGCCGAGGCACTCGGGCACGACGACGTTCCTGTCCGCCGGGCCGGGACGGTGCAAGCGAGCGCGTTGTTGTTTCTGCTCCTCGTCGTGACGCTTCCGGTGTCTGTCGTCTACAGCATTCACGGAGGTCGGCCGTCGTTCGTGGTTCTCCGCGATCTGTTGGTCGCGACGGTTCCCACCTATCTGGGTGTTCGATGGGTTCTGCCGGTGCTACTGGTCCGGCCCCTCTCGCGCGGCATCCGCCCCGGTCGCTATCCGCTGTGGGGAACGACGTATCTGAGGTTGTGGGCGGTGGACCGGTTGCTGGCCCTGTCGCCGAGTCCGGTGCTCGCCGGGTCGCCGATCATGGCCCCGTTCCTGCGCGCACTCGGGGCGAGGGTGGGCCGGGACACCGAGATCTGCACCGGCACGATCCCGCTGCCGGCTCTGGTCCGGATCGGCGACCGCGTCTCGGTCGGCTACAACACCGACCTGCGAGCGTGGCGGGTCGAGGCCGGCTGGGTGATCGTCGGCGAAGTCGTCATCGAGGACGGCGCGTTCGTCGGTTCCGACAGCGTGCTCGAACCGGGGGCCCACATCGAGGTCGGCGCCATGCTCGCCGACCAGTCCGTGGTCGACGCCGACCGAACGCTACCCGCCCGCAGCCGGTATGCGGGATCTCCGTCTCGGCCCGTCGCCGCACTGAGCCCCGCTGTCGAAGCGATGGCCGCGGCACCACCGCCCCGATCGTGGTCGGCGCGCCTGTACGCGCTGTCGGTACTCGGCCTGGCCTCCCTCGAAGCGGCTGCCATCGCCGCCCTGTTCCCCAGTCTGATTCTGGTCTGGTACGTGCTTCTCACGTACGGCATGGTGTGGGCATTCATCGCAACGCTGGCATCCGGACCGCTCTACGTGCTCAGTGTGTGTGCCGTGGTGGCGGCCGGGAAACGAGTTCTGTTGCCCGACCCGCCCACCGGAACCCACAGTGCCCGTTCTACGCTGGGAATCCGTAAGTGGTTGGCCGACAAGCTGTTTCTCATGAGTCTGACCTACACCGGTTCTCTGTACGCGACGCTCTACACGGGGCCCTGGTTGCGTCTGCTCGGCGCCCGGGTCGGCCGCGGTGCCGAAGTGTCCACTGCCGCTCACATCGACCCGGACCTGCTCACGATCGGCGACGGGAGTTTCGTCGCGGACATGGCGAGCGTCGGCGGATCGTCGTTCTGCAACGGCTGGTTCACCCTCGACCACACCGTGGTCGGTGAGCGCGCATTCATCGGTAACGCGGCGCACGTTCCGGCCGGCGCCCGGACCGGAGACCGGTCGCTCGTCGGGGTCCTGACCGTTCCGCACGCCGATGGTGTCCCGGCCGATTCCTCCTGGCTCGGCTCACCTGCCATCCACCTGCCGGTGCGCCAGGACAGCGGAACCTACGACGAGTCGCAGACTTTCGCTCCCCCTCGGCAGGTTCTCGCGCACCGCTGGTTCATCGAGTTCTTCCGCGCGACCTTGCCGGCGACGTTGATCGGAGTCAGCTTGTTCTTCTACCTGCTGACGCTCTCGTTGACCGCGCGATCCCAGGGCCTGGCGGTGACGGTCCTGGTTGCGCCGCTGTTCGCTCTCGTCACCGCGCTCGGCGTCGTCCTGTTCGCCGCCGCGCTCAAACGCAACATCGTGGGGGTCTACCGCCCGCGCGTGGAACCGCTGTGGGCACGGTTCGTCCGGCGAGCGGAATTCGCGACCGGCATCTACGAAGCGGCCGCGGTCCCGGTACTGCTCGACCAGCTCAGAGGGACGCCATTTCTGCCACTCGCTCTGCGTGGCTTCGGTGCCGACATCGGCAAGCGGGTTTGGATGGACACCACCTATCTGACCGAGTTCGACCTCGTACATATCGGCGACGATGCCGCCGTCGGCGCGAACGCGTCCCTGCAGACGCATCTGTTCGAGGACCGCGTGATGAAGATGTCGACCGTCACCGTCGCATCGGGTGCGACGGTCGGAACCCGCGCGATCGTGCTCTACGACGCGACGGTCGGCCGTGACGCCACCCTCGGCACGCTGTCGCTCCTGATGAAGGGCGAGACGTTGCCGGACGAGACCCGCTGGAGCGGGATCCCTGCCGAGGCACTCCGATGAGGGGGGCGGATCGTCCACTCGCGCTCGTCTATCGCGGACGGGCGACGTTGCCGGGCTGCGCCGAATCCGTGGCCGAACTCCTGCGGCGCAGCCGGTGGAACTTCGATGTCCGGTATGTCGGCCCACGCGAACGTCTTCCGCTCACCGTCGACGTACTCGCCGGGGCCGCGCTCTACGCACAGCCGGGTGGCGGGACGCTGCGCCCCGCGTGGCGCCGGATGCGTCCGTATGACGAGGCACTTCGCGACTTCGTCGCCGCCGGCGGCCGGTACCTCGGCTTCTGCCTCGGCGGCTACCTCGCCGGCGCCACTCCCGGTTTCGACCTGCTCCCCGGTGACACCGACCGCTACATCAGCTCGAAGGCCGCCACCGTACACTCCGCTCGCCCCACCGTGGTGGCAGTCGATTGGCGACACCGCCGGCGCCACATGTACTTCCAGGACGGAGCTGTCTTCCGGGTGGATCGATACGCGCCCGGACTCGACGTCATCGCCACCTATCCCAACGGGGAGATCGCGGCCCTGGCAACCGACTACGGAAACGGGCGGGTCGCCGCCGTCGGACCGCACCCGGAGGCCGATCGCGACTGGTTTGCGGACGCCGACTTGTCTCGACCTGCCGACGACACCCGCGACGCGGGGCTGGAACTAGTGGATGCGGTGATGATCCGACATGAGCGCTGACATGGACAACGTCGACACGTCCACCCCGACCGGACCGCCAATCGTCCGGAGGGTCGACAGAAGTGAGCGACTGACCGCGATCGACGCGGTACGCGGGCTCGCGGTGTTCGGCATGATCGCGGTGCACTCCCTCCCCGCCTACGACGAAACCACCGGCGAGCCGACGTGGACGTACAGCCTGGCAGCCGGACGCGCATCGGCCGTCTTCGCAGTCCTGGCCGGAGTCGGTATTGCGTTCCTGTCCCGGCGGCGGCGCCAGACTCGCGGCGTCGAGGCGCGATCGATCGCCTGGGCGCTGGCCGCGCGCGCTGTCACGATCGCAGCGATCGGACTCGCGCTCGGTTTCACCGACAGCACGTACGGCGTCGTCATCCTCGTCGCGTACGGCGCGATGTTCTTCCTCGCAATACCGTTGATCTATCTGAGCACCCGGGTTCTCGCGGTGGTCACCGTGGTGCTGACGGTGGGCACTCCCCTCCTCAGCCAGGTGCTGCGACCGGCACTGCCGCAGCGCTTCGACGCCCAGTTGTCGTTCGGTCTCCTGTGGGACGATCCCGCGCGGTTCCTCTCCGACGTCATGTTCACCGGTGAATTCCCGGCACTGGTGTGGACGAGCTACGTGTGCCTCGGCCTCCTGGTCGGGCGACTCTCGCTGACCTCACTGCGCACCGCCGTCACACTGGCCGCGGCCGGACTGTCGATGATGGTGTCGGCGATGCTGGCGTCGAAGGCGATCCTGGGGCCGGTCGGTGGCCGGACGCGACTCGAGTGGGTCATGGCTCCCGATCCGAACCGAACCGTCGACGAGTTCCTCACCTTCGGCGCCGACGGCACCGTACCCACGAACTCCTGGTGGTGGCTCGGCCTTTCGGCCCCACACACCGGAACCCCGCTGGACCTCCTGGCGACCATGGGCAGCGCCCTGCTCGTCCTCGGCGGGTGCCTCGCGCTGACGCACGTGACCCGGCCGTTCTGGTCCACCGTCGTCCGCACAATTCTCGCCCCGCTGGCGGCGGTGGGCAGCATGTCGCTCACGGTCTACGTCGGCCACATCCTCTTCGTGAACTCGGACTTCGACCATTACGGCCCGACGGAGGGTTACGTCCGTCAAGCGGTGGTCATCGTCCTGCTGGCACTGGCGTGGCGCGCCACCGCAGGTCGGGGTCCCCTCGAGGGCCTCGTCCGGGCCGTGACGACGCGGGTCCGAGCGAACGTGATCGCGAGGGGGCACCCATGAGCGCCCCCGTCAGGAGACGGCGTTCCCGGAGCGGCTGAACGTGAGGTCGCCCAGGTCGGCCTCGGCAACCTCGAACGGCATCCGCAACACGGTGGCGGTCGCCCACCCGTCATGGAGGAGTACGGCGTCGCTGTCGCCGGAACTGTCGATTTCCACCTTCCGAAACGTCACGGTCACCGCACGCGACTCGTCCCCGTTCTCCTCGACGTCGCCGATCTCGGCCTGCACTGCACCGAACTCCGCCAGCGGGGCAGCACGCAATCCGAGCAGGCCGTCGATCGGGACATCCGGGATGTTCACGTTGAGCACCCTCCCGGGCGCTGCGTGCTCGACGGCCCATCGAACTGCGTGCGACGCGACGGCCTCCGCCGTCTCCCAGTCGGACGGTGAGGGCTGGTCGAGCGACAGCGCCACGCCGCGGGCGCCGTGCGCGGCCGCGGTCAGAACGGCGCCGACCGTTCCGGAGTGGAGGATCGCATGCCCCGTGTTGGGTCCGAGATTGATGCCGGACAACACGAGGTCCGGCGCCGGGCCGAAAGCCCCGTGCGCTGCGACGAAGGCGATCATCGCGGGTGAGGCTTCCACCGCGAGCACCTCCACCCCGGGCAGGTCCGGCATGGTCCGGCGCGAGAGCATGAGCTTTCCGTCGTCCTCGAGAGCGGACAACGACGCACTCGCACCGCTGCGCTCCACATGCGGCGCGGCCACCTGCACCTCGAGACCGGCGGCGACCGCGACGCGGGCCAGAACTGCGAGGCCCGGACTGTCGATTCCGTCGTCGTTGACGATGAGTGCCCTCATGCCCCGTCCCTCCGCAGACGACGTACCTGTACGTTCTCGACCATCCGCTCGACGGCCTGCCGCTGGCCGGTCGCCAGCCCGCGCCGGGTCACATTCACCGCTCCCGACGCTGCGCCGAGTCGCAGCGCATCCTCGATCGGTTTGCCCGCCGCATGGGCGGCCGCCAGACCGGCCGTCATGGAGTCGCCGGCGCCGCGATGGTCGACCGGCTTCACGGGCGGCGCCTCCACTTCCCAGACCTCGCCCTGGTGCAGTGCGATGGCAGGGTCCGCGGCACGGGAGATCACGACGGACCCGGCACCCTCCTCGTGGAGGGACTTCATCGCCTCGATCAGATCGTCCAGATCCTCGGACGCGGCGCGCCCGCATTCGATGAGGTCCTCGTGGCTCACCTTGAGCAGCGACACCCCGCCTTCGAGCGCGGCGGTGAGGGTAGCTCCCGAGAGATCCGCGACGACAGGGATCTTCAGTGCCGACAGATCGGAACACAGTCGGGTGTAGAGCTCGACGGGCACTGCCTCGTCGCAGTGCGGACCGCCGAGGATCGCCACATCGGCCGCCATGCCCGCAGCGAGGGAAGCGCTGAACAGATCGTCGGTCTCGTGGCGCGTGAGGGTCGGTGGTGGGACGTCCACGACCACTTCGCGCTCACCCGCGCGGCGGTCGTGAATGTACGAACCGTTGTCTCGCGCGGTGGCGACCGGGTGCACCGTGAGACCTTCGCGGCGGATCAGGTCCACGAGAATGCCGCCCGGTTCGCCCCCGAAAGGTCCGCACAGGTGGACGTCCATGCCGAGAATCGCGGCCATCCGACCGATCCAGAACCCCTGTCCACCGGGATGTACATGTAACTCGTTGCCCCCGTTGGGGGCCGCCTCGACGGTGACGGTGAGGAGTGGCGACGGCGCGAAGACGAACGCATTGGTGCCCGCACCCTCGTCGGAAGCGTGATCGTCGGTGTCTGAATCCATGTCGGTCAGGTACCCAGCCGGGCCTCGCCTTACACGCGCTCACCGGCCACGGGTGCCGCTTCGGGCGAGCGACGGGACTCGTGCGCGTAACGGCGGGCGGAATTGCCCGCGCCGACAACGGCTCTCACCGGGACGGCGCGGGCGCCTTTCCGCCTAGTCCTGGATTGCTCGCTCCGTCTCACTCGCGCGCACGTACACGGTCTCGCCCGCCCGCAACCCGAGCGCCTCGGCGTCGCTGCGCGTGATCTGGGCGGACAGCTCCTGGGCACCGGTCTTGGGTTGCAGCTCGACACGGACCTCGAAACCGAGGTGCACGACGCGGGAGACGGTGGCCGCGAACGACTGCGGCAGCTGGGCACGATCGAGCCGCAGATCGTGCGGGCGCACCAGTTGGCCGTTGAGCCGGGCGACCGGGCCGAGGAACGACATCACGAAGTCGTTGGCCGGGGTGTCGTACAGCTCCTGCGGGGTGCCGACCTGCTCGATCCGCCCCTTGTTGAGGACCGCGATCCGGTCGGCGACGTCGAGCGCCTCCTCCTGATCGTGCGTGACCAGAACCGTCGTCACGTGCACCTCGTCGTGGAGGCGCCGCAGCCACGTGCGCAGGTCGTCGCGAACCTTCGCGTCGAGCGCACCGAACGGCTCGTCGAGCAGCAACACCTGCGGGTCCACCGCCAGTGCGCGAGCCAGTGCCATGCGCTGACGCTGGCCGCCCGAGAGCTGCGCCGGGTACCGGTGCTGGAAGCCGTCGAGCCCGACGATGCCGAGCAGTTCGTCGACCTTGCGGGCGATCTCGGCCTTGGGACGCTTGCGGATCTTGAGCCCGAACGCGACGTTGTCGCGCACGGTCATGTGCTTGAAAGCCGCGTAGTGCTGGAAGACGAAGCCGATGTCGCGCTTCTGCGGCGGCACCCCGGTGACGTCCTTGCCGCCGATGGTGATGGTGCCGGAGTCGGGCTGTTCCAGGCCGGCGATCGAGCGCAGCAGCGTCGACTTGCCCGACCCACTCGGCCCCAGCAGCGCGGTGAGCGAGCCCGACGGGATGTCCAGGGTGACGTCGTCGAGTGCCGCGAAGTCGCCGTAGTTCTTGCGTGCCCCGGTCACGGTGATCATGTCGTGCTCCTCTTACGGTCGAGCAGAGTCATCAGCAGGAGGGTCAGCACCGCGATCGACATCAGCAGTGTCGCTGCGGCGTAGGCCCCGAAGGTGTTGTGGTCGTCGATGTATCGGGAGTGCACGAGCAGAGTCAGGGTCTGCGACTGTCCGGGGATGCCGGACGAGACCATGATGACGGCGCCGAACTCGCCGAGCGCGCGGGCGACCGTGAGGACGATGCCGTAGGTCAGACCCCACCGGATCGCCGGCAGCGTGACCCGCGAGAACGTCTGCCATTTCGACGCGCCCAGGGTCGCCGCCGCCTGTTCCTGTTCCTCGCCGATCTCGTGGAGTACCGGCTCGACCTCACGGACCACGAACGGCAGGGTCACGAAGATCGTGGCGATGACCATGCCGGGTAATCCGAAGATCACCTTGAACCCGGTCGATTCGATACCACCGAACCAGCCGTTCGCTCCCCACAGGAGGATGAGCGAGACGCCGACGACGATGGGCGAGACCGCGAACGGAAGATCGACCACCGACTGGAGCAGGCCGCGTCCGGGGAAGCGGCCCCGTACGAGTGCCAGTGCCGTGACGACGCCGAAGACGACGTTGATCGGCACCGTGATCGCGACGATGAGCAGCGACAGGTTGAGCGCCGAGATCGCCGCAGGAGTGCTGATCGCGTGGTAGAAGTCCACGATTCCGTGCTCGAACGTGCGGTACAGGATCACTCCGATCGGTACCAGCAGCAGCACGAACAGGTAGCCGAGGACGACGGTGCGCAGACTGATCCGCGCCCAGGGTGAGATCTTCACTGCGACTGCTCCTCTCGGCGCTGGTTCCGGGCCGCGAACAGGCGCAGCACGAACAACGTCACGAACGCGATCACCAGCAACGCCACCGACACCGCGGCCGCACTGACCGGGCGATCGATCTCGATCTGCTGCTGGATGTACTGCGAGGCCACCTGCGTCTCGCGCGGGATGTTGCCGCCGATCAGCACCACCGACCCGTACTCACCGATCGCGCGGGCGAAGGCCAGTCCGGCGCCGCTGATGATCGCGGGGGTGAGCGTCGGCAGCACCACGCGACGGAAGATCGTCCAGTTGCCGGCGCCCAGCGACGCCGCGGCCTGTTCGACCTCCCGGTCGGCCTCGATCAGCACCGGCTGCACCGACCGGACCACGAACGGCAGCGTCACGAACGCCAGCGCCACCACCAGTCCGGGCTGGGTTGCGTTGAGGTGCACGTCGATCGGGCTCTGCGGGCCGTACAGCGACAGCAGCACGATGCTCGCGACGATCGTGGGCAGCGCGAAGGGAAGGTCGATGAGCGAGCTCACGATCCGCTTGCCGGGGAACTCGTCCCGCACCAGCACCCACGCGATCAGCGTGCCCATCACCACGTTGATCAGCGCGACGATCGCCGAGACCACGATCGTCACGCGCAGCGCGGCGAGCGCACCGGGCGCGGTGACGGCGTTCCAGAACCCCGACCAACCGTCCTCGAACGAGGTCACCGTCAGGGCCGCCAACGGCAGCAGGACGATGATGCTGAGCCACAGGGCCGCGATCCCGATTCCCAACGGGCCGACGGCGCCGGTGACGGCGAGTCGCCGCCGGAATCCGCCCCGCGACTTCCGGGGAGGCGGGATGCGATCGGTCGGCGTCGTCGCCGAGGTCGTCACTGTCGTCGTCATGTCGTCGCGTTCTCGTAGATGGCGGCGATCCGGCCCGAGTCCTGCTCGAACAGATCCTGGTCGACCGTGTCCCAGCCGCCGAGGTCGGCGACGGTCCACAGCTGCTGCGGCGGAGGGAAGTCCGCCGCGAACTCCTGCATGACGGCGGCGTCGACCGGCCGGAACCCGGCCTCGGCCCACGCCCGTTGCGCGGCCGGGGTGTACAGGAAGTCACGGAAGGTGACCGCGGTGGCGGCGTTCCGTCCGGTGGAGACGACGGCGACCGGGTTCTCCACCTTGAAGGTCACCGGCGGCGTCACGTGCTCCACCGGATCACCCTTGCGCTCGGTGAACAGCGCCTCGTTCTCGTAGCTCAGCAGCACGTCGCCGGTGCCCTGCAGGAACATCTCCGTCGCCTCGCGACCGGACTTCGGCTGCACCTTCACGTGCTCGCCCACGAGCTTGCCCAGATAGTCCAGGCCCGCCTGCGGATTCTTGCCGCCCTCGCTCTCGGCGGCGTACGGCGCCAGGAGGTTCCACTTCGCCGAGCCCGAACTGAACGGGTTGGGCGTGACCACCTCGACGCCCGGACGGAGCAGATCGTCCCAGTCACGGATGTTCTTCGGGTTGCCTTCCCGCACGACGAGCGTCACCACCGATCCGAAGGGGACGCCGCCGTAGGAGTCCTCGTTCCACCCGGCGTCCACCAGCCCCGCCTCGACCAGTCGCGTGATCTCCGGTTCCACCGAGAAACTGACGAGGTCGGCCTGCGCACCGTCCTGCACCTTGCGAGACTGGTCGCCCGAGGCGCCGTAAGACGGGTTGAACCGCACGCCGGCGCCCTCCTCGGTCTCCCCGAACGCGGCCGTCACCTTGTCGTAGCCGGGCTTGGGCACCCCGTAGGCGAACAGGTTGATCGTGCCCCCGCTGCCGTCCGGTCCCCCACCGGCGCCGCCCATGACGTCACTCGAGCCACCGCTGCACCCGGCCACGAGGAAGACCCCGACCGCGGCACACGCGGTCAGGAGCGAGCGGGACCGATGATTCATACGGGTTCACCTTCCTACGGCGACGGCGCTGGCAGAAGTGCTCGCGCGAAATCGACCGAACCAAGCGGTCGGTCTGTGAAGCTCGGGAGTGGAGAGGCGTTCGCGAAGCACGTCGCTGCGACGGGCAGGAGGTGGGGAGGCGTTCGAGGAACGCGGAAAGCTATCGGGGCGCGAACACCGAGACAGGTGTCAACAACAGTCGATGTCCGCGACTGCGAGTCGACCGACAGCAATCAACGCCAGTTCATGGCGGACCTCGTGCGCGGTGACTACAGACACGCGGCAGACTTTAGCAGAGCACCGAGCCGCGTCCGAATTGCTCGACCAGTGGTCGAGACGGCCGACGTGAACGGCCGAGCGGACGGGTCAGCGGGTGAAGAACCAGGCGATGACGACCAGGACGATCAGCGCGATCAGCGCCAAGGTCACGCGTGAGCGCGGCATCAGGACCCCTCCAGCTCGGTGTGTACGTCCGACCGAACACCGGCATCGACCGATTCGGCGCGACCGACCGCCGCGAACACCGCCGAGAGCACGCGATCGAGAAGCCAGGCGATGCCGAAGCAGACGGGGATCATCACCGCGAGCACCAGGACGACCTGGGGAATGAACGGCAGGCCGGCAATCCACAGCTCGGTGCCGTCCCACCAGTTCGCGAGTTGATCCACCCGACCACCCTAGCCGTTGACACAGCAGTGACCGAACACGGCGCACGTCCGCCGCATCCGGTCACCGCCCCCCGGGTCACGCCCGGGTGCCGCTACTTCGTCGCGTTCTCGTAGATGACCGCGATGCTGCCCGTTCCCTGCTTGAACAGCTCGGCGTCGACCCGCGGCCAGCCACCGAGGTCGGCGATGGTCCACAGCCGCTGCGGCTGCGGGAAGTCCGCCGCGAACTCCGCGGCGACGGCCGGGTCGACCGGACGGAATCCGGCCTCGGCCCAGAGCCGCTGCGCCTCCGGCGTGTACAGGTAGTCCCGGAACGCCGTGGCCTGTTCGATGTTCGGGCTGTTCGAGATCACCGCGACCGGGTTCTCGATCTTGAAGGTGCTCGGCGGCGTGACGTGCTCCACCGGGTCACCGCCCCGTTCGGTGAACAGCGCCTCGTTCTCGTAGCTCAGCAGGACGTCGCCGGTGCCCTGCAGGAACGTCTCGGTGGCCTCCCGACCGGACTTGGGCTGCACCTTCACGTGCTCACCGACGAGCTTGTTCAGGTAATCCAGTCCGGCCTGCGGGTTCTTGCCGCCCTCGCTCTCGGCGGCGTACGGCGCCAGAAGGTTCCACTTCGCGGAACCGGAGCTGAACGGGTTGGGCGTGACCACCTCGACACCCGGCTGCAGCAGGTCGTCCCAGTCCTGGATGTTCTTGGGATTGCCCTCGCGCACCACGATCGTCACGACGGAGCCGAAGGGTATTCCCTTGTAGGCGTCGCTGTTCCAGTTCTCGTCGACGAGCCCGGCGTCGACCAGGCGGGTGATGTCGGGCTCGACGGAGAAGTTCACGAAGTCGGCCTGGGCCCCGTCCTTGACCTTGCGCGACTGGTCACCGGAGGCGCCGTAGGACGGATTGAACCGCACCCCCTTGCCCTCCTTCGTCGCCGCGAAGCCCGCGGTGACCTTGTCGAATCCGGGCTTGGGCACCGCGTACGCGAACAGGTTGATCGTGCCACCGCTGCCGTCGGCGACGGTCTCGCCGCCACCGGCGACGTCACTCGAACCGCCGCTGCACGCGGTGAGCGCGACGGCTCCGAGCGCGACGAGTGCGGTCAGGAACGAACGGGGATGCCTCATCAGATTGCCTTCCTACAGGCTCACAGGTGTAGTGGGACGAACAGCCGTCGGGCGACGCGGGCCGGACCGACGAACTCGAAGAGCGAAGCGGGAGCGCGAACGACGACACCCGAGCAGAGACCGCGTTCGACACGACCCGCCCGCGCGGCACCCCGGGCACACGGCCGGGAACGCACGCGACGACGAGTGCGGCGCGACGGGATCTACGCGGAGGCGAACGCCGAGACCCGCGTCAGCAACAGTGAATGTCGGCAACCGCAAGACCACCGACGGCAATCAACGCCAGTTCATGGCGGATGCGGTGGGCGGTGACGGCGGACACGTCGCAGACCATAGCAGACGCTCCACCCGCCCCGATCCGGCCCGTGCGGGGCGGGCGGCTCGGTGAACTGTGGACGGCGACGGGCACTCGGTCGATGATGAGGGGATGACGTTGCAGGCCGAACAGTCCGTCACCACACCGATGGGCGATTCCGACGAAACCGCACCCGAGCATCGGAGCGTGTTCCCCCCGATCGACGACTACGCGTTCCTCTCGGACTGCGAGGTGAACTGCCTGATCGCGCGCAACGGTGCGGTGGAGTGGATGTGCCTGCCACGGCCGGACTCGCCCAGCGTCTTCGGGGCCATCCTCGATCGCAGCGCCGGTCATTTCCGGATCGGGCCGTACGGACAGAACGTGCCCGCCGCGCGCCGCTACCTGCCCGGCGGGTTGATCCTCGAGACCACGTGGCAGACGCAGACCGGATGGCTCATCGTGCGCGACGCTCTCGTCATGGGCCGGTGGCACGCCAACGAGCAGCGCTCCCCCACCCGGCGCCGCACCCCCTCCGACTGGGACGCCGAGCACATCCTGCTCCGCACCGTGAAGTGCGTGAGCGGAACGGTCGAACTGGAGATGAGCTGCGAGCCCGCGTTCGACTACCACCGCGCGCCGGCCCGGTGGGAATACACGGGCAAGGTGTACGAGGAGGCGACGGCGACGTGCCGCACCGCGGCGCCCGGCGAGCACCCGACGTTGCGGCTCACGTCGAACCTGCGTCTCGGGCTCGAGGGGCGCGAGGCTCGCGCCCGTACCCGGATGGTGGAGGGCGACAACGCGTTCGTGGCCCTGTCGTGGTCGGACGTACCGGCGCCGCGGACCTTCGAGGAGGCCTCCGACCGGATGTGGCAGACCACCGAGTGTTGGCGGCAATGGGTGACGATCGGACGGTTCCCCGACCACCCGTGGCGGGGTCATCTGCAGCGCAGCGCGCTGACACTCAAGGGCCTGACCTATGCGCCGACCGGCGCGCTGCTGGCCGCGCCCACCACGTCACTACCGGAAACCCCCGGCGGCGAACGCAATTGGGACTACCGCTACGCGTGGGTCCGGGATTCGACCTTCGCGCTGTGGGGTCTGTACACCCTCGGGCTCGACCGGGAGGCCAACGACTTCTTCTCGTTCATCTTCGACTCGTCGCAGTCCGACAACGGCGACCCGACGTCGCTGCAGGTGATGTACGGCGTCGGCGGCGAACACACGCTGGTCGAGGAGGAACTGACACATCTCAAGGGCTACGACGGCGCCCGCCCGGTCCGGATCGGGAACGGCGCCTACAACCAGAACCAGCACGACATCTGGGGCACCATGCTCGATTCGGTGTACCTGCATGTGCGTTCACGGGACCAGGTCCCGGAGACGCTGTGGCCGCTGCTCAAACGTCAGGTCGAGGAGGTCCTCGCCCATTGGCGCGAACCCGACCGCGGCATCTGGGAAGTGCGCGGTGAGCCGCAGCACTTCACGTCGTCGAAGATCATGTGCTGGGTGGCGCTCGACCGAGGTGCGCGCCTGGCCGCGCTGCACGGTGAGAAGGGCTACGCCGCGCAGTGGTCCCGGGCCGCCGACGAGGTCAAGGCCGACGTCCTCGAGCACGGCGTGGACGAGCGTGGGGTCTTCACTCAGCGCTACGGGCACCCGTCGCTCGACGCGTCCCTGCTGCTGGCCCCGCTGCTCCGGTTCCTGCCCGCCGACGATCCGCGCATCCGGGCCACCGTGTCGGCCATCGCCGACGAGCTCACCGAGGACGGGCTCGTCCTCCGTTACCGGGTCGAATCCACCGACGACGGGCTGTCCGGCAAGGAGGGCACCTTCACGATCTGCTCCTTTTGGCTGGTGTCGGCGCTCGTCGAGATCGGCGAACTCGAGCGTGCGAAGCAGCTGTGCGAGCGGCTGCTCGCGTTCGCCAGCCCCCTCAAGCTGTACGCCGAGGAGATCGATCCCAAGACCGGCCGGCACCTGGGCAACTTCCCGCAGGCGTTCACCCACCTGGCGTTGATCAACGCAGTGGTACACGTGATCCGCGCCGAGGAAGCGGGCGACACGGGCACCTTCCAGCCCGCGCACGGTCCCGCCTGACGGGCCGGCGCCGCGGCGGCCACACCGGCGGCATCCAAGGATTCGTCCCGACGGCCGCCAAGCGGCCGGGCGCACGGTGGCGTGCGGTGCGAACACGTCGCACCCCCGCCGACTCCAGAGGAGCGCCCATGCCTGTCGAGAGAGTTTCCGCGAGCGCGGCCACCCGCCGCGCGACCCTGACCGTGGTGTGTGTGACCACCGCGATGTTGATGCTCGACATCGCGGTGGTCAACACCGCGCTTCCGTCGATCGCGTCGGACCTCGACACCGGCGTGAGTGGGCTCCAGTGGGTGGTCGACGCCTACACCCTGGCGCTGGCGACCGCGGTCCTCACTGCCGGTTCCTGGGCGGACCGGCGAGGCCGCCGCCACGTGTTCGTGATCGGGATCCTGCTGTTCACCGCCGCCTCGCTGGGCTGCACGCTGGCGCCGAACATCTGGATCCTCGACCTCGCCCGCACCGCACAGGGATTCGGCGCCGCCGTGCTGTTCGCCTGCTCGCTGGCGCTGCTCGCAGACGTCTTCGAGAAGGGCCCGGCGCGCGCCGGCGCGCTGGCGGCCTACGGCGCCACCATCGGCGGGGCCTTCGCGATCGGCCCGCTCGTCGGCGGCGTGCTGACCGAGTTCGCGCACTGGCGCGCGATCTTCCTGATCAACGTCCCCATCGGATTGCTCGCGCTGGCCGTCACCGTCCGGTGGGTACCGGAATCCCGAGACCCGCATCCGCGACGCACCGACGTGGTCGGCCAGATCCTGGTCTGCATCGGGTTGGGTGCGCTGGTGTTCGGGTTGTTGCGGGGCAACGAGACCGAGTGGAGCGCGCCGGCGACGGTCGGCGCGCTCGTCGTCGGCGTGATCGCGCTGCTCGGGTTCGTCGGATACGAGCTGCGCACCCGGGAACCGATGCTGCCGCCGCAGTTGCTGAGGAACCGGGCGTTCGCGGGTGCGCAGATCGCGGCGTTCGCGATCTCGGCGTCGCTGTTCGCGGTGTTCGTCTACACCACCATCTACCTGCAGTCCGTCCTGCACCTGTCGCCCGTCGAGGCCGGCCTGGTGTACCTGCCCGCGACGATCGCGATGTTCGTCGTCGCGGGCGCCACCGCGAAACTCGACGGGCGCGTCCCCGCGTCGGTCACGTTGACCTGCTCGTTGATGCTCGTGGCGGCCGGCCTCGGGATGATGACCGTCGTGGACGTGGCCAGTTCCCGGTACGCGATCCTTCCCGGTTTCGTCGTCGCCCTGGTGGGGGCCGGGGTGTTCAACCCGGTGATGAGTGGACTGGTGCTGGGTGAGAGCACCGCCGACCATGTCGGACTCGCCGCGGGAATCAACGATGCGTTCCGTCAGACCGGGATCGCGGTCGGTGTGGCCGGCCTGGGCGCGTTCCTGCCGGCACAGTCGATGCTGGCGGGCGGCTCGCCCGCGGAATTCGTGACGGGGTTGCACCAGGCGTTGACGGTCGCCGCGCTCATCGCCGCACTGGGCGCGCTGGTGTGTGCGGCGATGCTGCCCGCGCGTCGCGTCCGGCGGGCCGCCACCGCCAGTCGGGACCCCGGCGTGCCTGCCCTTTCGTGACCGTTTGCGTCTCCTCCCGGCCCGCCGATCCCTACACTCGACCCGTTCGGACGTGGGCGTCGGCAGGTGCGAGGAGTGCACGCATGATCTATCGGCTGCTCGGACCGCTCGAGGTGGCCGGATCCGACTCCGACCGCCCGCTTCTCGACCTGGGTCCGCGGAAACAACGCACGGTCCTGGCGGTTCTGCTCCTGGCTCGCGGCCGGGTGGTGTCGACGGCCCGGCTGATCGACGCCCTCTGGGGAGACGACGCCCCTGCCAGCGCCCTGGCCGGCCTCCAGGCCTACGTCTCCAACCTGCGCCGGGTGCTGCGCAGCGGCCCCGGCGCCACTTCGCCGATCGTGCGGCAACCGCCGGGCTACGTGCTCGACGTCTCCTCCGACGAGGTGGACCTGACCGCGTTCCTGGCCGACGCCGAGGATGCACGGTGCCTCACCGAGAAACACGAGTGGGAACCCGCCCTGGAGACGGCGGACCGCGCGCTGGCCTCGGTGCGCGGGCCACTGCTCGAGGACCTCGGCGACCAGCCGTGGATTCGGTTGGAGGCAGCCGGTTTCGACGAGGTGCGGACCGCCTGCCGGGAGACCCGCATCACCGCGCTGCTCGCGCTGGGGCGGATCTCCCCGGCGCTGGTGGAGGCCGCCCAACTCAGCAGCGAGTTCCCGTACCGGGACCGAACCTGCTGGCTCCGGATGCTCGCGTTGCACCGCGCCGGCAGGTCGTCCGAGGCACTGGACCAGTTCCAGGCGCACGCCGTCCGGCTCGACACCGAACTGGGCCTCGTCCCCGGCGCGGAACTGCAGAACCTGCAGGGCGCGATCCTCCGGCACGACCCCGGTCTGGCCGCATGGCCGCGTACACCCGGATGGACGGGGGCCGAACAGGTTCCGCTTCCTGCCACCCCGTCCACGTCTCCGCGTCCCTCCGACACCGGTCCGCAGGATTCGGCCGCCGCGAGCAGGCCGGCCCGCCCGTTCGTCGGACGCGGCAACGAGACGGCCACGATCGACCGCATGCTCGACGACGTCCTCGCCGGTTCCACGCGATGGCTCGCGCTCACCGGGCCGGCCGGGATCGGCAAGACCCGCGTCGCGGAGGAGTGCGCAGCCCGCACGACCGCGGTGGGTGGAACGGCGGTGTGGGCGCGGTGCCCGGAGGACGACGGGACACCGGCCTGGTGGCCGATCCGCCGGCTGGTGCGCGAACTCGGCGGCGACGCCGACGCGGTGCTGATCCCCCCGACCGGCGTCGATCCCGACGAGGCCCGGTTCGCGGTGTACGAGCGGGTCCGGGACGTGATCGAGACGGCGTCCGCGGACACGCCGGTGCTGACGGTCGTCGTCGACGACATCCAGTGGGCCGATCCGACGTCGTTGCGATGTCTCGCGTATCTGGCCGGGGCGCTACGGCAGCGGCCGGTGTGGTTCGTGCTGACCCTGCGCGACACCGGGTCGGGAACGGTCGTCGGCACCCTCGTCGACGCCGTGCTCCGTGGCGACGGCAACCGGCACGTCGTGGTCCCGCCGCTGGCGTCGGACGAGGTCGCGGAACTGGCTCGCCACGTCTGCGGTGAACACCTCGGACCGGCCGAGGTCCGACTCCTGTCGGATCGGACCGGCGGCAACCCGCTGTTCGTCTCCGAGTACGCGCGGCTGCCCCGCGACGAACGCCTCGGTGACGGCATCCCCCTGGCCGTACGGTCGGTCCTCGGGCGCCGGCTCGCTGCGGTGGATGCGGATGTGTTGCACGTGCTTCGCGTCGCGGCCGTCCTCGGTGACGCGATCGAGGTCGGTCTCCTCGCGGCGGCGACCGGCCTCGACGTGGACACGCTCGCCGATCGTCTCGACGCCGCGGCCGACGAGCGCATCCTCGTCGCCGCGCCCGGCTCCGGTGGTTACGTCTTCGCCCACGGACTGCTGCGGCACGAGGTGCTCCAGGCGATACCGCCGGTGCGCCGTCAGCGCGTGCACGCGCGTGTCGCCGACATCCTGACCGAGTCCGCCGACACCGACCGTGCGAGTCGGCGCGCCCACCACCTGCGTGCCGCAGTGCCCCTGGTCGATCCGCAGGTCGCGCTCGACGCCTGCGTCCTCGCGGCCCGGGAGGCGACGGAGCGGTGGAGCTCGGAGACCGCTGCGCACTGGTGGGAGGTCGCCGTCGAGACGTTCGATCTGCTGCCGGCGTCGGCGCGCTCGGCCGACGACCGGGACGATCTGGTGGTGGCCCGGGTGGAGGCGTTGGCCCGCGCGGGTCGTGGGCAGACCGTTCTCGACGTCGTCGACGCCGGTCTGCTCGACGCCGTCCGCGAGGGACGCACGTCCGGTGCGGGGAGGCTGGCGGCGGCGCTGCTGCGGGCCGCGGGCGCGTGGCCGTGGGTGTCGTACGGCCGGGATCCCGGCCCGCTGCTCGAACGCCTCGGGGCGCTCGAACCGTTCGTGGCGTCCGACCCCGTCGCGCACGCCCGGGTCCTCGCCGCCCTGGCCGTCGGGTCGTGCTATCACCCCGACTCCGCGGTTCCCGACGACATGAGCCGCCGGGCCGTCGAACTCGCTCGCGCGCAGAATGATCCGGACGTGATCGCCGACGCGCTGCTGGGCCGTCTCCTGCTCTTCTCGGGAGTGGCGCGCCGCAGCCGCGAGTCGCTCGACCTCGCGGCCGAGCTGTTGCGCCTGCCGCACCAGCAGTCGCGGGTCGACGACGTCATCGTGCACGCCGTCGCCAGCATGACGCAGATGAACCTCGCCGACACCGCGTCCGCCGCCGCGCACGTGCGGCGGGGCATCGTCGGCTGCGACCTGCTGCGGCTACCGGTGCTGCGCGTCCAACTCCGCTGGATGGAGGGCACGCTCGCCGAGTGGCGCGGCGAGCTCCGACAGGCCGCCCACCACTACGCCACGGCGGCGCAGATCCATCTGCAGACCGAGCTGTACACCGCGGGCAGCGCCGACCTCGCGCAGAACACCGTGAAGTGGGAGCAGGGCGTGTTGGCCGACAGCACACCGGGGTTCGTCGAGCCGCGGGCGTGGACGATCGCGATCGCAGCGGCGCGGGGTGACCGGCAGGCCGCGATCGACGGTCTCGAGCGGTGGATGGCCGATCCCGGCCCGGACGTGTGGACCACGCTCGGACACCGGACGCTGCTCGCGCACGTGATCGCCGACCTGGCGCTCGTCGAGTACGCCCGGCCCTTGGGTGATCTCCTGGCCCCGTTCAGCGACCGCATCGCGACCGTGGGGCAGGTCGGGGTCGTCGGTACCGTCGCCGAGGCGTCCGCGCGTCTGCACGCGCTGCTCGGGCGCGCCGATCGGGCGACGGCCCTGCTGGACGAGGCCGAGCGGATCGCGGCCCGGACGTCGGGAACACCGAGTTTGCTGCGCTGCAGGCTGTTCCGCGCGCAACTCGCGCCCGCCTCCGACGCACGCACCAGCGAGCTCGTGGCCGTCGCGGACGAGGCCGAGCGCCGCGGCATGCACGGGCTCGCTGCACAGGCGCGGTCCCTGCTCGGCTGATCCGGCCGTCGGCTTGGCGAATTCTTGGATCGTCCGTCGGATCCGGTACAAGAACCGCCCAAGAGGGCTCGACCATCGTTTCGTCCACGCCGCGAAGGCGCCGACGAAAGGAAGTTCGATGGAGCTCCAGACCCCGACAATCGACGCGGCGATCGAGTCGTTGCGGCCACGTCTCACCGGCTCGGTCGCCCTGCCGGGCGAACCCGGATACGAGTTGGCGACGCCGTGGAACCTCTCGATTCCGGTGACGCCGCGCGCCGTGGTCGCCGTGGCGGACGCCGACGACGTCGCGGCGACCGTGCGGTTCGCCGCCGAGCACGGGCTCCGGGTTGCGGTGCAGCGCACCGGCCACGGCGCCGTGCCCCTGGACGGGGACGTGCTGCTGGTGCACACCGGACGGCTGAACGAGTGCGTCGTCGACCCGGACTCCCGCACCGCGCGCGTCGGGTCGGGCGCGATCTGGCAGGACGTCCTGGCCGCGGCCGCCCCGCACGACCTGGCCCCGCTGGCCGGCTCGTCCGCGACGGTCGGAGTGGCCGGCTTCCTCACCGGAGCGGGCATCGGCCCGCTGGTGCGGACCTACGGGCTGTCCTCCGACCACGTGCGCTCGTTCGACATCGTCACCGGGGACGGCGAGCGGCTGCACGTCACCCCCGACCGGCACGCCGAGCTGTTCTGGGGCCTGCGTGGCGGCAAGGCGACACTCGGGATCGTGACGGCGGTGGAGATCGAGCTGCTGCCGATCAGCCGGATCCACGGCGGCGCCCTCTACTTCGACGGTGCGGATGCGGCCGCCGTGGCCCACGCGTGGCTCGACTGGTGCCAGGACCTGCCCGAGCACAGCTCGACCTCGATCGCGTTCCTGCAGTTGCCACCGCTGCCGCAGATCCCGCCGCCGCTGGCGGGACGGCTGACACTCGCGGTCAGATTCGCCAGTGTCGCAGACACTTCCGAGGCCGACTCGCTGATCGCGCGCCTGCGCGCCGTGGCGACCCCGCTGATCGATGCCGTCGGCCCGATGCCGTACGCGGCGCTGTCGGCGATCCACGCCGATCCGGTGGACCCGATGCCGACGCACGAGCTCAGCGCGCTCACCGGCGCCCTGACCCACGAGGCCGTCGACGCGTTGCTCGCGGTCGCCGGTCCCGGCTCCGGGTCGCCGCAGACGGTGATCGAGCTCCGGTTGCTCGGCGGCGCGCTGGCCCGCGAACCGCGGCACCGCAGCGCCTTCTGCCATCGCGACGCCGCGTTCGGGCTGATGGTCGCGGGAGTGTCCGCCCCACCCCTCGCCCGGCCGGTCCCCGAGCACGCGCACGTCGTCGTGCGGTCGCTGGCGCCCTGGGCCACCGGGGGCGCGCTGCCGAACTTCTCCGCCAGTGCCGATCCGGCGCGGATCGCCCAGTGCTACGACGAGGACACCCGGCACTGGCTCGGTGCGCTGGCCGACCGGCACGACCCGCGCGGGGTCCTGCGCGTCGGTCAGGTGGTCCGCACCCCGTCGTGACGGCGGGCGGGGGTCGGTGCGATTCGTTCCGTCCGCCGTACCGGCCCCCGGGGCGCACCCGCTGTGCCAGGATCGACGAATGCTGGATCATGTGGGTATCCAATGCGCCGACGTCGAGTCCGCTGCCACCTTCTACGACGCCGTGCTCGCTCCGCTCGGCGGAAAGCGACTCGTGGAGCCCGCCCCCGGCGTCATCGGATACGGGGCGCCGCCGCACCCGGACTTCTGGATCAGTCCGCTGGTGCCCGCCGACGCGGGCTTCCGCGAGAACCACATCGCGTTCTCCGCCGAGTCGCGCGCCGCGGTCGACGCGTTCTTCGCCGCTGCCGTCGAGAGGGGCGCCGAGGTGCTGCACGAGCCGCGCGAGTGGCCGGAGTACCACCCCGGCTACTACGGCGCGTTCGTGCGCGATCCGGACGGCAACAACGTCGAGGCCGTCTGCCACCGTCCCGCCTAGCCGCCCCGCGTCAGTACCGGCGCCGCAGCAACCGTTCCGCGTCGGCCGCGATGGTGCGCACCACCTCGCCCGCCGGACGTTCCGAGGTGACCAGGCCGGCCGCCTCGCCCGCGTACACGACCCCCTGTCGGGGGTCGGCGGGATCGTAAGCGGCCGCGAGGGTGTCGTTGTCCGCGCCCTGCCCGTGCCACTTGTCGGTGTAGTCGTTCGTGAGCGCCCGCCCACCCCAGCGGGCGGGCCACGGCTGGTCCCGGGCCTGGTCGAAGATCGACGTGTACACCGTGTCGGCACTGCCCGCGTCGATCAGCCGAGCCCGCGCGTACTCCGGTCCGACCGTTTCCGGGCTGGCCAGCAGCGCGGTGCCGATCATCGCGCCGTCCGCACCGGCCGCGAGCACGGCCGCCAGGCCCCGGCCGGTCCCGATGCCGCCGGCCGCGAGCACGGGCAGGTCCGTCGCGTCCAGCACCTCCTGCAGCAGCGGCAGCGTGCCGATGCGTCCGGTGTGACCGCCCGCCTCACCGCCCTGCGCGATGACGACGTCGACGCCGGCCCGCTCGACGACCCGCAGGTCCTCGATCGTGTTGATCTGGGAGACGGCCAGCGCCCCGGCCGCGTGCACCCGCTCGACGTAGGGTGCCGGGTCCCCGAACGACAGCGACACCACGCGCGGCTTCTCGGCGAGCGCAGCGTCGAGCAGAGTGTCGTCGGCGTCCAGTGACCACGTCATCAGGCCGACGCCGAGCAGCCCGCCCCCGATCTCGCGGGCGACCGCCGATTCCTCGGCGATCCACTCGGGGGTGGCGTACCGGGCGGCACCGAGCAGCCCCAGACCGCCGGCGCGGGTCACCTCACCGGCGAGCCGGCCACCGGCCCGCCCGCCCATGGGGGCACCGAAGACCGGCACCTCCAGCCCGAGCTCGCGGGTCAACCAGGTGCCGATCATCGAGTGTCCTCCTACTTGCCCTTGGGCTTGTCCGCCACCGACTCGTTCGACAACGCAGCAACGAAGGCTTCCTGCGGAACCTCGACCCGACCGATGGTCTTCATCCGCTTCTTGCCCTCCTTCTGCTTCTCGAGCAGCTTGCGCTTACGGGAGATGTCGCCGCCGTAGCACTTCGCGAGCACGTCCTTGCGGATGGCCCGGATGTTCTCTCGCGCAATGATCTTCGATCCGATCGCGGCCTGGATCGGCACCTCGAACTGCTGGCGCGGGATCAGCTCGCGAAGCTTGGTGGTCATCTTGTTGCCGTAGGCGAACGCGGCGTCCTTGTGCACGATCGCGCTGAACGCGTCGACGGTCTCACCCTGGAGCAGGATGTCCACCTTCACCAGCGCGGCCTGCTGCTCGCCGGCCTCCTCGTAGTCGAGGCTCGCGTAGCCCTTGGTCCGCGACTTGAGAGCGTCGAAGAAGTCGAACATGATCTCGCCCATCGGCAGCGTGTAGCGCAACTCGACGCGGGTCTCCGACAGGTAGTCCATGCCACCGAGTTCGCCGCGGCGAGACTGGCACAGCTCCATGATCGCACCGGTGTACTCGCTCGGGGCGATGACGGTGCACTTGGCCATCGGCTCGTACACCTCGCGCACCTTGCCCTCCGGCCAGTAGGACGGATTGGTCACCTCGTGCTCGGTGCCGTCCTCCATCACCACTCGGTACACCACGTTGGGCGCGGTGGAGATCAGGTCGAGACCGAACTCCCGCTCGAGCCGGTCCCGGGTGATCTCCATGTGCAGCAGACCGAGGAAGCCACAACGGAATCCGAAACCGAGGGCCACCGAGGTCTCCGGCTCGTAGGCCAGGGCCGCGTCGTTGAGCCGCAGCTTGTCCAGCGCGTCGCGCAGCACCGGGTAGTCGGAACCGTCCATCGGGTACAGACCGGAGTAGACCATCGGCTTGGGGTCGCGGTAACCGGTCAACGGCTCTTCCGCACCGTTACGGAAGGTGGTGACCGTGTCGCCGACCCGCGACTGGCGCACGTCCTTGACGCCGGTGATCAGGTAACCGACCTCGCCGACGCCCAGGCCGGTGGCGGCCTTGGGCTCGGGCGAGATGATTCCCACCTCGAGCAACTCGTGCGTCGTCCCGGTCGACATCATCGTGATCTTCTCGCGGGGGCGGATCTTGCCGTCCACCACACGCACGTAGGTCACGACGCCGCGGTACGCGTCGTACACGGAGTCGAAGATCATCGCGCGGGCCGGACCGTCCGCGTCGCCCACGGGCGCGGGCACCTGCTTGACGACCTCGTCGAGCAGTTCCTTCACGCCGACACCGGTCTTGCCGGACACCCGCAGCACGTCCTCCGGCTCGCAGCCGACGATGTGCGCGATCTCGGCGGCGTACCGCTCCGGGTCCGCGGCGGGCAGGTCGATCTTGTTGAGCACCGGGATGATGGTGAGGTCCTTCTCCATCGCCAGGTACAGGTTGGCCAGCGTCTGCGCCTCGATGCCCTGGGCGGCGTCGACCAGCAGCACCGCGCCCTCGCAGGCCTCGAGCGCGCGGGAGACCTCGTACGTGAAGTCGACGTGACCGGGCGTGTCGATCAGGTGCAGGACGATCTCTTCGGTCGTGCCGTCCTCGTTCTCGACCGTCCACGGCAGCCGCACGTTCTGCGCCTTGATGGTGATGCCGCGCTCGCGCTCGATGTCCATGCGGTCGAGATACTGCGCGCGCATCGCGCGCTCCTCGACGACGCCGGTGAGCTGCAGCATCCGGTCGGCGAGCGTCGACTTGCCGTGGTCGATGTGCGCGATGATGCAGAAGTTCCGGATCTTCGACGGATCCGTGAACGTCTTCTCCGCAAAGTTGCTGCTCAAGCCCTATTCCCTCGTCTCACTCGCGCGCCGGCATCGGCCCGGTTCGGTCGCCCGTCCCGCACTGGTCCCGCACCAGGATCGCATCGACCGCGTCCCGTGCCCACCCATCATCCCCTGCACGCGGGTGGGCGTACACATCGAGGGTGGCCCGCGTCCGCGCGAGCCGAGAAGCTCGAGCCCGGCGCCACTAAGCTCGGACCCCATGGCGAGCACGTGGGGCAGCATCGGCAGAAAGCTCGGCAAGTACGCCGTCCGGCAGGGACCGAAGTTGCTCCGGCAACTGCAGGAGACCGAGCCGGTCAAGCGGGCTGCCGAGGCGTTGACCGGCCCACCGCAGCATCCGGTCCCGCAGGGCCGTCCGGTCTCGCGGACGTCGGTGCCGACCGCGCACCGGGCCCGCCGGATCGATTACGCCCCCGCACTGGACGGGCGCGCCGATCCGGGCGAGATCGTGTGGACCTGGGTCGCCTACGAGGAGGACCCCCGCCAGGGCAAGGACCGACCGGTCCTCGTCGTCGGCCGGGACGGCAGCACGCTGCTGGGCCTGATGTTGTCGTCCAACAGCGACCGCGGCGACGACCGGAACTGGCTCGCGCTCGGCGCCGGGCAGTGGGACGCGGACGGGCGCCCCAGCTGGGTGCGGCTCGACCGGGTGCTCGAGGTCCCCGAGGCGGGCATCCGCCGCGAGGGCGCAATCCTCGAGCGGGGCCGCTTCGACGCCGTCGCGGCCCGACTGCGCTCCGACTACAGCTGGCACTGATCCCCGAGCGTCAGTCCTTCAGCCGGTTGTAGCGACCGAACAGCGCCCGGTAGATCAGCGCGCCCACGGCGCCGCCGATGAGCGGGAACACGATGAACAGCCACACCTGGCCCATCGCACCGTCCTGATACGGGGCGACGGCGAAGCTGCGGGCCGGGTTCACCGACGTGTTGTCGATCGGAATCGCGACGAGGTGGAGCACCGCGAGCGTGAAGCCGATGGAAATGCCCGCGAGCGGAATGTCGGACAGCTGATCCGTCGACGCGAGCACCACGAACACCAGGATGGCGGTGAGGATGATCTCGACGGTCATGGCCGCACCGATCCCGTAGCCCGGCTCGACCAGCTTGCCCAGCGGCCCGGTCTCCGCCGACGGGCTGTGCACGCCCCAGCCGTTCGCCGCCAGCCCGTCGGTCTCGCGGTCGTAGCTCGGCAGACTCCGGGCGATCGCGAACACCGCGAGACCTGCGAGGAGACCGCCGACGACCTGCGCCGCGACGTAGATCAGCGCCCGCACGGCGGACATCTGACCGACGATGAAATGCCCGAGGGTGACGGCCGGATTGACGTGGCAGCCGGAGATCGGGCCAATCGAGTACACGAGGAACAGGAGCGTCAGACCGAAGGCGAGCGCGATGCCGAGCTGACCCACCTTCCCCCCGGAGAACACGGCCGTGCCGATCGCCGAGAAGACGAGCACGAAGGTGCCGACTCCCTCGGCGAGGTACTTCGCGAGGTCCGAAATCGGTTCCTTCTCCGCAATTTCCTGCGCTGTCGACATACACCCGCCCTCCGATCCCACCACTGCCTGAGGTGACGGACCGGACTTTACGAACAAGCTGGTCTGCTTTCGGCCGAAACCGGGGACAGTGATTTCGAATCGAGACCCGCCGGATGCGCCGCAATCGCCACGAGCGTGGCCCCGGCGGCGACCGCGAACTCCCGGGCCGTTAGGGTTGCACGAGCCCTGGACGGCCTCCGGTTTGAGAACACCACACGGGTACTGGTAGTGTCGTCGGTCGGCACACACGTGTGCCCAGAGCTTTCCGACAGAAACCAAAGACGACAGGATTTTACGCGTGGCCAACATCAAGTCCCAGGTGAAGCGGATCCGCACCAACGAGCGCAACCGACTCCGCAACCAGTCGGTCAAGTCCTCGCTGCGTACGGCGATCCGTTCCTTCCGCGAGGCCGCGGCAGCCGGTGACAAGGACAAGGCCAACGAGCTCCTCGTCGCCACCAGCCGCAAGCTCGACAAGGCAGCCGGCAAGGGCGTCATTCACGCCAACCAGGCCGCCAACAAGAAGTCGGCGCTCGCGAAGGTCGCCAACTCCATCTGACAAACTTCCGACGGTTACACCGTCGCAAGTTTCTGACGGTTACACCGTCGCAAGCTCTGTAGAAGTAGCCCCCGATCACCTGATCGGGGGCTATTTCTTGCTGTGCGCCTTTCGCCTTCGGGCGCTGGAGTCGCGCGAGCGCAGCCACCACCGCTGCCCTTCTGGGTATGCCCCCTCAGCGGCCGCCGTGCAGACCCGCGACGCGCTGCACTGCCCACTCGACCGCGTAGTCGGCGTCGGCGGCCTGTCCCTTCACGTCCGCATTGAGCTTCGCGACCACCTGGAGCGCCTCGCCGATGGACGCGGGGTCCCAGCCCCGCGCCTGTCCCTGCGCCTTCTTGATCTTCCAGGGCGGCATGCCCAGCTCGGACGCCATCCGGAACGGGTCGCCCCGGCCGGCCGATCCGACCCGCGCGATGGTGTGCACCGCGTCGGCGAGGGCATCGGCGAGCAACACGTGCGCGACTCCGCGGTGCATGGCCCACCGCAACGCCTCCATCGCGCCACGCCGGTCCCCCGTGACCGCCTTCTCGGCGACGTCGAAGCCCGACACCTCGGCCTTGCCCGAGTAGTACCGCTGCACGGCCCCCGCGTCGATCTTGCCGCCGGTGTCCGCGACCAGCTGCGAACACGCCGCCGCCAGCTCCCGCAGGTCGGACCCCACCGCCTCGACGACGAGCTCGATGACGTCGGGCGCGACTCGTACGCCGGCCGTGCGGAATTCGCCGCGCACGAAGTCGACGCGTTCGTTGGACTTCAGCTTGGCGCACTGGTGCACCGTGGCACCGGTCTTCTGCAGCACGCCCGCCATCGCTTTGGCACGGCCGGCGCCCGAATGCAACACCACCAGCACCACGCCCTCGGGCAGGTCCGCGGCGGCATCCTGGACCAGCGCGACGGCGTCCTTACCGGCCTCCGCGGCCGCCTCGAGCACGATCACCCGATCCTCCGCGAACAGCGACGGGCTCAGCAGCTCCGCCAGTTCGGGGGCGCTGGCGTCGCCCGCCCGCAACCGCGAGACGGGAATGTCGGCGCCGGAGGGACCGGCCGCCTTGCGCACCGCGCCGATCACCGATGCCACGGCCCGTTCGACCAGAAACTCCTCGTCACCAAGGACCAGATGGAGCGGATCGGGGCGCGTAGAGGAGCTCACCGGACGATGGTGCCATGGGAGCGGCCCACCACCGCAAGTGCCCCGGAGCCGGATCGGACCACCGCGACGTCCCCGTCCGTGTCGGTGCGCGCGATCACCGCGCCGCTGCCGCGGATCCGGTCGAGGATGCCGGGGTTGGGGTGCCCGAACGAGTTGTCGGCGCCCACGCTGACCACCACCAGCCGTGGCCGTACCGCCGCGAGGAATTCGGCTGCGGTGGTGCGTGATCCGTGGTGCGGCAGTTTGAGCACGTCCGCCTGCAGCGGCACACCCGAGCGGATGAGGGCACGCTGGCCCGCCACTTCGGTGTCCCCGGTCAACAGGATGGTGCCGGCAGTGGTGTGCGCCCGGATCACCAGCGAGGAGTCGTTGGCGGCGTCGTCGGCCTCGTCGGGGCTGCGCGGCGGCGGCACGAGCGGGCCCAGGATCTCGAGCCGGACGTCCCCGAGGACGACGTCCCGCCCCGGGGACAACCGGACCACCGCCACCCCGGCCCGGCGCGCTGCGGCCGAGACGAACCGGAACCCGCCCGCGGGCAGATCCGCCGGGCCGATCGCGACCGCCCCCACCGCCCGGCCGTCGAGCACGCCGTCGATGCCGCCGTAGTGGTCGGCGTGCAGGTGACTGACGATCAGCAGCGCGATCTCGTCGACGCCGAGGCGGCGCAGGCAACGGTCCATCGGTCCCGGCTCCGGGCCCGCGTCGATCACGACTGCCCGCCCGTCCCCCGTCGACAGCACCAGTCCGTCGCCCTGCCCGACGTCACACGCGACCAACGACCAGCCACCTGCGGGCCACCCGGGCGTGTACACCCGGGTCGGCACCCACACCAGCGCCGTCCCCAGCCCCAGCGCCAACAGCATTCGGCGCGACCAGCGGTACCGCACGGCCCATGCGACGGCCACGACGCCCACCGTGACGACGATCGCGCCCGCCGTCCCGGACGCGACCGTGAAGGTCCCTCCCGGGACCGCCGCAGCACGGTCGGCGACCTCGAGCAACCACCACAGCGGCGGCCCGGCCACCCGGACGACGAGCGCGGCCGCCGGCAGCCACACGACCGCGAGAACCGCGACCACGGCGCCGACCACGGTGATGGGCGCCACCGCCGGCGCGACGAGAATGTTCGCCGCGATCGACACGACACTGACCGTGCCGGACATCGCCGCCACCAACGGTGCGGTCACGACGAACGCGGCGACGGCCACGGCGCACATCTCGGCGAGCCAGCGCGGCCAGCCGCGCTCCCGCAGTCGGTCCACGAGGATCGGGGACACCACGACCAACCCGGCGGTCGCGGACACCGACAGCGCGAAGCCGAAATCGACCGCGAGCGCGGGCAACACCGCCAGCAGCACGATCACCGAGGCCGCGAGTGCCGGGACCGCCTGCTTGCGGCGACCGGTCACCAGGGCGAGCAACGCGACCGCACCCATCGCGGCGGCACGCAGCACGCTCGGGGACGGCCGCGCGACGACGACGAACGCCGCCAGCGCCACGGCCGCCAGCACCGCACCCGTGCGCGGGCCGAGCCCGACACCCCGCACGACCAGCAGAACCGCCCCCAGCAGGATCGAGACGTTGGCGCCGGACACTGCGGTCAGGTGAGTGAGTCCGGCGGCCGTGAACGCGTCCTTCGTCTCCGGTGCCAGTGCCGCGGTGTCCCCGACCACCAGCCCGGGCAACAGCCCCGCCTGGTCGGACGGCAGACCCGCCGCGGCGGCCGCCGCGAGCCGCGCCCGGACCGTGCCTGCCCAACGCTGCACCGTCGACGGCGGATCGACACGCACCGGGGGTCCCGTCGCCCGCACGGCGGCGACGGTGAGGTCGCTGCGCTCCGGTGGTGCGAGCCGGCCCCGCAGCGTCACCGTCTGTCCGGGCAGCAGGCCCGCCCAGGGCTCGCCCTCGGCGAACACCACCACGGACCCGCCCACCCCGACGCCCGTGTCCCGGGCCTCCACGCGCCGCAGCGACGCCCGCAGCAGGTACTGCTTCTCCCCGCCGAAGCCGCTGTTGCGCAGCAGTTTCGGGTCGTCGTCGAGGGACAGCGTCAGGGTGGCCGCGGCACGGGCCGCGGCCAACTCGGCGACGGGATGCGTGTCCGCCGCGTGAGCGCGGACTGCGACGGCCGCACCGAACCCGGCGCCGAGCAACAGCGCGGCGATCGCCGCGACGGCCGCGCCGACCGGGACCCCGGCGCGATGTCGACGCCAGGCGAGGACCGCGAGAACGGTGGCCGCGCCGACGGACCCGACCACACACCACACCGCGGGCCGCCATCCCGCGAGCATCCCGACGAGCGTCATCCCCCAACACGCCGCTGCGGACGGGACGAGACGCAGGTCCGGCGGGCCGTCCCGCTCCGTCACCGGGGCCCCCGGGGCCACCGGGGCGGCGCGGGTGTCACACGGTCACCAGTTCACGCAGCTTCGCCAGCCGGGCCGGGCCGATTCCGTCGACCTCCCCCAACTGTTCGACGTCGGTGAACTTGCCGTTGGACTGACGCCACGCCACGATCGCGGCGGCGGTGACCGGGCCCACCCCGGGCAACGCGTCCAAGTCGGCCTCCCCGGCGGCGTTCAGATTCACCTTGCCCGCCTTGCTGTTCGCGTCCGCGGGTACACCTGCACTGCCGACGGCTGCCGCGCCGGACCCGACGCGGGCACTGCCGACGGTCGTCGGTCCGCCGTCGGGGGCCACGGCCCCGACGAGGATCTGATCGCCGTCGTCGACGCGTTCGGCCATGTTCAGCCCGAGCACGTCCGCGCCGGGGCGCGGGCCGCCGGCGGCCGCGAGTGCGTCCGCGACCCGCGATCCCGGGGCGAGTCGCACCAGTCCGGCCCGGTCGACCAACCCGACGACGCTGACGACGAGTTCCTCGGCGGCAGCCGGCGGGCTCGTCTCGGCAGGCGTCCCCACTGCCCCCTCGGTCCCGGCGTCCGCCTCGTCGGCCGGGCGTACCTCGACGGCCGGCAGCGGTGGCACCGCCTGCGCGGTGGGTCGATCGCGCCACACCGTGAGCGCCGCGACGACGACCGCGACCAACCCCACCACCACGAGAACCACGACACCGCCGCGGCCCGGACTCCACCGCGCGGCCCGCCACCGGGACGAATCCGGCGCCCAGTCCGACCGATCCGCGTCGTCGTCCTCGCCCAACCAGCCCGGTGCCCAGTCCGATCCACCGTCCCCGCGGTCATCGGCGGTGTCGGGACGGTCCCTGCCTGCCGTCACCGGGGTCGGCGCCGCGAGCCGACTTCGCGCCCTCGCTCGATCGTGATCGGTACCCATGCCGCCGACCGTAGGGTCCGCATCCGTCGGAGAACGCGCCGTGAGCGGGCGCCGAGGAAAGTCTGTGGATCAGTCGGGGCCTGTGGACGAATCCTCGACGTCGGCCCCGCCGGGACACACGACGACGCCGACCGCACCGGGCCCGACATGGGTGCCGAGCACGCTCCCGATCTCGGTGACGACCAGTTCGCTGACCGCCGGGATCCGCTCCTTCAGTTGCGCCGCAACCTCGTCCGCCCGCTCGGGCGCGTGCGAATGGTGCACCGCGACGGCGACCGGTCCCGCCCCGGCCTGCTCGACCGCTGCGTCGACCAGCTTGGCGAGCGACTTGGTCGCGGTCCGCGTCTTCTCCCGCAGCACCAGTCTGCCGTCGACGACGTGCAGGACCGGCTTCATGGCGAGCGCGGTCCCGAGCAGGGCCGCGGCCGTGCCGATCCGGCCGCCGCGGCGGAGATGGTCGAGCCGGTCGACGACGATGAGCGTGCGTCCCCGAGCCGCGACCTCGACCGCCTTCTGGTACACCGCCTCGAGACTGCGCCCGGCGCGGGCGACCCGCGCCGCGGCGAGCGCCGGGAAGCCGAGACCCATTCCGGCCGAGGCGGAGTCGACCACCCGGACCTGCTCGCCCAATTCCTGCGCGGCCTGACGGCCGGCGTCCCACGTGCCGGACAGTTGCCGGGAGATGTGCACGGCGAGGACGCCGTCACCACCGCTGTCGGCGAGCGCCGCCGCATAGACGTCGACGAGCTCCCCGCGGGACGCGCCGGACGTCGTCACTCCCGACAGCCCGCGCGGCACCTCGTCGACGCCCTCCCGGTAGTCGCGGTCGTCGTGCAGCACGTGCAGCGGCACGACTCGGATGCCCATGCGGTCGACCAGTTCCGGCGACAGGCAGGACGAGGAGTCGGTCACGACGACGACAGGCACAGCTCTACCCTATTTCGATCCGCGGTGAGGTCGGCGTGCGCGCGTTCTTGACCGCGTCGACCATTGCCGCCGCGACCTCCTCGTGCGCCTGCCACCCCCAGTGGATGCCGTCGGGATTCGCATCGTCGGAGAAGACGTTCGCGCGCACCGCCTCCGCGAGGTCGACCATCGGTACGCCCTTGGCGGCCGACCAGGCGGCCAGCGCCCGCACCGCGGGTGCGCGGCCGGTGTGGACCCGCCCGTAGGCGTCACACCGGTGCACCGAGGGGTACGTGCCGATGACCGGCAGGTCCGGACGAATGGCTGCGAGCGCGTCGCGGCAGCTCTCGAGGTACTCGACCGACAGTTTCGGCGGCAGAGCGACCGGGCGGCCCAGCTTCGACAGCCGCGGCTGCAGCCACTGGTAGCCCGTGCGGACCACCCGCCGCAGTGCCGGCGGCCGAATGTACCGGAGCTGTTCGCGCAGGGCGGTCGGCAGCGGCGAGGGCAGCGAATCCATGCCGCCGACCGCGAACACGACGGCAGCGGCCCGCGGTACCGCCGCCCACACGCGCGGGTCCTGCGTGACCGCCCACCACGCGTCCCGGCTGGTCCAGCCGATGCGCGCGACCAGTTCCACCCGCCACCCGAGTTGGTTCGCGACGAGCGTCGGCCAGATCCGCGGATGATCGGCCGGCAGGCCTCCCTTGGGCCCGTAGTACGCCAGCGAATCGGCGATCACCAACAGCACGGGCCGGGTGTCGGCCGAGCCGTCGGAGGACGTCACGACGGCCGAGCCGTCAGAGGACGTCACGACGGCCGAGCCGTCAGAGGACATCACTGGCCACGCTCGCCGACGCGTTCCACACATCCAACCGCCATGCCGGTTCCGTTCCCTCCCCGTGTCCGCTGAGCTGTACCCAGCTGGTGTTGCCCAGTCCCCCCAGCACCGGCCACCGATCCGCCGGCAGGTCCAGTAGTCGCGCGGTGAGGGCGGCGATGAGACCGCCGTGGGCCACCAGCACCACGGGTTGGGGCCCCCATTGGTCGTAGCGTTCGAGCAGCTCCTGCACCAGGGGCAGGCTGCGCGCGGCGACGTCGACCCGGCTCTCGCCGCCGGGCGGCGCCCATGCGGCGTCGGTGCGCCACCGGACCCGCGCACCGGGCGACACCTCGTCGACGTCGGTGTGGGTGAGGCCCTGCCAGTCCCCGAGGTGCGTCTCGCGCAGGCGGCTGTCGGTCTCGACCGGCAGCCCCACGTGGTCCCCGAGCGCGAGCGCCGTGTCGTGGGCCCGGCGCAGGTCGGAGGAGACGATCGCGAACGGCCGCTGGTCGGCGAGCGCCTGGGCCGCGGTCTTCGCCTGCGCCCGGCCCAGGTCGGACAGGTCGGTGTCCAGCTGGCCCTGCATGCGGTTGGTGGCGTTGTACTCGGTCTGCCCGTGTCGCAGCAGGATCAGACGCCTGACCGCGGCTGCGCCCGCGGCCGCCGTCACAGCTCCGGCTCCCCCGCCTCGTCCGCCGGACCGTCGATCGGCAGCTGTCGCGGTTCGATTCCCTCGACCGGGACCTCCGGGCAGTCCTTCCACAGCCGGTCGAGGGCGTAGAAGTTGCGCTCGTCGGTGTGCTGGACGTGGATGACGATGTCGACGTAGTCGAGCAGCGCCCACCGGCCCTCACGGGTGCCCTCGCGGCGGACGGGCTTGTGCCCGGATTCCCGCAGCCGGTCCTCGATGTTCTCGACGATCGCGTTGACCTGGCGCTCGTTGGGCGCCGACGCGATGACGAAGCAGTCCGTGATGACGAGCTGCTCCGAGACGTCGAGCACCACCACATCGGAGGCCAACTTCTCGTCGGCCGCCAGGGCGGCGGTGCGTGCCATGGCGATGGCGTCGTTCGATGCGCTCACTCAGTGTTCTCCCGGTTCTGCTGATGTTGACGATTGTGCTGCTTCGGCGGCGACCTGTCGCGCCGGGACCGGCTCCGACATGGTCGCCGCGCCGTCGATGCGCTCGGCACCGGCGGGGCGGTACAGATTTCGTTTGCTGATGTACTGGACCACACCGTCCGGAACGAGGTACCAGACCGGGCGGTGCTCGGCCGCACGTAACCGGCATTCGGTGGACGAGATGGCCAGGGCGGGGATCTCGATGAGCGTGACGGCGTCGGCCGGCAGCTGGTCGAGGTAGCCGGCGAGGTGCTCGGTGTGCAACTCGTAGCCCGGACGGGAGACGCCGACGAACTTCGCGAGCGCGAACAGCTCCTCCCAGTCCTGCCACGACAGGATGCTCTCGAGGGCGTCGGCGCCGGTGATGAAGTACAGGTCGGCGTTGGGGTGCTGGGCGCGCAGGTCCCGCAGCGTGTCGACGGTGTAGGTGACCTTGTGACGGTCGATGTCGGCGCGGCTGACCGAGAAGCGCGGGTTGGACGCGGTGGCGATCACCGTCATCAGGTAGCGGTCCTCGGCGGGACTGACCTGCCGGTCGTCCTTCTGCCACGGTTGCCCGGTGGGCACGAAGACGACTTCGTCGAGGTCGAAGCGATCCGCGACCTCACTCGCGGCCACGAGGTGCCCGTGGTGGATCGGATCGAAGGTGCCGCCCATCACGCCCACACGGCGACGGGGGGTGACGGCTGTCTGCTGGTGCACGAGAATCCAGCTTACGGGCTGCCGCGCGGCGGTCGGTCACACAGGCAGCAAACCGGCGACCACCGCGGCGAGCTGCTGGGCGGACCGGCACTCGTGCATGTCGATCACTTCGTTGTAGACGAGAGCGGCCGAATCGCCCGTCCCCCACTGCTTACGCGGCTCCGGGTTGAGCCAGTGCGCGTGCTTGGCCACCGACACCAGGTGCTCGAGCGCAGCCAGCCCGGGATCGCGGTAGTTGTTGCGACCGTCACCGAGGACGAGCAGAGAACTTCTGCTCGTGATGCTGTGCGCATACCGTTCGGCGAACACGCCGAGGGAGTGCCCGTAGTCGGAGTGGCCGTCGTACGTGATGAGTTCGGCCTCCCGGATCATCCGGGACATCGCGACGCCGAGGTCCGAGCCGGTGTCGAAGAAACGGGTGACCTCGTCGGTGGTGTCGATGAACGCGAAGACACGCACCCGGGAGAACTGTTCGCGCAGCGCGTGCACCAGCAGCAGCGTGAAGTGGGAGAACCCGGCGACCGAACCGGAGACGTCGCACAGCAGCACCAGTTCGGGGCGCGCCGGCCGCGGCTTGCGCTGCACCAGATCGATCGGGACTCCACCCGTGGACATCGACTTGCGCAGCGTGCGCCGCAGATCGATGGCGCCGGCGCGGGACCGGCTCCGCCGCACCGCCAGGCGGCTCGCGAGCAGCCGGGCCAGCGGGGTGACCGAGCGTCGCAACGCCACCAGTTCGGAGTCCGAGGCTCGCAGGAAGTCGACTTCCTCGGCGAGCTTCGGCACGCCGTAGTTCGCGACACGTTCCTTCCCGACCTGTTCGGCCGTACGGCGCCTGGTCTCCTGTTCGACCATCTTGCGGAAGTCCATGATCCGCTGCATCGCGGCCCGCTCGGCGACCTCGGACGCGTAGTCCCCGCCCGGCTTCTCCTCACCCGGCCGGTTGCCGAGCAATCCGGACAGAATCTTGTCGAGCAGGCTGTCGGGCATCACGTTGCGCAGCGTCTGGTAGGCCGAGAACGACGGACCGTTGGCCGACTCGTACCTGCCCAGGACCTCCACCATCTGCGCGACCAGCGCTTCGAGTTGCTCGAGGGCCTCCGGCGATTCGTCGGAGAGCAGCTCGGCCAGCAGTTCCTGCAGCGCCGCGAGATCGATCTCGCCGTCGGGAGTGCGGGGCAGGGTCGGCCCCGATTCGGAGTCCTCGCCCCGGACCCCGATCGCCGCGGGGAACCACAGGTCGAACAGCGCGTCGAACGTGGCCCGGTGGGTGGGCCGACGCAGCAGCGAACAGGCGAGGCCCTCGCGCAGCGCCTCCCGGTCGAGGAAGTCGAGCACCGACAGCACCCGTCCGGCGTCGACGGTCTCGGACGGCCCGACGGCGATACCGCGCCGGCGCAGTGCCTCGACGAAGTCGACGAGATGTCCGGGGAGCCCGTGCGGCGCGGCCGGGCCACCCCGGCGACGGTTCGGTGGCGAGGTGACCATCGGCGGTGTCCTCTCAGTTGAGGCGCAACTCGGCGGCGGCGCGCTGCTGATCGGCGCGGTGCTTGAGGACGACGCCCATCGTCGCGCGCACCGCGTCGTCGTCGAGGGTGTCGAGCCCGAGCGCGAGCAGCGTCCGGCCCCAGTCGATGGTCTCGGACACCGACGGCACCTTCTTGAGCTGCATGCCGCGCAGCACGTTCACCGTCCGGACCAGCTGTTCGGCGATCGCCTCGGGCAGCTCCGGCACCCGGCTCGCGAGGATGCGGCGCTCGAGGTCGGCGTCCGGGAAGTCGAGGTGCAGGAACAGGCACCGGCGTTTGAGGGCCTCCGACAGCTCACGGGTCGCGTTGGAGGTGAGCACCGCGAACGGCTTGCGGGTGGCGGTGATCGTGCCGAGCTCGGGGATGGTCACCGCGAAGTCGCTGAGGACCTCGAGCAGCAGGCCCTCGATCTCGACGTCGGCCTTGTCGACCTCGTCCACCAGCAGCACTGTCGGGTCCTCCCGCCGGATGGCCGTCAACAGCGGCCGCGACAGCAGGAACTCCTCCGAGAACACGTCCTGCTTGGTCGCGTCCCAGCTGTGGCCGCCCCCGTGCCCGTCCCCCGTCGCTCCGCTCGCCCCGGTCTGGATGCGGAGAATCTGCTTGGCGTGGTTCCACTCGTAGAGCGCGCGCGACTCGTCGACACCCTCGTAGCACTGCAGCCGCACCAGCTCTGCTCCCGACGTCTGCGCGACGGCCCGCGACAGCTCGGTCTTGCCGACACCCGCCGGGCCCTCGATGAGCAGCGGCTTGCCCAGGCGGTCGGCGAGGAACACCGCGGTCGCGGTCGCCTTGTCGGCGAGGTAACCGGTCTCGGCGAGACGCTCGCTGACGTCGTCGACGCTCGCGAACAACGGCGGTGCAGTCGGCAGGGCGCGGTCCACACTCGCTCCTTTCGGGCCGTCAGGCCGGTCGGGTATGACCGTCTCCCCAGACAGTCCACTTGGTCGAGGTGAGTTCCCCCAGCCCCATCGGGCCGCGAGCGTGCAGCTTCTGCGTGGAGATCCCGATCTCCGCACCGAACCCGAACTGTTCACCGTCCGTGAAGGCAGTCGAGGCGTTGACCATAACCGCGGCGGCATCCACCCGCGCGGTGAACTCGCGCGCCGCGGACAGATCGGACGTGACGATGGCCTCGGTGTGGCCGGTGCCGTAGCGGTCGATGTGATCGACGGCCGCGTCGATGCCGTCGACGACCTTGAGCGCGATGTCGAGGGTCAGGTACTCCTCGGACCAGTCGTCCTCGGTGGCCGGCACGAGCCCGGGCAGGTCCCCGTGCACGGTGACGCTGTGCATCTGCAGCGCCTGCAACAGCTGCGGGACGGCGGTGTCGGCGATCGCGGCGTCGACCAGCAGCGTCTCCACGGTGTTGCACACGCTGGGGCGGCGGGTCTTGGCGTTGATCACGATCTTCTCGGCCATCTCCAGGTCGGCCGCGGCGTGCACGTAGACGTGGCAGTTGCCGACACCGGTCTCGATCGTCGGCACCGTCGCGTCACGGACGACCGCATTGATCAACCCGGCTCCGCCGCGCGGAATGACGACGTCGACGAGCCCGCGGGCCTGGATCAGGTGAGTCACGCTCGAGCGGTCGGCACTGGGCAGCAGCTGCACCGCGTCGGCCGGCAGTCCTCGGTCGACGAGCGCGGCGCGCAGCACCTTCACCAGCGCGGCATTCGATTTGGCCGCCGACGACGACCCGCGCAGCAGCGCCGCGTTGCCCGACTTGAGGGCCAGACCGAACGCATCGACCGTGACGTTCGGGCGCGCCTCGTAGACCATGCCGACGACGCCGAGCGGCACCCGGACCTGACGAATCTCGAGACCGTTCGGGAGCGTCGAGCCGCGAATGATCTCGCCCACGGGGTCGGCCAGCCCGGCGACCTGCCGCAGCCCCGACGCGATGCCCTCGACACGCGCGGCGGTCAACCGCAGCCGGTCCAGCAGCGACTCCTCGGTGCCGGTGGCCCGGGCCGCCTCGATGTCCTCGGCGTTCGCGGCCAGGACCGCGTCGGTCGCGGCCAGCACGGCGTCGGCGGCCGCGTGGAGTGCGGCGTCCTTCTGCGCGGTGGTCAACAGCGCGAGCACACGGGACGCCACGCGCGCGCGGCGAGCGGCGTCGTGGACCTCCTGCCGGGTGTCCCCGGATTCGCTGGCGACCGGTGAAGTGTGCGTGGCGGCAGTCATGTGTACAGATTAGCGACCGACACAGGCGCATAATCGTTCTGCCCAATGCGCCGTCTGTGTAAGGAATTGTCAGTGGCACAACACGAGACGCTCCACGACGCCTCCTCCGAGGGGTACCGTCGCGGACTCAACGCCCGCACCGTCCAGATGATCGCGCTCGGTGGCGCCATCGGAACGGGCCTGTTCTACGGCGCGGGTGGAGCCATCGAGGAAGCGGGACCCTCGCTCATCCTCGCCTACCTCGCGGCCGGCCTCGCGATCTTCGTCATCATGCGCGCGCTCGGCGAGCTGCTGACGTACCGTCCGGTCTCCGGCAGCTTCGCCGAGTACGCCGAGGAGTTCCTGGGCCGGTTCTTCGGCTTCGCGACCGGCTGGGCCTACTGGGCCGTGTGGGCCGCCACCTGCATGGCCGAGATCACGGTGGCCGGCAAGTACGTCGAATACTGGTGGCCCAGCGTCCCGACCTGGCTGACCGCGCTCGTGGTGCTGCTCGTCCTGTTCGGCGCCAACCTGATCTCGGTGAAGCTCTTCGGCGAGGCGGAGTTCTGGTTCTCCACCGTCAAGATCACCGCGATTCTCGGGATGATCCTCATCGGCATCGGCGTGCTCACCCTCGGTTTCGGGCACGCGGCCGACCCCACCGTGACGAATCTGTGGGCCGACGGCGGTGTCTTCCCGAACGGCTTCGGCAGTGCGCTGATGAGTCTGCAGGTGGTGATGTTCGCCTACGTCGGCGTCGAACTCGTCGGTGTCACGGCCGGCGAGGCCGAGAACCCCAAGCAGACGCTGCGGAAGGCGATCAACACGCTGCCGTTCCGGATCGGGTTGTTCTACGTCGGTTCGCTGGTGGTGATCCTGTCGGTCGCGAGCTGGCAGGACTTCCACGCCGGCAAGAGCCCGTTCGTCGAGGTGCTCGAGCAGATCGGCATCCCGGCCGCGGCGGGAATCATGAACTTCGTGCTGCTCACCGCGGCGCTGTCGTCGTGCAACTCCGGCATCTACTCGACGGGCCGGATGCTGCGTAGCCTGTCGCTGCGCCGCGAGGCCCCGGCCGTGCTGAGCAAGCTGAGCAGCCGGCACGTGCCCTACGCGGGCATCACGATGTCGGCCGCCGCGATGATCATCGGCGTCGTCGTCAACGTTCTGTCCCCGGACCGCGCCTTCGTCTACATCACGTCGGTGTCGACCATCGGGATCATCTTCGTGTGGGGCGTCATCCTCGCGTGCCACCTGCGCTACCGCCGGTTCGTCAACCGCGGGGTGCTCCCGGCGTCCGACTACCGCTTGCCGGGGGCGCCGTACACCAACTGGATCGCGCTGTGCTTCCTCGCCTTCGTCGTCGTGCTGCTGTTCTTCACCGAGGCCGGCCGGATCGCGCTGGCAGTGGGCGTGGTGTTCGGCATCATGGTCGGCTTCGGTTACTACGCACTCCTGGGGCGGCGGTCGTCGCGGTACTGACGGACACCGGTTCGGTCGTCGGCCCCGCGGCCAACCCGCGGAACGGGTCCGCCGACGACTAGCCTCCATCCATGGTGGAGAACACGGTCGTGGTGGTCGGCAGCATCAACATGGACCTCGTCGCCCGCACACCGGTCATGCCCGCACCGGGCGAGACGGTCCTCGGGACGTCGTTCTCGACCACACCCGGCGGCAAGGGATCCAATCAGGCCGTCGCGGCCGCCAAGTGCGGCGCCGAGGTCGCCTTCGTCGGTGCGGTGGGCGACGACACCTTCGCGCTCGAACTGCGTCAGGCGCTCGTGGACGCCGAGGTCGACGCCGAGTTGCTGCGGGAGGTGGACGGGCCCAGCGGCGTCGCGGTGATCACGGTCGACGACACTGGGCAGAACTCGATCGTCGTGGCTGCGGGCGCCAACACGCGCGTCACCGAGCTCACCGCCGCCGAGCTGCGCGTGATCGCTGGAGCCGACGTCCTGCTGTGCCAGCTCGAGATTCCGCTCCGCACGGTGCTCGCCGCCGCCCGGCACGCCACCGAGCACGACACCGTGGTGATGCTCAACCCGTCCCCGGCCCGGACACTCCCGAACGACCTGATCGCCGCGGTGGACGTGCTGGTGGTCAACGAGACCGAGGCGGCGCAGCTCGGTCGGGACACACTCGACCGAGTGCCGCACGTCGTCACCACGCTCGGCGCCGCCGGCGCCCGCTACCGCGGACCGGACGGCGGGACACTGACCGTCGACTCCCCCGCTGTCGACGCCGTCGACACGACGGGCGCAGGTGACGCGTTCGCGGGGGCGCTCGCGTCCGTATGGAGCCGCGGTCGGCCCCGTGCGGCCCTCTCGTTCGCGTGTGCGGCCGGAGCACTGACCGCGACCCGTCCCGGAGCGAGCGCGGCCTCCCCCACGCGCGCCGAGGTCGACGCCCTGCTCCGCGGCCGGGACTGACCGGAGAATCGGATCGGCGCCGGCACCGGCTGCCCGTACCCTCCACGGCATGACCCCGTCGAGCGACCCCGTCCTGCGACCGTGCCGCGGAAGTGCGGAGTGGCCCGCGCTCGTCCGCATCTGGCGCAGTGCCGTCGAGGCCACCCATCACTTCCTCACCCCCGACGACGTCGAGTACTTCGAGTCGCGGATGGCGAGCGACTACCTCCCGGCCGTGACGGTGACCGTCGCGGAGGTCGACGGCGTCGCGGTGGGCTTCTCCGGCCTGGCCGGCGACTCGCTCGAGATGCTGTTCGTGGAGGCGGGCCATCGCGGACGCGGCGTGGGCTCCGCACTCCTCCTCCACGCACTCTCGTCGCGCCCGGAGCTGACGCTCGACGTCAACGAGCAGAACCCGGAGGCGGTCGGGTTCTACCGCCGGCACGGCTTCGTCACCCTGGGCCGATCGGACACCGACTCGGAGGGTCGCCCCTTCCCGCTGCTGCACCTCGCGCGCCGGACCGCCTGAATCGACACCGCTGCCGCCGTCGGCTGTCGGCGGTCTCGGGCACGATGGACGCATGACGACCGCAACCTCAGCAGATCTCCGTGACGAGGCCGAACGGTTGCTTCGGGAACTGGCAGGTCCGGACGCCAGACTGCGTGACGATCAGTGGACGGCCATCGAGGCGCTCGTCGTGGGGCGACGGCGCGCGCTCGTGGTCCAACGCACCGGTTGGGGCAAGTCGGCCGTCTACTTCATCGCCGCGAAGTTGCTGCGCGCGCACGGGCACGGCCCCACCGTGATCGTGTCCCCGCTGCTGGCGCTGATGCGCAACCAGGTCGCGTCCGCCGAACGCGCGGGCGTGCAGGCCGCCACCATCAACTCCGGCAACGTCACCGAGTGGGACGAGATCCATCAACGCGTCGCGGCGCGCGAGCTCGACGTCCTACTCGTGAGCCCGGAGCGGCTCAACAACCCGGACTTCCGGGACCAGGTGCTGCCCTCGCTCGCCGCGGACGCCGGGCTCGTGGTCGTCGACGAGGCGCACTGCGTGTCCGACTGGGGCCACGACTTCCGGCCGGACTACCGGCGCATTCGCACGCTCGTCGAGGACCTCGGCGACGGCGTTCCGGTGCTGGCGACCACCGCGACGGCGAACGACCGCGTCGTCTCGGACGTCGCGACGCAGCTCGGGGTCGGCGGCGCCGAGACGCTGGTGTTGCGCGGCACCCTCGAACGCGACTCGCTGAGCATGTCCGTCGTCCGGATCCCGGAGGCCACCCAGCGTGCGGCATGGCTCGCCGAGCACCTCGACGATCTTCCGGGGTCCGGCATCATCTACACGCTCACCGTGTCCGCCGCCCGCGACCTCGCGAGCCTGCTCGCCGACCGCGGGCACCACGTGGCCGCGTACACCGGGCAGACCGACGCCGCCGAGCGCGAGGTGCTCGAGAGCGATCTGCTGCACAACCGGGTCAAGGCTCTGGTCGCGACCTCCGCGCTGGGCATGGGCTTCGACAAACCCGATCTGGGCTTCGTCGTCCATCTGGGTGCGCCGTCGTCGCCCATCTCGTACTACCAGCAGGTGGGCCGTGCGGGCCGTGCCACCGACAGTGCCGAGGTGGTCCTGCTGCCCGGGCACGAGGACCAGCAGATCTGGAGTTACTTCGCCTCGGTGTCGTTCCCGCGCGAACACATCGTGCGCAAGGTCATCGACGTCCTGGACACCGAGCGGCCGCAGTCGACGATGGCGCTCGAACCGCTGGTCGAGCTCAATCGCACCCGGCTCGAACTGGTCCTGAAGGTGCTCGACGTGGACGGCGCCGTCCGCCGGGTGCGGGGCGGGTGGGTGGCCACCGGGCAGCCGTGGACGTACGACGCCGAGCGGTACGGCCGCCTCGACGCCGCCCGTCAGGCCGAGCAGCAGGCCATGCTCGAGTACGAACGCACCGACGAGTGCCGGATGACGTTCCTGCGCCGCCAGCTCGACGATCCGGGACTCGACGCCGGCAGTCGCTGCGGCCGCTGCGACAACTGCGCCGGACCGCGGTTCAGCGCCGAGGTGGCCGCCGACGCCGTCGCCGACACCCGGCGACGCCTCGAGCGTCCCGGCGTGGACCTGCCGCCGCGCAAGCAGTGGCCCACGGGCATGGCCAAGCTGGGGCTGAGCCTGTCCGGCAAGATCACCGACGGTCCCGAGCCGGGTCGCGTCCTGGGCCGGTTGTCGGACCTGGGCTGGGGGCAGCGGCTGCGTTCGCTGCTCGACGGACCCGACGCCCCGGTTCCCGACGCCGTCGTCGACGCCTGCATCAAGGTGCTGGCCGCGTGGGACTGGACCGAGCGCCCGGGCGCCGTCATGAGCGTCGAGTCGTCCACGCATCCGCAACTGATGCGCTCGCTCACCACCCGCCTCGCCCAGGTGGGCCGGCTCGCCGATCTGGGTGTTCTCCACGAACGTCCCGGCCACCCGCCGGTGTCGGCCGCCAACTCCGCGTACCGCGTCGCCGGCCTGGCCGACGCGTGGGAGGCACCGGATCTGTCCGGTCAGGAGCGGCCCGTCCTGCTGCTCGACACCGTCACCGACAGCGGGTGGACGCTGACGATGGCGGCCCGGACATTGCGGGCGGCAGGGGCCCGGGCCGTCCTCCCGTTCGCCCTGGCCACCCCCAAGTGAAACCTGTTGTGACCATCATCACATTCACTGCCTCACCTGCGAGGCTGCGGGGTCTTCGGTGTCCGATTTCCTCGCTTCCATGAAATCGTGACGTGCGGTTGTTACGTTCGATCTACAAGGACGCCAACAACAATGACGCCATCGCAGCTGAGAGTTACCCCAACCACCGCGCCGGACGCGGTGGAGTTCCGTAAGCCCCAGATCTCAGACGGAGTCCGGCTCTGGGAGATCGCCAAGGATACCGACGTGCTCGATCTCAATTCGAGCTATTCGTACCTCTTGTGGTGCAGAGATTTTCAGGACACCTCGATCGTCGCCACCGTCGACGACCGGGTAGTCGGATTCGTCACCGGCTACGTTCGCCCCGAGGTTCCCGCCACCCTCTTCGTGTGGCAAGTGGCAGTCGACGAGGACCAGCGCGGCCGAGGACTGGCCGGAAGAATGCTCTCGAACCTGCTCGATCACGTTGCACTGCAAGGTGTGTGGCAACTCGAGACCACGATCAGTCCGGACAATGCCGCCTCCATCGCACTGTTCACATCCGTCGCGCATCGCCGCGGATGCGCCATCGAGAGGCAAGAACTCTTCTCCCCGAACGATTTTCCCGACGGGCACGAGGCCGAGGATCTCTACACGATCTCGCCGCAGAACGCCTCCTGAGGAAGGAGCACTCATGACTACAGTCGAGACCAGCATCTTCGAGAGCCTCGAATCCGGGGTTCGCAGCTACTGCCGGAACTGGCCCACGGTCTTCGAGTCGGCCTCCGGCGCGTGGATCCGCGACGAATCCGGCCGCGACTACTTGGACTTCTTCGCCGGCGCGGGCGCGCTCAACTACGGCCACAACAACCCGGTGATGAAGAAGGCTCTTCTCGAGTACATCGCCGGTGACGGCATCACGCACGGGCTGGACATGTCCACCGTGGCCAAACGTGAGTTCCTGAAGAGCTTCCAGCGCAACATTCTCGAGCCGCGCAATCTGGACTACAAGGTCCAGTTCCCCGGCCCCACCGGCACCAACTCGGTCGAAGCGGCCCTCAAACTGGCCCGCAAGGCCACGGGTCGCGAGTCGATCATCAACTTCACCAACGCTTTCCACGGCATGACCCTGGGTGCGCTGTCGGTGACCGGCAACTCGATGAAGCGAGCCGGCGCGGGCGTGCCCCTGGTGCACGCCACGCCGATGCCGTTCGACAACTACTTCGGCGGCGTCACCGAGGACTTCCAGTGGTTCGAGCGGGTACTGGACGATTCGGGCAGCGGTCTCAACCGGCCGGCCGCCGTGATCGTCGAGACCGTGCAGGGCGAGGGCGGTGTCAACGTCGCGCGCCCCGAGTGGCTGCGCGCGCTCGCCGACCTGTGCACCCGCCGCGACATCCTGCTCATCGTCGACGACGTGCAGATGGGCTGCGGCCGTACCGGCCCCTTCTTCTCGTTCGAGATCGCGGGCATCACGCCGGACATCGTCACGCTGTCGAAGTCGATCGGCGGCTACGGCCTGCCGATGGCACTGACGCTGTTCAAGCCGGAACTCGACCTGTGGGCGCCGGGTGAGCACAACGGCACCTTCCGCGGTAACAACCCCGCATTCGTCACCGCCACCGCCGCACTCGACCACTACTGGTCGGACGACGCCCTGCAGAAGTCGACGCTCGCCAAGGGCAAGCGGATCGAGCAGATCTTCGGCAACCTCGCCGCCACCTTCGACGGTGTCAGCACCCGCGGCCGCGGCATGGTCCAGGGACTGAAGTTCGACGATCCGAACAAGGCCGGCAAGGTGTGCGGTCTGGCGTTCGACGAGGGACTTCTCGCCGAGACCTCCGGTCCGTCCGACGAAGTGGTGAAACTGCTTCCGCCGCTGACCATCACCGAGAGCGAGCTCGACCACGGCCTGAGCATCCTGGCCGAGGCGACCGCCAAGGTCTTCGGCTGACCACGATTCTTCAGGCCCCAGAGGAGATTTCATGATCGTTCGCACCACCGACGACATCACCGACACCGACCGCGACATCACGAGCGAGGACGGCAACTGGCGCAGCAAGCGCATCGTGCTCGCCGGCGACGGAGTCGGATTCTCGTTCCACGAGACCACAATTCGGGCGGGCTCGGTCAACGAGTTCCACTACGCCAACCACATCGAGGCCGTCTGGCTGGTCGAGGGCGACGGCATCCTGACCGATCTCGACAGCGGCGAGGTGTACCAGCTGCGGCCGGGCACGATGTACCTGCTGAACGGGCACGAGCGCCATCGCGTCGAACCCGTGACCGAGATGCGGATGCTGTGCGTGTTCAATCCGCCGGTGACCGGTCGCGAGGTCCACGACGAGAACGGCGTGTACCCGCTGATCACACTCGACGAGGACGAGCGCCAGGCCTCGTAACGCAGCGCGACGTCCGAGAGGGCCGGGTCGATCCGTCGACCCGGCCCTCTCTGCGTTCGCCGACACGCGGGCGGCGGCCGCTCAGGACACCGGGTCCGGATGGAACAACTCACGCGCCCGCCGTGCCACTTCCGCGGGCGGCACGTCCTCGATCCTGGTGCACACCGCCCAGCGATGACCGAACGGGTCGAGGAACACCCCGTGCCGATCGCCCGAGAAGGTGTCCGACACCGGCATGACCAGCCTGGCGCCCGCACGCACCGCTCGATCCACGAACGAGTCGCAGTCCTCGACGTAGACGACGAGGGAGGAGTGCACCCAGCCCACCTCGGGTGCCTTCAGGCCGTACTCGGGCATCTCGTTCGACAGCTGCAGCATCGAGTCACCGATCCGGATCTCGGCGTGCATGACGGCGCCGTCGGGCGCGTCCATGCGGTCGACGACGACCGCGCCGAGCCCGCGTTCGTAGAAGTCGAGAGCCGCCGGACCGTCCGGGACCGCGAGGTAGGGGGTGAGAGTGCGATAGCCGTCGGGGACGGGGTTCACTGTGGTCATGGCGCCCAGTCTCGGGTGTGATCGGTCACCGTGGATTGAACGGATCGGACACGCGCCTACCCTGGATCGGGTGATGGACCGGATGCTCGACCTGCTCGGCGACCGGCGCGTGTGCGTGCTGACCGGAGCGGGAATCTCGACCGACTCGGGGATACCCGACTACCGCGGCCCCGACTCGCCGCCGCGCAACCCGATGACCTACCAGCAGTTCGTCGGCGATGTCGCCTTTCGCCGCCACTACTGGGCCCGCAACCACCTCGGCTGGCGCTACATGGACGCCGCCCGCCCCAACACCGGTCACCGCGCGCTGGCGCGGCTCGAGCGTTCCGGTGTCGTGACCGGCGTGATCACCCAGAACGTGGACCTGCTGCACACCAAGGCGGGGACCCGGCACGTCATCGACCTGCACGGCAGTTACGCCCAGGTCCGCTGCCTGGCCTGCCGGCACCGGATCTCCCGGATGACGCTCGCCGAGCGACTGGACGTCGCCAATCCCGGCTTCGCGCAGTCCGTCGCCGCGGCCACGGGCGTCGAGATCGCGCCGGACGCCGACGCCGTCGTGGAGTCCACCGACCACTTCCGGATGGTCGACTGCGACCGTTGCGGCGGGATGCTCAAGCCGGACATCGTCTACTTCGGGGAGAACGTCCCGAAGTCCCGCGTCGAGTCGGCGTTCGAGATGGTCGCCGACGCCGACGCGCTGCTCGTGGTCGGATCGTCACTGACGGTCATGTCGGGGCTGCGGTTCGTCCGCCGGGCCGCGCGCGAGGGCAAGCCGATCGTCATCGTCAACCGCGGCGCCACCCGGGGCGACGAGATCGCCGCGCTCAAGGCCGAGCTGGGCAGCTCCGAGGTGCTCGAGATGCTCGCCGACGCCCTGCCCGCCTGATCCGGTCGGGTCGCGTCCTACAGCGGTACCAGATCGTCCGCGTGCACGACGGGCCGTTGCATGTCCGCCGGCAGCTCGGTGGTGGAGTGCCCCAGCATCGCCTCGATCTCCGCCGAGTCGTACGCGACCACTCCCCGCGCCACGGGGCGCTCCTCCGGCCCTACCAGCGAGATCACGTCGCCACCGTAGAACCGTCCGGACACCGCGGTGACGCCGGCCGACAGCAGCGACCGGCGCCGCTCGACCACGGCCCGCACCGCACCCGCGTCGAGGTGGATCGCCCCTTGCGTGTCGGCGGCGTGCCGGACCCAGAACTTGCGCGCCGACATCCGGTGGGGACGCGCCGCGAAGACCGTCCCGGTGTCCGCGGTGGTCAGTGCCGTCGCCGCGTCCGAGGCTGCGGTCAACAGCACCGGAACCCCGGAATCGGCGGCCAGCCGGGCCGCCGACAGCTTCGACGCCATCCCGCCGGTGCCCAACGCTCCCCCGGACCCGGCGACCACGCCGTCGAGGTCCTCGGGGCTGTTCACCTCGGGGATCAGCGTGGCGCCGCCCTTGCGGGGATCGCCGTCGTACAGGCCGTCGACGTCCGACAGCAGCACCAGCGCGTCGGCGCCGACGAGATGCGCGACCAGCGCCGCGAGCCGGTCGTTGTCACCGAACCGGAGTTCGGTGGTCGCGACCGTGTCGTTCTCGTTCACGATCGCGACCGCGTGCAGCGCCCGCAGCCGGTCGAGCGTGCGCTGCGCGTTGCGGTGCTGGGTGCGACGAGCGATGTCGTCGGCCGTGAGCAGCACCTGCCCGACCGTGCGACCGTACCGCGCGAAGGACGTCCCCCACGCGTGCGCCAGCGCCAGCTGACCGACACTGGCGGCCGCCTGCTTGGTCGCGAGATCCCTTGGCCGATGGGTCAATCCGAGCGGCGCGAGGCCCGCTCCCACGGCGCCGGACGACACCACGACGACGTCCGACCCGGCCCGCATGCGGGCCTCGAGCGCGTCCGCGAGCAGGTTCAGCCGTCCCACGTCGAGGCCACCGATCAGACTCGTCAGCGCCGAGGACCCGATCTTCACCACGATGCTGCGTGCGGACGCGACGGCCGCTCTGGTCTCGCTCACTTGGCTTCGGGATCCTCGCTCTCGAGTCCGCGACGGACCCGACGGGCGTGCTTGCGCTCGGCCGCACCGATGCGCTCGTCCTGGTCGAGGCGAGCGTCGGTACCGCGTCCGGTGCGGACGATGTCGACACCGGCCGCCGTCTGCGGCTCCCACTCGAAGCCCACGTCACCGATGGTGACGAAGGCGCCGGGCTCGGCGCCCTGCTTGACCAGTGCGTCCTCGACGCCCAGGCGAGCCAGGCGGTCGGCGAGGTAGCCGACGGCCTCGTCGTTGTCGAACGCGGTCTGGCGCACCCAACGCTCGGGCTGGACGCCGCGCACGATGAAACCACCCGGGTTGTCCGGATCGGCGATGACGTCGAACCCGGTCTCCTTGGCCGCGATCGGACGGATCACCTGACGCTTCGGCTCCGCCGGCGGATGTGCCTCGCGGTAGTCGGCGACCATCTTGGCGAGCGCGAACGTCAAGGGCCGCAAACCCTCCCGGCTGACGGCCGAGATCGTGAACACCGGCCAGCCACGGGCCTCGAAGTCCGGCGTCACCATCTCGGCGAGCTCGGCCGCCTCGGGGACGTCGGCCTTGTTGAGGATCACGATGCGGGGACGGTCCGCGAGATCGCCGAGACTCGCGTCGCCCTTGAGCGCGGGCCGGTAGGCCGCCAGTTCCGCCTCGAGGGCGTCGACGTCGGAGATCGGGTCGCGGTCCGACTCGAGCGTCGCACAGTCCACGACGTGCGCGAGAACCGCGCACCGCTCGAGGTGGCGCAGGAAGTCCAGGCCCAGTCCGCGTCCTTCGCTGGCGCCCGGGATCAGGCCCGGCACGTCGGCGACGGTGAACGTCGTGTCACCACTCGACACGACGCCCAGGTTGGGCTGCAGGGTCGTGAAGGGATAGTCACCGATCTTCGGCTTCGCGGCCGACAGCACCGACACGAGCGACGACTTGCCCGCCGACGGAAATCCGACGAGGCCGACGTCGGCGACGGACTTGAGCTCCAGGATCAGGTCGCCCGACTCACCGTCCTCGCCGAGCAGCGCGAAGCCGGGGGCCTTGCGCGCCTTCGAGGCGAGCGAGGCGTTGCCCAGGCCGCCGCGGCCACCGCGCGCGGCCACGTACCGGGTGCCGACACCGATGAGGTCGGCGAGCACCTCACCGTCCTTGTCGACGACGACGGTGCCGTCCGGCACCTTGAGGATCAGGTCCGAGCCGTTGGCGCCTTCGCGGTTGCCACCCATCCCCTGCGTGCCGTTGGTCGCCTTGGCGCGCGGATGGAAGTGGAAGTCGAGGAGGGTGTGGACGTTGCGGTCCACCTCGAGCACGACATCCCCGCCGCGACCACCGTTGCCACCGTCGGGGCCGCCGAGCGGCTTGAACTTCTCGCGGTGGACGGAGGCGCAACCATTGCCGCCTTTTCCGGCGCTGACGTGCAGCACCACGCGGTCAATGAATCGGGACATGACTGCCGGATCCTTCCTCAGTCAACTTGCGGTTTGACACGACGCTTCTCGGTTCCCGAGGGTTCTCGCCGTGGTCACAGTGTGACGGAGAGAACGCGTCGTGGTGAAAACGACAGTAGGGGCGGGCAGGGTGTGAGACCCTGGCCCGCCCCTACTGGGAGATCGGAACGGATGCGGATTCGTCAGCGCGGAGCGGTGACGAGAACCGGAACCGTAGGTGGCAGCAGACCTAGGCCTCTGCCGCGACCGGAACGATGTTCACGGTCTTGCGCCCGCGCTTGGAGCCGAACTCGACGGCGCCCGCAGCGAGAGCGAACAGGGTGTCGTCACCGCCACGACCGACGTTGACGCCGGGGTGGAAGTGGGTGCCGCGCTGACGCACGATGATCTCGCCGGCGCTGACGGACTGGCCGCCGAAGCGCTTCACGCCGAGTCGCTGCGCATTCGAATCGCGACCGTTACGGGAGCTGGATGCACCCTTCTTATGTGCCATGTCGAATCCCTCCCAGGAATCGTGAAAGCTGAATCGGTGAAAGGTCGAGCTACTTGATGCCGGTGACCTTGAGGACCGTCAGCTTCTGACGGTGACCCTGGCGCTTGTGGTAGCCGGTCTTGTTCTTGAACTTGTGGATCCGGATCTTCGGGCCCTTGGTGTGCTCGACGACCTCACCGGTCACGGCGATCTGCGCCAGCTTGTCGGCGTCGGTGGTCAGCTCGGACCCATCGACCACGAGGACCGGGGCAAGCGAGACAGCGGTGCCGGGCTCACCCTCGATCTTCTCGACCTTGACGAGGTCACCAACAGCGACCTTGTACTGCTTTCCGCCGGTCTTGACGATCGCGTACGTTGCCATCGGACGGCTACCCCTTGCTAATTCGAACGTGCTCGCGCCGCTGCCGTGAGGCTTTCAGTGCTGCGCGACTGGTCTGGTGTGGCGGCTACCCCTTACGCGCCCGTAAGGCCCGAAGTGGGCGCAGCAGAGCGGTATCGCCGGGTAGCGACCGGTCAAGATTACGGGACGCGTGCCTCCAGGGTCAAACTGGCCCCTCGGCCGAATCCCGTCGCGGTGATTCGCCGCCTCGCGTCGAGCACGAGGCGGCGAATCACCCGGGATCGAGCGGGCCTACGCGTCCACCGGCGGACCGGCGGGGCGCGCCGCGGCGCGCCGTCGGCGAGGTCGACGCGCGGGCTGCGTGTCGCTCTCTCCGTCGCCGGCCGAGTCCGGGGTACCCGGAACCGACGCGGCGGCGGCCGGCGCGTCGGCGGTCTCGGTGGGGGCCTCCGCGGCGGGTTCGGAGGCGGGTTCCGAGGCAGGCAGCACGAACACGGTGCCCGCTTCCGGCGTCTCACCGGCCGGCGCGGCCGCGGCCCGCGAGACCCGACGGCTACGGCGCCGCGCGCGCGGTGCCGAGGCCTCGGCGCCCGATTCACTCTTCTCGGGTTCGGACTTGACCGGTTCGGACTTCGCCGGTTCCGCCTTCTCGGCCTCGGCCGGGACCGACTCGTTCTTCTCCGGGGCGGTCTTCGCCTCGGCAGCTTCCGTCGCACCGGATCGAGCGCCGCCGTGGGCCTCCGGCTCCGCGGAGCTCTCGGCGTCGTCGGAGTGGTGCGCGGCCATCGCGAGCGCCACCGGATGAGCGCGCTTGACCGACGCGTCGGCGGATTCCTCCACCGCCGGCTGGGCGTGCTGCCCGTTCGCCGGCTGCTCCGGGGTCGAGGCCGCGGCCCGGTCCCGACCGCGCTTCTTGCGCCCGCCGGACTCCTTGGCCTGTCCGCGACCGTCGTCTCCGGACTTCACCTCCACCGGCTCGGCATGGACGACGATGCCGCGGCCGTGGCAGTGCTCACACGTGGTGGAGAACGCCTCGACCAGGCCGGTGCCCAGCTTCTTGCGGGTCATCTGGACCAGGCCGAGCGACGTCACCTCGGACACCTGATGGCGCGTGCGGTCGCGACCGAGTGCCTCCGTCAGGCGCCGCAGCACCAGGTCCCGATTGGATTCGAGCACCATGTCGATGAAGTCGACCACGATCATGCCGCCGATGTCGCGCAGGCGCATCTGCCGCACGATCTCCTCGGCCGCCTCGAGGTTGTTGCGGGTGACCGTCTCCTCGAGGTTGCCGCCGGCACCGGTGAACTTTCCGGTGTTGACGTCGACGACCGTCATGGCCTCGGTGCGATCGATCACGAGCGTGCCGCCCGACGGCAGCCACACCTTGCGGTCGAGCGCCTTGACGAGCTGCTCGTCGATGCGGTGCGTGGCGAACACGTCCGGGCTGCCCGGTTCGGGATCGTGCCGCTCCACGCGCGGCAGCAGGTCCGGCGCAACGGTCTTGATGTAGGTCTCGACGGTGTTCCAGGCCTTCTCACCCTCGATGACGAGCTTGGAGAAGTCCTCGTTGAAGAGGTCGCGGACGACCTTCACCAGCAGGTCGGGCTCCTCGTACAGCGCCTGCGGCGTGCCCGACTTGCCCTCCTTCGCCTTGGTGGCCTGCTCCTCGATGGTCTCCCACTGCGTCTGCAGACGGGTGACGTCCCGGGCCAGTTCCTCCTCGCTGACGCCCTCGGAGGCGGTCCGGATGATCACTCCGGCATCGGCCGGGACGATCTCGCGGAGGATCTCCTTGAGGCGCTTGCGCTCGGTGTCGGGCAGCTTGCGGCTGATACCGGTGGACGTGCCACCGGGCACGTACACGAGGAAGCGGCCGGCCAGACTGATCTGCGTGGTCAGGCGGGCGCCCTTGTGGCCCACCGGATCCTTGCTGACCTGCACCAGCACCTGGTCGCCGGGCCGGAGGGCCTGCTCGATCTTGCGTTCGCGTCCGCCGAGGCCGGCGGCCTCCCAGTTGACCTCACCGGCGTACAGCACACCGTTGCGTCCCCGACCGATGTCGATGAACGCGGCCTCCATGCTGGGCAGCACGTTCTGCACGCGGCCGAGGTACACGTTGCCGACCATGGACGGCGACGACGAACCCGTCACGAAGTGCTCGACCAGGATTCCGTCCTCGAGAACGGCGACCTGCGTCGACGCTGCGGGGTTGGCCCCACTCTTCTCGCGCACGACCATCACGCGGTCGACCGACTCCCGGCGAGCCAGGAACTCGGACTCGCTCAGGATCGGCGGACGACGACGGCCGGCGTCGCGGCCGTCCCGGCGGCGCTGACGCTTGGCTTCCAGACGGGTGGAGCCGCTGATGCCCTGGACCTCGTCCTTGTCCTTGTCCTTCGCGCGTGCCTTGTTCCGCGGCTCGCGTTCGTGGACGACGGTGTTGGGCGGATCGTCGTCGGCCGCGGCTTCTCCGTCGGTGCCGCCCTTGCGGCGCCGACGCCGACGGCGCCGACGGCTCGAGCCATCGGAGGCGTCGTCGTCCGTGCTCTCGTCGTCGCCGGTTTCGGTCGACGCGGTGGACTCGCCACCCTCGGCGGGCTGCGGGGTCTCGGCGGCACCGGTCTCGGCCTCCGCCGCGGCGCCGTCCTCGGTCTCGTCCGACTCGGTCCCGTCGGCGGCCTGCTCGCCGCGACCACGACCGCGCCCACGCCGTCCACGACGGCGGCGACGCTGCTGGTCGCCGGTCTCGCCGTCACCGGACTCGGTGGACTCAGCGGTCCCGGAAGCCTCGGAGGACGCGGAGGACTCAGGGGTCTCTGCGGCCTGCGCCGACTCGGTCGGGGTCTCGTCTTCGACGGTCGCCGCGGCCGGCGTCGTGTCCTCGGTGGACTGCCGCTCCTCGCTCACCTCGGGCGCGGCCGCGGCCCGGCGACTGCGACGACGTCGCGGTGCGGGTTCGGCGGCGACGGCCTCGGGCTGCAGGAACAGCGGGGCCTGCACGACGGGTGCCGCGGCCGGCTGCTGCTGCTCGCTGCCGAGTTCGGCGTGGGTGAACAGTCCACCACCGGCGGGCGCCGATTCGTCCGCGGCGGGAGCCGCCTGCTCGGCCTGGGGCTCGGGGGCAGTCTCCGGCTCGGGCGCGGCCTGCGCCTTGGGGGCGGCCTTCTTCCGGGCGCGCTTGCGCGGGGCGGGCTTCTCCGCAGGCTCGGCCACCGGTGCGGCGGCGTCCGCCGGGGACTCGGGTGCGTCCTCGGCAGCGGAAGTCTCGACAGCCGGGGTTTCGGCGGCCGGGGTCTCGGCGGCCGGGGTCTCCCGCTCCGGAGTCTGCGGTTGCGCGGCGGGCTCTGCGGCACCGGACATCGTCGCGTGGATCTGCTCGGCGACGTCACGCTGCAGGCTGGATTGCGCGCTGCGCAACTCGGTGCCCAGAGCGGCGGCCTCGGCGAGGACCTGCTTGCTCGTCACTCCGAGCAGTTTGGCCAGCGCATGGACGCGAATCTTCTCGGGAAGTACAGGGGTGGTGCCGGGGTTCACCGTCGCTTCCGCGATCGGTTCCTGCACACCTTCGGGCGGCGCTTGTTCGGCCACGTATTCTCCTCGAGCCCCCGGGCGCGTGCACCCGACTGGAGATCGGATACGACGCGGCCGCACGGGGGCGATGGTTGTGTACTCGCACCTCGGGGTACGAGATTGTCTGGTCTCGCTCCACGTGCTCCGCAGTGTCCGTTATCACTGCGAAATCGCGCGGTGCCTGGCTGGATGGCGGCGATCCACGGCGCGAACGCCTGACCGATCACGAGGCGAGCGCCTGCTCATCCAGCGTGTCGCACGTAGCAGGGGTGACCTGCACCGGTAGGACAGCGATGACGGGCTTCGCACCGTGGTGTCATCCGATCGGTTCCGCGTGGAGCGCAATTGCGGACCGATCCACTCGAGTATCCCACACCGACGCCGTCAGTTCTCTCATCGGCGCACCGGTAGGTGCCGAAACGAAAGGACGCCCCGCGGGCACGGGGGCCCGGGAGCGTCCTGTTGTTTCGGTTCAGGCCTGTGCGAGCTGGGGAAACCAGAGCGCGATCTCGCGCTCGGCCGATTCGACGGAGTCGGAGCCGTGGACCAGATTCTGTCCACCGTCGAGCGCCAGGTCCGCGCGAATGGTGCCGGGGACGGCCTTCTCGACCGGATCGGTGCCGCCGGCGATCTGCCGGAACGCCGCGATCGCGCGCGGCCCCTCGAGCACCGCGGCCACCAACGGCCCGGAAGTGATGAACTCGAGCAGTCCCGGGTAGAACGGCTTGCCCTCGTGTTCCGCGTAGTGGGTCGCGGCGACGTCGGTGGACGCCGTCCGCAGCTCCATCGCCGCAAGGGACAGACCCTTGCGTTCGATGCGGGACAGGATCTCTCCGACGTAGCCGCGTGCCACGCCGTCGGGCTTGATCAGTACCAGGGTGCGCTCAGTCACGGCGAACAGCCTAGACGGTCAGTCTCGTTGGCCCGGCAGCAGACCCCGCTCGATCCGGGCGGCGATGTCCTTGCGCAGGTACAGGATGTACAGCCACACCGCACCGAACAGCAGCCCGATGACGCCGAGCGCCGTGTCGACGAAGAAGCCGAGGATCGTGAACACCTGCAACGCGAGGTTGAACTTCATCGCCCACGGGCGCCCCTGCACGCCGGCACCGAGGATCATCAGCAGCGCCAGGACGCAGATGTAGGTTCCGGAGAACCAGGTCAGCCCCTTCGCGTTGATCACCGCGACCACCGGGAGGGCCAGCAGCACGACGATCGCCTCGAGGACGAGCGTTCCCGCCATCACGCCGCGGAAACCCTTCCACGGGTCGGTCGCCGGCGGACGGAAACCCGACTGCGGATGTTCGGGGTTCGCGGGGTTCTCCGGGGTCTCGCTCACGCGGGGTCCTTTCCGAAAAGAGATCGGGCGACGCCCGCGGTCACGACGGAACCGGTGACCACGACACCGGCTCCCGACACTGCTTCACCGGGTTCGGCGACTTCCTCCGCCAACCCGATCGCGGTCTCCAGGGCGTCGGGCAGAGTCGGGGCCACGACCACTCGCTCGTCACCGAAGCGTGCGACCGCCCGGTTCGCGAGATCCTCCACGTCCATCGCGCGCGGGGACCCGTTGTGGGTGACGACCACTTCGTCGAAGACCGGTTCGAGGGCCTCGAGGATGCCGTCGACGTCCTTGTCCCCCATGACGCCGACGACACCGACCAGCTTTCGGAAGTCGAACTCCGCCGACAGCGCCGCGGCGAGCGCCCGCGCGCCGTGCGGATTGTGCGCGGCGTCGAGGAACACCGTCGGCGCGTTTCGGACCCGCTCGAGCCGGCCCGGGTTGACCACCGACGCGAAGGCCGCGCGGATCGCGTCGGCCTCGAGCTGACGATCGGGCCCCGCACCGAAGAAGGCCTCCACCGCGGCCAGGGCCAGCGAGGCGTTGCGCGCCTGGTGCTCCCCGTGCAGCGGCAGGAAGATGTCGTCGTACACCCCGCCGAGGCCCTGCAGTTCCAGCTGCTGGCCGCCGATCGCGATCTGTCGGCGCAGCACCTTGAACTCCGCGCCCTCACGGGCCACGGCGGCGTCCACCTCGACGGCCCGGCGCAGCAGCACGTCCATGACCTCGGGCGGCTGTTCCGCGAGGATCGCGACGGTGTCGACCGGCGCGACGCCCTCGATCCCGCTCTCGCGCCCCTTCTTGATGATCCCGGCCTTCTCCCCCGCGATCGCGGTGAGGTCTGGGCCGAGGAAGTCGACGTGGTCGAGGCCGATCGGCGTGATCACCGCGACCTGGGCGTCGACGACGTTGGTCGCGTCCCACTTGCCGCCCATGCCGGTCTCGACGACGGCGACGTCCACGGGAGCCTCGGCGAAGGCGGCGTACGCCATCGCGGTGGTCACCTCGAACTTGCTCATCGCCGGGCCACCGGCCGCCTCGGACTGCTGGTCGATCATCCGGATGTACGGCTCGATCTCCCGGTACGTGTCGATGTACGTGCGGACCGAGATCGGCTTGCCGTCGATGCTGATCCGCTCGGTCGCCAGCTGCAGGTGCGGGCTGGTGGTCCGCCCGGTCCGGCGGTGCAGGTGCGTCAGCAGCGCGTCGATCATCCGCGTCACCGACGTCTTGCCGTTGGTGCCGGCGACGTGGACGGCCGGATAGCTGTGCTGCGGCGAGCCGAGCAGGTCCATCAGCGCGGCGATCCGCGTCAGCGACGGCTCGATCTTGGTTTCGGGCCAGCGCTGATCGAGTTCGGCCTCGACGAGGGCGAGTTCGGCGAGGTCGACCGGGGTGGGTTCGCCCGGGTCTGCGGTGGTCACGCTCCGCCCAGCTCCTTCAGACGTGCGGTCATGCGGGCGATCTCTTCCTCGGCCACCTGCCGGCGGGTGCGGATCTTGTCGACGACCGCGTCGGGGGCCTTCGCCAGGAACGCCTCGTTGGACAACTTGGCGGTGGTGCCCGCGAGCTCCTTCTCGGCGACCGCGAGGTCCTTCTCGAGCCGCTTCTTCTCGGCGCCGAGGTCGACGGCACCCGAGGTGTCGAGTTCGACGGTCACGGTGGCCTTGCTCAGGCGCACCTCCACCGACGCGGTCGCGGCGAAGCCGTCCGCCGGCTCGGTGAGCCTGGCGAGGGACGCGACCGACGGCAGCTGGGACTCGATGTCCGCCTCGGCGGCACCGGACAGCCGGGCGGCCACCTTCTGCGACGGCTTGAGCCCCTGGTCGCTGCGGAAGCGCCGGACCTCGGTCACCAGCTTCTGCATGTCCTCGACCCGCTGCGCCGCAACGGCGTCCACGGCGACGCCGGTGGCCTGCGGCCACGCGGCGACGACGACGGACTCGCCGCCGGTGAGCACCTTCCACAGCGTCTCGGTGACGAACGGGATCACCGGGTGCAGCATCCGCAGCAGCGTGTCGAGCACGTTGCCGAGGACGGCCTTGGTGCCCTCGGCGTGGGCCGAGCCCTCCCCGAGCTGCACCTTGGCGAGTTCGAGGTACCAGTCGCAGACCTCGTCCCACGCGAAGTGGTACAGCGCCTCGCACGCCTTGGAGAACTCGAACCGCTCGAAGGCCTCGTCGACCTCCGCGCGGACCTGCTCGAGCCGATCGAGGATCCACCGGTCGGCATCGGTGAGCTGCTCGCGGGCCGGCACCTCGGCCACGACGGCGCCGTTCATGAGCGCGAACTTGGTGGCGTTGAACAGCTTGTTCGCGAAGTTGCGCGACGACTGCGCGTGGTCCTCGCCCACCGCGAGGTCGCTGCCCGGGTTGGCGCCGCGGGCGAGCGTGAAGCGCAGCGCGTCGGCGCCGAAGCGGTCGACCCAGTCGAGGGGGTCGATGCCGTTGCCGCGGGACTTCGACATCTTCTTGCCGTACTGGTCGCGGACCAGGCCGTGGAGGAACAGGTCCTTGAACGGAACCTTGCCCGGCGCCGCGTCGCCGGTGTCGCCGGCGACGTAGGTACCGAACATCATCATCCGGGCCACCCAGAAGAACAGGATGTCGTAGCCGGTGACGAGAACACTTGTGGGGTAGAACTTCCCGAGCTCGGGAGTCCTGTCCGGCCAGCCCATCGTCGAGAACGGCCACAGCGCCGACGAGAACCACGTGTCGAGCACGTCGGGGTCCTGCTCCCAGCCCTCGGGAGCCGTCTCGTCGGGGCCGAAGCACTGGACCTCACCGTCGGGGCCGTACCAGATCGGGATGCGGTGACCCCACCACAGCTGACGCGAGATGCACCAGTCGTGCATGTTGTCGACCCAGCCGAACCAGCGCGGCTCCTGGCTGGTCGGATGAATGACGGTGTCGCCGCTGCGGACCGCGTCACCGGCGGTCTTCGCGAGCGTGTCGACCTTGACCCACCACTGCATCGACAGACGCGGCTCGATGGTCTCGCCGGACCGCTCGGAGTGGCCGACGCTGTGCACGTACGGACGCTTCTCGGCGACGACCCGGCCCTGCTCGGCGAGGGCCTCGCGCACCTTGACGCGGGCCTCGAAGCGGTCCATGCCGTCGAACTGCGTTCCGGTGTCGGCGATTCGGCCGGCCTTGTCCATGATCGTGGGCATCGGCAGGTCGTGCCGCAGACCCATCTCGAAGTCGTTGGGGTCGTGCGCCGGCGTGATCTTCACGGCGCCGGTGCCGAACTCCGGGTCGACGTACTCGTCGGCGATGATCGGGATCTGCCGTCCGGTGAACGGGTGCTCGAGCGTCGTGCCGACCAGGTGCTTGTACCGCTCGTCGTCCGGGTGGACCGCGACGGCGGTGTCGCCGAGCATCGTCTCCACGCGGGTGGTCGCGACGATCACGTGCGGCTCGTCGTCGCTGAGCGAGCCGTAGCGCAGCGAGACGAGTTCGCCCTCGACCTCCTCGAACTTGACCTCGATGTCGGAGATCGCGGTCTGTAGCACCGGCGACCAGTTGACCAGCCGCTCGGCGCGGTAGATCAGGCCCTCGTCGTACAGGCGCTTGAAGATCGTCTGGACGGCGCGCGAGAGTCCCTCGTCCATCGTGAAGCGGTCACGGCTCCAGTCGACGCCGTCGCCGATGCGCCGCATCTGGCCCTGGATGGTGCCGCCGGACTCGCGCTTCCACTCCCACACCTTCTCGATGAAGGCCTCGCGCCCGAAGTCTTCCTTCTTCTTGCCGTCGGCGGCGAGCTGCTTCTCGACGATGGTCTGGGTCGCGATGCCGGCGTGGTCCATGCCCGGCAGCCACAGCACCTCGAAGCCCTGCATCCGCTTGCGGCGGGTGAGCGCATCCATGAGGGTGTGGTCGAGCGCGTGGCCCATGTGCAGCGACCCCGTCACGTTCGGCGGCGGCAGCACGATCGAGTAGCCGGGCTTGTCGCTCGTCGGATCGGCGGTGAAGTAACCGGCGTCCACCCAGCCCTGATACAAATCGGCCTCTACCGCGCTGGGATCCCAGCTCTTGGGGAGGGCGTCTGCGGGGTTCTGGGGAGTCTCTGGCGCACTGGTCACCCCCCAATCGTAATCAGTGGCGGCGAATCGCCCGGACCCGGCTGCACCGCCTCCCCGCCGTCCCCGTCTCCGCCCCGGTCCGTCAGCCGAGCACGTCGGGTACGGGGACGTCCTCACCTCGGACGTGTTGCGCCAGGAACGACGCGACGACCTGGTACCAGACCTTGGCGTGCTGCGGAGCGAGCACCCAGTGATTCTCGTCGGGGAAGTACAGGAAGCGGTGACCGGTGGTCCCGTCGGCGTCGGCGGGCAGGCCCGATTCCGACAGCAGTTCGTACCACAGGCGCAGCCCCTCCCCGATCGGCACGCGGTAGTCCTTGTCGCCGTGGATCACCAGCATCGGCGTCACGATGTCGGCGACGAACAGGTGCGGTGAGTTCTCGAACGCCATCTCGGGCGTCATCTCCCGCTGCCAGTACCAGGCCGCGTCGGTGGTGGGGGCGAACTGGTCGAGTGCCCACAGGCCGGCGTGCGTGACGATCGCCCGGAACCGGTCGGTGTGCCCGGCGATCCAGTTGGCCATGTACCCGCCGAAGGACCCGCCCATCGCCGCGGTGCGCTTCGCGTCGATCTCCGGCAGCGCGACGGCGGTGTCGGTGATCGCCATGAGGTCGGTGTACGGTGCCTTGCCCCACTGTCCCCACCCGCGCTGGACGAAGTCCCGGCCGTAGCCCGTGGACAGCGCCGGGTCGGGCAGCAGCACCGCGTACCCCTGCGCCACCAGCAGCCACGGGTTCCACCGCCACGACCAGGTGTTCCAGGAGTTGAGCGGACCGCCGTGCACCCACAGCACCAGCGGCGCGGGCGACGCTGCGCACGCGGTGTCCGGCAACGCCAGCCAGGCGCGCAGCGGGGTCCCGTCGAGACCCTGCCCCACGACCTCGGTGAGGCGTCCCGGCAGCCGCGGCGCGCCGGCCGGTGCCCGCAGTTCCGTCACGGCGCCGGCGGCGTCGCCGGTCAGCGCGATCCGCACGGGGTGGGCCGGCCGCTCGTACGACGCCCGCAGCGCGTACACGGCCGTACCGTCCGGGGCCGGACACAGTTCGGTGTACGACGCGGCATCGGTGGTGAGCGGCACGGGCCGGTCTCCACGCAGCACGAAGACGGGTCCGCGGCCGTGGTCGTCCGCGGTCAGCAGCAGTCCCGATCCGTCGGGCAGCCAGGCCAGCGCGGTGGGCCAGCGATCCCAGTCGGCCGTGAGGTCCTCGATCGCGGCGCTGCCGAAGGTGTACCGGTGCAGCGTGATTCGCGGCGCGTTGTCAGGATCGCCGTACGCCTCACGCAGATACGCGACGCTCGTACCGTCCGGCGCGATCGCCGGACGCATCAGGTCGGCAGCCTCGTCGTCGACGAGCGTGGTGCGCCGGCCGGTCGCGGCGTCGATGCGCACCAGCATCGTGCGCCGCGACCCGAGGGCTCCCGGCACGGTCCAGGTGCTGACGACGAACGACCCGTCGGCGGCGAGGTCGTAGTCGGCGTCGCGCAGGGCCGCGCCCGGCGCCGGGGTGAGGTCGGCGAACTCGACCGTGGCCTCGTCGCTCGAGCCGGCCACCAGATGCGGGACCTCGGGTCCGAGGTCGTGGTCCCAGTACCGCACCGGATACCCGGTGTGCAGGACCGCGGTGACTTTCCGGTCCTTGCGTTCGCCGCGGATCCGCTCGTCGTCGTCGACGGTGCCCGACGTCCCCAGCACTCCCGTGCTCGCGACGAACCGGGGCGCCGACCGCGCGGCCCGGACGCCGGAGAGGCCGCCGCCGCGGGTGGCGATCCGCGACGCCTCACCGCCGCTCGCGGGCAGCCGCCACAGCGAGGCCGGGGCGTCGTCGGTCTCGTCCGGCGCGGGGCGAACCGCGGTGAAGAGAAGGTCGCCGTCGTGGGTGAAGGCGGCACCCGACTCGCCCTTCGAGCCCCAGGTGAGGCGGCGTGCCGGACGCTCCCCCGCCGGGTCGACGTCCCAGAGCGCGGAGACGTAGCGGGTACCCGTGTCGTCGAGCACCGACTGGGTGAGCGCCAACCGGGATCCGTCCGGTGACAGCGTGAGCGCCGAGGCCCGCGGCAACGCGAGATAGTCGTCGAGATCGTGGAACGGGGTCGCGGACAGCGGGGAGGGCGCAGGGTGCTGCTGGCTCGAGGTCACCCCTGATTGGTACCACTCAGCGCGGGTTCCGCCACATGCTCCACAGCGACGGGCCACCGTTCGGGACCACGATCTCGCCGGTGACCTCGAAGCCGAACCGTTCGTAGTACGGGATGTTGGCTTCCTTGCTCGATTCGAGATACGCGGGTGCGCCCTCGGCGTCGCAGCGCGACAGCCGGGAGTTCAACAGCGCCTTGCCGTAGCCGCCGCCCCGGCCGGCCGCGGAGGTCCCGATGGTCGCCAGGTACCAATGCGGCTCGCTGGGGTGCGCCGACTCGAGCGCGTGCGACACCTCGGCCCCGACCCGCACGTGGCGACCGAGCGCGAACGCGGTGATCGGCAGGGTCAGCAGCGAATTCAGTGTCGACTGCTTCCACCGCCCCGGCGGATCCCACAGCGCTCCGCCGACGACGACACCGTCCGGCGACTCCGCCAGTTCCGCGCCACCGCCCGCGAGGTGGTGGTAGCGGATCTCCGCGGCGAACATGCGCGCGAGCCCGGCCGGACGTCGCGCGGCATCGGGCAGGATCCAGCACATCACGGGGTCGTCGTCGAACGCCTCCGCGAGCGCGCGCGAGAGCGCCGGGACGTCCGATCGGGTCACTGGCCGCACGACGACTCCCATGCCGAGAGAGTACCGGCCGAATCAGGCGAGCAGGGGTGCGATGCGCGGCGGAATCTGCTGCAGCGCGTACGGCAGGCTCAGCACCGTGCTCCACGTCATCGCCTCGGCGGCCTCGTCGTCGAGGATGATCGCGCGGCCGTCCCGGACCACGTCGAGCGTCTGGTAGACCGGCGTCTTTTCGAGCTCGGCGCGGAGCTTGTCCCCGAACCCGCCGCCCGCGTACCAGACCAGCAGATCCACGTCGGCGAGCGAGAGCTGCTCGGTGCTGATCTCGGCGAAGTTGGTCGACCGGAGTTGTTCCGCCACAGGCGGGTTGACGAAGCCGAGCTCGGTGAAGAACCGCACCTTGGGGTCGTCCGGCCCGTACACGCCGAACTGGCCGGGGCCCTTGAGCGCGCCGACGAGGACGGTCTTACCGGCGAACGACGGGTGGGCCGCCGCGGTGTCCGCGAACTGCTTCTGCAGGCCCGCCACGAGTTCGGCCGCGCGGTCCTGCCGGCCGAGCGCCTCGCCGAGGATCGTCGTCTGGTCCTGCCAGCGCACGCCGTAGTCCGGGACGCCGGCCGGCTGCGCGACGGTCGGCACGAGTGCCGCGAGCTTGTCGTACTGCCCCTGCGTGAGACCCGAGTAGGTTGCGACGACGAGGTCCGGGGCCGCGGCGGCGACCTTCTCGACGTCGATGCCCGCACTGGCGCTGCCGACGATGGCGGGCTGGGCGTCGCCCAACAGCTCCTGCGCCCACGGCCACACCGCGTAGGGGTAGTCGCCGTACCAATCGAAGACCCCGACCGGGACCGCACCGAGCGCGAGCAGGGCGTCCTGGTCGTTGTAGCCGACGCTCACCACCCGCTGCGGGTTCGCCGGCACGGTCGTCTCCCCGTACTTGTGGGCGATCGTCGCGCCGCTTCCCGCGGTACCCCCGGTACCGCCGTCACCGGAATCGCTGCTGCACGCCGCGGCGAACGCGAGCAGCACGCCGGCGCCGCCGATCAGGAACCCGCGCCGGGACAGTTCGGCGGCTCGTGGCTGGATGTCACCCATCGTCAGGATCCTTCGATGCTCGTGGGGCGGACAAGGCGAGGTAAGGCTAGCCGACTTCGCGGGCAGCGTTCGGCGACTCGGCGCGTGCGCGCCCGCGCGAGCCGGGCCACTATGGGGACATGACGCTCCACGCCAGCCATGTCCCCGACGGGGACGACCTCGTCGCCGTACCCGCCGAGCCGTCCTCCGCAGGGAACGCCTGACATGGGTCGTGTCACCGCTCGCCGTCCGGTCCTGCGGATCACCCCCGACGGGTCGCGGCGCCGGCCGGACTCGCTCGCGGTCGAGGAGCCGCTGGAGATCCGCCTCGGGGGGCGCTCGCTCACGGTCACCATGCGCACGCCCGGCAACGACATCGATCTGGTGCACGGATTCCTACTCGCCGAGGGGATCATCGAGTCCGGCGAGGACGTGAGCGTCGTGCGCTACTGCGACGGTGTGGACGCGGACGGCGCCAACACCTACAACGTGCTCGACGTCGCCCTCGCCGCCGGTGTGCCCGATCCCGGGAACCGGGGGCGCCGCGAGTTCCTCACGACCTCCGCGTGCGGGGTGTGTGGCAAGGCGTCCCTCGATGAGGTCGCGGTGCGCAGCAGGTTCACCCTCACGGACAACACGCTCGAGGTGGGCGCCGACACGCTCTCGTCGATGCCCTCGACCCTCCGCAGCGCGCAGCGGGTGTTCGACGCCACCGGCGGGCTGCACGCCGCCGGACTGTTCACCACCGACGGTGCCCTGCTCGCACTCCGCGAGGACGTCGGCCGGCACAACGCCGTGGACAAGGTCCTCGGTTGGGCGCTCACCGAGAACCGGGTACCGCTCTCCGACGCGGTCCTCGTGGTGAGCGGGCGGGCGTCGTTCGAGCTGGCACAGAAGGCCACGATGGCCGGCGTGCCGGTGCTGGCGGCGGTGTCGGCGCCGTCGTCCCTCGCGGTCGACCTCGCGCGTGATCGCGGGATGACGCTGGTCGGATTCCTGCGGGGGGAGACCATGAACGTCTATTCCGGCGAGCACCGCGTCAAGATCTGACGCGGTGCTCGGCAAGATCTGACGCGGTGCTCGGCGGACACCGACGGCGGCCGGGCCGGGTCGCTAGCAGAGACCGGCCGGCTTCTCCCCCGCCTGGAGCGTGTGGAAGAACTGCGCCGCGTCGTCGAAGGACGCGGGGATCGCGGCCCGGTGATCGGCACCCTCGTAGGTCTTGTAGCCGACCTCGGAACCGTTGGCGCACAACTCCTGGACCAGACCCCGGCTGACCGGCTCGGTGATGAGCACGTCCTTCGTACCCTGCAGGACGAGCGTCGGAACCGTGGGCTTCAGCCGTCCCGGGGCCTGCTCGTCCAGGTAGGCGACGAGCTTGTCGATGTCGGCACCCGGCGCGAACGCCTTGTCGACAGGGACGGAACCGATCACGTCCCGGATCTGCGCGACACACCCGTTGCGGGCCGCGGTGAGCAGCGGCTTCGACTCGGGGGTGACGTAGTCGTCCGCGACGATCGACGGATCGGCAGCCTCCGCGCCCAGCAGGATCAGCGGCAGGAAGGCCAGCGCGGGCGCCACCTCGGGCGTGCCGGCCGCGAGGTACTGCGGGGTGGAACTGGTGTCGTTGCCGGGTGCGATGGCGACCGCGCCGCGCAGGTCCAGTTCCGGGGCGCGCTCGGCGCCCTGGGCGGCGGCGAACAGCGTCGCGTGGCCGCCCTGGCTGTGCCCCATCGCGTACCACTGGGAGCCGATCGAGTCGTCGAGCGAGCGGCTGGCCCGCACGATGTCGACCACCGCGTTCGCCTCGGTTCCCCCGTCCATGTACGGGTGCCCGCCCGGCGTGCCCATGCCGACGTAGTCGGTCTGCACCACGGCAAACCCGTCGGCGAGGTACCTGTCGAGGGTCTGGTCGACCCCGCCGAGGTAGTCGTGCGCGGGCCCGTCGAGCGTGTCGTTCGACGGCGCGCAGATGTCGGAGACACCGGTGGTGCCGTGCGCCCAACTGATCACCGGCCACCCGCCCTCCGGTGCCGTGCCCCGAGGGACCGAGACGGTGCCGGACACCACGACCGGCTCACCCTGCGCATTCTGCGACGCGTAGGTGACGAGTTCGCTGCGGCCGGCACTCGGCAGCACCGGAGCGCCACGTAGTTCCTGGCTCGACAGCAACCGGCCGGGCTCGAGCGCGGCCGCGTCGTCCTGCTCGGACGCCGCGTCACCGCAGCCGGCCGCCCCCAGCCCGACCGTGGCCGCGACGGCCGCGGCCAGAACCGCCCGCCCCGTGCGTGATCCCCCGTTGTTCGTCACCGAGAACACGTGAACACCTCCAAAATTAAGATATCTGTCTCAGGACGGAGAAGATAGCGCATTCAGTACTCTTGTCCGTCATGAGCACCCCGAACGGTCGCGAGACGCTGCTCCACGTCGCCGAACGCCTCATCGCCGAGCGCGGTCTGCACGGAGTCTCGGCCCGCGAGATCGTGAGAACGGCCGGGCAGCGCAACAACTCGGCCATCACGTACCACTTCGGCTCATGGGACGGGCTGCTCGAGGCGGTATGGCTGACCCACGTCGACAACATCAACAACGCTCGTCGCGCCCTCCTGGAGGCACTCGACGAGGACGAACCCGATCGACTCGCCGCACTGGTCGAGGCCTACATCCGCCCGTTCGTCGCCGAGGTCGCCGCGCACCAGCCGTCGTACTGGGCGCGGTTCAACGAGCAGTGGCTGACCGGCGTACACATGGACTTCGTGACGCGGCCGACGTCGCTGATTCCGCACGATCCCAAGTATCCGCGGGTCGGCGGCATGACGATACTCAAGGACCTGTTCGCCGCCATCGGCGCCGAGCTCACGCACGTCGACGAGCGCCTGCGCGCCCGCCGGGTCGCGCTCATGGCTCGCTTCGCGGTCGCCGGGATGGCGTCGTGGGAGCGCGAGGCGGAGATCGGCGATGCACCCGACCTGATGCTGTTCGAAAACGAGCTGACGTCGATGGCGCTCTCACTCCTGCGCGCGCCCTGAGGCCGATGACCGCCGCACCCGACGCCGGGGACCGATCCGTGCCGAACACTGTGCTCGGCAAGGTGGTCACGGTGCTCGACGCCTTCACCGCCGACGACCATTGGGTCGGTTTCACCGAACTCGTCCACCGCACCGGCCTGAACAAGACGACGCTGCACCGACTGCTCGCCGAGTTGGTCCGTACGCGGCTCATCGACCGCTCCGGCGGCCGGTACCGGCTCGGCCGGCACCTGTTCGAGCTCGGCATGCGCGCCTCGGTGGAGCGCGGTCTCATCGAGGTCTCGACCCCGTTCCTCGAGGACCTGCGCGAGCGCACCCGGGAAACCGTGCATCTCGGTGTCCTCGAAGGCGAGGAGGTGGTCTACGTCGCCAAGATCGGTGGGCACCGACAGGCCGAATCCCCGTCCCGGATCGGCGGCCGAATGCCGTTGTACTGCACCGCTATCGGCAAGGCAATGCTGGCGCACTCCCCCAACGAGCTCAAGGTCCGCACCCTGGCCGGGCCCCTGCCGCGCCGGACCCCGCGCACCATCACCAGCCCGGGGCTGCTGGCCCGGCAGCTCGAGGCGGTCGCCGAGTCGGGAGTGTCGTTCGAGTACGAGGAGTCCGCCGTCGGCATCGTGTGCGTCGCCGCGGCGATCCTCGACGCCGACGACCATCCCATCGCGGGCGTCAGCGTGACCGGACCCGCCACCCGCTTCCGCCCCGAGGCGCACACCAACCAGGTGCGCGCCGCCGCCGCGGGAATCGCGGCAACTCTCGCTCGGCGGGACAACCTGCGCCAGGACTAGGTGTCAGCAGGTACGTTTCGCTCAGCGAAACTGAATGCTCGCGCTGGGCGGCGCCCGTCCAGCACAGTCCTTACAAGCACAACCCACGACAAGGACATCCATGCCTGACACCGAAACCACGATCTCCGAAGAGGCGATCACCCAGGCCGCGACGCGCCTGGCCACGGCGGCGAAGACCGGCGTCGCGTGCGCCCCGATCAACGACCTCATCGGTCCCTCCGACATCGGCGTCGCGTACCGCGTGCAGCAGCAGCTGATCGACTGGCAGATCGAGGACGGCGCCGTCGTCGTCGGCCGCAAGATCGGCGCGACGTCGCTGGCCGTGCAAACCCAGCTCGGCGTCGACCAGCCCGACTTCGGTGTCCTGTTCGCCGACATGGACGTCTCCGACCTGCCCGAGGTGCCGACCGAGCGGATGCTCCAGCCCAAGGCCGAGGCCGAGGTGGCCTTCCGCCTGGGCGCCGACCTCGCCGAGGGCGATCTCGACCTCGACCAGATCCGCGCCGCCGTCACCGGTGCCGTCGCGGCGCTCGAGCTGGTCGACAGCCGCATCGAGAACTGGAAGATCCTCATCACCGACACGGTCGCCGACAATGCGTCTTCGGGCCTGTACGTGCTCGGCGACAACTGGGTCTCGCTCGACGAGTTCGAGCCCAAGGACGTCGTGATGAAGATGTACGCCGACGACGAGCTCGTCTCGGAGGGCAACGGCGAAGCCTGCCTGGGCGACCCGCTGATCGCGCTGCAGTGGCTCGCCCGCACCGCCCGCGAGTACGGCGAACCGCTCCGCGCCGGCCAGGTCGTGCTCTCCGGAGCGTTGGGCCCCATGGTTCCCGCCGCCCCGGGGGTGACCATCCGCGCCGAGCTGTCCACCCTCGGCACCGTGACCGCAGTTTTCTCCCGGAAGGAATCGTGACAATCGTGACGAACAACGCTGATTCGAAGAAGATTCGGGTCGCCATCATCGGGCCGGGCAACATCGGCACCGACCTGATGATCAAGGTCCTCAACAAGTCCGACGTGCTCGAGATGGGTGCCATGGTCGGCATCGATCCCACGTCCGACGGCCTCGCCCGGGCGGAGCGCCTCGGCGTGCCCACCACGTCGGAGGGTGTCGACGGCCTGATCGCGCTCGAGGGCTTCGACCAGATCGACATCGTCCTCGATGCGACCTCCGCCAAGGCGCACGTCGCCAACTGCGAGAAGCTCGCTCCGTTCGGCAAGAAGATCATCGACCTCACCCCGGCCGCGATCGGCCCGTTCGTGGTGCCGCCGGTGAACCTCGAGGAGCACCTCGACGAGGATCTCGACAACCTGAACATGGTCACCTGCGGTGGTCAGGCCACCATCCCGATGGTCGCCGCGATCTCCGCCGTCACCCCCGTCCCCTACGCCGAGATCGTCGCGTCGATCTCGTCGAAGTCGGCCGGCCCCGGCACCCGCGCCAACATCGACGAGTTCACCGAGACCACGTCGAACGCCATCCAGCAGGTCGGCGGTGCCGGCCGCGGCAAGGCCATCATCATCCTGAACCCGGCCGAGCCGCCGATGCTGATGCGCGACACCGTGCTGGCGCTGATCGGTGACGCCGATCAGGAGGCGATCCGCGCGTCGATCAAGGACATGGCCGGCCGCGTCGCCGAGTACGTCCCCGGCTACCGCCTCAAGCAGGAGGTGCAGTTCACGCCGATCGCCGCGGACGAGCCGGTCCACACCCTGCTGCCCGAGGGCGCCGGAGCGGTCACCACCAAGGTCACCGTGTTCCTCGAGGTCGAGGGTGCGGCCGACTACCTGCCCGCGTACGCCGGCAATCTCGACATCATGACCTCGGCCGCCCAGCGCACCGCCGAGTCCATCGCGCGCCGCCTGATCGCCGCGCGCTCCAACACCCCCGCGGAGGTCTGAGCGTGTCCACCAAGCTTTACATCCAGGACGTCACCCTGCGCGACGGCATGCACGCCGTCCGGCACCGGATGTCCCCGGAGAACGTGGCCCGGATCGTGGCGGCGCTCGATGACGCCGGTGTCGACGCCATCGAGGTCTCGCACGGTGACGGCATCGCCGGCGGCTCGCTCAACTACGGCCCGGGGTCGAACACCGACTGGGAATGGATCGAGGCCGCTGCCGGCGCGGTGAAGAACGCCAAGCTCACGACGCTGCTGCTGCCGGGCATCGGCACCATCGAGGAGCTCGAGCACGCCCACAAGCTGGGTGTGCAGTCGATCCGCATCGCGACGCACTGCACCGAGGCCGACGTCTCGGCGCAGCACATCGCGAAGGCCCGCGAGCTCGGCATGGACGTCTCCGGCTTCCTGATGATGAGCCACATGGCTCCGCCGGAGCTGCTGGCCCAGCAGGCCAAGCTCATGGAGTCGTACGGCGCACACTGCGTGTACGTCACCGACTCGGGTGGACGCCTGACGATGGACGACGTCCGCGCCCGTATCAAGGCGTACCGGGACGTGCTCGATGCCGACACCCAGATCGGCATCCACGCCCACGAGAACCTCTCGCTCTCGGTGGCCAACAGCGTGGTCGCCGTCGAAAACGGCGTCTACCGCGTCGACGCCTCCCTCGCGGGTCAGGGTGCCGGCGCCGGCAACTGCCCCATCGAGGCGTTCATCGGTGTCGCGGACCTGTACGGCTGGGAGCACGGCTGCGACGTGTTCAAGCTGATGGACGCGGCCGACGACATCGTTCGCCCGCTGCAGGACCGCCCGGTCCGGGTCGACCGTGAGACGCTGACCCTCGGCTACGCCGGTGTGTACTCGAGCTTCCTCCGCCACGCCGAGAAGGCCGCGGCGGACTACGGTCTCGACGCCCGCACCATCCTGCTCGAGGTCGGCAAGCGCGGCCTCGTCGGCGGCCAGGAAGACATGATCGTCGACATCGCGCTCGATCTGTTGAGCAAGGAATCGGCTTCCGCGTCCGCGTGAGCAACCGGTGATCACCTCCGCGTGATCCACTGACGAAGAAGGTCGGGCCGTCCCTCCGGGCGGCCCGACCTTTTGCGTCGTTCCTTCACGGTGCCCCTCCACGGTCGGCCCCGGTCATCGTCGGGGACGGCACCGGCCCCGCAGGTCCAGGAGCACGAACGACACTGCCCGCCCGACGGTGAGTCGGGCGGGCAGTGTGCCGAAGGGGCTGGCGCGGACTACGCGGACTTGTCGCGGCGCTCGCGTTCGGGCTTGCGCGGCACGATCGTCGGCAGGACGTTGTCGTTGACCGTCTCGGCGGACACCACGACCTTCGCGACGTCGTCGCGGCTGGGGATGTCGTACATCACCGGCAGCAGCACTTCCTCCATGATGGCGCGCAGGCCGCGGGCACCGGTTCCCCGGTGGATGGCCTGGTCGGCGATGGCCTCGAGCGCGTCGACAGTGAACTCCAGCTCCACGCCGTCCATCTCGAAGAGGCGGGTGTACTGCTTGACCAGAGCGTTCTTGGGCTCGGAGAGAATCTTGACGAGGGATTCCTTGTCCAGGTTCGTCACCGACGCGACGATCGGGAGACGGCCGATGAACTCGGGGATCAGACCGAACTTGATGAGATCCTCGGGCATCACCTCGGCGAAGTGGTCCTGCGTGTCGATCTCCGCCTTGGAGCGGACCTCGGCGCCGAAACCGATGCCCCGCTTGCCCACTCGATCCGACACGATCTTCTCGAGTCCCGCGAATGCACCCGCGACGATGAACAACACGTTGGTGGTGTCGATCTGGATGAACTCCTGGTGCGGGTGCTTGCGTCCGCCCTGCGGGGGCACACTCGCCTGCGTGCCCTCGAGGATCTTCAGCAGCGCCTGCTGGACGCCCTCACCGGAGACGTCGCGCGTGATCGACGGGTTCTCGCTCTTGCGCGCGATCTTGTCGACCTCGTCGATGTAGATGATGCCGGTCTCGGCGCGCTTGACGTCGTAGTCGGCGGCCTGGATCAACTTCAGAAGGATGTTCTCGACGTCCTCGCCGACGTAGCCCGCCTCGGTGAGTGCGGTGGCGTCGGCGATCGCGAACGGCACGTTGAGCATCTTCGCCAACGTCTGCGCCAGATACGTCTTGCCGCAACCGGTGGGGCCGAGCATCAGAATGTTCGACTTGGCCAGCTCGACGGTCTCACCGCGGGCGTCACGGCTGCGATCACCGGCCTGGATGCGCTTGTAGTGGTTGTAGACCGCCACCGCCAGCGTCCGCTTCGCGGCGTCCTGACCGATGACGTAGTTCTCGAGGAAGTCCCGGATCTCCGCCGGCTTCGGCAGCTCGTCGAGCTTGACCTCGCTCGACTCGGCGAGTTCCTCCTCGATGATCTCGTTGCACAGATCGATGCATTCGTCGCAGATGTAGACCCCGGGTCCCGCAATGAGCTTCTTGACCTGCTTCTGGCTCTTACCGCAGAAAGAGCACTTGAGCAGATCGCCGCCGTCACCGATGCGTGCCATCTCGTAAGGTCCCTACTTCCTTGTCTACGTACGAGCCCGGGCGACCGACTCCGACGGTCCGCCGAAGGCGGTTTCCGCATCCTCGGGTCAGGTCCGAGGGCTCTTGGTGTGACCGTACCCGCAGTTCGCGAACGAGGTCGACCTAAAGGCCGTGATTCCCGGGCGGCGAGGGACGTTCCGGCGGACGAATCACATCCGTCGTCACTCCGGAATGCCCCCGGCCCGGCCCGTGTTCGCCCCGGTCCGCCGCCATCCGAGGACTCGGCGTGTCGGCGGACCGGGACGGGCGACATCACTTCTGGGCGGACAACTTTCGGTACTCGAGAACGTTGTCGATGATGCCGTACTCCTTGGCCTCTTCGGCCGTGAGGATCTTGTCGCGATCGGTGTCCTTGCGGATCACGTCGGGATCCTTACCGGTGTGCTTGCCGAGCGTCGACTCCATCAGGCGACGCATCCGTTCGATCTCCGCAGCCTGGATCTCGAGGTCCGAGACCTGGCCCTGGATCCCGCCGGTGGCCGGCTGGTGGATCAGCACCCGGGCGTTCGGCAGCGCCAGGCGCTTGCCCGGCGTCCCGGCCGCGAGCAGCACCGCGGCCGCCGAGGCCGCCTGGCCCAGGCACACGGTGGTGATGTCGGCACGCACGTACTGCATCGTGTCGTAGATCGCCATCAGCGACGTGAACGAGCCACCCGGCGAGTTGATGTACATGGTGATGTCGCGGTCGGGATCGAGCGACTCGAGCACCAGCAGCTGGGCCATGATGTCGTTCGCCGACGCGTCGTCGACCTGCGTGCCGAGGAAGATGATGCGCTCCTCGAACAGCTTGTTGTACGGGTTGGACTCCTTGACGCCGTAGCTGGAGTGCTCGATGAACGACGGCAGGATGTAGCGGGACTGGGCGCCGGACGGAGCCTGGCCACCGAGCGCGTGGGCGGCACGGGGATCGAACATGTTGGTCATCTGTTCTCCAAGGATGGTCTGAACGGAAGGGCGAGTACGGCGCGGGTCAGTTCCCTGCGCCCCCGGCCTGCCGGGCGCGGGTGACGACGTGGTCGACGAAGCCGTACTCGAGCGCTTCCTGCGCCGTGAACCAACGATCGCGGTCCGAGTCGGCGGTGATCTGCTCGACGGTCTGACCGGTGTGCTGGGCGATGAGTTCGGCCATCTCCCGCTTGGTGTGCGCGAACTGCTCGGCCATGATCGCGATGTCCGACGCGGTGCCACCGATGCCCGCCGACGGCTGGTGCATCATGATGCGCGCGTGCGGCAGGGCGTAACGCTTGCCCTTGGTACCGGCCGAGAGGAGGAACTGTCCCATCGAGGCGGCCAGACCCATACCGAAGGTCGCGACGTCGCACTCGGCGAACTGCATCGTGTCGTAGATCGCCATGCCCGCCGTGACGGAACCGCCGGGCGAGTTGATGTACAGGTTGATGTCCCGCGTCGGGTCCTCGGCCGACAGCAGCAGGATCTGGGCGCACAGCTTGTTCGCGATGTCGTCATCGACCTGCGTTCCGAGGAAGATGATGCGCTCGCGAAGCAGGCGTTCGTACACCGAGTCGCTGAGATTCAGACCGGACGTGGCCGAGGTCATGGCGGGATTCTGGTAAGTCACGGTACCTGCCTTCTCGATATTTCGATGGTTCCTGACACAGACACTAACGAAGTAGGGCGGCACCGGAGTCCCGGTGCCGCCCTACTTCGCTGAAAGCGGAAAAGTCATTCCGTGGAAGACTTCGCTCCTGGCGGGCGCCGAACGCGCCGCCGGGACCTACTCCTGCTCGGCCGCCTCGACGCCCTCGGCGTCTTCCGCCTCGGCCGTACCGAACATCTCCGCGGTGTCGATCGTCTCGCCCGTGGTGTCGGTGATCGTGGCCGCGTCGACGACGCCGGCGAGGGCCTTGCCGCGACGCACGTCCGCGAAAACGGCGCCGAGCTGGTTGGCCTGCTGGATCTGCTGGATGAACTGCTCCGGCGCCATGCCGTAGCGCTGCGCCTGGAACAGGATGCGCTCGGTCAGCTCGTCCTGGCCCACCGTGGTGCCGGCCGCGTCGGCGATGGCGTCGAGCAGCAGCTGGGTCTTCACCGAGCGCTCCGCGGCCTCCTTCGCGTCCGCGTCGAACTGCTCACGCGTCGTGCCCTGCGACTCGAGGAGTTCGTTCAGCTTCTCCTCGTCGTGGTCGAGTCCGTGGATGGCGTCGTGCAGCGCGGCGTCGACCTCGGCCTGGACGACGGCCTCGGGAACCGGAACCTCGACGGTCTCGAGCAGCGTCTCGAGCACCTTGTCGCGGATCTGGCCGGCCTGCTCGACCTTGCGGACGCGGGCGACGCGCTCACGCAGGTCGGCCTCCAGCTCGGCGAGAGTGTCGAACTCGCTTGCCATCTGGGCGAACTCGTCGTCGGCCTCGGGCAGCTCGCGCTCCTTGACCGAGTTGACGGTGACGGTGATGACGGCTTCCTTGCCGGCGTGGTCACCCGCGACCAGCTTCGAGGTGAAGTCCTTGGAGTTGCCGGCCTCGACACCGATGAGCGCCTCGTCCAGGCCCTCGATCAGCTGACCCGAGCCGACCTCGTGGGACAGGCCCGTGGTGCTGGCCTCGGGAACCTCTTCGCCGTCGACCGTCGCCGACAGGTCGATCGACACGAAGTCGCCGTCCTGCACGCCGCGCTCGACGCCCTTGAGGGTGCCGAAGCGCTGACGCAGCGACAGCATCTGCTCCTCGACCGCCTCGTCGGTGATCTCGATCGGGTCGACCTCGACCGCGATGGTGCCGAAATCGGGAAGGGTGATCTCGGGGCGGACGTCGACCTCGGCGGTGAACGCCAGCTCCTGACCGTCCTCGAGCTTGGTGATCTCGATGTCGGGCTGACCGATGACCTTCACGTCGGACGCCGAGACGGCCTCGGAGTAGCGAGCCGGCAGCGCGTCGTTGACGACCTGCTCGAGGATCGCGCCGCGGCCGACGCGGGCCTCGATCAGCTTGGACGGCGCCTTGCCCGGACGGAAGCCGGGGAGACGGATCTGCTGCGCGAGCGCCTTGTATGCCTTGTCGAAATCAGACTTGAGCTCCTCGAAGGGCACCTCGACGTTGATACGGACTCGCGTCGGGCTGAGCTGCTCGACGGTGCTCTTCACGGATCTGGCTCCTTCGTTGTGGTGGTGCTCTTCGTTCTGTCTGTCGTTCGTGCGCGCCCGGAACACTGTCACGGCTCCGTCGCGCGATTGGTCGGGGTGACAGGATTTGAACCTGCGACCCTCCGCTCCCAAAGCGGATGCGCTACCAAGCTGCGCCACACCCCGTCCGAACAGGACTACGCGAATCTCGCGAGGACCCGGGGCAGAATCCTACGGCCCCCCGATTATGAAATCCAAAGCGAGGTCGGTACAGTCTCATCTCGCACACGACATCGCTGGCGATCCCACAAATGTCGTCTGCACGGGGATGTAGCTCAATGGTAGAGCCCCAGTCTTCCAAACTGGCTACGCGGGTTCGATTCCCGTCATCCCCTCTCACGAGGAAAACCCCGGTCCAGCCGCTCGACGCGGCAGGACCGGGGTTTCGTCGTTTTCGGATCCCTTTCCGCCCGACCCCGGCTCGGCATGGCGCCCCGGTGACGTCTTTCACAGCCCGGCGACCCCCTTCCCGGTCGGACCGCCGCGCCCGGGCGGGCGACGCCCACTTCCGGACCCCTTCCCAAGCCGCAGTGGAACCTGTTACAAGTTTTCTACGGTTTTCACAGGGTTCCACTGCCTCACGAAGGAGTGCCGGATGCACACCCCCCTCTGCGACGAACTCGGTATCGAGTTTCCGATCTTCGCGTTCACCCATTGCCGCGACGTGGTGGTCGCCGTCAGCAAGGCCGGCGGATTCGGCGTCCTGGGCGCCGTCGGGTTCACCCCCGAGGAGCTCGAGATCGAGCTCAAGTGGATCGACGAGCACATCGGCGACCGCCCCTACGGCGTCGACATCGTGATCCCGAACAAGTACGAAGGCATGGACTCGAACCTGTCGGGTGACGAGCTCAAGAAGATGCTGCAGTCGATGGTGCCGCAGGAGACGCTCGACTTCGCGCGCGGCATCCTCTCCGACCACGGCGTCCCGGTGCCCGAGGATCCCAACGAGAACGCGTTGCAGCTGCTGGGGTGGACGGAGGCCACCGCCACGCCGCAGGTCGAGGTCGCCCTCCAGCATCCCAAGGTGACGCTCATCGCGAACGCGCTCGGCACCCCGCCCGCCGACATGATCGAGCACATTCACGCCGCCGGTCGCAAGGTCGCGGCGCTGTGCGGCTCGCCGTACCAGGCACGCAAGCACGCCGACGCCGGCGTCGACATCATCATCGCCCAGGGCGGCGAGGGCGGCGGCCATTGCGGCGAGGTCGGATCGATCGTCCTGTGGCCGCAGGTGGTCAATGAGGTCGCGCCCGTCCCGGTGCTGGCGGCCGGGGGGATCGGCAGCGGCCAGCAGATCGCCGCCGCTCTCGCCCTCGGGGCGCAGGGTGCCTGGTCCGGCTCGCAGTGGCTCATGGTCGAGGAGGCCGAGAACACCACCGTGCAGCAGGCCGCGTACGCGAACGCGAGCAGCCGCGACACCGTCCGCAGCCGCTCGTTCACCGGCAAGCCGTGCCGAATGCTGCGCAACGACTGGACCGAGGCGTGGGAGAAGGAGGGCAACCCGGAGCCTCTCGGCATGCCGCTGCAGTACATGGTGTCGGGCATGGCCGTGGCGGCCACCCACAAGTACCCCGACGAGACCGTCGACGTGGCGTTCAACCCGGTCGGGCAGGTGGTGGGCCAGTTCACGAAGGTGGAGAAGACCGCGGCCGTCATCGAGCGGTGGGTACAGGAGTACCTCGAGGCCACGGGCACGCTGGAATCCCTCAACGCCGCGGCGGGCGCCTGACCCGCGGGACTAGTCCGGCAGGAGCGGGACGCTGTCGCCGCGGTCGCGGCCGAGCAGCGCGGCGCGGGTGACCGCGACCGCCCCGAACTTGGCCCGGACGGCGTCGAGCGCGCCGTCGAGCCGGACACCGTCGGTCTCCGCCACCGGCGGCCCGGTGTCCGGCTCGAACGGTAGGGCGAGTTGCTCGGCACCCTCCCGGTCCAGGTTGGTCAGTGCGACGCCGACCAACGTCAGCCCCCGCTCCGCGACCAGCGGCTGCGCCTGCGCGAGCAGCGAGCGCACCGCGGACAGGATGACCTCCGTCCGCGCCGACGCCTCCGGGAGTGTCACCGATCGGGTCGCCCGGTCGAAGTCGGCGAACCGCAGGCGCAGCACGACGGTCCGGCACACCCAGCCGGCGGCGCGGAGGCGGCGCGCCACCCGGTCCACCAACGCCGCCGCCGTCGAGTCGATCTCGGCGAAGCTGCGCGGACGACGCCCGAGCGCGTGCTGCGCGCCGATCGACCGGCGTCGACGCCCGGTCTGCACCCGGCGCGGGTCGCGGGCCCAGGCGAGCGCGTGCAGGTGCCGCGCGGACGCCTGCCCCACCACGGTGGCCAGTTCGCGCTCCGGCAGCTCGGCGAGCTGCGCGACGGTCCGGACCCCGTAGTCGTGCAGCTTCCGCGACGTCACCTTGCCGACCCCCCACAGCCGCTCGACCGGTAGCGGGTGCAGGAACGCGAGCTCGCGGTCCGGCGGCACGACCAGCAGTCCGTCGGGTTTGCCGACCGCGCTGGCCACCTTCGCGAGGAACTTGGTGCGCGCCACCCCGACCGTGATCGGCAGTCCGACCTCGTCGCGCACCGCTCGACGCAGGCCATCGGCGATGCGTGCGGGACTCCCGGCGATCCGGTGCAGTCCACCGACGTCGAGGAAGGCCTCGTCGATGGAAATCCCCTCGACGAGCGGTGTCGTGCGACGGAAGACGTCGAAGACCGCGCGACTGGCCGCCGCGTACGCCGACATCCGCGGCGGTACGACCACCGCGTCCGGACACAACCGACGCGCCAGCGCGCCGCTGCTCGCGGTGCGGACCCCTCGCGCCTTCGCCTCGTAGCTGGCGGCGAGGACGACTCCCCCACCCACGATCACCGGCCGTCCGCGCAGGCTCGGATCGTCGCGCTGTTCGACCGACGCATAGAACGCATCGAGATCGGCGTGCAGGATCGTCGCCTCGGCGGACCCCGGAGCGTCTGCAGCGCGAGAAGCGCGTACGTCGGACACGAACATATGTTCGCATCGACCCCCGACAGAAGTCCATGTCCGAGTCGCAGGTCATCGAGCCCCGGTATCCTGGGTGTTGTCCGTTTTGTCGCCTCCGGAAGGCACCCCGTGGAACTCCTCCTCATCGTCGTCGTACTCGGCGCCGTCGTCTTTCTGGTCATGAAGAGCCAGAACAAGAACAAGGGCCACTCGGCGAACCAGCTCGAAGACGCCAAGGCGGATGCACGCCAGGCGATCGAGCGACTGGGTGGCCAGGTCTACAACCTCGTCGGCAGCGACGACGCGTCCAAGCAGGCGCTCGCCGATGCCTCCGAGCGGTACACCGCCGCCGGGTCGCAGATCGAACAGGCCAGCACCCCCGTCCAGGCGCGTCTGGCCAAGCAGACCGCGCTCGAGGGGCTGTATTACATCCGCGCCGCGCGTACGGCCATGGGCATGGACCCCGGCCCGGAGGTCCCGAGCATCGACGGCCAGAAGTCGGCCGGCGCGGTGACCGAGGACCGCGACATCGAGTTCGAGGGTCGCCAGGTGTCGGCGTCGCCCAATCCGTCGGCACGTACGCCCAACTACTACCCCGGTGGCCGTGTGGCCGGACGTCCGGTGCCCGCGGGCTGGTACTCCGAGCCGTGGTGGAAGCCCGCACTCGTCGCGGGCGCGTGGGGCGTGGGCTCGATGTTCCTGTTCTCGGCGCTGTTCTCGGGCATGTCCGGGGTCGGATACGACGCGCAGGCGTTCGAAAACGGCTACGGCGACGGGTACCAGGACGGGCTCGACGCCGGCCAGGGCGACGACATGGGCGGTGACGCCGGGGGCGACGGGGGCGACATGGGTGGTGGCGACACCGACTACGGCGCCATGGGCGACGGCGGCGGCGACTTCGGTGGCGGCGACTGGGGTGGCGGTGATTTCGGCGGGGGCGACTTCGGCGGAGACTTCGGCGGCTTCGACTTCTAGTCGGCCTGACAGCCGGGGCACCAGAACAGGTTGCGCCCCTTCATGACAGCGTGAGCGATCGGCGTGCCGCAGATGCGGCACGCCGATCCTGCTCTGCGGTAGGTGTAGGTGCGCGGACGGTCCTTCGCGTACGACGGCTCGCCGTGGTCGTCCTCCGGGCGGACGACGTGCATCTTGCCGCGCCGCACCCCGATCTTCATGAGGTCCACAAGGTCGGCCCACATCGCGTCGAATTCGGCGCGGCTCACCCGCTTACCGGGACGTTCGGGATGGATGCCGTGCCGGAACAGGATTTCGGCGCGGTAGACATTGCCGACGCCGGCCAGGACGGCTTGGTCCATCAGAAGCGCCCCGATCGGCGTCTGCGACTTCGAGATTCGCGCCCAGGCGCGTTCCGGGTCGGCGTCCGCACGGAGCGGATCGGGACCGAGCCGGGCCTCGATCGCGGCCACCTGCGGCTCGTGCAGCACCTCGCACGCGGTGGGCCCGCGCAGGTCGGTACCGAACTCGGTGCCCACCATCCGCATCCGCACCTGCCCGACGGGCGGTTCGAGCGGTAGCGGCGACTCGGTGAACTTCCCGTACAGCCCCAGGTGGACGTGCACCACGAGACCGTTCTCGTAGTGGTGCCACAGGTGCTTGCCCCACGCGTCGGAACGGACGAGGACGCGACCGTCGATCATGGCCGCGTCCTCGGTGAAACGTCCCTGTGGGCTCGACACCCGCACCGTCGATCCCGCGAAGCGCCGCTGGTGCAGCCGCGCGAGACGGTGCAGGGTGTGTCCCTCGGGCACTGTGGCTCCTAGGCCTCGGGGGCCTCGGGGGCCTCGGGAACGGCCGGTGCGACACCGGTCTTCTCGTACTCGGCCAGGATGTCGATGCGGCGCTGGTGGCGCTCCTCCCCGGACCACGGCGTGGCCAGGAAGGCGTCGACGATCGCGAGGGTCTCCTCGAGCGAGTGCATGCGGCCGCCGATGCCGATCAGCTGGGCGTTGTTGTGCTGGCGCGCGAGCTGTGCGGTCTCGACGCTCCAGGCCAGCGCGCAACGCGCACCCGGCACCTTGTTGGCGGCGATCTGCTCGCCGTTGCCGCTGCCGCCGAGGACCAGTCCCAGGCTGCCCGGATCGGCCACGACGCGGCGGGCCGCCTCGATGCAGAAGGCCGGGTAGTCGTCGACGGCGTCGTAGACGTGCGCACCGCAGTCGACGGCCTCGTGACCGTTGGCGGTGAGGTGTTCGATGATCTCGTTCTTGCGTTCGAAGCCGGCGTGGTCGGCACCCAGGTATACGCGCATGTCCCCAATTCTGACAGGGGCCACCACCGCTACCACCGCCGGGACGACGGCCACGCCGGACGGCCGGGTCGCACGATCGCGACCCGGCCGTCCGATCCAGGGCCGGTGACCGGACTCAGTCGAACGCCGGATCCTCCGTGCGGGTGCGCTTGAGCTCGAAGAAGTGCGGGTAGGACGCGAGCGCCACCGCGCCGTCCCACACTCGGCCGGCGTCCTCGCCGCGCGGGATCCGGGACAGGACCGGACCGAAGAACGCGGTGCCGTTGACGTGGATGGTCGGGGTGCCGACGTCGTCGCCCACCTTGTCCATGCCGGCGTGGTGGCTGCGGCGCACCTCCTCGTCCCACTCGTCGCTCTCGGCGGCCTGCGCGAGTTCCGCCGGCAGGCCGACCTCGGCGAGCGCCTCGACGACCACGGCGGTCAGGTCCTGATTGCCGCCGTTGTGGATCCGGGTGCCCATCGCGGTGTAGAGCGGCAGCAGGATCTCGTCGCCCCGATCCTTCGCCGCCGCGACGAGCACGCGGACCGGGCCCCACGCCTGGACCATCCGCTCGCGGTACTCCTCGGGGAGCTCGCGCCCCTCGTTGAGCACGGCCAGGCTCATGACATGGAAGTTCGCGTCGATGTCGCGGACCTTCGTGACCTCGAGGATCCAGCGCGACGTGATCCAGCACCACGGACACAGCGGGTCGAACCAGAAGTCCACGGTGTCCTTGGCTGCTCCGGCTGCGGTCGTATCGCTCACGTGCGTCTCCCTGTCCTCGGTCGTGGATCTCGGACGCGACCGGCACTTCGCCGGGTCGCCCACTCGATTCAAGACAACCACGACCCCCGGGGAATCCTTCCCGCGCATACCCGCCCACCGATAGTGTCGACGGCAGGACAGCCACCAGCGAGAGCCTGCACGGCGGCCGGCAGCGACGGTCGTCGCGGCTCGGAGACGGAGCCATCCCGTGACCTCCCCCGACCGTTCCAACCGCACCGTCGTGATACTCGGCGGCGGCCTTGCCGGCGCCAAGACCGCAGAAGCCCTGAGAGCCAGGGACTTCGACGGGGCCATCGTGCTCGTCTGCGCCGAGGACCATCTGCCGTACGAGCGCCCGCCGCTGTCGAAGGAGCACGTCGCCGGCAAGAAGGATCTGCCCGATTTCACCGTCCAGCACGGCGACTGGTACCGCGACCACGCGATCGACGTGCGGTTGGGCACCGAAGCGACCGGGATCGACCGGGAGCGGCGCCGCGTAATGCTGCCCGACGGTTCGACCGTCGGCTACGACAAGTTGGTACTCGCGACGGGTTCCCGCTCGCGCCGGCCGCCGATCCCGGGAGCGGACGCCGCGCGCGTGCACTATCTGCGCACGATCGACGACTCGGACGCGTTGATCGCCGCGCTGACGCCGGGGTCGCGCCTGGTGATCGTCGGCGCCGGGTGGATCGGCCTCGAGATCGCCGCGGGGGCGCGGGGCCGGGACGTGGCGGTGACGATCGTCGAGACGGCGGAGCTGCCGCTGCTGGCCGCGCTGGGCCGCGAGATGGGCGCGGTGTTCGCCGACCTGCACCGCGAGCACGGCGTCGACTTCCGGTTCGGTACCGGTGTCGACGAGATCACCGTCTCCGACGGCCACGCGGACGGCGTCCGACTGGCCGACGGCACGGTGGTGCCTGCGGACGCGGTCCTGGTCGCGGTCGGCGCCGCGCCGAACATCGAGATCGCCGAGGCCGCGGGGCTTTCCGTCGACGGCGGCGTCCTGGTCAACGGCAACCTCACCACCAGCGACCCCGACATCGTCGCGGTCGGCGACATCGCCGCCCAGCAGCATCCGCTGCTCGGCACGCGGGTCCGCGTCGAACACTGGGCCAACGCCCTGAACCAGCCGGCGGTCGCGGCCGCGACCCTGCTCGGACACCCCGAGGAGTACACGAACCTGCCGTACTTCTTCACCGACCAGTACGACCTCGGCATGGAGTACGTGGGCTGGGCACCGACGTACGCGCGGGTCGTCACCCGTGGGAACGTCGAGAACCGGGAGTTCCTCGCTTTCTGGCTCGACGAGGAGAACCGTGTGCTGGCCGGCATGAACGTCGACATCTGGGACGTCACCGACGACGTCAAAGCGCTCGTCGCGTTCTCCGGCCCGACCGATCCCGACCGGCTCGCCGACCCCACCGTCCCCCTCTCCGAGCTCGTCTCCTGACCCCGCGTTCTGCGCACTTGTCGCGCCCCGGCCCCGAATTCCCACGACGAGTGCGCAAATCGCGGGGGACGTGGGGTGCGTGATGGGATAGCAGGAAGTGTTCGCCCACCCGTGATGAGGAGATCTTCGTGGCCCCACCGAATCTGACCCGCGCCCAGGCCGCCGAACGGTCGGCGCTGGTCTCCGTCGACAACTACCGCATCGACCTCGATCTCACCGACGGCGCCGGCCGGCCGGGCGAGAGCACGTTCCGCTCCCGCACCACGATCACGTTCACCGCGACCGCCGGCGCCTCGACGTTCGTCGACCTCATCGCGGCCACAGTGCATTCCGCGGTGCTCAACGGCACCCCGGTCGACGTGTCGTCGTACGACGAGGCCACGGGCATCGCGCTCGACGGCCTCGCCGAGAACAACGAACTCGTCGTGGACGCCGACTGCATGTACACCAACACCGGCGAGGGGCTGCACCGCTTCGTCGACCCCACCGATCACTCGGTGTACCTGTACTCGCAGTTCGAGACCGCCGACGCCAAGCGCATGTTCGCGTGCTTCGACCAGCCCGACCTCAAGGCGACGTTCGACATCTCGGTGACGGCGCCCGTGGAACCCGTCGAGTGGAGGGTGATTTCCAACGCCGAGACGGTGCAGACGGTCGCGGCGACGCCGGGCCGGCACGTCTTCCGCACCACCCCCCGGATGAGCACGTACCTGGTGGCGCTCATCGCCGGCCCCTACGCGGAGTGGACGGACGTCTACACCGACGACCACGGCACGATTCCGCTCGGCATCTACTGCCGCGCCTCGCTGGCCGGTCACATGGACGCCGACCGGTTGTTCACCGAGACCAAGCAGGGCTTCGCGTTCTACCACCGCAACTTCGGAATGCCGTACGCCTTCGGCAAGTACGACCAGCTGTTCGTGCCGGAGTTCAACGCGGGCGCAATGGAGAACGCGGGCGCGGTGACGTTCCTCGAGGACTACGTCTTCCGCTCCAAGGTGACCCGCTACTCGTACGAGCGGCGCGCCGAGACCGTGCTGCACGAGATGGCACACATGTGGTTCGGCGACCTCGTCACGATGCGCTGGTGGGACGACCTGTGGCTCAACGAGTCGTTCGCGACGTTCGCCTCGGTGCTGTGCCAGAGCGAGGCCACCGAGTACACCAATGCGTGGACGACGTTCGCCAACGTGGAGAAGTCGTGGGCGTACCGGCAGGACCAGCTGCCGTCGACGCACCCCATCGCCGCGGACATCCCCGACCTGGCGGCCGTCGAGGTCAACTTCGACGGCATCACGTACGCCAAGGGCGCGAGCGTGCTCAAGCAGTTGGTCGCGTACGTGGGGCAGGAACCGTTCATGGCGGGGCTGCGGGACTACTTCGCCGAGCACGCCTTCGGGAACGCGACGTTCGACGACCTGCTGCGGGCGCTCGAGAAGGCGTCCGGCCGGGACCTGTCGAGCTGGGGCGCGCAGTGGCTCAAGACGACCGGGCTGAACATCCTGCGCCCGGACTTCCAGATCGAGCCCGACGGAACCTTCAGGAGTTTCGCCGTCCTGCAGGAGGGCGCCGAGCCGGGGGCCGGGGAGACCCGGGTGCACCGCCTCGCCGTGGGCGTCTACGACGACGACCCGGCCACCGGGAAGCTGGTGCGCACGCACCGCGTCGAGCTGGACGTCGAGGGCGAGAGCACCGATGTCCGGGAGCTGGTGGGCGTCCCGCGGGGCAAGCTGATCCTCGTCAACGACGACGACCTGACGTACTGCTCGCTGCGGTTGGACCGGGATTCACTCGACACCCTCGTGGCCCGGATCGGCGACATCGCCGAGCCGCTCCCCCGCACGCTGGCGTGGTCGGCCGCGTGGGAGATGACCCGGCAGGCAGAGATGCGCGCCCGCGACTTCGTCAGCCTGGTCCAGCGCGGCATCGGCGCCGAGACGGAGGTCGGGGTGGTGCAGCGGCTGCTGTTGCAGGCCCAGACGGCGCTGTCGGCGTACGCCGACGCCGGGTGGGCCGACGCGTACGGCTGGCCCGCGTTCGCGGACCGGCTGCTCGAACTGGCGCGGGAGGCCGAGCCGGGCTCGGACCACCAACTGGCCTTCGTCAACGCGCTCACCGGGTCGCAGCTGGCGGCGTGGCACGTCGAGGTGCTGCGGGAACTGCTCGACACCACCGACCCGGCGACGGTGGGGTTGCGCGGGCTGGCGGTCGACACCGACCTGCGCTGGCGGCTCGTGCACGCCCTCGCCGCCGCCGGCGACGTCGACGCAGACGGCCCGCAGACCCCGTTCATCGACGCCGAGGCCGAACGTGATCCCACGGCCGCCGGCGCCCGGCAGGCCGCGGCGGCAGCAGCCGCGCGTCCCCAGGCTGCGGTCAAGGAGTCGGCGTGGACGACGGTGTTCGACGACGACACCGTCCCCAACATCACCGCTCGCGCCATCATCGGCGGCATCGTCGCCCCCGGCCAGTCCGAGCTGCTCGAGCCGTACGTCGCGCGGTACTTCGCGGAGATCCCGGCGGTGTGGGAGCGACGGTCGAGCGAGGTCGCGCAGACGGTCGTCGTCGGGCTGTACCCGTCGTGGTCGATCAGTCAGGAATCGGTGGACGCGGCCGATCGATTCCTCGCCGGTGACCATCCGCCGGCGCTGCGCCGCCTCGTCGTCGAGGGCCGGGCCGGCGTCGTCCGGTCACTGAAGGCGCGCGCGTTCGACGCCACCTGATCTCGCGGCACCCACCGAGACGCCGGTGGCCCGACGCCGTCAGGCATCGGGCCACCGGTGGAGCGAGGTGCGAGCAGGGTCTACTTGGGGGCGATCGCGTTGCTCATGACGCGCAGTGCGGACACGAGCCCGTCGATCAGGTCGCCCTCGCCGAACGAGGCGAGCGCCGCCGTGACGCCGAGCTGCGCGACGCGGTCGGTGACGCGGCCGGCGACGCCGCGGCCGCCGCGGACCTCGATCACCCGCTGGTTCGGCGACACCGCGATGAGAACCGAACGCTCGGCCTCCGGCGTCGTGGGGAACAGCGCGTCCACACCGGCGGACGGGTTCTCGCCGAGGTCACCGACGAACACGTTGAACCGCACCCGCGTCAGGCGCGTCGCGTCGGTCAGCGCATCGTCGAGACGGACCAGCTCGTCCGTCGTGAACGGCGGCTGGTCCAGGAACTCGCCCACCCGGTGCGTGCCGGAGAGCCGACCGCTGGTGGTCACGACCGTGCCCACCGGCAGGTCTGCCGGCGCGATCGCCGACGACTGGAGAACGTCACCACTTGCCACTTGCGGAACCTCCGATCAGATCTGCGCCCGCCACCGCGTGCGACGCGTGGTGACCGTGCGTGGTCACCTCGTCGGTCGCGCTCCACAGGATCGGGCCGTACGTCCACCGCTCACCGAGGCGGTACTCCGCCGGGAGCGGGTTCGCCGATCGCCGGACCGGGAGGGACAGGAGGCCGAGGACCGCGATCACCAGGGCGGGAATCCCTACGAATATCAGCACTGTCTCGAGAATGCTCACGGGGCAAACCGTAGCCCAGTCCTGCCGAAATGGAAGCGTCGGGGCCGGATCGTGCGTCGGCTCGCACGGGGTCCGGGCCGGGCGCGCGCAGCCGCGGTCACGCCGCCCCCTCGCCCAGGTACGGAAGCCACGTGGGATGCACCTCCGTCGTCGAGGCCAGCAGGCGCCAGTGCGGCCCGGAGGGCGGGACGAGCGCGGTTCGCAGCGTCCAGCCCAGCTCGGTCAGCAATCGGTCCGCTTTGCGGTGGTTGCACGGCGCGCAGCAGGCGACGCAGTTCTCCCACGTGTGGCTGCCGCCGCGGCTGCGAGGGATCACATGGTCGATCGTCTCGGCCTTCCTTCCGCAGTAGCCGCAGCGGAAGCGGTCGCGATGCATGAGGGCCGCGCGGGTCATCGGGACACGCGAACGGTAGGGCACCCGCACGTAGTTGCGGAGCCGGATCACCGACGGCACCTGCAGCGCACAGCCGGCGGAGTGGATGACGGGTCCGAGGGGGTCCTCGTGGACGGTGTCCGCCTTGTCGCACACCATCAGCACGACCGCCCGGCGGGCAGGAAGCGCGGTGAGCGGTTCGAACGTGGCGTTGAGCAGCAGCACCCGGCGTTTGTTCCACGCGATCGGCGTGCTGCCGTCGGCGATCCCCGGGCCGGACCGGTCGGGCTCGGGGATGACGTGCAGCGGAAAGGCCCCCGACGTGCGATGCGCGCGCACATCGGTGGGCACGAGTTGTCGATGCGCTCGCGCGCTCGTACCGCCGTGTCTCTGTGTCATGACACCTCCGAAGACTGTCCCAAGTTGACCACGGAAGTTCGGGTCACGCACACCCATTTCGGCGAAAAATTGCCGCACAACCGATGAACGCCGGGCGGCGCGCGGACCGGCACGGATGGCGCCCGGGGCGGTTACGGGCACAATGGAATGCGACATGACTGAGACGAACCCTGAGACCAGCCCCCGGACGCAGCCCGAGCAGACCTTCTACGAGGCAGTGGGCGGCGCCGAGACGTTCCACAAGCTCACCGCGCGCTTCTACGAGGAGGTCGCGAAGGACGAGATCGTCCGGCCGCTGTACCCCGAGGAGGACCTCGGGCCCGCGGAGCGGCGCATGCGGATGTTCCTCGAGCAGTACTGGGGCGGCCCGCGCACGTACTCGGAGGAACGTGGCCACCCCCGTCTGCGGATGCGCCACAACCCGTTCAAGATCGGGCCGCTCGAGCGGGACGCGTGGCTGCGGTGCATGCACACCGCGATCGCCTCGATCGACGAGCAGACGCTCGACGAGCCCCACCGCCGCGCGCTGATCGACTACATGGAGATGGCGGCGGCGTCGATGGTGAACTCGCCGATCTAGAGATTGCGACACAGCCGCATACCCGGGTCCGCGCCCCTCCGATGCGGCACTATGAGTGGCTGTGACCCCTCGCGAGGTTCCATCCACCGCCCACGCGTCGCCCGATGCGCGGGCGTGGTGGTCGGACGCAGTCTTCTACCAGATCTATCCCCGGTCGTTCTCCGATTCGAACGGTGACGGAGTCGGCGATCTGGGCGGTGTGATCGACCGGCTCGGGTATCTCGAACTGCTCGGGGTCGACGCGCTGTGGCTCAGTCCGGTCATGCGCTCCCCCATGGCCGACCACGGCTACGACGTCTCCGACCCACGCGACATCGATCCACTGTTCGGCGATCTCGCGACGATGGACGCGCTCATCGCCGAGGCGCACGCCCGCGGCATCCGCGTCACCATGGACCTCGTCCCCAACCACACCAGCGACCGGCACCCGTGGTTCCGGGAGGCCCTCGCCGCCGCGCCCGGAAGCAGTGCTCGCGCGCGCTACATCTTCCGGGACGGCCGCGGCCCGGACGGGTCCGAACCGCCGAACAACTGGCCGAGCATCTTCGGCGGGCCGGCCTGGACGCGGGTGACCGAACCGGACGGCACACCGGGCCAGTGGTACCTGCACATCTTCGCCGCCGAGCAGCCCGACCTGAACTGGGAGAACCCCGAGGTGTTCGACGACCTCGAGAAGACTCTCCGGTTCTGGCTGCACCGCGGCATCGACGGGTTCCGGATCGACGTGGCGCACGGCATGGCCAAGCCCGAGGGCCTGCCCGACCACGACTGGGACACCAACGCCCTGCTCCGCAACGACGACGACGATCCGCGGTTCAACAACCCTGCCGTCCACGAGATCCACCGCGACATCCGCAGGGTCATGAACGAGTACCCGTACGCGATGGCGGTCGGCGAGATCTGGGTGCGCGACAACGAGCGGTTCGGCGAGTACATCCGACCCGACGAGCTGCATCTGGGTTTCAACTTCCGGCTGGCCGAGACCGCGTTCGACGCGGACGCGGTGCGCGCGTCGATCGAGAACTCGCTCGACGCCGTCACGCGGGTGGGTGGCACGCCGACCTGGACGTTGTCGAACCACGACGTGGAGCGGGAGGTCACGCGGTACGGGGACGGCGAGCGCGGCCTCGCCCGCGCCCGCGCGATGGCCCTCGTCGAACTCGCGCTGCCCGGCGCGGTGTTCGTCTACAACGGGGCCGAGCTCGGTCTGCCGAACGTCGACCTGCCCGACGCCGCCCTCCAGGACCCCGTGTGGGAGCGGTCCGGGCACACCGAACGCGGCCGCGACGCCTGCCGGGTGCCGTTGCCGTGGGAGGGATCGCATCCGCCGTTCGGGTTCTCGACCACCCCGGAGACCTGGTTACCGGTGCCGCCGGACTGGGCGGCGCTGTCGGTGGAGGCGCAGCTCGAGGACGTCGGATCGACACTGTCGCTCTACCGCGCGGCGCTGGAGTTGCGCGCAGCCCTTCCGGAGTGCTCGGGAGCCGAGATAGATTGGTACGGAAGCCCGCCCGGGTGTTTCGCGTTTCGGCGGCGGGGCGGTCTGATCTGCGTCCTCAATGCCACCGACAGCGCGATCCAACTGCCCCCGGGTTCCGTGGTGTTGTCGAGCCTGCCACTCACGGGCGGACTTCTCCCGGCGAATTCCGCGGCCTGGCTGGTCTGACGCCGGCCCCTCCCGCCCAGCGGGAAGCACGATGTCGCCGGTCGGCGGACCCTCCCTAGGGTCGTGGGCACGGGTCGTCGGCGGCGTTGCAGGCGAATTCGCCCCAGTCGACGCGAAAAGGTGAGGCACATGAGCGAGAGTCCGAAGATGTTGTCCGACAAAGTCGTTCTCGTCACGGGCGGGTCCCGCGGACTGGGCGCCGCCTTCGCGCGCCGGATAGTCGACGGTGGCGGCCGGGTGGTGATCGCCGACGTCCTCGACGACGAGGGCCGGGCCACCGCCGACGAGCTCGGCGACGCCGCCCGCTTCGTACACCTCGATGTCACCGACGCCGACGCCTGGCGCGCGGCGGTGGAGCACGCGGTTGCCGAGTTCGGCTCCCTGACGGGCCTGGTGAACAACGCGGGCGTCTCCACCGGCCAGTACATCGAGCACGAACCGCTCGAACACTTCCGCAAGGTCCTCGACATCAATCTGGTGGGCGTGTTCAACGGCATCCAGGCCGTCATAGCCCCGATGCGCACGGCGGGCGGCGGTTCGATCGTGAACATCTCGTCGGCGGCCGGCCTCATGGGGCTGGCACTGACCGCCGGCTACGGGGCGTCGAAGTGGGGCGTCCGGGGACTCACCAAGATCGCCGCCGTCGAGCTCGGCACCGACCGGATCCGCGTGAATTCGGTCCATCCGGGCATGACGTACACGCCGATGACGGCGGAGGTCGGCATCGTGCAGGGCGAGGGCAACTACCCCAACACCCCGATGGGCCGGGTCGGCGAGGCCGACGAGATCGCCGGCGCCGTGACGTACCTGCTGTCGGACGCGGCGTCCTACGTGACCGGAGCGGAGATTGCCGTCGACGGCGGATGGACGGCCGGCCCGACGGTGAAGTACGTGATGGGCCAGTAGCGTCGGCCGCAGTTCAGCTACCGGACATCGGCACCGCGACCGACCGGGCGGATACTCCGTCCGAGTTCTCCTGCGCATCCGGATCCCCGGCCCGGCTGCGGTAGCTGCGGTCGAGGGCGAACATGAACGCTCCCGCCGCAACGAGGACCACCCCGAACAAGCGGTACAGGTCCGCGGGGGCCCAGCCCGCGTCGATCAGGTAGCCGGTGAGGATGGGCGCGACGATGGACACGAGCCGGCCGACGCCGATCATGAGCCCGACGCCGGTCCCGCGGACCGAGGCCGGGTAGACCGAGGGACTGATCGCGTAGAAGCCTGCGACACCGCCGTTGGCCGCCATCCCGACCAGGATGCACAGCGCCATGCCCAGCGCGACGATCTCGAATCCGCCGGCGTACGCCGCGAAGACGATCGCGCCCGCGAACATGAGCAACGTGTTCACCACGCGGGGGCGGACGACCATCGTCAGGGCGGCGAAGACCAGCGCGCCGAGCACGCCGCCGACGTTGATGAGCACGCCCGCGACGGTGCCGACACCGGCGTCGTCGGTGACGTCGGTGAGCATCTTCGGCGTCCACGTGTTGGCGAAATAGAATGCCGCCATCAGGCACGAGTAGCCGAGCCACAGCAGCACGGTGCGACGTCCCATGACGCCGGTGAACAGCCCGTGACGGACGGACCCTGCCGGCCCCGTCTCGGACGGCGACGGAAGATGCCGGGACGATTCGTATCCGAGCTTCGTCGCGATCGCGTTGTACTTGGCGAGTGCGTTCTTCGGCCGCTTCTCGATGAGGAAGTCGGTCGACTCGGGTAGCGCGCGTATGACGACGAGCAGCAGGATGCCGGTCACGACGGTGCCGAAGACGAACGCGGAGCGCCATCCGAAGTGGGAGATCAGGACCCCGGAGATCGCGCCGCCCAGCGCGACGCCGGCCGGAAGTCCGGCCCCGTAGACACCCAGTGCGAGGCCACGTCGCCGGTCACTGCTGTTCTCCGAGACCAGGATGTTCAGGCTCGCCACGAGGCCACCGATGCCCAGTCCGGCGAAGGCCCGAAAGGCGATCAACTGCTCGAGACCGCCCGCGACTGCGGACAGGCCCATACCCACGGTGATGAGGGCCAGGCATGCGATGGTCATCGGCCGGCGCCCCACCCGGTCGGCGAGCGGGGAGAGGAAGAATGCTCCCACCGCCATCCCGATCAGGCCGGCACTGAGAAGGTACCCGATCTGGACGGAATCGAGGTCCCAGTCCTTGCTCAGGTGAGGCGCCACGAACGCCATGATCAGAATTTCGAAACCGTCCACCATGCAGAGGAGAAAGCAGATCGTGATCGTCTGGATCTGATACCTCCGCATCGGTCGGGTCCGGATCGCTTCGCGGATGTCCATGACTGTGGCCTTTCGGGGCAGCTCCGTCCCCGGCGCTCGCCGAATGGTGCACGCAAGCAGCCGATGGGACTGTCGGTCGGATGCGGTCCGACCGGGAAGGATGGGTTTCGACGTCTCGAAAGGCACGGCGCGAAGGGTCGCTCACCGGCTTTCGGAAATGACTACACGAGAGGCGCAAGGTGTCGGCGGGGCTCCGGCACGCTCACGGAGCAACCAGGGTGACAGGACTCACCAACGATGTCAATCACGGGCGGCCGCACTCGCCGCCCCCTGCGGAGTGCGTTGTCCCCACGCGCATCGACATAGAGTGAACTGTGGCTTCCACCGAGACGAACTCGACGTCAACTCGTACCGCGGGCACCCAGACCCTTGCCCGCGGACTGCACGCGCTCGAATTGGTTGCGAATTCCCCTGGCGGACTGTCGATTCAGGAAGTCGCCGACCGGCTGGGCGTGCATCGCAGTATCGCGACGCGCCTGCTGTCCACGATTGCGGAGTACCGGTTGATCAATCGGGGCCCGGACGGCCGGTACCGCGCGGCCGGCGGGCTCGCAGCCCTGGCACGCGAGGTGTACTCGGGTTTGCGCGAACTCGCGACCCCGCTGATGCAGGACTTGGCCGACGAACTCGGTGCGAGTGTCGCCCTCTTCGTTGCCGAGGCAGAGGACGCCGTCGCGGTCGTGGTGGCCGAGCCGCGAGACTCCAACGTGCGGGTCTCGTTCCGTCAGGGCGGGCGCCACCCACTCGACCGCGGCGCCGCCGGGTACGCGTTGCTGACCGCTCTTCCCCCTCGCTCCGGTGAGGACCCGCGGGTCACGGAGGGACGCCGGACCGGATACGTCGTGAGTTTCGGCGAGGTCGAGGCGGGCTACTGGGGGCTCGGGGTTCCGCTGGCTCGGGTGGAGAACGAACCCGCGGCCTGCCTGACGCTGATCAGCGCATCACGCGAACTCATCGATCGCTCGGTGGAGGCGACCCTCGCCGCCGCCGGACGACTGAGCCGAAACCTGCGATGACCAGTACCTACGCCGACTAGGACACGCCACTCCCGGACCCCGACCCGCGACCCGCACTGCCGCCCGGCAGCGCGGGTCGTCGTCGTTTCGCCGCCCCGTTCCCGGCTCCAGGCTTGCCAGCGGAGGCGTGCTCGTGTTCACATAATGATGACCGCTGTGCAACTAACGATCACCGAGGCTCGATATGTGAACACCAGCATCGGACGGCGCGGCGCCGTCGAGTGTCCGGTCACGGGGCGACCACGACACCTCCATCCGCTCGGATTCCACAGGATGCTCAGCGCTTCGACGAGCGCTGACGCGCAATCGCCGAACGCGCGCAGATAGGAACTCATGAACACCACCCACGACAGCGACGTCGTCATCGTCGGCGCCGGACCGGTCGGCCTGATGCTCGCCAACATTCTCGGCCGGTACGGCCGCTCGGTGACAGTGCTCGAGGCCCTCGACGACCTGATCGACTACCCGCGCGGAGTCGGTCTCGACGACGAGTCCTTCCGTACGATTCAGGCCGTCGGCCTCGTCGATGCCGTTCGGCCACATACGAATCCGCAGCACATCATGCGTCTGGTCAACGGTGGCGGAAAGGTCATGCTGGTCAACAACCCGCAGACACGCGAGTTCGGCTGGGAGCGCAAGCACGGGTTCATCCAGCCCGAGGTCGACCGAGCGCTCTACGAGGGACTGCGGCGGTTCGAGAACGTACGGGTGTTGTTCGGCCACCGCGTAGAGAATGTCGACGAGGACGCCGACTTCGTCACCGCGGTCGCACTGACCGCCGGCGACGACGGCGAGGTCGAGGAGCATCGGTTCCGGGCCCGCTACCTCGTAGGCTGCGAGGGTGGCAAGTCGCCGACCCGCAAGCGCATGGGCGTGACCTTCGAGGGCGAATCCCCCTCGACGCGGTGGCTGGTGGTCGACGTGAACAACGACCCCCTCGGAACTCCCAACGTGTTCCTCGGTGCCGACCCCAAACGTCCCTACGTCTCCATCGGGCTTCCGCATGCGGTCCGGCGGTGGGAGTTCATGCTCCACGACCACGAGACCGAAGAGCAGGTCACCGATCCTGTGTTCGTGAACGCTCTTCTCGCCGAGCATGTCCCGGACCCGTCACAACTCGACTTCATCCGTCGTCGGGTGTTCACCCACCACGGGCGGGTGGCATCGAGCTTCCGCAAGGGCCGCCAGATCATCGCCGGAGACGCTGCGCATCTCATGCCCGTGTGGATGGGCCAGGGCTGGAACTCCGGTATGCGCGACGCCACCAACCTGGGCTGGAAGCTGGCCACCGTCCTGTCCGGCCAGGCCGACGACGCGCTGCTCGACACCTACACCGACGAGCGCAAGGACCACGCCCAGGCGATGGTCGACCTGTCGCTGACCTTCGGCAGGTTCATCAAGATCACCCACCCCCTGGGCGCAGCCCTCCGCGATGCAGCCTCGTCGGCGTTGAACCTGCTACCCCAAGTCAAGAGCTATTTCGCCGACATGCGGTTCAAGCCGATGCCGCGCTACACCCGCGGCGTCCTGGCCGACCCCACGACGCAGGCGTCGGGCCGCGCGACAGCGAAGCTGACGAGCCGGTTGGTCCCGACCCGGACCGCCAACACCACCGTCTCCCCCGTCGGCGTGCAATTTCCGCAGCCGCGTGTGACCACCCACGACGTCGCCGACGTGCTGCTCGACGACGCGATCGGCAACTGGTGGTCGGTTCTCGTGTGGGGCAACAACCCTCGCGATCTGCTCCCGCAGGAATCCCTCGACAAGCTCGACGCCCTGGGCGCCCGTCTGGTCGCGATCGTCCCCGAGACACAGCGCGAGTGGGCCGAGCGGTACATGGGCGACGATGTGCTGGTTCTGGGCGACCACACGGGTCAGGTCAAGAAGTGGTTCGACGATCGCCCGACACCGATGATCTTCCTGCGCCCGGATCGGTTCGTCGCCGGCGCGTGTCTCACGCAGCATGCCCCGGCGACATTGGACGCGATCCTGGCGGCGATGTCGTTCACCGGCCGCCCCACGTCCGTCGCCGCCCAGCCGTCGCTCGCCAACTGAAGGAGATTCCCATGTCCGTCCCGACCCCCGACTACACGACCGACGCCTTCTTCGGGCTCGAGGACAAGTGGCTCGAGACCGCCGACGGTGAGCTCACCCACTACCACGAGCTCGGCGAGGGCACCCCGATCCTGTTCCTGCACGGCTCCGGCACCGGCGTCACCGCCGCCGCGAACTGGTGGCTCAACCTCCCCGAACTGAGCCGCTACGGGCGCTGCATCGCCATCGACTCCATCGGCTACGGACAGACCGTCGTCGCCGACGGCACCGCCTACGGCATCAAGGAATGGGTCCGCCACGCCGTTCGTGTCCTCGACGCGCTGGGCATCGAGAAGACGTGGATCGTCGGCAACTCCCTCGGCGGCTGGCTCGCGTTCCAGTTCGCGATCGACTTCCCCGAACGCCTGCTCGGCATCGTCTCGATGGGCACCGGCGGCGCCAAACTGACCGGAGCACTTGCCGCACATTCGAATCCGACGCTCACCGAGGACGGCATCCGCGACACCCTCGAAATGTTCGTGGTCGACACGTCGCTGGTCACCGACGAGTTGGTGTCTCTGCGCTACCGGTCCGCCCTCAACGACACCGCATCCGACCGGCTCGCCGACGTCGTCGCGGCCCGCGACCGCGACCGCCACGCGCTGCCGCTGGACTTCGACGTCCTCGCCCGCCTCGACATCCCGGTCCTGCTCATCCACGGCGTCCAGGACGTCGTGATCCCGGTGTCGCGGACGTGGGAGCTGCTCAACGTGATCCCCCACGCCGACGCGCACATCTTCAGCCAGTGCGGCCACTGGTCCCAGGTCGAACGCGCCACCGAGTTCAACGAGGTCGTCGGCAGCTACCTCGCACGCCACGCCGACACCGACCGCTGACCGGAGGAGGATCGTCATGCCCCAGGCACTGCTGTGCATGTCCCACAGCCCACTGCTCGACCACGCCGACCCGCCCGCCGACGTCGCCGCATCGGTGCAGGGTGCGTTCGAGCACGCGCGGACGTTCGTGCGCGACTTCGATCCCGATCTGGTGGTGAACTTCGGCCCGGACCACTTCAACGGGTTCTTCTACGACCTCATGCCGCCGTTCTGCCTCGGCTACCGTGCCCACGGCACCGGGGACTACGACTCGTTCGCGGGCGAACTCGACGTCCCCGAAAAGATCGCCGAAGACCTCGCACAATTCGTCATCGACCGCGGCATCGACTTGGCGATCTCGCGGCGCATGGAGGTCGACCACGGCGCCGTGCAGCCGATGGAGATCCTGCACGACGGCGACGCCGCCGCCCGGCCGGTGCTGCCGATCTTCGTGAATTCGGTGGCTCGCCCGTTCGTCCCGATGTCGCGGGTCCGGGCGTTCGGGCAGGCCGTCGGCGAGTACTTCCGCACCGCCGACCACCGGGTGCTGTTCCTCGGCTCCGGCGGACTCTCCCACGACCCACCGGTCCCGCAGTACACGACGGCCACCGACACCCAACGCGAGTTCCTCACCGCCGGACGCCATCCCACCGCGGAGGCGCGCGCGGCGCGGCAAGCCAACACGATCGCGACCGCGCGCCGCTTCGCCGCCGGCGAAGCGGACATCATGGACCTCAACCCCGACTGGGACCGCGGATTCCTCGACGTCTGCCGCTCCGGACACGTCGAGGACTTCGACCACTACACCGCCGACGACATGGACGCCGTCGCCGGGCACTCCTCCCACGAGGTCCGCACCTGGGTGGCCGCGTACTCGGCACTGCACGCGTGCGGCGACTACGACGTCACCTACGAGTTCTACCGGCCCATCCGCGAATACATCGCCGGCTTCGCCGTCACCACCGCCGTCCCACGCTGACCGCAGCCCGCCGCGGCCGCGGGTTGACAACTCGGGTGATCTGTCTCACCGTTGAGGCATGACGACGACTCTGTCCGGCTCCGCGGCGTACGTTCCCCGCTCCGGCGCGTCCTGGCGGGATCCGTGGCCGATGTACGCGGCGTTGCGTGATCACGATCCGGTGCACCACGTCGTGCCCGACAGCGCCCCCGCGGACGACTACTGGGTGCTCACCCGGCACGCGGACGTCTACGCGGCGGCGCGCGACGCCGAGACGTTCTCGTCCGCCGAGGGTCTCACCATGAGCTACGGCGAACTCGACAAGATCGGCCTGCGCGACAATCCGCCGCTGGTGATGCTCGATCCACCGGTGCACACGCAGTTCCGCCGCCTCGTCGCGCGCGGTTTCACGCCCCGCCAGGTGGAGGCCGTCGAGCCCGAAGTGCGCCGCTTCGTCGTCGAGCGGCTCGAGGAACTGCGCGCGGACGGTGACGGCGACATCGTCACGGCCCTGTTCAAGCCGTTGCCCAGCATGGTGGTCGCCCACTATCTGGGGGTGCCGGCCGAGGACCGCGGCCGGTTCGACGGGTGGACCGAGGCGATCGTCGCCGCCAACACCACCGGCGATCCCCTCGCGGCCCAGACCGCGGTGGTCGAACTCATGACCTACTTCGGCGGCCTCATCGACCGCCGCAAGGCGGACGTGGCCGCCGGTACCGCGGGGGACGACACGATCTCGCACCTGGTGGCCGCGGGCCTGGGCGCCGACGGCGACGTCTCCGGTCTGCTGTCGATCCTCGGCTTCGCGTTCACCATGGTCACCGGGGGCAACGACACCACGACGGGCATGCTCGGCGGTGCCGTGCAACTGCTCACCCAGCGCCGCGACCAACGCCGGCTGTTGCTCGACGACCCGTCGCTGATCCCGGGCGCGGTCGAGGAACTGCTCCGGCTCACCTCCCCCGTCCAGGGGCTGGCCCGCACCACGACGACCGACGTCACCATCGAGGGTGTCACCATTCCGGCCGGCCGCAAGGTGCTGTTGGTGTACGGCTCCGCGAATCGGGACCCGCGCGTGTACGGCCCCGACGCCGAGGAACTCGACGTGCTGCGCGGCCCCCGCCAGATCATGACGTTCAGCAACGGCAACCACCACTGCCTCGGCGCGGCCGCCGCCCGCATGCAGGCCCGGGTGGCGCTCGAGGAACTGCTGGCCCGCTGCCCGGACTTCGACGTCGACATCGACGGTGTCGAATACGCCGCGGGCAATTACGTCCGCCGTCCGGTCCACGTCCCGTTCCACGCGCGATGACCGTGTCCGTCAACGCATCCGGCTCGTGGCTCGCCGACGAGCGGACCGAAGTGGCGGCCGAGAAGATCCTCGACGCCGCCGCCGCACTGTTCGTGGAACAGGGTGTCGCGGCGACAGGAATGGGCGCGGTCGCGAAGGCGGCCGGGTGTTCCCGCGCGACGCTGTACCGCTACTTCGAGAACCGTCGCGCGCTGCAACGGGCGTTCGTGCACCGGGAGGCCCGCGCGCTCGGTGAGGGGGTCGCGACGGCTGTGGCGGCCATCGCCGAGCCGCGCGCCCGCGTGACCGAGGCCGTCCTCATGGCGGTCCGGGAAGTGCGCGCGACTCCCACCCTGGCCGCGTGGTTCGGCCTCGGCGATGCGGGTCTGGCGTCCGAGCTGGCGAGCACCTCGGAAGTGATCGAGGTGCTCGGCACGTCCTTCCTCGCCGACGTCTGGAACGCGGACGACGCCGAGATCGCCCGCCGCGCACGGTGGTTGGTGCGCGCGATCGTCTCGCTGCTGACAGTTCCCGGCCGCGACGACGACGACGAACGCGCGATGGTCGAGCAGTTCCTGGTTCCGGTGCTGGTACCTACGCCGTGAACAGCGGGATCGCGCCCGCACGCCGGGCGTAGACGGAGCCGTGCCGGGCGTCCAGCCGGAGCCACGACGGCGTGGCCCGTACCCGGACGATCTCCGACTCGGCGACGGCGTCCGTGCCGGTGTCGGCCGTCGCGGGTCTTCCGTCGGCGAGTGGGACGAACCCCATCCCGGCGAGCGCGAACACGGTCCGCATCGACACCGCCAGCGCGATCTCGCCACCCTCGACCCGGAGCACCTCCTGGTCCAGCAGCGACGTCGGCGGTCCCTGCGTGCTGCCGTGCTCCTTCGCGAGGGCGGCGCCGCGCTGCGCCAGTTCGAGCAGGATGCGGGCCGGCACGTCGTCCACGTGGACGAAGCCGGACTCGGGCGGCAGGGCCCCGCGCCACGCGGAGTCCATCGCGAACCCGGGATCGATCTCGCTGCCGCCTTGGCCCAGTGCCCGCAGCAGGACGTCCCCGGCCGCGGTGGTGTCCTGCGGGCGGACGTCGCCGGCGACGACGCGTGTCGCCAGTGCATCGAAACCGGTTGCACACCAGGCGGAGACGCGCCCGTCGTCGCGGCGCCGGAGCCGGACGACCGCCGCCTCGTCGAGCCGGACCGCACGGCCGACGAACACCGCGAGGTCGGAGCGGTCCGCCGCGTCGGGAATCGTCAGCAGCCGCTCAGGCACGCTGCCACAGCTCCAGGTAGCCGCGCTCGGCCGCGGTCAACCGGCGCAGCCGCTGGGTGCCGATGTCGAAGGCCGCGATCTGGGTCGACGCGACGATCGACGGCGGCGTCGTCGGCGCCGCTCCCCCGGGCCGCACCTCGTACGCGATCGTGAAGTCCACGGCCCGGATCTTCTCGACCCACATCAGGACGTCGAGTGGACTGTCCTCGTGACGCAACTGGCCGCGGTAACGCACGTGCAGATCGGCGATCACCGCGCCGTCGCGCAGGGTGACCGTCGGCGTCCCGTCCTCGAACAGCCACGGAATCCGGGCCTCCTCGAGCAACGTCACCATCCGGGCGTGGTTGATGTGCCGGAACGCGTCCATGTCGGACCAGCGGACCACCACCTTGGTGTGGAATCCCACCGGCGGCGCTCCGACCGCGAACCCGTTCCGCGCCCGGTCCTGTGACCCGCTCTCCGCCGATCCTCGCGACCCGCTCAACGTCCGACCTCCGATCTGGTGCCCACACCCCGCACCATGCTGCGTACCTGACGCGCCGCCACCGAGAGCGTCGCGAGGTCCAGCGTCCCAGACTCGAAGATCTCGCCGAGCGCGGACCTCGCCCGGGCGAGTCGCGACGCGTTGGTCGACTCCCAGTACGCGATCTTCTCCTGCGGCGACTCGGTGGGCTCACCGCCGGTGAGCACCTCGAGGGTGAGCGAGCGCAGCGACCCGTACAGGTCGTCGCGCAGCGCCAGTCGCGCCAGCGCATGCCAGCGGTCCCCGCGCGCGAGGTCCGAGACCGCGGTGAGCAGCCAGTCGATCCCCAGATGCGCGTCGAGCGCGAAGTACAGCTCCGCGACCTCCTCGCCGTCGCGCTCGGCGATGTCGGCGATGTCGATGATGTCGAGCAGGCAGAACAGGTCCAGCAGCCGATACACCTCGAGCGCGAGCTCCCTGGGCGCCCCGTCGGCGATGGCCGAGCGCGACCGTGCGTCCAGATCGGTCACGTGGTGCCCACGTAGCCAGCCGGGCACTTGCGGTGCGAGCTTACGGAACGACGCCGAGTACCGGCTGATCTCGGCACCGACCGCGATCGGCTGCGGACGGTTGGACAGGAACCAGCGCGAGGCCCGGTCGAGCACCCGCCGCGACTGCAGCATCAGCTCGTCCGACATGTCCGTCGGCATGTCCGCCGTGCGGACGCGTTCCCACACGTCCCGGAGTTCGAAGATCTCCGTGACGGCGGCGTAGGCGCGGATCGCGTCGGTGCTCGACGCCCCTGCGTCCTCCGCGAGCCGGTACACGTACGTGATGCCGCCGTTGTCGATCGCCTCGTTCGCCAGCATGGTCGCGACGATCTCGCGGCGCAGGGGATGCGCGCGGATCGACGACCGGAACCGGGCCCGCAGCTGGGCCGGGAAGTAGTCCGGCAGCCGGGCCGCGAAGAACTCGTTGTCGGGCAGTTCCGTTGCGTGCAGGTCCTGCTCGAGCGCGAGCTTGACGTGCGCCATCACGGTCGCCAGTTCCGGCGAGGTCAGCCCGATACCGGCCTGGGCTCGCCTGCCGAACTCCGCCTCCGAGGGCAGCGCCTCGAGCTTGCGGTCCAGTCCGTGGTGCGCGACCAGCGACGCGATCAGCCGCTTGTGCACCTCCAGGAACTGCGGCGCACTGGCCCGGGACATCCCCAGCTGGTCGTTCTGGGAGATGTTGTCCGCCAACACCAGTCGCGCGACCTCGTCGGTCATGGACGCGAGCAGTGGGTCCCGGTCCTGCGACGCGAGTTCGCCGTTGCTGACCAGCGAATCGAGCAGGATCTTGATGTTCACCTCGTGATCGGAGCAGTCCACGCCCGCGGAGTTGTCGATCGCATCGGTATTGATCTTGCCGCCGCGCAGCGCGTACTCGATCCGCCCCAGCTGGGTGACCCCGAGGTTTCCACCCTCGCCGACCACGCGGGCTCGCAGGTCGGCGCCGTGCACCCGCACGGCGTCGTTGCTCTTGTCGCCCACCGCGGCATCGGATTCGGTGGACGCCTTCACGTACGTGCCGATCCCGCCGTTCCACAGCAGATCCACGGGAGCGGTCAGGATCGCCTTCACCAGATCCGGCGGCGCCATCTCGGTCACGTCGCCGTCGAGGCCGAGGGCGGCTCGGACCTGCGCACTGACGGGGATCGACTTCGCCGTCCGCGCGTACACGCCGCCGCCCTCGCTGATGAGCGAGGAGTCGTAGTCGGCCCACGACGAGCGGGGCAGCGCGAACATCCGCCGGCGCTCGGCGAACGACCGCGCCGCGTCCGGGTCCGGGTCGAGGAACACGTGCCGGTGGTCGAACGCCGCCACCAGGCGGATGTGCTCGCTCAGCAGCATCCCGTTGCCGAACACGTCGCCGCTCATGTCACCGATACCCACGACGGTGAAATCGTCTGCAGCGACGTCGATCTCGAGCTCCCGGAAGTGCCGTTTGACACTCTCCCACGCGCCGCGCGCGGTGATGCCCATCTCCTTGTGGTCGTACCCGGCCGAGCCGCCCGAGGCGAACGCGTCACCCAGCCAGAACCCGTACCCGGCGGCCACCTCGTTCGCGATGTCGGAGAACGTCGCCGTGCCCTTGTCGGCGGCGACGACCAGATAGGTGTCGTCGCCGTCGCGGCGGACGTCCCGCGGGGGCGGCACCACCGCGCCCGAGGCGCGGTCGACGTTGTCGGTGACGTCGAGCAGACCCGAGATGAACGTGCGGTAGCACGCGACGCCCTGGTCCCGGACGGCCTGCCGATCGACCGCCGGGTCGCCGGTGGGCGGCACGGGTTGCTTGACGACGAAGCCGCCCTTGGCGCCCACCGGGACGATCACGGCGTTCTTGACCGCCTGCGCCTTGGCGAGACCGAGGATCTCGGTGCGGAAGTCCTCCCGGCGGTCGGACCATCGCAGCCCTCCGCGGGCGACCGGACCGAAGCGCAGATGGACGCCCTCGACGTCGGGCGAGTACACGAACACCTCGAAGCGCGGGCGAGGCTTGGGCAGTTCGGAGATGTGCGTGGGATCGAACTTGAGCGAGAGGAACCCGCGCGGCGCGCCGCCGTCGCCCTGCACGTAACGGTTCGTCCGCAGGGTCGCTCGCACCAGCCCGAACAGCGCGCGCAGGATGCGGTCGACGTCGAGGCTGACCACCGCCCCGATCGCCGTCCGCAGTGTGTGCTCGAGGTCGTGGCGGCGGCGCTCGCCGTCACCGTCCCCGGCAAGGTCGGGGTCGAACTGGGCCTCGAAGAGTTCGATGAGCCGACAGGCGATCTCGGGGTGCGCGAGCACCACCGACTCGATGTGGACCTGGCTGTAGGAGAATCCGGCCTGCCGCAGGTACTTCACGTACGCCCGCAGCACCGACACCTGCCGCCAGTCGAGCCCCGCGCGCAACACCAGTTCGTTGAACCGGTCGGCCTCGGCGCGTCCGTGCCAGATCGCGGTGAAGGCGTCGGTGAAGCGGTCGCGCAGCGCCTCGTCCGGCACCCCCGCGTGCAGATCCGGCGCCACGTCGCGCAGCAGCTCCGCCGGAACCGCGAGCCCGAAGTCGTAGATCCAGCAGCGCACCGAGTCGGGGCGCACCACCTGGTACGGCCGCTCGTCGAGGACCTCCACGCCCAGACTGTGCAGCACCGGCAGCACGTGTGAGAGCGAGATGCCCTCGCCCGCGAAGTACAGCGCGAACTGCCACTGCCCCGCCGGCGCCGACTCGTCGCGGTAGAGACGCAGGTCGATCGAGTCCTCCTGCAGCGTATCGAGCCGAGCGATGTCGGCGAGCGCGCGCTGCGGACCGAAGTCCTCCTTGTAGCTCTCGGGCAGCACGGCGGCGTACTGCGTCGCCTGCGCCGGATCGACCGCCGGGTCGGACGCCACGGCGTCGGCGAGATGATCGTCCCAGCTCCGGCTCGCCGCGGCCAGCAGTCCCTGGATCCGCAACCGGTTCGCCTCGGACGTGTCGATGGGGGCCTCGCTCCCCCCGGCCGGCCGGCGGATCGTCACGTGCAGCATCGCCAAATCGCCCTCGGTGACGCGGGCGGTGTATTCGACTGCGCCGCCGCCGAGTTCGTCGTGCAGGATCTGTTGCATCGCGAGCCGGACCCGCGTGGTGTAGCGGTCCCGCGGCAGGTAGACCAGGCACGAGACGAACCGGCCGAAGGTGTCCTCGCGCATGAACAGGCGCACTTGCCGGCGCAGCCCGATGTTGAGCACCGCGGTCATGGTGCCGACCAGGGTGTCGGTGTCGATCGAGAACAGTTCGGTGCGCGGGAACGACTGCACCACCTCGAGCATCGCCTGCCCCGAGAAGGAGTCCAGGTCGAAGCCGGCGCGCGCGATCGCGGTCCGTACCCGGCGCTCGATCACCGGGATGTCGAGCACGTTCTCGTGCAGCGCGGTCACCGTGAACACCCCGAGGAAGCGGTGTTCCCCGACGATCGACCCGTCGTCGCCGAGAATGCTCACACCCACGAAGTACGGGTACACCGACCGGTGCACGGTGGCCGGCGCCGAACCCTGTGTCAGCACCAGCAGCGGCCGGTCGGGGATGTCGGCCGCGAGCGGGATCTCGATGTGCTCGTCGGCGAGCGAGCCCGACCGCAGGACCCCCAGTCCGCTGTCCGGCACGGGCCGGGCCGGGCCGGCGCCGCAGTCGTACCGCCGATAGCCGAGGACCGTGAAGTGCCCGTCGGCGAGCCACCGCAGCAGATCCGCACAGTCCCGCAGTTCGTCGGCGGACCGACCGGGGGGCGGATCGCCCTGCAACACATCGAGTTCGGCGGCCAGAGTCCGCTGCAACGCGCGCATCGCCTCGGTGTCGGCCACCACCTGACCGACGTCGGACAGCACGTGGACGATGGCGGACTCGAGGGCGTCGAGCACCGAGTCCTCGGTCGCCGGGTGCAGTTGCACGTGCATCCAGGATTCCGTGACCGTGCCCTCGGGAAGTGCGCGGGCCGGGACGTCGGGGAAGATCTCCAGGAGCGACCCGTCGTCGTCTCGGAGCACGCCGAGAATCGGGTGGATCACCTCGCCGATCGACGCCTCGAGTCGGCTCAGCAGCGCGGTCACCGACTCGACGATGAGCGGCATGTCGTCGGTGACGACCTGCAGCGCCGCCCCCACCCCGGTGCCGTCGCCCGGGCGGTGCACCCGCGTGACCGAGCGGCCGGGCAGGCGGTGGCGGGCGAGCGCCAGGTGCTCGCGGAGGATCGCGTCGGTGTGCTCGTCGAGAACGCCGTCCGGCTCACCGGCCGACGTGTGCCGGAAGTATGCGGTGGCCAGTTCGGGTAGCCGGGCCCTCAGGTCCTCGGGCAGCTCGTGTGCCCAGTCGGCATCCACTGAATCGGTCATCGCGACGCTCCGTCCGTGTTCGAGGTCACCGCGGGTCGGCTCACTGGCGAGCCTAACCGCGGCGACCCCGAGTCGCGCGGGACTGCGGCGCCGGAGCGCAGCGCCCGTTACGCGGGCGCGGTAACCGGCAGATAGCGCTCCAGTATCCCCCGCTCGCCGTCGGACAACGGTCGCGAGGTCTCGGTCCGCACGTCGAAGCTCACCAGCACCGCGTCCCCGGTAGCGCAGACGTTGCCGGCGGTGTCCTTGACGACGTGCCGCAGCGTGAACGACGACGTCCCGACCCGCACCACCGACACGTCGACCCGGACCGGACCGGACGCGTCGGTGATGGGACGCAGGAACTCGGCGTCCATCTTGCGGACCACGACCGCGCGCGGGGTGACGCCCGCCGACGTCGCCCCCTCGGTCAGGAAGAGCGACCGCGCCTCCTGCATGTACTCCACGACGCGGGCGTTGTTGACGTGACCGAGGCGGTCGGAGTCACCCCAACGGACCTGGATGTCGCAGCTGTAGACCTCAGGTGTCGTCGTCACGTCAGTCCCGGGTCAGCTTCCGGTGGGTGACTCGGTGCGGGCGCGCGGCGTCGGCACCGAGGCGGTCGACCTTGTTGGCCTCGTACGCCTCGAAGTTGCCCTCGAACCAGAACCACTTGCCTTCCTCGATGTTGCCCTCCCACGCCAGGATGTGGGTACAGGTGCGGTCGAGGAACCAGCGGTCGTGGGAGATCACGACGGCGCAACCGGGGAAGTCCTGGAGCGCGTTCTCGAGCGAGCTGAGCGTCTCGACGTCGAGGTCGTTGGTCGGTTCGTCGAGCAGGATCAGGTTGCCGCCCTCCTTGAGGGTCAGCGCCAGGTTGAGGCGGTTGCGCTCACCACCGGAGAGGACCTCCGACGGCTTCTGCTGGTCCGGACCCTTGAAGCCGAACGCGCTGACGTACGCGCGCGAGGGCATCTCGTTCTGGCCCACCTCGATGTAGTCGTTGCCGCCCGAGACGACCTCCCACACCGTCTTCTTGGGGTCGATGTTGGCGCGGGTCTGGTCGACGTAGCTGAGCTTGACCGTGTCGCCGACCTTGACGGTGCCCGAATCCGGCTCCTCGAGCCCGACGATGGTCTTGAACAGCGTGGTCTTACCCACGCCGTTGGGGCCGATGACACCGACGATGCCGTTGCGCGGCAGCGTGAAGGACAGGTCCTTGATCAGCACGCGGCCGTCGAAGCCCTTGTCGAGGTGCTCGACCTCGACCACGACGTTGCCCAGGCGCGGCGGCGTCGGGATCTGGATCTCCTCGAAGTCCAGCTTGCGGTGCTTCTCGGCCTCCGCTGCCATCTCCTCGTAGCGGTCCAGACGGGCCTTGTTCTTGGTCTGGCGGGCCTTGGCACCGGACCGCACCCAGGCGAGCTCCTCCTTGAGGCGCTTCTGCAGCTTCTGGTCCTTCTTGCCCTGGACCTCGAGCCGCTCGGCCTTCTTCTCCAGGTACGTCGAGTAGTTGCCCTCGTACGGGTGCAGCTTGCCGCGGTCGACCTCGCAGATCCACTGCGCGACGTGATCGAGGAAGTAGCGGTCGTGGGTGACCGCGAGGACGGCGCCCGGGTAGCTCGCCAGGAACTGCTCGAGCCACAGCACCGACTCGGCGTCGAGGTGGTTGGTGGGCTCGTCGAGCAGCAGCAGGTCGGGCTTGCTCAGCAGCAGCTTGCACAGCGCGACGCGGCGGCGCTCACCACCGGACAGGTGGGTGACCGGCTCGTCGGCCGGCGGGCAGCGCAGCGCGTCCATGGCCTGCTCGAGCTGGGAGTCGAGATCCCAGGCGTCGGCATGGTCGAGCTCCTCCTGGAGCTTGCCCATCTCGTCCATCAACTCGTCCGAGTAGTCGGTCGCCATCAGCTCGGCGATCTCGTTGAACCGGTCGAGCTTGATCTTGATGTCGCCGAGGCCCTCCTCGACGTTCTGCTTGACCGTCTTCTCCTCGTTGAGCGGCGGCTCCTGCAGCAGGATGCCGACGGTCGCCTCGGGGTCGAGGAACGCCTCGCCGTTCGACGGCTGGTCCAGCCCGGCCATGATCTTCAGGATGCTCGACTTACCTGCGCCGTTCGGGCCCACCACACCGATCTTGGCGCCCGGGTAGAAGCTCATGGTGACGTCGTCGAGAATGACCTTGTCGCCATGCGCCTTGCGCACCTTTTTCATCGTGTAAATGAACTCAGCCACCCAACGGCTCCAATCTGGACTGGAAATGTGCAGCTCACCGGCTGCGAGAACGTACGACTCGCCCGCCAGCCTACCGCGCCCGTCCCGCACCGGGCCCGCGCGCGGGACCGGTGCCCGATAATGGCGCGGTGCGGTCGCGGAAGAAGATCTTGGACGCCACGCTCGGGCTCATCGGGAGCGCCGGGTTCGCCGGCGTCAACATCGCCGCCGTGGCGGCCGCCGCGGGCGTGACCCGGCAGACCGTCTACTCCATCTTCGGCACCCGCGAGGACCTCGTCTCGCAGGCGGTCGCCGGGCTTCTCGCCCAGGTCCTCGGCGACATCCGCGCCCGCGTCGACACCGCGTCGTCGCCCGTGGAGTACATCGTCGAACTCGTCGTCGCCGGGCGCGCCGCCATCCGGGACGTGCCCGTGCTCGGCGCCCTGCTCCACGCCGGGCAGGGCAATCCGCTGTTCGACCCCGGCATGATCGCGCGCGCCAAACCGGTTGCCCACGAACTGCTCTCACCGATCGTCGAACTGGAGCCCGCCCTGGAGAGCCGGTTGGACGACATCGTCGAGATCGCCTTGCGGCTCGGCATGTCCGTCGTGATCTTCGACGACGAGGCGGTCCACACCGACGACGACCTGCGCCGGTTCCTCACCCGCTGGTTGCGTCCGGCGCTCACCGGGAGCGCGCCCGACCACGCGGGTTCTTGACACTTGCGGCGACGAATGTCTAGTTTTAGCTCGCTCTTCGGAGTGAGCACCGTCACTCCGCGCGGCTGACCGCTGCTCCGCCCGAGAGCTGAAGGGACCGTTCATGCGCTGCCCGCGCACGAAGGGACCCTTCAGCCCACTGGGGTGTCCGGGACGAACCGACGTGCGGTAGCCCGTCTCGAGCCAGGTCGTGTCCGAGAAGTGGGGGGAATTCGCCGTGCCCGAGATCACGAGAAGGTCGTTCCTGACGGCCGCCGCCACCGCGGGGGTGGCGCTGGCCGCGTCCGGAACAGCCCGCGCCGCGGGCGTCGCGGCGCGCGTCGCCCGGGTCCCGGTCACCCGCGAGGAACATCGCGTGATCGTGGTCGGGTCGGGATTCGGCGGCGGCGTGGCCGCGCTCCGGCTCGCGGAGGCCGGCGTCCCGACGCTCGTGCTCGAGCGCGGAATCCGCTGGCCCACAGGACCGAACGCCACCACCTTCCCCAGCCCGACGGCGCCCGACAAGCGTGCTCTCTGGTACCGGTCGGCGCCGCAGCTGTTCGGGCGCCCGGTGGTCGTCGAGCCGTTCACCGGCCTGGTCGAAGCGGTGGTCGGGGACAACATCACGGCCCTGTGCGCCGCCGGACTCGGCGGCGGATCGCTGATCTACCAGGGAATGTCGCTGCAGCCGTCGGAGGCCGTCTTCACGACGCACTTCCCCACCGGCTTGGACTGGACCGAGATGGATCGCATCCACTATCCGCGCGTCGCCCGCATGCTGGGGCTCGCGGTCGCCCCCGACGAACTCGTCGACAGCCCCACCTATCTGGCCCCGCGGACGTTCGCGCAACACGTCCGGCGCGCCGGGCTGCCGCTGTCGAAGATCCCGATGCCGATCGACTGGAACTACGCGCTCGACGAGCTCCGCGGCCTGATGAAGCCGGCGTACATCACCGGCGAGGGAGCACTCGGCGTCAACAACGGCGGCAAGCACTCCGTCGACGTCACCTACCTCGCGGCCGCCGAGGCGACCGGCACGGTCACTGTGCAGACGCTGCACGAGGTCACCGACGTGGAGCGGGCGCCGGACGGCCGCTGGACGGTGTACGTGAACCGGATCGACACCGCAGGGCGGGTCGTCGAGAACAAGGTCCTCACGACGAACGCGCTCGTCATGGCCGCGGGCAGCCTGGGCACCACCAGGCTGCTGGTGCGCGCCGCGGCGCAGGGCCGCATCCCCGACCTGCCCGACGGGCTCGGCGGCGGCTGGGGTACCAACGCCGACCGGATCTACGTGTGGACCGACCCCGCCACCGCCTTCGGCGAGACGCAGGGCGGGCCGGTCGTCTACGGCAGCCTCAACTGGGACGATCCCCGCTCGGCGCACACCGTCATCCAGGCCTCGATCCCGTCCCTGTCCGTGGATGTCCGCAGCACCATGCTCGTCGGCTACGGCGTGAGCGACGGGCGGGGCAGCGTCGTGTACGACCCGTCGGTGCACGACACGGTGCTCCGGTGGCCCCGCGAGGGCGACCGGGCCATCCAGAACGGCCACATCGACCCGACGGTCCGGGCGATCGCCGGGCCGTCGAGCATCCTCACCGACACCAACGCCCTCGTCCCGTCGACGTGGCACCCGCTGGGCGGTGCGTGCATGGGGACGGTCTGCGATCTCGAGGGCCGCGTCGTCGGGCAGCGCGGACTGTACGTGCTCGACGGCGCCCTCATGCCCGGCAACACCGCCGCATGCAACCCGTCGATGACGATCGCCGCCGTCGCCGAACGCGCACTCGACCGCATCGTGACGCAGGACGTGGGCACCGTCATCTGACGGCCCACCGTCGCCCCCGACCCTACGACCCGAAAGCTCCGTGCATGAAGAACTCTCGACCGTCTCGTCGTCCCACCCGAGCTGCTGTCGCGGCAGTACTGAGCTGGGTGACCGGCGCACTCGTCCTCACCGCGGCTCCGGCTGTGGCCGACACCGACTTCTACACGCCGCCGGTCGACTTGCCGGCCGCCGCGGGTGCGGTGGTCCGGGCCGAGCCGTTGCCGCTGTTCGCGACGATTCCCGAGGCGGACGGGACGTGGCCGGCCGCAGCGCAACTGGTCATGTACACCTCCCGTCTGCAGGACGGCACGCCGACGGCGGTCACCGGCACCTTCATCGACAGCACCCACCCGTGGCGCGGTGACGGTCCGCGCCCCACGGTGATCATCGCGCCCGGCACGTCCGGCCAGGGTGACCGGTGCGCGATGTCCCGTGCCTTCTCCACGGGCGTGATCGCAGGTACCGATCCCCTGTTCGTGTCGGCGAATCAGGAGGCGCCGTCGGCGGCGCTGTGGTCGTCGTTGGGGGCGCGGGTCTTCGTCACCGACTACATCGGACTCGGTACGCCCGGCGTCCACACCTACGTCAACCGTGTGGAGCAGGCCCACGCCGTGCTCGACGCGGCCCGAGCGGCGAACCAGCTCAGCGGCAGCGGGCCCGGGACCCCGCTCGCGTTCTGGGGATACTCGCAAGGAGGCGGGGCCACGGCGGCGGCCACCGAACTGGCACCCACCTACGCTCCCGAGCTGAACATCGCGGGCGCGTGGGCCGGTGGGCCGACCGCCGACCTCGAGCAGGTGCTCGGGCAGATCGACGGCAACCTCATCGGCGGTGCGATCGGGTTCGCCGTCAACGGTTTCGTCGCCCGGTACCCGGAGCTGGAATCGACGCTCGAGCAGCGGATGACACCCGAGGGCCGCGCGGTCCTCGACACCATCGGCAGCGAGTGCATCGCCGACGTCATCGTCGAGCAGCCGTTCCTGCAGACGCGGGACTACACGCGCGACGGGGCGTCGCTGCTCGACAACCTCCGCACCGTCCCGGAGGCGATGCGGGTGCTCGACGACCAGCGCATCGGCAGGATCGCGCCGCAGGTTCCCGTGCTCGTCACCAGCGGCCGAAACGACGACACGGTGCCGTACGCGCAGGCCCGGCAGTTGGCCGTGGACTGGTGCGAGCGCGGCGCCGACGTCACCTTCCGCACCAACGAACTACCGCCGATCCTGCCGGGCACCACGTTCGGCAACCATTTCGGCCCGCAGATCCAGGATGCGTACGTCGACGGCGCGCCGGTCCGGTTCCTGCTCGACAGGTTCGACGGCGTCCCCGTCGCCCCCGGCTGCAGCCTGGCGTGAAAGATCGCCGCCGCGGCGACACCGCGGCGGCGGTCCGTCAGAGCCGTGCCCGCACGAACGGGGTCGAGTCCGGCAACGACGCGGCCATGGTGCCGTCGTGGTTGGTCGGGTACGTCATGTAGGTGGCGTCGACCCCGGCCAGGCGCAGGTCGGCGATCAGCTTGAACGACAACGGTGCCGGCACCACGGTGTCGAGCAACCCCTGCGCGATGAACAGCGGTCGGTCGTACCCACCGGTGGGCACGCCGAGGTACTGCGTGAGCGCCGCGTGCATCGCCGGCTCTCCGAGCGAGCGGGTGAGCAGTTCCCCGACGGACACCCCCTGCACCGCCTCGGTCTGGTCGTCGTAACACAGCGTCTCGGCCGCGTCGACGAGTTCCCGGCCGCGCGGGGTGAGATAGCCGTCGACGTCGACCTGGGGCATCGTCGCCCGCATGCCCGCCAGGATGTACGTCGTGAAGACCGTGAGCCCGTCGAGCCCGAGTGGGGGAATCCATGGTCCGCCGACCGCGAACGCCGACTCGAGGTTCGACGGTGCCCCGGTGGTGACCGCGCCGCGGTAGTCGAGTTCGGGCGCGTACCGCGTCGCCTCGTGGGCGGTGAACAGCGCCGCGTGCCCGCCCTGCGACTGACCGATCGCCATCCAGCGCGGCGACAGCTCCGGCGCCACCGCACGTCCCGCACGCACCATGTCGATCACCGCGGTCGCCTCGGACGCACCCTCGAGGTACGGATGCACACCGGGAGTGCCGAGCCCGATGTAGTCGGTCGCGACGATGGCATACCCCTGGGACAGCCAGTGCCCCAGGTAGTTCGCGTCCCGCACGCTGCGGGCATTGGCCGAGGGCGCGCACGCGTCCCCGAGTCCCACGGTGCCGTGCGCCCACGAGACCACCGGCCAGCCGCCCTCCGGTGGCGTGCCTTGTGGCACGAACACCACGCCCGTACTCGACGCGGGCCGGCCGGCGGCGTCCCGCGTCGAATACGTGACCCGGTACTGCCGTGCCGTTCCGGGCAACCCCAACTCGGGAGGTAGCGCCTCCACCGATTGCACCGCGCCGGCGGCGTCGGCCGGCGCCGCGCCCGCCGACGCCGTGGCGGGAACCAGCACGGTCAGCGCCAGCGCGGTCATCACCGCCGTCGCGCGGCCCCACATTCCGACGGTAGTTCGACGCATTTTCCCTCCCGGCACGTGGATCGGATGTGCCGTCACTCTTGCAGACGGCGGACCGATCGGGTGCCGAACACGCGATCGCGCGGAGCGGACGGTCGTCAGCCGGCGAGCACCGCGACGTCCTCCGCCACCGCCCCGTCCTCGTCCGGGGTCTCGGCGTCGGGTGCGTCCGCGCTGTCGGGTTCGGTCGTCGCCCGTCCCCGCCCCGACCGATCGAGCCGGGCGGTGCAGCGCGCCAGGTCGGGTCCGACCGCGCTGGCCCGCATCTCCAGGTCGGTGCGCGGTTCCCCGTCCCGGGTGCGGTATTCGTTGGTGCGCAGCTCGCCGTGCGCGATGATCGGGTCGCCCTTCATCAGCGACGCGCCCACCCCCTGCACCAGCCGACGCCAGCAGCTCACCGTCAGGTACAGCGTTCCGCCGTCGACCCACTCACCCGACTCGCGGTCGCGGCGGCGGACGTTGCTGGCCATCCGGAAACTCATGACCTCCTCCCCGGACGCGGTCTCCCGCTTGACCGGATACATCTTCCGTAAGGGGTGGCGATCGAAAGAAAAAGACCCGACGCGGTTGCAGCCGCTCGGGTCTGGTGTCCGACTGTCGAAGGAGTCGAACGTGCCCAATCATACCCCTACCAGCGGAATTAGGCGAGGCCCCCGCCTGACCGCCCACTTCACGACGATCAGCAACGCCGTCATGAACGACGACCGCTTAAGCTTCCGCGCTCGCGGCGTCTTGATGTGGCTGCTGTCCAAGCCGACCGACTGGCGCACCCGGTCCGTCGCGATCGCGGCGCAGTCCCCGCGTGAGGGACGCGAGGCGATCCGCACTGCGATGCGGGAACTCGAAGAGTTTGGGTACCTAGTGCGCGAGCGCGTCCGTGACGGAGAGACTGGCCAGTTCGCGATCGTCCAGATCATCCACGAGGTTCCCGCCGACACCGAGCCCTCCCCTGCTCCGGAGCCCAGGAATCCGGGCTCCGGGAACCCGACCGCCGGGATTCTGGGCGCTACAGAAAGAACTGATCGAGCAAGAATTGAAACCAACCACCCACCGCGCCCCACGACGAAGCCGCTGACGTCGCCGACGCACCGAGCACCGCGGCGAACGGGTGTCGTGGTGTCGAAGCACTCGAACGGGCAACTCGACGCTCTCGCGGCCGCGTGCCGTGACCGCGGCCTGACGGCCAGCTGGACCGCGCTGAAGCCCGAGCAGTGCCAGATGATCGAGGCCTTGCTCGAAACCCACGGCGCCGCCGCCCTCGCCGACGCTGCACGCGCGGCGCACCGCCCCCACAATCCGACGCTGTACGCCCAGGGCTGGATCGGGGCCTGGTCGACGCTGCCACTGCCCCGCCCCGCCACGACTGCACGGCCGGCATGCGGCGCATGCGTCAACGGCTGGATCGAGGACCCCGACGACCTGTACGGAAAGAAGCCCGCGGTCCGCTGCGCCTGCCGCTCCACCGAGGCGGTGGCGGCATGACGGTCGCTGAGCAACTGACACAGATCCTCGATGCGTCCACAGTGCGCACCTGCACCGAAACGCACGACCGCAACCAGACGCCCGCCCTCGCCTACGCCCGCGCGCTCTGGGCGCTCGAGGCCGACCTCCGCGCACTCGCCGCGACGATCGAAGGAGCCCACCAGTGACCCGCTTCCGTTTCGACGCCGTCGCGACATACGTGATTGCGATCCTCGCTTTCGCCCTGTCGTACGCCAACCTCGCCGACCTCGCCGCACGGGCCGGGTACGGCACCGTCATGGCCCACGCGTGGCCGCTCGTCGTCGACGGCCTCGCGGTCGTCGCGACCTCTGCGGTGATGCGGCTGCGCGGCGGCCGCGCCTACGCGTGGATCCTGCTCGGCGCATCCACCATCGTGTCCGTCGTCGCGGGCGGCGCGGCGCACCTGTTGCCGGCGGGCCCACTCCCCGGGTGGGCGGGCGCGGCCGTCGCAGTCATACCGCCGCTGTGCCTACTCGTCGCGCCGCATCTCGCCGTGCAGCTCCACCGCGACGCAGTCGCCGCCACGGACGCCGACGCACTCGACGCGGCGACGCGCGACGCAAACGCCACCGACGCGCCCGGCGCACCCGACGACGAGCCGACGCGGGAGCCTGAGCCCGACACCGACGCGCCGGTCGTCACGCTCGTCGCCGTGCCCGACCCGGCTCCTGTCTCCGACGCACCCACTGACCAGGAGCGACGCACCACCGCGCAGGCCGACGCACTGCGCACCGCCACGGCGTCGGATGCCGACGCACCTGCGACCACGGGCGACGCGGCGCGTGAGTCGAACGACACGAAGTGGCCCCGTGCGGTGCATCTGCTCGTGACGCGCCCGGACATGTCGCAGCGCGCCGTCGCGGCCGACGTCGGCATGTCCGACGCAGCACTGCGACGACGCATCGGGCCCGGCGGGCGCGACGCACTCGTGGCAGCGCACCGCGGCGCGGCCGACGCGCTCGCCGGGTAAGCACGTGTGGAAGAAACCCGCCGCTGGCATGATCCGTCGCATGAAACGAACCATCAGCGCTGTCGCGCTGTCAGCTTCGGTGCTGGTGCTCGGCGGGTGCACCAGCACCGACAGCGGGCCCTCGGACGCCGAGCTTCGCGAGACCGCGTGCGAGTCCTTCGCCGCCGTCACTCCGGGCTTCTACGAAAGCACAGCCGCGGTGCAGACATTGGCCGATCCCAGCGCCAGCACGCGCGATCGGACGGACGCGATGAATCAGCAGCTCGATCAGATGTCCGGCGCGAGGCTGCGGACCCGACCCTACGACTGCGACGACCCACGGGACGAGAAGTACTTCGATGACTTCTACGCCGGCTTCCTGAAAGACCAGCAGGGCGAGAAGTAGCCGACCCGCCGCCAGAAACAACGAAGGGCCCCCACCGCGCCAGTGGATCTGGCGCAGTGGGGGCTGTTTTCTACGGGGGCGTGTCGGTCGCAAAGCCTTCTGGCTGGGGTGGTTCCGGTGTGATGACGATCGGTTCGATGGGTTCGGAGGTGATAGCGAATCCGGATGCCGAGACGAGGGCGCCGGAGGTGTCGTGCCCTTCGAGACGCATCCATGACTGTTCAGGGTCGTACGTGGCGGTAAGGGTGATCCCGTCCAGGCCGGGGACGGTGAACGTAGTCATAGGTCTCTCGCTTTCCATTCGTTTATGCCGACGGACGGGCTGTGGTACTGGGTGAACACGAGTGCGCGGCACGTGTTGGAGGTCTCGAACGCGGCGTACCGGAAGCCCGCGCCCCGACTCGACTCGCCGCCGGTGTCGGTCCACTCCAGAACTGGTGCGTCGTTGACGTAGGCGACGTACGTCGACCCGTTGACACCATCGGTGACCCTCAACTCGACGATGTCGCCCGCCACCCACGCGTGATCCGTCGAATTCATCGTCTTGCCCGCCGGGTTGGCGTCGGTATATGCCCGGATCTCGATGACTCCCCACCAGATCCCGACCGTGACTGCGCGGCTCATGGACCCGTTCGAACGGACCGCTACCTGGGCCCGCGGATTCTCCGCCCACTCGATGTTGGTGCGGTCGAACGCGGTGATCTTCACCGCCGCTCCCTGCGAGTCCGTGGCCAGGCGGGAGGCATACACGCCACACGAGGAGTCAGTACGGATGGTGTTTGAGGAACCGACGATCTGCTTGCACCGTGCGATCCCGGACATGATGTTCATGCCGGCGCCGTACACCGACCAGTTCGTTCCGAGGACCGAAGCGTCGGCCCGGTCGAACAGGTCGATGAAGGTGACCTTCACGATCCCGACCGTCTGGCCGAGACACAGCCATGGCACCCACGTCGAGTTCGTGTCGAGCTGGCCCGGTATGAGCGAACTGGGTGCCACGGCCTGCCCGGACCTGGTCATCCCGAGCCGGGACGGATACACGCCGGGCATCGCGGCGATCGCAGCAGTCTGTTTGCCGACCAGGTTCCGCGGCGTGGTCCCCGCCCCGGTCTGGTGGACGACGACCGCGAACCAGTCGCCCTTCTTCGCTGGGATGTCATATCCGATCTCGATACGGACATCGGCGGCTCCGCCGCCGAACGTCCCCTCCTGGGGAGGGCTCGACCACTGCAGCGTGAGTTCGCCGTTCGGCCGGCCGCTGGGGTTCTTCCCCATCTTGTAGACGTGCACTGTGAACATCGCAGGGCTGTTCACGACCTGGTCTGCGATCACGAGTCCCACGGTGTTGTAGACCCGGTCCCGTGTGGCGTTGATGTAGCCGATGTCGAGGCGGTTGAGCGCGGTGGTGTACACCGGTTGCGCCCAGACCAGTGCGCCACCGCTGATCGTCGGCACCGGCACCATCTCCGACCGCGGGAATACAGCGTCCTCGACCGGGTTCAGTGTCACCCACCCGGGGACGTCGGTAGGCACCTGCTCGGGGTTGACCTTCGTGCCGATCTTCAGATCCGCTTCTGCGAGGCGATCCGAGACATCGATGTTCACCTTCTCCTGGGCCGCTGCCGCCTCCGCTGCCAACCTCGCGTCCTCTTGCGCGGTCATCACGACCGGCGCGGTCTCGATCTTTCCACCGACCTCGGTGTCCATCGACTTGCCGGCGTCGCGCAGGAACGGCGAGTCGAATGAGATACCCTCCGGCGGATCGAACTCCCGGCCGGAGTACCCGATGTGCGGTGCAATCGGATCGAAGAACTCGGTCGTCATTCGTTCACCGGCATCAGCCGCACGCGCAGGAACGCGCGCTCCTTGCGGGTGTAGAACCGGCACGGTGTGGCGCCGCCTTCCACGCGGGATGCGATGACGTACAGCACGGCCTGCGTGTTGGCTGGCACCACGGCGCCACCGCCGGGTGCGGCGGTCACGTCGGCGGCGGGGATGGCGTGGCGCGTCGTCCACGCGTCGAGGGGCTCGCTGGCGGACGCGCCCGCGCCGCGTGCGACCAGCTGCCCGGTCACTGCGTTCAGGCGCACCTCGAGGTCGAAGCGCTGACCGGACGCCGACTGCGTCATGAACTCGCAGAACGCAGTGGCGTCCGGCTGCCACGCGAACGGCTGCGGGGGGACGGTCAGCGACGCGATCTGCTGCATCGTGCCGTTCCACTTCACGCCCGAATCGACCGACAGCCAGTCCGCCTCGGTGCCGACCTTGGTGTAGGTGCCGGGCGAGAGGGCAAGCTTCTTCGCGCCGACGCGGTCCGGTGCCGACTTGTACAGCACCGTTCCGACGTCGGCCGCCGCGATGTTGTCCGCGTCGGAGGCGGTCATGATCGTCGCGGGCGGGCCCGGGACGGTGGAGGCGTCACCCTTCGGGCCCGGCTTGGCGACGATGTTCAGCCGGTACGCGGCGTCGCCGACCTTGTCGAGGGAGAACCCCCACTCGGGCCCCTCGGTGATGGTGCCGGGGGTGAGGGTGATCGCGGGCCCGGCGGGGCCGACCTGGATGTAGTTGGGCTTGCGGGCGAGGTTGGTGCCGTTCCAGAACCAGGCGTCCGCGGAGTCGGTGACCGACCACCACTTGCCGATGTCGGCCGGTCCCAGCGTCTGTGGTGACGGCAGTGCGCCGATGTTCGGGACCTCGCTCATGTAGCGGGCGGGCGGCCCGGGCTCACCGTCCTTGCCCGGGTCGCCCTTGTACGCGAGCGCGTCGATGTCGAGGTTTCCGCCTTCGAGTTCGAGGACGCCGCGGCCGGTCGACCGGATGTCCCACGAGTCACGAAGCCGGATCCGCAGCGTCGCCGGTACCTCAAAGTTGAATCCTGGCTCCATCTTTCACCTTCTCAGTTTGTTGCGTTCTCGACGGCGGTCCGCGTGGCGTTCACACCCGCGATCGTCGTCGCCAGCTGCCGGCGGGTTTCACCGAGCGCGCTGATGATGATCTGCATGTCGGCGTCGTGCTGTTTGCGCATCGCTGCGATCTCGTGGGAGTGCTGCTCTCGCATCGCCGCGATCTCCTCCGAGTGCTGCTCCCGCATCGCGGCGATCTCCTCCGAGTGCCGCTCGTCGGCCCGCCGGCGCTCGAGTCGGGACGCTTCGAGTTGCTCCTTCACGAGTTCGAGTTCGCCGACGACCTCGGCGTAGGCGCGGGTGTCGCGGCCGGTTACCCATCGCCAGGCCGGGACGACGGTCTGGGCGGCGTACCGCTTCGCGGCCGCGGCGAGGACGAGCAGGATCAGGACGACGAAACCGGCGATGGTGAGTGGGTGGTTCATAGCGGGCTCGGGGATCTCGACGCCGCTAGGCAGCTCCTGCGCTTCCACCGATCACTCCTTGCGTTCGGCGGCGTAACGCTCGATCTCGGTGATCTGGCGCTCGGTGATGCCGTTCGGGGTGTTCTTCACCCCGACGGTGGTGAGTGCGGCGATCGCGACGAGGACCCCGACGACGATCTGGTTCGGTAGGCCCATACCGGACGCGATGATCGTCCACACGATCGACACCACAAGGCCCATGAGCGATGTCGCGGTGTTCGAGAACTTCCGGTACCAGGGCTGCGATTCGAGGACGGGGCGCAGCAGGTCGCCGATCAGCTGAGGGTTCATCACTTGGCTCCGATCTCGTCGAGGATTGCTTGCGCGCGGCGCTTCGATTCGTTGACGAGCTCGGGGTAGCCGAACCCGTCTGTGTTCCCGACGATCCCGTCGCGGGCGACCCGGCGGACGAGGTCGACGTACTCCGGGATTCCCTTGCGTGCCTGGTCCTCGACGAACCGTTCGTGTTCGCGGGCGTCGATGTTGGAGAGGAACGCGGCGAGGCGGTGCTTCGCCTCGTCGGAGTCCCGGTAGATCGAACGGGACGGGAACAGCTTCCCGAGTTCGTCGTCAGCGACGGACATGAGTGCCTCCTGCAGGTTGGGGACGCCCGCGAACAGGGCGTCGAGTTCGAGGGTGGTGCCGCGGAACGCGTTGACGTCGACCGTCTGGCCGGCCACACGTCCGCGTTCGGAGAACTGCAGCAACTGCACCGGTGCTGCGCCGGGGTGGAAGGGCTCCCAACCCTTGTAGCCGTTGCCCGGGTACAGGTTCGACGCGTAGCCGGTGCCGGCGACGTAGTCGCTGTTCCAGACGCCCACGGGGAGGCCGGACAGGTTCGGCGCCCCCATGTGGTCGCGCCAGTACCAGCGCGGGATGTACACCGGGAGTAGGCGGACACCGCGCTCCCGGTATGCGCTGATCCGGGCGAGCAGGTCGTCGAGGCTGCCCCGGTTCTCGTCGTCCTCGTAGTCGATCTGCAGCGGGAAGTCGGTGCCGCCGGCATGGTCGAGGTAGGTGTCGGCCTCACGCTGCGGATCGGTGTCGACCCGGCAGAAGGCGTATCCGCCGAACCGTCCCGTGAAGTGCTTGCGCATCTCCTCGCGGGCCCGCGGCCAGAACGGGTCGCGCCAGGTTCCCTCGGTGACCTTGTGGGTGGCCCACGTGAAGCCTTCGGCACGGGCAGCGGCGAAGTCGAAGTTCTTCTGGTGGTTGGAGACATCGATGCCGTACTGAACCGGTGGCAGCAACGTCCCGCCGCCGGCGAACGGGTAGGGGTCCTCGGCGCCAGTGAGGAGCGCGGCGGGGTCGAGGCGGTCCGGCCCGGGTGGCACCCATACGAAGCGGTGCCACTCGAGGTGCAGGTGCGGGTCGACGCCGCCGTTCGAGCTGCGGTCGGGGTTGATCGAGGCGATGCGTTGGCCGGCCTCCACCCGCTGTCCGAGTTCGACCTCCGGGATGACATGTCCGTAGACGGTGGTGCCGCCGCCGTCGGCGGTCGGGTGGTCGAGGACCACCCAGCGGCCGAACCCGTCGGCTGGACCGGCCATGATGACGGTGCCGCCCTGGACGGCGTAGACGGGCAGCCCCCCGGAGCCGCCCACCCGGCCGAAGTCGGTGCCGTAGTGGAACTCGGCGCCGCGCCGTCCGAACTGCGAGGTGATGATGCGGCCGCGTTCGAGCGGCCAGAACTTCGGAGCCATATCGGTCCTCGAATCCTGTTGTGTGCAGGTGCTATTGAATGGCCATCGTGATCGCGTTGAACTGGGCGATGAGCCGCTTGACGCGTTCGGCGTTCTTCTGGGTCGGTGACTTGTCGGGTTCGTCGTCGCCGATGTAGGTGGTCGCGATGACCGACGTCTCTCGGTCGTCGGCGGCCTCGATCGCCTCGACGCGGTCGTAGAAGGTGCGTAGTTCGCCGCCGCCGACGCGGTCTTCCCAGCCGACGAGGTGCGCGATGTCGTAGTCGCGGAACGCGCCCCACGGCGACCAGTCGAGAACCTCGATCTTTGCGCGGCGCTTGCCGGCGTTGTCGAACAGCGTCTGCTTGGCGACCTGGCGACCGGACCACGTGTAGGCGGCCGGGCCGCCGTTGCCGAGCGCCTCCGGGAGCGCGAACGGCCCGAGCTGGGCCTTGAGCCGGTAGTCCGTTGCGGCCATGAACGCGAAGAACAGGTTGTCGAGGACGCCCTTCAGTGCCGACGCGAGCCCGGGGATGATCAGGCCGGCGAAGGAGAGCAGCGCGGAGATGCCGGACTCGACGCCGATCTGCACCAGCTTGTTCAGCCACGACGGCGACTTGCCGCCGACGACCGCCCGGTACGCCTTCGGGGCGGTCACCTCGACAGTGGCGTCGATGATGCCGTCCGAGTCCTCCGACCACACCACCGACGGCAACTCCTGCTGCCGCATGATCTTGCCGATCTTGTCGGCCAGACCGGGCAGGTAGCCGCCGACCAAATCGTCGATCCCGTCGGCGATGGCCTCCGCGATGGTGTTGACGATGCTGTCGAGCATCGTGCCCGTCTTGAGCACGCCGCCCTTCTTCGGGCGGTCGACGACGTCGACGATAATCTGCGACTCGGTCAGCGTGATCTTGTCGGGCATCGGCTGCGGGTCGCGTCCCTTGATCCAGTAGCGGGGCCGCACGTGGAGGGTCGAGTCCTTCAGCCATTCCTCGAACAGCTGACCGAGCGGCACCATCCTGGCCTGCATCATCGAGAACTCGGACGTGTCGCGCAGCGCGTTGTACGGCAGGACCGTGATCGGGCACTGCCCGGTGCGGAACTTCAGGCGCCAGACGTTCCGCTCGATGTAGTAGCGGATCCCCGAGGCGAGGGGACCGTGCCACAGGTCCTGCGGGATGATCTGTGCCTCTTCGATGCCCGGGATGGGCATCGGGTAGGCCATCATCGCGTAGAACCACACCCAGTTGTCGACGAGGGTGACGGTGATGGTCTTGTTGCCCTTCACCCCACGCGAGATCGCCTTGTCGACGCGGCCATCCCAGTTCTTCCCGTTGTAGGTGACACGGACCGGGATCACAGTGGTGTCGCACGACATGAACAGCTCGGCGAACTCGGAGTCGCCAGCGACGACGAGCTGCGCGACGCCGACGCCGCGGCGCACCCACTTCGCGCGCGCGGACTCGTAGTCCCCCACCATGCCGAGTGGGGCGAGCTTCGGACTGAACACCTCGACCTCGAACTCGGCCGCCTGCCCCTGTGGGGGCTTCTCCTCGAGGAGCTCGGCCCACATCTGTGCGGACCAGGTGTCGAGCGGTGACGCGGCGTCGGGGTCGATCGCCGGGATGGTCGGTGCGGTCACCGGGGCCTCCTCGACTTCGGTCGGATGGTGCACACCGCCGACGAGGCGGCGTTACCGGCGATCACGGTGAGTTTCTTCAGCGAGAACCAGGTGCGCCCCGGCACCGCGTTGCGGAACCGCTGCGCGCCCATGTCCCCGTACAAGTTCGGGCGCATGTTCGACTTCGCTAGCCGCTTCGACGGATCGGTGTGGAAGAGCGCGACCTCCCCGGCCTTGAGCATCGGCGTCGTGACGACGGTGTCACCGTCCGGGATCCGGAAGATGCCGGGTCCCTTGACGACCCACTCCGGGTACGCCTTGCGGTCGCCGGAGTTGTAGATCTTCAGCCGTTCGGTGGATTGGCCGTTGCTCCACTCGCGGGTTTCTTCGATGCCCGACCAGTACGAGTTCCCGGAGATCACCGGGACCAGGTAGGGGACGAACCTGTCGAACGCCGGGTCCATCTTGTCCGCGATCCGCGGCTGGTCGGCGAGCCGGATGTCGATGTACCGGAGCCCGAACGTCTTCGTGTACACCTGCAGCTGAGATTCGAAGATGTAGTCGATGTCCGACCAGAACCCGTCGTTGACGACCTGGAACGGCCGGCCGAACGCCTCGTGCACGTAGACCGGGAGGAAGAACTCCCGCGGGTCCATCACCGCGCCGAGCCAGCGGGCGCCGTCGCCGCGGGCGGACTTGAACCACTGATGGATGCCCTTGGGCTCTTGGTAGTCCGCCCAGCCGGGCGCGAGGACTGCACCGCAGTCCCGGCGCCCGACCAGGTGGTGTTCGGACAGGTACCACGCCCGCTCCGGCAGACCTTGCGCCGCGCCGGGGCCGACGAGGACCACGTTCGCGGTGTCGTCCGGAAAGAAGGTCACATCCACACTCCTGCCGTTTCGAACTGCTCGATCTGTCTTGCCTTGTGAATGCCGGTCGCAACCGCGTTCGAGTCGTATCCGTTCGGCAGCTGGAACACGTACTGCCTGGCATCGTCGAAGGTGTCGGCGGGCTGTGGCGCCGCGGCGGCGGGCTGGTCCATCGACGAGCGCATGATGGCGCGGAACGACTGGAACATCTCCCGCGTTGCTTCCATCTCGACCGTCTCCCGCGGGTTCAGCACGAACTCGCGCTGCCGGGAGAGGTTGAGCCCGAGGTCGCCGGGTTCGAGTGCGCCACCGTTGTCGTAGACCTTCACCCCGAGTGACTGCAGGAACGCCTTCGCCCAGTCCGGCACGAACGCCGCTGCCTGCCCTTCCGGGCCGACGAGGTCGGTGATCCACGACGGCAGCTGCACGGCCGGCTGGGTGCCGTCCGCGCCGAAGCCGTCGGGGGCGGCTTTCGCGACCGCCAGTCCGGCGTTGATGAGCGGTCCGAGGTCGTCGGAGGCGCCGTAGTAGCCGAGGACGTCGGAGACGTTCGACGACACGAACTCCTTCGCCACCTCGCCGAACAACTCGGACCATGTCGACGGAAGCCCGGAGGGCCGCTCGAGATCGGCCTTCCGGTTGTTCGCGCGCATGAGCGCGATGTCGGCTTCCTGCATCTCGCCCGGGGTTCGGTCCGGTTTCGCGTAGACCTCGTCGCGTTCCCGCGATGCGCGGTCGACCGCGAGTTGCGCTTCGAGTCGGTCGAGCTGTTCGTTCGACATCGACTTTCCGAGTGCCGGCGCCGGTGGTGCCGGCGCCTCGCCACGCAACGCGGCTGCCTTTTCCCGTTCGAGATCCTCGACCCGGATCTCCGCCTGCCGCAGCTGGATCCGGTCGTCCTCGTAGTCGCGCGGTGTGCGCTTGTCGTCCTTCTTCGGGTTCAGGTCGTCACGAGCCTTGTCCACCGCAATCCGTGCACGCTGCAGATCGAGCTCGTCCTTCTCCGTCCACTCCTTCTTCTTGTCCGACGAGACGCTGTACCCGAGCACGACGGCCTGCGGCTGCCCCACCGGGCCGTTCACTGCCCAGTGGACGTGGTCGCGGTGCTCGGCCATCGTGCCCGCCCCGTAGAAGCCCATCCCGTCGCCGACGTACGCGCCGTTCTTGATGTTGCGGTCGAACGGCGAGTGGATCAGCTCGAGCGTCTGGGACAGGTAGTTGTCGGCGATGAACGCGGCCAGCGCCCGCATCTCCGGGGTGGAGTCGTAGCCGTTGGAGAAGTCCGCGGCATGCCCGGTCGAGTGGTGACCGTTGTCGGTGAACCGCAGCCCCGACGACATCTGCATGCCCGGGAACCGGGACTGCACCACCGCGGTCATCGAATCGACGATCTCGCCGCCGTTCGCGTACCCGCGGACCAGGCCCGCCTGCAGCGCGGCACGGAACCGGTACACACCCGCCTGCCCGCCGAGCCGGTCGACGTCGTCCGTGGTGAGCATGTGCTCACCCGGCATCGCGAGGATCGGCACCGAATCCTTCCCCCGGATGCCGCCGCTGATCTCACCGCCGAGCGCCTTCGGCTGTCCCGGTAGCGGCAGAGCCGACGGGATGTTCGATGCCACGGCCGCAGGGATCGGGTTCGGGTTGAGCACGCGCAGCGTGACATTCGCGAAGTAGTTGCCGCTCGTGACCGCGTTGATTTTCGACGTCGCCGGGTCGGTGTTGGCGTCGACGACGACCGTCTTGCCGGGCAGCTCCTTGTCGATCACGGCCTGCAGGTCCGCCAACGTCTGCTCGTTCGGAGCGGACAGCCTGACGATGCCCGGCTTGCCGTCCACGTTCTCGACGCTGATCTTGACCTCGTCGAGCTTCGCGAGCGTTTCTTTCGTGAGAGCGGTGGTCGGGATCTCGATGCCCTCGGCGTTCCGGTCGAGCAGTCCCTTGACGACGACCAGTTCCTGCTTGACGGAGTCCGCACCCTTGAGGGAGGCAACGATCTCGAAGTTCTTCGGGAGCAGACCCGCTTCCTCGGACATCTTCCGGATCTCGCCCACAGAGAGCCCGGTCGCGGTCGCGAGCTGTTGGAACGCCTCCTCGTTCTTCTGCCAGATCGGCGCCATATCGGCACCGGACGCGGCGGCCTGGATCGTCGCGTCCTTGATGTCGTTGAGCTTCGTCAGCAAACGATCGCCGTTGGTGGTGGTCGTGTTGACCGAGCCGTCGGCGTTCTTCAGTGCCTGCCCGAACCCGAGCGAGGCATCCCACACGTCGCGGGTTGCCTCGGCAGTTTCCCGGATCTGCCGGTTGTAGGCCTGCATCGCGGCGCCGACGTCGATCGGCTTCCCCGACAGGATGTCGAGCGCCGTCTTGAGTGCGTTCGTCCGGTCAGCAGCCGACGACGCGTCGTCGGCCAGGGTCTTCACGGCCTCCGACAGACCGAAGAACCCGGGGGTGGTGTTCTGTGCGACGTCGCGGGTCTCGAGGATCCGCTGACGGACCTCGTTCAGCTTGTCGGCGGCGGCACCGCCGCCGTCCCCCATGCCGCGCAGCTTCTGTTCGATGTCCGACCACTTGGCGTTGTCGAGCATGGCCTGCGCGACCTGCTGGTCGGTCATCCCCAGATCTTGGATCGCCTGCGCTGCCTGGCGGTTCGCCAGACCGATCCGGTCCTTCTCCTGCGAGATGTCGTCGGAGGAGCCGCGCCAGAACATGACGACGTCGCCGATCATGTCCTTCGTGACGTCGGTCCACCGCGCGTCGTTCGCGGCCGCGGCGTCGAACTGTTTCGCGAGCGAGGACACCTGGCTCGTCACGTTAGCGATCGCGAGGTCGTCGAACTTGCCCTTCGACCGCGCGAGGATGTCGCCGAGCTCGGACTGCGAGACCGCGATCTGCCGGACAGCGTCGTCGTACTGCTTCGTCAGCGCCTTCGCCTCGCTGACCGACGCCATCCACGCAGTGAGTCCGATCCCGGCAGCGGCGAGACCGGCCGCCCACGGGCCACCGAACGCCGAGACCACACCGCCGAGCGCCGAACCGAGCCCGCGCACGCCGGCCACCGCGGTGCCGGCGAACGCGCCGCCGAGCCGAACAGCCTCACCGGTGGCGGCCCGCAGGCTCCCGGTCAGCGGTCCGGACGCCGCCGCGAGTGCGACCTGCCGCGTCGCGAAGTCGGCCGCGGGCCCCGCGACGGACCGGTATGCGGCCCCCATGCTCGCGATCGCCGGCACCCGCGTTTCGAGGACCGCGATCGAGGACGTCAGTCGGCCGACCTGCTCCCCCGACATCGCGGCGAGGGACTGCTGCACGCGCAGCTCGTCGTTGAATCCGCGCAGGCTCGCCACGCCCCGGCCGCCGAGGTCGGACAGGAACCCGCCGAGCCCGGTGACCTTGAACGCCACCGCCGCGACCGCGGCCGCCTGTAGCGCGGGGTCGAGTTCCATGAACTCCGAGGCCGCCTTCGCCGCAACCGATCCCGCCGTTTCGATACCACTGATGATCGTCGGGGTGACGTCGGTGATCTTGTCGGCCGCGCCGCGGGCGAGCGACTCGAGCGGCCCGTCGACGAGGTCGTACAGGCGCAGCGAGAGATCCTCGGCCGCGTTCTGCACCGACCCGATCGCTCCGGGCAGGCCCTGCGTCTTCGCAGCGGCAACCTCCGCGGCCGCACCCTGCCGGCTGATGGCCTCGCGCATCGAGTCGTAGCCAGTCACGCCCTGCTCGGCCGCGATACCGGCCAGCCGCATCGCGTCCGACCCGAACAGCGTGGCCGTCGCCGCCTGGTACTGCTCGTCGGTCATCCGCTCGGACGCCGTCTTTAGTTGCGCGAACAGCTCGCGCATGCCGACGAACTTGCCCTGCGCGTTGTAGATCGTGAGCCCGAGGTCTTCGATCGCTGCCTGCGCGGGCTTGCCCTGATCAGTCAGAGACAGCAGCGCCGTCTTGAGTAGCGTGCCCGCGTCGCTGCCGGTGATGCCGGCGTTCGCGAACAGACCGATCGTGGCGGCCGTGTCCTCGAGGGAGACACCGAACTGATTGGTTACGGTGCCCGCCTGCGCAAGCCCGTACGCGACGTCGGTGATCTCCGCCGACGACGCGTTCGCCGCGTTCGCCAGGACGTCGGCCGCGGTCGCCGCGTAACTCGCGTCCAGACCGTACGCCTGCAGCGCCTGCGACTGGATGGTCGCCGCCTGCGCGGCATCGACGCCGGCGGCCGCGGCGAGCTGCAGGGTGCCCTTCGCCGCACTCATCGCCTGATCGACCGAGAACCCGCCCTTCGCGAGCTCGGTCATGGCCAGGGCCGCGTCCGACGCCGACGTGTTCGGCAACTCGATGTCGTTGCCGAGCTGCTTCGCGCGTTCGCTCACGATGGCCATCTGCGCGGCCGACGCCTGCGAGACCGCGGCCATCTCGTTCAGCGACGTCGTGTATTCGTTGCCGAGCTTGATGACCTGCTTGCCTGCGCTGACGAGCGCTGCGCCACCCAGGGCGAGCCCCAGCGTTCCGGCGAGACGCTTCGCCATCCCGAGAGCGGGCTGCATCCCGGACTGCAGCTGCGCGGGGATGCTCCCCGTTTCGAGTCCGACCTCGATGTCGATCCGACCACCGGCCACGGGGACCCCCACTCTGTAGTTACTGACCAGCCCGTTCGAGGGCTGCCTCGTACGCGAGGAACGCACCTGCGTTCACGCGTTCGCGGCCGTTCACCGTCGTGGTGGCGGCCGGTTGCGCCGGCTGCGCGAACTTCGCGCGCAGCTCGGTCGCTTGCTTCTGTCGGATCTGCGCGATGTCGTCGCGCCGCAACGCGATCGGCTCCAGGACCGGCACCGGCGGCGGTTTGATCCCCCGGCGGCGCCGGTCGTCGGCCGCGGCCTTGACCGCGGGGTCTTCCGGATCGGTGGTTCGGTCGATGTACTCGCCGTTGAGGAAGAAGTCGAACCGGTCGAGGAGCATCGCGGTGTTCTCCGAGTCCCGGAACTCGCGTTCGTTCTGGGCCGCGACGTCCTCGAGTAGCGCGACCGCGTCCCGCCACGGCTCCGTCCGGAGCAGCTCCCGCAGACCGAGCCTGTGATGCCTGCGCAGACCAGCAAGGGCCGCGCCCCAACCATCCTCGGAGAGAAGGGAGGCTAGGACGCGAGGAATTCCCCCTGCGCGTTGAACAGGCCGGTGCGGCGCATGATCCCCCGCACGAGCCGGTTCGAGACGTTCGCGGGCCGTTCTCCGATCTCGTCCCACAGCAGCGCGGGGTCACCCTCCGCGAGCATGAACGCCAGCTGCGCGACCATCCACTCGTTGTAGGCCCGGTTGATCTCCGCGCGATGTAGCTCGTCCGCGGCTTTCCGATCCGCCGGGTCCATCTCGCGGTACTCCTCCGGACTGATCGGATGCTCCGGAGCGACGAACAGCAGTCGCGCCGACAGCTCGAGCACCTCCTCGCCGGTGTACCGGGTCCGGGCCGCGTACTGGCGTCCGTTGTACGTGAACGGCACCGGGGCGCCGCCGTCCGTCGCGAGGTCGTCGAGCAGGTCGGTGATCGTGGTCGCGTCAGTGCCTGGCATGGCAGTTCCTTTCAGAGGGGTGTTAGAAACGCCGCAGCCCCGTCGGTGAGGACGGGGCTGCGGAGGTATGTGGTTGCGGCGGCGATTAGGCAGCGCCGCCGAGGTATGCGGCGAGGACGTAGTTGCCGTGCCGGTCGAGGTTGCCGCGCGCACGGTCGTACCGTGACGTCATCCGGGGGTCGGAGTGGCGGGCCATGATCTGCACGTCACGCAGTGGCACACCAGCGTCGAGCGCGCTAGTGACGAACCCGTGCCGCAGCAGGTGCGGATGCACGTTGCGGGTGATGCCGGCCTTCTTCGCCAGCCGCGCCACCACGCGGGAGGCGCTGCGGCGGGTCATGCGGGTGCCGTCGCGGCGCAGCAGCAGCGGACCCGACGTCCGGTCGCCGGCCGCGCGGTCGAGCGAGCGGGACACCGGCACCGGCAGCGGGATCGTCACCGGCTTGCCGCCCTTGCCGACGAGCTGCAGGACGCGGTGGCCGCGTTCGGTTCCCTGGAAGTCGCCGATGTCGACGTTGCAGGCCTCCGATACGCGGAGGCCGAGGAGCGCGAGCATCGTGATCAGCGCATCGTCGGTCGGCGTCGAGGCCCGGGCCGCGGACACCAGCGCCGACAGTTCGGATCGGGAGAGCCCGATCATGCGGGACTCGTCGAAGTACACCTTCGGCATCCGCACGTACTCAGCGGGATTGCGTTCGATCACGCCGTCGTGGTGCATGGTGCGGTAGAGCATCCGCAGGCACGAGAGGCGGCGGTGCACCGTCGCGGACGCGTTGCCGCGCTCGTGCTCGAGGTAGCGGGCGAACAGCTCCAGGTGCGGGCGCTGGGCCTGCATCGGGTCGAGGCAGACGCGCTCGCACCACTGGACATAGGTGCGCAGGTCGGTCTGATAGGCGGAGAAGGTCTGGCCGCTGTAGCGCGCGAGGAACCCCGCCACAGCGAGGTCGAACGGGCTGAATACGGCGGGAGTTTCGGTGCTGCGGGCAGACGGCAGCAAGGTATGGTCGAGCACGGTCATCACTCCAGGCACATGGTGTGGTGGCAAGGCCCCGAGCCGGTGTTGGTAGCACCGATCGGGGCCGTCCTCGTTTTCGAGGTCCACCATCCAAAGTACCGAAAACCGACCATCCGTCGACTTGCCCTGATCAGGCGGCGACCGTCAGCAGTGTTACCTGCCGCCGGTGCCGTCTTTGAACAGGTCCGAAGCGATGATGTACGCGATACCGAGCACCTCGACCACGGTGGCACTGATCCACGCGATCATCACTCCATCGGAGATGTGCCCCCACTCCGAACCCATATAGAGCACGAAAATCCCGAAGTTCAGCATCAGTGCGAAGGGGACAATCCACATCGTCCACGTGAGCAGCTGATCTCGGTGGTCGTTGTCCTGTCGCGCGCGGTCGACCTGCGCCTGGAGAAGATGCTCCGCAGCGCCGGGCGGCACCTCATTGTTGGGTAGCTCTTGCGCTTTGAGCGCATCTATCTCGGCGTTGTCGAAGTCCCCAGTGTCGACTTCGCCGTATGAGCTCACCGACTCGCAGGTGCGACGAGCGCGATGCCTAGGCGCCGCAGCCGCACTTCCATGGCGGGAACGGACACGCCGAAGTGGCCGGCCATGCGGATCAGCGTCATGCCTTCCGCTTCCAGTCGGCGCACTTCGTCTGCCGGCATGAGGAGGTTGGCCGCGAACTCGTTGGCGTAGAACTCGTGGATGTCCGTCTTCGAGGTACGGCGATCGACGAAGGCGAAACCTTCCCGCAGATCTCCCGCAGACTGCGTCCGCTCGACGAAGTGTCCTAACTCGTGGGCGCAGGTGAAACGCTGCCGCGGCCAGGTGTCGCTCGCCTCGACGAAAATCTCAGGCTGCGTACGCAGCCGGGCGATGATCATGCCGGAGGTGTCGGGATCCAAGCTCCGAAGGGAGGCGCGAATGCCCATCTTCTCGGCGATCGCGAAGGGGTCAACAGGGAAGGGCTGGCCCTTCCAGTGCGTGGCCAGCGCATCTTCTGCAGCTTCCCGTGCCGCATCTTTGATGAGCATGCCCTCCCCTTTCACTAACAGGCAATACACATGTTTATCCACAGGCGAACCTGGTGTATTCCCCAAACCTTAGCGGAGCAAGGTGCTGCAGCCTAACCTCCTGCTTATCGACTTTCAAGTTTCACCTGGTCGGCCGCTCCGGCTGGACACCGTCCGCCAATCCACAGTGCAGATTCGCGGCACCCACCCACAGGCCCGGCAACCAGCCGGCCGGAGGCCTCCTCCACGTACGGCCGCGGCCGCCTGTAGTGAGCGATTACGGGCGGGCGTGACGCTCGGCACAGAACCGCGAATCGGGCCATACAGGTCAGACGCGATCGATAGCTTCTGTGTCGCGACGCCCGGTCCACACCCCCGACTTGGACCGGGCGTCGCACCGTCCGGCTACTGGGAACGCGAACTCGCCGGTAGACGACCGATAAGCGACAATCCTTCGCATGTCGAAGAAGGAGCGGTCACAGACCGCAGGGGTTCGGGACCGAAAGACCGTGGCGTTCTGGTCGGTCATGGCTGTCGCGATCGTCGCGGCGCTCGTCATGTACGGAATCTCGGTTGTCCGGGAGGGCAGCCCTGACGAGGCGTACGCGTCGACGTACGTGCCGGCAACAACCGAAGTTGTGGCGCCCGTGATGCCGAAGAACCAGATCGCGGACGTGATGGGCCGCCTCAACGATCCGAGCCACGCTTTCCAGATCGTTGTCCTTGGGGATTCGACCGGTGTTGCACGCCGCGGGTGGGTCGTGCAGCTCGGGGAAGCGCTCGGCGCCAAGACTGGTCGTCTGGTGACACTGAACCCGTGGAGTGTCGAGCAGGAGCCGGACGGCTACATTCCCCCGTGGCGCCTGGCGAACGGAAGCCAGCCCGCTGTCACCATCTGGAACGGCTCCGCCTCCGGCACCAAGTCGGTGTACGCGCACTCGAACCTCAACCAGATCGTGCCGATCGACGGCAGCGCGGTTGACCTCGTGCTGGTCAATTACGGCCACAATGAGGAGACCGGTGGCCTCGTCGGCTACGCGGGCCCGCTCATGGCCGACATGATCAAGCGCTTCCCGAACGCTGCCATCGTCGGCGTTCTCCAGAACCCCGAGCGCCCCGGCTCGGCACACGAGCAGATGCACGACATCAACATCGAAGCGTTCCGCACCTACCTGCAGGGGCGGAACGATCCGATGATTGACGTATACACCCCGTACAAGGCGATGCCCGGGTGGGAGAACGCTTTCGAGGACAAGGGTGACCTTCATCCGAGTCAGGCCGGGTATGACCTGTGGGCCAGTGTTGTTCGGCAGGCGCTCGGGGTTTAGTTCCCGGTGAGGTAGCGGAGTGGGAGCCAGGTGCCGGGTCGCCCTTCGACGGTGCAGATCCATCCGTAGGTGATGTACTTGCCGCCGGCCGTGCCCTCTTCGACGGGATTCGAGTTCCGGATCTCATCGCCTACCCGATAGAACGTGCGGGTACCGGTGGGGATCGCAGTGCCCCGGTCGACACGTTGAGCCGGGGCGGTGCCGGTTTCGATCGTGAACCCACTCCGCGTGATGGCCCGATACGTCAGGTCGGCGATCTTCTGGTGCCCGAGGTCGGACGGATGAAGCTTGTCCACCATGTAGTAGGCGGCGACCTTGTTCATCGATGCCAGGTCGACCAGGATGGTGCGTTCACCGAACTCGGCGACGACGTCCGCCAGGACTTGGTTCAGGGCGAGGACTCCGGCGTCGGTGACCAGAGGTGTCCCGTAAGCGCTGTAGTCCACGAGCGTCGGCTGGTTCAGCACCGCGATCAACGGGCACTCGGGTTCCGGAGCCTCCCACGACCAGTAGTCGACCGCGGTGTATTCGGAGACCCCAGACACGGTGCCGGTGATGGTGTGGACGCCCGGCGTCAGGCCCTTCAGTCGGAGCACGTGCGGCTGCACCGCGCCGGACCGGGCATTGCGGAACTCGTAGCTGGTGGCCGTCCCGCCGTCGATCTTGACGCTGTGTGTCGCGCCTTTCCCCGCGCCAGAGGGTGCGTGGTAGCCGATGCATACCGTGCCACCGGGGAAGTCCTCCGGCGTGGTGATCGTGTAGGCCGCGCCATCGGCGGACGCGTACCGGTACGACCCTCCTGAGTTGCGGTCCGTGGAAGCTGGCGCCGGCCAGGTGCCGGTGTACGAGAACGTGGGCGAGGTGTCCTCGAAGATCGCCCCGGCGCGAAGGCGTGAGAGCACGACCCGCATTGACTCTTTCACCGGGGCCAGGAGCGTAGTGGTGTTGCCGAGCGTGTTGGCGTCGTTGATGCCGTAGTTCAGAACGAACACGCCACCGGGTGGAGCGAACCCACGTTGGGTGGTCGAGGGGACGCCGGACCCTGCGACGGCTCCGCGACTGTTGCGGGTGACCTTCTGCAGGACGGCTGCCCACGATGCACCTGACGATTCGGTGGCGACCGCGGTGCCTGCGATGGCGTCCATGCGCTCGCTGAGTTGCAGCTTCTCCGCGAGAAGGGAGCCGTACCGACGGCCGACGTCGGATGCTCCGATGCCGAACGCGTAGGAATGACCCCACACCCCGAGTGCGCCGTCGCGGCTGCGGACGATCTTGTCCTGCCGCCCGTAAGTGGCGTTAGCTTCCTCCTTGGTCGGCCGGTCGGCCAGCCCTGCGTGGGCCCCGTCGATGCCGTCGAGGATCTTGTCGAAAAGTTGTTTCGTGGCGCGGGTGACCCCGCTGACAATGTTTGGTCGCTCCCATGCCATGCGGGGCCACCCACCTTTCAAATGCGTTGTGGTCAGGCGATGATCAGGTCAGGCCCGATGACAGCCGAATTCGACTCGTCACCGATCATCGGGCCGACTAAGGGGTTCCGGCGAGGTCATCCTCGGTGCGCAGGCGCTTGACCGGGGCGAGTGCGTGGAGCTCGAAGTCGAATGCGTCGATCGACTTCCCGTCCGCGATCGCGGAGGCCACCGGGGTGCCGAGGGTCATGCGCTCGCAGTAGTAGCCGATGCCGTCGGACCGCTGCTTCGAGATCCACAGGAAGGCGAACTCTTCGTCGTCGGCGACGTCCCAGACGTAGATACCGCTGCCGGCCGAGGACTCCGTGATCGAGCCACCCTGGAGAGCGGTCTGCACGGAGGCCCGCGAGTAGTCGTACGCCTTGAACTTCAAGACCTCCTCGCGGGGATCGCGAAGGATCTTGTACGGGGCGTCGCGGTAGTTCGCGGCGTGGAGCTTGGTGAGGTTCTGCGACGGGCTCTTCTGGATGCCGGCCTCGACGCCGCCGAACGCGGGCCACGTCACCGCGGGGATGGCGGGCGGGCCGGTGATCGCCGCGGTGAGCGGGAGCTCGGTGCCGGTGAGTTTGAACGCGTTCGAGGGGATCTTGGTGCCGGCAGGCGCGCGGAACGCGTCGCCGTCCATCCAGGCGTAGGCGTTCTGGGGATTGGCGTGGTTGCTCACGGGTATTCCTCCTGCATGGGCTCACACGGTCGTGAGCGTCGATTGGTGGCCCGCCCGCGGATGCGCCAGGAACATCCGCGGGCGGGCGATCGGGGGTCGGTCAGGAGACCGACATCTTCAGCTCGACCCGTACGGGTGAGCGGTACAACGGCATGTCGTTGGCGCGGGACTTGTCGGTGAGCGCCAGGGGGCCGTCTCTCCACTCCCCCCGCCAGGTCCCGTTCCGCCACTGCACGGGGCGGGCGCGGCCGATCAATTCACCGGCGAGCGCGGCGATGTTCCACGCTGTCTCTTCCGGGTCGGTGTGACAGAACGCGTCGATGATCGCGGGATCGTCGGTCGCGGCCATCACCTCGATCGGCGGCACGCACGCGTCGATTTGCACCCACGGCCGCCGCAGCATCGGATCGGTACCGGTGTTCGCGGACGGCCGCACGAGTACGAACGGGCGCGTGATCTGCTCCGGAGTGTCCCGAGTCGAGATCAGATGCGCCGGAACGACGTCGGTGAACTCGGGCGTGTTGACGAGGAAGTCGCGCACCGCTGCCGGCGCGAACGGCATGACGATCCTCATCGCGGCTGCCACCCGGAGTATTCGCCGAACCGTGCGGCGTTGTTCGTCAGCACTGCGTGCGGCGGGGTGTCAACGGTGCCGTACTCCTTGAAGATCGAGTCCTCGTCCTCGTCGACGACGAAGACCCGGTCGCCGTCCGCCTCGACCGTGATGCCGTCGCGGTAGTCACCGGTGAGGACCGGGGCGTCGGCCCGGGCGCCCTGGGCGATCTCCATGCCGATGTCGAGACGGTCATCGAACGACGCTTCGATCGCTTCGGCCTTGGCCGCGCCCGGGTAGACGACGAACCGCGTGGGCATCAGGACTCCGCGGCCGCGCGAGGTCGACGAGAGCGCTTCGGCGCCGCCTCCGTCTCGGGAGTCGCGGGCACCTCGACGTCCACGGTGTCGGCCGGGAGCGGGTCCGGGTCGACCGGAAGATCGGCGGAGACCGGATCGGGCTCGTCCACGATCGGCACACCGTCGGCGATGTCCTCGGCCTCGAGGGAGGCGAGGTACGTGAGGTGTTCGACGTGGCGGTCGGATCCGCGGGTCGTCGAGACGGTCCGTCCTTCTGGATCGGTGAATGTGACGACGTCGGAATGGTCTTCGGACATGGTTACTCCTTCATGTCGGATGCTGAGCGCACGATCGCGGCGATGTAGGCGACGCGGCGCGAGCCGCGTGCAGGTCGTCGGGGCCGCGGTGTGCCGACGACTTGATAGGTGGTCCCGTCCTCACCGCGGAAGCGGTCGCGGCGCTGCGGCATGCGCGGAATACCTGGGTCGAGCAGCAGCACCGCGCCGGACGTCTCGTGGCCGTTCTCGATCTCGGTGTTCCCGACGTCGATCGACGACGAGGTGAGCTGCCGCTGCTGCAGCAGCCCCGTCCACGGGATCTCGATCGGCCGGCCCGGAAGCCGGTTGTTGGTCACCGGGTCGATGGTGGGTTCACTGTCGGCGAGCAGGGTCCACTTCTCGGGCAGCTTCCTCACCGCACACCGCCGATCCGGATCGAGAACGCGCCGCCGGTGCCATCCGCGCCCGGGGATAGCGAGTTGATCTCGCTCTTGGAAAACCAGATCAGGTCCGGGCCCGCGGTGTACGTGGTGGACAGCTCGGGGAACTGTTCACTGCGGGTGAGGATCCCGATGCGCAGCGACTCGAGCGCGCGCGCCACCGCGGCGGCGAGGGTGCCCCGCACCTGGTCGACGTCGAGCTTGCCGGCCGCGACCCGCTCGTCGAGACGAGGGACGAGGGATCGGAGCTTCGGCGCGGCGAACACGATCAGTTGTTCGATGCGCGCGAGCTCCGTTTCGTCGGGCGTCTCGCCGAGCAGGTCGGCGACGTTGGCTGCGGTGATGTACTTCTCAGGCGTCGCCGGAGTCGTCATCAGGCTCTCCCGCGGCGGTGACGTCGGCGGCGAGATCGGCGTCGGCGGCGACCTCGTGCGCAGCGATCGCGGCGAGGATCTCGTCCTTGTTCTTCGCCCCGTCGAGGTCGATGCCTTCGCGGCCGGCGTACGCCTTCAGCGCGGGCACCTTCCACTTGTCGTTCGGTGCGCCCTCCGGAATTTCCGGCGCCAGACGATTGATCTCGATCTTCGGGACGGCCAGTGCCGGCACCGCGGCGGCGTCGCCGATGCGGTAGCCGTGGCGGGCGAAGTAGGACAGGGCGTTGTGGTCGTCAGTCTCGCCGCGGCCGTTGATGAACGCGACGCCAGCGACGATTCCGGTGTAGCCCTCGACGGGGGTTGTCACAGCAGTCATCACGCCACCTTGATGTTGCGGAACACGGCTGCGGCCTTGGTGGCCTTCAGCGCGACGGACACGGGGCCGAGCTCGACCTCGCCCTTCTTCACCGCACCGGAGGTGGAGAAGTCGGGCAGCCAGGTCTGGACGAGCTGGCTGCCGACGGTGGTCACACCGTGGAAGCCATCGAGGCCGACGCGGAACGCGTACAGATCGGTGAGACCGGTCTGGGCGGTGCCGATGGTGCGGGACTCGATCGGGATGATCGGATCGTTGGTGCCGGCCTTCGCGCCCGGGTCGGCGAACACGATGCCGCCGTACGTCTCGCGCTCGACAGGGCGGCCGTTCGCGCCGATCAGGCCCTCGACCGGGTCCTTGGTGTACATTCCAGCGCGCCGCGCGGCCGCACGGACCCGGGCGAGGGCGCGGGAGTTACCGAGGATGACAGTCGGGCTGCCGTCGAGCAACGAGAGGAACTCGTCGATGGCGTCGAGCGCCTTGTGCTCGGCGCGCGTGTTGGTGTCGAAGTCCGTCCAGTCGGTGACGGAGGTTCCCCGGAACTCGGTCGAGCTGCCCGTGAGCGCCTTGTCGAGGCCGTCGAAGCCGGCCGCGTCGACGGCGGTGTCGCCGTTGATCACCTCGTCCTGGAACTTGGTGACCGCGGCCTTGATCTTCTGCTGCAGGTTCACCGCGACAGCGGCGGACGCGGCGGGCCCGATCGAGGCGATGACGCGGTCGACCTCGAACGCTCCGCCGAGCACGGCGAGTTCGGTGGTCTTCGGCACGGTGGTGACGTTCTGCGGCGTGTACTCGGTGTTGAGCGGCCGGAACGCGGCCGTCGCCTGCGTGACCAGGCGCCGGTACCCGTAGGTGAGCGTGGCACCGCCACCGGCCGGGTTCACGGCCTGGTCGAAGGTCAGCGCGTCGAGAACGGCGCTCTCCTTGCGGAACTCGTCGATGACCGTGGGGTCGTAGTCGGTCTGGGCGTTGTTCTTCGCCTCAGCCAGGGTGGTCGGTGCCATATCGGCTCTCCTTCAGTGTGGGACCGTGACGATCAGCTGCTGTAGTGGCTGCTCATCGCCTCGGTGAGGTTCGTGTGTGTCGTCTTGCCGCCTCCGCGGCCCTGGGACGGGTCCGGGGCCGGGTTCTTGGTCGCCGGGGTCGCTGCGCCGAGCAACTCCTTGAAGCTCTCGGCATCGGCGACGAGCTCGTCGAGCGTGGCGCCCTGCAGCCGGCCGGCCGCCGACAGCGGCAGACCAGCCTTGGCGGCTGCCTCGTACCGGAGCGCCTTCGTAGCGTTCTCGGCGGCCGTCCGCTCGAGCTCGGCACGCTGCTCGGCGTCGCGCTCGGCTTGGGTCTTCTGGGCGTCCTCGAACTCCTTCACGCGGTCCGCGAGCTCCTGCGCGCGCTGCTCGGCCGCAGCCCGCGCCTCTCGCTCGCTACGGAGCGCCTTCATCCCGCCTTCGCCGAGCGGCTCTCCTTCCGGCTTCGCCGGATTGGTCGGAGCAGGCGCAGGCGGTGTCGGGTTGGCCGGCGGCGTCGCGCCGCCTTCACCACCCGGCCCACCTTCGGGGCATTGAAGTACCGCAGCCAGGGCCGGTTCTTGCGCATGACGATGTCCTCCATCGCGGAGTCGGTCCGCGGCGCATCGCGCGCCGCAGTTCGTGAATCCCCACCGGTCGGCGGGAAGAGTGTGCCGCCTACGCGGCGCCGAGCACGTACCCGTTGATCCGGAGCAGGCGCAGTGCCTGCTCCCGGGATTCGGCGAGTTCGTAGATCGCTTCGGGCATCAGCCGCGGCGTCCGGCGCGCGGTGCGTCCGCGCGACCGGATGACCTTGCCGGCGATGCCGCGTTTCGTGACGCCCTCGGTCGTGGTGAACAGCTGCTGCCCGTACACGTTCTGCCGCTGCAGTTGCCCCGCGGCGTCGAGCCCGTGCGCACCGCGGCGGGCGTTGACGACCTGGTTGATGTCGGCGCCGTCGCGGATCGCTTCCGCGCCAGCCGCCGTGAACAACTTGTCCTGCTGCTCGGTGTCGAGGGAGTCGAAGAACTTCCGCGGTTCGGTGGTGAGGTCGCCGGCAGTGTTCTCGGTCGCCGGGATGTGCCGACAGTTGCACTTCGGGTGCCGCAGGAAGCCCGCGCTGTAGCGGTAGAAACGCCCAGCGAGGACCACACACCGCGAACACGACGGCGGCACCAGCATCCGCACGTATCCCACCCGCGGCCGGGCAGCGATCGCCAGCCCGGTCGCGACGCGCGAGGCGTCTGCGAGTTGGGTGTGCATGCGCAGCATCAGCGCATGCAACCCGGGCCCGCGCCACGCCTGCAGCGCCGCAACCGATCCGGGCTCGGCCGACTTCCCGACCGCACCCTTCGCGGTGATCACGGCGCCATACAGCAATGAATCGAGCGGGCGGCCGTCGGAGGCGATGCCGACGAGGCGGGACTGGTTGATCTCGACATCCGGGTCGACCGGAGTTCCTGCCTCGTCGAGTGCGCCGGCGACGTACTCGTCGGCGCCCATCACCGCACGCTCCTGGCCGACCGCCAGGAGACCGGTCAGCTCATCGACGTGCTCAGCGAACCACGCATCGAAGTCCGCCGGCGGGCGACGCCCCCAAATCCGCTCGGCTCGGGCGAGGACGACCCCGCTGATCTTGCGCTGTTCCTCGTAATGATCAGTTGCCGCCTGCAGGATCATCGGTACCCCGATTCTCGTTCAGCGGTCGGGTGAGGAACGCGCCCAAGCCCTCGGCGGCTTCCTGCTCGAGGTACTTGCGCTCGCGGGCCTTGCGGGCTTCGCTCCACCCGAGCTCGTCCCACGCGCCCTCGCGGGAGAGGATCTCCTTGCCGCCGGTCATCTTGTTCAGACCGTCGACCTTCTGCGCGAACGTCGGGGTGCCGGCGTCGTGCCACTCGACCCGGATCAGATCTCCGTCCGGCCACACGCCTGTCCGCAGGCGTTCGGCGATGCCGAGGACCCAACCCCAGCAGTCGCCGAACATCCGCTGTTGCTTCTCGCAGCGGGTGATCAGACGGTTCTCCGCAGCCCGGATCGCGCCCTCAGCAGGGGGGTTCGCGGTCGAGATGCCGAAGTAGTCCGGCGGCAGCCCCGTGATGGACGACATCTGCTCGGAGAGCATGGTGACTACCTTCGTGAAGTTCGCCAGATCAGCGGCGTCGAAGTTGCCGAACTTCGCGGCCGGGTTCGCAGCTGCCTTCATCGCGGTGAAGTATGACTCCCAGACCGCGAGCGGCTCTCCGTTCTCGTCGACGAAGTCGCCCTTCGAGACGCCTACCGCCCATTTGTCCGGCACTGAATGCGACTCGGCTGCTACCTGCAGGTTCATCAGCTGCCGACCGACCATGTCGGTCGGGCCGATCAGCGGGGCGATCTCTGAGCGGCCCACGAATTTGCCGGCGCGAGGGCGGTTGAGGAACAGCACGATCGGGACCCGCCCCAGGCCGTGCCGGTCGCGCTTCTCCTCGACCAGTCGGCCGAATATGTTCGTACGGAGACTGATCGTCTCGTCCGGAAGGTAGAGCGTCGCGGCCTGCCGACCGATGTCGTCGACGTACGTGCGCAGGGCCGCCGTCAGGCGGCGGCTCTGTTGATCGACGATCGAGGTCATGTGCTCCGGGGACTCCACCCGAATCAGGGGGCGGCCGGACGGGTCCGGGTTCGTACCCACCGACACGTAGGAACGGCGGTAGATCAGCGCGTCGAGGTGCGCCAGCATCGACTGCGAATCGAGGTTCGATGCGTTCCAGTCCAGCATCATCTCCTCGTCCGCGAGTTCGGTGTCCGGACGGATGATCATCTTGACGTTCAACCGATCGTTGATCGCGTCGACGGCGATCTGCGGCCATGCGAGGGCGAACTCGAAGACCCGTAGCTCCGGCGGGACGGCGAGGCCGATCGTCGGAATGATCTGCTCTGCGTTGTAGTACGCGTCGAACTTTTTGTCCTCTCTGCGTTCACGCGTCGCGTTCGTACGCAGCTCCCGCAGCATCGCCGACTCAGCCGAAGACAGACCCACCTCGCCCTCGCCTCCTCTCACTTCTCGCAGTTGCAGTCGAGCGCCCCTTGCTGGCGCCGAAACAGATCACCGTCGTGTCGGACTTCTCCGGCCAGCCGCTGGCCTCCGCATCGCACGCCGCGGCGTGGGCGAGCACCGACGTCATCGCGGCGTCGATCTTGCGGTGCTGCTCGCCGCCAGGCTTGCCGAGGATGTACCGCTGACCGTTCTGCGCGACCTTTATCGCATTCGCCATGTGCACACGCGTGATCGGGCACCCGTCATCCTTGATCCGCCCCTCCTTCAGATCCACGAGGAACCGCTCAAGTTCCTCGTGCATGAACTTGACCCGGTACGTCGGCCACTCGACGACGCGCTTCTCGCCGTACTTCTGCGCCCACTCCCCGATCTCAGTCCGCCAACCCGGCGGGTCGTAGTAACCGCGCGAGACATCCCACCGGTCGTGGATCTCGTCGAGCGCTACCGCGACCTCGTGGCGCGGGATCTGCCCGCCCCACTCCGCCGGATTCCAGATCGTCGGCCGCTTGACGGGCCCGTAGCGCGGGGTGAACAGCCGCCCAGATCGAGTGCGACACCGGATCACCGTGAAGTCGTCACTGTCCGAGCCGTCGAACCCGACACTGACCTGCGTACCGCGCTCGGGGTTCGGGAGCCATTTGATCTCACGCACGGGCATACGCGCTCTCCCACAGTCCATCCGGAAGCCACGCGCCCATACCCGAGACCTTCATGTTTCCGTAGAACCGCTGCGCCTCGGCTGGATTCGTCTGCATCAGGTCCATCGCCTCGGCGTCGATCGCATCCAGTTCGATCCAGCTGCAGCCGTCGTAGACGTACCGCAGGATCTTGCGCCGATCCCGCTTGTTGTTCCATGACAGACCCGCCGGTGGCGTGCGCAAAAACTTGAACACGTCTTTCACGGTGCCCTCGAAAGTCTGTTGGGCATCGGAGTTTTCGGCCGGATCCCACATGTTCGTCGTCGCGATCGACCGACCCTGCATACCGGCTACACCACGCCGCTGCGTAGACGCGACCTTGATCATCTTGTTCTCTTTGGTGTACAGGCCGTTCTCATCCTGCAGCACGAACGTGATCGGGTTACCGAGCCGCGAGTTCGCGGACGCGGTGACGACGTCGATCCGGCACTCGTCACCTGGCAGCCGGATGAAACCCTCGCGGATCGCCATCAACTCGGAGAGCGGGCCGTTGCGGATCATCGTCTTCAGCGGGTCGTAGACGTTGTCGACCTGGTCTTCCGACGTTGCCGTCAGCTGGATAAGCGGCGACGGGTGCGGCATACCCTTCGGCTCGCCGGCCCGGTACTCGTGCTCGAATCCGCAGTCGCAGCCGTGGTCAGCGCACCGGTACACCTCACCGTCTTCGGCCCACCCCGCGAACAGGGAGGGCCCGACCGCTTCGATGCACACGATCGTCGCCGACCACGGGCCCTTGCCGCACTTTTGCGGACCGACGATCAGCGATCGGCGGTACACGAATGCGGTGCTCCTCAACGGATTCTCGGGAATCCACTTCGCCTTCGGTCGCACCCGATAGTGCTGCGCGGTGCAGTAGAACTGCCAGTCAGCCGACACGAACGGCTCCCCTTTGTGGTGGCCGGTCGGGATCGAGCAATGCGCCTGGACCCACGCGTCCTGCAGGTGCGCGAGGGTCGGAAAGTCGACGACGTAGTCAGCCGACATCCGGCACCGGCGACAACCGCCGCTGCGGACCCGATCGACGCGCGGACTTCCGCGGCGTCCGCGTCGGTTCCGGAGCTCCACTCGGCTCGACCACGCCCTCGACCGGACCGATGATCCAGCCGTTCTCCTTCAGCCCGGCGGGCGTGAGTCCGATCTGATCTGCGAAGCGCGTCGCAGACGTGACCGTCGCGGCCGGCGCATCAGCGGCCTCAGCCTTGACCGACCACCGCACCCACTGACCGATCGTGTACCAACGCCACGGCTCCTGAATCCACTGCGTCGCCTGCGGAGTCCGCCACGCCCACTCCCACACCTCCGCCTCACGGACAGTCTGGGCAGCGAGCGGAAAGTCCGGGATCTTCTCCTGGTAGCCGCCGGCGTCGAGCCGCTTCGCCTTCAGATCCCGCGCGTCAGAACGCGCTGACACCATCGACGGATGCGGACCTGACCTGTTCCGGGCACCACCATGACCAGCCATCACTCACTCCTTCAGCAGCATCGCGCCGCACACGACGTCGGCCGGCATCGCGCCTGGCCGACAGGGAAACGAGTCACGGATCGGACGCGTGACGAAAAGACCGCCCGGGCAGCCACACCACCGCCGCTCTCTCAGACGGCGGATCTACCCAACGGCCGGCGCACTTCGGCAGCCGACTGCGGGCGTTGTGTGCAGCTTCGCTCCCATCCAGCGCTGGGTTCGGATGACGCTGGCGGGTGACGTCCACCCGGGCGGAAAACTATGAGGTGAGAGCAGCGACGATCGCGCCGAAGACGGCGTCCTTTCTCCGCTGTGTCTCGGGTAGCTCGTCGTACGGGACCAGACACGGATGAGTCTTTGCGACCTCGTCCTTGGTCTCGCCATACGTCCAGCCGTCCGCGCGCTTGTACTCGCACCAGGACTCGTGGAGTTGCTCCGACGTCGCCCCGTTGATCGCCTTCTCGACGCCATCGATCGCGGACTCGCGCTGCCACTCCGGAGCGTCGTCCCATCCGGGTGACACCGCAGGATCGCAGAGGATCATCTGGATCGCGCGGTTGGCTTCGTGGCAGACCCGCGCGATGTCGACGAAGTATGCGGGTCGCTTCACGTCGTCTCCCCGGCTGACGAATTCTTCCTCGGTGTCGGTGTCGCGATGGGGCAGATCGTGACCCCGCACCAACCTGCAGCAGAGGTTCTCGCCCTCGTCCCACTCGCCGCACTCGGGGTTAGTGCAGTCGTGGTCTGGCTGATGGGTCGGGCAGAAGTACTTGCCGCAGCCGGGCTCGTCAGCGTCTTTGTGACCCTCTGGGTTCTGACCGCACAGGTAGCCGAGTCCGCGATCAATCCGTGCGGCGCAGCCAGCGCGGTCGCACTCCGCCTCGACCCCGTATCCGGCCTCGCGGCCGTCCGGCAGCAGGTAGTACGCGTATCCCATGTCGAACCCTTCTGGTGAGTCGATCGATTGCGCCGTAGCCACGGCTCGGCATTGGCAGGTGGCACCCGCCGGAACGTGTTGAACCCTCCGCACCTCTCAGAGCCCTCCCCCGCGGCGAGGGGCGCGCGTCCCGTTCGGGGTACCCCCCTGGGGGTGCCGGTCGGGCGATCGAACACCCGTTCGACTTAGGATGCCCTCACTTCGAACCGGTCGGCCTGGCGCGAGTTGCAGCGCCGGCACGCGACACCGAGCGGGCCGCGCGGATCGCCGCCGCGCGCGATCGGGACGAGGTGGTTCGCGGTCAAGTCGCGGCTGGGATGCGGTGGCTCTCCGATGCCGGGGCACCAGTAGCCATGCGCGGCCACGTGATCATCGACCGCCTTCTTCCTGCGCTTCTGCTCTTTCCAGTCCCGGGTCACCTTGGTCGGTGTGGTTCTACGTTGGTGCGCTTCACGATCCGCAGCGTGCGCCCGGCAGAGCGGCGCGCGCTGGATCTCGGGACAGCCGTGCACTCGGCACACGCGCATGGTGTTGCGGGTCATCACCGGATCCTCTCCGTTGCAACGGGTACGCAGCTGCACCTACCTCGAAGGGGCGGAGGGTACGCACGGTCGCATTAAGTCGGCCAGTCGTGCCGCGCACGGTCGGGCGGTGGTGTGGTTTGACGAGCGCCTGCGACGGGGAGGACCCGGTGAATGATTACGCGGCCAGGACTTAGAGTCACTGGCCGCGCAAGCGCAGCTTACACCATCGAGTGCGCACACGCAGGTCAGCCGGTTTCAGCAACTTCGCGTGTCCGCGTCTGGTTCTGGTGTGCTTGCGCTTCGGTGTCCCGGAGGTCGTTGACGCTGTACCCGACGACTCCGTCAGCGTGAATGGTCTGCACGGTCCCGCGCTTGACCCATCGCCTGATGGTGTCCCGACTGCGGCCGGTCAGTCGCATCGCTTGCCGGAGCGTGACGTACTCGTCGGTGTCGACGTCGAGCAGATCAGTCAACGGCCCACTCCTCGCGATAGTCGGCGTGATCCGAGTACACGGCGGCGAGGAGATCCAGCACAACTTCGAGAGCCATCGCGTGACCCCATCCGAGTCGGGATACTTGGCGTCCTTGTACAGCTCGTAGTCGGCGAGGACCCGCCGCTTCGCTTCCACTTCACGCAGCACTCGGGCCGGGTCGTAGCGGGCGATGTGATCAGCGATGGGGAGCAGCACGTCGTCATCGTCGTGACCGCAGATTGCCGTGTGGTCCGCCATGACGTATCCGTGGGTCTGCCTACCGGTTCCGTCATCCTTCGAAGTCCATGTCGAGTCTCCGCCGAAGGTGGCCGAAATGGCAGCAGTCGCCGTCTGCTCATCCTCGTCGAGCCGTGCCTGCAGGAACTCCAGGATCTCGTTCATTGCCATCCGTTCCCTTCGTTTTCCCCGAGGCTACGGCGCCGTGCTCGGGGTCGCGTTGTGACGCCACGGATCTCGCGTCCGTAATGCTCTGCGGTCTGCGCTGCCCAGGCCCACTCCGACTCGGGTACTCGTTCCCCGCAGCGTGGGTCGGAGCAGGCGACGAGCATGGGGTACGCGTACGCGAGTGGGCGGATGGTCTGCGACTCGACTTGGCCGCGATGGCTGACCGCGAACAGGCGGTACTCGTCGTCGTAGACCGGGGGCCCGGCCGGCGGGTGCACGAGGACCGACTCTCTGCTGCAGCGTGCGCATCGGTATCCGCGGAGTCGACGGGCGCGGTCACCGGTAGGCCAGCGCGCGAGGTGCGTCCCGCGCTGGGCCCCGAGCTCCTGCGTCATCTCGCCGACCCAGTCCCGCTCGATGATCCAGTCGAACCGGTCGAGCAGGAACCGGGCAGCCATGTTCGCGGTCATCCATACGGCCGGCCCTGGCCGGATCCCGATGACCCTGCGTTCGCCTGTGCGGTCCACCCGCCGCGCTGCGGGCAAGTCCGGCTCTGCCTCTCCCCTGTACGCCGCGACCATCCTCGCCCACTCGCAGAGGTAGACGAGCTCCTCGTCGGCGGCGTCGACAGCCGCGACCGAGAGCGGGAGCGGTGCTTCGTTCTTCGTCGATCGGGTGTAGCCGTTGCTGCGATCCGGGGCCGAGTTCGTCGGCTCGATCTGCTCCCGGAGCCACGCGATCATCTGCGGGGTGTCCGCGATGAGTTCCGCCAGGCGTGCGGCGTGGCCGCGGCACAGCTGAGCGTGCGGGTGGGCGCCGGCGACCGGGCGGCCGCCGTGGATCGCGAGGTCGTGCACGGCGCGGACGCCGTCACCGATACCGGTCTTCCCGTCCGGGAGCCGGAACGGTTCGCCGACTGCCGGTACCCGGCGGTGCGGCAGAACGCAGAGTCGGTCGGCCACCTACTCCTCCATCCTCTTCCACTGCTTCGATTCGGGGTCGATCACCCAGCCGTGCAGGCGGTTGAGGATCGCCTGCGCGAGGGGCGCGTAGAACTGGTCGTGTGAGCGGAACGCCTGCGGCTGGTCGAGGTGGCCGAAGAGCAACCCGCGCAGCCCTTTCGCGAGGTCGCGGACCTGCGGCCCGGTGTCGGTCGGGTATGGCGGCAGTTCGGCGGGCGGCGCATCCTGAGCCGCCGCGACAGCGGCCCGGATAGTACTCGGATCGACACCGCTCACGGCTGGTCACCGCCCTCCGCCACACGAGCAGCAGCCAGAAGCACGAGCCCGAGTTCCCTCAGCTTCGCCGCGTCGTACTCGCCCCTGCCGATCGTGCTCGCGACGTAGGCCCGACCAGGCTCCACACCAGCGATTACCTCGGACATCGCGGGAAGCCAAACCTTCTGCCCGTCCTCGTCGATCGCTTCGGGCAGCTCGACGACCGCCTTGCCGGCCGCCTCAAGTGCAGCCACGACATGCGCGGCGTGCAGGTCCTCGATGCGGTGGTAGCCGTCTCGGTCTGCGTCCCACTGCCACCCGCAGTCGCAGCCCACGTAGACGAGTCGGTGTGCGGCGATGATCTGTTCCGCGGTGCTCATGCCGGACCCTGCTCGGTGACGCCGACGTACCGGATGTAGAGCTGTCCGCCCCGGACGGCTCCCTCGAAGCCGGGGCCGAATCCGCCCCCGCCCTTGCGGATCTGGTTGACGACCGAACTCGGTTGCTTGAACTTGTCGCCATCGGTCGAGCGGTACTCGATCCACTGGTCGACGTTGTCCTTCGCGAAGTCGATCAGCTGCTGGCGGATGGGCGGGACCGTGGGGCGGCGGCCGCTCTTGGTGTCGGGCAGTTCACCGACGAGCTGGAAGGCAGGCGGGGTTGCGGTGGCCGGCGCCTTCGTCGCAGGCATCGCAGCCGGAGTCGGGTTGACCACGACGGCGCGGGGACGATTGCCGGGGACGGGCATCGGAGGAGAGATGGGGCCGCCACGGACCTGAGCTCTTGCGGCTTCGCGTCGTTCTCGTCGTTCGTCTGCCGCGTCCATGTCGGCGAGAGATCCGTAGGTCACTGGTGGTCTCCGATCGTGGGTGGGGTTGTGCCGGTGGTGTTGCGGGATCTGCGCCGTCGTCGTCCTCGGGAGGATGCGCGAGGCAGGTTCTGTCGTGTGGTGGGTTGCGTTGAGAGATCCGGGCTCCCGTCCCGTCCCGACCCGTCCCGCCCCGTCCCGCCCCGTCCAGTCCGGACAGGATCCGTACCCTGCTCGCCTGTCTGGCCTTGTCCGGTCCTGTCAGGGTTCTGACAGGCCGGGGGTTCGCGCTGGTCATCGCCCGGGCTGATGGCGTGCTCCGGTTGGCTGCCGGGTCGCGGAGACGTCGCGTCCGCCGACGGGGTGTCGGTTCGCTGTGCAGGAGCATCAACGGGGTTGATGCGCTGAACTGCCGCGTTCTCCGGCTGGGTGCCGGGTCGCTGTCCTGCGGGGGCCGCGGGCACCGACGGCGTGTCGGTTCGCTGGCCGGGCGTCTCGGTGGCGGCGGGCGGGAGGCCCGGCGCGCGGTTGCCTGGGGTGATGACCCTTCGGGGCGGGGTGGGACCTCGTACCCGTTGCGCTGGCGCCATTCGTTGTTGGTGAGCCAGGTGATGGTGTGGGGGCTGTAGTAGGGGCTACTCGGTTCGGGGAGAAGTCCGGTGGACCCGGCTGGAACGGCTCCGTCCTTGCGGCTGCTGTTGCAGCTGCGGCAGCACACGACGTAGGTGTCGATCGTCGCGGGCTGCCCGGGCGCGAGGTGGTCGTACGTGCCCGACCGGCCGCCGGTTCGGGAGTTCCAGTCGACAACATCGCCGCACCAGCGGCATCCGTCTCCGTCGCGGATACGGACCGGGACGATCAGCGCGGGGTTGCTGTTGTCGAGCTTGCGCTGTTTCTCCCAGTCGATCTCTTCCTTCAGACGGAGATGGAGGAAGTCCGGGTCGTCGTCGACGAGCTTGTAGACGGTGCGTCCGTCGACAGCGACCTCTGTGAGGTAGCCGGCGTCCTTCGCGACGTCGAGCAGTAGGTCCACACGTGACGCGCCACCGATCAGAACCGCTGTACCACGGGTAATCAGATAGTCGGTCGTGTGCGCACCTGCCTGCGCGGCGCAGCGTGAGATGAAGCCGTGCACCTCGTTGAGGAGTCTGTCGTCGAAAGCCTCGTGCTCGATGACGTTGAGGACGATCGGATGGTTCGCGGACGTGTCGCCCCAACGCACCCACGGCACGGGTCAATCACCTACCCGGATCGTGTTGGGAAGCAGCATCATCGGCAGTCCTATCGTCGAGGGCGTACAGCGAGGCGGGGCGCGCGGCGGATCGGGGCCGCAGCAGTCGGACATCAGTTGCCACCGCCGCTGGTCGGTTGAGGCTCACGGAACCCGCTGTCGGCGCGGTCCTTCAGGATCCGCGCCGCGATCGCCGCCTTCGCGTCGACGTCCCAGTCTGGGCGGCGCGAGGCGAGTGCCACGCCGAACCCGTAGGCGCGGTCGCCCTTCCATCCTCCGGACCGGTCGCGGCGATTGGGGATGCCATTGGGGGACTCGACGTTGACTACCCAGCTCTCCGTGCGGCGACGACTCTTCGGGCGCCCATACGTTTGGCGCTGGAGGGTGGCCGTGACCGGATATGCGCCTTCGGGGAGCTCGACGACGAGATCGGCGCGGTCGACGTCGGCATGCCAGTAGCGGGCGGGACCGTAGAAGTGGTCGAGCGGGCTTACCAGCCAAGAGCCGGAACGCCATTGAGCGAACTCCCCGCGGACCCAGTTGTCGGGGTGCACCCACGCGGACAGGTAGGCCCGGCCGTTGTGAATACGTACTGAGAGGTCGCGACCGTCCCATGGATGCCGCTCCTCGCGCGTGAGCCACGCGGCGAGCTTGCGGCCGTTCTCGGTTCCCCAGTAGATTCCGCTGCCCAGGATGGTCAGGTGGCCGTCGAATGGAGTTTCCGACGCCGCGGTTCCCACGTGGAAGCGGGCGCTGAACTCCGGGTTTGGCTTCCGGATGATCGTCTCAAGGTGGCCGGCGAACAGTTGCGGTCCGTCCTCGAATCGACGGACGGTGAGGAACCGGCGCATGTGGTGGAGCACGCCGCGAGCGGGGCCACTCTCACGGCGGTTCTCGTCGATTACGTATCGGTGCACGTGCATGGGATCAGGAGTCCTTCGGTTCTGCGGTGGTGACGAGCTGGCACACCACGCGCTTGTTCTCGGCGTGGTGCCAGCCGTACGTGTCTTGCTGGATGGGGGCGGCGCAGTGCTTGCAGGTTCGGCGGCCCTGCTGCTCGGCTTCGCGCTTGCGGCGGCGCTCGCGGACGAGATCCTGGCTCACCGGGAAGCCTTCTTCGCGACCTCGGCGTGCCACTCGCAGCCCGGTGACGGTGCGGTCAGAACCTTGCCGCAGAGGCACCGCTTGATACCGAAGATTCGGTGCAGTTCGAGGGCCCACGTATGGATGCGTCCGGTGTCATCGCGGACGGCGTTGTCGTCCGAAAGGATTTCGACGACGCGTTGGTGCTGCTGGCGGGTCAGGTACTTGCCGATGTGAGGCAGAGGAACTTCGGACGGCTCGGACGCGACGATGGCGTCGTACCAGCGTTCGACCCAGCGGGCGTCGCCATAGGCGGTGTGCTGCTCGTCCTCGTCGGGAGGGTTTACTCCGCAGAGTTTCGACAGCTCGTACGACCTGTACGGGAGTTCCGGGGCGTCTTCGATCAGTTGCATCTCGGCGTGGGCGTGGAGCATGCCGAGGGCCATCGCGGGGACGTCGATGAGGTGGTAGTCCCAATTGGGCATCAGTCGGTTGCGGCGGAGCATGCGTTCGAGCACATCGGCGTCGAAAGCCGGGTTCACACCGACGAAATGCGCGCCGGCCGTGAACTCGGCCACCTGCTGTGCGGCGTCGAACTCGAAGAGTGGTGCCGGTTCACGGTCGGCGCCGGCGTACTTCGCGGGATCGCGGTATCTGACGTGGCGTTCCCAGAACCGACCGACGTTGAGGCTGTGCGGGTCGGCGTCGGCGATGTCGACGTCGATGATCTGCAAGATGCAGGTGGTGGTCGCGCCGTTGTGGCGACGGATCATCGCGATCTCCCACGGGCGGCGGTGCCCTGGGTGGAGTGAGGTGGTCTCGGTGTCGACGAAGACGAGCGGAGTGCTGGTCACTTGTTCCTCCTGGCGGTCGAGCAGTTGACGGAGTGGGGCAGGTACATCTCGCGGCCGCCGGCGCGCATCGCGGCGGCTTTCGTGTTCTGGACGACGTTCGCGCGGAGCACGCCCGCCCAGTTGTAGAGAGCGACAGTGCCGCTCAGTGACGGCTCGGGTTCGACGGCGACTGGCTTGCCGGCGTCGGTCACGGCCTGCACGATGAGCGCGCGGCAGGTTCCGCAGGGCTCGGGTCGGGCAGTACTGGCTCGGTGCTCACGTGTGGACTCCCGTCCCGGTGGCGAGGTCGACGCGCGGTTCCGCACTCGGGTGCGGCAGCCGGGCGTCCCATCCGTCGGACCAAGCGGCGAGGTCGGCTGATGCGTTCTTCCCGACCGGGACGGTCGGCAGTAGTCCCAGGAACGACTCGCCGCAGCTGACGAGCAGCTGGTCGATGCTCGCCCGGGACTCGAGGAAGAGCGGTTGGCCGTAGACGCGCGCTGCTGGTCGAAAGTCGGCGAGGTAGCCGGCGCTGACGTAGATGCCCGAGACCGGTCGCGGTTCCCGCGAGCGGGCGCGGGCGATCAGCCGGGCGATGTCCGGGTAGTTCTCGGCGCTTGTCAGGCGCGGGAGGACGAGAGATTCCCCGTCGATCCCGGGAATACCGGAGACGTCGGAGACGGTGACGTAGTTGTCGCCGATCTCGATCTGGACCTGGGCTTCGGGCTCGTCGGCCTTCTTCTTCCGGGCCTTGAAGACGGAGAGGATCTTGGCGACCTGGTCGCGTCCGATATCGACGGTGTCGGTGTCGTTCGCGTCGTTCACTTCCCAGATCGAGGCGATCGCGAGGGCGTACGCCTTGCCGTTCGTCGCGGTTGCGGTGAGGTTGTCGGGGTCGATGGTGAGGCGGAGGCGGCCCAGGTCTTCCCACTCGGGTGAGCGTGCGGGGCGACGGCGGCGAGTGCCTGCCGCAGGTCCTTCGTTTCGACGACGATCGCGGTCATCGTGGGCTACCTCCTGCGCTGTCGTGGTATGGGGATTTCGAGTTGGCCGGCGACTTCGACGTGCTGTTCGGGGCGTTCGATCCACCGCCAGATCTGTTCGCGCCGGTCGAGCGGGAGGCTGTTCCACCAGGCGTCTGCGGACATCGGCTGCTACTCGTCATCGGCGGCAGCTTCGGCGCGCGCGAGATCGTCGAGGAGACCGGCTTCGACGTCCGACCACTCGTAGCCGAGCGGGCCGCCGAGCTCACAGCGCCATGCGTTGGCGGACTGGAGTGAGTACGGCGGGCAGTCGGGAAGCCACCGGGACAGGTTGTCGAGTGCGAGCTCGGCGGGGAGCTGCTCGAGGTAGCGGAGCAGGATCACCAGCTTCGCAGCGCTCATGCTCTGCGCCGCTCCCCGGACGCGGTCCGCGAGGATGTCTCCGCGGTCATCGGTGTTGTCGAGGACGGCGGGAAGGCTGAGCATGTCGACGACGAGCTCGAGGACGTCCACCTCAGTCTCGTCGAGCTGGTCGGAGACCATCCCGATCAGCAGTTCATGGGCGGTGTCGGCGCTCCCCTCCACCAGAACGTCGCGAAGGTGGTCGCGGCGCACGGTGGCCGCGGTGGTGAGGTCGGCGGCGAGCTGCTCGCGGCGGGCCTGCTCGGCGGCGGCCTCGGTCTTTGCCTTCTGTGCGGCGCGGGCTTCCTCGACGGAGGGGCGCTCGGTTGTCGGCGCGGCATCGACCTCTTCGTCGGCTTCGTCCTCTGTGACGAGGACGTGCCAGGAGACGCATCCGTCGATGGCGCCGTAGCCGGAGTCGTGGAACGACGCGCAAACCGATTCCGAGGTGCGGTCTTTCGGCTCGGCCGGGAGCTTCGCCCACAGCAGGTTCACTCCGCGCGCCTTCGTCTGCTCGAGCCGGAACGCCTCACGCTCGTCGTTGTCCATCACGCGGACGCCTTCGGTGCGTAGCGCGGCGACGAGCTTGGTGCCCGCGTCGGCGCGGCTTCGGGCGTTCTTCGCGTTCTGCACAGCCCACGACCAGTTCGCGGTGCCGGGGTACTTCGCGAGCGTCTCGTACACGTTCGGATAGGCGGCGAACTGCTGAAGTGTGAGGGCCTCGTCGATCGTGATCTGCCGGTCGATGACCTTCGTTCGGACGTCCTCCGGCGCTGCGGCGATCTTCACCCGTTCGCGGATCGTTTTCTGCGTGCGTCCGGTTCGCGCGGAGATCGCCTTGACGTCGATGGAGAGGTCGAGGAGCGCCTGGTAGGCGTCGCCCTCTTCGACGGCGTTGAGGTCCGAGCGTTGCAGGTTCTCGGTGAGCATCGCCTGCAGCTGGTCGGCCCCGCCGGTGAGGTCATGACGGATGACGCACGGCACCGTCTTCAGGCCGGCCTTCTTCGCGGCGGCGTGGCGCCGGTGCCCGGCGATGATCGTCCACCGCTGGTCGAGGATCTCGTGGGGCGCAACGACGAGAGGCTGCAGGACACCCTGCGCCTTGATCGAGGTAGCGAGGTCGCTGACATTGCCGACTGCAGTGCGCACGTTTCGCGGGTGCGGAACGAGATGGGCAAGTGGGAGCTGTTCGAACACTGTTGTGGTGGTGGTCATCTGAGGTTCCGTTCGGTTCGTCGGGAGAGTCGGCGGCGGGGCGTGTAGACGGCGTGCGCGGGGCGTGGGTTGCGGGGCCGGTGGGCAGCGCAGGAGTCGCGGTGCAGGATCCAGAGCCGCTCGCCGTTGGCGATGGCTCGGTGCAGGTCGTCGCCCTTGAGGACTTCCGCGTAGACCGTGGCGGGACGGTCAGGTCCGTTCTCGTACACGAACCGCTTGCGGACCGATCCGAGTCCCGGGTCCGGGGAGGTGTCGAGCGCGATCCACGAGTCCTCGCGGACCATCGACTTAGCCCACGCGATCGGCTGGCGGCATTCCTTGCACGATGAGCTCACGTCTCCGGGGTCCTTTCCGGTCCAGCGCGGTTCGGTTCCAGGCCGCAGTTCTCGCGGATCCGCGCGGTGGTGTAGGTGGTCCACCGTGTGTGCGTTGCGATCTCGGTGTCGGTCATACCGCGGCGGACGAGGGCCGCCATCAGCACCCGACGGTCGTACGGGGTGAGCACTTCGGCGGGCTGGGTGCCGGCGAGTGCCGCCTCGAACCAGATCGGGTTGTCGAGCTGATGGCGGCCATTCATGGCAGGAGCCTGGCGGCCTGGATACCGATGATCGCGGCGGCCGCTGCGAGGATCGCGATCAGCGCCCACGCCTCCCCCGTCGAGCAGTCCCCGGACGCCAGGCCGAGGACTGCGGCGATGGCGGCGACGGCGGCTGCGAGTAGCGCGATCACGGCAGCAGCTCCGCGAGCCGGTATGTGATCCAGCAGGCGGCGATGATGCCGGCACCGATCGCGTACACGCTGACGACTGCGATGAGGCCCCTCACGCCTGCGCCTCGATCCCTTGGATGACGGTGTGCGAGGGCATGTAGTCGACTTCGAGGTGGTCGCCCGGCTGAATCCAGAACGTGGTCACCGGCGTCCAGTAGTGGATGCCGTCGCGCTCGCCGGAGTAGATGAGGCGTGCGCGGCCGCGTTCACGGAGGCGGCCGTTCGGCAGGGCGTAGACCACGCGGGCGCCGGCAGGCTTCGGTGGGCGGGGTCGGATCGGCCGGAAGCTTGGTCCGTCGAAGTCGCCTGCCTGGATCTGGTCGAGGTCGAATCTGGCCACGAGCGCGGGTGTGGTGTCGACAGGGGCGCTCATGCGAGCCTGCCCGAGGTGACGATGGCGCCGAGTGGCATCTCGTCGATGTCGTCGAACCGCGGCAGGACGTTGCCGCGGGCGAGACCGGCGTAGATCGGATGGGTGGGGGCATCGTGGGCGCCGGTGGGCTGCACGGGCGCTGGGGCGGCGGGGGCGGGGCGGCGAGGCTTGCGGAGGCGCATTGTTGTTCTCTCCGTTCGTTGTTGGTGACCGGCAGCGACGGAAGTGCGGCGATGGCGCTGCACAGGAACAGGAACTCCCGATGTTGGGTTCCGTCGCTGCCGGGGACTGGTGGCCCCGGACGCCGATGGGGGGTGGACGGCGTCCGGGGCAGTCTCCGCGCCGGGGGTGCGCGGAGGGCTGTGGGAAGTCGAGGGGCTAAGCAGCCTGGTCGGAGAGCGCTATCTTGCGGAACTCGGCCTTGACCGCGTTCTCCTGGAAGATAGTGAGTGGCGTTGCGCGAGCGAGGGTCTGGTCGAGCCATGCCTGCATGGCGGGCGTCCACTCGGTGGTCATGCCGCCGCCGAGGTCACAGCGAGGCGCATCAGTTCGGCGACGTCGATGTCGACCAGCTGGGCGATCAGTTCGATCTCGTCGAGCTGAAAGGGTCTGTATCCCTTCAGTCGCGCGTGGAGGGTGGTCGGGGAGATGCCGGTCTGTCTACAGACTTCGCGGAGGCTGATGTTGGCGTCGTCGAGCGCCTTCTGAACGATGCCGGCCACCGCCCGCGATAGCTTCGGTGGTTCCATACAGAACATGCTACGGCTCCATATGGAACATCGCAAGCAAATGGAAGAAGTGGTGCAAATCACCACTTTAGTGATCTTGAAAGGGTCTAAATGGAACACAAGGGGTGGCATTCGGCGGTAACGTGTTCCACATGGCACAAGCCCCGAGGCGAGTAGGCAAGTACACCGCGGCAGTCGCTGAAATCGTTCGAGACGCCGCCGAGCGACTCAACCTCACGCACGCCGCAATCGCCGAACGGACCGGGATCGCACGCCCCACAATCACGAAGATCCTCACGGGCGATCGTGCGATGGATGTCGAGCAGCTCGCGCTGCTCGCTAACGCGATAGACATGAGCGTCGCCGACCTACTCGCGGCCGCCGAGAAGCGCCTTCTACGCGGCTGAGAACAACGAAGAGGGCAGCACGCCGAACACGGCCGCCACGTCGGCGACCGACTCGACGGACATCGCCTTCGGTGATGCCAGCCACCCTTCGATCAGGTGGGGCTTTCCCCCAATCGTGAAGCCAGCCCCCGTACGTCCAGGCCCACGCGTTCCATACCCGCGGCGATCGCTCGCGCGAGAGCAACATCAGGCATACAGCTCGCCCCCATACCAAACAGTCGATCTTCTTCTGGGCATGAGAGTAAACCGGAGCGCCGACAGGGCGGAAGGCCCGGTCATACCTACCCGGAAGTAGGGATCAGAGCCACTTCAAACGGATCAACTCCGGGTCGAACTTCGGGCCCGGCTTTCCGCGGTCGATGGTGATCTCCACCAGGTTTCGGACAACCGTCCGTTTCGCGATCACCGGCATCTGCTCCCATCGCACCCGGGCGTTCGTCCCGAGCAGCTCCCCCACTGCCGGCGGCACGACGACCGCGGCTCGCCGCTCGGCGGCGCGGATCTGCGGGAGCAACTTCGCTTCGATCCGGGCGAGTGATGCCGCGGAGAGTTCGCCCGCCGCCGCCTTGTCGCAGAAGTCGTCCAGCTGAGCCCGCAGTCGAGCGGCCTCCCGTTCCGCATCGGCGACGTCGTCGTCGACGAGCTCCTGCAGGCCGGTCATCTGCTCGCACCGGGCGATGATCGCCTCGGAGACCATCAGGTCAACAGGTTCGCTCCGCCGGTAGACGCAGTGGTTCCGCAGGCACCCGTACGAGTTCCCGCCGTGACTTTTCTTCCGGCCCATGGACTCGCCGCAGACACCGCAGCGCGCGATGCCCGACAGCAGATGCACGGGCGCGCTCCCTCGCGTCGTCTTCCGCCTGGGGTCCGTCAGAATCGAACGGATGACGCGGTGGTCCTCGACGTCGATCAGCGGCTCCCACACTGCCGGCGTCAGCACGCCGAGGTGTGTCCTCAGGCCGGCGTAGGTTGGGCTCAGCAGCATCTGCCGAACCTTCTGCGTGTTCCATCGCTTGGAGCCGCGCGGAGTGGGTGTGCCGCGATCGTTCAGGTCGTTGCAGATCGAGTACATGGTCTCGCCGGCGAGTACACGCTTCGCCAGTTCCTGGACGATCGGCGCGGTCACCTCGTCTGGCACTCGGCGGCCATCGTCGGAGAGTCGATACCCGTACGCGATGCGGCCGTGCGCCCGCCCCTGGGCGGCGGCCTGCGCGTGCGCGGCTTTGATGCGCGATCGGGCGTGGTCGATCTCGTGGCGGGCGACCGCGCCGACGATGCGCGCGGTCATCTGGCCGGCGGGGTGGAGAGGTCGAGTTCTCCGGCCTGCACGGTCCGCACGGTGATGCTGCGGCGCTCGCACAGGGTGATGAATTCTTCGAGTTCGGACGGGGACCTGTGGAGTCGGTCGGTGTGCCAGGCGATGACCGCCTGGGCCTCGCCGTGGTCGAGGGCGTCGAGCATGGCGCGGTACTCGGGGCGCGGTTTGCCCGAGTAGGCGGAGATGTCGTTGTCGGAGAAGACTCGCGCGACGGTCCAGCCGAGCTGATCGGCGAGCTTCTGGCAGTCCTCCCGTTGCCGTTCGACGCCGAGGCCGGCGCCGACGCGGTCCTTCGAGATTCGTGTGTAGACAACGGCAACGGTCATGGATACAGTCTAGTCGGTATCGTCACCGGTTATCCACATTGAACGGATCGGTGATGACCGTGCCGACCACAGTGCCGTGTGTCTCGTACATCGACTTCCCCCTTCGCTGCCACCGACGTTCCCCGAAACGGCGAACGCACCGCCCGGAAGAGGCGGTGCGTTCGACGATGCCGTGAATCGGCGGCCGGTGGTGCGGCGCCGGCACGGTTGTGGATGAACCGGAGTCGTATCCACATCCCGGCCCGCAGGAGCTCTCGGCGGCGGACGGTGACGGTGGCCCGTGCTACAGGCCCGCCTCCCGGTCGCGGCGGGCGAGTTCGGCGAACATCGCGTTGTGCGCGGCCAGCTCCGCGCCGTCGTCCCGCTCGGCGGCACGGTCGACGCGCTTGGCGGCCTTCTGGTCGCTGCGCGACCACTGCACCAGCAGCGCCAGCATCACCAGGACGAGCGGCACCTCACCGGTGGCCCACGCGATCGAGCCGCCCAGCTGCTGGTCCTTCAACAGGTCGGCGTTCCACGTCAGGTTCAGCGAGCGGTAGAACGTGGCGCCCATGACCTCACCCATGCTCATGAGCGCGACACCGAAGAACGCGTGGAACGGCAGCGAGCCGAAGACCATCGCGAGCTTGGTCATGGGCTGCAGGTTGCGCGGCGACGGGTCGACACCGATCACCACCCAGTAGAACAGGTAGCCGCTGAGGATGAAGTGCAGGTTCATCAGCAGGTGCGCGGCATGACTGTCGACGTTCGCGCCGAAGATGCCGCCCAGGTACAGCGCGTAGAAGCCGCCGACGAACAGGACCGACGCGACCAGCGGATGCGTCAGGAATCTGGAGATGGGGCTGTGCAGGAAGCTCAGCAGCCACTCACGCGGGCCGGGGACACCGTCCTTGCCCGCGGGACGCAGCGCCCGCAGCGCCAGCGTGATCGGCCCGCCCAGCACCAGCAGGACGGGGGCGAGCATCGACAGCGCCATGTGTGCGCCCATGTGGACGCTGAACATCGCGGGCGCGTACCGGCCGACACCGGAGGACGTGCCGAGCAGCAGCACCACGCAACCGGAGAACCACGCGATGGTGCGCCCCACCGGCCAGCTGTCCCCGCGCCGGCGCAGCGTCCGCAGACCGACGACGTAGAGCACGGCCAGGGCGATAGCGGCGGTGCCGAAGATCAGGTCGAAACGCCAGTCCAGGACGAGGCGGCCGAAGGTGGGCGCGCCGTCGAGGTTGTAGCCGAGTTCCACCTCGGTGAGCGTCGGGATCGACGACGGCGGCGGTGGCGGGGTGCGGCCCAGGCCCACCGCGATGCCGATGGTCGCGGCGAACACGAGCGCCTCCGCGCCCGCGAAGCGGACGAGGGCGCCTCGCGACTGGGGGTCGGCGGCGAGCGCGGGCAGCGAGCGGCGGCGCTGGAACCAGCCGAAGACACCGAGCACGACGAGCGCGACGACCTTGGCGACGATCAGCCGGCCGTAGGTGGTGGCGAACAGATCACCGATCGGCATGCGGACGAGGGCGTTGACGACGCCGCTGATGCCCATCGCGACGAAGCAGATGGTGGCGACGAACGAGAACCGGCGGGCCGCGACGTCGGTGTACGCGCCGCCCCGACGGGCGTGGGCGAGCAGCGCGAACAGGCCACCCGCCCAGAACGCGGCCGCGACGAGATGCCAGATGAGGCTGTTGGTCGCCACGTCGTGGGAACCGCCGGACGAGGAGTGCCCGGTGAGCGCGATCGGGAGCATCGTGGCGATGCTCAGCAGCAGCAGGAACGGCGTCCACGACCAGCGCAGCGCAACGCGTGACGCGATCGCGAGGACCAGCGCGAGGCCGGCCGTCCACGCCCATGCCACGGCGTTCTCCACCTGCCCGATCGCCGACCACAGGTTGTCGGGCTTGATCGCCTCCGAGAACGGCTGACCGGAGGTGTCCGACAGCGTCTGCGGCACCAGGATCACCGCGCACAGCGCCCAGACGAGCGCCGCGTGCGACGCGGTACGGACGGCGCGGTAACCGTCGACGTCCAGCACACCGGTCTTCTGTGGCGGCACCATGAACGCCGCGAACAGCAGCGACCCGACCGCGATGACGGCCGCGACCTCGCTGACCGCACGCAGCGCCGGCAGTCCGTACGTGGTGAACGGGCCGGGGTCGGGAATGCCCATCAACACCAGCGCCTGGGACGCCGACATCGCCACGACCAGCGCGGCGACGACGCCCGCGAGCACGGCACTGACGGTGTACAGGGCGCCGGATCCGGCACGGGAGGACGGAACGGGAGCGCGCTCGGACTGCTCTCGCAGGGGTGTTGCCATAGCTACCAGGGTAGGACCTACGACATCGTGTCGGACTCGGACCTCGGCCCGCCGCGCGGGCCCGCGCCTGCGGCGGCGTCGGCGACGGTCGTCAACATCTCGCCCAGCGCGGTGATGGTGTGCGCCGGGAGAAAGTGATCGCAGTACGGCAGCGCGGCCAGCAGGGAGCCGGCGGCGGGCTCGAATCCCGGTGCGCCCGCGCGGGGATCGAGCCACACCAACCGGTGCGCCCGCCGCCGGATGCGGGCGACGGCGCGGCCCAGTTCGGCGGGCGGGTCACTGTCCCAGCCGTCGGACGCGATGATCACGACGGCGCCGCGCAGCAGACTGCCGTGTGGCGAGCCCGACAGCGCCGCGAGGCTCCGGGCGATGTGGGTGCCGCCGAAGCGGTCCACCACACGCTCGTTGGCCCGGGCCACCGCGACCTCGGCGTCGTGGTGCGCGAGCACAGGGGTCAGCCGGGTGAGGCGCGTCGAGAACGCGAACACCTCGGCGTCGTGCCCGGCGCGGAGCACGGCCGCGCGCATCAGGTGGAGGTAGACGTCGGCGTATCCGCGCATCGACCGGCTGACGTCGCACAGCAGGACGATCCGGCGGCGGCGCACGCGCCGGCGGTAGCGGGTCAACCGGATCGGTTCGAACGCCGTCCCGCGGGCCCGCCGCAGCGTGGCGCGCAGGTCCACCCGCCCGTGCCGGTGCGGGGCGCGGCGACGGGTGCGGCGGGTGGGCCAACGCATCGCGGCAGCCTCGAACCAACGGCCCAGCGCCGCCAGATCCTCGTCCCGGAACCCCCGAACGGCTCGTCCGCGAGCGCCTCGAGTGCGCTCGGCAGCCGCAGCGTCACGCCGGGGCCCGGGGTGTCCTCGTCGCGCGGCGCCGGCACGTCGGCCGCCGTGACCGCGGGTACCTCGCGGGTGGTCCACGGCACGCGGGTTTCGGACGCGCTCGGCGGCGCCGCCTCGGGACTGTTCTCGCGCGGACGGGACGCCCGGTGCCGGTGCGCCGCCCGGGCCGCCGGATCGAGGGGCAGCACGGCCGCGTCGAAGACCGACCCGAACACCGCGTCGAAGGCTGCGATGTCGCCGCGCCGACTCACGAGTGTGACCCGCGCGATCCAGTAGAGCCGTCGCCGATCGGTCGGGGGCAGCACGCGCAGCGCCTCCGTGAACCGGGCCCCGCCGCTGGCCGAGACCGCAACGCCCGCAGCCCGCGCCCGCGTGACGAGTGCCACCGCGAACGCCGCCAGGTCGACGCCGCGCAGCAGTGCCGCCGACCGTCCGGTCACCGGCGGCGGGACCGCAGGACCACGAACACGACGACGGCGGCCACCACCGCCGCGAGCCACGGCGCCACGCGCCGCGCGACCGACCCGCCGGCGAGCTCGAGCAGGTCGATCGGTTCGGCTTCGGGCCCCACTTCGGCGACCGGCTCGGGTTCGGGGACCGCGGTCAGCACGATCGCCCCGGACTCGGCCGCAGTCGCGCTCGCGGCGGCGGCAGCCGGCGCGGTGGCGTCGGCCGCCAGTTTGTCCGCGAGCGCCGCCGCGAACTGGCGCATCAGCTTCGACGAGACCTGTTGGATCATGCCGCTGCCGAACTGGGCGAGTTTGCCGACGACCTTCATGTCGGTCTCGACGGTGACCCGCGTCGCGCCGTCCGATTCGTGGAGGCGGGCGGTGATCGTCGCCGACGCGTTGCCGCTGCCGCGCTTCTCGCGGCCCCGCGCGTCGATCACCGCGGTGCGGGACCCGCGTCCCTCGACACGAACGAGGCGCGGCCGGCGAACTCGCTTGTCACCGGACCGACCTTGATCTTGACGGTCCCGAGGTAGTCGTCGCCCTCCCGCCCGGTCATCTGCGCACCCGGCAGCAGAGGTGCGATGCCTTCGAGGTCGGTGAGCACCACCCAGGCGCGGTCGATCGGAGCGTCGACCGTGAACTCGTCCGTGATCTTCATCGTCGTCCTCTCATCCGGTGGCGCCGCCCGTCGGCAAGTCGCCGACGGCCTCGGCGAGCACGATGCGGTCGTCGGGGTCTTCGCGATCGCGCCCAGGCTGGCGACGGCGGTGGCCGGCACCAGATCGCCGGCGCCGAGTGCGGTGAGTGCCGCGACCCAGTCGATCGCCTCGGCGATGCCGGGCGGCTTGTCCAGGTCCAGCGCGCGGGCCGAGGCGACGAACTCGGTGACGCTCGTGATCAACGGGGCGGCCGCGCCCGGCACCGTGCGGCGCAGGATTGCGGCGGCCCGCTCGGGGGCCGGGTAGTCGATCCAGTGGTAGAGACAGCGGCGACGCAGCGCATCGTGCAGGTCGCGGCTGCGGTTGGAGGTGAGCACGACGATCGGCGCCCGCTCCGCGACGAACGTTCCCAGTTCGGGCACCGTGACCGCGGCCTCGCCCAGGAACTCGAGCAGCAGCGCCTCGAATTCGTCGTCGGCACGGTCGATCTCGTCGATCAGCAGCACCGGTGGCGCCGCGCCGCGGTGCCGTACGCACTGCAGAACCGGGCGTTCGAGGAGGAACCGGTCGGTGAACAGATCGGCTTCGTCGAGTCGATCGCCGCGGGCCTCGGACAGCCGGACGGCCAGCAGCTGCCGCTGGTAGTTCCAGTCGTAGAGCGCCTCGTCCGCCCCCAGCCCCTCGTAGCACTGCAAGCGCAGCAGCGGCGTGTCCAACGCCGCGGCCAGCACTTTCGCGGCGGTTGTCTTTCCGACCCCGGGCTCGCCCTCGAGCAGCAACGGCCGGCCCAGTCGCAGCGCCAGGAACAGCGCGGTGGCGGTGCCCTCGTCGAGGAGGTAGCCGTAGGCGTCGAACCGTGCGGTCAACTCCGCGACGTCGGTGAACCCGTCGTCGCCGGCCACCGCGGTCACGACGCGTCCCGGTCCTGGTCGAGGAGCTCGCGGTACTCGTCCCAGGTGTCGACGTCGAGCGGGATCCGGCCGTCCGCCGGGACGTCGAACATCTCGATGTCCGTGCGGTCGAACAGCTTCCACACGGCCTTGTCGCCGACCAGTCCGGCGAGGTCGTCGAACACGGTGCGGCCCAACCACAGAGGATGACCCACACCGTTCTCGTAGCGGCACAACCCGATGTTCTCCATGGCCCCGCGTCCGACGAGTGCGCGCACCGTCCACGGCTGCACGCCGGGCTGGTCGCCCAGCAGCAACACGATGCCCGCGGAGAGGGGATCGACGTGCGGCAGCGCCGATTTCACCGAGGCAGCGCAGCCGCTGCCGGCGTCCGGGGCGTGGACGACGATGCACCCGCGCAGATCGACGAGGTCCTCGATGGCCTCCGCCGAACCCGGCACGGTCACAAGCAGCTGATGGAATCGGCAGGCACGGGCCGTGGTCAGGCTGGCGTCGAGCAGGGTCGCACCACGATAGGGCAACAGTTGCTTGGGGCGCCCCAGTCGCCGCGAGCCCCCGGCCGCGAGCACCAGCCCGGTCACGTACATTCCGCGCGCTCCTTCTCGTAGGTGCGGCGGCAGCCGGGCGCACAGAACCAGTAGTCCTCACCGTCGATCTGCAGGTGTGGGGTGTCCTCCTCGACGACGACGGTCATCCCGCAGACGGGGTCGATCACCGCGAGCCGCTCGTCGCGCTGCCCGCTCGGCTCCCCCGTGTCACCGGCCGCACGCTCGGCAACGTGGTCGACGCGGAGTGCCTGCACCAGCTCCGCGAGAATCGACACCGCGATCTCGCCCGGGTGCGGGCCCCGATGGCGAATCCGGCCGGGGTGTGGACCCGCTGCCGCCGCGCCGGGTCGAGCCCGAGTTCGTCGAGGATCGCGGCACCGCGGGTACTGCTCGCGACCAGACCGACGTAGCCGGCGCCCGCGTCGAGTGCGTCGCGGACGGCACTCGATTCGTCGCCGCCGAGGCTGGCCACGAGGACCGCGCACTCGCCCTCCTGCCGTGTCGCACCGCGGCGCACGTCGAGGTCGAGCGCGCCGGCGAGCTCGGCGACCGCGTCGGCGACCGGGGTCTGTCCCACCACGCGCACGATCGGGGCAGGCAGGCACGGCTGCAGGAAGATTTCCATCGCCCCGCCGGAGAGGCAGGGGTTGACGACGACCGCGCGCCGGGCACGTCCGGAAAGCCGACACCGTCCTCTGGCAGGATGCGCAGCAACAGGCTTTCCCCCGTCTCGAGCGCGTCGATCGCCGCCTGCCGCAATGAGTTCTGCGCGCAGTGACCGCCGACGAACCCCTCGATCGTGCCGTCGGCCGTCACGATCGCCCGGTTCCCCGGCGACGCCGACGTCGGTTGCTGGGCGCGCACCACGGTCGCGCGCACGAACGGGCGCCGCTCGCCGGTCAACCGGGCGGCGCGCGCGTCGAGGTCCATTGGCATCGTCTCCTCGGAGCGGGGTCAGATCGGTGGGGTGGCCCGCCCCTGCATCGCCTCCCACACCCGGGACGGCGTGAGCGGCATGTCCGCGTGACGCACGCCGTAGGGTTTCAGCGCGTCGACGACGGCGTTCACCACGGCGGGCGGGGAGCCGACGGTCGCGCTCTCCCCGATCCCCTTGGCGCCGATGGGATGGTGCGGTGACGGGGTGACGGTGTATCCGGTCTCGAGGCGCGGCACCTCGAGCGCCGTCGGGATCAGGTAGTCCATGAGCGAGCCGCCCAGGCAGTTCCCGTCCTCGTCGAACGACACGATCTCCATGAGCGCCATCCCGATTCCGTCGGTGATGCCGCCGTGCACCTGACCCTCGATGATCATCGGGTTGATCCGGGTACCGCAGTCGTCGACCGCGAGGAACCGGCGCACCATCACCTGACCGGTGCCCGGATCGACGTCGACGACGCAGAAGTACGCCCCGTACGGGTACGTGAGATTTTCCGGGTTGTAACAGATCTGGGCCTCGAGCCCGCCCTCGATACCGTCCGGCAGATCGCCGGCGCCGTACGAGCGCATCGCGATGTCGCCGATGGTGACCGCGGCCGACGGATCCCCCTTCACCTGGAACGCGCCGCCGCGCTCGTCGGTCTTGACCCATTCCAGATCGGCGACCGACACCTCGAGCATCCCCGACGCGATGATCTTCGCCTTGTCCCGGACCTTGCGCGCCACCAGCGCGGCCGCCGCACCGGACACCGGCGTGGACCGGCTGCCGTAGGTGCCGAGTCCGAACGGGGTGTTGTCGGTGTCGCCGTGCACCACGTCGATGTCCTCGGGTGGGATGCCGAGTTCCTCGGCGACGATCTGCGCGAACGTGGTCTCGTGGCCCTGCCCCTGGGTCTGCACCGACAACCGGACCACCGCCTTGCCGGTCGGGTGCACGGTGAGCTCACAGCCGTCCGCCATGCCGAGCCCCAGGATGTCCATGTCCTTGCGGGGTCCGGCGCCGACCGCCTCGGTGAAGAACGACATCCCGATGCCCATCAGTTCCCCGCGCTCGCGGCGCTCGGCCTGTTCCCGGCGCAGGTCGGCGTAGCCGATCATGTCCATGGCCTTGCGCATGGTGGTCGCGTAGTCGCCGGAGTCGTACTTCCATCCGGTCTTGGAGGTGTACGGGAACTGGTCCGGCCGCAGCAGGTTCTGCAGCCGCAGCTCGGCAGGATCCGCGCCGAGCTCGAACGCCAGACAGTCCACCAGACGTTCGACCAGGTAGACGGCCTCGGTGATGCGGAACGAGCACGCGTAGGCCACCCCGCCGGGCGCCTTGTCGGTGTACACCGCGGTCATGTGGCAGTACGCGGCTTCGAGGTCGTAGCTGCCGGTGAACACCCCGAAGAACCCCGCCGGGTACTTGACGGGCGCCGCGGTGCCGTTGAAGGCGCCGTGGTCGGCGAGGACGTCGGTGCGGATCGCGAGGATCCGGCCCTCGGCGGTCGCGGCGATCTCCCCCACCATGATGTAGTCGCGTGCGAACCCGGTGCTCGTGAGGTTCTCGCTGCGGTCCTCGACCCATTTGACGGGTTTGCCCGTGAGCAGCGACCCCACGATGGCGCACACGTAGCCCGGGTAGATCGGCACCTTGTTCCCGAACCCGCCACCGATGTCCGGTGAGACGACGCGGATCTTGTGCTCGGGCAGCCCCGCCACCAGCGCGTACAGCGTGCGGTGCGCGTGCGGTGCCTGCGTGGTCGACCACAGGGTGAGTTTGCCGTCGACGGCGTCGTAGTCGGCGACCGCTCCGCACGTCTCCATCGGCGCCGGATGCACGCGGGGGTAGACCATCTCCTGCCGCACCACGATGTCGGCGCGGGCGAACGCGGCGTCGGTGGCGGCCGAATCCCCGGTCTCCCAGTCGAAGCAGTGGTTGTCCCGTTTGCCGTCGAGGTCGGTGCGGATGACGGCCGCGTCCGGGGCCAGGGCGGTCCGGGCGTCGATCACGGGCTCGAGGGGGTCGTATTCGACGTCGATGAGTTCGAGGGCGTCCCGTGCCGCGTACCGGTCCTCCGCGACGACGAACGCCACCTCCTGCCCCTGGAAGCGGACCTTGTCGGTGGCCAGCACGGCCTGCACGTCGTTCGACAGCGTCGGCATCCACGCCAGCCCCTTCTCGGCGAGATCGGCACCGGTGACGACGGCAGCGACCTTCGGGTGCGCCTGTGCCGCAGTGGTATCCACGCGCACCAGCTTCGCGTGCGCGACCGGGGACCGCAGGATCGCCAGGTGCAGCATCCCCGGCAGCTGGACGTCGTCGACGTAGCGGCCCTGGCCGCGGATGAAGCGTGGGTCCTCCTTGCGGAGCATCCGGCCGTGCCCGCACGGCTTCCCGTCGTTGGCCGCGTGGTCGAGGTCGGCCGTTGCGGGTGCCTCGTCGAGAGTGGTCACGACGCACCTCCCGTCGTCAGAGTGTCCGCGCCGCTGTGTTCGGCCGCCCACCGCACCGACCGGACGATGGTGGTGTACCCGGTACAGCGGCAGATCTGGCCGGAGACGGCCTCCCGAATCGTCTGCTCGTCGGGGTCTGGATCGCGGTCGAGGAGCGCCCGAGCGGTGATCATCATTCCGGGTGTGCAGAATCCACACTGCAGGCCGTGGCACTGCATGAACCCCTCCTGCACCGGATCGAGGGCCCCGTCCTTCGCGAGTCCCTCCACGGTGCGCACGTCGTGTCCGGCCGCCATCACCGCCAGCATCGTGCACGACTTCACCGGATCCCCGTCGACGGACACCACGCACGTGCCGCAGTTGCTGGTGTCGCAACCCCAATGGGTTCCGGTGAGCCCCAGCCGGTCCCGCAGGAAGTGGACCAGCAGCATGCGCGGTTCGACATCGTCGGTGACCTCGGCTCCGTTGACCCTCATCGTCACCTGCATCTCACGCCTCCGTTCGTGCGACGCCGGCTCGCTGCGCGGCGGCGCGCAGGGAGCGGACCGTCAGTTCACCGGCGAGGTGCCGCTTGTAGGCGGCGGTGCCGCGGGTGTCGGTGACCGGCTCACACGCCTGCGCCGCCAGCTCGCCGGCCCACCGGAAGGTGTCCTCGTCCACCGGCCGGCCCGCCAACTGTTCACCGATCCGGGCCACCCGGTCGACGTCCGCCTCCACAGCGGTGAGACCGATCCGGGCGCGGCCGATGCGGGTGCCGTCGAGCGTCAGCGCCGCCCCGGCGGCGGCGATGGCCCAGTCCCCCACGCGCCGATGCACTTTCGTGTAGGCGCTCGACACGGAACGGACGATCGGGATCCGGACCTCGACGAGAAGTTCGTTGCCCCGGACGTCGGTCTCGTACGGGCCCACCACGAAGTCGGCCATCGACACCTCCCGCACCCCGGCGGGTCCGCGGACCACGCACACCGCGTCGACCACCGAACAGACCGTCGTCAGATCCTCTGCGGGGTCCGCCTGGCACAGCGACCCACCGATCGTCCCCCGGTTGCGGACCACCGGGTCCGCGATCACCCGTTCGGCGTCGCGGAAGATCGGGAGGACGGCGGCCAGGGCGTCCGACTCGAGGATCTCGCGATGACGAGCCAGCGCACCGATTCGCACGACGTCCGGTTCCACGGTGACGTAGCCGAGCTCGGCGGCCAGGTCGTTGATGTCGACGAGGTACTCGGGATTGGCCAACCGCAGCTTCATCATCGGCAGCAGGCTGTGTCCGCCGGCGACGACCCTGGCCTCGTCCCCGAGCCGGTCCAGCAATGCGATCGCGTCCGCCACGTCGGCGGCGCGCTCGTATTCGAACAACCCCGGAACCTGCATGTGACACTCCTCACAGAGCGTGATGGTTCCAGCCTGTGCCCGGCCGAGCCCGTCGTCAAGGCCGATTCAGTGATTGCTTCATCGCGGCACCGCAATCATCCGGAAGGTTCGTGATGGATACGTCCGCCCAGGTCACGCAGGCGCCGACCGCGTCCGCCCCACCGCGCGGCGATGATCTCCGCTGCGATGGACACCGCGGTCTCCTCCGGCGTCCGGGCCCCGAGGTCGAGCCCGATCGGACTCGACAGACGGGCCAGTTCGGTGTCGGTGAGGCCGGCGTCGCGCAGGCGCTGCAGTCGGTCGAGATGGGTGCGCTCGGACCCCATCGCCCCGACGTACCCCACCTCCGGGAGCCGGAGGGCGACACTCAGCAGCGGGACGTCGAACTTGGGGTCGTGGGTGAGCACGCAGATCACCGTCCGCCGATCGAGCGCGCCGGCGGCGGCCTGCGCGGACAGGTAGCGGTGCGGCCAGTCGACCACCACCTCGTCGGCGGTCGGGAAGCGGCTCGCGGTCGCGAACACCGCCCGCGCGTCACATACCGTCACGCGATAGCCGAGGAACGACCCCTGCCGCGCAACGGCCGCCGCGAAGTCGATGGCGCCGAACACCAGCATGCGTGGCGGCGGCGCGTAACTGGCGACGAACACCCGCATCCCATCGCCGCGACGCTGGCCGTCGGGCCCGTACTCGAGTACCGCGGTCCGTCCCGCCGCGAGCATCCCCCGGCCGTCGTCGACCACGGCCTGATCGATGCGCGCGGAGCCCAGCGATCCGTCGGCCGAGTCGGGCCGGACGACCAGGTGTCGTCCGATCCGGGACCGGTCGGCGTGGTCGACGACGGCGGCGACCGCGACCGGGCGACCCGCATCGACGTCCGCGGCCACGGCGCCGAGACCGGGGAACGTGCGGCGCGAGACGGGCTCGACGAACACGTCGAGAATGCCGCCGCACGTGAGTCCGACGGCGAACGCGTCCTCGTCGCTGACGCCGTACCGTTCGAGGACGGGTGCTCCCGTGCCGACGACCTCGGTCGCCAACTCGTACACCGCACCCTCGACGCAGCCCCCGGAGACAGAGCCGGCGACCGTTCCGTCCGGTGCCACCACCATGGCGGCGCCCGGATCGCGCGGCGCCGACCGGAACGCCGCGACGACCGTGCCCAGTCCCGCGGTGTCCCCCGCCCGCCAGATGTCGAGCAGCTCGGGCAGGACGTCGCGCATGTGTCAGCCTCCCTGCCCCGGCCGGCGCGGCTCGCGGCGACGGCCGATTCGCGGATGTCGATCTCTGCCGGGACGTAGGCTCGGGTCCGTGACACCCGCTCAACTGCGAGCCTATTCCGCGGTGGTGCGGCTCGGATCGGTTCGAGCGGCGGCACGCGAACTGGGCATGACGGATTCGGGTGTCTCCATGCACATCGCCCAGCTCCGCAAGGAACTCGACGATCCGCTCTACAGCCGCCGGCCGTCCGGGCTGGCCTTCACCCCCGGCGGTCTGCGGCTCGCCAGCCGCGCCGTCGAGATCCTCGGCCTGCAACAGCAGACGGCGCTCGAGGTGAGCCAGGCCGGGCACGGGCGGCGCCTGCTGCGGATCGCGGCGTCGCCGCTGTTCGCAGAGCACGCCGCCCCCGGTCTGATCGCGTTGTTCGCGAGCCGAGCCAAGGACCTGTCCGTCGAGTTGAGCGTGCACCCGATGCGGCAGTTCGCGAATCTCGTCTCCTCGCGTGCGGTCGACGTCGCACTGGGCCCCCGCACGCCGGGCGACCGGCAACCGCTGTTCGTGCACCCCTTCTTGCAGTACGAGGTGCTGACCGTGTGCGCGCCCGACCATTCGCTGGCGCGCACCCGGCCGTCGATCCGGCACCTCCGAGAACAGCAGTGGTTTCTGGGCCCGTCCGCCGCCGGCGGCGACGGCGTCACCCGCCACATGCTCCGCGCACTCGACATTCCCCGCGAACAGCAGCGCATGTTCCAGAGCGACGCCGCCGCCGTGGAGGCCGTGCGGCGGTCGTCGGCCCTGACGCTCGCGCTCGGTTTCGCGATCGGGGACCAGCTCTCCGCCGGCTCCCTCGGGCTGGTCGAGGGCCCGGAACTCCGTGCGGCCGGTGAGTGGTGCGCGACCACGCTGCCGCATCAGCACCTGCAGCCCGCCGCGTCCGAACTGCTGCACTTCGTCGGCACGCCCCGGTGCATCCAGGCGATGATTCGCGGCACCGGTGTCGATGTCAGCCACTTCAAGCCGAAGGTCCACGTCACGCTGTGGAGCTGACCGGGACGGTCCCGACACCGGTGACCCGGATGTGCATTTGATCCCCGTTCAGCGGGTATGCTTCTGGCCGCGCCTCCGTAGCTCAGTTGGATAGAGCAAGAGCCTTCTAATCTCTAGGTCGCAGGTTCGATTCCTGCCGGGGGCACCAGATAGTGCTCATTCAAACCTTCGACACGGTCGGGGCTTTTCTATTTGTGCCCCGACGAGGGTGACGTCGCGGTTGGGTAGCCCCCCGTCGTTGGGCCAGGCGTTCCGACGGTGGCAACCTGCGGCGCGCAATGCCGCCTTTGCTCCTCCTTGAGCAGGTCGAGGGGAATGGCCCCGACGTAGTGGGCCTGGAGCAGGCGGGTGCGCTCATTGGTTGTGCGTTGCTTCTGGGTAGCCAATCGCGCCGCTCTGCCTCGATCCGTGCGTGCGTCGCTGCAAGTCATCACTGGGTGGTTTCGCGTCGTGCTTCAGGCGTCAGCTGGATGACGCGGTACTCCGCGGCGACCAGGTCTTCGACCTCCACGATGCGAACCGCCTTCCGGGTGCAGTTGGTCAACCTTTCGTGGCGACTGGTGATGAGTTGCGTGCGGTCGATCTTGTATGGTCTGTCCGGAAAAACGTCACGGTCGACTGGCAGTACAGGGAGTCGGTCCGCGCAGCTGTGTGGACCTAGTCGCGCCGTTTGCTCCGAAATAGGACTTCCATCGGATCTTGAGGGCAGGGCGGTCGAGCTTGTGCTTCAGCAGACGGAACTCTTCGCGGATGCAGGCGGGGGTATGTAGTCGATCTGTGCTACGAATCGGCGTCTTTGGGGAGGATCCATGGCTAATTGGGCGCAGTTCTGGGCGGTTGACATGCACGTTCATACGCCAGGATCTCAGAATGCAAAGAGCGAGAACTACAGCACACCCGCCGAAATTGTTCATGCGGCTATTGACGCCGGCCTGGACGCCATGGATCATCTAGAGGGTGGTGCCACGCCTTTCAAGCGACGCTCGTCGAAATTGAAGGTCTCGGTCATGTCTGTCTTGCGAGCAGATAGTGGCATCCACAAAGGACAGTCTCTTTGCGATTTCGCCGAATCGGCGGAGCCGACGCGACCAACTCAATCGGTCGACACTCACCTGAGGAGAAATGGCTATGACTGGCCCACCGGGCGGCACCTACGAACGCAATGATGGGCACCTCATTAAAGTGCTGGAAGTACTCGATCAAGGCGAAGCCTTCTTAGGACGTACTTCCAATGGAAGTATTGCCCGGTTTTCGGTGGGGTCCGTAGCTGCTATAAACCGCGGTGATGTGATATTTTTCAGCGATCGAGGATGGGAGATCGCACCCCGAAGCGCCTGGCCTGAACTTCCTGAAGTCGCGATTGTTCGCCGGATTTTAGAAGACGGTGTACTGATAGAAGTAGGGTCAAGCATACGACTTCTTCCAGGGAAGCCAACAATTCAAGTCAGCGCCGGCAACACAGTACAGTTCAACGACGTCGATGGAATTACCAGGATTCTTCATGACTCGCCCGTTCGATACCGCGATTCCGGAGTCGATGACGATGGCCTTAACGAATACCTTGTTCAACTTGAAGAGGATGGGCCGGGGTTCGATTCGTTCGGCGGGTATCATCACGTACGCGATCGGGCCGTAGAGCTGATAGAAACACAACTAAAGAATAGGGATCGCCTTCGCGATATCGGCGCGCGCCAGATGAAAGGCGTCATATTTTCAGGTCCGCCAGGAACTGGGAAGACCCATCTTGCGCGCATCATCGCACGGGAGTCTGGAGCGGCATTCTTTCTCGTAAGCGGTCCATCGATTGTTAGCAAGTGGGTGGGGGATAGTGAGGAAACTCTTCGCCGCATCTTCGAGGCCGCGTCCAGCGAGGATCGTGCGATAATCTTTTTCGACGAGATCGACAGTATCGCGGAACGCCGAACGAGTGACTCTCACGAGGCATCCAAGCGAGTCGTTGCTCAACTGCTGACACTACTCGATGGGTTTGATCAAAAATCGAGTAATGTAGTCGTAATCGCTGCAACAAACCGTATTTCAGATATCGATGATGCACTGCTACGTCCAGGAAGGTTCGACTGGGAAATTTCGTTCGACTTACCGACCGCACAAGATCGCCATGAGATATTGGAAGCTAGCGCGCGAAATCTGGCAACACTAGACGATCTCCCAATTGCCGAGGTTGCCGCACTGACAGACGGGTGGTCTGCGGCTCGACTGAACTCTATCTGGACCGAGGCGTCGCTCGTCGCTGCTGGAGATAATCGAAGCTCTATTTCGGGCGAAGATCTGGCCCTAGCTTTCGAGCGCGTCGCTTCGAGACCGAGTCGAACCAGTAAGCAAGCGGAGGTAAGTCATGTCAATTAGGTCATGGTGGGCGGAATGGCGCCAAAGAAGATCCGAAACGAAGGATTTAAAGAAGAGTTCATCGCAGCGGCCCTTGCGCGAGTTTGTGTACCTTGATGAGGTCTCACTTCGCAGCCTCCTAACTTCCCAGAAAGATACAATTCCTGAGCAAGTGTCGCGAGCGATTTCACAGGCAGAGGAAGCTGAAGTTACGGGTAAGGTTGCAGCAGGCAACGATGTCTTGGGGAAGGCGGAGTTGGGCTCGCGCTTCAAGACTAGCAACTCTAACAATGTCCAGACATCACGAAAAGCGATCGTTCAAACCCTCTTCAACGAATTGTATGACGATGCAAGCATTGAGTATGCAATTAAGGTATCGAAGGTAGCACCTAGACCGGCCAGCAATGTTGATTCTGCCATTAAGCCAGTCGGTAGATACGGCGCAGTGCCGGCCAGTGTATTCACGCGCGGGACTCTCATCGAAGTGGAAGTGTCACTAGATGTAGACCCGGTATTCAAATTGAGAACCATGATGTCCGAGATTGAAGCGATGGCAAAAGAGTCCGGCGAGCTGTTTGGTTCCGCGGGGCAGGCTATGCTTCGCGAGGTCGGTCCGATGAACCAGTTTATTGAGCGCTTGCTCGCGGGCCTAATTCCAATTCGAGCGAAGGCAACTTCGCTGTCGGTGATCGAAGTCGATGGTCAGGAATATATCGTTGATAATAGAATCATCGATCAGATTGACGTCGTACGGCGCCCCCTTGAGGTTGTTGGCGTGACTGAGCATATTGGCTACTGGAAAGATATTCGTCGAGTTCTATTCTCATCGTCGAGGGTTAAAGTATTGTGCCGCGTAGCGCGAGACGGGATTCACCACCGTTGGACGCCAGTTAAACTTGCGCACTTGTTTAATGATGTTTCACCCGAACTCGCTGACCAGATCAACGAAGCTGGTCGCACTGGCATTTCCGGGCTTCGCGACTCCGGCGCAAGCGCTGATATCGGGGTGCTCCAGCAGGCTCTTCGGTTCTACCGGCAGGAGCTCGAGAAGGTCGCCGATGTCGAACTCGACGGAAAGGATCGAGACGAACTTGACGTTGAGCTGCAAGGTTTGAGTTCGGACGGGTCAACATCTTCGGTTCAGCGGCAGGCATTTGCGACAGTCTATCGCGCTGTGGCCGCAAAAAGCGGAAAGGAAGAACTTCTTAACCCGGACGCCGATCTTGCGGCAAGGAATTTCGCTCGTGCCTCGGCGGGGTTGTCGCTATCCCCAGCATTCGGTTCTCGTGTGGAAATCGCGACCCATGAGACAGAGAGGTCAAGCGAGGCCGATAGTAGACTTCTCGATGTTGAGTTTGTGGCAATATACTGGTAGTCACTCGCTCGGAATGCACACTATGGCAACCAGGAAGTAGGCATGTCCGATACCAACGTCCACTCAACGGGATCGATAGCTTCGTCGCAGCGGGCGTAGTAGCGGCTAGTATTATAGGCCGCTGGGGTCGTTGTATGCACGCCCGCTCGCTTAGACACCTTGCCGACCGTGCTCGCTCCGAGGCCAAACGTCTTTCCAATACGTTTTGCCAATCTGCACCGTTGATCACCCCTCCCGGTAGTGCGCCGATGGTCTGACGGTGTATCCCGAATCGCTCGGCCAGCTCGTAGGCAGTTGCATTACGGCGATACCCGTCGACGAACTTGTCGATCTCGGCAAGCATCGGCCAGTGGTTCGACCGGACGGCGGTGGGCAAGCATTGCGTGGCCGCCGTCTCGGTGCCACCTGGAAGTGCCGGCACAACGCATTCCTCGTCGATTATTCGCCGGAACGAACTTTTCCGGTTTGAAATGGCTTCACGCAGGAGCACTCGCGCGAAGCCACTCGGGCCCGTCCCAGGGGACAGGTTCAACCTGAAGTTTCACCCGGTCGAACACTCGATTCCCCCACACCGGGCGTTACCGTCTGTAGGTCGCTCGACCTCGTAACCTGATCTCAGGGGGAATACCTAAACACGCACTCACGGACCGGCGGCAGCCGGCTTGGCCGCCGTCACCCTATGTTCGTCCTCGCCGCGTGCCGGGATGATTCCGGTTCGCGGCGCCCGCAACGACGACCAACAAGACCGCCGTCACGTTCGCGGCGCAGGCCCCGGCATCGAGTCGCTCGACGACGCCGCCTCCGACTCCTGCACCGGTTGCCCAAGAGACCGCTCCCGCGCCTCGCGGCGCGCCTGCGCCGGTGGTGGCACCGGCGGCCGCGCGGGCAGCCGGCGCCGCGCCGATCTACCGCGGACAGCCCGGGTACGCCAGCAAGCTCGACCGCGACAACGACGGTGTCGCCTGCGGGTGAGTCGACGGGCGCTCCGGAACGGGTCCACGGGTGAAATCCGAGGGTGAGACTCGCAGTTTCAGGCCTTTCGGCTTGTTCACCCCCAGCGGTCCTGAGCTAACGTTCACTTGTCACCTCGAGTGACACGGTAGGTACGTACCCCCGACTATGTGCCTACCGGCGCCGGCCGGTGGTGGCAGGGAAGTTGCCACCGGCCGGCGGCCTAAAACCTCTCAGGTGTCCGGACTGGTCTCCGTCACGCGCCGCGCAGCCCGAGCCGTCACGAAGTCCCGCAACCTGGCGGCAGCGCCACCCCCAGCCCGTGCGGGCCGAGCGAATCGCAGCGTCTCGAATTCCGTGTTCTCGAACACCGCCCGAGGCGCGAATCCCGCTTTTGCGCACCACGACTCCGTCAACTGCCGCAGGTGGTACGACGTCGGATTCGCGATGGACGGTTCGTCGGCGACTTCGCTGAGAGCAATCCGGGTGCGCATGGCCAGTTGGTGCCCGGTCGCCACTTTCATTCGAATGTTCTTTTCCCCGAGCGGAATCGACGGTAGATCCCCGGGTGCCGGAATCACCACGGCGAGTTCGAGACTCCCGTCGCGAACCTGCGCGGCCAACGCCCTCCCCGTGTGCCTGCACCAGATGTAGGCTCACCCGCGGTGCGGCGCGAGGGCGGCGCTCATCAGCAGCTCTCCCGAGCACTAACCCGACGGAGCCCGGCCCGCCCCGAGGAACGGGGACGGGCCGGGCTCGTCGGGAAACGGGCGCTCGCTCTAGTTCTCGGGCGCCGGGGTGAATCCCTCGGGCGTCGAGAAGCCCTGGAGTCGCTGTTCACCGGTGGCGGCGGGATCGGGGCGGTCGACGGGGTCGGTGGCCGCGACGCGCATGCCGCTCAGGTCCGTGCGCATGTAGATCACGTTGTAGCGATCCCACGTGGTCAGCACGAAGTACAGATTGCTGTCACCGTTCCGGTTCGACCACGGATGCATGAAGCCGCCGTACAGCGACGGCAGGGTCGCCGACCCGATGAGCGTCTGCGAGCCGCTCCACGGACCCCACGGGTTGTCGGCCTGGCGGATCTTCAGTCCACCCGTGTCCGTGTACATCGCGAGGTACTTGCGCAAGTACGGATTCCACTGCACCGACAGCTCGCTCACCGACGACCCGATGACGGGCTCGGCGTCGGTGATGGTCGCGGACCAGTCCGATCCGTTCCAGTACTCGTACTTGCCGGGATCCACGATGTCGGCGTTGTTGGCCGGCACACGGGCGAGTCGAGCGGCCCCGGAACGCCCTGACGGCGTACCGAATTCGTAGACGTAGCCGTCCCCGCGATCCGGGACGAAGGCGCTCATCTGCCAGTTCGCGTTGGCCGACGAGAACGCCGGAATACCGTCGATCCCCAGGCCCTGCAAATTGGTACGGACCGTGGCCAGATCGGTGTTCCACGTCTCGCCGTTGTCGGTCGAGACGGCCATCCCGGAGTAGTTGGTGGTCCACTCGCCGGGGGTGTCCCACGACCGAACGGACATCCACCGCACGTACTGCACCCCGTCGACCGCGACACCACCGGTCGGGATGACGGTGAACTCGACGGGGCTGCCCGGCGGCAGGTTGAGCAGGCCGGCGATGACCTGCCGCGAGAAGTTCGTGGTGCCCGGCGCGAGCGGCGAACTGTCGATCCGCATGCCGTCGGACAGTGCGGTGTCGGCACTGCGGAACAGCACGTTGCTGCGCCACTGGTCGCCCTCGATCCCGCAGTCGCCGACGGTGTCGCCGAACAGCATCATCACGTCGTGGTCGGCGCCCTCCTTGCCGTTGTCCCACATGATGCCGAGGTCGGTACCGGCGACGCTGTACTTGTCGATGGTCTTGTTGGGACTGCCCGGGCCGGTCACCATCTCGAGGGCCTTGGTCTTGCCGGACAGCACCGGCAGGGCGCCGTTGGGCGCGCCGGTGATCCACGGCAGCGAATTGGCGAGCGAACCCGTCGCGCCGCCGAGGCTGCCGGCCCCCAGGCTTCCCATCACGCTTCCGGTCAACCCGGAGCTGCCGAGGCTTCCGGAACTGCCGAAGTTCTGGCCGCACGGCCCACCGGCCGCCGATGCGGGCGTGGCCATCGCCACGGACAGACCCGCGGTCACCGCGGCCGCCGACACCGCGGCGGCCCACCTCCGATTCGCTTGCCTCACAGAGTGCGCCCTTCCGTCGTTCGATCGAGGGAGGCAATCCGCACGGTCCGCCCGCGGTCCCCCCGAGGCTCTTCCGTAAAGAGCAAACCATGGACGTTCCGCCCACGGGTATCACCACTCCGGCGCAGGGGGCTCCGAGACCGACCCGAGACCACGACACCACGCGTCACCAGGGTCTTCTCGACGGTTCACCGGGCGGGGTCGGCCGCGTTCTTCGCATCCGTGTAACAGACTGTTTACACGTGGCTAATCTCACTTTCCGCAGGTAACCGTCGAAGTCGAGGGCCCTCGCGGACTATCGTGTAACAGAAAGATTAATAACTTCTCACGGAATCTGGTAGGTGAAAGTGTCTGTACGCGACCGCGTCGAGGAGATCTACAAGCAGGTGCTCCTTCGCAATGCTGGCGAACCGGAGTTCCACCAGGCGGTCGCCGAGGTCTTCGAATCGCTCACCGTGGTGCTCGATCGGCACCCCAACTACGCGGACGGCGCGCTGATCGAGCGCCTCTGCGAGCCCGAGCGGCAGATCATCTTCCGCGTTCCGTGGCAGGACGACAACGGCAACATCCACGTCAACCGTGGTTTCCGGGTGCAGTACAACAGCGTGCTCGGCCCCTACAAGGGCGGCCTGCGCTTCCACCCGAGCGTGAACCTCGGCATCGTGAAGTTCCTGGGCTTCGAGCAGATCTTCAAGAACTCCCTCACCGGCCTGCCCATCGGCGGCGGCAAGGGTGGCTCCGACTTCGACCCCAAGGGCAAGTCCGAGTCCGAGATCATGCGTTTCTGCCAGTCGTTCATGACCGAGCTGCAGCGTCACATCGGCGAGTACACCGACGTCCCCGCGGGTGACATCGGCGTCGGTGGCCGCGAGATCGGCTACCTGTTCGGCCAGTACAAGCGCCTCAACAACTCGTACGAGTCCGGCGTGCTCACCGGCAAGGGCCTCACCTGGGGCGGGTCGATGGTCCGCAAGGAGGCCACCGGCTACGGCGCCGCCTACTTCGTCGGCGAGATGATGGCCGCCAAGGGCGAGAGCCTCGAGGGCAAGAAGGCCGTCGTGTCCGGCTCGGGCAACGTGGCGATCTACGCGATCGAGAAGATCCGCCAGCTCGGTGGCACCGCGATCGCGTGCTCGGACTCCTCGGGTTACATCGTCGACAACAACGGTCTCGACGTCGAACTGCTCAAGGAGATCAAGGAGGTCCGTCGCGGCCGCATCTCGGAGTACGTCGACGAGCGCTCCGACGCCCAGTTCTTCCCGGGTGGCAACATTTGGAACGTCCCGTGTGAGATCGCGCTGCCGTGCGCCACGCAGAACGAGCTCGACGACGTCTCCGCCAAGACGCTGGTGAGCAACGGCGTCAAGGCCGTCGCCGAGGGCGCCAACATGCCCACCACCCCGGGCGGTATCGCGGTCTTCCGCGAGGCCGGCATCGCGTTCGCGCCGGGCAAGGCCGCCAACGCCGGTGGTGTCGCGACCTCCGCGCTGGAGATGCAGCAGAACGCCTCGCGCGATTCCTGGAGCTTCTCCTACACGGACGAGCGCCTGTCCAAGATCATGCGCGGCATCCACGAGCGCTGCTCCACCACCGCCGAGGAGTACGGCAAGCCGGGCGACTACGTCCTGGGTGCCAACATCGCCGGCTTCGTGAAGGTGGCCGACGCGATGTTCGCCATGGGCATCATCTGATCGAGCTTCACCGAAAGGTCGGGCCCGGCACCTGCGACAGGTGCCGGGCCCGACCTTTGCAGTACTGCGTCAGCCTTCGTCGGCCGCCGCGGGTTCGCCGTCCTCACGTGCCTTCCGGGCGGCCTCGCGCATCTCGATACCGTCGGTCACCCAGTCCCCCACTTCGCGGGTGACGTCCCGGACCGCGCCGGCGATGATCACTGCGATCCTGCCGACGTGCGTGGCCGCGGACTCGGTGAGCTCCTGCACCGTGTCCTTACCTCGTTCGAACTTCCCCACCATGTTCGACGCGCCTCTCATGCAGCGGTTTTCCGATGCTCGACGATAACACCGCGAGCGGGCGTCCGGCCGACGAGCGACGGCGGCAGGGCCAACCGGAAGATCTTGGCCCACACCGTGCCGATCTGGTGGAAGAAGCCACCGGTGTTGTACGGCAGGCCGTAGCGTTCGCACAGCTCACGCACCCGCGGCGCCATCTCCGGATAGCGATGCGCCGGGATGTCCGGGAACAGGTGGTGCTCGATCTGGTGCGACAGGTTGCCCGACATGATGTGGAACAGCGGGCTGCCCGTGATGTTCGCGCTGCCGAGCATCTGCCGCAGGTACCACTGCCCCCGGGTCTCGTTCTCGGTCTCCTCCTCGGTGAAACTCTGTACCCCCGAAGGGAAGTGGCCGCAGAAGATGATCGAGTACGCCCAGACGTTGCGCACCACGTTCGCGGTGGCGTTGCCCAGCAGCGTCGAGACGAACATCGGCCCCGACAACACCGGGAACAATACGTAGTCCTTGAGGACCTGCCGCCCGGCCTTGCGCCACCAACCCTGGACCAGCGGCCGGACGTCCGCCCAGCGGCGCTTGCCCTGAACCACGTTCTCGGCCTCGAGGTCGTGGAGCATCACGCCCCACTCGAACAGGAACATCAGCGCGGTCGCGTACAGCGGATTGCCCAGGTAGTAGGGGTTCCAACGCTGCGCCTCGTCCATTCGCAGGATGCCGTAACCGATGTCCCGGTCCCGACCGACGATGTTGGTGTAGGTGTGGTGCATGTAGTTGTGCGAGTGCTTCCACTGGTCCGCGGGACACACCGTGTCCCACTCGAACACTCGCGAGTTCAGGCCCGGCTCACGCATCCAGTCGTACTGGCCGTGCATGACGTTGTGGCCGATCTCCATGTTGTCGAGGATCTTCGAGATCGACAGGGCACCCACACCGGCGAGCCAGAACGGCGGCAGGAAGCCGAGATACATCAAGCCACGACCGGCGACCTCGAACCCCCTCTGCGCTTTGATGATCCGGTAGATGTATTCGCGGTCGGCGGCACCGAGGTCGGCGACGACCTCCGCCCGCAGCGCGTCGAGCTCACGCCCGAGCGCCTCGACGTCGTCGTAGTCGATCACCGTGAGGTCGCCCGCGGGTTCGGGATCGCGTCCACCGAACCGCAGGAACCCGGGCATCGAGAGGAAGCCGGGAAGGCTGAGTCCGAACATGGGTTGTCCTCCTTCGAGTGGGCCGGACGGGTCAGACGTCGATCTCGACGTCGCCCACCGGCGCGGAGATGCACAGCTGGATCGGTTGGTCCGGGTCGTCGTGCGTGTCGCCGGTGAGGATGTTGCGAGTCCGGCCGGACCGCTTCACCGCCGTGCACGAGAAACAGATCCCCATCCGGCAGCCGTGCTCGGGTTGCAGGCCCGCCGCCTCGGCCTGTTCGAGCAGGCTCCGCCCCGAGTCGTCCGCCGCCACGCCGCTGCGGGCGAACGAGACCACACCACCGGTGGGGCCGGCGGGAACGACCGGTGCGATTCGGAAGCGTTCGGTGTGCATCTGTTCACCGAAACCATCGGCGTCGAGCAGCTCGCGAACGGCCCCCGACAGCGTGTCCGGACCGCACACGAACACCTCCGACGCGGGCCCGAACCACGGCGCCACCTCGTCGAGGTGCGCGCGCCGGAAGCGGCCCTCGGCCGCCGTCTCCACGATCCGGACGGTCACGTCGCCGCGCGTCTCCGCACGGTCCCGCAGCTCGGCGAGGACGGGCACGTCGTCGAGCGTGCGGGTGTAGTGCAGGAACGCGACCGGGCCTGTGAAGCCCTCGTCGCGCAGGGTGCGCAGCATCGACAGCACCGGGGTGATCCCGCTGCCGCCGCTGACCAGGACGACCTCGCTCGGGCGGCGGCGAGGCAGCACGAATTCGCCTGCCGCCGCGGAGAGGTCGACGACCATGCCGACGGCGGCGTGCCGCACGAGGTACTGCGAGACCAGCCCATCCGGGTGCGCGCGCACGATCAGTTCGACCGTGCTCCGCCCGCCGGACTCCGCCCCCACCGGGGAGTAGCACCGGGTGTGGCGCACTCCGTCGATCACCACGCCGACCTGGACGAACTGCCCGGCCCGGAAACCGCGCCACTGACGGGTGGGGCGGAGTTCGAGCACGACGGAGTCGGCGGTGGGGCGGTCGACCCGCACGATGCGGGCACGCGTCTCGCGGGCCGTCACCATGGGGTCGAACAGCTCGAGGTACCGGTCGACCGCGTGCGGGGTCGCCAGCGCCTCGACGAGCGACACGATGGGACGCAGCACGGCGGAAGCGGGAGAACTCGTCGTCATGATCATCTCCTCACGCGGGACTTTCAGTGCACAGTCGTACACTGATTAGTGTGAACGCGGTTACCCCATACCTGTCAATCCCGGTCGAGAGTGATGCCGGTCACGCGGCAGGTGATCCACGTGCCTAGACTCGACGCCGTGACCGAACCGGTGGAGACGCGTGCGCAGCGCAAGGAGCGCACGCGCCAGGCGTTGCTGGAGCGCGCACTCGAACTCCACGCCGATCGCAGCTTCGCGAGTGTGAGCCTGCGGGAGGTCGCGCGGGCCGCGGGCATCGTGCCCACCGCGTTCTATCGGCACTTCGCGTCGATGGACGAGCTCGGGGTCGCACTGGCGGAGGACAGCATGCGGGTGTTGCGACGCCTGCTGCGCGACGCGCGCCGCACCCCGAGCGCGACCACCGCCCGGGCCTCGCTCGACATCCTCGTCCGGCAGGTGCACGCCCACGAAGCCGAGTTCCGGTTCGTGGCCCGCGAGCGCTACGGCGGCATGCCCGAGGTCCGCCGCGCCATCGCCACCGAACTGCGCCTGTTCGTCAGCGAACTCACCGTCGACCTCGGGCGCATGCCCGCACTGTCTCACTGGGAGGTCGAGGATCTCGAGATGGCCGCCGACCTCATCGTGCAGACGATGCTCGGCGCGGTCGTCGACCTGCTCGACGCGAATCGCCCCGGCTCGTCCGAGGAACGCGCCGTGATCGCGCGCACAGAGAAGCAGTTGCGCCTGATCATGATCGGCATCGGCGGCTGGAAACCCGCGCACCCGTAGCCGTTCCGCTACCGTGGCGCCATGACTGCCGAATCACGCGCCGACCGAGTTCGCCTGGGCGAACTGACTTTCGACGTCACCGTCGCGGGGCCCGACGACGGCACACCGATCGTCCTGCTACACGGCTTCCCGGAGACCTCGGCGTCGTGGCGTCCGGTCACACCTCGCCTCGTGGGCGCCGGCCTGCGGGTGATCGCGCCCGACCAGCGCGGCTACTCCCCCGATGCCCGGCCGGCCCGGGTGGAGGACTACCGGTTCGACCGCCTGGTCGGCGACGTCGTCGGACTACTCGACGCGTACGGCCTCGAGGCAGCCCACCTGGTGGGCCACGACTGGGGGCCGCCGTCGCGTGGCAGGTCGCCGGCAGTCACCCGGATCGGATCCGCAGCCTGACTGCGGTCTCGGTGCCGCACCCGGCGGCGCTCGGCTGGGCGCTGCGCGAGGACGCCGATCAGCAGCGCCGGTCGAGTTACATCGGCCTGCTCCGTACCGAGGGGAAGGCGGAAGACGTTCTCCTGGAGGACGGCTCACGGCGCCTGCGGGCGATGTTCGGCGACGGCATCGACCCCGCACTGGTGGAGGAGCACCTGCGTCGGCTGTCCGAACCGGGCGCGCTCACCGCGGCGATGAACTGGTACCGCGCGATGGACCGGGAGTTCGGCCAACTGCCCTCGGTCCGGGTGCCGACCACCTACGTGTGGAGCACTGCCGATCCCGCGCTCGGCCCGGCGGCGGCCAAACGTTGTGGCGAGTTCGTCGATGCGCCCTACCGTTTCGTCGTGCTCGACGGCGGCAGCCACTGGATCCCCGAGGAGCATCCGGACGCGCTCGCCGACGCGGTTCTCGCCCGCGTCGCGCAGGTCTGAGGGCCGCTCACACGCGGAGCAGCACCTCGAGCTCGTCGACGACGGCGTCGAGCGGCGTCGACGTGCCTTGCGCCTGCGCCAGCACGAGTGCCCCCTCGAGGGCGCTGACGACCAGCACCGACAGGGCCGTCGACCGCTCCTCGGCCACGCCGTCCTCGATCAGGCTCGCGGCGATCGACTCGCACCACTGGGTGAAGGCCACGCCCGCGACCTGGCGGGCACCGCGCTCGGTGCCCAGCGCGGCCGCGACGATGGGGCATCCGGCGGCGTATCCGGAGGCCTCGAGTCCACGGCGCCACAAGCCGACCAGCGCCCGTAGCGCCGAGACGGTGTCGCCGGAGCCGAGGACCCGCGCCACGCCGCGACCGAGCTGATCGGCCGCCGCTCGCGTCGCCTCCTCGACCAGCTGCGACTTGCCGCCGGGGAAGTGGTGGTAGATCGAGCCGCGGGGCGCGCCGCTGTGCGCCAGGACGTCCGCGAACGACGTGGCCGCCACGCCCTGTTCACGGATCAACGCGACCGCACTGTCGATCATCGCGGCACGCGGACCGCTGCCGGGCTCGTGTCGCCTCGCCATGTCCCCACCTCCCACTGCGCATGGTTGCCGCTCGGTTCTATGTATGTTGTCATACTTAAAACCGGATTGTCACCCGTCAGGAGTCGTCGTGACCCAGATCGCCGCCCCCACCCATCCCTTCGACGCGGCCGTCGAGCTCACCGCTCGGACGGGCGCACCCGACGCCTACCGGGGCCACACCTCCCCCGCCTACGCGAACATGGTGGGCCCGTTCGGAGGCGTCACCGCCGCGACCCTGCTGCGGGCGATCCTGCAGCATCCCGAACGCCTCGGTGAGCCGCTGTCGCTGACCGTGAACTTCGCGGGGCCGATCGCCGACGGTGAGTTCGAGGTGACCGCCCGTCCCACCCGCACCAACCGGTCGACGCAACACTGGAACGTCGAGCTCGTGCAGGACGGCGCCGTCACCACGACGGCCACCGCGGTGTTCGGGCGCCGCCGCGAGACCTGGGATTCCACCGAGATCGCCGCCCCGCCGGCACCGTCGGCGCACGACGTTGCAGTACACGAGTTCCCGGACTTCATCGCGTGGGCCCGCAACTACGAACTGCGCTTCGTCGAGGGTGCGGTGCCCGAGCCCGACGCCGGCGCTCAGCCGGGATCGACCAGCACGCTGTGGGTGCGCGACAACCCCCCGCGGCCGCTGGACTTTCCGGCGCTGACCGCCCTGTGCGACGTGTTCTATCCCCGGGCGTTCCTGCGGCTGGGTCGCTACCTGCCCGCGGGCACGGTGTCGCTCACGGTGTACTTCCATGCGGACGCGACCCTCCTGGCCGCCCAGGCCGACGACGCCGTTCTCGCCACCGCCCGTGCGCAGCGGTTCGGCAAGGGCTACTTCGACCAGTCCGGCGAGATCTGGGGCCGCGACGGAGCCCTGCTCGCCACCACGCACCAGCTGGTCTACTTCAAGGACTGATCCGTCGGCCGGTCAACCGGGGAGGCCCTCGGCATCCCGCTCCGGCGCCCGGACGGCGAGCAGGGCGGCCAGGCCGACCCCGAGCACGACCAGCAGTCCCACGATCCCGGCGCGGTCGGCGCCGAACCACCAGGCGAAGAACCCGAAGAGCGTCGGTGCCAGGAACGACACCGCCCGCCCGGTGGTGGCGTACAACCCGAACATCTGCCCCTCGCGCCCCGGCGGGGTGAGACGGGCGAGGAACGTGCGCGCCGAGGACTGCGCCGGGCCGACGAACAGGCACAGCAACAGCCCGAAGACCCAGAACATCGCCGGACCGGACACCGCCAGCAGCACCACCCCGACGGCAAGCATGGCGGCCAGCGACGCCACGATCACCACCTTGGGGCCGATGCGGTCGTCGAAGCGGCCGGCCACGATCGCCCCCAGCGCGGCGACCACGTTCGCGGCGACACCGAACAGCAGCACGCTGTCGGACGCGAGCCCGTACACGTTGACCGCCAGCACCGCACCGAACGTGAACACACCGGCCAACCCGTCCCGGAAGAGCGCGCTGGCGATCAGGAAACCCACCGTGCGGCGGTCGACGGCCCACAGTTCGCGCACGTCCCGCCACAGCACCCGATAGGACTCGACGAACCCGGCGCGGGCGGCGCCGGGATCGGCCGCGGTGCGCGGCGCCTCGGGGACCATGAGCAGCACCGGCACCGCGAACACTGCCAGCCACACCGCGGCCAACAGCGCCACCAGCCGGATGTTGAGGCCTCCGTCGGTGGTGATGTCCAGGAACCCGCGGGTGGGGCCGTCGCCGGCGATGAAGCCGAGGTAGCACACGAGCAGCAGCACGATCCCACCGAAATATCCCATTGCCCAACCGAACCCGGATACCCGGCCGATGTTCTCGGGCGTCGATACCTGCCGCATCATGGCGTTGTACGGCACTCCCGCGAGCTCGAAGATTACCGACGCGAATCCCAGCAGGACCAGACCCAACCACAGGTAGTGGTAGTCGTCGACGACGAAGAACATCGCGGCCATCGCCGCTACCGTCGAGAACGTCAGGACGGCGAGGGAGCGCTTGCGGCGGCCCGTGGCGTCGAACCTCTGACCGCTGACGGGCGCGAGTACCGCGATGAAGAAGCCGGCGATGCCGAGGGACCACCCGAGCCACGTGCTGGCCGATACCGTGCCCGGCAGATCGTCCCCCACCGCATCGGTGAGATAGACCGAGAAGACGAAGGTGAGCACGACGGCGTTGAAGGCGGCTCCGCCCCAGTCCCACAGCCCCCACGCCGCGACCTGACGGCGGGTCGACGCCCTCCCGATGCCCGCCTCGCCCACCAGTTCCGCACTCATGAGGGTGAGCCTACGGAGTGGGGACGGGCCCGGCGGCCGCGCCGCGACCCGTGGCGCGCCGCTCCCGTCGCATATGCCCCCGGGTACCGGAATAACGAAAATCCGGCCGCGTATCAAATTTCTTCGAATAACTCGATTGCAAGGTCGGAATTCCGGTTCGACGATTCCTGCTGTTACACTGCGTCACAACCGATGGGAATGCGTCGACCATTCTGCGCACACACTGCGCGGGCACCCGACCGGGAACGCGTCGACCACAGTGCACGAATCGCGACCACCCGCGTTTCGTGCACACACGCGCGCCTGTCGTCGTAGGCAACTCCTGCGCCGACGAGCGCTGTGCGCCGTCACGGCCCCGTCGGTCCACGAGCCGCGTCGAGGGACATGACCCGCTCGGGCCGAACAGCTTTCACCCCCTTCAGCGGCGCACGCCGCCGCACCGCGGGGCCTCGACTGCCGGCCGCCCGCCCGCAGCTGGCGGGGCTTCCACGGCGCCCCTCGACGTCGCCTGCTCGCATCGAGATTTCGCGACCCGAAAAAACGCGAATAAATGTCAAGGAGGTAACGAATGGACGCACCGGAACTCGTCCAATTCAGCGCCGTGGCGATTATTCTGCTGCTGCTCTTCTTCTACGGGGGAACGTTCCTCGTCTCACTCCGGATCGGCCGGAAGAACGAGAACGCCGACAACTTCATGACCGCCGGCAACCAGGTCGGCTTCGGCATCTCCGCCGCCAGCATGACGGCCACCTGGATCTGGGCGTCTTCGATGTACGCGTCGGCCACCTCGGGATACACCTACGGGATCTCCGGGCCCATCCACTACGGCCTGTGGGGCGCACTGATGATCCTGTTCATCTACCCGTTCGGCCGCCGGATCCGCGCCCTCGCCCCGCGAGCACACACCCTGGCCGAGATCATGTACGCCCGGCACGGCCGATCCAGCCAGCTCATGCTGGCCGGCTCCAACGTCGTCGGCAGCCTCATCAGTCTGATGTCGAACTTCATCGCGGGCGGCGTCCTCATCTCGTTGCTGTCGCCGCTCAACTTCATCCAGGGCGTGCTCGTCATCGCCGGCGGCGTGCTGCTGTACACGTTGTGGTCGGGCTTCCGGGCGTCGGTGCTCACCGATGTGATCCAGCTGCTGGGCATGCTCGGCGCCGTGGTCGTCCTCATCCCGATCGTCTTCTTCGCCGCGGGCTTTCCCGCCGCCTTCGAGACCGGGGCCGCGAATCTGACTCCGGCGCAGGGCAACTTCTTCTCGAGCGAGGCGTTCTTCAACCAGGGTGCGCCCTACATCGCTGCCGTGCTGGCGTACGCGATCGGCAACCAGACCATCGCGCAGCGCCTGTTCGCGGTCCGCGAGGACCTCATCAAACCGACGTTCGTCACCGCGGCCGTCGGCTACGGCGCCACCGTCATCGGCATCGGCATGTTCGGCGTCCTCGCGCTCTATCTGGGTCTCGATCCGCTGGACGGGGACGTCAACAACCTCATCCCGCAGATCGCCGGCACCTATCTACCCGCGGTTCTGGTCGCGCTGTTCTTCCTGTTGGTGCTCGGCGCGCTGTCGTCGACCGCCGACTCCGATCTGGCGGCGCTGTCGTCCATCGTGATGACGGACGGGTACGGCCACACGGTCGCCGGTCGCGAGGGTGCCGATCCGCGCCGGATGTTGCTGGTGGGCCGGGCGACGATGGTCGTCGCGACCGCACTGGCGGTTGCGTTCGCGAGCATGCGCCTCAACATCCTCGACCTGTTGGTGTTCGTGGGTGCGCTGTGGGGCGCACTCGTCTTCCCGGTGATCGCCAGCTTCTACTGGAACAAGGTCTCCAACAAGGCCTTCACGGTGGCGACCATCGCGGCCGTCGCAGCGTTCCTACCGGTGCGATTCGGCTGGCTGCCGACGGACGGAGCGAGCGGATTCGTCATCGACGTCACCGCGGTCGTCGGCGTCGGCGTCGTCCTGGGGTTGATGGCGTTCGGCTTCTTCGGGCTGCGGGTGGCGAGGATCGTGGGCGTGGTCGCCATCGCGATCACCGCGCCTTTCGGCATCGGGTTCCTCCACGACTACGCCACCCTCAGCGGCTCCCTCGTGGCATACGCGGTGAGCACGGTCGTGTGCTTCGCGATGTCGGTGCGCAACACCGAGTCGTTCGACTTCGCGACGATCGAGGACCGGGTCGGTGACTTCGATCGACAGGCCCACGTCGACGACCTGGACGACGACCGCCCCGCACGCGGGGCGGCGCCCGCGCGTCCCTGACCGTCCCACTCGACCCGACCCCAGGAGGCTCTTTCTCGTGAACACCGTGCTTCTGACCGCCTACGTCCTGATCTGGCCGGTTCTCGTGGCAGCGACGCTCTTCGTGATCACCCGCGGCGCGGTCCGCGAGTGGAGCACCGCACGCAAGAACGGCGACAACCTCGTCTGACCGATTCCCGCCGCACGGGTGCCCTGTCGACACGGCAGGGCACCCGTTCTGTTTATACGACGGGTTGCATATTCACTTCGTTGCATAGAAACTGACTGGGTGGCACTCGAACACGCGATCCTCGTCGCCCTCAGCGAGCAGTCCGGCTCGGGATACGAGCTCGCTCGGCGGTTCGACCGATCCATCGGTTTCTTCTGGAGTGCCACCCATCAGCAGATCTACCGCGTACTCAAGCGGATGGACGACGCCGGATGGGTCAGGGGCGAATCGATCGCACAGGACGGACGTCCCGACAAGAAGGTGTACCGGGTGTCGAGCGCCGGGCGGGCCGAACTGGCTCGCTGGATCGCCGAGCCCACCGAGCCGGCACATCTGCGCAACGAGCTCGCCGTGAAGATCCGCGGCGCCTCCTACGGGGACACCGCCTCGCTGCTCGCCGAGGTGCGGCGGCACCGCGACGAGCACGCGGCCCGCCTGGACCTGTACGAACGCATCGCGCGACACGACTTCCCCGCAACCCGCCGTCGTACCGGCCGGGCCCTGCACCAGTACCTCGTGCTCCGCGGCGGGATCCGCATCGAGGAGGGATTCGTCGCCTGGTGCGACGAGGTGCTCGGCGCCCTCACCGCGGACTCGACGCGGGAGCCTTCCTGACCCGACCGAAAGGCCCGGCATGACCGCTCCGTTTCCCCACCTGCTCGCCCCGCTCGACCTCGGCGTCACGACGCTGCGCAACCGCGTCGTCATGGGGTCGATGCACACCGGTCTCGAGGACCGCGCCAAGAACACCGCGCGCCTTGCCGAGTTCTACGCCGAACGCGCACGCGGCGGTGTGGGATTGATCGTCACCGGCGGCTACGCACCCAACCGCACCGGATGGCTGGTGCCGTTCGGCGCCAAGCTCACCAACCGGGTGGAGGCGCGCCGGCACCGGACCGTCACGCGAGCGGTGCACGACGCGGGCGGCAAGATCGTGCTGCAGATACTGCATGCGGGCCGCTACAGCTATCAGCCTCTGAGCGTCAGCGCGTCGTCGATCAAGGCGCCCATCAACCCGTTCCGGCCGCGGCGGCTGACCGGCCGCGGCGTCCGATGGCAGATCCGCAACTTCGTGCGGTGCGCGCGCCTGGCCCACGCGGCCGGCTACGACGGCGTCGAGATCATGGGCGGCGAGGGCTACTTCGTCAACCAGTTCCTGTGCGAACGCACCAACAAGCGCACCGACGAGTGGGGCGGCACCCCGGACAGACGCCGCCGCCTCGCCGTCGAGATCGTGCGACGCACCCGGACCGCCGTGGGTCCGAACTTTCTGATCTCGTTCCGGCTGTCGATGGCCGACCTCGTCGAGGGTGGCCAGACGTGGGACGAGATCGTCGCGCTCGCAAAGGAAGTCGAGACCGCGGGAGCCACGATCATCAACACCGACATCGGTTGGCACGAGTCGCGGGTGCCGACCATCGTGACGTCGGTCCCGCGCGCGGCCTTCGTCGACGTCACCGAGAAGCTCGCGAAGCACGTCTCGATCCCGGTCGTCGCGTCCAACCGCATCAACATGCCCGAGGTGGCAGAGGAGATCCTCACCCGCGGCGAGGTGCAGTTGATCTCGATGGCGCGGCCGATGCTCGCCGACCCCATGTGGGTCCGCAAGGCCGCGGCCGGCGCACCCGACGAGATCAACACGTGCATCGCGTGCAACCAGGCGTGCCTCGACCACGCATTCGTGAACAAGCACGTCTCGTGCCTGCTCAACCCGCGCGCGGGCCGGGAGACCGAACTGACCCTGCTGCCCACCCGGCGCAAGAAGGACCTCGCCGTCGTCGGCGCCGGACCCGCCGGGTTGTCCGCGGCTCTCAACCTCGCCCAGCGCGGACACGCCGTCACACTGTTCGAGGCCCGGGACGAGATCGGTGGCCAGTTCGGTATCGCGCGGAAGATTCCGGGCAAGGAGGAGTTCGCCGAGACCATCCGTTACTACCGGCGCCAGCTCGACCTTGCCGGCGTCGACGTGCGCCTGGGTACCCGGGCCGCGGCGGTCGACCTGATCGACGCCGGCTACGACGAGGTGGTGATCGCGACCGGCGTCACACCGCGGATCCCCGACATCCCCGGCATCGACCACCCCAAGGTGCTGTCGTACGCCGACGTGGTCCGGGACGGTAAGCCCGTCGGCGCGTCGGTCGCGGTGATCGGCGCCGGCGGCATCGGTGTCGACGTGAGCGAGTTCCTCACCCACGACCACTCCCCGACGCTGGACCTGCGGTCCTGGAGGCAGGAATGGGGCGTCACCGACCCGGAAGCCGCGCCCGGCGCGCTCACCGTCCCGCGCCCGGCGCCGTCGCCGCGCGAGGTGTTCCTGCTGCAACGCAAGCCCGGACGCATCGGCGCCGGCCTCGCGAAGACCACCGGCTGGGTGCACCGCGCCGCACTGAAAGCCAAAGGCGTGCAGGAACTCTCCGGGGTCAACTACGAACGGATCGACGACGCGGGCCTGCACATCACCTTCGGTGAGCAGCATGAACGCCCGCGCACGCTCGCGGTGGACACCGTGGTGATCTGCGCGGGCCAGGAGTCGGTGCGTGAGCTCGTGGACGACCTCACCGTCGCCGGGATCACCACCCACGTCATCGGCGGCGCCGACGTCGCGGGGGAACTGGATGCCAAACGCGCGATCGAACAGGGCACCCGGCTGGCGGCGCGGATCTGAGCACGTGACCACCGCGTTCGCCGTGACCCGCTACCCTTCACTGTCGTGAGCCTGCCGAATCCCACCCCTGACGCCCGCGCCGTCGTGACCGGCGCCTCCTCCGGCATCGGCGAGGCCCTCGCCGCAGAACTGGCGGCGCGCGGCCACTCGCTCCTCCTCGTCGCCCGCCGCGGCGACGTCATGGAAAAGCTCGCCGCCCGCCTGCGGGAGCAGCACGGCGTGGAGGTGGAGGTCCGCGCCGTCGACCTCTCCGACCGCGACGGCCGCGCCCCACTGGTGGCCGAACTCGCCGAGCGCGAGATCTCGATCCTGTGCAACAACGCGGGCATCGCGACCTTCGGCCCCGTCGTCGACCTCGATCCCGCCTACGAACGCGACCAGGTCGAACTCAACGCGGTGGCCGTGCACGACCTCACGCTCGCGGTGCTGCCCGGAATGGTCGCCCGCAAGTCGGGTGCGATCCTCATGGTCGGTTCGGCCGCCGGCAACATGCCGATTCCCAACAACGCCACCTACGCCGCGACCAAGGCGTTCGTGAACACCTTCTCGGAGTCCCTGCGCGGTGAGCTGAAGGGTAGCGGCGTCAACGTCACGCTGCTGGCACCCGGTCCCGTCCGCACCGAGACTCCGGACCCCGCCGAGGCGTCCATCGTCGACAAGTTGGTTCCGGACTTCCTGTGGATCTCGAGCGAGTACGTCGCGAAGGTCTCGCTCGACGCGCTCGCGCAGAACAAGATGCGGATCGTGCCGGGAATCCTGAGCAAGGGCATGTCGGCGGCCGGGCAGTACAGTCCGCGCGCCGTCATGGCTCCCATCGTCGGCACGTTCTACAAGAAGCTGGGCGGCTGAGACCGCCCCGGCGTCGACCGGCCGTCCGGGCCGCCGTCCGACCTCTTTCCCTCCCTTCGTGCGGCCATGGCGCCGCGCCTCGACCCGGCACGTGGCCGTGTACGGGGCACGGGGGCGTACCCCACAGCCTGGCCTCGACGTACGACGCCGCGGGCCGGCGACCCGTGGCGGGAGTGCGGAACGGCAAGCCCCGCACACTGGTTCGACGGGAGACCGTCGCCCACCTCATGGCGCGCGAGATCCGTACCGGTGAGTGAGACCGGCCACACCGGAACAGACCACCCGGACGGATAGTGATGCACACCACATCATCTTGCGATCAGGAGGACCTCCGTGAAGACCCGCGCCGCCGTCATCACCGAAGCACCCGGCACGTACAAAGTCGTCGACCTCGAACTCGAGGGGCCCCGCCAGAACGAGATCACGGTCAAGATGGTGGCCTCCGGCCTGTGCCATTCCGACGACCACATCGCCAAGGGTGACCACGGCGTGGGCCGCTATCCGATCTGCGGGGGCCACGAGGGCGCCGGCGTCGTCGTCGAGGTGGGTCCGCACACCCTCGGCTGGGAGGTGGGCGATCACGTCGTCTTCTCCTTCCTCGCCGGCTGTGGCCGGTGCCGCTGGTGCGCCAAGGGACTGCAGAACCTGTGTGACCGCGGCGCCGCGATCATGACCGGTGGGCGGCCCGACGATCCGAACAGCTACCGCCTGACGCTCGACGGCGCCCCCGTCGCCCAGACGTGCGGGTTGGGCACGTTCAGCGAATACACCACGGTCAGCATCGATTCCGCGGTCAAGGTCGACAAGAACCTGCCCCTCGAGTCGCTGTGCCTGCTGGGATGCGGCGTCGGCACCGGGTGGGGCGCGGCCGTCAACTCGGCGCAGGTGTACCCGGGCCACACGGTGATCGTCATGGGCGTCGGCGGCATCGGCATCAATGCCGTGCAGGGTGCGGCACACGCGGGGGCGTCGCACCTCATCGCGGTCGACCCCGTCCAGTTCAAGCGCGAGGCCGCCCTCGAGTTCGGCGCCACGCACGCCGTCGCCACCATGGAGGAGGCCACCGAGATCGCGCGGTCGTTCACCAACGGACAGGGCGCGGACGCCGCGATCGTCACGGTCGGTGTCACCACGGGCGAGCACGTCGCGCAGGCGTTCTCGTCGATCCGCAAGGCCGGCACGTGTGTGGTGACCGGACTCGGCAAGATGGAGGACGTCGGGCTGCCGATCAGCCTCCTCGAGCTCACGCTCTACCAGAAGCGTATCCAGGGTTCGCTGTTCGGCGCGTCCGCGCCGAGCGCCGACATCCCGTGGATGATCGAGCTCTACAAGGCCGGCAAGCTCGAACTCGACAAGCTGGTCACCACCACCTACAAGCTCGACGACATCGCGCAGGGCTTCGTCGACATGCACGAGGGCAAGAACCTGCGCGGCGTCGTGCTGTTCGACTGACCCGCACGGGTACCCGAATGCCTCGGTACCGGGTCACCCGGCCCGGCACCGAGGCATCTCGGCCTCCGGATCACCCCTCCCGCATCGCTCCGGCCGGACACCGGCACGGGGGAAAGTTGTCGACCGTGGGCTTCCCGCCGACCGCGCCTGACTACTGTGTCTGTCGTGCAGGACAAATTGGTATGGATCGATTGTGAAATGACGGGCCTACGGCTCGGCTCGGACAAGCTCATCGAGATCGCCGCACTGGTGACCGACAGCGAACTGAACATCCTCGGCGACGGCGTGGACATCGTGATCCACGCCGACGACGACGCGTTGGCCGCGATGCCCGACGTCGTCCGGGAGATGCATGCGCGTTCCGGGCTGACGGAGGAGGTGCGGGCGTCCACCGTGACCGTTGCCGAGGCCGAGGAGATGGTGCTCGCCTACATCCGCGAGCACGTGCCCGTCGCCGGCACCGTGCCGCTCGCCGGCAACTCGATCGCGACCGACCGCGGGTTCATCGCCAGGGACATGCCCGCCCTGGACATGCACCTGCACTATCGGATGATCGACGTGAGCTCGATCAAGGAGCTGTGCCGACGCTGGTACCCGCGCATCTACTTCGGCCAGCCCGAGAAGGGGCTGTCGCACCGCGCTCTCGCGGACATCAAGGAGTCCATCCGCGAACTGCAGTACTACCGCCGCACCGCCTTCGTCGCCGATCCCGGCCCGTCGTCGGCCGAGATCGCGGCCGTCGCGAAGGAGTTGGGGCCCGCCTGACCAGGCGATTGGCACTTTGGCCGATCTTCAGGCTAGTATTTGTCTCGCTGCAGCAAACCGGTTCCGCCGGAAGCGGCAGTGATGGTGACTGTAGTTCAGTTGGTAGAGCACCAGGTTGTGATCCTGGCTGTCGCGGGTTCGAGTCCCGTCAGTCACCCCGAGGAAACGCCCTCCGGCATCGCCGGGGGGCGTTTTCCGTTGTATCCGCAGCCTGCTGGGCGGCCCCGTGGACCCCGGTCCGATGCCCGCCGTCCGAGCGATCCCGGAGCCGGCCCGCACGCCTCATACCCCACCCTTGCGCGTTCTGCGCACTTGCCGCACACCCGCGTCCCGCCGGAGCGCGACAAGTGCGCAAAACGCGAGGTAGCACGGGCGGTGAAGCAGATCACTTTTCAGATACTCGCCTTAACACATAAATCGCCCTGACCAGGAGAAAACTCACAAGTCCCACTCAGTGAGACCTGGAATTAACCGTTTGTTCACGCCTATCTACTGTGACGCACAGCATCTTCGATGCCTGACAGTGACTTATGCCACTGCTACTACGCCCTCAATGACAGGAGTTCGACATGGGTTCTGCAGACCTCGACGCCAAGACCATTGGTGACTTCGTGAAGCTCGGCGGCGGTCTTCTCGGTGGAATCGGCGCAATCCTGACCGTGATCTCGCTGCTCGGTATCGCCTGATTCAGGCACACCACCACTCCCACCTGAATCGGTAGAAAAGGGGACACAACATGGGCTCCATCGGTAATCCCGCAGCTCTCGGCCCGCTCGCGGCGTGGGCCGGCGTAGGCGCAGGCCTCCTGGGCGGCCTCGCCGCCGTAATCGGTCTGGCATTCGCGCTGCAGCCCAGGCCCTGACACATCTGAGGCTTCGCAGAAGCGGTCGGTACCCGTAGGGGTACCGACCGCTTCTGCGTATGACCGCTGCACCAGCGGCGGCACGAAAATGTCCCCCGCACAGGGGGCCTCTATCGTCTCCTCAGTCGAACAACGTGGGCGCGTCGCCGCCCTCGGAGTCGCCGACCGACTCCGCCGCAGGCGTCCCGGGCTCCGCCTTGCGGACCACGGTCAGCGTCGTCGTGCGGCGCGACAGCCGATGCCCGTCCGCATGCTCGAGCAGTGCCATGCCGTGCCGCACCTCGAGGACGGTCCACGGGCCCGCGTGCCCCGCAGCCTGAACGAGATCCCCGGCTCCCACCTTTTCCACGCTCAGCTCTCCCGTTCTCCAGACGATTCGGTCATTTCCAGGGTAATCGGCGACTACGCGTTACCGGCGCGCCAGGTCTCCCACGGGATGTTCCAGTCGCCGAGGCCGTCGGTGCCCGACAGCGTCCCGCCCACCGTGTTCTCGACGACGACGATGTCTCCACGCTTGGTGTTGTCGTAGATCCACTTCGCATTGGCCGGGCTCAGGTTCAGACAGCCGTGACTGGTGTTGCTGTACCCCTGCTCGCCCACCGACCACGGCGCGGAGTGGAAGAAGATGCCGCTGTACGACATTCGCGTGGCCCAGTCCACCGGCGTGCGGTACCCGTCGGGCGAGGTGATCGGCACACCGTAGGTCGACGAGTCCATCACGAGGTGATCGAAGCGGTCGCCGACGATGTAGACGCCGTTGTCGGTGGGCGTGCTGTCCTTGCCCATCGAGGTCGGCATCGTCTTCACGTCCCTCCCGGAGACGTTGACGGTGACCTGCTTGGTGTCGTCGTCCGCGCGGATGACGACCGCGTCGCCGATCGTGAACGAGGAGTGCACGTCCTCCTGGCCGAACAGACCCTTGCCGAGATCGCGGCCGTAGGCCTTGACGTCGACCGTCACGGTGGTGCCGGGCGCCCAGTAGTTCTGCGGACGCCAGCGCACCTCGCGGTTGTTCAACCAGTAGAAGGCGCCCTCCACCGGCGGCACCGTGACGATCTCGATCGCGGCCTCGGCCGCCCTCCGGTCGGGGATGTTCTCGTCGAACTGGACGGCGACGGGCTGGCCGATCCCGACCACGCTGCCGTCTCCCGGCATCACGTAGGGCTTGGTGACGTTCCCGGGAGAGCTGGTGGTGAACGACATGGTGGTGGAGGTGGCGCCGCCGAGTCCGTACGCGTCCGCCTGCAGGGTATACCTGCGGCTGTACCCGAGCTGCTCGGTATTGGTCCACGACAGGCCGTCGGGAGCGACGGCTCCCGCGACGACCCGACCCTCCGGGTTACGCAGTGTGACGTTCGCGAGCCGGCCGTCGGCGACCCGGACGGTCACCGGAGTTCCCGGTGAGAAGCCCACCGCGCCGTCGAGCACCGACGTCGTGAGTTTCGGCTGGATGAGCGCGACCAGCGGGTTCGAGTCGATCGATCCAGACGCCGAATCCGCCGTACCCGCCGAACTGGTCGAGATGGTGCATCCGGTGACCAGCATCACCATCCCCAGTGCGGCCGCGACGGCCACCACCACGGCCGACGATCCCGGTCGCCGCCGCCCTCCCCCGCGCCGACCCTCGCGTCCGCCACTGCCGTTCATCGAAACCCCACTTCACACTGCACAAACCAACACGACACATCCCGCGAGACACGTCCCCACCCGCGGCAGAGCGTCACAAACCGACCAGCCGCGCCACTGCATGATGCCAGCTCTGTCGGACACCCCCGAGCGACGTGCCGAGCCGGTGAATAACGGTCGAATACCAATCGCCACCTGGGGCTGGAGTGCTACAGGGATACGGATTTGCTTTCGCTCGAAGCGGTCCGTTAATGTTCTCCTCGCACCGAGCGAGGGACACCTCGCGAAGGCAACTGCGCCGCTAGCTCAACTGGCAGAGCAAGTGACTCTTAATCACTGGGTTCGGGGTTCGAGTCCCTGGCGGCGCACGCTAGATTGCTAGCACGGCTGGCGCCTATAGCTCAGTTGGTAGAGCAAGTGACTCTTAATCACTGGGTCCGGGGTTCGAGTCCCTGTGGGCGCACCGAGAAGGTCCCCGCACGCATCGCGTGCGGGGACCTTCGTCGTTTCACCGAGCATCCGATCCCGCAGTGCGCACCGGCCTCCCCGACACACGACGAAGGCCGCCGCCTCCCCCGGCGCGGACCCGCCCCGAAGACGGGGTCCCGAGGGTTGCGGCGGCCCGTGAGCCCGACCGTCAGCGGAAGAGCTTGCGCACCACCAGCAGTCCGACGATGGCGCCGGCACCGATCAGCGCCGCCCTGACCGCCGGTTCGTTCAACTTGGCGAGCACGCCCTGCTTGGTCGACTCGACCAGACGCTTGGGGTTGGTGCGGACAGCGAGCACGTCGAGTGTCTGCGCGAGTTGATTGCGGGCATTCTCGATGTCCCGCTCGATGGCCTCGGTGTCCCTGGGCACGTGTCCTCCAACTGTCGATTCGGTGCGGTTGTGTTGCTGCTGTGCCGGTCACGCTACCGGCACCTGCGTCCACAACCGTAGAACAGACGGGCGAGCGCGGCGTCGCCCGCACCGTCGGGCCTCTTGGGTAGCCTCAGTCGCTGTGACCGACAACAGGCTTGCCCCCGGAGACATCGCCCCCGACTTCACACTGCCCGACGCCGACGGCAACGACGTCTCGCTGGCCGACTACCGCGGCCGCAAGGTGATCGTGTACTTCTACCCCGCCGCCGGCACGCCCGGCTGCACCAAGCAGGCGTGCGACTTCCGCGACAGCCTCGCCGAACTGAACGGCTCCGGCCTCGACGTCGTCGGCATCTCCCCCGACAAGCCGGCCAAGCTCGCGAAGTTCCGCGACAACGAGGAGTTGAACTTCCCGCTGCTGTCGGATCCGGAGAAGGCCACGCTCACCGCCTGGGGGGCGTTCGGCGAGAAGAAGATGTACGGCAAGGTCGTCCAGGGCGTAATCCGGTCGACGTTCCTCGTCGACGAGGACGGCAAGATCGAGGTCGCCCAGTACAACGTGCGCGCGACCGGTCACGTCGCCAAACTCCGCCGCGATCTGTCCGTCTGAGCGCCGTCAGGTCCGGTCGCCGAGGCTCCTCAGGAACAGGGCCTCGGCGACGGCCAGGTTCTCGATCTCGGTGGGGTCGACGCTCTCGTTCGGCGCGTGGATGAACGCGGCCGGTTCCTCCACACCGAGCAGCAGGATCTCGGCGTCGGGGAACTGGTCGCCCAGCACGTTGCACAGCGGAATCGACCCGCCCTCGCCGATCGGGCTCGCGGCGACACCGTAGGCGGCCGCCAGTGCCTCGGACAGCGCAACGTAGGCGGGACCGGTGGTCGACGTGCGGAACGGCTCCCCCACCGACTCGCGCTCCACCCGCACACGGGCGCCCCACGGCGCCGCCTTCTCCAAGTGCGCGATCAGCGCGTCCTGTGCATGAACGGGCGTCATCCCGGGCGGCACACGCAGATTCAACCGGGCAGATGCCCGCGGTTGGATCGCCGCGGCCGAGCCGACCACCGGCGGCGCGTCGATGCCGAGGATCGTCAGTGCCGGCCGGGCCCACACCGCATCGGCCACGGAGCCGGAACCGGTGAGCCGGACCCCGTCGAGAACGCCGGCGTCCGCGCGGAACCGCTCCTCGGGGTACTCGGCACCGATCCAGTCCTGAGCGGTGTCGAGTCCGTCGACCACGGTGTTGCCGCCGTGGTCCCGCAACGTCGACAGCATCTGCACGAGCGCCGCCAGCGCGTCCGGCGCAGGACCACCGTACATACCCGAATGCAGTTGGCTCCGGAGGGTTTCCACGTGCACGACGACATTCGCGACGCCCCGCAGGCTGACCGTGACGGCCGGCTGACCGACCGCGGTGTTCCCGGTGTCCGCGACCAGCACGACGTCGGCCGCGAACAAGTCCGGGCGGGCGCGCACGAGGTCCTCGAGTCCCCCTCCGCTCATCTCCTCCGAGCCCTCGCACACCACCCGGATGCCGACCGGCGCCGGCGCGTCCGGCAACCCGAGCGCCCGCAGGGCCAGCAGGTGCATCACGAGGTTGCCCTTGCAGTCCGCGGCGCCGCGCCCGTACCAGCGGCCGTCGCGTTCGGTCAGCTCGAACGGCGGCGTCTCCCACAGCGCCTCGTCGCCCGCGGGTTGCACGTCGTAGTGGCTGTAGAGGAGCACGGTGGGCGCGCCCTCGGGTCCCGGCCGGTGCCCGACGACCGCCGTCGAACCGTCCGACGTCTCGATCAACTCGACGTCGCCGATTCCCACCGCCCGGAACGCGTCGGCGACCCAGTTCGCGGCCCCGAGGCACTCCTCCGGGGGCGCCTGGCGCGGGTCGGCGATCGACCGGAAGGCCACGAGGGCCGCCAGCTCCTCGCGCGCCGTCGGCATCAGCGCCGCGACTCGTCCCCGTACCTCGTCCGACTGCTCCGTCACCACGGCCTCCTCCACACGTTCAGGACAGGACCCATCGAGCCTACGAGCCGGAGGCGGTCGGCGCGTCGGAGCGTCGCTTCACCCCCGCCGCACGGCGCGGTAAGCGGTACCGCGGGAAACACGAGAACGGGAACTTCGTCGAATCCTGTGCAAAAGACCGATAACCTGTGCCTGTGGAGTCCACTACCAGCCGCCGTCCGCCTCGCAGAGTGGACCCCGCGCTGGAGGTCCAGAGCGACCCCCAGGAGCTGATGCCGCGCAAGCGTCCCACCCAGGAGCGCAGCCGCCGCAAGTTCGACGCACTGCTCAACGCGTCCCGGGAATTGCTCGTCGACGTCGGGTTCGAGTCCTTCACGTGCGAGGAGGTCGCGGCCCGCGCCGACGTCCCGATCGGCACGCTCTACCAGTTCTTCGCGAACAAGTACGTCATCGTGTGTGAGCTCAACCGGCAGGACCTGGTGGGCGTGCAGCAGGAACTCGAGGCGTTCAGCGGCGAGGTGCCGTCGTTGGACTGGCTGCGGTTCCTCAACACGTTCGTCGATCACATGGCGGGACTGTGGACGTCCGATCCGTCGCGCCGCGAGGTGTGGCTGGCGATGCAGTCCACGCCGTCCACCCGCGCGACCGGTGTGATCCACGAGAAGCAGTTCGCCGAGCGGGTCACTCGCATGCTCGCACCGCTCACCCCGCACACTCCGCACGAGCGCCGCACGATGATGGCCGAGGTCCTCGTCCACGTCGTGTACTCGATGCTGAACTTCTCGGTGCAGGACGGCCAGAGCCACGCCGACGCGGTCGCCGAACTCAAGCGTCTGATGGTCGCCTACCTGCTGGTCGCGGAGAAGGAAGCCCGCTCCAAGTAGGCGCCGGTGCGAACGAACGACCGAGGCCGGTCGACGGATTGTGTCCGTCGACCGGCCTCGGTCTTCTTCCGTGCTCGATCAGCCGATGGGCGCGATCGGGTCAGGTTCCTCGATGACGACCATCGCTCCCGCGACGTCGCCGTCGTGTGTCAAGGACAGGTGGATCTTGGCGCTCGGCAGGAACTCGGCCGCCTCACCGTGCAGTTTGATCGTCGGCCGCCCCCAGGCGTCGTTGACGACCTCCACCAGCACGTACGCGTTGTCCCCGACCGCGGGCGGGCGGGCGAACCGCGAGGCCGCCCACGCCTTGATGACCGCCTCCTTCGCGGCCCACCGGACCGCGTAGTGCCGCGCCGGGTCGGTACTGCGGGACTCGCAGTACCGACGCTCGGCGGGACGGAAGCTGGACTTCATCGCGGTCCCCGGACGCTTCAGCTGCTCCGCGAACTCCGAGATCGTGACGACGTCGAAGCCGATCCCCAGGACTGCCATCTAGCGGCACCCCGGCTGTCCGGCGCGGTACACGTGGTCGTCGCCCAGACGGGCCTCCTCGGTGAGCAGCATGTCGGCCTCGAGCTGGCGGGCAGCCTTGGCCGGCACCGCGTCGCCACCGAAGCGGCGGTCCGCGGGACGCTCGTACAGGGCCTCGCCGCCGCACATCGCCGACGCCAGGCGACGCTGGCCGTCGATCGTGCGCTGCTGCGCCTGCGTCAGGTAGGCCTCGCGCTGGTTCGCCGGGATCGACTCGACGAACGCCTGCGGATGGACCACCGCGATCAGACCCGACACGTGACCGAAGCCGAGGCTGGTCAACAGGCCGGCCTTGAGCGCGAACTGGTTTCCGAAGCGCAGCGGGGTCCGCGGCCACACGAAGTGCGAGAACTCCGCCATCTTGTCGTCGACACAGTCCAGGCTGCGGTTCGGCGGGACGACGCCCTGGCTGAGGACCTGGCACAGGCCGATCAGCTGGAACGCCGCCGCGCCGCCCTTGGCGTGACCGGTGAGCGTCTTCTGCGAGATGACGAACAGCGGCGCGCCGTCGCTGCGGCCCAGGGCCGCCGCCAGACGCTCGTGCAGTTCGGCCTCGTTCGGATCGTTCGCGGCCGTCGAGGTGTCGTGCTTGGAGACCACGGAGATGTCGTCGGCGGTGATCCCGAGCGCGTTGAGCGAGAGCGCCAGCTGCGAGTCCTGCCCGCCGCGGCCCGCGCCGAGCGCACCGATGCCGGGTGCCGGGATGGAGGTGTGCACACCGTCGGCGAACGAACCCGCCCAGGCGACCACACCGAGAACCGGCAGACCCATCTCCAGCGCGAGATCACCACGCGCCAGCAGGATGGTGCCGCCACCGGCCGACTCGACGAATCCGCCGCGACGACGGTCGTTGGCCCGCGAGAAGCGCCGGTCGTCGATGCCCTTGGCGGCCATCTCGTCCGACTTGGCGGTCGCCGACATGTCACCGAAGCCGACGATGCCCTCGATGCCCAGGTCGTCGAAACCGCCGGCCACGACCAGCTTGGCCTTGCCGAGCTTGATCTTGTCGACGCCCTCCTCGACGGAGACCGCGGCCGTGGCGCACGCCGCGACCGGGTGCACCATCGCACCGTAGCCACCGACATACGACTGGACGACGTGCGCCGCAATCACATTCGGCAGAGCCTCCTGCAGGATGTCGTTCGCGCGGGACTCGCCGAGCAGCGTGTCGATGTACAGCGAGCGCATCGACGTCATGCCGCCCATGCCGGTGCCCTGGGTGTTGGCGACGAACGACGGGTGCACCCACCGCAGCAGCTCGGACGGAGTGAAGCCGCCGGTGAGGAACGCGTCGACGGTGGAGACGATGTTCCACAGACCGACCCGATCCACGGACCCGGCCATGTCGGCGGGGATGCCCCACTTGGTGACGTCGAACCCGGTCGGGATCTGGCCGCCGACCGTGCGGGTCAGCTTGACCTTGCGCGGCACGCGGATCTCGGTGCCGGCCTTGCGGGTGACGGTCCAGTCGCCGCTCTCGGGGTCGACCGCCGCGACGGTGTTCTCCGGGTCGGAGTCGACGAACGCGCGGGCCTCGGCCTCGGAGCCGACGACGAACGACAGGTCCTTGTCGATGAACACCGACGTGAGCAGCGGCGCGGTGTTGTCGACCATCGCGCCCTCGTCACCGTAGGTGCGGATGCCGCAGCGTTCGACGACGGTGTCGTGGTAGCGGTCGGCGATCTCCGCCTCCGGCACCAGTTCTCCGGTCTCGGTGTCGTACCAGCCCGGCGTGGGATCGTTCTCCCACGCGACCAGACCGGTGTTCCACGCGAGCTCGAGCACGCCGGCCGCGGAGAGTTGCTCGTCGACCTCCATCTCGAAGCGGGTGCGCGCCGAGCCGTACGGGCCGAGCTCGCCGGCGCCGACGATCACGACGAGGTCGGCGGGATCGACGTCCAGCTCGGGCCAGGAGGACACTGCCGGGGCGACCACAGCACGCGGCGGGGCGGGCAGGGCCGCAATCGAATTCGCATCCTCAGCAGCCTCGTCCCGGGTCTCGGCGGCTTTCTCGGCAGCCTCGGCCGCCTCCTTCGCGAGAGCCGGCAGGTCCAGGTCGACCTCGGCCAGCCCACCGGTGAGGTCCACCACGCGCGGCGCCTGCGCGGCGGCACGCTTGACCTCGGCCGTGCACGAGCTCAGCAGTTCGGTGGCCATCTCGTCGGTGGACCACGTGCGCACGCCCTTGGCCTCGACCGCCTCGACCATCGGGTCGTTGCCGCCCATGAGTCCGGTGCCGCGCACCCAACCGATCAGCGCGTGCACGAGCGTGACCCGCTCGGCCCACGTCCGCTCGGCCGACCAGCGGCCGACGACCGCGTCGAGCGCGGCCTTGGCCTCGCCGTACGCACCGTCGCCGCCGAACAGACCGCGGTTCGGGGAGCCGGGCAGCACGACGTGCAGGTGGGTGTCGACGTCACGGTCGTAGCCGATCTGCGACAGGCCACCGATCAGGCGCTCCACCGACCACAGCAGCACCCGCATCTCCATCTCGGCGCGGGCACCCGCGTCGGACAGCTCGCCGGCCACTCGCGGCGCGGCGAACGGGAACAGCATCGTCGGCGTCATCGCCTCCTTGACGAGCTTCTTGGCGCCGCCGGCGGTTTCGGTCTGCACGTTGCCGACCCACTCGACCAGCGCGTCGACGTCGGTGTACGACGCCATGTTCGCGGGAACCACCCACAGGGAGGCGCCGGCGCGGGCATTGGCGCTGTAGAGCTTGCGGTAGAAGCCGAGACGCTCGCTGTCCAGACGCGAGGTGGTCACGACGACCGTCGCACCGCCACCGAGCAGCTTGCCGGCCACCGATGCGGCGATCGAGCCCTTGCTGGCACCCGTGACGATCGCGATCTCGCCGGTGTACCGGCCCTTCTTCTCGAGCGGCGCGATTGCCACCTGTGCGATGCGACCGTAGAGCTCGGCCAGCGTGGTGCGGCCTTCTGCGGTCGCGCGCTGCTGCCACCACTGGGCGTGGTTGGCCACGGCGGTGCCGGCACCGTCGAAACGCTCGACGGTCAGGTCGATCTCACCGGTCCAGCCGCGTGCGAGGTCCTCGCGGGCGGTGGCCCAGCGGTCGTCGATCAGCACGGCCTTCTTGGCGTCGAACGCCGGGGCGACCAGTCGCGGCCAGTCGGACCCGAGCTCGGCCGACACGAGGTCGACGAGCGCGGTGTCGTCCGCGGCGACCGCGGCGGCAGCCGACTCGCTGAATCCGAGCTGCTCGAGCACCAGCCGGGCGGCCGACGCCAACACACCGTTCCGGCCGGTGATGGCCTCGGTGAACTCGCCGAGCGCGGCCGCGTCGACGGTCCCGCCCGCTCCCCCACCGGCAGCCGGCATGGAGACGGCGACACCGCGGCGCGACGCAACGGACTGGACGGCGGCGTCGACGAGCGCGTCGACGGCGGCGCCGTCGGCGATCGCACCTTCGTGCAGGCCACCCATCGCGCCACCACGCACGCTGGAGCCGTCGCGAGTACCGAGCGCAACCTCCGCGGTCACGTGGTGCGCCCAGCCGTCACCGAGCTCCCAGACCTTCTTGACCCGGTCCGCGATCGCGCCGGGCCGGCGACCCGACGGGCCGAACACCTTGCGCAGGTGATCGTTGATCGAATCGGTCAGCACCGGGCCGAACGGCTTGTACGTGCGGGCCAACCGGTCCACAGTGACCGCGAGCGATCCCATGTCGGCGTCCGCGGCGCCGTCGATCGCCCCGAGCGAGAGCTCGGAGCCGAGGTCGACGAGCAGCTGGTTACGACGCGAGGACACGCCGTCGCACAGTGCCTCGATGGTGTCGGCGGGACCGATCTGGTCCGGGCGCAGCTTGGTCCACAGTGCGATGAGCACCTTGGTGGCGTCAGCGGCCTTGAACGCGATGTCGTCCGGGCGCGGGCCACCGGCCGGAGCGGCGGGGGCCGCGACGGGTGCGGGCGCGGCCGCAGCCGGTGCGGCGGGTGCCTCAGCGGAGTCGTCCGCAGGATCTTCTTCGACGGGCGCCGGATCGACGTCGGTGCTGTAGACGACCGACGCCTCCCGCTCGATGTTGAGCACCTCGACCTTCGTGCCGGCGTGCTCGTCGAGCTTGAGCGTCTGCGCTGCGAGGTTCGCGACGGTCGGGGTCGCCCCCAGGCCGATCTCGACGAACCGCTCGACGCCCAGACCGCCGGCGTCCTCGTCGGTGAACAGCAGGTCCTGCGTCTCGATCCAGCGGACCGGGCTCGCGAACTGCCACGCGAGCAGTTCGACGAGGATGACGCGGGTCAGCGCGACCGGGCGCTCGGCCCAGCTGTCGAAGTCCGCGAGGACGGCCTGCAGCTGGTCGGACGGGACCAGGTCGGCGATCTCCTGGACGAAGTCGCGACCGAGGTTGAACAACTTCGGCACCAGGTTCGGGATGTACCGCCCGATCAGCAGCGCCGGATCGATCTCCTGCGGCAGGAGTTCGTCGAGCTTGGCGCGGAAGTCGTCGACGCCGCCGCGCAGCACCGTCGAGTGGAACGGCACGTCGATGCCCGGAACGACGATGAACGCGCGCTTGCCTCCGAAAGCCTCACGGCGGATGTCGATCTCCCGTTCGAGGGCCGCGAGGCCCTTGACCGTGCCGGCGATCGCGTACTGCGAACCCTTGAGGTTGAGGTTGACGATCTGCAGGAATTCGCCGGTCGCGTCGGCGACACCACCCACGAACGCCTGCAGCTCGTCGTCGGCGACGCCGATCTGCGACGGGCGGATCGCGGCCATGCGGTAGTCGCTGCGGCCGGCGGCGTCACGCGGCACCAGCTCGTGCATCGCCGAACCACGCTGGAAGACCACCTCGAGCAGCGCCTCGAGCGGCAGCACTCCGGCGACCGCGGTGAGGGCGTTGTACTCGCCCACCGAGTGCCCGGCGAGGTACGAGCCCTCGACGAACGCGCCGGACTCGCGCAGCTCGGCCACCTGGGCGACACCGAGGGTCGCCATCGCGACCTGCGTGAACTGCGTCAGGTGCAGCACGCCGTCCGGGTGCCGGTGCTCGACGCCGCGCGCCTTGACCAGCGTCGGGTTGTCCCGCACGACCGCGAGGATCGAGAAGCCGAGTGCCGCGCGGGTGTGCTTGTCGGCGCGCTCCCAGACCTCGCGGGCGGCCTTGCTGCGCGAGCGGGCGTCGAGCCCCATGCCCGGACGCTGGATGCCCTGGCCGGGGAACGCGTACACGGTCTTGGGGGCGGCGGTGCGGCCGGTCGCGACCATCACCAGGTCACCGTCGACGCGGCAGCCGACCTCGACGATCTCGTCACCGTGATCGGTGGCGACCCGGTCGACGCGGACGTCGATCTCGGCGCCGGGGCGGACCATGCCGAGGAAGCGGGCGGTCCACGCGGTCAGGCGGCGGGCCGGCACCTTCGACTCGGGGTCGACCGCGGTGACGGCCTGCTGAGCGGCGGCCGACAGCCACATGCCGTGCACGATCGGGGTACCCAGCCCGGCGAGGAGCGCCGCGGCGTCGGAGGTGTGGATCGGGTTGTGGTCGCCCGAGACGCGGGCGAACGCGGCCATGTTGCGCGGCGCCACCATCGTCAGGTCGCGGCGGCGACGGCGCGGGGTCTCCGCGACGTCGGCGGACAGCGAACCACCGGCCCGAGCCGGATCGGCCAGCTCACCCTTACCGGTGCGCCCACGGATCGCGAAACGCTCGGTGAGGACGGCGACGGCGGGCGCCTCGAGGCCCTCGCCGAGCATGGCGCCGACCTCGACACGTACCTCCACGACCCGGCCCATGTCGGTGTCGACGACGTCGCCGGCCTCGGCACGCACCACGAGAATGCTGGTCTCCGACGGCAGTTCACCGACGAGATCGACTGCGTGATCCAGATGGACCAGGTCGAGCATGCCCTCGATGACGTGCACGCCGGACTCGGTGGTCGCCGCGCCGAGCGCCGCGAAGACGGCCGGCCAGCACGCGCCGACGACGACGTCGGGCACGGCCTTGCCGCTGGTGCTCAGGTTCACCGGCAGGCCGACACCGGTGACACCGGCGTGGTCGGCGATCAGGTCCGGGGTCCACGCCAGGTTGATGTGCGCGACACCGCCCTTGACGGTCGGGAGCTCCTGCCCGGCAGCGACACCGAGCAGCGCCGCCATGGACGCCTCGGCATCGGCCTCGGTGACGACGGGGGCACCGCCGTCGCGGACGGTGGCGGGCACGGTGATACGGATCTCGACGGCCTTGCCCTGCGCGAGCGGCACCGTCAGCTCGACGTGCTCGGCGTCCACGACCACGAGGCGGGCGCCGGTCTTGTCGTGGCTGGCGACGGTGTCGGACTCGACGGTCCACTCGGCGACCTCGCCGAGGCGACGGACCGGGTTCTGGGTCAGCCGCGCGGCCCACAGCACGTCGGGCGCGGTGAGGACGGCGTCGAGCAGACCGGTACCGAAACCGCCGTGGCGGCGGCCGGCGATCGGCGCCGGATCGGCGCCGGCCGCGACCAGCTCGTCGGCCGTGGCCTTCTCGAAGCGGTCGAGCAGTTCACCGACGGGCTCGTCGACGCGGGTGATCCCGGCGACGGCGACGGTGCCGGGGATGATGCACACCTGGTCGGCGGTGTACCGCGGATCATGTGCCTGCCACAGCGAATCCGAACGCCACCAGCGGCGGACGTCGGCGTCGACGACGGGCACGAAGTTGACCGGCTTGCCGGGCGTCTTGCACAGCGAGACGAAGAACGCGACGTCGGCCGGGTGCAGGACGGTGTCGGCGTAATCGGGGTAGGCGGCCTCGAGGGCGCACAGCGCCGCGAACGGCCGGTCGAGCGTCGTGGAATCGGCGAACAGCGTTCGGATCGGGCCACGGTCGTTGCGGTGCAGACGGGCCTCGGCGCGCTGGAGCATCTCGCCGAAGCGGTCGCGCCACGACACGTCCAACCACACCGACTGCGTCGCGTCGGCGATCGCGTCCTGCACGTCGCCGCCGCAGTCGAACGCCTGCGCGGAGTCGACGCCCACGGCCAGTTCCAGGTAGCGGCGCAGCCACTGCTGGTAGGTCATGGCGGCGACGTCGCCGAAGTACGGCTTGGCGGTCACGTCGAGTGCGGCGATGATCTCGTCCCGGCGCGCGGCGACGGCGTCGGCGTCACCGGCGACCTCGTCGAGCAGGCGTCCGGTGCGCGAGGCGGCGTTGTCGATCTCGTGGATGTCGGCACCCAGCTGGCTACGCCCCGAGGCCATGCCGCCCTGCGCCGTCCCGGCCCCGACCCAGTCGGGGGTGCCGGGGGTGTCGACGAGCATCTGCTTCACGTCGGGCGAGGTGGTGGCCTCGAGCGTGGCCATCGCGGCGGTGCCGACGAGGATGCCGTCGAGCGGCATCGCCGGGAAGTCGTACGCGGTGGACCAGCGACCGGTCAGGTACTCGGCGGCGCGCTCGGGGGTGCCGATGCCGCCGCCGACGCACAGCACCAGGTTGTCGCGGGCGCGCAGCTCGGCGTAGGTGTCGAGCAGCAGGTCGTCGAGGTCCTCCCACGAGTGGTGACCGCCGGCGCGGCCGCCCTCGATGTGGACGATGATCGGGAAGTTCGGCACCTCGTTCGCGATACGGATCACCGAACGGATCTGCGCGACGGTGCCCGGCTTGAACGCGACGTAGCTGAAACCGGCCTCGGTCAGCTCGTCGATGATCGTGACGGCCTCGTCGAGTTCGGGGATGCCGGCGGTGACGACGACACCGTCGAACGGCGCGCCGGCGGCGCGGGCGCGCGGCACGAGCCGCTTGCCGCCCACGTGCAGCTTCCACAGGTACGGATCGAGGAACATCGAGTTGAACTGGACGGCGCGGCCCGGCTCGAGCAGGCCCTTCAGCTTCTCCACGTGGTCGGCGAAGATCTGCTCGGTGACCTGGCCGCCACCGGCCAGCTCTGCCCAGTGGCCGGCGTTGGCGGCGGCGGCGACGATCGCCGGGTCGACGGTCGTGGGGGTCATGCCCGCGAGCAGGATCGGCGAGCGACCGGTCAGCCGCGTGAATGCGGTCTCGACGGCTACGCGGCCGTCGGGCAGGGCAACGGCCTTGGGGGCGAACTCGGTCCAGGCACGGGCCACCTCGGGGGCGGCGCCGGGGGTGAGCAGGTTGCGGTGGCCACCGCGGGTGGACGCAGCGATGATGCCGACGCCGCGCCCGCGCACACCGGTCGAGGTCATGCGGGTGAGCAGGTCACCCGGCCCCAGGTCGAGGATCCACGCGGCACCGGACTCGATGGCGCCTTCGACGGCGTCGACCCAGTCGACGGGGTCGACCAGCACGGCCTGCGCCAGCGCGCGGACCTGCTCGGCGTCGAGGCCGCAGCGGGTGGCCCATCCGCCGATGAGCTCCACGGCCTCGGCCAGCGCGGGATGATGGAAGCCGATCTCGACGGGCAGCGACTCGAAGACCGGCGAGAACACTGCGCCGCCACGGGTCTTGGCGTCACGCTCGCGGCTCTCCTCGGCCGCGATCTGCTCGAGGCGCTGCTGCACGCGCGCGAGCTGCGCCGGCGGGCCGGACAGCACGACGCGACGACGACCGTTGCGAATGGCCATGACGGCGGCACGCTCGGGCTCCTGGCCCTGCGCGAGTTCCGCGACGATCGCGCTCAGGCGCTCGGGATCGACGTTCGAGACGGCGAGCATCGGCGACCGGTCCGCGGCGGCGATGATGCCGCGGCGGCGACCGACGAGACCGGCGCCCGCACCGATGAGCTGCGCGGTGGCGAGCAGCGCGCTGTCGGCCGCACCCGCACCGGCCACGGCGGCCGCGGCGATCAGGCCCTGCGAGTGGCCGATGGTGGCGACGGGGGCGTTGATCTCGGGATCGAGACCCTGCTGCTGCAGTGCCCGCAGCGCGGCGAGCTGGGTGAGGAAGACACCGGGGAGGGACACCGCGGCGGAGGTCAACGCGGCTGCGGACGGCACGGCGGCACCGGTGGTGTCCTCGTCGTCGGCGAGCTCCTGCTCGAGGATCCACGCGATGGGATCGAAGCCGACGGGACGGACGACGAGCAGATCCTGTGCGACGGGCTCGAGGATCGCCGCGGCATCGTTCACCAGCTCGGTCAGCGTCGGCTCGAGGCCACTGTCGCGGGTGAGCTCGGCGAGGGCGCTCAGCCACGGGGCGCCCTGACCACCGAACGCGAGCGCGTACGGCTCCCCGGCGCGCAGCCGGTCGACGAGCGGGCCCTGCGCGGCGGACCGGACCGGTGCCCGATCGGCACCGAACTGGCTGGGCTCCTTGGGGGTTCGTCCGTTTCCTGCAGTGTCGTCAATCGTCACTGAAGTTGTGTCCTCTCCTGGTCCCCTGGACGGGGGTTAGGTGGTGGTTCGGCCGCCCTCGGCAGAGCTGACGCGCAATTCTTCAAACCCGCGGCACCCCTCGGACACGCTTGGAACGCGCGAATCCGGGCTCCACAAGGTTGGCACAGAATCATGAGGGAATCCTCACGTTTACTTGCGGCGCGCTTTCTACCAGCGAGTATCGAGTGACGTTGGCCACAGGAACGTCAAAAAGTGACTCGCCAGTAGGTCGAGAAACTGCGGGTCAGGCCCCATGCATGGATGTCCACAAACCTGAGGGAAACCTCACGTTGATCGTTATCAATTTGTGATCTCCTTGACGGCAGGCCGCATCCGTGCGGTCCCGTCCCTCCGGCGACGGCGCGGCCCTGTCGGGGGCGGCGGTTACCGTCCGCGACACAACCGAACACATGGGGGGAACCATGAAGCACAACGCGGTCCGCACGCTCGCCGCCGTCGCCGGCGACGTATTGCCCGGCGGGCACACCCTCTGGCCGGCGGGGTGGCCCGGCGAGATCGAGGCGGCACTGCTGGACGCCGTCTTCTCGGCTCGCGCCACCTACGGCACCCCGACGTCGGGGGTGCGGCGGGTCGTCACCGCCTGGCGGGCGCATCGCGGCACGCGTCTCGACGATCTCACCGCCCTCGCGTCGTTCACGTCCGCACCCGATCGCCTGGCCGCGGTCCTCGGCAACCGGCAGCGTGTGCCCGGGAACTACACGACCAAGGCCGAAGCGGCCGCCGCCGCCGCGGCCGCACTCGTCACGTCCGGAATCGACAGCAGCGGGCGGATCGGCGACGGACGCAACGCGTGGGACGCCCTCACCGGCGTCCCGGGCCTCGGCACCACGACCTGGGAGACGTTCGTCCTGCAGCTCGGCCTGGTCGGTCCCCTCGCGCTCGGCGAGATATGCGGCTTCGTCGCGGCGGCACTCGACGACGGCCGTTCGGACATTCCGGAGACCGAGGCGCTCGGTCTGCTCGGTGCGGCGGCCGCATCACTCGACGTGCCGCAGACGGCACTGCTCAATGCGGTGTGGCGGAGCCGACGAACGCGCGGGCCGGCACGGAAACCGTTGTCCGCGTAGCCGGTGCGCCCGCGGCCTTCCGGTGGCCGATCCTGCAGGCCGGGCCCGGCCACCGGTGGCGTAGGCTGACATCGCTCGCGCGAGTGGCGGAATTGGCAGACGCGCTGGATTTAGGTTCCAGTGTCTCAGGACGTGGGGGTTCAAGTCCCCCCTCGCGCACCATGTGCCGCGACGAATGACGTCGCGAATCGACAGCCGGTGTGCCCCCGACTTCTCCCTCGCTTCGGGTGAATGCGTTGCCGTCGCGTCCACCGGCGCCGGCGTGACAGCTCAGTTGTCCGCCCGTTCCGACCGGAGCTGCACAGGCCCGAGTCCGAGCAATTCGTCCAGGGCGTTGCGGCTGCGGGTCAGACAGGCGATGCGACTGTCGAGGCTCTCGATCTCGCTGCTGAGCTGTCCGGCGAGAATTCGATCGCACTCACCTGTCCAGCCGACTCGTGCACCGTCGCGCCGGTCCAGAACCGCGGGAATCAGACGCGTGGGCACGCCCGAGGTGACGAGATCACGAATCGTCTGCGCGCGTTCGACATCGCGCTCGCTGAAGTCGCGGTACCCGTTGGCACTTCGGTTCGGCTGAAGTAAACCTTGCTGTTCGTAATAGCGGAGCATCCGGGGGGTGAGCCCGGTCCGCCGAGACAGTTCACCGATCCGCATGTCTCTCCTTGACCTTGACACCGATGTCAAAGTTTAGCGTCGGGTGATGACCGACACCGAAGGTTCGACCACACCGAAAACTGCTCCGACACGGCAACTTCCCACTCCGCCCCCGGCGACACCGTCGATGCCGTGGACGGTGCTGATCGCGCTCACCTTTGCCTCATTCGCCACGGTGACGATGGAGATGCTGCCGTCGGGTCTACTTCCGCAGATCGGGCGCGGCCTCGCAGTGGACCCGGCACTGGCCGGCACGCTGGTCACGGCCTGGGCGCTGACGATCGTGGTGACCGGCGTGCCACTCGTACGAGTCACGGCGGGTGTCCGCCGAACTCGGTTGATTCCGGCAGCGCTCGGGGTGGTCGCGATCGCCGGACTGGTCACGGCGTCGGCGCCGAGTTTCGGGGTGGCGCTGGCCGGCCGAGTGCTCGCCGCGGCGGGGCACGGGGTGTTCTGGGCTCTGATCGTCGTCCACGTTGCCGACACCGTTGCACCCGAGCGGCTCGGACGTGCGTTGGCGATCGTGTTGTCCGGCCCGACCATCGCGGGGTGCGCCGGGCTTCCGGTCGCGACTGCACTCGTGGACACCGTCGGTTGGCGCGGCGTCTTCGCAGGTGCGTCCGTGGTGTCGGCCCTCGTCGCAGGTGCCCTCGTACCGATACTCGCCGATACCGAGACGTCCGGTCCCCGCCCGAGGTCGGTGATCCGGTGGGATCGCAGCGCGATCCTGTGCCTCGGCACCGCGTTGGCTGCGGCGCTCGTGCTGGTAGGGCACTTCGTGTTGTTCACCTACGTTTCGCTGGTGGTCACCGACGTCGCGGGATTCGACTCCGGGGCTGTGGCAGCCGTGCTCGTACTGTTCGGTGCCGCCGGGGCGATCGGCGTAGCGATATCGGGATGGCTGTCGGACCGGTGGCCCAGCGCAACACTGCCCGTGTCGGCGTTCGCGGCGCTGACGGCGTTCGCGATGCTGGCGGCCGCGCCTGCCGTCCCGGCAGTGTTCGTGACCACCATCGTGCTGTGGGGAACGGTGGTCGGAGTGCTCCCCGCCGCGATGCAGGTACGGGTTCTCCGGCTGGCTTCCCCGGAGTTTCGTCCTGCGGCAGGCAGCGTGGTCGTCACCGTGCTCAACCTGGGTATTGCCGGCGGCGCTGCTCTCGGCGGCCTGACAGTGGGCTTCGGGGTCGCCGAGCTGGCACCGGTCGCCGCGGTCGTGACGTCCGTCGGCGCGCTGTGCTTGTCACTGTCCGCTCGCGTGCCGGCCCGCGTGACCGAATAGGTTGGTTGCCCGGGCGTCACTCCCGACACCGGTGGATGCTTCGGGTCCCGCCGGTGTCGATGCTGCAACCATTCCGGTGAGCACCCACAGGTCGACCGGTCCCGGCGTTAGCGTGTCGATGTCGCGGTCGATCTCGGCGCGACGCACCTCGCAGCACCTGGGGGACGCCGATGTCCACTCGCCTGCTCACGGACTCGGTCCATACGGCCGTCATCGACGTGCCCGCGCGCCGGGTGGACATCGCGGAGTGGCTGTACTCGCTGTCCGACGCGGAGTACCGGCGGTGCTGTCCCCCGGACCACCTCACGACCGGCGTCGGCGCCTCCGAGGACGGGCGGCCGATCTGGATCGGCGTGGAGACGATCGACGACGCCCTCCTGATCCACCATTTCGTCGGCGCCGTCACCGACCCGCACCACTGCCGGATGGTGTCGACCTCGGAGGTCGTGTCCGCGGCAGGGCGCACGACGGTGGACGTGACGTGGGAGCTGCGGGCCGAACCCGACGGCGACGGCCGGTGCACCGTCACCGACCGGATCCTCGTCTCCCCTACCGGGGACTACTTTGCCCACCTCGACGAACGCGGGATCGTCTTCGAGGACGCGGCCGCGGCGTGCGCCGCGGCGTACGGCGACCACGTTCGCCGTGAGACGCCGCTGCTCGCGGACAGCATCGGCCGTCGGGCGGCGAACTCGAACGGGCGCCATGCCGCCGTCTCGCCCACCGCCGTACCTCTTGCGACCACCTCGACAGGCGAGACCGACGGTGCGGCCGCGAAGGCCGTGATCCGGCGGAACGCGGAGGAGGTGCACGGCAGCGGCGATTTCGCGGTGTTCGACGAACTGTTCGCCGACGACTACGTCGACCACACCCCGCATCCCGGACTCGCACCCGACAAGTCCGGGACGAAGCTGCTCTATCAGTCGATGCGCGGCGCGTTCCCCGATCTCCGGGCCGAGATCCACTGGCAGTCCGTCGACGGCGACCTGGTCACCACCTACCTGACGTACCACGGCAGCCACCGCGGAGCGTTCCTCGGCATTCCGCCCTCCGGACGCCCCGCCGCGTTCGACGCCGTCGACGTGATGCGGGTGCGCGACGGCCGGATCGTCGAGCACTGGGGCAGCGCCCACCTACCGGCACTGCCGAGCCGGATCGACGCCGCCGGCGCAACGCCCTGAGCGGCCGATTCACCCGCGTCGCAAAGGTTTCGGCGGAGTCGCACGCGTTGTCGGTACGGGAACGTCCTGCGACACCGCGACAACGAGCGCGGTTTCCGACGTCAGGCGAACGAACCCCGCGCCGTCACGACCTCGCCACCCACGACAACCAGCGACGGCTGCGAGAGGACCTCGGGCCCGGTGCGCGGATCCTGCTCGTACACAAGGAGATCCGCGGGTGCACCCGCCGCGAGCCCGCCACCGCCGAGCCATGCCTGCGCATTCCAGCACGCGGCGCCCAGAGCCTCGGTGGGCGTCATGCCGACCTTCCCGAGGGAGGCGACCTCGTCGGCGATCCGGCCGTGCCGGACGTGCCCGCCGGCGTCGGTGCCCGCGTAGATCGGGATGCCGGCGTCGCGGGCGCCGCCGATGGTGTCGTTCACCCGGGCGTACAGATCGCGCATGTGCGCGGCGTACACCGGGAACCGGGTGGCGCCGTCGGCGATCTCCGGGAAGTTGTCGATGTTGATCAGCGTCGGGACCAGCGCGGTACCCCGCTCGGCCATCATGGCGATCGTGGTGTCGGTCAGGCCGGTGCCGTGCTCGATGCAGTCGATTCCGGCAGCGAGAAGACCCGGCAGCGCGTCCTCCCCGAACACGTGCGCGGTGACCCGAGCGCCCTCGCGGTGCGCGGCCGCGATCGCGTCGACGAGGATTTCGTCGCTCCACAGCGGCGCCAGATCACCGACCTCACGGTCGATCCAGTCGCCCACCAGCTTCACCCAGCCGTCCCCGCCGCGGGCCTGCCGCACCACCTCGTCGGGCAGCTGCGACTCGTCCTCGAGATCCACCGGCAGACCGCGGATGTAGCGCTTGGGCGCGGCGATGTGCCGGCCGGCGCGGATGATCCGCGGCAACCCGGCCACGTCGTCGAGCGATCGGGTGTCCACCGGCGACCCGGCGTCGCGGACCAGCAGCACACCACGGTCCCGCTCGATGCGGGCCTGCGCGAGTGCGCCGTCCAGGTCTTCGGCGCCCCCGCCGTAGCGAATGCCGATGTGGCAGTGGGCGTCGACGAGCCCGGGCAGGATCCAGCCCGCGGTGCACAGCGTCTGCGCACCCGGAACCGGCTCGTCGGTGATCTGCCCGTCCCGGACCCACAACTCGAGCGGCTGCTCGTCGGGCAGACCGATGCCCCGCAGGTGGAACGACGTCACCGCGGTCTACTTCTTGGGAAGCTTGAGCTGCGACAGGTCCAGGCCCTCAAGGCCCGGGGGCAACTGGTCGAGGCCCTTGGGCATCTTCGACAGGTCGGGGAACCCGGCCGGCATGCCGCCGGGCATGCCCGCGGGGAAACCGCCCGGGAACCCGCCCTTGATCTTCGGCTGCGTCGGGCCCTTGCCGCCCTTCTTGCCCTTCTTCCCCTTCTTGCCCTTGAGCTGCTTGCGCGCGCCCGGCATACCCATGCGCCCGGCCATCGCGGCCATCATCTTGCGGGCCTCGAAGAATCGGTCGACCAGCTGGTTGACGTCCGAGACCTTCACGCCGGAACCGTTCGCGATGCGCAGCCGGCGGGAGGCGTTGATGATCTTCGGGTTCTCGCGCTCGGCCGGCGTCATGCCGCGGATGATCGCCTGGATGCGGTCGAGCTGCTTCTCGTCGACGTTGGCGAGCGCGTCCTTCATCTGACCGGCGCCCGGCAGCATGCCGAGAAGGTTGCCGATCGGGCCCATCTTGCGCACTGCCATCATCTGCTCGAGGAAGTCCTCGAGCGTGAGCTCACCCGAGCCGATCTTCGCGGCGGTGGCCTCGGCCTGCTGCGCGTCGAACACCTGCTCGGCCTGCTCGATGAGCGTGAGCACGTCGCCCATGCCGAGGATGCGGCTGGACATGCGGTCCGGGTGGAAGACGTCGAAGTCCTCGAGCTTCTCACCGGTGGAGGCGAACAGGATCGGCTCGCCGGTGATCTCGCGGACGCTCAGCGCGGCGCCACCGCGCGCGTCGCCGTCGAGCTTGGTGAGCACGACACCGGTGAAGCCGACACCCGACTTGAACGACTCCGCGGTGTGCACCGCGTCCTGGCCGATCATGGCGTCGAGCACGAACAGCGTCTCGTCCGGCTGCACGGCGTCGCGGATGCCCGCGGCCTGCGCCATGAGTTCCTGGTCGATACCGAGGCGACCCGCGGTGTCGACGATGACCACGTCGTACTGCTTGGAGCGGGCTTCCTCGACACCGGCGCGCGCGACCTCCACCGGATCGGCCGCCGAGATGCCGAGCGGGTTCTCCCCGCCGCCGACGGACGTGCCGGGGTGCGGCGCGAACACGGCCGCACCGGCACGCTCACCGACGATCTGCAGCTGGCTGACCGCGCCCGGACGCTGGAGGTCACAGGCGACGAGCAGCGGCGTGTGACCCTGGTCCCTCAGCCACTTGGCCAGCTTGCCGGCGAGGGTCGTCTTACCGGAACCCTGCAGACCGGCCAGCATGATCACGGTGGGCGGCGTCTTCGCGAACTGCAGGCGCCGCGTCTCACCACCGAGGATGCCGACGAGCTCCTCGTTGACGATCTTGACGACCTGCTGCGCCGGGTTGAGCGCGGCCGAGACCTCGGCGCCCTTCGCGCGTTCCTTGATCTTGGCGATGAAGGAACGGACGACGGGGAGCGCGACGTCGGCCTCGAGGAGCGCGAGACGGATCTCGCGGCACGTGGCGTCGATGTCGGCTCCGGAGAGGCGACCCTTGCCACGCAGATCCTTGAGGGCTCCGGTCAACCGGTCGGAAAGGGATTCGAACACCGAATGCGCTCCTGAGCTCTGTGCTGGTCTGGCTGCAAGCCGTGAATATTCTCCGACCAGGGTAACCGTTCTGACCCCTGCCACCGCGCGGCAACCCTGCGGCGGCGGGGCGCGAACGCGCTCACTCCTCCTTCTTCTTCGGCTGCGGGGCCGGCACGACCGCGAGGATCGCGCGCTCGAGGCGTTCACGGCCGGCGCGGGTGTCGCCGTCGGACTGCCGGATGCAGAACGCGTCGACCACGGCGGACCCCAGCGTGCTCACCCGCGCCCAGCGCACGTCGGCGCCGTGCCGCTCGAACACCCGGGCCAGCCGGCTGAGCAGTCCCGGCCGGTCCTCGGCGCGCACCTCCACGATCACCTCGCCCGGCTCGGCGCCGTCCGGGGCGTCGAACCAGATCACCCGGGGCGGCGCCTGCGCGTACTGCACCGGCACGGCCGCGGACGTCCGATCCTCGAGCGCCTGGTTCTCGCGGGCCTCCCGCTCCTTCGTGTCCAGCAGCTCGAGGACGTCGACGTCGCCCCCGATCGCCCGGACGAGTTCCTGCCGCAGCAGACCGGCCTGGGGTGGCGCGCCGAACCTGGGGGCCACGACGAACGCGTTGATCGCCGATTCGCCGTGATGGCCGAGCGACGCGGACAGCACCCGCAGCGAGCTGAGCGCCAACACGCCCGCCTCGTGCGACAACAACCCGGGGCTGTCGGGCGCGACGACGGTCACCAGATACGTGTGTGCCGCCGTGCCCGGGTCGAGCGTGACGTGGACGCCGCCCTGCGCGGCCAGGTCGACGAGCGCCGGGTCGATCGGGTCGGGTACCGGCAGCGGCTCCCCTGCCATCGCGAGCCGGCAGCGGCGCACGAGTTCCCCGATGAGCGACGACTTCCAGTCGCCCCACACGCCGGGGCCGGTCGCGAGCGAGTCCGCCTCGGCGAGGGCGTGCAGCAGCTCGAGCAGCACGGGATCGCCGCCGACCTTCTCGACGACCGACTCCACGGTCGCCGGATCGTCGAGATCGCGGCGGCTCGCGGTCTGGGCCAGCAGCAGGTGGTGGCGCACCATGCCGGTCAGGATCTCGATGTCCGACGGCCACAGCCCCAGCCGCGCGCCGATCTGCGCCGCCAGCTCGGCGCCGACGACGCTGTGGTCGCCGCCGCGGCCCTTGCCGATGTCGTGCAGCAGCGCCCCCAGCATCAACAGGTCGGGCCGGGAGACCCGCGTGGTGAGCGCACCCGCCTGCGCGACCGCCTCGACGAGGTGCCGGTCGACGGTCCACGTGTGCACGGCGTCGCGCGGGGGCAGGTCCCGCACGGCCCCCCACTCGGGCAGCAGCCGGCCCCACAGCCCGGTCCGGTCGAGCGCCTCGATCGTCGGGATCGCCCGCTGCCCGGACCCCAGCAGCACCAGCAGGTCGGCCAGCGCGCCCTTGGGCCACGGTTCGCGCAGTTCCGGCGCGCTGTCGGACAGCCGCCCCAGCGTGGACGCGGAGATGGGCAGTCCGGTGGTCGCCGACGCCGCCGCCACCCGCACCACCAGCCCGGGATCACGCTTGGGCCGGGCGTCGCGGGCGAGGACCAGTTCCCCCGACTGCTCGACGACCCCCTCGTCGATCGGCCGGCGCAGCGGCACCCGGCGCAGCTTCGACAGTCCGCGCCGCGGCAGCGAGTTGCCGGCGGTGCGCAGTCCCACGTCCACCGAGTACCCGATGGTCCGGGCGCAGTCGCTGAGCGTGCGCGCCAGGTCGAACCGGTCGCCGATCCGCAGCGCGGCCCCGATCTCGTCGGCGTCCTGGGCGCGCAGCTGGTCCCGCGAGCGCCGCGCGACGCGGTGCAGTTCGGTCCGGACGTCGAGCAGCCGGCGGTGCGCCAGCGCGAGACCACCGCCGGGGGTGTCGGGGCCGAGTCCGGGCATACCGTCGGTGAGCTGGGCGATGGACAGCGCGTTGAGCAACTGGACGTCGCGCAAGCCGCCCCGGCCGTTCTTGATGTCCGGTTCGGCACGGTGCGCGATCTGGCCGCTGCGCGCCCACCGCGACTGCGCCTGCTCGACGAGTTCGTCGAAGCGCGAACGGATTCCGGTGCGCCACTGCCGGCGTACCCCGCCGATGAGCAGGTGGCTCAGTTCGACGTCGCCCACGATGTGCCGCGCCTCGAGCATGCCGAGCGTCGCGGTGAGGTCGGTGGCGGCCACCTGAAGCGCCTGCGGCACCGTCCGCACACTGTGGTCGAGCTTGATGTGCGCGTCCCACAGCGGATACCACAGCTGGTCGGCGACCCGCGCGACCACGGCCGGGTCCACGTCGTCGTGCAGCAGGATCAGGTCCAGGTCCGAGTACGGCATCATCTCGCGACGGCCCAGTCCCCCGACCGCGACGATCGCGAAGCCGGAGTCGGGTCGGATCCCCAGCTCGTTTCCTTTTGTGGTGAGCCAGAACTCGTGCAGGTCGACCAGCGCGTGCCGCAGCGCGGCGGCGTCGAGCCGGTGGTTGCGTGTGCCGCCCGCGAGCAGTTGTTCGCGGGCCCGCGCGAGATCACCCGCGTCGTCGGGGCGGGCGGCGCCGGTCACGGTGTCGGGGTCCTGGGACCGGAACGGCCCCGACCCGGCCGCCGTGAGGGCGACTGGATCAGGGCCGTGAAATCCGGACCCGTGAGGGTCAGATGGCATCCGCGCCCCGTTCGCCGGTGCGAACCCGGACGACCGATTCGACCGAGGTGACCCAGACCTTGCCGTCGCCGATCTTGCCGGTGCGGGCGGCCTCGACGATGACCTCGACGACCTTGTCCACGACGGCGTCGTCCACGACGACCTCCACCCGGACCTTGGGCACGAAGTCCACCGAGTACTCGGCTCCGCGGTAGACCTCGGTGTGGCCCTTCTGCCGCCCGTACCCCTGGACCTCGCTGACCGTCATACCGAGTACACCAGCCTGTTCGAGTCCCGTCTTGACATCCTCGAGCGTGAACGGCTTGACGATTGCGGTGATCAGCTTCATAACCTCATGCCTCCCTGGCGGCAACAGTTGCGGGCGCCGGTGCGCGCCCCGGGACCGGGCTACCGGCGAGTGCGACGAAGTCGTAGGCGCTCTCGGCGTGCTCACTCTCGTCCACGCCGCGAACCTCGGCTTCGGTGCCGACCCGCAGTCCGATCGTGACCTTCACGATAAGCGCGATGACGGCCGTAGCGATGCAGGAGTACACGAGCACCGCGCCCGCGCCGACCGCCTGACGCCACAACTGGTCGAGTCCGCCGCCGTAGAACAGCCCGTCGACACCGGCCGGGGCGGCGTCGGTGGCGACCAGACCGACCAGCAGCGTTCCGACGAGACCGCCGACGAGGTGGACGCCCACCACGTCGAGCGAGTCGTCGTAGCCGAAGCGGTACTTGAGGCCGACGGCCAGCGCACACAGTGCACCGGCGACCACGCCGATCACGATCGAGCCGACGACGTCCACGGACGAGCAGGCGGGGGTGATGGCGACCAGGCCCGCAACGATGCCGGACGCGCCGCCGAGGGTGGTGGCGTGACCGTCGCGGAGCTTCTCGACCAGCAGCCAGGCGAGCATCGCGGCGCAGGTCGCGACGATGGTGGTGACGAACGCGGCAGCCGCGACGCCGTTGGAGCCGACGGCCGAACCGGCGTTGAAGCCGAACCACCCGAACCACAGCAGCGCGGCACCGAGCATCACGAACGGCAGGTTGTGCGGCCGGAAGGGCGTCTTGGGCCAGCCGCGACGCTTACCCAGCATGAGCGCGAGGACCAGACCCGCGACACCGGCGTTGATGTGCACGGCCGTGCCGCCGGCGAAGTCGATGGCACCGAGCTTGTTCGCGATCCAACCACCGGTCGCGGCGGTGACCCCGTCGAACGAGAACACCCAGTGCGCAACCGGGAAGTAGACGACCGTCGCCCACAGCCCCGCGAACAGCAGCCAGGCACCGAACTTCATACGGTCGGCGACCGCACCCGAGATCAGCGCGACCGTGAGGATCGCGAACATCGCCTGGAAGGCGACGAACACCAGGGCCGGAACCGTGCCGACCAGCGGGATCGACACTGCGGCTCCCGTCTCCGCGTCGCCGAGGTAGTCGCCCCCGAACAGTCCCCTCAGGCCGAAGAACTCGGTCGGATCCCCGATCACGCCGCCCTTGTCGTCACCGAAGGCGACGGAATAGCCGAACAGCACCCACAGCACGCCGACGACGCCCATCGCGCCGACGCTCATCATGATCATGTTCAGCACGTTCTTCGCGCGGACCATGCCGCCGTAGAAGAACGCGACACCCGGGGTCATCAGGAGCACCAGCGCGGCGCTCATGAGCATCCACGCGGTGTCCCCGGTGTCCGGGGCTCCGAGAGTGGGAAAGTCCACGGTGAGCCTCCTCGTCTGTCTTGTCGTTCTGCAGACACAGACTGCTCAGGCGGTGTTTCGTCCGTGGTTTTCCGCGGTTTCGGGCACGTGAACGGATCGGCCCCTCGTGTTGCGGTCGCGTTTCCTGGCGGCGTTTCCGGCCCCGAGGAGCCGGTCGAACGGCCCGAAGGCCGCGAAACGCCGCTGCCCGGCCCCTGGGTTCAGGGACCGGGCAGCGGCGGGAGGAAGGAGGGTCAGCCGAGCAGCGCGTCGACGAAGGCCCCCGGTTCGAAGGGCGCGAGGTCGTCGGCGCCCTCGCCGAGACCGACGAGCTTGACCGGCACACCGAGCTCGTGCTGGACCTGGAACACGATGCCGCCCTTGGCGGTGCCGTCGAGCTTGGTGAGCACGACACCAGTGATGTCGACGACCTCGGCGAACACCCGGGCCTGCATGAGGCCGTTCTGCCCGACGGTGGCGTCGAGCACCAGCAGGACGTCGTCGACGGCGGCCTTCTTCTCGACCACGCGCTTGACCTTGCCCAGCTCGTCCATCAGGCCGGTCTTGGTGTGCAGGCGTCCGGCCGTGTCGATGAGCACGCAGTCGACACCGTCCTCGATGCCCCGGGCGACGGAGTCGAACGCGATCGCGGCGGGATCGCCGCCCTCCTTGCCGCGGACCACCTCGGCACCCACGCGCTCGGCCCACGTCTGCAACTGGTCGGCCGCGGCCGCGCGGAAGGTGTCGGCCGCGCCGAGCAGCACCCGACGGCCGTCGGCGACGAGGACGCGCGCGAGCTTGCCGGTGGTCGTGGTCTTGCCGGTGCCGTTGACACCGACGACGAGCAGCACCGCCGGATGGTCGGCGTGCGGGAGCGCGTGGATGGAGCGGTCCATCTCGGGACGCAGTTCGTCGACGAGCACCTCGCGCAGCACGGCGCGCGCCTCGGCCTCGGTGCGGACACCGCGCGCCGCCATCTCCTCGCGCAACCGAGTGACGACCTTGGTGGTGGTCGCGGTGCCGAGGTCGGCGATCAGCAGCGTGTCCTCGACCTCTTCCCACGAGTCCTCGTCGAGGTCGCCACCGCCGAGCAGGCCCAGCAGGCTCTTGCCGACCGCGTTCTGCGACCGCGACAGCCGGCCACGCAGACGATCCAGGCGGCCCGCGGTGGGAGCGATCTCCTCGATCGCGGGTGCCGCGGCGCCCGGCTCCGGCTCGACCACGACCACCGAGTCGGGGGCGGCGGGTTCGGGCGCGGGCGGGGCGGGCGGCTCCGGCGTGGGAGCAAGCTCGGCGGGCGCCTCGGGTTCGGCAGGAGCCGCGGGCTCGGCGGGCGGGGCGGCCGGAGCCGACTCCTCGGCGACGGGTTCCGCGGCCGGCGCGGGCTCCTCGACGACGGGCTCGGGCGCCACCGTGGGCTGGGGCGGTGCCACCGGCTCGGGCGGTGCGACGGGCTCGGGCGCGATCGGCTCGGCCTTCGGCTCCGGGGCCGGGGTGGGCGGAACCGGCGGCACCACCGGAGGCACCGGCGGAGCGGGCGGCGTCTTCGGTGCGGCCGGGGGCACCTTCGGCGGCGCGGTGGCGGACGGGCCCTGACTGAAGTTGAAGCCTCCCCCGGCCTGATAACCACCCGAACGGTCCTTCGGACGTTCGGTCAGCTCGGGCTTCTCGGGCGCGGCGAGGCTGACGCGGCGGCGCCGGGCCAGAATCAGGCCGACGACGAGTGCCACGACGAGGACGGCCAGTACGGCCGCTATTGCTATCCAGGCTCCGGTAGTCACACCGACATCCTGTCAGGCGACGCGCCGCCGCGGAGCCCCCGGGCGAATCGGCCGCGCGCCGCACCGCAGGTGCTACAGCAGGTCCGCGATGTCCTCGGCGATCTGCTCGGGGGTGACGGTGGGCTCGAAGCGGCGGACCACCTCACCGTCCCGATCGACGAGGAACTTGGTGAAGTTCCACTTCACCTCATCGGTGCCGATCGCCTCGGGGCGGGTCTTGCTCACGTGCTCGTACAGGAAACCGTGGTCCGGGCCGAAGTCGCCTGGGGCGGCGGCACGCAGGTATCGGTACAGCGGGTGGGCGTCGTCGCCGTTGACCTCGAGCTTCGCGTACACCGGGAAGGTGACGTCGTAGTTGACGCTGCAGAACTCCTGGATCTCGGCGTCGTCGCCGGGTTCCTGGTCACCGAACTGGTTGCACGGGAAGCCGACGACCTGCAGGCCCCGGTCCGCGTGCGCGCGGTACAGCGCCTCGAGGCCCTCGTACTGCGGAGTGAGGCCGCACTTGCTCGCCACGTTGACGATCAGCAGCAGCTTGCCCCGGTACGCGCTCAGGTCCTCGGTGGCTCCGTCGGCGGTCCGGACGGGGAAGGTGTGGGCATTCATCGGTTCTCCCGGAGTGTTCGGATACGGCGTGCGGGGTGCACGCCGCTGGGTGCACGGCGCCGGCTCAGCCGGCGACCAGGTTCTGGCCGCGCAGGCGCTGCGAGATGACGGTGGTGATGCCGTCCCCGCGCATGCTGACGCCGTACAGCGCGTCGGCGACCTCCATCGTCGGTTTCTGATGCGTGATCACGATCAGCTGCGACTTCTCCCGCAGCTGCTCGAACAGCCCGATCAGTCTCCGCAGGTTGGTGTCGTCGAGCGCGGCCTCCACCTCGTCCATGACGTAGAACGGCGACGGCCGGGCCCGGAAGATCGCGACCAGCATGGCGACGGCGGTGAGCGACTTCTCGCCGCCCGACAGCAGCGACAGCCGCTTGACCTTCTTGCCGGGCGGGCGGGCCTCGACGTCGATACCGGTCGTCAGCATGTCCGACGGGTCGGTCAGTACGAGTCGACCCTCGCCACCCGGGAACAGCGTCGCGAACACCTCGACGAACTCCCGCTCGACGTCGGTGTACGCCTCGGTGAACAACTGCAGGATCCGCGCATCGACGTCGGCGACCACACCGAGCAGATCCTTGCGCGCGTTCTTGACGTCCTCGAGTTGCGTGGAGAGGAAGTTGTAGCGCTCCTCGAGCGCGGCGAACTCCTCGAGCGCCAGCGGATTGACCTTGCCGAGCGTCGCCAGGTCCTTCTCGGCCCGCTTGGCCCGCCGCTCCTGCGAGGCCCGGTCGTACGGCACCGGCGCGGGCCGGGTGACCTGTTCGCCGCGCTCGCGGGCCTGCTCGTACTCCGCGATCTCCAGCTCGGACGGCGGCAGCGGGACGTCGGGGCCGTACTCGGCGATCAGGTCGTCGGGGGTAATCGCGTGCTGCTCCAGGATTGTCTGCTCGAGCTGCTCGATCCGCAGCGCTGCCTGCGCGCGGGCGACCTCGTCGCGGTGGACGGCGTCGGTGAGCGCCGCCATCTGCCCGGTGAGCTGACGCACCTGCTCCTTGAGCGCCTCCACCTGTTCGGTGTGCGCCGCCCGCAGCCGGGTCAGCTCGTCCCGGTCCGCGGCCGCGGCCGCCACCGCGGTCTCGAGCCGGGCCGCCACCCGGGTGCCCGCGTCGGCGACCGCGGCGGCGACAGCGGCCGCGGCCTGCCGGGCCCGCTGCGCCCGCTCGGCACGCGCCCGCGCCTCCCGCTCGGCCTGGGCGGCGCGGCGCAGCGAATCGGCCTTGCCCCGAACGGATTCCGCTCGCTCCTCGGCGGTCCGCACCGCGAGCCGCGCCTCCACCTCCACCGCCCGCACCTCGGCGAGTGCGGCGGCCGCGAGCTCACGTTCGGCGTCGCTGTGACCGCCCGGGGCCGCCGACGCGTCGTCGGGCCGGGCGTCCACGTCCTCCTCGGCGCGCCGGAGCCGTTCCTCGAGCTCGGCGAGCGACGCGAGCGTCTCCCCCCGGCCCGCTTCTGCCTCGGTGCGCTGCGCGACGAGCCGATCGGACTCGGCGCGCGCGGTGCGCACCACCTGTCCCAGCCGCCCCAGCTGCTCGTAGACGGCGGACAGTGCGGCATCGGATTCGTGCAGCGCTGCGAGGGTCTGCTCGGCCACCTCCGCACGGTCGCGCTGCTCGGCCAGCGCACCGGCCAGCGCCGCGGACAGTTCCTGCGAGCGGCGTTCGGCGTCCCCCAGCGCCGCGACCGACGCGTCGATCGCCGCCTGCACCTCGAGCGTGCTGGGGCGCCGGTCCGAGCCGCCGGTGATCCAGCCGGGACCGAGGAGGTCCCCGGCCCGGGTCACGGCCCGCCACCCGGGCGTCGAGCCGACCAGTGCCAACCCGTCGTCGACGGACTCGACGACCGCGACACCGCCGAGCAGCGCGACGACGCCGGCGCGCGCCCCGTCCGGGACCTCGACGACGTCGACGAGCGGCCGAGCACCGCCGGGAAGATCCGACAGCACCGGCGCGACCGCGGTCTCGGCCGGGAACACGATCGCGGCCCGGCCGCCGTCCCCGTCGGCGAGCGCCCACACCGCGGCGGCCGCGGCCTGCGCCGAGTCCGCGACGAGGGCATCGGCGGCAGGTCCGAGCACCGCCGCGACCGCCGCCTCGAATCCGGCTTCGACGTGCAACAGTTCGGCCACCGCCCCGGTGAGGCCGCCGGTGTGGTGTTCGAGCAGCCACGCGCTGCCGTCCTTGCGTTCCAGACCGATCGCCAGCGCGTCGATGCGGGCCTTCAGCGAGACCACCTGCTGACCCGCGTCGCGCTCCTCGGCCTGCAGCTGCGCGACCCGTCCGGAGACGAGTTCCAGTGCGGCGACGGCACGTTCGTGCTGGCCGTCGAGTCCCACCTCACCGGCGTCCAGGTCGTCGACCGTGGCCGCGACGGCGTCGAACTCGGCCTGCGCGGCGTCACCGCGCTGTCGGGCCTCCTCGATCGCGACGTCGAGGCGGGCAACCTCGGCGTCGACGGATTCGGCCCGTGTCCGCAGGGTGTCGACCTGACCGGCCAACCGGGCCAGCCCCTCCCGGCGATCGGCCGCAGCGCGGACCGCGGCCAGGTGCGCCCGCTCGGCCGCCGCGGCCGCCTCCTCCCGGTCGGCGAGTTGTTCGCGGGCAGCATCGAGGGTCGCCCGCGCCAGTTCGACGGCCGCGACCAGTTCGGCTTCCTCCTGCGCGATCCGGTCGGCGCGGGCCTCCATCTCGTCGGGGTCCTGGCTCCGACCAGCCACCGGCTCGGCTTCGAGATGCCGGGCGCGTTCCTGCGCGATCCGGACGGTCGCGCTCACCCGTTCGGCCAGCGCCGACAACCGGAACCACGTCTGGCCGGCGGCCTCCGCCTGCGGGGCCAGCCGGGCCAGCGCCTGCTCGTGGCCGCCCAACTCGGCGGTCGCAGCGTCCAGTGCGGCCTGCACCGCCTCCTGCTGTTCGCGGGCGCGCTTCTCGTCGTGCGTCTGGTTCGCCAGCTCGGCGCGGCGCGCAACGAGGTCGTCGGCCGCCAGGCGCAGGCGGGCGTCCCGAAGATCCGCCTGCACGGTCTGGGCCCGGCGGGCGACCTCGGCCTGCCGGCCCAGGGGCTTGAGTTGTCGGCGCAGTTCCGCGGTGAGGTCGTTGAGGCGGGCCAGGTTGGCCTGCATGGCGTCGAGCTTGCGGACCGCCTTTTCCTTGCGCTTGCGATGCTTGAGGACGCCGGCCGCCTCCTCGATGAACGCGCGCCGCTCCTCGGGCCGGGACTCGAGGATCGCCGACAACTGTCCCTGGCCCACGATGACGTGCATTTCGCGGCCGATGCCGGAGTCGCTCAGCAACTCCTGCACGTCCATGAGGCGGCACGAGTTGCCGTTGATCTCGTACTCGCCGGCCCCGTCCCGGAACATCCGCCGGGTGATGGACACCTCGGAGTACTCGATGGGCAGGGCACCGTCGGAGTTGTCGATCGTGAGGGTGACCTCGGCACGCCCCAGCGGGCTCCGCCCGGCGGTGCCGGCGAAGATCACGTCCTGCATCTTACCGCCGCGCAGCGCCTTGGCGCCCTGCTCGCCCATCACCCAGGTGAGCGCGTCGACGACGTTCGACTTACCCGAGCCGTTGGGCCCCACCACGCACGTGATGCCGGGCTCGAACCGCAGAGTCGTTGCGGACGCGAAGGATTTGAAACCCTTCAGCGTCAGACTCTTCAGATGCATGACGGTGGACTCTACCTGCGGATCAGCGCTCGACGAACCCGGAAAGTCCCCCGCGCGCCGCACCGAAGTGCTCGACCACCAGGGTCACACTTCCGGGCGTCTCACCCGAGCGCAGCAGCGCGAGGAGCCGCTCGAGCGCATCCCGCGACCCTTCGGCGATCACGAGCACCCGGCCGTCGGCGTGGTTGGTCGCGTGACCGACCAGCCCCAGTTCGAGCGCCCGGGCCCGGGTCCACCACCGGAACCCGACGCCCTGGACGTAGCCGTGGACCCAGGCGGTGAGGCGTTCGATCTCGTCGGTGTCGTACATGGGGGCCATTATCGATCGGCGGGCTCGGGTCGCGGACGGCTCGGCGCTCAGTCCTGCGTGACGTTCAGGGTGATCGTGGTGCCCGCCTTCAGCGTGCGCCCGACCGTGCACACCTTGTCGATCGACCGTTCGACGAGCGCGACCAGCCGGTCCCGCGCCGCCTCGTCGAGTTCACTCAGGTCGAGCTCGAGCGTCTCCTCGAGATGCGGGTACACCTCGTTCTCCCGGTCGGCGGCACCCGAGACCCGGATCGTCGCGTCGTAGTCGTCACCGAGCCGGCGCGACAGCGGGAAGTCCGAGCTCATGCCGGAGCACGCCGCCAGCGCGATCTTGAGCAGCTCGCCGGGCGTGAACACGCCCTCCACCGATTCCGATCCGATCCGCACCTCGGCGCCGCGAGAGCTGCGACCGGTGTACAGGCGTGTGCCGGTGCGCTCCACCCACAGTTCGGTCGGAGCGGGAGCGGAGTTCGGAGTCTGTTCAGCCATGAGTGAAGATCCTGCCATCCGCCCTGTGTCGCGCCGCGCCGCCCGGGGGACTCGGGCGCTCAGGGCGAGGTCAGCAGCCGCGCGAGTCGGTCGAGGTCCTCCTCCACCATGCGGGTGTCACGGTCGAACTCGTCGTCGGTGAGTTCGAGCTGGCGGATCGTGAACACGATCTCCGCACCCTCGGGGTGGGCGAGGACCCGCACCGGATTGGTCACGGTCGCGCCCGACGGCAGCGTCACGTCGTGATCGACGATTCCGTATCCGTTGCGGGGCACGAACCGCACGGTGACCCGCCCCATGGGCGAGTCGACCACGAGCGCGTCCCCCTCGCGCACCACCTCGGTCCTGGCCAGACCCGCCGCCCACCTCGGCAGGTTGTCGGGATCGGACGCGAACTCGTACACCGCATTCGGCGACGCCGCGATCACGCGGCTGACGTGGCGACTGATCATGGACCGATCCTGCCACCGCGGTGGGGCGGACGACAGTACCCACCGCGCCGTTCACACCTGGAAGCGGTACCCCATCCCGGTCTCGGTCAACAGGTGCTGCGGATGCGACGGGTCCTTCTCCAGCTTGCGCCGCAACTGCGCGAGATAGACACGCAGATAATGGGTCTCGGTGGCGTACGCGGGACCCCACACCTCCCGCAGCAACTCCTTCTGCCCCACGAGCTTGCCCTTGTTGCGCACGAGCATCTCGAGCATCCCCCACTCCGTGGGAGTCAGGTGCACCTCCGAACCGTCGCGGGTGACCTTCTTCGCGGCCAGATCCACCGTGAAAGACTCGGTCACCACCACCGGTTCGCTGGTCTCCGCTGCCGCCGCCCCGCGCCGCACCGCGGCCCGCAGCCGCGCGAGGAACTCGTCCATCCCGAACGGCTTGGTGACGTAGTCGTCGGCCCCGGCATCCAACGCCTCCACCTTGTCCGACGAATCCGTGCGCGCCGACAGCACGATCACCGGGGCGGTGCACCAGCCCCGCAGGCCCGCGAGGACCTCGATGCCGTCCATGTCGGGCAGACCGAGATCGAGCACGATCACCTCGGGATGCTTGTCGGCCGCCGCGCGCAACGCGGCCGCCCCGGTCGACGCCGTCGTCACCTCGTAGCCACGGACGCTCAGATTGATCCGCAGCGCCCGCAGGATCTGCGGCTCGTCGTCGACCACCAGTACCCGGATCATCGGGCTCCCTCCGCACCGTCTGCCGGCCCCGCCGGCCCATCATCTGCCGGCCCCGCCGGCGCACCGTCCTCCGTGGACTCCCCGGGCCAGGCTGCCAGTTCCACCACCATCGTCAGACCCCCGCCAGGGGTGTCCGTCGCGCTCACCGTGCCACCCATCGCCTCGACGAATCCCTTGACCACCGACAGCCCCAACCCGACGCCCGTGGTGTTGTCCCGGTCGCCGAGCCGCTGGAACGCGTCGAACACCTGCTCGTGGGTGCCGCGCACGAGCCCACGCCCGGTGTCGGCCACGGTGATCGTGGTCCGGTCGCCGATGCGGGCCGCACCGATCCGCACCGGCTCGTCCGGCGCATGCCGGAGCGCGTTGTCGACGAGGTTGGCCAGCACCCGCTCGAGCAGGCCGGCGTCGGCCATCACCGCGGCGTCCCCCACCTCGACCTTCACCTGATCCCGCACCCGCCGCGCCGAACCGGGCCCGCCGAAGCCGGCGCCGACCAGCGCGCGGTGCACCACCTCCTCGAGGTAGACCCGTCGCAGCGTCGGTTTCACGACGCCCGCAGCCAGCCGCGACGAATCGAGCAGGTTGCCGACGAGCGCGGTCAGCTGGTCGGCCGACTCCTCGATGGTGGCCAGCAGCTCCGCGGTGTCCTCGGGCGAGAACTCGATGTCGTCGCTGCGCAGGCTCGACACCGCGGCCTTCACGGCGGCGAGCGGGGTGCGCAGGTCGTGGCTGACGGCCGAGAGCAGCGAACGGCGCAGCCGGTCGGCCTCGGCCAGGGCCGAAGCCTGGCCCGCCTCCTCGGCGAGCTGACGCTGGCGGATCAGCCCGACGGCCTGATTCGCGACCGCATAGAGAACCTTTCGGTCCCGCGCACCCAGTTCGTTCCCCCCTAGCAGCAGCGCGTACTCGCCGTCACCGGCCTCGCACACGGTCCCCGCCTCGTCGACGGAAGTCGGCGGCGACACTCCCGCGGAACTGACCACGCCGTCGCCCCGCCGGACCACGCTGACGCCCGTCTGTGCGTATGTCTCACGCACCTTCTCGAGCAGCGCCGGCAGATCCGCGCCACGTAGCACCGACCCCGCGAACAGTGCCAGCAGCTCGGCCTCCTGTGACGCCCGCCGGGCGTCTCGCGCCCTTTCGGCCGCCGCGTCGACCAGCACCGCGACCGCGACCGCCACGACCAGCAACACCACGGTGGTGATGAAGTTGTCGGGCTGGGCGATCGTGAGGCTGTGGAGCGGCGCCGTGAAGAAGTAGTTGAGCAGCAGCCCGGAGACGAGAGCGGACACGATCGCCGGCCCGACGCCACCGAGCAACGCGACAGCCAGGACTACCACGAAGAACAGGGCGTTCTGGCCCCCGACACCGGAGAACCGGTCGACGACCCCCATCAGCACACTCGCGAGCGACGGCACGACCACCGCCGCCAGCCAGGACACCAGCCGGCGCTCGCGGCTTCCGCGGATCGAGATTCGGCTGCGAGTGGCGGCCTCGTCGTGCGTGACCATGTGGACGTCGATCTTCCCGGACTGCTGGACGATGGCCGCCCCGATGCCCTCGTCGAAGATCCGCGCCCATCGCGACCTCCGTGACGTCCCGATCACCAGCTGCGTGGCGTTGACCTCTCGGGCGAACTCGAGCAGCGTCGTCGGGACGTCGTCGCCCACCACGCTGTGCAGGCTCGCGCCGATGTTCGCCGCCAACTTGCGCACCCGGCCCATGTCGGAGGCCGAGACGCCTTCCCGACCGTCACCGCGCACGACGTGCACGACCATCAGTTCGGCGCTGGACCTACCGGCGATGCGCCCGGCCCGGCGGACCAGCGTCTCGGATTCGGGGCCACCGGTGACCGCGACGACCACCCGCTCCCGCGTCTCCCACGTGTCGGTGATCTTGTTCTCGGCCCGGTACTTCGCGAGCGCCGCGTCCACCTGGTCGGCCACCCACAGCAGCGCCAGTTCGCGCAACGCCGTCAGATTCCCGCGCCGGAAGTAGTTACCCAGCGCCGCATCGACCTTGTCGGCCGCATACACGTTCCCGTGAGAGAGCCTGCGCCGCAACGCCTCCGGCGTGATGTCGACCAACTCCACCTGCGCGGCCGAACGCACCACCTCGTCGGGCACGGTCTCGTGTTGCGCCACGCCCGTGATCTGCTGCACCACGTCGTTGAGACTTTCCAGATGCTGCACGTTGAGCGTCGACAGCACGTCGATGCCCGCGTCGAGCAGTTCGTTCACGTCCTGCCAACGCTTCTCGTTGCGGCTGCCCGGCGTGTTCGTGTGCGCCAGTTCGTCCACCAGCACCACCGCGGGCCGACGCGCCAGCACCGCCTCGACGTCGAGTTCGGGCATCGCGGTGCCGCGGTACCGGACCAGCTTCGGTGCGACTACCTCGAGCCCGGACAGTTGCGCGGCGGTGCGGGGGCGGCCGTGGGTCTCCACGACGGCCGCCACGACGTCACCGCCACGCTCGACCCGCCGCTGCGCCTCCCCGAGCATCGCGTACGTCTTGCCCACGCCCGGCGCCGCACCGAGATAGATCCGCAGTTCTCCGCGTCGACGCGGGCGGGCCGGCTCGAGGTTGCTCACCCCGTCATCATTCACCCGGCGCCACCGGGCCGCACCCAGGCGCGGTCAGTCCCAGTGCCACGTTGAGCTCGAGTACGTTCACCCGCTCGGCCCCGAGGAACCCGAACTGCCGGCCGTCGGTGTGCTCGGCGACCAACTCGCGCACCCACCCCTCGCTCAGGCCGTTGGCGGCGGCGACACGGCGCACCTGCAGCGCGGCGTATTCCGGCGAGATGTGCGGGTCGATCCCGGACCCGGAGCCGGTGACGGCGTCGACCGGCACGTCGGTCGCCGCCACCCCCTCCCGTTCGGCGACTGCGGCACGCCGGGCTACGACGAACCCGGCGAGCACCTCGCTGCTGGGCCCCTGGTTGGACGGCAGCGCCGCGGCCGGGTCGCCCGTGGCGAAGGGGTCGTTGCCCGTGACCGAACCGACCACTCGGTTGTGGAAGAACGGGTCCGGCTGGCCCGCCGGCGCCGTGGGATCGACTCCCACCCAACGGCTTCCGACCACGCACCCGGCCGCGTCGGCCACCGGCGACCCCTCCGCGGAGCCCGCACCGAGGCGCCCGACTCCCCACACCGCGGCCGGGTACAGCACCCCGAGGATCGCGGTGAGGGCGAGCAGCACCAGCAGCCCGGCCCACACCTGTTTGAGCATTGTGATTCCGAATCTCATTGGGTTCACCCGATTCCAGGAACGAGGCGGACGACGAGGTCGATCAGCCAGATGCCGATGAAGGGGGTGACGACACCACCCACACCGTAGATCAACAGGTTGCGGCCGAGCAGCTTCGACGCCGCCGCCGGCCGGTAGCGGACTCCCTTGAGTGCCAACGGGATCAGACCGATGATGACGAGGGCGTTGAAGATCACCGCCGACAGGATCGCCGACTGCGGGCTCGCCAGCTGCATGATGTTCAGCACCGCCAGCTGGGGGTAGATGCTGCTGAACAGCGCCGGCAGGATCGCGAAGTACTTCGCCAGATCGTTCGCGAGCGAGAACGTCGTCAGCGCGCCGCGCGTGATCAGCAACTGCTTGCCGATCTCGACCACCTCGATGAGCTTGGTGGGATCCGAGTCCAGATCCACCATGTTGCCGGCCTCCTTGGCCGCCGACGTCCCGGTGTTCATCGCCACGCCCACGTCCGCCTGCGCCAGTGCGGGCGCGTCGTTGGTGCCGTCCCCGGTCATCGCGACCAGCCGGCCGCCCTCCTGTTCCCGGCGGATGCGGTCGAGCTTGTCCTCGGGGGTCGCCTCGGCCATGAAGTCGTCGACGCCGGCCTCCTCGGCGATCGCCCGCGCGGTGAGCGGATTGTCGCCCGTGACCATGATCGTGCGGATGCCCATCGCGCGCAGCTCGGCGAATCGGTCGGCGATCCCCGGCTTGACCACGTCGGTCAGGGCGATCACGCCCAGCACGGTCGCGGTGCCGCGCTCGGCGACGGCGACGACCAGCGGGGTGCCCCCGGCGAGCGCGACCTTCTCCACGGCGGCGGACACGGCCGGGTCGACGGTCGCCCCGAACCCGGCCACCCAGGCCAGCACGGCGTCGCCGGCGCCCTTGCGCACCCGCTGTGGGCCGGCCGCGGTCGCGACGTCCAGACCGCTCATCCGGGTCTGCGCGGTGAACGCCACGAACTCGCCGGCCCGCTCGTGTGCCGCGGCGTCGGTGACCAGCCCGAATCGTTCGGCGCACAGCTCGACGATGCTGCGCCCCTCGGGAGTTCCGTCGGCGAGACTCGACATCCGCGCGGCGGCCGCGAGTTCGACCTCGGACCGACCGGGGGCGGGATACAGCGCCGTCGCCCGTCGGTTGCCGAAGGTGATGGTGCCGGTCTTGTCCATCAGCAGCGTGTCGATGTCTCCGGCGGCCTCCACCGCCCGTCCCGACATCGCCAGGACGTTGCGCTGGACCAGCCGGTCCATCCCGGCGATCCCGATCGCGGACAGCAGCGCCCCGATCGTGGTGGGAATCAGGCACACCAGCAGCGCGATCAACTTGATCGGATCCTGCGCCTCACCGGCGTACTGCCCCATCGGCCCGATCGCGACGACGGCGAGCAGGAAGACGATCGTGAGCGATGCGAGCAGGATGTTCAGCGCGATCTCGTTGGGGGTCTTCTTGCGTGCGGCCCCCTCGACGAGCGCGATCATCCGGTCGACGAACGACTGCCCCGGCGCACACGTGATCTGCACGACGATCCGATCGGACAGCACCGTGGTGCCGCCGGTGACCGCGCAGCGATCACCGCCGGATTCGCGGACCACGGGCGCCGATTCGCCGGTGATGGCGGATTCGTCGACGGTGGCGATGCCGTCGACGACGTCGCCGTCGCCCGGGATCACCTCGCCGGTCGACACCACCACGGTGTCACCGACGGTGAGCGCGGTGGCGGAGACCTCCTCGATCGCACCGGACGCGGTCAGTCGTCGGGCCACGGTGTCCTGTTTGACTTTCCGCAGGCTCGCGGCCTGCGCCTTGCCGCGCCCCTCCGCGACCGACTCGGCGAGGTTCGCGAACAGCACGGTGAACCACAGCCACGCGGCCACCAGCCACGCGAAGAGCGTGGGCTGAGCGATCGCCATGACGGTCGTGACGATCGACCCGACCAGGACCACGAACATCACCGGGTTGCGCGCCTGGTGACGCGGATCGAGTTTGCGCACCGCACCCGGGAGCGACGTGATCAGCTGGCGGGGGCTGAAGATGCCTGCCCGCACCGGTGACTGCCCGGTGCCCGGCTGGTGGACGGTGGTGTCGGTAGCGGTGTCGTCGGTAGTGACGGTCGTATCTGTCGTATCTGTCCGCAGACTCATTGCAGGGCCTCCGAGATGGGCCCGAGAGCGAGGGCCGGGAAGAAGGTGAGGGCCGCGACCAGCACGACGGTGCCGGTGAGCAGGCCCGCGAACATGGGGCCGGCGGTGGGCAGGGTGCCCGCGCCGGCCGGGGTGCGGCGCTGCGCCGAGAGTGATCCGGCGAGGGCGAGCACGAAGAGGATCGGCAGGAAGCGGCCCAGCAACATGCACACGCCGAGCGACGACTGGAACCAGTCGCTGGTCACGGTGAGGCCGCCGAACGCGCTGCCGTTGTTGTTCGACGCCGACGCGTACGCGTAGAGCACCTCGGTGAAACCGTGGATCGACTGCGGGCTACCCGGATCGCCGCTGTTGCCGAGGTATCCGGCGGTGGAACCGAGGATCACCGTGACCCCGGTGCCGATCAGGACGAGCGCGGGCATCACGAGGACCGACAACGCCGCGAGCGTGATCTCCCGCTGCCCCAGCTTCTTGCCGAGGTACTCGGGCGTGCGGCCGACCAGCAAGCCGCCGACGAACACCGCGATCAGCGCCAGCACGAGAATTCCGTAGAGGCCGGTGCCGACACCTCCCGGCGCGATCTCGCCGAGCAGCATGTTCAGCAGCACGGCGCCGCCGCCCAGCGGCGACATGCTGTCGTGCGCCGAGTTGACAGCACCGGTACTGGTGCCGGTGGTGGACACGGCGAACAGCGCCGAGCCGGGGATGCCGAACCGAACTTCCTTGCCTTCCATCATGGATCCGGCCGCGGTCGCGGCCGCACCGCGGGCTCCGGACTCGGCGGCGAGCGTGACCGCGAGCAGCCCGAAGTACAGCGTCGACATCACTGCCAGCAGCGTCAGCCCCTGCCGGCGGTCGCCGACCATGGTGCCGAACGTGCGGGTCAGCGCGACCGGGATGAGCAGGATCGCGAGGATCTCCACGACGTTCGTCAGCGGTGTCGGGTTCTCGAACGGATGCGCGGAGTTGGCAGCGAGGATGCCGCCGCCGTTGGTGCCGAGTTCCTTGATCGCCTCCTGCGAGGCGACCGGTGCGAGCGCGTTGGTGACGCTCGTGCCGTCGAGTCCGGTCGACGCGAATCCGGTGTGGAAAGACTGGATCACGCCCTGGCTCAGCAGCACGAGCGCGACGACGAACGCGATCGGTAGCAAGATGCGCAGGCTGCCGCGGACGAGATCGACCCAGAAGTTGCCGACCTCGCCGCCGCGCGACACCCGGACGAAGCCTCGGATCAGCGCGGCAGCCACCGCCATGCCGACCGCTGCCGAGACGAAGTTCTGGACCGCCAGGCCGGCCGCCTGGGTCAGGTGGCTCATCGTGGTCTCGGGAACGTACGACTGCCAGTTGGTGTTGGCGACGAACGACGCCGCCGTGTTGAACGCGACGGCGGGGCTGACGCCGTCGAGCCCGCCGCCGAGCGGCAGCACGCCCTGGACGCGTTGGAGGAGGTACAGCAGCAGCACGCTCGCGGCGGAGAAGCCGAGCAGGCTGCCCGCGTAGCCGTACCAGGTCTGCTCGGCGCGCGGGTCGATCCGGCAGAGCCGGTAGAGGAAGGATTCCAGGCGCAGGTCGGCCGACCGGAGATCGGTGTCGGTCGTGTAGACCTTCGCCATGTAGTCACCGACGGGGACGTACAGGATCGCGAGCACGGCAACGACCAGTGCTACCTGCAGTCCCGCGGCGAGAGCGGGATTCATGTGGACTGTGACCTTTCAGGGACCACGCTGGCGCGTGTCAGGGACCGCTCGTCGATCACGCGGAGTCAGAACCGTTCGGGGTTCAGCAGCGCGACGAGCAGGTAGACCACCAGGGCGGCGGCGATCACGACGACGACGGCACCGGCCGTTCCCGCAGCGGTCACCGCACGCTCCTCGACTGCAGTCCGCGCAGCACCAGCGCGCACACGATGAACACAGCGATGATCAACCCGACGTATGCCAAGTCAGCCATGGCGTTCCCTTCCGGCTTCGAATTCGGGCGCACGCTCCGGACCGCAGCGTCGCGCGTGGCGTCGGTGTTCGACGCGCACCACCGGAGCCTGCACCCGTCCGGAACCCGTCAGCGCTGTCCTGACACTTCGCTGACGTCGGCACCAGAGCGCATTGACGCGATCTTTACGGCGCCGCCCCCTCGCCTGTGAGGGCGATCACCGAGGGGGGTGTCGGGACGCGGTCCGGCACCCACGGCGCCCGGACCGCTTCTCCCGCAACCGTTCGCATCGGCACGATGCCGGCCCACACGTCCGGGTTCAGATCACCCTCGCCGGGCGGCGCCGCGCGGATCTTGACCGTCCACTGTCCCGGTTCGATCGGCAGCGCCAGGGTGAGGGTCGCGGCCAGTTCCTTGCGCGTCGCCGGCCGCACCTCGGCGCTGCGCCCCGGAACCAGGGCGTCCGACAGGGCCGTCAACGCCTGCTCCGCCTCGTGTGCCGCGAGCGGGATCGGATTCCCGCGCACCACCGCGGAACGGTAGTTGGCCGACGAGTCGAACAAGTTGTCCGCCACCACGATCGCGTCGAGCACGGTGACACACAGCACTGCGGGGGCGGCGGCCGCGACGTGCCGTAGTGCGCCGGCGCCGGTCGAGCCGTGCAGCAGGATCCGGTCACCCACCCGCGCGTACAACATCGGTACCGCCCACGGCATCCCGTCGACGACGGTCGCCAGCGTGCCGACGGAGCACGCGTCGAGAACGGCGTCGAGGTCGGCCCGTTCGGAGCGGGATCGTTCGGGCAGCCTGCGGATACGGGTCATGTCGGTGAAGGAAGTCACGGACGGATCGTCGCCGAATACCGGTTCGGTCGACAGATCCGGAATTGCCCGAGGCGGTAGACCAATTAGAGTCGCGGCATGGCCCGCACCCCGCGCGACGTCCACGTCCGGCTCGAGCTCGCGCCCACCGCGGCACCGCTGCGCCATCGGATCGCCGGAGCCGTCGTCGCGGCGCTCCGGGAGGGCGGGCTCGCACCCGGGGACGCGCTGCCACCGTCGCGCACTCTCGCCGCCGACCTGGGTGTCTCGCGGGCCGCCGTCGTCGACGCGTACGACGAACTGGCGGCCGCGGGCTTCGTGGTCGCGCGCGCCGGGTCGGGAACCCGCGTCGCGGCGGGTGCCGACCGGGCCGCTCGCGCGGGCGTCGAACCGCATGTCCTTCCGCCCACGAGTGTGGCCGCACCTGCTGCCGCGAGTCGGCCGGCGCCCGGTATCGACCTCTCCCCCGGCTACCCGGACACCGAGCTGGTGTCGACGCGGGACTGGCGCAGCGCCTGGCGCTCGGCGGCGGCCGCGCCCGTGCCACCCGGCGTGCCCGGTCCCGACGGACATGCCGAACTACGGCACGCCCTCGCGATGCACCTGCGCCGCACCCGTGGAATCGCCGCTGCCCCCGACGAACTCGTGATCGTACCGGGAGTGGGATCGGCGTTGCGGACCCTCGTGACGGCGTCCGGCGCGGCCGGCCGCACGATCGCTTTCGAGGACCCCGGCTACCCGAAGGCGCGATGGGCGCTCGAGTCGGGCGGGGCCCGCGTCCGCCCCGAGGCCGTCGACGCCGACGGACTCGACCCTGCGCGGGTGCGCGCATCGGACGCGGCCGTCTACTGCACACCGGCACATCAGTATCCGATGGGGTGTCGACTGCCGGCATCGCGTCGGGCCGTGCTCGTCGCCGAGGCGCGGGCCGCCGGGCGCCTGGTGATCGAGGACGACTACGACGGTGAGTTCCGCTACGGCGTGGCTCCGTTACCGGCGTTGCGGAGCGTGGCGGGCGGCCGCGACTGCGTCGCCTACGTGGGAACCGCGTCGAAGATCGTCTCGCCGGGCCTACGCCTGGCCTGGATCGTTCCCCCGCCCGCCCTGGTGCAACCGATTCACGCCGCGCTGCGTGAGAGCGGGGACTCCGCGTGCGCCGTGACATCGGCAGCACTGGCCCGCTTCGTCGACTCCGGCGCTCTCACGCGTCATCTCGCCAGGGCCGCACGCACGTACGCTGCCCGCCGCCACGCATTCGTGGCGGCGCTGCGCCGGTATCTCCCCGACGTCCGGCTGACCGGCGTCGACGCCGGTCTGCACGTGGCGCTGCAGCTGCCGGAGGGTACCGACGACGTCGCCGTCGCCGCGGAGATCGCCCGGCGCGGGGTGAGGGTGCCACCGTTGGCGCGGTATCGGGCGACCGAACCCGGCCCGCGCGGGCTGCTCTGCGGCTATGCGCGGCTGCCCGAATCGAAGGCCGACGCCGCCGCGAGGACGATCGCCGACGTCATCCGCGAACGAGCCGGGGCCGCGGCTGACACCTGGGGCAGCTGTAGGACGAGCGGTTCATGAACTTCTCGCGGCGGATGGGGGCGCCGCAGCGTCGGCACGGCAGATTCTCCTGGCCGTACGCGTTGAGCGACCGGTCGAAGTAGCCGGACTGCCCGTTGACGTTGACGTAGAGGGCGTCGAACGACGTGCCGCCCTGGTCCAGTGCCTCCCGCATGACGTCGCCCACGTGCCCCAGCAGTCGGTGCAGCCTCGGAGCACTGAGCTTGTCGGTGGGACGGTTGCCGTGGATCTCCGCACGCCACAACGCTTCGTCCGCGTAGATGTTGCCCACCCCGGAGACGACCGTCTGGTCGAGCAGCGCGCGCTTGATCTCGGTCTGCTTGCCGCGCAGCACCTTCACCACCGCGGCCGGATCGAACCGCGGGTCGAGTGGGTCACGCGCGATGTGCGCCACCGAGTCCGGCAACTCCGTGCCGTCCACGGTGACGAGGTCTGCGAGCGCCCATCCGCCGAACGTGCGTTGGTCGACGAAACGCAGATCCGTCCCCGAGTCGAGTCGGGCGCGGATTCGCAGGTGCTTCTCGTCGGGGACGGCCGGATCCTGGACGAGCATCTGCCCACTCATTCCCAGGTGCACGACGAGTGCCGTAGCGCTGGGTTCGAGCACGAGCCAGAGATACTTGCCGCGGCGCTCGGCCGCGGCAATCGTCTGCCGCTCCAGCCGCTGCGCGAGGTCCACCGAGCCGAGCAGGTGCCGGCGCACCGCGCGGGGATGGAGCACCTCGACGGAGTCGATCGTCCGGCCGACGACGTGGGCGTCGAGACCCCGCCGTACGACCTCTACCTCGGGAAGTTCGGGCACGCTACGTCTCGCTCCGCCGACGGCCTAGGACTCGACGACGGTCTCGGTCGCCTCGGCGGCTGCGGGCACCTCCGACAGCGCACTCCACGCCGTACTGGCCGCCTTCTGCTCGGCTTCCTTCTTGGAACGCCCGACCCCGACACCGAGAGCGCCGCCACCGACGATGACCGTCGCGGTGAACTCCTTGTCGTGGTCCGGTCCCGTCGCGGTGATCTCGTACACCGGCACCCCCACACCGCGCTCGGCGGTGAGCTCCTGGAGGCTGGTCTTCCAGTCCAGGCCGGCACCGAGCTTGGGTGCACGCGTGAGCAGGTCGGCGAACAGGTCGAGCACCACCTTGCGGGCGGTGTCGATGCCGTACTGCAGGTGGATCGCACCGAGCAGCGACTCCATGCCGTCCGCGAGGATGCTGGGCTTGTCGCGGCCGCCGGTCATCTCCTCGCCCTTGCCGAGCAGTAGATGCGCACCGAGGCCACCGGGTCCCAGGCCGCGAGCCACCTCCGCCAGCGCGTGCATGTTCACGATGCTGGCGCGGATCTTCGCGAGCTCGCCCTCGGACTTCTCGGGGTGCGAGAGGTAGAGGCGTTCGGTGATGGTCAATCCGAGGACCGAGTCACCGAGGAACTCGAGGCGCTCGTTGGTCGGCAGACCCCCGTGCTCGTACGCGTACGAACGGTGGGTGAGCGCGAGCGTCAGGAGGGAATCTTCTACAGGCACGCCAAGAGCGGCGAGGAGGGATCCGTGATCCCCCTCGCCGCCCGCGGGTGCTGTATTACTGTTTTTGCTGGTCACAGCGCCACTGATCAGACTAGACCGCGGCTGTAACCTGACGGCCCTTGTAGGTGCCGCACGACGGGCACGCGATGTGGGGCAGCGTCTTCTCGCCGCAGCCACGGTTCGGGCAGGTGATGAGGGTGGGCGCAGTGGTCTTCCACTGGCTCCGTCGCGACCTCGTGTTGGACCGCGACATTCTGCGCTTGGGGACGGCCACGTCTACTTCTCCTCGTTGTTCTTGCTGGCTTCAGCAGTTGCATTGCTGGCGTCGGATCCTGCACCGAATTTGGCTGCGAGCCCAGCCCAGCGGGGATCCATTATTTCATGACCGTGCCCGGATTCGGCAATCGCCAGGCGAACGCCACATTCGGGGCACAATCCCTCACAGTCGTCGCTGCACAGCGGCTGGAGCGGAAGCTCCAGTCCGACGGCATCGACGATCACCGGTTCGAGGTCGATCTCGTCGTCCACGATCCGGTAGACCTCGTCCTCCTCGGTGGTCTCCTCCGTGGCACTGTTCGGGTACGCGAACAGCTCCGTCAGATGGAGATCCAACGAGTCTTCGAACGGTTCGAGGCAGCGCGAGCACTCGCCGACGAGCGGCGCGTGCACGTCTCCGGTGACGAGGACGCCCTCGGACACCGCCTCGAGCCGCAGATCGAATTCCACATCCGCCCCCTTTTCGATCCCGATGAGATCGAGGCCGATGCGCGCCGGAGCCGGGACGACCCGGGACACGGTACGCATCGAGCCGGGGCTGCGGCCCAGCGAGAGCGTGTCGAGCACGAAACCCTCGTCGCGCGTGGGGCGCGAGGAGTTGTGACGATGGGATGACACGGGATTCTCTTTCAGGAAGAACATGGAACGGGCAACCACTCCACGGTACGCGACGGAGGGTCTCGGAGGGAAATCGACGGTGGCCGCTAGCGGCGCCGGTCGCCGTAGCCGGCGTCGTAGTCCGGCACGCCGGTTCCCGTGCGGAGCTGCTGGCGACCCCGGCCGACCGACCGGATGGTCCCGTTGAGAAAGTCCTCGAACTCCGCGAGCTTCGTGTCGACGTACAGGTCGCACTCGGACCGCAGCCGATCGGACTCGGCGTGCGCCGCGTCGATGACCCGTGCGGACTCGGCGTTCGCGGCCTGGACCACCTCGGCCTGCGAGACGAGCCGCTCCTGCTCGGCGAGGCCGTCGGCGACGGACCGCTCGTACGACGCCTTGCCGGACTCGATCATGCGGTCCGACTCGGCCCGTGCCCGCGAGGTCACGGATTCGTACTCACGCTGTCCCTCCGCGACGGTCGCATCGGCTTCCTCACGCGCCTCGTGCACCAACTGCTCGGCATGCGAGCGGGCCTCGGCGACCATGCGGTCGGCCTGTGCCTTGGCGTCCGCGAGGATCCGGTCCGCGTTCTCACGCGCGTCCGTAATCGTCTCGTGGGCCTCCGCATTGGCGCGGGTGACGGTCTGTTCGGCGTTCTGCCGAGCGTCACCGACGAGCTTGTCGCGGTGATCCAGCACGTCCTGCGCGTCGTCCAGCTCGCCCGGAATCGCGTCCCGCACGTCGTCGAGAAGCTCGAGGACGTCTCCACGCGGCACGACGCATCCCGCGGTCATCGGAACGCCACGCGCCTCCTCGACGATCGCGACTAGCTCGTCGAGTGCCTCGAATACCCGGTACACGCACAACCCCAATCGTCAGTTGCCATCGCTGGTGCTGGAAACAGTCTGCCCCAGTAACGGCACACCGGCCGCGCGGCGGCCGGTGTGTCGGCCGTGGGACTCGCTCAGCCCCGCTCTGCCGCGCGCTCGGCGAGCCGCGCAACGAGCCGGGCGTGGACCTTGTCGGGGACCATGTCGGCGACCTCTCCACCGAACGTCGCGACCTCCTTGACGAGCGAGCTCGACAGGAAACTGTAGGTCGGGTTGGTGGGGATGAAGAGCGTGTCGACGCCCGAGAGCTTCTGGTTCATCTGCGCCATCTGCAGCTCGTAGTCGAAGTCGTTGGCGCCGCGCAGGCCCTTCACGATCGCCGTTATCCCTTGCGACTTCGCGTAATCGACGAGGAGACCGTGCCACGCCGCCACCCGCACGTTGCCGAGGTGGCCGGTGGCGTCCTCGAGCATCTCGATGCGCTCGTCGACGGTGAACAGACCGCTCTTGCTCTTGTTGATCATCACGGTGACGACGACCTCGTCGAACAGGGCGGCCGCACGGCCGATCACGTCCAGATGACCGTTGGTCACGGGGTCGAAGGATCCGGGGCAGACGGCGCCAGTCATGAATCCAGACCGTAGCAGGTAGCGACCTCGATTCTGGTCTCGCCGTATCGCTTGACCCGCTCGGCGCGCATCCCGTCCGGCCACGACGTCTCGGGTGAGCGGGAGGAGCGCTCCACCACGACGACCGAGCCCTCCCCCACCCAACCGTTCGCGACGAGTGCCCCCAACGCCGCGGTGACGGCCTGTTCGGTCACCGCGTACGGCGGATCCGCAAGCACCACATCGTATTCGCGTTCGGCGGTCCCGCCCACCACCGACGCGACCGACGCGGTCCGCACGACCGCGCCGGGCAGGCCGACCGTCGCCACGTTCTGCTTGACGACGGCGGCCGCCTTCGCGTCGGACTCGACGAGGAGCACGTGCTCGGCTCCCCGCGACAGCGCCTCGAGCCCGAGGGCGCCGGAACCCGCGTACAGGTCCAGCACCGCGGCGCCCTCGAGATCGATCCTGCTGTCGAGCGAGCTGAACAGGGCCTCACGGACGCGTTCGGAGGTGGGCCGGGTACCGCTCGCGGGCACCTTCAACCGCCTGCCCCCGGCTCGGCCGGCGACGATTCGTGTCACGCTCTGGTCCTGTCCGCTCGCTGGTTCGTCACTCGTTGCCGGCAGTCTCCCGCGTCGACACGACGGCGAGGAGATCGCCACCTTCGACCTGCGAGGCGCCGCCGATGGCAACGCGCGAGACGATACCGCTGCGCGGTGCTGTGATCGCCGCCTCCATCTTCATCGCCTCGATCGTGGCGACGGTGTCACCGGCCGACACGTGCTGTCCCTCGGTGACGACCAGGCTCACCACACCCGCGAAGGGCGCAGCGACGTGGCCGGGGTTGTTCCGGTCGGCCTTCTCGACCGCGGGTGCCTCGCTGGCGACGGACCGGTCCCGCACCGACACCGGCCGCAGCTGGCCGTTGAGGATGCACATGACCGTCCGGTAGCCGCGCTCGTCGGGCTCGGAGATCGCCTCCAGGCCGATCAGGAGTTCCACACCCTTGTCGAGCTTGACCCGGTGTTCCTCGCCACGGCGCAGGCCGTAGAAGAACTGGTTGGCCGACAGCTGCGACGTGTCGCCGTACTTGTCGCGGTGCTCCTCGAATTCCTTGGTGGGGCCGGGGAACAGCAGGCGGTTCAGGGTCGCCTGGCGCTCCTCGGACGAGCCCGACAGGCCCTTCTCCTCCTCCGGGCTGAGCGGGGTCTCCGCCTTGGCCGGACCGCGGCCCTCGAGGGCCTTGCTGCGGAACGGTTCCGGCCAGCCGCCCGCCGGGGTGCCGAGCTCGCCGCGCAGGAAACCGACGACCGAGTCGGGGATGTCGAAGCGGGCCGGATCGGCCGCGAACTCCTCGGCCGGGACGTCGGACCCGACCATGTGCAGGGCGAGATCGCCCACGACCTTCGACGAGGGCGTCACCTTGACCAGACGCCCGAGCATGCGGTCGGCCGCCGCGTACTTGGCCTCCACCTCCTCGAACCGGTCCCCGAGGCCGAGAGCGATGGCCTGCTGACGCAGGTTCGACAGCTGACCGCCGGGAATCTCGTGGGTGTAGACGCGTCCGGTAGGCGCGGGGATGCCGGACTCGAACGGCGCGTACACCTTTCGCAGCGACTCCCAGTACGGTTCCAGGTCGCACACCGCCTGCAGGTCGATCCCGGTGTCGTACTCGGTGTGGGCGGCGGCTGCCACGATCGCCGACAGCGCGGGCTGGCTGGTGGTGCCCGCGAGCGGGGCGGCGGCACCGTCCACGGCATCGGCACCGGCCTGCCACGCGGCGAGGTACGTGGCCAGCTGGCCGCCGGGGGTGTCGTGGGTGTGCACGTGGACGGGCAGGTCGAAGTTTGAACGCAGCGCCGTCACCAGCTTGGTCGCGGCGGGGGCACGCAGCAGTCCGGCCATGTCCTTGATCGCCAGCACGTGGGCGCCGGCTTCGACGATCTCCTCCGCCAGGCGCAGGTAGTAGTCCAGCGTGTAGAGGGTCTCGTTCGGGTTCGCCAGGTCGCCGGTGTAGGACATCGCGACCTCGGCGACGGTGGTGCCGCTCTCGCGGACCGCCTCGATCGCGGGCCGCATCTGGTCGACGTTGTTGAGTGCGTCGAAGATTCGGAAGATGTCGATACCGGTGGCCGCGGCCTCCTCGACGAACGCGCGGGTCACCTTCTCCGGGTACGGCGTGTAGCCGACGGTGTTGCGTCCACGCAGCAGCATCTGCAGGTTGATGTTCGGTACGGCCTCGCGCAGCGCCGCCAGGCGGTACCACGGGTCCTCGTGCAGGAACCGAAGCGCCACATCGTAGGTCGCCCCGCCCCAGGCCTCGATCGACAGCAGTTCGGGCGTCATCCGGGCGACGTGTCCGGCGACGTCGAGCAGACCCGAGGTGCGCACGCGGGTGGCCAGCAGCGACTGGTGCGCGTCCCGGAACGTGGTGTCGGTGACCGCGAGAGCCTTCTGCTCACGCAGGGCCTTCGCGAACCCCTCCGGGCCGAGCGCGAGCAGCCGCTGCCGGGAGCCGTCCGGCGGTGCGACGTCGAGGTCGATCTTCGGCAGCTTGTCGTGCGGGTACACCGCGGTCGGCCGCTCGCCGTGCGGCTTGTTCACCGTCACGTCCGCCAGGTAGTTGAGGATCTTGGTGCCGCGGTCGGCCGAACTGCGCAGCGTCAGCAGCTCCGGCCGCTGCTCGATGAACGACGTCGTCACGCGTCCGGCGCGGAAGTCGTCGTCGTCCAGAACGGCTTGCAGGAACGGGATGTTGGTGGCGACACCGCGGATGCGGAACTCGGTCACCGCGCGCCGGGCGCGGGCGATGGCGGCCGTGAGATCGCGGCCCCGGCAGGTGAGCTTGACCAGCATCGAGTCGAAGTGCGCGCCCACCTCGGCCCCGAGGTGGGCGCCACCGTCCAGTCGCACCCCGGCACCGCCCGGGGTGCGGTAGGCGGTGATGCGGCCGGTGTCCGGACGGAAGCCGTTGGCCGGATCCTCGGTGGTGATCCGGCACTGCAACGCGGCCCCGCGGATGGTGATCGACTCCTGGGACAGTCCGAGGTCGGCCAGCGTCTCGCCCGACGCGATCCGCAACTGGGCCTGCACCAGGTCGACGTCGGTGATCTCCTCGGTCACCGTGTGCTCCACCTGGATGCGCGGATTCATCTCGATGAACACGTGGTTGCCACGGGTGTCGAGGAGGAACTCGACCGTGCCGGCGCACCGGTAGCCGATCTGCTTGGCGAACGCCACCGCGTCAGCGCAGATCCGATCCCGCAGCGCAGGATCGAGATTGGGGGCCGGCGCCAGTTCGATCACCTTCTGGTGGCGACGCTGCACCGAGCAGTCCCGCTCGAACAGGTGGATCACGTTGCCCTCGCCGTCGGCGAGGATCTGGACCTCGATGTGCCGCGGATCGACCACCGCCTGCTCGAGGAACACCGTCGGATCGCCGAACGCCGACTCCGCCTCGCGCGAGGCCGCCTCGATGGACTCCCGCAGCTGAGCGCGCTCGGCGACCCGGCGCATACCGCGACCACCGCCGCCGGCGACGGCCTTCACGAAGACGGGGAACTCCATGTCCTCCGCCGCTGCCAACAGCGCATCGACGTCCGCCGACGGTTCCGACGACGTCAACACCGGCAGACCCGCGGCCTTCGCCGCCGCGATCGCGCGCGCCTTGTTGCCGGTCAACTCGAGCACGTCGGCCGACGGACCGACGAACGTGAGCCCGTTCGCCTCGCATGCCGCTGCGAGATCCGGGTTCTCCGACAGGAACCCGTACCCGGGGTAGATCGCGTCCGCGCCGGCGCGTTCGGCCGCGGCGACGATCTCGTCGACCGACAGGTAGGCGCGGACCGGGTGCCCGACCTCCCCGATCTGATACGACTCGTCCGCCTTCAGACGGTGCACCGAGTTGCGGTCTTCGTACGGGAACACCGCCACCGTTCCGGCACCCAGTTCGTAGGCGGCACGGAACGCGCGGATCGCGATTTCGCCGCGGTTGGCGACGAGGACTTTGGTGAACATGGGAAGCAAAGTACCGTGCCGCGCATCACTTCGCGGTACCACCCTTCCCACGATGCGGACTCTTTGCAACCTTTGCAAACAGCACCGCTGACGTGCGAAATCGGCAAGTTTGCAAAGGGGGGAAGGAGGGGGCACCGCCCGGGACGCGTCGCGGATCCGTCACGGGCGCTCCCAGCTAGGACTTCTCCAGAAACTCGATCCGCTCGGCGTCCAGCGCGGACGCCACCATCGCCGCGAGTCCGGGGTGCTCGGCCAGATCCGGGTCCGCCTCCGTGACGTCGCGGGCGAACTCGCGGGCGGCCTCGATCACATCCTCGTGTTCGAGCAAGGACAGCAGCCGCAGCGTGGTGGCGCTGCCGGACTGTGCCGCGCCCAGGACGTCACCCTCGCGTCGCTGACGCAGATCCAGCTGCGCCAACTCGAAGCCGTCGTTGGTACCGGCCACCGCGGTGAGCCGCTCGAAGGCCGGCGAGCCCGGCATCATGTCGGTGATGAGGATGCACAGTCCCTGGTGACTGCCCCGGCCCACCCGACCGCGCAACTGGTGGAGCTGGCTGACACCGAACCGGTCGGCGTCCACGAGCACCATGACCGTCGCGTTGGGGACGTTCACCCCGACCTCGACGACGGTCGTGCACACCAGCACGTCGATCTCGCCGGCCGTGAAATCGCGCATCACCGCGTCCTTCTCGTCCGACGGCAGCCGCCCGTGCAGCAGACCCAGGCGCAGGTCCCGCATCGGTCCGGACCGCAACTGGTCGAACAGGTCCACCGCCGACGTCGTCTCGGGCGGCTCCTTGCCCGCCTTGATCAGTTCCGCGTCGCTCTCACCGTCGCCGATCCGGGAACACACCACGTAGGCCTGGCGGCCGGCGGCGACCTCCTCGCTGATCCGCTCCCACGCCCGGCCCACCCACTGCGGGGTCTGCCGCGCCGCGACCACCTTGCTGACGATCGGGGCGCGGCCCTGCGGGAGCTGCCGCAACGTCGACGTCTCGAGGTCGCCGAGGACCGTCATCGCGATCGTGCGCGGGATGGGGGTGGCCGTCATCACCAGGACGTGCGGGCTGATGCCGTCGCGCGCCCGGGAACGCAGCTCGTCACGCTGCTCCACGCCGAAGCGGTGTTGCTCGTCGATCACCACGAAGCCCAGGTCGAAGAACTCCACCCGGTCCTGGATGAGCGCGTGCGTGCCGATCACGATGCCGGCGTCACCGGTCACGATGTCGAGGAGCGCCGCCCGCCGGGCCGCGGTCGACATCGACCCGGTCAGCAGCGTCACCTTGGTGGCGACGTCCTCGGCCCCCAGTTCGCCCGCGACGCCGAGCGGCCCGAGCAACTCGCGCAGGGACCGTGCGTGTTGCGCTGCAAGCACTTCCGTGGGGGCGAGCAGTGCGCACTGGTATCCGGCGTCGATGGCCTGGAGCATCGCGCGCAACGCCACGATCGTCTTGCCCGAACCGACCTCGCCCTGCAGCAGGCGGTTCATCGGGTGGGGGCGGGCGAGGTCGGCGGCGATCTCGCGCGCCACCTCCTGCTGCCCCTCGGTGAGCTCGAACGGCAACCGCTGGTCGAAGGCGGCCGCGAGCCCGTCCGGCTCGGGTGGGCACTCGGGGGCGACGCGGGACGCGACGTCCCGGCGACGCCGGGCCAGGACCAACTGCAGGGCGGCGGCCTCGTCGAAGCGCAGCCGTTCCTGCGCCTGGCCGATGTCGTCGCGGTGGTCGGGCAGGTGCACCTTGCGCAGCGCCTCGTCCAGACCGATCAGACCGTGCTCCTCCCGTACCGCACGCGGCAGCGGGTCGTCGACGGTGTCGAGCTGATCGAGCACCTGCCGGACACAACGCAGGATCGTCCAGCTCTCCACCTCCCGGGTCGCCGGATAGAGCGGAATCAGCTCCCGATCGAAGATCGACATGTCGACCGAGGCCCCGGTGTCCTGGGTGGCGCGGGCCATTCCGGCGAGGGCACCGGCCCCCTTGACGTGCGCCATGGACACCACCGGATCCTCCCCGTCGGTCGGCTCGGGCAGGATGAGATAGCTCGGATGGGTCAGGCTCCACTTGCCGCGGAAGTACTTGACCGTGCCCGAGAACATCGCCCGCACCCCGGCACGGACCGCGTGCTTGACCTTGTGCGGGTTGAAGAAGGTGACGTCCACGCTCTGCGATTCCGCGGCGAGCACGACCTTGAGCATCTGCCCGCGCCGGCTCTTCATGTTCACGACGTCGGCCTTGACGACCCGCGCGATGATCGTCACGTGCGAGCCCTCCTCGGGCTCCTTCTCGGTGAGCTCCCGCCCCTGCGCGGCGTACCGGTGCGGGTAGTGCCGCAACAGGTCCTCGACCGTGCGGATGTCGAAGGCGTCGACGAGCGCGTCGGCCGTCTTCGCTCCCAACAGCTGGTCGAGACGATCGTTCAGCGTTGCCATCCTCGTGCCGTCCCTCCGTGTCCTACTCGACGTCCTACTCGACGCCGAACTGCAGCAGGTCGCGACTCTGCCCGCCCCGGTACACCATGACCTCGACGCCCGGGTGCCGTGCGGCGATGTACGCCTCCACGCGCGCGCCCAGTTCCTCGGACGCCTTCGCACCCAACAGGATGGTGACCAGTTCGCCGCCCGCCCCCAACACCAGGTCGACCAGGCGGCAGCCCGCGGTGGCGACGTCGGGTTCGATCACGACCACCTCGTGCCCGACCAGTCCGAGACAGTCGCCCGGTTCGCAGGTTCCGACGTACGTCAGCGCGCGCTGTTCGGCGATGCGCAGCGAACCCCACCGGGTCGCGGCGGCAGCCTCGGACATGGAGAACGCGTCGTCGACGGCGATCCGTCCGGGGTCGTGCACCGCGAGCGCCGCGAGCGCCTGGACGGTCGAGGAACTCGGCAGGAACACCACCTCGCGCCCGTCCGCACGTGCCTGGGCGCCGACGGCGACGAGGTCCTGGGCGGGCAGTGCTCCGTTGGGCAGGACCAGCACCTCGCGCCGGCCGGTGCCCCTGATCGCGGCCAGCAGCCGGGTGCGCGAGAGCCCGCCGTCCGCGCGGAGCACGTGCGCGCCCTCGGCGGCGAACAGGTCGGCAGCGCCGTCGCCCTCCACCACCGACACGACGGCACGTGGTCCCCGGCCGGTGACCGCGGTCCGCGCCGCGTCGAGCACGAAGCACGTGATGCGCACCTCGGAGAGCGTTCCGGCCGCGAGCCCCGCCTCCACGGCGGCGCCCGCGTCGCCGCAGTGCACGTGCACGGACCAGGTCGCCCCGGCGTCATCGACGTCACCGCCGTCGCTCACGATGACTACCGAGTCGCCGAGGTCGCCGAGCCGTGACCGGAGCGCGTCGATCCGACCGCGATCACTGTCCGACACGAGGTACATCACCTCGTAGTCCTGTCCCGACGCCTCGTGCACGAAGTGCGGCGCCGGGTGCTCGGCGTCCACTGCGCCGGTGCGGCGGGCAGGTGCGGGGGCACGCTCCGGCGCGTGCCCGGTCACCACTTCGACGAGCGCATCGAGGATGACGACCAGTCCGCGACCACCCGCGTCGACCACCCCGGCGGCCGAGAGGACGTCGAGTTGGGCGGGGGTGCGCGAGAGCGCGTCGGCGGCGGCGTCGGCGGCGGTGCGCAGGAGCTGGCACAGTCCCGTGTCCGCCCCGGCCGTGTCGGTGGCACGGGCCGCGGCCTCGAGGACCGTCACGATCGTTCCCGGCATCGGGACGCTCACGGCGTCGAGCGCCAGGTCGGTTGCGTGACGGAACGCCGAGCGCACCGTGTCCACGTCGAGCACCTCGGGGGTCGCCGAGTCCGTGATGCCGCGGGCGAATCCGCGCAGCACCTGCGACAGGATGGCGCCCGAGTTCCCCCGCGCCCCCGACACCGCTCCCCGCGCGAGTGCCCGGGCGACCGACGACGCGGAGCCGGTGGCGGGGGCGTCGACGGCGCGAACCGCGGACCGCATCGTGGCCAGGAGGTTGGTGCCGGTGTCCGCATCCGGGACGGGGAAGACGTTGAGGTCGTTGATCTCGTCGCAGTGCCGCTCGAGACCGGTCACGCACGCGCGGGCCCACCGGTGCAGGGTCGGGCCGTCCACCGTCTCCGGGACCTCGAGCACTCGCCTGTCCTCTCCTGCACCGACCTCGCACGATCACCGGACCGGCACCCGTCACGCGGCCGCCGGTCCTGTCGGCCCAGCCTAGCGGGGACGACGGACAACCCTCCTGTCCTGCGCCCGAACCGTGGAAGGTACGGTCTGTCGAGTCCTTCGACGAGGTTCGGGGTGCCCTTTTCCGTCACGACCATGGTGATTTGGCCATTCGAGGCGGGAGCGGTTACCCTTGCTAGGTTGCCTCGCACGAGCAGCTCAGCTGTGCGTGTTCGAAGGCGCCGCAACAAGACAATGTTTGACTATCACAAGGAGTTCGCGACTATGGCTGCCGTCTGCGACGTTTGCGCCAAGGGCCCCGGCTTCGGTAAGTCGGTCTCGCACTCGCACCGGCGTACCAACCGTCGCTGGAACCCGAACATCCAGACCGTTCGTGCCGAGGTTGCCCCGGGCAACACCAAGAAGCTGAACGTCTGCACCTCCTGCCTCAAGGCCGGCAAGGTCGTCCGCGGCTGAGACGCCGTCCCGGACAGTTCTCGACTGGACCCCCGACACCGAAGTGTCGGGGGTCCAGTCGTTTTCGGCTCGGTGCGCGAGACAGTCGCGGTGGATGGGACAGCACTGGCGTCCTCCCCGCGCGTGGCGACTACTGTGCTCCACGTGACTGCAACAGACGCACCCAGCAATGTCCGGATCGAGGACGGTGTTCTGCGCGTGGCCGTGGCCACCGCCGCGAACGGAACCTCGCTCGACATCGAGGGCATCACTCAGGCCACCGCGGCCCTGCGCGAGGCGGGCGACGACGTGCGCGCCGTGCTTCTCGTCGGTGACGGCGCGAACTTCTGCGCCGGCGGCAACGTGCGGGCCTTCGCGTCGGCGGAGAACCGCGGCGAGTTCGTCGGCGAGATCGCGCGCGCGTTCCACGAGTTCGTCCGCGCCCTGGACGAGACGTCCGCGCCGGTGGTGGCGGCCGTCCACGGTTGGGCGGCCGGCGCCGGTATGTCCATCGTGTGCCTGGCCGACATCGCGATCGGCGGGACCTCCACCAAGCTGCGGCCGGCGTACCCGTCGATCGGCTTCACCCCGGACGGCGGCATGTCGTGGACTCTGCCCAGGATCGTCGGGGCGTCGCGGGCCCGCGAGATCCTGCTCACCGACGCCGTTCTCAACAGCGACGAGGCGTGCCGCTTGGGTCTGCTGAGTCGCCTGGTCGAGGACGACCAGGTCCAGGACGAGGCCCTGCGGCTCGCGCGCATGCTCGCCGCCGGTCCGACCGCCTCCTACGCGGGCATCAAGGCCCTGTTCGTGAGCAGCCGCACCAACACGCTGTCGGAACAGCTCGACGCCGAGACCGCCTCCATCTCCGCCGCGGCGGACGGAGCGACCGGACGTGAGGGCGTCGACGCCTTCGTCGAGAAGCGTCGTCCCGACTTCTCCTCGGTCCGCGACGCCTAGTCCCGAACCCTCGTGCCCCGGTCGCCGGTCCGGACTCCACCGTCCCGGCGACCGGGCACGCACGTCCTCAGGGCAGACGCCAGTCCACCGGGTCCGCACCGAGTTCCGTCAGGAGCGCGTTGGCGCGGCTGAAGGGCCGGGACCCGAAGAACCCACGTGACGCCGACAACGGCGAGGGGTGCGCCGATTCCACGGTGGGGACATCACCCAGCATCGGTTTCAGGGTGGCCGCATCGCGGCCCCACAGGATCGCCACCATCGGCGTCCCGCGCTCGACGAGCGCGCGAATCGCCTGCTCGGTGACGGCCTCCCAGCCCTTGCGACGATGCGATCCGGCCTCCCCCGGCGCGACGGTGAGCACCCGGTTGAGCAACAGGACGCCGTTCTCGGTCCACGGGGTGAGATCACCGTTCGAGGGGGTCGGGTAGCCGAGGTCCCGGCTGTACTCGGCGAAGATGTTGTTCAGGCTCCGCGGCACGGGCCGCACGTCCGGCGCGACCGAAAAGCTCAGCCCCACAGCGTGTCCCGGAGTCGGATACGGATCCTGGCCGACGATCAGCACACGCACGTCCTCGAAGGGTTGCGTGAAGGCGCGCAGCACGTCGGCGCCTGCCGGCAGGTACCGGCGTCCTGCCGCGACCTCGGCCCGCAGGAAGTCGCCCATCTCGGCGATCCGCCCCTCGACGGGCGCCAGGGCCTTGGCCCAGCCCGGATCGATCAGGTCGACCAATTCCTTCGTCACCATCAGTCGAGCCTGCGCAGCGCGTCGCGGTAGTACGCGGCGTTGGCCTGGTACAGCTTCACGTTGAGGTCGAGATGACCCTCGGGGACCTCGTAGCCCTCCCGCACCTTGGCCGGCACCCCGAGCGCCATGCTGCGCGGCGGCACCTCGAACTTGAACGGGACCACGGCACCGGCGCCGACGATCGACCCCGCGCCCACGACCGAACCGTTGAGCACCACGGAGCCGGACGCGATGAGGCAGTGGTCGCCGATCGTGGCGCCCTCGATGTGGGCATTGTGGCCCACCACGCAGCCTGCCCCGATGACGGTGGCGTCGATCGACGTGCAGTGGACGATCGTGCCGTCCTGGATGTTGGTGCCGTCGCCCACGCTGATCGTGCCGTAGTCGCCGCGCAGTACCGCCTGGGGCCACACCGACGCGCCCGCTCCGAGCGTGACCGCACCGATCACGACGGCGTCGGGGTGGACGTAGGCGTCCGGCGCGATGTCCGGCTCGCGATCACCGAGTGCATAGATAGCCATGTCTGCAACCTATCCCGCGTCGAAGCTCTGCCAGCCGCCGGACGCCGCCCAGTCCCGTCCGTCGACCAGAACCCCCGGCGCATCCTCCCCCGACACGACGTCCCCGATCACGGTCCATCCCGCGGGCAGTTCGGTCTCCGGCGCGAACGTCGCCACCAGCGCGTGATCCTCGCCACCGGTCAGGATCCACTCCCACGGATCGATGTGCAGCACCTCGCCCGCGGCCTCCAGTAGCGGGTCGCCGCCGAAGAGTCGGCGGTCGATCCGGATCCGGACCTCCGACGCCTCCGCGATGTGGCGCAGGTCCGCGACGAGGCCGTCGGAGATGTCGGTCATGGCGTGGGCGCCGGCACGGGCGGCGTCCACACCCGCCGTGTACGGGGGCGACGGCACACGGTGCGCATCGATCAGCGGAGCGGACGAGGGATCGGTGCCGGCATGCGCGGTCGACAGGAACGCCAGACCCGCGGCCGAGTGCCCCAGCGTTCCCGCGACGGCGACGACGTCACCGGCGCGGGCGCCCGAGCGGAGCACCGGTGCGCGGCCCTCGAGGTCGCCGAGCACGGTCACCGACACCACGACGGCGGCGGACTGCACGAGGTCTCCACCGACCACGCCGGCATCGAGCGCCTCCGCCGCGAGCCCGATGCCGTCCGAGATGCCCGAGGCCACCGACACGGGGGTGTCGGGCGGGCAGCCCAACGACACCAGGAAGGCGGTCGGCCGGCCGCCCATCGCGGCGATGTCGGCACCGTTCTGCGCCACAGCCTTCCGGCCGACCTGTTCGGGCGTGGACCAGTCCAGCCGGAAGTGCCGGCCCTCGACGAGCATGTCCGCCGACACCGCGACGCGGCCGTCGGCGGCCCGTACCACCGCGGCGTCGTCGCCGGGCCCGAGAAGTGTCGTGGGCGGTTGCCGCCGCCGCTCGACCGCGCGGCCGATCACCGCGAACTCGCCGAGTTCGGCAACGGTGGGGTCGGCCTGGTACCGCCCGGTGCGCGGGGTGTCGATGATCGTCCTCCGAAGTATCGTTCGAATGCGTCGTTCCGGCCGGTCGCGCCAGGTCACACGTTCGGACTGGCATCGCGACTGGGGTACCTTTTAATTTGCGGCCGGACATCCCGGTACGGGTCTGCCCGCGGTCCCGGAGACACTACCGAGACGGCGGTGACTCTACCGAGACGACGGCGCACGACGACGGGAAGGGATGGACCCGTGGCGCAGGCATTCGTGCTGATCCAGACCGAGGTCGGGAAGGCCGCCGCGGTCGCAGCGACGCTGTCCCGGATCCCGGGCGTCGCCTCCGCCGAGGACGTGCGGGGACCCTACGACGTGATCGCCCGAGTGGGCGCCCCCGTCGAGTCGGGCCTGTCCGACGTCGTCGACGACATGAAGAAGGTGCCGGGCATCACCCGGATCCTGACCTGCCAGATCGCGGCTCCGGCCGCGCCGACCGAGAACTGAGATGTCCGAACCCGAACCGCATGCCCCCGCAGCTTCCGAAACCGAACCCACCGAGAAGCGCCACCCGGCGCTGATCGCGACGGCAGTGGCACTGCCCGTCGCGCTGGTCGTGGGCGTGATCGCCGCCGCCGCGATCGCGAACCGCTCCCCCGCCAAGGAGGATGTCGGTCTCGGCCCCGTCGAGGCGCCCGCCGCGCAGTCCAGCGAGTGCACGACGCTCATGTCCGACCTGCCCGAGAGCCTCGGCGACTACACCCGCGCCCAGTTGCGGGATCCGGCGCCCGAGGCGACCGCGGCATGGCAACCGGCCGAGGGCGATCCCGTGGTGATGCGGTGCGGGCTGCCGCGACCGCCCGAGTTCGACCAGGCGTCGCCGCTCAGCGTCGTGGACGGCGTGCAGTGGTTCGAGATCTCCGGCGCCGCGCAGGGCATCGAGGCCAGCACGTGGTACGCGGTCGACCGCGGGGTCTACGTCGCGGTCACCGTCCCCAACGGGTCCGGTCCCACGCCGCTGCAGGACGCGTCCGCGGCGGTGTCGAAGGCGCTGCCTCCGCAGCCGCTCGACCCGGCGCCGATCTCCAACCCCTGAGTCCGACGCAGCCCGGCCTCGCGCGGCCCGGTGTCAGCGCAGTCCGGTGCCCCGGGCCAGCGCGGTGTCGACCAGTGTGGACACCAGCTCGGCGTACTCGACACCCGCCGCCTGCCACATGCGCGGGAACATCGAGATCGACGTGAAGCCGGGCATCGTGTTGATCTCGTTGATCACCGGGCCGTCGGCGGTGACGAAGAAGTCGACCCGCGCCAGGCCCTGGCAGTCGAGCGCTCGGAAGGCCCGCACCGCGAGCGCGCGGATCTGTTCGCTGACGCTGTCGTCGAGGTCGGCGGGGACGTCGAACTCACACACGTCGTCCAGGTACTTGGTGTCGAAGTCGTAGAAGGCCGACTCGTCGCCCGCCGCGTCGGGCATCCGGATCTCGGCCACGACGCTCGCCCGGACGTCGCCGTCGGGGAACTCGAGGACCCCGCACTCGACCTCGCGTCCGACGACGCCGGACTCGACGATCACCTTGGGGTCGTGCTCGCGTGCGTGCGCGACCGCCGCGTCGAAGTCGGCCCAGTCGGCCACCCGCGTGATGCCGATCGACGAACCGCCCCGGGCGGGTTTGACGAAGACGGGAAGGCCCAGCTGCTGCTTCTGTTCCTCGGTGAGGCCCGCAGTGCCCGGCCGCAACACCACCTGGAAGCCGACCGGGAGGCCCTCGGCGGCCAGCAGTTTCTTCGTGAACTCCTTGTCCATTCCGGCCGCGCTGGCCAGGACACCGGGACCGACGTACGGGATGCCGGCCAGCTCCAGCAGTCCCTGGATGGTGCCGTCCTCGCCGTACGCGCCGTGCAGTACCGGGAACACGACGTCGACCGAGGCGAGCGCCTGCCCGGCCCGGGACTCGTCGAGCGCGACGAGCGCACCGGCCCGCGTGGGGTCGGCCGTCAGCGCCAGCGCCGTCCCGTCCGCGTCGACCGTCGGCATCGAGCGATCCTTGATCGCGAGGGCGGCGGGATCGGCGGACCCCAGTACCCACGCACCGTCCGTCGTGATCCCGATCGGTACCACCTCGTAGCGGTCCGGGTCGAGGTTCCTCAGGACGCTGCCGGCGGATACACAGGACACGGAATGCTCGTTGCTGCGGCCGCCGAAGACGACGGCGACCCTGGTACGCGGATTGTTCACGCCCCAAACCGTACCGTCGCCGGCTTCGACCGTCCGCACCGCCCGAGCCGCCGGATCGCGCTGCCGCGGGCCGTCACTCCGGCTTGACGCGGCGTCCCAGCAACATACCGACCGCGTCGCGTACGGCCATTCCTTCGTGACACACACGGTGGACGGCGTCCGTGAGCGGCATCTCGACGCCGTGCGCGGCGGCGAGCGCGCGCACCGAGGTGCAGGATTTGACGCCCTCCGCCACCTGTCCGTTCGTCGCGGCCTGGGCGCTCTCGAGGGATCCGCCGCGGCCGAGCCGCTCCCCGAAGGACCGGTTCCGGGACAGCGGCGAGGTGCACGTGGCGACCAGGTCGCCGACGCCCGCCAGACCCGCCAGTGTCGCCGCGTTCGCGCCCAGCGCGACACCCAGTCGGATGATCTCCGCGAGGCCGCGGGTGATGAGACTCGCGATCGTGTTCTCGCCCAGCCCGATCCCGGACGCCATACCGCACGCGAGCGCGATGACGTTCTTGCACGCACCGCCGACCTCGCAGCCGATCACGTCCGTGTTGGTGTACGGACGGAAATATCCTGTCGCGCAAGACTTCTGAATCTCGATGGCGCGCGCCTCGTCGGTGCAGGCGACCACGGTGGCGGCCGGCTGGCCCAGCGCGATCTCCCCGGCGAGGTTGGGGCCCGACAGCACCGCCACCCGCGCGGGATCGACCGCGGCCACCTGGGAGATCACCTCACTCATCCGCAGCAGCGTCACGCTCTCGATGCCCTTGGCGAGGCTCAGCAACGTGGCGTCCGGACCGATCGCGGCCGACCAGTGCTCGAGGTTGCCGCGCAACGACTGCGACGGCACCGCCAGTACGACGATGTCGGCGCCGTCGAGCGCCTGTTCGTGGTCGGTCGTCGCGTGTACCGCTGTCGGCAGCACGATTCCCGGCAGGTAGTCCGGATTCTCGTGGCGGGTGGCGACACTGTCGGCGACCTCCGCGCGGCGCGCCCACAGCGTGACATCCGTCCCCGCATCGGCGAGCACCTTGGCGAACGCCGTGCCCCACGAACCAGCCCCCAGCACTGCCGCCTTGCTCACGCTGCCCCTCCGTTCCGCGCTCGTCACTCGTGTCGTCACCACTCACACACCGCCGCGCGTCGACCTGCCCGCTCCGCCGACGGCACCAGAACACGATATCTCTCCGCGCCCCTCCGGCTGCCCGTCCCCGACTCGACGCGGCTGCTGGCAAGATTGCGCGCGTGGACGCGCAACACCGATCCGAGCGACCGGTGCACGCCCATGTCCTGATCGCGGTGAAGGAACTCCGCCTCGCGAAGTCCCGGCTCGCCGACCACCTGTCCGCCACCGACCGCGCCGACCTCGTCGCCGCGATGCTCCACGACACTCTGGCCACGCTCGTCGACGCCGGCTTCGGTGCCGCTGCGGGCTCCGGCGTCACGGTCGTCACGCCGGACCCGGCGGTGGCCGCGATCGCCGAACGCCACGGCGTCCGGCACTGGCCGGATCCGGAGCCCGCACGGACCGGCGACGACGGGCTCAACGCGGCGTTGGCGGCAGCCGAGGCCGGCGTGGGATTCGCGGCCGGCGCGCCGGATCTCGTCGCGCTGCAGGCGGACCTGCCGGCCCTGCGCCCCGAGGAACTGCTCGACGCGCTCGGAGCCGCGCGGCGCGCCGGGCGTGCGATCGTCGTGGACCACACCGGCAGCGGCACCGCCGCGCTCTTCGCGTGCGGGCCCGGACGCACCCTCGAGCCGCGGTTCGGAACGGATTCGGCGGCCCGCCACATCGCGTCCGGAGCCAAGGTGCTCGAGGGTGACTGGCCGGGACTGCGCCAGGACGTCGACACCGTCGCCGATCTCACGGCCGCCACCCGGCTCGGGCTCGGGCCCTCGACGCGAGCAGTTCTCGAACGGATCACGTGTCTGCCCGGTGTCGCACGACGGTCCTCGCCGTGAACTGCGTGTGATCGATTGTCGCGCCTCCGATTCTCGAGGGATGATCGAGGAGTGAGCAACGGGAGAGCACTCGAATCACGTACAGACACCGCCCGTCCGTCGGAAGACGGCGTCGGCACCGACCGGAAGGTTCCCGCCGGTGGCGGTGACGGCGGCGTCCGCCCGAGCATTCCCACCGCCCCGCCCGCCGCGACGCCGACCGGCCCGGAGGACGGCGGACTGCCGCGCGATCGCTATCTCAATCGCGAACTCAGTTGGCTCGACTTCAACTCGCGGGTGCTGGCGCTGGCCGAGGACACGTCGCTGCCCCTTCTCGAACGCGCGAAGTTCCTGGCGATCTTCGCGTCGAACCTCGACGAGTTCTACATGGTCCGGGTCGCGGGCCTCAAGCGTCGAGACGAAACCGGGCTGTCCGTCCGGTCTGCGGACGGCCTGTCCCCGCGCGAGCAGCTGGCACTGATCGGCAAACGGACACAAGAGATCTCCGACAAGCACGCCCGAGTGTTCCTCGACTCCGTCCGCCCCGCACTGGCCGCCGAGGGCATCTCGATCATCGGGTGGGCGGACCTCGACGGTGAGGAACGTCGTCGTCTGTCGGACCACTTCCACGAACAGGTCTTCCCGGTGCTGACCCCTCTGGCGGTCGATCCGGCGCACCCGTTCCCGTACATCAGTGGGCTGAGTCTGAATCTCGCGGTGACGGTGAAGGACGGCACGACCGGTGGCGAACACTTCGCGCGCGTGAAGGTTCCCGACAACGTCGACCGGTTCGTGCGGGTCACGCGGACCGGGGACGCGCCCGGCGCGATCGCGGCGTTCCTCCCCACCGAGGACCTCATCGCCGCGCACCTCGACGTCCTCTTCCCCGGGATGGAAGTTGTGGAACACCACGCTTTCCGGGTCACTCGCAACGCCGACTTCGAGGTCGACGAGGACCGGGACGAGGATCTCCTCAAGGCTCTCGAACGCGAACTCGCGCGCCGGCGGTTCGGCTCCCCGGTCCGGCTCGAGGTCGCCGACGACATGACCGAGCACATGCTCGAAGTGTTGCTCCGCGAACTCGATGTCGACCCCGGCGACATCATCCAAGTGCCTGGTCTACTTGATCTTTCGTCCCTGTGGCAGGTCTACGGCGTGGACCGGCCCAACCTCAAGGACGCGCCCTTCGTCCCGGCGACGCATCCGGCCTTCGGCGAACGGGAGACCCCGAAGAGCGTGTTCTCCACGCTCCGCGACGGCGACGTTCTCGTCCAGCACCCGTACGACTCCTTCTCGACCAGCGTGCAGCGTTTCATCGAGCAGGCCGCGGCAGATCCCCAGGTTCTCGCGATCAAACAAACGCTGTACCGGACGTCGGGTGACTCGCCCATCGTCAACGCGCTGGTCGCCGCCGCCGAAGCGGGCAAGCAGGTGGTCGCGCTCGTCGAGATCAAGGCGCGCTTCGACGAACAGGCGAACATCAAGTGGGCGCGCAAACTGGAACAGGCCGGCGTTCACGTCGTGTACGGCCTGGTGGGGTTGAAGACTCACTGCAAGACCTGCCTGGTGGTGCGGCGCGAGGGTTCGACCATCCGTCGGTACTGCCACATCGGAACCGGCAACTACAACCCCAAGACCGCGCGGTTGTACGAGGACGTGGGCCTGTTGACGGCGGCTCCGGAGATCGGTGCCGATCTGACCGACCTGTTCAACTCGCTCACCGGCTACTCACGCAAGTCCCAGTACCGCAACCTGCTGGTCGCTCCGTACGGCGTGCGCGCGGGCATCATCGGCCGCATCGAGGCCGAGATCGAGCACCGGCAGGCGGGGCGCGAGGCCGGAATCCGGCTCAAGGCCAACGCGCTCGTCGACGAGCAGGTGATCGACGCCCTGTACCGCGCCTCCCGTGCCGGCGTGCCGGTACAGGTGGTCGTGCGCGGCATCTGCGCGCTCCGGACCGGTGTCCCGGGCCTGAGCGAGAACATCGAGGTGCGCTCGATTCTCGGACGTTTCCTCGAGCACTCCCGGATCATGCACTTCCGCGGCTCGAACGAGTTCTGGATCGGCAGCGCGGACATGATGCACCGCAACCTCGATCGCCGCGTCGAGGTGATGGCACAGGTCAAGGATCCGCGGCTGACGCGCCAACTCGACGAGATCTTCGAATCCGCGCTGGATCCGACGACGCGATGCTGGGTCCTGCAGCCGGACAGCAGTTGGAAGGCCTCGCCCGCTCGTGGGGAGGAGGTGCGTGAGCACCAGGAGGAGATGATGCGCCGTCGCCGGTCCCACACCTGACCGCGTTTCCCCGATTCACCCTGCCGAGCACCGCGGCCCGCGGCCGATGGAAGGAACGGAGCCCTTGAGTTCAGACAAGCCGCACCCCGACAATTCGACGACCGACAAACCTGTCAAAGCAAACATTTTCGCGGCCGGCGCCGTTCTGTGGCGGAAGTCTCCCTCGAATCCCTATGAGATCGAAATCGCCCTGATTCACCGACCGCGGTATGACGACTGGTCGTTCCCCAAGGGAAAACTCGATCCGGGGGAAACGGCGATTGTCGCCGCGGTTCGCGAGATCCGGGAGGAAACCGGAATCGACGCGCAATTGGGCCGTCATCTCTCAGGTGTGACATATCCGATACCTGGGCACCGCAAGCTCAAGCGGGTCGAATACTGGGCGGCAGAGGCGGTCTCGGGACGTTTCGAGCCGAACGACGAAGTGGACGAGATGCTGTGGCTGCCGCTCGATCGCGTCGCCGAGCAACTCTCGTATCCGATGGATCGGACCATTCTCAGGCGATTCGCGCAGCTGCCGCCGGATACCACGACGGTGCTGCTCGTTCGGCACGCGAAGGCCGGGAGCCGTAAGAAGTACACCGGAGACGACAACCTCCGGCCACTCGAGACCAAGGGGCGGCTCCAGGCGGAAGCGCTCGTCCCCCAACTGCAGGCTTTCGGCGCGAGCGATGTCTGCTCGGCCGACCGCACGCGGTGCGTCCAGACGGTCGAACCGCTCGCCGAGGCGCTCTCGGTACCGGTCCGGATCGAGCCCCTGCTGTCGGAGGAGGGCTATGCCGCGGACCCGTCCGGAGCACGTGCCCGGGCCCGCAAGATCGCCGCGCTGGGCGGCGTCCAGGTGATCTGCAGCCAGGGCGGTGTCATCCCGGATCTGCTGGAGTGGTGGGCCGATCGTGACGGGGTGACACTGCCGCCGGCACGAAACCGCAAGGCCAGCACGTGGGTTCTGTCGATGTCGGGCGGGCGCCTCGTGGCGGCCGATCACATCGACAGCCCCTTGCCGGTCGTTCGCGCCGCGAACTGAGCGCGCCGGACACGGAAAACAACTCGGCGGCCGCGGGAGTGATCCCGTGGCCGCCGAGTTTCGTTTACGGAGGGTTCCGCCGACGCCGAGGCGCCGGACGCGTCACTTGCGGGCGCCGCGCTTGGCCGGAGCCTTCTTGGCCGCCGTGGTCTTCTTGGCGGCGGTGGTCTTCTTCGCTGCGGTCTTGGCGGGAGCCTTGGCCGCAGTCTTCTTGGCTGCGGTCTTGGCGGGAGCCTTGGTCGCAGTGGTCTTCTTGGCCGCAGTGGTCTTCTTCGCCGCGGTCTTGGCCGGAGCCTTGGTCGCCGTGGTCTTCTTCGCCGCGGTCTTGGCCGGAGCCTTGGTCGCCGTGGTCTTCTTGGCGACGGTCTTGGTGGCGGTCTTCTTCGCTGCGGTCTTGGCCGGAGCCTTGGTCGCCGTGGTCTTCTTGGCCGCGGTCTTGGCCGGAGCCTTGGCCGCAGTCTTCTTCGCGGCAGTCTTCTTGGCCGCGGTCTTCTTGGCGGCCGTCTTCTTGGCGGCAGCCTTCTTCACGGGCTCGGCAGCGCCGCGCTTGACGGCCGGACCGCTGGCCGGGAGCTTCTGGCCACCGGCGATGAGCGCCTTGAACTGAGCGCCCGGACGGAAGGCCGGCACCGACGTCGGCTTGACCTTGACGGTCTCACCCGTACGCGGGTTGCGAGCGACGCGGGCGGCGCGGCGGCGCTGCTCGAAGACGCCGAAACCGGTGATGGTGACGCTCTCTCCGGCGTGAACGGCACGCACGATGGTGTCGACGACGTGCTCGACGGCCTCGGTGGCGGTGCGCCGATCAGTGCCGAGCTTCTCGGTCAGAACATCGATGAGCTCTGCCTTGTTCATGGAAATTCCTCCGCAAACTAATGGTCCACCGTCGGACCGACTACGAACTACGGTAAACCCGAAATCGGCAAGAGTCTATGCGGCACGCCAATTCTCATCAAGCGCGGCCCCCCGATCTGTGATAGATCGGGGGGCCGCATCAGGATTCGGATTGCGTCAAATGTCGTTCGCGACTCGCGCCGGAAGCGTCGTAGGTTTCCATGACGGCCTTGACTTTTCGAACTCCGAAATCGCGTCCACCTGGCGCAACGTGAGTCCGATGTCGTCCAGGCCCTCGAGCAGGCGCCACCGCGTGTAGTCGTCAATTTCGAAGCGCACCACCGTCGTTCCGGCGGTCACGGTCTTGTCCTCGAGGTTCACGACCAATTCCAGGCCCGGCTGCTCGTCGAGCAACTTCCACAGCAGCTCGACGTCGTTCTGGTCGACCTGCGCGGCGAGCAGACCGGCCTTGCCGGCGTTGCCCCGGAAGATGTCGGCGAAGCGCGATGCGATCACGACCCGGAATCCGAAGTCCGACAGCGCCCAGACTGCGTGCTCGCGGGACGAACCGGTACCGAAGTCCGGCCCGGCCACGAGAACCGTTCCCTTGTCGTACGGCTCGACGTTAAGGATGAACTCCGGGTCGTTCCGCCATGCCGCGAAGAGCCCGTCCTCGAAGCCGGTGCGGGTCACCCGCTTCAGGTAGACGGCCGGGATGATCTGGTCGGTGTCCACATTGGAGCGGCGCAGCGGAACACCGATTCCCTTATGGGTGGTAAAGGCTTCCATCGTTCTTCTCCTAGTTCCTCGAGCCCAGTGCCAGGTCTGCCGGTGCCGCCAGCGTGCCCCGGACCGCGGTCGCCGCCGCCACTGCGGGCGAGACGAGGTGCGTACGACCGCCCTTTCCTTGGCGGCCTTCGAAATTACGATTGGACGTCGACGCGGAACGCTCGCCCGGAGCCAACTGATCCGGGTTCATTCCCAGACACATCGAGCAGCCGGCCTGCCGCCACTCCGCCCCGGCCGTGGTGAAGATCTCACCGAGACCCTCCTCCTCCGCCTGCGCGCGCACGCGCATCGAACCCGGAACGATGAGCATCCGGACCCCGTCGGCGACGCGGCGCCCCTTCAGAACGTTTGCGACAGCACGCAGATCCTCGATACGTCCGTTGGTGCACGACCCGACGAAGACGGTGTCCACCGCGACCTCGCGCAGCGGAGTACCGGCCTCCAGACCCATGTAGGCCAGAGCCTTCTCCGCAGCCAATCGTTCGCTCTCGTCGGCGAAATCGGCCGGATCGGGCACCGCGTCCCCCAGCGGAGCACCCTGGCCGGGATTGGTTCCCCACGTCACGAACGGGGTCAGGGACGCGCCGTCGATGTGCACCTCGGTGTCGAAGACCGCGTCGTCGTCGGTCCGCAACTCGTTCCACGCGGCCACCGCGGCATCCCAGTCGGCTCCCTGCGGTGCGTGCGGACGGCCCTTGATGAACTCGTACGTGATGTCGTCGGGCGCGATCATGCCGGCCCGGGCGCCGGCCTCGATCGACATGTTGCAGATCGTCATCCGGGCTTCCATCGACAGCTTCCGGATGGCCTCACCGCGGTACTCGATCACGTACCCCTGTCCGCCACCGGTACCGATCTTCGCGATGACCGCGAGGATGAGGTCCTTGCTCGTGACGCCGGGAGCCAACTCACCGTCGACGGTGACCGCCATGGTCTTGAACGGACGCAGCGACAGCGTCTGCGTCGCCATCACGTGCTCGACCTCACTGGTGCCGATTCCCATTGCGAGAGCGCCGAAGGCGCCGTGCGTGGAGGTGTGGCTGTCACCGCAGACCACCGTCATCCCGGGCTGCGTCAGACCCAGCTGGGGACCGACGACGTGCACGATGCCCTGGTCGAGGTCACCCATCGGGTGCAGCCGGACGCCGAACTCCTCGCAGTTCTTGCGCAGGGTCTCGACCTGCGTGCGCGAGACCGGGTCGGCGATCGGCTTGTCGATGTCGACCGTCGGGACGTTGTGGTCCTCGGTGGCGATCGTCAGGTCCGGCCGGCGCAGCTTGCGGCCGGCGAGCCGCAGCCCGTCGAAGGCCTGGGGGCTGGTCACCTCGTGCACGAGGTGCAGGTCGATGTAGATCAGGTCCGGCTTCTGCGCCGCACCCTCACCCTCTCCGCGCACGACAACGTGCTCGTCCCACACCTTCTCGGCCAGAGTGCGTCCTCTGTGAGCCATCTCTTCCACCTCTGCAATCTCCGATGTCGCGCCGCCGGGTTTCCGGGCTGACCCGTGTCGCGTGATGTGCCGAACCATCCGCTCCGCACTTCGGCTATGATCCCAATATGCGAGAACGGAGTATCGACCTATGAGACAGCATAGCGGCATCGGGGTACTCGACAAAGCAATGGGCGTACTCCACGCAGTGGCCGAACAGCCCTGCAGCCTCACCGAACTGTGCAACCGGACGGGGCTGCCGCGGGCCACGGCACACCGGCTCGCGGTGGGACTCGAGGTCCACCGTCTCCTCACTCGCGACAACGACGGTCTGTGGTGCCCCGGACCCGGCCTGAGCGAACTGGCGGCCAGCGCCACCGACCCGCTCGTCGACGCGGCCGCCCTGGTGCTCCCCCGCCTACGCGAGATCACCGGCGAGAGCGTGCAGCTGTACCGACGCGAGGGCACCCAGCGGGTGTGTGTGGCGGCCATGGAGCCGCCGACCGGCCTCCGGGACACCGTTCTCGTCGGCGCGCGCCTGCCGATGACCGCGGGCTCGGGCGCCAAGGTTCTGCTCGCGTGGGCGGATCCTCAGACCCAGAGAGCAATTCTGCCCGACGCCTCGTTCGGCGAACGGGTGCTGGTCGAGGTTCGGCGTCGCGGCTGGGCGCAGAGCGCCGCCGAGCGCGAACAGGGCGTCGCGAGCGTCGCCGCGCCGGTGCGCGATGCCGCCGGCAACGTCGTCGCCGCCATCTCCGTCTCGGGTCCGATCGACCGTATGGGCCGACGTCCGGGTGCGCGTTGGGCCGCCGATCTCCTCGCAGCCGCGGAGGCACTGCACAAACGCCTGTGAGCGGCACGGGGCCCCACGCCGCCGCCGCGAACGTGATGCGTGGCACAGTCTTGTTCGAACGAATTCCAGTCGAGCGGAGGTAGTGCGGTGGGGACGAATCAGCGCGGACAGATCAGGATGACCGAGGACGAGATCACCCGATTCGTCGAACGCAGTCGCGTTTCGACGATGGCGACGGTCGGCCCCGGCGGCATGCCGCACCTCGTCGCGATGTGGTACGCCGTCATCGACGGTGAGTTGTGGTTCGAGACCAAGGCGAAGTCCCAGAAGGCGGTCAATCTGCGCCGTGACGGCCGGCTCACCATGATGATCGAGGACGGCGACACCTACGACACCCTCCGTGGCGTTTCCATCGAGGGCCGTGGCGAGATCGTCGACGACCCCGAGGCTCTCTTCAAGGTCGGCATCAGCATCTGGGAGCGCTACACCGGCCCGTACTCCGAGGACGTCAAGCCCGCAGTCGAGATGATGCTGCACAAGCGGATTGCCGTCCGCGTCGTGCCCGAGCGCGTCCGCTCGTGGGACCACCGGAAGCTCGGGCTGCCCGCGATGCCGGTCGGCGGATCCACGGCCGCTTACCTGTAGACCGAAAAACCACGCGACGCCTCCTCCCCCTCGGCGGTACATTCCGAGGACCGACGACAGGGAGGAGGACGACGTGGCCGAACCCGGGTCCGAGAACATCAAACGTCAGTTCCGCGAGGCGCTCGATCGCAAGAATCACGCACGCACCGCCGCGACCGCCCATCTGGACGGACAGTCCAAGGTGCACGACGCCCACGGCAGCGCCGACCACAAACGGCAGTTCCGCCGCAAGAGTGGTTAGGAATCGCCCGCGGGAAACCGATCGCTACGACGAGAAAGCGGAACACCCTCCGATCATCGATGACGATCGGAGGGTGTTCCGCTCTTGTAGCCCCGACGGGATTCGAACCCGCGCTACCGCCTTGAGAGGGCGGCGTCCTAGGCCGCTAGACGACGGGGCCAGGACTGCGTTCTCCACAAGCTCGCTCCGCGAAAAAACCCTCCGAGATCGGAGGACGTTTCCGTGGTAGCCCCGACGGGATTCGAACCCGCGCTACCGCCTTGAGAGGGCGGCGTCCTAGGCCGCTAGACGACGGGGCCGAGAACTTGCTTCGAACGCTGTATGACTGTTCGGCTCCGAGGAGCGGTCACAGTGTATGTGCTGCAGCGACTTGCTCGAGCGAATCTCTGCGTCTGGAATATCCGGCGAGCGTACTCGCCGAAATCCGTAAGGCATTCACCTCGCGGACTTCCGCTGGGGTACCAGGACTCGAACCTAGAATGGCTGAACCAGAATCAGCTGTGTTGCCAATTACACCATACCCCAATGGCTTGTTCCTTCGGCCTGCCCTGCGGGCATCGCGGCCTCCGTTCCGAACCGAGAAGAAGATTAGCACCAACCCTGCGTCGAACTACAAATCGGCAGGTCAACGGCGGTAAATCCCGGCACGGACGCACTCGGCCCGCCCGAGGAACCGGGCGGGCCGAGATACGCGGCTGCAATTGTCAGGCGATCCGTTCACGCGCCGAACGCAGGCGGGCCACGGTCTTCTCCCGGCCCAGCAGTTCCATCGACTCGTAGAGCGGAGGACTGACGTGCGAGCCGGTGAGCGCGACACGCACCGGCGCGAACGCCTTGCGCGGCTTGAGCTCGAGCTTCTCGATCAACGCCGCCTTGAGTGCCGCCTCGAGGTTCGCGGTCGTCCACTGCTCCACCGCATCGAGCGCGGCGATCGTCTCGTCCAGCACGGGTGCGGCGTCCGCCCCCAGATTCTTCGACGCAGCCGCCGGGTCGATCGTGAACTCGGAGTCGTCGACCAGGAGGAACTTCAGCAGATCCCACGCGTCGGACAACACCACGATGCGGGTCTGCACCAGGTCGGCCGCGACGTCGAACTGATCGGGCGTGAGGGCGTCGACGGGGTGGCCGTGCGTGGTCAGGTACGCGCGCAGGCGTGCCGAGAAGTCGGCAGGCTCGAGCAACCGGATGTGCTCGGCGTTGATCGCGTCCGCCTTCTTCTGGTCGAACCGTGCCGGATTGGAATTGACCTTGGAGATGTCGAAGGCCGCCACCATCTCGTCGAGCGAGAACACGTCGTGGTCGTCGGCGATGCTCCAGCCCAGCAGCGCCAGGTAATTGAGCAGACCCTCCGGAATGAAACCGCGGTCCCGGTGGATGAAGAGGTTCGACTCCGGATCGCGCTTGGACAGCTTCTTGTTTCCCTGCCCCATCACGAACGGCAGGTGCCCGAACTCCGGCGTGAACTCGGCGACGCCGATGCGCTGCAGTGCCTCGTACAGCGCGAGCTGACGGGGCGTCGACGAGAGCAGGTCCTCACCACGCAGCACGTGTGTGATCTTCATCAACGCGTCGTCGACAGGGTTCACCAGCGTGTAGAGCGGGATCCCGTTGCCGCGGGTGAGGGCGTAGTCCGGCACCGTGCCGGCCTTGAACGTGGTCTCGCCGCGCACCAGATCGTTCCACGTGAGGTCGTGGTCGGGCATCCGCAGGCGCACCACCGGCTTGCGCCCCTCCTCGAGGTAGGCGGCGCGCTGTTCGTCCGTCAGATCCCTGTCGAAGTTGTCGTACCCCAGCTTGGGGTCACGTCCGGCCGCCTTGTGCCGCGCCTCGACCTCCTCGGGCGTGGAGAAGGACTCGTACGCCTCGCCGGCCTCGAGTAGGCGCCGCACCACGTCGAGGTGCAGATCACGCCGCTGGGACTGCCGGTACGGCTCGTACGGCCCGCCCACCTCGGGGCCCTCGTCCCAGTTCAACCCCAGCCAGCGCAGGGCGTCCAGGATCGCCTGGTACGACTCCTCCGTGTCCCGGGCAGCATCCGTGTCCTCGATGCGGAACACGAACGTCCCACCGTGATGTCGCGCGAACGCCCAGTTGAACAGGGCGGTACGGACGAGCCCGACGTGCGGGGTGCCGGTGGGTGACGGACAGAAACGGACGCGTACTTCGTTGCTGGTCATGGCTCACTTCGGATAGACACTGCTAGACGCCGTCAGGCGCGGCCAGGGACGGAACGGACCCCTACAGGCTAGTCCCGCGAACGCCCCGAGCGGTATCCGATCAGCGCTTGGTGGCAACCGGATTGGTCAGGGTGCCCAGCCCCTCGACGGTGACGCTCACCGACTGTCCGTCGACGATCGGGCCCACGCCCTCCGGCGTCCCGGTGAGGATGACATCGCCGGGGAGCAACGTCATGACCGTGGAGACCCACTCGACGATCTTCGGAATATCGTGCAGCAGAAGCGAAGTGCGGCTGCGCTGCTTGACTTCGCCGTCCACCTCGGTCCTGATCTCGACGTCCGACACGTCCAGGTCGGTGACGATCCACGGGCCGAGGGGGCAGAAGGTGTCGTACCCCTTGGCTCGCGTCCACTGGCCGTCGTGGCGCTGCTGATCGCGCGCGGTGACATCGTTGGCGACCGTGTAACCGAGGATGACGTCGCGAGCCTTGGCCGCCGGCACGTCCTTGCAGGGCCGGCCGATGACCACCGCGAGCTCGCCCTCGTAGTGCACCTCGCTGGACGACGGCGGCAGCAGGATCGAGGCGCCGGGGCCGACGATCGACGTGTTCGGCTTGATGAAGATCACCGGATCCTCCGGGGCTTCCCCACCCATCTCTGCAGCGTGCGCCGCATAGTTCTTGCCCACGCAGATCACCTTGCTCGCCAGAATGGGGGCCAGCAGGCGCACGTCGGCGAGCGGCCAGCTACGGCCGGTGAAAGTCGGTGTGCCGAAGGGATGTTCGGCGATCTCCCTCGCGGTCCGGGCGTCGCCCTCCCCCTCGATCGACACGAAGGCAACTCCGTCGGGACTGGCAATTCGACCTAGGCGCATGGATCCGAGTCTATCGAGTCCGGTCGCATCCACCGGGTGTGCCCGTCGCACGTCCGCCCGCCGGGGGTCTACACTGCGAGCAATATCCACATTGTAAGAAGTTCATTTCACATACTGGGACGTGCATCATGAACGAGACCGTAGTCCGGGAAACACAGACGGGTCCGGCCCGTCGCTGGTCGATGCTGGGTCTCGGCGTTCTCGCGCAGGCCGCGGGCGCTGTGTTCTCGAACGCGCCGGCCTTCCTGCTGCCCACCCTGCAGGACTCGCACGGGATGGCGCTGTCCCGGGCCGGACTCCTGGTCGCCGCGCCGACGGTGGGGTTTCTCGTCAGCCTCATGGCGTGGGGGGTCGTGGTGGACCGGATCGGTGAGCGCCGAGTGCTGGTGACGGGCATGGCGATCACGGCGCTCGCCGGCGCGGGCGCCGCACTTAGTTCCTCGTCGTTGGTGGTGACGGGCCTCTTCCTGCTGCTCGGCGGAATGGCAGCGTCGAGCGCGAACGCGGCCAGTGGGCGCGTCGTGATCGGGTGGTTCCCCCCGCAGCGCCGCGGCTTCGCGATGGGCATCCGGCAGATGGCGCTGCCCCTGGGTGTCGCCGCCGCCGCGCTCACGGTGCCGCGGGTCGCCCAATCGCACGGCGTCGGTTGGGCATTGGCGCTGCCTGCGGGTGTGGCGTTGGTGGCCGCACTCGCCTGCCTGTTCGTCGTCGATCCGCCCCGCCCGGAACGTTCGTCCGCGCGGGAGACCGGTCTGCTCGACAATCCGTACCGGAACTCGGGCGTGCTGTGGCGAATTCACGGGGTGTCGGTGCTGCTGGTCGTGCCGCAGTACCTGGTGTGGACCTTCGCGCTGCTGTGGTTGATGACCGACCGGGGCTGGTCGGCGGCGTCCGCCGGTCTGCTCATCACCGTGACCCAATTGCTCGGCGCCGCAGGCCGGATCGCGGCGGGCGCGCTGTCGGACCGGGTCGGAAGCCGGATGCGGCCACTGCGCTGGGTCGCCCTGGCGGCCGCAGTCTCGATGGGCGCCCTGGCGCTCACCGACTGGCTGGACTCCCCCGTGTCCGTGGCGCTGCTGGTCGTCGCCTCGGTGATCACGGTGGCGGACAACGGTTTGGCATTCACGGCGGTCGCCGAGATCGCCGGCCCGTACTGGAGCGGACGCGCTCTGGGGGCCCAGAACACGAGCCAGTACCTGGCGGCGTCGCTGGTACCGCCGGTCTTCGGCGCGCTGGTGGGTGCGGTGAGCTTCCCGGTGGTGTTCGCGGTCACCGCGTTGTTCCCGCTCGTGGCGGCGCCGCTGGTTCCGACGGATCGACCCGAACGGCGCTGAGACCACCCGGAGCGACAGCGACCGCCGCCCGGAGACCGGGCGGCGGTCGCGTGTGTCGAAGCCGGAAGGCCTAGAGGGCGGCAGCGATCCGGTCGCCGACCTCGGTGGTGACGATCGGGGCGTCGCCGCGCGCGGCCAGATCGGCCTCGACGGCCGCCTCGATGCGGGCGGCGTCGTCCGCGCGGCCGAGGTGACGCAGCAGCATCGCGGCCGACAGGATCGCGGCGGTCGGGTCGGCGATGCCCTGACCGGCGATGTCCGGCGCCGAGCCGTGGACCGGCTCGAACATCGACGGGTTGGTGCCCGAGGCGTCGATGTTGCCGCTGGCAGCCAGGCCGATACCACCGGTGACCGCACCCGCGAGGTCGGTGATGATGTCGCCGAAGAGGTTGTCGGTGACGATCACGTCGAAGCGGGTGGGGTCGGTGACCATGTAGATGGTGGCCGCGTCGATGTGGCAGTACGCGGTCTCGACGTCCGGGTACTCGGCGCCGACGGTCTCCATCGCGCGGGTCCAGATGCGGCCCGCGTTGGAGAGCACGTTGGTCTTGTGGATGAGCGTCAGGCGCTTACGCCGGGTCTGCGCCAGCTCGTACGCGGCGCGGACGACGCGCTCGGCGCCGAACCACGTGTTCACCGAGACCTCGGTCGCGACCTCGTGCGGGGTGCCGACGCGGATCGAACCGCCGTTGCCGGTGTACGGGCCCTCGGTGCCCTCGCGGACCACGATGAAGTCGATGTCCGGGTTCGCGGCCAGCGGCGAGCTCGAACCCGGGTAGGTGCGGGCCGGACGCAGATTCACGTGGTGATCGAGCAGGAACCGCATGTTCAGCAGCAGCCCGCGCTCGAGGATGCCCGGGGCGACGTACCGCGGATCGCCGATGGCGCCCAGCAGGATCGCGTCGTGCTGACGGATCGCGTCGAGTTCGGCGTCCGGGAGGAGATCACCGGTGTCGTTGTAGCGCTTGGCCCCGAGGTCGAACTCGGTGGTCTCCACGTCCGGCACCAGCTTCCGCAGTACCTTCAGCGCTTCCGCCGTGACCTCGACACCGATGCCGTCACCGGGGATGACCGCAAGCTTCATGGGCACACTCTCTTTCGACTGGAATCCACCGGTGGCGTGGGACACCCCGGCAGCACCGGTGGCCGCGACCGTCCTCGACGATCGCGGCCACCGGGTGAGGATCGGGAAGGATCAGGACAGGTCGACCTGCGCGACGCGGGCGTCGAGCTTCTCCACGATCTGCGCGATCTCGGCGTCACCCACGACGCGCTCGACGCGCAGGATCACGGTGGCACCCTCGCCCTCGGCGTCCTGGCTCAGTGCGGCGGCCTGGATGTCGATACCGGCGTTGCCCAGGACGGTGCCGAGCACGCCCAGCACGCCCGGGCGGTCCGTGTAGTGCACGACGACGTTGTGGCCCTCGGCGCGCAGATCGAAGCTGCGGCCGTTGATGTTGACGATCTTCTCGACCTGCTGCAGACCGGTCAGCGCACCCGCCACCGTGGTGACGGTGCCGTCGGCTGCGACCGCGCGGACCTCGACCGCGCTGCGGTGCGTCTGCGCCTCGCTGTGCTTCTCGACCTCGACGCTCACGCCGCGCTGCTCGGCGAGCTGCGGGGCGTTGACGAACGTGACGGCCTCGTCGCTGCTCGCGGAGAACAGGCCTCGGAGCGCGGCCAGGCCGAGGATCTCGACGTTCTCGGCCGACAGCTCGCCGCTCACGACGACCTGGACGTTCTGCACGGCCTCGGGCGAGAGGGTGCCGGCCAGCAGACCCAGCTTGCGGACCAGCTCGAGCCACGGCGCGACCTCTTCGCCGACCGGGCCGCCCGAGACGTTGACGGCGTCCGGAACGAACTCGCCGGCCAGCGCCAGCAGGACGCTCTTGGCGACGTCGGTGCCGGCGCGGTCCTGCGCCTCGGAGGTGGAGGCACCGAGGTGCGGGGTGACGACGACGTTGTCGAGGTCGAACAGCTTGGAGTCGGTGCAGGGCTCGGTGTTGAACACGTCGAGGCCGGCCGCCCGGACCTTGCCGGAGACGAGGGCGTCGTACAGTGCGTCCTCGTCGATGAGACCACCGCGGGCGGCGTTGACGATGATGACGCCGTCCTTGGTCTTGGCCAGGCGCTCGGCGTTGATCAGGCCCGCGGTCTCCTTGGTCTTGGGCAGGTGCACCGAGATGAAGTCGGCGCGCTCGACCAGCTCGTCGATGTCGACCAGCTCGATACCGAGCTGCGCGGCGCGCGCGGCCGGCAGGTAGGGGTCGTACGCGATGAGGTTGGTCTCGAACGCGGCGAGACGCTGCGCGAACAGCTGGCCGATACGGCCCAGGCCCACCACGCCGACGGTCTTGCCGAGGATCTCGGTGCCGTTGAAGCTCGAACGCTTCCAGGTCTTCTCGCGCAGCGTGCGGTCGGCGGCCGGGATCTGGCGCGCGGTGGACAGCAGCAGCGAGACCGCGTGCTCGGCGGCCGAGTGGATGTTGGACGTCGGCGCGTTGACGACCATGACGCCGCGCTCGGTGGCGGCCGGGATGTCGACGTTGTCGAGCCCCACGCCGGCGCGGCCGACGATCTTCAGCTTGGTGGCCGCGGCGAGCACCTCGGCGTCGACCGTGGTGGCCGAACGAACGAGCAGAGCGTCGGCCTCGGGCACGGCCGCGAGCAGCGCGGGACGGTCCGGGCCGTCGACCCAGCGCACCTCGACACCGTCTCCGAGCGCATCGACGGTCGATTGTGCGAGCTTGTCGGCGATCAGGACAACGGGACGGCCATTCTGGCTCACGAGGAACTCTCCTGTGTTTCGGTGTCTGGTGGGTCGGTGGAGCGATTGTCCGCGGCCGGGCACCGTTCGGGGCACGCGCGGGTCGCAGTCGGGATCAGTTTAGTTGGCCACGTGCCACGATTCCGCAGGGCGGGTACGAGCTACCACATAGTGGACACTGCCGGTGGGGAATTCGGCGATTCTCCGTCGCCGCGGAACGACTTCGGCCCGGGGCCGCGCGAGTGCACGCGCAGCCCCGGGCCGACTCGACAGGCCGGTGGATCAGGCCGTCTCGGTGATCGGACGATCGACCCAGCTCATCAGGTCGCGCAGCTTCTTGCCGGTGACCTCGATCGGGTGCTCGGCGTTCTCCTTGCGGAGAGCCTCGAGCTCCTTGTTGCCGTTCTCGACGTTGGCGACCAGGCGGCGGGTGAACTCGCCGGACTGGATGTCCGCCAGGATCTCCTTCATGCGCTCCTTGGTGCCGGCGTCGATGACGCGGGGACCGGACAGGTAGCCACCGAACTCCGCAGTGTCGGACACCGAGTAGTTCATGCGGGCGATGCCGCCCTCGTACATGAGGTCGACGATGAGCTTGAGCTCGTGCAGCACCTCGAAGTACGCCATCTCGGGGGCGTAGCCCGCCTCGACCATGACCTCGAAGCCGGTCTTGACCAGTTCCTCGGTGCCGCCGCAGAGCACGGCCTGCTCGCCGAAGAGGTCCGTCTCGGTCTCTTCCTTGAACGTGGTCTTGATGACGCCGGCGCGGGTGCCGCCGATGCCCTTCGCGTAGGACAGCGCGAGGGCCTGGCCCTCACCCTTCGGGTCCTGGTGGACGGCGATCAGGGCCGGAACGCCCTTGCCGTCGACGAACTGACGGCGCACCAGGTGGCCGGGGCCCTTCGGCGCGACCATGGCGACGGTGACGTTCTCCGGCGCGGTGATCAGATCGAAGTGGATGTTCAGGCCGTGGCCGAAGAAGAGGGCGTCGCCGTCCTTCAGGTTCGGCTCGATGTCGTTCTTGAAGATCGACGCCTGAGCGGTGTCCGGGGCGAGCAGCATGATGACGTCGGCCCACTCCGAGACCTCGGCCGGGGTGCCGACCGTCAGGCCCTGCTCCTCCGCCTTGGCGCGGGACTTCGAACCCTCCTGGAGACCGATGCGCACATCGACACCGGAATCGCGCAGGCTCAGCGAGTGCGCGTGGCCCTGGCTGCCGTAGCCGATGACCGCGACCTTGCGGCCCTGGATGATCGACAGGTCTGCATCGTCGTCGTAGAACATCTCGACTGCCACAGTTTGTTACCTCTCCTCTGGGTTCTATGAACGCTTGATTGTCTGTTGTTGGCGGTGTGACGGTACTAGCGGGTGGCCGTGATGGACTTCGGTCCACGGCCGACCGCCACCACACCGGACTGCACGATCTCGCGGATGCCGAACGGATCGAGCATGCGCAGGAGCGCGTCGAGCTTGGAACGGGTGCCGGTCGCCTCGATGGTGAGCGCCTCCGGCGAGACGTCGATCACCTTGGCGCGGAACAGGTTCACCGTCTCGATGACCTGGGTGCGGACGCTGGAATCGGCACGCACCTTGATCAGGATGAGCTCGCGGGCCACGGACGCGTCGGTGTCCTGCTCGACGATCTTGATGACGTTCACCAGCTTGTTCAGCTGCTTGGTCACCTGCTCGAGCGGGAACTCGTCGACCGTGACGACGATCGTCATGCGCGAGATGTCCGGCACCTCGGTGCCACCGACGGCGAGCGACTCGATGTTGAAGCCGCGGCGGGAGAAGAGTGCAGCGACACGGGCCAGCACGCCCGGCTTGTCCTCGACGAGAACACTGAGAGTGTGGCTGGTGCTCACTGGCGTTCCTCTCCGGCGTCGGCAGCGGATGCCGACTCGCGTGCAGTTGCGTCCTGCATGGCTTCGTGGATGACGGCCGGCTCGTCCGCCGCCTCGTCCTCGTCGAACAGCGGGCGGATGCCCCGCGCCGCCATGATCTCGTCGTTGCTGGTTCCCGCGGCGACCATCGGCCACACCTGGGCGTCCTTGCCGACGATGAAGTCGATGACGACGGGCTTGTCGTTGATCGACTGCGCAGTGCGGATCGCGTCCTCGACGTCCTCCTCGCGCTCGACGCGGATACCGACGCAGCCGAGCGCCTCGGCCAGCTTCACGAAGTCCGGGATCCGCACGGCCCCGTGCGTCCCCAGGTTCGTGTTCGAGTAGCGCTCGTCGTAGAACAGGGTCTGCCACTGGCGGACCATGCCCAGGTTGCCGTTGTTGACCAGCGCGACCTTGATGGGCACACCCTCGACGGCGCAGGTGGCGAGCTCCTGATTGGTCATCTGGAAGCAGCCGTCACCGTCGATGGCCCAGACCTCGCGGTCGGGCATGCCCATCTTGGCGCCCATGGCGGCCGGCACGGCGTAGCCCATGGTGCCGAGGCCACCCGAGTTCAGCCACGTGCGCGGCTTCTCGTAGTTGACGAACTGCGCCGCCCACATCTGGTGCTGGCCGACGCCGGCGCAGTAGATGGCGTCCGGGCCCGCGAGCCGGCCGACGGCCTGGATCACGTACTCGGGCGACAGCGCACCGTCGGACGGCCGGTCGTAGGCGAGCGGGTAGGTGCGGCGGATCCCGTCCAGGTACGCCCACCACTCGGTGAGATCGAGCGTCGTGCCGGTGGCCTGGTCGGCGCGGATCGCCTCGAGGAGTTCGGTGATGACCTCCTTGCAGTCGCCCACGATCGGGACGTCCGCGTGGCGGTTCTTGCCGATCTCCGCGGGGTCGATGTCGGCGTGGATGACCTTCGCGTCGGGCGCGAAGGAGTCCAGCTGACCGGTGACGCGGTCGTCGAAGCGCGCACCGAGCGTGATCAGCAGGTCGCTCTTCTGCAGCGCGGCGACGGCCGCGACCGTGCCGTGCATGCCGGGCATGCCGCAGTTGAGCTGGTGGCTGTCCGGGAACGCGCCACGCGCCATCAGGGTCGTCACGACCGGGATGCCGGTGAGCTCGGCCAGTTCGAGCAGCTCGGCGGAGGCCTCCGCCTTGATCACGCCGCCGCCGACGTACAGCACCGGCGACTTGGCCTCGGCGATCAGACGCGCGGCCTCGCGCACCTGCTTGCCGTGCGGCTTGGTGACGGGGCGGTAGCCGGGTAGGTGCATCTCCGGCGGCCACGAGAACGTGGTCTGCGCCTGCAGGATGTCCTTGGGGATGTCGACCAGCACTGCGCCCGGGCGGCCGCTCGACGCGAGGTAGAACGCCTCGGCGAGGATGCGCGGGATGTCGACGCCGTCGGTGATGAGGAAGTTGTGCTTGGTGATCGGCATGGTGATGCCGGAGATGTCGGCTTCCTGGAAGGCGTCGGTGCCGATGAGCGAACGCCCGACCTGGCCCGTGATCGCCACGACGGGGACCGAGTCCATCTGCGCGTCGGCCAGCGGGGTCACCAGGTTGGTCGCGCCGGGACCGGACGTCGCCATGCACACGCCGACCTTGCCGGTGGCCTGTGCGTACCCGGTGGCGGCGTGACCGGCACCCTGCTCGTGGCGGACGAGGACGTGGCGCACCTTCTTCGAATCGAAGAGCGGGTCGTACACGGGCAGCACGGCACCGCCGGGGATGCCGAACACCGTGTCGACCTCGAGCTCCTCGAGTGCGCGAACCACGGACTGCGCGCCGGTGACCCGCTCGGGGGCGACCTGGCGACGATTCGTGGCGGCTCTGTTGTCTCCGGCCGTCGGGCTGGCTGCCCCCGACTTGCGCGGCGTGGGTTGAGGCCGTGCGGTTGGTGCGCTCACTGGAGAAATCCTCTGCGGTCTGGCTCTGTGGTTCTGGATCAGGACAACAAAAAACCCTCGTCAGCAACAGCTGTACGAGGGTGGCGCGTCGTTATCTGGCGAGTTGCAACAACCGGCTCAGGCGACGACGCGCCGGCCGATTACGAGCAACTCATTCTGCTTCACGCGCTCGACGGTAGGCGCGCTGATCGTAGACAGTCAACTTTGGTGAGTGACCTGTCCCAGAATGTGAGATGCCTCGGCTGCAGTGCGAAGATGGTGAGGTGTCATCTCCTCAGCAGCCCGTGCCACCGCAGCCATCATCCCACACGCCCGCCGAGCCTCGACAGGTCATCCGGATTTCCCCGCTCGCGCTGATCGCGTGCATCTTCCTGCTGTTCTGCATCACCTTCCCGGTTCTCGGGTGGCCGGCCGCCTTCGGCTGGATGCTCGTCATCCCGTTCCTGATCGGCGCCTGGGTGCTGCGCGTGCGCACCACCGTCACCCCCGACGGGCTCGAGCTGCGCCGCGCCTTCTCGTCGCAGTCCATATCGTGGGATCGGATCAAGGGATTCCGCTTCCCCAAGCGCGGCTGGGCCCGCGCCGATCTCGTCGACGGCTCGGAGGTCTCGCTGCCGACCGTGACCTTCGGTCGCCTGCCGCAGCTCGCGTCGGCCAGCGGCGGCCGCGTGACCGACCCGTATGCCGCCGCCCGCGAGGCCGAGCACCGCAGGGCGCGTGGGGAGTCCACCGAGGCGGAGCCGAATACCGACTGATCCGTGTGCGGGAGTAGCGTCTCACCAGGACGTCTCCCGCTCCCACCGGAGATGACGAGACGGCACCTCCAGCCGAAATCGGGTCCAGCCGACCAGCACCTACACGGGCCCATCTGTTTACGAATGACGCCGCACTCGGTGTGCGCGCCCCGCCGCCGAGTTCCGCTGATCGACGAAGGAATAGCCCATGCCCCCGCTCAGGTCACGCACCACCACCGTCGGACGCAATGCTGCCGGAGCCCGCTCGCTGTGGCGTGCCACCGGCATGACCGATTCCGACTTCGGGAAGCCGATCGTCGCGATCGCGAACTCCTACACGCAGTTCGTCCCCGGTCACGTTCATCTCAAGAACGTGGGCGAGATCGTTGCCGAGGCCGTCCGCGCCGCCGGCGGTGTGCCCCGCGAGTTCCACACGATCGCGGTCGACGACGGCATCGCGATGGGTCACGGCGGCATGCTGTACTCGCTGCCGAGCCGCGAGATCATCGCCGACTCCGTCGAGTACATGGTCAACGCGCACACCGCCGACGCCCTGGTGTGCATCTCGAACTGCGACAAGATCACCCCCGGCATGCTCAACGCTGCCATGCGTCTGAACATCCCGACGGTGTTCGTCTCGGGCGGTCCCATGGAGGCCGGCAAGGCCGTCGTCGTCGGCGGCGTCGCGCAGGCGCCCACCGACCTGATCACCGCGATCTCCGCGAGCGCCAGCGATTCCGTGTCCGAGGAGGGCCTCGACGAGGTCGAGCGCAGCGCGTGCCCCACGTGCGGTTCGTGCTCGGGCATGTTCACCGCCAACTCGATGAACTGCCTCACCGAGGCTCTCGGTCTCGCGCTGCCCGGCAACGGTTCCACGCTCGCCACCCACGAGGCACGTCGAGCGCTGTTCAGCCGCGCCGGCACGACCGTCGTCGAGGCCGCGCTGCGGTACTACCGCGACGAGGACGAGTCCGTTCTGCCCCGGAACATCGCCACGCCCAAGGCGTTCCGCAATGCGATGGCACTGGACGTCGCAATGGGCGGCTCCACCAACACCGTCCTGCACACGCTCGCCGCGGCGCAGGAAGGCGAGGTCGACTTCGACCTGAGCACGATCGACGAGATCAGCCGCCGGGTGCCGTGCCTGTCGAAGGTCTCCCCCAACTCGGACTACCACATGGAGGACGTCCACCGCGCCGGCGGAATCCCCGCGCTGCTCGGCGAGTTGCGCCGTGCGGGTCTGCTCGAGACCGACGTCTCCACCGTTCACACGAAGTCGTTCGACGAGTGGCTCGACACGTGGGACATCCGCTCCGGCAAGGCGTCCGACGAAGCGATCGAGCTGTTCCACGCGGCTCCCGGTGGCGTCCGCACCACCGAGCCGTTCTCGACGAACAACCGCTGGTCCTCGCTCGACACCGACGCCGAGGGCGGCTGCATTCGGGACCTCGAGCACGCCTACACCGTCGAGGGCGGGCTGTGCGTGCTGCGCGGCAACATCGCCGTCGACGGCGCGATCCTCAAGACCGCCGGCATCGACGAGGACCTGTTCTCCTTCCAGGGCCCGGCAGTGGTCGTCGAGTCGCAGGAAGCGGCCGTCTCGGTGATCCTGCAGAAGCAGATCAAGCCGGGCGACGTCATCGTCGTCCGCTACGAGGGGCCGAAGGGTGGCCCGGGCATGCAGGAGATGCTGCACCCGACGGCGTTCCTCAAGGGTTCCGGTCTCGGCAAGGTGTGTGCGCTGATCACGGACGGCCGCTTCTCGGGCGGCACGTCCGGCCTGTCGATCGGCCACATCTCCCCCGAGGCTGCGGCCGGCGGCGTGATCGGCCTCGTCGAGGACGGTGACCAGATCCGCATCGACGTCGCGACGCGCACCCTGGAGGTTCTCGTGGACGACGAGACCCTCGCCCAGCGCCGCGCCAAGATGGAGGCGTCGGAGCGCCCGTGGCAGCCGGTGGACCGCCAGCGCCCGGTGACCACGGCGCTGCGGGCCTACGCAGCGCTGGCCACCTCGGCCGACAAGGGCGCCGTCCGTTACGTGCCGTAGACCCCCGCGCAACAGTTGAAAGGGTCCCTTCGTGCGCTCGCAGCGCACGAAGGGACCCTTCAGCTGTTCACCGGGCCGCTCAGATGACCGGGTTGGCCCCGTTGAGGAAGATCCACACGCAGACCCCGACCGCGATGCCGGCGACGAGGACGACCGCGGACCCCACGTGCGGCCGAGTCGCCCAGCGGCGCCGGCCGTCGAGGGCGATGCGGCCGGGACCGGTGAGGACGAGCGCGGCCGCCGCGGCGGCGAGCAGTGTCTCGTACTCGATTCCGTCGGGGGCGAAGTACTCGAGACCCGGCACCGCCGACTGCTTCAGGCACCACGCGTTGATCATGACCGCGAGAACCGCGGCCGCCGCGAAGGGCGTCAGCAGACCCAGGATCAGCAACGCGCCGCCGGCCACCTCGGCGACCGCGCCGGCCGTCGCCAGCACGCGGGCATGGTCGAAACCGGCATCGACGAGCTGGTCGCGGTACCCGTCGAGGCCGGGTCCGTTCCACCACCCCGTGAGCTTCTGCAGACCGTGCGCCAGCAGCGTGCCTCCCACCGCGAGCCGCAGGATCAGCAGCCCGACGTCGAGAGTTCCTCGCCGCGAATCAGTTTCGGCCGGCGCCGCGGCGGGCGGCACCACCACCGGGGCGGCGCCGGCCCCGCCGATCGGCTCGGACACCGGCGGCTCCGTGACGGCGGGTTCGGGTGCGGCCGGTTGCACCCGGGTGGGCGGCGCGGTGGTGCGGTCCTCGCGGCGCAGTACCTCGGTCGCCTCGTCGCGGCGCAATGCCTCGGTCGCCTCGTCGCGGCGCAGTGCGTCGGTCGCCTCGTCGCGGCGCAGTACCTCGGTGGGCTGCTCGTGTACGGGTGGCGGCGCAGCCGGCGCGGCCCGGAAGGTGGGAATCCGCTCGGTCGGCAGGCTGTCCGCGTGCGCAGTGCCGAAGTCGAGGTCCTCGTCGGTGCGCGGAACGACCGGTTCCGTCCTCCGGGCGGGCTGGACCGGGAACCTCTCGGTCGGCTGATCGAACGGACTGGGCGCAGACGCCCCGCCGACGGACTCGGTGTGATCTTTCGGCTTGTCGGTCACGAAAACCACCCTAGGGGCGGCCGTCGAAGATCACCGGGTAGCGCGAGCCCGGCGTGCCGGTCGCAGCACGCCACGTGGCGGTGACCGTCCCGCCTTCCGTAACGTCTAACGCCATGAAGGGTGAACCGGGTCGGACGGCGCGCCGCGGCGGCGCAGCCGCGGTGTTCTCGATCGCCGTCCTCGTGCTCGCGGGATGCGCTCGTTTCGACGACTCCGCGTCCTCGCCGTTCACTCCGGAACCCACGTTCGGGTCCGGTGCCGAGGTGCGACCGCGTGAGCCGTCCGCGCCGTCCTCGCCAATGCCGGAGCCGTCGGCACCGGACGATCCGTGTTTCGACCGCGACCCCAACGTGGTCGCGACCTGCCTCGACACCACCGGCGGCATGGTGCTGCTGTCGGACGATCGCACAGCGCTCGTCGCCGAGCGCCGCACGGGCCGCATCCTGCGGGTCGCGCAGGGCACGCCGCCCGCCGAGTTCGCCCGGATCCCGGTCGATTCCGGGTCCGACGGCGGGCTGCTCGACATCGCGCTGTCCCCGACGTTCGCCGAGGACAATCTCGTCTACGCGTACGTCACGACGCCCACCGACAACCGGGTGGTACGCATCGCGCCGGGCGACAGCCCCAAGGACGTGCTCACCGGGATCCCGCGCGGCGCCGCGGGCAACGCGGGCGCGCTCACCTTCGCCCGCCCGGGCGAGCTGCTGGTACTGACCGGGGACGCCGGCAACACCGCGGCCGCCGCCGATCCCGCGTCGCTCGCGGGGAAGCTGCTGCGGGTCACGTCGCTGACGTCGGCCCCCAACCCGCCGCGACCGGCCGTCGCGCTGACAGGTATCGGCCGCGCCGGCGACGTGTGCACGGACCCGAACGGAGCGGTGTGGGTCACCGACCGCACCGCCGTCGAGGACCGATTGCAGCGGGTGGCCGCCGACGGGTCCGTCGGCGAGCCCGCGTGGACGTGGCCCGACAAGCCCGGGGTCGCGGGGTGTGCGGCCGGGCCGGGTGCCGTCGCGGTCGCGCTCACCGACGGCCAGGCCATGGCGGTGCTGGCGACCGAACGCGACACCGGTGCGGTGACGTCGGCGCCGGCGCTGCTCGCGCAGAAGCTCTACGGCCGCCTGGCCGGCACGGCCCTCGGCACCGACGGCCAGATCTGGGCCGCGACCGTGAACAAGTCGGGTGGATCGCCGGGTCCGACCGACGATCGGGTCGTCAAGCTGCCCCTGCCGTCCGGTGGCGGCGGCGTCGACTGACCGACCCCCGACGACAACCGCCGGCAAACCGACGACAGCGGCCCCCGGGCGATGGCCCGGGGGCCGCGTGTCGCGGGGTGCGTCAGGTCAGCTGCACGCCGCGATGACGAGTTCCTTGACGCGTGCCGGGTCGGCCTGACCGCGCGTGGCCTTCATGACGTCGCCGACGATCTTTCCCGCGGCGGCGACCTTGCCGCTGCGGATCTTGTCGGCGATGTCGGGATTCGCGGCCAGGGCCTCGTCGACCGCGGCCTGCAGCTTGCTGTCGTCGCGCACCACCACCAGCTCGGGGTGCGCGGCCAGGATCTGCTCGGGATCGCCCTCGCCGGCCAGCACGTGATCGACGACCTGTCGCGCGACCTTGTTGTTGAGCTTGCCGCTGTCGATCAGCTCGATCACCTGGGCCACCTGGGCGGGGGTGATCGGCAGCTCGGCCAGTTCGACCCCGCGGGTGTTGGCCTGCTGCGCCAGGTACGACACCCACCAGGACCGTGCGGCGTCGGCCGGCGCGCCGGCCTCGGTGGTCGCGATCACCAGTTCGAGTGCTCCGGCGTTGACGAGGTCACGCATGACCTCACCGGAGACACCCCACTCCTCCTGGATGCGGGCGCGGCGGATCCAGGGCAGCTCGGGCAGCGTGCCGCGCAGTTCCTCGACCCACGCGGCGTCGGGGGCGACCGGCTCGAGATCGGGCTCCGGGAAGTAGCGGTAGTCCTCGGCGGTCTCCTTCCGGCGGCCGGCGGACGTGGTGCCGTCGCCCTCCTGGAAGTGGCGGGTCTCCTGGATGACTTCGCCACCGGAGAGGAGCACGGCGGCCTGACGGCGCATCTCGTAGCGGACGGCCGTCTCGACGCTCTTGAGCGAGTTGACGTTCTTGGTCTCGGTGCGGGTACCGAACACGTCGGCGCCGATCGGCATCAGCGAGACGTTGGCGTCACAGCGCAGCGAGCCCTGGTCCATGCGGACGTCGGAGACGTCGAGGGCCTTGAGCAGGTCGCGCAGCGCGGCGACGTAGGCGCGGGCCACCTCGGGGGCGCGCTCACCGGCGCCGGTGATCGGCTTGGTCACGATCTCGACGAGCGGCACGCCGGCACGGTTGTAGTCGAGCAGCGAGTGGCTCGCGCCGTGGATGCGACCGGTGGCACCGCCGACGTGCAGCGACTTGCCGGTGTCCTCCTCCATGTGCGCACGCTCGATGTCGACGCGCCACGTGCTGCCGTCGTCGAGCACGACGTCGAGGTAGCCCTCGGTCGCGATGGGCTCGTCGTACTGCGAGATCTGGTAGTTCTTCGGCTGGTCCGGGTAGAAGTAGTTCTTCCGGGCGAACCGGCCCCACGGGGTGATCGAGCAGTTCAGCGCGAGGCCGATGCGGATCGCCGACTCGACCGCGGCCTGGTTGACGACGGGAAGCGCTCCCGGCATGCCGAGGCACACGGGGCACACCTGCGTGTTGGGCTCGGCGCCGAACGCCGTCGGGCACGGGCAGAACATCTTGGTGGCGGTGTGCAACTCGACGTGCACTTCCATGCCCAGTACGGGCTCGAACTTCGCGAGGACGGCGTCATAGTCGAGAAGGTCAGCGGACACGGCGGCAGTCATGCCCAAGAGTTTATGCGCCTTCTCACCCGAAGAACGCGGCCGCCTCCCGGTAGCGATCGAGCGGTACCGTCTTGAGCTGCTTGGTGGCCTCCGACAGCGGCACGAGCTCGATTTCGGTGCCGTGCAGCGCCACCATCTGACCGAACTGTCCGCTGTGCGCGGCGTCGGTGGCGTGAACCCCGAACCGGGTGGCGAGCACCCGGTCGTACGGGGTGGGCGTGCCGCCGCGCTGCACGTGCCCCAGTACGGTCGTGCGGACCTCCTTGCCGATCCGCCGCTCGATCTCGACGGCGAGTTGCTGTGCCACCCCGGTGAAGATCTTGTGCCCGAACTCGTCGATGCCGCCCTCGCGGAGCGTCATCGACGCCGGGTCCGGCGCGGCCCCCTCGGCGACGACACAGATGAAGTGGGAGTCGCCGCGCTGGAAGCGCTTCTTGATCATGTGGCACACCTCCGCGACGTCGAACGGCTGCTCGGGCACGAGGATGAGGTGCGCGCCCGACGCCATCCCGGACTGCAGCGCGATCCATCCGGCGTGCCGGCCCATCACCTCGACGAGCATCACCCGCTGGTGGGATTCGGCGGTGGTGTGCAGCCGGTCGATCGCGTCGGTCGCGACCGTCAGCGCGGTGTCGAAGCCGAACGTGACGTCGGTGCAGTCGATGTCGTTGTCGATCGTCTTGGGCACCCCCACCACCGGCACCCCGCTGTCGGAGAGCCAGCTGCCCGCCGTGAGAGTGCCCTCGCCGCCGATGGGGATCAGGACGTCGATGCCGTTGTCGTCGAGGGTCTGCTTGATCCGGTCGAGGCCGTCGTGCAGCGTCTGCGGATTGACACGCGCCGTCCCGAGGATGGTGCCGCCGCGGGCCAGGATGCGGTCGATGCGGTCCTCGTTACGCATCTGCACCTTGCGGTCCTCGAGCAGGCCGCGCCAGCCGTCCCGGAAGCCGACGACGGTGCTGCCGTACCGCCTGTCGGCGGTACGCACGACCGCGCGGATGACGGCGTTGAGACCGGGACAATCCCCGCCTCCGGTCAGGATTCCGATGCGCATCAGGACTTCCTCGGCGTTCGGGTGGCGACGTGGTCCCTTCTCATCTTGCCGCGCCCGCGACGATCGGGCACGCCGAGCCGATCATCCGGGGGTGACCAGCCCCGACTCGTATGCGAGGACGACGGCCTGCGCACGATCGCGCAGCGCCAGCTTGGCCAGCACCTTGCCCACGTGGGTCTTGACGGTCTGTTCCGCGACGAACAACCGCTCGGCGATCTCGGTGTTGGACAGTCCGGCCGCGATCAGCTCGAGCACCTCCCGCTCCCGCGGGGTCAGCGACTCCAACCGAGGATGTCGACCGCGCGGCGTCGAGCGCCGCCGCGTGACGTCGGCGATGAGCCGGCGGGTGACGCTGGGCGCGAGCAGCGCGTCCCCGTCGGCGACCACGCGCACCGCCCGGATCAGTTCCTCGGCGGGCGCGTCCTTGAGCATGAAGCCGCTCGCGCCGATCCCGAGCGCCTCGTACACGTACTCGTCGATGTCGAAGGTCGTGAGCATGAGCACACGCACCGGCGGATCCATTGCTGCGGACAATATTTCACGGGTCGCGTCCAGACCGTTGAGCTCGGGCATCCGGACGTCCATCAGCACGACGTCCGGCCGCAGCCGTTTGACCTCGGCGACGGCGATGCGACCGTTGGGCGCGTCGCCGACGACGCTGATGTCCGGCTGCGCGGCCAGCAACGCGCCGAATCCCTGCCGCACCATCGCCTGATCGTCCGCAATGAAGACCGTGATCGCCACCCGGACAGCCTAGGCGAGGGGGGTGTTGGGGACGCGGGCCGCGACCTCGAACCCGCCGTCGCCGAGCACACGGGTGTCGAGCGTGCCTCCCACCGCGGCAGCGCGCTCACGCATTCCGCCGATACCGCTGCCGCCCGAAGACTCGGGGCGCTGGGCGGCGCCGGCCGGTACCGCCGCCGGGCCGTTGACCACCAGCAGCGACGTCACGGCGGGCCCGTAGTCCAGCGCCACCGTCACCGCCGCTCCCGGGCAGTGCCGTGCCGCATTCGCCAACGACTCCTGCAGGATCCGGTACACGGTGAGGCCCGACAACTCGGACAGCACGTCGGGATCGCCGGCCACGTTGCACGACAGCGCGATTCCCGCTCGACGGCTCCCGTCGAGCAGTTCCGCGATCTGGGCCGCACCGGGCTGGGGTGCACGCTCGACCGCCTCGGCGTCGCTGCGCAGCACCCCCAGAAGTCCGCGGATCTCGTTGAGCGCCTCCCGGGCGGTGGCGCCGATGGACTCGAACTCGGCGCGCGCCTCGTCGGACACCGCCCCGAGCCGGTACGGGGCGCTCTGGGCCTGCACCACCACCATCGACATGTGGTGAGCGACGACGTCGTGCAGATCACGTGCGATGCGCGCCTTCTCCTCGAGAATCGCTCGGCGGGCGCGTTCGAGCTCGCTCGTCTGTTCCTCCGCGGCCAGTTGCCGGCGCGAGAGCACCAGCCAGCGCACGAGCAGCCCGAAGACGACGAGCGCACTCAACCCCACGGCCCACCCGACACCGTCGTCGCCGGGGGTGTCGGCGAGGAACAGCAGCACCGTCGACACCCAGGCCACCGCGACGGTGGGCGGACCGGCGGTGAGACTCACCGACAACAGCAGCGTCATGATCACGATGATGTGGACGACCTGCCACGGGTAGGTGTAACCCGAGTCCGGGACCAGATCGAAGGCCCACGGGATCACCAGCGCCGAGACGGCCGAGATCGCCCATCCCAGTGCCGCATTGGCCCGGACGAGGACGAACGGCCAGGCCGCGAGCGCCGCGACGACGGGTTGCACGGGATACGACACCTGGTGCGTGAGGTGCAGCGTCGGCCACGCCACCGCGTACAACGTCACGGTCACGACACCGATCAGGACGTCGATGCCGCGGCCGCGCACGAGTCGTGTCGCACCCTGGACCATTCCTCTGCCACTCACAGGTTCCGACTCTAGGGAGCCGCGTCTCGTCCAGCGTCATACCTGGGAGTGAGATCGACCCGGTACCGCGGTACGAGGGCCGGCTCGGCCCTCCGTCGGTGGAGGCTGAACGGTTCGGCACTTCGGGGTGATGTCGCAGTGTACGGCCCATTTCTAGCGTCGTTGCCATGGATGCGACCAGATGGGCGGGTGCGGTTCTCGCCGGCACCGCGATCATGACCGTCACCCTCGCCGCCGCGCCGGCCGACGCGGGCACGGCGGCGCGAGAGGACACCGACGCGGCGCGGGCCGTGGTGGAGTTGATCGCGACGGATGCCGCGATCGCCGGTACCGACGTGCCCGCCGACTTCGTCGAGCGTTTCGGGTACCGGCCCCGGTCCGAGGACGGACTGCTGGTCAATCCCGGCGGGGCCTGCTCGTCCCCCGTCCCGCTGCCGACCGAGTTCGACACCGCCTGCAAGGCACACGATCTCGGCTACGACCTGTTGCGGTACGCGCACCTGAACGGGGGCGACCTGGGGCCCTGGGCCCGCACCGCACTGGATGCGCAGCTCGACCGCCGCATGCACGACGCGTGCGACGCCAGGGAGCGGGACCGGATGTCCTGCTTCGCGATGGCGAACACCGCGACGACCGCGGTGAGCCTGAATTCACGCCGCCAGGGTTACGGCGTCCCGGTGGACGAACCGTGGATCCGCCACAGTGTCGCCGTCACACTGGCCGCCCTGGGCCTTCTCGCGACGACCACCGTCGTACGCCGGATCCGCCGGGCGGTGCGGGTATGAGCGCGATCCCGCAGCCCCGAGCGGTGGCGCTGTCCCCCGCTCGCGCGCTGCTCCTCGCCCGCGCGCTTCCTCGGGTGAGCACCTCCCTGGCCGTCGCGGGCGCCACCGTCGTGTCCCTCACCCCGTCCCTGCTTCCCCGCTCGCCCGTGGTGCAGGGCGTGCTCACCGGGATTCTCGTCGCCGCCTCGTGGGGCGCCGCGGCCGCACTGGGCCGGCTCCGACACCGTTCCGTCGCAGCCCCGGTACCGCGCGCGGTCGCCGTCCTCGCGGGCGTGTCGACCGTTGTGTGGTCGGTCGCGAGCGCCGACCACTGGCAGAACGCGCTGCGCTCGGCGATGGCGTTGCCCGCCGCGGGAGCAACGCACTGGGCTCAGGTCGGGTTCTGGGCGGTGGCGGTGTGTCTGCTGGCGTTCGGCATCACGCGCGGCGTCGCGAAGGGTGTGCGACGCCTCGGCCCGCTGCGCGTCGCCGCGCTGGCCGGGGTGGCCGTGCCGTTGCTCGGGTTGGTCGCCGCCCCGGCCACGGTGTCCGCGGCGACGCAGCACTTCCGCACCGCGAGCTCCGTCGTGGACCCGAGCCTGGTTGCCCGGCAGTCCGATTCACTGGTCCCGTGGTCCTCGCTGGGCGTGGAGGGCCGGCGCTTCGTGGCGGGGGTCTCCGACACGCGCAGCGTGCGCACCTACGTCGGTCTGGATTCGGCACCCGACGTCGATGCCCGCGCCGCCCTGGCCGTGCGCGAACTCGACCGTGCCGGGGGGTTCGCCCGGGGACACGTCGTGGTGGCGGTGCCGACCGGATCCGGGTGGATCGACGGCGAGGCGGCTCGCGGAATCGAACGGCGATTCGACGGCGACGTCGCGACAGTGGGCCAGCAGTACTCGTACGCTCCCAGTTGGTGGACGTTCCTGTTCGGCCGCGCCGACGCCGAACGCTCGGCGCGGGCGCTGTTCACCGCCGTGTCCGAGCACGTCGCGGCGATGCCCGCGGACACGCGTCCGGCGCTCCACGTCTACGGGCAGAGCCTCGGATCGCTCGGCGGCAGCGCGATCTTCGCCGACGACGCGGCGCGGGAGCGCACGTGCAGCGTGCTGTGGGCGGGACCCCCCGCCGGCGCCGTGGACGTGGGTCGCGGCACGGCGGTGCTGGCCAACACGTCCGACCCGGTCGTGTGGTGGTCGCCCGAGCTGGCGACGAACCCGCCCGACCTGAGCCGCGCGCGGGTCGACGCGCCCGTCCCCCAGTGGATTCCGTTCGCGAGCTTCGTCCAGACCACCGTCGACCTGGTCTTCTCGCTCGACGCCCCCACCGGGCACGGTCACCGCTACGGCGAGGATCAGGGACTGTCGATGCCGCGCTGCTGACCGATCCACTGCGAACACCGCGACGCGCTCCTACCGTGGAAGCATGAGCGGAAGCACGGACACCGACGCCGCACGGGCGATCCTGCGGGACAACTTCGAACGAATCCGCGAACTGGTCGTGTCGGTCACCGACGGCCTCACGCCCGAGATGGCCGACTATCGTCCCGGGCGGCAGGCCAATTCGATCGCGTGGCTGATCTGGCACCTCACCCGCGTGCAGGACGATCACGTCAGCGACGCCGCCGGCGTGGAGCAGGCGTGGACGTCGCGCGGCTGGCAGGAGCGGTTCGCACTGCCGTTTCCCACCGGCGACATCGGGTACGGCCACGACAGCACGCAGGTCGGCGAGGTGCATGCCGACGCGCAACTGCTCGCCGACTACCACGGCGACGTGCATCTGGCCACGCTCGAGTACGTCGACGAACTCACCCCGGAGGAGCTGGACCGAGTCGTCGACCGACGGTGGGATCCCCCGGTCACCGTGGCGGTACGGCTGGTGAGCGTGATCGGTGACTGCCTCCAGCACGTGGGACAGGCCGCGTACGTGCGGGGCCTGTACGAGTCCCGCTGACGCGACAGCCCGGATCCGAGACGCGGATCCGGGCTGTCGTCGCAGCGCAGGGTGCTAGACCACGGGCGACGCGATCGGGCCGCGGGCGGCCTCGTAGGCGGCGCCGACACGGTAGAGCCGTTCGTCCGCGAGCGCCGGTGCCATGATCTGCAGGCCCACCGGCAGACCGTCGTCGGCGGACACGCCCGACGGAACCGACATGGCGCAGTGCCCCGCCAGGTTGGTCGGGAGCGTGCACAGGTCCGAGAGGTACATCGCCAGCGGGTCGTTGACCTTCTCGCCGAGCTTCCACGGCGTGAACGGGCTGGTCGGCGAGACCAGGACGTCGACCTTCTCGTACGCGGCGGCGAAGTCCTGCGCGATGAGCGTGCGGACCTTGAGCGCGGAGCCGTAGTAGGCCTCGTAATAGCCCGAGGACAGCGCGTAGGTGCCGATCATGATGCGCCGCTTGACCTCCGGGCCGAAACCGGCGGCGCGGGTCGCGGCCATGACCTGCTCGGCGCTCATGTTGCCGTCGTCGACCCGCAGGCCGTACCGCATGGCGTCGAACCGCGCGAGATTCGACGACACCTCGCTGGGCAGGATCAGGTAGTACGAGGCCAGCGCGTAGTCGAAGTTGGGGCACGACACCTCGACGACCTCGGCTCCGAGGGCCGTGAGCTGCTCGACCGCGGCGTCGAAGGACGCGATGACGCCGGGGTGGTAGCTGTCGGAGTGCAGTTCCTTGACCACGCCGATGCGCAGACCCTTCAGGTCGCCGGACGCGCCCTGGCGGGCCGCCTCGACGACGGGGCGGACCGGCTCGTTCACGGACGTCGAGTCCCGCGGGTCGTAGCCGGCGATCACCTCGTGCAGCAGGGCCGTGTCCAGCACGGTTCGCCCGCACGGGCCGCCCTGGTCCAGCGACGACGCGCACGCGACCAGACCGAACCGCGACACGGTGCCGTAGGTGGGCTTGGTGCCCACGGTCGCGGTGACGGCGGCGGGCTGGCGGATCGAGCCACCGGTGTCGGTGCCGATCGCGAGGGGGGCCTCGAACGACGCGAGCGCGGCAGCGGAGCCGCCACCCGAACCGCCCGGGATGCGCGTGGTGTCCCACGGGTTCCGGGTGGGGCCGTACGCGGAGTTCTCGGTCGACGAACCCATCGCGAACTCGTCCATGTTGGTCTTGCCGAGGATCGGGATCCCGGCCTCACGCAGCTTGGTCGTCAGCGTCGCGTCGTACGGCGAGACCCAGTTCTCGAGGATCTTCGACGCGCACGTCGTGGGCATGTCGGTGGTGGTGAAGACGTCCTTGAGCGCGATCGGCACGCCCGCGAGCGCGGACGCCGGCTTCTCGCCGGCGGCGATCGCGGAATCGACCTCGCCGGCGGCGACGAGCGCCTGCTCGCCCGCGACGTGCAAGAACGCGTGCAGCTCGCCGTCGACCTGCCCGATCCGGTCGAGATGCGCCTGCGTGACCTCGACCGAGGAGACCTCGCGGGAGTGGATCTTCGACGCCAGCTCGGCCGCGTCGAGGCGGGTCAGATCGGTCATTCGCCCTCTCCCAGGATCTGCGGAACGGAGAACCGGTCCTCTTCGACGGCCGGGGCGCCGGACAGCGCCTGCTCCGGCGTGAGGCCGGGCACGATCACGTCGGGCCGGGTCACGTTGGTGATGGAGTGGGGGTTCGCGGTGGGCGGGACATCATCTGCCGCGACCTCCGACACCGCCTTCACGTGGCTGAGAATCGAATCCAGCTGGCCGGCGAACTCGTCGAGTTCGGCGTCGGTCAGGGCGAGCCGGGACAGCCGGGCGAGGTGGGCGACCTCGTCACGGGAGATGGCAGGCACCTTCGGTGACCCCTTTCAGGTCGAAGTGAACGTTCGCGACCAGCCTAGAGCGTGCCCGGATCGGTCGCGCAGGCCGTCACCCCAGCGCGCACACACCCGGAGTGAAAAGATGGAGGGTGGCGGGCGCCTCGACCGTGTCCCCTTCAGGTGTCGAGCCCCGCTCTCGACCGAACGGAAAGGCCACCCGTGTCCTACCTGCTCCGCGTCCAGCTGCCCGACCGGCCCGGCAGTCTCGGCGCGCTCGCCGTCGCGCTGGGATCCGTCGGTGCCGACATCCTGTCCCTGGACGTCGTCGAGCGCGGCTCGGGGTACGCGGTCGACGACCTGGTGGTCGACGTCGAGGCAGGTTCGCTCCCGGACACGCTGATCACCGCCGCGGAGAAGCTCTCCGACGTCCACGTCGACTCGATCCGCCCCTACTCGGGCATCCTCGACACCCACCGCGAGCTCGAGCTGATCGACCATGTCGCGACCGCGCGTTCGGACCGGCTGCAGGTCCTCGTCGACAACACCCCCCGCGTGCTGCGCGTGGGCTGGTGCACCGTCATGGACATCGGCCCGCACGGCGCGTACCGCGTGGTCGGAAGCCCGAGCGCACCGGAGACCCACGCGGGCGATGCACCGTGGATGCCGTTGAAGCGAGCCACCGTGCTCGACGGCGACGACGACTGGGTCCCCGGGACGTGGCGGGACATGGACACCACGCTCGCCGCGGCCCCGTTGGGAACGAGTGGCCGGGCACTGCTCCTCGGCCGCCCCGGTGGACCGGAGTTCCGCCCGTCGGAGGTGGCCCGTCTCGGTTACCTCGCCGGGATCGTCGCCACCGTGCTGGGCTGACGACGCGTCACACCAGTTCGCGCACCAGCGCGGTCAGCTCCATGCCGGGGACGGGCTCCCAGTTGCGCTCGGGGGCGGGCACGAAACCGTTGCGGTCGTAGATCCGGCGGGCGTCGACCATGTCGGACTGCGTGGAGAGGACCACGGCCCGGTCCCCGCGGTCGTAGGCGACGTCCAGCACGTGTCGCACGAGAGCCGAGCCGATGCCCTTCCCCCGGGCCGACGGGGCCACCGCGAGCATCCGGAATTCCAGCTCGCCCTTCTCGGCGACGTCCGCGAGCGGCGACTCGGGGTGCGCGATGGTCACCGAGCCCACGATCTCCTCGTCCAGGACGGCGACGACCACGTCCGCGTGTTCGGCGCGGGCCGCGGTGTCGCGCAGGTGCTCCGTGTATCCGTCTGTCTCCGATACGAAGCCGCCGCCGATGTAGACGTCGGCGGTGAGCGCTCCGACGGTCTCGTACTCGGCAGGTGTCACGGGTCGGATATCGATCATGGCGTCACTATGTCAGCCGCTCCCTGCCCCGGAAAAACCGATCCGGACGCCGCGGTGAGACTCCCGCCACACTCGCGGGCGGATCGGATCCAGGCCACGAGCGGCCGCCGGGACGACCGGCTCCCCCGCCCCGGCACCTCCGGAATCGATGCCGACCAGCGGTGACAGCCCACCCGCGGGGCCACGGACCACGGCGCCGCAGGGTGCCGATTCCGCCTGCCGGAACGCGCATCTCGACGACGCCCTGTCGTAGAAGTGGCGTTCGTCACGTAGACAAGCCGCGGGTGGCGATGTGAAAGTTCCTGTCGCGCTGCGGTTCTCCGCGAACGACTCAGACTCCGTCCGGCCCGTTCTCGAGCAGCCGCCGGAAACCCGCCTCGTCGAGGATCGGCACCCCCAGCTCCTCCGCCTTCGCGGCCTTCGAACCGGGAGCGTCCCCGATCACCACGAAGGCCGTCTTCTTCGACACCGAGCTCGCCGCCTTGCCGCCCCGAACGAGGATCGCCTCCTTCGCCTCGTCGCGGGTGAAACCCTCGAGCGACCCCGTGACGACGATGGACAGGCCCTCGAGGTTGCGCACGATCGACTCGTCGCGCTCGTCCTCCATCGTCACACCCGCCGCACGCCACTTCTCGACGATGTCGCGGTGCCAGTCGACGGAGAACCAGTCGACGACCGCGGCCGCGATCGTGCCCCCGACGCCGTCCACCGCGGCGAGTTCCTCGACGGCCGCGGTCTCGATCCGCTCGAGGCTGCCGAACGCGCCCGCGAGGGCACGCGCGGCCGTCGGCCCGACGTGCCTGATCGACAGCGCCACCAACACCCGCCACAACGGTTGCTGCTTGGCCGATCCGAGGTTGTCGAGCAATCGGCGACCGTTGGCCGACAGCTTGCCCGCCTTGGTGCGGAACAGCGGCGCCTGCAGCAGGTCGTCCTCGGTGAGCGAGAAGAGGTCGCCCTCGTCCCGGATCACGCCGGCGTGCAGCAGTGCGGTGGCGGCCTCGTACCCGAGCACCTCGATGTCGAACGCCCCGCGCCCCGCCACGTGGAACACCCTCTCCCGCAACTGCGCCGGGCACGAGCGGGTGTTGGGACAGCGGATGTCGGCGTCCCCCTCCTTCGCGGGAGCGAGCGTGGTGCCGCACTCGGGGCACTCGGTGGGCATCACGAATGCGCGCTCGGTGCCGTCGCGGACGTCGACGACCGGGCCGAGCACCTCGGGGATCACCTCGCCGGCCTTGCGGATCACCACGGTGTCGCCGATGAGCACGCCCTTGCGCTTGACCTCGGATGCGTTGTGCAGCGTCGCGAGCGACACCGTCGAACCGGCCACCAGCACCGGTTCCATGTACGCGAACGGCGTCACGCGTCCGGTGCGGCCCACGCTCACCCGGATGTCGACCAGCTTGGTGGTCGCCTCCTCGGGCGGGTATTTGTAGGCCACCGCCCAGCGCGGGGCGCGGGACGTGGCGCCCAGGCGGCGGTGCAGCGACATCTCGTCGACCTTGACCACCAGACCGTCGATCTCGTGCTCCACGTCGTGGCGGTGCTCGTCCCAGTACTGCACCTTCTCGACCACCGCGTCGGCACCGACGACCCGCGACGTGTGGCTCGACACCGGCAGCCCCCACGCTGCGAGCGCGGTGTACGCGTCGTACTGCGACGCCGGCGCGAACCCCTCTGTGCGGCCGAGTCCGTGACAGATCATGCCGAGACGCCGGCGGGCGGTCACCGCCGGATTCTTCTGCCGCAATGAGCCCGCTGCCGAATTGCGGGGATTCGCGAAGGGCGCCTTGCCCTCCTGTACGAGCGACGCATTGAGCGCCGCGAAGTCCTCGAGCCGGAAGAACACCTCGCCGCGCACCTCGAGCAGCGCCGGAATGGGGTATTCGTCACTGGGCGTGAGGGTTTCGGGAATGTCGGCGATGGTGCGCGCGTTGAGCGTCACGTCCTCGCCGGTGCGGCCGTCCCCTCGTGTCGCGGCGCGGACCAGCTTGCCGTTCTCGTACACGAGGTTGAGCGCGACGCCGTCGATCTTGACCTCGCACAGGTAGTGGAGGTCCGGGCCGGTCGCAGGAGCGGAGCCCGCGGAGCGACCATCCACTTCCGTCTCGACGCGGGCGATCCAGGTGCGCAGCTCGTCGGCGTTGAAGACGTTGTCGAGACTGAGCATTCGCTCGAGGTGGTCGACCGCCGCGAACTCGGTCGCGAACCCGCCGCCCACCAGCTGGGTGGGCGAATCCGCGGTGCGCAGATCCGGGTGCTGCTCCTCGAGCGCATTGAGCTGACCGAACAGTTGGTCGAACTCACCGTCCGAGACGATCGGCGAGTCCAGCACGTAGTAGCGGAACTGATGGTTGCGCACCACCTCGGCCAGCTCCTGCCAGCGTTCGCGATCCTCGGCGCTCGCGGGCTGCACCTCGACGTCGGGCTGACTGGTCACGGCGGTAGCGGCTTCGTTCTGGTCCACCCGGGAAGGTTATCGCAGCCTGGCGACAGTTTTCCGGCGTCGTGGACCCGTCAGCTCCGCTCGTCCGGGTCCGCGCCGTCCGCGAAGGCCCGCGTGAGCTCGTTCGCCGCGCGCAGCGCCGTCCGGGCCCATTCGGTGCTCGCCCCGGCCAGCCCGCACGCAGGCGTGACGGCGATCCGGGACGCGAGGTACTCGCGCGGGAATCCCAGACGGTCGACCATCCGGGTCGCGGGCTCGGCTAGGTCGCGCCAGCCGGGTGTGCGCTCGGGTGCGATGGCCGGCACGAGACCGAGAGCCAGGTCGACGCCGCCGTCGAGCAACTCGCCCACGCCGTCGAGGTCGGCGGTGCGCAGCGCGCCGACGTCGAACCCGACCATCGCGGCGCCGCTGCGCCGCAGCAGCGCCCACGGGACGTCGGCCGCACAGCAGTGCACGAGTACCGGCGCCGCGATCGTCGCGATCGCGGTCTGCAGTACGTGGAGCGCCTCCGGCTCGGGCATCGCCGGCGGGGCCTGCAGGATCGACACGCCCGGCAACGACCCGGCCAGCACCGCCGGCAGCGCCGGCTCGTCGAGCTGGACCACGACCGGCGAGCCCGTGCGGTCGGCGACGTCCCCGGCGTGCGCAGCGATCCCCTCGGCCAGGGAGTCGGACAGATCCCGCAGGGCACCGCGATCGGTGAGGACCCGGTGCCCACCGAACAGCTCGGCCTGCGACGCGAGTGTCAGCGGGCCGACGGCCTGCACCTTCACCGGCTGGTCGGTGCCGCGGCGTCCCGCCAGCTCCCAGGCCTCCTCGAACGCGTCGAGGTCCCGCGCGAGCAGGTCCCGCGCCGTGCGGGTCGCGGCCCCCACGCGCTGCGCCAGCCGGTAGCCGGTGGTGGAGGTGTCGAGCGGCATGTCGATCAGCAGAGCCGCGGCGCGCCCGATCAGGTCGGCGCCGAGTCCCCGGCCCGGCAATTCCACCAGGTGTGGCAGCGCCGGCAACTCTCCCACGACGATCCCGGCGGCCGCGCGGGGATCGGTACCGGGCCAGGATCCGACGCCCGTCGCCACACCGACGGGGATCCGGGCGTCCGTCACGGTCGGTCCGAGGAGGTGCCCGCGATGGTGCCGCTGCCGATCACGATGTCGCCGCCGGCGTCCGGCCGGTACAGCACGACGGCCTGCCCCTTCGCGACCCCCGTGAGCGGCTCGGACAGCTGGACCACGAGGTGCCCGTCGTGGGACTGCTCCGCCACCGCCCGCGCCGTGCCGCCGTGCGCCCGCACCTGCACGACACACTCGATCGGGCCGGCCGGCGCCTGCCCGGACGTCCAGACGGGACGGTCGGCGGTGATGGTCCAGACCTCGAGGCGGGTGGCCGAGCCGACCCGCACGGTGCCTGTCTCGGGTTCGATCGCGGTCACGTACCGCGGCCGACCGTCCGCCGCCGGGCCCTGCACGCCGAGACCCTTGCGCTGGCCGATCGTGAACCCGTGCACACCCTCGTGTTCGGCCAGCACCTCGCCGGTGTCGGCGTCGACGACCGCGCCCGGCCGGATACCGATCTTTGCGCCCAGGAAGGCGCGGGTGTCCCCCGACGGGATGAAGCAGATGTCGTGGCTGTCGGGCTTGTTCGCGACCGCCAGACCGCGTTCCGCGGCCTCCGCGCGGATCAAATCCTTGGGGGTGTCGCCCACCGGGAACATCGCCCGCGAGAGCTGCTCGGCGGTCAGCACCGCGAGCACGTACGACTGGTCCTTGTCAGCGTCCACGGCGCGGCGGAGGACCCCGTCGTCGAGGCGTGCGTAGTGACCGGTCGCGACGGCGTCGAAGCCCAGCGCGTAGGCCCGCTCGGCGAGCGCGGCGAACTTGATCTTCTCGTTGCAGCGCAGGCACGGATTGGGGGTCTCGCCGGCCGCGTAGGACTCGACGAAGTCGTCGATCACGTCCTCCTTGAAGCGGTCCGCGAAATCCCAGACGTAGAAGGGAATCCCGAGGACGTCGGCGGCCCGCTTGGCGTCACCGGCGTCCTCCTTGGAACAGCAACCGCGCGAGCCCGTGCGGAGGGTTCCCGGCGCCGTCGAGAGCGCCAGGTGCACGCCGACGACGTCGTGGCCTGCCGCCACCGCCCGTGCCGCCGCGACCGCGGAGTCCACTCCGCCGCTCATCGCTGCCAGAACTCGCATCTACCGATTCCCTCCTCGCGCGCCTGCACTCGCCATCCCGGCGGCTCGGGCCCGCTCGATCACCTGCGGCAGCACCGACAGCAGCGTCTCGACGTCTCGCTCGGTGGAGTTGTGCCCCAACGAGAACCGCAGCGATCCGCGGGCCACCACCGGGTCGACTCCCATGGCCGTCAGCACGTGGCTCGCGCTCGCGACTCCGGCGGTGCACGCCGAACCCGTCGAACATTCGACGCCCGCGACGTCGAGCAGCATCAACAGCGAATCGCCCTCGCAGCCGGGGAAGGTGAAGTGTGCGTTGCCCGGCAGCCGGCCGGAACCGGCGGGACCGTTGAGGACCGCGTCGGGCGCGATGTCGCGGACGCCGTCGATCAGGCGGTCACGGAGCGCGGTCAACTCGGCGCCGCGCGTGTCCATCTCCGCCGCCGTGATGCGCAGCGCCGACGCGAGCCCCACGATGGAGGCGGTGTCCTGCGTGCCCGACCGCAGGTCGCGCTCGTGCCCGCCACCGTGCGACAGCGGCACACACGGGACCTGCCGTCCCAGCAGCAGCGCTCCCACACCCTGCGGACCGCCCAGTTTGTGGCCGGCGACGCTCAGCGCGGACAGGCCGCTGGCGGCGAAGTCGATCGGCAGATGGGCAGCGGCCTGCACCGCGTCGGAGTGGATCGGCACGCCGTGTTCGGCCGCGACGGCCGCAATCTCCCGGATCGGGTTGATCGTGCCGGTCTCGTTGTTGGCCCACATGACGGTCACGAGCGCGGTTTCGTCGGCGTGCACGGCCAGTTCGGCGCGCACGACCTCGGGATCCACCGCACCGGTCGCATCCACCGGCAACCACGTCACCTGCGCACCCTCGTGGGCGACGAGCCACTCGACGCTGTCGAGGACGGCGTGGTGCTCAACCGCGCTCGCGAGGATGCGGGTACGCCGCGGATCGGCGTCGCGGCGCGCCCAGAAGATGCCCTTGACGGCCAGGTTGTCGCTCTCGGTGCCGCCGGAGGTGAAGATCACCTCGGACGGCCGGGCGCCGAGGCACGCGGCGATGGCTTCACGGGATTCCTCGATCCGCCGTCGGGCCGCACGACCCGATCCGTGTAACGACGAGGCGTTTCCCACCGAGGCGAAGACCTCGGTCATCGCCTCGATCGTGGCCGGATACATGGGCGTGGTCGCGGCGTGGTCGAGGTAGACCGCTGAGCTGTGGGCAGGCGAGATCATGGCTCGTCAAGGATAGCCCTTCGGTCGGAAGCGGCATGTCGGCGGAGAGCCGATTCCGCGTCACGCGACGTGTGCGCGGCGCGATACCCGCAGGACGGCGAGCACTCGCCGGGAGTCCCGGTCGGCCGTGCGGCGCACGTGCCGTTCACATCGGACCGCGAGCGCACGGCGGCACGTCCCCGGTTCCTGCCGTGGTCCCACGGTCACGACGGCGCGCAGCCCACGCGCCCGCAGCACGCGGCGCATCGACGACCCGATGCCCTCGTCGCCGACGAAACTGGGGCCGGTCGTCCGCGCCCCGGTCGCGTCGACGTACTCGATCGACACCGGAACGACGGGGCGCCCGGCATCGATCGCCGCCTGGAACAGCGCCGGCCGGAACCTGCCGAAGGCCGTCCCGCACCACGTGGTGCCCTCCGGAAACGCGAGGACGGTCTCACCCGCCGCGAGGCGGTCCCGGACCGTCGCGACCGTGTCCGGCAAGCTCCGCAGCCGGTCGCGCTCGATCGGGATGACGCCCGCTCGCCGCGCGACGCCTCCCAGCAGCGGCCACGAGATCAGGTCGGCGCGCGCCACGAACCGGCCGGGCTGCACCGCCGCGAGGACCAGGACGTCGAGCCACGAGACGTGTCCGGCGACCACGAGCGCTCCCCCGTCCGTGTCGAGCCGTCCGGAGACCGCGAACCGAATGCCGATGCCCCGCAAGGCGGCGCGCGCGAGCGAACGGTGCACCACCGTGCGCGGGCGCGGCGGAAGCAGACGCACCGCGGGCAGCAGCAGCGAACACGACGTCACGAGGACGAGGGCCGACCACCGTCGCGTCACGGCCCACCGCGACACCCCGTCACCGTCGGCGGGCAGGCAGCCGCCACCGCACGGGCTCGTCGGCTGCCACGGATGACTCACGCGGCCGCCTCAAGGGTCGCCGACGCCCGCCGCAGCCGGTCGAGGTAGCGGGTGTCGGCGGCGTGCAGGCTCTGCAGGGCCACGAAGTCGGCCACGCCGAAATCCGGATCGTGCGCCGGTTCGCCGCAGATCCGTGCGCCCAACCGCAGGTAGCCGCGCAGCAGTGGCGGCACCTGCGCACGTGCGGGCGCCTCGATGTCGTCGAGTGCTCGGCCGTCGACGCGGACGGGCCGCAGCGGGACCGCCCATCGGGACCGGTCCGCCGCGTGCCGGTCCAGCAGGAAGTCCCGCACGGCACGCACATTCGCACCGATGGCCGCGTCGGGGCCGTCCTGCATGGGCACCGAGACGCAGCCCATGACGGTGTCGTGTCCGGTGAGCTGCAGGTAGTGCAGGATGCCGGACCACATCAGCCCCAGCACCGAACCCGACCGGTGCGCGGCCTCGACGCACGCACGGCCCATCTCGACGACGCGGCCCGCGGCGGGATCGAGCGCCGTCAGATCGAACTCGGTCGCGGTGTAGTACCCGCCGGCCGCGCGGGCCCCGTCCGGCGGGAGCATGCGATAGCAGCCGACGAACTCGGTGGTGGCGTTGTCGCGGATCAGCAAGTGGTCGCAGAAGTCGTCGAACCGGTCGGCGTCGCGACCATCCGGGGAGACGGGGATCACGAAGCCCGGTTCGGTGGAGAAGACGCGATACCGCAGCCGCTGCGCGGCCTCACGGTGCTCGCGGTCGGAGGAGATGACGAGTGAGTAGCGGGACCCGGAGGTCACCGGCGCGGAGTAGACGGTCTCGACAGCCGACGAAGTTGTCATGCCAGTGGTCTATCGACCCCGAACGGCGTTCCGGCGTCGGCTTCGTGTCGCACCGGTGCAGGTCCGGTGAACTGTCGCGGCGCGCGCGAATCGGTCTGCCGCGCGCTCGATTGCGCGCGCGGGAGACGAATTCGCGCGCAGCGCCCTGTGGATGCTCCCGAGAGTTGTCCACAGATCACCATCGGCACCACCGAACGCCCCCTGCCGGCCGCGACGATGAGGACATGACCGAACCGAAACCCACCGTGCTGCGGCGACGCGACGCCCTCGCTCGCGGGTACACCGACGGCGAACTCCGCACGCTCTGCCGCAGCGGCGGGTGGGACAGGTTGCGCCCGGGCAGCTATCTGTCGCCCGGAGTGCAGGCAACGCTCGACGCGGCCGCTCGGCACCGCGCGTTGGTCGAGGCGACGCTGCCGGGGCTCGGTCGCGACGCCGTGGTCAGTCACCAGTCCGCGGCCGTGCTGCACGGGTTGGCGCTGTGGCGAATTCCACTCGACCGCGTCCACGTCACCCGGGAGCGCACCGGCGGCGGCCGCCGCACCCGGCACCTGCACTCGCACAGCGCACCGCTGCCGGCAGGCGATGTCGTCGAGCTGGACGGCATTCGCGTGACGGCCGTCGCACGCACCGTCGCAGACCTGTGCCGCACAGCACCGTTCGAGCAGGCCGTCGTCGTCGGAGATTCGGCGTCGGCGAACGGTCTGTCCCGCGCTGCGATCGGAGATGCTCTCGCGTACGCAGCGGGTCGGCCCGGTCATCCGGCCGCACGGCGGGCGCTCGCGTTCGTCGACGGCCGCAGCGAGAGCGTGGGCGAATCCCGCAGCCGGGTGGCGCTCGCTGCGCTCGAACTGCCGGCGCCGGACCTCCAGGCGTCGCTGCTCGACGCGGACGGCCTTCTGCTGGGACGGGTGGATTTCCTGTTCGCGGCCGCGGGCGTGGTCGGCGAGTTCGACGGAAAGGTCAAGTACGGCAAGCACCTGCGCCCCGGCCAGGATCCGGGCGATGCGGTGTTCGCCGAGAAGACGCGCGAGGACCGGATCCGCGACGCCGGTTGGGAGGTGGCCCGGTGGACGTGGCGTGACCTCGACCGGCCGGATGTGATCGGGCAGCGGATTCGCCGGGCGATGCAGCGCAGCGGCGGTCGGCCGCGACCGCTCGGCGCGGTGCTGCGCGCGAATTGACCTGCCGCGCGCTCGATTACCCGCGCAGGGAACGAATTCGCGCGCGGCCCCGCACGCGCGGCCGCGACCCGACAGACGCGACCCGACAGACGCGACCCCGACAGACGCGAAACCCCCGCCACCGCAATGGTGACGGGGGTTTCGCGAACCCGAGGCGGGTGTCAGCCCTTGCGAGCCTTGACGGCCTCGGTGAGCTGCGGTGCGACGTTGAAGAGGTCGCCCACGACGCCGAAGTCCGCGATCTCGAAGATCGGAGCCTCTTCGTCCTTGTTGACCGCGACGATGGTCTTCGAGGTCTGCATGCCGGCGCGGTGCTGGATGGCGCCCGAGATGCCGAGCGCGATGTACAGCTGCGGCGAGACCGTCTTGCCGGTCTGACCGACCTGGAACTGGCCCGGGTAGTAGCCCGAGTCGACGGCGGCACGCGAGGCGCCGACAGCGGCACCGAGCGAGTCGGCGAGCTCCTCGACGACCGAGAACTTGTCGGCGGAACCGACGCCACGACCACCGGAGACGACGACCGACGCCTCGGTGAGCTCCGGACGGTCTCCACCGACGATCGGATCCCGCGAGACGACCTTGACGGCGCCCTCGTCCTGCGCCGGAACCTCGACGACGACCTGCTCGCCGGCAGCGGCCTGCGGCTCCGCGTCGACGGCACCCGGACGAACCGTGATGACCGGAACCTCGCCGTTGGCCTTGGCCTCGACGGTGTACGCGCCACCGAAGATCGAGTGGACGGCGCTGCCGTCGGCCTTGACCTCGATGACGTCGGTCAGCAGGCCCGAGCCGATGCGGGCCGCCAGGCGACCGGCGACCTCCTTGCCCTCGACGCTGGCGGCCAGGACGACGGCGGCCGGGCTGGCGGTCTCCACCAGGCCGGCGAGGACGTCGACCTTGGGGGTCACGAGGTAGCCGTCGACGTCGTCGGACTCGGCGACGTAGATCTTCGCGGCGCCGGCGGCGGCCAGCGCGTCGGCCAGCTTGCCCGCGGTGCCGGCCGGGCCGGTGACGACCGCGGACGGCTCACCGAGGACGCGGGCGGCGGTGAGGAGTTCGGTGGTGACCTTCTTGAGCGCACCCTCGGCGTGCTCGACGAGCACCAGTACTTCTGCCATTGCTTACTTCTCCCTGTCTTCTCTGCTGGTCTCGAGGGGGCCGGATCAGATGATCTTCTGGCCCGCGAGGTACGCGGCGATCTTGCTGCCGCCGTCGCCCTCGTCGGTGACGCGCTCGCCAGCGGTACGCGGGGGCTTGGGGGTGGAGGCGGTGACGGTGGTGCCGGCATTCGCGACGCCCACGGTCTCCGGGTCGACACCGAGGTCGGCCAGGGTCAGGACCTGAACTTCCTTCTTCTTCGCGGCCATGATGCCCTTGAAGGACGGGAAGCGCGGCTCGTTGATCTTCTCGGTGACCGAGACGATCGCCGGCAGGCCGGCCTCGAGGCCGAAGACGCCCTCGTCGGTCTCGCGCTCGCCGGTGGCCTTGCCGTCGGCGACGGTCAGCTTGCGCAGCTGGGTCAGCTGCGGCAGGCCCAGGTACTCGGCGATGATGGCCGGGACGGCGCCCATACGGCCGTCGGTGGCCTCGTTGCCGGCGATGACCAGGTCGGCGGCCTCACCGTTCTCGAAGCTGATCTGACCGAGCGCGGCCGCCAGCGTCCAGCCGGTCTGGATCGCGTCGGACCCGTGCAGGGCCGGATCGTTGACGTGGACGGCCTTGTCGGCGCCCATCGAAAGTGCCTTGCGGATGGCGTCGGTGGCGCGATCGGGACCGGCGCACAGCACGATCACCTCGCCGCCGTCACGTTCCTTGATGAGGAGGGCTTCCTCGACGGCGCGCTCGTTGATCTCGTCGAGCACGGCGTCGGCGGCCTCACGGTCAAGCGTGTAGTCGCCGTCGGAGAGCTTGCGCTCGGACCACGTATCGGGGACCTGCTTGATCAAAACGACGATGTTCGTCATGGGTCTTCGTCGACCTCCTGTGTGTAGCTAGCTGAATGATCGCGAGGAACTCCGCGACATGCCGAGCTCTCGTAAGCAATTTCGTTGCACGTTGGCTGTGCGACAGATTACCCCACAGCAAGTTACCCGCGGGTAACTTAGGCGAAATCCGGTCCCACCATAACCGCCGACGCGGCCTTTCGCGGCTGTGATGTGGACCACCCCGACAACTGTCCGGTCCGTGCCACTAACCTCGCTGAGGTGAGTGAATCCACTGCTGGTTCCACGACCGAACGTGCAGCCGCCGCCGCGGGCTCGTCGCCCGACGCCTCGACGCTGCCGCTGACCGGCGAGCGCACCGTGCCCGGAATCCCCGAGGAGAACTACTGGTTCCGGCGCCACGAGGTGGTCTACCGCGACCTGCTCCCCCGCTGCGCCGACCGCGTCGTACTCGAGGCCGGATCCGGAGAAGGCTACGGCGCCAACATGATTGCAGATGTCGCGACGAGGGTGACCGGCGTCGACTACGACACCTCCGCCGTCGAGCACGTCCGGTCCCGGTACCCCCGGGTGGAGATGCTGCACGGCAACCTCGCCGAACTGCCGCTGACCGACGAGTCCGTCGACACGGTGGTCAACTTCCAGGTGATCGAACACCTGTGGGACCAGGCGCAGTTCCTGCGCGAGTGCCACCGGGTGCTGCGCCCGGGCGGCGAGCTTCTCGTGAGTACGCCCAACCGGATCACCTTCTCCCCCGGGCGCGACACGCCGCTCAACCCGTTCCACACCCGCGAGTTGAACGCCGCCGAGCTCACCGAACTGCTCGAGCAGGCGGGCTTCCGCGTCGCCCTCGTGACCGGCGTGCACCACGGCCCGCGGCTACGCGAGCTGGACGCCAAGCACGGTGGGTCGTTCATCGACGCCCAGATCGAGCGCGCGCTCGCCGGCGAGCCGTGGCCCGCGGACCTCAGCCGCGACGTGGCCGACATCGATGTCGACGACTTCGTGCTGCGGGAGGACGACATCGACACCAGCCTCGACCTCGTCGCCGTCGCCATCAAGGATCCTGTGACGTGACGGGGGCTCAGGGGGAAGGCGTCGCCCGACGCGAACCGGGCATGTTCTGCCTGGTGCTGCATTCACACCTGCCGTGGCTGGCGAACCACGGGCGCTGGCCGGTCGGCGAGGAATGGCTGTACCAGTCGTGGGCCGCGACGTACCTGCCGGTGACGTCGGTGTTGCGCCGGCTCGCCGACGAGGGCCGGACCCGGCTGCTCACGCTCGGCATCACCCCGGTGCTCGCGGCGCAGCTGGACGACCCGCACTGCCTCGACGGCATGCACCACTGGCTCGGCAACTGGCAGCTCCGCGCGCACGAGGCCGCGGGGATGCCGTCGCCCGCACTTCGCGAGCTGGGCGCCCTCGAGCACCGCGCCTCCGCCGCCGCGCTCGAGGACTTCGAGACCCGTTGGCGGCACGGCGGTTCGGCGGTGCTCCGGCAGCTGATCGACGCCGAGACGATCGAACTCCTCGGCGGCCCGCTCGCGCACCCGTTCCAGCCACTGCTCGATCCGCGGCTGCGCGCGTTCTCGCTCACCGAGGGCCTCGCCGACGCCCGGGCCCGGTGGGGGCACACGCCGTCCGGCATCTGGGCGCCCGAGTGCGGATTCACGCCCGGCATGGAACGCGGCTACGCCGACGCGGGTGTGTCGCACTTCATGGTCGACGGTCCGGCGTTGCGCGGCGACACCTCCGTCGGCCGCCCGGTGTGGGATTCCGACGTCGTCGCGTTCGGACGCGACCTCGAGGTCAGCTACCGCGTGTGGTCGCCCCGGACCGGGTACCCCGGGCACGCCGCCTACCGCGACTTCCACACCTACGACCACGACACCGGTCTCAAGCCGGCCCGGGTCACCGGCCGGTCGGTGCCGGCGGAGAAGAAGGCACCGTACGATCCGGCGCTCGCCGCGGTCGCGCTCGACAAGCACGTCGACGACTTCGTCGAGACCGTCCGCCGGCGCCTGCGCAGCGAATCGGCGCGCACCGGCCGGGACGCACTCGTCGTCGCCGCCTTCGACACCGAACTGTTCGGGCACTGGTGGTACGAGGGCCCGCAGTGGCTCGAGAAGGTGCTCCGGGCGCTGCCCGCGGCCGGAATCGAGATCGGCACCCTGGCCGACGCCCGAGCCCGTGGGTACGTCGGCGAGCCCGTCGAACTGCAGGACTCGTCGTGGGGGTCGGGCAAGGACTGGCGGGTGTGGGCCGGCGACCAGGTCCAGGACCTGGTCCAGCTCAACGCGGAGGTGGTGCAGACCGCCCTCGACACCATCGACAAGTCCCGTGACGCGAATCCGGAACAGCCGGAACTACGCAATCGGGTCCACGACCAGATGTTGCGTGAGACGCTGATGACGGTCTCGAGCGACTGGGCTTTCATGGTCAGCAAGGACTCGGCGGCCGGGTACGCCCGCGACCGAGCCCACAAGCACGCCCACGCGTTGCGGGAGATCGCCGACGCCGTCGCCTCCGGGCGCGGCGACGTCGCACGCCGGCTCGCCGAGGGCTGGAACGCCGCCGACGGACTGTTCCCGGCACTCGACGCACGGCGCCTGCCCGGTCGCGAGGCCGGCACCACCGGGCCGACCGCCGTATCCGCTGGGAGCAAGTGATGAAAGTTCTGATCGTCTCGTGGGAGTACCCGCCCGTCGTGGTCGGCGGGCTGGGGCGCCACGTCCACCATCTCGCGACCGAGCTGGCCGCGGCCGGGCACGAGGTGGTGGTGCTCGCACGCCGGCCGTCCGGCACCGATCCGTCCACCCATCCGACGACCACGGAGATCACCGACGGTGTGTTGGTGGTCGCGGTCGCCGAGGATCCGCCGCACTTCGTGTTCGGCGAGGACATGCTGGCGTGGACGCTGGCGATGGGGCACGCGATGGTCCGCGCAGGCGTCGCACTGTCGAAAGGTGGCGTCGGCGAGGGGTGGCAGCCGGACGTCGTGCACGCGCACGACTGGCTGGTGGCCCACCCAGCGATCGCGCTGGCCGAATTCTACGACGTGCCGCTCGTCTCGACGCTGCACGCGTCGGAGGCCGGCCGGCACAGCGGCTGGGTCTCGGGCCGGATCAATCGCCAGGTGCACTCGGTGGAGTGGTGGCTCGCGAACGAGTCCGACTCGATCATCACGTGCTCGGCGTCGATGGAGGACGAGGTCACCCAGCTGTACGGCCCCGATCTTCCCCCCGTCACCGTGATCCGCAACGGGATCGACGTCACGACGTGGAGCTACCGGCCGCGGCCACCGCGGTCCGGACCGGCCACGCTGCTGTACGTGGGCCGGCTCGAGTACGAGAAGGGCGTGCAGGACGCCATCGCGGCGCTCCCACGGATCCGGCGGACGCATCCGGGCACGACGCTGGCGATCGCCGGTGAGGGCACCCAGTTCGAGTGGCTGCAACAGCAGGCCCGCACCCACCGGGTCGCCCGTTCGGTGACGTTCCTCGGCAACCTCGACCACGAGGAACTCCTCGGCTGGCTGCACGGCGCCGACGCGATCGTGCTTCCCAGCCGGTACGAGCCGTTCGGCATCATCGCGCTCGAGGCCGCCGCCGCGGGTACCCCGCTGATCGCGTCCACCGCGGGCGGCCTCGGCGAGGCCGTCGTCGACGGGGTCACCGGGCTGTCCTTCGAGCCGGGCGGCGTCGACGGACTCACTTCCGCGATCCGCGAGACGCTCGACGACCCGGCGGCGGCCCAGCTGCGCGCGGCGGCCGCGCGGGACCGGCTGACCGCGGACTTCGACTGGCGCAAGGTGGCCGAGGAGACCGTCCAGGTGTACTCCGGCGCCAAGCGCCGGGTGCGCCACCCGCTGGCCCGCCCAACGATTCCCGAACGTCCGCTGCCGGGTCGGTAGCGGCGTCGGTCCGTCTCAGTTCGCGGCCGAGGAGGCCCCGTTCCCGTTCGTCGCGGGCGCGGGCGCCCCTTCGGCGGCGGCCTTCTTGCGGGCGATGTCCTCGAGGGCGGCGATGTACCTGGCGCGCTCGTCGGCACCGGCCTCCCAGTCGGCGCGGCGGTTCTTCACCGCGCGGGCCGGCGAACCGACCGCGATGGCGAAGTCCGGGATGTCCCCCTTGACCACGGCGTGTGCCCCGAGCACGCAGCCCCGGCCGACCCGCGTGTTGCGCAGCACCGTGACCTTGGCGGCGATCCAGGTGTCGGGTCCGATCCGGACCGGGCCCTTGACGATGCCCTGGTCCTTGATCGGCACCGTCACGTCCTCGGTCCGATGGTCGAAATCGCAGATGTAGCACCAGTCGGCGACGAGCGTCGATGCCCCGATCTCGATGTCGAGGTAGGTGTTGACGACGTTGTCCTTGCCGAAGACGACCTTGTCGCCGATGCGCAGCGAACCCTCGTGACACCGCAACGCGTTGCCGTCGCCGATGTGGACCCACTTGCCGATCTCCATGCGCGACAACCCCGGCGTGGAGTGGATCTCGACGTTCTTGCCCAGGAACACCATCCCCCGCGTGACGATGTGCGGGTTGGCCAGTTTGAACTTGGCCAGGCGGTAGTACCGGACCAGGTACCACGGCGTGTACGCCTTGTTGGCGATGACCCACTTGAGCGAGGCCAACGTCAGGAAACGGGCCTGCTCACTGTCCCGGCGCCGGGATCCGCGCCACCTCGAGCGCAACGGGGCGCCCCACATGCTCGTCATGGGACACCAGCCTACGGATCGCCGCTGTGCGCCCGGTCACGTGCCCTGGGACTCGGCTACGCGGCGTGGCGTCCGACCCCGTGCTCGCTCCATCCGTGCGTGCCCCAGCTGCGACCGGCCCAGCCCGGTTCGACGGCGATCTGGCGGTGCCGCGCGCGACGCCGCCGCGCCCGCCGCGCCCAGTCGTCGTCGTGGGCGACCACGTAGGCCGTGAGGGCGCCGACGACGGCCGTCACGACCATCGCGATCACCGAGAGCATCACGACGCCGACCGCACCCGCGACACCGACGACCAACAGGGTGGTGACGACCATCCCGGCACGCGGCGAACCGAGGAGGTGATCGTCCTCACCGATCCGCGCGTCGCCGGGCGCCTCCGGGGGCGCACTCGGGGCCGGTCGATCCGGCGATCGCGCCGCAGACCCACCCGCAACAGGCTCCCGCTCGTGTCGTTCGGATTCCGTCTGCGTCCCCGGCTGCATGAAACCATTAGACACAATTCACGACGGCGTGTCGCGACGGAGCGGGATAAACGATCGGCAACGATCGCCGACCCGGGTGATGACATTGATGATGTTCACGCGAATCGGACTTTTCAGCTACGCAGCGCGTTCTCGACCGCGACGAAAGGGAGAGCGTGCGCAAGTGCGACAGGACCGTGGGTCACCTGCCCGGACCAGGTGCTGAGCCCCATCGCCAGCGCCGGGTCGTCGCGCATCGCCGCGCGCCAACCATTTTCCGCCAGGGCTGATACGAACGGCAGCGTGACATTTACCAAAGCCCGGGTGGACGTATAGGGAACAATGCTCGGCATATTGGGAACCGCATAAATGATCGAATTGTGAACCATATATGTGGGCCGTTCGTGTGTGGTCGGCCGCGAGTCCTCGAAACACCCACCCTGGTCGATCGCGATGTCGACCAGCACGCTGCCCGGCAGCATTCTGCGCACCTGCTCCGACGACACCAGGCGCGGCGCGCGGGCCCCGTGCACCAGTACGGCACCGATCACCAATTCGGCGTCCGAGAGAACCGACTCGAGTTCGGTGCGGGTGGACACCGCCGTCGAGATTCGCGATCCGAACCGGGCATCCACGGCACGTAGACGGTCGACGTCACGGTCGAGCACCGTCACCCGCGCCCCCATGCCCACGGCCACCGCCGTCGCCTGGGTGCCGGCGCTGCCCGCACCGACGACGACGACACGGGCCGGCGGCACCCCCGGGACTCCGCCGAGCAGGACACCCCGCCCCGAGCAGTCGCCCGAGGCGCTCGCCTGCAACGCGTGCGCCCCCACCTGGGTGGCCAGTCGCCCGGCCACCTCGCTCATCGGCGCCAGCAGCGGCAGCGACCCGTCGGCCCGCTCCACGGTCTCGTACGCGATGGCCGTCACCCCGCTCGCCAGCAGCGCCTCGGTGCAGTCGAGCGAGGCCGCGAGATGGAGGTAGGTGAACAGCACCTGACCGCGCCGCATGAGCCCGTACTCGGGAGCGAGCGGTTCCTTGACCTTGACGACCAGATCGGCGTCGGCCCACACGTCCTCCGCGCGATCGACCACGTGCGCGCCGGCGGCCACGAATTCGCCGTCCGGCATCGACGATCCGTCACCCGCGCCGCGCTCGACGAGGACATCGTGGCCGCGCACGCGCAGTTCTCTGACCGCGAGCGGGGTGAGAGCCACCCGCAGCTCGCCGTTCTTGATCTCCTTCGGCACACCGATCCGCATGAGGCCTCCTCCGCCGGAACGGATTCCTCGGCCGCGTCGACGTACGCCGCCGGGCCCGCTTCGAGGGTCCCACGAAACGGGGTGGGGCGGTTCGCCGACGCCGAATCGTGGCCGGGATAGTCTCTGCTCCGGACCGATGTCGATTCGAGGAGATGTGATGCGGCGTGCCCTGCGGTCGTCGGCGGCGGCGCTGACGGCGATCTCGGCCCTCCTACTCGCGGGCTGCGGCGCGGATTCCGGCACCGAGAACATCTTCGGCGCCGGGGGCTGGCCGGGGGCCCACGCCGACGCCCGCAACAGCGGTACGTCGAGCGTGACGGGATCACAGTCCCTGGATCTCGGCTGGTCCCGGCCGATCGGCGGTCCGACGCCCACGCACGCGACGGTCGGCGCCGGCGGTCAGATCTTCATCACCTCGCAGGCCGAGCAGGGCTGCAATCTGTTGTCCTTCCAGATCGACTCGGGCCGCAAGCGCTGGTGCAACCGCGTCGGGCCCGGCGCCGCCGCCTCCGCTCCGGTCGTCGACGCCGCCACCAACGTGTACGTCGGCGAGGAGGGCGCGATGAGCTCATTCAACGAGCACGGCCAGTTGCGCTGGCGCACACCGGTGACCGGGACACCACTGTCGGGTCAGTTCACGGGGGACGGCAACCTGCTGTTCGTCACGCAGCTGGGGCAGATCGACGTGCTGGACCCGCAGACGGGCTTCAAGGTGGTGCCGGCGTACGACCTGATCCCGCCCGCCTCCTACACCCAGGGCATGAACGTCGATCCCGTCCCGAACGGACTCGGCCTCGGCGCCTGCTTCGACGGCGCCTCACCGTGCCCCGTGGCCGACGCGCCCGCGATCGACGTGGACTCCGGCCGTTTCGTGTTCACCTTCTGGCGTCCCGGGGCGAGTAAGGCCGATCTGGTGGCGATGCGCTACACCGGCGGGGACGACCCCCGGATCGACACCGAGTGGTCGTCGACCGTCCTCACCGACGGCGCCTCCTCCGCGCCGGTGCTGTCCGCGGACGGCAAGACCGTGTACGTCGGCGACAACACCGGTCGGCTGTGGGCGGTGGACGCGAGCACCGGCGAGACCAGGTGGGACCACGACCTCGGTTACCGGCCGCTGGGCGCCCCGTCCGTGTCGTCGGACGGCGTGATCGTCCCGGCCGGCGGCGACCGGGCCCGCCTGTCCGCACTGCGCGATCGCGGCGAATCGGTCGAGACGTTGTGGGAGCGAAGCGATGTCACTCCCGTGGGCGCCGCGGCCCAGACCGCGGGGGCGACCGGGTACACGGCGGTGCGCGACGGCGACGGCGTCGCGCTGCTGACGTTCGACACCCGCACGGGCGACACGAGGGACCAGGACCGGCTACCGGGGGCGTCCGGCTACACGGCCGGCACGTCGGTCGGCCCGGACGGCGAGGTCCTCACCCCCACGCTCATCGGGGAGTTGTTCGTCCTGAAGTGACGGCCGGATCAGTCCCGTGCCGCGCACACGAAGGCGACGGGGGCGCGCCCGATTCTGGTGAGCACCACCGACAGTGGCGTGGTTCCGCGGAGCTTCAGTCGCGGACGCAGCACCGCCGGATCGACGTCCAGGCCACGCACGAGGATCTCGGCGGACCCGCAGTCCCGGGCCGCCAGTTCCTGCCGCAGTGCCTTCTCGGTGTACTTCAGCCGCGCGAGCACCCGGAACCCGCGGACACCGTCGGGCACGCTGTCGCCGGTCAGATACGCGATCCGCGGGTCGAGTTGCCACAACCCGTGCCGGGCCGCGTAGTGGCGCACCAGCCCCGCGCGGACGACGGCACCGTCCGGGTCGACGATCCACTCCCCCGGTTCGCGCTCGGGAATGTCGTCGGTCTCGGCGTCGGTGATCTCCCACGACGTCCCGTCCGAGCGCAGCACGCTCGCCCGCCGGCGCACGCCCGGCCCGGCCAGCCCCGGCGACCACAGGCACGCCTCCCGGACCCCGCCGTCGAGCGAGACGACCTCCACCTCCCCGTCCCAGCCGAGGCGGTCGAAGTCGAGTCCGGGCGCGCACTTGACCGCCAGATCGCGGCCGGCGTAGACGTCGAGCAGATCCGGTAGCGGCGGCATCAGCGCCGCCGGGTCGTGGGTGCGCTTGCCACCGGAGCGGCGTGCGGGATCGGCGATCACCACGGTGTCCCGCGTACACGGGTACAGCGCGTCGGCACGCACGAGCGATGCCGCGGGAACGTTGTGCGCGGCCATCGCGAGCCGCACCGGATCGAGGTCACTCCCGATCACGGTGTCGGCCGACGGGACCAGAGCCGCCAGCTCCGCGCCGATCGAGCACGTGACGTCGTGGACTCGGCGTCCCGCCAACCGGGCGCCGCGATGGCGCGCGACCGCGAGCGGCGTGGCCTGCTGCAGCGCGTCGTCGGTGAACAGCCACGACCGGGACTCGTCGAGCTTGGCCTGCGCCTTGCGTCGCAGCAGTACCGTCTCGACGAGCAGCCCCGCCCGATCGCCGAAACGCGCACGTGCCCGCCCGATGTCGGCCAGACGCGTGCGCGGGGACAGCTCCGACTCCGCCGTCTCGGCCAGCGCCGCGACACCGGCGTCGCTGCGCAGGTACGCGACGTCGTCGAGCGTGAAGTCGTAACCCAAGTGCTTGTCGTTCAGGCGCCCGGCTTCACGCCGGTGATCATGACGTTGTAGAAGAAGCTGCGCGGGACGACGTGCTTGAGCACGTTCTCGTCCACCCAGCTCAACGACTTCCAGCCGCCGAACGCGAACTTGGCCCAGCCCCAGCCCAGCTTCTCGGTCGGAACCGCGGCCTCGAACGTGCGGACCGGCCAGCCCAGCAACGCCGCCGCGAACTCCTCCGTCTCGGCGTGCACCTCGATCGCGCCGGCCGACTCGGCCATCTTCTCGAGGTCCGTCGGGTCGAACGTGTGCAGGTCGACCACCGCCTCGAGCGCGGCCGCGCGGGACGACTCGTCCAGTTCGGCCTGCGGACGGCGCCAATCCGTCAGGAACGGCAGCTTGGTGACGCTGGTGGTGGCGGCCCAGGTGGCACGACCGAGCCAGCGGGCGTAGAAGTTGCCGACCGTGGTGGGTTCGCCCGCGAAGACGAAACGGCCGCCCGGCTTGAGGACGCGCAGCACCTCGCGCAGCGACTGCTCGACGTCCGGAATGTGGTGCAGCACCGCGTGTCCGACGACCAGATCGAACGTGTCGTCGTCGTACGGGATCGTCTCGGCGTCCGCGACCCTGCCGTCCACGGGAAGGCCGAGGTTCTCGGCGTTGCGCAGCGCGACCTTGACCATGCCGGGCGACAGGTCGGTGACCGAGCCGGTCTTCGCGACCCCGCCCTGCATCAGGTTGAGCAGGAAGAAGCCGGTACCGCAGCCCAGTTCCAGCGCCCGCTCGTACGGCAACGGCTGGTCACCGGCAACGGCGTCGAACCGGCCGCGCGCGTAGTCGATGCAGCGCTCGTCGTACGAGATCGACCACTTGTCGTCGTAAGTCTCGGCCTCCCAGTCGTGGTACAGGACCTGGGCAAGCTTGGTGTCCTGCAACGCCGCCTCGACCTGTTCGGCCGTGGCGTGCGGGTTGGGCGCGGGGTCTTGCGGGCTCGCAGTCATGCCGGGAATCCTACCGAATGGTAAGGAGAGAACAAGTTCTAGTTTTGCCGGTTCCGGCGCCGCGATTCGCGCACGTGCCGACGTTCGCGGGGTGGCCCGGACGCCGGCGAGTGCGCGAACCGCGGTGAGGTCCTACTTGCCGGTGAACTTCGCCTTGCCGGGACCGTTCTCGACGAAGGACTGCATGCCGATGGTGCGGTCGTCGGTGGCGAAGAGCGACGCGAACAGGTGCTGCTCGATCTTCAGGCCGGTGTCCAGATCCGTGTCGAGTCCCTGGTCGATCGCGGCCTTGGCGGCGGCGATCGCCCGGCTCGCGGCGCCGGTGAACTGCGCGGCCCACGTGCGGGCGGCGTTGTACACCTCGTCGGGCGCGACCATCTGGTCGATCAGGCCGATCGCGAGGGCCTCCTCGGCGCCGACGAAGCGGCCCGTGAACACCATGTCCTTGGCCTTGGCCGGGCCCACCAGCCGCGCCAGCCGCTGCGTGCCGCCGCCGCCGGGGATGATGCCCAGCAGGATCTCGGGCACACCGAGCTTGACGTTGTCGCCGGCGATTCGCCGATCGGCGCCGAGCGCGAGCTCGAGTCCGCCGCCGAGGGCGTAGCCCGTGATGGCCGCGACGGTCGGCTTCGGGATGTCGGCGATCGCACCGAGCGCCGACTGCAGGTCGGCGATGATCTCGCTCATCTGCACGAAGTCGAGCTCCGCCATCTCCTTGATGTCGGCGCCCGCGGCGAACACCTTCTCGCCGCCGTACACGATGACAGCCTTGACGTCCGGATCGACCGTCGCCTGACGCGCGGCCGCCCGAATCTCCTCCTGCACCTGCCGGTTCAGGGCGTTCATCGGGGGACGGGCCAAACGGATGGTGCCGATACCTTCGGAAACCTCGAGGGTCACAAACTCAGCCATGCGGCTCAGGCTACTGGGCGTCACCCCCAGGGCAGCGCCCCGGTGTCGTAGTAGCCCGTGTCGCCGGGGAAGGACACCCGCGGCTTGCCGTCGACGAACGACAGCTCCGGCAGGATCGGTGAAATCTCCGGCTCGGCAGCGAGAATCGCCTCGACGCCGTCGAACTCGCCCAGCGTCGCCAACTGGCGCCACGTGGGCGGCAGCAGGACGCTGCGCCGCTCGCGCCAGTCCTCGACGGCCGCCGCCGGGGTGCGCCACGCGACCTCGGCCGCCTCCGACGTGTCGCCGTCGGCCTGCTGCCCCTCGGGCAGCACCGCGACGAAGAACCGCGTGTCGTAACGCCGGCCCTCCTGCACGGGGGTGATCCAGTTGGCCCACGGCCGGAGCAGATCGGCGCGCAGCACCAGGTTCTCGCGGGCGAGGAAGTCGGCGAACGACAACTCGCGCGACTCGAGCTGCCGACGCGCCCCGGTGTAGCCGGCCGTGTCGGTGACGACACTGTCCGCGGTGGGACCGGCGAGCAGTACTCCGCACTCCTCGAACGTCTCGCGGACCGCGGCGCAGACGAGGGCCTTGGCACGCACCTCGTCGACGCCGAGCCGCTCGGCCCACCACGAGACCGGCGGACCGGCCCAACGAACGTCGGCGACACCGTCGCTGGGGTCGACGCCGCCGCCCGGGAACACCGTCATGCCGCCCGCGAACGCCATGCCCGCGACCCGTCGCAGCAGGAAGACCTCGACGCCCGAGTCCCCGTCGCGCACGAGCATGACGGTGGACGCGTCCTTGGGCACGGCGGCTGCCGTCTCGGCGCTCGTCTCGGCCTGCTGAGCGACGCCGGAGGCGCCCGTCTCCCGACTGGTTCCCATACCGCGAACCTACGCTGCGAGTGACGGACGCCTCAGGTGCGGTCCCACTGCGCGGCCGCGTGTCGTGTCCGGTGTCAGGCGCGGTGCAGACCGGGGTGCCGGGTGCGGCGCGCGAAGAAGCGGCCGTCGACCCGGTCCAGGCTGATGGACTGGCTGAACGCCTCGCTGAGGTTCTCCGCGGTGATGACGTCGTCGAGCAGGCCCTGCGACACGACGCGGCCCTCGGACAGCAGCAGCGCGTGTGTGAAGCCGGGCGGGATCTCCTCGACGTGGTGCGTGATGAGCACGGTGGCCGGCGAATCGGGGTCGGCCGCCAGGTCCCCGAGCCGGGCGACGAGTTCCTCGCGACCGCCGAGGTCGAGACCGGCCGCAGGCTCGTCGAGCAGCAGCAGCTCCGGATCGGTCATGAGCGCCCGGGCGATGAGGACCCGCTTGCGCTCGCCCTCCGAGAGGGTGCCGTACGTGCGGTCGGCCAGGTGCTCGGCGCCCAGGCTCTCGAGCATCTCCACGGCCCGATCGGTGTCCATGTCCTCGTAGCGTTCCCGCCAGCGTCCCAGGACCGCGTACCCCGCGGAGACCACCAGATCCTTCACCACCTCGTCGGCGGGGACCCGGTGCGCGAGCGCGGACGACGACAGGCCGATCCGCGGACGCAACTCGGTGATGTCCACGCGTCCGAGGGTCTCGCCGAGCAGACGCGCCACACCGGCGGTGGGGTGCACCTCGGCCGCCGCGATGCGCAGCAGCGAGGTCTTGCCCGCGCCGTTGGGGCCGAGCACGACCCACTTCTCGTCGAGCTCCACCTTCCAGGAGACCGGGCCGACGAGGGTCGCTCCGCCGCGGCGAATCAGGACATCTTCGAAATCGATGAGGAGATCAGGATCTGGTTCCGACACGACGACCATCTTCGCGTACCGCCCACCGGCGGTGCCGACCGGACCGGACCTGCGTGTCGCCGCGACTCAGCCGACGGGCGCGATCACCGTCATCGAGCCCGGTGCCACCTCGGTGAATCCGGCGTCGCGGACCGCGACGGCCCGCCCCTGCGCGACGTCGTCGCACAGAGCGGTCCACGTGGCCTCGTCGGCGTCGCGGACCGCGCACCGGTAGTGGTCCGCAGCCCACGCCTGCGCCCGCGTCAGCGACATCGCACCGGCCAGGATCATCGACGCGTGCCCCACCTGTGCGGCCGCCTTGCCGACCGTCATCCCCAGGGACGCGTTCACCCACAGCACGGGCACGCCATCCGGGGTCGGGCCCGGCTCGTCGGGTTCGAGGTCGGTGCCGCCGATCTGCAGCTTCCTGATCCGGGGATCCAGAGCGCCGACGCTGCCGGGCACCAGTGCCCGCGCCTGCGCGCCGTCGGCGTCCACGGTCACCCCGTCGACATCCTGCGCGGCGCGCCACTGCGCCCCGCGGGCCCTGCGGGCCACCTTGCGGATACGGGCGTCGGTCCATTCCCGGAACGCGTGCTGCCACGGGCCGGGCGTGCCGTCGGCCGCGGGGCCGACCCGTTCGTCGAGACACAGCGCGACGGTGGCCGACGCGGCCGCCGCCAGCAGCGCGCTGCGCGCGGGCGGGTCGATCTTGGGGATGTGCAGCACCAGCGGCATCGCCAGGACCTGCGCCGGGTCCGTCGGGTCCGGACGGCTGCCGTACCCGGCGGCCAGCACGGCGTGACGTGCCGCGAAGCCGTCGTCCGTCAGGATCACGGCAGCGGCACGCGCCGCACGACACCGTCGACCGCGTCGGCGGCCTCGACCTCGTTGCGGGTCACACCGAGTACGAACAGCACGGCGTCGAGGAACGGATGCGACAGGGCGGTGTCGGCCACCTCGCGCAGCGCCGGCTTGGCGTTGAACGCCACACCCAGACCGGCGGCGGTGAGCATGTCGATGTCGTTGGCGCCGTCACCGACCGCGACGGTCTGCTCCATCGGGACGCCGACGTCGGCCGCGAACTTGCGCAGCGCGGTGGCCTTGGCGGCCCGGTCGACGACGTCGCCGACCACCCGGCCGGTGAGCTTGCCGTCGACGATCTCGAGGGTGTTGGCCTGCACGAAGTCCAGCTCGAGCTCGTGCGCGAGACCCTCGATCACCTGACGGAATCCGCCCGAGACGACACCGCAGTGGTAGCCGAGACGGCGCAGCGTGCGGATCGTGGTCCGGGCGCCGGGCGTCAGCTGCAGGTCGGCGGCCACGTCGTCGATGACCGACGCGTCGAGACCGGCGAGCGTGGCGACGCGCTGGTTGAGGGATTCGGTGAAGTCGATCTCACCGCGCATCGCGGCCTCGGTGACGGCGCGGACCTCGTCCTCGACACCCGCACGGGCCGCGAGCATCTCGATGACCTCGCCCTGCACGAGCGTGGAGTCGACGTCGAACACGATGAGCCGCTTGGCGCGACGGGCCAGTCCCCCACGCTCGACCGCGACGTCGACGTTCACCCCGGCGGCGACCTCGGCCAGGCCGGCACGCAACTGCGCGTCCGCCTCCGCCCCGGTACCCGAGGCGGTGACCATCAGTTCGAGACCGGTCACCGGGTAGTCGGCGATCCCGCGGATGGAGTCGATGTTGGCGCCCTGCCGTGCCAGCTCGCGCGAGAGGGAACGGAATGCCCGCGCGCTCACCGGGCTGCCGAGGACGACGACCGCGTGCGTCGAGACCTGCTGCCGGCCCGCGGGGTCGGCACCGATCTCGACGTCGACGTTCATGCCGACGGTGTCCATCGCCTCCTCGAGTTCCTCCTGGAGGGCCTCCGGATCGGTGGGGCACTGCACCAGTACACCGAGCGTGAGCCGGCCGCGGATGACGACCTGCTCCACGTCGAGCAGACTCACGTCGTGGCGCGACAACGCCGCGAAGAGCACCGACGTCACGCCGGGCCTGTCCGGACCAGTAACCGTCACCAGCACCGTGGCGTCTGACGCACCCACCGAGAAACTCCGTTCGTTTGGGCTTCCAACCTCGTGGAAACGAATGACCGTCCCCCATTCTGCCAAGTCGGCCCGGGAGCAGCGGAAAGGCCCCGCCCGAGAAACGGGCGGGGCCTTTCCGGTAGTGCAGGGACCCTCGGGTCCGCTAGGACTTGCTGTCCTCCAGGACCGCGTGCTTGCCGCCGTGGCCCGGGCCGACATGGGCCTCGGCGCGCATGCGCTCGACCATGTGCGGGTAGTGCAGCTCGAACGCCGGACGCTCCGAGCGGATCCGGGGCAGTTCGGTGAAGTTGTGCCGCGGCGGCGGGCAGCTGGTGGCCCACTCGAGCGAGTTGCCGTAGCCCCACGGGTCGTCGACCTTGACGACGTCGCCGTAGCGGTAGCTCTTGAAGACGTTCCACAGGAACGGCAGCGTCGAGGCACCGAGGACGAACGAACCGATGGTGGAGATCGTGTTCAGCGTGGTGAAACCGTCGCTGGGCAGGTAGTCCGCGTAGCGGCGCGGCATGCCCTCAGCGCCCAGCCAGTGCTGGACGAGGAAGGTGGCGTGGAAGCCGACGAACGTGGTCCAGAAGTGCCACTTGCCCAGACGCTCGTCCATCATGCGGCCGGTCATCTTCGGGAACCAGAAGTAGATACCCGCGTAGGTGGCGAACACGATGGTGCCGAACAGCACGTAGTGGAAGTGCGCGATCACGAAGTACGAGTCGGTGACGTGGAAGTCGATCGGCGGGCTCGCGAGCAGCACGCCCGACAGACCACCGAAGAGGAAGGTCACGAGGAAGCCGACCGAGAACAGCATCGGCGACTCGAACGTCAGCTGGCCCTTCCACATGGTGCCGATCCAGTTGAAGAACTTCACACCGGTCGGAACCGCGATGAGGAACGTCATGAACGAGAAGAACGGCAGCAGCACCGCGCCGGTGGCGTACATGTGGTGCGCCCACACCGCAATCGACAGCGCCGCGATGCCCATGGTGGCGTACACCAGGCCGCTGTAGCCGAAGATCGGCTTACGCGAGAAGACCGGGAAGATCTCCGAGACGATGCCGAAGAACGGCAGCGCGATGATGTACACCTCGGGGTGACCGAAGAACCAGAACAGGTGCTGCCACAGCAGGACACCGCCGGTGGCCGGATCGAAGATGTGGCCACCGAGGTGACGATCGACGAACAGACCCATGAACGCGGCCGTCAGCAGCGGGAACGCCAGCAGCACCAGGATGCTGGTGATGAGGATGTTCCAGGTGAAGATCGGCATGCGGAACATGGTCATACCGGGGGCACGCAGGCACGCGATGGTGGTGATGAAGTTGACGCCACCGAGGATGGTGCCGAGGCCGGCGACGGCCAGACCCATGACCCACAGGTCGGCGCCCATGCCCGGCGAGTGCAGCGCGCTCGTCAGCGGGGTGTAGGCGGTCCAACCGAAGTCGGCGGCACCACCGGGGGTGATGAAGCCGGCCGTGGTGATGAGGGCGCCGAACAGGTACAGCCAGTAGCTGAAGGCGTTCAGACGCGGGAACGCGACGTCCGGGGCACCGATCTGGAGCGGGACGATGTAGTTGGCGAAGCCGAACACGACCGGGGTCGCGTACAGCAGCAGCATGATCGTGCCGTGCATCGTGAACAGCTGGTTGAACTGCTCGTTCGACAGGAACTGCAGACCGGGAACCGCGAGCTCGGTACGCATCAGGAGGGCCATCAGGCCACCGATGAGGAAGAACGCGAACGAGGTGACCAGGTACATGATCCCGAGCACCTTGGGGTCAGTGGTCGTCACCATCTTGTAAATGAACGAGCCCTTGGGTCCCTGCCGCGGCGGGTACGGCCTCGCGGCTATCTCTGGGACTGGCTGGGGCGCTACGGCAGTCACTGATCCTCCTGAATGTGCCCTTGGTCGCTCCGCAGGCTCGCTCCGAACCCCCACCCCCTCGTGTTCGAGGCAGGCGTTCTCCGGCATGCGCTCATCGAATCGTAGACGGTGCTTTCGAGCCCGGTGGACCGGGTCCTACTCCCTGTCGTACACGGGCCCTTCCGCCGTCGACCCATAGAGCCGCGAGCAGGACTTTAGTCCCCCATCGGCCAACCACCCCACACGGACGCGGCGTGTCGACGGAGTCCGACTCGGGATCGGAGGCCCCGCATCCGACCGCGCGGTCGGCGACGACCACGACAACTGCTAAGGTGCGCCTAATTTATGCCAGCCTCACCTAAGCATTTCGGGAGCTTCACTCGTGTTCAGATCGTCCCGCCGTACCTTCACCTCCGTCGCCGCCGTGGGTGTCGCCGTCAGCCTCGCCCTCGCCGGCTGTTCGTCGACCTCGGACACCGGTGAGACAACGACGACCGCGTCGCCGGGGTTCCCCCGGTCGGTCGAGCACTTCCGCGGCACCGCGACCATCGACGCGCAGCCGCAGCGCATCGTCACACTCGACAACAGCTACGCCGACGCCGTCCTGCTCCTCGAGTCGCCGCTCGTCGGCTACGTCGACTACCGCGAACAGGGCCTGCCGGACTATCTCGGTGACGCCCGCACCGAGTACGCGGCCGACGCCGTGTCGGTGGGCAAGGTGCAGAACGTGAGCCTCGAGCAGGTCGCGCAACTCCAGCCGGACCTGATCCTGTCGGCGGAGGTGCGCGACGGGAAGAACTACGAGGCGCTCTCGGCCCTCGCCCCGACGGTGTTCTCGCAGTCGACCGGGCCGACGTGGAAGGACAACATCCGGCTCGTCGCACGCGCCCTCGGCAAGGAGGACCTGGCCGAGCAGAAGATCGGCGAGTACGAAGCGCGTGCCAGGGCGATCGGTGACGAGATCAACGCGAAGGCGAACAACCCCAAGGTCTCGGTCGTCCGTTTCGCCGGCGAGCCGACCGCGCGCCTGTACCGCACGACGTCGTTCAGCGGCATCGTGCTGGCCGACGCCGGCCTCGCCCGCCCGGACAGCCAGGGACCGGACCCCGCGGACGCCGGCAGCATCATGAACTCGATCAGCCCCGAACGCCTCAACGAGGCCGACGCCGACGTCATCTTCGTCGCGACGTACGAGGATCCGGCGGGTAAGTCGCTCGAGGCGGCGCAGGCATTTCTGCAGAACCCGCTGTGGGGAACACTGAAGGGGCGCATCGTGAACGTGGACGACGCGATGTGGATGACGCCGGTGAGCATTCAGGGCGCGCACGAGATCCTCGACGACCTCGCCGAGGCGTTCGGAGTCGATCCGCACAACAGCTAACCTGGATCGGCCCGCACGTCGCGCTCGCCGAACAGGAAGTCGCCGCATTGTCCAGTTCCCAGCCCGTCCGCACCGTCCGCCGCGCCACCGTCGCCGTGCTCGTGGCGACCGCGGCCCTCGTGGGACTCACCGGCTGCGGTGACTCGGCGGACGACGACGCGAGCACCATCGTGCGGACGACCACCAAGATCGCGGGCGCGGGTGTCGTGAGCGTCGAGCGCGACACCCGCGCCGCCTGCGCCACCCCCACACCGGCGGACCCTGGCGCGGCCGACCCGCAGCGGATCGTCGTACTCGACGCCGCGGCAATGGATTCGGTGTGCGCGCTGGGCTTGTGGGAGCGGGTAGTGGGCGCGGCAGCCTCCCCGGGCGACACCCCGCAGCCCTCGTACCTGGGCACCGGCGTCTCGTTGCTGCCGGGCGTCGGTCCCACGGCCGCTCCGGACGTGGACCTCGTCGCGAAGGCGTCGCCGGACCTGATCCTCGGCTCCTCCCCGGCCTCCCCCGAACTCGCCGACCGCCTGCGGGCGATCGCCCCCACGGTGTTCGTCGGCGGCGATCCGGTCCAGTGGAAGTCGCGCTTCCTCGAGTCCGGCAAGGCGCTCGGACGTGCCGGTGCGGCCCGGCAGGCGCTCGACGCCTACACCTCGAACGCCGCCCGGATCGGTACCGAGATCAACGCCCGTCAGACGCAGGCGTCGGTGCTCCGGTTCGGTGCGGACCGGACCGCGGTCGAGGGCCCGGGCTCGTTCTCGGGGCAGGTTCTCGCCGACACCGGCGTCCAGCGCCCGGCGTACCAGCGGCTCGAGGTGGCGTCGCAGGACGTCGACGACCTCGGCGGTCTCCCGGCGGCCGAGGGCGACCTGATCTACGTGAGTTTCGACGGGCCGGACGGGCTCGAGCACGGGACGGCGGTGATGGAGTCCGATGCCTGGTCCGACCTGGGCGCCGTCACCGACGGCCGCGTGTTCGCGGTCGACGACGCCGTGTGGAACGCCGGCAACGGGGTGGTGGCGGCCCGCGCGGTGCTGACCGACCTGCAGGAAAGCCTCAACGCCTACGTGAGCTAGGAGCGCCATGCCGGTTCCGGAATTCGTTGCGGCCCTGCGCGAGCGCGTCGGGCACGCGCCGCTGTGGCTGCCCGGGGTCAGCGCCGTCGTACTCGACGACGCCGGCCGCGTGCTACTGACGCAGCGGGCCGACAACCGGCTGTGGGCGGTGGTCTCGGGCATTCTCGAGCCCGGTGAGGAACCGGGGCCGGCCGTGCTGCGTGAGGTCCGGGAGGAGACCGGTGTCGAGGCGGAGCTGGTGCGCGTCACGAGTGTGGACACCGCCGGCCCCATCACGTATCCCAACGGCGACGTCGCCGGCTATCTGGACGTGTGCTTCCTCGCCCGCGCGGTGGCCGGAGAGGCCCGCGTCACCGACGACGAGAACCTCGACGTGCGGTGGTTCGCGCCCGACGCGCTGCCGCCCGATCTCACCGAGTCGTCACGGCGGCGTATCCCCGCAGCGTTGCGCGACGACGAACGCGCGTGGTTCGCGCGCAACTGAACCACGCGGCCGAACGCGGCTCTGTGCCGCCCCGCTCAGCCCCGCGCGGACTCCCACAGACCCATCACGTTGCCCTCGGGATCCCGGAAGTAGGCGGCGAACCCCATCTCCCCCACCGACTGCTTCGCCGAGACCGTGGCGCCGCCGAGCGATTCGATCTTCTCCAGGGCGGCGTCGATGTCGGGGACGTCGACGGTGATCACGGGCCCCGTCGGCGACTCCGCCGAGCGCTGGAACATCCCGCCGCCGATGTACCCGGGTTCGGCGGGCATACCCGAGTCGGTCACCGGGCCGGTGGACACGCCGGTGTATTCGAGTTCCGGCATTTCGGTGGCGCTCCAGCCGAACGCCTGCCGGTAGAAGTCGCGGGCGCGGTCCCCGTCGTCGAACGGGACCTCGAAGTGCACTACTCGACCGCTCATTGCCGTCTCCTCGATCGGTCGTCGGCTGAGTTCTCGCACGTTCGACAGTAGGCGTGGGCGCCACCCGTATCAACCGTCTCCCGAAATGACCGATGGCCGAATGTCACACCGGTTCAGTCGAACTGAACGCATGTGACATTCGGCCACGGAAGGTGGAAGCGGACTAGAAGTCCCAGTCGTCGTCCTCGGTGTTGACGGCCTTGCCGATGACGTAGCTCGAACCCGAGCCCGAGAAGAAGTCGTGGTTCTCGTCGGCGTTCGGCGACAGGGCGGACAGGATCGCCGGGTTGACGTCCGTCTCGTCCTTCGGGAACAAGCCCTCGTAGCCGAGGTTCATCAGCGCCTTGTTGGCGTTGTAGCGCAGGAACTTCTTGACGTCCTCGGTGAGCCCGACCTCGTCGTACAGGTCCTGCGTGTACTCGACCTCGTTGTCGTACAGCTCGAACAGCAGCTCGAACGTGTAGTTCTTGAGGTCCTCGCGCTCGGCCTCGGTGATCCGCTCGAGTCCGCGCTGGTACTTGTAGCCGATGTAGTAACCGTGCACGGCCTCGTCGCGGATGATCAGACGGATCATGTCGGCGGTGTTGGTGAGCTTGGCACGCGACGACCAGTACATCGGCAGGTAGAAGCCCGAGTAGAACAGGAACGACTCGAGCAGCGTCGAGGCGACCTTGCGCTTGAGCGGATCGTCACCCTTGTAGTAGTCGAGAACGATCTGCGCCTTGCGCTGCAGGTTCGGGTTCTCCTCCGACCACCGGAACGCGTCGTCGATCTCCCGCGTGGTGCACAGCGTCGAGAAGATCTGCGAGTAGCTCTTGGCGTGCACCGACTCCATGAACGCGATGTTGGTGAGCACCGCCTCCTCGTGCGGGGTGACCGCGTCGGGGATGAGGCTCACCGCGCCGACGGTGCCCTGGATGGTGTCGAGCAGCGTCAGTCCGGTGAACACGCGCATCGTGAGCTGCTGCTCGTGCGGGGTCAGCGTGGCCCACGACTGGATGTCGTTGGACACCGGCACCTTCTCCGGCAGCCAGAAGTTGCCGGTGAGGCGATCCCACACCTCCGAGTCCTTGTCGTCGGGGACGCGGTTCCAGTTGATCGCCGAGACGCGGTCGATCAGCTTGACGCGCGTGCCGTCGGCCGGCGAATGCGCATGAGGAGCGGAGGTCATCGTTCTTCCCTGTTCGAATTTCGTGACGGAGCTTCGGAATTGACGGTCACAACATGCACGAGACGCAACCCTCCACCTCGGTGCCCTCGAGCGCCATCTGACGCAGGCGGATGTAGTACAGCGTCTTGATTCCCTTGCGCCACGCGTAGATCTGCGCCTTGTTCACGTCCCGGGTGGTGGCGGTGTCCTTGAAGAACAGCGTCAGCGACAGGCCCTGGTCGACGTGCTGGGTGGCGGCGGCGTACGTGTCGATGATCTTCTCGTAGCCGATCTCGTACGCGTCCTGGTAGTACTCCAGGTTGTCGTTCGTCAGGTACGGCGCAGGGTAGTAGACACGACCGATCTTGCCTTCCTTGCGGATCTCGATCTTCGCGGCCACCGGGTGGATCGAGCTGGTGGAGTTGTTGATGTACGAGATCGACCCGGTCGGCGGAACGGCCTGCAGGTTCTGGTTGTAGATGCCGTACTGCTGCACCGAGGCCTTCAGCTCACGCCAGTCGTCCTGCGACGGGATGTGCACGTCGGCGTCGGCGAACAGCTGCCGGACCCGATCGGTGGCCGGCTCCCACACCTGCTCGGTGTACTTGTCGAAGAACTCACCCGACGCGTACTTGGACTGCGGGAAGCCCTTGAAGTAGCTGCCGCGCTCCTTCGCGATCAGGTTCGACGCGCGGAGCGCATGGAACAGGACCGTGTAGAAGTAGATGTTCGTGAAGTCGATGCCCTCTTCGGAGCCGTAGAAGATGCGCTCGCGAGCGAGATAGCCGTGCAGGTTCATCTGTCCCAGGCCGATCGCGTGGGAGTCGTTGTTGCCCTGCTCGATCGACGGGACCGAGTAGATGTGCGTCTGGTCCGACACCGCGGTCAGCGCACGGATCGACGTCTCGATGGTCTGCGCGAAGTCGGGAGAGTCCATCGTCAGCGCGATGTTCAGCGAACCGAGGTTGCAGGAGATGTCCTTGCCGACGTGGCTGTAGGACAGGTCGTCGTTGAAGTACGACGGCGTCGAGACCTGCAGAATCTCCGAGCACAGGTTGGAGTGGGTGACCTTGCCCTCGATCGGGTTGGCCCGGTTCACCGTGTCCTCGAACATGATGTAGGGGTAGCCCGACTCGAACTGCAGCTCGGCGAGGGTCTGGAAGAACTCGCGCGCCTTGATCTTCGACTTGCGGATCCGCTTGTCGTCGACCATCTCGTGGTACTTCTCGGTGACGTTGATGTCCGCGAACGGCACACCGTAGATGCGCTCGACGTCGTACGGCGAGAAGAGGTACATGTCCTCGTTCTTCTTCGCCAGCTCGAACGTGATGTCCGGGATCACGACACCCAACGACAGCGTCTTGATGCGGATCTTCTCGTCGGCGTTCTCGCGCTTGGTGTCGAGGAAGCGGTAGATGTCGGGGTGGTGCGCGTGCAGGTACACCGCACCGGCGCCCTGACGGGCACCGAGCTGATTGGCGTACGAGAACGAGTCCTCGAGCAGCTTCATGATCGGGATGACACCCGAGCTCTGGTTCTCGATCTTCTTGATCGGCGCGCCGTGCTCTCGAACGTTGCTGAGCAGCAACGCAACTCCGCCACCGCGCTTGGACAGCTGCAGGGCCGAGTTGATCGAACGGCCGATCGACTCCATGTTGTCCTCGATGCGGAGCAGGAAGCACGAGACGGGCTCGCCGCGCTGCTTCTTGCCCGAGTTGAGGAACGTCGGGGTGGCCGGCTGGAAGCGGCCGGAGATGATCTCGTCGACGAGCTTGGTGGCGAGTTCCTCGTCGCCGGCCGCGAGCGTGAGCGCGACCATGCAGACGCGGTCCTCGAAGCGCTCCAGGTAACGCTTGCCGTCGAACGTCTTGAGCGTGTAGGAGGTGTAGTACTTGAAGGCACCGAGGAACGTCGGGAACCGGAACTTCTTCGCGTACGCCCGGTCGATCAGCGACTTCACGAACTCACGCGAGTACTGGTCGAGGACCTCGGGCTCGTAGTAGTTCTCCTCCACCAGGTAGTCGAGCTTCTCGTCCAGGTTGTGGAAGAAGACCGTGTTCTGGTTGACGTGCTGGAGGAAGTACTGCCGAGCGGCGGCGACGTCCTTGTCGAACTGGATCTCGCCGTTGGGACCGTACAGGTTCAGCATTGCGTTGAGCGCGTGGTAGTCCAGCTCGCCCGATGCATCGGGTCGTGCCGCAGCGCGCTCTACACTCCCAGCCGGGGCTGAATCCGTGATGGTCGGTGCCACTGTTCACTCTCCATGAATTGTGCGAGGCCCTCGCGCACTGCGACGACGTCCTCGACTGTTCCCATTAGTTCGAAGCGGTACAGGTACGGGACCTGACACTTCTGTGAAATCACGTTTCCGGCGTAGCAGTACGACTCGCCGAAATTCGTGTTGCCGGCAGCAATCACCCCTCGAATGAGGTCGCGATTGTGCTTGTTGTTGAGGAATCGGATGACCTGCTTGGGCACGTAGCTCGTGTCGCGTCCCGTGGCCGTCGTGCCTCCGCCGTAGGTGGGGAGGATCAGGACGTACGGTTCGTCGACTTCGAACGTGCCTTCGCGGTCATGCAGCGGAATGCGCGTTGCGGGGACACCGAGTCGTTCAACGAATCGGTGTGTGTTCTCCGACGCGCTGGAGAAGTACACCAGCGATGCCATCGGTGTTCACCATTTCGGTCGAGCGTGGAACGGGACCCCGCGTCGCGGCGTCGCCTCAGGCGGCGTTTGCGGTGAGGGCCTTGATGCGGTCCGGACGGAAGCCGGACCAGTGGTCGTCACCGGAGACCACGACGGGGGCCTGGAGGTATCCGAGGGCCATCACGAAGTCGCGCGCCTCGGGGTTCTCGGAGATGTCGACGATGTCGTACTCGAGACCGGCCTTGTCGAGGGCACGGTAGGTGGCATTGCACTGAACGCAGGCGGGCTTGGTGTAGACGGTGATGCTCATGGTGGTCCTCTTTCCAACGGCCTGACGAGCTGGGTTTGTGCAGTCTTCGCGCCGAGCGTCGGGGTCCTGGCCGGTCCCGGGATCCGTTTGGTTCCCGTTGTGCCCTCTCGGCTGTGTAGACACTACACCTTGTGTCCGACAGATTCGTAGAACCCGAGATCTTGTGAGTGACACGCTTGAAATTCCCAGGTCGGCACCCCGCACCCGCGCGTCGCGGGCGGCTTTCGGGCGTGTTTCACGTCACAAAACGGGTGGTGAGTTCCGCCACATCCGCTGACACGGCCGGCGTCCGCGGTGGGCGGCGATCGGGGCTGCGCCCGCCGGCGCTGGAACTCGTCCGGACGCACCCTCGGGGTCGCCGACCGCAGGTCCTCCAGGCCCCCGCGGAGACCGGGCCCACAGTGCTCGGAGCCCCCGCTACCGACACGCCCGGCAGCGACACGCCGACCCGTCCGGTGAACGCCCACGACGATGCGGCGAAGGGCCTCACGCCGGCGTTAGCTGACAATTAGCCGGGCGTTCGGACGGCCGCCGGGCCGGCGTGTGACAGGGTGGCCTCGTGTCCCCCGACGACTGCCCCTATTTCTTCGCGCCCGTGTCGTCCGTCGTGCGGGTGACCCCCAACATGCAGCGCGTCACGCTGACGGGCGGGGACCTCGCGCGCTTCGTCTCCAGTGGCGTCCCCGACGAGCGACTACTGGTGGTGTTCCCCGACGAGGGCGCCGCGCGACCGCCGGCCCCGGAGCGGCTGGGAAACGCCTGGGACTACCCCACCGACGGGCCGCGCCCGGAGATGCGCAGCTACACCGTCCGACGCTGGGACCCGCAGAGCCGTGAGATGGACCTCGACTTCGCGGTCCACGACGGCGGCGCGGCCGTGCGGTGGGCGCTGCAGGCCCGTCCCGGCCACGTGCTGGGCGTCACGGCGGCCTCGGGCTGGTACCGCCCGCCGGTCGACACCTCGTGGCGGCTGCTGATCGCCGACATGACCGCACTGCCCGCGGTGGGCCGCATCGTCGGGGAACTCGCGCCCGGCACGCGCGTGCACGTGGTCGCGGAGGTCACCACCGCCGCGGACGAGCAGCAGGTCCCCACCTCGGGTGACGTCACCTACACGTGGCTGCACGGCACCGGCAACGGCGTCGGCCCGAGTGCGCTCGCCGCTGCCGCGCGCGTGTGGAACCGGCCGGACGGTCCGGGGTACGTGTGGTTCGCCGGCGAAGCGGGCCTGTCCCGCGCCGTGCGCCGATGGGTGCGTCACGAGCTCGGCTGGCCCACCGCGCGGTACGACGTCATCGGCTACTGGCGCGCCGACAAGGAGGCCTGGACGGCGCGGTACGAGCGGGTGCGCGAGCGCATCGAGGCCGCGCAGCACGCCGCCCTGTCCGCGGGCGGCGACTTCGATTCGGTGCGCGACGCCGTCGACGACGCGATGGACCGGGCCGGGCTGTGACCGGCCCGCGCCCCGACCTAAAAACGCCGAATGTCACATGCGTTCGCATGTGACATTCGGTCGGGAGGGCGGAGGCCCCGGGGATCAGGCGTTCACGAGCTCCGCGGACGCTTCCACCAGAGCGGCGACGACGCCGCGCACCTGCTCGGCGACCTCGGCGTTCTCACGCGGGTGCAGCTCGCCGAACTTCTGGATGGTGCCGCCGATGGACAGCTCGATGTCGTGCACCTTGGCGCCGGCGATGCCGAGAGCCTTGCGCGCGTCGTCGTGGGCCCACTTGGCGGCGTTGGGGCTCGGGGACGCGCTGATCACGGCCACCGGCTTGTCCTTGACGGCACCGGCGCCGTACGGACGCGAGAGCCAGTCGATGGCGTTCTTCAGCACGGCGGGAACGGTGCCGTTGTACTCCGGGGTGACCAGCAGCAGTGCGTCGGCCTCGGCGGCGGCGGCACGCAGCGCGTCGACGCCGGCGATGGTGGCGCCGGGGACGTCGACGTCCTCGTTGTAGAAGGGCAGGTCTCCGAGGCCCTCGAAGATCGTGACGTCGGCGCCCTCGGGGGCGACGGCCGCAGCGGTCTCGGCGAGCTGACGGTTGACGGATCCGGCACGGAGGCTGCCGACGAGGGCGAGAACGCGGGTCTGAGACATGGGGGCTTCCTTCGGTGGTGCGATGGTTGACGCTGCAACAGGTATAGCAGCCTAAACGGACCGCGGTCCACTTATGTTCCCGCTGGGTTACGATGCCGAGTGTGAACAGCCCGTTACTTCCGCTGGTGGACGCCGAGGTTCCCGAGCGGTGTGACGCTGCCCGCAATCGGAAGCTGCTTCTCGACGCGGCGGCGGAACTCGTCGCCGCCCGCGGCGTCGACGCCGTGACCATGGAGGCCGTCGCGGCCGCGGCCGGCGTCGGCAAGGGCACCGTCTTCCGCCGGTTCGGCAGCCGCCCCGGACTGATGAACGCCCTGCTCGACCACACCGAGCGCGAACTGCAGAACGCCTTCATGTTCGGTCCCCCGCCCCTGGGCCCCGGCGCCGACCCGGTGCGCCGACTCATCGCCTTCGGCCGGGCGCGGCTGGACATCGTGACCGTGCAGGGTGATGTACTGCGCGCGGCCGAGGGCTCCCCCGACGTCCGCTTCGGCGGCCCGGCGCGCGCGGTGAGCCTGCGCCACGTCGTGACGCTGCTCACCCAGGCCGGCGTCGACGGCGACGTCGAGTTGCTCGCCGTGGCACTGCTCGCGCCGCTCGAGGCGGGCCTCGTCCTACACCAGATCCGGGTCCTCGGGATGTCCCACGACCGGATCGCCGACGGCTGGGAAGACCTGGCGCGCAGGATCACCCGAACGGGGTCCGCCGACAGGGTGGGGCGAATGCGAGCACCGTTGGCCGCCCTCGTCCTCCTGTCCGCCGCCGCGACGTCGATCGCCTGCAGCAGCAGCGCCGACAGCCGTGACACGTCGGCGACCGCGGACACCACGTCGCTCGCGCCGTCGTCGCCGGGCGATGCCCTGTGGGGACGGACGTTCGTCTCGACGGCGGTGACGGGTACGGCCATCCCCGGCGGTGGGCCGCTCGAGGTGGCATTCCCCGAGCGGGACGGCATCGCGATGAGTGCGGGCTGCAACCGCGGGGTCGGCAGTGTCGACCTGGCCGACGGCGTCGTGACGACCGGGCCGATCGCCACGACGATGACGGCCTGCCCCGGGGAACTCGTCGGCGCCGACAAGTGGATGACCGATCTGTTCGCCAGCCGGCCGGGTTGGACGTACGTCGACGACGTCCTCACCCTCGCGGCCCCGGGCGTCACCGTCGTGCTGGCCGACAAGAAGACCACGGATCCGGACCGGCCGGTCGTCGGGACGGCGTGGGTGGTCGAGTCGTTGATCGGTCCCGACGCGGTCGTGACGTCCACCGCGCTGGACGCTGCCGCACCCACCCTGACGATCGGGCAGGACGGCCGGGCCACCGGGTCGACCGGGTGCAACCGCTTCGACGGACCGGTACGCGTGGGCGACAGCACCATCACCCTCGGACCGCTCGCGACCACCCGCACGGCCTGCCCGGACGATCTCGCGGAGATCGAGCGGACGGTGCTGCACGTCCTGGACGGCGAGGTGACGTACTCGGTGGAGGGGCCCTCGATGCGCCTGCTCCGCGCCGACGGGACGGGCCTGGGGCTGCGCAGCGTGTGAGCCCGCCCGATCAGCGGCCCGCCGGCACGCGATCGGGAGCGGGACGGCCGGGCGGCCGGGCGAGCAATGCCTCCCACCCTGTGCTGCGGGCCACGAACCCGTGCCGATCGTAGAAGTCGAACATCGCGATCAGGCGATCGCGCGCGTCGCGCGGCAGATCGCCGCCGTATCTGTCGGCCCACTCGTCGACGCCGATGCGGCGCACCGTGACCTCGTGCGGGAGGGCGCGGGCCCACTGCCCGATGCTCGACACCTCGGCGGCGCCGAGTTCGTAGGTGACGCCGTGATGGACGTCGGCGCCCTCGTCGAGCACCCGGGCGGCCGCCGCGGCGACGTCCGCAAGGCGCACGAACGTGAAGGGCGCGTCCGGGCTGTACGGCACCTCGAGCGCCGTGGCGGTGCCGTCGAGCAGCGTCGGGAAGTTCTCGGCGTACGCACACGGCTGCAGGATCGTCCACTGCACTCCCCCGTGGGTGCGCAGCATGTCCTCACACACCGCCTTGTCGAGATGGTGCGGCATCGCGGGGGTGTGCGGCCACGCCACCGAGTGGTAGACGACGTGGTGCACGCCGGCCCGGGCCGCCGCGTCGAGCGTCCGGCGCAGCAGCCCCGGCTCGTCGGGGTGCACGTTGGGTGCGATGAAGTACACCCCCCGGCAGCCCGTCAGGGCGGCCTCGAGCCCCTCCCCCGTCTCGAGGTCGACGCGGCGGTCACCGGCGCGCCGGGCAGTGTGGACCACCCGGCGCACCGGCCGCCCCGCGAGCGCGCGAACGACTGCCGCTCCGGTCTTTCCGGCGGCGCCGATGACGGCGAGTTCGCCGCCGCGGGGCTGGAACCGATCCATCAGGTCAGCTCCCGACGAAGTCGTACTCGGCGAACTTCGCCCCGCCGGAGAGTCGTTCGTAGCCGGGGCCGCGGTCGAAGAACGGTTCGCCGTCACTGCGCTCGGTCCGCATCCGTTCCCGCAGGTGCGTCGTCGCGACGAGATCCACGATCGGCTCGTCGGTCGTCGATTCCGGCGCCAGCACCACGCCGTAATCGTTGCGGGCGCCGTCCGGAGACACCTTGCGCCACAACACGTCCCGGACGACCTCCTCGACGGGCCGGTCCAACGGATCGCCCCAGCCGCCACCGCCGGTGGTCCGGATCCGGACCACTTCTCCGGCCTTGATCGGTTCCGCGTCGGTGAGGGCGTCGAACTCGCGCTCGTTCGGCCCGCCGGGATCGAGGACCACCGAGAAGGGGCGTCCGGCCTTGCCGCCCTTGACTCCCCAGCAGGACAGGATCGAGCGGTCGGCGATCGACATGAAGTGCGCATCCTTGAGCATGCGGATGTGCTTTTCGTACCCGAGTCCGCCGCGGTAGCGGCCGGCGCCTCCGGAATCGATGGCCAGGCCCAGCTTCTCGACGATGAAGGGGAAGCGGCTCTCGGTGAACTCGGTCGGCAGGTTCCGGGAATCGGGGACCACGTGGATCGTGTCCTCGCCGTCGGCGTAGTGCCGGCCGCCGGAGCCGCCACCGAGGACCTCACGCATGAGGTAGGAGTGCCCCTCGAAGTCCTCGCCGTAGACGCCGGTGTAGCGGATCGTCTCCTGGTCGGCCGGCATGTTCCCGTCGACGGCCTTGGCGACCACACCTGCCAGAACGCCGAGCAGACGCAGGATCACGAAGGTGCGCGCGTTCGTGGGGGCCGGGAAGATCGGGGTGATCAGTGTGCCCTTCTCGGGGAACTTCATCTCGATCAGCGGCACCACGCCCTCGTTGACGTCCAGTTCCGCCATGCGCTCGGGGGTGTCCGCGAGATTGCGCAGAATCGGCGCCAGCCACTTGACGAGGAAGTTTCCGTCCGCGTAGTCGCCGCAGTGGTTGATCGGCCCCTTCGCCTGCGGACCGGTGCCGGTGAAGTCGAGGATGAGCCGCTCGCCGCCCGCGTCCTCCGGGCCGGTCTTGGTCAGGGTGATCCGCTGGGTGTGCAACTTCGGTTCGTCGACGCCGTCGTGTTCGGCGTAGTCCTCCCACGTGTACTCGCCCACCGGGATCTTGCTGAGGATCTCCCGCCGGTAGGTCTCCGTGGTGGCATCCATCATCGCGTCGAAGCACGCCTCGACCGTCTCGACGCCGTAGCGCTCGAACAGTTCGGTCAGGCGCCGAGCCCCCATCAGGCAGGCGGAGCACTCCGCGTCGAGGTCCGCCGCGAGTGCGTCGGGCATCCGCGAGTTGCGGGTCATGATGCGCAACGCCGCCTCGTTGGGCACACCGCGGTCCCACAGCTTGATCGGCGGCACCATGAGCCCCTCCTCGTACACCGTGGTCGCGCCGGACGGCATCGACCCCGGGCAGCAGCCACCGATGTCGTCGTGGTGACCGAAGGCCTGGACGAAGGCGACGACGGACGGCTCGGTGTCGCCGGGCCGGGTGGCGAAGACGGGCACCGTCACGCAGAGATCCGGGAGGTGACCGATGCCACCCTCGGAGAGGTAGACGTCGTTGTGGAAGTACACGTCTCCGGGATTCATCGTCTCCAGCGGGAAGTCCCGTGCGACCGGGTGGACGAGCGCCGAGTACGAGCGGCCCGTGAGCTTGCGCAGGTTCCGGTCGTGGATGCCGGCGCGGAAGTCGTGTGCGTCGCGGATCATCGGCGACCGCGACGTCCTCGAGATCGACGTCTCGACCTCCATCTCCACGCTGGCGAGGTAACCGGCGACGATCTCCACGAGGACCGGATCGGGCGCTGCCCCGTCCAGGGGGCTCAACCGGTACGGCTTGCTCGCCTGCACGGCAGCGGGCTCGGTGATGGCAGTCATCGGTTCACTCCGTTCGAGTCGGACGTCTTGGCGATGCGGATGTTCCCGAACGCGTCGATGCGTGCCCGGAATCCGGGATGGACGGGAATGGTGGAGCTGAACTCCTCGATCACCGCCGGACCGTCGAGTTCGTCACCTGCCCCGAGCTTCGTGCGGTCGTAGACCGCGGTGGTGACCCACTCGTCGAAGTAGGCCGGGCGCGTGCCGGTGACGGCGCTCTGAGCCCCCTGCCCGGCGGGGATCTCGGTGAGCTCGGGGCGCTTGATCGGTCCGATACCGCTCACGCGGAGGTTCACCCACTCCACGTGCTGGTGGGGATCTCCCCGGAAGTCGTAGCCGTACAGCTCGCGGTGGGCCTGATGGAATCGCTCGGCCGCCTCGTCCATGAGGGTCCGGGTGACGGGACCGTCGCCGATGGGGACGCGCACCTCGAACGCCTGGCCGAGGTAGCGAAGGTCGGCCGAGCGCGCATAGCGGCGCTGATCGGACGCGAATCCCTCGTCGGCGAGCGCGCGCTCCGCTTCCGCGGCGAGAGCGTCGAACTCGGACTGCAGCGCGTCGGCCTTCAACCGGTCGTGCCTGGAGACGTGGGTCTGCACGTAGTCGTTGCGCACGTCGACCGTGAGCAGACCGAACGCGGAGACGTTGCCCGGATTCGGCGGGATCAGGACATCGCGGAGTCCGAGGATGTCGACGAGCCGGCACGCGAGCAGCGAGCCGGATCCGCCGAAGGTCACCAGCGTGAAGTCGCGCACGTCGAGCCCGCGCTTGACGGTGATCTGGCGCAGCGCGTTGGCCTGGTTCCAGGCCGAGACCTCGAGGATGCCCGTCGCGCACGCTTCGAAGTCGAGGCCCAACGTGCGGGCCAGCTCCTCGACGCCCTTGCGGGCGAGTTCGGTGTCGAGCGGGATCTCGCCGCCGAGCAGGTGCGGAGGGATCCGGCCGAGCAGCACGTGCGCGTCCGTGATCGTCGGCTCGCTGCCGCCCTTGCCGTAGCACAGCGGGCCCGGGTCGGCCCCCGCCGACTGCGGACCGACGCGCAGCGTCCCCTCGGGCGTCATCCACGCGATCGAGCCGCCGCCGGCGCCGACCGTGACCACGTCGATCATCGGGATCTTCGACGGGTACACGCCCACCCGTCCCTCGGTGGTGAGTGCGGGCTCACCACGGACGACGACGGTCACGTCCGTGGACGTGCCGCCACCGTCGCAGGTGAGCACCTGGTCCACGCCGGCCACACTGGCGATGAGTGCCGCGCCGAGGGCGCCCGCCGCCGGCCCGGACAGGACCGTCGTGATCGGCTGGTGGACAACCTCCTTGGCGGACAGCACGCCTCCGTTCGACTTCATCACGTAGAACGGAATGTCGCGCCGCTCCCCCTCGACGGACGAGAACTCCCGCAGGCGTGTCGCGATGTTGTTGACGTAGTTCCGGATGTTCGGCTTCACCGCTGCATCGACGAGAGTGGTGATCGACCGCTCGTACTCGCGATACTCGCGCAGCACCTCGCTCGAGATGCTCACGGTCGCGTCGGGGAATTCCTCGAGCAGGATGTCCCGGACACGCCGCTCGTGGCTGGGGTCGGCGTAGGAGTGCATCAGGCACACGCCGATCGTCCGAATGTCTCGGTCCGCGAAGAAGCGGGCCGCCGAACGCACGTCGTCCTCGTTCAACGGGCGGATCTCGTTGCCGTCGAAGGCAAGCCTGCCACGGACGGTGCGTACGCGGTCGGCAGGGACGATCCGGTCGGGCTTGACCCAGAAGTACGAGTTGCCGTATCCGTCCGGGACGGATTGGCGGGCGATCTCGAGCACGTGCTCGTAGCCCTCGGTGGTGATGAAGCCGAGGTGCCCCACCTTCCCTTCGAGCAGCTTGTTCGTCGCGACCGTGGTGCCGTGACTGACGGCACCGATCGCATCACCGGTCTCCCCCAGCTGCGCGAGCACCTTCTCGATCCCCGCGAGGAATCCGAGCGCCGGATCCGCGGGCGTGGACGGGGTCTTCGTCGTGACGACGGCCCCGGACTCCTCGTCCACTGCCACGACGTCGGTGAATGTGCCGCCGGTGTCGATGCCGACCCGGATCTTCCTGGATTCCACGCTGCCTCCTGGCTGGTCTCGCCCGTTCCTACCTGCGTGCTCCCATTCCACCCGCTCGATCGCGCGGATTCTTTGTCACATTTCGCCGAACCCGACGGTGCCCGTTGGGGGTTGACGACACCGCTGCACAGACGACGGCGCCCCGGGCCGTAGCCCGGGGCGCCTGCTCCCGCCGTTCGCTCGAACGGCTACCTTCGCGCGCCGCCGCGCGCGAGGATCCCGCCGACCACGACGCCGGTGAGGGCCAACGCGGCCCCCACCGCCGCCGAAGCGAACAGTGCTGGGGCGGAGACGGACTCGCCGCTCCGAGCGGGGACGGCCGACACCCCGACCGCGCGCGCCGCGGACGCCACGGGCGCGGCCGGCGAGGCACCCGCGACGATCTCGGCTGCTTCGACGACGTCCGCCGGGGCCTCGGCCACCGGTATGCCGTCGACGATCACACCGTCGATGCCCTTGAAGAAGACGCCCGCCATCTTCTTGGCCACACCGGTGATCATGCGCTGGCCGACGCCACCGACCATGCCGCCGACCACGGCATCGGCGTCGTAGCTCAGCAGAGTGCCGCCGCCCTCGCACTCTTCGAGCCGCACCGTGACGTCGGCCTTCACCGTGCCCGGGGCGCCCGAGCCGGATGCGGTGAGCACGAAGGACTCCGGCCGATTCTGTTGCGACAGAATCACTTCTCCGTCGTAGGTGCCCTTGATGGAGGCGACGCCCGCCGTGATCGACAACTTGTAGTGATTGTCGGCGAGCTGCTCGAGCGACTGCACGCCCGGGATCGTGGCGGCAAGCACACGCCCGTCCTGCAGGTTGTCGTACACGACCTCGGGCGGAGCCAACAGCTGCGCGGTGCCGGCGATTCTCATTCGTTCTCCTCGCTCTGGGACGCTGCGTGCGTCAGACGCAGCTCGAACAACTCGGAAGGTGATATCGGCATGGACCGGATCGGGATGCCCTCGGCATCCTCGATCGCGGCGGCGATGACCGCCGACGTCGGGATCACGCCAGCCTCGCCGGCGCCCTTCATGCCGAGCGGATTGAGACCGGACGGGGTGACGGTGTGGTCCATGTCGAGGGAGTCGGGCATCTCGGTGACGAAGGGCATCAGGAAATCCATGTACGACGCGTTGAGCATCTGCCCGTGCTCGTCGTAGACGATCCTCTCGTACAACGCGCCGCCGATCCCCTGCGCGACAGCGCCCTCGACCTGCCCTTCGACGATGCGGGGATTGATGACGTTGCCGCAGTCGTGCACCACCGCGTACTTCCGCACGTGGATCTCGGCGGTGACCGGGTCGGTCTCGACGATCGCGGCGTGCACACCGGACGCGAAGGTCGACGTCGGCGGCGAGTAGTAGCCGGTGGCCTCCAGGCCCGGCTGTTCGCCTTCCCGGACCGGGGGCACGGTCATGTCCGTCTCGGTGGACGCGAATCCCGTCGCCTGCCGCGACGACTCGTCGAACGCGTACCGCAGCGGATTCGACAGCACCGCGACCACACCGAGCGGTATCGACGTGCCGGTGGCACCGGGTTCCGTGCCCTTCCGGCAGACGTGCCCGCCGCGCAGTTCCAGATCGTCCGGATCCAGGTGCAGGTGCTCACCGGCGATCTTCCGTGCCTTCTCCGCGACCATCTGCGCCGCGACGTGGAAGGCGGAACCCGACATGACCGCACCGCGTGACGCGAACGTGCCGACGGCGTACCCGAACCGTCTGGTATCGCCCGTGACGATCTCGACGTCGGAGACGGGCACCCCCAGATCGTCGGCGACGATCTGCGCGAAGGACGTCTGGTGTCCCTGGCCCTGCGTGGTCAGACCCGTTGCGGCCTTGACCTTCCCGGAGGTCTCGACGAGGACGTGGGCGCCCTCGTACGGTCCCGGCCCGGTGCCCTCGACGTACGCGCCGACGCCGATACCGACGGTGCGACCCTGCGCCTCGGCTCGCCGCTTGTACTCGGGGAAGCCGTCCCAGTCGATCAGCTCCTTCAGCTTGTCGATCCCGGCCTGGTAGTCCCCGGTGTCGTAGATGAGCGGCCGCCCGTCCTGGAACATCAGACCGAAGTCGTACGGCATCTCCTCCGGCCGAATGAGATTGGCCTCACGGACCGCGAGGACGTCCTTGCCGAGGTACTGGGCGATGGCATCCATCGAGCGTTCCATCGCGAACACGGCCTGGGGGCGCCCCGCACCCCGGTAGGGCGTCACCAGCACGGTGTTGGTGTACAGCGAGTACGCGTCCACCCGGAAGGATCTCGGCTTGTACGGCCCGAGCACCTGCGTGGAGGTGTTCAGCATGACGATGATGCCGTAGGGCAGGTACGCGCCGTTGTCGTGCCAGAACGTGAAGTCGAAGGCCAGCAGCCTGCCTTCGTCGTCGAATCCGACCGTGACCTGCTGGAGCTGGCCGCGCTCGTGAGCGCTCGACACGAAATGTTCGCGGCGGTCCTCCACCCACTTGACCTCACTGGAGATTCCCGCGCGGCCGAGTTGGCGTGCGGCCCACGTGACCATCACCTCCTCCGGCCAGGGGTGCACGATCTTCACGCCGAAACCGCCACCGACGTCGGGCGCGATGCAGTGCACCTTGTTGTGCGCCATGTTCAGTCGCGCCGCGATGGCGGCGCGCGCCGAGGTCGACGTCTGTGTGGAGGTCCAGAAGGTGAGGGTCTGCTCGTCGTCGTCCCACCGCGCGTAGACGCCCTTGCCTTCCATCGGCATCGAGGCGGACCGCTCGATCTCGAGGTCCAACGTCAGCCGGTGCGGGGCCGAGGCCAACTCGGCGTCGACGTCACCGAAGCCGTGCTGCAGGTGCGCGGCGACGTTGTCGGGGACATCGGCGTGGACGGCATTCTCGGCGCGGCGCGCCACGTCGATGCCGACGACGGGCGGCAGCATCTCGTAGCCCACCTCGATCAGCGCGCAGGCGTCCTCGGCGATGTACCGGTTGTCCGCGACGACCATCGCGATGGCCTCGCCGACGTGGTTGACCTCGTCCTTGGCCAGCGGATACCCGTTGCGGGGTGCCGTGATCGCGGGGTGCGGGATCAGGAGCGGCAGGTTCTCCGCCATACCGGCCGAGTCCGCCTCGAGGTCCTCGTAGGTGTAGATCGCGTGCACCCCGGCCAGCTCCGAGGCGGCATCGGTGTCGATCCCGGTGATCCGCGCGTGCGCGTGCGGTGAGCGTACGAAGGCCGCGATCAGGGCATTGTGGCCGAGGTCGTCGAGGTACCGCCCGTTGCCGCTGAGCAGGCGCGCGTCCTCACTCCGGGGAATCGGCTTGCCGAAGTACCGGTCCGGCTCGGACGCCACCTCGGACGCCGCGGCCGTGGCGGGGCGCTCGGCGGGCTGGGGTTTGGTGACGCTCATGCCCGTCCCGCCTTTCCGCCCACCGGCGCGGTGGTGCCGCGGACCTTGCCCTCGAGGGAGGCCCGGGCGGCCGCGTCGTCGGGCCCCAGGGGCGAGCCACCCGCACGCTCGCGCGTGATCTCCGCCGCCCGCAGGACCGCCGCCCGAATGTTCTGGTACCCGGTGCACCGGCACAGGTTGCCGGCAATCGCCTCGGTCGCCTCCTCCCGGGTGGGGGACGGATTCTCCTCGAGGAACGCCGCGATCGTCGTCACGAATCCCGGTGTGCAGAAACCGCACTGGAGACCGTGACAGTCGACGAATGCCTGCTGCACGGGATGCAATGTCCCGTCGGGCTCGACGAGGCCCTCCACCGTCGTGACGGACCTGCTCTCCAGACTCGCCGCGAGCACCAGGCACGATCGCACCGGCTTGCCGTCGAGCAGCACCGTGCACGCGCCGCACACGCCGTGCTCGCATCCCACGTGGGTTCCGGTCCGGCGGAGGTGATGCCGGATCGCGTCCGACGCGAGCGTCCTCGACGGCAGGATCACCGTCTGGGTCACCGAGTTCAGGGTGAAGGTCACCGCCACATGCTGTTCGCCGGTCTCCTCCTGCAGGTCGGCGAGTTGCTCGTCGATGCCCCGTGTCGTCTTCGTCATCCTCACGCTCCTCCCACCGAAACCAGTTCGTTCACGCGGACACTCGTCGCGTCCTGCGCCGCGGCAAATCCGACACGTGCGGTCAGGGCGGCAACCAACTGCGAGCGGTACCCGGCCGTGGCGTGGATGTCGGCCTCGGTCTCGATCGTCTCGCGCGCCCTCTCGGACAGCGCCTGCCACAGCGGATCCCGGGCGTCGCTCGCGGACGCGCCGCCGAGAACGTCGGTGTAGTCGACGACGTCGCCGAGTTCGCCCGCGGACACGTACGCCATGCGGGCCGACGTGACGACACCGCCCTCGACGCGGACCTGCGCGGCCACACCGACGAGCGCGTAGTCACCGTGCCTGCGGGCGATCTCGTCGATCGCGGTACCGACGCCGGGGCGCGCGGCCGGCACCGTGACACTCGTGGCGATCTCGTCCGGCTCGAGCGCCGATTCGAGCGGTCCGACGAACAGTTCGGCCGCGGGGATCTCGCGGGTGCCCCGGACGGACCGCGCCGTCACCGTCCCGCCGAGCAACGCCACCACGGCCGGCATCTCCGCCGAGGGGTCGGCGTGCACGATGGAACCGACGGTCGTGCCGCGATTGCGAATCGTCGGGTGCGCGACGAGGCGTAGGGCGCGGCCGAGCAACGGTTGCACGCGCGCTGCGGCCGGGTCGGCCTCGAGGGCCGCGTGGCGGGTGAGCGCCCCGAACGTGACACCCGACTGTCCGGAGGCGGTGACGGCGTCCAGGTCGGGGAGGGCACCGATGTCCACGAGGTGCGCAGGCGCCGCGAGCCGCATCGACAGCAGCGGAATCAGCGACTGCCCACCCGCGAGTACCTTGCCCTCGTGCGCTACCTGCGCCAATACCGTGCACGCCTCGTCGATCGACCCGGGCCGGTGGTAAGTCAGTGGCGACGGTTTCATCTCTCAAATCCTGCCTGCATCCAGAGCGCGACGTTTCGTGAAAATGTGACAAGCCTGACAGTTCGGCGATGGCAGATGTATTCCAGGTCACACCGAGGGGGCCGGGACACGCGCGCCCTCGTCGGGGTCGGTGTCCGGTTGGGGCGCCGAATTCGTCGGGCGAGTGGGCTCGGTGTCGGTGTCCCGGGGCGCGATCGCGCGGCACAGGTGGTACATCACGATGACGACGATCGTGCCGAGGGCGATGCCGCTGAGCGAGAAGGTGTCGGTGAACCTCAGCGTGGTGTCGCCGATCGCGATGATCAGACCGGCGGCGACCGGCATCAGGTTGAGGGGGTTGCCGAAGTCGACACCGTTCTCCTTCCAGATCTTGGCGCCGAGCAGGCCGATGATGCCGTACAGGACGACGGTGATGCCGCCGAGGACACCTCCCGGGGTCGCGGAGATGACGGCTCCGAACTTCGGCGAGAATCCCAGCAGCATCGCGATCACCCCGGCCGCGGCGTACGCCGCGGTGGAGTACACCTTGGTGGCCGCCATGACGCCGATGTTCTCCGCGTACGTGGTGGTGGGCGAGCCGCCGACGCCGGTGGCGATGGCGGTCGCGAAACCGTCTGCGGCCAGCGCGCGTCCCATCATCGGGTCGAGATCCGTCCCGGTGATCTCGGCGACGGCCTTCACGTGGCCGGCGTTCTCGGCGATCAGGGCGATGACTCCGGGCAGGACCAGGACGATGAACGTGAGGCTGAACGACGGGGCGTGGATGCCCACGACGCCGTTGGCCTCGTCCGAGAAGGGCGGCAACCCGAACCAGGGCGCGGACGCGACACCGTCCCAGTTGACGCGGAAGTGTTCGGTGACTTCGCCGGCCGTCGGATCGTAGGACGTGACCGGCCCGAATCGGTCGAGCACCCAGGACAGTCCGTACCCGAACAACAGGGACAGGAAGATCGCGACCCGGCCCAGAAACCCTCGGAGCACCACGCTCGACACCACCAGCACGACCATCACGATCAGCGCCACCCACTGGTCCTGCGGCCAGTAGGTGCCGGCGACGACCGGCGCCAGGTTGAAGCCGATCAGCATGACCACCGCACCGGTCACGACGGGGGGAAGGATCTTGAACACGACACCGCCGCCGAGGAAGTGGACGGCCACACCGATCGCGGCGAGCACCAGGCCGGACACCATGATCGCGCCGGTCACCTGGGCCGAGGTACCGCCCTGCGCGCGGATGGCGGCGATACCGCCGACGAACGCGGCCGACGTGCCGAGGTAACTCGGGATCCGGCCCTTCACCACCAGCAGGAAGAACAGCGTGCAGAACCCCGACAACATCACTGCCAGTTGCGGATTGAGTCCCATGATGATGGGGAACACGAACGTGGCGCCGAACATGGAGACGACGTGCTGTCCGCCGAGCCCGATCGTGCGGCCCCAGGTCAATCGTTCATCGGGCGCGACCACTTGTCCCGGTTCGATGGTCTTACCGTCTCCGTGCAACGTCCACATGGGCATACTCGGGCCTTTCGAACGAAGGGCGGTGCCTGCTGCGACCACGGGCCGGGGCCGACACACCCGTCCACGGTGTGCTGCAGCTCACAGTTGCACCTCGATAGGAGGGAAACGCTAATACAGCGCTATCGCGGCGGCGTGAGAGCAATGTGCCAGTGCGGAACGGAAGATATTGGCAATGTTAGGAATTGATGCCACGCATGGCGATGATCTTCAGCGCGAGTGAGAGATCGAGACGCAGAGCGGGGTGCGCGGTGAAGGGCCCGAGCATCTTCTCCAGCTTCACGACCCGATAGCGCAGGGTGTTGTAGTGAAAGTGCAACTGCCGCGCGGTTTCCGCGATGTTGATGTTCGTCGCCAGAAGGACCTCGAGGGTGCGGCGCATGTCCTGCGCCTCGGCGGTGTCCTCGGTGAGTTCCCGCAACGTCTCCCGCGCGAAGGACTCGAGCTCCTCGGGTTCGTCGACGAGGCTGAGTAGTCGGTACACCCCCAGCTCGTCGAAGTGCGTCACGGCCCACTCCCCGGAGATGCGCCGACCCACCTCGAGCGCGGTCCGCGCCTGGCTGTAGAGCGCGGGAAGGTCGTCCACGGAGGCCGAGACGCGCGATACGCCCACACCGAACGGCCGACGGCCCCCGCCGCCCGCGCCGCGCACGTGGGCGACGAGTTCGTGGACGAGGGTCATCGTGTCGGCGCCCTCCCCCATCAGGACCACGGTTTCCGTCGAGAGCGCGGTCACCACCGCCCCGGGATCACGCGCCGCGACGGCGCCGGAGAACGCTCGCGCCTGCCTCTCGACGACCGGCATCCGGTTCGGGGCCGCGGCGGCGTCCGTGTCGACGGGGTCCGGTTCGATCGCGAGGACGACGATCGGGCGCGACAGATCCCACCCGAACGTCCTGGCGTGCGCCACCACCCGGTCGGGGTCGCCGCCACGGCCACGCAGCAGGTCGCGGACGAAGTTCGCCCGATGCTTCTCCTCGACGGCCGCGACTGCGAGTTCGCGGGTCACCACCAGCGCGCACACCTCCGCGGCCCGCTCGACGAGGTACAACTCCTCGTCGGCCAGTGAGCGGGACGCCGTGAAGAACGCGAGCCGTCCGTGATCGATGCCGTTCGCGGAGACCGCGGAGACGGCGATGAACCCGTTGCCGAGCTCACGCCGCCCCAGCCCGCCCTCCACGGAGTCCGTCCGCAGCCGTCCCGTCGCGTCGAGCGCACTACTGGCCGTCAGCCGGCACAGATCGGCGTCCTCCCCGGCCCGGCTGATCTGCCGGCCGTCCGGAGTCGTGACGAGCACCGCGCCACCGAGCGCCCGCGCGAGCGCCGCGGCGAGCTCCCGGTGACCACCGCCCGTCATCACCACCGACATCAGATCGTGCCGCACATGGTCGGCGGCCAACACCGCGTCGATCTGGCGGGCCGCCATGCGGTCGAGGGACCGGGAGATCTCGTGCCCGGAACAGCAGGCCGCCGTGAACGTCACCACGGGGATTCCGGCCTCGGTCGCGGCGTCCGCCAGCTCGCGCGGAAGGTCGGGGCCGGTGTCCAGCCGCACCGCGAGAGCGGCGACACCGCGTCGGTCGAGCCGGGCGACGAAGTCGGACACCGACGCCAGCCGCGCCAGGACGCTGCCGGACGTGACGAGCAGCTGGTCGCGGCGAAGCCACGGCCCGACGTCCGGTACTGCCATCACGGCGACGTTCGTGATCGCCCCCGCGGCGGCCGGACGTTCGGTGACCAGCGCCGCTCCGGGCAGGAGTCCGGATGCCAGCAGGGTATCGAGCGGAACCGGTGCGAACGTGTTCGACGCCGTCACCGCACCACCCTGCTCCTCTGATCTGCGCGCCCCCGAAACTCGGCAGCGCGCCACACGGACTTCGAGATCATCTCTCCCGAGGGCGGTGAAGTCCAGCGCTCAAGCCGGGCAGTCCGCGGGGCGGACATCGCTCCGCCGGTCCCGGTGGATCGGGCCGTCGAGATCACGCAGTTCGAGTGCCGTTGCCGAGCGTGCCACCTTCATCATCTCCGCGAGGATCGACACCGCGGTCTCTTCGGGCGTTCGCGCGCCGAGGTCGAGGCCGATCGGCGAGTGCAGTCGGCCCAGTTCGTCGTCGGTCAGGCCCCTCTCCCGCAGCAAGGCGACGCGGCGCTCGTGGGTGGCCCGACTGCCCATGGCCCCCACGTACGAGGCGTCCGAGCGGAGCGCGCGTTCGAGCAGTGGAATGTCGAACTTCTCGTCGTGCGTGAGAACGGCCATCACCGTGTGCGCGTCGACGGGCGCGGCCTCGAGGAATCGGTGCGGCCACATCACGACCACCTCGTCCGCGCCGGGGAACCGGGCCCGGGTGGCGAACACCGGGCGGGCGTCCACGACGGTCACGTGGTAGCCCGCGAAGGAGCCGAGCGTGCACATCGCCGCCGCGAAGTCGACCGCGCCGAACACGTACATCCGCGGCCGCGGCGCGAACACCTCGACCATGGCCGACGCGCACGACCCTGTCGCCGGTTCGAACGCGTAGACCGTCGACGTGCCTGCCGCCGACCGCGAGCGGATGTCGGCGACTTCCGACTCGGCCACCTCCACCGCCCCCCGCGAGGAGGCCGCGGTGACCACGGTGTGGCGAGCCGGCCGCCCCGAATCCGTGGCGGTCACCACCGCGACGGGCTCACCCTCGCGGACGAGGCGTGCCACCTCGGCGAACTGCGGGTACGCGGCACGGTCGACCCGTTGCACGAACACCTCGATCGTCCCGCCGCACGTCAGCCCCACCCCGATGGCATCGTCGTCGGCCACGCAGAACACCTCCGTCCGGCTGCATCCGTCGGCGAGGACCTCGATTGCCGACTCGTACACGGCGCTCTCGACGCATCCCCCGGACACGCTGCCGAGGACCTCGCCGGCCGTGGACACCGCCATCGCCGCGCCGGGCGTGCGTGGTGACGACTTCCACGTGCGCACGACCGTCGCGAGCGCGAACGCCTCGCCCCGGTCGAACCACGCCGTGAGTTCCGTCAGGATGTCGCGCATCGCGAAGCCTCCTCGTGTGATGATCGGTAGGTACTGGTCCGGCGGACACTGTGCGCCACGGCGAGTGCGACGTGTTCCTGCCACGGCCGCGCGATCACCTGGACGCCGATCGGCAACCCGTCGGACGCCGTCGCGACCGGGACGACGACGGACGGAAGTCCGGTGACGCTGATCGCCCGACAGCATGCGAGCGCATCCTGCCAGGTCAGCGAGTGGCCGTCGACCGTGAACGTCTCGAGCCCGAGCGGGGGCGCGGTGATCGAGGCGACCGGGAGCACGAGGACGTCTCCCATCTCGTCGAGCAGCCCGGCGGTGAGACGCGCTCGCTGCGCCCACAACTCCTCGACGTCGCGGTGGCTTCGTCGTCCCGACCCCGCCGCCAGCATCGCCCGGATATTCGCCCCGAAGTCGGACGGTGCGCCGTACGCCTCGATGTCCGCCGCGGTCTCGGTGGCGCGCAGTCGTCCGAACAGGTCGTTCGCCCGCGGGAGGGCCGAACCCGCGTACCGTCGGGCCCCGAGTCCGCCGGCCGTCTCCGCAACCGCGGCAACGATTTCCGCTTCGACGGGAACGGTGCCCTCCCCGCGCGCCCAGGTGATGTCGAGCCCGTCCACCTCCACGTCCGCCGGATCGGCCCACCGGAACCGACGGGACGACACGACCCGCAGGACCAGCGCGGCGTCGTCGAGGGTCCGCGCCAGCGGGCCGATCGTCTGCACGACGCCGTGCACGGTCGCGGGGTTGGCCAGCACCCGGTCGCCGGCGGCCACTCCCGGGTACTGGCCGTCCGCGCTCACCCGGCCCGACGTCGGGCGAATGGAACTGAGGCCGGTGCAGTGCGCGGGCCAGCGGACGGAGCCGCCGAAGTCGGTCCCGAGGCCCACCGCGCTCATCCCGGCCGCGAGAGCGGCCGCCTCCCCGCCGCTCGACCCGCCCGGAGAGCGCGGGTCCGCTTCGGTGCCCAGGGGGTTGCGGGTGTAGCCGAACAGGTCGTTGTGCGTCAGACCGCTCGCCCCGAACTCCGGGGTGTTGGTCTTGCCCACCAGGATTGCGCCGGCGTCCTTCATCGCCGCCACCGCCGGGGCGTCGGCCGCGGGCACGTTCGCCGCGAGTGCCCGCGACCCTGCCGTCGTCCGGACGCCGGCGGTGGCGATCAGATCCTTGACGGTGAACGGCACACCGGCGAGCGGGCCGACCGGGTCACCGTGGGCCAGCCGGCGATCGAGGCGGTCCGCCGCCGCCAACGCCTGCTCCGCCGGCACCGTGACCACCGCGTTCCACCGGGGGTTGCAGTTTTCGATGTGGTCCAGGTGCTCCTCGATCACGGCGCGCGCCGATACCTCGCGTCCGGTTACTGCGCGAGCGATGTCACGCGCGGTCGATCCGATCCGACCGCCTCCGAATCCTGCCACGGCGCCTCCTCCGGCATCGTCGGTGCAGCACACGGTAGGGCTGGCGTAACCGGCGCGAAACGGCCAGGTTTCACAGCAAGACGACACCCGGGCTGTGAACAGTTGATACTCCCCACGCTCCACACCTCTGCGAGGATCGGACCATGCCTGCCCCGTGGTTGCGTCTCGCCGTCGCCCTGTTCGCGGTGAGCTGGGGAGCCAACCAGTTCGCGCCGATGCAGCTCGTCTACAGCCGGCACCTGGGGCTCACGAGCGGATCGTTCACCGCGATGCTCGGCGCCTACGTGCTCGGCCTCGTTCCCGCGCTGCTGTACTTCGGCCGCGTCGCGGATCGCGCGGGACGCCGGGTGGTCATCCGCTCGATGATCCCGGTCTCGGTGGTCTCCTCGCTCGTCCTTCTGCTCGGTCCCCTCAGTCCCGAACTGCTCTACGTCGGGCGGGTGCTGGCCGGAGTCGCGTCCGGCATGGCGTTCGGTGCGGGCACCGCGTGGATGAAGGAACTCAGTGCCCGGGCACCCGCCGGCGCCGGCGCGCGCCGGGCCGCGGTGTCCCTGTCCGCGGGCTTCGGGTGCGGCGCGCTGTTCGCCGGCGTGGTGGCGCAGTGGCTGCCCGCACCTCAGGTGTCGCCGTACGTGATCCACATCGCGCTGATGATCGCCGCCCTGGCGCTGGTGTGGCCGGTGCCCGAGACACGCACCGCCCGAACGACTCCGGCGGTCACCCGCGTGACGGCGCTGTCGACGGCGCCCTTCCTTCGGGGCGTGGTTCCCTGGACGCCGTGGGTGTTCGGCACCGCGACCATCTCCTTCGCCACGCTCCCGCCGCGCGTGGAGCAGTCACTGGGTGCGGTGTCGATCGCGTTCACCGGCACGATCGCGGCGCTCACCATGATCACCGGAGCGGTGATCCAGCCGTGGGCCCGGCGGTTCCTCGAGCACCGCGAGGAGTGGGGGGCGCCGGCGGGAGCGGTGCTCGGTGTGCTGGGGCTGGGCGCGGCCGGCGTCGTCGTCCACACCGACGGCGCCGTCGCGGTCGTCGCGGTCTTCGGGGCCGCGCTCCTGCTCGGCTCGTGCTACGGCGTGCTCCTGATCTCCGGCCTGGTCGCGGTCGAACGACTCGCGCCGGAGGACGAACTCGCACAGTCGGTCGCGGTCTACTACTGCCTGATCTACCTGGGATTCGCGCTACCGTTCCTCGTCTCCGTCCTGGCGCCGCGGATCGGGTACGGGACGTGCTTCGCCGCGATCGCCGTCCTGATGACCGCGTCGGTCCTGGTCGCGAGGACCGCACCCGCTCCCCGCGCCCGCCCCGCACGCCGCGACGACGTCTCGCCGGTCGGCCGATGAGCGACGGCGGTGGCACCGCGGTGCCGGGGACCGGCGAGGGCGCCGTCCCCGGAGCCCGGACGGACCACGTCGTCGGACTGCTTCTGGCCGCGGGAGCCGGGCGTCGCTACGGCTACCCGAAAGTGCTTGCCCACGAGGGCCGGTGGCTCCGCACTGCGGTCCACGCCCTGCGGTCCGGCGGGTGCGGCCGCGTGCTCGTCGTGCTGGGCGCCGCCCGCGCCGCGCTGCCGTCCGGGGCCGAGGCGGTGTACGCACCGCGCTGGGCCGAGGGCATGGGAGAGTCGCTGCGCGCCGGACTCGATGTGGTCGCCGAGGACCCGGACGCGGACTACGTCGTCGTCCATCTCGTCGATCTGCCGGACGTCGGGCCCGACGTCGTCGCCCGCACCATCGACGCCGCCACGAGCACACCGAGCGGGATGGCCCGCGCGTACTTCGGTGCCACGCCCGGGCACCCCGTCGTCCTCGGGCGGCGACACTGGGGGCCGATCGCGGCCCGCGCCGCCGGCGACGCGGGCGCGCGGGAGTATCTGCGGACGCACCGCGCCGCGGTGGCCGCCGTCCCGTGCGGCGACCTGGCCACCGGCCGGGACCGGGACCGTCCCGACGAGCCCGGTTAGCGCGGTCCGAACGTCCGGGTCAGCCAGTCCGCGAGCACGCGTGCGCTGGCGTCCACCTGCGCCGGCCAGTCCATCGCGGAGTCGTCCGCGTGATCGCTCACGTGCTTGACCAGCCGACAGCGGGCGCCCAGCCGATCGCACGCGAACGCGACCGCGAACCCCTCCATGTCGACCAGGTCGGCACGCGCGGCCAGGGCGTCGCGCACCTCGACGTCGGAGACGAACGAATCGCCGGTCGCGAGGACCGAGCCGTCACCGCCTTCGATCTCGACGACGTCGCGCACCGGATGGCCGAGCGAGCGCAGCACCTCGCTGCTGATGTCGTGATTGAGCACGGCCGACGGCAGGTACAGGCCGCCGTGATGCGCGTGCAGGGCACCGGCGGTACCGATGTTGACGACGAGCGGCATCGACTCCGACGGGTACCGCGCGAGCGCATGCGTGACGGCGACCGCCGCCGCGACCTTGCCTATTCCGGTGACCACGACGTCGAACGAATCCGGCACGTGCGCCGCTTCCCCCGCGGTGGCACTGACCACCAGAACGCCGGGACCACTCATGCGAACTCTCCCCATCCGACCCGTGCCGACCGGCGCCGACCCGACGCCGCACCACATCCTTCCCGGCCGTCGAGACCTGTGCGCACTCGGCCCGTGCTCGCTACAGTTCTGCCATGGCGATTGAGCGTGCACAGATCATCGAGCAACTCGGAGTCCAGGCGACGATCGACCCCGCCGCCGAGGTTCGCAGTCGCGTCCGGTTCCTCGCGGACTATCTGAGGTCGACCCCGGCCCAGGGCTTCGTGCTCGGCATCAGCGGCGGTCAGGACAGCACGCTGGCCGGGCGCCTCGCGCAGCTGGCCGTCGAGGAGGTGCGGGCCGAGGGGGGGACCGCCGAGTTCGTCGCGGTGCGACTGCCGTACGGGGCCCAGGTCGACGAGGACGACGCCCAGGTGGCGATGAAGTTCATCGGTCCGGACCGGTCCCTCACCGTGAACGTGAAGCCGGGCGCGGACGCGACCGCCGCGGAGGCGTCGGGGGCGATGCGCGATCTGCTCGACGACCGCGGTCAGATCCGGGACTTCGTGCGCGGCAACATCAAAGCCCGCGAACGCATGATGATCCAGTACGCGATCGCGGGTGAACTCAACCATCTCGTCGTCGGCACCGATCACGCCGCCGAGGCCCTGACGGGCTTTTTCACCAAGTTCGGCGACGGTGGCGTCGACATCACCCCGCTGTCCGGCCTGACCAAGCGGCAGGGCGCGGCGCTGCTGCGCGAACTGGGCGCGCCCGAGAGCACGTGGAAGAAGGTGCCGACCGCCGACCTCGAGGACGATCGGCCGGCGCTGCCGGACGAGGTTGCCCTCGGTGTCACCTACGCGCAGATCGACGACTTCCTCGAGGGCAAGGACGTGAGCGCGGACGTCGTCGACCACCTGCAGACCATGTACCGCAACACCCGGCACAAGCGCACCGTGCCGGTGAGCCCGCAGGACAGCTGGTGGCGCGAGGACTGACCGCGACGTCCGGGAGACGCGATGACGACGTACCTGGTGGCCGGCGGAACCGGAGTGGCGGGCCGGGCCGTGGCCACCGAACTCGTCCGTCGCGGCGCCGCCGTGCGCGTCCTCAGTCGGCGCGGCGGGACCGGTGACGGTATCGAGCACGTCGTCGGCGACCTGCTCACCGGGGTCGGGCTGGCCGAGGCGCTCGACGGCGTGGACGTCGTCGTCGACACGACCGACGGCAAGACCCGACGGACGCGTGCCGTACTGACCGACGGCGCCGCGAACCTCCTGACCGCGGCCGCCGCGGCGGGCGTCGCCCGTGCGGTGCTGCTGTCGATCGTGAACGTCGACACGGCGAGATTCGCGTACTACCGAGCCAAGACCGAGCAGGAGCGGTTGTATCGGGAAGCGGCCCTGCCGACCCACGTCGTGCGCGCCACCCAGTTCCACGAGTTCGTTCCCATGATCTGCGCACCGGCCGCGAAGTTGGGCCTCGTGCCGGCGTTCACCCGCACCCGGTTCCAGTCCATCGACACCTCCGACGTGGCCCGCGCGCTCGCCGACGCTGCCGGCATGGTTCGGCCCGCCGCGGCACCGACCGTCGTGGCCGGGCCCGAGATTCTCACGATGCGCGAGATGGCCGTCGCCTGGAAGGACGCGACGGGAGCCCGCGGCCGGGTGACGAACATCCGGATGCCCGGCAGCATGGGCGCCTTCTGGCGGGAGGGACGCAACCTGGTGCCGGACAACCGGTTCGGAACCGTCACCTTCGCTCAGTGGCTGGCGCGCCGCTGACCGGTCACCCGCCCGCGAACGGCGGCAGCACGTCCACCTGGGCGCCCACCGGTCGCGCCGGATCCCGGGTCAGTTCGGAGTCGACGAGATAGGCCGCCACTGCGAGGATCTTCTCCATCCGTGGCCCGTACCGCTCGACCAGCACCGACCGCAGATCGGCGAGGTCGGCGTCCGCGGGCAGCGACAGCACCTCGTCCGGCCGCTCCGCCGCCTCGGCGGCGGCCGCGAAGTACCGCACCTCGACCGTCCGCGGCGTCGCACGTACCGCGTCCATCGCCTCGGCCACCTCTGTCCTGTCAGCCACCGATCGCTCCCATACTGCGTTGCGGCGGAACGAAGCCCGCCGCGTTGATGCCGTGTCCGGCCCACTTGTTCCACATCGCCGCGCGCCACAACTGCGCGAGGTCTTCGTCGTCGGCGCCGGATCGCAGCGCGCCCCGCAGATCCAGTTCCCGGTCGCTGAACAGACACGACCGGACGGTGCCCTCCGCGGTGAGCCGGGTGCGGTCGCAGTCCGCGCAGAACGAACGGGTCACCGACGCGATGATCCCGACCGTGGCCGGGCCGCCGTTCACGAGCCATTCCTCCGCGGGCGCGGACGGTTCCTCGCGTCCCACCTCCTGCAGCTCGAAGCGCTCGCCGAGCACGCGCAGCAGCGTCTGCGCGTCCACCATGTTCGCCCGCGCCCATTCGTGGTCCGCGTCGAGCGGCATCTCCTCGATGAATCGCAGCGCACAGCCCGCGTCCAGGCACCACTGCAGCAGATCACCCGCCCCGTCGAGCGTTTCGGCCATCAGCACGGCATTGATCTTGAGCGGCGCCAGACCGACGCGTCGAGCGGCGCGGATCCCCGCGATCACCGAGTCGAGGCGATCGCGCCGGGTCAGCTCGGCGAAGTGCCGGCGGTCGACCGTGTCCAGCGAGACATTGATCCGCGAGAGGCCGGCACGCGCGAGGGCGTCGGCGCGGTGCTCGAGACCGACCGCGTTGGTCGTCATCGACAGCGGAATCCCCGGCACCGTCTCGGTGCACCCGGCCACGATGGCCTCGAGGTCGCGGCGCATCAGCGGCTCGCCACCGGTGAACCTGACCTCTCGGACCCCGAGCCGGTGCACCGCCACCCCGACCAGCCGGACGATCTCGTCGGCGGTCAGCAGGTCCCGGGCAGGTATCGCGGGCAGCCCCTCGGCCGGCATGCAGTACGTACAGCGCAGCGAACACTTCTCGGTGATCGACACCCGCAGGTCCCGGGCGACCCGCCCGAACCCGTCCACCAGTTCGGGCACGTCCGGCCGCCCGTCCGTGGACGGCGCCGCCGACCGCACGGTGGGGATTCCCACGTCCACCACCGTCGCCGTCCGCGCCGCTGTCGTCATGTCCCCCAGTATGCCGCCGACACGGCCCGCGAGCGCGGCGATGGATGCCTAGGATTGGCTCTCATGGCACACGCGCAGCGGCACTCGGGCCGGGGTAGCACTGCTCGATCGGTCGAGGAGCACGCCGCCGAGGTGGCCGAACTCCTGGAGCCGCTGCTGACCCGGCCGTCGGAGACGATCCGCCTGGACGAGGCGCTGGGCCGAATTCTGTCCTACGACGTCTCCGCCCCCGTCGACCTGCCGCTGTTCCGGAACTCGCAGATGGACGGATTCGCGGTCGACGCGGCCTCGCTCACCGCCGTCCCGGTGACGCTGCCGATCGTCGCGACGGTGCCGGCCGGCCCGGCCGAACCGGCGCCGCACGTGCCGGGGACGGCCGTCCGCATCATGACCGGCGCGGTGCTGCCCGACGGCGCGGATGCCGTTGTCCCCGTGGAGGACACGGAGACAGTCGACGACAAGGTCACGATCCGTCGGTCCCGCGCGGTGGGCGACTACGTCCGCGAGCGTGGCAGCGACGTGCGGACCGGGACGCTGCTGCTGTCCGCCGGAACCGAGCTGGGCCCGCGCCACCTGGGCGTCCTGGCCGCCGTCGGGCTGGCCTCGGTGGCCGTGCGGACCCGGCCCCGGGTCGCGGTGATCACCACCGGCGCCGAACTCGTCGAGCCGGGCGCCGTGGTGAGGCCGGGCCAGATCTACGACTCCAACGGGCCCACGCTCGCGGCGAGCCTGCGTGCCGCCGGCGCCGAAGTGGCGATCGTCGACCGCAGCAGCGACGAGCCCGACGCCTTCCGCGCGGCGCTGCGGCGCGCGGTGGCGCGCACGGAACTGGTCGTCACCTCCGGCGGCGTGTCGATGGGCGACTACGAGGTCGTCAAGGACGTGCTGCTCGAACTCGGTGCCCGCTTCGGGCCCGTCGCGATGCAGCCGGGCGGCCCGCAGGGCCTGGCGCTGGTCGACGAAATGCCGATCCTCACGTTCCCCGGCAACCCGGTCAGCACGCTGGTCTCGTTCGAGGTGTTCCTGCGGCCGCTGCTGCGGCGCGCCGCCGGTCTGCCACCGGTCCCCCACGCCGAGTCCGTCCTCGACCACGCGGTGACGTCGGTGCCCGGCAAGCGGCAGTTCCTGCGCGGCCGCCGCACCGGCTCCGGCGTCGAAGTCGTCGCGGGACCGGGGTCGCACCTGGTGGCGGCGCTGGCCTGGGCAGACGTGCTGATAGACGTTCCGGCCGCCGTCACGTCCCTGGCGGCGGGTGATCGAGTGAAGGTGTGGCCCCTGCAGTGAGTGACCCGAACATGACCGAACTGAGCCACCTCGACGGTGAGGGCCGCGCCCGCATGGTCGACGTCAGCGCCAAGACCGACACGCTGCGGATCGCGGTCGCCGCCGGCGAGCTGGTGACCACGCCCGACGTCGTGGCCCTGGTGCGCGCCGACGACATGCCCAAGGCGGACGTCCTCGCGACCGCCCGCATCGCCGGGATCGCGGGCGCGAAGAAGACGTCCGAGCTGATCCCCCTCTGCCACCAGCTGGCGCTGTCGTCGGTGAAGGTCGAGTTCGGTTTCACCGCGTCGTCGATCACCATCGAGGCGACCGCGAAGACCACCGGCCCCACCGGCGTCGAGATGGAGGCACTCACCGCGGTCGCCGTCGCCGGACTGACGCTGCACGACATGGTCAAGGCCGTCGATCCGGCCGCGACCCTCGACGGCGTGCGGTTGCTCACCAAGGAGGGCGGCAAGCGCGGCGAGTGGCGCCGCGACGATCCCGCTTCCGCGGCCGCCCCCACCCCCGTGGCCGTGGCCACGCCCGCGGTGCGGCCGGGGACGGCCACCGTGCTGGTGGCCTCGACGGGCGGCGCTCGCGGCACCCGCCCCGACACCACCGGTCCGGCGATCGTCGACTGGCTCACCGCCCGCGGCCACGCCGTCCGTGGCCCCCTGGTGTACGCCGACGCCGACATCCGCGCCGGGCTGGCGGACGCGCTCGCGGACGCACCCGCCCTCGTCGTCACCACCGGCGGCACCGGGGCGTCGCCCACCGACGCGACGCCGGAGGCGACGCTCGCCGTGCTCGACCGCGAACTGCCCGGGATCGCCGAGGAGATGCGCCGTCGCGGCACCGAGGTGACCCCGCACGCGTCGCTGAGCCGCGGGGTGGTCGGGCTGGCCGGCCCCACGCTGGTCGTGAACCTGCCGGGCTCGCCGGGTGGGGTAAAGGACGGGCTGGCGGTGCTCGATCCGATCCTCGACCACCTGCTCGCGCAGATCGCCGGGGGCGGTGTCCACGATGCGTGACGTGCTGGCCGTCATCTCCGCCGAGCCCCTCGACCCCACGGCGGTCGACGCCGCCGTCGCGGGCCCCGAGCACGGCGCCGTGGTGGTCTTCACCGGTGTGGTCCGCGACCACGACGGAGGCCGGACGGTGTCGGCGCTCGAGTACCAGGCCCATCCCGACGCCGAGCGATTCCTCCGGCAGTGCTGCGAGGACGTGTCCGCGCGGACCGGGCTCCCCGTCGCTGCCGTCCATCGGGTGGGACAGCTCACCATCGGCGATCTGGCGCTGGTGGCCGCGGTGGCCGCACCGCACCGGGCGGAGGCGTTCGCAGCCTGCGCCGAGCTGGTCGAACGGATCAAGGCCGAGGTGCCGATCTGGAAGCGGCAACGCTTCGCCACCGGGGTCTCCGAGTGGGTGGGCCTCTGAGCGTCGGGGACTCCCCGACCGGTATGGTGACTGCACTGGGCGTCCCCGAGGGGCGTCCAGCGTCGTAGAACGCTTCCATTCCCGAGCTTGTCTTGCGGCGATCGGCCTTGCCCACCGGCAATGTCGCCACCTCGTACAGGCCCTGCGCCGGGGCTCCCCGGCCGCACCCGCCTGACGAACGCCCGAAAGGCACCCAGGATCTTGTCCACCAGCGTCACCTCCCCCTCCACCGCCTCGTTCGCGTCGCTGGGCGTCCCCGCCCCGATCGTCACGGCCCTGGCCGACGGAGGGATCACCGCGCCGTTCCCCATCCAGATCGACACGCTTCCCGACACTCTCGCGGGCCGGGACGTGCTCGGGCGCGGCAAGACCGGCAGCGGCAAGACGCTCGCGTTCTCCATCCCGCTCGCGGCCCGGCTCGCCGGTGGCAAGCGCCGTCCCCGCCGGCCGCGCGGCCTGGTGCTCTCGCCCACCCGCGAACTGGCGACCCAGATCACCGCGGCCCTCGAGCCGCTCGCCGCGGCGGTCGGCCTGCGGGTCACCACGATTTTCGGTGGCGTGTCGCAGAACCGGCAGGTCAACGCCCTCGAGCACGGCGTCGACATCGTCGTCGCGTGCCCCGGCCGCCTCGAGGACCTGATGAAGCAGCGCTTCGTCTCACTCGACGGCGTCGAGATCGCGATCCTCGACGAGGCCGATCACATGGCCGACCTCGGCTTCCTGCCCGGTGTCACGCGGATCCTCGCGGCGACCCCGAAGGGCGGCCAGCGCCTGCTGTTCTCGGCCACGCTCGACAACGGGGTCGACAAGCTGGTCAAGCGGTTTCTGCAGAACGAGGTACTGCACTCGGTCGACGAGGCGAACTCGCCGGTCGCCGCGATGACGCACCACGTGTTCGACGTCGCGGGTGTCGACGTCAAGAAGGCCCTCGTCCACAAGCTCGCGTCCGGGCGTGGACGACGAATCCTGTTCATGCGCACCAAGCATCAGGCGCGCAAGCTCGCCCGCCAGCTCACCGAGGCCGGTATCCCGTCGGTGGACCTGCACGGCAACCTCTCCCAGAACGCCCGGGACCGGAATCTGGCCGCGTTCTCGGAGGGCAGCGCACGCGTCCTCGTCGCCACCGACGTCGCGGCGCGCGGCGTCCACGTCGACGACGTCGAACTCGTCGTGCACGTCGACCCGCCGGCCGAACACAAGGCGTACCTGCACCGTTCGGGTCGTACCGCGCGGGCCGGCAGCGCCGGTGACGTCGTCACGATCGTGCTACCCGAACAGCGCAAGGACCTCTCGGTGCTGATGCGCAAGGCCGCGATCTCCGTGACCCCCCTCCAGGTGACCGCCGAGTCCGAGCACGTGACCCGGTTGGTCGGCGAGCCCGCCCCGCACGTCGCCCCGCAGCCGAAGGAGGACAAGCCGGCCGCCGGCGGCGGTCAGCGCCAGGGACAGCGGACGCGCCGGGGCGGTGCGCCGTCCGCGCAGGGCCAGCGGCAGGGTCAGGGCCGCCGACAGGGGCAGGGACAGGGTCAGGCCCGCGGAACGCGCGCGGAGGGCGCCCCGGCCGGGGGCGGCCGTCGCCGCTCCGGCGCCCGGCCCAACCCGGCCGCGGGCACGTCGGGCACCGCCGCCGGGACCGGCGGCGGCTCGCGCCGCCGCCGCGGCTGACTCGGAGACGAGTCGGATCCGGGAGCGGATCAGAAACGCTCCCAATGGATCGCGTCGGCCAGGTCCCGGCGATTGCGCCAGCCGAAACGCTCGAGGTCGGGTACCTCCTGGAACTTGTCGACCTTGCCGACGCACAGCCATGCGATCGGCCGGACCGGGGCCGGGATGCCGAGCAGATCGGTGAGATGGTCCTCGTCGTAGAACGAGACCCAGCCGACGCCGATGTTCTCGGCGGCGGCCGCGAGCCACAGGTTCTGGATGGCCAGCACCGCGGAGAACAGGCCGGTGTCGTCGATCGTGTGGCGGCCCAGGATGTTCTGGCCGCCGCGGGCCGGGTCGTACGTGACGACGATGCCGGTGCCGCTTTCGCGGATGCCCTCGATCTTGATGGGGTCGAACGTCTTTCGACGGTCCTCGGGTAGCGAGTCGGCGAACGCCTTGCGCCGTCCGGCGACGTGCTCGGCAAAGCTGTCGAGGGTGTCGGGGTCGCGCACGACGACGAAGTCCCACGGCTGGGTGTTGCCCACGCTCGGAGCCGCGTGTGCCGCTCCGAGGACTCGCTGCAGAATCTCGTCCGGGATCAGTTCACCGCTGAACTCGGCTCGGACGTCGCGGCGCCGACGGATGGCTTCGTACACGGAAACGAGGGATTCAGTCACCGCTCCACGGTAGCCGCCCGGGTGTGGGCGCTCGCCGGGGTCCGGTCAGATCTCGACGGTGTACCGGTGCACGCCCATCATCGTGTCGGGCTCGAGCCCCTCGGCCTCCGGTTCGGTGCACGCGTCGAGCACGGCGTCGACGGATTCGGCGTCGAGGTCGGTGCCGATCACCACCAGTTCGGTGCGCCGGCCCTCGCCCTTCTCCCACCGTTGCGGGTGGAAGGCGATGTGGTCGCCCACCACCTGCAGCAGGTACTTCTGCTGGTGCCCTGGCACGCCGAAGTAGACGTACCCCTTGATCCGGTATACGCCGGCCGGTTGCTTCTCGAGGAACCGGACGAGCCGCCGCGGGTGCATCGGCCACTCCGACGTGAACGTCACGCTCTGGTACATCGAGTGGAAGTGCTCGTCGTGGTCGCCGCCGCACGCGCCGCACGCGCCGGCGTCGGCGTCGTCGGCGAGCAGAGCGTCGAACGAGAGTTGTTCACCGGGCCGGGGTTCCCGCCGCGGGGGGCGGTCGAACAACAGCCCCGGATCGACCCGGCCCTGGACGGTGGAGACGACGGCCGCCCGCGGGTTGATCCGGCACACGTCGCTGAGCAGCGTGTCGTGGGCGTCCTCGTCGATCCGGTCGGTCTTGTTGAGCACCACCAGGTCCGCGATCGCGATGTGCTGGTCGAGTTCGGGATGACGCCGGCGGCTCACCTGGTATTCGACGCCGTCGACGAGCATGACCAGGCCCCCGTACGTGACGAAGGGGTTCTCGCTGCCCAACACCAGACGAATCATGTTGCGGGGCTCCGCCAGACCGCTCGCCTCGACCACGATGACGTCGATCTCCGACGTGCGGTGCGCCAGTCGGTTCAGCATCTCGTCCATGTCGCTGACGTCGACCGCGCAGCACATGCAGCCGTTGCTCAGCGCCACCATCGAGTCCACCTGACCGGCGACCATCATCGAATCGATGTTCACCGACCCGAAATCGTTGACGATCACCCCGATCCGGGTGCCGCCGTTGTTGCGCAGCAGGTGGTTGAGCAGCGTCGTCTTCCCGGATCCCAGGAACCCGGCGACCACCACGACGGGGATCGACCGCGGACTCCGCTTCTTCGACAACCCGACCTCCGCACCACCGATGACAACCGATCGGCCATCGTACTAGGTTCGCGTCGGCGGGGACCCCGCCCGTTTCGGCCGGTTCTGCGCCGGCGGCGGGCGTGCGAGAATTCCGCGGTCAGTCCCCGCGGCACGGGATCGAGCGAAGGCGCGCGGACAACGCGCACCGGACGGGAGCATCGGCGTCGTGTCCGATTCGCAGTCAGCAGCTTTCGAGGTCGGTCTCGGCAGTCCGCGCGCCCGCACCGGCCGGCAGTCCTCGCCCGCCGCGGTCGCGTCCTGCCTCACGGAGTTGGCCGAGTTGGGCGCGTACTTCACCGTCACGACGGGCGAACCACCCCCTGGGCACTGGCGGCCGGTGCGCGACCTCCATGCCCGTCCCGCCGCCCTGGCCGCCGTCGTGGCGCACGTGGGAGCGCGGCTCGGCACCACCGAGTACCGGGTGGCCGCGTCCACGCTGTACCTCGGCTACGCGGCCCGGCTCTGGTCCGTGACGCTCGGCGCCGCCGTGCGCGCGGGGATCCTGCTCGATCTCGACGGACTGCACTGGCGGGACACGGACGGTCGCCTCGACCTGCACCTGCACCGGCCGACGGGACGGGTGGACGCCGAGCCGGCCCGGTCGGCACGCGAGATGGTGTTGGACCGCCACCTCGCACCCCTGATCGCGGCCGTCCGGGCCGTGGAGCCGATGTCGGAGCAACTGCTGTGGGGCAACACGGCCTCCGCGTTGATCGGCGCCGCGCGGCTGCTCGACGGCGAATCCGGAAGTACAGCGGGGCAACTCGCCGAGACGCTGCTGCGTGATCCGCGACTGGCGGCCACTGTCGACCGCGAGGGCGCCGGCTACCGGCGGCGAAGTTGCTGCCTGTTCTATCGCACACCGGCTTCCGGGTACTGCGGCGACTGTGCGCTCACCCGCCCGCACCACCCCGCCCGGGACGTCGAGTAGCGGGCCGACGGGGACACACGAGCCGGACTACGTCAAACGCCCGACCGGACAAGCGACGTGCGACGCCCCACAAATTGCACTAAAGTACAAAAAGTTGCCCCTCCCCCCTGGGCAGCAGCGGTGCTCGCTCGGCGTTCCCCCCCCTGCCCGAGCGGGCCACCGGGTGGGGTGTGTGAGATGACTCCACACCCCACCCGGCACCGTGGGAGGATCCGCGGATGATCCTCGAACACGCGCCGCTGCAGGTGAAACCCGGTCACTCCTCGGAATTCGAGCAGGCATTCGCCCAGGCGAAGGACATCATCGCCGCGATGCCGGGGTTTCGGCGGCTCACCCTGTCGCGTTGCCTCGAACGTCCCGACGGCTATCTGTTGCTGGTGGAATGGGACAGCCTCGAGGCCCACACCGAGGGGTTCCGGGGCTCGGCCGAATACCGGGAGTGGCGACGCCTGCTGCATCATTTCTACGACCCGTTCCCCACCGTCGAGCACTATGCGGAAATCGAGCGCGCATAGGCGATCCGGTCCGCACAGTGGACCCCTCGACGAGACATCCACCACAGCATGGTTTACGGTCTGTCTGCCGTCATCGACCGAAAGGTCGTTTGGTTCACGGTGCCAGACACCCGGTGGAGAACGCCGGCGTGGAACACACAAGAGGAGTAAAAATGGGTTCGTCTGACGCAGATCTCGCGCTGATCAAGCAGATTCAGCCGGTCGTGAGCGGCATCGGCACCGTCATCGGCGGCATCGGCGCCATCCTGAGCCTCATCGGCGCGGTGGCTGCCCTCAGCTGATTCGTCAGCCGCAGTCTCGAAACCCCCGACCCGTCCCCGGACGGATCGGGGGTTTTCTCGTTCGGTGCGACCGCGCGCCCGCCGCCCGAGATCGTAGGGAAAGACGGGACCACGAAAAGACCGGATACGAAAAGACCGGGCCACGATCGCATGATGGTGGCCCGGTCTTCGGAGTGGAGCTAAGGGGACTCGAACCCCTGACCCCCACACTGCCAGTGTGGTGCGCTACCAGCTGCGCCATAGCCCCGTGTGAAGTTGTGCTTCGCGCTTCCGGAGTGACTCCCTTGCGCTGAAAGAAAGTTACACCACCGCCGACGTGGACAACAAATCGGGTGGTCATAAGCGTTTACAGCGGCACGCCGGCGGTGGCCGACCCGTCGGGGCCGGCCACCGAGCGAATCGTTACTGCGACACCTGAGAGACCCAGTCCGGGTTGCCGAGGGCGTCCACCACCTGACCGTCGTGGACGACGGCCGGGGTGCCCGTCGCCCCGGACGCGGCGAGCGCGGCGCGACCGGTCTCGGCGTCCGCGGCGGCCTGCTGCACGCGTTCGCCGCTGGTGATGCAGTTGACGGCCTTCTCGTCGGCACCGGCGTCCGAGGCCAGCTTCGCGAGGTCCTCGTCGGTCAGGTCCGACTTGCCGTTCTCGGCGGGCTGGTTGTCCGGGGAGAACAGCTCGCCGTGGAACTTCGAGTACGCGATCGCGTCACCGGTCTGGGCGACGCACTGCGACGCCGCGACGGCGCGGGTGGAGTAGTCGCCGCTGGCCGAGAGCCGGTTGAGGAAGTTCAGGATGTGGTAGCGAACGGCGAACTTGCCCTCGTCGACGGCCTGCGCCACCTCCTGGCCGTGCTTCTGCTCGAGCTGCGCGCAGTACGGGCACATCGGGTCCTCGAAGAGGTCGATGGTGTTGGTGACGTCGGGCAGACCCACGCGGACCACTCCGGCGTCCTCCATCGTCACCTGCACTGCGGAGTTCTGGACCGCGCCGTAGCCCTCGTTGCGCGGCTTGTCGCTGTCCCGCGTCAGGAGGATGCCGCCGACCACCAGGGCGGCGATCACGACGATCGCGAGACCGCCGACGATGTACGTGGCCTTGCTGGAGGTCGGCTGGGGGTTGTACTTGACCGACTTCGGGTTCTTCGAACTCACTTCTCGTCCTTCGTCATGGGGGTGAGATCCGTCCGGAACTGACCGAGTGCCCGCCCCGGGACCGTGTAACAGGCACTACTCGGATCTCACTCTGCCACCGCAGCCTGAGCGGGCACTGAGAACGGCGGCCGGGACCGGGGACCGAGCGCGAACGGGCTGCGCGGCAGCACCACCAACCACACCGCGAGCACGAGGAACCCGACGTCGCGGGCGATCTCGCGCGCGTAGTCCCAGCCGTCGACGTCGGCGACGCCGCCGCCGCCGAAGCATCCGCAGTCGATGGACAGCCCCCGCGCCCACACCGAGAGGATGACGCCGATGAGGACCAGCAGCGTCGCGGCCGACACCACGGCAGCGACGCGTACCGCCAGCCCGATCACCAGGAACAGGCCGAGTGCGATCTCGAACATCGGCATCGTGTACGCCACCGGCCGCACGAGGTCCTCGGGCAGCAGTTGATATGCGCGGACCGCGACGACGGTCTGCGTCGGGTCGGCGAACTTGATCCACCCGGAGATCAACCAGACCGCGGCCAGCCCGAACCGCGCGACGAGGCTCACGACGAGCGTCCACTTGCGTTGCGACACGGCCCCCACGCTACCGAACAGGTATGCCTGCGCTGCCTGGATCGTCCGCGTCTTCCCAGCTAGGTTCGGTCTGGTGAACGCCGTATCCGCCGACGCCGGTTCCCTGCCGCACGACTTCGACCACACTCACGCCGACGTGTCGGGCGGCTGGCTGCGTGCCGCCGTGTTCGGTGCGATGGACGGTCTCGTCACCAACACCTCGTTGATCGCCGGGGTGGGCGGCGCGGGCGTGGGCGCGCACACGGTGGTGCTCAGCGGCGTCGCCGGCCTGGTCGCCGGCGCCTTCTCGATGGCGCTGGGCGAGTACACGTCCGTCAAGACCGCCAACGAGCAGATCGATGCCGAGGTGCGCGTCGAGCGGCGCGCGCTGCGCACGCACCCGGAGGCCGAGGAGGCCGAACTGGTCGACACCTTCACGTCGATGGGCATGAGCGAGGCGACGGCGCGGGTGGCGGTCGCGGAGGTCCACGCCGACGCCGACCGGGCCGTCGAGATCCACATCACCCAGGAGCTGGGGGTCAATCCCAACGAGAAGCCGTCGCCGGTCGTGGCGGCGGGGTCGTCGTTCGTGATGTTCGCGATCGGCGCAATCATTCCGCTCATCCCCTATCTGCTGGGATTCGAGTCGCTGTTCGCCGGGCTCGGCATCGGCGGTGCGGGGCTACTGCTCGCGGGCGCGCTCGCGGCGCACTTCACCGCCCAGTCCAAGTTCCGCGGCGCCCTCCGGCAGCTGCTGTTCGGTGCGATCGCCGTCGGCGCCACCTACCTCGTCGGTGCGCTCGTCGGCGTCGGCGTCGGTGGGTGATCCCGCGTCGCGACCGAACCCCCGCGGTGCCACGATCCAGAGCACGACCGGGGCCAGCATGATCGCCCCGGTCACCGCCCACGCGGCGGTGAAGGACAGTGACTCCGCCAGTATCCCCGCGACCAGCGGACCGGCGAACGCGCCGATGTCACTGGTCATCTGGAAGGCCGCCAGGAGCGGCCCGCCCCGGCGCTCGGACCCGACGACGTCGGCCACCGCGGCCTGCTGCGCGGGCCCCATGATCCCCGACCCGATGCCCGAGACCGCGGTCGCGACGCAGAACACGACGAAGTTGTCGGTCAGGCCCATCGTCATCGTCGAGACCCCGCAGACCAGCAGACCGGTGATGACGAACGGCCTTCGGCCGATGCGGTCGGAGAGCCGGCCGGACCGCATGAGGACCAGCGCGTTGCCGACCGCGAACACGGTCAGGGCGATGGCGGTGCCGGCGGTGTCTCCGTCGAGCGCCTCCACGACGAACAGCGGCACGAGCGCGATCCGGACGCCGAAGATCACCCACCCGGTCGCGAGGTTGGACGCCAGTGCCGCCCGGAACAGCGACGAGCGCAGTCCCTCCCGCAGCGTCATCGTCCGCATCTCGCTGTCGCCCTCGGGTTCGGCCAGGCGGGAGTTGCGCAGCGCGACGAACACGACCGTCGCCGCGAGGACCAGCGCGACGGTGTAGATCGCGAACGGCACCCGCAGCCCGAACCCGGCCAGCAGACCACCGAACAACGGGCCGGTGATGGTGCCGGTGAGGAAGGAGGCCGTGTAGATGCCCGACACTCGGCCGCGTCCCCCGGGCGGGGACAGGCGGATCAGCAGGCCCAGCGCGGACACCGTGAACATCGTGGACCCGATGCCGCCGAACGCCCGGAAGACGAGCAGCTGCCAATAATCGGTGGCGACCGTGCATGCGCCCATCGACGTCGCCGTGATCAGCAGACCCGCCATGTACGTGGGCCGCTCGCCGAGCTTCTGCACCAGCGTGCCGCTCATGGGCGCGAACATCAGACGCATCAGTGCGAACACGCTGATCACCGCGCTGGCCGCGGTCAGTCCCACCCCGAAGCTGGACGCGAACTGCGGCAGGGCGGGAGCCACGATCCCGTACCCGAGCGCGACGATGAACGCCGACACGACGAGGACCCAGATCTCCCTGGGCAGCTTCGTGTCGGCGGTCGGGGAGGTATCCGGCGAGGTGCTCATTGCGGACGAATGTATCGGCGCGGTAGAACCGGGGTTCAGGCCGATCCCAGTGCGCGGGATACGACGTCCTGCGCCGCCGCCTGCACCTCCGCGAGATGGTCAGGGCCGCGGAAGGATTCGGCGTAGATCTTGTACACGTCCTCGGTGCCGGACGGGCGCGCGGCGAACCACGCGTTCTCGGTGGTGACCTTCAGCCCGCCGATCGCCGCACCGTTACCCGGCGCGGTGGTGAGCGTCGCCGTGACCGCCTCGCCGGCCAGTTCGGTCGTGGTGACCTGTTCCGGCGACAACCGCGACAGCACCGCTTTCTGGTCCCGGGTCGCCGGCGCATCGATGCGCGCGTAGGCCGGGTCCCCGAACCGCTCGGTGAGCTCGCGGTAGCGCTCGGACGGGCTCCGTCCGGTGACGGCGGTGATCTCAGCCGCCAACAACGCCAGCAGGATTCCGTCCTTGTCGGTGGTCCACACGGAACCGTCGTGACGCAGGAACGACGCGCCGGCGCTCTCCTCACCGCCGAAGCCGAGGGACCCGTCCAGCAGGCCGGGCACGAACCACTTGAACCCGACGGGCACCTCGACGACCTCGCGACCGAGTCCGTCCGCGACCCGGTCGATCATCGAGGAGCTGACCAGTGTCTTGCCGATCTTCGTCGTGGGCGCCCATCCGGCGCGGTGGGTGTACAGGTAGTCGATCGCGACCGCGAGGTAGTGATTGGGATTCATGAGCCCGGCATCGGGAGTGACGATGCCGTGCCGGTCGGCGTCGGCGTCGTTGCCGGTCGCGAGGTCGAATCGGTCGCGGGCGGCGATGAGCGACGCCATCGCGTGCGGCGACGAGCAGTCCATCCGGATCTTGCCGTCCCCGTCGAGGGTCATGAACCGCCACGTCGCGTCGACGAGCGGGTTGACGACCGTGAGGTCGAGGCGGTGCCGTTCGGCGATGGCCGCCCAGTAGTCAACCGACGCGCCACCGAGCGGGTCGGCACCGATCCGCAGCCCCGACGCCCGGATCGCGTCGAGATCCAGGACTCCGGGCAGGTCGTCGACGTAGTGCTCGAGGAAGTCGTGGCGTCCGGCGGCCGCGAGTGCCCGCGCGAGCGGCACCCGCGCGATCTCCGACACACCGGCGCGGAGCAGCTCGTTGGCGCGGTCGGCGATCACCGAGGTGGCGTCGCTGTCGGCGGGCCCGCCGTGCGGCGGGTTGTACTTGAAGCCGCCGTCGCGGGGCGGGTTGTGCGAGGGCGTGACGACGATGCCGTCGGCGCGGGCGCCGGACCCGGCGGCGTTGTGCCGAAGGATCGCGTGGCTCACCGCCGGAGTGGGGGTGTACCCGTCCCGCGCGTCGACCACGACGGCGACGTCGTTGGCGACCAGCACCTCGAGGGCGGTCGCCCACGCGGGTTCGGACAGCGCGTGGGTGTCGCGTCCCAGGAACAGCGGGCCGGTGACGCCCTGTGCGGCGCGGTACTCGACGATGGCCTGCGTGGTGGCGAGGATGTGCGCCTCGTTGAACGCCGAGTCCAGGCTCGAGCCGCGATGGCCCGAGGTTCCGAACACGACCTGCTGCAACGGGTCCGCCGGATCGGGGGTGCGCGTGTAGTACGCGGACACCAGGTGCGCCAGGTCCTCGAGATCCTGCGGCTGTGCCACCTGTCCGGCTCGTTCGTGCACCATCTACCCCTCCGACTCCGTGAACTCCTACGCGTTCATCGTGCCAGGGGCGGACGTTACCGGCGGGTCGAGCCGCTCAGGCGGTGAGATGGAACCCCGCCCACGCCACGCCGATGCCGGCCGCGAGACTGGCCGCGACGTACACCGCCGACGTGACCGACCGGCCCACCCGCACCAGGCCGACGGTCTCGGTGGCGAAGGTCGAATAGGTGGTGAGTCCGCCGCAGAAGCCCGTCCCGAGCAGCGCGAAGACCGCGGCCGGCAGCGTCGCCCCGGACAACAGCCCGAGGACGAGGCACCCCACCACGTTGACGACGAACGTGGGCACCGGGAAGCTCGCGTACGACCGCAGGTGCCGCGCTGCGAGATAGCGCACACCGGCGCCCACACCACCCCCGAGCGCGACCAGCAGCACCGTCATGCCCGCTCCGCCCGCAGCCGGACGTGCACCGCGTGGCCCACGCCCATGCCGAGACGGGCGGCCAGCAGCGCGGGCACCAGCGTCGCGACGACGTAGAGAGTGGCCTCACCCGGGTTGCGGACCGCGTCGACGGCGAACGTCGAGAAGGTCGTGAAACCGCCCAGGACACCGACGCCGAGGAACAGCCGCCACAATCGGTCGGGTCCGAGAATCGCGGCCAGGACTCCGAGCAACAGTGAGCCGACGACGTTGACGACCGCGATGACCCAGATGCCGGGAAACTGCTGCGCGAGCAGGTACCGCACGGTCGCGCCCACCGCACCGCCCACCGCCACCACGGACAGTGCCCGTCCCTCCACCACGACCGCTCCCATCCGTCCCGTCGCCAGTATCGGCACGGCGATTGTCCGTCATCGTCCGCGACGGGGTGCGTCCGGCCGGACGGGAGGGCCCTGCAGCTGCAGGTACAGGTCGTGAGGTCCGTGCTGGTCGTGGTGGTATCCGACGTCGAGTTTGTGCGCGCCGGCCCGCAACTCGTTCGTCGCCGCCCACCGGTACATCTCGGCGAACGTGTCGGCGATCGCCGACACGTCCCCGACGTGCCGGTGGTGCAGGTACCGGCCGGCCGGTGCCCGGCCCAGGGTCCAGCCCTCCGGCAGGGACAGCGGCGGCACGTCGACGACGGCGCCGAGCACCTCGCGGTAGTCGCCGCCACCCAGGTCGGTGCTGAAGTCGACGAGGCCGTCGTCCGGGCCGCTCGGCAGGTCGCCGCGGCGCGCGAACACCCGTGCCCACACCTGCGGCACCACCACCGCGAGTTCGGAGAACGGCGCCACCACCTCGATCCCGACGATCGTCACCTCTCGGCGCTCGACGACCTGCACGACTGCGCTCCCTTCCGTTCACCGGCGCGCCGGCCCCCGGTCCACGACCGCACCCGATCATGGCAGCCGACGAGTGTCCTGCACGTCGGAACGGACGTGGACATCGGCGAACGAGTCGATCGCGGCGACGAGGTGACCGGTGAAGCTGCCGCCGCCGTGTCCGGCGTCGTCGACCACGACGAGCCGGCTGCCGGGCCAGAGCCGGGACAGCTCCCACGCCGTGTCGAGCGGTCCGGACACGTCGTGGCGACCGTGCACGAGCACCGCGGGAACGTCAGCCAACGCCGCCATCCCGTCGCGGATCGGGTTCTCGCCCAGGAAGTGGTCGTTGCCCCAGTAATGGGTGACCAGCCGCGCGAACACCATGCGGAAGGCGGGGTCGTCGTAGCGCGGGTTCCGGCTCCAGCCCGGCGCGAGTGAGACGTGGGTGTCCTCCCATTCGCACCACCGCCGGGCCGCGTCGTCCCGCACCCTCGGATCGGGATCGGCGAGAAGCCGCGCGTACGCGGCCGCGAGGTTGCCGTCGCGCTCGTCGAGCGGGACGGGTTCGACGAAGCGTTCCCATTCGCGCGGGAAGATCCGCCGCATGTCGCGGGTGATCCACTCGACCTCCGCGCGGGTACCGGATGTGATCGCCCCGAGGGCCATGCCGATCACCCGATCGGGATGCGCCTGCGCGTAGGCCAGGCCCAGCGTGACGCCCCAGGACACCCCTACTACCACCCACCGGTCGATGCCGAGGTGCTCGCGCAGCCGTTCGATGTCGTGGACGAGGTGCGCCGTGGTGTTGGTCGAGAGATCGGCGGCGGTCTCGCTCGCCAGCGGCCGGCTGCGCCCACACCCGCGCTGGTCGAAGAGGACCGCCCGAAACGCGGACGGGTCGAAGAACCGGCGCATGCCCGGTCCGCAGCCGGACCCGGGCCCGCCGTGGAGACAGACGGCCGGCACGCCGTCGGGGCGGCCGACCGTCTCCCAGTACAAGCGATGGCCGTCGGTCACCTCCAGCAGCCCGGACGCGTACGGCTCGGCGGGCGCGTGACCGAGGACCATGCACCGAGTGTGGCAGCCCACCGCGTCCTTCGCCGGCGGGCGGCCCGCGGGTCGACAGGTTCCGGACAACGAAAAAGGGGCCCGATCGGAAGGTTTTCCGATCGGGCCCCTCTCCAGTGGAGCTGCCGGGAATCGAACCCGGGTCCTCCGCCGCTTTGCCAGGGCTTCTCCGTGTGCAGTTCGCTATGCCTCTACTTGGATCTCCCGGTCTCGCGAACAAGCCGTGATGACGATCCCAGTCGCTGTTGGTTGTCCCGCTCCACCCCGCGACCGAGTGGAACGGTAGAGCCCTCTAGCTGATGCCAGGATCCGGGTCGAGGGCGAACCCGGGCTGACAGACACGCAGTCGCTACTTAGGCAGCGAGGGCGTAGTCGCGCTGATTGGAATCGGCGCTTATTGGTTTGCAGCGACGCTTACGGTGGTCTCTTGCCTGCACCGACACGCTTCCCCTGACTCAACGTACGCAGTCGAAACCGTTCAGCCCCGTACGTCCCCACGACTCTCGTGAGGTCACCTACTGTAACTCCCCCGCCCCCGGGATTCATCCCGATTATCGCGGTTCGACGACCCCGCTGTGCTCGAGCACACCGACGCGTCGAGATCGAGCACACCGGGCCGTGCCGCCCATCTGCGCATTTCCGCATTGGGAGGCAGCCGGTTCCGTTACTGTCGGGCCCCGACACCGCGATCCGGTGACGCAGATCACCATCGCGCAGCACGGGACATCTGGGGGGACGCATGACGTCATTGGCGCGTCGACTGCTGGCCGCTGCCGCTCTGGCGCTGACCGCCGTGGTGGCCGGAACCGCGCTTCCCGCGACGGCGACCGCCGCGCCGGCGTACCCCGCTCCCCTTCCGGATCCGTTCTACTCCGCGCCGCCCGACATCGCGTCGAAGGCGCCCGGCGACATCCTCGCCACCCGACGCGCCGACACGTGGCTGGTGCCCGGCAACGAGGTGTGGCAGATCAAGTACCGCTCCACCAACTCCGCCGGTGAGCCGATTCCGGCGGTGACGACGGTCATCAAGCCCGTCAACGCGCCGGCCGACATGCCGGTGCTGTCCTACCAGGCGATCGTCAACTCGCTCGGGATGCGCTGCGCACCGTCGGCAGCGTTGTTCACCGGCGAGATCAAGGACGTCTTCGGGTTGCCGCTGGCGCTCGCGCAGGGCTGGGCGGTCGCGATCCCGGACCATCTGGGACCGCAGAGCGCGTACGGCGCCGCCAAGCTCGGCGGCATGATCACGCTCGACGGCGTCCGCGCGGTCAAGCGGCTGCCGGAGCTGCGGCTGTCGAACAGCCCGGTCGCGCTGGCCGGGTACTCGGGCGGCGGTATGGCGACCGCGTGGGCCGCGGCCCTCAACCCGACCTACGCGCCCGACGTCCGGCTGGTCGGGGTCGCACAGGGCGGGATCCCGGCGGACATCGAGCTGATGGCACGCGGTCTCGGCCTCGCCGACCGTCACCCCGGATTCGGTCTCGGCTTCGCGGCGGCGATCGGGCTCGAGCGCGAATACCCGGACCGGCTCCCGATCGGTGATCAACTCACGCCGAGCGGGCTGGGCTTTCGCGAGGAATTGAAGGACGAGTGCCGCACGATGATCATCGCCAAGGGCCTGTTGCACAGCGTCACCGAGGTCGCGAAGTCCACGAGCCTGATCGACGACGAGCGCACCCGGGCGGTGATGCGCGAGAACAGCCTCGTCGACTACCCCGGGGTGCCGACCGCGCCGGTATTCATGTGGCAGGGCACCACCGACGAGCTGACCCCGTATCGGTCGGTCGCGGCGACCGCCGAGCGCTATTGCCGCGCCGGCGCGACGTTGATGTTCCGCGGGTACCCGATCGCCGAACACATGACCAACGCGGTGGTGGGCCTGCCCGAGGCGTTCACGTATCTGAAGGACCGGTTCGCCGGGCTGCCGGCGCCCACGAACTGCTGACCGAATCTCCGCCGGTCACACGGCGGCCACGGCGATCATCGCGACGGATGCGAGCGCCAGCAGCAGGCCGGCCTGCTGGGTGCGGCTCACCCGCTCGCCCAGCATCACCATGGCCAGCAGCACCGTCGCCGCCGGGTACAGCGACCCGATGACGCTCACCAGGGAGAGCAGCCCGCCCTGGAACGCGAACATCATCGCGGCGTTGGCGACCACGTCGAGCAGCGCAATGTAGACCGACAGCCGCAGCACCTCCCCGTGCGGCGGGCGGACGTGCCGCGACGCGAGCGCCACCGTCCACACCACCGCGGTCGCGGCGGCCCGGGCGGCGGCGAGCGGCAACAACCCGGTGCCGTCGGGAATCTCGTGCAGACCCACGAATGCGAAAGCGAATGCCACCCCCGAGCCGACGGTCAGCCACGCGACCGGCCGGGTGAAGCGCAGCTGCCGGCCGCCGGCGACCTCGCCGGCCACCGCGTCCGGCGATTCGCGCGACACCAGCACCACCGCCGCCAGTGCCACCACGATCCCGCCGTACGCGACCGGTCCGGGGCGCTCGCCCAGCACGACGCCGACGGCCACCGGCAGTCCCGCGACGAGGACGGCGGTGAGCGGGGAGACGACCGCCATCGGCCCCGCGGCGAGCGCCAGGTAGAACCACCACACCGCGAGACCGGAACCGACCCCGGACGCGGCACCCCACAGCAGCGCCTCGGCGCTGACGGTGCCGCCCACGAGCGGGGTGAGGGCGAGCACCAGCAGCAGGGAGAGCGGGTAGGAGACGATCACCACCCGCAGGGCCGCGACCCGGCGGGACGCCACTCCTCCCACGAAGTCGCTGACGCCGTAGCCGACCGCGGCCACGAGCGCGAGCAGGACTGAGGTCAGCGCATGCCCTTCACGCGGCGTCCGATCTCGCGGGTCACCTCCCGCTCCGCGGTGCGGCGGGCGAGATCCTGGCGTTTGTCGTAGTCCTGCTTGCCCTTCGCGAGCGCGAGTTCGACCTTGACCTTGCCGTCGGAGAAGTACATCGACAGCGGCACCAGCGTCTGGTTGCCCTCACGGGTCTTGCCGACCAGGTGCTCGATCTCACGCTTGTGCAGCAACAACTTGCGAGTACGGCGCGGCGCGTGGTTGGTCCACGTGCCCTGCGTGTACTCGGGGATGTGCAGCCCGCGTAGCCACACCTCGCCGTCGTCGACGGTGGCGAATGCGTCCACCAGCGAGGCCTTGCCGTCGCGCAGGCTCTTCACCTCGGTGCCCAGCAGCGCCACACCGGCCTCGTAGGTGTCGATGATGGTGTAGTTGTGTCGCGCCTTGCGATTGGTCGCGATGACCTTGCGGCCCTTCTCTTTCACGTGCGGGCCCTCACTGTCCTCGATCCGCCGTCAGTTCTGTTCTGACCTGAAATTGCTACGACACCAGCATAGGTGTCGTAGCAACTCGTTTACCCGCCGCCGCGGGTCAGTCGCGCACGTACAGGCGCAGGGCGATGTAGGAGGTGACGGCCGCCATGCCGGCACCCACGATCGCGATGAACGGTGTCACCAACAGCACGTCGCTGTCGGAGATCCGCGCGACGATGTTCGCGTCGTAGATGTCGGCGAGCACCCTGTCGATGAACAGACTCTTGGCGCTGAAGAGTCCGACGATGGCGAGGACCGCGCCGATGAGCGCCGCGACCACCGCCTCGAGCAGGAACGGCAGCTGGGTGTACCACCGGGTGGCACCGACCAGCCGCATGATGCCGACCTCGGTGCGCCGGGTGAGCGCGGCGACCTGAACCATGTTGGCGATCAGGAAGATCGCGGCGATCGCCTGGACGATCGCGATCGCGAACGCCGCGTTCCGGATGCCGCCGAGCACGCTGAACAATCGGTCGACCAGTTCGCGCTGATTGAGGATGCTGTCGATACCGGGGCGGGCGCCGAACTCGGCGTTGATCACCCCGAACTGCTCGGGATCGCTCAACTTGACCTTGAACGACGCCGGAAAGCTCTCCGAGCTCACGAGCGAGGCCAGCTCCGGGTTGTCCTTGAACACCCGGTCGGTGGCGTCGGCGACGGCGTCGTCCCGGTTGAGGTACTGCACCGAGACGACCGCGTCGGTGTTCTCCAGGTCGCTGCGGATGCCGCGGCAGATGTCCTGCCGGCAGTCCGGATCGGACGCCGAGACGTCCTCCGTGAGGAACAACTGCACCTCGACGCGGTCCAGGAAGATCTGCTGGGTCTTGTCGGCCATCTGCACGATCAACAGACCGCCGCCGAACAGTCCCAGCGAGATTGCGGTGGTGAGGATCATCGCGATGGTCATCGTGATGTTGCGGCGCAGGCCGGTCAGGACCTCGCTGAAGATGAAGCTGGCGCGCATCGGAGTATGCAGTCCTTGTGTCGTCTGTTCGAGAGGGTGGTGAAAGGCGTCGTCGGCGTCAGCGGCCGACGGCGTACACGCCTCTCGCTTCGTCGCGCACCACCCGTCCGAGGTCGAGTTCGACGACGCGGCGGCGCATCGAGTCGACGATGTGGTGGTCGTGCGTGGCCATCAGCACGGTGGTGCCCGTGCGATTGATCCGCTCGAGCAGCAGCATGATGTCGGCGCTGGTGTCCGGGTCCAGGTTGCCGGTCGGCTCGTCCGCGAGCAGCACCAGCGGCCGGTTCACGAACGCCCGCGCGATCGCCACCCGCTGCTGCTCACCGCCCGACAGCTCGTTGGGCATGCGGTCGGCCTTGCCCGACAGGCCCACCAGTTCGAGAACCTCGGGGACCGTGCGCGCGATGACCGATCGGGGCTTGCCGATCACCTCGAGCGCGAACGCGACGTTCTGCGAGACCGTCTTGTTGGGCAGCAGCCGGAAGTCCTGGAACACGTAGCCGACGCTCTGCCGCAGCTTGGGCACCTTGCGTCCGGAGAGCTTGTTGACGTGGAAATCCGCGACGTGGATGTCCCCCGAGGTGGGCGTCTCCTCCTTGAGGAGCAGCTGCATGAACGTGCTCTTGCCCGAGCCGGACGGCCCGATCAGGAAGACGAACTCCCCCTTGTCGATCTCGACGCTCACCTTGTCCAGGGCGGGCCTGGTGGAGGCCTTGTAGAACTTGGAGACATCCTTGACGCTGATCACGGAGAGCCAGTCTAGCCGTTATCGAACGGTGACCTTGGGTAGCGACGCGCCCCGACGGCGCGTCAGCCCTCGGGCGTGGGATTGGTCGTCGACTCCGAGCCGGGCGTGGTGGTGACCGGATTCTGCGTGCGCTGCGGCTGCGTCGTGGTCGTCTGCTGCCGTTCCGTCGTCTCCTGCGTCACGCTCTCACGTCCGGGGACGGGAACCGTCGTGGTGGTCGACTGCCCACCCGAACGGCTCGTGGTCTCCGACGGCTCCTCCGACAGCGACGGCGCCGTCGTGGACGTCTCGGTCGGCGGTTCGGTGCTGGACGTCTGCTCCTGCGGCTGCACCGCGGGACCAGGATCCGTTCGGTGCTCGGAGCTCGTCTGCGCCGGGGGGTTCGACGCGGGCTCGGGTGCCGGGTTGAGATCGGCGTTGAGCATCGCGAGTCCCAGCCACAGCACGCACATGACGACCGTCGTGGTCCGCACCCGCCCACCGAACAGCTTGCGCGGGATGCGCTTCCACAGCAGCGACACCTTCTCCTGCGGGCTCATTCGATCTCACCGCCCACCGCGTCGGTCTCGAGTTCGGCCGAGACGGTGATCCCGGCGCGGCGCAGCGCCGTCACGACACGGACCCGCAGCGCTCGACCCACCTGGAACTGTTTGCCCGGCAGCGTCCGCGCGACCATGCGGATACTCACCTGATCCACCGCGAGGCTCTCGACGCCCATCACGGACGGCGTGTCCAGCAGCAGCGGACGCAGCGCCTTGTCCTCGTACGCGTCCACGCCGACGCGATGGAGGATGTCGTTGACGTGGTTGATGTCGGCGGTCGCCGGGATCGGCACGTCCACCACCGCACGTGCCCAGTCCTTGGAGAGGTTGACGGCCTTGACGATCTGACCGTTGGGCACCGTGATGACCTCACCGTCCGCGTTGCGCATCCGGGTCACCCGCAGCGTCACGTCCTCGATCACACCCTCCGCGTCCGTGGACGATCCGGTGATGGCGATCTGGACGGTGTCACCGAACCCGTACTGACGTTCGGTGATGATGAAGAAGCCGGCGAGGATGTCCTGCACCACGCGCTGCGCACCGAAGCCGAGCGCCGCGCCCAGCACCGTGGCGGGGGCCACGAGGCTGCCGATCGGCAGTCCCAGCAGGTTGAGCACCTTCATCGCGGTGATGACGTAGATGATCGTGATGACCACCCACGTGATGACCTGCGCCACCGAGTGCCGGTGCTTGGTCGCCTCGGACCGGACCAACGCGTCGCCCTGCTGGTACGTGTCGTCGATCCGCTGGGTGATCCGACCGCCGGCCCAGTTCACGAACCGGGCCAGGATCAGCGCACCGAGGATCGACAGCGCGATGGGAAGGCCGGTGACCTTCAGCCACTCCTGCAGTCGGTCGTACGGGGTGAATGTCAGGGCAAGATATGTGGTCTGCATGCGTCCTAGGCTTGGGCTTGGGCTTCGCTCATCCGCCAGCGAATGCCGGCCTCGATGAATCCGTCGATCTCACCGTCGAGCACGGCCGACGGGTTGTTGACCTCGTACTCGGTGCGCAGGTCCTTGACCATCTGGTACGGGTGCAGCACGTACGAGCGCATCTGGTTGCCCCACGAGCTGCCACCGTCGCCCTTGAGCGCGTCCATCTCGGCACGCTCCTCCTGGCGCTTGCGCTCGAGCAGCTTGGCCTGCAGGACCCGCATCGCGGACACCTTGTTCTGCAGCTGCGACTTCTCGTTCTGACACGTCACGACGATGCCGGTCGGGACGTGCGTCAGCCGGACCGCCGAGTCGGTGGTGTTGACCGACTGGCCGCCGGGGCCGGACGAGCGGTAGACGTCGACGCGGACGTCGTTCTCGTCGATGTCGATGTGGTCGGTGGTCTCCACCACGGGCAGCACCTCGACCTCGGCGAACGACGTCTGCCGGCGACCCTGGTTGTCGAAGGGGCTGATCCGCACGAGGCGGTGGGTGCCCATCTCGATCGACAGGGTGCCGTAGCTGTAGGGCGCCTTGACCGCGAATGTGGCGCTCTTGATCCCGGCCTCTTCCGCGTACGACGTGTCGTACACCTCGACGCCGTAGCCGCGCTTCTCGGCCCAACGGATGTACATGCGCATGAGCATCTCGGCCCAGTCGGCGGCGTCGACGCCGCCGGCACCCGCGCGGATGTTGACGAGCGCGTCACGCTGGTCGTACTCGCCCGAGAGCATCGTCTTGACTTCCATCGCCTCGATGTCGGTGCGCAGCTGCGCCCGCTCGGTGTGGACGTCCGCGACGGCCTCCGGACCCTCCTCCTCGGCGAGCTCGTACAGCACGGCCATGTCGTCGAGCCGCGAGCGCAGCTCCTCGACCCGGCGCAGCTCGGCCTGGGCGTGCGACAGCTGGCTGGTGACCTTCTGCGCGTGTTCCTGGTCGTTCCACAGGTCCGGGTCGGACGCCTGGTGCTCGAGTTCGTCGATGCGGCGGCGCAGTTCCTCGACATCGAGGACCTTCTCGACCGTGGTCAGAGTGGTGTCGAGCTCGGCGAGGTCAGCGGAAACATCAGGATGCACAGTTATCCAGGTTACCGGGTGTATCGCGTGGGCCGGAGTTGCACCGACCACACCGGCGGCTCGGCGGCCCGGATCACCGGCGGAAGGGGCCGCGGCGGTGCAGTAGCGTCGAGCGCGTGACCGACCTCGAACTCGCCCTGCGCCTGGCCGACGAAGCCGACTCCATCACCCGCGCCCGCTTCGGCGCGCTGGATCTGAAGGTCGATTCGAAGCCCGATCTGACGCCGGTCTCCGACGCCGACCTGGCCGTCGAGCGCGCGCTGCGGGCGGTGCTGGGAGTCGAGCGTCCGGCCGACGCGGTGCTGGGTGAGGAGTTCGGCGGCGACGCGACGTTCGAGGGACGGCAGTGGGTGATCGACCCCATCGACGGCACCAAGAACTTCGTCCGCGGCGTCCCGGTGTGGGCCAGCCTGATCGCGCTGCTCGAGGACGGCGTGCCCGTCGCCGGTGTGGTGAGCGCCCCCGCCCTGCACCGGCGCTGGTGGGCGTCGGCCGGTGCGGGCGCGTGGGCGTCTTTCGACGGCGGCGCGCCGCGTCCACTGTCCGTGTCGGGGGTCCGGGACCTGGCCTCGGCGAGCCTGGCGTTCTCGTCGCTGTCCGGCTGGAAGGAGCGGGGCATCCGCGACCGGTTCGTCGACCTCACCGACGACGTGTGGCGCATCCGCGGCTACGGCGACTTCTTCTCCTACTGCCTGCTCGCCGAGGGCGCCCTCGAGATCGCCGCCGAGCCCGAGGTGTCGCTGTGGGACCTGGCACCGCTGGACCTGCTGGTCCGCGAGGCAGGCGGACGCTTCACCAACCTCGACGGCGTCGACGGCCCGCACGGCGGGAGCGCCGTCGCCACCAACGGTCTGCTGCACGACGAGGTCCTCGCCCGGCTCCGCTGATTACCCTTCCCCGCGTTGTGCGCCGGAGCGATACGGATGGGAGTGACAGGAATGGACGCCGACGAGGTCGACTTCGCCCACACCGACCAGGCCGACCGCAAGCGCCGGGAGAAGGCGCTGGGGCTCGCCCGGTTCGCGTGGGAGCGCCGCGTCACGGGCGCCGAACTGCTGGACATGCCCGACGACCGTCTCCGTAAGCTCGCGCGCGCCGCCGGGGCGAACCCGCCGAGCACCCGCGAGACCTGGACGGTGGCCGCGGAGCTGATCGACGAGAAGGACCGGTGGGCAGCCCAGCATCCCGACGACCCGCGAGCGGCCCGCCCCCACGCCGACGAGAAGATCATGTGGGTCAAGCCACCGATCACCCCGTGGCACTGATCGTGCACGGCCCGACCGGCCGCGCCTGCAGGATGTCGTGCGCCCGCGCCCGGGCGGCGTTGTAGTCGAATCCGGTGGCTCCCGAGCCGACGTCGATCCCCGACAGCGCGCACGAACGGGCCGGCTCGGGCAGGCGGTCCAGTTCGGGCACCGCGTCGACCGAGAGCCCACGCAGGTAGGCGACGTCCAGACGGCCGGTCTCGGCATAGCGGTCGACATTGCGGCCTGCGATGTAGCCGTCCGGGTCGAGCGCGGCGAACCCCAGCACACCGATCACCGCCGACACCAGCACCGCACGCGGAAGCCATCGACCCGACATCCGCACCCCCGCCGCGAGCAGGAGCACGAACACCACACCGAGCCACAGCTCGACCGCCATCACCGACAGGCGCAGACGGGTGTAGCCGAACTCGTTCTCGTACAGCGACATCCGATGCAGCGCCGAGGCCACCACGACGAGGCTGAGCCCGCACAACAGCCCCAGCAGCACGCGCGCGAGCACGCGATCGCCGCGGCCCGCGCGGTCGATCCTGCGCACCACCACCGCGATGACGATCAGCGTCAGCACGGTGACGGCCGCGAGCTGCCAGAACCCCTGCCGCGCGTAGTTCGCGTACGTGAGCCCGGCGGTGTCGCGCACGTGGTCCTCGCCGCCGAACAGCACCCGCACCTGCACCGCCACGAAGCCGGCGAACAGCAGATCCAGCAACACCAGTGGGACCGCCCACTCCCACGATGCGAGGGGACGACCGGGCCCGGGGGCGAGCGAGTCGAACCGTGGGGGCCGCCGGCGCAGGTAGGCCGCGGCCAGCGCGACACCCGCGACGCCGGCCCCGAGCAGCAGGCGTCCGAGAGGGTTCGTCACCCGCACGTCCGGCACGACCGCGTCGAAGAGCCGGCCGAATTCCGGGTCCGCGCTGACGAACAACGACCCGAACAGCGCCACCAGCGCGACGCTCAGCGCCGCGACGACCACGACGCGCCCCGGGTGGACGCGCCGTCCGCCGCGCCACCGCGCCCGGCCCCGGTGCACCCATCCCGCGACTCGCACCGGCGTGAACCCCGGTGCGAGGACCCCCAGCGCCATCCCGGTCCAGGTGCGGCCGCCGACGAGCGCGAGCGAGCCGGCGACCCAGCTCGCCACCACGCACAGCGCGACCAGCCACTCGGCCCCGCGCAGCGCGGCTACCGCGAGCAGTGCCAGCGTGGCCGCCACCGCCACCAGTCGGAGCGCGCTCGGGCGCGGACGCACCGTCGCGAACGCCGTGGTCACCACCGCCGCGCCGGTGAGCAGGTAGGCCACGCTCGCCGCCGGGGTCTGCACGGTGAGGGTGGCGAGGGCCCCGGCCCCGAGCGCGGCCGCCACCGTCACGCGGGGCGCCAGCGACGTCCGGTCGCGGCGCCAGGCTCCGCGCGGCCAGCCCCGGAAGGCGCGGCCGGAAGCCGGAATCGCGTCCGGCGGGCTCACGGTCGATGCAGTCATCTCTCCTCCTCCGCGCCGGCCCCGAGGGCAGGCGTCATCGCGGGACGAGCGGAAAGCGCTCGTCCCGAATCGAATTCGGTCGTTCTAGCTCTGCGGCAATGCCACGCGGATGCAGCAGCCGGACGCGGTGTCGAGCACCTCGATGCGGCCGGCGTGCAGTTCGACCGCCCACCGGGCGATCGCCAGCCCCAGGCCGGTGCCGCCGTCCTGGGTGCCGCCGCGGGCGAAGCGTTCGAAGACGCGGGAGCGGTCGGCGACGGCGATGCCGGGCCCGTCGTCGTGGACGTCCAGGAGCAGCTCCCCGGCGCGGGGATCGGTGCGCACCCGGATCCGAACCGGGGCGTCCGGCGAGCCGTGCCGGGCCGCGTTGTCGACCAGGTTGGTGATCACCTGGTGCAGGCGCGCGCTGTCGGCCACCGCCCGCAGCCCCGCCGGCGCGACGTCCACGTCCACCCACAGCGGCCGCGCCGGACTGGACGCTTGCCGGACGACGTCGTCGAGGAACGGCTCGATCGCGAAATCCTCGCGACGCAACGGGACCGCGCCGCCCTCGAGCCGGGACAGGTCCAGCAGGTCGGCGACCAGCCCGCCGAGCCGCTCGGTCTGCGCCAGCGCCGACCGCATCGTCGCCGCGTCCGGCATGGCGACGCCGTCGACCACGTTCTCGAGCACCCCCTGCAACGCGGCGATGGGTGTGCGCAGCTCGTGCGAGACGTTGCCGATCAGTTCCCGGCGATAGCGGTCGTGCGCCTCGAGATCCTCGGCCATCTGGTTGAACGCCGTCGCGAGCTGGCCGATCTCGTCCCGAGACGTGGACCGCACCCGGCGCGAATAGTCGCCCCGGGCCATCGCTTTCGCCGCCGCCGTCATCTCGCGCAGCGGCGACGTCATCCCGTGCGCGAGGATCTGCGTCACCACCAGCGCCGCGACGAGCGCGGCCAGGAGGGCATATCGGAACTGCCACTGCGCGGTGATCCAGAACGTGAGCGACGCGAGCACCAGCGACGCGCCCACCAGCAGGCCGGTCTTGGCCTTGAACGAGCGCAGCGGGTCGAGCGGACGGGGCCAGTTCATCGCGGCACCTCCAGCGCATAACCGACCCCGTGCACCGTGCGGATGACGGCGCCACCGAGCTTGCGGCGCAACGCCTTCACATGGCTGTCGACGGTACGACTGCTCGCGCCCGCGCCCCAACCCCACACCTGTTCGAGCAGCGTCTCGCGGGCGATGGCGGCCCGCGGTCGGGACGCGAGGTGCGCGAGCAGGTCGAACTCGGTACGCGTCAGATGCACCTCCGCACCGCCACACCGGACCAGCCGGGCGCTCAGGTCGATCGACACGTCACCGAGCACCACGACGTCCGACCGCGTCGTCCGGTCGGAGCGGCGCAGCAGCGCCGCGATCCGCGCCACCAGTACCCGCATGCTGAACGGCTTGCTCAGGTAGTCGTCGGCGCCGACACCGAGTCCGATCACCATGTCGGTCTCGTCGGTCCGCGCGGTGAGCATCAGCACCGGCACCGGGCGCGCGGCCTGGATGCGCCGGCACACCTCGAGTCCGTCGAATCCCGGCAACATGACGTCGAGCACCACCGCGTCGGGACCGAAGGCGTCGCACTCGGTCACCGCCGTGGGCCCGTCGAACGCGACGCGGACGTCGTAGCCCTCGGCCCGCAGGCGCGCGGCGATCGTGTCGGAGATCGTGCGCTCGTCGTCGACGACGAGCACGCGGCGCTGGCTACCCGGTTCGCGGTTGATCACGGGATCGACTGTATTTCTCGGGTGTGGGGATCCCCCGGAGAAGTTGTGAAGGTTGTGTGCAGGTTTCCCCCTCGCTCCGACCCCGGCCGCCACTCCCCCGCGTTTCGCGCACTTGTCGCGGCCCCGGGCCCGGCCCCGGCTGCCGCGCGAGAAGTGCGCGAACGCGAGGAGGGAAGGGGGCCGAGTGATGCTCGACACTTTCCGGTGGTGCTCGACTTCGTTTCTTACTCCGGAGTAAGGTAGGGGCGTCCGAGACCGAACCGCGAGAAATGGTCATGATGAGCAACCAAGACGTTGTGAAGACGAACGGCGCCGCGCGTGAGCCCCGCGACACTTCGGCGGTCGGCCTGAACCCGGTCAAGCGCGACGCGATGGGTGCCGCGATGCGGTTCCTGACCCGCATCACGGGATCCGACCTGGCCGAGAAGTACAACCTGCGGCAGGTCATCGACCGCGTCACCTACGAGGGCACGAAGACGGGATTCAAGACCCTCGGCGCCGCGACCCGCACCTTCAACCGGGTCTCCGGCAACGGTGCCCCCACCCGGTTGCCCGACGGGGCGACCCGGAACGCCGGCTACTTCGACCTGACGCCCGACGAAGACCAGCAGATGATCGTCGAGACGGTGCGCGAGTTCTCGGCCGAGATCCTGCGCCCGGCCGCACACGACGCCGACGAGGCCGCCGAGGCGCCCGCGGACCTCCTGAAGCGCTCCGCCGAACTGGGCATCACACTCATCAACATCCCGGAGGAGCTCGAGGGCGTGGCCTCCGAGCGCGGCGCGGTCACCAACGCGCTCGTCGCCGAGGCCCTCGCCCACGGCGACATGGGTCTGGCACTGCCGATCCTGGCGCCGAGCGGTGTGGCCGTCGCCCTCACCCAGTGGGGCACCGACGCCCAGCAGAAGACGTACCTCCCGGCGTTCGCCGGCGACAACGTCCCGGCCGCCGCCGTCGTGGTGAGCGAGCCCCGCGCGTTGTTCGACCCGTTCGCGCTGCAGACCAAGGCGGTCCGCTCCCCCAGCGGCTACAAGCTCAACGGCGTCAAGAGCCTCGTGCCCGCCGCAGGTTCGGCCGAATTGTTCGTCGTGGCCGCCGAACTCGACGGCCGTCCGGCGTTCTTCATCGTCGAGTCGGACACCGAGGGCCTGGTCGTGGAGGCCGACCCGAGCATGGGCCTGCGGGCCGCCGGGCTGGGCCGGTTGATCCTCACCGACGTCGCGGTGCCGGAATCGGCGATCCTCGGCGACGGTGACGCCGACCAGCGCGCCCGCGAGTACGCCGACGCGGTGCGACTCGCACGCCTGGGCTGGGCGTCGCTCGCGGTGGGCACCAGCCAGGCCGTGCTCGACTACGTGATCCCCTACGTCAACGAGCGGGAGGCGTTCGGCGAGCCCGTCAGCCACCGGCAGGCGGTGGCGTTCATGGTCGCCAACATCGGAATCGAACTCGACAGCATGCGGCTCGTGACGCTGCGGGGCGCATCCCGCGCCGAACAGGGCCTGTCGTTCGCCCGCGAGGCCGCACTGGCCCGCAAGCTCGCGGCGGACAAGGGCATGCAGATCGGGCTGGACGGCGTCCAGCTGCTGGGCGGTCACGGCTTCACCAAGGAGCACCCGGTGGAGCGCTGGTACCGCGACCTGCGAGCCGTCGGCGTGGCCGAGGGCATCGTCCTCATCTGACGCCCACCCGATCCGTCGGACCTTTCGACCAGGAGACCTCTTCGATGATCAATCTCGAACTTCCCAAGAAGCTGAAGGCCTCTGCGAACCAGGCGCATCAGGTCGCAGCGCAGATCTTCCGTCCCATCTCCCGCAAGTACGACCTCGCCGAGCACGAGTACCCCAAGGAACTCGACACCATGGCCGCCATGGTCGAGGGTCTCAACGACTCCGGCCAGGGCGCGTCCGGCGCCGCGCTCGGCCGCGGCGACGACAAACCCAAGGCCGTCGGCAACACCAACGGCGGCAACATGGCGTCGCTGATGAACGTGATCGAGACCTGTTGGGGTGACGTGGGTCTGACCCTGTCGATCCCGTACCAGGGTCTCGGGAACTCGGCGATCGCCGCGGTCGCCACCGACGAGCAGCTCGAACGCTTCGGCAAGGTGTGGGCCTCGATGGCGATCACCGAGTCCAGCTTCGGATCGGACTCGGCGGCGGTCACCACCACCGCGGTGCTCGACGGCGACGAGTGGGTCCTCAACGGCGAGAAGATCTTTGTCACCGCCGGCGAGCGCTCCACACACGTCGTGGTGTGGGCGACGGTCGACAAGAGCAAAGGGCGCGCGGCCATCAAGTCGTTCGTCGTACCGCGGGACGCGCCGGGACTGAGCGTCGCCCGACTCGAACACAAGCTCGGCATCAAGGCGTCCGATACCGCGGTCCTGCTCCTCGAGGACTGCCGCATTCCCAAGGACAACCTGCTGGGCGATCCGGAAGTGAACGTGGAGAAGGGCTTCGCGGGCGTCATGCAGACGTTCGACAACACCCGCCCCATCGTTGCGGGCATGGCCGTCGGGCTCGGCCGCGCGGCGCTCGAGGAGCTGCGCGCCATCCTGCAGGAGGCCGGCGTCGAGATCTCGTACGACACCCCTGCCTACAACCAGCACGCCGCGGCCGCCGAGTTCCTGGCGCTCGAAGCCGACTGGGAGGCGTCGTACCTGCTGGCACTGCGGGCGGCGTGGATGGCCGACAACAAGAAGCCGAACTCGCTCGAGGCCTCGATGTCGAAGGCCAAGGCCGGCCGCACCGGAACCGCGGTGTCGCTCAAGGCCGTCGAGCTCGCCGGCACCTACGGCTACTCGCAGCGCCCGCTGCTCGAGAAGTGGGCCCGCGACAGCAAGATTCTCGACATCTTCGAGGGCACCCAGCAGATCCAGCAGCTCATCATCGCCCGCCGCCTGCTCGGCAAGACGTCCGCCGAGCTGAAGTAGGCCCGACCGCCGCTACCCGATACCCAGACAGGGGTGCCCGCCGCACACGCGCCGGGCACCCTTCGTCGCATCGGCCCGGCTCAGCGCTCCATGAGGTTGGAGCGTCCCGCCACCACCGGGATCCACAGCACCGCCAGCAACGCCATGGCCGCCCACTCGACGAGCAGGCCGTAGCCGATGCTGCCGGCGTGGACGCCGCGGACGCTGTGCTGGGACCAGTAGGTGAGCAGCCCCAGCGCGGTGCCGACGGTGACACCGGCCATGGCGACCCACGCGAACACCCAGCGGCGGGTCCACGCGGCCAGCGCGGACACTCCGATCCCGAACACCACGACGAACCACGTGAACACACGGGCCAGCGCCGCCACCTCGTGATGCCCACCGGCGAGGACCTGCCACGCTCGCAGTCCGTCGACCTGGGGGGCCGCGAGCGCAATCAGCAGGATCAGCACCGTGGCGGCGATGAACGGGCCCCGCCCGCGGGGATCCACCTCGCGGGCCACCCGGGCCTCGATCGACGCCAGTTCGCGGCGCAGCAGCGACAGGTCGTCCTTCATGAACTCAGTCCGGTCGATGCTCGTCTGCGCTGAAACACACCGACGACCCTATCGGCGGGCGTCGATCCGGGTCGGGCAGGCCCCGCGCTCGACGCGAACCGTACGGCCAGTACGAATTCACGTTCTGTGACCTGCATCACCGCTAGGCTGGGGCAGCCGACATCACCGACAGGAGCCGTCATGCAGGAGGTTCTGACCAAGGTCACCGACACGCTGAGCGCCATCCGGGTGATGCAGCGATCGGGCCTCATCCCGTTCCCCCGGGTCGACGAGGGTATCGCGCTCCTGGTGGCCGTCGATCGCTACGGGCCGTTCGCGGGCGCCGTCCACGCTCATGCCCGGGCCGGGCACGGCCGGGTGGCGCTGATCGACGAGCGCGGCCCCCTCACCTACCGAGACCTCGAGGAACAGTCGAACGCCCTGGTGCGGGCCTGGCAGGACGACGGCATCGGGGTGGGCGCGTGCGTCGGGGCGATGTGTCGCAACCATCGCGGGCTGGTGCTGACGATGCTGGCCGCGGCCAAGGCCGGGGTGCGCCTGGTCCTCATGAACACCGGGTTCGCGCGCCGCCAGCTCGCCGACGTCGCCCAACGCGAGGGTGTGGGGCACTTCGTGTACGACAGCGAGTTCAGTGACGTCGCCGACGCGCTGCCGTCGGACGTCACACCGATTCTGTCGTGGGTGGACGACGCAGTCCCCACCCCACCGGCGGAGACGCCACCCCGCACGCTCGACGACCTCATCGCCGGGCACTCGACGGACTCGGTCCCCGCCCCGAAGCAGCACGGCGTCTTCATCCTGCTGACCAGCGGCACCACCGGCGTACCCAAGGGCGCGCCCCGCGGCCGGACCTCGCCGTTCGTCACCGCACAGTTCCTCGACCGGATCCCGCTACGCACGCACCAGACGATGCTGATGGCGGCGCCGGCGTTCCACGGCACCGGGATCTCGCAACTGGGGCTGGGCATGGCGCTCGAGAACACGGTCGTGATGCAGCGCCGGTTCGACCCCGAGACGACCGTCCGGCTGATCGCCGAGCACCACGCCGACACGCTGGTCCTCGTACCCACCATGCTGCAGCGGATCATCGACCTGGGGCCGGAGGTGCTCGCGCAGTACGACACGTCGTCGCTGAAGGTCATCTTCGCCGCCGGTTCGGCGATCGCGCCCGAGCTGTGCGTGCGCACCCAGAAGGCATTCGGGAAGGTGCTGCACAACTTCTACGGCTCCACCGAGGTCGCGGCCGTCAGCGTCGCCACCCCGGACGATCTGGAACGGGCGCCCGGGACCGCCGGCCGGGCGCCCGCGACCTGCCACATCGCGCTGATCGACGACGCCGGCAAGCGCATCACCGAACCCGACGTCGTCGGCCGCATCTTCGCCAAGAGCGGGTTGAGCTTCGAGGGCTACACCGACGGCCGCGACAAGGAACGCCTCGGCGGCATGCTCTCCACCGGCGACGTCGGGCACTTCGATCGCGACGGCCTGTTGTTCGTCGACGGCCGCGACGACGACATGATCGTCTCGGGCGGGGAGAACGTGTATCCGCTCGAGGTGGAGAACCTCATCGCCGAGCGCCCCGACGTCCTCGAGGTGGCGGTGATCGGGGTCGAGGACGACGAGTTCGGGCACCGGTTGCGCGCCTTCGTCGTGCCGTCGGCGGCGTCGGCACGCGATGCCGCCGAGATCCGGGCGCACGTGAAGACGAATCTGGCGCGATACAAAGTGCCGCGCGACGTCGTGTTCATCGAGGAACTGCCCCGCAATGCGACCGGCAAGCTGCTGCGCCGAGTGCTGGTCGAGATGGAGGTCGAGGCGGACTGAGCGCGGCCGGTCAGTCGCCCTCCGGTGATCCGTTCACCGGCGCGTCGGGCGGATACGTCACCACCCCGCCCGGGCCCACCGACGGCGTCGCACCCCACTGCCCCAGCCGGTGCGGCCGCGGCGCGGCGTTGTTCACGAGGTGCACGACGGTCCAGCCGCGAGCGGTCAGCGTGTTCGCGATCAACAACCGGTGGCAGCGCCACGGCATCGGCTCGCCGCACATGATCGCGACGTGCCGATCGGTGGCCAGCGCGGTGAGTCGGTCGAGGCCCGCCCCGAAACCCGCGGTGAGCGTGTAGTCGGCGTAGTTCTTGAAGCTCGTGTTCTGCCACCCGGCGTTGAGCATCGGGTCGACGTCGCGCTGCTTGGGCCGCCGCCCGGCGAGCTCGGTGAGGTGCAGGTACCCGATGTCCGCGTCGCCCAGCCACGCGGTCATCTCGTCGGCGTCGAACTGCGGACTGCGGCGCGATCCCGGCATCTTCCGGACGTCGACGATCAGGTCGATGTCGGCCTGCGCGAGCGTGTCGAGCACGACGGCACGCGGGCACGTCCAGTGACCGATCGTCCACACTTCACCCGGGTCGGCGCTCATGGCCCCATGCTCGCAGCAAAGGGCCGGTCGCACCGGGCGAGCCGAGGGCACGCCCGGACACAGCGAAGAACCCCCGCCCTGATCCAGGACGGGGGTTCTTTCTTTGGTAGCGGGGACAGGATTTGAACCTGCGACCTCTGGGTTATGAGCCCAGCGAGCTACCGAGCTGCTCCACCCCGCGATGCATGAACGAAGTTACACGAGCCGGTGAGCGGAACACAAATCGCCTGCGCGACCGCGGTCCGGACGGCACCCGATGCCGCTCCGACAACTTTTTCGTCACCGGTCAGTGGCCCACCTCACGGAATTCCGATGATCCATCTCACATAACGAGCATGTAACGCGGGAGACTCGAACAGGCAACACGCCGCGCTGAACAGCGCCTTCATGCCGGCGTACCCGACGTAGACGGGTCGACCGGTCCGTTTCGGCGACGTGACTCCCGCGCCGCGGCTGTCGTACGTTCGTTATCGGTTCGTGATGAACGACCACGACGACCGACCGACCCGGCGCTGCCAGCACTGCCCCCGCGGGATCGGCACGACAAACCGTTCGAGGGGCAGGGACGCGAAGATCGCACGCCCGGGCCGACCACCATGTCGCCCGCAGGCCGCTCGCGTCGGCGCAGGAGAGGATCCACCCACATGACCATCAGCTTCAGCAAGCGCGCCCTCGGCCTGGCCGCCGTCACCGGCGCCCTGGTCGCCGTCCCATTCGGCCTCGCCACCGGCACCGCCTCCGCCGCCACCCACAACTGGGACGGCGTCGCCCAGTGTGAGAGCGGCGGCAACTGGGGCATCAACACCGGCAACGGCTACTACGGCGGCCTGCAGTTCTCGCAGAGCACCTGGACCGCCAACGGCGGCACCGGCTCGCCGGCGAACGCCTCCAAGGAGGAGCAGATCCGCGTCGCCGAGAACACCCTCGCCTCGCAGGGTCCCGGCGCGTGGCCGGTGTGCGGTCAGTACCTGACCGAGGCCGCGCCGGCTCCGGCCGCTCCGGTCGCACCGGCAGCCCCCGCCGCGCCGCAGGCGGCCCCGATGCCGGGCGCGCCCACCGAGAACATCGACCGGGCCGTGCAGGCCGCGGGCGACATCGCCGCGCAGTACGGCTACGGCGACCAGTTCCAGCAGCTCCTCGGCACCCACGGCAACGTGCTCGCCGACATCAAGGCGTCGTTCGTCCAGTAGCGGCTCACCCGGTAGCCGTCCGCGGCAACCAACGAAGGGACCCTCCGAGCATCGGTGCACGGAGGGTCCCTTTCGTCACTGGCGACGGCGCCGGCTAGCCGCCGGCGTTCTGGTACGCCTGGACTGCCTTCTGCAACTGGTCCAGCGCGTCACCGTAGGCCTTGAAGTCACCGCGCGACTGCGCCGCCTGCAGACTGGCCAGCGCCGAGTCGAGCTGGGCCACCGCGGCGGCCTTGTCCGGCGTCTGCCCACCGACCGGAGGCGTGGGCGCCGGGGTCGTCGTCGGTGACGTCGGCGTCGTCGCCTGCCCGGTGTTCTGCTCCGACGGCGTCGGCGTGGCGCCGCTCGGCGCGGTTGCCGCGTTGCCGGTACCCGAGCCGAAGACCTGGTCGAGGGCCTCCGCCAGTGTCGGCGCGTAGCCGACGCGGATGCCCGTGGTGTCGGTGAAGCTCACCACCACCCGTGCGAGCTGCGGGAACGCGTTGGCCGAGTTCCGCTGGGTGTAGATCGGTTCGACGTAGAGGATCCCGCCGTCCGCGATCGGCAACGTGAGCAGATTGCCGAGGATGACCTTGTTGGACTGCCGCAACAGCGCCAACTCGCTGGCCACTCGCGGATCCGACGTCATGGCCGACTGCGCCTGCTGCGGGCCCTGCGTCTGGGTGTTGGTCGGCAACTGGAGCACCCGGAACTTGCCGTAGTTCTCCGGATCCGACTGCACCGAGATGTATGCCGACAGCAGTTCCCGCTCGTAGCCCACCATCGGGCTGGTCAGCACGAACTGCGGCTTGGCGGTCTCGGGGCTACCGGACAGCACGTAGTACGGCGGCTGGTTCTTGTCGGTCTCGACCGTCGGGTCGCTCGGCACCGACCAGAAGGCGTTGTTGCTGAAGAACTCGCCCGGATCGTCCACGTGGTACTTCGCGAGCATCTCGCGCTGCACCTTGAACAGATCCTCCGGGTACCGGAAGTGCGCGTTGAGATCGGCGGACACGTCCGACTTCGGCTTGACCGTGTCGGGGAACACGCCCATCCAGGCCTTGAGGACCGGGTCCTGCTCGTCCACCTGGTACAGCGTGACGGTGCCGTCGTACGCGTCGACGGTCGCCTTCACCGAGTTCCGGATGTACGAGACTTCCTTCTTCGGCAGCATCCGGCCCGTCGCCTGGTTGGTGCTGTCCTGCACCAGGCCCTCGAGCGACGAGCGCTGGGCGTACGGGTAGTTGTCGAGCGTGGTGTACGCGTCGACGATCCACTGCAGTCGCCCGTCCACCACCGCGGGGTACACGGTGCCGTCGGTGGTCAGCCACGGCGCCACCTTGTTGACCCGCTCCGCCGGATCACGGTTGTAGATGATCTTGGAATCGGACCCGATCGCGCCGGAGAAGAGGATGTTGCGCTCGGTGTACTTGCCCGCGAACGCGAGCCGGTTGAACCAGTTGCCGATACCCACGCCGCCGGAACCGGTGTACGTGTACTTCTGCGAGTCGGTGTCGTACTCGCGCGGAGCGGCCCCCGCCTCGCCGCCGACGATCGCGTAGTCGGCGTCCGACGACGCGATGACCGGACCGAAGTAGATCCGGGGGTTCTCGACCTCGAGAGCCTGGTCCGTCGGCTTCGTCTCCAGGTCACTGACGCTGTAGATCGGGTAGCCACCGGTGTTGTTCTGCGTGTCGCCGCTGACCGCGGTGACCTGGTTGGCGTACGCCGCCACGAACCCGTTGCCGTGGGTGTACACGGTGTGCTTGTTGATCCAGTCGGTCTGGTTGCCCTGCAGACTCGACGGGGAGAGCTCACGTGCCGCCACGACGAAGTCCCGCAGGTCACCGTCCATCTGGTAGCGATCGATGTTGAGGGACTTGGGGAAGGCGTAAAAGTTCTTCAGCTGCTGCTGCGCCGTGAACGTCGGCGACAGCACGTTGGGGTCGAGCAGGCGGGTGTTCGCGATGGTCGTCACGTCCGCCGGCACCTCCCGCGGCGGCTTGCCGGTCCGGCCCGAGTAGTCCTCGTACGTCACCGACTCGTCCGTGATCCCGTACGCCTGTCTGGTGGCCGCGATGTTCCGCTCGATGTACGACCGTTCCTTGTCGGCCGCGTTCGGCTTGACCGAGAACTGCTCGACGACCAGCGGGTAGACGGCGCCGACGAGGATCGACGACAGCACCAGCAGCACCACTGCCATCGCGGGGATCCGCAGGTCGCGCAGGAAGATCGCCGCGAAGAACGCGATCGCGCAGATGATGGCGATCGCCATGAGGATCAGCTTGGCGGGCAGCACCGCGTTGATGTCGGTGTAACCGGCACCGGTGAACGTGGGCTCCTTGCGCGAGCTGAACAGCAGCGTGTACCGGTCGAACCAGTACGAGACGGCCTTGAGCAGGACGAAGGTTCCGGCCAGCACCGCAAGCTGCACCCGGGCCGAGCGCGTGAGCGCACCCTGGCGACCGCTGAGCCGCACGCCACCGAAGATGTAGTGGGTGATGAGGCTGGCGAAGAACGCGATCACGACCGCGACGAACAGCCAGTTCAGCACGAACTGGAAGAACGGCAGGACGAAGGCGTAGAAACCGATGTCCTTGCCGAACTGGGGATCGGTGACGCCGAACGAGTCGCGGTTGAAGAACAACTGCACCGTCGCCCAGCTCGCCTGTCCCACGAGGCCGGCGAACAGGCCGATCACCACCGGGATACCGATGCCGAACAGCTTCTGCCGCGCCATCACCGCCGTGCGGTAGCGCGCCACCGGATCGTTGGTGCCGGGCGAGGGCAGGAACATCGGCCGGGAGCGGTAGGCCAGCAGCAAGCCCAGCCACACGATCGCGCCGACGACGAGTCCGACGATCAGGAACAGCGCGATCCGCGTGACCAACACCTTGGTGAAGACGCCTCGGAAGTCGACCTCACCGAACCACAACCAGTCCGTGTAGACGTCGATGAAGCGGGGGCCGATCAGCAGCAGCGCGGCGGCGACCAACGCCAAGACCAGCAGCACGCGCGTGCGTTTCGACAACGAAGGTAAACCGGCGGGGGGCCGCATGCCCACTTGCCACTCCCAACAATCCGGCGACGCCTTCGCGCCGCAGCCAATGCACCGTCCAGCGTCACCTGAGAGTGACCGTTTCGTCCCACTCTACGTAACGAGGGAACCACCGCGACCGACGAGCACGGACCCGTCCCCCTGGTGCAAGGATAAGGACGTGATCGACAAAGATGGCGAGTTCTACGGTGACGACCTCCTCGGCGGCAACGGCGACGTGAGCCTTTCCGACGAATCCCTGCGCAGATGCGTCCACGAAGTGATCGACTTCGTCGACGCGGGCGGCTGGGGACAACCGCCCACGATGTTCGCGATCGTGCCCACCGCCCTGGTCGCGGCGGCCGAGCCGTCACTGCTCGACCAACTCGACCAGGGGGCGGAACTCACCCCTGTCGAGCAGGGAGAACTGCCGGACGACGTCGAAGGTGGCTCCCCCGCCCTCGACGAGTTCCTGGCCACCACCAGTTGGCCCGCCGAGGTCGTCGGCTGCGCGCTGGTGCAGGAGATCGTGGTGCTGCCGCCCGAGGCGGAGTCCGACCTGGACGACGCGTCGGCCCCGACGCTGGCCGACCGTCACTCCGCCGACGAGGCCGCGCGCGTCGCGGCGCAGTCGCACCCCGACCGGCGCGAGGCCCGGCTGATCGCGGCCGTGTTGCGCGACGGACCGTCCATCGCGCTGCTGCAGCTGCGCCCCACCGACGACGACGACCCGTTCGCCGGCATGGAACTGCGGACCTACGACAACCTCGCGCCCGGTGTCGTCGCGGCGCTGTACGCGACCCTCGAGGCGGACGAGGACTGACCGCGCCCGACGCGCCGGCCTAGCAGCTGGGTGCGGGCTGTCCGGCGTCGATCGCCTCGAGCGCGTCGACGGCGCCGCCCAGCGTCTCCACCTTCACCAGTTGCAGGCCGTCGGGACGGTTCGCCAGCGCCTCGTCGCAGTTCTTCGCCGGGACCAGGAACGTCGTGGCCCCGGCCTCCTGCGCTGCGATCATCTTGTACGGGATGCCGCCGATCGGCCCCACGTCACCGTCGGGGTCGATCGTGCCGGTGCCGGCGACGAACCGGCCGCCGTTGAGCTCGCCCGGGCTCAGCTTGTCGACGACCGCGAGGCTGAACATCAGGCCGGCCGACGGGCCGCCGATGTCGGCGAGATTGAAGTCGATGGTGAACGGCACGTCGGGGACCTGCTTGGCGTTGACGCCGAGGTACCCCTTGCCGGCGTCCTGCTCGCCGTCGGCGGCCGGACGGGCGCCGACGGTGATCGGCGCCGTCGCTTCCACCCCGTCCCGCCGATAGGTCACCTGCACGATCGTCCCCGGGGCGGTGGCGCCGATGAGTTCCTGCAGGCTGACCAGAGTGTCGACCGGCTTCCCGTCCACCCGCAGCAGCACGTCCCCCGGCTTCAGCACCGATGCCGCGGGGCCGTCGTCGCCGACCGTGGTCAGTTCGAGGGCGACCGGCAGCCCGAGGTACCGCAACGCGGCCAGTTCGGCGCTGTTCTCCGACTTCGTGAACTGCGCGGTGTTCTCGTCCTGGATCTCGTTCTTGGACCGGTCCGGCGGGTACACCTCCTCGCGGGGGACGAGCCCCTGCCGACCGCTCGCCCACAGCCCGAGCGCGTCGAACAGCGTCAGCTTGTCGCGGACCGCGACCGTCGTCATGTTGAGGTTGCCGCTCGTCGCATCGACGGCCGTGCCCTCGATGTCGACCACGGGCCGGCGCTGGATCTGCCCGTCCACGTCGACGTCGGCCTCACCGAGCGTGTCGACCGTGGGGCCGGGGCCGAGCGCGACGAACGGCACCTGCACCGTCGTCCCCAACACACCCAGGGCCGCGACCGGGGCCAACGCTGCCAGGAGGGTCACCATCCGTCGATTCACGTGGCCAGGATAGAGGCCACCGTCGGGCCCGCGCCCCGGCGCACCTCACCGGACCGGGGCTCGTGGCGGCCGATGTTCGCCGTGAGCGTGATCTCCGCACGGGCCACGGCGCGCCGCGCCTTGTACCGTTGAAACCATGAGCGATCTGCCCTTCGGCTTCTCCAACTCCGACGACGACCCGGACCGTAAGAAGGACTCGGGCGGGGAACAGGGCGGGTCGTCCGGTCAGCCGTTCGGCTTCGATCCGAGCGCGTTCGGCCTCGGCGGCGCGGGTGGACCCGCCGGTGGGTTCGATCCCGCGGCGCTCGGCCAGATGCTCACCCAGTTCGGGCAGATGCTCAGCGGCATGGGCAGCGCGATGGGTCAGGGCGGCCAGGGCGGCCCCGTCAACTACGACGTCGCGAAGAACCTCGCGCGTCAGCAGATCGGATCGGTGACCCCCATCACGGAGGGCACCACGTCCGCGGTGACCGACGCCGCCCGCCTGGCCGAGCTGTGGCTCGACGGCGCGACCACGCTGCCGGCCGGCGCGACGCGCACCGTGGCGTGGACGGCCGAGGACTGGCTCGACGGCACGCTCGACACGTGGAAGCGGCTGTGTGATCCCGTAGCCCAGCAGGTGTCCGGCATGTGGATCGAGGGTCTGCCCGAGGAGGCGCGGAACATGATCGGCCCCATGGCCGGCATGCTGACGCAGATGGGCGGGCTCACCTTCGGCTCCCAGCTGGGCCAGGCGCTCGGCCAGCTGTCGAAGGAGGTCCTCACCTCCACCGACATCGGGCTGCCGCTGGGACCGGCGGGGACCGCCGCGCTGCTGCCGACTGCCATCGAGGCGTTCAGCGAGGGCCTCGAGCAGCCGCACCGCGAGGTGCTCGTGTTCATCGCGGCCCGCGAGGCCGCCTACCAGCGCCTCTACAGCCACGTACCGTGGCTGCGGCAGCGTCTGCTCTCCACCGTCGAGGACTACGCACGCGGCATCAAGATGGACTTCTCGGCGATCGAGGAGGCCGCGCAGGGCCTGGACCCGTCGGCGCTCACCGACCCCTCGCAGATCGAGAAGATCCTGCAGCAGGGCGCGTTCGAGCCGCAGACCACGCCCGAGCAGAAGCAGGCGCTCGAGCGCCTCGAGACGATGCTGGCGCTCGTCGAGGGCTGGGTGGAGACGGTCGTGTCCGAGGCGCTCGGCGACCGCCTCCCGGGCGCCGCGGCGCTCACCGAGACGCTGCGCCGTCGCCGCGCGACCGGCGGGCCCGCCGAGCAGACGTTCGCGACCCTGGTCGGGTTGGAGCTGCGTCCACGCAAGGTGCGCGAGGCCGCGCACCTGTGGCGTCGCCTCACCACGGACACCGGCGTCGACGCCCGGGACGGCGTCTGGGCGCACCCGGACCTGCTGCCGGACTCCTCCGACCTGGACAACCCGGCCGCGTTCGTCGACCGGATCCTCGGGGGCGACTCCGGCACCTTCCACGACCCGATCGCGCAGCTCGAGCAGACCGAGGCACGCGAACGCGAGGAGAAGAACCGCGGGAGCGGCGAGACCGGCGAAGGCTCCCCCGACCGGTCCGACGACTAACCGACCGAATCGTCGATGTCGTCGTCGGCGCCGTCCGTACCGTCGGCGCCGTCGACGCCTACGAGATCCGGCTGCCGCGTGACCACCGAGTACGCCTCGAGGTAGCCGATCGCGCGTTCGGTCCGCGGATAGCGGCGCACCTCCTCCCAGAAGCAGTCGTTGTGCCCGCCCGCGACGTACAGGTGCACCAGCTCGTGGACCAGCACGTAGTCGAGCACGTACGACGGCACCGTCCGCAGCAGTTCGCTGACGCGGATGGTGCCGTCCGTCGGTGTGCACGACGCCCACCGCGTCCGCATCGACGGCACCCACCGGATCGAGACGGGCTCCGCGGCACCGCGCAGCCAGCGCGCCGACAGCCGCGCCGCGCGTTCGGTGAGTTCGATGTCGCTGCGCTCGGCGCGGGCCGCGGCGCGGCGGTCCGCGCGGTCGAGCTTGCCGATCATCTCGGCCACCAGTTCGGCCTCCGCGGCCTTCGACATCCCGGTCGGCATCAGCACGATCACCTTGTCGCCCTCGCGGCGCGCGCTGACGGTGCGCCGCCGCCGCGCGCTACGGCGAATCTCCACCTCGGGCGTCCGGTGGTCGGAGGTTCCGCTGCCAGTCACGGGCCACCACGCTAGCGACCCGTCCCGACAACCCCCACCGCGGATTTGCCGGCGACTTGCCATCACCACCGAAAGCGCAGGTCGGCGCGCTGCCGTCCTGTGGACAACCGCGTCGAACCGGCTCGCCGACTCACCGGGGTCTGCCAGGGTCGACGGCATGACCCCGGCTTCCCCGGCTTCCGCCCGCACCGTGCAGCGTCCCGCGCTCGATCCTCGGCGGCCCATCCTGACCCGCCCCAGCGGCCGCGTCCAGATCGGCTGGGACCCCGACACCGCGCTGCTACTCACCCCGCCCGACGGCGTGGAGGCGGCCGCGCTCGTGTCGGTGCTCGGACTCCTCGACGGCCGCACGTCGCGGCCCACCGTGGTGTGGCGCGCCGTCGACTACGGGATCACGCCCACCGACATGTCGGCGCTGCTCAGCGAGCTCGACGAGGCCGGACTTCTCAGCCCGGCCTCTGCTGCGCCCGACCCGGCACCGGCCGTCCGGGTGCACGGTCGCGGCCCGCTGGCCGACGCGATCGCGGCCGGGCTCACCGGAGCCCCGATCCGCCTGACCCGGTCCACCCACTTCACGAGCGACACCGACGTGCGCCGGTGGAACTGCATGTGCGTCGTGCTCACCGACGACCTGGTCCCCGATCCCCGCCTGATCGACGCGCTGTTCACCGCGGGCATCGCCCACCTGCCGGTGCGGCTGCGCGACGGGAAGGGCATCGTCGGGCCGCTCGTACTTCCCGGACGCACCAGTTGCCTGCGGTGTGCCGACCTGACGCGATGTGCCGCGGACGAGGAGTGGCCGCACGTCGCCGCGCAGCTGCTGGGGCGGGTGGGGCACGCGGGTCCGTCCACCGTCATGGCGACCGCCGCGGTCGCGCTCGGCCAGCTCGAGAAGGTGCTCTCCGGGGTGGCCCGTCCGGTGCCGGCGAGCCTGGACGCGACCCTCGAACTCGACCTGGACCGGCACCGTCTTGCACTCCGACCGTGGCCGCGCAACCCTCGGTGTGGATGCTCACGATCGCCGATTTTCTTGGACGAACCCCAGAATCTTCCGCCATGATGGTCTGGTGTCCGACATCCCCCGCAGAAGCAGCGCCCGCACCGCCAAGCTCGCGAGCATTCCGCTGGGCATCGCCGGGCGCGCCGCGATGGGTTTCGGTAAGAAGCTGGCCGGCGGGGACCGTGACGCGATCGACGCGGAGCTGACGTCGCGGGCGGCCGAACAGCTGTTCACCGTGCTCGGCGAGCTCAAGGGCGGCGCGATGAAGCTCGGCCAGGCCCTCAGCGTGATGGAGGCGGCGGTCCCCGAGGAGTTCAGCGAGCCCTACCGCGAGGCGCTCACCAAGCTCCAGGCCGAAGCGCCGCCGCTACCCGCCAAGCAGGTTCACCGGGTGCTCGACCAGCAGCTCGGCACCAAGTGGCGCGAGCGCTTCGCCCACTTCGACGACGTACCCACCGCCTCGGCCAGCATCGGGCAGGTGCACCGCGCGGTGTGGTCCGACGGCCGGGACGTGGCCGTCAAGGTGCAGTACCCCGGCGCCGACGAGGCCTTGCGTGCGGACCTGCGGACCCTGTCGCGGTTCGCGGGACTGTTCGCCTCGGTGATGCCCGGCACCGACATCAAACCGGTCCTCGACGAGCTCAGCGCGCGGACCGAGGAGGAACTCGACTACCGCATCGAGGCGAACAACCAGCGGGCGTTCGCGAAGGTCTTCGACGGCGACGACCGGTTCGTGGTTCCCCGCGTGGTCGCGAGCGCCCCCAAGGTGGTCGTCACCGAGTGGATGTCGGCGACCCCGTTGTCGGCGATCATCGCGGACGGCACCGTCGAGCAGCGCAACACCGCCGGCGCGTTGCTCGCGGAGTTCCACTTCGTCTCCCCCGCACGGGTGGGCCTGCTGCACTGCGACCCGCACCCGGGCAACTTCATGCTGCACGACGACGGCCGCCTCGGGGTCATCGACTTCGGTGCGACGGCGCCGATGCCGAACGGACTGCCGCCGGTACTGGGCAGGATGGTCCGCCTCAACCTCGAGGAGCGGTTCGACGAGCTGACGGAGTTGTTGCGGGACAACGGTTTCGTGCTGCCCGGCCGTACCGTCACCGACGAGGAGATCGCGGACTACCTACGCCCGTTCACCGACCCGATCCGCACCGAGTCGTTCCACTTCACGCGGGCGTGGCTGCAGAAGGCCGCCGGTACGGCGACCGACTTCACGAGCACCAACTTCCGCACCGCCCGGGCGCTCAACCTCCCGCCCGAGTACGTGATGATCTTCCGGGTGCTGCTGGGCTCGGTGGGCATCTGCGCACAGCTCGACGCCTACGCGCCGTACATGGGCATCCTCACGCGGTGGCTGCCCGGTTTCGCCGACGCGGACGCCGACCTGGAAACCCTCGACGGGGCGTGACCGACCACGGGCTCGTGGACTTCCGCACGGGAAGTCCACGAGCGCCGGTCATGCGCACACCAGCGTTTTCTCCGGCGGCACGGGGTTCTTCCGTGGTCGCCCACGCGGCCGCTTACGGGCGATGACGACCCCCTGTTCGATGATCTCGCCGCCCCAGACTCCCCACGGCTCCGCACGATCGAGCGCGGCGTCGAGGCACCGGCTGCGGATCGGGCAACCGCCGCACAGCGCCTTGGCTCGTTCGAGGTCGGCAGGAGTCTCGGCGAACCACAGGTCGGGGTTGTCTCCGGTCCGGCAGGGCAATTCCCGGCCTGCCGAGCGGACGACTCCCTGGCCGTTGGAAACGGTGCGGTTCGTGGTTCGTACTCGGCATGTCACGGTAGACACGTCTTCTCCTTGTCGTTTCGAGTGATGCACTCGCGGCTCGTGCCGGCTTTCGGGGTTCGGGACGAACCGCGGTCGAGGGCCTGGAGCGAGAGAGCTCGAAACACGAAGGCCACGGTTCGCTGATGCGATCCGTGGCCTCGGGAGGACGGGCGGAGTATCTACCGAACGGTTCGGTGTCTGCTCCTGGCCACGGATGCGCGGGCTGCTGCTGCGCGCAGACGGATGGCGTGCGGTGCTGTCGCCGCGACGCTCGCGGCGGCCACTTCGGCCGCAGGGAGGTATGCGCGTGCGAACGCCGGCACCGATGCGCCTGCCGCAAATGCGTTCCAGTTGGTCATCGCTGCCACCTCCCTCTCACGTCGTCACGGGCCCGACCGAGGCTTCGGCCGAGGCATCCGTGGATCGGATATCGTCACCGCACACGAGTTTCCCCGTGGCGTGCAGTCCAGGGTATGGGACCCGAACAGACCGCACAAGTTATTTTTGACCTGCGGTTATACCGCGGGACGTCAGCTCGGGTCCAGCGCCGCGGCGGAGCGTTCACCGCGCACCAGCGCCAGCACGTCCGAGCCGTACTGCTCGAGCTTCTTGGCCCCGATTCCCGGGATCGCCACGAGGGCTCGCTCGTCCTGCGGCTGCTGTTCGGCTATCGCGGTCAGCGTGTTGTCACTGAACACCACATACGCCGGAACCTTCATCTCCCGGGCCCGGTCCCGGCGCCATTCCTTGAGCGTCTCGAGCAGCTCGATGTCGAGGTTGGACGGGCACGCCTCGCACCGGCCGAGCATGGTCGCCGTCGCGCCCATCAGTTGCTTACCGCAGACGCGGCACCGCGGCCGCGACCGCTTGGACTGCGCGGGGCGGGCGATCCGCGACGCCGGAGAATCGTCCGGGATGAGCCCGTTGAGGAATCGGGACCGGCGGCGGGACTTGCGTCCGCCCTCGTTGCGGGCCAGCGCCCACGACAGTGCCAGGTGCTCGCGGGCACGGGTGACCCCGACGTAGAGCAGGCGGCGCTCCTCCTCGATCCCGGCTTCGTCGTCGGGCGACTTGGAGTCGCCCAGCACGTGCGCGATGGGCAGCGTGCCCTCGTTGAGCCCGACGAGGAACACCGCGTCCCACTCCAGGCCCTTGGCGGCGTGCAGCGACGCCAGCGTGACGCCCTGGACCACCGGTGGATGCCGCGCCTCCGAGCGGGCGGCCAGTTCGCCGAGGAGGCCGCGCAGGGTCAGCTGCGCGTCCTGTGCCAGCAGTTCCTCGGTGAGCGCGACCAGCGCGGTGAGCGAGTTCCACCGTTCCCGGGCCTGCACACCGGCCGGCTCGACGTCGGTGAGCCCCAACGGGACCAGCACCGCGCGCACGAGCGTCACCAGTGCCTCCCCGGTGTCGGCGCCGTCCGGCAGATCGTCCCGCCCGGCGACCTGCCGCAGTGCGGTGATCGCCTGGCGCACCTCCTGGCGCTGGAAGAAGCCCTCACCGCCGCGCACCTGGTACGGGATGCCCGCCTCGGTGAGCGCCTGCTCGTGGACCTCGGACTGCGCGTTGATGCGGTAGAGCACGGCGATCTCGGCGGGCTCGACCCCGCGGTCGATGAGCTTGGCGATCTGCTTCGCGACGGCCGCGGCCTCGGCCGGCTCGTCGTCGTACTCGGCGAACGTCGGCTCCGGGCCGGGGGCGCGCTGACCGATCAACTGCAGCCGGGTGCCCGCGATGCGCCCGCGCGCCGCGCCGATCACCCGGTTCGCCAGCGACACCACCTCGGGCGTCGACCGATAGTCCCGCTCGAGCCGGACGACGGTGGCGTCCGGGAAGCGCCGCGAGAAGTCCAGCAGGAACTTCGGGGTGGCCCCGGTGAACGAATAGATCGTCTGGTTGGCGTCGCCGACCACCGTCAGGTCGTCGCGCTCGCCCAGCCACGCGTCGAGTACGCGCTGCTGCAGCGGCGTGACGTCCTGGTACTCGTCGACCACGAAGCAGCGGTAGCGGTCCCGGAACTCCTCGGCGACGGCGGCGTTGTCCTCGAGCGCGATCGCGGTGTGCAGCAGCAGGTCGTCGAAGTCCAGCAGGATGCCGTCCGGGTCCCGCGTCTTGAGGGCCTCGTACCCGGAGTAGACGGACGCCACCTGCGCGGCGTCGGCCGGAACGTCGCGACGGGCCCGCGCGGCGGCAGCCGGGTAGTCCTCGGGCGCGACGAGCGAGCCCTTGGCCCATTCGATCTCGCTCGCGAGGTCACGGATGCTCTCGGTGCTGGTCGACAGCCCCACCCGGCTCGCAGCCTGCCCGACGAGCGCGAACTTGCGGTCCAGCAGGCGCCAGTCGGTGTCGCCGATGACCTGCGGCCAGAAGTACTTGAGCTGTCGCAGCGCCGCGGCGTGGAACGTGCGGGCCTGCACCTGCGGGCCCCCGCCACCGATGCCGAGACCGCGCAGCCGCCCGCGCATCTCGCCCGCCGCGCGCGCGGTGAACGTCACCGCCAGCACCTGGCCGGCCGACACGTGCCCGGCCGCGACCAGGTGCGCGATCCGGCGCGTGATGGTGCGGGTCTTGCCGGTACCGGCACCGGCGAGCACGCACACCGGGCCGCGGGGAGCGAGCACGGCGGCGGACTGCTGCGGATCCAGTCCCTCCTCGAGCCTGGTCGCTACGTTCTCCGGGCTGGCATCCGCTGACATGACGTCCATCCTCTCAGGGCGCACCGACAGGTGCCGTCCGCACCCGGGACCGGTGTGACGTGCGCCCACGCGGGAACAGAGGAGACCGACCGTGGTGTTATAGGCGCCGTGACTACCCAAGCTCCTGCTCTGACCATGTACTCGACCACGTGGTGCGGCTACTGCCGTCGCCTCAAGAAGCAGCTCGACGAGAACGGCATCTCGTACGTCGAGATCGACATCGAGGACGATCCCGCGGCGGCGCGGTTCGTCGGCAGCGTCAACGGCGGCAACCACGTGGTGCCCACCGTCAAGTACGCGGACGGCAGCACCGCCACCAACCCGTCACTGGCGCAGGTCAAGCAGGCGCTGGGCCTCTAGGACCGCCTCCGGGTCCTCAGTCCTGCCCCGCCCACGACTCCACCATCACCCGCGCGATGGAGATCGAGCCGGGCAGCAGTAGTTCCGCGTCCGACGACTGCCGGGTGGCGGACGCCCAGTCGCCGGCGCCGAGCGCGCGGCGGACCTGCTCACGGGTGAACCAGTGGGCCTCGGCGATCTCGCCGTCCGTGAACGTGAACGCGGCGGCGGGATCGGCGACGGCCGCGAACCCCAGCATCACCGAGCGCGGGAACGGCCACGGCTGACTGCCCAGGTACCGGACGTCGGAGACGTCGACGCCCACCTCCTCGCGAATCTCCCGCACCACGCACGTCTCGAGCGACTCCCCCGCCTCCACGAAGCCCGCGAGTACCGAGAACATCCGCGGCGGCCACGACGGCTGCCGCGCCAACAGCACCCGGTCACCGCCGTCGTGCACCAGACAGATCACCGCCGGGTCGGTCCGCGGAAACTCCTCGTGCCCGGTGCTGGTGCTGATGCGCGACCACCCCGACATCGTCGGCTCGGTGGGGGCGCCGTCGATGGCGCTGAACCCGGCGTTGTCGTGCCAGCTCAGCAGCGCTACCGCCGTCGTGAGCAGGCCCGCGTCGGTCTCGTCGAGCCGGTGCCCCATCGCGCGCAGATCGCCCAGCTCGCCCGTCATCGCCGAGACCCGCACCGCCCACACGTGCCGGCCGCCGCGCAGCCCCAGGAACACCGCGCCCGGCACCGGCTCCGCGCCGAGCGAGGTCGCGTCGTCGAAGGCCAGGTCACCGTCGGAGATCCGGGTCTGCCCGCGACGGTCCACCCGCAGCAGCAGTGCGTCCGCCCAGCCGGCGCGCAGCGCGTCCGGGTCCGAACGCAGATGTTCGGCACGGTCGACGGCAGCTCGGGACAGCAGCGGGGGCTCGGTGAGGGTGAATCCGGACGCGGTGAAATCGGGCACGGTCCGACCCTACTGTGGGCCGCGGTCGGCCACCGGCGGCCGTGCCCGCGTCAGTTGCCGACGCGCTTGATGTAGAGCAGGAGGTCGTTCGCCTCGACGGCGTCGACCTCGGGTGAACCCACTCGGAGCAGCTGCCCGTCCCGGACCACGCCGAGGACGATGTCCGAGAGGTGACGCGGGGATCCGCCGATCTCCTCCGGTTCCACCTCGCGTTCGGCGATCGCGAATCCGGCCTCGGGGGTGAGCAGGTCCTCGACCATCTCCACGACGCTCGGTGTGGTCCGCGCGATGCCGAGGAGCCGGCCCGCCGTCTCGGAGGACACCACGACGGAGTCGGCGCCCGACTGCCGCAGCAGGTGCGCGTTGTCGGTCTCCCGGATGGCCGCGACGATCTTCGCCTTGGGCGCCAGTTCGCGGGCGGTCAGCGTCACCAGCACCGCGGTGTCGTCCCGGTTCGCGGCGACGATGATCGAGGCCGCGTTCTGCACGCCCGCGAGCCGCAGTACGTCGGACTTGGTGGCCGAGCCGTGCACGGTGACCAGTCCCAGCCCCGCGGCGGTGTCGAGCACCGCCTGGTCGGTGTCGACGACGACGATGTCCGACGGCACGATGCCGTCGCCGAGCATGGCATCGATGGCGGTGCGGCCCTTGGTGCCGAACCCGACGACGACGGTGTGGTTGCGCACGCGGTGCCTCCAGCGCTGGATCTTGAAGGTCTGGCGGGAGCTCTCGGTGAGGGCAGAGAGCGTCGTACCGACCAGGACGATGAGGAAGAAGATGCGGAGCGGGGTGATGACCAGAACGTTGATCAGCCGCGCTTCCGGGGTGATCGGGGTGATGTCGCCGTAGCCGGTGGTCGACAGCGACACCGTCGCGTAGTAGAGGCAGTCCAGGAGCGAGAGCTCGTTGTCCTGCGCGTCCTTGTAGCCGCTCCGGTCGATGTAGACCACGAGCACCGCCAGCGCCAGCGCCGCCAGCGCGTACGAGACGCGGCGGGCGATGGCCCGGGCCGGGCTGGTCTGCATCTCGGGGACCCTGAGCACGCCGACGAGCGTGAAGTCCGGCCGATCCGTCAGCGTGTCCGAGTTCCGGAACCGCGCACTCAACCTACCGGGCATTCATTCGTTCCTGTCTCCATCTCGGCGTGCACATCGGATGGCAGCCTAGCCGCGGATCCGACAATCGCGGAACGCCACGGCAAAACCGGCCCGCGACGGTGGCTGCCGGCGGGCGAATCGGGCAGGGTGGGGCGATGACGTCATCTTCTCCCGCCAGCCAGGCACCCGCGCTGCGCCTGGCCGCCCTGCTGGCCGGCGCCGGGGTCCTGCACTTCGCGCGCCCCCAGCCGTTCGACACGATCGTGCCGTCGGCGCTGCCGGGCCGCGCCCGCACCTACACCTACGTCTCCGGTGCCGCGGAACTGGCCACCGCCGCGGCCCTCGCGGTTCCCCGCACCCGCCGGGCCGGGGCCGGGCTGGCGGCCGCGCTGTTCGTCGCGGTGTTCCCGGCCAACGTGCAGATGGCCGTCGACTGGCTGCGGTCGAGCCGAACGTCGTTGCCCGCGAAGGCAGTCGCGCTCGGGCGGCTCCCGATCCAGGTCCCGCTGGTGACCCAGGCCCTGAAGGCCCGCCGCAACGCGCGCTGACCCGGTCAGTCCTCGGGCCGGTCCCCGGCGTTGCGGATCAGCCGGGCGAGCCGCTCCGCGTCGGGCAGGTCCGAGGGTGCGATGGTTCGTCCGGTGCGGACGTAGTGGAACGCGGCCCGCACCTTGTCCATCGGCGGCGCGGCGGGCCGGCCCGTGGCCTGCGACTCGCGCGCCGCTATCAGTTCCGCCCACGCCAGCCGGTACGCCGCCAACTGCATCACGACGGCCCGCTCGTTCGCCGCCGACGGCTCCGCGCCGGTCTTCCAGTCGATCACCGTCCAGCCGCCGTCGGGGTCGGCGAACACCGCGTCGATCCGTCCGCGCAGAACGGTGCCGGCCACGGAGGTCTCGAACGGCACCTCCACCTCGACGGGGTTGCGGTCCGCCCACGGCGACCGCAGGAACGCGTCCTGCAGCAGCGCCAGTTCGGTCTCGGTACCGACGCCGGTGTCCGCGGCGCCCGGCAGCTCGTCGAAGTCCAACAGCCGCGTCGCGCCGAACCGGCGTTCCACCCATGCGTGGAACGCGGTTCCGCGGCGGGCCAACGGGTTCGGTGGGAACGGCAGCGGTCGGCGGAGCCGCGCGGCCAGCTCGTCCGGGTCGGCCGCCAGATCCACGAGCTGACTCACCGACATCTGCGCCGGCAGCTCGACGTCCGCGGTGCCCGCGCCCCGCGCGGCGCGCTCGGCGAGCAGGGCGTCGACGTCCGCCGCCCAGTTGTCGGGATCCTCGCCGGGCTCCTCGCCGCCGTGCTCCTCCCCCGCACCCGCGCGCAGCGCTGCCAGCGCGTCGCGGACCAGACGGGCACCCTGTTCGACGTCGGCGCGCCGCCGGCCCAGCGGATCCCGCGGCCACTGCGCCGTCCGCGGTGTCGCGGTCAACGGGTTCTCGCTGCCGTCGTCCGGTGCGGGCGCCCACTCGTCGATGACGCCGAGGGGCGCGCCCTCCCACGTCGAGACCAGGTCGTGGAGTTCCGACAGGAACGGCGACGGCCCCTTGGGTGTGGGTCCGGACTCGGTCCAGTGGTGCCCGGAGACGAACAGCGCCCGTTCGGTCCGGGTGAGTGCGACGTAGAACAGCCGTCGGTCCTCGTCGAGCCGGCGACGCGCCAACGCCTTCTTGTGCGCGTCGATCTCGTTCTCGAGGTCCTTGCGGTCGTAGACGTTCTCGAGGTCGAGAACGGGGACGCCGTCGGCGGATTCACCGGGCACGGCGCGATCACCGCGCAGCGTCGGCGGCAGTTCGGCGACCGATCCGAGCCACGTCGCCGACGCCTGAGTCGACGGGAACACCCCCCCGGTCAGGTGGGGCACCGCGACCACCTCCCATTCGAGGCCCTTCGCCGAGTGCACCGTCAGCACCTGCACCCGGTCGGGCGCCACCTCCACCTCGCCCGGCGTCAGGCCGTTCTCGACGTGCTCGGCGGCCGCGAGGAACGACAGCAGACCGGTGAGGGTGGCCGACGAACGGTTCGCGTAACCGGCCACCACGTCGGCGAACGCGTCGAGGTGCTCCCGGCCGGCGCCGCCCACGTCACCGATCCGGGTCCGCGCCTGCGCCTCGATGCCGATACCGATGACCCGCTCGACCTCGGCCACCAGCTCGGTGAGGGGCTGGCCCAGGCGTTCACGCAGCGACGCCAACTCCGCCGCGAGGGCGCAGATGCGCACGTAGCCGGATTCCGAATACCGCTGCGCAGGGCCGGGATCGGCGAGGGCGTCGGCCAGGCCTGCCTGCTCGGCGTGTTCTCCCGGCAGCGCACTGCCGAGGGCGTCGCCGAGCGCCGCGGCGTCGGTGACCGCACCCGACGTGCCGTACCCGGTCCGGATGCCGAGCTCGCCGGCGCGGCGCCACAGCGCGCGTAGATCCGCGGCACCGATCTGCCAGCGGGCGCCGGTGAGCACGCGGACCGCGGCGCTGCCGGCCATGGGGTCGGCCACCAGCCGCAGCATCGCGACGACGTCCGCGACCTCGGGCGTGTGCAGCAGTCCGCCGAGGCCGACGACCTCGACGGCCAGTCCCCGCGCCCGCAGTTCCTCCGCGACGGGCGCGGCGTCGGCGTTGCGGCGCACCAGGACCGCCGCGGTGGGCGGTTTCCCGCTCTCCGCGCGCGCTGCCGCGTATTCGGCAGCGATCCGGTCGGCCACCCACGCCCGCTCCCCCGCGACGGTGTCGAGCAGCGCCAGGCGGACATCGCCCGGGACGGCGCCCGGACGGGCCCGCAGCATGCTGACCGCGACGCCGCGGTCCCGCAAGGGATCGGACACCATGTTGGCCAACTCGAGCGCCTCCGGCGGGTTGCGCCAGCTGGTGAGCAGTTCCAGGGTGGGCGCCGGGGTGCCGTCGGGGAGCGGGAAGTCGGTCGCGAAGCGCGGCAGATTGGCGGCCGAGGCGCCGCGCCAGCCGTAGATCGACTGCATCGGGTCGCCGACCGCCGTGAGCGCGAGGCCCGCGTCCGCCCCGCCGCCGAACAGGGACGATAGCAGCACGCGCTGCGCGTGACCGGTGTCCTGGTACTCGTCGAGCAGCACCACCCGGAAGCGGGACCGTTCGCACCGGCCCACCTCGGGATGTTCGGCGGCCACGCGCGCGGCGAGCGACATCTGGCTCCCGAAGTCGAGCGATCCCTCCCGGCGCAGCGTCTCGGCCAGCCGCTGCACCAACGGCAGCAGGTCCAGGCGCTGGTGCTGCACCTCGAGCAGGTTCAGCAGCGGCTTGGACGGTCCGCCCTTCTGTCTGGGGCCGGCCGGCAGCGTGTGGATCAACTTGTCGAGTTCGGTGTGCGCCTCGCGCAGATCCGCGGGCTCGACGAGGTGCTCGGCCAGCTGTCCCGACAACGCGAGCACCGACTCGGTGATCGACGCCGGACTGCGGTCGGTGTCGAGGTCGCCGTCCCACGCGCTCACCACCCGGTACGCGAGCTGCCACAGCTCGGTCTCGGACAGCAACGTCGCGGACGGTTCGATGGGCAGCAGCAGGCCGTGCTCGGACAGCAGCCGGCCGGCGTACGAGTGGTAGGTGCTCACCTCGGGTTCGCTGCCGAGGATGCGCGACCGCAGCCCACCGCCGGGATCGAGGTCCCGCACCAGCGCCGAGCCGGCAAGTTTCGCGAGCCGCTTCCGGATCCGGCTGGTGAGCTGCTGCGCCGCCTTGCGGGTGAACGTCAACCCCAGGACCTGTTCGGGTTCCACCAGCCCGTTGGCAACCAGCCACACGACCCGCGCGGCCATCGTCTCGGTCTTGCCGGCCCCGGCCCCGGCCACGACGAGCGTCGGCCCGAGCGGCGCCTCGATGACCGCGGCCTGCTCGGGGGTCGGCGGGAACTGGCCGAGGGCCTCGGCCAGTTCGGCGGGGCTGACGAATCGGCGAACCCGGCCACCGTCGTTGCGTTCGTGCGTGGTCACTCCGACGTCACCTGCCGTCCCTCGTCGTGTGCCGGACAACTGGCGAGTACGGGGCAGTGCCGGCAACCGTCGTTGATCCGCGCCGTGAACGTGGGACCCCGAGTCGCCGCCGCCGCATCGTGGATCACGTTCTCCCACAGCTCGAGTCCCTCGTCGTCGAGCGCGAGTTGCATCCGTTGCGTCGCACCCTCCTTGTTGTGCGGCTTGGCCACGAACACGAGCCGGGCACCCCCCGGTGTCGCCGCCGGCTCGCCCTCGACGAGGCCGCGCGCCGCCGCCACCTGGTACGCCGCGAGCTGTGCGTGTTCGTGCGCCTGTTCCTTCGTCACCGGGTTCTTGGCGGTCTTGACGTCGATGATCACCGGCCGTCCCTCGGCGTCCCGTTCGAGCCGGTCGATCCGGCCCCGGATCCGCACCGCCGCCTCGCCGTCGGCGCGCGGTTCGAGCACTCCGTCCACCGACACCTCGACACCCACCTCGGTGAGCTCGGAGCGGGTACTGCGCAGCCAGTTCGCGAAGTTGTCGAGCATCCCGCGGGTGCGTTCGAGCTCGCGTCGCGAGTACCACTCCGACCCCAGATCCACCGCGTCCCAGGCAGTTTCGAGCGCCTGGTCGATCCGGTCCGGCGGGATGTGCCCGGCGAGCGCCTGCACCAGCGTGTGCACGAGCGTCCCGGCGATCGCGTGCGTGGTGTCGCCGTCCGTGCCACCGTGTCGTTCGAGCATCCACCGCAACGGGCAGTTGTCGATCAGCTCGATCGTGGACGGCGACAGCGGAACGGGGCCGTCGGCCGGGTCCCACAGCGCCGCCTCCGAGCTGGGTTCGCCGGTGCCGTACCAGTGCTCCGGGTGTGCACCGCGGACCCCGGCCGCGGCCAATCGCGCGAGCTGCTGCGCGGCCCGGCGTTGCCGGCCCGGGTCGGACTCGGCGACCGCGGGGTCGCACACGACGCTGCGGAGTTCGGCGACCAGCGCCGGCAGTGCCAGCACGCGAGGGTTCTCCTGCTCCGGTGCCACCTCGGCGTTCTCGGCATCGGCGTCCTCGCCGCCGAGCAGGTCGTCGACGAAGCGGGACCGGACCAGTTCGTTGTCGCCGCTCGACGAGTCGACTGCCGTGACGAGCAGCGACGACCGGGCCCGGCTGCACGCCACCAGGAACAGGCGACGTTCCTCGGCCAGCAGCGGCGCGGTCCGCGACAGCGTGCCCGGTGTCACGGTGTCCGCGTGTCCCACCCCGCTGGTGAGGTCGATCAGTTCCTCGGTGCCCAGCAGCGTCCCGCGTGCGCCCAGACTCGGCCACAGTCCTTCCTGGACGCCGACGACCGCGACCACCTGCCACTGCCGCCCCGCCGCCGAGTGGGCACTGAGGATGGTCACGGTCTCCTGCTCGGCCACCGCGCGGGCGCGTGCCGTCCCGGGGATCTCCTGCTCGACCAAGAAGTCGACGAACCCCGCCAACTGGGCGCGGGGCAGCCGGTCGACGTAGTCGGCGGCCGCGTCGAACAACGCGACGACGGCGTCGAGGTCGCGATCCGCCTGCGCTCCGATCGGGCCTCCGTACGCCGACGCCGCCGCCCAGCGACGTTCGAGACCGGTGGCCTGCCACGCCGCCCACAGCACCTCCTCGATCCCGCGGCCCCGCTCGAGCGGGATGCGGGCGCGACGGAGCACCTGGAGAACCCTTCGCAGCGCGACGGATTCGACGTCGGTGAGGCCGGGCAGCAGGTGCGTGAGCCCGTCGGCGTCGGGGCCGTCGACGACGAGCGCCCGCAGCAGCTCCGCCGAGTCCCGGTCACCGCCGGCGGCGAGTTCCACGCGGCGCAGGCCGCGGCGCAACCGCCGCAGGCTCACCGGTTCGGCGCCGCCGATCGGCCCCGACAGCAACGCGAGGGCGTCCTCGCCGGTGAACTCGTCGCCCGACAGCGCGCGCAGCACCGCCAGCAAGCCGGCGACGCCGTGCTGCCGGGCGAGCGGCAGCTCGCTGGCGGCGGTCGCGACGGGAACACCGGCGGCGAGCAGCGCCCGGCGCAGCGGCGGCAGCACCCGCGGCACCGACCTCGCGACGATGGCCATCTCCGACCACGGCACCCCGTCGACCAGGTGCGCGCGCCGGAGCGTGTCCGCGACCAGCGCCGCCTCCTTGGCCGGCGACGTCAGTACCCGCACCACCGCGCGCCCGGTGTCGGCGCCGTCGCCGGCGTCGACCGGCACGCTCACCCCGCGCTGCGGCGGATTGCCCGGCAGCCGGCCGGCGACGCGGGCCGCGACGGCCGCCACGTCGGGGGCCGCGCGGTAATTCGTGTCGAGGATCACCTGCGCCGGGTCGTCGCGGTCGGCGATCTCGGTGAGGAACCGCGCGTCCGCACCGCGGAACGCGAAGATCGACTGGTCGGGGTCGCCCACGATCGCGGTCATCGTGGTCCCGGTGCCGATCGCCCGCACCAGCTGCGCGGCATGCGGGTCGAGGTGCTGCGCGTCGTCGACCAGCAGGTGACGGACGCGACGGCGCTCCCGCTGCAACAGCTCCGGATCGGTGGCGAAGGCGGTGAGCGCGGCGCTGATCAGTTCGGCCGCGTCGAGCGCCGGGGCCGTCGCCTCGGGCGCCTCCACCCCGACGGACGCGCGCAACAGCATCGACTGCTCGTAGTGCAGCGCGAACCGGCCCGCCGCCACCCACTCGGGCTTGCCGTGGGCGCGTCCGAGCTCCATCAGGTCTTCCGGCCCCAGTCCCCGCTCGTTGGCGCGCAGCATCAGGTTGCGCAGCTCTACCGCGAAGCCGGTCATGCCCAGTGCCGGGCGCAGCCGTTCGGGCCAGTGCTCGGCGCCGTCGGCAATGTCGCCGCGCAGCATCTCGCGCAGCACCGAGTCCTGTTCGGAGCCGGTGATCAGCCGTGGCGGCGGGTTGCCGTGCGCGGCCGCCTGCAGGCGCAGTACTGCGAAGGCGTACGAGTGCACGGTGCGCACGAGCGGCTCCCGCGTCGCCCGTGGACGGCCCACCGCAGCGGCACCGGACTCGGCGCCGAGGAGCCCCGCGGTGATCTGTTCCCGCACCGCGTTCGCCGCGCGCCGCGACTGCGTCAGCACCAGCACCGATTCGGGGTCGGCGCCCGCGGTGATCCGCGCCACCGCGGCGTCGACGACGAGCGAGGTCTTCCCCGTGCCGGGGCCACCCAGGATCTGCCACGGATGCCAGCCACGACCCGGCGGTGCACCGGTCAGCACCCGCGCCGGTGCGGGCGCCCACGTCCGCGCCTCGGCCTCGGTGACCGTGCGCCCGACGAGCCGCGCGGACGGAGCCGGCCTGGTGGATGCGCCCGCTGCTGTCATGCCGAGAATCTCACCAGAGACCTCCGACATCGCCCGCATCCGGCATCATGAAGACCATGCGCGGTCTCCACACGTACCTGTTCGGCACCCCCGGAGGACCCGAGGTGCTCGCGCTCCACGGGCTCACCGGACACGGCCGCCGGTGGGAGGCGCTAGGCGCCGACCAGCTGCGCGACACCCGCATCATCGCCCCCGATCTGCGCGGTCACGGCCGGTCGCCGTGGACGCCGCCGTGGGGTCTCGACACGCACGTCGCCGACCTCGTCCGGGTGCTCGACGAGCACGCCACCGGACCGGTCGTCGTCATGGCCCACTCGTTCGGCGGCGCGATCGCGCTGCACCTCGCGCGGACGGTGCCCGACCGGATCCGCGGGCTCGTCCTGCTCGACCCGGCGCTCGGGCTGGACCCGGAGACGATGAGCCGGGTCGCCGGGCTCGTCGTCGCCCACCCGGACTACACCGACGCGGCCGAGGCCCGGTCGGAGAAGATCCACGGCTCGTGGGCCGACGTGCCGGCCGAGGCCCTGGACGCGGACCTCGCCGAGCATCTGGTTCGGCTGGACAACGGGCGGGTCGGCTGGCGCATGTCGGTCCCGGCGGTCGTCGCCTCGTGGGGCGAGATGGCCCGCGGCTACGTGCTGCCGCCGAAGGGCACCCCGACGGTGCTCGTGCAGGCCCTGCGGGTGCAGCCGCCGTACGTGACTCCGCAGTTCCGGGCCGCGCTCGCCGAACACCTGGGCGCGGACCTGACGATCGCCGACCTCGACTGCGACCACATGGTCCCGCACGCCCGGCCGGACGACGTCGCCGCCCTGGTCCGGAAGCTTCTCTGAGGGCGTCGTGGCCGCCACCACGGACGCACAGGTCGAACACGTCCGGGAACTGGTCGCGTCGATCCCGGCCGGCAGCGTGGCCACCTACGGTGACATCGCCTCGGCCGCAGGGCTTTCCAGTCCACGGACGGTCGGGTGGATCATGCGGACCGATTCCGCGGACCTGCCGTGGCACCGGGTCCTGGGCGCCTCCGGCCGGCCGAGCCCGCATCTGGCGCACCGGCAGCTGGCGAGGCTCGAACTGGAGGGGGTCCCGATCCGCGACGGGCGGGTGGACCTGGCACGGGCACGCCACCGCTTCTGACCCGGGCGCGCCCGCGCGCGGGTACCGCACATGCGGCAGCATGAGGCCATGCGCACATTCGGCCTCCCCGGCGGTCCCGTCGACGCGATCGTGCTCGCCGGAGGGCGCGCGACGCGGATGGGCGGTGTGGACAAGCCGGCGGTGGTCGTGGGCGACCGCCGGATGCTCGACACGGTCCTCGACGCCGTGGCGGACTGCGCGCGGATCGCGGTCGTCGGCCCGCGTCGCGGCGATCTCGACGGCCGCGTCGTGCAGACGCAGGAGTCGCCGGCCGGTGCCGGTCCGGTCGCCGCGCTCGCCGCGGGGCTGGCCGCGCTCGCGGGCCCCGACGACGGCGCGGTCGTGGTGGTGGCGTCCGATCTGCCCACGCTCGACCGTGGCATCGTGGCCGATCTGGCCGCCCGGCTCGCCGCGGAACCGAAGGCCGAGGCGGCGTTCGCCGTGGACGAGTGCGGCCGCACGCAGTTCCTGCTGGCCGCGTGGCGACGACGGTCGTTGGCGGCCCGGCTGGCCGGCCTCGACCGGCTCACCGATCGCCCGATGCGCGCCCTGGTGCCGGACCGGCACACGACCGTCGCGGTGTCCGGGGTGTACGACTGCGACACCCCCGCCGATCTCGCGCGGGCCCGCGCCGCACACGTCCCGCAACCGATGGACCTCGACGAGGCCCGCGCGGCGATCCGAAAGACGGTGCCGCCCCTCCCGATCCGCACCGTCCCGCTCGTGTCGGCACGGGGCGCCACCCTCGCGGCCCCCCTCGTGGCCGCGGAAGCGCTTCCCCGCTTCGACATCTCCGCGATGGACGGGTACGCGGTGTCCGGGCCGGGACCGTGGCGGCTGCTGGACGTGATCCGGTACGCCGGAGCGCGCTCCGCACTCTCGCTGACCGCGGGGCAGGCCGTCCGGATCGCCACCGGGGCGCAGGTGCCCGCCGGCGCGACGGGGGTGGTCCGCGACGAGTTCGTCGCCGTCACCGGTGACGGCGACGCAGCGGTGCTGCACCGTCGCGCCGACGCCCCCGTGCGGGACGACACCCGCCGCCGCGGCGAGGACTGGCAACCCAGCCACCATCTGGCGGAGGCGGGGACCGCGGTCACCGCGGCGGTGCTGTCGGCGGCCACGAGCGCCGAAGTCGCCGAGCTCGCCGTGCGCGGTCCGGTCCGGGCGCACATCGCGCTCACCGGCGACGAGATCCGCCGCGACGGCCCGCTCCAGGACGGGCAGACGCGGGACTCGCTGGGACCGGTGCTGCCGGACCTCCTGTGGCACTGCGGCGTCCGGGCCGTCGCCGACACCCATGTGCCGGACACCGCGGCCGGCTTCGACACTCTGTTGGGCGGCGCCGACGACGCCGACGTGATCGTGGTCGTGGGCGCGACCGGCGGCGGCGCCGCCGATCAGCTCCGCGCCGCCCTGGCCCGCGCGGGCGCCCGGATCGTCGTCGGCCGGGTGCGGTGCCGGCCCGGCGGGTCGCAGGTGACCGCGCTGCTGCCGGACGGGCGCGTGGTGCTGGGCCTGCCGGGCAATCCGCTGGCGGCGGTGGCCACGCTGCTGACGATGCTGCCGGCGGTGGTCGACGGGCTGACCGCGCGGACCCCGGCCGTGGCGGTGACGGGCGCGGTGTGCAATGCCGCCGACGCCGGGACGGCCGTCACCCGGATCGTGCCGGTCGGACGTCGGGCGAACGGCACGTGGGCCGCCGACACCGTCGTCCGCACGGCCCACCTGGCGGGGCTGATCGGCCGGGAGGCGCTGGCACTCCTGCCGCCCGACCCGGTGGACGGCCAGACCGTCGAGTTGCTGCCGCTGCCGCGCTGACCGCCGGCGGACCGGTCAGTCGTCGGACTGGGCGCGGCGTTGCTCGCGCGCGATGCGCCGCTGCTCCTCCGCGCGCTCACGGCAGCGCCGCAGGAACTCCTCGTCGTCCGCGCTCGTCTGGGCGATGTGCCGCCCGGGACGCTCGTACTCCGGGAACGGGGTGGACTGCGCGGGCCGCCGCGCCGGTGCGCTCCCGGATTCGGGGCGACCGACCACCAGCCACAGCACCGACCCGACCAGCGGCAGCAGGAGCACCACGACGACCCATGCCACCTTGGGGATGTTCCGCACGGCGTACTCGTCGGCGACGATGACGTCCACCAGACAGAAGACCCACAGAACCATCACGATCAAACCCAGATACGGCATGGACGCCGCCCCTCCCCGTGTCCTCCCGACGACCGTGGCCACGCGGCCACGTGCGCCGTAGATGAAACCAACCCGGAGGTATTTCGCGCAACTATCGACCGTTCGCCGACCGCCGGCCCCATACGAACGCGCCTCGGACGAGACCGACGATCACCAGCAGAGCAACCGCGCCCGCCGCGAACACCCAGCCGGGCGTGCCGCCGCCGTCGACGTCCGCGGCGGCCTGCGGAATCCGGTCCGCGTCCGTCGCCGGCGTCCGGGCGCCGGGGAGCGCCTTCGATGCGTCCGTCACGCTCGTCGAGAGCCCCTGCACCACATGGGTGATCGGCCCAGTGCCGTCGACCAGCTGACCGGTCCCGTCGGCCAGGGCCCTGCCGCCGTCGTCGAGGAGCACCAGCCCCTCGCTCAACTGGCGGGCACCCTCGGCGACCTGGCCGACGCCACCGACGAATGCCGCGGACGGATCGTTCAGCTCGTGCGAGAGCTGACGGGCACCGTCCTTCAGTGTCGCGAGTCGACTCAGCGTGTCGGGTCCGAGACCCTCGGTGTCGATTCGCGCCACCAGGTCGTCCACCCGTCCGGCCGCGCCCTGCGCCACCGGATCGGCGGACGCCGAGAGCGTCGAGGCCACCTGACGCAGGGCCCCGGTGACCTCGGCCTGCATCCGGCCGAAGCCGGTGAGCCGGTCCACCACCTCGTCCACGCCGCCGCTGATCTGCTGCGCCCCGTCACCGAGCCGGCCCACGCCACCGTTCAGTTCGCCCACCCCGTCCGACAATTGCTGCGCGCCCGCGCGCGCCTGGCCGAGGCCGTCCGAGAGCTGCCGAGCGCCGTCGTCGAGCCGGCGTCCCCCGTCGACCAGCTGGTCGACGCCACCGCCCAGCATCGACAGCGGCAGGTTCGCCTGCTGCAGGCTGCGCCGCGCGCGGGCGAGCGCGTCGGCGGCGGGATCGTCGGCGGGACCGGCCTCGAGCGAGGTGTCGGGGTCCGTGCTCCGGGGAGCGTCGTCGGTGACCACGGCGAAGTAGGCGACCACACCGACGACGGCGACGGCGAGCACGCCCAGGACGGCGAGGATCTGGCGCACGGAGCGGGTACGGAGTCTGCGGCGGGGGTTCTGGTGTTCGCTCATAGAGCCGCGAACGGTAGCCGCCCGAATTAAGCGATCTCTGAGATCGAGACCCCGATCACGTCGTCGCCGGATCCGCCGTGACCTCCGCGAGCGCGGCCTCGTCCTCGGCGCCGAACGTGTCCTCGAGGGTCTCGGGCGAGTAGTCCAGGTCGATCTCCGCGAGCGGCCGGCCCCGCGCCGATTCGATCGCGCCGAGCCGGCGTTGCGCCCGGTCGGCCGCATACACGAGGTAGTCCTGCGGATCGATACCGAACGGCGGCTCTTCGAACTGGTCGTTGACCCACTGGATCATGTTCAGCGCGTGCGGCATCAGCTCCGTCATCCGCTGCTGGACGAGATCCCAGTTGCTGTCGTCGGCCGCGACGTGCCGGCGACACGTGAAGGTGCCCCATGCCATGTGCCGGCGCTCGTCGTCCCCGATGCGGCGGACGAGTTCCTGCATGCCCGGCAGGATTGCGCGTTCGGTGCACACCCGCTGCCACGCGTAGTAGCCGGTGAGCGCGAGGCTGCCCTCGATGACGTGGTTGTACGTGACCGACGCTCGGATCTGGTTCGCCGGGCTCGGATCCGATTCGAGAATGCTCAGCGACCGGGGCAGCTCCTCGTAGAACAGCGTCCGGTAGTGCGGGTTCTCGGCGACGAACGGGTGGAGATCGTCGGCGAGGCCGATGGTGTCCATCCAACGCCGGAACACCTCGACGTGCTTGGCTTCCTCGAAGCAGAACTGGGTCAGGTACATCTCGTCGCCGAATCTGCCCTCGGCCGCCATCGCCTTCATGAACGGCTGGATGTCCTCGGTGACAGCCTCTTCACCGGCGATGAACTGCGTGCACAGGTAGGTCGCGCTGCGCTTCTCCTCGCTGCTGAGCGACTCCCAGTCCGCCGCGTCCTGCGTGAAGTCGATGTCGGCGGGATTCCAGAACTTCGCGTTGCCCTTCACGAAGAGGCGGAGGGGGAAGGCGTCCCAGTTGAGTCCGCCCTTCCGCAGTGAACTGAAACCCTGCCTGTCGACTGATGTCGCGGTCATCCGAAGAACCTTCTTCCCGGCCTGCGCCCACGTCCCCTCGCACGCTGCGAGTCCCGGCGGCGCCGGCCGAGCGTGCCCGGTCCACTCCCACGGTAGTCCGAATCGGGTCGGTTCGGACCGGTTTTCTGCACACGGATGCGCAAGGAAACGGCGGGTCCCGGCCGGTGGTCGTATCGCCGACGTCACCGGGTGTCGTATGTTCACCCGAACGGTCGTCACGGAGGGGGTTCGTACGCATGGGGGATCAGATCGCGTTCCTGACCCGGGACGGGGACGGTTTCGCGCCGCTCGAGTTGGCCGTCAGCGGGTGGTCACCGGACATGATCACCGGCGTACTCGCGCGTGCCATCGAGAACGCCCACGGCGCCGAGGGTTTCGTGCCGGCGCGCCTGACCGTCGACCTGTTCCGGCCGGCCCGCGCGGCGCAGTTCCACGTCGTCACCCGGAGTGTGCGCGACGGCAACCGGATCCGGGTGGCGGACGCGGAGGTGCTCCAGCGCGGCGAGTCCGTGGCCCGCGGGACCGTCGTGTTCCTCCGCCGCGGAGCGCAGCCGCCGGGCGAACTGTGGACCCGGCCCGACAGCCCGCAACCGCCGCCGCCGAGCCTCCTTCCGCCGCTGCAGGCGCCCACCCATCCGTGGATCGGCAGCGACGGCCATCCCGCGGGATGGTCGCCGTCCCTGCGCGATCACGAGGGATCGAGCCGAAAGCGTCTGTGGCAGTATCAGATTCCGATCGTGGCCGGCGAGGAACCGTCACCCTTCGTGCGCGCCGCGATGGTCGGTGAGACGACGAGCCTGATGACCAACTGGGGCAGCGCAGGTATCGGGTTCATCAACGCCGATCTGACGCTGGCCCTGTCGCGGCTACCGGAGGGACCCGAGATCGGACTCGAGGCCGACAACCACCTCAGCGTCGACGGCGTCGCCGTGGGCAGCGCCACGATGTTCGACCGGCGCGGCCCGATCGGCACGTGCATCGTCAGTGCCCTGTCGAACGCCGAACGGCAGCTGAACTTCTCCCGCTGACACCCACTCCCGTGCGGGCGAGCCGGAACCGCTCGGCGATCAGCTCCGCGATCGCGTCGTCGGCACCGAGCGGATCGGCGATCCCGTCGGCGCCCGCGTCCGCCAGTCGGGTGTGGAACAGGCCGGGCGCGAGGAGGTAGGACGCGACGAACACGCGGCGCTCCCCTGCCGCGCGCAGGCGCTGCACCACCTCCGGCACCGTCGGTGTCCCGGTCGCGATGTAGCCGACCGGGACCTCGCGGCGCACCCGCGCCGACAGCATCGCCGCCGCCCGGCGGACGTCGTGGCGCGCCCGTGGATCGGACGAGCCGGCCGCGGCGAGCACCACGGCGTCGCCCGGCCGCCGTCCGGCGGCGCGCAGCCGTCGTTCCAGGACCTGTGTCAGCACCGGATGCGGCCCCAGCGCGCGGGTCACCGTGGCCCGGCGGTGGCCGCTCTCGGCGACGCCGCGCGGCACGTCCGCGTGCACGTGGTACCCGGACGCCAGGAACGCCGGGACCAACACCACCGGCACGTCCGGGTCCCTGTCGCGCAACACCTCGGCGGGCGAGGGCCCCAGCACGTCGACGAAAGCGGTGCGCACCGGACCGACCCGCCGGCTCACCGCCTCGGCCAGCGCGGCCACGGTGTCGATGCCGGCGCGGCTACGGGTGCCGTGCGCGACCAGCACCAGGTCGGCGCCGGTCACGACCGGCTCGCCTCGAGCAGTCGGTCGTATTCGGCCGGGTCGAGCGCCAGCCGGTACCCCCGCTTGACCACCGTCTGCACCGTCCCGGGCGCCCCGAGGTGGTTGCGGAGCCGGGCGATCGCGGTCTCGACGGCGTGCGGGTCGTCGCTGCCACCCGGCAGCGCGGCCAGCAGGTCGGCTCGGGAGACCACCATGCCGGGCCGCTCCGCGAGCCGGCGCACCAGCGCCATCCCCGCGGGCGACAACACCTTGACCTCCCCGTCGACGACGACGCAGTTGCCGCGCACGCTCAGCTCGTGCCCGCCCGCCTGCACCCGGGCGGCCCGCCGGGGCAACTCGTCCGCGATGTGCCGAGCCAGCGAACCGAGCCGCGAACGGGCCGGCGCCGTCGTGGGCACCCCGAGCGCGGTCAGCGGCGCCGCGGTGACCGGGCCGACGCAGGCCGCGAGCACCCGCCCGTCCAGCGCGCGCAGCAGTGTCTCCAGCGCGCCGATGTCCTTGGCGCGCCCCAGGACCGAGGCCACGGCGGGTGCGCTGGTGAAGCTGACCGCGTCCAGACCGCCGCACCCGACGGACTCGATCAGCCGGTCGAGCGCAGCGCAGTCGTCGGGCGGCGTCCACCGGTACACCGGAACCGCGATCACATCGGCGCCGGCATCGCGCAGCGCCGCGCAGAAGTCCGGCGCGGGTTCCCACTCGGTGGTCGCGCCGTGCAGTTGCACCGCGATCCGCCGGCCCGCCACGCCCTCGGCCCGCAACCGGTCCAGCACCTCGCCCGAGGACTCGGAGTCCGGCGACCACTGCTCGCGGAGACCGGCGGCACGGATCGCCCCCGTCGCCTTCGGTCCGCGGGCGAGGATCCGACTCGCGTGCAGCGCGGTCAACAGCTGGTCCGCGCGGCCCCAGCCCTCCGCCGCACCCATCCAGCCGCGGAACCCGATGCCGGTCGTGGCGATCGTGACGTCGGGCGGGTCGACGATCAGCCGGTCGGTCACGCGGGCCAGCTCGGTGTCGTCGGCGAGCGGGATGATCCGGATCGCGGGTGCGTGCACCACCTCGGCGCCGCGCCGGGTGAGCAGCATCGCCAGCTCGTCCGCGCGCCGCGACGCGGTGATCCCGACCGTGAACCCGCGCAGCTCGTCGCCGCGCGGCCCCCCACCCGTCACGGCGACCCGTCCGGGATCGCGTACACCTGCACCACGTCGTCGACCACGCGCACCGGATACACCGGCAGTCTCGTCGACCCGTCGTCGAGGCACCGCCCGTCCAGCAGCGAGAACACCTGCTTGAGCAGCGGTGACGCGACCGTCGGTTCGCCGTGGCGGTCCCCCACCAGCCCTCGGGACATCACCGCGGCCCGGCCGACGGGGTCGATGTTGCCGACCGCGCGCAGGCTGCCGTCGGGCAACCGGAACAGCGCGGCCTGGGTCCCGCCGCGCAGGAGCACGGCCACGCCGCGCCCCGGGATGAGGTGGCTCCGCGTACACGCGGACGTCCACTGCCGTCCCTCCGCCGCATCGGGCGTCTCGCGGGTGCCGACCTCGCCGGACACCCAGCTCTCCATCACCGTCATCGCAGACCTCCCTGTGCTGTGCTCATTCAAAAGTCGCGTTGTTTCCGCGGCGTTACTCCTCGATTACCGGCGCGAGGAGACTTTCGGTCCGCGGTCCGGAACGGCCGGAAGACCCATCAGGACCGGCACCTTGCGCGGGCCCGAGTCGTCGAACCGCACCGTCGGGTCGGGCACGTCCGGGGCGTTGACGAAGGACACGAACCGCGAGAGCTTGTCCGGATCGTCGAGCACACCGGCCCACTCGTCGCGGTAACCGGCGACGTGCTCGGCCATGGCGGCCTCGAGGTCCGCCGCGATCCCGAGGCTGTCGTCGCACACCACGGCCTTCAGGTGCTCGAGTCCGCCGTCCAGCGATTCCACCCACGGCGCGGTGCGCTGCAACCGATCGGCGGTGCGGACGTAGAACACGAGGTACCGGTCGATGTACCGGATCAGGGTCTCGTCGTCCAGCCCGCTCGCGAGGAGCTGCGCGTTCCGGGGGCTCTGGCCGCCGTTGCCGCCGACGTAGAGGTTCCAGCCGCTCTCGGTCGCGATGACGCCGACGTCCTTGCCGCGGGCCTCGGCGCACTCACGCGCGCACCCGGACACCCCGAACTTGATCTTGTGCGGCGCCCGCAGACCGCGGTAGCGGTTCTCGAGGCGCACCGCCATGCCCACCGAGTCCTGGACGCCGTACCGGCACCACGTGGACCCCACACAGCTCTTCACGGTGCGGAGCGACTTCCCGTACGCCTGGCCGGATTCCATGCCGACGTCGACCAGGCGCCGCCAGATCTCCGGCAGCTGCTCCACGCGGGCGCCGAACAGATCGATGCGCTGGCCACCGGTGACCTTGAGGTAGAGCCCGTAGTCGCGGGCGATCTCGCCGATCGTGATGAGCTGCTCGGGTGTGCACTCGCCCCCCGGCATCCGCGGCACCACCGAGTACGTCCCGTTGCGCTGGATGTTGGCGAGGAAGTGGTCGTTGGTGTCCTGCAGCGACGCCTGTTCGCCGTCGAGGATGTGCTCGGACGACGTGGACGCCAGGATCGACGCGACGACGGGTTTGCAGATGTCGCAACCGGTTCCGGTGCCGTACTGCGCGATGAGCCCGGAGAACGTGCGGGTCCCGGTGGCCCGGACGATCTCGAACAGTTCGGCGCGGGACCGGGTGAAGTGCTCGCACAGCGCCTTAGACAGTTCCACACCCGACGCCGCGAGCAGGGCCTTGACGGTCGGCAGGCAGCCGCCGCACGTCGTGCCCGCTCCGGTGCAGGACTTGACCGCGGCCACATCGCACGCGCCGTCCGCGACGGCGGCGCAGATCTCGCCCTTGGTGACGGCGTTGCACGAACAGACCTGCGCGTCGTCGGGAAGCGCACCCGCGCCGGGCTTCTCGCCGGCCGGGGAGATCAGCGCCGCCGGGTCGCCGGGCAGCTCACGTCCGACGAGCGGGCGCAGCGACCCGTACGCGCTCGCGTCGCCGACGAGGATGCCGCCGAGCAGCGTCCTCGCGTCGTCGGAGACCACGAGCTTGGCGTACGTGCCCTTCGCGGCGTCACTGAGCACCACCTCCAGGGCGCCGGGTGTGGTGGCGTGCACGTCCCCGAAGCTGGCGACGTCCACGCCCAGCAACTTGAGCTTGGTGGACAGGTCGGCGCCCGGGAACACCGCGTCGCCGCCCAGCAACCGGTCGGCCACCACCTCCGCGGTGGTGTACCCGGGCGCGACCAGTCCGTAGCACCGTCCCTCGACGGCGGCGCACTCCCCCACCGCGAACACCGCGGGATCGGAGGTGACACAACCACTGTCGGTGAGGATGCCCCCTCGTTCGGCGACCGCGAGCCCGGCGTCGCGAGCCAGCTGGTCGCGTGGACGCACCCCCGCCGAGAACACCAGCAGGGCCGCGTCGATCACCGCGCCGTCGGACAGTTCCACGCGCACACCGGCCGGGCCGTCGGTGATCGACGCGATACCGGTGCCGGTGTGGACGACGAGCCCGAGGTCGGTGACGAGCCGTGCGAGTACCGCGCCGCCCCCGTCGTCGATCTGCAGCGGCATGAGCCGGGCATTGTGCTCGACGACGTGCGGCGTCATGCCCAGTTGCCGGAGCGCGTTGGCGGCCTCGAGACCCAGCAGCCCGCCGCCCACCACGACGCCGGCCGCGCCCCGCTCCGCGGCCTCGGCCCGGCCGCGGATGCCGTCGAGATCGGACGGGGTCCGGTAGACGAAGCACAGGCCGTGCTCGTGCCCGGGCACCGGCGGAACGAAGGGATACGACCCGGTGGCGAGGACCAGGGCGTCGTAGTGCAGCGTCTCGCCCGTCGACGTCGTCACCGTGCGGCTGTCACGGTCGACGGAGTCGGCGCGGACGCCCACCCGCAGGTCGACGATCGGGTCGTCGGCGAAGTCGTTGCCCGCCAAAGCGAGTTCGCGGACGTCCCACGTGCCCACGTACGACGACAGCGCCACCCGGTCGTACGCGGGCACGTCCTCCTCGCACAACACGGTCACCGTCCAGCTCCCGGCGTCGTCGCGCGCCCGCAGCGCCTCGACGAACCGGTGCCCCACCATGCCGTGTCCGATCACGATCGCGGTCCGTCCGCTCATGCCGCACCTTCCTTCCGGGCCGATTGTGTTGTGCCTTCGTGGTGTTCGGTCTGTGGATCGGTCGTCCGCAGCCACTCGCAGATGCCGTCCACCGCCGCACTGCACCCGCCGCAGCCCGTCGTCGCGCGGGTGGCCGTCGCGAGCGCGGACACCGACCGGGCGCCTGCGCGCCACGCGGTCGTCAGATTCGATTTGGTCACCGAGTTGCAGCGGCAGATCACCGCGTTGCCGGGCATGCCGGCCGGAGTGACGGTGTCGGCCGGCGTGCTGCCGCGGCCGGTCAACAGCGCCATCCGGTCGCCCGGCACCGGCAGTTGCGCGTCGAACAACTGGGTGATCGTGCCGACCGCGTCCGGGCAGCCGAGCAGCACGGCGCCCACGATCCGGTCCCCGGCGACGACCAGCTTGGCGTACCGGGCCCGGGACGGATCGGCGAGGACCAGCACGTCCCGGTCCGGGTCGTGCAGCTGCGCGCTCACGTCCCCCATCGACGCGAGATCGATGTCGTGGGCCTTGAGCCGCGTCACCGGTGGGGTCCCGTGGTACTCGGCGCACGGATCCGCGCCGGTGATCCGGTCGGCGACGACATCCGCCTGCTCCCAGCCCGGCTGCACCAGCCCGTACACCTGTCCGCGGTGCTGTGCGCACTCCCCGATCGCCCACACGTGTGCGGCGCTCGTGTGCAGCGCGTCGTCCACGACGATGCCGTGGTCGACCGCGATCCCGGCCGCGCGGGCCAGGTCGGTGGCCGGCCGGATCCCGGCGGTGAGCACCACCAGATCGACCGGCAGCGCGGCACCGTCGTCGAGATCGAGCAGCCGTCCGCTCGGGGTGTCGCGCATCGCGACGGCGCGGCGCCCCAGCATCGTGCGCACCCCCAGGCCCGTCAGGACGCGTGTGAGGACGCGCCCGCCGTCGTCGTCGAGCTGGCGCTCCATCGGTACGGCCCTGGGATGCACCACGGTGACGTCGGCGCCGCGCAGCAGCAACCCCCGCGCGGCCTCGAGACCCAGCAGGCCCCCGCCGAGTACCACTGCCCGGCAACCCGGTTCGGCCGCGGCGGCGATCCGGTCGCAGTCCGCGGCGGTGCGGAACGCGACCACGCGCCCGTCGTCGGCCCGCATGCCGTCGACGGGCGGCACGAACGCGGTGCTGCCGGTCGCCAGCACCACCTCGTCGTAGGACACCTCGGTGCCGTCGTCACCGCGGACCGTCCGGGCGTCGGTGTCGATCGCCGTCACCCGCACGCCGACACGGACATCGATGTGGTTGCGGACCCACCAGTCGTCGGGGCGCAGCCGGGTGTCGCGAACGGTGAGGCCGCCCGCCAGCACGTTCGACAACAGGATCCGGTTGTACGCCGCCCGCGGCTCCGCCCCGAGGACCACGATCTCGAGCCGCAGCGGATCGCGTTCGCGCCGCCGCAACTCCTCCGCCAGCCGGGCGCCGGCCATGCCGTTGCCGACGATCACCACGCGCCGCGTCACGGGTTCACCTCCCCGGCCGCCTCCACCCGGACCGCGCACACCTTGAATTCCGGCATCCGGCTCGTCGGATCGAGTGCGGGATTGGTGAGCAGGTTCGCGCGGGCGTCCCCGGCGAAGTGGAACGGCAGGAACACCGTGTCGAGCCGCATCGACTCGTCGCATCGCACCGCGGCCGCGACCCGGCCGCGCCGCCCGACCACCACCGCGTCGTCACCGTCGCGCACCCCCGCCCGCGCCGCGGTGTCCGGATGCACCTGGACGAACATCGGGCCGGCAGCCGACGCCAGTTCCGCGACCCGGCGGGTCTGGGCGCCCGACTGGTAGTGCGCCAGTACGCGTCCCGTCGTCGCGACGAGCGGGAACTCCGCGTCGGTCACCTCCGCGGGGCCGCGGTGCTCGACGGCGCTGAATCGCGCGCGGCCGTCGTCGGTCGCGAATCGCTGCAGGAACAGGCGCGGTGTCCCCGGGTGCGTGACGTCCGGGACCGGCCAGTGCAGCGCCTGCCCTGCGTCGAGGCGGTCGTACGTGACGCCCGCGTAGTCGGCGGCGCCGCCGGCGGACGCGCGGCGCAGTTCGTCGAACACGATCCGCGGGTCTGCCGGGAACCAGTCGGCGGGCCGGCCGAGGCGGATCGCCAACTCACGCCATACCTCGAGTTCGCTGCGCGCACCGGCCGGCGGTTCCACCGCCCGGCGCCGCCGCAGGACGCGTCCCTCGAGGCTCGTCATGGTGCCTTCCTCCTCGGCCCACTGCAGCACCGGCAGCACCACGTCGGCCATCGCGGCGGTCTCCGAGAGCAGGAAGTCGCACACCACCAACAACTCCAGCGCGCGCAACCGGTCCACGACGTGGCCGGCGCGCGGCGCCGACACCGCCAGATTGGCGCCGTGCACCAGCAACGCCCGCGGCCCGTCGGGGCGGCCGAGCGCGTCGAGCAGTTCGTACGCGCTGCGGCCGGGGCCCGGCAGTTCGGCGGCGTCGATCCCCCACACCCGCGCAACGTGTTCGCGCGCAGCCGGATCGGTGATCTTGCGGTAGCCGGGCAGCTGATCGGCCTTCTGCCCGTGCTCGCGCCCGCCCTGCCCGTTGCCCTGTCCGGTGACGGCGCCGTAACCGCTGCCCCGACGTCCGGGTAGGCCCAGCGCCAGCGCCAGCCCGATCCAGGACGAGACGGTGTCGGTGCCGGTCGCGTGCTGCTCGGTGCCGCGCGCGGTGAGCACGTACGCACCGGTGTCCGAGCGTCGGGACCGGGACAGGATCTCCACGGCCCGCCGCTGCGCCGCCACCGGCACCCCGGTGACGCGTTCGGTGCGTTCGGGCCACCACTGCGCCGCGGCGAGCCAGGCGTCGTCGAATCCGGTGGTCCGCGTCTCGATGTAGTCCCGATCGAGGTGCCCCTCGGTGACCGCCAGGTGCAACATGCCCAGCGCGAGCGGCAGATCCGTGCCGGGGGCGAGCTGCAGGTGCAGTCCGCCACCGGCGAGGGCCCGCTCCGCCGTCGCGGTACGCCGCGGGTCGACGACGATCAGGCCGCCCGCGTCCACCGCGGCACCCAGGTGCCCCAGCAGCGGCGGCATCGTCTCGGCGACGTTGCCGCCGACCAGCAGGACCGCCTCGGCCCCCGTCAGATCCGCCACCGGGAACGGCAGGCCGCGGTCGAGGCCGAACGCGCGGATGCCCGCGGCCGCGGCCGACGACATACAGAACCGGCCGTTGTAGTCGATGTTCGACGTGCCCAGCGCCACCCGCGCGAACTTGCCGAGCTGGTAGGCCTTTTCGTTGGTGAGCCCACCGCCGCCGAAGACGGCGACCGCGTCCTTCCCGCCCCGGTCCTGCACGGCCCGGAATCCGTCCGCAACTCGGTCCAACGCGTCCGCCCACGTCGTCGGTTGCAGGCGACCGCGGACTCGGACGAGCGGCGTGGTGAGCCGGTCCGGGTGCCGCAGCAGTTCGGTGCTGGTCCACCCCTTCTGGCACAGCCCGCCGCGGTTGGTCGGGAACTGCCGGCCGGTGACGCTCAGGGGGCCGCGCGCTCCCGCGGCGCCGCTCGGGGTGAGGCTCATCGCGCACTGCAGTCCGCAGTACGGGCAGTGGGTCTCGGTGCGCGCCGCCGTGGTCACGAGGGCACCGCCGTCGCCTGTGCGGCGCCGCGGTCCACCCCGGCGCCGTCCGCCCGGCGGACGAACACCAGCCAGGTGACGGCGGCGCACACCACGTAGAACCCGAGGAACACCCAGAACGCCATGGTGGCCGACTTGGCCGGACTGCTGTACGACGCCCGCAGCACGAGGTTGATGCCCACACCGCCGAGACCGCCGATCGCGCCCGCGAACCCGATGAGCGCGCCGGACATGTTGCGGGACCAGGCCGCGCGGGCGTCCGCGTCGAGTCCGTGCAGGGCGCGCGAGCGGGTCTCGAAGATCGACGGGATCATCTTGTACACCGACCCGTTGCCGAGACCCGAGAGCACGAACAGCGCCACGAAACCGATCACCAGTGCGGTCATGGTGGCGCCGGTGGCCGCGCCCGGGGTGGTGTCGTCCACAGTGCCGGCGGCCACGAGAATCGCGGCGGCCGCCACCATGGCCGCGAAGGTCCACAGCGTGATGCGCCCGCCCCCGATGCGGTCGGCGAGCCTGCCGCCGAGCGGCCGGGCGATCGAGCCGAGCAGCGGTCCCAGGAACGCGATCTGCGCGGCGTGCAGCGCGGCCTGCGCGGCGGTGTCGCCGCCCGCCAGGAAGTTGATCTGCAGCACCTGACCGAACGCGAAGCTGAACCCGATGAACGACCCGAACGTCCCGATGTAGAGGAAACTGACGATCCACGAGTCGCGGACCCGGAGCGCCTCGATCATCGAACGCAGGTCGGCCTTCTGGTTCCCGAGGTTGTCCATGAACAGTGCCGCACCCACGGCCGCGACCGCGATGAGCACGAGGTAGACGGCGCACACCAGGTACGGAGCGGTGTTGCCCACCGTGGCGATCACGAGCAGGCCCACCAACTGGATCACCGGCACGCCGATGTTGCCGCCGCCGGCGTTGAGCCCCAGCGCCCATCCCTTGAGTCGCTGCGGATAGAACGCGTTGATGTTGGCCATCGACGACGCGAAGTTGCCGCCGCCCACGCCGGCCGTCGCGGCCACGAGCAGGAACGTCGTGTACGACGTGCCCGGGTGCATGACGAACCACAGCGTCAGCAGTGTCGGGACCAGCAGCACCAGCGCGCTGAAGATCGTCCAGTTGCGGCCGCCGAAGCGAGCCGTCGCCACGGTGTACGGAATGCGCAGCACCGATCCGACGAGCGTGGGGACCGCAACCAGGAAGAACTTGCCGGCCGCGTCGATGCCGAACACGTCCGTGGGCATGAACAGCACCATCACCGACCAGATCGACCAGATCGAGAAGCCCACGTGCTCGGCCAGCACCGACCAGGCGAGATTGCGCCGGGCGATCGCCTTACCGCCGGCCTCCCAGGCGGCGACGTCCTCGGCGTCCCAGCGCTCGATGTGGTGTCCCCGCACCACCGGTGCGTGCGCGGGCGCTTGCGTGGACCGATCGGAGAGTGTGGTCACCAGGGCCTCCTACCTGTAGGGGAAACCCCAAGGTAGGAGGCCGATGTTGCCTCGGTGCTGCCTCCGATGACCCGTCCGTCAACACTCGCTCACGGTCTCCGGACCCGCGCGGTGAGGTCGTGGACCCGCAGGTCAGGACGCGGACGCGCCCCAGCTGTCCTCGAGCATGCGCGGCTTGCACGCCGCCCACGCGGAGATCAGCACCACGACGACCGCGACACCCAGCAGCGCGAACGGGGCGCCCCAGCCGCCCGTGGACTCGTGCAGCACACCGAACAGCAGCGGGCCGACGCACGCGACGGTGTAGCCGATGCCCTGGGTGAACCCGGACAGCGCGGCCGAGCCGGCGTGCGTGCGGGTGCGCAGGTTGATGAGGGTCAGCGACATCGGGAACGTGCTCGGGCCCAGGCCGATCACGATCACCCACAACACCGGCAGCGACATGGGCGCCAGGAACAGACCCGTGAAGCCCACCACGTAGCAGATCGCGCAGCCGACGACGATGGGGAACGGATTGCGCATCCGGGCGCACACGCTCGGCGCGGCGAACGCGGCGATCAGTCCCATGAACGAGAACACCGCGACCATGCTGCCGCCGAACGACTCGCTCGCCCCGGCCTCGGTGAGGATCTTCGGGATCCACGTGAACATCGAGTACGTGATGAGCGAGGTCATGCCGAACATCCCGGCCATCCCCCAGCCGACGGGCGACCGCCACGGACGTCCGGGTGCGTGCGACTCCGCCGGCAGCGCGGCCTCGACTGCCGCGCCGTCGGTGCTGCGCCCGCGCGCGAGCACCATCAGCCACGGCGCCGCCGCCGCGAACCCGAGCAGCGACCAGACCCCGATGGAGACCCGCCAGTCGAACGCGTCGGCCAGCGGCACCGCGACCGTCGCCGGCACGATGGTGCCGATCTGCACGCCGGTGATGTAGATCGAGCTCATGAGCGCGAGCCGGTCCCCGAAGTAGCGCTTGACCAGTGGCGGAATCACGACGTTGCCGATGCCCATGCCGCCGAGTGCGAGCGCCGACAGCGCCAGCAGCGACCACGTGTCCGACACCATCGCGCGGGTGAGCATGCCGATTCCGGCCATGAGCATCCCCAGCAGCGCGGTCCACTCGAGTCCGAGGCGCCGCGCGATGGCCGGGGTGAGCAGACCGAACACCGCGAACATCGCCGTCGGGACCATCCCGAACACACCGACGACGGTGGACGAGAAGTGCAGGTCGTCGCCGATCTGCTGGGCGAGCGGGGTGAACGACGTGACCGCCAGCCGCAGCGTCAACGCCGACATCGCGATGGCCGCGAACACCAGCAGCCGTCCCTTCAACAGGGGCGTGGGTCCTGCGGCTGCAGTCGGCGTGGATGCGGTCACGGTCATGTACTGCCTCGATCTCGAAACGCTCGTGCGGGATGGCCGTCGGAAGTGCGTGGGGAACGGTGCTTGCACTCGACCCGAGAAATCATAGGATGACCGGATGACAGCACGCAACGCACTTGCGTGCGCCCCCGTTCGTCTACCTGCAGGAGCACCGTGCAACCCGTACGCCGCAGCACCCTGATCGCGCAGGTCACCGAGCGACTCCGGGACGAGATCCGGTCCGGTCGCTGGCCGGTCGGCTCCCGGATCCCCACCGAACCGGAGTTGTGCGAGCTCACCGGCACCGGTCGTAACACGGTCCGCGAGGCCGTGCAGGCCCTGGTCCACTCCGGACTGATCGAACGCCGCCAGGGTTCGGGCACGTACGTCCTCGCCGATTCCGAGGTGACCGGCGCGCTCGGCAAGTACTTCGCCGGCGCGCACGAGCGCGACGTTCTCGAGCTACGACAGTCGCTCGACGTCACCGCCGCGGGGCTGGCCGCGCAGCGGCGGACCGCCGACGACATCCGGGAGCTGCAGGACCTGCTGGCGGCCCGCGAGCGCGCGTGGCGGCAGGCCGATCTGCGCACCGCGATCGCGGCCGACATCGCGCTGCACCGCGGCATCGTCGCGGCCAGCCACAACCAGGTCTACCTGGAGTTCTACGACTCCCTGCTGCCGGCGATCGAGGCCACCGTCTTCGGGCACGCGTCCGCGACGGGCGCCGGCTTCCACGACGAGCACGCCGATCTCGTGGCCGCCATCGTCGCCGGCGACAGCGACCGCGCGCTCGCCACCGCCCGCTGCTTCTTCGACGAACTGCTGGCCGGGTACGCGGAGGCCGATCCCGCGGTCGGCTAGAGGATCAGTCGCACCAGCTCGGCGGTCCGCTCCAAGCCGGGCAGCGCCTCCGGGGTCGACCGCGGATGCAGCGTGTGCACCGCGAGACGGAACAGCAAGGCGCGCAACAACATCTGCGGCCACTCCGGGAGATCCTCCCACCGGCCGAGCAGGCCCTCGTCGGCGCCGCCCCACGACAGCGCGTCGACGACGACCACTCCGGCCGCCCATGCCGCCGGCCGCCAGTACGGGGTGATGTCGGTGACGCCGGGCGCGGTGCTGCCGGAGAACAGGACCGTGCCGAAGAGGTCCCCGTGCACGAGCTGGTCGGGTGAGCGCACGGGCTTGCGCAGCGACGCGAGCTGACCGATCAGTTCGACGCTGCGGGCGCCGTCCTCGGACAGGTCCTCGAGCGCGCCGGCGGCGCGGGCGGAGCGCAGCGGGACGGTCTCCCACGCGGCCCGGTCGGCGGCGACGAACACGTCCACGTCGGCCCACGGCGCGACCGGCGGCTGCGCCAGGAAGCGGGGTCGTTCGAGCTGCGCGGTGGCGGCGTGCAGGCGCAGCGACAGCGACACCACCTCGTCGTGGCGCGGTTCGGGACTACCCTCGAGGAAGGTGTCCGCCCGCCACCCCGAGACGACGTACCGGCCGTCCGTGGCGCGGACCGGACGGGCCAGCCGCACCGCGTCCACCGCCAGCGTCTCGCGCACCTTCGCGGACCACGCCGCGCGGGCGTGATCGGCGACCGGCGACAGCACGACGTCGCCGAGGCGCCACCCGCCGTCCCAGTCCGCCCCCAGCGCAAGGGGTTCGACCTCACGGAGACCGAACGTCGAACAGACGTGCTGGGGCGGTTGTGCAGAGCTCACGGCCGTCAGGCTACCGCCGCAGACCGCTCGTTTCGGTGAGGCACCCCGAAGGCCACGCGGAAAAGGTCCGGGGAAGGCTGAACCACGCCGGGGCGCGCGCTCAGTACACCGGCAGCGACGGATCGATCTGGTGCGCCCACGCGATGACGCCGCCCTGCAGGTGTACCGCGTCGGCGAAACCGGCCCGCCGCACGGCCGCGAGCGCCTCCGCCGACCGCACGCCGGTCTTGCAGTGCAGCACGATGCGCTTGTCCTGCGGCAGCTCCGCGAGCGCCTCCCCCGACAGGATCCGGTCCTTGGGGATCAGGGTCGCGCCGGGCAGGTGCACGATGTCCCACTCCACCGGTTCGCGGACGTCGACGATCGCGATGTCGGCGCCGGTGTCGAGCAGCGCCCGCAGCTCGGTGGGCGTGATCGCCTCGTCGGCGCCGACCTCGGTGGTGGGCTCGACGCCACAGAACGCGTCGTAGTCGACCAGCTCGGTGACGGGCACCCGGTCGGGGTCCCGGCTGAGCCGCACCGTGCGGTAGCTCATCGCGAGCGCGTCGTAGATCATCAGCCGGCCCAGCAGGGTCTCGCCGATACCGGTGAGCAGCTTGACCGCCTCGGTCGCCATGATCGACCCGACCGACGCGCACAGCACACCCAGCACGCCGCCCTCCGCGCACGACGGCACCGTTCCCGGCGGCGGGGCCTCGGGGTACAGGTCGCGCAGCGTGATCGAGCGATCGCCGGGCGCGGCGTCCCAGAACACCGACACCTGCCCCTGGAAGCGGTAGATCGATCCCCACACGTACGGGCGCCGCGCCAGCACCGCGGCGTCGTTCACCAGGTAGCGCGTCGCGAAATTGTCGGCGCCGTCGAGGATCAGGTCGTACTGCTCGAACAACGCGACCGCGTTGGACGCATCGAGCCGGAACTCGTGCAACCGCACCTCGACGTGCGGGTTGATCTCGCGGATCGTCTCGCGCGCGCTCTGCGCCTTCGACCGTCCGACGTCGGCGGTGCCGTGGATCACCTGACGCTGCAGGTTCGACTCGTCGACCACGTCGAAGTCGACGATGCCGAGCGTGCCGACACCCGCGGCGGCGAGGTACATCAGCGTCGGCGAACCCAGCCCGCCCGCCCCGATCACCAGTACGCGGGCGTTCTTCAACCGCTTCTGTCCGGTCGTCCCGACGTCCGGGATGATCAGGTGGCGGCTGTAGCGCGCCACCTCGTCGCGGCTCAGTTCGGCCGCCGGCTTTACCAGCGGCGGAAGCGGACTCTTCGCGGGCACCACACGCTCCTACATCGACGGACCCCTGCTCGCGTCCAGCCTAGGCGGTCCCGAATCGCACCTCGAGGTCGCTCAGGTCGGTCACGACGACGTCCGCACCCGCGTCCCGCAGCGCCGCACCGTGGTGGGCGCGGTCCACGCCGACGACCACACCGAACGCGCCGCGGCGGCCGGCCTCGACACCGGCGAGCGCGTCCTCGAGCACGACGCACGCGGACGCCGGGAACCCGACCCGCCGCGCCGCCTCCAGATAGGTGTCCGGCTCCGGCTTGCCGGCGAGCGCCAACCGGTCGACGTCGATGCCGTCGACCCGGGCGTCGAACAGGTCGGTGAGGCCGGCGGCGTCGAGGACCCGGACGGCGTTGCGGCTCGCGGTCACCAGCGCGACCGCGACCTGCGCGGTGCGCAGCGCGCGGATCAGTGCGACCGTGCCGGGGAACACGTCCACGCCGTGCTCGTCGAGTTCGTGGAGGAACATCGCATCCTTGCGGGCCGCGAGCCCGCACACCGTGTGCGCGGTCGGCGGATCCGCAGGCTGTCCGTGCGGAATCTCGATGGACCGCGACGCCAGGAACGACCGCACCCCGTCGACTCGCGGGCGGCCGTCCACGTAGCGCAGGTAGTCGTCGGACGTGAACGGTGCCTCGCCCCGGCCGCGTTCGGCGAGGAAGCCGTCGAACAGGCGGGTCCAGGCGCGCTCGTGGACACGCGCGGTGTCGGTGACGACACCGTCCATGTCGAACAGGAAGCCCGAGCAGGCGACGTCACCGATGTGCACGACGTTCGTGGCGGTCACCGTCGTCCCCCGTTCAGCCGCGCGGGTAGGGCCACGGATTGAAGCGACAGACCTTGCCGTCCATCGGCACGACACCCTCGGGGTCGAGCTTGGCGATGTCGTTGTTCGCGGTACCGAAGGTCTGCTGCATCATCACCGGCGCGAGCCCGCCGTCGGTCTCGCACGGCTGGTGGGCCTGGTAGCCGATCGCGTGGCCCACCTCGTGGTTGATCTGGTACTGGCGGTACGAGCCGATGTCGCCCTGGTACGCGATGGCGCCCCGAACCCATCGAGGCTCGTTCAGCACCACCCGGTCGATGCCGGGGTTGTAGCAGGAGACCTCGAGCTGGATGTCGTAGCCGCACGCGTCGCGGATGGTCATCTGTGACGTGAGCGAGATGCGGAAGTCGGGCCGGGCGGAATCGCCGGGGCCGATCCGGCGGAACGCGAACCGCGGGTCCTTCGTCCAGCCCTTGGGGTTGGCGAGCGTCTGGTCGACCATCCGGCCGAACGACTCGTCGCCGCCGAAGCCCGCGGTCTCCACGCCGTCCTCCACCTCGACGGTGTAGGTGAACACCCGCTCCGTGCCCTGGCCGACCTGCCCGGTCGAGCCCGCCACGACGTGCCACGTCCCGGCACCCTTCTCGGTGAAGGGGCCCCCGTCCGGCAGCGCACCGGCCGGGATGGTCTCGGCGTAGTTGCCGTCCGCGACGGGCGGCACGCCGACGATGTCGGTGCCGTCCGAGTGGCTCAACTCGCCGAACCCGGGATCGCGCGGGCCGTCGGAGGCGGTGTCCCCGCCGCCGCGCACCGCGTCCACGATCACGAACACCGTCACGATCAGCAGCACCGGGATGGCGTAGGCCCGCCAGCCGTACATCGAGACGAACCGTCCCAGACGGCTCTGCTTGCGCACGTCACGCTCGGGGCGCGGCACCCGCGGGCGGCCGATGTTCCGGCGCGTGGGATCCCACAGCGCCCGCAGCGGCTCGTGCGGATCGGGCACCCTGCCCGAATCGACCCCACCGGGTCCGGCGTCGCCCCGTGCGGGGTCGCCGGACGTCTCGGGAACTGTGCCCCCCAGGCGCGGTCCTCCTCGGTCAGTCACCCCGCCAGAATCTCACAGTCCTCGTCCCGGTTCACCCGGCGCGCCCGATTCGGCAGGTGGCCGTCTCGCAGCCGGGTGCTCGCGGCGCGAAGCTGGAATACTCGCGAGGGAGGCGCATCCACTGTCGGCGCAGGGAACTGCAGTTCGGCGGATCCCCTCGAGAACCGCCCGGGTATCGTGCAGATGATTTATCTTGCCCCGAGGCGTTCGTGAGATGTCGGACACTGAACGAAGCGGGGTCTTTGTGCAGATTGGGAGCGACATGACCGAACTCGCGGATCGGACACAATCCGATCGCGCCGCCACGACCTCGAACGGTCAGGGCGCCCGCCGCAGCACCCGGTTGCCCCGCGACGCGCGGCGCCTCCAGCTGCTCGCGGCAGCCAGCGAGGTCTTCGTCAGCCGCGGTTACCACGCCGCCGGGATGGACGAGATCGCGGAGTGTGCCGGCGTCAGCAAGCCGGTGCTCTACCAGCACTTCCCCGGCAAGCTCGAGCTGTACGTGGCGGTCCTGCAGAGCTACGTCGACACCCTGATCTCGGGTGTCCGGCAGGCGCTGCGCTCGACCACCGACAACCGGCAGCGGGTCCGCGCCGCGGTGCAGGCGTTCTTCGACTTCGTCGACACCGACACCCAGGGGTTCCGGCTGGTCTTCGAGTCCGACCTGATGGGTGAACCGCAGGTGCAGCGCCGCGTCGAGCAGGCCACCGAGGCGTGTGTGGACGCGGTGTTCGACCTGGTCGCGCACGACTCGGGCCTCGACCCGTACCGCGCGCGCATCCTCGCCGTGGGCCTGGTGGGCACCAGCCAGTTCACCGCCCGGTACTGGCTCGAGGCCGCCCGCCCCATCCCCAAGGAAGAGGCCGTCGACACGACGGTCGCGCTGGCCTGGGGCGGCCTGTCCCACGTGCCGTTGCACGCCGAGACGAAGTAGGCGCCGAAACGAGAACAGGGGCGTGCAGTCCGGGAAAACCCGGGACTGCACGCCCCTCGTCGTTGCTCTCGGTTCTAGCTCGTGGGCGCGAACCCGACCTTGCGGCTGTCCGACGGCCCGAGTTCCACGTACGTGATCCGGCTCGCCTGGATCAGGAACTTGCGCTCCTTCTCGTCGACGAGGGCGAGAACGCCGTTCGCCTGTCCGCTGAGCGCGTCCGTCACCAGCGCCTCCACCTCGTCGGCCGACTGCGGGCTGTTGACGACGAGCTCACGCGGGCTGTCAGTTACACCGATCTTGACCTCCACGGTCAACCTCCGAACTCTCCGAGCGCTTTCAGCTGTCTCGGCCAGATTAGTGCAGCAGCGTGCGGGTCAGCCCGCTCGCACGCTGTGCTGAGAGCGAACAGCCCGCCGGCCCGTGTCACACCAGGCCCAGCACCGCCATCCGCTCGGCGTGCTTGGCCTGCATGTTGTCGAACAGCGCCGCGACCCCGTTGAGACTGCCGGTCGCAGTCATGACCAGGTCCGTGAGGACCTCCCGCTGCGCCAGCACGAACTGCGCCTGGGTGATGGCCTCGCCGAGCAACCGTCGGCCCCACAGCATCAGCCGGTCCTTCTCGGTCTTGCTGGCGCTCACCACCGCGCGGACCTCGTGGACGACGAACTCCGAGTGCCCGACCTCGGCGAGGACCTCGCGGACGGTGCCGCCGACCGCCGGGTCGAGCGAGTGCGCGATCTCGCGGTAGAAATCCGCGGCGATACCGTCTCCCACGTACGCCTTGACCAGCGATTCCAGCCACGTCGAGGGGTCGGTGGACGCGTGGTAGGCGTCGAGCGCGCGCACGAACGGCTCCATGGCCGAGTAGACCTCGAGGCCCCGCTCGGTGAGCGCGTTCTGCAGCATCTCGAAGTGCGCCATCTCAGCGGCCGCCATACTGGCGAACGCGACCCGTCCCTGCAGCGTGGGGGCCATCCGTGCGTCCTCGGCCAGCCGGTAGAACGCCGAGATCTCGCCGTACGCGAGCACCGCGAACAGCTCTGCCACCCCCGGGTGATCGGCGGCGATGGTCGGCACGGACGACGTTGGCGAATCGGCTCCCATGGGGGCACAGCCTAATCCGTGCCCGGCCCCGCCCACCTCGCCGGACGCGACACGACGGTGATATTTGCCATTCCCCCGCGCTGTTCGATCGTTACGCCCGCTACAATTGCGTCGGGAGACCGTAGTTGCATACACGGTTCGTGATTGCGGAACGGATGCCCCGAACCGGAATTCGAACACGATTCGAGCCATTCGAACGCGAACCGGACGCGAATCTCCCCAAGATGATGTGCGCGCACCTGATCGACGGCGCCCACCGATGCTCGCCGAGACCGACACGGTCTCCGCGCTGATGCAATGGCCCGACACGACGGCCCGGTGGTCCCGACGCAAGAGGGCATCGACATCGGCCGAGTCCCGGCCGGGCCCCTTACCTCGTGCGTGCGTGCCGATACGAGGAAGGCCAGTTCCCTGAGCAAGATCACGATCGACCACGAAGACAGCAACCACGCCGCGACCGAGACGACGCTCTCGGCCCAGCTGGACACCACCCACACCCCGCCCACGTTCGCCGAGCTGGGCGTCCGCGACGAGATCGTCCGGGCCCTCGGTGAGATCGGCATCGAACGCACCTTCGCCATCCAGGAGCTGACGCTCCCGCTGGCGCTCGCCGGCGACGACCTCATCGGTCAGGCCCGCACCGGCATGGGCAAGACGTTCGGCTTCGGCATTCCGCTCCTGCACCGGGTCTCCACCGCAGACTCCGGCACCACTCCGCTCGACGGCACTCCCCGCGCCCTCGTCATCGTCCCCACGCGTGAGCTGTGCATCCAGGTGACCCAGGACCTGGAGAACGCCGCCAAGTACCTGAAGGCCGGGAAGAAGCCGCTGCAGGTGCTCTCGATCTACGGCGGTCGCCCGTACGAGCAGCAGATCGACGTGCTCCGCAAGGGCGTCGACGTCGTCGTCGGCACCCCGGGCCGTCTGCTCGACCTCGCCAACCAGGGTCACCTGATCCTCGGCAAGGTCGGCGTCCTCGTCCTCGACGAGGCCGACGAGATGCTCGACCTCGGGTTCCTGCCCGACATCGAGCGCATTCTCGGCATGGTTCCCGACCGTCGCCAGACGATGCTGTTCTCGGCCACCATGCCGGGCCCCATCATCACGCTGGCGCGCACCTTCCTGACGCAGCCGACGCACATCCGCGCCGAGGAGCCGGATTCGTCCGCCGTCCACGAGCGGACCACCCAGCACATCTACCGTGCGCACGCGCTCGACAAGGCCGAGATGGTCGCCCGCGTGCTGCAGGCCGAGGGCCGCGGCGCCACGATGATCTTCACCCGCACCAAGCGCACCGCGCAGAAGGTCGCCGACGACCTCAACGAGCGCGGCTTCAAGGTCGGTGCCGTGCACGGCGACCTCGGCCAGATCGCCCGCGAGAAGGCGCTCGCCGGCTTCCGCAGCGGCAAGGTGGACGTGCTGGTGGCCACCGACGTCGCGGCCCGCGGCATCGACATCGACGACGTCACCCACGTCATCAACTACCAGTGCCCCGAGGACGAGAAGACCTACGTGCACCGCATCGGCCGCACCGGCCGTGCGGGCCGCACCGGCACCGCGATCACCCTGGTCGACTGGGACGACGTTCCGCGCTGGCAGCTGATCGACAAGGCCCTCGCGCTGGGCGTGCCGGATCCGGTCGAGACCTACTCGAGCTCGCCGCACCTGTACGAGGACCTGGGGATCCCGGCCGACGCCAAGGGTACGATCCGCAAGCCGCGCGCCGAGCGTCCCGCCGAGGACGGCGCGGCCCCCGCGAAGAACGACGAGAAGTCCGCTCCCAAGCGTGACCGGGTCCGCCGCCGCACGCGGGGCGGCAAGACCGGAGCGGCCGCCGAGGGCGCCGCGACCGGCACCGGGCAGCAGGCCGCCGCCGACAGCGCACCCACGGCCGGACCGGCCACCGACGAGTCGTCGACCGCACCGCGCCGCCGCCGCCGGCGTCGCCGTTCGGGCGCCGCAGCGTCCGGTCAGCCCGAATCCGCGCCGGTGAGCGTGGCCGCGGCGGCCGAGTAGGCCCGCACCGGTCCGGGTAATCTGCCACTCGTGCTGGCACCCGAGCGTCGTACCCGCCTGGACGTCGCGGTCGCCGCGGCCATCGCGATCGTCGTCGCGGTGGCCGTGGCCGTCGTCTGGTTCCGGAGCGACGCCCGGGGAACCACCTCGATCACCGCGGACGTCCCGGCCGCCGAGGCCGCCCCGGCCGCGGCGCCGCCGGACTCGCTGTCCCAGATCTGGCGCGCCTCCAGTGCCGCGACGTCGGCGCCCGTGGTCGCCGGCGGCGCCGTCGTCACCGCCGAGGGCGGTACCGTCACCGGCCGAGACCGCACGACCGGCGCCGAACTCTGGCGCTATCAGCGGAACATGCCGCTGTGCGGCACCATCGGCGCGTGGGGCACCGCGGTCGCCGCCTACCGCGACCAGCGCGGGTGCAGCCAGGTCACGCAACTCGACGGCGCGTCCGGGGCACGCAAGGCCCAGCGCTCCAGCGACGCCGACGACGAGGTCACGCTCTCCTCCGACGGCACGTACGTCGTCTCCCGCGGCGCGACCCGGATGGAGTTGTGGCGTTCGGACCTCGTGCGCACGCTCGAGTTCGGGCGCGTCGACGCCCCCGTCAACGCGGGCAAGCAGCCCCGTCCCGGATGCGACCTCGACTCGGCCGCGGCCGGCGGCACCCGGGTGTCGGTGCTGCTGAGCTGCCCCGACGATCCCGGACCTCGCCTCACCGTGCTCGACGCGGCGCCCAAGGACAACCAGGAACCCAAGGAATTCGGGTCGAGTGTCGTGGGCGCCCGCGGGTCCGGTGCCCGACTCATCGCGGCGTCGGGCGACCGCACCGCCGTGTACCTGCCCGCCGGTCCGGCCGGCGGCCAGCGGATCGCGGTCTACGACGGCACCGGCACCGAGGTCGCGTCGCATCCGGTCACCGGGCCGGTGACCGCCGACGCCACCGCCGCCCGCAACGGCGGGGTGTTCACGTGGTGGACCGGGTCGGAGTTGATCGCGCTCTCGACCAGCGAGTTGGCGCCGCGCTGGACGGCGGCCGCCGGCGCACTCGGCCCCGGCACCATCATGGCGGGTTCACTGCTCGTCCCGATGCCCGACGGCATCGCGGTCCTCGACCCCACGAACGGCGCCCCGCAGCGGCGCATCCCCTTCACCCGCGACGACGTCACCGGTCCCGTCGCGACCGCCGTCGTCGGCGACGTCGTGCTCGAACAGCGCGGTGACGAGGTCGTCGCGCTCCGCTGATCCGGCGGTGCCGGTGACCGTCGGCCCGTACGCTGAGACCGTAGGCTGACCGCAATCGTCTCCGACCGACCGAGGTTGCGTCATGGCACCCAGCGACTCGTCGACTTCGCCGTCCTGGCTCGCGGACTTCTACCGCGATCTGCATCGCCACCCCGAACTGTCGTTCGCCGAGACGCGCACCGCGCGGCGGATAGCCGACAGGCTGGTCGAGTGGGGCATCGACACCACGACGGGCGTCGGCGGTACCGGTGTGGTGGGACTCGTCCGCAACGGCGACGGACCCACCGTGCTCCTGCGCGCCGACATGGATGCGCTCCCGGTCGAAGAGAAGACGGGACTGCCCTACGCCAGCACCGCCCGCGGAACCGACCCGGACGGCAACGACGTTGCGGTGGCACACGCGTGCGGTCACGACATGCACGTGACCTGTCTGCTGGGCGCCCTGCAGGAGCTGACGAGTGACAAGTCCTCGTGGTCGGGCACCGTGCTGGCGGTGTTCCAGCCGGCCGAGGAACTCGGATCCGGATCGCAAGCGATGGTCGACGACGGGCTGTTCGACCGGTTCGGCACACCCGATGTGGTTCTGGGGCAACATGTTGCCCCGCTCCCGGCCGGAATGCTGGCCGCGCACCCCGGCCCGGCGTTCGCGGGCGCCGACTCGCTGCAGGTGGTCCTGCACGGCACCGGATCGCACGGGTCGATGCCGGAGCAGTCCGTCGATCCGGTGGTCATGGCCGCCGCGACGGTGATGCGTCTGCAGACGGTGGTCTCGCGCACCGTCGCGGCCACCGAGACCGTCGTGGTCACCGTGGGCGCACTGCAGGCCGGCACCAAAGCCAACGTGATTCCCGACCGCGCCGAGCTGAAACTCAACATCCGCACGTACGACGCCGACGTGCGGACCCGCGTGCTCGACACGATCACCCGGATCGTCGAGGCGGAGGCCCGGGCGTCCGATGCTCCTGCGACACCGGAGATTTCGACGATCGACACGTTCCCGGTCCTGGTCAACGACGCCGATACGGTCGCCCGGACCGTCGCGGCGCTGCGCAGCCGGTTCGGCGCGGACAAGGTCGTCGATCCGGGGCCCGGAGCGGCCAGCGAGGACGTCGGCGTGTTCGCCACGGCGTCGGGCGCACCGATCTGTTACTGGATCCTCGGCGGCGCGGACCCCGAGATCTTCGCGAAGGCGGCCGCGGACGGCACCACACCGGACCTGCCGCCCAATCACTCGCCGTACTACGCCCCGGTGATCGAGCCCACCGTCACGGTCGGGATCACCGCGCTGGTGACCGCCGCCCGCGAATGGCTGAACTGAGCGCGACCGCAGTCAGGACGTGCCCTCGTACGGCGAAAACGTGGCCAGTTCGGCCTCCCCGGACCAGTACGCCGAAAGATTCTGTGCCAGCATGCGATACGCCTCGCCACCCTTGTTCTTGCGGCCGGCCAGGACCGTGGCCCCCGAGGCCGACGCCTCGGCGAAGCGCACGGTGCGCGGAATCGGTGGCGCGAGAACCGGAAGGTCGTAGCGGTCCGAGACGTCCGAGAGCACGTCCCGACTGTGGGTCGTGCGGGCGTCGTACAGCGTGGGCAGCGCCCCCAACAGAACCAGGTCGGGATTGGTGATCTGCTGCACCTCGGAGACGGTGCGCAGCAGCTGCCCCACCCCGCGGTGCGCCAACGTCTCGCACTGCAGCGGTACCAGCACCTGCTGCGCCGCGGTGAGTCCGTTAAGCGTGAGCACCCCCAGCGACGGCGGGCAGTCGACGAGGACGACGTCGACGTCGTCGAGGAGCGGCGCGAGGGCCCGCTTCAACGTGAACTCCCGCCCCGGGCGCATCAGCAGCAGCGCCTCCGACCCGGCCAGGTCGATCGTGGCCGGCAGGAGCGTCACCCCCTCGCTCGTCTCGAGCAGCACGTCCTTCGCCGGCACGTCTCCCGTGAGCACGTCGTGCACCGACGCGTCGAGACGATCGGGGTTGTGCCCCAACGAGAACGTCAGACATCCCTGCGGATCGAGGTCGACCACGAGCACCCGTCGACCGAGGTCGACGAGGGCGGCCCCCAACGAGGCGACCGTCGTGGTCTTGGCTACCCCACCCTTTTGATTCGCTACAGCCAGTACCGTCGTCACGGCGTCGATCCTTGCGCACTCGAGGCCCGAACGCGAGGGTTCCGGGTCACCCGGCATGATGAATCCATGACCACACCCGACCGTCGGCTCGTCCTGCTGAGGCACGGAGAAACGGAGTGGGCCAGGCTCGGTCGGCACACCGGCACGACGGAGGTGCCCCTCACCGAGCGCGGCACCGAGCAGGCCCGCGCGGCCGGGACGCTGCTGGCCGACCTGGGACTACGCGACCCGCTGGTCGTCACGAGCCCGCGTCGTCGGGCGCACGTCACGGCGGCACTCGCCGGACTCGTCGGCGATCGACGGTGGGACGCCCTCGGCGAGTGGGACTACGGCGAGTACGAGGGACTGACCACACCGCAGATCCGGGAACTGGTTCCGCACTGGACCGTGTGGACGCACCCCTGTCCGGGCGGTGAGACCCACGAGATGGTGACCTCCCGCGCCGACATGGTCGTCCACACGTGCGAGGCCGCACTGGCCGACCGGGACGTGGTCCTGGTGGGGCACGGGCACTTCTCCCGCGCCCTCATCGCCCGCTGGATCGAGCAGCCCGTCTCCGAGGGACGCCGCGTCCTGCTCTCCCCCGCCGCGCACACCGTGTTGAGCTACGAGCACGGCTTCCGCACCATCGTCACCCACAACGTCACCCCGAAAGCAGGTGTGGAGTGAGCTCCGCCCAGTCCGCCGTCATCCGCCGCGCCACGCCCGCCGACGTCGAGGCCGTCACCGGTCTCGTCTACGAACTCGCGGAGTACGAGAAGGCGCGCCACGAGTGCACCGTGGTGCCCGCCCAGCTCGAGGCGGCGCTGTTCGGCCCCGACCCGGCGGTGTTCGCACACGTCGTGGAGGTCGTCACGGATTCGGGTCCGCAGGTGGTGGGGACGGCGATCTGGTTCCGCAACTTCTCGACCTGGGACGGGGTCCACGGCATCTACCTGGAGGACCTCTACGTCACCCCCGCGCACCGCGGCGCGGGCTACGGCACGGCGCTGCTGGCGACGCTCGCCGCCGAATGCGTCGCACACGGCTACACCCGGCTGGCGTGGTCGGTCCTGAACTGGAACACCCCGTCGATCGGGTTCTACGAATCACTCGGTGCCGACGCGCAGGACGAGTGGACCACCTACCGCCTCAGCGGGGACGCGCTCGCGGCGCTGGCCTCTCAGTCCTCGTCGGACGGGGCGTCCGGCGCGCCGTAGCCGGCCGCCATCCACCGCGACGTGCTGCCGGAGAAGAGGAGCACGAGGGCGCCGACGACGACGATGCCGAGCAGGATGCCGTAGATCACCCGGTGCGACGTGAAGATGTACCAGGTCACGGGCAGGAGCAGCAGCTGCGCCACCAGCGCGATGGTCCGGCCCCAGCGGTGACCGAGGAACAGGGCCACGCCGGCCGCCAGCACCGCGCCGCCCAGGATCGCGAACCACGCCGCGGTCCCGTAGCCGTTGACGACGCTCTGATCGGCGCCCGTCAGGCCGCGCACGACCAGGACGAGGGTGAACCCCACCGCGATCGCACCCTCGAGCGCGACGAGGGCACCGGCCCCGCGGACCGTGCTGGGAATCGGGGTGGACGCAGGCTGGTTCGACACGCAGCCAGCCTATACACCGCCGAGACCCGGCTAGGCTGATGCCCCGTGCGCGCGCTGCTGATCGTCAATCCCAACGCCACCTCCACCACGCCTGCGGGGCGTGACCTGCTCGCGCACGCGTTGTCGAGCCGCGTGCGACTGACGGTGGCGCACACGACGCACCGGGGGCACGCCGCCGAACTGGCCGCTCAGGCCCGCGCCGACAGCATCGCGCTGATCATCGTCCACGGCGGCGACGGCACCGTGAACGAGGTCGTCAACGGACTGCTCGGCGAACCGCACCCCAAGTCGATGCGGACGGTCCCGGCCGGGCCGATCCCGCTCGTCGCGGTGGTGCCGGGCGGGTCGGCCAACGTGTTCGCGCGCTCGCTCGGAATCGCGCCGGATCCGGTGGACGCCACGAATCAGCTGATCGACCTGCTCGCGCTGCGCCGTCGTCGGACGATCGGCCTGGGCCACTGCGACAACCGCTGGTTCACCTTCAACGCGGGCATGGGCCTCGACGCGCAGGTGTGCGAGGCCGTCGACACCGGCCGCAGCAACGGTCAGGCAGTCACCCCGGGACGGTACGTGCGGCACGCGGTGCGCGCCTTCTTCCGGGCCCGCCGCGAAGACCCGACGCTGACCGTGCACGTCCCCGGCCACGACCCGGTGGACGGCGTCCACTACGCCTTCGTGTCGAACTCCACGCCGTGGACGTACCTGAACAGGCGTGAGGTGCACACGAATCCGGGCACGAGCTTCGAGACGGGGCTCGGACTCTTCGCCATGCGGACGATGCGCGTCCTTCCCAGTTTGCGTGTCGTTCGTCAACTACTTGCCGCCGGATTATCGCCCAAATCACATTCATTGATTCGATTCGACGACGTTTCCCATATCCGAATCCGTGCCACCGCTCCGATCGGACTGCAAATGGACGGCGACTATATCGGCGTCCGATCCGATGTGACATTCACCGCGGTGGCCGACGCACTCACCGTGGTCGCACCGCCGGCGCACTGAGCCGGATCCACCGGCTTCTATCCCGAATCGAACGCTCGATTGGGCGTTTCCAACCGTCCGTTCGGCTGCACCGTTGACCAGTTTGCCCAGATGGCGTGCGCATACCCGCAGGTGGGTGTACAAAGGACAGGGGCCCAGGAAGGGCAACCTAACCGAGTGAGCTTCCCCACGGTGTCGCCGGTTTCTATTGACTTCCCCAGGGTTCGTGAAAGCATTCACAAGTAACAGTGCTGAAACTTCCGAGTAAGCACCCGTGAACTTGTGAATACATAACGGTGCGTCGCGCACCGACGTTCGCACCCACGTTTAAGGAGTAGAAGGATGGACTGGCGCCACAAGGCAATCTGTCGCGACGAGGACCCCGAACTGTTCTTCCCGGTGGGAAACAGCGGCCCGGCCCTCGCGCAGATCGCTGATGCCAAGGTGGTGTGCAACCGGTGCCCCGTGACCGCGGAGTGCCTGTCGTGGGCTCTCGAGTCCGGTCAGGACGCGGGCGTCTGGGGCGGCATGAGCGAGGACGAGCGTCGCGCCCTCAAGCGCCGTAACGCTCGCACCCGCGCGCGCACCGCTGTCTGATCTCCACGGTCGACCACGAAGGCCCGGCACCGCAAGGTGCCGGGCCTTCGTCGTTCGACGGTGTCGTCGGGGGCGCAGTCGAAAACCGGTGTGGTCGAACGGGCGCCGATCAGGAGCGCGGGGCGCGCCGGCCCAGCGGCACCCGGAGCACCGCGTCGGTGCCGCCGTCCGGGGACGGGTGCAATCCCAGCGAGCCGCCGAGTTCGGCGTCGACGAGCGTGCGCACGATCTGCAGGCCCAGGCGGTCCGACTTCTCGAGGCTGAACCCCTCGGGCAGCCCGCGCCCGTCGTCGTGGATCACGACGTCGAGCCAGCGCGCGGACCGGTCCGCGCGCAGGTACACGGTTCCGGGCAGGCCCGGATCGAAAGCGTGCTCGATCGCGTTCTGGACCAGCTCGGTCAGCACCATCACCAGAGGCGTGGCCCGTTCGGCGGCGAACACCCCGAGGCTGCCCTCGCGCCGGATCTGGATGGGCATGTTGACCGACGCGACGTCCGCCAGGATCGGCACCAGCCGATCGACGAGCTCGTCGAGATCGACCTCCTCGTCCACCGACATCGACAGCGTCTCGTGGACCAGCGCGATGGAGGTCACGCGGCGCACGGATTCGCTCAGTGCCTGCCGCGCCTCCTCGTTCCCGGTGCGGCGGGCCTGCAGCCGCAGCAGCGCCGCCACCGTCTGCAGGTTGTTCTTCACCCGGTGGTGGATCTCGCGGATCGTCGCGTCCTTGCTGAGCAGGGCGCGGTCCCGGCGTTTGACCTCGGTGACGTCGCGGATCACGACCGCGGCGCCGACGACGGTGCCGTGGGGCTTGAGCACCAGCGCCCGCAACAGCACGATCGCGCCGCGGGCCTCGATTTCCATGCGGTGCCCGAGGCGGCCGGCGACGGTGCCACTGATGTAGTCGGCGACTTCCTGGGACTCGAACGGATCGGTGATGAGCGAGTGCGTCGTGGCCGCCAGATCCTTGCCCACCAGGTCGGTGTTGAGACCCATCCGGTGGTACGCCGAGAGCGCGTTGGGGCTCGCGTACACGACCCGCCCCTGCGGATCGAGGCGGATGAAGCCGTCGCCCGCACGGGGACTCGAATTGGTGTCCGACCGCGATTCCGGATTGGGGAACGTGCCCTCGCTGATCATCTGGCACAGGTCGGCCGCGCAGTCGAGGTAGGCGATCTCGAGGGGACTCTGCGCCCGTTGCTGGGCGAGGTTGGTGTCGCGGCTCAGGACCGCGATGACCTCGCCGTCACAGCGCACGGGCACGGCCTCGCGGCGCAGCGGGGTCCCGCCCCGCCACTCGTGGTCCACCTCGGTGACGATCTCGCCGTCGAGCAGGGCCCGGAGTACCTGCGGGTGCTCCGACTCGGACACCACCGATCCGACGGCGTCCTCGGGGAAGGCGGTAGACGCGGTGGTGGGCCGGCACTGCGCGACGCACACCACCGAGCCCGGCTCGGCGTCGGCGTCACCGTCGTCGTGGCGTTCGGTCGCCACCCACAGCAGGATGTCGGCGAAGGACAGGTCCGCGAGCAACTGCCATTCGCCCACCACCTGCTGCAGGTGATCGACCGCGTTTCCCGGGAGGTCGGTGTGCTCGGCGAGCAGGTCGCTCAGCGTCGACATGTGCCAGGCTCCGAATCGCAGGTCGGGGTCAGCCGATGGTGGCGATCAGGTCGCCCTGCTGGATGACGTCGCCCACCTTCACGTCGACGGAGGTCACCTTGCCCGCGACCTCCGCGAGGACCGGGATTTCCATCTTCATCGACTCGAGGATCACGAGGGTGTCTCCCTCGACGACTTCCTCGCCTGCGCTCACAACCACCTGGTAGACGGTCGAAACCATCTCGGCGCGCACATCTTCTGCCACCTGGCACCTCACTCTTCGCGGACGGTCGCGGACCAGCCAATGGAACCACAGCCAACCACACGTGAAACACTAGGACGAACTCGAGTTCGAACACAGAAGGAGCTACTCATGGGTAAGCGTGGTCGTAAGAAGCGCAGCCGCAAGGGCAACGCCGCCAACCACGGCAAGCGTCCCAACGCCTGAGGCGCACGACGTACGAATCGGGGGCCGACAAGCACATCGCTTGTCGGCCCCCGATGTCGTTCGCGAGCATCCGCCGGGTGGCGGTCAGTCGTCGGCATCCCGATCGACCACCAGGTCGGTCTCGGTGAGGATGACGGTGCGCCGGATCTCGATGGACAGGCGCTCGCGCAGCCCGGCCGGGGCGTGCTCGCCGCCGCACTTGCGCCCGATGAGCTTCTTGACCTTCGCCTCGATCCCGTACGCCTCGAAGCACGCGCCGCAGTGCTCGAGGTGCTGCTCGATGCGGGCACGCGACTGCTCGTCGCACTCGCGGTCGAGGAGGAGCCACACGTCGGCGATCACCGCCGAGCAGTCCAGTTGCTCGAATTCGTTCTCCCCGTTCACCGGGTAACCTCCTGCTCCGCTGCACCGCTGCGCTCGGCCGCGTCGACGGCACCCTTGCGGTTGAATCCACGTTCCCGGGCGACGTCGGCCAGGAGTCCGCGCAACTGCTTGCGCCCCCGATGCAGCCGCGACATCACGGTGCCGATGGGCGTACCCATGATCTCCGCGATCTCCTTGTACGGAAATCCCTCGACGTCGGCGTAGTAGACGGCCATCCGGAACTCCTCGGGAAGTTCCTGCAACGCCGCCTTGATGTCGTCGTCGGGCAGGGCGTCGAGCGCCTCGACCTCCGCCGACCGCAGGCCGGTCGACGAGTGCTCGGCCGTCGCGGCGAGCTGCCAGTCGGTGATCTCGTCGGTCGGATACTGCGCCGGTTGACGCTGCTTCTTGCGGTAGGAGTTGATGTAGGTGTTGGTGAGGATCCGGTAGAGCCACGCCTTGAGGTTGGTTCCCTCCTTGAAGGAGCGGAACGCCGAGTACGCCTTGACGTACGTCTCCTGCACCAGGTCCTCGGCGTCGGCCGGGTTGCGCGTCATCCGCAACGCAGCACCGTACAGCTGATCGAGGAGCGGCAGCGCGTCGCGCTCGAACCGCTCGGTCAGCAGGTCGTCGGGCTCCGGCCCGTCACCCCCGGGACCGCTCCCGGGTTCGTGGTCGCCTCGCACGCTGGTCCCTTCGCTCGCCGTAGGGGTCAAGGCTACCGCCAAGCCGGCCGCCGCGACCGGGTGCGATCCGGTCACCGGTCGGACCTCGCCCACCGGACGAACACGTTCTGGGCACAACACGGGCACGAACCACTCCCTTCGCCGATGCAGCTCTCGGCACGGTTCAACAGCCGACGTCCGCGGTCTGTTCCCGGTGCCGGTGACCGTCGGCGCCGGGGTGGGGTGCCCGGCCCGACCGGGCGATCGGCCCCCGGTCGCGCCGTGGCAGAGTCGTCGGCATGGCCGGAACCTCGACTCCCGCAACGAAGCTGCTCGACAACGAGAAGGTGCCGCACCGGATCCACGCGTACGACCACGACGCGCGGGCGGCGTCGTACGGCGACGAGGCCGTCGATTCGTTGGCCGGTCAGCTCGGGGTGGAGCCGGCGCAGATCCTCAAGACCCTCGTGATCAAGACCGACGCGGGCAAGCTCGCGGTCGCGGTGCTGCCGGTGCCGTCGAAGCTCTCGCTCAAGGCGGCCGCCGCCGCGATCGGTGCGGGCAAGGCCACCATGGCCGAGCAGGCCGACGCCGAACGCTCGACCGGGTACGTGCTCGGCGGGATCTCCCCGCTCGGCCAGCGCAAGCGGCTGCCCACCGTGATCGACGCCACAGCCCTCGGCTGGGACCGGGTGCTGTGCAGCGCGGGCCGCCGCGGACTCGAGATCGAGGTGGCGCCGCAGGATCTGGTGCGGCTCACCGGCGCCGTCGTCGCCGAGATCACTGCCGGTTGAGCCGACTGGGCGGGCCGCGGCGGAATCTGCGGCGGGCTTCGACTGTTGCCCCCGGGGAAGACTCTTCGACGAACGAAAGACGGTGTCCGGCGTGACTGGCTTGTCCCTGCCCATCTCCATCCTCGACCTCGCGCAGATCGGCTCCGACGAGACCGCCGGCGACAGTTTCCGCGCCAGCGTGGCGATGGCCCGGAACGCGGAACGCTGGGGCTACCACCGGATCTGGTACGCCGAGCACCACAACATGCCGTCGATCGCGTCGTCCGCGACGAGCGTGCTGATCGCGCACGTCGCCGCGCACACCGAGCGGATCCGGCTCGGATCGGGCGGCATCATGCTGCCCAACCACGCGCCGCTGACCATCGCCGAGCAGTTCGGCACGCTCGCCGAACTGCATCCCGGCCGGATCGACCTGGGCCTGGGACGCGCGCCCGGCAGCGATCAGCAGACCATGCGCGCGCTGCGCCGCGATCCCGCTTCGGCGGAGTCGTTCCCCCAGGACGTCCTGGAACTGCAGGGCTACCTCACCGGGCCCTCGCGCATCCCGGGTATCGAGGCGACGCCGGGCCGCGGCACCGACGTGCCGCTGTACATCCTCGGGTCCTCGCTCTTCGGCGCCCGGCTGGCCGCAGCGCTGGGGCTGCCGTACGCGTTCGCGTCGCACTTCGCGCCGGACGCGTTGCACGACGCCATCGCGATCTACCGGCGCGAGTTCCGGCCGTCGGCGCAACTCGCCGAGCCGTACGTGATCGCGGCCGTCAACGTCATCGCCGCCGACTCTGAAGACGAGGCCCAGCGACTGTTCCTCGAGACCAAGCGCAAGCGTGTCGGGCTGTTCGTGGGCCGCGGCCGCACGTTCACCCCCGAGGAGGCCGACATGATCCTCGAGGCGCCCGCCGGCCGGCAGATCCAGGCGATGGTCCGATACACCGCCGTCGGCACCCCGTCCGTCGTGCGGGACTACCTCGACGGCTTCGCCGACCGCACCGGCGCCGACGAGTTGATGGTCGTGTCGTCGGCGCCCGAGCGGGACGCGTGGATGCGGTCGCTCGAGCTGGTCGCCGACGTGACCGGGCTGGCGTCGCGGACGGCGGTCACAGCAGGCTGATCTGCTCCCCCACCCGTTCCCCGGTGTCGGGGGCGAGCAGGTCGGGACCGTTGTTGCGCACGCTGTTCACCCGCGGTGAGACGCGCCGGACATCGACGGCCGCGACGGATTCGAGGCTCGGTCGGATCAGGTCGGGGTGGCCGAGGCTGTCCGGGTCGAGCCACGCGTCCCACCGCTCGGGCGGCAGGATCAGCGGCATCCGATCGTGCACGTTCGCCAGCTGGTCCACCGAGTCGGTCGTCAGGATCGTGGTGGACAGCAGCGGCGGGTTCGTCGGCGCCTTCGGGTCGTGCCACACCGACCACAGCCCGGCCATGAACAGCCGCTGCCCGTCGCCGCGCGACATGTAGTACGCCGCCTTGGCCGCCTTGCCGTCCGCACCGGGCTCGGTCTGCCACTCGTACCAGCCGTCCATCGGGACCAGGCAGCGCCGGAAGCGCAGCGACGATTTGAACGCCGGCTTGGTGGCGACGGTCTCGGAGCGGGCGTTGAACAGCGGTGCGCCGCGGCCGGGATCGCTCGCGTACGACGGCACCAGTCCCCAGCGCATGCGGCGGATGCGACGGGTGACGGGCGACTCGGGGTCACCGCCGTCGTGCCGGGCGACGACCGTGAGGACCGGGGTGGTGGGCGCGACGTTGTAGTCCGCCGCGGCATCGGGCCCGCCGGGCTCCCCCGTCTCGTTCACGGCGTCGAGTTCGACCGCGAGCGTCGCCGGGTCGGCCGTCGTCGCATACCTGCCGCACATGCCTGCGCACTCCTTCCGCCGGGCCGCCCGTCCGGCCTCGGCCCCGATGGCCTTCGCCTCCCATGCTGGCACGGCTGCCGCACCGCACTCACGCATAGGCGAAGATGGACGGGTGAGTCGTGACAGCCTGTGGAGAGCGCCCCGAGCCGAAGCCCCCGTGGATGCGTCAGTGACGCTGCCCGGATCGAAGTCGATCACCAATCGCGCGCTCGTCCTCGCGGCGCTCGCGTCCGGGCCCTCCACGATCACGGGCGCGCTGCGCAGCCGCGACACCGACCTGATGATCCGGGGCCTGCAGGCCCTCGGGGTGACGATCACCGCGACACCCGACGCCGCCACCGGCACGACCCTGCACGTCGTCCCCGCACCGATGACCGGGGGCGCCGTCGACTGCGGTCTCGCCGGCACGGTGATGCGCTTCCTGCCTCCGGTGGCCGCACTCGCCGACGGCACCGTCGCGGTGGACGGCGACGAGCAGGCGCGCACCCGGCCGCTCGGCACGATTCTCGAGGCGCTGCGCGGGCTGGGTGCCGACATCACCGGCGACGCCCTCCCCTTCACCGTCCGTGGCCGCGGCGCACTGCGCGGCGGCACCGTGACGATCGACGCATCCGGCTCGTCGCAGTTCGTATCGGGACTGCTGCTGTCGGCGGCCCGTTTCGACGAGGGCGTCACCGTCCGTCACCAGGGCGGCTCCCTCCCGTCGATGCCGCACATCGACATGACCGTCGAGATGCTGCGCGAGGCCGGGGTGGTCGTGCTGACGCCCGGGGAGAGCGGCGACGCCGACACGTGGCGGGTGCTGCCGGGCGAGATCGCGCCCGTCGATCGGGTCGTGGAACCGGATCTGTCGAACGCGACGCCGTTCCTGGCGGCGGCCGCGGTCACCGGCGGTACCGTGCGGGTGCCGCTGTGGCCGTCGCGCACGACCCAGCCCGGTGACGCGATCCGCGGCATTCTCACCGACATGGGCGCCGACGTCCGCACGGAGCGCGGCACCCTCACGGTCACCGGTCCGAAGTCGTTGCGCGGCATCGACATCGACCTGCACGACATCGGCGAGCTCACCCCCACGGTCGCCGCGCTCGCGGCGCTCGCAGACGGGCCGTCGGTGCTGCGCGGCATCGCGCACCTGCGCGGCCACGAGACCGACCGCCTGGCCGCACTGACCGCCGAGATCGACAAGCTGGGCGGCGCGGTGACCGAGACCGCCGACGGGCTGCGCATCGAGCCGCGTCCGCTGCACGGCGGCCGGTGGCACTCGTACGCCGATCACCGCATGGCGACGGCCGGCGCGATCCTCGGCCTGGTGGTCGAGGGCGTCGACATCGAGGACGTGGGCACCACCGCGAAGACGCTGCCCGGCTTCGAGAACCTCTGGGCGGCAATGCTGGGCCGGCCCGCCTCCGCCGAGCAGGAGGCGCTGTCCTGAGCCGCCGGCAGTACGACGAGTCCGACGTCCGGATCCGTCCGGGCAAGGGATCGCGTCCGCGGACCAAGAATCGGCCCGAGCACGCCGATGCCGCCGAGGGCATGGTGGTCTCGAAGGACCGGGGCCGCTGGGGCGTCGTGCTGGGCGGCGATCCGGACCGCCCCGTCGTCACCATGCGGGCCCGCGAACTCGGGCGCACCCCGATCGTGGTGGGTGACAAGGTGAGCGTCGTCGGCGACCTGTCGGGGAAGCCGGACACGCTGGCGCGCATCGTCCGGGTCGCGGATCGCGAGACCGTGCTGCGCCGCACCGCCGACGACACCGATCCGTTCGAGCGCATCGTCGTGGCCAACGCCGAGCAGCTGCTGATCGTCGTCGCGCTGGCCGATCCGCCGCCGCGCACCGGGTTCGTCGAACGCGCGCTCGTCGCGGCGTACGTGGGCGGGCTGAAACCGATTCTGTGCCTGACGAAGAGCGATCTGGCGACCCCGGACGAGTTCGCCGCCACGTTCGCCGATCTCGACGTCCCCGTGGTGGTCGCCGGCCGGGACGACCCCATCGAACCCGTGACCGAGATCCTCGCGGGCCGGCTCACGGCGCTCATCGGCCACTCGGGTGTGGGCAAGTCGACGATGGTCAATCGGCTGGTCCCGGACGCGGAGCGGGCCACGGGCGTGGTGTCGGGGGTCGGCAAGGGCCGGCACACCTCCACGCAGTCGGTGGCGCTGCCGCTGCCGGGCGGCGGCTGGGTGGTGGACACCCCCGGCATCCGGTCGTTCGGGCTCGCGCACATCTCCCCCGAGGACGTCGTCGGCGCGTTCACCGACCTGGCCGCGGCCGCCGAGGACTGCCCGCGCGGGTGCACCCATCTGGGTCCGCCGGCCGACCCCGAGTGCGCGCTCGACACCCTCACCGGTGAGTCCGCGGGGCGAGTCGAGGCGGTGCGGCGGCTGCTGGTCGCGCTCATGTCGAACGAATCCTGGTCGTAGCGCGAGTACCTGGTACCCGCAGTACCTACCGTTCGGTAACAAGCATTAGGGTGTGCCCCGGATCACTGATCCGTTCGTCGTCGAACCGGGAGGCACACCCTTGCGAACTCTTTCGCGCCCGCGTCCGGGCGCACTCCTGCGCCGAGGCACCGTCGCGCTCGCCGCCGGCACGGCGGTGGTGCTCGGCCTCACCGCCGGACCGGCCGTCGCGTCCGCGGACCCCACCGGGGGCGACGCCGGGCGGGCGTGGACGGCCACGACCGACGGGCCCGACCGGTACCCGGACATCGCCGTCGACGAGGACGTCCCGATCCGGATGAGCGACGGCGTCGTGCTCCGCGCGAGCGTCTACCGTCCGGCCGACGCGTCCGGGCGGGCCGTCGCCGATGCGCTGCCCACGGTCTTCAACCTCACCCCGTACACGCGTCTGGTCCCGGCGCTCGCCGACGCCGCTGCCGCGCATCCGGTGCTGGGAGAGGCGTTGGACCAGCTGGGCGCGGCCGACCTGTCCGGCACCCCCCTCGACGGGCTCACCGAACTCACGGGCGGGCTGGGCGGCGGGCTGCTGCGTACGTTCGGCGTCAACCGCGACCTCGTCCGGAACGGTTACGTCCAAGTGGTGGTGGACGTGCGCGGCACCGGCTACTCGCAGGGCGCCTGGGACGTGCTGGGCGAGCGCGAGCAGCGAGACACCGTCGAGGTCTTCGACTGGGCCCGCACCCAGCCGTGGTCGGACGGCACGTTCGGCATGGCCGGCGTCTCGTACTCCGCGATCAACAGCCTGCACGCGGCCGACAAGCAGCCGCAGGGGCTGAAGGCCATCTTCCCGGTCGAGCCCTCGGAGGACCTGGCCCGCGAGATCGTCGCCACCGGCGGTGCGTTCGGCGCCGGGTTCATGCCGGCGTGGCTGGTGGCGGTCAACGGCCTCAAGTTCGCACCGGTCGACTCGCTGCTGCGCGGAGAGTTCGATCCGCAGTGGCTCGCCGACCGGCTGGCCGACCCGGCGGTGATGTTCCCGCAGATGTTCGACGCCGTCCTGAACGGGGGCGGTGAGGCGGCCGACGACGGACCCTTCTACGACGTCCGTGCCGCCGACATCGAGCGCATCCAGGTCCCCACGTTCGTCACCGGCGGCTGGCACGACATCTTCGGACGCGGCGAATCGCGCATCTTCGATCGGCTGCAGCTGCCGGCCGGGCAGAAGCAGCTTCTGATGGGCAACGGCTACCACCTCAACCCGGGGCTCGGGCACGGCCGGGAGGGCGCGCCGCCGCGGCTGGACGTCCTCGAGCGGGCGTGGTTTCACAAGTGGCTCAAGGGGATCGACAACGGTATCGACCGGTACGGACCCGCCACGCTGTACCGGCAGGGGGACGGCTGGATCACCGCCTCGCAGTTCCCGCGGGCGGGCGCCGCACACCAGCGCCTGTATCTGAACGGGACACCGTCGGGTTCCGCACCGCACGCCGTCGTCGACGGCTCACTGACCACGCAGGCGCCCGCCGCCGCGAGCACGCACAGCGTGGCACCGGGTCTGCGGGGAGCCTGTTCCCGCGACACCGCGCAGGGCACCGCCGGTTTCGGCGCCATCCTCGGATCGGCGTGCACGCAGGACGCCCGGTTCGCCGAGGCCGAGGCGTTGACCTTCACCACCGCCCCGGTCACCGAGGCGACGGAGATCTCGGGACCGCTCGCCGTGCATCTGCTCACCACCACCGACGGCGCCGACGGCTTCTGGTCGGTGACGGTCAACGACGTGGCCCCCGACGGCCGTTCGACGGTCCTCACCAACGGGGCGCTGCTGTCGTCGCGCGCAGCGCTCGACGAGTCGAGGAGCGAGAAGGACGCGTCCGGTGCGTACACCGTCCCGGTCGCGGACCTGCATGCGGACAGCAAGCGAACGGTCGCCCCGGGGGTGCCGCTGGTTCTCGAGATCGGGTTGAACGGCACCGAGGCGAAGCTGGCGCCCGGCCACCGGCTCCGCGTGGACATCGCGGCGGCGAGCTTCCCGCGCTACCTGCCGATGCTGCCGGACCTGCAGGCGTCGGGGCTGAAGCCGCAGCGGCTGCTGATCGACCCCGCCGAGCCGAGTTACGTCAACGTCCCGGTCGTCGGCGCGCCCGGGTGGTGACCGGTCCCCTCCTCTGGACACGAAGCGCCCGCACCGGTTTCCGGTGCGGGCGCTCGCCCGTCGCGAGGAGACCTGCGGGGTCTCGCCGGTACCCGCTCAGGCAGGGGTGATCGGGAGCTCCTTCGACCGGTCCGCGGCGAACGAGGCGGGCGCGGTGGATCCGGCACCGCCGTGCGTGCTGTCCGGGTCGAGGACGCAGTGCGTGCGCCCGTAGACGGTGTACATGCACTTGTTGTTGTGGTTGCAGCGGCCGGTGACGGTGTGGTCCGCCCGGATGCGGTCGATCAGATCGGGTTCGCGCAGCAGCGCCCGCCCCATCGCGACGAAGCCGAAGCCCTCCCGCATGCCGGTCGCGATGTGCTCGTAGTCGTTGATGCCGCCCAGCAGGATCAGCTGCGTGTTCGTCACGACCGGCACGAACTGGCGAGCCGACTCCAGCATGTACAGGTCCTCGTACGGGTAGGTACCCAGCGCGCGCTTGCCGAACAGCCGGACTCCGGTCTTGAACGGCTCCTTCATCACCGCCGCGAACTCGTCGACGGGGACGTCGCCGCGGAACAGGTACATCTGCTTGAAGAACGACGACCCCTGGGTCAGTTCGATCGCGTCCAGGTTCCGGTCCTGATCGAGGAGCTGCACCGTCCGAAGCGATTCCGACAGCCAGATGCTGCCGCGGATGCCGTCGTCCATGCTGATCTTCGCGGTCACCGCGATCCGGTCGCCGACGACCTCACGCACCCGCTGGGCGATCTCCCGCACCAGCCGGGACCGGTTGTCGATGGTGCCGCCGTACTCGTCCTTGCGGCGATTGAGCAGCGGGCTCAAGAACGAGCTCGGCAGGTAGAGGTGGCCGAAGTGCAGTTCCACCGCGTCGAAGCCGGCCTCCACGGCGATCGCCGCCGCGTCCCCGAACTGATCGATCACCCGGCGGATCTCCGCCGGGGTGATCTCCCGGCAGTATTCGAGGGACGAGGGGTTGATCACCCGACTCGGCGACATCGCCGTCACCCCGGTGATCTTCTTCGACGCCACCACGCCGGCGTGACCGAGCTGGGCCGCGATGGCGCCGCCCGCGTCGTGGACGGCGTCGGTCAGCCGGCGCAGACCCGGAAGCGCCTTGTGGCTCATCAGGATCTGGCCCGGGGCGCTCGCCCCTTCCGGCGCGACGCAGCAGTACGCCACGGTGGTCATGCCCACGCCGCCCCGCACGAAGCCCAGGTGGAAGTCGATCAGGTCGTCGGTCACGAGACCCTCGGGGGACCGCCCCTCTGACGTGGCGGCCTTGATGATGCGGTTGCGCAGTCGAACCGGCCCCAGGGTTGCCGGGGCGAACGGGTCCGGGGTCGCCGACACCGAGTCGGTGTGCAGGCCTGCGATGGTCATGGGGCGCCCTTCTCTCGATCAGTGTGACGGGCACCACCATTCGTCGCGGTCACCGCGGCGTCAATACGATGTCCCTCCCACCGGACAGTCCACCCGGATCGAGAGCGGGCGCCTCAGTCGGCGCCGCGGGCGCGGTCGGCGAGAACGCGGTACTCGTCTTCGCTGATCACACCGGTGTCCAGCAGCGTCTGCGCCGTCGCGAGGTCCCGGTCCGGCGAGGACCCGGCGACGTCGCGGATGTACGCGTCCTCGGCCTCGCGGTAGCCGCGGGCGGCCTGCGCCGATCGCTCGACCATTCCGCGACCGCGCACGATCAGGTAGATCAGCTCCCCGAGGACCGGCAGCACGAACAGGAAGAACACCCACACGGCCTTCACCCAGCCCGACGTGCGGTGGTCCCGGAACAGGTCCGCGAGGATCGAGAACAGAACCATCACGTACGCCGCGAACGCGAAGCACGCGAAGACGAGCCAAAAGTAGTCCCAGAACGAGTCCATCGCGCGCTCCGTTCGCCAGACGATGTGGACCGGGATGTGGACCGGAAATTCCCTGTCCACTCTCTCACCGCGGACAGGTCCGGCGACCGTGAATCGTCCACCGAATTCGGCTACGGTTCGGCTCCGGCCGTGGCGGAGTCGGTCCAGTTGCCGGCGGCGCGAAGGGTGGCCACCACGGCGTCGAACGCGTCCGCGAGCCACTCGGCCCGCGCCTCGGCGATCGGGGTGGCACCACTGCTCGGATCCGCGCCGTCACCGCCCGTGTCGAAGAAGCGGACGGTCCACCAACTCTCGGAGTCGGGGTCGTCGCTCAGCCCCGCGTCGGTGTTGGTGGCGAGCAGGTACCGGCCGAACACGAAGTCCACCCTGATCGCGTAGTCGTCACCGTGATCGACCACGGCCGTCGCGCGACGGGTGACGGTGGCCAGGGCCGCCAGAGCATCGGCGTACCGCTGGGTGTGTTCTCTCTTGCGAGGCATAGTTCTCTCGGATTCTGCTGCCGAGAGGGCCGAAAACGCGCACGGGCTGTCCCGGCAGCGCGGTCTCGGCTGTGGGGTCGAGGTTACCGGTCCGTGTCGGCGAGTCCCGAACCGGGACGGCACCGGGCGGGGCAGCGAGACAGCAACGGCCGAGGCCGCCGCGGCGCCGGACGGGGTCCGGTGCGCCGCGACGGCCTCGTGAGTTCTTCGCAGGTCCTCGTCTACCGCGACAGCAACGCGCGCAGTCCCCGTCGCTTCCTCGACGCCGCGATTGCGGAGCCGAGCCCGCGCCGCCGGCCGGTGGCCGGATCGATGCTCGCGGTGGTGTTGCCCCCGAACTTGCGCTCCGACGCCGTCTCGGGCGCATCGTCCGCAGTGTCCTTGAGGTACTTGTTCGGCAGCGACAACTTGGCGATGGTGCGCCACGCCTTGGCGTACTGCACCGGCAACGGCCCGGTCGTGTACGGCAGGTCGTACTTCTCACACAGGGCGCGCACCTTGACGGCGATCTCGGCGTACCGGTTCGACGGCAGGTCCGGGTAGATGTGGTGCTCGATCTGGTAGCTGAGGTTGCCGGTCATGAAGTCCATGACGGGACCGCCGGAGATGTTGGCGCTACCGAGCATCTGCCGCAGATACCACTCCGCGTGCGTCTCCTTCTCGACGTCCGCCTTGGTGAACTTCTCGGCACCGTCCGGGAAATGGCCGCAGAAGATCACCGCGTTGGTCCACAGGTTTCGGATGACGTTCGCGGTCGCGTTGGCCGTCATCGTCGACTTCCACGCCTTACCGGTGAGCGCCGGGTACACCACGTAGTCCTTGGCGACCTGCTTGCCGATCTTCTCGCCGACCTCGCGCAGCCTGCGCTTGGTCTCGGCGCGATCGTCGCGACCCTTGGCCACCTTGCCGAGCTCGAGGTGCTGGATGGCGACGCCGTACTGGAACAGCAACGCCAGCAGCGCGTTGTACGCCAGGTTGCCGTAGTTGAAGGGCTGCCACCGCTGGTCGCGGGTGACGCGCAGCAGGCCGTAGCCCACGTCGTCGTCCATGCCCAGGATGTTGGTGTACTTGTGGTGCAGGTAGTTGTGGGTCTGCTTCCAGTGGGCCGACGGGTCGACGTTGTCCCACTCCCAGTTGGCCGAGTGGACCTCCGGATCGTTCATCCAGTCCCACTGCCCGTGCATCACGTTGTGCCCGAGTTCCATGTTCTCGATGATCTTCGCGACACCCAGCATGCCGGTGCCGAGCCACCACAACGAGCGCTTGCGACTGCCGAACAGCACCGCGCGGCCCCCGATCTCCAGCCCCCGCTGCAGTCGGATGGTGTTGCGGATGTAGCGCGCGTCGCGCTCACCCCGGGACTCCTCGACATCACGGCGGATGGCGTCGAGTTCGCGTCCGAGCGCCTCGACATCGGCATCCGTCAGATGCGCGTACTCCTTGATGTCTGTAATCGCCACGGGCCCTACCGTACCGTAAGTTACGACACCGTAGGTTAAGTCCACGTTACTGTGGGTCAGATCACTTCCGCCGGCCGTCGGCCCGCTCGGCGCCGCTGCACCCGTGCGTCGGCGTGCGCGCGCAGCGCCGACAGGAGCCCCCGCCGGCGTCCGGTGTCGGGGTCGACCCGCAGCGCCTCCCCGATCCGGGAGCCGGTGGCGTCGAACTTGCGCTCGGACGAGGTCTCGGGAGCGTCGTGGGAGGTGCGTTTCAGCAGACGGTCCGGCAGGGCGAGCTTGTGGATGGTGCGCAGCGCGAGCAGGTACTGCCGGCTGAGCGGTCCGGTGGTGTACGGCAGGTCGTACTTGTCGCACAGCGCCCGCACCCGCACCGCCATCTCCGGGTACCGGTTCGACGGCAGATCGGGGAACAGGTGGTGCTCGATCTGGTAGCTCAGGTTGCCGGTCAGGAAACCCATCACCGGGCCGGCGTCGATGTTGGCGCTGCCGAGCATCTGCCGCAGGTACCACTGCGCGCGGGTCTCGGTCTCGAACTGCTCGGCGGTGAACTTCTCGGCGCCGTCCGGGAAGTGCCCGCAGAAGATCACCGCGTACGCCCACAGGTTGCGCACCAGGTTGGCCGTCGCGTTCGCGGTCAGCGTGTGCTTCCACGCCCGGCCCGTCAGCGCCGGGAACAGTACGAAGTCCTTGCCGACCTGACGCGCGATCTTGATCGCGAATTCCTTGTTGGGAGCCGAATTCCACTGCATCGGGTCGACGCCCTCGAGCACCTTCTGCGCCTTGAGGTCGTGCAGCGCGATGCCCCACTCGAACCCGGCCGCGAGGATCACGTTCGCGACGGGCTGGAGCAGGTTGATCGGACGCCACTTCTCGTCCCGCGTCATCCGCAGGATCCCGAATCCCACGTCGTCGTCCATCCCGACGATGTTGGTGTAGGTGTGGTGCGAATAGTTGTGGGCGCGTTTCCAGTGCTCCGACGGCCCGGTCTGATCCCACTCCCAGGTGGTGGAGTGGATCTCCGGATCGTTCATCCAGTCCCACTGCCCGTGCATCACGTTGTGCCCGAGTTCCATGTTCTCGATGATCTTGGCGAGCGAGAGCATCGCCGTGCCCGCGACCCATGCGGGCCGGCGGCGGCTGCCGAAGAGCACTGCGCGCCCGCCGAGTTCGAGGGAGCGTTGCAGCCGGATCACCCGCCGGATGTAGCGGGCGTCGCGGTGCCCCCGCGACTCCTCGACGTCACGGCGGATCTCGTCCAGTTCACGGCCGAGGGCTTCGATGTCGTTGTCGGTGAGGTGAGCGAACTCGTTGATGTCGGTGATGGCCACCGAGTGGTCCTCCGTCGGGATAGATCAGTTCGCCGGCGTCCACCGACGCGAGGCGTTACCTGCGCAACGATACGGGAAAACGGACACCCGGCGGCCGGACGGATACCGAGGTCACACCGGAGTCACACGTCGAGGGTGCAGTCTCCTGCGGCCGCGGAGATGCACGTCTGGATGCGTTCGCCCTCGGAATGTTCCTTGCCGTTGCGCAGATCCACCGCGTGGCCCGACGCCAGCGGCACCACGCACGTCTGACAGATCCCCATGCGGCAACCGAACGGCATGAGCACGCCGGCCTTCTCCCCGGCCTCGAGCAACGTGGTCGCGCCGTCGGCCTCGACGGCCTTGCCGGCGCGCCCGAAGGTGACGGTGCCGCCCGCGCCGGACAGATCCGCACGCGAGACGGCGAACCGCTCCAGGTGCAGGCGCGGCGCGATGCCCTCGCGCTCCCACGTCTGTTCGATCTCGTCGAGCATCGCGAGCGGACCACAGGCCCACGTCTGCCGCTCCCGCCAGTCCGGGCACACCTCGTCGAGCGAGGCGAGCTCGAACTTGCCCTGCGAACGCGTGTGCCGGACGTGGCACCGCAGCGACGGGTGCGCCGCGCTCAGCCGTTCGAGCTCGTCGGCGAACATCACGGCGTCCTCGGTGGGGGCCGAGTGCACGTGCACGACGTCGGGCAGGTCGCCGCGGCGGTCCATCGTCCGCAGCATCGACATGACCGGGGTGATACCGCTGCCCGCGGTGAGGAACAGGATCTTCTCGGGGGGCGGCTCCGGCAGCGCGAAGTTCCCGGTGGGCGCCGCCAGCCGCACGACCGTGCCGGACGGGACCCCGGTGACCAGGTGACTGGACAGGAAACCCTCGGGCATCGCCTTGACGGTGATCGAGATCAGCCGGTGGTCGACGTTGGGCGCCGACGTGAGCGAGTACGACCGCCAGTGCCAGCGCCCCTCGACGGGGATACCGATGCCGATGTACTGGCCCGGCTGGTAATCGAAGTCGAAGCCCCATCCCGGCTTGATGACGAGCGTGGCCGAGTCGGCCGTCTCGGGGCGGACCTCGACGATCCGGCCGCGCAACTCCCGCGCCGACCACAGGGGGTTGACCAGATGCAGGTAGTCGTCGGGGAGCAGCGGCGTCGTCAACCGGGTGACCGCGCCGCGCACCAGGTTCGCCACGGACCGGTTCGAGCCCGCGACCCTCGCCGCCGGCGCCTCGATCCAGCTCTTCAGTCCCATCCGACCTCCATCTCGCTCCGTACCCCCGCCAGCGTAGGGCATGTGCCTACGGTGCCGTAAGTTACGGCCGGGTAGTGAGCAGGGGTAAGGACTTCACCGGGCGGTCACAGCAGTTCCAGCAGGAACGGCAGCTCCTGGCGGGCGTACCACGCGAGCTCGTGATCCTCGGCGTCGCCCAGCACGAACTCCGCGTCCTCGTCCCCCAGATCGGCGGCGTCGACCACGGCCACCGCCTTCTCGATGTCGGGTTCGGCCTCCGCGAGATCGACGTGCACCGACGCGACCTGCGAGAGCCGCAGGACGTCCCCGAGCCGGACCACGGCGTCGTCGAGATCCGGACGCAGCTTGACGTCGTCGACGTCCGCCGCGATCACGGCCCGTCGGAAGCGCGGCTTCGTGCCGTCACCGCTCTCGCCGTCACCGTCCGCGGCGGCCGCCGCGATCAGCCGCAGCGAGGCGCGGGCCGCCTCGGCCATCGCGACCTCGGCGAGTTCCTCGTCGTCGCCGGAGTGATACGACTCGCGCAGTGCCGGGGTCACCGCGAAAGCCGTACGGCTCACCGGAGAGAACTCCCCGTCGGCGACCAACTGCTGGAGCATCGGGATGGTTGCGGGAACGTACACCCTCACGCCGGACCCCCGGCCACGACGATCCGGCCCCGGGACAACGACCGTTCACCCACTGGCATCCACCAACTCCTCGAGAGACTCGTGCAACGATGCGGCCACGACGTCCACGTCGGGCAGGGCGTCACGGTCCGCATTCAAACCGTAGTGGACGTGCCCGTCGTACGACGTCAGCGCAATGCTCAGCGTCTGATTCTTCAGCAGCGGCGACACCGGGTACATCTCGACCATCCGCATGCCCGCGAGGTACAGCGGAATCTGCGGGCCCGGCGCGTTGGTGACCATGACGTTGAACATCCGCTGCGACAGGCTGCTGGCCACCCGCGCCCCGCGCGCGTGCAGCGAGGCCGGCGCGAATCCCGACAGCCGGATCATCGTCCGCGCCGTCACCTGCCGGCTCTGCCGGGCGAACGCCTGGGTCGCGTGCGCGACGTGTGACAGGCGCATCACCGGATTCGGTTCCCCGACAGGCAGATCCAGCAGGAACGACGACGTCCGGCCGTGCGGGACGCCGTCGTCGTCGGCGCCGCGCACCTCGACGACACTGGCCCCGTTGGTCCCGGGATGTGCCGCACAGATCGACATCGGCGCGAGCGCCCGCAGCGTGGACGCCTCGGACACCGGCTCGCCGCGCGCCAGCAGCCACGTCCGCATCGCTCCGGTGACCACCGTGAGGACGGCGTCGTTGATCGAGCACCCGTAGCGTGCCCGAATCTTGCGGTACCGCTCGAGATCGGTGCGTGCGACCGCGAACCGCCGGTTGCGCGAGATGGCCGCGTTGAGCGGGCTGGGCGACGCCGGCTGCGCCGCCGTGCGGACCAGTGCGGCCAGCTTGCCCAGCGCATCGGTGGCCTCGTCGATCACCGCCGTCGTGTCCCGCAACGTCATGCGCAGCGTCTCGATGCCCTCGCGCGGCTGGGACACCAACTGCGCCAACGCCGCCGCGACCAGCGCGGGCTCCCCCGGGGCGGGCTCCGGCATCCACAGATCGTCGACCGCCGGCGGCGGCACGTCGTCCTCGTCCAGGATCACCTGGCTGATCTCGAGCGCCTGTTCGCCGTCGACCAGGGCGGAGTGCGACTTGGTGTACACCGCGCACCGATTGTCCGCCAGCCCCTCGACGACGTACATCTCCCACAGCGGCCGCGTCGTGTCCAGCGGGCGGGACGTCAGCCGCGCCACCAGGTCGTGCAACTGCTCGTCCCCGCCGGGAGACGGCACCGCCGACCGCCGCACGTGGTACGTGATGTCGAAGTCGGGGTCGTCCACCCACACCGGACGCGCCAGCCCGAATGCGACCTCGCGCACCTTCTGCCGGTACCGCGGCACCAGATGCAAGCGACTCTCGATGAGCCGGAGCACCGCCTCGAAGTCGAGGCCCGTCTCGGGGAGTTGGAAGACTGCCAGCGAGCCGAGGTGCATCGGCGTGTTGGTCGCGTCGAGAAAGTAGAAGGACGCGTCCTGCGTCGTGAGTCTCGTCGCCCTGGCCATCAGCTCCCCCTGTTCCCGCGACCGGTGCCCGCGGCGTCGGGGGCCGGGCCCCGATCGAGCAGGATCGCGATCTCTTCCGCCGCCACCGACGGGTCGACGTGGTGGACCCCCACCATGCCCACGGCGACCGCCGCGCGCACGTTGCCGACGAGGTCGTCGACGAAGACGCACTCGTCGGGCGCCAGTCCGAGGCCGGCGGCGACCAGCGCGTAGATCCGCGGATCCGGCTTGGCCGTGCCGACGTCGCCGGACAGGACGACGGCGTCGACGAACGGTCCCGCGAGGTCCCGCAACCGCTGCGCGCCCGAGCCGCCCGGGTCGTTCGACAGGATCGCGGTGCGCACCCCGCGGCCGCGTGCCTGCGCGACGACCCGCGCCATCAGATCGCCGTCCGAACCGGGTCCACCGAGCACTCCACCGAAGTCCAGCACCAGTCCGCGCACGCCCTCACCCTAGAACCCGCGGGGGTGGTTGGCGAGACCAGCGTGCGGCGCCGCCGCCGCACCCCTCGCTTTTCCGGGCGTCGCGTGCCATGCTGTGCGCCAGAATCCGTCCTCTCCACGGATCCGCCCGGGGCACTGCCACCGTCCGGCAGCCCCGTCGACGATGCGTACCGCCAGTCCTGCCCGCGGTACCGGAGAGGCCAGAGCATGCACACGGAACATCGGTTCCTGTCCCCCGCACCACGATTCGAGCCGCCCGCGCACGACACCCGGACACCGCGCCGCCGGCGTCCGCTCGCGGAGTCGGCCGTCCGGCGGACCCCGCACGACGGCCGTTCCCCGCGCCCGACGGTCCCACGCGACGCCACCGCACCCGACGTGCGCCGGTTCGCCGAGCACGCCCTCCGGCTCACACTCGAGGTGATCGACCGGCGGCGCACCCCGGCGCAACTGCGTGCCGTGGCCGCGCCCGCGGTGATCGACGTGGTGCACGCGCTCGTCCGGTCGGGGCCGGCGCGCAACCGACTCGGCAGCGCGAGCCTGGTCGGCGTCCACGTGCGCGCGGCGGGCGCCGACGCCGCCGAGGTGTTCGGCACCTACAACCGCAGCGGCCGGGTGTTCGCCGTCGCCGCGCGTATCGAACGCGGCAACGGCAGACACCCGGCCGGATGGGCGATCACGTCCCTGCAGACCGCCTGAGATCCTCGGCGGCCGTCAGGTCAGTGCTTGCGCTTGGACTTGGGGCCACGCTTGGACTTGGACTCGGCGCGTGCGGCCTCCCGCCGCTCGCGGCGCGTGCCCTCGGGCGCGTCGGTCTCCCCCGCGACCCGGCTCACCTGGGCGCTGCCGTCCTCGGACGGACCCGAGAGCGTGAGCCCACGCGGCTGTTCGTCGTCGAGGCCCTTCGCCCGCAGCGCAACCGGGGCCTGCTGCTGCTCGGCGCCCGACGACTGCGCGGAGGCATCCTGCCGGGCCAGCGCCGGACCACTCGATGCCGCGGACGCGGCGGACGCGGCCGTGACGCTCACGGCCGACCCGCCACCCTGCGGCGTGCCGGCCTCGACCTGCAGGTTGAACAGGAAGCCGACCGACTCCTCCTTCAACCCGTCGAGCATCGCGATGAACATGTCGTAGCCCTCGCGCTGGTACTCGACCAGCGGGTCGCGCTGCGCCATCGCCCGCAGCCCGATGCCCTCCTTGAGGTAGTCCATCTCGTAGAGGTGCTCGCGCCACTTGCGGTCGAGGACCGACAGCAGCACGCGGCGCTCGAGCTCCCGCATGCCGCCCTCGCCGGCGATCTCGTTGATCTGCTGCTCACGCTTGGCGTACGCCTCGCGGGCATCCTTCAGCAACGCGTCGAGCAGTCCGTCGCGGTCCAGATCGGACTCGCCGGCCTCGGCGGCGCCGAGGAGATCCTTGTAGTCGATACCGACCGGGTACAGCGTCTTGAGTGCCGTCCACAGCTGCTCGAGATCCCAGTCCTCGACGTAGCCCTCGGCGGCCGCACCGTCGACGTACGCGGTGACGACGTCGGTGATCATCGACTCGACCTGCCCCTCGAGGTTCTCGCCCTCGAGGATGCGGCGGCGCTCGTCGTAGATGACGGTGCGCTGTTGGTTCATGACCTCGTCGTACTTGAGGACATTCTTGCGGATCTCGAAGTTCTGCTGCTCGACCTGCGTCTGCGCGCTCTTGATGGCCTTCGAGACCATCTTGGCCTCGATCGGCACGTCGTCGGGCAGGTTCAGGCGCGTCATGATCGACTCGAGCGCGGCGCCGTTGAAGCGCCGCATCAACTCGTCCCCGAGCGAGAGGTAGAAGCGCGACTCGCCCGGATCACCCTGGCGACCGGAACGACCGCGCAGCTGATTGTCGATGCGGCGGGACTCGTGCCGCTCGGTGCCCAGCACGTACAGCCCGCCGGCCTCGCGGACCTTCTCGGCGTCGGCCTTGACCTCGGCCTTGACCTGCTCGAGCACGTCGTCCCAGGCGGCCTCGTACGCCTCCGGGTCGTTGACCGGGTCGAGCCCCTGCCGGCGCAGGGCGATGTCGGCGATGATGTCGGGGTTGCCGCCCAGCACGACGTCGGTGCCACGACCGGCCATGTTGGTCGCAACCGTCACCGCGCCCGAACGCCCGGCCTCGGCGACGATGGTCGCCTCCTGCTCGTGGAACTTGGCGTTGAGGACGTTGTGCGGGACACCGCGCTTGGTGAACTGCTTCGACAGGTACTCCGAGCGCTCGACGCTCGTGGTACCGATGAGGACCGGCTGGCCCTTCTGGTGCCGCTCCACGACGTCGTCGACGACCGCCTCGAACTTGGCGACCTCGGTCTTGTAGATCAAATCGCCGGCGTCGACGCGGATGAGCGGACGGTTCGTCGGGATCGGGATGACGCCCAGGCCGTAGGTCTGGTGCAGCTCGGCGGCCTCGGTCTCGGCCGTACCGGTCATGCCCGACAGCTTGTCGTACAACCGGAAGTAGTTCTGCAGCGTGATGGTGGCGAGAGTCTGGTTCTCGGCCTTGATCTCGACCTTCTCCTTGGCCTCGATCGCCTGGTGCATGCCCTCGTTGTAGCGCCGGCCCACGAGGATGCGGCCGGTGAACTCGTCGACGATGATGACCTCGCCGTCACGGACGATGTAGTCCTTGTCGCGCTGGTACAGCTCCTTCGCCTTGATGGCGTTGTTGAGGTAGCTGACGAGCGGCGAGTTCGCGGCCTCGTACAGGTTCTCGATGCCGAGCTGGTCCTCGACGAACTCGACGCCGGCCTCGTGCACGCCGATCGTGCGCTTCTTGATGTCGACCTCGTAGTGCACGTCCCGCTTCAGCAGCGGCGCGATGCGCGCGAACTCGCCGTACCACTTGCTCGACGCGTCGGCCGGGCCGGAGATGATCAGCGGCGTGCGGGCCTCGTCGATGAGGATGGAGTCGACCTCGTCGACGACGGCGAAGTTGTGACCGCGCTGCACCAGGTCGTCGAGGGTGTGCGTCATGTTGTCGCGCAGGTAGTCGAAACCGAACTCGTTGTTGGTTCCGTACGTGATGTCTGCGGCGTACGCCTTGCGCCGCTGCGCCGGGGTCATCCCGGACAGGATCACGTCCACCTCGAGACCGAGGAAGCGGTGGACACGGCCCATCCACTCCGAGTCGCGCTTGGCCAGGTAGTCGTTGACGGTCACGACGTGGACGCCGTCGCCGGAGATCGCGTTGAGGTACGCCGGCAGCACACACGTGAGGGTCTTGCCCTCACCGGTCTTCATCTCGGCGACGTTGCCGAAGTGCAGGGCGGCGCCGCCCATCACCTGGACGTCGAAGTGACGCTGGCTCAGAACCCGACTGGACGCCTCGCGGGCCACCGCGAACGCCTCGAGCAGCATCGAGTCCAGTGGCTCACCGTCGGCGTAGCGCTTCTTGAACTCATCGGTCTTGGCCCGCAGCTGCTCGTCGGAGAGCGCCTCGACCTCGGGACTGAGGGCGGAGACGTCGTCGGCGATGTTCTTCAGCCGCTTGACCATGCGACCTTCACCTACACGGAGCAGCTTGGATAGCGACAGTGACGGCACGGTCCTCTTCGTCCTCGATCCAGGTGTCGGATTCTTCGTCACCACGGTGACGAACGGGATCCGGCCGAGGTCGGGTGACCCCAGCCGGATCCCATGGTAGGCGTAATCACCGGCCGGCGAGTAGACCGACCGGCCGCGACCTCACGCCAGTCGAATCAATCCGTAGTCGAACGCGTGCCGCCGGTAGACGACCGAAGGCCGGTCGGTCTCCTTGTCGTGGAACAGGTAGAAGTCGTGTCCCACCAGTTCCATCTCGTACAGCGCGTCGTCGACGGTCATCGGTTCGGCCGAGTGCACCTTGGTTCGGACGATCTGTCCGGGACCGGGCGGTGCCTCGCCGTCCAGGGACAGTCCTTGGTCGATCGCCAGCGAATCGTCTTGTGCCAGTTCGGCGGTGGCCTCCGCGACGGATACCGGCGTCTTCTCCCCGTAGTGGACCTTGCGGCGGTCCTTGGTGCGACGCAACCGGCTCTCCAGTTTGGCAGTCACGGATTCGAAAGCCGCGTAGAAACTGTCCGCGCTCGCTTCGGCGCGGACGACGGGTCCCTTGCCGCGCGCGGTGATCTCCACGCGCTGGCAACTCTTGGCCTGCCGACGGTTACGTTCGTGTTGGAGTTCCACGTCGAAGTGGAAGATGGTGGGATCGAAGCGCTCGAGCCGTGCGAGCTTTTCGGAGACGTAGACCCGGAAGTGATCCGGGACCTCGACGTTCCGGCCCTTGACGACGATTTCGGCGTGGTCGGCGTCCGACGGGGCCGCAGCCCCGGGTGCCTCAGGTGCCTCGTCGGTGTCCTCATCAACGAAAACCGAGGCCTTTGCAGATGTCGTCACTCGTACCTCCCGATTGACGGCCGGCTCACCTCGTGAGACCGGCGGGATCGATCGCTACCGGGCAGGGAACCACCCGGTATCAGAACGTGAAATATCACCTCCCACCTGTGACTTCGGGTGTGAAGGCGACGCTAGTACGTAACCGCGCGGTGTGCCAGTTTTCAGCCCCATTTCACCGGTGTGTCGCGAAAACCATCTGTCCCGATCGCCCGAAATCTGCAGGCAGGCGACGGTCTGAGCGATCCCGACCCGAATGTCCGTTCACGCGGCCGCGACGACGAGCACGGCCGCCACCCGCACGCCCGCGGACCGGAGGACGCGGACCGACTCGGCGGCCGTCGCCCCGGTGGTGACCACGTCGTCGACGACCACGATCTCGGGCCGGGGACCGGCCGGGGCCACCGCCGCGGCGACCGTTCCCGAGAGGCGGACCCGGCCGCGCAGGTTGTCCTGACGCTGGGCCGCCGTGAGACCGACCGAGTCGCGCACACCCCGGCGCATCCCCAGCACCGGCGCCACCGAGCAGGGCCCGCCCACCGCACCGGCGGCCACCCGGGCGGACCGCAACACCGGATCGCCGCCCCGGCCCCGGGCCGCCCGCGGACGCGTCGGCGCGGGCACCAGACACAGCGGCGCGGGACGCGGGTGGAGCTCACCCCACTGCCGCAGGGATTCGATCGCCCGCCCCAGCGCGAGGCCTATCGGACCTGCCAGGTCCCGGCGGCCGTGCTCCTTGGCGGCGATCACCACGCGGCGCCGCGGTCCGGCGTACGGCCCCAGCGCCCACACCGGCACGCCGGGGTCCACCCTGGGAGCGACGGCGACAGGCACGTCCGCCAGCGTGGCGTCGCACCGGGCACACCATCCGGAGCCGGGCGCCCCGCAGCCCCCGCACTCGGCGGGCAGGATCAGGTCGAGGAGGGCGCGCACGCCGGTCAGTGTGCACACCACCCCCGACAGCCGTCGCGGCCGATCTAGCCGGGTAGCACCGGGATCGCCTTGGTGCCGGTCAGCCCGGGCACCTCCCGCCAGTACCGGTCGCCGGCCGGATCGTTGTTGTTGAGCTGGAAGACCGCACGCGCGTCGGCGACGAACTCGGTGGTCGACGTCGCGTCCACCGCCACGACCGGCGACGTGAGGTTCCGGCTCGGCAGCGAGTCCATCCGCGAGCCGTCGACGGCCAGCTGCACCACCGGGACGTCGGATCCGTCCCGGACGACCACCACGGTGTCGGGGGTGCTCCAGTCCAGGGACACCGCGCGGGTCCCGCTCCCGTGCGCGATCGCGCGCGGATTCGTCACCGAGTACTCGCCGTCCGGCTGCCGGACCACCGTGGCGACGTACACCTTGCCGTCCACGATCAACGCCGCACGCACACCGTCGCGGGACAGGCGCAACTCGGTGACGGGGCCGCCCAGGGCGGAGATGGCGCCGCTCTCGACGTTCATCGTCGTGAGCTTGCCGGTGCCGGTCTCGCGGACCACCCGGACGATCGTGGAGTCGTTGACCACGGCCCACACCGTCGCCCCGTCGAGCGCCCACGTGGGCCGGGTGACCGTCTGCGCTTCCAGGGCCGTCGCCACATTGCCGTCGAACGTACCCACCACCAGGGCGGTCTGGGGTTCCGGAGCCGGACGCCTCGTCTCGGCGACCGCCGCGGTGAGGGTTCCGTCCCGGGAGATCGCTGCCGAACGCAGGTTGTCCGAGGCCCCGAAGTACCCGGGCACGGGGTTGACCGCGGCGTCGGTGACGTTGACCAGGCCGCCGCCGCGCAGCGCGTGCAGCCCGACACTGGCACTGGACGTGGCGAGCGGGTTGTACGACGCGACGTCCGCGGTCGTCCACCCCTCGGCGTACCGCTCGTCGAGCGGCTGGCCGTCCGCGAGCAGCACGTAGGGTCCCGAGATGTCCGCGTTCGCGAGCGTCCACACCACCTGCGCGGCGAGCAGTTCGCGCGACTGGGCGTTCATCCGGCTCAGTCCCTGGAAGTCGATGCGGACCCCACCGAGCCCGACGCCGACCTGCGACGTCTGCCCGTCGGCCTTCGTGATGGGGCCCAGGACCGCCACCCCGGAACCGAGTTCGTTGCCCACCGCCCCGGCGAGCGACGGCTTGGGCCCGTCGAGCAGCAGCCCGATCAGTTGCGTCACGATCTGGTCCTGACTCGCCGCGATCCACCGCGGATCCGGGACGACCGTGGTCGACGTCGGATCGAGGAAGTACAGCGACTTGCGCTGGTAGGAGTTGAGGAACTGCGGACGATCCATGATCACGCCGTTGGGCAGGTTGTCGATCCGCCACTCGCCGTCGACCTTGATCGAACTGAACTTCGCCTCGTACGTGCCCTCCTGCGCCTGGTACAGGCCGCCCTCCTCGAGCTGTCCCACCCGGTTGGCCCGGATGGTGTAAACGGCGCGGTCGGCGGAGCGGGATTCGAGGATGAGATCGATCTTGTCGACGATCGTGGCGCTGTCGGCGTCGTCCCACCGGCTCGACGCGTCCTTGGTGAGGTACTGCCGCGCCGCCAGGTGCCGGTTGGCCGGGTCGGTGCTCGCCTTGACGAAATCGCGCAACAGCAGGTCCGGCTCCCGGCCGGGGGCGGGCGCCTCGACGCTCGTGCTGACGGGCGCGCGATCCACGGTGCCGATGGCCTGCGGCGCGGAGGCGTCGGGCAGATTGGCACAACCGGTCGCCAACAGAGTGAACACCGCGAGCAGCGCCGCACCTGTGACGCGCACCCGGGCCCGCCGCGACCGCACGCCCGTCACGACTCGCGCTCCCGTACCCGCGGCTCCGTCGGCGCGTCGTCGGGATCGGGCTGCTCGGGTGGCTCCGTCGCCGACGCCGCCTCGACCACCGGCGACTCGGTGTGCTCGGCCGCGACGACGCCCACGTCGGCCGGCTGCGGCGCTCCCGCAGCGGGCTCGGCGGTACCGCCGGCGGGGGTCTCGGTTCCCGGCCCCTCTCCGTCCGCCGCCGCGTCGGCCAGCGCGGCGGCCTCCGAGCGGGTGCCCGGAAGCGGCTGGCCCTGCACCAGCTTGCCGGTGCCGGGCGCGAGCGGCAGCGGACTGCGGGTGACCTTGCGACCGCGGATGCGTGGCAGCGTCAACCGGAAGCACGCGCCGTGTCCGGGCTCGCCCCACGCCTCGAGCATGCCGTTGTGCAGATTCGCGTCCTCGACGCTGATCGCCAGGCCCAGCCCGGTGCCCCCGGACCGGCGTACCCGCGACGGGTCCGACCGCCAGAACCGGTTGAACACCAGCTTCTCCTCCCCCGGGCGCAGGCCGACTCCCTGATCGCGCACGATGAAGGCCGCGGCGTCGTCGTCGGCCCGCAGACGCAGCAACACCGGCTTGCCCTCGCCGTGGTCGATGGCGTTCGCCAACAGGTTGCGCAGGATCCGCTCGACGCGGCGAGGATCGACCTCGGCCGACACCGGTTCCTCCGGCAGGTCCACGATCAGCTCGGTGGAGGTCTCCTTCGCCAGGTGCCGCACCGTCGACACCGCCGCGCGCGCACACATCCGCAGGTCCAGCTGTTCGGCCGCCAGCTCGGCGACACCGGCGTCGTGGCGAGAGATCTCGAGCAGATCCCCGAGCAGGCTCTCGAACCGGTCCAGCTCGGCCACCAGCAGCTCGGACGAGCGCTTGAGCACCGGATCGAGCTCGTCGCTGCTGTCGTGGATGAGATCGGCCGCCATCCGGACGGTCGTGAGCGGCGTCCGCAGTTCGTGGCTGACGTCCGAGGTGAACCGCTTCTGCAGGTTGCCGAACTCCTCGAGCTGGGTGATCTGCTTCGACAGGCTCTCGGCCATCTCGTTGAACGACATCGCCAGCCGCGCCATGTCGTCCTCGCCGCGCACCGGCATGCGTTCCTTGAGCCGGCCGTCGGCGAAGCGCACCGCGATGCGCGACGCGGACCGGATGGGCAGCACCACCTGGCGGGCGACCAGCATCGAGATCGCCGCCAGCAGCACCGCCAGCACCGCGCCACCGATCAGCATGGTGCCGCGCACGAGCGACAGGCTGCGGTCCTCGCTGGCCAGCGGGAACACCAGGTACAGCTCGAGCGTCGAGATGTCCGACGACGTGGGGCTGCCGATGATCAGCGCGGGACCGGAGTAGCCGCCCGGTTCCGACACCGTCGCGAACTGGTAGCTGATCTGGTTGGCGCGCACGAACTCACGCAGGCTCTCGGGGATCTGCTCCGCCGGCCCGCTCTTCGTCGGTTCCCGCGGTCCGTCACCCGGCACGATGAGCACCGGGTCGAAGGTACCGGCGGAACCCGCGGACTGGCCACCGTCGGACTCCCGGTTGGTCAGCGCCAGCCGGGCCGCGTCGAGGCGGACCTGCAGCGACCCGCTGTCGTCGGCGCCGGCCAACTGGGCGTCGACCGTGCTCCGGGCGCGGTCCATCTCCTCGGTGGCCGCGGTCACCTTCGCCTCGAGGAGACGATCGGTGATCTGGCTGATGAGCACCACGCCGAGAACGGTGATCACGATCAGCGACAGCGACAACGTCGAGACGACGACCCGGAGTTGCAGCGACCGACGCCAGACGTGAGCGAGCCAAGTGCCCCACGCCCGACACCAGCGAATCAGCGGCGCGAACACCCGATTGGGGCGCCGCCGGGTCCGACCGGCACCGATCACGGCGGGCCGGCCTTGTAGCCGACCCCCCTGACCGTCAGCACTACTTCGGGATTCTCGGGATCCTTCTCGACCTTCGCCCGCAGACGCTGCACATGGACATTCACCAGACGGGTGTCGGCGGCATGCCGGTAACCCCACACCTGTTCGAGCAGCACCTCACGCGTGAACACCTGGCGCGGCTTGCGGGCGAGGGCGACGAGCAGATCGAACTCGAGCGGCGTGAGCGAGATGAGCGCGTTGTCGCGCGTCACCTTGTGCGCCGGCACGTCGATCATGATGTCGCCGATGCTCAGAACCTCGGCCGGCTCCTCCTCGGTACGGCGCAGACGCGCACGCACCCGGGCCACCAGCTCTTTCGGCTTGAACGGCTTCATGATGTAGTCGTCCGCGCCGGACTCGAGACCCAGGACGACGTCCACGGTGTCGGTCTTCGCGGTGAGCATGACGATCGGCACGCCCGACTCCGCGCGCAGCACCCGGCACACGTCGATGCCGTTCATGCCGGGCAGCATCAGGTCCAGGAGCACCAGATCGGGCCGGGTCTCGCGAACGGCCGTCAGTGCCTGGCTGCCGTCCCCCACCACGTAGGGCTCGAATCCCTCCCCACGAAGCACGATGGTGAGCATCTCGGCGAGCGCTGTGTCATCGTCGACAACCAGAATCCTTGGCTTCATATCCCTATCGTTACATCTTCGAGGCTGCGAAATGTGGAAAGGAGCGTTCGCTCCTGCGGCGCGCCGCAATGTTTCCGCGGCGGGCCGCGCAGTGTTCCCGCGGCGGGCCGCGCATCGTTTCTGCGGCGAGCCGCTCATCGTTTCTGCGGCGAGCCGCTCATCGTTTCTGCGACGTCCCTTCCCGTTGCTGCAAGAGTGCCAGTTTATCGGCGAGAATGCCCGGATCGGTATCCGGCGCGACCGTCCACCACGGCGAATTCCAGTCGGCGGCCGCGAGCTCGCGGTAGACGTGGCCGGTCCGGGCCTGCAGCCCACTGTCCTTCTCGTAGGCGTCCAGCGCGCGGGAACTGTCCTGCGCCTCGCGTCGTCGGGCCCGCTCCTCGGCGAGCGCGACCGGCACGTCGAGGTACAGCTGCACGTCCGGACGCGGCAGGCCGAGCCGCCCGAACTCGAGATCCGCGATCCATGCGACGAATTCGCCGTCGACGTGTTGGTGCAGCCGCGCCGCACCGTAGGCGGCGTTGGAGGCGACGTAGCGGTCCAGGATCACCACGTCGTGACCGGCCACCAGGGCGCGCAGCGTGTCGGCCGCGCCGGCTCGATCGAGCGCGAACAGCACCGCCATGGCGTGCACCGACTCGCTGAGGTCACCGTGCGACCCCTTGAGCGCCTCCGACGCCAGATCCGCGTGCACGGAGACGCCGTAGCGCGGGAAATCGAGCGTCGCCACGCGCAGGCCCCGGCGTTCGAGACTCGCGACGACCTTGCCGACGAGAGTGCGCTTGCCCGCGCCGTCGAGCCCCTCCAGGGCGATCAGAGTTCCCACGAGCGTCGAGCCTATCGGTGCCCGTCCGGGGGCGACGCGAGCGGTCGCAGCAGGGTCGTCACAGCGCGTTCTTGACGATCACCCCGCCCTTGACGACGACCACGAGATGCTTGCCGGGATCGGCGAGCAGCGACAGGTCCTCGACCGGGTTGCCGTCGACCAGCAGCACGTCCGCCCACGCACCAGGCGCCACCACCCCGAACGGTGCCTCCCGGTACGGGTCACGCTCGCCCGCGAGCCGGAAGAGGCGGGCATTGCCCGACGTCACCATCCGCAACGCGTCGAGGTTGCTGTAGTGGTCGGCGAGGCGCGCGACCATCTCGCTCTGCCGGCTCGCGGACTGCGGCTCGAGCAGCAGGTCCGTGCCGAACGCGACGTCGACGCCGTGCGCGCGGGCCCAGCGGTACACCTGCTCGACGCCGCCGCAGATCCGCCGATTCTTGTCGGCGCGGCCGGGGTCCGGGTAGTGGTGGTCGTCCTCCGCGAACGGCTGCATCGACAGCCACACCTCGCGCTCGGCCAGGAGGGCGACCGTCGCCTCGTCCGCGAGATGACCGTGCTCGATCGAGCGGACGCCCGCGTCCACGGCCCGGCGGATCCCCGCGACGTTGTACACGTGCGTCGCCACGTACGTGCCGTAGTCGGTGGCCGCGTCGACCGCCGCCCGCAGCTCCTGCGGCGTGAACTGGACCGTGTACAGCGGGTCGTACACCGACGCCGCCCCGCCCCCGACCATCAGTTTGATCTGCGACGCGCCCCGCTTGAGTTGTTCGCGGACCGCCGCGAGGACCTGCGGTTCACCGTTCGCCACCCGCATGAACCCGATGGTCTCCGCCCGGCTCTCGGCCCCACCCAGTTCGGTCGGCGTCTCGTACACGAATCCGAAGTCGCCGTGCCCGCTGGTCTGGGAGATCGCGGCCTGACTCGGATAGATCCGCGGGCCCGGGAACAGTCCACGGTCGACGGCGGACTTGATGCTCGCGGTGTCGCCGGCCATGTCCCGCACGGCGGTGAAGCCGCGCAGCAGCATGTCGCGGGCCTCGGCGACACCGTTGAGCGCGATGTGCGCCTGCGAACCGGTCAGCAGATCCAGGTACGAATTCGCGTTACCCACCAGGTGGACGTGGGCGTCGCTCATGCCCGGCATCAGTACCCGTCCGCCGCCGTCGACGACCGTGGTCTCCCGCCCCGGCTCGTCGCCGATGGGCGATTCCGAGACCGCGAGGATGCGGTCTCCGTCGATGAGCACGTCGCCGTGCGCGAGCGTCCCGGACTGCCCGTCGAACACCCGGACGTCGCGAAAGAGCAGGCGTTCCCCGGTCGCTGTGATCGCCGTCATACACGAAGAGCGTACTGCGGTCCCCGCGACCGCGGCCGGATACGGCCGTGGCCGGGGACGGTGGTTCCGTCCCCGGCCACGGCGAGCCGATTGCTACAGGCGGCGGTGCCTCAGTAGCGGTAATGCTCGGGCTTGTACGGGCCCTCGACGTCGACACCGATGTACTCGGCCTGGTCCTTGGTGAGCTTGGTGATGGAGCCACCGAGCGCCTCGACGTGGATCTTGGCGACCTTCTCGTCGAGGTGCTTGGGCAGGCGGTACACCTCGTTGTCGTACTCGTCCGGCTTGGTCCACAGCTCGATCTGCGCGATCGTCTGGTTCGCGAACGAGTTGGACATCACGAACGACGGATGACCGGTGGCGTTGCCGAGGTTCAGCAGACGACCCTCGGACAGCACGATGATCGAGTGGCCGTCGGCGAAGGTGAACTCGTCGACCTGCGGCTTGATGTTGACCCGCGTGACGTCACCGGCCCGCTCGAGGCCGGCCATGTCGATCTCGTTGTCGAAGTGGCCGATGTTGCCCAGGATCGCCTGGTGCTTCATCTGCTTCATGTGCTCGAAGGAGATGATGTCCTTGTTGCCGGTGGCCGTGATGACGATGTCGGCCTCGCCGATGAACTCCTCGACGGTCTTGACGTCGAAGCCGTCCATCATCGCCTGCAGCGCATTGATCGGATCGATCTCGGTGACCGTGACGCGGGCGCCCTGGCCACGCAGCGCCTCGGCACAGCCCTTGCCGACGTCACCGTAGCCGCACACCAGCGCCGCCTTGCCGCCGATGAGCACGTCGGTGCCGCGGTTGATGCCGTCGAGCAGCGAGTGGCGGGTGCCGTACTTGTTGTCGAACTTGCTCTTGGTGACCGAGTCGTTGACGTTGATCGCCGGGAACGCCAGCTCGCCGGCGGCGGCGAACTGGTACAGGCGCAGCACGCCCGTGGTGGTCTCCTCGGTCACGCCCTTGACGGACTCCGCGACGGCGGTCCACTTGCCGCCGTCGGCCTCGAGCGACTTGCGCAGCAGCGCCAGGAACACCTTGTACTCGTCCGAGTCGTTCTCGTCGTCGGTGGGCGGAACGACGCCGGCCTTCTCGTACTGCGCGCCGCGCAGCACCAGCATCGTGGCGTCACCGCCGTCGTCGAGGATCATGTTGGCCGTCGTGCCGGGCCACGTGAGCATCTGCTCGGCCGCCCACCAGTACTCCTCGAGCGTCTCGCCCTTCCACGCGAAGACGGGGACACCTTTGGGCTCCTCCGGCGTGCCGTGCGGACCGACGACCACGGCCGCGGCCGCGTGGTCCTGCGTCGAGAAGATGTTGCACGACGCCCAGCGCACCTGCGCGCCGAGCGCGACGAGCGTCTCGATCAGCACCGCCGTCTGGATGGTCATGTGGAGCGAGCCGGAGATGCGAGCGCCCTTCAGGGGCAGCGCGTCCGCGTACTCGCGGCGCAGCTCCATCAGACCGGGCATCTCGTGCTCGGCGAGACGGATCTCCTTGCGGCCGAATTCCGCAAGGGACAAGTCCGCCACCTTGAAGTCGATGCCGTTGCGGTGCTCTGCCACCGGATCCGATGAAACCGAGGTCGTCATACTGCCTCTCCTGTTCGATGTCTGGAATGAGACCAGGCTATCGGGTGCCGGGGCGCTCCGCGGACGGGCAGTACCCTCTCGACGCGAGAGCCCGGGCGGGCCGTCAAGATCCGGTGTCGGCGGCCTGCGAGTCGCCGCGGCCCGCGGCCTCCCGTGCCCGCACGGTCAGCATCGAGTGCCGGCGGCTGTACGCGAAGTAGACGACGACACCGATCGCCATCCACACGATGAACCGAATCCACGTCTCCACCGACAGGTTGAGCATCAGCCACAGACACGCCAGGACCGCGAGGATCGGCACCAGCGGCACCAGCGGCACCCGGAAGCCACGCTCGAGATCCGGGCGCATCCGGCGCAGGACCACGACGCCGATCGAGACCAGCACGAACGCGAACAGCGTGCCGATGTTGACCATTTCCTCGAGGGTGCCGATCGGGAAGAACGCGGCGAGGACGGCGACCACGCCGCCGACCAGGAGCGTGATCCGGACAGGGGTTCCGCGCTTACCGGTGGGCGCGAGCGCACGCGGCATCAGCCCGTCCCGCGCCATCGCGAAGAGCACGCGAGTCTGCCCCAGCATGAGCACCATGACGACGGTGGTGAGACCGGCGAGTGCGCCGAACGAGATGAGGTTCTTGGCCCAGTCCATGCCGTTGATCGCGAACGCGGTCGCGAGTGTCGAATCGTCACCCGCCAGCTCGGTGTAGTTCACCATTCCGGTGAGGACGAGCGAGACCGCCACGTACAACACCGTGACGATCGCGAGCGACGCGAGGATGCCGCGGGGCAGGGCCTTCTGCGGGTTCTTCGTCTCCTCTGCGGTGGTGGCCACGACGTCGAAGCCGATGAACGCGAAGAACACCAGGCTGGCGGCCGCGAGCAGGCCGTACCAGCCGAAGTTGCTGCCGCCGGCGCCGGTGAGGTACGAGAACAGGGACTGGTGGATGCCCTCGCCGGTGGATCCCGACTCCGACGGCGGGATGTACGGCGAGTAGTTGGAGCCCTTGATGAAGAAGGCGCCGACGATCACCACGAACAGGACCACGGCGACCTTGATCGCCGTGATCACGGCGGAGACGCGCGACGACAGCTTGGTGCCGGTGGCCAGCAGCGCGGTGATGACCGCGACGATCAGCACCGCGCCCCAGTCCACCTCACGCGAACCGATGTGGAAGACAGGATGGGTACTGCCCAGCACCTCGCCGAGGTACAGCGACCAGCCCTTCGCCACCACCGACGCGGCGAGCGCGAACTCGAGGATGAGGTCCCAGCCGATGATCCACGCGACGAACTCACCGAACGTGGCGTAGGAGAACGTGTACGCGCTGCCGGCGACCGGCACCGTGGACGCGAACTCGGCGTAGCAGAGCGCCGCCAGCGCGCATGCGACCGCCGCGAACACGAAGGCCAGCGACACCGACGGACCGGCGACGTTGCCGGCGGTGCGCGCGGTGAGCGTGAAGATGCCCGCGCCGATCACGACCGCGACACCGAAGACGGTCAGGTCCCACGACGTCAGATCCTTGCGGAGCTTGGTTTCGGGTTCGTCGGTCTCGCGGATCGACTGCTCGATCGACTTGGTGCGAAACAGCCCTGATCGGGTCCAGGCACCCGCGGCTTTCCGGTCGGATGTCGCCATGAATTGCTCCTCGGAGAGGTGGAAATGTGAAGAGCCTATTCCGGGAGCGAACCGTGAGCACGGTTCGGGGACACGCCGAACCTCCGTCCCCCCGCCGGCCGAGCCGGTGAGGTCCGCGGCCGCGGTTTCACGCGGCCGATGGCGCCGTCAGTCGTGGACGACCCCCACCCCGGCCCGGAAGATCCGGGTGTCCTCGGCGTACGCCTGGATGTGCACCTCACTGTCGGAAGCCGAGATCCAGGCGGAGCCGCCGCACTCGAGCATCAGCGACTGCGAACCGCACCCGACCTTCGCAGCGCCCGAGGTGCACAGCAGGATCTGCGGTCCGTCCGGCTCGAAGGTCGTCGCGGCGCCGGCCCCCGCGCCGGAGGCGTCGAGATCGATGCGGGAGAGGCGGAACTCGGGCGCCGGCGTCCGGTACGCGGCCTCACCGACGCAGGCGGTGGGGGCCGCGGTCAGCACCGGCACGTCGACCGATTCGAAGTCCAGCACCCGCAACAGCTCCGGCACGTCGACGTGTTTGGGGGTGAGTCCGCCGCGCAGCACGTTGTCGGAGTTGGCCATGATCTCCACGGCGGTGCCGTGCAGGTAGGCGTGCAGGTTGCCGGCCGCCAGGAACAGGCCCTCGCCGGGCTCCAACGTGATTCGGTTGAGCAGCAACGAGGCCAGCACCCCGGCGTCGCCCGGGTACCCCTCACTGAGCTCGAGCGCCGTCCGGACCTCGGGCACGAACTCGCGCTCGCCCGCGTCCGGGTTCGCGAGATAGGCCACGCAGCCGTCGAGGACCGCGGGGAGCAGGGTCGCCAACGCCGGTGACGGCAGCGTGATCCAGGTGGTGAACACTGCCCGCAGGCCCCCGGAATCGGGCTGTCCGGCAAGCAGTCCGACGTACGGCGCGAGCTCCGGGACGTTCAGCGCCGCGAGCAGACGGACCGTTCGGTGCGGATCGCGGAAGCCGGCCAGTGCCTCGAACCGGGTGAGCGCGACGACCAGCTCGGGTTTGTGGCTGGCGTCGCGGTAGTTCCGCTCCGGCGAGTCGACGGGCAACCCCGACGCCTCCTCCCGGGCGAAGCCCTCGAGCGCCTGCTCCGCACTGGGGTGGGCCTGCAGCGACAACGGCTCCTCGGCCGCCAGCACCTTGAGCAGGAACGGCAGCCGATCCCCGAACGCGGCCACGCACCGGTCGCCGAGTTCGGCGACGGGCGCCTCGGCGACGACGTCACGCAGCGAACGGCTGCTGCCGCCCTCGATCACACGCGCGGGATCCCCGGGATGGGCCCCCAACCACAGCTCCGCTTCCGGATGCGCACTGGGGCTCGGGCGTCCGCACAGCTCCGCGAGGGCGGTCCGTGATCCCCATGCGTAGGACCGGAGCGCACCTTCGAGTTGGCGCACTAGTTACCACCGATCAAACGTAGGTACGCCGCACTCATTTCGAGGCGGCAGACGAGAACTGCTGTCTGTTCGATCTCTCCGACGGCGCCGACGGGGGTCGGCTGCGCCGGATCGACCGGGCCGGCGGGACCTGGCGGACCCGCCTGGACGGACGCCGCGACGACGACGTCGGCGTCGGCCAGCACGGCCGCCCGGCGCTCGGCGAGCGGCCGGTCCGCGTCGGACGCGAGCACGAACACCCGCAGCGGCATGCCGGGGGCGGGCCCGTCGAGCTGCTCGTCGTGGAAGAAGGGGTCGTAGTCGGCACTCAGCGGTGTCGCGGCCGCGAACCGGGGCACTCCGGCGATCACCTCCGCGAGGTCCGCCGCGGCCGCGACGGCGGCGCCCGTGCGCAGCAGCACGTCGCCGGCGTGGCGGGCGAGGTGCGTCGTCGCCCGGGTGGCGCCGGCGAGCACCACGCGGCGGCCCTGCATGCGGGCGGCCAGCGATTTGGCGGGGTTGTGGAACACCTCGTTGCGAGGGTGGTCGCGCAGCGCCTCGTCGTCGAGGGCGTCCGCGAGCCTGCCGAGATCGGGATATGCGGCGGCGCCGGCACGGCCGGACTCGATCGCCACGAGGACCGCCAGGAAGGCGGCGAGGTAACGCAGCAACGCGTTGTGGTCGGGGACGGTCACACGAGGCGGGAGGGCGTGCGCCCGCCCGGCGCCCGCGGCCCGCAGCGGCCCCTCGTCGGGGGCGGCCACCACGACCTCGGCTCCGCGCCGCAGCGCCCGGTCGACGGACTCGACCAGCCGCGGGTCCCCGGCATCGTCACCGGCGACCACGACGACGTCCAGGGGGCCGACCCACAGCGGCGTCACGGTGGTCTCGACGAGCGGGATGCCGATGCGCCCGCCGACCGTCGCGATCAGCAGGTCCGCGGCGCGCGCGGCCGCACCGACGCCGGTGACCAGTACGACGCTGCGGGGCTGGAGCCCGTGCAGTCGCGCGAGCTCACCCTCGTCGACGGCGGCCTGGGTCGCGCGGATCTGCGCGCCCCCGAGCGCGGCGAACCGGAGCGAACCCTCGACGTCGGCGGCGAGCAGCGCGTCCACGTCATCGAGATCGAGCAGAGACGACGGAGCTGTCATGGCGGCCCACCTCCCTTTCTCCCACTCCTGGCCCGGACCGGTCCGGTGACTCGAGTATCCCAGTAATTCGCGGCCTAGGCGCGGACAGCTCCGAGGATCTCGGTGACCAGGGCGTCGACCTCGGCGGGCGTGCGGGCCTCGACGTTCAGGCGCAGCAGCGGTTCGGTGTTGGAGGCGCGCAGGTTGAACCACGCACCGTCCGCGAGATCGACCGTGACACCGTCGAGACGGTCCACGCCGACCGCTCGGTCGGCGAACAGTTCCACCACGGCGGCCGTGCGCTCGGCGGCGTCGGCGACGGTGGAGTTGATCTCTCCGGAGGCGGCGTAGCCGTCGTACGACCGCATCAGTTCCGAGAGCGGTCGGTCCTGCTCGCCGAGCGCGGCGAGGACGTGCAGCGCGGCGAGCATGCCGGAGTCGGCGCCCCAGAAGTCGCGGAAGTAGTAGTGCGCGGAGTGCTCGCCGCCGAAGACCGCGCCGGTCTCGGCCATCTGCTGCTTGATGAACGAGTGACCGACGCGCGTGCGGACCGCGGTGCCGCCCAGCTTCTCGACCAGTTCGGGCACGAACCGCGAGGTGATCAGGTTGTGGATGATGGTGCCGCCCGGCTCCTTCGCGAGTTCGCGATCGGCGACGAGCGCGGTCACGGCCGAGGGCGAGACCGGGTCGCCCTTCTCGTCCACGACGAAGCAGCGGTCGGCGTCGCCGTCGAACGCCAGGCCGATGTCGGCGCCGGACTCGCGGACGAAGTTCTGCAGATCGACGAGGTTGGCCGGGTCCAGCGGGTTCGCCTCGTGGTTGGGGAACGAGCCGTCCAGCTCGAAGTACAACGGCAGGATCGTGACCGGCATCGGGGCGAACACCGCGGGCACCGTGTGGCCACCCATGCCGTTGCCGGCGTCGACCGCGATCGTCAGCGGCCGCAGGTCCGACAGGTTCACCAGGCCGCGCACGAAGCTCGCGTACTGCTCGAGCACGTCGTTCTCGGAGATGGAGCCGGCCGCACCGTCGTACGCGGGCACGCCCTCGGCGACCTCACGCGCGATGGTGGCCAAACCGGTGTCCTGACCGACGGGCTTGGCCCCCGCACGGCACAGCTTGATGCCGTTGTAGCGGGCCGGGTTGTGGCTGGCCGTGAACATCGCGCCGGGGCAGTCCAGGATGCCGGACGCGAAGTACAGCTGATCGGTCGAGGCGAGTCCGATGTGGACGACGTCGAGGCCCTGCGCGATCACACCCTCGGCGAACGCGCGCGACAGCTCGGGCGACGACTCCCGCATGTCGTGACCGATCGCGACGCGGGTGACGGCGTCACCGGCGGAACCCTCGTCGCGCACCAGGCGGGCGAACGCGGCGCCCACGTCCCGGACGAAGTCGGCATCGATCTGTTCGCCCACGACACCACGCACGTCGTAAGCCTTGATCACGGCATTCACGGATTCGACGGATCGAGCCACCCTGGATTCTCCTGCTGTTCGTTTGATGCGACACACGTTGTTCGTCCCACTGTTCGACACCGTCGAGCGCCCGGCGGGCGCTACCCGACGAGCGATCGACTCGGTTCACCGTCGAGCGTTCGGCCGAGTCGTTCCCAGAGCCTAGTGGTGGGTGCCCCGAATGCGCCTGTCGAGCGAACGGTCGGTTTCCGTGGTAGCGGTACGAGTGGCCGCGCCGCGGACGTCGACGACGACCGTCAGTTGGCGGGGTCCGGTAAGACCCGCAGGTGGCCGCGGCGGCCGGTGCGGGTGATGGGAGGAGCCGACTGCGTCGTGGCCGGCCGGGACTCGCCGGTCGCGGAATCGGTCCGCGGGCGCTCCCCCAGGCCCGCCTCGCGGACGGCCTCGGCGAGCGCGGTCAGATCGTCCTCGTCCGGCGTGCTCGACGAGAAACCGCCCTCGTACCGGACCAGCTCCCAGCCCTTCGGGGCGGTGATGCGCGACGCGTGGGTCTCGCACAGGTCCCAGGAATGAGGTTCCGCAACGGTGGCCAGCGGGCCGACGACGGCGGTGGAATCGGAGTAGACGTACGTCAGGGTGGCGACAGCAGGGTTCTTGCACCCAGGCCGGCAGCAACGACGCAGTGATCTCACAAGCAAGGAGACTAACCCCAAGTTCACGGTTGGCCTACTCGGACACACCGTAAGGGTGATGCCGGAACGGTCACGGCCACGGGCGGCGGCTGGGTGGCCGAGGCGTGGCGCGCGGGGCGGGTGAGGCGCGGGGCCGCTGTAAGGTCTCGGCATGGCCAGAGCTCGTCGTCACCGTCCGCCCACGTCTCGTTCGGTGGCACGGCGCGGTCGCGGGATCCGGGGTCCGCTGTTCCCGCCGGACCTGCCGGCGGCGCGGACTCGCGCGGAGAAGTTCGATCATCTGGTGCTGGCGGCGTTCGAGCCGATCGATGCGCAGTGGCACGAACGGCTGACCAAGCTCGACATCGCGGTCGACGACGTCCCGCGCATTCGGGCGATCGATCCCGACTCGGTGAACTGGCCGCCCGAGGTGGTGGCCGACGGGCCGGTGCCGCTCTCGCGGCTGATCCCGGCGGGCATCGACCGGCACGGCACGGCTACCCGGGCCCGGATCGTGTTGTTCCGGCGACCGCTCGAGCTGCGTGCGAAGGACCCGCAGGACCTCGAGGACCTGGTGCACGACGTACTCGTCGAGCAGGTGGCGACGTACCTCGGGGTCGCGCCCGAGGTGATCGATCCCGATCTGCCGGGCGAGGACGACTGATCGTCGTCGCCGTCGCGGGTGACACCGTCGTCGGACGGGGTCCGTCAGATGGTCCGTCGGCAGATGGTCCGCTGTCAGACGGTCGCTGTCAGATGATGCCGCGCTTGAGGCGTCGGCGTTCCCGCTCGGACAGGCCACCCCAGATGCCGAACCGCTCGTCGTTCGCGAGCGCGTAGTCGAGGCACTCGCCGCGGACCTCGCAGCCCATGCAGATGCGCTTGGCCTCGCGGGTGGACCCGCCCTTCTCCGGGAAGAAGGCCTCGGGGTCGGTCTGCGCGCACAGCGCGCGGTCCTGCCACTGATCCTCGTCGCCGTCGAACATCTCGTCGAAGCCCGGAATCACACTCAGCTGGGGAACTACCGCTCCGAGCTCGAAGTCGTCGAAGCCGATGCCCACCGCCACGCCGGCATCGGAATCGGTTCGCGGTTCGTCACCGACCACGCTCAGAGAAGTGTCGAACTCGTACTGCCGGAATTGCATCGCTCCGCCTCCTCACCTGTCTCTAGCGCAGAAAACATGGATCGTTCTCGAATCCTGTACTGCTGACCCCACCCCGACGATCATCCCGACAAGTGCCCGAACGACGGTTCGAGTCGAGGGCCATTCCGAGTGAACTGGCCCCTCGAACTCGGAATGACATGCATGTGATTAGACATGCCCTGGCGTGTCGGGTCAAGCTGAAACCGAAAAGTCGTTTACTATCGCGCGCCGTCCGCGCAGCCGTGGTACAACTCGGCCGGTGAGACGGCGTCGAGTCGTGCTCGACCCCACGACATAGGCTTCGAGTCGTGAACGTGACTGTATTGGTTGGCGGCGTCGGAGGGGCCCGTTTCCTCCAAGGAGTTCGAAGTCTGCTCGGCAGCGCCGGGGAGGACGGCGGACCCGGTGCGCCCGGGGCAGCCGGGACCGAACATCGGATCACCGCCGTCGTGAACGTCGGTGACGACGTGTGGATGCACGGACTGCGCATCTGCCCGGACCTCGACACCTGCATGTACACCCTCGGCGACGGCATCGACCCCGAGCGCGGATGGGGGCACGTGGGCGAAACCTGGAATGCCAAAGAGGAACTCGCGGCGTACGGTGCCCAGCCGGACTGGTTCGGACTGGGCGACCGCGACATCGCCACCCACCTGATCCGCAGCCAGATGCTGCGGGCGGGGTACCCGCTGTCGGCCGTCACCGAAGCCCTGTGCAAGCGGTGGCAGCCGGGGGTCTCGCTCCTGCCCGTCAGCGACGATCGCAGCGAGACGCACGTGGTCGTGACCGACCCGGAGGATCCGGCCGGGGAGCGGCAGAAGGCGATTCACTTCCAGGAGTGGTGGGTTCGCTACCGCGCCCAGATCCTTACGCACAGCTTCGCGTACGTGGGCGCCGAGCAGGCGAAGCCGGCTCCCGGTGTGCTCGAGGCGATCGAGTCCGCGGACGTCGTGCTGCTGGCGCCGTCGAACCCGGTGGTCAGCATCGGCGCCATCCTGGCCGTTCCGGGTATTCGCGGTGCGCTGCGCACCACCACGGCGAAGATCGTCGGCCTGTCCCCCATCGTCGGCGGAAAGCCGTTGCGCGGCATGGCCGACGAGTGCCTCGAGGTGATCGGAGTCGAGACGTCGGCGGAGGCGATCGGCCGGCACTACGGGGCCCGATCGGCCACCGGCATCCTCGACGGCTGGCTGATCCACTCCACCGACACCGCCGACGTCCCCGGCGTGGAGGTCCGCAGCGTCCCCCTGCTGATGACCGATCCCGAGGCCACCGCCGAGATGGTCCGCGCGGCCTTCGACGTGGCCGGAGTCGCGCTGTGACCGTGCGCGACCACGGGGCCGGACGGGCGATCGAGATCCTGCCCGTCCCCGGCCTTCCCGAGTTCCGGCCGGGTGACGATCTGGCGGCCGCCGTCGCCGACGCGGCGCCGTGGCTCGACAACGGCGACGTGCTGGTCGTGACCAGCAAGGTGTTCTCCAAGGTCGAGGGCCGGATAGTCACCTCCCCCACCGACCCCGACGAGCGCGACGCGGCGCGGCGGCGACTGGTCGACCAGGAGGCCGTGCGCGTGGTGGCGCGCAAGGGACGCACGCTCATCACCGAGAACAAGCTCGGCATCGTGCAGGCGGCGTCGGGCATCGACGGCTCGAACGTCGACGGCGCGGAATTGGCTCTGCTGCCGGAGGATCCGGACGGCAGTGCTCGAAAGCTGCGCGCCGACATCGCGTCCCGGCTGGGTGTCGACGTCGCGGTGGTGGTGACCGACACGATGGGCCGCGCGTGGCGGATCGGCCAGATCGACGCCGCGATCGGGGCCTCGGGCATCCCCGTCCTGCATGCCTACGCCGGTGCGGTCGACAGCCAGGGCAACGAGCTGTTCGTCACCGAGGTCGCGGTCGCCGACGAGATCGCCGCGGCCGGTGATCTCGTCAAGGGCAAGCTCGGCGGCGTCCCCGTCGCGGTCGTCCGCGGACTGGGTCTGGGTGACGACGGGTCCGCCGCCGACCAGTTGATCCGCCGAGGACCCGAGGACCTCTTCTGGCTCGGCACCGCAGAGTCGATCGAGATGGGTCGGCGCGAGGCACTGCTGTTGCGCCGGTCGGTGCGGGACTTCACCGACGAGCCCGTCGACGCCGACGCCGTGCGCGGCGCCGTCGCCGAGGCGCTCACCGCGCCCGCGCCGCACCACACCCGGCCGGTGCGGTTCGTGTGGCTGCGCAGTCCCGAGGTCCGCTCGCGGCTGCTGGCCGCGATGCAGGACCGGTGGCGTGCCGATCTCGCGGCCGACGGCATGGACGCCGAGCGCATCGAGCGTCGGGTCGCGCGCGGGGACATCCTCTTCCGCGCCCCCGAGGTGGTGATCCCGTTCTGTGTGCCCGACGGCGCGCACGACTACCCGGACGAGCGCCGCACGCGCGCCGAGTCGACGATGTTCACGGTCGCGGCCGGCGCCGCGGTGCAGGGCCTGCTGGTGGCGCTGGCGACCCGCGGTCTGGGCAGCTGCTGGATCGGGTCGACGATCTTCGCCGCCGACACCGTGCGCGCCGAACTGGACCTGCCCGGCGACTGGCGGCCACTCGGTGCGATCGCCGTCGGGCACCCCGCCGAACCCCTGGCGCCGCGCGAGCCGCGAATGCCGGGCGACGCACTGCTGGAGATGTAGATGTCGGCACGGTCACTGCGCGAGTCCGCGCGTGAGGTTCTCCTGAACTGGGACACCGACTCCGATCATGCGGAGTCGTTGCGGCACACGATGCTCGCGTTTCTCGACTCCGCTCCCGACGGCTGCCTGCGCTCGCACGCACCCGGGCACATCACCGCGTCGTCGCTCGTCCTGGACGAGGACGGACGGCACGTTCTGTTGACACTCCACCCGCGGGTGGGCCGGTGGATCCAGCTCGGCGGGCACTGCGAGGAGGGGGACGACACCGTCGTCGACGCGGCCCTGCGCGAGGCGCGCGAGGAGTCCGGCATCGAGGGGCTGCGTATCGAGCCGCGAATGCTGTCCGCGCACACGCACCCGATCACGTGCTCACTGGGCGTGCCCACCCGCCACCTCGATCTGCGTTTCCTCGTCACCGCGCCCGGGCCGGCGTCGGAGGTACCGATCACCATCAGCGACGAGTCTCAGGATCTGCGCTGGTTCCCGCTCGACGACCTGCCGGAGGGTGCCGAGAAGGAGACGATCGATCATCTGGCGCTCCGCGCCCGTGCGCACTTTCGGTAGCTGCAACTACCGAAAAGGCGCACGGGCGGCGAAGCCGCCTACACCAGCAGCTTCGCCGCGGTCGCGGCGACGACCTCGTCGACACTGACCCCGGGGGCGGTCTCGACCAGCCGCAGACCCTCGTCGGTGACGTCCAGGACCGCCATGTCGGTGATGATCCGCTGCACACAGCCCTTGCCGGTGAGCGGCAGGGTGCACTCGTCGAGGATCTTGGACTCGCCCTTCTTCGAGACGTGCTCCATCATCACGATGACGCGCTTGGCGCCGTGGACGAGGTCCATCGCGCCGCCCATGCCCTTGACCATGTGGCCGGGGATCATCCAGTTGGCGAGATCACCGCCGGCACTGACCTGCATCGCGCCGAGCACGGCGACGTCGACCTGGCCGCCCCGGATCATGCCGAACGACTGCGACGAGTCGAAGAACGACGCGCCGGGCAGCGTGGTGATGGTCTCCTTGCCGGCATTGATCAGCTCGGGATCGAGCTCGTCCTCGGTGGGGTACGGCCCGACGCCCAGCACCCCGTTCTCCGAGTGCAACACGACGGTGACACCCTCGGGAATGTAGTTGGGCACCAGGGTCGGCATGCCGATACCGAGGTTGACGTACTGCCCGTCGGACAGCTCCTGCGCGACGCGCGCGGCCATCTGCTCGCGGGTCAGCTTCTGGGTGACTACCTCGGTCATGCTCGCACCGTTCGCTTCTCGATTCCGACAGTGACCTTGCCCACCGGCACGACGCGCTGCACGTGGATGCCCGGCGTGTGGATCTGGTCCGGGTCCAGCTCGCCCGGCTCGACGAGGTGCTCGACCTGCGCGATGGTGATGCGGCCCGACGCGGCGGCGGGCGGGTTGAAGTTGCGGGCGCTGCGGCGGAAGACGAGGTTGCCGTGGCGATCGCCCTTCCACGCGTGCACCAGCGCGAAGTCGGCGACGATGCCGCGTTCCATGACGTACGTCGTGCCGTCGAACACGCGGGTCTCCTTGACCGGGCTGGCGACGGCGACGCCGCCCGAGCCGTCGTAGCGGCGCGGCAGCCCGCCCTCGGCGACCTGCGTGCCGACGCCCGCCGGGGTGAAGAACGCGGGAATGCCCGCACCGCCGGCGCGCAGCCGCTCGGCGAGCGTGCCCTGCGGCGTCAGCTCCACCTCGAGCTCGCCGGACAGGTACTGGCGCGCGAACTCCTTGTTGTCCCCGACGTACGAGCTGATCGTGCGGCGGATGCGGTGCTGCTCGAGCAGCACGCCCAACCCGAAGCCGTCCGTGCCGCAGTTGTTGCTCACGGTTTCGAGGTCCGTCGCACCCTGTTCCAGGAGCGCATCGATGAGGATCTCGGGCACCCCGACCAGGCCGAATCCGCCAACCGCGATGGTCGCGCCGTCCGGGATGTCGGCGACGGCCTCGGCCGCTGTGGCGATGACTTTGTCCATCATGGCGGCCAGCATACGTCGATCCGTACGTAATGTGAACTCTCGTCCGCCCTGCGAACACACCCCGTGGGTGCCGTTGATCGCGCCCCGGACACGCACTACCTTGTTCGTATAGCGTCAGATCGTCCGCATAACGAACATTGTGTCGGGAATGCTCTCGGATCCCCGCTCGACCCTGCCCCCGATCCCGCCCGAGGTCCCCATGCTTCATCTACCCCCGCAGTACCGGCCGATCGGCACCGGCGTGAACGCGCCGCCGGACTTCGCCGACTACAAGACCACCCGCCTGCGCAGCCCGCGGCAGCCGTTGAAGCTGCTGCCGCAGCGACTCGGTGAGCTCACCGGGCCCGTCTTCGGCGAGGACCGCATCCGTCCGGGCGACGCCGACCTGACGATGGCGAACGGCGGCGAGGCCCAGGGCCAGCGCATCGTCGTGCACGGCCGCGTGCTCGACTCCAACGGCAAGCCCGTCCCGAACACGCTGCTCGAGGTGTGGCAGGCGAACGCCGGCGGCCGCTACCGCCACACCGGCGACAACTGGCCGGCCCCGCTGGACCCGCACTTCGACGGCGTGGGCCGCTGCGTCACCGACGCCGACGGCCACTACACGTTCACGACCATCAAGCCGGGGGCGTACCCGTGGCGCAACCACGACAACGCGTGGCGGCCGTCGCACATCCACTTCTCGCTGTTCGGCACCGCGTTCACGCAGCGCCTGGTGACGCAGATGTACTTCCCCGACGATCCGCTGTTCTTCCAGGACCCGATCTACAACGCGGTGCCCGCCGACGCCCGGCACCGGATGATCAGCGTCTTCGACTACGACGCGACCGTGGCCGACTGGGCCCTGGGCTTCCGTTTCGACATCGTCCTGCGTGGACGCGACGCCACTCCGTTCGAGGACGAGGACCACGATGACTGACACCACCCCGGCCGACACCGCTCCCACCTACCCCGTCACGCCCGGCGACTTCACCACCGCCGCGTTCGGCGTCACCCCGTCGCAGACGGTGGGCCCGTACTGGCACATCGGGCTGCCGTGGGAGGACGGCCCCGACGCCGCACCCGCAGGCGCTCCGGACCGGATCACGCTGCGCATCACCGTGATCGACGGGGATCGGGCGCCCGTCGCCGACGCGATGGTCGAGACGTGGCAGGCCGACGCCGCAGGCCGCTTCGCGCACCCCGACGATCCGCGCGGCGTCAGCGAGCCGGTCCCGGCGGGCTTCCGCGGCTTCGGTCGCGCCGGCGCCGACGCGACCGGCACCGCAGCGATCCACACGGTCAAGCCGGGAGCGCTGCCCGCCGAGAACGACACCACCGAGGCCCCGCACGTGAACGTCGGGATCTTCGCGCGCGGCATGCTCGAGCGCCTGTACACGCGGCTGTACTTCCCGGAGGACACCGCCGCGCACGCCACCGATCCGGTGCTGACGTCGCTGCCCGAGTCCCAGCGCGCCAAGCTGATCGCCACGAGGACCGACGACGGATACAGCCTCACCGTCTATGTTCAGGACAGCGATCCCGCCGGCGTCGAGACGCCGTTCTTCGAGTTGTGATCAGGAGTCTCTCGTGACGCACACCCGCGGTGCCCTGTTCGATCCGGTGTTCGGCGCGTCCGAGGTCGCGGAGGAGCTCTCGGATCGGGCGTGGGTGCTCGCACTGCTCGAGGTGGAGGCCGCGCTCACCCGCGCGGCCGCCACCGTCGGTCTCGCCGACGCCGCGCACGCAGCGACGGTGACCGCGGTCGCCGAGCAGCTGGCCGCGCCCGGCGCCGTCGACATCGCCGACCTCGGCCGCCGGTCCGCCGCCGGCGGCAATCCGGTGATCCCGCTGGTGAAGACCCTGCGCGCCGCGGTGGCCGAGCACGGGGTGCCGGCGGCGGCGGTGCACGTCGGCGCCACCAGCCAGGACATCCTGGATTCGGCGCTGATGTTGCTCTCGCGCAGGGCCGGTCACCGGGTGCTCGCGGATTTGCGGGCCGCCGCGAACGCGGCGGCCGAACTCGCGCGGCTGCACCGCACCACCCCGGTGGTGGCGCGCACCCTGGGTCAGCAGGCGCTGCCGACCACGTTCGGCGCGCTCGCGGCGTCGTGGTGCACCGGGCTCGACGACGCCGCCGACCAGCTGGCCCGGGCGCTGTCCGCGCTGCCGGTCCAGTACGGCGGAGCGGCAGGCACTCTCGCGGCGGTCCACCCGCACGGGCCCGCCCTGGCCGACGCGCTGGCGGACCAGCTGGGACTGGCCCGGCAGGTGGTGCCGTGGCACACCGTCCGCACCCCGGTCGCGTCGCTGGCCGCCGCGCTCGGCGTGGCCGCGGGCGCCGTGTCGAAGCCCGCCACGGACGTGACACTGATGGCGTCGACGGAATTCGGCGAGGTCGCCGAGGATGCCCCGGGCGGCTCGTCGGCCATGCCGCACAAGCAGAATCCGGTGGCCGCGATCACCGCGCGGGCGGCGGCACGGCGGGTGCCGGGCCTGGTCTCGACGGTGCTGTCGGCGATGGATCACGAGTTCGCCCGCGCCGCCGGCGGCTGGCACGCCGAGTGGGAGACGGTCACCGACCTGTTGCGCCTCGGCGGCGGCGCCGCGCGACGCCTCGCCGCGAGCCTCGGTGGGCTGCGCGTGCACCCCGACGCGATGGCCCGCAACCTGGACATCACCGGCGGACTGATCCTGGCCGAGCGCGTCACCGGCGCGCTCGCCGCGCACACCGACGCGGCACGCGACATCGTCACCGCCGCAGCGGCTGCCGGGATTCCCCTCGATCAGGCTCCGGAGATCACCGCCCACCTGACGGCGGCCGAGCTGCGCGACCTTCTCGATCCCTCGCACTACCTCGGCCACGCCGCCGACCTCGTCGATCGTGCCCTTGCTTCCCGGGCGGCACGGCCCGCCCGAACCATCGGAGGACATCCATGACAGTGGACCTGCACTACGCGACATCCGGCGATCCCGCCGCGCCGCCGGTCCTGCTGCTCGGCTCGCTGGGCTCGGACCTGCACATGTGGGATCCGCAGATCAGCGCGCTCGGCGCGCGGGCCCACGTGATCGCGGTCGATCACCGCGGGCACGGCGGCTCCCCCGCCCCCGCGGGCCCGTACACCGTCGCCGACCTGGGCGGCGACGTGATCGCGCTGCTCGACCGGCTGGAACTGGACTCGGTGCACCTCGTCGGGCTCTCCCTCGGCGGCGCCGTCGGGCAGTGGCTGGCCGCGCACCACCCGCTGCGGGTGCGGACCCTGACCGTGATGTGCACGTCGGCGCAGTTCGCGCCCGCGCAACCGTGGCTCGATCGCGCCGCGGCCGTGCGCGGCGAGGGCATCGCGTCGATCGCCGACTCCGTCGTCGGACGTTGGTTCACTCCCGAACTGGCGCAACGCGATCCGAAGCTCGTGGCCCGGCACGTCGCGATGGTGCGCGGCACCTCCGACGAGGGCTACGCGGCATGCTGCGAGGCCCTGGCCGCGTGGGACGGGCGCGCCGATCTGGCCCGGATCGTCGCCCCCACGCTGGTGATCGCCGCCGAGCAGGACGGGCCGACGCCACCGTCGGCACTGCAGGCGATCGCCGACGGCATCGCCGGTGCCGAGATGCACGTCCTCTCCCCCGGCGCGCATCTGGCCAACGTCGAGCAGGCCGGGGCGATCACCCGGCTGATCGAACGCCACATCGCCGCGGCCACGCCGGTGGGCGTCTCCCGCCGCGCCGTCCACGACGTGGGAATGACCGTGCGCCGCTCGGTGCTCGGCGACGCGCACGTCGACCGGGCCGTGGCGGGGGCCACCGCGTTCACCGAACCGTTCCAGGACTTCATCACCCGCACCGCGTGGGGCGACATCTGGGCCCGCGACGGCCTGGACCATCCCACCCGGCGGCTGCTGACGCTGGCGATCCTCACCGCTGTCGGCAACGAGCACGAGCTCGACATGCACATCCGGGCGGCGCTGCGCGCGGGCATGGACCCGCAACTGCTCGTGGAAGTATTCCTCCATACCGCGGTCTACGCGGGTGTGCCGAACAGCAACCGGGCCTTCGCGCTCGGGAAGCAGGCCCTCGCCGACCTGGCGGGCGCCACCGAGGGGAGTACCTGACAGTGACGAAATCGAGCGGGAGCAACCCGAACGGAACCGAACCGACCGGGGCGTCGACCGACTACGTGCAGTCGCTGGCGCGCGGGCTGTCCGTCATCCGGGCGTTCGACGCGGAGAACCCGCGCCGCACGCTCAGCGACGTCGCCCGTGCGACCGACCTCACCCGCGCGACGGCCCGCCGGTTCCTGCTCACGCTCGCCGAACTCGGCTACGTCCGCACCGACGGCTCGGCGTTCTGGCTCACCCCGCGCGTGCTCGAGCTCGGGTACAGCTACCTGTCGAGCCTGTCGCTGCCCGATATCGCCGAACCGCACCTCGAGGCCCTGTCCGACCGGGTCCACGAGTCGACGTCGGTCTCGATCCTCGACGGCGGCGACGTCGTGTACGTCGCCCGAGTGCCGGTGCGCCGGATCATGACCGTCTCCATCACGATCGGCACCCGCTTCCCCGCGTTCGCCACGTCCATGGGGCGCGTGCTGCTGGCGGGTCTGCCGCCCGAGCAGCTCGACGCGTACCTGGCCACGGTGGAGCTGACACCGTTGACCGGACGCACCCTCGCGACGCCGGACGCGCTCCGCGCCGAGCTCGACAAGATCCGCGCTCAGGGTTTCTGCGTCGTCGATCAGGAACTCGAAGAAGGCCTGCGTTCGCTGGCCGCACCCATCGCGGACCGGTCGGGTGCCGTCGTCGCCGCCGTCAACATCTCGACGCAGGCGGCGCGGTACACCACCGAGGCGGTGTACGAGACCCTCGTGCCCGCCGCCGTCGCGACCGCGGCGGCGATCTCGGCCGACCTCGCCCGCACCCAGTCCCAATCGTCTTCGCACCAAGGAAGAAGTCATGCCTGACGCAGTCATCTGCGAACCCCTCCGTACCCCGGTCGGCCGCTTCGGCGGCGTCTTCCGGGACCTCGCGCCCGAGGAGCTGGCGGCCACCGTCATCACCGAACTGGTCTCCCGCACCGGGATTTCCGGCGCCGACGTCGACGACGTGATCCTCGGCCAGGGATCTCCCAACGGCGAGGCCCCCGCCATCGGACGCGTCGCCGCGCTCGACGCCGGTCTGGGCGTGGACGTGCCAGGCATGCAGATCGACCGGCGCTGCGGTTCCGGTCTGCAGGCGGTCATCCAGGCCGTGATGCAGGTTCAGTCCGGCGGCAGCGACCTCGTCCTCGCGGGCGGCGTCGAGTCGATGAGCCAGGCCGAGTTCTACGCCACCGGAATGCGTTACGGCGTGCGTGGTGAGTCCGTCGCCCTCAGCGACCGGCTCGCGCGGGCCCGCGTCACCGCCGGCGGCCGCAACTACCCCGTTCCCGGCGGCATGATCGAGACGGCCGAGAACCTACGCGCCGAGTTCTCCATCAGTCGCGCCGATCAGGACGCCCTCGCGGTGCAGTCCCACCAGCGTGCCGTCGCGGCCCAGCACAGCGGCGTCTTCGCGCAGGAGATCGTGCCGGTGACGGTGCCGCAGCGCAAGGGCGATCCGCTGGTGGTCGACACCGACGAGCACCCCCGCGCCGACACCAGCGTCGAAACCCTCGCCAAGCTCCGCCCGATCCGCGGCAAGATCGATCCCGACGCCACCGTCACCGCCGGCAACGCCAGCGGCCAGAACGACGGCGCCGCCCTGGCGATCGTCACCACGCCGGAGAAGGCGAAGGCCCTCGGGCTGCGGCCGCTCGCCCGGCTCGCCAGTTGGGCACTCGCCGGTGTCCCCCCGCGCACGATGGGCATCGGCCCGGTGCCGTCCACCGAGAAGGCTTTGGCCCGACTGGGTCTCACGCTCGCCGACATGGATGTCATCGAACTCAACGAGGCGTTCGCCGCGCAGACCCTCGCCGTGACCCGCTCGTGGGGCCTCGAACCCGACGACGCGCGCCTCAACCCGAACGGCTCGGGCATCTCGCTCGGCCACCCGGTGGGCGCGACCGGTGCCCGGATCCTCGCGACGCTGCTGCGCGAGATGGACCGCCGCGAGGCCCGCTGGGGCCTCGAGACGATGTGCATCGGCGGCGGCCAGGGCCTGGCCGCGGTGTTCGAGCGCATCGCCTGATCCCCGACACCACAGGGCCGGTCCTCGCGAGGACCGGCCCTGTGGGTTCCGCGGTCAGCGAGCGGTGGCCGCCTTGACGATCTCGTACATCTCGGCGATCGCCCGTGCGCAGTCGTTCTGGGTGTAGCCCAGCAGCGCGGTCTCCTCGGGATCGGTCTCGTACGAGATGACGTTGCCGCGGCCCTGGACGATGAAGCTGTCCGGCAGCAGCGGATGCTCCTCGTCGCGCTCCTCGATGGTGCGGTTGCCGCCGGCCGCGTCGACCAGCAGCTGGAAGTACTCGGTGAACGTGAGGTTCTGGTCGCCGATGAGGTACGCCTTGCCGGGCGCCGCGTGCTGCAGGGCACCCCAGATCGCCTCGGCGAGGGACTGCGCGGACATGTAGTTCGTGCCGCCGGCGGGGGCGAAGTCGGGGATCTGCGGTTCGTTGCCGGCGGCCCACGAGAACAGCCGGCGGTACCGCTTGGCGGACACCCCGCTGATGGCACCGAGGATCGACGGCGGGTTCAGCGTGGACACCGCGAAGGTGTCGTCCGCCAGCGCACGCGCGCCCTCGTCTGCCGCCTTGCGCGCCGCGACGTACGGCATCGTCTCCGCGTACTCCGGGCGGAGGTGGTGGTAGTAGCTGCCCACCTGGACGAAGCGGCCCACGCCGGCCTCCTTGGCGAGTGCGGCGAACCGCGGCACCCCGCCGGACTGCGTCTTCTCCCAGAACTCGGCCTCGTCGACACCCCGGCCCATGTGCCGGATGTCCTGGCCCGCGGCGAACACGATGCCTTCGTACGGCGCCAGATCGTCGGCGGTGAACGTCTGCTCCGTGTAGTCGCCCAGCAGCACCGGGAAGTCCTTCACCGGCGAGTCGTCGGCCAGCGGGTTGCGGGCGGCGACAGTGACGTCGTTACCCTGTCCGCGCAGGTGGAGGGCCGTGTGGGCGCCGATCATGCCGGTGCCGCCGACGATCAGGATCTTCATGGAATGCCTCTTCTGTAGGTGGAGCACTTACTGCGCTTTCCGAACCTACGGACGCCGCGCCCGCCGGCACGCGGGGATTCTCGGCGACCGGGAGAACCGCGGCGGAGAGTCTCCGTCACGCGACGACACCGCTCCCCTGCCGACATACGAGTTCGACCGGCCCACCCCGACGTGGACCGGTCGAACTCACCACCGACGTCGGGTCAGCCCAGCGGCGTCCCGACGTAGTTCTCGGCGAGCAGCGTGCGGCCGGCGACCGAACGGGTGACCATGTCGAGCTCGGCGACCTGACGCTTGTGGTCGAAGCCGGACGCGTCGGGCAGGCGGTGCAACATCGACGACATCCACCACGAGAAGTGCTGGGTGCGCCAGATCCGCGGCAGGACCGTCTCGGTGTAGCCGTCCAGCCGGGCCCGGTTGCCCGTCTCGAAGAACTCGGCCATGCCCTTCGACAGCACGTACACGTCGGCGACCGCGAGGTTGAGACCCTTCGCGCCGGTGGGCGGCACGGTGTGCGCGGCATCGCCCGCGAGGAACAGATTGCCGTGCTGCATCGGCTCGCACACGAAGCTGCGGAACTGCAGGATCGACTTCTCGAAGATCCGGCCGTCCTTGATCTCGGCGCCCTCCCCGTCGACGCGCGCGTGCAGCTCGGACCAGATGCGGTCGTCGGACCAGTTGTCCACCGAGTCGTCGGGGTCGACCTGCAGGTAGTGGCGCTGCACCTCCTGCGTGCGGGTGCTGATGAGCGCGAATCCGCGCGGGTGGTTGGCGTAGATCAGTTCCTCCGACGACGGCGGCGCCTCGGCGAGGATGCCGAACCACGCGAAGGGGTACTGCCGGAAGTGGTCCTGCCGGATCGCCGGCGACGGGATGAGCTTGCGGGTCTTGGTGCGCGAACCGTCGCAGCCGGCGACCAGCGCACACTGCAGCTTCTGCGGGTTGCCGTCGGTGTCGGTGTAGCTGATGTACGGCTGGTCGGTGGTGTGGTCGTGCACCTCGACGTCCGAGACCCCGAAGCGGATGTCCCCGCCGTCGGCGAGCCGCTTGGCGACGAGGTCCTTGAGAACCTCGTGCTGCGGGTAGACCGTGACGGCGCGGCCGTCGGTGAGCTCGTCGAACGCGATGCGGTGTCCGCGGCCGCCGAAGCGCAGCTCGATGCCGTGGTGCTCGAGGCCCTCGGCCTTGACGCGGTCACCGAGGCCGGTCTCCACCATGAGGTCGACGGTGTTCTGCTCGAGGACGCCCGCGCGGATGGTGCCTTCCACTTCCTCGCGGGTGCGCGCCTCCAGGACGACGGACTCGATGCCCCGCAGGTGCAGGAGGTGGGACAACATCAGTCCCGCCGGGCCGGCGCCGACGATGCCGACCTGGGTGCGCGTGTTCGTCATTCGGTTACTCCTCGGTAGAACGTGATCGCCAACACTGTTCAGCGTGAACACCCGTTGCCCAACCCCCACTTTCACTCAGTGAAAGAAAGGTTTGCGTCCACCGTGGGAGACGTCGGTCACGCCAGGCCGCGCGAGATGCCGCGGACGGCGGCGCGCAACGCCGGAATCAGCGGCGCCGGATCGGCCTCCGCGCCGACGACCACCGAGATCGAGGCGACCACCTCGCCCGTCCTGCGCAGCAACGGCGCGGCCACCGCAAGGGTGCCGATGTTGAGGTGCTCGCGGCACACGACGAAGCCGCTGCGCCGGATGTCGTCGAGCACCTGGCGGAGCCGGTGCTCGGAGGTGATGGTGTGGGGCGTGAACCGCTCCAGCCCGGCGGCGAGGACCTCGTCGAGCAGCCTCTCCCCGCCGTGGGCCAACAACACCAGCCCACCGCTCGACGCGTGCAGCGGAAGCCGGCCGCCCGCGCGGCCGACCACGGCGACGGCGCCGCGCGCGGACAGTCGTTCCAGGTAGAGCGCCTCGAGCCCCTCCCTCACGATCAACTGGACGTTCTCGTGGGTGGCCTCGTAGAGGTCCTCGAGGTACGGCATCGCGACCTGCCGCAGGCCGTGTGCGCGCGGCGCCAGCGCCCCCAGCTCCCACAGCCGGACGCCGATCTCGTAGCGACCGTCGTCGGCGCGTTCGAGCGCACCGTTGGCCACCAGCTGCGCACACAGGCGGTGGACCGTGGGCAACGGCAGACCGGTCCGCCGACTGAGGTCGGACTGCGTCATCCGGGGCCGCGCCGCCGAGAAACACCCGAGCACGGTGAAGGCCCGGCCGAGCATGCTGCGGGCCGCGTCGGCTGCCTCGTTCCCGTCGTCCACCCCTCGATTGTCCCCGGCGCGCGAGGCCCAACCGACCACGACAAACCAGCTGGTCTGCAGTTTGACATTCGCTTGTGACCCAGCCAACAATGACCGGGTTCTCATTTTGAACGGTGGTTCGTATTGCGAACACCCGAGTTTGCGGAGATGTGATGAGCACCATCGAACGACCCGTGAGCCGCGGCACGTCCGCGCGCTGGGTGGCACCCCTCTGTTGGATCGCGGTCCTACTCGACGGTTTCGACATGGTCGTGCTCGGCACGGTCATTCCGTCCCTGCGCGAGTACGGCGACTGGAACCTGAGCACCAGCACCATCACGACGATCACGACGTTCGGTCTGGTCGGCATGACGATCGGCGCGCTCACCATCGGCACCCTCACCGACGTGGTCGGGCGGCGGCGGGCACTGATCTTCGCGGTCACCGCCTTCTCGATCCTCACGCTGCTCTGCGCGGTGGCGCCCAACCCGTTCCTGTTCGGCCTCTTCCGGTTCCTGTCCGGGATCGGACTCGGTGGCGCCCTGCCCACCGCCTTGGCGCTGGTCAACGAGTTCTCCAAGAAGCAGGGCGGCGGCTCCGCCTCCACGATGCTGATGACCGGCTACCACGTCGGAGCCGTCGCGACCGCGGCCCTGGCACTGGTGCTCATCGATCCGTTCGGCTGGCACTCGATGTTCGTCGTCGGCGCGCTGCCGGCCCTGGTGCTCGTCCCGCTGATGATCCGCTACCTGCCGGAATCGCCGTCCTATCTGCTCTCGCGCGGCCGTCGCGACGAGGCCGAGCGGATCGCCGCGCAGTACGGTCTGATCCTCGAGCCGGAGGTGGCCACCACGGACGGCGTCGCCCCTGCACCCGCCCAGCCCGCGCGCCAGCTGTTCGCGCCGAAGTTCCTGCGCAACAGCATCGCCATCTGGGTCGCCTCGTTCATGGGCCTGCTGCTGGTGTACGGCCTCAACACGTGGCTGCCGACGATCATGCGGGAGGCCGGCTACGAGCTGGGCGCCGCGCTGACGCTGCTGCTGGTGCTCAACGCGGGAGCCGTCGTGGGTCTGCTGATCGCCGGCGGTGTCGCCGACCGGATCGGGCCGCGGACCGCGTGCATCGTGTGGTTCGCCGGTGCGGCCCTGTTCCTGGCCCTGCTCAGCGTCAAGATCGCGGGCGGCATCTACGTCATGGTCTTCCTGGCCGGCTGCTTCGTGTTCAGCGCGCAGGTGCTCGTGTACGCCTTCACGAGCGCCAGCCACCCGGCCAACATCCGCGCCACCGCCCTGGGCTGGTCCGCCGGCGTCGGCCGCGTGGGCGCCATCTGCGGCCCGCTGCTCGGCGGCCTGCTGCTCGACGCCGGCTACGCGGTGCCGTGGGGCTTCTACGCCTTCGCCCTGGTCGGACTCATCGGCCTGGTCGCCATCTCGGCGAGCCGGGCGGTCAAGGCCGCCTGACCTTCTCGAGTCCCCTGTCGCAGTTCCCCCTCAGGACGACGAACGCCGATCGGCAAATCCGATCGGCGTTCGTCGTCGTGGTAGGGGTCAGCGGATGGGTGCGAGGGTGGGGCGCTTGGCCGCGATTCCATCCCCGGAGGACGTCCCGCGCACCCGGCGGCCGATCCACGGAACCAGGAAGTCCCTGGTCCACAGCAGGTCGGCACGGCGCTGCGCGGCCCGCTCGGTCGGCAGGTCCGGGCCGAGCGGGTCGACCACGATGTGATGCTCGACGCCGAGCGTCTCGAGCACCCGGATGGCCATGTTCTGGTGCCCCGGCGTGGACATGTGCAGCCGGTCCCAGTCCCACATCCGCAGGTCCTCGTACTCGTCGAATCGCCAGAAGTCGACGAGCTTCGCGCCGTGCCGGTCGGCGACCTCGCGCACCAGTTCGTTGTAGATCGCCGACCGACCGCGGATCTTCGAGAACACCGCGGACCAGCCCGCGTCGAATGCCGTCCACATCAGCACGGTCGCACCGGTCGCGGCGAGCTTGCCGATCGCCTCGTCGTACCGGGCCACCAGCGCATCGAGGTCGACCGACGGGCGCATCAGGTCGTTGCCGCCCGCGTAGATCGTGACAAGGTCCGGCTCCAGCGCGATCGCGGCGTCCACCTGCTCGTCGATGATGGGGCCGAGCAGCCGGCCGCGGATCGCGAGGTTCGCGTACCCGAAATCGGCACTGCGCGTGGCCAACTCCTCGGCGACTCGGTCGGCCCAGCCGCGCAGGCCGTTCGGCCGGGTCGCGTCGGGATCGCCGACCCCCTCGGTGAACGAGTCACCGAGGGCGACATACCTGTGGAAGACCGGTTCGTGCGACATCATGCTCCCAGTATTTCAGTAGCAAGGCTAAAGAAGCCGGTGGCGTGTGGAATCACACGTCGGTACTGAACCGCACTCCGCCGTCGGGAAGCTTGACGCCGGGCCACACCCGGGCGCCGCTGATGAGCTCGCACCGGGCGCCGACGTCGGCGCCGTCCCCGATCACGGCGTCGCGCACGAGCGCACGCGGACCGATCCGGGCACCGAAGCCGATGATCGACCGTTCGACGACCGCGCCGGCCTCCACCTGCGCGCCGTCGAACAGGACGGCACCGTCCAGTCGCGCCCCGGCGCCGACCTCCGCGCCGCGGCCGACGACGGTGCCGCCGATCAGCAGCGCACCGGGAGCGACACCGGCACCGGGGTGGACCAGGGACTCGCCGCGCGGCCCCTCGAGTGCGGGCGACGGCGCGATGCCGCGCACCAGATCCGCCGAGCCGCGCACGAAGTCGTCGGGGGTGCCCATGTCGCGCCAGTACGAACTGTCGACGTGACCGAACACGCGGGCGCCGTCGGCCAGCAGCGCCGGGAACACCTCGCGCTCCACGGAGACCGGGCGGTCCGACGGAATCTTCTCGATGATCTCGCGGCGGAAGACGTAGCAGCCGGCGTTGATCTGGTCGGTCGGCGGATCCTGGGTCTTCTCCAGGAACTCCGTCACACGGCCGTCCTCGTCGGTGGGCACGCAACCGAACGCGCGGGGGTCACCCACGCGCACCAGGTGCAGCGTGACGTCGGCGTTGGTCCGGAAGTGGGTGTCGAGTACCGCGCCGAGATCGGTGCCGCCGAGCACGTCGCCGTTGAAGACCATGACGTTGTCGGCCCGCAGGCTGGGCAGCACGTTGCGGATACCGCCGCCGGTGCCCATCGGCTCGACCTCGGTGACGTACTCGAGCTCGAGTCCCAGGTCGCTGCCGTCGCCGAAGTGCTCCTCGAAGACCTCGGCCTTGAACGACGTGCCGAGCACGACGTGGGTGATCCCCGCGGCCTTGATGCGGGCCAGCAGGTGCGTGAGGAACGGCAACCCGGCGGTCGGCAGCATCGGCTTGGGCGCTGACAGCGTCAACGGCCGCAGCCGCGTGCCCTGACCACCCACCAGAACGACGGCATCGGTCGCCGCAGCATTCGTCATGCTTTCCCCTCAATCTCGATTTCCCGACGCTCGTCGGCGCCGCGCTGCCGGACAGCAGCGGCGACGGCGAGCTTTGATCGCAGGGCGAGACCGCCCCGCAGCGCCCACCGCAGCGGCGCCTGCCACCACGCGGGGTGACGGTCGGCCTGGAAGCGGTAGGCACTTCGATGATGGGCGGGCAGCATCAACTCCGGATGCCGGCCCGCGGCGTGCCCCTTGGCGTGGGTCACCTCGGCGGACGGGACGAAGACGTTGAGCCAGCCGGCCTTGCCGAGCCGGTCCCCGAGGTCGACGTCCTCCATGTACATGAAGTAGCGCGAATCGAAGCCGTCGATCGAGTCGAACGCGGCCCGGCGCAGCAGCAGGCACGAGCCCGACAACCATCCCGCGGGGCGCTCGGCGACGGTCTCGTTCTCCTGGCGGTACCGCTGCGTCCACGGATTCGACGGCCACACCGTGCCGAGAACCGCGTGCCCGGCCCCGGAGACCAGGTCGGGCACCGCCCGCGCCGACGGGTACACGCTGCCGTCCGGCTCCCGGACCAGCGGACCCAGGGAACCGGCCCGCGGCCACCGCTCGGCGGCGGCGAGCAGCTCGTCGATCGCGCCGGGCGACCACCGCACGTCGGGGTTGACGACGACGACGAACTCGATGTCGGGGTCGATCTCGGCGACGGCGCGGTTGATCGCGCCGCCGTAGCCGATGTTGCCGCCGGTGCGCAGCAGCCGGACATGATCGTGAGCTGCGGCCGCGGCCTCGGGTGCACCGTCGGTGGACCCGTTGTCGGCCAGGATGACCTGCGGTTTCAGGACCGTCGCGTCGGCCAGCGTGCTCAGGAAATGCTCCAGATGCTCGCCCGGCGAGTAGGTCACCGTCACCACGGCCAGCTTCGAACTCACGCGGGCAAGCCTAGCCGGAATGCCCCGCTCGTCCTCATCCGAGCCGCGCCAGCGCGTCGGCGAGCGCGTCCCGCCACGGCCGCAGCGGGGTCAGTCCGGCGGCCTCCCACGACCGCGGGGAGAGCACCGAGTACGCAGGCCGCGGTGCGGGCCGGACGAACTCGGCGCTCGAGCACGCGCGCACCCGCTCGGGGTCGGCGCCGACCTCGGCGAAGACCGCCCGCGCCAGGTCGAACCAGGTCGCCGAACCGGCGTTGGTCGCGTGCAGCGTGGGGACGCCACGGCCACCGGTGCGGGCGAGCTCGAGCAGGCCCGCCGCGAGATCCACCGCGTAGGTGGGCGATCCGAGCTGGTCGTCGACCACCTGCACGGTCTCGCGCTCGCGTTCGAGCCGCAGCATGGTCGCGACGAAGTCGCTGTCGGCGCCGGTGTACACCCACGCCGTCCGCACGACCTGCGCGTCGGGCAGCGCCCGCCGCACGGCCTGCTCCCCCGCCAGCTTGGTCCGCCCGTACGCGCTCCGCGGACCGGTGGCGTCGTCGGCCTCGTAGGGCGCGTGCGCGTCCCCGGGGAACACGTAGTCCGTGGAGACGTGGATCAGCCCGGCGCCCGCCCGCGCACACGCCTCGGCGACGTTGCGCGCGCCGCGCTCGTTGACCGCGGCGGCGGCCGCCTCGTCCGACTCGGCCGCGTCGACGGCCGTGTAGGCGGCGCAGTTCACCACGACGGATCCGGGCTCGACCCACGAGTCGACCGCCTCGCGGTCGGTGATGTCGAGCTCGGCCGACCCGACACCGACCGCCGACACGCCCGCGGCCTCGGCACATTGCAACAGCCGGGCGCCGAGTTGTCCCCGCGCACCCGTGACCAGAATCCTTCGCACAGCGACCGAGTCTGGCACGCCGAGTGCCGCCATGCCTTGTCGAAGCGCAATCCCCAGTAGCCTTGTCGCCAGTATGAGAATCGACCGCCAGGGAGGCGCACGCGTGCCACAGGAGCCCACCGCACGGCAGGTGCCGCGTCCACCGGCCCCCGCTTCCCGCATCCAGATCGCCGTCGCGGTCGCGGCGGTGCTCGTGTTGGTGGTCACCGGGTTCGCTTGGCGCAGTGTCGATTCCCTCCGATCGAGCCTGGCCACCATCGGGGACCTCGGGCTCGGCGGCGGCAAGGACGGCGCGGTGGACATCCTGCTGGTGGGCACCGACAGCCGCACCGACGCGCACGGAAACCCGCTGAGCGAGTCGGAACTCGCGTCGCTGCGTGCCGGCGAGGAGGTGGCGTCGAACACCGACACCATCATCCTGGTCCGGGTCCCCAACGACGGCAGCTCGGCCACCGCGATCTCCATCCCGCGCGATGCGTACGTCGACGTGCCCGGCATCGGCAAGTCGAAGATCAACGCCGCGTACGGCGCCACCAAGGAGAGTGAGCGCCAGGAGCTCGTCGAGGACGGCAAGTCGGAGTCCGAGGCCGAGAAGCAGTCCACGAAGGCCGGCCGCGAGGCGCTCATCAAGTCGGTCGCGAATCTCACCGGCATCACGGTCGACCACTACGCGGAGATCGGCCTGCTCGGATTCGTCCTGCTCACCGACGCGGTCGGCGGCGTCGACGTGTGCCTCAACGCGGCTGTCGACGAACCACTCTCGGGTGCCCGGTTCACCGCCGGCGAGCAGACCCTCAACGGTTCCAATGCGCTCAGCTTCGTCCGTCAGCGGCACGACCTGCCCCGCGGCGACCTCGACCGCATCGTCCGGCAGCAGGTGTTCATGGCCTCGCTCGTCCGGCAGGTCCTCAGCGCCAAGACGCTGACCAACCCGGGCAAGCTGAACCAGCTCTCCACCGCCGTGCAGCGTTCGGTGGTCCTCGATTCGGACTGGGACATCATCGACTTCGCGACCCAGCTGCAGGACCTGGCAGGCGGCAACGTCAAGTTCGAGACCATTCCGGTCGTCGACATCAACGGCATGACCGACTACGGCGAGTCGATCGTCCAGGTCGACCCGAAGGCCGTGCGCAAGTACGTCGCCGGGCTCGTCGGAGCGGAGGCGCCCGACGACTCCGCCGACGACGCCTCGACGACGTCGTCCACGGTGCCCACCACGATGCCCGACATCGACGTCTCGTCGGTCACCGTCGACGTCGCCAACGACAGCAGCATCAGCGGTCTGGCCGCGAGTGTCGGCGACATCCTCGCGGCCGAGGGATTCGCGCTCGGCGACGTCGGCAACAACACCGGCACCTCGGTGACCCGCACGGCCGTGTACGCGAAGAAGGCGGACAGCGAAGCCGCGCAGGCGGTCTCGGTGACGCTCGGCGGCCTGCCCGTCGAGGAGGACTCGTCGCTGGCGTCCGGTGAGGTCCGCGTCGTGCTCGCCGGCGACTACAAGAGCCCCACCGGATCGTCGTCCACGTCGGACGGTGTCTCGAGTGCCGGCACCTCCCCCACCCCCGTCGAACCGGGCCCCGCGATCGACGCCGGGAACAAGGGCCCACACTGTGTGAACTGAGCCGACCCGGAGCGGGCGCCCGCCCGCTCCGGCCCGACGAACGGACGACACCCGTGCCCAATCTGACCACCGCGCTGCTCGACCCGATCCTCGCCGCCGATCCGGCCGGGCCGCGGATCACCTACTACGACGACGCCACCGGTGAGCGCATCGAACTGTCGGCGGTCACGCTCGCCAACTGGGCGGCCAAGACCGCGAACTTGCTGGCCGACGAGTTCGGGCTGCTGCCCGGGGCCCGGGTCGCGGTGCTGCTGCCGGCGCACTGGCAGACCGCCGCGGTGCTGCTGGGCGCGTGGTGGGCCGGGCTCGAGGTCACGCTCGACGCCGACCCGGACGCCGAGGCCGCGCTCGTCACGGCCGACCGCCTGGGCGACGTCGCCGACGTCGCCGAGGTCGCGGTGCTGTCGCTGGACGCCTTCGGCCGTCCGGCCCCGGATCTGCCGGTGGGGGTCACCGACTACGCGACCGCGGTGCGCGTGCACGGCGACCAGTTCCGGGCCGTGGCCGGAACCGGTGCCGCGCTCGACGGTCGCAGTGTCGACGACGTCGTGGCCGCGGCCCGCGCCGCCGCCGGCGAGCAGCACGTCGGGGCCGGCGACCGGGTGCTCTCGACGCGCCGTTGGCCCACCGCGGACGACGTCGTGACCGGACTGCTGTCGATACTCGCGGTGGGCGCCTCGCTGGTGCAGGTCTCGAATCCCGATGCGGGGGCGATGGAGCGCCGCGTCGTGTCCGAGAAGGTCACCACCCAACTGGCCGGGTGACGCGACGGCGCGGTCTCACGCCAGCGCCGCCACCGGCGCCGTCCCGGCCGCCCGCCGGGCCGGGAGCAGGGCGGCGATCACGCCGGCGAGTCCGCCGCCCGCGACGATCGCGGCGAGCGTCAACCACGGCAGCGTGCCCAGTTGGAGGTCGTCGAACCCGAACAGTGCCGCCGACCCGGTGATCCCGAACGCCAATCCCAGCACCACGCCCAACGCGGCCGCGACGCCCGCGATCAGCAGCGCCTCCCACAGCAGCAGCGACCGCAGACCCGAGCGCGTCAGCCCGAGCGCCCGCAGCAGACCCGATTCGCGGCGCCGTTCGAGCACCGACAGCGCCATCGTGTTGCCGACGCCGATCAGTGCGATCACCACGGCCACCGACAGCAGACCCGCGACGATCAGCAGCAGGGTGTCGAGCACGGTGTCCAGCGTCGCGCGCATCGCGAGCGAGCCGCCCACCTCGCTGCCCGGCGCCATCCGGTCCGCCAGCGAGGTGATCTCGTCCTGGACCGCCCGGCCGTCGGCGCCGAGCCCGTCGGACAACCGGATCCACAGCTGGTCGTCGACCACCTGCGACGACAACGCCGCCAGCGTGCGGCGATCCAGCAGGACCGGGGCACCGTCCACACCGGTGCCCACCGTCACCTCGCTGCGTCCGGCGTTGCCGCTCAGCACCACCCGGTCGCCGGCGGCGAGGCCGGAGCGGCGGCGCTCGTCCGGCCCCAGCAGCAACTGACCCGCCGCGGGCAGGTCGATGTCGGTGCGCAGCGTCGCCCGCACCGCCGCGACGTCCACTCCCACCGCCGAGAGCGCGGTGCCGTCCGGCAGCGTGACCTCCGCGGTCCCCAGCGGCGCCGCGGCCGCGACGCCGTCGAGGCGCCGTACCGTGTCGATGAACTCGGCCGGCAGTCCGGGCGCGGTGTGCGAGGCGACGGTCACGTCCACCGGGAACTGGTCGTCGACCGCGCCGGGCGCGCTGGCCTTGGTGACCGCGATACCCACGACGAGGGTGCTGGTGAGCGTGACGCCGATGAGCAGCGCGGTCGCGGTTGCCGCCGTGCGCCGCGGGTTGCGGCCGGCGTTACCGGCGGCGAGCAGGCCCACCGGGCCGCCGAACCGTCCCACCACTGCGCCCACCCCGGCGACCACCGCCGGCACGATCCGTTGACTCAGCACCACGATCGCGACGAACGTCAGGAGCCCGCCAGCACACGCGATCAGGACCTGCGCGCCCGCCACCCCGGCGGCGAGGATGCCCACGCCGGCGAGGAGCGCGGCCGTGCCCCCGATCCGCCGGCTGCGCGAGACCGCGACGGCCTCGGGTGCCGACTCGAGGGGCTGCAGTGCCGCCAGCGGCGACACCCGGGTCGCGGCCCGTCCGGGCGCCGACGCGGCCACCATCGTCATCGCCACCCCGACGGCGATGCCGACGAGCACCGTCACCGGGGTGACGCTCACACCGTGCAGCGGAATCGGCACGTCGGCGGCCGTCGCGAGTCGGGCCACCGCCCACGCGGCCAGGACGCCCAGCCCCACGCCCAGCACCGAGGCGACGACGCCCACCCCGGCCGCCTCGACGCGGACGCTGCCGCGGACCTGCGTCGCCGTCGCACCCACACAGCGCAGCAGCGCCAGTTCCCGGGTCCGCGCGGCCAGCAGCACCGCGAACGTGTTGGCGATGACCAGACCCGCGACCACCACCGCGATCGCCCCGAACGCGAGCAGCACGCTCGCCAGCAGGTCCGCATCGCCCAGGAACCGCTGCGAGGCCAACTCTGCTTGTCGGGCACCAGTTTCCACGGTGGCGTCCGCGGGAAGGAACGAGCGCAGCCGCTCCGCCAGTTGCGTCTGCGACAGGCTGCCGTCGCCGGCGACGCGGATCTCGTGGCTGCCGACGCCGCCGGTCCACGCGTTCAGCTGTGCGGTGGTGGCGTACACCGTGGTGCCGTCCAGCTGCTGCGCGGTCCCGGCGAGGTCGATCCGGCCCACCACCGTCGCGACGGCGGCCGTCGTCCGCTCGCCGCCGAGCGCGGTCACCGTGACCTCGCCGCCGAGCGGGATGCCCGCGGACGTGGGGACCGCGACCTCGCCGAGTGCGGCGGGAAACCGCCCGTCCGACAGCCGCTGCCAGCGCAGCCCCGGATCCTCGGACAGCGAGACCGCCGAACCCCACGACGCGCTCTCCCCGGGGCGTCCGACCTTGGCGCTCGCCGCGATGTCGTCGGCCACCGCCCGCACCCCCGGAACCGCCGCGACCGCGGCCGCGTCGACGGGCCCGGTGACGACGGCGTCCGTGGTGGCGTACTGCCCGGCCAGCGAATCGGTCACCCCGTCCTCGACGGTGGAGTTGAGCGCCAGGGTGGCGACGATGAACGCCACCGCGATGACGACCGCGAGCACCGAGGCGACGTACCGTCCGGCGTGTGCGCGCATCTGCGCCCAGGCCAGCCCGCGCATCAGCGTGCCCCGCTGAGGTCGTCGGCGCCCAGCGACCGCATCGTCTCGATGACTGAATCCGTTGTCGGGCGGTCGATCTCGCCGGCGATGCTGCCGTCGGCGAGGAGCACGACCCGGTCGGCGTAGGACGCGGCGACCGGATCGTGCGTCACCATGACCACGGTCTGACCGGTCTCACGCACGCTCGACCGCAACAGATCCAGCACCTCGGCGCCCGTGCGGGAGTCGAGGTTGCCGGTGGGCTCGTCGGCGAAGATCACGTCTGGTTGCGGCAGCAGCGCACGTGCCACCGCGACCCGCTGCTGCTGCCCGCCGGACAGCTCGTGCGGACGGTGCCCGAGCCGGTCGGCGAGCCCCAGCCGGCGCACCACCTCGTCGCGCCAGCCCTGTTCGGGCACCCGTCCGGCCAGGCGCAACGGCAGCAGCATGTTCTCCTCGGCCGAGAGCACCGGCAGCAGGTTGAACGCCTGGAACACGAATCCGATGCGCTCACGGCGCAGTTCGGTCAGCTCCCGGTCCCCCAGCGCCGTGATCTCGGTGCCACCCACGTGCACGGTCCCGGCCGTCGCGACGTCGAGGCCGGCCAGACAGTGCATCAGCGTCGACTTGCCCGACCCGGACGGGCCCATGATCGCCGTGAAGACCCCGGACCCGAAGTCGACGTCGACACCGCGCAGCGCCTGGACCGCGGTGTCGCCGGTGCCGTACGTCCTGGTCAGGCCCCGGGCCCACACCTTCTCGTCACCAATTCTCATGCCCTCGACGCTATGGCCGGGCCCGGGTGTTCCACATCGGCGCGCGGAGCGATCTGCAACCGCGCCGGCGTCATCCCCGGGTAGGACGCCGCATCAGACCCCACGGCGATCGACGGGGCGGGCGGTGCTCAGTCGGCGCCGAGCAGATCCTGCGGCCGGACCAGACCCACCTGGAAGGCGTACACCACGGCCTGCACGCGGTCTCGGGACCCCGTCTTCGAGAGCACCCGTCCCACATGGGTTTTGACGGTGGCCTCGGAGACGCAGAACTTCGCGGCGATCTCGGTGTTCGACAGTCCGTGGGCCATCGCCGCGAGCACCTCGATCTCGCGGGGTGTCAGGTCGTCCGGAAGCGACGGCTGCACCGAGTGGCCCAGCAGCGGCCCCACGTGCTGCAGCAGCTTGCGGGTGGACCGGGCCTCGATGACGGCGTCGCCGCGGTGGACGGTGCGGATGGCCTCCAGCAGCTCCTCGGGCGGGACGTCCTTGAGCAGGAAGCCGCTGGCGCCCGCACTGATCGCGGACATCACGTACTCGTCGTTCTCGAACGTGGTGAGCACCACCACCTTCGGTGACTGCTCGGGTTCGGTGAGCCGCCGGGTGGCCTCGATGCCGTCCATGTTCGGCATCTGGACGTCCATCAGCACGACGTCGACGGCGGTGCGCGACAGCACGTCGAGGGCGGCGGTGCCGTCGGACGCCTCGAGCACCACCTCGAGGTCCGGCTGCGAGTCGATCACCATGCGGAACCCGGCGCGCACGAGTTGCTGGTCGTCGACGAGGGCCACGCGGATCATGTCGTCCAGCCTAGGGCGCGGAGTACGGCAGCCGGCCCCGCACCCGGTATCCGCCGCCCGCGACGGGTGCGGCCACCAGGGAGCCGCCGTGCAGCTTGGCCCGCTCGGTCATCCCGATCACGCCCTGGCCACCCGGGGACGCCTCGATGAGGGCCGCCGCGCCGCCCCGGCCGTCGTCGGTGACGACGAGTTCGAGTTCGCTTGTGCCCCAGTCCACGTCGACGCAGGCGTGGGCACCGGGGCCGGCGTGCTTGAGCACGTTCGTCAGCGACTCCTGCACGATCCGGTACGCGGTGAGCCCGGCACCGGCGGACAACTCCCGGGGCGGGCCGGTCACCCGCAGCACGACGTCCAGGCCGCCGCGCTGCAGCTCGGCCACCAGCGCGGGGATGTCGGTGGCGCCGGGCACCGCGGCGAACTCGCGGGGACGATCCTCGCGCAGCACCGACAGCAGCGCGCGCATGTCGGTGAGCGCCTGTCGCCCGGTCGCGGCGATCGTCTCGAGCGCGGTCACGGCCGCCTGCGGATCCTTCGCGGCGCTGTAGCGACCGCCGTCCGCCTGCGCGATGACGACCGTGAGCGAGTGCGCGACGATGTCGTGCATCTCCCGCGCGATGCGGGTGCGTTCGCCCAGCGCCGCCAGTTCGGCCTCCTGCGCGCGTTCGAGTTCGAGCAGGCGTGCGCGTTCGGTGAGCCCCTCGATCTCCTTCATACGCACCCGGCGCAGATCACCGAACGCCCACACCGCCAGCACGAACACGACCAGGAACGTCGAGGTGATGACCGCCTGCTGCCAGCCGCGGCCCTCGTACGCGAAGTACTCGAGACCGCCGACGGCCGCGCCGCCGATCGCGATGAGCAGCGCGGTGTAGCTGGCCCACCGCGGCGTGTACGCGGCGAACGCGTACAACGCGATGGGCACGGCGATCACGCTGGGCAGCAGCATGTCGGGGATCAGCACCAGGTGCGCGATCGCGAACGCGGCCACGACGAAACCCGAGACGACGGTGCGCGACCGCCGCCACGCCAGCGGCACCGTCATGCCGAGCGAGACCACCGCGGCGGCCGCGCCGCCCCCGACGGCCGACACGAGGCACGCGAACGTCAGGAAGGCCGCCACCACGCGATCGATCCCGACCGCGTGGGCGGCGCTCCAGCGGTACCAGCGCTCGCTCAGCCGGTAACGGGCAGGGAATCCGGGCATGCGGTCAGCCTAGAACCCGCCCGGCCCCGCTCAGCCGAGCAGCTTGGCGCGCAGCGCCTCGTCCTTCTCCAGGACCATCTTCTCCAGGCCGGCCTGGAAGTCCGCCATCCGCTGCTGCAGGGCCGGATCGGACGCGCCCAGGATGCGCGCCGCCAGCAGACCGGCGTTGCGGGCGCCCCCGATCGACACGGTCGCGACCGGGACACCGGCCGGCATCTGCACGATCGACAGCAGCGAGTCCATGCCGTCGAGGTACTTCAGCGGAACCGGGACGCCGATCACCGGCAGCGGCGTCGCCGACGCCACCATGCCGGGAAGGTGCGCGGCGCCACCGGCGCCCGCGATGATCACCTTGAGTCCGCGCCCGGCCGCGTCCCGCGCGTAGTCGAGCATGCGCTGCGGGGTGCGGTGCGCCGACACGACGCCCACCTCGAAGCGGACACCGAACTCCGCGAGCGCCTCGGCGGCCGCCTCCATCGTCGGCCAATCCGAGTCGCTGCCCATGATCAGCCCGACGAGGGGCCCGTTCGATTCAGTCACTTGCCGTCCGCTCCTGTGTGATCGTTTCGGAATTGCCGTCGAGCCCGGTCAGGACCGACCGTGCTCGTCCCACCCGTCGGTCCATTCGGCGTGCGACAGCCAGTGCGCCGCCCGCTCGGCCCGCTCGCGCACCGCGGCCACGTACGCCGGGTCGTCGATCGAACCGGAGGCCGCGCCGAGCACGTTCACGTGCCCGATCTTGCGGTCCTTCCGCTCGCCCTTGCCGTACAGGTGCACCTTCGCGTCGGGCATCCGTGCGAACAGGTGGTGCAGACGCTCGTCCATGCTCATGGCAGGTGCCTCGGGCGCGCCCAGCACGTTCGCCATCACGGTGACGGGCGCGATCGGCGACGGATCGCCGAGCGGGTAGTCGAGGACCGCGCGCAGATGCTGCTCGAACTGCGACGTTCGCGCCCCGTCCTGCGTCCAGTGACCGGAGTTGTGCGGGCGCATCGCGAGTTCGTTCACGACCAGCGCGCCGTCGGTGGTCTCGAACAGCTCGACGGCCATCGAGCCGACGACACCCAACTCCGACGCCACGCGCAGCGCCAACTGCTCGGCCTCGGCGGACAGTTCCTTCGACAGCTGCGGCGCCGGCGCCAGCACCACCGCGCACTGGCCGCTCCGCTGCACGGTCTCGACGACCGGCCACGAGGCGCCCTGCCCGAACGGCGAGCGCGCGACCATCGCCGACAGCTCCCGGGTGAAGTCGACGGCCTGCTCGACCATGAGCTGCACGCCCCGGTCGAGCTGCTCGCTCACGATCGCCTCGGCCTCGTCGGAGTCGTCGGTGATCCACACGCCGCGCCCGTCGTAACCGCCGCGCACCGCCTTGATCACCACCGGCCAGCCGTGCTCGGCGCCGAATCGGACGACGTCCTCGGCCCACGTGACCTCCGCGAACGGCGGGACGGGCGCACCCATCTCGCTGAGCTTGCGGCGCATCGCCAGCTTGTCCTGCGCGTACACGAGCGCCTGCGGCGGCGGCTGCACGTTCACGCCCTCGGAGACCAGCACGTCGAGGTGCTCGGTGGGGACGTGTTCGTGATCGAACGTGAGGGCGTTGGAGCCGAGCGCAGCCTTGCGCAGCGCGGCGAGATCGGTGTGGCTGCCGAGCACGACGTCCGGGCTGACCTGCGCCGCGGGTTCGTCGAGGCTGCCCGCGAGCACCCGCAGGGTCTGTCCCAACTCGACGGCCGCCTGATGCGTCATGCGGGCGAGCTGGCCGCCGCCGACCATCGTCACCACGGGCATCCCGCTGGGCAGATCACGCGGCGGTGTGGGGCGAGCTTCGGTTTCAGATTTGCCGGTCACGACACACCATGGTGTCACGTCGGTGCGGGCCCGGTTCTGCCGAGGTCATCCGTCGTCGCAACCTGTGAAGAACCTGATAGATCGCGGTCCGCTGCAAACGCGACCGCCGCAGCTTCGTACAATACTTCGTTGTGTCTTTCGTCGACGCGGCGATGAGCCGAGTTCCCCAGCCCTTCCGGGCCGTCGTCCTCCGCCACCACGAGCTGATCAAGTTCGCAATCGTCGGCGGGACGACGATGGTGGTCGACCTCGCCTTCTTCTACACCCTCAGCCTCACGGTTCTCGAGCAGAAACCGGTGGTCGCGAAGATCTTCTCCGGTGTGGTCGCGACGATCCTGAGCTACATCCTCAACCGTGAGTGGTCGTTCAAGCACCGCGGTGGCCGCGAGCGCCACCACGAGGCGCTGCTGTTCTTCACGATCAGCGGCATCGGCGTCGTCATCGCCGCCGCCCCGCTGTGGATCGCCAACAACGTGTTCGACATCCGGTCGTCGGTGAGCTTCACGACGCTGATGATCGTCGACTTCGTCCTCAACTACATCATCGGCAACCTGCTGCAGATGGTGTTCCGGTTCTGGTCCTTCCGTCGCTGGGTGTTCCCCGAGGAGACGCCCCGCCACGAGGTCATCGACCGGCCCGCGCCCGTCGAGATCACCGGGGACGAGTCCGGCCTCCTCTAGCGCCCGGTCTCACCGCGGCTCGTGGATGCCCGCCACGCGGGTGGGTGCGTCGTCGCGCACCGGAGCGAGGAACACCGCGAACAGCGCCGGGCGTCGGCGCTGCAGCTCGAGCCGCCCGCCGTCGGCCTCCACCAGCGCCCGGGCCAGGGCCAGTCCCACGCCCGTCGACCCGGCCCCGGAGAAGCCGCGGTCGAAGATGTGCGGCGCCAGTTCGTCGCTTACACCCTCCCCCTCGTCGGACACCTCCACGCAGACGCGGGAGTCGCGCGCCTCGGCGGACCCGCTGCGCCCGGCGGGGCCGGGGACCAGCCGCACCGACACCGTGCACGTGCCCGCGCCGTGCTGCAGGGAGTTGTCGATCAGCACCGACACCGCCTCCCGCAGCCGGGACCCGGTCGCCGACGACGTCAGCCGCGGCTCGCCGCGCAGGCGCAGGATCCGGCCCGCGTCCTTGTAGGGGCCCTGCCAGTCGGCGACGACACTCGCGAGCTCCCCCACCACCGACACCGGTTCGCGGGTGGCCGCGTCGCTGTCGCGGGACGACCGGACGAGGTCGTCGACCGCGAGCGTGAGCCGGTCCACCTGCGCCATCGCTTCCTCGGCCTCGTGCACGACGTCCGGATCGGGATGTCCGGACAGCTCGTCGAGCCGCAGCCGCACCGCGGTGAGGCGGCTGCGCAGCTGGTGCGAGACGTCGCCGACGAGAGCGTGCTCGCGTTGCAGCCGCCCGGATATCTCGACGGTCGCCGAGTCGAGAACGTCGGACACCCGGTCCAGTTCGGGGATGCCGTGCCGCCGGGAGTCGGGCCGGAAGTCGCCCTCGGCGAGCCGCGCGGCCCGCTCGGCGACGTCGCGCAGCGGGTCCGCGAGCCGACGCGCGGTGACCACCGCGACGCCGGCGCCGGCGCCCATCGACGCGACGACCAGGAGCGTGACGGCCCCGACGGCCTGCCGTTGCAGCGTCCGCATCCGGTCGGAGGGCACCTCGAGCCGCAGCGACCCGGAGGTCCCCATCGACAGCGACTCCACGATCGGCGACGGCACCGAGGTCGCCCCGATGTCGAGCCGCGCCGCCCCCTCCTCGGGCGTCGGATAGACGACCACGAGTTTGCCGCCCTCGGGGACCACCAGCCGCAGCGACGTCGTGTCGAGGCCGTCCTCGACCACTCCGGAGCTGCCCTCCTGCACGATGATCTCGGCGGCCATCCGGTCGAGCCGGCCCTGGAGGTCGCTGCGGGTGAAGTCCTCCACCCACAGCCACGCGGTGTAGATCAGCGGCACGCCCAGCAGCAGGCCGGTGAAGATGACGACGGCAAGGATCGACTGCAGAATTCTGCGGCGCACGGCGGGGCGGACCTAGTCGGTGTTGATCCGGAAGCCGACGCCGCGGACGGTCGCGATCCGCCGGTCCGCCCCGGCGCCCTCGTCGCCGATCTTGCGGCGCAACCAGGACATGTGCATGTCGAGGGTCTTGGAACCGCGCAGTTCCACGTCGCCCCACACCTCACGCAGGATGGTGTCGCGCGAGACGACCTGGCCGGCGTGCTCGAGCAGGACGCGCAGCAGCTCGTACTCCTTGTTCGCGAGGGCCACCTCGGCGCCGTTGACCAGGACGCGGCGGGCGGCGGGCTCGAGCCGGATGCCGGCGACCTCCACCACGACGTCCTCGGCGCCGCCGCTGCGGCGCAGCAGCGCACGGACGCGGGCCATCAGTTCGGCCAGCCGGAACGGCTTGCCGACGTAGTCGTCGGCGCCGGCGTCGAGTCCGACGACGAAGTCGACCTCGTCGGTGCGGGCGGTCAGCATGAGGACCGCGATGTCCAGACCGTGGTTGCGCAGTTGACGGCAGACCTCGAGCCCGTCCATGCCCGGCAGTCCGAGGTCGAGGATGAGGAGCTCGAACTCCCCGGTGAGGGCCCGCTCGAGGGCGGACGGCCCGGTCTGTTCGATGGTGACGGTGTAGCCCTCACGGCCGAGTGCACGCGACAGCGGAGCAGCGATGGCTTCGTCATCTTCGGCTAGCAGTACGGCGGTCACGACGACAGCCTACGGTCGCGTGTGCCGACGCGGTTCGTTTACCAGCCTTTCCCGTAATTCCGGCGATCGTCGCCCGGATCGGCGGGGCCGCGGTACCGGTGGTCGGGGCCGCTGTCGTACGGACCGCCGGTGGCGTCGAGCACCTGGTGATAGAGCAGGGTGTGGACCTTCTGCACCTCGGGCACGTCGTCGAACTCGAGTGGATCGTCGGACGACGCCACGATCACGAGCGTGCCCGTGCGCAACATCCGGTCGACGAGCCCGTGCCGGAACTGCACGTTGCTGATCCGGTTCATCGGGATGTCGATGCCGGTGTGGGTCATGATGCCGTGTCGGATCATCACCCGGCGGTCGGTGACGATGAAGTGCGTCGACTTCCACCGCAGCACCGGGACGACGGCCTTCCACACCACGAGCGCGATCCAGGCCGCGGCGACGAGGATCGACACGATCGACACGGCACCGCCCGTGAGCTGCGACTGCGCGAGTCCGATCGCGAACCCCGCGAGCGCGGTGGCGAGAATGAAGATGGCGGACGGGACGACGAGCAGCTTCCAGTGCGGATGCCGGTGCACCACCAGTTCCTCGTCGGCCGCCAGCGCGTCCTGCGGGTATCCCATGCACAGAGTGTGACAGTGCCGGGTCCGGACGGGCGCAGTGCCGGGGCGGCTCCCCGGCCCCCGGGGGGCGCCGGCCGAATCAGGCCAGCCGGCGGGCCAGGAACGGTGCGGCGATGACGACCAGCCCGTACAGGACCATCCACACCCCGACCACGATCACGAACACGCGCAACGACAGGTCGGGCTGCAGCAGCACGATCGCGCCCGCGACGACGCTGATGATGCCGAGGACGATGCTCACGCCGCGATGGCCCGGGACCTCGGTGGCGCCGGCGACGATGTCGAGCACGCCGCGGAAGACCCACCACGCGCCGATCACCAGCGCGATGATCACCACGGTCTGCAGCGGGCTGCGCAACACCAGGAAGCCGAGCAGGACCGCCAGCGCACCGGACAGTCCCGTGAGGGTCCGCGCCGCGGTCGGCGCGTCGATCTCCGCGAACGACCGGACGATCTGGATGATGCCGAAGGCGAACACCTGGATCGCGATGAGCACCGCGGCCACCACCAGCGTGGCGGACGGCCACACGAGCATCGCGATCCCCAGCCCGAGCGTGAGGACACCGAAGACGACGGTCAGTCCGGTCAGGAAGCGGCCGGCCGTCTCGAGGTCGGTGGCGTCCGGGCTCACCCACATCTCGCCGGAACCGCTCGACATTCCCTGTTGCGCGTTCATCCCTGCCCCCTGCCACCCTGCTCGCTGCCCGACGACATGTTGCGGATCAGCGTCAAAGTAGCAGGCGGCCGGGGCGGCGGTGTGATTGCCGACACATGGCCTCCGGATTGTCGCGTCCGGGCCGCGTTTTCACCCGCCGAGGGTGAGGTTCCCGGCCTGGAACCGCCGGACACTTCCCCTGATGTAGTGGCTTCGTGACCGATCGAAAGGGGAGTGGCGATGACGGTCAACCCACCGACGACGCACAGTTCGGGCAACAGCACCAGGCAGGGTTTCGCGGCAGGCACTTCGATCGCAGCCGCGATCGTTCTCATGACAGTCGGAATCCTGCAGATCTTCCAGGGCATCTCCGCACTCGCGAACGACGACGTGTTCGTCGTGGGTCCGGAGTACGTCTACCAGTTCGACCTCACCGCGTGGGGTTGGATCCATCTGATCGTCGGCATCGTGGTCGTGCTGGTCGGTCTCGCGCTTCTCACGGGCGCCACGTGGGCTCGCGTGGCCGCGATCGTGATCGCGGCGCTGTCGATCATCGCGAACTTCCTGTGGATTCCGTGGTACCCACTGTGGTCCATCCTCATCATCGCGCTCGACATCGTGGTGATCTGGGCGGTCTCGACGTGGAGCCCGGATCGGGTCCGCGACGTCTGATCCGCGTCACACAGCACGCAGGTGGGTGATGTCACCGGCCGACACCGCGACCGGTGACCCACCCTCCGGCGTGATCACCACTCGACCCTCGGCGTCCACGTCGGTCGCGACACCCACGAGCTCCCGGTCCCCCGGGAGCTCGGCGCGTACCCGGCGGCCGAGGGTTCCGCACCGTTCGCGGTACGCCGCCGCGAGATCGTCGATCCCCCAGTCCGCCGCCTCCCAGTCCCGCCGCAGCCGGGCGAGTGCCCGCAGCATCGCCCGCACCAGCACGGTGCGGTCGGTGGTGTCGGCGTTCTCGAGGGCGAGCGAGGTCGCCGTCGGCACCGGCAGCTCGTCCTCGGTCAGACTCACGTTGAGGCCGATTCCGACCACGACCGTCGGCACCGGCGCGGTCGCCGCCACCTCGGCGAGGATGCCGGCCACCTTCCGCCCACCGACGAGGACGTCGTTGGGCCATTTCAGTTCCGCGTCCACCCTGGCGACGTCGCGCAGGGTGTCGACGACGGCGATGCCGGCCAGCAACGGCAACCAGCCGATGTCGGAGAGGTCCATCCCGGGCAGGTCGAGCACGGCCGACACGGTCACGAGTGCCCGCGGGGCGCTCACCCACCGCCGGGCGTGGCGTCCCCGCCCCCCGGTCTGATGCTCGGCGATGAGGACGGACCGCGCGTAGTCCGCGTCGTGCGGGCGCGCCAGCAGGTCCGCGTTGGTGGATCCGGTCTCGGTGACGACGTCCACGCGCGACCAGAACGCGTCCGGATCACCGCCCGCATCACGAACGAGAGCTCGCCGGAGCGTCGCCGAATCGAGCGGGGGGCGGTTCAGATCGGTCCACATTCGTCCAGCCTAGGGCGCGGCTGGAATGTGACTCGTCGGTAGCTTAGGTTGAATGATTCAACGCAACCCGACCTCCCTCGACGCGGGCGGCCGAGACCTGGTTAAGCTCACTTGCCATGACCAGTGTGCAGGAGCCAGCCGCGGCGGAGGCGGCGAATACCCCGGATATCCACACGACGGCGGGAAAGCTCGCTGACCTGCGCAGCCGCCAGGCGCAGGCAATCTCGCCCATGGGCGAGGCCGCGATCGAAAAGGTCCACGCGAAGGGCAAGTTGACGGCCCGCGAGCGGATCCACGCCCTCCTCGACGAGGGTTCGTTCGTCGAGCTCGATGCGCTCGCCCGGCACCGCAGCACCAACTTCGGCCTCGCCGACAACCGTCCCGTCGGCGACGGCGTCGTCACGGGCTACGGCACCGTCGACGGCCGCGACGTCTGCGTCTTCAGCCAGGACGCCACCGTGTTCGGCGGCAGCCTCGGCGAGATCTACGGCGAGAAGATCGTCAAGGTGATGGATCTGGCGCTCAAGACCGGGCGCCCGCTGATCGGCATCAACGAGGGTGCCGGCGCGCGCATCCAGGAAGGCGTCGTCTCGCTCGGCCTGTACGGCGAGATCTTCCACCGCAACGTCCAGGCCTCGGGTGTCATCCCGCAGATCTCCCTGATCATGGGCCCGGCCGCCGGTGGTCACGTGTACTCCCCCGCGCTCACCGACTTCGTCGTCATGGTCGACGAGGCGAGCCAGATGTTCGTCACCGGTCCCGACGTCATCAAGACCGTCACCGGCGAGGACGTCACCATGGAGGACCTGGGCGGCGCCCGGACCCACATGGCCAAGTCCGGTGTGGCGCACTACGTCGCCTCCGGTGAGCAGGACGCCCTCGACTACGTCAAGGATCTGCTGTCCTACCTGCCCAGCAACAACCAGGCCGCGGCCCCGCGCCTGGCACCGTCCGATCCCATCGTCGGCGCCATCGAGGACTCGCTCACCGACGAGGACCGGGAGCTCGACACGCTGATCCCGGATTCGGCGAACCAGCCGTACGACATGCACGAGGTCATCCGCCGCATCCTCGACGACGACGAGTTCCTCGAGGTCCAGGCCGGCCGCGCCATGAACGTCATCGTCGGCTTCGGTCGCGTCGACGGCCGCAGCGTCGGCATCGTCGCGAACCAGCCCACCCAGTTCGCCGGCTGTCTCGACATCGACGCGTCCGAGAAGGCCGCCCGCTTCGTGCGCACGTGCGACGCGTTCAACGTCCCGATCATCACGCTCGTCGACGTCCCGGGCTTCCTCCCCGGCACCGAGCAGGAGTACAACGGCATCATCCGCCGCGGCGCCAAGCTGCTGTACGCGTACGGCGAGGCCACGGTCGGCAAGATCACCGTCATCACCCGCAAGGCGTACGGCGGCGCATACGACGTCATGGGCTCCAAGCACATGGGTGCCGACGTCAACCTGGCGTGGCCGACCGCGCAGATCGCCGTCATGGGCGCGTCCGGCGCCGTCGGCTTCGTCTACCGCAAGCAGCTTCTCGAGGCCGCAAAGAACGGTGAGGACGTCGACGCGCTGCGCCTGAAGCTGCAGCAGGAGTACGAGGACACCCTCGTCAACCCGTACATCGCGGCCGAGCGTGGTTACATCGACGCCGTGATCCCGCCCTCGCACACCCGCGGACAGATCGTCTCCGCTCTGCGTCTGCTCGAGCGCAAGATGGTTTCGCTTCCGCCCAAGAAGCATGGGAACATCCCCCTATGACAGCCACCACCCGGGAAGATGTGCTCACCGACGCCGACGTGCAGGAAGCCTCCGCAGCGGTCGACGGCGCCACGCTCGAAGGAGCCGCCTTGGCCGAAGCTGTCGCAGGGCTCGAGCCCGACGCCGCGGCCGCGGGGTCCCAGGCGCCCGTGATCACGATCGTCAAGGGCAACCCGACCGACGAGGACATCGCCGCGCTGGTCGCGGTGCTGTCCGCGGCGGCGGCCGCGGCGTCGTCGGAGCCGGAGGGCGACGGCCGTCCGCCCGAGACGTGGGGTGCACCCACCCGCATGCACCGCGGGCACGCCCCCTTCTCGCCGTACTCGTTCGGCACCCCGGTCGCCGCGCGCCCGTTCTGATCGAGCGACCCGCGTAGTGACCACACTGGTTCTCGCCTCGGCGTCCCCGGCACGGCTGGCCGTGCTGCGGGGCGCCGGGGTCGAACCCACCGTCCGTGTCTCCGGCGTCGACGAAGACGCCGTCATCGACCGTCTGGGCCCGTCCGCGGCCCCCGCAACGGTCGTCACCACGCTCGCGGAGGCCAAGGCCCGCGACGTGATTCCCGCCCTCGTCGCCGACGGGCTCGCCGACGCCGTCGTCGTCGGCTGCGACTCGATGCTGCTGATCGACGGCGCCCTGCAGGGCAAGCCACACACCGTCGACGTCGCCCGCCGCCGCTGGCGCGCCATGGCCGGCCGCAGCGCCACGCTGCTCACCGGGCACAGCGTGCTGCGGATCCGGGACGGCGCGATCGTCGCCGCCGCGTCCGACCACAGCGGCACCGTCGTCCACTTCGCCGACCCGTCGGACGAGGATCTCGAGGCCTACCTCGCGACGGGTGAACCACTCGAGGTGGCGGGTGCCTTCACGCTCGACAGTCTCGGCGGCTGGTTCGTCGAACGACTCGAGGGCGACCCCTCCAGCGTCATCGGCATCGGCCTGCCGCTGGTGCGGCGCCTGCTCGGCGAGGTGGGCACGTCGGTGGCGCAGCTGTGGGCCGCCAACGCGCTCGTGCGCTAGGTCCCCCGCCGCCAGCCGCGTTCGAGCGCGGCCGCCATCGCGACGGCCTTCGATTTCGCGCGGTCCGCGTCGGGTCCGGCGAACAGCTCGTCGACCGTCGCACGCCACACCTGCAACCACCGCGCGAGCGTGGCCCCGGCCAGCCCGTGCTGCCGGTTCAGCGCCTCGTGCACGCCCGCGAACGCGCCCTGGTAGCGGGCGGTGCGGAACAGGATCTGCTCCCAGAAGTCGGCGACCACCGGTAGGTGCGCGTCCAAACCGATCACCGCGAGCGTCTCGAACGCCGGGGCCAGCACCGGGTCGACGAGGGCCCGTTCGTAGAACGCGCGCACCAGGTGGTCGATGTCGGCGCGGCCGGCGATGTCGCGGCGATGATCTGCGGGGCCCGTCACGGGGCACGACAGTACCGGCGCGACTACCCGCCGGTACGCGGCGGAGATATCGATCTCTCCTCCGTATCGCGCACCACATAGAATCGGGGGCGGACAACCCTCCACCCACGCCTGCCTCAGGAGCCCACCCGTGCCCGTCGCGCCCGATCCCAACCCCGCGTTCGCTGCGTACACCCATCCGGAGCGACTCGTCTCGACCGAGTGGTTGTCGATCAACCTGGGCGCCCCCGGCGTGAAGGTCGTCGAGTCCGACGAGGACGTGCTGCTCTACGACATCGGCCACATCCCCGGCGCGGTGAAGATCGACTGGCACGTCGACCTCAACGACCCGGTCACCCGGGACTACATCGACGGTGCGGCGTTCGCGGACCTCATGCGCCGCAAGGGCATCGAACGCGACGACACCGTCGTCATCTACGGCGACAAGAGCAACTGGTGGGCGGCGTACGCGCTGTGGGTGTTCACGCTGTTCGGGCACGAGGACGTGCGGCTGCTCGACGGCGGCCGGGACGCGTGGCTGTCGGAGAACCGCGACACCACCCTCGACGTCCCCTCGCCGGCTCCCTCGCAGTACCCGGTGGTCGAGCGGGACGACAGCGCCATCCGCGCGTTCAAGGACGACGTGCTCGCGCACCTGGGCCACGGCCCGCTCGTGGACGTGCGCTCACCGCAGGAGTACACCGGCGAGCGGACCCACATGCCGGACTACCCGGAGGAGGGCGCGCTGCGCGGCGGCCACATCCCCACCGCGGTGTCGATCCCGTGGGCTCGCGCGGCCGCCCCCGACGGCCGGTTCCGCAGCCGCGCCGAGCTCGAGGAGATCTACGCGGACTTCTCGCGCGACGACGACGTGGTCGCCTACTGCCGCATCGGGGAACGGTCGAGCCACACGTGGTTCGTGCTGACGCACCTGCTCGGGTTCCCCCACGTCCGCAACTACGACGGTTCGTGGACCGAGTGGGGCAACGTCGTGCGCGTGCCCATCGTCAAGGGTGATCAACCGGGTGCGGTGCCGGGTGCCGCGTCCGACGCCGCTCAGGGAGCCGCCTCGTGAGCCTGCCCGAGAGTCTGTCCGAGATCGTCGACGACTTCGCCGCGGTCGACGGCCAGGACAAGCTGCAGTTGCTGCTCGAGTTCAGCCGCGAGCTGGCCCCGCTGCCGGCCGAGCTCGAGCAGGACGCGATGGAGCCGGTGCCGGAGTGCCAGTCGCCGCTGTTCCTGCACGTGGACAGCAGCGACCCGGACGAGGTGCGTCTGCACTTCAGCGCCCCGCCCGAGGCACCGACGACGCGCGGGTTCGCGTCGATCCTGCACCAGGGGCTCGACGGGCACAGTGCGGCCACCATCCTGGCCGTACCCGACGACTTCTACTCCGCTCTCGGCCTGGCCGACGCCGTCAGCCCGCTGCGGCTGCGCGGCATGAGCGCGATGCTGGCGCGCATCAAGCGGCACCTCCGCAACTGACGCGCGCACCACTGCACCGAGACTGATCCGGGAAGCGACCCTCCCCGGCAACTTCACTGTGACGATGTTCACCGCCGCTACCGCGGCGGGACAAGAGACTGGATTCTTCACGATGGAATTCACCGAGCTCGCGGACTATGCGATCTCCCCCGGCATGCTCACCGAATGGCTGCCGGAAGCCACCGGGACGTGGGCGCAGGACGAGCGGCCCGCGTCCTACATCCACGAGGCGCACCTGCGCCCCACCGCCGACGGGACCCACGACGACGGCCGCGAGTCGTGGCTCGGTGCGGCGTTCCGGATCGCCGGGCCCCTCGACCACGACGCGTTCCGCCGGGCGGCACGCACCTGGATCGACCGGCACGAGCCGCTGCGCAGTCATGCGGAGCTGGGCGCCGACGGCCGGATCAGCCGGCACACACTCGGGCCCGGCGGCGTCGACTTCGACGAGGTCCGCCACGAGTACGAGTTCGACACCGCCACGGTCCTCGAACGCGTCCACCACCTCTTCGACGAGCTGACCTCGCCGCACCGGTGGCCGGCGTACCTGTTCGTGACGCTCGAGCACTCCGACCCGGAGGCGGGCTGCACGGTCTTCTTCGCCGCCGACCACTCCCTGATCGACGGCCTGTCGGTGGTGCTGGTGGCGCACGAGCTCACGAGTCTCTACACCGAGGCGATGGCCGGGCCGCCCGCGCTGCTGGTGCCCGCCGGCAGCTACATCGACTTCGGTGCGGACGAACGCGCCGCCGCCGCGACGGTGGATCGCCGGCACCCGGCGGTCGAGGTCTGGCGGCAGGCGTTCCTGCGCAGCAAGGGACGGCTGTCGGAGTTCCCGCTCGACCTCGGCCCGCGCACCGTCGAGCGCGTCCCGCAGCGCGCCGTGTCCGAGTGGGTGCTGGACGCCGCGCAGGCCGTGCGGTTCAACACCGTCTGCCACCGGGCCGGCCAGAACTTCCTCGCCGGTGTGCTGGCGTGCCTCGCGGAGGCCAACACCGAGCTCACCGGGAACACGGTGTTCCGCACGGTCACCCCGGTCCACACCCGCAACGACCCGCACTGGGCCACGTCCCTCGGCTGGTTCGTCGGGTTGGCACCCATCGAGTTCGACATCGCCGGCGCCGTCGACTTCGCGGACGTCGCGACCCGGGCCGCCGAGGCGGTGGCCGCCACCAAGTCGGCCGCGAAGGTGCCGTTCGCGCGGGTCGAGGAGATCCTCGGAACGCCGATCCGGCCGCGGTTCGTCGTGTCCTTCATGGACGTGCGCTTCGTCCCCATGGCCCAGCAGTGGCCCGAGATCGAGGCGCGCGCCCTGCGCAGTCGGCACTACACGCACGACGTCTACATCTGGGTGAACCGCACCCCGCACGGCGTGAACATCTCCGCACGCTTCCCGGAGACCCCGCTGGCCACCGAGAACGTGCTGCGCTTCCTGGCCCGCACCCGGCGAGCGCTGGCCGACGTCGTCCCGTCCACCCCGGACGAGGACCCGCAGGCGTCGGCCGTCGGCGCGGACGCCTACGCCACTACTGGTCAGTAGGGTTGCGGCGCCGCATCGAGCACTTAATGTGTAAGCGCTATCCGGTTACATCGTCTATCGGATTGATGCATACACTCCGATGAGATGCCAACGACTAACCTGCCCGTGACGCCCACAGGCAAACGGCGGGGACCGACCATGCGAAACACAGGAGGCTCAGTGCCCACTCCAGCCAGCGCGCAGATCACGAAGGTGCTCGTCGCCAACCGCGGCGAAATCGCTGTCCGGGTCATCCGAGCTGCGAAGGACGCCGGCTACGGCAGCGTCGCCGTCTACGCGGAGCCCGATGCGGACGCACAGTTCGTGAAGCTCGCTGACGAGGCGTTCGCGCTCGGTGGCCAGACGTCGGCCGAGTCCTACCTCGTGTTCGACAAGATCCTCGACGCCGCGAAGAAGTCCGGCGCCGACGCGATCCACCCGGGCTACGGCTTCCTGTCCGAGAACGCCGACTTCGCTCAGGCCGTCATCGACGCGGGCCTGATCTGGATCGGCCCGTCGCCGCAGTCGATCCGCGACCTGGGTGACAAGGTCACCGCCCGCCACATCGCCGAGCGCGCCAAGGCGCCGATGGCCGCGGGCACCAAGGATCCGGTCAAGAACGCCGACGAGGTCGTCGAGTTCGCCAAGCAGTACGGCGTCCCGGTCGCGATCAAGGCGGCCTTCGGTGGTGGCGGCCGCGGCATGAAGGTCGCGCAGACCATCGAGGAGATCCCCGAGCTGTTCGAGTCGGCCACCCGTGAGGCCATCGCGGCGTTCGGTCGCGGCGAGTGCTTCGTCGAGCAGTACCTGGACAAGGCCCGCCACGTGGAGGCCCAGGTCATCGCCGACAAGCACGGCAACGTCGTCGTCGCCGGCACCCGCGACTGCTCGCTGCAGCGCCGCTTCCAGAAGCTGGTCGAGGAGGCCCCCGCGCCGTTCCTGACCGACGACCAGCGCGCTCGCATCCACGCGTCCGCCAAGGCCATCTGCAAGGAGGCCGGCTACTACGGCGCCGGCACGGTCGAGTACCTGGTCCAGGGCGACACGGTCTCGTTCCTCGAGGTCAACACCCGCCTGCAGGTCGAGCACCCGGTCACCGAGGAGACCGCCGGCATCGACCTGGTGCGTCAGCAGTTCCTCATCGCCAACGGTGAGGAGCTCTCCATCAAGGAGGACCCCACCCCGCGCGGCCACTCGTTCGAGTTCCGCATCAACGGCGAGGACGCCGGCCGCGGCTTCATGCCGGCCCCCGGCCCCATCACCGTCTACAAGGAGCCCACGGGCCCCGGTGTGCGCGTCGACTCGGGCGTCGTCGCCGGCGATGTCATCGGCGGCCAGTTCGACTCGATGCTCGCCAAGCTGATCGTCACGGGTGAGAACCGCGAGCAGGCGCTGCAGCGTGCCGCTCGTGCGCTCGCCGAGTTCGAGGTCGACGGCCTCGCCACGGTCATCCCGTTCCACCGCCACATCGTCGAGAACCCGGCGTTCATCGGCGACGGCGAGGGCTTCGAGGTCTACACCAAGTGGATCGAGACCGAGTGGGACAACCCGATCGAGCCCTTCGCCGGTTCGGGCGTGGCCGCGGACGACGAGGAGACCCTGCCCCGGCAGTCGGTCGTCGTCGAGGTCGGTGGCCGTCGCGTCGAGGTCTCGCTGCCCGGCTCGTTCTCGGTCGGCACGGGCGGAGCGCCCGCCGGTGTCATCCGCAAGAAGCCCAAGGCCCGCAAGCGCGGTGGCGCCGGTGCCGGTGCCGCGTCGGGTGACGCCGTGACCGCCCCGATGCAGGGCACCGTCGTCAAGGTCGCCGTCGCGGAGGGCCAGGAGGTCGCCGAGGGCGATCTGATCGTCGTCCTCGAGGCCATGAAGATGGAGAACCCGGTCACCGCCCACAAGGCCGGTGTCGTCACCGGTCTGTCGGTCGAGGCCGGCGCGGCCATCACGCAGGGCACGGTCCTGGCCGAGCTGAAGTGACGCTCCGCAGCTGACAGCGCTTCACCTGTGCGCGCCTCGCAGATTCGCGAGGCGCGCACAGTGCTGTTCGGGCAGTAGTCTCTACGCCATGTCCGACCTTCCGGAGATCCGCATCGGCACCGCCGAACGCGAACACGCGCTCGAGGCGCTGACGCAACACTTCTCCGACGGCCGGCTGACCGTCACCGAGTTCGACGAGCGCAGCGGCCGGATCGCGGCGGCCACCACCCGCGGACAGCTGGACACGGTGTTCGCCGATCTGCCGTCGCTCACACCGTCCACGCCGTCGAAGGTCGCTTCGGAGCCCGAGGGCGCCGACCGTGAGAAGACGTGGCGCAACACCGTCATGGCGGTGATCCCGTTCGTGGCGCTGGCACTGTTCTTCGTGGTGCCGATCGACAACAGTTGGCTGTTCTTCCTCCTGATCCCCGCGGCCGCGGCGATCCTCTTCGGCGGCAAGGACGGCAGGAGAGGACGCGGCGGCTGCTGATGGAACCGATCGAGATCAATGCCGGCTCCTGGTATCTGCGCGCACTCCGCGCCGACGAGCGCGTCGACGACCGCCCCGCGCTGCGCGACGGCGGTGTCGCCGATCCCGGCTACATCGCCGAACGCACCCGGCAGTGGGAGATCGAGGAGCACTTTTCCTGGGCGGTGTGCGAGCCCACGACGGGTGAACTGCTCGCCGAAGTGGGTCTGACCCCCGACGGCGGCGACGGCGTCCTGAGCGGCTGGGCACGCGCCGGCCACGCCGACGCCCTCGCGACGGCCACCGACGCCGTCCGGCGTTTCGCCGAGGGCGCGCTCGGCCTCGCGGTCACGGGACACTGACGCCGATGCTCGACCGATTCGACACGCGCTACGTGCCGCTCGCCATCGCCACCGTCATCGTGCTGGTGATGATGTTCTCCCCCGGCTCCACCGTGCCGAGCGGACCGGAGAACAGCGACAAGGTGACGCACGCGCTGATGTTCGCCGCGCTCGCCGTCACGTCCCGCTACGCCCGCATCGGTGCCGCGTGGACGGCCGCGTGGCTGCTGGTGTTCGCGGGGCTCTCCGAGGTCCTGCAGGGCGCGTTGCCCATCCAGCGCAGCTGTTCGGTGTGGGACGCCGCCGCTGACGCCGTCGGCATCGCGATCGGCCTGGTGGTGGCGCGGGTGCTCGCCCGGCCGCTGCGGATCTCGGCCTGACCGCGGCCGATCAGCCCTCGAGCAGGTGTGCGCGCAGCGCGTCCTGCCCGGCGGCGTCGATGCCGAGGCCGTCGGCGAAGTAGCCCTCGATCGAACCGAAGCTCTCCCGCATCCGGCCCAGCGCCGCCTGCAGGTACTCCGGCCGCACACCGAGCACCTGCTTCAGCAGTTCCGGGTCGCCGCCGGCGGCGGTGAACTTGTCGAACACCGACGCGAACGACGGCAGCAGCTGACTGTTGGTGAGCAGGTAGTCGTGGAAGACGTCGTCCTCGTCCACACCCAGGAGCAGCAGCAGCGATGCCGTCGCCCAGCCGGTGCGGTCCTTGCCGGTGGTGCAGTGCACGAGAGCGGGGAGGGTCTCGCGGGCGGCCAGATCCGTGAACAGCGTGCGGTACGACGCGACGGCGCTCGGCAGCGTGACGAAGTCCCGGTAGCTGCCCAGGAAGTACTCGACCGCCCGGTTCTCGCCGAGCATCGAGACCGCGATCGACGGGTCGGACATGACCGCCTGCATCTGCGCGGGGACCGACCGCAGGGCCTTGTCGGCCAGCACGTCCAGGGGCACCTCCCGCGCCGCCGGCGGCACCCGGTCGGGCGCGGCCTCCCGCTCGGAGTGGGTGCGCAGGTCGAAGACCGTGACCAGGCCGAGGTTCGCGAGCCGCGGGGCGTCGTCGACGGTGATCTTGCTGAGGTCCGTCGAACGGTAGTAGCGCCCGAACCGGACCGTGGCCCCGTCGCGGGTGCGGTAGCCGCCGATGTCGCGCAGGTTGGGGACGGATTCGATCGGGATGCTCGCGCCGGGCTTCGCTCCGGGGAAGGACGTCATGCGCTCAAACTAGACGAGCCCGGCCGCCGAGGCTCGTAGAGTCTCGGCGCCGGGCTCGCGTGGCGGGCGGTTCGCCGGGTCAGCTCAACTTCTTCGAGCGCAGCTCGTGGCCCTTGGACGTCTTGCAGCGACCGGATTCGAGGTCCCACTGCCAGCCGTGCAGGTTGCACGTCAGCGTCGAGCCGTCGACCACACCGAACTTGCTCAGATCCGCCTTCAGGTGCGGGCAGCGGCGCTGGATCTCGAAGCCGCCCACCTCGATCGACGCGCTGTCGTCGTGCGCCTCGGCGAACCAACCGTCGGCGTACGCGATGCGCTCGTCGGTGAGGCACTTGAAGAACGTGTACAGGAACTCGTTGTAGCCGCCGACGCGCCAGGCCTCGAAGCGGGTGGACAGGAAGATGGTGTTGACCCAGTCCGGCTCGTCGTCGCGCAGCACGGTGCGCACCAGCTCGGGCGCGATGCGGAAACCGTAGCGGTACTTGCCGTCACCGTCCTTCGGTTCGCGCACGGTGCGGTTCGGGAAGTCGAGGACGACGGTCTCGTCGCCCATCACCAGGCCCACGGGGTAGCCGATGCCGTCGCAGATCAGGTCCGACTGCGCCATGATCGGCTCGAACTTGGCCTTGAGCGGACCGAGCAGGGGCTCGCCCTCGGCGGGCGCCCAGGTGGCCTTCTCCGCGGCGATGACCGGCGCCATCCGTTGCGCCATGTCCTCGATGTAGGCGGCCTTGTCGGAGAAGATCTTCTCGACGTCGGCATCGGGGATCGGGTGCGCCAGCGCGGCCTTCTCGCCGTGGATGTCGACGGTCGAACCCGGGATCATCAGCAGCCCGCCGTCGTTGCCGTGCAGGCGCATCTGCTCGAGGAACACGATCTGGTCGGGGAAGATGTTGCCCTCGTCGCCGTGGTCGTCGTTGAGGTCCCGCAGCGCGGCGTCGAGAAACACCGGCGGACCGGCCGACGGCACGACCCACGTGGCCCCGACCTGCTCGATGTAGCTGCGGCAGCGATCCATGCCGCGCTGGCGCTTCTGCTTGCCGAAGTTGCGCTTGGTGCCGGCCGGGATGTCGTAGACCATCGGGTACCAGATCGCGCCCGAGTACTGCAGCAGATGGATGTCGACCTTGCCGAACGCCTCGAGCATCGGGTCCATGTCGACCGGGCGGGCGTCGTTCATGTTGAAGCACACCGTCTCGCCGTCGGAGACGACGAGGCCCGAGTCGCCGATGGGGCCGTCGGCCGGGGCCCGCAGCGCCATGATCATGATGTCCAGGTCGCCCTTGGGACCGGAGACCGTGTGCCTGACCGAGTCCTCGGTCTCGAAGAACTTGGTGAAGCCCAGCTTGCGCAGTTCGCGTTCGAGGTCCGGCACCGGGTAGTCCGGTAGCAGCACGGTCGCGTCCTTGTTGACGTGCGCCGTCAGCGTCTCGGGGTCGAAGTGATCCTTGTGCAGGTGCGAGACGTACAGGTAGTCGACGTCGCCGAGCGCGTCCCAGTCGAGCCCGGTGTTGTCGGGGAACGGGAACCACGACGCGAAGTACGCGGGGTTCACCCACGGATCGCAGAGGATCGACCCCGCTTCGGTCTGGATGTGGAATCCGGCGTGTCCGACGCTGGTGATCTGCACTCGTCTGCCTCCTCGATAGACCTCGACAATCGTAACGAGACGAAACCGCCGCCCTCGCCGGCGCACCGCCGATGTGGGCCGAAACACCTGGTATCGGGGACTTCGGTCCCTAACCGGCCACGCGGGTGAGCACGCGGTTCAGCGCATCGACCGCGGCCTCGAGTTCGGCGACGGTCACCGTGAGCGGCGGCCGGAACCGGATGCCGCGCTCCCCCGTCGCGAGGAACAGCACGTGCTCGCGCTCTCGGAGCTGGACCACCACCCGGTCCCGCAGCTCCGGCGTGGCCAGCGTGATCGCGCACATCAGCCCGCGCCCGCGCGGTTCCGTGACGGCCGGGTGTGTGGCCGCCAGTTCCTCGAGCCGGGCGAGGAGATGCCGCCCGCACAGCCGCGCGCGGTCGACCAGTCGGTCCTCCTCGATCACCTCGAGCAGGCGGCGAGTCCGGACCATGTCGGTGAGGTTGCCGCCCCACGTCGAGTTGATCCGTGAACTCACCGCGAACACGTTGTCGGGGATCTCGTCGACGCGTCCGCCCGCCATGATCCCGCACACCTGGGTCTTCTTCCCGAACGCGACGACGTCGGGACTGATCCCCAGTTGCTGGTAGGCCCACGCGGTTCCAGTGAGCCCGCAGCCGGTCTGCACCTCGTCGAGGACCAGCAACGCGTCGTGCTCGCGGCACAACTCGTGCATGCGCCGGAAGAACTCGGGCCGGAAGTGGTGGTCACCGCCCTCGCCCTGGATCGGTTCGGCGACGAAGCACGCGATGTCGTGCGGGTGCTCGGCGAACGCGCGCCGGGCCTGCGCCACGGCCTGGTCCTCGGCACCTTCGACGTCGCGTCCGTCGGCCAGGTACGGCGCGTCGATCCGCGGCCACGCGAATCGGGGGAACCGCGCGATCTTGGCGGGATCGGTGTTGGTGAGCGAGAGGGTGTAGCCGCTGCGGCCGTGGAACGCCTCGGTCAGGTGCAGCACCCGGGTCCCGAGCGCCGGGTCGCGGCCGTACGCCTCGTTCAGCCGGCTCTTCCAGTCGAATGCAACCTTGAGTGCGTTCTCCACCGCGAGGGTGCCGCCGTCGACGAAGAACAGGTGCGGCAGCGCCGGGTCGCCGAGGACCCGGGCGAAGGTGTCGACGAACCGCGCCATCGGCACGGTGTAGACGTCGGAGTTGCTGGGCTTGTTGACCGCCGTGGTGGCCAGTTCCCGGCGGAACGCCGCGTCGTCGGCGAGCGCCGGATGGTTCATCCCCAGCGCGGACGACGCGAAGAACCCGAACATGTCGAGGTAGCTGGTGCCGTCGCGCAGGTCGACCAGCCGCACCCCGCGGGAGTTCTCGAGGTCGAGGACGAGGTCGAATCCGTCCGTGAGCATGTGCGCTCGCAGGACGTCGTGCACGCGCCCGGCCGGGAGGTCCGAGTCACCGGCCGCCGGGCGGACCGCGGTGCTCATGTCCCCAGGCTACGTCACCGCTGCCGCCCCCGTCCCCGTCACCGGACTCGTACGATCGAGGGGCGATGGCCGAAATCCACGAGCTACGGTCGAGATTCGCTGCGGCGCTGTCTCGCATGTACGGCCGTGAGGTGCCCGCCTACACGACGCTCGTCGACGTCACCGAACAGGTCAATGCGGACTTCCTGGCGGCGCACCCCGCCTCGGCGGAGCGGTTCGGCAGCATCGCGCGCGTCACCGCCGAGCGACACGGTGCGATCCGCGTGGGCACCGCGTCCGAATTGCGCGATGTCGCCGACCTGTTCGCCGGTTTCGGCATGTATCCGGTGGGGTTCTACGACCTGTGCGACGCCACGCCGCCGGTGCCGGTGGTTTCCACCGCGTTCCGGCCGATCGACCCCGCCGAGCTGGCCCGGAACCCGTTCCGGGTGTTCACGTCGATGCTGACGACAGCCGACCGGCGGTTCTTCGACGCCGATCTGCAGCAGCGGCTCGAGGCGTTCCTGGCTCGGCGGCACCTGTTCCCGGACGTCCTGCTCGCGCTGGCTCGGCGCGCCGCCGACGACGGCGGCCTCGACGAGCCGCAGGCCCAACGGTTCACCGCGCTCGCGACGGCGGTGTTCGAGCTGTCGCGCGAACCGGTGGACCGGGCCTGGTACCGCGAGCTCGAGCAGGTGTCGGCGGTGGCCGCGGACATCGGCGGCGTGAGCGGCACGCACGTCAACCACCTGACACCGCGCGTCCTCGACATCGACGACCTGTACGCGCGGATGACGGCGCGCGGGATCGCGATGATCGACCGGATCCAGGGCCCACCGCGGTGGGCCGGGCCGGCCGTCCTGCTGCGGCAGACGTCGTTCCGCGCGCTGGCCGAGGCCCGCCGCTTCGCGTTGCCGGACGGCTCGGTCGTCGACGGCGAACTTCGCGTGCGCTTCGGTGAGGTGGAGGCGCGCGGAATCGCGCTCACCCCGTCCGGTTGCGCGCTGTACGACGAGCTGCTGGACGCGGATCCGGCGAATGCGCACGGGTTGTGGGACAGCCGGTTCCCGGCATCCGAGGACGAGTTGGAGAAGCTCGGGATGGGGTACTTCACCTACCACGACGGGGTCCGTGCGCCCATCGTCTACGAGGATTTCCTGCCCCGGTCCGCGGCCGGGATCTTCCGGTCGAACCTCGACCGCGACACCGCGGCCGCCCCGGGCGAGGCCGGCACGGTGTACGACCTGGGTGCCCTCGCCGCCATCGTGGGCCGCGAGGTCCACGATCCCTACGAGTTGTACCGCCGTCAACAGCAACGCTCAGGAGGTCCGCCATGACCCGTCCCGGAAGCGGCACGTACGCCGCGCACGCGATCGCCGCGCTCAGCCGGTGCGGCGCAAAGCTTCCCGAGATCGCCGGCGACGCCGGTCCGGCCCCGCTCACCGCGCGCACTCCCGTCGACGGTTCGGTTCTGGCGTTCCTGCACCCGAGTACGTCCGCCGACGTCGACGCGGCCGTCGCTCGGGCGCACGAGACGTTCGCGGCCTGGCGGCTGGTGCCGGCGCCGCGGCGCGGGGCGGTGGTGCGCCGTCTGGGCGAACTGCTCACCCGGCACAAGGCCGACGTGGCGGACCTCGTCACGCTCGAGGTGGGCAAGATCCCGTCGGAGGCGCTGGGCGAGGTGCAGGAGATGATCGACGTGTGCGAGTTCGCGGTCGGTCTGTCACGGCAGTTGTACGGGCGCACGATGGTGTCGGAGCGCCCGGGTCACCGGTTGTCGGAGACGTGGCACCCGCTCGGGGTGGTGGGTGTGATCTCGGCGTTCAACTTCCCGGTGGCGGTGTGGGCGTGGAACACCGCGCTCGCGCTGGTGTGCGGCGACCCGGTGGTGTGGAAGCCGTCGGAGGTCACGCCGCTCACCGCGATGGCGTGTGACGCGTTGCTGCGCCGCGCGGCCGCCGAGTCCGGCGCCCCGGAAGGTCTGCACCACGTGGTGCTCGGCACCGCGGTGGTCGGTGAGCAGCTGGTCGACGACCCCCGCGTCGCGCTGGTGAGCGCCACCGGTTCGGTCCGGATGGGCCGGGCGGTGGCGCCGCGGGTCGCCGCCCGGTTCGGTCGCTGCCTGCTCGAGCTCGGCGGCAACAACGCCGCGGTCGTGACTCCGTCGGCGGATCTGGATCTCACGGTGCGGGCGGTGGTCTTCGCCGCCGCCGGCACCGCGGGCCAGCGGTGCACGACGCTGCGCCGGTTGATCGTGCACCGATCGGTGGCGGACGAGGTGACGAACCGCATCGCCGACGCGTATGGGCAACTGGCGGTGGGCAATCCGTTCGACGACGGGGTCCTGGTGGGGCCCCTGGTCTCCGGGGCGTCGTACCACGCGATGCACGCCGCGCTCGACACCGCACGCGCCGACGGCGGTGTGGTGGTGGCGGGCGGGAAGCGGGTGGGCTCCGGCGAGTCGTTCTACGTGACTCCCGCGGTGGTGCGGATGCCGGGCCAGACCGCGATCGTCCGGGCCGAGACGTTCGCGCCGATCCTGTATGTGCTCACGTACGACACCTTCGAGGAGGCCATAGCCCTCCACAACGGTGTGCCACAGGGTCTTTCGTCCGCCGTCTTCACCACCGACCAGCGCGAGGCGGAACGGTTCCTCGCCGTCGACGGCTCCGACTGCGGCATCGCGAACGTCAACATCGGCACGTCCGGTGCGGAGATCGGGGGCGCGTTCGGCGGCGAGAAGGACACCGGTGGGGGCCGCGAGTCCGGTTCGGACGCGTGGAAGTCGTACATGCGCCGCGCCACCAACACCGTCAACTACTCGGACGAGCTGCCGCTCGCGCAGGGCGTGGAGTTCGGGTGAACGACGCGCCGCCCGCCCCTCACTCGCCTTCGACCCGCCGCAACCGGGCGTCGTAGTCGGCGCGGGCCGTGGGGTCGACACGGGTGAGCGCCCGCTCACCGCCGACGGCGCGGCGGATCACGCGCATCAACCGTTCCGGCGTCACGGCCAACCCGAGGTCGAGCGCAGCGAGGTAGCCGGGCACGGGGGTCTCGGCGCGCCGGGTCCGGACGGTGCGGACGACCGCGGCGGCGACGTCCTCCGGGTCGACCGTCGGCAACCCCTTGCCGAGCGGGATGCCCGACGTGAGCGTGGTGCGCACGGCGCTCGGCAGTACCGTCGACACACTGACGCCGTGGTCGGCGAACTCGAGCCGCGCCGCGGCGGAGAGCCCCACGGCCGCATACTTGCTCGCGTTGTAGACGGCCAGGCCGGGGATCGCGATCTTGCCGGCCAGCGACGCGATGTTCACGACGTGTCCTCGTCCGCGTTCGATCATGCCGGGCACCACCGCCCGCATCCCGTGGATCGGACCCCAGACGTTGACGTCGATCGTCATCTCCCCGGTCGCGTCCGGCTCGTCGAGAAATCCGCCGACGGGCATGACGCCGGCGTTGTCGACGAGGATGTCGATCGGCCCGACCTCCGCGACGCACGCGTCCCACGACGCTCGCGACCGCACGTCGAGCACGTGCGCGGTGCCCAGCCCCGCGGCGACGTCCGTCACCGCGCCGCGGTCGATGTCGGCGAGCGCGACGGTGGCCCCGCGGGCCGCGAACGCCGCGGCGGTGGCACGCCCGATGCCGCGGCCGGCCCCGGTGACCAGCACGCGTGCGCCCGCGATCTCGATCGCGGGGTACCCGGTCACGACGACATCCCGGCCGACGTCAGGTACGCGGCATCGTCGAAGTTCCGCAGCCGCTCGCGCATCCGGCCGGTGGACCACGGCCAGTTGAAACTGTTGCGGCCGTTGACGTCCAGGAAGTAGCTCCGGCAACCGCCCGCGTTGTAGACCGTGGTGGCCAGCGCCTGCTGGACCTCGGCGTTGAACGCGGCCTGCACCTCGGGCCGCGTCTCCACCCGGGTCCAGCCGGCGGCCCGCGCCGCGGAGATCGCCGCGGCCAGGTAGTCGAGTTGCGCCTCGAGGATCATGAACGCCGACGTGTGCCCGGTACCCAGCGCCGGTCCGAGCAGCACGAAGGCGTTGGGGAACCCGGCGATCGTCGTCCCCAGGTAGGCCTGCGGGCTGCCCTTCCAGTGGTCGCCCAGGCTGCGGCCGTGCCCGTCGAACACCCGGCTCGCGATGGGCATGTCGAGGATGTGGAAGCCGGTGCCGAAGATGATCGCGTCCACCTCCCGCTCCTGCCCGTCCGCACCGATCACCACGTTCCCGCGCACCGCCCGCACGGCATGGGCGTGCACCTCGACCTCGGGGCGGGTCAGCGCCGGGTAGTACGTGTTGGACATCAGCAGGCGCTTGCAGCCGAGCGTGTAGTCCGGGGTCAGGGCCTCCCGCAGCTGCGGGTCGCGGACCTGCGCGCGCAGTTGGATCCGCCCGATCTGCTGGACGACCCGCAGGATCCACGGGTTGCGGAACCCGACGCCGAGCGCCTCCATGATTCCGTACTCGATGCGTCGCAACGCCTTCAGTGCGCCGGGCACCGAGCCCAGCACGGAACGGACCGGGGCGGGCAGCGTTGTGTCGGGTTTGGGCAACACCCACTGCGCGGTGCGCTGGTACAGGTGCAGCTGCCGCACGTGCGGCGCGATCTCGGGCACGAACTGCACCGCCGACGCGCCCGTTCCGACGACCGCGACGCGTTTGCCGGTGAGGTCGTAGTCGTGGTTCCAGCGCGACGAGTGGAACACCTCCCCGGTGAACCCGTCGAGCCCGGGGATGTCCGGGATCAGCGGCTGATTCCACGGTCCGGCGGCCGTGATCAGGCAGTCCGCGGTGAGGGCGCCCGCGCTCGTCTCCAGCGCCCACCGGTGCTCGGCCTCGTCCCACCGCGCCCGCAGCAGTTCGGTGCCGAACAGCACCCGGTCGTGGACGGCGTGCGCGGCCGCGGTCCGTTCGATGTAGTCGCGGATCTCCCGCTGCCCCGCGAACAACCGGCTCCAGTGGCCGTTGGGCGCGAACGAGTACGAGTACAGCGCCGACGGGACGTCGCACGCGCACCCCGGATACGTGTTGTCGCGCCATGTCCCGCCCAGCGCGTCCCCCTTCTCGAGGACCAGCACGTCGGTGATCCCGAGCCGCTGCAGCCGGATCACCGCGCCGATGCCGGAGATCCCGGCGCCGACGACGATCACCTCGTGATGATGCTTCATGCCTGTTCTCCCGTCGTGGTCACGGCCCGCGCGACGGCCGCCCGGGTGCTGCGCAGTGCGTGCTCGAGCGTTGCGAGCCGCCGGCGCTCGTCCATGAAGTTCGGCCCCATCACGGCCAGGTCGTCGGCGGTCGCGTCGAGCCTGATCACCCGGGTACCCGACGCTTCGACAGCCGCGACCTCGGTGTCCAGGCCGGCGCTCATCCAGTTCCGGAGCACCAGCCGCTCGAGGACCGCGGGCCCGCGCCCCGGCATCCGGCCGCGGGACGCCATCGGCGCGAGCACGACCACCTCGTCGAGGCCGCGGCCGGCCAGCAGATCGGCGGAGGCGGTGGACGCGGCCCCGCCGTCGACGAAGCGTCGGCCCGCAATCTCCACCGGCGGCATCCAGCCGGGGATCGCCCACGAGGCCCGCAACGCCTGCGACAGCGAGGCCGCGGGGGCGCCGGAACTACCGAAGGCGACCCGCTCACCGGATGCGTAATCCATTGCCACGAGCCAGGTCTGCGGATGCGGCACCCACCCGCGGCCGCCGGCGACGCCGACCGCGAGCCGGTCGAGCCACCCCGCGTCGCCGCCGCCCTCCGGCAGCAGACCGCTGAGACCGGTGACCGTAGGCAGGCCGCGACGCACCAGTCCGGGCGACCCCAGCCGCGGCCGCGGCAGGGGCGGGAAGCGTCCCGGGGCTCCGGCGAGATGGCCGGACAGGGTCGGGTGGGTGGACTCGCCCAGTTGCATCGCGAGGATCTCGTCGACCCCGATGCCGGCGCCGAGCATGGTCACCAATTCGGCACCGGCGGAGGTCCCCACCAGCACGTCCGCATCGCGCGGGTCCCAGCCCAGCGCGTCCCGCACCGCGACCAGCGCGGCGACCGTCCAGGCCGCTCCGAGCGTTCCCCCGCATCCGATGACCAGACCCCGACGGAGATGTGTGTCACTCGACGTCATACGCAGAAGCTAACAGAATTCAGATACCGTCGGTACCCCAAACTTCGGAGAGAATGAACGAATGCCACGTTTGACCCGATCGGAGAGTCAGGCCCGAACCCGCGCCGAGCTGCTCACCACCGCACGGGATCTGTTCCTCACCGACGGCTACGCCGCCACCTCGCTCGAGAAGGTCGCCGAGACCGCCGGCTACTCCAAGGGCGCCGTGTACTCGAACTTCCGCGGCAAGAAGGAGCTGTGCCTCGAGGTTCTGGACCTGATCCACTCGACGAAGTTCGAGGAGGTCGCCACGCTGCTGTCCGAGGAGCGTGCCGACCTGGAGGCGCTCCTGGTGCGACTGCAGGACTGGGCGGAGAAGACACTGGGCGACGTGGGCTGGACGATGCTCGAGTTCGAGTTCATCGCGGCCACGCGGCACGACCCGGACGTGCGGGCCGCGCTGACGTCCACGCTGGGTCTGGCGCACGGCACGGTCGTCACGTTGCTGAACTCGCTCACCGCCACGGCGGGAGTGCGGTTACCGCTGTCCGCCGAGGACGCCGCGCGCAGTGTGCTCGGTCTCGGTGTGGGGCTGGGCATCCAACGTGCCCTCGACCCCACCGTGTCCGCCCGCATCGTCATCGACAACCTGCGTGTCCTGCTCCGCTCCGGCTCGCCCCTCCCCGACTCCGGGGCGAGCGTCCGGGCGGGTCAGTAGAGGGTCTCGACGAAATCGAAGATGGCGGGCTGCACCGCCGGATTGGCGTTGCCGATACCCGTCGCCGCACCGATCGCGCCGCCGATCGCCGCCCCGGGGAGGCAGCCGACGAACAGGAACAGCACGCAGCCGACGGCGGCGCCGACGCCGGCACCGATCTGGGCGTTCATGGCGCCACCGTTGAACCAGCCCTGTTCGATCTGCCGGACCATGTTGTCGTAGGCGTCCTGACGGGCGTCCACATACTGCACCGCCGGCGGCTGGTCCGGCGGTGCCGGATCGGCGTGAGCGGTACCGGTGGCGACTCCCAGCGCCGCGATGGCGAGCACGGACACGGCCGCAGTCTTGTGGAGTTTCACGGGGAGCTCCCCTCCTTGCAGGAAGACGGCCCCGACCTGGTCAAAGACCGTCCGGAACACCTTCAGAGTAATGAGTGCGGAACGGTCTGTACGCCTTACGGAGATCCCGGACCGATCTGTCTCGTCCGTACGTTTGATCGGCACGGTAGCCACTGCGCAGCGGCTGTCGGACGGTCGATGCAAGATGGATCGCATGGACGCCGTCCTCGACCGCTTCTCCGCCCCCACCCGGGAGTGGTTCGACGGTGCCTTCGACGCGCCGACGCCCGCGCAGCTGGGTGCGTGGGAGTCGATCGCGAGTGGTTCGCACACCCTGGTGGTGGCGCCCACCGGCTCCGGTAAGACCCTGTCGGCGTTCCTGTGGGCACTCGATCGGCTGGCCGGCGCCGCCCCGAACGCCGACGACACTACGAACGACGAGAAGCCCAGCACCAAGGTTCTCTACATCTCCCCGCTCAAGGCGCTGGGAGTCGACGTCGAACGCAACCTGCGCGCCCCGCTGGTCGGAATCACCCAGACCGCCAAGCGTCTGGGGTTCACCCCACCGGAGATCCGCGTCGGAGTCCGGTCCGGCGACACCCCCGCCGGGGAGCGCCGTCAGCTCGTCAAGACGCCCCCGGACATCCTCATCACCACGCCCGAGTCACTCTTCCTGATGCTGACCTCGTCGGCGCGCGAGACGCTCACCGGCGTCGAGACGGTGATCGTCGACGAGGTTCATGCGGTCGCCGGCACCAAGCGCGGCGCCCATCTGGCGTTGTCGCTCGAGCGTCTCGACATGCTGCTGGCCAGGCCCGTGCAGCGCATCGGGCTGTCGGCGACGGTACGTCCGCACGAGGAGGTGGGCCGGTTCCTGGCGGGTGCCGCTCCCATCCGCGTCGTGGCACCGCCCGCGGCCAAGACCTTCGACCTCACGGTGCGGGTGCCCGTCGAGGACATGACCGAGCTCGGCATCGCCGAACCCGATCCCGACTCGGCGTCCCCCAGCCCGCAGGCGGGGTCGATCTGGCCGCACGTCGAGGAACAGATCGTCGACCTCATCCTCGACCACCGGTCGTCGATCGTGTTCGCCAACTCGCGCCGCCTCGCCGAGAAGCTCACCGCCCGGCTCAACGAGATCTACGCCGAACGTCTCGGCGGCGCGGTGGAGCGGCAGGGCAAGCCGCCGGCGCAGCTCGGTGCCCCCACCGAGGTCAACTACGGTGCCGACCCGGTGCTGGCGCGCGCGCACCACGGCTCCGTCAGCAAGGACCAGCGCGCGATCATCGAGGACGACCTCAAGTCCGGACGGTTGCGCTGTGTGGTCGCCACCAGCAGCCTCGAGCTCGGAATCGACATGGGGGCAGTCGATCTCGTCGTCCAGGTGGAGGCGCCGCCGTCGGTCGCCAGCGGCCTGCAGCGGGTGGGCCGCGCCGGGCACCAGGTGGGTGAGATCTCGCGGGGCGTGTTATTCCCCAAGCACCGCACCGACCTGATCCACTGCGCCGTCACCGTCGAGCGCATGACCGCCGGCAAGATCGAGGCGCTCGAGATCCCGGCCAATCCGCTGGACATCCTGGCGCAGCAGACCGTCGCGGCCACGGCCCTCGAGCCACTCGACGTCGAGCAGTGGTACGACGTGGTCCGCCGCAGCGGCTCGTTCGCGACGTTGCCGCGCTCGGCGTACGAGTCCACGCTGGACCTGCTCGCCGGCCGCTACCCGTCCGACGAGTTCGCCGAACTGCGTCCCCGGCTGGTGTGGGATCGCGACGGCGGCACACTCACCGGCCGGCCCGGCTCGCAGCGTCTGGCGGTCACCTCGGGTGGCGCCATCCCGGACCGCGGACTGTTCGCGGTGTACATGGTGGGTGAGCGGCAGTCGCGCGTGGGCGAGCTCGACGAGGAGATGGTCTACGAGTCCCGCGTCGGCGACGTGTTCGCGCTGGGTGCCACCAGTTGGCGGATCGAGGAGATCACCTTCGACCGGGTCCTCGTCAGCCCGGCGTACGGTCTGCCGGGGCGGCTTCCCTTCTGGCACGGTGACGGGCTGGGGCGTCCCGCCGAACTCGGCGAGGCACTCGGCGGTTTCCTGCGCGAGCTGTCGTCGGCCACCGCGGACGAGGTGACCGCGCGCCTCGTCGCCGCGGGACTCGACACCAACGCCACCACCAACCTGGCGGCGCTGCTCGCGGACCAGCAGCAGGCGACCGGGCGGGTACCCACCGACCGCACGCTGGTCGTCGAGCGCTTCCGCGACGAGCTCGGCGACTGGCGTCTGGTCCTGCACTCTCCGTACGGCCTGCGGGTGCACGCGCCGTGGGCGCTGGCGATCGGGGCGCGTCTGCGCGAACGGTTCGGCGTCGACGCGGCTCCCACCGCGTCCGACGACGGCATCATCGTCCGCCTGCCCGACACCGAGGACACACCGCCCGGAGCGGATCTGTTCGCCTTCGAGCGCGACGAGATCGAGGACATCGTCACCGACGAGGTGGGCGGCTCCGCCCTGTTCGCGTCCCGCTTCCGCGAATGTGCCGCGCGCGCACTGCTGTTGCCGCGGCGCACCCCCGGCAAGCGGGCACCACTGTGGCAGCAGCGCCAGCGCTCGGCGCAGTTGCTCGACGTCGCGCGCAAGTATCCGACGTTCCCGATCCTGCTCGAGACGGTCCGCGAGTGTCTGCAGGACGTCTACGACCTGCCCGCGTTGCGAGACCTGTTCGGCCGGATCGCGCGGCGCCAGATCCGGATGGTGGAGGTCGAGACGGCGACGCCGTCACCGTTCGCCAACTCGCTGCTGTTCGACTACGTCGGTGCGTTCATGTACGAGGGCGACAGCCCACTCGCCGAGCGGCGCGCGGCGGCGCTGTCGCTCGACTCGACCCTGCTGGCCGAACTCCTCGGCCGTGTCGAATTGCGCGAGCTGCTCGACGCCGACGTCATCGCGAAGGCCGAACGCGAACTGCAGCGCCTCGTCCCCGAGCGGCACGCGCGCGACATGGAAGGCATGGCCGACCTGTTGCGCCTGCTCGGACCGCTCACCACCGAGGAGGCGGCGCTCCGATCGACCGCCGACCCGGGGCCGTGGCTCGAGGAGCTCGTCGACCACCGTCGGGCGCTGCGGGTCTCGTTCGCCGGCCGGCAGTGGTGGACGGCCGTCGAGGACGCGGCACGTCTGCGCGACGGCCTCGGTGTGCCGCTGCCGATCGGCACCCCCGCCGCGTTCATCGAACCGGTCGACGACCCGCTCGGTGACCTGCTCGGCCGGTACGCCCGCACCCACGGCCCGTTCACGGTGTCCGAGGCGGCCGAACGGTTCGGCCTCGGATCCGCCGTCGCCCGCGACGTCCTGGTCCGGCTGGCCTCCGAGAAACGGGTGGTGGAGGGCGAGTTCCGGCCCGGCGCCTCCGGCAGCGAGTGGTGCGACGCCGAAGTCCTGCGCCGGTTGCGCCGCCGGTCGCTGGCCGCGGCCCGCGAGGAGGTCGAACCGGTCAGCACCGCCACCCTCGGACGGTTCCTGCCCGGGTGGCAGCATGTCGGGGGTTCGCTGCGCGGCCTCGACGGCGTCGTTTCCGTCGTGGAACAGCTTGCGGGCGTGCCGGTTCCGGCGTCGGCGCTGGAATCGTTGGTGCTCGGTTCCCGGGTGCGCGACTACTCCCCCGCGATGCTCGACGAACTCACCTCCACCGGGGAGGTGCTGTGGTCGGGCGGCGGCCAGATCTCCGGCAAGGACGGTTGGGTGCGCCTGCACCTGGCCGAGTCGGCGCCGCTCACGCTCACTCCGCCCGCCGACATCGAGCTCACCGACGTCCACCGCGGGATCCTCGACACCCTCGCCGGTGGCGGCGCGTACTTCTTCCGGCAGCTGTCCGACGCGGTCGGCGCCGGCGGACTGGCCCCCTCCGGCGGCATGGACGACAAGGCGCTCATGTCGGCGTTGTGGGATCTGGTGTGGGCCGGGTACGTCGCGGGCGACACCCTGGCCCCGCTGCGGGCGCTGCTGTCGGACACCTCCCGCACCACCACCAGCCACCGCACCCCGCGCCGCGCTCCCCGTGCCCACGCCTACCGGCGGCTCTCGCGCCCCACGCTGCCCACCAGATCCGGTCCGCCCGCCGCCGGCGGGCGGTGGTCGCTGCTGCCCGAGCCCGAACCCGACCCCACACTGCGCGCGCACGCCACCGCCGATCTGCTGCTCGAACGGTACGGAGTCGTCACCCGCGGCTCGGTGGTCGGCGAGGACGTCCCCGGCGGTTTCGCCCTGATGTACAAGGTGCTCAGCGGTTTCGAGGACAGCGGACGCTGTCGCCGCGGCTACTTCGTCGACACCCTCGGCGGCGCGCAGTTCTCCACCCCCGACGTGGTCGACCGGCTGCGCACCTACGGCGAGTCCATCGAGGGGCGGCACGAGGCCGCGCCCGCGGTCACGCTCGCCGCGTCCGATCCCGCCAATCCGTACGGTGCGGCCCTGCCGTGGCCGGCGTCGATGGCCGCCGACGACGCCCCCAAGCACCGCCCGGGCCGCAAGGCCGGCGGGCTGGTCGTGCTCGTGGACGGCGAGCTGGTGCTGTTCGTCGAACGCGGTGGCCGCACCCTGCTCACCTTCACCGACGACATCGGGGCCCGGCGCACCGCGGCCGAGTCGCTCGCCGCCGCCGTCAAGCGGGGCGGCATCGACAAGGTCGTCGTCGAGAAGGTGGACGGATCGACCATCCACGGTCACGACTTCGGGCAGCTCCTCGCCGAGGTCGGGTTCTCGGCCACCCCGCGCGGCTACCGATTGCGGGCGTGACCCGTGCCCGAGGGAGACACCGTCTGGCAGGCGGCGCAGCGGCTCGACGCCGCGCTCACCGGCCACACACTGACCGAGTGCGACGTCCGGGTCCCGCGGTACGCCACCGTCGACCTCACGGGCCTGCGGGTGGACGAGACCGTGGCCAGGGGCAAGCATCTGCTCACCCGCGTCGGTGAGTTCACGATTCACACCCACCTGAAGATGGAGGGGGTGTGGCACGTGTATCCCCGCGGCGCGCGCTGGAAACGCCCCGCCCATCAGGCCCGGATCATCCTCGGGACCGACGACACGGTGGCCGTCGGGTTCGCGCTCGGGATCACCGAGGTGATCGAGCGTGCCCACGAGGGGGACGTCGTGGGATATCTCGGACCCGACCTCCTCGGCCCCGACTGGGATGCCGACGCCGCGACGGCCAACCTGGTGGCCGCGGGCGATCGCCCGATCGGCGAGGCCCTCCTGGACCAGCGGATCATGGCCGGGATCGGCAACGTGTACCGCAACGAGATCTGTTTCCTGCGCGGCGTCGACCCGCGTACCCCCACCGCGCGGGTCCCGGACCTGCCTCGCACGGTCGACCTCGCGTACCGGCTCCTGCAGGCCAACCGGGCCCGGGTCGCGCGGGTCACCACCGGCGATCGTCGGCCCGGCCGGCGCAGCTGGGTGTACGGGCGCGGGGGCAAGCCGTGCCTGCGATGCGGAACGACGATCGTGGCCGGCGAGCTCGGGGAGACGCCCGGGCGCGAACGGTCGATCTTCTACTGCCCCCGGTGTCAGCCGCCGCGCTGACCCGCCGCCGCGAGCAGCGTGACGCAGTGCGCGACGAAGCGGTCCCGGGGCGCGGTGATGGTGCCGTCGAGAAGTCCGATGAACAAGCTGGTCAACGCGCCCACCAGCCCGACGGCGGTCATCTGCCGCTCGTCCGGGTCCGTGATGTGTGACAGCTGCTCGTGCACCAACAGCACGAAGGCCGGCGCGAGTTCGAGGCCCTGCCCGCCGAGGGCCGGTTCCGTCAGCGGTGCCAACAGCAGAATTCGACCGCGGGCCGGGTGGTCCACCATCAGTTCCACGAACGCGGTCACGGCCGCCGCGGCCCGCTCCCCTGGTGACCGCGGCGAACCGAGCGCTCCGACGAGCGCCTCCTGCGCCTGCCGACCGACGTGGTCGTACACGGCTCGCACGAATTCGTCTCGGTCGGAGAAACTCTCGTAGAAATACCGTTCGGTGAGCGCGGCGGCGCGGCACACCGCACGCACGCCGACCGCGGCCCCGTCCCCGGCTCCGAGGAGGTCGACACCCGCGGCGAGCAGTGCGTCACGCCGCGCGGCACGACGCTCCTCGATGCCCCTGCCGGCCGACGTGCGCCGCTCGGTCGCCACTCGTCCTCCAGACCTCGATCCCGCTCCGGCGATCCTAGCGACGACCTGCGTCACTACGCGCCGCCCGCGGGTCGTCTGTGCGACGCTTTGTCGCATGGAATCGGATCTGCGTTCGTTGATGCACCGACCGCTGCTCAGCCGGTCGGTTCCGCTCGACAAGGACAATGCCGCGAGCCGGATCAGCGCCTACGTGTACGGAAACATCCTGATCCTGGCGGCGCTGATCCCGGAAACCATCTCGCGCAGCGATTCCCGCACGATCGCGATCGTCGCCGGCACCGCGATCTCGACCTTCATCGCGCACGTCTTCGCCGAGGGGGTCGGCCGATCGGTGCGATCCGGGCGCCAGCTCACCACCGCCGAGCGGCTCGCCGAACTGCGCGATTCGGTGCCGGTACTCAGTTCCGCCGTCGTCCCGATCGTCGTGCTGGCCACGGCCTACTTCGGCTGGGTGGAGGCCTTCACCGCGCAGGTGATCGCCGAGGTCGCGATCCTGGTGCGCATCGCGTCGATGGTGTTCGTCATCACCCGACTGCGCGGCGAACGTCCCACCGGCAACACCCTGATCGCCGCGGTGGCGCTCGCCGTCGTCGCCACCGCGGTGGTGGTCGTCAAAGTCGTGTTGACCCACTAGCGGCCGCGCCCGGGACCGGCTCGAGAATCTCCGCGCGCGCTTCGGGCGCGGCCACGCGCAGGGCGTCGGCGGAGGCGTCGTCGGGTTGGGCCTGCGACATGATCTCGGCCTCGACGCGCGCGCGGTAGGTCTCGACCTCCCGCTCGATCGCGGCGTCGTCCCAGCCGAGGACCGGTGCCACCAGTCGGGCCACCTGTTCGGCGCAGTCGACGCCGCGGTGCGAGTACTCGATCGAGATGCGGGTGCGCCGGGCCAGGATGTCCTCGAGGTGGAGGGCGCCCTCGGCCGCCGCGGCGTACACGGCCTCCACCTGCAGGTAGTCGGGTGCCTCGGTGATCGGCTCGAGCAGTTCGGGTGACTCGTCCGCGAGTTCGAGCACCTCGTCGATCAGCGAACCGTACCGGTCCAGCAGGTGCTTCACCCGATACGGGTGCAGTCCGTGCACCTGTCCCAGATGCACCGCCTGATTGACCAGTGCGAAGTAGCCGTCGGCGCCGGCCAACGGCACCTTCTCGGTGATCGACGGCGCCACCCGCGCCGGGATGTCCTCGGCCGCGAGGTCGACGGCGTCCTTGCCCATCACCCGGTAGGTCGTGTACTTGCCGCCGGCGATCGCGACCAGGCCGGGCGCCACCCGCGCCACGGCGTGCTCACGCGAGAGCTTCGACGTCTCGTCGCTCTCCCCCGCCAGGAGCGGGCGCAGGCCGGCGTAGACGCCGTCGATATCCTCGGGGGTGAGCGCCGTGGCCAGCACCTTGTTGACGTGACCGAGGATGTAGTCGATGTCGGCCTTGGTCGCGGCCGGGTGCGCGAGATCGAGGTTCCAGTCGGTGTCGGTGGTGCCGATGATCCAGTGGTTGCCCCACGGGATGACGAACAGGACCGACTTCTCGGTACGGAGGATGATGGCGGAGTCGCTCACGATGCGATCGCGCGGGACGACGATGTGGACGCCCTTGGACGCCCGCACCCGGAACCGGCCGCGCTGGTGCGAGAGCGCCTGGATCTCGTCGGTCCACACGCCGGTCGCGTTGATGACGACGTGCCCCTTGACCTCGGTGGTCTCCCCCGACTCGGAGTCGCGCACCCGGACCCCCGAGACCCGGTCCGCCTCGCGGAGGAACCCCACCACCTGCGTGGACGTGCGGACCACGGCCCCGTAGTGCGCCGCCGTGCGCGCCACCGTCATGGTGTGCCGGGCGTCGTCGACGACGGTGTCGTAGTACCGGATTCCGCCGACGAGCGCGCCCCGCTTGAGACCCGGCGCCATCCGCAGCGCTCCGGCGCGGGTCAGATGTTTCTGCGCCGGAACAGTTTTCGCTCCGCCCATCCGGTCGTAGAGGAAGATCCCGGCAGCCATGTAGGGCCGCTCCCACACCCGATGAGTGAGGGGGAAGAGGAATTTCAACGGTTTGACGAGGTGCGGGGCGAGCGTCGACATCGACAGCTCGCGCTCGTGCAGGGCCTCGGCCACCAGCCCGAACTCGAGCTGCTCGAGGTAGCGCAGGCCGCCGTGGAACATCTTCGACGACCGCGACGAGGTGCCGGACGCGAAATCGCGGGCCTCGACGAGTGCGACCTTGAGACCGCGCGTCGCGGCGTCCAGCGCGGCACCCGCGCCGACGACTCCGCCGCCGATCACCACCACGTCGAACTGCTCGGTCCCCAACTGCTCCCAGGCCCGCTCGCGCTGCTGCGGACCCAGGAATTGCACACCAGGCTGCTTGTCCAACTCGGTCTCCCGTGGTTGTCGGCGAATCTGCTCCCAGGCTAGTAGCTTCGTGCGCATACCGCCCGAGAGACGAGGACGACCGTGACGCAGTACATCGCCGCCATCGACCAGGGAACGACGTCGAGCCGATGCATGATCTTCGACCACGACGGGCGGGTCGTGGGTGTGGCGCAGAAGGAACACGAGCAGATCTTCCCGAAACCGGGATGGGTGGAACACGATCCGGAGGAGCTCTGGAGCAACACCCGCGAGATGGTCGGGTCGGTGCTCGCGAAGACGAATCTCACCGCCAAGGACATCGCGGCCGTCGGGATCACCAACCAGCGGGAGACCACCGTGGTGTGGGATCGCGAAACCGGCAAGCCCGTCTACAACGCGATCGTCTGGCAGGACACGCGCACCGACCGCCTGTGCACCGAACTGGCCGGCGACGAGGGCCGCGGCCGGTTCCGCGACGCCACCGGGCTGCCGCTGTCCACGTACTTCTCCGGCCCCAAAGCCCGGTGGATCCTCGACAACGTCGACGGCGCCCGTGAGCGCGCCGAGGCGGGCGAGCTGTGCTTCGGCACCGTCGACTCGTGGATCCTGTGGAATCTCGCCGGGGGCCTGCACGTCACCGACGTCACCAACGCCTCGCGCACACTACTGATGAATCTCGAGACCCTCGACTGGGACCGCGACGTCTGCGACGCGATGGGCATTCCCGTCTCGATGCTGCCCGAGATTCGCAGTTCGTCCGAGGTGTACGGCGAACTGGAACTGCCCGGCATCTCGGCGGGTATCCCGGTGGCCGGCATTCTCGGCGACCAGCAGGCGGCGATGTTCGGCCAGGCGTGCCTGGCGGAGGGGGATGCCAAGAACACGTACGGCACGGGCAATTTCCTCTTGGTCAACACCGGAACCACACCGGTGCACAGCGAACACGGCCTGCTCACCACCGTCTGCTACAAGCTGGGCGACAAGCCCGCGGTGTACGCGCTCGAGGGCTCGGTTGCGGTCACCGGCTCTCTCGTCCAGTGGTTGCGCGACAATCTGGGAATCATACAGTCCGCCAAGGAGATCGAACCGCTCGCGAAGACGGTCGACGACAACGGCGGCGCGTACTTCGTCCCGGCGTTCTCGGGACTGTTCGCGCCGCGCTGGCGTCCCGATGCCCGGGGGGTCATCGCCGGACTGACGCGTTTCGTCAACAAGGGGCACCTCGCGCGGGCCGCGCTCGAGGCGACCGCCTACCAGACGCGGGAGGTGATCGAGGCGATGCGCGCCGACTCCGGTGTGGAACTGAGCACGCTCAAGGTGGACGGCGGCATGGTGGTCAACGAGACGCTGATGCAGTTCCAGGCCGACATCCTGAACCTTCCCGTCACCCGGCCGGTCGTGAACGAGACCACGGCGCTCGGCGCAGCCTACGCGGCCGGCCTGGCCGTCGGCTTCTGGGAGGGCGAGGACGACATTCGCGACAACTGGGCCGAGGACAAGGCCTGGGAACCGCGGATGGAGGACGACGAGCGCGAGCGCCTGTACGCCGGATGGAACCGCGCCGTCGAGCGGACCTACGACTGGACCGACGAGGACGACAGCGCCTCCGCGTAGTCGCGCCACGCCGCCAACCGTTCGAGCCAGTAGTCCGCGCCGGGCCCGGCACCCTCCTGCTGGATCCGGACCACGGTGCCCGGCGCGGCGTCGGACAGAGCGATCGCGTCGGACAAACCGATGCGCACCTCGACACTATCGGCGGCTGAGCCGCTCCCCCACACCATCGTGATCGACTCGCCCGGGTCGCACTCGACCACGCGGCCGGTCCGCTCGTCCCACTCCGCGATGGCCTCACCGTGCAGGTACGTGTCGACCATGAGTTCCCCCCACCAGGGAACGCGATAGCGGTGCTGCGAGAAGACGCCCCACACCATCCCGCGCGACGCCCGGATCACGACGGACTCGTCGACCGTCGCGAGGTGCTCGGGCACGGCCGTCGAGGGGTCTGCGAGAGCTTCCAGGACACGGAGATCCTCGAGTGAGACCAGTGCGGCCGCAGGGGAACCGTTGCGCGTGATGGTGATCCGCTCCCCCGCGTACGCCGCGCGGCACACCAGGTCGCGCAACTGGGCCCGCGCCTCGCCGAACGGAATTCTCGTCGTCCTCATGGCGGCAGAGTAGGCGCGGGCACCGACAGCGCCGACAGCGGCGACAGCAGCGCGCGCTCCGGCGGAAAAGAGTGCCCGCCGCGAAATCGAAAATGTACAGAATCTCGTGATCTGTACATTTTCGATTCACCGGGGAATCAGTTTTTCGGCGCGGGCGTCGTACGCCGACCGCAGCCGCGCGACACCCTCGACCAGCACCGCCTCCTCGTAGGTCGCGAAGCACAACCGGGCCGCGTGCGGATGGGCGTGCGCCACCCCGAACGCGCCGCCCGGCACGTAGGCGACGTCGTGCGCGAGGGCGGTGTCGAGCAACGCGGTGGTGTCGACGCCGTCGGCGAACTCGATCCAGCAGAACATGCCGCCGTGCACGGTGGCATGCGAGATGCGGGGGCCGAAGGTCGACTCGAGTGCCCGGACCAGCGCACCGGCCCGGGCCGCGTAGGACCCGCGCACGGTGGCGAGGTGCTCGTCGAGCCACTCGTGGTCGTCCAGCAGTTCGGTCGCGATCTGCTGTGTGAGGGACGAACCGCACAGGTCGGCGCCCTGCTTGAGCAGTTCGACGGCCTCGCACACGCGGCGGTCCCCGTGCAGCCAGCCGATGCGCAGTGCCGGCGCGAGCGTCTTGGAGCCGCTCGACAGTCGCAGCACCCGGTCCGAGTGGGCGGCGACCGGCGCGGGCGCCGGAGTGTCGAACCACAGTTCGCCGTACGGGTCGTCCTCGATGACCCAGAACCCGTACCGGTCGGCGAGAGCCGCCAGATGCCGGCGCCGCCGCGCGGACAACACCACACCGCGCGGGTTGTGGAAATTGGAGACGGTGTGAACCACCTTGGGCCGCAGACCTTCCCGCAACGCATGTTCGAGAGCGGCGGTGTCCATCCCGTCCTCGTCGAGCGCGACGGGTGCCAGCGCAGCCTGCGCGGTCCGGAACACCTGCAGCGCACCGGTGTAGCCGGGCTCCTCCACGACGACGGTGTCGCCCGGGTCGATCAGCACCTGCGCGAGCAGGCTCAGCGCCTGCTGCGAGCCGTGCGTGACGACCACCTCGGCCGGATCGACCACGCGTCCGACCTTGCCGCTCTCCCGGACCGCGACGGTCTCGCGCAGCGGCGCCCACCCCGACGTCTCGCCGTACTGCACCGTCCGCGGGTCGTCGAGCGCACGAAGCGCGGCCTGCGAGATCCGTTCGCGGGGAACGAGTTTCGTTGCGGGAAGCCCTCCGGCGAGACTGATCACCGAAGGTCGAGCGGTGAGGGTGAGCAGGTCGCGGATGGCGGAGCTGCGCAGGTCGGCCATCCGCGCGGACAGCTGCAGGGGCGTCGAATCGAGTGACATACGGCGACTTCCGTGGTCGAGGGGCCGTCACACACGACGGCACAGGACGAAGGCAGGAACACCCAGGTCGTCCCGGATCCACGGGGCGGAGAGCGATGCGAGGGGGCCGATGGTTCTCGGCCCCCTCGCATCATGTCACGACGTCACCACGATGTGAACTGTGGTTCTCACATCGTGGGCAATCTCTCGCGTCAGTCCAGATCGTCGTGGCGCATGAGCTGGCGTGAGGCCTCGGTGATCGAGCCCGACAGCGAGGGGTACACCGAGAAGGTCTGCGCGAGGTCGTTCACCGTGAGGTTGTTCTGCACCGCGATCGCGATCGGCAGGATCAACTCGGATGCGGTCGCCGCGACGACCACACCGCCGATGACCACACCGGTGGCCGGACGGCAGAAGATCTTCACGAAGCCGCGGCGCAGCCCGGACATCTTGGCGCGTGGGTTGGTGTTGAGCGGCAGCATGACGGTGCGCGCCGGCACGTCACCGTTGTCGATCGCCGCCTGGCTGACGCCGACGTTGGCGATCTCGGGACGCGTGAACACCGCCGAGGCCACGGTCTTGAGCTTGATCGGGCTGACACCCTCGCCGAGCGCGTGGTACATCGCGATGCGGCCCTGCATCGCCGCGACGGAGGCCAGCGGCAGCAGGCCGGTGCAGTCGCCGGCCGCGTAGATGCCGGACACCGACGTCCGCGAAACCCGGTCCACCCGCAGGTAACCGCCCCGGTCGAGTTCGATACCGACCTTCTCGAGCCCCAGCCCGGTGGTGTTCGGGACGGAACCGACGGCCATGAGGGCGTGGCTGCCGAACACGGTGCGCCCGTCCGACAGCTTGACCACCACGCCGCCGTCCTCGGTGCGTTCGACGGCGTCGGCGCGCGCGTGCTTGACGAGCGTCACGCCGCGCTCGGCCAGCACGTCCTCGAGCACCAGGGCGGCGTCGGCGTCCTCGTGCGGCATGACGCGGTCGCGGCTCGACACCATCGTCACCTTGACGCCCATCTCGGTGTACGCCGACACGAACTCGGCGCCCGTGACACCCGAGCCGACGACGACGAGGTGCTCCGGCAGGTCCTCGAGGTCGTAGAGGTGGCGCCAGGTGAGGATGCGTTCGCCGTCCGGGAGCGCGCCGGGCAGCTCCCGGGGGCTGGCGCCGGTGGCGATGAGGACGACGTCGGCGTCGAGGATCTTCTCCTCGCCCGTCGACAGCGTCGCGCGGATCTGGTGGGCGGCCATGCCGATCTGCCGATCGATCACCTCGCCCTTGCCCGAGAGGAGCTGGACACCGACGCTCTGCAGCCGGGCGCGAATGTCGGAGGACTGAGCCTGGGCGAGGTTCTTGACGCGGGTGTTGATCTGCGGGAGGGAGATGGTGGCGCTCGACGGATCGAGCGCGATCCCGAGGTCGGTGGCGCGGCGCATGTCGGTACGGATGCCGGTCGACGCGATGAAGGTCTTGGACGGCACGCAGTCGTACAGCACACATGCTCCACCGATGCCGTCCGAGTCGATCAGTGACACGGAGGCGCCGTGCTGGGCAGCAACCAGAGCTGCCTCGTATCCGGCTGGTCCGCCACCGATGATCACGATCCGGGTCATTCGTCCTCCAAGCTCACCGCGTCCGCCGGGATCTCCGGCACACCCGCGTACAACGCTATTCCAGTGACCGGGAACACGCAGGCTAGGGCCCCCTGGTGACTCTCCGGCTACCCGTGCACGACGGACACGGATTAGGCTTGCCGCCGTGCCGATCTATGCCGCCTACGGGTCCAACATGCATCCCGATCAGATGCTCGAGCGCTGCCCGCACTCCCCGATGGCGGGCACGGGCTGGCTGCACGGGTGGCGGCTGACGTTCAGCGGTGGCGACATCGGCTGGGAGGGCGCACTCGCGACCGTCGTCGAGGATCAGGACGATCCGGACGCCAAGGTGTTCGTCGTCCTCTACGACGTCCCGAGCGAGGACGAGGAACGACTCGACCGTTGGGAGGGCTCGGAACTCGGTATCCACCGCAAGATCCGGCTGCGCGTCGACACCGCCGACGGCCCCGTGCTGGCCTGGTTGTACGTCCTCGACGCGTACGAGGGCGGGCTGCCCTCGGCCCGCTACCTCGGGGTGATGGCCGAGGCGGCGGAGATCGCCGGCGCCCCGGCCGACTACGTCCGCAACCTCCGCACCCGCAACAGCCGCAACGTCGGACCCGGCACGTCCTAGCCCCGACGGCGCGGAGCCACCGGCCCCGCGCCGCGGCCGGTCAGGACTGCAGCACCAGATTCGTCAGCACCCGCACGCCGGTCGCGAGCGCCCGCTCGTCCAGGTCGAACGTCGGCTGGTGAATGTCCAGTTGCGGACCGTGACCCGACCAGACACCCAGCCGCGCCATCGCACCCGGAGCCTCCTCGAGGTACCACGAGAAGTCCTCGCCGCCGCCCGACTGCGGAGTGTCCGCGAGCGCGTCCGGCCCGATCGCGCGGACGGCGTCCTCGAGCATCCGAGCGGACACCTCGTCGTTGACGACGGGCGGCACCCCGCGCCGGTAGTTGAGTTCGTATCGCACGCCGGTGGGTGCGAGCAGTCCGTGCACGATCTCGCGGACCGTCGGTTCGAGCAGCGCCCACGTGTCGTGGTCGCCGGTGCGGACCGTTCCGGTGAGGATGCCGCTGCGCGGGATGGCGTTGGGCGCCTGCCCGGCGCTCACCGCGCCCCAGACCATGACGGTGCCGCTGCGCGGGTCGATCCGGCGGCTGAGCATCCCGGGCAGTCCGGTGATCACCGTGCCGATCGCGTAGACCAGGTCGGTGGTCAGGTGCGGCCGGGACGTATGTCCGCCCGGCGAGTCCAGCACGAGTTCGACGGTGTCCGCGGCGGACGTGATCGCGCCCACCCGGACTCCGATGCGTCCGGCTTCGAGTCGCGGATCGCAGTGCAGCGCGAAAACTCGCGACACGCCCTGCATGCCGCCGGCCGCGACGACGTCCAGCGCACCTCCCGGCATCACTTCCTCCGCGGGCTGGAAGATGAACCGCACGCCGATCGGCAACTCCGGCAACGAGTTCAACGCCAGCGCGGTACCGAGCATGATGGCGGTGTGCGCGTCGTGGCCGCACGCGTGCGCGACGCCGGGCACCGTGGACGCGTACGGCGCGCCCGTCGCCTCCTGCAGCGGCAGCGCGTCCATGTCGGCGCGCAGCGCGATCCGCATGCCGCCGGGCCCGATGTCACAGACGACCCCGGTCCCGCCGGGCAGCAGCAACGGCGACATCCCGGCGGCCGACAGGTGACTCGCGACGAACGTGGTGGTCCCGAACTCGTGCCGGGCCAACTCCGGGTTGGCGTGGAAGTGGCGACGCCAACGAGACAGGTCGATCCTGTGCTCGTCCAGCCACTTCTCGATTCCCTCGTTCACCGTCGTTCCACCCCTTCGAGTAGCCGGGTTCTGTGGTCGGTGTCGAGCGCCGCTCGAATCACCGTGCGTGCCAGCGCGATCGCGCCGTCGACGACCGCGACGTCGGCCGACTCCGAGACCGCGGCGGCCGCGAACTCGGGTTGATGCGTCACCGCGCCGCGGGAGTCGAGTCCGATGACCGGATGGATGCCCGGCAGCACGTGGGTGACGTTACCCATGTCCGTACTGCCCAGCGGGCGCGTCGATTCCAGCTCCACCGGCAGCGGGACGCGGCCCAGGTCGACGACCTCCTCGCGGAAGACGTCGACGAGCCACGGATCCGGGCGCAGTTCGGTGTAGGGCGGTGAGACCGTGCGGACGTCGTGAGTGCACCCGGTGGCGAGCGCTCCGGCCGCGAAGCACGCCTCCGCCCGGACGGAGAGTTCGTCGAGCGACTCCGCGGTGCGGGCCCGCAGGTAGTACAGCATCTCGGCCCGGGCGGGGATGATGTTCGGCGCGGTGCCGCCGTCGCTCACGATGCCGTGCAGCTGCTGCCCCGGCGAGAGCTGCTGACGGAGCAGCGCGAGCGCCACCTGGGCGACGATGACCGCGTCGGCGGCGTTGCGCCCGAACTCCGGTGCGGCCGAAGCGTGCGCCTCCCGGCCGCCGAACGTGATCGCCAGATCCGCGAGCGCGAGCGACGTCGCACCCACGATGTCGAACGGCCCGGGATGCACCATCAGCGCGACGGCGACGTCGTCGAAGACACCCCGCTCGAGCATGACGATCTTGCCGCCGCCGGTCTCCTCCGCAGGTGTACCGATGATCCGGACGGTGATCCCCAACTCGTCCGCGATCGGCGCGAGCGCGAGACCCGCACCGACGGCGGACGCGGCAATGATGTTGTGGCCGCAGGCATGCCCGATCTCCGGCAGGGCGTCGTACTCGGCGAGGATGCCGACGACGAGTTCGCCGCTGCCGTAGCGCGCCTCGAACGCCGTGGGCAGCCCGGCGATCCCCGTGCGCACGTCGAAACCCCGACCGCGCAGGAACTCGACCAGTTTCGCGGCGCTGCGGTGCTCTTCGAACGCTAGTTCCGGCTCGGCATGGATCGAGTGCGACAGCGCGATCAGGTCCGATCGCGCGGCCAGCACCCTGTCCGGCACAGTGGGGGATCCTGATCTCACAGTCCCCAGTGTCTCATTCCTGCGAGCCGGGCCCCGATCAACCGAACTTGAAGTTGCTCTCGTCGGTCTTGGTCGCGAGCGCGTCGAGGATGTCGCGGTGCATGCCCCGCTTGATTCCGGTGAGGTTGGCACCGCGCGTCGAGACGAGTGCGGAGGCGCGGGCCACGGCGGTGTCGAGCACCCGGTCACCGTCGACGGCGTCGTCGACGATCCCGGCCGCGAGCGCGTCGGGTCCGCCGTAGCGTCGGCCGGTGGTCATCGCCTCGACCGCCGTCTGTCGCGTCAGGCGGGACGTGAGCAGCGTCGACATCCCGACGGTGAAGGGCATGTTCAGGTTGACCTCGGGCAGGCAGTAGTAGCCCCGGTCGCCCCGCATGACCCGGAAGTCCTGCGCGATCGCCAGCATCGCGCCGGCGCCGAACGCGTGGCCCTGCACGGCCGCGACGGTGGCCATCGGGAACTCGAGCAGCCGGGTGAAGACCGTGTGGACGCGATCGAGATAGCCGGGCAGCCGGTCGAGATTGCCGAAGATCCAGTCGGTGTCGAGGCCGTTGGTGTAGAACTTGCCGGTCGCCGTGGTGACCAGCGCCGCCGGTCCCTCGTGCGCCTCGACCTCGTCCAGCAACGCGTGCGTGGCGTCGATCCAGTCGGGGTGGAACCGATTCTCGTTGTCCGTCTCCCCCTCGTTGCCGAGGTACAGGACGAAGACGTCGCCTTGGCGATTCAGGTATGGCATGGCGCGATACTACCCGCGAGTAACATCGGGTGTCGCCACTACTGTGTCGGTTCATGGGCACACTCGAGCAGCAGGCCGCGGACGTCCTCGCGGAGCACACCGGAATCGCGAAGCACCGCGCCGCCGTCGTCCTCGGATCGGGATGGCACGCCGCCGCCGACGCGCTGGGCGACGCACTCACCACCGTGCCGATGGCGGACCTGCCCGGCTTCGCCACACCGTCCGCCGTCGGGCACGCCGGCACGGTGCGATCGCTCCGGGTGGACGACACCCCGGTGTTGGTCCTGCTCGGGCGTACCCACGCGTACGAGGGGCACGACCTCGCGCGCGTGGTGCATCCCGTGCGCACCGCGATCGCGGCCGGCGCCGAAACGATCGTCCTCACCAACGCAGCCGGCGGGATCCGCGCCGACATGACCGTGGGACAGCCGGTGCTCATCAGCGACCACCTCAACCTCACGGCGCGTTCGCCGCTCGCCGGCGCGCAGTTCGTCGACCTGGTCGACGCCTACAGTCCCCGGCTGCGTGCCCTCGCCCACGAGATCGATCCGACGCTCACGGAGGGCGTGTACGCGGGGCTGCCGGGACCGCACTACGAGACCCCCGCGGAGATCCGGATGCTCCGCACGTTGGGCGCCGACCTGGTCGGCATGTCGACCGTCCACGAGACCATCGCCGCGCGCGCACTCGGCGCGGAGGTCCTGGGCGTCTCGCTCGTGACGAACTTCGCGGCCGGCATCACCGGCGAGCACCTCGATCACGCCGAGGTACTCGCGGCCGGGCAGGCGTCGGCCGCCCGGATGGGTGAACTGCTGCGCGAGCTGCTGGCCCGGCTGTGACGGATCTGCGATTCGGCACCGCCGGCCTGCGCGGTCCCGTCGGTGACGGACCCGGTCACATGAACGTCGGTGTCGTCGAGCGCACCACGGCGGGGCTGGCGCAGTGGCTGCGCGACCGGAACGCGGGCGGGGGCGTCGTGGTCGTGGGCCGCGATGCCCGCCGCGGCTCGGAGGAGTTCGCGTCCGCGGCGGCGGAGGTGCTCGCCGCCGAGGGCTTCGAGGTGGTACTGCTGCCGCGCCCACTGCCGACGCCCGTGGTCGCCTTCGCGGTTCGCCGGTCGGGGGCGGCCGCCGGTGTCCAGATCACCGCGTCGCACAACCCGCCCGCCGACAACGGCTACAAGGTGTACGTGCACGGCGGCGAACCGCTCGCCGCGCCCGCCGACCGCGAGATCGAGGACGCGATCGCGCGCGTCGGGTCGATCCGGCGCAGCCCCGTCACCCCGGCGGACGACGCGATCGTCACCGCGTACCTCGAGCGCGTGGCGACCCTGCCGTTCGGCCATCGGCGCGACGTCCGCATCGCGCTGACGGCCCTGCACGGCGTCGGCGGAGCGCTCGCGGTCGCGGCGCTGCGGGCGGCGGGCTTCACCGACATCCACACGGTGGCAACCCAATTCGACCCCGACCCCGACTTCCCCACCGTCGCGTTCCCGAACCCCGAGGAACCCGGAGCCACCGATGCACTGCTCGCGCTCGCCGCGGCGGTGGACGCCGACGTCGCGATCGCGCTCGATCCCGACGCCGACCGCTGCGCTGTCGGGGTCCCCGGGCCGGGCGGCTGGCGAATGCTCACCGGCGACCAGACCGGGGCCCTGCTGGGCGACCGGATCCTCGCGCACGCCGCCGACGGCGCGCTGGTCGCGACGACGATCGTGTCGTCGACGCTGCTCGGCCGGATCGCGCAGGCGCGGGGATTCCGGTCCACGCGCACCCTCACCGGGTTCAAGTGGCTCGTCCGCGCCGGGACCGGCCTGGTGTACGCGTACGAGGAGGCCGTCGGCCACTGCGTGGACCCCGACGTCGTGCGGGACAAGGACGGGATCTCCGCCGCCGTGCTGATCGCCGATCTGGTGGCCGATCTCCGGGCGGCGGGCCGGACACCGAGGACCGCGCTGGACGAGCTCGCCATCGAGTTCGGTGTGCATCTCACCGGGCAGGTGTCGCGCCGCTTCGGCGACCTCGACCGGATCGCGCACGTCATGGGCCGGCTGCGCACGCATCCCCCGACCGAGATCGCCGGGACGGCGGTCGAGACGACCGATCTGGCGGCGGTCGACGGTCCGCTGCGGACCGACGCGGTGGCGTGCGCGGGGGCCGGACTGCGCGTCACGATCCGCCCCTCCGGCACCGAACCCAAGCTCAAGGCCTACTTCGAGGTGATCGAACCGGTGGCCGGGGCCGGCGGGCTGCCCGCCGCCGAGGCGGCCGCCCATGCGCGCGCCGACCGGGTGCGTGCCCGGCTGGAGACGATCGAGACGTGGTGACCGGCGCCCGGGCACTTGCCCGCGGCCCGGGCCCCGGCACATCCTGAGAGACGCGCCCCTCGTCACGGCCGACCGCGGACGGAGAACCCGATGGCTTCCAGGACCCTCGCCCCACCGCACCGGAGGACGGCAGTCCTCGTACTCGCCGGCAGCGCGCTCGTCCTCCTCGCCGGCTGCGGCGACGGCGACGACTCGCAGCCGGCCCCGACCCCGGCGGTGACCTCCCCTTCGCCATCCCCGTCGTCGACGCCGGCCGGCGCCACCGGCGCGCCGTCTCCGGACGGGCAGGCACTCGGACGCGCCGGCGCCGCCGCCGTGGCCGCGGTGCCGGGCGGCACCCTCGTGTCGATCGAGACGGAGCACGACGGCACGTGGGAGGCCCAGGTCGTCACGCCCGACGGCGTCGAGCACCACGTCGACGTGTCCCCCGACGGCGCGACCGTCCTCGGCGCGCCGCGCGTCGACGAGGAGGACGAGTCCGACCGCGCCAAGCATCGGGAGCGGGTGCAGGCCGCGGTGCTGGACTACGCCGCGGCGGCCGATGCCGTCCGCGCCGAGGTCCCCGGCGGCGCCGTCACCGAACTCGACCTCGACTCGGACAACGGTGTCACGGTGTGGGAGGCCGACGTGATCGACGGTTCCGGCACCAAGCACGAGGTCACGATCGACGCGGCCACGGGTCAGGTGCTGGCGAACACCACCGGTCGCTGAGAGGCGGCTCTAGCGGGGGCCGAACTGGCGGTCCCCGGCGTCGCCCAGGCCGGGAACGATGAACGCGTTCTCGTCGAGTCCCTCGTCCACGGACGCCGTGATCAGGCGCACCGGGTGGCCCGAGTTCGCGAGAGTGTCGACCCCGCGCGGGGCCGCGACGACGCACACCGCGGTGACGTCGGATGCGCCGCGGGCGACGAGCAGGTCGATCGTGTGGACCATCGAGCCGCCGGTCGCGAGCATCGGGTCCAGCACGTACACCGGCAGCCCCGACAGGTCGGCCGGCAGCGATTCCAGGTACGGCACCGGCTGGTGCGTCTCCTCGTCGCGGGCCATGCCGACGAACCCGACCTGGGACTGCGGGATCAGTGCGCTGGCCTGCTCGATCATCCCGAGCCCGGCACGCAGCACCGGCACCAGCAGCGGCGGCTTCGCCAACCGGAACCCGTCCGTGACGGCCACCGGTGTCTTCACCTCGAACTTCTCGATCGGCGCGTCCCGGATCGCCTCGTAGATCAGCATCTGGGTGAGCTGCCGCAACGCCGACCGGAACGTGGCGTTGTCGCTGCGTTCGTCGCGCATCCTCGTCAGAAGTGCTGCTGCCAGAGGATGGTCGACCACGTGCGTTTCCATGACTGCACAGGATAGTGGCGACCGCACCGGCCCCCGGCCACGCCCCGAGACCCGGCGGGAACCGAACGCCCGTTTCGTGCGTCCAACCCATCGACGAACGAAGTATCGAGGGGGATGCATGAGTGAGTTCGCTGCCGAGACGACCGGTATCGCCGCGTTCGCCGACACCGCGGCGGAGATGGCCCGGCGGGTGCAGACGGCGGGTGCGGGCGTGACGGCGGATGCCGGAATCCTGGGCGCGGTCTTCGGGATCATCGGCGGCGGCTTCGTCGCGGCCTACACCGACGCCCGCGGCGCGCATCTGCGCGAGCTGGACCGTCTCGCCTCCACGTGGGACGCGATGAGCACCACCGCGGCGACCACCGCCGTCGCCTACGACGCCACCGACGCCGACATCGTGGCCGGTCTGGGTGCCGCCGGATCGCCGGGGGGCTCGCGGTGATCGACACCATGGCCCGCCCCCTCGTCGAACTGCTGGGGGTGTTCGGCACCGGCCTGCTGCCCGCCGGCTCCCCGGCCGACGCCCTGCGCGCCGCGTCGGACGCGCTCGACGCGGGATACGCACTCGCGCGCACCGCCATCGGCGAACTCGACGCCGGCTGGACCGGCGTCGCCGCCGACGCAGCGATCGGCAGGGCCCGGAACACACAAGCGGCGAGCGTCGAACTGTCGGACCGGGGCCGCGAGATCGCGGTCGTCGTCGAGGCCGCCTCCGAGACGGTCCGGGTGGGCACTGCCGAACTGCAGACGATCCTCGAGTCCTTCCTCTCGCTCGCGGCGTCGGCGCTGCCGCTGCTGGGCACCCCCGCGGGACAGACGATGTTGATCACCGCGGCGGTCGATCACGTCGGGCGCGCATTGGCGGTCGTCGAGCGGGTACGGGGGGAACTCGCCGCCGACACCGCACGGATGGTCGAGCTCACCGCGCCCGATCCGGTGCCTGCGCAGTCCCGGCCGGTGGAGGTGGCCGGCCGCGTGCTGTCGGCGGTGTCGGCTGCACACCCGGCGGCCTCGACGGCGGTCTTCGACGGCTCGGGCGCCGCCACGGCAGTCGACTTCGGGTCGGCGGGGTCCACCGCCGAGGTGGGCAGCGCGGGTGGATCGAGCTCCTACGACCCCCGGTTCGGCGGCCGCGGCGTCGAGATCCTGCTGCCGGACGGCAGCACCGCGGTCGCGCCGAACCAGGAGGCCGCGAACGCCGTCCGCGCCGCCCTCAGTCAGCAGGGTGTGCCCTACCAGTGGGGCGGGACCACGCCGGGCCAGGGGCTGGACTGCAGCGGCCTGACGCAGTGGGCGTACGGCGAGGCCGGGGTGGGCCTGCCCCGCCTGGCACAGGAACAGAGCGTCGGCGTTCCGGTCGGCCAGGAGGATCTGCTACCCGGCGATCTCGCGGTGTGGGACGGCCACGTCGCGATGGTGATCGGGAACGGCCAGATGATCGAGGCCGGGGACCCCGTCAGCGTCAGCTCGATCCGAACCAGCAACAGCGGCATGGGCTTCCACGGCTTCTACCGACCGACCGAATGACCGGAGAATCATGACGACCGAACAGACCCCCTTGGCCGCCGCGACCGTCGCCGCCGCCGTCAACCACACCCGCACCGTGGCGATCCGCGCCACCGAGACCGGACTGCCGGTCGACATCCGCATCGACCGCCGCGAGATGCGGTTCGGTGGCGAACATCTTGCGCGCGAAATCCTTCGGCTCTGCCGCGAGGCCGGGCGGGAGGCCGGCGCCCGCCGGCGCGACGAACTCGCCCGGGCGGGCCTGTCCGGCGAGGTACTCGACCGGTTGGGCCTGCCGACCCGCGACGACATCGCTGCCGCGGAGCACGCCGCGGCCGAGGACACGGACGCCCCCGCCAGCTGGATGCGGCCGCTGTGAGCGCGCACGAAATGGACGCCGTCGTGGAACGCGCGGCGGCACAGTTGAATCTGTTCGACGACGCGCTCGCGGCGCTGCACGCGATCCGGGCCGAGGCGGTCAGTGACGACGGCCGGGTCCGGGTGGAGGTCGACGGCCACGGCAGCCCGACCGCGTTGTGGCTGAGCGAATCCCTCCACGACCTCGACCCGCGTGTCCTCGCCCGATCGGTGGTCGCCACCGCTCACCGCGCCGCGGAGGAGGCCGCGGCGGAGCGGACACGGATCACGAGCGCGTTGTTCGACACACCCGACCGACATTGACCGGTGTCCGGCTATATCTTCGGCCGCGACGTGGCTAGGCTTCCGGCCATGGCTGGAGACATCGTCCCGATCGAACTCGGTCTGACCCGAGGCGACCTCGTCACGTTGTGGGCCCCGCGCTGGCGCGAGGGTGACGACGAGTGGGAGGCGTTCCTCGGCCACGAGGAGGACCTCTACGGGTTCGGCTCGGTCGCCGCGCTGGCCGCCTTCCTGCGCACGGACGACGACAACGATCTCGTCGAGCACCCGTCGTGGCCGGTGTTCTCCAAGCTGGCCGCACCGGAACTCGAGCCGGAGGAGGACGACTCGTTCGACCTGATCGGCGTTCCCGAACTGGCCGCCGGTGATCCGGAGCCGCTCACGATCGCCGAACTTGACGCCACCCTGGACATGGTGCGCAGCATCGGGGAGGTCTGCGACCTCGAACCGGTGGTGAAGTTCTTCGAGAACCATCCCGAGATCGGTTACCTGCGCGGGGGCGTCGACCAGTTCGTCGGCCGCGACGGCGAAGCGCTGTGGGACCGGATCGGCGGCGCCGTCGCCCAGGACTGGGACGCGGTGCTCGACGCCATCGACGCGATCGTCACCACCCCGGACGTCGATGCGGAGGCCCTGGCGGTCGCCGAGGCGGAGATCCTCGCCGCCGAGGAGAACGTGGTGGACGCGGACGACGACGCGGAGACCGACGAGGACTTCGAGGACCTCGACACCGACGAGGACGAGGAGGCCGAGGAGACCTTCTGGACCGGCGTCGGCATCGACCCGATCAAGATCATCACCTCCGAGACGACCTACTACTCACTGCGCTGCTACCTCGACGACCATGCGGTGTTCCTGGGCCGCGGCGGGCAGATCTCGGTTTTCGGTTCCGAGCGCGCACTGGCCCGCTACCTCGCCGACAACCACGAGCACGACCTGGCCCGCGTCAGCACGTACGAACAGGTGCAGACCGCGGCCGTCGACGGTTCCCTGGAGGTGGAGGTCACCGACGAGAACATCTACGTTCTCCCCGGGCTGGCCGATGACCTCGCCGAGGGCCCCGACGCGGTGGACGCCGATCAGCTGGAGCTGGCGGTCGAGCTGTTCACCGATGCGGCGGACTTCGCGAGGGACGACGCCACCGACGCCGCGCTGGCGGCGTCGACCCCCCTGGGTTGGTACGTCTCGTACATTCTCGAGCCCACCCCGGGCCGCCTGGCCCCGAGCCCGCCGTTCCAGGCGGAGGCCGAGGCATGGCGGGCGCTCGAGCACGAGTTCGAGGCCCGCCTGCGCCCGGAGTAGCCGCGCCGGGTCAGCCGATCAGCACCGCGTAACCGGGCTTGATGACGTCGTCGATGAGCGCGAGCCGCTGGTCGAAGGGGATGAACGCGGACTTCATGGCGTTGATGGTGAAGCGTTCGAGGTCGCTCCAGCCGTAGCCGAAGGTCCGCACGAGCGCGAGCATCTCCCGGCTCATCGTCGTGTCGCTCATCAATCGGTTGTCGGTGTTGACGGTGACCCGGAACCGCTGGCGGGCCAACAGGTCGAACGGGTGCGACTCGAGGTCCGGCACGGCGCCCGTCTGCACGTTGGAGCTGGGGCAGAGTTCGAGCGGAATCCGCTTGTCGCGGACGTAGTTCGCGAGCAGACCGAGCGTGACGTCGCCGTCCGCGCCGACGGTGATGTCGTCGGTGATGCGCACCCCGTGCCCCAGCCGGTCGGTGCCGCAGAACGCGATGGCCTCGTGGATCGACGGCAGTCCGAAGGCCTCGCCGGCGTGGATAGTGAAATGCGCGTTGCAGTTCCTCATGTACTCGAACGCGTCGAGGTGCCGGCTCGGCGGGTAGCCCGCCTCGGCTCCGGCGATGTCGAAACCGACTACTCCGCGATCACGGAACCGGACCGCGAGTTCGGCGATCTCACGGGAACGGGCGGCATGCCGCATCGCCGTGAGCAGGCATCCGATGCGGATCTCGTGGCCGGCTGCACGGGCCGCCGCCTCGCCTTCCCGGAAGCCCGCGAGGACGTGGTCGACCACCTCGTCCAGACTCAGCCCGTCCTCGAGGTGCTGCTCGGGGGCGAACCGCACCTCGGCGTAGACGACGCCGTCGTCCGCGAGGTCCTCGGCGCACTCACGCGCCACCCGGCGCAGGCCGTTCGGCGTCTGCATAACGGCGACGGTGTGCGCGAAGGTCTCCAGGTAGCGCTCGAGCGACCCACTGTCGGCGGCGGCGCGGAACCACTCGGCCAGCTCGTCCGGGTCCTCGGCCGGCAGATCGGCGTATCCGCACTCGGTGGCCAACGCTGCGACGGTGGCCGGGCGCAGTCCCCCGTCGAGGTGATCGTGCAGCAGGACCTTGGGTGCCCGGCGCAGGTATTCGAGATCCAACGGCGCTGTCATGGATCGACGGTAGCGGTGGAATGCGTCGAACGTGCGTCACTCCGGGGCCGGGTGTCGGAACCGCGGACGACGCCCGGGTGTACGACCGAGCCGGTGCCCAGTGACCGGTCACCACCACGCAAAATGAAGTTACCGGCGGGTACACACTCCCTACACGGCGTCGGACCCATGAGACATTTTCCACATTGCATCCTGCGCCCGAGCGGAGATCGTCCGTGCGTGCGACCCGGAGCTCCGCGCGCCCCGACTGTCACGCGCGGAGCCATTCGGCGAGCCGACCACCATTGTCGCGCAACATCTTCCGCCCGAACAGGGCCCTTGGTCCCCACCCGATCGGGCACCCCGGAACGGCAGTGGGGACCGACGGCCGGATCACCGACCGTTATGGGAAGGCAAACCTAACATGCATTTTCGGAGCCGTACGAACCGCAACGGGAATTAGTTCCCGGATTCGGTTGGGTTTAGAGTTCACAGAAGTCGGTTCAGGTCCTCGTCGAGCCCGAGCTGCGGTAAATCCGAAATGCTGTGCAGGCTCGACGCGCCCACCAAAGACGTTGGAGGCACAGCACTCGATGAGCAGCACGACGGAAGCCGCTCCCGCGAAGGAGCGCACCCGGTCGCTTTACCGGGGCGACCCCGGCATGTGGTCCTGGGTTCTACACCGGATCACCGGCGTCGCAACATTCTTTTTCCTTTTCGTCCACGTCCTGGACACCGCGCTCGTGCGCGTCAACCCGGACACCTACGACCGGGTCATCGAGACCTACAAGAACCCGGTCGTCGGCCTCATGGAGCTCGCGCTCGTGGCCATGGTGCTGTACCACGCCCTCAACGGTGTGCGCGTGATGCTGATCGACTTCTGGTCGAAGGGCCCGCAGTACCAGCGCGTCATGCTCTGGGTCATCATCGCGGTCTGGTTCGTGGTCATGATCCCGGGCGCGGGTCGCATCTTCTACAACATGTTTGCGGGGCACTGACATGACGACAGAAGCCAAGACTCTCGGCAAGGCGTTCGACCGCCCGGCCAGCCTGGACAACCCGCGCTCCCCGCGCCGCGCCGCCAAGAACAACTTCGAGCTCTACGCATGGCTGTTCATGCGTTTCTCGGGCCTGGCGCTGATCATCCTGGTCCTGGGCCACCTGTTCATCATGTTGATGCTCGACGACGGTGTGCACCGCATCAACTTCGCGTTCGTCGCGGGTCGCTGGTCCAGCCCGTTCTGGCAGTTCTGGGACCTGGCGATGCTCTGGCTCGCCCAGCTGCACGGTGGCAACGGTCTGCGGACGGTCATCGCGGACTACTCGCGTAAGGACTCCACCCGGTTCTGGCTCAACACGATCCTGGTCGTGTCGATGATCCTGATCATGGGCCTGGGCACCTACGTCATCTTCACCTTCGACCCCAACATCTCGGCGAGCTAGGGGAGCAGAGACTTCATGCAGGAACATCGTTATGACGTCGTCATCGTCGGCGCCGGTGGCGCTGGCATGCGCGCAGCCATCGAGGCCGGCCCCCGCGCCCGCACCGCGGTCCTGACCAAGCTGTACCCCACGCGTAGCCACACCGGCGCCGCCCAGGGCGGTATGTGCGCGGCGCTCGCCAACGTCGAGGAAGACAACTGGGAGTGGCACACCTTCGACACCGTCAAGGGTGGCGACTACCTCGCCGACCAGGACGCGGTCGAGATCATGGCCAAGGAAGCCATCGACGCGGTGCTGGACCTCGAGAAGATGGGTCTTCCGTTCAACCGCACCCCCGAGGGCAAGATCGACCAGCGTCGTTTCGGTGGTCACACCCGCGATCACGGTAAGGCCCCGGTTCGTCGTGCGTGCTACGCCGCCGACCGCACCGGCCACATGATCCTGCAGACGCTCTACCAGAACTGCGTCAAGCACGACGTCGAGTTCTTCAACGAGTTCTACGCGCTCGACATCGCGCTGACCGAGACCCCCGAGGGTCCGGTTGCCACCGGCGTCATCGCGTACGAGCTCGCGACCGGTGAGCTCCACGTCTTCCACGCGAAGTCGATCGTGTTCGCCACCGGTGGCTCGGGCCGCATGTACAAGACGACGTCCAACGCGCACACCCTCACCGGTGACGGCATGGGCATCATCTTCCGCAACGGCCTGCCGCTCGAGGACATGGAGTTCCACCAGTTCCATCCGACGGGACTCGCGGGCCTGGGCATCCTCATCTCGGAGGCCGTGCGCGGCGAGGGCGGCATCCTCCGCAACGTCGACGGCGAGCGCTTCATGGAGCGCTACGCCCCCACCATCAAGGACCTCGCGCCGCGCGACATCGTCGCCCGCTCGATGGTGCTCGAGGTGCTCGAGGGTCGCGGTGCCGGTCCGAACAAGGACTACGTCTACATCGACGTCACGCACCTCGGCGAGGACGTGCTCGAGGAGAAGCTCCCCGACATCACCGAGTTCGCCCGCACCTACCTGGGCGTCGACCCGGTCACCGAGCTGGTGCCGGTGTACCCCACGTGCCACTACGTGATGGGTGGCATCCCCACCAAGATCAACGGTGAGGTGCTGCGCAACAACGAGGACCACGTGCCCGGCCTGTACGCCGCCGGCGAGTGCGCGTGTGTCTCGGTCCACGGCGCCAACCGTCTCGGCACCAACTCGCTGCTCGACATCAACGTCTTCGGGCGCCGTGCCGGCATCGCCGCCGCGGAGCACGCCGAGAAGACGGACTTCGTGCCGCTGCCCGAGAACCCGGCCGAGAAGGTCGAGAAGTGGCTCGAGGTCATCCTGTCCGACCACGGTCACGAGCGTGTCGCGGACATCCGCACCGAGCTGCAGCAGTCGATGGACAACAACGCGTCGGTGTTCCGCACCGAGGAGACCCTGACGCGGGCGCTGAAGGATATCCACGCCCTCAAGGAGCGCTACAACCACATCACGGTCCAGGACAAGGGCAAGCGCTACAACAGCGACCTGCTCGAGGCCGTCGAGCTGGGCTTCCTGCTCGAGATGGCAGAGGTCACGGTCGTCGGTGCGCTCAACCGCAAGGAGTCGCGCGGCGGCCACGCCCGCGAGGACTACCCGGATCGCAACGATGCCGAGTACATGCAGCACACGATGGCGTACAAGGAGGGATCGGAGCTCATCTCGCCGATCCGTCTGGACTACAAGCCGGTGGTCCAGACCCGCTACGAGCCGATGGAGCGTAAGTACTGATGTCCGCACCTGTCATGGACAAGGACGCACCCACGCTGCCGCCCGTTCCCGAGGGCGCCGTCATGGTCACCCTCAAGATCGCCCGGTTCAACCCGGAGGACGGCGAGGGCCAGCGCTGGGAGAGCTTCCAGGTCCCCACCCTGCCGACCGACCGTCTGCTGAACCTGCTGCTGTACGTGAAGGGCTACCTCGACGGCACGCTGACGTTCCGTCGCTCCTGCGCGCACGGCGTGTGCGGCTCGGACGCGATGCGCATCAACGGCGTCAACCGTCTGGCCTGCAAGGTCCTCATGCGTGACATGCTGCCCAAGGACGGCAGCGCGCTCACGATCACCGTCGAGCCCATCAAGGGTCTGCCGGTCGAGAAGGACCTCGTCGTCGACATGGAGCCCTTCTTCGACGCGTACCGCGCCGTGAAGCCGTTCCTCGTCACCACCGGCAACGAGCCCACCCGCGAGCGCATCCAGTCGCAGGCGGACCGTGCCCGGTTCGACGACACCACCAAGTGCATCCTGTGCGCCTGCTGCACCACCTCGTGCCCGGTGTACTGGAGCGACGGCAGCTACTTCGGCCCGGCCGCGATCGTGAACGCGCACCGTTTCATCTTCGACAGCCGTGACGAGGGCGCCGCCGAGCGTCTCGACATCCTGAACGACAAGGACGGCGTGTGGCGCTGCCGCACGACCTTCAACTGCACCGACGCGTGCCCCCGTGGCATCCAGGTGACGAAGGCGATCCAGGAAGTCAAGCGCGCGCTGCTGTTCGCCCGCAAGTGATGCTCTCGTAAGCACACAGCACCCCGTTTTGCGCACTTGTCGCAGCTCCCGACCGGTTCGGGCGCTCGGCAAGTGCGCAAACGCGTTTCCAGGACGGTCGTGCGGTGGCGGCGCGACACACCTGTGACGAGGCCCGCCACGACACGGTGATCGGCCTTCCATACGCTGGAGAGTCGATATGGCTGCTCTCCCGAAAACCGCACGGCGACGAATCCTCCTGACCGCCACCGCCTCCGCACTCGTCCTCGGTGCCGGGGGCGCTCCCGCCGTGGCCCTGCCCCTCCCGGAGCAGGCTCCCCTCGCGGCCGACCAGCCCGTCGCGCCCACCACCACTCCCCCGTTCAGCACCCCGAACACCGACGCGTGCCCGCACCGGCAGTCCCCTCCCCCGGCGATCGACCTCTCCGAGGTACCGCGCCCGGGACAGGACGCACCGGCGCCCGTCCCGGTCCCCGACTCCCCCGTCGGCGGTGCAGCCCTCGGCAGCTGCGGGGTGGTCACCGCCCCCGGCACGCCGCCGCTGCCCGCCGACATCTCCGCGACCGCGTGGGTGCTGTCCGACCTCGACACCGGGGACGTGCTCGCGGCCAAGGACCCGCACGGCCGCTACCGGCCCGCCAGCACCATCAAGGTGCTGCTCTCGCTCGTCGCGCTCGACGAGCTCGATCTGAACCGCACCGTCACCGCCACCTCGGAGGACGCGGCGATGGAGGGCAGCTCCGTGGGGCTCGGCGCCGGCGGTACGTACACCATTCTGCAGCTGATGCAGGGGCTGGTGATGCGCTCGGGCAACGACGCCGCCCACGCCCTCGCAGCGCAACTCGGCGGGGAGGACGCGACCGTCGCCAAGATGAACGCCGAAGCCGCATCCCTGGGCGCGCTGGACACCCGGACGGCGTCGGTGTCCGGCCTGGACGGCCCGGGAATGTCGACGTCGGCGTACGACCTGGCGCTGTTCTTCCGCGCCGCGATGCGGAACCCGACCTTCGCGCAACTGATCACGACGGAGTCGGTCCTCTACCCGGGGCACCCGGCGGATCCCGCCAAGCCCGACGACAAGCCGGTCGAGCCGTACCCGATCTTCAACGACAACCAGCTGCTGATGAACTATCCGGGCGCGCTCGGCGGCAAGACCGGGTACACCGACGACGCCAGGCAGACATTCGTCGGTGGGGCCGTCCGGGACGGCCGCCGACTCGGGGTCACGCTGATGGCCGCGGACGTCCTCCCGATCCGGCCGTGGGAGCAGGTCGCCCGCCTGCTCGACTACGGGTACGGGCTCGATCCCGCGACCGCGGTCGGCACGCTCGTCGAGCCGGACACCGCGACGTCGGAACCGGCCGCCGAGGTGGCCGGACCCGACACCCACGGCCCCGGCGGCATGGACCTGGCGTCGGGCTCGGACCTGCCGGACAAGGATCTCGCCGGCCGCGTCGCGGTCGGTCTGGTGGGAACGGGTGTCGTGGTCGGGCTGCTCGTGTGGGCGCGGGTGCTCGTCCGCCGACGCCGGCGCTGACGGTCAGTCGCCGCGTCGCCGCCACAGGCCGGCGAGTCCGATCGCTGCGAGCGCCCCGGCACCGGTCAGGGCCGCGGCCTCCTTCGCCGACATCCCCTCGCGCACCTGCACGCGGGGTCGGATCACGGCCGACTCCGGCGGCGGGACGAACGCCTTCTCGAGGTTCTCCCGGGCGGTGGCGGCCCACGCGGTCGCGAACAGGATCAGCCGCGCGGTCACATTGCTGAACACCAGGAGACCGATGATGGGACCGAACGCGACACCGGCAGGGCCCCGGCTGACCGCCGCCAGGTAGATCGCCCCTACCTGGCGGAAGATCTCGAACACGATGGCCGCGGCGAACGCGGCCCGCAGTGCGCTGCGCAGCGTCACCGGCTCCCGCGGCAGTCGCGCGATGACCCAGGACAGCAGCGCCCACGTCGCCAGCAGCCCGATCGCGAACGACACGATCCGCAGCAGCACGCCGACACCGGTCAGGTGCTCGGCACCGAGCCGTTCGACCACCCATCCGGCGACCGGGCCGTTGCTGAGCGCCGACAACCCGAAGGTCACCAGCATCGCCACACCGAGGCCGAGCAGCGCGCCGAAGTCCTTGACCTTGGTGACCACGAAGTTCCCGGCCTGGTGGGTGTGCTCCCACATGGCGGTCAACGCGTCGCGCAGATTGGTGATCCACCCCAGGCCCGCGTACACGGCGCCGAGCAGACCGAACACGCCGACGCTGGTGCGCGCCGAGATCGCCGCATCGATGAGGTCGTTGACGGTGTCCCCGAGCCCGCCCGGCATGTTCTGGCTGACCTGGTCCCGGATCTCGACGAGCCACTCCGGATGACCGGCGAGCACGAAACCCGCGACGGCGAACGCGACCATGAGGATCGGGACGATCGCGAGGATCGTGAAGTAGGTGATCCCGGCGGCGTAGTAGTCGCCCTTCTGCGTCTGGTAGCGCCCGCCCGCCCGGACGAGGTGATCGAGCCACGGCCGGCCCGCACGCTGCCTGTCGAGGAAGCCCGGTGCGTCGTCGGCCATGTACGGATTACCTCCTGGTCGTCAGGAACCCCACCTTCTCATAGACCTGGCCGAGCGTCCGGGCAGCGACGTCGCGGGCGCGATCGGCACCGCCGGCGAGGATGCGGTCCAGCTCCGCGCGGTCGGCGAGGTAGCCGTCGACCTTCTCGCGCAGCGGGGTGACGAACTCGGCGAGCACCTCCGCGGTGTCGGCCTTGAGGTCGCCGTAGCCCTTACCCTCGTAGCCGGCGACGAGGTCGTCGATGCTCTTGCCCGACAACGCCGACTGGATCGTGAGCAGGTTGCTGACGCCGGCCTTGTTCTGCGGGTCGAACCGGATCTCGCGCTCGTTGTCGGTGACGGCGGACCGGATCTTCTTGGCCGAGACCTTGGGGTCGTCGAGCAGGTTGATGAGACCGGCCGGGGTGGGACCGGACTTGCTCATCTTCGACGTGGGGTCCTGCAGGTCGTAGATCTTGGCGGTGCCCTTGATGATCTGCGGCTCGGGGACGACGAACGTCTTGCCGAAGCGGGTGTTGAAGCGGCCGGCCAGGTCGCGGGCGAGCTCGAGGTGCTGGCGCTGGTCCTCGCCCACCGGCACGCGCTGCGGGCGGTAGAGCAGGATGTCGGCGGCCATCAGCACCGGGTAGGTGAACAGGCCCACGCTGGCGTGCTCGCTGCCCTGCCGGGCGGCCTTGTCCTTGAACTGCGTCATGCGGCTGGCCTCACCGAAGCCGGTGATGCAGTTGAGGACCCACGCCAGCTCGGCGTGCTCGGGCACCTGGCTCTGTACGAACAGCGTCGACCGCTCGGGATCGATGCCGAGCGCGAGCAGCTGCGCGACGGCCCGCAGGGTGCGCTGACGCAGCTCCTTGGGGTCCTGCGGCACCGTGATCGCGTGCAGGTCGGGGATGAAGTAGAAGGCGTCGAAGTCGTCCTGCAGGGGCACCCACTGCTGCAGCGCACCGAGGAAGTTGCCGAGGTGGAACGAATCGGCGGTGGGCTGGATACCCGACAGGACGCGCGGCTTCGCGGTCGGCGACGTGGTGGGGTTCTCTGCAGTGCTCGACATAATCCCCGATACTTTCACGCGTCGGAAACGGCGATGCGAGGGAGGTCGACGCCGACCGCGGCGAACCGGTCGGTGACGGCGTCGGCGCGTCCGGGCCGCACCTGCAGCACGATCGACGCGTCCGTGTGACCGACCGCCGCCGCGAACCACGCCAGCTCGGCCGGCTGATCGGCGAGCAGGGCGTCCGCGTCGAGCACCAGCACCACCGGGTCCGCGCCGACGGTGTCGCCCAGCTCGCGCAAGCACTCGTCGAACGCGTCCTTGTTGCGGCCGAAGTAGTACGGGAACTGCAGGGCGGCGGCGAACTCGTCGAACAGTGCCGCGGCGGTGGGCATCCGGCGGCCGCGCACGTGCCGTACGGGCCGGGTAGCTCGCAGCTCCTCCTCGACGCCGGCGGTCCGCCCGGGCTCCGCGACCAGCAGCGACAGCCCGCGTGGGAGGGCCGGTTGCGGTGTCATCAGCGCATCCTCGTGAACGTCTCGTAGTGGTCGTCGGTGTACCACGCGGACCCGTCGCTGCCGGTGACGATGCGGTGCCCGTCGCGCCCGCGACCGCTCTGCTTCCGGTTGACGTCCCACTCCTGGTACCGGATCTGCTGTCCGCTGCCGGTGGCCGGCAACCGGCCCTCGTGGTTGCCGAACGTGCGGCCGCCCTCGGTGCCCGGCGCATCGGACGGCGGCCAGCGTCCGGCGTCGATCGCGGCGAGCGTGGCCCACGCCGCCTGCGGCACCCCGCTCGCCTGCGGAATCCCGGTCGCCTGCTCCGTGGTGCGCGTCGGCGACACCGAGACGGAGGCGCTGCTCGACACCGAGACGGAGGCGCTGCTCGTCACCGAGACCGGCGATGCGGCAGACGACGCGTCGTCACCGCCGGCCTGCGTTCCGACGAACACTGCCACCGCGAGACCGGCGAGGGCCACCAGCAGCGCGACGATCGGGCTCTTGCGCTGCGACGCCATCAGCGGAACTGCACGGTGACGGGCGCATGGTCCGACCAGCGCTCGGCGTAGGTGGCGGCGCGTTCGACGCGGGCCTCCTTCGCGCGGGCCGCCAGTGCGGGCGTGGTCAGGTGATAGTCGATGCGCCACCCGGCGTCGGTGTCGAACGCCTTGCCGCGGTACGACCACCACGAGTACGGCCCGTCGGTCTCCGGGTGCAGTTCCCGGACCACGTCCACCCAAGCGCCGCCGGTCAGCAGCGCCGCGACCCACTCGCGCTCGCCCGGCAGGAACCCGGACTTCTTGAGGTTGCCCTTCCAGTTCTTGATGTCGCGCTCGGTGTGCGCGATGTTCCAGTCGCCGCACACCAGCACGTCACGGCCCGCGGCGCCGGCGGCCTCGGCGCTGCGCGTCAGGTGCGCCGCGAACGACGCCATGAAGCGTTCCTTCTGCTCCTGCTTGGGCGTCTCGGCCTCGCCGGTCGGCAGGTAGAGGCTGCCGACGGTGAGCGCGTCGAAGTCCGCCTCGATGTAGCGGCCCGCGTCGGCGAACTCGTCGTCGCCGAAGCCGATGCGCACCGCGTCGGCGGGGCGCCGCGACAGCACCGCCACGCCGTTGCGGCCCTTCGCCGACGGTTCCGCCGACGCCACGTGCCAGCCGGCGTCGAGGGCGGGCGCCAGGGTCTCGTGCAGTTGCTTGTCGGACGCCCGCGTCTCCTGCAGGCAGACGACGTCGGCCTGGGAGCCGGTGAGCCAGTGGAGCAGGCCCTTGCGGGCGGCGGCGCGGACGCCGTTGACGTTGACGGTGGTGATGATGTGCGGCACGCGGAGAACCGTAGCGGACGCTACCGACGCGCCGTCACCACCGCGACGGCCAGTACCGCCAGGCCCGCAGCCGCGAGCGCCGACCCGACCAGCGCCGGCGCGGTGTACCCGAACCCGGCCGCGATGACCGCGCCGCCGATCCATGCGCCGAACGCGTTCGCGATGTTGAGCGCCGAGTGGTTGAGCGCGGCGGCCAGGGTCTGCGCGTCCGCCGCGACGTCCATCAGCCGGGTCTGCAGACCCGGCACCAACGCCGAGCCCGCGGCGGCGACGAGGAACAGCACCACCATCGCGGTGTACGGGTTGTGCGCGGCGACCGCGAAGAGGGCGAGCAGTCCGACGAGCGCCCCGAGCATCGTGAACAGTCCGGACGTCAGCGCCCGGTCGGCCAGGCGTCCGCCCAGCACGTTGCCGACGACCATGCCGAGGCCGTAGACCATGAGGGCGACCGGGATCAGCGCCTCGGGCAGTCCCGCGACGTCGGTCATCGTCCAGCCCACGTACGTGTAGACGGCGAACATTCCGCCGAATCCGACGGTGCCGATCACGAGGGTGAGCCACACCTGCCCGCGCCGCAGCGCCGCGAGTTCGGTCCGCGGATCGGTGGTGCGGACGTCGCGCAGTGCGGGCACCCACGCCGTGACGGCCGCGACGGTGAGCGCCCCGATCAGGGCGACGACGGCGAATGCACTGCGCCAGCCGAGTCCCTGCCCGATCCAGGTGGCTGCCGGCACTCCCACGACGTTGGCGATCGCGAGCCCGCTCATGACCGTCGCGACGGCCTTGGCCCGCCTCCCGGGCCCGGCGAGGTGGGCGGCGACCAGCGACGCCACCCCGAAGTAGGCGCCGTGCGGCAGGCCGGCGACGAAGCGGGCCACCAGCAGTCCGCCGTAGTTCGGCGCGACGATGGTGGCGGCGTTGCCCACCGTGAACGCGACCATGAGCGCGATCAGCAGCGTCTTACGCGGCATCCTCGCCGTCAGTGCCGCGATCACCGGGGCGCCGACCACGACGCCGAGGGCGTACGCGGTGATGACGTGTCCCGCGGTGGGCTCGGAGATGTCCAGGCCCCCGGCGATCTGCGGCAGCAGTCCCATCGCGACGAACTCGGTGGTGCCGATGCCGAACCCGCCCATGGCGAGCGCGAGCATCGCGCGCCGGCGCCCGGAGGACGGGAGGTCTGCGGCGACGGACGAGGGAGCGGTGGCCGAGACGGTCAAGAGCAGTGGAGCCTTCCGAGCACGGTACGAAACGAACGACGATCGAGCGGGCGCGAGTCGAACGCGCGACGCCCGAGGGTAGTGGAGAAAGGGAAACGGGACGTTCCCGTGAGGGGAACGTCCCGTTTACCGTGCGGAGCGACGCTTTACGCGCGCGCCTTCTGCAGGTTCTCGTCGAGGGTCGCGAGGAACTCCTCGGTGGTCTGCCAACCCTGGTCCGGGCCCACCAGCAGTGCGAGGTCCTTGGTCATCTGACCGTTCTCGACGGTCTTGATGACGACGTCCTCGAGCTGCTGCGCGAACTCGATCAGCTCAGGGGTGTTGTCCAGCTTGCCGCGGTGCTCGAGACCACGGGTCCAGGCGAAGATCGACGCGATCGGGTTGGTCGACGTCGGCTTGCCCTGCTGGTGCTGACGGTAGTGGCGCGTGACGGTGCCGTGCGCGGCCTCGGCCTCGACGGTCTTGCCGTCCGGCGTCATCAGCACGGAGGTCATCAGGCCCAGCGAGCCGTAGCCCTGCGCGACGGTGTCGGACTGGACGTCGCCGTCGTAGTTCTTGCAGGCCCAGACGTAGCCGCCCTCCCACTTGAGCGAGGAGGCGACCATGTCGTCGATGAGGCGGTGCTCGTAGGTGAGGCCCGCGGCGTCGAACTCCGCCTTGAACTCCTCCTCGTACACGCGCTGGAACTCGTCCTTGAACATGCCGTCGTAGGCCTTGAGGATCGTGTTCTTGGTCGACAGGTAGACCGGGTAGTTCTGCTGCAGGCCGTAGGACAGAGAGGCCCGCGCGAAGTCCTGGATGGACTTCTTGAAGTTGTACATACCCATGACGACGCCGCCGTCCTCGGGCATGCGCACGACCTCGTGCTGGATCGGCTCGGAGCCGTCCTCCGGCGTGAAGGTGAGGGTGACGGTGCCGGCCTGGTGGACCTTGAAGTCGGTGGCGCGGTACTGGTCACCGAACGCGTGACGGCCGACGATGACCGGCTTGGTCCAGCCCGGCACCAGACGCGGCACGTTCGAGATCAGGATCGGGGCACGGAAGATGGTGCCGCCCAGGATGTTACGGATGGTGCCGTTCGGGGAACGCCACATCTTCTTCAGGCCGAATTCCTCGACCCGGGCCTCGTCCGGGGTGATCGTCGCGCACTTGACGCCGACGCCGTGCCGCTTGATCGCCTCTGCAGCGTCGATGGTCACCTGGTCGTCGGTGGCATCGCGATGCTCGATCCCCAGGTCGTAGTACTCCAGATCGACATCCAGGTACGGATGGATCAGCTTGTCTTTGATGAACTGCCAGATGATGCGAGTCATCTCGTCGCCGTCGAGTTCGACGACCTTGCCTTCGACCTTGATCTTGGACATGGGGGCTTCGCGTCCTCCTAGGAAGTTTCCCTGGTTCCGTTCCCTGCGTACTGGGGTGCGCAGATCACTTTGTGAGTGACCCCGCCAACGGTTCAATTATCAAACGTATCCGGTTCGGATCGCCCCTGTCAGGCCGACCCAAACATGACGAGCGTACTGCTATCCGAGACGGAGGCAACCACTGGGCCGAAAACCGCTCACCCTACCGCTCGGTAACCTCGGGCCGGTGCGGCGAGGGGGTCCGGGTCCGCGCCGCGTGCGCCGGCCGCGCCCAGCGGCGGTGGGCCACGGCCAGCAGCACCAGCCACACGGCGCCCACCACCAGCGCCACCCGGCTGTCGGCGTCGAACGCCAGCAGCGCGATCACGAACACCAGGAAGCCGATCGCGACCAGCTGTCCGTACGGCCAGAACGGCACCGGGAACTTCAGCGCGGCGGCCGCCGCGGGGTCCATCCGCCGGCGCGAGCGGTACTGCGCGAGCAGGATCATCAGCCACACGAAGACGGTCGCGAAGGTCGCGATGGACGCGATCACCAGGAAGACCCGATCGGGTATCGCGTAGTTGAGCAGGACACCGAGCAGCAGCGCGGCGATCATGACGATGACCGTCATCCACGGCACCCCGCTGCGCGAGACCCGTCCCATCACCGCGGGCGCCTGGCCGCGCTGCGCCATGCCGTACATCATGCGGCCGGCGCCGAAGATGTCGCTGTTGATCGCGGACAGTGCGGCGGAGATGACGACCACGTTCAACACCGCCGCGGCCGGCCCGAGACCGAGGCCCTCGAAGATCTGCACGAAGGGGCTGCCCTCGGAACCGATCGTCTGCCACGGACTGATCGCCATGATCACCGCCAGCGTGAGCACGTAGAACACGATGATCCGGACCGGCACCGTGTTGATCGCCCGAGGGATCGTGCGCTCGGGATCCTCGGCTTCGCCCGCGGTGATACCGATGATCTCCGTACCACCGAATGCGAACATCACGATCGCGAAGCATCCGACGAAGCCGCCGAGCCCGGTCGGGAAGAAGCCTCCCTCGCTCCACAGGTTCGACACGCCCTCGCCGGTGTCGTGCAGGCCGAACCCGAAGACGAGGACGGCGACACCGGCCGCGATCATCGCCACGATGGCGACGATCTTGACGATCGTGAGCCAGAACTCCACCTCGCCGAACACCTTGACGCTCAGCAGGTTGACGGCGCCGACGAAGAAGATGACGGCCAGCACCCAGATCCACCGCGGCACGTCCGGGAACCAGAACCCCATGTAGACGCCGAATGCCGTCACGTCGGCCAGGCAGACCACGACCATCTCGAACGTGTAGGTCCACCCCGTCGCGAAGCCGGCGAGCGGGCCCAGGTGCCGGGTGGCGTATTCCCCGAACGAGCCCGACACCGGGTCGCTGACGGCCATCTCGCCGAGCGCACGGAGCACGATGTAGATCACCGCCCCGCCGATCAGATAGGCCAGCAGCACCGACGGCCCCGCCCGGTCGATGGCCTCCGCGGAACCGTAGAAGAGCCCGGTACCGATGGCGGACCCGAGGGCGATGAAACGGATGTGGCGGGCCGTGAGACCTCGGGTCAGCACCGAGGTGGTGTCTTTCACGATCGAACTCCCTGTCTGTGCGTGCCCACCGAGTTTGCCTGCCACGTCCTTTTCGACCTTCCTGCCCGCCCTCCTTCCAACCGCACGGTCGATACCGCTACTATCGGCGGAGGTCATGAGTGCCAGCGTCAAGCCCCGGCTCGCTGGTCGGCAACCCTCCAACCGCGGTGGGGTGCCCCGGGTGATGACCAGGTCTTCCGGCGAGAGCCGGAGGACAAGCGCGGGTCCGCTGGGACGGACCCACTGACCGGGCCATGCCCCACCGGAGGTTCATCATGTGTTGTTGTCACGAGTAGCCGGTCCCCCGAGCGCGCGCCTGCCGCTGCGCACCCTCTCATCTGCCGAACACTTCCCGAACCTGGAGTAGACGACTCATGACCGAAATCACGGACGCCGCGACCGACCCGACGGCCGACTGGAGCTTCGAGACCAAGCAGGTCCACGCCGGCCAGTTGCCCGACGGCACCACCAACGCGCGTGCACTGCCGATCTTACCAGACCACGTCGTACACGTTCAACAGCACCGACCACGCGGCCGCACTGTTCGGCCTGGCCGAGCCCGGCAACATCTACACCCGCATCATGAACCCGACGCAGGATGCCGTCGAACAGCGTATCGCCGCGCTCGAGGGCGGCGTCGCGGCCCTGCTGCTCGCGTCCGGCCAGGCCGCCGAGACCTTCGCGATCCTCAACCTCGCCGAGTCGGGCGACCACATCGTGTCGAGCCCGCGCCTGTACGGCGGCACGTACAACCTGTTCCACTACTCGCTGCGCAAGCTGGGCATCGAGGTCTCGTTCGTCGAGGACCCGGACGACATCGAGCAGTGGCGCGCCGCCGTCCGCCCCAACACCAAGGCGTTCTACGGCGAGTCGATCTCCAACCCCCGCAACGACATCCTCGACATCCCGGGGATCGCGCAGGTGGCGCACGAGAACGGCATCCCGCTGATCGTCGACAACACCGTCGCGAGCCCGTACCTGATCCGTCCGTTCGAGCACGGCGCCGACATCGTCGTCCACTCGGCCACCAAGTACCTCGGCGGCCACGGCACCGCGGTCGCCGGTGTGATCGTCGACGGCGGCACGTTCGACTGGACCCAGGGCCGGCACACCAACTTCACGACCGCCGACCCGAGCTACCACGGCGTGGTCTACGCCGACCTCGGCGCGCCGGCGTTCGCACTCAAGGCGCGCGTGCAGCTGCTGCGCGATCTCGGCTCGGCCATCTCGCCGTTCAACGCGTTCCTCATCTCGCAGGGCATCGAGACGCTGAGCCTGCGGATGGAGCGCCACGTCGCCAACGCGAAGGCGGTCGCCGAGTACCTCGAGGCCCGCCCGGAGGTCGCGTCGGTCTCGTACGCCGGTCTGCCGTCGTCGCCGTGGCACGAGCGTGCCAAGACGATCGCTCCGCGCGGCACCGGCGCGATCGTCGCGTTCGAGCTCGCCGGTGGTGTCGACGCGGGCAAGAAGTTCGTCAACGCGCTCACGCTGCACAGCCACGTCGCCAACATCGGTGACGTGCGCTCGCTGGTGATCCACCCGGCGTCGACCACCCACTCGCAGCTCACCCCCGAGGAGCAGCTCGCTTCGGGTGTGACTCCGGGTCTCGTCCGCCTCGCCGTGGGCATCGAGGGACTCGACGACATCATCGCCGACCTCGAAGCCGGTTTCGCGGCGGCGGCATCTTGACCGTCAGCTCCGTTCGCAACGCCCGTCCGGCCGGATTCCCTCCGCCGGACGGGCAGTTGGGCTTCGTCCACATCGGCTCGGTGCAACTCGAGAACGGTGCGGTGGTGCCCGACGTCACGCTCGGCGTCCAGCGGTGGGGTGAGCTGTCCACCGAGCGGGACAACGTGATCCTGATCGAGCACGCCCTCACGGGCGACTCGCACGTGAGCGGTCCCGCCGACGACGAGCACCCCTCCCCCGGCTGGTGGGACGGCATGATCGGGCCGGGCGCGCCGATCGACACCGACGAGTGGTGCGTGCTCGCCACCAACGTGCTCGGCGGCTGCCGCGGCTCCACCGGCCCCGGATCGCTGGCCGCGGACGGCAACTACTGGGGTTCGCGATTCCCGGAGATCACGATCCGCGATCAGGTGACCGCCGAGGTCGCGCTGGCGGATCTGCTCGGCATCGAGCGTCTCGCCGCCGTCGTCGGCGGATCGATGGGCGGCATGCGGACCCTCGAGTGGATCATCGGGTACCCCGACCGGGTCGCCGCGGCCCTGGTTCTCGCGGTGGGCGCCCGCGCCACCGCCGACCAGATCGGCACCCAGACCACCCAGATGCAGATCATCAAGAGCGATCCCGACTGGCAGGGCGGCGACTACCACGGCACGGGCCGGGTCCCGCGCACCGGACTGGGCCTGGCCCGCCGGATCGCGCACCTGACGTACCGCACCGAGGGCGAACTGGATTCGCGCTTCGCCAACACCCATCAGGACGGCGAGAACCCTTGGAGCGGTGGCCGTTACGCCGTCCAGAGTTATCTCGACCATCAGGCCGACAAGCTCGTCGGCCGGTTCGATCCCGGCACCTACGTGCTGCTGAGCGAGGCGATGAACCGGCACGACGTCGGTCGCGGCCGCGGCGGTGTGGCCGCGGCGCTGGCCTCGACGGACGTGCCGGTGGTCGTCGGCGGTGTCGACTCCGATCGGCTGTACCCGCTGCGGCTGCAGCAGGAACTCGCGGACGGGCTGCCCGGCTGCGACGGACTGCGCGTGCTCGAGTCGAAGGACGGCCACGACGGCTTCCTCACCGAGGCCGACGCGGTGGCCGAGCTGCTGAAGGAGACGATGGAGCTGTCGCGGGCGGCGCGCCGCAACTAGCCGGCCCACGCCCGCGTCAGTACACCCGGGTCAGTCGGTCCCGAGCGGATCGATCGACGTCGCGAGCGCGATGATCGCGGCCCCCACGACGGTCATCGCCGTCACGTCGAAGCCTCGGCCTCGCACCGCGAGCAAACCCACCCGATCGGGTGAGACCACGGCACGCAGGAACGCGGCGACCAGCATGGCGCCCCCGAGAACGAGGGCGCCGCGCCGCCAGCGGTCGGCCAGGACCAGCCCGAAGGCGCCCGCCACCACGAGGACGACGAGCACCATCGGCAGGTTCCTGCGCACGAACTGCGTCACGCGCGAGAACCTAGCCGCGCGAACCGGCGAGCTGCTCGGCCCGCTCCACGACGTTGGTCAGCAGGAACGCGCGCGTCAGCGGTCCGACACCACCGGGGTTCGGGGAGACGAATCCGGCGACCTCACGGACGTCGTCGGCGACGTCGCCGCGCAGCCCGTCGGCGGTGCGGCTGACACCCACGTCGAGCACCGCGGCACCCGGCTTGACCATGTCGGCGGTGATCAGGCCCGGCACACCCGCTGCGGCGATCACGATGTCGGCCTGCCGAACCTGCGCCGCGAGGTCCCGAGTACCGGTGTGGCACAGCGTGACCGTCGCGTTCTCCGAACGCCGGGTCAGCAGCAGGCCGATGGGACGGCCGACCGTGACACCGCGGCCGACGACGGCGACGTGCGCGCCGGCGATCGGAACGTCGTAGCGGCGCAGCAGGTGCACGATGCCACGCGGCGTGCACGGCAGCGGGGCTTCCTTGCCCAGCACGAGCCGGCCCAGGTTGACCGGGTGCAGACCGTCGGCGTCCTTCTCGGGATCGATGCGCTCGAGGGCGGCGTTCTCGTCGAGGTGCTTGGGCAGAGGGAGCTGCACGATGTAGCCGGTGCACTCCGGGTTGGCGTTGAGTTCGTCGATCGTGGCCTCGAGCTCGGCCTGGGTGATGTCCGCGGGCAGGTCACGGCGGATCGAGGTGATGCCGACCTTGGCGCAGTCGTTGTGCTTGCCCCGCACGTATGCCGCCGAACCGGGGTCCTCACCGACGAGGACGGTGCCCAGACCGGGCGTGATGCCCTTCTCCTTCAGGGCCGCCACCCTGGCCTCGAGGTCGGTGAAAATCTCGTCGCGGGTTGCTTTGCCGTCCAGGATCGTTGCAGTCACGGCGACCATTGTTCCAGGCTAGGGTCGCTGCGTGACATCGGCTCCGGAACTTCGCGGTCCACGTGTCGTGCTGGCACCCGTCCAGCCCGCCCACCACGAGCGGTTGCGCGAGATCCATCGGCTCCCCGAAGTGAGCCGATGGTGGAAGGAACCGGCCGCGGACTGGCCGTCCGCGGACCCCGACACGGTGGCCTACGCGGTGGTCCTGGACGACCGCGTCGTGGGTTTCGCGCAGTGGTACCAGGAGTCGGACCCCGAGTACCGGCATGCCGGCATCGACCTGTTCCTCGACGGCGCGGTGCACGGACAGGGGCTGGGCACGGAGGTGGTGCGGCTGCTGGCGACGCACCTCGTCGACGAGCGGGGGTTCCATCGCCTCGTCATCGACCCGGAGGCCGCGAACTCCGCGGCGATCGCGTGCTACCGCAGGGTGGGATTCCGCGACGTCGGCGTCATGCGGGAGTACTGCCGGGGCGCCGACGGCGGGTGGCGGGACGGACTCATGATGGATCTGCTCGCCCGCGAACTGATCCGTTGAGCGAGTCGCGGTCACCACGGCTCGACGACGAGGCCGTTCGCGGTCGCGTAGGCCACCGCCTGGGTGAGTTCCACCTGCGCGCCGCGCAGTTCCGCGGCGGTCCACAGTCCGGGGCCGACGTGGGCCCCGCGCAGGTCGGCCCCCTCCAGGCGCAGCCCCTCGACGCGGGCACCGAACAGATCCACCGAGCGCAGCACCGCGCCCCGCAGGTCCGCGTCGACGAGGTTCGCTTCCCGGAAGCGGCAGTCGGTGAAGTCGACGCCCTGCAGATCGGCCCCGCCGAACGAGACGAACGTGAAGTCCACCTCGTCGATCCGCAGCGGCCGCAGCCGGCAGTCCTCGAATACCGATCCGATGAGGCTCGAACTGCTGAAACTGCTGTGCCACAGCGTCGTCCGGGCGAACGTGCACGACCGGAACGCAGTCGAGTGGTGGTGGGAGGCGCTCAGGTCGGTCCCCGTGAAGTCGCACTGGGTGAACACGCACGACTCGGTGCGCACCTCGCTGAGGTCGGCGCCCCGGAACGTGCACCGCGTGTAGTGCTGCCGGTTCCAGTGCTGCCCGGCGAGGCGCGCACCCGCGAAGTCCTCCCCCACGATCTCGACGAGCTCGGCCATGTCCCCATGGTCCCCTCGGAGTCCGACAATTACGACTGCCCGCCCTCCGGCGGGCGGCGGGCGGCCGCGGCCTGGCAAGCTGAAGGCCGTGTTCCGAGTGATGTTCCACGAGCCCCGCATCCCACCCAACACCGGGAACGCGATCCGCATGGTCGCCGGCACCGGATGCGAACTGCACCTCGTCGGACCGCTCGGCTTCGACCTGTCCGAGCCGAAACTGCGCCGCGCCGGCCTCGACTACCACGACCTCGCGTCGGTGACCGTGCACGAGAATCTCGAGGCGGCCTGGGCGGCGCTGCAACCGGACCGGGTGTTCGCGTTCACCGCGCACGCGACCACGTCGTACGCCGACCTCGCGTACCAGCCGGGTGACGTCCTGTTGTTCGGTCCCGAACCCACCGGGCTCGCGCCGGCGGTTCTCGAGGACCCGCACGTCACCGCACAGGTCCGCATCCCCATGGTGCCGGGGCGCCGCTCGTTGAACCTGTCGAACGCGGCCGCTGTCGTCACGTACGAGGCCTGGCGGCAGCACGGTTTCGCCGGCGGGGTGTGACCCCACTCGGACGGTTGACCAGATCCGGTGTATCCAGCGCGCTCCGAACCCGCTAGAGTCCCCTCGAATGGCTGATGAGCAGGGGAAATGCGTGTGACAGCGGGTGCGGTCCAGTCGGGGCGCCAAACCCCCTCGGGATCGAGAGGGATCACCTATGTCTATTGGACGTCCGGGCCGCGTGTTTCTCGCGGCGCTGTCGATGGCGGTGCTCGCCGCCGGCGTGGTCGGGGGTGCGTCCACCGCCGGCGCCCGACCGGCGTCACACCTGGTCGGGGTGGACGACGCCGGGCCCCTCGCGGTCACCGCGCAGGTCTACTCGGCGTCGATGGATCGCGTCGTGCCCGTCCGCGTGCAGCGACCCGCGGACTCGGGTGTGCGGCCCACGCTCTACCTCCTCAACGGCGCCGGCGGCGGTGAGACGAACGCGACGTGGCAGCAGAACACCGACGTCGTGGACTTCTTCGCCGACAAGAACGTCAATGTCGTGACCCCGATGGACGGCGCCGCCAGCTACTACACCGACTGGGAGCGTGACGACCCGGCGCTGGGGCGCAGCAAGTGGCAGACCTTCCTCACGCGCGAGCTGCCGCCGATCATCGACGGCCGGTTCGGCGGCAACGGCGTCAACTCCATCGCGGCCATCTCGATGACCGCGACGTCGGTACTCAATCTCGCGATCTCGGCGCCCGGCCTGTACCGGGCCGTGGGCTCCTACAGCGGGTGCGCCGAGACGAGCAGTCCGATGGGTTCGGCGTTCGTCGACCTGGTGGTGCGGTCGGCCAAGGGCGCCGATCCTCAGAACATGTGGGGCCCGCGCGGCGGTCCGGGCTGGGTCGCGAACGATCCGGTGATCAACGCCGAGAAGCTCCGCGGCACGGCGCTGTACATCTCGTCGGGCTCCGGTCTGCCCGGCCCGTACGACAACCTGGCCGCGCCGGGGATCGACGGAGACCTGAAGGACTTCGCGCGGCAGGTGTTCGTCGGCGGGGCGATCGAGGCCGCCACCAACCTGTGCACCCGCAATCTCGCGAATCGCCTGCAGCAGCTGAACATTCCGGCCACGTTCGATTTCGCGCCGACGGGATCGCACTCGTGGCGGTACTGGCAGGACGATCTGCACCAGTCGTGGCCGACGCTCGCCGGCGCGATGGGCGTCTAGGGCCCGGCGATCACCCGCCCGCGCGGGCGATCTCGAGGAAGTCGCGGGCGGCGCCGCGCAGTCCGCGCGACTCGTCCCACACCGCGAGCAGCCGGCGCGGCAGCCGCAGTCCGGCGACCTCGACGGCGGCCAGCCGCCCGTCGTGCAGGTCCGCCTCGACCGCGAGGGACGAGAGCACCGCGGGCGCGTTGCCGGCGACCACGGCGGCCTTCACGGCCGTGCACGACGTCAGCTCGAGCAGCGGCTCGACGCAGCCCGGCACGGCGTGCTCGAGCGTCGTGCGGGTGCCGGACCCGGGCTCGCGCTGGATGAGCGGGGTGGTGGCGAGTTCGGCTGCGGCGATGGGTGCGCGCCGGGTCCACTCGTGGCCGGGCGGGACGATCACGACGAGTTCGTCGCGGGCGACCTCGACCGACCGCAGCCCGTTCGGGACGACGGGCCCCTCGACGAAGCCCAGGTCGGCCTCCCCCGCCCGGACCTGGGCGGCGACGTCGGTGGAGTTGAGCAGTCGCACCGAGGTCACCACGTTCGGGTGTTTGCGCCGCATCGCGACCGTCCACCCCGGGACCAGGTACTCGGCGATGGTCATGCTGGCGGCGACGGTCAGGTTGGCGTCCATCTCACCGCGCAGTGCCGCGACGCCGGACGCCAGCTCCTCCGCCGAATCGAGGATCGCGGACGCCCACTCGAGCACGAGCGCCCCCTCGGCGGTGGGCTGGACCCCGCCGGCACCGCGGTCGAACATGCGGATCCCCAGCTGTCGCTCGGCCGACCGCACGCGGGCGCTGACGGCCTGCTGACTGAGCCCGTGCTCGCGGCCGGCGGCGCCCATGCTCCCGAGCCGGCCCACCGCGACCAGCACGTCGAGTGCAGCGAGTTCGGGGACACGGTTCGAAAGCGGCATACTGCCAAGGCTAGACCCACAAACGCGGTTTGTAGGCCGTCCACACCGAGGCTTCTACCGGGAAGAACGCCGCCGCGCCAGAGTTGTCTACATGCTCACCGCTCCCCGCCTCGCACACCTGACACCCAACTGGTTCGCCGTCGTGATGGGCACCGGCATCGTCGCCGTCGCCACCTCGTCGCTGCCGGTGAACGTGCCGGGTCGGCGCGCGATCGCGCTGGCCTTCTGGGGCCTGGCCGTGGTGTTGCTGGCGGTGCTCGCGACCGCCTTCGTGGGGCACTGGATCCGGCACACCGAGCACGCCCGCGGCTACGCGCGCAGCGCCGCGATGTTCCCGTTCTACGGGGCGTTGCCGATGGCCGTGCTCACGGTGGGCGCCGGCACCGCGGCGGTGGGTTCGACGGTCCTCGCACCCGGCGTCGCCTTCGGAGTCGCGGGAACGCTGTGGGCCGTCGGCACGGGCGGCGGGCTGATGACCGCGAGCGTGATGGGCCGACGACTGCGCGCGGTCACCGAGCGCGGGACGCCGACGCCGGCGTGGCTGATGCCGGTGGTCCCGCCCATGGTGTCGGCCGCGACCGGCGCTGCCCTGGTGAACCATCTGCCGGTCGGGTGGCCGCGCGTCGCGCTACTGGCCGGCTGCTACGCGCTGTTCACGCTCGCGCTCGTGTTCGCGCTGTTCGTCGTCGCCATGGTCGCCCGGGACATCGGCGAGCGCGGGCTGCCGCCACTGCAGGCGCTGCCGACGCTGTGGATTCCGCTCGGCATCGTCGGACAGTCCGTCGCGGCCGCGAACCTGCTGGGCACCGCGGCGCCGTCCGCCGTCGCCGCCGGCGCCGCCCACACCCTGCACGTGTTCGGGCTGGGTTACGGGCTGTGCATGGGCACGATCATGATCGTCGCGCTCGCCGGGGTCGGGGTCGTGACGGTGCGCGCCTTCCGGCGGGGCCTGACCTTCACGATGAGCTGGTGGAGCTTCACGTTCCCGGTCGGGGCATGTGCGGTCGGGATGGGCGCGTTCGGTGTCGCGGGCGATTTCGAGATTCCGCGGCTCTTGTCGGCCGGACTGCTGGGCGCCCTGGTCGTCGCCTGGTGCGTGGTGGCAGGGCACACCGCGCACCGGGTTCGGACCAGGACGCTGCCGGCCCCGGCGTGAGGGTGTCCGTCAGGCGAGCGCGTCGATCGCGGCCTGCAGACGCGTCGTCGCCTCCGCCGCGACGGCCTCGAGCTCCGGCTCGCCGGTCACCTCGACCATGAGCGCCGGGTTCATCGCCTCGACCACGACACCGTCGCCGTCGGACCGCACGACGACGTTGCACGGGAGCAGCAGCCCGATCTGGCGATCCACGCCGACGGCGCGGTGGGCGAGCTGCGGATTGCAGGCCCCCAGGATCAGGTACTGCTCCATCTCGGCGCCGATCTTCGCCTTCAACGTGGCCTGCATGTCGATCTCGGTGAGCACACCGAATCCCTGCTTCCCGAGCGCGGCTCGGGTCTTGGCGACGGCGTCGTCGAATTCGGTGTCCAGGCGGGTCGAGATTCCCAGTTCCATCACTGACTCCTCACGGTTGTCCGTTCGGTTCCCGGTCGCGCCCGGTATCAGGCGAGCGCCAGGAACAACTTTTCCAGCTCGGCCTCGGTGAGCGGCTCGGAAGCCGTGCCGTCGCCCGACAGGCATTCCCGCAGCCCAGTCGCGACGATCTTGAAGCCGGCCCGGTCGAGTGCACGGGACACCGCGGCCAGCTGCGTGACGACGTCCTTGCACTCACGGCCGTTCTCGATCATCGAGATGACTCCGGCCAGCTGTCCCTGCGCACGGCGCAGGCGGTTGAGCACCAGGGCGATGCTCTCTTCGTCTCCGGTCATGAGACCTCCTCGTTCTTCGTCCAGATTACCCGCAGGGGTATCCGGCCGGATCCGGCTGTGACCACTGTCATCAGCCGGATCCGGCCCCGGAATCACCCGTGGGAGAACGTGATCTTCGGCAGCGCGCGGCGCAGCCAGTTCGGCGACCACCAGGCGGCGTTGCCCGTCAGCCGCAGCAGCGCCGGCAGCAACACCAGCCGGATCAGTACGGCGTCGAGCAGCACCGCGATCCCCAGCAGGATGCCCATCTCCTTGGGCGGCAGCGGTTCGGCCAGCGCGAAGCTGAAGAACACACCCACCATGACGGCCGCGGCCGCGAAGATGACCCGCCCGGAGTGCGCCATGCCGGCGATCTGGGCGCCGCGCGCACTGCCCGTCGTCTCGTACTGCTCCTTGACGGTCGAGAGCAGGAACACCGTGTAGTCCATCGCGATCGCGAAGATCATCGCGAAGAAGAACACCGGCCCCCAGCCGTCCAGGAAGCCCTGCGGGGTGAACCCGAGCAGGTCGGACAGGTGACCGTCCTGGAAGATCAGCTTCGACGCACCGAACGCCGCACCGGTCGAGAGCAGGCTCACCACGGTGCCGATCAGGGAGACCAGCGGGGCCTGCAGCGCCACCAGCAGCAGCAGGAAGCCCAGCACCAGGATGACGCCGACGACCAGCGGCAGGTAGTCGTTCAGCGCCTGCTGCAGGTCCAGGTTCTCCGCCGGCGCCCCGCCGACCAGGGCGCTGTCGGGCAGGTCCGCGCGCAGCGTGTCGAGTGTCCCGCCGAGTGCGGGGTCCGACGGATCGACCGTCGGCAGCGCCTGCATCATCACCAGACCCGACCCGTCCGACGCCGGCATGGCGGGGGTCACCGCGGCCACACCGTCGACGGTCGCCGCGGTCTCGGCCGCTGCGGGTGCATCGGCCTCGGGGACCACGATCTGCAGCGCGCCCGGCGCACCGACACCCATCTGCTCCTGCACCAGCTCGTAGCCCTGACGCACGGCCGCGTCCTCCGGGACCACCTGGATGGACGGCATCGCAACCTTCAGTCCGAGCACCGGGACCGCGAGTCCGACGAGGATCACGACCGCGGCGACCGCGAACGGCCACGGGTGCCGGTCGAGCAATGCGCCCCACCTGGTGAACACCGGGGAGCCGTCGGTCTCGGTCTGCTGCTTCTTGGCGTACGGCAGCGAGCCGGCGTTGACCTTGCGTCCGAGTTTGCCCAGTACCGCGGGCAGCAGCGTGAGCGTCGCGGCCAGGACGAACACGACCGCGAGCATGATGCCGACCGCCATCGTGCGGACCGCGGGCGCGGGCACCAGCAGCACCGCCGACAGGCTCACCAGCACGGTCAAGCCGGACAGCAGCACGGCCTTGCCGGCGGTGTCCATCGTCTCGGCGACCGCCAGGCGGGCGTTCGCGTTCTTGCGCAGCGCGTCCCGGAACCGGACGACGAGGAACAGGGCGTAGTCGATACCGAGGGCGAGCGCGAACATCATCGCGAAGTTCATGGCCCACACCGAGATCGGGGTGATCTCGTTGAGCAGGACCAGGCCGCCGGCGGACGCGACCAGACCGGCCAGGGTCAGCAGCAGCGGCAGCCCCGCCGCGACGAGGGAACCGAACGCGAGCACCATGACGGCCAGCGTCACCGGCCACGACATCATCTCGGCCTTGATCATCGCATCGTGGTTGGCCTTGTTGAAGTCGCTCCACAGCGCCGACGCACCGGTCGGGTAGACGTCGATGCCGTCACCCGAGAGCGCCTTCAGTTCGCCGCCCAGGTCGTCCACCGCGCGCACCATGTCGTCGGTGTTCGCGTTCGCGCCGGCGACGAGGATGCCGGTGTGTCCGTCGGGGCTGATCGTCATGCCGGGCTGCGGCGGGATCACCTGGCCGATGCGGGCGTCGGCGGTGAGCACCGACGTCGCCTCGCCGAGCACCTGTTGGACGGCCGGGTCGTCGAGCGGCTTGTCGTCGGAGTGGACGACGACCTGGACCGCCGACGACGCGTTGCCGCCGAAGTGCTCCTGCGCGAGTTCGCGCACCTGCACCGACTCGGAGCCGTTGGCCTGCCAGCCGGCGCCGGCCAGCGAGCTGAACACCGACGGGGCTGCGGCGCCGAGAGCGACGACGAGTACGAGCCACGCGGTGATCACCCACTTGAAGTTGTCGGCCATCACGGCACCGAGCCGGGCGAGCGGTCCGCCGGCGGGTGCAGTGGAGGGCGGCGGGGAATCCTGCCGCTGTCCGGTGGTGGTCATGGGAGCTGCCTTTCGAGATCGTGGGTCTTCGGGTCCGGTATCCCTGCGTCTTGCAGGAGGAAAAATACGGGTGGGGGTATATGGGAGGGAAAAAGAGAACCCGGTCGACGACCGCGGGCCTCGACCGGGTTCGGGTGACCTAGCTGCCGGACTCGACGGCGCGGCCGGACTGCAACCAGGCCATGGTGCCGCCGGCCACGTTGACGGCGTCGACGCCGCGGGCCTCGAGGTACTGCGCGGCCTGGGCACTGCGGCCGCCGGCCGCGCAGATCACGTACACGGTGTCGTCGGCCGGAACCTCGTCGACGCGGGCGACGAACTCGCTGAGCGGGATCGAGACCGCGCCCGGTACGCGGACGTCGGCGAACTCGTCCGCCTCGCGGACGTCGACGAGCGGGGCGCCGGTGGCGAGCACCGCTTCGAGTTCGGTCACGTCGATTTCGCGCATAGGGGTTCCTTCCGGAGATGCTGTGTTGTCGTCGGGCTGTTGCGTCAGGCTCGGGACATGCTGGCGGTGGCGTTCGCACGCTGCCCGGCTTCCCACGTCCTGTACCCGCCGTCGAGGTTGACCGCGGGGCGGCCCAGCTGTCCGAGCAGGCGTGTCGCGGTGTGCCCACGCTGGCCCACCTGGCAGTGCACGATCAGGTCGCCGGCCGGCAGCTCCCCGACCCGGTCCCTGAGCTCGTCGAGCGGAACGTTGACGGCGCCGGGGATGGCGCCGGCCGCGAACTCCTCGGCGGTGCGGACGTCGACCAGCGACGCGCCGCCGTCCACCAGGGTATCGAGTTGGTGCCACTGCACCGTGCGGGTGGAGTCGGTGCGCAGGTTGTCGGCGATGTAACCGAGCATGTTCACCGGGTCCTTGGCCGAGCCGAACTGCGGCGCGTACGCCAGCTCGAGGTCGGCCAGGTCGGAGGCGGTGAGCCCACCGGCCATCGCGGTGGCGATGACGTCGATGCGCTTGTCGACGCCCTCGCCGCCGACGGCCTGGGCGCCCAGGATGGCGTCGGTGTCGGGATCGACGAGCAGCTTGATCGACATCTGCTCGGCGCCCGGGTAGTAGCCGGCGTGCGACTGCGGGTGGGTATGGATGACACGGTGCGCCCGCCCTTCCGCACGCAGCCGCTTCTCGTTCCAGCCGGTGGCCGTGACGATCAGCCCGAAGACGCCGACCACCGCGGTGCCCGTGGACGATCTCGCGTGGACGTCGCGGCCGGCGATGACGTCCGCCACGAGCCGTCCCTGTCGGTTGGCCGGGTTGGCGAGCGGGATCATCGTCGCCCCACCGCCCACCGCGTCACGCTTCTCGACGGCGTCGCCGACCGCGAAGATGTGCGGCACCGAGGTGCGCATGCGCCCGTCGACCACGACACCACCGCGTTCACCCAGGTCGGCCCCGGCCATCTTCGCGAGCGCGTTCTCGGGCCGGACACCGATCGCCATGACGACGACGTCGGCCGGGATCGTGGGCCCGTCGGCGAGGTCCACGGTGTCGACGCCGATCGACGACAGCTGCGTGCCGAGCTCGAGGCGCACGCCGCGTTCGCGCATGCGGTCCGCGACGGGGGCGGCCATTTCCGGGTCGAGCGGGGCCAGCACCTGGTCGGCCAGTTCGACGACGGTGACGTCGAGCCCGCGGGCGCGCAGGTTCTCCGCAAGTTCGACGCCGACGAACCCCGCTCCGACGATGACGGCGCTGGGCGCCCCGGACATCTGCGCCGACTCGATCCGCTCCACCAGCCGGTCGACGTCCTCGACGTCGCGCAGCACCAGCGCCCGCTCGGCGCCGGGCAACGGCGGCACGATGGGGCTTGCGCCGGTGCTCAGCACCAGCTCGTCGTAGCTCTCGACGTACGTGTCACCGGACGACAGGTCGCGGACCGTGACGGTGCGGTCGTCGGGGTCGATCGCGACGACCTCGCTGCGCACGCGGACGTCGAGCCGGAACCGGGATCCCAGACTCTCGGGCGTCTGCAGCAGCAGTTCGTCGCGATCCTCGATGACGCCGCCGGCGTAGTACGGCAGGCCGCAATTCGCGAACGAGACGTGGGCGCCGCGCTCGAAGACGACGATCTGTGCCGACTCGTCCAGCCGGCGTAGGCGGGTGGCGGCGGACATTCCGCCGGCCACACCCCCGACGATGACAACCTTCACGGTCTACCTCCTCGATGTTGACACCGACTATACCCCAGGGGGTATCGGTGGAGGCGGGTCGTGCTGTGAGGCTGCTCTCAGCGGAAGTCCCGCGACGTGCTCGATATCCGCAGGTCCATGCGCTGGAGACGGTCCGCCACGACCGTGACCGCGCCCTCCGCGTTCTGCACCCGCCCGCGGACCAGGAGCGCCGGGGCGCTGGTGGCCAGCTTGCGGTACTTCGCCCACAGCCCCACCGAGCACACGATGTTCACCATGCCGGTCTCGTCCTCCAGATTGAGGAAGGTCACGCCGGCCGCGGTGGCGGGCCGCTGCCGGTGCGTCACCGCCCCGCCGACCAGCACCCGATCCCCGTCCGGCACGTCCAGCAGTCGCGACGCCGGGATCACCCCCAACGCGTCGAGCTGGGGACGCAGGAACTGCGTCGGGTAGTTGTCGGGCGAGACGCCGGTGGCCCACACGTCGGCGGCGGCCAGTTCCAGGTCGCTCATCCCGGGCAGGGTGGGCGCCCGGGTGGACGCGCCGGTACCCGGCAATCTGTCCGGGCGTTCGGCCGCCGCCGCACCGGCGGCCCACAGCGCCTCGCGCCGGGTGAGCCCGAAACAGCCGAGCGCGCCGGCGGTCGCGAGCGACTCGACCTGCGCGGTGGTCAGCTCGATCCGGCCGGTCAGGTCGAGGATGGACGTGAACGGTCCGTCCTCGGCGCGGGCCGAGACGATGCGCTCGGCGAGGGCGTCGCCGATGCCGCGCACCTCCCCCAGCCCCAGCCGCACCTCGGTGCCACGCGCCTCGAGGGTCGCGTGCGCGAGGCTCGCGTTCACGTCGGCCCCGTGCACCTGCACCCCGTGCCGCCGGGCGTCGGCGACGAGGGACTGCGGCGAGTAGAACCCCATCGGCTGCGCTCGGAGCAGTCCGGCGCAGAAGGCCGCCGGGTGGTGCAGCTTGAACCACGACGAGTAGAAGACGAGTGATGCGAAGGACTGCGAATGGCTCTCGGGGAAACCGAAATTCGCGAACGCGTGCAGCTTCTCGTAGATGCGGTCGGCCACCACGCCGGTGATGCCGTGCAACTCCCGCATGCCGTCGTAGAGCCGCCCGCGCAGGCGTTCCATCTTCTCGGGCGACCGTTTGGAGCCCATCGCCCGCCGCAGTTGGTCGGCCTCGGCGGCGCTGAATCCGGCGGCGTCGACGGCCATCTGCATGAGCTGTTCCTGGAACAGCGGCACCCCCAGCGTGCGCGCCAGCGCCTTCTCCAGACAGGGGTGGTCGTAGGTGACGGGTTCGCGCCCGTTGCGGCGGCGAATGTACGGGTGCACCGAACCGCCCTGGATGGGGCCGGGACGGATCAGCGCGACCTCGACGACGAGGTCGTAGAAGTTGCGGGGCTTCAGGCGCGGCAGCGTCGCCATCTGGGCCCGCGACTCCACCTGGAACACGCCCACCGAGTCGGCCCGCTGCAACATCTCGTAGACCGCCCGTTCGGACAGGTCGAGCTGCGCCAGGTCCACCTCGATCCCCTTGTGCTCGGCGACCAGATCGATCATGTAGTGCAGTGCCGAGAGCATGCCGAGCCCCAGCAGGTCGAACTTCACCAGACCCACTGCGGCACAGTCGTCCTTGTCCCACTGCAGGACGCTGCGGTTCTCCATGCGCGCCCACTCGACGGGACACACGTCGGCGATGGGCCGGTCGCAGATCACCATGCCGCCGGAGTGGATTCCGAGGTGCCGGGGAAACCCCTCGATCTGCGCGGCCAGCTCCAGCACCGCGGGCGGGATGTCGGTGCCGGTCTCGGCGCCCACCCCGGTCCAACGACTGACCTGCTTGCTCCATGCGTCCTGCTGCCCCTGCGAGAACCCCAGCGCCCGGGCCATGTCCCGCACCGACGACTTGCCGCGATAGGTGATCACATTGGCGACCTGCGCGGCGTACTCGCGGCCGTACTTGGTGTAGACGTGCTGGATGGCCTCCTCGCGTCGATCGGACTCGATGTCGACGTCGATGTCGGGCGGGCCGTCCCGCTCGGGCGAGAGAAACCGTTCGAACAGCAGCTGGTTGCGGACGGGGTCGACGTTGGTGATGCCGATCGCGTAGCAGACCGCCGAGTTGGCGGCCGATCCTCTTCCCTGACAGAGAATGTCGTTGTCCTTGCAGAACGAGACGATGTCGTGGACGACGAGGAAGTAGCCGGGGAAGGTCAGCCGTTCGATGATCTCGAGCTCGTGCTCGATCTGGGCGTAGGCCGCCGGATTCGACGACGGGGGGCCGTAGCGTCGGCGCGCGCCCCGCATGGTCAGCTCGCGCAGCCAACTCGCCTCGGTGTGTCCGTCCGGCACCTCGAACGGCGGCAGCGCCGGCGCGATGAGCCGCAGGTCGAAGGCACACTCGAGGCCCAACTCGGCAGCCCCCGCGACGGCCTCCGGGTAGCGCGCGAACAGGCGCGTCATCTCCGCCCCGGACCGTAGGTGCGCTCCCCCGGTGGGCGCGAGCCAGCCGGCGGCCTCGTCGAGGCTCTGCCGCGCCCGTACCGCGGCCATCGCCATCGCGAGCCGCCGCCGGGACGGTCCGGCGAAGTGTGCCGCGGTGGAGGCGACGACCGGAAGCTTCAGGCGGGACGCGAGTTCCGCGAGTCGGGCGTTGATCTCGTCGTCCTCGGGCAGCCCGCGGTGCGTGAGCTCGACGGCGACCCGCTCGCCGCCGAACCGGTCGACGAGGTCGCGCAACGCCGCCTCCGCGGCCTCGATCCCGCCCGTCGCGAGCGCGCGGCGCACGTGCCCCTTGCGGCAGCCCGTGAGGATCTGCCAGTGCCCGCCCGCCGCGTCGGTGAGCGCGTCGTAGTCGTATCGGGGCTTGCCCTTCTCCCCGCCCGCAAGGTGGGCGGCCGCGATCTGTCGGGACAGCCGCCGGTAACCCTCCTGCCCCCGGGCGAGTACGAGGAGGTGCGCGCCGTCGGGGTCGGGTGTGCCGGTGCGCGGGGCGCCGCCGAGCGACAATTCGGCCCCGAACACCGTTCGCATGCCCAGTTCCTTCGCCGCCTCGGCGAACCGGACCACGCCGTACATCCCGTCGTGGTCGGTCAGAGCGACGGCGTCGAGCCCCAGACGCACCGCCTCCTCCACCAGTTCCTCGGGCGAGCTGGCGCCGTCGAGGAAGCTGAAGGACGAGTGGGTGTGCAGTTCCGCGTAGGGCACGGTGACGCCGACCGGGCGCGCGGCGCCCTCCGCGAGGTACGCGCCACGCTTGCGGGACCAAGCCGGGCTGTCGCCGCCGTCGCCCGGGAACTGGCCGTCGCGTCCCGGGCGCCCGGACAGCACCCGCTCCATCTCCGCCCACGTCGGCGGACCGTTGCCCCAACCCATCCAGCAGTCACCTTCCCGCAGGACAGACGCCCGCGCGTACAGGAAGACGCGGAGGGGAAGACGCATCTTTCGAACTCGTGTTCGAGTGTGCCACGCGTGTGCGGCAGGGTCAACGCGCGCATCTCCCGGCCGAGCAGTGGCGGCTCTACGACTCCGGAGTGCGAGGGGCAGCCGCTTCGCGTTCGGGCGATGCGGGGTGGGCCGTCCACTTCTCCCACGTGGGGCGGACCAGTTCCGCGAGCGCCCGGTAACCACCGCTGTCCGGGTGGGCTCCGTCCCCGTCCCGCACCTGCTGCATCCAGACCGGGTCGGCGACCAGGGCGTCCACGACCGGGACGTACGCGACTCCGGCAGACCGGCAGACCGCGGCGAACCGGCGGTCGAGCGCGGCCGTGCGGGCGTTCTGGTCCACGTCGTCGATCGGCGGCGGTCCCACGACCAGTGCCCGCCAACCGCTCGCCGCGCACTCCGCGAGGATCGCGGCGAGGTTCTCCACGGACACCTCCGGGTCGACACGCGGCCCGTCACCCTCGACGGTCGTGTCGTTGACGCCGAACGAGAACACCACGCGCCGGTCGACATCCGCGGGCAGGCGCTGCGCGCACTCGTTCCGCCATCGGCCCCGGATGTCGCTCGACGTCTGTCGTCGCACCCCGAGGTTGTACGCCGTCAGCGCCGTCTCCGAGACACCCGCCGCGAGTCGGCCCGTCCAGCCGAGGAACTCGGAATCGCCTACTCCCGCAACGAAGGAGTCACCGACGAAGCACACTCGAACGTCATCCATGCCCACGATCGTCTCAGTGGACGCCGCAGGGGATCGACGGGCGGTGCCCATGGACCGAGATGACGGGCCGGGCAGGTCGCTAGAGTCGCGGAAATGACACGCTGGTCCTCGATCGTCGTTGCACGCAAATGGTGGGTTCTGGCGGTCGTCCTGATCGCCGCCGTGGTGGCCGGAGTCTGGGGCACCGGGGTGTTCTCCAAACTCAGCCAGGGCGGCTACACCGATCCGGGCAGCGAGTCGGCCGAGGTGTCGCGGATCGTCGACGACAACTTCGGCCGGCAGGACCCCGACATCGTCGCGCTCTACACGGTGCCCACGGGGCAGACCCTCGCCGAATTGGAGCCGGTCGTCACCGAGACACTCGACCGGTTCGCGTCCGACGTGCCGACCCAGTCGGTGACGTCGTACTGGACCGCCGTCCCGCCGGCGAAACAGTTGCTGCTCTCGAACGACGGGACGAAAGTGGCCGCGTCGATCGTGCTCTCACCCGACGCGGACGTGACCGTCGCCAACTTCGGCGATCTCCTGCCGAAGCTCGAGATCGACGGCGTGGAAACCGAGTTCGCGGGCGGGGCCGTGGTGGGCGTCTCCCTCAGCAATCGGCTGCAGGCCGATCTGGTGCGCGCCGAGGCCATCGCGATCCCGATCACGCTGGTGCTGTTGGTGTTCGTCTTCGGCGGACTGGCCGCGGCCGCGGTCCCGGTGTTCGTCGGCCTGCTCTCGGTCCTCAGTTCACTGGGCATCCTGCGTCTGCTCACCGACGTCACCGAGGTCAGTTCCTTCGCGCTCAACGTCGCATCGCTCATCGGCCTGGGGTTGGCGATCGACTACGGCCTGTTCATCGTGAGCCGCTTCCGGGAGGAGCTGGCGGCGGGATCCGCGCCCGCCGACGCGGCCCGCCGCACGGTGCTCACCGCGGGACGCACCGTCATGTTCTCGGGCCTGCTGTTGGTGTGCGCGTTCGCCGGCATGCTGGTGTTCCCGCAGGCGGTGATCCGCTCGCTCGGGTTCGGTGCCATCGCGGCCGTGACGGGTGCGGCGGTGCTGTCGCTGACCGCCCTGCCGGCATTGCTGGCGATCCTCGGACGCCGCATCGACGCGCTGTCGTGGCGCAAGGGCGCGGCGCAGCGCGGCGAGGAACGGGCCCGGCGCTTCTGGGGCGCAGTCGTCACCAAGGTGATGGCGCGACCGGCGGTCGTCGCGGTCGGCATCACCGCCGGACTGCTCGTGCTCGCCGCGCCGTTGACGAAGGCGACGCTCGGGGAGATCACCTACACCGCGCTGCCCGGTGACGATCCGGCCCGCATCGCCACCGAGACACTCGCGACCGAGTTCCCGTCGACCGGCGAGGGCGCGACGCTGGTGCTGCGCGGCCCGGACGGGGCGCCCGCCTCGCCGGGCGACCTGTCGAAGGTCGTCGCGGCGGCCGGGCAGGTGGACGGCATCTCCCAGGCTGTGGTCCTCGCGACGAAGAACGACGTCACCGCGATCCAGGCGCTCTACGCGGAGGGTGTCGACGGCGCAGCGGCCGGTGACGCCGTGCAGGGCCTGCGGGCGATCGACGCCCCGTCCGGCACGGGGCTGCTCGTCGGCGGTGGTCAGGCGTCCGTCGACGACGGCAATGCCGCGATCGTGCGCTGGTTGCCCGCGATGATCGCGATCATGGTGGTCTCGACGTTGGTGCTGATGTTCCTGGCGTTCGGGTCGGTGGTGCTGCCGGTCAAGGCCGTCGCGATGGCGGGACTGAGCCTCGCCGCGACGTTCGGTGTCCTCACCTGGATGTTCCAGGAGGGGCACGGTGCCGAACTCCTCGGCGTCACCCCGGCACCGCTCGAGGCCACGTTCGTGGTGCTCATCCTCGCGGTGGTGTTCGGACTGTCCACCGACTACGAGGTGTTCCTGATGTCACGCATGGTGGAGGCCCGGGCCGCCGGCGCCACCACGGAAGAGGCCGTCCGGGTGGGCGCCGAGCGCACCGGCCGCGTGGTCACGGCGGCGGCGATGCTGCTCATCGTCGTCACCGGCGCCTTCACCGTGTCGGGGCTGTCGATCATGCGGTTCCTCGGCGTCGGCATGATTCTCGCGTTGATCATCGACGCGACGGTGGTGCGCATGCTGCTGGTGCCGTCGCTGGTGAAACTCATGGGCGAGGCCAACTGGTGGGCCCCGGCCTGGATGCGGCGGGTGCACGAGCGCGTCGGCCTCGGGCACTGAGGTTCCCGTACCCCTGGTGGCACTCCTTACTTCAGAGTAAGTTCCGGAGGTATGGCCACGTACATCGTCACGGGCGGCACAGGATTCCTCGGCAGACACACGATCGAACGGTTACTCGAGCGGGACCCGTCGGCGCAGGTGCACGTCCTGGTTCGGCCCGCATCGCTGTCGAAGTTCGAGCGTCTGGCCGATCGCTGGCCGGACCGCGACCGGGTCCACGCCCTCGTCGGCGACCTCACCGAACCGGACCTGGGACTCGAGACCGCGCCCCCGGCCGCCGACCACGTGCTGCATCTCGGCGCGGTCTACGACCTCACCGCGGGTGACGAGCAGGCGTCGACCAACGTCGACGGCACGCGCGCGGTGATCGGCCTCACCGACCGCCTGGGCGCGACGCTGCACCATGTCTCGTCGATCGCGGTGGCGGGCGATCATCGCGGCCGGTTCACCGAGGACGACTTCGACCTGGGCCAAGGGTTCCCGACGCCGTATCACCGCACCAAGTTCGAGGCCGAACGACTGGTGCGCCGGTCCGGCGGGCAGTGGCGCGTCTACCGGCCGGCGGCGGTCGTGGGCAGTTCGGTGACCGGCGAGATGGACAAGGTGGACGGCCCCTACTACTTCTTTCCCGCGCTGGCCGCGCTCGCGACGTTGCCGTCCGCACTGCCGATCGCCGTCCCGAAACTCGGCTACACCAACGTGGTGCCCGTGGATTTCGTCGCCGCCGCGATCGTGGAACTGATGCTGCGGCCGGGCCTCGACGGTCGGACGTTCCACCTCGTCTCGCCCGCCGCCCAGCCGGTCCGCGAGATCTTCGCGGCGCTCGCCGAGGCCGCGCACGCTCCCACCCCGGTCGCTGATCTGCCGCGAGCGGTGGCCGCACCGCTGCTGTCTCCACCGGCCCGCCTGCGGGGGGTGCGAGACGTCGCCCTCCGCCGGATGGGGATCCCGCCGGTGCTGCTCGACCACCTCACGCTGCCGACCCGGTTCACCGCGGACCGAACACGGGAAGCACTGCAGGACAGCGGTATTGCCGTACCGTCGTTCCGGTCCTACGCGGACAAGCTGTGGGCGTACTGGCGGGATAACCTCGACCCGGACCGTGCCCGTCGCGACGACCCCGCGGGACCGCTCGTGCGTCGGCACGTCGTCATCACCGGCGCGTCGTCGGGGATCGGCCGGGCGGCCGCGATCGCCACCGCAGCCAAGGGCGCGACGGTGCTGCTCCTCGCCCGCCGCGCCGACGAACTCGATGCGGTGGTGTCCCTGATCCGCGGGGCCGGCGGGTCGGCGTACGCCTATCAGTGCGATGTCACCGACGGCGAGGCCGTCGACCGCACCGTGAAGTCGATCCTCACCGAACACGGCCACGTGGACATGCTCGTCAACAATGCGGGCCGCTCCATCCGACGCGGGCTGTACCGCTCGACCGACCGGCTGCACGACTTCGAGCGCACCATGGCGGTGAACTACTTCGGCGCCGTGCGGATGGTGCTGGCGCTGCTGCCGCACATGCGCGAACGCCGATTCGGTCACATCGTCGACATCAGCACCGCGGGTGTGCAGGCCCGCACCCCCCGCTTCGCGGCCTACGTCGCGAGCAAGTCCGCACTCGACGCCTTCGCGGACGTCGCCGCGGCCGAGACACTGTCGGACGGCATCACGTTCACCACCATCCACATGCCGCTCGTCCGGACCCCGATGATCGCGCCCACCGGCCAGTACAACGCGGGCCCCGCCGCCAGCCCCGAGAAAGCGGCCGCGATGGTGGTGCGGGCCCTCATCGAAAAGCCCAAACGGATCGACGTCCCCGTGGGGACTCTCGCCGAATTCGGCGGTATCTTCGCGCCGCGGCTCAAGGACCGGGCACTGTCGCAGATGTATCACGCCTTTCCCGATTCCCCGGCGGCGCGCGGTGAGGCCGACCCGGTGGACGAACCCGCGCCTCAGCCGTCCTCCCCCGCCCCGAAGCCGACCGGTCCGATCGCTTCCGCGGCCCGTCTCGGCCGTCGTCTGACCCGGCTCGTCCCCGGCGCGCACTGGTGACGCGTTTGCACTGGTGAAGCGCCCTGTTTCGGACGCTGGATCACACAGAATCTCCATTCGCGGAGGGTCCGCGAATTGGCCAAACCGTCTTTCGCTGTGCTAAGCAAGATAGGAGGGACCAACGAAAATAGGGAGAAAACTTTGACGCCAAGGATCGCGATTTTGGGAGCCGGTCCGAGTGGCCTCGCACAGCTGAGGGCATTCGAGTCGGCGCGTAAATCAGGTCTTGGGTCGATGCCCGAAATTGTTTGTTACGAAAAGCAGAGCGATCTGGGCGGCATGTGGAACTACACGTGGCGCACGGGTCTCGATCAACACGGCGAACCGGTACACGGAAGCATGTACCGCTTCCTCTGGTCGAACGGGCCGAAGGAATGCCTCGAGTTCGCCGACTATTCTTTCGAAGAACATTTCGGCCGACCGATTCCGTCGTACCCACCGCGTGCCGTGCTGCACGACTACATCATGGGACGAGTGGACCAGGACGACGTCCGCAAGTACATCCGCTTCGACACCGCCGTCCGGTGGGTCGAATACGTCCCCACCGAGGACGGCACCCCGGGCCGCTTCGCGGTGACCGTGGCGGACCACCGCAGGGGTGTGCTCGAAACCGAGTTGTTCGACCACGTGGTGGTCGCGACCGGACATTTCTCGACCCCCAACGTGCCGCATTTCGACGGTATCGAGGACTTTCCGGGCCGTGTCCTGCACGCGCACGACTTCCGCGATGCGCGGGAATTCACAGGTAAGCGCCTCCTGCTCGTCGGCAGCAGCTATTCCGCCGAGGACATCGGCACGCAGTGCTTCAAGTACGGCGCCGCCGAGATCACCTTCAGCTACCGCTCGAACCCGATGGGTCACGACTGGCCCGCGGGCTTCTCGGAGGTGCCGTTGCTCACCGAGATCGACGGCAACACCGTCCGGTTCCAGGACGGCAGCGAGCGCGAGGTCGATGCCATCGTCCTGTGCACCGGCTACCGGCACCACTTCCCGTTCCTGCCCGACGAGTTGACGTTGCGGACGAACAACCGGCTCTACCCGCGGGGCATGTACAAGGGTGTCGTCTCCCAGGCGAATTCGCAGCTGCTGTTCCTGGGAATGCAGGACCAGTACTTCACATTCAACATGTTCGACGCTCAGGCCTGGTACGCCCGCGACGTGATTCTCGGACGCATCGAATTGCCCGACCACGAAACGCGCGAACGGGACATCGAGTCGTGGCGCGCACGGGAGGAAAAACTGCGTACCGCCGTCGAGGAGATCGATTTCCAGGCGGCCTACATTCGGGACCTGGTGGATCGCACCGACTATCCCGAATTCCACGTCGAGAAACAGGGCGAGCTGTTCAAGAAGTGGAAGAAGGACAAGAAGAACGACATCATGGGTTACCGGAACTGCAGTTACGTTTCGACGCTCACCGGGACGGTCGCTCCCCCGCTGCACGACGAGTGGATGAACATCCTCGACGATTCGGCGGAATCGTTCCTCGACAACAATTTCGGAATCGAGGAACGGACGGGCGCGCCCCGGAAGGTGACGCCCATCGGCTCGCCGCACACGCGTCCCGCGGCGCGCGTGGAGCGCTCGAGCTGACCCTGAACGGATCGCCGGAGGCAGTCCCCCGAACCAGGGCTACACGGAGCTCCCCGCCGGAATCTCGGCGGGGAGCTCTCGTACGTCGACCGCGACCACCGGCCGGACCGCCTTGGCGGCGGCGCCGCAACTGGCCGGCCGCGGCTCCAGTTCCCGGCGCGTGAGGCCGACCTGCCAGCGCCGGCCGTCACGATGGACCACCACCGGACCGCCCTCGGAGTCGTCGACGGTGAGGTCGTCGATTCCGGCACGCACGTCCTGACGCACCGCCACCTCGGCGACCTGTCCGCCCGGCCCCCAGTAGCTGCGCCCGCGCAGTCCGGGCAGGTACACCTCTGCGCGCGCGGCGGCCTGCACGGCGCGCACGCTCTCGTCGGGATCGAGCCGGCCGTAGGTGTACCCACTCGGCAGCAGAATCATCGAGGGCGCGAACCGGTGTCCGCCGGTGTGCGAGCACTCCCAGACGTCGTCGGCGAACTCGGCGGCCAGTGCTGCCGCCACGAGACGCCCCAGCACCGCACAGCACCGGTCCCGCTTGCCGTGCGCGCAGACGAGCACGATCGGGCCGTCCACCCGTTCGCCCAGCCCGGGGGCGGAGCCGGCGAGCACCGCGAAGTCGAGGCCCAGCAGGCCGGCAACGTCGTCGATCTCGAACCGTTCGCACCACGCGTGTGCGGGATCGGAGTTGGCCAGTAGCACCGTGCGGGCTTCCCCGGTCTGCTCGGTGCGTCCCGGACGGCGAATGAACATGATGCGGACGCCCGCCGCATCGGCGCGCTCGGCGAGGGCCTCCGCGAGTTCGGTGCCCAGTGCGGTGCCGTCGAGCACGTCCCTGCCCCACGCCCCGGGGAACTCGACGCACACCCACCCGGTGACGTGCGCGGCGGTGCCGGGCAGCGGTTCGGCCGCGGAGAGTACCGAGCACGTGGCGGGGTCGGTCCGGGAAGGCGATTCACTCACCCCGCCATTGTGTCCCGACCCTCATTCGTAGAACTTCCGGCCCTCGGCGAACTGCGCCACGAAGGTCGCGATCCGGCGGGCGCGGGTCTCGGGACGCTTGGCGTCCTGGATGCGGTACAGCGCCGCGAACCGGTTGCGGCTGTCCAGGGTGGTGAAGAAGGCCTCCGCGGCAGGGTTCGCCGCCAGCGCCTCGCGCAGGTCCTGCGGCACCTGCGCGTCCTTGGGCCCCGCGTAGGCGCGCTCCCACCGTCCGTCGGCCTTGGCGGCCTCCACCGCCGACAGTCCGGACGGCTCCATCGCTCCGCGCGCGAGGAGCGCTTCCACCGCCTCGCGGTTGCGCTTGGACCACGGGCTGCGGGCGCGGCGGGGCGTGAACCGCTGCACCCGGAAGTCGTCGTCGAGTCGTCGGGCCTGACTGTCGATCCAACCGAAGCACAACGCCACCTCCACCGCCTCGGCATAGGTGACCGATGTGTGCGGAGATCCCTTCTTCGCGAGCTTCACCCACACCCCGGGTGAAGACGACACGTTGGCGCGCAACCACTCCCGGAACTCGGACTGGTCCGCGAAGTACTGCACCGGCAGGTCGTCCGCCACGTCATCCCTGCTTTCCCGCGCGCAGGAAACCGCGGACGAGGTAGGCCAGGGCACCGAGCCCGAGCACCCACTTGGTGGTGCTGACTGCAGTGGTGAGGCGGACGGTGCGGTCGGTGATGCGGTACCGGTGATCGAGCAGATACAGACCGGCGACGTTCTCGACGTAGTCGCCGGCGGCCGCGACGACCGGGGCGGCCGACAGCACCCGCTTGGCGGCGGGAGACAGAGGTGCGAGCGCGTCGAGCCGTCGCGCCCCGGCCCGCAACGTCGCCGCGTAGACGATCGGGTGCAGGAAGTCCGGGTAGAAGTGGCTGCGATAGCGTTCGATCTCCCCCGCGTCCATCCGGTCGAGCACCGCCCGGTACGCCTGGGCCGACGTGGCCGTCTGCGTCATCAGTACCCGGACGCCGACGGGTCCGAGCACACGCATGATGTTGGCCTGCGAGACAACGAAGGCCGCCGACCAGGCGACGAGCTCGGCGTTCGCGCGAACAGAATCCACCCGAGAACCCATGTTCCGCATACTGCCACGTCGCAGCGCGGTTCAGGGCGCCATCAGGAAGGGCAGCACCGTCGATTCGAAGTCCCGGAACCGGTCGCGGTGGATGCTGTGGCCGCACGCGAACGAGACCACCTCGCAGTCCGGGATGGCCGCGACCGCCACCTCGAGCAGCCGCGGGTCGACCATGCCGGTGGGGCCGCCGCGCAGGATCAGGGTCTTCGCCTCGATGTCCGCGAGCCGCTGCCACCACAGCGGGTTGGGCTCGTGGAACTGGGTGAGCGCCGACGCCGTCATGGACCGGTCGAACGCCCACACGGCGCGGGGGCTGCGGAGCATGCTGGTGGCCGCGTGCCACAGCTCCACCGGCGACGGCAGCCGGCCGCCGAAGTTGGGCACCGGGTCACCCGGGCGTAGCGGCAGCGGCGCCTCCTCGAGCACGAGGCGACGGACCAGCGCCGGGCGCTCCTGCGCCACCAACGAGACCGCGTGCCCGCCGAGCGAATGCCCGACGAGGTCGACCCGGTCGAAACCGAGGTCCTCGCACAGCCCCAGCACGTCGTCACCGAATTCACCGAACTGGTAGGACTGGGCGCGCGCACTGCGCCCGTGGCCCCGCAGGTCCACCGCCAGCACGCGGCGCCCACGGGCGGTGATCGAGCGTGCGAACCGGTCCCACGTGCGGTTGTCGCCGCCCATGCCGTGCACCAGGATCACCGGAATCGACTGCACCGCTTCGGTTGCCACCGCGGATGCGGCGACGCCGCTGTCACGGAAGGAGATCGTGTGACCGCTGCGGGTGACTGTCGTCTCGGTGAACTGCACGGTCACCGAGCGTAGTCGTGCTCGCGTTCGACGGCCGCGCGGGTCACCCGCTGCGGCTCGAGGTGCAGCCGGCGCAGCAACTGCGCGTTGACCGCCACCACCACCGTCGACGCCGACATCAGGATCGCGCCGATCTCCATCGGCAGTACGAACCCGACGGGGGCGAGCACACCCGCCGCGAGCGGTACCGAGATCACGTTGTAGCCCGCGGCCCACGCCAGGTTCTGCACCATCTTCCGGTACGTCGCGCGGGAGAGCTCGATCACCGACACGACCGCGCGCGGATCGTCGCTGACCAGCACGACACCGGCCGATGCGATGGCCACGTCGGTACCCGCCCCGATCGCGATGCCGACGTCGGCCTGCGCGAGTGCGGGCGCATCGTTCACCCCGTCGCCGACCATCGCGACGGTCCGTCCCGCCGACTGCAGTTCCTGAACCTTCGCGCCCTTGTCCTGCGGCAGCACACCGGCGATCACGTCGTCGATGCCGAGGTCGTCGCCGACCGCCCGGGCGACGGCGTACGCGTCACCGGTCAACATCACCACGCGGACACCGCGCGCGTGCAGCGCCGCGATCGCGTCCCGGGACTCGGGCCGGATCTCGTCGGCCAGCGCGAGCGCCCCGATCACCGCACCGTCGCGCAGCACGTGCAGCACGGTCGATCCCTGCGCCGCCCACCGTTCGGACGCCGGCAGCGCGGAGGCGCCGTGGCTGTCGAGCATGCCGGGACCGCCGACACTGATCTCGGTGCCGTCGACGGTCGCGGTGACCCCGACGCCGTTACGGGCCTGGAATGCGGCGGCCTGCGGAATGCGTAGTTCGCGGTGTTCGGCGGCGGCCACGATCGCCCGGCCGAGGGGGTGCTCGCTGTCGCGTTCGACGGCCGCCGCGAGCGCGACGAGCGTGTCCTCGCCCACTCCCGGCACGGTCTCGGCCGCGACCACCGCGGGCTCGCCCTTGGTGAGCGTGCCGGTCTTGTCGAACAGCACGGTGTCGACGGTGCGCATGGCCTCGAGCGCCCGCCGATCGGTGACGAGCACCCCGGCCCGGGCCGCACGTTCGGTGGCGATCGACACGACGAGGGGAATCGCCAGACCCAGTGCGTGCGGGCAGGCGATGACGAGGACGGTGATGGTGCGGGTGATCGCGTCGTCCGGCGTTCCGAAGATCGACCACACCAGCAGCGTGACGATCGCGGCGCCGAGCGCGAACCAGAACAGCAGCGCGGCGGCGCGGTCGGCGAGCACCTGGGCGCGCGACGACGAGTTCTGCGCCTCGGCGACCAGTCGTCGGATGCCGGCCAGCGCGGTGTCCTCGCCGACCGCGGTGATCTCGACACGCAGCGCGGAGTCGGTCGACACGGTGCCCGCCACCACGGGATCGCCGAGCTCGCGGCGGACGGTGCGCGACTCGCCGGTGATCATCGATTCGTCCAGGTCGCCGGCGCCCTCGACGATGCGGCCGTCGGCCGGGATCCGCCCACCCGGCCGGACCATGACGACGTCGCCGGTCACCAGGTCGGTGGTGGCGACGGTCGTGAGCGCCCCGTCGTCGCCGATCCGCTCGGCCTCGTCCGGGAGCAGTGCTGCGAGCGAGTCCAGCGCGCTCGACGCCTGTCCCAGCGACCGCATCTCGATCCAGTGGCCGAGCAGCATGATCACGATGAGGAGCGCCAGTTCCCACCAGAAGTCCAGATCGTGCCCGAGTACCCCCAGGCTCGCTCCCCACGACGAGACGAAGGCCACCGTGATCGCCAGCGCGATGAGCAGCATCATGCCGGGTTGCCGGGCCCGGAGTTCGCTCACCGCCCCGGTCAGGAACGGGCGCCCGCCCCACACGAACATGACCGTGCCGAGGATCGGTGAAATCCATTCCACGGCAGCGTTTTCCGGCAGCGTGTAGCCGACGAGGTCGGCGAACATCATGCTCGCGCCGACGACCGGGACCGACAGAACCAGCATGATCCAGAAGAGCTGCCGGAACTGGGCGACGTGGTCCCCGTGCCCCTGATGACCGGTGTGCCCCTGATGCCCGGTGTGCCCCTCGTGACCGGCATGGTCACCGGCATGTTCCGCGTGGTGACCGGGAGTGTCCGCCACGTGGTGATCGTGAACTGCTTCTCCGTGTGGGTTCATAGGGTCGAACCTATACCCCCTATGGGTATCTGGCAAGGTTCGATCGCAGTCATTCGTAGATGCCTTCCACTCCCCACCTTCCTCCCTCACAGATCAGCAGCAAGGCCCGCGATTCGGCGAGCAGGACCTGCACCCGTGAGGCGTCCCGCGCGGTCGCGGTGTCCCACCAGCGCTCGTCCACCGGCCACGGCCCCGCCCAGCCCTGCACCTCCCATTCCCGGCTCCCCCACCGAAGCCGCACCGGCGCGGCGGTGAACTCCCCTCGTTCGGTGACGCCCACCCCACCGCCCGAGTGGTCCTCGAGCGACACCGCCGGGGTGTTCGGCAACACCGTCGACGGCGCCGGTTCCGGCAACCGCCCCGGCCACGGCGCCGCGGGGTCGGCGGCCGGCACCAACTCGTCTCCCAAGGGCACCAGGGTGATCCGCTCCATCGGCCCCCGTCCGCCACTGAGGACTCCCACCTGGACCGCTTCCCCACCGAGGAGGCCCTGGACCCGGACCAGGGCCCTACGGGCCCGTTCGTCTCCCTCCCCGACACCGCCCCACAGCCCCAGTTGCAAGGCGCCGGCCGCCACCACTTCGACCGGCTCGAGACGCAGCACGGTGATCCCGGCCGTGGGCCGGGACTCGCTGCGCCCGGTGAGCCACCCGTCCAGTTGCCATCGCACCCGGTCGGCGGTGCCCTCCGGAGTCAACGGCTCGGCGCACCGCCACACCCGCGTGAGCCGCTCCCCGTTGCCGGTGCCCGCCGACACCTGCAACCGTGTGCACGCCACACCCGCACCGGACAGCTTCGCGTGCAACCGTTCCGCCATGGCGCGGCCCGCGAAGGCCGCCGCATCGACACGATCGATCGGCGGATCGCACTGCTGTTCCACCTCCAACTCCGGGAGCAGGACGCGGGCCGACGGCGGACGTTCCGATTCACCGCGGGCGGCGCGGTGCGCGAGGACGGCGTCGGTACCGAACCGCGAGGCCACGTCGACCGCCGAGAGCGCGGCGAAGGCCCCGACGGTGCGCAGCCCGAGGCGGCGCAGCAGATCGACCAGGTCGCGGCGGCCCGCCGCCGCCAGGCTGGGCTCGGCCGCGAGTTCCGCGATGGCCAGCGGGGCCAGGAACGACGCCCCCTCCCCGGCCGGTACCAATGCTGCGCGCCGGGCCGCGATCACCGCAGTGGACAGCTCGTCGGCGACGCCGATCTGACACTCGACCCCGGCCGCGGCCACCACGTCGACGAGTCGTTCGGCCGCCGCCTCCTCCGAACCGAAGTAGCGGCTCGCACCCCGCGCCCCCAGCACCAGCAGTCCGGGTCGCAGGATCTCCACCCCGGGCACCACGTCGTCCACCGCCGCGACCACGGCCTCGAACGATCGGGCATCACGTTCCGGATCGGACTGCGCCACATGCAGTTCCGGGCAGCGCGCCTGCGCCTCCCGTCGACGCAGTCCCCGCCGCACCCCCGCGGCCCGCGCCGTCGTCGAACACGTGACCACCCTGTTCGCGTGCAACACCGCCACCGGATGGGTGGCCGGCAGATCCGCCGCGGCCGCGGCCGCCACCGCGGGCCAGTCCGGACACCACACCGCCAGCACCCGGGCACTCATCGGGCCGCCGCCGCCGACGTGAGCGCCACGGCCTCGGGCACCCACTCGACCCGCCCGCAGGCCGACCGGACGTCCAGACACGCGCTCCGCGGCTGGAACGACCGGCCCTGGGCGCGGACCGCCAGCCGGACCGAACGCAACCGGCCCCCGCCGCCGGTGGCGCCGCGGGCCACCCCGCCGTAACCCTGCACCCGGGCCTCCAGCCGCATCTCGGCCCCGCCCCAGTGCCCGTCGGTCACCACCAGCGTCGACTGCTTGCTGCGGGCCCGCGCGACCACGGCCCGGGCCCGCGACGGCGACACCGAGATCCCACCGAGCCCGAGCACCACGAGGTCCATGCCGTCGAGCAGCACGGCGGCGACCTCCACCGGATCCGGGCCGGGGTCCGGCACGAAGGCCAGCCGCTGCAACTGCGCGCCCATCTCGGTGGCCGCGAGCACCCCGAGTCGGGGATGACCGATCACCGCGGCGTGCCCGCCCGATTCGGTCACCGCCGCCAGCAGTCCCAGCAGCAGCGACGTCGCTCCGGAGACGGACACCACCGACCCTCGCGAGAGCCCACCCCGCGGCAGCAGCGCGGCCACCGGCGCCGGGACCGGCAACACCGACTCCGCGGTGGCGGCCTCATCCCGGGGTGCCCGTCCGGCGACCGCCTCGCCGCGCGCCGGCACTCCCGCGATCCGTCGGCGCAGGTAGTCCAGCCGCTGCTGCCGCGTCAGTCCGGACAGTGGAGCGGACTCGGCCGTCGGGGCCGTCGGGGCCGTCGGGGCCGTCGACGGGGTGGACGCTCGGGCTGGTTCGGTCATCTCTGCTCCCCGGCTGCACGCGGTGTTCTTCTTCGATCTCGACACGCGCGGGGAAGACGCGACATACGACAGTGATTCGAACACGCTTTCGAATCCCTTCCAGTAAAGCTCGCCCGGCTCAGCTCGTCAAGACGGGCCCCGCCGATCCACTAACCTCGAACGTGTGACAGAGCAGGAACGCACCCGTCCGGGCCGACGCAGCCACGCGGCGATCGGGCCCGACTACCTGATGGCAGGCAGGTATCGGCTGCGCTCCAAGCTCGGTGGCGGCGGCATGGGTGCGGTGTGGCTGGCCCACGACACCCTCCTCGACCGCCAGGTGGCCGTGAAACAGGTCACCTCGACCACCGGGATGGCCGAGGCCGACGCCCGGGAGACCCGGCGGCGGGTCCTGCGCGAGGGCCGCAACGCCGCGCAGCTGTCCCACGAGCACGCCATCGCGATGTACGACGTCGCGGTCGAGTCCGGGGAGCCGTGGCTGGTGATGGAGTACCTGCCGTCCCGCAGCCTCGCCGAGGCCATGAATTTCGTCGACACCCTGCCCCCGCTCGAGGTCGCGCAGATCGGGGCGCAGATCGCGGCCGCTCTCACCGAGGCGCACGCGGCCGGCATCCTCCACCGCGACATCAAGCCCGGCAACATCCTCGTCGCCGATCGCGGTGCCGCCCTCGGCGTCGTGAAGATCAGCGACTTCGGCATCGCGCGCGCCAAGGGGGACGCTCCCAGCGGGAAGACCGGCGTCGTCACCGGCACCCCCGCCTACTTCGCACCCGAGGTGGCCCGCGGTGACGACCCCACCGAGGCGAGCGACGTGTTCTCGCTCGGCGCGACCCTCTACACCGTGGTCGAGGGGCAACCACCGTTCGGACTCGACAGCGATCCCATCGCGCTGCTGCACCGCGTCGCGGCCGCGGAGATCTACCGCCCGAGCCTCGGCGGTCCGCTGACCGACACCCTGCTGCACATGCTCGAGCCCGACCCGGCGCGCCGGCCCACGATGGCGCAGGCACGGGACGCGCTCGCCGCCGTCGCGCTGGGCTCGAACGGCGTCGGCAAGGCCGGCCACCTCATCGGCGAGCCCGTCAAGACCTCCGACGGGGTCGTGCCCAACTGGGCCTACCGTTCGGCGCCGGCGACGATCGTTCCGCGGCGCCGCCTCACCCCCACGACGGCCACGGATCTTCCTGCGGTGCAGTCGAACATCCCGTTGGGCTCAGTGCCCCGCCCCGCCCGGCGGACCTGGTTGCGGCAGTTCACCGACGGGCTGACGGGCCCGCCGGCCCCCACCGACCTGCGCGGGAAGATCGTCGCGGCCGCACCGCTGGCGATGGCGGTCATGGTCGGCATCATCGTGCTGGCGCTCGTCGTCGCGGTGATCGTCGCACTGGTTCTCTGAGCACCGGCGCGCCGACTCAGTCGATGCGCCGCCGATGCGCCCACCGGGTGAGGGCATTCCGGTTGGACTGCTGCGTCTTTCGCAGCACGTTCGAGGCGTGGGTCTCGACGGTCTTCACCGAGATCACCAGTTCCTCGGCGATCTCCCGGTAGGTGTAACCGCGGGCCAGCAGCCGCAGCACCTCGAGTTCCCGCGGGGTGAGCGAGTCGAGTTCGGGGTCGAGGGGCGGCTCCGGCACGCTCGAGCGGCCGGTGAACGAATCCAGGACGAAACCCGCGAGCCGCGGGCTGAACACCGCGTCCCCGCCCGCGACCCGGCGCACGCCGTCCGCGAGTTCGGCACCCGAGATCGTCTTCGTCACGTACCCGCGCGCGCCGGCCCGGATGACCGCGATGACGTCCTCCGCGGCGTCGGACACGCTGAGCGCCAGACACACCGGGCCCGAGTCGATACCGGCGAGCACGGCCACACCGCCGCCGTCGGGCATGTGGACGTCGAGCAGCACCACGTGCGGGCGCAGCGCGTTGATGCCGGCGACGGCCTCGGCGACGCCGCCCGCCTCCCCGACGACCTCCATGTCGGGCTCTCCGCCGAGTTCGGCGCGCACCCCGGCGCGGAAGACGGCGTGGTCGTCGACGAGGAACACACGGAACTTGTCGGGGGTAGGTGTCGTCACGGCCCCACCCTAGGACATGGGTTCGGCCTCGCTCACCACGTCCTCGGCCGGGGTCTCCCCGGCGTCCGGCACCGGACGCGGCATGTGGATCCGCACCTCGGTGCCCTTGCCGGGCGTCGACCGGACGTCCACCCGTCCGCCCCGACGTTCGATCCTGGCGCGGACCGACTTCGCCAGCCCCTGCCGATCCTCGGGCACCGAGTCCGGATCGAACCCCACCCCGCGGTCGCGCACGAACACGCTCACCTGGTCTCGTTCGGTCTCGGCGTACAGGTCGATGCTCGAGACCCCGGAATGCTTGGCGGCGTTGACCAGTGACTCCCGCGTCGCACCGAGCAGCGCGGTGAAGGCCTCACGCGACAGCCCGGTCCCATCGCCGCCCTCGGCCTCGAGCCCCACGTCGCCGACGGTCACCGGCCGCACCGTGACTCCGTGGTGGTCCTCGACCTCGCCGGCGATCGTCTGCAGCGCCTCGGACAGACTCGTGTGGGTCGTCTCGCCGCCGCCGAACAACCACCGCCGCAGCTCACGTTCCTGGCCGCGCGCGAGCCGGGCCACCTCCTGCGGCGAATCCGCCTGCTTCTGGATCAGCGCCAGCGTCTGCAGCACCGAGTCGTGCAGATGCGAGGCGATCTCCTCGCGTTCCTCGTTCCGGATCCGGGCGGCCCGTTCCGCGCCGAGGGCGCGCCACAGCTTCAGCCACAGCGGCACGGTGAGCAGTCCCGCGCCGACGAGCGTGACCACGACCGCCAGCAGCGACGACCGCAACGCGTCGAGATCGATCTGCGCGAGGATCACGACGCCCAGGCCTGTGACGATGAGCGTCACGCCACCCAGGATCCGCGCCCACGTGAGCACGGTCGGACGTCGCGGCAGCCCGAGCGCGGATCGCGATCCTTCGGTGTCGAACTCCCGCCACACCAGTGCCGCACCCACCGCGACCACGATGAACGGCGTGATCACCGATGCTGCGGTGCCGTCGGCCAGCCAGCTCACGCTCGCCGCGACGGCCAGTCCGATGACCGCCAGGCCGATGGCCCGACGGCGCTCGGACGCGCTGGGACGGTCGGTGTCGGTGCCCAGCGGCGTGAAGATCCACAGCAGGCCGTAGGCCACGATCCCGGCACCCGCCAGCGAGGCGAGCAACGTGAACGCGATCCGCACCTTGAACGCATCGACGTCGAGGTGGTCGGCGAGGCCTCCGGCGACACCGCCGACGATGCGGCCACCCGCCCGGCGTTGCAGTCTCGGGTGGAAGGCCTCGTCCAGGGCGGGCACGGGCGGGTTCAGCGCCTCGTTCGGATCGACCAGGGGTTGCACAGCCTCGATCCTGGCACGATCGCGGCGGCGTGACATCAGGGCCCGACCCTGAGATCGGTGGCCGTGGGGCCGCCGGTTCAGGGAAAGATCAGGGTAGTTCCCGATGGTGCGATCGGTGGCGCGACCGCGACGATGGATCCATGACCACAGGAAGCTTCTCGGATCAGCTTCACGACCTCTGGCGGACTCGCCCGCTCCGGCTCCCGCAGCAGGGGCACGTCGCCGGCGTCGCGGCCGGTGTCGGCCAGCGTTACAGTGTCGATCCCGTTCTGGTGCGGGTCGCGTTCGTCGTCTCGACGCTCTTCGGCGGCGCCGGCATCATCCTGTACCTCGTCGGCTGGCTGCTGCTCGGCAAGCCCGGCGACCAGGTGTCCCCCGCCGAATCGCTGTTCGGTCGGGGCCGCAGCTCCCAGTCCGGCACCAAGACAGTCGTGCTGGTCGTCGCGCTCGCGATCGCGCTGAGCACCATCGGGCCGATCGGGTTCGGGATGGGTGGATCGGTGCTGTTGAGCTTCGCGCTCATGCTCGGCGGACTGTGGTTGCTCTATCAGCGCCGGCCGGTGCCGCCGGCGCTCCCGGCGAGTGTGCAGCCGCCGGTGGGTTACCCGGTCTCGCCGTTCCAGACCACGCCGACCGCCCAGGCCGCGGCCTACCCACCGCCGGCCTACGGTCCCTACACGCGGCTGCCCGACCACTACGAGCCCTCCCCCGGACCCTCCGCGAGTTCGGTGCCGCCGGCCGCGGGCGTCGGGGACACCGCTCCCGACGGCCCCACGCCCCCGGCGTGGGACCCGTTGGGCGTGGCCCCGTTCGCGTGGGACCTGCCGGAGCCCGCGCGCGCGCCGGAGCCGCCGGAGCCGATCCCGGGCAAACCCCGCACCCGGTTCACGTCGGTCGTCCTCGGTCTCGCGGTTCTGGCGGCCGCCGCCGCGACCGGTGTGTGGGCCGCGACCGGCGCGGAATGGCTCACGCCCGCCCGGATCGGCGGCATCGCGCTCGCTGTGATCGGGGTCGGACTCCTGATCGGAGCCTTCCTGCGCCGCGGGTACGGACTGCTCACCGTCGCCTTCCCGCTGGCCGGTTTCGTAATTCTCGCCTCCGTGGTGGGACCGCTGAACTGGGACGAATCGAAGCTCGGGGACCACGTCTGGACGCCCCGGTCGCCTACCGAACTGGCCCCCGTCTACGAGGGCACCGCCGGCGACTTCACTCTCGACCTGCGCCAACTCGAGTTGACCGAAACCTCCGACGTACGCCTGGAGGGCAAGCTCGGCAACTACACCGTGATCGTGCCGCAGAACATGGATGTCCACACCGACTGCTCGGTCGTCGCCGGTGACGTCGACTGCATCGGCGACGGCTTCGTCGACGGCGGCGCCGACGGCATCAACGGTCCGGTGCTGAACGTGACCGTCGACAACAAGCTCGGAGAAGTGAGGGTTTACCGTGGCTGAATTCGCTGACACTCCGCACCTCTCCGACGACGAGCCGACCGCGTCCACCGCGTCGCGCCGACCGTCGTTCGGCCTGCTCCTCGCCGGCCTGGCGGCGCTGTTCGTCAGCGTGTGGGCCCTGGTCGGCCCGTTCTCGCTCGACCTCTTCACGAACGTCGAGTTCCGCTGGGTCTTCGTGATCGCGGCCGTCGCCGTCGGGGCGGTCCTCGTGTTCTCCCCGGGTAGACGCCGGTAGTACCGGAGAACCGGTACCGGAAACGACGAGGGCGCCCCGGCCGGATGGCCGAGGCGCCCTACGTCATTCGGGACTCACTCCCACTCGATCGTTCCCGGCGGCTTGCTGGTGACGTCGAGCACGACACGGTTGACGTCGGCAACCTCGTTGGTGATGCGGGTGGAGATGCGCTCGAGCACCTCGTACGGCAGACGCGTCCAGTCGGCGGTCATGGCGTCCTCGCTCGAGACCGGGCGCAGCACGATCGGGTGCCCGTAGGTGCGGCCGTCGCCCTGGACGCCGACGCTGCGGACGTCCGCGAGCAGCACGACCGGGCACTGCCAGATCTGTCCGTCGAGACCGGCTGCGGTGAGCTCTTCGCGCGCGATGGAATCGGCGTGCCGCAGGATGTCGAGCCGCTCCTGGGTGACCTCGCCGATGATGCGGATGCCCAGGCCCGGTCCGGGGAACGGCTGGCGTCCGACGATCTCCTCGGGCAGACCGAGCTCGCGGCCGACGGCGCGCACCTCGTCCTTGAACAGCAGACGCAGCGGCTCGACCAGCTTGAACTGCAGGTCCTCGGGCAGGCCGCCGACGTTGTGGTGGCTCTTGATGTTCGCGGTGCCGGTGCCGCCGCCGGACTCGACGACGTCCGGGTACAGCGTGCCCTGCACGAGGAAGTCGACGGTCTCGCCGTGCGCGGCGCTCTCGCCGAGCACCTCGGACACCGCGCCCTCGAAGCTGCGGATGAACTCGCGGCCGATGATCTTGCGCTTGGTCTCCGGGTCGGACACCCCGGCGAGCTCGCGCAGGAACGTCTCGGACGCGTCCACGGTCACCAGGCGCGCGCCGGTGGCGGCGACGAAGTCCTTCTCGACCTGCTGGCGCTCACCGGCGCGCATCAGCCCGTGATCGACGAACACACACGTGAGCCGATCACCGATCGCGCGCTGGACGAGCGCCGCGGCGACCGCCGAGTCGACGCCGCCGGACAGACCGCAGATCGCCTTGCCGTCGCCGACCTGCTCGCGCACCTGCTCGACGAGCGCGTCGGCGATGTTCGCGGCCGTCCACGCGCCGGGGATCTCGGCGATCTCGTGCAGGAAGCGGCTGAGCACCTGCTGACCGTGGGGCGAGTGCAGGACCTCGGGGTGGTACTGGACACCGGCGAGCTTGCGGGCACGATCCTCGAACGCCGCGACCGGCGCACCCGCGCTCGACGCGGTGACCTCGAAGCCCTCGGGCGCGGCGGTGACGCCGTCGCCGTGGCTCATCCACACCGGCTGGGTGGCCGGTAGGCCGTCGTGCAGGACACCGCCGCTGACGGTCATCTCGGTGCGTCCGTACTCGCGTCCGCCGGTGTGCGCGACGGTGCCGCCGAGCGCCTGGGCCATCGCCTGGAAGCCATAGCAGATACCGAAGACGGGCACGCCCAGGTCGAAGAGGCCGGCGTCGAGCTGCGGCGCACCCTCGTCGTACACGCTCGACGGGCCACCGGACAGGACGACCGCGAGCGGCTTCTTCGCCGCGATCTCCTCGACGGTCGTGGTGTGCGGCACCACTTCCGAGAAGACCTTTGCCTCACGTACGCGGCGAGCGATCAGCTGCGCGTACTGGGCTCCGAAGTCGACGACGAGAACCGGCCTGTCCTGCTGGGTTTCTGACACCTGCACAAGTCTAATATGCGCAGCTCCGGTGCCGTCCCCGGCCTAGGCGACCCCACTGCCCGCTTCGGTGCCCTCTCGCCGGTCCTCCATCTGACCACCGCGGATCTCGACGATCGGCAGCGTCAGCGCCGCGGGCGCGTGGGCCGGGACGACGGGCGCCGCGGGCGCGACGGGATCCACGCGCCGGTACGGCTCGCCCTGGGCGGGCCGGGTGTCCTGCTCGCCCTTGTTCGGCCACAGCGACGCGGCCCGCTCGGCCTGCGCGCTGATCGTGAGCGACGGGTTCACGCCCAGGTTGGCCGAGACCGCTGCGCCGTCGACGACACTGAGCGTCGGGTATCCGTACACGCGGTGGTACGGGTCGATGACGCCGTGTTCGGCGTCGGCACCGATGGTGCAGCCGCCGAGGAAGTGTGCGGTCAGCGGGATGTTGAACACCTCGCCCCACGTGCCTCCCGCGACGCCGTCGATCTTGTCGGCGATCCGGCGGGTGGCCTCGTTGCCCGCGGGGATCCACGTCGGGTTGGGTTCGCCGTGTCCCTGCTTGCTGGTGACCTTGCGGCGACCGAGGACCCCGCGCTTGGTGTACGTGGTGATCGAGTTGTCGAGGTTCTGCATCACGAGCGCGATGATCGTGCGCTCGCTCCAGTTCCGCACCGACAGCATCCGCAGCATCTGGCGCGGGTTCTTCGCGATGATGCCGAGGAGCTTGACCCACCGCGGGGTGGGACCGTCGCCGTCGGTCATGAGCGTCTGCAGCAGGCCCATCGCATTGGAGCCCTTGCCGTAGCGGACCGGTTCGATGTGGGTGTCGGACGTGGGATGGAACGACGACGTGATCGCGACGCCCTTCGTCAGCTCCATCGCGGGATCGACCTCGTACTTCCCGGCGCCGACGATCGACTCCGAATTGGTGCGGGTCAGTTCCCCGAGCCGGTCCGACAGCTTGGGGAGCGTGCCGGTGTCCTTCATCTTGTGCAACAGGTGCTGGGTGCCCCACGTGCCGGCCGCGACGACGACGTACTTCGCGGTGTAGGTCTTGTGGTTCTTGCGGACCTTCGCACCGGTGCGGCGGGTCACGACGTCCCATGTGCCGTCGGACGCCTCGTGCAGCGAGTCGACCGTGGTCATCGGCACGATCGTGGCGCCCGCCCGCTCGGCGAGCCCGAGGTAGTTCTTGAGCAGCGTGTTCTTGGCGCCGTGCCGGCACCCGGTCATGCACTCGCCGCACTCGATGCAGCCGGTGCGGGCCGGGCCGACGCCGCCGAAGTAGGGGTCGTCGACGGTCTTGCCGGGCTCGCCGAAGAAGACGCCGACCGGCGTCTGGATGAAGGTGTCGCCGACGCCCATGTCCTCGGCCACCGACTTGATGACCTCGTCGGCGGGCGTCATGTGCGGGTTCTGCACGACACCGAGCATCTTGCGGGCCTGCTCGTAGTGCGGGGTGAGCTCGGCGTCCCAGTCGGTGATGTCGCGCCACTGCGGATCCCGGAAGAACGACGCGGGCGGCTTGTAGAGCGTGTTGGCGTAGTTGAGCGACCCGCCGCCCACGCCCGCGCCGGCGAGGATGAGCACGTCGCGCAGCAGGTGGACGCGCTGGATGCCGTAGCAGCCGAGCGCGGGCGCCCACAGGAACCGCTTGAGGTCCCACGAGGTCTTGGCGAAGTCGCGGTCGGCGAACCGACGCCCGGCCTCGAGCACCCCGACCTTGTAGCCCTTCTCGACGAGGCGAAGCGCGGTGACGCTGCCACCGAATCCCGAACCGACGATGAGCACGTCGTAGTCGGTTTTGCGCTGCCTGCTCAACTGCCCCATTGCACACCTCCACCGAAGTTCACCCGTTGCTACTCGCCAGTATGCACCGACCCCCTGTGACTGGGGACACAGGGGTGCCTCTAACTGTAACTACCGGTTTCAGAAACGGTGGACGATCCCCGGAAAACGCCTGTGGCCGAACGTCACACCAGTTCGGTTCCACTGAACGGATGTGACATTCGGCCACAGGGAAGGGTGAGTCAGTCGGGCGTCACGCGCGAACGCTCAGGCCGACCTTCTGGAACTCCTTGAGGTCGGAGTAGCCGGACTTCGCCATCGAGCGGCGCAGGCCGCCGACGAAGTTGAGCGAGCCGTACGGATCGTCGGACGGGCCGGTGAGCACCTGCGCCAGGCTCGGACGCTCGCCGTACGACACCGGCAGCAGCGAACCGCGCGGCATCGACGGGTGTGCCGCGGCGGACGGCCAGAACCAGCCGCCGCCCGGGGCCTCCTGCGCGACCGCGAGGGGCGCACCGATGACGGCCGCGTCGGCACCACACGCGATGGCCTTGGCGAAGTCACCCGACGTGGTGATGTCGCCGTCGGCGATGACGTGCACGTAGCGGCCACCGGTCTCGTCGAGGTAGTCGCGACGTGCCGCGGCGGCGTCGGCGATGGCCGTCGCCATCGGCACACCGATGCCGAGGACCTCACGGGTGGTGGTGGCGCCCTCGGTGGAGCCGTAGCCGACGATGACGCCCGCCGCGCCGGTGCGCATGAGGTGCAGCGCGGTGCGGTGATCGCTCACGCCGCCCGCGATGACCGGGACGTCGAGCTCGGAGATGAACGTCTTGAGGTTCAGCGGCTCGCTGTCCCCGTGCGCGACGTGCTCGGCCGAGATGATCGTGCCGTGCACGACCAGCAGGTCGATACCCGCCTTGACCAGCTCGGGGGTGAGCGCGCGCGCATTCTGCGGGCTCACCCGGACCGCGGTGGTGACACCGGCGTCACGGACCTGCGCGACGGCCGCGGCCAGCAGCCCCGGCTGCAGCGGCGCGGCGTGCAGCTCCTGCAGGCGCGCGACCGCGGCGTCCGGGTCGACTTCCTTGTCGGCCATCTCCGCGAGTTCGACGAGCTTGGCCTCGACGTCGGCGTGCCGACCCCACAGGCCCTCACCGTTGATGACACCGAGACCGCCGGCCTTGCCCAGCTCGATCGCGAACGACGGCGACACGAGCGCGTCGGTCGGGTGGGCCAGCACCGGGATGTCGAAGCGGTACGCATCGATCTGCCAGGCCGTCGACACCTCCTTGGAGGAACGGGTCCGGCGAGAGGGAACGATGTTGATGTCGTCCAACTCGTAGGTGCGTCGGGCTGATCTGCCCATGCCGATTTCGACGAGGTCGCGCACGCGCGCCCCTTTCTCGATTGTTAGGTGTGCTTAGCGGGCAGCGTAGTTGGGCGCTTCGACCGTCATGGTGATGTCGTGCGGATGGCTCTCCTTGAGGCCGGCCGCGGTGATCTGGACGAACTGCGCTTCCTGCAGCTGCTCGATGGAGGCGGAGCCGGTGTAGCCCATGGCCGCCCGGAGACCGCCGACGAGCTGGTGGATGACCTGCCCGAGCGGACCGCGGAACGGCACCCGGCCCTCGATGCCCTCGGGGACCAGCTTGTCCTCGGCGAGGACGTCGTCCTGGAAGTAGCGGTCCTTGGAGTAGGACTTGCCCTGGCCGCGGCTCTGCATCGCGCCGAGCGAACCCATGCCGCGGTAGCTCTTGAACTGCTTGCCGCCGACGAGGATCAGCTCGCCCGGGGACTCGGCCGTGCCGGCGAGCAGGGAACCCAGCATCGCGGTCGACGCACCGGCCGCGAGAGCCTTGGCGACGTCACCGGAGAACTGCAGGCCGCCGTCCGCGATGACCGGCACACCGAGCGGCTTGCACGCCGCGGTCGCTTCCAGGATCGCGGTGATCTGCGGGGCGCCGACACCGGCGACGACACGGGTGGTGCAGATCGAGCCGGGACCGACACCGACCTTGACGGCATCCGCGCCGGCCTCGACCAGCGCAAGGGCACCCGCGCGGGTGGCGACGTTGCCGCCGATGAGCTGGACGCGGTCCCCGATCTCACCCTTGAGCTTGGTGATCATCTCCAGCACGCCACGGGAGTGACCGTGAGCGCTGTCGACGACGAGCACGTCGACACCGGCGTCGGTGAGCGTCATCGCGCGGGTCCACGCGTCGTCGCCGACACCGACCGCGGCGCCGACCAGCAGGCGGCCGTCCCGGTCCTTGGTGGCGTTGGGGTACTGCTCGGTCTTGACGAAGTCCTTGACCGTGATGAGGCCGGTGAGCTTGCCCTGGCCGTCGACGATCGGCAGCTTCTCGATCTTGTGACGGCGCAGCAGGCCGAGCGCGACCTCCGCGGTGACGCCCTCACGCGCGGTGATCAGCGGCGCCTTGGTCATCACCTCGGCGACCTGACGGTTCTGGTCGACCTCGAACTGCATGTCGCGGTTGGTGATGATGCCGACGAGCTCGCCCGCGTCGTTGGCGACCGGGAGGCCGGAGATGCGGAAGCGGGCACACATCGCCTCGACGTCGGCGATGGTGTCGGTGGGACGGCACGTGACCGGGTCGGTGACCATGCCGGCCTCGGAGCGCTTGACGGTCTCGACCCAACCGGACTGCGCCTCGACGGACGAGTTGCGATGCAGCACACCCATGCCGCCGGCGCGCGCCATCGAGATGGCCATGCGCGCCTCGGTGACGGTGTCCATCGCGGAACTGACGAGTGGCACGTTCAGCCGGATGTCGCGCGTCAGCTGAGTCGAGGTGTCCACCTGGTTGGGGACGACGTCGGATGCCGCCGGGAGCAGCAGCACGTCGTCGAAGGTGAGACCCAGCATCGCAACCTTGTTCGGGTCGTCTCCCCCGGTGTGCACGTGCCCTGCGGAACTACTCATGCGGCTCGGGCCCTCCATGAAGCGTCGTCGATCGGTAAAGGAAGAAGGTGCGGACGCCGGAAACTATTCCGCGCCCGCGTCCATGGCGTCCATGGTATCGGCTCGCAGATATCGGCTTCCGCTGGGCGGCACGCGCGCGCCCCCGCGACGCACCGGCGAGTATCGGCTAGCGCAGACCGGGATGACCTGCGTACCGTGGTGTTGTGCGCGATCAACTGCCTCCCGGTCTCCCGCCGGACCCCTTCGCCGGCGACCCCGCCGACCCGTCCGCTGCGCTCGACGCCATCGAACCGGGCCAGCCGCTGGATCCTCACGAGCGCCTCGCCGTCGAGGAGGACCTCGCGGACCTGGCCGTGTACGAGGCACTGCTCGGCCACCGCGGCATCCGCGGACTGGTCGTGTGCTGCGAGGACTGCCAGCAGGATCACTACCACGACTGGGACATGCTCCGCGCGAACCTGCTCCAGCTGCTGGTCGACGGAACGGTCCGCCCGCACGAGCCGGCCTACGACCCCTCGCCCGACGCGTACGTCACGTGGGACTACTGCCGCGGATACGCGGATGCGTCGATGAACGACGCGCTCCACGGCGACGGCTTCGATCTCTGAGCCGCACCGACTCTCTTTCGAACACGGCCACGGCCCGGCAGGACATTCCTGCCGGGCCGTGGCCGTTGACGGGGGTGCGGAGTCAGCGCGGCAACGCCGGCAGCGACGGCGGTGAACCGTCGATCGATCCGCTGGTCGCGCGCGAGGTCGAGGTGGCGGGCGCCGACGTCGAGGTGGGGGTCGGCGACGACGTCGACGGCACCGAGGTGACCGGCGTCGGCGTGGCGGACGTGGTTTCCGGCGGCGTCTGCGGGGCGGTCGACGTGGCGGGGATCGACATGAGCCCCGGGTTCGGCGTCGTCGTCGGCGCCCACGTCGCGGTCGAGCCGAGCTCGCTGCCCGGCACCGAGGACGACTGACCGGTGGTTCCGTCCACTCCCTCGGAGGGGACCGGGGCGGGCGGGAGCGGCGGGAGGACCTTGTCGAGTTCGGTGAGGAGCCGCTGCCGCCAGCCGTTCAGTTCGTCCCGGGTGCCCGCCTCGTTCACGGCGTTCGCGCGCGCCGCGGCGGATTCGAGCTTGGCCTTGGCCCCGGCCGTGTCACCTGTCGCGATGAGCCGCTCGGCCTCTTCCAGGTTGGACGTGGTGTCGATCTTGGCGACCGTGGACGCGGCGCGTTCGGTGAAGACGACCTGCTTGACGCCCCACAGTGGATCGCCCGGTTCGGCGTTGTACGAGAAGATCGTCATTCCGCCCATCGCGATCGCGACGACCGCGGCCGCCGCGGCGATCGGACGGAGCAGACGGAGCTGACCGCGGCCCGAACGGGTGCGGGTGGTCGTGAGCGAGCGCGTGGCCTCGAGTTCGCGGCCCACCCGCTCGACGATCTCGTCGAGATCCGGCTCGGCGGGCATCGGTTGCGCGAGAATCTCGGTTCGCCAGTTCGCCAGCAGAGCCGCGACCTGGTACTCCTCGGGACTGTCGGTCGCGACCGGCCCGTCGCCGGCAATCGCGTCGATCAGCGCGTCGTCACGGCGTACGGCCGACACGTCGACCGGACCGCCGTTCCCGGCGAGATCGGCGTGGGGATCGCCCGGCTCGCCATTGTGTCCCCTAGCCATGTCTCTCACCTGCTCTCGTCACTTCCTTCTTCAACTTCGCGATGGCTCGGTGCTGAGCCACGCGGACCGCTCCCGCGGTACTTCCGACCGCGGCCGCCGTCTCCTCCGCAGAGAGTCCGACGACGAGACGGAGGACGAGGATCTCGCGGTGCTTCTCGGGAAGCGTTTCCAGCAGCGCGTTCACCTGTCGACTCGTCTCCGAACTCAGCGCCCGATCTTCGGGCCCGTCCTCGGAGGAAACGACATCTGGTACTTCAGCAACTGGATCGGATTTGTTACGCGCCGCGTTTCGGTGGGCGTCCGCGACCTTGTGGGCGGCGATTCCGTACACGAAGGCCATGAACGGTCGGCCCTGATCCTGGTAGCGCGGCAGCGCCGTCATGACAGCCAGGCACACCTCCTGGGCCACGTCGTCCGCGGACAGACTTCCCCGCTCCGCGGCCCCCACCCGCGCACGGCAGTATCGAACGACCATCGGCCGAATACTCTGCAGGACTTGGGCCAGAGCATTCCGATCGCCCTGCGCGGCAGCGGCGACGGCGGAGTTCAACTCTTCACCCGTGTTAGACATCGTCAGAGCGAATCCTGGCGTTACAGTGGCACGTCCCCCCAGCCGGGTGTGCTTCCGCCTCGCGACGGAACGTCTGTAAGAGTAACGACCGACCCGGACGGGACAGTGCATCGTACGAATATCCGGCGGTCAAATCGTGAACCTTCCGCCCCGCTGCACGATGGTGCGGGCACACTCGTCGCGCACTTCCCGGACCGCCGCACTGGGCCGGATGCCGTCGAGCAGCATCGCCGCCGCCCACTGCAGCGGCAGCAGCCCGTGTTCGCAACTGTCGGCGAGCACCCGTTCGGCGGTCTGTACCGCGAGATCCGAGTCGGGCCGACCGGTGGCGGCCGCCGCCAGCAGCAGTGCCGACTTGACGCGGTGACGGACCGAGGGGCATTCGGCGGACCGGTCGACGGCCGCCTGCGCCCGCGCCGTCGCGGTGCCGAAATCACCGGATGCCAGCGCCACCTCCGCCCGCACCCAGTCGAGTCGCACGTGCTGGCGCCACAGCCGGTGGGCGTCGTCGACCTCGCTCAGATAGTCGCGGCAGCGTGACAGCAGGCGGTGCGCCGCCGTCAACCTGCCGCACCCCAGCGCATCGGCCGCGAGTCCGGTCAGTGCATCGCACCGCGCCTCGTGCAGCAGGCCGTCGTCGGCGGGGTCGGCGCTGCGGGACCGGCCCACCAGAGCCAGCGCGGCGCCGTCGTACCCGGAGGCGACGGCGTGGGAGCCCAGCTGCCGCAGCAGTGAGGCCCGCGTGCTCGCCGCCAGCGATGCGAGCGCGGGAGAGACACCGGGACTCGCCGCACGCGCGAGTTCGGCCCGCGCCCGGGCGTATCGACCCTGGCCGCCGTAGGCCACCGCCCGGAGCCACCGCTCCTCCGGATCACCGGTCCCGGGCAGGGGACAACGGCCGGGATCGGGGCCGAACGCAACGTCGCGAAGCATCCGGCGATCATCGCACCACCCGGGGCCCGCGCCCTCACCCCGCCGTCGACGAAAGTCCCGAAACGGACAAATTCAATCCAACTGGACGACCGTCAAAATGCGAGTGGGTCCGTACAGTTTGCGAGTCGACGCCGTAGTGATTCAAATTTGAAGAATACGTAGCCGGGAGGTTAACAAGAATGGCGAACAATACTCCCGGGTAACCCGACCGACCGACTTATTCCGGACGATCGTCCAGGTGGAGCGCAGTCCTGCCTGCACAGACACGCACGGCCCGCGTTCCGCCACGTAATCACACCCGGACCCTGATGTAAATGACCGTCCCGTTAATTCTCGACACCACGGATATGCAAATCGCCACCCGCTGAAAGTGTTGACGCGATTTCGTGCGCACCTTTACGGTTGCCTGTGCGTGACCGATTTTCATTGGTCCCGTCATCCACGGGGGGTGGCGGGCCGCTCGCACGCTTCATCGCGAGCCTGCTGACAGAGGAGTCCTTGTATGCCTGTACCGAATCATCTTCCCGGCCCCAACGCCGACATCTGGGATTGGCAGATGCGAGGGCTGTGTCGCGGCATGGATTCCTCGATGTTCTTCCATCCGGACGGCGAGCGCGGCCGGGCCCGGGCGCAGCGGGAGAGCCGGGCCAAGGAGACGTGCCGCCGCTGCCCGGTTCTGGCCCAGTGCCGCAACCACGCGCTCGCCGTGTCCGAGCCGTACGGGATCTGGGGCGGGATGTCGGAGGCCGAGCGCGAGACGCTCACTCGCCAGTCCCGCCGGCGCATCGCCTGAAGGATGACGTGAATCGTCGATGACGAACGCGGCCGCGGCCCGTGGAATCCGATCGGGATTCCGCGGGCCGTCGTCGTGTCCGGGTGGTGCATGACGGTCGCACCCATCCGCCCCGGCGGCCGCTCCGAAGTCCTCAGCGACAGTGCACGGAGCATCCGTCAGGAAGGCAGACCCATGAACACGAAGACCCGTACTTTCGCCGTCGCCGCCGCCGCCTCGATCGCCCTGCTCGGCCTGAGCGCGTGTTCGTCCGACGACTCGAACGACTCCAACGATTCGACCACCACGACGACGACCATGATGGAGAGCCCGTCGTCCGCCATGTCGGGGACGGCCGCACCGGCCGCGAACCTCGTCGGTCCGGGCTGCGCCGAATACGCCGCGATGGTCCCCGACGGCCCGGGATCGGTGAACGGGATGGCCCAGGATCCGGTCGCGGTCGCGGCGTCGAACAATCCGATGCTGAAGACGTTGACCGCGGCGGTGTCCGGACAGCTCAACCCCGACGTCAACCTGGTCGACACCCTCAACGGTGGCCAGTTCACCGTGTTCGCCCCGACCGACGCGGCGTTCGCGAAGCTCGATCCGGCCACCGTCGAGCAGCTGAAGACCGACGATGCGCTGCTGACCAAGATCCTCACCTACCACGTGGTGCCCGGGCAGCTGGCCCCCGACCAGGTCGACGGCACGCACGCGACCGTCGAGGGTTCGGACGTGACGGTCACCGGCTCGGGCGACAACCTGAAGGTGGACGAGGCCGGCGTCGTGTGCGGCGGTGTCCAGACCGCGAACGCGACCGTCTACCTGCTCGACTCGGTCCTGATGCCGAGCTGATCGACGAGCCCGACCGGTGCACGCCGACGCCGGGGCGGCCCGAACGTCGTCCCAATGCCGGGGGTCCCGACCCGCGGACGCTACGGTGATCCTCGATGCTTGCGAACGAGGACACGTGACCGCGGCCGGTTCCCCCGGCGGGGACGACGCCTGCCCGTCGGACAACGGACGTCTGGCCGTCACCCGCGGTGACGAGGCGGCGGTGCTCCGACCGCTGTTGCAGCGCATCGCTTCTGCCGACACGCAGGCGTTCGCGCAGTTCTACGATCTCACCGGCGCCCGGGTCTACGGGCTGATCCTGCGGGTGCTGCGCGATCCGGGGTACGCCGAGGAGACCACCCAGGAGGTATTCCTCCAGGTCTGGAAGTCGGCGAGCACGTTCGATCCCGGCCGTGGCTCTCCCCTGTCGTGGCTGATGACGCTGGCGCACCGGCGCGCGGTGGACCGGGTGCGCTCCGAGCAGTCGCACACCGACCGGGAGCTGGTCTACGAGACCACCAATCGCGTCGGCGAATTCGACGAGGTGACCGAGGAGGTCTCGCGCCGCGCCGAGCGGCAGGCCGTGCTCGACTGCCTGCAGGCACTCACCGAGATCCAGCGTCAGTCGGTGACGCTCGCGTACTACGGTGGCCGGACGTACCGGGAAGTGGCGACCGAACTCGGTGTAGCGGTTCCCACCGTCAAGTCCCGGATCAGAGACGGATTGTCAAGGCTCAGAGGATGTCTGGGGGTGATGTGAGATGGATGACGACCTGATGGAGTGGGCGCATCTGTACGCCCTTCACGCCCTCGACGACGAGGACGAGCGGGCACTGCACGCCCGTCTGTCCGCCGTCGACGCCACGACCCGGGCGGAGTTCGACACCGCCGTGCGGCTGGCGCGCGAGACGATGGCGGCCGCGAGTTCTCTCGTCGCGGTGACGCCACGGATCTCGTTGCGCGACGGCCTGCTCCGCACGGTCGAGGGTGACGATCTCACGGCCCGGCGGAAGGGTCGACCCCGGTGGCAGACCGCGGTCGCCTCGGTGGCTGCCGCGGCGGTTCTCCTCGCCGGCGGGGTCGTGATCGGACGCGAGCTCACCGAGACTCCGCAGCCGGCGTCGGTCACCGCTCAGATCCTCGACGCGCCCGACCTGCAGTCGTCGTCGACCGCGGTCCCGGGCGGCGGTACGGCCACCGCGATGTACTCGAAGCAGGCCAACGCCGCGATGCTGGTGATGAACGGCGTGACCCCGCCGAAGCCGGACACGGTGTACCAGATGTGGCTCGTGCACGACGACGACCAGGTGGCTGCCGGGACGATGGCGCCCGACCAGGTGGCGCCCACGACCACGGCGGTGCTCGAGGGCATCGACGGCGCGACCCGGCTGGGGTTCACGGTGGAGCCCCCGGGTGGATCGACGTCGCCGACGGGTGACATGTTCGCGTCGATCCCGCTCACCTGACCGGCGCCGGTCCCACGAGAGCAGAAGACCCCCGGACGAATTCGTCCGGGGGTCCTTTCCGTCTCAGCCGATGCCGAGCAGATCAGTGCGCGTGGCCGTGCCCGTGATCCGCTTCTTCCTCGGTGGGCTTCTCGACGACGGCACTCTCGGTCGTGAGCACCATGCGGGCGACGGACGCCGCGTTCACGACGGCCGAACGCGTCACCTTGACCGGGTCGACGACACCGTCGGCGAGCAGGTCGCCGTAGGTGAGGGTCGCGGCGTTGAAACCGTGGCCCGCATCCGACTCGGAGACCTTGCCGACCACGACGGCGCCGTCGAGGCCGGCGTTGGTGGCGATCCAGTACAGCGGGGCCGCGAGCGCGGTGCGCACGACCTCGACGCCCGTGGCCTCGTCACCGGACAGCGAGTCGGCCAGGGCCGTCAGGGTCCGGCCGGCCTGCACGATCGCGGATCCGCCGCCGGGGACGATGCCCTCCTCGACCGCAGCCTTGGCCGCGTTGACCGCGTCCTCGACCCGGAACTTGCGCTCCTTGAGATCGGTCTCGGTGGCCGCGCCGACCTTGATGACGGCGACGCCGCCGGCCAGCTTCGCGAGGCGCTCCTCGAGCTTCTCTCGGTCCCAGTCGGAGTCGGTGTTCTCGATCTCGCGCTTGAGCTGTGCGACGCGGGTCTGGATGTCCGCCTCGGTGCCGGCGCCGTCGACGATCGTCGTCTCGTCCTTGGTGACCACGACGCGACGTGCGGAGCCGAGCAGGTCCAGACCGGCCTCCTTGAGCGTGATGCCCATGTCGGCGGTGATGACGGTGCCCGCGGTGACGACGGCGAGGTCGTCGAGGAACGCCTTGCGGCGGTCGCCGAAGAACGGCGCCTTGACGGCAACGGCCTTGAGCGTCTTGCGGATCGAGTTCACCACGAGAGTCGACAGGGCCTCGCCCTCGATGTCCTCGGCGATGATCAGGACCGGCTTGCCCGACTCGGCGATCTTCTCGAGCAGCGGCAGGAACTCGGGCAGGGAGCCGATCTTCTCGCGGTACAGCAGAACCAGCGCGTCCTCGAGGACGGCCTGCTGCGCGTCGATGTCGGTGATGAAGTAGGGCGACATGAAGCCCTTGTCGAACTGGACGCCCTCGGTGACGACGAGCTCGGTGTGCAGGGTCGAGGACTCCTCGACCGTGACGACACCGTCGACGCCGACGCGAGTCATGGCCTCGCCGACCATTTCGCCGATCTCCTCGTCACGCGACGAGACGGTGGCGACCTGGGCGATGGCGTTCTTGCCCTCGACCGGGGTGGCGGCGGCGAGCAGCGCCTCGGAGACGGCGTCGGCGGCCTTGCTGATACCCGCGCCGAGTGCGATCGGGTTGGCGCCGGCCGCAACGTTCTTCAGACCGGCCTTGACCAGAGCCTGTGCCAGCACGGTGGCGGTGGTGGTGCCGTCGCCCGCAACGTCGTTGGTCTTGGTCGCGACGCTCTTGACGAGCTGGGCACCGAGGTTCTCGAACGGGTCCTCGAGCTCGATCTCGCGGGCGATGCTCACACCGTCGTTGGTGACGGTGGGGCCGCCGAATGCCTTGGCGAGCACGACGTGCCGACCGCGCGGGCCGATGGTGACCTTGACGGCGTCGGCGAGCTGGTCGACGCCGCGCTCGAGCGCGCGCCGGGCCTTCTCGTTGAACTCAATTTGCTTGGACATTGATTCAGCTACTCCTGGATATCAGGGTTTGCGCCGGGGTAAACGCACTCCGCCCCGGGTCCGATGCGGAACTCCGGGGCGGGAGGCGTGAGGCTTACTTGGCGACGACAGCCAGCACGTCGCGAGCCGACAGGATCAGGTACTCCTGGCCGGCGTACTTGATCTCGGTTCCGCCGTACTTGCTGTAGATGACGGTGTCGCCTTCCTGGACGTCCAGCGGAATGCGCTTCTCGCCGTCCTCGTCCCAGCGGCCGGGACCAACGGCGACGACGGTGCCCTCCTGGGGCTTCTCCTTCGCCGTGTCGGGGATGACCAGGCCGGAGGCAGTCGTCGTCTCGGCCTCGTTGGCCTGGACGAGGATCTTGTCCTCGAGCGGCTTGATGTTCACGCTCGCCACGATGAGCCCTCCACTTTCAGGGGTTCGTTGGGCCCGAGGCCGTTCCTCGGACCACGATCAGTTCAGTCACCACGGTGACTCCTCACAAGCCCCGTCGTCGCGGGTGCCGGGACTCGCTCAGCGTCGACTAGCACTCTATACATGCGAGTGCCAGCACTCAAGGGCAACGCCCGCTGGAGTCGTCACGGCTGCCGTCACCCCTCGTTGATCGTGCCGCGGGCTTCGGCGGGAATGTCCTGCAACGGGATCACGTGGCGCACGCGCGAGGTCCGGGTGAGGCCGGTCGGCGGCCCGGACGCGGAGCGGCGGATAAGCTGCGGCTTCGGCTGGGACGACGTAGGGGGTCGGCGATGAGGGGCAGCACCGCAGCGCGCCGCGCGGCGACGGTGATCGGTGGAGTGGGCATCGCGTCCGGCGTGGCCGCGCTGGTGGCGTTCCGATCCGGCGCCTCCACCAACGTCGTCATCGTGGCCGCGTCGTTCGCGCCGCTGCTGATGGCCGTGACGGTCGTCGGGGCGATCGTCACTGCCGCGGCGCGGCAGTGGGTCCTGTCGGGCATCTCCGCGCTGGTGCTCGCACTGGGTGCGTGGTCGTTCGGTCCGCTGTGGGTCGACGGCGCCGCAGGATCGGACACCGACCCGCAAGGGCCGTCGATCCGGGTGATGCAGTCCAACATCATGGTCGGATCGGCCGACCCGCAGGCGCTGGTGCAGACCGTGCGCGAGCGAAAGATCGACGTGCTGGCGATCCAGGAGCTGACCGAGCCGGCCGTCGCGGCGTTGCGCACCGCGGGGCTCGAGGAGACTCTGCCGCACACCTTCCTGGCGCCACACGCGACGGAAGGCGGCGGGGCCGGTGTCTACAGTCGGCTGCCGTTGTCGAACGGGCGGACGGTCGCGGGGATGGCGCTGACGAATCTCGCGGTCGAGCTCGACGCCGGTCTCCCCCGCTCGGTCCAGTTGTACGACGTGCATCCGGTTCCGGCGTACATCGCGCCGGCTGCCGACTGGACGGAGGACTTCGATCGGTTGCGCGACGAGATGGACCGGGCTGCGGCGCAGGACAATGTGATCGTCAGTGGCGACTTCAACGCCACGTACGCGCATCGCAAGTTCCGAGACCTCCGCCGAGGCGGTTACGTCGATGCCGCCGATCAGCTGGGGGCGGGCATTCTGCCGACCTACCCCACGGACAAGCGCTATCCGGCGATCGTGGGAATCGATCACATTCTCACCAAGGGCGCGCAGGCCACCTCGCTCGAGCGCATCCATGTCGCAGGCTCCGACCACCACGGCTTGGTCGCGGACGTCCGACTCGGCACCGACCGGAACGACGCCGGTCAGAACGGGGGCGGCCCGACGTCGGGCTGATCCTTCCTCGCCGGCCCGCTGCCGCGTCGCCGCGGGACGCGCGGGGTCAGTGCTGGTGCGGGGTCGCGGGCGATTGCGCCGCCCGGCAGGGTGAGGGTGGTGGTCCGATACGGGCTCGTCCACACGACGACGCCACCGGCGAGCATCGTCGCGGCGAAGCGGCCTGAGGTCTTCAGGTTGTGGTGGAACTGGCACAGGCACTGCAGATTCGGTACGACGGTCCACCCGCCCGCCTTCGGGTCGAGGTGGGAGAACGGCACGACGTGGTCGAGCTGGCAGCGCGCCGCGGGCACGGAGCACCCCGGGAACCGGCAGTGCCCGTCTCGGGTGCGAACCATTGCTGTCGTCGCGGCGTCGGGCCGGTAGACCAGCGCCCCGTCCGGTGGCGACGTCGCGCCCGAGTGCCCGCCGCGGCACTGTCCTCGACGGGTCGTCACGGGACCGGCTTCGACCGCACGCTCGATCGCGGCAGCCGTCGTCCCCACCCCCGCGGGCGGTGTTCCCGCTAACGGGCGTCTGCGTGTCACCGGCACCGGTAGTCGGCAGCCCCGATGTCGAGACCCGCGCGTCCTGAATACGTGCATACGTCGGTGCGGCCCGAGTCCTGGACGCGGTTCATCCGGTTCCGATTCCGACTCCGACTGCGACTGCGGCTCTGGCTCCGGCCCCGTGTCCGACTCCGGCTCGACATCCGGCTCCGGTTCTTCGGCCGGGTGCATCCGTCGATCCGTCACGAGTCCGAGTTCGGTCGCCAGATCCAGCATTTCGGTCAGCACTGCCTGCCAGGTCGCATCCTCGGCGAGCACCTGGGCCAACTGCGGATCGATCGGGCCGTGACCGTCGAGGTACGCGGGCGATGCCGTCAACCCGAGCAACGTCGCGACGTCGACGGTGATCTGCACGAGCGGCTTCCGTCGCGACGGTGCCGTCGCGCCACCCGCCTTCGGACACTCGGACTTCTCACACGTGCACGGCAGTGCCGCTTCCCCGTGCACCAACGCCATGAAGGCGTCGACGAGCAGGGCCTGACGACCGCGCCGGTCCCTGACACACACGGTTTCGGCCATTTCGCAGACCAGCTGCCAGGCCGCCTGTCCCTGTTCGGCAGTGAGCACCGCAGTGAACTCCGACAACGGCCCGACGGGACGAACCTTGACCCGGCACTCCGCTTCCGCGAGTTCACGGTCCGTCGCCGCCTCGTCCGGACTGGCCCGCACGATCAGCTCCCGGATCTCCCGGCCGAGAGCGGCGGGCGCCAGCCGGCGCGCCGATTCGACGATCTCGTGCTCGAGCAGCGCCACCGTTCCGGGAAGCAGTCCGACGGTCTCACGGTGTATCCGCCAGGCGCGGGCGTAGTCGAGCTCACCGGCCAGGAACGCCGCCCGCGTCAACGGAAGACGCAGGCGCAGATCCACCCCGAGATCGCAGAAGTGAGACGCCATCGTGTGCGAGCACCCCAGCCGGATCGAGACCTCGGCAAGCGCTTCGTTGCCGCAATCGCGGATGTCGTTGCCCCGCAGCTGTACGTCGCGCTCGAGGGCGGCCAGCGTCAGCTCCCCCGCCAACAACACCTTTCGCGCGGCGTGTGCGTTCTCGACCCGAGCGAGCTGCGACAGCTCGGTGAAACGCACCGCCTCGAGGGCGGCATCGTCTGCCGCCCGCTCTCCGACCCCACCCCCGGTATCGAACATGTTTTCGATCGTAACGGAGACCCCCGACAACCCGGCTGCTCTCAGAGCCGAGACCGGCTCGCACACCGACTCACGCCACGACGTCGCGGCCCGCCACCCGCTCGAGATGTGTGCGCACCGCCCGCGCCACGAGTCCGGGGTTCTCGAGCATGGGAATGTGCCCGACGGCGGGAAGGACGATCTCCTCCACCGGTCCCGGCAGCTCGTCGACGAAACGCTGGATGCACGTGTCCCGCGCCAGGAAGGTGTCGCACTCGCCCAGGATCAGCGTCGTCGGCGCCACGATCCGTTCGAGCCCGGTGAGCGGTCCGTCCCGGAGGAAGGCGAGCAGGATCGGCAGATACACCGAACAGTGGGACACCGCACGTACGACGTCGGTGGCGTCTACAGGGTCGACGGCCGTGACGTCGTGACTGCTATCGGCGATGACGCGCCGCTGGAAGAAGCCGTGGGCAGCCGCCCGGTCGCCGATCAGCCGGGCGAGGGCCATGCGCGGGAACTGCACCACGAATCCGAAACCTGTTCGGAACTCCGTGTAGGAGAATCGTTTCCAGCCACCTCCCGGATTGACGGCGGCCACCGAGCGGGCCCGGCCGCGGGCCGCCAACTCGAAGGCGACCTGTCCTCCCAGCGAGTTCCCGACGACGTGGCAGGTGTCCCAACCGAGCACATCGAGCTCTCGCTCGATGCCGTCCGCCAGACCCGCGACACCCAATTCGCGCCACCGCAGCCGCGGCCCACCCCAGTGTCCCGGCATCGTGAGCGCGAGGGTGTCGTAGTCGGGCGCGAGCGCGTCGACCACCCGGTGCCACACGTGGTGCGACAGCGTGAAGCCGTGCAGCAACAGCACAGGTTCACCGGTCCCCGCGCGATACGCCGACGTCACCATGACCGTCTCCTCCCCAGCGGCGTCCTCCATGGGTAACACCCGCCGTCGGTGACGACAAGAGCCGTGAGCGAGCCGCGGTAGTAGCGCTGATGCGACAGTTCCTCTGCCGGGCCCCGCTTCGAAACGACGAGAACGGCTGCGCGACACGAGTCGCGCATTTGCGCCGATCGCGACACCACGCAGCTCACCGTCGCCTACAGTGTGCGCGTGGGTGAACAGCGGATGAACGGCATGAATCGTCGCACCTTCCTCGGCGCCGCCGGAGTGGGAGCTCTCGGAATCGCGGGCCTCCCGCTGATCGGAAACCGGTCCTGGAATCCGCTTGTGGGACAGGCTCTCGCGGCGCCGTTGCCCGCCTCGATCGCCGGCACCACGCTCGAGTCCGTCGCCGTCCCCCTCGGCACGAGCGGGTACCGCCGGCTCACGGCCGGGCCGGGGTGGCCGCTGGTCGTCCGAAACGATCTGGCGGAGGCGAAGTCCGGGCGCGAGGACCGTCGCACCGCGCTGGCGTCACTGGTCCAACTCACCGATGTCCACGTGCTCGACGCCCAGTCGCCCGTTCGATTCGAGTACGTCCACCCCTTCCAGGGAGCCGCGTTCCGGCCGCAGGAGACGATGACGGCCCAGGGCCTGGTCTCGCTCATCGACCGGGTCAACTCGCTGCGCAGGGGCCCGCACACCCAACGCGACTTCGACGCCGTCGTCACCACCGGCGACAACACCGACAACAAGGAGTTCGTCGAGCTGGGCTGGTTCCTCACCGCCCTCAACGGCGGCACCATCGTGCCCAACACCGGCGACCCGACCCGGTACGAGGGTGTGCAGAACTCGGGCGCCGAGCTGTACTGGAACCCGGAGTCGTCGCTGCAGGACATCTACAAGCAGACGGGTTTCCCGGAGGTGCCCGGCCTACTCACCGCCGCGCTGCAGGCCGTCGACAGCCCCGGTTTGAACACCAAGTGGTACTGCGTGTTCGGCAACCACGACGACTCGGTCGAGGGCACGCTGCCGAGCGGAATTCCGTTCCTCGAGCAGATGTACACGGGCAACAAGAAGTTCGAGGTCCCCGACTCGTCGGATCAGGCGGCGCGGATCTCCAGCGCCCTCAGCTCGGACCCGACCGCGCTGCTCAATCTGCTCTCGGCCATCACCACCCCTCCGCGCACCGTCACGCCGGATGCGCGCCGGCAGCCGTTCACGCCCCGGGAGTTCATCGCCGCCCACCTCGATCCGGCCAACACAGGACCGGGCCCGGTGGGGCACGGTTTCGCGCCGGACGCCGACGAGACCGGCATCGGTTACTACACATTCGAGATCGCGCCCGGTGTCGTCGGCATCAGCATGGACTCGACCAACCGCGCCGGCTTCGTCGACGGCTCACTCGGTGAGGCGCAGTTCCGGTGGATCGAGCAGACGTTGTCGGCCGGCAGCAGCAAGTACTACGACACCAACGGGGCGCTGGTCACGCAGAGCCGCACGGACACCTTCTTCGTGCTGTTCAGCCACCACACGAGCACCACGATGGCCAACACGCTCCCCGATCCCGAGCGCCCCCTCGAGCCGCGAATCAAGGGCGCCCAGCTGGTGGATCTGCTGCACCGCTTCCCCAACGTGCTGGCCTGGATCAACGGCCACACCCACGAGAACCGGATCACGCCGCAGGTCGGCCCCACCGCGGAACAGAGCTTCTGGGAGATCAACACCGCGTCGCACATCGACTTTCCGCAGCAGGGCCGGATCATCGAGGTGGTCGACAACAACGACGGCACCGTCTCGCTGCTGACGACGTTGATCGAGGCCGACAGCCCCTATCAGGTGGACTACGACGACTTCTCCCCCGCGGGCCTGGCCTCCCTGTACCGGGAGTTCTCGTTCAACGACATCCACGCCGACCCCAAGCTGCTCGGTGGGTCGCCCGATCACAACGTCGAACTGGTGGTGGCGACTCTGCGCTGACCGCTGCGGCTCACGCGGATTCGCCGGACGTGTCGTCGCGCCGGTGGTCCCGGCCCCACTTCGCGGCGTTCGTCAGCACCTTGACGCCCACCGCGAGCATCACCAGGTTTCCGACCATCATCGTGGTCACCACGCCGCGTGCCGTCTGGTCGACCGGGGCGATGTCGCCGAATCCCACGGTCGCGAAGACGGTGAGCGTGAAGTAGAGCGCGTCGAGCCTGGTCAACGGCTCGGTGAACGAGGTGGGGTCCATCGTCGACAACAGGAATGTCGTTGTGGCCGAGCCCAACAAGTAGGTCGGCAACGTCACCGCCAGCGCCTCGGCCGCCCGCAACATCGGCGTCGGCGAACGGATGATGCGCATCACCTGCCAGATGCACAGGGCCACGACCGACGCCAGCCCACCGACGAGAATCGTGACGGCGCCCGCATCGTCCAGGCGATCCATCGGCAGCGCGAAGTACGCGACGGACAGCAGCACCACGGTCACCAGTGCCCGGGACAGAGTTCTCGCCAGCAGCCGCCGACGCTGCCGTCGGTCGTACTGCGGCACACCTTCACGGTCGGGCATCCGTCCCTCGATTCGCCGTCGGTTACGGCCCTGTTTCGACCTTCCCCGCGTGCAACCCACCGCCACGACCTGCACCGACACGTCAGGACGAGCAATTCGGCCCGACATTCGGTAACGTTCAGATAACGACGTCGGCACGTCTGTACCGAAGTATCTCGAGTTTTCCGCGCCGACGAGAGCCGAACGAGACGGTTCCACGACCGAACACGCACCGACAACGGGAGGTGGACGATGCGCAACTCACTGGGAATCTCGGCTGGAGCCGCCGGCGTGTGCGCCGCACTCGTCACTACCGACGAGACCGGGGCGCAGTCGGTCGAGTACCGCACGATCTCCGCAGACCTGGGGACCCACACCGACGTCGGCGGACTGGCGCTGTCGGCGATCGGATTGATGACCACCCAGGTCCCCGACTGCCGCATCGAACCCGACGCGATCGCCGTCGCCTATCGCAACGAGAGCCAGGCGGCTGCCGTGCGCTCGGCGGCGAAGACGCAGCGCCGGGCTATCCGGCTGGTGCCCGAGACCGACGCGATCCTGACCTACCTGCGCAGCACCGGGCTGGTGGCGCAGTACGACCGCATTGCGCTCACCGACCTCGGCTCGTCCGGGTTGACCGTCACGATCGTGGCCCCCGGCGACGGGACCGTCGCGGTACGCGATCGCACCGCCGAGATCAGCGCCGACGCGGCCGCCGGCGCGACCCCGGACGGGATCGCCTCGCGGATAGCCGAATTCGTCTCCGAGGTCGCGGGCCGAAGCCTGCGCCCGCCGGACGCGGTCGTCCTGGTCGGCGGCGGCGGCAACGTCCCCGGTCTCGCCGAAGCGCTCGACGCCGCGGTCGACGGGGTGACCATCGCCGTTCCGGAACCCGAGGCCGTCGCCGCCAAGGGCGCGGCATTACTGGCCGGCTCGAACGAACGCCAGTCCTTTCCCGTCGTCACCGGATCGGGCACCCGCGCGTCCGGTGCGCTCATCGGCGCCTTCGTCGTCGGAGCCCTGCTGCTGGGGTACGGCGTGAAGGAGATGATTCCGTCGAGCAACGAGAACTACGCTCCCACCGGCAGTCTGGTCGACACCCCCAGCGAGACGGCACCGCCGCCCGACTCGCTCGTGGCGAACCCCGAGGAGACCGGCATTCCGACCGGGGATCCCACCGTTACGCAGGCGCTTCCGTTACCGATCACAGAGATTCCGCAGTCGACGTACGGCTACCCGACGACCCAGCCGTCGATCACGACGCCGCCCACGACCACCACGCCGGACTCGTCCAGCGAGAGTCCGACCACCACCTCGGCCACCCCGACCGAGACCCTGCCGTGGATTCCGCCGAAGTGGCCGGAGCTGCCCACGTGGCTTCCCGACGCCGTGCCCGCGCCGCCGACCGACGACGAGCAGGCGCCCGAGACCGGGACGACGCCTCCCGATCCCACCACGCCCACCGATCCGGTCACCCCCACCGACCCGGTGACACCCACCGACCCGGTGACCCCCACCGATCCGGTCACGCCGGAGGAACCGAATCTGTCGACCGACCCGGAGGCACCCGAGGCCGGTTCCTCCGCCCCCTCGACACCGCCGCCGTCGGTGGCTCCGGCGATTCCGCAGACGCCGTCGACTCCCCCGACGTTCTCGACGCCCGAGCCGGGCCCTGCGGTCAGTCCCGAACCTGGCTCACCGACACCGGCAGCCCCGGGTTCGTCGCCGAGCTGAGCTGGGACGGCTGCGCGCCGCCCGCGATCAGGTGGGCACCGAGCGCGGCGATCATCACACCGTTGTCGGTGCACAGCCGGGGGCTGGGCACGCGGAGCGTGATTCCGGCTGCCGCGCAACGCTCTTCGGCCAACGAGCGGATCCGGGAGTTGGCGGTCGCGCCGCCGCCGAGGACCAGGGTGTCCACGCCGACGTCCTGCGCCGCGCGCACCGCCTTCATCGTCAGCACGTCCGCGACCGACTCCTGGAATCCGGCGGCGACGTCGGCGACCGGAACGTCCTCGCCCGCGCGCTGCCTGGCCTCGACGTACCGCGCGACCGCGGTCTTCAGTCCCGAGAACGAGAAGTCGTGACGCGCGTCCCGCGGTCCGGTCATGCCGCGCGGGAACACGATGGCGTCCCGATCGCCGCGCTGCGCGAGACGATCGAGTGCGGGACCGCCCGGAAATCCGAGGTCGAGCAGCCGGGCCACCTTGTCGAACGCCTCACCGGCGGCATCGTCGACGGTGGTGCCGAGCTCGACGATCGGCTTGCGCCCCAGCTCCTCGACGTGCAGCAGGTGGGTGTGGCCCCCCGAGACCAGCAGCGCGACGCACGGCGGCATCGGGCCGTGCTCGATGGTGTCGACCGCGACGTGCCCGCCCAGGTGGTTGATCGCGTAGAACGGCACGTCCCAGGCCGCTGCGTACGCCTTGGCCGCGGCCACCCCGACCAGCAGCGCACCGGCCAGGCCCGGCCCGATGGTCACGGCGAGGGCGTCCGGCTTGTCGATGCCGGCGGCGGCGAGCGCACGCTTCATGGTGGGGACCATCGCCTCGAGGTGCGCGCGGGAGGCGACCTCCGGCACCACACCGCCGTAGCGGGCGTGCTGGTCCACACTCGACGCGACCTCGTCGGCGAGCAGCTCGCAGTGACCGTCGTCGTGCCAACGGACGATGCCGACACCGGTCTCGTCGCACGAACTCTCGATACCCATCACGATCATGGCCGTCACTCCTCACCCGGTGCCGGGCGGCGCATCGTGAAGGCGTCCGCGCCACTCGGCTGGTAATACCGCTTCCTGGTACCGACGATCTCGAAGCCCTCGCGTCGGTACAGCGCGATCGCCGGTTCGTTGTCCGTGCGTACCTCGAGGAACACCGGTCCACCCCACTTGTCCGCGACCCGCAGCAGTTCGGCGAGCAGCGCTCCCCCGACGCCGCCACGCTGCGCGGTCGGATCCACACCGATCGTATGCACCTCGGCCTCGGGAGTGATGCCGGTCCCGAGCAACGCCACGCCGGCGTAGCCGATCAGGACATCCGCGTCGTCGCGCGCCGTGAAGTACCGATTGTGTCCGCCCGCGAGCTCCGAGCGGAAAGCCTGCGCGCTCCACGGGTCGTCACCGGGGAACAGCACCCGCTCGAGCTCCGCGCACCGATCGGCGTCGGCGTCGGTCATCGGAACGATCCGGAAAGTCATTTGCGCCGGTCCGCCAGCTCCACCGCGTCCGGCCGTCGCAGATACAGCGGCACCAGCGGCTCGGGTTCCACCCCGACCCGCAGCGCCTGTGCCGCGACCGTCACCAGTCCGCGGGGCGACGGCGTCTCCACCGGCTCCACCGGCAGATCGAACATGTCCACGTGCGACGCCGATCCGGCGATGACCTCCGAGGGGGCCGCGTCGAGTTCGGACGGCTTGACCACCTCGGGTCCCGCGACACGCCGCGCCCCCGAGTACCGCGCCCAGTACACCTCACGCCGGCGGGCGTCGGTGACCACCAACAGTTCCCGGTCACCGGTCCCGGTCGCCACGTCGGACGCGATCGCGTCGAGGCTGCAGACGCCGTGGACGGGGATGCCGAGCGCGTCACCGAACGCGGCCGCCGTGGCCATGCCGACCCGCAGGCCGGTGAAGGGACCGGGGCCCACTCCGACGACGACGGCGTCGAGATCCGCGGGAGGGTGACCGCTCTGCGCGAGACAGTCGAGAATCTGCGGGGTGAGCACCTCCGCGTGCGCACGGGCGTCGACGGTGACCCGCGTCGCCAGCTCCCGCGGGGCGGCGTCGTCGGAGTCCCGGTCGAACTGCACGACACCCGCGGTGACCGCGGGTGTGGAGGTGTCGATGGCAAGCACAAGCACGGTAGTCCAGGCTACTCGGGCCCGGGTTACGTGCTCGACACCCACTCCCACGTGGCCGTCCGGACATCGGATTCGGGTTCCCGCCGCAGCCGCAAGCGCAGATGCCGGTCGGCCAGATGCTCGACGACGCCCTCGCCCCACTCGACCACCACGACGGCCGACGCCAGATCGGTGTCGAGGTCGAGCGCGTCGAGTTGATCGTGCATGTCGACGGCTCCCCCACCGCCGGCCTCGCCCAGCCGGTACGCGTCCACGTGGACGAGCGCGACGGGCGCACCCCCGTCGGGGCGGGTTCCGGGGCGATGCTCGCGCGCGATGATGAACGTCGGCGACGTCACCCGTCCCTCGACACCCAGTCCGGCCGCGATACCGCGGGTCAGCGCGGTCTTGCCCGCGCCGAGCGGGCCGTCGAGCACCACCAGGTCGCCGGCCTCGAGGTCCCGCGCCAACGTCCGCCCGAGCGCCTCGGTGTCCTCGGTGGTCGGCAGCGTCGCGCTGCCGCTTCCGGTTCGTGCGTCAGCCGACATCGGTTCGCTCCAGTTCACCCACCAGCGCAGTACTTTCGCGTTTTCCGCGACTCGACACGGCCCGCCGGACCAACCGATCGATCGCATCGGAGGTTACCTGTGGGAACTCGAGTTCGACGAGATGGCCCGCGCCCTGGACCCGCACCAGTTCGGCTCGGGGCAGTGCCGCCGCCAGCGCCTTCGAACTGGAGAACGGGATGATCATGTCGGTGTCGCCGCACAGCACGAGCGCGGGTGTGTCGGCGAGCACCGGCAGGGCCTCGGACTCGTCGTGCAGCTCCAACGATTCGAGGAAGTTGACGATCGTCACGACCGACACGTCGCCGAGCATCCCGTCGGAGAAGGCGACCAGCCGCGGGCTCACCTCGGTGCCGTACGACGCCGCCCGCAGGATCGGCGAGATGATCGCCCGCGCCGCGCCGCGCGCCTGCTGCACCACGCCCGGCGCGGTGCGCACCGCGAGGCGGAACGCGTCGATCACCGGGTTGTCCAGGTTCCGGCCCAGCCCCGACTTGTTCAGCCCGGCCGCCGTCGTCGCGAGCAGGCCCACGCCGATCACCTTGTCGGCGAACAGCTCCGGGAACTGGCGCGCCATGGCCAGGATCGTCATCCCGCCCATCGAGTGACCCACCAGCACGACCGGCCCCGACGGCGCGACGGCGGCGATCACCGCCGCCAGGTCGCGGCCCAACTGGGCCATGGTGCAGCTGGGGGTGGCCGGCATCCCCGATTCGCCGTGACCGCGCTGGTCGTAGAACACCATCCGCGCCGAATCGGCCCACCGCGCCTCCAGTTGGGTGCGCTGGAAGTGCCACGACTCCATCCGCAGGCAGTAGCCGTGCACGAAGACCACCGTCAGCGGTGCGTCGGCCGGTCCGACCTCGCGCACCGTCAGCGGGACGTCGTCCTCGGTGGTGACGGTCCGACGGCGGTCCCGGCGCATCACCTCGAAGTCCTCGGTGGCGTAGATCTCCCGCCCGCGTCGCATCGTCGCGCTCTTGACGACGTCGATCCCCGCGAGGACACCGATCGCCGCGACTCCCACCACGCCTCCGAACAGGCCGAGCCTGTTCAGGAGGTTCACGGTCGCCCGCCCGGTCCCCCGACGTAGGTCCGGACCGTGCGACCGCGCACCGACGTCACCACCTCGTAGTGGATCGTGTCGAGCTTGTCGGCCCACTCCTGCGCGTGCGGCACTCCGCGCTCGCCGTCACCGCCGGCTCCGAAGAACACGGCCGTGTCGCCCTCGCGCACGCCCGCGCCGTCCGGGCCCAGATCGACCACGAGCTGGTCCATGCAGACCCGTCCGATCCCGGGGCGCCGGTCGTCGCCGAGCCACACGTCGAAGCGTCCACCCAGGGCACGTGGGATCCCGTCCGCGTACCCGACGGGCAGCAGCGCCACCGTCGTGTCGTGCGGCGCGATCCACGTGTGTCCGTAGGACACGCCCTCGCCGGCCGCCACCTTCTTCACCAATGCCACCCTCGACCGGAACGTCATGACCGGCTGCAGCCCGAACGTCCCCAGGTCCGGGACCGGGGACAGCCCGTAGAGCGCGATACCCGGGCGCACCATGTCGAAGCGCAGATCGGCCCGGGTGAGCGTGGCGGCGGAATTGGAGAGGTGGGCCGCCTCGGGGACCAGTCCCATCCGTGCGGCGTCCGCGAGGGCGCCGGTGAACCGTTCACGCTGCTCGTCGATGACCGGGTGGTGCGGCTCGTCGGCGTGCGCGAGATGCGAGAACACGCCCTTGAACCGGACGGCGCCCTCGGCCTCGGCCCGGGCCAGGTCCTTCAGCAGGTCTCCCCACTCCTCGCGGGACACCCCGTTGCGGTTCAAACCGGTGTCGACCTTGATTGTCACGGTCGCGGCGGTGCCGACCTCGCGGGCCGCGGCCACGACGGCGGCCAGGTGCCGCGGCGACGACAGTCCCAGTTCGACACCGGCGGCGATCGCGGGGGCGTAGTCGGAGTCGGCGGTGTGCAGCCACGACAGGACCGGGACGGTGATCCCCGCGCGCTTGAGTTCGATCCCCTCGCCGAGCGTGGTGACACCGAGCTCGTGGACGCCGGCGGCGACGGCGGCCCGCGCGACCGGGACCGCGCCGTGGTTGTAGGCGTCGGCCTTGACCACGGCCATCACGGCCGCCTCGCCCGCGTGCTCGCGCAGAACGGCGACATTGTGCGCCACCGCGTCGAGATCGATCACTGCTTCGGCCTGAGGCGCCGCCGCACGGGGCGGAGTGTCGGCCGGGGTGGCGCTCGTGGTCGTGGGCTCGGTGTCAGGCTCCTGCGCGGTAGTGGTCACGGAATTCGATCCTGCCACTCATCGCGACGAAACCACCCCGCGGGTACAAGCCGACCAGTCACGATTCGGGCACATGTGAGCGAAGTATCCGGATGGCGGGCCGCAGATGCCCGAGCAGCGTCGATGCCGAGATCGGGGCGAGGCCGGCGACACCCGTCTCACCGGATTCCTCGCGCGCCCCGAGGTTGGCGGCCAGCGAGTGGGCACGTGCACCGACCGCCGCCGCCAGCGCCGGTTCGAGGCCGGTGGCCAGCAGCGCACCCACGACCCCGGACAGGACGTCGCCCGAACCGGCGGTCGCCGCCCACGAACTCCCGGCGTCGTTGACGTGGACGCGCCCGGCGGGGTCGGCGATCACCGTGGCACGGCCCTTCAGCAGCACCGTGACACCCCATTCGGCGGCCAGCGCGCGCGTCGCTGCGACGCGGTCGGGGGCCGGGGGCACCCGGGTGAGCCGCTCGAACTCCCCGGCGTGCGGTGTCAGCAGCGTCGGCGCCGCACGCGCGCGAAGCCCCGCGGCGAGGTCGTGGTGCCGGGCCAGCAGATTCAGGCCGTCCGCGTCGACGAGCACGGGGACGTCCGATTCCAGGACCGTCCGCAGCTCCGCGAGCCCGGCGTCGTCGGTGCCGATCCCCGGACCGACGACCCACGCCTGCACTCGCCCGGCGTCGGCGGGTGACTGCGCCGCGACCACCTCGGGCCAATGGCTCAGCACCTCGGCGGCCCCGCGTCCGGCGTACCGCACCATGCCGGCGGTAGCTGTCACCGCGGCACCCGAGGCGAGTACCGCCGCACCCGGATAGCGCTCACTGCCCGCGACGACGCCCACCACACCCTGCGTGTACTTGTCGTCCGTCGCGTGCGGCACCGGCCACAGTCGACCCACCTCCGCCGGATCGAGCGAGACCAGGTCGGGGGCGGGCAGGTCCAGACCGATCGGCACCAGTTCCACCCGCCCGCAGCGCGCCCCGGCCAGCACGTGCACCGGTTTGAGCGCACCGAACGCGACGGTGACGGCCGCCGTCACCGCGGGACCGTCGACCGCGCCGGTGTCCGGGTCGACGCCGCTGGGCAGGTCCACCGCGACGATCGGCGCATCGAGGTCGGCGACGAGCGCGGCCGCCGCCGGCCGCAACGGGCCCTTCCCGGAGATCCCGACGATGCCGTCGACCACCAGATCAGGTGTGCCCGGCTCGGTCGAAACGCGCCCACCGGCGGCCCGCAGCGCCGCCAGGCCCGCAGCGTGGACCCGGTCCGGGTTCAGCAGCACCGCGGTCACCGCGGCGCCGCGCCGGCGCAGCGCCGCGCCCGCCCACAACGCGTCGCCCCCGTTGTTGCCCGAACCCACCAGCAACGTCACCCGCCGGCCGGCGACGCCCCCGGTCCGCGAGCGCAACTCCTCGGCCGCGACGCGTGCGAGACCGTAGGCGGCCCGCCGCATGAGCGTGCCCTCCGGCAGGCTCGCGAGCAGCGGCGCCTCGGCGGCCTCGACCCGTGCCGTCGTGTAGTAGTGCCGCATGTCTACCCGGCCACCACCGGTCCCGAGAGCATGAACCGCGCCCCGTTGGGGTCGGCCACCTGCGCCATTCGCCCGTACTCGGTGTCCCACGGCCGGGTCAGGACCGCGCCGTCGAGTTCACGGACCCGAGCGACGGCGGCATCGGTGTCGTCGACCTGCACGAACATCTGCCAGTGCGACGGCACCTCGGCCGGCAGCGCCCTGCTCGCATCGAAGACCCCGACCAGATCCTCTCCGTCGAAACGCCCGGTCGAGTAACGGAATTCGTCACTGTCGCCGAGGGTCGACAGCTCCCACCCGAACACATCCCGATAGAACGGAAGCGCCGCCTCGTAGTCCTTGGTGACCAGCTCGAACCACGCGGGCGCACCGCTCTCCGCGATCAACCCGAAGCCCTTGTGCCCGTCCGGCTGCCAGGCGCCGACCACGCCGCCGGACGTGTCGACGAACACCGCCATCCGCCCCTGCGCGGGCACCGTCATCGGCCCCACCATCACCTGGCCGCCGGCCGTGGTGACCGCCTCCGCGAGCCTGTCGACGTCATCGGTGGCAAGATACGTCGTCCATGTGTCGGTGCCGGGCTGCCCCGGCTCCCCCGCCATCATTCCGGCGATCGGCTTGCCGTCCGAGAAGAACATGACGTACCCGCCGTACTCCTCCCCCGACGACTCGGCGGTCCATCCGAACAGCTCGCGATAGAAGGCAGCGGCACGGTCGACGTCGGAACACGTCACGTCGATCCAGCACGGCGCCCCGACGGGCGCGGTTTCACGGGTGGGCATGACAACTCCTCGCTCGGTCGAACGATGCGAAGGTGCCGGAGGGCACACTCGTGCTCAGACTACGCTGGATCGCATGAACAAACGCGCGAGCGCGCTGATTGCCGGAATCGCTTTGGCGGCAAGCCTTTCCGGATGCACTTCGGCCTCCACCGACGACGCGACCCAGGATGCGGACAAAGCACTCACCGTTCGGGTCGCGAACATGGCGTACACGCCCGCCTCCCTCACGGTCTCGGCCGGTCAGACGGTCACGTGGGAGTTCGACGACCGCGGCACGCCGCACGACGTGGTGGGACTGGGCGACGCGAAGGGCGTGTTGCGCAGCCCGCTGCTGACATCGGGCACGTGGGAGTTCACGTTCACGCAGCCCGGCACGTACAACTACACGTGCTCGCTGCACCCCGACATGCTCGGTGTGGTCGTGGTGGTGTGACCACCACGACCACACCGGGTGGCCGAACTACTCGACGGTGACGGACTTCGCGAGGTTCCGCGGCTTGTCGACGTCGAGTCCGCGGGCCTGCGCGACCTCGGCCGCGAAGACCTGCAACGGCACCGTCGACAACAGCGGCTGCAGCAACGTCGGCGCCGCCGGAATTTCGATGAGGTGATCGGCGTGCGCCCGGACGGCGTCGTCGCCCTCCTCGGCGATCACGATCGTCGTCGCGCCACGTGCCTTGATCTCCTGGATGTTCGAGACCAGCTTCGAGTGCAGCACCGCGCGCCCCTTCGGGGACGGCATGATCACGATGACCGGCAGCCCCTCCTGGATCAGCGCGATCGGCCCGTGCTTGAGCTCACCCGCGGCGAAACCCTCGGCATGCATGTACGCCAGCTCCTTGAGCTTGAGCGCACCCTCGAGTGCCACCGGGTAACCCACGTGCCGGCCGAGGAACAGCACCGCCGGGGACTGCGCGTACGTGCGCGCCAGCTCCCGCACCGACTCCACCTTCTCGAGCACCCGCGACACCAGCTCGGGCATCGCGGCCAGGTCGGCATACTCACGCGCGACCTCGTCGGGGTACTTGGTACCCCGCGCCTGCGCCAAGGCCAGCCCCACCAGGTAGTTCGCGGTCACCTGAGCGAGGAACGCCTTGGTCGAGGCGACGGCGATCTCCGGACCGGCCCGCGTGTAGAGGACGGCGTCGGCCTCGCGCGGGATCTGCGCGCCGTTGGTGTTGCAGATCGCCAGCACGCGCGCCTTCTGGTCCTTGGCGTGCTTGACGGCCTCGAGCGTGTCCGCGGTCTCGCCGGACTGCGAGATCGCCACGACGAGCGTCGACCGGTCGAGAACCGGGTCGCGGTAACGGAACTCGCTCGCGAGTTCCACCTCGACGGGCAGCCGCGTCCAGTGCTCGATCGCGTACTTTGCGAGCAGGCCGGAGTGATAGGCGCTGCCGCACGCGACGACGAACACCTTGTCGACGTCGCGGAGTTCCTGATCCGACAGCCGCTGCTCGTCCAGCACGATGTGCTGGTCGACGAAGTGCCCGCGCAGGGTGTCCGCCACCGCGTCCGGCTGCTCCTGGATCTCCTTGAGCATGAAGTAGTCGTGGCCGCCCTTCTCGGCGGCCTGCAAGTCCCAGTCGATTCGGAAAGCGCGGGTCCGGTCGATCGCGTCGTTGCCGAAGAAGTCCGTGACCGAGTAGCCGTTCGCGGTGATGACCACCACCTGGTCCTGGCCCAGCTCGACTGCGTCACGGGTGTGCTCGATGAACGCGGCGACATCCGAGCCGACGAACATCTCGCCCTCACCGACGCCGACGACCAGCGGGGTCGACCGGCGGGCGGCGATGATCATGTCCGGGTGGTCGGCGTGCGCGAACACCAGCGTGAACGCGCCTTCGAGTCGCCGCAGCACCGACAGCGTGCTCTGCAGGAAGTCACCCTCGGTCGCACCGTCCGTGTATGCGCGGGCGACCAGGTGCACGGCCACCTCGGAGTCGGTGTCACTGAGCAGATCGACACCCGCGGCCTCGAGCTCGGCGCGCAGCGGCGCGAAGTTCTCGATGATGCCGTTGTGCACCACGGCGAACTTGCCGCTCGCGTCGCGGTGCGGGTGCGCGTTGCGGTCGGTCGGCTTGCCGTGCGTCGCCCACCGGGTGTGCCCCATGCCGGCGTTGCCGGCGAACTTGGTGCGGCCCACCTCGTCGAGTTCGGCCTGCAGGTTGGCCAGACGACCGGCCTTGCGTTCGCTGGCGAGCCCGCCCGCGCCGTCCAGGACGGCGATCCCCGCCGAGTCGTAGCCGCGGTATTCCATTCGTTGCAGCGCCTTCTCCACGACATCCAGCGCCTGGCGGTGGCCCACGTAACCCACGATTCCGCACATGGTTCACCAGGGTACTTGTACGACCGTGTGGAGCGAACTCGGTCCATGATCGGATAACGTCACACCCGTGGCGCAGACACCCAAGTCCCTGGTCTCCAAGCTGTCCAAACGCGGTCCCCACCGGGTGCTGCGCGGTGACTTGGCTCTCGCGGGCCAGCCCGGTGTGGTCTACACCCCCGCCGAGGGCTTCAACCTGCCTGCCGTCGCCTTCGCGCACGACTGGATGGCCGGTGCCGCGAACTACGCCGACACGCTCGAGCATCTGGCCTCGTGGGGCATCGTCGCGGCCGCACCCGGTACCGAACGCGGGCCCGTTCCGTCGCATCTGGGGCTGGCCGCCGATCTGGGCACCACGCTCGACGTCTGCACCGGGGTGCGGCTCGGTCCGGGCCGCATCAGCGTTCAGCCCGAGCGCGTCGCGTTCGCCGGCCACGGCATGGGTGCCGGCGTCGCCGTTCTCGCCGCTGCCCAGCGGCGGCGCGTGAAGGCCGTCGCCGCACTGTTCCCGGCGCCGACCACGCCCTCCGCCGTCGTCGCCGCCACCCGCGTCGAGGTACCGGGACTGATCCTTGCCGGTGCGCGGGACGTGGACTCGCTGAACAGCGACGCCGTCGCCCTCGACGACGCCTGGAAGGGCGAGAGCCTGCTGCGCGTCGTGGAGAAGGGGTCGAGCGCCGGACTCGTCGAAGGCCGTCGCCTCGTCGGGTTCCTCGGCGTCGGCGGCTCGGAACGTCGCACGCAGCGCGTGAGCCGCGCGCTGCTGACAGGGTTCCTGCTGCGGCACCTCACCGACGACAAGGCGTACGCGATGTTCTCCGACCTGGACGCCGACTTCCCCGGCACCCATCCCGCTCATCGCGAGGACGAGGACGACGCCGCGGTCGTCCACCCCGATGACGCGGCCGCCCACCGTCTGAGCACGCAGGTCGGTCAGCTGCTCGGCCGCTGACGCCCCCGAAGTACCTGCCGAGTCACATCGGTCCGGCCTCGGCCAGCGCCGCTGCCCCGTCGGCGTCGGAGCCGGCCGGGCCCACTTCGGCCAGAGCCGGTTCCTCCCCGCCCGCGCCGGCGGTCGGCATCGGACGGCCGCCGACCGCGCGATGCGCAGACGGCGCGACCTGGGGAGTGACCGGCGCCTCCGGCGCAGCGGGATCGGGCACGCAGTAGCCGGACGGCGGCGCAGCCGGTGCGGCCGCCTCGGGCGCGGGAGCCGGCTCCGGCTCCGGCTCCGGTGTGGGCTCGGGACATTCGCCGGCCGGTTCCGGCTCGATCGGCGCCGCGGCGACCGGTTCCTCGGGGGCCGGTTCCTCGGGGGCCGGTTCCTCGGGGGCCGGTTCCTCGGTGACCGGTTCCTCGGGCGTCGGCGGGACGGGTTCCGGTGCGGGCTCGGGCGGGCACTCCTGCGGTTGCGATCCGCACTCGCACGCGCACTCGCACCCGCACGACGACGGCGGCTCTGTCTCGAGGTCCGGGTTGCAGTCGCCGTCACCATCCACCCGTACCGCGTCCACGATCCCCAGCGCGACATCGGCCACCACACCCACGACCGCGCCGACCGCGCGCATCGCGCCCGCCGCCACAGCAGCGTCGAGCGAGAGCGAGCTCCCGATCGAGGCGCCGCTCCCCGCCGCGGCCGTCGTCACCGGCGCGGACGGCGGGGTCGGCGGGGTCGGCGCGGGAGTCGGGGTCGGCGCGGTGACCACGGCCGGAGTCACGATCGCCGAACCGGCCGCGCCGAGACCCGACAGGCTCGTCGTGGGCTGCACCGATTCGGGCGCCGCCGGTGGAATGCACGCGGGCCGCGCGGCGACCGGGCGGCACTCGACGACGATCGGCGCGGGCACAGGGAAGGCGCTGTCGTCGATTCCCGCGAACACGCAGTCGAGTGTCCGGTACACCTCGTCGATCGCTGCCGCGGTCTCGTCGCACAGGGTAGTGAACTGCTGCACCGTCTCTCGCACGTGCGCCAGGAACGGCCCGATGGACGATTCGTCGCAATCTCCGCCGGCGAGCACGCCGTCGATCTGCTCCGGTGTCAGTCCACCGGCCGTGGTCGGGTCGAGGGCGCCGACCTCGTCCGCCTTGCGGGTCCCGGCGGCTCGCAGGGATGCGGCGGCCTCGGCCAACGCGCCTCGGACGGCGTGTGCGCTGCGCCGCACGCCGTCCGCTCGACGGAGGTGCTCGGCGAAGTGCTCCCCGGCGCGGTCCGCCGCGCCACCGGTCCACGCCTGCCCCAGCTCGCCGCCGATCGCGGCCTCGTCGTCGAACCGATCGTCCAGCTCGGCGGCCACCCGGGCGAGGATCTCGATATCGGCATCCAACGCCGTCAGGTCGATCCCGCGCTGCTCGAAGTAGCGCGTCTCGACGTCGGGGTAGGCCGGGAAGGTGTCCCCGGTGCCCCGCCCTGCGGCGACTGCAGCTGCGCGGGGCAGATACAGCTCGAAGTAACGCAGGCCCGCGGCACCGGTCTGCAGCAGGGCGTCCACTACCGCCCGCCCAGCGCGACGACGTTCCCGCCGGTCACGACGTCCTGGCGCTCGTAGGCGTCGGCGGTCTCGGCGAGCGCACGGGCGGTGACGTCCGAGGCGGACGACCACACGCCGATCGCACGCGCGAGCCTCAGGTATCCCTCCCGAACCGCCTGCGCCCGCGCCGGATTCGGGCCGCTCGCGCCGAACCCGCACCCCGCGATCGCGCGCGGCGGACCGCCCAGGGCCTCACTACTCGCCCGCATCGCCCGGGCCGCTGCCCGCACCCTCGCGACATCGATCGAAACCACGTCACCCATCCGCTCCACCCTCCGCGTTTGTCGATTCGGACCCTTCGTCCATGTTCGACGCACGTGATGCCGTTGCGGTTCCGCCCGCCGTCGGGCTCGAGTGGTGGTCGGGCCGGGTGATGGCTGGGCCGGGTGCTGGTCGGGCCGGGTGATGGTCGGGCTAGGTGGACGCCACCTTCTCGGCGAGCGTCTCGGCGATGCGCCGGGCCGTCTCGGGGTCCGCGGCCTCCACCATCACGCGTACCAGCTGCTCGGTGCCGGACGGACGCAGCAGCACACGGCCGGTGTCGCCGAGCTCGGCCTCCGCGTCGGCCACCGCCGCCCGGACGTGGGACGCCGCGGCAACCGCGGCCTTGTCGGAGACCCTGACGTTGACGAGGACCTGCGGCAGCGAGGTCATCGCACCGGCGAGCTCCGCGAGCGAGCGGCCGGTCGCCGCCATCCGCCCCATCAGCCGCAGACCCGTGAGGACACCGTCACCCGTGGTGCCGTGTCCCGGCAGCACGACGTGCCCGGACTGCTCGCCGCCCAGGCTGAAACCGCCGGCACGCAACTCCTCGAGCACGTACCGATCACCGACGGCGGTGGTACGCAACGTGATTCCGGCTTCACGCATCGCGATGTGCAGACCCATGTTGCTCATGACGGTCGCGACGAGCGTGTTCTCGACGAGGAGCCCGGACTCGTGCATCCCGATCGCCAGGACGGTCATGATCGCGTCCCCGTCGACGACGGCGCCGCTCGCATCCACCGCGAGACAACGATCCGCGTCACCGTCGTGGGCGAGACCGAGATCGGCGCCGTGCTCGACCACCGCTCGCTGCAGTCCCTCGAGGTGCGTCGACCCGCAGCCGTCGTTGATGTTGAGCCCGTCCGGGTCGGCGTTCACGGCGATCACCGTGGCGCCCGCGGCCCGGTAGGCCTCGGGGGCGACCGTCGAGGCCGCACCGTGTGCGCAGTCGACCACCACGGTGAGGCCGTCGAGTCGGGTGTCGAGGGCTCCGGCGAGATGGGCCAGGTATCGGCCGGTGGCGTCGAACGCGACCTCGACGCGGCCGATGCCCGCGCCGGTGGGCCGCCGAGCGGGGCCGGTCGCGATGGCGGCCTCGATGCGGTCCTCGATCTCGTCGTCGAGTTTGTGGCCGCCGGCCGCGAAGATCTTGATGCCGTTGTCGGGCATGGGATTGTGCGACGCCGAGATCATCACGCCCAGCGCGGCGCCGTAGGCGCCGGTCAGGTACGCGACCGCCGGCGTGGGGAGGATGCCGACGAGGACGACGTCGACACCGGCCGCGGTGAGACCGGCGGTCACGGCCGCCTCGAGCATCTCGCCGCTCGCACGCGGGTCCCGGCCCACGACGGCGATGGGCCGCTCCGGCCCCGGTCCTTGCGGTGCGAGCACCTCCGCGGCCGCGGCCGCCACCTTCAGTGCCAGTTCCGCGGTCAGCTCCGCGTTCGCCAAGCCGCGCACGCCGTCCGTGCCGAACATACGACCCATGTGAATCCGATCCCTCGCAATCCGGGTTGTCCGGGCGAGTAGCCCGGTAAAACACAAGAGCAGGCGTCCGGTAGCGAAGAACTCTACGAACGCCTGCTCTCGTGGAAGAACAGGTGCCGGAGCCGACACGGATGTCGGCCCCGGCGACACATCAGCGCTTGGAGTACTGAGATGCCTTGCGGGCCTTCTTCAGGCCGTACTTCTTGCGCTCGACGGCGCGGGCGTCACGCGTCAGGAAGCCGGCGCGCTTGAGCGCGGGGCGATCCTCGGCGGTGACCTCGACCAGGGCGCGGGAGATGGCGAGACGCAGAGCGCCGGCCTGGCCCGACGGGCCGCCACCGGTGAGGAGGGCGGTGATGTCGAAGGACTCGGTGCGCTCGACCATGACCAGCGGAGCCTTGATCAGCTGCTGGTGCACCTTGTTCGGGAAGTAGTCCTCGAGGGTGCGCCCGTTGAGCTTGAACTCGCCGGTGCCCGGGGTCAGGCGGACGCGGACGACCGCCTCCTTACGACGGCCGACGGTCTGAACCGGACGGTCGATCGCGATCGGGGCCTGCGGAGCGGCCTCGAAGCTCTCGGTGGCCTCGGTCTCGGTGGTGTACTCCGAGAGCTCTTCTGCCGCGACCTCGACGGCCTCGTTGAAATCTTCGTTGCTCATTGGGCGACCTGCTTGATCTCGAACGGAACCGGCTGCTGCGCGGTGTGGGGGTGGGTCGGGCCTGCGTAGACCTTCAGCTTGCCCGCGATGGCGCGGCCCAGCTTGTTCTTGGGGAGCATGCCGACGACGGCCTTCTCCACGAGACGATCCGGGTTCTTCTCGAGAACCTCGCCGACCGAACGGGACTTGAGGCCACCCGGATGTCCGGAGTGGTGGTACAGGAACTTGTCCGTACGCTTGTTGCCGCTGATGGCAACCTTGTCGGCATTGATGATGACGACGAAGTCGCCACCGTCGATGTGCGGTGCAAAGGTGGGCTTGTGCTTGCCGCGGAGCAGGTTGGCTGCCTGCACGGCAAGGCGACCGAGCACCACGTCAGTGGCGTCGATGACGTGCCAGGTACGGGTCACGTCTCCGGCCTTCGGGGAATACGTAGGCACAGAACTTCCTCGTCTGTTCGTTTCTGCTGCTGGCCGGGCGTACTGCACGGACGGTTCCCGGCGGCCAGTTGAGACCCGGAAACCACCTCTGCGCGTCACATGGACACGGCAGGAGACGGTACGCCGACGTAGAACGATACCGGCTGGGGCGGAGCAGGGTCAAAAGGGGCCGCCGTCCGCCGCCGTGAGGGCGTCGCCCAGGCGTTCCACCGCCCACGCGAGGTCCGCCTCCTCGATCACGAGGGGCGGCGCTATCCGGATCGTGCCCTCGTGAGCGTCCTTCGCCAGTACCCGGCGCGCCAGCAACCGCTCGCAGATCACCCGTGCCGGCGGCTCGCCCGCGGCCAGCTCGACACCGGCCCACAGTCCGCGCCCGCGCACCTGCGCGACCCGGCCGGCCGGCAGTTGCCGTAGCTCACGGTGGAGGAAGTCGCCCAGGTCGCGGCTGCGGCGCTGGTAGACGCCGGTCTCGAGCAGCCGGACGACCGCGCTGCCGAGCGCGCACGCCAACGGGTTGCCGCCGAAGGTGCTGCCGTGCTGACCCGGGCGGAGAACGTCCATGACGTCGCGGTCCGCCGCCACCGCGGACACGGGCACGATCCCGCCGCCCAGCGCCTTGCCGAGGATGTAGACGTCGGGCACGACTTGCTCGTGGTCGCACGCGAACGTGTACCCGGTGCGGCCCAGGCCGCTCTGGATCTCGTCGGCGAGCATGAGAACGTCACGGTCGTCGCACAGACGGCGCACCCCGGCGAGATAGCCGTCGGGAGGTACCCGCACGCCGGCCTCGCCCTGGATCGGTTCGACCAGCACCGCCACCGTACGGTCGGTGATCGCGTCGGCCAGCCGGTCGAGATCGCCGTACTCGACCGAGACGAACCCGGGCGGGAACGGACCGAAGCCGTCCCGGGCGTCCGGATCGGTCGAGAACCCGACGATCCCGATGGTGCGGCCGTGGAAGTTCCCGGTGAACGTGACGACCTCGGCGCGGTCGGCGGGCACACCCTTGACCTCGTACCCCCACTTGCGCGCCAGTTTGAGCGCGGTCTCCACGGCCTCGGCGCCGGTGTTCATCGGCAGCACGGCATCCTTGCCGCACAGACGGGCGACGTCGGCGCAGAACGTGGCGAACCGGTCGTGCTGGAACGCCCGGCTCGTCAGCGTCAGCCGCCCGATCTGCTCGCGCGCCACCTCGACCAGCTCGGGGTGCGCGTGCCCGAAGTTCAGCGCCGAGTACCCGGCGAGCACGTCGAGATAGTCGACGCCGTCGACTCCCCGCACCCAGGCGCCCCGCCCCGAGGTGATCACCACCGGGAGCGGACTGTAGTTGTGCGCACTGTGCGCCTCGCCGCGGTCGAGTTCGGCCGCGGTGGCGGCCGTGACCGGGACGAGCTCGGTATCGAGACGATCTCCCGCCGGCATGGAATCTGCCCCTCCCGCCTGGCGCCGGGCGCCACTGGACTTCGGGTCAGGCCAGTATCCGCCGACCCACCCTCGGCGGCAATGGTTCTCGTCCCGACACCCGTGTGCCCCGACGGCTCTCCTCCGTCGGGGCACACGATTCGGACGTAGTGCGGAAGCTACGCCCAGCTGTTGGCAGCGGCGGTGTTCACCTGCTGCATGTCCGCGTTGCCCTGGCCGACCACGCGGCCGACGGCGTCGAGGATCTGGTTGAGTTCGAGCGCCGCCGAGTCCCACTTGGCCTGCTGCGCCTGGTAGGCCTCCGACGCCGAGCCCTCCCACTCCGCGACCATCGGCGCGATGTGGGTCTTGAGGTCGTCCAGCTTGCCGTTCATCTGAGCCTGGATCGAGTCGATCCGAAGCTTGAGCGCTTCGATCTGCCCGAACGAGTAACGCATGGTCATGACTGCTCCTGTCCGTACTGGAATGATCTGGAATTCAGGCGAGCGGAATCAGATGTTGAGGCTGCTCGCGACGTTGGTGAGCGAGCTCGTGTGGTCCTGCTGAGCGGTGTCGTACGAGACACTGTTGGACTTGATGTTCTCGCTGATCGCGTCGAGCGCCTGGCCCAGCTTGTTCGCGCTGGCGTCCCAACGCTCCATGAGGCTGTGGAACGCGATGGCCGCGGAGCCCTCCCAACCGCCGCGGATCCCGTCCACCTCACCCTTGAGGGTGCTCAGCAGACCCTGGATTTCCGTCCGCACATCGCTGACGCGACGCGAGGTGGCCTCCATGGTCTCGACGGTGGTCCTCATCTGATCGCTCACTTCGACTCCTTTGGATGCATCCCGACGCCCACGGCACCGGATCTCGCTTCCGCGTCCCGCCCCACCGATGCCCCCCAGGGACTCGCCGCAGTCAGTTCGCGCCTACATGTGGTTTGACGCACTCGGGCGTCGATTCGGTTCCCTCGCTTCCGGATCTTTTTCCGGACCCTGCACTGGTACCGCGGCGGCTCAGTACGCCCGGACCACGACACTGCGGATCGCCTGCTCGCACGCGCTCGTCAGCGCGTCCCAGTCCCCGACCCGGAACTGGCAGCCCACGCTCACCTGCACGCCGTCCTCCACCAGGACGTGCCACCGCACCCGGGACCGGTCGTCCGGCGACTCCAGATACGAGACGCCCACCCGGCCCGCGACCTCGGCTGCGGGATCGAACTCGGAGAAGGGGCCGGCCGGTCCACGGTCGGCGATCCGCCGTTCCAGCGCGCGGGCGACGGTGGCGATGTCGGAGCCCGCGCCGACGGCCGTCGGGATCACGACGATCCGGCGGTCACCGGTGCCGTCGGGCGTCAGATCGAGACGGCCCGGCTCCGGTGACCGCGACCGCCACCCGGACGGCAGTTCGACACTCGCCGGACCGATCTCGAAGCGCTGCAACGTCTGGACTGCATCGACGGCAGCGGGTTCACGGTCCGGGCGGAATGCGACGGCGGCCCCCACGACCGCCGCGGCGACGACCAGCGCACCGCCCGCGCCGACCAGGACCGCACGCCCCCGCGGGCGTCGCGTCCGCACGGCCGGTGTCGGATGCGCCGGTCCGGCGTCCGCCCAGAGCCCCGATTCGACTGCCGGCGCCGCCGGACCGGCGGGCGGCTGCGGTTCGACACGGACGATGTCGTGGGCCGAGACGAATGTCACCGAACCGATTGCCCCGGAAACGATCCGGCGCAGGTCCGCATCGTCGGCGCCGGTCACCAGGACGGCGTCCACCGCCCCAGCACCCGCCACCGCCTCGATCAGACTCCCGAGCCCGGCGACGGCCGCGGGATCGTCCCGCACGTCGAGGCTGCCCGTCGTCGGAGCGATCTCGCACGCCGCGATCGTCGGGTGTCCGTCCCGGTTCCGCTCGACCAGTGTCGCGGTACACGACAGCGGCGCCAGCTCGAGCACGACCCACCGGGCGGCGCCCGCGGGAGCTCGCACTGCCTCCGCGGTCGGCACGACGGACGCGTCGCGGGCACATCGCCGCGCTGCCGACTCGAGGACCTGTCTGCGCACCGCTCCCCAGTGCGAGGGATGCACGACCTCGAGTTCGTCGACGAATTCCGATCCCTCGGTGGCACTTACGAGCGCCCTCGCGAGGGCGGCGGCAAGGACGTCCGCCGTGGGTACGCGGTGTCCGCCCACCAGCAGGTGATCGTCGTCGATGCAGTCGAGGCAGTCACGGATCGTCTCGTCGGGAACCTCCACGCTCCCCCGGCCGGTCCCGACCCGGATCGCGTCGTCGCCGAAGCACACCCGCGTCCCCGTCACAGCGACGGCAACCAGGCGAGCTGCACCAGCGACGTCCCGCGGCGGGAGACGAAGGTGCCCCGCCCGGGTGGCATCTCGCTGGGACGGACCGTGCCGATGAGGTTGCCCTCGTCCCGGCTGCCGCTCAGCACCAACCCCGCCGGCACCAGGTCCCGCATGCGGGCGATGACTGGCTCGTACAACGCACGGGACGCGCCGCCCGATCGGCGGGCGACGATCAGGTGCAGACCGAGGTCCTGTGCGTGTGCGAGGTAGTCCAGCAGTGGGGTCAGCGGATTCCCGCTCGATGTCGCGACGAGGTCGTAGTCGTCGACGACGACGTAGATCTCCGGCCCGGACCACCAGGAGCGCTCACGCAACTGCTGCTGGGTCGTGTCCGGGCCCGGCATCCGCGACGCGAGGATCCCCGCGAGGTCGGTCATCATCGTCGCGAGCGTGGTCGCCGAGGCGGCGTATCCGGCCAGGTGGTCGCCCTCGACCACCCCGAGCATGGTGCGCCGGTAATCGCCGATGATGAGCTTCGCCTGCCGGGGCGTGTTCGACTCCATCAGCCCCGCGCAGATTCCTCGCAGCAGAGTCGTCTTGCCTGATGCGCTGTCACCGAAGACGAGGAAGTGCGGCTGGTCCGCGAAATCGAGGTACACCGGAGCCAGTTCGGCCTCGTCGATCCCGATCGGCACCGCGAGACACGCAGCGTCCGGCTCCCCCGCACCGAGCCGCTGCCCGGCGGTGACGGCGAGGAGCCGGTCGCGAGGGATCCGGTCGGGCAGCATCCGTACGGCGGGGGCGGGCGGCCCGGGACGGACCACCGCGAGGTGCTCGACCGCACCGGCGACCGCGGCGCCGAGGTCGTCGGTGCGGCTCGCACCGTCCAACCGGGGCAGGGCGACCAGCAGGTGCAGCCCCTCGCGGGTGATGCCGCGCCCCGGCCGGCCACCCGGAACGAGCATCGCCTTGGCACGTCCCACGTCCGAGTCCGTCGGATCCCCGAGGCGCAGTTCGATCCTGGTGCCGAGCTGGTCCTTGAGCGCCGGCCTGATGTCGGCCCAGCGCGGCGTGGCCAACACCACGTGCACACCGAACGACAGGCCATGGCCGGCCAGGGCGGTGATCTGCGGTTCGAGTGCCTCGAAGTCCTGCCGGATGCTGGGCCAGCCGTCGACCACCAGGAAGACGTCCCCGAACCGGTCGTCGGCCGCTGGCCCGTCGGCTCCGTCGCCGCGCAGTTGCCGAAACTGCGCCATCGACTCGATGCCGAGTTCGCGGAAGCGCCGTTCGCGCTGTCGCGCGAGTGTGGTCATCTCGGCCACCGTGCGCCGCACCAGGTCCACGTCGAGGCGGTTCGCGACCGCCCCCACGTGGGGAAGCCCGGCCAGACCGGACAGGGTGCCGCCACCGAAGTCCAGGCAGTAGAACTGCACTTGCTGCGGCGAATGCCCGACGGCCATCGACATGATCAGGGTGCGCAGCAGCGTCGACTTGCCGGACTGTGGACCGCCCACGACGGCGACGTTGCCGGTCGAACCGGCCAGGTCGGCGACCAACAGGTCGCGGCGCTGGTCGAACGGACGGTCGACCACACCGATCGGAGCCCGCAGCGTACTGACGGCGGGCACCGGCCCCGTGAGCGCGGAGGCCGGCACGATCCGGTCGAGGGCGGGGGCGGCGTCGAGCGGCGGCAGCCACACCTCGTGGGCCGCCGGGCCGCGGCCGCGGATCCGGTGGACGAGGACCTCGAGCACGGACCGCGGATCGGTGTCCGCCTCCGGTGCCGGTGCCGGCTCCGGCTCGAGCGGCCTCACCTGCTGTTCGATCGCGGGCACCGAGACCGGTGTCGCCGTGAACGCGCGGGGCCGCAGGTCGACGTCCGGCGCCGCCCCTTCCGTGGATCGGTGACCACTCTCGGTCTCGTAGGGTCCGGAGACGTACGACGCCTGGAAGCGCACGATCTCGGCGGAGTCGCACTTGAGGTAGCCGGCGCCGGGCGACGCGGGCAGGTGGTAGGCGTCCGGCACGCCCAGGACGGTGCGAGACTCGTTGGCCGAGAACGTCTTGAGGCCGATGCGATACGACAGGTGACTGTCGAGGCCCCGCAGCTTGCCCTCCTCGAGCCGCTGGCTGGCCAGCAGCAGGTGCATGTGCAGCGACCGTCCGAGCCGGCCGATGGCGACGAACAGGTCCGCGAACTCGGGTTGCTGGCTGAGCAACTCGGAGAACTCGTCGACCACGATGAACAGAGCGGGCAGCGGAGCCAGGTCGGCGCCCGCGCTGCGCGCCCTCTCGTACTCGGTGACGTTCGCGAAGTTGCCGGCGGCCCGGAGCAGTTCCTGCCGCCGGTTCATCTCGCCGGCGAGCGCGTCCTTCATGCGGTCGACCATCGCGAGCTCCTCGGCGAGATTGGTGATGACCGCGGCGACGTGCGGCGCGTCGTCGAGGCCGAGGAAGGTCGCACCGCCCTTGAAGTCGACGAGGACGAGATTGAGGGCCTCCGGCGAATGCGTCGCCAGGAGTCCGAGCACGAGCGTGCGGAGGAACTCGGACTTGCCGGAGCCGGTGGCGCCGATGCACAGACCGTGCGGGCCCATGCCGTTCTCGGCCGCCTCCTTGAGGTCCAACTCGACGGGACTGCCGTCCACACCGACCCCGATCGGTACCCGCAGCCGGTCCCGTCCGTGGCGCGGCATCCACGCGCGTGCGGGATCGAACGCGCCGACGTCCCCGAGCCCGAGCAGCCTGCTCCATCCGGCCGCGACGGGTGCTCCGTCCTCGCTGCCCGGCTCCGTGGCCGTGCGCGGGGCGATCCGGTAGGGAGCCAGCCGCCGTGCCGCGGACGTCGCATCCCGGACGGTGAGGACGTCCGCGGTCGCGAACGTCTCCGTGCCGGCACCACTGCGGGCGCCGAGGGCACCGTCCGAGGTCACGAGTTGCAGTCCGCGGGTGGCCGCGAGGCGCGGGCAGTAACCACTCAGGTCGACCACCGTGACCGAGTCCAGCCCGCCGTCGGTGATCGCGCCGCTGTCACCGTCCAGGATCCCGCCGTCCACCACGACGACGAACTGCGCCACGCCCGCCGTGGGCGGAGCGCTGCGGGAGAACCGTCCGCGCATCGAGAAGTGCTGCCCGAGTGACGATTCGAGCTCGAGCGCGGATCCGTACACCATCCGGGCCGTCCCCACCCCGTCGCGGGTGTCCGGGTGCTGCGCGTGCGGTAGCCACTTGACCCACTCCCACTCGGACGCGGTGTCGGGTCCGCACACCACCGCGACGCGAACGTGATCGGGGCCGTGGAAGGTGCACAGTTGCACCAGCATCGACCGGACGAGCCCGCGTGCGTCGGACCGGTCGCCGTCGATCGAGACGGCCGCGAACCCGCGCAGCGAGACCGCGGTGGGCAGGTCCGCGACCACCGAGTGCGCGCGCACGAACCGCCGCAACGACACCGCGGAGACGGGCTCGAGGTCCTCGACCGGTCCGGTCTCCGGCGGGACCAGTCGGGTCGCGAGTCGCTGACTGCCCCGGCCGACGCGGACGTGGCAGTAATCGGGGTCGGCGGTCCGGCGTTCCCACATGCGGACCGTCCCGGCGAGGGTCCACAGCGCGCCGGGGTCCGGGTGACTCCACTCGAGCGCGGTGCGCTGGTCCCGGCCGGTCTCGATCGCGTCGCGGCGCAACTGGTCGAGGTAGCGCAGGTAGTCCTTGCGATCCTCGTCGGCCTCCGCCGCTTTGGCGCCCCCGCCCCGCCCGCCGCCGACCAGCATTCCGAGCATCGACACCATCATCATGACCGGGAACAGCAACGACATCGGGTTGCTCGCCATGCCCGACGTGAACATCAGCGCGACCATGCCCACCATCGCCGCGACCATCACGAGTGGGAGCAGCTTGGTGAACAGGCTCCCGGGCGTGACCCGGGGGATCTCGGGCGGCGTCTGGAGCCCGACCTCGCCACCCGGTGTACGCGGAGCCTCCCGGCGCGCCCGGCGCACGAAATGCACGGTCCCCATTGCTGCCACCCCCACAAGAACGCCGGTCACTCCCCCGGGCGGCCGCGTGGACCGCACCGAGTTGCCCCCCACAGGCTTCGAACTCGCGAAACGCAACCTACCGCACGATCCCGTCACCGCACTCGTTGGAGGTCTGTCCGGGGAAGCCGGTAAAGTGCCGGTGATTCGAAGCGAGGGGCGCGGGTGGGGACCGGCGCCGCGGAAGATCCGGGGGGATGATCGTGACGGTTGTCGATACCGAACGTGCAGTGAGCGGCGACGCGCGGCCACGCGGTCCGGCCGATCTCGTCAGGCTCACGGTGCTGGCGCCGCACACGCAGATCGACCTCGCGTTGCCGCACTCCGTACCCGTGGATCTCCTGATCCCCGGCATCGCCGATCTGGTCCGAAAGCACAGCGCGGCCAACGATTTCGATGCCGCTCGGGAGCCCACGGAACCGGTCCGCTGGGCCCTGTCGCGGGTGGGGGCACCACCGCTCGATCCGTCGTTGAGCCTGCGGGACCACGGCGTACTCGACGGTGAGCTGCTCGTCTTCGACGACGTCGCCGCCAGTCCCCCGCCGCCGCTGTTCGACGACATCATGTACAACGTGGCCGTCGCCGAGACGGGGCACGCGCACCCGTGGAATCCGCGTACGGCTCGACTGACCGGCTCCGTACTCGCCGTGGCCGCCTCCGTGTCCGCCTCGCTCGCGCTGGCGCAGGTCGACGGTACGGTCGCGGCACTCGTCGCGGCGGGTTGCGCATTGCTGGCGCTCGTGGCACTTCTCGTCGCCTGCGCCGTCGTGACCCGGGTGTACGGCGACGCCGGCACCGGGGTCACCCTCGGCTCGGCAGCCCTGCCGCTCGCCTTCGTCGCGGGCGTGCAACTCGTGCCGGGCGAGCGCGGCGCACCGCACCTCCTGCTGGGGCTCGTGGCTTTCGGTGCCGCGGCGGTGCTGGCGTTACGCGCGTCGGGAACGGGACAGGCAGTGTTCGGCGGCGCGGTCACCGTGTCGCTGTTCGGGGCGGCGGCGGCGTCGGGCGCGACACTCACCGATCAGCCGGTGCGGACGGTCGGCGCGCTGCTGGCCGGCGCGGCTCTCGTCGGGCTCGCCTGCGCACCCCGCGTCGCGATCATGCTCGCGAAGCTTCCGTTGCCGCCCGTCCCGGCGCCGGGGACGCCCGTCGATCCCGCCGAGGACGACCCCGACGACTCCCGCCGCCTGCCGTCGTTCGAATCGGTCGCGGCGCGCGCGGACCGGGCCCGCCGACTCCTCACCGGTCTGGTCTCGGCCACGACCCTGCTCATCGGGTTCGGCGTCCTCGCCGCGGCATACCCGCAGTCCGGCACCGGAATCTACTGGCCGGGTACGGCTTTGGCCGTCGCGGCGGCGACCGTGCTGATGTTCCGCGGCCGCACCTACACGGCGGCGCAGCAGGCCGTCCCGCTCGTCGGGGGTGGCGGCGCGATTCTCGTGCTCCTCTGCGCGATGACGGCGGTGGCGGTGCCCTCCGCGGCGTTCGGGGTGTTCGCCGTGGCAGCCTCGACCGTCGTCGCGGCGCTGGTTCTCGGTATCACCGCTCCGCGCACGGCCTTCTCCCCCGTGCAGCGCCGCGCCGCCGAACTCGTCGACTACGCCGCGATCGCGAGTGTGGTACCGCTGGCGTGCTGGGTGTCCGGCCTGTTCGCGGCTGTCCGCGGGCTGTGAGCGCCCCGGCACTGCGCGCGCTGCGTGCCGGTCTGGCAGCGGCGGTCGTCGTCCTGACGGCGTCACTCGGGGCGGGAGTGGCCGGCGGCGCCGTCCCGCCGCCCGTCGATCCCGGTCGGCTGCCGCCACCCACGCGCCCGGCGCCGTTGGCTCCCACCGAGCAGCGCAATGCGTGTGCGGTCACCGAGCCGATGCCCGACAGTCCCGACGTCCCGCTCCCGCAGCGCACCATGGATTTCACGTCGGTGTGGCCGCTGTCGCGCGGGCAGGGTCAGACCGTCGCGGTGATCGACACCGGCGTCACGCGTCATCCGCGGCTGCCCGGCCTGACGGCGGGCGGCGACTACGTCTCCGACGGGGACGGTATCGGCGACTGCGACGCGCACGGCACGGTTGTCGCGGGGCTCATCGCCGCGGGGCCGGTTGCCGGTTCCGGATTCGCGGGTGGGGCCCCGGACGCGCGGATCGTCACGATCCGGCAGTCCAGCGCGAACTTCTCCGAGAGTCGGCGCCGGGACGACCCGAACGACGTGCAGAACTCCACCGGCTACGGCAACACCCAGACGATGGCGATGGCCGTCCGACAGGCCGCGGATCTGGGGGCCACCGTCATCAACATCTCCGAGGTGGCGTGCCGGTCGGCGGCGGACGGGATCGGCGACGGATCACTCGGTGCCGCGGTGCAGTATGCGGCCACCGTGCGCGACGCCGTGGTGGTCGCGGCCGCCGGAAACTATCGCTCCGGAGGGTGCACGGTGCAGAACCCGCCGCGCGATCCCGTGAATCCCGCAGCGGACCCGTGGGATTCGGTGGCGATGATCGCGACCCCGGCCTGGTACGACGACTACGTGCTCACGGTCGGATCGGTGAACCCCGACGGTTCCGCGTCGGAGTTCAGCCTCGGCGGACCGTGGGTCGACGTCGCCGCGCCCGGCACAGGGATCGTCTCGCTCAGTCCCGACGGGCGGGGGCAGACCCGGAGTTGGACGACGGGGCAGGGCGAGCAGCGGTCCTTCGACGGGACGAGTTTCGCGGCGCCGCTCGTGTCGGCGACCGCTGCGCTGGTGCGCGCCCGGCATCCGCAGCTGACGGCTCGGGAGGTGATCGAACGGATCGAGTCCACCGCGCACGCCCCGGCCGAGGGGTGGAATCCGTTCGTCGGGCACGGGGTGGTCGACCCTGCGGCGGCGCTGACGGCCGATCTGCCGCTCCGGCCGGTCACGACGGCAACCGCGCAGTCGGTACCGATCCCTGCGCCGACGCCCGACCCGACGCCGGACACGCGACCGCGCACGGTGGCGCTGTCCGCGACGGCGGGCGTCGTCGTGGTGTCGGTGGTCGGGGTGGCCCTCACGGAGGCACTGCGGCGGCGCCGCACGGGGTGACCGCGGCGGCTGCGGGCTAGTTTCCGGATGCGACGGGCGCGGCGTTGTCGTCGGATGCCACGCCGTCGTGCGCGACGAGTGCCTCGGGCCGTCCGAGTACGGGCCCGGGCGCGAGGAGTTCGACCATGCGCCAGGGCGCCGGGGATCCTGCCCCGTCGAATCCGAGTGCCTTGGCGGCGTCGGGGTTTCCGACGCCGTACCGGACACCGGTGTCGGCCACGAAGAACAGCCCGCCCTTGCGGGAGCTTCCGGTTTCGAGTCCGGTCGTCTGCACGAGTCCGCCACTGCCCGGGCGGACGTACACGGTGTCGGCGTTGTCGCCGCCGCCGTCGGCCTGCGCGAGACGGACCGGGCGCCCGTCCTCGGGGATGGGCAGCGCGCGGCCGGCCGACACGGTCAGTTCGGCATCGACGCGCCCCGACTCGTCGCCCTCGGCAGACGTTTTCGGGGTCCACGTGAGGCAGCCGACCGGTTCGTCAGGGGCGTCGACGATGCGGGGCGGGGCACTGGGGAAGGAGTCGACGTCCAGTTCGTGCGCGGTGGGTGCCTGCGCGAGCGCGTCCGGGGCGACCGCCGGCACCTCGGACAGTCCCTGGGAGTCGGAGAACTGCACGAGGACGGCGGTCGCTTCGCTGACTTCCTGTACGCCGCCGCGCAGCACCACGTAGTAGCGGGTGTCGTCACCGCGCTTGACCTTGACGACGGATCCGACTGTGCGTCCGGCGATCTCGTAGGGTGGCACCGTTCCGACGTCCGGTATCCGGGGCGCCTCGATCGGCACCGTCTCGGGTACGGCGTCGAGCAGTCCCCGGCTGATCGGACGTGCCTGGGCGCCCTCGAGTCCGAGCGCCCGAGTGACGGCCCGATCGGCGAGGTCCACCGGCGCCCGATGCCCGTCGTAGACGAGGTAGGTCACATCGGAGTGGGCGACGAGCAGGGCCTCCCCGGCACGGAGCGGGCCGACGTGCTCGCTCCACGCGGGCTCGCCGACGACGACGGTCGTTGTCGCCGAGCCGGTTCGGTTCGAATCGGCCGTGTCGCACACGGTCCACGGTTGTCCGGCGGCACCGGCACCCGACGGTAGAGCGGACGGCGCGCCGGGAATCCCGACCAGGGCGCCGCGGGGTCGCGCATCGATCTCGGACTCGGCGACCATCACCGGCTTCGCCGGCTCGCCCACGATCAGTCGCGCCGACGCCAGGTTGAGGACCGGGTGGAGGGTGTCGTCGATGTCGACGAACATTGCGCCGGAGTCCTTTCCGACGACGATCGACGCGTTTCCGATCTTGTCCTGCGGCCGGATCAGCGCGAGCGCAGCGCACGCTGCGAGGCCGAGACACGCGACGACCGCACCCACCGCCAGCGCCCGCGACTGCGAGCGCATGGGGTCGTGCAGCATCCGCACGTCACGGCGGACGAGTGCGTGCTCCATCCGCCGGACGAGAAACCGGTATCCACTGACCTGCCATCGTGTCGTCGGCTGTGCCGGCATGTCCCCTCCCCCAGGATGCGCACTTTCCCTCCCCCATGAGGCGTGCGCCACGACCCCACACAGTACAGTTCGCGGTGACGCACTCTGCGGCGGACGACGAGTCCGCCTGGTTCAGGTATCGGGGAGGAACCGTGGACCACTTTCGTGCCGGACGCCGTCCGTATCGGGCCGCCGTCACCGTGACCACCGTCGTCGTGGCGCAACTGCTGGCGGCCGGGATCTGCCTGCTGGGGTTGTGGGCCGGCCTGCCGCTGTGGGCCGCGGGCCCGCCGGCGCTGGTCGTCGGCGCGGCGATGTTCGTTCGGATCGGTGGCCGCCCGCCCGTCGCGTGGATGCTGGCCGCGTGGCGGTTCGCGCTCGATCGCCGGCCCGGGATCGGGGAGGGAACCGACTTCCGGGCGCCCGGCGAGACGGTCGGGCTCCGGTGGATCGACGGCCAGGTCCTCGCGGTCGTCGAGTTGCTGCCGGCTCCGCGGGGCGGTTGGTCCCGCGTCGACCGGGACACGTGCGCATCACCGGACCGGGTGCCGCTCGCGGCACTGGCGCGCTGCCTGGAACAGAACGACGTGACCCTCAGCGGCATCGACGTCGTCAGCCACGGCAGCCGGTCGGTCGCGGGGACTGCGGCCGCCGACGTGTACGACGCACTGGTCGGCCCACTGCCGGCCGCGGCCCGCCGGACCGTGTGGGTGGTGCTGCGCTTCGATCCGTCGACGAACGGTGCGTCGGTCGCGCGTCGCGGCGGCGGCACGGACGGCGCATCGCGCACGGTTGCCGTCGCCGCCCGCCGGGTGGTGCGCACCCTCGCCGACGGCGGGTGTCGCGCCCGGATCCTGTCGGCGGCGGAGATCGAGTCGGCGTGCGCGCGCATCTGCCGCGGCGTCCACCCGGACACGATGCGCCGGCAGTGGGATCACGTTCCGCTCGCCGGCGCGTTCGACGTCGGCAACGCCGTGGACCCACGCCACCTGTCCCGCGCACTGCTGACCGGGCTGTGGTCGGTGCCCGGTCTCGCGACGACGACGGCCGTGCGCCTACGTCCGGGCCGCGCCGCGGACGAGGTCCGGGTCGGGGTGTCCTTCCGCCGCACCACACCCGCGGCGGCGCCGCGCCTGAAGGTGCGCGGCCTGATCTCCGCACAGGGCACGCATCGGGAGTCGCTTCTGGCCCACCTGCCCGCGTCCTCCCCGCATCTCGACGATCTCGTCCCGTTCGGCGACATCACGGCCGACCGCCTCGACACCTTCGGTCTGGTGGCGGTGGGGTGTGGACAACTCATCGGTTCCGACGGCGACGGGAAGGCCGTGACCGCACGGATCGCGGGGCCCGGGGTCACCGAGGTCCACATCGCGGGCGAGCACTACCTGGCGCGGCAGGTCGTCTTCCGTGCGGTCGCGACGGGCTCCCGGGTCCTCGTCCTGACCGACCGTCCGCACGCCTGGGCGGAATTGGTCGACGCGGTCCGGGCCCCGATGCGCCTGCGCCTGGGCGCCGGGTCGTCCTGGACCGAAACGGGCTTCGACACCGTCGTCGTCGACGGGGTACCCGTTCCGCCGTCGCGCGCCGGCGTGACCACCGTCCACGTGCACCGCGAGCCCGGCACCCTGCCCCGGACCACGCCCACCGTGTCGATCGTGCAGCCGGGCGCCTGCGGCGATCACGTGGTCCTGGCCGCCGGCGGGGAGCGGATCGATCTGACGCTCGTGACCATCGCAGCGGAGACGGCGTTCGTCGGCCGGCCCGTCGGCGCGGCGCCTCGGCCGGTCGCCGCGCGCTGAACCGTCAGCCCGGATACGGCGTGTGCGCGCGCTGTGCCCGGACGGCACCGGCCCACCACGCCAGTTGCGTGAGCATCCGGCCGGCGGCGTCGTTCGCCGCGCCGTCCTGGGGGTCGAAGTGCTTGCGCGCCTGATGGAAGCTGACCGACTCGCGCACCGAAACCATGTGCAGTTCCGCCACCACCTGCCGTAACTGCTCGACCGCGCGCAATCCCCCGGACATCCCGCCGTACGCGACGAAGCCGACGGGCTTGGCCCGCCACTGGTGTTTGACGGTGTCGAACGCCGTCTTGAGCGCCGCCGGATAGCCGTGGTTGTACTCGCTCGTCACCACGACGAACGCGTCCGCGCGCCCGATCCGGTCGGTGAAGGAATCCACCTCGGGGGTGCGCGAAAGATCCTGCGGCAGAGAAGCGTCGGCGAGGTCGAGCACTGCGGTGTCGAATTCCTCGCGCGCGCCGGCCCGTTCGACGAGCCAGTCCACCACGACGGGCGCGAACCGCCCGACGCGGACGCTTCCGACGATCACCTCGAGACGCAGCGGCCGGTCCGGTTCCATCGACAGTCTCCCTTCCGCACCGATCCCAGGAACCGATCCTAGGGCGCAGGGTCAGAGCCCGCGGGTCAGCAGGATCGCCAGTTCCTGGTACGCCTCCGCGTCGTCCAGACCCGTTGCCTCCGCCGTCGACCGCTGCTGGATGCGCACCATCGCGGCGGCCGCGACGTCGCCCACGAAGGCGGCGTGCGCGTCCCGCAACTCCCCCGCCTCGACGCCCTCGGTGATCAGTTCCTGGACGCGCCGCGCCGCGAACCGCGTGTTGCGCTCGTACACCTCGCGTGCCGCCGCGTCCGCCGCGAGGTCCTCCATGAACCGCGCCGACGCGGGCCGCAACTGTTCGCCGACCGCCTCGAGATACACGCGGATCCGCTCCCGCGCGCCCACCGCACCGGACAGGCCGGCCTCGACCTTCTCGGTGGCGCCGCGGAAGAAGTGCACGGTGGCACGGCGGACGAGCTGGTCCTTGCTGTCGGCGAGGCGGTACAACGTGGACTTCGAGCAGTGCAGCCGCGCGGCCAGATCGTCGAGAGTGAAGTGCGCGAACCCCTCGGCGAGGATCAGGGCCACCAGCTCGTCGAACAACGCGAGCTGTCGTGCCGTCGTCCTCGCCGCAGTTGCCATACGGGAAACGGTACTGCAGTATCGCTCCCAGTACTACTTTCCGACTCGTCGATCCGCGAGGAGACCACCGTGCCCGTCGAACGCCTGCTACCCACCCAGGAAGCCCACGACCTCATCGAGCTGACTCGCGACGTCGCCGACAAGGTACTGGCGCCCATCGTCGACGAGCACGAGAAGAACGAGACCTTCCCGGACGGCGTCTTCCCCGCTCTCGGACGCGCCGGGCTGCTGAGCCTGCCGTACCCGGAGGAGTTCGGCGGCGGCAACCAGCCCTACGAGGTCTACCTGCAGGTTCTCGAGGAGATCGCGGCGCGGTGGGCGGCTGTGGGGGTCGCGACCAGCGTGCACAGCCTGTCCTGCTTCGCCCTCGCCACTCACGGCACCGACGAGCAGAAGGCGAAGTGGCTGCCGGACATGCTCGGCGGCGAGACGATCGGCGCCTACAGCCTCTCGGAACCACAGGCCGGGTCCGACGCGGCGGCGCTGACGTGCCGGGCCACCGAGGTCGACGGCGGCTTCCGCATCAACGGCAGCAAGGCGTGGATCACCAACGGCGGCCGTGCCGACTTCTACACGTTGTTCGCGCGGACCAGCGATGACGGCTCCCGCGGAATCTCGTGTTTCCTCGTGCCCCGGGACACCGACGGTCTGAGCTTCGGCAAGCCCGAGGAGAAGATGGGTCTGCGAGCGGTGCCCACCACCGCGGCACACTACGACGACGCGTTCGTCCCCGCCGAACGGCTCATCGGAGCGACCGGTCAGGGTCTGCCCATCGCGTTCAGCGCCCTCGATTCCGGACGCCTGGGTATCGCGGCGGTCGCCGTGGGGCTCGCCCAGGGTGCACTGGACGACGCCGTCGCCTATGCCAAGGAGCGCAAGGCTTTCGGGAAGCGAATCATCGACCACCAGGGTCTGGGCTTCGTCCTCGCCGACATGGCCGCAGCGGTCGACTCCGCCCGCGCCACCTACATCGACGCGGCCCGTCGCCGCGACGCCGGACTCCCCTACTCGCGCAACGCCTCCGTCGCGAAACTCGTCGCGACGGACGCCGCCATGAAGGTCACCACCGATGCGGTACAGGTCTTCGGCGGCTACGGCTACACCCAGGACTTCCCCGTCGAGCGGTACATGCGCGAAGCGAAGATCACCCAGATCTTCGAGGGCACCAACCAGATCCAGCGACTCGTCATCGCCCGCCAGCTCGCCGGCTGAACCGGACGAGAGGCCGTGGGACGGTCCCGGGCGCCGTCAGAGGTGCGCGGTGACCGTCACCACGGCCAGCCAGATCAGTAGGATCACCTTCACCAGCTCGAACGCGACGTACAGCAGATGGGCTCGTGACCGGGGTAGCTCCTCGCCCGCCAGGATGCGATCCGAGCGGCGCGTCAACGGCGGGCGGATCCCGGCGACCTGGATCGCCAGCACGATTGTCAACGCGGCCAGCAGGTTTCGCACGCCGGCACTCGGAGTTTCGTCGGCCGCGAGCGTCGCGACCCACAGTGCGACCAGGACGACGATCTCGACGAGGTTCAACGCGCGGAACACGAGCCGGCCGATGCCCAGACCGATCGCGATGGTGACACCGGGCGCCCGGAACTTGAGGGGCGCCTCCAGGAACGAGATCGCGAACACCGTCCCGAGCCAGAACGCCGGCGCGAGAACCTCGACGGCGAGCCACAATTCGTTCATCGTCGAGATCCTCGGTCGTGGGGAGGCCCGATCATCGGTCCTGCAGCTCGGGCCCGTTCGAGCTCGAGGCTACCCGCCGCAGCAGCCGCCGGTGCCCGGTTCGACTGCCGTGCGCATCTCCCGCGTCGCCGCGTTGCGGGCGGCGAGGTCCTCGTCGGCCGGATAGTCGACGCGGACCAGCGACAGCCCGTGTGCCGGCGCGACCGCCACCGCACTGGCGCGTTCGCGCTCCGCGAGCAGTCCCGCCATCCAGTCGACGGTGCGACGGCCCTCTCCGACGGCGAGCGCGGCCCCGACGAGGCTGCGAACCATCGACCAGCAGAACGCGTCGGCGGTGACGTGGGCGGTGAGGATGTACCCGCGGTCGGGAGCGGAGCCTGCGGAGCGCGCCTCGGACACGGTCCAGTCGAAGCGCTGCAACTCCCGGACCGTCGTCGCTCCCTCGCGGCGTTTGCAGAAGGCGGCGAAGTCGTGCAGCCCGAGCAGCCGCGACGACGCCTCCCGCATCGCGTCGACGTCGACATGCTTGGGCCACGCGACGGTGTCCCGGGCGCGGAGCGGCTCGGCGCCGTACGGCGCCGTCGTCAGCCGGTATTCGTAGTGCCGCCGGATCGCGGAGAACCGCGCGTCGAAGTGCTCGGGGGCGAACGAGACGTGCTCGACGCGAACGTCCTTCGGCAGGAACCGGGCGAGCCGGCGCACCAGACGCGACGGGTCCTCCGGGACGGCATCGGCCGGGACGTCCACGTGGGCGACCTGGCCGCTCGCATGGACACCGGCGTCGGTGCGGCCCGCGACCGTCAGGAGTACGGGGGTGCGGACGATCGCGCCGAGCTTCTCCTCGATCTCCCCGCACACCGTGCGGCGGCCGGGCTGACGGGCCCAGCCGGAGAAGTCGGTGCCGTCGTAGGAGATGTCGAGCCGCAACCGAGCGAACCCGCCGTCCCCGGAGGGAACGGCGGGTTCGTTCGATGCGGCAGCATGCACACTGCGTGCCGAAACCAAGTGGACTAGTCCTTCTTGGCCTCGTCGGCGTCGGCTGCGGTCGCGGTCTCGTCCTCGACACCCTCGACCACGGCGTCGGCGTTCTCGACCTCGGCCTCGGTGGCCTCGGCCTCGACGGCCTCGACGACGTTCTCGGCGTCGTCACCGGCAGCCGGAGCAGCCTGCGACGCGGCGACGCGACGAGCGCGGTCCGCCTCGGAGGTGACCGTCTTCTCCTGAACGAGCTCGATGATCGCCATCGGCGCGTTGTCGCCCTTGCGGGGAACGGTCTTGATGATGCGGGTGTAGCCACCCTCGCGGTCGGCGTAGAACGGACCGATTTCCGCGAACAGGCTGTGCACGACGTCCTTGTTGCGGATGACCTTGAGAACCTCGCGACGGTCGGCCAGGGTTCCACCCTTGGCCTTGGTCACGAGCTTCTCGGCGTACGGACGCAGGGCCTTGGCCTTGGCCTCCGTGGTGGTGATTCGGCCGTGCTCGAAGAGAGCGGTCGCCAGGTTGGCGAAGATCGCCTTCTGGTGCGACGCCGACCCGCCGAAGCGGGCACCCTTCTTGGGCTTGGGCATTGGAGCTCCTCTGGGGCTCGCCCAGCACATTTGCCCATGTGCCGGGTGATACGGGTTACAGCTGTTCGGTCTCGGCGTAGTCCTGGTCGGTGCCGTCAGCGTCGCTGAAGGAACCGGCGTCGGTGTCGCTCCACGTACCGGTGGCGGCGTCGTAGCCGGCAACGGTCGTCGGATCGAAGGACGCAGGGCTGTCCTTGAGGGCGAGGCCGAGCGAATGCAGCTTGACCTTGACCTCGTCGATGGACTTCTGTCCGAAATTGCGGATGTCGAGCAGATCGGACTCCGTGCGTGCCACGAGCTCACCGACGGTGTGAACACCCTCGCGCTTGAGGCAGTTGTAGGAACGGACCGTCAGGTCCAGGTCCTCGATGGGGAGTCCGAAGGACGCGATGTGATCGGCCTCGGCGGGCGAGGGTCCGATCTCGATGCCTTCTGCTTCGACGTTCAGCTCACGGGCGAGGCCGAAGAGCTCAACCAGGGTCTTGCCCGCAGAAGCGAGCGCATCCCGTGCGGTGATGGAGTTCTTGGTCTCCACGTCGAGGATCAACCGATCGAAGTCGGTGCGCTGCTCGACGCGGGTCGCTTCCACCTTGTAGGTGACCTTGAGCACCGGCGAGTAGATCGAGTCGACCGGGATACGGCCGATCTCGGCGCCGGACGCCTTGTTCTGGACGGCGGGGACGTAGCCGCGACCGCGCTCGACGACGAGCTCGATCTCCAGCTTGCCCTTGTCGTTCAGGGTGGCGATGTGCAGATCCGGGTTGTTGACCGTGACACCTGCCGGCGGAACGATGTCGCCAGCAGTCACGACCCCGGGGCCCTGCTTGCGGACGTACATGGTGACCGGCTCGTCCTCTTCGGAGCTCACGACCAGGCCCTTGAGGTTCAGGATGATGTCGGTGACGTCTTCCTTCACCCCGGGGACGGTGGTGAACTCGTGCAGGACGCCGTCGATGCGGATGCTGGTGACAGCAGCGCCGGGAATCGACGACAGCAGGGTGCGGCGCAGCGAATTGCCGAGGGTGTACCCGAAGCCTGGCTCGAGGGGCTCGATGACGAACTTCGAGCGGTTGTCAGCGATGACCTCTTCGGTCAGCGTGGGTCGCTGAGAAATGAGCATTGGATTTCCTCCTGTACGGGCGTCCGCCATATGACGCCCACGATGGGAAAGGCCTGGGGCCCGGGAGCGGTCGTTACCGGCCACTCCCGGGCATTACGCCTTACTTCGAGTAGAACTCGACGATGAGCTGCTCCTGCAGCGGAACCTCGATCTGCGCACGCTCGGGGAGCTGGTGCACCAGGATGCGGAGGCGTCCACCGACGACCTGCAGCCAGCCCGGGATCGGGCGATCGCCCTGGGTCTCACGGGCGATCTGGAACGGCAGGGTCGCCAGCGACTTCTCGCGGACATCGATGATGTCGTACTGCGAGACGCGGTAGCTGGGGATGTCGACCTTCTTGTTGTTCACGAGAAGGTGACCGTGCGTGACGAGCTGACGCGCCTGGCGGCGGGTACGAGCGAGTCCGGCGCGGTACACGACGTTGTCGAGACGCGACTCCAGGATCTGGAGCAGGTTCTCACCGGTCTTACCGGGACGGGTGACCGCCTCCTGGTAGTAGCGGCGGAACTGCTTCTCCATGACGCCGTAGGTGAAGCGAGCCTTCTGCTTCTCCTGCAGCTGGAGCAGGTACTCGCTCTCCTTGATCCGCGCGCGGCCGTGCTGGCCGGGCGGGTAGGGACGCCGCTCGAATGCCTGGTCGCCTCCGACGAGGTCGACGCGCAAACGACGCGACTTGCGGGTGATGGGTCCGGTATAACGTGCCATGTTCTTCTACCTATCCTTCCCGCTACTTAAACCCGACGCCGCTTGGGCGGACGGCAGCCGTTGTGGGGCTGGGGGGTGACATCGGAGATGGTGCCGACCTCGAGGCCGGCAGCCTGCAGCGAGCGGATCGCGGTCTCGCGGCCCGAGCCCGGGCCCTTCACGAAGACGTCGACCTTCTTGACGCCGTGCTCCTGTGCCTTGCGGGCAGCGTTCTCGGCGGCGAGCTGAGCGGCGAACGGCGTCGACTTACGCGAGCCCTTGAAGCCCACGTGGCCCGACGACGCCCAGGAGATGACGTTGCCGGCCGGGTCGGTGATCGACACGATCGTGTTGTTGAAGGTGCTCTTGATGTGAGCGGCACCGTGCGGGACGTTCTTCTTGTCCCTGCGACGCGCCTTCTGGGTCTTCTTCGGACCGGTGCTACGTGACTTGGGGGGCATTACTTCTTCTTTCCTGCGACGGTGCGCTTCGGACCCTTACGGGTACGGGCGTTGGTCTTGGTGCGCTGTCCACGCACGGGCAGACCACGGCGGTGGCGCAGGCCCTGGTAGCAGCCGATCTCGATCTTGCGGCGGATGTCCGCCTGCACCTCGCGGCGCAGGTCACCCTCGACCTTCACTGACTCCTCGATGTACTCGCGGAGCTTGGCGAGGTCCTCGTCGGACAGGTCCTTGCTGCGCAGGTCCGGGCTCACGCCCGTGGCAGCGAGGATCTCCTGCGAGGTGGTACGGCCGATGCCGTAGATGTAGGTCAGTGCGATCTCCATGCGCTTGTCGCGAGGAAGATCGACACCTGCGAGACGTGCCATGTGGCATTTCCTATCGGTGTGCGGAGGTCTGCTCCCAGTCCGTCCCCTGCGTCTGAAAAACTCTGCGGTCAAACACTCGCAGTGGGGCCCCGGCCTCCGTGCCGGGGGTGAACCGCTACCTGCCCGTCGTCAGTACTCGGGGCCCGGGTGGCGGCTGGTGCTGGGAGGTCTTCTTTACGCTTGTTGCCAAGCCGATCTCGAAGAAGAAGCCCTGTGATCTGTGGGTCTAGCCCTGACGCTGCTTGTGACGCAGGTTCTCGCAGATCACCATGACGCGCCCGTTACGGCGGATCACCTTGCACTTCTCGCAGATCTTCTTGACGCTAGGCTGAACCTTCACTGCGTCTGATCTCCTGTTGTGTGTCCACCCGAGGGCAGACATAGTTCTCCCCGGCCGGTGTGGCCGGGGAAGCTGTTACTTGTAGCGGTAAACGATGCGCCCACGCGACAGGTCGTAGGGCGAAAGCTCCACGACGACGCGGTCCTCGGGAAGAATGCGAATGTAGTGCTGACGCATCTTGCCGCTGATGTGTGCGAGGACCTTGTGGCCGTTCTCCAGCTCAATGCGGAACATCGCATTGGGCAGCGGCTCGACAACTCGTCCCTCGACCTCGATGGCCCCGTCCTTCTTAGCCATATCCTCCGCGATCCGTTGAGTGGCGTGTGGGTGCATCGGCTACCGTCACCGGTAGCCGCTACAGCGGTCGCTCTGTGCAGTTCGACGGCCGAGAACGTCCTCCGACGCCGGGCCGGACACGCAAACAACCGATACGCAGGGCGCACCGTTGTTCCATGCTACCGGCATTTGCCGACCAGGCCAAATGCGGCCACCGGTCCCCACACGCGAAGGAAGACAACCCACATGCGCGCGCTCGTCCAACGGGTCACCTCCGCAGCGGTCACCGTCGACGGCGAGGAGGTCGCCCGCATCAGGCCGCCCGCCGACGGTCAGGGCCTGCTCGTACTCCTCGGCGTCGGGCACGACGACGATCCGATCGCCGCCGCCAACCTCGCCCGACGCGTGTGGCGGCTGCGCATCCTCGACGACGAGAAGTCCGCCTCCGACGTCGACGCCCCGATCCTGGTGGTCAGTCAGTTCACCCTCATGGGTGACACCCGCAAGAGCCGGCGCCCGTCGTGGTCCGCCGCCGCACCCCGCGCGGTCGCGGGACCGCTCGTCGACGACTTCGCCACCGCGCTGCGCGAGCTGGGCGCGGTGGTCGAGGTGGGACGCTTCGGCGCAGACATGCAGGTGAGCCTGGTCAACGACGGACCGGTCACCGTGCTCCTCGACGGCTGACCGTCGCCGCTTCCGACACACGGAAAACGCCGAGCGGGCAGTGTTGCCACTGCCCGCTCGGCGTCGTCGTCGTCGGATCCCGACGTCAGTTGTCGCCGGGTCGCACCGTGAGGATCCGCGGACCGTCCTCCGTGACCGCCACGGTGTGCTCCCAATGGGCGGCGCGGCTGCCGTCCGTGGTCACAACTGTCCAGTCGTCACCGAGAACCTCGGTCTCGTACGTTCCGAGCGTGAGCATCGGCTCGATCGCCAGCACCGAACCGACCACGAGATGCGGACCCTTGCCGGGTGCGCCCTCGTTGGGCAGGAACGGATCCATGTGCATCTCCCGGCCGATCGCGTGGCCGCCGTAACCGTCGACGATGCCGTAGGACCGACCGTGCAGCTTCTCCGCGGCGTGCGTGCCGAGCTCGATGGCGTGGGAGACGTCGGTGAGCCGGTTCCCGTCGACCATCGCGGCGATGCCCGCCTCCATCGACAGCCGGGTCGCCTCGCTCAGTTGCGCGTCGGCCTCGCTCAGCCGGCCCACTCCGAACGTCCACGCCGAGTCACCGTGCCAACCGTCGAGGATTGCGCCGCAGTCGATGGACACCAGGTCGCCTTCGACGAGGATCTCGTCGGCCGACGGGATCCCGTGCACGACGCGATCGTTGACCGACGAGCAGATGGAGCCGGCGAATCCGTGGTAACCGAGGAACGAGGGCACGGCGCCCGCGTCGCGGATCACCGATTCGGCCACCCGGTCGAGCTCGAGCGTGCTCACGCCCGGCTGGGCCGCGTCGCGAACCGCCACGAGGGCGGCCCCGACGATCGCACCGGCAGCGGCCATGGCGTCGAGCTCGCCCGCCGTGCGGAAAGGTACGACCTTGCGCTTGCGGCCGAAAGCCATTACTTCCCCAACGCAGCGAGCGCGCGGGCGTTGACCTCTTCGACCGGACCGACGGCGTCGACGGTGACGATATGGCCGGCGTAGTAGTCGAGCAGCGGCGCCGTCTCCTCGCGGTAGACCCGCATGCGGTTGCGGATGACCTCTTCGGTGTCGTCCGCGCGGCCGCGGGCGAGCATCCGCTCCACCACGACGTCGTCGTCCACGTCGAACGCGAGGACACCGTCGAGCTTGGCGTCGATCCCGGCGAGGATGTCCTCGAGGGCCTTGGCCTGGTCGACCGTGCGCGGGAAACCGTCGAGCAGGAAACCGTTGACGGCGTCGGGCTCGGCGACGCGGGCCTTCACCATGTTGTTGGTGATCTCGCTGGGCACCAGATCGCCGGCATCGAGGTACTTCTTGGCCTCGAGTCCGAGGGGCGTCGCCTGGCCGATGTTCGCGCGGAACAGATCGCCGGTCGAGATGTGCGGAACGCCGAGCTTCTCGGACAGAATCGCGGCCTGGGTGCCCTTACCGGCACCGGGAGGACCAAGGAGGACAAGTCTCACTTGAGGAACCCTTCATAGTTTCGCTGCATGAGCTGGCTCTCGATCTGCTTCACGGTATCGAGGCCCACACTGACCATAATCAGCACCGCGGTGCCGCCGAACGGCAGGTTGGTAGCGCCGCCGGAGTTGCCGATCTCGAGGAAGAGATTCGGCAGCACGGCGATGGTGCCGAGGTAGATGGCACCGGGAAGCGTGATCCGGCTCAGCACGTAGTTCAGGTAGTCGGCGGTCGGCCGGCCCGGACGGATACCGGGAATGAAGCCGCCGAACTTCTTCATCTCGTCCGCGCGCTCCTCCGGGTTGAAGGTGATCGCAACGTAGAAGTAGGTGAAGAAGACGATCATCGCGAAGTAGATCAGGATGTAGACCGGGTTCGCCGGGTTCACCAGGTACTCGTTGATCCAACGCTGCCACCAGCTCGGATCGGGGTTGGTGCTGGCACCGGTCAGCTGCACGATGAGGTTCGGCAGGTACAGCAACGACGACGCGAAGATCACCGGGATGACACCGGCCTGGTTGACCTTCAGCGGGAGGTACGTCGACGAGCCGCCGTACATCTTGCGGCCGACCATCCGCTTCGCGTACTGCACCGGAATGCGGCGCTGGCCCTGCTCCACGAACACGACACCGGCGATGATCGCCAGGGCGGCCACACACACCAGCGCGAACGTCAGGCCGCCGCGGCTGTCGAGGATCGTCTTGCCCTCGGACGGGATGCGGGAGGCGATACCGGCGAAGATCAGCAGCGACATGCCGTTGCCGATTCCGCGTTCGGTGATGAGCTCACCGAACCACATCACCAGCGCTGCGCCGGCCGTCATGACCAGCACGATGATGATCAGGCCGAACACGCTCTCGTCGGCCAGGATCGGCTCGGAACAACCCTGCAGCAGCTGCCCGCGCGCGGCGAGCGCGACGATGCCCGTCGACTGGAGGACCGCGAGCGCGATCGAGAGATAGCGCGTGTACTGCGTCATCTTCGTCTGACCCGCTTGGCCCTCCTTGCGGAGTTCCTCGAACTTCGGGATGACGACGGTCAGCAACTGGACGATGATGCTGGCCGTGATGAACGGCATGATGCCGATCGCGAACACCGACAGCTGCAGGAGAGCACCGCCGGAGAACAGATTGATCAGCGAGTAGATGCCGGCGGACTCGCCGCCCGACACCTGGTCGATACACGCGCGCACGTTGGCGTAGTCGACACCCGGCGAGGGCAGGGTGGCACCCAGCCGGTACAGGGCGACCAGACCGAGGGTGAAGAGGATCTTCCGCCTCAGGTCAGGAGTCCTGAGGGCCGAGACAAAGGCGGAAAGCAAAGATCCTCCTGGCGCACGACATACGGAGAGCCGATCGATGACCCGTTCCGTGGATTGCAGAACTCTAGAACTCTAGCAGTGACACATGAAATTACAGCCCCGCTGCTGGGGCTGGACGCTCACCAGTATGCCCGCTGTGCGGACCCCGCAGCGACGAATGGCCGCAACTCGTCCCGTGGAACGAGTTGCGGCCATTCGGCAGCTAACTGAGCGAGATCACAGCTCGGTGGTGGTACCACCGGCAGCGGCGATCTTCTCCTTCGCGGCGCCCGAGAACTTGTTCGCGGTGACCTGGACGGCAACCGTGAGCTCGCCCTCGCCGAGAACCTTCACGAGCTGGTTCTTGCGAACCGCTCCCGCGGCGACCAGCTCGGCGATGCCGACCTGTCCACCCTCGGGGAAGAGGCGAGCGATGTCGCCCACGTTCACGACCTGGTACTCGGTGCGGAACGCGTTCTTGAAGCCCTTGAGCTTGGGCAGACGCATGTGCAGCGGCATCTGTCCACCCTCGAAGGCGGCCGACACGTTCTTGCGTGCCTTGGTGCCCTTGGTGCCGCGACCAGCGGTCTTACCCTTCGAGCCCTCACCGCGACCGACGCGAGTCTTGTCGGTCTTGGCGCCGGGCGCGGGGCGCAAGTGGTGCAACTTGATGGTCATGGTTAGACCTCCTCAACCGTGACGAGGTGGCGCACCACGTTGATCAGACCACGGTTCTGCGCGTTGTCCTCGCGGACGACGGTCTGACGGATGCCCTTCAGCCCGAGGGTGCGCATGCTGTCCCGCTGGTTCTGCTTCGAACCGATGGTGCTCTTGACCTGGGTGACCTTGAGCTGTGCCATTACTTCACGCTCCCAGCCTGTGCACGAGCGCGCAGCATGCCGGCCGGGGCCACGTCCTCGAGGGGCAGGCCACGACGGGCTGCGACCTCTTCCGGACGCTGCAGACCCTTGAGGGCGGCAACCGTCGCGTGCACAACGTTGATCGCGTTGTCGCTACCGAGCGACTTGGCGAGGATGTCGGAGACGCCCGCGCACTCGAGCACGGCACGCACCGCGCCACCGGCGATCACACCGGTACCCGGGCTGGCCGGACGCAGCATGACGACACCGGCCGCCGCCTCGCCCTGGACCGGGTGGGTGATGGTGCTGCCGATGAGCGGCACACGGAAGAAGCTCTTGCGAGCCTCCTCGACGCCCTTCTGGATGGCCGCGGGAACTTCCTTGGCCTTGCCGTAGCCGACGCCGACGAGACCGTTGCCGTCGCCCACGATCACGAGAGCGGTGAAGCTGAAACGACGACCGCCCTTGACGACCTTCGAGACGCGGTTGATGGAGACGACGCGCTCGATGTGGTTCGACTTCTCGGCAGCGTTGTCACGACGGTTGTCGCGACGGTCGCGGCCACCGCGGTTGTCGCCGCCCTGGGGGCCATTCTGTCCGGCGGGTCCGCTTCCGCCGTCACGCCTTTGACGTCCCGGCATCAGGCATTCCTTCCGTTAGTAATGTTGGTCATCAGAACTTCAACCCGCCTTCGCGAGCAGCGTCCGCCAGGGCCGCGATGCGGCCGCTGTAGGTGTGGCCACCGCGGTCGAAGACCACGGCCTCCACGCCGGCAGCCTGGGCACGCTCGGCGATCAGCTGACCGACCTTGGCGCCGCGGGCCTTCTTGTCGCCGTCCAGCGCACGCACGTCCGCCTCGATGGTCGACGCGGCGGCAAGGGTCTTGCCGGCCAGGTCGTCCACCAACTGGACGTGGATGTGGCGCGAGGAGCGGTTCACGACGAGACGCGGACGCTCGGGAGTGCCCGAGACCTTCTTGCGGAGACGGAAGTGACGACGCGCCTTCGACAGACGACGTGCGGTGGACACGTCCTTGCCCAGCGGGATCCGCTTGGCTTTCTGGTTTGCAGTCTGGCTCATATCACTTACCCGTCTTTCCGACCTTGCGACGGACCTGCTCACCCTCGTAGCGGATGCCCTTGCCCTTGTACGGGTCGGACTTGCGCAGGCGGCGGATGTTGGCCGCGATCTGGCCGACCTTCTGCTTGTCGATGCCGGTGATCGAGAACCGGGTCGGCGACTCGACTGCGAAGGTGATGCCCTCCGGAGCCTCGATCAGGACCGGGTGGCTGAAGCCGAGCGAGAACTCGAGGTCCTGACCCTTCAGCGCCACACGGTAACCGACACCGTGGATCTCCATCTTGGTGGTGTAACCGGCGGTCACCCCGACGATCATGTTCTGCACCAGGGTGCGCGACAGACCGTGCAGCGCACGGCTGCGACGCTCGTCGTCGGGACGGGTGACCTGCAGGGCACCGTCCTCACCCTTGGCGACCGAGATCGGCTCGGCGATGGTCAGCGACAGCGAGCCCTTGGGGCCCTTGACCGCGACATCCTGGCCGGCGATGGTCACGTCGACGCCCGCGGGGACGGCGACCGGAATCTTTCCAATACGCGACATTCTGGTGGCCTCCCTTACCAGACGTAGGCGAGGACTTCCCCGCCCACTCCCTGATTGGCCGCCTGACGATCGGTGAGCAGACCGGACGACGTGGAAATGATGGCCACGCCGAGGCCGCCCAGGACCTTGGGCAGGTTGGTGGACTTCGCGTACACGCGCAGGCCCGGCTTCGAGACACGGCGCACGCCGGCGAGGCTACGCTCGCGGCTCGGGCCGTACTTGAGGTCGACGATCAACGTCTTGCCGACCTCGGCATCCTCGGTGCGGTAGTCCGCGATGTAGCCTTCGCGCTTGAGGATCTCGGCGATGTTCGCCTTGATCTTCGAGTGCGGCAGCTTCACCTCGTCGTGGTACGCCGAATTGGCGTTGCGCAGACGCGTCAAGAAGTCTGCGATCGGATCAGTCATGGTCATTGGTTGACCTGTGCACCTTTCTCGTTGGGGTTCCCATGCAACACCGGTCCCGGCCCCGCTCCCCCGACATGTCGGAAGAGCGGGGCCGGCCCCGATCGTGGGCCTACAACGAAGTGGTTCTTACCTTCACCGCCCCGCGGGCGCGGAACGGAAGTCTTGGTGTGAGCGGGTTACCAGGAGCTCTTGTGAACGCCCGGCAGCTCACCGGCGTGTGCCATCTCGCGAACGCAGATACGGCACAGACCGAACTTGCGGAACACCGAGTGCGGACGACCGCACCGCTGGCAGCGGGTGTACGCGCGCACCGCGAACTTCGGCTTCTTGTTGGCCTTGTTGACCAATGCCTTCTTAGCCATGGGCTCAGTTCTCCTTGAACGGGAAGCCGAGGTGCTTGAGCAGCGCACGGCCTTCTTCGTTGTTGGTGGCGGTGGTCACGACGGTGATGTCCATACCGCGCGGACGATCGATCTTGTCCACGTCGATCTCGTGGAACATCGACTGCTCGTTGAGGCCGAACGTGTAGTTGCCGTTGCCGTCGAACTGGTTACCCGACAGGCCGCGGAAGTCGCGGATACGGGGCAGCGCGATGGACACGAGACGGTCCAGGAACTCCCACATGCGGTCGCCACGCAGCGTGACGCGCGCGCCGATCGGCATGCCCTCGCGCAGCTTGAACTGCGCGATGGACTTGCGAGCCTTGCGGATCTCGGGCTTCTGACCGGTGATCAGAGCGAGATCCGAGACCGCGCCGTTGATCAGCTTCGCGTCACGGGCGGCGTCACCGACACCCATGTTCACGACGACCTTGACGACGCCGGGGATCTGCATGACGTTCGCGTAGTCGAACTCCGCGTTCAGTGCGTCGCGGATCTCCTCGCGGTACCGGGTCTTCAGACGCGGCTGGATCTTGTTCTCGGTGGAGGTCATGTCAGATGTCCTTCCCGTTCTTCCGGGAAACACGAACGCGCTTGCCGGTCTCTTCGTCCGTGCGGTAGCCGACGCGAGTCGGGTTACCGTCGGCGTCGACGACCATGACGTTCGAGACGTGGATCGGAGCTTCCTGCGTCACGATGCCGCCCGAGGAGGCGCCACGCTCGTTCGCGGAAACCGCGGTGTGCTTCTTGATGCGGTTCACGCCCTCGACCAGGACCTTGTTGGTCGCCGGGTAGGCCTGGATGACCTTGCCCTTGGCGCCCTTGTCCTTGCCGGAGACGACCAGCACGGTGTCACCCTTGTGCACCTTCATCACAGCACCTCCGGGGCGAGCGAGACGATCTTCATGAAGCGCTTGTCGCGCAGCTCACGACCGACGGGTCCGAAGATACGAGTGCCGCGCGGATCGTTGTCCGCCTTGATGATGACCGCGGCGTTCTCGTCGAACTTGATGTACGAGCCGTCCGGACGGCGACGCTCCTTGGCGGTGCGAACGACGACAGCCTTGACGACGTCGCCCTTCTTGACGTTTCCACCCGGGGTCGCGTCCTTGACGGTGGCGACGATGATGTCGCCGATCCCGGCGTAGCGACGAGACGAGCCACCGAGAACGCGGATGCAGAGAATCTCCTTGGCACCCGTGTTGTCGGCGACGCGCAGTCGCGACTCCTGCTGAATCACTTACTTCTCCTTGACCTGGCTTGTTTCGACCAGCGCGATGCCCGAGGGTTTCGTGCTGATCATGCGCGGCAGATTTCCGACCCGACGCGCGCGGTCCGTACCCGCCGATGGTGGGGCTGCCGCTGCATACGCAGGGCAACCCCACCATCGTACTGGATACACTTCGAGGCTCTTACTTGGCCTTCTCGAGAACCTCGACCAGACGCCAGCGCTTGGTCGCCGACAGCGGTCGGGTCTCCATCAGCTGGACGCGGTCGCCGATGCCGGCGAGGCCGTTCTCGTCGTGCGCCTTGACCTTCGAGGTACGACGAATGATCTTGCCGTAGAGCGGGTGCTTCACCCGGTCCTCGAGCTCGACCACGATGGTCTTCTCCATCTTGTCCGAGACCACGTAGCCGATGCGGACCTTGCGGCTGTTGCGCTCTTCGGTGCTGCCTGTGCTCACTGCCTTTTCCTCACTCATGCCGCGTCACCTGCGTCCGGACCGGAGGCCAGACCGAGCTCACGCTCGCGCAGGACGGTGTAGATGCGCGCAATCTCGTGACGGACCGTGCGCAGCCGGCGGTTGTTGTCCAGCTGACCGGTGGCCATCTGGAAACGAAGGTTGAACAGTTCTTCCTTGGACTCGCGCAGCTTGGTGACCAACTCTTCGTCGGTCAGCTCGCGGAGCTCTGCAGCAGGGCTGGTGGTTGCCATCAGAACTGCTCCTCCCTCGTCACGATCCGGCACTTGCACGGGAGCTTGTGCATCGCGCGGCGCAGAGCCTCGCGGGCGATCTCCTCGTTCGGGTAGCTCATCTCGAACATCACCCGTCCGGGCTTGACGTTCGCGATCCACCACTCCGGCGAACCCTTACCGGAACCCATGCGGGTCTCGGCAGGCTTCTTGGTGAGCGGGCGATCCGGGAAGATGTTGATCCAGATCTTGCCGCCACGCTTGATGTGCCGGGTCATGGCGATACGAGCGGACTCGATCTGCCGGTTGGTGATGTAGGCCGGCTCGAGAGCCTGGATGCCGTACTCACCGAAGGCCACCTGGGTCCCGCCCTTGGCGGCACCCGAACGGCTGGGGTGGTGCTGCTTGCGGTGCTTGACCCGCCGCGGGATCAACATGCGTCAGCCCTCCTTCTGCTCGGTCGAAGCGGGTGCATCGGCGGTTGCAGTCGCAGCGCGACCGGCCTCGGTGCTGGTCGCGGTGGTGCCGGCGGAACCGGAACGACGCGGACGGCTCGGACGCTCGCGGCGCGGGCGCTCGGCCGGCGCAGCCGCCGACAGCTCACGCTTGCCACCGACGATGTCGCCCTTGTAGATCCAGACCTTCACGCCGATGCGACCGAAGGTGGTCTTGGCCTCGTACAGGCCGTAGTCGATGTCCGCACGCAGCGTGTGCAGCGGGACACGACCCTCACGGTAGAACTCCGAGCGGCTCATCTCGGCGCCGCCGAGGCGGCCCGAGCACTGCACGCGGATGCCCTTGACGTTCGGCTGACGCATGGCCGACTGGATGGCCTTGCGCATGGCGCGACGGAACGCGACACGGTTCGAGAGCTGCTCGGCGACACCCTGTGCCACCAGCTGCGCCTCGGCCTCGGAGTTCTTGACCTCGAGGATGTTCAGCTGGACCTGCTTGCCGGTCAGCTTCTCGAGCTCGGCGCGGATGCGATCCGCCTCGGCGCCACGGCGACCGATGACGATGCCCGGACGTGCGGTGTGGATGTCCACACGCACACGGTCACGGGTGCGCTCGATCTCGACCTTCGCGATACCCGCGCGCTCCATGCCGGTGGCCAGGAGCTTACGGATCGCGACGTCTTCCTTGACGTACTCCGCGTACTGCTTGTCTGCGTACCAGCGCGACTTCCAGTCGGTCGTGATGCCGAGACGGAAGCCGTGCGGGTTGATTTTCTGGCCCACTACTGACCACTTCCCTTCCGGCGGTTACGACCCGAGGCGGAACCCCGGCTCGCCACACTTTCCACGATGACGGTGATGTGGCTCGAACGCTTGCGGATCCGGAAGGCCCGGCCCTGTGCGCGCGGCTGGAACCGCTTGAGGGTTGCGCCCTCGTCCACGAACGCCGTCGCGACGACGAGCGTGGAGGGATCCAGGTTCAGGTTGTTCTGCGCGTTGGCGGCGGCGCTGGCGATCACCTTCGCGACCGGCTCGGCCGCGGCCTGCGGCGCGAACTTCAGGATCGCGAGAGCATCGTCGACCGACTTGCCGCGGACGATGTCCACGACGCGACGCGCCTTCATGGGGGTCACGCGCACATGGCGTGCGACCGCCTTCGCGGTGGGGTTCTGGGTTTCAGTACTCATCGACGCTTGCTCTTCCGGTCGTCCTTGATGTGGCCCTTGAACGTCCTGGTCGGTGCAAACTCTCCGAGCTTGTGGCCAACCATCGAATCCGAAACGAACACCGGAACGTGCTTGCGTCCATCGTGGACGGCGAACGTGTGACCGATGAAGTCCGGAATGATCGTGGAACGACGGCTCCAGGTCTTGATGACCTGCTTGGTGCCCTTCTCGTTCTGCACGTCCACCTTCGCAAGGAGGTGGTCATCGACGAACGGGCCCTTCTTCAGGCTGCGTGGCATCCTTCACTCCCTCCTTGACTAGCGCTTCTTGCCGGTACGGCGACGACGGACGATGAGCTTGTCGCTCGCCTTGTTCTTACGGGTGCGACCCTCGGGCTTGCCCCAGGGGCTGACGGGGTGACGACCACCGGAGGTCTTACCCTCACCACCACCGTGCGGGTGGTCGACGGGGTTCATGACCACACCACGGACGGTCGGGCGGACGCCCTTCCAGCGCATGCGGCCGGCCTTGCCCCAGTTGATGTTCGACTGCTCGGCGTTGCCGACCTCGCCGACGGTGGCGCGGCAGCGCACGTCGACGCGACGGATCTCACCGGACGGCATACGCAGCGTGGCGTAGGTGCCTTCCTTACCCAGCAGCTGGATGCTGGCACCGGCGGAGCGGGCCATCTTGGCACCGCCGCCCGGACGCAGCTCCACAGCGTGGATGGTGGTACCGGTGGGGATGTTGCGCAGCGGCAGGTTGTTGCCCGGCTTGATGTCGGCGCCGACGCCGGACTCGACCGGAGCACCCTGCACCAGGCCCTTGGGGGCGATGATGTAGCGCTTCTCGCCGTCCGCGTAGTGCAGCAGGGCGATACGAGCGGTGCGGTTGGGGTCGTACTCGATGTGAGCGACCTTGGCCGGCACGCCGTCCTTGTCGTTGCGACGGAAATCGATCAACCGGTAGGCGCGCTTGTGTCCGCCACCCTTGTGACGGGTGGTGATACGACCGTGGGCGTTACGACCACCGCGACCGTGCAGCGGGCGAACCAGCGACTTCTCGGGCGTCGACCGAGTGATCTCGGCGAAGTCCGAGACGCTCGAGCCGCGACGGCCCGGGGTAGTCGGCTTGTACTTACGGATTGCCATGAGTCTTCTCGTCCTCTATATCTCGTCAAGTCCCAGACGCTTACGCGACCGGGCCTCCGAAGATCTCGATGGGCTTGCTGTCGGCCGAGAGGGTCACGAGCGCGCGCTTGGTGTCCTTGCGCTTGCCGTAACCGAAGCGGGTCCGCTTGCGCTTGCCCTGACGGTTGGCGGTGTTGACGCTGGTCACCTTCACACCGAAGATCTTCTCGACGGCGATCTTGATCTGCGTCTTGTTCGAGTCCGGGTGCACCAGGAAGGTGTAGGTGCCTTCCTCGATCAGCCCGTAGGACTTCTCGGAGATGACCGGAGCCAGCAAGATGTCGCGGGGGTCGGCGATGGTGCTCACTTGCTCTCCTCCTCATTCTTGGCCGGGCCCGCGATGAAGGTGTTCAGAGCCTCGAGGCTGAACACGACGTCATCGCTGTTGAGCACGTCGTAGGTGTTGAGCTGGTCGGGTGCGATGGGGTGCACGCCTTCCAGGTTCTGCACGCTCTTCCACGCTGCGATGTCCTCGCGGCCGACGACCAGCAGGAACTTCTTGCGGTCGGAGAGCTCGCCCAGGAACGTCTTGGCCGTCTTGGTGGACGGGACCTGCCCGGCGACCAGCTCGGTGATGACGTGGATGCGCTCGCTGCGGGCCCGGTCGGAGAGGGCGCCACGGAGAGCGGCGGCCTTCATCTTCTTGGGGGTGCGCTGCGAGTAGTCACGCGGCTGCGGGCCGTGGACGGTGCCACCGCCGGCGAACTGCGGCGCACGGGTCGAACCCTGGCGCGCGCGGCCGGTGCCCTTCTGGCGGTACGGCTTCTTGCCACCACCGCGGACCTCGCCGCGGGTCTTGGTGGAGTGCGTGCCCTGACGTGCCGCAGCGAGCTGCGCGACGACGACCTGGTGCATCAGAGCGATGTTCGCGGTCGCGTCGAAGATCTCGGCGGGGAGATCGACGGTGCCGTTGGTCTTGCCGCCGGCAGCCTTGACGTCGAGGGTCAGCTTGGTTGCGGTCTCGGTCATGCCGAAGCACCACCCTTCACTGCGGTCTTGACGATCACGAGGCCGCCCTTGCGGCCGGGGATCGCACCCTTGATCAGCAGCAGACCGTTCTCGGCGTCCACCTTGTGGACCGAGAGGTTCTGCGTCGTGATGCGGTCGTTGCCCATACGGCCCGACATGCGCATGCCCTTGAACACGCGGCCGGGGGTGGCGCAGCCACCGATGGAACCCGGGCGACGGTGGACAGCCTGTGCACCGTGCGAGGCGCCCTGGCCGGCGAAGCCGTGACGCTTCATGGTGCCGGCGAAGCCCTTGCCCTTGCTGGTGCCGGTGACGTCGACGTATGCGCCGTCCTCGAAGACCTCGGCCGTCAGCTCCTGGCCCACCTCGTACGCGGAGGCGTCGGCGACGCGGAGCTCGACGATGTGGCGGCGCGGGGTGACGCCGGCCTTGGCGAACTGGCCCGAGGTGGGCTTGTTCACCTTGCGCGGGTCGATGGCGCCGAACGCCAGCTGCACAGCGCTGTAGCCGTCACGCTCTTCGGTACGGATCTGGGTGACGACGTTCGGCCCGGCCTTGACGACGGTGACCGGAACGACCCGGTTGTTCTCGTCGAAGACCTGGGTCATGCCGAGCTTGGTGCCCAGGATTCCCTTGATCTGATTAGTCATTTGATATCTCCGCTGCGTCTTCCCAAGCTCACTGGATGTTCACGTCGACGCTGGCCGGAAGGTCGATGCGCATGAGCGCGTCGACCGTCTTCGGCGTCGGGTCGAGGATGTCGATCAGCCGCTTGTGAGTACGCATCTCGAAGTGCTCGCGCGAGTCCTTGTACTTGTGCGGCGAGCGGATGACGCAGTACACGTTCTTCTCGGTAGGCAACGGCACCGGGCCGACCACGCGGGCCCCGGTACGGGTCACCGTCTCGACGATCTTGCGCGCTGACGCGTCGATCGCCTCGTGGTCATAGGCCTTGAGCCTGATGCGGATCTTCTGTCCCGCCACGCTTGTGTCCTTTTCTTGCCGCGTTTCGTAGCACCCGAACGAGCCGGGAACTACCTCGTCTGCACAGCCCTCGGCTGAAACACGACTCGAACAACACACTCGCGATCGAGACATCACTCGATCCGCTGCCGCTGTTCATGTGTCATGGTTCTCCGGTCCACGCGGTCGGGCGTGTCGCCCTCCCGCTCATTCCCCGGCCCCGGAAATCCCTTCCCAGGAGCCGCGGAACCGCACCGGATGCACCCGCTGGGGGCGCAAACGTCGGGTACTGCTTCCGTCTTGCATCTTCGCCTTGCATCGCCGTGACCAGGCACTTCGTCCCGATGCTCGACGCTTCATCCAGCCCGACTCGGGTCGCAACTGAGCGCGCCCCGGTCAAGGCAACCCGATCAGTATGCCGTAGGGACCCCGAGAGTTCAAATCCCCCGTGCTGTGACGTACGAGGTCAGCGCCCGTGCGCCGTCCGATTGGCCGCCACCTAACTTACTTGCGAGTAAGGTCCGGTGGCATGACGCCCCCGACAACTTCCCCGACCGCCACGTACCACAGTTGGCAACGCTTGCCGCGCAACCGTTTCGGTCGCGCGCTCTTCGCTCTCGGCATGTGTGCGCGGGTCCCGTACTTCGCCACGGTGCTGCCGACGGTCACCCACCTGGCGCCCGGACGATGCGAGGTGACGGCCCCGAAGTGGTGGGGTGTCCACAACCACATCGGCACGTTCCACGCGATCGCCGCGTGCAATCTCGCCGAGATCGCGATGGGCATGCTGGCCGAGGCGACGGTGCCGCGTACGCACCGATGGATTCCCAAGGCGATGGACGTGCGATACCTCGCGAAGGGCGAGTCCCGGCTGCGTGCGACGGCGGTCCTCGACGACCTACCGGACTTCGGCGCGATCACCGAGGGCGCCGAGCTCACGATCCCGGTGTCGATCACCGACCGCGCCGGGCTGGAGGTGGTCCACGCCGCCATCACCGTCTGGGTCACGCCGGCCTGACCGCGCCCTCCCCGTACCGCGGACGCCCTATATATTCGACGCGATCCGGTTGTCGTACGAATCACAGCCGGAGATGCCGGCGTACGAACCGCCGCGAAGAAGACGGAACGTGCGCCCGCGAAGGGAGATTCGATGACTCGGCCCACCGCCCGCGACGTCGCCGCGGGCGCGTCCGGGGCCCTTCGCCGCAGACCACAACTGTCCGACGACGTCGCCGCGCACGTCCGCAACCGGATCATGTCGGGCGACGTGCGGCCCGGTGATTTCGTGCGCCTCGACGAGACGGCCGCCGAACTCGGGGTGAGCGTCACCCCGGTCCGCGAGGCTCTGCTCACCCTGCGGGGTGAGGGACTTGTCGAACTGGTGCCGCACCGGGGGTACGTCGTCGCGCCGCTGAGCCGCGACGACGTCCGCGACGTCTTCTGGCTCCAGGGGCGGATCGCCGAGGAGCTGGCCGTGCGGGCGGTGGACCGCGTCGACGATGCGGCGCTGACCGAGCTGACCGAGATCAACGAGCAGCTGCAGCGGGCCGTCGGACTCGGCGACGCAGCACGGATCGAGCAGCTCGAGTTCGGGTTCCACCGCGTCGTCAACCGGTTGGCCGGCGCCCGCAAGCTCTCGTGGTTCCTGCTGGGCGCCACCCGCTACACGCCGGCGCAGTTCTACTCGTCGGATCGGCAGTGGGGTGACGCGGCGGTGGCGAGTCACACACGGCTTGTGGCGGCCCTCGCCGCGCGGGATCACGCGGCCGTCGCGGCCGAGACCCGGGCGCACTTCGACGACGGTGCGAAGCGGCTGGTGCGCCACCTCGAGACGATCGGAATCTGGGACTGACCAAACGATCGGCCGATTGTCCGGAGCGTCCGCTACCGCGCCGGAACTGCACTCGGATCCGTCCTCGGCGGCCCTGTCGCGCAGCCCCCGCGGGTAACATCTCCCGCAAGCGGAGGGAATACACGTCGACGGATGGACGCGTGAACCCCACAGTGGCGGTCAGCCATCCAACCAGGTGAACTAGGCGGAGTGTCGATGCCAATTTTCCAGGACGCAGCCGTGCTCGTCGACGACGTCCACAAGTCCTTCGGTGACGTGAAGGCTTTGCAGGGCGTGAGTTTCGAAGCCAAGCGCGGAACGGTTCTGGGCATCCTGGGCCCCAACGGCGCGGGTAAGACGACGACCGTCAAGGTCCTCTCCACTCTGCTGCGTCCGGATCGCGGGCGGGCCGTGGTCGCCGGCCACGACGTCGTCACGCACGCCCCGGACGTTCGCCGCTCGATCATGATGACGGGTCAGTACGCCGCGCTCGACGAGACCCTGTCGGGCCGCGAGAACATCGAACTCTTCGGCCGGCTGATGGGTCTCGACCGCGCCTCCGCGAAGCAACGCGCGCAGGATCTGCTCACCGAGTTCGATCTGCTCGACACCGGCAAGCGCGCCGTGCGCAGTTACTCCGGCGGCATGCGCCGCCGTATCGACATCGCGTGCGGGCTGGTGGTCCGCCCCGAGGTGGTGTTCCTCGACGAGCCGACGACCGGACTCGATCCGCGCAGCCGCCAGGGCGTGTGGGCGCTCGTCGGCTCGCTCAAGAAGCAGGGCATCACGGTGCTGCTCACCACGCAGTATCTGGAGGAGGCCGACCTGCTCAGCGACAACATCATCGTCATCGACCGCGGCACGGTCATCGCCGAGGGCACTGCCGATCAGCTCAAGGAGCGCACCGGCGGGAGCTACTGCGAGATCGTCCCGCTCGATCCGCAAAAGTTGCCGTGGGTGGTCCACGCGCTGGGCGCTCTCGTGCCGCAGCAGGTGCGCGCCGAGCTCGCGGCCGAGGGCGGCGACCGGGTGTCGGTCCCCGCACCGGACGGCGCCGCGACGCTGTCCGAGGCGCTGCGCCGGCTGGACGCCGCGGGCATCGAACTGGCCGACATCGCGCTGCGCCGGCCCTCGCTCGACGACGTCTTCCTGTCGCTGACGGGCCACGCCGCCCCGGAGGCGTCGCGATGACCGCCACTGCCGACAGCGCCGCGAAGCGGATGGCCGTGCCCGGCGCCGCCCAGCATGCCGGCGTCGCCGCGGCGACCAAGCGCGTCGGATCGCATCGCCGCCCCGACCCCAACGGTCTGCAGCAGTGGGCCGCGCTGACCGGGCGCAGTCTCAAGACGATGGCCAAGCACGGGGAACTGGCGGTCGCGATCATCGCGCCGCTGATCTTCACGGTCGGCTTCTACCTGCCGCTGCGGTTCGTGATGAAGCTGCAGGGCATCGACTACGCACAGTTCCTGATGCCGATCATCGTCCTCCAGGCGATGGCCTTCACCGCGATCTCGGCGGCGCAGGTGGCGTCGGTCGAGACGCTGCTGGGGCTCACGACCAGACTCAAGACGATGCCGGTTGCCGGGCCGGTACCGCTGCTCTCCCGGATGACGCGAGCGTTGGTGCGGTCGATGGTCACGCTGGCGGCCGCGCTCACGTACGGCTACGCGATCGGGTTCCGGTTCAGCGCCGGATGGGCGCAGGCCGCGTTGTTCTGTGCGCTGGCACTGTCGATAAGCATTGCCCTGTCACTGGGCGCCGACGCGATCGGCACCCTCTCCAAATCCCCCGAGGCGACGGCTCAGGCACTGACCCTCCCCCAGCTCATCCTCGGCATGCTGTCGTGCGGATTCGTTCCCGAGACCGGTTTCCCCGAGTGGATACGGCCGTTCGTGCGCAATCAGCCGATCTCGCAGTTCTCGTTTGCGATGCGGGACATGGCCGAGGGCGGGATCAGCGGGTCCACCCTGTTCCCGGCGGTCGCGTGGTGTGTGGGTTTGATGGCGGTGTTCGCACCGTTGGCCGTGTGGGCGAGTATGAGGCGCAAATGAGCAACGTTCCCCCCAGCACCGTGACGTCGACGCAGCCCGCGCAGGCCGGCACCGGCACGATCGGGTTCCCCCCACCCGATCAGACCTGGCCGGAATCCTCGGCGAAAGCGCTGTGGGTCCACAGCACCGTGCAGTGCAAGCGGCTCCTGACGCGGTGGGCCCGGGACCCGTCGACGATGATCCAGGCGCTGCTGTACCCGGCCCTGACCTTGGTGATGTTCCGGATCGTCATCGGCAACACCGTCACGGCGGCGACGGGCCGGCCCGCGGTCTACGGCCAGGTCCCGATGATCATCCTCGTCGGCGCCATGTTCGGCTCGATCGTCAGCGCCGTCGGGCTCCGCGTGGAACGCAAGACAGGCCTGCTGTCGCGGTTCTGGACCCTGCCGATCCATCGGGCGGCCGGTCTCGTCGGCCGGATGATGGCGGAGGCGGTCCGGGTGCTCGCGACGACGATCGTGATCCTGGTGGTCGGCATCTTCCTCGGTTTCCGGCTGACGCAGGGTCTGTTGCCGAGCCTGTTCCTGCTGATCCTGCCGGTCATCTTCGGCATGGGTTTCGCGATGATGGTCACGGCGCTCGCGACCGTGTCCGGCGACGCCCCGCTGGTGGAACTCGTCTCGATCGGGTGCACACTGCTGATGTTCTTCAACTCCGGGTTCGTGCCCGTGATGGCGTATCCCGAGTGGTTGCAGCCGGTGGTCTCGGCCCAGCCCATGTCGTGTGCGATCGACGCGATGCGCGGGTTGGCAGTCGGCGGGCCGGTGCTCGAACCCGTCCTGAAGACCCTCGCGTGGTCGTTCGGGATGATGGCGGTCTTCGTCTACCCGGCGATCCGCGGTTACCGCCACGCCGCCGCGACCGGCTAGCGGAGGCCGCGACTTTCCCGACCGTCCAACCCGATTGCGCCCCTGCGTAGCCGTCCTTTCACCTGCGTCTGGTATTCAATTCCTCGAGGAACTCTCGTTTCCTCTTCTCCCCCTGCGCGCTCGTTTGGAACTCACCGCATGCCTCGTTCACTCCGCCGGGTCGCCGGCACACTCACCGCTGCCGTCGCGGTCGCTCTCGGCTCCCTCGGGGTCGGGACGGCCACCGCAACCGCCGACACTCCCGCAGGCAGCGTCGGACTACCGTCGCCCATCGCGGACGTTCTGCCCGGGGCCGACCCGGCGGGCGCCAACGACTGGTCGTGCACGCCCGGTCCCCGGCACCCTCGGCCCGTGGTCCTCGTCCACGGCACCGGGATGAGCATGTCGATGAGCTGGAATGCTCTCGCACCGGCGCTGCGCCAGGAGGGCTACTGCGTGTTCGCCCTCAACTACGGCGCGTCGACGCGGTCGTGGGGTACGGGTGACATCCGCACCTCGGCACGGGAGCTCGCGACGTTCGTCGACACCGTCCGGTTCCGGACGGGCGCTGCCCAGGTCGACCTCGTCGGCCATTCGCAGGGCGGCACCGTCGCTCGCCAGTATCTGCGGTTCGCGGGCGGAGCGAACGCCTCCGATCCGGGCCGTAGCGCGGTCCGCAACGTGGTCATGCTCGGTCCCACCACGCACGGCACCACGTTCAACGGCACCCAGCAGTGGGTCGACATGCTCACCTCGCTGCGGATCACGGACGAGGCGACGAATGAGCGGATCGCGGCCGCGACCGTCGGTCTGGCGTCCTACCAACAGCTGACGGGGTCACGGTTCCTCGCGGAACTCAACGCCGGGGGTGAGACGATACCGGGAATCGGGTACACCGTGATCGCGTCGCAGAACGACGACATCGTCACCCCGCCGGCCGGCGCCTTCCTCGTGCCCGGACCGGGCGCGGCGGTGCGCAACGAGTGGGTGCAGGACACGTGCCCGGGCGCCGTCGTCAAGCACGTCGGCCTCCTCGACGATCCCCGGTCGATCTACCTGGTGCAGTCGGCTCTGGATCCGGCGTACCGCACACGCACCCTCGCTCCCTGCTGACCGAGCCGGGCACCGACACCGACGACGGCCGTTCCTCCCGAGAGGAACGGCCGTCGTCGTGTCACGGTTCGACGGAACCGCTTCGGATCAGTCCCGCAGGCGTCGCGTGAGGACGGGTCCGATCACGGCCAGCGCCTGCGGCGACGTCATGTCCCAGTGCGTGACGGCGACCGGGACCGACTCGATGCTGCCGACGACGTCGCGCCACGATTCGGCGCCCGGGGTTCCGTCGAGCTCTGCGGCGAAGTACAGCAGGTCCCCGTCGAAGCGGCGGGTCGGCCGGTACGCCGCCAGCAGCGTCAGCGAGTGCTCCACCCCGCCCACGACGCGGTCGAGCTGCGCCCGGTCGAAGTCGCCGACGGGCAACAGTAGTTCGTGCAGTGCCTCCACGGCGCTCGCCCGGTCGAGCCGGTCGAGACTCGGGGTGTCGACGCCGTCGACACCGAGCCCACCGATCATGTCCCCCAGGGTGGGGGCCGCGGCGACGGGACCGGATGCATCGGTGGCCGCGTGGCTGTCGAGCATCGTGAGCGACGCGACCTCTTCGCCCGCCGCGGTCAGCTGCACGGCCATTGCATGCGCGATCACGCCACCCATGGACCACCCGAGCAGGTGGTACGGGCCGTGCGGCCGGACGCGCCGGATCTCGTCGACGTACCGGGCCGCCCAGTCCTCGATGGACCCCGGCAACTCCCTGTCACCGGCGAGCGCAGGCGACTGCAGCCCGTAGACGGGACGGGTCCCGTCGAGTGCGGCAGCCAGACCGGCGAAGCTCCAGGCCGGTCCGGTGATCGGATGGACGCAGAAGAGTGGCGGCTCCGCTCCCCCCTCGCGCAGCGGCAGGAGGACGTCGAACTCCTTCGAGCCGCCGGCGGCATCGGCCGCGGCGATCCGGCCGGCGAGGTCACCGACCGTCGAACTCTCGAAGAACCACGCCAACGGGACATCGGCGCCGAGTTCCCCGCGCAGCCGCGCGGCGGCGCGCACGGCGCTGAGGGAGTTACCGCCGAGCTCGAAGAAGTCGTCGTCCAGACCGACCTGCGGGGCGCCGAGGAGATCCGCGAAGACGTCCGCGACCAGCCGCTCGGCCTCGGTTTCCGGACTGCGGAACTCCGCCGCCTCGAACGTCGGGGCCGGGAGCGCCCGGCGGTCGATCTTGCCGTTGACGTTGAGCGGCAGCGCGTCCAGCCGCACGAACACCGACGGGACCATGTAGGACGGGAGCGCCCGCGCCAGCGACGCCTCGAGCGCCGCCGGTTCGAGGTCCGTCTCCGCGCCGACGACGTAGGCGACGAGGCGCTCGCCCAGCTTGTCGTCGTGCCACACCGTGACGGCGGCCTCCGCGACGGACGGCTGCGCGCGGAGCGCGGCCTCGATCTCGCCGAGCTCGATGCGGAATCCGCGCACCTTCACCTGGAAGTCGGCGCGCCCGACGTAGTCGAGGGTGCCGTCGGGACGCCACGCGACGACGTCACCGGTGCGGTACATGCGCTCGCCGGCAGCGCCGAACGGGTCGGCGACGAAACGATCGGCCGTGAGCGACGGACGCCCGAAGTAGCCCCGCGCCAACTGGGCGCCGGCGAGATACAGCTCCCCGGGCACTCCGACCGGGACCGGACGCAACCGGTCGTCGAGCACCCGCAGTCGGGTGTTCCACTCGGGCCCACCGATCGGGACCGCTGCCCCGGCCGTGGTCTCGACGCGCTGCGCCGTGACCGACACCGCTGCCTCCGTGGGGCCGTACAGGTTGACCAGGGCCGCGGTCGAGGCGGACGCGAAACGCGCGGCGGTGTCCACGGGCAGCACCTCGCCGATGGCGAGGACGCGGCGCAGCGACTCCGGCAGCCGGTCCCCCGACTCGACCAGCAGCGCCTGCAACATCGACGGCACGACGTGGAGCGTGGTCACCGACTGGCGCCGCATGAGCGCGTTCAGGTAGCCCGGATCGCGGTGGCCGTCCGGATCGGCGACGACGAGGCGGCCGCCGGAGGTGAGCGCGGACCAGAACTCCCACACCGACAGGTCGAACGTCGCCGCCGTCTTGAGCAGCGCCGCGTCCGTCGCGTCGAGTCCGTACTCGGCGCGCTTCCATTCGAGCTGGTTGACGATCGCGCCGTGCGGCACGGCCACACCCTTCGGGCGTCCGGTGGAGCCGGACGTGAAGATCACGTACGCGGTGTTCGACGGCCGCAACGGCGCGGTGCGCTCGGCGTCCACGACCGGGTCCGCTCCGACATCCGCACCCTCCACGGCGTCGACGCGCAGCACGGGTACGTTCCCCGCGGCCGCGAAGTCGCCGGTCGACAGCACGCACACCGGATCGGCGGACTCGAGGATGTAGGCAACGCGGTCGGCCGGATGGTCGGGGTCGACCGGGACGTACGCGCCGCCCGCCTTGGCCACCGCGTACATGCCCACGATCAGCTCGACCGAACGCCGCATCGCCAGCGCGACACGGGATTCGGGCCCCACCCCCATCGCGATCAGCCGCCGGGCCAGCCGGTTGGCCAGCGCGTCGAACTCCGCGTAGGTCAGCCGCCGGTCCCCCGCCACGATCGCCGGGGCGTCCGGCCGCTCGGCGACCTGCCGGTCGAACAGGTCGACGAGCGTCGCGTCGGTGTCGACGGCGTGGGCCGTGTCGTTCCACCGGTCGAGCACGGCGGAACGCTCCTCGGCGGCAACCATCTCGAGGTCGCCGACCGGGGTCGACGGCTCCGCCACCACGGCGCGCAGGATCCGCGCGTACATCTGCGCGAACCGGCGTGCCGTGTCCTCGGTGAAGAGATCGGTGGCATAGGTGAACTGGACGGCGAAGTCCGCCGGATTCCCGTCCTCGTCGGTGTTGTCGACGATGGTGACGTGCAGGTCGAACTTGGCCAGCGCGGTCTCGACGTCGAGCGCATGCACCTCGAGTCCGGGCAGGGTCAGGGCGCCGATCCGCATGTTCTGGAAGGAGAATCCGACCTGGAACAGTGGGTGCCGCGACGCGGACCGCACCGGGTTGAGGACCTCGACGAGCCGCTCGAAGGGAAGGTCGTCGTGGGCGTAGGCGTCGAGATCGGTGTCGCGTACCCGCGCCAGCAGGTCGGTGAACGTCTCCGCGGGATCCACCTGCACCCGCAGCGCGAGGGTGTTGACGAACATGCCGACCAGGTCGTCGAGAGCCGCCTCACCGCGACCGGCGATGGGCGTGCCGACGACGATGTCCTGCGACCGCGACAGCCGCGCGAGCAGCACGGCGAGCGCCGCGTGCATCACCATGAACGAGCTCGCGCCGCGCGTGCGGCCGAGTTCGACGAGTCCGCGGTGCGTGGCGGCGTCGACATCGACCCCGACGTCGGCGCCCGCGTACGACTGCTGCGCCGGCCGGGGACGGTCGGTGGGCAGGTCCAGCTGATCGGGGATACCGGCCAGCCGACCGCGCCAGTAGTCGATCTGACGGGCGATCACCGAATCCCGGTCGTCCTCGTCGCCCAGCGAATCCCGCTGCCACAGCGCGTAATCGGCGTACTGGACGGCCAGCGGCGCCCACCCGGGTGCGGCACCGGCCGCGCGCGCGGTGTACGCCGTCATGAGGTCGCGGATCAGCGGACCCATCGACACGCCGTCCGCCGAGATGTGATGCACGACGACCGCGAGCACGTACTCGGTGCGCGACAGCTCGTACAGCCGGACTCGCAGCGGCGCCTCGGCGGTGACGTCGAACCGAGTCGACGCGATTGCGACGACGCGCTGGTGGACGTCGTCGGCGGTGATGGGCTCGGGACCGAGGTCGAGGTGCGCGAGCACGTCCTCGACCGGCAGCACCTCCTGGTACCCGATGCCGTCCTGCTCGGGGTACCGGCTCCGCAGCGACTCGTGCCGCGCCACGACATCCGTCACGGCCGCGCGCAACGCGGCGACGTCGAGGGTCCCCGACAGCCGCACGGCCACCGGAATGTTGTTCACGGCCGACTCCGGTTCGAGTCGGTTGAGGAACCACATCCGCCGCTGCGCGAGCGAGAGCGGGATGCGGTCGGGCCGCGGACCCGCGACGAGCGCGCGGCGGGCGTCGCCGGTGTGCGATGCGAGCTGCGCCGCGAGGGCTTCCACCGTCGGCGCCTCGAACAACGTCCGCACCGGGACCCGGGTGCCGATCGCGCCGCCGAGCCGGGCCACGAGTTGCGTCGCGATCAGCGAGTTGCCGCCGAGGTCGAAGAAGTCGTCGTCCAACCCGGCCCTGTCGATGCCGAGCACGTCGCAGAACACCGACGCGACGAGGCGTTCGGTCTCGGTGGTCGGAGACCGGAACTCGCGGGCGTCGAAGACCGGCTCGGGCAGGGCCCGGCGGTCGAGCTTGCCGACGGCCGTCAACGGGATCTCGTCGAGAAGGACGACCGCGGCCGGCACCATGTACGACGGCAGCAGCGCCGCGGCGTGCCGGGTGATCTCCTCGACGTCGACGCCGCCGGCCCGGACGTACGAGACCAGCGCCGTCTGCCCGGACGGCAGCCGGTGCCCCACCGTGGTCGCGAACGACACCGCGGGGTGGTCGGTGAGTGCGGAGTCGATCTCGCCGAGTTCGATGCGGAAACCGCGCACCTTCACCTGGAAGTCCGAGCGGCCGACGTACTCGATGGCCAGGTCGCTGGCGTCGCCGGACGCGTCGCTCGTGGACGCCGTCCAGCGCACGACGTCGCCGGTGCGGTACATCCGCTCGCCCGCCGCACCGAACGGGTGGGCGACGAAGCGGTCCGCCGTCAGCCCCGCCCGGCCGTGGTAGCCGCGTGCGAGCGCGGCACCCGACAGGTAGAGCTCACCCGTGACGCCCACCGGGACCGGCCGCAGACGGGAATCGAGGATCATGGCGCCCACGCCCGCGACCGGGCCGCCGATCGTGACCGGCTTGCCCGCGAACAGTTCGCCGCGAGTGGAGATGATGGTGGTCTCGGTGGGTCCGTACGCGTTGAAGAACGTGCGCTCGGGCGCCCAGTGCCCGACGAGCTCGGTGGAGGACGCATCACCGCCGACCGAGAGCAGGCGCAGGTCGTCGAGCCCGGTCGGGTCCATCGAGCCCAACACCGCGGGGGTGATGATCGCGACCGTCACCCGGTGCTGCTCGAGATAGGCGTGCAGTTCCTCGCCGCCGAGAACGGTCGGCGGGACCACGACCAGTTCGGCGCCGGCCGCGGCCGCGACGCTCCACTCGAAGACCGACGGATCGAAGCTCGGCGAGCAGATGTGCAGTACGCGGTCGGTCGACGTCACCCCGTAGAGGTCGAGGGTCTCGTCGACCAGGCCCGACAGGCCGCGGTGCGTCACGACGACGCCCTTGGGCCTGCCCGTCGATCCGGACGTGTAGATGACGTAGGCAGCGTGGTCGAGGTGCAGGGGCCGAACGCGGTCGGCGTCCGTCACCGGGCGGGTCTCCCGGCCCGCCGCGGCCCGCTCGAGGTCTGCCAGGGTCGACCAGGTCACGGCGCTCGGCAACCGGTCGATCTCGTCCACGGTGGCGATACCCAGCGCGGCGGCCGAATCCGTCACCATGTGCGCGATGCGGTCCGACGGATAAGTGGGGTCGACCGGGACGAACGCCGCCCCGGTCTTCGCGACCGCCCAGACGCAGATCACCATCTCGATCGAACGCGGGAACGAGAGCGCGACAACGCTTTCCGGACCAACGCCGCGATCGATCAGCTCGCGGGCCAGGGCGCTGGAGCGCTCGTCCAGCTCCCGGTAGGTCACCGTGGTCGCGCCGCACGTGACGGCGGGCGCGTCACCTCGGCGAGCCGCACTGCGGCCGAGGATGGCGGTGAGGGTCTCCGTCCGCGGCACCGGCGCGCCGACCACGTGGGTGAGGGCCGCGGATTCGGCATCGCTCAACAAGGCCGCGTCCCCGACGGGCGCCGACGGGTCGGCGACCAAGGACTCCAGAACGCGCACGAAACGCTCACCGACGGCGCGGACCGTCGCGTCGTCGAACAGGTCGGTCGCGTAGATCATCGCCACCGACAACCCCGGCCGATCGGACTCGGGATCCGGCGCGTCGGCGACGGTGACCTGGAGGTCGAACTTCGCGACGGCGACATCGACGTCCACGCCCGCGACCGTCAGATCGGGGAGCTCGAGCGACTCGCCGACGAGACCGCTCTGGAAGGCGAGGGCGACCTGGAACAACGGGTGGCGGGCCTGCGACCGCTCCGGGTCGAGGATCTCGACCAGGCGCTCGAACGGCAGGTCGGCGTGCTCGAACGCCGCCAGGTCGGTGGCCCGCACCTGCGCCAGCAGGTCCGTGAAGGATCCGCTGCCGTCCACCTGCGCTCGCAGCACCAGGGTGTTGACGAACATGCCGATCAGGTCGTCGAGTGCCGCCTCGCCGCGACCGGCGACGGGGGTACCGATCGCGATGTCCGACGTGCCGCTCAGCCGCGCCAGCAGCACCGACAGGGCGGCGTGGACCACCATGAACGGAGTGGCCCCGTGGGCGCGGGCGACGTCCTCGAGGGACGTGCGCAACTCGGCGCCGATGGTGAACTGGTGCGCGGCACCGCTGTTGGAGGCGACGAGGGGGCGGGGCCGGTCGGACGGCAGGTCCAGCTGTTCGGGTAGGTCCGCCAGCTGCTCGGTCCAGTACGACACCTGCTGCGCAATCAGCGAATCCGGATCGTCCTCGCTGCCGAGGACTTCCCGCTGCCACAGCGTGTAGTCGGCGTACTGCACCGCGAGCGGCGCCCACGCCGGCGCCTCGCCGGCCACGCGGGCCGCGTACGCCACCATCACGTCGCGGATCAGCGGTCCCATCGAGAACCCGTCCGCGGCAATGTGGTGCACCACGAGCATCAGCACGTGTTCGGATTCCGAGAGCGCGAACAGTGTTGCGCGAACCGGGAGTTCGGTCGTGAGGTCGAATCCGCGCAGCGCCGCGCTCTCGATCCGTTCGATCAGGGCGGCGGACTCGACCTGCTCGACCGCGACGTCGAGGTCCAGCTCGTCGACGGGCAGGACCGCCTGGTAGCCGACACCGTCGGCATCGGGGAACACGGTGCGCAGCGACTCGTGCCGCGCCAGGAGATCGGTAACGGCTGCCTGCAGCGCCGGGACGTCGAGCGCGCCGGACAGTCGGACGGCGACGGGGATGTTGTTGACCGCAGATTCCGGATCGAGACGGCCCAGGAACCACATCCGCTGCTGCGCGAGCGACAACGGGATACGGTCGGGACGGTTCCAGGGCACCAGCGGTGCCCGCCGGGAGTTCTCGAGCGAGCCGATGCGGGCCGCGAGCGCTTCGACGGTCGACGCCTCGAACAACACCCGCACCGGCACCGTCGCATCGAACGCCGCACCCAACCGCGACACCACCTGCGTCGCGATCAACGAGTTACCACCCAACGCGAAGAAATCGTCGTCCAGACCCACCCGGTCCACACCCAGGATGTCCGCGAACACGCCCGCGACGATCTCCTGCGTCGGCGTCGACGGCGCCCGGAACACCGCAGCCTCGAACACCGGCTCCGGCAACGCCTTCCGATCCAACTTGCCCGACGCATTCAACGGGAACGCATCCAGGATCACGAACACCGACGGCACCATGTACGACGCCAACGACCGCGCCAGGCCGGCCTTGGCCTGCTCGACATCGAGGGACGCATCGGCCGCGGGCACCACATACGCGACCAACTGCTCGCTGCGCACCAGCACCACGGCCTGAGTGATCCCTGGCAACGACAACAGCGCGGTCTCGATCTCCCCCAACTCGATCCGCAGACCCCGCAACTTCACCTGGAAATCCGTACGACCGATGTACTCGAGCTCACCCGAGCCGTTCCACGACACCAGATCACCCGTGCGATACATCCGCTCACCCGGACCACCGAACGGGTTCGCCACGAACCGATCCGCCGTCAGATCCGCACGCGAAACATACCCACGGGCCAACTGCACACCCGCCAAATACAACTCACCCGCAACACCCACCGGCACCGGATGCAACCGCCCGTCCAGCACCAACACCCGCGTATTCCACACCGGCGCACCGATCGGCACACCCGCCGCATCCGCCGCCGTCACCTCGTGGAACGTCACATCCACCGCAGCCTCGGTGGGGCCGTACAAATTGTGCAACGCCGCCGACGGCAACACCTCACGCAACCGCGCCGCCGTCGACGCCGGCAACGCCTCACCCGACGCGAACACCAACCGCAACGAACCCACCCGCGCCGCAGCAGGATCGGCCAAGAACACCGACAGCATCGACGGCACGAAATGCGCCGTCGTCACGCCACGCTCGACCATCGTGCGCGCCAGATACGCCGGATCCCGATGCCCGTCCGGAGCCGCCACCACCAACCGCGCACCCACCTGCAACGGCCAGAAGAACTCCCACACCGACACATCGAACGTGAACGGCGTCTTCTGCAACACCACATCATCCGCGCCCAGACCGTACTCGGCCTGCATCCACACCAGACGATTCACAATCGCCGCATGCCCGACCGCCACACCCTTCGGCCGACCCGTCGAACCCGACGTGAAAATCACATACGCAGTGTTGCCCGAACGCAGCGGCGCACGCCGCTCCCCGTCCCCGACCGGCGCATCCGAGAACCCCGACACATCCACGGTATCGAGCTCGACGATCCGCTGCCCGTCGGGCAGACCCGAACGATCACGCGAAGTGCTCAGCAGCAGAACGGGATTCGCGGTCGTGAGAATGTAGCCGTTACGCTCCGCAGGCTGATCCGGATCCACCGGCACATAACCGCCACCCGCAGCCACCACCGCGTACATCCCCACCAACAGATCCACCGACCGGCACATCCCCAGACCCACCAGCGAATCCGGACCCACACCCTGACCGATCAGCCACCGCGCCGTCCGATGCACCCGCGCCGCGAACTCACCGTACGACAGCGACTCACCCTCGAACACCACCGCAACCGCATCCGGCGTCCGCGCCACCTGCCCCTCGAACAGATCCACCAACGTCGCATCCGCCACCACATGCTCAGTGGAGTTCCACCGCTGCAGCTGCGCGCGCTCGGACGGCGCGACCAGGTCGACGTCGCCTACTACCGATTCCGGTGCGGCGACGGCCGCTGTCAGCACCTGGACGAACTTCTCCCCGAACGCGCGCATCGTCGACTCGTCGAACAGGTCGGTCGCATACGTGAGCGCCACCGAGTAACCAGCGTCGGCGGCCTCCTGACTCTCCAGCACGGTGACCTGGAGATCGAACTTTGCTGTCGCAGAATCGAATTCCACCTCGGAAACCGTGAGGTCGCCGAGCGCGAACTCGGACGCACCGAAGTTCTGGAAGCTGAGCATCACCTGGAACAACGGGTGGCGCGCCTGCGAGCGGGCCGGGTCCAGAATCTCGACGAGCCGCTCGAACGGCAGGTCGGCGTGACCGAACGCCGCGAGGTCCGTGGCGCGGACCTGGGCGAGTAGTTCGTCGAACGACGCGCTCGGCCGGACGTCGGTGCGCAGTACGAGCGTGTTGACGAACATGCCGATCACGTCGTCGAGCACCTGCTCGCCACGACCGGCGACCGGGGTACCCACCGCGATGTCCGACGTGCCACCGAGCCGCGCCAACAGCACCGACAACGCCGCATGCACCACCATGAACGGGGTGACACCTCGGTCGCGCGCCAGTTCGTCCACCGCGACCGACAGCTGCTTCGGGAGTGGGAACCGATGTGTCGCACCACGGTTCGACGCCACCGCCGGCCGGGGCCGGTCAGCCGGCAGGTCCAACTGGTCCGGCAGCCCGGCCAGGTTGGACGACCAGTACTCGACCTGCTGCGAGAGCACCGACGCGGGATCGTCCTCCGACCCCAGCACCTCCCGCTGCCACAACGTGAAGTCGGCGTACTGCACCGGCAGCGGGGCCCAGGCCGGTGCGTCGCCTGCCGACCGGGCCGCATACGCGAGCATGACGTCGCGCGTCAGCGGGCCGATCGAGAAGCCGTCGGCCGCGATGTGGTGCACCACGAACACCAGCACGTGGTCGGTCGGCGACACCACGAACAGCCGCGCACGCACCGGGATCTCGCGGGCGAGATCGAAACCGGCGGCGACCATCTCGGTCACCCGCCCGAGGATCGCGTCGGCGGCGACGGCTTCCGACGGGAGCAGGTCACCGAGTTCGGCGGTCTCTCGCACCACCTGGTGGCCCACCCCGTCGATGTCGGGGAAGACGGTGCGCAACGACTCGTGTCGGTCGACGACGTCCGCGACGGCACTCTGCAGTGCCCGTGCGTCCAACGCTCCGGACAGACGGATCGCGACCGGAATGTTGTTGACGGTCGAGTCCGGCTCGAAGCGGCTGAGGAACCACATGCGCTGCTGCGCCAGCGACAGCGGAATCCGGTCCGGTCGCGGGCCGGCGACCAGGGCCGGACGGGTCGCGCCACCGGAGGCGCCGGCCACGACCGCCGCGAGGGCCTCGACGGTGGAGGCCTCGAACACGGCACGCACCGGGACCTGCGCGTCGACGGCTGCCGACAGGCGCGAGACGACCTGCGTCGCGATCAGCGAGTTGCCGCCGAGTTCGAAGAAGTCGTCGTCGCGGCCGACCCGTGGGACGCCCAGGACGTCCGCGAAGACGGAGGCGACGAGTTCCTCGGTCGCGGTGGAGGGGGCGCGGAATTCCTTGGCCTCGAACACCGGCGCCGGCAGTGCCTGACGGTCGAGCTTGCCGACCGGGGTCAGCGGGATCTCACTCAGCACCATCACGGTGGAGGGCACCATGTGTCGCGGCAGCGACCGGCCGACGAACTCGGTGAGTGCGGCGGTGTCCACGTCCCGTCCGGCCACCGGGTGCACGTAGGAGACCAGAACCTTGCTGCCCGTGGCCGATTCGTGAGCCACCGTCGCCGCGAAGTCGACGTCCTCGTGCGCCGCCAGCGCGGCGTCGATCTCGCCGAGTTCGATGCGGAATCCACGGATCTTGACCTGGAAGTCCGAACGCCCGACGTACTCGATCTGCTGCTTCGCGTTCCAGCGCACCACGTCGCCGGTGCGGTACATGCGTTGCCCCGGCTCCCCGAACGGGCACGCGACGAACCGCTCGGCCGTGAGCGCGAAACGGTCGTGGTAGCCGCGGGCGACGCCCGGGCCCCACACGTACAGTTCACCGGCCACGCCCACCGGCGTGGGCCGCAGCCGGTCGTCCAGCACCACCAGCGACATGCCCTGCGTCGCGGCGCCGATCGTGATCGGCTCGCCGGGCGTGAGCGGGTCCGAGATTGCGGTCATGATGGTGGTCTCGGTGGGGCCGTAACCGTTGAAGAAGCGGCGGCCCGGCGTCGCCCAGCGCGCGACGAGGTCGGGCGGGCACGCCTCGCCGCCGACGACGACGTCCGAGAAGGTGTCCAGCCCGGCGGGATCGACGGACGCGAGCGCGGCGGGGGTCACGAAGCCGTGTGTGACCTCGTGGGTGACGATCAGTTCGGCGAGGTCCTCGCCGCCGTAGACGGTGGGCGGCGCGATCACCATCGTCGAGCCGGCACCGATCGCCAACAGCAGCTCGAGCACCGAGGCATCGAAGCTCGGGGACGCGAAGTGCAGGGTCCGCGACTGCGGCGTCAGCTGATAGCGGCGGACCTGTTCGGCGCAGAAGTCGCCGAGCCCGGCCTGCGTGACGACGACGCCCTTGGGCCTGCCCGTCGAACCGGAGGTGTAGATGACGTACGCAGGGTCGGCGTCCGTGAGCGTCCGAGTACGGTCGGCGAACGTCACCGGCGCGTCCGACCGGGTCGTCAGGTCGCGGTCGAACGCGTCGTCCAGTACGAGCCATTCGACACCGTCCGGCAGCGAGCCCCGCGCCTCGGCGGTCGTCACGCCCACCACGACACCGGAGTCGCCGACCATGTGGGCGACGCGATCGGCGGGATAGTTGGGGTCGACCGGGACGAATGCGGCACCGGACTTGGCGACACCCCACACCGAGGACACCGACTCGATCGACCGGGGCACCGCCACCGCGACGAGATCGCCGGGGCCGATCCCCCGTTCGATCAGTACACGGGCGAGCCGGGACGACCACGCGTCGAGGTCCGCGTACGTGCGCGTCCGGTCGCCGCAGACGAGCGCGGTGGCCGACGGGTCGCGTTCGACCGCGGCCGTCAGCAGCTGCGGCAGCGTCGTCGTGCGGGACCGGCTGCGGCGCGCAGGCCGTTCCCTGCGCGCAGGCCGCGGACGACGCGTCCGCGCGGCCCCGTCACCGTCCGTACCCTGTGGCTCCCGGCTCTGCTCACTCATGCGTTCTCAACACCTCGTGTACCGCTGGTCGGCATTGCACAACGCACCACAGTGACCCTTTTCCTCACACGTACATCGCCCGGAACGAACAGTGCACCATTATCGCCTCACCTCTCGCCTCGCACCGACCACGCCGCCGCGTCGACGACGACTCGTCGGACGTCCGGGTGCCCGCCGGACGGTTGCCCGTCGGTGAGCACCAGGACCTCGAGGTCCTCGAGCTCCTCCACGTCGAGGTCCTGCGCGGAGGAACCCGACATGAAGGCATGAGTCACCCATTCGTCGGCCAGAACCTCGGTGGCGTTACCGGCGGGTAGGGCGGTGGCTACCGTCACCGCACCGGCGGTGAGGGCCACGAGCAGTTCCGTCACCGCCCACACGCTGGTCACCGGCTCGGTGCACACGGTCCGCGATTCATACGTCACACCGAGGAGTTCTCGGTCCCTGTCGGCGAGAGCCACGACCTCGCCGTGGGTGACCACGAGCGTGGCGTCCGCGGCGACGACGGCGGGGTCTTCCGGCGCGAGGCGCCGGACCCGCTCGGCGTAGCCCACCGGCCGCCCGGACTGCGCCTCGATCCGTTCGCCGGCGGTGTCGAGCACGATCCACGCGACGCTGTCGGGCAGCGCGTCGACGAACTCCGACGTGGTGACGCCCACCTTGGCCGGCAGCTCCGACGGCTGGAGAGCCGCCGAGGTGGGGTCGACCGGTGTGAGCGCGGCCCCGGACTCGAGCACCGCCCACGCCGCGACGACCGCATCCACCGAGCGGGGCAGGGCGACCGGCACCCGGTGGCCCGGGCCGACGCCCTCGGCGATGAGCACCCGCGCCAGCCGCGACGCTCGCTCGGACAGCTCGCCGTACGTGGTCTCCTCCCCCTCGTCGGCGACGGCAGGGGCCTCGGGATCGGCCTCGACCACGGCGGCCAGCACCTGCGGCACGGTGCGGTCGCTCGGGGTCACCGCACCCGCCGCATCCGTCGCCGGTCCCTCGGCGGGACGCGCGCCGAGCAGCTGGGCGCGCTCCTCGTCGGAGGCGATCTCGATGTCGCCGACCACCGCGCCGGGATCGGCCGCCACCGCCTCGAGGACACGGAGGAAGCGCTGTCCCAGCAGCCGCGCGGTGGACTCGTCGAACAGATCGGTGGCGTACGTCAACAACGCCTCGAGCTCACCGGTCGACGTCGGGACGAGCGTGAACTGCAGATCGAACTTCGCGGCGGGCTCCACGCCGGGCACACCGGTGACGGTCAGGTCGGGTAGCGCGAGCCCCGCCTGCTGCTGGTTCTGGAACGAGAGCACCGACTGGAACAGCGGGTGCCGCGCCGTCGACCGCGCGGGTGCGACGGCCTCGACCACGCGCTCGAACGGCACGTCGGCGTTGCCGAACGCCGACAGGTCGATCTCCCGTGCCCGTGCCAGCACGTCCGTGAACGTCATCGACGACGCGAGTTCGGTCCGCAACGCCAGCGTGTTGACGAACATGCCGACGAGGTCGTCGAGCGCGGCCTCGCCGCGGCCCGCGATCGGGGTGCCGACCGTGACGTCCCACGTCCCGCTGAGCCGGGCGAGCAGCACCGCGAGCGCACCGTGCGTCACCATGAACAGCGACGCCCCCGCGTCGCGGGCCAGCGACTCGAGCGCGGTGTGCAGTTCGGCCGGGACCGTGAAACCGATCTCGGCGCCGCGCATGGACTGCACCGGCGGTCGGGGCCGGTCGGTCGGCAGCTCGAGCAGATCCGGCGCCCCGGCCAGCGTCCGGGACCAGAAGTCGAGCTGGGTGGCCGCCACCGTGCCGGGGTCGTCCGCGGACCCGAGTACCTCCCGCTGCCACAGCGCGTAGTCGGCGTACTGCACCGCGAGCGGCGCCCATGCCGGCGCCTCGCCGGCAGCGCGGGCTGCGTACGCCGTCATGAGGTCCCGCGCCAGCGGTGCCATCGACACGCCGTCGGCGCTGATGTGGTGGACGACGAAGGCGAAGACGTGGAGCTCGTCCGCGAGGCGGAACAGACCGGCGCGCAGGGGAACTCCGGTGGTGACGTCGAAACCGCGATCGAGGAGGCCGGTGACCCGCTCTCGGAGGGCCGATTCGCCGTTGACGTCGACCGGCGTCAGGTCGATGTCCACGTCGTCGACGGGCACAACCACCTGGTGCGGGCCTTCGGCATCTTCCGGGTAGTACGTGCGCAGCGCCTCGTGCCGCACCAGGACGTCCCGCAGCGCCGCCTGCAGCGCGCTCGCGTCCAGAGCGCCCGTCAACTGCATTGCGAGCGGAATGTTGTACGTGGTCGACTCCGGCTCCAGCCGGCTGAGGAACCACATGCGCTGCTGAGCGAGGGACAACGGCACCCGCGCCGGACGCGGTCCCGCCGTCAGCGGCTTCCGCGCACCACCACCCGCGAGATCCTGAATCCGCGACGCCAGAGCCTCGACGGTGGAGTCCTCGAACAACACGCGCACCGGCACCGTCGCATCGAACGCCGCACCCAACCGCGACACCACCTGCGTCGCGATCAACGAGTTACCACCCAACGCGAAGAAGTCGTCGTCCAGACCCACCCGGTCCACACCGAGGATGTCCGCGAACACGCCCGCGACGATCTCCTGCGTCGGCGTCGTCGGCGCTCGGAACACCGCAGCTTCGAACACCGGCTCCGGCAACGCCTTCCGATCCAACTTGCCCGACGCATTCAACGGGAACGCATCCAGGATCACGAACACCGACGGCACCATGTACGACGCCAACGACCGCGCCAGGCCGGCCTTGGCCTGCTCGACATCGAGGGACGCATCGGCCGCGGGCACCACATACGCGACCAACTGCTCGTTGCGCACCAGCACCACGGCCTGAGTGATCCCTGGCAACGACAACAGCGCGGTCTCGATCTCCCCCAACTCGATCCGCAGACCCCGCAACTTCACCTGGAAATCCGTACGACCGATGTACTCGAGCTCACCCGAGCCGTTCCACGACACCAGATCACCCGTGCGATACATCCGCTCACCCGGACCACCGAACGGGTTCGCCACGAACCGATCCGCCGTCAGATCCGCACGCGAAACATACCCACGGGCCAACTGCACACCCGCCAAATACAACTCACCCGCAACACCCACCGGCACCGGATGCAACCGCCCGTCCAGCACCAACACCCGCGTATTCCACACCGGCGCACCGATCGGCACACCCGCCGCATCCGCCGCCGTCACCTCGTGGAACGTCACATCCACCGCAGCCTCGGTGGGGCCGTACAAATTGTGCAACGCCGCCGACGGCAACACCTCACGCAACCGCGCCGCCGTCGACGCCGGCAACGCCTCACCCGACGCGAACACCAACCGCAACGAACCCACCCGCGCCGCAGCAGGATCGGCCAAGAACACCGACAGCATCGACGGCACGAAATGCGCCGTCGTCACGCCACGCTCGACCATCGTGCGCGCCAGATACGCCGGATCCCGGTGCCCGTCCGGAGCTGCCACCACCAACCGCGCACCCACCTGCAACGGCCAGAAGAACTCCCACACCGACACATCGAACGTGAACGGCGTCTTCTGCAACACCACATCATCCGCGCCCAGACCGTACTCGGCCTGCATCCACACCAGACGATTCACAATCGCCGCATGCCCGACCGCCACACCCTTCGGCCGACCCGTCGAACCCGACGTGAAAATCACATACGCAGTGTTGCCCGAACGCAGCGGCGCACGCCGCTCCCCGTCCCCGACCGGCGCATCCGAGAACCCCGACACATCCACGGTATCGAGCTCGACGATCCGCTGCCCGTCGGGCAGACCCGAACGATCACGCGAAGTGCTCAGCAGCAGAACGGGATTCGCGGTCGTGAGAATGTAGCCGTTACGCTCCGCAGGCTGATCCGGATCCACCGGCACATAACCGCCACCCGCAGCCACCACCGCGTACATGCCCACCAACAGATCCACCGACCGGCGCATCGCCAACCCGACCAGCGAATCCGGACCCACACCCTGACCGATCAGCCACCGCGCCGTCCGATGCACCCGCGCCGCGAACTCACCGTACGACAGCGACTCGCCCTCGAACACCACCGCAACCGCATCCGGCGTCCGCGCCACCTGCGCCTCGAACAGATCCACCAACGTCGCATCCGCCACCGGATGCTCGGTGGAGTTCCACCGCTCGAGCACCAGTGACCGCTCGTCGGCCTCGAGTAGATCGAGGTCGCCGACGCCGGTGCCAGGCTCCGCCGTCACCGTGTCGAGGACTCGGACGAACCGCTGTCCGAATGCCCGCATCGTGGACTCGTCGAACAGATCGGTCGCATACGTGAGCGCCACGGACAGTCCGTCCGGCGTCTCCGACAGCGTCACCTGCAGGTCGAACTTCGCGACCGCGGCGTCGAAGTCGACACCGGACACGGTGAGCCCCGGGAGTTCGAGCGAGGTCTGCCCGAGGTTCTGGAACGTGAGCATCACCTGGAACAACGGATGCCGTGCCTGCGACCGCGCCGGATCGAGCACCTCGACGAGCCGCTCGAACGGAACGTCCGCGTGCGCGAACGCCGCCAGATCCGTCTCCCGGACCTGCGCCAGCAACTCCCCGAACGACGCCGCGCCGTCGACCTCCGCCCGCAGCACCAACGTGCCCACGAACATGCCGATCACGTCGTCGAGCACCTGCTCGCCCCGACCGGCGATCGGCGTACCCACCGCGATGTCCGACGTGCCACTGAGCCGCGCCAACAGCACCGACAACGCCGCATGCACCACCATGAACGGGGTGACGCCCCGCTCTCGGGCCAGTTCGCCGATGGCGGACGACAGCCCGGCGGGGAGGGGGAACTGGTGCACCGCACCACGGTTCGACGCGACCGCCGGCCGGGGACGATCGGTCGGCAGGTCCAGTTGGTCCGGCAGTCCCGCGAGGGCGCGCTTCCAGTAGTCGAGCTGGGTCGAGATCGCCGACTCGGGGTCGTCCTCCGAGCCGAGCACGTCGCGCTGCCACAGCGTGTAGTCGGCGTACTGCACCGACAGCGGCGTCCAGGCGGGCGCAGTCCCCGCCGCGCGGGCCGCGTAGGCGGTCATCACGTCACGGGTCAACGGTCCCATCGAGAAGCCGTCGGCGGCGATGTGGTGCACCACCAGCGCCAGCACGTGCTCGGTCGGCGACAGCGCGAACAACCGGATGCGCACCGGGAGGTCGGTCGTCAGGTCGAATCCGGTCGCGACCATCTGCTGGACGAGCGCCGGCAGCTCCGCCTGCTCGACCGTCTCGACCGGCACCGTGACCGCGACCTCGGACGCGGGGAGCACGGACTGGTAGCCGACCCCGTCGCTTTCCGGGAACACCGTGCGCAGCGACTCGTGCCGTGCGAGAACGTCGCCGACGGCCGCCGTGAGGGACTCGACGTCGAGGTCACCGGACAGCCGGATGGCGAGCGGGATGTTGTTCACCGCCGACTCCGGTTCGAGCCGATTGAGGAACCACATGCGCTGCTGCGCGAGCGAGAGCGGGATCCGCTCGGGGCGCGGACCCGCGACGAGCGCCTTGCTCCGGCCGGCGCTGGACCCGGTCAGGTGCGCGGCAAGTCCGTCGACGGTGGACGCGTCGAACAACAGCCGGACCGGGACCGTGGTGTCCAGGGCGGCGCCGAGCCGTGCCGCCACCTGCGTCGCCAGCAGCGAGTTGCCGCCCAGCGCGAAGAAGTCGTCGCCGAGCCCCACCCGGTCGACACCGAGAACGTCGGCGAACACGGCCGCGACCGCTTCCTCGACCGGGGTGGTGGGTGCACGGAACTCGGCGGCCTCGAACTCCGGCTCCGGCAGGGCCTTGCGATCGAGTTTGCCGCTGCCGGTCAGCGGGAGCCGGTCGAGGACCAGTACCGCCGACGGAACCATGTAGGAGGTGAGCGATCGACCCGCGAAGTCCTTCAGCTCGCTCGCGTCGACCGTCCGGTCGTCGGCGGCCACGACGTAGGCGACCAGCTGGTCGCGCACCACCAGCACCGCAACCTGGGTCACCGCGTCGTGCGCGGCCAACACGGCCTCGATCTCGCCGAGTTCGATGCGGAAGCCGCGCAGCTTCACCTGGTCGTCCGCGCGGCCGACGTACTCGAGCACCCGGTCCGAGGTGGCGCGCACGACGTCGCCGGTCCGGTACAGGCGCGATCCGGTGGCGCCGAACGGGTTGGCGACGAACCGTTCCGCGGACAGCGCGGGACGGCCGAAATATCCGCGCGCCACTCCGGCACCGGCGAGGTACAGCTCACCGGGGACGCCCGCCGGCACGGGCCGCAGGCGACCGTCGAGGACGTACGCGTCGGCGCCCCGGATGGCCCGACCGATCGTGACGGGCTCTCCGGGGACGAGGGCGTCGGAGATGTTGGACGCGACGGTGGCCTCGGTGGGGCCGTACGCGTTGAACATCCGGCGACCCGGCGCCCATCGTGCGACGAGTTCGGCCGAACAGGCCTCGCCGCCGACGACGACGGTGCGCAGTGCGTCGAGGCCCGTCGGGTCCACCGAGGCCAGCGCGGCCGGCGTGACGAACGCATGTGTGACGTGCTGTGAGCGCAGCAGGTCGGCCAACTCGTGACCGCCGTAGACGGAGGTCGGGGCGATCACCATCGTCGCGCCCGCACCGAACGCCATCAACAGCTCGAGGATCGACGCATCGAAGCTGGGCGACGCGAAATGCAGGGTGCGGGAGTCGGACTCGATGCCGTAGCGCTCCACCTGCTCGGCGGCGAAGGCCGCCAGTCCGGTGTGCGGAACCACCACGCCCTTCGGCACACCCGTGGAACCGGACGTGTAGATGACGTAGGCGGCGTCGGCGACGCGCAGCGGGGCCGTGCGGTCCGCGTCGCTCACCGGGGCACCCGATCGCGCGGCCACCTCGTCCGCCGTCGCCGCGTCGTCGAGCACGAGCCACGGCACTGCGTCGGGGAGGGCGCCGACGTGCTCGGTACGCGTGATGCCGAGGAGCGCACGAGAATCCGTGACCATGTGCGCGACCCGGTCGGCCGGGTAGTGCGGGTCCACCGGCACGAAGGCGGCACCGCTCTTGGCGGCGGCCCACACGGCGACGACCGACTCGACCGAGCGAGTGAGGGCGACCGCGACCACCGATTCGGGGCCGGCGCCGCGCGCGATCAGTTCGCGCGCGAGTCGCGACGACTGCTCGTCCAGGTCCCGGTAGGTGACGGTCTGCTCGCCCGAGACGAGTGCGGCCCGCGTCGGATCCGCGCTCGCGGCAGCGGACAGGATCTGCGGCAGCAGCCGGGGCTCGGGTCCCGGGAGACCGGCGGCGGTCGCGGCGCGGGTCTCGGCCGCGTCGAGGATCTCGATGTCACCGACGACCACGGACGGGTCGGCGGCGACCGCGTCCAGCACGCGCTCGAAGCGGGTCGCGAACGCGCGCATCGTCGATTCGTCGAACAGGTCGGTCGCGTACGTGAGGTCGACGTCCAGACCGCCGGACTCGGACGCCGCCAGGGTGACCGCGAGGTCGAACTTCGCGACGGCGGTGTCGAAGTCGACGCCCGACACGGTGAGGTCGCCGAGCGCGAGTTCGGTGCGGTCCATGTTCTGGAACGACAGCGCCACTTGGAACAGCGGGTGCCGCGCCTGCGACCGCGCCGGACTCAGAACCTCCACGAGACGCTCGAACGGCACGTCGGCGTGCGCGAACGCCTCCAGGTCGGTGGACCGCACCCGGGCGAGCAGGTCCGCGAAGGCGGCGCCGGGGCGGACGTCGGCCCGCAGGACGAGGGTGCCCACGAACATGCCGATCAGGTCGTCCAACGCCGCCTCGCCGCGACCGGCGATCGGGGTGCCGATGGCGATGTCCGACGTGCCGCTCAGGCGCGCCAGCAGCACCGACAGCGCGGCGTGGACGACCATGAACGGGGTGGCGCCGTGCTCGCGTGCGACGGCGTCCAGCCGGTCGGACAGCTCGGCGCCGATCGAGAAGCGGTACGACGCACCGCTGTTCGACGCCACGGCCGGGCGCGGTCGATCCGCCGGCAGCTCCAGACGGTCCGGCAGGTCGGCGAGTTCGCGGCGCCAGTAGTCCACCTGCCGCGCGATGAGCGATTCCGGATCGTTCTCGTCGCCGAGCACCGCGCGCTGCCACAGCGCGTAGTCGGCGTACTGCACCGGCAACGGCTCCCAGCCCGGGACGGCGCCGGCCGACCGCGCGGCGTACGCGGTGACGATGTCGCGGGTGAGCGGGCCGAGCGAGAACCCGTCGGCGATGATGTGGTGGACGACGACGACCAGCACGTGCTCGGTGGGCGCGATCGCGAACAACCGCACTCGCAGCGGCACCTCCGCGGCCACGTCGAACCCCTGCGAGATCGTCGCGGACACGGCCTCGGCGATCTCGCCCTCGGTCACCGGCACCGGATCGAGGTCCACGGTGACCCGGTCCGCGGGCAGGACGACCTGCTGCGCGGCGCCGTCGTGTTCGGGGAAGACCGTGCGCAGCGACTCGTGGCGCGCGACGACATCGGCGACGGCCGCCCGCAGCGCTCCCACCTCGAGCGTTCCCGACAGCCGGATGGCGGCGACGATGTTGTTCACCGCAGACGCGGTGTCGAACCTGTTGAGGAACCACATCCGTTGCTGCGCCAGCGACAGCGGCACGGTGTCGGGACGGTCCTGTGCCACGAGCGGTGCCCGGGTGCTGCCACCCGCGGCCACCTGGGCGTCCACCAGCGCGGCGAGTTCGGCGACGGTGGGTGCGTCGAAGAAGTCCCGGACGTCGATCCGGATGCCGCGGTCGGCGTTGATCCGGGCGACCACCCGGGTGGCGCTCAGCGAGTTGCCGCCGAGCGCGAAGTAGTCGTCGTCGACACCGATCCGCTCGGCGCCGAGGACCTCGGCGAACGTCGCCGCCAGCATCTCCTCGGTGGGTGTGCCGGGGGCCCGGTACTCGCGGGCGAGCGACGAGAAGTCGGGGGCGGGAAGCGCTGTGCGGTCGAGCTTGCCGCTGGCGTTCAGCGGGAACTCCGCGAGTGCGACGTACAGGGACGGGACCATGTACTCGGGCAACCGCGCGCCGACTGCGGCGGCGAGCTCGGTGCGCTCGACGTCCTCGCCGCCGTCGGTGACGACATACGCCACCAGGTGATCACCGAGGTCGGGATCGGAATGCACCACGACGACGGACTGCGACACCGCCGGATGGTCGAGCAGCGCCGACTCGATCTCACCGAGCTCGATGCGCAGACCGCGCAATTTCACCTGGAAGTCGGTGCGGCCGATGTACTCCAGCTCACCGGAGCGACCCAGCTTGACGAGGTCACCGGTGCGGTACATCCGGTCACCGGGCGCACCGTAGGGGTCGGCGACGAAGCGATCGGCCGTCAGGTCGGGCCGCTTCAGGTAACCGCGGGCGAGCTGGACACCCGCGAGGTACAGCTCGCCCTCGTTGCCGGCGGGGACGCGGCGCAGCCCCTCGTCGAGCACGTAGAGGCCGGTGTCGGCCACGGCCCGTCCGATCGGCACCGTGGCGGTGTCGGCCGCGGTCACCTCGTGGTACGTGACGTCGACCGCGGCCTCGGTGGGGCCGTAGAGGTTGTGCAGGGCGGTGGTCGAACCGAGGACGTCGCGGAAACGTGCGGCGGTCTGCGGCGGCAGCGCCTCGCCGGACGCGAAGACGTTCCGCAGCGTCGTCACCTCCCGCGCCGAAGGCTCGGCGACGAAGACCGACAGCATCGACGGCACGAAGTGTGCGACGGTGACGCCCCGTTCGACCATCACCCGCGCCAGGTAGGCGGGGTCGCGGTGGCCGTCCGGGGCCGCGATCACGAGCCGCGCGCCGGCCTGCAGCGGCCAGAAGAATTCCCACACCGACACATCGAACGTGAACGGCGTCTTCTGCAGCACGACGTCGTCCGCCGTCATCGGGTACGCGGTCTGCCGCCAGCGCAGGTTCGCGACGATCGCGCCGTGTCCCACGGCCACGCCCTTGGGCCGGCCCGTGGACCCGGACGTGAAGATCACGTACGCGACGTGGTCCTCCGTCAGCGGTGCGAGGCGCTCGTCGTCGGTGACCGGATCGGCGGACAGGTCCGCCAGGTCGAGGCCGTCGATATCGAGGACCGGTACGTCGGTGTCGAGTGTCAGGCCGTCCCGCCCGGTCGTGAGTACGACGGCGGGCTCGGCGATGTCGAGGACGTAGCCGAGGCGGTCGGCCGGGTGATCGGGGTCGAGGGGAACGTACGCACCGCCTGCCTTGACGATCGCGTACATGCCGACGAGGAGATCGAGGGATCGCCGGATCCCGAGCCCCACGGTGCGGTCCGGTCCGACACCGAGAGCGATCAGGTGCCGGGCCAGCCGGTTCGCCCGCGCATCGAACTCGGCGTACGTCAGGGTCCGGCCGTCGAATTCGAGCGCCACGGCGTCGGGGGTGGCCGCCACCTGGCGGTCGAACAGCGACGCGAGCGTGTCGGCCGTCGGTGCCGGCGCGGACGCACCCTCACCGAGGACCAGCGTGGCGTCGGCGAACACGCTCTCGAGCACCCCGGCCAGTCCGCCGTGCTCGGCGGACTCGAGCAGTCCGGGAACGAGGTTGGACAGCACCACCGGCACCAGCGAGTCGATGCCCAGCACGCCGCCCATCGCCGCGTCGAGGGTCTCGATCTCCGCCTTCAACTGCGCGTAGGTGACGGTGGTCTCGCCCAGGGTGAGCGCGACCCGGTCCGGCTCCACCGCGGTGACCCCGGCGAGCAACCGGGGCAGGTCCTCGACCGTCACAGCGCCGGCTCCAGGCTTGTTCGCCGCCATCTACTCTCGTCCTCCCGACATCTACGTCCATCTCCGATCGCCCGATCCGGGGGAGCCGATTGCTCGGCTCCCCCGGATCATCCGCGTGCGATCACCGGTTCCCGCTCTCGGCGATCGCGGCGGCGTCGACGATCATTCTGCCGATCGCCGCGCTGTATCCGTCGGCACCGAGCGCCGGGAGGATTCCCGGCAGCAGTCCCGAGAGCGCGACGGTCACGAGCGCCTCCGGCTTCAGCGCACCGCCGGTCGCGGTCGCCGTCGCGTCGAGCTTGGCGTGCAGTTCGCCGAACGTCACGTCGGTTCCGCCGTGCGAGATGGCGACCGTGTCGGCGGCCACCTGCGCGGCACCCGCGACCAGGTCGGGCAGGTCGTCGACCGTCAGTTCCCGTTGCGGCTCGAGGGCGCTGCGCTCGGCGTCGGTGGTGAGGTCGATCGCCCGCAGCACGATGCCCGGGTCGTCGGTCACCGCGTCGAGGATCCGCACGAATCGCTGCGCGAACACCTCGACCGTCTCGCGGTCGAACAGGTCGGTCGCGTACGTGAACATCGTGCGGATGCCGGTCAGTGCCCCGTCGTCGCCGAACTGCGGCGCCGCCGTGAGCTGCAGATCGAACTTGGCCTGGTCGCCGCCGAGATCCAGCGCCGACACCTCCAGGCCCGGGAGCTCGAACACGCCGGTTTCCATGTTCTGGAACGTCAGCATCACCTGGAACAGCGGCGAGTACGCGCTCGACCGCGCGACGCCGGCCGCCTCGACCACCTGCTCGAACGGGACGTCGGCGTTGCCGAACGCGGCGAGATCGCCGGTCCGGGTCTGCGCCAGCAGGTCCGCGAACGAGGCCGCCGGCGCGACCCGAGTGCGCAGCGCCAGGGTGTTGACGAACATGCCGATCAGGTCGTCGAGCGCCGCCTCTCCGCGTCCGGCGACCGGCGTACCGATCGTGACGTCGTTCGACCCGCCGAGCCGCGACACCAGCACCGCGAGCGCGGCGTGGAAGAGCATGAACGTCGTCGCGCCGTGTTCGCGCGCCGTGTCCTCCACGCGCGCGGCCAGTTCCGCGTCGAGGTCGACCTCGACGGAGGCGCCGGCCATCGACGGGCGGGCCGGCCGCGGCCGATCCGTCGGCAGCGCCGACAGCTCCGGCGCACCGCGCAGTTCGTCCGACCAGAACGCGAGCTGACTCGACACCACCGAATCCGGGTCGGACTCGTCGCCGAGCACCTCCCGCTGCCACAGGCTGAAGTCCGCGTACTGCACGGCCAGCGGCTGCCACTGCGGCACCCCGCCGTCGATCCGCGCGACGTACGCGAGCATCACATCGCGGATCAACGGCCCCATCGAGAAGCCGTCGGCGCTGATGTGGTGCGCCACGAACGTCAGGACGTGCTCGCTCTCCCCCACCGTGAACAGCGCGGCACGCACCGGGACCTCCGCCGTGACGTCGAAGCCGCGGCCGACGAACTCCGTCAGCCGGCCCACGATCTCGTCCTCGGTCACCGGCACGGGATCGAGCGACGGCATCGCGTCGGCGACCGGCACCACCTGCTGGACCGGGCCCTCCGGGCTGTCGGGGTAGCGCGTACGGAGTACCTCGTGCCGCGCGAGCACGTCGGCGACCGCACTGCGCAGGACCGCGACGTCGAGGGCCCCGGACAGCCGCACGGCGACCGGGATGTTGTACGCGGCCGACGTCGGATCGACCCGGTTGAGCGTCCACATGCGCTGCTGCGCCAGCGACAACGGAATTCGATCCGGGCGGGGACGCGCGGTGAGCGGCGCCCGTGCCCCACGCCCGACGAGCGGCGTGATCGCGGCGACCACACCGGAGACCGTCGAGTCCTCGAACACCACCCGCACCGGCACCTGCGTGTCGAGCGCCGCACCCAGGCGGGCCGCCAACTGCGTCGCGACCAGCGAGTTGCCACCGAGCTCGAAGAAGTCGTCGTCCAGGCCCACCCGCGGCGCGCCCAGCACGTCCGCGAACGCACCGGCGACGATCTCCTCGAGCGCGGTGGACGCGGCCCGGAAGTCCCGGGCCTCGAACACCGGCTCGGGCAGCGCCTTGCGGTCGAGCTTGCCGTTCGCGTTGAGCGGCAACGTCTCCAGCGGAACGAAGGCCGACGGCACCATGTACGACGGCAGCACCCGCGACAGCTCGTCCCGGACCCGCTCGGTGTCGAGGGCGCTGCCGTCGGTACCGACGACGTACGCGACCAACCGATCGCCGGTGCGCTCGTCGCGGTGCGCGGTGACGGCGGCCGCCGCCACCGACCCCAGCCCTCGCAGTGCGGCCTCGATTTCGCCGAGTTCGATGCGGAAGCCGCGCACCTTCACCTGGAAGTCGGCACGCTCGACGTACTCGAGTTCGCCCGACGTGTTCCACCGGACCACGTCACCCGTGCGGTACATCCGTTCGCCGCCCGCCCAGGGGTTCGCGACGAACCGGTCGGCGGTGAGATCCGCGCGGCCGAAGTAGCCGCGCGCCAGCTGCGCACCGGCCAGGTACAGCTCACCCGACACGCCGGCCGGAACCGGGTTCAGGCGCGCATCCAGCACGTACACCTGAGTGTTCCACTCCGGCACACCGATCGGGACGACGGCGGTGTCCTCGTCCGTCACCTCGTGGTGGGTGACCGACACCGCGGCCTCGGTGGGTCCGTACAGGTTGTGCAGCGCCGCGGTGTTGTCGGCACGGAACGCCTGCGCCGTCGCGGCGGGCAGTGCCTCGCCGATCGCGAGGATGTGCCGCAGCGTGTCCGGCAGCGCGCCACCGGCAGTGGTCAGCAGCATCGACAGCATCGACGGGACGACGTGGAGGACGCTCACCTGCTGGTCGCGCAGCACCTCCAACAGGTAGCCGGGGTCCCGGTGCCCGTCCGCAGTGGCGACGACCAGCCGGCCACCGCACGTCGTCATCGACCAGAACTCCCACACCGAGAGGTCGAACGTCGCCGCGGTCTTCAGCAGTGCCGCGTCCGACGAGCCCAGGCCGTACTGCTCTCGCATCCAGCACAACTGGTTGACCACCGCGCCGTGCGGTACCGCGACTCCCTTGGGGCGGCCGGTCGAGCCGGACGTGAAGATCACGTACGCGGTATTGCGGGCGTCCAGTGGCCGCAGCCGGTCGGCGTCGGTGACCGGGGCGTCGGAGACCGCGCCGAGGTCGAGGGTGTCGATCTCGACGACCGGCCACGCCCCGCCGCCGGGGCCACCGTCTCGGGCGCCGACGGCGGTGCCGTCTCGGGACACCGTCAGCACGCACACCGGGGTGGCCGCGTCCAGGATGTAACCGGTCCGCTCCGCGGGCTGGTCCGGGTCGACGGGGACGTAAGCGCCGCCGGTCTTGGCCACCGCGTACATGGCGACCAGGAGATCGACGGACCGGCGGATCGCCAGCGCCACCGCCGTCTCCGGCCCCACGCCCCGATCGACCAGGTGGCGGGCCAGCCGGTTCACGCGCGCATCGAACTCGGCGTACGTGAGCTGGTCGTCGCCCGACACCAGCGCGACGGCGTCCGGCGTGGCCGCGACCTGCGCGTCGAACAGATCCACCAGCGTCGACCGCGTGTCGATCGGGTGAGCGGTCGCGTTCCAGCCCGCCAGCACTCGTGCGCGCTCGTCGACGTCGAGCAGATCCACGTCACCGACGGGCACACTCGGCTTGGCGACGACCGCGCCGAGCAGCCGCGAGAACCGGTCCGCGAACGAACGCACGGTCGGCTGGTCGAACAGGTCCGACGCGTAGGTCATCGACGCCCGCATGCCCACGGGGTCGCCGGAATCGTCGTAGCGGTCCTCCACGATGAGGTGCAGATCGAACTGCGCCACACCGGTTTCCACCTCGGCGACGTCGACCGTGAGACCGGGCAGCGCGAGCGTGCCGCGGTCGTGGTTCTGGAACGAGAAGCCCACCTGGAACAGCGGATGGCGGGCGGTCGAACGCGTCGGGTTCAGCACCTCGACCAGCCGCTCGAACGGCACGTCCGCATGGGCGAACGCCTGCAGATCCCCCTCCCGGACGGCGCCGAGAGTGTCCGCGAACGAGCGTCCCCCGTCGATGCGTGCCCGGAACACGAGCGTGTTCACGAACATGCCGACCAGGTCGTCGAGCGCGGAGTCGCCACGGCCCGCGATCGGGGTCCCGACCGCGATGTCGTCGCTGCCCGACAACCGCGACAGCAGTACCGCGAAGGCCGAGTGCACGGCCATGAACAGCGTCGCGTTCTGCTCGCGCGCGAGATCGCGCAACCCGCGGTGGGTGTGCGCGTCGATGTCGAACTCGACCAGGCCACCGCGGAACGACTGCACCGCCGGACGCGCGTGGTCGGTCGGCAGGTTCAGTTGATCCGGCAGTTCGGCGAGCGCCTCACTCCAGTACGAGAGCTGCTGCGCTGCCAGCGATTGCGGATCGTCCTCGTCGCCGAGTACCTCACGCTGCCACAGTGCGTAGTCGGCGTACTGCACCTCGAGCGGCGCCCAGGCCGGCGGATGGCCGGCCGCGCGCGCCGCGTACGCCGTCATCACGTCCCGGGTCAGCGGCGCGAGGGACACACCGTCCGCGCTGATGTGGTGGACCACCATGCCGAGGACGAACTCGCCGTCGGCCACCCGGTAGAGCGCCACGCGGATCGGAACGTCGGCGGTGACGTCGAAACGAGTGGTCGCCAGCGCACGCAGGCTGTCGGCGACCTCGCTCGGATCGACGTCGACGACCGTGATCGCCGCCGGCACGTCCGAGACGGGGAGGATCACCTGCTCGGGGCCCTCGTCGGTCGCCGGGAACACCGTCCGCAGCGACTCGTGCCGGGCCGTCACATCGGCGACCGCCTGCTCGAGCGCCGCGACGTCGAGGTCGCCCGACAACCGCAACGCCATCGGGATGTTGTAGGCGGTGGACTCGGTGTCGAACCGGTTGAGGAACCACATGCGCTGCTGCGCGAGCGACAGCGGAATCCGGTCCGGGCGCGGACGCGGGGCGAGCGCCGGACGGGTGTCGCCGGACTGCGTCGTCAGCCGCGCCGCGAGCGCCTCCACGGTGGATGCCTCGAACAGCTCCCGCACCGGCACCCGCGCGTCCAGCGCGGCGCTCAGCCGCGAGACGACCTGGGTGGCGACCAGCGAGTTGCCGCCGAGGGCGAAGAAGTCGTCGTCCAGGCCCACCCGATCGAGGTCGAGGACCTCCGCGAACACGCCCGCCACGATCTCCTCGACCGGCGTCGTCGGCGTCCGGAACGTCCTCGTCTCGAACACCGGCTCCGGCAGTGCCCGGCGATCGAGCTTGCCGGACGCGTTGAGCGGGAACGCATCGAGGACCACGAAGGTGGACGGCACCATGTACGACGCCAGCGTCTTCGACAGTTCCGTCTTGACCCGGTGGACGTCGAGGGCCGCGTCGGCCACGACGTAGGCGACCAGCTGGTCGGACTTGACCAGCACGACGGACTGCGCGATCTCGGGCAGCGCGAGCAGCGCCGTCTCGATCTCCCCGAGCTCGATACGCAGACCGCGCAGCTTCACCTGGAAGTCGGTGCGGCCCAGGTACTCGAGCTCGCCGGCAGTGGCCTCCCCCGTCGCCCCGGTCGTCCAGCGCACGAGGTCGCCCGTGCGGTACATCCGCTCCCCGTCACCGGCGAACGGATTCGCGACGAAGCGGTCCGCCGTCAGGTCACCGCGACCGACGTAGCCACGCGCCAGCTGGCTGCCGGCCAGGTACAGCTCTCCGGCCACCCCGGCGGGCACGGGACGCAGCCGGGCGTCGAGCACGTACGCGCGGCTGTTCCACACCGGCGATCCCATGGGCACGCTCGCTCCGACGGTGCCGGCCACCGGCCGCGCCGTCGCGTGCACCGTGAACTCGGTGGGCCCGTAGAGATTGTGCAGTTCGGCGTCGTTCACCGCGGTGAACCGGTCGGCCGCCGACGTCGGGAAGGCCTCACCGGCCACCTGCACCAGGCGCAACGAACCGCAGTCGCCCGCGGACAATTCCGCCGTGAACGCCGACAGCATCGACGGCACGAACGACGTCGCCGTCACCGACCGGTCCTCGATCACGCGCTTCAGGTACGCCGGATCGCGGTGCCCGTCCGGGGCCGCGATCACCAGACGGCCGCCGACCGCCAACGGGCCGAAGAGCTCCCACAGCGACACGTCGAAGGTGAACGGCGTCTTCTGCAGCACGACGTCGTCGGTCGACAGCGCGTACTCGGCGCAGATCCAGCGGATCTGGTTCACGATCGCGGCGTGGCTGACGGCCACGCCCTTCGGCCGTCCCGTCGATCCGGACGTGAAGATCACGTACGCGGCGTTGTCGGGACGCAGTGGCGCGCGCCGCTCCGCGTCGGTCAGCGGCGCCTCCGAGAACGCGGACACGTCGAGCGTGTCGAGATCCAGGGTCTGCCGGCCGGCCGGCAGATCGCCGTGATCACGCGACGTGCTCAGCAGCAGTACGGGATTCGCCGTGTCGAGGATGTAGGTGTTGCGCTCGGCGGGTTGGTCGGGGTCGACCGGAACGTAGCCGCCGCCGGCCGCGAGCACCGCGTACATTCCCACCAGCAGGTCCAGCGAGCGCCGCACACCGAGGCCGACGAGCGAATCCGGGCCGACACCTTCCGCGACGAGGAACCGGGCCGTGCGGTGTACCCGCTGGGCGAACTCGGCGTACGTCAGGGACCGATCCTCGAAGACCAGTGCCGTCGCCTCGGGCGTACGCGCCGCCTGCGCCTCGAACAACTCGATCAGCGTGGCCTCGTCGATCGCCCGGTCGGTGTCGTTCCAATCGCCCAGGACCAGCACTCGCTCGTCGGCGTCGAGCAGCTCGACATCGCCGACGACGACGTTCGGATCGGCGGTGACCGCTTGGAGGAGCCGCACGAACCGCTCGCCGAACACCCGCATCGAGGACTCGTCGAAGAGGTCGGTCGCGTAGGTGAGATCCACCGAGTAGCCGTCGCCGGCCGGTTCGACGGTCACCTGGAGGTCGAACTTCGCGACGGCCGTGTCGAAGTCGACCGGGGCGACGTGCAGTCCGGCCAGCTCGAGAGACGTGCGGTCGAGGTTCTGGAACGCCAACATCACCTGGAACAGTGGGTGACGGGCCTGCGACCGCTCCGGGTCGAGGATCTCGACCAGGCGCTCGAACGGCAGGTCGGCGTGCTCGAACGCCGCCAGGTCGGTGGCCCGCACCTGCGCCAGCAGGTCCGCGAAGGATCTGCTGCCGTCCACGTCGGCCCGCAGCACCAGGGTGCCGACGAACATGCCGATCAGGTCGTCGAGTGCCGCCTCGCCGCGGCCGGCGATCGGGGTGCCGATCGCGATGTCCGACGTGCCGCTCAGCCGGGCCAGCAGCACCGACAGGGCGGCGTGGACGACCATGAACGGTGTGACGCCCTGACTGCGTGCCACCGAATCGATGGCTGCGAACAGGTCGGCATCGATCGGGAAGCGGTACGTGGCACCGTGATTGCTGGCGACCATCGGACGTGGGCGGTCCGCCGGCAGATCCAACTGCTCGGGCAGGTCCGCCAGCTGCTCGGTCCAGTACGCGACCTGCTGCGCGATCAGCGAATCCGGATCGTCCTCACTGCCGAGGACTTCCCGCTGCCACAGCGCGTAATCGGCGTACTGCACCGCTAGCGGCGCCCATGCCGGCGCCTCACCGGCCACGCGGGCCGCGTACGCCACCATCACGTCCCGGGTGAGCGGGCTCATCGAGAACCCGTCCGCCGCGATGTGGTGCACCACCAGCACCAGGACGTGTCGATCGTCGCTCATCCGGAACAGCGTGGCGCGCAGGGGCGCATCGGTCGTCAGATCGAAGCCGGCGGAGGCGAGCGACTCGATGCGGCCGGTCAGGTCCGACTCGGTCACCGCTTCCACGGCGAGATCGCCCACGGCCCGATCGACCGGCAGCACCGTCTGCACCCCCACGCCGTCGACGTCGGGGAACACCGTGCGGAGGGATTCGTGCCGGGCGACGACGTCGCGGAGCGCAGCTCCCAGAGCGTCGGCGTCGAGCGCACCGGTGAGGCGGATCGCCATCGGAATGTTGTTGACGGCCGAATCGGGCTCGAACCGATTGAGGAACCACATGCGCTGCTGAGCGAGGGACAGCGGCACGCGCTCCGGGCGCGGTCCGGCCGTGAGTGCCTTGCGCGCTCCCCCTCCCGCCATCGACTGGACGGTCGCGGCCAGCGCCTCGACGGTCGATGCCTCGAACAACACCCGCACCGGCACCGTCGCATCGAACGCCGCACCCAACCGGGCCACCACCTGCGTCGCGACCAGCGAGTTACCACCCAACGCGAAGAAGTCGTCGTCCAGACCCACCCGCTCCACACCCAGGATGTCCGCGAACACGCCCGCGACGATCTCCTGCGTCGGCGTCGTCGGCGCCCGGAACACCGCAGCCTCGAACACCGGCTCCGGCAACGCCTTCCGATCCAACTTGCCCGACGCATTCAACGGGAACGCCTCGAGCACCACGAACATCGACGGCACCATGTACGACGCCAACGACCGCGCCAGTTCCATCTTCACCGCGGCCTCGTCGAGCGCCGCACCAGCGGACGGGACCACATACGCGACCAGCTGGTCCGCCTTGACGAGGACCACCGCCTGCGAAATCGACTCCAGCGTGAGCAGCGCGGTCTCGATCTCCCCCAACTCGATCCGCAGACCCCGCAACTTCACCTGGAAATCGGTACGACCGATGTACTCGAGCTCACCGGAGCCGTTCCACGACACCAGATCACCCGTGCGATACATCCGCTCACCACTGCCGGAGAACGGATTCGCCACGAACCGATCCGCCGTCAGATCCGCACGCGAAACATACCCACGGGCCAACTGCACACCCGCCAAATACAACTCACCCGCAACACCCACCGGCACCGGATGTAGCCGCCCGTCCAGCACCAACACCTGCGTGTTCCACACCGGCGCACCGATCGGCACACTTGCCGCATCCGCCCCGGTGACCTCGTGGAAGGTGACATCCACCGCGGCCTCGGTGGGGCCGTACAAATTGTGCAACGCCGCCGACGGCAACACCTCACGCACCCGCGCCGCCGTCGACGCCGGCAACGCCTCACCCGACGCAAACACCAACCGCAACGAACCCACCGACGCCGCAGCAGGTTCGGTGACACTGCTCGCTTCCAGCTCGGCCACGAACACCGACAACATCGACGGCACGAAATGCACCGTCGTCACACCACACTCGACCATCGTGCGCGCCAGATACGCAGGATCCCGATGCCCATCCGGAGCCGCCACCACCAACCGCGCACCCACCTGCAACGGCCAGAAGAACTCCCACACCGACACATCGAACGTGAACGGCGTCTTCTGCAACACCACATCAGCAGCCGACAAACCGTACTCCGCCTGCATCCACACCAGACGATTCACAATCGCCGCATGCCCGACCGCCACACCCTTCGGCCGACCCGTCGAACCCGACGTGAAAATCACATACGCAACATTCGAACCCGACAGCGCCCCAACACGATCCGCATCCGACACCGGGGCATCCGAGAACCCCGACACGTCCACGGTATCGAGCTCGACGATCCGCTGCCCGTCGGGCAGACCCGAACGATCACGCGAAGTGCTCAGCAGCAGAACGGGATTCGCGGTCGTGAGAATGTAGCCGTTACGCTCCGCCGGCTGATCCGGATCCACCGGCACATAACCGCCACCCGCAGCCACCACCGCGTACATGCCCACCAACAGATCCACCGACCGGCGCATCCCCAACCCGACCAGCGAATCCGGACCCACACCCTGACCGATCAGGAACCGCGCCGTCCGATGCACCCGCGCCGCGAACTCCCCGTACGACAGCGACTCACCCTCGAACACCATCGCAACCGCATCCGGCGTCCGCGCCACCTGCGCCTCGAACAGATCCACCAACGTCGCATCCGCCACCGGATGCTCTGTCGCGTTCCACCGCTGCAGCTGCGCACGCTCGGAAGCGTCGATGAGTGGCATGTCGCCCACGGGAACCGCCGAATCCGCGGTGACCGACTCGAGTACGTGCGTGAAGCGCTGTCCGAACGTCCGCATCGTGGACTCGTTGAACAGATCGGTCGCATACGTCAGTTCGACGGAAAAGCCTGCCGGCGCGCCGGTCTCGTCCACCGACTCGGCGACGGTGACCTGCAGGTCGAACTTTGCCACGGCGGCGTCGACGTCCACCGCGGACACCGAGAGTCCCTGCAGTTCCAGGGCGATCGGGCCGAGGTTCTGGAACGTGAGCATCACCTGGAACAGCGGGTGGCGTGCCTGCGACCGCGGCGGATCGAGGATCTCGACGAGCCGCTCGAACGGCACGTCCGCGTGCGCGAACGCCGCCAGATCCGTCTCCCGGACCTGCGCCAGCAACTCCTCGAACGACGCCGCGCCGTCGACCTCCGCCCGCAGTACCAGCGTACCCACGAACATGCCGATCACGTCGTCGAGCACCTGCTCGCCCCGACCGGCGATCGGCGTGCCCACGGCAATGTCCGACGTGCCACTGAGCCGCGCCAACACCACCGACAACGCCGCATGCACCACCATGAAAGGGGTTGCGTTGGCGCGCTGCGCAAGCTCCGCGACGGCGCGGTGCGTCTGGGCGTCGATGGTGAACCGATGCGTCGCACCACGTCCCGATGCCACCACCGGACGCGGACGATCGGCCGGCAGGTCGAGTTGTTCCGGCAGCCCGGCGAGCCGATCCGCCCAGTACGAGACCTGCTGGGCGATCAGCGATTCCGGGTCGTCCTCGGAGCCGAGAAGCTCGCGCTGCCACAACGCGTAGTCCGCGTACTGGACGGGCAGCGGCGCCCACACCGGGGCGGTGCCCTCACTGCGCGCGGTGTACGCGACCATGATGTCACGGGTGAGCGGTCCCATCGAGAAGCCGTCGGCGGCGATGTGGTGCACCACCAGCGCCAGCACGTGCTCGGTGGGGCTCAGCTCGTAGAGCGCCGCCCGCAGCGGCACGTCGCGGGTCACGTCGAACGTCGTGCGGGCGAGATCGCCCAGGGCGTCGATCAGCTCGTCCGTCGTGACCGGGACGGGGTCGAGTGCGATCGGCACCTGCGATGCCGGGCGGATCAGCTGGCTACCCACGCCGTCGATCTCGGGGTAGACGGTGCGCAGCGACTCGTGGCGGGCGACCACGTCGGCCATGGCCGCCCGCATCGCGGTGCGGTCGAGCAGACCCGACAGCCGAACCGCGACGGGGATGTTGTTGCCGGCCGACTCGGGGTCGAAGCGGCCCAGGAACCACATGCGCTGCTGCGCGTACGACAGCGGAACGACGTCGGGGCGCTTGCGGGCCACCAGCCGCGGGCGCACGCCCGTGCCGACGACCCGTTCGATCCACTCCGCGAGCGCCCGCACCGACGACGCCTCGAACAACGCCCGGACGGGGACGGACGCGTCCAGCGCCTCGCCGAGTCGGGCCACGGCGCGCGTCGCGATCAGCGAGTTGCCGCCGAGGTCGAAGAAGTCGTCGTCGCGGCCGACGCGATCGACACCGAGCAGGTCGGCGAACACCTCGGCGACCATCGTCTCGACGCGCGTCTGCGGAGCCTGGAACTCCCGCGCCTCCAGCGCGGGCTCGGGCAGCGCCTGCCGGTCGAGCTTGCCGCTGCCGCTGATCGGCAGTTCGGCGAGCACCACGACAGCCGCCGGCACCATGTACGACGGCAGCGCGCGGCCGACGGCGTCCTTGACCGCTGCGGCGTCGATCGTCTCGCCCGCCGCGGCAACCAGATACGCGACCAACTGGTCCCGCTTGACGACGACCACGGCCTGGGCCACGGCATCGAGCCGGTGCAGTACGGCCTCGATTTCGCCGAGTTCGATGCGGAAGCCGCGCAGCTTCACCTGGTCGTCGGCGCGGCCGACGTACTCGATCACCCGGTCGGCACTCGTCCGCACGACGTCGCCGGTGCGGTACAGCCGCGATCCCGGCGCCCCGTACGGATTCGCGACGAACCGCTGGGCGGTCAGGCCCGCGCGGTCGTGGTAGCCGCGGGCCAGGCCCGGACCCTCGAGATAGAGCTCGCCCACGACGCCGGCCGGGACCGGACGCAGCCGCGCATCGAGCACATACGTGTTGGCCCCGCGGATCGCGCGACCGATCGTCACCGACTCCCCCGGCACCAACGGATCCGAGATGTTCGACGCCACCGTCGCCTCGGTCGGCCCGTACGCGTTGAACATCCGCCGGCCATCGGTCGCCCATCGGGCGACCAGATCCGCCGAACACGCCTCACCACCGACGATCACCGTCTCCAGCGCGTCCAGACCCGCCGGATCCACCGACGCCAACGCCGCCGGCGTCACGAACGCATGCGTCACCCGCGCCGTACGCAACAGGTCGCCCAGCTCCCGGCCACCGTAGATCGACGTCGGCGCCACCACCATCGTCGCCGCCGACGCGAACGCCATCAGCAACTCCAGCACTGACGCATCGAAACTCGGCGACGCGAAATGCAAAGTCCGCGAGGAAGTCTCGATGCCGTACCGCTCCACCTGCTCCGCCGCGAACGCCGCCAGACCGGTGTGCGTGACCACCACGCCCTTCGGCACACCCGTCGAACCCGACGTGTAGATCACGTACGCCGGGTCCGCCAACCGCAACGGCCGCACCCGATCGGTGTCCGAGACTCGCGCCGTGGAGTGTGCGGCCAGCGCAGTGGCCACGGCGGCATCGTCGAGGACCAGCCACGGGATGCCGTCCGGCAGCGCAGCGGCGTGTTCGGCGGTCGTCACGCCCAGGAGCGCCCCGGAATCCGAGACCATCTGCGCGACGCGGTCACCGGGGTAGGTGGGATCGACCGGCACGAACGCTGCGCCGGACTTGGCGACCGCCCACACCGCCGTGACCGATTCGATCGAGCGGGTCAGCGCGACCGCCACCACGTCCTCCGGGCCCGCACCCCGCGACGCCAACAAGCGGGCGAGTCGGGTGGAGCGCTCGTCGAGTTCGCGGTACGTGATCTCCGTGGTGCCGGCGACGAGCGCGACGGCGTCCGGATCGGCGTCCACCGCGGACGTCAGCAGATCGACCAGCAGCGTCGGCTCCGGCGCCGCCGAGCGGCCCGGCCCGGTCAGCTCGGCGGCCTCGTCGGCGCCGAGCAGGTCGATGTCACCGACCACGACGTCCGCGGAGCCGATGACCGCGTCGAGCACGCGGAGGAAGCGGACGCTGAACGCGCGGACCGTCGCCTCGTCGAACAGGTCGCTCGCATAGGTGAATTCGCCTGCCATGCCCTCGGCGAGACCGTCCTCGGCGATGTTCTCGCGGAACGTGAACTGCAGGTCGAACTTCGCGGCCGCGGCGTCCAGATCGACCTTGTCGATCGTGAGCCCGTGCAGGTCCAGGTGCGTCGTGCCGAGATTCTCGAACGAGAGCATCACCTGCACCAGCGGGTGCCGCGCCGTCGAACGTGCCGGGTTGAGGATCTCGACCAACCGCTCGAACGGGATGTCGGAGTGTGCGAACGCCCCCAGGGCGACGTCGCGCGCGTGCGACAGGACGTCGGTGAAGCGAGCGTCCTGGTCGACGTCGGTGCGCAACACCAGGGTGTTGACGAACATGCCCACGAGGTCGTCGAGCGCCTGCTCGCCGCGACCGGCGACCGGGGTGCCGATCGCGATGTCACGCGTCCCGGCGATTCGCGACAACAGCACCGACAGCGCGGCATGGACCACCATGAACAGCGACGCGTTGTGGGCGTGCGCCAGCTCGATGAGTGCACGGTGAACGTGCGGGGAGACGTCGAACTCGACGTGGGCGCCGCGGAACGACTGCTGGGCGGGACGGGGGCGATCCGTGGGCAGGTCCAACTGGTCGGCGAGGCCGTCGAGGTGCTCGGTCCAGTACCGGGCCTGGTTCGAGATCACCGAGTCCGGGTCGTCCTCGGAGCCGAGGATCTCACGCTGCCACAGCGCGTAGTCCGCGTACTGCACGGCCAGCGGCACCCAGGCCGGCTGGTCCCACTGGGTGCGGGCGGCGTAGGCGGCCATGATGTCCCGCGCCATGGGGCCCATCGACCAGCCGTCCGCGCTGATGTGGTGCACCACGATCGCCAGCACGTGCTCGGTGGGGTCGAGCCGGAACAGCTCGGCGCGCACCGGCGTCTCCGTGGTCACGTCGAACCCGCGGCCGGCGAGCGCCAGCGTCGCGTGGCGCAGGCCCTCGCGGGAGACGTCGCGCGGCGTCAGGTTCGGCACGCTCTGCACCGCGTCGAGGACCACCTGGTGCGGGCCCTCCGGCGAGTCCGGGAAGACGGTACGCAGCGACTCGTGCCGGTCGAGCACGTCCATGATCGCGACCTGCAGGCCGCTGACGTCGAGCGCACCCGACAGCCGCAGTGCGAAAGCGAGGTTGTACGTGGGTGATTCGGGGTCGAGGCGGTTGAGGAACCACATCCGCTGCTGCGCCAGCGAGAGCGGGATCCGGTCCGGTCGGGGACCGGCGACCAACTCCTTGCGGGCACCGGCACCGGCGTGCTGCTCGACGCGGGCCGCGAGCCCCGCGACCGTGGAGACCTCGAAGAGCACCCGGACGGGGACCCGGGTATCGAGGGCGGCGCCGAGGCGCGACATCACCTGTGTCGCGATCAGCGAGTTGCCGCCGAGCGCGAAGAAGTCGTCGTCGAGTCCCACGCGATCCACCCCGAGGACGTCGGCGAACACGTCGGCGACGATCTCCTCGATCGGTGTGGTCGGGGCCCGGAACTCGCGGGCGCCGAAGACGGGCGCCGGCAGCGCGGCGCGGTCGAGCTTGCCCACCGGGGTGAGCGGCACCTCGTCGAGCACGACGATCGACGCGGGCACCATGTACGAGGGCAGCAGTGTCGCCACGTGGTCGGCCACCGCGTCCACGTCGACCCCGGCACGACCCGTGATGTACGACACGAGCGCGGTCTGTCCCGACGGCAGGCGATGACCGATCGTCGCCGCGAACGACACATCGGCGTGGTCGACGAGGGCCGCGTCGATCTCGCCGAGTTCGATGCGGAAACCGCGCACCTTGACCTGGAAGTCGGAGCGTCCGATGTACTCGATGGCCAGGCCCGCGGCATCACCCGCCGTCGCGGTCCAACGGACCACGTCACCGGTGCGGTACATCCGCTCGCCGGCGGCGCCGAACGGGTCGGCGACGAAGCGGTCCGCGGTCAGGCCCGGACGGTCGACGTACCCGCGGGCGAGGGCGGGTCCGGCCAGGTACAGCTCGCCCGCCACGCCGACCGGGACGGGCCGCAGCCGCGCGTCGAGGATCAGTGCCCGGACGCCCGGCACCGGGCCGCCGATCGTGACCGGTGCACCCGCGAACAGTTCGGCCCGCGTGGAGACGATCGTCGTCTCGGTGGGGCCGTACGCGTTGAAGAACTGCCGGCCCGGCGCCCAGCGGGCGACGAACTCGGCGGAGGACGCGTCACCACCGACCGAGACCACCCGCAGGTCGTCGAGGTCGTGCGGGTTGACCGAGCCCAGAACGGCCGGCGTGATGATGGTGTGCGTCACGCGCTGCTCGGCGAGCAGCGAATGCAGTTCGGTGCCACCGATGATCGTCGGCGGAACCACCACCAGTTCGGCACCGGCGGAGAACGTCAGCGTCCATTCGAGCACCGAGGGGTCGAAGCTCGGGGAGCACACGTGCAGCACCCGGTCGCCGGGGCCGACGCGGTACAGCCGCCGGGTCTCGTCGACCAGTCCGGCGAGACCGCGATGGGTGACCGCGACGCCCTTGGGCCGGCCGGTCGAACCGGACGTGTAGATCACGTACGCGACGTGGTCGAGACGCAGCGCGGTGGTGCGTTCGTCGTCGCGCACGGGGCCGGCGCCGAGATCACGCGCCGCCGCCTCGAGCGCGTCCAGCCCGTGCCACTGCGTCTCCTGCGGAAGGTCCGCCACGTCCGCGGCGGACGTGATGCCCAGTGCTGCGCCGGAGTCCGACAGCATGTGCGTGATCCGGTCGGTCGGATAGGTCGGATCCACCGGCACGTACGCCGCACCGGTCTTGGCCACCGCCCACACCGCCAGCACCATTTCCCACGATCGCGGGAAGGCAAGTGCGACAACGGACTCGGGTCCGATGCCCGACCCGGTCAGATGCCGGGCCAGGCGGTTGGAGCGTTCGTCGAGGTCGCGGTAGCTCAGCACGGTCTGCCCGGACCGGACCGCCGCGGCCTCGGGGTCGGTGGCGACGCCCTCGGTGAGGAGGTCCACCAGGAGACGCTCATGCTCGACGGGTCCGCCGTGGACGGCCGTGAGCTCGTCGAACTCACCGGCGCCGAGGATCTCGATGTCCCCGACGGTTGCCGCGGGATCGGTGACGACGGCGTCGAGGATCCGCACGAAGCGGCGGGCGAACGACGCCACCGTCGACGCGTCGAACAGATCGGTGGCGTACTCGAAGACCGCGCCGACGGTGTCCGGGGCACCCGCGTCGTCGAACGACTCGGAGATCTGCAGCTGCAGGTCGAACTTGGAGATCGGCACGTCGAGCTCGGCGGCACTGGCCCGCACCCCGGCGAAACTGAGGTCGCGGACGCCGGTCACCTCGGCCGAGAGCATCGCCTGGAACAGCGGGTGGCGCGCGGGCGAGCGAGTGGGCTCGAGCGCCTGGACCAGCCACTCGAACGGCACGTCGGCGTGGCCGTACGCCTCGAGATCGACGTCCTTGACGTCGGCCAGCAGATCCGCGAACGACGCCGCCGGGTCGATCCGCGTCCGCAGCACCAGCGTGTTGACGAACATGCCGATCAGCCCGTCGAGGGCCTGGTCGCCGCGGCCGGCGATCGGGGTGCCGACGGCGATGTCGGACGTGCCGCTCAGCCGCGACAGCAGCACCGCGTACGCGGCGTGGACCACCATGAACAGCGTGACACCGTGCTCGCGCGCCACGGCCTGCAGGCGCGCGTGCGTGTCCGCGGGAATCTCGAACCGGAACTTCGCGCCCGCGTTCGACGCGACGGCCGGACGCGGCCGGTCGGACGGGAGGTCGAGCTGCTCCGGGAGCCCGGCCAGTGCGCGCTTCCAGTACGCGATCTGCTGTCCGGCAACCGAGTCGGGGTCGTCCTCCGAGCCGAGCACCTCGTGCTGCCACACGGAGTAGTCGGCGTACTGGACGGGCAACGGCTCCCACGCCGGAGCGACACCCTCGGCGCGGGCGGCGTACGCGATCATGAGGTCGCCCGCGAGCGGGCCGAACGACGACCCGTCGGCCGCGATGTGGTGCAGCACCATCGCGACCACGTACTCGGTGTCGGACAGTTGCAGCAACCGGATCCGGAAGGGCGGCTCGGTCGTGACGTCGAAGCCGCGAGCGGCGAGCTCGAGGAGCACGGACTCGAGGTCGTCGGCCGACGCGGCGACCGGGTCGAGCGCCGGCACCACGTCGGTGGTCGGCAGGATCACCTGCTGCGCCTCACCGGCGACCTCGGGGTAGACCGTGCGCAGCGCCTCGTGCCGCTCGACGACGTCGGCGAAGGCCGCCGCGAACGCGGCCGGGTCGACCACGCCGGACAGCCGCACCGCGAACGGCAGGTTGTACACGCCGGTGTCGGAGTCGAACCGATTGAGGAACCACATCCGCTGCTGCGCCAACGACAGCGGAATCCGTTCGGGGCGCGGCACCGAACCGAGCGCGGGTGCGCCACTTCCACTCCGGGTGGTGGCACCGGCACGCGCGGCGAGCGCCGCGACGGTCGAGGCCTCGAACAGTTCGCGCACACCGAGCCGGACACCGAGCGCCGCACCGACGCGGGTCACGACCTGCGTCGCGACGAGGGAGTTGCCGCCGAGCTCGAAGAAGTCGTCGTCGAGCCCCACTCGTTCGATCCCGAGCACCTCGGCGTAGACCGCGGCCACAGCCTTCTCGGCATCGCTGCGCGGTGCACGGAATTCCTTGTTGCTCAGGAACATCGGCTCCGGCAGCGCCTTGCGGTCGAGCTTGCCGCTGGTGTTGAGGGGGAAGGCGTCGAGGACGGTGACCGAGGCCGGGACCATGTAGGCCGGCAACGACCGGCCGGCGAACTCCGCCAGGTCGGCGGGCACGATGGTGCGGCCGGGAGCGGGGACGACGTACGCCACCAGCTGGTCACCGGTCGCGGTCGGGACCACGAGCACCACGGTCTGCGACACGTCGTCGTGAGCCAGCAGTACGGTCTCGATCTCGCCGAGTTCGATGCGCTGACCGCGGAACTTCACCTGGAAGTCGGTGCGTCCGATGTAGTCGAGGACTCCGTCCGCACGCCACCTGACGAGGTCGCCGGTCCGGTACATCCGCTCACCCGCCGCGCCGACGCCGTCGACGCCACCGAACGGGTTGGCGACGAAGCGATCCGACGTGATGTCGGGACGGCCGACGTAGCCGCGGGCGAGCTGGTCGCCCGCCAGGTAGAGCTCTCCCGGTCGGCCGATCGGGACCGGGCGCAGCCGGTGGTCGAGCACGTACGCCCGGGTGTTCCACTCGGCCACACCGATCGGGACGGTGGTGACGTCCTGCGGGCCCGACTCGTAGTACGTGACCGACACCGCGGCCTCGGTGGGACCGTAGAGGTTGTGCAGGCCCGCGCCGCACAGGCGCCGGAAGTCGGCGGCGGTCTCGGGCGGCAGCGCCTCGCCGATGACGAAGACGTCCCGGAGCGAATCACACGATCCGGCAGGCGCATTCGCGACGAACACCGTCAACATCGACGGCACGAAGTCGGTGACCGTAACGGCGTACTCGGCGATGCGGTCGGCGACGTACACGGGATCGCGGTGACCGTCGGGCGTGGCCACGACCATCGCTGCACCGACTCGCAGCGGCATGAAGAAGCCCCAGAGCGAGACGTCGAACGTGGTGGCCGTCTTCTGCAGATAGACGTCCGTCCCGGACATCGGGTACTCGCCCTGCATCCACTCGAGCTGGTTGTCGATCGCGGCGTGCGACACCGCCACGCCCTTGGGACGACCGGTCGAACCCGACGTGTAGATGACGTAGGCGGTGTTGTCGGGCCGCAGCGGCGCCAGCCGGTCCGCGTCGGTGACCGGACGCGAGTCGAGCGCGTCGTAGTCGAGCGTGTCGATCTCGATGGTCACGGTTCCGGCCGGCAGGTCCACGCGGTCCCGCGCGGTGGTGAGCACGCACGCGGGCGCCGCGGACTCGAGGATGTACGACGTACGGTCGACCGGATGATCCGGATCGATCGGCACCCAGGCGCCGCCGGCCCGGACGATCGCGTACAGCCCGACGATCAGGTCGAGCGAACGCCGGATCGACAGGCCGACAAGCGATTCCGGACCGACACCGCGGTCGATCAGCACACGGGCCAGCCCGGTGACGCGCTCGTCGAGCTCGGCGTAGGTGAGCGCGGCGCCCTCGTAGACGACGGCGGTCGCATCGGGCGTCCGGGCCACCTGCTCCTCGAACGCCTGCGAGAGGGTGCGGGGACGGAAGCGGTGGTCGGTCCGCACCCAGTCGAGGAGAGCCGTCGAGCGCTCCTCGTCGGTGCCGAGCGGGATGTCCCACACCGGCAGGCCGGAGTCCGCGGCGACGTACCGGTCCAGGAACTCCACGAACCGCCGATGGTTGCGCCGCGCCTCGTCCTCGCCGTACAGATTGGGGTTGGACTCGAAGTCGACGTGGGTGCTCTCCCCGGCGACGCCCTGGTAGACGTTGACGCCCAGATCCTCGATCAGGCCGGTCGACAGGATGTGCTGTTCGCCGACCATGGCGCCGAACTTCAGTTCGGTCCGGAACATCATGATGTTCACCCACGGACCGAAGAACGACGCCTGTCCGGCCGTGCCGGTCACGTCGCGGCGGATGTCCTCGTGCCGGTAGCGCTGATGGCGCAGCGCGCCGGACACCGCGGTCGTGACGCGGCTGAGCAGTTCCGCGACCGTCGTGTCCGCGGTGACCGTCAGGCGCAGCGGCACCACGTTCGACGTCATGCCGCCCGAGCGCCGCAGCACGGCGGTGGTGCGCGCGGTCACGGGCAGGCTCAGCACGACGTCCTCGCGGCCGGTCATCTGCGCGAGGTAGGCCGCGAACGCGGCGATGACGACCGTCGCGACCGTCGTGTCCTCACGGGCGAGGAAGGCGTCCATCCGGTGCGCCGTTCCCGTGGACAGCGCAGCGCTGTCGATCCGGCTCAGTGCGGCCGGCGGCGCGGCACGGCCGGCCAGGCTCGTCGATTCCTCGACGCCGGTGAGCCGCTCGAGCCAGAAGTCGCGGTCGGACGCGAAGCGCGTCGAGGCCCGGTAGGTGCGGTCGGCGTCGTAGACCTTCTCGAGCGGCGACGACAGCGCGGCCGACGGCTCGACTCCGTCCGAGTAGGCGGTGTACAGCTCGGCGACCCGGTTGACGAACGTCGTCGCGCCGAACCCGTCCAGCACGACGTGGTGCGCCCGGTTGTACCAGTAGTAGACCTCGTCCTCGAGGTGCAGCACGGCGGCGACGACCAGTCGATCGTGCAGCAGGTCGACCGGAGCGCTGTAGTCGGCGCGCATCCAGGCCAGGGCGGCCGCCCGCGGATCGGTCTCGCCGCGCAGGTCGACGTACTCGGGGGTGTCGTCGAGTGTGGGATCGACCACCTGATGAGGTTCGGCGTCGATCTCCAGCAGCCGCACGTAGCCGGAACCGGTCTCCGCGGCCGCGGCGGCGGTCGCACGGTGGAGGGTCTCGAGGTCGAGTCGGCCGTGGAGCTCGACGTACTGGGCGATGTTGGCAGGCACCGAGGGGTCGACGTGTTGCGCGAACCACATGCCGAGCTGGGCCCGGGACAGCGGGAACGGCTGCGCCCCACCTGCCTGCGCGTCACCACCGACCGAGCTGTCCCCCTCCGGTCCACCGACGCCTAGCGAGTCCAAACCCTGAGCCTTTCTTCCACCGTCACACGCCCCCGCGCACGAATCGACCGGGTCGACCGTGGCGGACACCGAGCACTCACTGTCCAGCCGAGCCCTACACAGGACCGGAAGGCCTGCCGGACAGGCCCGCACTCGGGTGTATATCTGCTGTTAGGACGTATTTCGTTACAGCAAAGAAACCCGGCCGTCGCCGGTCACCGAGCCGAGGGAGAGACGGTCAACCACACGAACCGTGATCGAACGCACCCGCCGTGCCCCGGTCGTTCCCGAGGGGGGTCATGTGCGGCTGGCGATCACCGGAATTCCTGGGTTGAACACCCGCAACAATCTACAGGGTCGGCCCGTCAGAACCCATTTTCCTCGGCACCCATCGACTCACGCGGTGACGTCGAGCGCCGCGATGATCTTGCTGGGTCGAACTCTCACCACGAGCTCGCCGGGCACCCCGTTGCGACGACCGAACTCCTCGGCCCGCTCGTCGCCCATGTATCGCCGCCCGACCTCGGTAGCGACCCGCACCAGCTCGTCGGGGTCGGTGGACAGGACGGCCTCGCCTTGAATCTGCACGAACCCATATGGAGGCTCCTCGAGATCGACACACATCGCGACGCGGCGATCGCGCGCGAGATATCGGCCCTTCGCCGTCGAAGCGCCGGTGTTGAACACCACCTCGTCCCCCTCGACCACGAACCAGATCGGGGCGACCAGCGGCCGACCGTCACCGGAGAGGTAGCCGAGCTTTCCGGTCCGGGTGCCTCGGGTGAGGAACTCCCGGACGTCGGGGTCACGCAAACTGTCCCGCAGAATGCTCACGAACCGCACAGTACGCGGTTTGCCGGAGATTCGCCGGGCACCGATCAGCGCAGGTCAGGAGAGCACTTCGACCAATGTCGTCGCGGAGTCGCCGACCATGTACTTCTCGATCCCGTCCAGGTGCTTGCGCCAGAAGTCCTGGGCCGCCACGGCGTCGCCGTCGCGGAGGTAGCCGAGGAGCTTGGTGTAGGCGCGATGCGCCGCCCGCGCGGCGGGCTGTTCGTGTTCGTTGCCGTGTGCGGCGATGAACAGGGCGTTGTGCGCCTCGATGATGTGGACGAGCATGCCGGCCAGCACCGCGAGCGTCTCGTTGCCCGCGAGGTCCACCAGGCTCTGGTGCAACTGCACGTCGTGGTGCGCGAACGCGGCGGCGTCGTCCACCAGTTCGCCGCCCTCGTCGATCAGCGCGGCCAGCTTGTCCAACTGCTCGCCGTGCCCGTCGCCGGCGAGGACGCCGACCGCGGACACCTCGAGCGCGGCGCGCGCACGGTAGACGTCGACCAGCGGCGTCCCCTTGTACTGCAGGAGCAGGCCCGTGTAGCGAGCCGCGACGGATGCGTCCGGAGCCATCACGCGGGCTCCGCCGCGCGCGCCCCGCAGCACCGTGATGATCGATTCGGACTCGAGGATCCGGAACGCCTCCCGGAGCGTGGGGCGCGACACCCCGAACTGCTCCATCAGGACGGACTCGTTGGGCAGCGGATCGCCCGCACCGAGTTCACCGGTGATGATCCGCCGGCGCAGATTCGCGGCCACGAGCTCACCCGCCTTGGGCACCCGCACCACAGTCGACTTCGACCCGACCGCCACGTTGCACTTCTCCTCGGCTCCGGTCCCGACCCACGCCCGGACTCGACACCAGAAGGGTACAAGGGTTTAGTTGTTTCCTCCCCTTCCGACGGACCAATCCGTCGGTGGCAACCGTCACCCACGAGCGCACCCGAGGCTACCGACCGGCAGTGAGCAGGCGTCAGACCGGACCGAACTTCGCGAACCAGTCGAGCAGCCGCGGGTCGTCCACGGCGCTGCGATCGACGATCCGGGCGGCGTCCCCGCCCTGGAACAGGCGTTTGATCGGCACCTCGAGCTTCTTGCCGGTCCGGGTGTGCGGGATCGCGGGCGCTGCCACGATGTCGTCGGGCACGTGCCGCGGGGACGCGTGCGTGCGGATCGCGTCCCGGATCCGGTCGCGCAGCGCGTCGTCGAGCCGGGCGGCGTCGGCGAGGACGACGAACAGTGGCATCCAGTACCCGCCGTCCGGCCGGTCGACACCGACGATCAACGCCTCGGCGATCTCCGGCAGTCGCTCGACGGCCTGGTAGACGTCGGCGCTGCCCATGCGGATGCCGTTCCGGTTGAGCGTGGAATCCGATCGTCCGTGCATGACGACGCCGCCGCGTTCGGTGATCGTGATCCAGTCACCGTGCCGCCACACCCCGGGGTAGGTGTCGAAGTAGGCGTCCCGGTAGCGGGCACCGTCCGGGTCGTTCCAGAACCGGACCGGCATCGACGGCATCGGTCGGGTGATCACCAGCTCGCCCACCTCGCCGCGGACCGGCCGGCCGGACTCGTCGAACGCCTCGAGCGCGACACCCAGGTACGGCGCGGACAGCTCACCTGCCCACACCGGCACCGTCCGGCTGCCGCCCACGAATGCCGAGACCACGTCGGTGCCGCCGCTGATCGACGCCACGGCGACGTGGCGGCCGACGTTGTCCGCCAACCACCAGGACAGCGACGCGGGCAACGTCGAACCCGTGACGCCCACGGTGCGTAGCGCGCGCAGATCGTGGTCGGCGGCGGGGACGGCACCCGCCTTCTCGCACGCCATGACGTATCCGGGGCTGGTGCCCAGCACCGTGACCCCCAGCCGGGCCGCCATCTCCCACAGCCGATCCTGAGCGGGGTGCGCGGGACTGCCGTCGCAACAGACGACGGTCGCCCCCACCAGCAGACCGGCGACCTGGAAGTTCCACATCATCCAGCTCGGGCTCGTGTACCAGAAGAAGGTGTCGTCCGAACCCAGGTCCATGTGCAGGGCAACGGCTTTGAGGTGTTCGAGGACGACGCCGCCGTGTCCGTGCACGATGCCCTTGGGCAACCCGGTGGTGCCGGACGAGAACACCACCCACAGCGGGTGATCGAACGGCACGGGCACCGGTTCGAGCGGGGCCTCGACTGCGGTCGCGTCCGGCCACAGCACCGCGTCGTCCACGGACGAGGTTCCCAGGCGCGGGACCACCACGGTGGCCGCGAGGGACGGCATGCCGGCGCGCAGGTGCGCGATCTCGGCGTCGCGGCGGTGCTCGCGGCCCGCGAAGCGGTACCCGTCGGCCGCCACCAGGACGGTGGGCTCGAGTTGTCCCAGTCGGTCGAGCGCGGCCGGCGCGGAGTAGTCCTGGCCGCATGCCGCCCACACCGCGCCGACGCTCGCGGTGCCGAGGAACGCGACGATCGCCTCCGGGACGTTCGGCAGGTAACCGACGACGCGATCGCCCTGCCGTACCCCGAGCGAGCGCAGCGTGGACGCGAACGCCCCGACCTGCCGGAGCAGGTCGGCCCATTCGATCGACTCGCGGTCGCCGCCCTCGCTCTCGTACACGATCGCGGGGCGATCGGCGCGGGCGCTGCGGGCGATCTGGTCGACGTAGTTGAGGCGTACCCCCGGGAACCACACCGCTCCCGGCATGGTCTCGGTGGCGAGCGCCGGTGCCGACGGTTCGGTGGACGGCACGTCGAAGTAGTCCCGGATCGACCGCCAGAAGCCGTCGAGATCGTCGATCGACCACTGCCACAACGCGGGGTAGTCCGGGAGTGCGCGTCCGGTGCGCCGCTCGACCCAGCGGGCGAAGTCGGTGATCCGGGCCTGCTCGACGTCCGCCGCGGTGGGCTCCCACTGCGGCCGGATCCCGGTCTGCTGTTCGCTCTTCACGCGTTCACCTCCCTTCCGGCCGGGCGAGGCCGGCGCGTCGCACGATCTCCTCCGCGTGCCGCAGGACGGGCGCGTCCACCATGCGTCCCTCGAACGCGAAGACCCCCCGTTCCCGCTCCGCCGCCGCGAGTACCCGCTCGGCCCACCCGGCCTGTTCCGCGGTGGGCGCGTAGGCCCGCCGGATCACGTCGATCTGGCTCGGGTGGATCGCGACCTTGGCGTCGAACCCGACGGCCACGGCGTCCTCGCACTCCGCACCGAGCCCGTCGAGGTCGGCGATGTCCAGGAACACCGAGTCGAGTGCGAACCTGCCGTGCGCCTTGGCGGCCAGCAGCGCGGTGGACCGCACGTGCCGGGCGACGTCGCGGTAGCCGCCGTCCGCGCGGCGACTCGACGCGCCGCCGAGCGCGGCCACCAGGTCCTCGGCGCCCCACATCACGCCGACCGTGTTCTCGGCCGTGGCCACCTGACCGACGGCCAGCGCGCCGAGCGGGGATTCGACGAGCGCGATCACCGACAGCGGCGCGAGATCGAGGACCTGGTCGACGGATTCGCACTTGGGGAGCATCACGGCCGTGTACGGGGTGCGGTCGAGTGCGGCACAGTCCAGGGCATGGTCGTCGGTGCCGTGGGCGTTGACGCGGACCACCGTGCGGTCCGGGTCCAGCGGGACGTCGACCAGCGCGCGGCGTGCGGCCTCCCGATCCGCGGGTGCCACGCCGTCCTCGAGGTCGAGGATCACGACGTCGGCGACGGCCGCGGCCTTGGCGTACCGCTCCGGCCGGTCGGCCGGGCAGAACAACCACGCCGGTCCGGGAGCACCTGCGGCCCAGAGGTTCTCGGGGGACGCCGGGCGGCTCATGTCGGCTTCTTCCGGACGAGTGTCTTGCGGGTCGCGGTGGCGACGACGTCGCCGTGCTGATTGCGGCCGGTGTGCTCGAACGTCACGATGCCCTCCCCCGGCCGGCTACGGGACTCGCGCAGGTCGGTGACGACGGTCTCGGCGTACAGCGTGTCGCCGTGGAAGAGCGGCTTGGGGAACGCGACGTCCGAGAACCCCAGGTTCGCGACGATCGTGCCCTGGGTCAGCTGCGCGACCGACAGGCCGACGAGCGTCGACAGCGTGAACATCGAGTTGACCAAACGCTCCCCGAACTGCGTCTCGGCGGCGAAGGCGGCGTCGAGGTGCAGCGCCTGCGTGTTCATCGTGAGCGTCGTGAACAGGACGTTGTCGGCCTCGGTGACGGTCCGCCCGGGACGGTGTGCGTACACGACGCCCGACTCGAACTCCTCGAACCACAGCCCCCGCTGGACGATCTTGCGCGCTGTCACCGGTCAGACCCCCAGTTCCCGTGCGATGAGCATCAACTGGACCTCGGTGGTGCCCTCGCCGATCTCGAGGATCTTGCTGTCGCGGTAGTGCCGCGCCACCGGGTACTCGTTCATGAAACCGTATCCGCCGAAGATCTGGGTGGCATCGCGGGCATTGTCCATCGCGGCCTCGCTCGCGACGAGTTTCGCGATGGACGCCTGCTTCTTGAACGGCTTGCCCGACAACATGAGTGCGGCCGCGTCGTAGTACGCGGTGCGCGCGGTGTGGGCCCGCGCCTCCATCCGGGCGATCTTGAACTCGATGGCCTGGTTGGCGCCGATCGGCCGTCCGAACGCCTCCCGCTCCTTCGCGTACCGGACGGACTCGTCGACGCAGCCCTGCGCGGCGCCGACCGACAGGGCCGCGATCGCGATGCGCCCCTCGTCGAGGATGCGCAGGAAGTTCGCGTAACCGCGGCCGCGCTCGCCGAGGAGGTTCTCCTCGGGGACGCGCACGTCCTGGAACGTCAGCGGATGGGTGTCGGAGGCGTTCCAGCCGACCTTGTCGTACGCCGGTTCGGCGGTGAAGCCGGGTGTGGAGGTCGGGACCAGAATGGTCGAGATCTCCGGAGCGGAGCCCGCGGAGCGACCATCCCGCGCAGTGCGGCCGTTCTCCTTGGTTCCGGTGACCGCGGTGACGGTGACGAGCTTGGTGATGTCGGTGCCGGAGTTGGTGATGAACTGCTTGTTGCCGTTGATGATCCACTGCTCGCCCTCCAGTTTCGCAGTGGTGCGGGTGCCGCCCGCGTCACTGCCGGCGCCGGGCTCGGTGAGACCGAACGCAGCCAGCGCCTTGCCGCTGGTGAGCTGCGGCAGCCACTCCTGCTTCTGTTCCTCGTTGCCGAAGCGGTAGACCGGCATCGCGCCGAGCGAGACACCGGCCTCGAGGGTGATCGCGACGGACTGGTCGACCTTGCCGAGTTCCTCGAGCGCCAGGCACAACGCGAAGTAGTCGCCGCCCATGCCGCCGTACTCCTCGGGGAACGGCAGACCGAACAGGCCCATGTCGGCCATGCCGTCGACCACCGCGTACGGAAACGTGTGGTTCGCGTCGTGCTCCGCGGACACCGGGGCCACGACATTTTGCGCGAAGTCCCGAACGGTCTTCGCGAGCTGCTGATACTCGTCGGGCAGCGATCCGGTGGACAGGTAATCGGTCATGACGCGGCATCCTCCATTGCGGGTTCGGGTGAGCGTTGCGATTCGGCGGCGGGGTCGACCCGCGCGAGCGGTTGGTCGACCTTGACCTGGTCGCCGACGGCGACGAGAACCTCGACGATGCCGCCGATCGGCGCGGACAGGGTGTGTTCCATCTTCATGGCCTCGACGACCACGACGGCGGTTCCGGCGGCGACGGTGTCACCGGACGCCGCGGCCACCGCGATGACGGTGCCGGGCATGGGGCTGGTCAGTTCGGCCTCGCCGGCGTGCGCGTCGGCGCCGCGCACACTCGCCTCGCGCAACTGCGAGACGGTCCACGTGCCGCCGCGGCCACCGGAGAGCCACAGAGACCCGCCGCCGTCAGCGACCCGGTAGCCGAGACCGTAGCCGTCGATCACGACCGTCAGCTCGTCACCGTCCGAACGCGCTGTGAGCGTTCGGCTCTCACCGCCCTCGATCTGCGCCGTCGCGGCGGCCGGATGACCGGTGATCAGCACGTGCTCCGTCCGGTCACCCGCACGCAGCCGGTACGAGATCGGCCGCGTGCCCCCGACGCGCCAACCGGTGGGTGCGTCCCACGGATCGGCGCCGGGCCCGGACCCCGCCGCCCACCGGGCGAGCCAGTGGTACGCGGCCGCGGCGACGAGCACGTCGTCGTCGGCGGCCGGCGGGCGGAAGTCACCAAGCCGGCGATCGAGCAGACCGGTGTCGAGGTCGCCGGCGACGACATCCGGGTCGGCCAGCAGGAATCGCAGGAAGTCGACGTTGGTGACGACGCCGGGTATCGCGGTCTCGGCGAGCGCCCGATCGAGGCGGCGGAGCGCTTCGCCGCGGTCGTCCCCGTGGGCGATCACCTTGGCAAGCATGGGGTCGTAGTCACTGCCGACGACGGTGCCGTCGTGGAGGCCGGAATCGACCCGCACCCCCACCCCGGTCGGTTCGGTCAGTCCCAGTACCGTGCCGCCGGTGGGCAGGAAGCCGCGAGCCGGATCCTCGGCGTACACGCGGGCCTCGATCGCATGGCCGGTGAGCTCGACGTCGTCCTGCGTGAAACCGAGCGGCTCCCCCGCCGCGACGCGCACCTGCCACTCGACGAGGTCGAGTCCGGTGACCATCTCCGTCACCGGGTGTTCCACCTGCAGGCGGGTGTTCATCTCCATGAAGAAGAACTCGTCGGGCCGGTCGGCGGACACGATGAACTCCACCGTCCCGGCGCCGGTGTAGTCGACGCTGCGGGCGGTGTCGCACGCGGCGGCACCTATCCGGGCACGGGTCTCGGCGTCGAGCAACGGCGACGGCGCCTCCTCGATCACCTTCTGGTGCCGCCGCTGCAGGCTGCACTCACGCTCGCCGAGGTGCACGACGTTGCCGTGGCGGTCCGCAACGACCTGCACCTCGATGTGCCGGGGCCGCAACACGAACCGCTCCAGGAACAGCGTGTCGTCGCCGAACGCCGAAGTCGCCTCCCGGCGCGCGCTGACCAATGCGGCCGGCAGGTCCGCGGCGTCCTCGACCAGACGCATCCCCTTGCCGCCGCCGCCGGCCGACGGTTTGACCAACACCGGGTAGCCGATGTCGTCGGCGGCCGCGACCAGCTCGGCGTCCGACAGACCGGGCTTCGCGATGCCCGGCACCACCGGCACGTCGAACGCCGCCACCGCGTTCTTGGCGGTGATCTTGTCGCCCATCACCTCGATGGCCCGCGCCGAGGGGCCGAGGAACACGATCCCCGCGGCCTCGCACGCCGCCGCGAAGGCGGTGTTCTCGGAGAGGAACCCGTAGCCGGGGTGGATCGCTTGCGCACCGGTGCGCTTCGCGGCGTCCAGCACCCGGTCGATGTCGAGGTAGCTCTCGCGCGCGGCGGCCGGCCCGATCAGGACCGACGTGTCGGCCTCGCGGACGTGCCGGGCCCCCGCGTCCGCCTCGCTGTAGACCGCTACCGAGCGGATCCCCATGCGACGGAGGGTGCGGATCACGCGGACCGCGATCTCGCCGCGATTGGCGACGAGGACGGTGTCGAACGTACCGGCGGTGTCGAATTGTGTAGTCATGTCTGCCCTCACATCCGGAAGACGCCGTAGGAGACCGGTTCGAGCGGCGCGTTCGCACACGCCGACAGCGCCAGTCCCACAACCGTTCTGGTATCGGCCGGGTCGATCACTCCGTCGTCCCACAGCCGTGCGGTCGAGTAGTACGGATTTCCCTGCGCCTCGTACTGCGCCCGGATCGCGTCGGGGTCGCGTCCCGAATCATTGCCGGAGCCGACAGCCCCGAGAACCGACGCGGCCTGCTCACCACCCATCACCGAGATCCGCGCGTTGGGCCACATCCACAGGAAGCGGGGCGAGTACGCCCGTCCGCACATCGAGTAGTTGCCGGCGCCGTAGGAGCCGCCGATGACGACGGTGAGCTTGGGCACCCGCGCGCACGCGACCGCGGTGACCATCTTGGCGCCGTGCTTGGCGATGCCGCCGGCCTCGTACTCACGGCCCACCATGAAACCGGTGATGTTCTGCAGGAACAGCAACGGGATGCTGCGCTTGTCGCACAGCTCGATGAAGTGCGCGCCCTTCATCGCCGACTCGGCGAACAGGACGCCGTTGTTGGCGACGATGCCGACCGGGTGGCCGTGGATGCGGGCGAAGCCGGTGACCAGGGTCTTGCCGTACTCGGCCTTGAACTCCTGGAAGGACGAACCGTCGGCGCCGCCGACGCGCCCCGCGTCGACCATGCGGGTGATGACCCCGCGCACGTCGTACGGGATGCGCGGGTCGGTCGGCACGACGTCGTACAGCTCGTGCTGGTCCGCCACGGGCTCGACGGTCTCGGCCACGTCCCACGGCCGCGGGGCACGCGGGCCGAAGGTGGACACGATGTTCCGGACGATGCGCAGCGCGTCGCGGTCGTCCTCCGCGAGATGGTCGGTGACGCCGGAGACCTTCGAGTGCAGGTCGCCGCCACCGAGTTCCTCGGCCGTGACGACCTCGCCGGTCGCGGCCTTCACGAGCGGCGGCCCGCCGAGGAAGATGGTGCCCTGGTTGCGGACGATCACGGCCTCGTCACTCATCGCCGGCACGTACGCGCCGCCCGCAGTACACGAGCCCAGGACCGCGGCGATCTGCGGAATGCCCGCGGCGCTCATGGTCGCCTGGTTGTAGAAGATGCGGCCGAAGTGCTCGCGGTCCGGGAACACCTCGTCCTGCATCGGCAGGAAGGCCCCGCCCGAGTCCACGAGGTAGAGGCACGGCAGGTGGTTCTGGAGCGCGATCTCCTGCGCCCGCAGGTGCTTCTTGACGGTCATCGGGTAGTACGTGCCGCCCTTGACGGTGGCATCGTTCGCGACGATCACGCACTCCCGCCCCGACACCCGGCCGATGCCGCCGATCACGCCGGCGCCCGGGCACTGGTCGTCGTACATGCCGTTCGCGGCGAGCGGCGCGAGTTCGAGGAACGGGCTCCCCGGGTCGAGCAGCGCGTCGACGCGCTCGCGGGGCAGGAGCTTGCCCCGCGCGACGTGGCGCTCGCGCGAGCGTTCACTACCGCCACGTGCCGCGGTGGCGAGCCGTTCCTGCAATTCGGCCACGAGCGCGAGGTGCTGATCCCGGTGCACGGATCGCGGCGGTGTGGACGAGAGGGTGCTGGTGGTGGTCACGGCACCGTCCTTCCGGAGGTTCCCGATACGCTGATGTGAGTTAATCCCGACTAACTGAACGTAGGTTATCCGTGATTAACTGAGTTGTCCAGATCACATTGCACAGGGAACGTGACCCATGACCGATGTCGATGCCCGACAGGGCGAACAGCGAGTCGACACCCGCCCCGAGAACCGCCGGAGCCGAGCGAAGGCCGACCGCCGGCGGGAACTGCTGCGCGCAGCCGCGCGTCTCATCGCCGAGCGCGGGTTCCCCGGAGTGCGGCTCGAGGACCTCGGGGCCGCGGTCGGAATCAGCGGTCCCGCGGTCTACCGGCACTTTCCCAACAAGGACGCCCTGCTGGTGGAACTGCTCACCGACATCAGCGAGCGACTGCTCGCCGGCGGCGAGGACGTGGTGCGGCGGATCCCCGATCCCGCCGCGGCCCTCGAGGCGCTGGTCGAGTTCCACCTGGACTTCGCGTTGGGCGAACCGGACCTCATCCGCGTGCAGGACCGCGATCTGCATTCGCTGCCCGACGACGCCCGACACCGTGTCCGGCAGATGCAGCGCCGCTACGTGGAACTGTGGGTGGGCGTGCTCTGCCGGATGGATCCCGGACTGGACGCGTCCCGCGCCCGGATCGCCGCGCACGCGACGTTCGGCCTCATCAACTCGACTCCGTACAGCGCGGCATCCTCGTCCGCCGAGGGGAGAGCGGACGAGGATCCGACCCGCGCGGTGCTGCGACGGATGGCTCTGGCCGCGCTGCCGCCGGGCACGATCGGGTGACCCGATACCGTCGGGTCAGGTTCGGCGACCGGTGAGCGACGTGTAGGCCAGCGTCAGCACCGCGGCCACCACGATGCTGATGATCCACCGCCACCAGTCGATCCCGGGCGTGTCGCCCTTGTCGCTGATCAGACCCCATATCCAGTAGCCGATCAGGGCGCCGACGATGCCGATGACGACGGTGATGATCCAGCCCATCGCCTGCTTGCCGGGTACCACCAGGCGCGCCAGCACGCCGATGACGGCGCCGAAGATGATCGTGCCGATGATCTCGCCCATGACGGGCTCCTTCCCTACGCCCCCGCCACGCGGTGGAACGCGCTCCCGCCCTGGCTCGACGGTACGTTCCCCGACGGGCCAGGGCGGACGATCACCGAGATCGTTGCACGAGTGAGTCCGTCACCGCCCGTGGACGATGACTCCGCGGATGTTCTTGCCGTTGCGCAAGTCCTCGTACCCCTGGTTGACGTCCTCGAGCGAATACCGGGTCGTGACCAGTTCGTCGAGCTTCAACTCACCCTGGTCGTACATACGCAGCAGGCGGACGATGTCGTACTGCGGGTTGGCCGAGCCGAACAGCGTCCCCTTGATCGTCTTCTCGTTGAGCGTCAGATCGGCGCCCGAGACGTGCACGGTCAGCTTCGTCGGATCGGCGAGGCCGGTGATGACGACGGTACCGCCCTTACCGATGACGGCCGTCGCCGCCGCGACCACCTCCTCGTCGACCGTGCCGACCAGGATCAGAGCCTGGTCGGCGCCCTGCCCCCAGCTGAGCTCGTTCACCTTCTCTGCGGCCTCCTCCGCTGTCGCGAAGGCGTGGGTGGCCCCGAACTTGAGAGCCGTCTCACGCTTGAACGCGAGGGGGTCGACCACGACGACGTACCTGGCACCGGCCTGCACCGCACCCTGTACGGCGTTGATCCCGAGACCACCGATGCCGTAGATGACGACGATGTCACCGGCGCGGACGCCGCCGGAATACACCGCGGTCCCCCACCCCGACGGGACGCCGCAGCCGACGAGGACCGCGGTCTCGAGCGGCAGCCAGTCGTCCACCTTGACGACCGAGTGCTGCGAGATGGTCGCCCGCTCGGAGAACGTGCCGAGCATGCACATGGCGCCGAACTCCTTGCCGTCGCCGCGGAACCGGAAGCTGCCGTCGGGCATCGATCCCTCCAGGATCGTCGCGCCCATGTCGCACAGGTTCTGCCGCCCGGTGGCGCAGTACCGGCACGTTCCGCAATTGGGGATGAAGCTGCACACCACGTGGTCCCCGGGCTTGACCTTGGTGACGCCAGGGCCGACCTCCTCGATGATCCCCGAGCCCTCGTGCCCGCCCACGATGGGATAGCGGGGCGGCAGGTCGCCGTCGGTGAGGTGCAGGTCCGAATGGCACAGTCCCGCAGCGGTGTACTTGATGAGCACCTCGCCCGGGCCGGGCCCGTCGAGGTCGAGTTCCATGATCTCGAACGGTCTTCCGGCCTCGAGCAGCACGGCGGCCTTGGTCTTCATCGATCTTCTCCTTCGAGATGGGGGTGGGATGCGCGAGGTCAGAGCGCGACGTTGACGGCCTTGGTCTGGGTGTAGAGGTCGATGGCGGAGGCACCGAGTTCGCGGCCCCAGCCCGACTGCTTGTAGCCACCGAACGGCATGGCGGTGTCGAAGCCGTTGTACTGGTTGATCCACACCGAACCGGCTTTCAGCCGGCGGGCGGTACGGTGCGCCTTCGAGATGTCGCGGGTCCAGATCCCTGCGGCGAGCCCGTAGATCGAGTCGTTGGCGGCGGTGACGATGCCGTCGTCGGCGTCGAACGGCATCGCGGCGACGACCGGGCCGAAGATCTCCTCCCGGACGACGCTGAACTCCGGCTGCACGTCCACCAGGACGGTCGGTTCGACGAAATAGCCGGTCTCGCCCCAGCGCTTGCCACCCGTGAGTGCCCGCGCGCCGTCGGCGAGCCCGTCGCGCAGGTAGCCGGTCACCCGGTCGAGCTGTTCCTGCGACACGAGGGGACCGAGCTCCGTCGCGGGGTCGAGCCCCGGGCCGATCTTGACGTTGCTCGCGGCCTCCGCCACGGCGTCGGTGAACCGCTCGAAGATGCTGTTCTCGACGTACAGGCGCGTGCCGGCGACGCAGCACTGCCCGTGGTTGAACAGCCAGGCGTTGAGCGAACCCAGCACCGCCGCATCGAAATCGGCGTCCGCGAACACGATGTTGGGGCTCTTGCCGCCGAGCTCGAGCGTGACCTTCTTGAGGTTGCCCTTGGCCGCGTCGACGATCTTCTTGCCCACCTCGGTGGACCCGGTGAAGGCGATCTTGTCGACGTCGTCGTGCGCCGAGAGGGCGGCGCCGGCGTCGCCGAAGCCCGGCACGACGTTGACGACACCGGGCGGGAAGCCGGCCTCCTCGAACACCTCGGCGAGCATCAGTGCGGTGAGCGGCGTCTGCTCGGCCGGCTTGAGGATCACCGTGTTGCCGGCCGCCAACGCGGGGGCGAGCTTCCACGACGCCATCAACAGCGGGAAGTTCCACGGCACGATCAGCCCACACACTCCCACCGGTTCGCGAAGGGTGTAGGCGTGGAACTCACCGCCCGGCACGAATGGCATCGACACGTTGACGGTGCTGCCCTCGATCTTCGTGGCCCAGCCCGCGTAGTAGCGGAAGACGTCGGCGGCCCACGCCGTGTCGACAGCCGAGGCGATCGCGGCGGACTTGCCGTTGTCGAGCGCCTCGAGCTGACCGAACTCGGCCGCGCGCTCGCTCAGCAGATCGCCGACCCGCCAGATGAGCCGCTCGCGCTCGTTGGGCTTCATCGACGCCCACGGCCCCTCGTCGAACGCGCGGCGGGCGGCCCGCACGGCGCGGTCGACATCGGCGGCCTCCCCGTGCGCGACGTCGGCGAGCCGCTCGCCGGTGGCCGGATCGTGCGTGACGAACGTGCGACCGGACGCGGCGTCGACGAACTCACCGCCGATGTACAGCTGCTTGGTGCCGGCGAGGAACTCGCGCACTCGCGGTGAAACGGACTGCTCGGCAACGACAGTCATGCCACAGCCTCCTGAAGACGATGTGTGTGATGCGGAACACATCCATCGTGCTTCGGGGTGGCGCGGCGGAACTGTTCAAGCTTTGGACACCGCGCCCGGACCGATCGGTCGAACGGTGATGTCGAGCGCCCGGATCCGGCTGTAGAGCGTGGTTCGGCTGATCCCGAGCCGTGCCGCGGCGTGCACCTTGTTGCCGTGGCTCTCCTCGAGGGCCTCGATGATCGCGTCACGCTCGGCCCGTTCACGGCCGCCGAGTCGCGCGACCCGGCCGGGCGCGCGGTACTCCTCGGGCAGGTCCTCGACGCGAATCGCCGCCCCACCGCGAGCGGGCAGACCCGCGACGACGGCCCGCAACTCGACCAGATTGCCCGGCCACGTGTGCTCGGACAACGCCGACAGCGCGCTGGGGCCCACCCGCACACCCGCACGGCCGACCTCGGCGGCCAACGCGGAGACGAGCGCGGCCAGCTCGCGAATTCGTTGACGCAGCGCCGGCACCGTCACCTGCGCGCCGCACCGGGCGAGCAGGTCCCGCACCGCGGGCCGCACGGTGTCGAGCGGATCGGAGGTGAACACCGGCCGCGGCCCGTCGGTACGGGCGGCCAGCGACGCCAGCAGGGCGAGGACGGCGTCGGGTGCCAGGTGGACATGCTCGATCAGGAGGTGTTCGAGCCCGGCCTCGACGTGCCCGAGCAGGCGCGCACACCAGTCGCGCTCACCCTCCGCGACGACGTGGGCGGCGTCGACCGTCACGACGGGCCCGTCCGCGAACTCCCGCGCGGCCCAGCTGCGTCCACTGCCCGGCTCGCCGACGATCGCCAGTGCGCCTGTACTCGAGCGCAATTCGTGCAGACGGGCGCGCAGACGGGAGGTCGCGTCCTGTGGTGTCGCCCGTCGTCGCACCGGCGGTCGGGCCTCGTCGACGTCGAGCAGGAAGAGGGCACCGCTCTCGGCGCCGGCCACCCGATCGATGCGCAGTCCGGTACGCCCGCCGCCGGACAACGCGAACTCCACCGTCCGCGACTCGCCGGCGGGCACGTCACCGGCGAGGGCGCGCAACGCCACGTGGTCGCCGGGTTCGAGCAGTTCGACGGCGGCCTTGTTGGTGAGCATGATGTCCTGCCCCATCGCGGCCACCGCGACGCCGCGCTGGCGGGCCGCGATCTGGAACGCGTCCACCACCCGCCGGTCCGATTCTCGCGCACCCTCCAGCAGACGCGCCTCGATGTCGCGGACGGCGCGCGCCAGGAACGGCACGAACAGCGGGTTGGCCGTCTTCTCGGTCGCGGTGATGTCGAGGATGCCCTCGATCCTGCGCGTGACCGGATGCACGATCGGGTGCCCGTAGCAACTGAACTGCCGGAACGATTCGAGGAAGTGTTCGTCACCGTGGATGACGAGGCCCTGCCGCACCTCGAGCGGAGTCCCCAGCGCGTTCGTCCCGTACGTCTCCTCGGAGAGCGCGACTCCGGGTAAGACGCCGACACCCTCCATCGCCGCCTTCATGACGTCGGAGTCGAACACCCGCGACACCACGCAGCAGTCGCGGTCGACCAGGAGAATCCCGCAGCCGGTGCCCGTCAGCTGGACCCGCAGTTCGTCGAGCACCGGCCGTGCGGCCCGCAACAGCCGCCCGGCCGCGTCCGACGGGTCGAGCAACGTCGGTTCGGGCACACGCGCCGGGTCGATACCGCTGAGCTGCGAACGCTTCCAGGACAGTTCGATCTCCGGGCGTAACGCGTGCACCGTCGCTCCTTCCGGTCAGGCCCGATCGATGAGTTCGAGCGAGATCTCCCGCATCTCGACCTTGCGGATCTTGCCGGTGACCGTCATCGGGAACTCGTCCACCAGATGCACGTACCGGGGGATCTTGTAGTGCGCGAGCCGGCCGGTGCAGAACTCGCGGATCCCGTCGGCGTCGAGCGGCTCCGCACCCTCACGCATCCGGATCCACACCATCAGCTCCTCCCCGTACTTCGCGTCGGGGACGCCGATCACCTGGGCGTCGAGGATGTCCGGGTGCGTGTAGAGGAATTCCTCGATCTCGCGTGGGTAGATGTTCTCGCCGCCGCGGATCACCATGTCCTTGATGCGCCCCGTGACGGCGACGTAGCCGTCGGCGTCCATCACGCCGATGTCCCCGGTGTGCATCCACCGGGCGGCATCGATCACCTCGGCGGTCTTGTCGGGGTTGTTCCAGTAGCCGAGCATCACCGAATAGCCGCGGGTGCAGAGTTCTCCGGCCTCCCCGCGCGGCACCGTCGATCCGGTCGCCGGGTCGACGATCTTCACCTCCAGATGCGGGCCCACCCGACCGACGGTCGATACGCGTCGGTCGATGGAGTCGTCGCGGCGGGTCTGCAGCGACACCGGCGACGTCTCGGTCATGCCGTAGCAGATCGACACCTCCGCCATCCCCATCCGTTCGATGACCTGCTTCATCACCTCGACCGGGCACGGCGAGCCGGCCATGATCCCGGTGCGCAGGCTCGACAGGTCGTAGGACTCGAAGTCCGGGTCCGCCAGTTCGGCGATGAACATCGTGGGCACGCCGTACAGCGACGTGCACTGCTCGGCCTGCACCGCCGCCAACGCGGCACCGGGATCGAACGCCGGACCGGGAATCACCATCGCGGCACCGTGGCTGGTGCACGCGAGATTGCCCATCACCATTCCGAAGCAATGGTAGAAGGGCACCGGGATGCACACGCGGTCGAGCTCGGTGTACCCGCACAACTCTCCGACGAAGTACCCGTTGTTGAGGATGTTGTGGTGGCTGAGCGTCGCCCCCTTGGGGAATCCTGTTGTCCCGGAGGTGTACTGGATGTTGATGGGGTCGTCGGCGGACAGCGCCGCCTGGGCGCGGACCAACGGCACGCGGTCGGCGGCCAGTGCTGTCGCGCCGCCGGTGAGCAGCGCCTGCCACGACGACGAACCGAGCAGCAGGACATGCTCGAGCGCTGTGCACTCCGGGCGCACCTCGTCGATCATCGCCGCATAGTCGGAAGTCTTGAACGACGGCGCCGCGATCAGCATTCGGACCCCGGCCTGGTTCAGTACGTACTGCAGTTCGTGGGTGCGATACGCCGGGTTGATGTTGACGAGGATCGCGCCGATCTTCGCCGTCGCGTACTGGACCATCGCCCACTCCGCGCAGTTGGGGGCCCAGATGCCGACCCGGTCCCCCTTGCCGATTCCCACCTCGAGCAGGCCGGCGGCGATCGCATCGACGTCCGACGCCAGCTCACCGTAGGTCCAGCGCCGTCCCGTCCCTCGATCGATCAGCGCGTCCCGATCGCCGTGTGCGGCGACCGTCCGATCGAAGTTGTCGCCGATGGTGTCGCCCAACATGGGTGCGTCCCACGTCCCCGAGGCGTAGCTCGGCAGCGACCGGTGCAGCGAAGCGGTGGTGGTCATCGCGTTTCCTCTCCGGGCGCCGACCGGCGCCCACGGGAGAAACCGGCGGGGCCGGCATCCCCAACGTACTCGCACGACTGTGATCCAGGACATACTCACCGACCCGGAGTGCCGACAACTGTTCAGAGTCCGGACACACGGGATGGTGTTGCACGAAGGATAGTGATGCGCGTCACTCCACCTCCACCCCCGAAAGGGGTGGAATCGGCGGGCGCCGTCGCGACGAGAGGGCACCGCCGACGGACGACCCGCTCGGCAGGGCCGAGCGGGTCGTCTCCACCTGCGGGTCAGGCGGCGGTGTCGTCCTCGTCGAGGCCGCACGCGCCGCGCAGTTCCCGGGTGATCTCGTGCCACACCGTCGCGTAGGAGGCGATCTCCGGCGCCGCGATCCACACCGTCTCGCCCGCCTGCGCCTTCCGCAGCGCCTCGGCGAACAGGTCCTGGTAGCGCGACAGCCGAGGAACGAACGCCGAAACGTCGTCCAACACGTCCTGGGCCTGCTTGTCCAGCACGCCCAGGGCGGTGACGTCCGCCGCAGCCGTGGCCTCACGCAGCGGTCCGTCGAGTTCCAGGAAGCGCTCGTGGATCTCGGCGATCGAGTCCTCGTCGACCGAGACCCGCTCGGCGTCGAGCTGGTCGCCGAGCTCGGTCAGGCCGGCGGCCGTCAGCGCGAACGTGCCGTCCCCGGCCGCCTCGGCCTTGCCCTGCGCGAGCAGCGCGTCGCGCGCCGCCTCCGCCGAGGCCACGGCGACTCCCAGCTGCGCGGCGAGGACGTCGGCCGTCACCCGTCCCTTGAGGCGGATCGTCTGCAACAGTGCCAGCTCGTCGACGTTGCCCGCGAAGGCCATCGTGTACTCCTCGTGTTCTCGAAATCGTGTCGTCCGAGAACCTACGCGAGCGCCCGCACCATCCGGCCGTCGACCGCGGCCGGGGGCGGCGTCAGTGCCGGGCCGCCGGACCCAACCGGCGATCCAGCAGCCGCACGTGCGCTTCGACCTGCGCGTGCAGCGGCGAGTTGCGGTCGAGGGTCGACAGGTAGGCGATCCACGCCGACACGTCCTGGCGACCGTGGACGGAATTGGTCCACTTCGCGAGCACTCGCGCATCCCCGGCCCGCAGGACCGTCGCCCGGATCCGAGCCGAGAGCTCCTCACGCACCTCCACCACACCGGGCGCATCCGATCCCGCCAGCACCGGCCCGTCGTAGAGCTGCAGCGCTGCCGCGACTTCGCCCCGGTCGAGAAGTGAACGCACTTGGGCGACGTCGGAGTCGAGCTCGGTCAGCAGCCGGTACGGCCGTGAACCGAGCCGGTGCGCGCCGAACACCTTGCGCAGCCGCGACATCTCCGCGCGCACCGTCACGGTGTCCAGGTCGTACTCGTCGAGCAGGACCGCGAGGTGGTCGGCGCCGAGCCCCTCGGGATGCTCGGACAGCAGCAGCAGGATCTCGGCGTGCCTGCGGGACAACTCGTGCCGCTCCCCCTCCACCACCAGTGCGGGACGGCCGCCACCGAGGACCTCGAGGCGGGGCACCGCGGTGGACAGCGGCCGCGGGGACGCGAGTTCGAGGAGCCGCAGCTCACCCTCCGCCGCAGCCGCCGTGGCGCGGACGAGCGCCAGCGCCTCGGGCACCGCCACCCGGGGGCCGCCCGTGATGTCCAGCGCCCCCAGGATGCGGCCGGTGGCCGGATCGTGGACCGGGGCAGCCGAACAACTCCACGAGTGCATCGCCCGGTTGAAGTGCTCCGCGGCGAAGATCTGCACACTGTGGTCGAGCGCGAGGGCCGTGCCGGGCGCGTTGGTGCCCACCCGTTCCTCGCTCCAGTCGGACCCCTCGACGAAGTTGATGTCGAGGGCGCGGTCCTTCGCGGCCGAGTCGCCCTCGATCCACAACAAACGACCGTTCGCGTCACTCATCGCGACCAGCAGACCGGTGCCGGCGGTGTCCTCGACGAGCAACTTGCGCACCACGGGACGGATTCCCGCGAGCGGATGGGCGATGCGGTGTTCCTCGAGCGCGGAGCCGTCGAGCACCACCTGGTCGTCGACGAGGTCGGGGCTGACACCGTTGCCGCGGCTGCGCAGCCACGAGTCTCGTACGACGTCGCGGACGGTCTCGGTGTCCGCCTGCGCGGACTCGACGAACCGCTGATGCGCCCAGGACGTGCGTTCTGCGAGCACGCCGACATCGTCGCCCGGCCGCACTGCAATCCACGGATTGCGCGGTCCGGGTTCACGCTGTGCCATCGGCGCCTCCGTCTCGCACCAACCCGCCTGCCCCGCAAACTGTAGCGCCTTCAGAGGTAGGTACTGGCACGTTCGGCCACCATGACCGCGGTGGCGTGCGGTCCACGACTGGGCACGGACGGCAGAATCGAGGTGTCGACGACGAACAATCCGTCGACCCCGTGCACGCGACAGCGGTCGTCGACCACCGAATCGGTGGCGTCCACGCCCATGCGGCAGCTGCCCGACAGATGCAGCGACGTGCCCAGCCGGTCGGCCAGCCAGCCGTCGGACAACTCGATCGGCTCCGGTTCGACGAGCCTGCTCAGCGGGGCGGAACGTACGAGGTCGGCGGCGTGGGAGACCGCCTCCCGCAACGACTGCCGGTCCTGCGCGGACTCGAGATAGCGGTACGCCACCCGCGGCGGGGTCCCGGGGTCGGCCGACACCAGGCGGATCTCGCCGCGGCTCAGTGGCTGCATGAGGACCACTCCGAGGCACGGCTTGCCGATCCCCGAGCCCGGGATGAGGTCACCGAACGCGGCTGTGTACGGACGGATTTCGATGCCGTCCGTGTTGAGTGTCACTTGCAGTGCCGGGGTGCGGCTGGTGCGCGGGACCGGCCGACGGTACCGATACGGCAGCACCACTTCGGGATGGTCACTGAACTGCGAGCCCACTTCCGGCAGGTCCGCCACCACCGGAATACCCAGCCCGGACAGGTGCCCGGCGTCGCCGACGCCGGAGAGCATCAGCAGATGCGGGGTCGCGACGGCTCCGGCAGTCAGGACCACGGTCGAGGTGCGGATGGTCCGCACCTGCGAGTCGGTCGACACTTCGAGGCCCGTCACCCGGGTCCCCGAGAACAGGATCCGAGTGACGGTCGTGTCCGACCGGACGACGAGGTTGCGCCGACCGAGGTTGGGCAGCAGGTACGCGGACGCCGGCCCCACCCGCACGCCGTCGCGGATGTTCAGCGGCACCGGACCCACGCCGTGCGACCCGGGCGCGTTCTTGTCCGGATCCTCCGCGTGCCCCGCGGCCCGTGCGGCCTCCGCGAACGCCGAACTGATCGGATGCCACGCCTCCACCGGTTCCCGGCGGACCGGGATCGGGCCGCTCGTTCCGTGCCACGGCCCGTCGAAGTCCAGGTCGGTCTCGATCGCCTTGAAGTAGGGCAGCACCCGGTCGTAGGACCACGAGTCGGGCCAGCGGTCGAAATCCTCGACCCGCGCCCGGACGAAGTAGCCGCCGTTGACCGCCCCCGAGCCGCCGAGCACCCGTCCGCGCGCGATCCAGCCGCCGCGCGCGCTCGTCAACTCCACCGGGTACGGCCAGATCCAACGGCTGTCCGGGCCGACCGGCAGCACCCCTGCGTCGACCAGTTCCGGCGGGAACTCGGCCGGGATCTCGTGCCCCGGGCCCGATTCGACCAGCACGACCTGCCGATCCGGATCCTCGCTCAACCGCCCGGCCACCACACTGCCGCACGAGCCGCCGCCCACGACGACGACGTCCGCCGCCTCGGGGAAGCCCGGCTCCGCTGCCACCGTCACTTTCCGATGCGCGGTGCGAGCGCCCGCGGGTCCCGGGCCCGGATCGCGCCCCGCCACAGGCCCGTTCCGTACGCGACGTCGTCGAGCCGCTTGAAGACGCTGTGGCGCAGCGGTCCGAGGCCGCCGGGTTCGCGATGGGTCGCCCAGTCCGTCACGCCCTCGACGGCGGCGACCACCACCACCAACCGCCGGACCCGCCGCGAGAAGACGCCGGCCACGAGCGTCACCGGCCAGTACGACCGGCACATCGCCGACGCGACCTGTCGGGCACCGTTCCCGAATCCGCGCGCGGCGAGGGCGACGGCGATGCGGTTCGGCTGATCCAGATCGGCGAACGTGCGCCGCAGGCGCAGCACGGTGACCAGGAACGTCGCGAGACTCGACAGCGCGCCCAGCCGGGTGCACGACGCGGCCGCCAGGACCGACAGCAACGTCCACCTCGACATCGCGAGTGGCGGCACCATGCCCTCGTGCCGCGCCGCGAGCGGGGCGGCGCCGGTGCCGTAGAACATCTTGCGGGTGAACCACTTCCCGAACGAGACGCGATGGTCGTGGGCGACGCGCGCGACAGGTTCGTAGCGCAGCCGCCACCCGGTCTCCTGCAACCGCCAGCACAGGTCGACGTCCTCGGCGACGTGCATCGCCTCGTCGAACCCGCCCATGTCGGTGAGTACGTCCCGACGTGCCAGCATCGCGGCGCTCGGCACGTACGACACCGGACTGCCCGAGCGCACCGCCGATTCCTTACGGCCGAGGTCGAGCGACGAGCGCGCATGCTCGTACCGCGCGAGCGCGGAGCCCTCCGGTTCGAGCGCGACGATGCGGGGCGCCACGAGTGCGACGGCGGGGTCGCTGAAATGCCCGAGCATCCGTTCCAGCCAGCCCGTCTGCGGCAGGACGTCCGAGTCCAGGAAGGCCACGAACGGGGTGGTCGCGTGCCTCAGGCCGGTGTTGCGCGCCGCGGCGGGGCCGCGCGACCGATCGTGCCGCAGGAGCGTGACGCGGGCGCTGCAACCCGTCAGGTCCGGTAGCTCGAGCGGGACCGCCGAGCCGTCGTCCACCACGACGACCTCGAGGCCACGCAGTGCCGGGACGAGACGGGCGATGCCGGCGACGTTGTCGCGGATCGGGACCACCACCGTGACGTCGCTCGGGGACGGCGTGCTCATCGGCCGCGGGTTCGCCACCCCCGAGTCGAGCAACCGCCGGGCGACGACCGCAGTCTGCGAATCGACGACCTCGAGATAGCCGTCACCGATCATGCCGGCGGCCGCGGGCGCGAGTTTGAGCATCCGCATGGGCGATCCACCGATCAGGACCCGGCCGCCGGAGTAGGCGCGCACCTTGGGATCGAGGCGGATTCCGAACCCGTCGGGCAGTCGAGCGTCGTGCATCACACGATGGTAAAGGTGGCCGGGAGGGCGGGCAGAACTTGTTGCGAAAACCCTGACGCCGATGTCACATCCGTCACAGGAGTCTCCCGTCGCCACGCGGGGCCCAGGCGGACACCGCGGCCCGGGCGCGCTCGACGAGCCCGTCGAACAGTCTCCGACCCTCCTCGGCGCTCGCCCCGACCGGGTCACCGAGGACCCCGTTGGCGGTGGCCGCGAGCATGCCGCCCGCCCGCAGGCGCGGCATCAGATCGGCGACGGGCTCGGTGTTGCCGGTCCGCGCGCGATCCATGGCGACGACCTCTGGTGAAAGGTGCAGCAGCAAGGATGTTTCCGTATGACCGGCGTGCGCATCCGCGCCCGGCACCGCGCACGGGAACCACGCCACGTCCCGGCCCTCGTAACGCAACAGCTCGACGGCCTTCACCAGCGCCGGACCGTTACCCCCGTGCCCGTTCACGAACACCACCCGGCGGGCCCACCGGCACGCCGAGCGGCCGTACTCCACGAGCAGCATTTCGAGCGCGCCGCTTCCCAGCGAGATCGTGCCCGCGAAACCCTCGTGCTCACCGCTCGCGCCGTACTCGATCGCGGGTGCGCAGACCACTCCGGAGAGGGCGCGGGCGACGGCCGACGCGATACGGGTGTCGGTGTCGAGCGGCAGATGCGGACCGTGCTGCTCCACCGATCCCACCGGAACCGCGACCGTGAGCTGGTCCCGAGGCACATCGGGCCAGGACATGTGGGCGAGGCGCATCGGTCGATCGTAGGTGGTGTCTTTGGGATCACCGGACCGGCCGGCCATCGTGATCGGTACCGCCGTCACCACACCGGCAGCTGTCGTGCTCGATCGGGATCGGCGGCACCGCTGGAAAACCAGCACTCTAGGTCCCTCGACAGCCCGCTCGCCCCGCCCCCCGACTCCGGACCGATCACTTGACTCGAACACCAGTTCGAACTAGAGTGGCGTCATGAATCCGGGGGGACTCAACACCACAGCTGCTGCACTCGTGGCGCTCAGTCACGATGACGTGCGCGGGCTGGCCGAGTTGGACCTGGTGCGTACGACGGTGGATCTCTCGCGTCTGATCGAGCAGCTCGAAGCCCTGCGGGTGACGGCGGTGGCCGAAATCGACGAGCGCGCAGTCTCGTTCGACACGTTGGGGTTTCGTAGCGTGAAGCAGTGGCTCGCGGCCAGTACGCTGCTGGAAGTTCCTGCCGCGGCGCGGATTCTGGCGTTGGGGAAGGCGTTGCGGCGCGAACCGGATGTTGCTGACGCTTTCAACGCAGGGGCCATCTCCGGCGAGCATGCTGCCCTGATCACCAAGTTCTGCGAACAGCCGCCGCGCGGGATGCCCTTTGAGGCCCTTCCGTCGTGCCGGCAGGTGCTCCTGGATTGCGCGGCGAATCCGGCGGCGACCACGATGAGTGTGCGCACCTGCATCTCGCGGCTCGAGCGGATCTTCGAATCCGACGAGTTGCCGCCCAGTGAAGACATGGACCGCAACGAGTTTCACGCCTCGAAGACGTTGAACGGACGGGTCGCGGTGAAGGGTGACTTGGATGCTGTCACCGGGGAGATGTTGCTGACGGCGCTGTCCGCGTTGACGAAACCGCGGAACCCGAACGACGACCCCGCCGCGACGCGCACGCCGGGGCAGCGGCGGGCGGAGGCATTCGCCGAAATCCTGCGCCGCTACCTCGACTCCGGAGAGGCACCCATCGAGGGCGGGGAACGGCCGCACCTGTCGTTGCACGTGCACGCCCGCGACCTCGCCCGCGCCCAGGCCGACCATGCAGCAGCGCGGCCGAATTGGCAGTCGAAGCTGTTCGACGGCAACGACATTCACGGCGACTCGGTTCGAGAAAACCTTGCCGACGACAACGCGGGCCGCGAGAGCCCGGTTGGCGAGTCCCGGACCGGGCACCGTGTGACGGCCGACAAGGACGTTGCCCGCCTCCCGCACCTCGGGCCGCTGACGATCGCCACCGCCCGCCGGCTCGCGTGCGACTGCCACCTCACCCCGGTCCTCATGGACGACGGAATCCCGCTCAACCTCGGACGCACCACCCGAACCGTCTCGAAGAAGCAACGCCGGGCGCTGATCGCCCGCGACCACGGCTGCGCGTTCCCCGGCTGCGGAGCCCCGCCCGCGCACTGCGAAGGACACCACATCCACCACTGGGCCGACGGCGGACCGCCGACCTCGACAACCTGGTCCTCCTGTGCCGCTACCACCACCGACTGCTCCACCACTCCCACTGGAAAGTGAACATCGGCACCGACCGGCACCCCTGGTTCACCCCACCATCGCTGGTGGACCCGTACAAGAAACCCATGGCCTCGAACAACCGCGCGGGACCGCAGGCGGCGTAGGCGTAGGCGTAGGCACCTACAGCGACACCGCGACGCGATGGCCTTCGAGGACCGCGGCGTGCGAGCGCCGCGGCGTCACCGCATCACCGACCCGGTAGACCTCGAAAGGAAGGGCATCGTTGCCTGACAGCGACTTCCACAGCGAGTCCTCGGGCTCCTGGTGGGTCGCGCACACCACCCAATCGAACGTCGCAACGTGCTCGCCGCCGGTCAGGTGGTTCGCCAACGTGACCCGCACGCCGCCACCGTCCTCGGCGGCGGCACTCACCGCGACATCGGTCCACTGCTCGATGCCGGCGACGTGCGCCCGCTGCTGCCAGCCCTCCATGTCCAAGGTGATCCCGAGATCCTGACCGACGATCATCGCGGGCGTGCAGATCGTGACCGCACACCCACGGCCTGCCAACGTCTCGGCTGCCGACGGGCCCTGCTGGAATCCCAACTCGTCCACCACCAAAACCCGCCCCGCAACCGGGGGCGCCCCCTCGAGGACCGCACGCGCATGCACGGCACGCGTGCACTCCGCCGCCCACCAGGGCAGCGCCGGGCGGGCCCCCGTCGCCACCACCACGACGTCGGGCGACTCGACTCGCAACGATTCGACCGTGGCCTCGACACCCGTGACGATCCGCACTCCCCGGCGGCCACACTCGCGTTCGAGGTTGTGCACCAGCTCGCCCAGTTCAGCCCGGCCGGCAGCCGTCGACGCCACCCGAATCTGGCCGCCCAGCACATCCGCGCGCTCGTAGACGGTCACGTCGTGACCGCGTTCGGCCGCGGACGCCGCGGCCGAGAGGCCTGCCGGCCCGCCCCCGACGACAACTACCCGTCTGCCCCGCACACGTGGCATCGGCAGCGGCATCGATTCCCTTCCCGCACGCGGATTCTCGACGCAACCGAGCCAACGTCCCAGACCCATGCGTCCGACGCACTCCTGGTTGCAGGACAGGCACGTGCGGATCTCGTCGTCGGCGCCGCGCTCGGCCTTGGCCACGAACTCGGGGTCCGCGATCTGCCCGCGCACCACACCGACCAGATCGCAGCGGCCGTCCGCGAGCGCCCGTTCGGCCTCGGCCGGTTCCTTGAGCCGCCCCACTCCGACGACGGGCAACCGCACCGCGGAGCGAATGGCCTCGGAGACGTGCAGCGCATAACCACGCGGCATCGCCATCGACGGCTCCACCAGATGCAGCGTCTCGGTGGCCATCCCCATCGTGGTGTTGACGTAGTCGACGCTCCCCGTCGCCTCGACCATCCGAGCGACTTCGACCGCCTCGTCCAGCACGATGCCGCCGGCCACCTGTTCGTCACCCGCGAGCCGGACGCCCAGGATCGGGTCCGGACCGAGTGCTTCCCGGACCGCCGCGATCACCTGCAGCAGGAATCGGGCGCGATTCTCCAGCGGCCCGCCGTACCCGTCGGTGCGGAGATTGGTTCCGGACGCGAGGAATCCGCGGATCAACGACGACTGCGAACACTGCAGTTCGACACCGTCGAATCCGCCGGCGCGGCAGTGGCGCGCGACGGTGGCGTACCCGGCCACCAGTTCCGCGATCTCGGCGACGTCGAGCGCCTTGGGAACCTCCCGGAACAGTGGGTCCGGCACCGGGCTCGGCGCCCACAGGGGACGACGCGAGTACATGCCGGATCCCTGCCCACCATTGTGATTGAGCTGAGCCAGAATCACCGTCCCGTGCCGGTGAACGGCGCGAGTGATCTCGCGATAGCCCGCCACGACCTCGGGGCGATACCCGTGAATCACCCTCTCGTACGGCCAGTCCGAGGGATGGACGCACTGCTCCTCGGTGATGATCATCCCCACCCCGCCCGCGGCCCGCGCCGCGTAGTACGCGGTGTGCTGGGCAGTGGGCAGACCGTCGCGGGCGCTGTTGGTCAGGTGCGCGGTGAACACCACCCGGTTGTGCAGCATCTGTGGACCGAGACGGAGCGGGGAGAACAGCCGTGGGTGACGCATGGGAGACGGACGTCAGACCTTCGTGTTGCCCTGATCGAGTGCGATCTGGCTCGCGGTCACGGTCTTGGAGCCGTCACCCGCCAGCCACAGCACCGCGTCGGAGATGTCGTCGGTGTCCGCGATGGGCTTCTCGGTGAGGATGGGCGCGAAGTTGGGGCCGTACTGCGGGTGACGCTGCAGGATGACCAGGCTGCCCTGATCGGTACCCATGTGCGTGTTCACACCGTACGGATGGATCGAGTTGACGCGGATGTTGTACTCCCCCAGCTCCTTCGCGGCGGCCTGCGTGAGCCCCACCAGTCCGAACTTGGAGGCGCCGTAATGCGCCTGGCCCGGCAGTGCCTTCAATCCCGCGACCGAGCTGACGATGATGACGGACCCGCCGCGGCCGGCCTCGATCATCGTCGGCACCGCCGCCTTGAGCGTCTTGAAGGCGCCGGTGAGGTTGATGTCGATCAGCGTCTCCCACTGCTCGTCGGACATCTCCCAGAAGCGGTTCCAGTTACAGATGCCGGCGTTCGCGATGACGATGTCGAGGCGGCCGAACTGCTCGACGCCGCCGTCGACGACAGCCTTCAGCGCCGCGCTGTCGCGGACGTCGGCCTCGCGGGCGTAGATCTTCGCACCCTCCGCCTCGACGAGACGCACGGTCTCCGCGAGATCGTCCGCCGTCGCGGCGTCGTACGTGTTGTCACTACTGACGCTCTTGCAGACGTCCACCGCGATGATGGCCGCGCCCTCTCGCGCCAACCGCACCGCGTGCGTGCGACCCTGGCCGCGCGCCGCGCCCGTGATGAAGGCGACCTTGCCGTCGAACTGACCCACCGTGATCTCCTATCTGCTGACACCCTCGTACTGCGACATGGACATTGCCGCGAGGCGACCCTCGCGGACGGCTTCGAGTACGGTCCGGGGCGCGACACAGTCGCCGATCCTCGCCGCGCTCACTACGGAGGTCAACTGTTCGTTGGGCAACGGGTGCGAACAGTCCACCAGCACCGAGCACGGTACTCCGAAACGGACACCCGTGAAGCGGTTCTGCAGCAACACTTCTCCCGCGCCCGCCGACAGCAGCCGGACGGCGAGGTGCGACGCGACACCGGCGCGCCGCAGCCGCGCGTTCGCGCCCACCAGGTCGCCCGTCGGGCCGAGCCGCGACCCGACTGTCTGGTCCGGTGTCGCGACGGCCACGTCGCGGCCCCGGACGGCGAGCGACGATGCCACGGACACCGCGACGGGGCCGCCCACCGGGTCGAACACCACCACCGGTCCCGGCGCGAGCGCCGACCCGTAGAGGACGTCGGCCGCGGAAACCGCCTGCACGCCAGCATCGACCGGGCACGGCGCGGGACGCGGACGGCTGCCGGTCGCGACCACGACAGGTCCCCCGCGAGGCGCGCCCTCGCTCGAACCGCAGTCGTCACCGAACTGCACGGCGTGGCCGAGGCGCACGTCGACACCGAGTTGTACGTCGACACCGAGTTGTACGTCGACACCGAGGCGCCGGCACTCGTCCTCGAGCCAATCGGCCAGATGCGCGAGGCGGGATCGTCCGGCGCCGGCGGCGGCCGTGCGGAGCATCCCGCCCAGCCGCCCGGTCCTCTCCGCCAGCGTCACCCGGAAGCCCTGCCGGGCCAGCACCCGCGCCGCCTCGAGTCCGCCCGGCCCGCCGCCGACCACCGCCGCCGGGCCGCGATCGCCGGCGCCCCGCGGTGCATCACCGTCGACGTCGCCGTCGACCGTCTCGAAGCCGGCCGACGGGTTGCCGATGCACGTCACCACCGGGTTCCGGGGATCGCGCACCAGGCACGTCTGATTGCACAACACGCACGGCCGAGGCGTCCTGCCCGCCCGGACCCGGGTCACCAGGTCCGGGTCGGCGATCTGCGCGCGGGTCATCTCGACGGCGTCGGCGACGCCGTCGTCCAGCATTCGCTGCGCCTGCGCGGCGTCGACGACGCTGCCCTGCACCACCACGGGCACCCGACCGGCCGCCGCTCCGCGCATGTCGCGGCACAGCGCGGCGTTGAATCCGGGCTCGGTGTGGCCGTCGGGCCGGTAGGCCGCGGTCGAGTACGGTCCGCCCCGCACCACCACGAGCAGGTCCAGCGCCTCCGACAACGCGGCCACCTGTGCGGCGGCCTCGTCCGGAGTCACCCCCGCCCACGGCGCCTGCTCGTCGCAGCTGAGCCGCAGCGCCAGGATCCGGTCGTGGCCGATCTCGTGACGGACCGCGGCGATCACCTCCCGGGTGAGGCGTAGACGGTCGTCGCCGTAGCCGTCCGCGCGCCGGTTGGTGAGCCCGGAGTGGAACTGGCGCAGCAGGGAGAACGCTCCGGCGTCGAGTTCGACGCCGTCGACGTCGGCAGTGACCGCGGCCGCCGCGGCGATGCGGAAGCCGTCGATCACCGCGGCGATCTCGGCGCGCTCCATCTCCATCGGGAGTTCGCGCGAGACCGGGTCGGCAAATCGGGACGGCGCCCACAGCGCCGACTGCGACCATGCGCTCGAGCCCTGCAGTCCGGTGTGCCCGAGGCCGGCCAGCACGAGAGTTCGGTGCGGCCGGCACGCGTCCACCACCGCACGCCAACCCGCCGCGCAGTCGGCCGCCAGTGGGGCCCGCTCGTACGGCCAGTCGTCCGGATGGATCGATGCGGTCTCGGTGACGATCAGGCCGGCGCCGCCGCGGGCCCGACGTTCGTAGTACGCGACGTGCCGCGCCGAGAGGGCGCGGCCGTCGCCGAGGTTGGTCTCGTGCGGACCGAACAGCACCCTGGCCGGGGCGATGCGCCCGGCCAGGGTGAACTGCTCGGTGAGGCTGCCGCGCATTCTGCGCGCGGTGATCTAGCCGACGCCGAGATCGCGGCGGAAGCCCTCGGGAACCACGAGGTCATTCGGGCTCAGGTCGTGAATCGACTTGTGGCCCAATCCGAGCACCGCCGAGTCGATGCCGCCGCGCAGGATGTCGAGGACGTTCTCGACACCGGCCTGGCCGTTGGCCGAAAGACCCCACAGGTAGGCACGGCCGATCATGACGGCTCTCGCACCCAGCGCGAGAGCCTTGACCACGTCGCTGCCGCGGCGGATGCCGCCGTCGAGCACCACCTCGATCTGGTCGCCGACGGCCTCGGCGATCGCCGGGAGCGCACGGATCGGTGCGGGCGTGCCGTCGAGGTTGTTGCCGCCGTGGTTCGACACCGAGATCGCGGAGACGCCCGCGTCCACGGCGCGCTTGGCGTCGTCGACGCGCATGACGCCCTTGAGCATGAACGGTCCGCCCCACTGCTCACGCAGCCACGCGACGTCCTCCCACGTGGGCAGCGGGGTGCCCATCCACTGGCCGTACGCCCCGAAGAACGTGGGTGCGTCCTGGCCGGGTGCGGCGAGGTTGGGGGTGGTCAGGTCCGGCACCTTGCCGGTCTTGGCGAACTCCCACAACCACTTCGGTCGCGTGATGCCCTCGGGAGCGAACTGGAACATCGCCTTGAGGTCCATCTTCTCGGGGATCGCCGGGCTGCCCCAGTCGCGGCCGTTGGAGAACGACCAGTCGAGCGTGATGATCAGACCCGTGGCACCGGCCTTGCGGGCGCGTTCCATGCGCTGCAGCAGCGTGTCGCGGTCACCCACCCAGTACATCTGGAAGAAGGTCTGCGGGTTGGCCGCGGTCACCTCCTCGATGGACTTGCTCGCGAAGGAGCTGAGCCCCATCGCGGTCCCCCGCGCCGCCGCCGCACGCGCGACCGCGACCTCACCGTCGGGATGCACGGCCTGCACACCGGTCGGCGAGATCATCACCGGCATCGAGATGGGCTGCCCCATCACGGTGGTCGACAGATCACGCTCGCCGGACAGGCCGGCCACGTGCGGTGCGAACCCGAGCTCGGAGAAGGCCGCGATGTTGTCGTCGACGGTCAGCCCCTTCTCGGACCCCGCGACCAGCGCGGCGTACACCGACTTGGGCAGGCGCTTCTTCGCGCGACGTTGCGCCTCGGCAACCGTCTCGAACCACGCGTTCTTGGCCATCACTCAACCTCTCGTACTGCTGGTGGGTTACTACTGTTCCAGTCCGGCAAGCGGATTCTCGTCGCAGATCTTGGCCGGCGGACGGGTCAACAGGGTCAGCGGAACCGGCGCCTGCGGCCGGCGACGCTCGGCACGCTTGCCGGTGCGGGAGTGGTCCTGGCTCGACTTCGGCACCGTCCGCTCCCCCTCGAGCGCCGACGTGCCGTAGCCCTGGACGCATTCCGGGTCGGGGCCGTCCATCGGCAGGCCGGTGAAGAACTTCGCGGCCATGCACCCGCCGCGGCAGGCGTCGAAGTGGTTGCACTTGCTGCACGCGCCGCCCGTCTGCGGCGAGCGCAGATCCTGGAACAGCTCGGAGTGTTGCCACACCTGCTGGAAACCGCCGTCCGACACGATGTTTCCCGCGAGGAACTGGTCGTGGATCGCGAACGGGCACGCGTAGACGTCGCCGATGGGGTCGATCAGGCACACCACGCGCCCGGCGCCGCACAGGTTCAGTCCCGGCAGCGCATCGCCGTAGGCGGAGAGGTGGAAGAACGAGTCGCCCGTCAGCACGCCCTCGCCGTTGGCGACCAGCCAGTCGTACAGCTCCCGCTGCTGCTGCTGCGTGGGGTGCAGTTCGTCCCACACGTCGGCACCGCGACCCGACGGGCGCAGACGCGTGATGCGCAGCGTCGCACCGAACCGGTCGGCGAGCGCCTTGAACTCGTCCAGCTGGCTGACGTTCTCGCGAGTGACGACGACGGAGATCTTGGCATCTCTGAACCCGGCCTCCGCGAGGTTCTCGAGCGCACGCACGGCCATCGCGAACGAACCCGGGCCGCGGACGGCGTCGTTGACCTCGGCGGTCGCGCCGTCGAGGGAGATCTGGACGTCGACGTAGTCGCTGGCTGCCAGCCGCGCGGCCACCTTCTTGTCGATCTTGACGCCGTTGGTGGAGAACTTCACGCCCACCTGGTGTTCGGTCGCGTAGTCGACCAGTTCCCAGAAGTCCGAGCGCACGGTGGGCTCACCGCCGCCGATGTTGACGTAGAAGACCTGCATGCGCTGCAGCTCGTCGATGATCGCCTTGCACTGCTCGGTCGACAGCTCACGCGGGTCCCGGCGCCCCGAGGACGACAGGCAGTGGACGCACGAGAGGTTGCACGCGTAGGTGAGTTCCCACGTCAGGCAGATCGGCGCGTCCAGGCCGAGCTCGAACTGGTCGACCAGCCGGCCGACGGCGGGAGTGGAGGGGGCCGCGGGGGGCGAGACGGTGGTGGGCGGCTCGAGAACTGAGGTCATGGCGGAATCCTCGAATCTGACGGAAACACTCGAAGCAGGCTGCATCCTCGGGCAGAAATTGCCTGGAATTCGAGGGCGTCTGGTTGGGTACAGAGCGTGAAGGAGCGGCAGGTGTCAGGACGGCACGATCATGTGCGAGTCGGCCAGGGTGTCGAGGGCACGCAGATACGGCCGGGCCGCATCCTCCTCGACACCGTTGGCCTGGAGCGCTGCCCGCACGCTGGGGTGCTGGGGCAGGGATTCGACGATCGCGACGATGGTCCGGTTCTTCAGGAACGAGAGCTTGCGTGTTCCGAAGTGGTAGAGCAGCGCCCCGAAGGGTTCGGGGCGCAGCGCCACCTGCGGGTGAAGCTTCCATGCCGCGTCGAGATCGATCGTGCCGGCCGGCGAGGCTCCGCCGACGGCTTGTTCGGACACGATCAGTACACGCCGCACATGCCGTCGATGGACACCTCTTCGACGAGGGACTCCTCGACCAGCTGGCTTTCGGTGACGGTCTCGCGATCGGACATCGATTCCTCCTCCATATCGGACTCCGGCGACGGAGCGTGCGGTCAGAGTGACCTGTTCACTGTGACTCGGTTCACCACTCTAATGGCATTGGGTGCACAATGACTAGTGAAGGAGGTCACAGAAGTGCGCAGCCGTAGGAACCCGTCGTCCCGCATCGGTCGTCGGCCGACGACCACGCGCGACCGGATCGCCGCGGTGGGTATCGACCTGTTCGCCACGCGCGGCTTCGACGACACCAGCGTCGACGACATCGCCGAGGCCGCCGGGATCGCGCGCCGCACGTTCTTCCGGTACTTCCCGTCCAAGAACGCCGTGCCGTGGGGCGACTTCGACGCGCACCTGTCGGAGATGCGCACGATGCTCAGCGAACTTCCAGGCGACATCCCCGTGCTCGACGGGCTGACCTCGGCCCTGTTGGCGTTCAACACGTTCCCCCCGGAGGTGGCCGCCGGGCACCGCCGACGCATGCGGCTGATCTTCGAGGTGCCGGCCTTGCAGGCGTACTCGGTGGTGATGTACGACGGATGGCGCCGGGTCATCGCCGAGTACGTCGCCCGCCGGCTGCACGTCGGACCCACCGACCAGCTCCCCAAGACGGTGGGTTACCTGCTGCTCGGCGTCGCGCTGGCGGCCTACGAGACGTGGCTGGCCGACGACGAGTCCGACCTTCTCGACCTGCTCGGCCAGGGCAGCCGTCTGCTCTACACCAGCCTGTCCGACATCGACGCACCGATCCTGAACGGGGCTCCCCATGACGCTTGACTCGCTCGCCCCGTGCGCCCCCGGCCGGTGGACGCACGACCACGTCACCGTCGAGCGCGTCCCGAGCGGCCCGATCACGCTCACCCGCACCGGCACCGGACTGCACGTCCGGCATTCCCTGCACCCCGAGGCGCTCAGCGAACGCCTGGTGGCCGAGGTGACCGCCTCGATCGGCGACGCCGACTTCGGTCAGACGGAATTCGAGCTGACGATGGTCGGGCTGGTGCGCTCGACCGTTCCGGACGCCCTCGAGTCCTGGCGCGTGTACTACCGCAACTCGCTCGCCGAACTGCTGGACGGCACCGCGGACTTCGCGCCCATCCACGACAAGGCGGCCGAACTCGTGCGCGGCAGCGTCCTCGACCTCGGGTCGTGTTTCGGCTTCCTGCCGCTGCGGCTCGCGCGGGCCGGGGTCGAGGTGACCGCCACCGATATCCTGCCGGGCACGATGACCCTGCTCGCGGCCGTCGCGCCGACCCTGGGCCTCGAGCTCGGCACCCTCGTGTGCGACGCCGCGAACGTGCCGGTGCCCGACGGCAGCGCCGACACCGTCACGGCCGTCCACCTTCTCGAGCACGTCGACCCGGCCACCGGCGCGGCGGTACTGGCCGAGGCCCTGCGTATCGCCCGTGAGCGGGTCGTCGTCGCGGTGCCGTACGAGGACGTCGCGACCGCGTGCCACGGGCACGTGCGAACGTTCGATGCCGACGCTCTGCACGACCTGGGCGTTTCCACCGGCCGTCCGTTCGAGGTCTTCGACCACCACGGCGGCTGGCTCGTCGTCGACGCCTGAGCCCCGCAACTCACGGAGCACGCGCACTCGAGACCGGCGCCCTCGAGGCCCGGGGCCGACCCTCGAGATGCTCCCGATCAGCGGGAGCCGGAAGCGGAGAATTACGCTCTCCCCGGTAGCGTCGCTACGCTGCTACGCTGAAACTAGAACACGTTCTAGGGTTCTAGGACTGATCCACGAGAGGACCAGAGTTCGCATGACCACTATCGATGTGCCGCACAGCTCTCGATCCGCGGTGCTCACCGTGTCCGGGGTGATCGAGGAGACCCCCGATTCGCGGTCGTTGGTCTTCGACGTCCCCGCGGACATGAAGAGCAAGTTCGAGTACAAGCCCGGTCAGTTCCTGACCCTGCGCATTCCGAGCGACCAGACCGGCTCGGTCGCCCGTTGCTACTCGCTGGCGAGCTCGCCGTTCACCGACGACGCCCCCAAGGTCACCGTCAAGCGCACCTCGGACGGCTACGGCTCGAACTGGCTGTGCGACAACCTGAAGGTGGGCGACCAGCTCGAGGTGCTGCCCCCGGCCGGCGTCTTCACCCCGAAGTCGCTCGACCACGACTTCCTGCTGTTCGGCGGCGGCAGCGGCATCACGCCGGTCATGTCGATCCTCAAGTCGGCGCTCACCCAGGGCAGCGGCAAGGTTGTCCTCCTGTACGGCAACCGCGATGTCGAGTCGGTCATCTTCGCTGCCGAGCTGCGCGAGCTGGCGGCCAAGTACCCCGACCGCCTGTCGATCATCCACTGGATCGAGACGGTCCAGGGGTTGCCCAGCGTGACCCAGCTCGCCACGCTGCTGGCTCCGTACACCTCGTACGAGGCGTTCATGTGCGGCCCCGGTCCGTTCATGGACACCATTCACGAGGCTCTGGCCCAGGCCGGGATGCCCCGCTCGCAGGTCCACGCCGAGGTGTTCAACTCCCTGAGCGGTGACCCGTTCGCGGACGTCGAACTCGAGGAGGTCACGGAGGAGGAGGCCGCCGAGGCCGCGACCGTCGAGATCGAGCTGGACGGCGAGAAGCACAACCTCAGCTGGCCGCGCAAGCAGACGCTCGTCGACGTGATGCTGTCGAAGGGCCTGGACGTGCCCTACTCCTGCCAGGAAGGCGAGTGCGGCTCGTGCGCCTGCACCGTCCTCGAGGGCGAGGTCTCCATGGAGCACGCCGGCGTCCTGGATCAGGAGGACATCGACAACGGCTACATCCTGGGCTGCCAGGCCAAGCCGGTGAGCGATCACCTGAAGATCGAGTTCTGACGCTCGGCACCCGTTCGTAGCGAGGGCCCGATCCGCCGTCCGGCGGGTCGGGCCCTCGGCTTTTCGCCGGGGGCATGTGACATTCGGTCACTGAAACGTGGCGCGAACTGCACGAACCCGTGATCGGAGTGCAATCCGGACAGTATTGATCGACCGGTCAGTCAGCGTGACACTCGACTCGAGGACACAATCCTTTCCTCGAGGAGGCAGGTCATGAAGGCATCAACTCGTTGGCAGGACTACGCCGCCGTCATCATCGGCGCTTTCGCGGCCCTGTCGCCGCTCTGGCTGTCGACGAACTCCGGCGCCCGGTGGTCGTTGATCGTGCTCGGCGTGCTCATCGCCCTCGCCGGTCTGGCCCACATGACGCGGCCCGGGATGGCCGCGGCGGACTACGCGATCGGTGTGCTCGGCGTCCTGCTGTTCATCTCCCCGTGGGTCATGAACTTCCACACCATGACCTCGGCGGCGTGGACGGCGTGGGTGGTCGGCGTGCTCACCGTGGCGGTCTCGGTGGTCGGCATGCCCGCCATGAGCGAGCGCATGCACGGTCACGGGGGCCTGGCTGCGCACTGAGAACACGACACCGAACAGGTGGGACGGGGCCCGGGGGCTCCGCCCCACCGACGCCGAGCGGAGGACCGCATGCCGCATCGTCGGCGCACCGCCAGGACGGACGGCCAGGCCCGGGCGGCGATTCTCGATGCCGCCGAGACGCTGATCGGTGAACGCGGCTTCGACGCCACCTCCACCGCTGCGGTCGCCGCGGCCGCGGGCGTCCCCAAGGGTCTGATCTTCTATTACTTCCCCACCAAGACCGACATCCTCACCGCGCTGCTCGACGAGCGCCTGCCGACCGCGCCGCTGGCCGACCTGGCGCCGTTGGTCGCGCCCGGTGATCCGGCGACGAGCCTGGTGAACCTGGACGAGGCCCTGAACCTGCGCGAGCACCGACTGATGCGGGCGATCATCTGGCGCGAGGCCGAAACCCACCCCAACGCGCGCGGCTACCTGCGCCGGTTCCGCTCCCACCTGCACGACGCGACCGTGCGGATCCTGCAGGCCAGCGCGGTCTCCCCCGTGCGGCCCGGCACGCTGCGCGCGTGCGCGAACGCGTGGGTGGCCGCGATGTTCTCGGCCGCGGGCACCGACCGGCTCCGCGACCTCGACGACATCGCCCGGCTGCGCCGGGACGAACTCGGCACGGTCGCGCAGGTGGTGGCCGCCGGAATGGTGCAGCTGGGTTAGCCGCGCGGGGGCGGCGTCACCGCCGCGACGGTGCGGCCAGGAGCAGCCGTCCGGCGTCGAAGGTCGCGGCGCTGACCGGCAGCTCCCCCGGAGTCCCACTCAGTAGGACCTCGACCGTGCCGCCGCCGGTGGACTCGCGCCCCAACGCGTCGATGCGCCGCAACGTCTGGGCCGCGACCGCCTCGGCACTGTCGAACAGCACGACGCCGGCCGGCAGCCGGGCGGCGATCTCGTCCGCCACCAGCGGGTAGTGAGTGCATCCCAGCACCACACCGGTGACGTCGTCGGGAGTACGGGCGGCCGCCGACGTGATCGCGTCCCCGACCGCGTCCAGGTCGCCGCGGTCGATGGCGTCGGCGAGACCGTGGCAGGCCACGCCCACCACCGAACTGCCGTTCGCGAACTGCTCGACCAGCCGCGCCTGGTAGGCGCTGGCCGTCGTGGCCGCCGTCGCCCAGATCGCCACCGAGTCACACATCGCCGCGGCCGGTTTGATCGCCGGCACCGTGCCGATCACGGGAATCTCGGGGCCCAGGTCGGCCCGCACGTGCTCGAGCGCTGTGACGCTGGCGGTGTTGCACGGCAGCACCACCACCTCGGCGCCGCGATCGACCGCGCGCCGCGCCGTGCCCACGACCCGGTCGATCACCCACTGCTCGTCCCGCGGACCCCACGGGGCGCCCTCGGGGTCGAGCGAGAGCATCAGGTCCAGGTCCGGACGCAATCGGCGCAACCACGCAGACGTCGGGAGCAGTCCCAGACCCGAGTCGATGAGCGCAACGATCACCCGACAAATCTAGCCCTGCCGGGTCCGGGGGGACGCGCGCGGTGGCCGGGGCGCTCAGGCGGGCGCCGACTCCAGCAGGTCCGCGATCGGCGTCCCCGCCGCGATCTTCGCGCGCATCTTCATCACCGCACCCGCCGAACCCAGGCCGACGACCGCCGTCAACGCCCCGCCGTTCGAGTAGTAGACGACGAACTTGCGGCCGTCGTCCTTGATCACGTGGACGTCGTCGTCGGCCGACACGGTGCCCAGCGCCTGGACCTTGAGGCCGTACTGGTCGCTCCAGAAGTACGGAACCTGCGCCGGCGCGTTCGGGTCCCCGGTACCGGTGAGCGCCCCCGCGAGGATCTTCGCCTGGTCCCCCGCGTTGCTCCAGTGCTCCACGCGCTTGTGCCCGCAGGAATCGTGCCGCCACGACGCGACGTCCCCGACGGCCCACACGTGCGGGTCGTCGGTACGGCCGACCTCGTCGCACAGCACGCCGTTGTCCAGCGCGACGCCCGCGTCCTCGAGCCAGCCGGTCACCGGGACCGACCCGATGCCGATCGCGACGACGTCCACCTCGAGCTCCGTGCCGTCGGACAGCACCGCGCCGCGCACCCGCCCGTCGCCGGTGAGGGCGGTCAGCCCCACCCCGGCCCGGACGTCGACGCCCTCGGCGGTGTGCAGCCGTCCCACCAGGGCGCCCACTCGTGCCCCCAGCACCGATGCCAGCGGCGCCGGCTGCGGCTCGACGAGGACCACGTCGAGCCCGAGCGCCCGCATGCTCGCGGCCAGCTCGCACCCGATGAAGCCGGCCCCCACGACCAGCGCGCGTGCGCCCTCGCGCAGCTCGGTGCGCAGCGCACGACTGTCGTCCACCGATCGCAGGACGTGGACCCCGGCCAGCTCGGGTAGTCCGGGGATGCGGCGCGGCGCCAGTCCGGTCGCGACGATCACCTCGCCGTAGGCGACCTCGCCGCCGTCGGCGAGGCGCACCATCCGGCGGGCCCGATCGAGACCGCTCGCGGCCACTCCGAGGCGCAGCTCGACGCGCTGCTCGTCGTAGAACTCCCGCGGCCGCAGCGTGGTGTCGTCGTTCTCCCCGCGGACCACCTCCTTCGACAGCGGCGGGCGGTCGTAGGGCAGATGGGGTTCGTCGCCCACGATGACGAGGTCGCCGTCGTACCCCGCCTGCCGCAACTCCTCCACCGTGCGCACCGCGGCGAGCCCGCCGCCGACGATCACGATCGGCCCGACGGCCCCGACAGCACTGTCGTCACTGGACATCCCTACTACCTCTCCGTCACCCCACACGCCTCGTCACACGAGCCTGTGCACCGCTCGCCCGAGCTCGCCACGATTGGAACATGTTCTACCAAATTCGCCGGAAGTCGGATACCCACGCCGACGCCGGGGCGGAACCCCGCAGCCTCGCCCGGGAGTCATTAGAGTTGACCCCGAACCGGTGACCGGCGCGGGAACGGTCCCGGAAGAGGAGCGACGTATGACGACAGACCCGACCGCCGGTGCATCGACCATCGGGGGCGACCGAATTCGATTCGGGGCGAGCGCGTCGCGCGAGCTGAGCGATTCGCACGGTAAGACGATCATCGCGGACGCGGTGGTCGCGAAGATCGCCGGCATCGCGACGCGTCAGATCAACGGCGTGTACGACCTCGGGGGCGGCACCGCCCGCGTCGTCGGCGCCCTGCGCGACCGCATCCCCGGAGCGGGGGTCGACCACGCCCAGGGCGTCTCGGCCGAGGTCGGTGAGAAACAGGCGGCGATCGACATCGGCATCGTCGCCGAGTACGGAGTTGCGCTCCACGAGCTCGCGGCGGGCATCCGGCGCAACGTGATCGCGGCGGTCGAGAACATGACCGGCCTCGAGGTCACCGAGGTCGACATCACCGTCCACGACGTCATCCTCCTCGACGAGACAGATCCGGGAACGGACCCGGACGCCAAACCGAGGGTGCAGTGACCGAGGCTGCGGCGCAGAGCCTTTCGACGGCCGAACGGGCCGCCGCGGCAGCACTGTCCGTGCCGGGCGTCGCCGGTCTGCACGGCGGCGAGTTCGGCACCGTCGCGACCTACCTGCCGGGACGGCGCGTAACCGGCGTCCGGATCGACGACTCCGGGTGCTCGGTCCACGTGACTGTGCGGTACCCGGCGGATCTGTTCGCCGTCGCCGACGCCGTCCGCACCGCCGTCCGCGCAATCGTGGACACCCCCGTGGACGTGACGATCGAAGACCTCACAGCCGACCGGACAGGACCGCAGCAATGACCAGCACTGGTATCGGACTGATCGCCGGACTTCTCCTGGCACTCGCCGGAATCCTCGGCGGCTTCAGCGGATTCGTCTTCGCCGTGCTGTTGGGTGCCGTCGGCCTGGCGATAGGCGCCCACCGCGACGGTCACCTCGATCTCGGAGCGCTGCTCCGGTCCCGCGGCCGTGGCTGACGTCGAACTACGCACCCCCGTCCCGGACGTGGACGACGACCCCGGGACGCGGGGCGACCTGATCATCAAGGACCGGGTCTTCGAGAAGATTGCGACCACCGCGGCGTTGCGGGTGCCCGGCGTGGTCCGCCAGGGCGGCGGCTTCACCCGGTTCACCGGGCGGGACCTGCCGCGGGCGGACGTCTCGACCGGTGCCCACTCCGTGGCACTCAACCTCTACCTCGGCGTGCACTGGCCGTGCGATGTCGCCGAACTGACCCGGCGCGTGCACCGCGAGGTGGGCGACGAGGTGGAGAACCTCACCGGCATGCCCCTGCACCAACTCGGAGTACTGGTCGCCGGCACGGACACCGACGACGCCGCCGACGGACCGCTCCCGGGGCCGCGGCCCGCCGCCGAGCTCACCGTCGCCCACCCGCCCACCGCGTCGCCCGCCGCCGTGCCGGCCGCGATCGTGATCGCCGTCGGGCTGCTCGCGACCGCGGTCGTCGCGGCCCGCGAGCTCCTCGTGGCGCACGACAAGATCGTCAGCGCCCCCTGGGTGCGCAACGCCTTCGAGTGGGTGGCCCGGCTGCACTGGGACCAGTGGCTGGTGCCCGTCGCCGTGACGTCGCTCGTGGTGGGCATTCTGTTCGTCCTCCTGGCGCTCGCTCCCCGAACCCGCACGCACGTCGCCGCGCGCGCCGGCTCCGGCACCCCGTCGGTGTGGCTGCGTCCGGTCGACATCGCACGCATGTGCAGCGCGCGGGCCAGTGCCGTCGCCGGCGTGGCGGACGTCCACACCACGGTCGACCGTCGGCGCGCCACCGTGCACGTGACCGCGAGACCCGGCGCGTCCGGCGACGACATCCGCACCGCCGTCACGGCCGCCGTCGACGAGGCGTTGGCACTGTTGGATCGGAAGTTCAAGCTGCGGGTGAAGATTCGCGGCGGGAAGGAGCAGACGTGAAACGCGGTGCCGCAGCACTCAACCGTCTGCTCGTGCTCGTCGTCGGACTGGCCGCGGCCGCGCTCGGGGCGGCGGCCCTCGCCTGGGAGCGTGACGTGCAGGCGGTTCGCGACGCCGTCCGGCACATCGACCGCGACCGCATCGCCACCATCCCCGACGAGAGTTGGTGGCACTGGGCGCTGGGCGCCACGATCGCGGTGTGCGTGCTGCTGGGGCTGGTGGTGCTCGTCGTCGACCTCGTACGGCGGCGGGCGGCGCCCAGCACGATGCTCGAGACGGCCACCGACACCGCCGTCGCGGTCGACCTGCGCCCGGTCGCCGGCGGGGTGGCCGCCGAACTCGAGCGCCTGCGCGGCGTCCGGCGCGCGCGGGGCCGGGCGATCTCGGACCGGGGACTCGCGACGATCCAGGTCACCCTCGACGCGGACCCGCACGGCGACATCGCCGCACTGGTGCGCGAGGCGGAGCACGTGGCGGCGACGACGACGGCGGCGCTCGGCGGCGCGGCGGTCGCCGACGTGGCGGTCCGTGTGCTGCTCCATCTCGACCGAGCGCAGCTACCACCGACCCCGGCGCCCGACAATCCCGAGCCCCCCGAAGCAAGGAGATCGACCGAGTGAGCGAGACCCGGCCCGACCTGTCCGCCGACGACACCGAGTTCGAGAACGAGGACTTCTCGGACGCGCGCTTCGCGGACGAGACGTGGCACCGCCGCGCGTACACCGGATGCCACTTTCGCGACGCCGATCTGTCCGGCCTGACGACCGAATCCGTCACGTTCACCGACTGCGACTTCACGGGCACCGACCTCACCGGCAGCCGGCACCACGGGACCGCCTTCCGCAACTGCCGTTTCGAGTACACGCGCATGTGGGACAGCGCGTTCCGGCACTCGAGCTTTCTGGGGTCGACCGTCCGCGAATCCCGTATCCGCCCGCTCACACTCGAGGAGGTGGACTTCACGCTCGCGTCGCTGGGCGAAATCGACCTCCGCGGCGTCGATCTCTCGGGTTGCCGCCTCCGCGAGGCCAATCTCGTGAACGCGGACCTGCGAAAGGCGATTCTGCGGGACGCCGACCTCACCGGGGCCCGCACCGCGGGGCTGCGCCTCGACGACGCCGTCCTCGACGGCGCCCGCGTCGATCCCTCGCTGTGGACGTCCGCGACGCTCACCGGCGCCGGCATCGAACTGACCCAGGCGGTGAGTTTCGCTGCGGCGCACGGGCTCCGCGTGTCGGGTTACTGACCGGGCTGCACGAATTCCGGCTGATCGAGCACCCGCAGCCACCTGCCGTCGGGTTGACGCCGCACCACCTGGGCGCGGGCGCCCGCCCCGTCCCGCGGCGGCGTCGACGTCAGCGCCAGGTCGCCACTGACCAGGGTGGGCAGCGGCGGCTCGGGCTCGAAGCGGGGCGCGTGGGCGAGAACCTGCGCCCACAGCTCGCGAATCGCGGCGCGGCCGACGGTCACCGACCCGGGCGGGTACGCCATGACGGCGTCCTCCTCGTAGAGGGCCGCCACGCCGTCCGCATCACCGGCATTGGACCGCTCGACGAACAGGCGGGTGAGATCCTCCGGAGTCATGGCCTTCTCGGTCTCGATCTGCGTCATGGCTTCTCCTCGTCATGGAACGAACTTCGGTATCACCAGCATCGAGTCCATCGAAGAAGAAGTCCAACAGATAGTTGTGCTGACAACTAGAATCTGAAGTTGTGGAACTGCGTCAGCTCGAGTACTTCGTGGCGGTGGCCGAGGAGGCCAACTTCACCCGCGCGGCCCGGCGCGTGCACATCAGTCAATCCGGTGTCAGCGCCCAGATCCGGCAACTGGAGAACGAACTGGGCACGGCGCTCTTCGACCGGTCGTCGCGGACCGCCACGCTGACCGCCTCGGGGCAGGCCGCGCTTCCCCACGCCCGCGCCGCCCTCGCGGCGGCCGACGCCGTGCGCGGCGCCGTCGACGACGTGAACCAGCTGGTGCGCGGGCAGCTCGCCGTCGGGATGGTCACCGCGTGCACCGTGACTCCGCTGTTCGACGCGCTGGCCGACTGCCGGCGCGCGCATCCCGGAATCGCGGTGGACCTCTTCGAGGACACCTCCGACCGGCTGGTGGAGCGAGTCCGCGCCGGCACACTCGACCTGGCACTCGTCGGCGTGGCCACGCATCCCCCGAGCGACCTCGACTCCATGACGATCGTGTCCGAACGAGTGGTCGCCGCAGTCCCGGCGGGGCACCCGCTGACGGCGCTCACGCGGGTGCGCCTGGCGGATGTCGTCCGCAATCCGCTCGTCTGCCTGCCGACGGGCACCGGTATCCGCACAGCGTTCGATCGCAACTGCGCCGCGGCATCCGTCAGCGGCGCCGTCGCGATGCAGGCCTCGGCCCCGGACGCGGTCGCCGATCTCGCGCAGCGTGGCCTGGGGGTGGCGATCCTGAGCGAGTCCATGGCGGCGGCTTACCCGGGACTGGTGGGCGTCGCCATCGAGGACGCCGACGTCCCCGCGGTGCTCGCGCTCGTCTGGAAGCAGGCGCCGTCCCCGGCGCTGCGCGAGCTGCTCGGGCACGCGAGTCGCGCGTTCGGGCCGTCGACGTACTGACGCGGGCTACCCCGGAAACGCCGAATGGCGCCCACTCCGAAGAGTGGGCGCCATCCGAACGGGCTTCAGCCGTCAGCGAGAACTAGCTCACTTGATGATCTTCGTGACGCGACCGGCACCGACGGTGCGGCCACCCTCACGGATCGCGAAGCGCAGGCCCTCGTCCATGGCGACCGGCTGGATCAGCACGACGGACATCTCGGTGTTGTCACCGGGCATGACCATCTCGGTGCCCTCGGGCAGGGTCACAACGCCCGTCACGTCAGTCGTACGGAAGTAGAACTGCGGACGGTAGTTGTTGAAGAACGGGGTGTGGCGGCCGCCCTCGTCCTTCGACAGGATGTACGCCTGGCCCTCGAACTCCGTGTGGGGAGTCGTGGTGCCCGGCTTGACGACAACCTGGCCGCGCTCGACATCTTCGCGCTTGATGCCACGAACCAGCAGACCGACGTTGTCGCCGGCCTGGCCCTGGTCGAGCAGCTTGCGGAACATCTCGATGCCGGTGACCGTGGTCTTGGTCGACGTCGGGCGGATGCCGACGATCTCGACCTCTTCGTTGACGTTGATCACGCCACGCTCGATACGACCGGTGACGACGGTGCCACGACCGGTGATCGTGAAGACGTCCTCGACGGGCATCAGGAACGGCTTGTCGGTCTCACGGACCGGGTCCGGGATGGAGTCGTCGACGGCCTGCATGAGGTCGACGATCGACTGAACCCACTTCTCGTCACCCTCGAGCGCCTTGAGCGCCGAGATCGGGATGACCGGAGCGTTCTCGTCGAACTCCTGGCCGGCCAGCAGTTCGCGGACCTCCATCTCGACGAGCTCGAGGATTTCCTCGTCGTCGACCATGTCGGCCTTGTTCAGCGCGACGAGGATGTAGGGCACGCCGACCTGGCGGGCGAGCAGCACGTGCTCACGGGTCTGCGGCATCGGGCCGTCGGTGGCGGCCACGACCAGGATCGCGCCGTCCATCTGGGCGGCACCGGTGATCATGTTCTTGATGTAGTCCGCGTGACCCGGAGCGTCGACGTGCGCGTAGTGGCGCTTCTCCGTCTGGTACTCGACGTGGGAGATGTTGATCGTGATACCACGAGCCTTCTCCTCCGGCGCCTTGTCGATCTGGTCGAAAGCGAAGCTCTCGTTCAGATCCGGGTACTTGTCGGCCAGCACCTTGGTGATAGCAGCCGTGGTGGTGGTCTTGCCGTGGTCGACGTGACCGATGGTGCCGATGTTCACGTGCGGCTTGGTCCGCTCGAACTTCGCCTTCGCCACTGGATGTCCTCCTGGACTGATTGTGCTTGCGGTATGCAGCAGTGCGGTTGGTTATTACGTTGGTCGTGCTTCGGCCGACGAAACCGAGGTTACTCGCCGGTCGCCTTGGCGATGATTTCCTTCGAGACGTTCGAGGGAACCTCTGCGTAGGAATCGAACACCATGGAGAAGTTCGCTCGGCCCTGGGTCTTCGACCGCAGGTCACCGATGTAACCGAACATCTCCGAGAGCGGAACCAGCGCCTTCACGACACGGGCACCACTGCGTTCCTCCATGGCCTGGATCTGGCCACGGCGGGAGTTGAGGTCGCCGATCACTTCACCCATGTAGTCCTCGGGCGTGGTGACCTCGACAGCCATGAGGGGCTCGAGAATGACCGGGCCGGCCTTGCGGGCGGCTTCCTTGAGCGCCTGCGAACCCGCGACCTTGAACGCCATTTCCGAGGAGTCGACGTCGTGGTATGCGCCGTCGAGCAGGGTCAGCTTCAGGTTCACGAGCGGGTAACCGGCGAGAACACCGTACTGCATGGCGTCCTGCGCACCGGCGTCGACCGACGGGATGTACTCGCGCGGAACACGGCCACCGGAGACCTTGTTCTCGAACTCGTAGCTGGCGCCGTCCTCGCCGACGAACGGCTCGAGGGCGATGATGACCTTCGCGAACTGGCCCGAGCCACCCGTCTGCTTCTTGTGGGTGAACTCGTGCTTCTCGACCGGCCGGGTGATGGTCTCGCGGTACGCGACCTGCGGCTTGCCGACGTTGGCCTCGACCTTGAACTCGCGACGCATACGGTCGACGAGGATGTCGAGGTGGAGCTCGCCCATGCCGCCGATGACGGTCTGGCCGGTCTCCTCGTCCAGCTCGACCGAGAAGGTCGGGTCCTCTTCGGCCAGCTTCTGGATCGCGGTGCCCAGCTTCTCCTGGTCGGACTTGGTCTTGGGCTCGATCGAGACCTGGATGACCGGGTCCGGGAACGTCATCGACTCGAGGACGATCGGGTTCGCCTGATCGCACAGGGTGTCACCGGTCGTGGTGTCCTTCAGGCCGATCATCGCGTAGATGTGGCCGGCGACGGCCTCGTCGACCGGGTTCTCCTTGTTGGCGTGCATCTGGAAGAGCTTGCCGATGCGCTCCTTCTTGCCCTTGGTGGCGTTGAGCACCTGGGCACCCGGCTCGACACGACCCGAGTAGACGCGCACGAAGGTGAGCTTGCCGAAGAAGGGGTGCGCCGCAATCTTGAAGGCCAGAGCCGAGAAGGGCTCTTCCTTGCTGGGCTTGCGGACCAGCTCCTCTTCCTCGTTGTTCACGGCGTGGCCGTGGACCTCGCCGATGTCCAGCGGGTTCGGCAGGTAGTCGATGACCGCGTCGAGCATGGGCTGAACGCCCTTGTTCTTGAACGCGGAGCCACACAGCACCGGGTACAGCTCGGAGGCGACCGTCATCTTGCGGATGGCGCCCTTGATCTCCTCGACCGTGAGCTCCTCGCCGCCGAAGTACTTCTCCATGAGAGCTTCGTCGGACTCGGCAACGGTCTCGAGCAGCTTCTCGCGGTACTCGGCGGCCTTGTCGGCCAGATCCGCGGGGATCTCCTCGATGGTCGGCTCGGCACCGGTGGGGACGACCCCGCGCCAGGTGATGGCCTTCATCTCGACCAGGTCGACGACGCCGTCGAAGGCATCCTCGGCGCCGATCGGCAGCTGCAGGACCAGCGGCTTCGCGCCGAGGCGGTCGATGATGGTCTGCACGGTGAAGTAGAAGTCCGCGCCCATCTTGTCCATCTTGTTGACGAAGCAGATGCGCGGAACGTCGTACTTGGCAGCCTGGCGCCAGACCTGCTCGGACTGGGGCTCGACGCCCTCCTTGCCGTCGAAGACGGCGACGGCACCGTCGAGAACACGGAGGGAGCGCTCGACTTCCACCGTGAAGTCGACGTGACCCGGGGTGTCGATGATGTTGATCTGGTTCTTGTTCCAGAAACAGGTCACAGCAGCGGAGGTGATGGTGATACCACGCTCCTTCTCCTGCTCCATCCAGTCCGTGGTCGACGCACCGTCGTGGGTCTCACCGATCTTGTAGTTGACGCCGGTGTAGAAGAGGATGCGCTCGGTGGTGGTGGTCTTGCCGGCATCGATGTGCGCCATGATGCCGATATTGCGGACCTTGTTCAGGTCGGTCAGCACTTCCTGTGCCACAGGATTCTTCCCCGCTCGTTGATCGTGTCGGCCCTTCTGGGGCCACGTCTCTTTTTCATGTCAGCCGGCCCGGTGACGGAACCGACACAGTAGTGACAACGCCAGGCCGAGGGATTTCGTGCCCGTGAGGCTCCCCCGGCCTGGCGTGGTATCACCAGCGGTAGTGCGCGAACGCCTTGTTGGCTTCAGCCATCTTGTGGGTGTCCTCGCGACGCTTCACGGAAGCGCCCAGGCCGTTGCTCGCATCGAGAAGTTCGTTGGCGAGACGCTCGACCATGGTCTTCTCACGCCGAGCGCGCGAGAAGGTCACCAGCCAGCGCAGGGCCAGCGTGGTGGAACGGCCCGGACGAACCTCGACCGGGACCTGGTAGGTGGCGCCACCGACGCGACGGCTGCGGACCTCGAGGGCGGGCTTGACGTTGTCGAGCGCGCGCTTGAGGGTGACGACCGGATCGGTGCCGGTCTTCTCGCGAGCCTGCTCGAGGGCACCGTAGACGATGCGCTCGGCGGTGGACTTCTTACCGTCCAGCAGGATCTTGTTGACGAGCTGGGTGACCAGCGGCGAACCGTAGACCGGGTCGGCAACCAGGGGGCGCTTGGGAGCGGGGCCCTTACGTGGCATTAGCTCTTCTCCTTCTTGGCGCCGTAGCGGCTGCGGGCCTGCTTGCGGTTCTTGACACCCTGGGTGTCGAGCGAGCCACGGATGATCTTGTAGCGCACACCCGGGAGGTCCTTCACGCGACCGCCGCGGACGAGCACCATCGAGTGCTCCTGCAGGTTGTGGCCCTCACCCGGGATGTAAGCGGTGACCTCGACGGAGCTGGTCAGGCGCACACGGGCGACCTTCCGCAGCGCGGAGTTCGGCTTCTTCGGGGTGGTGGTGTACACGCGAGTGCACACGCCACGACGCTGCGGGCTGCCCTTCAGGGCCGCGGTCTTGACCTTGGCGGCCTTGTCGCGGCGGCCCTTGCGGACCAGCTGGTTGATGGTTGGCATGTATCGGCTTTCTTCGTTGGTTTCCAGACCGCTCGCACGAGCAACCCTGGCTGTTCTGAAATTAGGGATCCATCGGTTGGGGCAAGAAAGCTGCTGCCCCGCACCCACCCCGCGCGTGCACACGAGGTCGGGCGTGTCGCGTACCCCCACACAGGCAACCGGATGCTCGTACCTGCAGAAACCTCACGGAGACTCCAGAAACACGCGCACGCCAATGCCTCGCATAGGCACACAGATCGAGCCCGAGCACGCCGGAGCGGAGCCTGCGGAGCGACCCCAGCGGTCGGACACGACCCCCAACGATACCCGGCGGCTCCGTTCGAGGTCAAAGCGGGACGAGTTGTCAAGCACTCAGGTCGAGTGTCAGTTTCGCCAGCGTGACCGCCGCCTCACAGGGATCCGGGTGGCCGGGGGCGCGGTACTGCGCCCACCAGCCCACCACGCCACCGGCCGGCGCGCCCACCGCCACCCCGCAGGAGCCGGGATCGTGCGGCTGTCGGACCAGCACAGCGCGTCGGCCGTCGACGACCACGTCCTCGGGCGCGTACCCGAGGCGCCGGGCCGTCTCGCGTTCGACGTCGAGTGATCCGGACTCGAACCAGTCGAAGGTCACCCGGACGGGGCCCGCCGGTCCGTCGACCGACCAGCGACAGACCGCACCGAAGAACCCGCGCTCGATCGCACCGCCGCCGACCGCGTCGGCGATCCGTTCGGCGGCGACGGCCTCGCACTCCGTCAGCAACCCCACGTAGTCCCCGCCCGCACCGGACGCGCCCGCGGGCATCGGCGTCCCGGGCACCGTCGCGCCACACCCCGCGAGCACCAGCGCGGCAGCCGGGACGGCGAACCACCGCACGGCGCGCCGAGTCATCGCGCCCTCGCCACGGTGAGTTCCGCGAGTCGGCGGCCCACGTCGCACGGCTCCGCCGCGGGCACACCGTCCGCGTACGCGATCGACCAGTGCACGAAGTCGTCCCCGAACTGCACGCCGAGTTCGCACAACCACTCGGATGACGCGGCCTCGAAGCCGGGCCGGCCGCCGATCTCGATGTCGATCGCCGGACGCCCGACGAGCGCACTGCCGGCACGTTCGCGGCCGATCGGGCTGCCGCGATACCAGGTGAACGACACGTGCGGAGAGGCGTGAGCGTCCTGCGCCGACAGCTGCCACTCGCAGCCCACCGAGTTGCGGACGACCGTGCCGAAGCCGGGCACCCCGAACGCCGCGGCCACCTCGGCGTCGGTGACCGATCCGCACTCGCCGAAGAACGGCCCGGGCGCGCTCGGCGACTGCGACGTCCCGGTCGGCGAGCCGGGATGGTCACCGGCCTGCTCACCGCCGCCTCCCCCGCAGCCGGCGAGTAGCACGGCGCAGCCCACGAGCAGGCCCACCACCGTGCGCGACATGGAGCGGAACTGTACCGCTAGGACACCGGGGAGGCGGGGCGGCTCGGGGCGCCGACGCCTGCGAGCGCCGCATCCAGCTGAGCGGCCCAGCAGCGCACGATCTCGGTACGGCGCCGCGAGTCGTCGGTGAGGACGTCGGCGAGTCCGAGTCCGCGCGCCAGATCCAGGGTGGCCTGGACGAGCCGCCGCACGGCGGGGTCGGCGTCGTCGACGCCGAGGCTGGCCACCGCGGTGCGGTGCGCCACCCGGCCGAAGTGCTCCTCGAGCGGAACGACCCGCGCCCGCAGCGCGGGGTCGGCGGCGGCCGCGGTCCAGACCTGCAGCGCCGCCTTGAACAGCGTGCCGGTGTAGTAGTCGACCAGCCGGGAGACGACCGCCTCGGTACGCCGCTCCCCCTGGGGCAGTTCGGTCACCTCGCGCCGCGCCTGTTCCATCCGGCTGTCGAACATGAACTCGAGCGCGGCCGTGATGAGGTCCTCGCGCGTCGGGAAATGATGCTGGGCTGCGCCTCGCGACACGCCCGCCCGCTCGGCCACGACCGCGACCGTGGTGGCCGACCAGCCGAACTCGGCCAGGCAGTCGACGGTCGCTTCGAGCAGCCGATGCCTGGTCAGACGGCTTCGATCCTGTTGCGGTGCGCGCATTCGCGGGGTGTCCTCTCCAGCGTTCCGGTCGACTCGCGGTCGTCTCCCGGGAGTTCCTGTCGGCACCGTCACCCGCCTCGTGAGCGGGTTCCGGCCGATCCAGTAAACACTGCACGAGTAAGGGTTACCTTCATCACATTTGCATTGCAGAACCAACTCGGGCACGTTACTAATTCAACTGAGGCAAGGGTAACCTTCCTTAGCCACACCTCATCTCTCTACTCACAGGAGTGCACTCATGGGATCTGCCGAGTTCGTCACCGTGTTCGACTTCATCACCGACTTCGCCGGTGCTGCGGGCGACTTCTTCAGCGCCTTGAGCTTCTTCGCGGGCTCGCTGGACCTCGTCTCGGGCCTCGTTCCCGCCTGACGCCGATCCCGAAATTCTCCGAACGGGGCCCGATCCGAGCACTGGATCAGGCCCCGTTCGCGTTTTGGAACTCGACGGCCCACGACGGCGACCGCTTCTGCAGGAACGCGGTCATACCCTCGATCGCCTGCGCGGACCCGAACAGTGCCGCGGACTGTTCGGCCAGCCTGTGCCCGTATCGGTCGAAGTCCTCGAGCAACCGCATCGTCGTGAGCCTCTTCGACTCCGCCAATCCCTGCGGGGAACACCGTCCCAGCGTCTCGAGTAGTTCGGTGACCACCGCGCCGGTGTCCTGCACCGCCTCGCTGACCAGCCCGATCGCCTCGGCCTCGTGCGCGCCGAACTTCTCGCCCGTCAGGAAATAGCGACTCGCAGCGCGCGACGTGAGCCGCGGAAGCACCGTCAGCGAGATGATCGACGCGGCCAGTCCGAGCCGCGCCTCGGTGAGAGCGAAGGTGCAGTCCGGGCCCGCGACGACGATGTCGCAGGCGCCCACCAGTCCCATGCCGCCCGCCCGGACGTGCCCGTCCACCCGGGCGATCACCGGTTTGGGCAACTCGACGATCGCCCGCAGCAGATCGGTCATCTGCTGCGTCCTCTGCGCGGCCAGTTCGGCCGGCCCGACGTCGGGACCGGCGGAGCTCGCCTCCGACAGGTCCGCGCCGGCGCAGAACGTGCCTCCGGTGTGGGTGAGCACGACGGCACGCACCGCGTCGTCGCCGGCGGCGTCGGACAGTCCCTGCCGCAGCTCGGCCACCAGCCGGCTCGAGATCGCGTTGCGGTTGTGCGGCGAGTCGAGGGTCAGGGTGGCGCACCCGCCCGCGACGTCGTAGTGCACCACCCGATCCGTGGAAGTCGTCATCGCAGCCTCCTCAGTACGACTTCGGCAGGCCCAGCGAATGCTGGGCGACGAAGTTGAGGATCATCTCGCGGCTCACCGGCGCCACCCGCGCGATACGGGCCGCGCCCAGCATCGCCGACAGGCCGTATTCCTTGGTCAGCCCGCCGCCGCCGTGCGTCTGGATCGCCTGGTCGAGGGTCTTGATGCTGGCCTCGGCCGCCGCGTACTTGGCCATGTTGGCCGCCTCGGCGGCGCCGAAGTCGTCGCCGCTGTCGTACAGGACGGCAGCCTTCTGCATCATCAGTTTCGCGAGCTCGAGTTCGATCTTGCACTGGGCGAGCGGATGCGCCAGACCCTGGTGCGCGCCGATGGGGGTCTTCCAGACGGTGCGCTCCTTCGCGAACTTCACGCCCGCCTGCAGTGCCCACCGCCCCATGCCCACCGCCATCGCGGCGCCCAGGATGCGCTCGGGGTTCAGCCCCGCGAACAACTGCATCAGTGCCGCGTCCTCCGAGCCGACCAGCGCGTCGGCGGGCAGCCGCACGTCGTCGAGGAACAGCGTGAACTGGTGGTCGGGCTCGACGATGTCCATCTCCATCGGCGTCGCGACGAAGTTCGCGGCGTCGGTGGGCACGATGAACAGTGCCGGCTTCAGCTTGCCGGTCCGGTGATCCTCCGTGCGCGCCACCACGAGCACCGCATCCGCCTGGTCCACACCGGAGATGTAGATCTTGCTGCCCCGCAGCACCCACTCCTCCCCATCCCGTCGCGCGGTGGTGGTGATCTGGTGCGAGTTGGAGCCGGCGTCGGGCTCGGTGATCCCGAACGCCATGATCTTCGATCCGTCGGCGAGCGCGGTGAGCCACTGCTGCTTCTGCGCGTCGGTGCCGTACTTGCCGATGATGGTGCCGCAGATGGCGGGTGAGACGACGACGAGCAGCAACCCGGCCCCCTGCGCAGCGAGCTCCTCCTGCACCAGCGCCAGTTCGTAGATGCCCGCACCGCCGCCGCCGTACTCCTCGGGCAGGTTGACGCCCAGGAACCCGAGCTTGCCGGCCTCGTTCCACAGCTCGGTGAGCGGTTCTCCCCGGCGTGCCTTCGGCAGGACGTAGTCGACGTAGTTGAAGCGCTGGGCGAGCTTCGACACCGCCGCCCGCAGCTCCTTCTGCTCGTCGGTCTCGATGAAGCTGCTCATGCGCTCTCTCCTTCTGCCCCGGCCTCGTTCGACGCCGGTGCTTCCACGATTGCCAGGACGGACCCGACGTCGACCTGCTGGCCGACGGCGACGGGAAGTGCGGTGAGCACGCCGGACGTCGGCGCCTTGACGGTGTGCTCCATCTTCATGGCCTCGAGCCACAGGATCGGCTGGCCCGCGGTGACCTGATCGCCCTCGGCGGCCCCGAGCCGGATCACCGCGCCCGGCATCGGCGCGAGCAGTGACCCCTCCGCGACCACCGACGACGGGTCGACGAAGCGCGGGACGACCGTGAGCGCTACCGGGCCGAGCGGCGAGTCGACGCACACCGTGTCGCGGTACCGGGCGACGTCGAACCGGCGTTGCAGACCCGCGACGTCGAGGACGACGCACTCGGGCGACGACGACACCGGCGTCACGTCGTCGAAACCCTCCGCCCGCAGTCCCGATCGGGTCGACAGGTAGCGCACCTCGTGCTCCCCGTGCGTGCCGGTGTACCGCTTGACCTGCGGCTGCGACGGCAGGTTCCGCCATCCACCGGGTAGCCCGCCCACCACCGGGGCGGCGGCGCGGTTGGCCGCGGCGTCGGCCAGTGCGGCCGCGAGGGCGGACAGCGACTCCGCCCGCTCGTCGGCGAGTGGGCGCGCGAGCACGTCCAACCCGTGGGTGTCGAAGAACGCGGTGTCGGTGTCGCCCGCCAGGAAGGCCGGGTGCCGCAACACGTTGACGAGCAGGTCGCGGTTGGTGCGCAATCCGTGCAGGCGGGTGCGGGCCAGTGCCGACGCCAGAACCTGCGCGGCCTGCGCTCGGGTGGGCGCGTACGAGATGACCTTCGCGAGCATCGGGTCGTAGAACACGCTCACGACGGACCCGTCCTCGACACCCGAGTCCAGTCGCACGCCGGTCCGCTCGAGCAGATCGAACTCCGTTGCGGTGCCGGGGATCTCGAAGTGCTCGATGGTTCCGCTCTGCGGACGCCAGCCGTGCGCCGGGTCCTCGGCGTACAACCGCACCTCGATCGAGTGGCCGTGAATCGCGGGCGGTTCGGCGGGCAGCTCCGCGCCGGAGGCCACCTGAAGCTGCAGTTCGACGAGGTCGAGTCCCGTGGTGCACTCGGTGACGGGGTGCTCGACCTGCAGGCGCGTGTTCATCTCCAGGAAGAAGAAGTCGCCGCGCTCGTCGGCGAGGAACTCGACCGTGCCGGCGCCCTCGTAGCCGATCGCATTCGCGGCCAGGCGCGCCGCCTCGAACAGCCGGGCCCGCATGGGCGGAATGCGTTCGACCAGCGGGGACGGCGCCTCCTCGACCACCTTCTGGTGGCGGCGCTGGATCGAGCACTCCCGCTCGCCGATCGCCCAGACCGTGCCGTGCCGGTCGGCCATCACCTGGACCTCGATGTGCCGTCCGGTCTCGAGGTACCGCTCGCAGAAGACCGTGGGATCACCGAACGCGGACTGCGCTTCGCGGCGGGCCGCCTCGATCTCCCGGGACAGCTTCGACAGTTCACGCACGACGCGCATGCCGCGACCGCCGCCGCCGGCCGACGCCTTCACCAGCACCGGCAGGTCCGCCTCGGTGACCGCGGCGGGATCGAGTTCGGCCAGCACCGGGACCCCGGCCTCGGACATGATGCGCTTGGACTCGACCTTCGAGCCCATCAGCTCGATCGCCTTGGCTGGCGGGCCGATCCAGGTGAGTCCGGCGGCCTCGACGGCCTGCGCGAAATCGGCGTTCTCCGAGAGGAACCCGTAGCCCGGATGGACGGCGTCGGCCCCGGCGACGCGGGCGGCCGCGACCAGGGCGTCGGCTCTCAGGTATGTCTCGGCGGGTGTCGCGCCCGGCAAGCGGACCGCGGCATCGGCCTCGGCGACGTGGGGACTGCCCGCGTCGGGGTCGGAGAAGACCGCGACGGTGCCGACGCCCGTGCGCCGGCACGTCGCGAACACGCGGCGGGCGATCTCGCCGCGGTTGGCGACCAGGACGGACGTGACGGGGGATGTACTCGCTGTAGTGGTCACAGTTCCTCACTCACATCCGGAAGACGCCGAAGTTGTCGGTGCCCTCGATCGGGGCGGTGGCGATGGCCGACAGGCACATCCCCACCACCGTGCGCGTGTCACGCGGGTCGATGACGCCGTCGTCGTAGAGGCGGCCGGACAGGAACATCGGGAGCGACTCGGCCTCGATCTGGTTCTCGATCATCGCCCGCATCCCGGCGTCGGCTTCCTCGTCGAACGCCTGCCCGCGGGCCTCGGCGGCCGCGCGGCCGACGATCGAGATGACACCCGCGAGCTGGGCACCGCCCATGACGGCGGACTTGGAACTGGGCCACGCGAACAGGAACCGCGGGTCGAACGCACGCCCGCACATGCCGTAGTGGCCGGCGCCGTACGACGCGCCGAGCAGGATCGAGATGTGCGGGACCGTCGAGTTGGCGACCGCGTTGATCATCATCGATCCGTGCTTGATCATCCCGCCCTCCTCGTACTCCTTGCCCACCATGTAGCCGGTGGTGTTGTGCAGGAACAGAAGTGGTGTGTCGGACCGGTTGGCCAGCTGGATGAACTGGGTGGCCTTCTGGGACTCCTCGCTGAACAGGACGCCGCGCGCGTTGGCCAGGATGCCGATGGGGTAACCGTGCAGTTCGGCCCAGCCCGTCACCAGCGACGAGCCGTACATCGGCTTGAACTCGTCGAAGTCCGAGCCGTCGACGATGCGGGCGATCACCTCCCGCGGATCGAACGGAATCTTCAGGTCCGCGGGCACGACGGCGAGCAGATCCTCGGGATCCTCGAGCGGTTCGATCACCTCGGCCCGCGGCGCCGGCCCCTGCTTGCGCCAGTTGAGCCGCCGGACGATGCTGCGGCCGATGCGGATCGCGTCCTGCTCGTCCTGCGCGAAGTAGTCCGCCAGACCCGACGTCCGGGCGTGCATCTCGGCGCCACCGAGGGATTCGTCGTCGGACTCCTCGCCGGTAGCCATCTTCACCAGCGGTGGGCCGGCCAGGAACACCTTGGACCGCTCCTTGATCATCACGACGTGGTCGGACATGCCGGGGATGTAGGCGCCGCCCGCGGTCGAATTGCCGAAGACCAGTGCGATGGTCGGGATTCCCGCGGCCGACAACTTCGTCAGGTCGCGGAACATCCGGCCGCCCGGGATGAACACCTCCTTCTGGGTCGGTAGGTCGGCGCCCCCGGACTCGACGAGCGAGATGACCGGCAGGCGGTTCGCCACGGCGATGTCGTTGGCGCGGAACCCCTTCTTGAGGGTCCACGGGTTGGAGGTCCCGCCGCGCACCGTGGGATCGTTCGCGACGATGAGGCATTCGACACCGCTGACGACGCCGATCCCCACGATGGTGGACGCACCCACGGGGAACTCGGTGCCCCACGCCGCGAGCGGCGACAGTTCGAGGAACGGCGAGTCCGGGTCGAGCAGCAACTCGATCCGCTCCCGCGCCAGCAGTTTGCCGCGCTTGTGGTGCCGCTCGACGTACTTCTCCCCGCCGCCGGCGAGCGCCTTCGCATGCTCGGCCTCGAGCTCGGCGAGCTTGGCCGTCATCGACTCGGCCGCCGCCGCGTACTCCGGCGACGTGGTGTCCAGTGCCGACTTCAGGATCGTCACGACTGGTACCCCAATCGCTTGGCTGCCAGCGAGGTCAGGATCTCCGTGGTCCCGCCGCCGATTCCCAGAATGCGCATGTCCCGGTACTGCCTTTCCACTTCGCTCTCCGCCATGTACCCCATGCCGCCGAACAACTGCACGGCCTGGTTCGCCACCCACTCGCCGGCTTCGACGGCGGTGTTCTTCGCAAAGCACACCTCGGCGACGAAGTCCTCGCTCGAGGTGAGCGAACGTTCGACGAGGGTGCGGGTGTAGACCCGTGCGACGTCGATGCGTCGCGTCATCTCGGTGAGGGTGTTCTGCACGGCCTGCCGGGAGATCAACGGCCGTCCGAAGGTCTCGCGGTCGCGGCACCACTGCAGCGTCAGGTCCAGGCAGCGCTGTGCGCTCGCGTACGCCTGGGCCGCCAGCGCGATGCGTTCGGTGAGGAACGCCTGCGCGATCTGGGCGAACCCCGAGTCCTCGACCCCCACCAGGTTCTCCACCGGCACCCGGGCGTCGGCGAAGGACAGTTCGGCGGTGTCCGACGCCCGCCAGCCCATCTTGTCGAGCTTGCGCGCCACCTCGAATCCCGGTGTGCCCTTCTCGATCACGAGCAGCGATACCCCCTGCGCCCCCGGCCCGCCGGTCCGCACCGCGGTGACCACGAAGTCGGCGCGGACCGCCGAGGTGATGAACGTCTTGGCGCCGTTGACCACGTAGTGGTCGCCGTCCCGGACCGCGGTCGTGCGCAGGTGCCCGACGTCCGACCCACCGCCCGGTTCGGTGATCGCGAGTGAGCCGATCTTCGCGCCCGCGAGCGTGGGCCGCACCCACCGCTCGATCTGCCGGGGATCGCCCGCCGCCACCAGGTGCGGCAGCGCGATGCCGCACGTGAACAGCGACGCGAACACGCCGCCGGACGCGCCGGCCTGGTGCATCTCCTCGCAGATGACGGCGGCGTCGACCAGATCGCCGCCCTCGCCGCCCACCTCCTCCGGGAAGCCGGCTCCGAGCAGGCCCAGTGCGGCCGCCTTCCGATGCAGCTCCCGCGGTATCTCGCCGTCGCGTTCCCAGTCGTCGAGGTGGGGCAGGATCTCCTGCTCGACGAATCCGCGGACGGTCTTGCGCAACTGCTGCCGCTCCGGGATGTCCCACACGGTCATGCGTGTCCTTCCTCGAGCTGGTCTCCGTAGCTCGGTACGAGCGCTGTCGGGATCTCCGTGTGCCGCGAGCGCAGCCACTCACCCAGGCCCTTGGCCTGCGGGTCGAAGCGGGCCTGCGACGCGACGCCGCGGCCGAGAATGCCTTCGATCACGAAGTTGACGGCCCGCAGGTTCGGCAGGACGTGCCGCGTCACCTCCAGTCCCTTCGCCTCCGGCACCATTCGCTTGAACTCGTCGACGGTGAGGGCGCCGGCGAGCCACCGCCACTGCTCGTCGCTCCGCACCCACACCCCGACGTTGGCATTGCCACCCTTGTCCCCGCTGCGGGCGGCCGCGACCGCACCGAGCGGCACCGTGACCGTGTCGTCGACCGGGAGTGGTTGTGGCAGCACCGGTTCCGGCACCTCTTCCAGTGCGCGGGTCGGCCCGCTCGGCTCGATGTCGACGCGGCTGCCGTCGGGCAGGACCGCGACGTGCGGCACCTCGCCGGCGTCGACGTAGCCGGGGGTGAACACCGCGTACGGCTGGCCGTGCGACGGCGGTGCGGTGAGCGTGAAGCCCGGGTAGCTCGCGAGCGCGAGTTCCACTGCCACCGACGAGAACGCCCGTCCGACGACGTCCGGATCGGGATCCCGGACCGTGCACCGCAGCAGGGCACTCGCCGCCTCCTGGGTGTCCGCGTCCGGGTGATCGGTCCGCGCGAGCGTCCAGTCGAGTTCCTGCGGCGTGGTGCGCAGCCACGCGTCCATCTGCCGCCGCACCAGGGCCGCCTTGGCCTCGATGTCGAGACCGGTGAGGACGAACGTCGCCTCGTTCCGGAAGCCGGCGAGCGCATTGAGCGACACCTTGTACTGCGGGGGCGGAGCCTCGCCGGCGACACCGGAGATCCGGACGCGGTCCGGTCCGTCGTCGGACAGCCGGATCGAGTCCATGCGCGCGGTGACGTCGGGTCCGGCGTACCGGCTCCCGGTGATCTCGTACAGCAACTGTGCGGTGACCGTGTCCACGGTGACCGCACCTCCGGTTCCCGGGTGCTTGGTGATGACCGACGAGCCGTCGGCGGCGATCTCCGCGATCGGGAAACCGGGCCGGGTGAGGTCGGGAATCTCGGTGAACCACGAGAAGTTCCCGCCCGTGGCCTGCGTGCCGCACTCGATGACGTGCCCGGCGACGACGGCGCCCGCGAGCCGGTCGAAATCGTCTCGCGCCCACCCGAAGTGCGCGGCCGCGGGGCCCACGATCACCGACGCGTCGGTGACCCGCCCGGTGACGACGACATCGGCGCCGGCGTTCAGGCACTCGACGATGCCCCAGGCGCCCAGGTAGGCGTTGGCCGTCAGAGGCGTCGTTTCCTTGTCGAGACCCAGTTCGGCGACCCGGGAGACGAGGTCGTCACCCTCGACGTGCGCGACGGTCGCGTTCAACCCCAGTCGCTCGTTCACTTCACGCAGTGCGGCGGCCAGTCCGGCGGGGTTGAGGCCGCCCGCGTTCGTGACGATCTTGACGCCGCGCTCGAGCGCCAGGCCCAGGCAGTCCTCGGCCTGTCGCAGGAAGGTCTTCGCGTACCCGCGTGCGGGGTCCTTCATCCGGTCGCGGCCGAGGATGAGCATCGTCAGTTCCGCGAGGTAGTCGCCCGTCAGGTAGTCGAGCTCGCCACCCTCGAGCATCTCGCGCATCGCCGAGATGCGGTCGCCGTAGAACCCGGAGCAGTTGCCGATTCGGACCGGGGCAGGGTCGGAGCTGCCGGGGGTCATCGCGCCGTCTCCGTCCGGTTCTCGGTGCGGCCGGTTCCGGGCGGGCCCGCGAAGGCCTGTGCGATGTCCAGCCACCGGTCGGCGTCCGGTCCCTGCGCGCACAACGCGGTGTCCCCGCGGTGTACGCGCTGCGTGACCAGCAGGCAGAAGTCCTCGGCCGGGCCCGTCACCCGCTGCGGCGCGTCCGGCGGACCCCATGCCCACACCGCACCGTCCGGCGCGGTGAGCTCGACTCGGAACTCTTCGGTCGGCGGCGTCAGCTGGTTCACGCTGTAGGCGAAGTCCCGGGTCCGCACTCCCAGCCGGGCGATGTGCTCGAGCCGCGGCGCGAACGGGAGCCGCACGCCGAGCGCGTCGGCGACGTCGCGCCCGTGCGCCCAGGTCTCCATCAAGCGCGCGGTGGCCATCGACGCCGCGCTCATCGGCGGCCCGTACCACGGGAGCTTGCGGCCGGCCGGGACCTCCCGCAGGACGGCCGCGAGCTCCGCGCGGGTGGCCCGCCAGTCGTCGAGCAGCTCACGCGGCGACCGACGTGCCTCCGCTTCGGCTCCCTCGTCGACGAAACCGTGCGGGTTCTTCCACGCCTCGGTCAGCTGCGCCGCGAACCCGTCCGCGTCGGTGGCGGCCAGCAACGCCGCCCGATCGGTCCACGCCAGGTGGCCGATCTGGTGTGCCACGGTCCACCCCGCGGCCGGGGTCGGCGCCGCCCACCGCTCGTCGGGCAGGTCGGCGACCAACGCGTCGACGGCCGCGCCCTCCGCCCGCAGGTCGTCGACGATCTTGTCCAGGTCTGCCACACGCCCTCCTCGAATCCTGCGACCAGGATCACACCGGAGAGGGTAAAAATCAAGCATGACTGCTTGTTTATTGCGACGGTGGCGGTTCTGCCGGGGCTGTCGTCGCAGCTCAGGCGGTCAGGTCGGCCGACACGCGTCGAGTCCGCCGGCCCCCGGTGAGAGTCCAGTCGGCATCGGGCGCACGGGTGACGGGGTGCTGCCGTTCGACGGTGAAGTTCGTGACGGGCAGACGTTCCACGATCGCCGGGTCCGCGAGCATGTGCCCCGCGATCCCCTGCTCGAAGATCGAGTAGGCCGTGTGGTTGACCGAGTGGACGGCGACCTGCAGCGCCGCGAGCGCGCAGTCGTGCGGACCGAACTCGGCGAGCGTGTGACCGCCACCGACCGTGGTCCCCACCACCGCGTAGTAGTGCCAGCGCGACGGATCGTCCGGGTTGTTCGTGACGCCAGGCTCTGTGGCCATGATGCGCCCCTTCCCTGCTCGAGGCTCCTGTGGTGACGATAGGACCGGCCCCCGGCAGGTTCGGGCGACGCGCCGACGCGAACTCGGACAACGAGAAAGCCCCCGAGCGACGGACGCTCGGGGGCTTCTCGGAAAGCGAGATGTCAGTGCATCATCACGGGCACTTCCTCGGTCGACACGGCGGCGCGACGACGAGGCAGGAAGAACGCCGGAACCAGCGTCACGAGCACCAGCGCGAACGCCACGAAGAACGTGTTGCCGAACGAGGCGGCCGAGTCGTTGAGCATCTGCCCGATGCTGCTCGGATCCGTCGGCGGGGCGGCGTCCTTGCTCAGACCGTGCGACGTCATCTGGTTGGTGAGCACCACCGACATCGTCGCCGTACCGACCGAGCCGGCCGTCTGCTGGACGATGTTCATCAGCGTGGAGCCGCGGGCGATCATCTCGTGCTTGAGCGTGACCATCGCGGCCGTCATCAGCGGCATCATCGTGCAGCCCATGCCGAGACCCATGACGAACAGCGACCCCATCAGGAGCGCGTACGACGACGTGGCGGTCAACTGCGTGAACGTGAACATCCCCAGAGCGATCAGCGGCAGACCGGAAAGTACGATCTTGCCCGGACCGATCTTGTCGACCAGCCGGCCCGCGATCGGCATCGTCACCATCGCGCCGATGCCCTGCGGGGCCAGCAGCAGGCCGGCGGCCATCGCGGACTCACCCCGCACCTGGATGAAGTAGCTCGGGAACAGCAGTCCCGCACCCATGAACGCGATGATGAACATCGTCGTGGTGATGACCGCGACGGTGAGCTGACGGTTCTGGAACAGGCGCAGATCGATCAGCGGGTGATCCTTGCGCAGCGCATGGAACACGAAGCCGACGATCAGGGCGAGACCGATCACGATCGGGATCACCACCTCGGGGGCGAGACCCTTGCCGTGCTCCGGGATCGACGAGACGCCGTACAGGAACAGCGCCAGACCGGGCGAGAGCAGCAGCATGCCGACGAAGTCGAAGGCCTGCGACGGGCTGGGCTCGTCCTTGGGCAGCAGCTTGACCGCGGCGGCCAGCGCCACGATGCCGATCGGCAGGTTGATGAGGAAGATCCAGTGCCAGCTCGCGGCGTCGATGAGCCATCCGCCGATGATCGGGCCGCCGATGGGGCCGAGGAGCATAGGGATACCGAGGACCGCCATCACGCGTCCGACTCGTTCGGGGCCCGCCGCGCGGGTCATGATCGTCATACCGAGCGGCATCAGCATGCCGCCACCGAGACCCTGCACCACGCGGAAGACGATGAGCGAGGTGATGTCCCACGCGAACGCGCACAGGACCGAGCCGATCACGAACAACACCAGCGCGCCGATGTACAGGCGCTTGGTGCCGAACCTGTCCGCGGCCCAACCCGTCACCGGGATGACGGTCGCCAGCGCCAGCGTGTACGCCGTCATGGTCCACGCGACGACCGCGTAGCTGGTCTCGAACGTCTCCGCGAAGGTCGGCAGCGCGACGCTGACGACGGTGACGTCGAGGATGGACATGATGGCACCGAGCACCACCACCGAGGCGATCTTGAGGACCGCGCCGTCGATCTTGTCCGACTCGGGAGCCCCCGATGGGGGTGCCGCCGGCGAGTTGGGCGTCGTCATGTGCAGAATTCCTGACTTCGGGCTCGCAGGGCGTCGCCTGCGAGTATGGGTTGTAGGGCCGCGAGCAGGCGCTGACGGTCCGGCTGATCCAGCCGTCCGGCGAACGCGCGGAGCTCGTCCCGCTTGTCCTCGAGATGACGGGAGGCGAGAGTGCGTCCGGCCTCCGTCAGCGAGACCCGTTTGATCCGGCGATCGTCGGGGTCTTCACGGCGCAACACCAGCTCCTGGCACACCAACTGGTCGATGTTGCGACCGGCCGCTGCCACCGAGATCCGCAGACGCTCGGCGACTTCGTTGATCGCGATCGGCTCCCCGTGCTGCGCCAGCACGAAGAGTGCGCGAACCTGCGAGAACGACAGATCCATCGCGATGAGGGTGTCCATCGACTCGGACTCCCCCATGCCCAGAAGGCGCATGATGAACTCCTCGAGCACGGTGTAGAGGTCGTCTGGAGTCACATCTGCCACGAACGAAAATAGTAGCGACTGCGCAACTATTGCAAAAATGCGAGGATGTCGGACCCCCGCGTTCGTTCGCGACCTCTCCACGACACCACGACGCCCCTACCTGCGGCAACAGATTTTCCACGCAGGAAGGGGCGGGTGACGAGGAACACAGTCAGTCCTGGACGAGAACGGCCTTTCCCAGCACGCGGCCCTCTTCGAGGTCGACGAGCGCCTGCGCGGCCGCGGCCAGCGGATAGCGCGCCTTGACGATCGGACGCAGTCCCGCGCGCACATGCTCGACGAGCGCCGCGTGCGTCTGCACGAGCGCGGCCGGCTCGTGCCGGAGGAACTCACCCCACGCCGCGCCGACGATGCTGATGTTCCGGAACAGCACCCGGTTGAGTTTCACCGAGGGGATGCCCCCGCCCGCGAATCCGATGACCACGAGCCGGCCCTCGGGGGCGAGCGCACGCACGGCGTCGTCGAAGGCGTCGCCGCCGACCGGGTCGACAATGACATCGGCGCCTCTGCCGCCCGTCAGATCCCGGATCTGCTGATCCCACCCGTCGGTCAGACGCACCACCTCGTCCGCGCCGATCTCGCGCAGGAAGTCGTCGGCCCCGTCCCGTCGCACGACCGCGATCACCCGGGCGCCGTGCGCCTTGGCCAGCTGGATCGTCGACGTCCCGACACCGCCGGCGGCGCCCAGCACCGCCACTGTCTCCCCGGGCTGCAGCCGCGCCCGCCGGGCGAGCGCGAACTCCATCGTCTGGTAGTTGATGATGAGCGAGGCGGCCTCCTCGAAGGAGAGCTCGTCCGGGACGGGCAGCACGAGGGCGGGATGGACCGCGACGCGCTCCGCGTAGCCGCCCAGGCTGGACACCGCGAGTACCCGCTGCCCGGCAGCGAAGCCGCTGTCCTCCGGCGCGCTCACCACCACGCCCGCCACCTCGGTGCCGGGCACGAACGGCGGGTCGGGGCGCAGCTGGTACTTGCCGTGGCTGATCAGCAGATCGGGAAAGCAGACACCGCTGGCCTTCACGTCGATGAGGACCAGCCCGGCCGCGTCCGGCTCCGGCACGTCCTGCACCACCATCGCCGACGGCCCCGTCAGCTCCGTGACCACCACTGCGCGCACTTGCCACCTCCGAATTCGCAGGGCCGAGTGCCCTTTTCGACGAAGCTACCTGCCACCACCCTCGGGCGGCGTCAGTTGCCGCCGAACAGGCCCCGGCGTCGGCGGCCGACCGCCACCATCTCGGCGGTGTCGGTCATCTTCACGCGCGGACGGCCCTCGGTGAGCCCGCGGCCGCGCTCGGCCTGGTCGATCGCTTCCCAGCCGCGTCGCGAGATCCGTTCCGGTCGGCGCCGCGCCAGCAGCTTGCCGAGTTCCTTCCGACCGCCGGTGGGCGACGGCAGGCGGCCGGCCTCGAAGTCCTCGACCAGGCGGGCCACCGTCTCCTGGGCGCACGTCTTGTTGGTGCCGATGACACCGCTCGGTCCCCGCTTGATCCAGCCGGTGACGTAGACGCCCTCGAGCGGCTCCCCGGCGCCGACGACGACGCGGCCCCGATCGTTCGGGATCACCCCGCGCCGGTCGTCGAACGGCACACCGGCCAGCGGTCGGCCGCGGTAACCGATCGACCGCAGCACCAGCGAGGCGTCGATCCGTTCGACGTGGCTGGTGGGATGCGCGGCCAGTCCTCCGGACGCGTCCTCGACCAGTTCGTTCGTCACGACGGTAAGGCCCTCGACCCGATCCGTGCCGACGATCTCCGTCGGCGAGGTCAGGTAACGGAACACGATGCGCTTGCGTCCCGCCGTCGGAGTTCGCTGCGAGAACTCCTGCGCCAGACGCACCTTCATGGCCACGGCCGGCTCCAGCCGGCCGGCGTCGAGCGCGGCCTGCGACAGCGGATCGAGCTCCACCTCGGACGGGTCGATCTCGACGTCCACATCGCGCAGGTCGCCGAGCGCCAGGAACTCCGGGGTGGTGTACGCAGCCTGCGCCGGGCCGCGCCGGCCCAGCAGCACGACCTCGCGGATGTTGCTCTCCCGGAGCACCTTCAACGCGTGATCGGCGATGTCGGTGCGGGCGAGCTCGTCCGGGTCCAGCGTGAGGATGCGCGCGACGTCGAGCGCCACGTTGCCGTTGCCGACGATCACCGCCCGCTCCCCCGACAGGTCGAACGTGCGGTCCGCATAGTCGGGGTGACCGTTGTACCAGGCCACGAACTCGGTTGCGGCGTGGCTGCCCGGCAGTTCCTCACCGGGAACGCCGAGCGCGCGATCGCTGGACGCGCCGACCGCGTAGACGACGGCGTGATGATGCTCGAGCAGGTCCGCGTGCGTCACGTGGTTGCCGACCTCGACGTTGAGGTGGAACTGGAACGCATCGCGCCCGAGGGACCACTCGAACATCTCCGTCACCACCTTGGTGCCCGGGTGATCGGGCGCCACGCCCGCCCGGACCAGACCCCAGGGCGTGGGGAGCTTCTCGAACATCTCGACCTCGACGTCGGACCGCTTGAGCAGTTCCTCGGCGGCGTAGCAGGCCGCGGGACCGGCGCCGACGATCGCGACGCGCAGCGTGCCGAGGTCACGGACCGGCGCGGCGGTCGGCGTCAGCGGGATCCAGTCCTGCGGCAGCGGATGCCGGGTGTAGTAGTCGGCGTTGATCTCGCGGTACCGCTGCAGCGATTCGGTGAGCTGATCCTCGGGGAAGATCGCGTTGACCGGGCACGCGTCGACACACGCCCCGCAGTCGATGCAGGCCTGCGGCTCGATGTAGAGCATCTCGGTGGTCGCGAACTGCGCTTCCTCCGGCGTGGGGTGAATGCAGTTCACCGGGCACGCCGAGACACAACTGGCGTCGTTGCAGCACGCCTGGGTGATGACGTAGGCCATGTTCGATTCCCGCCCTCCACGCGCCCGGGACGTGAGCTCCGCCCGGCGCGATCACCAATGTGACAGTCTTCATGTGACGTTGAGTTACAGCTACAAGACTGTACTAGGCCTCTATCGGTGAGACAAGCATCGAACACGATCCGACCCGGCGCCCGCCGAATCGGAAACCCGCAGGGCACGGGTGGGTCAGAAGACCTTCTTCGCGATCACCGCGACCCCGGCGAGCACCAGCGCCACGAGCAGAGCCGTGCCGAATCCTGTGAGCCACCACAGCAGCCCGAACACCACGATCGCGGGGGCGGCGACGATCGCCACGATCGCGGGACTCTCCTTGACCACCTCGAGCGCGCTCTCCGCGTGCACTCGGTCGACCTTCTTGCCTGCCATCTCGTTCTCCTCTTCCGTCCGACTTGTCCGGTTGATCCGTTCTCAGAGTACGCAGGCCTCCACGGGGTTCCCCTCGGTTCGGCGGCTCGACATGCCGGCCCGCACACGCCCTGTCCCCAGGATGCACGAAGGTCCCGCCCCCTGTGCGGGGAGCGGGACCTTCGAGTCAGGCGTTCCTACCGGTTACCGGCGGACGCGATCAGCGGTAGTCGCTGCCGAATCCGTAGTCGTCCAGCGGAACCGCAGCACCGGTGCCGGTGCCGAAGCCCTCCGGGCTGTAGTACTGGTCGTCGTAGGACGGAACCGCGTACGCAGCCGCGCGAGCCTCCTCGGTGGGCTGGACCTGGATGTTCCGGTACCGGTTGATGCCGGTGCCGGCCGGGATCAGCTTGCCGATGATCACGTTCTCCTTGAGACCGATCAGCTTGTCCGAGCGGCAGTTGATCGCCGCATCGGTCAGCACGCGAGTGGTCTCCTGGAAGGACGCGGCCGACAGCCACGAGTCGGTCGCCAGCGATGCCTTGGTGATACCCATGAGCACCGGACGGCCGGCCGCGGGCTCGCCACCCTCGGCGACGACGCGACGGTTCGCAGCCTCGAACTCGCTGCGCTCGACCAGCGAACCGGGCAGGAACTCCGTCGAGCCCGAATCGATGATCGTGACGCGGCGCAGCATCTGGCGCACGATGACCTCGATGTGCTTGTCGTGGATCGACACACCCTGGCTCCGGTACACCTCCTGGACCTCGTTGACGAGGTGGATCTGCACCTGTCGGGGGCCCATCACGCGCAGCACCTCGTGCGGATCGGCGGCACCTTCCATGAGCTGCTGACCGACCTCGACGTGGTCACCGTCCGCCAGCAGGCGCTCGGTGCCGTCCTCGTGCTTGAACACGCGCAGACGCTGACGCTTCGAGAGCTTGTCGTAGACAACCTCTTCGCCACCGTCGTCCGGGACGATGGTGATCTTGTAGAAGCGCTCGCCGTCCTCGAGCTGCACCCGGCCGGAGACGTCCGCAATGGGCGCCTTGCCCTTGGGGACGCGGGCCTCGAACAGCTCCTGGACACGCGGCAGACCACCGGTGATGTCGGCCGCGCCGGCCGCACCACCCTGGTGGAAGGTACGCATCGTCAGCTGGGTACCGGGCTCACCGATCGACTGCGCGGCGACGATACCGACGGCCTCGCCGATGTCGACGAGCTTGCCGGTCGCCATCGAACGGCCGTAGCACGTGGCACACACACCGGTCGCGGTGGTGCAGGTGAGGACCGACCGGACCTTGACCTGCGTGATGCCCGCCGCGAGCAGCGCGTCGATGGCCGGATCGCCCAGGTCGTGGCCACGCTCGACGACGACGTTGCCGTTCTCGTCGACCGCGTCCGAGGCCAGGGTGCGGGCGTACGTCGAGGTCTCGACGTGCGCGTCGCGGATGAGCGAGCCGTCGGCCTGCTTCTCCGCGATGTGCGTGACGATGCCGCGCTCGGTGCCACAGTCCACCTCGCGGACGATGACGTCCTGCGACACGTCCACCAGACGACGGGTCAGGTAACCCGAGTCGGCGGTACGCAGCGCGGTGTCGGCCAGACCCTTACGAGCACCGTGCGTGTTGATGAAGTACTCGAGAACCGTCAGGCCCTCCTTGAAGGAGGACTTGATGGGACGCGGGATGAACTCACCCTTCGGGTTCGTCACCAGGCCCTTCATACCGGCGAGCGAGCGAACCTGAGTCATGTTGCCGGCCGCGCCGGACTTCACGATCATCGGGATCGGGTTGTCGTCGGGGAAGTGCGCCTCCATGGCCTTACCGACCTCGTCGGTGGCCTCGGACCAGATCTTGACGAGAGCACTGTTGCGCTCGGCGTGGTTGAGCGCGCCGCGCTGGTACTTCTTCTCGATCTGGTCGGCCTGCGCCTCGAACTGCTCCATGATCTGAGCCTTCTCCGGCGGCACGAGCACGTCGGAGATCGAGACCGTCACGCCGGAACGGGTGGCCCAGTAGAAGCCGGTGTCCTTGAGCTTGTCGACGGTCTGCGCGACCACGATCATCGGGTAACGCTCGGCGAGATCGTTGATGATCGTCGCCTGACGCTTCTTCGGCATCTGCTCGTTGACGAACGGGTAGTCCGCCGGCAGCAGATCGTTGAACATGACGCGGCCGAGAGTCGTCTCGGTGGTCCAGCCGTCGCCGTAGTTCCAGCCCTCCGGGAAGAGCTCCGCCTCGACCTCGCGCGGCGGACGCTGGTGGGTCAGGCGCACCTTGATCTTCGCCTGCACCGACAGCACGCCGCGGTCGACCGCCATCTGGGCCTCGGCCGGGGTCGAGTAGACGCCCTGCTCGGCCTCGTCGTTGGTGGCGGGCAGGTACTCGCCCAGCGCGCCGTCGACCTGACGGGTCAGGTGGAACAGACCCGTCACCATGTCCAGACGCGGCATGGCGAGCGGGCGGCCCGATGCCGGCGACAGGATGTTGTTCGACGACAGCATCAGGATGCGAGCCTCGGCCTGCGCCTCCGCGGACAGCGGCAGGTGCACGGCCATCTGGTCACCGTCGAAGTCGGCGTTGAAGGCCTCACACACCAGCGGGTGCAGCTGGATCGCCTTGCCCTCGACGAGCTGGGGCTCGAACGCCTGGATGCCGAGGCGGTGCAGCGTGGGTGCACGGTTCAGCAGCACCGGGTGCTCGTTGATGACCTCTTCGAGGACGTCCCACACCTGCGGGCGCTGACGCTCGACCATGCGCTTCGCGGACTTGATGTTCTGCGCGTGGTTGAGGTCGACCAGTCGCTTCATGACGAACGGCTTGAACAGCTCGAGCGCCATCAGCTTCGGCAGACCGCACTGGTGCAGCTTGAGCTGCGGACCGACGACAATGACCGAACGGCCCGAGTAGTCGACGCGCTTACCGAGCAGGTTCTGACGGAAGCGGCCCTGCTTGCCCTTGAGCAGATCGGACAGCGACTTCAGCGGACGGTTGCCCGGACCCGTGACGGGCCGGCCACGACGGCCGTTGTCGAACAGCGCATCCACGGACTCCTGCAGCATCCGCTTCTCGTTGTTGACGATGATCTCGGGGGCACCGAGGTCGATCAGTCGCTTGAGGCGGTTGTTGCGGTTGATGACACGGCGGTACAGGTCGTTGAGGTCGGACGTCGCGAAACGGCCACCGTCGAGCTGAACCATCGGACGCAGCTCCGGCGGGATCACCGGAACGGCGTCGAGCACCATACCCATGGGCGAGTTGCCGGACTGCTGGAACGCCGCGACGACCTTGAGGCGCTTGAGAGCACGCAGCTTCTTCTGGCCCTTGCCGGAGCGGATGGTCTCGCGCAGCGACTCGGCCTCGGCCTCGATGTCGAAGTTGCGCATGAGGATCTGGATGGACTCCGCGCCCATCGCACCGGTGAAGTACTCGCCGTAGCGGTCGACCAGCTCGCGGTACAGGCTCTCGTCCACGATGAGCTGCTTGACGCTCAGCTTCGTGAACGTGTTCCAGATCTCGTCGAGACGGTCGAGCTCGCGCTGCGCACGGTCACGCAGCTGACGCATCTCGCGCTCGCCACCGTCCTTGACCTTGCGGCGGACGTCGGACTTGGCGCCCTCGGCCTCGAGCTCGGCGATGTCGGCCTCGAGCTTCTGCGCACGAGCCTCGAGATCGGCGTCACGCTGATCGGCGACGGTCTTCTTCTCGACCTCCATCTCGGCCTCGAGCGTGGAGAGCTCGTTGTGACGCAGCTCCTCGTCGACACCGACGATGACGTAGGCGGCGAAGTAGATGATCTTCTCGAGATCCTTCGGAGCCAGGTCCAGCAGGTAGCCGAGACGGCTCGGCACACCCTTGAAGTACCAGATGTGGGTGACGGGAGCGGCGAGCTCGATGTGGCCCATGCGCTCACGACGCACCTTGGCGCGAGTCACCTCGACACCGCAGCGCTCGCAGATGATGCCCTTGAAGCGAACGCGCTTGTACTTACCGCAGTAGCACTCCCAGTCCCGGGTGGGGCCGAAGATCTTCTCGCAGAAGAGGCCGTCCTTCTCGGGCTTGAGCGTGCGGTAGTTGATGGTCTCCGGCTTCTTGACCTCGCCGTAGGACCAGTTGCGGATGTCCTCCGCGGTCGCGAGACCGATGCGGAGTTCATCGAAGAAGTTGACGTCGAGCACGTAACTTCCTTTCCCCAGAGGGATTGTGGATCAGCGGGTGAGATCCGCTTGTCCTGACTGCCAATTCAAATGTGCTCTAGCGCCCCCGGGCCGTGGGTGCCGTGGGCATCCCCACGGCCCGGGGACCGTAAAACTAGTTCGCGAGATCGTCCACGGTCGCGGCCTCGTTCCGGGACAGGTTGATGCCCAGGTTCGCGGCGGCACGCTCGAGGTCCTCGTCGTCGCCGTCGGCCATCGCAATGGCAGCGCCGTCCGAGGACAGCACCTCCACGTTGAGGCACAGCGACTGGAGCTCCTTGAGGAGCACCTTGAAGGACTCGGGGATGCCCGGCTCGGGGATGTTCTCGCCCTTGACGATCGCCTCGTACACCTTCACGCGGCCGACGACGTCGTCCGACTTGATGGTGAGCAGCTCCTGCAGGGTGTAGGCGGCGCCGTACGCCTGCATCGCCCAGCACTCCATCTCACCGAAGCGCTGGCCACCGAACTGGGCCTTACCGCCGAGCGGCTGCTGGGTGATCATCGAGTACGGGCCGGTCGAACGCGCGTGGATCTTGTCGTCGACCAGGTGGTGCAGCTTGATGATGTACATGTAGCCGACCGACACCGGGTACGGGAACGGCTCGCCGGAGCGACCGTCGAACAGCGTCGCCTTGCCGTCGGGGCCGACCATGCGCTCGCCGTCACGGTTCGGCAGCGTCGAACCGAGCAGACCGGTGAGCTCGTCCTCCTTGGCACCGTCGAACACCGGGGTGGCGATGTTCGAGTCGGACGGGGCGGACAGCATCTCCTCGGGCAGGGTCTCGGCCCAGTCCGGCCGCGAGCCGTCGCCCGCGATCTGGACGTTCCAGCCGGTCTTGCCGATCCAGCCGAGATGGGTCTCGAGCACCTGACCGATGTTCATACGACGCGGAACACCGTGCGTGTTGAGGATGATGTCGACCGGGGTGCCGTCGGGCAGGAACGGCATGTCCTCCTGCGGGAGGATCTTGCCGATGACGCCCTTGTTGCCGTGGCGGCCGGCGAGCTTGTCGCCGTCCTGGATCTTGCGCTTCTGGGCAACGTAGACGCGGACCAGCTCGTTGACGCCCGGAGGCAGATCGTCGTCGTCCTCGCGGGAGAACACGCGGATGCCGATGACCTTGCCGGACTCACCGTGCGGCACCTTGAGGGACGTGTCGCGGACCTCGCGGGCCTTCTCACCGAAGATCGCGCGCAGCAGGCGCTCCTCCGGGGTCAGCTCGGTCTCGCCCTTCGGGGTGACCTTGCCGACGAGGATGTCGCCGTCGCGAACCTCGGCACCGATCCGGACGATGCCACGCTCGTCGAGGTCCGCGAGGACCTCGTCCGAGACGTTCGGGATGTCCCGCGTGATCTCCTCGGCACCGAGCTTGGTGTCGCGGGCATCGATCTCGTGCTCCTCGATGTGGATCGAGGTGAGGACGTCCTCCTCCACGAGGCGCTGCGACAGGATGATCGCGTCCTCGTAGTTGTGACCCTCCCACGGCATGATCGCCACGAGCAGGTTCTTGCCGAGCGCCATCTCACCGTTCTCGGTGCAGGGGCCGTCGGCGAGGACCTGGCCGGACTCGACGCGCTGACCCTCGTCCACGATCGGACGCTGGTTGGCGCACGTGCCCTGGTTGGAGCGGGCGAACTTGCGCAGACGGTAGGTCTTGCGGCTGCCGTCGTCGGCCATCACGGTGACGTAGTCCGAGGAGACCTCCTCGACCACACCGCTCTTCTCGGTGACGATGACGTCGCCGGCGTCGACGGCGGCACGCAGCTCCATGCCGGTACCGACCAGCGGGGCCTCGCTGCGCACCAGCGGGACCGCCTGACGCTGCATGTTCGCGCCCATGAGGGCACGGTTGGCGTCGTCGTGCTCGAGGAACGGAATCATCGCGGTCGCGACCGAGACCATCTGGCGCGGCGAGACGTCCATGTAGTCGACGTCGGAGGACGAGACGAACTCGACCTCGCCGCCCTTACGACGGACCAGGACGCGGTCCTCGGTGAAGTGGCCCGACGAGTCGACCGGCGAGTTGGCCTGCGCTACGACGTGGCGGTCCTCCTCGTCCGCGGTGAGGTAGTCGACCTGGTCGGTGACCGTGCCGTCGACGACCTTGCGGTACGGCGTCTCGATGAAGCCGAACGGATTGACCCGTGCGTACACCGACAGCGAACCGATCAGGCCGATGTTCGGGCCTTCCGGGGTCTCGATCGGGCACATGCGGCCGTAGTGCGACGGGTGGACGTCGCGGACCTCGAGGCCGGCGCGCTCACGGGACAGACCGCCGGGGCCCAGCGCCGACAGACGACGCTTGTGGGTCAGACCCGACAGCGGGTTGTTCTGGTCCATGAACTGCGACAGCTGGGAGGTTCCGAAGAACTCCTTGATCGCGGCGACGACCGGGCGGATGTTGATCAGGGTCTGCGGCGTGATGGCCTCGACGTCCTGGGTCGTCATACGCTCGCGGACCACGCGCTCCATGCGGGACAGGCCGACGCGGATCTGGTTCTGGATCAGCTCGCCGACCGTGCGCAGACGACGGTTGCCGAAGTGGTCGATGTCGTCGACCTCGACGGGCACCTCGACGCCGCCGGGAGCGGTCATCACGGTGTCACCGGCGTGCAGGTGCACCAGGTACTCGATCGTCGCGACGATGTCTTCCTCGGTGAGGGTCGACGCCTCGATCGGCAGGCCGGTGTTCAGGCCCAGCTTCTTGTTGATCTTGTAGCGGCCCACGCGAGCGAGGTCGTAGCGCTTGTCCTTGAAGAACAGGTTCTCCAGCAGGGTCTGCGCGCTCTCCTTCGTCGGCGGCTCGCCCGGGCGCAGCTTGCGGTAGATGTCGAGCAGCGCCTCGTCGGTGCCGGCGGTGTTGTCCTTCTCGAGCGTCGACATCATGATCTCGGAGAAGCCGAAGCGCTCGGTGATCTGCTCGGTGGTCCAGCCGAGTGCCTTCAGCAGCACGGTGACCGGCTGACGGCGCTTGCGGTCGATGCGGACACCGACGGTGTCGCGCTTGTCGACGTCGAACTCGAGCCATGCACCACGGCCCGGGATGACCTTGACGCTGTGCAGGGTCTTCTCGGTGCTCTTGTCGATGTTCTCGTCGAAGTACACGCCCGGCGAACGGACGAGCTGCGAGACGACGACACGCTCGGTGCCGTTGATGATGAACGTGCCCTTGTCGGTCATCATCGGGAAATCACCCATGAAGACCGTCTGGCTCTTGATCTCACCGGTGTTGTTGTTGATGAACTCGGCGGTGACGAACAGCGGCGCCGCGTAGGTCATGTCCTTGTCTTTGCACTCGTCGACCGAGGCCTTGACCTCGTCGAAGCGCGGGTCCGAGAAGGACAGGGACATCGAGCCCGAGAAGTCCTCGATGGGCGAGAGCTCGGCCAGGATCTCTTCGAGACCACCCGTGACCGCTCCGTCGCCACGCGCGGCTGCGCGCTCACGCCAGCCCTGCGAGCCGATCAACCATTCGAACGAATCAGTCTGTAGATCGAGGAGCCCTGGGACTTCGAGGGGTTCGCGAATCTTCGCGAACGAAACCCTCTTCGGGGCTCCGGGGATTCCGGCAACTGCCTTGGTCTGGCTAGAGACTGCCAAGATGCGTCCTTCCAGCACCTCACGCGGGCCGCTCTTGCTGGTGCGACCGCCGCTGTATCTGCTTCTTCATGTGGGGCGAATTCGCTGGTCACAACCCGAACGAATCCTCGCCACAGGAGCAGGAAGTGGATCACTTCGCCGCAGTGAGGTCGAGAGGTGGACAGGAGGCAGCCAGCGCAACGTCCAAAAGTACACCCAAACTCAGTAGATGTCGAGCCGGGCGCAGAAGGGCACACCTTGCGGGTGCCGCGCGCGGAGAACCGCGCGAATGTTCACGCATAGAGTGACGCGTGGTGCGCGCCGCGTCAAGCCTAGTCCCGGTGTTTCGACCCCACCGTGCCGCGGACGGCGGGTGCGGGGGTCGACGCACGAACTTTGCGGCGCTGTGGACGCGGCTCGAAAGGCGCGGATCACCGGGGACAGGGAGGCGCTGACCGATCTGTCGACTGCCCGGCTACTGATCCGCAATGTCAGACAATAGCCACACACCGCCCACTTTTTCCATCTGAACGATCAACGGGCCGGACGCGCTGTCCTGCGCGACACCGTTCATCTCCGCACTGACGGTCATGTTCACGATCAGCTCGGCGCGATCGCCGTCGAGGACCTTCACGCCGACGTCGCTCAACTGCACGGTGGTGCTGGTGCCGGACTGCTTGACCGCGGACACGGTGGGTTCGACGGTCTTGTCGAACTCGGCCCGCATCGAGTCGGTGAGGACGGCGTGGGCACGGTCCGGGTACTGGTCGATGGAGTCGGGCGCGTACGCGTAGAGCGTCTCCAGCGCCGACCGGGCGGCCTCGGTGACCTCCGACGTCCCCGCGATGTCGACGAACGCGGTGTTGTTCACCTCGGCGCCCGGACGCAGCGCCGCGACGACCGCGAACACCGCGAGGACCACGGCCGCCACCCCGAGGGCGGCCACGAGCCGCCAGCTCAGCCGCGAGCGCGTCGGCGCGTCCTCGGTCTCTCCGTCGGCCGTCTGCTCGCTGGGCGGAACGTAGTCCGGGTCGGGCGCCTCCCCGTCCGGGGCGTCGGCGTCGACATGGGCAATGGCCCTCTCTTCCGCGGCGCGCTCCGCGACGGCCGTACCGAAGCTCTGCTGCCCGGTCCCCGATGCCGCGGGGCCGGGCTCCTCGGCACGGGTCGCGGCGGGCTCGACGCGGGTCGCGGCGGGCTCGACGCGGGTCGCGGCGGGCTCGACGCGGGTCGCGGCGGGCTCGACGCCCTCGGGCTCCGCCGTACCGGCGGCCGGGCGCGCCGGCGGCACGGCCCCGGCGGAGCTACCGGCGACCTTGGGGCGGCGCGGGGACGGACCGGCACCGGTCCTGCGACGAATGGGAGGCATGGGGGAACTCCTTCCGGATGACCTCGGTGCACGCACGGCGAGATCCGGGAATCGGGGAAGACTGTCGGGCGCTACCGGTCGCCGGTGCCGGACTCGGCCGGCGCGTTCGAATCCGCCGGCGCATCCGGGGCCGGGGGCGTGGCATTCGGGGCCGGGGTCTGGTCCAGGACCGCGGCGTTGCCGAGGTTCACGGACTTCGATGCGCGCCACACGCCGTCGTCGTCCTCGGTCATGGTCAGCCGCATCGTCACCCGCACCTTGCGCGAGGACTGATCGGGCCACGTGGTCGTGGTGGCCAGGACGATCATCGCGTCGGCGGTGCCGTCGTCGGAATTGAGCGTCGTCAGCGTCGCGCCCAGCACCTCGGCGGTGCTGCGGGCCCCGGTCTCCTGCGTCTGCTTGGTCAGCTGATCCCGGGTGGCGTCGAGATCCTTGGTGAGATCCCCGGTGATCGACGACTGGATGTCGGCGAAGGACCGGTCGAGATTCGCGGCGTCGAACGAGTTGAGATTGATCGCCGCCTGGCGCGCGTCGGCCAACGCGGACTCGCGGGCGTCGGCCTTGGGCTTCTCCACGAACGCGGCGCGTGCCCATCCGACGCCGAACCACACGGCGGCGACGAGGGCGCCGACGAGGACGACGGTCACCGCGACCGTGGCGGCGACGAGGGGCTTGGTGTTCTTGGTCGTGGTGTCCGTCACACGGCAACCTTACTCTCGGGTAACGATTGTGCGCCGAACGCTACCGGACCGGCGCGACGCCCATGAGGGTCGCGAGCTGGGTGGCGATCGGGTTGAGATTGAGCTTGTCGGGGTCGACCTTGGGGGTGCTGTCCCACGGCTGCGGGGTCTGCGGGTCGGCGTAGACCACCCGGTCCGCACTGCGCACGCCCGTGGGATTTCCCTCCTCGACGGCGCATCGGACATCGGTGTTGAACGGGAAGTCGTCGACGGTGTCGTCGAAATTCGGGTTCTCGGCCTTCATCCGGTCGAGAATCTCCTGCGTCCCCTCGTACCCCCGCGTGCACGCCACCGGGTTGTTGGTCTCGAGGACGAGCCCGAAATGGATGGTCCCGTCACCCGGCGCGACGGCCGACGCACCGGCCGACAGCGCCGGCAGGAACTGGAAGATCGGTTGCAGGGCGATAGCCCGCGGCCCCAGCGTGGTCGTGGTGGTCGCCAGATTCGTCAGGTCCGTCGTGAGCGCGTCACCGCTGTCGGTCACGAGCTTGCCGACCGTCCGGGTGGCGTCCGTCCCGGTCCCGATCAGTCGGCGCACGTCCGGATCGCTCGACTTCAACTGGGCCGCCACCTGGAGCAGACCGTCGCTGAAGGTGCGGATCGCACCGGACTGGTCGGCCTGCGTGTCGAGGACCGTACGGCCGTCGCTGATGAACGTGAGTGTCTGCGGCAGGGCCTCGTTCGCGGTATCGGTGAAGCGGCCGAGCGAATCGACCAGCACCTGCAGATCCTCACCCTTGCCGGTGAGCGCGTTGCCGAGCTCCACGACCGTCGTGTGCAGCGCATCGGTAGGCACCGACCGGGCCAGCCGGTCGACGCTTCCGACCAGCTCCTCCACCGGGATCGGGGTGGCAGTGTTCGGTTCGGTGATCACCGAACCGTCGGTGAGGTACGGACCCTCGTCCGTGTCGGGCTGCAGATCCACGTACTGCTCACCGATCGCGGACCGGTTCGCGACGACGGCGCGGGCCGACGCCGGAATCTGCGGCGCACTGTTGTCGATCATCAGCGCGACCGACACCCCGTCCTTCGTGAGCTCGAGGTCACCGACACGGCCGACCGGGACGCCCCGGTACGTGACCTCGGCGTTGGTGAAGATGCCACCCGACGTAGCGAGCTGCGCATTGACCCGGTACTCACCGAAACCGAGCAGCGTGTCCAGACGGACGTACCGGGCGCCGACGTACCCGATACCGAGCACGGCGACGACCACGAAGGCCACCAACTGCCACTTGACCACCCGCGAGACCATTACTCACCCACCCCCAGCTGATTCAGGAACGCGTCGAACGGGTTCGCGGCCGCCGGCGCGGCGACCGGTGCGGCACCCGCCTCGGGCACCGGGTTGGGCACGATCGGCGGCACCGGCAGCAGCGACACCGTCGGCCAGCCCGGTCGGGGTCCGTTGCCGTTGTAGTACGGATTGCTCGGGTTCACCGGGACCGCCGGACCGTACTTGGGCGGGTAGTAGACGGGGTCGGGCTTGCCGACACCGAGGTTCGAGAGCACGTCACCGATCTGGAGATCGATCGACAGGAACACGTTGGCCTGGCCGCCGTGGATCGACGGGATGATGGAGTCCGGGAACGGGAACGTGGGCAGGATCGGGGCGGACGTGATGATGTCCGGGGCGGCGGCACCCAGCTGCTGCAGGGTGGGGCGCAGGGCCCGCAGATCCGCGATCAGGTCGTCCTTGGACCGGTTGATGACGTCGGTGCCGACCTGGCCGAGCCGGTCGACCTGCGCGAGCATCTCCACCAGCTGCGGACGCTGTTCCGACAGGATCTCGACGCCCTCGGGCAGCTCGTCGAGGATCTTGCCGAGCTCGTCCGTCTGCTCCACCACCCGGCTGTTGAGGGTGTCGAGACCGTCGAGCGCGCGAGTGATCGAGTCGCGCTGCTCCTCGAGCCCGGCGATCAGTGTGTTCGCCTGTTCCAGCAGCCCGCGAACCTTGGGTTCGCGGCCGTCCAGCGCCTTCTCGAGTTCCGACACGATGGGCTGCAACTGCGCGACGCCGCCGCCGTTGAGGAGCAGCGACAGCGCGCCCAGCACCTGCTCGATGTCGGTGGCGTGCCGGGTGCGGTCCACCGGAATGGTGGCGCCGCTCGCCAGGCGCTCGCTCGAGGCGTTCTGCGCCGGCGCCGAGATCGCGATGAATTTCTCACCGAGCAGGTTCGACTGCTGCACCTCGGCGATCGCGTTGGCCGGCAGGTCGACCGAGTCGGCGACCAGCGTGTCGACCTCCGCGGTCCACCCGTCCGGGGCCACCGAGATCGACTCGACCCGGCCGACCGCCACGCCGTCGACCTTGACCGCCGACTGCGGGACCAGGTCGAGGACGTCGTCGAACTGGATCTTCAGGTGCATCGGGTCCTTGCCGATGTCGGCTCCGCCGGGCAGCGGGATCGAGTAGATGCCTGCCGAGCCGCACGCGCTGGCGGTCAGCGCGACGACGCTCACTCCGGCGGCCACCGCGGCCGCCCTCATCCTCCGAGTGTTCACGGCGTGCCCCCCAAACGCGGCGACGGCGTACCCGGAACCGTGCCCGGGACTGCCCCACGCTGCAGATTGTCGCCACTCAGGATGCCGAGCGGCAGATTCAGCGTCGGCGTCTTCTGACCCGCGGTGATCTGGTCGGTGATCGCCTTGCAGTTGTCGATGACCGGCTTCATCTGGCGGCCCAAGGCCTCGAATCGGGGGTCTCCCGGCAGCAGCTTCGCGACGTCGATCAGCTTGCAGCCCAGCCCGTACGGGTCCTGCAGATCGGGCAGGTCCACGCGCATCTGCAGCGTCCCGGATTCCGCGTCGTGCGAGTTCACCAGGTTGCTGATCGCGAGCGGCAGCGTCACGAGCGCCTCTGCCAACGAGTCCCGCTTGTCGGCGACGGTCTGCGTGACGGTCGTGAGCCCGTCGAGGTTCTGGCCGAGCAGTTCCCGGTTGTTCTCGACGAATCGGGCGACGTCGCCCAACGCGAGCGACAGCTGGTTGAGCGCGAGACCCAGGTTCTCCTTCTCACCCGCGAGGAAGCCGCTCAGGTCCGCGAGCTGGGTGTTGAACTGGCGCACCTGCGCGTCGTTCGCCGCGAGCGCGCTGACGAACACCTGAAGGTTCTTGACGGTGTCGAAGATGTCGGCGCGCGAGTCCGACAGCGTGCGCGCCGCCGCCGACAGCTGGGTGAAGGTGTTGCCCAAGGCGTCGCCGTTGCCGTCGAGGTTCGCCGCCGCGGTGTCCACCAGCCCCGACAGCGCGCCGTCCTTGTTGGCGCCGTTGGGCCCCAGCGCCTCCGACAGGTCGGTGACGCTGGCGTACAGCTGGTCGACCTCGACCGGGGTGGCCGTCCGCTCACGCGGGATCGTCGCGTCGCGGCTCATCTTCTCCCCGCCGGTGTACGCGGGCGTGAGCTGGATGAAGCGGTCGGACACCACCGACGGCGTGACCTGCGCAGCCTTGGCGTCGGCCGGAATGTCGACACCGCGGTCGACGGTCATCGTCACCTGCACCTGATCACCCTGCGGCTCCACCGAATCGACCGTGCCCACCTTCACACCGAGGACCCGCACGTCGGACCCCTCGTAGATGCCGATCGACTTGTCGAAGTAGGCCGTGATCTTGGTGGTGCCGGCGTTCTCGAACACCCACCACAGCACTCCGGCGACCACCACGAGGACGGCGGCGATCAACGCCACCGGGATCCATCGGCGGTTGCCGGCCCACGACTGGCTCATCAGTTACCCCCCAGGGTGCGCATCGGCTCGCGGTAACCGGGGATGTCCGGCAGCCCGGGCGGGGTCAGGTTGGTCACCACGGTGTCGAACCACCGACCGTTGCCGAGGACGTTGGCGTAGATCCGGTAGAACGGTGCCGCGTACTCGAGTGCCTTGCTCACGTTCTGTTGGTTCCGGTTGAGGAGGTCGATCGCGCCCTGCAGTTGGGTGAGGGCCGGCGTGATCTGGGCCTCGTTGTCGGCGACCAGCCCGGTCAGCTCCCGCGACAGGGTCTGGGTGGTGGTGAGCAGCTGGCCGATCGCCTGCTGCCGGGTGTTCAGCTCGGCCAGCAGCGTGCCGCCGTTGGCGAGGATCTGCTCGAATTGCTCGTTGCGGTCCGCCAGGATCTGCGACGTGTGCTTCGTCGCCTCGAACAGCTTCTTGAGTTCCTGGTCGCGCTTGGACACGGTCTCCGACAGGCGGGCGACGCCGTCCAGCGAACCCCGGATCTCGTCGGGGGTGCCGGCGAACGACTGCGACAGCACGTCGAAACTCGAGGCCAGCTGCGTCGTGTCGATCTCCTCGAGCGTGGTCGCGGCGTCACTGAAGGCGTCGATGACGTCGTACGGGGACGTGGTCCGCTCGAGCGGAATGTGCACCCCCGGGCGCAGCACCTCGGTGCCGCGCGGATCGAGCGAGAGGTACTTCTGCCCCAGGATCGTCTTGATCTGGATCGACGCGGTGCTCTGGTCGCCCACCCACGCGTCCTTCGTCTGGAAGGTCACGAGGACCCGGTCACCGTCCAGGTCGATCCCGGTGACCTTGCCGACCTTCACGCCGGCGACCCGGACCTCGTTGCCGGCCTTGAGCCCGGCGGCCTCGGTGAACTCGGCGGTGTACCGGTTGGCGGCACCGACGATCGGCAGGCTGTCCAGGAAGAACGCCGACATCGTCGCGAGGAGGATCACCACGATGCCGAGGGCACCGGTGACGGCGGGATTGCGCTTCTTGGTCATCGGGCACCGTCCGCGTAGCAGCGCGGGGCCGCGTTGGTGTAGATCGGCTGGTTCACCGTCGGCAGGTTCGTCGGCAGGTTCAGCTGCGGCGCCGTGCCGGGACCGGCGACGACGTCGATTCCGCAGAGATAGAACTGGAACCACGACCCGTAGCTGCCGGCGCGTCCCAGTTTCTCCATCTTCACGGGCAGGTTGGCGAGCACCTGGTTCACGTCGTCGGACCGTTCGTTGATCTGCCCGGCCAGCGTGTTGATCCCGGCGATCGAGCCCTGGATCGACGGCCGGGTCGGGACCAGGAGGTCGGCGGTGGCGCTGGTCAGCTCCGACAGCGACTGCACCGACCGGCCGATCACCCCGCGGTCGGCGTTGAGCCCGCTGACCAACTTCTCGGTGTTGACGATCAGCTGATCCACCTGCTCGTCGTGCTGGTTCACGGTGTCGAGAACCTTCTGCAGGTTGGTGACGAGATCCCCGATCACCTTGTCCTTGTCCGCGATCGTGTTGGTGAGGGACGCGGTGTTCGCGACGAGTTCCTCGATGGTTCCGCCCTCCCCCTGGAAGACCTGGATGATCTGGTACGACAGCTTGTTGACGTCGTCCGCGCTGAGCGTCTGGAACAGCGGACGGAACCCGTTGAACAGCGTCGTGAGGTTCACGGCCGGCTTGGTCCGGTCCAGCGGGATCGTCTCCCCCGCGGTCATCTTGAAGCCCTGCTGTCCGGTGCCCTGCTCGAGCGCGATGTACCGCTGCCCGACGAGGTTGCGGAACCGGATGGTCGCGGTGGTGCTGGCGGGCAGCCAGTCCCGATCGGAGAGCGCGAACTCCACCTGCGCCTCACGGTCGTCGACGATCTCGATCTTGGTGACCTGGCCGACGCGGACGCCGGCGATCCGGATCTCGTCACCCTTGTTGAGCGAGGTGACGTCGGTGAACCGCGCGCTGAACTTGGTGCCACCCGTGGTGCTGGTGTTCGCGATCGTGAGCGCCAGGAAGCCCGTCGCCAGGATCGTCACCAACGCGAAGATCACCAGCTTCGTGAACGGGGCAGCCACCCCACGCAGTTGTTGCCTCACTTGACGCTCACCTCCTTTCCACGAAGTGCCGGTGCACCGATCTGCGCGGCCCACGCCGGCACGTCCTCCGGCGCGGTGCCGGTGGCCTCGCCGTACACCACCGCCAGGGTGTCGCGTTCGAGCGGCGAACCCACGTACGACGCCGGGGCGGTCGCCGCCGGCACCATCGAGTACTGCGGGGACGCGACGTCGGGGATGTCCTGATCACCCGGGTTCCGCGTCGGCACCTGGTAGGAACCGTCGTGGATGGAGCCGCCCGGGTACTGCCCGATGTCGACGCCCAGCGGCGGCGGCTCGTAGCAGCGCGGGCCGCGGCTGTCGATCAGACGGGGCTCGTCCTGGTTGGGCAGGTAACGGCCCCGAGGGTTGACGAGTTCGATGGTGGCCCGCGCACCCGGCAGGTCGGATCCCTCACCGGTGATCGCGCCCGATCGGCCCATGACGTCCGCGAAGTTCGCGAATGTGCAACCGAACGTGCCGGAGAACCGGGCGAGGGTCTCGAGCGCCTCGCGCGAGTCCGCCGCGATCGAGATGACGGACTCGCGGTTGGTGGTGAGCAGGTCCGCGGTGTCCGAGCCGGTGGAGGTCACCGACGCGATGAGAGCGTCGATCGAACTGCGCTCCTGCACCACCGTGGCGTTGGTGGTGCGCAGGTTGTCGAGCGCGTCGACCAGCTGCGGCGCGGCGTCCGAGTACGTCTGGGTGAACGTCGCGAAGCTCTGCAGTCCCGCCTTCAGGTCGGGCATGCGGCTGTTGACTCCCCCGAAGATCGTGTCGAGCTGGTCGAGCGTGACGCCCAGCTGCTCGCCTCGGCCGTCGAGCGCCTGCGACAACGCCCCCAGCGTGGACGCCAGACTCTCCGGCGGAATCGCCTGGAGCAGCGGCAGCAGACCGTCGAGCATCCGGCCGAGCTCGACCGCGTTGCCGCTGGCGTCCTGCTGGATGGTGTCGCCGGCTCGGATGTGGTTGGGACTCGGGTTCTCCGGGATCACCAAATCGACGTAGCGCTCGCCGAACAGCGTCTTCGGCAGCAGCCGGGCCGTGGCGTTGGACGGGATCAGCTCGGCCTTGTCCGGGTTGATCGCCATCACGGAAGTGACCTTGCCGTTCTCGGTGGACGCCTCGCGCACCTCGCCCACGATGAGCCCGCGGACCTTGACGTCGGCGTTGCGCGGCAGCGCGTTGCCCACGGTGTCGGTCACGAGGTCGACCTTGACGACGGGGGTGAAGGTCTTGTTGTAGCTGGCGATCGTGCCGCCCAGGAACAACGCGAGCACCAGGAAGAAGACGATTCCCAGGACGCGACGGCGGAGCTTCGACGGTGACTCGATCATCCGGCCACCCGCACCGTGGTCGTGGTCCCCCAGATCGCGAGGCTCAGGAAGAAGTCCAGGACCGCGATCGTGACGATCGCGGTGCGCACGGCATGGCCGACCGCGACACCGACACCCGCGGGGCCACCGCGGGCGTGGAACCCGTAGTAGCAGTGGATGAGGATCAGCACGAAGGCGAAGACGAGGACCTTACCGAAGGACCACAGCACGTCCTCGGGCGGCAGGAACAGATTGAAGTAGTGGTCGTACGAGCCCGTGGACTGGCCGTTGAAGACGGTACTGACCACGCGGGAGGCGAGGTACGCGGCGAGCAGGCCGACGATGTACAGCGGGATCACCGCGATGAACCCGGCGATCATGCGGGTCGTGACCAGGAAGGGCACGCTCGGTACCGCCATGACCTCGAGGGCGTCGATCTCCTCGGAGATGCGCATTGCACCGAGTTGGGCGGTGAAACCACAGCCGACGGTGGCCGACAAGGCCAGCGCCGCGACGATCGGCGCGATCTCACGGGTGTTCACGTACGCCGACAGGAAGCCCGTGAGCACCGAGCTGCCGATCTGGTCCAGGGCCGCGAAGCCCTGCAGTCCGACGACGACGCCAGTGAACCCGGACATCATGACGATGACGCCGATGGTGCCGCCGATGACCGCGAGCGCACCGCTGCCGAAGGTCACCTCGGCGAGCAGCCGGAGCATCTCCTTGCGGTAGCGCCGCAGGGTGCGTGGCGTCCACGCGATGGCCCGCGAGTAGAACGACATCTGCTCGCCGGCGTTGTCGAGCACGTCCAACGGCTTGCGCGCCCAGCGGCGGGCGCGGATGAGCGCGTAGTCACCGCGCCCCCGTGCGATCGTCATCGGGTCACGCCCCCTTCGCCGGAACGATCTGCAGGTACACCATGGTGAGGATGAGGTTGGCGAAGAACAGCACCAGGAAGGTGATGACGACCGCCTGGTTCACCGCCTCGCCGACACCCTTCGGGCCGCCCTTGGGCGTCAGGCCCTTGTAGGCCGCGATGACGCCCGCGATGACGCCGAAGATCGCCGCCTTCACCTCGGCGATGTACAGGTCCGGCAGCTGTGCCAGCGCGGAGAACGACGCCAGGTACGCACCGGGGGTACCGCCTTGGAGCACCACGTTGAAGAAGTAGCCGCCCGCGATGCCGACCACGGACACCAGTCCGTTGAGCAACACCGCGACGAGCACCATCGCGAGCACCCTCGGCACGACGAGTCGTTGGATCGGATTGATGCCGAGTACTTCCATCGCGTCGATCTCCTCACGGATGGTCCGTGAGCCGAGATCGGCGGTGACGGCCGAGCCGGCGGCGCCCGCGATGAGCAGTGCGGTGACGATGGGACTGCCCTGCTGGATCACCGCCAGCACGCTGGCGGCGCCGGTGAACGCTTCGGCACCCAACTGCTTGATCAGCGAGCCGGTCTGCAACGACACGACGGCACCGAACGGGATCGCGACGAGCGCGGTCGGCAGGATCGTGACGCTCGCGATGAACCATGCCTGTTCGATGAATTCCTTGAACTGGAACGGCCGCCGGAACGTGTTGCGAACAACGTCGACGAACAGCTGGACGATGTTGCCGGCTTGAGTGAGGGCTCCGGTGACGGGCTTCATCAGCGAGGCGCGAGTACCCCCCATACGCAGTGCCCCTAACCGTGCTCGAACGAGGCCGAGTCGCGGCCGCCGTCGTCGTAAGCGGGAATGACCTGGGTGGCCTGGTCGTCGTTCATGCTCTCGAGAATGCTCTGCTGCGCATCGGCCGGGAGGGTGTGGAGGATCTCGCGCACCCGAGCCTGTCGGCGCCCGACCGCCTGACGGACGGGAAGTCCGGGGGTGGCCTCCATCTGCGGAACGACACCGTAGACATCGTCGGTACCACCGTGGTGGTGACCGGCGTCCACGAGCGCCTGCTCCTGCGCCATCTGGGCCTCGTCCTTCTCCTCCGACATGCCGATGGGGCCGATCTTGCTGCCGTTGAGGAACTGGTGGACGACCGGCTCGTCACTGGTGAGCAGCACCTCGCGCGGCCCGAACATGACGAGCTGCTTGCGGAAGAGCATGCCGAGGTTGTCGGGCACCGTGCGCGCCAGGTTGATGTTGTGCGTGACGATCAGGATCGTCGCGTCGATCTGCGCGTTGATGTCGATCAGCAGCTGGCTCAGGTAGGTGGTGCGCACCGGGTCGAGACCGGAGTCCGGCTCGTCGACGAGGATGATCTGCGGATCGAGCACCAGCGCTCGCGCCAGCCCGGCGCGCTTGCGCATGCCACCGGAGATCTCGCCGGGCAGCTTGCCTTCCGCGCCCACCAGGCCGTTGAGCTCGAGCTTCTCCATCACGATCTTGCGGATCTCGGACTCGGACTTCTTGGTGTGCTCGCGCAACGGGAACGCGACGTTGTCGTACAGGTTCATGGAGCCGAAGAGCGCGCCGTCCTGGAAGAGGACACCGAACAGCTTGCGGATCTCGTACAGCTCCCGCGACGAGCACTGGAGGATGTCGGTGCCGTCGATGACGATCGAGCCCTCTTCGGGGCGCAGCAGACCGATCAGGGACTTGAGGAACACCGACTTACCGGTGCCCGACGGTCCCAGCAGCGCGCTGACCTCTCCGGCCGGGAGCGTCAACGACACGTCCTGCCAGATCCTCTGAGAGCCGAAAGACTTCGTGAGCCCCTCGACCGCTACCTCGACTCCCACCATTACCTCCCGCGTCAGGAACATCCCCCCACCGCGTGGTCCACTGTGGGTTGCGTCACTCTATCGCATCGAAGTGTTATCCGTGACACCAAATCCTACTAACCAGTAAGTAAGGAATACAAGCCGGTAATTTCGGACACTTCGGCGCCGCGCGATGCCGCAGCATCGAACGCTACCGGGATACGGAAAGAGCCGCCCCCCAACGGGAACGGCTCTTTCCTTCGTTGCTTCGTGGAAGCAGCGCAGATTCGTCTTACTTGACGGTGATCTTCGCGCCGGCAGCCTCGAGCTTCTCCTTGGCGGCGTCGGCCGCGTCCTTGGCAACCTTCTCCAGGATCGGCTTCGGAGCACCCTCGACGAGGTCCTTGGCTTCCTTCAGGCCCAGGCCGGAGACGACCTCACGGACGACCTTGATGACCTGGATCTTCTTGTCGCCGGCCGACTCGAGGATGACGTCGAACTCGTCCTGCTCCTCGGCAGCGTCAGCAGCGGCAGCCGGGGCGCCGGCAGCGGCAACGGCGACCGGAGCAGCGGCGGTGACCTCGAAGGTCTCCTCGAACGCCTTCACGAACTCCGAGAGCTCGAGCAGGGTGAGCTCCTTGAACTGGTCCAGCAACTCTTCGGTGGTGAGCTTCGCCATGATTGGCGTCCTTCCTCTAAAGTCCTGTGTCGCCGATCCGCGACCGGACAGGTGGTGATGGTTGTGATGCGCAGGTGCGGATCAGCTATTCGGCAGCGGCTTCGGCGGGAGCCTCGGCGGCCCCACCCTCCGCAGCCTTCTTCTCCTGCAGCGCGGCGGCCAGACGGGCCACCTGCGAAGCGGGAGCGTTGAACAGGCCGGCGGCCTTTGCCAAGTTGCCCTTCATCGCGCCGGCGAGCTTGGCCAACAGGATCTCGCGGGACTCGAGGTCCGCGATCTGGTTGACCTGATCCACGGACAGCGCAGCGCCGTCCATGTACCCGCCCTTGATGACGAGTGCCTTGTTGTCCTTTGCGAAGGCCTTGATGGCCTTGGCAGCGTCGACCGGCTCGCCCTTGATGAATGCAATGGCGGTCGGTCCGACGAACAGGTCGTCAAGGCCCTCGACGCCCGCCTCAGCGGCGGCACGCTTGACCAGGGTGTTCTTGGCGACGGAGTAGGTGGCACCCTCTCCGAGAGCGCGTCGCAGCTGCGTCAGACTCGTGACCGACAGACCACGGTATTCCGTGATCACGGCGGCGGACGAGTCCTTGAACTGCTCGGTGATCTCTGCAACCGCAGAGACCTTCTCAGGCTTTGCCATACTTCGCCTCCTCTCGTGACAGTCGTTGTTCCACTGGGACACGGTCTTCCGACGTGAGTCGTCCGACACGGCCCGTGACATGCAAAACGCCCCGGTGCAGGGCACACGGGGCGTACACGAGGAAATCCATCTCCTGGCCGAAGCCTGACGCAGACAAACATCCCCCACCTCGTCCTCCTGCGTGGGCCGCCGGGCAATCCCGGACCTTCAACCGATTCCATTGCTGGGCACGGTGACCAACGGTCTTGGGTAGAACATTTTCGGGGCGGAGTCCGCATCGAGCACCGAACTCCAACGAGAAGACTAACGAAGTCCGGGCCCCAGCGCAAAACGGATCCCGCCTTCGGGCGGCCGTCGTGCCGAGCGTCACACCCACGGGGAAGCCGGGCCCGCCTCGCCTCGCTCCGGATACGCCGAAGGCCGGCGCAGAGTCACTCTGCGCCGGCCTTCGGTGTCGATCAGATCGCGGGAAGCCGCGACTTACTCGCCGTCCTCGAGGAGGTTGCGGGTACGGTTCGGGTCCACCGGGATGCCCGGTCCGGTGGTGGTCGAAACCGTGACCTTCTTGACGTAACGGCCCTTCGCCGACGACGGCTTCGCACGCAGGATCTCGTCCAGCGCGGCGCCGTAGTTCTCGACCAGCTTGGCATCGTCGAACGACGCCTTGCCGATCACGAAGTGCAGGTTGGCCTGCTTGTCGACGCGGAAGTTGATCTTGCCGCCCTTGATGTCGGCGACAGCCTTCGCGACGTCCGGCGTAACGGTGCCGGTCTTCGGGTTCGGCATCAGGCCACGCGGTCCGAGGACGCGGGCGATGCGGCCGACCTTGGCCATCTGGTCCGGGGTGGCGATCGCGGCGTCGAAGTCGGTCCAACCGCCCTGGATGCGCTCGATGAGGTCCTCGGAGCCCACGGCGTCCGCACCGGCGGCCTCGGCCTCGGCGGCCTTCTCGCCCACGGCGAACACGACGACGCGTGCGGTCTTACCGGTGCCGTGCGGCAGGTTGACGGTGCCGCGCACCATCTGGTCCGCCTTGCGGGGGTCGACGCCCAGGCGGACGGCAACCTCGACGGTCGCGTCCATCTTGGTCGACGACGTCTCCTTGGCCAGCTTCGCAGCCTGCAGGGGGCTGTAGAGCTTGTCCGCGTCGATCTTCTCAGCGGCGGCGAGGTACGCCTTGCTGCGCTTTGCCATTTCTTCTGTCCTTACTTCTCACCCGTAGGTGAATGGTTCAGTTGTGGTGCGGGCCTGGCCGGCCCTCCCACAGGGAGGAGAAGACCCTGCGTCACGGCAGAGTCCGCTGAGAAATCAGCCCTCGACCGTGATGCCCATCGAACGCGCGGTGCCGGCGATGATCTTCGCGGCTGCGTCGATGTCGTTCGCGTTGAGGTCTTCCTGCTTGGTCTTCGCGATCTCGCGCACCTGGTCCATGGTCACGGTCGCGACCTTGTTCTTGTGCGGCTCGCCGGAGCCCTTCTGCACACCAGCAGCCTTGAGCAGCAGCTTGGCGGCCGGAGGGGTCTTCAGCTTGAAGTCGAAGGTCCGGTCTTCGTAGACGGAGATCTCGACAGGGATCACGTTGCCGCGCTGGGACTCAGTCGCCGCGTTGTAAGCCTTGCAGAACTCCATGATGTTGACGCCGTGCTGACCGAGCGCCGGACCCACGGGCGGTGCAGGGTTAGCCTGACCGGCCTGGATCTGAAGCTTGATGAGCCCTGCGAGCTTCTTCTTCTTGGGGGGCATCTTCGTTCCTTGTTCTTACTGGGTGTGTTTCTTGCGAACTGCGTGCAAGTGTGTGGCGGTACCCGCGAGCGGGAACCCGCTAGATCTTCTGAACCTGGTTGAACGAGAGTTCGACCGGGGTCTCGCGACCGAAGATCGAGACGAGGACCTTGAGCTTCTGCTGCTCGGCGTTGACCTCGCTGATGCTCGCCGGGAGCGTCGCGAACGGGCCGTCCATGACGGTGACCGACTCGCCGACCTCGAAGTCGACCTCGATGACCGGCTTGGCGGCCGCGGGAGCGGCACCTTCGCCACCGCCGGCGGCAGCCGCGGCAGCGGGCTTCTTCTGGCCCTGCTGCGGCATGAGGAACTTCACGACCTCGTTGAGCGTCAGCGGCGACGGACGCGAGGTGGCACCGACGAAACCGGTGACACCGGGAGTGTTGCGGACCGCGCCCCAGGACTCGTCGTTGAGTTCCATGCGCACCAGGATGTAGCCGGGCAGGATCTTCCGGTTGACCTGCTTGCGCTGGCCGTTCTTGATCTCGGTGACTTCCTCGGTGGGGACCTCCACCTGGAAGATGTAGTCGCCGACGTCGAGGTTCTGGACGCGGGTCTCGAGGTTGGCCTTCACCTTGTTCTCGTAACCGGCGTACGAGTGGATGACGTACCAGTCGCCGGGCGAACGACGCAGCGCGGCCTTGAACTCGGCGACCGGGTCGACCTCTTCCTCGGCCGCGGGAGCCTCGTCGGCGCCCTCGGGAGCATCCTCCGTCACGGCATCGTCTTCGACCTGCTCGCCGGTTGCGTCGTCTTCGACCGCCGCGTCGGCAGACACACCGTCTTCGATGACCGCCTCGGCCGAAACGCCCTCCTCGGCCAGAGCCTTGTCAGAGTCGTTCTCGGGGGTGCTCACTGGAGGCACTCTTCCTCTCGTCAATCACATCGTTCGGGAACGCCGACGGGCGTGCCCGGATTAGCCGAACAACCAGCTGACGCCCTTGATGAATCCGACATCGAGGAGGCTGATGAACGTCACCATGAAGGCGACGAACACGACCACCACGCTGGTGTAGGTGACCATCTGCTTACGATTCGGCCAGATGACCTTACGGAGCTCGGCGACCACTTCCCGCAGGAAGCGGCGAATTCGCTTGAAGATGTTCTCCGCGCGGGGCTGGGCGGCCGGCTTCGCACCGGAACGCGCCTTGGGCGACTTGACGGAGGTGGCCGCTACGGCCGGCTTCGCCTTCTCGCCGGATTCGACGGCACTCGCACCACCGCGGCGCGCACTGCGCTTGCCGCTCGGCTTTCCTGCTGGGGCCGCACCGACGGGGCTCTCTTCAGCAGGGACTGGACCGTTGTCGACCTGATCGGAAACGACTGACTCGTCGGCAGATCCGGAGTCCGAAGACCCGGAGACGCTGTCGTCGCGCTTGCCGCGCTCCTCGCTCACCGTCGTTCCTCTCAGTCGCTGGCCAATCCGGGTGCAGGGGCGACAGGACTTGAACCTGCAACCTGCGGTTTTGGAGACCGCTGCTCTGCCAGTTGAGCTACGCCCCTTTGGTCGACCGATCGAACTGGTCGACCTATCTGGGTTCACATGACATGCGCGCCACCCTGTGGCGGTGTCCGTACGGCCTGTGGAACAGTCCTTACGAGCACCGTAGGGCAGCGCGCAGCGCCTGAGTAACCCCAGAAACTCTAGTGTACTTCAATGCCCGGATCAAACCCAATCCGCTCGGCCACTCAGGCCAGACGGACCGTTGCGGTGGCTCGTCCGAAGATCTTCCGACCCTCGAACCGCGCCACGATCGCGACTACTGCGGTCTTGCTCTCGGTGTCCACCGACTTGATCTTGCCGGTGAACTCCACTTCGGCGGCCTTGTCGGCCGCCACGTACACCGGGCTGGTGAACCGAACGTTGTATTCGGTCACGGCACCCGGATCGCCGAGCCAGGACGAGACGAATCCGCCGCCCAGACCCATCGTGAGCATCCCGTGTGCGACGACGTCCGGCAGGCCGGCCAGTCGCGCCACGTGATCGCTCCAGTGGATCGGGTTGGGATCGCCCGACACGCCGGCGTAGTTGACGAGATTGCCTCGGGTCAGGGTGACGACGCGCTCGGGAAGCTCGTCGCCGACCGCGACGTCCTCGAACCTACGGAGCGACATGCATCATCACATCCTTGACGGCGTGGGCGATGTTCTCGTCCACCTCACCCCCGGACCGCGCGACGAGCGTGGTCCAGGTGGTCTGGACCAGTTCGCCGTTGACGTCGGAGATGATGTTCTTGGTGACGATGATGTCGCTGCCCGCGGCCTGACGGAAGGACTCCAGGTGCACGTCGCAGATCAGTCGGTCACCCGCCACCAGCGGCCGGTGGAAGACGAGGCGCTGGTCGGTCTGCATGATCTGGCTGAGGTCGTAACCGGTGACGACCTCCTCGAACAGCTTGCGCTGTGCGAGCATGCCCACGATCGACACGAAGGTCAGGGGCGCCACCAGGCCGTCGTAACCGAGACCCGCGGCCGCATCCTCGTCATGATGGGCGGGATGGTTGTCGAGCACCGCTCGCGCGTACTCGCGGATCTTCTCCCGACCGATCTCGTAGAAGTCGCTCACACGGTAGTGGTGCCCGACCATTGCGGCCGCATGCGCAGCGGGGTCGACCGCTGATTCGGCCTCACCCACGACTGTCTCTGTCACAGCGAAACACCCCTGCCCTGTAGACGCAATCCGTTAGGGCAGTCTGACAGTGAACCTAACGCGCGAGCGTCGACTCCGAGAAACTACTTGGACTCGCGATGCGCCCGGTGGGTCCCGCAGTTCGGGCAGAACTTCTTCAGCTCGAGACGGTCGGGGTCGTTGCGGCGGTTCTTCTTGGTGATGTAGTTGCGGTGCTTGCACACCTCACAGGCCAAGGTGATCTTCGGCCGAACGTCAGTCGAGGAGGCCACGGGGACGCCTTCTTTCGCGTGAGAATCTGATCAGAGAGAGATCAGGGTGGATCATTCGTCTTGTGTAGCGATGGCCGGACTTGAACCGGCGACACAACGATTATGAGTCGTTTGCTCTACCAACTGAGCTACACCGCCTCGGTGTCGAGTGTCGCGCGAAGCTGACGACACCACAATCCAGCGAGCCCCCTGACGGAATCGAACCGTCGACCTTTTCCTTACCATGGAAACGCTCTGCCGACTGAGCTAAGGGGGCGTGGCTCTGCTGCGCATTTCTGCTCGCTGAAGCCTCCAGAAGATTACACAGACCTTCGCGTGAGTACCAAATTCGCTGGTCAGCGCCGGTAAATCGGCGAACGCCCGACGCGTTCGGGCGCGATTTCCGGACTCCCCCGACCCGAGGGAGTCCGGAATCGACGACCCGGCGTCTCGATCCGTGCGGCTCAGTTCACCCGGTCGACGCGCGCCGGCATCGACGCGAGCAGGACGGTCTTCGCCTCGAGGTACGGCTGCAGGCCTTCGAGCCCGCCCTCGCGGCCGAGGCCGGACTGCTTGAACCCACCGAAGGCGATCCCGAAGTCCGTCTGGAACCCGTTGTGCCCGACGGTGCCGGAGCGCAGTTGCCGCGACACGGCCCACGCGCGCTCGACGTCGTTCGTGAACACCGAGGCGTTGAGCCCGTAGACGGTGTCGTTGGCGATGTCGACGGCCCGGCTCTCGTCGTCGGCCGCGATGACGCTCACGACGGGGCCGAAGATCTCCTCCCGCGCGATGGTCGAGTCGTTGTCGACGTTGCCGAAGACGGTCGGCTCGATGAAGAAGCCGCGGTCGAGGTGCGCAGGGCGTCGTCCGCCGGTCACCAGGCGGGCACCCTCCTCGCAACCCTTGGCGATCAGCCCCTCGACCTTCTCGAGCTGCCGGGCCATCGCGAGCGGACCCATCTCGGTGGCCGCGTCGAACGGGTCGCCCACCCGGATGGCCGACATCGCGGCCCCCAGGGCGTCGACGAACTCGTCGTGGCGGTGGCGACTGACGACGATGCGGGTGAGCGAGGCGCACACCTGGCCGGTCATGATCCGGGCGGACGTCGCGATGGACTGCGCCGCGGTCGCGAGGTCGTAGTCGTCGAGGATCACGCCGGCGGACTTGCCGCCGAGTTCGAGCGTGCAGCGCGCGATGCGCTCACCGCACAGCGACGCGATGCGGCGTCCGGCCGCCGTGGAGCCCGTGAAGGCGACCTTGTCGATGCCGGGGTTGCGCACCAGCAACTCCGAGACCTCGCGGTCCGCGGTGACGACGTTGACGACTCCGGCGGGCAGTCCGCACGCCTCGGCGATCTCGGCGAACGCGTAGACCGCACCCGGCGCCTCCGGCGACGCCTTGACCACGACGGTGCAGCCCGCGATCAGGGCAGGCGCGACCTTGTTGGCGAGCAGCCCGAGCGGACTGTTCCACGGGATGATCGCCGCTACGACGCCCACGGGCTCGCGGACCAGCAGGCCGACACCGCGGCCGGAGCTGGGCTGGTGCTCCTCGACCCACTGGTAGTTGTCCGCGAGGCCGGCATAGAAGTCGAAGACGTCGCCCGAGCCGGCCGAGGCGTACGTCGACGCCGTCGCCAGGATCCCCATCTCGCTGGTCCAGATCGCCCCGAGCTCGGTGCTGCGCTCGCGGATCGCGGCGCCGATCGCGTGCAGGTAGGTGGCGCGCTCGGCGTGGGTCATCCGCGGCCACGGTCCGTGGTCGAACGCGGTGCGGGCCGCGTCGACCGCCCGGGCCATGTCCTGCGCGTCGGCCTCGGCGACGGACAGGAACACTTCCTCCGTGGCGGGGTTGACCACGTCGAACCGGTTCGACGTCGACGGCGCGACCCAGTCGCCGCCGATGAACAGCTTGCCGGGGTGCTGCAACTTGGGGGACGCCTCGTTCGCGTCGATCAGACCTGTCATCGAGGAATCGGCTCCTTCGCACGTCCTGCGCCCGCCCTGTGACGAGCGCCACTGGGCACGGACGCTAGAGAGATGTGCGCGAGAAGAGACCCACCGGTCTCGGCCAGTGGGATGGATCACACCGACGGGACGGTGGCGATGCGGCGGGAGGACCCCCGAAAACAGTTCAGCCCCGACCCTTTTCGGGGCCGGGGCTGAACTGGTGGCAGGTGTAGGATTCGAACCTACGTAGGCGTAAGCCGACGGATTTACAGTCCGCTCCCATTGGCCGCTCGGGCAACCTGCCTGGCTGCGCCCAGAGTTTCCTGCTCGCTCTGACGCGTATCGAAGAATACAACGAAGTCCCCCCGGATACGCAAACCGGGTGGATACGGGCGGTTGCGAACCGATAGCGTCAGGGCAACCCACCGCTGTCCGGGGTGGGGTCGACCGCTATGGATTTGGAGTGCGCAGTGGCTGATTCGTCCTTCGACGTTGTGAGCAAGGTTGATCGTCAAGAGGTGGACAACGCTCTGCATCAGGCCGCGAAGGAGTTGAGCACCCGCTTCGACTTCCGCAATACCGGGGCCGGCATCGAGTGGTCCGGCGAGGAGACCATCACGCTCACCGCCGACACCGAGGAGCGCCTGAAGGCGGCCCTGGACGTGTTCAAGGAGAAGCTGATCCGCCGGGACATCTCGCTCAAGGCCTTCGACGCCGGCGAGCCGGCGCAGTCCGGCAAGATCTACAAGCTCAGCGGCTCGTTGGTGCAGGGCATCAGCAGCGAGAACGCCAAGAAGATCTCGAAGAAGATCCGTGACGAGGGCCCCAAGGGCGTCAAGGCGCAGATCCAGGGCGAGGAACTGCGGGTGAGCAGCAAGAAGCGCGACGACCTGCAGGCCGTCATCGCCCTGCTCAAGAACGAGGACTTCGGTATCGCCCTGCAGTTCGTCAACTACCGCTGACGCTGCCGAGCCGGCACGACGGGGCCGCACGCGACTCGATCGCGTGCGGCCCCGTCGTTTCGGACCGGAGGCCCTTCCCGACCGGAAGCCGGGCTCAGAACTCGCGGTACGTGGGCGGCAGACCGCCGTCGGACGGGCCGCCGCCGGCCATCTTCTCCAGGCGCGCGATCCGGTCCGCCATGGGCGGGTGGGTGGAGAACAGCTTCCCGACGCGGTCGCCGGCACGGAACGGGTTGGCGATCATCATGTGCGACTGCGCCGCGATCTTGGGCTCCGGCGGCAGCGGCGCGGCCTGGGTGCCGCGATCGAGCTTGCGCAGCGCCGACGCGAGTGCGAGCGGATCGCCGGTCAGCTCGGCCCCGGACTGGTCGGCCTGATACTCGCGCGAGCGGGACACCGCGAGCTTGACGACGGTGGCCGCGATCGGACCCAGCAGCGACACCAGCAGCAACGCCAGGGGGTTCGCGCTCTGGCCGTCCCGTCCCCCGCCGAACATGTTCGCGAAGATCGCCATGTTCGCCAGGCCCGAGATGACCGCAGCCATGGCCCCCGCGACCGACGAGATGAGGATGTCGCGGTTGTACACGTGGGACAGCTCGTGACCGAGCACGGCCCGCAACTCGCGCTCGTCGAGGATGTCGAGGATCCCGCTGGTGCAGCACACCGCCGCATGCCGCGGGTTGCGGCCGGTCGCGAACGCGTTGGGCGCGGCCGTGGGGCTGATGTACAGCCGCGGCATCGGCTGGTGCGCGGCCGTCGCGAGCTCACGGACGATCCGGTAGATGACCGGCGCCTGCACCTCGGTGATCGGCTGCGCGTGCATGGCCCGCAGCGCCAGCTTGTCACTGTTGAAGTAGGCCCACGCGTTGGTGCCGACGGCGAGCAGGATCGAGAAGATCAGGATGTTGCGATTCCCGAACAACGAGCCGATGAAGATGATCAGCGCCGACATTCCGACCAGCAGGCCGAACGTCTTGGCACCGTTTGCGTAACCGTGCACCACTCGCCTCTTCCGTATCCGCCGCCACCCGGGCCCGGGACGGCTCCTGACATGACAACGAACCAGCCCGGGAACGTGGTTCCCGGGCTGGTTCGAAGGCTACTTCAGCGGGTGGTCATCCGACCCGTTCGACGGTGTAGTCGACGAGCCGCACCAGGGCGTCGTTCGCCGGCCCCTGCGGCAGCTGGGCCAGCTCCGCTCGCGCGCGGTCGGCGTACTCGCCGAGCTTCGCCTTGGCCGCCGCCATGCCGGGCGACCGATCGAGCAGCGCGAGGGCCTCGTCGACGTCGGCGTCCTCGGTCACCGGGCCGTCGAGGAGCACCCGCAGCCGGTCGGCGTCGGCGCCCTCCTCCCGCAGCGCGTACAGCACCGGCAGCGTGTGGACACCCTCGCGCAGGTCGGTCCCGGGGGTCTTGCCGGACTGCTCGGACGCCGACGAGATATCGATGATGTCGTCGGCGATCTGGAAGGCGGTGCCGACCGCGTCACCGAGGCGTTCGAGCCGCGCGATCTGATCGGCGTCGGCGCCGGAGAACGTGCCACCGAAGCGGCCGCTGGCGGCGATGAGCGAGCCCGTCTTCTCCCACACCACCTTGAGGTAGTGCTCCACCGGATCCTGTGACTCGCGGGCACCGATCGTCTCGCGCATCTGGCCGGTGACGAGTTCGGCGAACGTCTCGGCGATGATCCGCACGGCCTCCGGGCCCAGCGTCGACACCAGGCGCGAGGCGTGCGCGAACAGGTAGTCCCCGGCCAGGATGGCGATGCTGTTGCCCCACCGCGCGTTGGCGCTGGGGGCGCCGCGGCGCATCGCGGCCTCGTCCATGACATCGTCGTGATACAGCGTGGCCAGGTGCACCAGTTCGACGACCGTGGCGGCGGTCACGACCGCGGGGTCGGTGCCCTCCGGGCCTAGCTGAGCCGTCAGCACGGTGAACAGGGGCCGGAAGCGCTTGCCGCCGGCCTTGGCCAGGTGCAGCGCCGCCTCGGTGAGGAAGTCCTCCCCGTCCGACAGCTCGCTGACCAGAAGCTCCTCGACGCGGGCGAGCCCGTCGCGCACGATGTTCGCGAGCTGCTGGTCGCCGAGATCGACTCCGGCGACGACAGTGCTCGACCCGTCAGTGCTCACGATGTCAGTACTCATTCCTGTAGTCGGTGACGCCTCGGCAGGCCCGGAAAACGCAGAAACCACGGTAGTGAACCTAGCGTCAGTCATGCTCGTCACCACACCTGCCCTCACCGCGGTCGACGACCTCGGCCTGAGAACATACTGGGGTGGTGGCCGAACCTTTCCCGACCTCGGGGTCCAGTGATGCGTCGAGCTCGTCCGCGGGTCCCGTCCCGAGCCTCCCGTCCCGCGCCCAGGTCCTGGTCGTCGGCGCCGGTCCGGCCGGCTCCGCGGCCGCCGCGTGGGCGGCCCGCGACGGCCGCGACGTCCTGCTGGTCGACGCCGCGACGTTCCCCCGCGACAAGACGTGCGGGGACGGGCTGACGCCGCGCGCCGTCGCCGAGCTCGACCGTCTCGGCCTGGGCGACTGGGTGCGCGAGCGCACCGTCAACCGGGGGCTACGGCTCAGCGGATGGGGGCAGGAACTGCAGCTGCCGTGGCCGGGCGGCAGCCTGCCGGCCGTCGGCAGCGCGGTCCCCCGCGCCGAACTCGACGACCGGCTCCGGCTCACCGCCGTCGAGTCGGGTGCACGGATGGTCGAGGGCGCCAAGGCCGTCGACGTGGTGCGGGACGGGGACCGGGTCCGTGCGGTGACGTTGCGGACCGCCACCGGCACCCACACCGTCGCGTGCGACACGCTGATCGTCGCCGACGGTGTCCGCTCCCCCCTGGGCAAACTCCTCGGCCGGCAGTGGCACCGCGAGACCGTCTACGGGGTGGCGGCGCGCGCCTACGTGTCCTCGGACCGCAGCAGCGATCCGTGGATCACCTCGCATCTCGAACTGCGCGACGACGCCGGCGTCCTGCAGCCCGGCTACGGCTGGGTCTTCCCACTCGGCACCGGCGAGGTCAACATCGGGGTGGGGACGCTCGCGACCGCGAAGCGTCCGGCGCCGGGCGCGTTACGGCCGCTGCTCGGTCTCTACGCCGACCAGCGGCGCGACGAGTGGGGCTTCGACGGCGACGTGCACTCGGTGGCGTCGGCGCTGTTGCCGATGGGCGGCGCGGTCTCCCACGTGGCCGGCCGCAACTGGGCGCTGATCGGCGACGCCGCGGCGTGCGTGAACCCGCTCAACGGGGAGGGCATCGACTACGGCCTCGAAGGCGGCCGACTGGTGGCCCGGATCCTGGACGACGACGATCTCACCGACGTGTGGCCGGCGATCCTGCGTGAGCGCTACGGCCGCGCGTTCTCGATCGCGCGCCGGCTCGCGAACCTGTTGACCATGGCCCGGTTCCTGCCGGCGTCGGGGCCGGTCGCGATGCGCTCGCGCGCGATGATGACCGTCGCGGTGCGGGTGATGGGCAACCTGGTGACCGACGCCGACGCCGACGCCGTGGCCCGCGCGTGGCGGGCGTCGGGCGCGGCGTCGCTGCGCCTCGACGCGCGGCGTCCGTTCGACTGAGCGGCGCTACCGCGTCGCGCGGTGCAGGGCGACGATGCCGCCGGTGAGGTTGCGCCACTGCACGTTGCGCCAGCCGGCGGCCTCGATGCGCTGCGCCAACTGCTCCTGCGTGGGCCACGCCCGAATCGACTCGGCGAGGTAGACGTACGCGTCGGGGTTGCTGCTCACCGCGCGCGCGACCTGCGGCAGGGCCTTCATGAGGTATTCCATGTAGACCGTGCGGAACGGACCGAACACCGGCGTGGAGAACTCGCACACGACGAGCCGTCCCCCGGGCTTGGTGACGCGTGCGATCTCGCGCAGGCCCGCGTCGAAGTCGGAGACGTTGCGCAGCCCGAACGAGATGGTGGCGGCGTCGAACACACCGTCGGCGTACGGCAGGTGCATCGCGTCGCCCGCGACCATGGGCACACCCCGGGACGCGCCCGCCTGCAGCATGCCCTTGGAGAAGTCGGTGGCGACCACCCAGGCGCCCGAACGGCCCAGTTCGACGGTGGAGACACCGGTGCCGGCCGCGAGGTCGAGCACCCGCTCCCCCGCCTGCAGCTCGAGCGCGGCGCGCGTCGCCTTCCGCCAGCTGCGGTCCTGACCGAAGGACAGGACGGTGTTCGTCAGGTCGTAGCGCTTCGCGACGCCGTCGAACATGGATGCGACCTCGTGCGGATCCTTTTCGAGCGAGGCCCGCGATCCGTGTGTTTCTGCCACGCCGGAAGACGCTACCAACCGGCTCACGCGTCGACGTCCGCCGCCGGGTTCTCCGCCGCCGGCTCCTGCGCCCGGGGCCGCCGGCCGAGGGCCCGGGCCCGGCCGCGCGCCCACGGCACGAGCATCACGACCACGGCGACGGTCACCGCGGCGCCCAGCACGGCGCCGGCGAGCACGTCGTGCGGGTAGTGGACGCCCTGCTGGACGCGGGCCAGCGCGATCAGCACGGCCAGCGCAGCCACGAGCCCGCGCTGCAGCGTCGACAGCATGCGTTCGGTGGCGAGCACGATCGCGGTCGCCAGGCCGACCGCGATGACGGTGTGGTTACTGGGGAACGACCAGTCCCCCGCGGCCGGACAGTCCGGCAGCGTCAGCTGGACGCGGCACGGCCGGTCCTCCGAGACGAAGGACTTGACGACCTCGCTCAGCGCGTACGCCACGACGACGCCGAACCCGCCCATCAGCAGATCCCCCAGGTGCCGCGAGCGGGTGCGCCACATCCGGGCGGCGAGGACCGCGAACAACGCGACCAGTACCAGCAGCGCGATGTCGGCGATCAGGCCGATGCCCGGCAGATCCGCCGTGTGCGGGACGACGGCACGGTAGACGGCCGCGCTCACGTCGCGCAGCAGGAACAGCACCACCACGACGACCGCGGCGGCGATGAGCATCATCCCCGCCCGCTCGTAGGACTTCGCACTCGCTCGCATTCGACCGAGGATAGAAACCCTTCCTGAGTGAACTTCTCAGGAAGGTCCGGTGTCGCGGCGGCGACGCAGCACCAGCAGGACGGGCACCGCGACCAGCCACGTCACGACGATCACCGAACCGGCGGGCACGATCGCCACGCGGGCGTCGCGCCCGGCGACCCGGACCAGGTCCGGATCGCTGCGCGCGTACTCGACGTCGATGCGCTGGCCCGCAGTCAGGTTGGTCGGGTAGAGCACGCCCAGTTTCGGGTTGTGGGTGATGCCGTCGGGCGTGACGAAGCTGACCGCGGACCGTAGCGAGCCCGCGGACAGCACCTCCGCGGTGGCGGTGCCCATGTCCGACTCGATGGTCCGGTCGTTGCGCCAGGCCGCGAGCACCAGCAGCACCGCCAGGATCGAGATACCGGCCGCGGCCACCACGACGCCGACGATCGCGCGGCGCGCCGTCCGGGGGCTGGGGCTGGGCTTCACCGACCGCACCGTCGCCTCACAACTGCGCCCGCACGGCGGCGTGCAGCTCCCGCAGTCCGGAACGCTCGGTGGCCACCTCGAGCACCCGGATGCCCTCGCCGGGCGCCGCGAGGGCGGCGGTGAGCTCGGCCAGCGTCACCCGGGTGTGCGGCACCCGGTACGCGGCGCACAGCGCGGCCAGGTCCATGCCGTGCGGGGTGCCGAAGACCCGTTCGAACACCCCCGCGTACTGCGGATCGCCCTGCTCGAGCAGCTCGAAGATGCCGCCGCCGTCGTCGTTGGCGACGACTATGGTCAGGTCCGCCGGCCGCGGTTCCCCGGTGCCGATGAGCAGCCCGGACGCGTCGTGCAGGAACGTCAGATCGCCCAGCAGCGCGATCGTGCGTCCCTCCGCCTCGTACGCGAGCGCGGCGCCCACCGCGGTGGACACGGTGCCGTCGATCCCGGCGACGCCGCGGTTGGAGAGCACCCGAACCCCGGCCCGCGGATAGCTCACCAGGGCCGCGTCGCGCACCGGGTTGGACGCGCCCAGCAGCAGCTGGTCCCCCGTCCCCAGGCTGTCCATGACGGCGGCCGCGACGTGCAGCCCGGTGGTCTCGGCGTGTGCGGCCAGCTGCGAGCGGACGGCCTTGTCGGCGTGCTCGGACAGGTGCCGGCACCGGTCCAGCCACGCCGCGTCCGGGGTTCCCGTCACCACCGCGCGGGTGCCGGTGGCGCGGACGTTGCCGGAGACGTCGGGCCAGCGCGGGCCGGTGGTGAGCGCGTACACCGAGACGGCCGGATCCGCGAGCAGCTTCGACACCGGCCGGTGCAGGGTGGGCCGGCCGGTGATGATCGCCTGCCGCGGCTTGAGCTGCGGCAGCGCCAGCGGGTGCAGCGGGACGCCGTGCAGCGGCGCGGTGGGCTCGGCGACCGTGGGCAGGCCCGCCAGCTCCGGCCGGTACGCGGCGCCGTGGCCGGAGATCACGACCGTGTCGGGGGTGATGTCGAGGTCCACGGGCACGTCGAGGGTGGCGTGCGTGGTCGTCGTCCACGGCGCGCCGTCGGGGCGGCCCCCGGGCGTCAGGCCCTGGGAGTGGACGTCGGGGACGAGCGGTTCGCGCAGCGGAATGTCGAAGTGCACGGGACCGGCGTTGCCGGAGCGGGTGCCGCGCGCGGCCGCGAGCACCCGGCACACCGCCGAGCGCCACTGGCTGTTCTGTTCGTCGAAGCGGATGCCGCGCAGCGACTCGTCGCCCGCCTCCTCGGCCAGCCCCAGACTGATGGCGGCGCGCACCTGGCTGCCGAACAGTCCGAACTGCTCGACGGTCTGGTTGGCGCCGGTGCCCAGCATCTCGTAGGGCCGGTTGGCGCTGAGCACGATCAGTGGGATGCGGGCGTAGTTGGCCTCGAGCACCGCGGGACCCAGGTTGGCGACCGCGGTCCCCGACGTCATGACGACCGGGACGGGCCGCCCTCCCGCGACCGCCAGACCGATCGCCAGGAATCCGGCGGTGCGCTCGTCGATGCGCATGTGCAGGCGCAGCCGGCCCGCGGCGTCCGCGGCCTGCAACGCGAACGCGAGCGGAGCATTGCGGGAACCCGGGCAGAGCACGGCCTCACGTACCCCGCCGCGGATCATTTCGTCGACGACGGCGGTGGCTTGTGCAGTGGACGGATTCACGCCTTCCAGACTGGCAGACGCGGCGCCCGGCGCGCCGCGAGGGGCCGGTGCCAGGATGGTCGGATGGTGCGTACGGTGTTCGATCCCACAGCGATGGATCCGGGCAGCTTCTACCCGGTGTTGACCGCCTCGGTGGTGCCGCGGCCGATCGCGTGGGTGTCCACGGTCTCGGCGGACGGGGTACCGAATCTGGCGCCGTACAGCTTCTTCACGGTGTCGAGCGCGCAGCCACCGGTCGTGCAGTTCACGTCGGTCACCCGCAAGGACAGCCTGCGCAACGTGGAAGCGACCGGCGAGTTCGTCGTCAACCTCGCGACGGAGGCGCTGCTCACCGAGGTCAACGCCAGTTCGGCGCCGTACGAGCCGGGCACCGACGAGTTCGCCGCCTTGGACATCGAGTCCGAACCGAGCGAGCGGGTCCGGCCACCGCGGGTGGCGGCGTCCCCCGTCGCGATCGAGTGCCGACTGCGGGAGGTGATCGAAGTCGGGAAGTCGTTCGTGGTGATGGGCGACGTGCTCGCGGTCGCGGTGCGGCCGGAGGCGCTCGCCGACGACGGGCTGCCCGCGTTCGCGGCGCTGGCACCGCTGAGCCGTCTCGGTCGCGACGAGTGGGGCATGCCGCCCGCCGTCCGGAGGATCACCCGCCCGGGGCGGCCTGGCTGAACCACACCCCCACGCTTCGTATTAGGGTTGGCTAAACTCTCACCGGATTCGCGGGACGGAACGCCATGGCCAAACGCTCCAAGTTCGTCAAGCCCGAGCAGCGCGAGATCGTCTCGGCGCACGTGCTCGGCAGCAAGCAGATCAGCCCGAACTTCGTGCGCGTCACGATCGGCGGCGAGGATCTGCGCGGGTTCGTCCCGATGGGCTTCGACCACTGGTTCCGGATGTTCATCCCCGACCCGGACGCGAGCGGGTTCCGGCTCCCCACGTCGGGCGGAAACCTCTGGTACGCCCAGTTCAAGCTGATCCCCAAGGACGTCCGGCCCATCCTGCGCAACTACACGGTGCGCGAATTCCGCCCCGCCGGAGGGGTTTACGGCGACGGCCCGGAACTCGACATCGACTTCGCGTCGCACGGCGACCTGGGTCCGGCTTCGGCGTGGGCCAACTCGTGTGCGCCCGGCGATCCGCTGGGCCTGCTCGACGAGGGACTGATCTACAACCCCACCCCCGACGCGCGCTGGCACCTGCTGGTGGGCGACGAGAGCGCGCTGCCCGCGATCGTCGGCATCCTCGGCTCGATCGATCCGGAGCTGCCGGTGCGGGCGTTCGTCGAGATCGGGCACGCCGACGACCGCCAGGACGTCGCGGTGAGCGAGAACGTCGAGTTGCACTGGCTGGTGCGTGAGGACGCCGCGGCCAAGCCCGGCGAACTGGCGCTGGCGACCGTGGCGGCCGCCGAACTACCCGGCGACCCGGTCTACGCGTTCGTGGCGGGTGAGAGCGATCTGGCCACGGGCGTGCGCCGGCATCTCGTGAACGCCCGGCACGTGCCCAAGGCCGACGTCGCCTTCACCGGCTACTGGCGTCACGGTCACGCCGCGTACTAGGCGCCGGTGCGCCTTTTCGGTGGCGGTGACCACCGCAAAGGCGCACCGGCAGCGTGCTGCCTAGCCTGCGTGCTTCTGCACCAGGTCGCCCAGGCGCGGAAGAGCCTCGACGACGTGCTTCTTCGCCGACGGGCGCAGCGACGAGTAGACCTTCTTGATCGCGCCCTTGTCGGTGCCCGCGATCCGCTCGTCGGTGACACCCAGAAGGGCGTCGGCCGCGGCGTCGCTCCGCGCGGTGAGGAACGCCGAGAAGCTGCCCTCACCACTCGCGGCGTACTCCTGCCAGAACGGCTCGAGCCGGGCGACGAACGCCGGCAGCAGCCCCTCGACGGCGTCGGGCACGATCGACGGGCCCACCTTCTTCACCGCCGCGTAGCCACCCTTCAGCGCCAGACCGGACGCACCTTTCTTGTCCGAGACCTCGGCGTCGACAAGTGCCTGGACGTCCGCGAGCACCGCGGGCTTCCGGGACTCGTCCAGCAGGGTTTCGTTCAGTGCTGCAACCACTTTCACATGCCTCCGTATCCACTGGTCCATTGCTGGCCGGGCACGACACTATACGAAGGAGGTATCGCCGCTGGTGACGAGCAGTTCGTGGCAACGGCGCAGCCGGGCCAGCCACCAGTCGGCACGCTCGGGCGATGCGGCCAGCGCGGCCAGCCGCTCCGGATCGGGTGTGACGGGGCTCGCGTCGAGCGTGCCGTCCGACAGCGCCCGTGGGGCGGCGACGTCGGCGGTGACCAGGCCCCCGGTGCCCAGCCCGCACGCGTGCCGCAGATCCGGCAGCGCGGCGGCGGCGGCCAGCCCTGCGCCCATCCCCACCGCGGTGTCGAGCGCGCTGGACACCACCACCGGCACCCCGTGCGCGGCCAGTTCCTCGGCGAGCGCGAGCAGGCGGCGCATCCCACCGAGCGGCGGCACCTTGACGACGGCGACGTCGGCGCCGCCCGCCCGGACGACGCGCATCGGGTCCTCGGCGCGGCGGATGCTCTCGTCCGCGGCGATCGGGACACCCGGCAGCCGGCGGCGCACCTCGACGAGTTCGGGCACCGTCGCGCACGGCTGTTCGGCGTACTCGAGCGGCCCGCCGGCCGTCAACGCCGACAGGGCGGTGACGGCGTCGTCGACGGTCCAGCCGCCGTTGGCGTCGACCCGCACGTTCGGAACGGCCGCCCGCACCGCGGTCACCCGCGCGACGTCCTGCTCCAGGCTCTGGCCCTTCTCGGCAACCTTGACCTTCGCGGTACGCGCGCCGGGGAAGCGGGCGAGGATCTCCGGCACCCGGTCGGCGTCGATCGCCGGCACGGTCGCGTTGATCGGCACCCGATCCCGCAGCGGCGCCGGCGGTCCCACCCACGCGGCCTCGAGCCCGGCGCGCAGCCAGTGCGCGGCCTCGGCGTCGTCGTACTCCGGGAACGGCGCGAATTCGCCCCAGCCGGCGGGGCCCTCGAGCAGCACGGCCTCGCGGGTGGTGATGCCACGGAACCGAACTCGCATGGGCAGGCTCACCACGCGGGCACTGCCGAGGACGTCGTCGACCGTCGGGAAGCTCACGGCTGCCCGGGAAGCAGTTGGAGCATGAGGGCCTCGCAGTCGGCCAGCACGGTGCCGTCGAGGTCGCGCAGTTCGGCCATGCAGAACAACTTCCGGCCCTCGGCGCGGTCCACTCGTCCCTCGACGACGAGTTCGGTCTCGATGGGGGTGACCTTGCGGTAGTTGACGTGCAGGTACGCGGTGCGCGCGATCGGATGCCCGGACGCGTGCACGATCATCCCCAGCAGATCGTCGAAGAGCAGCGCGATCGTGCCGCCGTGCGCGGCACTGTTCCCGCCGCGGTGGTACATCCGGAACACGCCGCGCGACCGGACGCCGTCGGTGTCGACCTTCTCGAACTGCCACGGCAGCAGCAACAGGCTGCCGCGGCCGGGCAACTGGGAGTTGAATCCGGCCGGCGATCTGCCCTCCGGCACCCGGTAGGACTCGAGCAGGTCGCCGAGGGCGGTCGCGCGGGCAGTCGCGTCGTCGAGGACGTCGTCCGGGATGTGGGTCGAGACGGCGAGGTCCTGCAGCCGGCGCAGCGACTCGACGAATTCGGCGAAGTTCGGTCCGGCCTGCACGGGCGTGAACACCGGGAATCCGCCGTGGTGTTCGTGGACGTCGTCGCCGGGTCGGGCTCCGTCCCCGGATCGAACACCGGACTGCAGTGACTCGCTCATGGCTGCACGGTAGCCCCGTAACGGGGCGGCGCGGGTGCGAGGCGCTGCCCGACACTCCGGCGGACGGGGCATATCCTCGGGGCCGTGACCTTCAATCCGCAGTTCTGGCGTCCCGTTCCCGGTTTCGAGGATCTCACCGACATCACGTACCACCGTCATGTCGACGAGGGCATCGTGCGCATCGCGTTCGATCGTCCCGAGGTCCGAAACGCCTTCCGCCCGCACACCGTCGACGAGCTGTACCGCACGCTCGACCACGCGCGCATGACGTCCGACGTGGGTTGCGTGCTGCTCACCGGCAACGGACCGAGCCCCAAGGACGGCGGCTGGGCGTTCTGCTCGGGTGGCGATCAGCGCATCCGCGGTCGCAGCGGCTACCAGTACGCGTCCGGGGAGACGGCCGAGACGGTGGATCCGGCCCGCGCCGGCCGCCTGCACATCCTCGAGGTGCAGCGGCTCATCCGGTTCATGCCCAAGGTCGTCATCGCCCTCGTCAACGGCTGGGCCGCCGGCGGCGGACACAGCCTGCACGTCACGTGCGACCTGACGCTGGCCTCGCGCGAGCACGCCCGGTTCAAGCAGACCGACGCCGACGTGGGCAGTTTCGACGGCGGCTACGGCAGCGCGTACCTCGCGAAGATGGTGGGCCAGAAGTTCGCTCGCGAGATCTTCTTCCTGGGCGACACCTACACCGCCGAGGACATGCACCACATGGGCGCGGTGAACCGGGTCGTCGACCACGACGAGCTCGAGAACGTCGCGATCGAGTGGGGTCGCAAGATCAACGGCAAGTCGCCGCAGGCGCAGCGCATGCTCAAGTACGCGTTCAACCTCGCCGACGACGGCCTGGTGGGCCAGCAACTGTTCGCCGGTGAGGCCACCCGATTGGCGTACATGACCGACGAGGCCGTCGAGGGACGGGACTCGTTCCTGCAGAAGCGCGACCCGGATTGGTCGCCGTACCCCTGGTACTACTGACCGGTACTTTCAGCCGCCGCAGGACTTTCCGCCGCCGCCGCGTTCCCGATCGGGGACGCGGCGCGTCCGTTTCCGGTGCGGCGTGGCGCCGGTGTGGCCCAAATCACCGCAGGCATCATGGCGCGCATGTCGACGTCGATCCCGCTCGCCGGCGCGCAGACTCCGCCTCCCGGGGTGGCCGCGACCGGTCGCGCCGAGTCCGCGAGCACGGGGTTCCGGCCCGACATCGAGGGGCTGCGCGCGGTCGCGGTGCTGGCCGTCGTGCTGTTCCATGCCGGGGTGCCCGGGATCGGTGGCGGCTTCGTCGGCGTCGACGTGTTCTTCGTCGTCTCCGGGTTCCTCATCACGGGGCTGCTGTGGCGGGACGTCGCGCACACCGGGTCCGTGCGGATGGCCCGGTTCTACGGCGCCCGGGCCCGCCGGTTGTTGCCCGCCGGGACGCTGGTGCTCGTCGTCACCGCGATCGGATCGGTCTGGTTGCTGCCACCGTTGCAGGCGCGGGACGCGCTCGGCGACGGCATCGCCAGTGCGCTGTACGTGGGCAACTACCGGTTCGCGGCGCGCGGAACCGACTACCTCGCGGCGGATGCACCGCCGTCGCCGTTCCAGCACTTCTGGTCGCTCGGCGTCGAGGAACAGTTCTATCTGCTGTGGCCGGCGCTGATCGTCGGCACGGCCTGGGCGCTGCGCCGCCGTCGGGCCGCCGCGGACCGAGCCCCGTCCGCGCTGCCGTTCGCGGTGGTGCTGGGCGGGGTCGCGGCCGCCTCGTTCGCGGTGTCGTCGATCTGGACCGACACGCGGCCGCCGTGGGCGTTCTTCTCACTGCCGTCGCGGGCGTGGGAGCTGGCGCTGGGTGGGTTGGTGGCGCTGTCCGTGCCGCTGTGGCGGCGCCTGCCGGCCAGTGCCGCCGCCGTCGCCGGCGGCACGGGGCTGGTGCTGATCGTCGTCGCGTGCGTGCGATTGGGCGAGAGCACGCCCTATCCGGGGACCGCGGCCCTGCTGCCGGTGCTGGGCACCGTCCTCGTCATCGGTGCGGGCTGCGGCCGGCCCGACGCCGGGGTGGGGCGGTTGCTGTCGCTGCCGCCGATGGGTGCGGTCGGGCGGCTCTCGTACGCGCTGTACCTGTGGCACTGGCCCCTGCTGATCCTCGCGCCGTCGCTCGTCGGCCACGACATCGGTCTGGCGGGACGGCTGTCGGTGGTCGCCGCGGCGACCGTGCTCGCGGTGCTCACCCTGCGGCTGGTCGAGAATCCGGTCCGGTTCGCGTCCGCGCTGCGGGCGTCGGCGCCGCGCAGCCTCGCCCTCGGCGGCGCCGTCACCGCGGTGGCGGTGGCCGCCTGCCTCGTGCTGCTGATGTTGCGCCCCGTGCCTGTCGGTCACGGGGCCGCGGCCGCGGCACTCACGGTCGGCGCGCCCACCGGGGCCGCAGCCCCCGCCGCCGACCCGCACGACGTCGCGGTCGACGAGCTCACCGCGCAGGTGCAGGCCGCCGTCGCCGCCTCGGTCGACGTGGGCGCGGTGCCCTCGAACCTGTCCCCTCCCCTGGCCGACGCCGCGGCGAGCAAACCGGAGGTGTTCCTCAACGGATGCGTCCGGTCGTGGCTCGAGGTGGGGCAGGACGAGTGCGCGTCGGGCGACGTCGGCGCGTCCACCACGGTGGCGGTGGTCGGCGACTCGCACGCCGCGATGTGGACACCGGCATTCGAGGCGGTCGCGGCGCAGCGGCACTGGCGGCTCGAGACGCTGGGCAAGGTGACGTGCCCGCTGCTCGACATCCCGCTGACCAGTCCCTATCTGGGCCGCGAGTACACCGAGTGCGCGCAGTGGCGCCGCGACGTGGTGGCGCGGCTGCAGGCGCAGCCGCCGCGGTTGATCGTGCTGGGCATGTCCCGGCGGTACGGCGGCGACTTCGGCTTCGAGATGTTCGGCCCGCAGTGGCTGGACAGCCTCACCCGCACGGTCGCGCAGCTGCGCGCCACCGGCGCGGACGTCCTCGTGCTCGGCCCGGTGCCGGACCCGCACTCGACGGTCCCGACCTGTCTGTCGGGGCACCTCGACGACGCAGCGGCCTGCTCCCCGGACCGGGACGTCGCGATGAACGCGGCCGGCATCGCGGCGGAGGCCGCGGCGACGGAGACCGGCGGCGGCCGGTACGCCGACCTCACCGACCTGTTCTGCACCGCCGTGCGGTGCCCCGTGATCGTGGGCAACGACCTGGTGTTCCGCGACGACAACCACCTCACGATCGAGCACGCGCAGGCGCTGTCCCCGGTGATCGCGGCGCTCGCCGACCGGGTCCTCGCCGGCGGGTGAGCGGGGGGCGGCCGAGCGATCGGCCAACCGATTCCGCTCGGGTGACCCCGCGATGGGGTGTGCAATGGAGGCATGCCCACCGAGACGACGTTCGTGGTCGACGGCGTACGGCTGTCGGGGTCGCTCACCGAACCCGCCGGGGATCTGCCGGTCGTCGTGTTCGCACACGGCAGCGGCAGCGGCCGGTTCAGCCCCCGCAACCGCCACGTGGCCGAGTTCCTGCGGACCGCCGGCCTGGGCACGCTGCTGTTCGACCTGCTCGCCCCCGACGAGGAGGGCGACCGGCGGTTGGTGTTCGACATCCCGCTGCTGTCCGAGCGGCTGTGCGTGGTCACGGCACACGTCCGCGAGCGCGCGCCCGCCGTCGCGTACTTCGGCGCGAGCACCGGTTCCGCGGCCGCGTTGCACGCCGCCGCCGAGCCCGACGCGGGCGTCACCGCGATCGTCTCCCGTGGCGGTCGCCCGGACCTGGCCGGTTCCCGGTTGTCCGCGGTGAAAGCACCCACATTGCTACTGGTCGGCTCGCTCGACACCACCGTGATCGACCTGAACCGGCAGGCCGAGACGCTGCTGGAATGCGAGCACGACCTCGTGATCGTGCCGGGCGCGACGCATCTGTTCGAGGAGCCGGGCACCCTCGACGTCGTCGCCGAACACGCCCGGAACTGGTTTCTCGCGTACGGTCGACCGGGTGAGTGAGCGCGCCGTCGTCGATGATCTGCGCCGCGTCGCCCGCGAGAATTTCGGGTGGGAGCAACTCAAACCCGGACAGCTCGAGGCGATGACGGCGGTACTGGACGGCCGGGACGTGATGGCCGCGATGCCCACCGGTTACGGCAAGTCCGCCATCTATCAGGTGACCGGGGTGTTGCGTGACGGCATGACGCTGGTGATCTCGCCGCTCATCGCGCTCGAGCACGACCAGGTCGCGGCGATCGAGGCGGCCGACGACGCGCCCGCCGCGCTCGCGGTCGACTCCACCCTCAGCGCCCGGCGCACCGAAGAGGCGTGGCAGACCGTCGAGGAGGACGGGGTGGAATACCTCTTCCTCTCCCCCGAACAACTCGCGAACGAGAAGACGATGAAGCGGCTGGCCGACGCCGACGTCTCGCTCGTCGTCGTGGACGAGGCGCACTGCATCAGCGCGTGGGGCCACGACTTCCGGCCCGACTACCTGCGGCTCGGTGCCGCGATCGAACACCTGGGCCACCCGCCGGTGCTCGCGCTCACCGCCACCGCGTCGCCGCCCGTGCGGGAGGAGATCGTCACGCAGCTGCGGATGCGGGACCCGCACATGGTCGTGGGCGGCTTCGACCGCCCGAACATCCGGCTCGAGGTGCGGCGCGCGACCACCGCGAACGACAAGAAGCGGGCGCTGCTCGACACCGTGCAGGAGATGTCGGGTCTGGGTCTGGTGTACGTCGCCACCCGTGCCGCGACGCAGGAGTACGCGGAGTGGATCGGCGAGACCGGGCTCCGCACCGCCGCCTATCACGGGGGGATGCGCGCGAAGGAACGCGCCCGGGTCCACGAGGGGTTCCTCGAGGACCGGTTCGACGTGGTGGTCGCGACGTCGGCGTTCGGGCTCGGCATCGACAAGCCCGACGTCCGCTTCGTGCTGCACGAGTCGGTTCCGGACTCGCTCGACGACTACTACCAGCAGATCGGCCGCGCCGGGCGCGACGGCGCCGACGCCCGCGCGGTGCTGTTCTACCGGCCGGAAGATCTGGCGTTGCGCACGTTCTTCGCGTCCGGTGCGCCGTCGGAGGACACACTCCGCCGGGTGTACGGCGCCCTGTCGGAAGACCCGATCTCGTTGCGCGAGTTGCGTTCCCGAACGGACCTGGCGGCCCGAACCGTGACGAACGCGGTGAACCTGCTCGCCCGCGCGGATGCCATCCACGACAGCACGGCCGGGATCGCCACCACGGGGATCGGGGTCGACGCCGCCGTCACCGCGGCACAGCACGTCGCGGACGTCGACGGCCGGATGGACGAATCGCGGGTCGAGATGATGCGCGGCTACGCCGAGACGCGGGACTGTCGCCGCCGGTTCCTGCTCGAGTACTTCGGCGAGCACCCCGACGAACCGTGCGGGAACTGCGACTGCTGCGACGAGAACCTGCGTTCCGAGAACCGGGGCGACAGCGGCAGCTCCGCCGACAAGCCCGGCGCGGCAACCAACTCCGAACCGGATCCGTTCCCGGTGGACACGCACGTCGAGCACCGGTCGTGGGGCCCGGGCGTCGTGATGCGCACCGAGCCGGACCGCATCACGGTCCTGTTCGACGAGCACGGCTACCGCACGCTGTCCCTCGACGCGATCGAGGATGCGGACCTGGTGGAACCGATCGAGTGACGCCGGGCCGGCGTTTTCCGGGCACACTGGAGCCCATGACCGTCGATCGTGAACGACCCGAACCGGAGCACCGGCGGCCCGAGGATGTCACGGATGCCACCGTCGACGCCGTGGGCAAGTTGTCGGAGGCGCTCGAGACCGTCGAACAGGCGCGGGGCCACCTGTACGCGTTCCACCAACTGCTGGGCCGCGCCGACCTGCAGTTGGGTGAGGCCGTCGAGAAGTTGATCGAGGCCGGGCATCCGGAGTGTGCCGAACGTCTGCAGTCGGCCATGGTGGGCCGCAACGTCATCGAGGGCCGGTGGACCTTCCAGCTGGTCGAGGAGTTCGACGACGGCTACTGGTCGGAGTTCCGCGAACACGAGAAGGCGGTCCGCGAGACGCTGGTGCAGGGCCGCCGGCACCTGCTCGAGGCCGAGATGAAGGAAGCGCGCCGCACCCACGGCCGCGACGGCCACGAGGCCCGCCCCGGACCCGGCCGGTGACGCGAGACCGGCACATCGATTCAGGAGGAACCGACCGTGGAGATACTCAGCAGCAGAACGATTCTGCGTCCCCGTGACTACGAGGTGACGCTGGCGTTCTACCGGGACGTGCTGGGACTGGCGATCGCCCGCGAATACCCGGGCGGGACGGTGTTCTTCGCCGGACAGGGGTTGATCGAGGTGACGTCGCACGGCGGCACCGAACTGGAGACGCGCTTTCCGGGTGCGCTGTGGATGCAGGTGCGTGACCTGGCGGCCGCGCAGGACGAGCTGATCCGCGCGGAGGTGCCGATCGTGCGTGAGGCCCGCAGGGAACCGTGGGGACTGCACGAGATGTGGATCGCCGACCCGGACGACGTCCCGATCGTGCTGGTCCAGATTCCCGAGGACCACCCTATCCGCCGCGACCTGCGCTGAAACGCCCGTGCGCCTTTCCGGTGGCGGCAACCACCGAAAAGGCGCACGGGCGCGGAGCGCCACATGACACGGGCGCGAAGCGCCTACTTCGACCGCACGGGCGCGGAGCGCCTACTTCGACAGGGCCGCAGCGATCTGGTCGGCCTGCGCCTGGCCCTCGTGCAGCTGACGCAGCAGCCACAGGCGCAGGACCCGGGCGATCGCGCCCGCGAGGTACAGCGCGCCGCCGATCACGGTCAGCGCGAGGAACGCGGTGGCCAGAATCTGGTCCGACGCGATGTCGCGCAGGTCGCTCTGGGTGAGCGACGAGATGTACACGATGAACGCGGCGACGACCCCGACCGCCATGAGCGCGAGGCCGGCGATCCGGGCGGCGCCGTCGCCGCGGGACGGACCGGACTTGAGCTTGAGGTCGGCGACGTCGGACTTGAACTGGGCGCGACGCTCATCTGCGAGAGTGGTCATCGTCATCCTCCTAGGTAGCTGTTGGAAAGTTCGTTCTCGATTTCGTCGGGTGCCCCGACGCGGACCACTCGTCCGTGGAGCATGAGCGCTGCGCGATCGGCGATCGGCAGCACGGCGCGGGCGAACTGCTCGGCCACGAGGATCGTGAGCCCCTCGTCGACGAGCTGTCCCACGACGTCGTACATCTGCGAGACGATCCGCGGGGCCAGGCCCATCGACAGCTCGTCGAGCAGCAGCACCGTGGGGTCGGTGCCCAGGGCCCGCGACAGCGCCAGCATCTGCTGCTCGCCGCCGGACATCGACCCGGCCAGCTGGTGCTTGCGCTTGCCGAGGATCGGGAACCGGGTGTAGGCGATCTCCTCGAGCTTCGCCAGCTCCGCCCCGGTTCCCGTTGCGATCCACAGGTTCTCACGAACCGTGAGGTTCGCGAAGATGCCCCGTCCCTCGGGGATCGAGCACACCCCGAGCGTGGCCAGGTCCGACGCCTCGGCACCGTTGACGCACCGTCCCGCGAGCCGCAGCTCGCCGTGCGTGACAGGCAGGATGCCCGAACAGATCTTGAGCGTCGAGGTCTTGCCGCCACCGTTGGGGCCGAGCAGCGCCATCACGGTGCCCGGTGCGACCGCGAGGTCCACTCCGTGCAGGACCTCGATCGGCCCGTAACCCGCGCGGACACCGGCCAGTTCGAGCAGCGGGACCGGCGCCTCGTGCCGGCCGCCCGACGTCTCCGTCGCGTTCGTCGTCACCGTCGACATCACACCGCCTCCTCTGCCGTACCGATGTACGCGGCGATCACGGCCGGATCGTCGCGAATCTGCTCCGGGCTGCCCGACGCCAGCACGGCGCCGTAGTCGAGCACGTGAATGTGCTTGCACAGCTTCATCACCAGCGGGATGTCGTGCTCGACCAGGCAGATCGCCAGACCGTCCGCGGCCAGGTGCTGCAGCAGGTCCGCGAAGTCCTCGGTCTCCTGCTCGGTCTGGCCCGACGCGGGCTCGTCGAGCAGCAGCAGCCGCGGTGACGTCATCAGCGCACGTGCCGCCTCGACGACCCGGGCCCGGCCGGTCGGGATGTCGGAGACATCCTTGTCCGCGACGTCGGTGAGCTTGGTGAGCTCGAGGATCCGGTCGGTCTCGGCGTCCACGTCGACCCGGTTGCGGGTGTTGGCCCGGTGGATGTCCCCGGCGACGCGGATGTTGTCGCGCACCGACAGCGACAGGAACAGCTCCAGCCGCTGGAAGGTGCGGGCCAGGCCGCGGTTCGCCCGCTTGGCGGGCGAGAACCGGGTGACGTCGTGCCCGTCGAGCAGGATCTTGCCCGACGACGGCTTCTGCAGGCCGGTGATGGTGTTGAACAGCGTCGTCTTACCGGCACCGTTCGGCCCGATCAGGCCGGTGATGGCGCCGCTCTCGACGGTGATGCTGACGTCGTTGACGGCGACGTTGCCACCGAACCGCACGGTGATGCCGCGCGTCTCCAGGATGGGGGTGTCAGGCATGGACGATCGCCTCCTTCGGCGTCGCGGCGATCGACGGCTCACCGAACTGGGTCACCGCGGTGTGCTCGGTCACGCTCGCGGGCAGTTCCAGCTCGCGGTCGAGTTCGGCCAGGCGGTCGGCGGTGTAGGGCTCGTCGACGCCGATGTCCTCGGGCGACGTGCCGCGACGGGCCGCCGCCTCCTCCTCGCCGAGCACTGCCGCCGGCATCACCATCTGCCCGACGACCGGGAGCATGAACACCGTGACGATCGCGATCGTCGCGAACCACCAGTTGTCCAGCACGCCGGTGAGTGCGAGGACGTAGGACACCGCCACGACGGCCGCGCCGCCGATGAGCACCGGTACGGCCTTGCGCAGGTGGCGGTAGCCCTCGATGACGTCGTGGACCGCGCCGGACGGGTTCTTGCCGACGCTCATACCGATGAGGGCCGGGCTGACCGCGGCCAGGTGCCCCATGAAGGTCCACAGTCCTTCGAGTTCCGGCTGACCGGCGGCGAGGTTGTTGAACGACACCATGATCACCGCGAAGCCGACGCCGGCCATGATCCCGCCGAAGAAGGCGCCGGTGACGTAGCCGATGCCCGCGACGACCGTGAGCATCAGGACGGTGAGGCTGATCATGATCGAGAAGTTCTCGTTCGAGACCGCGCCGATGGCACTGGACATCAGGATGCCGCCGAGCCCTGCGATGCCGGCCGAGAGCATGAACACGCTCAGCTTCAGCTTGACGAGGTTCTGTCCGAGCATCGCCGAGGCGGCCGGGCTGTCCTTCATGGCCGCGAGCCGGCGGCCGTAGCCGCTGTTGCGCAGCGCGATGACGCCGATGGCGAGAACCACGAACAGCGCGGTGGCTGTCATGAGGAACGCCGTCTGGTTGCTCAGGTCCAGCGGGCCGATCTTGATCGGCGGAATGACGAGCGAACCGCCGGTGAAGATCGAGAACTTGACCCCGAACAGTTCGTGTTCGGTGGTGTCGCGCAGCACCATGTTGCTGAGGAAGACACCGAACGCCATCGTCGCGAGCGCGAGGTACAGACCGCGCAGCCGCAGCGCCGGCAGCGCGACGAGGCCACCGATGACCGCGGCCGCCAGCGTGCCGAGGATAAGGCCCCAGAGGTTCATCCGGGCCGCGAGTCCGGTCCCGGAGATTCCGAAGTGGAACGCCACGATCGTGGAGATCGCGCCGAACGACACCGCCGCCAGGTTCATCTCGCCGGCGTAGCCGGTGAGCAGGGTCAGCGACAGCGCGATGATCGCGAACGAGACCCCCAGGGTCAGCGTGGTGATCGCGGACTCGACCATCAGCAGGCGGACCAGGTAGACGATCACGATCAGAGCGACGCCCCAGGCCACGGCCTTGCGCACCGACGGCACCGAGTACCGCTCCCGGGTGCGGACCGCGGCGCCGCGCAGGCGGTCGTGCGGCAGCACGATGAGGACGACGAACAGCGCGATCATCGGCAGCGAGACGCGCAGGTTGGACGTCCACGTCCACTCGGCCGGGAAGTAGCCGAGCACGTACGTCCCGGCGAGGCCCAGCACGATCGCACCGACGAACGTGCGCGGAATGCTGCGCAGGCGACCGAACATGGCCGCCGCGAACGCGTCGATGACCAGCAGCGTGAGCATGTTGGCCTCGAGCGTGCCGCCGCTGATCGGGGTGACGAGGATGCCGGCGAGCACGGCCAGCGTGGAACCGAGCGCCCACGAGAACGCCGCGATGCGTTCGGGGTTGTGCCCGTTGAGCCGCAGCAGGTCCGGGTCGTCGACGACACCGCGCATCGAGACGCCGACGCGGGTGCGGGTGAACAGGAAGCGCAGGCCGACGGCGATGAGCACCGCGACGACCAGGCAGATGATCTCGTGCGTGTGGATGGTGGCGCCGAAGAACGAGAACCGGCTCTCGTCGCCGAAGAACATCTTCATCGTGCGGGGATCTTCGGGATGCCAGAACCACTGGGAGAGCGAGAGCATGCCGAGCATGATCGACACCGTGACGACGATCTTGGTGACCTCGGCGGTGTCACGGAGACCGCGCATGATCAGGGCGTACAGCAGCAGGCCCATGAGCGGCCCGGCCACGCCGACGGTGATGATCAGTGCCACCGGCGTGGGCAGCTCCCAGCCGTACTTGAGCTGCCAGAAGAGGAAGGCGCCGAGCATCGCCTGCGCGCCGTGCGCGAAGTTGAAGATGCCGGACGTGTTGTAGGTGAGCACCAGCCCGGAGGCGGCGATTGCGTACACCGAGCCCAGGACCAGACCCAGGATCGTGAACGTCACGAATGTGTCCATCTGCGAACCCTCTGAAAAATTCAGTCGGGATGGACGCGGCGCCCCCAGCGGTGGCTCGGGGCGCCGCATTCATCGGTCGGATCGAAACTGCCGGGCGGACGGGAACCTGTGGGTGACGCCCGCCCGGCCCTGGATCAAGCCTTCGGCGTGATCACGTTCGGGTTCAGGTACTTGGTGGAGATGCGGTCGGCGTTGAGCTCCGTGCCCCACGTCGACTTGTCGGTCTTGACCAGGTACTGCGCATCGCACTTGAACTCGCCGCTGTCGGCCGGGAACGCCTGCGAGTAGTCCGCGCCCTTGATCTTGACCACCAGGCCGCACTCGGCCGGCACGTTCTTGCCCGGGTCGCTCGGGGCGTGGAGACCGCCGCCGTCCCACTCGTGGATCTGGGAGAGCTCGTCGATCATGCACTGACGGGTCAGGTCCGAGCCGCACTCCTTGGCCGCGGTGGCCCACAGCAGGAAGGACGACGTGGACTGCATGCCCAGGAGCGCGGTCTTGCCGCCCTGGGCGGTGACGAGATCCTTGTACTGCTTGACGGCGGGCACGTTGTCGTTCTCGAGCATCTGGAACGTCATGCCGGCGTTGAGGTTGTCGAGCAGGCCGGTGTCCTTGTTGAACGACTGGACGGCGTTGGCGTACCAGGTGGCCTCGCCGAAGATGATCGGATCGACACCGACCTGGTCGACGGCCTTGAAGAAGTTGAACTCGGCCGGGACCGGCGAACGCGAGGTCCACAGACCCTTGGCGCCGCAGGCCTTGATCTTCTCCGCGAACGGCACGTAGCTGGCCTCACCCTCGTAGTTGAGGGTCACGCCGCAGTCCTTGAGGTTGAAGCCCGCGGCCTCGGCCAACGACCGGGTCTTGGTGAGCGACGTGATGATCGTCGGCATCGTGGAGCCGACGAGCGTGAAGTCGTTCTTCAGGTCGGGGTGCATCTCGCCCATCTGGAACCAGGCGGAGGCGTTGGCGATGTCGACCGGGAACGGCACGCCCTGGTACGTCATCGGACCGTTGGCGGCGTCCGGGGAGACGGTGAAGCCGGGGACGGCGGCCATGTTGCAGGCCACGCGCGTCTGCTCCGACGTCTGGTCCATCGCGAATCCGTGGCCGACCATCATGAACTGGCTACGGCACGCCTCCTGCATGACCGAGTTGGCCTGCGTCATGGCGGCGTCGTAGTCGGTGCCCACGATCTTGCGGCCGTTGATGCCGCCCTGCTCGTTGCACCAGTCGATCATGGCGGAGACGGCGTCGGACATCTCCTTGTTCAGGCCCGGGCTCTTGGCGTAGCCGCGGTCGTCGCCGTAGCCGATCTTGATGTCGGTGTCGGTGACGCCCTGATCCGTGGCGCCCTTGGCGTCACCCTCGCCGCACGGGGAATCCAGGGTGCCGAACTTCTGGCCGGTGGCGGACGCCGACGAGGTCGTGGCGCCGGAATCGCCGCTACCGGGGACGACGGCGTCGCCGCTTCGATCGCCCGAACACGCCGAAACCAGGGCAGCCGTCGCGGCGAGCGCCACGACGAGCTTGGCTGTCTTCTTGCTCTTCACGGTCGGTGTTTCTCCTTCTCAGTGCCCGAGAGGCCGGGCCGGGGTCGAACAACAGATCGAAAACCTGGTCGGACCTGCGGATCTACCGCTCCTCCGCGCACCGAACCCGGCGTTTCGCAAAAACTTGGTAAAGCAAGTGATTTCTTTAGGTAAAGAACATCGGAAACGACTGTCCCGACCGCCGCCGCTTCCCCGTCACCGACCCTGCCGAGCTCCGATCACCGGTCCACCAGCACTCCCGGTGGCGAGGACCGTAACGAGCATCACAGTCGGCTCCGGGGGTGGGTCTCGGTGAGTGGGACAACCCGGTGATGTCGGCCACAGGACGTCGAAATGGTGAGTGTTCACACACCTCGGAAACCGTCGTTCGAGGTGATGGGACGATGCGGCGCGGTACCCGGTCGGTTCACCGGACGCTCGCTGTACTTTTACGCGTTCGATACGCACAATTCGCATGTGACCGCAGAGCTCGTCGTTCTCTTGGTGGTGGTCCTCACCGCCCTCGCTTTCGACTTCACGAACGGCTTCCACGACACCGGAAACGCGATGGCCACCTCCATCGCCACCGGCGCACTACGACCGAAGGTCGCGGTGGCACTGTCGGCAACCCTCAACCTGATCGGCGCCTTCCTGTCCGTGGAGGTCGCCGCGACCGTCGCCAAGGGCGTCGTCAATCTCCAGTCGGTGAGCGGTGAAGCGCTGCTGCTCATCGTGTTCGCCGGCCTCGTCGGCGGCATCCTGTGGAACCTGGCCACCTGGCTGTTCGGGCTGCCGTCGAGCTCGTCCCACGCCCTGTTCGGCGGCCTGATCGGCGCCGCGATCGCGTCGATCGGAATGAGCGGCGTCGAATGGAGCGGGGTGCTCGGGAAGGTGATCATCCCGGCGCTGCTGTCCCCGGTCGTCGCCGCGCTCGTCGCGATGGTCGGCACCAAGCTCATCTACCGGATCAGCCGGGACGTCCCGGAGGGCACCAAGGGGCGCGGGTTCCGGATCGGCCAGGTCGGCACGGCATCGCTGGTGTCGCTGGCCCACGGCACCAACGACGCGCAGAAGACGATGGGCGTGATCTTCCTGGCGCTGGTGGCGCACGGGACCATCTCCGCCGACGCCGAGATGCCGTTCTGGGTCAAGCTCAGCTGCGCGGTCGCGATCGCGCTCGGGACGTACCTGGGCGGCTGGCGGATCATCCGCACCCTGGGCAAGGGTCTGGTCGAGATCGCTGCCCCGCAGGGCATGGCGGCCGAGTCGTCGTCCGCGGCGATCATCCTGACCTCGAGCCACTTCGGTCTGCCGCTGTCGACCACGCACGTCGCGACCGGGTCGATCCTCGGCACCGGCCTGGGCCGCAAGGGCGCCGAGGTTCGCTGGGGCGTCGCGGGACGGATGGCGGTCGCGTGGCTGATCACCCTGCCCTCCGCCGGCATCGTGGGCGCGATCTGCTGGGCCGTCGCCCACCTGATCGGCGGCCTACCCGGAATCCTCGTCGTCTTCGCGCTTCTGCTGGCGCTCGCCGCCTTCATGTACATGCGCTCGCGCCGCGAACCGGTCGATCCCGGGAACGTCAACGCCGAGTGGGAGGGCGGCCTGGCCCCGGGCGCCGAGGCCGCGCCCACCCCGTCGCCGACCGGGGCCGACCACGACGCCGGCGCCGACCGAACCGCCAGCAACAACACCTGAGAGGAGACGGCCCATGGACACCGTGACGAAGACCGCCGACGCGTTGTGGCAGGTCGTTCTCGTGGGACTGCTGTTCGGAGCGGGCCTGCCCGCCGTCTTCGCGCTGGGGCTGAAGTCCCTGGCAGCGGGCACGGGGTCCGGCGCCGACGGTTCACCGTCGACCGCGGGAAAGATCGGCGCCGTGGCGTGCTTCGCCGTTGTGCTGATCGCGATCGCCGCGGGGATACTGATGTTGATGTGGAAGTTCCTGACCACGACCTTCGGCATCGCCTCCTGAGCCCGGCGGCGGCCCGCCCCGTCGCCACGGCTCCTTCGTGAAAGTGATCGCACCGGTGAACACAAAGTTTTCGCTCCGCTCGGTTCTGGACTGGCTCCGGGCGGGCTACCCCGAGGGGATTCCGGCGAAGGACCACTTCGCACTGCTCGCCGTGCTCGGACGTCGACTGACGGACGAGGAGATCGGCGAGATCATCGAGCTGTCCATCGCGACCGCCCACGAGCACCCGGACCGCCACGTCGACTACGACTCGCTCAAGGAGATCATCGCGGGCGTCATCCGCGAGGAGCCCACGGAGGAGGACGTCGCACGCGTCACCGAGCGCCTCGTCGCGGGTGGTTGGCCGGTCGTCACGGACGACGCCGCCCCCGTCCTCCACGACCAGGAAAATCCGGACGCCCGGGGCTGACGGGCCGAGTTCAGGAGCCACCTTGAGCCTGCCTCCTTTTCTCTCCTCGATCATCGACTGGCTGCGTGCGGGATACCCGAACGGCGTGCCCGAGCAGGACTACGTTCCGCTGTTCGCCCTCCTGACCCGGCGCCTGTCCGAGGACGAGGTCGACCTCGTCACCGCGGCTCTCGTCGAGCACGGCGACCTCCCGATCTCCAAGACCGACATCCAGGTGCTGATCACCAAGATCACCAACGAGATGCCGCTCGAGTCCGACGTGGAGCGGGTGCGGTCACATCTGTCCGCGGGCGGCTGGCCGCCGGCCGGCCCGCCGCCGCCCTGACCCCCGGGCCGCCGGCTCCGGCCGCGTGAAAGCATCGAGCGGTGCGTCCGCTCCTGCAAGCCCTGCCCGTCCCCCACGGCTCGTCGGTGACCTCGATCCTGCCGGTACTCGAACGCGTACTCGACGGCGGCGAGCCGCCGCTGCTGCCCGTGCCGGCCGGCGATGCGAAGGAGACGGATCGGCTCACGTCGGCGCTGCGGCCCGGCCGGCCCGTCGACGACGTCGGTGAGGACGTCGCGCTCGTGATGGCGACCTCCGGCACCACCGGCGTCCCCAAGGGCGCACTGCTCACCGCGCGCGCACTGCGGGCCAGCGGGACCGCGACCCACCACCGGCTCGGCGGGCCGGGATCGTGGTTGCTGGCGCTGCCCGCCCACCACATCGCCGGGATGCAGGTGTTGCTGCGCAGCGTGCTCGCCGGCCGGGCCCCGGTCGTCGTGGACGTCGCGGACGGCTTCGACCCGGGCGAGCTGCCCGCCGCGGTCGCCGCGATGCCCGGGCCGCGCCGGTACACCTCGCTCGTGCCCACGCAACTGGTCAAGGCCCTCGACCATCCCGCCGGCACCGCGGCGCTGGCGTCCCTCGATGCGGTACTGCTCGGGGGCGCCGCGACGCCGCCGCCCCTGCTGCGGCGCGCACTGGACGCAGGCATCTCGATCGTCCGCACCTACGGAATGAGCGAGACGTGCGGCGGGTGCGTCTACGACGGCGTCCCGCTGGACGGCACCACCGTCCGGCTCGACGACGACTCCCGGGTGGTGATCGGCGGCGCGACGGTTGCCTCCGGGTACCGGGGCCTACCGGAGCATCCCGCGTTCGCCGAGCCCGGCTGGTTCCGGACCGACGATGCCGGCACCCTCACCGACGGTGTCCTCACCATCCTCGGCCGCCTGGACGAGGCCATCTCCACCGGCGGGCTCACCGTCGTCCCCCAGGTGGTCGAGGCGGTCCTGGGCTCCCACCCGGCGGTGCGCGAGTGCGCCGTCCTGGGGGTGCCCGACGACCGGCTGGGCCAACGCGTGGTGGCGGTGGTAGTTCCGCGGCCCGGCCCCGCACCCACGGCCGCGGAGCTGCGGGAGCACGTGTCCGCCGCACTCGACGCGACGGCGTCGCCCCGTGAGGTGCGGCTGCTCGACGGGCTGCCGGTACGCGGGCCGGGAAAGGTCGACCGCTCCGCGCTCCGCGCGTGGTGGACGGAGGCCCCGCCCACCGCCGATCCGCGAAATTAGTTGAACTACCAATTGAATCGCCGACCACGAACATTCGAGACCGAATCGTTATAAAGAGCCGAGTTCTCCCAGTATGTCGGGGTTTGCGCAGATCAATTCCGTTACCGACCGGTAGGGATGTCGGTCCCGCGACGCCGGTTTCCGACGACCCCGGAGCCGTCCCGTTCCGGGGCCTTGCGGGAAGCCCACGGACGAATGATGCTTCCCACGTGATCTTGAATGTCGAGTACACGGCACCCGATCACCGCGCAGCACACGTGCCGCCGATGACGGGGTGGCCACTCGCCGCCCACGATCCCGCGCGGCGACCCGGACGTAGGTCGGGGATGTCCGGGCCGCCGCGCGCTCCCCTTCCGTCGGCCGCGCGGGCGGTGCTCCACCCGGCTCGACGGATCACTCCTCCCCCTACCGCTCGAAAGGGTCACGCCACCATGCGTTCACGTGCCACGTCCGTTCTCACTCGCGTCGCCGCGGGGGCCGCCGTCGCCTCGGCCGCCGTCCTGGCCGCTCCCGCCCTGGCCACCGCCACTCCGGCCGTCACTGCGCCGCAGCTGTCCACCGAGGTCACCGGCAACGTCGTGAGCGTCACGCTCACCAACCCGAACACCGACTCGCTCACGTTCTGCACCGCTGCCGCCGTCGACTCCGCGAAGGTGCCCCAGCTGCTCGACGACCCCACCAAGTTCCTCGAGCCGGGCTTCGTGTCCTGGACCAGCGGCGCCGACGTCGCCGCCGCGGGCGCCACCAAGAACTACACGACTCCGGAGTTGCGGGACGGCGTCTACGCCTTCATCGGCGGCTGTGCCTCCGCCGGCGATCCCACGCGTCCGGCGCTGGGCGACCCCGAGCTCGTCACCGTCGGCAACCCGTTCGGGAGCCTCGGCGATCTGGGCGGTCTCACCGGCAGCCTCGGCGATCTCGACCTCGGCGGCCTCCTGGGCGGTCTGCTGAAGTAGCCCCCGTTTCGACCCGACCCGGGGCCGTGGCGCGAACGCCACGGCCCCGGGTTGTTTCGTGAGCCGGGTCGTGTCGTGAGCCGTGTCGCGGGTCCCGGCGCCGCGCAAGTGCCGCGCAAGCGTGCTGCAAGCGGGTGCGGCCACGGTGGGCTCATGAACCTCGACACCTCACCCCCGGCGATCGAAGCCGTCGGGCTCGTCAAGACCTTCGGTCAGCAGCGGGCCGTCGACGGCGTGAGCCTCACCGTGCCCACCGGCTCGGTCTACGCCGTCCTCGGCCCCAACGGCGCCGGCAAGACCACGACCGTGCGCATGCTCGCGACCCTCCTACGTCCCGACGGCGGCCAGGCCCGCATCTTCGGCCGCGACGTCGTCCGTGAATCGACGGCCGTCCGGTCCCTCGTCGGCGTCACCGGGCAGTACGCGTCGGTCGACGAGGACCTCACCGCGACCGAGAACCTCGTGATCTTCTCGCGGCTGCTGGGCCTGAGTCGCAGCGACGCCAGGCGCAAGGCCACCGAACTCCTCGAGGAGTTCGGGCTCACCGAGGCGGCGTCGAAGCCCCTCAAGAACTTCTCCGGTGGCATGCGCCGACGCCTCGACCTGGCGGCCAGCCTCATCGCCCATCCCCCGCTGCTGTTCCTCGACGAGCCCACCACCGGGCTCGATCCGCGGACCCGCGCCCAGATGTGGGACACCATCCGGCGGCTCGTCGCCGAGGGCTCGACGGTGCTGCTCACCACGCAGTATCTCGACGAGGCCGACCAGTTGGCCGACCGGATCGCGGTGATCGACCGCGGCAAGGTCATCGCCGACGGCACCGCCGACGAACTCAAGGCGTCGGTCGGGGTCTCGGCGCTGCAGCTCACGCTCGCCGACCGCGGCCGGACCGACGAGGCGCGGACCGTCCTGTCGACCGCGTTGGGACTCGACGCCGCGGTCACCCCCGAGTCGGGCCGGATCACCGCCCCGCTCGCCGATCCGTCGATCACCGCCGACCTGCTGCTGCGCCTGCGCGAGCACGGCATCGAGGTCGACGAGATCACCGTCTCCAAGCCGAGTCTCGACGAGGTCTTCCTCACGATCACCGGCCGCGACACCACCGAATCCGAAGGGAGCGCCGCATGACCACCACCCTCACCTCCCCCGCGCGGCAGACCACCGCCACCGTCGAGGCCACCGAGCGCATCGGTCTACGGGACGCGATCGCACACAGCTTCACCATGGCCTACCGGGGCATCCTCAAGATCAAGCACAACCCCGAGCAGCTGTTCGACGTGGTGATCCAGCCGGTCATCTTCACGTTCATGTTCACCTACATCTTCGGCGGCGCGATCTCGGGTGACGTGAAGTCGTACCTGCCGATCATCATCCCGGGGATCCTGGTCCAGACCGTCATCACGACGTCGATCGTGACGGGCACGCAGCTGCGCGAGGACATGGACAAGGGCGTATTCGACCGCTTCAAGTCCCTGCCGATCGCCCGGATCGCACCGCTGTCGGGTGCACTGCTCGCCGACGTCGTGCGCTACCTCATCGCCACCACCATCACGGTGGTCGTCGGCGTCGCGATGGGGTACCGCCCCGGCGGCGGGTTCGTCGGCGTGGTGGGCGCTGCGCTGCTCGTCATGGTGTGTGCGTTCGCGATCAGCTGGATCTTCGCCCTCATGGGTGTGCTGATGAGCAAAGCGTCTGCGGTGCAGGGTGTCTCGATGATGATCCTGTTCCCGCTGACTTTCATGTCGAATGCGTTCGTACCGGCGGACACGATGCCGGGCTGGATGCAGGCGTTCGTGAACGTCAATCCGGTCTCCCACCTGGTGACGGCGGTGCGTGAGCTGGCCAACGACGGCCACTTCGGCATCCACGGGGTGTGGGCCCTGCTCGGTGCCGCGGTGATCGTCGCGATCATGGCGCCGCTGACGGTGCGCACCTACATGCGCAAGGCCTGACGCCTCACTCCTGCGGCATCGGCAGCAGCTCGAGGATCTCGTGACGCGCGGCGGCGCGCGGTGTCCCTCGCACGGACGTCAGCGCCGCCGCGACGGCGTCGGCACCGAGGACCGTACGCGCCGCCTCGAGGTGTCGGTCGAGCCGCATCGACGGATAGTCCTGCCGCGCATGCACTCTCGTGGCCAGCGCGAGGAGGCGCAACGCGCGTGCGGCGCCGCCCCGCCCGGTGGCGATACAGAAACTACCCACCGCGCACGCCACCGCCCCGGTCTGCGGCAGGTCGGGGTACCCGCCGGGACCCAACCGCTCCCTCGACACCTTCGCCAGCCGGTGGGCCAGGTCGGCGACCGCCTCCGGGCGCTGCGCGAGTACGTGCGCATCCACGACCGCGGCCGCCACCATGACCTCGAGCGGATCGGCCGGAAGCTCCGACGCGAGGTCGCCGGTGTGCAGCGCGGCTCTCCGGTACTCGGCCAGCCCACGATCGACCGCACCCACCGCCAGGTCCACCTCGGCGGTGCTCGCGGCCAGCGTCACCTGGTTGTGCGTGTTCTCGCCGTTCGCGCCGGCGCCGGCCGTGCTCGCGTGCATCGGCACCAGTGCCGCCAGTTCCGCTCGGGCGTCGGCGATCCGGCCCGCCCCGATCAGCGCCACCACCATGAACCCCCGCACCTGCAGGCTCTCGTCGTACAGGTGCAGTTCCCACAGCCCCGCCGCCGACCTCCGGTAGAACTCGGCAGCCTCCTCGTAGCGAGTGGACTGCGCACACAGGCTGCCCAGATGCTGGCACACCATCGCCAGCCCCCAGCTGTCGTTCGTCTGCTCGGCCAGGGCCAGCGCCTGCAGCGAATCGGCCTCCGACCCGAACAGGTCACCGTTGTTCTCCCGCAGGTTGGCACGGGCCATCAATGCGGAGCCGCGAGCCCCCGGATCGGCCGAGCGCACCGCCGAGGCGAGGAGCCGGGCCAACCCGCGTCCGGATCCGGGCACCAGCATCAGGGCCCCGTTGACCCGCGACGACTCGCTGAGATCCGTGCGCGCGGCGAGTAGCCGCCGCAGCCGCGTCCGCGCGATCGCGACCGAGCGCCGGTCGCCGCCCATCGCCGCGTGCGAGGCGGCCAGCACGTACGCCGACGCGAGCAGGTCTCCGGGCACCTCGCTCGGGCCCGGTCCGGTTGCGTCGAGCGCGATCACCCGCGGCGCCCAGTTGAACACCTCCGAGTGCGCGCCCCGCAGCGCCCACATGCCGCCGAGCACCGGGAAGACCGTGTAGACGGTGCGGACGCGCTCGTCGGAAACCGCGTACCGGAGCACGGCCAGCAGATTGTCGTGCTCGGCCTCGGCGCGGTGCGCCGCCGCGATCTGCCGACCGGATGTGAAGTCGCGGAACACCTCCCGCGCGAGGCCCTCGGCCCACGCCACGGTGCGGGTGCGCACCTCGGTGGCCTCGTCGACCTGGGACTGCTCCTCGCCGAACTCACGGACGGTCTCGAGCATGTGGTAGCGCAGTCCGGTGTCGGCGCCGTCGGCGGGCTCCACCACCGACAGCATCGACTGGTTCACCAGCCCCTCGAGCGCGTCGGCGACATCGACGACGTCGCCCCACTGCGCCACCGCGACAGCGGCGTCGGCGGTGAAGCCGCCGGGGAACCGGCACAGTCGGCGCAGCGTCGCCCGCTCGACGTCGGCGAGCAGGTTCCAGCTCCAGTCGATCACCGCGCGCAGCGTGCGATGCCGCTCGGGCGACGTGCGATCCCCCGATCGCAGCAGCGCGAAGCGATCCACGAGCCGGGCGTTGATCTCCTCGACACTCAGCGTGCGGACGCGGGCCGCCGCGAGTTCGATCGCGAGCGGCAGACCGTCGAGCGTCCGGCACAACCGCTCCACCTCACCGCGGTCGAGCCGCACCGACGGGCGCACCGCCAGCGCCCGGGTGCGGAACAGCTCCACCGCGGGCGAGCCGTCCTCCTCGATGGCCAACGGCGGCAACGGATAGACCGCCTCGGCCGTGATCGCCATCGGCGCGCGGCTGGTGGCCAGCACCGACAGGTGCGGACTGGCCGCGATGAGGTCGGCCACCACGTCGGCGACGTCGTCGATCAGGTGCTCGCAGTTGTCGAGGATGAGCAGGGACGGCCGCGCCGCCAGCGCGTCGCGCAACCGCTGCCGGGCGTCGTGGATCCGGGTGCGGGTGAGCCCGCCCGGGGCCAGGTCGGCCTCACTCAACCCCAGCGTGCCGCTGATCGCGGCGATGACGTCCTCCCCGCTGCGCAGCGGCGCCAACTCGACGAGCGCGACGGGCATCCGCGCCGACACCTCCCCGCCGAGGGCGTGCGCCACACGGGTCTTCCCGGTGCCGCCGGGCCCGAGGACCGTCACGACCCGGGAGGACTCCAGCAGCAGTTCGAGCGCCGCCAGGTCCGTCTTCCGTCCCAGCAGCGGGTTGGGCGCCGCCCGCAGCCCGATCACGATGGGCGGCACCCGGTTCGCCGACTCCGGTGTCCCGGCACCGTCCTTCGCCGGCGCGGGAGCCGGCTCGCCGCGCAGGATCGTGGCGTTGAGGTCGATCAGCCGCGCGGACGGATCGACGCCCAGCCGGTCGGCCAGCCGGCCCCGCAGATCGGCGAACACCGCGAGCGCCTCGGCGGACCGCCCCGCGCCGCGCAGGGATTCCATGAGCAGCGCGTGGACGTCCTCGTCGAGCGGTCGGGCGCCGGCGGCGGCGCGCGCGATCGGCAGCGCGTCCGCGTACTGCTCGGCGGCCACCAGCGCCGCGAGTTCGACGGCGTCCAGTGCGCTGCGGTGGCCGGCCGCCTCGGTCCTCAGGTCGTCGGCGAGCGGGCCGTCGGGCAGGTCCGCGCCGGGATCGCCGCGCCACAGCGCCCGGGCCTGCCGGACCGCGGCCAGCGCGCCCTGCTGATCGCCGTCCGCGTGGCACTGGCCGGCGTGGCGGGCCAACCGGCGCGCCCGCGCCAGATCCACCTGCTGCGGATCGAGCGTCAGCCGGTACCCGGCGGGGCCGGCCTCGATGGCGCCGTCGGGCAGCGCCGAGCGCAATCGCGAGATCTGGGTGTGCAGCGCGTTCGCGGGCGATTTCGGCGGGGCGTCCCCCCAGACGTCCTCGACCAGCGCCGCCGCGCTGCGGCTGTGGCCCGGCCGGCGCGCGAGTGCCACCAGGAGGCTGCGCGCCCGCGGACCGGGCAGCGGCACCAAGGCGCCGTCGCGGCGCGTGGAGACCGCACCCAGCAGCGCCACCACGACAGGCGGCTCCGCGGGCGCCGGCGTCTGGGATGGCCTCGTCACGGTGTGCACCGGCGCCAAGCCTATGGGAGCACCCGACCGTGCGGCCACCCGATTCGACAGGGGTGAAAGGATCGGCGCATGGCTTCTGTCTCCCAGTGGATCGAGGGCGCCCGCCCGCGCACGCTCCCGAACGCGATCGCTCCCGTGTTCGCCGGTACCGGAGCGGCCGCGTCGCTCGACGGGGCGGTGTGGTGGAAGGCGCTGCTGGCCCTGGTCGTCTCGCTCGCGCTGATCGTCGGCGTGAACTTCGCCAACGACTACTCGGACGGCATCCGCGGCACCGACGACGACCGGGTGGGGCCGCTGCGCCTGGTGGGTTCCGGTCTGGCGACGCCGGCGTCGGTCAAGGCGGCCGCGATGAGCTGTTTCGCGGTGGCCGCGGTGGCCGGTGTCGTGCTGGCCCTCGTCTCGGCGTGGTGGCTGATCCTCGTCGGGGCCGTCTGCATTCTGGGGGCCTGGTACTACACCGGCGGCAGGAAGCCGTACGGCTACAGCGGTTTCGGTGAGATCGCGGTGTTCGTGTTCTTCGGTCTGGTGGCGGTGCTCGGCACCGAGTTCGTGCAGGCCGGCCGGGTGGACTGGGCGGGTCTGCTCGCCGCGATCGCGGTGGGCTCGTATTCGAGCGCCGTCCTGGTCGCCAACAACCTGCGCGACATCCCCACCGACACCGAGTCCGGAAAGATCACGCTCGCAGTCAAACTCGGCGACGCCCGCACCCGCGCGCTGCACCTGGCGCTGCTGATCGTGCCGTTCGTCGCGACGCTGGCCCTGGTGGTGCGCACGCCGTGGGCGCTGTTCGGACTGCTCGCACTACCGCTGGCGGTCAAGGCCAATGCCCCGGTGCGCGCCGGCGGCCGGGGCCCCGCGCTGATCCCCGCCCTCGCGGTCACGGGGCAGTCGATGCTGGTGTGGGCCGCGGCCACCGGGCTGGCACTGGGCCTGGGCTGACGGACGGCCGGGCGGACGAAAAATGCTGTCGCTCAGGCGCGGTGCTCCAACACGTTGACGACCTTGCCGTCCGGGTCGCGGACGAAGAACCGCCGCACGCCCCACTCCTCGTCCTGCAGCGGGTGGACGATGGTGGCGCCGCGCGCGAGCATCGCCGCGTAGACCGCGTCGACGTCGTCCACCTCGACGCTGAGGTCGGGGTGGGCCGGCGCGGTGGCGTCCGGCCCCATGAACGTCACCTGCGCGGTGGGGTTGGAGGGCGACGCCATGGTCATCACCCACCCGAGGTTCATCACCTCCTCGAACCCGAGCGTCCCGTAGAAGTCACGGCTCGCGGCGGTCGACTCCGCCCGGATGTTCGAGACGACTCGGCGGACACCCATGTCAGCGCTTGTCCGGGACGAGGGCACTGAGTACGAAGTTCACCACCGAGATGATGAGCGCGCCCCACACCGCGGTCCAGAAGCCGTCGATGCTGAGCCCCCACTCGGTCTGCGAACTGAGCCATGCCGTGAGCAGCAGCATCAGCGCGTTGATCACGAGCGTGAACAGCCCGAGTGTCAGGATCAGCAGCGGCAGCGACAGCAGCTTCACGATCGGCTTCACGAACGCGTTGACGACGGTGAAGACCAGGGCGATACCGAGCAGGATCAGCAGGTCCGTGCCGGTGCCCTGACCCGAGTCGGCTATCTCGATCCCGCTCAGCCACTGTCCGGCGAGCCAGATGGCGACCGCGTTGATCACCAGGCGAATCACGAATGTCATGGCTTCATGCTGACACGGTCACCACCGCGCGTGGGGACGCCGCCCCGCGGTCAGGCCCGGCGGACGACCGCCGAGTTCAGCCGGACGCGCTCGCGCAGGAAGTGCTCGACCAGCTCGATCTCCCCGTCCGAACAGTCGAGCAGCACCTTGACCTCGACGTCACGCTTGGTGAGGTCCGCGGTGAGCGCGACCCCGACGACACCGGCGCCGTCCACCGACCCGCGGAACACGTCCACCCCCTCGCCGTCGCCGCCGGCGGTCTCCTCGAGATAGCCGTAGTCCAGCGGATAGACGATGTCGGGGAAGCGCGGATGCGCACTCCCCTGCGGGCGATCGATCCGCAACGGCGCCTTGCGGACCAACTCGTCGAGGGCCGTGAAGAACGCCGCGAGGTTCGTCATGCCTCGACACTGCCACAGCGACCGGGTGCGGGCGCCGGAAAGCGGATCACACTCACCGCGCCGCGACGGCGTGGTCGACCGCGCCCTGCAGCTCGGCGGTGACCAGCCGCGTGACGTCCATCGGCGTCCCGGGCAGCTCCAGCACCGGGGCGGCCACGTGGACGTCCGCCGAACGGTCCGGCCCGTAGCTGATGCCGATCGCCAGCAGGGCGGGGGCGGTGCCGAGCTTGCGGGCCTTCACCGCGATGTGGCCGACGCCGGTGTTGATGCGCTGGACGCGGGTGGGATCGCCCTCGTTGCACGTGCCCTCGGGAAAGATGGCGAGCACGTCGCCGCGGTGCAGTCGCTGCGCGGAGACGTCCATCATCCGTCGACCCGCGTCGGCGACCGCGCGCAGGCCGTGGTTCTTGCTGCGGAACACCGGGATCGACCCCATCATGTCGATCTTGCGGCGCAGGCCGGGATCGACGAACAGCTCGTCCTTCGCCAGGACGCGGGTGCGTCCGACGGCCCGGCGCAGCGGCGTGCGCCAGGCCGTGGCCGCGAGCGTGTACTGGTCCCGATCGGAGAGGTGGTTGGCGACCACGATCAGCCGGGTGTCGGAGGAGAGCAACTCCCGCAAGCGGTCCCGCGCGCCGTCGGCGTACCGGACCCGTGGGCGGAACCGCGCACTCAGCGCCGCGTAGGCGGCGCGGGCCAGCAGCCGGTTCTGCTGGTGGTCGAGATAGAAGCGGTAGACGTCGTCGTAGTTCTCCAGCGTCACGTCGGGTCGGGTCATTGGCGCGCCTCTCGTTCGGATGCCCCCACCGACCCTCGACGGTACACAACCTACGCGACCGTAGGTTCGGTACCCGTCACGGGTTGCGCGGCCGGTTCGTCCAGCCGCCCTCGGGCTTGGGGAACCACCCGCCCGCCGCGAAGGTGCCCCCGTCGACGTGCACGGTGGTGCCGGTCGTGTAGCGGCCGAGGTCGGACGCGAGGAACAGCGCGGCACCGGCGACGTCCTCCGGCCGACCGGGACCGCCGAGCGGCGCCCACGTCGGCCACTTGGCCCACTCCTCCTCCGTCAGCCACTCGGTGTAGGGCACCTGGACCGACTCGACGAGGTCCGGGGCGATGGCGTTGACGCGGACACCGATCCGGCCGACCTCCACGGCCAGGCTGCGGCTGAACTGCGTCACCGCCCCCTTGTAGGCGGCGTAGACCGAGTGACCGGGGATCGCGCGGTGCGCCTCGACCGTCGTGAGGTTGAGGATCGAGCCACCCCGGCCCCGCTCCGCCATGCCGGGCAGCACCGCGCGGGTAAGTCGCAGCACGTGATCGAGGTTGATCGCGCCGATCTCGGACCAGAACTCGGGATCGGTCTCGGCGAACGGACGCGGCGGCCGCAGGAAGTGGCCCACGTTGTTGACCAGCACGTCGGGCGCGAACTCCCCGATCCGCGCCGGCACCTCCGACGCGCGGACGTCGTACGCGAGGACCTCGATCGAGCCGCCCGCCGCCGGGTCGAACTCGAGTGCGCGGGCCGCGTCCGCATCCACGTCGGCCACGAGCACCTGCGCGCCGTGCGCCGCGAACGCGCGCGCGATGGCCGCGCCGATCCCGTGGGCGCCACCGGTGACGATCGCCCGCCGGCCCGGGAGCAGGGCACCGGGACGAAACACCGGACCGACCGGCTGCGCTGTATCTGACGACACGATTCCTCCTCGTGATTCGGGACAGCGCCATGATCGGACCCACTGCCGTACGCGCACACCGCATTTCCCGGCCACCGAGAAGTCGGCCCCACCGAGTCGCACCGTGCGGGTCGCCCGCAGCGCCGGGCGCCGTTCTGGATAGCCTCGACTCGACACACCCACGATCGAACGGAAGAAGCCACCATGCTCAACAGGACCGCCACCTCCGCCCTCGCCGCCGCCGGGCTCGTGGGTGGCTACGCCGTCGCGCGGCAGACCGGGAACCGCCAGCTCGGCGGCGCAGTGCTGGCCGCGGTCGGCGGTGTCTGCACCTACAGCTGGGCCCAGAGCTCGGGCGCGGGCCGCGCGGCCGCACTGCTGGGCACCTATGTCGCGGCGTTCGGCGGCTCGCACCCGCTGGCGAAGAAGATCGGCGCGTGGCAGTCGGTCGGCGTCGTCGCCGCCGGCACCGCGGTCGCGTCGCAGGTCCTCTCCAAGAGCTGACCGGTGATCCGTCTGGCCGAGCCCGCCGACCTGCCCCGTCTCCAGGAGATCGAGGTGGCGGCGGGCTCGATCTTCCGCAGCGTCGGCATGGACGAGATCGCGGACGATCCCGCACCCGAGATCGCGTGGTTCGAGCAGTACCGGGCCGACGGGCGGATGTGGGTGTGGGCCGCGCCCGGCGAGCCGGCGGCCGCGTTCTGTGCCGTCGAGATCGTCGACGGCAACGCCCACGTGGAACAGGTGTCGGTGCACCCCGACCACGGACGCCGCGGACTCGGAGCACAGCTCGTCGACCACGTGGCCGAGTGGGCGCGCGACCGGGGTCTCCCGGAAATCACGCTCACCACGTTCGCCGACGTGCCGTGGAACGGCCCGTACTACTCGCGGCTGGGTTTCGTGACCGTCGCCGACGCGGATCTGGGACCCGGACTGCTCGCCGTCCGGGCACACGAGGCCGGACGCGGACTGGACCGGTGGCCCCGGATCGTCATGACCCGGCACGTGCCGATCGATCCCCCCGGACAGGGCGGGCCGCGGAGTTAGACCGTCCAGCGCCCGGTTCGGACGAACTCGTCGAGCACCGCGGTCGGTCCGGCCAGGTCGATACCCTCCGACGCGACCCACGCGTCGTCGTAGTACGTGCCGGAGTAGCGCTCCCCGCCGTCGCACAGCAGCGTCACGATGCTGCCGCTGCGGCCCTGCGCACGCATCTCGGCCACCAGGCCGAACGCGCCCCACAGGTTGGTACCGGTCGATCCGCCCACCTTGCGGCCGAGCGCGGCGCTCGCGTGGCGCATGGCCGCGATCGACCCGGCGTCGGGCACCTTCACCATGCGGTCGACGACCTGGCCGATGAACGACGGCTCCACCCGCGGCCGCCCGATGCCCTCGATCCGCGAGCCCCGCTCCGACATCGAGGTGACCGCGCCGTCGTCACAGCTCCAGGCGTCGAAGAACACGGAGTGCTCGGGGTCGACCACACACAGTCCGGTGTCGAACTTGCGGTAGCGCAGGAACCGGCCGATGGTCGCGCCGGTGCCGCCGGTGCCCGCGCCGACGACGATCCACTCCGGGACCGGGTGGTCCTCCTGCTGGAGCTGCGTGAAGATCGACTCCGCGATGTTGTTGTTGCCGCGCCAGTCCGTGGCCCGCTCGGCGTGGGTGAACTGGTCCATGTAGTGGCCACCGGTCTCGGCCGCCAGCCGCTGCGATTCGGCGTAGATGCTCGCGGGGTCCGTGACGAAGTGGCAGCGGCCGCCGTGCGCCTCGATCAGCGCGATCTTGGCCGGGCTCGTGCTCGCGGGCATGACCGCGACGAACTCGAGCCCCAGCAGCTTCGCGAAGTAGGCCTCGCTCACGGCCGTGGATCCGGACGAGGCCTCGATCACCGGGGTGTTCTCGGTGACCCAGCCGTTGCAGATCGAGTAGAGGAACAGCGAGCGCGCGAGTCGATGCTTGAGGCTGCCGGTGATGTGGGTGGACTCGTCCTTGAGATACAGCTGGACGTTCCACTCCGGCGGCAGCGGATACCGCAGCAGGTGGGTGTCCGCGCTGCGCTGGGCATCGGCCTCGATGAGGCGGACCGCATTGTCGACCCAGGCCCGCGAGGCGCGGCGGTCGAGAACTGCCGTCACCGCCGGTCCTCACCCCGGAGCTTCGCATGCAGGTCGGCCTTGTCGGCCCGACGCTGCGCGTCCACCGCCGCGATGTCGATGTTCACCCTCTTGCGCAGCTTCGCGAACAGGACCAGCGACAGCGGCAGCGCAATGAGGACCGCGAACAGCGCGGCCACGATCAACGGCACGTCGACGCCGAACGCCTTGCCACCGAAGAGGATCACGAGCGCCAGCACGACCACCAGTCCCAGCCGCGCCACCGAGTAGAGCACGACGTCACGGACGAGGACCCCCGTCGTGACGGTTCCGGCGGACGGGGCACCGTCGCCTCGGGCCTGATCAGGACGGTTCTGCGCTGCATCACTCACACGACCAGGGTACCCACCCCCGGTCGGAGTCCCTCGCCGGTTGCCGAAACGGAAGGTCCGGTAACGGGTTCGATGTCCGTTCGGGGCCCTCGGCATTCGGGCAGACACGGCCTACCCTAGGGGCACACCACACGACCCGTACCGGGTTTGTCGATCTCTGTGGAGACCTCACAGTACGAAGGTCCAACTCGTCCGATTTGTCTATTACCTCCGCTTTACCATCTTTAGATCGTTCGAGTACCCAGGGGGTTGAGTGCCACTATGTCGAAGCCGGTCGACAAACGAACCGGTCCCGAATCTCCCCGGCCCTCCACCCTGGCGGGCCCCGAACCTTGGAGGATCGATGAGCGCACCCACCTACAACGGCGCCAAGGAAGCCTTGCTGACTCCGGGCCAGGTCGCCGCACTGTTCCATGTCGACCCCAAGACCGTCACGCGTTGGGCGCACGCCGGCCGGCTCGGATCTCTGCGCACCCCCGGCGGCCACCGGAGGTTCCGCGAGGCCGAGGTGATGGCGTTGCTCTCGTCGCTCACCACGGAGGCACACCACTCCTGAGACGGCTTCGTCGACGGGTAGGTGTCGGCACCGCCCGGACGCGGTTACCCTCGTTGGTGGAGGTGCACCGTGATCTACCTGTTGGCCCTCATCGGCCTGGTAACGCTCGCAGTCCTGTTCTGGAAGGCGTTCGGCCCCGCCGCGACCACCGCCGCCAAGGGCGGTAACGGCGGCCGGTCGTCCCGCGTCGTCGGGCCCGATGACGACCCCGAGTTCCTGTGGCGGGTCGATCGCGAGAACCGACGGCGGCCCGGGAGCGACACCCCGACCGACCCGGAAAGCTGAGCAGTCGGCGAACACGACGAGACGAAGCGGTCCCCGTGCCTACGCACGGGGACCGCTTCTCGTCTGTCCGGCCCCGTTCCACCGCGAGCCGCGCGCGGTCAGGTCAGGCCGGCGTAGGAGTGCAGGCCGGAGACCACCATGTTGATGATGAAGAGGTTGAACAGCATCGCCACGAACCCGGCGACGTTGATCCACGCGGCCTTGGTGTCGCGCCAGCCCGACGTCGCGCGGGCGTGCAGGTAGGCGGCGTAGACGACCCAGGCGATGAAGGAGACCGTCTCCTTGGGGTCCCAGCCCCAGAAGCGGCCCCAGGCCGCCTCGGCCCAGATCGCGCCCAGGATGATGCCGGCGCCGAACAGCGGGAAGGCCACGATCGTGGTCTTGTAGGCCAGCCGGTCGAGGGTCTGGGCGTCGGGCAGCCGCTGCGCCAGCTTGCCGAACGGGCCCGTGCTCTCCTCGCCCTTCGGGAAGCGGATCCGGTACAGGAACAGCAGGCTCGCGACACCGGCGACCATGAAGATGCCGCTGCCGATGCTGATGATCGTGACGTGGATCGGCAGCCAGAACGACTTGAGCGCCGGAACGACGGGCGCCGCGTCGGCGTAGAGCACCGTGGCGGCCAGGAACATCAGGATCAGGACCGGAACCAGCAGGAAGACGAACAGGTCCGTGTTCTTGCGCAGCGCCACGATGCCCGCGACGACCGCGGCGGCACACGCCATGGTCACGAACTCGTACATGTTGCCGAGCGGGAACCGTTCGGTGGCCAACCCGCGCAGCACCATCGACGCGACGTGCAGCACGACGCCGACGATCAGCAGGGCGTAGCCCATGCCGCCGAACTTCTCGGACCACGTCTTGCGCGGCTGTTCGACGACGCGGCCCGGGGCCTGGTCGGTCGCGGGGACCGAGCCCCCGCCGGCGGCGACGAGCTCGCGCTCCTGCACCACCCGCGCCCGCATCGACGCGTACCGCGCGATCAGCAGGACCGTGGCCAGGACGTAGATCGCAAACGCCGACTCGAACGACCAGTCGCTGTAGCGAGCGAGTGTCTCGTTGATCGTCATGAATTCATCTCCTGCGCATCGCGCGCTCGTGTTGTCCGTTATGCGGTGCGGTCACCCAGCAGGCGGGTGCGCAGTCGGTCGAACTCGTCGCCCCAGCCGGCCTGATCGGTGCGGGCCAGGCCGCCCAGCTCTACTACGGTACGTCGTTCACCCTCGGCCAATGTAGCCGACACGGTGTCGGGATCCTTCGCGGGGTAGATCCGCACCCACACGCGTCGCCGTTTGATCACCAGCGACACCAGCAGCCCGGCCATCATCACGATCGCCGACACCAGCACCCACTGCTGCGCGGGGTCGTGCGAGACCTGCAGGTTGACGAAGTCGACGGCACCGTCGAAGCGGACCTGGGTGCCGTCGGCGAGCGTTTTGCTCTCGCCGGGGAACAGGTTGACGCGCTCCTGCTTGACCAGGCGGCCCTGATTGACCAGTTCCTTGTTCAGCGAGAACAGGCTCTGCGGCAGGCCGGTGTCCAGGCCGGTGTCGCCCTTGTAGATGTCGATCGCGACGGCCGGATCGTTCATCGCCGGGTAGCCGGACGACAGCAGATTCCCGTGGAACACCGCGGTCGGGGCGAACAGGCCCTCGATCGCGATCTGGTTCTGCCGGCGCTCCGCCTCGTCGGGGTACATGCCGCCGGGCGGATCGAACCGCATGGCGCCGCTGGAGAGGAACGTGGTCGCGTCGTCCGGACGCCACTGCAGCGTCTCGGTGCGGGTCTCACCGTTGGGGAACGTCACCGTGAACGTCGGCGCGTAGCCGTGGCCCTGGAGGTAGACGCGGTCGCCGGCGACCCGCAGCGGGTGGTTGACCCGCAGTTCGGCCTCACGCCACGTGCCCGTCTCGAGGTCGGCTCCGGACTGGTACGCGACGTTGGACCGGAACATCTCGGCCTGCCCGTTGTCGAGGTAGTCCGCCGAGAAGTCCTTGACCCGGACGCACAGCGGCGTCATGCCGGTGCCGTCGCGCTCGTTGCCGGCGCGGAAGGAGTCGAAGACGGCCGGCGAGGTGGTGCACAGTCCCGCCCCGTCGTTCGCGACCACGATGGCGTTGCCCTCGTAGCTGAACAGCTTGCCGACCGCGATCGCGACCAGCAGCGCCACCAGCGCCAGGTGGAAGACCAGGTTGCCGGCCTCGCGCAGGAACCCCTTCTCGGCCGAGAGCGTGATCTCGCCCGGCCGGGTGGCCCGGTCGCCGCCCACCCGCTGTTCGACGCGCCAGCCGCGCAACTGCTTGCGCACGCGCTCGGCGACGGCCGCGGGATCGTCGTCGACGGTCTCGACGTGGTGGTGCGGGAGCCGGCCGAGGTTGCGCGGCGCCGCGACGGGCTTGGCCCGCAACGCCTTCGCGTACTCGACGCAGCGCGGGATGATGCAGCCGACCAGCGACACGAACAGCAGCACGTAGATCGCGGTGAACCAGAAGCTGCCGAACACGTCGAACAGCTCCAGCCGGTCCATGATGGGGCCGAGGGTGGGGCGATTGGCGATGTAGTCGTCGACCTTGCCCTCGTTGAGGCTGCGCTGCGGCAGCAGGGCTCCGGGGATGGCGGCCAGCGCGAGCAGGAACAGCAGCACCAGCGCGGTCCGCATCGACGTCAGGCCGCGCCACGTGTTGCGCACGAGGGCGACCGCGCGCCCCACCGGTGACTGCCGGGGCGGGCGGTTCTCCGGCTCCTGCGCGGAATTGCCGGGACTGCCCGGGTCCACTGTGTCTCGAACCGTCATATCGGCAGGGTCACCTCCGAGATAAATGCGTCACGGACCCAGCCGACGAACTGGTCCCACGCGCCGGTGACCAGCGCGATGCCGACAGCCACCAACATGATTCCACCGATGATCTGAATGGTTCGCGTGTTGCGGCGCAGCCACCCGACGCCGCGCAGCGCCCGCGCCGAGCCGAGCGCGACGATCACGAACGGCAATCCCAGCCCGAGGCAGTAGGCGACGATCAGCGCCACGCCGCGGGCCGCCGTCGCGCCCTCGGTACCCGAGGCCACCGAGATGACCCCGGCCAGTGTCGGGCCCAGGCACGGCGTCCACCCGAGCGCGAACACCCCGCCGAGCAGCGGCGCACCCGCCAGCCCCGAGATGCGGCGCGGCTCCATCCGCGTGTCCTTCTGGAGCGCGGGGACGAGACCGATGAACACCAGGCCCATCGCGATCGTGACGACGCCGCCGACTCGTTGCAGGACGTCCCGGTTGAGCGCGAGCGCCTCGATCGCCCCGAACACCGACACCGTGGCCAGCACGAACACGACCGTGAACCCGGCCACGAACAGGCCGGCGGCACCGGCGACCCGCAACCGGCCGTCCCGGAGCGTCTTGGTGCGGGTGGCCGCCTCGGCCGCGGTCACCGCCGGAGCGTCGGCGCCCACGACACCGGCGAGGTAGGACAGGTAGCCCGGCACCAGCGGGACGACGCACGGCGAGGCGAACGACACCAGCCCGGCGAGCACGCACGCGCCCAGCGCGAGCAGCAACGGCCCCCCGGCCGCGACCGACTGGAAGCTGTCGCCGACACTCGCCAGGACGACGGTGTCGGCCGTCATCCCTGGTCCTGCGGTTCCTGCGCCACCCGCTCGACCACCGGCTGCAGATCCTCGACCAGCAGTTCCTTGAGGAAGACGGCCGCCACCCGGTGCTGACGGTCGAGCACGATGGTCGTCGGGATCACGCTGGTCGGATAGTTCTTGCCCAGCGTCAGCAGCGTGCGCATCTCGGGGTCGTAGATCGAGGGGTACCCGACCTTGTTGTTGACCACGAAGTCCTGCGCCTTGTCCTTCGTGTGGTCGCGGACGTTGATGCCGAGGAACTGGACACCGAGGTCCTTGGTGTTCTCGTAGACCTTCTCGAGGTCGTCGGCCTCACCGCGGCACGGCCCGCACCACTGCCCCCACACGTTGAGCACGACGACCTGATCGTCGTAGTCGGCGAGCGCGGTGGTCTTGCCGTCGGTCATGAGGTCCTCGCCGGACACGTTGCCGACGGTGCCGCGCTCGGCCGGCGGGTCGTAGAACAGCTCGGTCTTGCCGCCCGGCGACACGAACACGAAGGTGCCGCCCTGCGCGACGGCGTCGTCGCCGGACGCGCAGCCGGCCACGGTGGCGGTGACGGCGAGCGCACACGCCGCCGCCGCCAACCGCAGGGAGGGGAACTTCATGCGCCGGTCACCCTCGGATCCGACGATCCGGCCGGCTCGGAGTAGATGATGTCGACGAGGGTGTCGCCCTCGTAGACCAGCGAGGTCAGGGACGCCAGGCCGCACTGACGGTGTCGGGGGTCGTGCCACAGCCGCTCGCCCTGGAGGAACCGGCGCAGCGTCCACACCGGCAGCTGGTGGCTCACGCACACCGCCTCGTGTCCGACGGCGGCGACGCGCGCGGTGTTGATCGCGGCCAGCATCCGGTGCGCGATCTGCAGGTACGGCTCACCCCACGACGGGGTGAAGGGGTCGCGCAGCTTCCACCAGTGCCGGGGGCGCCGCAGGGCGCCGTCCCCCACCGACACCTTCAGGCCCTCGAAGTCGTTGCCGGCCTCGATGAGGTTGGCGTCGGTGACGATCTCCAGGCCGTGCTTCTCGGCGATGGGCGCGGCCGTCTCCTGGGCCCGCTGCAGCGGCGACGCGACGACGTGCGTGATGTCGTGGTCGGCCAGCGCGGACGCGACGGCCCGGGCCTGCGACTCACCGTTCTCCGACAGCCGGAAGTTCGGCAGGCGGCCGTAGAGGATGCCGCTGGGGTTGTGCACCTCGCCGTGCCGGAGCACGTGCACGATGGTCCGGGTAGTGGAGTTGTCGGAGGTGTCGGCAGCGCTCGCGTTGTCGGCGTCGGTCACGGTGGTCGTCCCTGCGTTTCGGTGGTCGTCGGTGGATCCGGTCAGTGCCGGGCGGCAGCGGCCGCCCGGGCCGCGTGCGGCGCGGCGTCGGCGATCTTCGAGAAGGCGTCGTCGTCGAGGGCCGACGAGACGAACCATGCCTCGAACGCGCTCGGCGGGGCGTAGATGCCGCGGGCGAGCAGGGCATGGAAGAAGTCCGGGAACCGCCAGGTGTCGGCCGCCTTGGCCTCGGCGTAGTTGGTCACGGGGTGCTCGGTGAAGAACACGCTGACGAGGGTGCCGGCGTACTGCACGCGGTGCGGGACACCCTCGGCGGTGAGCGCGTCGCCCAGCAGCGTGCCCAGGGTCTGCGCGTTGCGTTCGAGGGCGGCGTACACCGCGTCGTCCGCGGCCCGCAGGTTCGCCAGGCCGGCGGCGACGGCGACGGGGTTACCCGACAGCGTGCCGGCCTGGTACACCGGGCCGGTCGGCGCGAGCCTGCTCATGACGTCGGCGCGGCCGCCGAACGCGGCGGCGGGCAGCCCGCCGCTCATGACCTTGCCGAACGTGTAGAGGTCGCCGGCGACGCCGTCGCGGCCGTACCAGCCGGAGCGGCTGACGCGGAAACCCGTCATGACCTCGTCCATGATCAGCAACGCCCCGTGCTCCGAGGTGACCGCGCGCAGGCCCTCGTTGAAGCCGGGCAGCGGCGCGACCGCGCCCATGTTGCCGGCCGCGGCCTCGGTGATGACGCACGCGATCTCGCCGGGGTTGGCCGCGAACGCCGCGCGCACCGCCTCGAGGTCGTTGTAGGGCACGACGATGGTGTCCTCGGCCTGGGCGCCGGTGACGCCGGGCGAGGTCGGCAACCCGAAGGTGGCCAGGCCCGAGCCGGCGTCGGCGAGCAACGCATCCACGTGCCCGTGGTAACAACCGGAGAACTTGACGATCTTGGAGCGGCCGGTGAACCCGCGGGCCAGCCGCACCGCACTCATGGTCGCCTCGGTGCCGGAGTTGACCAGGCGCACCTGCTCGACCGGGGCCACCCGGGACACGATCTCCTCGGCGAGCGCGATCTCCCCTTCGGTGGGGGCGCCGAACGACAACCCCGTGGTGGCGGCCTTCTGCACGGCCTCGACGACCGCCGGATGCGCGTGGCCGAGGATCATCGGACCCCACGAGCACACCAGGTCCACGTAGTCGTTGCCGTCGACGTCGGTGAGCGTGTAGCCGGACGCCTTCTCGATGAACCGCGGCGCGCCGCCGACCGATCCGAACGCGCGAACGGGGGAGTTCACGCCGCCGGGGATGACCTCGGACGCCCTGTCGAAGAGCTGGGCGGATCGGGCGTCACGAAGATCGGGTCCCTGGCCGGGCCCGGTGGAGGCAGCAGTCACGGCTTCCAGTGTCCCAGTTCTGTCGAATTTGCCAACGACAGGGTGTAGGAGGTGGCCGGAATCACAACCCGGCGTCGGACCTGTTCGCGCTGGTCGAGTCGCTGCCGTTCCCCAGCAGGACCGGCCGGACCGCATTACCTTACGGATCATGGCGACCACGGCGGACCAGACCACGGCGGACCATCTGCGCTCGACCCTCGACGGCCGGTGGGCGGAGGTGCGCGAGAAGGCCCGGATCGAACTGTCCAAGGACGAGTACCGGCCGCACTTCACCCCGGAGCTCGAACCGGCCCGGGCGAAGACGCTCGAGCAGCTGCGGGCGCTCACGACCGCCGGTTTCGTGGACCGCGGCTTCGGCGTCGACATCGGCAGCAGCGCGGACCCCGGCGCCGCCGTGACCGCCATCGAGATGCTGGCGATGTCGGACCTGTCGCTCATGGTGAAGGCCGGCGTCCAGTGGGGCCTGTTCGGCGGCGCCATCGAGAACCTCGGCAACGAGGACCACCTGGCCAAGTACCTGCGCCCGATGATCGACCTGGATCTGCTGGGCTGCTTCGCGATGACCGAGACCGGGCACGGCAGCGACGTGCAGAGCCTCGAGACCACCGCCACCTACGACCCGGCGACCGACGAGTTCGTCATCCACTCCCCCACCCCGTCGGCGCGCAAGGACTACATCGGCGGCGCGGCCGAGCACGCGCGGATGGCCGCGGTGTTCGCGCAGTTGATCGTCGGCGACGACTCGCACGGCGTCCACTGCCTGCTGGTCCCGATCCGGGACGCCGACGGCAACGACCTGCCGGGCGTGACCACGTCGGACTGCGGGCACAAGGGCGGGCTGCCCGGCGTCGACAACGGCCGCATCGTCTTCGACCACGTGCGGGTACCGCGCACCAATCTGCTGGACCGGTACGGGTCGGTGGACGCGGACGGCGTGTACTCGTCGCCGATCGAGAACAAGAACCGCCGCTTCTTCACGATGCTGGGCACGCTGGTCCGCGGACGCGTCACCGTCGGCGGTTCCGCAGCCGCGGCGGCCCGCGTGGCGCTCACCATCGCCACCCGGTATGCGTTGCAGCGCAAGCAGTTCAGCGCCCCGAGCGGGGACGACGCGACCCCGGATCCCGAGGTGCCGATCATGGACTACCTGGTGCACCAGCAGCGCCTGCTGCCGCACATCGCCCGCGCCTACGCGCTGGGCTTCGCGCAGAACGAGTTGGTCGCGAAGATGCACGACATCCAGGTGGGCGTCGAGGGGGACCCCGGCGAGCAGCGTGAGCTCGAGTCCCGCGCCGCGGGTCTGAAGGCCGCCAACACGTGGCACGCGACCCGCGCGATCCAGGAGTGCCGGGAGGCGTGCGGCGGCGCCGGCTACCTCGCCGAGAACCGGCTGACCGCCCTCAAGGCCGACACCGACGTGTTCACCACGTTCGAGGGCGACAACACGGTCCTCACCCAGCTGGTCGCGAAGGAACTGCTCACCAAGTACGCCGACGAGGTGCAGGGGATGAGCCCGGTCGAATGGATGGCGTTCGCCGCCAGCGCATTCGGGGACGCGGTCCGCAAGCGCACCGCGGCGCAGCAGATCATCCAGACGATCGTCGACAGCCGCCAGGACAACGAGGAGGACGGCAGCCTCTTCAACCGCGGCACCCAGGTGACGATGTTCGAGGACCGCGAGGAGTACCTGCTCGCGACGGCGGCCCGCCGCCTGCAGGCCGCCCGCAAGCGGGAAGGCGACCCGTTCGAGGCGTTCAGCTTCGTGCAGGACCACGTGCTGCACGCGGCCCGCGCGCACATCGACCGGGTGGTGCTCGAGGCGTTCATCGCCGGCATCGACGAAGGCCAGGACGAGGCCGCCCGCGATCTGCTGAACGAGGTGTGCGACCTGTTCGCCCTCACCGTGATCGAGGAGGACAAGGCCTGGTTCATGGAGCACCGGCTGCTTTCCGTCGAGCGTGCCAAGGCGGTGCGTCGCGGCATCAACGAGCGTTGCCGCACGCTACGCCCGCACGCGGCCACGCTCGTCGACGGCCTGGGCGTGCCGGACGCCCTCGCCGGCGCGGCGATGCTGGACGCGCCGCGCTGACGCCGGTCAGCGATACGGCCGGGTGATCAGCTCGAGGTAGTGGCCAGGGGGCGACCGGCTCGCCTGTCCGTGCACGGCGCGCGGCCTGACCGGTCATCGTGCCGGGGAGCCTGGCAGCCGGTCGGCCGCTCCCGGACGGCTCTCGCGGTCAGACGAAGGCCAGCACCCGGCACGGCCCGCCCGACCCGCCGCGATGCTTGGGCGCACCCACCACGACGGTCGCGCCGACGGCCGGCAGCGCCCCGAGGTTGGCCAGCGACTCCACGCCGTACTTGCCGGCCCCGAGCGCCGCGACGTGCGCGCCGTACGTGCGGCTGCTCGCGGTGTCGAGGCTGAGCGTGTCCACCCCGATCGCGACGATGTCGCGCTCCTCGACCAGGAACGTGACGGCCGCCGGATCGAAGCCCGGCGAGTGCGGGGTGCCGCGAGGGTCCCTGCCCACGTAGGTCGGGGACCCGACGTGGGCGTCCCATCCCGAGTTCATCGCCACCAGTGCGCGGGCGGGCAACCGGCCGTGCCGCTCCTCCCAGGCCTCGAGGTCGGCGACGGTGAGCACCGCGTCGACGTCGGCGCGGGCCTTGTCGCGGATGTCCACCACCGCGATGGGGGCGACGAAGTCCTCGACGGGCAGTTCCTCGACGGTGCTGCCGCCGGCGATCTTGTGGGCGGGCGCGTCGATGTGGGTGCCGGTGTGCTCCCAGTACGCGAGTCGGTTGACGAGGAACTCGCCGCGGGGCGGGCCGGACGAGCCGGCGAGCGACCCGAGCGGGCCGCAACCGTCGTCGACCACGGCGACGGGGTCCATCGCGAAAGGCGCGTTGCCCGGCCACACGGGGAACTCGGGAGTGAGGGTGTGGGTGAGGTCGACGATCGACCGCGCCTCGATCGGCAGCGACGGACGCGGCGCGGCCGCGTGCGCGGCGCGCGGGGCGAGGGCCGCACCGGCAAGGGCCAGGCCGGCGGCTCCGAGGAGTCCGCGCCTGCTCACCGCCGGCGCGGACTCACCGATCGTGCGGTGAACACGCGCCAGCACATCGGGTGAACACATGCGGCGCTCAGCCGTTCGCGGGTTCGACGCGCAGAACCCGGTCGCCCGAACCGTTGTCGGTGGTGATCAGCAGGCTGCCGTCGGGCAGCCGGGTGGCCGAGCGTAGCCGTCCGTACTCGCCGGTGAGGGCGGACTGTGTCTCGACGACGCTGCGGCCGTCCTCGGACAGCTTCAGGAACAGCAGCTTCTTCGCCTGCTGGCTCGTGACCGCCAGCGCGCCGTCCCACTCGCCCCAGTCCGCTCCGGAGACGAACGTGCCGCCCGGGGTCGCGATCGTGGGCGTCCCCGAACTCCACACCGCCGCAACGGCGCCCGGCACGCGCTCGGGATCCGTCATCGGCACGCTCTCGTCGTAGACGAACGGGGCACGGTCCGGGCGGTAGCCGTAGTTGCTGCCCGCCTCGATCAGGTTCACCTCGTCGTCCCGGTCCGTGCCCTGCTCGATGTCGTACAGCCGCCCGGAGCCGGGCTGCAGCGCCAGACCCTGCGCGTTGCGGTGGCCCAGCGTGAACAGCGGGCTGCCCGCATCGGGGTTACCGGCGGCCGGAGTGCCGTCGGCGTTGATGTGAAGCACCTTGCCGCCCAACGAGTTCCGGTCCTGCGGCACCGTCGGGTTGGCGGAATCCCCCGTCCCGACGTAGAGCGTGCCGTCCGGGTGCGCGAGGATGCGGCAGCCGCCGTGCCGACCACCGGGGCCGGTGGGGATCCCGGTCAGCACGTCGCCGGTGCGCGTCAGGGCGGTCCATTCGGGATCCACCGTCCAGGACACGACGCGAATGTCGGTGCCCGGCTCCGCGCTGCCGAGCGAACCGGTGTCGAGCGAACCCAGCGGACCGGTGCCCGCCCCGCGATGTCCCTGGCACGTGTAGACCGTGCGACTCGTCTCGAAGTCCGCGGCGAGCGCGATGCCCATCAGCCCGGTCTCACCCTCGGCGTACAGGTCCGACAGCTCCGCGCTCACCTCGGCGACGTCGCCGTCGGCACGCTTGACCACGAAGCGTCCGGAGCGCTCCCCGGTCAGCACGGCGCCGTCCGGCGCGGCCACGACGTCCCACGGGCGCGCCAGACCGTCCATCACCGTGGTAACGGTCAACGACGGAAATTCCGCCGGCTCGGCGCAGGCCGTGGGGGCCGCCATGACCCCGACGGCCGCCACTGCCAGGACTGCTCCAGCTCCGCGAATCGGTGCGCGCACGTCGATCCTCCCCTGTCGGTTCGCTACTCGACGCTCACCCTACGCTGCGACACCGACTGGTCGGTCCGAGTAGCGACTGGTCGGTCCGAGTAGCGACGTCGGTGCCCGGTCAGGAGCAGACCGGAACCACCATGTCGAGGATGTGCGACGCCTGCTCGTCGGACGGCACCGTCGTACCGTTGGCGGCCGTCCCCTTGATCGCGGCCTTCAGTTCGTCGTCACCGGCGCCCTTCTCGCGCAGTGCACACGTGTCCTCGGCGATCGCCTTGATGGAGTCGTCGTCACGGTCGGTGGACAGATCGGAGTAGCCGGTCCGGAAGGCCGCCACGAACGCGGCCTCCTTGGCGCTGTCGAAGGCGTCGCCGGCCTTCTCCGCCGCGCTGGACACCGAACTCGACGCCGACGACGCGGCCCCGGACGCCTTGTCGCCGAGATCTTCCGCAGTCGAGGACGCCGACGTGGTCACCGAGGCACCCGTCGAGTCGTTGTCGTCGTCGTTGCTGCAGGCAGACGTGAAAGCGATTGCGGCGGCAGCGATCATGATTCCGGAGGCGAGCTTGTTCCTGTTCATGACGTCGATTCTGGCACCACTCGTCCCGGTCCGCCCGGCAACGTGGGACCGCGGACCGTCGTAACACGTTGCAATGCAGCCGTTTTCGAGCAGGACTCACACCGCACTCTCCGGCACGCCGTCAGATCTCTACCCACCACGGACCGAATCCATACCCACCCGCACCGTTTCCGGCGCGAGAGCCCACGACAGAGCGGAGCCCTCCCCGGTAGCGTCGTGGCCGTGACGGCGTGGGTGGAGGTGCTGGTGACCATGTCCGACGGCCCACGGCTGCCGGTCCGGGGCACCATCCGGAAGAGCCCGGACAGGCCCGAGCGGATCAACTTCGCCTATGCAGGCGAGGCGCCGCTCTACGTGGCCGTCGGCGGTGACGTGCACGTGTGGCGCGACGGCCCCGGGATGCGCATCGAGACCCTCGACGGGCGGCCCGTCTTCATCACCGACGGCGAGTCGGCGTGGCAGTTCGACGGCACCGGCGACCCGCCACTGCGCAGCGACGCCCGGCGCGTGCGCTATCTCGGTAGCGGACGTGAACTGCTGGTCAATCGCCCGGCACACGAGTGGCTGGGCGACGACTACACCCGGCCGGCCGGGCCGATCGAGGAAACGACGTTCCTGGGACGGGACTGCTGGGCGGTGGATCTGGCACCGGGACCGCGCAAGTCCGGGGTGCTGCGGATCGTCGTCGACCGGGAGAGCGGCGTCGAGCTCGAGCAACGCAATGTCGCCGCCGACGTGCGGGTGGCGTACGCCGACCTCACGATCGGGGAACCTGTCGACGCCGGGTTGTTCACCTGGACCGGGGCCGAGCGCGACTTCGACGAGGATCGCCGGCAACGCGCGGAGCGGGATCGCGCCGAAGACGATCGCCGGCTGGAGTGGTTCCGCGCCACGGTCGCCGCCGATCTGCCTGCCGTCCGGGTGCCGCTCACCCCGCGCGTCGAGGCCGTCCACACCCTCGACGAGACCACCGGCGCCTTCCGGGCGTCGATCACCGCCGGACTCGTGTCGGGGATGCTGGCCCGTCGGGTCCGGTCGGCCGAGCCGTGGAACCTGAAGTGGCCCGGCACCGTCGCCCGCTGGGCGACGTCCGGCTTCGAATGGGCCGTGACCCTGCACGGCGTCGACCTCGATGCCGCGGCGTTGGGTGCGCTGCAGCGGGCGCTGCACCCGGGGCAGGCGACGATACCGGCTGCGACGGCGTGACCCGGACGGGTCAGGTCACCAGTTCGTAGCCCGCTTCCGAGACCGCCGCGGCGATGGCGATGGTGTCCACGGGCGCGTCACTGGTGACGACGACGCGACCGGCATCCACGTGCACGTCGACGCCGGTGACTCCGGCGAGCTCGCTGATCTCCTCGGTCACCGCGTCTGCACAGTGCTGGCAGGTCATACCCTTGACGACATAGGTGTGCTGCATCGGTTCTCCCATCGGGGGCGTCTTCTCAGGATCGCACGAGACGCGCGATGGCGTCGGACGCCTCCTTGACCTTGGCGTCCGCCTCGGGGCCGCCCTGCTTGGCCGCCTCCACGACGCAGCCGGCGAGGTGCGCCTCGAGCAGCTTCAGCGACACCGACTGCAACGCGGACGTCGCCGCCGAGACCTGGGTGAGCACGTCGATGCAGTAACGATCGTCGGCGATCATGCGAGAGATGCCCTGGACCTGCCCCTCGATGCGCCGCAGGCGCTTGAGGAGGTCCTCCTGCTGAGGGGTGTATCCGTTCATGCCCCCATGATACCCCCTATGGGTACCGAGGTTGCCGAAGCCGGCGCCGGACGGCGAGGGCGAGCAGCCCGGCGACCACGACGGCCGCGAACGCCGCCGTGATCCAGGACCCCGAGTAGTGCATCGAGGTGAAGGGCGGCGCCCCGGGGGCCACCGGCTCGAACTCGGTGCCGGTCACGCCGCGCATCCAGCACAGGACCGCGACCGCCAGGGCCCCGATCGCTCCGGCGGACTCGGCCACCAGGATCAGACGCCGCCTCATGCCGACGTCCCTGGCACGGGATCGACGGCAGCGGTGAGCGCCGCTCGCAGACCGGCATCGTCCCGGGCCCACGCCTGCACGAGCGAGCCGTCGTGCAGGCGCAAGCCGATGGCGTGCCGTCGCCGCGGCACCCCCGACAGCTCGCCCAGGCTGCGGGCACTCTCCCACTCCTGCGGCTCGTCAGCGTACGGGTCCGCCTCCGGCAGCACGGCCGCGATCTCGGACACCGGCACCTCCTCGGCACCCTCGCGCAGCGTGGTACCGGTCAGCTGCACACTCACGTGCCGGCGGGCGGCGGTCACCTGGACCGCGACGATCCCGGCCAGGATCGCCGCGAAGAGCGTGAGCGCGAACCAGTGCACCACCGGCCCGGTCAGCAACTCGATCACCAACGCCACGACGCAGAACACCGGACCGTACGCCACCGTCCGCCACCGCGCCCCGACCTCCTCGAACAACACGGCCGGATCACTCGGCCCGTTCGCGTCGGAACCACTCACGCGCACCCTCCCGGAACACCAGAACACCGGCCACCACGAGCAGCAGCGGGATCACCAGAAACACCGGGGCGAGCACCCCGGTCACCGTCAACGCGATCGCCGCCAGGGCGAACACCGAAGACAGCACCACCTCGACCGCCCGTCCGCGCGCGTTCCCCGCCCGCACCGGGGCGGCCAGGAAGCCGATCGCGAGTCCGAACACCAGCGTCGCTCCCCCGACACCGCGGAGCAGCGCGACGAACGAGTCGGCGTCCGAGCCGAGTTGCTCCCGCAGGGCGGCGGACGACGTCGTCAGCGCCAGCAGTCCCAGGAGCACCATGGCGGCGGCGCACAGCACCCAGATCCAGTAGGCAGCGGAGACCAGGCGTGGCGTCGAATCGGTCACCACTCCATCCTGCGTCATCGATCAGTTCCGGACGAACCGCCCGGACTCATGCACCCAGGACACCCGGCAGCACCAGCAGCACGAGCGTCGCGAGCCCGAACAGCACCACCAGTGCGATCCACAGCAGTTCCCGTCGCCCCCCGGTCCGATGTTCGACGCGCATCGCCAACCCCCTGAACGTTTACGAACACCCCTGTTCATGTGATTCGTTTCACACTACAGGCCGCGACCGGCAGGTCGAAATCGTTGCGCCGCGGGTCAGCGCGCAGGGCCCGCCGGCAGGTTCAGGAAGTACGCATTCGACTCTTTCCGGTGCATCAGGACGATCGCCCCGACGGCGACGACGGCCTGCAGGATGCCTGCCCCGCCCATGACGAGCGCCGCCGTGCCGGTGGCGGCACCGGCCCCGAACACCGTCGGAATCGCCGAGAACACCGTGAACACGCCGGCCATCGTGAGCACCATCCGCGCCCAGTTCCGGCCCTTGCGCATCTTGAAAGCGAACAGCACGGTCAGCCCGCCCAGCACGAGTGCGAGGACCACCCCGGTGCCGACGAGACCGAGCGTGAGGAGCTGGTCCACCTCCGACCGCGAGACCTCCAAACCGGGCTGCTGCTTGGCCAACTCGTCCATCAGTTGGTCGACGAACGTGGCGCGGTCGCTGTGGACGAACATGAGCGCCGCAACCAGATACACCACGCCGAGCGCGATGACGGCGAACCACAACTGGAAAGCCGTGGTGACGTCGGCGGGAACGGGCCGCCGCTCCGGCGCCGCGGGCGGCATCGGGTACTGGCCGGGCGGGGTCGGGTACTGGGGGTACGGTCCCGGCTGCTGCGGCGGCTCGGACGAGTACTGCGGGGAGCCCGGCCAGGGGTCGGGCTGTCCCGGGTTCGGCGTGGTCATCCCAGCCGCCCTGCAACCTCGGCCGCCCAGTAGGTCAGCACGATGTCGGCACCGGCGCGGCGGATGCTCAGCAGCGACTCGAGGATGGCGGCGTCGCGGTCGATCCAGCCGTTCTGCGCGGCCGCGGTGATCATCGCGTACTCGCCGGAGATCTGGTAGGCGGCCACCGGAACCGTGGACCGATCGGCGACCTCCCGCAGCACGTCCAGGTAGGACATGGCGGGCTTGACCATCACCAGGTCGGCGCCCTCGGTGAGATCGAGGTCCACCTCGAGCAGCGATTCCCGGCGGTTGGCCGGGTCCTGCTGGTAGGTGCGACGGTCACCCTCGAGCGACGAGCCGACCGCCTCGCGGAACGGGCCGTAGAACGCGGACGCGTACTTCGCCGAGTACGCGAGCTGCCCGACGTCGATGTGACCGGCGGCGTCGAGCCCCTCGCGGATCGCGGCCACCTGGCCGTCCATCATGCCGCTGGGCCCGAGCAGGTGGGCGCCGGCGTCGGCCTGCGCGATCGCCATGTCGACGTACCGGGCCAGGGTCGCGTCGTTGTCGACCCGGCCGTCGGCGGTCAGCACGCCGCAGTGCCCGTGCGAGGTGAACTCGTCCAGGCACGTGTCGGCCATCAGAACCGTCGCGTCGCCCAGTTCCGTCTTCAGCGCGGCCAGGCCGCGGTTGAGGATCCCGTTCGGGTCGGTCGCGCACGAGCCGGCCGGATCCTTGTCCTCGTCGCGCGGGACGCCGAACAGCATCAGCCCGCCCACGCCGGCCGCGACGGCCTCGGTCGCCGCCTGCCGGAGCGAGTCCAGCGTGTGCTGGACGACGCCCGGCATCGACGAGATCGGACGCGGCTCGTCGATGCCGTCGGCGACGAACATCGGCAACACGAGGTGGCGCGGCTCGAGCGACGTCTCGGCGACGAGGCGTCGCAACGCGGGCGTGCCACGGAGACGACGGGGACGGTGAGAAGGAAACACGGCTCTCCCGGGGGTGGGTCAGCGGCGGGCGCGGGACTTCTTGCGCGGAGGAGGCAGGGCACCTTCGGCGCGCAGCCGGGCGGCGTGCTCGGCGAGCGCCTCGACCAGCGGGCCCATCTGTGCCGTCTCCGGCTGGACGTCGACGCGCAGACCGAATTCGATCGCGGTCTCGGCGGTCTTCGGACCGATGCACGCGACGATCGTGCGGGCGTGCGGCTTGCCGGCGATGCCGACCAGGTTCCGCACGGTCGACGACGACGTGAAGCACACGGCGTCGAAGCCACCCGTCTTGATCATCTCGCGGGTCTCGGCCGGCGGCGGCGCCGCCCGGACGGTGCGGTACGCGGTGACGTCGTCGATCTCCCAGCCGCGTTCGCGCAGGCCCTCGGCGAGGGTCTCGGTCGCGATGTCGGCGCGCGGCAGCAGCACCCGGTTGACCGGGTCGAACACCTCGTCGTACGGCGGGAAGTCGGCCAGCAGGCCCTCGCTGGACTGCTCTCCCGACGGCAGCAGTTCCGGCGTGATGCCGAACGAGCGCACCTTCTCCGCAGTGGCTTCGCCGACACACGCGATCTTCACGCCCGAGAACGCGCGGGCGTCGAGCCCGAACGCCTCGAACTTCTCCCACACCGCGCGCACCGCGTTGGTGGAGGTGAACACCACCCACTGGTAGCGACCGTCGACCAGCCCCTTGACGGCCCGCTCCATCTGGGCCGGGCTGCGCGGCGGCTCGACCGCGATGGTCGGGACCTCGATCGGGATGGCGCCGTGCGTGACGAGCCGGTTGCTCATGTCGGCGGCCTGCTCCTTGGTGCGCGGCACCAGGACGGTCCAGCCGTACAGGGCCCGCGACTCCCACCACGACATCTTGTTGCGCTGCGAGACGACCTTGCCGACCGTGACGATCAGCGAGCCCACCAGCTCGGAGCCGGCGTCGTTGAGCGTGGCCAGCGTGGCCTCGACGGTGCGCTGCTGGCGGGTGGTACCGCGCACGGTGATCGCGGCCGGGGTCTGCGGGGCCAGCCCGTGCTCGACCAGCGCGCTCGCGGTCTCCGCGAGATGTGCGGCGCTCGCGTGCAGCACCAGCGGGCCGGGCGCGGCGGCCAGCGCCGCCCAGTCGACCTCACCGCGCACGTCGGCCTCGGTGTGCGTCGAGCCCAGCGCCATGCCGGCGTAGCTCGGGACCGCGGAGCCGGAAGGCAGGCCCGGCAGTACCTCGAACACCACCTGGGTGCGGGCGACCGCGGAAACCTCGGCGATCACGGAGTCGGTGGTGAGCGGGTCCCCCGCGACGAGCCGGACCACGTCGTGGCCGTTCTTCGCCTCGGCGACCAGCGTCTTGGCGACCTCGGCCGGCTCGCCCAGCGCGGGGCGAACCTCGGCGATCGGCTCGTCGGTCTCGGCGTCACGGCCGAGCGCGGTGCCGACGAGCGCGGTCACGCCCTTGTCGACGTCGGGATCGGTGAACGCCAGGGCCGCCGACGCCAGCACGTCCCGTGCGCGGACGGTGAGCAGGGCCGGGTCGCCGGGGCCCGATCCAACGAAGAGGATCCGCCCGGGGCTGTTCTTACGGACTCGACTCATCGGTAGTTCTCCAGTGCGGTCTCATGTCGATAGGAATTAGAAGCGAAATCGGGCCTGCGATCGAGTCCCGAGCGGTGGCGGCCGTCAAGCATGGGCATCACCGTCCGAGTCGTCGAGGGCAATCATCAGATCTCGTGCGCCGAGCTCGAGCAGTTCGCGGGCCACCGCGCGCCCCAGCTCCTCCGCACGCTCGGGCGAGCCCACAGTGGACGCCCGAATCACATCGGAACCGTCGACCGCCGCGGCACAGCCGCGCACCGACAGTTCCTCGAACACGTGACCGGCGTCGTCGAGCGACTCGACGACCTCGGCGATGGCGCCGACCGGGGCGGTGCAGCCCGCCTCCAGCTCGGCCAGCAGGGCCCGCTCGGCCACCACGGCGGCGCGGGCGGCGGCGTCGTCGAGCTCCGACAGCACCGCGATCAGCTCCGGGTCGTCGGCGCGGCACTCGACGGCGAGCGCCCCCTGCGACGGCGCGGGCAGCATCTGCACCGGGTCGAGTGTCTCGGTGATCTCTGCGACGCGGCCGATCCGCGAGAGCCCGGCGCGGGCGATCACGATCGCGTCGAGCTCACCGGACGCGACTTTGCCGAGCCGGGTGTCGATGTTGCCGCGCAGCGGCAGGATCTCGAGGCCGAGGCCGAGTGCCCGCAGCTGTGCGCGGCGGCGCGGGGCCGACGTGCCGACCTTGGAGCCGGCCGGCAACTCGCCCAGCACCAGTCCGTCACGGGCGACGAGCGCGTCCCGCGGATCCTCGCGGCCGGGGACCGCGGCGATCACCAGATCGTCCGGCTGGGCGGTCGGCAGGTCCTTGTACGAGTGCACGGCGACGTCGACCTCGCCGGCCAGCAGCGCCTCCCGCAGCTCGGCGACGAACACACCGACACCGATGCGCTGCACCGGGCCGCCGGTGACGTCGCCCTTGGTCTTGATGATCACCAGCTCGGCCGGGTGACCGGCCGCGATCAGCGCGTCGCGCACCGTGCCGGCCTGGGTGGTGGCGAGCAGGCTGCCGCGAGTACCGATCCGCAGAGTGCGGGTGTCGGGACCGGTCTGGGAGGTCGTCGACGATGCCGCGTCCGTGGTCATGCCTGCGCATCCTTTCCTGCTACGTCGGGGCCGGCGACGAATTCGCCGAGATCGATGGGCGCTGCGACGGCCTCCGCCGACCCGGGGCGCAGCTCGAAGAGCTCGCGCAGGGCGGCCGCGTACGTGTCGCCGCCGGGAGTGGACGCGAGCTGTTTGACGCGCACGGTGGGCGCGTGGAGCAGTTTGTCGACGACCCGGCGGACCGTGCGGGCCACCTCGTCGCGCTGCGGGTCGTCGAGCCCGGGCAGCCGTGAGTCCAGCCGCAGCAGTTCGGCCTCCACGACCTCGGCGGCGCGCTGCCGCAGTGCCGTGACGGTGGGGGTGACCTCGGCCAGCCGCTGCGACGCGAGGTACTGGGTGAGCTCCGAGGCGACGATCGCGCGGGCGGCGTCGGCGTCGGACGCGGCGGCGCCGGCGGCGGGATCGCGCTGCAGCGCGGCCATGTCGAGCACGGCCACCTCGGGCAGCCCCGCGACGGCGGGTTCGACGTCGCGCGGCAGGCCCAGGTCGCAGATGACGAGCGGACGGTTCGGCTCGCGGCCCGGCTGGGCCAGGGCCCGGTGGGTGTCGGCGAGCGTGACGACGGAACCGACCGCGCCGGTACAGGTGACCAGGACGTCGGCCTGCGCCATCGCCGCCGACAGGTCGTCGAAGTCGACAGCCGTGGCGTCCACACCGTTGCCGGCCGCGTTCTCGGCGAGGTGTTCGGCACGCTCGCGGGTGCGGTTGACGACGAGGATGCGACCGATCCCGGCGCGGGTCAGGTGCGCCACCGACAGGCCGCCCATCGCACCGGCACCGAGCACGACGGCGGTGCGCCCGACCAGTCCACCGTCGCCCAGGATCCCGGCGGCCCGGTCGAGCGCGACGGACACGACCGACGCGCCCGCGGCATCGATGCCGGTCTCGGAATGCACCCGCTTGCCGACGCGCAGCGCCTGCTGCGCCAGCTCGTGCAGCGCGCGGCCCGCGGCCTGCTGCGCGTCCGAGGCGGCGTACGCGGCGCGGATCTGACCGAGGATCTGCTGTTCGCCGATGACCATCGAGTCCAGCCCGCTCGCGACCGCGAACAGGTGCTCGGCCGCGGCCTCGCTGTATCGGACGTACGCGTGCTTGTGGAGTTCGGTGAGGTCGAGTCCGGAGTGCTCGGCGAGCAGGTTGCCGATCTCGGTGAGCGCGCCGTGGAACGCGTCCACGACCGCGTAGATCTCGATGCGGTTGCAGGTCGAGACGATCATCGCCTCCGAGATGTGGGCCGAGGCCAGCATCTTGTCGGTCAGCTTGGGACGGTCGGTGTCGGTGACAGCGATCCGCTCGAGGACGGAGACGGGAGCGCTCCGGTGCGAGATCCCGACGAGAAGCACACTCACGGCCTGATCACCGATCCGTTTCTGGTCGCGCCTACCGCCGCGGCTGCGGCGGCTACCTGAGGAACCTGTTGTTCGTTCCGGGCCATGTTGAACGAGAGCACCTGCATCTCCATCGCGAGATCGACCCGACGCATCTCCACGTGGTCGGGGATCTCCAACGCGAGCGGGGAGAAGCTGAGGATGCAGCGCAGTCCGGCGCCGACCAGCTGGTCGCACACGTCCTGGGCCGCGGAATCGGGGGTGGCGATGACGCCGATGGTGGGCTCGAGTTGCCGGCAGGCGTCGGCGAGTTCGGCGACGTCACGGACCACCAGACCACCGATCGTGGTGCCGATGCAGGCGGGGTCGGTGTCGAACAACCCGACCATCGAGAAGCCCCGCCGGTCGAAGCCGCCGTAACCGGCGAGCGCACGACCCAGGTTGCCCACGCCGATCAGCACGACCCGGTGGCCGCGGTCGAGTCCGAGCGCGGACTCGATGCGGGCGCGCAACCGGGTGACGTCGTAGCCGACGCCGCGGACCCCGTTGGGGCCGAGGAAGGACAGATCCTTGCGCAGCTTGGCCGAGCCGACCCCGGACGCGGTGGCCAGTTCCTCGCTCGAGACGATGATCGCGCCCTCGTCGGCGAGTACCGACAGGACCCGCAGGTAGGTCGCGAGACGCGTCACCGTAGCCTGTGGGATGTCACGTTGCGCCGGCGCCGGAGTCGTTCCCCGCCGGGAGCGGGACGAAGGCGAAGCAGCGCCGGTGACGCCGCGGGTCACTGACCCCTGCGCCTGGTGCTCCTCGATCACGTCGATGGCTCCTCGTCCGGTCGGCCGTGTACCCCGGCCCTCGCGCGGAAGGTCCGGGGGATTTGTTCACACCACGGTAACCGCTTGTGAAGCCATGCACAAAGTTGCTCAACCGCCCTCAGACGTGCTCTCACCTGCAGAGCGACCGAATTCGGCACTGTGGGGTGACCCTTCCCACTCCCCCTCCGGCCCCCGCCGTGCGGGCCCGGATTCAGCGGGAGGCGAGGTCCGCGCGGAGCCGATCCTCGTCGACTTCCCAGTAGCTGTGCTCCTTACCGTCCAGTAGGACGACGGGCAACCGGTCACCGTACTCGGCCCGCAGATCCGGATCGTCGGCCGCCGCCTCGTCGACGTCGATGCAGGTCAGTTCCAGATCGAACTCCCGGCAGATGTCGCCCAGCAACTCCCGGGCCGGAACGCACGCGCCGCAGCCCGCACGGGTGAGGAGGGTTATCCGGTTTCGCGTCTGGTCCATGCGATCCAGTGTTCCTCGAGCCCGGTACCGCCGATTCGGCGGCGGTGCAGCGCGCAGGTTCCCGACCGCTCCGTTTCGAGACGAACATCACACGGTCTCGGCGCCGCCCCGATCCGGGGCGATCGGCCCGGACAGGCGGGCTAGGGTGAGCCAGAGGTGTCTGCGACGCGGGAGGTGCGAGTGCCTGGGCGATCACTGCCGATCGGCGCGAGATTCGGGGTGGGCCTGTCCGGGATGCTGCGCCCCGGACGCCGCCGGATCCGCAACCTGCTCGGCCCGAGCGAGGCCGAGATTCGCGCCAACGTCGCGGGCGAGGCCAGCGCCGACGCCGCGCTCGCCCTGCAGGAGGCGGAGGCGCTCGAAGCCGCCGCCCTCGAGGCCGCCGAGGCGGAGGCGCTCGAGTCGGCCCCGGCACCGGAGACCGCGCTGCCGCCCGCCCCGCCCCCGGAGCCGGCCGTCCCCCTCGACCTCACCGCCGCCGCGTTCTTCGACGTCGACAACACCATGGTGCAGGGCGCGTCGATCATCCATTTCGCCCGCGGCCTGGCCGCCCGCAAGTACCTCCGCACGGCCGACCTCGTCGACTTCGCGTGGAAGCAGGTGAAGTTCCGGGTCACGGGCAAGGAGAACAGCGACGACGTCGCGGAGGGCCGGGCGAAGGCCCTGTCGTTCGTCGCGGGACGGTCGACGGCGGAACTGGCACGGCTCGGCGAGGAGATCTACGACGAGGTCATCGCCGACAAGATCTGGGCCGGCACGCGGGCGCTCGCGCAGATGCACCTCGACGCGGGCCAGCAGGTGTGGCTCGTGACCGCCACTCCGGTCGAGCTGGCGCAGGTCATCGCCAAGCGTCTCGGTCTGACGGGCGCGCTCGGGACGGTCGCGGAGAGCAAGGACGGGGTGTTCACCGGCCGGCTCGTCGGCGACATCCTGCACGGCCTCGGCAAGGCGCACGCGGTGCGCACGCTCGCAATCCGTGAGGGGCTCAACCTCAAGCGCTGCACGGCGTACTCCGACAGCTACAACGACGCACCGATGCTCTCGCTCGTCGGGACGGCGGTGGCCGTCAACCCGGATGCGGACCTGCGCGAACTCGCGAAGACCCGCGGGTGGGAGGTGCGGGACTTCCGCACCGGGCGCAAGGCCGCGAAGGTCGGCATCCCGACGGCGCTCCTGCTGGGCGCGGTCGGCGGGGCCGTGGGCGCGATCCTGAGCCGGCGCCGCGAGCGCGCACTGCTGGCCGAACTGGCCCGGGCCGAACGGGCCGACCGACGTCAGCCCATGAAGACGTTGCGCCGCTGCGCGAGCAGGCGGTAGAGGGTCTGCTGGATCGTCTCGCGCACGTGGTCGGTGACTTCGAACAGCACCATCGGGTCGTCCGCCTCGGCGGCGTCGTACGTGTCGGTGACGATCGGGGTGCCGAACTCGATGTACCACTTGGACGGCAGCGGTATCAGGCCCAGCGGCCCGAGGTGCGGGAACATCGGCGTCACCGGGAAGTACGGCATGCCGAGCAACCGGGCGAGCGGCGCGAGGTCGCCGATCTTGGGGTAGATCTCCTCCGAGCCCACGATCGAGCACGGGATGATCGGCACGCCGGCCCGCATCGCCGCGGAGACGAACCCGCCGCGGCCGAAGCGCTGCAGCTTGTAGCGCTCGGAGAACGGCTTGCCGACGCCCTTGTAGCCCTCGGGGAAGACCGCGGCGACCTCGCCACCGCGCAGTAGCCGCTCGGCGTCGGGATGGCACGCGAGGGTGTGTCCGGCCTTGCGTGCGATGTTGCCGACGACGGGCAGCTCGAACGCCAGATCGGCCGCGAGCATCCGCAGCGCCCGATGCTGCGGGTGGTGGTCGTGGACGGCGACCGACGCCATCAGCCCGTCGATCGGGACCACGCCGGCGTGGTTGGAGACCACCAGCGCCCCGCCGTGCGCGGGAATGTTCTCGACACCGCGGGTCTCCACCCGGAACCACTTCTCGAACAGCGGGCGCAGCGCCGGCAGGAACACGGCGTCCGCGAAGTGCGGGTCGTACCCGAACTCGTCGACCTCGTAGTCGCCGGCGAGGCGGCGGCGCACGAATCCGGCGAGGCCGGTGACCTGGTCGGCGACCCGGTCGCGCAGCCCGTCGAGCGGAGTCCCGGCGCGTTCGTCCACCGCGTCGGCGACGGCCCCTGGTGGTGCGGCGGCCGGGGGCGCGGAGTCGGGCTCGGGACGCCGGATCGGCGGGGTGGATGAGGGCGGGTCGGTCGCGCGACTGCGCGCCGAACGGGTGCTCGCGCCGCCGTGCAACGGAATCACCTTCGCCACGTCGTTCACGTCAGTCCCCTGCCCTGGTGTCGACTTGCTGTCTCGGTCACTGTCGTCCGGGTGCGTCATCCGGCCCGGGTCTCGGCCCCGACGAGGGCGAGCGCGGCCGATTCGGCCCGGTCCACCCAGCTCGTCCGGATCATCGGCGTGAGGCCGACACCGCGGACGAAGTCGTCGAGCGCCTCGCACGTGGTCCAGCGCGGCTCGAGGCCCAGATCGGCGTGCATACGCGCGGTGTCCAGCCCGCACCCGTAGTGGAAGTAGTCGAGCTGTTCGCGCGTGAAGGAGCGCATCTGGGAGCCCGTCAGTGCGCGGCCGACGCTACGGAAGAGCGCGAACGGCATCGGCACCTCGACCCGGCCGGCCCGCCGGATGGCCTGCGACAGCATCACCACGCCGTCGCCGGCCACGTTGAACGTCCCGGCCGGGCCGGTCGTCGTGGCTCGTTCGAGCGCGCCGAGCGCGTCCTCCTCGTGCAGGAGCTGCAGGCGGGCGTCGCGGCCGACGATGCTCGGCACGATCGGTGACGACAGGTAGCGCGCGACCCAGCCGTGCAACCGCGGACCCATCAGCGGCGCCAGCCGCAGGATCGACACGGCGATGTCGGGACGGCGCCGGCCGAGTCCGCGGGCGTAGCTCTCGATCTCGATGCAGTCGCGTGCCCAGGCTCCCTGCGGGGGACGGCGGGCGCTCATCTCCTCGGTGAACTTCGCCGGATCCTCGGGGCTGCCGCCGTACACCGCGGACGCCGACCGCAGCACCACCTTGCGGACGGTGGGCGCCTTCTGGCACACCGCGAACAGTTGCATCGCGCCGATGACGTTCATGTCCTTCATCGCAGCGCGGCTGCCGGACTTGGGCGCCTGGGCGACCGTGGCGGCGTGGACGACGGTGTCGACCTCGGCGCCGCGGATGACCTTCCCGATCACGGGGTTGCGGATGTCGGCGCGGACGAACTCGGCGCGCCCCATCCGCCGCATCATGTCCTTGCTCGGCGAGACCGAGTCCACGGCGATGACCCGCTCGACACCCGGTTTCTGTGCCAGTCGCGCCACCAGGAACCCACCCGGGAACCGGCTGGCGCCGGTCACCAGCACCACCCTCGGCGGCTGCACACCCCGCTCGTCAGGACTCACCGGTACCCCCGTCCACTCGCGCCCCTCCGGCGAGCCTAACGAATCCGCGAGCGGGGGCAAGGCTTGCACGCGAGCCTTTACAACCTGGCAACACGCCCCGTGAACACGCAGATGCCCGCCACCACGAACGGGTGACGGGCATCCGGCGCAAGAGCCCTACCGGCTTACTTGCCGAGCTTCCGACGCTGAACTCGCGTGCGGCGAAGCAGCTTGCGGTGCTTCTTCTTCGACATACGCTTGCGGCGCTTCTTGATCACTGAACCCATGGTGGGTGTCCCTCTTCTCTAGCGTTCAGCGCACGCCGGTCACGTACGCCTGTGTCTTCCTCTGGCGCTTTCAGGCCTCGTTCGCCACTGGCCGCTCTCACGGCCCCAGCGCCTGACGACACCGGCTGGCTGGTACGACGACTAACGATCGTACCGGGGCGGGTCCGCTCGGCGAAAACCGAGGTTCACCGTTTCGCTGCCGGCCTCTCAGCCGGCGTCGAAATACGAGGTCTCCAGATAATCGTGGACCGCCTTGGCGTGCACACGGAACGAGCGTCCGACCCGTACGGCCGGGAGCTCCCCGCTGTGCACCAGGCGGTACACGGTCATCTTCGAAACCCTCATCAGCGTCGCGACCTCCGCGACGGTGAGGAACTGCGTCCCGGCCAGGCCTGCGCCGCCGGGTCCTTCCTGCTTACCGGACTTGTCCGATCTTGCCGGCTTCGCTGGGTTTACCGGGTTCTCCTGAGATCCCATCTGTCCACATACCTCCGGCACGTGTCGCGCCGCCGGCTTCCCCTCCGGCGGAACAGACACGCACGTGCTGACACGAGCTTAGCGGGACCAGAGGGATTGGTGCGACGGGTGTTGCAAACAAGATCACCGATCGTGCTCTACTCGGGAGCCACACCCAGTTCCGCCGAGCGGTCCCGAGCGGCCGCGAGCGCGTCGTAGTACGCGGTCCGCAGCCCGCCCTGTTCCAGTCGGCGCACCGCCGCCGCCGTGGTACCCGCGGGTGAGGTCACCGCGGCCCGCAGGTCGGTCGCGCTCTCGCCCGATTCCGCCAGCATCGCGGCTGAGCCGACCATCGTCTGCACCACCAGCTCGCGCGCGACGGCCCGGGTCAGGCCGAGCGCGACACCGGCGTCGATCATCGCCTCGACGGTGAGGAAGAAGTACGCGGGACCGGAGCCGGACACCGCGGTGACGGCGTCGATCTGCGACTCCGGGACCGTGGTGACGGTGCCGACGGTCGCCAGGATCGAGCGCACCAGATCCAGGTGGGCGGGCTTGACGTGTCGGCCCGGGGCGATGACGCTCGCACCCTGCCCCACCAGCATCGGGGTGTTCGGCATGACCCGGACCACCGGGAAGCCGGCGGGCAGCTTCACCTCGTAGCGCGCGGTCGGGATGCCGGCCGCCAGCGAGACCAGGATCTGCTCCTGCTCACCGTCGAGGTCGACCTTGCCGAGCGCCGTCAGGACCGCGTCCACGTCGACGGGCTTGACCGCGATGACGATGACGTCGGCACCCTCGGCGGCGTCCTCGATCGTGGTCACCCGAATCGAGTACGTGGCCGCCAGCTCCTGCTGGCGCGGCTCGTACTGCTCGGCGACGACCAGGTCCCGGGTCGCGTGACCACCCTGCAACAGTCCCGAGATCAGGGCCTCACCGATCTTGCCGCCACCGATCACCGCAATTCTCGTCATGCGGACAGCTTAGGCACTGCGTGCCGGTGCGCCTTTTCGGTAGTACCGGCTACCGGAATGGCGCACGGGCGCCGCAGGTGCCTAGCGCGGGATCATCGCGAGCTGCCGGCTCTGCACCACGACCGCGCCGGTCGAATCGAGGACGGTGTGGTCCTCCTCGAACCAGGTGTCGCCCAGGACCGTCGAGCTGGCCATGACGCGCAGCCATCCCGGCGCCGGGAGCCGGCGCAGGTACGTGGTGAGCTGGACGGTCGGTGCCCAGCCGAACATTCCGCGGTTCATGGTCACGGGCGCGCAGATGTCACCCGTCATGATCGCGAACAGCGCCGCGGTGGCCGGGTCCTCCTCGTCGGCGGCCCACGGCCGCGCCCACATCCGGACCTCCGGCTCGCCCTGCTGCCCGCGCAGGAAGTGCGCGGACGAGCCGTCGACGCTCAGATCGCATCCCTGCGACACGTGCACCACCTGCGCCATCGGATGGTCGGCCACCAGCGCGTGCGCCTCGGCGGACGGCTCGGCCGGCAGTTCCGCGAGCGCCTGCGCCCGCGTGTAGTGCGGCTCGCCGGCGTCCGGGACGCCCAGCGTGACGGCCGCGTGTACGGCCGGGCGACCGTTCTGGGACAGCTCGACGTCCACCAGCGACACCTGCCGACCGCGCTTGCGGACGGTGGCGAGAACGTCCACGTCGCCGGGGTCGGGCGCCGCGAGGTAGCTGGCGCTCACGGCCAGCGGCAGCACCGACGGGTCGACGGGCAGGTCCGCAGTGGCGGTGCCCAGCAGCTCGCGGCGGGCGGCCGCCGCGCACAGCGCCGTCATGCAGCCGCCGTGCACCTTGGGGCCGATCGTCCAGATCGGGTCGATGTGGGCCGCGTACCGGCCCGACCCCTGCGCGTCCATGGTGGTGAGGTCGCGGAACGGGTGGCGGCCGGGCGGCCGGGTGTCGGTGGGGGCGGTCACGATTCGTCCTGTCTGTCGGGGTCGGTGAAGTCGTCGAAGGTGCGGCCCGCGAACCTGGCAGCGCCGATGTCCTGGTGCGCCAGTCGGCGCAGCGCGGCGAGTACGGGTTCGTAGATGACGGTGCCCAGGACGGCGTACTCGACCGCGGATTCGGGTGTGTCCGTGGGCATCAGCTCGAGGTCGATCTCCGCGATGCCGCGGACGTGCCGGGCGTACACGTCGAGCCGCTCGTCGGTCATCGGGATACCGACGTCCTCCGCGGCGGCCAGAGCTCGTTCAAGTTGCGCGACAACGGGATACGACGGCTCGTACACCTGCCCCAGCCGTTCCAGGACAGCCCGGGCCCGGGGATGCTCACCCGTCGGACCGGCGTCGGAATACGGCGGCAGCGCCGCCAGCGCCCGGCCGATCGTCTCGAAGACCGTGTCGGCCGGGCGGTCGACCAGACCGACGATGGTGCGGATCTTCCCGAGCGGCAGTCCCATCCCGGCGAGGGCCTTGACGAGCGCGAGGCGCCGCACGTGCTCCTCGCCGTACTCGGCGTGCGTGGCACTGCTCGCCTCCCCCGGCATCAGCAGTCCCTCGCGCAGGTAGTACTTGACCGTCGCGAGCGGCACCCCGGTCGCGGCGACCAGTTCCGAGACCCGCACGCCGCACCTCCCGTGCTGCTTGACACCCGGCCGCGGCCGGTCGACCATGAACTGCATCACTGGATAGTCGAACTATCCAATCGGTCCGAGCGTACCCCAGCCGAGGAGCTCCCCATGGATCCCGTGCTCACGATCGTCGTCGGCGTCACCCTGCTCACCGTCGTGGGCATCGCGTCCGGTGGCGCGCTCCTGCTCCGCATCCTCACCGGTCACGTCGGCGCCAACGACCTGCAGAAGACGTTCTTCCGGGCCGGGCACGCGCACGCGGGTGTCCTCGTCACGCTCGGGGTACTGCTCGCGACCCTGACGGCGGTGGTCGACGCGAGCCCCGGATGGGCGGCGGCCGGGGCGATCGCCGTGCTCGTGGCGGCGATCTTCATCCCGGCCGGCTTCTTCCTGTCGGTGCTGGGCCGCGAGCCGGCCCGGCCGGGGCCGATGGTCGCCTCGATCTGGGTCGGGGCGGTCTGCCTGGTCGTGGGTCTGGTGATCTCCGGGATCACCGTGATCGGCGCGGGAGTGTCCGCGCTGTAGGCGCGGGCGGCGTCAGCGCAGGTTCTCGCGCGCGAAGGTCAGCGCCTGACCCAGCATCGACGCCCGCTCCGGCCGCGTCCGCGCGTTCTGCGTGTTGATCTCCACGACCACCTGGCCACTGAAGTCGCTGTCGACGAGGTGTCGGCACACCTCCACGCACGGCTGATTGCCGTGGCCGGGGACGAGGTGTTCGTCCACCGAGGCGCCGCGGCCGTCCGCCAGGTGCAGGTGCGACAGTCCGGACCCCATCCGGCGCGCGAGATCGAGGGCGTCCATGCCGGCGGTCGCGGTGTGCGAGAGGTCGAGCGTGTAGTGCCGATGCCCGGAGTCGGTCGGGTCGTACGACGGACTGAACGCCGAGAGCGCCGCGCCGGGACCGCCCCGCCGACGCAACCGCTGCGCCGTGCGCTCGCGGCCACCGAAGAAGCTGTCGGCGCGCATCGGGAACATGTTCTCCACCGCCACGACGGCGCCGGTCTTCTCCTCGAGCCCGGCCACCTGGTCGGCGAAGCCGTCGGCATAGCGCCGTTGCCAGCGGAACGGCGGATGCACCACCACGTTCGACGCCCCGAGCGACTCGGCCGCGTCCACCGACCGGTCCAGCTTCGCGACGGGATCGGCACCCCACACGCGTTGGGAGATCAGCAGACACGGGACGTGGAGGGCCTGCACCGGGACCGCGTACTTGCGGATCAAACGCTTGACCGCGGACACGTCCTGGCTGACGGACTCGGCCCACACCATCAGCTCGATGCCGTCGTACCCGACCTCGGCGGCGTAGCGGAACGCCGCCTCGGTGTTCTCGGGGTAGACGGACGCGGTGGACAGCCCGACGAGAATCTTCCGATCCGGCATCCGCGCCCTTCCTCTTCCCCGCGCCCGGTCAGCTCGTGCTGAGCAGGAAGGCCAGCGGACCGAGCGTGACGAACACGCCCGCGACGACGGCGATGACCAGGCTGGCGATGTCGTCGGTGCGGCGCAGGATCCGCACCATCGCGACGAGCCCGACGATCACGAGGACCGCCAGCACGAGGCCGACCATCGGCAGCATGTCCCACAGCTTCTCGAAACCCTTGAACATCAGCGCGCCGGCGACCAGCGCCACCGCGCCCTGACCGAGAAGAACGGCCCACTGCTTGCCGTTGCCGGACTCGGGTTCCGGGTCGACGAGGTCGTCGTCCGCGTCGACGGCGTCCTGTCGGAGCGCTTGCGGACCGGAGGTGTCACCGCCCTGACGCAGGAGGTCGCCCGCGACGGTCTGTCCGGCCAGCAGTTTCGGCTCGGGTTCTCCGCTGTGCGCCAGCGCCGGCACCTGCGGGATGACGGTGGTTTCCGCAGTGGGACCGGTCGGCGCCGAGATCACCGCGGTCACGGCCGTCGCGGCGACGGTGGGCGTGTCGGCCTGCGCCTTCCGCTCTTCGGCCTTCTGCTGGTCGGCCTTCTGCTGGTCGGCCTTTTGTTGATCGGCCTTCTGTTCGGCGGCCTTCTGTTCGGCGGCCTTGCGCGCTGCCGCCGCCTTCTCGTCCGCAGCCTTCTTCGCCTCGGCCGACTTCCGCGCCTCGGCGGCCTTGTCCGCCGCAGCCTTGTCCGCCGCAGCCTTGTCGTCGGCGGCCTTCTGCTCAGCCGCAGCCTTGTCGTCCGCGGTCTTCTTCTCGTCCGCGGCCTTCTTCTCGTCCGCGGCCGTCTGCTCGACAACAGTGTCCTGCTCGGCCGGCGCCTTCTCCGCGGGAGCGTCCTGCTCGTCGGCGTCGTCGGCCGCCGCGGCGCGCCCGCTCCGGACCGCCGGGAACTCGCCGGTCAGTTCGGCGACGGAGATGCCGCCCTTGATGCCACGACGACGCCGGCCACCACCACCGGCACCTACTCGCTGGCCGTTGCGGGCCAACAGCTCCGCAACCGAGATTGCTTGGCTGTCACCTTCGGGCTCAGTCATCGAGCGCTCACCACCAGTTCTCCACCCATGTCCGTATCGAGCTTGCGAAGAATCAGACCTTCACGCAGTGCCCACGGGCAAATCTCGAGCGTGTCGATCCCCAGCGCGCGCATGCTGGCCTCCGCGACGAGAGCCCCGGCCACAATCTGCTGGGAGCGGTCGGAGCTCACGCCCTCCAATTCTGCACGGTCCGACGTCGTCATCCGTGAAATGAAGGCGATCAGCTGCCGCAGCCCGCTGGCGGTGAGGGTGCGCTTGACGCGCGGACCTGCACCGGAAGGGGCCGCGCCGGTCAGGCGGGCGAGCGAGCGGAAGGTCTTGGACGTGCCGACACGCAGGTCCGCGTCGCCGGCGGCGCGCAGTTCCTTGGCCGGGACGGCGAGCTCGGCGTCGAGCCAGTCCCGCAGGACGGCGATGCGGCGCTTGCCGGGCGGGTCCTCCTGCAGCCAGTCGCGCGTCAGGCGGCCGGCACCGAGCTGCAGCGAGAACGCGACGTCCGGGTCCTCGTCCCCGCCGCACGTGAGCTCGAGCGAGCCGCCGCCGATGTCGAGGTTGAGGATGCGTCCGGCGCTCCAGCCGTACCAGCGGCGCACCGCCAGAAACGTCAGCCGGGCCTCGTCCACCCCGGACAGCACCTCGAGGTTGACGCCGGTCTCGGCGCGGACGCGGGCCAGGACGGCCTCGGAGTTGTTGGCGTCGCGCACCGCGGAGGTCGCGAAGGCCATGAGTTCGCCGCAGCGCGACGACTGCGCGATACCGGCGAAGTCCCGCACGGTCGCGACCAACCGGTCTGCACCGTAAACAGTGATGTCTCCGCGTTCGTCGGTGTTCTCGGCAAGCCGCAGTGCGGCTTTCGACGAACTCATTGGGGTGGGGTGCCCACCACGATGTGCGTCCACCACGAGCAGGTGGACGGTGTTGCTTCCGACGTCGAGTACCCCTAGGCGCACAGGGTTACGGTACTGGGTCTACCGTCGGGCACTGTGACAGCAGGCAGCACCGGAGGCTCACACAAGATCGTGCCCGCCCCGGAAGTGGATCTCGATTTCCCGCGCGAGTGGGTCCAGTTCGTGGACCCGGAGAACCCCGAACACACGATCAAAGCCGACATGACGTGGCTGCTTTCGCGCTGGACCTGCGTGTTCGGTTCGCCCGCCTGCCAGGGCACGGTCGCCGGACGCCCCGACGACGGCTGCTGTTCGCACGGCGCGTTCCTCTCCGACGACGAGGACCGCGAGAAGCTCGACGCGTCCGTGAAGATGCTCACACCCGAAGACTGGCAGTTCATGGAGAAGGGTCTGGGCAAGAAGGGATACGTCGAGGAGGACGATCTCGAGGACGAGCCGGCACTGCGGACGCGCAGATACAAGGGGGCGTGCATCTTCCTCAACCGTCCCGGGTTCGCGGGCGGTATCGGCTGCGCGCTGCACAAGATGGCGCTGCGCAAGGGCATCGAGCCGCTCGAGGTCAAGCCCGACGTGTGCTGGCAGCTGCCCATCCGCCGCACCCAGGAGTGGGTGGACCGCCCCGACGGCGAACAGATCCTCGAGACGACGATCACCGAGTACGACCGTCGCGGCTGGGGCGAGGGCGGCGAGGACCTGGCCTGGTACTGCTCCGGCTCACCGGACGCGCACGTCGGCACCCGGCCGGTGTGGCAGTCCTACGCCCCCGAGCTCACCGAGCTGCTCGGGAAGGCCGCGTACGAGGAACTCGCGTCCCTGTGCCGGCGCCGTCAGGGGCTCGGCCTCATCGCGGTGCACCCGGCGACCACCGCCGCCCAGGCGAAGAACCACCTGGACTGATCGCCTCGCGGGTGGCCGGATGCCGCCTGCGTCCGGTCGGGCGCGGGTGACATCCGGTCGCTCACTCCTCGAGCTTGTACCCGAGGCCGCGCACGGTGACCAGGTGCTGCGGCTTGCCGGGGTCGGCCTCGATCTTGGCGCGCAGCCGCTTGACGTGGACGTCGAGGGTCTTGGTGTCGCCCACGTAGTCGGCGCCCCACACCCGGTCGATGAGCTGACCGCGGGTGAGGACGCGTCCGGAGTTGCGCAGCAGGTACTCGAGCAGATCGAATTCCTTGAGCGGCAACGACACCGGCTCCCCGCCCACGTGCACCAGGTGCCGTTCGACGTCCATCCGCACCGGTCCGGCCGCGAGGACGCCGTCCTCGGTCCCGCCGTCCGCCTCGGCCTCGGCGCCGCGGCGCAGCACGGCCCGGATCCGGGCGATCAACTCGCGGGCCGAGTACGGCTTGGTGACGTAGTCGTCGGCACCCAGTTCGAGCCCCACGACCTTGTCGATCTCGCTGTCGCGTGCGGTGACCATGATGACCGGCACCGACGACTTCGCCCGCAGCTGCTTGCACACGTCGGTGCCGCTCATGCCGGGCAGCATGACGTCGAGCAGCACGATGTCGGCGCCGGAGCGCTCGAACTCGGCCAGCGCGGACGGGCCGTCACCGACCACGGTGGTCTCGAACCCCTCCTTGCGGAGCAGGAACGCGAGCGGGTCGGCCAGCGATTCCTCGTCCTCCACGATCAGCACACTCGTCAACGGTTGCCCTCCAGGCTCGTGCCGCGTCGTCTCACGACGCGGCCCTCTTCTCGATCATTGTGGGTTCGTGGGCCTCGGGGGCCGCGGCCGCGTCCGAGTATCCGGGCTCGAAGTGGCCGGGAATCTGCAGCGTGAAGGTGGACCCGGTGCCCGGCCGGCTCCACAGGTCGATGGAACCGTTGTGGTTGGCGGCGACGTGCTTGACGATCGCCAGCCCCAGACCGGTGCCGCCGGTGGCGCGGGAGCGGGCCTTGTCGACGCGGAAGAAGCGCTCGAACACCCGCTCCTGGTCTTCCTTCGCGATGCCGATCCCGCGGTCGGTGACCGCGATCGCGACGTTGTCGCCGCGCACCGAGCGGCTCACCGACACCGGGGACCCCTTGGGCGAGTAGGCGATCGCGTTCTCGACGAGATTCGACAGCGCGGTCACCAGCAGCGTGCGGTCGCCCATCACCTCGAGCCCGCTCGGGGCGTCGGTGTGGACGGTGATCTCGGCGGCCTCGGCGGCGACCGTGGACCGGCGCAACGCCTCGGCCACGACGTCGTCCACGTCGACCACCTCGAGGTCGGGCAGCTTCTCGGCGCCCTGCAGCCGCGACAGTGCGATGAGTTCGGTGACCATGTTGCCCAGGCGGGCCGATTCGCTCAGCACGCGCTGGCCGAAGTAGCGGACGGAGTCGGGATCGTCGGCGGACTCGAGCAGCGCCTCCGCCAGCAGCCCCATCGCACCCACCGGGGTCTTGAGTTCGTGACTGACGTTGGCGACGAAGTCGCGGCGGGTGGCCTCCATGCGGACCTGCTCGGAGTCGTCGTCGGCGAACACGACGACGAAGCGCCGGTCCTCCTCGGTCAGCAGCCGCGCGACCCCGCGGACGGCGATCCGGTCGCGGCCGCGCTGCGCGGCCCGCCGCGTGAGGTCGACCTCGACGGGGCCGCCCGACTCGAACACCTCGGTGGCCGCGACCCACGCGCGGTCGTCGATCATGCGGTTGCGGACCAGCCCCAGTTCCTCGGCGCGCGGGTTAGCCAGCACCACGTCGTTGAACTTGTCGACGACGGCGATGCCGCTGTCGGAGGTGCGGACGATGACGTCGAGGACCTGCGACAGCGTCAGTCCCGCCTGCGCCCGCTGGCGCCGGGCGTGCCGGGCCGTCAATCGGGGGACCGCGACGCCGCCGACGACGCAACCGATGATCGCGGTCACGACGGCCAGCATCACGGCCTGAACAACAGTCACACGAGAATCGTACGTTCGACGAACCCGACCCCGAAGGCGGGTGTGACGGTTTTCTCGCACGTCACAAGCCCGAGAGCTGGCGTTTTCCGCTTGTTCACCGTTTGTTCGCCACCCCGGGCGCGTTTCGCGCACGTGTCGCGCTCCGGACGCAGAAAACCCCGCGTTTGGCGCACTCGACGCGGGCCCGTGGGGGCCGTTGTCGCGACAAGCGCGCAAAACGCGGGGTGGGAGGCCGGGCTCGGGGCCCGGGCCGGGGACCGATGCGCAGGACCTACTTGGCGCCCTGGTTCGCGACGGCGGCGGCGCCGGCCGCGGCGGCCTCGGGGTCGAGGTACGTGCCACCCGGGTTGAGCGGCTTCAGGTTCTCGTCCAGGTCGTACCGCAGCGGGATGCCGGTGGGGATGTTCAGGCCCGCGATGTCCTCGTCGGAGATGCCGTCGAGGTGCTTGACCAGTGCGCGGAGCGAGTTGCCGTGCGCGGTGACCAGCACGGTCTTGCCCGCCTTCAGGTCGGCCGAGATGGTCTCCTCCCAGTACGGGACGAGACGCTCGACGACGTCGAGCAGGCACTCGGTCAGCGGCACCTCGGGCAGATCGGCGTAGCGCGCGTCCTGGTCCTGGCTGTACTCGCTGCCGGCCTCGATGGGCGGCGGCGGGGTGTCGTAGCTGCGACGCCACAGCATGAACTGGTCCTCACCGAACTCGGCCTTGGTCTGGGCCTTGTTCTTGCCCTGCAGCGCGCCGTAGTGGCGCTCGTTGAGGCGCCAGTCGCGCACGACGGGGATCCAGTGCCGGTCGCACGCGTCCAGCGCGAGGTTCGCGGTGCTGATCGCACGGCGCAGCAGCGACGTGTAGAGCACGTCCGGGAGCAGGTTGTGCTCGGCGAGCAGTTCACCGGCACGCTTGCCCTCGGCCATGCCCTTGTCGGTGAGGTGCACATCCACCCAGCCGGTGAACAGGTTCAGCGCGTTCCATTCGCTCTCGCCGTGGCGGAGCAGCACAAGTGTTCCGGTACTCATACCCCAATCCTGGCATGACGGCCCGGGACGGCCTCCGTGAGCCGCTGGTTCCACCGCCCCGCGGGCTCGGGCGCCACCGATTCCTCCGCCCCGCCGCGGTGGGCGGGGTGCTGCCCGACACCCCCCCGGTACAGCTGAAGGGACCCTCCGTGCGCTCGCAGCGCCCGAAGGGTCCCTTCAGCTGTCAGACGGGGGCTCAGCCCAGCCCTGCCGTCATCTCGGACCGGTCAGTCTCAGAGGTACTGACCGCAGACCGGCCATGCACCGCGGCCCTGTCCGGCCAGCACGTTCTCGGCCACGCGGATCTGCTCCTCGCGGGAGTTCTGGTGGGCCAGGCCCGAGCCGCCGAAGGACTGCCACGTGCTGGCGGTGAACTGCAGACCGCCGTAGAAGCCGTTGCCGGTGTTGGCGGCCCAGTTGCCGCTGCTCTCGCACTGCGCGACGGCGTCCCAGTTGCCGGACGCGGCGTTGGCGGTGCCGGTGCTCATCGCGACGGGCGCGGCGACGAGGGCGGCGGTGGCGGCGACGGTACCGATGGTGCGCTTGATGTTGAACTTGGCCATGGTGGGATGGGTCCTCTCCGTGTTGCCGGCGAGGCCGGCCGCGGACGACGGGGAATGTCGATCCGGGCTGCTCTGGCTCTCGCCCTGCCCCTCGTAGGTCTCCGGTCCGAACCCGCGGGGCAGATCAGCGGCGGGTCGGGGTCTTACCTGGCGTGCTCCCGAGCTCTTGTGTCTCGGGCTGGTTACAACCGTAGGAGCGAATCACGGAAAGGTCACGGGTCGATATTTCGAGACGGCCGTACACGAAAATGGCCATGAGCAGGTAAAAGTGCCAGTTCAGCCCGCAGGAATCGGACGCGCGACAGCACGTCGTTGCATAGCTGTTATGTGGTTCGGATCACGCGTGAAGGGTGCGCCGGGTCACGAAATCTCGCTTGTGCAACGGCCGGAAACGGCCGCGTGACGTCAGTGCGACGACGGGTGACCGCCCGCCGCGGGGCCGTCGGAATCGGCGTCGCCGTCGTCGACGAGGTGCTTGAACGGCTGCAGGTTCGCGAGCGACTCGCCGCGTGAGACCCGCCACGCCCACTCCCGCCGGATCGACGACGCGAAGCCGAGTTCGAGCAGCACGTTGAAGTCGCCGTCGGCGGCCTCGAGCACCTGTCCGAGCACGCGGTCGAGTTCCTCACCGGTCACGGCGTGCGAGGAGATCCGTCCGACCAGGTAGATGTCGCCGATCTTGTCGATCGTGTAGTGCACGCCGTACAGCCGACGGTTGCGGCGCAGCAGGTACTTGTAGACGCCCTCGAAGTTCTCGTCGGGCTTGCGGCACACGAACGCCTCGACGCGCACCCCGTGGTTCCCGATGGTGAGCAGTGTCGTGGTCTTGAGCTTGTGCTCGCCGGGCAGTTCGACGACGAACTGGTTCTCCCGCGGCCGGGTGTACTCGAGTTCGCGTTCCTTCAGTGCCGCATCGATGACGTCGGCGATCCGTTCACTCATGCCCTCACCCCACTCGTCCTACGGAGCTTCCACAGCCCTCGCGACCTGCGCGGCGCGAATTCGCCGCCTTCACCCGTCACCCGCTGGTACTTCACCGTGGCCGCCCGATAGCTCGCGAGCAGTCCATCCGCGGTGTGTTCCCACGAGAAGTTCTCGGCGTGCCGCGGCGCCCGTGCGGCCAGTTCGTCCAACCGGTCCGGCGCCGACACGAGCGAGTGCAGCGCGGCCGCCCAGTCGTCGATGCGGTGTCCCTGGACCAGCAGACCGGTCCGCCCGTCCTGCACCGCGACGCCGAGACCGCCGACGTCGGCGGCGATGACCGGTGTCCCGCACGCCTGCGCCTCGATCGCCACCAACCCGAACGATTCCGAATAACTCGGCACCGCAACGAGATCGGATGCCCGGTAGACGTCGGCGAGCCGGTCGGGCGGTTGCGGCGGCAGGAACGTCACCCGCGCGTCGATTCCCAGCGTGCCCGCGAGTTCGATGAGCGAATCGGGGCGTTCGAGGCCGGTGCCGGAGGGACCGCCGACCACCAGGACCCGCAGCGGCAGCCCGGGTTCGCGGGCGATCACCTCGGCCGCCGCCCGGAGCAGGACGTCGGGGGCCTTGAGCGGCTGGATCCGCCCGACGAACGTCACGACGGTCTCGCCGGGGTCGAGCCCCAGCGTCCGGCGCGCCGCGTGCCGGTCCCCCGGCCGGTAGCGGGAGAGATCGGCACCCGGAGCGACCACGTCCACCTTGTCCGGCGACGCCCCGTAGATCGACGTCAACTGCGCGGCCTCGTCGGCGGTGTTCGCAGTGAGCCGGTCGGCCTCCGCGACCACCTGCTGCTCCCCGATCTGGCGGGCCGCCGGCTCCGGGGTGTCCCCGTCCGCGAGCGAGGCGTTCTTCACGGCGGCGAGGGTGTGCGCGGTGTGCACCAGCGGCACCCCCCACCGGTCGCGGGCCAGCCAACCGACCTGCCCGGAGAGCCAGTAGTGCGAGTGCACGAGGTCGTAGTAACCGGCCTCGTGCCGGACCTCCTCGCGCAGGACGCCGGCGGCGAAGGCACACAGCTGCGTCGGCAACTCGTGCTTGTCCAGGCCCTCGTAGGGGCCGGCCGCGACGTTGCGGACCCGCACACCCGGCGCGGCCTCCTGCACCACCGGGTCCGCCGACGACGTCGCGCGGGTGAAGATGTCGACCTCGACGCCGCGGCGCGCGAGCTGGATCGCGGTCTGGAGCACGTACACGTTCATGCCGCCCGCGTCGCCGGTACCCGGCTGGGCCAGCGGCGACGTGTGTACGGAGAGAACGGCGACCCGTCCGGGCGTCGTGTGCTTGGGCGTCACGCGTCCATACTGCCCTGTCGTCATGTCAGCGGGTAATTGCGGCCGCGGAGTCGTCGGCGAGCGGGACACCCCCGCCGGGGTCGGCCGCGAAGGCGCGGACCTCGGCGACGAACCGCGCCGGATCCTCCACGAACGGGCCGTGCCCGCACCCTTCCCAGTACGACGCGGTGGACCTCGGGACCAGCGCGGCCGCGTGCTCCCCGGCCGAGACGTCGACGACGGCGTCCGCGGTGCCGTGGATCACGCACACCGGAACGTCGAGTGCGCGCAGCAGGTCGTCGTGACCGGCCGTCCGGGCGAACAGGCCCGCTCGCACGTGCGGCGGGGTCGAGAGACCGGCCCCGAGCAGCGCCTGCGACCGGGTGCCGGCGCCGGCCGTGCCGTCGAGCGGTCCGGTGAGCGCGGATCCGAAGGACGCCAGGGCCGCGAGGGCGGTGGCGGGATCGTCGGCCATCGCGGCCGGGATCGCCGCCTTCATCGCCGCGCCGACCCGGCCGCCGGCCTGGCCGCGGCCGATGCTCGTGATCGCGCCGACGAGGACCACCCCGTCGATCGCGGACGTGCCGTGCGCCGCGAGGTAGTCGCAGATCACCAGGCCGCCGTAGGACCAGCCCAGCAGCACCGCGCCGGCGGTCACCGCCTCGGCCGTGAGCACCGCGTGCACGTCGGCCGCCCAGTTCGCCGGATCGTCGTACCCGGCGGCCGGCACGTCCGAGTAGCCGTGACCGCGCAGGTCCACGGCGATGACGCGGTGGTCTTCGGCCAGCGCGGCGAGCACGTCGTCGCCCCAGCACCGCGACGACTGCGCCCACCCGTGGATCAGTACGAGCGGCCGCGCCTGCTCGGCACCGAACGTTCGGTAGACGAGGCGGGTGCCGTCGGCGCTGACGGTTTCTCGAATGGCCATGGGGTCACCCTAGGGGGCGCGGTGGACCGCTGCCGCGCAGCCGGTGCGCGGCGTACGCGCCACCGGCGACGACGAGCGCCAGCACGCCCGCGGTCACCGCCACCGCGAACCCCGCGCGGGTGCCGAACTCGTCGATCATCCGTCCCGCGAGCGCCGACCCGACGGCCACGCCGACTCCCAGGCCGGTCACCGTCCACGTGATGCCCTCGGTCAGCTTCTCGTGCGGGACCACCGACTCCACGAGCGTCGTCGCGACGATCAGCGTGGGCGCCACCGAGATTCCCGCGACCGCGAGCGCCGCCGTGAGGACCGGGATCGATCCCACCAGCAGCAGCGGCCACACCAGCACCGCGACCGCCGCGGTGGCCAGCACGAGCTGGCGACGCAGCGCCGCGGCCGGGCGCAGCGCACCGAACACCGCACCGGCGATCGCGGACGCCCCCGCGAACAGCGCAAGACCGATCGTCGCGGCGGCCGGCACGCCCCGCTCGGTGGCGAAGGCGATGCTCGTGACGTCGATCGTGCCGAAGATGGTGCCCATCGCCAGCATCACCGCCACCAGCACCCACACCGCCGGGTTGCGGACCACCGCGCCGCCGCCGTGCGTGCCGCGCTCGCGTACCGCCGGCTCGGTGCCGCGCTGCGCGACCAACGCGAACGTGCCCACGACCAGCAGGATCAATGCCAGCAGCGGTCCGGCCTCGGGGAAGACCGACACCGACAGACCCACCGAGATCACCGGTCCGGCGACGAAGCAGACCTCGTCGAGGACCGACTCGAACGCGAACGCGGTCCGCAGCTGCGGCTGCCCGCGGTACACCTCGGTCCAGCGGGCACGCACCATCGCACCGATCGTGGGCATGCACCCGGCCGGCACCGCCAGCAGGAACAGCACGACGTCGGGCACCTCGAGCCGGACGCACAGCAGCATCGCGGCGAGCGCGCACGCACTGACCACCGACGCGGCCGGCAGCACCGTCCGCTGCCCGAAGCGGTCGACGGCCCGCGAGACCAGTGGCGTGATCGCGGCGTAGGCGAGCGCGAACACCGCCGACAGCGCACCCGCCACACCGTAGTCACCGCGCAGCTGCGACAGCATCGTCACGATCCCGATGCCGACCATCGCGATCGGCAGCCGGGCCACGAAGCCGGCCGCGGAGAACGCCGCAGCGCCCGGAGCGGAGAAGATCTCCCGGTAGGTGCCGATCATCGCCGGTGTGTCTCTCCTGCCGCATCGTCGACGAGCCGCCGATGCCGCCGTCCGTGACCTGTTGTCGATACAAGTTTCGCACCCGCGCCCCGACCCGCCCGCGGCCGTGCGAGCATTCACCGCATGAGCGTTCTGGTCTGCTTCCACGCCCACCCCGACGACGAGGTGTTCGTGACCGGCGGGGTGATGCGGCAGGCGGCCGACGCCGGGCACCGGGTGGTCGTGGTCACCGCCACCGACGGGGCGCTGGGCGAGGTCCCGGACGGACTGCTCGACGACGGGGAGACGCTGGCGCAGCGGCGGCGCCGTGAACTCGAGGCGTCGACGAGTGCGCTCGGTGCGCACCGCGTGGTGATGCTGCACTACGCCGACTCCGGCATGGCGGGCACGGCGGCCAACGCGAACCCCGCCGCGTTCTGCAACGTGGACGTCGATGCCGCGGCCGCCCGCCTCGCCGAGATCCTCGCCGAGGAGTCCGCGGACGTGCTGACGATCTACGACCCCAACGGCGGCTACGGTCACCCCGACCACGTGCAGGTCCACCACGTCGGTGTCCGTGCGGCCGAGCTCGCGAACGTGCCGCACGTGTACGAGGCCGCAGTCAGCCGCGATCACATCCGGCGACTGATGCAGGCCGACCCCGACTGGACCGCGGATGCCCAGCCGCCCGACCTCGAGACCTTCGGGCTGCCGGAGTCCGAGATCACCACGGTCGTCGACGTCACGGCCGCCCTCGGCGCCAAACGCGCCGCGATGCTCGCGCACGAGACGCAGATCGGCGACTTCGGCCCGTTCCTGCAGATGCCCGACGAGCAGTTGCGGGCCGCGTTCGGCCAGGAGTGGTTCCGCCGCCGCGGCGCCCCGGCCGGATTCGCGGAGACCGCACTCCCGCTGTAACGGAAACCGTCAACTGCCTGCGGATTCCCCGTCCGGGTGCCTAGCATCGGCGCATGGCCGGGCTTCTCGCGCGTTACCGCCGGATGGGCGCCGACGTCCCGTACGGCAACCTGCTCGCGGCGCACGACGTCGCGATGGAGGGTTACTTCTGGCGGTTCACCCGGCGCGACACCGGCCGGGTGCTGATCGCGCTCGCCGGGATCAACCGCGCCGCGGACGGCACCTGGGCCACGCTCGGTCTCGGTGCCCATCCCGGCGGATCCCTGCGCACCGCAGCGTATCCGGTGGCACGCGCCGACCCAGTGCGTCTGGGTGCGTTCGCGGGCGACGCCTTCCGGGGCACCGCGGATCGTCTGCAGGTCGACCTGGGACCGGACGCGCGGCTGGACGTGCGCATCGTCGACCCGGTGCCGTGGCCGCGGCGACGGCTGGGCGGATCGAGCATCTTCCATACCGTGCCCGCGCTCAACCAGTACTGGCACCCGTGGCTCCTCGGCGGGCGCGCGGTCGGCTGGGCCGAGGTGGACGGCGAACGATGGGACCTCGACGGCGCGCAGGTGTACGGCGAGAAGAACTGGGGCCGAGGCGGATTCCCCGACGCGTGGTGGTGGGGTCAGGCGCAGGGGTTCGACGACCCCCGGGTGTGCGTCGCGTTCGCCGGCGGGGTGGTGACGGCCGGCCCGCTGCGGACCGAGGTGACCGCGGTGGTCGTGGCGCTGCCGGACGGCACCGTCATCCGGGTGGGGAACCCGGTGGTGTCCCCGGTGCGGGCCCGGGTGACCGACCGGTCCTGGCGGCTGACCGGTGGCAGTCGGCGCTGGACGGTGGAACTGGAGGGGGCGGCCGAACCCGGCGACGCGCACGTCCTGCCGGTGCCGCTGCCCGCCGAGCGGCGCAACGTTCCCGGCGCGTTGGAACACCTCGGTGGCCGGTTGTCTGTGACGGTGCGTCACAATGGCCGGTGTGTGCTGTCGGGTGAATCCCATCTGGCGGGGCTCGAGTGGGGTGGGATCTCTCGGGCGCACACCGAACTCCGGCGGCGCGCAACGCTCCTCGGAGACGATCAGAACTGAACATTCGAGGGGGGATCCTTGCATAGGCTTCGATCGACATTTGCGGTCGCCGCGGCGGCCGCGGCGGTGCTGCTGGTCGGTACAGCGACCGCGGCGGCGGCACCGGCCACCGTCGACATCAACGACGTGTTCGGACCGTTCGTGCTCAGCACGTTCCGGGACGGCCGAATCGCGCCGCCCGAGCAGTGGGCGCCCCGGCACCCCGCTGCCGACCCGTGGTTCCAGGCGCCCCCGGTCGCCGACCTCGCTCCGGGCACGCTGCTGAAGGCACGACCGGTGACCATCCAGGTGTACGGCGTCCAGCCGGCACACGTGCGCGCGCACCAACTGATGTACGTCACAACGGACTTCGACGGTTCCCGGGTGGTGAGCACGGGCATCCTGATGATCCCCGAGGACGGCACCGCGCCCGGAGACCGCAAGCTGATCGGCTACTCCGAGGCCAACGACAGTCTCGGTCCCGGCTGTATGCCGAGCGCCCAATGGACCGGCACCGACCAGGACGACCCGTCGCTGTTCTCCGCGCTGGGGCCGGTGGCACAGATGTTCGGCAACGGCTGGGCGGTGATGATGAGCGACACCGCGAACGACGGGGATTCGGCCCCGAACGGCTTCTCGATCGGCCAGTTCTCCGGTGCCGCAACGCTGGACGGTCTGCGCGCCGCGCTCGCGCTGCCCGACGGCGGTTTCGCCCCCGACACCCCGATCGGCATCTACGGCATCGCCGGTGGCGGTGTGGCCGCCGGATTCGCCGCCGAGAAGCAGGCCACGTATGCGCCGGACCTCAACGTGGTCGGTACCGTGCTGCAGGCGATGGTGGTCGACAGCGCCACCTTCGAACGCAAGGCCGACGGCGGGATCGGTGCGGGTTTCGTGTTCGCGAACTCGCTCGGATACGCCGCGCGGTACCCCGAGATCGATCTGGACGCGGAACTGACGCCGCTCGGCAAGCAGATCGCGGACGTCTTCAACCGCACGTGCCAGCAGACCTACCTGTACATGCCGTTCGTGCCGCTGTCGGCGCTGTACGTGAACGGCCGTCCCGCGGACAATCCCGCCTTCGCGCGGGCGTACGCCGAGAACCGGATGGGCCGGCAGGCCCCGCAGGCCCCGGTGTTGATCACCTCCTGCCGCGACGACTTCCTGGTGCCCTACACCGACGTCGAGACCCTGATCGCGGCGTACCGCGCGGGCGGCACCGACGTCACCGTCGAGCCGAGCCACTGCGGCGTGAGCGACGTCCTGACCGACCCGTACCGGGTGGGCACGGAGTTGCTCGGCATGCAGAACGTCGACTGGTTCGTCGGCAAGTTCGAGGAGAGCGCGCGATGAGAAGACTGCTCACCGGCGCACTCGCCGCCGCACTCCTACTGGTGCCCACCACGATCGCCGCCGCGGACCCCGCGCTGGACGCGACGCTCGACCGCTACCTCGACGCGCCGCTGGTGAACGAGAACGGCGAGGCGAACGGCGGCGTCGAGCCGTCGTTGTCGACGAACCCGGACGAACTGCGTGATCTGCTCGATCGGGCGCGCTCGCGAGGCGTCGAACCGACGCGGTACCGGGCTCTGCTGCAACAGTTCTGGCTCACCACGGCCACCCGCAAGGCGGGACTGGACCTGAACGCGTGGGACCCGAATCTGGGCCTGGCGGCCAACCAGCACAACTTGGCGAACACGTTCGCCTACTACGAGCGTCTGCAGCTCGAGAACCCGAACTTCCTGTGGACCGGGCAGGGCGGAATGGCGGGCCCGTCGTTCGCGGCCGGGATCATGGACGTCGATCTGGGGCGGGTGGTGCTCGACGTGCGCGCGGCCCGGGACGCGATCGCCGCGATCGTCGGCACGCTGGACGCGGCGGCCGCTCCGGCGACCTCCCACCTGCCCGACGACCTGCGAGCGGTGCTCGCGGTCGGCGCGGTCATCACCGCCGAGGACGTCGCGCACTTCCAGACGCAGGTGATCGCGATGAGCAAGCACATCTTCATGGACCTGATCCCGCAGCACGAGGCGTTCCTGGCGGGCGGGATGACCGCGATCGACGAATACCGCGACGCGGGACTCGTCGACGAGGCCGCGTACCGAGCGTGGCAGAACCTCGCGACCGGCGAGCGCGACAAGGTGGTCGCCGGCAACCTGGATCTGCTCCACCGCGAGCAGTACCGGTCCATCGGCGACCAGTGGGACTCCGCGCGGAACTACCGCGGGGCGGTGGGCCGCGCACTCACGTATCTGAGCACGGTGGCCGCCGATCCGGCGATCCCCGGCGTCGTCCCACCGCGCGAGGCGAATCCGCTGGTGCTCACCGCCGGGCATCTCACCGGCACGGACGCCGCCGGCCCGCAGTGGCGGCTGCAGACCCCGCTGCCCGCGTTCAACTGGTCCGATCGCGACGCCCGCTGGCAGTACATCACCGAACAGATGGTGCCGAAGTACCTGGCGCTGAAGGAGACCCGACCGGAATTGTGGCGGGCCACGTTGTCGAAACCGATGCCGCAGCAGATCGACGACCAGCGGGCGTTGTCCCGGCTGCCGCAGATGCTCACGTCGATGGCCCGCACCCTGCAGCCCCGATACGCCTGAACGGGACCGAACCCCGGGGCGACCGTGCGGGCTCACACCCGCACGGTCGCCTTTCGCATGGCCGCCAGCGGATTCGCGTACAGCGAGCTGAGCGAGACCACCGCGCCCGCGTGCTCCTGGACGCGTCCGCCGAATCCCGTGATGCGCACGTCGGCGCTGCCGACCCGGGACGCCCGGGACAGGGCCTGCGACACCTGCGGAACGGCCTCGGGATAGTCGGTGAACGCCTGCCCGCCGAGCGTCACCCGGTCCGGGTTGAACAGGTCGCGCAGCATCGCGACGGCGCGGCCCAGACGCTGCGCACGGTCGGCGAGGATCTGCTGCGCCGCACTCGATCCCGCGCGCGCCTCCCGGTACAGCGCGGCGATCGGAGGGACGGCGCCGTCGGCCGGCAGCACCCCGACCCGCTGCGCCTCCAGCAGTACGCCCCGATCGCTCACCGCGGTCTCGAGGCAGCCGACCGCACCGCAGTCGCACCGCACCCCGGAGTCGGTGGGCAGATGCGCGACGGAACCGGGCCCGGCCGTGGGAGTGTGCACCTTGCCGTCCAGAGAGACTGCCAGACCGACGGTTTCACGCGCGTAGAAGTACAGGCCGCTCCCCCGGGCCTCGGCATTGTCCGCGCGCTGCGGGGTGAGCAGCAACTCCGACGCGGCCATCGCCTCGACGTGCGCGGCCACCGAAACCGGCAGACCGAAGCCGGCACCGACGACCTCACCGACCCGGGCCTCCGTCCACCCCAGCCGGGCGTGATCGACCACACCCGTCTCAGGATCGACACGGCCGCCCAGTGCGACACCCACCCACAGCGGCCGCCGCCGGTGCCACCGCGCCACGAAGCTGCGGGCACTGGCCGCGATCGTCGCCAGCGCGGCGTCGGAAGCGCCCTGCGGCGTGGAGATCTCCGCCGCCCCGAGGATCCGTCCGCGCAGGTCGGACGCGACCACGCTGGTGACGACGGCACCGATGTGGATACCGATGGTCAGGTACGGCTCATGGTTCACCTCGAACGGGATGCGAGGACGCCCGATCGCGCCGGACGCCGCCAGATCGGGGCGCTCACGCAGCAGACCCGCCGACAGCATCGCGGTCACGTGCCGGTTGACGGTGGCGACACTGGCACCCGACGCGCGGGTCGCGTCGTCGCGGTAGATCGGGCCGCCGGCGGCCGCGGCGCGGAACACCGCGGCCGCCGGGCTGTCGGAGATCGCGAGAACGGGAGGAACGATCCGGGGGCGGGACGCGGACCGCGCCGGTCGGGCAGTGGCGGGGCGGGCGGTCCCGGGTCTGGTGCGGGCGGCGTGCGGGAGGGTCGTGAGCATGGCGGTGTCCTTGCCTCGTCCCGGCTGGGACGGCTGTCGACGCGGTCGGGGGACGCGCTGCCGACGGGCGATCACTACCGACCGGAACCGACGGGACGTCGGACGATCAGCGTGACGGAGAGTGCGTGCAGCGCTGGATCAGCGGCGAGAGATACGGCAGGGACAACAGAGTTCCCGCGGGTGCGGCAGCCGTGAGCCCAGCGCGGCGGTCACGTAGGTGACCCGCGGGGCGGAGGTGGCGCCGGACGACATGCCGATCAAGGTAGCATCCGCCGGCCCGGTCGTCCCACCCGTTCCCCCGGACGCGGCCGGGCGGGTACCGGTGACGTCCGGACGGCGGCACTACGATCGGGGCATGAGCCTGTCACCGGACACCCGCGTCGCCGTCGTCACCGGAGCCAGCTCCGGCATCGGCGAGGCCACCGCCCGCACCCTGGCCCAGCAGGGTTTCCACGTCGTCCTCGGCGCCCGGCGCGTCGACCGTCTCGAGGCCATCGCCGCCGAGATCGGCGGGACCGCCCTGGAACTGGACGTGACCGACGAGGACTCGGTGGACGCGTTCTGCGCCGTCCTGCCCCGCGTCGACGTGCTCGTCAACAACGCCGGCGGCGCCAAGGGTCTCGCACCGGTGGCCGAGGCCGACCTCGACGACTGGCGCTGGATGTGGGAGACCAACGTCCTGGGCACGCTGCGCATGACGAAGGCGTTGCTGCCCAAGCTCATCGCCTCCGGTGACGGCCTGATCGTGACCGTCACGTCGGTGGCCGCGTTCACCGCGTACGACAACGGGGCCGGCTACACGTCGGCCAAGCACGCGCAGGCCGTGCTGCACCGCACGCTGCGCGGAGAGCTGCTGGGTCAACCCGTGCGGCTCACCGAGATCGCACCCGGAGCGGTGGAGACCGAGTTCTCGCTCGTACGTTTCGAGGGCGACGAGGAGCGGGCCGCGAAGGTGTACGAGGGCATCACCCCGCTCGTGGCGCAGGACATCGCCGAGATCGTCGGATTCGTCGCATCGCGCCCGCCGCACGTCAATCTGGACCAGATCATCGTCAAGCCCCGCGACCAGGCCGATACCGGACGTTTCCACCGGACCACCGGTTAACCTCGCGTCATGCAGCACCGCTTGCAACCGGGAGAACTGCTCGACGCCCACGGCCGCCTCGCCGAGGCCGGATGGTCCGACGCGGAGGTCCGCCGCTACGACCGTGCGGCCGTCGCGGCCCCGTCGTGGCGGATCAAGGAGTGGGACTACTACTGCGTCCTCACCCCCGACCACGGGCTCGCGCTGACGGTCGCCGACAACGGCTACATGGGCCTGCTCGGCGTCTCGTGGCTCGATCTCGGCGCCCGCCGGGAATGCACCGAGAACGTGATGCTGCCCTTCCCGATGGGGCGCATGGCGCTGCCGCCCAGCGCCGACACCGGCGACGTCGTCGTCGAGCACCGGAAGATGCGGATCGCATTCCGGCATCGCGGCGGCGAACGCCTGCTGTCGATCGACCACCCGGGCTTCGACGGCGGCCGCGGCCTGCGCGGCGACCTGCGACTCACCCAGCCCGCCACCTCGGGTCACTCCGCAGGCTCCGCTCCCGCCCGCATGGTGATCGCCACCCCCTTTCCCGACGCGCCCATAGCCTTCTACTACAACCAGAAGATCAACTGTCTGGCCGCGGCCGGCGAGATCACCGTCGGTACAGAGACTTTCGAGTTCTCACCGGACAGCGCCTTCGGAGTGTTCGACTGGGGCCGGGGCGTGTGGACCTACGACAACCTCTGGTACTGGGGGTCTGCGTCGGGCGTCGTCGGCGGCCGCCCCTTCGGCTTCAACATCGGCTACGGATTCGGGGACACGTCCGCGGCGAGCGAGAACATGGTGTTCGTCGACGGCATCGCGCACAAGCTCGACCGCGTGACGTTCCACCTCCCCGAGGGCACCTACGACGGCGCCCCGTGGAAATTCACCAGCAACGACGGCCGATTCGAGATGACGTTCGAGCCGATCCTCGACCGGGCGGCCGCGGTGGATCTGAAGGTTCTGCGATCGATCCAGCACCAGGTGTTCGGGCGGTTCACCGGGCACGTGGTCCTCGACGACGGTCGCCGGCTGGAGGTCGTCGACCTTCTCGGGTTCGCCGAGGAGGTCCGCAACCGCTGGTGAGGGCGGCGCTCTCCCGCTCGGTCAGTTCATGTTCAGTGAGCTCGTTCCGTCGGGCTTCCGGTCGCCGGCCGGTGCCGGCGAGAGCGCACCCTTGGCGTCCTCGCCCAGCCGTCCGCCGACCGCCCCGGTCACCAGGCCGACCGCCTCGTCTCCGAACTCCTGGCCCACCGCGGCGCCGAGATCTCCCGCCACGGCCCGGGCCACCGGCAGTGTCGAGAGCCCGAACGACGTGGACGACGCCACCGCGGACCCGTACACGTCCTTTCCCAGTGTGGCCCAGTCGAATCCGGCCCGGTTACCCTCGGCCATCTGGAAGACCTGCAGAGCGCTCGAGATCGCGCCGTCCTCGAGGACACTCCGCCCGACGTTCGCTCCGAGCTTCAGGACCAGGTCACGCAGGATGATCCGGACCGCGACCTGCGTCGCCGCCTCCGCGGCGGGGATACCCGCTCCCGCGACGCCTCCGGTGGCCACGGCAGCCGCCATCAGGGTCGCGATCTCGCCGGCGAGCAGCGCCAGGGCCGTGATGATGGACAGCTTCGCGTGCTCGACATCTGTTGCCGCCGTGTCGCACTCGTCGGCAAGTCCACGGCAGACGGCAACTAGTTCATCGGTGGACGCCGAGACGTTCTCCCACCGGCCGGCGATGGCCTCGTTCACGACACCGGCGATCGCGTCGAGCGCGGGAGCGATCGCCCGCTCGGCATCGGCGCCGGCGCGGTCGACCTGGACGGCGGCCAGTTCCCACGCGTCGGCGACGCGCCGCAGGGACGTCTCGTCACACTCCGGCCAGTCCTGCCCGAGGGCGACCGACGACACCGAGCGCAGCCACCCCGGCAACTGGATCCCCATCAGCTGCCTCCCCCGAGCGTTCCGGCGAACCCGGTGTCGGCACGTTCGAACGCGGCCGCGGTGTCACGGAGCCCGGCGGCGATGGCCGCGAGCGTGTCGGCGAGCCCACGGACCGCGGGAGTGGCGGCGTCCCGTCCGGGCACGTACTGCGCGGCGAATGCCGTTCCGGGAGAGTCACTTCCCCAGCAGTCCCCCTCCGCGGCCAGGGCGCCCTCGAGGGCCGACAGCGCGGCGGCGACCCGGCCGGACAGTTCGTCGAACGCCGGCGCCGCGCCCGCCACCCGATCCGGGTCGATCCGCATCTCGTCACCCACGGTGCGCCTCCCGCAGAATCGGGGCGCGCCAGTCGTGCAGGTCGTCGGTGTCCGGATCCTGGCGGTCCGGCGGCGTGAACTCGGTCGCCTCCGTCGGGACCAGGTTCCGCAGCGACGGTGCGCCGGGGACGAAGTCGGGAAGGTCCGGCAGGTCGGCGGACAGTGCGGTGACCGGTGCCAGGATCTCCGCGACCCGGGCCCGGACCTCCGCCGTGGCGGTCCGCGCGGCCGCGGTGAACGCCTCCGCCAGCCGTGCCGGCGTGGTCCGCCCGAATGCGGACGCGTCCACCTCGACCGACGTCACCGCCCCCGCGGCATCGACGGTGACCCGGACCAGACCGTCCGCGGATTCGGCCTGCGCCGTGGTACCGGCGACGGCCCCCTGCGCCGCCGCGAGTGCCTCGGTCTGGGTCCGCAGCCCGTCGAGCAGTGTGTCCACCTGCGCCTGCAGCGTGGCGTTGCCGCGCCGCAGTTGCCGACGCGCGTCCTCTCGAGTCCCGGTGTCGGTCATCGCTCCCCTCCCGTGTTTCCCCTTCACCGGAGTAGACGCCGGTGGGCCCGGTTCGGTTCCGTTCGATCCGGAGCGGGTCCGGTCCCGGACCGGTCGGGCCGCGGTCAGCGTGCCGGGTCCCGGGCCGCGACGAGCGCCACCAGCTGCCGGATGTCCGCTGCCAACTGCGTCTCCGAGGCCGGTGTCACGGCGATGTCGGTGGCCTCGCGGAAGGTGTAGCGGCCGTCGTCGGCGTAGTCCATCCAGTGCAGCGCGACCCCGTCGTCCGTCGGCCGGCTGTCGTACGCGGCGCCCGCGAACGCGGTGATCTCCCCCAGCCCGGTCCGCGGCCGTTTCAGCAGCGCGAGCGCATCGTGCCGGATTCCGGTCGCCCCGGCGGGCGCCAGCACGGTGCCCCGCCCGGCCTGGAGATCGGACCGGCGAAAGCGCAGCGGCGCCATCGCTCCCGGCGGCACGGCGGGCAGGGCCGCCGCGATCGCGTCCGGGATCCGGGACGCGCCGGCAGCGTGCAGCACGACGTCGCCGCCGGTGTCGGTGTCCGGGCCCGGGACCTGCACGGCGAGCACCCCGCGGCCGCCGCCGATCCCGGCGTGCATGCGGACCGGCGTGCGCTGTGCTCCCGTGAAACCGAAGACCTCGACACGTACCGTCGGTTCGGCGAGTACCGCGAGCTGCAGGTACAGCGTGTCGGTGACGCGTGCGAGCGCCGACGTCGCGGCCTCACGCCGGCGACGGTCCAGTTCGTCCTGCGTCTCGGCGGCCGGCCGGTAGCGCAGCGGGTAGGGCAGACGATCGAGCCCGAGGTGCCGCCACAGGACCTGGAACTCGAGGCCGGTGAACCGCCATCGATCCCCGGCTACCGAACCACGCGTCGAATACTCAGCCACGCAGGGATAGACGCAGCCGGGCCGCGTTCGGTTCCGTCGACCGGCAATCGTGCCGGCGTCCGTCGCGAAGGCTCGACTGCTCAGACCTGCGTGGCCGCGGCGGTGATGGCGTCCGCCACCCGCCCCGGTTGCGACACCAGCACTGCGTGCGAGGCCCCCGGGATCTCGGTGATCTGTGCGCCTGCCCGTTCCGCCATGAAACGTTCGGACGCGGGCGGGATGACACGGTCCTGGTCGGGGATGACGGCCCAGGTCGGCAGGTTTCGCCAGGACGGGTCCTGTGTCGGTTCGAGGTTCGCTGCCAACGCTATGGACCGCTGATGGGCGAGCATGTCGGCGGCCGTGACGTCGGAGACGTCCTGACAGAACGCCTCGTGGAAGCTGTCCGCGGCGATGTAGCCGTCGAGGTTCTTACCGATCGGGGTGGTCGGGTCGTCGACCACCCCTACTTGCAGCACCGGCGGCAGCAGCTGGCTGCCGGGGAACGTGATCGGGTTGAGCGCCGCCTGCGCGGGCTCGCCCTGATCGGGGACGAAGGCGGCGACGTACACCATGCCGACCACATTGGGGGCATGGGTGTTCGTGATGACGACACCGCCGTACGAGTGCCCGACCAGCAGCACCGGCCCCGGGATGTCGGCGAGCGCCTTCTCGATCGCAGCCGAGTCGTAGCCGGGTCCGCGCACCGGGTTCGACGGCACGACCACGTCGTGACCGCGGCCGCGAAGTTCGGCGGCGACAGAGTCCCAGCTGGTGGTGTCGGCGAACGCGCCGTGCACGAGCACGATCGTGGGCACCGGGTTTGCGGCGGCCGGGGACACGGACACCCCCACCGTCAGCACCGCGCGAGGGCCAGTACGCACATCGCCGTCAAGGTCCGAATCCTGCGCATTTTCATGGCGGATCTCCTCGTGTGGGAAGTACCCGGATATTCCCACGCAGGTCGCACCCGTCAGTTCCGTTCGGGGCGGCCGAGACTCAGCTGTGCCTCAGTCGAGACTCACACCAGCGCCGACATCGACGTCCACGAGGGCCAGTCGACGGCCCAGTCGTAGAGGTCGCCGTCCGCCGCCGACAGATCGATCCGAGTGCCGGTGACCTCCACCGGGTCTCCGTACATCGCGATGCCGAAGTACTCTTCGGCATCCGACAGCGACAGGTTGATGCAGCCGTTCGTCACGTTCGACGCGCCCTGCACGCCCACGGTCGCGGGGTTCGCGTGGATGAACTCGCCGTTGTTGGAGATGCGGACGGCCCACCGTTCGCGCACGTTCTCGTAGTACGGCGGATTCGACATCAGGAAGTCCTCGTGCTTTTCGGACACGACGTGGATGCCGCTGCGGGTGACGTTGCGGTTCTCGTTGCCTTCGCCGTAGCTGACCGGGATGTCCATGACCGTGACGCCGTCGCGCACCACCTGCATCCGGTGACTCGGGGCATCGGCCTTGACGATCTGGCTCCGCCCGATCGTGAAGTTCAGCGAAACGTCGCCGGCGCCGTACGCACCGTCACCGAAGTCGACGCCGTACAGGTCGGCGTTCACGTGGACGGCGGTGCCGGGCACCCAGTAGTTCTGCGGCCGCCAGTGCACGCGGGCGCCGTTGTCGTCGGGGAGCCACGCCCACGAGCCGACCGTCGGCGGATCGGTGGTGATGTGCAGGGCCTTCTCGACGGCCGCCTTGTCGGCGACCGGACCGTCGAACTGCAGGATGATCGGTGCGGCGACGCCCACCACCTGGCCGTCACCGACGTTGGTGCGGACCGATGTCTGCGTGTCGGGGTCGAGCGTGGTGAAACTGCCGGCCACCGGAACGGTCTTGCCGTCGGTGCCGAGCGCGCTGCCCGCCCACGTGTACTTCGCGTCGTAGCCCAGCGGTTCGGTGACCGTGAAGGCGGTCCGGTCCGGCGTGAGGGCACCCTGGACCGCCCGGCCCGCGGCATTGGTGAGGGTGACGTTCTCGAGGGTGCCCTGGGTCACCCGTACCGACACCGGTTCGACGGGGTTGACGTCGCGGGCTTCCGGCGCGGGGCTCTGAACCACCTGGGCGACGGGCCCGGCGGCCGCCGGATCCTCGTTCTCCGCTCCCCCGGTCGGGATGGTGCACCCCGCCAGCAGGGCCGTTCCCAACAACGCGGCCACCACCATCAGTAGCCGCGTCCGATTCACCCGAATCCCCAGTTCACGCACGAAAACCACGGTACTCGCAGTGCGGCAGTGGCTTTCGTCACACAGAGACGATAGGGGCACGATCGGGGAACGATCTCGGGCCGCTCAGATCGTGCAACCCACCGTCACCGGCTCCGGCACGAGCCGCACCCCGAAGGCGTGCTCGACGCCGTCACGCACCGTGCGCGCGAGTTCCACCAGGTCGCTCGTCCGCGCCTCGCCCCGATTCGTCAGCGCCAGGGTGTGCTTGGTGGACAGGCGAACCCGGGACTCGGCACCCGGGAAGCCCTTGCCGAATCCGGCGCGTTCGATGAGCCATCCCGCCGACAGCTTGGTCCCGGTGTCGCCGGGGAACTGCGGGATCCGCACGTCCGCACCGACCTTCGCCCGAATCGCGTCGAGCACGGTGGGCAGGCTCACGTCGGGAATCACCGGATTGGTGAAGAACGAGCCGGCGCTCCACGTGTCGTGGTCGCCCGTGTCGAGCACCATGCCCTTGCCGCGACGCAACCGCAGGACGGTGTCGCGGACCTCGCCGGTGGGGCGGCGCTCACCTTCCTGCGCTCCGAGCGCGGACGCGAGCTCGCGGTATCCGAGCGGCGCGCTCGTACCGTCGGGCCGCACCTCCATCTCCACCGCGAGGACCAGCGCGTCGTCGCGGTGCTTGAGGACACTGGTCCGGTAGCCGAGCCCGAGCGCGGACGGCTCCACCCAGCACACCTCGCCGCTGGTGCGGTCGAGCAGTTGCACCCGGCGCAGCAGCGATCCCACCTCGACGCCGTACGCGCCGACGTTCTGCACGGGCGTCGCGCCCGTCGAACCGGGGATCCCGGACAGGCACTCGAGGCCGCCCAGGCCGGCGGCGACCGTCTCGGCGACGACGTCGTCCCACACCGCACCGGCCTGGGCCAGCACCGTGTCGGCACCGAGTTCGACCGCGGCATCGGCAACCCGGACGACCACGCCGTCGAAGCCGTCGTCGGAGATCACCAGGTTGGAACCGCCGCCGAGGATCAGCGTCGGGACGCGGGCGTCGTCGAGCGCCCGGACCACGTCGACGAGGGTGGAGGTGGACGGGCACTCGGCCAGCACGGCCGCGGGCCCCCCGAGCCGCAACGTGGTCAGGCTCGCGAGCCGCACACGCTCGGACAACTGCGCGCCGGCTTGTTCGAGGCGGCCCCGGATGAGTGGATCCAACACGGGGAAACGGTAGCGTGCCGTCCATGGCCCGACACATCGAGCATTCCGCGCATTACCCGCACTCGGTCGCGACTCTGCACGCCGCACTCACCGACGAGCACTACTGGCAGAGCCGGCTCCAGCAGGTCGGCGGCCCCGGCGCGAAGCTCGACAGCGTGCAGGTGGGCGACGGCACGATCGACGTCGTGATGACGCAGGCGGTGCCCGCCGAGCACCTGCCGTCTGTGGTCACCAAGATCCGTCCGGGTGACCTGATCATCAAGCGGACCGAATCGTGGGGTCCGCTACAGGGTGACCGGGCCGAGGGCACCTTCTCCGCCGAGGTCGAGGGCGCGCCCGGACAACTGCGCGGCACCATGGTCCTCACCGCCGACAGCGGAGGATCGCTGCTGGTCATGGATGGTGATGTGGAGGTCAAGCTGCCGATCTTCGGCAGCAAGGTCGAGTCCGTGATCGCGGGCCAGGTCCTGGAACTGCTCGACGCCGAGGAGGACTTCACCGGGCAGTGGACGGCGCAGGCCCGGTGACCTCTTTCACCGACGCGACGGGCGCGGGCCGGTAACCTGCCGGTCATGGCCCGTCGCATCGACTACTCCGCCAGGTTCGACCATCCCGCCGAGAAGGTGTACGCCGCGCTGAGCGACCCGGACCACTGGGAGGCGCGGATGGAGGAGATGCGCAAGTACAGCGAGAACCACCTCGAGAGCCTGAAGGTGACCGACGACGGGATCGATCTGGTGCTCCACCACGTGCTGCCCCGCCGGGACCTGCCGGACATCGCGCAGGCCGTGCTGAAAAAGGACCTGGTCATCACCCGCAAGGAGCGGTACACGCCGTTCGGGGAGCCGGTCACCGGCACCTACGAGGCGTCCATTCCGGCCGGTCCGGGCAGCCTGACCGGCACCATGGAACTGTTCAGCACCGATACCGGCTGCACGCTGCGCACGACGTCCGAGGCGAAGGTGTTCCTGCCGTTCGTCGGCGGCAAGCTCGAGCAGTTGATGCTGGCGAATCTGGTCGACCTGTTCCGGAACGAGGCCGCGATCACCGCCGCCTGGCTCGCCCAGCAGTAACCGGAGTGCGTGAGAACAAACCCGTCGGCGTCATCACCCGCGGAACCACCGGCATCAACCGGCTGCGCCGCAGCGACCGCTGGCTGGTGCACAGCCCGGACGTCCGCCGCACCCTCCGGGACGCGCCCGACCCGCTGATCGTCGACCTGGGCTACGGCGCGATGCCGGTCACGACGTACGAGCTGGCGGCCCGGATGCGCACCGTGCGGCCCGACATCCGGGTGGTGGGACTCGAGATCGATCCCGACCGCGTGGTCGAGGGCCGCGACGGCGTCCGCTTCGCGCGTGGCGGGTTCGAGCTGGCCGGCCTGCGGCCGACCCTCATCCGCGCGTTCAACGTGCTGCGGCAGTACCCCGAGGACGCCGTCGACCAGGCGTGGGGGCGGCTGCGCAGCGGGTTGGCGCCCGGCGGCCTGATCGTGGACGGCACGTGTGACGAGTTGGGCCGGCGCTGCGCGTGGGTGCTGCTCGACAGCGACGGCCCGCGCTCGCTCACACTGGCGTGGGACCCCTTCGCCACGGATCGGCCGAGCGACATCGCCGAGCGGCTGCCCAAGGCGCTCATCCACCGCAATGTCGAGGGCGAGCGGATCCACGAATTGCTGGTGACCGCCGACCGGGCGTGGGCCACCTGCGCGGCTCTGGCCCCGTTCGGTCCCCGCATCCGGTGGCGGGAAACCGTGCGCCAGCTCGCCGCGCAGGGGCTGCCGGTCGCCCCTCAGCGCCGCCGGATCCGCGACTGCGTGCTCACCGTTCCGTGGAGTCACGTCCGTCCGAGTCCCTCGCCGACGTGAGACGCACGTCCGCAGCGGCCCACCGCGTACGCGACTGGGCCGAAAGCGGAATCCCCCTGCTCACCGGGCATTCCGACGGCCCGAGCCTCGTTCCGCCCGGTGCCGCGGCGTCGCTGGCCCGCGCCCACACCGACCGGATCGCGGCCGCCACGGGTGGCCGGGTGCGGCTCGACGGCGCCCGACTGCTGTCCGAGCGTGCCGCGTTCACCGGCTTCCGCCGCGGGGGCCCGACATCGGCCGGCCGGCACGCTCGGCTGCTGCCGACCGCGGACGGGTGGGCCGCGGTCAGCTGCGCCCGCCCCGACGACCCCCCGCTGCTCGGGGCGCTCGTGGGCCGCGACGTGGGCGACGACCCCTGGCCGGCCGTGACCGACTGGGTGCGGACGCACTCCGGCGCCGAGTTGGCCGACCGCGCGGAACTACTGGGCCTGGCGGCGGGCCCGATCGCATCGGTGCCGACCCCGGCGCCGACTCCGCTGCAACCCCGTCCGGTCGAGGGACTGCGCGTGGTCGACTTCAGTGCGCTGTGGGCCGGTCCGCTGTGCGCGCACATCCTGGGGCTGGCCGGCGCCCGGGTGATCAAGGTCGAGACGCCGCATCGCCCGGACGGTGCGCGCCGCGGAAATCCCGACTTCTACCGCCTGTTGCACGGCGGCCACGAATCCGTGGTGCTCGACCCGGACGTGCCGGACCAGCGCCGCGCTCTCGGTGCGCTGGTCGCGTCGGCGGACATCGTCATCGAGGCGTCGCGGCCCCGGGCACTGGCCGCCTTCGGGCTCGACGCGCAGCGGTTCGCCGACACCGGGGGCACGTGGATCTCGATCACAGCGCACGGTCGCGCTTCGAACCGGATCGGATTCGGCGACGACGTCGCGGCCACCGCCGGGCTGGTCGCCCATGACGCGGAGGGCGCGCCGGTGTTCGTGGGTGACGCCATCGCCGATCCGCTCACCGGCGTGACGGCGGCAGCCCTGGCGTTGTCCGCTCCCCCCGACGGCGGCGGACAGCTGTGGGACGTGGCGATGGCGTCGGTGGTGGCCGGCACCCTCGACCCCTACTCCCGCACGACCGTCGCCGACGAGTCGACCGTCGTCCCACCGAGCCGGCGGGACCCGGCCGGCACCGCCCCGGACAGTGGCCGTGACACCGCGGCGGTGCTTGCCGAACTGGGTGTGCGCATCCGATGACCGGCCTGCTCATCCGCGGTGCGGAGGTCGCCGGCCGCCCCGGTGTCGACGTGCTCGTCGAGGGCGAACGGATCGTCGCGGTCGGCGCCGAACTCCCCACGGTCGGCCACACCGTCGTCGACGCGGACGGCGGCGCCCTGCTGCCGGGTCTGCACGACCACCACCTGCATCTGCACGCGCTCGCCGCGGATGCCGACTCGGTGCGGTGCGGTCCCCCGCACGTCCGCGACGGTGCCGCACTCGCGGCGGCGTTGGCCACAGCACCCGGTGACGGGTGGATCCGCGGCGTCGGGTACGTCGAAACCGTTGCCGGGGAACTGGACTCGGCGGGCCTCGACGCGCTGTGCCGGGACCGTCCGGTCCGGGTGCAGCACCGCAGTGGAGCCGTGTGGATCCTCAACTCGGCGGCCGCCGCCCTCGTGGGACTCGACTCGGCCGTGCATCCCGGGGTGGAGCGCGACCATCACGGCCGGGCGACCGGTCGGGTGTGGCGGGCCGATACGTGGCTGCGTTCGCGCCTGCCGGAGACCGGACCGCCGGACCTCACGGCGATCGGCGACGAGCTCGCCCGCTACGGGATCACCGGAATCACCGACGCCACACCGGATCTGAGTGAAACGTCCCTGGCCGCCCTCCTCGCCGCGGCGGCGTCGCGGGCGATCCCGCAGCGTCTCAACCTGCTCGGTGTCGCGCTGGACGCCGCCGTGGAGCCCGTGTCCGGGGTGACGGTCGGCGCCTACAAGATCGTGCTGGCCGATTCGGGGCTGCCCGACATCGACGCCCTGATCGCCACGGTTGCCCGCGCCCACGCGGCCGACCGCCCCGTCGCGGTGCACTGCGTGAGCCGGGAAGCGTTGCTGATCCTGCTGGCCGTGTTCGCCGAGACCGGAAACGTTCCCGGCGACCGCATCGAACACGGCGCCCTCATTCCCGTCGAAACCCTGGGCACTCTCCGCGGTCTCGGTCTCCGGGTGGTGACGCAGCCGGGCTTCGTGGCCCACCGCGGTGACGACTACCTGCAGCGGGTCGACGCCGCCGATCTCGGCGACCTGTACCGCTGCCGGAGTCTGTGCGACGCCGGCATCGGGCTCGCACTCTCCAGCGACGCCCCGTACGGGCCGCTCGATCCCTGGCGGGTGATCGCGGCGGCCGCCGACCGGCGCGCCCCCGACGGTCGCCGCGTCGGCCCGGCCGAACGCATCACCACGCGGGCGGCCCTCGACCTCTACCTCGCCCCGTTGGACGATCCGGGCGCCGCGCCCCGGGTCGTCGGCCGGGGGGCGCGCGCAGATCTGGTCCTGCTGGACCGATCCGTCGCCGACCAGTGCGCCGCGCCGACCGCGGGTGCGGTTCGCGCCACCGTCATCGGTGGACGCGTCGCCTATGCGCGCTGACGTCGCCGCCTCGGTCTACGTCGCCCCGTCCAGCGCGTGCTCGATGCGCTCGGCGACCTGCTGGGGGCGGCCGATGCACTCGGCGCGCAGCTTCTCGCGGTCGATCCGTCCGATCGCGATGCCGTCGCTGACGACCTCGTCGAACAGGTCCTGGGCGATCCCGCCGGACGCGAGGTCGAGCGCGGTGCACAGCGGCGTGGTGACGCCGAAGGTGCCGACCAGTTCGTAGTCCTCGGCACGCAGTTCGCGGCGGTGCAGGGCCAGCCGGCGAGTGGGCGCGGGCGCGGGTGCCTGCGTGGACAGGTGCACGAAACTCGGATGCAGGTGACCCAGACCGTGCAGCTCCGCGGCGCTCTGGTGGGAGACGACGGCCGCCCCCTCGAACCAGGCGCACCACTTGGCGTACTCCTCGAGGTCGCTGCGCGGGAACGCCGCCAGCCGGAACAGATCCCGTTCGATGCGGAGCCAGGCTCCCTCGGACAGGCGACTGCCGATGTCCTCGGCCGTGAGGCCGAGACGCTGCGCCTGCCGGGTCGTGAAATACCCCGCCTGTCGGAGCGCGAGTCGACGCAGATCCGCCCCCGCTTCCGGGGTCGGTTCGCGTCGCGGATCGGTCCAGCCCGCCATGCAGACACCCTACGTCGAGCAGTGGCGCAGGTCACAGTTTTCCGGTCGCGGTGTCCATACCGAGTCCTCATTCACAGAAACCGCTCAGAGTCTTCGGGAAGAATCCCTGCCATGTCGGCACCAGTGAACGCACCCCAGATGCCCGCAGCCCCGAAGCCCAAGCGACGCAAGGCGCTCGTGATCACGCTGGTCGTGGTCGCGGCGCTCGTCGTCGCACTGGTCGGCGGCGAGCTGTTCGTCCGGCAGCGCGCCACCAGCTGCATGGAGTCGCAGTTCCAGAGCCAGCTCGGCACCCCCGTGGATGTCGGGCTCAGCTGGAAGCCGGTGCTGCTGCAGCTGGCCGACAAGAGCATCCCGTACGTGACGATCGACAGCTCCGGCTCCACGTTCGGCCCCGCGCAGGGCATGCAGGTCAACGCCCGCGCCAACGACATCGAGGTGACCGACTCTCCCGACAGCAGCGGCACCATCGGCAGCTCCACCGCCGACGTCACGTGGAAGACCGACGGCATCCTCGCCACCCTGCAGTCGCAGCCGCTCGGCGGCATGGTGAGCGCGGTGACGACGGACCCCGCCGCGGGCACGCTGAAGATCTCGGTCGGCGGCTTCGCGGACCTCACGGTCCGCCCGACGGTGCAGGACGGGCAGGTGAAGGTGGAGACGGTCAGCGCCGAGATCCTCGGGCTGGGTCTGCCCACCGCGCTCGTCGACGGTGTGGTCCAGACCCTGACCGAGGGCCTGCAGCAGTATCCGCTGGACATGGCGCCGACGTCGTTGACGCTCACCGACGACGCGGTGGACGTGCACCTCGAGGGCGGTCAGTACGTGATGCCGCCGCAGGATCCGAACGCGCCGAAGTCCGGCTGCAGCATCCTCTGACGCACCGCAGCCTCAGGACTGGTCCGGGAGCCCGTCCAGGACCTGCCGGGTGCGCGAGAGCCCCAGCCGGGTGGCGCCGGCGTCGATCATCGCCAGCGCGTCGTCCGCGGTGCGGATGCCGCCGCTGGCCTTGACGCCGAGCCGGTCGCCGACCGTCTGCGCCATGAGCCGCACCGCGTGCGGGCTCGCCCCGCCCGCGGGATGGAAGCCGGTGGAGGTCTTCACGAAGTTCGCGCCCGCGCGTTCGGCGGCGCGGCACGCCGCCACGATCGCGTCGTCCGACAGCGCCGCCGACTCGATGATCACCTTGAGGACCGCGTCGGCGCCGATCGCCTCGCGGACCGCGAGGATGTCGGCGTGTACGGCATTGAACTCCCCGGCCACCGCGGCCCCGAGGTCGATCACCATGTCGACCTCGGCGGCGCCCTGGTCGACCGCGAGCCGCGCCTCCGTGGCCTTCACGAGCGAATGGTGCTTGCCCGACGGAAACCCCACGACGGTCGCGACCACCGGCCCCGTCGCAGATTGCGACCGCGGCCGCTGTGCCTCGACGTCAGCGAGCGGCAGCATCGACGGCGAGACACACACCGCGAACGCACCCAACTCCCGGGCGTCGTCCACGAGCGCCCGGACGTCGGCGTCCGACGCGGTCGGATCGAGCAGCGTGTGGTCGACCATGGCGGCGACCCGGGTACGGCACACAGCGTTGTCGGACATGCCCCGAAGCTTGGCACAGCTCGCCGTCGTCGACGCGATCGAGTCGACGACGCTTTCCAGGGCTACCCGTGCACCACGGAACGATCGACCGTCCACGTAGTGTGCGCACCGCAGGAACGCAGTGCCGCAGCGAAACATGGAGAACGAAATGCTCTCGAGCAAGTTGGTCGACCACCTGAAGAGCAGAGGCTGGTGGTTCGACGACGTCACGGAGGATTACCGAAACGCGTTGTCGGATCTCGACGTGGACGAGTCCTCCGATTTTGCGCAGTTCTATCTACACGCCGAGGACGGGCCAACTTTCGTGAGTAGAAACCGGGAGATCTACCAAATCTGCTGGTTCCTGGTGAACAGCAAGGACTACTCGGCGAGCCTGGACAGGACGCACGGTGGGTTGAACCTGCCCGACGAATACATGCCGCTGGACAACTTCCAGGGTGAGTACGGATATTTCTACGACAAGAACAGCGAAGCGGTGTTGCGCCTGGGGCTGGGTACCGAATGGCAAGAATTCCACGAAGGAACGTTGACGCCGCAGTGGCCCGACTTCAACTCTTTCCTCGAATGGTACTTCGAACTCACGGACCATTAGAGGGGGACAGCTGCGCCGGGACTCACCGCCGCCGGGACGGCGGCGGGCACGCGAAGGTTGTCGGCTTCCGGGGACCTGAGAGACTGGATCCATGAGTTCAGCTGCCTCGACCGACGACCGTCGTTACGTCCTCTCTCTGGGTTGCCCCGACCGCACCGGCATCGTGGCACGCATCTCGGCGTTCCTGGCCGAGATCGGCGGTTGGATCGTCGAGGCCGCGTACCACGCCGACGCCGACACCAACTGGTTCTTCACGCGGCAGGCGGTCCGGGCGTCGTCGATCAGCCTGAGCCTCGAGGAGATGCGGGAGAAGTTCGCGGCCGTCGCCGAGGAGCTGGGCCCGGAGACGGAGTGGACGCTCACCGACACCGGCGAGCGCAAGCGCGTCGTGCTGCTGGTCAGCAAGGAGGGCCACTGCCTGCACGACATCCTCGGCCGCGTCTCGGCGGGTGAGCTGCAGTGCGAGGTGGCCGCCGTCATCGGCAACCACCCGGACCTCGAGCGGGTGACCAAGCGGCACGGCGTCGACTTCCACTACGTGTCGTTCCCCAAGGACCCGGCCGAGCGCGGGCCCGCGTTCGAGCAGGTCCGCAAGCTCGTCGACGCGCACGACCCGCACGCCGTGGTGCTGGCCCGCTTCATGCAGGTGCTGCCGGCCGAACTGTGCGAGCACTGGGCCGGCCGCGCGATCAACATCCACCACAGCTTCCTGCCGTCGTTCATCGGTGCCCGCCCGTACCACCAGGCGTTCGCGCGGGGTGTGAAGCTGATCGGCGCGACGTGCCACTACGTGACCGCCGAGTTGGACGCCGGGCCGATCATCGAGCAGGACGTCATCCGCGTCGACCACACCGATCAGGTCGCCGACATGGTCCGGCAGGGCCGGGACATCGAGAAGCTGGTGCTGGCCCGCGGCCTGCGGTGGCACCTGGAGGATCGCGTCCAGGTGCACGGCCGCAAGACCGTCGTCTTCAGCTGACGGACGTCAGTTCAGCGCGCGGAGCCGCTCGACCTCGGCGTTGAAGTCGTCGACGGCCTCGACCGACGACATGTGCCCGATGCCGCGGAGCACGATCAGCCGCTCGAGGTTGTCGGCGTCGTCGAGCAGCTGCGCGACGCGGCGGGCGTGTGACGGCGGCGTGAGGCGGTCGGCGGTGCCGACCAGCACGGTGGTCGGCACCGTGAGGTTCTTCAGTCCGTCCCTGATGTCGAGGGTGCTCAGCGCCGCACCCCAGCCGCCGCGGGTGCGCGGGTGGCACTGGCTGACGATCCGCTCGCAGAAGGCGACCTCGGCGGGTGAGGAGCCGGGTGCCATCGCGACGTACTTGATGGCGCGGGCGGTCATCGGGCTGGCCGGCATCGGCAGCGCCGACCCCAGCACGGCCCGGCCCACCGGCACCGGCACCCGCGGAAAACGTTGCGGCAGTGGGATGACGGTGGTCTCGGCGACCAGGCTGTCGGTGCCGGTGCTGGCCAGCAGCACCGAGCTCGCGTACCGGTCCACCTGCTCCGGGTACTTGCCGGCCCACGCGACGATGCTCATGCCGCCCATGCTGTGCCCGACGATCTCCGCCTTCCGTCCGTCGCGCACGGTGGCGGCGAGGACAGCCGAGAGGTCGTCGGCCAGGACGTCGGGGCTCAGCGGGGTGGCGCCGATGCCGCTGCGGCCGTGGCCGCGCTGGTCGTAGGTGATGACGCGGTACTTGTCGGCGAGCGCGTTGACCTGCGGATACCAGAAGTCGGCCGAACACGTCCACCCGTGGCTGAACACGATCGGCGGCGCGTCGGGGTCGCCGTAGGCGCGCACGTGCAGTTCCGCACCGTCGGCCGAGACGACGGGAACGATCTCCGGCTCCCGTCGCGGCGTCTCGAACAGGTCGGTCCGGTCGCGGTCGGGCGTCGAGCCCCCCGCCGAGTCCGCCGCCGCCGATCGCCGTCGGGCCACCGCCACGGCGACACCCGCCGCGCCGACGACACCGACCGCCGTCCACAGCCCCTTGCGGGACTTCCGTGCACTCACTCTCACTCCCCTGTTCCTACCCTGCGCGCGGCGAGTCCGCCTCGGGCGCAGCCTGTTCGAGCTGACTCGCGGCCTTCGCGAGGGCTTTCGAGATCTGTTCTTCCACCGCCTCGGCGAACAGCGCGTGCACCGCGTCGTACGCGAGCGGGCGAACCTGGTTCACCACCGCCGCCACCTCGGAGATCGTCGCCTCGTCGAGTTCGAGCGTCTCGCCCTCGCGGGCCAGGTAGCGATCGGAGACCAATTCGACGAAACTCGCCGCGACGGCGCCGAGGTCGCGGCGCGCCGACTCGGTCTTCTCGAGGATGTCGGCCAGCGGGATGCCGGCGTCGACAAGGACCTGCGCGGCCTCGATCAGCCGCGGATTCGTCACCGAGTATTCCGTTCCGGCCTTCGCGAGCACGCCCAGACGGGTGCCCAGCGCGATGTCCGCCTCGGTGGTCTGGTCACCGAACATGCGCCGCAACTCCGAGAGCGTGAGCTTGGCCGCCCGGCGATACTTCTTCCACCGTCCGCCCGGATCGTCGGTCTCCAGGACGTCGCGCACGTGGAGTCCGTACTGCGCCGCCGTGAGCAGTTCACTGATGGTCGCGAAGGTGTACCCGCGATCGAGCATCCGGCCGATGAGATTGAGTCGCGCGAGGTGCGACTCGTTGTACCAACCGGCGCGGCCCTCCTTGCGTGGCGGCGGCAGCAGACCCCGATCCTGGTAGACCCGCACGTTGCGCACGCTCACGCCGGCCTCGCGCGCGAGGTCGTCGATGCGGTACTCCTTCATGTTCCGCCTTCCCCACTGGTACCGCGACGGCGTCGGCGATTCCGGCGCGGTCGACGGTGCGGGAAAGTCTATCGCGGTGAGCGTGGGCACTAGATGATGTGCGCCCGGCGCAGCAGCGCCTTCGACGGGCCACCGATGAGGCCGCACTCGTCGAGGAATTCGACGGTCTTGCGGCACCCCTCACGAATCATCTCCTGGTAGTGCACGTTGTTGCGTGCGGCCTCCTTGGCCTCCTCGACGTCGAGGCCGGCGGCGGCGTAGACCTGCTCGTTCACGAGGCACGTGACGACGAAGTAGGCGGTAACACCCAGCACCACGCGCTGGTACGCGAGCTTGGACCGGGAGAGGGACCTGACCCGGCGCACCGTCTCCTCGCGGGCGAACTTGATGTGCCGAGCCTCCTCGAGCACGTGGATCTTGCTCACGGTGCGGGTGATGGGCTGCACGCGCGCGTCCTTCATGAAGTCGCGCTGCATCATGTCGAGAATCTCCTCGGCGAACAGCGTGCCGCCGTACGCGAGGGAGCCGGAGGCCGTGGACTTGAACAGCCGCGCCGTGTTGAGGATCCACCGCTTGGGCCGGTACGACGGGATCCCGAACCGCTGCGCGGACCGCGCGAACATCGTCGAATGACGGCACTCGTCGGCAATCTCGTTGAGCGCGAACTGGACGTGCGGAGTGGCCGGGTCGTGCGAGTAGATGTCGCGCAACAGCATCTGCATCAGGATCATCTCGAACCAGATGCCGGTGCCGGCGACGCTCGCGGCCTCGTGCTTGGTGAGCGTGATGCGCTGCTCCTCGGTCATCCGCTCCCACAACTCGGTGCCGTACAGGCTGCACCATTCCGGCGTCATGCCGTAGAGGCCCTCGGGGATGGGCGCCTCCCAGTCGACCTCGACGAGGGGGTCGTACGACTTGCGGGCGGCGGACGCGAGCAGACGTGAGGCGGTGTCCTGCCGATCTCCCGCCCGCAGGTGGCGAGACGGCTGGGCCGCGACGGGCTCCCGGTGGATGATCGACATCGTCAACTCCTGCCCACGGACATTCACGTGACGTTCACGCAGGTCATGCCTGTTTCAGGCGTATTTCGACGATAACACCGTCACAATGAGCGTTGTCAAGGATTATCTGTAACTGTTTGTCAACAGATGCCCGGGACGACCGATGTGCGCGGAACTACCAGCGCGGACCGCGTTGGACGTCGTCGACCCGCGGACGGACGTCGACGAGGTACACGCACACCGCGACCACCGCGATGAGTCCGAGCATGTGGACCGCCCCGAACAGGAAGATCACGAGCAGTGAGGCGATCAGGATGCCGAGCCAGATCGGCTTGGTCAGCTTGTCCACGGCAGTGAAGGCATCCTTGCGCTGACGTACCGCATGGAAGATCGCGAACACCGCGGCGGCGAGAGCGAGCAACTGCAGCGCGAGCAGGATCAGACCGGTGATGCCGTGAGGATTGAACACGTTTCCATCCTACGAAGCCGTGGACGAAACGCGCAGGCCCCCACGCAACGGATTGCGCGGGGGCCGATCCCCGATGGTGGTGCGCGTGGTCAGGCGCCGGTCAGTCGGTGGCCTTCTTCGGCGCAGCCTTCTTGACGGGAGCCGCCTTCTTGGCCGCCGCGGCAGCCGGATTCGGCGGGGTGGCCGGGGTGGCCTTGGTCGACGCGGGCTTGGGCGGAGCAGCCTTCTTCGCGACCGGTGCATCCTTCTTGGGAGCCGTGGGCTCGGCAGTCACCTTGGGAGCCGCCGGCTCCGCGCTCGCCTTGGGAGCCGCCGCCTCGACGCGCTCGGCGGCCGCCTCGGTCGTGGCCTCCGCGCGCTCGCCCACGGCCTCGACGCGCTCGGCCACCGAGTCTCCGGTCTCGGCCAGGCGCTCGACCACGGTGTCGGTCGTCTCCGACAGCACGACGGCTGCCCCGTCGGCGACGTCACTGATGCGGCCGGCCGCCCGGCCGGCGAACTTCGCGGCCTGCTCACCGACGGCACGGGTCTGGCGCGCCACGGTGCCGAGCGCCTCCTCGGTGAGCTCGACGGCGTCGCCGAACACGGCCTCGGCCCGTCCCAGCTGCTCCTCGACGGCCGGCTGCTTGCGGAGCCGCTCCACCGCTTCCTCGCCGCGCTCGGCGAGCGCGACGTACAGATCGGACGCGACCTTGAGGTACGCCTCGGCGACCTTGCGCAGCTCGTCGGAGTTGAACCGCTCGCGCAGCTCGGCGAGTTCCTCCGGCAGCTCGGCCGGCAGCGCGGTCAGCCGCTCCCGCAGCTGCTCGACGCCCTCCGACACCTCGGTGGGCAGGTTGGCCCAGCGCTCGCGGGCCTCGTCGATGCGGCCGGACACGTCGGTGTTGGCGTTCTCGGCGCGGGCCCGGACCTGGGACACGACGTCGGCGACGGCCTGGACGACCAGGTCGCCGGTGCCGACGGCGGCAAAGAACGGCGTCTTCACGTTCTCGATGAACTTCGGATCAGTCATTGTCGGAACTCCTGTCGAGTGGATCTGCGATCTCGTGCTCTTCTTCGTCCGCGGTAGCCGTACCCCCCGGGGACTGATCGGCCGTGTCGGACTGGGCGGACTTGTCGGCGTCGTTCTCCCGACAGAACGACTCGTAGATCTCGAGCAGCACCTGCTTCTGTCGCTCGGTGATGGCACCGTCGGCGAGCAGCGCGTCCCGAACCGGGCTGTGCGGGCGCTTCTCGAGAATCCCGGCCTGCATGTACAGAACCTCGGACGAGACCCGCAACCCCTTCGCGATCTGCGCGAGGACGTCGGCGGACGGCTTGCGCAGCCCGCGTTCGATCTGACTCAGGTAGGGATTGCTGACGCCGGCGAGTTGCGCGAGCTGGCGCAGAGACACCTGCGCCGCTTCGCGCTGCGAGCGGATGAAACCGCCGATGTCGTGGGCGGCACCCGCGACGACGCGCGCCGCACCACCCATGTCGTCGGGCTCGTCGACCATCAGCACTCCCTGCTTCTGTACGCAGGATCCACCGTAGGACAGGGTGCTAACTATTGCAAGCACTCTGCTAGCAGGCGTGGGTGGCTCACGCGAACAGCAGCTGCGAGAACGTGTAGATCGCCAGGCCCGCGAGCGCGCCGACGACGGTGCCGTTGATCCGGATGAACTGGAGATCGCGGCCCACCTGCAATTCGATCTTGCGGCTCGCCTCCTCCGCGTCCCACCGCTGCACGGTCTCGGTGATGACCGCGGTGATCTCGTCGGTGTAGTTCGAGGCGACGTAGCGCGTGCCCGCCAGCAGCCAGCCGTCCACCTTCGAGCGCAACTCCGTGTCGTCGCGCAGCCGCACCCCCAACGTCGCGACGTTCTCGGCGATCTTGCGGCGCAGCGTGCTGTTCGGGTCGTCGACCGACTCCATGATCAGCCGCTTGGCCACCCGCCACGTGGCCGCGGCGAGGCCGGTGATCTCCTCGCGGCCCATGATCTCGGTCTTGATCGCCTCGGCCTTCGCGATGGTCGCGGGATCGTTCTGGAGATCGTCCGCGAAATCGACGAGGAACCGGTTGGCCGCCAGTCGCACCTCGTGCTCGGGGTTGGAGCGGACCTTCCACGTGAACTCCACGAGTTCGCGATAGATCTTCTCGCCCAGCATCGCGTCGACGAACTTCGGCGACCAGCTCGGCGAGTCCCGGCTGATGATCCGGTCGATCGTGTCCTGGCTGTTCAGCGCCCACTGGTGCGCGCGCTCGGCCAGCAGATCCAGCAGCGGCAACTGCCGATTCTCGCGCAGCAGTTCGGCCAGCACCTTGCCGATGGGCGGCCCCCAGTCCGGCTCGGCGATCCGCCGGACGATGGTGTTGTCGATGATCGCGGTGATGTCGTCGTCCTGCAGGACCTCGACCACCCCGCGCAGCAGCGTCGACGTCTCGGCTGCGACCCGTTGCGCGTGCACGGGCTCGGCCATCCACGTGCCCACCCGCAACGGGATCTGCGCGCTGCTCACCTTCGCCGACACCACCTCGGGCGCCAGGAAGTTGTCGCCGACGAAGCTGCTCAGGCTTTCGCCGAGCTGGTCCTTCTTGCGCTTGATGATCGCGGTGTGCGGGATCTTGATCCCGAGCGGGTGCCGGAACAGGGCGGTCACCGCGAACCAGTCGGCCAGTGCGCCCACCATGCCGGCTTCGGACGCGGCGCGCACGTACCCGACCCAGCCGCCGGCGCCGCGGGTCTCCTGCCATCGGCAGAAGAGGTAGACGACGGTCGCGACCACGAGGAACCCCGTCGCGACCGCCTTCATCTTCCGCAGTTCGCGACGTTTGGCGTCGTCGTCGAAGACGCCCGCGAAGGACGTCGGAGCGTCGGCCCGGGGCGACTGCGACCGGGACCGGCTCGTGGGCTGCGCGGACGGCTGTTCTGACTGCACGGGCTGCACACCCGACATTGTGCCGAAATCCGCGGTCGACGCGGTGGTACCGCGAGATAGACGTCACTTACGCCGGACTCGCCCACTAAGCTGATCTTCTGGATCAACCCCGAACGGATGTGGCGAAACCCAGTGCCGAAGCAAAGCGCAGATCTGCAGCAGACAACCGAAGAGACGATCGCTCCCGCGGCGAAACCCGACGGCCGCAAGCGACGTTGGCGCGAACACAAGATCGCGCGCCGTGAGGAACTCGTCGACGGCACCATCGCGGCGATCCGGGCGCGGGGCCGCGACGTCGGCATGGACGACATCGCATCCGAGATCGGCGTCTCCAAGACCGTGCTGTACCGGTACTTCACCGACAAGAACGACCTGACGAGCGCGACCATGATGCGCTACGTGGAGACCATCCTGGCGCCGCGTATGTACGAGGCGATCGGCGAGGACCTCGACGAGTACGAGCTCACTCGGGTCGCGATCTCGGCGTACGTGGAGACGGTCGCCGCGGACCCCGAGGTCTACCTGTACGTGATGGCGAACAGTGCCGGCCCCAACCGCGACGTCGTCGCGGACTCCGAGCGCATGATCGCGGAGCTGCTCGCGACGGTCCTCGGGGAACGCCTGCGCAGCATGGAGATGGACTCCGGCGGCTCGGTGCCGTGGGCGTACGGCGTGGTGGGCGCGGTGCAGCTGGCGACGCACTGGTGGATCTCCAACCAGTCGATGTCGACCGAGGACCTCATCGACTACCTGGTGATGATGACGTGGGGCGGCATCTCCGGCATCGCGGCCTCCAACGGTTCCCCGACGCGCTTCAAGGCGGTGCCGCACCCGCTGCGCGAGCAGGGCGCCGACGACTGATCACCTGGCACAGCTTGTGTGACCGCGAGTAACAAGTATTCTGGCGGTGTGACCGAATTCACCGACGAGCCCGACGGCTACCGCGGGCCCGCACACATCACCGTCGAGGGGCACGCGCCCGTGATCGTCGACGTCGAGCTGTCCGGCAACTTCGAGCCCATCAGCGGGCGATTCGTGTGGCGGGGCCGCGTCCGCGAACTCACCCGCGCCCTGGGCGCCGAGACCGAGGTGACCGCGGGAACGGAGCTGACGATCGCGACCCCCGAGGGGTCCGGTGTCGCGCGGGTCAGCGGACTGGACCTGTGGGGAAGTCACATGGTCGACGGCGTCACCCGCCCGCCCTTCCCGGTCATGGAGGACACCGAGGGACTGCTCTAGTGTGATGTGATCTGCGGCACGTGACGCAGCGTGTCCGTGCTCCCAGTCCGTCGTCACTCCCGCACCCGGAGGTCTTCGTTGGCCGACAAGGTCCCCACGTCCCGTCTCGTGCGGGGCTCGAAACTCGGCCAGGTCGCGGCCGGCCGGGCAATCCGCACCGCCGGCACCAGGGTGTCGATGATCGGTCGGTCGGAGGAGGTGCGCGCCCGGCTGGCGGAGAAGTCCTCGATCGCCGCGGCCGAGCAGTTGGTCACCGTCCTCGGCAGCATGAAGGGCGTGGCGATGAAGCTCGGCCAGATGCTGTCGATCCTCGATCTCGACCTGGTTCCCGAGGAACACCGCGCGGACTTCCAACGCAAACTGGCCGCGCTCCGGGACCAGGCTCCGACGACGTCGTTCGAGTCGATGCGGGCAGTGATCGAGTCGGACTACGGGCGTCCGATCGCGGAGGTGTTCGCGGATTTCGATCCCGAACCGGTCGCGGCCGCGTCGATCGGTCAGGTGTACCGGGCAAGGCTGCACGACGGCCGGGAAGTCGCCGTCAAGGTGCAGTATCCCGGCATCGACGCGGCGATCCGCGCCGACCTGAAGAACCTCACGATGTTCCTCAAGATCTGGAAGTCGACGGTGCCGACCCTGTCGACCCCGGCGCTCCTCAACGAGCTGCGCCTGAATTTCGAGGGCGAACTCGACTACGAGCGCGAGGCCCGCACGCAGCACGAGATCGCGCGCCTGTACGCCGGCCACCCGTTCATCGCGATCCCCGACAGCATGCCGGAGCTGAGCACGCGGCGGGTGTTGGTGAGCGAGTTCTTCGGCGGCACCGGTTTCGCCGGGATTCGCGCGCTCCCCCAGGCCGAGCGGAACCGCGTCGGCGAGATCATCTTCCGCTTCTACATCGGGTCGCTGTACCGCCACCACGAGTTCTGCGGCGATCCGCATCCCGGGAACGTCTTGCTGGGCGCCGACGGCCGGGTCGGGTTCGTCGACTTCGGCTTGTTCAATCGCATGGATCCCGTGCACGTCGAGTTCGAGAAGCGGTGTCTGCGCGCGGCCACCGAGGGACGCCGGGACGACCTGTACGCGCTCATGGTCGAGCGCGGGGTCATCGCGCCCGGCGCCGACGTCACGCCCGACGAGTGCTTCGAGTACGTGTGCGCCGCGGCCGAGTGGAACCTGGTGGACGAGGAGATCGCGATCACGCCCGAGATGGCGAGCACCGGTTTCCTGCTGGCGATCGATCCGCGCGCCTCGGAGTTCTCCGGAATGAAGAGCCAGAACCTGCCGCCCGAGCATCTCTTCTCGCGCCGCGCGGACTTCCTCACTTTCGGCGTCCTGGGACAGCTGGACGCGAGCGCCAACTGGCACCGGATCGGCCGCGAATGGGTGTACGACGCGGCGCCCGCGACGGAGCTCGGCGCCGCCGAGGAGAAGTGGCGGTCCGGTCGCAGCTGAGGCGTCCGGCCGGGCGATGCCCGGACGAACGTACTGCGTTGTGGCACAGTTCTGTCCATGGCTGCGGACGCGAACGACCTGTGGACCACCCCCGCCGTCGAGGCCCTGCGGGCGGGTCCGCACACCAAGGTGGCGGACATCGATCCGCGGGCCACGCCCGGGTTCGTGGGCAACAAGTCCGACGGCGAGCGCCTGCTCGAGGAACGAGGCGCGGTGCTGTCCGCGCTGCAGGAGAAGTTGTACGCCAACGGCCGGTCCGGAGATCAGCGCGCGGTCCTGCTGATCCTGCAGGGCATGGACACCGCCGGTAAGGGCGGAATGGTTCGGCACGTCATCGGACACGTGGATCCGCAGGGCGTCGATCACGCCGCGTTCGGGGTGCCGACCGAGGAGGAGAAGCGCCATCACTACCTGTGGCGCATCAACAAGGCGCTGCCCCGCGGCGGGCAGCTCGGGGTGTTCGACCGCTCGCACTACGAGGACGTGCTGGTGGTGCGGGTGCACGACCTGGTGCCGCCGACCGTGTGGAGCGGCCGCTACGCCGAGATCAACCAGTTCGAGCGCGAACTGGTGGACAACGGGACGACGCTGGTGAAGGTCGCGATGTTCGTCTCCCTGGACGAGCAGAAGCGCCGACTGGCCGAGCGCCTCGACCGCCGCGACAAGTACTGGAAGTACAACCCCGGCGACGTCACCGAACGGGCGCTGTGGCCGCAGTACCAGGAGGCGTACCAAGCCATGCTGGACCGCACGTCGACCGACCACGCGCCGTGGTACGTCGTGCCGTGTGATCGCAAGTGGTACAGCCGGATCGCGGTGACCGAACTGTTGATCGACGCGCTCACCCGGCTCGATCTGGACTGGCCGCCCGCCGAGTTCGACATCGAGGTCGAGAAGCAGCGCCTGGCCCGCTCCTGAACCGGGCGCGACCGCCCCCGCCGATCACAGCATGTGCGGGGTGCTGTGGTGCAGCTTGTGGTCGTGCCGGGTCACGCCGCCGAAGATCGCGGCGGACAGCGCGAACGCCGTGAACGCCGCCAGCCCGGCAACCAGCGCCCACCCGGCGAAACCGCCTCCGGCGGCCACCAGGAACAGGCCTGTCAGCGCGATACCGACGAGTGCCAGCCCGTAGCCGGCCCATCCGGCGAAGTCGTTGATCGTCATCTCCCGGCTCCCTCCTCGAAGGCGGCGTAGAGGTCCGTGACCCGAAACTACGCCGCGTCGAGGAGGGAGGGCAGAGACCGGAGATACCGGACGGATATCAGAACGTGGCGGCGTCGATCACGAATCGGTAGCGCACGTCGCTGCCGACGACGCGGTCGTAGGCCTCGTTGATCCGATCGGCGGAGATCAGTTCGATCTCCGCGCCGATGCCGTGCTCGGCACAGAAGTCCAGCATCTCCTGGGTCTGCGGGATGCCGCCGACGAGCGATCCGGCCAGGCTGCGCCGATTCTTGAGCAGCGAGAAGCCCCGCACGGAGATCGGGTTCTCCGGCAGCCCCAGTTCGACGAGCGTGCCGTCGAGCGCGAGCATCGACAGGTAGCGGTCCATGTCCAGGTTGACCGAGACGGTGTTGAGGATCAGGTCGAACCGGCCGCGCAGCGCCTTGAAGGTCTCCTTCTCGGCGGTCGCGTAGTAGTGGTCCGCCCCGAAGCGCAGGCCGTCGTCTTTCTTGCTCAGCGACTGGCTCAGCACGGTGACCTCGGCGCCCATCGCGTGCGCGATCTTGACGCCGACGTGTCCCAGGCCGCCCATCCCGACGATCGCGACCTTCTTGCCCGGGCCGGCGCCCCAGTGCGCGAGCGGCGAGTACAACGTGATGCCGGCGCACAGCAGCGGCGCCGCGACGTCGAGCTCGAGCCCGTCCGGGACCGACAGCACGAAGTCCTCGTCGACGACGATGTGTGTGGAATACCCGCCCGCGGTGCGCTTCCCGTCGCGGCCGACGGTGTTGTAGGTGTCGACGACACCGTTCTGGCAGTACTGCTCCTCGCCGGCTTCGCAGCTGGCGCACGTGCGGCACGAGTCGACGAAACAGCCGACCCCGACCCGGTCACCGACGGCGTGCTTGGTGACGTCGGACCCGACCTGCGCGACGATGCCGGTGATCTCGTGTCCCGGCACCACCGGGTAGCTGGTGCCGCCCCACTCGTTGCGGGCGGTGTGGATGTCGGAGTGGCAGATGCCGGCGTACTTGATGTCGATGAGCACGTCGCGCGGTCCCACGTCGCGGCGTTCGATGGTGGTTTTTTCGAGGGGCCCGTCTGCGGAGTTCGCTGCATAGGCGGAGACGTCGATCATGTCTGTATGCCTACTCCCCTTCCCGAAGTGAACGCAACGAACGACCGCTCACGTGCGAGGGGACGCAGCACGCCGAGACCGGATCCGCAGACGATTCGGTCCCGGCGTGCTGCACAGGCCGGCGTGCCTACCCCTGCGCGGCACGCCGCCGCAAACGCCGAGCCGCCGCGACCAGATTGCGCAGCGACGGCTCGAGCTGCCAGTAGTGGCGGGTCTTGAGGCCGCCGTCGGGGTTCGCCCACAACCGGTCGAGTTCCACCGATTCGGCGGCCTCCGTCAGCAGGGCGTCGAGTTCGTCGATGTCGGGGATACGCGCCGACCGGCTCTCGTACACGCCGGGCCCGACGCCGTGCGTGAGAGCCTTCTCCTTGATCGCCTCGAGCACCCAGCTGATCGACCGCGTCGCGACGATCGCGGTGACGTCGGCGTCGAGTCGTTCGATGGCGTCCACGACGGACCGCTGACCGGAATAGGTCAGGTGCGTGTGGATCTGCGTCGCCGGCTTGGCCCCGCCGGTGGCCAGACGGAACGCGTCGACGGCCCAGTCCAGGTACTCCTTGCGCCCGGTCTTCCGCAGCGGCAGCAGTTCCCGGATGGCCGGCTCGTCGACCTGGATGATCGCGATACCGGCGGCCTCGAGGTCGGCGATCTCGTCCCGGATCGCGAGCGCCAACTGGTCGGCGGTCTCGTGCAGCGGCTGGTCCTGACGCACGAACGAGCGCGCCAGCATCGTGACCGGACCGGTGAGCATGCCCTTGACCGGCTTGTCGGTCAGGGACTGCGCGTACGTGATCCACTCGACGGTCATCGGCTTCGGGCGACGGACGTCGCCGTACAGCACCGGCGGACGGGTGCACCGTGAGCCGTACGCCTGCACCCAGCCGTTGTGGGTGAACGCGTAGCCCTCGAGCAGTTCCGCGAAGTACTGCACCATGTCGTTGCGCTCGTGCTCGCCGTGAACGAAGACGTCCAGGCCGATGTCCTCCTGCAGCGCGATCGTCTTGGCGATCTCGTCCTGGATCCGCTTGTAGTACTCGTCCCAGTCCAGGCGACCCTCGCCCAGTTCGTAACGGGCCTGGCGGATCTCGTCCGTCTGCGGGAACGACCCGAGCGTGGTCGCGGGCACCGGCGGGAGGTTCAGCCGCGCCTGCTGCGCGATCCGGCGCTCCTCGTACGGCGCGCGCACACGATGCTCGGGACGGATGGCGTTGACCCGGGCGCGGACGTCGTGCTTCTGCTTGAAATGCACGGACGTCGGCTTCTTGCGCCACCGCTCGGACGGTCCCTCGGTGAGGGCGCGCGCGAGCGAGACCACCTCGCCCACCTTCTGTTTCGCGAACGCGAGCCGGTCCGCGACGTCCCCGGGCATGTCGTACTCCATGAGCACGTCGTACGGCACGTGCAGCAGCGAGCACGAGGTGGAGACCACCAGGTCCGGGGTGACGTCCTTGATCTGGTTCAGGTAGGTGAGCGTGTTGAACCGGTCGACGCGCCACACGTTGCGGCCGTCGACGATGCCGGCGTAGATCCGCTTGCGCCGGATCCCGGGGATCTTCGCCAGATCCTCGGCGGTGATGCGGCCGTTGACCAGGTCCAACCCCAGGGCCTCGACGGGGGTCGCGGCCAAAATCGGCAGCGCCTCCCCCAGCGAGCCGTACGGCCCGGTGACGAGGATGCGCGGGCGCAGCGGAGCGTGCGCGAGCTTCTCGTAGGCGCGGCCGAGCGCCGCCAGCTCCTCCGGGGTGCGATCCTCGGTGAAGCACGGCTCGTCCAGCTGGACGCACGTCGCGCCGGCCTTCGCGAGCTGCGCGAACAACTTCTCGTACTCCGGCAGCAGCCGGTCGAGCAGGTCGAGTGTCGCGAATCCTTCGGCAGTGGAGCCGGGCGCGACCTTCGACAGCAGCAGCAGCGACACCGGTCCGAGAACGACCGGACGCAGTTCGATACCCCGCGCCTTGGCCCGCTCGAACTCGTCGAGCACTGTCGCCGAACGCAATTCGAACGTCGAGTTCTCCGACAGTTCGGGCTGGCGGTAGTGGTAGTTGGTCCCGAAGAACCGCACCAGTTCGAGCGGAGGGAAGTCGGGCCGGCCGCGGGCCAACGTGAAGTAGAAGTCGAGGGGATCGAGTTCGCTCTCGAGCGGTGCGAACCGCTCGGGCACCGCACCGAAGAGCAGCGCGTTGTCGAGCACGTGGTCGTAGTAGGAGAACGTGTTTCCGGGAACCTGGGTCAACCCGGTCGCGGCCAGCTCACTCCACGTCTGCTCCTGCAGTTCCCGTGCCACGGAGACGAGTTGGGACTGGGAGCCGGTGCCGTGCCAGTAGGCCTCGAGGGCCCGCTTGAGTTCACGGCGGGGCCCGATGCGCGGGTATCCGAGGACACTGGATCCGTACCCGGCGGTGTTTGCGGCGGACATGCGGATCGACCTTTCCCTTCAAGCGCCTCGCGCCCGTGCACCCTGTCCGCTGCCGAGAGTGCGGACAAGGCACACGGGCGCCGAGGAGCTGGCTGGTGTTGCCGTAAAGTGCTGTCTAGCTTGCCTTCTTGGTGGCACGGCCGTTGTCGGCGTATTCGTAGAAGCCGGCACCCGACTTCTTGCCGACGAGCCCTGCCTCGACCATCCGCAGCAGCAGTGGCGGGGCCGAGTACAGCGGCTCCTTGAACTCCTCGTACATCGAGTCGGCGATCGACTTGACGGTGTCAAGTCCCACCAGATCGGTCAGCGCGAGCGGACCCATCGGGTGCGCACATCCGAGCACCATCGCCTTGTCGACGTCTTCCTTGGTGGCGAAACCGGACTCCACCATGCGGATCGCGGAGAGCAGGTACGGCACCAGCAGCGCGTTGACGACGAAACCGGACCGGTCCGCCGACCGCACCACCTGCTTGCCGAGCAACTCGCTCGCGAACGTCTCCGCCCGCGCGGACACCGCGGGGCTGGTCTTGAGCGTCGTGACCAGCTCGACGAGCGGGAGGACGGGAACCGGATTGAAGAAGTGCATCCCGATCACGCGCTCCGGCGCCTTGGTCGCGATACCCAGCTTCATGATCGGGATCGAGGACGTGTTCGATGCGAGCACCGCGTCCGGATCCGTCACGATCTCGTCGAGTTCGGTGAAGATCTCGCTCTTGATCTTCTCGTCCTCGACGACGGCCTCCACTACGAGCTGCCGGTCTGCGAAGTCACCGAGGTCGGAGGTGAAGCGCAGCCGCCAGGCGGCCTGCTCCCGCTCGCGTTCGGTGATCTTGCCACTGCTCACTCCGCGATCGAGCGAGCGCAGGATGCGCGAGCGTCCCGCCGCAGCGAGCTCGCGGGTCTGCTCGAACACCAGCACGTCGATGTGTGCACGAGCGCACACCTCGGCGATTCCGGAACCCATGATGCCGGCGCCGATCACGCCGACGCGCTGAATCTTTTCGCTGGTCACGTCAGCTCCTTTTCGAAGTGGAGGTCGGGTTCCCCGGAGGGGTCGGCGTAGGAGGACACCCCACCGACCCCTCCCGAGAGGTCGAGAGGCCTAGTGGAACTGGCCCTCTTCGGTGGAGCCCTTGAGGGCAGCCGTCGAGGTGTTGGGGTCGACGGTGGTGGCGATCGAGTCGAAGTAGCCGGCACCGACCTCACGCTGGTGCTTGATCGCGGTGAAGCCGCGCTCCTCGGCAGCCTTGAACTCGCGCTCCTGCAGGTCGACGAAGGCGGTCATGCCCTCGCGGGCGTAGCCGTGCGCCAGGTCGAACATGCCGTAGTTGAGCGAGTGGAAGCCGGCCAGGGTGATGAACTGGAACTTGAAGCCCATCGCGCCGAGCTCCTTCTGGAACTTCGCGATGGTCGAGTCGTCCAGGTGCGCCTTCCAGTTGAAGGACGGCGAGCAGTTGTACGCCAGCAGCTGGTCCGGGAACTCGCTGCGGACGGCCTCGGCGAACTTCTTGGCGACCTCGAGGTCCGGGACACCGGTCTCCATCCAGATGAGGTCGGAGTACGGGGCGTAGGCCTTGGCGCGGGCGATGCAGGGCTCGATGCCGTTCTTGACGTGGTAGAAGCCCTCGGCGGTGCGCTCACCGGTGATGAACTCGCGGTCGCGCTCGTCGACGTCCGAGGTGATCAGCGTGGCGGCCTCGGCGTCGGTGCGGGCGATGACGACCGTCGGGACGTCGGCGACGTCGGCGGCCAGACGAGCGGAGGTCAGCGTGCGGATGTGCTGCTGGGTGGGGATGAGCACCTTGCCACCGAGGTGGCCGCACTTCTTCTCCGACGCGAGCTGGTCCTCCCAGTGCGAGCCGGCGACACCGGCCGCGATCATGGCCTTCTGCAGCTCGTAGACGTTGAGGGCGCCGCCGAAGCCGGCCTCACCGTCGGCGACGATCGGAGCGAGCCAGTTGTCGACCGAGGTGTCACCCTCGACCTTGGCGATCTCGTCGGCGCGCAGCAGCGCGTTGTTGATGCGGCGGACGACCTGCGGAACCGAGTTCGCGGGGTACAGCGACTGGTCGGGGTAGGTGTGACCGGACAGGTTCGCGTCACCGGCGACCTGCCAGCCGGAGAGGTAGATGGCCTTGAGGCCCGCGCGGACCTGCTGGACGGCCTGGTTGCCGGTGAGAGCACCGAGCGAGTTGATGTAGTCCTCGTTGTTGACGAGATCCCAGAGGATCTCCGAACCGCGACGAGCGAGGGTGGCCTCTTCGACCACGGTGCCCTGCAGCTTGACGACCTGCTCGGCCGTGTAGTTGCGCGTGACGCCCTTCCAGCGAGGGTTGGTGTCCCAATCCTTCTGGATCTCTTCTGCGGTCCTCGGGGTGCCGGTGGTCGACATCGAAAGCTCCACTTCTTCTCTGCTGCTACGGCCGGTACGGGCGTACTGCTTCGCACCATTGCCAGGCCGTTCGGATGTACCAACCGACAATGGCACAGACGAAAACGGTCGTCTACCTGTTGCTAATGCCAATCTTCGCTAGGTTTTCATTTCAATCTGCGAAGCTTGCTAATTATCAAGCGGCCAAGCATGCGCTTGGGTTACCGATCGGTAGGAAACGAAGTTACCGGCAAGTAGGCTTCTACCTCGGCGTTCGCCCGAAAATCGGACATCGGCACGAAAGGTGAAATCGGACACGCCGGACAGGGCGTCGCAACACTCGCCCGCCGGCGGACACGGAGCACTTGTGAGGGCAATCACAAGACCGTGCGGTGGTTCCGCACACCGGAACGAACGGCACGGCGGGTCACAGACACCTCGAGGCGGCCCCGAGAGGGCGGCCGGGCACCTATCGGCGGCCGACGATCGCCACGCGGGCGTAGCCGTAGCGGGCGTCGAGCGCGGCACCCTGCGCCGAGAGGTCGTAGGAGTGCGACCCGAACTCGGCGCATTCGACCACCGCCGAGCCGCTGACGATCGGCGACAGCCGCGTCACCTCCCATTGGGTGTGCACGAGCCCGGCGCCCTCGCCGTCGGGCTGTGCCCCTCCGTCGCTGCCGAAGTCGGAGCGCCACGACTGGCAGGCGAGCCAGTCCGGTGTCAACTGCACCGGTCCGGAACCGCATTCCTCCAGATCCACCCGGCCGACCACTCCACGGCCGGACCCGTCGGTCGGCGAGATCGAGAAGCCCATGCCGCCGACGCCGTTCACCAGGCTCAGCGACGTCTGCGGCAGGTCGGGCAGCCCGAACGGGTCGCGGTCTCCCTCGTCGAGGGGGGCGCCGACCAACAGGTCGGAGGTGAACGCGCTCTCGTCCTGCTCGCCCGGCAGCAGGCAACTGCACGACATCCCGGCGAACAAACGGCCGCTCGGCACGCCGACGGAGTCGGAGTCGGCCGACAGCGGTTCGACGATCCACACGGCAAGCTGCGGGACGTCGGGCACTGCGCACGACTCGGGAAGCAACGCGCGGGCGAAACCGTGGGTGAGGTCGGTGGTGAGCACCAGCCACCGCGCGGTCACCGAGATAGCGTCGGGGTCGTCCTCGCGGCCGCCCCAGCCGACGTCGCCGTCGGAGCCCTCCGGGCGCGCCGGCGCCGCGTCCGCGTCCCCGCCGACGAGCGCGTCGTCGACCGTCTGGACCGTCTCGACCGACTCGGCGGGCGAGGAGAGCGTCGGGGAACGGAGTCCGCCGCGCGCGCGACGCCTCGACGTGAAGATCATGGTGACCTCTGGCGAACCCTCGTCGTGTGACAGGTCGTGCTCGGTCCTGCTTCTGCTGCCACGGATGTCTGGGGACGGACCGCGCTCGGGTCGGAGGGCAGCGCAGACCGGGGGTCCCGCCGTCCGGCGGCGGGTGCCCGCGTGTGTTCGCTCAGGACGCGTGAGCCCCCGCCGCGCGCCCCGAACTGCCTGGCAATCAATGTCTTACACAAAACGCACACTGACTGCCGCTCAGCATTTTCCACAGTCCCCGAGATGTCAAGACTTGTTCGCCAAACGTGACCGACGGTCGGTTCACGGGAACTGCTAACGAACCCTTTGCACGGTTAGCAGCACGCTCGTACCCTGGGTTCATGTCCAAGACCTTCGTCGGCGCCCGTCTGCGTCAGCTCCGGACCGAGCGCGGCCTGAGCCAGGCGGCGCTCGCGAAGACGCTGGAGATCTCCGCGAGCTACCTCAATCAGATCGAGCACGACGTCCGGCCGCTCACGGTGCCGGTGTTGCTGCGCATCAGCGAGGTGTTCGGGGTCGACACCACGTTCTTCTCGTCCCAGGACGACACCCGGCTGATCGCGGAACTGCGCGAGGTCGCGCTCGACAAGGACATGGGCATCGACGCCGACGCGCAGGAGATCGCCGAGATGGTCTCGTCGCACCCGGGTCTGGCGAAGGCGCTGGTGAACATGCACCGCCGCTACCGCAACACGTCCGCGCAGCTGGCCGCGGCCACCGAGGACCGGTTCAGCGACGGCAGCGGCAGCGGGTCCATCACGATGCCGCACGAGGAAGTGCGCGACTACTTCTATCAACGGCAGAACTACATCCACGACCTCGACACCGCCGCCGAGGAGCTCACCGCCCGTCTGCGCTTCCACCGCGGCGACATCGCCGAGGGCATCGCACGCCGGCTCGAGAACCTGCACGACGTGCAGATCGTGCGCCGCATCGATCTGGGCGAGAACGTGCTGCACCGCTACGACCCGGAGACCCGGCTGCTCGAGATCTCGCCGGCCCTGTCCGGTGGGCAGCAGGTGTTCAAGTTCGCGACCGAACTCGCGTACCTCGAATGCGGGGACCTGCTGCGCAAGTTGGTGGACGAGGGCAACTTCACGTCCGACGAGGCGCGGTCGCTGGCGATGCTCGGCCTGGCCAACTACTTCGCGGCGGCGACCGTGCTGCCCTACGGCCAGTTCCACGAGATCGCGGAGGACTTCCGGTACGACATCGAACGGCTGTCCGCGTTCTACGCGATCAGCTACGAGACCATCTGTCACCGGCTCTCGACGCTGCAGCGCCCCAAGCAGCGGGGCGTGCCGTGGTCGTTCGTCCGGGTCGACCGTGCCGGAAACATGTCGAAGCGTCAGTCCGCCACGGGCTTCCACTTCTCGTCGAGTGGCGGCACCTGCCCGCTGTGGAACGTGTACGAGACCTTCGCCTACCCGGGCAAGATCATGACGCAGATCGCGCAGATGCCCGACGGCCGCAACTACCTGTGGGTGGCGCGCACCGTCGAGCGCCGCGCGCAGCGGTACGGCCAGCCCGGCAAGACGTTCGCGATCGGTCTGGGCTGCGAACTGCGGCACGCACCGCGGGTGGTGTACGCCGACGGCCTGGACCTCGGCGGCAGCACCGCCACCCCGATCGGCGCCGGCTGCCGCGTGTGCGAGCGGATCAACTGCCCGCAGCGGGCGTTCCCGCCGCTGGGCAAGGAACTCGACATCAACGAGCACCGCAGCTCGGTGTCGCCCTACACCGTGCGCTGACCCCGCGCACCTTCTCCCCCACCCGAACCTCGTCCGTCGAGGCGTGTGAGCTCCTGTTCATGCGTGCGTAATACGCGACACCAACTCGTGACGCACAGACATTCCGGCGCAACAACTTCCGCCTACTGTCTCCAGTCACGGATACAGCGTCGTATACGTACCTCCGCGCAGCTCAGCGCCGTTCTCTCGACGGAAAGGCTCGTCCATGCCCACGTTCTCGAAGCGTGCTCTCACCGCCCCTGCCGCGCTGGCGGCGCTCGGCCTGGTCCTCACCGCCTGCGGCAGCAAGGCGTCCGACACCTCGGCCGCCGGGGCGACGTCCGCCGCCTCCTGCGTCGACACGTCGGGCGACACGATCAAGGTCGGGTCCCTCAATTCGCTCTCGGGCACGATGGCGATCAGCGAGGTCACCGTCCGCGACTCGATCGCGCTGGCGGTCGAGGAGATCAACGCGGCCGGCGGGGTGCTCGGCAAGCAGATCCGCATCGTCGCCGAGGACGGCGCGTCCGAGCCGACGGTCTTCGCCGAGAAGGCCGAGAAGCTCATCAGCAGCGATTGTGTCGCAGCGGTTTTCGGCGGCTGGACGTCGTCGAGCCGCAAGGCCATGCTACCGGTGTTCGAGGATGCGGGCGCGCTGCTGTACTACCCCGTCCAGTACGAGGGCCTCGAGGATTCGCCCAACATCTTCTACACCGGCGCCACCACCAACCAGCAGATCGTCCCGGCCCTGGACTACCTGAAGGAGAAGGGCGTCAAGTCGCTGTACCTGGTGGGCAGCGACTACGTGTTCCCGCAGACCGCGAACCGCATCATCAAGGCGTACGCCGCCGCCAACGGCATCGAGATCAAGGGCGAGGACTACACCCCGCTGGGCTCCACCGACTTCTCGACGATCGTCAACAAGGTCCGGGCCGCCGACGCCGACGCCGTCTTCAACACGCTCAACGGCGACTCCAACGTCGCATTCTTCCGCGAGTACGCGAACGTTGGCCTGAAAGCCGCTGACATGCCGGTGGTCTCGGTGTCGATCGCCGAGGAGGAGGTCGGCGGCATCGGCGCGCAGAACGTCACCGGCCAGCTCACCGCGTGGAACTACTACCAGACCGTCGACTCGCCCGAGAACACGAAGTTCGTCGCGGCGTACAAGGCGAAGTACGGCGCGAACAAGCCCACGTCGGATCCGATGGAGGCCGCGTACACGTCGGTGTACCTGTGGAAGAACACCGTCGAGAAGGCGAATTCGTTCGCCGTGCCGGACGTGCAGGCCGCGGCCGACGGCGTCACCTTCCAGGCGCCCGAGGGCCCGGTCACGATCGACGGCGACAATCACCACATCACCAAGACCGCCCGCATCGGCGAGATCCGCGGCGACGGCCTGATCTACACCGTGTGGGAGTCCGACGGCCCGATCCAGCCGGACCCGTACCTCGAGAGCTACGACTGGGCGAAAGGCCTGTCCGGCTCGGGTAGCTGACTCACGAAAGACGACGAGGAAGGGCGGGCCCCTATGGATGTGGTTGTCGGGCAGCTGTTCACCGGCCTGAGCATCGGGTCGATCCTGTTGTTGGCGGCACTGGGCCTGTCGCTGACGTTCGGCCAGATGGGCGTGATCAACATGGCCCACGGCGAGTTCATCATGGCCGGCTCGTACACCGCGTACGTGGTGCAGCAGGTGGTGTCGAGTGCCGGCGCCTCCCTGGTGCTCTCGCTGCTGGTGGGGTTCGTGGTGGGCGGCCTGATGGGGGTGCTGCTCGAGGCCACGCTGATCCGGCGCATGTACCACCGTCCGCTCGACACGCTGCTGGTGACGTTCGGCGTGGGCCTGGTGCTGCAGCAGTTGGCGCGTGACATCTTCGGCGCCCCCGCCGTCAACGTCGTCGCCCCGTCGTGGCTGTCCGGGGGCGTCGAGATCCTCGGCGCCGTCGTACCGAAGACCCGCATCTTCATCCTGGTGCTCGCGGTCGTCGCGGTCGCGGCACTGTCCACCGTCCTGGCCAAGACGTCGACGGGCCGCCGGATCCGAGCCGTCGTGCAGAACCGCGACCTTGCCGAGACCAGCGGAATCTCCTCCCGCCGAACCGATGTCACGACGTTCTTCATCGGCTCGGGTCTCGCCGGCGTGGCCGGGGTGGCGCTGACGCTGATCGGCTCGACCAGTCCGACGATCGGGCAGTCGTATCTGATCGACGCGTTCCTGGTGGTCGTCATCGGCGGCCTCGGCCGGTTGGCCGGCGCGGTGATGGCCGCGTTCGCGCTGGGACTGCTCAATTCGTTCATCGAGTACTCGACCACCGCATCGATCGCGAAGGTGATCGTGTTCGTGCTCATCGTCATCTTCCTGCAGGTGCGCCCGCAGGGGCTGTTCGTGGCCAAGACAAGGAGCCTCGTATGACCGTGCTCAGTCGCTACCGGGCGTGGGCGGGATTCGCCGTCGCCGCGGTGGTCCTGTTCGGGCTCGCCCCGGCTCTGCTGTCGGACTTCCGTCTCAACCTGCTGGCCAAGTTCCTGTGCTTCGCGATCGTCGCGGTCGGCATCGGCCTGGCCTGGGGCCGCGGTGGCATGCTCACCCTCGGTCAGGGCGTGTTCTTCGGGCTCGGCGCCTACATCATGGCGATGCACCTGAAGATCGCGGACGCCGAGCTGCGTGGGGACGCGGTGCCCGACTTCATGCAGATCGCCGGCATCCGGGAACTCCCCGCGTACTGGACCCCGTTCGCGCACCCGTTCACGGCACTCGCCGCGGTACTCGTCGTGCCCGCCCTCGTCGCCTTCCTGTTGGGGCTCGGGGTCTTCAAACGTCGGGTCAAGGGCGCGTACTTCGCGATCCTGTCGCAGGCACTCGCGGCCGCGTTCGCGATCCTGCTCATCGGCCAGCAGTCGATCGGCGGGTCCAACGGGCTCAACCGGTTCCGCACGTTCTTCGGGTTCAATCTCGCCGATCCGGCGAACAAACGGATGCTCTTCTTCATCGCGGCCGGGGTGCTGTTGCTGGTGGTCGCGGCCACCCGGCAACTGATGACCTCCCGCTACGGTGAGCTCCTGGTCGCGGTTCGCGACCAGGAGGAGCGGGTCCGCTTCCTCGGCTACGACCCCGCGAACGTCAAGGTGGTCGCGTACACGGTCGCGGCGTTCTTCGCCGGCATCGCGGGCGCGCTGTTCGTGCCGATCGTCGGCATCATCTCCCCCTCGGACGTCGGGATCGTGCCGTCGATCGCGTTCCTCATCGGCGTCGCGATCGGCGGCCGCACCACGCTGCTCGGCCCGGTGCTGGGCGCGATCGGTGTCGCGTGGGCCCAGACGACACTGTCGGAGAACTTCCCGTCGGCGTGGACCTACGCGCAGGGCCTGCTGTTCATCGTCGTCATCGGGTTCTTCCCCGCCGGCATCGCCGGGCTGGGCCGGCTGCTGCGACGACGACGCACCGTCGTCACCCCACCCGATCCGGAACCCGAACCCGCCCGTGAAATGGAGGTGGCGCGATGACGCCCACCCACACCGGCCCGGCCCTCGGCGGCAACGCCGGCATGTCGAGTCAGTACCTCGAGATCCGCGACCTGCGGGTGACGTTCGACGGCTTCACCGCGGTCGACGGCGTGGACCTCACCCTCTTCCAAGGCGACCTGCGCTTCCTCATCGGCCCCAACGGCGCCGGCAAGACCACGCTGGTGGATGCGATCACGGGGCTCGTGCCGGCCACCGGGTCGGTGACCAAGTCCGGCGTCGAGCTGCTGGGCCGGAAGGTGCACAAGATCGCACGCGCCGGGGTGGGCCGCACGTTCCAGACCGCGTCGGTGTTCGAGGAACTCACGGTGCTGCAGAACCTCGACATCGCCGCGGGCGCGGGTCGCTCCGCGCTGACGCTGCTGCGCCGCCGCAGGGGCGTGCTCCCGCAGATCGAGGAGGCGCTCGAGACCGTCGGACTCACGCATCTGCGGGACCGGCCCGCCGGCATCCTGGCCCACGGGCAGAAGCAGTGGCTCGAGATCGGGATGCTGCTGGTGCAGGACGCCGACGTGCTGTTGCTCGACGAGCCGGTCGCCGGTATGAGCCACGACGAGCGCGAGGAGACCGGAAACCTGCTGCGCCGCATCGGCGCCGAACGCACGGTCGTCGTCGTCGAACACGACATGGATTTCATGCGCGCGTTCGCGACGTCGGTGACGGTGCTGGCGCGCGGGAAGGTCATCGCGGACGGCAGCGTCGAGGAGATCCAGTCCGATCCGACGGTCCAGCAGGTGTACCTGGGCACCGCGGCCGGCGCCGTACTCGAGGAGAACTGACCATGCTCGAACTCGTCGACATCCACACCGGGTACGGCCGCACCGAGATCGTCCACGGCGTCACCGTGACCGTCCCCACCGACGGCGTCGCGGCGGTGATGGGCCACAATGGCGCCGGTAAGACCACGCTGCTGCGGGCCGCCGTCGGCCTCGCGAAGACCACGTCGGGCAAGGTGCTCCTGGACGGCGCGGACGTCACCAGACTGCGGCCCAGCGCGCGCGTCGCCCGCGGCCTCGCGTACGTCCCCCAGGGCCAGCAGTCCTTCGGACAGCTCACGTGCCGCGAGAACCTGCAGGTGATCGCGGACGGCCGCAGACGAGGCAAGGCCCTCGTCGACCAGCAACTCGCGCTCTTCCCGGCCCTCGAGCCGCTGCTCGACCGGCGTGCCGGTCTGCTCTCCGGCGGCCAGCGCCAGCAACTGGCGATCGCGCGAGCGCTCATCACCGAACCGCGGGTCCTGGTCCTCGACGAGCCGACCGAGGGTATCCAGCCGTCGGTGGTGGCCGAGATCGAGGCCGCGATCGTCGAACTCACCCGCCGCGGCGGCCTCGGTGTCCTGTTGGTGGAACAGCACATCGGGTTCGCGCTGGACTCCGCCGAGCGCTACTACGTGCTCGAGTCCGGCCGGGTCACGTCCTCGGGAACCGGCGGCGCCGGGGCCGAGGACGCCGTGCGCACCGCCATGGCCATCTGACCCCCCTCCCCCATGCCTCCTCCCGATCGAAGGAGACCTTCGTGTTCCCCGCTTTCGACACCCTCCTCGTCGCCAATCGCGGCGAGATCGCCTGCCGCATCATCCGTTCCGCGCGCGCGGCCGGCCTGAAGACCGTCGCCGTGTACTCCGATGCCGACGCGTCGGCGCGACACGTGGAGATGGCCGACACCGCGGTCCGTCTCGGCCCGGCGCCGGCCGTGGAGTCCTACCTGCGCGGCGACCTCGTGATCGACGCGGCCCTGTCCGCCGGCGCGGGCGCGATTCATCCCGGCTACGGATTCCTTTCGGAGAACGCGGCGTTCGCGACCGAGGCCGAGGCGGCAGGCATCGTGTTCGTCGGCCCCACCCCCGAGCAGCTGCGGGTGTTCGGCGACAAGCACACCGCCCGTGAGGCCGCACGCACGGTCGGAGTCCCCCTGGTCCCCGGCAGCGGACTCCTCGGCTCGGTCGCGGAGGCACTGGACGAGGCCGAGCGGATCGGTTACCCGGTGATGCTCAAGGCCGTCGGTGGGGGCGGCGGCATCGGGATGCAGGCGTGCTTCACCCCGGAGGCGCTGCGCGCGGCGTACGAAACGGTGCAACGCCTGGCCACCGCCAACTTCTCCTCGTCGGGCGTGTTCCTCGAGCGGTTCGTGGCCCGGGCCCGCCACATCGAGGTGCAGGTGTTCGGCGACGGCACCGGCCGTACCGTGAGCCTGGGCACCCGCGACTGCTCGCTGCAGCGCCGCAACCAGAAGGTGGTGGAGGAGGCGCCCGCCTCCGGCCTGCCCGACGCGGTGGTCGAGCAACTCCTGCGCGCGTCCCGGGATCTCGCGGCGTCGGTGCGATATCGGTCTGCAGGCACCGTCGAGTTCGTGTACGACGTCGACCGCGGCGAGGCGTCGTTCCTCGAGATGAACACCCGACTGCAGGTGGAACATCCGGTGACCGAGGAGATCACCGGGGTCGACCTGGTGGAGTGGATGCTGCGGCTGGCCGCCGGCGACGCCTCGATGCTCGACGGGATGCCCGAGTCGGGTCCGGCGATCACCGGCTACGCCGTGGAGGCCCGCGTGTACGCCGAGGATCCCGGCCGCGACTACCGGCCCAGCGCCGGCACACTCACCGCGGTGGAGTTCCCGGCCGACGCCCGCGTGGAGGCCTGGGTCGAGACCGGTACCGAGGTGAGCGCGCACTACGATCCCATGCTCGCGAAGATCGTGTGCCGCGGCGACACCCGCGAGCAGGCGCGGGCCCGCCTGGCGACGGCGCTCGCAGACACCCGCCTCTACGGCGTGCAGACCAACCTCCCGCAACTGCGCCACCTGTGCGCGGCCCCGCTCACCGAGTACACGACGTCCTCGCTCGCCGACGTCCCGGCCACCGGTCCGCGCATCGACGTGCTGCGGGCCGGCACGATGACCACGGTGCAGGACCTGCCCGGTCGGATCGGCTTGTGGGAGGTCGGTATTCCGCCGTCGGGACCGATGGACGACCTGTCGTTCCGGCTCGCGAACACCGCGGTCGGCAACCCGGTGGGCGCGCCCGGACTCGAATGCACGCTGCAGGGGCCGCGCCTCGAGTTCTCGGTGGCCACGATCGTGTGCGTGACGGGCGCGGACGTCCCCGTGACCGTCGACGGGCTCGCCGCCCCCATGTGGGAGCCGATCGCGGTCCCGGCCGGGTCCGTCCTCGACATCGGCTCCCCCGCCGGCACCGGACTGCGCACCTACCTCGCGGTGCGCGGCGGTCTGGACGTCCCGCAGTTCCACGGCAGCGCTTCGACGTTCACGCTCGGCGGGTTCGGCGGCGTCACCGGCCGGGCCGTCGCGACCGGGGACGTGCTCGGCATGCTTCCGGACACCGGTGGCCTCGCGGCACCGGCGCCCGTCCCCGGCGGCGCCCGGCCCGAGTTCACGCACACGTGGCACCTCGCGGTCACCGAAGGCCCCCAGCCGGCACCGGCCTACTTCACCGACGCCGACATGACGCAGTTCTACGAGACCACCTGGACCACCGCCAGTCACGCCAACCGCACCGGGATCCGGCTGGACGGCCCCAAGCCGACGTGGTCGCGGCCCGACGGCGGCGAGGCGGGGCTGCACCCGTCGAACCTGCACGACAACCCGTACAGCGTGGGCGCCCTCAACGTCTCGGGCGACACCCCGATCCTTCTCGGCCCCGACGGCCCCAGTCTGGGCGGCTTCGCGTGCCCGCTCACGGTGGTGAGCGCGCACCGCTGGAAGATGGGACAGATCCGCCCCGGCGACGCGGTCCGGTTCGTCCCGGTGCCCGAGGTCGACGCGGACGCCCTGCGCCGCGACGACCACGCCCGATCGAAGGATGTTCCGGCCGTGCGTATCTCACGCGGCGACGGCGGCGTGCTGGCGCGCACCGATGCCGGCGACGACCGGCCCGCCGTGGCCTACCTGCGCGGCGGCGACGACAACGTCCTCGTCGAGTACGGCCCGATGGCGCTCGATCTGGGTCTGCGGATGCGGGTGCACGCGTTGTCGGAGGCGTTGGCCGCGCTCCGCATCCCCGGGCTGGTGGACGTCACTCCCGGGGTGCGGTCGTTGCACCTGCACGTCGATCCCGACGTGCTGCCGCAGCGGCGCCTGCTGGGCCTGCTGCAGGAGCTCGAACAGGATCTGCCCGCCACCCACGACCTGGTGGTGCCGAGCCGGACCGTCCGGTTGCCGCTGTCGTTCGACGACCCGTCGATCGCGGACGCCCTCGACCGCTACCGCAGCGGCGTCCGCGATACCGCGCCGTGGCTGCCGTCGAACACCGAGTTCATCCGCCGCATCAACGGCCTGGATTCGGTCGCCGATGTACGCGACACGGTGTTCGACGCGGAGTACCTCGTGCTGGGTCTGGGTGACGTGTACCTCGGTGCCCCGCTGGCGGTTCCGCTCGACCCGCGGCACCGGTTGGTGACCACCAAGTACAACCCGGCGCGGACGTGGACGCCGTCGGACGCGGTGGGGATCGGTGGTAAGTACCTGTGCGTGTACGGCATGGAGTCGCCCGGCGGCTACCAGCTGATCGGGCGGACGGTGCCGATCTGGTCGGGCTACCGGCAACGGGCGCCGTTCGCGGCCGGCACGCCGTGGCTGTTCCGGTTCTTCGACCGCATCGTGTGGGAGCCGGTCACGGCCGAGCAGCTCACCGAGGCGCGGGCGCAGTCGCGGGCCGGCCGGTTCGACGCCGACATCAGCGACGGCACGTTCGCGCTGGCCGACCACCTGCGGTTCCTGGACGAGAACGCCGAGTCGATCGCGGCCTTCGAGCAGCGGCAGCAGGCGGCGTTCGAGGCGGAGAAGCGGGCGTGGCACGCGTCCGGCGAGTTCGACCGGACCGACACCGCACCGTCCCCCGCTCCCGAGCGGGCCCCGTTCGACGTGCCACCCGGCGCCGTCGTGGTGGAGGCACCCATGGTGGGCAACGTATGGCGCATCGAACTCGAACCGGGACAGCAGGTCTCGGCGGGGCAACCGGCGGTGGTCCTCGAGGCGATGAAACTCGAGATGCCGGTGCCCTGCCCGCACTCCGGAACGGTGCTGCGTGTCCTCGCCGTGCCGGGCGCGAAGGTCGCCCCCGGCACGCCGCTCGCGATCATCGGCCCAGGCGCTCCTGCGCCAGCCGCTTGACCGCCCCCTTGGCGACCTTCCCACCGGGCGCCAGGGGGAGGTCGTCGACGGCGACGACGTGCTCGGGAAGGTACTCGCGGGTGGCGCCGTGCTCGGTGAGCCACGCGGCCAACGCGCGCGCGGTCGGCGCGGCGCCGCCCACCGGGACGACGACGGCGCACACCCTCTCCCCGAACAACTCGTCGGGCACGCCGACGACGGACACCAGCTCCACCGCCGGGTGCGCGCGCACCAGTTCCTCGACCTCCACCGCCGAGATGTTCTTGCCGCCGCGGATGATGATGTCGGCCTTGCGGCCGACGACGCGGACCCGGCCGGCGGCGTCGATCTCCACGATGTCGCCGAGGAGCATCCACCCGTCGTCGGTGTACAGGTCGGCGTCGGCGGCCGGATCGTCCCAGTAACCGCGGCACATCAGCGGGCCGTGGACGCCGGGCTGCCCGCGCCGCACGTCGCCGACCACCTCGGCGCCGGCGTCGTCGAACACCCGCACCCGCATGTGTTCGAGGAGGTGCCCGCACGTGCGCAGTCGGGTGTCCGGGTCGTCGTCGACGGTGGTGACGCTCACCGCACCGGTCTCGTTGGAGCCGTAGAACTGCAGTACCGCGGCGCCGGTCCGCCGCTCGAACGCGAGCGCCTCGGAGTACGGCACGGCCTCGCCGCCGGTGAACATCGCCCGCAGCGCGCCGAGGTCGGCGGTCCGGGCCCGCGCGGACCGCAGCAGCATCTTGAACTGTGTACTGACGCAGTGCAGCACGGTCACCCGTTCACGTTCGAGCAGGTCGATCATGGTGTCGACGTCGAAGCGCTCCAGCACGACGGTGGGGATGCCGAGCAGCGCCGGCAGGAAGTGCGCGGTCCACAGCCCGAACCCGAACGGCGCGGGCACGGCGCCCAGGAACACGTCGTCGCCGGTGATGCGTCCGGCGCGGACGGCCACCTCGGAGAACGCGATCCAGCGGTGCTCGGTCTGCGTCACCAGCTTGGGCAATCCGGTGGTGCCGGACGTGGAGTTGAGCATCGACACGTCGTGGACGGCGAACCGTCCACCGGCGGCGTCGAACCGGCGTCCGGCCACCGGCACCGGGCGGCCGTCCGCGTCCTCGACCGTGACGCCACCGCACTCGTCGACGTACACGACATGCTCCAGGTGCGGGACGCGGTCGCGCAGTTCGGCGATCGACCGCGCGGTGTCGGCGCCGCGCAGGGTCCGGGTGGTGACGAGCGTGCGCGCACCCGAGCGCGCAGCAAGGTGCGCGACTTCCGCGGTCCCCGACCGGGACCCGATCCCGACTGCGAGGCGCCCCACCCGGAATGCGGCACACAGCGCGGCGTGGAAGACCATGGTGTCCGGCAGGTGGATCGCCACGGCGGCGTCGGCGGCGTCCGGCCCGGTCGCCGCCAGCGCCGACGCGATCCGGTCCGTGGCCGCGTCGTACTCGCGCCAGCTCACGCGGGCGTCCACGGTGACGAAGGCGGTCCGGTCCGGCGTGGTGAGCGCCCAGTGCCGCACCATCTCGCTCACGCTCAGCCCGTCGAACGCCGCGCGCGAGGTCGCGAAGTCGCCCACCGTGATGCCGAGCCTGCCCGGCGCCGCGTCCTGACCGATCTCCACCGACGCCTCCCGTTCGCCCCGACCCATCGAATGCGCGATCGGTTCGCGTGCAGTATGCCCCGGCCCCCGCCGGTCCGGGATCGAAGCCCTCGGCACGCGCCGGGGGCCTTCCGTATGCTGGCCGGACCGACGACTCGGGGGAGATCGCATGAGCACGCACGACGAGCAGGCCGCAGACCGCACCACGCCGCGCGTGCCGCCGGGCCGCTTCCGGGAACTCGGGCCCGTCAACTGGGCCGCATGGCGGGTGATCTCGCGTGTCTCGGGCACCTCCGACGCGAAGCTCTTCAGCACGTTCGGGCGCACCGGCGGGCTCTTCCGCGGCTGGCTGCACTACTCCGGGGTGCTGATGCTGCTGCCCGGCACCAAGCTGAAGCGATTCGAGATCGAACTGGTGGTCCTGCGGGTCGCGCACCTGCGCCAGTGCCGCTACGAGATGGGCCATCACATTCGTCTGGGCCGCCGGGCCGGGGTGACCCCGCAGATCCTCGACCGGATCCTGGCCGGTCCGGAGGACCCCGACTGGAGCCCCCGCCACCGCGCGATGCTCGCCGCTACCGACCAGCTGGTCACCACCGGCGACATCGACGACACCGCGTGGGCGGCGCTCGCGGAGCACCTCGACGAGCGCCGGCTCGTGGAGTTCTGTCTGCTGGTGACGCAGTACGACGGACTGGCGACCACGATCGGCGTGCTGGGAATCCAGCCCGACTTCTGATCCGGCGCCGGTGGCACACTGGTGGCCGTGGACCCCGAGCAGCTCCGAACCGACTTCTCCCGTTTCATGATGACCTACCGGTTCGGTATCACCCAGTTGCTGACGAAGGTGAACATCCTCAAGGACGAGTTCACGCACATCAACCTCTACAGCCCGATCGAGCACGTGACCTCCCGGCTGAAGTCCCCCGAGAGCATCGTCCGCAAGGCGGACCGCATCGGCTGTCCGCTCACCCTCGACGACGTCCGCGAACAGATCCTCGACATCGCCGGGGTGCGGATCACGTGCAGCTTCATCGCCGACACGTACCGCATCGCCGACATGATCACGAGCCAGCCCGACATCGAGGTACGCGAGGTCGAGGACTACATCGCAACACCCAAGCCCAACGGGTACAAGAGTCTGCACCTCATCGTCGAGGTCCCCGTCTACCTCAGCGACCGGGTGCAGCGGGTCCCCATCGAGCTCCAGATCCGCACCATCGCAATGGATTTCTGGGCCAGCCTCGAGCACAAGATCTACTACAAGTTCAACCGGGAGGTGCCGGCCGAGCTGCTGGCCGAGCTCACCGAGGCCGCCGAGACCGCGCACCGGCTGGACGTCAAGATGGAACGGCTCAACGAGGAGTTCGCGAAACTCCGAGCGCAGGCGGGCGTCCCGGACGACGCACCCGAGCTCACGCTCCCGCCCCAACTGCTCGACGCGTTGCAGGCGCGCCTGCCGGACTGACGGGCCGGGCCCCGGACGGGGCGACAATCGCCCGCCGCGGAGTGTTCACATCCCGCGGCCGGTTTCAAGTCCCGGGGCGCGGGTGTGATCATTCCGACGCTGCCGTCGAATTCGATTGCTGCAGGATCGAGTTCGCCGGTAGCGTCTCCACGTTCGGCCGTGACAGTCGTCCGTGCCCCCGATCCGTAGGAACTGCATGTCCTCAGACGTCCAGGCGACCTCGCGTCCCGACGCCCCCGTCCACGACAATCCCAATCACGACCGCCGCTGGCTGGTGCTGTGCATCGTCGCGCTGGCGCAGCTGACCGTCGTGCTCGACGGCACGATCGTGAGTATCGCGCTCCCCGACGCCCAGAAGGATCTGGGTATCAGCAACCTGGACCGGCAGTGGGTGGTGACCGCCTACGCGCTGGCGTTCGGTGCGCTGTTGCTGCTCGGTGGCCGCATCGCCGACTTCTGGGGCCGCAAGCGCTCGTTCATGGTCGGCATGGCCGGCTTCGCGGTGGCGTCGGCGGTCGGCGGGTTCGCGCAGACCGGGATGCAACTGTTCGTCGCGCGGGCCGGGCAGGGCGTGTTCGCCGCGCTGCTGGCGCCGGCCGCGCTCGCGATCCTCACCACGACCTTCGTCGGCGAGAAGGAGCGCGCCAAGGCGTTCGCGGTGTTCGGTGCGATCTCCGGCGGTGGCGCCGCCATCGGTTTGCTGCTCGGAGGCGTGCTGACCCAGTACGTCGACTGGCGCTGGTGCCTGCTGGTGAACATCCCGGTCGCGCTGTTCGCGATCGCGGTGACGCTGCCCATCGTCAAGGAGACCAAGGCGCACGGCGACACCAGCTACGACCTGCCCGGCACGGTGCTGGTCGCGGTGGGACTCGGGTCGCTGGTGTACGGCTTCACCAAGGCCGAGCACGGTTGGCTCGAGACCTCGACGCTGGTGTTCATCGGCATCGGTCTGCTCGCCCTCGTCGCGTTCGTCCTGGTCGAGAAGCGCAGCGCCAACCCGCTGCTACCCCTCAGCGTGCCGTGGCATCGCGACCGCGGCGCCGCCTTCCTCGGCTCGGCCCTGGTGGGCGCGGCGCTGCTCGGCGGCACCCTGTACCTGACGTTCTACCTGCAGATCGTGATGGGCCTGAGCCCGGTGATGTCGGGTGTCGGCTCGCTGCCGATGGCCTTCTTCATCGTCATCGCGTCGACGATCGCGGCCCAGCTGAGCACCCGCATCGGCCCCAAGCCCCTCATGGTCGTCGGCCCCGTCTTCGCGGCGGCCGGCCTGTTCCTGCTCACCCAGATCGAGGTGGACAGCTCCTACTGGACGCACGTGTTCCCGGGTCTGGCGATCTTCGGCTTCGGCCTGGGTCTACTGATGGTGCCGATGCAGAACCTCGCGCTGCTGGGCGTCCCCAACCACGACGCCGGCGCGGCCAGCGCGCTCGCCAACGCGACCCTGCAGGTCGGCGGCGCGCTGGGCACCGCGCTGTTCACCACGGTGTACGCGTCGGCCAAGAACGCGTTCCAGGCGGACAACCCGGCGCCCACGCCGCCGCCCGGGTTCCCCGCCGACGCCGTCCCCACCGATCTGGCGAACGCGACGCCGCTCACGTCCGAGCAGGTCGCGGCGCTGCCCGCACCCGCACAGGACTTCGTCGGCAAGGTCATGGACTGGGTGTTCGGCACCGAGGTGTCAGGTTACACGCACGCCTTCGGCTGGGCCGGGGCGCTGATCCTCGTCATCAGCCCCATCGTCGTGATCCTCGTCCGCGCCAAGAAGGGCGACCTGCCCGCCGAAGGCGCCGTCGGGATGCACTGATCTCCCCCTCCCCCTCGGGAAGCTGAAGGGTCCCTTCGTGCGCTGGCAGCGTGTGAAGGGACCCTTCAGCTTTGTGGGCAACAGCCGTCAGAGCGCCGCGCGCAGGACCGACTCGAACGGGGTGGACGGCCGGCCGATGAGCCGCTGCAGGTCGCCGCTGGTGACGTCGAGGACACCGGTCGCGACACCGGCGTCGGCGTCGGCGAGGACCGCGGCCACCGGGGCGGGCAACCCGACGGACTCGAGCACACTCCGGTACTCCGCGACCGGCAGGTCCCGGTACTCGACGGGCTTACCGGTGACGTTCGAGATGGCCTCGGCCAGTTCGGGGTACGACAGGTGTTCGTCGCCGCCGAGCTCGTACACCGTGCCGGCCTGGTTCTCGTCGGCGGTGAGCACGACGGCGGCGGCCTCGGCGTAGTCGGCGCGGGCCGCACCGGCGACCCGGCCGTCTCCGGCGCTGCCGAGCAGGACGCCGCGTTGCGCGGTGCCCGCGAGATCGTTGGTGTAGTTCTCCCAGTACCAGCCATTGCGGAGCAGGGCGTGGTCGATGCCGGATTCGGCGAGCAGCCGCTCGGTGACCTGGTGTTCCTGCGCGAGCTGAAGTGTGTTGTTCGGCGCGTCCGGGATGGACGTGTACGCGATGAAGCCGACGCCGGCGGCCTTCGCGGCGTCGATGACGTTGGTGTGCTGCGGCACCCGTGCGCCCACCTCGCTGCCGGAGACCAGCAGCAGCTTGTCGACACCGGCCAGTGCGGCTTCGACGGCGGTCCGGTCGGCGTAGTCCGCGGTGCGCACCTGCACGCCACGGTCCGCCAGGCCGGCGGCCTTCTCCGGGTTACGGGCGACGGCGACGACGTCGGATGCGGGGACGCCGCGGCGCAGCAGGGCGTCGACGGCGAGGCGGCCGAGGTGCCCGGTGGCACCGGTGACGGCGATGGTCATGAGAACTCCCGAGGTTGAACCTTCAATGTTTCGTGCCGTCTCCATCTTGCACTTATTTTTCGTAAGTGCAAGCGTCGTCGTAAGCACTGCCTCCGGGGCCGGTAGTAGCCTCGACGGCGTGAGCCCCGCCGATCAGCCCCTCGCCGACCCGACGCTCGAGGCCGACGTCTTCGCGCGCGGCTGCCACTCGCGAGACGTCCTGCTCGACGTCACCGGACGCTGGGGCACGCTCGCGCTCGCGGCCCTCGCGGAGGGGGCGTACCGGTTCGGGGCGCTGCGCCGGCGCGTGGACGGGGTGAGCGAGCGCATGCTGGCGCAGACGCTCCAGCAGCTCGAGCGCGACGGCCTGGTGCACCGCGAGGTGCGTGAGACGCTGCCCCCGCACGTCGAGTACAGCCTCACTCCGCTGGGCCGGGACATCGCCGAACGCCTCACGGGCCTGATCGTTCTGCTCGAATCGCGCATGCCGGACATCCGGGCGGCGCAGACTCGGTACGACGCGCGCTGACCGCGCCGACCGGACGAGACGACGGGAGACGCCGGTGCCGAGCCTGTCCAGTAGGGCCATGCCGTTGGCGATCGCGCTCCTGGGCCGGCGGCGGCCCACGGCGGACGACATCCGGCGCGAGATCGGGGCCCTGCAGGTGAAGCCCCGGCCGTTCGCGCCGCCGTCGGCGCTCGGACGCACCCTCGACGTCACCGCCGCCACCTCGGCGGCCGGCTGGCCGGTGTTCACCGTCGCCCCGCGCGGCGCCGCCCCCACCGCGCGCGTGCTGTATCTGCACGGCGGCGCCTACATCCGCGAGATCACCCGGCACCACTGGAAACTGGTGGGGCAGTTGGCGACCGCGGGCGCCGCCGTCACGGTGCCGATCTACCCGCTGGCGCCGCGCGGTACGGCGTCGCACGTGGTGGCCGGATCGGCCGACCTCGCCGAGCGGGTGGCGAAGCACGACGAGCCGCTGGTGCTCGCGGGCGACTCCGCCGGTGGCGGGCTGGCCCTCGCAGTGGCGCTCGCGCTGCGCGATCGCGGCACCGCTTCCCCAGCCCACACCGCGCTGATCTCCCCGTGGCTGGACGCGACCGGGTCGCACCCGGAGATCCTCGAGATCGCCCCGCGGGATCCGTGGCTGCACCCGGGCGGACTCACGGTGGCCGCCGACGCCTACCGCGGCGAACTCGATCGGGAGCACCCGTGGGTGAGCCCGCTGAGCGGCGACCCGGCCGGGCTGGGCCCGATCACGCTGTTCACCGGCACCCGGGACATCCTCAACGTCGACGCCCGCCGCTTCCGCCCACTGGCGGCCGCGGCGGGCGTGTCACTCGATTTCCACGAGGCGCAGGAGATGATCCACGTCTACCCGCTGCTACCGATCCCGGAGGGCAAGAAAGCCCGCACAGTACTGTGCGGGCTTCTCGCGAACTAGCTCTTCCGGCGGCGGACCGTCAGAAGTTGATCATGTGGCCGGCGAGGCCGTGGATGGCCTCCTGCAGCGCCTCGCTGAGCGTCGGATGCGTGTGGACGTTGCGCGCGAGCTCGTTGACCGTGAGGTCCCACTTCTGCGCCAGCGTCAGCTCGGGCAGCAGCTCGGAGACGTCGGGGCCGATGAGGTGGCCGCCGAGCAGCTCGCCGTACTTCTTGTCGGCGATGAGCTTGACGAAGCCGTTGGGGTCGTTCAGGCCGTGCGCCTTGCCGTTCGCGGTGAACGGGAAGGTGGCGACCTTGATGTCGTAGCCCTCGGCCTTGGCCTGCGCCTCGGTGAGACCGAAGCTCGCGACCTGCGGCTGGCAGAACGTGGCGCGCGGCATCATCCGGTAGTCGCCCAGCTCCTGGGTCTCGGCGTCACCGATGGTCTCGGCGGCGACGACGCCCTGCGCCTCGGCGACGTGCGCGAGCTGCAGCTTGGCAGTCACGTCACCGATGGCGTAGATGCCGGAGACGTTGGTGCGCATGCGCTCGTCGATCGCGATGGCGCCGCGCTCGGTGAGCTCGACACCCGTGTTCTCGAGGCCGTAGCCCTCGACCCGCGGGGCGAAGCCGACGGACTGCATGACCTTGTCGACGGTGACCGTCTCGGTCTCACCGGACTTGTTGTCCTTGATGGCGACGGTGACGTCGGAGCCGTTGTCGACGATCGATTGGACCGCGGCACCGGTCTTGATCTTGACGCCGAGCTTCTTGTAGTGCTTGGCGATCTCCTTGGAGACGTCCTCGTCCTCGTTGGGCAGTGCCCGGTCGAGGAACTCGACGATGGTGACGTCGACGCCGTAGTTGGCGAGGACGTAACCGAACTCCATGCCGATGGCGCCGGCGCCGACGATGACGATCGAACCGGGCAGGTCGCGGGTGAGGATCTGCTCCTCGTAGGTGACGACGTTCTTGCTGAGCGACGTGCCCGGCAGGAGCTTGGTCACCGACCCGGTCGCGATGATGACGTTGTCGAAGGTCACCGTCTCGGTCTCGCCCGAGCCGAGTGCGACCGAGATGGTCTTGGCATCGACGAACGTGCCGCGACCGTCGTACTCGGTGATCTTGTTCTTCTTCATCAGGAAGTGCACGCCCTTGACGCGGCCGTCCGCGACCTTGCGGCTGCGGTCGTACGCCGCGCCGAAGTCGAACGACACGTCTCCCGACATACCGAACGCCTTCGCCTCCTTGTGGAAGATGTGCGCGAGTTCGGCATTGCGGAGAAGCGCCTTCGAGGGGATGCAGCCCACGTTCAGGCAGACACCGCCCCAGTACTTCTCTTCGATGATGGCGGTCTTGAGGCCCAGCTGTGCCGCGCGGATAGCAGCGACGTACCCACCGGGACCGGCTCCGAGGACAACGACGTCATAGTGTGAGGTCACGAGGCCCTAGCGTAGCCCCGCCCCGATCGGCTGTCCCGGGTTGGTGCTTACTCCCGAGTAAGTTCGCGTTGGGCGAGGCCGACGGCGGCGCCCGAGCGCCGAACACACCTGCGACCCCAGTCGCCGCGGCGACTGGGGTCGGAGGTGCGAATGCTCAACTGAACGAGATCGAGCTCCCGAGATCTCCGATGGTGCTACCACCGAAGACACTGCCGCGGCCGAGACCGAGGAGGGTGTCGAGCAGGCCCGACAGGGATCCCGTTGCCGGCTCGACCGGGGAGCCGAGACCGATTGCGTTCAGATTCATGGCAGTCGCCTTCCTACTACTCCGGTGGGATCTCGCCCTGTTGCGAGATCCCGCGATCAGCTGAGCTCGGTGACGGAACCGAAGTTCACGATGTTGCCGATGACGCCGATGAGAGCAGCGAAGATGGCATCGAGGTTCATGGTTCTTCCTTACTTTCGTGGTGGTTGTGTCGATGTGTTGCAGGTGGGACGAACTAGCTGAGCTCGGTCACGCTTCCGAAGTTGATCAGGTTTCCGATCACTCCGATGAGCGCGGCGAAGATGGCGTCAGCGTTCATGTGTCTTGCCTTTCGGGGGAGATTCCGTGAACTGCTTGTGATTGGTGTGTGATCTTTTTCAGCCCGGGCTAGGAGCTGGTGTCGCCGGGGGACCCCGCTACCCCGGCTGAGCAAACTCCCTGTACAACCCGTCCGTTTGACGCTGGGTGCGGTGCGGCCGTGGTGTGCCACTCCGCGAGCGTGGGATCGGGAGGACGATCGCGTTTATTCGACCGTGATGAAAAAGATAGACGACGTTGCCGGACCGTGTCTGCGTTTTCGCGATTCAGTTGGGCGCTCGTCCAACTTGTCGGGTTATTCATCCGCCGACTCACCCCGGCGGGCAGCCGGTCAGGCCGGTGTCGCCGCCGCGTCGGGGTCCGCGAAAGGCTCGGACCCGCGCGCACGCACCGCGTCGTGCAGTTCGCCCAGACTCGTGCGGATCACTTCGAGGTAGTGCGGCAGGTCCGGCATCACCTCGGGATCGGCGATGACGGTCAGGACGAGGTCGCCGCCGGACGCGGTCGTGACGAAGTGGCGCAACCGATCCCCGTCGATGGGTGGTTGCGAGCCGAGGACCGCGACCGCGCGGGCCCCACCGAAGGTGAGCCCGTCGACGGTCAGCGGAATGTTGCTGATCATCGTGTGGGAGGTGCGGGAGGTGTTGGATTCGTAGCGATTACGCCGGCGCAGGTATGCCGCCAGGCGCCAGATCAGGGGCGGAGCGGTGTCCATCGCGGCCACCTGTCGCCGCATCGCGGGATGCGACGTGCGCTTCTTCTCCAGACGCGAGGACGCCGAGACGGCCGTCAGGCGATCGACCGGATCGGCGACGTCCGTGTGCATGTCGACCGCGAGAACGACCAGTTGATTGGCCGACTGCCACCGTTCCAGTCGCCGCATCGACCGCGGAACCATGGCCACCAGGGCGCCGTCCGGCCGCTCGCCGTGCTCACGCAGGTACCGATCGAGAGCACCGCCGACTGCCGCCAGCACGACGTCGTTGATGGTGATCCCCGGCGCAGCCGACCGGGTCGCCGCAACCTGCTTGCCCGGCAGCACGATCGAGCGGAGACAGGCGCGGCCGCTGGCAACGGTGTTGAAGCGGGTTGCCGGCCGCCTCGGCAGGCGCGGCCAGTCCCCGGCGGCACAGGCCGCCTCGACGGCGCGCGCCGACGCGCGGTTCCCGGGGACGGAGCGGACCAGCGTCCGTGTCCGGCGGGGGATGTCGCGAACGGACCGGACGAGCATCCGGGTTCTCGGGAGACGAACGGGGGCGGCGGCCGGGGCCGGGAGCGGCGTCTCGGAGAACAGCTTGTGTGCCAGCTCCATGACCGCGAGCCCGTCGGCGGCGCTGTGGTGAAGCTTGAGCGCCACCGCGGTCACCGGCCCGTCGTGCAGGTCGAGACCGGTCACGCCGGTGATGACGTGCAGTTCCCACGGCGGCCGCGCCAGGTCGACGCGGGAGGTGACCATTTCGCCCAGGAGCGGCCCGACGCCGTCCCAGCCCGGGCCCGGAGCCGCCCACACCCGGAGGTGGTGGCGCAGGTCGACGGTCTCGGTGGGAACCCAGTGCGGGTGGTCGATACCGAGGGGAGATCGTGTGATCACGGACGTGAATACCCGGTGGCTACCGAGCCTGGCATGCATCCATTCCCGTACGCGTTCCTCGGTGAGGGACGTGGACGACGCCGACGTCTCGTCGAACAGATACACGGCCACCAGGTGCTCGAGATGTCCGTCGTGCTCGTTGTAGACAAACTCGGCGTCTCGCGGTTCCAGCCGTGCACACCGTGACTCGAATCCCGGATCTGCGCGCACTCTGCATTCCTCCACGTTTTCGACGCCTACTCGACGAGACGACAGCGAGACCGCAGGCACCCGCGGGGCGCCTGCGGTCTCGATGGTCGTTCTGTGGTCACTTCTGAGGAGGGTTCTCCAGCATCTTGCTGCCGATACCGGTGAAGCCGACCAGGCCGCCGATATACGAGACGATCTGAACAATGTACTTCTGCAACATCGTGGTTCCCCTTTACACCGGCGGCCGATTGAGGGACAGCGCATCGAGGTAGGACGCCAGCACCCCTACCAGGTCGATCGACCCGAAGTCGATCAGGTCGGAACTGTAGGTCAACGACAGGTCCATCTGCATTCTCCTTTGAAATTACGTGCCGCTGGATCCGACGATGTCCTGGATGCTGCCCGCCGCACCCGACGAGCCGGCCGGCCAGAGCGCGATCACGTCGCCGACGACATCGAACATCGAGTTGACGAGATTCACCACGGGGCCGAGGATGACTTCACTCCACGGCATTACGTCGACGCTGGTGAGAAGGTCGACGAGGCTACCTGTGTTCACGATTCTCCACTCCTTCTGCGAGATATTGTCAGCCCATGATCGGCGGCGGTTCCCAGCCGCCGTCCACCGAATAGGCGAAGGGCGAGAAGAGAAGCGTTGCCACGATCTGCTGGATCGATGGATTCTGGAGCAGGGGCGCTAGCGACCCGAGTGTCATTTCATTCTCCTAAGCTGGATGGATGCCCGAGCTGGCGCTGCGCGTCAGCTCTCGCTGATGACATCGGCGAGCGAGCCCAGTGCCGCGCCGGTGCCTGGTGTCACCGACCCCGAGTAGATGGCTTGGGCCAGGCCTTGAAAAAATGCCGCCGTTGCCTGCAGGAACGACACACTCATGTGTATTCCTTTCCTTTCATTGGTTGCTTTTTCGGTACCGCGTCCGCCCCGAATCGGTTACGCGAGCGCGAATCCGATTGCACTGAAGTTCCGATGGAGCATAACCACTCGAATCGCCCGTGGGAGCCCATTTCGGAAAAATTGCGGCGATCGCCTGTTCGACAATTCTGAAGAGTTGTTTCGACAGTCGAGCACAACCCATTGCCGAGAGGCTGCGCGTTCCCCGCCTTCCCCCTTCATTCCAACTTCGAGCCCCGAGCCTGGACGCGACACGTGCGATCGGGACACGAATCTATTGCACGAGGTCACGGTTCGGTGGCGTTTTCGCCGGGATCGAACGAATCCCCGAACAGTCCGCCTTCGATGACAAATTGTTCGTTCGGCCCAGGCAGGAGGTGCCGCCCGGCACGAGCATTCCGGACCGCACCTCCGAGCTTTCGGAATCGATCCGAAGCGGCTCGTCGAACTAGTGCAGAGTGCCGGCGCCGGCGTTCAGCGTCGGAGTGCTCCCGACGGCACCGCCCGCGTCCGCAGGAATGCAGTTGGTCGCCGCGTTGGCAGGTCCGAACGGGCCCGTCGCCTTCGAGACGAAGGTGAAGTAGTCAGCGGCGTTCCCGTACTTCGCCGCGTCACCCGCCGTGTTGAGTCTCACGTCGAAGTTGGTGTTCTTGGTGACGATTCGAACCTTCGGCAGCTGGTACGTCGTACTCACGCCGACCGCCAGCGGAGCAGCGCTCGTTCCACTCAACGTCAGCACAGAGCCCGACACCGAGACCTGCGGTGTACCGCTGTAGCCGGACCCCGTGCCACTGACGATCGACGCGCTCACGAAGGTCGACGGGTCGATGCTGTAGTCGACGGCGATCTGGTCGAGCCCCGTGAACGAGTAGCCGGGAACACCCGTGCCACCGGCACCCGGCGTCGTCTGCGCGCCCATCTGGAGTTCGTAGGTGTTGTTCGATCCCGTGGGGGCCACCACGGTGTGGTTGACGGTCACCGAAGCCGGCTCGATCTTCTGTGAGCTGATCCCGAGGACCGAACCGATGCACGCGTTGTTGAAGTTCGTGGTAGTCGAGCCGGCGACTGCGCCGGCGGGTGCTCCGGCTGCCAGCAGCAAGCCGGCGGACGCTGCGGTGGCGGCGAGACCGACGGTGACGCGACGGGCGAGAGGTGTGCTCATGCTGTCCTGCTCCTTGTCTCCGCTCACTCCTGGCGAGCGGGCTGATGCCCTCGAGGTGGAGGGCGTTCGGAAGAGATCGACGAGCTGTACTGCCTGGGTTCGATCGCGAGCGATCGGTCGGATCCGATACCCCGGAAGCTTGCGATCCGGACACGAATGTAGGGAGGCGGATCACGAAGGGATCGCGTCTCGGCAAAAGAACGGAAAGATTCGCACCGGAAGCGTCGGAACGGGACAGTTTCTTTCGTTGTACGGCAGTGCAATGAAAGATCGTTCGGACGCACCGGTGCGAATCCGAAGCGGTACTCCGAGTAACACTCGGAGGCGGCCTCCGCGGCGTCGTCGCCCCCCGACCGGCGGCCCGGTATCACCCGGTCGGCGAGTTTTCCGTCAAACGCCCCGTCAGCACAGGCCGATGAATTACTCTGTGCGCCATGGGGAGAGCTTCGGGGATCTCGTCACCTGACGATGAGTCGTTGGGTCCGGTCGATCGCATTCTGGTCGACGCTCTCGTGGAGAACTGTCGAGTTTCCTTCACCGCGTTGGCAGCCAAGGTGGGCATGTCGGGATCAACGGTGTGTCGGCACATTTCGGCCCTCGAACACCGCGGCATCATTCGCGGATACTTCGCCGTGATCGATCCCGGGGCGCTGGGCGAACCCACCACTGCCCTGTTCAGCATCAAGCCCCGGTCCGACACCCCTGCGCTGCGAATTGCCGAGCGGCTGTACGCGGTCCCGGAGATCACCGCGAGCTACACCCTGTCCGGAGACCGCCCCCACATCGCGGTCGGCCGCTTCGCGGGTCCCGACGCCGCCGAGGTCGCGGCCCGCCGTCTCGCCGACGACCTGTGCGCCCGGGTCAACATCGATTTCGTGCTGGAGACGCGGTTCGGTCGCATGGCCTGGTCCCCCGCCTCCGCCGTGGAACCGGTGGAGCGCGAGGCGGACCGCGTCATGCTCGACATCCTCATGACGGACGGGCGGGCCTCCCTCGACGCGTTGGCCAAACAGGCGAACCTGTCCAAATCCACGGTCCACAAACGGCTGCACGTCCTGCGGAATCGCGGCGTCATCCGCGGCTTCACCACGCGGGTCGACGCCGCGGCACTCGGCCGCCCCGTCACCGCCGTCTTCGGCATCAAGTCCGACACCGGCGCCCCCGTCGACCCGGCGGCCTACGAGCGGCTCGGCGATTTTCCCGAGATCGCGACGTACTACACGCTGTCCGGCCACCGCCCGTCCGTTGCCGTGGGCGCGTACCGCGACATCACGGCCGCCCGCACCGCGGCCGACCGGCTCGGGGAACAACTGCACGCCGCCGTGAGCATCGACTTCGTGCTGGCCACCGATTTCGACCGGCACCAGTCACCCCGGCACGGCCGCGGCCGACGACAATGGCCCCATGACGCAACACCCAGTCACCTCCGCACCGTCCGATGATCCCTACCTGTGGCTCGAGGACGTCACCGGCGACGACGCGCTCGCGTGGGTCCGCGAGCACAATGCCACCACCGTCGCCGAGTTCGCCGGCACCGCCGAGTTCGAGCAGCTCGAGTCGCGCGTCCGCTCGATCCTCGACACCGACGCACGTATCCCCTACGCGCGCCGCCGCGGGAAGTATCTCTACAACTTCTGGCGCGACGCCGACCACGTGCGCGGCCTGTGGCGGCGGACCACCATGGACCAGTACCGCCGCGACACCCCCGAGTGGGAGGTTCTCGCCGACGTCGACGAGCTCGCCGACCGGGAGGGCGAGAACTGGGTGTGGTCCGGCGCGCAGGTGCTGCGCCCGGAGCAGAATCTCGCGCTGATCAGCCTCTCCCGCGGTGGCGCCGACGCCGTGGTGGTGCGCGAGTTCGACCTCGAGTCGCGCACGTTCACCGATGGTGCGGGTGGCTTCCGCGTCGAGGAGGCCAAGACCGATATCGGGTGGATCGACTACGAAAGCGTGTTCGTCGGAACCGATTTCGGAGACGGCACGCTCACCGACTCGGGCTACCCGCGGTTGGCCAAGCGGTGGCGGCGCGGCACACCACTGTCCGAGGCGGTCACGGTGTTCGACGGCGAGCAGACCGACGTCGCGATCTCCGCGTGGCACGACAGCACCCCGGGATTCGAGCGCAGCTTCGTCGAGCGCGCCATCGACTTCTACACCTCGCAGCGCTTCGAGCTGCGGGGCGACGACACCCTGGTGCGAATCGAGACCCCGGAGGACGCCCGCGTCTCGGTCTACCGGGAGTGGCTGCTGGTGCGTCCCCGCAGCCCGTGGACCGTCGGCGACACCACCTACCCGGCCGGGGCCCTGCTGGCCGCCCGGTACGACGACTTCCTCGCCGGTGTCCGCGAGCTCACGGTGCTGTTCGAGCCCGACGAGCACACGTCGCTCGAGCAGTATTCGTGGACCCGCAACCACCTGCTGATGGTGACGCTCTCGGACGTCCAGTCCCACGTGTACGTGCTCACCCCGAGCGAGAACGGCTGGGAGACAAGTCCGCTGGGCGGACTGCCGGAGCTGACGTCCACCGAGATCATCGACACCGATCCGCGCGAGAGCGACGACTTCTTCCTCAACGCCAGCGGCTACCTCACCCCCGCGACGCTGTACTCCGGCACCGTCGGTGGGCCGCCCGAGGCGCTCAAGTCGGCACCGGCGTTCTTCGACACCACCGGGCTGGCCGTCGCCCAGTACTTCACGGAGTCCGCCGACGGCACCCGCGTGCCCTACTTCGTGGTGCGCCGCGACGGCGCTCCGGCCGGCCCGACACTGCTGTACGGCTACGGCGGGTTCGAGAACTCGATGACTCCCGGCTACAGCGGCATCAACGGCACCGCGTGGCTGCAACGCGGCGGCACCTACGTGGTCGCCAACATTCGCGGCGGCGGCGAGTACGGACCGCAGTGGCACACGCAGGCCGTCCGCGACGGCCGGCACAAGGTCTACGAGGACTTCGCAGCCGTGGCCCGCGACCTGGTCGACCGCGGCATCACCACACCCGATCAGCTCGGCGCACAGGGCGGCAGCAACGGCGGGCTGCTGATGGGCGTCATGCTCACCAACTACCCGGAGTTGTTCGGCGCCATCGTGTGCCAGGTGCCGCTGCTCGACATGAAGCGCTACCACCTGCTGCTGGCGGGCGCGTCGTGGATGGCCGAGTACGGCGACCCCGACAACCCCGACGACTGGGCGTTCATCTCCGACTACTCGCCGTACCAGAACACCGATCCGGCGGCGTCGTACCCGCCGATCCTCATCGCGACCTCCACCCGCGACGACCGCGTGCATCCCGGCCACGCCCGCAAGATGGCGGCCCGGCTGGAGCAGGAGGGACACGACGTGCACTACTACGAGAACATCGAGGGCGGCCACGGCGGCGCCGCCGACAACGCACAGGCCGCGTTCAAGTCGGCGCTCACCTACACGTTCCTGTGGCGGCAGTTGGCGCGCTAGCAACCGGCGGACGGAACGACGAAGGCGGCGCCGGTGCAGATGCACCGGCGCCGCCTCGCGAAGCTGCCTGGGGCAGGGACTAGCCGCCGAGCGAGCCGAGCGAACCGGCGTCGAGCGAACCGGTGGTTCCGCCGCCCGTGCTGCCCGCGGAAAGCTTGTTCAGCGCGGACACCAGCGACTTGATGGCGTCGAGGAACGAGATGATCTCAGTCGAACCCATGAGTACTCCCTGCATTGCGGTGTGGTGGTAACGCCCCTGACGGAAGCGCTGCGGTCAATATAACGGCGTGAGTACAGGTACGCATCACATTGGCGTATCGACACAGGGTGAAAGCCCGAACCGCGAGCTCAGCTGTGGTCACGGATCCATTCGGCGATGCGGGCGACCGTGCTGTCCGGGGTCCGGATCCATCCGTTGTGTCCCAGTTCTTCCGGTTGGTGCCAGGCGGTGACCTCGGCCCCGGAAAGTTTGCTCAACAGGTTGTCCGACGCGCTGCGCGGCGCCAGGTCGTCGTCCTCGATGGACACCGACAGCACCGGCAGCGTCAGTCGCGCGATGCGCTCCTCGTAGTCGATGTCGGCGCCCGCGGGCTCGATCCGCCCGCTGCGCGCGAATCGCGACCAGTCCGAGATCAGCACCCGGGACTGGCGGCCGAATCCCCCGACGTCCAGCCGGTCCCCGGGCCAGAAACCGGCGACGCTCGCGGTGATGGACATGGCCGCCGACCCCAACAGGATGCCCGGTGAGCGGACCCCCGGGAACCCGCGGTAGTACGGCGATCCCGACGCCACCAGGATCAGCCCGCCCAACCGGCCGCGGACCCGGGCCGCGTACATCACCCCGAGCTGGCCCCCCATGCTGTGCCCCAGTAGGAACGGGGTGCTCGAATCGAACCGCTCGCGCACCACCTCGAACATCGCCGGCAGGTCCACCGCCACCAGCTCCTGGTAGCCGAACGTGCTGGACGCACTCGGTCGCGGGCGGCTGTCCCCCTGTCCCCGCAGCTCGCACGTCGCCGCGCAGAACCCCTGCTCGACAACCGAATTGGCGAACCGGTCGTAGAACGCGCCCGGAATGCCCAGGCCGGGAACGATCACCACCACCGGCGCGCCCTCGGGGCCGGGGAACAACCGGACCGGCGTCGTCGTCCCGTCGGGCATCTGGATCGGCACGGTCTCCACCACGCCCCCGAGCCTATGCCCGCTCCCGCCTGTCGGACAGCGCATTCGCCGTCCCCGGCGCCGGAACCCGAGACGAAAGATCAGGGTGCGAATCCGGGAGAATCCCGATGGTGCCGCGCGCCCGCGGGAACCAGACTCGGTGCCATGACCTCCACCGACTCGCCCCGCCCGTTCGTCCGTTCCCACCGGCAGCGCATGCTCGCCGGGGTGTGCGGCGGCATCGCCGAGTACTTCGGCATCGACGCCAACCTCGTCCGGGTCGCCGCCGTCATCGGCGCGTTCGTCTCGCTCGGCACCGTCGCGCTCATCTACCTCGCGGCGTGGATGCTCATGCCGGCCGACTGACCCGCGACAGCGAGAAGCCCGGGACAGCGAGAAGCCCGGGACAGCGAGAAGCCCGGGACACCGTGCGGTGTCCCGGGCTTCTCCAGCTACCTGAGCTCAGGCTTTCCGATCGTCAGATCAGAAGTCCATGCCGCCCATGCCGCCGGTCGGGTCGCCCATGGGAGCGGCGGCCTTCTCCGGCTTGTCGGCGACGACAGCCTCGGTGGTCAGGAACAGAGCCGCGATGGACGCAGCGTTCTGCAGCGCCGAGCGGGTGACCTTGACCGGGTCGTTGATGCCCGCAGCGAGCAGGTCCTCGTACTCACCGGTGGCGGCGTTCAGGCCGCTGCCAGCGGGCAGGTTGCGAACCTTCTCCGCGACGACGCCGGGCTCGAGGCCGGCGTTGAACGCGATCTGCTTGAGCGGGGCCTCGAGGGCCACCTTGACGATGTTGGCACCGGTGGCCTCGTCGCCCTCGAGCTTCAGGTCGTCCAGGACCGGCGAGGACTGCAGCAGAGCCACGCCGCCACCGGCGACGATGCCCTCCTCGACCGCGGCCTTGGCGTTGCGGACGGCGTCCTCGATGCGGTGCTTGCGCTCCTTGAGCTCAACCTCGGTCGCAGCACCGGCCTTGATGACGGCGACGCCACCGGCCAGCTTGGCCAGGCGCTCCTGCAGCTTCTCACGGTCGTAGTCCGAATCCGACGCCTCGATCTCGGCGCGGATCTGGTTCACGCGACCGGCGATGGCGTCGGCGTCGCCGGCACCCTCGACGATGGTGGTCTCGTCCTTGGTGACGACGACCTTGCGGGCGCGGCCCAGCAGCTCGATGCCGGCGGTCTCCAGCGACAGGCCGACCTCCTCGCTGATGACCTCGCCACCGGTGAGGATGGCGATGTCGGCGAGCTGCGCCTTGCGGCGGTCACCGAAGCCCGGAGCCTTGACGGCGACGGACTTGAAGGTGCCACGGATCTTGTTGACGACCAGGGTCGACAGGGCCTCGCCCTCGACGTCCTCGGCGATGATCAGCAGCGGCTTGCCGGCCTGGATGACCTTCTCCAGCAGCGGCAGCAGGTCCTTGACCGTCGAGATCTTGGAGCTGACGAGCAGGATGTACGGATCCTCGAGGACCGCTTCCTGACGCTCGGCGTCGGTCGCGAAGTACAGCGAGATGTAGCCCTTGTCGAAGCGCATACCCTCGGTGAGCTCGAGCTGCAGGCCGAAGGAGTTGGACTCCTCGACGGTGATGACGCCTTCCTTGCCGACCTTGTCCATGGCCTCGGCGATGAGCTCACCGATGGTGGAGTCGCCGGCCGAGATGCCCGCGGTGGCAGCGATCTGCTCCTTGGTCTCGACCTCCTTGGCGGTGTCGAGCAGCTTGGCGGTGACGGCCTCGACGGCCTTCTCGATGCCGCGCTTCAGACCCAGCGGGTTGGCGCCGGCAGCGACGTTGCGCAGGCCCTCGCGGACGAGCGCCTGAGCCAGGACCGTAGCCGTCGTGGTGCCGTCACCAGCGACGTCGTCGGTCTTCTTGGCGACCTCCTTGACCAGCTCGGCGCCGATCTTCTCGTAGGGGTCCTCGAGCTCGATCTCCTTGGCGATGGACACACCATCGTTGGTGATCGTGGGAGCGCCCCACTTCTTCTCGAGCACGACGTTGCGACCCTTGGGTCCCAGCGTCACCTTGACGGCGTCGGCGAGGCTGTTCAGGCCACGCTCGAGGCCGCGACGTGCCTCTTCGTCGAACGCGATGATCTTGGCCATTGCGAAGTGATCCTCCGGATTGGGGGTGACACACGGAGGCGATCGCTCGTCGGATCGCCCCATTTACGCTTCCGGCCAGGCTCGGTGCCCGCGACGGACGACCAGGGGTGTCTAGGTTCCCGGTCTCACCGTCCCGACCTGGCACTCACGTGTCGCGAGTGCCAAGTGCCTTTTTAGCACTCGCGAGTGGCGAGTGCAACGTTCACGAAGAGGTCTCGCCGACGGCGAACGGGCACCCGGCCGTTACTAGCCGAGGCAGGTCTGGCCGGTCTTCAGATTCCACGCGAACGACAGCGGTCCGACGCAGTCCACGCCGCCCTGCGTCGCGGTGGCGCCCGAACCCCAGCCGGCAACCGCGAACGTCGCGTAGCCGTCGTCGGCCCACGAGTGCGCGATGCCGCCGCCGAGCGCGAGCGCCAGCGACTGGCCGTTGCCGCGGGCGGCGCTGAGCGCCGTGCCGAACCCGGTCGCGAGGCTGTTCGACGAGCCGTAGCCCTGCGCCACCGACACCGCCGTGCCGCTGTCCATCGCGGCCGAGCGGGCCACACCCTGCTCGAACGCCTGCGCACCGCAGCTGGCGAAGTCGGACACCTGCACGTCGTTGGGCAGGGCCGGCGACTGGCACATCACCGGAGCGGCCGCGGCCGTCCCGGCGCCGACCAGCGAAACGCCTGCTGCCACACCGATTCCCGCCGCCGCGACGATCGCCGTCCGCGTCACCTTCCGTCCCAGGCTTGAGATTGCACGCAGACGGGAAAAGGTCGACATTCGGACTCCTTCGCGAACAGGGAAGAGCAGCAGGGAAGTGACCGCGACCCTACCCGGTCGAGATGCGCATACCCGGGATTTCGGCAGCGAGCCGACCCGGTGGGCGCGTCACCCGAGGTCGGCCAGCAGCCGCGGCAGGTCCGCCACCGAATCGACGAGGTGATCGGGGCGGTCCACCGCCAGATCGAGGATCGGCTGCCGGAACTTCCCGGTCCGCACCAGCACCCCGGTCATCCCGACCCGCTGCGCCGGCAACACGTCGCTGAGGAAGTCGTCACCGACCATCACGGTCGCCGCCGGATCCACCCCCATCAACTCGGCCGCGGTGAGGAAGCCCGCGAGCGACGGCTTGCCCACCGAGACGATCCGCGACCCCGACGCGTCCTCGAGGCCGGGCAGGTAGGCACCGGCGTCCAACCGCAGCCCGTCGGCGTCCGACCACATCAGTGCGCGATGCATCGAGACCACGGGCACCCCGGCCACCATCAGGTCCAGCACGCGGCTGAGCGCGTCGTGCGTGAACTCCGGGCCGGCCCCGCCGATGACGACCACTTCCGGGTCGGTGTCGTCGAACTCGATGTCGGGCATGTCGGCGCGGACGTCGCCGTGGTTGAGCAGCATCACCCTGGCGCCCGGATACGTGGACCGCAGGTACTCGGTGGTGAGCCGCACCGCCGTCACGATCTCCTCGGCCCGCACGTCGAAACCGGCGTCACCCAGCACCGACGCGATCTCCTCGCACGTCCGGGAGGTGGTGTTGGTCAGGAACGCGCGCACCCCGCCGCGACGGCGCAGCTCGGCGAGCGCCTCCACCGCGCCCGGCACGGGTTGCCACGAGGTGACCAACACCCCGTCGATGTCGAACAGAACGCCCTCGACTCGGCCCATGACGTCGAGCGTAACGAGCGCGACCGGTCCGCGCCGACCGCTCGCGGGCACCCGGGAGGAGTGACCTGGTGCACAACGGACGCTACGATCGGCGGAGTACGCGTGACCTCCTGTACCACCTAACCCGAAACCGGAGAGCCGACCGTGACGAACACCCTGGAAGCCAGCATCGAGATCGCCGCCACCCCGCAGGACGTGTGGACGATCGTGTCCGACCTGAAGCGCATGGGCGAGTGGAGCCCGCAGTGCCGCAAGATGCGGGTCTCCGGTGAGGTGCGCGAGGGCACCAGGACCGTCAACCTCAACCGCAAGGGCCTGCTGGTGTGGCCCACCACGTCGAAGGTCGTGCGGTTCGAGCCGAACAAGGCCATCGCGTTCCGCATCAACGAGAACCACACCATCTGGACCTACACGCTCGAGCCCACCGCCACCGGCACGCGCGTCGTCGAACGCCGCGAGGCCCCCACCGGCACCACGCGGGTGTCGCAGTTCCTCATCAAGACCGTGCTGGGCGGGTCCGACGCGTTCGAGGCCGACATGGTCGAGGGGATGAACGCGACGCTGGGCCGCATCAAGAAGGAGGCCGAGGCGCTGGCCGTCGGGTCCCGCTAGCACACGGCGACCCCCCGGTTCGGGGCGGTCACGTAACCTGGGTCAGCACGCGCGGCGCCCGTCGCCGTCAGACCCGAACAGGTAAGAGGAGCTCGTGGCACGTCGACCGACACCCCCTGGCAGCCCCCAGCCCACCGGCGTCGGCCACGTCATCGGCCTCGTCAAGGCTGCCGTCCCCCCGCTGCACCCGGCCGGACTGCCGTTCGTGCTGGCACCGCTCGCGGTCGCCGCGGTGGGACGCAACCGCAAGTGGGTGCGCCGCAGCGGGCTCGCGTCCGCCGCCGCGTGCGCGACGTTCTTCCGGCACCCGCACCGGGTGCCGCCCAACCGTCCGGGCGTCGTCGTCGCACCCGCCGACGGTGAGATCGCGCTGGTCGACACCGCGGTGCCGCCCGCCGAGCTGGGGCTGGGCGACCAGCCGCTGCCGCGGGTGAGCATCTTCCTGTCCGTGCTCGACGTGCACGTCCAGCGCGTCCCCGTCGGCGGTGTGGTGAAGAAGGTCGTGCACCAGCCCGGACAGTTCCTGTCCGCCGACCTGGCCGACGCCAGCGAGGTCAACGAGCGCAACAGCATGCTCATCGAGACCGGCGACGGCCGGCGGGTGGCCGTCGTGCAGATCGCCGGGCTGCTCGCCCGCCGCATCGTGTGCGACGCGAAGGAAGGCGACGCCCTCACCATCGGCGACACGTACGGACTCATCCGCTTCGGGTCGCGGGTCGACACCTACTTCCCCGCCGGCACCACGCTCCTCGTCGAGCGCGGCCAGCGCACCGTGGGCGCCGAGACCGTCCTCGCCCAGCTGTCGTGAGACCACCGCGCCCCAACGGACGCAACGCCGTCCGATTACTCCCGAGCATGATCACGATCCTCGCGTTGTGCGCCGGGCTGTCGGCCGTCAAGTTCGCGCTCGACGGCGAACTGGGCACCGCGCTCGCCATGATCGGCGCGGCCGCCGTCCTCGACTCCCTCGACGGCCGGATCGCGCGCATGCTCGACGCCACCAGCAAGCTCGGCGCCGAACTCGACTCGCTCGCCGACGCCATCTCGTTCGGTGTCGCACCCGCGCTGGTGCTGTACGTGACGCTGCTCGACGGCAGCAACTTCGGCTGGATCGTCGCGCTGCTGTTCGCGGTGAGCATCGTGCTGCGCCTGGCCCGGTTCAACACCCTGCTCGACGACGACACCGTGCCCGCCTACACCAAGGACTTCTTCGTCGGTGTGCCCGCGCCGGCCGGCGCGCTGGTGGCCCTCACACCGCTCGCGGCCTACATCCAGTGGGGCGAGGGCTGGTGGTCGTCCATCGGGGTCGTCACCGTGTGGACCCTGTGCTCGGCGGCCCTCATCGTCAGCCGCATCCCCACGCTCGCGATGAAGTCCATCTCGGTGCCCGGCCGCATGGCCGCGGCGCTGCTGGTGCTGGTCGCGCTCGCCGCGGCCGCCCTCGTCACGTACCCGTACCTGCTGCTGATGGTGCTGGTCGGCATCTACCTCGTGCACATCCCGTTCGCGATCCGGTCGCAGCGCTGGGTGGCCGCCCGCCCCGAGACCTGGGACTTCAAGCCCGCCGAGCGCCGCGCCATCCGCCGCTCCCCCAACGGCAACCGCCGCTCCTCCGCCGCCCGCCTGGGCCTGCGCCGTCCGCGCGGCTGACTCCTCCGCGGGGTCGGGGGCGGCGCGGGGGACTTCACTAGGCTGGACCGCGTGCCATCACCCGAACTGACGCTCACGGTCCGGCTCAACACCTCCGCCGCCGATGCCCGACGCGGCGTCGTACGCCTGCACCCCGAGGTGCTCGCGGCGCTCGGACTGCGCGAGTGGGACGCCATCTCACTCGTCGGGGCCCGCCGGACGGCCGCGGTCGCGGGCATCGCGCCCACCGGAACCCCCACCGGGACGGCGCTGCTCGACGACGTCACGCTCTCGAACGCCGGCCTGCGCGAGAACGCGACCGTGGTGGTCGCCCCCGTCACGGTGTACGGCGCGCGGACGGTCACGGTGAGCGGCTCGGCCATGGCGCAGCAGTCCATCTCGGCCACCACCCTGCGCCAGGCGCTGCTGGGCAAGGTACTCACCGTGGGCGACGCGGTGTCGCTGCTGCCCCGCGATCTGGGGCCGGGCACCAGCACCGCGTCGGCGACGCAGGCACTGTCGCGGACCTTCGGCGTCACGTGGACGTCCGAACTGTTGACCGTCACCGGCGTGGACCCGGTGGGCGGACCGGTGAGCGTGCAACCGAACTCGGCAGTGAGTTGGGGGGCCGGGGTGGCCCCGACCACGCCGGCGCCCGTGAGCACCGCCGCGCCGACCGTCACCGAGCCCAGCACCGGCGAGGTGGTGCCCGTCGATGATCTGGTGGGCTCGCAGACCCAGGCCGCCAAGCTGTCGGAGTGGCTGACGCTGGCACTCGACGAGCCGGAGCTGCTGCAGAAGCTCGGCGCCTCACCGCATCTCGGCGTGCTGATCACCGGGCCGGCCGGCGTGGGCAAGTCGATGCTGGCACGGTCGGTGCTCGCGCAGCGGCGGGTGGTCGAACTCGACGGCCCGGGTGTCGGTGCGTCCGAGGCACAGTCCCGACTGGAACGGGTCACCGCGGCCGTGGACGCCGTCCGCTCCGGTGGGGTGCTGCTGGTCACGGATGTCGACGCGCTGCTGCCGGCCGTCCGCGAACCGGTGTCGACGCTCATCCTCGACCAGCTGCGCCGCGCCGTCGACACCGAGTCGGTCGCGTTCGTCGCGACCACCGCCCATCCCGAGGAGCTCGACGACCGGCTGCGGGCCCAGGACCTGTGCGACCGCGAACTGTCGCTGTCGCTGCCCGACGGTGCCGGACGCCGACAGCTGCTGGAACTGCTGCTCCGCAAGGTTCCCACCGCAGACCTCGACCTGTCCGCAATCGCCTCGCGAACACCGGGATTCGTCGTCGCCGATCTGGCGGCACTGTGCCGGGAGGCGGCACTGCGGGCGGCGTCGCGCGCCAGCGGCGCCAAGGCCGAGCCGCAGCTCACCCAGGACGACCTCGTCGGCGCGCTCGAGGTGATCCGTCCGCTGTCACGTTCGGGCACCGAGGAACTCGCGATCGGCAGCGTCACACTCGACGACGTCGGTGACATGGTCGAGACCAAGCAGGCTCTCACCGAGGCAGTGCTGTGGCCGCTGCAGCACCCGGACTCGTTCGCCCGCCTCGGCGTGGACCCGCCGCGCGGCGTCCTGCTGTACGGGCCACCCGGGTGCGGCAAGACGTATCTCGTTCGTGCCCTGGCCAGTTCGGGCCAGCTCAGCGTGCACGCCGTCAAGGGCGCCGAGCTGATGGACAAGTGGGTGGGCGCCTCCGAGAAGGCGGTGCGCGAGTTGTTCCAGCGCGCCCGGGACTCGGCGCCGTCGCTGATCTTCCTCGACGAGGTGGACGCGCTCGCCCCGCGCCGCGGCCAGAGTTCGGACTCGGGGGTGTCCGACCGTGTCGTGGCCGCACTCCTCACCGAACTCGACGGCGTCGAGCCGCTGCGGGACGTCGTCGTACTGGGGGCCACCAACCGCCCGGACCTGATCGACCCCGCGCTGCTGCGCCCCGGCCGGCTCGAGCGGCTGGTGTTCGTGCCGCCGCCGGACGCGGACGCCCGCCGGGAGATCCTGCGGACGTCGGGCAAGTCGGTGCCGCTCGCGGACGACATCGACCTGGATGCGTTGGCCGCGGACCTCGACGGCTACTCCGCCGCGGACTGCTCGGCGCTGCTGCGCGAGGCAGCACTCGCGGCGATGCGGCGCAGCGTCGACGCCGCCGACGTCACCGCCGCCGACGTCGCCGCCGCACGCGAGAAGGTCCGCCCGTCCCTCGATCCCGACCAGGTGGCGCACCTGAAGGCGTACGCCGAGAACCGCTGACGGGCGCCGCCGTCCTACTGCCAGCGGGCGAGGAGTTCGTTCGCCCGCACAGCCAGGGCTGCCTGCAGCAGCGGACCGAAGCTGACCCGGCCGACACCGAGGGCCGCGAAGTCGGCCTTGCCGCCGCGCACCGGGTCGGCGATTGCATTGACGGGCAACGGTAGTGCCGACGTGAGCTGCCGGTACACGTCGTCGCTGTGGAACCCGACCGGGTACAGCACGTCGGCCCCGGCCTCGGCGGCCAGGGTGAGCCGGGCGATGGCCCGCTCGACGCGATCCGCCTCGTCACCGACCTGCTTCAGAAACAGGTCGGTGCGCGCGTTGACCACCACGTGCACGCCCACCGCGTCCGCGGCACTGCGCAGGCCGCCGACGAAGTCCGCGTGTTCCTGCGCCTCGCGCAGCCGGCCGCCCTCGCTGTGCACGGTGTCCTCGATGTTGAGGCCCACCGCGCCCACCTCGACCAGGCCGTCGATCAGCTGCTGCGGCTGCAGGCCGTAGCCCGCCTCGATGTCGACGGAGACCGGCAGGTCCACCGCCGCGGTGATCTGCGCGACGCGCGTCGTGAGCTCCGTGAACGTCATGCCCTCGTTGTCGGGCCGGCCCACCGAATCGGCGACCGGGTGGCTTCCGACCGTCAGGGCCGCGAATCCGGCCTCGGCGGCGAGGTCGGCGGACCAGGCGTCCCACACCGTCGGGAGAATTACGGGGTTCCCCGGCTGGTGCAGTGCCAGCAGGTCGACAGCCTTCTGGGTGATCGCAGTCATGTGCAGTCCTCGCGTCGCGGAGTGGGACGTCCATCGTGGCACGCCCGCGGGCGCCGACCACCCCTTCGGCTCACGGCAGTTCCGGCTCGAACGTTCGCTGCACACGTCCCGGCGCCGGGTAGCGTCCGTGCGGTGACTTCGACCGTCCGCGCGTCCCTGTCCGCCGCCGCCGCACTGTTCGCCGGCGCGGCGGCCACGTTCGTCCTCCTCGGCCGGACCCAGCGCGATCCGATGTTCTCGGCGTCCGGACGCCAGCTCGGCGACTGGAACAGCACGGTCCCGACAGGCGTCGCGGTGGGATGCGTCCTGGCGGTCCTCGCCTACGCCGGGCTGCAGCGGGCGTCGTCGGTACGGCCGGCCTGGATCGCCGCGGCGGCCGCGACGGTGGTGCTGATCGCGGCGCGCCTGACGGTGTCCGGGGTGAGCGACCTCGATCAGCTGACGCTGCTCCACTACGCCAAGTGCCTGGCCGCCGGCGTCCTGCTGGGGGCGGCGGTCGCGGCCGCGTGGTCCCGACCGCCGGCCCGACTGCTCCTCACCGGCGCTGTCGCGTCGACGTTCGTGGTCGCGCACACCGCGCACGCCGGGTGGACGCCCAGCACGTCGGCGCTCGGCGAACCGTTCTGGTGGGTCCTGATCCCCGCGCTCGTCCTCACAGCGGCGGGCGCGATCCTCGACGCCGACGCGCCGGCCCGGGCCGACACCACCGAGGTGCGGGCGGTGCTCCTGGCCGTCGTGACACTGGCGCTCGCGCACCGGCTGCTCGGCGGCTGGATCGACGGCCGGACCGGCGCCTCGCTGCAGCGGTGGGTCGTCATCGGGCTGTGCCTCGTGGTGATCGTCGCGCTCACGGAGTTCTGGGCGCGCCGCCTGGCGAGCCCGTTCCTGCTGGCGGCGACGGCGGTGGCGGCGTCCGCACCGTTCGTCGCGACGGTGCTCGCCCAGGACGGCGTGCGGGTCGCGCCGTGGCTGTCGGTCGCGGCCGGGGTGCTGGCGGTGGCGGTGGGCCTCGCCGCCGGCCGGTGGCGCCCGATGCCCGTGGTCGGCCTCGCCGTTCTCGCGGTGGTGCCGCTCGCCGCCGTGATCGATCCGACGCCCGGCAGCCGGGCATGGTTCCTGGTCGTCCTCGCGGTCCTAGGCGGCGGCGTGGGACTCGCGCTCGGCTCGACGCTGCCCGACAGCGGCGCCCTCGCCGGGCTGGGGCTCGTCGTGCCGCTGCTGTCGCTGGTGTTCACGACGGTGGTGGGTTCCACGACCGTCGTCGTCACCTACATGGGGGCGTACGAGCCGCTGTCGAACATCCCGATGGCGTCGAACCCGCACGCGCTCGACAGCCCCGTCACCTTCGACCGCGCCGCCGGTGTCGCGCTGCTGTCGGTCGTGGTGTTCTGCGGGCTCGCCCTCCACGGCCTGCGGCCCCGCGACACCGCCGCCCCGCGCGCGGACTGACGCCCCGCGCGCCCGATCGCCCGCGCGGGAGGCGAACCTGCGCGCGTCAGTCCACCAGGTCCAGTTCCCGCAGCCGCGCGAACACCAGCCGCGATCCCGGCGCGGTCTCCGGCATGGCGGCGTACTCGGCCTCGGTGAACCAGCGGATCTCGGCGACCTCGCTGGTGGGCTTCGGCTCGTCGGTGAGCTCGGCGAGGAAGCATGTCATGTGCAGACGGGTGCCGGGCCGGTGTCCGAAAGCGGGTGCCTCGAACACCCCGAGCTGCTCGAGTGTGCCGGACGCGACGTCGACGTCGAGTTCCTCGCGCACTTCGCGGTGCAGGGCCTGTTCGGGGGTCTCCCCCGGGTCGATCTTGCCACCGGCCATGTAGAACGCCGTCTTGCCGGCGGACCGGGCCTGCAGCAGTCGGCGGTCGCGGATGTGGGCCAGCGCGGCGGTGCGGATCACGGTGGGTTGCTCGTCGGACACCCGTCGAAACGTACTCCGTCCGGGGTCCGCGCCCTCGCAGGCCGGGATTGTCTGTTTTGTACCAGTCGTCGGTCGCGTTCGCCCACTTAGTAGGATGGACACCGTAGTCCAGTTCGCTAGCTGAGCGAACGGTCTGCTCGACTCTCGGTTCTGCCGATTCGTCACCCCGCCGCCCGACAACCCGACGGAGTGCCATTTGCTTGTCATATTGATCGCCCACGCGATAGCCGCCGTTCTGGCTCCGCTCGTCGTGCGATCAATAGGGCGCAATGCGTTCTTCCCGCTCGCGCTGGTACCGCTGGCGAGCCTCGGCTGGGTCATCGCGAACTGGGGCACCGAGCAGGAACTGAACATTCGCTGGGTGCCGGGCCTGTCGATGGACATCGACATGCGCTTCGACTCGCTGGCCGCGATCATGTCGCTGCTGGTGCTGGGCATCGGCGCGCTGATCCTCGTGTACTGCGCCCGCTACTTCAAGGACGACGAACCCCGCCTCGGCATCTTCGCCGCCGAGATGGTCGCGTTCGCGGGCGCCATGTTCGGGCTCGTGACCAGCGACAACATGCTCATCCTCTACACGTTCTGGGAACTGACGACGGTGCTGTCGTTCCTGCTCGTGGGCCACTACGCCGAGCGCGCGACCAGCCGCCGCGCCGCGACGCAGGCGCTGCTGGTGACCACCGCGGGCGGGCTGGCGATGCTCGTCGGCGTCATCATGCTCGGCCAGCTCGTCGGCAGCTACAACCTCTCCGACGTGGTCGCGAATCCCGCGAGCGGCTGGCTCGCGAACGTCGCGATCGTGTTGGTCCTGATCGGTGCCCTGTCCAAGTCGGCGATCGTGCCGCTGCACTTCTGGCTGCCCGGCGCGATGGCCGCGCCCACCCCGGTGAGCGGTTATCTGCACGCCGCGGCGATGGTGAAGGCCGGCATCTACCTGGTGGCGCGGCTGGCGCCCGGCTACGCGGACTCCGCGCCGTGGCGGGTGACGATCATCGTGCTCGGACTGGCGTCGATGCTGCTGGCCGGCTGGCGTTCGCTGCGCTCGTTCGACCTGAAACTGGTGGCCGCGTTCGGCACCGTGAGCCAGCTCGGTTTCCTGATGGTCCTGGTCGGTGTCGGCTCACGGGACGCGGCGTTGGCCGGCATGACGATGGTCGTCGCGCACGCGATGTTCAAGGCGGCGCTGTTCATGGTCGTCGGCATCATCGACCACACCACCGGCACCCGTGACATCCGCAAGCTGGCCCGTCTCGGACACAACGCACCGTGGCTGGCCGCGACCGCGGCGCTCGCGGCCGCCTCGATGGCCGGACTGCCGCCGTTCCTGGGGTTCGTCGGCAAGGAGGCCGCGCTCGAATCGATCCTCACCGCGGACGGGCTCGAGCCGTGGGCACGGACCGCGACGGTGGCCGGTCTGGTGCTCGGCTCGATCCTCACCGTCGCGTACAGCATCCGGTTCGTGTGGGGGGCGTTCGGCCGCAAGCGGCTGCGCCAGCCGAGCCCCGCCGTCGCGAACATGCACGCCCCCGGCGCGCTGTTCCTGGCCCCGCCCGCACTGCTCGCGGTCGCCGGTCTGGTGGCGGGACCGCTGGCGCCGCAGCTCGAGAAGCTGCTCACGCCGTACTCCACGACGCTGCCGGCCGGCCCGCACGCCGACTACCACCTGGCGTTGTGGCACGGGATCAACACCCCGCTGCTGCTCACCGTCGCGGTCATCGGCCTGGGCACGCTGCTGTTCGTCGCGCACCGGTGGGCGGTGCAGCGGCTGCGGTTCCAGCACCCGCCGCTGGGCAACGCCGACCGCGTGTACGACGCCACCCTGCGCGGCATGGACACGCTGTCGATGCGGCTGACCGGCTTCACGCAGCGCGGGTCGCTGCCGCTGACGCAGTCGACGATCCTGGCGACGCTGGCGTTGCTGCCGGTGATCCTGCTGGCGCTGCGCACCGACGTGTGGGCGCAGATCCGGCTGTGGGAGTCGCCGCTGCAGCTCACCGTCGGACTGATGATGATGGCCGCCGCGCTGGCCGCGACCGTGCTGCGCAACCGGTTGGGCGCGGTGATCCTGGTGGGGTTGAGCGGCTACGGCTGCGGCGTCATCTTCGCGCTGCACGGCGCTCCCGACCTCGCGCTCACCCAGTTCCTGGTCGAGACGCTCACCCTGGTGATCTTCGTGCTGGTCCTGCGGAAGCTGCCCGCCGAGATCGACGAGCGGCAGGCCATCGGCTTCAAGCTGCCGCGCGCGATCCTCGCGGTCGGGGTGGGTGCGGCCGTGACGACGCTCGCCGCGTACGCCATGAACGCGCGCAACTCGGCGCCCATCCAGCTGCAGCTGCCGGAGGCGGCGTACACGCTCGGTAACGGCCGCAACGTGGTGAACGTGCTGCTGGTCGACATCCGCGCGTGGGACACGCTCGGGGAGATCTCGGTGTTGCTGGTGGCCGCGACCGGCGTCGCGAGCCTGGTGTTCCGGCACCGCCGGTTCGGGACCGCGCCGCGGGTGGCGGACGCGCCCGCCGGAGTCCTCGAGGCGGCGTCGAACACCGAGACGACGTGGCTGCGCGGCGGCGACCTGATCGACCCGCGGCACCGGTCGCTGGTCCTCGAGGTCACCACCCGACTGATCTTCCCCACGATGATGGTGCTGTCGGTCTACTTCTTCTTCTCGGGCCACAACGCTCCCGGCGGTGGTTTCGCGGGCGGGCTGACCGCGGGCCTCGCGCTGGTCCTGCGGTACCTCGCCGGCGGGCGCTACGAGCTCGGTGAGGCCGTCCCGATCGACGCCGGCAAGATCCTCGGGCTCGGCCTGATGTTCGCGGCCGGCACCGCGGTGACGTCGCTGTTCCTCGGCGCCCCGCCGCTGTCGTCGGCGGTGTTCGAGGTGACGCTGCCGCTGCTGGGTCACATCAAACTCGTCACCGCACTGTTCTTCGACCTGGGGGTGTACCTGATCGTGGTGGGCCTGGTGCTCGACGTGCTCCGCAGTCTCGGGGCCCGCCTCGACGCCCAGGAGGAGGTGAACGCCCGATGACCGCCGACCTCGCGTCGCTGATCCTCATCGGCGTCCTCACCTCCGCCGGCGTGTACCTGCTGATCGAACGCAGCATCACCCGCATGCTGCTGGGGTTGCTGCTCATCGGCAACGCCGTCAACCTGCTGATCCTCACCGCGGGCGGCCGGGCCGGCAACCCGCCGATCGTGGGCCGCGACTCCGTGCACGAGGAGATGGCCGACCCGCTGGCCCAGGCGATGATCCTCACCGCGATCGTCATCACGATGGGCATCGCCGCGTTCGTGCTGGCGCTGGCCTACCGCTCGTTCAAGATCACCACCGCGGACCGGGTCGAGGACGACATCGAGGACACCAAGGTGTCCAAGCGGCGCAGTCTCGCCGAGGCCCCGGACCGCGACCGCTCCGACGACCCACTCACCGGCGCCCCGTCCAAGAGCGGCGACGCGTTCGACTCGGAAGGCAACCCGATCCCCGTCGACCTGGTCGAGGACCCCGAGGACTACACCGACTACGACGACGTCCGGCCGGACGACGAACTGGAAGCCGAGACCCCGGGAGGATCGCGATGACGCTCTCCCCCGACCTGATCGGCACTCTGGCACCGCTGCCCGTCCTGCTCCCGATGATCGCCGCCGCGGTCACGCTCATCCTGGGTCGCCGCCCCACCGCGCAGCGCTGGATCACCCTGGCCGCGCTGGTCGGCGTCACCGCGGTGTCGGCGATGCTGCTCTACCTCGCCGATCGGCACGGCACCACCGCGATCCAGGTGGGCGGCTGGGACACCCCGATCGGTATCACGCTGGTCGTCGACCGGCTGTCGGCGCTGATGCTGCTGGTGTCGTCGATCGTGCTGCTCGCGGTCATGATCTATTCGATCGGCCAGGGCATCCGGGACGGCCACGAACACCAGCCGGTGTCGATCTTCCTGCCGACCTACCTGGCGCTGACCGCGGGCGTGTGCAACGCCTTCCTGGCGGGCGACCTGTTCAACCTGTACGTCGGGTTCGAGGTGCTGCTGGCGGCGAGCTTCGTGCTGCTGACCCTGGGCGCGAGCGCCGACCGGGTCCGGGCCGGCGTCTCGTACGTCATGGTCTCGATGGTGTCGTCGCTGATCTTCCTCTGCGGCATGGCGTTCGCGTACGCCGCGACCGGCACCCTCAACCTCGCGCAGATGGCGCAGCGGCTCGACGACATCCCCGTCGGCACCCGCATGGCGATCTTCGGGGTGCTGCTGGTGGCGTTCGGCATCAAGGCGGCGATCTTTCCGCTCTCGACGTGGCTGCCGGACTCCTACCCCACCGCTCCGGCCCCGGTCACTGCGGTGTTCGCGGGCCTGCTCACCAAGGTCGGCGTGTACGCGATCATCCGCGCCCACACCCTGCTGTTCCCGCAGGGCGAGCTCGACAACGTGCTGATGGTGTGCGGTCTGCTCACGATGATCGTGGGCATCCTCGGCGCGATCGCGCAGACCGACATCAAACGTCTGCTGTCGTTCACGCTGGTCAGTCACATCGGCTACATGATCTTCGGTGTCGCGTTGTCGACGCAGTCCGGGCTCTCCGGCGCCGTCTACTACGTGGCCCACCACATCGTCGTGCAGACCACGTTGTTCCTGGTGGTCGGGCTCATCGAGCGGCAGGCCGGATCGTCGTCGCTGCGCCGGCTCGGCGGGCTCGCGGCGGCCAGCCCGGTGCTGGCGATCGTCTTCCTGATCCCGGCGCTCAACCTCGGCGGCATCCCGCCGTTCTCCGGGTTCATCGGGAAGATCGCGCTGCTGCAGGCCGGTGTCGCGCATCCGAGTGCGCTGTCGTGGATGCTCGTCGCGGGCGGCACCGTCACCAGCCTGTTGACGCTGTACGCGGTGGCCCGCGTGTGGACCAAGGCGTTCTGGCGGGCCCGCGCCGACGCCCCCGAGGGCGATCTCGCGGACGTGAGCCCGTCGGCGCTCATCGACGAGTCCGAGGAGGACATCGCGTTCGTCGACCGCGAGGACGTGGGCCGGATGCCGGTGTTCATGCTGCTGCCGACGATCGGACTGGTGGGCGTGGGCCTGGCGCTCACGATCTTCGCCGGCCCGATGATCGGGATCAGCGACCGGGCGGCGCAGGACCTGCAGAACCGCGACGTCTACATCACCGCGGTCCTGGGCGAGGGAGGTGACCGATGACCCGCGAACGCGTCCTGCGCGTCGGCATCCTGGCGTGGCTGGCGCTGGTGTGGATCCTGCTGTGGGGCCAGTTCAGCATCGCCAACCTGGTCGGCGGACTCGTCGTCGGGCTGCTGATCATGTGGCTGCTGCCGCTGCCACGGGTGCCGGTCGAGGGCCGCGTGCACCTGTTCTCGATCGTCAAACTGATCGGGGTGATCGTCTTCTACGCCGCGCAGTCGAGCGTGCAGGTGGCGTGGCTGGCGATCCGGCCCGGCCCGCCGCCGGTCACCGGGGTGCTGCGCTGCAAGCTGGGCATCAAGTCGGATCTGGTGCTCACGCTGTGCATCGACGTGCTGAACCTGATCCCGGGCACCATGGTGCTCGAGGTGGACCAGCCCCGACGCGCGGTGTACGTCCACGTTCTCGACGTGGGCACCACCAAGGCGGTGGACCAGTTCTACCGCTCGGTGCGCCAGCTCGAGCGGCTGTTCATCGCGTCGTTCGAGCGGGACTCGGATTGGCAGCCGGCGCCGTGGCATCTGCGCGACTACGACTACCACGGACAAGGCAGGGAGGACGGGGCATGACAGCCGTGATGATCATTGCCGGGACGATGCTGGTGGTGGCGGCGCTGCTGACCACCTACCGGCTGCTGGCCGGGCCGGGCAGCCTCGACCGGCTGGTCGCGATGGACACCCTCGTCGCCACCGCGATCTGCGGGCTCGCGGTGTGGGCGGCGAACAGCGGCGACACCTCGATCGTGCCCGCCATGGTGGCGCTCGCGCTGGTCGGCTTCGTCGGCTCGGTGAGTGTGGCCCGCTTCCGGGTGAGTGACGACTCGTGAACACCGTCCTCGACGTCCTCGCCGCCGCCTGCATCCTCATCGGCTCGCTGCTCGCGCTCACCGCGGCCATCGGCATCGTCCGCTTCCCCGACACCCTCTCGCGTATGCACGCGGCCACCAAACCGCAGGTCGTCGGCCTGGTGCTGGTGTTGATCGGCGCGGTGATCCGGCTGCACGGCAACGTCGACATCTGGATGCTGGTGCTCATCGGGCTGTTCACGCTGCTCACCGCGCCGGTGATCGCGCACAGCGTCGGCCGCGTCGCCTACCGCGAGCAGCGCGGCCGGGACGGGCTGCTCATGGACCAGCACGACGACACCCCGGGCTCCTTCCGGTAGCCCCCGTCGTGCGCACTCAGCGCGCGGTCGGGGCGTCCGCCGGGAGCGGCAGGGACGAAGAACGCGGGGCGACGGGGTCCCGGTAGAACGTGCGCCAGTGGGCGTAGGCGTAGAGCGCGGGCACACCGAGCAGTAGCGGGGCCGACACCACCGGGTACTGCGCGATCTCGACCGCGAGGAACCGGTAGCTCAGCAACAGCGCAGCCAACAGCGCGGTGCCCCCGACGACCAGGCGGATCCGGAACCATCCCCAGCCGCGCTCGGGGGCGCGCAGCACCGACTCCAGCGTCAGCGTCAGCACGGCGCCGGCGATGAGGTCGACGCCGTAGTGGTAACCGAACCCCAGCGTCGCGCTGAGCGTGCACACCAGCCAGAACGTGCCACCCCAGCGCAGCCAGCGCGGCCCCTGCCGCGAGTGCAGGAAGATCGCCAGCGCCCACGCGGTGTGCAGGCTGGGCATGCAGTTTCGGGGGGTGGCGCCGTCGAACGGCAGCGGCGACGGCGTCAGGTCGAACGGCACCAGCGACGGCCAGAAGTCGCCCACCTCGAAGCCGTTGCCGTCGGCGCCGAACGCGAAGATGGGGCCCACGACCGGGAACAGGATGTAGAAGATCGGTCCGACGAGTCCGATCAGCAGGAACGTGCGCACCAGGTGGTGCGACGGCCAGCCGTTGCGCAGCTGGTACAGCGCGACGACGATCGCGGCGACCGGCAGCTCGATGTACACCCAGTGCAGGACGCCGTACCCGACCGAGCCGAGCGCGTCGACCACCTCGCCCATCACCCACGACGGGTTGCCGAGCGCGTGGTCGGCGAGCTGGACGTACTGGTCGAGGACCTGCGGGCCGGCGAGGACGGTGATGTGCAACCACACGTCGCCGAACTTGGTGGCGACGATCAGCAGCGCGCCCAGTCCGACGCCCATGAGCGCGTTGCGCCGCTGCTCGCCTTGCCACTTCCAGCCCGCCCAGACGCCGAGCCCGGTCAGCACGAGCACGGCGCCGTTGCCGACGGTGAGCGGGCCCCCGGCCAGGTAGCGGACGGCGGCGATCACGACGTCGATCGCGGCGGCACTCGACAGCGCCACGATCCGCTGCCGGTTGGTGAGCCCGACCATCGCCAGCACCAGACCGGCCCACGGCACCGACGCCGACTTGGGGGTGCCCACGAAGTCGTCGAGGAGGCTGTCCAGCGGCCCCTGGAAACCGCGGCCGGACGCGAAGACCTGCAGCCCGGTGAGGGTGGCGATCACCGCGACGACGGCGGTCGCCAGCAAGATGTTCCGGGTTCGACCGGTGAGCCGCACCGGCTCCGTATGCGCACCACCGTCCACAAACACGCCGTCCATAGTAAACGGCGGGTGAATCGGGTCTTACGTGTCGAGTTCGTCGACCAGGGAGCTGACGACGGCGCGGACGTCACCGCCGGTCGCGGCGGCCACCTTGCGCTGACGTTGGTACGACGCCCCGCGGCGCGGGATGTCGGCGACGCGCGCGAGTTCGTCCGCGCAGCCGAGCCGCACCGCGGTGGGGGTGAGCTTCTCGAGCAGCTCGTCGAGGTCGTCGGTGACCAGGCGTTCACGGTTGTCGGCGCCGAGGATCACTTCGGCGTCGAGCCCGTACCGGGCGGCGCGCCACTTGTTCTCCTGCACGTGCCACGGCGGCATGGACGGCAGCGTCTCCCCCGCCTCGAGGCGGGTGTCGAGATCGACGATCAGGCAGTGGATGAGCGCGACGAGCGCGCTCAGTTCACTGAAGGACGAGATGCCGTCGCAGACGCGGACCTCGATGGTGCCCCAACGGGGCGCCGGACGGATGTCCCAGTGCAGTCCGCCGAGGTCACCGATGACGCCGGTGGTGATCTGGTCGTCCACGTAACCCTCGAACTGCGTCCAGTTCTCGAACTGGAACGGCAGCCCGGCCGTCGGCAGCTGCTGGAACATGAGCGCCCGGTTGCTGGCGTATCCGGTGTCGACACCGGTCCACATCGGCGAGGACGCCGACAGCGCCAGCAGGTGCGGGTACTTCAGCAGCAGCGCGTTGAGGATCGGGAACACCTTCTCCTTCGCGGAGATCCCGACGTGTACGTGCACGCCCCAGATGAGCATCTGCCGTCCCCACCACTGGGTGCGCTCGATGAGCTCGTCGTAGTGCGGGGTGCGGGTGATCAACTGGGTGGACCATTGCGCGAACGGGTGCGTGCCCGCACACATGAGATCGACGCCCAGCGGGTCGGCGGCCCGGCGGACCAGTGACATGGTCTCGGCGAGGTCGTCGACGGCCTCGCCCACGTTGTCGCAGACGCCGGTGACGAGCTCGACGGTGTTACGCAGCAACTCCTTGGTGGCGCGAGGTTTCTCGGCCAGTTCGCCGACGGCGTCGAAAACTTCCGCGGCGGTGTTGGAGAGGTCGCGGGTGGTGCGGTCGACCAGCGCGATCTCCCATTCCACTCCGATGGTCGGACGCGGTGATGCTGCGAAGGGGATGCCCACAGAAACGATCCAACCACAGCGTCCAGGGGCACGCAGGACACGACGAATCGCCCACCGGAACGCCGAACGGCGGGGCCCTCAGGCCCCGCCGTCCAGGTGATTCGTGTGCCGTGGATCAGGCGCCGATGACACCGCATGCGACGCGTCCGCCGGCGTCACCGGTGGTCAGCGTCTGCTGGTCCGGGACGGGCGCGTTGTCGGGCAGCGCGTAGCGGGTGGGAACGTTCGCGAAGTTGTCGGCGTCCGCGTGGATCATCAGCGCGGTGCCCTTGCCGTCGTTCTTCAGGTCGTCGAGCGTGAAGGCGTCGGTGGTGGTGACCAGGTACGCCTTGCCGTCCTCGCGCACCTCGAGGGAGGTGAGGTCGCCGCTGGCCGGGTGACCGGTGTGGCCCGCCACCTGGAAGTGGCCACCCGCGGAGAGGAAGTTGCCGGGCTCGCCGCCGGTGGGGGCGACGGAGTTGGGCTCGCACTTGCCGACCGAGTGGATGTGCATCCCGTGGAAGCCGGGCGTCAGGCCCTGCGCGTCGACGGTGATCTGCACGTAGCCGTCGGTCTCGGTGAGCGTCGCGGTGCCCACCTGGCTGCCCTTGGCGTCCTTGAGTTGCACCGACACGTTGTCCGCGGAGGCAGTGGTGGTGGCGTGCTCGGAACCGCCCTCGCCGTGCTCGCCGCCCGGAGCGGCGGAACCCGTCCACACCGGCGGGGTGGTGCCGGGCTGGTCGCTGGGCTCCTCGTTGTTCGAGCACGCGGTCAGCCCCAGCGCGGCGATCGCGACCAACGGGGTCACGACGCGCCAGGACTTGCGACGAGTGAATTGCGGGGCCATCGAACCGCTCCTTCGAGGTGGTTGAAATCTGCCGATGATCATAACGAGCAGGGCCGGTGGTCCTACTCGGAGGTGACGATGACGATCACACCGGGTGACGCACTCGTGATGCCCTCGAAGCGCGGTTCCGCCTTGACGCCCAGTTCCGCGGCGATCGACTCGGCGGCCTGCTTCTCGGACGCGTTGCCGGTGCGGTAGTAGACGGTGGTCACCTGGATGAGCCCGTAGCTGTAGTTGCCGGTCTCGGAGACGTTCCAACCGGTCGACGTCAGCTCGTCCGCGGTCTGGGCGGCGAGCCCGGACACGGTGCTGTTGTTGAACACCCGCACCGGTACGGACTTGTCCACCTGTGCGGGCGCCGACGCGGTCGCGGACTTCGTCGTCGTACCGGCCGCGGTCGTCGTCGTGGCCGGCGGCGCCGCGGCGGCGGACGTGGTCCGCGGGGCGGATGCGGCGGCGGACGTCGTGGTGGTGACCGGAGCCGTCGACGCGCTGCTGGTGGCGGCCACGGGCTCCGATTCGTCGGAATCCGAGCCGCCCAGGGAGGCCGCACCGAGGCCGGCGAAGAGGATCGCGAGCGCGATCAGCACCATCGCGATCGCGCGCAGCGGGGGGCCTGACGACTCGGGGTTCGGGGTGGTCACGGCTTCGACCTTAATCGGCCCGTCGGTCCCGTCCGGTAGCGAGGTGACGAGGGCCGGCGGTTGGGGGGCGGCCGGAACGGCGGGCTACGTGGAGAGGTCGAACCCGAGACGGCGGGCCGCGCGGGCCTTCTGCCGGCTGGCCCGCAACCGCCGCAACCGCTTGACCAGCATCGGGTCGGCGGCCAGCGCCTCGGGGCGGTCGACGAGCGCGTTGAGCACCTGGTAGTAGCGGGTGGCCGACATGGAGAAGAGTTCCTTGATGGCCTCTTCCTTGGCGCCCGCGTACTTCCACCACTGACGCTCGAAGGACAGGATGTCGTGCTCGCGGCGGGTCAGTCCGTCCGCGCCCACTTCGTTCCCCGACGTGCTGTCGGGCCGCTCAGATTGGTTCCGCGCTGCTGCGCCGTCCATCTCACTCCTCGACTGCTCGATGACTGCCGGTCCAGCCCGACACCGGCGAACCTCCGCGCGCCCCGTGGACCGAACACGAATTACACCGTTGTTCTTCCTGGTCATTGAACCACGCCCGCGGGTGGGAGAACCCTCTTCCGGGGGGACGCGCCGCGAATATCACGCCCACTATCCTTGGTGACCATGGCAATCCTTCCGATCCGCATCGTCGGCGATCCCGTCCTGCACGAGCCGACCAAGCCCGTGACCGAGTCCCCCGCCGAGCTCGCCGATCTGATCCGCGACATGTACGAGACGATGGACGCCGCGAACGGTGTGGGTCTGGCCGCGAACCAGGTGGGCGTCGCCAAGCGTCTGTTCGTGTACGACTGCCCGGACTACGAGGCCGGCAAGGACGCGTCCGGCAAGCCCGTGATGCGCCGCGGCTGCGTGATCAACCCGGTGCTCGAGACGTCGGAGATCCCGGAGACCATGCCGGACCCGGACGACGACGTCGAGGGCTGCCTGTCGGTTCCCGGTGAGCAGTTCCCCACCGGCCGCGCCGACTGGGCCAAGGTCACCGGCACCGACGAGCACGGCAACCCGGTCGAGATCGAGGGCCACGGCTTCTTCGCACGGATGCTGCAGCACGAGACCGGTCACCTCGACGGCTTCCTGTACGTGGACGTGCTGATCGGCCGCAACGCGCGCGCCGCGAAGAAGACGATCAAGCGGGAGGGCTGGGGCGTGCCCGGGCTCAGCTGGACGCCGGGCACCGTCGACGACCCCTTCGGTCACGACGACGTCGACGAGGACTGACGGTCTTCCCGTGACGAGCCCGGAACCGACGCTCGGCGGCCGGGTGGTGGTGCGGTATCGCCTGCCACCCGGGGGCTCACACCCGCTCACCGACGTGATCGGGACGCTCGAACAGCTCGAGCCGACGGTGGTGGTCCGCACCGCCGACGACCGCGTGGTGGAGATCGAGCGCGCCGACGTGGTGCGGCTCAAGGCGCTGGGACCCAAACCGGTGCGCCGGTCCGACGGCCGGGTTCGGTGACTGTCGGGGTGGCTGACTACCCTCTGCGGTGTGCGACTCGCGACGTGGAATGTGAACTCGGTCCGTGCCCGAACCGACCGGATCCTGGACTGGCTGGCCCGCACCGACACCGATGTGTTGGCGATGCAGGAAACCAAGTGCAAGGACGAGCAGTTCCCGTACGAGCGGTTCGCCGAGGCCGGCTACGAGGTGGCGCACGTGGGCCTGAGCCAGTGGAACGGCGTGGCCATCGCGTCGCGGATCGGGCTCGAGGACGTGCAGATCGGCTTCGCGGACCAGCCCGGGTTCGACAAGGATCCGGAGGCGGAGGCCGCGCAGGAGGCCCGTGCGATCGGTGCGACCGTCGGCGGGGTGCAGGTGTGGAGCCTGTACGTGCCCAACGGCCGTGAGCTGACGGATCCGCACTACGTCTACAAGCTGGAGTGGCTGGCGAAGCTGCGCGCGGACGCGGAGGGCTGGCTGGCCGGCAACCCGGACGCGCAGATCGCGCTGGTGGGCGACTGGAACGTCGCGCCCACCGACGAGGACGTGTGGGATCCGGCGTTCTTCGAGGGCAAGACGCACACGTCGCAGCCGGAGCGGGACGCGTTCGACGCGTTCGCCGACGCCGGTTTCGCCGATGTGGTGCGCCCGCACGCGCCGGGCCCGGGCGTCTACACCTACTGGGACTACACGCAGCTGCGGTTCCCCAAGCGGCAGGGTATGCGCATCGACTACGTGCTGGGCTCCCCCGCGTTCGCGGCGCGGGTCACCGGCGCCCACATCGACCGGGACGAGCGCAAGGGCAAGGGCGCGAGCGACCACGCGCCGGTCGTGGTCGATCTGGCCTGATCAGATTCCCTGCTCGTCGAGCAGGTCCAGGTACTCGGTGTGGGTGCCGAGGAACCGGGTGGCGTAGGTGCACACCGGACGGATCCGGGTTCCCTCGCTGCGGGCGCGGTCGAGCACGGTCCGCACCAGCACCGCCGCCCAACCGCGGCCGCTCCGGTCCTCGCGGACGACGGTGTGCAGCAGCGTGAGCACGTCCCCGGACGGCCCGGCACTGTCGCGGTGGTAGCCGAGGATGCCGACCAGGTCGTCGCGCACCCACAGTTCGTAGCGCTCGTGGGGCGGGCTGTCGACGATGCGTACGGCATCGGCGACAGTGCTCACCGGCCGTGGCGATTTACTGTTCACGTTCCCCATGAAACCGGCCGAACGGCCGCCGCCGGGTCCGTTTCGGGACGGGTGGGGCGATCGATGCCGATCCTTGACCACGGCGTGGCCGCGGGTCGATCAATTCATCGAGATCGCGTCGGACGCCTCGGGCGGCGCCATCAGATCCAGGTACTCCGGGTTGGCTTCGACGAACCGCTGCACGTACGTGCACACCGGGCGCACGCGCCAGCCGTAGTCGCGGGCCCGGTCCAGCGAGCGCCGCACCATGACGGCGGCCAGCCCACGGTGCCCGAAGTCCTCGACGACGACGGTGTGCATGAACGAGACGACGGGAGTGGGTTTCCGCGCGCCGCGACCCCGGGCAGGTGAGGTGTCGTAGTAGCCGACGATTCCCACCAGGTCTCCGTTGAGCCGCAACTCGAAGCGGTTCTGGTCGGTATTGTCGGTCACGTCGGCACTGGGCGAATCGGCGAACACGACACCTCCTCGGGACGCTTTCGAGACAACAATGTGATCCACGCCACTATAACTACAGGTAACAGTCTTCGCCTGTCAGGCATTCGACCGAATCTCTGTCGACACCTCCCCCACCTCCACCCGCCGGGCTTCCTGCCCGAGCCGGCCGCCCGCACCCTCAGACGCTTCTCGAATGGCCCGGCAGACGGCCATACGCTCCCGCCGACTCCCGGAAGCACCGAACACCCGCACGGCACCACCCTCCTCGCCACGCGAGAGTTCCTCGATGCCGTTGGAACGCAGCGATCTTCACATCGAGCATCCGGCCGCAGCACCTCTCCGAGCGGCCACCACCACTCGCCGCCGACGCGAATGATTGCACCGCAGTACAGATTTGCGAATTTCGGAACGGGACACGCATTTGCCCGAAACCGTATTCCGACCGACCCGTATGTGTAACGATCCGTACACGCGTCCGGTCAGAATTCGCTCCTGACCCCGGATGAGGAAGCCGAAGGCAGACGAGCCGCCTCGCACTCGGAGGCCTTCGGCGCACCTCGACACTGGACATCGACGCACGAGGTGGCTTCCTACCTCGACGGCGATACCGGCTCTGCCGCAGTCTGCGCCAGCAGGGAGCGTCAGGGTCTACCCGAACCAACCTGAACGAGCACACAATCCGTAGGGGGAAGTAGATGCGCAAGTCCATAACCCGCTCGTCCGTCCTCGCCGCGACAGCGGCCCTCGCACTCCTCGGCGGTGGCGTAGCCGCGGCAGAAGGCAGCCTGGGTAGCAGCGGCAGCTCGGGCAGCCTTGCCAGCTCCGAGGGCAGCAGTGGCTCGTCCGAAGGCAGCAGCGGCTCGTCCGGCAGCAGCGGCTCCTCGACCGGCTCGTCGGCCGCGCCCGGCACGCCGTACGAGTTCCAGAACTGGGACACCTGCCGGCTCGATCTGGTCTACGACGACGAGATCGGCGGCACCTGCATGACGGTGATCATCCGGGACGGCAACATGCGCATCGGCAATCTCGACGTCGCGGTCCCCGACGGCAGCCTGATGATCGCCGGCGGCGTGACGGGCGAGCAGGTCTTCGTCCCCGCCGCCGACGACGGCAAGTTCGGTGTGTATGCGAACCCGATCACCGTTCCCGGCGGAGCATTCGGCGCCGCGTCGGCGGAGAACTTCGGCCCCACCGCCATCCAGGCGACCGTGGAGGCCGTCGCCCTGCCCGACGTCGATCCCTACAACCTCGCCGTGCAGCTTCCGATGCGGCTCAAGCTCTCCAACCCACTCCTCGGCGACAACTGCTACATCGGCTCCGCCGCCACCCCGATCAACCTGTCCCTCGCACTCGTGGACAGCGCCGGGCCCGCCGAATGGATCTCGACCAACGGCCCCGATGTGCCGGGTGGCGTCTGGACCCAGGCACCCCACACCGCCACCGACTTCGCCGTCCCCGGAGCCTCCGGTTGCGGCCCGCTCGGATCCCTGAACTGGGCCGTCAACCTGCGGGCGGGCCTGCCCTCCGCGGGCGCCGGTAACTCCCTGTCCACCACCAGCGCCGTCTACAACGTCGCCGGCTGGGAGTTGGACGAGTACCTGAACACCCCCACCGCCTGATCCACCGCTGGCCTCGTCCCGGTGCCGGTATCCGCCGGCACCGGGACGACTCACGCCGTGGACGTCCCAGCATCCAGCACCACCGCACGCCTCACACCACCGTCCGGCGCACCCGCCTCGCCTGGGTAGGCTCGAGGCCGTGAACTACCTGCCCCTGACGCCGACCGGCCAGACCCCGATCCGCGCCCTCACCATCGCCGGCACCGACTCCGGCGGCGGCGCCGGTATCCAGGCCGATTCGCGCACCATGGCGATGTGTGGCGTGCACGCGTGCGTCGCGGTGGCCGCGGTGACCGTGCAGAACTCGGTGGGCGTCAGTGGTTTTCACGAGATCCCGCCCGAGACGGTGGCCGCGCAGGTGCGCTGCGTGGCCCTGGACATCGGCGTCTCCGCCGCCAAGACCGGCATGCTCGCGTCCACCGCGATCATCGAGGCCGTCGCGCAGGTGTGTACCGAGGTGGGCATCGGCCGCGGCGGCTCCGTCCCGTTGGTGGTGGACCCGGTGTGCGCATCCATGCACGGCGATCCGCTGCTGCACGCCGAGGCGCTCGACGCCGTCCGGAACACCCTCATCCCGATCGCGTCGCTGGTGACCCCGAACCTCGACGAGGTCCGGCTCATTACCGGCATCGAGGTGGTCGACGACGCCACCGCCCGCCGCGCCGCCGAGGCCCTGCACGCACTGGGCGCGCAGTGGTCGATGGTCAAGGGCGGGCACCTGCGCTCGTCGACGTCCAGCACCGACCTGCTGTTCGACGGCGACACCTTCCACGAGTTCACCAGCCCGCGGATCGACACCGGCAACGATCACGGCGGCGGCGACACCCTGGCCGCGGCCGTCACGTGCGCGCTCGCCAACGGCTACGCGATGCCCGACGCGGTCGCGTTCGGCAAGGAATGGGTCACCAGGTGCCTCGAGGCGTCGTACGACCTGGGCGCCGGGCACGGTCCGGTGTCGCCGCTGTGGCGACTCGATCTGAAAGACGCCTGATCGGCGACCGCCCGGTCAGCGCGAATAGTCGCGCAGGGTGAAGACGAACCCGACCGCCACCACCGGCACCGCGAGAATGTAGACGGTGATCCGGAACCACGTGGGCCCGTAGTAGCTCACCGCGATCGCCGCCGCCAGCGCCGCGATGATCATCAACACCCCGTAGAAGGGGGTGCGCTGCGGATGCCCGGACTCGGTCACGTTCCCCAGTGTGCGCGCCGACTACCGGCAGCGGCAACGGTTCCCCGAAGTCGTCGGATTCGTCCGGCTGAGGCGTCACCGACGCACCATGGGCACCACCTCGGGCGGTTACTGCGGCAACGGCCGAGTACACAGCGCAATAACCACCCGACGCAGCGCGATCCCCCGCGTCATCGCCCCGCCGGCGCCGGGCGCAGCACGTAGACCCGCAGGTCCTCCGGCACCCCGCGCTGCGGCGCCGCCAGCAGCCCGCGCCGGTAGCGCTTGGCGACCATGCCCAGCTGGTCCAGGCACTCCTCGCCGATCGCGTCGTACGTGTTGCCGGAGATCACCACGTTGCCGTTGCCGCCGAGCTCCATCATCCGCGCGGCGACGTTGACGTCGACACCGAACCAGTCGGCGCCGACCGCCTGCGGCGCGCCGGTGTGCAGGCCCACGCGCATGCGGGGCCGGTAGCCGGCGTGGTCCAGGGTCGCGAGCGCCGCGCGGGCCGCGAACACCGCCTCGACGGCCTTGTCCGGGTGGTCGAAGACCACCATCAAGCCGTCCCCCAGACGTTTGACCACCTGCCCGCCGCGCGCGATCATCGGCGGCTCGATGGTGGCCGCGACCTCTCGCAGCAGCGACAGCGTCGCACCGTCCCCCACCTGCAACGACCAGCTCGAGAACCCGACCAGATCCGTGAAGACGATGGTGACCTCGCCGTTCGCGGGGCTGCCCCACGTCTTCTCCAGCACCGCCTGCAACACCTGCAGGGCCGCCATGCTCACCTCACGGGACGCGCCCGCGCCGGTGTCGATCATGCGGGCGGCGGCGCGGGCCCCACCCGGCCCGGTCGTGGACAACGGGTCCCCGAACGACGGGTCCCCGGGCAGCGCGCGCCGGATCCGCCGGACCGCGTCGACGAGTTGTGGTTGCCGGTCCGCGTCGCGGACCCATCGGGCGACCGAGCCGGTGACCTTGGCGTGCCCGTCCTCCGCACCGGAATCCACCCGAGGCGGTTCCGAGGCGGCGCCGTCGCCCTGCGGGTCGTCAGTCACCCCGGCAAGAGTAATCGCGGCCGGGTCGTCCCGCAGAACCTCCGGGTGACGGCGGTCCCGGCGCCTACTTCCCCACATCGGCCCGCGCCGCGCTCCGGGCGTCGCCGGCCGGCGGCACCCCGTTGACCCCCTCGACCGACTGCGCATAGTGGCCCACACCGTGGCCGATCGCGCGGGCATTCAGTGCCAGTGCCGCGCGGTCCAGATTCGCCACGGTGTCCTGGGGGGTGTGGTAGTTCGGGTCGAGCGGGGCGTCCGGCTCGCCGCCCCATTGTTCCGCCTGCACTGGGGTTTTCCGGTCCTCCGCGCCCGTGAACAGTCCCCCGGCGGGGATACCGACCGCGATGAACGGCCCGTAGTCCGAACGGCCGTCGAAGTCCGTTCCGCCCGGAGTGACCCCCGACTGCAGCAGGATCGCACCGAACGTGCGCTCGATGCCGGCCGATCCCTCCGGTCCGGGCCCTTCGCCCACGTTGTCGGAGTTGTCGCCGTCGTACACGAAGTAGCCGGCGTTGGGCGAGCCCACCATGTCGAAGTTGAGGTACAGCGCGATCTCGGAGCGGGCCGCGTCGTCGAGGCTCCCGACGTAGGCCTCCGATCCGTTCAAACCCACCTCCTCGGCGCCCCAGAACGCGAACCGCACCGCGTTGGTCACGTTCGGCGCCGCACCCAGCTGCCGGGCGGTCTCGAGCACCGACGCGACACCCGAACCGTCGTCGTTGATGCCGGGGCCGTCCGGTACCGAGTCCAGGTGCGCACCCACCATGACCACGTTGTCGGCATCGCCGGTCTTCGTCTGCGCGATCACGTTGCGGGACCGGGTCTTCTCGACGGTCGTGTCGAGGGTGAGTGTCACGTCGCCGCCCTGCCGCAGAGCCGCACCGTCCGCCTTGCCGACGCCGCCGGTGGGGATCCGTGCCTCGTCGGTGCCGCCGAGCGTGCCGCCGCCCAGGGCCTCGTCCGTGTTGTTCGCGACCAGCACGGCGGCGGCGCCCAGATCGGCCGCGACCTGCTGCTTCTGCGCGAAGGGACACGACCCGCGGTCCACCAGCACCACCGCGCCCGCGACGTCCGTGCCGTCGTAGTCGGTGGCCTCGCAGCCGGGGGTGTCGTCCGCCGGCGCCGGCACCAGCCGGGCGGTGAGCCCGCCCGGTGGGGTCGCGGGCGAGTACGTGAGCGCCTCCACCGGCACGTCGCGGCCGGAATACGCCAGGGTCTGGGTGCGAGCAGTGAACTCCTCGACGTCGAATTCCGGTGTCGCGACGTCGAATCCGGCATCCTCGAGTTGACCGACGACGTAGTCGACGCTGGCGTCGTAGCCGGGTGTGCCGACCGCGCGGTTGCCGCCGTTCTCGTCCGCGACCCGCTGCAACTGTTCGAGGTCGGCGATCACCGCGTCGGTGTCGATCGCCGCGGCCAGCCCCGGCCCGTCCACAGGTGGGTCCGCGTCGTCGGGATCGCTGCACCCCGCAAGCAGCAGTGCACCGGCCAGACCCGCGACCAACCCCGCCCTCACCCGCATGCGGGGAGACTACCCCGACCGGCCCCGGTCCTTCAGCAGCTCAGCCGGCCGGCGGGAAATGCGAGGATCTCGTCCCGGCCGCAGACAACCGAAGCGCCCGACCGGATTCCCGGTCGGGCGCTCGTCGAGCACGTACCGGCTCAGGCGTCGCGGTTGTTCACCGCGAACAGCGCGGCGCCGAAGACGATCGCCACGAACGCGGCGAAGTACAGCAGACCACCCCACGGACCCCAGTGGAAGTCGTAACCACCGCCGCTGCCGAGGAAGTAGGTCACGTTGTTGAACGGGCCGAACTCGCCGACGTACTTGCCCACCTTGGGGATCATGGTGGCGAGGCTCTCGATCACCAGCGGCCACAGCAGCAGCAGCGAGATGGCGCCCGCCGACTGACGGATCAACGTGCCGACCCCGACCGCCAGCACCGCCAGCAGCGCGTAGTAGATGGGAATGCCGAACAGCTCGCGGGCATTGCTGCCGTCGCCGATCGACAGCGTCTGGCCCGAGATCCCCTGTGCGACGAAGAACGACGCCAGCGCGATCACCAGGCCCAGGACCGCGGCGACGCCCGCCAGCAGCAGAGCCTTGCCGCCGATCACCCGCGACCGATTGGGGATCGCCTGGAACGTGGTGCGGATGACGCCGAACCGGTACTCCGTGGTCACTGCCAGCGCCGACATGATCATCACCAGCATGGCACCGAACTGGGCCGCGCCGGCCTGGGTGTAGGCGACCGTGAAGTCGCCCATCGAGTAGTCGCCCGACGAGACCAGCGACTTGTACGCCGCGCCCATGATGGCCGCGAAGCCGACGCTGACGACGACCGCGATGAGGCTGCACCACATCGGCGACTTGGTGGACGTGAGCTTGATGCGCTCTGCATTCAACACGCTCATCGGAGCGCACCTCCCATGTTCTGCTGCGGCACACCGGCCGGCCGGGTGGCGACCTGCGCGTGGTACTGCACGTCGTCGCCGGTGAGCTTCATGAACGCGTCCTCGAGCGAACCGCGCTGCGACGCCAGCTCGTGCAGCACGATGCCGTTTGCACCGGCGAGCGCGCCGACGTCGTCGGTGCGGGCGCCCGAAACCAGCAGCGCCGGCTGGTGATCGGCGCCGGCCTCGTCGCGGACGGCGAAGCCCTGTGCTGTGAGCACCCCGCGCAACGCGTCGAGCTGCGGGCTGCGCACCCGCACCGACGAATCCGACGCGCGGTCGACGAAGTCCTTGACGCTCGTGTCGGCGATGAGACGACCGCGGCCGATCACGATGAGGTGCTCGGCGGTCAGCGACATCTCCGACAGCAGGTGGCTCGAGACCAGCACCGTGCGGCCCTCGGCGGCCAGGCTCTGCATGAACTTGCGGATCCAGACGATGCCCTCCGGGTCGAGGCCGTTGACCGGCTCGTCGAAGAGCAGGACCTTCGGGTCGCCCAGCAATGCGCCGGCCAGACCGAGCCGCTGCGACATACCGAGCGAGAACCCGCCGGCCTTCTTGCCGGCCACCTCGGTGAGGCCGACCAGCGCCAGCACCTCGTCGACGCGCGACTGCGGCAAGGAGTTGGCCGCCGCCATCCACTGCAGGTGCGCCTTCGCGGACCGGTTGGGGTGCACCCACTTGGCGTCGAGCAGCGCGCCCACGGTGCGCAGCGGCCGCTCGAGCCGGCTGTACGGCACCCCCTCGATCAGTGCGGTACCCGATGTGGGCTTGTCGAGGCCGAGGATCATCCGCATGGTCGTCGACTTGCCGGCGCCGTTCGGGCCGAGGAAGCCGGTGACTATCCCCGGCTTCACGGAGAACGTGAGATCGTCCACCGCTCTCGTCGACCCGTAGGTCTTCGTCAGTCCCCTCACTTCAATCATGGGCACCACTCTGCCCGAAACGCCCCCACCGGCGCATCGGTCCGGGGTCTATGCGCGCGTCATACTCCGGGATGACACGTACCCGGAGGCGGCTGGGGGATCACCCCCAGTCAGGCCCGGAGCGCCCCGTCCGGCATGGTGACGTCGGTCAGATCCGCCCCGCTGACGTCCGCGGTCGAGAACACCGCGCCGGTGAGGTCCGCGTGCGCGAGGTACGCCCCCGTCAGCCGCGCGCCGGTCAGGTCGGCGTCCTCGAGATGCGCGCCGGTCATGTACGCGCCCGACAGGTCGGCTCCGGCCAGGTCGGCGTGGGCGAGGTACGTGGAGGTCAGGAACGACAGCGTCAGGACCGCGCCGGTGAGCTTCGCGTGCGTCAGGTACGCCTCGGTGAAGTCGGCGTCGGCGGCGACCGCGCCGGACAGGTCCGCGCCCGTCAGGTCGGCGCCGCCGAGTTCGGCCGCCGTCAGGTCGGCCCCGGACAGGTCCGTGCCGGCCAGGTTGGCTCCGGTGAGGTTGGCCCCGGCGAGATCGGCACCGGACAGATCGAGGCCGTGCAGATCGGGGACGTAGGTCAGTTCGTCGCGGCGGGCGTTCCACGCCACCACATCCGAGCGCAGCAGGTCGAGGAGATCGGTACTCAGCGTCGTCATGGCATGCCCTCCAGGCACTCGAACCAACGGAGCAAGTTTTCCCGAGCCTAGCCTGATTTCGGCGTCGGCCAGGGATGTCGATCATTCCGTGATCCGCGTCGGCCGGAGCGCCTTTCCCCGAAAGGGACGCTCCGGCCGAAACACTCACCGAGCGGCACTCACATGGGCGACGACGCCTGCGCCCAGAACCGCTTGGGGATCCGCCCGGCGTGCCGGGCCTCGTAGCCGGCGGTGACCGCGCCGCGCATCGCCGACGCCATGAGCGCCGGGTCCTTCGCGCGGGTGACGGCGGTCGCCAGCAGCACGGCGTCGCAACCCAACTCCATCGCGAGCGTCGCGTCGCTCGCGGTGCCGATGCCGGCGTCGAGGATCACCGGGACGTTCGCGGCGTCGACGATCATCTCGATGTGGTGCGGGTTGGAAATTCCCAGGCCCGTCCCGATCGGCGAGCCCAGCGGCATCACGGCGGCACAGCCGACGTCCTCGAGCCGCTTCGCGAGCACCGGGTCGTCCGTGGTGTAGGGCAGCACCGTGAAACCGTCGTCCACCAACTGCTCTGCAGCGCTGACCAATTCGATCGCGTCGGGCAACAGTGTGCGCTCGTCGGCGATCACCTCGAGCTTGACCCAGTCGGTCTCGAGCGCCTCCCGCGCGAGCTGCGCGGTGAGCACGGCTTCGGCGGCGCCCCGGCAACCGGCGGTGTTCGGCAGCGGCGCGATGTCGAGCCGGCGCAGCAGGTCCAGCACCCCGGTGCCGCCGGCGGCATCGACACGGCGCATCGCGACGGTGGTCAGTTCGGTGCCCGACGCCACGAGCGCCTCCTCGAGCACCGCGAGGTTCGCGGCGCCGCCGGTGCCCATGATCAGGCGCGAGCCGAAGGTGCGGTCGGCGATCGTCAGCTTCCCCATGTCAGCCACCCTGCACCGCCGTGAGGATCTCGATCTCCCAGCCGCGACCCACCGGCTCGGTCCACCGGCCGCGCGGGAACACCGCCCCGCCCACCGCGACGGCGATACCGCGCTGCGGCAGGTCCATCCGCTCGAGCAGCTCCGTCACCGTCAGCGGGCCGTCGAATTCCCGGTCCTCACCGTTGACGGTGACGCCGATCAATTCACTCATCCAAACCTCACTCATGCCTTCGCGGGTGAAAATCTTTCGGCAGCGGCGCTTTCCGCCTCCGCCAAGGGGTTGTCGTCGAGAATCGCGACCGCCGCGTCCGCCGTCACGGGCGTCATCAGGATCCCGTTGCGGCCGTGCCCGGTCGCGAGGATCACCCGGTCGGAGACGCGACCGATGATCGGCAGGTTGTCCGGACTCATCGGGCGCAGACCGGCTCTTGCCTCGTACAGCTCGTACTCCCCGATCGCCGGCATCAATGCCTCGGCATCGGCGATCAGGTCCCGCACGCCGGCCACCGTCACCTGCGTGTCGTGGCCGGACTCGTACTGCGTTGCGCCCACCACGATCCCGTCGGCGCGCGGCACCAGGTACGACGGCCGTCCGTGCACACTGCCGCGGATGGTGCGCCGGGGCGCGGGCGTCACGCCCGGCCGGGCCCGCAGCCGCAGGATCTCGCCCTTGACCGGACGCACCGGCAGGTCGGGCCACAGCCGGGGCGAGTGCGAGCCCGCCGCCAGCACCACCTGGTCGGTGGTGAGCTCGTCGAGATCGGTCACGGTGCGCTCGACCAGTTCGACCCCGGCCGCGATCGCCGCGGTCCGCAGCGCACGCACCAGCAGCCGGTTGTCGACGGCCAGTTCGGTGGGTGCCTGCAGCGCCAGCCGGATCCCGCGTCCCAGCGCCGGTTCGAGTTCGCGGATCTGCGACCGGTTCAGGATGCGCAGCTCGTGGCCCTGCTCGGCCACCCAGTCGGCGATCGTGTGCAGATCGGCGGCGTCGGCGGCGTCGAGCGCGACGGTGAGCGAGTCGTCGGAGGTGAACAGCGTCAGGTCCGCGAGTCGCTCGAGCTCGGTGCCGAAGTCGGGCCACCGCTGCAGCGACGCCGCCCCCAGGGCGAGCGCCCTCTCCTCACCGGGCCAGCCCTCCGACAGCGGCGCCAGCATGCCGCCCGCGACCCACGACGCCCCGCTGCCGGGCGCCGGGTCGTACAGCGTCACCGCCCAGCCGCGCTGCGCGGCGCGCCACGCGATCGACAGGCCGATCACCCCGCCGCCGACCACGGATACCGATCGGGTCATTCACTCCACCTCACTCCCTGCGCCGGCATGATCCGGGTCAGGTATGACGGTCGGGGCCGGCAGGCCCCCTCTCAGCCCCGTATCCCTCGGGACTCCCGTGTTGATTCGTCCGCACTAGAGACTACCGTTCGGGGTGTGCATGCCTCCCAGTCCGTCAAGCACCCGACGCCCCGCGAACGACTCGCCGATGCGCGTCTCTACCTCTGCACCGACGCCCGCCGCGAGAAGGGTGACCTGGCGCACTTCGTCGAGGCCGCTCTCGCCGGTGGCGTCGACATCGTGCAACTCCGCGACAAGGGATCGGCCGGTGAGCGCGAATTCGGTCCGATGGAGGTGAAGGAGGAGCTCGCGGCGCTCGCGGTGATCGGGGCCGCGGCCCGGCGTCATGGCGCGCTGCTCGCCGTCAACGACCGGGCCGACGTCGCGCTGGCGGCTGGCGCCGACGTCCTGCATCTCGGGCAGAACGATCTCCCGGTGCACTACGCGCGGCGGATCGTCGGCCCGGACGTCGTGATCGGCCGCTCGACGAGCAACCGGGCGCAGGCCAGCCTGGCCGCGATCGAGGAGGACGTCGACTACTTCTGCACCGGCCCGGTGTGGGCCACGCCCACCAAGCCCGGCCGAGCGGCATCGGGACTGGAGCTGGTGCGCAGCACCGCGGAGGCTGCACCGCTGCGTCCGTGGTTCGCGATCGGCGGCGTCGACCAGCAACGGCTTCCCGAGGTTCTCGGCGCCGGCGCGACCCGCATCGTGGTGGTCCGTGCCATCACGGCCGCCGACGATCCGGAGGCCGCCGCGCGGGCGCTGTCGGACGCCCTGCGCGGCTGAGCCCGGCTCAGCAGTTCCCGGAGACTCCGGCCTGTACGGACTGCTCGATCAGGTCGCGGGCCTCGGCAGGCACGTCCTCCCACGTCGCGGTCGCCGGGTCGAGCGGCGGCTGTCCCGCCGCCTCGGCCTGCTGGTTGTAGGCCGCCACCACGGGGCCGCCGTTCGCCTTCAGCGTCTCGAGGAACTCGTCGCCCTTCGCCTGCCGGTCGAACGGTTGGCCGGCCGACTCGGCCTGCTGCTGCGACGAGTCGAGGAACGCCGTCACCTGGGCGCACATCACCGAGACCGCGGCGTCCTGCGCGGTCGAGCCGTCCGCGGTCGCCTGCCCGTTCGCCGGGGCCGACGCGGTGGACTCGTCGCTGTCGCCGCACCCGGCGACGAGGATCAGTGGCGCCGCCGCGACGGCGACGAGGTGTCGAATCTTCATGTCGGAATGGTGGCAGGCCGGCCCGGGGACGGCGTCGCGGGGTGCCGACCGACCGGTGTGTCACCACGGAACGCGAGGACGCCGGCGCCGACGAGCACGCCCACGTAGAGCAACGGGTAGATGTTGACGAGCACGTCCGTCACCGCCCAGTCCGGCGGGAACAGGAACAGCCCCACCACGACCACTTCCTCGTCCCACCGGTAGGGCCAGGCCCCGGCACCGAGGTACACGACCAGCGCCGCGAGCCACCAGCGCGGGCGCGTCGCGGCGCGGTGGGCGATGTACACGAGCAGCGGCACGAACCACACCCAGTGATGGCTCCACGAGAACGGCGACACCACCGCGGCGCTCAGCCCGGCGACCGTGACCGCGAGCAACCGCTCCCCCTGGGTGTGCAGCCGCACGGCGATCCACATGCTCACCGCCACCACCGCGAGCGCGAGCACCAACCACAGCACGACGGGCGCCGGGCGCTCGGTGATGTGCGCGACGACGCCGCGGAGCGACTGGTTGGAGGGGTGGGTGTCCGGGGCGATGCGAGTGGACTCGAAGAAGGTCTCGGTCCAGTACTGCCGTGAATCGCTCGGCAGCACCAGCCAACTGCCGGCCACCGTCGCGACGAACGTCACCGCGGCGACGATCGCGGCGCGCCAGCGGCGCAACGCCAGGTAGTACAGCACGAAGTATGCGGGGGTGAGCTTGATGCCGGCGGCGAGGCCGACCCCGACCCCGCGCAGCCGGCTGCGGTCGCCGCGGGAGGCGTCCCACAGCACCAGCGCCATGAGCACCAGATTGATCTGCCCGTAGAACAGGGTGGTGCGGACCGGTTCGAGGAACGTGCACGCCACTGCCGTCAACGCCGACGTGGCCACGACCCGCGCAGACATGCGCTCGCCGAGCATCTTCCGGCACAGCGCGACGATGCCGACCAGCAGCAGCAGGTTGGTCGCCATCCAGATGTACTTGTCGTAGCCGCCGGGCAGCAGGCCGAACGGGATGAACGCCAACGTCGAGAACGGCGTGTAGGTGTAGAGGAGTCCGTGGATCACCGGCTCGGTGTAGAGCGGCAGGTCCTCCATGACGTGGCGGGCGCCGTCGCGGTAGACGTCGAGGTCGGCGCCGCCGGCGAACAGTCCGATCTCGGGCATCCAGGGGCGCACGGTCGTGAAGACCAGCACGACCGACACCGCGGCCCAGAGCGCGAGGACGACGACGTGCCCCGCCGTTCGGCGAGGGACCGCCGGTTCGTCCACCGGTTCGGTGTGCAGCAATCCAGCCCCCTGAGCGATTCGCCCGGTTCACCCCGAATGAACCGGACTACGTACAAAGCCTAAGCAAAGGGATGCCGGACGATCCGCCCGGGTACCCGCCCTCCGAGACTTCCCCGCTCACGACTTCGCGCGCGCCTGAGGCGGCGTTACCCGCGCCGCACCGGCGTCCGGTGCTCAGTCCCGGCGCGTGCTCCGCCGCCCCTGCTCCTCGGTGAAGTTGGCGACCACCCGCAGTTCGTCGAGGGCGATCACGCGCCCGGACTCGTTGCGGACCTCGACGTGAACGGGCTCGCCCGTCGCGTCGTCCGCGAGGTCGAGCGGCCCACCCCGCTCGCCCTGCAGGTACTTGTCGCCCCACTGCATCAACGCGAGCACCGCCGGCAACAGATCCCGCCCCTTGTCGGTGAGCACGTACTCGAAGCGGGTGCGCTGTCCCGGCTCCTTGTACGGGCGCTTCTCGAACACCCCCTCGGCCGTCAGTTCCCGCAGCCGCGCCGCCGCGACCGCCTCGGTGATACCGACGCGTTCGGCGAAGTCGTCGAAACGCGTTGTGCCGTAGAACGCCTCGCGAAGGATGAGTATCGCCGAGCGGGTGCCCACCACATCCATGGCTTTCGCGATCGAGCACTGCGTGGCGCGCCACGCGGTCCGATCGGCGAGGAAGCCGTCCAGTCGTGCCGCCTGCATGTACCCAGCGTACGCGCTGACTTGCCAAATCCATAGCCAGAGTCCACACTCCTGGCTATGCAAAAGCAAAGTCAGCGGGTCGGCGTTCTGCTCGCCGTCCTCTCCGGCGCACCCTTCGTCGCCAATCTCGATCTCTTCGTGGTCAACGTCGCCCTCGACGACATTGCAGCCGACTACGCGGGAACGCCTCTCGCACAGCTGAGTTGGATACTGAGCGGGTACGCGGTGGTCTACGCGGCGCTGCTGGTCCCCGCGGGACGGTGGGCCGATCGGGTCGGTCGGCGGCGGGCGTTCCTCGTAGGCCTGGCGTTGTTCACCGTCGCCAGTACCGCGTGCGCGCTGGCCCCGTCGTTGTGGATCCTGGTCGCGTTCCGGCTCGCTCAAGCGGCCGGTGCCGCGATCCTCACTCCCGCCAGCCTGGGGCTGGTGCTGGCCGCGTTGCCGGCCGAACGCCGGGCGCTGGGCGTCCGGCTGTGGGCCGCGACCGGTGCCGCCGCGGCCGCGCTGGGGCCCGTGCTGGGCGGGGTACTGGTGGCGGCGTCGTGGCGGTGGATCTTCCTCGTCAACGTCCCCGTGGGAATGCTGTTGATCTGGACGGCAGCGCGCACGGTCCCGGAATCCCGTGATCGGCAACCCGTCCGCGTCGACTGGCTGGGCGCGGCGGTGCTCGCCCTCGGGGTCGGGGCGGTCGCGCTCGCCCTGGTGCAGGGCTCCGACTGGGGTTGGACGCACGCCGGCACGCTCGCGGCCGCGGTGCTGGGCGTGGCCGCCCTCGCGTGGTCGGCACGACGGGTCGTCCGCCACGACAGCCCACTGCTGGACCCCGCGCTGCTGCGGGTGCGGCCGTTCGTCTGGTCCAACGTCACCGCGATCGCGTTCAGCGCCTCGTTCGCCGCGGGACTGCTGGCGAACATCCTGTGGATGCAGAACCAGTGGGGGTACTCGGCGCTGCGCACCGGGCTCGCGATCGCCCCCGGCCCGATGCTGGTGCCCGTGTTCGCGGTGATCGGCCAACTTCTCAGCCGGCGCCTGTCCCCCGGCACCGTCGCGGCGGCGGGCAGTGCGCTGTGGGGTGCAGGCGTCGTGCTCGTGCTCGCGACCGTCGACGCCGCTCCCGACTACGCGACCGGGATGCTGCCCGGGTGGCTCATCGGCGGCGCCGGCGTCGGACTGGCCCTGCCGACGATCCTGGCCACGGCCACCGCGACCCTGCCGCCCGAACTGGGGGCCACCGGGAGCGCGGTCGTCAACACCGCCCGCCAGCTGGGCAGTGTTCTGGGGATCGCGGTTCTGGTCGCCGTGCTCGCCGCGTCCGGCGCGACCGCGGCATGGTGGACGGTCGCGGCCCTCGCCGCCGTCGGCGCGCTCACCGCCCCGGGCATGTCGGTGCGCCCCGGGCGGCGGTCGGCGATGCTGCAACCCGCTCGTGCACAAGCACTCTCGTCGTGAACCCCGCGTCACCGCCCCGGCACCGGCGCCGCCGGAGCGGTGACGCGCAACTCACACCGCGGACTTCTGGCACGCCGATGCCGGAGGGTGCAGAGTCGAGGTGAGAACTCCCGATGATCGGAGGAGCCATGCCGGACCGGACCGCACCCGTCACCGAACTCACCGAGCAGGAGGCGATGGACCTGCTGGCCACCGAGAGCCTGGGCCGGCTCGTCGTCGTCGCGGGCGACCGCCCCGACATCTACCCGGTCAACTACGTCGTGCACGACGGCCGGCTCTTCTTCCGCACCGCGGAGGGCGACAAGCTGACCGAGCTCACCCTCCGCCCGCTCACGACGTTCCAGGTGGACCACGCGGACGCGACCGCGGCGTGGAGCGTCGTGGTGCGCGGGCTCGCCCGCACACTCGTGCGCTTCGACGAGATCAACGCCGCCGAGGAGCTGGACCTGCGGTCGTGGGTACCGACCGAGAAGTTCACCTTCGTCGAGATCCGGCCCACCCAGATCCACGGTCGCCGCTTCGTGCTCGACCGGGGCTGACTGACAGGGTTCGTCAGTCCAGCCACCCGAGGACGGTGGACGGCGACAGCGCCAGCACCGAGTCCGGGAGACGGCCGCGCAGTCCACGATCGGCGGTCACGACGGCGGTGAGCGCCCCGGCGTGCGCCGCCAACCGGGCCAACTCGTCGTCGCCGCTGCCGTCCGCCGCGTGCACGGGCACCCGCGCGTCGCGGTGGCCGGCGTCCCGGGCGCGGCCCTCGAGCACGGCCTCGACTCGTGGGAGCCAGCCGAAGCCGCCGTCGGGCAGTTCGATGGTGCGCGGCAGCACCTGGGCCAGCCGGTCCAGCAACTCGGTCGTCGCGCCCGCCCGGTCCCGCCACCAACCGGTCGGGCGTGAGCCCAGCACGTTGGCAGTGTCCAGCAGCACCCGCACCTCGGTGGTGCGCAGCCCCGGCCACGCCGCCGCGAACCCCGGATGCAACGGCATGTGCGCCACGTCGGCCTCGGGCACCCAGCGCAGCTCGGTGCTCTCCCCGTTGGGAACCAGCGCCAGGATCTTCTCGGCGTCCGCGACCACCGTGGTGTAGGTCCAGCCGCCGGCGACGCTCGACGTGACCCGCTCGGCCCGGACCTGGACCGCGTCGACGTCGATACCGGTCTCCTCCTGCGCCTCGCGCACCGCCGCGTGGACGGTCGTCTCGTGACTGTCGCGGGCGCCCCCGGGCAGCGCCCAGGTGCCGCCCTGGTGGCTCCAGGCCGCCCGGTGCTGCAGCAGGACCGCAGCCGACCCGTCCGGCAGCGGAGCGCGCAGCAGCAGACCGGCCGCACCGTGCCGACCCCAGTGCCGCACCCCGTCCGGGGTCGTCGACCACCCGTCTCCGTCACCGCGCATGGAGTACCTCTCACCTGCCCCTGTCCGGCGAGCCGCTCGCCTGTCCCCACAGTATTCCCCGCAACATCCGAAATCGGCGGAACAACCTGCCGGTGCGGCTTATATGCTCGGCAGTACCGAGGCCGCGAACCGGACAGACGGCGAACCGAGGTGGTTTCCGTGGTAGTGCCGGACACAACCGCGATCCGACGGGCCCTGGCGGCGCACGACGAGACGACCGATCCCGACGGAACGCGAACGGACACGACGCCGCACGGCGCCGCGTGGATCGGTGCGCGCCAGATGTCCACGCGAGATTTGCTGCGGTCGACGCCGGCGCGGCTGCTCGCCGTCGGCGTGGCTCTGCTGCTGGGCACGCTCGCCGCCGGCCTGCTCGCATCGATGATGGCGACCGAGCGCAAGCAGGACATCGACACCTTCCTGTTCACCACCGAGCCGCTGGCCCGCTCGTCGCAGGACCTGTACGCGTCGTTGTCGGTGGCCGACGCCGCCGCCGCTACGGCGTTCCTGTCCGGCGGCGTCGAACCGGCCGAGGCACGCGACCGGTACACGCAGGCGATCGGGACCGCGTCGGCCCAGCTGGTCGCCACCTCCGACGGGTTGCCCGGTGACGACGAGGGCCGTCGCCTGTTGACCGCGATCGCGACCGAGTTGCCGGTCTACACCGGCCTCGTGGAGACCGCGCGCACCAACAACCGGCTCGGCAATCCGGTCGGCGGTGCGTACCTGGCCGAGGCGTCGTCGGTGATGCAGCGCGACATCCTGCCGGCGGCGCAGGAGCTGCACACCGAACGTGCCGCCGCCTCGGTGGCCCCGCAGTCGGATTTCGGACGGCCCCCGTGGTTCGCGATCGGCCTGCTGATCGTCCTGCTGGTGGGCCTGGCCGTCACCCAGGTCGTCATGGCCAGACGGACCCGGCGCACGTTCAACGTGGGGCTGCTGTTCACGACGGCCGCCATGGCGCTGCTGCTGGTGTGGATGCTGGTGGCCGGGGTCGTCTCGGCGACGGCCGCACACCGGGCCATCCGGCAGGGGTCGGATCCGCTGTCGACGTTCGCCTCGGCGCGGATCCTCGCGCAGCAGGCGCGTACGCAGGAGATCCTGCAACTCGTCCGCCGCGAGGAGAAGGCCGATCACGCCGGCAGGTTCGCCGACGACACCGACCAGCTGCGCGGGCTGCTGCGCGGGTACTCGTCGTCGATCGGGGCGGAGGAGGTCGCGCGCGCCTCGCAGTCGCTGGACGCATGGACCGCGTCGCACCGAACGATGGCCGACCAGCTGGCGGTCGGTGACTGGATGTCCGCCGCCATGACGACCATCGAGTCCGATCCGACCTCGTCGGCCACGCAGTTCGACGCCGTCGACGGCGCCCTGTCCGCGGGCGCCGACAGCGCGCGGACCGAGCTGCGCGACGACGTCTCACACGCCTCCAAGGTGCTGTCGGCGCTGGGGCCCGGCGCCGTGGTCATCACCGTGATCGCGGCGGTCGGGGTGCCGCTCGGGCTGTGGCCGCGCCTGCGGGAGTACCAGTGACCGCGCGCCGGTGGCTCGTGGCGGCGGTGGCGGCGGGCGTGATGGCAACGGGTGCGGCGGCCGCGGGGTGTTCGGCGCCCCCGGAGCCGTACACGGTGCCACCGTCGGACACCTACAGCGATCCGCCGCTCCCGGCCGACGCCACGCTGCTGAACTCCCCGGCGCCGCCGCCACCGGTGGACTGCGGTGACCCTACGGCCAGTCTGCGTCCCTTCCCCCCGGGGGAGGAGCCGTCGGGCCCCACCCTCGACGCGATCCGCGCCCGCGGGCGGCTGGTCGTCGGCCTCGACACCGGCAGCAACCTGTTGAGCTTCCGCGATCCCGCCACGGGCCGGATCGAGGGCTTCGACGTCGACATCGCCCGCGAGGTGGCCCGCGACCTGCTCGGCGACCCCGACGCCATCGAGTTCCGGGTGCTCCCCTACGCCGAGCGTGAGCGAGCCCTGCAGAACTCCCAGGTGGATTTGGTCGCCAAGACGATGGCGATCACGTGCGACCGGCGCACCCGGATCGACTTCTCCTCGGTGTACTACGCCGCCCGACAGAAGATCCTGGTGATGGCCGGTTCCCCGATCACCTCGATCGCCGACCTGGCGGGGCGGCGGGTGTGCGTGGGCGAGGCGACGACGTCGCTGGATCGCCTGCTGCGCCAGCAGCCGGACGCCGCCGTCGTCACGGCGCCGATGTGGTCGGACTGCCTGGTGATGCTGCAGCAGCGTCAGGTCGAGGCCATCAGCACCGACGACACGCTGCTCGCCGGCATGGTGGCCCAGGACCCGTACGTGCGCATCGTGGGCCCGAGCATGGGCGACGAGTTGTACGGCCTCGGTCTCCGTCAGGGCAACGACGATCTGGAACGGTTCGTCAACGGCACTCTCGAACGGATCCGCCGGGACGGAACGTGGGAGATGATCTACGAACGATGGCTCTCGGTCCTGGGCCCCTCACCAGGACCGCCGCCGGCAACGTACCGGGACTGACGCGCACACCAGAGCGGAGGACGGGTGACGGAACGGGAAGTGCAGCAGCACGATACGGGCGACATCGCACGCACCCAGGCGGCCGCGCCCGACGACGAACCGGTCGCGACCGCCGCGCAGGAGGTCATGCCCAGCACGGGTCGTCGTGCCCGCACCCAACGCTCCCGAACCCGCCGCCTACTCGGCGGCGGTCTCGTCGAGGTGCCCCCGGTTCCCCGCCGCGAACCCGAGTCCGTCATCCTCACCGATCCGCACGTGCCCGAGCGCAAACGCTTCTGCTGGAACTGCGGCAAACCCGTCGGCCGCGCGACCGAGGACGGCCCCGGCGCGACGTCGGGCGTCTGTCCGCACTGCGGCGTGCGGTTCGACTTCACCCCGCTGCTCTCGCCCGGCATGGTGATCGCCGGCCAGTACGAGGTGCAGGGCTGCATCGCACACGGTGGCCTCGGCTGGATCTACCTGGCGATCGACCGCAACGTCGACAACCGGTGGGTGGTCCTCAAGGGACTGCTGCAACTCGGGGACGCCGAGGCCCGCGCGGTCGCGGACGCCGAGCGGCAGGTCCTCGCCGAGGTGGAGCACCCGAGCATCGTGAAGATCTTCAATTTCGTCGAGTACCGGTCGGAGGGTGCGGTCGCGGCCGGCTACCTGGTGATGGAGTACGTCGGCGGCAGTTCGCTGCGCGAGATCCTCCGAACCTACCGGCGTCCGGAGCGGATGCCGGTGGAGCAGGCCATCGCGTACATCCTCGAGATCCTGCCGGCGCTCGACTACCTGCATTCGATCGGTCTGGCGTACAACGATCTCAAACCCGAGAACATCATGGTGACCGACGAACAACTCAAGCTCATCGACCTCGGCGCGGTCTCTCCGATCGAAGGCTACGGCTACCTGTACGGCACCCCGGGATTCCAGGCCCCCGAGATCGTCGACACCGGACCCACGGTCGCCTCCGACATCTACACCGTCGGCAGAACCCTCGCGGCGCTGACGCTGAACCTGCCCACCGAGGACGGGCATTACGCGGACGGGCTGCCCACTCCCGAGCAGGCACCGTTGCTCGCCGAGTTCGATTCGTACCGTCGCCTGTTGCTGCGCGCCATCGACCCCGACCCGGGCCGCCGCTTCCGCTCCGCGGCCGAGATGTCGGGACAGCTCAGCGGGGTACTGCGCGAGATCGTCTCGCGGCAGACGGGCGAGGAACATCCCACCCTCTCGGCGAAGTTCACCCGCCAGCGCGCGGTGTTCGGTGCCGACGAGTACGTCGAGCAGACGGACGTCTTCGCCGACGGCGTCGAGCGCGATCGCACCCTCAATCCGCAGCGGGTGGCCCAGGCGCTGTCACTGCCGTTGGTCGATCCCGAGGACCCGGGCGCGCCACTGGTCAACGCCGCCGCGCAGAGCGATCCCCAGCTGACGCTCGATGTGCTCGACCGGGTCCGGGACGATCCGGACCGCGACCTCCCCGGCTCGGTGGAGCTGTCCCTGGCCGAGGCCCGCGCCTACCTCGATCTCGGCGACGCCGTGCGGGCCCGGCAACTGTTGCGACCGCTGTCGGCGGTGTATCCGTACGATTGGCGCGTCGACTGGTACCGCGGGATCGCCGCGCTGGTCGCGAACGAACTTCCGTCCGCCTACGCGGCTTTCGACGTCGTGTGCTCGGCGCTGCCGGGCGAGGTCTCGCCCAAACTGGCGCTCGCGGCGACGGCCGAGTTGCTTCTCGAGCACGGCACCGACCCGGACGTGGACCGCTGGCGGCGGGCGGCGCTCGACCACTACCGAACCGTGTGGCGGATGGACCGCAACATCGTCAGTGCCGCCTTCGGCCTGGCCCGACGGCTGGCCGCCGACGGCGACGTCCAGGGCGCCGTCGCCGCCCTCGACGAGGTGACACCCGGTTCCCGCAACTACCACACCGCCCGGATGACGGCGGTTCTCATCTCGCTGTCGGTGCGGCCCATCGGCAACATCGAGGAGTCGACGCTCCGGGAGGCGGCGCGCCGGGTGGAGACCCTGCCGCGCACCGAAGTCCGCGCACCCCAGATGCGGACCGTGGTGCTGGGCACGGCGCTGCAATGGCTGCTCTCGGGGCACCGTCCCGAAACCGCCGACGAGCCGCTGCTGGGTGTGCCGTTCACCCAGCGCGGCCTGCGGGCGGGGACCGAGTCCGCGCTCCGGGCGATGGCACGCAGCGCGCCCACCGCCAACCATCGCTACACGCTCGTCGACCTGGCCAACGCGGTGCGTCCTCGCAGCCTGTTCTAGGTGCGGTGCGTCCTCGCCGCGGCGAGGACGCACCGTTCGATGTCAGACCGTCGTCTCCAGCTTCGGTACCGCGTCCCTGTCCTTGCGGTGCCCGAGACCCACGTGGGCCTCTTCCCGCATCCGCTCCACCATGTGCGGGTAGTGCAGCTCGAACGCCGGCCGCTCCGAACGGATCCGGGGCAGCTCGGTGAAGTTGTGCCGCGGCGGCGGGCAGCTGGTGGCCCACTCGAGCGAGTTGCCGTAGCCCCACGGGTCGTCCACCGTCACGACCTGCCCGTAGCGGTAGCTCTTGAAGACGTTCCACAGGAACGGCAGCGTCGAGGCGCCCAGCACGAACGAGCCCACCGTGGAGATCATGTTCAGCGTGGTGAAGCCGTCGGTCGGCAGGTAGTCCGCGTAGCGGCGCGGCATGCCCTCGGCGCCCAGCCAGTGCTGGACGAGGAACGTGGCGTGGAAACCGACGATGGTGGTCCAGAAGTGCCACCGGGCCAGGCGCTCGTCCATCATGCGGCCGGTCATCTTCGGGAACCAGAAGTAGATACCCGCGTAGGTGGCGAACACGATGGTGCCGAACAGCACGTAGTGGAAGTGCGCGATCACGAAATACGTGTCGGTGACGTGGAAGTCGAGCGGCGGGCTGGCGAGCAGCACGCCGGAGAGGCCACCGAAGAGGAACGTGACGAGGAAGCCGACCGCGAACAGCATCGGGGCCTCGAAGGTGAGCTGGCCGCGCCACATGGTGCCGATCCAGTTGAAGAACTTCACCCCGGTCGGCACGGCGATGAGGAACGTCATGAACGAGAAGAACGGCAGCAGAACGGCACCCGTCGCATACATGTGGTGCGCCCACACCGCGATCGACAGCGCGGCGATGCCCATGGTGGCGTACACCAGGCCGCTGTAGCCGAAGATCGGCTTACGCGAGAAGACCGGGAAGATTTCCGAGACGATGCCGAAGAACGGCAGCGCGATGACATACACCTCGGGGTGACCGAAGAACCAGAACAGGTGCTGCCACAACATGACTCCGCCGGTGGCGGGGTCGAACAGGTGCGCGCCCAGGTGCCGGTCGACCCACAGTCCGATGAGCGCGGCGGCCAGCAGCGGGAACACCAGCAGGATCAGCAGCGACGTGATCAGGATGTTCCAGGTGAAGATCGGCATCCGGAACATGGTCATGCCCGGCGCCCGCAGGCACACGATGGTGGTGATGAAGTTGACGCCACCGAGGATCGTGCCGACACCGCCCAGAGCGAGACCGATGATCCACAGGTCGGCGCCGAGACCCGGGGAGTGCAGTGCGCTGGTGAGCGGGGCGTACGCGGTCCAACCGAAGTCGGCGGCACCACCGGGGGTGATGAAGCCGGCCGTCGCGATGAGACCGCCGAAGAGGTACATCCAGTAGCTCAGCGCGTTCAGGCGCGGGAAGCTCACGTCCGGCGCGCCGATCTGCAGCGGGACGATGTAGTTCGCGAAGCCGAACACGACCGGGGTCGCGTACAGCAGCAGCATGATCGTGCCGTGCATCGTGAACAGCTGGTTGTACTGCTCGTTCGAGAGGAACTGCAGCCCCGGGATCGCCAGCTCGCTGCGGATCAACAGTGCCATGAGGCCACCGATGAGGAAGAACGCGAACGACGTGACGAGATACATGATCCCGAGCACCTTGGGATCGGTGGTCGTGATCATCTTGTAGATGAACGAACCCTTGCGCCCGCGCCCGGCCGGAGCCGGCCGCGACGCCGTCAGCGTTCGTGGTGGAGCGAGGTCGATCTCGGGGTTGGCAACCATGACCGCAATCGTCGGACGTCCGAGCGCTGCGCGGCGAGGGTCCAAAGTCCCGTCGGCTGCGCCGTCCGTCCTCGATTCCGGGAATCTAGGCCAGCGCGATCGCCTTCCGTGCGATGGCGAGCTCCTCGTCGGTGGGGATCACCAGTACCTCGACCGCGGACTCGTCGGCACTGATCCGGCGTTCACCGCTCCCGGGGGCGGTGTTGCGGTCCTCGTCGACCACGATACCGAGACGCGCCAGTCCGGCAAGCGAATCGCGGCGGACGTCGGCGTTGTGTTCACCGACACCGCCCGTGAACGTGATGACGTCGACGCCACCGAGCTCCACCAGGTACGCGCCGATGTACCGACGCAGCCGGTGCACGTACACGTCGTAGGCCAGTCGCGCGGCGGGATCGCCGTCCGCGACGAGCTTCAGCAGGGCCCGGAAGTCGTTCTCCCCGCACAGCCCCTTGAGCCCGGAGCGGCGGTTGAGCAGGTCGTCGATCTGGTCGACGTTCATTCCGGCGTTGCGGTTGAGGTAGAGGATGATGCCGGGGTCGAGGTCGCCACTTCGGGTGCCCATCACCAGCCCCTCGAGCGGCGTCATGCCCATCGACGTGTCGACCGCCCGGCCGCCGCGGACGGCCGACGCCGACGCGCCGTTGCCCAGGTGCAGCACGATCTGGTCGACGTCGGCGCTCTCCCGGCCCAGGAAGCGCGCCGCCCTGCCGCTGACGTACTCGTGCGAGGTTCCGTGGAACCCGTAGCGGCGCACCTTGTTCGCGCGCGCCACCTCGGCGTCGATCGCGTACGTCGCTGCCGCCTCGGGCAGCGTGTGGAAGAAGGCGGTGTCGAACACCGCGACGTGTGGAACGTCCGGCAGCTGCGCCATCGCCACCTCGATGCCCAGCACGTTGGGGGGATTGTGCAGCGGGGCCAGTGTCGAGAGCCGGCGCAGCTCCTTCAGCACGGTGTCGTCGACGCGGACCGGTTCGTGGAACACCGCGCCGCCGTGCACCACCCGGTGTCCCACCGCCGCGATGCCCCGCTCCCGCAGCGGCGGACCGGTTTCGGCGATCACGTCCTCCGCGGCGTGCAGCCCGGCGGTGTGGTCGGGGATGTGCATCTCGCGATCGATCTCCCCGCCGGGGAAGCGGTACAGGATGCGGCCGGCGCGCTCGCCGATCCGTTCCACCAGCCCCGCGCCCACCGCCTCGCCGCGGACCGGGTGCACCAGCTGGAACTTGATCGACGACGATCCGGAGTTGATCACCAGCACGACGGGTTCGGTCACGACAGATCCTCCTGCGCCTGGATCGCGGTGATCGCGACGGTGTTGACGATGTCCTGGACCAGCGCGCCGCGCGAGAGGTCGTTCACCGGCTTGTTGAGCCCTTGGAGCACGGGTCCGACCGCGACCGCGCCGGCGCTGCGCTGCACGGCCTTGTAGGTGTTGTTGCCGGTGTTGAGGTCCGGAAACACGAACACCGTGGCGCGGCCGGCCACCTCCGAGTCCGGCAGCTTCGCGCTCGCGACCGTGGGTTCGACGGCGGCGTCGTACTGGATGGGCCCCTCCACCAACAGATCCGGGCGTCTGTCGCGCACCAGCGCGGTCGCGGTACGAACCTTGTCCACGTCGGCGCCCGAGCCGGAGTCGCCGGTGGAGTACGAGAGCATCGCGACCCGCGGATCGATCCCGAACCGGGCCGCCGTCTCGGCCGACGAGATCGCGATGTCGGCGAGCTGCTCGGCGGTGGGATCGGGCACCACCGCGCAGTCCCCGTAGGCGAGCACCCGGTCCGACAGACACATCAGGAAGATGCTCGACACCGTCGACACCCCCGGCTGCGTCCTGATGATCTCGAGCGACGGACGGATGGTGTGCGCGGTGGTGTGCGCGGCGCCGGAGACCATGCCGTCGGCGATGCCCTTGTGCACCATCATGGTTCCGAAGTACGAGATGTCGGTCATGATCTCGCGGGCGCGGTCGACCGTCATCCCCTTGTGCGCCCGCAGCGTCGCGTATTCGGTCGCGAACGCCTCCATGTACTCGGACCGGCGGGGATCGAGGACGGCGGCCGTCGACAGGTCCACCCCCAGCTCGGCCGCGCGGGCCCGCACCTTCGCCTCGTCGCCGAGGATCGTCAGATCGACCACCCGGCGGCGCAGCAGGCGCCCGGCGGCGCGCAGGATGCGGTCGTCCTCGCCCTCCGGCAGCACGATGTGCTTGCGGTCCGCCCGGGCGCGGTCGATCAACTGGTACTCGAACATCTGGGGTGTGGTGACGGCCGGAATCCGCAGGCGCAGACGGTCGAGCAACGTCGGGGCGTCCACCCGGTGCTCCATCAGGCCCAGCGCGGTGTCGACCTTGCGCAACGAGCCCACCGCGACGCGCCCTCGGGTCTGGGCGGCGGTGTGCGCGGTGTCGAACGTACCCATCTCGGTGGTGAGGATCGGCAACCGCGGATTGAGCCCGGCCATCAGCTTGGCGACCGCGGGATGCGGCGCGATGCCGCCGTTCATGATGATGCCGGCCAGTGACGGAAAACCCTGCGCGTCATGCGCGTTCACCATCGCCAGCAGGACGTCCGAGCGGTCGCCCGGAACGATCACCACCGTTCCCTCGACGAGCCGCTCGAGGATGTGTTCGGCGGTCATCCCGCCCACCATCACCTTCAGCGCCTCCCGCTGCAGCAGCGCGGTGTCCCCGCTGTAGAGCCGGCCGTCGACGGCGCCGAGCAACTCCGCCATCGTCGGCGCCACCAGCAGCGGGATCTCCGGCAGACTCCACGCCGGCACGCCCAGCGGTTCGAGCGCCGACGCGTACTCGTCGAGCAGTTCCGGCGCGCACCGGTTCGCGACGATCGCCACCAGGTGTGCGTGCTGCGCGGCCAGTTCCACCGTGCACAACTGCGCCAGCTGGCGCACCTCGTCGGGGCTGCGGTGCTGACCGCGCAGCGTGAGCAGGACGGGCGCCTCCAGGTTGGCGGCGATGCGCGCGTTGTAGCCGAGCTCGCTGGGGCTCGCGACGTCGGTGTAGTCGCTGCCGACGATCACCACGGCATCGCACTCGGCGGCCACGTCGTGGTAGCGCGAGACGATGTCGCTCATCGCGCCGTCCGGGTCGGCGTGTACCTGCTCGTACGTCACGCCCAGGCACTGTTCGTAGCTCAGTTCGGCCGTGGTGTGGTCGATCAGGAGTTCGAGGATGTGGTCGGTCTCGTGGGCCGCGCGGGCGATGGGACGGAAGACGCCCACCCGCGCGGTGGACGCGCACAGCATCTGCAGGACGCCCAGCGCCACCGTCGACTTTCCGGTGTCGCCTTCCGGCGACGCGATGTACACGCTCGACACCGAGCCCGAGTCAACCATGAGCGACAGCCTAGTGAGAATCGCGCATATGCGGCGGGCACGAGCTCCCGCCGCGGAACGGGGTCAGACCACCGACGGGCGGTCGATGTCGGAGACGTCGGCGCCCGCCGCCTCGAGCCGGCGGAACAGTTCCTCGGTGCCGGCGCGCGAGGCGAACTGCAGCTCCGCGTCGGTGATCGGCACCGCCTGCAGCCAGGTGGTCACCTCGTCCTCGCGGTCCACCAGGATCTCGAGCGTGGCCCAGATGAACGGCACGACCAGCAGCACGTGCCGGGTGGATCGGCCGGGATCGGCGGCGTGAACGGCGTTGGGAACGATGGTGTTCGGGGTGACGTGCAGCGAGCCGGCGGCGACCTGGAACGCGCACTGCGCGAGGACGTCGGAGAGCAGCCGGTAGTCGGCACGGCCGACGGTGATCAGCTCGGTGCGGATCGGGCGGCCGTCCTCGGTGGTGACGTTGGTGGGGTACCGGACCATGTCCAGCGTCGCGTACGACGCGTAGCCCGGGCCGGGGCAGCCGTCACCGACCGCGATCGACACCTCGTCCGGCTCCGCGCCGTCGTCGTCCGCGTCGACCGCGGCCCGGAACCGCAGCACCTGTGGCGGCACGCCGAAGACGTCGCCGATTCGGCGTGCCGCGGCCCGGACTTCCTCGCTGGCTTCCATGGGACCGAGCCTAGATGCCGACCCGGCGTCCGCCGGCGCCGACCGGGGTCAGGCCAGTGCGCGCAGGCGCGGCGCGAGATCGCGCTCGAAGAGGTCGAGGAACCGCTTCTGGTCGTGTCCGGGGGCGTGGAACACGAGGTGGTTGAGGCCTGCGTCGAGGTAGGGCTTGATCATCGCGACGGCCTCGTCGGGGTCGGAGGCGACGATCCACCGCTTGGCGACCTGCTCGATGGGCAGCGCGTCGGCGGCGGCCTCCATCTCGATCGGGTCGTCGATGCTGTGCTTCTGCTCCGCGGTGAGCGACAGCGGGGCCCAGAACCGGGTGTTCTCGAGCGCGGCGTCGGGGTCGGTGTCGTACGAGATCTTGATCTCGATCATGCGGTCGATGTCCGCGAAGTTGCGAGCCGCCTTCTCGGCACCCTCCTTCACCGCGGGAATCAGCTTCTCGGTGTACAGGTCCATGCCCTTGCCGGAGGTGCAGATGAAGCCGTCCCCCGCGCGGCCCGCGTAGCGCGCGACGACGGGGCCGCCGGCCGCGACGTACACCGGGATGCCGCCCTCGGGCACGTCGTAGATGGAGGCGCCCTTGGTGGTGTAGTACTCGCCCTCGAAGTCGACGCGGTCGCCGGTCCACAGGTCACGCATCAGCTGCACCGACTCGCGCAGGCGCGCGAACCGCTCCTTGAACTCGGGCCAGTCGCCCTTGTAGCCGGTGGCGATCTCGTTGAGCGCCTCGCCGGTGCCGACACCGAGCATCACGCGTCCGGGGTAGAGGCAGCCCATGGTGGCGAAGGCCTGCGCCACGACCGCCGGGTTGTAGCGGAAGGTCGGCGTCATCACCGAGGTGCCCAGCTGCAGCCGCTGCGTGCGCTCGCCGACCGCGGTCATCCAGGCGATCGAGAACGGCGCGTGACCGCCCTTGTGCCGCCAGGGCTGGAAGTGGTCGCTGACGGTGACGCTGTCGAGACCGTGTTCCTCGGCCATCACGCCCAGCTCGACGAGGTCGCGCGGTCCGAACTGCTCCGCCGAGGCCTTCAAACCCAACTTCAATCCCTGTACCACCGGTTCTCCGATCGTCTGCCAATGCGTCCGGTTCCGAGTATGCCCCGCGCGGGTCGCCGGCCGGGGAACGCGGCCGGACCGGTTACGCTCCCGCCCGGCGTACGCGCCCTCCGGGACGCACCGGACGAATTCGGCCCCCGCTGCGGCCACCGGCCGACGAACCGCTCCCCCGGCGCCGCCCCGCGGATATGCTGAGCCGAACTCCGTTCAGCCCGAGGGCAATTGACGTGGAATCGGCGGAAGGTGCGCGATGAGAAGCTCGAGAGCAACGTCCGGACGCCGGATCCTCCACGTGCTCGGGCTGGTCGGCCTGCTCGTGATGACGATGCTGGGCGGAGCGCTCGGCGCGCAGGCCGCCCCCTCCGGCGCCGCGTACGTGGCCGGCACGGTTCAGGTGAGCGATCGGGTGACCCGGGTGCTGGTGTACTCGCCGTCCATGGACCGGGTCGTGCCCAGCGACGTCATCCACCCCGTCGGGGGCGGGCCGGCGCCCACGTTCTACCTGCTCACCGGCATCGGCGGCGGTGAGGACGGGATCTCGTGGTTCAACAACACCGAGGCCACGCAGTTCTTCGCCGACAAGCACGTCAACGTCGTGCTGCCCGTGGGCGGCAAGTACTCGATGTACACCGACTGGATGGCCGACGACCCGGTGCTGGGCCGCAACAAGTGGCAGACGTTCCTCACCCGGGAACTCCCGCCGGTGATCGATCGTGCGTTCGGCACCACCGGGGTCAACGCGATCGGCGGCGTGTCGATGGCCGCCGGTCCGGTGCTCGACCTGGCCGTCCAGGCGCCCGACGTCTACCGCGCGGTCGGCTCGTACAGCGGGTGCGCGGGCACGAGCGACGTCAACGGGCAGGCGATGGTCCGATCGATGGTGGAGCTGCGCGGTGGCGGCAACGTCAACAACATGTGGGGCGCCGGCGGCGGCCCGGCATGGATCGAGCACGACCCGGTGGTGCAGGCGGAACGATTGCGCGGCAAGGCGTTGTTCCTGTCCGCCGCTTCCGGGGTGCCGGGGGCCGTCGACCGTCTGGATCCGTTGCTCGCCATCCCGCAGGGCCTCGTGGGCGGGGCGCTGGAGTCGATCACGGCGCGGTGCACCGCGGTGATGGACGCCCGTCTGCGTTCGCTGGGGATCCCCGCGACCGTCGTCTACCGCGACGTCGGCAGCCACACGTGGGGCCTGTTCGAGGCCGAGATGCGGGACTCCTGGGCGGTGATCGGGCCGTCGATCGGCGCATGAGGCGATACTGGACCGGTGACGACGACGCGACCGGAGACCGGCTGGACCTACCTCATGGACATGGACGGCGTCCTGGTCCACGAGCAACACATCATCCCGGGCGCCGACGCGTTCCTCACCGAGCTGCAGGAGGCCGGCACCCCGTTCATCGTGCTGACGAACAACTCGATCCGGACACCGCGGGACCTGCGGGCGCGGCTGCTGCGCAGCGGGCTCGACATCCCCGAGAGCTCGATCTGGACGTCGGCGCTGGCGACGGCGACCTTCCTGAGCAACCAGCGGCCGCACGGAAGTGCCTACGTGGTGGGCGAATCCGGTCTCACCACCGCGCTGCACGAGATCGGCTACGTGCTCACCGACAACGACCCCGACTACGTCGTGCTCGGTGAGACGCGCACGTATTCGTTCGAGGCGATCACCACGGCGATCCGGCTGGTCGAGCGCGGTGCCCGGTTCATCGCGACCAACCCCGACGCCACGGGCCCCTCCCGCGAGGGCTCGCTGCCCGCGACCGGGTCGGTCGCCGCGCTCATCTCCCGGGCCACCGGCCGCGAGCCGTACTACGTGGGCAAACCGAACCCGTTGATGATGCGGTCCGCGCTGCGCGCGATCGGGGCGCACTCCGAGCACACGCTGATGATCGGCGACCGGATGGACACCGACGTCGTGTCGGGCCTCGAGGCCGGCCTGCAGACGATCCTCGTCCTCAGCGGCATCTCCACTCGGGAGAGCGTCGAGACCTTCCCGTACCGGCCGACGCTGGTGCTCGAGTCGGTGGCCGACCTGGTGGGGCGGACCGCCAATCCCTTCTGATCCGGCCCGGTTCACGCCACGGCCGCGTACACGGCCTCGATCAACCGGTGCGCGCGACGGTCACCGTCGAACCAGTCCCGCTTGAGGTTGGGGACGAACGCGAACGTGATCCCGTGCCCGGGATCGCCGAACCCGACCGCGCCGCCCGCCCCCGGATGTCCGAACGCGGCGGCCTGGGCCGGATCGGGCAGCTCGAAACTCTGTGCGGGCAGCATGAACCCGAGCGCGTACGCGGTGTCGGTGAGCAGCACCCGGTCCCGCCCCCGGACCTGCTCGCGCAGCGCGTAGTGCAGCGTCTCGGGCGTCAACGTCACCCCGAAGACCAGGTCGCGGTAGAAGCGGGCCAGCCCGCGGGCCGTCGTCACCATGCCCGCCGCCGGCCACCCACCCCCGAGCAGTGCGGGATCGTTGTAGGAGGCAGGAGGATTGGACGTCGCCCGGAACAGCAACGAGCCGGGCGCGGAGTACGCGTCCCCGATCCGCGTGCGGGTCGCGACGTCGGTGAGCGGGGACGACGGCTCGCCGCGCCGCGGGGCGCTCACCCGCGCCGCCCGCGCGATCGTGCCGACCGGCGCACCGATCCACAGATCGCTGCCGAACTCGGCGCGCGCGAACTGCCCCACGGTCATCCCGGTGTGCCGGCGCACCAGTTCCCCGATCAGCCAGCCGAACGTGAGCGCGTGGTAGCCGTGCGCCGTACCCGGCTCCCATTCGGGCGCCTGCGCCGCCAGTCGCTCGGCCATCGCGACGGGATCGCCGGCCTCCGCCACCGAGACCGGTCCGTCGAACGCCGGCAGACCGGCCCGGTGGGTGAGGATGTGCTCGACGGTGACGCCGCCCTTGTCGCGCCGCGCGAACTCGGGCCACCATTCGGCGACGGGGGCGTCGAGGGTCACGTACCCACGCTCGGCGAGCAGCAGCGCGGCGGCCGACGTCACCGCCTTGGTGCACGAGAACACCACGCACGGGGTGTCCCACGCCCACGCCCGGCCGGTGCGCCGATCGGCGACACCGCCCCACAGATCCACCACCGGCCGCCCGTCCGCGAACACCGCGACGGCCGCACCCAGGTTCTGTCCGTCGGCGAAGCTGTCCTCGAACACCTCGCGCACGCCGGCGAACGCCGAATCACACTGACCCTGTACAGATGTCATGAACACCTCGAATCGGGTGTCCCCCCGCAGCGGCCCCCGATGCCAGGCTATTCCGCGCGGCGGGCGGGCGCGACCCCGACGGGCGCCGACGCCGGGAGCGACCGCGACGGCGGTGCCGCGGCCCGCACCACCGTGCCGTCGTCGACGACGCGGGCACCCCACGGCGCCAGGTGCTCCGACAGTTCGGACGTCGGCGGGTTGTAGTGACTCAGGTGCACGGCGACCACGTCGGTGCCGGCGACGACGGCGTCGGCCTCGCGCAGCGCCGCCAGGGTCCGCGGGAACGTCGTCAGGTCGTGGTGTCCGGCACCGAGATCGGTGCGGGCGCCGAACGTCTCCTCGAGGAACACCGCGTCGTACCGTGCGCCGCGGACGTCGGCGAGGGTGCGCGGCGGCAGCGGACCGGTGTCGGTGGCCCACAGCAGACGGCCGCCGTCGGCCGCGGCGACGTCGTACAGCACGCTGTCGCCGTCGCGGACCGCGGTGTGCGCGGCCTCCAGCACCCGGACGGTGTAGTCGTCCAACGCGATTCGGTCACCCGGGGCGACCGGGACGAACCGCACCGGGGCGTCGGGCGCCACCCAGTCACGGCACTGGTCGAGGGCCTCGGGCGGGCCCAGCACGTCGAGCGGCCGGTCGCCCTGCACCCAGGACCGGTACAGCAGCGCGGCCGGACCGACGTGATCGGGGTGCGCATGGGTGAACAGGATGTACCGGACCCGGTCGAGCGGGCGCCCGGCACGGACCGCGGCGCGCGGGACCTCGGGGCCGCAGTCGAGCAGCAGCACGTCGTCCACCAACGCCGCCGTCTGCCCGCGGACCTCGCCGCGCGCGGCGGCGGTGCGGCACGACGCGCATGTGCAGAAAGGATTGGGCCAGCCGTCGGCACTGCCGGTGCCCAGCAGGACTACCTCGATGACCCGTCCCCTCCCGTGCGCGCCCGGCCGAATGTCACATACGTTCAGTTCGACTGAACGCATGTGACATTCGGCCACACAATCGTCAGCGCAGCGCCTGCGCCAGATCCTCGAGCAGGTCCTCGGGATCCTCGAGTCCCACCGACAGTCGCACGACGCCGTCGGACAGCCCGATCGCCGCGCGCCCCTCCGGTCCCATCGCGCGGTGCGTGGTGGTGGCCGGATGGGTGATGAGCGACTTGGAGTCACCGAGATTGTTCGAGATGTCCACGATGCGAAGCTTGTTCAGCAGTTCGAACGCGCGCTTCTTGGCAGCGTCCTCTCCGCCTCCCGGCGGAGTTCCCAGTTCGAACGTGACGACCGTGCCGCCGCCGCTCATCTGCGACGTCGCCAGCTCGTACTGCGGATGCGACTCGAGGAACGGGTACTTGACCCAGCGCACCGACGCCTCGGACTCGAGGAACTGCGCGATCCGCAGCGCGCTGTCCACCGAGTGGCCCACACGCAGCGGCATCGTCTCGAGGCCCTTGAGGAGGGTGTGCGCGTTGAACGGGCTCAGCGCCGGGCCGGTGTGCCGGATCAGCTGCTGCACCGGGCCGTCGATGTAGTCCTGCGGGCCCAGGATCGCACCGCCGAGGACGCGGCCCTGCCCGTCGATGTGCTTGGTGCCCGAGTACACGATGACGTCGGCGCCCAGGTCCAGGCTGCGCTGCAGCAGCGGGGTGGCGAAGACGTTGTCGAGCACCACCTTGGCGCCGGCGGCGTGCGCCATCTCCGACACCCTGCGGACGTCGACGAGGGTCTGCATGGGGTTGGACGGGGTCTCGAAGAACACGGCCGTGGTCGGCACCGACAGCGCCTGCTCCCACTGGTCGAGGTCCTCGCCGTCGACGAACACGGTCTCGACGCCCCAGCGCGGCAGGATCTCGTTGCACACCACGAAGCACGAGCCGAACAGGCTGCGGGCCGCGACCAGCCGGTCGCCCTGGCCGAGCAGCGCAGCGAGCGCGGTGAACACCGCGGACATGCCCGACGCGGTGGCGTAGCAGCCCTCGGCGCCGTCGAGCAGGCGCAGCCGCTCCTCGAACATCTTCACGGTGGGGTTGCCGTAGCGGGAGTAGACGAAGTGGTCGACCTCGCCGGTGAACGCCTGTTCGGCGGCCTCGGCGGACTCGTACACGAATCCGGAGTTGAGGTAGATCGCCTCCGACGTCTCCTCGAAACCGGAGCGTAGCGTGCCGCCGCGGACGCCCAGCGTCGCCGGACGAACCGAGTCGGGAAGCTGCTTACGGAAGGACCCGCCCTGCGGGATGGCGCTCACGACTGCGTCCAGGGCAGGCCCGCGGCCCGCCAGCCGGAGGTGCCGCGGCGACCGTCGGCGCCCAGTCCGCCCTCGAATCCGTCGAGCACGTTGTAGGCGGGGCCGATGCCGGCGGCGGTCGCGGCGTCGGCCGCAGCGATCGAGCGCACGCCGGAACGACACAGGAAGATCACCGGCCGCGACGCCTCGTCATCCTCGGCACCGCCGACGATGCCGGCCTCGACGAGCTGGTCGACGAAGGACTCGTTGCGCGCACCCGTGGGGTAGCTCACCCATTCGATGAGCACGGTCCGGCGGTCGATGGACGACGTGTCGGGCACCCCGACGTATCGCCATTCCGCGTCGGTCCGCACATCCACGAGCACGGCTTCCGGATGCTCGCGCAGCAGCTCCCAGGCTTGCTGCGGCGTTATGTCACCTGCGTAGCTCACCGCACCAGCTTTTCACAGCACCGAACGGGGCGTACCACGCGGATGCCGGAGAATCCGAGAACCTCGCGCCCGGGCGCGTCCGGGCGCGTGTCCCCGCGTCAGTCGCAGACGAGCCAGCGGTCGTCGCCCCGCACGAAGCGCCACGTCGCCGTCGCCTCACCCTTGCCGTCCTTCGCGTCGATCCGCACGTCGGCGGTGGCCTCGTCACCCTTGACCTGCTCGTTCGTGAGCGACACGACGGTCACTTCGCCCTCGCGTCCGGCCAGCGGCGAGCGGTCCTCGGCGAAGCCGTCGCACACCATCCGGTCCACCGCTCCGGCGTCGTCGTTGTTGCTCGCGCGGACGAAATCGGACGCCGAGGCGTTGAGCTGGTCGGCCTCAGAACGGTTCTCGTCCGCCGGGGAGAGCCACGACGAGACGACAATTCCGATCATCACGATCGCGACTATTGACACGGCGAGGATGAAGGGCTTCGCCGTGGTCCGCGAGGGATCCTCGGGCGGCTCGTGCTGGTCGGTCATACCTGGGATTTTCCCGTGCCCGCCCCGGCCGTCACCACCGGGGTCCCGAACGAACCCGGCCACAAACGGCACTTGTGACCACCCAAACTCGAGCGTGGTACCCCGCGTCACCTCACCCACGGAGCATGGAGTGTCCGCCTCCCGCGGGTTCTAGCATGAAGGCAGGAGACGCCGAGTCCGCAGGACCCGCCGCCTCCACCGTGCGACGGCGAGTTAGGTAGGGCTCAGTTTAAGCTGGAACCCGCACGCTGTCGTCCTTGCAATGCACGTCCGTCCAATCGAAAAGGTAGTTCGCCTCAGATGACTGACCAGACTCGTCCACTGCGCGTGGCCATCGTCGGCGCCGGCCCCGCCGGTATCTACGCCGCCGATGCGCTCATGAAGTCCGACACCGAGGTGAGCATCGACCTGTTCGAGCGGATGCCGGCACCGTTCGGCCTCATCCGATACGGCGTCGCCCCCGACCACCCGCGGATCAAGGGCATCATCACCGCGCTGCACAAGGTCCTGGACAAGGACTCGGTGCGTCTGCTCGGCAACATCGACTACGGCGCCGACATCACTCTCGAGGACCTGCGGCGCTTCTACGACGCCGTCATCTTCTCGACCGGCGCCAACGCCGACCGCGCGCTGAACATCCCGGGCATCGACCTGGACGGCTCGTACGGCGCCGCGGACTTCGTGTCCTGGTACGACGGGCACCCCGACGTGCCGCGCACGTGGCCGCTCGACGCCGAGAAGGTCGCCGTCCTGGGCGTCGGCAACGTCGCGCTCGACATCGCGCGCGTGCTCGCCAAGACCGGCGACGAGCTGCTGCCCACCGAGATCCCCGCAAACGTGTACGAGGGCCTGAAGAACAACAAGGCCGTCGAGGTCCACGTGTTCGGTCGCCGCGGTCCCGCGCAGGCCAAGTTCACGCCGCTCGAGCTGCGCGAGCTCGACCACTCCCCGACCATCGAGGTCATCGTCGACCCCGAGGACATCGACTACGACGAGGGCTCCGAGGCCGCGCGCCGCGCCTCCAAGCAGGTCGACATGGTCGCCAACACGATCCAGGACTGGGCCATCCGCGACCAGGGCGACCGCCCGCACAAGCTGTTCCTGCACTTCTTCGAGTCACCGCACGAGGTGCTCGGCAAGGACGGCAAGGTCGTGGGGTTGCGCACCGAGCGCACCGAGCTCGACGGCACCGGCAACGTCCGCGGCACCGGCAAGTTCAACGACTGGGACGTGCAGGCCGTCTACCGCGCGGTCGGCTACCTGTCGCAGAACATCCCGTCGATCCCGTTCGACGACCAGGCCGGCACCGTTCCCAACGAGGCCGGACGGGTCATCGGCGAGGACGGCAAGCACATCGACGCCACGTACGTCACCGGCTGGATCAAGCGCGGCCCCGTCGGCCTCATCGGCCACACCAAGGGCGACGCCAACGAGACCATCGCGTGCCTGCTCGAGGACGCCCCGAACTTCGCGGGGGCCACGGAGCCGGGCGAGGACGCGATCATCGAGTTCCTCGAGGGCAAGGGCGTCCCCTACACCACGTGGCAGGGCTGGTACCGCCTCGACGCCCACGAGCGTTCCCTCGGCGAGCCCGAGGGCCGCGAGCGCGTCAAGGTCGTCGAGCGCGAGGACATGCTCCGCGCCAGCGAGCCGCACAAGGCCTGACTTTCCGGGCCCCAGCTGAAGGGTCCCTTCGTGCGCTGTCAGCGTACGAAGGGACCCTTCAGCTCTTCGCGGGGCATGATGAACAGGTGTTTGACGCGCACGTGCACATCATCGACCCGCGGTTCCCGCTGGTGGAGAACAACGGCTACCTGCCCGATCCGTTCACGATCGACGACTACCGCGCCCGGATGGCGGGGTTCGGGGTGGACGGCGGGGCGGTGGTGACCGCGTCGTACCAGGGCACCCTGGGCCGCCCGCAACTGCTCGCGGCGCTGCGCGAGCTCGGCGAGGGCTGGGTGGGCGTCACCCACCTGGACCCCGACGCGACCGACGACGACATCGTCGAACTGGACCGGGCCGGGGTGCGCGGGATCCGGTTCAATCTGCGGCGCAGCGCCACCGACGTACAGATCCTCACGACGCAGGCGCTGCGCGCGTACGACCTGGTGGGCTGGCACGCCGAGTTCTACGTGGACGCGACGCTGCTGCTCTCGCTCGAGCCGGTGTTCGCGAAGCTGCCGGCCGTCAGCATCGACCACCTGGGGATGTCGACGCGCGGGCTGCGCTACCTGCTCAACCTCGTCGACCGCGGCGCCAAGGTGAAGGCGACCGGGTTCGGGCGCACCTCCATCGACGACGTCGGCAGCGTCATCCGGCAGATCCACGCGGTCAACCCGAAGGCGCTGATGTTCGGCACCGACCTGCCCGGCAGCCGGGCCCGACGCGCCTTCGAGGCCGCCGACGTGGACATCATCGCCGACGCCGTCGGCGACGACCTGGACGCGGTACTCGGCGGCAACGCCCGCGAGTGGTACCGCTGCCCGGCCTGAGCCGTCAGAGCGCCACCGCCGCGCCCAGCCACAGCGCCACCGCGAGCAGCGCCCCGAACAGTTCGACGAGGATCGACAGACCGACGGCCTTGGTGGCGTGCACGGTCGAGGCCCACGCGTCCCGGTGGGTGCGCCGGCGGGCCGCCTCGGCGAGGTAGGTCCCGAGCAGGAAACCGAGCAGCAGTCCGACGACCGGGACCACAAAGAATCCGACGATCCCCAGCAGTCCGCCGAACACCACCGAGCGGCCCGGAACCCCGGCGTCGCGCATCCGCCGCCCCGGCCACGCGTACTTGACCACGCCGGCCGCGACCAGCAGCAGCGTCGCGACCGCGAACACCACCCACCCGGCGGGGCTGGCATCCAGGATCGCCCACACCAGTAGCGCGGCCAGGATCAGCAGCGTGCCCGGCAGAACCGGCACGACGATGCCGACCAGCCCGACCAGCATCACCAGGCCGAGGAGAACCTCGACTCCGGTGCTCACGTCACTCCGGTACGACGACGCGCACCCGCGCGGCGGCCTCGCGGGCACGCTCGCGGGCGGTCTCGACGTCGGGGCCGGTCGACACCGCGACGCCCATCCGGCGCCGGGCGAACGCCTCCGGCTTGCCGAACAGCCGCAGATCGGTCTCCGGCACCGCCAGCGCGTCGGCGACACCCTCGAACGCGACGCCGACGGCCTCGGTGCCGCCGTAGATCACCGCCGACGCGCCGGGTGCGGCGAGCGTGGTGTCGACCGGCAGGCCGAGGATCGCGCGGGCGTGCAGTTCGAACTCCGAGAGCCGCTGCGAGCGCAGCGTCACCAGCCCGGTGTCGTGCGGGCGGGGGCTCACCTCGGAGAAGTACACGTCGTCGCCCTTGACGAACAGTTCGACGCCGAAGATGCCGCGGCCGCCGAGCGCGGTGGTGACCTTCTCCGCGACCTCGCGCGCGGCGGCGAGCGCGGCCGGGGTCATCGCCTGCGGCTGCCACGACTCGATGTAGTCGCCGGCGTCCTGCAGGTGCCCGATCGGTTCGCAGAAGTGCGTGCCGTCCACCGCGCGCACGGTGAGCTGGGTGATCTCGTAGTCGAAGTCGACGAAGCCCTCCACGATCACGCGCCCTTTGTTCACGCGGCCACCGGAAAGCGCGTAGTCCCATGAGGTTTCGAGGTCGTCGGCGCTGCGGGCCACGGACTGACCCTTGCCGGACGACGACATCACCGGCTTGATCACGCACGGGAACCCGATCCGCTCGGCGGCCGCACGGACCTCGCCCAGGGAGTCGGCGAACGCGTACGGCGACGTCGGCAGGCCCAGGTCCTCGGCCGCGAGCCGCCGGATCCCCTCCCGGTTCATCGTCAGCTGCGTGGCGCGCGCGGTGGGGATGACGACGGCCAGACCCCGCTCCTCGACCTCGGCGAGCGCCTCGGTCGCGATGGCCTCGATCTCGGGCACCACGAAGTGCGGGCGCTCGTCCTCGACCAGCCGCAGCAGCTGTTCGCGGTCGCCCATGTCGATGGTGTGGGCGCGGTGCGCCACCTGGTGTCCGGGCGCGTCGGCGTAACGGTCGACGGCGATCACCTCGACACCCAGCCGCTGCAGCGCGATGATCACTTCCTTGCCCAGCTCGCCCGAGCCGAGCAGCATCACACGGGTGGCGCTCGGGCTCAGCGGGGTACCGATGCGGGCGGGGACGTCAGCGGGAATCTCGAGGGGCATGGCTCGGACTATAGGCGGTCGGCACTGGGCATACTGTCGCGATGACGCTGGGTCTCGACACTCGCCTGACGCTGCTCGCCGCCGGGCTGATCTTCCTGCTCGCACTGGTCCTCGGGGCGTGGAAGTACCACGGCATGCGCACGTCGCCGGACCACCTCGCCCACCCCTACGTCGACATCGCCCACCGGTCGGCGCTGATGTACGCCTTTGCGACGCTGCTCGTTTCGGTGTTCGTCGAACTGAGCGACTGGGCCGGCGCGGTGAATGCGACGTGCGCCGGAATCCTCGTGTTCTTCTTCGTCGCGGCCATCGGCAGCTACATCGTGCACGGGGCCCGGCGGGACACCACCAACCAGTTCGCGCGCCCCGACGCGGCCCTGCGTGTGTCGATGATCGCACTGACGGTCGGTGAGATCGGGGCGTTCGCGGTGCTGCTCGCCGGGTTCGTGGCCGGGCAGCTGGTCTAGCTGCGGGCCTCGGCACGCGCCAGGAAGTCCAGCACGACCGCGTCGAAGACGTCCGGCCGCTCCGCGGCACACGGATGTCCGGCGTCCGGCACGATCACGAGCTCGGCGCCGGGAATCGAGCGGGCGATCAGTTCGGTGTGCCGGCGCGGGATCGGGTCGCGCTCGCCGACGATCACCAGCGTCGGGACGGCGATCGCGGACAGGTCCGCGGCCGGGATGTGCGGGTGCCGGACCATCAGCTCGAGCAGTTCCCGGCGGCGGGCCAGCCGCTGCGACAGCCGGGCGGCCGGGGCCGCCAGCAGCCAGGCCGCGGTGACCGGCACCCGGAACCGCCGGCCCAGTCCGCGCGGATCCAGGTTGGCGCCGTTGACGATCAGCGAACGCACCCGTTCCGGCCGCCGCAGCGCCAGGGTCAGTGCGGTGTTCCCGCCGTCGCTGTAGCCGAGGACGTGCGCGCTCGGGGCACCGACGGCGTCGAGCACCGCGCACACGTCGTCGGCCAGTCGGGCGAAGTCGAGGGGTCCGTCGCCGCGGGTGGACCGGCCGTGCGCACGGGTGTCGAGGGCGATCACCCGGTACCGCGCGGCGAAGTCCGCCGTCTGGGCCGCGAAGTACCCGAGGTCCTCGCCGTTGCCGTGCAGCAACACCAGCGGCTCCCCGTCGCCGCGCTCCTCGTAGTGCAGCCGCGCACCGGCGGCCTCGACGAATGCCACCGGATCAGCTCGACGGCTGGTGGATCGAGAGCACGTTGCCGTGCGGATCGTGGAACCACGCGACGCGGGTGCCGTCGGGCGCGGTCCAGCCGGCGTGCTCGTCCTGGTCCATCCCCTGGTAGCGCAGGAACTCGACGCCCCGGCTGCGGAGATCGTCCACGGCGGCCGACAGATCCGGTGTGCGCCACCCGAGCACCGTGTACCCCGTCTCGACCCGCGACTGCACCAGCGTGATCCGCAGTTCGGTGCCGCCGCCGTCGACGACCAGCGCGAACGGGGTCCGCTCGAGGACGGTCAGCCCCAGGGTGTCGACATAGAACATCGACGACACGTCCAGGTCCGTGCTGGCCACGAACGCGACGAGTGCTCCGGGGAAGGCCATGTCCTCAACTGTGCGCCACCACGGACACCGCCCACAAGTACCGACCGGACATGCCGTCGTGACCCGGACCACAGGCAGGGGTTCCCACGGGTTACCGTCACAGGAACGGCAGGGTCGACCATCACCAGGAGGAATCACGTGACTACCGCAGGAGCCGACCGGACGGGCCCGCTCGCGGGCATCCGCGTCGTCGAGTTCGCCGGCATCGGACCGGGCCCGCACGCGGCGACGCTGCTCGCCGATCTGGGGGCCGACGTGGTGCGGATCCAGCGTGCCGGCCAGCTCCCGGCCGAGGGGCAGGTGGGCGACCAGACCGCGCGCAACCGTCGCGTCGTCGAGGCGGACCTGAAGAACCCCGCCGACGTCGAGAAGGTCCTCGAACTGCTCGGCCGCGCCGACGTCCTCATCGAGGGCTTCCGCCCCGGCGTCATGGAGCGGATGGGGCTCGGACCCGACGTCGCCCTCGACCGCTGCCCGCGGCTGGTCTACGGCCGCATGACCGGCTGGGGCCAGGACGGCCCGCTCGCGCACTCGGCGGGCCACGACATCAACTACATCTCCCTCACGGGTGTGCTGCACGCGATCGGCCGCAAGGGCGAGCGCCCGGTGCCGCCGCTGAACATGGTGGGCGACTTCGGCGGCGGCTCGATGTTCCTGCTGCTCGGCATCCTGGCCGCGCTGGTGGAACGGCAGACGTCGGGCCGGGGTCAGGTCATCGACGCCGCGATGGTCGACGGCACGCTGGCGCTGTCGCACATCATCTGGAACTTCCGCCGCAGCGGCATCTGGTCGGACGAGCGCGGCGTCAACATGCTCGACGGCGGTGCGCCGTACTACGACACGTACGAGACGTCCGACGGCAAGTACATGGCGGTCGGCGCCATCGAGCCGCAGTTCTACGCGGAACTGCTGAAGGGCCTCGATCTGGACCCGGCGCAGCTGCCCGGCCAGCACGACGCCGCCCGCTGGCCCGAGCTGCGGCAGATCCTCACCGACCGCTTCCTGAGCAGGACCCGCGACGAGTGGACCAAGGTCTTCGACGGCACGGACGCCTGCACCACCCCGGTGCTCACGTTCGCGGAAGCCCCGCAGGATCCGCACGTCGCGGCGCGCGGCGCCGTCATCGAGATCGAGGGCGTGCCGCAGCACGCCCCCGCGCCGCGCTTCTCGCGTACGCCGTCGGCCACCCCGCAGCCGCCGGCCCGCTCGGCCACCGACGTCGATACTCTCTGGCGATAGGCGCTTCACGGCTCCGGCGACAGGCGCTCCGCGGCCCTGGCGAAAGGCGCTCCGCGCCCGGGCGCCTTTTCGGTAGCTGTCACTACCGAAAAGGCGCACCGGCCGCCCAGCGGCCTAGACGACCAGCGCCGGCTCGGCCGGGTCGACCGTGACCCCGAGCGCGTCGTACGCCGCGGCCACGCCCGCCACCGCGCGCCGGAGCTCGTCGGCCGGCCGCGCGTAGGGCAGCCGGATGTAGCGCTCGAACGCGCCCTCCACGCCGAAGCGCGGGCCCGCCGCCAGCACGACCCCGTGACTGGGGGCGGTCGCCGCGAGCGCGGTCGACACCGGTGCGGGCATCCGTAGCCAGAGCGACATACCGCCGGTCCCGACCGTGGGCACCCAGTCGGGCAGCCGGGCGGCCAGCTCGTCGAGCAGGACGGCCCGCTGGGCACGCAGGATCTCGCGCCGCGCCTCGACCGGGCCGTCGCCCGCGTCGAGCAGGTGCACCGCGGCGAGCTGGTCCATGACCGGCGTACCGAGGTCCGACGCGGACCGGGATCCGACCAGCCGGCCGATCAGTTCCGGTTCGGCGCGAATCCATCCCACCCGCAGGCCACCCCAGTGGGACTTGGACACCGACCCGATCGTCACCACCTCCGACAGACCCCGCCCGTGCGCCGCGACCGGCGCCGGCGGCGGCGCGTCGAGCCAGACGTCGACCATCGTCTCGTCGACCACCAGCGTCATCCGGGTCTCGCGCGCGATCCGGGCCAGCTCGGCGCGGCCGGCGTCGTCGAGGCACAGCCCGGTCGGGTTGTGGAAATCCGGGATCAGATAAGCCATCCCGGCCGCGGTCTGGCGCGCGGCACTGCGGATGCCGCCCAGATCCCACGCCCGCGACGCACCGCCCTCCGGACGCACCGGCACGGGAACCGGACGCCCACCCACCCGCCGGACCGCCGCCAACGCGTTGGGATACGTCGGATGGTCGACGAGGACCCGCTCCCCCGGCGCCGTGAGCACCCCGAGGAGCAGCCGGAACGCGTGCTGCGCACCCGAGGTGACCATGATCTGCGCCGGCGTCGTCTCGAGACCCCGCGCGCAGTAGCGGGCCGCGATGGCCTCGCGTAGCACCGCGATCCCGTGCGGCTCCATCCCGTGCGTGTCGAGGAAGGGGGGAAGTGCTTGCAGCGCAGCGCTGTACGCCTCCTGCACCTCGAGAACGGGGGCGACCATGGCCGCGTAGCTCAGATCCACGACGTCGCCGGCCTCGGGCCGACGGGCACTCCCGACGGCCGGCGCGCGGGGCGGAGCCGCCGGCATCGTCACGGTGCTCCGCGAGCCCTGTCGGCTGGACAGGAAACCCTCCTCACGCAGTACCGAGTAGGCGGTGGTGACGGTCGTCCGGCTCACCTGCAGCTCGCCGGCGAGTTCCCGCTCGCCCGGCAGCGCGGCACCGAGCGGGATGCGGCCGTCGTGCACGAGCAACCGGATCCCGTCGGCGAGGGCGCGGTACGCGGGCCGGCGTCCGGCGTCGTCGCGCCACCCACCGAGATCCCGCGAGACCGACCGCGCACCGACCGCATGCATCATCATGCGGTCCAGTATTCGAGTTCTGGCCATTTATATCAAGGCCACTTGCCCGACAGACTGACCGTCATGAGCACCGTCGTGACCCTGATCTGCATGGCCCTACTGGCCGGCTTCGTCTATTACTACCTCCCACCGGACCGGCCTCGACGGCTCTTTCGGCTCGAACAGTTCCGTCCTGCAGCGCCTTTGGCCGGAATCCTGGACGAGCCCGAGCGACCGGACGACGCGGTGGACGCGTCGGGCGGCGCACCGATCCCCGGCCAGGCCAGTACTACGGTACTGGACTGACCGCTCCGAACTGTGCGAGTCGAACCGCGGCCGGTATCGTGACCGCGTGAACGACACGGGGCCCGACGCGCTGCTGGACGGTCTGCGCGACGTCCTGGTCGGCCGCTTGTCCGACATCGGACGCCGGTTCTCGGCGCTGCTGGCCGACACCGTGCCGCACACCGCGCTGGTGATCTTCACGCGCGAGTGCACCGGCCGGCCCCGAAAGGTCGCCGGGGACCCGGACATCGTCGACCGGGTGACGATCGCCGAACTCGATTCCCTGCGTGCCGATCTCGCGCACGGACAGATCTTCTGCGGTCGCGCCGCCGTCGCCGGGCGCCTGCGGGAGGTGTACGCGATCCTCGACCGCACCGACACGCTGCTGGTGCTCGTCCCGGCGGGGCGGCCGCCGCGGCCGGCGGTGCTCGACACCGTCCGGGCGATGTTCGGCATCGTCGCCACCGCCATCCAGTTGCAGGTCCAGGGCGCCAGTCCGGCGTACCTGGCGGAGTCCCGCGCCGCGTCGGCGGAACGGGCGCGCACCATCGCCGAGCTCACCGAGGTGCACGCCACCACCCTCGAGACCTTGCTGGCGACGCTGCGCTCGCACGATCTCGACGACGACCGCGCCCGGTCCGCCGCCGGTGAGACGGCGTCGGCCGCACTGATCCGGCTGCGCACCACCGTCGACTCGCACCGCGAGTTCGCCGAGGAATCGGTGGTCACCGCGTTCGCCCGCCTGCGGGGCGAACTGCGCGGGCTGCTGCGCCACCGCGACCTCGAACTGGACCTGGTGGAGCCGGCGGTCGACGGCCGCGCCGTCCCGGGCGAGGTGGCCCACGGTGCCCGAGCGCTGGTCCGCGGCGCGGTGCTGTCACTGTCGGGGCAGGACGAGGTCACCCGCATCCGGGTGGGGTGGAGCTGCTCGGACACCGAGCTGGTGGTGGACGTGCGCGACGACGGGCGGGGGCTGGCCGACGTCGGTGAGCTCGAGCGTGAGCTGCGGCCCCGGGTCGAGACGCTCGACGGTACGCTGACCACGGAGTCGACATCCGGCTGGGGCTCGCGCGTGGTCGCGTCGCTCCCGCTGCAACCGCCCTCCACCACACCGCCGTCCCACCATGCGCTCGCCGACCTCGGCCGGCGCGAGCTCGAGGTCCTCGGCCACCTGGTCGCGGGCCGCCGGAACCGCACCATCGCCGAACGCCTCGGCGTCAGCGAGAGCACCGTGAAATTCCACGTGGCGGGGGTACTACGCAAGCTCGACGTCGCGACCCGTGCCGAGGCCGCCGCCCTCGGTGGGGAGGCGGGCGTCCGCCCCGTCCCCTGACCGTTCGGCCAGGTCCACCTCCCCGGTCGACCAGTCCCGGCATCGGCCGGCGGTGACTAGCCTCGTAGGCGGACGCGCATCTCACCCGGTGTGCGCCCGCGCGTTCACGTCGACCAAATTGGAGTGGAGAAACCATGCCGCAGCAGGTACGGGGCGTCATCGCCCGCTCGAAGGACGCCCCCGTCGAACTGGTGACCGTCAACATCCCCGATCCCGGCCCCGGCGAGGCCGTCGTCGCGATCGCGGCGTGCGGCGTGTGCCACACCGACCTGACCTACCGTGACGGCGGCATCAACGACGAGTTCCCCTTCCTCCTCGGCCACGAGGCCGCGGGCGTCGTCGAGGCCGTCGGCGAGGGTGTCGACACCGTCGAGGTGGGCGACTTCGTGGTCCTCAACTGGCGCGCGGTGTGCGGAAAGTGTCGCGCCTGCAAGCGTGGTCGCCCCCAGTACTGCTTCGACACCCACAACGCGAAGCAGAAGATGACCCTCGAGGACGGCACCGAGCTGACCCCGGCCCTGGGCATCGGCGCGTTCGCGGACAAGACGTTGGTCGCGGCCGGCCAGTGCACCAAGGTGGACCCCTCCGCCGATCCGGCCGTCGTCGGGCTGCTCGGCTGCGGCGTCATGGCGGGCATGGGTGCCGCGATGAACACCGGCAACGTCACCCGCGGCGACTCGGTCGCGGTCATCGGCTGCGGTGGCGTCGGTGACGCCGCCATCATGGGCTCGCGCCTCGCCGGGGCGAACAAGATCATCGCGATCGACCGGGATCCCAAGAAGCTCGAGTGGGCTGTCGAGCTCGGCGCCACCCACACCATCGACGCATCGAAGGTCGACGACGTGGTCGAGGCGATCCAGGACCTCACCGACGGCTTCGGCACCGACGTCGTGGTCGACGCCGTGGGCCGCCCGGAGACGTGGAAGCAGGCGTTCTACGCCCGCGACCTGGCCGGCACCGTCGTCCTCGTGGGCGTCCCCACCCCGGACATGACGCTCGAGATGCCGCTGGTCGACTTCTTCTCCCGCGGCGGGTCGCTCAAGTCGTCGTGGTACGGCGACTGCCTGCCCGAGCGCGACTTCCCGATGCTCGTCGACCTGTACCAGCAGGGCCGGCTGCCACTCGAGAAGTTCGTGACCGAGCGGATCAAGCTCGAGGACGTGGAGCAGGCGTTCGAGACCATGCACCGCGGCGAGGTGCTGCGTTCGGTGGTGGTCCTGTGAGCGGGGTCCTCAGGGTCGACCGCGTCGTCACGTCGGGCACGTTCGAACTCGACGGCGGCAGTTGGGATGTCGACAACAACATCTGGCTCGTCGGGGACGACGACGAGGTGGTGGTGATCGACGCGGCGCACACGGCGCAGCCGATCATCGATGCCGTCGGTGGCCGCAAGGTGGTGGCGATCGTGTGCACGCACGGCCACAACGACCACGTCACCGTCGCGCCGGAGCTCGCCGAGAAGCTCGACGCGCCGATCCTGTTGAACCCGGCCGACGACGGGCTGTGGCAGATGACCCATCCGGGCGTGCGCCACGGAGCACTCGAGGACGGCCAGCGGATCTCGGTGGCGGGCACCGACATCCAGGCCATCCACACGCCGGGCCACTCCCCCGGGTCCACGTGCCTGTACCTGCCCGAGGCCGGGGAACTGTTCTCCGGCGACACGCTCTTCTCGGGTGGTCCGGGCGCCACCGGACGCTCGTTCTCGGACTTCCCGACGATCATCGGGTCGATCCGCGACAAGCTGTTCGCGTTGCCCGCGCAGACCCGGGTCCACACCGGCCACGGTGACGACACCGCACTGGGCACCGAGGCACCGCACCTCGAGGAGTGGATCGCGCGCGGCCATTGACCGGGTCAGCGCGCTGCGGCGCCCCGCCGAGACGACGGCGGGGCGCCGCGCCGTTGCCGCGCGGCGTGCTCGATAAACACCGCGGTCATCACTCCCGGGATGCGGGCCGATCCCGCCGGTAGCGGTCCGATCGCGGCGAACAACCGATCCAGCCGCTGGTACAGCGTCTGGCGCTGGATCCCGAGCGTCCGGGCCGTCGCCGTCTTGCTCCCCCAGTTGGTGACGTACGCGAGCAGCGTCTCGAACAGCTCGCCGCGGCGCTCCCGGTCCCGTCGCAGCAACTCGCCGATCTGGTCGTCGACGAACGTCGTGACGGCACCGGTGTCCGAGAGGCCGCTGAGCAGCCGGGCGACGGCGAAGTCCCGGGCGTCGAGGACCACCCCGGCGCCGGGCCCGCAGTGCAGGGTGCGCGTGGTCCGGGCCTCCGTCAGGCATCGCCGGATCTCGTGACGGCCGCGCGCGCCCGGCCCGACCACCACCGTGCGAGCCCGAACGTGAACCAGCCTCGAGAACAGTTGTGCGCGTGCTGTTTCCATCGTCGACCAGCGGTCGAACTCGAGTACCGCCAGGTACTCCCGCCCCACCTGCTGACCCAGGTGCCGGCAGCACGAGGCGTCGACCAGATGCTCCATCGCCCCGGTCGAGATCTCGTCGTCGTACTCGATCAGCAGTGTCAGGTACGCGGCGGTCGTGCGCAGCCCCAGCCGTGCGGCGATCGCGTCGAGCTGCACCGCCAGGTCCGACGGTGGATGCCCGACGGTGGTGAGCAGCGAGAAGTAGCGGGTCTGCAGCCTCTCCTCGGTCGTCGGGGGCCGCGTGCTGAGCAGCGCGATGGCCAGGATCTCCGGTGCGCGTTCGAGTCCCGCGGTGATCAGATAGATGTCGGCGTCCCGCGCCGGCGCCAGCGTCAGGGTGGCGACGACCGTTCCGCCGAACGCCACGGACGCGTCGAACACGGCGTCGGTGTCGGGCGGGGCCGCCGGCCCGGCCCGGCCGATCACCTCTCCCGCCGGGGTCGTCAGCGTCACCGTCGAACACGTCTCCCGGCTCAGTGCCGCGAGGATCGCGTCCACGGCCGGCTGCTCCTCGATCGACGCGGACAGCACCCGCGACATCCGGTCGGCGATCTGCAGCCGGCGCAGCGTCGAGTCGGCCAGCTGGCTGTTGACGCTCTCGCAGATCTGCACGAACGGGACGCGGTGCCGCAGCTGCAGGACCGGGAAGCCGACGCGTTCGGCGTGCTCGACCAGCGGCGCCGGAATCGCCGGGAGCCGGTCCGTCCGTTCGACGGCCAGACCGGCCACCCCGGCCGCGGCGAGCGCGTCGACGTAGTCCCGCAGCTCGGTGTCCGTGCGACCGACCAGGTTGACGCCCTCCATGAGGATCAGCTCGCCGCCGCGCAGCAGCGGCGCGATGTCCAGCTGCTCGCTGGCGTGCACCCACCGCAGGTTGCGGTCGACGGCGCCGGCCGCCGCGACCGGCACGGGCCGGGCCGCGAGCATGTAGACGTCGTCCAACGCCCCTCGAAGATTCATGGCGACATTTTGTCCACCGCGTGTTACGTGCGACTTACATTCCGTAACGTCCGACGAAACAGTCGACGCGCAGGCTCGTGGCCGTAACCGAAAAGGCCTGAACGTCCGGGAATCCCGGACGTCGTCATCGAGGGAGTCCACCGTGAGTGCTACCACCCACGACGTCGAGGAGTCGTTGCAACCGATACCCGAAGGCGAACGCACGACCCGCCTGTCCGGTCAGTTCTGGATCTGGGCCGGCGCGAACATCGCCCCCATCAACTGGGTCCTGGGAGCACTGGGGATCAGCATGGGGCTGGGGCTCGCCGACACCCTGCTGGTACTGGTGCTGGGCAACCTCGTCGGCATGGCCGTCTTCGGGCTGTTCGTCCTGCTGGGCCAGCGCACCGGCACCACCGGCATGCTCCTGGGGCGCTCGGTCTTCGGCCGCCGCGGCAACTACCTGCCGTCGGCGATCCAGGCGCTGGTCGTCGTCGGCTGGTGCGCGGTCAACACCTGGATCGTGCTCGACCTGGTGATGGCGCTCTTCGGCGAACTCGGCTGGGTGGACCCCGACGCGTCGAACATCGGGTGGAAGATCGGCGTCGCCTTCGGAATCATGGCGATCCAGGTCGGCATCTCGATGGCCGGCTACCGCGCGATCTCGGCCTTCGAACGCTGGACGGTCCCGCCCACCGTGGTGGTCCTCGTGCTGATGTCCGTCGTCGCCTGGTTCCGCTTCGACATCGACTGGAGCTACGCCGGTCCGGACGAAGTCACCCTCGGTGGCACCGAGCGGATCGTCGCGATGTCGGGCGTCATGACCGCGATCGGGATCGGCTGGGGACTGACCTGGCTGACGTACGCCGCCGACTACTCCCGTTTCGTGAGCACCGGCGTGCCGCGCAGAAAGCTGTACCTGGCCAGCGCCCTGGGTCAGTTCATCCCCGTCGTGTGGCTCGGCGTCCTGGGCGCCACGCTCGCGACCAGGAACGGATCGGTGGACCCCGGACAGCTGATCGTCGAGAACTACGGCACGCTGGCGATTCCGGTGCTGTTGCTGGTCCTGCACGGCCCCATCGCCACGAACGTACTGAACGTGTACAGCTTCAGCGTCGCCGCGCAGGCACTCGACATCAGGGTCGGCCGCCGCAAGCTCAACCTCGTCGTCGGCGTCCTGGCGCTGGCCGCCGCCGTGTTCTTCGTCTACCAGGAGGACGCCGCGAAGACCCTGGACGCGTGGCTGGTCGGCGTCGTCGGCTGGGTCGCCACGTGGGGCGCGATCATGCTGGTGCACTACTACATCCTCGAGCGCCGCACCCGACGGTTCGATCACCTCTTCGACCCGGTCGGCTCGCCGCGCCTTCCCGACGTCAACGCCAGAGCGCTGATCGCGTTCGCGGTCGGCGTGGTCTGCACCTGGATGTTCCTGCAGGGCACGGTGCCGGCGCTGCAGGGCTTCGGTTCCCGCGCGCTCGGCGGCCTCGACGTGTCGTGGCTCGCCGGCAGCGCCGCGGCCGGGCTCACCTACTACCTGCTCGCACGGAAGTCGCATCGGCAGTGGACCTCCCGCCGGGTGATCGCCGGGTCGCCGTCGTTGCCCGAGGACGCGCCGGCGCCGGTGGCTCCCCTCGCCTGACCCCACCCCCGCCCCTCCGAACCAGGAAGTCACATGGGAATCTTCATCCGCAACGCACACGTCATCACCATGGACCCCGTCACCGGCTCCGAGCCCGTGGTGCGCAGCCTCCGCATCGAGGACGGGGCGATATCTGCGATCGGGGCCGATCTGCAGCCCCGCGACGGCGATCGTGTGATCGACGGGCAGGACCGGCTGGTCGCACCGGGTTTCGTCAACGCGCACACACATTCCTGGGAGATGTTCTACAAGGGGCGGTACGACAACCTGCCACTGGAACTGTGGATGGCGCAGTGCTACCCGATCCTCGGGGACAGCTACGTCGAGCCGGATCTCGTCCGCCTGCGCAGCACACTGTTCGCGATCGAGTCGCTCAAGGCGGGCGTGACCACCGTGGTCGACGACGTGCTCGAGAACCCGCGTCAGGACTGGGCACAGTTGTCGGCAGTCTTCGACGCCTACGAGCGGATCGGCATCCGGGCCAACATCTCCGGGCACGTGGTCGGCAAGCCGTTTCTCGACACGCTGCCGTTCGCGTCCGAGTACCTGCCCGAAGCGATCGTCGCACAGGTGCGATCGCAACCGGTACCCACCGCCGAGGAATATCTCGACTTCAGCCGAAAGGCCTTCGAGCAGTACCACGGACGCGGTGACGGTCGGCTGCGGTACATGGTCGCGCCGTCCGCACCGCAGCGGTGCGGTGCGGACGTGCTCGTGGGAGCCACGCAACTGGCCCGCGAGTACGACGCGGAATGCCACATCCACGTGCTCGAAACCAAGACGCAACTGGTCACCGGCGCCGAACTGTACGGGCAGTCACTGGTCTCGTACATGCACGAGATCGGCGCGCTGTCCCCCAACACGACGCTGGCGCACGGTATCTGGTTGACCGAGGACGACATGGCGATGGTTGCCGACGCCGGGACGTCCATCTCGCACAATCCGATCTCGAACCTCAAGCTCGGCTCCGGCATCGCGGCCTGGCGCAGACTTCGCGACGCCGGCGTCAACCTCGGCCTGGGCACCGACGGCTGTTCGAGCAGCGACTCCCCGCGCATGCTCGACGTCGTCAAGACCGCCGCGCTGCTGCACAAGGTCACCACACCCGATTTCACGGCGTGGCCACGGGTGGAGGAGGTGCTGCGGGCCGGGACGGTCGACGGGGCCCGTACCGCGATGCTGCAGGAGACCGTCGGCGCGCTCGAGGTCGGCAGGGCCGCCGACCTGGTGATCTACGATCTGGCGACGATGGCGTTCACGCCCCGCCAGAAGCTGGATCACCAACTGGTCTACTCGGAGAACGGCTCCTCGATCGAGACCGTGATCGTGGCCGGCCGCATCGTCGTGGACGGCGGTGAGGTCACCACGGTCGACGAGCGGGCCGTCCGCGCCGAACTGGACGAGCGGCTGAGCGAGATCAAGGCCTGGCAGGACCGCCTGGACACCGAAAACCGGGTTTTCACGGATGCTTTCACGGCGATGTATCACCGGGCAACGGGCACACCGGCCGCGATCAACCGCTTCAGCGGGGACGAACGCGCCTGGCTCGTCTAGACCGCCTGGCTCGACTAGACACCGTTCCGATCGGCTACCTGCGAGAAGCGCCGAGGCCGGGCCTCCGCGAGGCGGAGACCCGGCCTTCTCGTGCGCGACGCCCGATTACGGCGTCGGCTCCGTGGGCGGAGTCTGCTCTTCACCCGACGATCCGAGGAACGCCAGCAGCTTGTTGATGATGCCGAGGAAACCATCGAGTTCGGACGACATGTTTTCTCCAATCTGTTGGGTGTTTCTCTTCCGTACCCCCTCGGGAGGGGCACATTTGATCTTGTACCCGTGGGAGCGGGACGCCTAAACCCCTCGATCACAAAAACTTTCAGATTTCTCGGTAGCCGCAGGTGAGCGCGTTGCCGCCCGTCGCCATTCGGCGGCGGACGCACCACCGTGGGCCACAGAGACAGTTTCGTCAACCACAGATTGACGCTTCCGTCGTGATCCCGTCGCCTCGCTGCGGCCAGAACTTTCATTTGAGTTGAAATTTCAGAAAAGGTAAGCCTATGCTCACCTCGCATCGTCGACGTGTCGAAAGGCTGCTCCATGAGATTCGCCCGACCGCGGACCCTCCCCCGGTCCGCCCTGTTGTCCGGCCTCACAGCCGCCGCTCTCGTCCTGGTGGGCTGTAGCTCGAGCGAGCCGGCGAGCACGGCCGGCGACACGGACTTCGAGACCGTCACCATCGAGCACGCTCTGGGGACGGCGGTGATCACCGAGAAGCCCGAACGCATCGTCACGCTGGGCCAGGGTTCGGCGGAGACCGCGATCGCGCTGGGCACCGTGCCGGTGGGGATCGAGGAATACCGGTGGGGCAGTGACGACACCGGCTACCTGCCGTGGATCCACGAGGCGGTGACCGAGCAGGGCGCCGACCTGCCCGTCCAGTTCACCGGTGGCGACGAGATCGACATCGAGGCGATCGCCGCACTGGACCCGGACCTGATCCTGGCGCCGTGGTCGGGCATCACCCAGCAGCAGTACGACGCCCTGAGCGCCTTCGCTCCCACCGTGGCCTATGCGGAGAAGCCGTGGACCGTCACGTGGGAGGACCAGATGAGGGTGATCGGTGCGGCGATGGGCGAGCCCGCCGAGGCGGACGCCCAGATCGCGAAGATCAAGTCCCGGTTCGACGACGCCGCCGCCGCACATCCCGAGTACGCGGACGTCTCGTTCTCGTACGTCTACAACACCGGCCCGGGCACGCTCGGCGTGTTCTTCCCCGACGAGCAGCGCGTCGCCATGGTGCGGGGCCTGGGACTGCGAGTCGACCCGGTCGTGAACACCCTGACGGAGACCGAGGGGACCGACTCGGCCGTGATCGGCCTCGAGAACGCACACCTGCTGAAGGATTCCGATCTGCTGTTCACCTTCTACTCCGACGACGCCAACCGCGCCGACGTCGAGGCCCAGCCGGTGTACCGCCAGATCCCGGCCGTCTCCCGCGGATCGGTTGTGGCGCCCGAGGATCAGCCGTTCGTCACCGGCTCGTCGATCATCAATCCGCTGACCGTGCCGTGGTCGATCGAACGCTATGTTCCGATGATCGACGAGGCCGTCGGCAAGCTCGGCACGCCCGGGGCGTGATCACTCGGACTCGTCGCGACCGGGTGCCTGCGCATCGCGCTGCGCCTTGAAGCGGTTCCACTCGCTGCGCAGCATCCGGTTGTCGATGATCCAGCCCATGTAATCCCGCATGTTCAGCACGCGCTCGTAGGCCGGCCCCTCCGGGTCGGTGTGCGCGAGCGCCGCGACGGCCAGGCGCCGCTGATTCTCCAGGTACGTGTGCTCGTTCTCGAGAAATCCACCCCACACGTCCGAATCCATTGCGTAGTAATGAGTTCGGTCTCGTGGTTTACGGATCAACTTGACGAAGCCGCGGTCGATCAGGCGCCGCACGTAGGTGGACACCGAGCCGCGACTGGCACCGAGCCGGGTCGCCAGTTCCTCGGCGGTCACTCCGGTCGACTCGTCGATCAGCAGATACCCGGCGATGCGGCCCTCGATGCGCGAGGCCCCGGCCGACTGCCAGTAGTCGGCGAACCGCTCGACGAACCAGGCCGAGAACTCGGCACCTGTCGCGGGGCCGCCGCCGTCGGTGCTGGTGCCCTCGCCCATGCGCGCCTCGACATCCCGTCTCTCGAACAACTTTTGCCGACGTTCATTATGCCGACCATCGAAGCGGCTGCGACGTCCCGCCGGTCCGAGGACGGCGCGCGGGAGGGATACCCGGACGAGTGTCAGCGCACCGTCGCGAGAATGCCGCGGCCGCCGTCCCATTCGCCGAGCAGGGCGGCCCCGGACGGGTCCGCGTCCGCCGGCCGATGATGGACGACGACGGTGACCCCACCCGCCTCGACGACCGTGTCCGCACCGTCGGCGGTCACCTGTACGTCGGCGACGGCCGGCACCGCGGCACCGGCCACACCGGTCCCCCAGGCGTGCGCGGTGTTCTCCACCCGCTTCGGCGTCCCCCCGTCGACGTGGACGAACTGTTCGGCCTCACGCCCGCCCTCGTACACGGCGGCCAGCAGCTGCCGCACGTAGACGGGATCGGTGGTCGCGTCGTGCACGTAGCGGTGCCCGAGCACCGAGTGCTCCATCTCCCCGACCAGCCGTGCACCGGGCAGCGCGGCGGACCGATACGTCAGCGGCACCTGGTACACCGCACCGTCGGCGTCGTCGCGCACCAGGTGGATCTCGATGCCGACCTCGCCGTCCGGGTCGTCGAACCGGTACGCGCCCACCGGGGTGACGGTCGCCGTCTCACCGGCGAAGTACGACGCCGAGGGCAGCCACGCCGCGATCAGTTCCGGCTTGGTGGGGGACAGCTGTGCCGCGTAGAGGAGGGCCATGCCCCCGATGGTAACCGGCGTGCACCTCAGCACCCCGGAACGCCGAATGTCACATGCGTTCAGTCGAACTGGACGCATGTGACATTCGGTCGGAACGGTCGAAGCGGGTCAGGCCAGGATGTCGTGCCGGACGATGGTCTCGTCGCGGCCGGGGCCGACGCCGATGCACGAGATCCGTGCACCCGAGAGCTCCTCGAGCCGCAGCACGTAGTTCTGTGCGTTGACCGGCAACTCCTCGAAGGTGCGGCAGTGCGAGATGTCCTCCCACCAGCCCGGCATCTCCTCGTAGATCGGCTTGGCGTGGTGCACGTCGGTCTGCGTCATCGGCATCTCGTCGACGCGCTCGCCGTCCACCTCGTAGCCGACACAGATCGGGATGGTGTCCAGGCTCGACAGCACGTCGAGCTTGGTGAGGAAGTAGTCGGTGATGCCGTTGACGCGGGTGGCGTACCGGGCGATGACGGCGTCGAACCAGCCGGTGCGGCGTGCGCGACCGGTGGTGACACCCACCTCGCCGCCCTGCTTGGCCAGGTACTCGCCGTGGTTGTCGAACAGCTCGGTCGGGAACGGGCCCGAGCCGACGCGGGTGGTGTACGCCTTGAGGATGCCGAGCACCGTGGTGATGCGGGTGGGGCCGATACCGGAGCCCACCGCGGCGCCGCCGGACGTCGGGTTCGACGACGTCACGTACGGGTAGGTGCCGTGATCGACGTCGAGCAGCGTGCCCTGCGACCCCTCGAGCAGCACGGTCTCGCCGCGCTCGAGCGCCTGATTGAGCTGCAGACGCGTGTCGGCGATCCGGTGCTTGAAACCCGCGGCCTGGGTGAGGACCTCGTCGACCACCTGCTGCGGGTCGAGGGCCTTGCGGTTGTAGATCTTCACGAGCACCTGGTTCTTGAACTCCAGGGCGGCCTCGACCTTCTGGGTGAGGATCTTCTCGTCCAGCACGTCGGCCACGCGGACACCGACACGCGCGATCTTGTCCTGGTAGCAGGGGCCGATGCCGCGGCCCGTGGTGCCGATCTTCTTGGCGCCGAGGAAGCGCTCGGTGACCTTGTCGATGGCCACGTGGTACGGCATGATCAGGTGCGCATCGGCGCTGATCAGCAGCCCGCTGGTGTCGACGTCACGCTCCTCGAGCCCGGCCAGTTCCTCCAGCAGTACGCCCGGATCCACCACGACGCCGTTGCCGATCACGTTGGTGACGCCCGGGGTGAGGATGCCCGACGGGATCAGATGCAGCGCGAACTTGTCGCCGTTGGGCAGGACCACGGTATGCCCGGCATTGTTGCCGCCTTGGTATCGCACCACCCACTGCAGGCTTCCGCCCAGTAGATCGGTAGCTTTGCCCTTACCCTCGTCGCCCCACTGGGCACCGATGAGGACGATTGCCGGCATTTCCCTGTCTCCTACGGTCGACGTGCAGTCGTATCCGACTGCATGGTTCCTGCCGTGGTGTAGGCAGTGGCCGGAGGCACAGTCTAGCCGAGCCCACCGGTCCGGCGGCCGTCGCGTCCTCCGAACCCGCCCGAAACGGACATCGCGGGGCGCCGATCGTTTGCGACGCCCACCCGGATTCGGGTAGACATCGAAATGCCCTTGCGAGCGACGACAGGTCCATGTCGCCGCTGCCGTGGCGTGGCATGGCGTGAGAGGCGTCCACATCGGAGCGTCGGATTTCGGCAGCGTCGGATATCGGCAAGGAGTTTCATGACCCCGGTAGTGCTCAAGTGCGGCGATGCGCCGTTACCGCTGGCGCTGCGCTCACTCGACGTCTTCAACGCCCCCGCGGTCCCGGAGAAGGACGACTTCGACGAGGCGTTCGCGAAACTCGAGACGGTGGAGAAGCCGCGACTGATCGTCGTCGGCGAGGACGCCGCGCTCGCGGCCGCGCTCACCCGGCTGATGCGTACCGAGCGGCTGCACATCGAACTCGCGTACGTCCCCGAGGACCGGACCGACGCGACTCACGCGTACGGGCTGCGGACCGGTTCGAAGGCAGCGTCGATCGCGGTGTCGGGTGCTGCCCGTGCCCTGCCGCTCGTCCGCGACGACGCCGGCATCGCCCTTGTCGGTGAGGCGCGGATCTACGGATCCGAACACGCGGGGGAACTGACCGGCGAGGCGTACGTGGACGACGAGCGACTGTTCTCCGGAACCGTGCCGGGCATGCGGATCGTGCCGATCCCGGAGGCTCCCGGACTGCGGTCGACCGTCGACAAGCGCCGATGGTTCGGTGGCCACCGGTGGCTGACGGGTCGCGCCGTCCAGCTCGGGTCCCCGTCGGCGGTGGTCACGCGGGACGGCGTCCGGACCCCGCGCGCACTCAAGCGCTCCACGTTCTACCGCCACCACGAGGACTGGCTGCTCGTTTACGGCTCCTGAGTCCACTTCGTCTGGATACTGGGGGCATGTACCCCGACTCCCGAACCCGGGCCGCGCGTGTCCGTCCGAGCCCGGTCTTCCTCGGCATCGTCGCGATCGCCGTCGCGGGCGGCGTGGTCGCCTGGCGTGCCGCCGACGACGCCTCCTCGGGCCGCATCGGGGTGTTCGTCCTGGTGGTGGCCGGCTGGGTCGTGACGCTGTGCCTGCACGAGTTCGCCCACGCGTTCGTCGCGTGGCGAAACGGCGACCACGACGTCGTGCTCCGCGGCTACCTCACCCTCGATCCGCGCAAGTACACCCAGCCGCTGCTGTCGATCGGGTTGCCGGTGCTGTTCCTCGCGCTCGGCGGCATCGGGCTGCCGGGAGGTGCGGTGTACCTCGACACGTGGGCGATGTCGCCGCGCACCCGCACCCGCGTCGCGTTGGCCGGGCCGGCCGTCAACGCCGTCACCGCGGTGGTGCTGTTGGCAGTGATCCAGGTGTTCGGGCCTGAGAACGGCGTCGGTGACCACCGGGTGTTCTGGTACGGACTGAGCTTCCTGGCGTTTCTGCAGGTGATGGCGACGATCCTGAACCTGCTCCCGGTGCCGGGGCTGGACGGCTACGGCGCGCTCGAACCGCACCTGCAGCCGGACACGCGGGCGGCGCTCGACAAGTTCAAGCCGTACGGGCTGCTGCTGTTGGTCGCGCTGCTGTTCGTGCCGCAGATCAACTCCGCGTTCTTCGACACGATCTACTGGATCTTCGGGCTGTCCGGGATCCCCGACGTGTACGCGGCGTACGGCAACTACCTGATGCAGTTCTGGCGCTGACGCAGATACTGTTCGCGCGCCGGCGCGCGGCGCCGCGAGGCGTGGCCGCGCCGGCCCCGATCGGAACGTCACCGTCCGACCGGGGCCGACCGGTCACATGACATGACCCAAGCGCCCCCGCCCGAGCCTGAGCAGCAACAACGCAAGCGTGTGCCCCTCGGGCCCCAGATCGTCGAAACGCGACAGCACGCTCATCTCTCGGGTGTGCACCAATCGAGTGCCGCCGCCGAGCATCCGCACCTCACCGATCAGGCGGGAGAGCTCGGTGCGCCGCTGGATCGCCGCCAGGATCTGTTCGTCCAGACGGTCGATCTCCCCACGGAGTTGCTCGATGTCGACGGCCGGTTGACGGTCGGCCCCACGGTCCGTCGGCATGTCCGATACCTGTGCGCTGGTCATGTCACCCACGCTAGGTAGGCGGCCACGTAGGGGTGTAGGTAGTTCACTACCCGATCTCGCGCCCGGCCCGGGGCGGGCGGAACGCGCCCCGGGACGGCGTCAGGCCAGGGCGGTGACCCACCCGTGCAGCTCGTCCGAGCGCAACGCCGACGCGTGGCGCTTGCGCAGTGCCTCGCAGACCGGACCCTGTCGACCGTCGCCGACGACCCGTCCGTCCACCTCGACGACCGGCGCCACCCCCGCCGACGTCCCGGTCACGAACACCTCGTCGGCGATGTAGAGCTCCGTGAGATCGACCGTCCGCTCCACGACCGGTATGCCGTCCTCCGCTGCGAGGGTGAGCAGCGTGCGCCGGTTGATGCCGTCGAGGATGTCGCACGAGACGTCCGGGGTGATCAACGCGCCGCCACGGACCAGGAAGATGTTGGCCGCGCTCAGCTCGCACACGTGCCCGGCCCCGTCGAGGAAGATCGCGTCGTCGTAGCCCGCGTCGATCGCGTCCTGCTTGGCCAGAACCGAGTTGACGTACGCCCCGTTGACCTTGGCCCGGGACGGGATCGCGAAGTCGGGGATGCGGCGCCACGTGCTCGTCTTCAGCCGCATGCCGTCCTGCGGGACGATCGGGACCGCGTCGTACGCGAACATCGAGACCGCGGTGCGCAGACCCCGCACCCGGGTGCCCGGAATCGACTCGTCGACGTGGACGGTGGCGCGCACGTAGACGTCCGACGTCGGCGCGTTGGCGGCGACGAGTTCGGATGCGGCCGTGACGAACCGGTCGAAGGTCCACTCGTCGTCGAACCGGTCGATGCCGATGATCCGGCACGACTCGACCAGTCGCCGATAGTGATCCGCGAGCCGGAACGCGGTCCGGACCTGGCCGTCGACGTGCACCGGGAAGACCGTGTACACGCTGAGCCCGTACAGGACCGCGGAGGTCGCGACGCCCAGCGTCGCCTCCCGCGCGGGGACGAGTCGATCACGGTAGTAGACGTGCGGATGCGGATCGGCCATGGCGCGATCGTAGAGAAGCCCGCCGAGCCCGGACAGCGAATTTCGCGGCCCTCAGTCGTTGAGTCGGGCGGTGCGCCGCGCCGCCTCCCGCAGCGCGGACCGCAGCGACGGCGGTTCGAGTACCTCGATCCCCGGCCCGAACGCGAGGAACTGGTCGAGCGCCACCTCCTCGGCCTCGAGCCGCAGTTCCACCGTCACCCACCCGTCACCGTCGGGTGCCGACGGCGGCACCTTCGCCGCCTCCTCCCCCACCACCGACGGCAGACGCCGCCACGCGTACGGCGACAACCGCACGCGGCACGGAAAGCGCAGCAGCGCCCGGTCGAACGCGGCCGTCGACTCGGCCCACCACCCGGCCAGGTCGAACGCCTCCGGTCGCCGGGCCGGTTCGCCCAGTACCCGCGCCGAAGCGATCCGCGACACCCGGTACGACAGCGTCCGATCCCGATGGCGCGCAACGAGATACCAGACGCCGGCCTTTGCGACCAGGCCGAGCGGATCGAGTGTGCGCGTCACGCTCCGTGCGCCCTTGCGGTAGCCGATCGTCAGGCGTCGGCCCTCGAGCACCGCCGTCGCGACCGCCGCCAGCTCGCCCGGATGCTGCGACCGGGAAAACCAGCCGGGGGCGTCCACATGCAGACGTTCGCGCCACAGCAACGCCCCGGCCCGCAACGGAAGCGGCAGCGCCCCCAGCAGTTTCGCCTCGGCACGCGCGGTGACGTCGGCCAGTCCGAGGTCGTCGGCGAGCCCCGGGATGCCCAGCAGCATCAGCGCCGACGTCTCCGCCCCCGTCATGCCCGAAAGCTTGGACTGCCACCCGTCGAGCAACCGGATACCGCCGCCCGGCCCACTCTCGGTGTAGAGCGGCACGCCGGCCGCCTGCAGCGCCGCGACGTCCCGGTACACCGTCCGGACGGACACGCCGAGTTCGTCGGCCAGGCGTGCGGCGGTGCAGCCGGGGCCGCCCTGCAACCGCAGCATGAGGTCGAGCAGTCGACTGGAGCGCACCGGCACAGCCTACGAAAATCACTGACAGTAGATGTCAGTGACCGGCGCGCAGACTCGGTGCATGACAACTTGGCAGGAGTTCTCCGCGTCCGCCCCGCCGCTGGCCGACGCCGTCCGTGCGCGACTGACCGCCCACCGGCATCACGTGCTCGCGACCCTGCGGGCGGACGGTTCGCCCCGCGTGAGCGGCACCGAGGTCGAGATCTTCCGGGGACTGCTCGTGCTGGGGTCGATGCCCGGCGCCCGCAAGGCACGGGATCTGCAGCGCGACCCGCGGTACGCGCTGCACACCAATCCCGGTCACCATTCCATGGAGGGCGGCGACGCCAAGATCTCCGGCCGGGCCCGCGAGCTGCAGGGCGGCGAGAAGCAGGCGATCCTGGACTCGTACCCGGAGAACCCCGGCGCCGACGCCCACATCTTCGAGCTGAGCATCGACGAGGTGGTGCTGACGACGGTGGCGGACGATCGGCTGCACGTCGATCTGTGGCGGCCGGGCGCCGACGTCACCCGGGTCAGCCGGTGACCGCGCCGGCCCTGTCCGGGAAGGTCGCGCTGGTCGCGGGGGCGACGCGCGGCGCGGGCCGGGCGATCGCCGTCGAGCTCGCGCGGGCGGGAGCTGTCGTCTACGCGACCGGGCGCAGCAGCCGGGTGGACGGCCGCTCCGAGATCGACCGGCCCGAGACCATCGAGGAGACCGGCGAGCTCATCGCGGCCGTCGGCGGCGACGGTGCCGCACTGCGCGTCGACCACCTCGACCCCGACCAGGTGCGTGCCCTGGTCGAGCGCATCGACGGCGAGCACGGTCGCCTCGACATCCTGGTCAACGACATCTTCGGCGGCGACCGCTACGCCCAGTTCGGGACCGCGCTGTGGGAGCACGATCTGGACGGCGGCCTGCGGATGCTGCGGATGGGGATCGACACCCACGTGATCACCAGCCACTTCGCGCTGCCACTGCTGATCCGCCGGCCGGGCGGTCTGGTCGTCGAGATGACCGACGGCACCGCCGAGTACAACGTCGCCTACCGGCACCAGGTCGGGTTCTTCTACGACCTCGTCAAGGCGGCGGTGCAACGCATGACCACCGCACTGGCGTACGAGATGGCACCGCACGGCGGCGCGGCGGTCGCGGTGACCCCGGGCTGGCTGCGGTCGGAGAACATGCTCGACGCCTTCGGCGTCACCGAGGACAACTGGCGTGACGCCCTCGAGCAGGTGCCGCACTTCGCGATCTCCGAGACTCCGACGTTCGTCGGCCGGGCGGTGACCGCGCTGGCCGCGGACCCGAACGTCGGCGAGTTCAGCGGCGGGGTGGTCTCGAGCGGGCAACTGGCGCAGCGCTACGGGTTCACCGACGTCGACGGTTCCCGCCCCGACTGCTGGCGGTACCTGGTCGAGGTGCAGGACCGGGACCTGCCGGCGAACACCGACGGCTACCGCTGAGGGCGCGGGGTTCGCGTCACCACGTGAGGTCCTCCCGGCACCGCGAACCCTCGGCGCACGACTCCACCTGGACGGTGGCGTGGCCGAGACCGTGCGCGTCCAGCACGGTCTTGGCCGCGGCCAGCACCCGCTGCGAGTCCGACTCGGTGGTCAGGTGCACCGTCGCGACGTCCATCCCGGTGGTGAGCGTCCACACGTGCAGGTCGTGGACGTCGGAGACCTCGGGCACCGCGAGCAGATCGGTGCGGACGGCGTCCACGTCGACGTTCGCGGGGGACGCCTGGGTGAGGATCCGTAGTGCCGAGCCGGCGAGCTTGAGTGCCCGCGGCACCACCCACAGCGAGATCAGCACGCCCACCACGACGTCGGCGTACGTCCAGTCGAACAACACCAGCGCGGCACCCGCGAGCAGCACGCCGACGCTGCCGACGGCGTCGGCGAGCACCTCGAGGTACGCGCCGCGGACCGCGATGGAGTCCTTGGCGTCGCCCCGCAGCATCAGCATCACCACGACGTTGGCGGCGAGCCCGGCCACCGCGGTGGCCATGAGCGGGATCCCGGGAATCTCCGGAGCGTCCCCGATGCGGCCGATCGCCTCGTACATGACGAAGGCGGCGACACCGAGCAGCAGTACCGCGTTGGCCATCGCGGTGAGGACCTCGGCGCGGTGCCACCCGAACGTGCGGGCGGCCGCCTTGGAACCCTGCTTGGCGAGCAGCAGCGCGGCCAGGCCCATCGACATGCCGACCACGTCGGTGAGCATGTGCCCGGCGTCGGCGAGCAGCGCGAGTGATCCGATCGCCACCGCCACGGCCGCCTCGAGCGCGAGGAACCCGACCAGGATCGCGAGCGCGATCACCATCTTGCGAATGCGCGCCCCCGACGGCCCGGCGCCGCTGCCGGCGACATTCCCGTGACTGTGCCCGTGACCGGCTCCCATGACCACCCTCCTCGTAGATCAGCGCCCATCATATGCACACATTCGCATATATAGAAGGGGCTCACATGTCGGGGCGGTACGCGGGCTTGGGCACGGTGGGTGGCAGCGTTGCGATCGCGGAGATCCGGCCGAGCCCGGCCACCTGTAGCAGGTCCACCAACAGCGAGCGGATCTGCGCGAACACGACGGTCGCGGACAGACCCGAGTTCTCCACGAGTTCGGGTTTGAGCGCCGACGACACCGTCCGCAGCACGCGGGCGGCCTCGGCCTGGTCCGGCTGTTCTCCCGGCTCGGACAGGATCATCTGCCGCAGGACGTCCAGGGCGTGCGAGAGCTTCTCGATCTCGTCCACCAGGCGCGGGTCGAGGATCTCGTCGTCCCGGACCAGCGACAGCGACCGTCGCGAGAGCACCCGGATGTTGCGCATCGCGTTGTCGATCGGATCGGCGGTGGCGGTCAACCGGGCCAGTCGCGTCCGGGTGCCCCAGTACAGCGGCGAGATGCGACTGATCTCCTTGCCGCCCGAGAGGTTGGAGCGGAGGGAATCGATCGCCGGCTGCGTCTCGCGAGCCTTGCGCAGCGCCTTCTCGATCGGTTTCGGATCGTTTGCGATCAGCCCGTCGGCCACCAGTTGCAGCACGTCGGCCGCGGTCGCGAGGATTCCGGCGGCGTCGCGTCGGGCGCGCCGGACGGGGTGAGTCGGCACCACCGCGACCACCAGGACGCCGACGATCCCACCGGTGAGCGCATCGACCATGCGCTCGAAACCGGCCGCGTCACCGGGCGGTAGCAGCGTCGCGACCAGCACCGCGGACGTGCCGGCCTGCATCGAGAAGATGGGACCGAAGCCGATCAGGACCGCGGTCCCCATCGCCAGCGTGACGACCAACGTGATCTGCCACGCCCCGCTGCCGATCACCGAGATGATCAGATCGCCGATCCCGATGCCGACGGTCACGCCGCAGACCAGCTCCACCGAGCGGCGCAGCCGGGCACCGAGCGAGAGTCCCAGTGAGACCACGGCCGCGATGGGCGCGAAGAACGGGCGGGTGTGGCCGACGACCGCCGTCGCGACGAACCATGCGAGGCCGGCCGCCAACCCACACTGCAGCACCGGCAGCGCCGAGACCTTCAGGCGGCGGAACCCCGCCACCACCTGGTCTCGGCCCGCTGCCGGGCGTGGAACGAAGCGGCTAGCCGAGGCCAAGTGCTTCGGCGGCGCGCGGGTCGCAGTCCTCGAGCAGATCCAGGCAGCGCGCGTACTCGTCGTTCTCGCCGATCGCCTGCGCGGCGCGGGCGAGGACGGCGACGCAGCGCAGGAAGCCGCGGTTGGGCTCGTGGCTGTAGGGCACCGGGCCGAAGCCCTTCCAGCCGTTGCGGCGGAGCTGGTCCAGGCCGCGGTGGTACCCGGTGCGGGCGTAGGCGTACGCCGTGATGGTCTGCCCCGCCTCGAACGCGGCCTCCGCGAGGTAGGCCCACGCGATCGACGCCGTGGGATGGTCGGCGGCGACCTTCGCCGGGTCCTCGTGATTGAGCAGAGCCGACTCCGCGTCGTCGTCACCGGGGAGCAGGGTGGGCTGCGGGCCGAGAAGATCACCGAAAGACGTCATGGCGTCCATTGTGCCCGCCCCACGTGTCGGCCGTTAGGCTGCCCAGCAGTTGATCCCGATCCCGCACCGAGAGGCGTCACGTGCCCGACACCGACGACTTCCAGACCCGCCCCGCCGCGCCCGCCGCCGGGCCGCAGCGCATTGCGCCCGCCGGGCCGGCGCCCGCGCGGAAAGGACGCACCGGCGCCCGTCGCGGCTGGATCGTTGCCGTCACCCTCGCGGTCGTCGGGGTCCTGGCCGCGCTCGGCGTCACCGGGTTCGTGGTGGCCCGCGGCGGCGTGGGCGGCGGGCCCGAGTCGGAGGTGCGCGACGCCGTCGACACGTTCGTCGACGCGCTCGGGGCAGGCGACCTCGCCGCCCTGCAGATGTCCACGTGCGGCGCCCTGGCCGACTTCTATCGCGGCATCCCGGCCGCCGAGTTCGCCGAGGTGCACCGCGACGCCGTCGCCGGGGGCAGCGTGCCGGTGGTCACGAGCATCGACTCCGTCCAGATCACGGGCGACTCCGCGATCGCGCAGGTGACCGCGCACACCGCGGCCAATCCGTCCGACGTCTCGCCGCGCACGTTCGATCTCACGCGCGTCGACAGCGCGTGGAAGGTCTGCAACCCCCAGTGACAACCCGGTGATCTCTCGAAACCCCGACGCGATCCATCCCGAAACGCGTTGTGCGCACTCACCGCGGGCCCCGGGACGGGGCACGCGCGGCAAGTGCGCACAACGCGAAGCGCTGGGTCCGACGACTAGCCGGCGGACACCGAGCGGCCCGCGGACTTGAGGTCGTTGCAGGCCTCGATGACGCGGGTGGTCATGCCGGCCTCGGCCTTCTTCAGGTAGCTGCGCGGGTCGTAGACCTTCTTGTTGCCGACCTCGCCGTCGACCTTCAGGACGCCGTCGTAGTTGGAGAACATGTGGCCGACGATGGGACGCGAGAACGCGTACTGGGTGTCGGTGTCGACGTTCATCTTCACGACGCCGTAGCGCAGCGAGTCCTCGATCTCCGACTTCAGCGAGCCCGAGCCGCCGTGGAAGACGAAGTCGAACGGCTTGGAGCCGGACGGCAGACCCAGCTTGGCGATGGCCGCGGCCTGGCCCTCGGCCAGCACCTCGGGCTTGAGGACGACGTTGCCCGGCTTGTAGACGCCGTGCACGTTGCCGAACGTCGCGGCCAGCAGGTACTTGCCGTTCTCGCCCACGCCGAGCGCGTCGACGGTCTTCTCGAAGTCCTCGCGCGAGGTGTACAGCTTGTCGTTGATCTCGGCCTCGACGCCGTCCTCCTCGCCGCCGACGACGCCGATCTCGACCTCGAGGATGATGTTCGCGGCCTTCGACAGCTTCAGCAGCTCCTGCGCGATCTCGAGGTTCTCGTCGATCGGCACGGCCGAGCCGTCCCACATGTGCGACTGGAACAGCGGGTTCTGGCCGTTGTTCACGCGCTCCTGCGAGATCGCGAGCAGCGGACGGACGAAGGTGTCCAGCTTGTCCTTGGGGCAGTGGTCGGTGTGCAGCGCGATCGTCACGTCGTACTTGGCGGCGACGACGTGCGCGAACTCCGCGAGCGCGACCGCACCGGTCACCATGTCCTTGACGCCCAGACCCGAACCGAACTCCGCACCGCCGGTCGAGAACTGGATGATGCCGTCGCTGCCGGCGTCCGCGAAGCCCTTGATCGCGGCGTTGATGGTCTCGGACGAGGTGCAGTTGATGGCGGGGAAGGCGAAGGAGTGCTCCTTGGCCCGACCGAGCATCTCGGCGTAGACCTCGGGAGTTGCGATAGGCACGGCGGCTGTCCTCCATGTGACGGGTTTCGGGGCGCGGCCGACTGTGCCGGCGCGCCGGTTGTCTATGCAGTATGGCAACCCGGACGCGTCGCCGCCTCCCCTGGTGCCCGGTCCGTGTCGGCTCGCCGGGCCACGTCGACTCAGCGGGCTCTCAGCGGCCGCCGGTAGTCTGGTGCGCGTGAATGTGCTGGCAGCTTCGGAGTCCGTGACCTCAAATCTGGCATTGCTGCCGGGATTTCTCGATCCGGTCAACCTGCTGAACTCGTTCGGCACGTGGATGCTGATCGGGCTCCTGCTGGTCGTCTTCATCGAGTCGGGTCTGCTGTTCCCGCTCCTGCCCGGCGATTCCCTGCTGTTCACCGCGGGCCTCATCGCGGCCTCGAAGTCGGCCGAGGTGGAGCCGTTCGCCCCGCTGTGGGTGCTGATGGTGACCATCCCCATCGCCGCGGTCCTCGGTGACCAGGTCGGCTACGTCATCGGCGCCAAGGGTGGTTCGGCGCTCTTCAAGTCCGACGACGCGAAGATCTTCAAGAAGAGCTACATCGTCGAGGCGCACGCGTTCTTCGAGAAGCACGGCCCCGTCACGATCTTCCTGGCGCGGTTCGTCCCGATCGTGCGTACCTACGCACCCCTGGTGGCGGGCGCGTCCAAGATGAAGTACTCGACGTTCATCACGTACAACATCGTCGGTGGCGTGGTGTGGGGCGCCGGGGTCACGCTGCTCGGTTACTTCCTGGGCCAGATCCAGTTCATCGCCGACAACATCGACTACATCTTCATCGCGATCGTCCTGATCTCGGTCGTCCCGATCATCGTCGAGGTCGGCAAGCGCTACTTCGGGTCCCGCAAGTCCGGCAACACGGTCGCCGCCGATCCCACCGCGGCCGGGGACGCCCGCGGACAGGACACCGCGCCCGTCACGACCCCGAACGACCCGACCGCTTGACGGTGACCGTCGCGGCCGACACCTTCGGTCCGCTCGAATCGGCCGGTCCCGTACTGGTCTGGATCATCGTTCTCATGTTCGTCTTCCTCGAATGCGCGCTCATCGTCGGACTGTTCCTGCCCGGTGACTCACTGCTGGTGACCGCGGGCATCGTGCTCGCGACCCACGACGCCGGCGCGCAGCACACGTGGGCGTTGTCGGCCGGGGCGATGAGCGCCGCGATCGCCGGGAACCAGGTGGGTTACGCGATCGGCCGTCGCAGCGGACACCACCTCGTGGCCCGTCGCAACGGCCGGTACGTCAACGCGGCCAACCTGCACAAGGTGAACGTGCTGCTCGATCGGCACGGATTCTGGGCTGTTCTGATCGCGCGGTGGATCCCGTGGGTGCGGACGCTGTGCCCGATGGTGGCCGGGGCCGCGAACATGGACCGGCGCCGGTACACGATCGCGAGCAGCATCGGTGCCGTCGTCTGGGCGCCCGTGCTGCTGCTCGTCGGCTTCTACTGTGGTTCGCTGCTCGAACGCGTGCCGTGGTTGATGCCGGTGGTGCTCGGTGTGCTGGTCACGCTGCTGGCGGTCGGGACCGCGGCCGGCGTGTGGGGTTACCGCCGGGAGATGGCCAGGCCGGCGGAGGACGTCGTCGTCGACGAGGTCCACGACTGACGGCGCTCACCGCCGTTTCGGGTACCCCGCGGCCGACACCAGGTACGCCGACTCCATCAGCAGCCATCCGCTCAGCTGCACGGACAGGTCGCGCTCGGCGATCTCCGACGGGTGCACCGAGCCGCCCGAGTACGTCGCGATCCCCGAGCCGAGTCCGGGCAGCTGGGCGGGCAGGCTCCAGTCCTTGCCGAACAGCGGCAGCTCCTCGACCTGCAGCCGGTTCTCCCACGCCGCCTCCGCGGACGCCAGCACCATCTGCGCGGCGAGCCGCCGCGCGCGGACGTCGTCGGGTGCGTTCCCGGGCAGCATCAGCGCCACCAGCGCCAGGTAGCGGGCCAGCAGCCCGTTGAAGAGGCCGCCGTCCCCGCCTCCACCGCCGCGGATGACGCCGCCCTTGGCGAGCCGCTCCTCGACGGCGCCGACGAGTCGATGCACCCGCAGCCGGTGTCGCGGCGCGCCCATGCGCACGGCCAGTTCGGTCTCGAGGCTCAGCACCGTGCCCTGGCAGTACGAGTAGATGTTCCGTTCGAGGGTGCCGTCGCTGCGGATGCCGTCGAAGATCAGCCCGGTCTCGGGATCCCGCAGCGTGTCGTCGATCCAGTCCGCCATCGCCTGCGCGCGCCACAGGCGGCCGGCGCGGGCGAGGACGAGTCCGGCGGGCCCGTTCGCGGGCGCGTTGAAGAAGTCGGAGTGCTTGCGCCACGGGATGCCACCGCCCGCCTCCGGGGACCACGCCTCGAACAGTTGCCGTTCGAGCACCGACAGCGCCTTGCGGTTGTCGATGAGCTGCATGCGCTGGGCCCGCTCGAGCGCGAGCCCGAGCCACGCCATGTCGTCGTAGTAGCTGTTGGTCCACCCGGACAGGTTCCGAAAGCGATGCCCACGAACGAGTCTCGCGAGACGACGGCGCCGACGTGCGGTGGGATTGCGTTCGGCCGCGTCGACGGTGCAGTTGATGAGGTTCGCCTGCCACCAGTAGTGCCAGTTCACGAACACGCGTTCCCGCCGCACCGCCGGCCACGCGACCACGGCGAGCGCGGTCCCCGGCATCCCCCACACACGACGAATGTGCCGAGCGAGCACCGCTTCCTCGGCGGCATCTGCCCGGGCAGACCATTCGCGCTGCATGGTTACCGATCTTGCCTAAGCATCGGCGCTTTTGGCTACCGGACGCGCGGACGCGCGAGCCGCTGCGCTACCAGGCGCGACCGAGATCCGCGTGTTGCCGGACCCAGGCATGCATCGCGATGCCCGCGGCGACCCCGGCATTGATGCTGCGGGTGGAGCCGAACTGCGCGATCGACACCGTCATCGACGCGACGGCGTGCCCCTGCTCGGTGACGCCGGGTCCCTCCTGACCGAACAGCAGCAGGCAGTCCCGCGGCAGCTCGACGGTCTCGAGCGGCACCGAGCCGGGCGTGTTGTCGACCGCGACGACGGTGAGCCCGCGCTCGCGCGCGAACGCCGCCAGCTCGTCGAGGTCGGCGTGGTGGATCAGATGCTGGTACCGGTCGGTGACCATGGCACCGCGCCGATTCCACCGTCGCCGGCCGACGATGTGCACCGCGGCCGCCGCGAACGCGTTCGCGGTGCGCACGACGGTGCCGATGTTGGAGTCGTGGGCGAAGTTCTCGATCGCCACGTGCAGCGGGTGCCGGCGGCGGTCGATGTCGGCGACGATCGCCTCCCGGGTCCAGTACCGGTAGGCGTCGACGACGTTGCGGCGATCGCCCTCGGCCAACAGCTGCCGGTCGTACCGCGGGTCGTCGGGCAGCGGCAGCCCGTGCTCCGCGGCCCACGGCCCGACGCCGTACGGGTGCTCCCCCCACTCGGTCGGTCCGGGCGCGTCGGTGTCGTCGACGGCGGCAGTGTGCATCTCGGGGTCTCGGGTGCTCAAAACGTCTCGTTCGGATCGGGGGGGTGGGCCAACCACGAACTCTAGCCGCCCCCGTCGGCCGGTCAGATGCGGCTGAGCAGCTTGTTCAGCTGCCGGGAGAGCACCGCCGGGGTGATCTGCGACGCCGCGGTCAGTACCCGCGCCTGCAGTCCCACCGGGTAGTGCACCTTGGGCAGCCTGCGGCCGCGGTCGGCGGTGGCGGCCAGGATGGCGTCCGCGACCTGCTGGGTCGAGAGACGGACTCCCAGCGAGCGGGTGCTGCCGGTGGCCATGCCCCGGATCATCCCGGTGCGCACGAACAGCGGCCAGATGTCGACGACGCGGATGTCGTGGGCGCGCCACTCGAGTTCGAGTGCCTCCGTGAGGCCGCGGACCGCGAACTTGGTGGCCCCGTACGTCGCGAGTTCGGGCTGACCGTAGATCGCGGACGCCGACGCCAGGTTCACCACCTGGGCGCCCGCCGTCTCCTTCAGGTACGGGAAGGCGGCGAGCAGACCGTTGATCGTGCCGCCCACGTTGACGTCGAGCATGCGGCGGTGCGCCTCGGGCGCAATGTCCTCGAAGGGCCCGGCCGAGAGCACGCCGGCGTTGTTGACCAGGACGTCGAGCCGGGCGGCGCTGGCAGTGAACTCCGCCAGCCGGGTCCGCCACTCACCGAGATCGGTGACGTCGAGGGTGCCGGTGCGGATCCTTCCGCCCTGCGCGAGGACCTCCTCCCGCAGCGACTCCAATCCGGACTCCTCGATGTCGTAGGCGCCCACGTAGTAGCCGTGGCGGGCGAACGTCGACGCGGTCGCGCGGCCGATTCCGGCGGCCGCACCACTGATGAACACGGTCGGTCGAGAGGAGGCAGAAGGCATGCCGTCAGGCTAGGTGCTCGGCGACTAGGCTGGGGGCGTCCCGGGAAGAAAGCCATGAATCACCCACGCATCGTCCGCACCGTCTGTTTCGTCACCGTCGGCTATCTGATCGTGCTCGCGATCTGGCTGGGCCGATTGATCGAACGCACGCCCGAGAACACGATCCCCTATCAGATCGGCGGCCTGTTGGCGGCGTACGGATCCGCGCTCGGGCTCGGCATGATGTGGGCGGACCGGCCCACCCGCGCCGAACGCCGACTCGCGAAGCACGGCATCGAGGGCTGGGCCCGGATCCGGCACGCGCAGCGGATCCGGCGCACGGTCGACAACGGCGAACTCACCGAACTCGATCTCGACCTGACCGTCCCGGGTTCGCAGTCGTACACGGGCCGGGTGCTCTACGAGGTGCTGCCCGAGAACCGTTCGCGATTCGCCGTCGGCGAGACCATCTCCATCCGCGTCGACCCCCGCAAACGCGACCGAATCCTGATCTGCACCTAGCACATTCGGTCGGTCAGCGCCTGCGGGCGGCAGCGAGCATCCCCTCCACCAGCAGCAGCTGCGCCGCGGCGTAGGACGCGAGTACGGCGCCCTCCGCGGCGGCGCGTGACTTCGTCCCGCGCAGGAACAGCTTGCGCACGACGATCAACCCGTCGGATCCGGTGAAGAGAAGGCCCCCGAGTCCGAGCCAGCTGCGGCGGTCGCGGCAATTGGGGACGGGCAGGCCGGCGACGTCCGCGGCGCCGGGTGCGAGCGCCGGGTCGGCCGCGAGCGTGGCGGTGGTGCCGAGCAGCGCGCCGTAGCCGGTGAGGGTTCTCGCGACCGTCGGGGCCTGCCCGCGCAGCAGTCCGGACGCCCCCAGCCACGCGCCCAGCCGCGGCAGCGCGGCGGCGAGTCCGGGGCGCGCGCCGCGTCGCAGCAGTACGGACGCGTAGGCGGTCTGCATCACCCCGAACGACGTGGCGCCGCGGCGCAGGCGGGAGTCGACGTCGGGATCGATCATGAACACGTCCCCGACCGTGGCGGCCGCCAGCCCCGCGACCAGTAGCGCGGTGTCGGCGGTGTCGAGGTCGTCGCGGCGCCGGAGCACCCGGGCGGCGAGCGCGGGCGCGATGACCGGCTTGGCGATCTGCTGCACGCGCTCGCGGCCGGTGACCGCGCCGTAGACCGTGGCCGCGGTCGCGCCCGCGAACACCGCGTGCTCGAGTCCCCACTTCTTGTTGCTCGCGAACGCCATGACTGCTCCTCGTGTCCGATTTCGGCACGACGGTACCGTCGCCGTCCCCGCGCTCCCGCGTTTTGCGCACTCGGCGCGCCCGGACGGACCGCCCGGTCACGAAAAGCGCGCCTCACGCGGGGGTTTACATACATAGTTAGCTTATGTAATTATTGAGTATGAGTTCGACCGACCCCGAGTTCCGCGACCTTCTCGTCGACCTGGTGAGCAACGCCCACCGCTTCACTCGACTGGCGTCGACGCTCGCCACCGACGACCGACCCCGATCGTGGATGCGGGCGCTGTCGCTGCTCGAGGAGCAGGGAGCCCTCCGGGTGAGCACGTTCGCCCGGCTCGACAGCTCGTCGCAGCCGTCGGCGACGGCCCTGCTCCAGAAGCTGGGACAGGAAGGCTTCGTCCAGCGGCAACCGGACCCCGACGACTCGCGCGCCGTCCTCGTCGCCATCACCGACGCGGGCCGCGAGTGGCTCGCCGAGAGCCGGCGGAGCCTCGCCGACGTGTTGACGCCGCACTTCGCCCACCTGGCGCCGGAACAGCTGGCGCGGCTGGCGGAGGGGCTCGGCGAACTCCGGGCGATCATCCGCACCGCCGCCACCGACAACTGACCACCACGACACCTCCAGGGAGGGATACGTGAGCACCACGACCGCCCCCGCCGCGAGCACCAAGCCCGGCATCCTGCAGCAACCGAAAGCGGTGTGGGCCGTCGCCTTCGCCAGCGTCATCGCGTTCATGGGCATCGGCCTCGTGGACCCCATCCTCAAGCCGATCGCCGAGCAGCTCGACGCGACACCGTCGCAGGTGTCGCTGCTGTTCACCAGCTACATGCTGGTCACGGGCGTCGCGATGCTGTTCACCGGCATGATCTCGAGCCGGATCGGCGCCAAGAAGACGCTGCTGTGGGGTCTGGCGATCATCGTGGTGTTCGCCGCCGCGGCAGGCACGTCGAGCACCATCGATCAGATCGTCGGCTTCCGCGCCGGCTGGGGCCTGGGCAACGCGCTCTTCATCGCGACCGCGCTGGCCGCCATCGTCGGCGCCGCGAGCGGCGGTGTCGCGCAGGCGATCATCCTCTACGAGGCGGCGCTGGGCATCGGCATCGCGGTCGGCCCGCTGGTCGGCGGCGTGCTCGGCAACATCAGCTGGCGAGCCCCGTTCTTCGGGGTCGCGACCCTCATGGCGATCGCGTTCATCTTCATCATGGTGATGCTGCCCAAGGCGCCCAAGCCGCAGCACCGCACGTCGTTGGCGGCACCGTTCCTGGCGCTGCGCCACCGCGGACTGCTGACCGTCGCGATCACCGCGCTGCTCTACAACTACGGTTTCTTCACGCTGCTCGCGTACACCCCGTTCCCGCTCGACATGGGCACGTACTCGATCGGGTTCATCTTCTTCGGCTGGGGCGTCATGCTGGCGATCGCGTCGGTGTTCCTGGCGCCGCGGCTGCAGCGCCGCTTCGGCACCCTGCCGATGATGATGGCGTCGCTCGCGTTGTTCGCGCTCGACCTCGGGGCGATGGCCCTGTTCACCGACACCAAGCCGGTGCTGGTGGTGTGCGTCGTCCTGGCCGGGCTGTTCCTGGGCGTCAACAACACGCTGATCACCGAGACCGTCATGATCTCGGCGCCGGTCGAGCGCTCGACGGCGTCCGCGGCCTACAGCTTCGTGCGCTTCGTCGGCGGTGCCGCGGCCCCGTACGTCGCCGGCAAGCTGGGTGAGCACAACATGCACGCCCCGTTCTGGCTGGGCGCCGCGCTCACCGTCCTCGGCATCCTGGTGCTCGCCAGCGGACGCAAGGTGCTGGCCCACGTCGACGACCACGACCCGGAGCCGCACAGCGTCGACGAGGCCACCGCCGTCACCGTCGGCGACGCGGACTGAGCCCCTGCCTCCACTCCCCTCTCCCCCTTCGCGTTGTGCGCACTTGTCGCGGGAATCCCGGTCTCCCGGGCGCGACAAGTGCGCACAACGCGTGTCGGGGTCAGGTGGCGGCCGGAGTGTGGACCAGGTCGATGTACGCCTGCGGCAGCTCGTCGAACGACAGCTTGGTGATGCTCGACGGCCCGGAGTGGTACGAGTCCTCGCCCTCGATCTTCCCGTTCTCGTCGACCGGCCAGAGGATGAGCTGCCGGAACACGATGAGGTAGTCGGCCGACTCGTCGTCGACCGGGATGCCGATCTGCGCGGCGTACGCGCCCGGGTAGATCTGCTTGAGGAACCCCTCGGTGACCAGGCAGTGGTCGTCGACGACGAGGCGGTCGAGCTCGTATTCGAGGATGTTCGACTTCGACTCGACGAACGCCGTGTAGTAGGCCCGCACGCCGTCGGTGCCCTTGGGTCCGACGTCCTGGCCGCTGTTCCAGAAGTGGTAGTCCGGCGTGGGGCCGAGCGTGGCCATGAGGCCGTCCAGGTCGGGGACGGACTCGGCCTTCATGTGCTCGATGACGGCGCCCAGCACCACACGGTGCCGGGCGTCGGTGGTGGTGGCGAGGCGCTGTTCGAGCAGCTCCCAGGTCCGGTTCGGATCGACGGCCATTTGCGAATTCCTTTCCGATGAAACGAAGTTGGCACCGATCGTGACCCACGACACGTCGACCGGTCACCCGACGGGCGTCGGCCGATCGGAGCGCTGCGCCCGACGGGCGTCGGATCGGCTCAGAAGCCCGGCCCGAACACCTCCGACGCGGCCAGCTCCGTCGACGACAACGCCATCCGGCGGATCATCAGCACCAGCGTCGCCATGAATCGATCCATCGAGTCCTCGAGGTCCCAGCCCATCTCCGCTCCGAGGTGCGCCAGGCGGGCCGCGACCGTGCTGTGGTGCACGTGCAGTTCGGCGGCCGTCCGGCGCAGCGACCCGAACACGCAGAACGCCTCGAGCGTCGCCACCTCCTGCGCACCGCCCGCGGACGCCGCGATCGCGTTGATCCGCGCGACGTCCCGGTCGTTGAGCAGACGTTCGAGGGGCAACTCGGCGAGCAGGTCGAGCGAGCCGAGCCGTCCGTACGCGACCGCGCGCCGCCCGTAACCCGTGGACGACGCGAACCGCAGCGCCCGGCGTGCCTGCTTCCACGACGTGGGCGCCGCGTACACGCTCATCCGCTCACCGATTCCCACCCAGGGACCCCGGTCGGGCGCGGGCGTGGGGTACGCGCCCACGATCGCGGCGTGCAGATCGTCGGCGAGGCCGCGACTGTCCGCGTTGTCCTGCAGCAGTATCGCGGTCAACTGCCCGACGTCGAGCGACCGGACCAGCCGTCCGGCACACGTCTGCGAGATCACCTCCACCGTAGCCGCACTCGCTCCCGACGACACCGCCAGCACCCGGAGTTCGCGGGCCGGGTCCAGCCCGAGCAGGCTCACCGCCCGCACCCGGTCCTCGCGGCGCTCCTTGTCCGACAGCACCACCTCGAGCAGCCCGGGATCGCCCATCCGCAACTCGTCCGCCGTCGCCGACCTGGCGGCGGCGACCCGCAGCGTGTGACGCAGCCGGTCCAGGAGCACGGAGTCGAGTGGGCGTTCGGCACCGTCGCGCTGCAACCACACCGTGGGGTCCTGCGGTGACGGCTGCGCCGGGTGCAGGTCGCCGTGCGGGTCGCCGAGCGCGTCGTATCCGATCACGGTGCCGGACGCCCAGGCGGCACCGACCGGGCACTCCGCCAGCAGGGCCGCGGCCCGAACCACGGTGTCCGCGTTGGCTGCCGACTCCCCGAGCTCGTCGAAACAGGCGATGATCCGCAGCACGGACACCGAGTCGGACCCCAGCTCCGACATCCGCACACGTTCCTGGTTCACCGTGGCTCCGTTCGTCGTCTCCCTGCGAGGGTCTCTCAGCGAGGATGGCGCAGCGCCGGCCGGAAGGGACCCGTATTTCCCGATTCGTGGGAACTCTCCCCGCGGGGGCCGGTCGGTCAGAGGAGGCGGCGGGCGGGGGCCGACGCGGCGACGACGGCGAAGGCCGGGTCGGGCAGCCGGCGCTGCGCGGCCCGGCGGCGGGCCGTGGCGATCGCGTCGTCGACCTTGTCGGTCGGGAGCAGCGCGATGGCCGAGCCGCCGAATCCGCCGCCGGTCATGCGTGCCCCCAGCGCGCCCGCGATGAGCGCGGATTCGACGGCGCTGTCCAGTTCGGGGCAGGACACCTCGAAGTCGCGCGCGAGCGAGCGGTGCGACGCCGACAGCAGCCGCCCGAACTCGGCGAAGTCGGCGGACTCCAGCGCCGTCACCGCGAGCCGGACCCGGGCGATCTCGCTGATCACATGCGAAGCGCGGCGACGCAGGACGTCGTCCCCGAGAGACCGCACCGCGCCCGTGCCGTCCCGGCCGCGGTCGGCCGGGACGCGCAGCGAGGCGACCCCGAGCCGTCGCGCCGCCGCCGCCACCGCGGCCCGGCGCTGCGCGTACCACCCGTCGACCAGTCGGTGTGGAGTGCGGGTGTCGATGACCAGCAATTCCAGGCCGTGCGCACGCGGGTCGAAGGGCACGTGCGAGACCGCGCCCGACGCCGAATCGAGCAGCAGCGCGGACCCTTCCGACGACTGCAGCGCTGCCGCCTGGTCCATGCCGCCGGTGGGGGCACCCGCCACCTCGTTCTCGGCCCGCACGCAGGCCGTCGCGATCGCCGCCCGGTCGGCGTCGGGAGCCAGTGCGAGCGCGAGCGAGCACTCGAGTGCCGCCGAACTCGACAACCCTGCCCCGATCGGGACCGTCGACACGAACGCGGCGTCCACGCCTCCGAAATCGGCTGCGAGCAGGCCGCTCTCGTGCAACGCCCACACCACGCCGGCCGGGTACGACGCCCAGCCGTCCGGACGTCCCGGTCCGACGTCGTCGAGTCGGCCGTCCCACGGCGGCCCCGCGGCGGACCGCACGCGGATGAGCCCGTCCGTGCGGCGCGCCACAGCGACCGCGGTGCTGTGCGGCAACGCGATCGGCAGGCACAGCCCGCCCGCGTAATCGACGTGCTCACCGATCAGGTTGACCCGGCCCGGTGCCGCCCACACGCCGTCGGGCTCGTCACCGAACTCGCGGCGGAACGAATCGGCTGCCACGGCAGCGAGCTCGGCGTCGGAGCAGGCTTCGAACCGGCGGACGGTCACGGCGCGACCTCCCGGAACCGGGCGGCGATCGTCTCGGGTGTCGTGTCGCTGATCCACGCGCCCATCCCGGACTCGGAGCCCGCGAGGTACTTCATCCGGTGCGGCGCGCGCATCAGCGAGAACACCTCCAGATACAACCGTCCCAGCTCGCGGCCGGCCCCGACCGGCGCCTGGTGCCAGCCCGCGACGTACGGCAGCTTCGCGACGCCGTCGAAGAAGCGATCCAACCGTCCGAGCACGTCCAGGTACAGGTGCGACAGTTCGTCCAGTTCGGCGGCGTCGAGTTCGGTGAGGTCGGCGAGGTCGCGGTGCGGGGCCACGTGCAGCTCGACGGGCCACCGCGCCGCCGCGGGCACGTACGCGGTCCAGTGCTCGCCCGCGACGACGACGCGGGTGCCGGCCCGGCGTTCGGCGCCCAGGACGTCGCGCAGAAGCGAACGGCCCGTGCGCTTTCGGTGCCGATCCGCCTGCCGCAACAGCGCGGCGGTGCGCGGCGGGAGCGTCGGGTAGGCGTAGATCTGGCCGTGCGGGTGCGACAACGTCACCCCGATCTCCTCGCCGCGGTTCTCGAAGCAGTACACCTGCACAACCGACGGCAACGCCGACAACTCCTGCGTACGATCCCGGAACGCCTCGAGCACGGTCCGCACCCGGGAGACGGGCAGCTGCGCGAAACCGCGGTCGTGATCGCTGGTGAAGCACACCACCTCGCAGCGGCCGTCGGCGGACCGCTGCGGCCGGAGTTCTTCGCCGTCAACGATTCCCGGAACGTCCGCCGGGACCGATCCCAGGGACGGGAAGCGGTTCTCGAACACGGCGACGTCGTAGTCGTCGGCCGGGATCTCGGTCGCGGGGCGCCCCGGCCGCGTGGGGCACAGCGGGCACTCGTCGGTCGAGGGCAGGAAGGTGCGGTTCATCCGGTGCGCGGCGAGCGTCACCCACTCCCCCGTCAGGACGTCGTAACGCATGGTCGACGCGGCCCGGACCGGCACGAGGCCCCGGCCGTCGTGCAGCTCGCGGGTCGCTCTCCCGCTCACGAACGGTTCGGTGTCGTCGAAGTAGATCAGCTCGCGCCCATCGGACAGGCGTGCCCGTGTCTTCCGGATCGGCATCGGACCACGATAGGCGACTCGGACGGTCCACCGCCGCCCGTCCGGTTTGGCGTGGATGCGTGTTCTGTGTGAACATGCTGGCGGCCGTTTCGCCGTGACGGGGAGTCACGGACGGCCGGGGGAACGAAACACATACGAACAACGGGGGATTCACATGAAGCTTCGTAGCTTTGCCGTGCGCGCGTTCGGTGCCGCGGCCGTCGCGACCGCTGCCGTCACGGGGTTTGCCACCACCGCGAGCGCCGCGCCCGCACCCGGGATCACCACTTCCCCGTTCGGCCCGATCATGCCGACGCTCGGGCAGAACGACTTCTGCAACGGGATCATCGACACCGCGGTCGAAACCGACCCGGCGCGACCGGGCGTGGCGACCGTCGCGCTGACGCCGCGCGGCATGCACGGCATCGGACCCGGTTGGGCGGCGAACCCGACGTGCAGGGTGAAGGTCACTCTCCGGTGGAACCTCGACGCGTTCGGCCTGCCGACCGGTCAGGTCAAGGAGATCGACCTCCTGGCCGGCGAGGCGCCCGGCCAGACCGTCCGCACCGACATCCACACCGGCTCCGGACCGGCCGCCGCCACCATCGGGGCGACGTGGTTCAGCCCGTGGTTCAACGAGCTGCGCCCGCAGATCTCGTGGCCCGTGCAGACCTACTTCCTCGTCCCCTGACCGGACACCACAACAGCTGAAGGGACCGTTCATACGCTCGCAGCGCATGAACGGTCCCTTCAGCTGAAAGCCGGGTAGAACCCCGCTCAGCTCAGGCCGAGGTCCTCGAGCCCCAGGAGCGAGCGGTACTCGAGCCCCTCGGCGGCGATGACGGCGTCGGCACCGGTGGCGCGGTCGACGACGGTGGCGACACCGACGACGACGGCTCCGGCGTCCCGCAGCGCCTTGACGGCGGTGAGCGGCGAGTTGCCGGTGGTGGTGGTGTCCTCGACGACCAGCACACGCTTGCCGACCACGTCGGGGCCCTCGATCTGGCGCTGCATGCCGTGCGCCTTGGCGGCCTTGCGGACGACGAACGCGTCGATGGGGCGCCCCTCGGCGTGCATCACGGCCATGGCCACCGGGTCGGCGCCCATCGTGAGACCGCCGACGGCGTCGAAGTCCCAGTCGGCGACCTTCTCGCGCAGCAGCTTGCCGATCAGCGGTCCGGCCCGATGGTGCAGCGTCGCGCGGCGCAGGTCCACGTAGTAGTCGGCTTCCTTGCCCGAGGACAAGGTCACCTTTCCGTGCACCACCGCCAGCTCGCGCACCAGCGCCGCGAGCTCGTCGCGATCCGTCATCGGCCGCTCTCCCATCACCCAGTCAGACAACTATCCGTCCCGACGAGCCTAGCGAGCTGGCCTGCTCACAGCGTCCGCGACCCTCACGCCGCCGCGGCCACCACGCCGTCGCCCGGCTCGGACGTGTGCACCTCGAGGATCGTCGCCTCGAACGCCTGCGCCTCCGCGATCCCGGCGCGGGCGGCCAGGACGCGAGTGGGGAACGCGGTCAGCGCGCTATTGAGACGCCGGGCCTGGTCGTTGTAGACGCGGACGGCGCCCGCGAGCCGCGTCTCGATGTGCTCGAGTTCGTGGGCCGGCCGGACGAACGCCCAGTCGTGCGCGAGCTGCGGATAGCGGCGGCCGGACTGCAGCACCGCCTGCAGCGCGGCGGACAGTGCCTTCTCGGCGCCGGCCTGACGCCGCAGGTCGAGCTCCTCCTCGCGGATCCGCATGGCGAGCGTCCGCGCACCGGTCACCGGCGCGACCAGGTCGCTGCCGACGGTCTCGGCGGCGGCGAGCACCAGCGCCGGCACGTACTGGTAACGGCGATCGAGCTCCGCGTGCACGAGCCGCAGCGCGGTCGCGAGACTCGACACCTGCTGGTGCAGTCTGCGGTGACATACCGCCAACCAGACCACACCAGTCACAACAAGAACAACAACAACTCCCGACACAACAACCACAGCTGCGGAATGTACCCAGCCGCGATCGGCGTCGCGCGCCGAGGACCACGGTGGGGGGCTGCGAGGGCCTACTGCGCGGAGCCGGCCTCGTGGAATTCGTCGTGGGGTTCCGGGGCGACCGGGCGGCCCGGATCGTGCGCGCCCGGTTCCATGGCCCGCGGCGCGGTGGCCGGGGGCAGCACGCGCAGCATGCCCGACAGCCGGGCGACCGTCTCGATGGCGGCGTCCCAGTCGCGCCCGGAGCTGCCGATGGGCAGCGAACCGAGGGTCCACTCCCCCTCGCTCCACAACATCTGCAGCTGCGGCGGGACCGACTCGGTGAAGGTCACCATGCGCTGGTCGCACACGCGGCGGGCGATCTCGAGATCGGTCGCGAACACGACGCGGGGACCGATCGCACCCAGCAGGTTGAGGTCGGTGTCGCGCGGCGGCGGCGTCGACTTCAGACGCAGGTCGATGTCGACGTCCGAGCCCACACCCCGGTGCACCGCGACGATCGTCGCGGTGTCCTCGAGGTCGAAGAGCACGAACTCGTCACCGCGCCGCACCCCGCGCACGACGTCGATCGCGCCGAGGTACTCCTGCTTGGACAGGGCGGCACGATGCCACAGCGACGGCAGATGCTCGTCGGAGCTGTTGTACGTGTACCCCTGCGCCTTCGCCCAGATCTGCCGGACGCGTCCCGTCTGGTCGCGTCGCGTGCGATCGACATAGAGCAGCGCGACAGCACCCGCGAGCGCTATCACTGCCAATCCGAACCACATAGCCGTCATCGGGGCTCAGCCTAGCCACTCCCGGGCCCGATCCGGGCATCCGGTGCCGCGAGTCAGTTACCGAAATCGGGAAGCGTCGTCCCGATGATCAGCTTTGCGGTGACCGTCCCGTTCTCCACCTTGTCGCCCTGCACCAGCACGGACTCGCCCGGCTTCAGGTCGGCGATGGTGCGTGCGGTGAGCGAGATCAGCGAGGTGTCGGGCGTGGTGCGCACGGTGATCGGCGAGCCGCCGAGGCCGTCGAGGGTCAGCGTGCCGCCGTCGTTGGCCGTGATGGTGCCCATTGCGGTTCCGGCCTTGCCGATCAGGTCGCCCACGCCCCCCGGCGCGTTGTCCAGCGGCGACGTCGTGTCCGGAGCCGTGCGACCCGGTGCCGGCGAGTTCGTCGGCGGCAACGGGGCCAGCCGGCTCGGGGTCGGCGCGGACGCGGTCGGGGTGTCCGAATCGTTCCCGTTGAGCGCGAGCCCGACGATCAGACCCAGCGCCAGCAGCACGACACCGGCGCCGACGGCCACCCACAGACCGACCTTGCGGCCCGGCCCCGGCCCCGGGGCGGCACCGAAGGCGGGGTCCTGCCCGGTCGGCGGCTGTCCGGGCGGCGGATAGCCACCGGCGTACGTCGGGTACGCCTGCGTCGGGTTCGGTGGGGTCGCCTGCGGATCGAAGCGCGGGTCGTACGTCGGGTACGCCTGCGTGGGCGCGGGGGTCTGCCCGCCGTACGCCTGGTACGGGTCGGCGGTGTAGTACTGCTCGGTCGGCTGGTCCGGGGGCGGGGTCCCCACCGGGCCCAACTGCTGGGTGGGGCCGTCCGACGGGCGGGCCCACTGGACGGTCTCGTCCGACGGCTGCTGCTCGGCAGGGTCGTACGCGCGCTCCTGCGGGGTGCGCGGGTCGTCGGGGTTCGTCATGGCGGGCCTGCTCCCATTTCGTCGGACGATGTCGCCGGGATCGCTGCGGCTGCTACCAGCCGACACCACAGCGTAGAGCGCAACTCTGAGATCCGTCTGAACCTCGCGCCGCCGCCTCTACACGCCGCGGAACTTCTCCATCTCGCGCCGTTCGCGCTTGGTGGGGCGGCCGGCACCGCGATCGCGCCGCGGGATCGACGCGACCAGTTCCGGCGACGGCGGCGGCGGGCTGTTGTCCACCAGGCACTGGGCCGCCACCGGGGCGCCGACGCGTTTGGCGATGGGACGCACCACCACGACGATCCGGTCGTGACCGGCGACGCGCACCCGCACCTCGTCGCCGGGACCGACCTGTACCGACGCCTTCGCGGGGGCGCCGTTGACCCGCACGTGCCCGGACCGGCACGCGGCGGCGGACTGCGAGCGGGTCTTGAACAGGCGCACCGCCCACATCCAGCTGTCGACGCGAACGCTCGCTGCGGTCGAGGTGGTCACGCCCGCCAGGGTACCCAGCCGTCGGCACCCCCGATTCGTCCCTCGTGGTGGGAGCCCCGTCGGCGCGGTCGCCGGGAGCGTCTCCCCTGCAAGACGGTGGTTTCCGGGCCCGCCGAAGGTCCCTGTTCCGCGGAAACGACCCGCTGGGCGGGATGGTCCGCTGCCCCGGTGGTTCGGCCCGCCATAGCGTGAATTCATCGCAGGAACCGTGAGGTCCGGATCCGCTTCGGGACTCGGTCGACTCACGCTCGTGGAAGGAACTTCTCGTGAACGGACAGGATTCGGCCCCCGACAACACCGCCGCGTACGACGTCGTGGTGGTGGGCGCGGGCATCGCCGGCGTGTACGCGGTGCACCGGTTCCGCCGGCAGGGCCTGACGGTGCGCGCCTTCGAGGCCGCGTCCGGGGTGGGTGGAGTCTGGTACTGGAACCGTTACCCCGGCGCCCGCTGCGACGTGGAGTCCGTCGACTACTCGTACTCGTTCTCCCCCGAACTCGAGCAGGAGTGGAACTGGAGCGAGAAGTACGCCACCCAGCCCGAGATCCTCGCCTACATCAACCACGTCACCGACCGGTTCGATCTGCGCCGCGACATCCAGTTCGACACCCGCGTGACCTCTGCGACCCTCGACGAGGACACGCTGCGCTGGACGGTGCGCACCGACCGCGGCGACGTCGTCTCGGCCCGCTTCGTCGTCGTGGCCGCCGGGCCGCTGTCGAACGCCAACACCCCCGATTTCGACGGCCTCGACAGCTTCGCCGGCGATGTCTTCCACACCGCCCGTTGGCCGCACGAGGGCGTCGACTTCACCGGCAAGCGGGTCGGCGTCATCGGCACCGGCTCGTCGGGCATCCAGTCCATTCCGATCATCGCCGAGCAGGCCGAGAAGCTGTACGTGTTCCAGCGCTCCGCCAACTACAGCGTGCCGGCCGGCAACACCCCGCTCGACGACGCCGCCCGTGCCGCGCAGAAGGCCGACTACGCCGAGCGGCGCCGGTTGTCGTGGGAGTCGGGCGGCGGTTCCCCGCACCGCGCGCACCCCAAGTCGGCGCTCGAGGTGTCCGAGGAGGAGCGGCGCGCCGTCTACGAGGAGCGGTGGAAGCTCGGCGGCGTCCTCTACTCCAAGGCGTTCCCCGACCAGCTGAGCGACCCGGCGGCGAACGACACCGCCCGCCGCTTCTGGGAGGAGAAGGTCCGGGCGGTCATCGACGACCCGGCGGTCGCCGAGCTGCTGATCCCGAAGGATCACGCAATCGGCGCCAAGCGCATCGTCACCGACAGCGGCTACTACCAGACCTACAACCGCGACAACGTCGAACTCGTCGACCTCAAGGCCGCCCCGATCGTCGGCATGGACGCCACCGGCATCAACACCACCGCCGCGCACTACGACCTGGACGCGATCGTCCTCGCCACCGGCTTCGACGCCATGACCGGCTCGCTCGAGAAGCTCGAGATCGTCGGACGCGGCGGCCGCACCCTGAAGGACAAGTGGGCGGCCGGGCCGGAGACCTACCTCGGTCTCGGCATCGACGGGTTCCCCAACTTCTTCAACCTCACCGGCCCGGGCAGCCCGTCCGTGCTGGCGAACATGGTGCTGCACTCCGAACTTCACGTCGACTGGGTCGCCGACGCCATCGCGTACGTCGACGCCCGCGGCGCCGCCGGCATCGAGGGCACGCCCGAGGCCGTCGCGGACTGGGTGGAGGAATGCCGCACCCGCGCGGAGGCGTCGCTGCTGAACACCGCGAACTCGTGGTACCTCGGCGCCAACATCCCGGGTCGGCCCCGCGTGTTCATGCCGTTCCTCGGCGGCTTCTCCGCCTACCGCGAGATCATCACCGAGGTGGCCGAATCCGGTTACAAGGGGTTCGCGATCATCGAGGGGTGAGAGCGTCGACGGCCGTGGCCGGGCACCCTACGGGGGTGCCGGGCCGCGGCCGTCCGCGTCACTGGGCGAGATTGAGTTCCACCGCCGCGCGAACGAGGTCCGTGAACGCGGCGTCGTCGACGGGGTCGTTCTCGTGGAAGTCGATGGCGCGCCGCGTGTTCCCCTCGAGACTCGAGTTGAACAACCCCGACGGGTCGTCCAGCGACGCACCCCTGGCGAACGTCACCTTCACGATCTGCTTGTACGTCTCTCCCGTGCAGACCATTCCGGCGTGCGTCCACGTGGGGACCCCGCGCCACTTCCATTCCTCGACGATGTCCGGGTCGGCCCGCTTGACCAGCTCCCGGATCCGGGCCAGCTTCTCACCGCGCCAGTCGCCCAGCTCGTCGATGCGCCGGTCGATCAGGGCGGACGGCGCGAGCCCGCCGTCACCGCCCGCTTTGTCGTTCGCCATGACGTCGATCGCCCTTCTCCCGCTCGCCGGAAACACCCCGTCGCACCCGAGTATCGGTGACCGGGTCGACGAGCGCACCACGAACGCGCCAACCGTACTGCGTCAGAAGGGATGTCCCAGGATGACGCCGATCAGCTGCAGCGGCATCGTGAGGAACATCGAACCCACGTAGAGCGGGTAGCGAATCGGATCGCCCGCGAGGTACCCCTCCGCGAGCCAGGACATCAGATCTGTGGCCGAACCCATCGCTCCACCCTCCGCCGTGGTCGTGTGCACCCGTTGTGTCGGTTCCCCGGACCCGAATGTTTCAACGTCGATTCCGCGCGGGAGCCGGTGCCGACCGTGCTACGTTCCCCGCACGTTCGACACCGCACATCAGGGGGTACACACGTGCGAAAGTTGCTCGCGGGACTCGCATTGGCGGCGGCTGCCACGCTCGGGGCCGGCGCCACCGCCGCGGCCGCTCCCACGCCGCCGCTGCCGGTACCGGACGGGTTCTTCTCCGGCATCGCACCGGAATTGACGAATCCGGCCGGATCGCTGCCGGGCTCCAACGACTTCGGGTGCCGGCCGACGGCCGAGCATCCCGAACCGGTGATCCTGGTACACGGCACCGCCGGTGGGCAGCAGACCAATTGGGGCAAGTACGCACCGCTGCTCGCGAACGAGGGGTACTGCGTGTTCGCGCTGACGTACGGCGGTGTTCCCGGGGCGCCGTGGCCCGTGAGCGCGATCGGCGGGGTGCTGCCCATCGAGCAGAGTGCACGACAGTTCGGTGACTTCGTCGACCGCGTGCTCGCGGCGACGGGCGCGTCGAAGGTGAACGTCGTCGGGCATTCGCAGGGCACGCTGATGCCGAGCTACTACGTCAAGTTCCTGGGCGGCGCCGACAAGGTCGACAAGTACGTGTCGTTGGCGCCGCTGTGGAAGGGCATCGACACCCTCGGCGCCGCGGGGCTGCAGCAGCTCGCCCGGCAGGCCGGACTGGACCAGGCGCAGGCACGGACGGCGGCGCAGGTGTGCGGGTCGTGCTTCCAGATGATCGCCGGCAGCGACTTCATGCACGCCATGAACGAGGGCGGGCCGTACGTCCCGCAGGTGACGTACACGAACATCATGACCCGCTACGACGAGGCGGTCGTGCCGTACACGTCGGGGTTCGTGGAGGCACCGAACGCCACCAACATCGTGGTGCAGGACGGCTGTTCGCTGGACTACGCGGAGCACGCGGGCATCGCCGCCGACCCCATCGCCGCCACGTATGTGCTCAACGCGCTCGACCCCGCGCATCCGCGGCCGGTCCCGTGCTTCTTCGTGCCCCCGTTCACCGGCTGAGGCCACCTGCGGTCCGTGCGCCTGTTCGGTAGCGGGTACTACCGCACAGGCGCACGGGCGCGCAGCGGAAACTAGCCCAGCACCAGCCGGTCGCCGTCCTCGGAGACGGTCACCGGCACCGTGTCGCCGTCGCGGACGGTGCCCGCGAGCAGCAGCTTGGCCAGCTGGTCGCCGATCGCCTGCTGGATGAGGCGACGCAGCGGCCGGGCGCCGTACTGCGGGTCGTAGCCGCGGACCGCGAGCCAGAACCGCGCCGAGTCCGACACCTCCAGCGTGAGCCGACGGGCCGCCAGCCGCGTCGCCAGCTGGTCGAGCTGGATGTCGACGATCGACTGCAGCTGCTCCTCCGACAGCGGGTCGAAGATGACGACGTCGTCGAGCCGGTTGACGAACTCCGGCTTGAACGCCGACCGCACCGCCGCCATCACGTGCTCCCGATCGCCACCCGCACCGAGGTTGGAGGTGAGGATCAGGATGGTGTTGCGGAAGTCGACCGTGCGACCCTGGCCGTCGGTGAGACGGCCGTCGTCGAGCACCTGCAGCAGGATGTCGAACACGTCCGGGTGCGCCTTCTCGACCTCGTCGAACAGCACCACGGTGTACGGCCGGCGTCGCACCGCCTCGGTGAGCTGTCCGCCCGACTCGTAGCCGACGTAGCCGGGAGGGGCACCGACGAGGCGCGCCACCGAGTGCTTCTCGCTGTACTCCGACATGTCGATCCGGACCATCGCCCGCTCGTCGTCGAACAGGAAGTCCGCCAACGCCTTCGCGAGCTCGGTCTTGCCGACACCGGTGGGGCCGAGGAACAGGAACGAGCCGGTGGGCCGGTTGGGGTCGGCGACGCCGGCCCGGGCGCGGCGCACCGCGTCCGAGACCGCCTGCACGGCCTCCGCCTGCCCGACCACGCGCTTGCCGAGTTCGGTCTCCATCCGCAGCAGCTTGGCGGTCTCGCCCTCCATCATGCGACCGGCCGGGATGCCGGTCCACGCGGAGACGACGTCCGCGACGTCGTCGGGACCGACCTCCTCCTTGAGCATGACGGACCCGTCCGAGGCGCCTTCCGACGCGGCGGACGCGGCCTCGAGCTGCTTCTCCAGCTGAGGGATCCGGCCGTAGCGCAGCTCGGCGACCTTGCCCAGGTCACCGTCGCGTTCGGCGCGCTCCTCCTCGCCGCGCAGCGCCTCGAGCTGCTCCTTGACCTCGCGCACCGAATCGATGGCGCTCTTCTCGTTCTGCCACCGGGCGGTGAGCTGCCGCAACTTCTCGCGGTCGTCGGCGAGCTCCTCGCGCAGCTTCTCGAGCCGCTCCTTCGACGCGGCGTCCGTCTCCTTGGTGAGCGCCATCTCCTCGATCTCGAGCCGGCGGACGGTACGTTCGACCTCGTCGATCTCGACCGGTCGCGAGTCGATCTCCATGCGCAGCCGGGACGCGGCCTCGTCGACGAGGTCGATCGCCTTGTCGGGCAGGAAGCGGGAGGTGATGTAGCGGTCCGACAGCGTCGCGGCGGCCACCAACGCGGAGTCGGTGATGCGCACACCGTGGTGCACCTCGTAACGCTCCTTGAGCCCGCGCAGGATGCCGACGGTGTCCTCGACCGACGGCTCGCCGACGAGCACCTGCTGGAAGCGCCGTTCGAGCGCCGCGTCCTTCTCGATGTACTTGCGGTACTCGTCGAGCGTGGTCGCGCCCACCAGCCGCAGCTCACCGCGCGCGAGCATCGGCTTGATCATGTTGCCCGCGTCCATCGCCGACTCGCCGGTCGCGCCGGCACCGACGATGGTGTGCAGCTCGTCGATGAACGTGATGACCTGCCCGGCCGAGTTCTTGATGTCGTCGAGCACCGCCTTGAGCCGCTCCTCGAACTCGCCGCGGTACTTCGCGCCGGCCACCATGGAACCGAGGTCGAGGGCGATGACGGTCTTGCCGCGCAACGACTCCGGGACGTCGCCGGCGACGATGCGCTGCGCGAGCCCCTCGACGATCGCGGTCTTGCCGACGCCGGGCTCACCGATGAGCACCGGGTTGTTCTTGGTGCGCCGGCTCAGTACCTGCACCACGCGCCGGATCTCGGTGTCGCGGCCGATCACCGGGTCCAGCTTGCCCTCGCGGGCGCGGGCGGTGAGGTCGGTCGAGTACTTCTCGAGCGCCTGGTACGTGCCCTCCGGGTCCGGGCTGGTGACGCGGGCGCTGCCGCGGACGGCGGTGAACGCGTCCCGCAGCGCCTCGGGGGTGGCACCGTGCCCGACGAGCAGCTTGGCGACGTCGGAGTCCTCCGACGCGAGGCCCACGACCACGTGCTCGGTGGAGACGTACTCGTCGTCGAGTTCGGTGGCCAGACGCTGGGCGGCGGTGATCGCGGCGAGCGCCTCCCGGCCGAGCTGCGGCTGCGTGGTGGCTCCGGTGGCGCGCGGCAGCCGGTCGACGATGTCCTGCGCCTCGCGCCGCACCACCGTGGGATCGACCCCGACCGCCTTGAGCAGCGGCGCGGCGATGCCGTCGGTCTGGTCCAGCAGGGCGACCAGCAGGTGGGCAGGACGGATGTCGGGGTTACCCGCCGCCGACGCCGACTGCAGCGCAGCCGTCAGTGCGGCCTGGGTCTTGGTGGTAGGAGAGAACGAGTCCACTGGTCACCTTCCTTGCGACGAACGAACAAGATCATTGTGCCGGTGCGAGGGGTCTCGACCGGTCTGTCGTCCTCCTCAACGTACGAAACCTTGAGTCTGTTCCGCTCAACTTCGAATTCTCGTCCATCGGCGCGTCGATTGCACGTCGTACCGCGGCGCAGCACTCGGACGCCCCCTGAGCAGCGCAGTCGGGGGCGCGGTGCACACTGGTTACCGGCACCGGTCGGTATCCCGCGAGCGGGCCACGAGAACACGCGAGGGAGGACGACGTGGACACGGCCGAGGTCAGGCTCATCCGCTCACATTTCGCTGCCGTCACCGCCTCCCCCGAGCACCGCGACCGCTTCGCCCGCACCTTCTACACCCACTTCTTCGGCCGCCTGCCGCAGTGCCGCTCACTGTTCCCGGCCGGCATGGACGGCCAGCGCAGCCGGTTCGTCGCCGCGCTCGAGTTCATCGTGCGCGGGCTCGACGACGTCGACCGGCTGCTACCCTTCCTCGCGCAACTGGGCCGCGACCACCGCAAGTACGGAGTGGAGCGCGAGCACTACGCGGCGGCCGGCAACGCGGTGCTCGACGCGATCCGCGACGCCGACTCCGACGAGCCGTGGAGCCCGGAGGCCGACGCCGCCTGGCGGGAGCTGGTCGCGTTGATCACCACGACGATGTCGGACGCCGCGGATGCCGACGACTTCCCCGCCGTGTGGGAGGCGACGGTCGTCAGCCACGAACGGGTGCTGCGCGATCTCGCGGTCATCCGCCTCGAGTGCGACTCCCCCATCCCGTACGCCGCCGGCCAGTACGTGAGCGTGCAGATCCCGCAGCGGCCGCAGATGTGGCGGTACCTCTCGCCCGCGATTCCCACCAACCCGTTCGGTCAGCTCGAGTTCCACGTGCGCCGGGTCTCGGGCGGGTGGGTGAGTCCGCCGATGGTCAACGAGACCGCGGTCGGTGACCGCTGGCGGATCAGTTCGCCGCTCGGTGGCCTGCACGTGGACCTCGACAGCGGCAAGGACGTGCTGATGATCGCCGGCGGCACGGGGCTGGCACCGCTGCGCGCCCAGGTCATGGACATGGCGCACCGCGGCATCAATCCCCGCGTGCACCTGTTCGTCGGTGGCGCGTACCCGTGCGACCTGTACGACATCGAGACGCTGTGGCACCTGTCGCTGAGCAACCCGTGGCTCACGGTGGTCCCGGTCACCGAGGAGGACGAGAACCCTTGGTGGCACCCGTATCCCGTGCTCGAACCGCCGCACGGACTGCACCAGCGGCTGCGCGGCCCGATCGGGTCGGTGGTGAGCCGGTTCGGTTCGTGGGCCGACCGGCAGGTGCAGATCTGCGGGTCGCCGGCGATGGTCAAGACCACGGCCTACGCGTTGCAGCGCGCGGGCACCCCGGTCGAGGCGATCTCGCACGACCCCCTGCGCTGACCCGGGCCACCCGCCGAGGAGGGCGCGGGTGGACCCGCGCCCCCGGTACGCTCGCAGCGACAGCATGCCGCGTCCGGCCGGAGGAGAACTTATGCCCGAGCACCCGATTCTCGTTCTGGCCGCCACCGGTGGCCAGGGCCGCGCGGTGAGCACGGCGCTGCTCGAGCGCGGGGCCCCGCTGCGCGCCCTGGTGCGCAACCCGGCGTCGTCCGGCGCCCGCGCCCTGGCCGCGGCCGGCGCCGACGTCGTGACCGGATCCCTCGATTCCCGCGACTCGCTGGTGGCGGCGATGCGGGACGTCACGGCCGTCTTCGCGATGACGACTCCGTTCGAGGGCGGCATCGACGAGGAGATCGCGCAGGGCCGCACCATCGCGGCGGCCGCCGAGGAGGCCGACGTACCGCACCTGGTGTTCAGTTCCGTCGCCGGCGCCGACACCGACAGCGGCGTTCCGCACTTCCAGAGCAAGGCCGTCATCGAGGCGGAGTTGGCGGCCGGCTCGGTACCGCACACCGTCCTCGGCCCCACGTATTTCTACGACAACGCACTCGGCGGCGCCGACCGGATCCGCACCGACGGCGTGCTGGATCTGCCGCTGCCGCCGGACCGCCCCCTGCAGCAGCTCGATCGCCGCGATCTCGGCGCGTTCGCGGCACTGGTTCTGCTCTCCCCGGAGCGCTTCGCGGACCGACGGATCGAATTGGCCAGCGACGCACCCACTCCCGCGGCGATGGCCGCCGCCCTCACGGATGCGCTCGGCTCCCCCGTTCGGCACGAGCAGACCCCGCTGGACGCCGTCGACAACCCCGACATGCACGCGATGTGGCAGTTCCTGGGCGGCCCGGGCTACCAGGTGGACGTGGCGCGGCTGCACGCCGACTTCCCCGAGGTGCCGTGGACGCCGTTCACCGACTGGGCCGCGGACACCTTCGGGACGACGGCGTCCTGACGACGTGACCGGAACGCCCCCGACGCGCCCGCTCGGCGTCGACGCGAGCGAGCCCCCGCCCGGATCGGTCGTGACCTTCGTCGTCTGGTTCGCGGGCCTGATCGCCGCGATGCTCGCGCTCATCCTCGCCCCGCCGTCCACCGGGCTCGCAGTCGTCAGCGCCCTGCTGACATGCGTCGGCGCCGGACTCGCCGCGGCGGGAGTTGTCCGGACGCTGCGGGAGAACCGCGGACGGCGCGTGCCGTGGCTGGGTCGACCGCCGGTCCGGCCCCGGCGATGGGATTACCTGTCGGGCACCGGAGTGCCCGTGACGGTGTACGGGGCGGGAGTCTTCGGCCGCGCCGTCGGCGGCGCCACGACCGGCGTGGTGCTGCCGCTCGCGCTCGGCGCCGTGCTGGTGCTCGCGATGACGGCGGCCCAGGCCCGGCACAACCGCCGCGTCGACGCCGCGTGACCCACCCGCCGAGCGCGGTGGAGCGGACCGGGAACAATGGCGGTATGGAGCAGCAGACCTGGACCGCGACCGTCGTCGAACATCACCGCCTGCGCAAGGATCTCGCGGTGGTCCGCCTCATCGGCGAGCCGGTCCCGTTCCGCGCCGGGCAGTACGTCGACGTCACCGTCCCGCAGTTCCCGAACCTGCCGCGGCGACTCTCGCCCGCGCTGCCGCCGTCGCTCGACGGCAAACTCGAGTTCCACGTCCGGACCGTGCCGGGCGGGTGGGTGAGCCGGCACATCGTCGAGAACACCACCCCCGGCGACCGGTGGCAGATCTCCTCGCCCCGAGGCGAACTCGCGGTCGACGAGAACGGACCGACGGTGGTGATGGTCGCCGGCGGCACCGGCCTGGCGCCGCTGCGCTCGATCATCCTGGACCTGACGCAGGTGCCGAACCCCCCGCAGGTCTACCTCTTCGTCGGCGGGCGCACGGTCCAGGACCTCTATGCGTCGGACATGCTGTGGGTCCTCACCCAGCAGTTGCCGTGGCTCACCACGGTGCCCGTCGTCGAGGACATCACCGGACCGGCCGACTCCGACGAGTGGTACGACCGCATCGTCGCGCAGGTCGGGCCCATCGACTTCCACGAGGACGACCTGCTCGAGGGCACGCTGGCCCAGGTCGTCCCCGAGCACGGCGCGTTCGTCGACCACCAGGTGCTGGTGTGCGGATCGCCGGCGATGGTGCAGTCGACGCGAGAGCGCCTGATCGCCACCGGAACCCCGGCCGAGTCCATCCGCACCGACCCGGTGTGAGAGTCGGCGCGGACGGCGAGCCGGTCACACCGAGCGGGTCGCGCCCTCCCAGAACTGCGCCCGCAGGGCCTTCTTGTCGAGCTTGCCGATGGGGGTGAGCGGTAGCGAGTCGACGAAGTCGACGGACTTGGGTGCGTGCACCGAACCCTTCGCGGCCCGGACCCGGTCGATCAGCTCCGCCGCCTCGACGCTCTGGCCGCCGCGCAGCACGACGCACGCCTTGACCGCCTCGCCCCACTTCTCGTCGGGCACACCGACGACCGCGACCGACGCCACCGCGGGATGCCCGGAGATGACGTCCTCGATCTCACGGGGGAACACGTTGAAGCCGCCGGTGACGATCATGTCCTTCTTGCGGTCGACGATGTAGAGAAAGCCGTCGGCGTCGGCGCGGGCGATGTCGCCGGTGTGCAGCCAGCCGCCGCGCAGCGCCTCCGCGGTCTCCTGCGGCTTGCGCCAGTACTCCTTCATCACCAGCGGCCCGCGGACACAGATCTCGCCGAGCTCGCCCTGTCCCACCTCGTTCAGGTCGTCGTCGAGCAGGCGCACGTCCAGCCACGGCACCGGGCGCCCGCACGACGCCAGCCGCTCGACGTTCTCGGGGTCGTGCTCCTCCTTGCGCATCACGGTGATCGTCATACCGCACTCGCTCTGCCCGAAGTACTGGAAGAACACCGGACCCAGCTTGGCGATGCCCTCCTGCAACCGCGACGGCGACATCGCGGCGGCGCCGTAGAACAGTGTCTGCAGGCTCGACACGTCGCGCGTCTCGAGGTCGGGATGGTCGAGCAGCATGTAGATCATGGTGGGCACCAGCATGGTCGAGGTGATCCGGTACTTCTCGATCGCCTCGAGCACGGCGCCGGGCTCGAACGCCGGCAGCACCACCAGCGAGCCGCCGCGCAGCAGCGTCGGCACGAAGAACGCCATGCCGGCGTGCGAGAGCGGGGTGCACGCCAGGAACCGCATCTCGTCGGGGAACTGCCACTCGGCCATCTGGATCTGCGGCAGCGTCACCCCGGAGCGGAACGTGTTGACCACGCCCTTGGGCTTGCCGGTGGTGCCGCCGGTGTAGACCATGCTCGACGGGTCGTCGCCGTCGACGTCGGCGGCCACCAGCGGCTGCGGCGAGAACGTCTTCGCGAGCGCCAGGATGTCGGTGCCCACGTCGGACGGACCGAGCGAGAACAGGTTCTTCAGCGTCGGTACGGCGGCCTTCAGATCGGCAGCGCGCCCGTCGAACGCGGTGGGGTCGAAGATCAGCGTCTCGATCTCGGCGTCGCCGAGGATGTAGCTGTGGTCGTCGAGCGAGCCCATCGGTGCGAGCGCGGTGTTGCGGCACCCCAGGATCATCTGCGAGCCGACGCTGATGAGGACCTCGGGGCGGTTCTTCGACAGCATCGCGACGGTCGATCCCTTGCCGACCCCCAGCGACTCGAGCGCCTGCCCGAAACAGCTGATCTGGTCGCGCATCTGACCACCCGTGAGCACGACGTCACCGAGGTAGAGCGCCTCGCGGTTCGCATTGCGTTCGAGCGCGGTGATCAGCAGGTCCGCCAGGAAGCGGGGACGGTGGAGCAGGTCGTCGAACGCGTCGCTCATGTGGGTTCCTTCTGCGTGCACGGGACGCGGCGGGCACGCTGCGCGCGCCTCTCGCGCCGGGTCGGCCACTGTGGTCCGGGTCACCGACACGATAACCGGGTTTCCCCGAAACTGGAACCTGTTACAGGCGGCCGCCGTCCCGCGCGGTCAGTTCCGGCCGTCGAAGAGGGCGTCCGGGCGCAGCTGCTCGCTCAGCACCCGGGCGCGCTTGGCAGCGAGGCGTTCGAACGACTCGGGGTGGGTGAGGATCCAGAAGTCGTCGGACGCGATGCCGTCGAACAGCAGCTTCGCGGCGGTGTCGGGCGTCATGCCCTCCCGGATCTGTTCGCGCCAGAACCCGGCGTCGGCGGCGCTCGCGTCGTGGTCGGGCGCGTCCTCGAAGATGCGGGTGGCCACCTGGCCCGGACTGAACACCGACACCGCGATCTGCGGATGGACCTCGGCGCACTCGAGGTACAGGCATTCGGTGAGCGCCTGCACGCCGTGCTTGGACGCGGCGTAGGCCGTCATCCGCGGGGTGATCGCGATGCCGCCCACCGAGCACGTGTTCACGATGTGCGACGGCCGCGGGTCGGCGCCCATCCGCGGGACGAACGACCGGATGCCGTGGAAGACCCCCAGCAGGTTGACGTCGATCACGCGCCGCCACTCGTCGGACGGGATCTCCCACGTGAAACCGAGCGACTCGAGGCCGGCGTTGTTGAGCAGCACCGTCACCGAGCCGAACTCGGCGTACGCGGCGTCGGCGAGCGCGTCGACGGCGGCCGGGTCGCGAACGTCGGTGGGCACCGCCAGCGCGGCGTGCCCGTCGGCGTGCAGGTCCGCCGCCACCGCGTCCAGACGGTCGGCGGAGATGTCCGCGAGCACGACGTTCATGCCGAGTGCGGCGGCCCGCCGGGCGGCGCTCTCCCCGATCCCGCTGCCGGCGCCGGTCACGACCGCGGTGCGTCCCCGCAGATCCTCGAGCCTCATCGGCGTCTCCTCCTACTTCACACAGTTCCTACTTCACACAGTGGCCGGCGTCGACCGGCAACGTCACGCCGGTGATGTAACGGGACTCGTCGGAGGCGAGGAACAGGCTGGCGTTCGCGATGTCCTCGGGCTCGATCATCGCGACCGGCAGCAGGTGCATCGACTGCAGACCCGCCTCGAACTGTTCTTGCGTCGGGTTCTCGACGCCCGGACAGAACGTCCGCATGGTGGCCGGGTTCTCGATCATCGGTGTGCGGGTGTTGGCGGGGTGGATCGTGTTGACCCGCACCCGGTGCGGGGCCAGCTCGTTCGCGAGCGACTTCATCAGCCCGACGACGCCGTGCTTGGCGGCGGTGTAGTGCCCGACGCTCACCAGCCCGCGCAGGCCGGCGATGGAGCTGACCAGCACGATCGAGCCGCCGCGGCCGCCGTCGACCAGGTGCGGGATCGCGGCCTTGCACGTGCGCCACACGCCGGTGAGGTTGACGTCGAGCATGGTCTGCCAGCGGTCGGCGTCCATCTCCACGGCCGGACCCGACGAGCTGATTCCGGCCGTCGCGCAGACGGTGTCGAGCCGGCCGAGCGCCTCGACGCCCTGCGCCACCGCGGCGTCCAGCGCCGGCTGGTCGCGCACGTCCACCTCGAACGCGCAGATCTTGCGGCCCAGCGACTCCACCAGTCGCACGGTCTCTGCCAGGTCCTCGGGCGACGCCCCCGGGGTGGTCGCGTGTTCCACCGGCGCGCACACGTCGACGGCGATGATGTCGGCACCCTCCTGCGCGAATCGCACCGCCTGCGCGCGGCCCATTCCTCGTGCCGCGCCGGTGATCAGCGCGACCTTCCCGTCGAGACGCCCGCTCATCACGCCACCTTCTGGGTCTGACCGGCGTCGACGACCATCTGCAGGCCGGTGACGTACCGGGATTCGTCGGAGGCCAGGAACAGCACCGCGTTGCTCACGTCGATCGACTCCACCCACGGCACGGGCAGCAACATCCGAGCCGACATCACCTCCGCGACGTCGTCGACGGTGGGTTCGTCGAGGTCGGGCCGCAGCCGCGCGAACGTCGCGGGGTTGAGCGTCATCGCGGTCGCGACCGCACCCGGGTGGATCGTGTTGACGCGGATCGATCGTCCGCCCAGTTCGTTGGCGAGCGTCTTCGCCAGACCGGTGACCGCGTGCTTGGCGGCCGAGTAGTGCGACGCGCCCGGCACCGCCTTGATCGCGGCCGTGGAGCTCACGATGATCACCGACCCGCCGGCCGGGTCCAGTTCCGCGACACCGGCCTTGACGGTGTGCCACGTCCCGGTGAGGTTGACGTCGATCGACCGGTTCCAGACCGCGTCGTCGATCTCCCACGACGGTCCCGGATTGTCGCTCACGCCCGCGTTCGCGACGACGGCGTGCAGCGGCCCCAGTTCGGACACCCCGGCGCGCACCGCCGCGGCCACGGCGTCGAAGTCGCGGACGTCGGCGGCGCCGGTCACGATCCGGCGCCCCGTTTCCCGCACCAGGCGAGCGGTCTCGGCCAGCTCGGTCTCGGTGGCCTCGCCCGGCAGGTCCAGCGCGACGACGTCGGCGCCCTCCTCCGCCAGCCGCACCGCGCACGCGCGTCCCAGCCCCCGGCCGGCACCCGTGATGAGCACTACCTTGCCGGCCATCCGCGTCACGGGGTCACCGCCGTCGTCCACGTCATGATCAGTTCCTTTCGCCGTGCCGCGACGCTAGCCAGCGGCGGCGCGGCGCCGGGAGGGCTCCTCCCGCGTGGTGGGAGGCGCGGCCCGGCCCGCCGCATCCGCACTCGGGCCGGCCGCCCGGCAGCGCGCTGAAGTGGTGCTATACCACGAATTCGGCACGTTCCATCCAGCGGGAAGCACCCTTCACACGCGACACGCCGCCGAGTTCTATGAGGCGCATCACAGCTCCCCCACCCCTGACGGCACGGAGGAATTCATGTCAATCGACACCGCAACGGTCAACTCGGACGACGACGTCGAGGTCCGCGAGATCGAAGCCGCGGCAGCCCCCACCCGCTTCGCGCGCGGCTGGCACTGCCTCGGTCTCCTCCGCGACTTCAAGGACGGCAAGCCGCACTCCATCGAGGCCTTCGGCACCAAGCTCGTCGTCTTCGCCGACAGCAAGGGCGAACTCAACGTCCTCGACGCCTACTGCCGGCACATGGGCGGTGACCTGAGCCAGGGCGAGATCAAGGGCGACTCCATCGCGTGTCCGTTCCACGACTGGCGCTGGAACGGCAAGGGCAAGTGCACCGACATTCCCTACGCCCGCCGTGTGCCGCCGATCGCCAAGACCCGCGCCTGGACGACGCTCGAGCGCAACGGCCAGCTCTACGTGTGGAACGACCCGCAGGGCAACCCGCCGCCGGCCGAGGTCACCATCCCGGAGATCGCGGGCTACGGCTCCGACGAGTGGACGGACTGGAGCTGGAAGACCCTGCGCATCAAGGGCTCGCACTGCCGCGAGATCGTCGACAACGTCGTCGACATGGCGCACTTCTTCTACATCCACTACTCGTTCCCGCGGTACTTCAAGAACGTCTTCGAGGGCCACATCGCCACGCAGTACATGCACTCGACCGGACGTGAGGACGTCATCTCCGGCACCAACTACGACGACCCCAACGCCGAGCTCCGTTCGGAGGCCTCGTACTTCGGCCCGTCGTACATGATCGACTGGCTCGAGTCGGACGCCAACGGCCAGACCATCGAGACGGTCCTCATCAACTGCCACTACCCGGTGAGCAACAACGAGTTCGTGCTGCAGTACGGCGCGATCGTCAAGAAGCTGCCGGGCCTGTCCGACGAGGAGTCCGAGGGCATGGCCGCGCAGTTCGCCGAGGGCGTGCAGCTGGGCTTCGAGCAGGACGTCGAGATCTGGAAGAACAAGGCGCCCATCGACAACCCGCTGCTGTCCGAGGAGGACGGCCCGGTGTACCAGCTGCGCCGCTGGTACCAGCAGTTCTACGTCGACGTCGAGGACGTCACCGAGGACATGACCAAGCGCTTCGAGTTCGAGATCGACACCACCCGGGCGGTCGCGAGCTGGCAGAAGGAGGTCGCGGAGAACATCGCGAAGCAGGCCGAGGGTTCCGCCACGGCGTCCTAGTCCCCGCCGCGCAGAACCACATCCACCAGAAGGAAATTCACCATGAGCTACGAAGTCCTGGCCCGCATCGAGGCCGCCGCCGACGACATCTTCGTCGAAGGCATCGAGGCCGAGCGGATCGGCAAGGTCGCCGACGCGACCGCCAAGCGCATGAAGGAGGCCGGCTCCATCCGTATGCTCCAGCCCAAGGAGCACGGCGGCCTCGAGGTCCACCCGCGCGAGTTCGCGGAGACCGTCATGCGGATGGCGTCGCTCAACCCGTCGGCGGGCTGGGTCCACGGCATCGTGGGCGTGCACCCGTGGCAGCTCGCGTTCGCCGACCCCCGCGTCCAGCAGGAGGTCTGGGGTCAGGACCAGGACACGTGGCTCGCGTCGCCGTACATGCCGGGCGGCATGTGCGTGCCGGTCGACGGCGGTTACAAGTTCTCCGGCAAGTGGTCGTTCTCCTCCGGGACCGACCACTGCGACTGGGCGTTCCTCGGCGCCTTCGCGTGCAACCCGGACGGCAGCATGGAGATGCCGCCGCGGATGCTGCACGTGATCATCCCGCGCTCGGACTACGAGATCATCGACGACTCGTGGGACGTCGTGGGCCTGCGCGGCACCGGCTCCAAGGACGTCGTCGTCAAGGACGCGTTCGTGCCCGACTACCGCGTCATGGACTGCGACGAGGTCATCGACGGCACCGCGGTCCGCAAGTACGGCCGCACCGAGACGCTGTACCTGATGCCGTGGTCCAACATGTTCCCGCTCGGCATCACGTCGGCCACCATCGGCATCTGCGAGGGCGTGCTGCACCACGCCAACGAGTACCAGCGCGAGCGGATCAACCCGCAGGGCACCGCGGTCAAGGACGACCCGTACACGATGTTCGCGGTCGGCGAGGCCACCGCGAAGCTGCGTGCGGCGCGGGACTCGCTGCTGGCCAACGTCGACCGCATGTGGGACCTGGTCGACGCCGGCAAGACCCCGACGTTCGAGCAGCGCGCCCTCGGCCGCGAGACCCAGGTGAACGCGGCGTGGCAGGCCGTCACCGCGATCGACCAGGTCTACGCCCGCTGCGGCGGCAACGCGCTGCGCATGGACAAGCCCATGCAGCGCTTCTGGCGCGACGCGCACGCCGGTCTGCACCACGCGATCCACGTCCCCGGCACCGTGTACCACGCCGCGACGCTCAGCAGCCTGGGCGTGGACCCGCAGGGCCCGCTCCGCTCGATGATCTGATCCCCGGATCCCTCACCTTCGAATCCACAACGGAGACACACCATGACGAACCCCAATGTCGGCGGCTTCGGCACCGACATCCGCGCTCTGGGCTACGTGAAGGTCCAGACCAACGACATGGACCGCTGGCGCACCTTCGCGTTCGACGTGCTCGGTTTCGCGGAGGGCTCCGGCCCGGACCCCGACGCGCTGTACCTGCGCATGGACGAGCGGGCGGCCCGCATCGTCGTCGTCCCCGGTGAGACCGACGAGGTCGTCACCGTCGGCTGGGAGGTCCGTGACCACGCCGCTCTGGTCCGGGTCACCGAGGCCGTCGAACGGGCCGGGATCCCGGTCAAGCCGCTGTCGCTGGAGGAGGCGGACGCCCGCCGCGTCGAGGAGGTCGTGACCTTCCAGGATCCCGCCGGCACGACGCTCGAGGTCTTCCACGGCGCGGTCCTCGACCACAGCCCCGTCGTCACCCCGTTCGGCGCCAAGTTTGTCACCGGAGCACAGGGTCTGGGGCACGTCGTGCTGCCGACGATGGACCCCAACGGCACGTTCGACTTCTACACCGACGTGCTCGGCTTCCTGCCGCGCGGCGCCTTCCGGATCCCGGCGCCGCCGGAGTTCGGTCCGCTGCGGGTGCGCTTCCTCGGCGTCAACCAGCGGCACCACAGCCTGGCGCTGTGCCCGGCCCCGCACGGCGGTGCGCCCGGCCTGGTGCACATCATGGTCGAGGTCGACACGCTCGACGCCGTCGGACAGGCACTCGACCGCGTCGTGAAGGACGGCTTCTCGGTGTCGTCGACGCTGGGCCGCCACACCAACGACAAGATGGTGTCCTTCTACGTCCGCGCCCCCGGTGGCTGGGACGTCGAGTTCGGCACCGACGGCCACCTGGTGGACGAGGCGTACTACACGTCCGAGGAGATCACCGCCGACAGCTACTGGGGCCACGACTGGTCCGGCAGCGAGCCGCTCGCGGCCATGTAGAAGAGCCGCTCGCGGCCGTGTAGAAGAGCCGCTCGCGGCCGTGCAGAAGCGCCGCTCGCGGCGTGCAGAACCCGCACCACAACCGCACATCGCTCCCGTCAGGGGGAACCCCCGTCCCAGCAGGGACACCGGGTTCCCCCTTTCGGTGTATCTCGATCTTGGTGACCTACTTCACAAATTCACGAAGCTGTGTCATTATTTCTAATCGAAATACCCACGTCAGATGGGTCTCACCGCGATGCTCGAAGAAGTGAGGGAGACATCGATGACCGCACCAGCGACTGCAGACTCCACCCCGACCGCAATTCTCGAACGCATTTCTCTCGTCCTGGACACGTTCGACGGCCCCGGCCGCCTGACGCTGGCCCAGGTCGTCAAGCGGACCGGGCTACCGCGGTCGTCGGCACATCGGATGCTCGAACGCCTCGTCGAGATGCGGTGGTTGCGCCGCGACGGCCGCGACTACGAGCTGGGCACCCGGCTGATGGAGCTCGGCTCCATCGCGGTCCACCAGAACCGCCTGCACGGCGCGGCCGCGCCGATCCTGCAGGAGCTGCACCGCGTCACCGGTTACGTCGTCCACCTCGGGGTGCTCGACGGATCCGACGTGCTCTACCTCGACAAGATCGGCGGACGGCTCGCCGCCGAACTGCCCACCCGGGTCGGCAGCCGCTACCCGGCGCGTAACTCCGCGATCGGCAAGGCATTGCTGGCCTACACCCCCGGCTGCGCCGACAGCCTCGCCGAGTTCACCCCCGAGCTGCACAAGGTCCGCGAGATGGGCGTGGCCTACGAGGTCAGTCAGATCTCCGGCGGGATCGGCATCATCGCGGTGCCGATCGGCCCCGTCGGCGGCGTGCTGGCCGCGCTGTCCATCTGCGGCCCCACCAGCCACCTCAAGTTCGACCACCGGCACGCGTCGCCGGTCCGCATGGCGGCGAACGCGATCCTGCAGTCGCTCACCGGACGCACCGGCGCCGCCCCCATCGCCCACCGCAATCGGCTCGAGAGCATGCCCACCGCGGCGTCCCGCCCGCGCCTGCAGTACGCCTGACCGCCGACGGCGTGCCCACCACGCACCGCCGGTACGACGAGTTGTTCCACGGATTCACGACGCTCGCGGCGCGGTCCGCGACGCAGGATGCGCGAAAGCCGTTGCAGGAGGACCAGTCCGCGGTCCCCGGCGGCGGGTGCCGGTGACCTACGACCGGTCCGGGTGAGGTCCGGGCCCCGAGCGGCGTCAGGCGGTCAGCTCCGCCGGCGTCGCTCGAGGCCCTCGACGAAATCCTCGACATCACGCCAGGAGCCGGCCACCTCCGGAACCGGATTGCCCAGCTCGTCCCTCGCCCGAACGTCGGCGAACGTCTCGGCGGCCTCGTCGATGTCGTCCAGAATCTGCCGGGCGAGGTCGATCTCCGCCTGGAAGTAGCGCTCGGCCCACAGCAGGCTCATCTTCGAGAAGGCCCACGACGGTTCGCGGGTGGCGTGGTCGCCGTGCAGCTTGGCCCGCTCCCGCATCGACTCCATGTTCTCGATGTGCGACCGGACGAGCTCCTTGAGCTGGTCCGGCTCGTTGAGGTGCCCCATCCACAGCCGCAACATGAGGCCGTGCTTGAGCACCGGCTGCTCCACCGGCGCGTCCCGCGACCAGTTCCGCACCGCCCGGGTGCCGCGGCCGGTGATGCGGTACACCCGCCGGCCCCGCTCGCCCGGCTCCGACACCATCTCCGACTCGACCAGACCGGCCGTCTCGAGCTTCTTGAGTTCGGCGTAGATCTGGCTGATGGACGGGCTCCAGTAGAAGAAGCCGATGCTCCAGTCCGCCCACTTCTTCAGGTCGTATCCGGTGAGCCCCTCACCGAGCGTGAGCATCCCCAACACGGCCCAACTGGTCGCGGGTAACGGCGGGTAGCCGTCGTCGGGAGCGTCGGCGGTGGGCTCGATCTCGGGCATGTTCGCAGACTAACAGCCCAGGTAGACGGCGGTTACCGGCCGGTCGGAACCGCCCGCTCACCGGGACGTCCCCTCCCGCTGCGTGGGAGGGAACGCGCACGAAGCACCCGAAGTGACTACCGTCACCCATGGAATCCAGGGAGGTCCGATCATGGAGAGCGTCCGCTGCAACAGCTGCAGCAACCGAGTCCTCGTCGAGAAGTACAGCGATGCGCACACCAGCATCCAGTGGCTCGACGACGCCGACAGCGTCTGCCCCGAGTTCGCGAAGACGCGCACCGACCAGGACGGGCGCGCGTGGGTACCCACGTGCCACAAGCTGCAGGAGACGATCGACGACCTCATCGTCTCGGGCCAGATCGGCCTGTCGCTGCGCAGCTACCCGGTGCCCGGCCGACTGGAGTGACCCCGGGGCGCGGTCCCGATCGCCGGGACTGCGCTCCCCGACAACAGAATTCGCCGATACGGTCGAGCGATGGAGTGGGCACTGTCGGGCGCGATGATCGCGCCCCGTGAGCTGATGGACCTCGCGCGCGTGGCCGACGAGGTGGGATTCGACATGCTGGCCATGCCGGACTCGGTGTTCTATCCCGAGACGGTGTCGGCGGACTACCCGTACTCGCCGGACGGCAAGCGGATGTGGTCGCCGGAGACGGCGATGCCGGATCCGTTCATCGCGATGGCCGCGATGGCCGCCGTGACGGAGCGCCTGCGCTTCTGCACCAACGTCCTCAAGCTGCCGTTGCGCGATCCGCTGCTCACCGCCAAGCAGGTCGCGACCATGGCGGTGATGTCGGACAACCGCGTCGCGATCGGCGTCGGACTGTCCTGGATCCCCGAGGAGTTCCGCTTCACCGGCACCGAGATGCGCACCCGCGGCGCCCGTACCGACGAGGCCATCCGCATCGTCAAGGCCGTCTGCGCCGGCGACGGCCCGCAGTGGGTCGAGTTCCACGGCAAGCACTACGACTTCGACCGGTTGATGATCAGCCCGGCGCCGGACCGGCCGGTCCCGATCTACGTCGGCGGCCACAGCGAGCCCGGGTTGCGCCGCGCCGCCCGGTTCGCCGACGGCTGGATCTCCGTGAACACCGGCTCCGCGCAGCTGAAGGACGCGATCGGCCGGCTCACCGAGCTGCGCGCCGAATTCGGGCGCGCCGACGAGCCTTTCGAGGTGGACGCCTCCCCCACCGACGTCTCCGACATCGCCGGCTACCGCGCGCTGGCGGACATCGGCGTCACCCGGTGCCGCGTCACCCCGTGGCGGCTCTACGACGTCGACCCGTCGGATCCGCGGGCCCGTCTCGACGCCGTCCGCCGGTTCGCGGACGACGCCATCCACTCCTGACCGTCGGAACCCCTGAACGGGAATTCACGGCACGGTTTCGCGAGCGAAGCGTGCCGTGAATTCCCGTTCAGGGTTGGGAGCGGCGTTCAGACGCGGCCGAAGTACGCGTCCCGCAGCACCGCGATGTCGTCGATCTCCGACGCCGGCGAATCCATCACGACCTTCCCGATGTCGAGAACGGTCACGTGGTCGGCCACGCTCATCGCGGCCTCGACGGCCTGCTCGACGAGGAGGACGGCCAGCCCGGTCTCCTTGAGCAGCTGCACCCGCTCCATCACCTCGTTGACGATGACCGGGGCCAGGCCGCCGGACGGCTCGTCGAGCAGCAGCAGCGCCGGGTTCGACATCAGTGCCGCACCGATCGCCAGCATCTGCTGCTGGCCCCCGGACATCGACCCCGCCAGCAGCTTCCGCTTCTCCCCGAGGATCGGGAACATCTCGTAGATGCGCTCGACGTCGGGGCCGAGCGCACTGCGCCGCATCCTGCGGGTGTAGCCGCCGAGCAGCAGGTTCTGCTCGACGGTCTGCTTGTGGAAGACCCGCTTGCCCTCCTGCACGTAGGCCATTCCGCGGCGCACCCGCTGGTGGGCGGCGACACCGGAGATGTCCTGCCCGTTCATCTCGATGGTGCCCCCGTGCACCTTGTTCAGCCCGGAGATCGCGCGCAGCGTGCTGGTCTTGCCGGCACCGTTGCGCCCCAGCAGCGCGGTGACCCGGCCCGGGAAGACGTCGAACGAGACGTCCCACACCACCCGCAGGTCACCATAACCGGACTGCAGATTCTTCACGCTCAGAACCGGTTCCATCACTTCGCCCTCTCCAGCTCGGCCGCCGCGCCGCCGTCGGGATCGACGCCGAGGTATTCGCTGAGCACCCGCGGGTGGTGCTCGATCTCCGCAGGCGGACCCGCGGCGATGACCTCGCCCTGCGCCAGCACGACGATGGTGTCGGCGAGCGAGAGCACCAGACGGAAATTGTGCTCCACCAACAGGACCGTGGCTCCGGCGTCGCGCAGTGCCCGGATGAGCACCGACAGCCGCACCAGTTCGTCCTCGTCCATGCCCGACGCGATCTCGTCGAGCAGCAGCACACGCGGTTCGGCGATCACGGCGCGTGCCACCTCGAGCATGCGCCGCATGCCCAGCGGCAACGACGTCGCCACTTCGTTGCGCAGGTGCGACATGCCGACGAGCTCGAGCACCCGCTCTGCCTCGGCGACGTCGGCCCGGGCGACCCGGCGGAAGCCCGGCAGCCGCAGGATCGCCGACAGCATCGAGGCCCGGTCGGTCATGTACCGGCCCGACGCGACGGCCTCGAGCACGGTGACGTTCTCGGGGATGTTCGGCGTCTGGAACGTGCGGGCCACGCCCTCGCGCGCCACCCGGTGCGACGAGAACGTCTGGACCTCGGTGTCGCCGATGACGATGCGTCCGGCGTCGGCGGTGTAGAAGCCGCACACCATGTTCAGCAGGGTCGTCTTGCCGGACCCGTTGGGCCCGATCAGCGCGGTGACCTGTCCGGCCTCCGCGCGCAACGTCGCCGCCTTCAGCGCCTGGTTGCCGCCGAACGCCTTCGAGATGCCGTCGACCTCGAGCGGGGCACCGGCGATGGGCGCCACGACGGGCACCTCGTTCGGGTCGCGCGGCGCGGGCCGCTCCACCACACCGATGCCGGCCTTGCGGTCCAGGCGGGCCGCCAGGTTCCGGAAGACCTTGGTGAGCCCACCGGAGAGCAGGACGCCACCGAGGATGAGGAACCCGCCGTAGAACAGCAGCGAGTACTCCTGGAACGCCGTCGACTGGTTGGGGCCGAACTGCATGATGGCCGCACCGATCACGGCGCCGTACACGCTGGCGGAACCACCCAGGATCGACGCCGCCAGCACCGCGGTCGCGAACGTGAACCCGAACGTCTCCGGGGAGATGTACAGGTCGGTGTTCGCGAACAGGGCGCCCGCGAGGCCCGCGGGCAGCGCGCCGATCGCGTAGCCCAGCAACTTCATCCGGTACACCGACACGCCCTGGGACTGCGCCAGCACCGGCGACTGCTTGAGCGTGCGGAACGCGATGCCGTGCCGCGAGACCACGAGGTTGCGCATCACCACGAACCACAGGATCGCCACGCCGACGACGACGTAGTAGATGTCCTTGTCGACGTCCTGCCCCAGCAGCGTCGGCGGTTCCATGCCCGACAGGCCGTTGCGGCCGCCGGTGTTGCCGCCGAAGATCGCCAGGATGTCCGGCACCAGCAGGATCAGGAAGAACGACGTCATCGCCAACGACCAACTTCCCAGCCGCAGACCGGGAATGCCGGTGACGATGCCCACGACCAGCGCGACCGCACCGGCCGCGACCAACTGCAACAGGATCTCGGTGTGCCCGGCCTGGGAGAGCAGGCCGGCCGTGTAGGCACCGGCCGCGTACATCGCGGCCTGGCCCAGCGCCAGTTCACCCGCGTACCCGAGGCTGAGGTTGAGGCCGCTGACGACGAGCGCCAGGATGCACGCCAACTGCAGCTGCCGGGTGTTGGTGGCGTCCAGGCCGAGCATCGGCGCGAAGAACACCACCGCCCCGAACACGAGCGCGAAGATCCAACTGGGGATCGCGCGCAGAGTTCGCCAGATCTGCATGGCTACACCACCCGTTCCTTCACCGTGCCGAACAGTCCGGCGGGCTTGACCATGAGGATGACGATCAGCACCACGAACACCGCGATGTTGCTGTACTGGCTACCCGCCCACAGCGCGGTGAACGATTCGACCAGTCCGACGGTGAGACCACCGATGAGCGCGCCCGGCAGCGAACCGAACCCGCCGATGGCCAGCGCCACGAAGCCCTTGAGCGCCAACGCGGCGCCGAGCGTCGCGACCGCGAACGTCTTGGGCCCCACGAACAGGCCCAGGACACCGGCGAGCGCGCCGGAGAAGGCGAACGCGCCCATCGCGATCCGGCGCACGTTCACCCCCCGGAGCATCGCCGCCTCCCGGTCCTCGGAAACGCCCATCAGCGCGAGACCGGTCATGGTCCGCTTGCTGAGCTGTCCGAGCCCGATCACCAGCACGATCGAGAGCACCAGCAGCGCGATCTCCACCGGATAGGTGCGACCCCCGAGGATGGTGATGGGGTCGTTGGAGCCGAAGAACGGAACCGCGAGCGGCTCACTGCCCCAGATCAACTGCGTCGCCCCGTTGAGCAGCGTCGCCGCGCCCAACGTGGTGACGAGTTGGTTCTGGTGGTCGGCCACCGGCCGGATCGCGACCATCTCCTCGACGGCCGCGAGGATCATCACCGTCACGGTCGCCATGACGGCGACCACCAGCACGGGCAACTCCAGCGTCACCAGACCGGTGTAGGCCACGAACGTGCCGACCATCATCAACTGTGCCTGCGCGAAGTTGAACGTGTTGGACGAGACGAACACGATGTTGTAGCCGATCGCGACGAGCACGTAGACAGCGCCGAGGGCGAGCCCCGACCACAGCATGGTCACAGCCGGCACCTCCCTCGCGCCGATGCAACGACGATCACCGCGCTCATGCCTGCGCGTTACCGAACTGGCCGTTGACGACCTTGGTGGGCGCGATGAACTTCATCTCGTCCTGGGTGGGGTTGGGGCCGTGGTTCTCGGCGGTGAAGTTGTAGCGCGACAGGAAGGCCGTCTTCGCGTTCTTCTGCACCTCTTCGGTTTCCAGGGCCTCGGCCAGCTTCTCGGCGTCGGTGGTGGTGCCGGCCTTCTCGGCGGCGGCGGCCACCAGCGGGAACGCGTCGTAGTTGTCGGCGATGATCAGCGTCGACGAGATGGTGCCCAGCGACGCCATGGTGTCGACCATCTGGTTGACGGCCTCGTTGTTCGGGTCGTAGACGGTGCTCGTGAAGACCTGCGTGACGAGGTTCTTCGTCTCGGGCGTACCCAGCACGCCGTTCGGCGGCTCGTTGGCGACGAGGCTGGTGCTCGACACCGACGTGTTGCCGATCAGCGGCACGTCCCAGCCCAGCCTCTGCATGCTCTGCAGGACGTAGCCCAGCGGCGCACCGTAGGCGTCCAGCGCGAGAGCCTTGGCGCCGGCGTTCTTGAGCGACTGCAACTGCGCGGTCATGTCGAGTGCGGTCGCCTCGTACTCCTCGTTGCCGACCTGCTTCAGACCCGACTTCTCCAGCGCCGCCGTCATCTCCTTGCCGAACAGCTCGCCGTACGCGGTGCTGCCGTGGATGACGCCGATGTCGTCGTAGCCCTTCTCCTTCGCGTGGCCGGCGATGCCGCGCGCGTTGTCGGCGGCACCGGGCGCGAGGTCGAAGTTGAGCGGGAACTTCGACGGATCCGTCGAATCCGGGGTGGGCGCGACGTTGAACGAGAGGATGTCGTTCTGCTTGAGGATCGGCAGCACCGCGGCACCGATCGACGAGGGCCCGGAGTTGAGGACCAGGTCCGGCTTCTGCTTGTTGATGGCCTCGCGCACCTTGGTCACCGCGACCGTGGCGTCGCCGGCGTCGTCGACGACCGTCAGCTCGATCTGGCGGCCGCCGATGCCGCCGGCCTGGTTCTGCACCTCGACACCGGCCTTGGTGGCCAGGATCGACGTCTGCGCATTCGCGGCGAGCACACCCTGCGCACTGATGCCGCCCGTGACGAGCACCCGGTAGGGCTGGTCCGCCCCGCCGGACTCGCCCGAGTCGGCGGAACCACACGCCGCGAGAGTCAGCACCGACGCGGCGACGGCCGCAACGAGAACTGGACGCCGATTTCCCATGACTGTCCTCCTAGGACACCCGTAAGACACACCGAACCAAGCGCTCGCTTGGTTCCGTCGGACACGAGAAGGCCCGGGAGGGAAGCGCTTTGCCGCGCTTCACCCGCCGAACACAACCCGACGAGCCCCCGTTCGGGACCGAACGTTTGCTCGAGCCGGGAGCTTATGAGTGTGACGCAGATAACGTCAAACGGAACTACCACGAGACGGGAAAGTCACCGAAGAATCTCCGGTGGCGCTACACTCCGCCCCGCCCGCGCCTCCCTCGAAACCCTGAACGGGAATTCACGGCACGGTTCCGCGATCGAACCGTGCCATGAATTCCCGTTCAGGGCTTGGGCGGGGGCGGGTTGTCCACAGGGGCGGGGATTTCCACAGGACCGCTCGGGCGGGGTGGGAGCGGGCAATGAACGTCGGACCGCCGGGCGAGCGTGCGGGACATGACTGCACTTCTCGTACCGTTCCGCGGCGCCGCGGCGCTGGACCGGGGGCTGGTGAGCCGACGCGGGCTCCGGCGCCACTACGTCCGCCTCTACCCGGACACCTACGTGCACCGCGATGTCGAGGTCGACGCCCGCACCCGCGCCCTCGCCGCGTGGCACTGGTGCGGCGGCCGCGGAGTCCTGGCCGGGGCGTCGGCCGCCGCGCTGTGGGGCGCCCGGTGGATCGACGGCGCCGCGCCCGGTGTGCTCGCGTCCACCGCACATCTGCGTCCTCCGCCCGGGATCACGCTCTGGCGCGACGACGTCCCGGCCGACGAGGTGACCACGCGGTCCGGTGTGCGGCTGACGACACCGCTGCGCACCGCGTTCGATCTGGGACGCCGCCTCGACCACGATCCCGCAGTCGAGTCCGTCGACGCGCTCTACCACGCGACACGGATCACCCGGGACGAGCTCGTCGCGTTCACCGCGCAACACCCCGGGGAGCGGGGAATCGTGCAGCTACGCAACGTGATCGATGACTCCGACGAGGGCGCGGAGTCGCCGTGGGAGACCCGGACCCGGCTCGCGCTCGTCCGCGCCGGGCTGCCGCGCCCCGACACCCAGGTGACCATCCGCGACGCGGGCCGCTTCGTCGGCCGGGTCGACATGGTGTGGGAGCGGTGGCGCGTCGTCGTGGAGTACGACGGCGACCACCACTTCGAACCCGAACAGCGCAACCGTGACGTCGAACGGTGGAACGCGCTCGAGGCCGCGGGGTGGCGGGTGATCCGAGTCAAGGCCCGACAGCTGCTCTACGGCCGGCAGACCCTGATCGCGCAGATCACGCGGGTGCTGCGGGCCGCCGGCGCACCGGTGTGAAACGCCGAACGGGAATTCACGGCACGCTTTCGGGGAGAAAACGTGCCGTGAATTCCCGTTCAGGAGTGGGAGGTCAGCGCTCGCTGCGCGGCTTCCACACGACGATCGCGTTGCTGCGCGGAATGGGCACCAGGTCGCGGCGGTAGCTGGCGTGAACCTTCGCGATCTCCGCGGCCAGCTCGTTCACCCGGTTCTGCAGCGCCTCCACCTGGTTGGTCAGTTCGATGATGCGCTTGATGCCGGCGAGGTTGACGCCCTCGTCCTGCGAGAGCCGCTGCACCTCGCGCAGCAGCGCCACGTCGCGCGGCGAGTACCGGCGTCCGCCCCCGGTCGTGCGGTGCGGAGTCACCAGGCCGAGCCGGTCGTAGTTGCGCAGCGTCTGCGCATGCATGCCGGCGAGTTCGGCGGCCACCGAGATCACGAACACCCGCGCGTCGGGGTCCGGCGTGGACTCCGACTGGTTACGCACCTTGTCGCTCATGCTGGTTCACCCGTTCGATCGGTTGGGGACCGTCAGGCCCCGGCCCATCCTGCCCGCGGATCGAATCCGCTGGCCTTCTCCGCCTCCAGGTACGCCTGGAGGGCCTCTCGCGCCGGGTCGTCGAGCTTCTGCGGAACCGCGACCTCGACGGTCACGAGCAGATCCCCGGCACCGCCGTCGCGCTTGGGCACGCCGCGCCCACGCACCCTGAGAACTCGTCCGTTCGCGGTACCGGCCGGGATCTTCACGCCCACACGCCCGTCCAGCGTCGGAACCGACAGCGTCGTACCCAGCGCCAGTTCGCCGTAGCTCACCGGGACCACGACCGTGAGGTCGTCCCCGTTGCGCCCGAAGACCTTGTCGGGACGCACGTGCACGGTGACGTACAGGTCGCCCGACGGTGCACCCCGCAGCCCGGCCTCGCCCTGACCGGCCAGCCGGATCCGGGTGCCGTCGCTGACGCCGGACGGCACCCGCACGGTGATGGTCCGGGTGCGGTTGGTGACGCCGTTGCCGTGGCAGTCCGGGCACGGGTCGTCGATGATGGAGCCGGTGCCGCGGCAGTCGTCGCACGGCTCACTGAAGCCGAACGCGCCCTGGTTGCGGCTGACGATGCCGGTTCCGTTGCAGCGCGGGCACACTCGCGGGCTGGTGCCGGGCTTGGCGCCGCTGCCGTGACACGTGGTGCACGGCGACGGGCTGGTCAGCCGCAGCGGGACGGTGACCCCCTGCGCGGCCTCACGGAACTCGAGCGTGGTCTCGGTCTCGACGTCGCTGCCGCGCCGCGGACGCGAGCTCGCGGTCGTGGTGCGGCCGCCGCCGCGGTTGAACAGGCCGCCGAAGAGGTCCCCGAGACCGCCCTCCCCGCCGGCGCCGCCACCGAAGATGTCGCCGATGTCGAAGCCGCCGCTGAAACCACCGGCGCCGCCGCTGTATCCGGCGCCGGGGCCGAAGCCGCCGCTCGCGAACAGGCGGCGGGCCTCGTCGTACTCCTTGCGCTTGGCCGGATCGGACAGCACGGCGTGCGCCTCGCTGACCGCCTTGAACCGGTCCTCGGCCTTGGTGTCACCGGGGTTGGCGTCGGGATGCAGATCCCGGGCCAGCTTGCGGTACGCCTTCTTGATCTCGTCGGCGGACGCATCGGAGGAGACGCCCAGTTCCTTGTAGAAGTCCTTCTCGATCCACTCCCGTTGGCTCACTGGGCGCCTCCTCCTTTCATCGTTTCCTGTTGTGTTACTCGGCAGCCGCGTCGGCTGCGGACTCACCGTGCGTGACGGTCACCATCGCCGTCCGGAGGACCCGGTCGCCGAGGCGGTATCCCTTGCGGAGCACCGCGCCGAGCACGGGACGGTCGCCGTCGCCCTCCATCTGCACGGCCTCGTGCAGATCGGCGGAGAACGGCTCGCCCTCCTCGCCGAACGCGGCGAGGCCGAGTCCGTCGAGAATTCCGGACAGCTTGTCCGACAACGCCTTCATCGGCCCGGACTCGAGATCCCCGTGGGCGCGGGCCCGGTCGAGATCGTCGACGAGGTCGAGGAACTTGCCGACCACGGCCGCCCGCTCGTCCTCGACTGCCCGATCGATGCGGGACAGCGAGTTGCGGCGGATGTTGGCGATCTCGGCCTTCGCGTAGCCCAGTTCGGTCTCGAACTGGTCCCGCTCGGCCGCGACCTTGGCCAGCTCGTCTCCCTCGGCCGCACCGGCCTCGGCCGCCTCCTCGGAGGCGACCGAAGCGGTGTCGTCGGTGTCGAACGGATCGACGACCTTGCCGTCGGTGATCACGGGATCCCGGTCGGGGTTCTCGGCGGTCACTTCTTGTCCTGATCGGTCGGCTCGTCGACGACCTCGGCGTCGACGACGTTCGGGTCGGACGCGCCGGCGTCGTCACCGGCGGCGGCGCCGTCGGCGGCCTGCGACTCGTAGATCGCCTGGCCCAGCGCCTGCGACTCGGTCGAGAGCTTCTCGACCGCGGACTTGACGGCCGCCAGGTCGGTGCCGGCCAGGGCCGTCTTGACCTCGGTGATCGCGGACTCGACCTTCTCCTTGACGTCGGCCGGGACCTTGTCCTCGTTGTCCTTGATGAACTTCTCGGTCTGGTGCACCAGCGAGTCGGCCTGGTTGCGGACCTCGGCCTCCTCGCGGCGGGCCTTGTCCTCCTCGGCGTGCGCCTCGGCGTCCTTGACCATGCGATCGATCTCTTCCTTGGACAGGCCGGAGCCGTCCTGGATCTTGATCGTGTTCTCCTTGCCGGTGCCCTTGTCCTTCGCGGTGACGTGGACGATGCCGTTGGCGTCGATGTCGAAGGTGACCTCGATCTGCGGCACGCCGCGCGGGGCCGGCGGGATGCCCGACAGCTCGAACGAGCCGAGCAGCTTGTTGTGCGACGCGATCTCGCGCTCACCCTGGAACACCTGGATCTGCACCGACGGCTGGTTGTCGTCGGCGGTGGTGAAGGTCTCGCTGCGCTTGGTCGGGATCGTGGTGTTGCGCTCGATGAGCTTGGTCATCACGCCACCCTTGGTCTCGATACCGAGGGACAGCGGGGTGACGTCGAGCAGCAGGACGTCCTTGACCTCACCCTTGAGGACGCCGGCCTGCAGCGCGGCACCGACGGCCACGACCTCGTCCGGGTTGACGCCCTTGTTGGGCTCACGGCCACCGGTCAGCTCACGCACCAGGTCCGAGACGGCGGGCATACGGGTGGAGCCACCGACGAGCACGACGTGGTCGATGTCCTTGACGGCGATGCCGGCATCCTTGACGACCTGCTGGAACGGGGCGCGGGTGCGGTCGAGGAGATCGGAGGTGATCTTCTGGAACTCGCTGCGCGACAGCTGCTCGTCGAGGAACAGCGGGTTCTTGTCGGCGTCGACCGTGATGTACGGGAGGTTGATGGAGGTGCTCTGCGAGCTGGACAGCTCGATCTTCGCCTTCTCCGCGGCCTCACGCAGACGCTGCAGGGCCATCTTGTCCTTGGTCAGGTCGATGCCGTTCTGCGCCTTGAACTTGTCGACGAGCCACGACACGACGCGCTCGTCCCAGTCGTCGCCACCGAGGTGGTTGTCACCGGAGGTGGCACGCACCTCGACGACACCGTCGCCGATCTCGAGCAGGGACACGTCGAAGGTGCCGCCACCGAGGTCGAAGACCAGGATGGTCTGTTCCTTCTCGCCCTTGTCGAGGCCGTACGCGAGCGCTGCCGCGGTGGGCTCGTTGACGATGCGCAGGACGTTGAGGCCCGCGATCTGGCCGGCTTCCTTGGTGGCCTGACGCTGCGAGTCCTCGAAGTACGCGGGGACGGTGATGACGGCGTCGGTGATCTCCTCACCCAGGTACGCCTCGGCGTCACGCTTGAGCTTCATCAGCGTGCGGGCGCTGATCTCCTGCGGCGTGTACTTCTTGTCGTCGATCTCCACGGTCCAGTCGGTACCGATGTGGCGCTTGACCGAGCGGATGGTGCGGTCGACGTTGGTGACCGCCTGGTTCTTGGCGGGCTGACCGACGAGCACTTCACCGTTCTTGGCGAAGGCGACGATCGACGGGGTGGTGCGCGAGCCCTCGGAGTTGGCGACCACTACGGGCTCGCCGCCTTCGAGTACCGACACGACCGAGTTGGTGGTCCCGAGGTCGATTCCGACCGCACGAGCCATAGTGATCCCTCACTTTCCTTCTTTGCAGCTTCGTGAGCTGCAGTTTTCGTTCTCTACCAGGATTCGACGAACCTGGGTGAGCGCGTTCGACTCAAGTTTGCATCCGACCCGGATCGGTGTCAATTTCAAACTTGAGCCTGATTCACTCAGGTTCTCGATTGGCTCAACGGGCCGCGCGCCGAGATTGTTCCCGCGCCGGTGAGCCGTCCGAGAATCTCCCGCTCCGGTGGGCGCGCTGGCTACGATTTCCCCGTGACAGCCACCGGTGAGCACGACGACTCCGTGACGCTCGACCCCGCCGCAGGTCCGGCCGCCGGTCGCCAACGGCCTCGTCCGCCCCGGCCCGACGTCGCGGTCACGCCCCTGCGTGCCCCTCTCGACGACCCGGGCCCCGCCCCGCGGGCACTCCCGGCCGCGGTCACGGTGTGGGGCGCGTCCTTCGCCGCGTTCGCCGTGCTGGCGGCGGCGCTCGCCGCGAACTACGACGCCATCGTCGACGCGCTCGGAGCGGGCCTCGCCGCCGACGATCCGACGGCGGACCCCGCCACCGTCGACCAGGTGGCGGGCCTGACGGTGCTGGGCGTGGGCGGTGTCGGCCTGCTGCTGGTGCTGGCCGGGGTGCTCGGCATCGTCCGACTCCGCTCGGGCCGCAACACCCGTGGCCGCGTCTGGCTCACCGTGGTCGCCGTCCTCACCGTGGTGGCCGCGGTGACGTCGTGGTCCGTGCTGTCCGACGCCGGCCACCTCGCGTTCGGGGTGCCCGCGTGGGCGCCGTTGCTGCAGGCGGTGCTGATCGTCGTGGGCACCGGTCTGCTGTTCACCCCGTCGGCCTCGTCGTGGCTGCACCGCCGGGGCGGCCGATGACGGACGCGGTCGTCGTCGGCTCCGGTCCCAACGGGCTGGCGGCGGCCGTGACGCTCGCACTCCGCGGCGTCACGGTCACCGTGTACGAGGCGGCCGACACGATCGGCGGCGGCACCCGGACCACCGAACGCATCCGGCCGGGACTGCTGCACGACGAGTGTTCGGCGACGCACCCGCTGGGTGTCGCCTCCCCCTTCTTCCGGTCGCTCGACCTGGGCGCCCACGGACTCGAGTGGCGCCGCGCCGAGATCGATCTTGCGCACCCTCTCGATGACGCCGTGGCCGGGGTCTACAGCCGCTCGCTGGGTCGGACGGCGGAGCGGCTCGGGCCGGACGGTGCGGCGTGGCGGCGGCTGTTCGCTCCGCTGGCCGAACACGTCGACGCGATCACCGCCGAGGTGCTGCGGCCCATGACCCACGTGCCCACGCATCCGGTCTCCCTCGCCCGCTTCGGTCTCCGAGCGCTGCTGCCCGCGACGCTGACCGCGCGGCGCTGGCGGACTCAGCAGGCGCAGGCGCTGTTCGGCGGGGTCGCCGCGCACGCCTACCACCCGCTGACCCGGCCGACGACGTCGGCGGTGGGCCTGCTGATGCTGGCCGCGGGCCACCGCTACGGCTGGCCGGTCCCGCGCGGCGGCTCCCGCGCGATCACCGACGCCCTGGCGTCGCTGCTGGTCGCTCACGGAGGACGCATCGAGACCGGCCGCCGCGTCCGCTCCCTCGGCGAACTGCCGCGCACCGACGTCACGATGCTCGACCTCTCCCCCGCGGGGGTCGCCGCCCTGGCGGGCGATCGGCTCCCGGCACGGGTCGCTCGCGCCTACCGGCGGTACCGGTTCGGGCCCGCGGCCTTCAAGCTCGACCTCGCCGTCGAGGGCGGGATCCCGTGGCGCGACGACGCGTGCCGGCGCGCCGGTTCGGTCCATCTGGGCGGCACCCTCGCGGAGATCGCCGCCGCGGAGCGGGACCTGCACCGCGGGCGCATGCCCGAACGACCGTTCGTGTTGATCGGCCAGCAGTACCTGGCCGACCCGACCCGGTCGGTGGGCGACATCCACCCGGTGTGGACCTACGCGCACGTGCCGCACGGGTACACCGGCGACGCGACCGAGGCCATCCTCCGGCAGATCGAACGGTTCGCCCCGCGCACGCGGGAGCGGATCGTCGGCAGCTTCAGTCGCTCCGCGGCCGAGATGCCGGTCTACAACCCCAACTACGTGGGCGGTGACATCGCGTCCGGGGCCAACGGCCCCTGGCAGTTGCTCGCCCGGCCGCGCCTGGCGGTCGATCCGTACGCCACCGGGATTCCCGGCGTCTACATCTGTTCGGCGTCGACGCCGCCCGGTGGCGGCGTACACGGCATGGGCGGGCACAACGCAGCACGCTCCGCGCTGCGGCATCTCGCACGCACCTGACCGACGTCAGGGGCGTGCGTTACTGGTAATCCCGGATCAGCCGGTCGAACTCGTCGCGGTCGATCAGTCCGGGTTGTCCGATGTCGAGCGCAGTCAAATACTTTGTCGCGAGCCGGAAGTCATGGCCCAGCTGACCGTGTTCGCCGTCGCGCGACTCGTCCTGCGCCGACGCTCCGGGCGGCACCTCGTCCTGCAGGCCGTTGGTGCGGCGTCCGATCATCGCATCGATCTTCGCGGTCACATCACTCAAGAGTTGGCGATCTGTCATCGATGTCTCACCTCCTCGATTCGTAGTACCCACTATGCCCGGACGTCACCCATCCCGCCGGTCACGGACACCCGAGAGGACTTGCCGCCCAATCGGTGCGTCCACCGCCTCGATCCACACATGTGGACGAACCTGTGCATGAACATGTTTCGGTGTCGGGCCGCCGGACGTCACCCGCGCCGGCGCAGCTCCGCGACGGCCACGCGCGCCGCCTGCCCGATCACGGCGTCGGCCTTGGGGAGCAGCGGATCCGCGCGCGCCGCGCGGGTGAACACCGCGACCGCGAACGCGTCGCCGTCGGGAAACTCGATCACCCCCACCTCGTTACGGACCGCGCCGAGGGTGCCGGTCTTGCCCGCCACCGTGACATCGGCGAACGGGAAGCCCGAGCGCAGTCGCGCCGTCGACACCTGACTCGCCGTCACCGCGCGCATGAACGCCGACTGTTCGGCCGACGCGCACGCACCGCGCCACAGGGCGGACAGCAGCGTCGTCATGTCCCGCGCGGTGGTGGCGCTCGACAGAACCGGGTCGTATCCGGCGGGCCGGACGATCGTGTCGTTGTCCCCGAGCGCGGCGAACGCCTCTGCCGGAGAGCGCGTCTCGGTGTCGTCGACGAGCCGCTGCAGGATCTGCGCGGTGCCCCCCAGGACGCGGGTCGAGTGCAATCCGAGGGTCTGCATCGTCTCGTTCACCCGATCCACCCCGATCCGGCGCAGGACCTCGTCGGCCGCGGCGTTGTCCGACAGCGTCATCATCGACCGCACCGCGTCCCGCCACGACAACCGCACCGGGTCGAGGAACTGCGAGATCCCGGTGGGGCCCGGCGTGCGCCCCTCGGGTTCGAGCGTCACCTGTTCGCGCGGATCGAGGTCTCCGGAGTCCACCATGCGACAGAACGTCACCAGCACCGGCAGCTTGTAGACCGACGCCATGACGACGGGAGCGTCCGCGTCCAGCCCGGTCTCGGCGGCGGCGCCCCGGACCGGCACGGCGTGCACCCACCCGCGCACTCCGGCGTCGGCGAACAACTCGGCGAACCGGCCCGTCATCGCGGACCTCCGGGGGTCGCGGCGAAACGGGCGATGCACGCCGCGGCGGCGTCCAGGACGTCGTCGGGGACGTCCCCGGCGGCCGCGCGCAGACACCGCAGCCGCAGCCGCAACGACTCGGTGTCCGGGCGCACGCGGCGCACTCCCGGCGCGGTCAGCTCCGGGTCGGCGGTGAGCGCGAACGCGTGCCCCGCGGCCACCGAAGCGAGGGCCCATCGGTCGTCGGGGGCGTGCACCACGTCGAGGTCCATGCCCAGGCGCGCGAACACGTCGCCCTGCAGGTCGTACGCCGCCGGACCGTCCGCCCGCGGCGGCGACGCCAGGCGCAGTCCCCCGAGCCGGGAGAGCTCGCACGGATCGTGCCCGGCCGCCGGGTGCGTCGCCGGCACCAGCAGCGTGAGCGGCAGCGCCACCACGTCGCCGCCGACCAGCGGTTCCACCAGCGCCGGATGCTCCACCACCCCGACGTCCACGGCGCCGGAGCCGAGTTGGTCGATCAGCTCCACGCTGGGCGCGATCGTCACCTCCACCCGGCCCGACGGCGTCGCCGCCCGCACGGTCGCGACGAGGTCGGCGACCAGCGCGGTGGGCACCTTGGGCATCACGCCCAACCGCAGGGTCCGTTCCGCGGTGCCGCGGCGGCGCGCCGACTCGGTGAACCGCCGGGCCCGGGCCACCAGGTCGACGGCGTCGGGAAGCAGCGACTGCCCGGCCGCGGTGAGCCGGACACCCTTGGCGCCCCGGTGAAAGAGCGTCACCCCGAGTTCGCGTTCGAGCTTCTTGACGCCCTGACTCAGCGGCGGCTGGGTCATGCCGAGCCGGGCGGCGGCGCGGCCGAAGTGTTGTTCCTCGGCCACCGCGATGAAGAATTCCAGGTGCAGCAGAAGGTTCACTACCTCGCCTCACCTGCCTTCATATCCATTTCGTCTCGCACCGACGAGCATAGGATATTGGACTGGCTCGCCTGCCGGGTGCTTCGCTGCCTCTCGTACGTCGGTCGAGAGAACGGAGTGAGGATGACGCCGGTGAGGTGGAGGAGCGCGGTGCTGGCCGTCGCCGGGACGATCGCGCTGACCTCGTGCGGGGTCTTCGGCCCGGACTCCGGTGAGACGGTGGCGCGACAGTTCACCGAGGCGCTCGCGGCGCGGGACGTCGACCGGGCCGCCGCCCTCACCGACGCCCCGGCGCGGGCCGCCGACGTCCTGCGGCGCACGTTCGACGGGCTCGGCGACGGCGCGCACGGCTCGTTCACTGTCGAATCGGCGAGCGACGCACTGTTCACGTACCGGTCGACGTGGGACTTCGGCGGCGGGCGGGAGTGGGACTACTCCACCTCGGTCGGCCTGGACAGTGTCGGCGGCAACCGCCGTGTCGCGTGGTCGTCCGCCGTCGTCAACGAGCGGTTGCGCGGCGAGCAGGCCCTGCAGTACACGACCATCGCCGACACCCGCGCGGTGCTCGACGCCAACGGCATGGCGCTCATGGAGCCCCGCACCGTGACCGTCGTCGACGGCGACCCGAAGGTCCTCGCGGCCGACGCGGCGGCACGGACGGCGGTCACGACGCTGCTCGGGCGGGTGGTGCCCGGCTTCACGTTGCCGGAACCGGATCCGGCGGCCGGGTGGGTGAACCTGGTGAGCCTGCGCGAGGAGGACGCGGCGCCGATCCGCGCCCAGCTCGAGACGCTGCGCGGCGTTCGGGTGGCGGACCGGATGCAGCTGTTGACCGTCGATCGGGAGATGACGTCACCGGTGGTCGCGGGACTGCGGGAGACGTGGGAGTCGCGGCAGCGGGAATCGGCGGGCTGGAGCGTGCAGGCCGTGGACCCGGACGGCAGCGTCACCGGCAGCCTCGCGGGCGGCGACCCGCCCAGCGGCACGGCGATGCGCACCACGCTGGATCCGCGCATCCAACACCTCGCGCAGCGGGCCGTGGACACCGAACCGCGTGCCAGCGCGCTGGTGGCACTCGACCCCGGCACCGGTCAGGTGCTCGCGGTGGCGCAGAACGCGGCCGCCGACAAGTCCGGTCCCATCGCGCTCACCGGCCTGTACCCGCCCGGCTCGACGTTCAAGACGGTCACCACCATGGCGGCGCTGCGCAGCGGCGACGTGGACGCCGACTCCGTCGTTGACTGCCCCGGCACCGCCGACATCGAGGGCCGCCGGATCCCCAACGAGAACGAGTTCGACCTGGGCCGGGTGCCGCTGCACACCGCGTTCGCGCATTCGTGCAACACCACGATGGGCCGGCTCGCGGTGGGGTTGCCCGCCGACGCGCTGCGGGAGCAGGCCCGCGAGTTCGGGCTGGGCGTGGATTACGTGACGCCCGGGCTCACCACCGTCACGGGCTCGGTGCCGTCCGCCGACACCCCGGCCGAGCGGGTCGAGGCGGCCATCGGTCAGGGGCAGGACCTGGCCACGCCGTTCGGGATGGCGGTGGTGGCCGCGGCGATCGCGGCGGGCCGCGCCCCCGTCCCGCAGCTGATCGGCGGCGAGCCCGCCACCGCCGACCACACGCCGGACCCGCTCGACGCGGCCCACGTGCGCGACCTGAAGGCGATGATGGCCGAGGCCGTGCGCAGCGGCACCGCCACCAGCCTGTCCGACGTCTCCGGTCTCATCGGCAAGACGGGGACGGCCGAGTTCGGCGACGGCACGCACTCGCACGGCTGGTTCGTCGGCATCCGCGGCAACGTGGCGTTCGCGGTGCTGGTCGTCTCGGGCGAGAGCTCGGGGCCGGCGCTCGACATCGCCGGGCACTTCCTGCGCCCGCTCGACGACTGACCTGATCCGGACGGCTCAGGGCTGCAGCGCGCCGTCCAGTTCCGCGAGCACACCCTCGGCGCTGCGGGCGGCCACCCGGCAGGCGCGGGCGGTGAACTGGTCCACCAGCGGGTGCGCGGCGCGCTCGCGCCACTTGCGGACCGCGTCGAGTGCGAGGGCGCGCCCGGCGTCGGGTGCGATGTCCGGGTCGACGCCGAGGCGTTGCGCGGCGCCGATCCCGAATCCGCCCAGCAGGCGCTGCAACTCGGTCAGATCGTCGGCGCCCAGCCCGGTCTCCGTGCCGCGGAGGCGGCCGAGCATCCGCAATTCCTGGAAGCCGTGGACGTCGGCGAGCAGGCGCCGGACGTCGGCCAGCACGGCCGCGGTCCCCGGCCCGGGACGGGTCTCGAGGACGCGTTCGAGCGCGACGAGCGCCGAGTGCGTCTTGAGCTGGTCCGCGCGCTGGCCGAACTGGACGTCGATGACCTGACGCAGTTCGTCGAGTCCGCTGCGCGCCACCAACTCCGCCGCGAGCGTCGGGGAATCCGTGACACCCAACCGGATCAGCATGACCGCCAGTCGAATTCCGAAGAGCCCGAACCGGTCGGCCAGCTGCCGGCGCATCGCCGCGTCCACCGGCAGCGCCGCGTCCTCGCGGGCGAACCGGTCGGCCGAGAGCATCGCCAACTGCAGGTCGTCCGGCGGTACCGCGGCGAGGGCCTCGAACGCCGCGAACTCGCTCTGCCGCAGCGTCCGGGCGCCCAGCGCCAGCAGCCCGGCGACGGGCACCACGGCCTGGCACAGCCCGGTCAGTTCCAGCTCCGACGCGAACCGCGCCGCCATGTCCTTCGCGGACATCATCGCGTCGGCCCGGCCGGCCCCCACCTCGTCGGCCCGCGAGACCACGCCGACGACGCCGAGCGGCCCGGACTCGCCGCCCACGTGCGCGCCGATCCGGCCGAGGAACTGGACGTCGGACGCGCTGAGGCTGCGCAGCAGGTACACGACCGCGTCCGCGCCGGACACCGCGTTCTCGGGCGTGAGCATCTCGAGGGTGCGCGCGGAGACGTCCTTCGACAGCGACGACGTGCCCGGCGTGTCGATGATCGTCGTGTGCGTGAGCGCGCTCGCCGGCCACTCGACGTCGAGGCGGTCCACCCGGTCGGCCGTCAGTTCCCCGAGGTCGAAGGTGAGCCGGCCGGCCCGGCGCTGCACGGTGACCGCGGCCGACGCGTCGCCGTCGTACCGGGCGGTGACCGTGGGGGTGTGCCCGCTGCGGTACCACGTCACCACCCGCGTGCACTCGGTCGCGTCGGTGGGGGCGATGTCCTGCCCGACGAACGCGTTGAGCAGCGTGGACTTGCCGGCCTTGAGCGACCCGGCCAGCGCGATCCGCAGCGGCTGCTCGAGTCGGGCCGCGCACTCGGCGAGCTGGGCCCGCGCCACCGCGTCCGCCGGGTAGGCGTCGCGCGCCGCCGCGACGAGGGCCCGGGCGCGATCGAGGGACGTCGTCATGCGGTGGCCGCCCGGGACTCGGCGTCCTCGACCGGGAACAGCTGCGCGGCGCGCTGTTTCAGTTCGGTCAGGGCCGCCAGCTGCCGCTCGACCTCGGCGGCGCGACGGCTGCGTTCGGCGGAGGCGACGGTGGCCGCCTCCTGTGCGGCGCGCAGCGAATCGGCGAGCGACCGCAGTGTCTGCTCGGCGATGGCGGTGAAGTGGTCGCGCAGCAGGCGCTGGACGATCCGCAGCCGGTCCTTGGACTCCTTGCCCACCTGGAAGCTGACGTCGTCGGTGAAGCGCCGGATCGCGACCTTCGCGTCGGCCCGGCGCTTGACCACCCGCGCGTCGCGGTCGTCGCGATACGCCTTGGTGCCCAACAGGAATCCCGCACCGACCGAGATGGGATTGACCAGCGCCATGCCCATCAGCGTGGTCACCAGACCGAACATGAGCACGCCGCCGTACGACCCGCGCATGCCCACCAGCACCTTCTGGGTGATGCCGATGCGCCCGGACTCGAGATCGGACAACTCGGCGACCGGCTCGAGCAACCCGTCGGTGTCCGCGACGTCCAGCTGCGGCAGTTCCACCGCGCCCGCGTCGGCGAAGTGCTCGGCCACCACCTCGGCGAGCCACAGCGCCCGCTCGTGAGCCCACACGAAGTTGTCGCCCACCGACTGCGCGATCTGCTGCTCGAGCCACTCCCCCAGCTCGGTCCACTCCTTGCCCGGGTCGCCCTCGTCGACCGCGCGCTCGGCCTCCCGGGTGACCTGCCGCAGCCGGTCCCGCAGGTCGTGGTCGATGTCCGACGCCAGGTCGGCGATCCCGTCCGCGAGTGTCTGCTGCCAGCGGGCGGTCTTCTTCTGCAGTTCCTCGGTGGCGGCCTTGGCGCGCTGCAGTTCCGCGACGGCCGCCGCGCCCTTCTCCGGGTCGCGTAGCGCCGCCAGCTCGCTCGCGAGCGCGAGCTGCAGGTGTTCGACGACGGAGTGGACGTCGAGGGAAACCGTCCGGCGCAGCCCGCCCTCGGCGTGCTCGACGACGCGGGTGCGCAGGAACGCGTACAGCGCGTCGAAGCCGGATTCCTCGTGCAGCGAGCGGTCGTCGAGGCGCATCGCGTGCGAGCGCAGGAGCGACGAGATCGGCAGCAGCGGGACGTCGAGTCCGGCGCGCGTGAGGTGCTCGCGGTCGACGTCGACGATCCGGCGCCAGTGCGGGTACAGATCGGTCTTGGTGACCAGGCACGCCGTGGCCGGGCACAGGCCGGTGACCTGCCGCAGGAACGTGAGTTCGGGTTCGGTGAACTCCTGGCTGGCGTCGGACAGCACCAGGACGGCGTCGGCCGCCGGCAGCAGGCCCAGGGTGGCGGCGGCGTGCGGGTTTCCGTGTCCGCCCACTCCCGGGGTGTCGACGAAGACGAGGCCGTCGGCCAGCAGCGGACTGGGGACGTTCACTTCCAGTCGCAGTACCTCGCGGCCCTCCGCCAGCGGCATCTTGGGGTGCACCGTGTCGAGTCGGTCGAGCGGCACCGGCACCCGGCGGGGTTCGCTGCCGGGCTCGGCGAGGACCAACTCGGCGAACGCGTCCGCGGCGTTCTGCACCACGGTCGGCACCGCCGTGGTCTCGTCGTCACCCACCGAACACACCGAGAGGTTGAGCAGGGAATTGACGAACTGGCTCTTGCCCTGCTTGAGCTGTCCCACCACCACGACCCGGAAGCGTGGGTCGACCACCCGGGTCCGGACCAGCCCCAGGCGCTGCACCAGATCGTGTCGCCCGGTCGAGGAGGCGATCTCCACCGTCCGATCGAGCAGGCTCGTCATCGCGTCGTTCATGAGTTCCGCTGCCCCGCTTCTTCGTTCCGACCTGCACCCGCATCACCGATGCCGGCACTGACTGATCCACCGCTCCGTCGGAGACGAACCGGGGCCCCGCTCGCATTAGCGCGTGCGGGGCCCCGTTCGTTACATGCCCGGTGTGGACGTCACGGCAGCGGGTCGTGGCCGAGGTCCAGGTGGACGGGCGCCGGATCGACGACGGCACCGAGCTGGTCCCCGAGGTCGGCGACCGCGCCGCCGAACAGTCCGGCGTCCGACTGTGCGGAGCCGAACGCGTCGGTGTCGATGGTGGACCAGGCGTTCGCGCCGCCGGACAGCTGCGCGGCGGTGTCCACCGCGCCCTGCAGCGCGGCGTCGAACCCGCTCGTGAGGTCGGCCGCGATGTCGCCGGCGCCGGTGAAACCGGCGTCGAGGCCGCCCGCGAATCCGCCCCCGAGCTCCGCGCCGACGCCGCCGTCCACGGCGCCGGTGGAACCGAGGCCGCCTGCCAGACCGGCGTCGAGGCCGCTGGACACGTCCGCCACCGCGGACGTCGCGGCGTCGACCATGCCGTCGAACGCGCCGCTCAGACCCGCGCCCAGGTCCACGCCCAGGCCGGCGCCCAGGTCGCCGGTGGAGCCGAGGCCGGCGCCGAGCTGGCCACCCAGCTCGCCACCGACCTGGCCACCCAATTGGCCACCGAGCTCCCCGGCGGCGTCGCCCACCGCACCAAGTCCACCGCCGGCGCCGAGCGCCGCGTCGAGAGCCGCACCGAGGTCGCCGCCCGCCGTGCTGCCGGTGCCCAGCAGGCCGCTGAGCGCGCCACCCAGCTCCGCCCCGAACCCGGCGTCGCCGCCGAGCAGGGCTCCGAGATCGAGCGCGGTCCCGGACTCGAGTCCGCCGCCCAGCACGCCACCGAGCGCGGCGCCGAGATCCGCACCGGCCGAACCGCCCACACCGAAGGCGCCCTCGAGCAGGCCACCGAGATCCGCGCCGGCGCCCACCTCGATGTTGCCGCCGAGCGCGAGCGCGCTGTCGAGTGCCGCGGCGAGCGACGTCGTCAGCGCACCGTCCACGTCGAGCGCGCTGCCGAGCGCACCGCTGATGGCGGCGCCGAGATCGCCGCCGGCGTTCACCAGGGCATCGAGGTCGAGGCTGCCACCGAGCCCGCCGTCCAGGGCAGCGCCGAGGGCGGCCCCGAGCTCGGCGCCGACAGCGCCGCCACTCGCGAGGGCAGTCTCCAGCGCTCCGCTGAGTGCGGCGGTGAGGTCCGCCCCGACGGAGCCGCCCAGCTGGGCGGCCAGGTCGGCGCCGACGGTCAGGGCGGACTCGAGAGCGCCGGTGAGCGCCGCCCCGAGGTCGCCGCCGACCCCGAGCGCGCCGCCGAGCACCGACTCCAGGGAGCCGCCCAGGTCACCCGCCGCCGCGACCGCGCCCTCGAGGGCACTGCCGAACGCCGCGCCGAGCGAGGCACCGAGGTCGCCGCCGACCGCGAAGGCGCTCTCGAGGGCCGCCGTCAGGCCACCGCCCGCCTCCAGCAGGCCCGTCAGATCGAGGCTGCCGGCGCCGTCGAGCGCCGCGCCCAGGGCGGCACCGAGCTGCGCGGCCAGGTCCCCGTCGACGCCCAGCGACCCGCCGATGGCGGTCCCCAGCTGCGCGCCGAGGTCGAGCGCGGCGTCGATGTCCACCAGCTGCGCGAGGTCGAACGCCCCGCCGAGTTCGAGGGCGCCGCCCAGAGCGGCACCGAGGTCGGCGCCGATGGAGCCGCCCAGCGAGAGCGCCGATTCGAGCAGACCGCTCAGGTCCGCACCCACGCCGGCGAGGACGTCGCCGTCGAGGCCGCCCGCGAGGGACAGCGCCGATGCGAGGGCCGACTCCAGCGCGCCCGAGAGCGATGCCCCGAGGTCGGCGCCCGCTCCGATCGCCGCGTCGAACATCGCACCCAGCGTGGTGCCGAGCTGACCACCCAAATCGCCACCGATCGCGAACGCGTTCTCGAGCGCGGCCGTCAGCGCGCCGTCGACGGACAGCAGCCCGTCCAGGTCGATGCCGCCGATGCCCTCGAACGCCGCACCCAGCGCCGCACCGAGATCCGTGACGAGCGAGCCGTCGATGTCGAGCGCACCGCCCAGCGCCGCGGCCAGCGCGCCGCCCAGGTCCACCGAACCGGCAACGTCCGTCAGACCGCCGAGGTCGAGGCTGCCGCCGAGCCCGGCCGCCGCCTCGATCGCCGCGCCGATGGCGGCACCGAGCTGGGCGCCGATGGCACCGCCCGCGGCGAGCGCGGCGTTCAGCCCGGCCGCGAGGTCGCCGCCGAAGTCGAAGCCACCACCGAGACCGCCGCCGATCCCACCGGCGAGGCCACCGCCCACCGCGGCACCGACGCCCAGGCCGGCTCCCGCGCCGAGGCCGGCGCCGCCGCCCAGCCCGAGGCCCGCGCCCAGGCCGCCGCCCAGTCCGCCACCGGCAGTGGCGCCGATCGAGCCCGCCGCTCCGGTGCCCGCGGCGAGGATGGCGCTCAGATCGCCCGCGGCGCCGCCGAACAGGCCGGATTCGGCCACCATCGGGGCCACCGCGGCGATGTCGGCCACGCACACGTCGGACAGGCCGGCCGCGGTCAGGGCCCCCTGCGGGTTGGCGCAGTAGGCGGCGGCGGCGTCCTCGTCGCGGAGGAGCCGGAGGATGAAGTCGAGAACTGCGTTGCTGGCCATGAGAACACTCCTGATGGTCGGAGGCGGGGCTGCCGCGGTGCGAGAACCCTGCGGCGAGATCGATCTCCACGCTACGAATCCGGGCGTCGCGGGGGAACGGGGCAGATCCCCCCGCCGGCGGGCCGGGGATGCGCGGGTCCCCGTATAGGGGATCGCGCCCGATTAGGGGATCGTCCCCGAATCTGCATCGCTCGCGTGAGGTTTCCGTAACGAACGCCCGCCGGTGGCCGACAATCGCCATACCAACGGCGGCTGTGCAACCCGCCCCGAACGGATGGAGAGGCGAATGGCCGCCGGGCTCGGAATTGCTGTCGGAACCACCAATTCGGTCATCGCCGTCGCCCCCGATCATGCATCGGCGACCGACGAGACGGCCGCGGTCCACTCGCGGCCCACCGCGTTGTCCGTGCCGACCGACGGGGCGCCGGTGCTGGCCGGGCTGGATGTCTCCCCCACCGGGACGCGGGTGACCGGGTACGTCGAACGAGTCGGAGACCCGGTGGGCCTGCTCGACGACAGCGGCCGCGTGCACCGCGGGGAAGACCTGTTCGCCGCGACCGTGACCGGGTTGATCGCCACCGTGCACGACGAGGGCGACGACACCGCCTCCGCGGACGCCGTCGTCGTCACCCACCCCACTGCGTGGAGCGCGTACACCGTCTCCGCACTCGAATCCGCGCTGGACCGCGCGGGCGTGCCGGACGCACGGCTGGTGCCCGAGGCCCTGGCCTGCGTGCGCTGGCTCGAGTCCGCCCGCGGGCCGCAGGGCGACGGCGTCGTGGTGGTCTACGACCTCGGCGGCTCCGGGCTGGACGTCACGGTGGTCCGGACCGGCGCCGCACCGTCGGTCATCGGGCGCCCGCTCCACTCCGAGGACTTCGCCGGCGACAGCATCGACCACCTGGTGACCCGCCTCGTCCTCGACGGCCTGGCCGGGCGGACGGCCGACCTCGACCCGTTCGACGCCGCGACGACGGCCGCGCTGCTCGACCTGCGCCGGCGCTGCACCGACGCCAAGGAAGCCCTGTCGACCGACACCGAGACGACACTCGCGGTAGCGCTCCCGGGCCTCGGGACCGACGTGCGGCTCGTACGCTCGGAGCTCGAGGACCTGATCCGGGAACCGCTGACGAAGTCCCTCGAACTGGTTCGGGAAGCGTTGCGCGCGGCCGAGATCGAGAGTTCCGACGTCACCGCCGTACTGCTCGCCGGCGGTGGCGGTGCGATCCCGCTCGTCGCCGAACTGGTCTCGTCCGAACTGGGCCTCACCGTCGTCGCGGCGCCCGAGCCGGCCCGGACCGCGGCCCTCGGCGCCGCCCGTCTCGCGGCCGACGTCCCCGCCGCGGCGGCCGCCCCGGCCGCAGTCGCCACCGCCGAGACCGTCGAGCTGCCGCGCGCCGCGGCCGCACCGGTCGTCCCGGCGTTCCCGACGCGGCGCCACACCACCCGCGACGGCTCGAGCATGCGGCGGCGGGTCGCGGTGGTGGCGTCCGCGGCCGCCGCGCTGGCGGTGCTCACCGCGGGCGGACTGGCGCTCGGGACCTCGTCGGCGCCTCCCGCGCAATCGAGTTCGCCCGACATCGGCACCTCCACCTCGACCACCGCACCCACCACCGGCGGGGACCGTCCGGTGACGGAGCCGGGCACCGCGGACGCGGTCACCGTCGGGCGCACCGGCACCGGCACCGGCACCGGTACCCAGGCGCCCGCTGTCGCCGGTGCCGAGGGCGGCGCCCCCGCCGCGGGTGCCGCCGGAACCCCGGCCACCCCCGGCGCGCCGACGTCCGACGGCGCCCCCGGCGCTCCCGCGCCCGCACCCGCCGCGCCGCCCGCCACCCCCTCCGGCACCGAGCCGGGAGGCGGAACACCGCCGCCGGTCTACCCGCCGTCCGGTGGTGGACCCTCGGCGCCGGTCTACAACGGGCCGTCCCCGAGCGAGGTCGGTGCGGGAATGGGCCAGGTGGCCACGGGAATCGGCCAGGGCCTCGGCGGTGTCGTGACCGGCATCGGCACCGGCGTCGGCAACGTCGTCGGAGCCGTCGTCGATCCCGTCACCGGGCTGCTGATCGGACAGTAACCATGCAGACCGCACGGGCGGGGCGGCCGGCCGAGCCGGGCGACGACCCCGCACCCGGCCTCGCGGGTGTCCCCGGGGCCCGCGACCTTCTCGACGCGCTCGCGTCGCCCGGGCCGGCGTGCATCCTGGTCCGGGGCAACTCCGGCAGTGGCAAGTCGCTGCTGCTCGCTGCCGCCCGGAACACGCTGAGCGCCGACGGTCGTCGGGTGGTGTCGACGCTCGACGGCGCGGCGGGCGACGACCCACTGGTCCTCGGCGCCGCCCACACGCTGGCCGACGACGCCCTGGCCACCGTGTGCGCCCTGGTGCGGCAGTCCCGGCGCACCGTGGTGGTGGCCACCGAACCGCGGCCCCACCGCACGCCGCTGACCGACCTGATCAGCACGATGCACGCCCACGGCACGGTGATCGACCTGCGTCCGCTCGCCCCGGCAGACGTGGTCGCCCGCGCGCGCCGCCGCGGTATCGCGCTGACGCCCGGCCTCACGCGCACCCTCCACGACTCGAGTGCAGGACTGCTCGCCGCGGTCGACGCCGGTCTGGACGCCGCGGAGGTCGCGGGCGCGGACGACGCGGCGGTGCGCTCCGCCGTGACGTCGTACCTGCAGTCCGCCCTGCGCCACCTCGACGCCGACATGCTGTCCGCACTTGCGCTGTGCGCCCACGGTTTCGGACTCGACACCGTCGACCTCTCCGCGGTCCTGGATCTCCCGCCGGACGCATCCCGGGACCTGGCCGACCGGGTCCGCGCGAGCGCCTTCGTCTCCCGCGCGGACGCCGCGGCGCCGGCAGTGCGGGCACTGGTCGGCGCCACCATCGGCGTGACGCGCCTGCGCGAACTCCAGTCCCGGTTGCTCACCGCGCGACTCGACGCCGCGACGCTCGACGCGCCCACCGCGTTGGCGTTCGCCGACGCCGGCCTCGACGATCCCCGCCTGGCCCGGTTCCTGTGCGGCTGCGCCGACTCCGCCGAGCCGGCGCGCGCCGCGGCGCTGCTCGCCGCCGCGGTCCGGGCCGGCGCCGATGCCCGCAGCCTGGCACTGCGCCGGGCCGAGGTGAGCGCGCTGAGCGGCGACCTGGACACCGCCGAAGCCCTGGCCGACGCCGCACTCGACCGCGCCGACGCCCTGGACGGCGCCGAACTGGTTGCTGCCGTGCGTATCTCGGCGTCCGTCGCGGCGTGCCGAGGCGCCGTCGCGCGCAGCGCCGACCTGTACGAGTGGCTCGGTCCGGACCGGGTGGGCACCGACGCGGCGATCGCGAGCACCGTCCTGCTCGCGGCCGGACGTCCCGACGCGGCCGGGGCATCGGCGGCCGGCGGACGTCCCGGGCCGCCGACGTCCGGGGCGGCCGGGGTCGCACTGCTGGCCGAGGGGCTCCGGCAGTCGGTGACGGGTGCGGGTGCGCTGGCGATGAACTCGCTGACCCGGGCGATGTCGCTGCTGAACACCAGCGTCCACACCCGCCTGCTACCGGACACCGCCACCGCCGTGACCGCCCTGCTGTGCTTGCATTCCGGTGAACTGGCCCATGCCGATTCCGTCCTGCGGCGCGCGCTCGAGTCCGACCCGCCGTCGAGCGTCGCGCGGACCCGGCATCTCGTGCTGTCGGCGTGGACCGCGATGGTCGGGGGCGACCTCGCAGCCGCCGCCGCGCTCGTCGACGCACTGCCCACCGACCGCACGCTCCCCGGCCGCGAAGCGCTGTTCGTGCACGCGCTGCGCGTGGGGCTCGCGCGTCGCAACGGCGATGTCGGTGCGCTGCAACGGGAATGGGCCGCCGCACGGCCCGTGGTGGCGGGGTACTCGGCAGATCTGCTGAGCCTGCTGCCGCTGGGCGAGCTGTGGCTGGCGGCCGTCCGGGTGGGCGAGAGCGGGCGGATCGCGCACCTGGTGGAGCAGGCCCAGGACCTGTTGTCCCGCCTGGGCGAACCCGCCCTGTGGGGGGCGTCGCTGCACTGGTACGGCGTGCAGGCCGCGATCCTCGGCGACAACCCGTCTCAACTGCTGCCGCACGCGCGGGCCCTCGCGGCCGCCGCCGAGGTGAGCGCCTACTCCGCCGGGCTCGCCACCGCCGGACGGGTGTGGTTGCGGGTCCTGCGCGAGGAAGCCGACGCGGCCGAGGTGGAATCCGCGGCACGCACGCTCGAACGGATCGGGCTGCCGTGGGACGGCGCTCGACTGGCCGGTGAAGCGGCACTTCGGGTCTCGGACACGCGCGGTGCCACGACACTCCTGCAGGTGGCGCGGTCGTTGCGCGGGACGACCGGTGCGCCGGCACCCGGGGCCGACGTGGTGGCCGCGCCCGAACCCACTGTCGGCACGCTCACCGACCGGGAGGCCGACGTCGCGCGGCTGCTGCTGCTCGGGCACACGCACCGGGAGATCGGCGCCCGTCTGTACATCGCGCCCAAGACCGTCGAGCACCACGTGGCCCGCATCCGACGGCGACTCGGGGCCAACTCGCGATCGGAGTTGCTCTCGATGCTGCGGGCCCTCGGCTACGGGACGGTCGAACCTTCGGCCTCGTGAGGCCGGCACGGTCGAACCTTCGGCCCCGTGAGGCCGGGACGAAGTTCTCGGGCGTGTCGGCCGGTTCGTGACCTATTGTTGGTGGCTGATCCCGAAGACCATTAAGGAACTCCATGCGTACCTCGCTGGCGCAGCGCGCCGCCGTGCAGTCGATTGCCCGCCGCGCCGCCGTCCTCGGATCCTCGGTGGTCCTGCTCGCCGTGCCGTTCACCGCGTCGGCGCACGCCGAGCCGTCCGACAGCGGCGACAGCGCCCGCACCTCGGTCACGCAGCTCTCCGCCGACGAGCTGCCCGCGGATCTGGTCGAGGCCATCACCCGAGATCTGCGCATCAGCCCGCAGGAATACCTCGACCGCGCGGCGCGGGCGCAGGAACTCGACTCGTACGCAGCGGACTTCCGCAACGAACACCCCGATGCGTTCGCCGGCGCGTGGATGGGTCTCGACGGTCATCCCGTCGTGGCCGTCACCACCACCGAGGCCGCGCAGACGGCCACGCGCGACGGCTACCGCACGCAGCTGGCCCCGGTCTCCGCCGACGGACTCGACCGGGCGCTCGCCGACTTCAACCAGTGGGTGTCGGACCTGCCGCGCCAGGTCGCCTCGCAGATCGGCAATGCCACCGTCGACGTCCTGAACAACCAGATCGTCGTCGACATCGTGAACAGCCCGATCGGCCGGGCCATCGACCTGCCGACGCACCTCGCGAACGTCAAGGTCCAGCTCCAGTCGCTGGGCGGCCCGGTCCCCGTCGAGCGCTCCCCCATGGGCGGCGACACGTACGTGACGACGCCGGGACCGATCTCGGCGGCCGGGGAGGGCGAGGTCGGGGTGTGCTCCTTCGGCTTCAGCGGTGTCGACCGCGGCGGCAACGCCGTCAACATCAGCGCCGGACATTGCGATCCCGCACCCGGTTCGGGCGCCGGTGTGTACCTGCCGGACCGCGCGAACGTCGCGGCCAGCCAGCGGATCGGCAGCTTCGCCCGCTCGGAGGTCGGCGGATCGCACGCCCTCGACTACTCGCTGATCCGTCTCGACGATGCCGGCACCCGCGCCGGACTGGACCGCCCGGTGATCCGCGGCGCCGGCGGCAGCACGCTCACCGTCACCGGCACCGCGGTCCCCGTCGTCGGCGCACCGATCTGTAAGTCCGGCCAGACCTCGGCGTTCACGTGCGGTGTCGTCTCGGCCGACCGGGTCGAGGCGTCGCTGGAAATGCTCGACGGCACCAGCCGCACGGTGCGCGGATTCTCCGGTACCGCTTGCACTCTCGCGGGTGACAGCGGCGGCGCCATCGTGACCGGCACGCTCGCACTGGGAATCACCAGCGGCTCCAACAGCAGCTACGCCGCCACGTGCGCCGAGGCCAACGCGGTGCTCGCGTTCGACGGTGGAACGTCCAACCTCGGCACGCCGATCCGGGACGTCCTGGCTGCCGCCGACGCGACGTCCGGGGGCGGCATCGGTGCGGGCCTGACCGTGCGCACCGCCGCCGCGAACTGACGAATCCGTCCCCCGAATTACCCATTTCGGGTGGGCACGAGCGGTGGTGACCCCATATAGTCGAACGCGACTCGGGCACCCGCACCATGCCGGGTGCCTTTCTCTGCGTGCCTCGGGGTCCAGGGCCGCAGGGCGGACAATAGAAAGGCCCTCATGCGAAGCTCGCTCGCACGTCGTGCCGCGGTGTTCGGTTCCGCCGCGCTTCTGCTCCTCGGTCCCGCGACCGCAGTCGCGCAGGCCCAACCCGCCGAATCACCCGCTGTCGCCGAATCGGGTGTCTCCGATCAGGCGGCGCACCTGCCCATCGAGCTGATCGACGCGCTGCAGCGCGACCTGCAGCTCACGCCGGACCAGTACCTACAGCGTTCGGCGCTGGCGCAGAAGCTCGCCGAGTTCGCCGAGATCGCGCGCATCCAGTTCCCGGACGCGTTCGCCGGCGCGTGGATCGATCCGTCCGGTGCGCCGGTCGTCGGCCTGGCCCACGCCGGTCGCGGTGACGCCCGGGCCGCCGTCGAGCAGGCCGGGTTCACCGCCAAGGACGTCGAGCGGAGTCAGAGCCAGCTGGAGTCCACCCGCTCGGCGCTGAGCGACTGGATCGGCACCCTGCCGCCGGAGATCGCGAAGTTCGTCCGCGGCGTCACGGTCGACATCGCCAACAACGACGTCGTGCTCCGCGCCGACGACACGGCCGGTGACGTCCTCGACCTGCTGCCGCCGGAGCTGCGGGAGGCCGCCCGCGTCGCGCTCGGTCCCGCGCTCGCGTCGCTGCAGCCGGCCGCGCCCGGTCAGGCGACCGCGCAGTACGCCGCCGACGCCTTCCTGGGCGGCGACCCGTACGTCGCAAACGGCGGCGGCATGGGCCTCAAGTGCTCGCTCGGCTTCAATGCGATCGACGGCGGCGGCGCGCCCGTCAACATCAGCGCCGGACACTGCGATCCCAACCGCACCTTCGCCGGCACCGAACACGCCTCGCAGGCGTACGCCGCGGTGGGCGACCTGTCCGGTCCGATGATCGGCACGTTCGAGCGGACCAGCCTGGACGGCTCCGACTACTCGATCATCCGGCCCGCCGCCGGGACCGCCCAGCGGTTCGCCAACAACGGCGTCCGGGTCCCCAACGCCGCCCCCGTGGCGATCACCGGGACCGCGGACCCCGTCGTCGGCGCACCGGTCTGCAAGGCCGGCAACACCTCGGGCTTCAACTGCGGCGTCGTCACCGCGGTGCATCAGACCGTCCCGGTGGGACAGCGCGTGATCAACGACGGCTTCGCCACCAACCTGTGCGCCCTGCAGGGTGACAGCGGCGGCCCCATCGTCACCGGCACCCTCGCGCTCGGCATCTCCAGTGCGTCGAACGTCGGCGACTACGGCATGTGCGAGATCGCCAACTTCGCCACGTCGGCGATGGGCGAGGCGCCGGAGCTGTTCGCGACGCCGATCAACGCGATCCTGGGCCAGAACCCGGGACTGCGCATCCGGACGTCGTAGCCGCCACCGACAGCAATCGGGCCCGTTCCCCACGAAGGGGGACGGGCCCGATGCGTTGAATCCTGAAGACGTCAGCCGGCAGCGGGCGGCGCCGCGTTGAGCGTCTGGTACACCTGCCAGCCGTTGTAGGCGAGCACCGGCACCCCGGCGACGATGGTGCCGATCATGCCGCCGACCGGTGCGGCCGCGGCGGCGCCACCGAGGCACAAGAGCACCGCCTGCGGGATGGCGACCCCGGTCAGCGCCAGCGGGGTGCCGCCGATCGCGCATCCCACGACCGCGCCGACGAGCGTGCCCACCAGACTGCCCGTCGTGACGGCTTCGCTGACGCCCTCGCTGAGCTTCTCGAACACCTTGAGGTTCTCCCCCAGCGCGGCGAGGTTCGCGGGATCGATCGGCTCGGCGACGTCGGCCGCCACCGCCCGGGCCGGCGCGATCTCCGGCGTCAGCGTCAGCTTCCGACCGTCGACCAGCGGCGCGATCGAGAACTCGCGGTCGCCGAGGCGGTACGTCAGCGGCAACGTCTGCAGCACGGTCCCGGCGTCGTCGGTGATCTCGACGAACCTGCCGTCGGAGGTGAGGTGGAATCCCCCGGCGTCGAGGAGCGTGACGACCGAGCGGTCCTCGACGTGCGCCTGGTACCCGATCGGGTTCGGGGCGGGTGCCGGAGCGGCGTACGAGGTGCCGGTCCCGACCCCCAGCGCGGCAGTCACGAGCACGGACGTCGCAGCAATTCTTCTCAGCTTCATAGGACGGTCATTCCCATCTGTGACTGCCGACAGTTGGCCCCCCGACCGAATTCGATCTTCCGATCACGGAAGCAGTAATGCGTTCCCACCTGCGCGGACGAGGCGGTCGAACACCCAATTCCGGGCGAAGCATAACGTAGCGGTGCACAATTCCATTGCCGAATGAATGGACACAATTCGCATTACCGGAGGCCCGGGCGGGTGGGCGTTTCGGCGCGGCGTCGGCGAGTTAGGTCAACCTACGCGACACCAGTCACAACGGCACCACATACCGTTAACTGAATAGCGCCCGGGTCGCGAGGTCCAGCCCGCCTCGCGAGCCCAGCGCGGACGCCTTCCGGTGACTACCGTCGGGGGTAAAGATGCAGGAAACCGCGCTACGCGCTATGTTACCGACAGGTAGCGACCCCAAGTTACCGGCGGGTAACATGGGAGCGGTTACGATCTCTGGGCTGACCCCAGGCGGCACGAGTGCTGCCCCGAAACGAAAGGCTTCGACATGAATGCCCTGACGATTACGTTGGGCACCGTCGGCGCACTGCTGAGCCTCGTCTGTTGGGCCTCGTTCCTCAGTGGGGCCTGGCGGATGGCGAAGACCGTGCAGATCGGGCAGTCCGCGCCCGACCGCTGGCGCCCGTTCTTCCCGCGCTTCAAGCAGATGATCGTCGAGTTCATCGCGCACACCCGGATGCAGAAGTTCCGCACCGTCGGTTGGGCGCACTGGCTCGTCATGATCGGCTTCCTCGGCGGCGCAGCGCTGTGGTTCGAGGCGTACGGCCAGACCTTCGATCCGACGTTCCACTGGCCGCTGTTCGGCAACACCTGGGTGTGGCACCTGTGGGACGAGATCCTCGGCATCGGCACGGTGGTCGGCATCCTGACGCTGATCGTGATCCGTCAGCTCAACCACCCGCGCATCCCCGAGCGGCTGTCGCGTTTCGCGGGCTCCAAGTTCACGCCGGCGTACTTCGTCGAGGTCGTCGTCCTGCTCGAGGGCCTGGGCATGATCCTGGTGAAGGCCGGCCGGATCGCGATGACCGGCCACTCCAACGCGGCCACCGACTTCTTCACCATGCAGGTCGCCAAGCTGCTGCCCGCCAGCGCCGTGATGGTCTCGATCTTCGCGTTCGTCAAGCTGATGTCGGGCATGATCTGGCTCTACGTCGTCGGCCGCAACATCACGTGGGGCGTCGCCTGGCACCGCTTCTCGGCGTTCCCGAACATCTACTTCAAGCGTGAGGACGACGGCGGCGTCGCCCTCGGTGCCGCCAAGCCGATGATGTCCAAGGGCCGCGCGCTCGACATGGAGAACGTCGACCCCGACACCGACACGCTCGGCGCCGGCCGGATCGAGGACTTTTCGTGGAAGGGCTGGCTGGACTTCACCACCTGCACCGAGTGCGGTCGCTGCCAGTCGCAGTGCCCCGCGTGGAACACCGGCAAGCCGCTGTCGCCCAAGCTGCTCATCATGTCGCTGCGCGACCACGGCTACGCCAAGGCCCCGTACCTGCTGGCCGGTGGCCGCAAGGACATGGGCGGCGACGAGGTCGGCCTGGTCGACGCCGAGGGCAACGCCGACGAGGCCGCACTCGCGAAGATTCCGGAAGCCGCACGCGCCGAGGCCGAGCGCCCGCTCGTCGGCGAGTCGATCGAAGGCGAACTGGGCGGCATCATCGACCCCGAGACCCTGTGGTCGTGCACCACGTGTGGTGCGTGCGTCGAGCAGTGCCCGGTCGACATCGAGCACGTCGACCACATCATCGACATGCGCCGCTACCAGGTGCTGATCGAGTCGGAGTTCCCGTCCGAGCTCGCGGGTCTGTTCAAGAACCTCGAGAACAAGGGCAACCCCTGGGGCCAGAACGCCAAGGACCGTCTCAACTGGATCAACGAGATGGACTTCGAGATCCCGGTCTACGGCCAGGACGCGGACTCCTTCGAGGACTACGAGTACCTGTTCTGGGTCGGCTGCGCCGGCGCCTACGAGGACCGCGCGAAGAAGACCACCAAGGCCGTCGCCGAGCTGCTCGCGACCGCCGGCGTCAAGTTCATGGTCCTCGGTGCCGAGGAGACCTGCACCGGCGACTCGGCTCGCCGCGCGGGCAACGAGTTCCTGTTCCAGCAGCTGGCGATGCAGAACATCGAGACCCTGAACGCGGTGTTCGACGGCACCCCGGAGAGCAAGCGCAAGATCGTCGTCACGTGTGCGCACTGCTTCAACGCGCTCGGCAACGAGTACCCGCAGGTCGGCGGCGTCTACGAGGTCGTCCACCACACGCAGCTGCTCAACCGCCTGGTCCGCGCCAAGAAGCTGGTCCCGGTGGCCAAGCTCAACGAGGACGTCACCTACCACGACCCGTGCTACCTGGGTCGCCACAACAAGGTGTACGACGCCCCGCGTGAGCTGATGGAGGCGTCGGGCGTGAAGCTCAACGAGATGCCCCGTCACGGCGAGCGGTCCATGTGCTGTGGTGCCGGTGGCGCCCGCATGTGGATGGAGGAGCAGCTCGGCAAGCGCGTCAACATCGACCGCGTCGACGAGGCCCTCGGCACGCTCGGCGAGGGCAACGGCGCGTCCGCGCAGAAGATCGCGACGGGCTGCCCGTTCTGCCGCGTCATGCTCAACGACGGTGTCACCGCACGCCAGGAGCAGGGCCAGGGCGAGGGCGTCCAGGTCGTCGACGTCGCGCAGCTGATGCTCGACTCCGTCACGCGGCTGGAGCCGGAGAAGCTGACCGCGAACATCAAGGTCGAGCGCCGCGAGAAGGTTCCGGCCGCAGCCGCTCCGGCGGCCGCCGAGGCCGTCGCCGAGGTCAAGGAAGCCGAGCGCGTCGAGGAGGTCGAGGAGGCAGCCGCCACCCCGTCCGCCCAGACGGCCCCCGCCGGCAAGGGCCTGCAGATGAAGGGCCTTGCCAAGGCGCCGGGCGCGAAGGCGCCGGGAGCCAAGGCTCCGGGTGGCAAGGGTCTGCAGATGAAGGGCGCCGCCAAGGCACCGGGCGCCAAGGCTGCGGCTGATGCGTCGGCCGAGGCTCCTGCGGCTCCCGCTGCCGAGGCACCCGCGACGCCCGCCGCCAAGCCGGGCGGACTGGGCATGAAGGGTGGCGCCAAGGCCCCCGGCGGCAAGGGCCTGCAGATGAAGGGCGCCGCCAAGGCACCGGGCGCGAAGGCTGCCGCTCCGGCGGCTGCTCCGGCCGAGGCGTCGGCCGAAGCCACCGAGGCTCCCGCGGCTCCCGCCGCCGAGGCACCCGCGACACCCGCCGCCAAGCCCGGTGGACTGGCCATGAAGGGCGGGGCCAAGGCCCCCGGCGGCAAGGACCTGCAGATGAAGGGCGCCGCCAAGGCACCGGGCGCGAAGGCTGCTGCTCCGGCGGCTGAGGCTCCCGCGGCTAAGGCTTCGGCACCGGCTGCTGAGGCACCGGCTGCTGAGGCTCCGGCCCCGGCTACCGAGGCTCCGGCGACGAAGCCGGCACCGCAGGCCAAGCCCGGCGGTCTCGGGTTCAAGTCCGGCGCCAAGGCTCCGGGTGCCCGCAAGGCCGCTCGGGCCGCCGCTGCTCCCGCGGCGCCTTCGGCCCCCGAGCCGGAGAAGCCCGCGGAGCCCGAGCAGCCCGCGGAGCCCGAGCAGGTCGAGCAGCCCGCCGAGGCCGCAGCACCCGCCGAGGCTCCGGCGTCCGAGGCCACGCAGGCCGAGGCTCCGGCGTCCGAGCAGGAGGCGTCCACCCCGGCGCCGCCGCAGGCCAAGCCCGGTGCACTGGGCTTCAAGGCCGGCGCCAAGGCCCCGGGCCGCAAGAAGTAGTAGCTCCACCCCTCAGCGCCCCCACCGTCCGCGGTGGGGGCGCTGTCGTGTGTACGTTCCCCTCGTCCGGTTGTCGCAGGGGTTGTGCAACCGTCGCAGGGGTTCTCCGTACGGACAAGCCCTGCGACCGTCGCAGTAGCCCTGCGGCAGTGCGCGTCGTCCCCAGCCCACCCGTCGTCCACAGCTCCACCGAAAGCGCTGGGGAGCACGGCTGAACCGGCGCGGGCGTCGGTGAGGATGACGGCCATGGACCCGCACATCGTCCGCCGCGCCGACGCACTGCAGCGGGGCGCTTCCGACTGGCAGCTGCAGTTCCTGTGCCGCAACGGTTCGTGGCACCGGCTGCGACGCGGCGCCTACATGTCCACGGACAGGTTCGCCGACCTGGGCGTACGCGAACGGCACCGGGCACGCGCGACGGCGACTCTCCGTGCAGCCTCGGAGGAGGCCGTACTGAGCCACCAGTCGGCGGCAATCGTGCACGACATCGACCTCTGGCGCACCCCGCTGGCCGCCGTCCACCTCACCCGCAACCGACAGTCCGGCGGCCACCGCACCCCGGTCCGCCACCTGCACTGCACGTCGCTACACCCGCAGGAGTCGACGACCGTGGACGGGCTGCGGGTGACGTCAGCGGCTCGGACGGTCGTCGACCTGGCCCGGACGCTGCCGTTCGAGCAGGCGGTGGTCGCGGGCGATCACGCACTCCACTCCGGGCTGTGCTCGTCCGGCGACCTGGCAGCGACGGACCCGCGCACGGCACGGCGCCGCGTGGCCGGGGTACTCCGCCTGCTCGACGGCAGAAGCGAATCCGTCGGCGAATCCCGCAGCCGGGTACTGATGATTCGTGAGCAGCTCCCGGTGCCGGACTGCCAGCCGAACCTCTACGCCGACGACGGCAAGCTTCTGGGCCGTGTCGACTTCCTGTTCGCCGAGCACGGCGTCGTCGGCGAGTTCGACGGGCGCGCCAAGTACGGTCGCCTCGCCCCGGACGGACACGTACCGGAGGAGGTCGTCTGGGCGGAGAAGCTGCGCGAGGACGCTATTCGCAGCGCCGGCTGGGAAGTGGTGCGCTGGGTGTGGGACGAACTCGACACCCCTGCCGTCGTCGTCGGTCGCCTTCTGGCCGCCTTCGACCGGTCGCGCGCTCGGCCGACCGGACGAGTCGAACGCACGCCCTGTCCGTGATGTCGCAGGGGTTCGCCCGGTGTCGCACGGGTTGTCAGTACGGAATCACCCTGCGACACCGACACAACCCGCGCGACAACCCCACCGCCTACGGCCGCCACAGCTCCAGGCGCGGGATGCCGGGGGTGTCGAAGCCGAGGACCTGGCCGTAGAAGGACAGCTCGGCCTCGCGGGCGTTAACGATGGTCTCGACGCGCCGGAAGCCGTGGGACTCGCCGGCGTATGCGAGGTAGGCGTGCGGGAGTTGCTTGCGGACGAGGGCCGCGCGGAAGCGTTCGGCCTGCGACGGCGGGACGATCGGATCGGACAGGCCCTGCAGCAGCAGCACCGGGCACGACAGTCCGTCGACGTTGTTCACGGGCGCCCGCCGCTCGTACAGCTCGGCGGCCTCGGGCAGCGGACCGATCAGCCCGTCGATGTACCGGGATTCGAAATCGTGTGTCTCCTTGACGAATTCGACCAGTTCGGCGACGCCGTAGTAGGAGACGCCGCACGCGAACACGTCCGACGTGGTCAGCGCCGACAGCACCGTCCACCCGCCGGCCGATCCGCCCTCGATCGCGAGCCGTCGGGGGTCGGCCAGGCCGGCGTCGGCGAGACCGCGAACGGCGGCGACGGTGTCCTCGACGTCGACCACCCCCCACTGACCGCGCAGCCGGTTGCGGTATTCGCGGCCGTATCCGCTCGAGCCGCCGTAGTTGACGTCGACGACGCCGATCCCGCGACTGGTGAAGTACGCGTAGACGAGGTGCACCGCGGGCGCGACGTGCGCGGTGGGCCCGCCGTGCACGAACGCGACGTACGGCGGCAGCTCCCCGTCGGGCGCGACGTGGTCGGGGTTGCGGGGCGGGTAGACGATCGCGTGGACCTCCCGCTCGGGCCCGTCGAAGGTGAGGGCGCGCGCCTCGGGCAGATACTCGACGTCGGGCAGCGTGTCGACCGACAGCCGGACGTCGGTGAGCGCCCCCGAGTCGAGGTCGAGGATGCGCAGCCCGGACGCGATCCGGGAGCCCCCGCAGCGCAACAGGATTCGGTTGCCGTCGACGTCGCAGATGCCCACCGAGGAGATGCCGTCCAGCTCGAGATCGCGCAGCGCGCCGGTGCCAGGGTCGAGCACCGCGAGGGTGTCGGTGCCGACGGTGCGGGCGGTCAGCACGGCGCCGTCGTCGAGTCCGACGTGCCAGCGCGCCCCGAGCTGCCACAGCGGCGCCCCGAAGTCGGCGCCGGTGGGGCACAGCGGCTGCAGGTCGCCGCCGTCGACGGTCACGCGGTAGAGGTTCCACCAGCCGCTGCGGTCGCTCACGACGCGCAGCGTGGACGCGTCCTCCCACTCGGGCTGGAGCACCGACTCCTCGGGGCCGCCCAGCAGGACGTCCACCGCACCCGACGCGAGGTCGAGGACCCGCAGTTCGGTTCCGTCCCAGGGCATCTGCGGATGATTCCACGCGATCCACGCGACGCGGGCACCGTCCGGCGACACCCGCGGGTAGGCCAGGAAGTCCGAGGTCCCGACGATCGAGCCGCCGACGATCGAACGCAGTGCCGACGGGTCGTCGTCCGCACGGCCGTCGACGGGTACCGCGCAGATGTCGCGGACGATGACCCCGTCGTCGTGCCGTTCGCGCACGCACCACACCTCGTCGCCGACGATCGTGAGGTCGCCGTAGCGGTGCGCGGCCGCGGTGGGCGGGGCCGGGGTGATCGGGACGGGCGCGGCGTCGACGTGCGGGTCGAACCGGTACAGCCGCTGGTCGGTGAACTCGGCGAAGACCAGCACGGCGTCCGGCGTCACCGCCCACGCGCCGCCGCCGTACTCGTGGACGCGGGTGCGCGCGTTCCACGGCGGCGGCAGGACGTCCACCGGCTCGCCGTCCGGTCCCAGCCGCCGGACGGCCGAGCGGCCGCCCTCGACGGGTCGTTGCTCCGACCACCACACCCCGTCGCCCACGAACACGCCGCCCTCGACGGGGTGGCCGCTCGCGGCGAGGTCGGCGGCGGTGATCGGCGAGATCCACGACCCGTACGGAGTGACGGTCGGAGCAGGCGTCGTCATGCCGACAACCCTATCGAGGCCGTCGTAGTGTGCAGTCCATGTCCGCGTCCGTGCCCCCGCGTTTCGCCGACGCCCCGGTCGCGCGGCTGGCGACGGTGTCGGCGGACGGGACGCCGCACCTGGTCCCGGTGGTCTTCGCGGTGGTGGGCGACGCGCTCTACACGGCGGTGGACGACAAACCCAAGAGCACCCGGCAGCTGCGCCGACTCGCGAACGTGGCGGCGACGGGCCGGGTGAGCCTGCTGGTGGACCACTACGACGACGACTGGACCCGGCTGTGGTGGGTGCGCGTGGACGGGACCGCGGAGGTGCTGGCGGTCGGCGCGGCCGAGGCCGAGCGCGCGATCGACGCGCTGGTCGCCAAGTACGCGCAGTACCGGTCGATGCGGCCGGCCGGGCCGGTGATCGCGGTGCGGCAACGTCGAGTACGGGAGTGGTCGGCGTCGTAGAAACCGCGCCCCGTACGCGCGGAATGCGGCGGTTGTCCGACGTCGTGATTCAACTGTTCGTTCGGTGGCCTTGTGGCACAGGGCTTATGTCGTGACCATGAGAAGTGTGCGTATCGCGCCGTTCGAAGGGAGGGCTCCCCTCATGAAGCGCAGAATCGCCGGAACCGTCGCCGCGGCGGCCGTCACACTCTCACTCGGCGCCGTCGGTGCACCCACGGCCTCGGCCGCGGAGACCGCCACCCCCGCGCAGGGGCAGGGATCGATCGGGCTCTGCCTCGTCATCCCCCTCGGGTCGCTCGTGTACCCGATCTGCCTCTAGCCCGGTGTCGGCTCCGTATCCCACCGCGACCCGGACGCCGGGTCCGCGCTCGCCGCCGCCGGGTGCTGCTCGGGGGGCGCAGACGCCGCCGCGGCCGCACCGTCCGATATCCGTTTGCGTTCGAGTGGAATCATGGGGGGCGTGAGCACTCCAGATTCCCCCCGTCCACGTCGTCCGCAGCGCACCTTGGAGCAGTCCACCAAACTGCAGAACGTGCTGTACGAGATCCGGGGGCCGGTGCACGCGCACGCGGCACGCCTGGAGGCCGAGGGGCATCGGATCCTCAAGCTCAACATCGGTAACCCCGCCCCGTTCGGGTTCGAGGCACCGGACGTGATCATGCGCGACATGATCGCCGCCCTGCCGTACGCGCAGGGGTACTCCGAGTCCAAGGGCATCCTGTCGGCGCGGCGGGCCATCGTCACCCGGTACGAGCTGGTGCCCGGCTTCCCCGAGCTCGACGTCGACGACATCTACCTCGGCAACGGCGTCTCCGAGCTCATCACGATGACCATGCAGGCGCTGCTCGACGACGGCGACGAGGTCCTCATCCCGGCGCCGGACTACCCGCTGTGGACCGCCATGACGAGCCTGTCGGGCGGCACGCCGGTGCACTACCTGTGCGACGAGCAGAACGACTGGAACCCGGACATCGCGGACATCGAATCCAAGATCACGGACCGGACCAAGGCGCTGCTGGTCATCAACCCGAACAACCCGACGGGCGCCGTCTACTCCGCCGAGGTGCTCACCCAGCTCGTCGAACTCGCGCGCAAGCACCAGCTGCTGCTGCTGGCCGACGAGATCTACGACAAGATCCTGTACGACGACGCCAAGCACGTCTCGCTGGCGACGCTGGCACCCGATCTGCTGTGCCTGACGTTCAACGGGCTGTCGAAGGCGTACCGCGTCGCCGGCTACCGCTCCGGCTGGGTCGCGATCACCGGTCCCAAGGATCACGCCGCCGGCTTCCTCGAGGGTCTCGACCTGCTCGCGTCGACCCGACTGTGCCCGAACGTCCCCGGCCAGCACGCCATCCAGGTGGCGCTCGGTGGGCACCAGAGCATCGAGGACCTGGTGCTGCCGGGCGGGCGTCTGCTGGAACAGCGTGACGTCGCGTGGGAACGCCTCAACATGATTCCCGGTGTCTCGTGCGTCAAGCCGCGCGGCGCGCTGTACGCGTTCCCCCGGCTGGACCCGAACATCTACGAGATCCACGACGACGAGAAGCTGGTCCAGGACCTGTTGTTGCAGGAGAAGATCCTCATGGTCCAGGGCACCGGCTTCAACTGGCCCGACCACGACCACCTGCGCATCGTCACGCTGCCGTGGGCGCGTGATCTCGCGGTCGCGATCGAGCGGTTCGGCAACTTCCTGTCGTCGTACAAGCAGTAGCAGCGATCGCTGCGACGGATCCCGTTCGGACACGTTCCGGGCGGGATCCACTGCGCCGCGGGCTGTTAACCGTGACACGACACGGGAACCCGACCCCAATACTGCGAGATGCCGCCCCTGTCGGTAGATTGACCGTTTGACACCGTCAGGTGTCCGTAAGCGCCTCGTCCTGCCCCTCCCCCCCCTGGGCGACGAGGTTCCGGTGGCGGGGACGACCCCCCCTGCTCCCCGCCACCGAGCTTACCGACGTCTCCCGCTAGCCTGATGCGGTGCAGAGCCCCTCTCCCGGACATGGCCACGGCCACGGCCATTTCGGCGGCCCTGTCCCCCTCGGCCCCGTCGCGGTCCGCGTAGTCGTGGGTCTGCTCGCGGCCGTCGCGATCGTGGTCCTCGCCGGTGTGGTGATCCTCTGGCCCGGCAAACAACACGTCGACGTTCCGCTGCCGTTCCAGAACGCCGGCGGCGGCGCGGTCACCACCGAGGCCGGGACGATCGTCGCGCAGGACATCTCCGCGTGCGGCAGTCCGTCTGCGGGACGGGCGTTCTCCGGCGATCCGGCGCCGCCGCCGACGAGTTCGGGCGGCATCGATTGCCGGCGCAGCCTGGTCACCATCGAGTCCGGCCCCAATGCGGGCACCCGGACGTTGCTCGAGATCGTGCCCGGTCCCGGGCAGCCGCAACTGAACCTCGGTGAGCACATCCGGCTTGTCCGACAGACGGATTCGTCGGGCACCCCGTTCTACGCGTTCAACGACTACTCGCGCGGGTTCCCGCTGGTCCTCGTCGTCGCGGCGTTCGTGATCGCGGTCGTCGCGGTGGCCCGGTGGCGCGGGCTGCGGGCGTTGCTGGGGCTGGGTATCACGTTCGGTGTGCTGATCGTGTTCACGCTGCCCGCGCTGCTCGACGGCAAACCGGCGCTGCCGGTCGCGTTGGTCTCGGGCGCGGCGATCCTCTTCGCGGTGCTGTACCTGGCGCACGGGGTGAACCTGCGCACCAGCGCCGCGCTGCTGGGCACGCTGGCGTCGATGCTCGTGGCCGCCGTGCTGTCGAGCGTCGCGATCGGGATGACGCACCTGACCGGGTTGTCGGAGGAACAGAACACCGACGTGCAGGCGTACGTCGAGCACGTCAGCATCACCGGGTTGTTGCTCGCCGGGTTCATCATCGGCTCGCTCGGTGTGCTCAACGACGTCACCATCACGCAGGCGTCCGCCGCGTTCGAGATCGCCGCCATGGACGGATCCGCCTCGCGGCGCACCATCTTCGCGTCGGCGATGCGGGTGGGCCGGGACCACATCGCCAGCACCGTGTACACGCTGGTGCTCGCGTACGCCGGTGGCGCGCTGCCGCTGCTGCTGCTCTTCAGCGTCGCCGGGAGCCCGCTCGGCGACGTGCTGACCGGCGACGCCGTCGCGATCGAGATCGCCCGGTCGTCGGTGGGTGGCATCGCGCTGGCGCTGTCGGTGCCGCTCACGACCGGCATCGCCGCGATGCTGGCCCGGCCCCCGTCCACCGTCCCCACCGCGCCGCGCCGACGCGGCGGCCGGCACGCCCGCTGACCCGTCAGAGCCGAGGCCGGTCGGGCTCCGTGACGGCGGACGGCTCGCCGAGCGGCGGCGCGAGGTGGGACGGCGGAGGCACGAGCGTCGTGAGAGTGCTGCCGGGCGTCTCGGTGGCCGCGCCCGCCTCCGACCCGAAAAATGTTCTGCCGAAGCCGCTCACGATGCCGATGAGCGCCAGCAGCACCAGCGTCGCGGCGGCCAACCCGGCGCTGCGGAGCCGCCGCTGGGACACCGACGCCGGTACCGGCCGTCCGGCGCGCGGGGGCTGCGCCAGCTCCGCGGCCCCGACGGCCGCGGTGAACGCCGGATCCGGCGCCACCAGGACCGGCACCGCCGAGTGCTGCTGCAGCACCGCGCGCACCTCGGGCGCGTGGGCGCCGCCGCCGACCAGGACCACCGCCTGGGGCACCGCACCGGACTGCTCCACCAACTCCCCCACCAGCTCCGCCGACTCGGCGATCGCCGCGTCGGCGCCGTGAAGGCCGCCGGGTGTTTCACGTGGCACCCGGACGAGCCGGTCACCGCGCACCGCGGTGCTGCGCTCGGACGCGAGGACCGTGCCGGACGACCGGTCCACCACGCTCACGGTGAGTCCGGAGCTGCCCAGGTCGTAGATCGCGACGGTGCGGGCGCCGGCCAGCCGCGGGTCGTGCGGCAGCGCGGCCAGCACGGCGTCGAGTTCGGGGATCAGCGTGAAGTGGGCGACGCCCTGCCGGCGCAGCGCCGCGTCCAGCGCCGCCGCCTGCGCCTCGTCGCCGTACGCGATGCCCACGCTCACAGCGGTACCCGACTCCTCGGCCGCCGCCACCGCGACACCCACGGCCTCCGCGGTCAGCTCCTCGGAACCTCGCGCGTCGACGACGATGGACTGACGATCTCCCGGCGAACCGACCGACCCGGTTCCGTGCGCCCACACCAGGCGTACGAAGCCCGCACCGGCGGACACTCCCAGAACGCCATTCATGAGCCGCCTTCGGTCGGGTACTCACCCGGCCGTCGATCCCGCCCGAGCGCGTGCTTGAACGTGCCGAGTCTATACAGGCCCACCTACACTCGATCCATGAATCTGGTGTTCGTCTGTACCGGTAATATCTGTCGTTCTCCCACGGCGGAGAGACTCGCCGCCGCGTGGGCGGCGGACAACGGGGTGGACGAGCTCACCGCCACCAGCGCCGGCACCCGAGCCATGATCGGGTCGCCGATGGAACCGCTTGCCGCCAAGGTGCTTTCCTCCCTCGGCGGGACTCCGGACGGATTCGCCGGCCGCCAGCTGACGCCCGTGATCGCGGGCAAGGCCGATCTGATTCTCACCATGACGCAGAAGCACCGCGACAAGGTGCTGCGGATGGCGCCGCGGCAGCTGCGCCGGACGTTCACGCTGCTCGAGGCGGCCCACCTGGTGACGACCGGGGGCGCGCGGTCGGTGGCCGAGCTGGATGCGGCCCGCGCCACCGCGGGTGATCTCCCCGAGGCCGGCATCGACATCCGCGACCCGATCGGTCGCGACGTGGTGGTGTTCGAGCAGGTGGGCGAGCAGATCGCCGACGCGCTCGTGTCGGTCCTGGACGGCCTGTACCGCGCCTGATCCCCGGGGGCCACACCCCTCGGCGGAGGCCGAGGAAGAGTCGACGAAAAAGGCCACCGGCCGCACCGCGAGCGTGTGCTCGCCGGTGCGGCCGGTGGCCGAAAACCGTTGCCGGGTCAGCGAACCGTTTCGCTGCGGCGGTTCTGTCCCGGTCCCGACGCGTTGTCGGCGCGCGGGTCGGGCGACGAGACGACGGGCGTGCTGCCCGACTTGGGTGCCGGGGCGTCCGAGTCGTAGTAGTACTTGTACTCGTACGCGCCCTCACCCTTGATCGGGGTCATCGTCAGGATGGTGCCCAGCACCGTGGCGCCTGCGCTGTGCAGGTTGCCGACCGCGCGCGCCACCTGCTCACGCTTGGTCTTGCCGTACCGGACGGCGACCAGGGCGCCGTCCACCTTCGCGGCGATGACGGCGGCGTCGGTGACCGGCAGCAGCGGCGACGCGTCGACGACCACGAAGTCGAACCGCGCCTTGAGATCCGTGAACAGATCGGTCGCGTGGCTCGACCCCAGCAGCTCGCTCGGGTTGGGCGGGATGGTGCCCGCGGCCAGCACGGTCAGGTTCGGGAACGACGTGGCCTGCAGGACGTCGTCGAGGTCGGCCTGCCCGGAGAGCACGGTGCTCACACCGACCGAGTCGACCAGCCCGAGGTACCGGGAGATGCGCGGACGGCGCAGGTCGCCCTCGACGAGCGCGACCGTGTAGCCGGCCTCCGCGAGTGCCAGCGACAGGTTGATGGCCGTCGTGGTCTTGCCCTCGGCGGGAAGCGAACTGGTGACCGCGATGACGCGCGGCGGGTTGTCGACCTCGAGGAACTGCAGGTTGGTGCGCAGCTCGCGGAACGCCTCGGCGCTGCCCGAGTAGCCGTCCTGGAAGGCGATGGCCGCCTTCTGCTCCCGCTCCTTGTCGAACGGCACCATGCCGACGACACCGACACCGACCAGCTCGTCGAGCACCTGGCGGCTCTTGATGGTGTTGTCGAGGCGGTCGCGCAGCACGGCGAGGCCGAGCCCGGCGAGCAGGCCCACCGCGAAACCGAGCGCGAGGTTGCGCTTGGTCTTGGGGCTCACCGGCGAGGACGGGGTGGAAGCGTGCTGTTCGACGACCACGCGCGCGGTCGGCGGACGGTTGGGGTCGAAGGTCTCGAGCTCCGCCGCCATGAGCACGAACTCGTCCGACAGCGCGTTGACGATGTCACGCGCCCGCTCCGGTGACGAGTCCTCGACGCTGGCGTCGATGAGCACGGTGTCCGGCGCCGACGTGGCCTTGACCTTGGCGGCGATGTCCGCGGCGCTGACGTCGGTCAGCCCCAACCGGTTGATCGTTCGTTCCGCCAGCGTGGTCCCGGTCAACAGCTTGGTGTACGACGCGACGCGCTGCTGCGAGAAGAGGTTGCCCTGGTACACCTCGTTGACCGAGGCGGCCGAGGAGGTCGACACGAACAACCGCGTGGACGCCTGGTACATCGGGGTCGACAAGAGCGATGCGACCAATGCGCCGAGCACCCCGACGACCGTTGCGAGCGCGATGATTCTCCACCGCTGCTGCAAGATCCGCAGATAGTCCTGTACTTCCATTAACCCCGTCCTTACTTGCTTTCAGCGCTTCCAACACTTTTCGAGCGTCTGCACGTCATACAATTTCACCCGTCGAATCGACGAGAACACTAGCGATCCGCGCGAGCGCATCCGGTTCGATCATGTCCGAGTGTCGGCACGGAACCTCGATCGTCGTGACTCGACCCGAGACGATCCGCGACCACCCGGACACGTTTCGACGGCGCACCTCGTCCTCGTGCGCCGCAATGAACACCAGTGCATCTCCTCGATGAGTCCCCGGCCGATGCACCGAGGCAGCGGCTTCGAGCTTCTCCCCGATTTCCAGAACCCGCCGGATCTCGCTCGATGCGAGAGCGCCGAGGTCGGAATCGAGTCGCTCGTCCGCATGATCGTCCCACGCCGCACCGGTTCCCGCCGGGACCAGGTCCGAGGGATGAGAATCGAGCAGCACCAGGCTCGCGACATCGGTGCCCGCGGCCTCCAGCTGGACGGCCATCTCGTGGGCGACGTTGCCGCCCAGCGACCATCCGAGCAAGTGGTACGGCCCGTCCGGCTGCACGGCGCGGATCTGCGCGACGTATTCGCGCGCCAGATCGGTGATCGTGCCGGTGGGCGCACCGCCCGTCGCCTGCAGACCGTAGAGCGGCCGGTCACCCAGATGTTCGGCGAGACCGGCGTAGCCCCAGGCGAGTCCGCTGACGGGGTGGATGCAGAACAGCGGCGGCCCCGCGGGGGCCGCGGGCCGGTTCAGCCGGATCAGCGTCGCGAGCGGGTCGGCCGCGTCGTCGCCGCGTTCGATGCGGCGCGCGAGCCCGGCGACGGTCGGCTCGGTGAACAACCATTCGAGTGCCACGTCGCGGCCCAGTTCCTCGCGCAGCCGGGCGGCCACCCGGACCGCGCCCATGGACGTCCCGCCGAGTTCGAAGAAGCCGGCCTCGCGGGGCACGTCCGCGTGTCCCGTCACCTCGGCGACGACGGCGGCGATCTGCCGCTCCAGCGCGGTCCGCGGCGGCGTGCCCTGCACCGACCCGTCGTCGACGGCCGGCTCGGGCAGCGCGGCCCGGTCGATCTTCCCGGATTCGGTGCGCGGCAACGAGTCGACCACCTGCACCGCCGCCGGCACCAGGTGTCGGGGCAGCAGCCGGGCCGCGCGTTCGCGCAGCCGGGCCGGGTCCGGATCGCGGCCCGGGGCGGGCTGCACGTAGGTCACCAGCACGGGCTCGGCGTCCCCGCCGCGGCGGGCGACGGTGACCGACGCCCGCACCTCGGGTTCGGCGCCGAACACGGCGTCGATCTCGCCGGGCTCCACCCGGACCCCGTGGATCTGCACCTGGTCGTCGCTGCGGCCGACGTACTCGAGCGCACCGTCCCGGCGGCGCCGGACGAGGTCGCCGGTCCGGTACAACCGTGCGCCGCCGGGCCCGGCCACGAACCGGGCCGCGGTGAGGGCGGGCTGGCCCCGGTAGCCGCGCGCCAGTCCGCTGCCGACCAGGTACAACTCGCCCACCACCCCGACCGGGACCGGGTGCAGCCGGGCGTCGAGCACGGCGGTGCCTACGCCCGCCAGCGGGACGCCGATGGTGACGTCCCCGGCCGACAGCGGACCGCTGCAGGTGGCGCCCACCGTGACCTCGGTGGGCCCGTAGCCGTTGTGCAGGTGATGATCCGCCCACGCGCGGGCCAGCGGCACCGGCAGCACCTCGCCGGCGGCCACCACGGTGAGCGGTCCGGGCAGCGCGGCCGGGTCCAGCGTGCCCAGCACGGTGGGCGTGAGGTTGACGTGGGTGATCGCGTGCTCGTTCAGCAGCGACGCCAGATCGTCTCCGGCGTAGGCGTACTCGGGCGCGCACACCAGCGTCCCGCCGTGCGCGTGCGCGGCCAGCATCTCGAACACCGCGGCGTCGAACGTCGGGGACGCGGCCTGCAGCACGCGGGACTCGGCGGTGATGCCGAGCCGTCGGCGCTGCAGATCCACCAGCGCCTCCAGGCCCCGGTGGGTCACCTCGACCCCCTTGGGCAGGCCGGTGCTGCCCGACGTGAACAGCACGTACGCCAGCTCGTCCACCGCGCCGGACGCGGCGAGCGGGCGTGCGACGGCGGTCTCGGACAGATTGGCCAGCAGCGTCTTCCGCTCGTCGGGCAGCTTGGGGTCCACCGGCACCCAGGCCGCGCCGGTGCGTGTCACGGCCCACACGTCGATCACCCAGTCGGGCCCGCGGACCGCGTCCACCGGCACCACGTCGCCGGGCCCGATCCCGGATACGCGCAGCCGGTCGGCCCGCTCCGCGGCGACCGCGTCGAGCTCGGCATACGTCCACTGGTCGCTGCCGGCGCGCAGCGCGACGCGGTCGGGGTGGGCGGCGACGGTGTCGGCCAGGATCGTCGCCAGGGTCCGCGGCGCCGGGGCCGGTGCCGGCTCCGGGGCGGGCGCCGCCAGCGGGAGGTCGCCCACCGCGGCCGCCGGATCGGCGACGACGGCGTCCAGCAGCGCCGACCAGTCCCCCAGCAGTTGGGCGGCCGTCGCGCGGTCGAACAGGTCGGTGGCGTACACGAGCCGCACGCCGATCCCGTTGTTGCCCAGTTCTTCCCGGACGTCGAAGGCGAGGTCGAACTGCGCCGCCGGGTCGGCGGCCGAGCCCTCGTCGATCCGGATGCCGGGCAGCGCCGGCACGGGGGCCGCGCCCGCCGAGTGGGCCAGCAGCACCTGGAACAGCGGGTGGAACGCCGGGTCGCGGGTGGGGGCGACGTGCGCGACGACGTCGTCGAACGGGACGTCCGCATGGGCGAAGGCGTCCAGTTGGGTGGCGCGCGCCCGGCGGAGCAGTCCGGTGAACGGCTCGGTGGTGTCCACCCCGACCCGCAGCACGAGAGTGCCGACGAACATGCCGACGATGGACTGCAGCCGCGGGTCGGGGCGGCCGGCGGCCACGGTGCCGACCGCGATGTCGTTGCGCCCGGAGTACCGCGCCAGCAACGCCGCGAGCGCGGCGTGCAGCACCATGAACACCGTGACGTCGTGTGCGCGGGCGAACGCGGCCAGCGCCGCATGCGTGGCGGCCGGGAGCGCGGTGTCCACGGCGTCGCCGCGATGCGACGGGCGGGCCGGGCGGGGGCGGTCGGTGGGCAGCGGCAGCGGTGCCTCCGGCAGACCCGCGAGCGCGCGCTGCCAGAAGGCCAGCTGCCGGCCGCCGAGGCTGTTCGGGTCGGCCGGATCGCCCAGGCGCGCCACCTGCCACCGAGCGAAGTCCCGGTACTGCAGCGCAAGGGGTTCCCAGCGCGGCGCCGTCCCGGCGGTGCGGGCCGCGTACGCCACGGCCAGGTCGGCCAGCAGCGGCGCGACGGAGGCGCCGTCGAACGCGATGTGGTGGGCGACCACCACGAGGACCCATCCGCCGTCGTCGGCGCGGAACAGCCCGCCCCGCACGGGCGGACGGGTCGTCAGCTCGAGCGGCCGGACGAGCAGGGCGGCGATCCGGCCGTCGAACGCGTCGCCGCCGGCCGTGTCCAGCTCGAAGTCGACGTCGGCGGCGGGGACGACGCGCTGGGTGTCCGCGTCCGGGTAGATGGTGCGCAGCGCCTCGTGCCGGGTCACGACGTCCCGGAACGCCGCGGTGAGCGCGGGGCCGTCGACGTCGCCGGTGAGGCGCAGCACGATCGGCATCGAGTACGCGGTGTGGGTGGGGTCGGCCTGGTGCAGCAGCCACAGCCGTCGCTGCGCCGGGGCGATGGGCGCGACCGTGTCGGTGCTCGGCGCCAGCGCCACCTCGGACGACGCCGCGGGCGTGGTGGCGGCCGCGAGTGCGGCGAGGGTGGGCGCCTCGAACACCGTGCGGGGCGCGATGTCCCGCGCCAGCGCCGCGCTCAGCCGGGCCGCGACCTCGACCGCCGCGAGTGAGTGGCCACCGGCGGCGAGGAAGCTCGCGTCGATGTCGACGGCGAAGCCGAGGACGTCGCCCACGACGTCGGCCACCTGCTGTTCGCGGGCGGTCAGTGTGCGCGCGGTGCGGGGCGCGGAGTCGGCGGCGAGCACCGCGAGCGCGTCGGCGTCGATCTTGCCGTTGGCGGTGGTGGGGAGGGCGCCCAGCACCACCACCCGGGCGGGGACGGCCGCGGCCGGCAGTTCGGCGGCGACGGTGGCCAGCAGCGCCGGGACGTCCACCTCGGTGCCGGTGACGAACGCGACCAGCGTGCCGTGCCACACGATCACCGCGGCCTGCTCGACGCCGGGGCGGCGGGCCAGCACGGCCTCGACGTGGCCGGGTTCGACGCGCACGCCGCGCACCTTCACCTGCCGGTCGGTGCGCCCCAGGAACAGCAGTCGGCCGTCGGCGTGGACCCGCACCCGGTCGCCGGTTCGGTACATGCGTGCACCGTCCGGTGCGGCGACGAAGCTCGCTGCCGTGAGCGCGGGGGCACCGAGGTAGCCGCGGGCCAGCCCCACCCCGGACAGGTACAGCTCGCCGACGCCGCCGACCGGGACCGGGCGCAGCCGGTCGTCGAGCACGCGAACGGTGTTGCCGGGGATCGGGTCTCCCAGCCCGGGGCGGCCGTCGACCTCGGTGACGGTGGCGACGACGGTGGCCTCGGTGGGCCCGTACGCGTCGATCATCAGCCGGCCCCGGCGCCAGCGGTCGGCCACCTGCGGGGCGAGCGCCTCGCCGCCGCTGGCCACCACGCGCAGCGCGTCCAGACCGGTGTGGTCGACGGTCGCCAGTACCGCCGGGGTGGACAGGAAATGCGTGACGGCGTGCTCGCGCAGCAGCGTGTGCAGCCGCGGGCCGGCGAACACGTCCGGTGGCGCGACGACGAGCGCGGCGCCGCTGGTGTGCGCCAGCAGGATCTCGAGCACGGCCGCGTCGAACGCCGGGTCGTAGCCGTGCAGCACCCGGTCACCGGCCGCGACGCGGTAGCGGCGGCGCGCCTCGGCCGCCAGCGCCGCGAGCCCGCGGTGCGTGACGGCGACGGTCTTGGGGGTGCCGGTGGATCCGGACGTGGTGATCACGTACGCCAGCGCGTCGACCGGCCCGGTGCGCGCCGTTCCCGCGGCCGCGGCGCGGACGGTGCGAGCCCCGAACGCCGCACCGGTCTTGGTGACCGCCCACAGCATCCGGATCCGGTCCAGCGAGCGGGCCGGAGCGAGGGCGACGACGTCGTCGGTGCCGTAGCCGTGGTCGCGGATCAGCTGGGCCGCCAGCGCGTCCGACTGTGCGTCCAGTTCGCGGTACGTGAGCTGCGCCGCGCCGTCGATCACCGCTACCCGGTCGGGGTGCGCGGCCGCGGTGGCGCGCAGCAGTTCCGGCAGGGGCCGCGGCGCCGTGTCCGTCTCGAAGCCGCGCACGGTGGCGACGGCCAGCGGCAGCTCCTGCACCGACAGCTGCGGGTCGGTGGCGACGGCACCCAGTGCGGCGGCGAACTGCTCGCTCAGCCCGGCCGCGGTGGCGGCGTCGAAACGGGCGGTGTCGTAGCTGAGCACGCCGTCCAGCCCGCCGTCCGCGGCCCGCGACAGCGTCACCTGCAGGTCGAATCGCGCGGTGGTGTCATCGATCTCCCGGGCCCGCACCTCGAGCTCGCCGGCCCGGAGCACGGGCGGCGTGAAGTCCTGGAACGCCAACGCCACCTGCGGCATCCGGCCGCCGACCAGCGGCAGGATCTGCTCCACCGGCACGCTCGCGTGGTCGAACGCCGCGACGTCGAAGTCCCGGACCTGCGCCAGCAGCCCGGACAGCGGCATGTCCGGCTCCACCCGGGCCCGCAGCACCAGCGTGTCGAGGAACAGCCCCACCAGCGGCTCGAGGTCGGGGAAGCGGCGGCCGGAGACCACGGTGGCGATCGTGACGTCGTCGTGCGCGCTCAGCCGGGCCAGCAGCGCCGCCAGCACCGCGTGCGCGGCCATGAACTCGGTGGCGCGGTGTGTGTGCGCGACCTCGGCCAACGCCCGCGCGGTGTCGGGGGCGATCGTGAACTCGACGGTCGCGGCGGCCCCGGGCGCCGCGTCCCGGTCGGTGGGCAGCACCGCCGCATCGACGTCGGCCAGTTCGCGCCGCCAGTGCGCGAGCGCGTCGGCCGGCACGTCGCGGGTGTGGTCCCACACCGCGAAGTCCGGGTACTGCAGCGGCAGCGGCGGCCACTGCGGTGCCGCCCCCGCGGCGCGGGCGGCGTAGGCGACGGCGAGGTCGTGCACCAGCACGCCCACCGATCCGCCGTCGGCCACCAGGTGGTCGATCGACACGTCCAGCACGTGCCGGTCCGGGGCCGGCGAATGCACCTGCGTGACAAAGGCGTCCGAGCGGTCCGCGTCGATCACCACGTACGGGCCGTCCGCGTCCGTCTCGACGCGGCTGCGCAGCACGTCGTGGCGGGCGACGACGTCAGCGACGGCGGCGTGCAGCGCGTCCACGTCGAGCGGTCCGGTCAGCTCCACCTGCGCGTGCAGCCGGTAGGAGTCGCCGGACCCGGTGCGGCGCAGCGCCCACAGCCGGTTCTGGGCCCGGCTGAGCGGGATCCGGGCGGGCCGGGTCCCGGCCACCGGGCCGCGGCCGCGGGCGGCCGGGTCGCCGTCGGCCAGCGCGGCGGCCAGCCCGGCGACGGTGGGCTCGGCGAACAGCAGGCGCAGCGGCACGTCCACGCCGGTGCGCTCGCGCAGCCGGGCCACCAGCGTGGTGGCGAGCAGCGAGTCACCGCCGGTGGCGAAGAAGTCGTCGGTGCGGCCCACGTCGTGCCCGAGCACCGCCGCGAACACGTCCGCGACCAGTTCCTCGGTGCCGGTGACGGGCCGGGCGCGGACCCCGGCGTCCGGGGCGGGCAGGGCGCGGGTGTCGATCTTGCCGTTGGGGGTCAGCGGCAGCGCGGGCACCGCCGTGATCGCCGACGGCACCATGTACGACGGCAGCCGCTCGGTGAGTGCACGCCGCAGGTCCGCGGTGTCGAGCGCGGCGACGCCGGCCGCGGGCACCACGTACGACGCCAGCACCGCCGCCCCGGACGCGCCGGTGCGGACCACCGTCACCGCGCGGTCGACGTCGGGGCGCCGCGCCAGTACGGCGTCGATCTCCCCCGGTTCGATGCGGATGCCGCGGACCTTGACCTGGGTGTCGTTGCGGCCCTGGAACTCCAGCACACGGCCCTCGTCCGCGTCGAGCCATCGGGCGAGGTCGCCGGTGCGGTACCAACGGTTGCCGTCCGGTCCGGCGACGAACCGTTCGGCGGTGCGGGCGGGTTCGCCGACATAGCCGGCGGCGATCCGGTCGCCGGCCAGGTACAGCTCGCCGGTCACGCCGGTGGGCACCGGGTGCAGGCGGGCGTCCAGGACGCGGACCTCGATGCCGCGGGCGGGGCCGCCGATGGTCGCGGGCCGGCCCGGGCGCAGCGGCTGCGAGTAGGTGGCGAACACCGTCGACTCGGCCGGTCCGTAGCCGTTGTAGAGCCGGCGGCCGGGCGCCCAGCGCTCTACCAGTTCGGGCGCCACGCGCTCGCCGCCGAGCATCAGTGCCGCGAGATCCGGCAGCGGGCGGGCCGGGACGGTCGCCAGCGCCGACGGCGTCATGCACGCGTGGGTGATCCGTTCGCGTTCGAGGAAGCCGGCCAGTTCCTCACCGCCGTAGGTGTTCTCGGGGGCCACCACGAGGCATCCGCCGGCGCCGGCCGCGACCAGCAGCTCGAGCAGCGCGGCGTCGAAGCCGGGTGAGGCGAGCGCGAGCATCCGGGAGGCGGGTGCGGCGGCGAACACCTCGCGCAGGTCCTGCGCCAGCGCGCCCAGTCCGCGGGCGGTGAGCACGATGCCCTTGGGGACGCCGGTGGTGCCGGACGTGAAGACGACGTACGCGGGGTGATCGTCCCGCACCACCGGTTCCGGGAGATCGACGGACTCTGCGCCGGACTCGACGTCGATCCAGCGGGTGCGCGGCGGCAGGTCGCCGAGGCGCTCGGCGCTGCTCACCCCGAGCACCGCACCGGACGCGGCGAGCATCCCGTCCAACCGCGGCGCCGGGTGGGCGGGATCGAGCATCACCGGTGCGGCGCCGGTGCGGGCGATGGCCCACATCGCGACCACCGAGTGCAGGGAGCGGGGCAGCGCGCACGCCACCGTGGTGCCGGGCACCGCGCCGTGCGCGCGCAGCGTGGTGGCCAGCGCCTCCGCCCGCGCCACCAGTTCGGGATAGCCGAGGGTGTCCGGGCCCGCGGTGACGGCGGGGCCGTCACCGCCGAGCCGGGCGCCGGCGGCCAGCAGCGACCACAGCGCCGCCGGGGTGGACGCCGCGCCGCGGGCCGGCACCAGCGCCCGGTGCTCGGCGGAGGTCAGCAGGTCGATCCGGCCCACCTCGGTGTCCGGGTGCTGCACGGCCGCGTCGAGGAACCGCGCGAAGCGGGACGCGAACGCGGTGACGGTCGCCGCCTCGTACAGCTCACTGCGGTAGGCGAATTCGAGGTCGACGGCGTCGCCGGTCTCGGTGACGGTCAGTTGCAGGTCGAACGGCATCGCGTCCAGCGGGGCCGCGGCCGCGGACACCTCGAGGCCCGGCAGCTCGAGCGGCGGCAGGGTGGGGCGGCGCATCGACAGCGCCACCTGGAACAGCGGGTGGTGCGACGCGTCGCGTACCGGGGCGAGGCGCTCGACGATGGTCTCGAACGGGGTCCGGGCGTGTGTGTACGCGGCCAGGTCCTGCTCGCGCACGTGGGCCAGCAGGTCGGCGAACGTCGCGTCCGGTGCCACCCGGGTGCGCAGCACCAGCGTGGAGGCGAACATGCCGACCACGTCGTCGAGGCGCGGGTCGCCGCGGCCCGCGACGACGGTGCCGATCGGGATGTCGTCGGAGCCGTTGTGCCGGGACAGCACGGCGGCCAGCACCGCGTGCAGCACCATGAACGTCGTCGCCCGGCCCCGGCGGGCGGCCTCGCGGACGGCGCCGATCTGGCTGGCGTCCAGCCGAATCCGCACCGTGTCGGCGTGGCCGGTGCCGGTCGCCGGACGCGGGTGGTCGTGCGGGAGCGTCGACTGTTCGGGCAGCCCGTCCAGGGTGTCGACCCACGCCTGCAGGTCGTCCTCGGCCCCGTCGGTCTGCCACGCCGCGTAGTCCACGTACTGCACGGGCAGCGCGTCCCACTGCGGCGCCCGGCCGGCCAGCCGGGACCGGTACGCGTCCGCGGTGTCGCGCACCATCGGCGTGAGGGACCATTCGTCGGCCGCGATGTGGTGCACCACCAGCACCAGCGCGTGGGTGCGGGCACCGGTTCGGTACAGGCGCACCCGCACCGGCGGCTCGGTCTCGAGCACGAACGGCGTCTCGGCGAACGCGCGCACGTAGTCGTCCAGCGCGGTCGCGGGCACCGCGATCGGTGTCAGGTCCAGCTCCGGCACCGGGCCGACGACCTGGACGGGTCCGGACTCGTCGGACGGGTAGACGGTGCGCAGCGTCCGGTGCCGGGCCAGCACGTCACCCAGCGCGGCTTCGAGGGCCGCGACGTCGATGTCGCCGCGCAGCCGCACCACGAACGGCAGGTTGTGGGTGCTCTCCTCGGGCGCGAATCGGTACAGGAACCACAGCCGCCGCTGGGCGGGCGAGAGCGGGCCCCGCTCGCGGGCACCGTCGGACGCCGGTAGTGGGCGGCTGGGGCGCGGCCCGCCGATGCGTTCCTCGACCACTCGGGCCAGGTCCTCGACGACGGCGGATTCGAACACGTCGCGGACGCTGACGTCGGCGCCGGTGAGCGCGGAGATCCGGCCCGCCAGCTGCGTCGCGAGCAGCGAGTTGCCGCCCAGGTCGAAGAAGTCGTCGTCCGAGCCGATGCCGCGGATCCCCAGCAGTTCCCGGTAGGCGTCGGCCACCACGTCGTCCAGTGGCCCGCGCGGGGCGCCGGTGCGCCGGTCGGCGGGTGCGGCGGCGGGCAGCGCCGCCACGTCGAGCTTGCCGTTGGCGGTTCGCGGCAGCTGCGGCACCTCGACGACGACGGCGGGCACCAGGTAGTCGGGCAGCACGCGGCGCAGGTCGCGGATCAGCCGGGTGGGATCGACTGCGGTCGAGCCGGGTTCGCGCACGACGTATGCCACCAGCCGGTCGTCGCGGCCCAGCACGGCGGCGGCCGCGATGCCGGGTTGCCGGGTGAGCGCGGTGCGCACCTCGCCGGGCTCGATGCGGTGCCCGCGCAGCTGCAGCTGGTCGTCGGAGCGGCCGCGGTACTCGAGGCTGCCGTCGCCCCGCAGCCGCGCCCGGTCGCCGGTGCGGTAGACGATGTCCCCGTTGGGGGCCGCGACGAACCGCTGCGCGGTGAGGTCCGGTCGGCCGCGGTAGCCGCGCGCCACCTGGGTGCCGCCGACGTAGATCTCGCCCACCACGCCGGGCAGCACCGGGCGCAGCGCCCGATCGAGCAGGTACAGCCGCACACCGGGCAGCGGGACGCCGATGTCGTTGCCGCCGTCCGCGTTCGACGCGACGTCCGCGCGAGTGAGGTGCACGGTGGTCTCGGTGATGCCGTACATGTTGACGGCCGTCACCTGCGGATGCCGGTCCAGCCAACCCCGCACCCGGGTGGCGTCGAGCGCCTCGCCGCCGAAGATCAACGCGCGCACCGCGAGGTCGGCGGGCTCGCCGTCCACGTCGGCCAGCTGCCCGAACGCGGTGGGCGTCTGGTTGAGCACGGTGACACGCTCGCGGACGAGCAGGGCGCGGAAGTCGGCGGGGCTGCGGGCCTCGGTGTGCTCCACCACCACGATCCGGCCGCCCGTGGTGAGCGGTCCCCAGATCTCCCACACCGAGAAGTCGAACGCCGGCGAGTGGAACATCGTCCACGCGTCGTCGGCCCCGAAGTCGAAGCTCTCGCGCGTGTTCGCCAGCAGCGCGCTGAGATTCGCGTGCGTCACCACCACGCCCTTGGGGGCGCCGGTGGAGCCGCTGGTGTAGATCACGTAGGCGGCCTGCGCGGGGTGCACGGCGGCGTCCGGGACCGCGTCGCCGGCGGCTGGCAGGGCGTCGATCGGGACCGTCGGGACCGGGGCGGTGAACCCGTCGCGGCACACGACGCACACCGGGCGGGCCTCGTCGAGCAGCGCGGTGAGGCGGTCGGCCGGCTGGGTGACGTCGAGCGGCAGGTACGCGGCGCCGGTGCGGACGACGGCGAGCATCGCCGCCACCAGGTCCGCCGACCGCGGCAGCGCGATCGCGACCACGTCCTCGGCGCCCACGCCGCGCTCGGCCAGGACGGCGGCGAGCGCGCGGGAGCGGGCGCCCAGCTCGGCGTAGGTGAGGCGCTGCTCCCCCGCGACGACGGCCACGGCGTCGGGCCGCTCGTGCACGTGCCGGTCGACCTGCGCCGGCAGTGACGGCACGTGGGCCGCGGCCGGCTCGGGAGACGTCACCGCGGCCGACGTGGCGGCCTCCACGGGATCGATACAGCCGACGTCGAGCGTGGGGTCGTCGGTGACGAGTTCGAGGATCCGCACGAACCACCGCGTCCACCGGTCGACGGTCTGCCGGTCGAACAGGCTGCGCGAGTACGTGAAGCGGCCGTCGAAGCCGGCGGCGTGGCTGCCCGGCTCCCGGTCACGGACGGCGACCTCGAGGTCGAAGCGGCTGCGGCCGGTGTCGATCTCGCGGCCGCGGGCCTGCATGTCGCCGAACGCCAGCGCGGTGGGCGCGACGTCGTCGTACGAGAACATCACCTGGAAAAGCGGGTGGTGGGCGAGCGCGCGGGAGCCGGCGAGCCCGGCGACCACCGCGTCGAACGGCAGGTCGGCGTGGCTGAACGCGGACAGGTCGGTGCGGCGCACGTGCGACAGCAGCTCGGCGAACGTCCACCGGTCGCGGACCGCGGTCCGCAGCACCACGGTGCCGACGAACATGCCCACGGCGTTGTCGATGTCCTGGTGCCCGCGCCCGGACACCGGGGTGCCGACGCTCACGTCGTCGGTGCCCGACAGCTTGGCCAGCAGCACCGCCAGCGCCGCGTGCAGCACCATGAACGGCGTCGAATCGTATTCCTGCGCCACCTTTTCCACGGCCAGGTGCAGGTCCGCCGAGATGGAGAACGTGGCCGCGTCCGCCGGCGCCGGCTCGGTGGTGGCGGTGCGCGGCCGGTCGGTGGGCAGGGCCGGGGTGGACGCGGCTCCGGCGAGGGTCGACCGCCAGTGCGCGAGGTCGCGGTGCGCGCGGCTGCCGGGCTCGTCCGGGTCGCCGAGCACCGCGCGGTGCCAGCGGGCGTAGTCGGTGAACGGGACCACCGGCGCGTCCCACTCCGGTGCCTGCCCGGCGGTGCGGGCCCGGTAGGCGACGTCCAGGTCGCGGGCCAGCGGGGTGATCGACAGCCCGTCGACGGCGATGTGGTGCGCGACCACGACGAGGGTGTGCGCGCGGTCGGCGCGCTGATACAGCCGCAGCCGGACCGGTGGCTGGGCGGTGAGGTCGAACGGCTCGGATGCCAGCGCGTGCTCGGCGGCGCTCCGGTCGGCGGGCAGCTCCTGCGGGGCGAGGTCGGCGGCCGCCGGGAGCACCACCTGCACGGGCCCGTCCGCGGTCTCGGGAAAGACGGTGCGCAGCACGGTGTGCCGCTCCAGCACGTCGACGACGGCGGCCTGCAGCGCGGCGACGTCCAGGGGGCCGTCGAGGTCGACGGCGAACGCGATGTTGTCGGCGCCGGACGGCTGGGTGCGGCCCAGCAGCCACATGCGCTGCTGCGCGGGCGACAGCGGCGCGGGGCCGGTCGCGCCGGTCGCGACCAGCGGGATGCCCACGTCCTCGGCGCGGCCGTCGAGGACCGCCGCCAGGGCCGCGACGGTGGGGTGCTCGAACACGTCGCGCACGTCGACGCGCCGGCCCAGCGCGGCCCGCAGCCGGGACGCGAAACGCGCAGCCAGCAGCGAGTTGCCGCCGAACGCGAAGAAGTCGGTGCTCGGTCCCACGGACGGCAGGTCGAGCAGATCGGCGGCGATGCGGCCGATCAGGCTCTCCAGCGGTCCGCGGAGCGCGGCACCGTCGGGCACCGGGCGGGCCGGGGCCGGCAGCGCGGCCCGGTCCACCTTGCCGGTCGAGCTGAGCGGCACCGTCTCGAGCACCGTGACGGTGGCCGGGACCATGTAGCGGGGCAGCCGGTCGGCGGCGTGGCGCCGCACGTCGTCGGGGTCGAGGTCCGCCGAGCCGTGCACGTAGGCGGCCAGCTCGTCGCCGTCCGCGACGACGACGGCGGTGGTCACCGCGGGATGCGCGGCCAGCACCGTCTCCACCTCGCCGGGTTCGACGCGGAAGCCGCGGATCTGAACCTGCTGGTCGGCGCGAGCGACGAACTCGAGCTGCCCGTCGCCGCGGCGGCGCACCAGGTCGCCGGTGCGGTACATCCGGCCGGGCCCGAGGACCGACGCCACGAAACGCTCCGCGGTGTGACCGGGCCGGCCGAGGTAGCCGCGCGCGAGTCCCGGTCCGGCCAAATACAACTCGCCCACCACGCCGTCCGCCACTGGGCGCAGCGCGGCGTCGAGGACGGCGGCGGTGGTGCCGTCCACCGGGTCACCGATGGGCGGGACGCCGGACCCGCCGAGCGGCCGACTGACGGTGGCCACGACGGTGGATTCGGTGGGGCCGTACAGGTTGAGCGCGGTGCGCCCGGTCTCGGGCGCACCCCACCGGGTCGCCAGGTCCGCCGGCCACGCCTCGCCGCCCAGGCCGAGCACCCGCAGCGCCGGGAAGCCGGCGGGGTCGAACTGGGCCGGGACCGCGGGAGTGGAGAACCAGTGCGTGATCGACTGCGCGCGAATCAGTTCCGCGAGGTCGTCGCCGAACGTGTCGGGCGGCGCGACCACCAGGGTGGCGCCGGCGCCCAGCACCATCAGGTACTCGAGCAGCGAGCCGTCGAACGCGGGCGATGCGGCGTGCAGCACCCGCGCGTCGGCGTCGATGCCGAAGCTGCGCTGCAGGGTGGCCGCGACCGGGGCGAGGCCGCGGTGCGGGACCACGACGCCCTTGGGGACGCCCGTGGACCCGGACGTGAACACCGCGTAGGCGGCGTTGTCGGGGTGCGGAAGTCGCGGCGGCGCAGCCGGTTCGGTTCCCGGCTCGGTGTCCGGGGCGCTGTTCGGGTCGATTCGCAGCACGTGCGGCGGCAGCGGAACGTCGGCGGCGGCGATCACGTGCCGCACGCCGGCGTCGGCGAGGATCGTGTGCAGCCGGGCGGTGGGCTGGCCCGGGTCGACGGGGACGAACGCCGCGCCCGCGTACGCGACGGCCAGCGCGGCGGCGACGGACTCGACCGACCGCGGCACCGCCACGCCGACGAACGTTTCGGGGCCGATGCCGTGGGCGGCGAGGCGGGCGGCCAGCGCCGCGACGCGGGGGCGGATGTCGACGGTGCGGCCGTGGGCATCGGCGACCCGCCACGGCCGGGCGGCGAGCTCGGGCAGCGTCGCGACGCGGGGGCGGATGTCGACGGTGCGGCCGTGGGCATCGGCGACCCGCCACGGCCGGGCGGCGAGCTCGGGCAGCGTCGCGATGTCGGCGTCGCGGCCGGTGCGCGCCGGTGCGGCCGCGGCCACCAGGTCCGCGATCCGGACGGTGGGGTCGGCTGCCGCGGTGGCCAGGACGTGGTGCAGCAGCGCCCGCCAGCCGGCGACGGTGTCGCGGTCGAACAGCGCGGTGTCGTACGTCAGGTGTCCGGCCAGCCCGGCGCCCGGCACCTCCCGCACGGTGAGCTCGAGCGGGAACCGTGCCTGCGTGACGGGCAGTTCCCGGCCGGTGAGCACCAGGCCGGGCAGCTGCACGTCGGGGTCGGTGAAGCTCTCGTAGCCGAGCATCAGCTGCAGCGGCGACGCGTCCAGCCCCACCGCGTCCAGCACCTGCTCGAACGGGGTCTCGGCGCGCGCGAACGCCTCCACGTCGATGCCGCGCACGGCCGCGACCAGGTCGCCGAAGGTGCGCTCGGGTGCGGCGGTGGCGCGCAACGCGACGGTGCCGACGAACATGCCGACCAGAGCGTCCAGCGCCGGGTCGGTGCGCCCCGAGGTGGCGGCGCCGACGACGGTGTCGGGCCGGCCGGTGACGGCGGCGACCACCACCGCGACGGCCGCGTGCAGCACCATGAACGTGGTGGCGTCCAGGTCGTTCGCCACCCGGTCGAGGGTCTCCCGGACGGCCGGATCCACGTGGAACGGCACCCGGTCCGGGACCCCGGCGGCGCCGGTGCGGGGACGGTCGGTGGGCAGCGCCGGGACGTCGGCGACGCCCGCGAGGTTCGCGCTCCAGTAGGCGATCTCGCGGTCGAGGACGGTGGCGCCGCCGGTATCGGAGACCGGCGAGCGCAGCACCGCATGCTGCCAGCGCGCATAGTCGGTGTACTGCAGCGGCAGCGACTCCCACGCGGGCGGCGCCCCGTCGCAGCGGGCGAGGTAGGCGGCGGTGAGGTCGCGCAGCAGCGGCTGGAACGACAGCCCGTCCATCGCGATGTGGTGCGCCACCACCACCAGCACGTGGTGGTCCGCGGCGCGCCGCTGCAGCCGGAAGCGGATCAGCTGCCCGGATTCGAGGTCGAACGGGGCGGCCGCGAACGCGGCCGCGTCCCGCTCCGCGTCGCCGTCCGAATCGATCTGCACCACAGCCAGTTCCGGGACCACGTCGGTGACGGGCCGCACCACCTGGCGGGGGCCGTCGCCGTCGTCGCGGATCGCGGTGCGCAGCGCGGCGTGCCGGTCCACGACGTCGCGCAGGACGGCGCCGAGGGCCGGCACCGACAGCTCGCCGTGGAGGTCGACCGCGAAGGGCACGTGGTAGGCGGAGCTGGCGCCGTGGGCGCGGTGGTGCAGCCACAGCCGCTGCTGCGGGGGCGCGAGTGGAGTGTCGTCGGTACCCGTGCGGGTAAGGGCCGGGCGGGTGCCGCGGGCGGTGGCGGCGGCCGCGATCCCGGCGACGGTGCGCTGCATGAACACGTCCCGCACCGGGACCTGCCGCCCTAGGCCCGCGGAGATGCGGGCCACCAGCTGGGTGGCGCTCAGCGAGTTGCCGCCGAGCGCGAAGAAGTCCGACGACGCGTCCACGTGGTCGATGTCCAGCACGGCGCGGACGGCGTCGGCGACCAGCAGTTCGACGGGGCCGTGCGGGGCGCGACCGGCGGCGTCGTCGGGCGCGGGCAGCGTCGCCAGTGCGCGACGGTCGATCTTGCCGGACGGCTTCAGCGGCAGCGCGTCGAGCACCACCACGGTGTCCGGGATCATGTGGTGCGGCAGCCGGGTGGCGAGCCAGTCCCGCACCGCCCCGGCGGTGGGCACGTCGCCCTGCACGTGCGCGATCAGCCGGTCGCCGACGAGTGTCACTGCGGCCGAGTCGATTCCCGGGTGTTCGGTGAGCGCGTATTCGATGTCGTCGAGCTCGATGCGCACGCCGCGCAGCTGCACCTGCCGGTCGGCGCGGCCGACGAATTCGAGCTGGCCGTCGAAGCCCCAGCGCACCAGGTCGCCGGTGCGGTACATCCGGCCGGGCCCCACCGTGGACGCGACGAACCGTTCCGCGGTGAGCGCCGGGCGGCCCGCGTAGCCGCGTGCGAGCGCGGGGCCGGCCACGTACAGCTCGCCCACCGAGCCGGGCGGGACCGGGCGCAGTCGGTGATCGAGCACCACCACTGCCGCGCCGTCGACGGGCCGGCCGATCGGGACCGCCGCGACCCCGTCCAGCGCGGCGGGGTCCACCGGCGCGCTGACCGTCGCGAGGATGGTGGTCTCGGTGGGCCCGTAGGCGTTGATCAGGGTGCGGCCGGGCGCCCAGCGCGCCGCGACCGGGGCGGGCAGCACGTCGCCGCCCGAGTCGAGCATGGTGAGCGCGGACAGCTCGTCGGGCGCGGTGACCGCGAGTACCGCGGGGGCGGCGACGAAGTGGGTGATCGCCTCGACAGCCAGCAGGTCCGCGAGCGCGTCGCCGGAGACGACGTCCGGGGCGGCGACCACCAGCGTCGCGCCGGCGTCGGCGGCCAGCAGCACTTCCTGCAGGGCCGCGTCGAAGATCGGTGCGGCCAGCTGGATCACCCGCGCGTCGGCGGTGGCCGCGTACCGGGACCGCAGCGTCGCGACCAGCGCGGCCAGACCGCGGTGGCCCACCATGACGCCCTTGGGGCGGCCGGTGGACCCGGAGGTGTGCACGATCCAGGCCGGGTGGTCGGGGCGCAGCGGCCGCACCCGGTCGGCGTCGGTGACCGGCGCGGTGGACCAGCCGTCGTGGCCGGTGTCGAGGCGCGGGAGGTGCGCCGGCAGCGCCACGTCGGCGGCGGGGTCGACGATCGCGACCGACGAGCCGTGCAGGTGTTGCGCCAGGCGGTGACTCGGCAGCGCCGGGTCGATGGGCACGTAGGCCGCGCCGGTCTTGGCCACCGCCCACAGCGCCAGCACGGAGTCGGCCGAGCGGGGCAGCAGCACCGCGACGCCGTCCTCGGGGCCGCAGCCCAGTGCGATCAGCCGCCGCGCCAGCGCCGACGACCGGGCGTCGAGTTCGGCATACGTGAGGTCGACGTCGCCGCAGCGCAGCGCGACGCCCGGCGACGACGCGTGCCGAGTCAGCACGTCGGGCAGCAGCGTGGGGCCGTGCGGGGCCTCCGCGCCGACGGCCGGGACCAGCCCGTCCAGCTCGTCCGCGGCGCCGAACGGCAGGTCCTCGACGCGCCGGCCGCGGTCGGCGGCGAACGCGGTGAGGTACTCGACGAACCGGTGGTGGTGCCGGCGCAGCGAATCGTCGGTGTACCGGGTGGGGTTGGCCTCGAAATCGATCCGCAGCGCACCGCCCGCCGAGCCCGGATAGACGGTGAGCGAGAGGTCGTCGACCGGGCCGGTGGACAGCACCGTCATCTCGCCGACGACGTCGCCGAAGTGCAGCTCGCGGGCGAAGGACATGACGTTGACGACGGGGCCGAAGACGCCGCCGACGCTGCCGCGTCCGTCGCCGTCCGGCAGGTCGGCCAGCATGGCGTGGTAGCGGTAGCGCTGGTGGCGCAGGGCGCCGGTGAGCTCCACCTGCACCCGTTCGATCAACGCGTCGACGGTGTCGTCGGGGTGCACGCGCACCACCAGCGGTACCACGTTCGACAGCGTGCCCGACGTGCGGCGCGCGGCCGCGGTGGTGCGGGCGGCCACGGGCAGGCTCAGGCTCACCTCGCGGACCCCGGCCGCGCGGGCGAGGTAGGCGGCGAAGGCGGCGGTGACGACGGGGACGTCGGCCTCGGTGGCGGGGTCGAGTGTCCGCGCGACGCGGCGGGACGGGACCGCCAGCGGTCCGGGGCGATCGGCCAGCGAGATCGCGGCCGGCAGCGCGGCCAGGCGCGGCTGCCAGTGCGCGCGGTCGAGCGCTTCGCGGTTGCTGCCGGTGTAGCGGTCGTCCTGCGCGGCCAGCTCGTGCAGCGGGACGGCGCGCGACGGCGCGAGCTCGGTGCCGCGCTGCCAGGCCGTGTAGGTCTCGGCCATCCGCTGCACCAGCACCATCGCGCCGTACCCGTCGATCACCAGGTGGTGTGCATAGCAGTACAGGTAGTGGCGGTCGTCGGACAGCCGGACCAGCGTGATGCCGGCGAGGCGGTCCCGGGTGGGGTCCAGCGGACGGGTGTGCTGCTCGGTCATCCACCGTGCCGCGGCGGATTCCGGGTCGGTCTCGTCCCCGAGGTCGAGGAACCGGGGGGCGTCGTCGATGTCGGGCACCGCCACCTGACGGGTCTCCCCGTCCTCCTCGACGAGAACCACGACGGTGGACTCGAGTTCGCGAGCCGCGCGGTCGCACGCGGACAGCAGCAGGGCGCGGTCGACGGGGCCGCGCAATTCCACGTACAGCGCCACCATCAGCGGCACGTCGGGGGTGAGTTGCTGTGCCAGCAGCAGCGCCCGTTGTGCCGGGGACAGCGAGAAGGGGCGCACCGTTGGAAGCCCCCCTTTTCTCCCACGAAAAACCGTACTGACCAACCCGGTTGCTCCCGTGCGCGACGCGGAGCCTCTACGATCCTATTGGTCCGGATCCGGGCTCTCACAACTTACTGCGCACGGGCAGAACTCACCACTTGGGCGTTCGCCCAAATGAGATTCCGGTTACGGTGTAGAACCCACCACGACAAAAGGGGGATTCGCCTCGTGGCCCATCTCGATTCCGACGGCTCCGCTACCACCGAGGACGCCGGAACCACGCGTGTTCGCACCCGGCGCCGGCGCACCGTCCAGCCTGCCGTCACCCGAAAGAAGCGTCGCCGCATCGTGATCGGCGTGTCGTGCGCTGTGGTGGCGGTCGCCGCGTGGGGCGGCTACATGGCCTACGAGGCGATGCAGGTGAAGGCGAATCTCGAGCGGGCGCGGGACTTCGCGATGACCACGAAAGATTCGCTACTGGCCGGTAACTCGGATCAGGCGACGCTGTCGGCGAGTGATGCGGCGAAGTATGCGGAGCGGGCGCAGAACTCGACGGAGTCGATCAGTTGGCGAGTGGCCGCCGCGGTGCCGGGGCTGGGCGGGCCTTTCGACACCACCCGCCAGATCACCGATGTGGTGCGCGGACTCACCGACGACGTGCTGGGCCCGGCCGTGCAGGCGGGCTCGGTGGTCTCGCCGGATCGCCTCATCCGCGACGGTGGCCGGATCGACCTGGAACCGCTGCGGCAGGCCTCCCCTGCGCTGGCCGAGTCCGCCGGTGCGGCAGCCGCGCTCGCGGACCGCGCCGGCGGCGTCGACAGCACCTTCCTCGGTGTCATCGACGACGCCCGCACTCAGCTACAGGAGCAGACCGCGGACCTGTCCCGGTTGCTAGGCAACGTGTCCACCGCGTCGCAGATCGTGCCGCCGATGATGGGCGCCGACGGCCCGCGCAGCTACTTCGTCGGATTCCAGACCAACGCGGAGGCCCGCGGCACCGGCGGCCTGCTGGGCGGCTTCGGTGAGTTTCGCGCCGTGGACGGCACCGTCCGCGTGGACGACCTGGCCAGCAACCGGGAGCTGCCGGTCAAGGACAAGAAGCCAATCGACCTGGGTCCGGATTTCGAGAAGACGTACGGAATCAGCCGCCCGACCACTGATTTCCGCAACAGCAACGTCAGCTCGCACTTCCCGTACGCGGCGCAGATCTGGCGCTCGCTGTGGGCACAGGAATCGGGTGAGCAGGTGGACGGCGTCATCGCCACCGACCCGGTTGCGCTCAGCTACATCCTGGCGGTAGTGGGGCCGGTGACGATGCCCGACGGCGAAAAGATCACCGCCGACAACGTGGTGGAACTGACCGAGTCCACCGCCTACGCGCGGTTCGCGAACGACGACAAGGCCCGAAAGGCGTACCTGCAGGCCATCGCCGGCAAGGTGATCGAACGAATGACCGGCAAGATCTCCAACCCGAAGGCATTGCTGGAGGCGCTGGGCCGGGCGGCCAGCGAGCGGCGCATTGCGGTGTGGAGCGCCAATCCCGCGGAGCAGCAGGTGATCGAGGGGACGGTGCTGGGCCACACCGTGCCGGACGATCCCGCTCCCTACGCCGGCGTAGTGGTGAACAATCTGGGCGGCAACAAGCTGGACTACTACCTGCAGCGCGAGATCGACTACACCGCCGAAAGCTGTGCGGGCGACACCCGTAGGTCCACGGTGACCGTCCGCCTGACCAACGCACTGCCGGCGGGCGACTATACGAAATACGTTGCGGGCATGTTCGACAACCCGATGGGCGCACCCATGGGAACGAACCTCACGAACCTGTCGCTGGTGGCCACCCAGGGCGCCAAGCTGGACAAGGTGACCGTCGACGGCAAGCCGGCCTTCGCCTTCACCGGCGCGGAGCGCGGGCACCCGGTGTTCGACATCCAGACCCAGATACGACGGGAACAAACCATCGAGGTGAAGTACGAGCTGACTGAACCCACCGTCGCAGGTGAGCCGCGAATGCCGGTGCAGGCGCTAGTCGATTCCGCGAACGTCCGCGTCGAGGTGCCAGCGTGCGGGCCAGCTGACTGACGAACAGATTAGCTCCTGAACACTGAGAGCCCGGTGGGTACCTATATCGCCGGAACCCACCGGGTCACATCTGAGGCGATGTCGAATTCAACTGACTACGGGGAGCCTCCTACGGCACATCGCGTCCGCGGTCGAGAAGTCCAAAAAGGTATCGGCCATACCCGGACTTCATGAGCTGCTCTGCGCGAGTCTGCAGCGCATCGTCGGTGATGAATCCCTTCCGCCACGCAACTTCCTCGGGCGCCCCAATCTTGAGTCCCTGCCGCTCCTCGATGGTACGTACATAGTTTGACGCGTCGAGAAGCGAATCGAACGTGCCCGTATCGAGCCAGGCGGTACCACGAGGCAGTACCTCGACGTTGAGTCTCCCTTGATCGAGGTAGGCACGATTCACATCGGTGATCTCGTACTCCCCTCGATCGGATGGCCGCAGCGTGCGGGCGATCTCGATGACGTCGTTGTCGTAGAAATACAACCCGGGGACGGCGTAATTCGACTTCGGCGTGGCGGGCTTCTCCTCGAGCGAAAGGGCGCGGCCACGGTCGTCGAACTCCACCACTCCGTACGCCGAGGGGTCCGCCACCCAGTAGGCGAAGACGGAGCCGCCATCGAGATGATCGAACCGGCCGAGTTGGTGGCCGAGTCCAGGGCCGTAGAAGATGTTGTCTCCGAGCACCAGTGCGGCAGAGTCCGAGCCCACGTGGTCAGCCCCGAGCACAAACGCCTGCGCGAGGCCATTCGGCTCCGCCTGAACCGTGTACGTCAGGTTGATCCCGAACTGGGACCCGTCACCGAGCAGACGCTGGAATTGGTCGGCGTCGTGCGGCGTAGTGATCAGGAGGATGTCCCGGACACCCGCCAGCATCAGGGTGCTCAGCGGGTAGTAGATCATCGGCTTGTCGTAGACCGGAGTCAGCTGCTTACTGGTCCCCAGCGTGATGGGGTGCAGCCGAGTGCCTGATCCGCCGGCGAGGATGATGCCTTTCACGACTGGTTCGCTTTCATTACGGGCCGATTCCGGTCAGGCGCGGTTGCCGAGTCCATCGAGATACTCCTTGACATCGTCGTAGGTAGGCAGCAGGCGGCTTGCGCCGGCCTCGGCGAGAGTGGGGGCGTCGCGATCCTTCTCCGAAAGCACGAACTCGAGCGGCCCTCCGCTGCGTGACACATTCGGCCACTCGATCCCGATGGCGGGGTCCAGTGGGTTGATCCCGTGCTCACGCTCAGGCGCGTACCCGGTGGAGCAGAGATACATGACAGTCGAGTGGTCCTCCAAGGAAAGGAACGCGTGGCCGAGACCCTCGGACAGGTAGATGGCCCTTCGGTCCACGTCGTCCAGTAACACGCTGTCCCATTCACCGAACGTAGGAGATCCGACTCGGACATCGACCACGACGTCGAGAACTGCACCGGACGGACATGTCACGTACTTTGCTTGTCCGGGTGGAACATCAGCGAAATGAATGCCACGCAGCACACCGGCGGCCGAGACCGAGCAGTTCGCCTGCCGTAGGTCCAGCGGATGCCCCACGGCGTCGGTGAAAGTCGGTTCTTTGAACCACTCCAGGAAGACCCCGCGCTCGTCGCCGAACTGCTTCGGGGTGATTTCCCAAGCACCGGCGACCTTGAGCTCACGAAACTCCACAGTCACGCCCCCTGTGTTTCATAGCGCATTTCGACAGCATCCTTGTTTTTCTCCCACCAGGCGCGATTGTCTCGATACCAGTCGATCGTCGCCTGGAGGCCCTCTCGAAAGTCGTTGTAGCGCGGTGACCAGCCGAGCTCATCGCGGAGCGTGGACGCATCGATGGCGTACCGGAGATCGTGTCCTGCACGATCCTTGACGTGGTCGAAATCGTCGGGATCATGACCCATCAGCTCGAGGATGGTGCGGACCACGGTCAGATTGTCGAGTTCACCGTCGGCGCCGATGAGGTAGGTCCGCCCAGTCTGCCCCTCCTCGAGAATCTTCCACACGGCAGCGTTGTGGTCATCCACGTGGATCCAGTCCCGCACGTTCAGCCCAGCACCGTAGAGCTTGGGTCGAACACCCGTCAGGACATTGGTGATCTGACGGGGAATGAACTTTTCAACATGCTGGTACGGCCCGTAGTTGTTCGAGCAGTTGGAAAGCGTGGCGCGGATTCCGTAGGAACGGACCCACGCGCGGACAAGCATGTCGGACGCGGCCTTCGTAGAGGAGTACGGGCTCGACGGGTTGTAAGCAGTGTGCTCGGTAAACTTGGTGGGATCATCAAGTTCCAAGTCTCCATATACCTCGTCCGTAGAGACGTGATGATAGCGAACACCATGCTCACGAATCGCCTGCAGCAAAGTGTACGTACCAATAATGTTCGTCCGCACAAATGGCCAGGGGTCTATGAGCGAGTTGTCGTTGTGCGACTCGGCGGCGAAGTGGACCACCGCGTCACAGCCGGAAACTAACGAATCAACGAGGGCGCTGTCGGCGATATCACCCTCAACAAACTCGATCTTGTCATCAATGCCCCGCAGCGAATCCCGCGACCCCGCGTAGGTTAAGGCGTCGAGCACAGTAACACGGGAGTCTGGTCGCTCTCGCACCGCTGCACGCACAAAGTTCGACCCGATAAAACCCGCACCACCGGTCACCAAAATTCGCAATTTCGTTCCATTTCTCTGTGAATCGCCTCTCCACGCCCACGTTTACCGCGCGGATGGTCCCAAATTCAGTCCCTGGGGTTCAGGGCTCAAAGCGCGGCCGGTCCGCGGCGAAACCCCACCTACGAATCTCCCGTAACCGAGCCAGCCGGGCCGTCGCCGAACTAGACGAACGCCCACCGACCAGTAGTCCTAGAAGCGTCACCATGGCTAGCTCAAAACGCTGAAAGAGACTGGTTACGCGCCCGCAGTAGTATGCCCCCAGCCTGATAGCAGCGTCTGCGCGCGCGCGTTCAACAAGTTCGCCGTACCGCGCTTGCGAGGCCGCTCCTACATGGGACACGACCACGGGGGGCGCCGCCAACAGTTCGAGGCCCGCCTTCTTCGCTCTCAGCGACAGATCAGCATCCTCTCCATATAGGAAAAAGCGGGGGTCAAATGGGCCCAAGCCGAGCAGAACCGACCTATCGGCGAACAGTGCACCCCCGCACACCTTATCGACGGGTACAAGATCCTCGTTGGCGTACTGGCGCAACCTTTCTGCGACCCTCCGGCGCCTGATCATGCGCGAAGTGGAAAACCTCCAATCCATAAACGCATCAACCTGGACGTCTGCACCCTTCTCAAGCCAGCCACTGAAGATTGCGTTCGGATGCCCGCCGATAAGTCGCAACATATGAGAGAAACCATCCGGTTCGATCGCGGCATCCGGATTCAAAATCAGAACCGCGTCTGCCTCCGACATTTCGACACCCAAGTTTGCAGCCGATCCGAACCCGAGGTTCTGTTCAACTCTCCTTATCAAGCACCCCTCAGCAACCTCCGAATCACCAACGCGTTCATCACTGCCATTATCCACTAAGACAATTCGACCACGGATGCCGGAATCCGCGTAACTCTTGCGCACACTGTCCAAGCACGCACGCAGCAACGTCACATCCGAATTGAAGCAAACCACAACGACATCGATGGACTTGCCAGGAATTCGCATTACACTCCACTCTTCCGATCGTTGACCGCACGCGCCGTGGGCGACAATTCGTTGAGAACTCGCGGCCCGGGCGCAACTGATTTCGAAACACTAGACAACACGCGCGGTTCGGAGTCGATTCTCTTCGCGGCCGCCATCAGACCCACTCCAAACCCGAAGACTACCAACGCTGAGCGAATATACAGTGAGTCATACGACAAACCAGACACCAACGACAGAATCACAATTAGCGCCCCCGAAACAGCCGCCCCGCTCGAAGGATGCCTTAAACGTCCAATTGCGAAAATCGTCACGGATAGAAGCGCGAGTACCCCCAAGAGACCGAAGTCCCACAAGAAGCTAAGAAAAATATTGTCTACCGTCGAAAATCCCGACAGCCCGAGTCCTGAACTCAGGGTCTGAAGAAGGTTTCGCGCTCCTGAACCAAATACAACGCACGACCCATTGCACGCATCAGCCCACACTCTGAATACCTCCGACGCGTATTCTCGGTTGTCTACCGAGGCCGAGCCTGCGAGCGTTCGGAAGTCTGCGACGCGCCAACCAGAAACGATACGAAGCAGGTACGGTAAGCAAAGCAGAAGTGCCATACCTCCAATGGGCGCAGCGATCGCCACTGTGGTCGAAACTCTTGCGTGCTTTCGCGTAAACCTCAAGAATACGAGTAGAACAATTCCCGCAACAGCGAGAAGTAGCGCTGACCGCGTTCCCGTTGCGGCGAGCGCAGCCAGGGCGGAAACTACTGCTATCCATTTGAGCATTACCACTCGCCGACCGGCTCCCTGGTACGCGAGAGCGCCGAAACATAGCACCACGGCAATCATCGCAGCGGGGACCGGCTGCCCCGCGAGACCGCGTGCTCGGAATTCACCGCCGCCTAAGAACTCTTGAAAGGGAAGCCCGAAGAAGTAACTTACAACATGTCGACGGTTGACCCACTCATATACAAGCAGCAATGCGTTTACGGCGCCGGCGCCAACCATCGCCTCCAGCGGCCTTCTGATGGAAAAGCTAGCCGCCAAGCCAATGACGAAAGGACCGAGTATCGTAACAAATCCGATCGGGTTGTATGCGACGAACTGGTTGAAAAATATCAACAGCGCCACCACAAGGAGCGATGCATTGGCGGCGCGCGACCGGCGTTTAACGACAGTAAAAAGTGAAGCGATCGCCCCGATAACCAACGTTACGGTGCTGACTTGACGCCAAAATGGGGTCAGGTTTACAAAATCGACGGGTATAACCAACGCAGAAACGGCGCACACTATCACGACGGCGTCAAACAAGGACCGCGTCCCGGAGCGAGCACTCTTCATCGAGCCGACCGCAGACGTGCGTGCTCTTCGAGAATATCAATAGCTTCTGCAGGCGGGAGATCCGACAGCGGTCCCGCCAGCTCCATAATCTCCGAGTCAGGCCAATCCCACCATGCGACCGCGAGAAAGCGATCAATCAAGTCTACTTCCATTCTCATCCGTACAGGTTTCGCAGGACTGCCCGCGACGACTGTATACGGCGCCACGCTGCGAGAAACGACGCTGCCGGCGGCCACCACGGATCCATCCCCGATGGTGACACCAGAAAGGATGGTCGCACCGTAGCCGATCCATACGTCCGACCCGATCTCGATTGTGCCCTTGGACCACGGGTAGCCGTCCGAGCCAGCACCATCCAACCCCAATTTCTGACGAAGAGGAAAAGTGGTAGCACGATCGAGGCGATGGTTCCCGCCAAGTATAACGGTCACGTTTCCACCAATTGAAGTAAAATTTCCAATCGAGAGGGAGGTGTCATCGTAATCGAACGTCACGAGCTTCGGCACCGCATAGGTGTGTCGCCCCAAATGCGCCCGACCGGAGTCGACGAGCCTGTTAAATTCGGCTTCGCGCGCACGCCTCGGGCTCAGAGCCCCAATAACGCGGGAAAACATCAAACCACCTCTCTGATGAATTTTTTACGCTTCAAAACAAAGTACAGAGAGAACACCGTCATTGCGCCACACCACCCATACACGAAGAAGGTGCCATTGTGCGACGCGATCGCGATGAAGTAGACCGCAATCGTAGATACGCTCAGCGGCACGAGGTATCGCAACTCCAAGTCGGGTCGACCGAGCCCTGTTAGGAGGAATACCGACGGGATGGTGAAAGAGTTGGCCAGATGAGCAAGCGCGACAAGCCCTGTCAGGACGACAATACTCATGGCCGTTTCGATATGCGACTGCATAAACATCGCAAAGGCGATAGCGGGCACAAGCATCGCAAACGCCGCGATCGAAAGCAATTTTTCGGAGCGATCCAGTATCGACAACGCTGCAGAGCGAGTTGAAGAACGGCTACCTTCGGCGATGAGCCCCACCGCGAGCGCTACGAGTGCAACCTTCGGCATAACCAGGATCCGCGTTGCTATGTCGTATTGCGCCAGCAGTGTAGGACTACCGATCAACCCAACTGCCCATCGATCGAGTTGAGTAATCCCGAGCCCTAGAAGCGTTACGGCGCCCTTAGCGCGAAGGAACAAGATCATGAGCCGATTAATTTCACCGGCGCTGAACTTTCCGGTACTTACCCGACTGAGACAGCGGTACTCAGCCAGGAGCCCTAACGCCGCCTGGCAAATTCCGGAGCACAAAATTCCTACGCCCAGCGAGTTGATACCAAGGCCGCTCAAAAGCGAGAGTACCGTCGCTAAAACTTGGACGCCGGCACCTCCAACGAGAATGATCCCGCGTCGCGTAAATCTGCCAGCGCCAAGTGCGCTACCAGCGTAAACAAGCCCAATTCCCCGGAGGGCGCATCCGACGGCGACCATCGCAAACATGAGCACCACTTGCGTCATCGGAATCTGCGCAAGCCCGGCGTGTTGGCTGTAGAGGGGCCAAACGAGGACCGAGACAAGTCCGAGCACGAGAGGAGGCGACATCGAGACCAAAAACAATCGGACAGACACAGCCCGGGTGAGCTCTTCCGTGCTCGCTAGTTTAGTCGCGAGACTTGGCGAGCCGAAATCGAACACAACGAAAATCGTCGCCAGCGTCGCGCCCAACGCCCACACTGCGTACTCGCTGGTGGAAACAAACAGACTTCCGAGTAGCGGGACGAATGAATTCACCGCGCTCGCAGCGATGCCAGGTAGGCCGCCCTTTAGCAGGCGGACTGCTAGACCCCCATTGGGGGCACTCGTCGCGGGAAGACTATGGCTACCCATTTACACATCGCCTCGAATCTTCTGGCCGTCGCTGTTGGGAGGTTTAGTGGCCGGGTGAAGTATGGCCCAGCTTTCCTAACCCGCTCGTGCAGCGGACCGCAGACTTTCAACAATTCGCTGGCGCTCGACCTTCGCATCAGAGCGGGCTGCAAGCACCCGCCGCTCGTAATCGGCTCTGGCGTGGTTATCCGACGAGAGCGCAGATATCTGCTGCATGACCCGCTCGGGCTCAAACTTGTTCACGTTGTGAACGAAGTCGCTCAGGTCGAGGTCCTGAAACGCCCCAAACCCTTTACGCTCATAGGCCAAGTGAATGACATAGTGCCCAGCTTGCATAGCCATCAACGCAGCATGCAGCCGTACGGCAACAACAACCCGCGGCTGAGTAGGGTTCAATAGCTCGTCACGCGGGATAATCTTCCCCGGGCCCAGCCTCGTCATAGCCTCGGTGTCGTCGTTCCCCCCGACAGCACTCTGGATATACCCATCGAATTCGCCCAGGTATTCCGCGAGCTCCGCTACCAAAGGGGGTACAGCTCCGTTTAGGGCACGCACCGAAAGGACGGGTACCGGATCTGGAAGACCTCGCGCGAATTGAGGATGTTCGGGGGCGAGCAGCGCCAGATCCGGGGCTCTTGATATCCCGACACCCTGGAACTCGGAGATGGTACGGTCGTCTCGGCCGTATACCGTATTAATGCGTCCCAGCAGCGCGGCCGCAGCTCTGCGGCTGCCGTATCTTGCTGGCCCAATGCTCTGCGGAAGGTAAACCGTCGGAGCATCGGATAGGCTCGCGGCAATCAACTGGGGGCCGTGAACAATCAGGGTCTTCGCGAGTTCTACAGGTCGGCCGGCACGTAGGTAGCCGCCGCCGACCCCGACAATCAGGTCAAATTCCGCCATCCTACGCAACAGCCGCAGATAGCTCTTTGAGTAGCCTCTGATCCCGGGCGCGGAGTTGTAGATCCGCAGCGGAAGGTCCGCGAATGTCTCCGGACGGGACGCTACTAGCGAGATCTCCGCAGTATCATCGAACGCTTCTCTGAGCATGTCGATGGTGTGCTCAACAAGCAGCCCATCTCCGGCGTTGAGAGAGCTGTATCCATGCAATATCAGAACCTTCACTGCGCCAAAACCTCTCGATACGCTTCGATGTGAGCTTCGACGCTCGTGCTCCAATCGAAACTGCGTGCCCAGTCCTTGCGGATCTGGATCTCGGCCGGTGTCTGCCCTCCGCCCGTAAGGACCCTCACAATCCCTGCCGCGATCGATTCTGGCGTCAATGACTCCAAAATGGTCGACGGTCCGGCTACCTCGGCCAATGCGCCCCGCGTGGACGTCAGGACGCGGGTACCGGTTGCGAGCGCTTCTAGTACGGGAAACCCGAAACCCTCGTAGCGACTAGGAAATACGAAGAGGCTCGCACTCTGCATAAGCGCAGTTCGGTCCTGGTCCGAAACGAACCCCAGATATATCACGTTATCGGCCTGCTCTATTAGCTGCATAGATTCTGCATAGTTCCATGCGGGCTTACCGGCGATTACAAGCGGTATCCCAAGGGCCTTAACCGTCTTCTCGCTCATGGCTCGGACCAACTCTGACACATTCTTGCGGGGCTCGATATTTCCGACGTACAGAATGAATCTTTCTGGGACCCGGGCTTGGACCTCGGCCGACAAGGAAATTGCAGCAGAGAACTTCTCAAAGTCGATACCGTGGGGAATGGTACGGATACGATGAGGATCGATCTCAAATACACTGGCAATATCGTTAGCGCTGGATTTTGAAACCGTGATTACGAGGTCCGTGGACCGAGCGGCGCGCTCCACCCTTTTTCTCCACACCCATTCTTGCCGAGAATTTCGAATCCCACTTGCCCACCTACTAGCCACGCCGTGAATTGTCACGACCGATGGGCCTCGGGTCGCAACAAGCGGACCGGTGTCGGCAACGTAGTGAATCAGCTGGTCGGACGAACCTTCACGAATTGCAGCGCAGGTCTCGTGTGCTGCTGTTATTAGCGGGTTCATCCCGTACGGGATAGTATCTACCGTGTGCCCGCGTTCTACGAGTCCGGCCGCGATATTCCGCGCGTAGGTAGTATTGCCCCCAACGTGCCGCTCCAGGATTCTTCCCGGCATCAAGACTCTCACTCTGACCTGATTTCCTTAGTTTCTTGGTAAAGCGCCGCCAACGCCCTGCGCTGCGCCCCGGATGAATGCACGCTTAGTGATTCAATCGCCTGGCCTGAGACCTGCGTTCGATAGTCCGGTTCTGAGAAGAAGCGCTGAATAGACGAACCTAGCTCGCGCGGGGTAGTCCCTCCCTTGGCGAACCCGAGCCCGTCAAGGTGCGGAATCCCTCGCACCAGGATCGGCACGCCGAGTGCTGCGGCATCTACCAATGTCATCGGCGCGCCCTCCCATTCGGCAGAATGTACGAACAGGTCAGCGCTCGAAATATGGTCATGCGCCTCTCGGCTCGTAACCCATCCGGTGACGTAAACCCCAGCGTCTTCTAGGACCTGCCGCAACTGCGCTTCTCCATCTCCGACCCAGATACAACGAACCGGCGAACCGACATTCTGAAGTGCCTGGGCCAGAAACTGCGGGTCCTTTTGACGGGATATCCTGCCGACGCAGACAAGTGTCGGAATCTGGTTACGACAGCTTTCATCGACAGGCTTCCCACCCACGCGCGGGATCACGGAACTGATGTTCGGTAAGTACCTGACCGACGTGGATCCGCGGCGCCGTGAAAAACGGTGTGCAACCGCAATCTCGTGCGGGCTAACAGCGGCGATGGTTTGCCGGCGTTGCGCTAATAAGTACTCTGCCCCGACAAATATCGACCTTAGGAGATTCGGAAACTCACTGCGGTAAAAAGCAAAGCAATGAGGGGAGTAGACGACCGTGGACCGAATCTTCGGCAGGGCCCTTAGCAAGCCAGCATAGCTGGAATGAAAGTGTACGACCTTCGGATTCTCTCTCCGGATGCGCTTAGCAGCCTGAACGTAAAAGTTGAGCATACTCCCATCGACATGAACCGTTTCAACGTCGGGTTCGTCGCCACTATCGTGTTCAGCCCTTCCCCTTACGAGAAGCTGGTGCCGTAGACCCTCAGAGTGGCGAATGTAGGTATCGATGGCAGACTGAACTCCCCCTCCATAAGCTTCCGATATGTGGAGTACGTCGACCGTGCGATCGGGCGATGACTTCTTCAACTGGTTAGTCAACTCCTCAATTTTCGTGGAGCAGGTAAACAAAGGAGTTAGTATGCGCCGCTGCCCGCCGTAACAGCACGGATTGTCTTTCCGACTATCAAGAGATCTTGGGTCATTGACCAGTTCTCTACGTACGAAAGGTCCAGACGGACGGTCTCGTCCCACGACAAATCGCTGCGGCCGCTCACCTGCCATAGGCCCGTAAGCCCCGGCTTGACGAGAAGCCGACGACGTACCTCACCGTCATACGCCTCGACCTCGCGGCGGAGCGGGGGCCGAGGGCCCACGACGCTCATTTCACGACGCAAAACGTTCAGGAACTGGGGTAGCTCGTCCAAGCTGAACTTTCGGAGAATGCGCCCTACGGGCGTGACCCGCGGGTCGTGTTTCATCTTGAAGAGCACGCCGGCGCCCTCATTGTTCCCGAACAGTGCTTCGACTTGTTTGTCGGCGCCGTCCACCATGGTGCGGAACTTCAGCATCTGGAAGGGCTTGCCATCGAGACCGATCCGCTCAGACTTGTAGAGCACAGGGCCCTTGCTCGTTGCCTTCACTGCGATCGCGATCGCGACCATCACCGGCGAGACGGCTGCCAACGCGATCAGCGAGAAGCAAAGATCGAACGCAGATTTTCCGAAACGCTTGGCACCGTGGTAACGCGGCTTCTCGACGTGAATCAGGGGGAAGCCCGCCACCGGTCGCATCTCGAGACGGGGCCCGGCCACATCAACTACCCCGGGTGCGACCACCAGGTCGACGTCATGCGGTTCGAGTTCCCACACCAGACTCCGAATACCTTCGTGTCCCAGGTGTTCGGTGGCAGTTACAACGACCGTGTCGGCTCCGCACTGCCTTAGCGCATGGACTACCGAGTACTCGTCGCCGAGAACCGGGATCGCTCGACCGTCGACCACCATGTTGTCGTCGTCTCTAAACCCGTGGCCAGGGAGACACACTCCCACAACGCGGTACCCGGACCCGGCATCCCGACTGAAATTCCTTGTCATCGTGAGTACCGACTGCCTGCTGCCCACGACGAGAACCGATGTGCTGCACTTTCCGACAGCTCGCTGGCGACTCACAACCTTTCGCGCGATCCACCGCGACAGCGACAAGCCGAACAATCCGACCGGGAACGCGATCGCCAGGTAGCCACGTGCGATCTCGAGGTGGAACAGCATGCTGACGATCGCAACCAGGCCGAACAACTGCAACGTAGCGACCGCTATGCGGCGGTACTCCTCCGCCCCACCGCCGATTACGCGGGCCGAGCGCGTCCTGTGAATCGTCAGCATCGACAGCCACAACAAGGCCATTGCGACCGAAGCAGCGGTGTAGCTGAGGCCAGAGAAGGCTGCTGTCGTGACCTCCCGGGTCTCAGTTCCGAACCGGGCGATCTGGGCTACCCCAACAGCGAGGCCCACGACCGCCGCGTCAGAGAGCCACAAGCCAGCCATGTAGCGGCGCTGCCACACGCTGCGTGAACTATGTTGCGATTCAGCGAGGCCCATCATTCGAAGCTGCGCCTCAGCCTCGAATCCGTCCCCCGCTCCTGTTTCCAGGGAATGCGTTGCCGTCACTCCTCCACCTCCACCGACCGTGCACAGACTTGCTATGACCCCCGACGGGTCGATCACTATGGAGTTGCCCCCCGAAGGCACCCCCGATACGTCCACCCCGTTCCGACCGTCGCATTGAGCGTTCGGTCGACCGGCCAACGATACTGGACACTTGACCCGAACGGGACCTCAGGGTCTGCTCTTTTGTCCGCCGCTTGCCAGGGTGCACCTCCAGAACAAAAGGCCCGTTCTGTCCGCTGCAGCAATCGTTTTAGCACGGGTAGGCGACACTCTCGACTCGTACAGAAAAGTGGGTGACCACGGGCGAGTGGGTTGCTGAGCATGCCTGCCCCAACATTGGACGAACGTCCAGGTTTCACGAGGTTCTTGGAGGGTGGGCGGCGAGCAAAACCGCGCCTGTCAGCCACCTGCCCCGCGGTTACTGGCCAGTAACCGAAGCGACCTGCGAAGACAATCAACCGCGATGGCGTCTAACCGTCTTTTCGATGGGTCACTCGGAAACTTCGAGCTTTTCCAGCTGTCCGAATCGAGCCTAAAGTCCCTGTCTATCTGACCATACGGCGAGGACCTAGCCTGCTCGTCGCGTTGGCCACCGCCGCTATTCTGAACACGCAACGGCTCCATTGCTGTGACAAAAAACACACCATCGCGGCTGAGCACGGCAGGATGGCGGGCTCGTCGGCGCCGGCAGCGCTCGAACAATCAACTGTCAGCAGTGGGATCGATGGATGAGCGGCCGACCAGCGCGAACGAACGGTCAGCCGGCAATGCCGCCCGGATGCTTGGGGAAGTTGAGATACGCACGGGAGGGAGTCGGTCCGCGCTGCCCCTGATACTTGGACCCGACCGCCGTACTCCCGTAGGGGTTCTGGGCTGCGCTGCTGAGCTTCAACAAGCACAGTTGGCCGATCTTCATGCCAGGCCACAGCGTGATCGGCAGGTTCGCGACATTGGACAGCTCGAGCGTGATGTGGCCGCTGAAGCCGGGGTCGATGAACCCGGCCGTCGAGTGCGTCAGCAGGCCCAACCGACCAAGACTCGACTTACCTTCCAGGCGGCCCGCCAAATCCTCCGGCAAACTGCAGATCTCGAGCGTGGACCCGAGGACGAATTCTCCTGGATGCAACACGAACGGCTCGCCCGGCGCTGGCTCGACCAGTGACGTCAGTTCGTCCTGCTGCAGGGCAGGGTCGATATGCGTGTACTTGGTGTTGTCGAAGACGCGGAAAAGGCCATCGAGCCGCACATCCACACTCGAGGGTTGGACCATCTCCGGCTCGAACGGGTCGATGCCCAGGCGTCCGGAGGAAACCTCGGCACGGATGTCACGGTCTGAGAGCAGCACACGAAGAGGCTACCGGGGCGCCCGATACGACGGGCGCAACCCTCGTAGATCATGGATCTTCGGCACAGATCGGTGCGCCGTCAATCAGCCCGGAGGGCTTCTGCTAGAGTTGCCGCTTGCAAGGCCGCTCCGACCCCAAATTTGAAAGTCGAAGCAAAAGCCCTGCATGCCGATGTAGTTCAATGGTAGAACATCAGCTTCCCAAGCTGAATACGCGGGTTCGATTCCCGTCATCGGCTCCACATCCCTCTGCGCGCAACCGCCACGCCGAGCCGCCGCCCCCGCCCCCGGTCTTCGACGCCCGATCGTCGAATCACAAGTGGACAAGCCTCTCCGGACGCGTCCGCCCGCAGCCAGCCGAGTCTCGCCCGGTCAAACCGCTGTTCGCCTCGAGACGGCGTGACGCCGCAAGTGCGCTTCGAGCCACCAAGACCATTCCCGTAGCGGCAGTGCAGGTACCTGCGTTCGGGCGAAGGTGCCCCCGCGCGCCGCGGGACTTCGGACCTCCTTCACCCGCAACACATTCAACACGACCGGTTGTTCTGGTAACGTCCGCCCAATCACGAGTTCAACTTCGTGAGGCGCGGGGGCGTAGAAGGCGTCGTCCGCTCAACGGCGACGCAATCGCGTCGTCACGGATCACAAAGGAGGCCCCATGGGCTCGTTCGATTACATCACCGAGTACGTGACGTCGATCGATCTTGCGGCGGACACGATCGGCACGCTGCTCAACTTCGTCGGCGGACTCTTCGGCAGCAGCGCCAACTAACCAGCAACTCACCTGCGCCGCCCCGGCGTTCGCCCCTGACGTAGCGAACGCACGGCGCTCCCCTACTTCGGAGGTAAATCCATGGGCTCGCTCCTCGACATCATCCGCATCCCCGTCATGAGCTTCGACGCTCTCGGCGCTGGCATCCTCGAGTCGTTCCGCAACCTGATCGACTTCGGCAGCGCCGTGTTCGGCGGCGGCGTCTAAATACCGCTCAGGCGCTCGCGCGCCGAAGAAGAACCCACGTCGGCCGGGTGTACGCCTCTACCTCGTACACCCGGCCGACGTGGTGTATAAGGGCACAGTGGTCGACCTCTTCTATCCCGTCCTGACGATGAATCTGCTTCTCGTCGTGGGTGCGTGGTGCCTCGCGCGGCCCAGCCCGCCGGCTGCCGTGTGCCTGACGGCGCTGGCGGTGACGTGGCTGTTCGCCAACGGCCCGCTGGAAGGGCAGATCCTATGGAGCGTCACGGCAAACCACGGGCTCACAGTGTCGGACCTTCTGTCAGTCGCAGCCGTTGCGCTGGCTGTGCGTACATTGCGTCACCACGGCCGGCACGAGGCGCCCGGCACGAGTGTGTGGAAGGTGGCGGCCCGGCTCAACCGAGAGCGGCCGCCGCGCCGAGCAGAGTCAGAAGCGCCCCCCGCCGCCGAGTAACGTTGCGGCGCGGGCGGCAATCAATTCGGTCTTCCTGGTCAGTGCCAGCCTTGCTGCGAACGAGCCCATGTTCTCTCCCCGACTCCCCATGGACTTCCGCCGAGACGCGCGGCAAGTCCGAGTTCCGCCCAGACTTGTTGCGGGGCGGCGAAAGTGACGATAAACCAACTTACTGGTCTTGTCGCGCGGAAGAGCGAATTCCTAGGACCGGAGTGCGCCCGCGATTAGACCGGCGGCCATTTCTCGTCCCCGGTGGATCGGTTCTTCCGAGTGCGTGAATTTCGATCCCGCGAGGGCACCGTCGTAGACCAATTGAATGTGCGCGGCCAGATGGTCCGGACGAGCGCAGCCTGCGGCCGCCACATTCTCCGCGATCCGGTCGCGCACCCACTCTCGGTGCTCGCGGACCGGCGCCAGCATCGACTCCCCGCCGGCGGGAAACTCCGTCGCCGCATTGAGGTACTGGCAGCCCCGGAAATTGCGGACCGGCGCCGACGCGGCTGCGAGGTCGAAGAAGGCATACACCCGCTCGAGCGGATCGGCGACGGCCGTCACAGCGTCCTGCCAGCGCGCCCGGTCACGCAGGTCCAGGCCCTCGAGGTAGGCCCGCACCAGCGCATCCTTGGACCCGAACGACGAGTACAGGCTGGCCTTCGCGACGCCGGATTCCGCGAGGATCCGGTCGATCCCCACCGCCCGGATTCCGTTGGCGGCGAACAGTTCGGTCGCGGTGGCGAGCAGCCGCTCCGCAGGGGAGCCGGCGGCGCTGCGGGGCGAGTTCGAGAGTGGGCGGTAGTGCGGCACCGGGACAGATTAGCGAGCGAACGAGCGCGGCCACGCAGTGAGTGGACAGACAGTTCTGTCTATGTCTAAACTGCGGCCCGTGACCCGCAGCTTTCTGACCCGCCGCCTGCACCTGGATTTGGTGCGGGTTGCCGGCGCTGCGTGTTGTCGTCTCACGATGCGCTGATCGACAGCCACCGGATCCGTCCCGCGACCCCGGCCCTCGGCATGCCTCGAGCGCCCGCTTCCCGCACCTCCCACCCCCGAATTGCCTCACCCGGCGTCGTCGGTGTGGGCGTGCGACGGTATCCATCACCACCACCGGAAGGTTCCCCCATGTCCTCGAAGGCTCTGTACCTGTACGAAATCGCGCCCGCCGCCGAGCGTCGCGACCAGCTCGAGCAGCTCATCAAGGAGATCGACGCGGCGACCACGGCCGCGGGCGGCGAGCTGATCGAGACCCAGGTGACCAAGGGCGGCGAGCGCGTCTTCGCGATCACGGAGTTCGACGGCTGCGCCGCACCCGACCTTCAGGCCGATTCCCTGCAGGCCGCCGAACTCGATGGGCCGCACCAGGTTCGGATCGTCGGCGCCGACATCGAGGAGATCAAGGCCGCGCGCCCGGAGGCCGGCTACCTGGTGGAGTGGGACATCCCGGCCGAGATCGACATGGACACCTACCTGACCCGCAAGAAGGAGAAGTCGCCGCTTTACGCGAACATCCCCGAGGTCAGCTTCCTGCGCACCTACGTGCGCGAGGACACCGCCAAGTGCCTGTGCTTCTACAACGCTCCCGACGAGGACGCCGTCCGGCGCGCCCGCGACATCGTCAGCACCCCCGTCAGCCGCCTGCACGAGCTCGACACCGAACGGTAGAACCCCGATGACCGCGACCATTCACGCCACCAAATCCGCTGAGCGGGAGAAGGCCCGCGCGTTCGTGCGCGACCGCGCCGCCCGACTCGACCGCGGCGAGACCGACACCCGCGAGGACGTGGCCCGGCTGGGCTCACTGGGGCTGCTCGACCTCGGGTGCGGGGCGGATCCGCTCCTGAACATGGTCGCGGTCATCGAGGACGTCTCCGCCGAGAGCCTCAGCGCCGGCTTCGCGGTGTGGGCGCACCGGATGTGCCTCGAATACGTGGACCGCGGCCCGGAGAGCGTCCGCGCCGCGTTCCGGGACCGCCTCGCGACCGGCGCGACGATCGGCGTCACCGCGATGGCCGCCGGGCTGCGGCAGGCGGCCGGGCTGGGCGACGTCCCGCTGATCGCCACCCCGGTGGACGGCGGCATCGAGATCACCGGCCCGATCCGCTGGGCCTCCAACGTGTTCGAGGACTCGGTGATCGTGCTGCCGGCCCGCTGCGAGGACGGGACCACGTTCGTCGCGGTGATCGATGCGGACTCGTCGGGGGTCCGCATCAACCCGGCCCCGGATCTGCTGGCGCTGGAGGCGACCTCCTCCACCTCGCTGGTCCTCGAGCGGGTGTTCGTCCCCGAGGAACGCCTGGTGAGCGCCGACCTGCTCACCTTCTGCCGGGACATCCGCCCCACGTTCCTGGCGCTGCAGACCTCCTTCTGCAGCGGCATCGCCAGCGCGTCACTGGCCGAGGCCGCACAGCTGCTCACCGGGCTGGGCGAGCAGTTCGCCGACGAGTACGCCGCCCTGGACGCCGAGTACACGTCGCTGCGCACCCGGTTGCACCACTTCGCCTCCCGCATCGACGACGTGCCGGTACGGGAGCTGATCCAACTGCGCCTGGACGGCTCGCACGTCGCGGTCGCCGCGACCCGGCTCGAGGCCACGCTCCGCGGCGGCGCCGGCTACGCCGCCAAACACCCGACCAACCGTCGGTTCCGCGAGGCCGCGTTCCTGCCCATCCAGTCCCCGTCGGAAGGACAACTGCGGTGGGAACTCGCGCAGTCTCGATAAACAAGGGCTACAAGAGCTTCGGCAGCCGCCACCGGCCGGTGCTGGCCGGCGTGGACCTCGACATCGACCGCGGCCAGATGCTCGCCATCGTGGGCGCCAGCGGCAGCGGCAAGTCGACACTGCTGCGCATCGTGGCGGGGCTCGATCAGCTGGATGCGGGCACCATCACGTGGGACGGCGTGACCGGTGACGCCCGGCCCCGCACCGGCGTCGTCTTCCAGAAGCCGCTGCTGCTGCCGTGGCTCACCGTCCGCGAGAACGTCCGCCTGGGCGACCGGTTCGCCGCCAACCGGGACGTCTTCGATCCCGCGTACGCGGACGGGCTGCTCGACCGGTTCGGCCTGGCCGAGGTGGCCGACGCGTACCCCGACGAGCTTTCCGGCGGGCAGGCGCAACGGGTCTCGGTGATCCGGGCCGTCTCGATCCGGCCGCAGCTGCTGCTGCTGGACGAGCCGTTCAGTGCCCTCGACCCCGCCATCCGCGGCGACCTGCAGCACTGGCTCGCCGGCGTCGCCGAGGAACTGGGCTGCACCACCGTGCTCGTCACCCACGACATCGACGAGGCCATCGTGCTGGGACACCGCATCGTGCTCATCGGCGACGGCGGCACCGTGCAACGCGAATGGGACTGCGCGGGCCGCACCGCCGACGACGCCCTGCGCGCCGACATCCTGGCCGCCTACCGCACCACCGCACTCGTCGGGACTCCCGGGCCGTGAGCGGACTCGTCGACCGGCGCACCCTGCTGCGCGGCGCAGTGGGCTTGGCAGCCGCCGGCGGCCTCGCCGGGATCGCCGACCTGGCCCGCACCGCCGGCACCAGCCGCGCCAACACCAGCGGGCAGCTGCGGGTGGGCTACCTGCCGATCACCGACGCCGCACCGCTGCTGGTCGCGCACCGGGCCGGGCTGTACGCGGGCACCCCGGTGACCACCGCGCAGCCGGTGATGTTCCGCAGCTGGTCGAGCCTGGCCGAGGCGTTCATGAGCCGGCACGTGGACGTGGTGCACCTGCTGATGCCGATGGCCGTGCAGCTGCGCTACTCGTTGGGCGGCGCGGCCCGGATCCTGGGCTGGAACCACACCAACGGCTCCGCGCTCACCGTCGCCCCGGACGTCACCGACCTGGGGCAGTTGGCCGGCCGCCAGGTGGCCATCCCGTTCTGGTGGTCCATCCACAACATCGTGCTGCAGAAGATGCTGCGGGCGAACGGCCTTCGCGCGGTGGTGCGTTCCGCGCCGTCGAAGGCGGCCGGCACCGTCGGGTTGGTGGTGATGAGCCCGTCGGACATGTTGCCGGCGCTGGCGAACGGTGCCATCGGCGGCTACACCGTGGCCGACCCGTTCAACGCCGCGGCAGAGATCAAGGGCGTGGGCCGGATCCACCGGTTCCTCGGCGACGTGTGGCGCGACCACGCGTGCTGCGCGCTGCTGGTCCACGAGGACGTCGTCGACCGCAATCCGACCGGCGTGCAACAACTCACCGACGCGGTGACCGCCGCGCAGCTGCGCATCTCGACGGACCGCAAGCAGGCCGCGGAGATGCTCAAGGCGGGCAACTATCTGCCGCAGCCACTCCCGGCGATCACCAAGGCTCTGACCTATCCGGCCGACACCTACCCGATCACCCACCACGACTGGCAGCCGCAGCGGATCGGGTTCCAGCCGTTCCCCTTCCCGAGCTTCACCCGCGCGCTGGTGGAGGCGATGCAGGACACCGAGGTGGACGGGGACCGCCGGTTCCTGTCCCGCCTCGACCCCGCCACCGTCCACACCGACCTGGTGGACGACCGATTCGTCCGGCAGTCCCTGAGCCGGGGCGGGGGCCCGACCGCGTTCGGGCTGCCCGCCGACCTGACCCGTACCGAGGAAGTGGAACCGACGTGAGCAGCCGCCCCTCCCCCCGTACCCGCGAGACGGCGTGGTGGCCACCGGTGGTCGCGATCGCGATCGCGGTGGCGCTGTGGTGGTTCGCCACCACGATCGTCGCCGGTGCCGGCTCCCTGATCCGCGACTTCGCGCCGCAGGAGGTGGTCCCGGCACTGGTGGAGCTGTTCGAGCGCGGGGTGCTGCTCCCCGACCTGGCCGCGAGCATGTGGCGGCTGCTCGTCGGGCTGCTGATCGCCGCGGTGATCGGCATACCGCTGGGGCTGGTGATCGGGCTGAACCCCACCATCGACCGCGCCGTCCGGCCCGTGACCCAGTTCCTGCGGATGATCTCGCCGCTGTCCTGGGCACCGATCGCGGTGGCGCTGTTCGGAATCGGACACCGCCCGGTCTTCTTCCTCATCGCGGCCGCCGCCGTCTGGCCCATCGTGATCAACACCGCGGCGGGTGTGCACGCGATCGAACCCGGCTACCTGCTGGTGGCCCGATCCATGGGAGCCACCCGGCGTGAGCGGCTCACCACCGTGGTGCTGCCCGCGATCCGCGGGCACCTGCAGACCGGGCTGCGGGTGGCGCTGGGCATCGCCTGGGTGGTGCTGGTGCCGGCGGAGATGCTGGGGGTGCGGTCCGGGCTGGGCTACCAGATCCTCAACGCCCGCGACCAGTTGGCATACGACCAGGTGATGGCGGTGATTCTGGTGATCGGCGTCCTGGGCTACCTGCTCGATTCGGCCGCCCAGCGGCTGCTCACCACCCGGCGGCGCCGACGTCCACAGGGCGCCCCGGCGGCACCGGAAACCGTGCCGGTCGACTGACCACTTAACCGGTGCAGTGCGCTCCCGACGAGCGCGCAGCCGCATACCGGCATACGATTCGAGAGCCTCGCTAACGGCGAGCACGTCTCCCGTTGGGCACACACCAGTTGCCCCCAGCCGGCACCGCGCTTCCACAAGTCGCCAAAGGAGTCACATGAGCCACGCACTCGGAGATCAGGCCGCTACCTCGATCAAGGGCGATGTCGTATTCGTCGGAAACTCCGCCACGTTGGACGAGGTCCGCGAACTGGCGCTCGCGCTGGGCCACGGCCGAGCCGACACCCTGGAAGGCACCGTCGACTGCGCGGTGGTGGACGAGGACGCCCTGGACGGCATCTGCACCCCGGCCGACGCCGCGCTGCTGGCCCAGGTCCGCGCCCTGGGCATCACGGTGCTGACCGTGCACCAGGCCCGCGACCGCTTTCGTCCCGTTACGGAACCTCTGTCGCTCGCGTGAGATAGTTCTCAGCGCATACTTCAACGTTTCACAGGTGCCGATGCTAGAAACAGAGGCATGGCTTGGCTGTGGACTGCGCTGAGCGTGTGGCTCGTGCTCGCGCTCGGCGCAGCCGTGCTCATCGGCCGCGGCATCCGGCGGGCCGACCGCGAGGAGCTCGGCTCGACCCTCGACTGGGACACCACCACCCTCGACGCCGAGGACGCGCCGCAGCGGCATGACCATCGCCGATGAGGCCGTCATGCCCGACATGCACTAACCTCGCCCGTGCCGCAGCACCTGGCAGTGGCACGGCCTTCGACTGTGTCGAATGCGTCGGGGAAGCACGAACAGAGGAGAAGCAATGGGTTCGTCCGAAGCCGATCTCGCACTCATCGAGCAGATTCAGCCGGTGGTCAGCGGCGTGGGCTCCCTGATCGGCGGGCTGGGTACGATCCTGGCCCTGGTGGGTGCGGTCGCCGGTCTCCGCTGACCCCTTCGCCTGCAGAACGCCCCTCAGCTGTTTCGGCTGAGGGGCGTTTTTCGTGGGCGGCACGGGCGGATGAAGATTCGGGTGTCATTCGGGCCTACCGGTTACGGCAGCCGAGCCGAGGCGCTGTAGTTGGCGGTGTGCACTGGATCGTCTGGCTGACCGTCGGCTGGATCGTGCTGTCCGTCGTCCTCGCATTGGTCATCGGTCGGGCGATCCGGATCGCCGACGAGCGCGAGTTCCGGCGGCCCCCCGCTGACGATTACGAAGACGACAAGCCGGACTGAGCGGTTTCCGTGGTGCCGATCGCGGCCGCCGGCGGATCTACGACTACAGCGGCGGCCTCGGCGGCGGTGGCTGCCAGGTTCAGGCTCTCCATCTGCGCGCAGGTCGCGTCGAACGCGTCGACCAGCCAGACGTGGCACGACTCGGCCAGCGTCCACTCCTCGCCGGCCGTGCTCGAGCAGAACTGCACGAGCCACGAGTCGCTGGGCCAGCCGGGCGCGTTGTAGGTGGCGAGCATGTACCGCCGGCGCGGATACTCGGCGCGGACCGCGCGGAGTAGACCATGCACGATCAGGTGCGTAGGACGATCGGTGAGGAGCGCCAAAGTCGTGGCGGCGTCAGCGAAATGGCCGTGGTCGGGATTGTGAATCGATACGCGCACAGGGCGCTCCTTGGGGACGCCGAGAATTACGAAGCTTTCGCTACTCTCGGGTTGAAGGCTGAGCCCACAGGACGAAACACCTGCCTGATCTCGATGAACAGGGCCCAACGCCGGTAAGGCGAGTCCTTGGTCCGCCCTGTTCGTTTGGCAGCCAAACTGACTGCTGGGTTCACGGTACGCGCCCCGCGCCGAAAGCGATATAGGCGACGGATCGTCCTGGTGGGTCGGCCGGATATCCGGGCACTCGGTCGGCCATCGCGGCGCACGACTACAGGCGGGACTGTCGGCGATGTTTTCTCAGCACGGTAGAGAATCTCCGAAGTGGGTGACACACAAATCTGCACCCACCGACACAGAACAAACCAGTCGGTACAAAAACTATTTACGCAGGTCGGAGCTTCCGGCATGATGTGCGCCCATGGGGAGACGACATCGACAGGGAAGCGACCGGATTCGACCGAGGCCAAGTCGGACCCGAACCATCCTGAACGTCGCGTTCTGGGGGTTCATGGCCTGCGCGGTGGTTCTGGCCGTGGTCCTCTACTGGGCCATCGAGCAACGCGTGGAGCATTCGAAGCCCGATCCCGCCCCGCCCGGGGCGCTCGCCGTCGTAGGCGAGATTTCTCCCGGACACGCAGCCTGGCCGGAAGGACCTCCCGCCGCGTGACGCTGGGCACAAAGTCCCGATTTCCCGGGTGGGAACCGGGCCCGGTCTCTAACGTCAGATCCGCGGCGCTCGGTCCACCCCCGACGGGACCGAGCGCCGTCTTCACACCGACTAACCCAGTGCACCGCGCTGCATGTCGCTGGGAATCCAGTGCGCCGATTTCCGCAGGGCAGAGTGGCGTCGTCGAACGCGTCGATCACCCAGTCGCCGTGGGCGTCGGCCAATACCGCCGTCCGGTGTGTGGCCGCGGCGAGTGCTCCCAACGCGTCCGCCTAGCGTGCGGCAAGTTCTCTTCGCAGAGGCATGGCGGTCATTTCAAGTAGGCGCGTTCACGGTCCCCTGCGGGGTTTCGCCCGAATGAAACTGGGTACATCTCGGTCGCCGGAGTCGAGTCCGCGGACGAACACTCCTCGGCGAGGTGCCGCTGCTTCAGACCCCAGGCAGCGGCACCGCCCATGTGTAGGGCCGCCCATCAGTGACCGGTGTCGACGGCGGGTGAGGTGGCACGCGGGTCGGGCTGCTCGGTAACGCACACCGCCATCGCAGAGATCAATCGATCGAACATCGGCGGCGCGAAAGAGCGCCGGCGGCACGGTTGAACACGAGGGTGGGCATGGGCAAGCGGCACCGCAAGCCGGTACATCGACGACAGGCCCTCTGGGCTCAGCACCGCCGAGAGGTCGCATTCTGGGGAGTCTTCGCTGTCGCCCTCGTGACTGCCGCGGCCCTCTACGAGGCGACTGAGTATCGAGCTGAACATCTCGACCACAGCTACGTGTCCCGCTACGTGCCGGCGGACGCCGAACGCTTCGTGACGGCAGAGGTGACCGCCGACGTGGTGATGATCGGTGCCGACTCGGGGAACGCGCGGTAGGGGCGGGCCCTCGTCGCTGCCCCCCAGTGTCCGGTTCGGGACCTAAGTTTCCTTACCGATCAAGATCACTCCAGAAGTCGCGGCGCTCAACCGAATTGGGCATGATCTCGCTTCGTGGGGAAACGAAACCGACGACTCGTCAAGACTCGTCAGCAGACCAGCGCGAGCCAGGCCCGCTGGAACATCGCCTTCTGGTGCTTCATGGTGGCCGCGCTGATCGTGGCCGTGGTCCTCTACATCGCCATCGGCAAGCGGGCGGAGGAGTCCAAGGACGCCGCCGTCACGTCGCACAGCCCGGTGGCCACGGCCGTGGAGCCGAACTTCTAGCACCTCGGCCCCCGAAAGCTCAGGCCTCGAACGGGATCACGTTGCCGGCCACGTCGCGGGCGCCGGCGTCGACCTCGATGGCGTCGGCCAGCTCGGCGACCGTCGCCCACACGCGGGGCGGGTCGTCGTCGAGATTGCCGATGGTCAACCAGCTCTCGGTGTCCCGGTAGCGGACCAGGCCGTGGCCGTCGTCGTCGAGCGTGATCTCGAGCGACCCCGACACCGTCCCTTCCTCTGCGGTCATGACGGCGGCCTCGACGGGGAGCGCGACGATGTCGTTTATCCCGAGCCTCCTTCGCGGACACAGTCGTCGACGGCGGTCCGCAGAGCGGCCTGCTCGGCGGAGTCGACGGACAGCCCGTACTTTACCTTCACCTGAAGGTATCGACCGACGTACGCGCACCGGAACTTCCCGGGCGGCAGGTAGTTCGCGGCGTCCTGGTCACCCTTGGACCGGTTGGCCGACGGGTCCGCGGCCACCAGGTTGACAGCGTCGTTGGCGATGTTGCGGCGGGTGTTCTCGTCCAGCTTCGCGGCGCCCGACCGCCAGGCCTCGGCCAACGCGACGATGTGCTCGGCGTCCACCGCCGACGACTCCGTCATGAACTTGTACGGCTTGAGCGCCCCGGTCTTGCGGTCGATGAAGCCGTACTCGTCCTGCCAGCCGCCGCCCGAGCCGACCGTCAGCTCACAGCTTTTCGGATCCAGCTGCACGGGGCCGACGGCGTCGCGCAGCATCATCACGTCCCGGGTGGTGCAGCGGGCGTACTGGGCGAAGTCGGCACCGAAGCCGTGCTCGGGGGTGTTGAGGTCCCAGTGCGGGAACTCCTCGCGGCTGTAGCCGGTCATCGGCAGCTCGGGCGCCACCACCACCTGCGCGAGCAGCCCGGTCAGCTCCCCCGCCGGCAGCGTCGGGCTGGGCGCCCCGCCGGAACCCCCACCGTCCGGAGCCGTCCACTTGTCGATCAGGACATACCCGACCGCCATGATCACTGCCAGACACACCGACCCCAACACGGCCAGAAACCGTCGCACCGAACCCTCATCTCTCGCACATACGTTCGCAGCGAGGAATCCTATCGGGTGGGCGAAATCCGTTTGCCGACTGTTACCACACACCGGAATTGGGCCTCGGCAGCGTGGCCCCTGCGGGCGTACAGTCCGAACTCGGGCAGGCCGTCCGCCCCCTCGAGTGCCAGCGTCAGGAGTTCGATGTCCCCCACCATGCAGTACGTCACCCTCCCCGGAACCGATCTGTCCGTCTCGACGGTCTCCCTGGGCTGCAACAACTTCGGTTCACGACTCGACGCGGCACAGTCCCGCGCCGTCGTCGACGCCGCACTGGAGCACGGGATCACGTTCTTCGACACGGCGGACATCTACTCCACCGGCGAGTCCGAGAAGATCCTGGGCGCCGCCCTGGCCGGCCGCCGCGACGACGCCGTCATCGCCACCAAGTTCGGCGGCCCGATGAGCGAGACCGACCGCGGCTCCGCCCCCGACTACGTCCGCCGCGCGTGCGAGGCCAGCCTGCGCCGCCTGGGCGTCGACCACATCGACCTCTACTACCAGCACATGCCCGACCCGGACGTCCCGATCGCGGACACCCTGGGCGCCCTGGACGAGCTGGTGCAGGCCGGCAAGGTGCGGCACATCGCGTGCTCCAACAGCTCGGCGCAGCAGATCGCGGCCGCCGTCGACACCGCCCGCGAGCGCGGGCTGCCCCGCTTCGTCGCCGCGCAGATCGAGTGGAACCTGCTCGAGCGCAAGGTGGAAGCCGACATCGTCCCGGCCTGCGAGGAGCACGAATTGGCGGTGATCCCCTACTACCCGCTCGCGGCCGGCCTGCTCACCGGCAAGTACCGCAAGGGCAGCGCGTTCCCCGCCGGGTCGCGCTTCGACAAGTCCGACTACTTCGCCGCCACCGCCACCGACGAGGCGCTCTCCCGCGTCGAGAACCTGCTCACGCTGGCGAGCAAGCTCGACCGGCAGCTCTCCGAACTGGCGCTGGCCTGGCTCGACGCCCGCCCGCAGATCGCGTCGGTGCTCATCGGCTCCGCGTCGCCGGCGCAGGTGGCCCGCAACGTCAGCCACCTGCGGCGCCCCCTCGACGAGGACGAGCTCGCGATGATCGACACCTTCCTGGCGAACAACTGACCGACCGGACGCCGACGGGCCCGCTCGCGCACTGCGAGCGGGCCCGTCCGCCGTCCGGGGTGGGGTGTCAGTTCGCGAGCGGCGGCAGCGTCACGACCTGACCGGCGTACGAGAGGCCGGCGCCGAAGCCGACCAGCAGCGCCAGCTCACCCGGCTGCGCCTTGCCCGTGCGCAGCACCTCCTCCATGGCCAGCGGGATGGACGCCGCCGAGGTGTTGCCGGTCTCGGCGATGTCGTCGGACACCGGCACCGACTCCGGCAGATTGATCTGCCGCGCGATCACCTCGTTGATGCGGCCGTTGGCCTGGTGCGGGATGAACGCGCCCAGGTCCTCGAGCGCCACGCCGGCCCGCTCGGCGGCCTGCACGGCGATCTTGCCCATCTCGAACGCGGCCCAGCGGAAGACCGTGGTGCCCTCCATCTTGATCCACGGCCGCTGGGTGGGGTCGTTGGCGAACGCCAGCCAGTCCGGCTCCTGCCGGATCGCCTGCGCCTGCGAGCCGTCCGACCCCCACACCACCGGGCCGATGCCCGCGGTGTCGCTGGGTCCGACGACGACCGCGCCGGCGCCGTCGCCGAAGATGAACCGCACGCTGCGGTCGGTGGGCTCGGTGCTGTCGCTCATCCGCTCCACCCCGATGACCAGCACGTGGTCCTCGGTGCCGAGGCGGACCATGTCGGATGCGACGGACAGCGCGTAGCAGAAGCCCGCGCAGCCGGCCGTGACGTCGAACGCCGCCGAGCCGCCCGTGCCGAGCGCGTCGGCGACCACGGCCGCGCACTGCGGGGTCTGCAGCGGGTAGGTGGAGCTGGCGACGACGACCGCGCCGATCTGCTCGCCGGAGAGCCCGCTGGCCTCGAGCGCCTTGCGGCCCGAGGCGATCGCCATCGCCAGCACCGTCTCCTCGTCGCCCGCGAACCGGCGGTTCTTGATGCCCGAGCGCGACTGGATCCACTCGTCGGTGGAGTCGATCGTCTGGCAGATCTCGTCGTTGCTCACCACCCGCTCCGGGCGGTACACCCCCAACCCGAGAATGGCGGACTGCCTGACCTCGGTGGAGTTCGAGATCTGCGCAACCATGTTCGGTCCTTCCTACAGCCGAAAAGCGGGACACCTCTGCGTCCCGCGAGGGAGCCCGCGCGGCCCCCGTCCGAGACGACACGGTACTGAGGCGCACTTCAGCGCCCTGCCGCGCGGGGGTGCGGACCTTTCGGACATCGCCGACGAATCGCCGCGTCGACCATTTCCGGACAATTCCCGGAATCGAATATGACGATCTTGTAAATGCCCGAGATTCGGCCGATAAACGCGGCCGCGCTGGATAGCGTATGACGCGCCTCGACAAGCCCGCGAGGCGTCAGCGCTTTCGGGGCATCACACCAGGTGAAGCCCGCATTCCACCGCCGATGGGACCCTTCGTGAAACGACAGCGAGTTCAGTCCGCAATAGCAGGCGTGATATGCGCGTCGGCGTCCGTATTCGCCCTTTCGTCCCCGGCCACTGCGGACCCGAATTCCGTCAATCCCATTCCCGTCCTCAACGGCACCCACGGGGTCCCGGTGCTGCACGGCCGCAGCCAGGCCGTCGCGCAGGCCACCGGGCTGCTGAGCGCCAACCGCACCCAGGACGCCAACGTGCTGGGCACCGACCTGGGCATCATGTGGGACAACGGCAACGGCCAGGTCCTCACCGCGTTCGGCGACACCGCCGGACTGGGCCTGCCCAACCTGCTGGTGGGCAGCCTGTGGTCGTGGCGCAGCAACGTCCTGTTCCGCAGCGGCGACCGCAACCTCGGCGACGGCATGACGTTCGACAGCACGCCCCGCGACATCGTCGGGCAGTCCAAGGAACTCGTCCCCAGCCCCAAGATCCCGTTCGTCGAGATCAGCCGCATCCCCACCGCCGGCGTCGCCGCGGACGGCATGCAGTACATGAGCATGATGTCGGTGAAGAGCTGGGGCGATCCGGGCCGCTGGGACACCAACTACTCGAGCCTGGTGTTCTCCACCGACAACGGCGAAAACTGGATCGAGGCCACCGAGACCCGGCGCCCGCCCGTCGGCGGCAACCTCAACTTCCAGATGGGCGCCTTCGTCAAGAGCGGCGGCTACGTCTACCAGTACGGCACCCCGCCCGGCCGCGGCGGACTGGTCTACCTCGCCCGCGTCCGCGAACCGCAGATGCGCGACCTGCGCGCCTACGAGTACTGGGACGGCGGCAAGTGGGTGCGCGAGAACCCCGACGTCGCGGCGCCCGTCACGTTCGGCGGCGTCGGCGAGATCTCGGTGCAGTACAACGACTACCTGGGCCAGTACCTGATGCTCACCACCGACAACCGCAACTCCGTCGTCATGCGCCGGGCGTCGAACCCGGCGGGCCCGTGGAGCCCGCCCGAGGTCCTCGTCGACGGCAACGAGCTGCCCACCATGTACGGCGCCTACATGCACCCGTGGTCGTCCGGGCCGGACCTGTACTTCCTCACCACCGTGCACTCCAACTACAACGTGCTGCTGATGCACACGTCGCTGGGGTGAGTCAGCGGTCGATCAGGCAAACCGGGCGGTCCGCTCGGTAGGGTCGACGAGATGAGCGACGACCCCACCTGGCACGACCTGCGCGGCCGCAACTACGCCTCGGCCGGACGGCGCATCACCGGCACCATGCGGGCGACGGTCGGCGGCAGCGAGTTCACCGAACGCTTCTGGTACGCGCCGCCGGGATGCTGGCGCACCGAACGGGACGGGACCCCGTGCATCGTCTACGGTCCGGCCGGACAGTTCCACCGGACGCCGGACGGCGGGATGGAACGGCAGCCCGACAACTCGTACACGATGTGGGGCGGCGGGCATCCGTCCCAGCTCACCGAGGCGTTCCGGATGTGGGAGATCGGCCAGACCGGCGAACCTCCGGTGGAACCCGATGGTGCCCCGCGAGCCGTCTCCGTGCGTGGCCGCGACGCGTGGCAGGTCCGGATCCGGGACCCACGCCTGGGCAACACGATCGACGTGACGTTCGACGACGCGACCGGCGTGGTGGTCGCACTGGAACTCGCCGAGGGCTCGATGCGGCTGGAGCTGCTGGACTTCGAACTCGACCCGCAGATCCCGGACGAGACATTCGCGTGGACCGGCCCGTACACCGAGCGCCCCGACGAGTGGCTGCTGCGGCGGGAGCAGCTGCAGCGGATCGCGGAACGGGGCCTGCCCGCACCGACCTACTGGCCCACCGGGTTTCGGGTGGACCTGTCCGGCGGCGACCCCGACACCGGAACGCTCACGATGGACCTCGCCGTGAACGGTGGGGCGCAGCTGACGCGCTGGCCGGCCGCCGCCAAGGCGCCCCAGGAACTCGACTACGGCGGCTACCCGCACGAGGTCCGCTGGGAGGACCGCGGATGGAAGTGGTGCCTGCGCAGCGGGCACGAGCTCACCGACGAGGAACTGAGCCGGGTCAAGGAATTGATTCCGCACCAGGAGCCATCGACGCCGGCAAAGGCGCATCCCGGCCCCGATCCGACCGGTGGACAGGGTGCGCTGGTCGCGTTCGACGACCGGATCAACGTCGCGTACGGCCAGTTCTACCTCGCCGAACCCGGCACCTCGAGCGAGGACATGGCCGACGGGTTCGTCGGGCAGCGCAACGGTTTGTGCGGCACAGCCGAGCCGGGTGTCGCCTGGTTCGTGACGGGCCTGCACACCGGAACCGTCGCGCTGACCGTCGAGGCCGTCGCCGACGAGCCGCCCGTGGACGCGTCGTGGGAGGAGATTGTCGAGGCACCGCTGACCGTCGTCGGCTCGGACGGCCTGGAAGTACAGGAGTGGGGCGGCGACGTGGTGGGCGACCGGATCCCGCTGCCGGCCGGGACCTACCGCGTCCGGTACTGCGCCGCCGGCATCGACGCCGGGCACGAGACGGACAGCGGCGACGGGCCCGACCGATACCGCGTGACGATCTGGCCGGCGGCCCCCGCACCCGACGCCGTCGTCCGACAGACGTCGCAGAATGCCGCCTACTGGCACACCGCCTGGAACTGACGACACCGAACCACTAACGTCCCGAGCAAATGATTGGTTTGCATCAGCGAGGAGACGACGTGGCGCAGCAGACGAGCACCGACCCGCGTGGCGAGATTCAGGACCTGCTGTCCCGCATCGCCCAGCTGGCCGACGACGGCACGGTCGAGGAGTATCTCGAGCACTTCACCGCCGACGCCGTCTGGGAGTCGCAGCCCAACCCGGTGACCGGCATGGCCGCGCAGCAGCGTCGCGGCATCGCGGTGATCGAGGAGGGTGTGCGCGAACGTCGCGCAGGCGGCATCCAGGGTCCGGGCACCGCGAGCCGGCACGTCATCACCACGGTGGCGGTGTCGCTGGACTCGGAGACCGAGGCGTCGTCGACGGCGTACTGGCTGTTCTTCCGCGACACCACGACGCAGCCGAAGCTGGCCGGCGTCGGCCGCTACGACGACACCCACCGCTACGAGGACGGGCGCTGGAAGCTGGCGCACCGCCGGATCACCGTCGGCTGAGCCGACAGTTCCACTACAGCGGCTGAGCCGACAGTTCTAATACCGTCGGCTGAGCGACGGTTCCATTACGGCGACGGACCCTTCCCGGGGCGCGCCGCGGAACGAACGACCGGTTCGCGTGCCGGGAGGGAATGCCGCCGCCGCTATACGGTCGTAGGCATGGATGCACGCGACTGGGACGCGCGGTATGCGCAGGCGGAGATGGTGTGGGGTGCGCCGCCGAATCCGGTGGTCGTGGAGTTCGCGACGTCGCTGCCACCGGGGCGCGCGCTGGACCTGGCGTGCGGCGAGGGCCGGCACGCGCTGTGGCTCGCGACGCGCGGGTGGCGCACCACCGGCGTCGACTTCTCCCCCGTGGCGATCGAGAAGGCCCGGCAGATCGCGGCCCAGGCGCCGCGACGGGTGCGCGAGCGCCTGGACTACGTCGTCGACGACATCACCGCCCCCGCCGAACCGACCGACCCGTCGGGCCACGACCTGGTGCTGATGATCTTCGTGCACCTGCCGCCGGCCGAGCGGCGCGCCCTTGTGAGTCGCATCATCGACTCGTTGAAACCCGAGGGAATCCTCATGATCCTGGGTCACGACTCGCTCAACCTCACCGAAGGCGTGGGTGGCCCCCCCGATCCCGAAATCCTTTACACGCCAGACGATCTGGTGGCCGACATCGCCGGCCGCCTCGACGTGACGGTGGCCGAACGGCGCCATCGCGACGTCGACGGCCGGACCGCGATCGACGCATTGTTGGTCGCTCGCAGACCTGCTCTTGGCAGCTAACTTAATCGCGAGTAACATCGAATAAGTTACCGACGAGTAGCTACTTGGGCGGTACTCGACGGAAAGACAGACCGCACCAACGAAGTGCACTTCAGGGAGAGAACATGGGCCACTACAAGAGCAACGTCCGCGACCTCGAGTTCAACCTGTTCGAGGTACTCGGTCTGGACAAGCCGTTGAGTGAGGGCGTGTGGGGTGACCTCGACGCCGACACCGTCAAGGACATGCTGTCCGAGGTCGCACGTCTGGCCGAGGGCCCGCTCGGTGAGGCCTTCGCAGACGCCGACCGCAACCCGCCGGTGTTCGACCCCGAGACCCACGAGGCGACGCTGCCGGAGTCCTTCAAGAAGTCGTTCAAGGCGATGTGGGACGCCGAGTGGTACCGCATGGGCCTGAGCGAAGAGGTCGGCGGTGTTCCGGTGCCCCGCGCGGTGGTGTGGGCCATCGCGGAGATGCTGCTCGGCTCGCAGCCGGCCGCGTTCATGTACGCCGCCGGCCCGTCGTTCGCGGACGTGCTCTTCAAGAACGGCACCGAGGAGCAGAAGCAGTGGGCGGCCACGCTGGTCGAGCGCGGCTGGGGCGCCACCATGGTGCTGACCGAGCCGGACGCCGGCTCCGACGTGGGCGCGGGCCGCACCAAGGCGATCAAGCAGGACGACGGCACCTGGCACATCGAGGGCGTCAAGCGCTTCATCACGTCCGCCACCTCGGACGATCTGTTCGAGAACATCTTCCACCTGGTCCTGGCCCGCCCCGAGGGCGCCGGCCCGGGCACCAAGGGCCTGTCGCTGTTCTTCGTCCCCAAGTTCCACTTCGACTTCGAGAAGAACGAGATGGGCGAGCGCAACGGCGTCTTCGTCACCAACGTCGAGCACAAGATGGGCCTCAAGGCGTCGGCGACGTGTGAGCTCACCTTCGGCGGCCACGGCACCCCGGCCGTCGGCTGGCTGGTCGGCGAGGTCCACAACGGCATCGCGCAGATGTTCGACGTCATCGAGCACGCCCGCATGATGGTCGGCACCAAGGCCATCTCGACGCTGTCGACCGGCTACCTCAACGCGCTCGACTACGCCAAGGAGCGCGTGCAGGGCTCCGACCTGACGCAGATGACCGACAAGACCGCTCCGCGCGTCACCATCACCCACCACCCGGACGTGCGCCGCAGCCTGGCGCTGCAGAAGGCGTACTCGGAGGGCCTGCGCGCGGTGTACCTCTTCACCGCCGCGCACCAGGAGCCGGAGATGGCGCAGCTGGTCTCGGGCGCCGACGAGCAGCTGGCGCACCGCGTCAACGACCTGCTGCTGCCGATCGTCAAGGGTGTGGGCTCCGAGCGGGCGTACCAGTACCTGACCGAGAGCCTGCAGACCCTCGGCGGCTCGGGCTTTCTGCAGGACTACCCGATCGAGCAGTACATCCGCGACTCGAAGATCGACTCGCTGTACGAGGGCACCACCGCCATCCAGGCGCAGGACTTCTTCTTCCGCAAGATCGCCCGTGACCGCGGCGTCGCGCTGGCCCACGTGGCCGGCGAGGTCAAGAAGTTCATCGACAGCGAGGCCGGCAACGGCCGCCTCAAGACCGAGCGCGCGCTGCTGTCGACCGCGCTCGAGGACGTCCAGGCGATGGCCGCCACGCTCACCGGGCACCTCATGGGTGCGCAGGAGCAGCCCACCGAGCTGTACAAGGTGGGCCTGGGCTCGGTCCGCTTCCTGATGTCGGTGGGCGACCTGCTCATCGGCTGGCAGCTACTGCGCCAGTCCGAGATCGCGCTGAAGGCGCTCGACGAGGGTGCGTCCGACAAGGACAAGCCGTTCTACGAGGGCAAGATCGCGACCGCGTCGTTCTTCGCCAAGAACGTGCTGCCCGAGCTGACCGCGACCCGCAACATCCTGTCGCACCTCGACAACGACATCATGGAGATGGACGAGGCCGCGTTCTGATCGGCTGACTCCCGCACTCCCGCAGTGCCGTTCGCAGGCCCCCGCCGGTATCCACCGGCGGGGGCCTCGCCGTTCCCGGCCCCGCCAACGATTGACAACACCGGTTGTCAGATGCACGCTGGGGCTGTGACCACCATCACCGAGGGTCCCAGCCGCTACATGCGCGACCGTGCCCGCTCCGCGCGGGTGACCGCCCCACTCCGGCCGTTCGCGTGGCCGTCCCCGGACGCGACCCCGCGGGAGGCCGACGCGCTGCGCCGCGCGCTGCTCACCCGTGACGAGCCCAGCGCCGCGCTGGTCCGCGCCATCCGCCGGGACCGGACCGTGACCCTCGCCCAGTTCCGGCGGGCGCTCGCCGAGGGCGTCGACGCGGTGCCCGACGCCCCGGCGCCGCTGCGCGAGTACTTCGCGCTGCTCGAGGACACCCCCCACTGGGTGGACCGCGACAAGATCGCGCTGGGGGCGCGGACGCTGCGCCGCGTCGGGAAGGACGTGGGCGACGTGCTGGCCTACGGTTCGCTGCTGGGCGGTTACAACAACTCCGGGCCGCTGCCGGTGCTGACGTCGTCGGGCCGGCTGACCGGGGAGCGCACCCGCCGCCGCATCGCCGAGACCGGCACGTGGTGGAACGGCTGCGTCGCCGACGGCGGACTGGACCGCTTCGGGCCCGGCTTCACGCTGTCGGTGCACGTGCGGCTGATGCACGCGTTCGTCGACTACCACCACGAGCACGAGGCCGGCTGGGACAGCGCCGCGCGCGGGCTCCCGGTCAACCAGTTCGACCAGGCCGGCACCCTGGGGCTGTTCTCCATCACGTTCCTGCTGCACACGCGCGTCCTCGGGGTCCGCTACACCCGCCGCGAGGCCGACGCCGTCCTGCACCTGTGGTGCTACGTCGGCTGGCTGATGGGCGTCGACCCGCACTGGCTGCCGTTCGTCGAACGCGCCGGGCTGCGGATGATGTACCAGATCGGCGCGTCCGCCCCCGCCGCCGACGAGCACAGCTACGCGCTGGCCGCGTCGCTGGTGGACCTGCCGCTGCGCACCCCCTACCCGCGGTTCCAGCGGCTGCGCCGCCGCTACGAGTACGAGCGCGGCCTGTCGCTGGCCACCACGCTGCTGGGCCCGGCCGGGGTGCGGGCGCTGCGGGTGCCGGTGCGCCCACCCTGGTACCCGGCCGGCCGTTTCGTCGTCAACGTCGCCAAACACCACGTGCTCGGCCGCGTCCCGGCGGGCCGGCGGTGGCTGCAGCGGCTGGGGGAGCGCCAGCTGCGTGACGCCGCCCGGCGCATCCTCGACGGCGAGATCCCGGACGTGGTGGCGCTGCCGGACTGACCCGCCCGGACGGGGATCGGGACGGGTGTGCACCGATTCGCGCCATACCCGGCGCAGACCACTCGGTTGTGTTTGGCTGGTCGATGTCGATTCCGACGCCGAAACGAGGTTGGTGAGCCGCTGTGACCAGCATGGACGAACACACCGAGTACTCCGAGCCCACCGGCCCGGTCCTCGCCGTCCGCGCGGAGCGGCTCACGCGCAGCGGCTCGCTGGGACCGGTGTTCGGTCCGGTGGACCTGCACATCCCGTTCGGCGGGCTGGCGGTGATCCAGGGCTTCGCCGGATCCGGCCGCACCTCACTGCTGTTGACGCTGAGCGGGCGGATGAAACCGTCGTCCGGCACGCTGCGGGTGCTGGGCCGCAGCAAACCGGGCGGGATCCGCGCCGTGTCGGCGATCGCGGGTTTCGAGGGCATCGACAACATCTCCGAGTCGGTGACGGTGCGTGATCTCATCACCGAGCAGATCCGTTGGGACGCAACGTGGTACCGGTTGATCCGCCGGGCCGGTCAGCGGGAGCTCGAGCAGGTGTGCGGTCCGGTGTTCGGCAACCGTCCGCTGCCCGCGCTCACCGACTACGTCAGCGACCTGGGCGAACTCGACAACCTGCTGCTGCGGATCGCGGTCGCCAACACCCGGGTGCCGCCGCTGCTGCTCATCGACGACCTGGAACAGGTACGCGCCGAGGACGATCGGGCCCGCCTGGTGGAGCACCTGGCGATGCTGGGGGCGCGGCAGACGGTGATCGCGTCCGCCGTCAACCCGCTGCCGCCCGGCTCGCCCGCCCACGAATTCCACCCGCTCTCGGACATCGCACCGGAAGGCGAGGAGTAACCCATGCTCGCAGGGATGTCGCTCGGCACCGAACTCAAACGGTTCTCCCGCGGTCTCATGCCGCGTGTCGCGCTGGTGACGATCGTGCTCATGCCACTGCTCTACGGTGCGCTGTACCTGTGGGCGTTCTGGGATCCGTTCAGCCAGGCCGGCAAGATCCCCGTCGCGCTCGTCAACAGGGACCAGGGCACCGTCGTCGACGGCCAACCCCTCAACGCCGGCGACCAGGTGACGCAGGGGCTGGTGGACTCCGGCGAACTCGAGTTCCACCAGGTGACCGCGTACGAGGCGTCCACCGGTGTCGCGGACGGGCGCTACTACTTCTCGGTGACGCTGCCCGGCGACTTCAGCCGGTCGGTGGCCTCCCCCACCGGACCGGACCCGGAGAAGGCCCGGCTCATCTTCACGTTCAACGACGCCAACAACTACCTGGGCACCGTGATCGGGCAGAACGCGGCCCAGCAGATCCTCAACGCGGTGAGCGCGCAGATCGGGGAACAGTCCGTCGACAAGGTGCTCGTCGGCCTCGGCGACGCCGGTGCCGGACTCCGCCGCGCCGCCGACGGCGCGCAGCAGCTGGCCACCGGCACGCAGACCGCCGACGCCGGCGCGCAGCAGCTGGCGACCGGATCGCGCACGCTCGCAGACGGACTGGGCACCGCCAAGGCGGGCTCGACCGCACTGGCCGACGGCACCGCGCAGCTGTCCGCCGGCATCGACACCGCCACCGGGGGCGCGTCCGCGCTCGCCGGCGGGCTGGACCAGCTGTCCGGGGCCACCACCCAGCTGGGTGACGGCGCAGGACAATTGAGCGCCGGTGTGAACCAGCTGGTCGACCGCGTCACCGGCGCCCTCGGGCCCGTCCTCGACGCCGGCACCCGCGCCCAGCTCGACCAACTCCGCGACGGCGCACAGCAACTCGCGTTCCAGCTGGGCGACCCGTCGAGCCCCTACCGGGCCGGGATGTCGCAGGCCGTCGGCGGCGCCGGGCAGCTGCGCGACGGACTGACCCAGCTGCAGAGCGGCGGCCAGCAGGCCGCGTCCGGGGCCCGCGCCCTCGACGACGGGCTCACCCAGCTGTCCACCGGCGGCGAGACGCTGGCGCAGGGCGCCGGGCAGCTCGCGGACGGCACCACCCAACTCAAGGACGGCTCCGGGGAACTGGCGTCGCAGCTGAAGGAGGGCAGCGAGCAGGTGCCGCAGTGGGACGACCAGCAGCGCACCGCCGTCGCGCAGACGCTGTCGGCGCCGGTGGAGCTGGACCAGCACCACGACAACCGCGCCAAGACCTTCGGCACCGGATTCGCGCCGTTCTTCCTGCCGCTCGCCCTCTTCGTCGGCGGCATCATCACCTGGATGTTGCTGCGGCCCATCCAGACCCGGCCCATCTCGACAGGCCTGGGCGCGCTACGGGTGGTGCTGGCGTCGTACTGGCCGGCCGCGCTGATCGCGATCTCCCAGGTGCTGGTGATGTACCTGGTGGTGCACTTCGGGGTGGGGCTGGTGCCGGTGTACGTGGTGGGCACCATCGCGTTCCTGGGCCTGGTGGGGCTGACCTACATGGCGCTGATCCAGGCGTTCAACGCCATCTTCGGGCCCGCGGTGGGCCGCGTCGTCACGCTCGCGTTCCTCATGCTGCAGCTGGTGTCGGCGGGCGGCATCTATCCCGTGGAGACCACCGCCAAACCGTTCCAGATCCTGCACCCCTTCGACCCCATGACGTACGCCGTCAACGGGCTGCGCCAGCTCACCGTCGGCGGCATCGACTCGCGGCTGTGGGTGTCGATCGCGGTGCTGCTGGGGCTGCTGCTCGCGTCGCTGGGCGCCAGCGCCCTCGCGGTGCGCCGGGACCGGGCCTGGACGCTGATGCGGTTGCACCCGCCGATCGAGGTGTGACCCTCCGGGGCCCTAGGTGTTCCCCTGAGTGTTCCCCCTGCCGGAAGCCGAAGGGACCCTTCGTGCGCTGGGAGCGTCCGAAGGGTCCCTTCAGCTGTAGAACTGTAGAACTACCGGCCCGGAGAGGCCTCGGACGGGGCGCTGTCCTCGGAGGGTTCGGGCGCCGGCTCGTTGGACACGCACTTGACGACCGGCACCGGGTCGTAGCGGACGGTCCGGGTGTTGCGGGAGATCTCGGCGCCGGTGTTGGCGTCGGTGATGATCCGGGTGTCGCTCACGGTGAATCCCGGTGCACCGCTGGATGCGACGCAGTGCGGGCCGGCGGGCAGCGTGATCGTGTCCGGCGAGGTCTGGTTGGTCCGGTTGCCTGTCACCGACTCGACGTCGACGGTCTTGGTGCCCCAGATCCGCACGGTGATGTTCGAGCCGGTGCCGATGGTCTGGATCATCACGCCGGTCTTGGCCGGATTCCGGAACTTCAGGTCGATCGCGCCCTCGTACACCGTCGCCTCGCGCGCCGCGGGATACCGGGAGATGTAGTAGCTGTGCTCGGTGTGGTCCACGTCCTCCATGCCCGCGAAGTACGACGCGTTGTAGAGGGTGGTCGCGAGCTGGCTGATGCCGCCGCCGACGGCCTTGTCGGGCCGGCCGTTGTTGATGATGCCCGAGTCGATGTAGCCCTGCGCGTACCCGCGCGGGCCCGTGTAACCGTTGAGCGAGAACGTCTCTCCGGGCTTGACGATGGCGCCGTTGATCTCGCTCGCGGCGAGGCGGATGTTGACGCCGGACGCGTACTCGAAGCCGCCGGTGGTGTATTCACCGATCACCTCGCGGATGCCCAGCGCCTCGGCGCCTTCGGTGGTGAGCGCGGGCTGCGCCGGCTCGTACACCGCGGGGGTGGCGCGCGGGGCGGGCGCCGTCAGCAGTGCCGGTAGCGGTTCGAGCGTCTTGGGCCACTGCACCATCTCGCCCGTCACCGACGGCACCACCTTGGGGCTACCGCCGGCCAGCGAGATCTCCGCGTCCTTCGGCTTGATCTCGGTGCCCGCGAGCTGCGGCGCCAGGATCCCCGTCGCGGCCTCGACGTTGTACTGCGGCGCGAGCCCGCCGTCACCGTCCGGGGTGAACGCGAGCACCGTGCCGACCTGGTCGCGCGGCAGTGTCGCCGTGGCCCCGTCCTTGCCGGTCACCACGACGTCCGCCGCCACGGCCGGCGTCGCGACGTCGCGCAACGCGGCGTCCACACCGGCCTGCGTGACCGACACGTCGACGACGTCGACGGGCAGCTCGACGGTGGTGCCGAACGCCCAGTCGTCGGCGAACGTGTCCTTGGCCGCGTCCACCTGGAGGTTCTGGCCGGCCAGCGGCGCCACCGGCACCACCTGGGCGCCTTCGAACACGACGTTGCCCTCGCGCGGGGCCCGGTCGGTCTGCTGCTGCACGCCGACCATCGCCTGGGTGAGCGCGGCGTCGTCCACCGTGGAGACCACACCGATCTCCCGACTGGTGAACAGCGACGTCAACCGCGTGACCGGGTTGATCGGCTGCGCACCGGCGCGCGCCACAGTGGCCGACCAGTCGATGCCGACACCGGCCTGCGCCGGGACGACCTCGCTGTCGGTGGTGCCGGCGCGCACCGGGACGGCGCGGTCGGCCCGCGGCCCCAGCTGGGCGCGCAGCGTCTGCTCGGCGGCCGACGTGCTCTCGCCGCCGATCGCGACGCCGGCGACCGTGACGCCGCGGGGCACCCGATCGGCGGAGACCACCCAGTCGACCGCGTACGCGATGGCACCGAGCGCGATCACCCCGGCGACCACGGCCGCGTACTTGACCCAGCGACGGTTCGACGCCGGCGCCTCGTCGCTGCCGGCGGGGTCGGCGACCGCGGTGTCGGTCGGCGGAGTGTCCGCGGGAGCGGCGGACGCGGCAGACTCGTCCGGTCCGGACGGCCCGGCGGGCTCGGACTCGGCGGCGGGCTGGGCCGGCACCGCGGGCATGATCTCGGTCGGATTCTCGTCCGGCTCGGGACCGTCCGTGCGGTTTTCCGGGTCCTGGGCGCCGTCGCGCTCGTCGCTCATGAAGTGGGCTCCTGCCGAATCGACACCGTGCGGGGCCGTTGCGTTGCGTACATGTACGCGTTCAGCGTAGTAGGGGCCGCCGAAACGACCACTCGGGATTCCCGATCGCCGGGGCGAACCGCCGCCGGATACAGAGCGGCCCCGTGTCGTTACCAGGTCGGGGGTCAGGCAACAACACGGGGCCGACTGGGATATCGGGTCTCCGTCGGGGGCGTTACACCACCGTCTCGATCAGACCTCGACGATCGCGGTGACGCCCTGGCCACCGGCCGCGCAGATGGAGATCAGACCGCGACCCGAGCCCTTCTCGGCCAGCATCTTCGCGAGCGAGGCCACGATGCGGCCGCCGGTGGCCGCGAACGGGTGCCCGGCCGCCAGCGACGATCCGTTGACGTTGAGCTTGGACCGGTCGATGCTGCCGAGCGCACCGTCGAGGCCCAGCCGTTCCTTGCAGTACTCGTCGGACTCCCACGCCTGCAGCGTCGCCAGCACCACGGAGGCGAAAGCCTCGTGGATCTCGTAGAAATCGAAGTCCTGCAGAGTGAGACCGTTGCGGGCCAGCAGCCGCGGCACCGCGTACGTGGGCGCCATGAGCAGCCCGTCGCCGCCGTGGATGTAGTCGACGGCCGCGGTCTCGGAGTCCACCAGGTGCGCGAGCACCGGCAGGTTCCGCTCGGCGGCCCACTCGTCGCTCGCCAGCAGCACCGCGGACGCGCCGTCGGTGAGCGGGGTGGAGTTGCCGGCGGTCATGGTGGCGTCGCCGAGCTTGGTGCCGAACACCGGCTTCAGCTTGGCCAGCTTCTCGACCGACGAGTCCGGACGCATGTTGTCGTCGCGGGTCAGGCCCAGGAACGGCGTCACCAGATCGTCGAAGAACCCCCGGTCGTACGCGGCCGCCATGTTCTGGTGGCTCGCGGCGGCCAGCGCGTCCTGGTCCTCGCGGCGCACCCCGAACTCCTTGGCGGTGATGGCCGCGTGCTCACCCATCGACAGCCCCGTCCGCGGCTCGCCGTTGCGCGGGATCTCGATGCCCAGCATCGACGGGCGCACCTGCCCCAGCAGCTTGACGCGGTCCGCGGTGGAGCGCGCGCGGTTCATCGACAGCAGGAACTCGCGCAGCTCGTTGTTCACGCCGATCGGAGCGTCGGACGTGGTGTCCACACCGCCGCCGACACCCGCCTCGATGCGGCCGGCCGCGATCGCGTCACCCACCGCGATGATCGACTGCAGGCCGGTGCCGCACGCCTGCTGCAGGTCGTACGCCGGGGTGTAGGGGCTGAGCGCGCTGCCGAGCACGCACTCGCGCATGAGGTTGAAGTCGCGGCTGTGCTTGAGCACCGCGCCACCGACCACCAGCCCGAGCCGCTCGCCCTGCAGTCCGTAGCGGCTGACCAGCCCGTCGAGCGTCGCGGTGAACATGTCCTGGTTGGACGCGCGCGCATACGCGCGGTCCGAGCGGGCGAACGGGATGCGGTTGCCGCCGACGATGGCGACGGGGCGGAGCTGCCGGCCACCGGACCGGGGCGTCGCTGCCGACTGCTGACTGCTGTTGCTGGCTGTGCTGGTCACGTCGTCTCCATATAAGTGGCGGGGATGCTACACACTCGACATTGAACTTACTCCAGAGTAAGTTCAATGTCGATACCGCACCTGGAACAGCGGATACCCGATCAGCGACAGCGCAACACATACCGGGCAACACGCACCGGGCACACACACAACGCCAAAGGAAGGTGGACCGTGGCAGCCAGCAAGGGCGCTCCCGACCTCTACTCCCAGTTCCTCTCGTCCGCGCCGGGCGCATTCATCGCCAAGCAGGCCGGACTGCCGCAGCCGGAGAAGCTGCGCCGCTACGAGCCCGGTCAGCCGCCGCTCGCCGGCCCGGTCCTGATCGGCGGCAAGGGCCGGCTGGTGGAGCCGGTCCGCGAACTGTTGTCGGACTACCCGGCCGCTCAGCCGCACGACGAGCGGTACGGCGCGCTGGTGTTCGACGCGACCGGCATCGGCCAGGTCACCGAGCTGGTGCAGCTGTTCGAGTTCTTCCAGCCCGTCATCCGCAACCTCGCCTCCTGCGCGCGCGTCGTCGTGCTCGGCACCACCCCCGAACTCGCGTCCGGTGTGGACGAGCAGATCGCGCAGCGCGCGCTCGAGGGCTTCACCCGCAGCGTGGGCAAGGAGATCAAGCGCGGCTCGACGGCGCAGCTGGTGTACGTCTCCCCCGACGCCGCGACAGGACTGTCCGGGCTCGAGTCGACGCTGCGCTTCCTGCTCTCGGCCAAGTCCGCGTTCGTCGACGGCCAGGTCATCCGGGTGGGCGCCGACGACTCCGAGGCCCCCGCCAGCTGGGAGCGCCCGCTCGAGGGCAAGGTCGCGGTCGTCACCGGCGCCGCCCGCGGCATCGGCGCCACCATCGCCGAGGTGCTCGCCCGCGACGGCGCACACGTCGTGTGCGCCGACATCCCGGCCGCCGGGCAGGCGCTCTCGGAGACCGCGAACAAGGTCGGCGGCACGTCGCTCGCACTCGACGTCACCGCCGCCGACGCGGCCGACAAGCTCGCCGAACACCTCACCGAGCGGCACGGCGGCGCCGACATCATCGTCCACAACGCCGGCATCACCCGCGACAAGACGCTCGCCAACATGGACGAGGCCCGCTGGAACACCGTTCTGGGCGTCAATCTGCTGGCCCCGCAGAAGATCACCGAGGCCCTGGTCGCCAAGGGTGTGCTGCGCGAGGGCGGCCGCGTGATCGACGTGTCGTCCATCGCGGGCATCGCCGGCAACCGCGGCCAGACCAACTACGGCACCTCCAAGGCCGGCGTCATCGGCTTGGTCCAGGCCACCGCGCCGGTGCTGGCGGAGAAGAAGATCACCATCAACGCCGTCGCGCCGGGCTTCATCGAGACCGCGATGACCGCGGCCATCCCGTTCGCCACCCGCGAGGCCGGCCGCCGGATGAGCTCGCTGCTGCAGGGCGGGCAGACCGTGGACGTCGCCGAGACCGTGGCGTACTTCGCGAACCCCGCCTCCAACGCCGTCACCGGCCAGGTCGTCCGGGTGTGCGGCCAGTCCCTGCTGGGTGCGTGATGTCGGGCCGCAAGAGCACCCTGGTGCAGCTCCACGAGCAGCCGGGCACGCTCGACAACTACGCGCGGGCCGCGTGGGGCGCGCTGCCGTTCGTCAAGCCGTCCGGCCGACGCAGCCTTCCGGCGGAGACGCTTGCGCTGTCGGGTCTGCGGGTCGACCACGACAACCTGGCCGCCTACGCGAACGTGTGCGGGCTGCGGTTCGGCGACACCCTGCCGATCACGTACCCGTTCACGCTGGTGTTCCCGACGGTGATGCGTCTGCTCACCGCCCGCGAGTTCCCTTTTCCGGCAATCGGTTCGGTGCACACCGAGAACGTCATCGAGCAGCGGCGCCCCATCTCGGTGAGCGAACCGCTGGATCTGCAGGTCCACGCCGAGAATCTGCGCCCGCACGCCAAGGGCACGCAGGTGGACCTGGTCAGTGAGGTCTCGGTGGGCCGCGAGCTGGTGTGGCGGCAGGTCAGCACGTTCCTGAAGATGCACCCGACGGGGGCACCGAAGGAACCCAAGGCCGAACGCCGGGACGAGGTGCCGCCGCCCCCGACCCGCACACTGCGGGTGGACCAGAAGATCATCGGCCGGTACGCGGCGGTGTCGGGCGATCGCAACCCGATCCACGTCTCGTCGCTCGGGGCGAAGGCGTTCGGTTTCCCCGGCACCATCGCGCACGGCATGTGGAGTGCCGCGGCGGCGCTGGCGCCGCTCGAGGGCCGGATCCCCGCCGCGGTCACCTACGCCGTCCGCTTCGGCAAGCCGATCGTGCTGCCGGCCGCGGTGAACCTGTACGCCGACCGGACGCCGGACGGCTGGGACCTGGCGCTCAAGCATCCGAAGAAGGGCTACCCGCACCTCACCGCGACGGTGCGCTAGCGACAACGACGAGGGCCTCCCGGGGGGCGCGGATGCGCGCCCCGGGAGGCCCTTCGGGTCGCTACGGCCGGTGAGAATCAGCCCTCGGTGGTCTCGAGCGCCGCCACCTCCTGCTGCAGCCGGACGTTCTCGGCGCGCAGTTCGGTGTTGGCCGCCTCCAGATCGAGGATCTGCCGGATGCCGGTGAGGTTGACGCCGGCCTCCACCAGTTCGGAGACCCGGTTCAGCCGGTAGATGTCCTCCTCGCTGTAGCGGCGAGTGCCGCCGCCGGTGCGGGAGGGCGCGATCAAGCCACGACGCTCGTACAGGCGGAGGGTCTGCGGACCGATTCCGGTCAGCTCGGAGGTGACCGAGATTCCATAGACTCCGCGAGTGGAGCGGGGCGGAGACTGTTGCGTCATCGTGGCCTTCATATCGCGTCGAGGGCGGTCGCGGGGAAATCTTCGTCGGCAGTTCGCGCCTCGCGCCTCACATTCGGGGCGACGTCCATTGGCAGGTGCCGATGACCCACCGTAGCACCGACCCCATACCGAATGTGTGGCGGCAGACGTAGATTCCCTGCCTTGGCGAACCACAGCACGGGAAACTCCTACATCTCGCTTGCCGAACCGAGCTCTCCGAGCTCGAGATCCGCCACGATCCGCCTGCCGCTGCGACCCAGTTCGACCAGCGCGAGATCGAACGCGTCCACCAGCCACTGGTGCTCGGTCGTCACCAGCAACTCCGGTTCGGCCGCCTCGGAGGCCTGGAAGAAGCGCACCATCCAGCGGTCCGACGTGTCGTCGTACCCGGACAGCCCCTCGACCACGTGGTTCGTGGCCAGCAGGTAGCGGTTGTATTCGAAGTCCACCCGGATGGCGTATCCCGACCCCGTGTTCACCACGTTGGCGGGACGGTGCGTCGCCGTCGCGAGCGCCGTGAGGGCGTCCGCGTAGTGGTCGGTGTGTTCGCGCGTACGTGGCACTGGTGGTCACCTCTGTCGGAGTGGCCGCCGCACGGTTTGCGGCAGCGGGACGGCCTGCGCCCGCCCCCAGTCCGGGGCGTCCGAGGCTGCGTTCCCGCGCGAAACGTTACGCGTCCGTCATCGGCCGCCGGAGCAGAGGCACGCCGGTGCGTGGAGATCCGGGTGTCGCGGACAAATCCCCTCCCACCTGCAGAGAAGATCTACTGGCGACACGATTTCAACTTATCTGCTTCCGTGGGCATAGATTTTGTAGTACGGTTCAGAAGTCAAAGCTTCCAGATGCAAGCGAAGAAGAGTGAGACGGAGGAATCAGGCCAACCGGTGACGGTGCCGCCCGATTCCCCCACAGCACCCGGTCTTCCAAAGCTCGAGCGGTGGATCACTCGCCGACTGCGGGTGGCCGTGCCAGAGAAGAAAGGATTGCCCCAGGTGATCGCGCACCGTTCGGCCGCCGCAGGCCGCACATCGGCCACATGGTCGCTCAGCACCGAGGAACTGAAGAGCCGGCTCGACCAGATGTTCGCCGGCTACCCGGAAACCCGGATGGCTGACGCAGAACTCGACGCCGCCTGACCCGTCGCCGGGTGCCGTGACCGGCCCCACCAGACCGACCGTCCCCACTTTTTCCACGAGGAGCATTCGATGACCGCCAACCGACCGAACCTCGCCCCGCTGGCCGACACCTGGGAATGGCAGCAGCACGGTCGCTGCCAGGGAATGAACGAAGCGGTCTTCTTCCCGCCCACCGGCGAGCGCGGTAACGCCCGCATGATGCGCGAGCGCCGCGCCAAGGCGATCTGCGCGTCGTGCCCGGTCAAGGACATGTGCCTCGAGCACTCGCTGAGTGTCCCGGAGCCGTTCGGTGTCTGGGGCGGGGTCGGCGAGTCCGAGCGCGCCATCATGCTCCGCGGTCGCCGCGTTCGTAAGAGCCGCGCGGCGTAACGAAAAGCCCCACTCTCCCCTACCGAGACCGGTCGGCCCACGAAAGCCGACCTCGAAATGACAAGGAGTGCAACATGATCACGCTGGGAATCATCCTGCTCGTCATCGGTCTGCTGATCAAGATCCCGATCCTGTGGACGCTCGGCATCATCGCACTCGTCGTCGGCGCGATCCTGCTCCTCATGGGCGCTGCCGGGCGTGCGGTGGGCGGCCGCAAACACTGGTACTGATCGCGTCCTGAGCGCGACGTAAGACGAGGAGGGTGGGACGGCCGAGGCCGTCCCACCCTCCTCGTCTGTGTGCGTGCCGGCGCAGGTGGGCGCGCCGAGGTGTGTGCTCGGGCGACGTGCCCGTCCTACTTCTTCTTGCCGCCCGCCAAGCCGCGCCAGGCGAGCTCGTCGAGCAGTTCGACGGCGGCCTCGACGGCGATCTCCCCACCCGCGACCCGGTCGGCGACGGCCTCGCCAGCGCCGACGAGCGCGACCGCCATGATCGAGAAATCCCTGCCCTCCGGCTCCTTGGTGCTGGACTCGAGCAGTTTGGCGGTGAGTTCGATCAGCCGGTCCCGGCTGCTGCTCACCTGCGACGCGAACGCCTGCTGGCCGATGGCCTGCCGGTACAACACCATCCACGACCTGCGGTTCTCGTCGACGAAACCGAGGAACCCGGTGAGCGCGCTGCGCAACTGTTCGCGCGGCGGCAGCGTGGGATCGCCGGCCGGGGAGATGGCCTCGACGAATCGCAGCCCCTCGCGGTGAATGCAGGCGGCGAACAGTTCGTCCTTGGACCCGTAGTAGAGATAGAGCATCGGCTTGGAGATGGCGGCCCGCGCGGCGATCGCGTCCATCGAGGCGTCGTGGAACCCGTTGTCGGAGAACACCTCGATCGCCGCGTCGAGCATCTGCTGCTCACGCACGGCCCGCGGCAGCCGCTTCGTGCCACCCGCCATTTTTCCTCCAACCACAGGTAAGACTCGTCATCTTACTCGATAGTAAGAAGATCAGCGTTCCGCCACATTGTCGCGCACCCGGGCACTCAGCACGTGACCGCGCCCTTGGCCCGCGCCGCCGTCAGCACCGACCGGTCGACCTGATCCGCGGGCAGCCGGCCGGACGCGACCGCCTCCTCGAGATGATCGAGCACCCGCGGCACGTCGTCGGTGGTGAGCCACAGCGCCACCGTGACCCCGGAGGCCAGCGCCTGCTCCACCGCCTCCGCGATGTCGAACCGGTCGGTGATCGCCTTCATCCCGCTCAGGTCGTCGGTGAAGATCGGCCCGGTGAACGGCGGCGCGCCGTAGCCGGTGCCCTCGCGCAGCAGCGCGACCGGCTCCGGGCTCAGGCTCGCCGGCAGCCCGTCCTTCGTCAGCCCCGGCACGCTCAGGTGTCCGAGCATGACGCCGACCCCGGTGTCGACCAGTTCCCGGTACGGCACCAGATCCGACTTCTGCAACTGGTCCAGCGGCGGCGTCGTCACCGCCCCGGTGTGCGAGTCGCCGGACGCCGACCCGTGACCCGGGAAGTGCTTGAGCACCGGCAGGATGCCGGCGTCGCGCATGCCGCGCGCGTACGCGTCCGCGTACTCGGTGACCACCTGCGGGTCGTCGGACCACGAGCGGTCGCCGATCACCGCGTCGTCCGGCTGGCTGCTGACGTCGACGTCGGGCGCGAAGTTGACGGTGATGCCCAGCTCGTTCAGTCGACGGCCCCGGTCGAGCGCCATCTGGTAGGTCTGCTCGGGCGTCTTGGTGCGGGCCACCTCGCGGGCGGACGGATCCGGGCCGAACAGCTCGTCGATGCGGGAGACCCGGCCGCCCTCCTCGTCGATGGTGACCATGAGCGGTACCGAACTCGCGTCCGCGACCTGGACCACCTCGCGGTTGGCCAGCATCGCCTCGTCCGTCCAGCTGCCGATGAAGATGCCGCCGATCTGCTCGGACTCCACGACGGCGCGGGCGTCCGCAGTCCCGGTCACGCCGACGGTGAGCAGCTGCGCCAACTTCTGCCGCCCGCTGAGCGAGGACAGGAACGCCGGACCGCACACCGCCGACCCGAACGGCGACGGCGCCCGGGGCGCGCTCGACGTCTCGGTGGCCGACCGGGTGGTCGACGGGGAGGTGGACTGCGCACTCGTCGCGGTCTCGGTGTCGGAGCCGGACGAGCATCCGGCCGCCAACCCGGCGCACAGCGCGACGGCGAGCACATGTCGAATCCGCATGATTTCGACCGTAGCGGACATCCGATCGCGCTGTTTTTCCAGCCGCGCGCCCGAGGTAATGGCAGGGTAATCTCGAAGAACGGAAGCCGCGGACCGCATCGCCGGTCGGCCCGGATTCAGGAGGTCGAAGTGCCTGCAGATCTCATGCTCATCGCCTACGACGGCTCCGACAACGCCAAACGAGCGATCGAGTACGCCGGCCGGTTCCTGGCCGCGAACCGCGCGATGGTCGTCACCGCGTGGGAGCCGATGGTGCGGCAGGCGGCACGCATGTCCGGGCTCTCCGGAGTGATGCAGCCCGAGTGGGTCCCGGACGAGAAGTCCGAGGACATCGCGCTCACCGACGCCAAGAACACCAATGCCGAGGGTGTCGACCTCGCGCTGGTCGCCGGCCTCAACGCCGAGGGCCGGTGCTGCGAGACGTCGACCGCCATCTGGGCCACCATCGTCGAGTGCGCCGACGAGCTGGACGCCGACATCATCGTCACCGGCACCCGCGGCACCACGGGCCTGCGTTCGCTGCTGCAGAGCAGCGTCGCCGACCACGTGCTGCGGCACAGTCACCGGCCGGTGTTGATCGTTCCGCCCGGTCAGTAGCCGGGCGCCCACCTCGCGGCCGCCGGACCGGCCACCGCGACTATCGTCGGCTGCACCATGGACGGCTTCCTGCTCTCGCGCCCCGATCGGACACTCCGCACCACCGGGACCCGGGACCGATTCGACACCGCGGCGGGCGCCGACCGCGCGCTTGCGGACGGCCGCCACGAGCTGATCGTGGGCGCGTTGCCGTTCGACCCCGCGGCGCCGACCGCGCTCACCGCCCCCGAGACGGTGTCGTGGACCCCCGGACCGTGGCGGCCGGCCACCGTCGCCGCGCTCCCGACCGTTCGCGTCGACCGCGAGATTCCCAGTGCCGCAGCACATGTCGAGCGGGTGCGGGAACTGGTCGGGCGGCTGCGGCGCGGGGACGTCCGGAAGGTGGTCGCGGCGCGCGCCGTGCACCTGGTCGCCGACGCCCCGATCTCCCCCGAGGCGCTGGCCGCGCGGATGGTGGTCCGGCACGAGAGCGCCAACGGGTTCGCCGTCGACCTCTCCCCGGCCGGTCCGGACTACGCCGGGCACACGCTCGTCGGGGCCAGCCCGGAAATCCTGCTGAGCCGCCGCGGCGACGTCGTCACGTGCCGTCCGCTGGCCGGGTCGGCGCCGCGCCGAACCGATCCGGACGCCGACCGCGCCGAGGGCGAGCGCCTGCTGGCGTCGTCGAAGAACCTCGCCGAGCACGCGTTCGTCGTCGACTGGATCCGCGGCGTGCTGGCGCCGCTGTGCACCGACCTCGAGGTCCCGTCGTCGCCCGAACTGACCCGCACCGGCGAACTGTGGCACCTGGCGTCGCCCATCCGCGGCCGACTGCGGGATGCGGCCGTCAGCTCCCTCGAACTGGCGACGCGGGTGCATCCCACCCCGGCCGTGTGCGGCACGCCGACCGACCGGGCGCTCGCGACCATCCGCGAGCTCGAGGGGGACCGACGCTTCTACGGCGGCGCGGTCGGCTGGTGCGACGCGCGCGGCGACGGTGACTGGGTGGTCGCGATCCGGTGCGCCGAGATCGACGCGGCCGGCACCGGTGCGATCGCATGGGCGGGCGGCGGCATCGTGTCGGCCTCCGACCCCGCCGAGGAACTGGACGAGACCACCACCAAACTGGGCACGCTGCTCGGGGCGCTCGGCGTGGACGCCCACGCCGCCGACCCCGCAGGTGATACCTTGACCCGGATATCACGTACGCACGAGTAGCACCGCGTACCGGCGGCTCGACCATGGGAGATCCGAGATGGCGAAGTTCCTTGTCCCCGGCGTTGCCAGCGCTGTGATCGGTGCGGTCGTCGGCGCCGGAGCCGTCCTCGGCGTCACCGCGGCCGCGCAGGACAACACACTTCCCGACGTCGACCGGTCCGGAAACGCTCCCTCCTCGATCCTGAACCAGGTTGAGTACGGCAGCCGCTGAGCCCGCTTCAACCGCGCGTTCCCGCACCTCTCCCGGCGGCTCCGCCGGTGAGGGGGCGTCCGGCGAACCCTCGACCGCACCCCTGTCGCGCCGCTGGCTGATCGGCGCGGGGCTGGTCGCGCTGGTGCTGTGCCTGCTGCAGTCGCCGGGCCGCACCGTCGCCGACACCAAGTACGACCTCACCGAGAACCCCATCGGGTTCCTCTCCCGCGCTGCCCACCAGTGGAGCAGCATCGCCCCGCTCGGCCAGGTGCAGAACCAGGCCTACGGCTACTTCTTCCCGCACGGCGCATTCTTCGCGCTGGGCCAGTTCCTGCACGTCCCGCCGTGGATCACGCAGCGCGTGTGGTGGGCGCTGCTGATCGTCGCCGGATTCTGGGGCGTCATCCGCGTCGCCGAGGCCCTCGGCATCGGCAGCCGCAGCTCCCGGATCATCGCGGCCGTCGCGTTCGCGCTGTCGCCGCGGGTGCTCACCACGATCGGCTCCATCTCGTCGGAGTCGCTGCCGATGATGCTGGCACCGTGGGTGCTGCTGCCGGTGATCGTGGCGACGTCGTCGCCCGCGCGCCTGTCCGGTGGGACCGGCTACCGGAGGAGCGCACGGGCGCTGGCCGCCCAGTCGGCGCTCGCGGTCGCGCTCATGGGCGCCGTCAACGCCGTCGCGACCGCCGCCGCCTGCCTGGTCGCGGGCCTGTGGTGGATCGCGCACCGGCCCAACCGCCGCTGGTGGGTGTTCACCGCCTGGTGGATCCCGTGCCTGCTGCTGGCGACCGTGTGGTGGATCGTCCCGCTGCTGCTGCTCGGCCGGGTGAGCCCCCCGTTCCTGGACTACATCGAATCGGCGGGCGTGACGACGCAGTGGACGTCGCTGACGGAGGTGCTGCGCGGCACCGACAGTTGGACGCCGTTCGTCTCCCCCGAACGCGTCGCCGGCGCCGTGCTGGTCACCCAGCCCGTCGCGGTGGTCGCGACCGGCCTGATCGCGGCCGCGGGCCTGGCCGGACTGTGCATGCGGCGCATGCCCGCCAAGGGGCGGCTGACGCTGATCCTGCTGGTCGGCATCGCCGGACTGGGCGCCGGCTACGTCGGCGACCTGGGGTCCCCGATCGCCGAACAGGTCCGGATGTTCCTCGACGGCACCGGCGCGCCGCTGCGCAACGTGCACAAGCTCGAGCCGCTGGTCCGGCTGCCGCTGGTGCTGGGGCTCGCGCACCTGCTCGCGCAGGTGCCGTTGCCCGGGTCGGTGCCGCTGCGCCGCTGGCGGAGCGCGTTCGCGCACCCCGAACGGCAGCCGCTGGTCGCGGTCACCAGCCTGCTGCTGGTGGCGCTCACGCTCACCACGTCGCTCGCGTGGTCGGGCCGGCTGGCCCCGCGCGGCGCGTACGACGAGGTGCCGTCGTACTGGCACGACGCGGCGCAGTGGCTGGGCGACCACGCCGCCGGGTCGGGCTCGGGCGCCGACGCCGAACGCGCCCTCGTGGTGCCCGGCGCCCCGTTCGGCGCGCAGGTCTGGGGGCTGACCCGCGACGAGCCGCTGCAGGCGCTGGCCACCACCCCGTGGGCGGTGCGCGACGCCGTCCCGCTGGTGCCGCCCGGCGCGATCCGGGCGCTGGACTCGGTGCAGCGGCTCATCGCCGACGGTCGCCCGTCGCCCGGCCTGGCCGACGCACTGCTCGGGCAGGGCATCCGCTACGTCGTGGTCCGCAACGACCTCGATCCCGAGACGTCCCGATCGGCGCGCCCGCTGGTGGTGCACCAGACCGTCGACGGCTCCCCCGGCCTCGACAAGGTCGCGCAGTTCGGCGCGGACGTCGCACCGCCTACCGACGACGACGTCGTCGAGGACGGCGACCTGCGGCCCGCCTACCCGGCGATCGAGATCTACCGGGTGAGCTCGCCGAGCGGCCCCACCCCGCCGGCCGGGCCGTACGCCGTCGACCTCGACGCGGTCCCGGTGGTCCAGGGCGGCCCCGAATCGCTGCTGCGGCTGGCCGCGGACGGCACCGTCACCGGACCGGCGCTGCTGGCCACCGACGCCGCCCGGGCCGGACGCGACGTCGGCACCGTGACCGTCACCGACACCCCCACCGACCGGGAGACCGACTTCGGCCAGGTCGACAACCACAGCTCCGCGCTGCGCAGCCCCGACGACCCGCGCCGCACCTACAACGCGGTACCCGACTACCCGGTGCCCGGTGCGCCGCTGGTGCAGGGCGAATGGTCGGGCGCGTCGCTCAGCGTGTCCAGCTCCGCCGCCGACGCCACACAGCTGGGCGGCACCGCCCCGGGCAGCGGTCCGGCCGCGACCGTCGACGGCGACCCCGCCACCGCGTGGCTGAGCAACGGGCTCGAGAGCGCGCGCGGACAGTGGCTGCGCGTCGACCTGGACCAGCCGCTGACCCGCGGCATGCTGCACGTGACCACCAGCCCCGCCGCGTTCGGCCCGCCCGTGAAGTGGCTGCGGATCGAGACGCCCAACGGGTCGACGTCGGTGCGGATCGACAAGCCCGGCGAGCCGGTCGACGTGTCACTGCCGTCGGGCACCACGCCGTGGCTGCGGATCCTCGCCACCCACACCGAGGACGGCTCACCGGGCTACCAGTTCGGGATCAGCGAGCTCTCGCTCGACGACTACGCGTCCGGCAGCCCGGTCCCGGTCCCGATCGTCCACCGCACCGTGCTGCCCGCGCCGCCGCAGGGCGCGCAGGTCCGCGGCTGGGATCTGGGCCAGGAACTGCCCGGGCGGGCCGGGTGCGCCGACGGCCCCGACCGCGTGCACTGCAGCAGCGCGCTGATCCTGCCGCCCGAGGAGCCGGGCACCTTCACCCGGACGCTGACGGTCCCGGACGCCACCACGGTCACCCCCACGCTGACGCTGCGGCCGCGGCCCGGTGCCGCACTCGACGCGCTGGTCACCGACCCCGCGGCGGTCACCGCGACCGGCGGGGCCGACGGCGTGGAGCTGCGGGGCACCGCGGCCGCCGCCGTCGACGGGGACGTCGCGACGTCGTGGACGGCGTCCGCCGAGACCGCGCAGGGCAAGGGCGGGCTGCCGACGCTGACGATCCGGCTGCCACGGCCCACGCTCGTCGCGGGACTGCAGCTCACCGCGAGTCCCGGCAATCTGCCGGCCGCCCCCACCCGCGTCGCCGTCGACCTGGGCACCGGCCCGCAGACCCGCGATCTCGACGCCGACGACGACGCTCCGCAGTCCGTCGCGCTCGAACCGCACGTCACCGACACGATCACGCTGTCGCTGGTGCGGTGGGACCGCGTCCTCGACCGCACCGGGCTCGGGTTCCTGCAGCTGCAGCCCGCGGGCCTGGCCGAGGTGGTGGCCCTCGGCGCGGACGGCGAGCCGGTGCCCGGCACCGCGACCACCCCGTCCGAGCGGCCCGTCACCGTGGGCTGTGACGCCGGCCCGACACTGACTGTGGACGGGACCACGGTGCCGATGTCGGTGACGGCGACCGCGCGGCAGTTGGCGACCGGGCAGCCGGTGACCGCGACCGCGTGCACGCCCGGCCCGGTGCCGCTCCCGCAGGGCCGGCAGGACGTGGTGGTCGCACCGGGCGCCGCGTTCACCGTCGACAGGCTGCAACTGGACGCGGCCCCGCCGCCGTCACCGCCCGCCGTCGCGTCTCCCGGGATCGGCCGCTGGACCGAGAACGTGCGCGAACTCGACGTCGCCGCGACGGGCGCCGACCAGCTGCTGGTGGTCCCGGAGAGCACCAACGTGGGCTGGACGGCGACCGCCCCGGACGGCACCGAGCTGCAACCGATCGTCGTGGGCGGCTGGCAGCAGGGCTGGATCGTGCCGGCCGGGACCAGCGGCACCGTCACGCTCGAGTTCCCGTCGGATCGCTGGTACCGGGCCGGGATCGCGTTCGGGCTGCTGCTGTTGATCCCGCTGGCGCTGCTGGCGTTCGTGCGGCGCCGCAGCGCTGCCGGAGCGTCGGAGCCGAAGGCGGTACCGCCGCGCCCATGGCACAGCGTGGTGGCCGCCGCCGTCGGCGTGGTCGCTGTCGCGACGGTGGTCGCCGGGCCGGTGGGCACGGCCGTCACCGTGCTGGCCGGGGCCGCGGCGGTGGGGTTGTCGTGGTGGCGTGGAGAGGCTTTCGCGGCCCGCTTCCTCGTCGGGACCGCCGGCGTCTCACTGGTGATCGCGTCGGTGCTGCTGTCGACGGGGCCGTGGCGGGCCGCCGACGGCTACGTGGGGCATTCGCTGCTGATTCAGCTGTTCGCGCTGATCGGCGTGGTCTGCGTGGGGCTGGCCGCGCTGCCGCTGCGCCGCTCCCCAATGTGGCGGCGCTTCTCCCAGCGCTTGACCGCGCGGCGGGCGGGCTCCTCGACCAGGGCGTAGCTGGCCGACGCCACCGCGACGCTCAGTACCGTCGTGACCGCCAGCACGAACCAGAAGTGGCCGCCGAACGGGTTGAGGCCGAACATCGGGAACACGATGGTCAGCACCGCGAGATGCCAGATGAACAGCCCGTACGACCACCGGCCCACCGCCAGCGCCACCGGGCTCGCGAGGATGCGGTGCCGGTGCCCGGCCAGCACCAGCGGCGCCAGCAGCGCGAAGCTCATCACTGCGCCGAGGGCGATCTTGGTGGCGTACTGCCACGGCGCGGCGCGGACCAGCCCCTCCGGGCCGGCCAGCCACGTCGTCGACAGCCCGAACGCCACCACCGCGACGGTCGCCATCACCACCCGGTGCTCCGCCAGCCGGTGCACCCACGTCCCGCCCACCATCGCCAGCTCGGCCAGCAGCATGCCGGCCGCGAACCACGGGACGTACCCGGGCAGCCAGTTGTCGTGGTGGATGCCGTCCGGCGCCGGGACCGGCAGGAACGCCCACGACAGGCTCGCCACCGCCAACGCCAGCAGCACCGGCACCCGGAACCGGGCCGCCGACCCCCGCAGCCGCACCAGCGCCAGCGCCAGCAGCGGCAGCACCAGATAGAACGCCACCTCCACCGACAGCGACCACATCTGCGTCAGCCCCTCGGTGAGCGTGAGCGGCACGAACACCTGGACCAAGGCCAGGTTCGCCGTCCACACCTTCCAGCCGCCGCCGGCCGCGGGCAGGAACGCCAGCACCAGCACCACCAGCACCCAGTACGCGGGCAGGATGCGGGCGGCGCGGTTGAGCCAGTACCGCAAGACCGTCGGCGCGGCGCCCGACCCGCGGGCGGCCGCAGCGTGCGGCCGCCACAGCAGGAACCCCGACAACGCGAAGAAGACGGCCACCGCCATGTCGAAGCGACCCCAGATCCGGCCGATCACCGGATCACCCGTCGCCGCGGTCTGGAACGCCACGTGGGTGACGAGCACGCCGAACGCGGCGAACCCACGCATCCCCTCGAGCGCGGGCACGAAGGCGCGGGGGTTGCCGACCGGGGCTGCGTCGCGCAGGTGCGTGCTGTTCATCGCCGTTCAGTGTGCCCCGACCCCGATGCGACCGGAAGGGCCGCCCGAACCCGACGGATTGTGGTGCGCTGACGCAAATAGGACACCGGGACTGTTAGTGTCTGGGCTCACGTGGTGTCGATTCGAGACATTGAGTTAGGAGACAGCATGGCCGAGCGCTCAGGCCCGAGCCGGATACTTGCGTGCGTCCTGGTAGGCCTCGGGACCTTCCTGCTGGCCGTCGCGATTCTCGTTCCCGCGTACACCGTGGACAAGCTGAAGAAGACCCCGCTCGACCTCGAGGTGACCACGGTCGCGCCGGGCACCGGCGACGTGCTGGACTCCAAGGCCCTGCTCGCCGGCAAGGCGGAGGTCAACACCAACGTCCCGATCGTCGCGCAGCGCTACGTCATCACCGAGCAGCCGTCGGACGCGGACGTCATCTCGATCCAGGCCGGCCAGACGCTGATCCGCACCGACAAACAGGGCGACACCGGCCTGCTGACCGCGACCGTGGACCGCGTCACTGCCGACCGCGTCAGCTCCATGCCGGTCGAACCGCCGGTGGGCACCATCCAGACGTCGGCGGACAAGCCGGCCGAGGAGGTCCACCACACGGGCCTGCAGTACAAGTGGCCGTTCGACGCCGAGAAGAAGAGCTACCCCTACTTCGACCTGAACGTCCGCAAGAGCCAGGACATCAACTTCGTCGAAGAGACCGAGATCAACGGCATGAAGGTCTACCACTACAACCAGACGATCGAGCCGACCGATCTGTCGAAGGTGGTTCCCGAGCCGACCAACAAGCTGACGCTGCCCGCCAAGACGTGGGGTGTGCCCGGTGACGACCAGCCCGTCACCATGACCCGCTGGTACCAGAACGAGCGCGACGTGTGGGTCGACCCGATCACCGGCGTCGTCGTCAAGGGCCAGGAGAAGCTGTACCAGTTCTATGCCCGCGACAAGGCCAAGCCCGAGGTGACCGTCCTCAAGGCGACCCTGCCGTTCGACGAGAACACCATCGAGTACCAGATCGGCCAGGCCAAGGACGGGCAGGACAAGCTGTCGCTGTTCGGCCGCACGCTGCCGATCATCGCCGGCATCGTCGGCGCGATCGCCCTGATCGCCGGCATCATCCTCGGTATCCGCGGGGGTCGCGGCCGCCGCGGCGCCGCCGCCGACGGCACCACCACCCCGCCCGCCGGATCCGGCAGCAACGACTGGGGCACGGACCAGACCGAAGAGTTCCCCACGGTCGACATGAGCCGCGACCAGGGCGGTTTCACCGAACCGCCGCGCCAGCAGTAGCCGGCACCCGATCGACCAGGAAGCCCCCGCGCGGATCACCGCGCGGGGGCTTCCGCGTTTCGCGCGCTTGTCGCGACATCGGCGCGCCAGGCGGCGACGGCTCACTCCGCCGCCTGCTGCGCCCGTGCGTAGGCGAGTTGCAGGAAGTCCGCGCCCGCCAGCGTCGCGAGCGCATCCGTCACCACCCCGGTGGCCGCCGGCGCGAACACCCGCCCCGCGGTGAGTCCGGAGATCACCCACACGTCGAGACAGAACGGGCAGGTGAGCAGCTCTCCGATACTCGAGCGCAGGCCCTTCCCCACGGGCCGGTCGGCGACCTCGCCGGGCCCGCCACCGTCCACCGGCTCGGCGAACGGGGCGCGCAGCGGCCGCGTCACCGAACTCTTGGTCACGGTGCGCGAGAGCTTCTGCGCCGCCGCGGCGCTCACCACCAGATCCCGCACCCGCATCCGGCCGGGCAGCGGACGCTTCGTCACGGCGGCCACCCCGACCGTGGCCGCGACCGAGAGCCCGTACAGCGCCAACGTCGACAGATGCCCGGCGTGCGACGCCTCCATGTCTTTCACCATGGACCGACGCATACCCCTCGGACGGCTCGGCGAACCATGCGTGGTCCGCTCCAGGGTTACCGACCGGCCACCGAGGGTAGGAACCGACGGTCAGCACCCCTCGACGACAGGAGCGCAATGTTCATCCACAACAAGGAACTCCAGTTCGAAGTACGGGTAGAGAAGCCGGACCCGCGCTTTGCGACGATGTTGCTGGAGCAGTTCGGCGGCGCCAACGGTGAGCTGAAGGCCGCGATGCAGTACTTCAGTCAGGCCTTCGTGCTGCGCCGCAAGAACCCGCAGCTGTACGACCTGTTCATGGACATCGCCACCGAGGAGTTCAGCCACCTCGAGATGGTCGGGTCGATGATCACCATGCTGCTGGACGGTCTGAACGACGATCTGAAGCAGGCGAACGAGCACTGCGACTGGATGCCGGTGGTCGGCAGCCCGGACGGCCGGGACGAGCTCATCCACCAGGTGGCCGTCAACCCCACGTTCCTCACCCTGCGCGGCGGCGGACCGGACCTGACGAACTCCGCCGGCGTGCCGTGGTCGGGCACGTTCGTCAACGCCAACGGCGATCCCACCGTGGATCTGCGCAGCAACCTGGCGGCGGAGTCGCGCGCCAAGATCGTGTACGAGTACCTCAAGCAGTTCACCGACGACCCGGGTGTCCAGGACACGTTGACGTTCCTGATGACCCGCGAGGTGGCGCACTACCAGCAGTTCACCGCCGCCCTCAACGCACTGCCCGTCAACTTCCCGCCGGGCCAGCTCGCGGGTGACGACCGCTTCCAGAACGTCGCGTTCAACATGTCCGACGGCGAGTCGGTGCGCGGCCCGTGGAACGAGGGTCAGGGCCCGTGGCCGGAGGGCACCGAGTGGAAGTACGTGGAGAACCCGACGAGCGAGTGGCTCGGCAGCGAGCAGCGGGTCAACCGCGGGGTGGAGGACAACCCGCAGGGCAGCCCCGCCGTCGACGGCACCAAGCCGTACACGCACGAACAGCACGTGGGCACCGACTAGACGGAACCGCGCGGTCCCCGGCTCGCGGCGGCCGGGGACCGCGTCGGCGTCTCGACTTGAATTCCGGCAGAAGGGGTTTCGCCGATCGGGTCAGCCGCGCGCGTACGCCTCGCTGCGCGGCAGCGGTCCCACGTCGGCCTGGCGCCCGGGTCGCAGCTCGGCGTGCCGCCCGCCGGGACCGGGCCCGCGCCGGCCCGCCAGCCGGTCGGCCACCACGCCGGTCGCGAACGCGTACACCGCCTTGTGCAGCACGTCGACGACCAACTCCTTACGCGGCCACGTCTGCGGCGGCGCGCCCACACCGGTGGCGTTCTCGAGAATCTGGTCGTTGGTCAGCCGCACCACCGTGAACTTGGCCGACGCGACCGGCCCCCGCAGACCCACCTCGGCCATCACCGACCGCAGCACACCCAGTAGTGCTCCCTGCCCGTAGTGCATCGCCCAATTGCGCCAGCGGGATTCGGGTTCGGCATCGGGCATCCCCGTCAACCGTTCGAGCACCCGTGCCGGCACATACGAATTGGGCCTTCCCGTGATCGACTGCTCGAGCTTCTCGGCGACGGTCATCACGGCCACCCCGGCAATCCCGGCTACCAGCCCTTCCCACAACGCGTTTCGCAACATGACGGGGACTTACCCGACGCGGCCGCGGCCAAACACCCGGCCGTCCGAAGTCGCGAGCGCGGACCGCCGGTGGGCGCGCCGACGATCGCGGCCGACGCGGACATACCACTGGGCGGCCAACACCACCGCGAGCGCCACCTCCACGGCGTCACCGCCGTAGTACATGAGCACCGCGCCGTGCTGGAGGTCGGTATCGGCGAACGTCGTCCCGGGTGGCGGGTAGACGTACAGGCTCTTCGCGAGTACCGCGTGCGCGCTGCCCGCCACCAACAGCGTCGCCGCGCGCAGACCGAAGCCGTACCGGCGGCGGACCGGGTCGAGTTGGCAGAGCGCGAAGCTGTAGAGCACGCCGGCGGCGAAGACGTGGACGTGCACCGCCAGCGCCAGCCACGGACGGTTCGTCATCTCCGCGAACAGCGGCGTCCGGTACAGCAGCCACAGGCCCCCGACGTCGAGTACGGCGGCCACCGGCGGGTGGACCAGCACGCCCGCGGCACGCGAGTGCGCCACCGCGACCACCGTGCGCCGCGCCCGCCCGGGCCGCGCCGCCCGCAGGAGGAGCGTGACCGGCCGGGCCAGCACCAGCAGCAGCGGCGCGACCATCCCGAGCAGCAGGTGCGTGCCCATGTGGGCGGTGAACATCGCGCCGGGCAGCGGGTACGCCACCGCGACGACTGCTGCGGTGAGGCCGGCCAGCCACGACAGCTGCGGCCACCACGACCAGCCGTCCCCACGGCGGCGCAACCGGCGAGCGGCCAGCACGTACGCCGCGGCGGCGACGAGTGCCGTCACCGCCACGACGACGGCGGCGGGCCCGAGGACACTGCCCGATGCCGCGGAATGGTCGTGCATACCGGCCGCTATCCGGTCTGCCGCTGCCGGATCCGCGCCGCCCGCCACAGCAACAGGCCACCCGCCGCGAGCAGCAGTACGCCGGCGGCGTTCCACACCAGGTCGTACGGCAGCAGCTCCACGTGGTAGCGGATCTGGTGGGTTCGCAGGATCTTGTGGTCGACCACCCCGTCGAAGAGCTGGAAGGCGCCCAGGCCCAGCAGCACGGCGGCCCAGAACTCGCGGCGCGCGAACGACTGTTCCCGGCACACGTCGAACACCAGCGCGAAACCGCCGACGAGCAGCAACAGTTCCGCGGTGTGCAGCAGCCCGTCGGACACCAGCCCGACCGTGGGGGTGGACCGGTCGAAGAAGTGGTGCCAGTCCAGCAGCTGGTGGAAGACGATCTCGTCGATTCCCGCCATCAGCCCCACCCCGATCATCAGACCGCCGAGTACCGAGCGGCGAACTCGCAGCGATCCGGTGGGCACGTGCCCCGGATACCCGACCGGACGCGTCGAGAAACTCGGGCCCGGCTAGGCCGCGACCACCCCGCCGGGCCGCGCGCTGCGCACCGCCAGCAGCGCGGCGACGGCGGCCGTCGCGGTGGCCACGCACATCGCGACGGTGACGAACTGGCGCACCGAGTCGGCGACGGTGAAGAACAGCACCGCCTCGAGCGCGAGACCGAGCCACGCGACGATCGCCAGCTGGGTGCGCTCCCCCGCGATCGCCGACAACAGTGCGCCCTGCAGCACCGCCAGTGCGGCGCCGTTCCACGCGAACATCCACAGGATGCCCTCGACCGGCGTGTAGTCGGAACCGAACAGCAGCGGAGCCAGCGGGGCCGCCACCGCCGCGCCTGCCACGAGCACCGCGCCCAGCGCGACCAGCACGCCCAGCGCGGACCGGACGGCCGCCGTCGAGTGCTCCGGGTTCGCCATCCGCGGGTACAGCACGACGCCGATCGCCTGCGGCAGCCAGAACGCGGCCTTGGTCGCGACGGCACCGGCCGCGTACAGGCCGGCGTCGTGGGAGTCGAGCACCATCCGGGCGATCACCAGGTCCAGCGACGTGAGCGCGATGAGCGCGAGCTGGACCTGCGAGGCCCGCAGCACCGCGGCGACCCCCACCGTCGTCGCGTCGTCCCGCTCGTCGGTACCCGGTCGTCGCCGCACGATCAGGTGCGCGGCGAACGCCATGACGCCGGTGCCCGCGGCGCCCGCGAGCAGGGCCGGGCCCGGCCCGCCGCCGACGGCGAGCACCGCGACGGCCGGGACCACGCGCGCGATCCCGGCGCCGCCGAGCACGACGCTCAGTTCCGCGAACCGCCCGGAGCCCTGCAGCAGCCCCTGCTCGGTGCCGAGCAGCACCAGCAGCGGAGCCGCAACCAGCGCCGACGCCGTCGCGGCCAGGCTCGTGTCCAGCGCCCACGACAGGATCGGGACCAGCGCGAGCGCGACGACGCCGACGATCGCGGCGCACCGGTGACCCAGCGCGCGCAGCATCGCCGCGGGCTTGCCGTGCACCACCTCCCGCGCCACGACGGTCTGCAACGCCAGCGCCGGCACCGCCAGGACCAACTGGGCAGCCGACAGGCTCGCGAACTCGCCGTACCCGGTGGGCCCGAGCCATCGGGCCGCGAGCAACGCCAGCAGGTAGGCGGCGATGTTCGCCGTCATCGAGCCGACCGTCACCATCGTCATCCCGGCGACGGTGGAGCCGGTGAGCGATTGGCGGGCCATGGGCTCATGATGCACCACGTACAGTGCCGCTCATGACGTCACGGCACCGGTTTCTCGTGCGTGCCGTGCCGTCGCTGTACAGCCTGGCGCTGACGGCGCTGATCCTCGGACCGGTGCTCGGGCCCGGCTATCTGCTGCTCCGCGACGCGGTGAGCACTCCCCGCTCGTACGTCACCGACTCGGCGTTGGGACTGACCGACGCGGCGGCCCGCGCGGTCCCGCAGGACTGGCTGATCGCGGCCGCGAGCACGGTCGTCGACGGCGGGGTGGCGGTCGAGCTGATCCTGTTCGCGGCGCTGTGGTCGGCCGGGTGGGGCGCGGCCCGCATGGTCGCGGTGCTGCTGCCCGGTGTCGGGCTCGGCCCGCAGCTGGTGGCGGCGACGGTGCTGCTGTGGAACCCGTACGTCGGCGAACGGCTGCTGCAGGGGCACTGGAGTCTGCTGAGCGGGTACGCGGCTCTGCCCTGGGTGGTGTGCGCGGCGGTCGCGGTCCGGCGCGGGCGCGGCGGCGGATGGTGGGCGCTGACGCTGTGCCTCGCGGCCGCGGGACTGACCCCGACCGGTGCGATCCTGGCGGTGGTCCTGGCCGCTGCGCTGCTCGTGTGTCCTTCCCGTAGCTGGGACCACCGGAGCTGCGCACGGGCGGCGAGCCGCCTCCTCGTGCTGTTCCTGCTCACCTCGGCACCGTGGCTGACGGCGACGGTGCTGTCCGGGGGCGGCGGGACGTCGGATCCCGCGGGGGTCGCGGCGTTCGCGGCCCGCGCGGAACCGGGACTCGGAACCATCGGCAGCCTCGCCGGCCTGGGCGGGGTCTGGAACTCGACGGCGGTTCCCGGATCGCGGACGACGCTGTGGGCACTCGTCGGCACCGCGGTGCTGCTCGCCGTCGTCGCGTGCGGGCTGCCCGCACTCCGGCGCCGACGCCGGCACCCGCTGATCGCCGCGCTGGCGATCCTCACCGCTCTCGCGGTGCTGCTGCCCGCGCTGGGTGCGACGGGGTGGGGTCTGACGGTCGGCGAGTGGGCCGTGGTCCACGTGCCCGGCGCCGGGCTGCTGCGCGACAGCCAGAAGTGGGTGGCGCTCGCCGCCCCGTTCTACGCGCTCGCCGCGGCGGCCGGGGCACGGGCACTGTCGGCGCGCGTGGCGCTGCCGAACGCGGTGCCGGTCGCCGCGATCGCGGCCGTCGTGCTGGCGCTGCCCGACCTGGTGTGGGGCGTCGGCGGCGCCCTGAGACCGGTGCACTACCCGGCGGGGTGGCAGCGAGTCGCGCACCAGCTGGAGCTGTCGAAGGAGGCGGGGGACGTCGCGGCGCTGCCGGCCGGGATGTTCCGCAAGTTCCCCTACAGCGGCGACGCGCCCGTCCTCGACCCGGCGCCGCGGATGCTCCCGCGGGACGTGCTGCAGACCGGGCAGTTGGTGGTGGGGCAGGCGGCGACCGTCGCGGGCGAGGGCGCCCGCGCCGCCCGCGTCGAACAGCTGCTGCTCGCGGGCGCCGGACCGGGCGAGCTCGCCGCCGAACACGTCCGCTGGGTCCTGGTCGAGCGCACCACCCCCGGCCCCCGCGGCGACTCGCAGCGCACCCTGGACCGGCTCGAGCCGGTGTTCGCGGACGACGAGCTGGCGCTGTACCGGGTGCCGGGCGACATTCCCCCGGACATGCGGGAGGGCCGGGGCGAGGCCCTCGCCGCGCACCTGGTCTGGGCCGCGCTACTGGTCGCCGGCGGGCTAGGCGTCCTGCAGGCCCGGCGCCGTCACCGGCGCGGCGCCGACACCGGCGATGAGCCCCGCCACGTGCCGTCCCGCAGCTGACGACGCGAGCACCGCGTGCACCCCGGCCGCGGTCTGCTCCCACGAGAACTCGTGGGCCCGCAGCCGCGCCTTACGGCCGAGGTCGGCGCGCAGGTCGGCGTCGAGCAGCAGCGTCTCGACGGCGGACGCGAGCGCCGGCACCGCCACCGCCCGGTCGGCCGAGGCGTCGTCGGAGTCGCCGCCGACCAGCAGGCCCGTGACGCCGTCGATGATCGAGTCGGTCAGGCCCTTGGAGCTGCGGTAGCCGACCGTGGGGACGCCGTGCTGCGCGGCCTCGATCACCGCGAGGCCCCACCCCTCCTTGCGGGACGGCATCACGTGCACCCACGACCGGGCCAGCAGCTCGTGCTTGCGGCTCTCCGGGACGTGGCCGTGGAAGGTGACCGCGTCTCCGATGCCGAGCGCGGCGGCTCGCTCGCGCAGGTTCGGCTCCCACCAGCCGCCGCCGACGACGTCGAGGTGCAGCTCCGGGATGGTGCGGCGCAGCTGCGCGACCGCCGCCAGCGCGTCCTCGATCTGCTTGTGCGGCACCAGCCGCGACAGCACGCACACGCTCGGATGGGCGGTGCGGGTGCGGTCGCTGCCGGGCGCGACCCCGAGCGGAACGGCGTCGGCGCCGTTGCGGACGACGGCGATCCGGTCGCGTTCGACGCCGAGGTCGTGCAGCTCGTCGGCCGACGGCAGCGACACCGTCAGGTACTGGCTGTCGCGGTGCACGCGCGGCGACAGCCACGATTCGATCCACCACCCGACCCGGCCCATGAGCCGGCCGGCGACCGGCCACTGCTCGCGGTGACAGTGGTGGACCAGCACCGTCACCGGTGCCCCGGCCACGGTCCGCGAGAAGAACGGGATGCCGTTCTGGGTGTCGACGACGGCGTCGGGCCGCAGACCGGCGAGCGGGCCGAGACCCAGCCGCCCGGCGACGATCGCGCCGAGGGCGCGGGGGTACACCGTGAGCCGGCCGCCGCCGCGGCTGATCCGGACGCCGTCCACGATCTCCTCACGCGCCGCGCCCGGGTACCTGGCGGTCCGGAGGGTGACCTTGATGCCGCGGCGGGCGAGCCCGGCCCCGACCTCCTCGAGGTACCGCTCGCTGCCGCCGCCCTGGGGATGTCCCGTGTCGCGCCAGCACAGCAGGAGAACCTCTCGCACGTGCGTGCCCCCTCACCGGCTCGGACGGTCGCCTGCGACACACCTTATCGGCTGGACGCAGCGGGCCCTACCGTCAAGTAACGGAAACCGGCGAACCGGGCCGCGATATGTCCCATCGCTAAGGTTCCTCCCGTGATCGCCGCCCGCATCCGCCGTCTCCTGCCCACCCGCACACCGCGGGTCACCCGGCACTTCGCCCGCCGCGCGACCCTGAAACGCTCCGTCGGACTGCTCAGCGACTTCCGGTACGAGCAGACCGACCCCGACCTGTTCTACGGCGCGCTGGCCCGTGACTCGGTCGAGCTGATCGGGGACCTGCACCGTGGGCTCACCGACCGGGACCTGGCCGGCACCACCGTGCTCGACGTCGGCGGCGGACCCGGCTACTTCGCCGACGCGTTCGGCCGCGCGGGCGCCCGGTACGTGCCCGTGGAACCCGATCCGTCGGAGATGCACGCGGCCGGCCTGACCGTGGGCGACTCGATCCGCGGCTCCGGGCTGGCGCTGCCCATCCGCACCGGCGCCGTGGACGTGTGCTTCTCGTCGAACGTCGCCGAACACGTCGCGCAGCCGTGGGTGATGGCCGACGAGATGCTGCGGGTGACGAAACCCGGTGGGCTGACGGTGCTCTCGTACACGCTGTGGTGGGGGCCGTTCGGTGGGCACGAGACCGGGCCGTGGCACTACCTGGGCGGCGAGTACGCGGCCCGCCGGTACGCGCGCACCCAGGGCAAGGAACCGAAGAACCGGTTCGGGGTCTCGCTGTTCGACATCGGCGCGCGCGACGGGCTGCGCTGGGCGGCGACGCAGACCGGCGGCGAGGTCCTGGCCGCGTTCCCGCGCTACCACCCGCGGTGGGCGTGGTGGATGGTGCGGATCCCGGTGCTGCGCGAGGTGCTGGTCAGCAACCTCGTGCTGGTGGTGCGCAAGCACTGACCCGCTCGCGGGTGTGCGCACGCGTCGACGGCCTAGTGTCGAACCATGCCCGCACTCGCGCTCGACGTCGGCGGTACCAAGATCGCGGCAGCGCCCGTCGGCCCGGACGGCCGTCCGCAGGATCCGACGACCGTCCCGACGCCCGAGTCCGGGGTGTGGGACGCGTGCGCGGCGCTGCTGCGCGAGGTCGCGGGCGACGGGCCGGTGACGGCGGTCGGGATCGCGTCGGCCGGACCGGTCGACACCGTTGCCGGCACCGCCGCACCCGTCAACGTCCCGGAGTGGCGGACCGGTTTTCCGATCGTCGACGCGGCCCGTGCGCTGTTCCCCGCCGCCACCGTCCGCCTCGCGCTGGACGGGGCGGCGGCCGCACTGGCCGAACACCGCCGGGGCGCGGGCCGCGGCGCCGACGACCTGCTCGGGGTCGTGGTCTCCACCGGCGTCGGCGGCGGACTGATCCACGGCGGCCGCATCATGGGCGGCCGTACCGGCAACGCCGGGCACATCGGGCACGTCTTCGTGGGCGGCGACGGCCGCTGCGGCTGCGGTGCGGTCGGCTGTCTCGAGACCGTCGCGAGCGGGCCGGCGACACTGCGCTGGGCGCGCGCCGAGGGCTGGACCGGGGCCACGGGCGCCGACCTGGCCGTGGACGCCGCACTCGGGGAACCCGTCGCGGTCGCCGCGCTGCAGCGGGCCGGGACGGCGCTCGGGCGGGCGTTCGCGTCGGCGGCCGCCCTGCTCGACGTCGACCTCGTGGTGGTCGGCGGCGGCTTCGCGCAGGCCGGCCCCCCGTTGTGGGAGCCGATGACCGCGGCGGCCCGCGAGCACGCACGGCTGGCGTACCTGCGGGAACTGCGGCTGACCCCGGCGGAACTGGGCGTGCTCGGCACGCTCACCGGCGCCGGACTGCTCGCCACCGACGAACTCTGACGGCTCGATCGCGCCTGGGCTATTCCCACTGGCTGTAACGTGTTCTAGTGTGACCCAGGGCACTCCACGACAGCAAGGATGAACTGATGACCGACTACGACAAACTCTTCATCGGCGGACGTTGGGTGACGCCGGCCACCGATCAGCGGTTGGAGGTGTTCTCCCCCGCGACCGAGGAGCGCGTCGGCAGTGTCCCCGTCGCCGCGCCGGCGGACATCGACGCCGCCGTCGCCGCGGCGCGCGCGGCCCTCGAGACCGGCGCCTGGGCCGAGACCGCCCCCGCTCAGCGCGCGGAAATCCTCGCCAAGGTCGCCAAGCTCATCGAGGAGCGCAGCGCCGAGCTGATCTCCACCATCTCGGACGAGATGGGGGCCCCCGCGTCGGGTGTCGAGACGATGCAGAAGATCATGTCGCTCGCGACGCTCAACTACTACGCGGGCCTGGCGAGCGAGTTCGCGTGGGAGGAGACGCGCACCGGGGCGTTCGGGCAGACCCGGGTCTACCGCGAGCCGGTCGGCGTCGTCGGCGCCGTCGTCGCCTGGAACGTGCCGCTGTTCCTCGCCGTGAACAAGCTGGCACCGGCCCTGCTGGCGGGCTGCACCGTGGTGCTCAAGCCGGCGCCGGAGACCCCGCTGAGCGCAAACATGCTCGCCGACATCTTCGCCGAGGCCGGGCTGCCCGAGGGCGTGCTGTCGATCGTGCCGGGCGGCGCCGAGACCGGCGAGTACCTGGTGTCGCACCCCGACGTCGACAAGGTCACCTTCACCGGCAGCACCGCCGTGGGCCGCAAGATCGGTGCCATCGCGGCCGAGCAGCTCAAGCGCTGCTCGCTCGAGCTCGGCGGCAAGTCCGCGGCGATCCTGCTCGAGGACATGGACGTCGCGGCCACCATGCCGATGCTGGTGATGTCGGGCCTGATGAACTCCGGCCAGGCGTGCGTGGGCCAGACCCGCATCCTGGCGCCGCGCTCGCGCTACGACGAGATCCTCGAAGCCATGGTCCAGGCCGCCGGCTACATGCCGGTCGGGCTGCCCGACGATCCGGCCGCCCAGCTCGGTCCCATGATCACCGAGAAGCAGCGAGACAAGGTCCTCGGTTACATCGAGAAGGGCAAGGCCGAGGGCGCCCGGCTGGTGCTCGGCGGCGGCACCCCGGCCGGCCTGGACAAGGGCTGGTTCGTCGAGCCGACCATCTTCGCCGACGTCGACAACTCGATGACGATCGCCCGTGAGGAAATCTTCGGCCCGGTGCTGTCGGTGATTCCATACGACACCGTCGACGACGCCGTCAAGATCGCCAACGACTCCGACTACGGGCTCGCCGGTTCGGTGTACACCACCGACATCGACAAGGGGCTCGAGATCGCCAAGCGGATCCGCACCGGCACCTACGCGATCAACTGGTACGCGTTCGATCCGGGCTCGCCGTTCGGCGGCTACAAGAACTCCGGCATCGGACGGGAGAGCGGCCCCGAGGGCCTCGAGGCGTACTGCGAGCTCAAGTCCGTGCTGATGCCGCCCGGTTACACCGGATAGTCGTCACCGCTACACCGGCTAGTCGTCACCGCTCGCCGTCGGGCGCGGTCCCCGAGCGTGGGGCCGCGCCCGACGTAGGCGGGTCGGCGTTGTCGGGCAGGTGTCGCCGCGCGGGCCTAGCCTGAGGCGATGGCGACGTCTGCGACCCCTCGCGCGGAGGCCGGCGGCGAGAGCACGCTCACCGTCGTCGTGGCCTTCGTGGCGAATGCCCTGATCGCTCTGGCGAAGTCGGTGGCCGCGGTGGTCACCGGGTCGGCGTCGATGGTCGCGGAGGCGACACACTCGTGGGCCGACACCGGCAACGAGATCCTGCTGCTGGTCGCGGACCGCCGTTCCCGCAAGGAACCCGACCGCGACCATCCGCTCGGGTTCGGTCGCGAGGCCTACATCTGGTCGCTGTTCGCGGCGCTGGGGCTGTTCGCGGTGGGCGCCGGGGTGTCGATCACGCACGGCATCCAGGAGTTGGCGCACCCGCAGCCGGCCAGCGACTTCGGGGTGGCGTACACGGTGCTCGGCATCGCGTTCGTGCTCGAGGCCATCTCGTTCCGGCAGGCGTTCCGGCAACTGCGCGGGGAGGCGAACGCCGTGCACCGCGACGTCCTCGAACACGCGCTGCTCACGTCCGATCCGACGGTCCGGGCCGTGTTCGCCGAGGACGCCGCGGCGTTGATCGGTCTGGTCATCGCGTTCGGGGGCGTGCTCGCGCACCAGCTCACCGGCTCCCCGGTGCCCGACGCGATCGGCTCCATCGCGGTCGGCGTCCTGCTCGGCGTCATCGCGATCATCCTGCTCGACCGCAACCGCCGGTTCCTCGTCGGCGAACCCGGCACCCCCGAGCTGCGCTCGCAGACGATCGCGAAGCTGCTGACCTACGACGAGATCGAGCGGGTCACGTACCTGCGCCTGGAGTTCCTGGGCCCGCACCAGGTGTACCTGGTGGCGAGCGTCGATCTGGTGGGCGACTACGCCGAGTCCCGCGTCGCGCACACCCTGCGCGACCTCGAGGACCGGATCACCGGGCAGACGCCCGCCGTCCGGAAGACGGTGCTGACGCTGTCGACGTCCGAGGAGCCCAGTCTCGCCGCGTGAGGAGTCGACAGCGCGATAGCTGGTGCGCCGGTCTTGTCAGTCCTCGCGCCCGCAGGGCAGAGGAGCAGAGCGTGACAACGCCCAGGCCCACGGTCAGGCGATCATCGACAGACCGACTCCGACCGCGGACACCGACATCAAGGACGGCGATCGCCGTGAGCGTCACCCCCAACGCCGCTGTCTGCAGGTGAGTACCGGTGACAGCTGAAGGGACCGTTCATACGCCGGCGGCGCACGAACGGTCCCTTCAGGGGTTCACGGTGTGGGCCGCGTCAGCTTCCCCCGCCGGCCGCACCGGCGAGCGATCCGAGCATGGGCAGCAGACTCGCCAGGTCGACGCCGGCGTCGAGCGCGGTGCTGCCGAACGCCAGCGCCGGGGACACGCTACCGATGCCGTCCGGGACGATCACCAGCTGCATCGACACCCCGACGTTGCTCGGGTCCAGCACCGACTCCCAGCCGCCGCAGGTGCCGAGGAAGATGTAGACACCCTCGTTCACCTGGACGGTCCTGGTGTCGCTGTTCGGTCCGGGGCGCGTGAAGTTGTTGCCGGCCGCCGGGCCGACCCGCAGCCCGGGCGACGCCATGATCGAGATGAGCTTGCCGTAGTCCTTGGCGTTGAACGCGACGAACGCGTCGAGCCCCTGCTGCCCGTCGAGCAGCGCCGAGGTGCACATGGACTCACTGAAAAACCCCTCGGCCTTCTTCGGGTTGGTGAGCTTCAGCTCGAGGTTCTTCCCGCCGAAATCGCCCTGCGTGGTCTCGAGCGTCGGACCCTCGTAACGGTCGGCCGCCACGGCCGTCCCCGCTCCGGTCCACGCGAGCCCCGTCACCATCGCCGCCGCGGCGACCGCTCCCGCAGCCGCCCGCCATTTTCCGCGCATGTTTTCCCTCCCGAGCCCGCTGTGCCGTCCGGCCGCCCTCGCGTCCCCGCGCGCAAACGGTGCCCCATCCTGACACCGAAAGAGCCGGCGCGGGCCGGAATCGGGATATTTGCGCGGTCGGCCCCATTCGAGCTCAGCGGTTGCCGCGATACCGCAGGAACCGCCAGGCGTAGGGCAGGATGCGTGACACCGGCACCGACCGGGGCCAGGCGTCGGGACGGAAGTAGGCGTCGGAGCCGCCGTCGACGAAAACGACACTCCCGCAGAGGAAGTCCGCAGCGTCCGAGAGCATGAAGACGACCCAGTCGCCGAGCCGTCCGGCGTCCCCGAAACCGCCGACGGGCACCGGGAACCGCCGGATCACCTTGGCCTCGGCGGGGGTCGCCAACTGCTTCTCGAGCAGCGGCGTCAGGATCGCGCCGGGCGCCAGCACATTGAGTCGGATGCCCGCCCCGGCCCAGTCCGCGGTGGTGGCGTGGCGCCGGACCCAGCGCGTGACCGCGATCTTCGAGCCGGCGTACATCATCGGCGGCGAGTTCTTCCCGAACAGGCGGACCGCTCGCGCCGCCCGGGTGACGTCGCCCGCGAGCAGTGCCCGCACCGCGCGGCGCGGCACCGCAGGGGTCGTGGTGGTCGAGTTGCTCCCGAACACAACCACTTTGGCGCTTCCGGTCGCGGCCAGCGCGGTCCGCCACCCCTCCAGCAGTTCGACGACACCGAGGTAGTTCACCGCACCGATCAGCGGCAGCCGCTCCGTGCCCGGCACCGGCCCCACGCCGGCGGCCAGCACCGCGCCGTCGAGCCGGCCGTCGGTGCGCGACAGCACCTCCCGCACCGCGCGGCGTCGCCCGTCGTCGGTGGACAGGTCGGCGACGACGTCCGCGTCCGCGAGGTCGACGCCCACCACGGTGTGCCCTGCCGCCGTCAATTTGTCCACGACCGCGCGCCCCATCCCCGAGGCCGAGCCGGTGACCGCATAGACGCCCATGTACACCCTCCCCACGACGGCCGGCCCGAGGACCGTCCCCGGCAGCGCCCGTCGCCAAGGTCGACACGCTACGCCGCTCCCCCCGAAAGCTGAAGGGTCCCTTCGTGCGCTGTCAGCGCACGAAGGGACCCTTCAGCTGGAGAACCCGGGGCGTCAGATGTACATCGCCGGGTCGATGTAGCACGTGGGGTCGACCAGCTGCTCGTGCTGCTTGCGCGGGCGCACCGTGGCCGGGATGCCGGTCGCGATGTGGTCGGCCGGGATGTCGCGGGTGACGACGGCGTTCGCGCCGATCGCGACGTCGTCGCCGATCATCAGCGGTCCGAGGACCTTCGCGCCCGCACCGATGGTGACGCGGTTGCCGATCGTCGGGTGCCGCTTGGCCTTCGCGAGCGAGCGGCCGCCGAGCGTGACGCCGTGATAGATCATCACGTCGTCGCCGATCTCGGCGGTCTCCCCGATCACGACACCCATGCCGTGATCGATGAAGAACCGCTTCCCGATGGTGGCGCCGGGGTGGATCTCGACGCCGGTGAGGAACCGCGTGAACTGTGCGAGTACCCGGGCCGGCCCGCGCAGCGCGGGAACCGCCCACATGCGGTGCGCGATCCGGTGCGACCAGATCGCGTGCAGGCCCGAGTACACGACGGCGTTCTCGGCGTCGCTGCGCGCGGCCGGGTCCTGGCCTCTTGCCGCCTGCAGATCCTCCCGGATCGTGCGCAGCACAGTCACGCGATCAGCCCCGGATGTGCTCGAAGAGCGGGGTCGAGATGTAGCGCTCACCGAAGTCGCACACCACCGCGACGATCAGCTTGCCGGCGTTCTCCGGACGCTTCGCCAGTTCGAGCGCGGCCCACACGATGGCGCCCGACGAGATACCGCCGAGAATGCCCTCCTGCGTCCCGAGGTCGCGCGCGACGCGGATCGCGTCGTCGAACTCGACGTCGACGATCTCGTCGTAGATCTCGCGATCGAGAACGTCGGGCACGAAGTTGGCGCCGATGCCCTGGATCTTGTGCGGGCCGGGCTCGCCGCCGTTGAGGATCGGCGAGTCGGCCGGCTCGACGCCGACGATCTTGACGTCCGGGTTGTACTTGCGCAGCGTGCGGCCGGCACCGGTGATGGTGCCGCCGGTGCCGATGCCGGCGACGAAGATGTCGACGTTGCCGTCGGTGTCCGCCCAGATCTCCTCACCGGTGGTGCGGGCGTGGATCTCGGGGTTCGCGACGTTCGCGAACTGGCGCGCCAGCACCGCGTTCTCGTTCTCCGCGACGATCTCCTCGGCCTTCTTGACTGCTCCGGCCATGCCCTCGGCGCCCGGGGTGAGCACGATCTCGGCGCCGAACGCGCGCAGCATGACGCGCCGCTCGGTCGACATCGTCTCCGGCATCGTGAGGATGACCTTGTAGCCGCGGGCCGCACCGACCATCGCGAGCGCGATGCCCGTGTTGCCGGAGGTGCCCTCGACGATGGTGCCGCCCGGCTTCAGCTCACCGGACTGCTCGGCGGCGTCGATGATCGCGACGCCGATCCGGTCCTTGACGCTGTTGGCAGGGTTGTAGAACTCGAGTTTCGCGACCACCTGGGCGTCGAGGCCCTCGGTGAGACGGTTCAGGCGCACCAGCGGGGTGCGTCCGACCAGTTCGGTGACGTTGTTGTAGATCCCCATGCCGGATCCTCCTCGTGGCTACGTCGGGCAGCCGGGTCGATGTCGGGGTGTGCTGCTGTCAGGGTGGTGCTATTGCACCATCATGCCGTGAACGGCACAGCACCGGGTCCACGGACGTACGAACGTATACGCACGTCGACAAAATCGCAGGCGGCGCCGTCTTCCACGATCACCCCTGAAACGACGAATGTCACATCGGTTCAGTCCAACTGAACCGATGTGACATTCGGTCGAAACGCGGAGCGGGATCAGCCCAGGCGCTGCTTCAGGGCCTCGAACTCGTCCCGCACACCCGACGGCACCTTCTCGCCGAGGAACTCGAGCCACTCCTCGATGAGCGGAATCTCCGCCTTCCACTCGTCGACGTTCACGGCCAGCGCCTCGTCGACGTCCGCGGCCTCGACATCGAGACCGTCGAGGGAGAGGTCGGACGCGGTCGGCACGTAACCGATCGGGGTGCTGACGGCGTCGGCCTTGTGCTCGATGCGGTCGATGATCCACTTGAGCACGCGGGAGTTCTCGCCGAAACCGGGCCACAGGAAGCGGCCGTCCTCGCCCCGACGGAACCAGTTCACGTAGAAGATCTTGGGGAGCTTCTCCGCGTCGGCGTTCTTGCCGAGGTTGATCCAGTGGTTGAGGTAGTCACCGGCGTTGTAGCCGAGGAACGGCAGCATCGCCATCGGGTCGCGGCGGACCGAGCCGACCTTGCCCTCGGCGGCAGCGGTCTGCTCGGACGACAGCGTCGCACCGAGGAAGGTGCCGTGCTGCCAGTCGAAGGACTCGCTGACCAGCGGCACCGTCGTCTTGCGGCGGCCACCGAACAGGATCGCCGAGATCGGCACACCCTGCGGGTCGTCCCACTCGGGGGCCAGGATCGGGCACTGCGACATCGGGGTGCAGTAGCGCGAGTTGGGATGGGCGGCGTTGGTGCCGGACTCGGGGGTCCAGTCGTTGCCCTTCCAGTCGATCAGGTGCTGCGGGTCGCCCTCGAGGCCCTCCCACCACACGTCGCCGTCGTCGGTGAGCGCCACGTTGGTGTACAGCGTGTTGCCGGCCTCGACGGTCTTCATGGCGTTGGGGTTGGAGCCGTAGTTGGTGCCCGGCGCGACGCCGAAGAAACCGAACTCCGGGTTGACCGCGTACAGGCGGCCGTCCTCACCGAAACGCATCCACGCGATGTCGTCGCCGAGGGTCTCGGCGCGCCAGCCCGGAATGGTCGGCTGGATCATCGCGAGGTTGGTCTTACCGCACGCCGACGGGAACGCGGCCGCGACGTAGTAGTTCTTGTTCTCCGGCGAGATCAGCTTGAGGATGAGCATGTGCTCGGCCAGCCAGCCCTCGTCGTGCGCCATCGCCGACGCGATGCGCAGCGAGTAGCACTTCTTGCCGAGCAGCGCGTTGCCGCCGTAGCCGGAACCGAAGCTCCAGATCTCACGGGTCTCGGGGAAGTGGGTGATGTACTTCGTGTCGTTGCACGGCCACGGCACATCGGCCTGGCCCTCGGCGAGCGGAGCACCCACGGAGTGCAGGGCCTTCACGAACGGACGATCCGTGCCCAGCTTCTCGAGCGCGGCCTTGCCCATGCGGGTCATGATGCGCATCGACACGACGACGTACTCGGAGTCGGTGATCTCGACACCCAGCTTCGGGTCGTCGGCACCGAGCGGGCCCATGCAGAACGGCACCACGTACATGGTGCGACCGCGCATGCTGCCGCGGTACAGGCCCGTCATCAGCTCCCGCATCTCGGCCGGGTCCATCCAGTTGTTGGTGGGGCCGGCATCGATCTGCTTCTCCGAGCAGATGTAGGTGCGGGACTCGACGCGCGCGACGTCGGACGGATCGGAGTTGCCGAGGAACGAGTTCGGCTTCTTCTCGTCGTTGAGACGGGTGAACGTCCCGGCCTCGACGAGCTGATCGGTCAGACGCTCCCACTCCTCGTCGGAGCCGTCGGCGAAGACGACCCGGTCGGGCTGGGTCAGCTCGGCAACCTCGCGAACCCAGGCGAGCAGCTCGGAGTGCTCGGTAGGGGGCGTGCCGTCAGTTCCGTTCAGACCGGGAATGGTCGCTGAGGTCATCAAACTCTCCTGGGGTGGGGCCGGGAACCGGATCGACCACAACAGCCCCGCACGTCGCGGGGCTGAGACGAAGCCTGAACCGATTTCCCCCTCTCGGCGGGGTTGCCACCCGCCCACTCCGCCTGCCGTCCCCGTACGTCACCGCGGACAACGAACGAAGGACACGGGTGCCGGGTGTCCTAGATATAGAGGTTAACGCCGTGCGTCGATCGAGGGGGAACCGGGTGTCGTCGGTTAGGTCACAGGAACGATTCAGACCCGCACCCGCAGTTTCGCCTACTCCCCGAGGTCGCCCGCGTCGACGCGTTCCCACCGTTCGGCGCCGTCCGGGTCGCGGTGGAACTCCCACGCCGCGTACTCGCCGTCCGTGCCCACGATCGTCAGGTGGTCGGACTCGCCGTCGCCGTCGGTGTCGGCCACGACGATCGTCGCGTCCTCCGTCTCGAACACCTGGGTGTCGAGCACCCCGTCGCCGTCGACGTCGTACGCCAGCCCGCCCGCGTGCAGCGCGCCCGCGTCGGCACCGAATTCGTCCGGGTGCGGATCGGCGGTCACGTCCTCGGTGGTGATCATGGGTCCTCCCCTGCTCGGTATGCGCCTGTCACCCGGTTGGACGCGCACCCGCCGGGCTCGGTTCCATCGCGTTGGCGAGCGCGTCCAGCACCGCGGTCAGCGCGGCGCGGTCCCGGTCGCACGCCGCGAGACGGCCGCCCCGTTCGGTCGCCGCTCGCCGCGCCTCGCCGTCGAGGGCCGCCAGCTGCTCGTCGATCTCGAGGCTCGCGGCCCGGCAGTCCGCGATGACCTGCGCACTCACGTCGCCCTCCACCTCGAGGATCCGGCCGAGCACCCGCTGCTCGAGCTGGGCACGCAGGTGAGCGGCGGTGTCCGACGCCCACTGCCGCAGGTGGGCGCGGTCGGCGACCAGCCGGCGCGCCCGCGCGATCCACCACGCGGCGCCGGCGCCGAGCGTGAGCGTGATGGGGATGGACGCGATGTCGAGCGCCGGCAGCATCGAGATCGGCGCAACGGCGAGCCGTCCCAGCCCGACGCCCGCCGACGCCCCCACCAGCACCATCAGCCGGTCCTCGACGCCGCGGTGCCGGGCGTCCGGCGCGTCCGGTCGCGGGGCCGGCGCCGCCGACGGGGTGGCCGGCCCGGGCACGCCCGCCCGCGCGGCGATCTCCGCGACCCGGCGCGCGAGACCCTCGTCGAGGTCGGCCGCCGCCTGCTCGGCGAGCGCGGTCACCCGGGCAGGGATCGCCGCCAGGTCGCGGCGGCCGGCCCGGTCGATCTCGGAGCGCGCGGCCACCGCCGTCGCGCGGATCCGGTTGCCGGCGTCGTGCACCAGATCCACCCGGGCGCGTTGCACGTCGGCCCGCAGCTGCGCCAGCCGTTCCGCTCGGCCGCCGTCACGTTGCGCGGCGAGCCGGGCCCGGCGCGTCCGCAGCGTGTCGGTGTCGGGGCCGTCCCGCAGCGTCCGCGCGGTCGCGGTGATCCGGCGGCACGTCCGTTCGACGAGGGAGTGCGCCGCGCGCCGGTCGTTGCGTGCGGCGAGCGCGACGGGGTCCTCGGCGAGCAGCGCGCGCACCGGCGGCGCCGCACCCGCCGGGTCGACGAGCGGCCGGCCCGCGAACCGCGGGGCGTGGGCCCGCAGCAGCGCCAGGTCCCGTTCCCGCACCGCCGACCGGCCCGGTTCGCCGCCACCGGACAGCACGAGGACCACGTGCTCGACGTCCGCCGCCGCCGCGTCCAGTGCGGCCAGTTCGTCCCGGCCGAGGACCGAGGCGCCGTCGAACACCACGACGGCCACCGCCGCCGGCCCCGGCCCGAACGCCGGCCCGAACTCGGCCAGCGCGTCGAGTACCGGCGCCCGGTCGATTCCGCGGACGGCGACCACACGGACCGTGCCCGGCGTGGCGGTGCGGGACCGCCAGGCCCGCAGACCGTCCGGGTCCCACCGCTCGACGATCCGCTGCGCGTCCGGCGGAAACTCCGGCAACTCCGGGGTCACCACGCACGCACCTGCGCTCGCCGCGCCGCGAGCGTCCGGCGACGCCGCCCTCCGGCGCCGGTGCCCGCGGCGTCCGCCGCCCGCACCGCCAGCCGCACCGCCTCGTCGCTGCGCAGGTACTGCTCGAGGACCTCACGTTCCGGACCGCGGGCAGCGCCCTGAGCGATCGCGGCCAGGGCCGCGCAGCTGCGGCGGGCCCGGGCGACCTCCACGGCGGCGGCGACGGCCGCGAGTGCGTCGGCGCGGCCGTCGGGCTCCGGGCCGACGTCGTCCGCGCCCACGATCGGCAGCGTGACGACATCGGTCTCCGCTTCGCACTCCGCGGCGACCACCAGCGCCGTCGCCCACGACGGCTGCAGATCCGCCTTGTTCACGAGCGCGACCGTGACTTCCCGCGGGGCGCGGCGCAGCGTCTCGAGGTCGGGGGTACGGGCGGGCCCCGACAGCACGTGGACGACGACGTCACCGTCGAGTTCGGGGTCGGCAGATCCGGGCGCGTCCACGGCCCCGGACTCGGTGACGTCGCCGAGCCCGGCGGCGGCGAGCAGCCGCGCGACGGTGGTCCGCCCGACACCCGCCCGTCCGACGATTTGGATTCGGATCGGCGCGGTCAGCGCCCCCAGTGCCCGCGCGGCGGTACCGCCGGTGTCGGCGGCGATGCTGCGGAGCAGTTCGCACCCGCTCACCACTGCGTTCCCCACGCTGTCCCCCCTTTGCCGTGACCGGCGCAGGCCGATTCTGACAGTGCCCCGGACCCGGAGCAAGAGTGCCGCTACCAGCGAAGATGGGCGAGAACGGCGGGTCGGCGCGACACAACCCGACCAAAGTGTCCATATTATCTGGCGACCGTGACGGCCCCCACTCACGGACATACGTGACAATGGTGCGGTGAACCACGCCGAGCAGGACGCACTCGAGACCCCGCACGACGACGCCGTCGACCGCTCTTCCGCCGACGGAGAGGCCGAGAAGTCGGACGGCGCCGGGAAGGGTTCACGCCTCTACCCGCGGGTGACGAGCTTCCGGTCCCGCCGTGGTTCGCTGACCGAACCGCAGCAGGGCGCGTGGGACCGGCAGTGGCCGAAGATCGGCCGCGACGTGGGCGACGAGCTGCTCGACACCACGGCTTGGTTCGGCCGCGAGGCCCCGCTGATCGTCGAGATCGGTTCGGGTACGGGCACCGCGACCGCCGCGATGGCGAAGGCCGAGCCGCACGTGAACCTCATCGCCGTCGAGGTCTACCGGCCGGGTCTGGCACAGCTGCTGCAGCTGGTCGAACGGAACGACATCCCCAACGTCCGGGTGCTGCGCGGGGACGCCGTCGAGGTGCTCGAGCACATGGTGGCCCCGGAGTCCCTGACCGGCGTCCGGGTGTTCTTCCCGGATCCGTGGCCCAAGGCGCGCCACCACAAGCGGCGGCTGCTGCAGGGCCCGACGTTCGCGCTGATCGCGAGCCGTCTGAAGCCCGGCGGTGTGCTGCACGTCGCCACCGACCACGCCGAGTACGCCGAAGCGATCCGCGAGGCCGGTGACGCCGAGCCGCTGCTCACGGAGCTGGACTGGGAGTCCCCGATGACGCACGAGCGGCCGGTGACGAAGTTCGAAGACAAGGCGCACAAGGTCGGAAGCACCATCACCGAACTCATCTGGGGGAAGATCAAGCCATGAGTCTCAGCGAAGGCACACCGGGCAGCGAGCTGAACGGCGGCTCCACGGGCACCGGCAACGACAACAACCGGCACAAGCGGGTGCTGTTGGTCTGGGATGCCCCCAACCTCGACATGGGGCTCGGCGCCATTCTCGGCGGGCGCCCCACGGCCGCGTACCGCCCGCGTTTCGACGCCCTCGGCCGGTGGCTGCTGGGACGGACCGCCGAGCTGTCCGCAACCGAGACCGCGACCCTCGAGCCCGAGGCGACCGTCTTCACCAACATCGCCCCTGGTAGCGCCGATGTCGTCCGCCCCTGGGTGGAGGCGTTGCGTAACGTGGGTTTCGCGGTGTTCGCCAAGCCCAAGGTGGAGGAGGACAGCGACGTCGACTCCGACATGCTCCACCACATCGAGGTTCGCCGTGGTGAGGGCCTGGCCGGGGTCATGGTCGCCTCCGCCGACGGGCAGGCGTTCCGGGAGCCGTTGGAGGACATCGCAGCAGCCGGCGTGCCGGTGCAGGTACTCGGGTTCCGCGAGCACGCCAGTTGGGCGGTCTCGTCCGACATCCTGGAATTCGTCGACCTCGAGGACATCCCGGGCGTCTTCCGTGAGCCACTGCCGCGGGTGAGCCTGGAGTCCCTGCCCGACGAGGGTGCGTGGCTGCAGCCGTTCCGTCCGCTGTCCGCCCTGCTCGTCGGGCGCTGAGGAGTCGATACGTGTTCGCTCGCTGGGGAGATCTCGTCTACCGGGCCCGTTTCACCGTCATCGCGGTGATGGTGGCCGGGCTGTTGGCGCTGGGCGCCTACGGGTCCGGGCTCGGTGATCACCTCAGTCAGAGCGGCTGGGACGACCCCGGCTCCGAATCGGTGGCGGCCGCGAAGCTCGCGGACGGCACCTTCGGCCGGGACACCGCCGGCGACGTCGTCGCGATGTACACGGCACCAGAGGGCAAGACCGTCGACGATCCCGCGTTCACCGCGAAGGTCACCGACAGCCTGCAACGTCTGCTCGCCGACCATCCCGACGAGGTCACCAAGATCAACGGCAGCTACTTCCCGCTGCCGAACACGACGCGGTTGCCCGCACTGGCCACCACGGACAAGTCCCACGCGATCGCCAGCATCGCGCTCGCGGGCGAGAACGACACCGCGATCACCAACAACTTCCGCGCAATCAAGGACTCGTTCCAGATCGACGGGGTCGAGGTTCAGCTCGCCGGCATGCAGCCGGTCGCGAGCGCGATCAACGACACGATGGCGAACGACATCCACCGAATGGAGATCCTCGCGATCCCGGCGGTGGCGGTGCTGCTGTTCTTCGTGTTCGGTGGCGTCGTCGCAGCCGCGCTGCCACTCATCGTGGGCGGCCTGACGATCCTCGGCGCCAACGGCATCGTCCGGGTGTTCACGCACTTCACCGAGGTCAACGCGTTCGTGGCGTCGGTGGTGTCACTGATCGGCCTGGGCCTGGCGATCGACTACGGCCTCTTCATCGTGAGCCGGTTCCGCGAGGAACTGGGCGACGGTTACGACACCCGCACGGCGGTGCGGCGCAGCGTCATGACGGCGGGCCGGACCGTGTTGTTCTCCTCGACCATGATCGCGGTGAGCCTCGGCGGGCTGATCCTGTTCCCGCAGGGCTTCCTGAAGTCGGTCGCGTACGGCGCGATCGCGACGGTGCTGCTGGCCGCGTTCACCTCCGTCACCGTGCTGCCGGCGATCCTCAGCATCCTGGGCCGGCGGATCGACAAGTTCGGCCTCAAGCGCTTCGGCCAGATCAAGTCGACCGAGGAGATCGAGGCCAGCCTGTGGGGCCGCCTCACCCGCTGGGTGATGCGCCATCCGCTCAAGGTGACGATCCCCATCGTCGTCGGACTGCTGCTGCTCATCATCCCGATGACGGGCATCAAGTTCGGTGGCATCAACGAGGACTACCTCCCCACCGACAACACCGCGCGCGTCGCGCAGGAACAGTTCGACGAGCTGTTTCCCGGACAGCGCACCGAGCCGGTGAAACTGGTGATCCAGGGCGCCGACGGCACCGAGGTGGGCCAAATCCTCAAGACCGCGAGCGGGGCGCCCGGGCTGGTCGAGAAGTTCTCGATCACCGGCCCCGCCAAGGACGGCGTCCAGGTCCTCAAGGCCGGTCTCGTCGACCGGAACGACTCCGCCGACACCATCGATTACCTGCGTGCGATGCCCATCCCGGACGGGGTGCAGGTCCTCGTCGGTGGCACGCCCGCGATCGAGCAGGACAGCATCAACGCGTTGCTCGACAACCTGCCGCTCATGGTCGTGTCCGTGCTGCTCGTGACCACGCTGCTGATGTTCCTGGCGTTCGGCTCGATCGTGCTGCCGATCAAGGCCGTGCTGATGAGCGCGCTGGGGCTCGGGTCCACGCTCGGCATCCTCACCTGGATCTTCGTCGACGGTCACGGTTCCGGGCTGCTCAACTTCACACCGGGTCCGATCACCTCGCCGGTGCTGGTGTTGATCGTCGCGATCATCTACGGCCTCTCGATCGACTACGAGGTGTTCCTGCTCTCGCGCATGGTCGAGGCGCGCAGCCAGGGCGCGAGCACCACCGAGGCCATCCGGATCGGCACCGCCCACACCGGTCGCATCATCACCGCGGCGGCGCTGATCCTCATCGTCGTCACCGGCGCGTTCGGCTTCTCCGAACTGGTGATGATGAAGTACATCGCCTACGGAATGATCGCGGCGCTCGTCATCGACGCGACGCTGATCCGCATGTTCCTGGTCCCGGCCGTCATGAAGCTCCTCGGTGACGATTGCTGGTGGGCACCGGCGTGGATGAAGCGCATCCAGCAGAAGATCGGCCTGGGCGAGCCCATCCTCGACAGCGAACTGAGCGCGGTGGACGTCCCCGACCTCGCCGCGGTCGGCGCCCCGGCGACCGGCGGTCCGCAGACGTCTTCCACTTCGGCGGCCGCGGCGCCTGCGCCGGCAGCGACGTCGGCTCCTGCGCCCGCGCCCGCGCCGGCGCGGGAACCGGACCCGTTGACCCAGCCGCTCCCCCGCATCTCGGCGGCTCCGCGGGCCCGCTCGGCGACCCCCCGCACCACCCCGAACGGACGGCCGCCGCGAACCCCGCAGGCACCGCAGACAACGCAGGCACCGCAGACGACACAGGCACCGCAGACCCGTCCGGCCCCGTCTCAGCCCGCCGAGCCGACCGCGAGCATTCCGACGCCGAAGGTCGAGCGCCCGCAGGCCGCGCGGCGGATGGAGGGCGACGAGGTGCCGTGGCTCGCAGCGCTGCACGCCCCCCACACCGGTGCCATCCCGGCACTACGGCCGAAGACGGAACCGAGCCCGGCATCCGAGCCGGCTCCCGCACCGAAGCCCGAGCCCGAGCGCAAGCCCGAGACCGAGCGCGAGACCGCTCCGGCGGCCGAGCCGGCGCCGGTGACCCGGCCCGAGCCCGAACCGGAGAACCCGGGCCGTCATCGCGGCGGGGACGGCGCCACCGTGAGCGTGCGCGAGCTTCTCGCCCGCCACAAGGACGACGACTGAGCCACCGGCGTCAGCGGAGCATTCGGCCGGCCCGGCGTCAGTCGAGCATTCGACCGGCCCGGTGTCAGCCGAGCATTCGGCGCAGCGCCGTGCCGAACGGGTATCGCGCGGTGATCGAGCCGAAGCGAACCCGTCCGCGGACGACCAGGTGCAGCGGGCCGTAGGGCGGGCCGGTGCGAACCTTGTTCGAGACCGAACCACCGACCGTGTCGATGTCGTTGAGGTCGGCGGTCGCCTCCTCGGGCAGGACCAGCGTCACCGACCCGCAGGCGTCGTCGACGGTGAGGTGAACCACCTGCGTCTGCATGACGGCCTCGGTGAAGTCGAGGGTGGTGCTCCCCATCCGGGTGTCGAGCGTCAGCGCCGGCGGCACGTGCCACCGCCCCTTGCGGGTGACCGTGGACATCCGGCCGCGGATGACGAGCGGCTGCTGCGCGGGATATCCGCCCATGGCCGGCGGCATCGCGGGACCGGGCGCGGCGGGCACCCCGGCGGCGTGCGGCGCGGGCGGGTGGGGCACGGGCGGATGCACGCCGGTGACGTACGCCGGGTCGATCTGCATGCCCGGCAGGTCCACCAGCACCGCGTTCAGTTCACCGCGGGTCTTCGCGGCGAGCACGGTGTCCATTCGTTCGGTGAACTCCCCCAGCGACAGCATGCCCTGCCCCACTGCACGTTGGAGCAGTTCGCCGACGTGGTCGCGCTCGGCATCGGACACCCGTAGATCTCTCGCCTCCATGCGCTCGAGGATAGAGGTCAGTCCCGGGAACCCGCAGTCCCGCCGCTGCCCGGATTCTCGGATTCGTCCGGTTCGTCGGGGATGGCGGGGAACATCGGGATCGACGGATCCACCCGGGCGAGGGACTCGTAGGTCGCCTCCGGGTCCTGCGAGGTGAGCGACCGGAGGGCCGTGTTGAGGAACGCCACGATCGGCACGGCCAACAGACCACCGACGATGCCGGCCAGGACGATGCCGGTGGTGATGGCGAGGACCACCGCCAGCGGGTGCAGGCGCACCGCACGCCCGAGCAGCAGCGGCTGCAGGACGTGCCCCTCGAGTTGCATGACGGCGACGATGATCCCGAGCACGATCAGCGCGGTGAGCAGTCCCTTCGTCACGAACGCGACGAGCACCGCCAGGAAACCCGTGACGAACGCGCCGACGATCGGGATGAACGCACCGATGAACACCAGCGACGCGAGCGGCAGCGCCAGCGGCACCCCGAGGATCGCCAGTCCCGCGCCGATGCCCACCGCGTCGGCTGCGGCGACCGCGACCGTCGCCCGGGTGTAGCCGACGAGCGAGTGGAAGCCCTGCCGCCCGGCCAGCCGCACTCGGCCGCGGGAGTTCTTCGGGATGATCCGGGTGACGAACTCCCACACCTGGTCGCCGCCGTAGAGGAAGAACACCAGCGTGAAGAGGGTGAGGAACGCGCCCGCGAAGATCTCGCCGACGACCGTCGCGGTGGTCAGTGCCCCGCTGGTGAGCGTCTCCTGGTTGGACTGGACGGCCTTGACGACGTTGTCGCCGGCGTTCCGGATCTGGTCTTGACTGAAGTGGAGCGGGCCGTCGGTGAGCCACTCCTGGGCCTTGGTGACGCTGGTGGTGAACTGGTCGCTGAGCCCGGGCAGGCCCGCGACGAACTGTTCCACCACGAACGACAGGACGGCCCCGACGATGCCGATCGTGCCGACGACGGCGATGATCACCGCTGCCGATCGCGGTACCCCGCGCCGGTGCATCCAGTCGACGCTCGGCATGAGGAACGCGGCCAGCAGCAGTGCCAGCGCGACGGGGATGACGACGGTCTCGAGCTTGGACACGACGTAGCCCACCGCGAGCAGTCCGGCGAACAGCACCAACAGCCGCCACGTCCAGGCGGCCCCGACGCGAACGAGGGGATGCACCGTCCCGGAGACGGCCTGCTCCGAGACCGGAGTCGGGGCGGAGGATGCGGACGATTCCGCCTGTGCGGGAGCCTCCCCCGGTTCCTTGTCGCTCACCGCGCGAGCGTATCGGGACACCGACCGTCGTGCGTGGGAACGACGAGCGCCGGGCGCCAACCGTGTGCGCTGGCGCACTGGGAAGTATGTCCGGCTAAATTATGAGGTCGTGTGGGCATCGTACCGAGCAGTGGCGCTGACGATTCGCAGTCGGTGGCCCCTCTACATGCTCTCGATGGCCGGGGCGAACTTCATCGGCGCGGTGCTGGTCTTCGCGTTCGTCCGGTACGGCATTCCCATCCCGGAGTCGGCGGACATCATCAACGACCGGGTCCGGAACGTCGCGATCTTCGGCGTCTACCTGTTGTTCGCGGGCGTCGTGAGCCTGGCGGCGGCGGCGGTCATGCTGCGCACCGTCATCCGGTGGCAGTTGCGGGGCGGGCCGCCGACCCGCAAGGAACAGATGGCGGCCCTGCACGCGCCGCTGCGGCAGGCGATCGTCCACCTGGTGCTCTGGTTCCTGGGCGGCGTGATCTTCGTGTTCCTCACGGTCGAGGAGATGCCGGAACTCGCGGTCGCGGTGGTGGTGACCGTCTGTATGGCCGCCACCACGACCTTCGGGTTCACCTACATGCTCGGCGAGCGGATCCTGCGTCCGGTCGCGGCGCAGGCGCTGAGCGAGGGCCAGTTCGACCGGACGATGGCTCCCGGCGTCGGCACCCGCATGGCGATGACGTGGGGTCTGGGCACGCTGATGCCGGTCATCGGCATCATCCTGCTGTGCGTCACCCAGCTCACCACGGATCTCGAGTTCGACCCCAGCGCCCTCGCGTGGGCGATCCTGCTGCTGTCGATCATGGCGATCGGGCAGGCGTTCGCGCTGTCGATGCTGACCGCCAGCCAGATCTCCGATCCCATCCGGCAACTGCGGCGCGCGATCGAGCGCGCGCAGCGCGGGGAGACCGACGTGCGGGTCGAGGTGTTCGACGGCTCCGAGATCGGCCGCCTGCAGGTGGGCTTCAACCGCATGATGAGCGAGGCCGCCGAACGGCGGGTGCTGCGGGAGCTGTTCGGTCAGCACGTCGGCGAGGACGTCGCGCGCCGGGCGCTGCAGTTCGGCACCGAGCTGGGCGGCGAGACCCGATTCGTCGCGGTGCTGTTCGTCGACATGGTCGGTTCGACGGGCGCGGCGGCCGAGCGGCCCCCGAGTGAGGTCGTCGAGCTGCTCAACGAGTTCTTCCGGGTGGTCGTCGACGTGGTCGACCGGCACCACGGCTTCGTCAACAAATTCATGGGCGACGCGGCGTTGGCGATCTTCGGTGCCCCGCTGGATCGCCCCGACGCACCGACCGCCGCGCTGGCGGCGGCGCGGGAGCTGCGCTTCGCGCTCAACGAGATCACCGGCCTCGACATCGGCATCGGCGTGTCGGCGGGCCTCGCGGTCGCCGGCAACATCGGCGCGGCGGAGCGCTTCGAGTACACCGTGATCGGCGATCCGGTGAACGAGGCGTCGCGGCTGACGGAACTCGCGAAGCTGCGGCCGAGCCGCGTCCTGGCCTCCACCAGCGCGCTGTACTTCGCCGACGACGAGGAGCAGGCGCACTGGGAACTGGGTGATCAGGTGCAGTTGCGCGGCAGGCGCCGCAACACGCATCTGGCGTGGCCGGTCCTGTATCCGGAGTGACGTGGGCGATCTTGGATACCCTGGGCTCGTGGCACAGCCGGAGCCCGACCCCCGCGTCGGCAACACCGATCGGCCGCGCAGCCGATTCCGGTGGCTCAAGTGGGTCCTCGGCGCCCTGCTCGTGGCGCTGTTGGTCGGCGAGGGCGTCTACCTGTGGCCGCGGCTGCACGAGTCGTGGCAGGCGCTGACCGAGATCCACTGGGGTTGGGTCGCGTTGTGCGTCGCGGCGCAGGCGGTGTCGCTCAGCGGCTACGCCCGCCTCCAGAGGCAGCTGTTGCGCGCCGGCGGGGTCGTGGTGAGCCAGCGCAAGTCGCTCGCGGTGATCTACGGGTCGACGGCGATGGCGTTGACGCTCCCGGCCGGGCAGGTGTTCTCGACGGCGTTCACGTACCGCGAGACCCGCCGCTGGGGTGCGACGCCAGTGGTGGCGTCGTGGCAGCTGGCCATCTCCGGGGTCGTCGCGGCCGCCGGTCTGGCGGCGATCGGGATGGCCGGCGCGCTCCTGGTGGGCGGGCCGGTGAGTCCCTTCACGCTGGTGTTCTCGGTGGCCGGGCTGATCGCGTTGATGTACGCCGGACGCTACGTCGCCGCGCACCCGGACGCGATCGAACGGGCGGCGCGCTGGATCCTCGGCCGCGTCAACCGGATGCTGTCCAAGCCTGCCGACACCGGGATGGACGCGGTGCGCGCCACGATCGAGCAGCTCGACTCGGTGCAACTGGGCCGGCGGGACGCCGCCTCGACCGTCGGCTGGGCGACGGTGCACCGGGTGGCCGACGTGGCCTGCCTGGGCGCGGCGTGCCTGGCGATCGGCGCCGACCCGGTGGGGGCGGGCCTGCTGATCGCGTTCGCGGCGGGCAAGGCCGTCGCCACCATCCCGGGTGCGCCCGGCGGTCTCGTCTACGTCGACGCGACGCTCATCGCGACGCTGACGACGGCCGCGAGCATCAGTGCGTCCCAGGCGGTGGCCGCGGCGTTCGTCTACCGCGGCGTCAGCTTCATCCTCGTCGCCGTCGTCGGCTGGATCGTGTTCGCGTTCCTGTTCCGGGGACACCGGCAGGACGAGCCGGAACTCGATTCCGTCCTCGAGCAGGCCGAGGCACCCGCGTTGCCGGAGCGCACGGTCGTCGCCGATCCGCTGACCGTCCGGCCCGAGCCCGCCCCGGTGCACGACCCGCTCCGGCCGCTCGATCGCCCCGAATGACGCCGGCTCGGCGCCCGTGGACGCGGACCTCGCAGCGGTAGCGCGGTCCCGCCGGCGCCGTCACTCGACGCCGAGGCACCCGCCGGCGGACGCATCCCGCTGGTCGTCTCTGCGCAGGACCGGCATGAGGTCCGGGCGCTTCGCGACGCGCCCGGTGCCCGACGACGTCCGGCGGACGCGACGGCCGAGCCACGGCCCGAGGAACCGCACCGCCCACTCGGTGTCCGCGCGCACGCGGCCCAGCACGGTGACGGGCGGGAGCGGTCCCAGATCCTCCTGCCAGCGCAGGTCGGTGCCGGGAAGCTCCAGCACGGTCGCGGCGGCCGCGGCCAGTCGGTCGTGCCCGTCGGCATTGAGGTGCAGCCGATCCCAGCTCCACAGCCGCGGGTCCGTGGCGACCGGGTACAGCTCGAGGTCGATCACCGCGACGCCGTGCCGGCCCGCCGCCGCACGGATCTCGGTGTTGAGCGCCGAGATTCGCGCCATGATCGTGCGGCCGCCCGGCATACCGGCGCCGAGCGTGGGGAACGCCATCGTCATCACCCGCGCACCCGACGCGGTCAGCGCCTCGAAGGCGATCTCGAGTTCGGCCGCGATCGCGACCGGATCGAACTTCGGCCGCAGCAGATCGTTCACGCCCGCGACGACGGACGCCAGGTCGGGCTGCAACGCCAGCGCCGGCGCCAACTGTTCCTCCCGCACCTGACGGGCCAGACGGCCGCGGATCGCCAGGTTGGCGTAGCGCAGGTCGGGGTTGATCACCGCCAGCCGTTCGGCGAGCCGGTCCGCCCAGCCTCGGTAGCCTCGCTGATCGTCGCCGTCGTTCAGTCCCTCACTCTGACTGTCACCGATCGCCACGAATCGACTGAACACGCGCTCCCCTTCACCTCGGCTGCTCCGATCCGACGAGCCTAGAACTCGGGGCACCGTCGACCGACACGCGGCCCGGGAGTGGTCACCCGAGGTCGGCCGCCAGCCCATCGAGGTGCGCCCGGCTGATCCGGGTGGCCGCGTCCGCGTCCCCGGCGGCGATCGCCTCCACCAGCGCGGCGTGTTCGTCGGCGTCCGGCGCGCCCTCGCGGCCGCGCAGCCCCAGCAGCCCGATCATTTCGACCATCGCGGCGGCCACGCGCGGAACGAGGGTCTCGAACAGTTCGGACAGCACCGGGTTGTGGGCGGCCGTGACGACCGCCCGGTGCACCGCGGTGTCCGCGTCGACGAACTCGCGATCCGACGCGTCCGCGGCCGCCGCCCGCACGTCGAGGGCGCGGCGCATCGCGGCGACGTCCGCGCCGGTCGCGCGCACCGCCGCCAGGCGCGCGGCCTCGATCTCGATCGCGGCCCGGACCTCGACGATCGATGCGATGGCCTCGCGCTGGAGCACCGCCTCCCAGCCGTCGGCCACCGGTTCGGTGCGTTCGACGAACACGCCCGAGCCCTGGCGCGCGCGCAGCATCCCCTGACCGGCGAGCATCCGCAACGCCTCGCGGACCGTCGACCGGCCCACACCCAGTTCGGCCGCGAGGGTGGTCTCCCCCGGCAGCTTCGTCCCGACCGCCCACTCGCCCGCGGTGAGCCGACGGCGCAGCTCGTCGGCGGCCTGGTCGGCCAGCAGGTTCCGGCTGAGCGCGGCAGTCACGTCATCTCCTCAGGTTGTCTGACAAGTTGTCATCGCCTAGTTTAGACGTCATGACGTTCCGCGGACTGCTTCTCGGTCGCCGCGGCGGGGTCTGACCGGACCGGCACCCCGCCGCGGGGTTCCGCTGTGCCGGTCGACCGTTCGATCCGCACAGGAGTTCTTCGCCATGAACTGGAATCGTCAGCGCCCGTCGTCCATGCCCAGCCACCGCTACCGCCCGTACTTCGACCGAGTGCCGGTCGCCCCGACCGAACGCGCGTGGCCCGCCGCGCACACCACCGTCGCCCCCCTGTGGGTGCCCGTGGATCTGCGCGACGGCAACCAGGCCCTCGCCGAACCGATGGATCCCGCCCGGAAGCGGCGGTTCTTCGAACTGCTGATCGGCATGGGGTACAAGGAGATCGAGGTCGGATACCCGTCCGCCAGCCAGACCGACTTCGACTTCGTCCGCGACCTGGCCGAGCACGACCTCGTCCCCGACGACGTCACGATCGTCGTGTTCACCGCCGCCCGAACCGATCTCATCGAGCGCACGTTCGAGTCGGTACGGGGACTGCCGAACGTGGTGCTGCACATGTACACCGCGACGGCGCCCACGTGGCGCGACGTCGTTCTCGATCGGGACCGGGATGCGCTGCACGGCCTGATCCTCGACGCCGCCCAGGACGTCGCACGCGGCGGCGACGCCCAGCCGGGTGTGCGGTTCGAATTCTCCCCCGAAGTGTTCAACCTGACCGAGCCCGACTACGTGCTGCAGGTCTGCGACAGTCTCACCGCACTGTGGGACGCCTCGCCGGATCGCCCGGTGATCCACAACCTGCCTGCGACCGTGGAGGTCTCGACTCCCAACGTGTACGCCGACCAGATCGAGTACATGCACCGCAACCTGGCGCGGCGCGAATCGGTGATCCTGTCGGTGCATCCCCACAACGATCGGGGCACGGGTGTGGCGTGCGCCGAACTGGCGGTGCTGGCCGGCGCGCAGCGCGTCGAGGGCTGTCTGTTCGGCAACGGCGAGCGGACCGGCAACGTGGACCTGGTGACCCTCGCCCTGAACCTGCACGCTCAGGGCGTGGATCCGATGATCGATTTCTCCGACATCGACGGGATCAAGCGAATCGTCGAGCACTGCAACCGGATCGACGTGCACGCCCGGCACCCGTACGGCGGCGACCTGGTGTACACCGCGTTCTCCGGGACCCATCAGGACGCGATCAAGAAGGGTTTCGCCCATCACCACGCGGCGGCCGACGCGGCCGGTGTGGGTCCGGCGCAGGCGCCGTGGGACGTGCCGTATCTGCCGATCGACCCGGCCGACGTCGGGCGGGACTACGAGGCCGTCATTCGCGTGAACAGCCAGTCAGGCAAGGGCGGCATCGCGTACCTGCTGCACGAGGGATACGGCGTGGACCTGCCCCGGCCACTGCAGATCCAGTTCGCCGGACGCGTGCAGCGCGCCACCGACGCCAGCGGTGCCGAGATCACCGCGCAGCAGCTGTGGGAGCTGCTGTTCGCCGAGTACGGGTTCGGCGGCCGCCTCGGTCCGTGGTCCGTCGAGCACCGGGAGGGCGGCGACCACCTGCGGATCCAGGCCGAGTTCGACGGCACACCGATCAGCGGTGCGGCGTTCGCGGGTGGCCCGGTGGAGGCACTCACCAAGATCCTGGCCGATCATGGCCGGCCCGTCGAAGTGTTGACGCTGGTGCAGCAGTCGGTGGGCCTGGGCAGCGCCGGACGGGCAGCGACGTTCGCACTGTGCCGCAGCGGGGGCGCCGAGCACTGGGGTGTGGGTTTCGACCAGTCCGTGACGGCATCGGCCCTGCACGCCGTGCTCGCCGCCGCCACGCGGATCGCGGCCGAGTAGGGACCCGCGCCGACCGAAACGCGCTCCGTCGAGCTGCGTTTCGGTCGGCGTGGGTGCGTTTCGGTCGGCGGTGCCGAATCAGCTCATGTTGGCGGACAGCATGCTGCTGCCGGCGCCGCTCTTCAGCAGGTCGGCGATGACGGCGCTGCCGCCCTCCATGCCGATCGTGGCGCTGCCCAGGTTCAGCGCCTGCCCGAGGCTGCCGAAGCCGCCCGGGAAGAAGACGACCTGGTAGTTGTAGGACACGACCTTGTCACCTCCGAAGCACGCGCCGACCACGGCGTATGCGCCGGGAGTGAGCGGCTTGACCAGACCGGTGTTGATTTCACCGTCCGCGGCGCCGGTGGTGCTTTCCACCGTCGATCCAGCCTCCGTCGTCGCGTTTCCGAGGTAGTAGACCTTGTCGACGAGATCGCCGAGACCCGGCCACTGGTCGATCGGCGTCGCCGCGAGAGGCAGCGCGTCTTCCGCCCCGAGGATGATCGGCATACAGAAGACGTCCGAGCCGGCCGTCTGCGTGACCGTCATGTCGATGGCATCACCGTTGACGTGGGCCGAAATCTTCGGGGCGGGCACCGGGGCAGTGGCCTCGGCGGACGCGATGCCCGGGAGAGCGAGGGTGACTGCACCGGCCGCGGCCGCAGCGGCTCCCGCCCAGCGTGCGATGGTCGACTTCTTGGACAACTGCTTCTCCTTGCTTCAACGGTAACCACTGGTCAACACGGTCCGACGCGGCCCAGATCACGGGCGGCAGAACCAGATTCGAGACGTCCCACCAAATGTTCGGTGGGGTGGAGCGGAAAGGCAGGGTGAAGGTACCACGGGAACTTACTTAAAAGTAGTAAAAATCCGACCGCCGAGAATGCGGCGGGGCTCGCCGCTGCGCAGTGACGCACGACACAGCCGGTTGCGGAATGGCGGCGGTGGTGCCACCGTTGTAACCACAGTCTTTGAAGTTTCAACTACTTATCGGGAGCGCACATGACCACCGCCGCCACCACCACCCTTCCGAACCTGACCCCCGGAACCTGGGCCATCGACCCCACCCACTCGACCGTCGGCTTCGTCGTCCGGCACCTCGTCGTGAGCAAGGTCCGGGGCACCTTCAACGATTTCACCGGTGCGATCACCGTCGCCGAGGACGGGACCCCGTCCGTGCAGGCCGAGATCCAGGTGGCCTCCATCGACACCAACAACGAGCAGCGTGACGGCCACATCAAGTCCGCCGACTTCTTCGACGTCGAGCAGTTCCCCACCGCCACGTTCGTCTCCACCGCTGTCCGCCCGGCCGGCTCCAACTTCGTCGTCGAGGGCGACTTCACGCTCCACGGCGTGACCAAGCCGGTGGAGCTGGCGCTCGAGTTCCTCGGCGTCAACCCGGGCATGGGCAACGGCCCGGTCGCCGGCTTCGAGGCCACCACCACCATCAACCGCAAGGACTTCGGCATCAGCATCGAGATGCCGCTCGAAGGCGGCGGCGCCGTCGTCGGCGACAAGATCACGCTCAACCTCGAGATCGAGGCCGGCCTGCAGGCCTGATCCTCCCCTGACCACGCACCCGCTGCGGCTCCCTCCCCCGATCGCAGCGGGTGCGTTTCCACGTCTGCCCGGCTACGACCCCGACCCGGTCGAGCCGGCGGAACCCTGCCCGGCATCTTCCAACACGGGCAGGAAGGTGTCGGCGATGACCTGGTGGCCAATCGGGTTCGCGTGGATGTCCCGGTACTGCGTGCACATCCACGTCCACGCGCAGACCCGCGCCACGTTCGTCGGCACCGAGCCGAGTCCGGGAACGTCGACCGGGGTGAAGTCGTTGTTGGAGAACGCCGTCAACACGTCCGCCGTCTGCCATCCCGCCGACGAATTGGCCGTCGTGATGGTGGTGCTGAAAAGGTTGTTCAACGCGGCTGTCGCCGACGCCACCACACGGGAGACCCCGCCCTGGAGCCAACCCGCCAATGCCGGGTCGTAGTAGTTCATCCCGACGTATCGCGGCTCGTCGCCGCCGGCCGTCCGCAGCCGGCTGTTGATCGCGGCGAGGTTCCGCCCCACGGTGGCGAGCGATTGCCCGATGCAACCCACGTCCGGCACCCCGGACGACCCGAGCGAACCGGATCCGCCCGACAGGCAGTGGTACACGTCGTTCGCACCGATGCTCTCGGTCACGTACGCGACCCTGCCCGGGTGCGCCTCGAGGAACTTCGCGGCGGCGTCCAGCTGCGACGTCGCACCCGGATAGGTGCATTTGCCACCGTCGAGCATCGACACCGTCGTCTCACCGTCGCATCCGAGGTTGACGAGTTCCAGAGTCGGATCCGACGCCTTCAGCGTGCTGTAGATGTCGTCGACGTAGGAGACCGGCTCGTCCTGTCCGGTGTTCGGCTGGTATCCGGCCGCCAGCGAATCGCCCAGGGCCAGATAGTAGGTGGCTCCTCCGCCGGGATCCGCCGTCGAGACGCCCGGCAGTCCCACGCCACCGATCGCTACCGCCGCGGCGACCACCACGGATCGCAGAAACTTCGCACGCATGTCGACCCCCTCAACGCGAACCGATCGGGTGGGGGGACCCGAACTGTTCTGTGGCATGGGATATTTCCCACGACGTCGACCTTCCTCGCGGTCGGCACAGAAAACCGTAACAGGGCAAAAGGACGGCGTCCGGCCGAGTCCGGAAAGAGAGGAACGCCCGAACGGGCGGCGCGACTCCCGAGGTGGGAGCGACGCGGCCCGGGCCGGGTTGGGACCACCACGGCGGCCTGATACGGTACGAAACGTGTCGTATCGAAATAGTAGTGCCGACGACGCCGCGGCGGAGGTGCGCCCCGGTCGCCCGCGGGACAGTGTGCGCGAGGGCGAGATTCTCGCCTGCGTGCTCGAGCTCCTCGCCGAGGTGGGCTACGACGCAGTGACGTTCGAGGCCGTCGCCCGGCGTGCGCGGTCGTCGAAGGCCACGCTGTACCGGCGCTGGGGCACCAAGCAGGAGATGGTGGTCGCGGCGGTCAAGGCGGGCCCCGCCTCCGCCGGTCCCGGAGCCGTGATCGACACCGGCACGCTGCGCGGGGACCTGTTGGCGTTGTGCGGACGGCTCGCCGAGACGATGCGCTCGTCCGACGGATCGATGAGCCTGATGCTGCTGCAGGCCGGCCTCGAGGACCCCGAGCTGTGCAGCCATATCGAGGAGGCGACCGGCCCGACGGGCGCGAAACTTCCGGCCCCGGTGCTCGCCGCGGCCGTCGCTCGGGGCGAATTACCGCACGGCGCACGGTCTTTCCCGTACGAGGAGATCACCGGATCGGTATTGCTCCTGCGCCGGCTGAACGGGCTCCCGACCGACCCCGAGTACCTCGCCCACCTGGTCGATCACATCCTCGTCCCCGCGCTCCGGGCGAGCGCGGCCGGCGACGAGCCGCCGACGCGCGCCATCTTCTCGTGACCCGGCGGACGTCCTCTCCCCTCCCACCTCTCCCCGAAAGGGTGCGCGCATGACGGACCTGACCATCGACGGCTTCGACTACCACCGGATTCCCGGTGAGGACGGCGTCGAGCTGAACGTCGCCGTCGGCGGCAGCGGCGACCCGTGGTACTCCTGCACGGTTTTCCGCAGACCCACCTCATGTGGCGGCACGTGGCCCGGCGGCTGGCCGATCGGCATCTCGTGATCGTGCCCGACCTGCGCGGCTACGGCGCCAGCGACAAGCCCGAGGAGACCGGGCCGGAGGTCTACTCGAAGCGAACGATGGCCCGCGACGTCGTCGGCGTCGCGCGGGCGGTCGGCGGGGACCGGTTCAGCCTGATCGGCCATGATCGAGGCGCCCTCGTCGGCGTCCGGGCCGCGCTGGACCACCCGGAGACGATCACCCACCTGGGCATCCTGGACGTCCTGCCGACCATGGACACGTGGGACGTCCTCCACGGCGTCGACGCCGCGGTCGCGTGGCACCTCTATCTGATGGCGCAACCGAAGGGCTTGCCGGAGAGGATGATCGAGGCCGTCGCCGACGACTTCTTCGCCTCCTTCCTCGATGCGTGGGACACCGACGGCACGACCTTCCCGCCCGAGATCCGCCGCCACTATCTCGACAGCTCGTCGCGGGCCGTGCCCTCGATCGTCGCCGACTACCGGGCCACGGCGGGGATCGACCTCGAAATGGACCGTGCCGATCGCGCGGCCGGCGTTCAGCTCGCCCTCCCGGTGGGTGTGCTGTCCCAGGACTGGGGATCGGCGCTGGGGTTCGACGCCCTGTCCCTGTGGCAGCAGTGGGCCCCGGCCGCCACCTACCGACCGATCGACGCCGGCCACTTCATGGCGGAGGAGAAGCCGGACGAGGTCACTTCCTTCATCGACGAACTGGTGCAGCGTCCGGTGGGGTGACGAGGTGGGGCGACCGGTCGTCGGCCGCACCGAACCACCGCGACAGCTGCGTTTCGAGCTCGTGCTGATCGGTACCGACCCACGCGACGTGCCCGTCCGGGCGCACGAGCACTCCGGCCACGTCCAGTTCCGCACTGGAGGCGACGACGTGCTCGACCCGGTCCGCCCGGCCGGCCACCGACAGCCGGCCGGTCCGGTCCAGCAACAGCCCACGGCCGGACCGCATTTTCTCGTAGAGGCGCCCGCCCCCGTCCAGGCGCACGTCCCGCAACCGCCGGCCGAGCAGCTCGGGCCCGTCGCCGAGGTCGTAGCGGACACCGATCGCGGTGATCTTCTCGATCAGGTAGCGGTTCACGTCCTCGAACTCGACCAGCTCCGACAGCAGTCGCCGGACCGCCTGCGCACCCGGTTCGGTGGACATCAGTTCCATCTGGGCCCGGGTGCCCGCCAGCACGTCGACGGCCACCGGCCGCCGCTCGTCCTGGTAACTGTCGAGCAGCCCCTCGGGCGCCCAGCCGTCTACCGCCGCGGCGAGCTTCCAGCCGAGGTTGAATGCGTCCTGGATGCCGAGGTTCAGGCCCTGTCCTCCGGTCGGCGGATGGATGTGCGCGGCGTCGCCGGCCAGCAACACTCGGCCGCTGCGGTACCGGTCGGCCAGGCGGGTGGCGTCCCCGAACCGCGACAGCCAGCGGGGCGAGTGCACGCCGAAGTCGGTGCCGGCGACAGCGCGCAGCTGCCGCGCGAAGTCCGCGAGCGTCGGCGCGGCCGAGCGGTCCTCGGCGACCCCCGCGGCCGGTACGACGACGCGGTACATTCCGTCGCCGAGCGGCATGAACCCGAACCGGGTGTGGGTCTTGCGCACTTCGGCCGTCGCGGCGGCCAGCGTCTCGGGATCCACCCCCACCGCCATCTCCCCCAGCAGGGTCTCGACCCTGCTGGGCTCGCCGGGGAAGTCGATCCCGAGCAGTCGGCGGACCGTGCTGCGGCCACCGTCGCAGCCGACCAGGTAGCGCGAGCGCAGACGCGTCCCGTCGGCCAGCTCGGCGGTCACGCCGTCGTCGTCCTGGTCGATCCCCACCAGCTCGGAGCCGCGCCGGATCTCGGCACCGAGTTCCAGGGCGCGGTCGGCCAGCAGACGGTCGGTGACGGTCTGCGGAATGCCGAGAACGTAGGACTGGGTGGTGTCCAGGTCCTCGGGCCAGTGGGCGCCGAGGCCGGCGAAGAAGCCGCCGACGGTGAACTTTTGCCCGCGGGCGAGGAACCGCTCCAGGAGCCCGCGCTGGTCCAGGATCTCGATACTGCGCACGTGGAGGCCGAGCGCGCGGACGTAGGGCGCCGGTTGCTCCTGCTTGTCCACCACCAGCGTGCGGACGCCGTGCAGTCGCAACTCGGCGGCGAGCATCGACCCGGTCGGGCCGGCCCCCGCGATGATCACGTCGAACATCGATCGCCTCCTTCGGTTTTCGTCGGGAGCGGACGATTCTGCGCTGGAAGGGGGGGTCTTGCCGCAAGCCCCCCACTGCGCTATATGTTGAAAGTGGAAGAGGTTCTCGTCCTCGGTTCCCCGCCCCCACCTCGACCCTGCGGGATTTGACTTCGCCGGACGTATCGAAGAAAGTAGATCCGTTCCGGTGGACGGTGGGCGAGGTGCGGCAGATGGATGCTTTGGCGATCTTCAAGGCGCTGTCCAACCCGACCCGCCTGCAGATCATGGAGTGGCTCAAGCACCCCGCGAAGTACTTCGACGAGAACTCGTACACCCAGCAGGGTCTCGGGTTCGGCGTCGGCGTCTGCGTGGGTGACATCAGGCGTCGATCCGGCCTCGCACAGTCGGTGATCTCGGCGTATCTCCAAGGAATGAAAGAGGCCGGTCTGCTCGAGTCCGAGCGCATCGGAAAGGGGACGTACTACCGGCGGAACGAGACCGTGATCGACGAGTTCCGAGCGTTCACGCGCGACGAGCTCTGATCCATCGCTCCACCACCGCTCCGCCGTCGCACCCATATACATCGATATATCTAGATATATAAGGATCTAGATACCAAGTTCCAAGTGCCCGAGCGGCACGATCGGAGGAATTCGTGAACTCGAAATTGTCGATACCCGTCCTGGCGCTGGGCGTGTTCGGGATCATCACGACCGAGATGGGGGTGATCGGGGTCCTGCCCCAGATCTCCGAGAAGTTCGGCGTCGGCCCGTCCACCGCGGGCTGGCTGGTCGGCGTCTTCGCGCTCGTCGTCGCTGTGACCGGGCCGTTCACCACGCTCTTCACGTCGGGTATCGACAGGAAAACCGTTCTGCTGGTAGCGATTGCGGTGTTCGCGGTGTCCAATCTGGTCTACGCCACGACGTCGAGTTTCGCGGTGCTGTTCGCCTTCCGGATCATCCCCGCCGTCGTGCACCCCGTCTTCTTCGCGGTGGCGCTCGCGACCGCCGTCCGCCTGGTGCCGCCGGAGGCCGCCACCGCGGCCACGACGAAGGTGTTCGCCGGTGTCACAATCGGATTCGCCTTCGGGGTGCCCTTGACCTCGTATCTGGCCGAGAACCTCTCCGTCTCGACGGCGTTCGCCTTCGGCGCCCTGGTCAACCTGGTCGCCTTCGCCGGCATCCTGACACTGCTCCCCTCGTCGCCGGTGACGCAACGGATGTCGTACGGCGCGCAGGTCCGGATCCTCTGCCGGCCCCGGGTGTGGCTGACGATCCTGTCGGTGACGGCGCTCTTCGCCGCCATGTTCTCCGGGTACGGCTATGTCGCCGAGTACCTCGGAGACGTGACGGGAATGAGCGGATCGTGGGTCAGTGCCATGCTCCTGTCCTTCGGCATCGTGATGATCGCCGGAAACTTTCTCTTCGGCGCCCTGCTGGGGCGGAGCGTGGTGCGAACGGTCGTCGCGTTCCCGCTGCTCTACCTCCTGGTGTACGCGATGGTCTACGTCGCCGGACCGTACTTCGTTCCGATGGTCGTCGCCGTGTCGATCTGGGGCGTGGTGCACTCGGGCGGACTCGTCGTCTCGCAGAGTTGGATGGGCAGAGAGGCGGCCGACGCACCGGAATTCGGCAACAGCTTGTTCATCTCGTTCTCGAACCTGGGCATCACGATCGGGACCGTCGTCGGCGGCTGGTCCCTCGACCACCTGGGAACACACCGAACAGTCTGGGTGGGTGCACTCTTCGCCGTCCTCGCGCTGCTGGCGATCACCGCGCGCCTGTCGCTGGAGCGAACCACCGGTGCCGTCGGGGCGGCTCGGTCGTAGCCCGTCCCCCGGGTCGGGTGATGAGTTTCGTGCGCGGCCCCGGTCTGTACGGGCAACGGCTCCACCCACCCGGGCGTGGAGCGACCACCGAATCGGAGCCCCGTGATGACTGCTGCCTTCCCGCACACCCGCACCGCCGCGCCCGTCGACCCCGTCTCGTCCCGGGCGCGCGTCGCCGGGCTCGTCGTCACCGTGCTGGTGACGGCATTCCTCCTCTTCGACGCCGGGATCCACCTGGCGAACATCCAGCCGGTCCGCGACTCGATGACCGAGTACGGCTTCCCCGAGTACGCGCCCTACGTCATGGGCGTGGTGATGCTGGTGTGCCTGGCGCTGTACCTGGTGCCGGTCACCTCGATCCTCGGCGCGGTGCTGCTCACGGGATATCTGGGCGGCGCCGTCGCGTGCAACATCCTCACCGAGCAGCCGCTGCTGTCGACGATCCTGTCCCCCGTGTACGTCGGCATCTTCGTGTGGGGCGGGCTGTACCTGCGGGACGCCCGCGTCCGCGCGATCATGCCGCTCGTGCGGCGCTGACCGAAGCCTCGAACGCCCCGCGCCGCCCCTGTCCGGGCCGGCGCGGGGCGTCGTCGCGTACCGGGTCGCGGCCGGGTCCCCGCGGGCCTCGGCCTACGCTGGTCGGCGTGAAGAAGTACCTGCCCGCCGCGGTCGTCGACATCCTGTTCGTGTTGATCTTCGCCGCGCTCGGTCGGCGGAGCCACGAGGAAGCGCTCGATGTCGCGGGCTTCGCCACCACGGCGTGGCCGTTCCTGGCCGGTCTCGCGGCGGGGTGGCTCGTCACGGTCGGCCTCTACCGTGACAAGTTCGACCCACGGCTGGTGGTCCCGACCGGCGTGATCGCCTGGCTGTCGACACTCGTGCTCGGCATGGTGTTGCGGGCGGCCAGTGGTCAAGGCACCGCGTTCTCCTTCATGCTGGTCGCGGCGACGTTCCTCGCCCTGTTCCTCATCGGGTGGCGAGCGATCGCACAGGCAGTGCGCAAGCGCCGACCCGCACGCCAGACGTAATCGGCGGCCGACGCCCCCGCACAGCTATACCCGGAGAACTTGATGAGCTCGACAACCGAACAAACGCCCGAACGATCCCGCTCCGATCACGGCTTCTTCGGACAGCCGTTCGCACTCGCGAACCTGTTCGGCGTCGAGATGTGGGAACGCTTCTCCTTCTACGGCATGCAGGGCATCCTGCTGTACTACCTGTACTACTCGGCCACCGACGGCGGCCTGGCACTCGACAAGGCCACGGCCACCAGCATCGTCGGCGCCTACGGCGGTACGGTCTACCTCTCGACCATCGTGGGCGCGTGGCTCGCCGACCGGGTGCTGGGCTCCGAGCGCACACTCTTCTACAGCGCGTGCCTGATCATGGTCGGTCACATCAGCCTGGCCGCGATCCCGGCGCTGCCGGGCGTCGGTGTCGGCCTGGTCCTCATCGCGTTCGGCAGCGGCGGGCTCAAGGCCAACGCCACCTCCCTCGTCGGAGATCTGTACGCGCCCGACGACGAACGCCGCGACGCCGGTTTCTCCATCTTCTACATGGGCATCAACCTGGGCGCGCTCATCGGGCCGCTGCTCACCGGGTTCGCGCAGAAGGAATGGGGCTTCCACGTCGGCTTCGCGCTGGCCGCGTTCGGTATGGCGCTCGGACTCGTCCAGTACACGGTGGGGCGCCGGCGCCTGCAGGGAATCGGTGCGAGTGCCCCCAACCCGCTGCCGGCCGCGGCCCGGGCGCGCGTGCTGGCGCTCACGATCGGCGCCGTCGTCGTCGTGGCGGTGCTGGCGCTGGCCGGGCTGATCACGGCGGGCAATCTGTCCGAGATCGTCGTCGGGCTCACCATCGCCGCCGCCGTCGCCTACTTCGCGGTGATCCTCTCGAGCCGGCGCATCACCGGCACCGAACGCAGCCGGGTGGTCGCGTTCATCCCGATGTTCGTTGCCAGCGCCGCGTTCTGGTCGCTGTTCCAGCAGCAGTTCACGACGGTCGCGATCTACGCCGACGAGCGGCTGAACCGCGACCTGTTCGGCTGGGACTTCCCGCCCACGTGGGTGCAATCGATCCAGCCGGTGTTCGTGGTCGTCTTCGCGGGCGTGTTCGCGGCGCTGTGGACCAAGCTCGGCCCACGGCAGCCGTCGTCGCCGATCAAGTTCGCGCTGGCCACCGCGATCATGGGCATCGCGTTCCTGTGCTTCATCCCGATGAGCGGTGGCGGCCCCAACAGCGCACCGCTGCTGGGACTCGCGGGCATCCTGCTGCTGTTCACGTTCGCCGAACTGTTGCTCTCCCCCGTCGGGCTGTCACTGGCGACCAAGCTCGCCCCGGCCGTCTTCCACACCCAGATGGTGGCGCTGTTCTTCCTGTCGGTGGCGCTCGGGTCGAGCCTGGCCGGCACCCTGTCGGGGTTCTACGCCCAGGACCACGAGGTGCCGTACTTCGCCACCGTCGGCATCGCCGCCCTCGGTATCGGGGCTCTCGTCGCCGCGATCTCGCCGTGGATCCGGCGCCTCATGCGCGGGGTGCACTGAGTCCTCGAGCCCCCGAGTCCCCGAGTCCCCCTCGCGGGGCAGGTCAGCGGACGAGCAGGTCCCGCACGTGGGCGGTCTCGTTCACCGAGGCCACCCGCCGGGCCCCGTTGCGGGAGACGAGCACCCGGCTGAACGACACGTAGTCCAGCGGGAACGTCAGGGGCCGCGCCAGGCCGAGGAGCTCCTGCAGCACGATGTTGATCACTCCGCCGTGCGCGACGATCACCACGGTGTCCTCGTGGCTCGACTGCGCGACGACGGCATCCGTGGCGGTCAGCACGCGCCGGCGGAAGGCGTCCTCGTCGACGAACTCCGGCAGCAGGCCGCTGCGAATGCGCGCGTAGGCCTCGGGCATCCGCTCCCGCGCCTCGTGGATCGGGACGTAGTAGCGCTGGTCGGAGTCGTACTCGGCCAGCCGCGCGTCCGTCTCCGGGACGAGGGAACGTGACCGGGCGAACGGTGCCGCCGTCTCGACGGCCCGCCGCTGCGGGCTAGAGACCACGCGCGCGACCGGAACGCCGTCGAGCGCGGCCGGCAGTCGCTGCGCCTGCCGGCGGCCCAGCTCGGTCAGCGCCGGGTCCGCACGGCCTTCCGTGACGGCGACGTGTTCCGGCAGCGCGTGCCGGACGAGAACCAACTGCACGGTCAGGCACCGTACCCGGAGGCGCCCGCCCGGCTGAGCACCATCGACGACAGCACCGCCCGGTTCGACAACCGCAACACCGCGTCGACGAGCTCGACCACGTCCCCGACCGTGAGCATGGTCGCGGCCGGGATGCGGTCCTTGGTCCACTCGGACATGTCGGTGTCGACGTACGCGGGCGCAATCGCCGTGCCGGCGACGCCGTTGCCGGACTCCTCCGCGTTGAGGGTCTGCACCAGCGACATCAACGCCGCCTTCGTCGCCCCGTACACCGCGAGGTTCGCCTCGGCGTACACCCCGGTGATGGACGACACCGCCACCACCTTCGCGCCGTGGTCGGGGTTCGCCGCAGCGCCCGCACGCAGCAGCGGCAGCGCGCGCTGCAGCAACGCGAACGGTGCGGCGAGGTTCACCGCGACGGTCTTGTCGAAGCGGCGCATAGGGAACTCGGCGATGGGTCCGGCGGTGCCCACCCCGGCATTGAGCACCAGCGCCCGCATCGCGCCGAACCGGGTCGCGTGGGCCTCGGTGAGCGCGGCCGCGGTGTCGGGGTCCGCGCTGTCGGCGGCGACGGCGACGACGTCGGGCGCACCGGCCGCCCGCAGGTCCGCGGCGACCGCGTCCAGCCGGGCCCCGTCCCGGGCGGTGATCGTCAGCCCGTAGCCCTGTTCGGCGAGGCGGCGCGCGATTCCCAGGCCGATACCGCGGGATGCTCCGGTGATCAACGCGCTGTTCGTCATCGGTCTCCTTCCGTCGCGGCCAGTCCGGCCGCGACCAGCGGCGGCACGGCCTCGCACGCGTGCGCGAATCCCTCGCCGGTCGTGGCGCCGGCGCGGTGGCGGTGGGTGATGCCCTCGGCGATCACCGCGAGCTTGAAGTTGGCGAGGCCCAGATAGAAGCCCCAGTGGCCCAGGTTGCGTCCGGTCACGGTGGAGTACTGCTGGGCGATCGCCTCGGCCGACGGCAACCGCTCGCTGGTCCACGCCGCCGGTTCCCCGAGGATGACGTCGAGGGCGGGGTGCCGGTACACGCACATCTGGGCCAGATCGGCCAGCGGGTCCCCCAGTGTCGACAGTTCCCAGTCCACCACGGCGACCACGCGGCCGGGATCGTCGTCGGCGACGAGCGTGTTGTCGATGCGGTAGTCGCCGTGCACGATCGCGACCTGCGAGGCGGTGGGCACGGCGTCCTGCAGTCGGGCGTGCAGCCGCTCGAGGTCCGGAAGGTCCCGGGTCTTGACGCGTTCCCACTGCCGCGCCCACAACGCGACCTGACGGGACAGGTAGCCGTCGGGCCGGCCGAACGCTTCGAGGCCCACCGCGCGATGGTCCACGGCGTGCAGGGCCGCCAGCACCCGGACCAATTCTTCGACGGACGCGTCGATCTCGGCATCCGAGAGCCGATCGAGATCGTCGACGGTGCGGATCACCCGCCCCTCGACGAACCCGGTGACCGCGAACGGGGCGCCCATCACCGACTCGTCCTCGCACAGCGCGACGGTGGGCGCGACGGGGACGGCGGAGCCCTGCAGCGCCGCGCACACCCGGTACTCGCGTGCGACGTCGTGCGCGGACGGTGTCAGTCCCGCGGTCGGTGGCCGGCGCAGCACCCAGCGCGAGACGTCGTCGAACACCTCGAACGTGAGGTTGGACTTGCCGCCGGAGATCAGCCGGGCCCGCAGTTCGCCGGCGGTCGAAACGCCGCGGTCTTCGAAGAACCGTTGCAGCGCGACGAGATCCAGTCCATCGAGGTGGGTCGTGGTCATGCCTGCCCCTCCTCGCGTGCGGCCCGCTTGGCCTTGCCGACGACCCGCTTGGCGAGCGCCCACCGGTGCACCTCGGACGGACCGTCGTACACCCGGAACGGACGCACCTCGCGGGACAGCCGCGCCAACGGCAGATCACCGGAAACACCCATGCCACCGCACATCTGGATCGACCGGTCGACGATCCGGAAGATCGCCTCCGACCCGAACGTCTTCGCGATGGACGTCGAGTCCGACGCGGCCTCGCCCCGGTCGAGCTCCCAGCACGCGCGGGTCAGCAACGCACGGGTGGCCGCGATGTCGATCTCGTTGTCGGCCACCATCTTCTGGACCATGCCGAGGTCGCCCAGGCGGGATCCGAAGCCGTACCGCCGGGCGACGTAGTCGACGGCGACGTCGTGCCCACGCCGGGCCGCGCCCAGCCAGCGCATCACGTGCGTCATGCGGGCGGGCCCGAGGCGTACCTGCGCGTACGCGAACCCCTCGTCGACCGCGCCGAGGACGGCTTCGTCGGGGACGAACAGGTCGTCGAAGAACACCTCGCAGTGGCCGCCGATCATCGCCCGGTCGAGGGTCTCGATGTGCCGCTCGACGCGGATGCCGGGCGCCGACGCGGGCGCGAGGAACATCGTCGCCCCACCGCGGTCCCCCGGCGCCCCGGACGTGCGGGCCATGACGATGAAGAAGCCGGCACCGTCGGCGCCGGTGATGAACCACTTGTGACCGTTGATCTTCCAGCCGCCCGGCGCCTTCTCGGCTCGGGTGGTGAGCGCCGACGGGTCGGACCCGGCGCCCGGCGCGGGCTCGGTCATCGCGAACGCCGACCGGACCTCACCGCGGGCGAGCGGCGCCAGGAACTCATCCTTCTGCGCCGGACTCGCGACGTGCGCGAGCAGGTGCACGTTGCCCTCGTCGGGCGCCGCGATGCTCAGGGCGATCGGACCGAACAGCGAGTATCCGGCGGCCTCGAACACCGGGGACCGCTCGCTCATGTCCAGCCCCAGCCCGCCGAACTCGACGGGCGCGTGCGGCGCCAGCAACCCCCGCCCCTTCGCCTCCGCCTGCAACTCCACCCGCAGACCGTCCCCGCCGGCGGCGGTGATGTCACCCCCGTGCGCGTCCTCGATCGGCAGGATCACGTCCCGCACGAAGGCACGCGTTCGCTCGACGAGGTCTTCCACCTCGGGCGTATACGACAGATCCACGGCCACGGCACACCTCCGACGACTCCCGACCGAGCGATCGCTCGGTCGGGGTTACCGTCGCACAGGACCGGCCCCGGGTCAAGGGTGACCAACCGAGAAGTGCGGCCGAATCAGTCCGTCAGCCGGCACCGACCGCACCGCGCGCGATGACGAGATTGCGCGCGACCAGCTCGTCGGGATCGAGGGTGCCGTCCGGGCGGTACCAGGTGGCGACCGCGACACACATCGTCGTGACGGCCCGGCTCGCGTCGAGCGGATACGGGGTGTGGAACTCGCCGCCGCGGACGCCGTCCTCGACGATGGTGTCGAGCATGCGCTGCTGTTCGTCGCGCATACCGACGTACTCCGCGCGCGCCGGGTCCTCCATGCTGCGCAGCTCCGTGGAGGCCACGAATGCCTGTTCCCGGCGGAACATGTGGAACCGCAGCAGCGATTCGACGACGGCGTCGAACTGCTCGCGCGGCCCGGGTCCCGCCTCGGCGAGCGCCCGCCGGCTGCGGTCGAGCAACTCGGCCATGACCACGCGGGTGAGCCCGACGAGCAACGCCTGCTTGGACGGGTAGTGGTGGTACAGCCCCGGCACCGACAGCCCCGCCCGGCCGGCGATCTCCCGGATCGACGCGCCCTCGTACCCGCGTTCGGCGAAGAGTTCGAGCGCCGCGGCCAGCGGGCCGGGCAGCGTCGAGTCCCCGTAGTGGCGCCACGATCCGGCGGCCGTGTCAGATGTCATACCCCACACCGTACGAGACGGTTCACGGGAGACCGACGAGCGATCCGGCCGCGCCGGACCTCACTTCTCCATCGGCTTGGCCATCTCCTTCATGAAGACGTCGGTCATCTTGACCGCCCGGTCCCCGCCGTCGGCGTCGGCCACGAAGACCGCGAAGGCGAGGTCGCCGCGCGAACCGAAGAACCACCGGTCCGAGTCGTTGCCGGCAGCGGTACCGATCAGATCCGGGTACTGCTTCAGGAACGACGCCGACCCCTTCTGGACGTTGTCGCGCATCGCGTTCCGCAGCTGCTCGGTCACGGCGACCGGCAGCGCTCCCTCGACGTCCTCCGCGGTCGCCTGCTGCCCCTCGACGATCATCGGCATCGGCGCGCTGCCGCGCTGCACGGACGCCGCGAGCATCGCCAGGCCGAACGGGCTGATCTGCGCCTCGAACCCGTTCTTCGACTTCATCACCTGGTCGACTCCGGACTGCGACGAGGTGAGGACCGCGGTCTGCGGGTCCAGCCCCGGCATCTCGTAGTCCAATCCGACGCCCAGCTGCCGCCCCGCCCGCTCGAGGTCGCCGTCGCTGACCTTCCCGGGTTCGACACCCGCCTGCATCGCCGCCGCCCGGCGGATCACGTCGACCGTGTCGCCCGCGGGGTACATGCCGGTGAACGCGATGGGTCCCTGCTCGATCGCCTGGTTGTTCTGCGCGGCAGCGACCACCGCACCGGTGGACGGCCGGATCGCCACGATGGTGGCGGGCGTCCCGGCGTTCACGACGGCGTTCTCGGCGGCCAGCTGCAAGCGGGAGTCGAGGGTGGCCTTGATGTCCGGGCCGGGCGGGCCCTGGTGGCCCACCTGCTGCTGGACGGTGCCGTCGGGCTCGACGATGTTCACGGCCCACCCGGCGGTCGCGTCCCGGTTCATCTGCCACACGGTCCGCAGCGGATCGAGGAGCGGGGTCACGATCCGGCGGTCGGTGGTGATGAGCTTGGGCTGCTTGTCGACGAAGACGCCGGGGATGCCGGCCAGATCCTGTTCGAGGTACTGGTAGTCCTGGTCCCGCAACAGCACCGCGACCACCTTCTCGCCGGGCTTCGCGGCGAGTTCCTGTCGCATCGACTCGCCGGTCACGAGCGGGGCGACGGGCTCGAGCGCCTCGGCGACCCGGTCGGTCGTGGCCACCGGATCCGGCATCGTGGCCGGATCGAGAGTGACGGCGTTGATCGTCTGCTCCGCCATCAGCGGGTCACCGGCGCCGTCGAAGACCATCGGGGGCGCCGCGTCGGTACGGTCGTACCGAATCGTGCGGCCGTGGCCGAGGGCCGGCGCCAGCAGCGTCGGATCCCACGAGACGCGCCATCCCATGGAGAGCTTCCGGACGCCGCCGTCGACGTAGTAGCTCCAGTCCTTGCCCTCGCCGAAGTTCCAGGCGGCGTCGACGGTGAAGAAACCGGAATCGCCGTTCAGTTCCATGAACTGGGCGACGGTCCACTGCGAGTCCCCGGCGTCCAGGCCGTCGAACATCTGCTGGATGGACTCCTCGGCGGCGTTCGGGTACGACGTCAGGTCGGCGGCGGCCTCGGCGTCCCGGTCGTTGAGGGCCTGGACGAACCCGGCCACGACCGATTGCGCGCTCTGGTCGGCGTCCTCCCCCACGCAGGACACCAAGGCACCTGCCAGCACGGCCACGAGGCCGATCGGCAGGGCCATCGCACTGCTACGCCGGACGCGGGGCGAGGCTCGGAAACCCATAGTCACAATCCTCCCGATTGCCACTTGCGTAACAAGCACGGATCGCCTACGAAGATGTCACGATTATGCCACTGACGCTCGTCTCGAAGCCTCCCCGTGACGCGCGACACCCCCGCCTGCGGTGGCGCGGAGCTACCGCAGAAAGCGACCGGCAGCATCCAACGCCGGACCCGAACTATCCGCTCCCGCAACGAAAACCGCGAAAGCGAGGTCGCCGTCGATGCCCACGAACCACCCGTGTGAGCCGGTCCCCACACCGTACTCCGCGGTACCGGTCTTGCCTTCGAGGTTGGGCAGATCGGCGAGAATCCGCGCGGTACCGCCCGTTACCGTCTCCCGCATCATGGCGCGGAGGTCGGCGTCGACGGTCGCCGGCACGGCATCGACGGCGCGGTCGGAGGTGGCGGGTCGGCCGGCGATCATCATCGGAGCCGGCGTCGATCCGTGCGCGATGGACGCCGCTACCAGCGCCATTCCGAACGGGGACGCGGTCACCTCCCCCTGCCCGATGGCCGACTCGACGCGCTGAGCGGGCGAGTCCGCGGACGGTACCGATCCGGTCACGGTCGTGAGGCCGGGGGTCACGTAGTCGAGACCCAGACCGAACTGGAGCGCGGCCTGCTGCAACGCGTCGGCCGGCAGCGAGACGGCCAGCCGCGCCATCGTGGTGTTGCACGATCGGGCGAACGCGGTGTGCAGCGGTACCTGCCCCAGGTCGAAGTTGTCGTCGTTGGGGATCTGCCGGCCCTCCACGTTCTCGGTCCCCGGGCACGGCAGCACGGTGTCGGGGGTGACGGTGCCCGCCTGCAACGCCGCCGACGTGGTGACGGTCTTGAACGTCGACCCGGGCGGGTACAGGCCGGTGAGGGCGACCGCGCCCTGCGCATCGGCCGGCGCGTTCTGGGCGACGGCGAGCACCGCCCCGGTCGAAGGTCGCAGCGCGACGATCGCCGCGGGCTGCGGGAGGCTCCCGAGCGCCCCCTCGGCCGCGGTCTGCAACCGCAGGTCCAGCGTGGTGTCGATGTCCGGCGCCGGGGTACCGTCCTGGCCCGCGAGTCGCGCGGTGGCGCCGCCGGGGCGCACGAGTTGCACCGCCCAGCCCGCCGACGCGTCCTCGCCCTGCTGCCACACGGTCGCCAGATCCGCGAACACCGGCGACGACAGCGCCTTGTCCACCGTCAGCAGCCGGGTCTGGTCCACCAGGTCCACTCCCGGAATCGCCGCAAGCGCCGATCGGACGGGCGCGACGTCGGAATCGCGCAGGGTGACGGCCGTGACCGGTGTGCCGTCGGACTTCGCGAGGTCACTGCGCAGGGAGTCGGCGGAGATCGTCGGGACCACGGGGGCGAGCAGCGGCGCCACCGCCGCCGGATCGGCGGTCGGTTGCAGATTCACCAGCGTCACGACCTGCCGGGTCAGCAGCGGCTGTCCGTCGGCCGCCCGCACCTGCGCCGGCCGGGGCGCCGTCGGCGTGTACCGGACGGTCGAGTCCGCGTCGAGGCCCGGCGCCAGGATCGCCGGATCCCACGACACCCGCCCCGCACCGTCCGCCGAGACGACCGTGCCCTCGGTGGAGTACTGCCACCGCTTGCCGTCCCCGAGGTCCCAGTCGGCCGAGAGCGTGAAGGAGTCACCGCCCCGCGCGACGGTGAAGTCGTGCTGCTGCGCGTCCACCCCGTCGAACAGTGCCCCGATCGCGGCGGACGCCGCGGCCGGATCCGTCGTCAGCTCCGCGGCCGCAGCGACGTCGCCGCTCGCGAGGGCGTCGGCGAAGCGCTGCTCCGGGGACGGGTCGTCGCCGCCGCACCCGGCCAGCACGAGGGCCGAGGCGGCGACGACGGCGGTCAGCGGCGATCGGGCGAGGACACGCGGGGCAGCCATGCCCCGATGATGCCCGACCGCCGCCGGTCGACCGGCGGCGCCGCGCCCGGCGATCAGCTGATCGCCGGAAGCCGGACGACCTGTCCCGCGTAGGCCAGGCCGGCACCGAAGCCGAGCAGCAGTGCGGTGTCGCCGGGCCGGGCGCCGCCCGACCGCAGCAGCTGTTCCATCGCCATGGGGATCGACGCCGCGCTGGTGTTGCCGGTCTCGACGATGTCGCGGGCCACCGCGACGGTGTCGGGCAGCCCGAGGGTCCGGACCAGCGCGTCGGTGATGCGGCTGTTGGCCTGGTGCGGCACGAAGGCGTCGAGGTCGTCGGCGGTGACGCCGGCCTTGCCCAGCGCATCCCGGCACGCCTTCTCCAGGAACGTCACGGCCCAGCGGAACACGGCCTGCCCGTTCATCCGGATGTACGGCCGCTCCGCCTCCGCGCCCTTCTCCGCCACCTCGGCGAAGTACTGGGCGAAGTCCTTGTCCTGCTTGATCGCCGCGGTCTGGCTGCCGTCCGAACCCCACGCGACCGGGCCGATGCCCTCCGCCTCGGCGGGTCCCACCACAACCGCGCCGGCACCGTCGGCGAAGATGAACGCGCAGGTCCGATCGGACGTGTCGAGGAGATCGGACAGCCGCTCGACGCCGATCACCAGCACGTGCCGCGCCTGTCCGGCACGGACGAGGCTCGCGGCGTTGCCGAGCGCGTAGCAGAAGCCCGCGCAGCCGGCGGAGATGTCGTAGGCGGCAGTGTCGTGCATGCCCAGTTCGGTGGCCACCACGGCGCCGGCGGACGGCCCCAGCACCATCTGCGAGGACGTGGCCAGCACGACGGCGTCGATCTGGTCCGCCGCGACGCCGGCGGCGGTGAGCGCGTCACGGGACGCCGCGACACTCATCCCGACGATGGTCTCGTCCGCCTCGGCCCAACCGCGGGACGTGATCCCGGACCGGGTGCGGATCCACTCGTCGGACGAGTCGATCCGGTCGACGATCTCCGCGTTCGGCACGACCCGTCGGGGCCGGTACACGCCGAGACCCAGCAGGGCGGCGTGGGCGACGGGACTGGCAGTGGCAATGGTGGCTGGCACGGCATCCTCTCCATGTGTACCGATCGGTTCACATACCCTCGATCTAACATGAACCGATCGGTTCAGACAAGCCCGGGAGGAGTCCGATGACCGCGCCACGACCGCGAGCTCGGCTGCTCACGAGCACGATCGCCGCCGTACAGGAGTACGGGGTGCACGCCGCCGGACTCACCGAGTTGCTCAAACGCAGCAACGCGTCGCGCAATTCGCTCTATCAACACTTCCCGGAGGGCAAGGGGCAACTCGTCGAGACGGCGGCGCGCATCGTCGCCCGCGTGGTGCACTCGCACATCGCGGCGGTGGCGGACAAACTCGAGGGCACGCCGTCGGTGTCGCAGTGGCTGGACGAGCTGTTCGCCTTCTGGCTCGACCCGCTCGAGTCCAGCGAGTACCGCCTCGGCTCGTTCATGATGGCGGCTGCGCTGGACGAGGCCGATCCGGCGCTGCAGGCCGCCGCCGGCCAGGCGTTCGAGGAGTGGACCACCCGACTCGCGGCGGGGCTGGCGGCGGCCGGCATCGAGCCCGGCGCCGCGCGCTCGACCGCCGGGGTCCTGCTGTCGGTGGTGGAGGGCGCCATCGTGCAGAGCCGCGCCCTCGAGTCGAGCCGGCCGTTCGCCGACGCGCACGACCAGCTCCGGATCCTGCTCGAGCACCATCTCGCCCGGCGCTGACCGCCCCTTCCACTCCAAGCTGAGGGCCCCGCCCCGCAACCGAACCGACCGGCACCGCGGTGGTGCCCGGCCGCCGACGGAGTAATCATGTAATCAGTGCAAGAGATCGACCCGAGGAGGACGATCATGAGAAGAGCACATGGTTTCGGACGCCCCGGCGGATGGCAGCAGGCCGACGCCCCGGACGCCTCGGACGCGGCGGACTGGTTCGCCGGCAGACTCCCCGACGACTGGTTCACCGGTCCCGCGACCGTCGAGGTGGACCGCGAGGAGATCGTCGTGACAGGCGAACTGCCGTCCGTCGAGGCCGGCGAGGGCGAGAGTTCCGAGGCGGCCGCGGCCGGCCGCGTCGCCCGGTTCCGCGAATCCACGCGGGCCGAGCGCATGCAGATCGCCGACGAGGCCGAGGCCCGATACGGCCGAAAGGTCGCGTGGGCGGTCCGGATCGGTGACCGACGAATCCTGTTCACGCATTTGGCAGTTCCGGTGATGACGCGCCTACGCCAACCCGAGCGCAAGGTACTCGACACCCTCGTCGACGCCGGGGTGGCCCGGTCGCGCGCCGATGCCCTCGCGTGGACGGTGAAACTCGCCGGGCAACATGCCGAGGAGTGGCTCGCCGAACTGCGCGAGGCGATGCGCAAGGTCGACGACCTCCGGACGGAGGGCCCCCGCCTGTAACGCCTCCGGGCGGTTGCTGCGGCATCGGCCGAGTGGCGACCGCAGCAACCGCCCGCTCACTCGAGCGTGACCTCGTTCAGCTTGCCGGTGGCCACGTCGAACACGAAGCCGCGCAACGATTCCGTGAGCGTGACGAACGGGCTCGCCGCGACCCGGCGCAGCGACTGCCGGACGTCGTCGTCGACGTCGGGGAAGGCCTCGGCGGACCACGCCGGTTTGATACCGGTCTCGTCCTGGATGGCGCGCTTGAACTCGTCGTCGGTGAACGTGAGCATCCCGCAGTCGGTGTGGTGGATGAGGATGATCTCGCGGGTGCCGAGCAGGCGCTGGCTGATCGCGAGGGACCGGATCTCGTCGTCGGTGACGACGCCGCCCGCGTTGCGGATGACGTGCGCCTCCCCCTCCGCGAGGCCGAGGATCCGATAGACGTCCAACCGTGCGTCCATGCACGCGACCACGGCGACGTGCTTGCTCGGCGGCAGTGGCAACGGGCCGGAGAAGGATTCGGCGTAGCGCTTGTTGTTCTCGAGGTATTCGTCGGTGACCGTCATCGGCGTCTCCCGGTTCGAGTGGCCAGTACCCACATGTACGCCCCATGATCGTCGGACGCGTCCGGACGCGGAACCCTTCCGCTCGAGCGGAGCGGAATTCCGGTTGCGTGCGGTGTGGAACCGGTCGTACCGTGTTCGACGTCCGTTGTCCCCGAGGATCGGAGAGGCCGTTGCTCCTGTCGAGGTGAATCCGCGCCCCTGCGCGACGAGTGCATTGTGCGCCCGTCTGCGCGACGCATCTCATCTCCGGGAGTTACCCATGGCCCAATCCCCCACGTCCGTCTCGCTGTCCGACGTCACCTTCGTCTGGCCGGACGGTTCACCGGTCGTCGCCGAACTCGACGCCGTGATCGGCGTCGGCCGCACCGGTCTGGTCGGACTCAACGGCACCGGCAAATCCACCCTTCTGAAGTTGGTCGCGGGCGAACTGCAGCCCACGAGCGGTTCCGTCACCGCCCGCGGCGTGGTCGCGTATCTGCCCCAAGACCTCACGCTCGATTCGAGTGTCCGCGTCGACACCGTCCTCGGGATCGCCCACATCCGCCGCGCGCTCGCCCGCATCGAGTCCGGCACCGGGACGGACGCCGATTTCGACACGGTCGGCGCCGCGTGGGACATCGAGGAGCGTGCGGTCTCGACGCTCCACCGACTGGGCCTGCGGCGCATCGTCTCCGGGGCGGCCGACCTCGACCGCTCGGTGGGCGAATTGTCCGGTGGCGAAACAACTCTGCTGGGCCTCACGGCGCAGTTGCTGCGCGACCCGGACGTCCTGCTGCTCGACGAGCCGACGAACAACCTCGACAGCGACAGCAGGGCACTGCTCGCGGCCGCGATCCGGCAGTTCGCCGGCACGGTCGTGGTCGTCAGCCACGACCGCGACCTGCTCGAGTCGATGGATGCGATCGCCGAGCTGCGCGACGGTCGCCTGCGGACGTTCACCGGCACCTTCACCACCTACCGCAACGCGATCGAGGCCGAACAGGAGGCCGCGCGGGCCGCCGTCCGCGACGCCCGCAGCGACATCCGCAAGCAGAGCCGCGAGCTCGTCGAGGCGCGGATCAAGCTCGACCGCCGGGCCCGGTACGGCCGAAAGATGCAGGAGAACAAGCGCGAACCCAAGATCGTCATGGGCATGCGCAAGCGCGCCGCCGAGGAGTCGGCGGGCAAGCTGCGCGGCAACCACATCGAAAAGCTCGACGACGCGAAGCAGACGCTGTCGCAGGCGCAGGAGTCGGTGCGCGACGACCGCGAGATCCGCGTCGACCTCCCCGACACCGCGGTGTTCCCGGGCCAGCAGGTGATCGTGCTGCCCGAGACCCGGTTGCGCAGCGGCCAGACGGTCGAGCTCACCGCGACCGGGCCGGAACGGATCGCGCTGATCGGGCGCAACGGCATCGGCAAGACGACCCTGCTCGACGAGATCGTCCGCCGCGGCGCGAAGGTCCCGTTCGCACTGCTACCGCAGCGACTCGACATCTTCGACGACACGACATCGGTGGCAGCGAACGTCGCGGCGGCGGCGCCGCACGCGTCTGCCGAACAGATTCGAGCCGGGTTGGCACGCTTCCTGTTCCGCGGCAGCGAGGCGGACGCTCCGGTGTCGGAATTGTCGGGCGGCGAGCGACTGCGCGCGGCGCTGGCCATGCTCCTGGCCGCCGACCCGCCACCGAGGCTGCTCATGCTCGACGAGCCCACCAACAATCTCGACCTGCCGAGCCTCGATCATCTGGTGCAGGCGCTGCGAGGATTTCGTGGTGCATTGATCGTCGTCAGTCACGACGAACGTTTCCTCGACGACATCGGGGTCACCCGACGACTGGTCGTCGACGAGAAGGGCCTGCGCGACGGCGACGACTGACGCCGACCCGGACCGATCCGGAAAGGCTGTTCAGCTGTTCACATATCCCGATAGACTGGCCTCCACGATTCCCCCGGCCCCGGGAGGCCAGTGTGGCTGTCGAGATCAACGAGACCGACGTCGTCGCAATGCACATGAGCGACGGCATCATCGACGCCCCCACGTCGGCGCTGTTCTGGGTCGTCGCCGTCGTGGGTGTCGCGGTCGCGATCTGGCGCGCACGCACCGAGCTCGACGAACGCACCGCACCGATGGCCGGGCTGGTGGCGGCCTTCGTCTTCGCGGTGCAGATGATCAACTTCCCGGTCCTGCCGGGCGTCAGCGGCCACCTCCTCGGCGGGGGTCTGGCCGCGATCCTCGTCGGTCCGTACACCGGGGCGCTGTGCATCGCGATCGTGCTGACCGTCCAGTCGTTGTTGTTCGCGGACGGCGGCCTCACCGCGCTGGGCGCGAACATCACCAACATGGCGCTCGTCGGCACGGCCGCCGGTTACGCGGTCGCCGTCGCGTTGCGACCGTTGCTCGTCCGCCGCGGCGACGGCGGCATCGGGGTGCTGTCCTTCGTCTCGGCTTGGTGTGCAACGGTTCTGGCGGCGTCGATGTTCGTGGTGGAGTATGCGGTCGGCGGGGCCGCCGTCACGTCGCTGTCCACCGTCGCCGCCTACCTGTTCGGTACGCACGCGCTCATCGGCGTCGGGGAGGGCATCATCACCGCCTTCACCGTGGTCGCGGTCGCGCGGGCGCGACCCGACCTGGTGTACCTCCTGCGGGCGCGGGCCGCGGCCGCCCACCGGGCGGGGGCGGCCGCGCCGTGACCGCTCCACGGAGAGGGTCCCGGTTCCTGGTGGGCTTCGCCGTCGTCGCGTTGCTGGTCGCGGGGGTGCTGTCGTACTTCGCCAGCTCGAGCCCCGACGGGCTCGATGCCACCACGCAGCGCGGCTGCGAGGCGGTCGAGACCGACGGCGGCGAGCAACTCGAGGGCACCTGCATCGCGCAGGGCGCCACCGACCATCACCTGTCGTCGTCCCCGCTCGCCGGTTACGCGGTCCGCGGCGACTCCACCTTCACCGGCGTGGCCGGCGTGGTCGGGGTACTCGCGGTGCTGGCCGTGTCCGCGCTGCTGTTCCGGGTGCTGGCGCGTCGCCGCGGGGGTCCGTGACGTGCCGAGCTCGCCCGCCCGTCCGCTCCACCTGGCCGGCACGTCCCCGGTACACGCGCTGCCGCCCGAGGTGAAGATCGTGGCGGCCTTCGTGGCGGTGTTCGCGATCGTCGCGACCCCACGCGAGGCGATCTGGGCGTTCGCGGCATACCTCGCGATCCTCGTCGTGGTGTGGCGGATCGCCGGCATCTCCGCCCGCCGGCTCGCGCCGCGCATGCTCATCGAACTGCCGTTCGTGGTGCTCGCGGTCCTGCTGCCGTTCGCGGAGGGCGGCGAGCGGGTGACGGTCTGGGGGCTGTCGCTGTCGGTGCCCGGACTGCTGGCGGCATGGAACATCCTGGTCAAGGGCACGCTGGGCGTGCTGGTGTCGTTGACGCTCGCCGCCACCACACCGGTGCGGGCGCTGCCCGGCGGGCTGTCCCGGCTGCACCTTCCCGGCATCGTGGTCACGGTGATCACCCTCATGCTGCGGTACGTCGATCTGCTTGTCGCAGAGCTGGACCGGATGCGCATCGCCCGCATCGCCCGCGGCGACGACCCGCGTGCCCTCCATCAGATCGGTGCGGCGGCGCGGGGTGTCGGAGGCGTGTTCCTGCGCTCGTACGAGCGCGGTGAGCGCGTTCACCTGGCGATGCTCTCCCGCGGTTTCACCGGGACGGTTCCGCTCGCGACGGCCCCCGCGCGACCGCGCGACTGGACGCTGGCGCTGCTCCCGGCCGGCGGCGCGGTCGCGGTCGCCGTCGCGGCCTGGTGGGTGTGAGTGCGATGCCGCCGCCCGCGATCCACACCGCCGGTCTCGTCTTCGACTATCCCGACGGCCGCCGTGCCCTCGACGGCATCGACCTCACGATCGCGCCGGGTGAACGCGTCGCGGTCCTCGGCCCCAACGGCGCCGGCAAGACCACGCTGATCCTGCACGTGAACGCCGTGCTCACCGCGACGGCCGGCACGGTCCGGATCGGCGGCCTCGAGGTCTCACGCGCCAACCTCCGGGAGATCCGTCGCCGCGTCGGGGTCGTGTTCCAGGACCCCGACGACCAGCTGTTCATGCCCACGGTCGCCGAGGACGTCGCCTTCGGGCCCGTCAACTTCGGGGTCCGCGGCGCCGACCTGGATCGCCGCGTGGCCGACGCCCTCGAGCAGGTCGGGATGACCGAGCACGCCCACCGCAGTGCGGGACGCCTCTCGACCGGGCAACGTCGCCGCGTCGCGCTCGCGACCGTGCTCGCGTGCCGCCCCGACGTCCTCGTACTCGACGAGCCGTCGAGCAACCTCGATCCGGTCGCACGGCGCGAGCTCGCGGAGGTGCTGCAGTCACTCGACACGACACTCGTGCTGGTCACCCACGACCTGCCGTACGCCGCCCAGTTGTGTCGCCGGGCGGTGATCCTCGCGGATGGCCTGGTGGTCGCCGACGGCCGCACCGAAACCGTGCTCTCGGACGCGGCGCTGCTGGCGGCGCACCGGCTGGAACTGCCGTGGGGATTCACGCTTCCGCAACCGGTGCCGCATCCGGATCGTCCGCCGCGGTGAGGAGCTCGGCGGCCAGCCGCGGATTGGTCCGGGTCAGCTGCCAGTCCGTCCAGTACTCGAGACTGCCGGCCTGGTCGGCGTCGAGCCGGTCGCACACCAGGTCCCAGTGCACCGCCACCCGGTCGCCCACGCGCAGGTCGTCGACGAACGGTCCGGCAGCGGTGCGGCGGCGGGCGGGCCGGTCCTCGAGCGGCCCCAGGGTGAGCCGGACACCGTCGAACTGCAGCCCCCGCGAACGGACCACGGCCGTGTCCGGACGAAGCTCGACCACCACACCGTTGCGGATGCGGCACGAGTCGAGCACGAACAGCGGTTGCGGCATCCCGGTGCGGAGCAGCCGGGTCCACGGGTAGACACCGAAGACGTGGAACGCGTGGGTCGGGGCGACTTCCGGCAGGAGGTCGTCGGACAGGTACTTCCAGTAGTGCCCGGCCCGGCCGCCCAGCCGGGCGAGCAGCGCCCGGCCGAACCGCTGCCGGTCCACCGTCGCGGTCACCTCGTTGCCGGTCCAGTAGGCGCGAACGACCCGCTCGTCGAGGGGATCGTCCGACCCGGTCATCCGGGCCAGGAGCTCCTGGTAGGGCCAGGCGCCGCTGAACTGCCGTGCCGCCGCGTCGACACCACCCACCTGGGCGCCCGCGCCACCACTCGCCACCGCTTCGAGGCCCGCCGCGGCGGCGGGCCCGCAGTAGCCGAGCGCGTTGGGGGCGTACGCGTAGCGCGCGAACAGCGTCCGCCCGGCCCGGCCGCTCACTCGGGTCTCCGCCCCACCAGCAGCGCCGTCTCGCGGTGCAACCGACCGAAGTTGTAGTAGGCCGCGCACGCGCCCTCCGGTGAGACCATGCACGTCCCGATGGGCGTCTCCGGGGTACACGCGGTACCGAACACCTTGCACTCCCACGGCTTGATCACGCCCTTGAGGACCTCACCGCACTGGCACGCCTTGGGGTCGGCCACCCGCACCCCCGGCATCGAGAACCGCTGCTCCGCATCGAACTCGGCGTAGTCGGGGTGCACGCGCAACGCGCTCTGGGAGATGAAACCGAGACCACGCCATTCGAAATGCGGTCGCAGCGCGAAGGTTTCGCTCATCAGCTTCAGCGCCTGAGTGTTGCCCTCGGGACGGACCACGCGAATGTACTGGTTCTCCACCTCGCACCGGCCCTCCCGGATCTGCTGCAGCAGCATGTGCACCGACGCGAGGATGTCGAGGGGTTCGAAACCTGCGACGACCATCGGCTTGCCGTACACCTCGGGGACGAAGCGGTACGGCCGCAGCCCCACCACCGTCGAGACGTGGCCGGGCCCGAGGAAACCGTCGAGCCGCAGGTCCGGCGACTCGAGGATCGCCTTGATCGGCGGCACGATGGTGACGTGGTTGCAGAAGATCGTGAAGTTCTCCACCCCCATCTGCCTGGCCCGCACCAACGTCACCGCGGTCGACGGCGCCGTGGTCTCGAAGCCGACCGCGAAGAACACCACCTGCCGGTCGGGGTTGTCGACCGCAATCTTGAGGGCGTCCAGCGGGGAGTACACGAACCGGACGTCGGCGCCGCGGGCCTTGGCGTCGATGAGGTTCCCGTGCGATCCCGGCACCCGCATCATGTCGCCGAACGTCGTGAAAATGACATCGGGCTGTTCGGCCAGGTACATCGCGTCGTCGACCCGGCCCATCGGAATCACGCACACCGGGCAACCGGGGCCGTGCACCAGTTCCACCGATCGGGGCAGCAGGTGTTCGATCCCGTGCCGGTAGATGGTGTGCGTGTGCCCGCCGCACACCTCCATGAACTTGAACTCGTCGTCGCCGGCGAGGTCGGTGATCGACCGCACCAGCGCGCGAGCGGCCGCCGGGTCGCGGAATTCGTCCACGAACTTCATGCTGCAACCTCCTCGGGCCGCGATCTCAGTTGATACGCGAGGAATGGAACGCGTCCATCTCGTTCTCGTAGTCGGCGCCCATCCGCTGGACCTGGTCGAGCGTGAGTGCGGCCTCGGCCTCGTCGATCCGCGCCATCGCGAACCCCACGTGGACCAGCACCCAATCCCCCACGGTCAGGCCCTCGTCGGCGAGCAGGCGCACGCTGATCGTGCGCTGCACGCCGCTCACGTCCACCTTCGCCAGGTACTGCTCGGTGTCGACCATCTGCACCACCTGCCCCGGAATGCCCAGACACATGCCGTTTCCTCCTCTCGCTCAACAGATTCGCGGTAGCGGGTCGCCCACCAGCATGTCGACGATGCGGCTGCCGCCGAAGGCGGTGCGCAGCGCCACGATGCCCTCCGGCTCGGACAGAATCTCGCCCACCACGGCGGCCCGTTCGCCGCCCGGGCACGCCCGCAGCGCCGCCAGCGCCGCGTCCGTCTCCTCGGCCGGCACCACCGCGACGAACCTGCCCTCGTTCGCGACGTACAGCGGGTCGATGCCCAGCAGGTCGCACGCGCCCGACACTTGCGGCAGTACCGGGACGGACTCCTCGTCGAGCACGACGGCGAAGCCCGTGGACTGTGCCAGTTCGTTGCACACCGTGCCGACGCCGCCCCGGGTCGCGTCCCGCATCCACCGGGTGGACGGGGCCGCGTCCAGCAGCGCGTGCACCAAGCCGTTGACCGGGGCGGTGTCGGAGCGGATGTCGGCCTCGATCGCGAGTTCTCCGCGCGCGAGCATCACCGCCATCCCGTGCTCGCCGATCGTGCCGGACAACAGGACCCGGTCGCCGGGTCGCACGTACTCCGGCCCCAGGGTGCGCGTCGCCGGCAGCGCCCCCACCCCGGCGGTGCAGATGTACACGCCGTCGGCGGCGCCCCTGCCCACGACCTTGGTGTCGCCGGTGACGACGTGCACACCGGCCTGCGCGGCGGAATCCGCCATGTCCCGGACGATCTCGCGCAGCAGCGCGATCTCGAATCCCTCCTCGATGACGAAGGCGGCCGACAGCCACAGCGGCCGCGCCCCCGTCACCGCGAGATCGTTCACCGTGCCGTGGACCGCGAGGTTGCCGATCGAGCCGCCCGGGAACTGCAGCGGCCGCACCACGAAGGAGTCGGTGGAGAACGCCAACCGCTCCCCCGCCGGCAGGGTCAGCGCCGCCGCGTCCCCCAACTGTTCGAGCTGCGGGTTGCGCAGCGCGTCCACGAACACCGCGTCCACCAGTGCGGCCGAGGACTTCCCACCCGCGCCGTGCGCGAGAGTGACGACGTCCTCGAGCAGGCGGGGGCGGCGCTTGCGGAAGGACGCGATCCGGTCGAGGACCCGGTCCTCACGTTCGGCGGCCGTCGTCGGTTCCATGCGTCAGCCCTCCTGTCCCGAGGCCGCCACCGACCGTCGGCCCGTCAGGTGGTCCTGCGCCGCCGCCCACAGCCGGTAGCCGACGAGCGCATGACTCTCCTGGATACGGTGAATGCTCTGCGAACGAATCGTGAAGCAGTGGTCCAGGTCGTCGGCGACGGCCATGCGGCCGCCGTCGTGGCCCGCGAACCCGATCGTCAGCAGCCCCCGCCGCCGCGCCTCGGTGAGCGCGATCATCAGGTCGTCCGAGTTCCCGGACGTCGACAACGCGATCGCGATGTCGTGCGGGCCGGCGTGCGCGATGATCTGACGCGAGAAGATGAGGTCGAAGCCGACGTCGTTGCCGAGCGCGGTCACCACGGCCTGATCCGCGGCCAGCGACCACGCCGCGACGGGCCGGCCCCGGGCCGGACGGCTGAACAGCGTCGCCAGAGTGGCCGCATCGGTGGAGCTGCCGCCGTTGCCGAACGTGTACAACCGGCCGCCCTGCGCAAACCGCTCCGCCATCCGGCGTCCGGCCTCCTCGATGCCCGCCTCCCATTCGGCGATCGAGTCCTGTTGCAGCCGTGCGCTTTCGGCCGCCTTCCCGCGCGCCGACGCGGCGAGGTCGTCGAGCAGAGCCTGCGCGTCGTCCTCCTGCGCGTCGATGAACGGGTAGAGGAAGTCCGCGGCGTCCCCGCCGTCCGCACTCGATCCGGTCATCACCACACCTCCTCGTCCGCTCCGATGCGGGTGATCGCCGCGCCGCCGTGGACCACCAGCAGATCGTGTACCGCGACGTCACCGACCAGCGTGGCGTCGACGCGTTCCTCCCCGCTCGCGGTTCGCACCAGCACCCCCTCGAACGGATCCGACGGCGCCGCCACCACTTCCGCGAGCCGGCCCTCGTCACCGCACGTGACGCACCCGTCGTCGGTGCACGTGTCGGCCGTCGGTTTCAGCAACCCCGGATGCTCGAAGCACACGTGGGTGAGTTCCCACAGCAGGTGGTACATCAGCACGAAGCGCCCCGTCGCGGGAATCATGGGATCGGCGGAGTCGACCCACAGGATGTGGGTGGCCGCACCGTGTTCGGGGCGCGGTCCCGACCCGATCCACACGGTGTCGGCGCCCCACGCCGGCGCCCGCCGCATGATGTCGCGCACCTGCGGCTGGTCCGCGGACGCCACCGCCAGCACCACGTCACCGGGACGGGTCGCGACGCGGCACTGCGCCACCGGATCGGCTTCGACCAGCGACACCGACGGCAGCGCACGTTTACCCATGATCACCGGGTGGACGAACTCCACCGCGACGTGATGGGCGTGCGGTTCCCACTGCGGCGAGACCACCCAGAGGGTGGCCCCGGCCTGGAAACGGCGCGCCAGCGACAGCGCCGCTGCCGCCAGGTCCGCCGACAGTTCGTGGTCGATCAGCACGGTCGTATCGGTCGTGGTCATCGTGGCACCTCGGAGATCGGATCGGTACGGGCGCGGCGCGCGAGCGTCGCGAGCCCCAGCGCCGCCTGTCCCAACGACAGCCCACCGTCGTTGGGCGGCACGACATGGTGGGTGAGGACGCGCAGTCCGGCGTCCTCGAGCCGGACGCGGACGAGCGCGGTGAGGAGCCGGTTCTGGAACACCCCACCGGTGAGTCCGACGACGCCCACTCCCGCGCGGTCGGCGATGTCGGTCGCGAGCGCCGCGGTCGCGGCCGCGAGCGCGCAGTGGAAGCCGAACGCCAGCTCGGCCGGCGCGGTGCCCGCCCGCACACCGTCGACGAGTCCGCCCATCAGCTCCGCGAGCCGTATCTCGCCGTCCGCGACCGGCATCGGCAGCTCCGCGGGGGCAGCAGCGGTGCGCGCGAGCGCCTCGAGTTCGACCGCGGCCTGCGCCTCGTAGCTCACCCGGTGCCGCACCCCGAGTATCGATGCGACCCCGTCGAACAGCCGGCCGACGCTCGTCGTCCGGACGCAACCGAGTCCGGTGTCGAGCTGTGCTGTCACCAGCCCCCGTTCGTTCGCGGGCAACGCCCGCACGCACGGCAGGTCCGTGGCGGTGTCGATGCCGGCCGCACGCAGCAGCGCGAGGGCGACCCGCGCCGGATTGCGGACCGCGACGTCGCCGCCGGGCAGCGCGAACGGTTGCAGGTGGCCCGCCCGGCGCGCGTCGAGCAGTTCCTCACCGATCGTCAGGAACTCCCCACCCCACACGGTGCGGTCGCAGCCGTACCCGGTGCCGTCGAACGCGATCCCCAACAGCGGGGTACCGACCAGCCGGTGTTCGGCGGCCAGTGCCGCGACGTGTGCGTGATGGTGCTGGACGGTGATCAGCTCGGTGTCCGTGCGTTCGCCGAAGTCCTCGGCCCAGCTGCGCGTCGAGTACCCGGGATGGTCGTCGGCGACCACCAGGTCGGGGCGGACGTCCTGCAGCGCGGACAGCCGGGACACGGAGCGGTCGAAGGCGAGTCGGCTCTCGAGACTGCCCATGTCGCCGAGGTGCGCCGAGCAGAAAGCGAAGTCCTGCCGGGTGAGGCAGAAGGTGTTCTTGACCTCCGCGCCGACGGCGAGGACCGTCGGGCCCGGCCGGTCCAGCAGCACCGGCAGTGGCGCGTATCCCCGCGATCGCCGGATTGGCGCGGCCGTGCCGTCGACCACGGTGAGAACCGAATCCTCGCACGGCACCGCGATGTCACGGTCGTGCAGCAGGAACACGTCCGCGATCCCCGCCAGCCGCTCGCGCGCCTCGTCGTTGTCGAAGCACAGCGGCTCGCCGCCGAGATTTCCCGACGTCATCACCAACAGCCGCGGCGGCCGGACGGCGCTGCCGGGGACCGGCGCGAACAACAGGTGGTGCAGCGGCGCATACGGCAGCAGCACGCCGAGTTCGTCGAGCCCGGGGGCGATGCCGGTGGCCACACCGGAGCCGCTTCGACTGCGCAGCAACACGATCGGTCGCGCGGGTGAGGTGAGCGCGTCGGTCTCGGCGGCATCGATCTCGCAGATCGTCCGGGCGGCACCCAGGTCGGCCGCCATCACCGCGAACGGCTTGGCCGGGCGTTGCTTGCGGGCGCGCAGCCGGGACACGGCGCCGGGATCGGTTGCGTCGCAGACGAGGTGGAAGCCGCCGATACCCTTCACCGCGACGATGCCGCCATCGGTGATCTCGCGCTGCACCCGCTCGAGCACCGCGTCGTCCCCGCCGATCCGCCGGCCGTCGGCCTCGGCGAAGATGCGCGGACCGCAGTCGGGACAGCAGATCGGTTGCGCGTGGTAGCGCCGGTTTCCAGGGTCGGCGTATTCGCGCGCGCACCGCGCGCACATGGGGAACCGCGCCATCGTGGTGGACGGGCGGTCGTACGGCAGATCCGTGATCACGGTGTACCGGGGACCGCAGTTGGTGCAGTTGACGAACGGGTGCCGGTAGCGGCGATCGGCCGGATCGGCCAATTCCCGCGCACAGTCGGTGCAGATCCCGACGTCCGGCGGCACCAGCGTGCGCGCGCCCGGGCGGTGCAGGCTGTCGACGATGCGGAACTCGTCGTCGCCACGCGGGGCCGCGGGCGCGACGGTGACGTCCACGACCACCGCGAGGGGCGGCGCATCGGCCCGGAGGCGGCGCGCGAACTCGGCCAACGCGGCCGGCGCCCCCTCGACCTCCACGAACACCGACACCTCGTCGTTGCCGCAGAACCCGACGAGGCCCAGCTCGTGTGCCAGCCGGGCCACGAACGGACGGAAACCGACCCCCTGGACCACGCCGCGGACCGTGATGCGGTGCCGCGCTGCCGCGACGCGGCCGACGACCGTCTCGGCCGTCACGGTAGGTCACCGCCGTCGGTCGGCGCGGTGCGCGGACGTCCCATCAGCTCCAGCCCGGCCAGCGCGCGCTCGGCGCCCTCGCGGTCCACCCGTTCGACCGCGAACCCCATGTGGATCACCACCCAGTCGCCGGGAGCGAGGGCGGCGTTCCCGCCGCCCGGATCCTCGAGCATCCCGATGTTGACCTTGCGTTCCCGACCCTCGACGTCCACGAGCGCGAGTTGACCGCCGTAGCCGTCGAGCAGGCGGACCACCCGCCCCGGAATTCCCAGACACATCGTTCAGCCCTCCCCCTGCTCACGCGTCCCGCCGGAACGCGCCCCGCCCACCGGGGCCACCGCACCGAACCGCGTGAGCAGCGACCGCACCCGGTCCACGGCGATCGGCACGGCAGCCGCGACGGGAGCGGACAACCCGATCCCGTCGTCCGTCCGCGCCACCTGACACCCCACGACGACGGTGCGCGGCAACCGTCCTCCGAGGGCGGACAGGCTCGCGAACACGGCGCCCGGATCCATGCTGTGGGCGTCGAGCCGCGGGCTCGTGCCGGGTCCGTCGGGATCGACCTCGAACACCCGCACCTCACCCGGCTGCCCCCGGTCGGGTACCGCGTCGACGAGGATCATCGCGTCCCAGTCGCCCAAGAGGTCGTACGCCAGGTGCATGCCGCGGATGCCGTAGTCCACCGCTCGGACACCGCGCGGTAGATCACCGGATCCGGTGTGGCGCAGCACTTCCGGTCCGAAACCGTCGTCGCCCAGAAAGATGTTGCCGATACCGGCGACGAGGATCCGGGGCGACGGCGTCTCCGTGTCGGGCGAGGTCTCGGGCGGCACGATCTCACATCCGGCGCATTCGCAGGTACCGCTGCATGTCGGGGATCGACCGCACCCCGATCCACACCCCGGCGGCGGCGATCGCCGCGAACAGCACCGTGGACACCATTCCCACTGCCCTCATGACCGATTCTCCTCTCGCTCGTCCACCGGACCGAGTGGCTCCACCTCGTCGGGCGCGAAGTACAGGTAGCGGCCGTACCAGTCGTGCAGTTCGGCCGCCGGATCGTCGACCAGCACCACCCCGACGTGAGTGCCGCCGTCGACGTCGGCGTGCACGGTCGCGACCCGCGCGATCTGCCCGGCGAAGAACAGGTCCTGCGCGTCGGCACGCCGGGACGGCCGCAGCCGCACCAGGGTGCCCTTCGCGACGCGGACACCGTCCACCAGCACGCCGTCGACGTGCGGCCGGACGCTGGTGTCGGCGGCGGGATCCCACCACGGGACGTCGCCGGGCACCTCCGGCACCAGCCCGCCCGGCGTGACGAACGTGGGCGGTTCGTCGGCGCCGGGCCCGTACGCGCGCGGGTCGCGCAGCGCGCCGTGCAGCCGCTGCATGTCGGACGGGCCCATGCTGTCGCAGCGGTCGATCAGTTCCGCGGCCAGCGGATCGGTCGCGCGGGCCTGCGCCTTCTCGTCATCGGTCAGTGTCATCACCCGCAGCGTCAGGATCTCGTCGATCTCGGTGGCGTCGAACAGGTCCCCACTGCTCTCCGCCGCGACCTCCGGGTGGTCGTACAGGATGATCGGCGACGCGAGCACCACGTCACTCGTCCCCGACGTTCCGCGGTCGCCGGCCAGGACGGGGTAGCAGCGGTGCTGCCGGCACCCGGCCGTCGCCGCAGTGAAGCGCTCGGGCGTCTCCAGCAGTGACACGAACCGGGTGCCCCGCGCCACCAGCAGCAGGTGCGCCCCGACGAGTGAGTGGCGGATCGCGGACTCCCGTGCGGGCACTTCGGGCTCGCCCACCTCGTCCAGGCGGGTGGTGTTGCGGACCTCGATCGCGATTCGGATCGCGTCCCCCACCCGCGTCGCCCGCAGATCGACCCGGGCGCGCAGCGGGAACCGCGTCCGCACCAGACGTCCGGTCGGTCCCAGCTCCTCGACGTCGGCCCCGCCCGGAACCGGAACCGTCCGGGACATCCCCGCCGCCAGGTCGGCGATCGCGAACGCGCCGAGCGGCACCTCCACCTCGACGGCCTCGTCCCAGCTCAGCCAGGACCGGTCCGCGACCACCAGCTCGGGCACCGCGTGAAAACCGTCGGCGTCCCGCGCCTCGGCCGTCCGCACCTGCAACTGCAGGAAACGCAGCACCGGTTCGACCACGCCGTCGTCGCCGTCCAGGAGGCACTCGACGTGCATCGCGGTCTCCTCGCCCACACCGCGATCGGCCGCACCGTCGGGTCCCAGTACGCCGAACTGCCACCGGGACCGGTTCTTGGACGACGTCGACCGGTACGGGTAGAGCAGGTAGCCCTCGTACAGGACGGCGTCGGCCACCGTCCGTACCCGTGCGAGGTCGTCGATGCCGGTCACGTCGACACCTCCCCGGCGTGGGCCAGGAGTTCGGCCACGGCCTGATCCGCGCCCAGCAGACCCCGCGCGGCCTTGTAGCGCATCAGCGCGGCGATGGTGTCGTGGTCGAGCCGCAGCCACCCCGTGGAGGGAAAGTTCGAGCGCACGACGTCCCGCCACACGTCCACGGGCATCGCGAACTGCGCCTCCCGGTCCCACGGCACCTGTTCGACACCGAAGCCGTTGGCGCCCTTGGTGAAGACGGTGCCGCTGAACAGGAAGTCGAGCGGGACGGCCCCACCCGTCTCGGCATCCAGGGCGTGCAGGTACTTCGACGCCGTCACCTCGAAGTCGTAGGTACACGGCATCACCAGTTCGGTGACGCATTCGCCGCTGAACCCCGGGACCATCGCGGTCGTGTGCAACCACGGGAACGTCGCCAGCGTCGATCCCCACCGCTCCCGCGGTCCGAACAGATCGAGCAGACCGGCCTCCTCGGTCTCCGAGTAGCGGCGGCGCCGGGGCTCCACCCGGATCTGGCAACGCAGTGCGAGTGCGTGCACGAGCGCACCGGTCGTCTCGGCGATCCGCACGCGGGCCACCAAATTCGGAGTGACCGCGAAGGGTTCGGGTCCGACCGACAGGACGGAGAAGTCGAGCGCGGTCACGGTGCACCCCCGGGCGGGCCGGCTCTCCCGGTCCCGGCGGTCTCCGGATTCGCCGCGACGCTGCGCCGCATCACCCGGTCGAAGAACGCGTCGATCTCGCGCCGCGCATCCTGGCCGCCGTCGAAACCGCGCCAACACCGCCGCAGCCGTCCGACAAGTTCGTAGCACGCGTCGATCGGCAGTAGATGACACTCGGCCTGCCCGGGCCCGCTGCGCGGCACCCGGATGAGCAGTGCCTCGACGTCCGGTGCGGCGGTAGCGAGAGCCGGATTGGCCTCGACCACCGCCGTCCACGCCTCGATCGGCAGTTCGGATTCGGTGGCCCCGGCCGGGCCGGGGTAGAACGCGACGGTGCGGCCCTGGTCGGAGTTGTGGAAGAAGAAGGCCAGTCCCACCGGAATCTCGAGGTCGTCCCACTGCCCGGGGCCCAGGCGGAACTGCGGGAACGCCAGGTACCGGTCGGGGACGGCCCGGTACCGGAGGGCGGCGTCGGGTTCGGTGAACAGCAGATAGCACGGCCGGCACACGCACATGAGTTGGCGGCCCGCCAGATTCACGACGTGCGGATGCTCGTCGGCGATCGCCACCGCGCACATCTCGCAGCGCTCCCCGTCGATCGGTCGCGGGCGGGTCGCGGCGATACGCCGAAGCACCCCCAGCGCGCCGGTGGGGGTGCCGCGGTCCGGGTACCCGGTCATCCCGTCACCGCCGTCGGTATCGCAACCGACAGGACACCGTCGCGCACCAGCACCGGCAGCGGGTCGAGGTGATCGCCGGGCGCCTCGACCGCGGCCCCGGCCCGCCGGACGTCGTAGTGCGCGCGGCACGTGGGGCACCGCACCACTGCGTCGCCCACCGGACCACCGGCGCGGCGCTGGAGCACCGTTCCGGCGAGCGAGTTCCCGCATGCAGGGCAGCGGTCCCGGTACGCGAACACCTCGTCGGCGATCCGGCACACGAGCATCGTGAGCCCGCCGATGGTGAACCCGCCCACCTCCCCCGGGCCGAGCTCCTCGAATTCGGGCACCGCCAGCCAGGTTCCGCCGTGGGGCTGCTCGTCGCGCACGTGCGACAGCAGCGAGTCCACGCTGAACACCCCGGGGGTGGCCGGCGTCTCGGCGGGACCGGTGTCGACCTCGATCGCGTTCGTCTCCGGGGCCGCCGCCTGGACCGCGCCCTCGACCGCGAGTTGCAGCGTCACCGCCGACGACGGGCAGCCGTGGCAGCTACCGAGCAACCGCAACCGCACGACGCCGTCCGCGGTGACCTCCACCAGCTCGACGTCGCCGCCGTGCGAGCCCAGGTACGGGCGGACGTGGTCGAGCGCGGTCCGCACTCGCGTCGTGACGTCGTGGGGGTGGAGCCCACTCACCAGCAGCACACTCGAGACCAGCTCGTCGGCGGCCAGGGCGTCGACGAGTCCGGGACTGCGCCGCGCGATCGTCACGACCCGGTCGAGGGCCTCACCGTAGAGGTCGACCACCTCCCGGACCAGTTGCTCGGCACGCTCGCGCGCCACCGGACCGCCGGCCGCCGCGGCGTCGAGCAGCGCCTCGATCCGGTCCCCGGCGCCGCGCCAGTGCTCGGCGGCCACCGCTTGCCCGGCATCCTCGTGCCGGGCCTCCGCGTGCCGAGTCTCCCCGCGCAGGGCCTCGTCGTGTACCGACGCCATCCGTCACTCCCCGGTCATGGACTGTGTGGGCGAGTGCACCTTCTCGATCGTCCTGCCGTCGCCGAGGTACATGTGGACACCGCACGGCAGACACGGATCGAAGCTGCGCACGGTACGCATGATGTCGATGCCCTTGAAGTGGTCCCGATCGTTCTCCTCGTGGATGTCGAGGTCGGTGACCGCATCCTCGTACGGGCCCGGAATCCCCTCGGCATCACGGGGACTCGCGTTCCACGGGGTCGGCGGGTACGGGTGGTAGTTCGCGATCTTGCCGTCCCGGATCACCATGTGGTGCGAGAGCACTCCGCGTACCGCCTCGGTGAACCCGCACCCGATGCCCTCGTCGGGCACCTCGAACGTCTCCCACGTCTTGGTCCGGCCGGCATTGATCTCGACCAGCGCCTTGCGGGCGAAGTGCAGCGCCATCGCCGCGGCGTACGCCTGGAAGTACGTCCGCGCGCGGTTGCGCTCGAGCGTGTTGCTCCACTGCGGAATCTTCCACTCCAGCTGGACCGGGCCCTTCAGCGCCGTCTTCGGAAAGTCGATCTGGACACTGTGTCCGGTGGACTTCACCTCGTCGGTCTCGACCAGCCCAGCGAGCGCGGTGGACCACATCCGGGCCAGGGCTCCGCCGCCGGTGTCGAGTGCGAGGTTGCTCTTGCCGTCGAACCACCGCGGAGACATCACCCAGCTGTACTTGTCCTCGAGATCGCGCTTCTGCGGCTTGGGGTTGGTGTGCTGATTCCACGGATGCCGCCGATCGACCGGGTTGCCCAGCGGATCCCTGGTCACGAACATCTCCTGGTCGGACCAGTCGTCGTAGTACGAGGAACCGAGCTCGATCCGGATGCCGAGATTGATGTCCACCAGGTCGGTCGTCACCAGCTTGTTGTCGACGACGACGCCCGGCGTGACGAACATCTTCCGGCCCCAGTCGGTCATGTCCTTGTACTCGAAGTTGCAGACCTCCGGGTCCTGGAAGGCGCCCCAGCAGCCCAGCATCACCCGGCGCTCACCGACGTGCTCGTACCCGGGCAGCGCCTCGTAGAAGAAGTCGAACAGGTCGTCGTGCATGGGGACGACCTTCTTCATGAACTCGACGTACCGCATCAGGCGCGTCGTGTAGTCGGTGATCAACTGGACCGTCGCGACGGTGCCGACACCGCCGGGATACAGCGTCGACGGATGGACGTGCCGGCCCTCCATGAGGCAGAACATCTCGCGGGTGAGGCGACTGACCTGCAGTGCTTCCCGGTAGAACTCGCCCGTGAACGGATTGAGCGCCCGCATGATGTCGGCGATGGTGCGATAGCCGTGCGCGTCCGCGTGCGGCGCCGCGGTCTTCTCGGCCTGTACGAGGACACCGGGATTGGTCTCCGACACCATCTTCTCGCAGTAGTCGACCGCGACCAGGTTCTCCTGGAAGATGTTGTGGTCGAACATGTATTCGGCGGCCTCGCCGAGGTTGGCGATCCATTCACCCAGGTGCGGCGGCCGGACCCCGTACGCCATGTTCTGTGCGTAGCACGAGCACGTGGCGTGGTTGTCCCCGCAGATTCCGCAGATCCGGCTCGTGATGAAGTGGGCGTCGCGCGGATCCTTCCCCTTCATGAAGATCGCGTAACCGCGAAAGATCGACGACGTGCTGTGACACTCCGCGACCTTCTTGTTCTTGAAGTCGACCTTGGTGTAGATGCCCAGGCTGCCGACGATCCGGGTGATCGGATCCCAGGCCATCTCGACCAGGCCCTTGTCGTCGGTCGCGCCCCGGGTCGGTTCGGGCACTGTGGAAGTCATCGAGAAGCCTCTCTCTGCTCGGCGGTCGGCCGTTCTCGCACTACCAGGAACGCACGGCCCCCGTTCTCAGAAGGCGCCCCGGCACGCGCCAGTGAGGTTCCTTGTCCAGGGTGCGCCCCGTGACGTGGCGGAGCGTGCGGATGACCGAGCCGTACACCTCCGACACCGAACTCGACAGGATGCCGCCGGGCGGCTCGTCCATGAACGGCATGAACTTGTCCGGGAAGCCGGGCATGGTGCAGCCGATGCAGATGCCACCCACGTTGGGGCACCCGCCGATGCCGGCCATCCAACCCCGCTTGGGGACATTGCATTTCACCACCGGCCCCCAGCACCCGAGCTTGACGATGCACTTGGGAGAGCCGTACTCGGTGGCGAAGTCACCCTGCTCGTAGTAGCCGGCCCGGTCGCACCCCTCGTGCACGGTCTGCCCGAACAACCACTTGGGGCGCAGCATGTCGTCGAGCGGGATCATCGGGGCCTGGTCGGTGACCTGATACAGCAGGTATGTCAGGGTCTCGGAGAGATTGTCGGGCTGGATGGGACAGCCAGGAACGCACACCACCGGCAGCCCCGCCTTCGACTTCCAGTCCCAGCCCAGATAGTCGGGCACACCCATCGCACCGGTCGGATTGCCCGCCATCGCGTGGATTCCGCCGTATGTCGCACACGTACCCGCCGCGACGATCGCGGTTGCCTTGGGCGCCAGTCGGTCCAGCCACTCGCTTGTCGTCACCGGCTGGCCCGTGTCCGGGTTGTTGCCGAACCCGCACCAGTACCCCTCGTCGTGCAGGTTCTCGTTGGGGATCGAGCCCTCGACGACGAGCACGAACGGTTCCAGTTCTCCGCGATCGGCCCGCCAGAACCACTCCAGGAAATCGTCCGCGCCGCCCGCCGGCCCGCACTCGAAGTCGATCAGCGGCCAGTGGACGGCGACCTTCGGCAGCCCGGGGAGCGCACCGAGTGCGATCTCCTCGACGCTCGGCTGGCTCGCAGCGGTGAGGGACACCGAGTCCCCGTCGCAGCTCAGTCCCGCGTTGATCCACAGGACGTGGATGACGCCCTGTTCGGTTTCGGTGTCTTCCGGTTTGTTCGCAGCTTTGGTCGGTGTCGACATGTCGGCCACTCCCCGGGGCTCCACGCCCCTGCGTCACCGGAGTCGACCCTCGGCCCACTTGCGTGACGCCCACCACAATTAAGGCGCGGCGGAAGCTGATCTGTCAACGCCGGGTGATCATGCCCGCCCGCTGGGCGGCGATCCACTCGTACCACCGGTCGAGCCCCTGCCCGCCCGTCGCAGACAGATCCAGCACGCGCACAGCAGGATTGACCGATCGCGCGTTCCGTTCACACTCGCCCAGATCGAAGTCGACGTAGGGAAGCAGGTCGGTTTTGTTGATCACGACCATGTCGGCGACCGCGAAGATATGCGGGTACTTGAGCGGCTTGTCGGCACCCTCCGTCACGGAGATAAGGACAACCTTGCCTTGCTCGCCGAGGTCGAACAGCGCGGGGCACACGAGGTTTCCGACGTTCTCCACCAACACGATCGAATCGTTCGCGGGACTCAGTGCGTCGAGCGCGCCGCGCATCATCTCGGCGTCGAGATGGCATCCGGATCCCGTATTGACTTGCACCACAGGGCAACCCGTCGCCCTGATCCGGTCGGCGTCGAGCAGTGTCTCCTGGTCTCCCTCGATCACCGACACCGGGACGGTCTCCTGCAATTCCCGCACGGTCCGCTCGAGCAGGGTGGTCTTGCCCGATCCGGGCGAACTCATGATGTTGAGCGCCGCGATCCCGCGTTCGGTGAGCCACGCGCGGTTCTCCTCGGCCAGCCGATCGTTCTTGGCGAGGATCCGCTGCTCGAGCGTCACGGTTTCGGTGCGCGGATGGCCGTGATCGTGATCGTTCGGATGGCCGTGGGAGTGGTCGTGAGGATGGTCGTGATGGTGATCGTGATCGTGCGGCACGGTGATCCGCGCCCCCGCCGGCTCGTCGACCTTGCCGCATCCACACGTGGCACACATGGCTCAACCCACTTCCATCGACATGATCCGCAGCTCCCGTCCCGAGAGCACTTCGACGTCCGCGCTGCCACACGGGCAGAGCAGCACCAGGTCGTGCAGCGCGAAGTCCGTGTCACACCCCCGGCAGTGCGCCAGGCCGGGTGGCTCCTCGATGTCGAGCCGGGCGCCCTGCGCGATCGTCCCCTCGGTGACCAGTTCGAAGCAGAACTGCATCGCGTCGGGCACCACGGCGCACAGTCGGCCCACCTGGAGGCGGATGCGGTGCACGGTACGTCCGTCGGCACGCTCGCACACCGCGTCCACGACGCTCTGCGTGATCGCCATCTCGTGCATCGCCGGTCCGTTCGGACGTAGGAATGCTCCGCTCGGTGTGAGGCTGTCGGATCACACGATAGGACGGACCGCAGGCGTGGGCCAGGGGTTCGCGCGAAGTGCGCTCAACCCGCGTCGTGCCCGCGGAAGTGGGTGGCGCCGATGGTGTGCAGCAGTTCGTGCACGGTGTCGTCGACCAGCCGGTAGCGCACCGTGCGTCCCGATCGTTCGGCCGCGACCCAGCCCTGCTGCCGCAGCAGCCGCAACGCGTGCGACACCGCCGTCCCGGTCATCCCGAGCGCCGCCGCGAGGTCGGTCACGCAGATGTCGGGGGCGTGGTGCAGGCACAGCAGCAACCGCAGCCGGTTGGGGTCGGACAGCAGTTCGAAGCGGTTGGCCCACCCGGCGATGTCCGGGGTGACGAGCGCCTGCGCGGCGCGGCGGACGTGATCCGGATCGATGGCCGGCGTCGAAGTCACGGCGTCCTCCCTCTCGAGTGTGCCCAGTCTAGGGCGGACATCCGCGGGAACCGGCGAATCGGGACACCTACCGTGTAGGGGTGGTCACGCAGAAGGCAGTCAACCCCGCCGACGGTGTCGGCATCGCATACCGGGTGCTCGGGGACGGGCCGCCGCTCGTGCTGGCGCACGGGACCGCGTTGTCGAGCGCGATCTGGCGGGCATTCGGGTACGTCGCGGCGCTGCGGGAGCAGTTCACGCTGATCCTGCCGGACATGCGCGGCCACGGGCGCAGCGACAAACCGCACGAGCCGGCGTCGTATGCGATGGACCTGGTGGTGGGCGACATCCTCGCGGTGCTGGACGAGGTGGGCCACGAGCGCGCCCACTATCTGGGCTATTCGTTCGGCGCGCGCGTCGGGCTGTCACTCGCCGTCGCGGCGCCGCACCGGCTGCGCACCCTCACCGCGGGCGGCGGTAGCAGCCGCCCCCAGGCCGGTTCGTTCGACAAACTGTTCTTCCCGGGCTGCATCGACGTCCTCGACCACGAGGGCATGACGGCGTTCCTCGACCGGTGGAACGCCCACCGCCCCTGGCCGCTGGACCCGGCGACACGGGCCGCGTTCGCCGCGAACGACACCCGTGCGCTGGTCGCGTACCTGCGCCGGTCGGAACAGGAACCGGGCATCCCGGACGACGCGCTGGGGTCCCTGACGGTGCCGACCCAGCTGTTCGTCGGCGCCGAGGACCGACCGCGCCTGTCGGACACCGAGCGGCTCGGGGCGCTGATCCCCGACTCCCGGCTCGCGGTGATCGACGGCTTCGACCACGCCACCACCGTCGCGGCCGCGCCCGAGGTACTCGCGGTGGTGCGGCCGTTCCTCGAGGCGCACTGACCCGCGCGGGCGGCTCAGCGGTTGAACGCGCCCTCGAGGCGGTTGCGCGAGCCCGGGTGGATCAGGCGCGCCGCACTCACCAGCCCGTGCTCGGACCAGGTCCGGCGGCGGATCAGCAGACACGGTTCGCCGCGGTCGATCTGCAGCAGTCGGCACTCCTCGGGGCTGGCGAGGACGGCCTCGACGACGTGCTCGCCGCGCACGAGCGGCGCGACGCGGCTGAGGTAGTCGTTGGGCGTGATGGTGGTGAAGTCCTGGTCGAGGTAGTCGGGCGCCTCGGAGGGGTTCACCAGACGGTCCTCAACCTGGATCGGCTTGTCGTCCTCGAAGTGGACCAGCACCGAGTGGAACACCTTGGCGCCGACCGCGTCCCGCAGGAAGGCCTGCGAGTGGTCGGTCTCCTCCTCCCGGACGAAGACGACCTCGGTGCGGTGGCGGTGCCCGCGTTCCTGGATCTCGTCGGCGATGTTCTTGACCTCGAACAGAGGGGACGGCGTCTTGGTGCTGGCGACGAACGTGCCGATGCCCATCATCCGGACGATCAGGCCCTCACCGGTCAACTCGCGCAGCGCCCGGTTGATCGTCATGCGGGACAGTCCCAGCGCGCCCACGAACTGGTTCTCGGAGGGCAGCTGATCGCCCTCCGACCAACGGCCCGAACGAATCTGCTCGGCGACGAGCTTCTTGACCCGTTCGTACGCCGGCACGGACTCACCGCCGGCCTCGCCGAACAGCGCGGCAAGTTCCGCGTCGACGTCAACCACTGCCATCCGCTGCACCCGTTCCCTCGAGAAGTCCTACCGCTCCGTACGCCGACTCGGCCCACGAAGTCTACCGATCGGCACCTTCGGCTCCCACGACGAGCGACCGCGCCGGGTCCGGTTCGACGACGTCGATCCGATAGGTCCGCGCGCGGACGAGAATCGCCTCCGCGGCGCGCAGCCGGGGAAGGTAACTGCCGTCGATGCTGTCGGCGGGTCGCGCCAGGAGCTCCCGGGCGCGCTGCACGTCGTCGGGGCTGGGCGCGAACTCGGTGTCGATCACCGGAACGTGGTCCGGTTTCACGCAGAGCATGCCGCCCATCCCGGTCGCCAGGGATCGTCGGCAGTAGGCGCGCAGCCCGTCGACGTCGGACGCGAGGGACGGTCCGTCGATCGGGGCCGGGAGACCGGCCGACCGGCTGGCCAGCACCAGGTGGGCCCGCGCGCCCATGACCGTCGCCGAATCGTCCGTCGCCGCGGTGTCGTGCCGGAAGTCGCCGCTGCCGAAGGCCAACCGGGTCAACGACTTCGCGCGGGCGATCGAGACGGCCTCGAGCACCCCGGTGGCGGATTCGACGAGGCCGATCAGGCCCCCGTCGAACCCGCCGAGCCGAGCCACCGTCGCGTCCACCTGCTCGGCCGACTCGGTCTTCGCGAGCACGACGCCGAGAATCCCCGGGCACCGCGCCGCGAAATCGAGGTCGACGCCCCAATCCGCGGTGGTGGCAGCGTTCACGCGGATCCACGCCCGCCCGCCGCGCACCGCCCAGTCGTGGATCTCGTCGCGGGCGCGGGCGCGCTCGGCGGGCGCGACGCCGTCCTCGAGATCGAGAACCACGGCGTCGGCGCCGGATCCCCGGTCCTCGAGTTCGCGGGTGCGGGTTCCGGGCACCAGCAGCCACGAACGCGCGTCTCCGGGGGAGACCGCGTCGAGGGCACGACCGGCAGTGCGGGGGTTCACGGTGGTGACGACCTTTCCTCGGGTGGGTGGGAACGTACGGCTCAGCCGACCATCCGCCGCAGCTGACGCGATGCGACGGACAGTGCGGCCAGGTCCCGCTGACCGGACGCGGAGATCTCGGCGAGCGCGCCTCGGGCTCGGCGCAGCCGGGACTCGTTGCGCTGCTCCCAGTCGGCGATCATCTGGTCGGTGTCGTCCTCGGGGGTGGCGTGCGCGAGGACGTCGAGCGTCAGCGCCCGCACGCTGTCGTACAGCTCGTCGCGCAGCGACAGCCGGGCGAGCGCGTCCCACCGGCTCTCCTTGCCCAGCGCCGAGACCGCGTTGAGGAGCGGGACCAGCCCGACGCGCTCGCACAGCCGGAAGTACAGCGCACCGGTGACGGCGACGTCGCGCTCGGCCAGGTCGGCGATCTCGACCACGTCGAGCAGACCGAACCGATCGAGGGCCAGCTCCACGTCGCGAACCAGGTCCTCGGGGGCACCGCGCTCGGCGATCGCGCGGGTGCGGTCGCGCAGGTTGGTGCGGTCGGCGCCCACCAGCCACTCCTCGAGGTGGGCCGAGGCCTGCTCGATGCGATCGCGGAACCGTCCGATCTCCGCACCCACCGCGAGCGGCTGGGGCCGGCGGTGCAGCATCCAGCGCGACGCCCGATCCAGCAGCCGCCGGGTGACGAGAACCAGTTCGTCGCTGACCGCGCTCGGCACGTCGGCGGCCGCGATCCGCGACCACAGGCCGGGCAGCTCGAACACCTCGCTGACGACGCTGAACGCCCGGACCGCGTCGTCCGCCGTCGCGCCGGTCTCCTCGGCGAGCCGGAAGACGTACGTGATGCCGCCGTGGTCGACGACCCGGTTGGTCAGCGCGGTCGCGACGATCTCGCGGCGCAGCCGGTGCCGGTCGATCGCGTCGGCGTGGTCACGGCGCAGCGGCGTCGGGAAGTACTCGCGCAGGATCGGCAGGTACACGTCGTGGTCGACCAGCTCGCCCGCCAGCAGCGAGCTCTTCACGCCGAGCTTCACGTGTGCCATGAGCGTCGCCAGCTCCGGCGCCGTCAGGCCCTCGCCCGCCCGCTGCCGCGCGGTGATCGCCTTGGCGTCGGGCAGCACCTCGAGCGCGCGATCGAGCGCGCCCGCCGCCTCGAGGGCCTTGATCTGCCGGCCGTGCACGCCGAGCATCTCCGGCGCATCCGCGAGCGCGGTGCCCATCAGCTGGTTCTGGGAGACGTTGTCCGCCAATACCAGTGCGGCCACCTCGTCGGTCATCGCCGCCAGCAGCTGCGGGCGCTCCGCCACGTCCAGGCCGCCGGCACCCACCAGGTCGTCGAGCAGGATCTTGATGTTGACCTCGTGGTCGGAGCAGTCCACCCCGGCCGAGTTGTCGAGCGCGTCGGTGCCCACGCGTCCGCCCGTGTGGGCGAACTCGATCCGCCCGGCCTGCGTCAGCCCCAGGTTGCCGCCCTCGCCGACCACCCGCGCACGCAGCTCGCAGCCGTCCACGCGCACAACGTCGTTGGCCTTGTCCCCGGCGTCGGCGTGCGACTCGGTGGAGGCCTTGACGTAGGTGCCGATGCCGCCGTTCCACAGCAGGTCGACCGGCGCCCGGAGGATGGCCCGGATCAGCTCGGGCGGCGTCAGCTCCGTGACCCCCTCGTCGAGCCCGAGCGCCCGACGGACCGCGGCGCCGACCGGGACGGACTTGGCCCCGCGCTCCCACACGCCGCCGCCCGGGGCGATCAGCGAGCGGTCGTAGTCGGCCCACGACGACCGCGGAAGCGCGAACAACCGCTGCCGCTCGGCATACGACCGCTCCGGATCCGGGTCCGGATCGACGAACACGTGCCGATGATCGAACGCCGCCACCAGCCGAATGTGCTTGCTGCACAACATGCCGTTGCCGAACACGTCACCGCTCATGTCGCCGATACCGACGACGGTGAAGTCCTCGCGCTGGCAATCGACACCGAGCTCCCGGAAACGGCGCTTGACGCTCTCCCACGCGCCGCGCGCGGTGATGCCCATCGCCTTGTGGTCGTAGCCCACCGAACCGCCGGACGCGAACGCGTCGCCGAGCCAGAAGCCGTACTCGGCCGCGACCGCGTTCGCGATGTCGGAGAACGACGCCGTCCCCTTGTCCGCGGCCACCACGAGGTAGGTGTCGTCGCCGTCGTGGCGCACGACGCCCGGCGCCGGCACCACGGCCCCGGTCGCCCGGTCGATGTTGTCGGTGAGGTCGAGCAGGCTGCGGATGAACAGGCGGTAACCGGCGATCCCGGCCTCCCGCAGGGCCGCGCGATCGGCCTCGGCGTCGCCGGTGGGCGCCGGCGGCCGGCGCAGCACGAAGCCGCCCTTGGCGCCCACGGGGACGATGACGGCGTTCTTCACCGCCTGCGCCTTGACCAGGCCGAGGACCTCGGTGCGGAAGTCCTCGCGGCGGTCCGACCAGCGCAGGCCGCCGCGCGCGACGGCCCCGAATCGCATGTGCACGCCCGCGACGGCCGGCGAGTACACGAAGATCTCGTGCCGGGGCCGCGGCTCGGGCAGTTCCGCGATGGCCCGCGAATCCAGTTTGAGCGCCACGGTCTCGCGCGCCGGCGTCGCGAAGTGATTGGTACGCACGGTGTTCCGGACACATCCCAACAGCGCCCGGAAGATCCGGTCCTCGTCCAGGCCGGACACCTGCTCGATCGACGCGGCCACCTCTTCCGCGGCCGCCGCACCGCCGTCGTTTGCCGCCTCATCAGGGTCGAACCGCGCCGCGAAGCACCGGACGAGTCCGGCGGCGATCGCCGGGTACCGGCACAGCACGTCCGCGACGTATGCGCTGCTGTAGGGCAGACCGCCCTGACGCAGGAACTCCGCGTACGCGCGCAGCACCGTGACCTCGCGCCAGTGCAGCCCGGCCCGCGCCACCAGCTCCCCCAGCCGATCGGCTTCCGAGGCACCCCGCCACAGCGCCTGGACGGCGGCGCCGAACCGCGTCGCGAACTCGTCGAAGCCCTCGACCGGGGCGATCGGGTAGCGGACGGTGAACTGGTAGACCCAGCACGCCACGCCGGCCGCGGACACCAGCGCGTAGGGCCGCTCGTCGAGCACCTCCGCACCCAGGCTCTGCAGCAGCGGCATCAGGTCCCCGAGCGAGGCGGGGCGGCCACCGACGTAGAGCGTCAGCCGGTGCGTGCCGCGCGCGGTCGCGTCCGGGACGAGCCGCACCCCGACGTCACCGTCGGGCAGCTCGTCCAGGATGTCGAGATCGACGCGGGCCCGCTCCGGGCTCACGTCCTGCTTGTAGCCGGCGGGAATGCCGGGCAACAGCCGCGCGAGTCGCTCACGCGTCGCGGGGTCCGCGTCGGCGAGCAGGCGCTCGTCCCAGCTGCGGAAGACTCGGGCGAGAGCATCGTCGATCTCGCGGGTGTTCGGCATCGAATCGGTGTCGGTGGGGGCGGTGTTCATCGGGAACCTTTCGCCTGGGTGCCACGCTGCACCCGGCTGGTCGTCGTGTCCGTTTCATCGGGTCGAACTCGTCGTGCCGAGGAGCGGTTCTGCGGCTGCCCCTTGACACGAGCTTGTATAGACAGGAATATACAAGTCATAGTTGCAGAACGTGAGCCACCGCACAACAGCCACGGACACGGACCCGGAGGCGGACGACAACGGCGTCGCCCGCACCCCGTTCCGCCGGCAGCGCGCTCACCGCTCGATCACTAGGAGTCACCCGATGGACATCACCTCACCCGGCCACGAGGCCCGCCCGGTCAGCGCACCCCGCGGCTCCGAGCTGAACACCCTCGGGTGGCAGCAGGAGGGCGCGCTGCGCATGCTCATGAACAACCTCGATCCCGAGGTTGCCGAGCACCCCGACAATCTGGTCGTCTACGGCGGCACCGGCCGCGCCGCCCGCAGCTGGGCCGCGTTCGACGCCATGGTCGCCACGCTGAAGACCCTGAAGAACGACGAGACCATGCTGGTGCAGTCCGGCAAGCCGGTCGGCGTCTTCCGCACCAACGAGTGGGCGCCGCGCGTCCTGCTCGCGAACTCCAACCTCGTCGGCGACTGGGCCAACTGGGAGCAGTTCCGCAAGCTCGAGGCCGAGGGCCTGATGATGTACGGCCAGATGACCGCCGGGTCCTGGATCTACATCGGCACGCAGGGCATCCTGCAGGGCACCTACGAGACCTTCGGCGCGATCGCCCGCAAGCGTTTCGACGGCACCCTGGCCGGCACCATCACGCTGACCGCCGGCATGGGCGGCATGGGCGGCGCGCAGCCGCTGGCCGTGACCATGAACGAGGGCGTCGCGATCTGCGTCGACTGCGACGTCACCCGCATCGACCGCCGCATCGCGCACAAGTACCTCGACACCAAGGCCGACAGCATCGAGCACGCGCTGCAGCTGGCCACCGAGGCCCGCGACGCCCGCAAGCCGCTGTCGATCGGCCTCGTCGGCAACGCCGCCGAGATCTTCCCGGCACTGCTGGCGATGGACGCCCCCATCGACATCGTCACCGACCAGACGTCGGCGCACGATCCGCTGTCCTACCTTCCGATCGGCGTCGACATCGCCGACATGAAGGAACTGGCCGCGAAGGATCCGGAGAAGTTCACCGAGGATTCCCGCAAGGCGATGGCCGCGCACGTCGAGGCCATGGTCGGCTTCATGGACAAGGGCGCCGAGGTCTTCGACTACGGCAACTCCATCCGCGACGAGGCCCGCAAGGCCGGCTACGACCGCGCCTTCGAGTTCCCCGGCTTCGTCCCGGCCTACATCCGCCCGCTCTTCGAGGAGGGCCTCGGCCCGTTCCGCTGGGCAGCGCTGTCGGGTGACCCCAAGGACATCGCCGCCACCGACAAGGCGATCCTCGAGCTCTTCCCCGAGAACGAGCACCTCAAGCGCTGGATCGAGATGGCCGGCGAGAAGGTCGCGTTCGAGGGCCTGCCCGCCCGCATCTGCTGGCTCGGCTACGGCGAGCGCCACAAGGCCGGCCTGAAGTTCAACGAGATGGTCGCCAGCGGTGAGCTGTCGGCGCCGATCGCCATCGGCCGTGACCACCTCGACTCCGGTTCGGTCGCGTCGCCGTACCGCGAGACCGAGGCCATGAAGGACGGTTCGGACGCCATCGCCGACTGGCCGCTGCTCAACGCGCTCGTCAACACCGCGTCGGGTGCGTCGTGGGTCTCGATCCACCACGGCGGCGGCGTCGGCATGGGCCGCTCGATCCACGCCGGTCAGGTGTGCATCGCCGACGGCTCCGAGCTGGCCGCGAAGAAGATCGAAGCCGTGCTCACCAACGACCCGGGCATGGGCGTCATCCGGCACGTCGACGCCGGCTACGAGCACGCGATCGACACCGCGCGCGAGCGCGGCGTCCGGATCCCGATGTCCGAGAACAACTGACCGGGAACAACTGACCGGGAACGAGTGATCCGGCACCACTGATCCACCCACCGGTGGGTTCACGACGACCAGCGTGAGCCCACCGGTGGCACCGACGCCGGCCCCGCGACGAGCGGCGCCGACGTCGACCCCCAACGAGCGGCAACGCGCAGGACGATCCCCCCTGCGCGTTGCCGCTCGTCGTCGTTTCCGGGCCCGGATCGCCGGCTCGGAAGCCTCTGGACAAACGACAGGGTCGGATGCGATAGTCACGTATGCCACTAGATGGCATACGACTTCCACTAGATGAAAATCTAGCGATTCCCCCTCAGTTCTCCAGGAGTTCCCCGTGACCGCTCAGACGCACGACGACGCCCTAGACCTGTCCGAATTCCGCAGCACCGTGCGCGCTTTCGCGAACGCCGAGATCCTGCCGGGCGCCGCCGAGCGCGACGAGAGCAAGGAATTCCCGGCGCACCTGATGCGGCGTCTCGCCGAGCAGGACCTCATGGGCATCTCCGTTCCGGAGGAGTTCGGCGGCCTCGGCCTGTCCACCCGCGCCCAGCTGGTCGCCGTCGAGGAGGTCGCCCGCGCGGACGCCGCCCTGGCCTCGATCTACACCGCCCACTACCTGGGCCTCGAGCCGATCCTGGTGGGCGGTACCGAGGAGCAGAAGAAGCGCTGGCTGCCCGGGCTGGCCTCCGGTGAGGTCCTGGCGGGCTTCGCGCTCACCGAGCCCGACGCGGGCTCGGACATCGCCTCCATGCGCACCGTCGCCCGCCGCGAGGACGACGGCTGGCACCTGTCCGGCTCCAAGACCTTCATCTCCAACGCCCGCGAAGCCGACCTGGTGGTGCTGTTCGCCAAGACCGATCCGTCCGCCGGCTTCCGCGGCATCACCGCCTTCGCGGTGCCGAAGGGCACGCCCGGCATCAGCTACTCCGAGCCGCAGGACAAGATGGGCATCCGCTCGGCGCCCACCTACACCGTCTACCTCGACGACGTGGTGTTGCCGCACGACGCCGTCATCGGCACCGAGGGCCGCGGCGGCAACATCGCGCTCACCGCGCTCAACCGCGCCCGCATCGACGTCGCCGCGATGGCCAACGGAATCGCGTTGCGCGCCTGGGAACTCGGCCGCGAGTATGCCGCCGAGCGCAAGCAGTTCGGGCACCCCATCTTCGAGTTCCAGGCCATCCAGCTGTTGCTGGGCGAGTGCGACGCCAAGCTCGTCGCCTCCCGCGTGACGGCCGACTGGGCGTCCGACGTCAAGGACGCCGGTCAGGACCTGCGCCGTGCCGCGTCGATCTCGAAGTACGTGGCGACCGAGGCGTGCTTCGCGATCGTCGATCAGGTGGTGCAGATCCACGGCGGCGCCGGCTTCATGCGCGAGTCCGAGATCGAGCGCCTGTACCGCGACTGCCGGATCCTGCGCATCTTCGAGGGCACGTCGCAGATCCAGCTGCTGACCATCGCCGGCAACGCCCCGTCGATCCGTTCCACCGAGTACTGAGAGACGAGGCGATCATGGCCATCCCCGCACTCCCCCCGCTCGACGGCATCCGCGTCGTCGACCTCTCCCGCGTGCTCGCCGGCCCGTTCTGCACGGCGCTGCTCGCCGACGCCGGCGCCGACGTGGTCAAGGTCGAGTCGAAGGCCGGCGAGGACTCCCGGCACCTCGGACCCTTCCGGGACGGCGAGAGCCTGTACTTCAACATCCTCAACCGTGGCAAGCGTTCGATCGCGCTCGACCTCAAGGATCCCGAGGACCGAGAGGCGTTGCTGCAGTTGATCGCCGACGCCGACGTCGTCGTCGAGAACTTCCGGCCCGGCGTCACCACCCGGCTCGGTATCGACTACGAGGCGGCGCGTGCCCGCAACCCGAAGATCGTCTACGCGTCGATCTCGGGCTTCGGGCAGCAGGGCCCGATGGCGGGTGCCGCAGCCTACGACCTGGTGGTCCAGGCCCTGTCCGGCATCATGAGCATCACCGGCACCGAGGAGTCCGGCCCGACGCGGCTGGGCGAATCGTTCGGCGACACCGTCGCGGGCCTGTTCGCCGCGTGGGGCATCAGCACCGCACTGCTGTACGCCCGCAGCACCGGCCACGGCCAGCATCTGGACGTCGCGATGTTCGACAGCATGCTCGCGATGCTGCCCACCGCGCACAGCCAGCTGCAGGCGTCCGGCGAGACACCCAAGCGTGTCGGCAACCGGCATCCGGTCTCCACACCGTTCGACACCTACCGCGCCGACGACGGCCTGTTCGTGCTCGCGATCGCCAGCGAGAAGGGCTTCCGGACGCTGGCGACGACCATGGGCCGCGAGGAGTTGATCACCGACCCCCGATTCACCACGGACGCGCTGCGCACCGAGAACGAGCCCGCCATCCGCAAGGAGATCGAGGCGTGGGCCGCCGGCCGCACGGTCGCCGAGGTCCTGACCGTGCTGGACGCTGCCGGACTGGCCGGCTCGGAGGTGTGGACCGTGGAGCAGGCGCTCGGCTCGGACCAGGCCCGCCACCGCGGCGTCGTCGAGACGTTCGAGCATCCGACGGCCGGCACGGTGTCGTACGTCCGGCAGCCGGTCGTGTTCGGCGACAGCACCTGGCCCGAGGTGCGGCGCAGCCCGCTGCTCGACGAGCACCACGACGAAATTCTCGGTGAGGGCGGCTCGCGATAGATTCTCCGACGTCGGCCGATCGGTCGACGACCTCGGCATGGGAGACACGCATGGCCCCCGGTGACGTGACACGCAGTGTCAGTCGCACCTTCGAACTGCTCGGCGCAATCATCGAGCACGGCGGACTCACACTCGCCGACGCCGCGAAGACGACCGACCTGGCGACCAGCACGGCGCTGCGGCTGATCCGCAGTCTCGAGCAGACCGAGTTCGTCCTGCGCGGTGAGGACAACGTCTACCGCGTGGGCCCCCGACTGCTGCAGATCGGCGCCAGAGCCATCGCCGACAACCAGCTGCTCCTACGGGCACAGCCGGCCATGACCGAGATCGCCGAGGTCACCCGGGAGTCGACGTACCTGTCGGCTCCCGGGCCCCGCGGCACCGCGCTGTACATGGGGCAGATCGAGGGCACGCACGCGATCCGCCACATGGGCTGGGTGGGACAGACCGTGCCGCTGCGCGGGACCGCGGTGGGCGCCGCGCTGCTCGGCGAGGTGGGCGCGGACGGCTACGCCATCGCCCACGACACCATCGAGGACCATTCCACCGGTGTGGCCGCCCCGATCTACGACGCCATCGGCCGCATCGTGGGCGCGCTGAGCGTCGTCGGGCCCACGTTCCGGCTCGACGACGCCGTCTGCGCGCAGCACGGACAGGTCCTCGTCGAGCACTGCACGCGGCTCTCGACCGAGCTGGGGCGGACGGTCTCGTCGTAGGCCCTGGCCGGATGTCACATCGGTTCAGTTGAACTGAACGAATGTCACATTCGGCCACCCCACGGCAGGTCTGGTCTGAGAAGTTTGGTGCCGCGGTCTCGTATTCGAGACAATGACGCGGCACGCCGGTCGGGACGGGCCGGAATCGGAAGGGGACGTTCGATGTCGACGAGCCGGGTCAAATCCGCGGAGCGGGTACTCGACGTGCTCGACCTGCTGGCTCGCCGGGGCGTACCCCTGGCCGCGACCGAGATCGCAGGTGCTCTCGATCTGCCGAAGAGCACGACGCACCACCTGCTCAACGTGATGCGGGACCGACGTTTCGTCTCGTACTGGCCGGATCAGCGCGCGTGGACACTGGGCGTCTCGGCGTTCGAGGTCGGCGCGTCGTACATGCGGTCCGGTCCCCTGCACCGGGAGGGACAGCGGCACATGGTCGCGCTCACCCAGGCCGCGGACGAGACCTCGCACCTGGCCGTCCTGCAGGGCACCGACGTCATCTACCTCGACAAGCGTGAGCCGATCAAGCCGGGCGTCCGGCTGGTGACGGAGGTCGGCACCCGGCTGCCGGCGCACCTGACGGCCGTCGGACGCACGATCCTGGCCCGCCTCGATCCCGAACAGCTCAGCGCGTTGTACGCCGGCTACACGTGGCCCACGCGCACCGGGGAGGGCCCGGCCTCGCTCGACGAACTGCGCTCGCTGCTGCAGGACGATCGCGAGCTGGGCTACGCGGTGGAGCGGGACTCGACCACCAACGGCGTCACCTGCATCGCCGGTCCGGTCGTCACCCGCGACGGCCGCCCGGTGGCGGCGCTGGGCCTGGCGTACCTGACCGGGGCGCACACCGACGCCGAGACCACCGAGCTCGCGCACCTGGTCACCGCGGCCGCCGAGCACTTCTCGGACAGTCTCAGCGACCGCATGGTCGAGGCGTCCACGGAACCCTGAACCCGAGACACCCCCGAGCCACCGCACCTACCCACCCGCCCCCCTCTTGTCTTACATACGAGACTATGGTCTCGTATACGAGACACATCGTCATCGCCCGGATCCCTCGCGACCCCGGGCCGTCCCCTGCCTTCGGAGTCCCCATGACCCTCACCGCCCAGTCCACCGACGTCGTCGAGGTCGGACTCGGACCCGTCTCCATCCAGGACGTCGTCGACGTCGCGCGCCGCGGCCACGGCGTCCGCCTCACCGATGACGCGCTCGCCGAGATCGCCCGTTCGCGCCGGCGCATCGAGGACCTCGCCGCCGACCCGCGCCCCGTCTACGGCGTCTCGACCGGCTTCGGCGCGCTGGCCACCCGCCACATCCCGCAGGAGATGCGGACGCAGTTGCAGCGTAGCCTGGTCCGCTCGCACGCCGCCGGTTCCGGCCCCGAGGTGGAGCGCGAGGTGGTGCGCGCACTGATGCTGCTGCGCCTGTCGACGCTCGCCACCGGCCGCACGGGGGTGCGCCCGGAGGTGGCCCAGGCCTACGCCGACCTGCTCACCGCCGGGATCACCCCCGTGGTCCACGAGTTCGGCAGCCTCGGCTGCTCCGGCGACCTCGCCCCGCTCGCCCATGTCGCACTCGCGGTCACCGGCGAGGGCACGGTCCGCACCGCGGACGGTCGCCTGCTGGACGCGGCCGACGCACTCGCCGAGCACGGCCTCACGCCGGTCGTCCTCGCCGAGAAGGAGGGCCTGGCGCTCATCAACGGCACCGACGGCATGCTCGGTCAGCTCGCACTCGCTGTCACCGACCTCGACCATCTGCTCAAGCTCGCCGACGTCGCCGCGGCGATGAGCGTCGAGGGACTGCTCGGCACCGACCGGGTGTTCGCCGCCGACCTGCAGGCCCTGCGCCCGCACCCGGGGCAGGCCGCGGCCGCCGCGAACATGGCGCGACTGCTGGCCGGATCGCCCATCGTCGCGAGCCACGCCGGACCGGAGGACACCCGCGTGCAGGACGCGTACTCGCTGCGCTGCGCCCCGCAGGTCGCCGGCGGTGCGCGGGACACCGTCGAGCACGCCCGCACCGTGGCGCAGCGCGAACTCGCCGCGGCCGTCGACAATCCCGTCGTCACCCTGGACGGACGGGTGGAGTCCAACGGCAACTTCCACGGCGCCCCCCTGGCCTACGTCCTGGACTTCCTGGCGATCGTCGCGGCCGACGTCGCGAGCATCAGCGAGCGCCGCACCGACCGGTTCCTCGACGTCGCGCGCAACCACGGCCTGCCGCCGTTCCTAGCCGACGACCCCGGCGTCGACAGCGGCCTGATGATCGCGCAGTACACGCAGGCCGCGCTGGTCTCCGAGCTCAAGCGGATGGCGGCACCGGCCAGCGTCGACTCCATCCCGTCGTCGGCGATGCAGGAGGACCACGTGTCGATGGGCTGGTCCGGCGCCCGGAAGCTGCGCCGTGCCGTGGATGCCCTCACCCGCGTCCTGGCCATCGAAATCCTTACCGCGGCAAGAGGAATCGATCTGCGTGCCCCGCTGCAGCCGGCGCCCGGCACCGGTGCGGTGATCCGCGCGGTCCGCGAACGGGTGGCGGGACCGGGCACGGATCGGTTCCTGGCTCCGGAGATCGACGAGCTGGTCACGTTGGCGGCGTCGGGCGCACTGGTCGCGGCCGCCGAGCACGAGATCGGGGCCCTGCAGTGACCCGTCCACTCACCCTGCCGCGGGCCCGGCCCGAGATCGACGCGCTGCCGGCATATTCCAAGGCATCCGGGGCTGCGACGGTCCGCTGGCGCGCGTCGAGCAACGAATCCACCATTGCTCCGTCGCCCGCCGTCGTGGAGGCGATCGCCCGCGCCGGCGCCCGCGGGCACCTGTACCCGACACTGTTCGCCGACGACCTCGTCGCCGCGCTGGCCGAACACCTGTCGGTGCCCGCCGACGCCGTGCTCACCGGCGCCGGGTCCCTGTCGCTGCTGCAGCAGGTCCTCACGGCCTACACGGGACCGGGAACCGAGGTGGTCCATGCGTGGCGCAGCTACGAGGCGTATCCGATCCTCATCGGAATTGCGGGCGCCACAGCGGTTCCCGTGCCGCTCGACGTGCAGCACCGCCACGACGTCGACGCGATGCTCGCGGCCGTGACGCCGCGCACCCGCGCGGTGCTGGTCTGCAACCCGAACAATCCGACGGGCACCGAACTCACCGAGAGCGAGGTGCGGCGGCTGCTGGACGGCGTCCCGTCCCACGTCCTGGTGATCCTCGACGAGGCGTACCGCGAGTTCGCCACCGAACGCGTCGACGGTGTGGCGCTGCTGCGCGAGTACCCCAACGTCGTGGTGTTGCGGACGTTCTCGAAGGCGTACGGCCTGGCGGGCCTGCGAGTGGGGTACGCGGTGGCCGACTCCGCCGTCGCCGCCCCGCTGCATGCCGCCGCGCCGCCGTTCGGTCTGAGCGCGGTCGCCGAGGCCGCCGCGTGCGCGGCCCTCGCCGACGCGAAGCACACCGACCGGATCGTGGAGTCGGTCCTGACCGGGCGCCGGCACCTGCGCTCCGGACTGGCCGAGCGTGGGATCGAAACACCCACCAGCGGAGCGAACTTCGTGTGGATACCGGCGGGCACACGGGCGGCGGACCTCGACGCGGCGTGCGTCGCGCACGGGGTCTCCGTCCGGACGTTCGCCGGTGAGGGTGTGCGCGTGACGGTCGGTGACCGGGACGCCGAGGACGCGGTGCTCGCCGCGGCCGACGACTTCATCGCACAGCACTCCGACTGAGCACCCCGGTCCGCCTGAGCACCACGATCGACTGATACGAGGAAATTCGATGTCTCTCAACGCCCTCGCCGACGCTCTCGGCTCGAGCCGACTCGTCACCGACCCGGACGTCATGGACGCGTACACCCGGGACGAGGCCCACCTGGCGATACCCGGCCGGCCGTTGGCCGTGCTCATCGCGGATTCCACCGAGGACGTTGCCGCGGCTCTGAAATGGGCCACCGCGCACAAGGTTCCGGTGGTGCCGCGCGGCGCCGGCAGCGGCCTGGCGGGCGGCGCCACCGCGATCGAGGGTTGCCTCGTGGTCTCGACGGCGACCATGCGCACCATCGTCGAGCTGAACGCGGCGGATCAGCTGGCTGTGGTGCAGGCCGGCGTGGTGAACGCCGACCTCGACCGAGCGGCCGCCGAGCACGGCCTGATGTACGCCCCGGACCCGAGCAGCTACCAGATCTCCACCATCGGCGGGAACATCGCCACCAATGCCGGCGGCCTGCGGTGCGTCAAGTACGGCGTGACCCGGGATTCGGTGCTGGGCCTCGAGGTGGTGCTCGCCGACGGCCGGATCCTGCGCACCGGGCACCGCACCGTGAAGGGGGTCGCAGGCTACGACCTCACGGGACTGATGGTCGGGTCCGAGGGGACGCTCGGCATCGTCACGGGCGCGACCGTGCGGCTGCGTCCGCTTCCACAGCGGGAGCCGGCGACGATCGTCGGCAGCTTCGGTTCCCTGCGCGCCGCGGCGGACGCCGTCGCCGCCGTGGTGCGGGCGGGCATCGGACCCAGCCTGCTGGAGCTGATCGACCGCGCCACGCTGGTGGCCATCGACGAGTGGAAGCGCATCGGCCTCGAGTCCGGCACCGAGGCCATGCTCATCGCGCAGGCCGACGGTCCCGACGCCGACGCGGCCGCAGCCGCGATCGAGCGGTTGTTCTCCGAGGCGGGTGCCGACTTCGTCGCACTGTCGCAGGACCCCGCCGAGTCGGCCCAGTTGCTCGAGATTCGCCGGCTGGCGTACCCGGCCGCCGAACGCCTCGGCCAGTGCCTGGTCGAGGACGTCGGGGTGCCGCGTTCGCGGCTGCCCGAAATGGTCGAGTCGATCGAGGAGATCTCGCGCCGACACGGGGTGACCGTGATGACGGTTGCGCACGCCGGTGACGGCAACGTGCACCCGACATTCGTGTTCGACCGGCTCGCCGACGGATCGGTGCCGGACGCCGTGTGGGCCGCGGCGGACGAGGTGTTTCGTCGAGCACTCGAGCTGGGTGGCACCCTTACGGGCGAGCACGGCGTCGGAGTGTTGAAGCGACGCTGGATGGCGCTCGAAGTGGGAGAGGCTGGTATGGACATCCATCGCGCGGTGAAGGCCGCGTTCGATCCGCTCGGACTGATGAATCCCGGAAAGGGATTCTGACCGGCGACCAGGACAAACAATCCGGAATCAAAGCCGGATGTTGACAGACCTGTATATACAGGCCTATACATTTTCCACTGGCATGGCGTGACCCAGCGCACAAGCACGAAGAAGGTGGGCATCACCCCCGGAAATCGACCCCGCCCCCCGGTGCGGTCGCCGCAGAAAGAGCAGGCCCAATGACACACGACGGCAGCACCTCCGAGGTGCTCCTCGCTCCGGAACGACGGACCATCGACGTCGTCCCCGATGACGAGCGCCACGGCACCCCCCGCAGCCAGTTCACGCTGTGGTTCGGCGCCAACATGCAGATCACCGCGATCGTCGACGGCGCCCTGGCCGTCGTCTTCGGCGCCGACGCGCTGTGGGCCATCATCGGCCTGCTGATCGGCAACGTCTTCGGTGGCGCCGTGATGGCCCTCCACTCGGCGCAGGGCCCCCGCATGGGCCTGCCGCAGATGATCTCGAGCCGCGCCCAGTTCGGCGTCAAGGGCGCGGTCATCCCGCTGGTGCTCGTGATCCTGATGTACCTCGGCTTCGCCGCCACCGGTACCGTCCTGGCCGGCCAGGCCGTCAACAAGGTCCTCGGCATCGACACCGCCTGGATCGGCATCGTGATCTTCGGACTGCTCACCGCGTTCGTCGCCGTCACCGGCTACAAGCTGATCCACATCGTCGGCAAGATCGCGACCGTCGTCGGCATCGTCGGATTCACGTACCTGGCCATCCGACTGTTCCTCGAGTACGACGTCCTCGACTACGTCGGCATCGTCGACTTCGACTTCGTGACGTTCCTGCTGGCGATCTCCCTCGGCGCCGGCTGGCAGCTGACCTTCGGCCCGTACGTGGCCGACTACTCCCGCTACCTGCCCCGCAAGACCAGCGAGCGCACCACGTTCTGGTCGACCTTCCTCGGCAGCGTCATCGGCTCGCAGTGGTCCATGACCTTCGGTGCCCTCGTCGCGGCCGTCGCGGGCGACGCCTTCCTCGGCAACCAGGTCGGCTTCATGGGCGACCTCGCCGGCCCCGCGATCATCGCGTTCCTGATCTACCTGGTGATCGTGACCGGCAAGCTGACGGTCAACGTGCTCAACGCGTACGGCGGCTTCATGTCGATCCTCACCACCGTGACCGCGTTCGACGGCCGGTCGCAGATCTCGACGAAGGCCCGCTCGTTCTACATCCTCGGCTTCACGGTCATCTCGATGTTCATCGCGATCGCCGCGAGCGCCGACTTCCTGGACAACTTCAAGAACTTCGTCCTGGTGCTGCTCATGGTGTTCACGCCGTGGAGCGCGATCAACCTGATCGACTACTACCTGATCTCCAAGGAACGGATCGACATCCCGGCGCTGTACGACCCGAAGGGACGCTACGGAGCCTGGAACGTCCCGGCCCTGATCGTCTACGCCGTCGGCGTGCTCGCCCAGATCCCGTTCCTCGCGCAGAAGATGTACACGGGCCCGATCACCGACATGCTCGGCGGCGCCGACATCTCGTGGCTCGTCGGCATCGTGCTCACCGGCGCGATCTACTACCCGGTCGCCAAGCGGACCAACAATCCGCCGGCCGAGATGATCTACCCCGCTCACACCGAGATGGTCGACAGCCGGGTCTGATCCCGGTCGTCCGCTCGATTCCCCCTCGAAAAACAGTCACCTAGGAGCCTCACGTGACCACGACCGGTCCCCGGACCACCGCACTGACGAACATCGGCACCCTCGTCACCAACGACCCCTCACTGGGCGACGGGGCGCTGGGTGTCCGGCACGACGCGGCGGTGGTGTTCGAGGACGGCGTGGTCGCGTGGGTCGGTGACTCCGCGGACGCCCCGGCCGCCGACACCGGCCACGATCTCGGCGGGCGGGCCGTGCTGCCCGGTTTCGTCGAGAGCCACTCGCACCTGGTGTTCGCCGGTGAACGGGCCGAGGAGTTCGCGGCCCGCATGTCCGGCGAGAAGTACGCGGCCGGCGGCATCCGCACCACGATCGAGGCGACGCGGGCCGCGAGCGACGACCAGCTCGCCGCGAACGTGCGCCGCCTGCTCGACGAGTCGCTGCGCTCGGGAAGCACCACCGTCGAGATCAAGAGCGGTTACGGCCAGAGCACCCGGGACGAGCTGCGCAGCGTGCAGGTCGCGGGCCGGTTCACCGACGAGGTCACGCTGCTGGCCGCGCACGTCCCCCCGCCCGAGTACGCCGGCCGCGGCGACGAGTACGTCGCGATGGCGGTCGACGAGATGATCCCGGCGTGTGCCCCGCACGCGAAGTGGATCGACGTGTTCTGTGAGCGCGGTGCGTTCACCCTCGAGCAGTCGCGGGCAGTGCTGAGCGCCGGCGTCGCGCACGGGCTCGTTCCCCGCGTGCACGGCAACCAGCTGGGCGAGGGTCCGGGCGTGCAGCTGGCCGTGGAGATGGGTGCGGCCTCGGTCGACCACGTCACCTACGTCACCGCCGCCGACATCGACGCCCTCGCGGGTAGCTCGACGGTGGCCACGCTGCTTCCCGGCGCCGACTTCTCCACCCGCAACCAGTACCCCGGCGCCCGCGCCCTGCTCGACGCCGGCGTCACCGTCGCCCTGGGCGCGGACTGCAACCCCGGCACCTGCTACACCACGAGCCTGCCGTTCTGCATCGCGATCGCTGTCCGCGACATGCACATGACGCCGGCCGAGGCCGTGTGGGCGGCCACCGCCGGTGGCGCGAAGGCACTGCGCCGCGACGATGTCGGCAGCCTGCGGATCGGCGCCCGCGCCGACGCGATCGCGCTCGACGCGCCGTCGTACCTGCACCTCGCCTACCGTCCCGGTGTGCCGCTGGTCCGCGAAGTGTTCAAGAACGGCGTCCTCGCCGCGGCCACCAACTGAGCGACTGGGGATCCGAGATGACCAACCACATCACCGTCGACATCGCACCCCGTCCGTGGGCAGGCCGCACGGACGGCACCGGCCCGGAGCACCTCCGCTGGCACCAGGCCGTCACGCCGTACCGCCCGGGCCCGGGTACCGGGGCCGTCCTGATCGGCTTCGCGAGCGACGAGGGCGTGCGCCGCAACAAGGGGCGTCAGGGCGCCGCAGCCGGCCCCGACGCTCTCCGCGGCGCACTCTCCTCGATGGCCCTCGAGAACCCGACGACCCTGTCCGACGCCGGCACGGTCGCCGTGACGGGTGACGGGCTCGAGGCGGGCCAGGAGGCGCTCGGTCGCGCCGTGGCCACCGCTCTCGACTCCGGCAGGTTCCCCGTCGTCCTCGGCGGCGGTCACGAGGTCGCGTACGGGACCTACCAGGGTGTCGCCGCCTCCCAGTTGCGACGCCGGCTCCCCCGCCTCGGCGTCCTCAACCTGGATGCCCACTTCGACCTCCGCAACGACCCGGTGCCGAGCTCCGGCACCCCGTTCCGGCAGATCGCCGAGGCCGAGCAGGCGGCCGGCACCAGCCATCGCTACGACGTGATCGGTATCAGCCAGCCCAGCAACACCAACGTGCTGTTCGACACCGCACGCAGCCTGGGTGTTCGGTACCTGTTCGACGATCACTGCGGCGTCGCCGATCGGGCGCGGGTCGACGAGTTCGTCACCGACTTCCTCGACGACGTCGACATCGTCTACCTGACGATCGATCTGGACGTGCTGCCCGCCGGTGTTGCTCCCGGCGTGAGCGCGCCCGCGGCCTACGGCGTACCGCTCGAGACGATTCAGCGCGTGTGCGATCGGGTGACCGCGAGCGGCAAGCTGGCTGTCGTCGACGTCGCCGAGCTCAATCCGTCGCTCGATGTCGACAACCGCACGGCCCGGACCGCGGCACGCCTCATCCACCGCATCGTCGCCGGGCACGTTCCGCCGACGGCCTGACCCGGCGCGGCTGGCCTGACCCGGCGCGGGTGGCCTGACCCGGCGCCGCGCCACCGCGACTCCCCTACCCCGCTGTAGCCGGCACCCACTCTCGGGTGTCGGCTACAGCGGTTTCAGTGCAGTGGTGTGGTCGTGTTCTCTCGGCTACGCCGCGTGGGGTCCCGCGCGGTTGTTAGCGGGCATGGGTTTCTTGTACGGGTCCACCAGTGATGGTGGGGTGAACCTGGGGGTCCCCCCTGCACGGAGTGCTTGGGGGCGGGTGGTGGTCGGCGCCGATCTGCACTTCCCAGTGGCTGTGGTGGAGCAGCCGGTGGTGGTAGCGGCAGAGTAGGACGAGGTTGTCGAGGTCGGTGGGTCCGCCGTCGGCCCAGTGATGGATGTGGTGGCCTTCGCAGTGGGCGGGCGGGGCGCCGCAGCCGGGAAACGCGCAGCCGTGGTCGCGGGCGATCAGCGCGCGGCGCTGCTTCTTGGAGACGGTCCTGGTGGTGCGGCCCAGGTTCAGCGGCACACCGTCGTCCATCACCACCGGGGTGAGATGACAGTCGCACGCGAGGCGGCGGGCGGTGGCGATCGTCAGCGGCCCGAGGTGTGGGAGGCGGGCAACGTCCTGGTCGGCCGTCACACGGTGCCCGGTCCGGGACTCGCCAACCGGGGTCTCGCGGCCCGCGTTCTCGTCGGCAAGGGTTTCTCGAACCAAGTCGCCGTGAATGTCGTTGCCGTCGAACAGCTTCGACTGCCAATTCTGCCGCGCTGCTGCATGGTCGGCCTGGGCGCGGGCGAGGTCACGCGCGTGCACGTGCAGTGACAGGTGCGGCCGCTCGCCACCCTCGATGGGTGCCTCACCGGAGTCGAGGTAGCGGCGCAGGATTTCGACGAACGCGTCCGCGCGCCGCTGCCCCGGGGTGCGGGGCGCGGCGGGGTCGTCGTTTGGGTTCCGCGGTTTCGTCAGCGCGGACAATGCGGTCAGCAGCATCTCCCCGGTGACGGCATCCAAGTCACCCTTCACCGCCACGCGCCCGTTCAACGTCTTCGAGGCGTGAAACTCGTTGCGGTCGCAGTCCTCACTCGGCGGCAACTCGTCGGATTCGAAGATCCGCTCGAGCCGCGAGATGCAGGTCCGCACACTCATCGGGGTGGCTGCCGGATTGGCGGCGCAGTCGAGGAGCACCTGCCGGCACGACGGAAGGGCCTCAAGGGGCATCCCGCGCGGCGGTTGTTCGCAGAACTTGGTGATCAGAGCGGCATGCTCGGCCGAGATCTGCCCGATCTCGTGCGCTTCGGCGACATCGGGTTCCCGCCGCAGCGCCCTCCCCAACGCCAGGATCCGCGCCGCGGCCGGCACTTCCAACAGCGTGTTGGCCGCCAGCCACTGCTTCACGCTACGAAACCCCAAGGTGTCGAAGGAAACTGCGCGCTCGTCGATCTCGGCCACCGCCGTCACCCGCAGGGCTTCCAGTTGCTCGATCAGACGCGAAAGATCAACCGTGGTGCGCACCAGGTCCAACTCGGCCAGCCCGCGCACATCATCGTGAGTGAGCGTCACGAGTGCAGCACCTGTGGTGTCGAGTCCCCCCCGGATTCATGACATGAGTTTAGTTCGAACTGATGTTCGAGTCAACAGTCAGGTGGTGAGATCCGGGCGGATCCCCGAAGCCGACCATTCGTCGACGCATTCCGGCCGTGGCGGTCCTAGCCTCACGGATGGCCGAGGTCGACCGTCGCTGCGAGCGATCCCAACAGCTGCAACTTGTCGGCGCTCGCGGAGGCGGCCGGCGCTTGGTACACGATTAGTTGATGCCCCGGCACGCTGCGGACGTCGAAAGCGTTGTACTCGAGCAGTAGTTCGCCGACGTCGGGATGTCGAAACGCTTTAACCTCGTGAGTTTTCCCCCGGACGTCGTGCCGGCTCCAGAGGTCGCGAAACTCTTCGCTGGCAGAGTGCATTTCGAGAACGAGAGCCCGGACGTCGTCTGCGGAGCCGGCGTGTCCGAGAGCGAGCCGAAGGTTCGCGACGCACGAGGTGGTTGCGCGTTCCCGATCGGTGAAGAAGCGGCGGCCGAACGGGTCGAGGAACGTCATGCGCGCAATGTTGTCGATCCGCTCGAACCCGTTGTAGAGGGCGCCCGCCAGACCGTTGTACGCCAGAACATCCAACTGGCGGTTGATGATCAGCGCTGGAGTGTGCGACCACGAGGCGAGAAGTCGGTGAAGAGAGTCGTCGACCGTATCCTGCACCGGCGCGCGCGGTGTCGGCGCCAGGCCGGCAAGGCGGAACAGGTGTTCCCGCAGATCGGCGTCGAGGTCGAGCGCACCGGCGAGCGCGCCGAGTACCGCCGGAGAGGGATTCCGCTCGCGCCCCTGTTCGAGCCGGGTGTAGTAGTCGACGCTCACCCCGGCGAGCATCGCGACTTCCTCGCGACGAAGACCGGAGACACGGCGGCCGGGCTGCGCAGAGAGGCCGACGTCCGTCGGCTGTACATGGCCGCGGCGCGCCTTGAGAAAGGATCCCAGTTCGGTGGAGCTCATGACACGACGCTAGCCGCCCGGCTCTCGAGCAGGCAGGCCGTAGCGCACCCAGGCACACACCGGCCTGGTCCAGCCATCCATCCAGCCTGATAGTGGATTTCGCCGGAGTCACCCGGCGTCCCTCGACTCTCTTTCTGGAGCACTTATGAACAGCCCTTTCAGCCCTGAACTGCTCGAGCTGATCAACGCCGACCGCACGACCGGGCACCGCCCGCTTCTGTTCGCCAACGCCCGCATTGTCACCGGCGACTCCCTGATCGGCGACTTCGACCGCGGTGATGTTCTGTTGGGCGGCTCCCGCGTGGTCGGCGTCGGTCCCGGACTGTTGACTGCGGCCGACGATGACGGCGCCCTGGTCATCGACTGCGACGGCTACGTCATCGTGCCCGTGGGCATCGACACCGCTCAGCTACGCGGACTCCGACCGACGTCGTTCCGGTCCCCGAGCGCGATCGCACCCGGCAATCCGGCTGACTTCGCGATTGTGCCGACCCTGTCCGGAGAATCAAATGTCGCCGCGGTGCAACGTCAGCTCGACGAGCCCGACTCTGTGCAGGTGGTCGTCGTCGGCGGCACCGTTGCGCTCTGGGACGGGCAGAGTGTCCGTACCGGTGATGCCGCGAACTCCCCCGCTGCCGCAGACGCACCGTCGGATCGCTACCTCGGCACCTGGATCGACGAGAACGACTTTGTGCACCAGCACTTGACCGCCGACGGCCGCTACGACGAGACCCGCGGCGGCCGCCCGCATGCCTTCCAAGGCTCCTTCTGGATCACCGGGGACCGTATCGACTACCTCGACGACCTCGGATTCTGGGCCTTCGGCGCATTCGTCGACGGCACCCTGCACCACGCCGGCTACACCTTCCACCGTTCCTGATCTTCGACCCGAAACGAAAAGAACCATGACGAAGACCTCCCTCGCCGACTTCACCGCCGCCCGCGCCAGCCGCCGCCCGATCCTGCTGTCCGGAGGCGCCGTGGTCACCATGGACCCGGATATTCCGGATCTCGACTCCGGCGACGTCCTGCTCGCCGGCTCGCGCATCGCTGCCGTTGGACTCGACCTCCGATCTGACCCCGACCACGGCGCTGCTGCCGCATCAGCGCTCGTCGTCGACACCCGCGGTGCCATCATCAGCCCCGGCTTCGTCGACACCCATCGCCACGCCTGGGAAGCGCAACTGCGCCGCAGCATCCCTGACGTCAGCGACCTCGGCGAATACGTCATGTCGACGCTCTCCGCCATCGCACCGAACTACACCCCCGACGACATGTACATCGGCACCCGCCTCGCCGCGTTGACCGCGCTCGACTCGGGCATCACGACCATGCTCGACTTCTCCCACAACTCGCGGAGCACCGCCCACTCCGATGCGGCGCTCAATGCGCTCGTCGACTCCGGAATCCGGGGCGTACACGCCTCGATGGGTCCGCACTTCGGTGAGTGGGACCGTCAGTGGCCCGCCGACATGGGCCGACTGGTGGGCAAGTTCCACGGCGCCGCGAGCGGCCTCGTGACCGTGCGACTCGCTGCGCTGTCCACCGACGAGATCGCCGGCCCGGCCATCGCTTACGGCCCCGAACTCGCGGCCGTGGCCCGTGACCTGGGGGTCTGGACCAGCATCGACGCCATCTTTGGAGTGCCCTCGTCGGAGGCGATTCTGCAGTGGGCTCGGATGGGGATCCTCGACCCGACCCTCACGCTGATCCACTCGACCGGGCTCACTCCCGCTGCCTGGTCGGCGATGGGAGATGCCGGGGTCACGGTGTCACTCGCGCCGACATCCGACGCGCAGATCGGTCTCGAAACCGCGGTCCCCGCCGTCGATGAAGCCCTCTCCGTCGGGATCCGCCCGGGCTTGAGCATCGACATCGAAGTGGCACTCGCCAGCGACATGTTCACCCAGATGCGGGCCCTCCACGCCATCCAGCGGATGCGCGCCACCAACGCCACCTACGGCACCGACGAGTCGCGCAGCAAGATCACCACACGGGACGTCCTCGACTTCGCAACCCTTCAAGGCGCCCGCGCCAACGCACTCGGAGACGTCACCGGCTCGCTGACCCCGGGTAAAGACGCAGACCTCCTCATCGTCCGCGCCGACGACATCAACAACATGCCCCTCAACGACGCCATCGGCACCCTGGTACTCGGCTCGGATGCCCGCAACATCGACACCGTTCTGATTGCCGGCAACCCTCGCAAGTGGGCGGGTTCGCTGGTCGGTGAAGACATCGACGCACTTCGTGCCGACGTCGTCCGCTCGCGCGACGACATCACCCGGCGGGTGGCGGCACTGTGAGGGATATCGGAGACACGGAAGACACGGAAGACACGGAAAGAGTTACAGCAATGCAGCATTCGTTCGTCGGGCTCTGGGTTACGGCCGAGGGGAACATCCGCCAACACCTCCTACCCGAAGGCCGCTACGTCGAGGCCCGCGGCAACCGCGAGGCCGCATATACCGGCGCGTATCGGATCGAAGGCGCCGTGATCCATTACCGCGACGACACGGGCTTCTCGGCCGACGGCGAGTTTCGCGGCGACATCCTGTACCACGCGGGCATGGTCATGTACCGAGAACTCGACCCCGAAAATGACGTGCACAGCCGCACCCCCGGGTGCTAACGTCCGTTCTCGACGTCGTGGCCCGTAGACAGGAGGTGAGACCCGTGAACGCAGTATCCGCACTGGGTGCTCCCCCGCAGTCCACGATCGCGCGACTGACCTAGTCGCCACCGGGAGCGCCGGACAAGGCAATTCGCGAAAGGCGACTCCCGTGAACACAACATCTTCTGCAACTCCGCATACTTCGACGGCTTCATCCGAGCGAGCGCTGGTCCTCGGTGGCGGCGGATCGACGGGCAACGCGTGGCTCCTCGGCGTCGTGGCCGGACTGTTCGATGCCGGCCTGGACGTGACCACGGCCGACCTGACGGTCGGGACCTCGGCCGGCTCGACAGCCGCCGCCCAGCTGGCCGGCGCGACGCCGACCGAACTCCTCGCCGCCATCCTGGCCTCCGCTCCGCCGCGCCCCACCGGCCCGGTGGGTTCCGGGCGAGGGCGCGGTCCGACCCGGTCGGTATCGGACCACCTGGCGAGGACAGCCGAGATCATCGCTTCCGCGACGGATCCGGCCGATATGCGCCGCAGAATGAGTGCGGCCGCACTTGCCCTGCCCGCGGCGTCGGACGATTCTCGGCAAGCGCAGTGGCGCGCGACCGTTGCCGCGCGGCTGCCCGGGGATCGGTGGCCCCGGCGCCCGTTGCTCATCACGGCGGTCGATGCCGAGACGGGAGAACCGGCGGTGTTCGACCACCGCAGCGGGGTGGATCTGGTGGATGCGGTCGCCGCGAGCTGTTCCAGCGGCTTCGCGTACCAGATCGGCGGTCGCCGATACATCGACGGCGGTTATCGTTCCAACGCCGAGAATGCCGACCTGGCAACCGGATACGAGCGGGTACTGGTGCTCTCCCCGTTCGGTGGCCGGACACGGACGCCCGCGGAGTGGGGCCTGGACCTGGCGACCCAGGTCGACGATCTGCGCGCACACGGCAGCAGGGTCGAGACGATCTTCCCGGGCAGCGACTCCGAGCACCTGTTCGGGGCCGACGCCATGGATCTGTCGCTGCGCCCGTCCGCCGCGCGTGCCGGTTGTGAACAAGGCAGAGCCCTGGCCGAGCAACTGACCGAGTTCTGGAGCTGATGCCTGCACCACGCGGCGCCGCCGATCGCGCGATCATCCTCACGCGCGATCGGCGGTGCGCCCGTCGGGCGTCCTCGTAAACCCGTCGGCCGTACCGAAGCTCGACCGTCGTCCTACAACCAGCGCGGTGGCAGTCGATCCGCTCCGGCCGTGAGCCCCACTGCCCCACGCCCGGATGCCCAGCGCACCACGGACGCAAGGGGTCCGGCGACGACTGCGGTCGGCGGCGCGTCGTCCTGCACGACGACCAGCCTCTGCCCGCCCACCTCGAGCGCGAGTCCCGCACCCTCGCCCTTGCGCCGCCACATCCCCACGATGTCGTCGAGCAGCGAGTCGAGAACCACGTCAGGGAAGTCCTCGAATCCACCGCCGCCCCCGAGGTCGACCGCGTGGATCCACACCTCCCGGCTGCGCATCCACGCCGTCTCCGCCGCCGGCACGAGACGCCCCTGCGCGGTTCGCACCTCGGCGCTCCACGCCGTATCCGGAAGGTGACGCCACTTCTCGTCGAGTCGGGCTGCGGTGTGGGTGAACAGATTCCGCAAAGTTCCCGCACTGAGCGTCGCGCCTTCGTCGATTTCCCGGCCGCGCTGCTCCATCGACGCGTACATCGGTGTCTCGATCCCGGTCGCCGCCCAGTCCAGGATCCGGCACAACGCCGCGGCGTTGTAACCGACGTGCGCGACGAGGTGCCGCCGCGTCCACCCTTCGAGCAGACAGGGCGCGTCGAGTTCCCGGTCCGACAGCGCAGCGAGCCGCTGCGCGAAGTACGCGGTGCCCTCCCGTGCGAGGTCCAGCCGCTGGGTCAGGTCCAGATCGTTGAAGGCCACGAACACTCCTGCTCGACGACGGTCTTGTTGCGCACCGAGCCGAGTCCCTCGATGCTCACTTCGACGGTATCCCCGTCGCCGGCGTGGCGAGCCGATCGGCCGACACGACGGGTTCCGGCTCCGACCAGATGTCCATCGGCACGCTCTCGCGGCTTCGTCCGTGCTCGTCGAGGATCCGTCCCATTCGCTTGAAGAACCGCAGCGTCACGGTGCGGTCCAGGATGTCGAGGGACGGCACGATCCGGCGCAGTAGCAGCTCGATGCGGTGCACGTCCACGAGCGAACGCACCCACACCGAGAAGTAGAAGTTGGCAGGTGCGCCGGTGAGGACCAGGCACGCGCGCGTCTCCGGCAAGGCCACGAGCCGCTGCGCGACGCCGTCGCACTCGTCGACCGGGACGTGCGCCCACATCGACACCGACACCGGCCACCCCGACAACGGCTGCGCGACATCGCAGCGCAGCAGCAGCGCACTCCGGTCCAGCAGCGCGTGGAGCCGTCTTCGCGCGGTGCCGACGCTGCAGCCGAGTTCCGCGGCGATCTCGGTGAGCGACGCCCTGCCGTTCCGGAACAACGTGGCGATCACGCCGCGGTCCGTGGCGTCGAGCGGCCGCAGCGACATCGGCCCGCGCTGGCCGTGCGCCTCGAGGTGCCCGCGCTGATCGGCGTCGAGCGTCTGCAACTGCCAGTCGCCACCGAGAGCGTACGGACGGATCACCAGGTGCGCTCGGGTGGAAACTATTCCGGGTAGCTCCTCGATGTGCAGCAGCAGTCGGGACAGCGCGCCCAGCCCGGTCACGCTGACCGTCAGCAGGAGATCGCGCGGCCCGCTGGCGTGTTCGACGGTGAGGACGTGCGGCCGACGGCCGAGTGCCTCGGCGGTGGCACGCGCCTGGCCCGCGACGCATTCGATCTCGACGAGCGCGGCGGTCTGCGGGCCCGCGGGATGCGCGGTGACCCAGGCCGACCCGGATTCCGTCAGCCGCGCCCACCGGCGGGACGCGGTCACCGGGTCGACACCGAGCGCGGCGCCGACCTTGGACCACGACGCCCGCGGCTCGAGCTGGAGCACGTTGACGAGGCTCAGATCGAGCTCGTCCACATCGCCACATTCCTGAGTGGTCGACTCGTTCACGACAAAATCCTGCAATTCGGTGGCCGGTGGTGCACGTCGTGTGCATCATGCCTCAACCCGCCGCACCGCGGCCCCAGCACCGAGAGGAGACCTCGTGTCGCTCACCGAGGATGCTCACGCACTGCACGACGACCTGGTCCACCTGCGCCGCACGCTGCACGCGGAACCCGAAGTGGGACTGCATCTTCCGCGGACGCAGGAGCGCGTGCTCGAATCACTGGACGGCCTCCCGCTCGAGATCGCCACCGGCGCGGATCTCACATCCGTCACGGCGGTCCTGCGTGGGGGCCGCCCCGGTCCGACGGTACTGCTGCGCGGCGACATGGACGCCCTCCCCGTCGGCGAGCGCGCGACGGTGGACTACGCGTCGCGGACCCCCGGACAGATGCACGCCTGCGGCCACGACCTGCACACCTCGATGCTCTCCGGCGCCGCCCACCTGCTGTCGGCCCGGCGCGAGCATTTCGCCGGCGACGTCGTCTTCATGTTCCAGCCGGGCGAGGAGGGATTCGACGGGGCGGGGCTGATGCTGAAGGAGGGCGTGCTGGACGCCTCGGGGACGCGGCCGGTCGCGGCGTACGGGCTGCACGTGAGCGCGTCGATGCCGCCGCACGGGGTGTTCCTCACGCGGCGCGGGCCGCTGATGGCGGCCAGTGACGTCGTCCGGGTGGCGGTCCTCGGTCGCGGTGGGCACGGCTCCGCGCCGCACGCGACGCTCGACCCCATTCCGGCGGCGTGCGAAATGGTCACCGCCCTGCAGACGCTCGCGGCCCGCTCGTTCGCGCCGTTCGATCCGGTGGTGGTGACCGTGGGCGCGTTCCACGCCGGAACCGCAGCCAACGTCATCCCGGACGACGCCCACTTCGACGTCACGGTTCGATCCTTCTCACCGGAGAGCCGGGAGAAGGTGCGGGTCGGCATCATCCGCGTGTGCCGGGGCATCGCGGCGGCCCACGGCCTGGACGTGGACGTCGACTACCACGAGCAGTACCCGGTGACCGTGAACGACGACACCGAGGCCGAGTTCGTGGCCGACGTGGTCGCCGAGGTCCACGGGCCGGAGCGGTTCGCGTGGGCGCCGCAACCGGCCACGGGTTCCGAGGACTTCTCCCGCGTGCTGGACGAGATTCCGGGCGCGTTCGTGTTCCTCGGCGCGTGCCCCACCGACCGGGACCCGGCGACGGCGGCGTACAACCACTCGCCGCTCGCCGAGTTCGACGACGCCGTGCTCGCCGACGGCGCCGCCCTGTACAGCGAGCTGGCGCTACGCCGTCTGGCTCGCGTCGACGCAGTGGCCTGACCGGGTCCCTGTCCGCGCGCAGATGCGCGGACAGGGCCCGGAATCACCTGTTCAGCAGGCCCTTCGCGATGTGGGTCACCTGGATTTCGTTGGAGCCCGCGTAGATCATGAGCGACTTCGCGTCACGCGCGAGCTGCTCCACCTTGTACTCGGCCATGTAGCCGTTGCCACCGAACAGCTGGACGGCCTCCATCGCGACCTCGGTGGCGGCGCGGGACGAGTACAGCTTCATCGCCGACGCCTCGGCGAGGCTCAGCGGCGCGCCGGCGTTCGCCCGCTCGATCGCGTTGAACAGCATGTTCTGCACGTTGAGGCGCGCGACCTCCATCTCGGCCAGCTTGAGCTGGATGAGCTGGAACTGCGCGATCTCCTTGCCCCACAGCTTGCGGTTCTTGGCGTAGTCGATCGACAACCGCTGGCATTCGTTGATGATGCCGAGCGCGAGCGACGCGATGCCGATGCGCTCGGCCGCGAACGACTCCTTCGCGCTCTCCTTGCCGTCGCCCTTGGCGGGATTCTCCGTCTCACCGAGAAGCCGATCCTTGGAGATGCGGACGTTGTCGAAGAACAGTTCGCCGGTGGGCGAGGAGTTCATGCCCATCTTCTTGAACGGGGCGCTCTGCGTGAAGCCCTCCATGCCCTTCTCGAGCACGAACCCGAGGACCTTGCGGTCACGCGGATTCGAATCACCCGCAGCGCCTTCCGCGAGCTTGGCATAGACGATGGTGACGTCTGCATAGGGCCCGTTGGTGATGAACGTCTTCTGACCGTTGAGGATGTAGTCGTCACCGTCGCGGCGGACGTACGACTTCATGCCGCCGAACGCGTCGGAGCCGGAGTCGGGCTCGGTGATCGCCCACGCGCCCACCTTCTCCATCGTGACGAGCTCGGGCAGCCAGCGCTTCTTCTGCGCGAGCGTGCCGCGGCTCCGCAGCGTGCCGGCGGTGAGACCGACGCTCACCCCCATGGACGCGACCAGGCCCAGGCTCACCCCGGCGATCTCGCTGTTGAGGATGACGCCCATGCTCCCGGCGCCGCCGAGGCCGCCGGACTTGTCGCCCGACTCCGGCAGCGTCTCGCCACGCTCCTTCGCCTCTTCCTTGGCGAACGACTTCTCGAGTGCCTCGCGCGCCATCTCGTCCATGCCGAAGGTGGCGTACATCTTGCGGATGATGTCGTACGGCGGCAGCTCCCCGGTCTCGAGCTTGTCGACGTGCGGCTTGATCTCCTTGTCGATGAAACCGCGCACGGCGTCGCGGAACATGAGATCGGTATCGGACCACTCGTACATGTACTGACTCCAGTCGCTGCGCTCAGTGTGGCCCGCGCAACAGGCCGGGCCGCCTCGTGGCGACCACCACATCCACACATATAGAACGGGTTCTCGTTTGTCCACCCCGGAGGCGTCCGCCACTTTTAGTTAGTGCACGACTCATTCGTGTAAGCTTCATTTCCATGAGCACCGTCGCCGAGCAGGACGTCGATTGGGGAGATGTCGATCCCCTGGCCCTCGACCGTCAGGTGTGCTTCGCGCTCGCCGTCGCCAATCGTGCGGTTCTCGCGGTCTACCGCCCCCTGCTCGAGCCCATGGGGCTGACGCACCCGCAGTACCTCGTCATGCTCGCGCTGTGGGGTGATGCTCCGATGTCCGTCAAGGAGATCGGACGGGCCCTCCAACTCGACTCGCCCACGCTCTCACCGCTCCTCAAGCGCCTCGAGACGAGCGGGCTGATCACTCGCACCCGCAGCGCCGTCGACGAGCGTCAACTGATCGTCGAACTCACCGACGCCGGGGCCGCCCTGCGCGCGCAGGCGGAACGCATCCCGGCCGCCGTCGTGCAACGCCTCGGTGTGGGTCTCGACGAACTGGAAGAACTGCACTCCGTCCTCGCCCGCGTCAACGCGGCCGCCCTGCGTGCCGGCGCACTCGGCGAGTGACCCGCCCCTTTCGGACAGGAACAGGTATTCAGGACATGACCAGCCAGAAGAAGGTCCGCCGTCGCCCCAATCCCCTGCAGTGGATCGGGTACGCGTGCGGGCGCAAGCTTCCCGATTCGATGCAGGACTGGGTCCGCAACGACCTCGTCGGCGACTGGGCGGTACCCCGCCACATGCTGCGCAGCATGGTGCCGTTCATTCCGATTTTCGTGGTCTTCTTCCTGTTCCCCGGCCCGGTGTGGCTGCGCGGATCGATGGTGCTCCTCGGCCTGTTCCTCGCATTGTTCTACTCCGCGGCCTACATGGAGCAGAATCGGCGCCGCCGGCTCGAAAAGCACGGGCTGTCACCCGATCTCGAGAATCCCAAGAAGGTCGCTCGGTTCAACGCCGAGAAGGCGGCGTACGAGAAGGCGCATCCCCACTCGTTCTGACGTCCGGCCATCACGAGCTACGGCGCGCCCCCGGGCCGCCACCCCTGCGCCCGCCGGGCGTCGAGCGCGGAGCCCAGCGCCATGATGCCCTCGTAACAACTCGGGTCCACACCCACCAGCTCCCGGATCCGGCCGAGCCGATTGTTCACGGTGTTGGGATGCACTTCGAGGACCCGCGCCGTCCGGCTGCGATCGAGGTCGTGGTGCAGGAACGCGTCGAGCGTCTCGACCAGTTCCGGGTAGGGGTCGAGTGGGCGCAGCCGGTCCGCCAGGTACTGCTGGCCGGCCGTCGGCCGCGACAACTGGAACGGCAACGCCAGGTCTTCGAGCCGGTACAGCCCCGGAGGCCGGCCGAGTCGGCGAGCCAGTAACAGCAACTCCGCTGCCAGCGCGCTCGAGTCCGGAAGCCAGGCCCGTCCGACCGGGTCCGCGACGGCCGCAGTGACGAAGTCCCCGACCACCGCCTCGATCGAGTCGACGAGTTCCACGACACGCTCGTACCAACCGGCGCCGCCGTCGATCTTGCCGGGCACGAGCAACGTCGCACCGTCGGCCTCGAGGATCGCCAGTACCGGAGGAGATCCCCGATCGAACCTGCGAGCGATCCGCGAGTCGGCAGCCCACCGGACGGTGGGATCCCGCTGCGTCCCGCCCCTGGCCAGCGCAACCACCGAGTACTCGTCGGCCAGCTCGATCCCGCACCACCCGGCTGCGGACTCGGCGTCCTGCCCCGCCAACAGTATTCGCGCCAACAGTTCCTTCGACGGCTTCTCGTCGCCGTCCAACGCGGCGCGCTCGCTCTCGTACGCGTCCACCACCGCGCGGGTGAGCACCTCCTGCAAACGCAGGACCGCCGTCCCGATCTCGACCAGACCGGCGGACCGTTCTCCCGCCGCGGCTACGCGACACTCGTCGAACATCGCGCGGCCGAAGCGAAACCAACTGCGAAGCAGCGCGGCGAGCGGAATTCCGTCCTCGGCCGCATGCACCGCGCCCTCACGAATCGGACGCAGTTCGGCCGCCGTGAACGTCCGATTTTCCCGGATCGCCCGAGAGGCGATGCGCATGAAGCGATGCGTGTTCTGCCGCAACGATTCCGGCGCGGAACCCGAGGCAGCGCTGCGCCCGTCCACCACGCGACCGCGCGCGACGGGATCGATCCTTGCATCGAAACGGTCCAGGATTGCCCCGACCGCGGCACTCGGCACCGACCTGCGCCGGTTGTCTTCCGACGGCATGACCCGAACCCTACGCTGTCTCGTCGCCCGCCCGCGGCGCATTCGAGCGGGGCGTTGCGCCATCGGCACGGAACCGAGAACCCCCTAGCTCTCCGCCAGCTTCGACCGGCGGCGCAGATAGGCGCGCTCGGGTTCGGTGCCCGCCAGTTCGAGGGCACGCCGGTACAGTTCGGCGGCGTCCCCGCCTCGACCGAGCCGCAGCAGCAACTCCGCACGCGCTGCCGCGAACGGGTGGTACGAGCGCAACCGGGGTTCGCCGGCGAGGTCGTCGAGGAGCATCAACCCCGCCTCCGGACCGTCCCGCATCGCGACCGCCACGGCACGGTTCATCGCGACCACCGGCGACGGCGCGATCCCGAGCAGGATGTCGTAGAGGGCGACGATCTGCGGCCAGTCGGTACTCGCGAGGCCGGAGGCCTCGTCGTGCAGCGCCGCGATCGCCGCCTGCACGCCGTAGACGCCGGGCGGACCGCCGGTGAGGGCGACCAACACCAACCCCTCGCCCTCCTCGATCATCGAGCGGTCCCAGGCGGTCCGATCCTGCTCGTCGAGCATCAGGGCCTCACCGGTGGGGCCGGTGCGGGCGCCGCGACGGGCGTGGACGAGCAGCATCAGTGCCAGCAGCCCCGCCACTTCACGTTCGCGGGGTAGCAACCGGTGCAGAATTCGCGCCAGCCGAATGGCCTCCTCGGCGACGTCGACCCGCTGCAGACTCAGCCCCGCGCTGGCGGTGTAGCCCTCGGTGAAAATCGAGTACAACACCTGCAGCACACCGGGCAGCCGCCGCGGCCACTCGTCGGAGCCGGGCACTCGGAACGGGATGCGGTTGGCCTCGATCCTCCTCTTCGCCCGAGTGATTCGCTTCGCCATGGTCGCGGTGGGTACCAGGAAGGCCCGTGCCACCTCAGGCGTGGTGAGGCCGGCAAGGCAGCGCAGCGTCAGCGCCACGCGATCCTCGGCAGGCAGGGCGGGATGCGCGCACGTGAAGAACAGCTGCAGCCGCTCGTCGGGCAATTCACCGTCCACGTCCGCGGCCGGCGCGGGATCGGCACGCTCCGCCTCCACCTGCAGCACCGCGATCCTCGCCGCCAGAACCCGGTCGCGGCGCAACCGGTCCACGGCCCGTCGCCGCGCCGTGGTCACCAGCCAGGCACCGGGATTGCCGGGAACCCCGTCCCGGGGCCAGTGCCGCAGGGCCGACTCGATCGCCTCCGACGCCGCCTCCTCGGCGAGGTCGAGGTCTCCGAATCGGCCCACGAGGGCGGCGAGCAGGCGGCCGCGCTCCTCCCGGAAGACCGCCGCGACGGCGTCCTCCGCGGCGCGGCCACCGCTCTCCGGACCCATCCGTCTCAGATTCCGAAGTCGGCGATCGGGCGCACGACGATCCGTCCCCCGCCGCGTGCTCCCGGGCACCGCGCCGCCCAGTCGAGCGCGATGTCGAGATCGGGCACGTCGATCACGTAGAACCCGCCCAGTACCTCCCGGGTCTCGGCGAACGGTCCGTCGGTGGTGATCGTGCGCTCGCCGCCGGGACCCACCTGCACGCTGGTGGCGGTCACCAGGTCGGCCAGCGACTCTCCCGAGACGAAGATCCCGGCGTCCTTGACCTCCTTGTCGTAGACCATCCAGTCCTCGGGCGTGCAGTCGCTCGCGGCATCGGCGGATTCGGCGTTGATCAGCAGCAGATACTTCATGATCGGTTCCTCCTCGAGAGGTTCTCGTTGTTCCGGTGACACCGTCACGACGAACGGGGAGGGCGCCGATGGACAGGGCCGGCGAACTTTCTCCGAGTCAGTCGAGACCGCGCAGGAACTCGAGCATGGCGGAGTTGACCTGCTCGGCCGCCTCCATCTGCACGAAGTGCCCGACATCCGGGATCACACAGGTGGAACGCAGGCCCGGCACCATCGCGGCCATCGTCTCGAACGGGTTCTCGCCCATCATCTCGAGCACCGGGTCCTTCGCTCCCGCGATGAACGTCGTGGGGACCGTGATCGGACGGTCGTGCAGTTCCTCGTTCTGCTCCCACACGTAGTCGTCGGCGCGGTACCAGTTGAGCCCGCCGGTGAATCCGGTGCGAGTGAACTCGTTCACGTAGTAGCGAAACTCGTCCTCACTCAGCCACGACCACGGCAATGCCGGCGGCGCGGGCAGCACGTCGAGGTAGCCGTTGCCCTCGGACGGGAAGTCCCAGCAGTCGAGGTAGCGGTTGGCGCCGCTGAGTGCGTGGAAGATCTTCGCCAGGAACTCCTCGGGATGCTCACCCAGTTCGCGGTCGGCCGGGCCGTACTCCTGGAAGTAGTGCAGGTGCACGAAATGCTGCGACGCCAGGTACCGGAAGCCGTCGGTGGGCCGGACCTGTTGTCGCGGCATCCGGGGCACACTGAGCTGCATCAGCGCCCGCACCCGGCCCGGCGCCCAGTTCGGCAGGTCCCACACGAGTTGGGCGCCGAAGTCGTGTCCCGCGAACACTGCCTGGTCGATCCCGAGCGCATCGAGCAGGCCGACCATGTCGTCGACGGTGTGCCGGCGGTCGTACGCGCGCGGGTCGGGCGGTACGTCGCTGCGCCCGTAGCCGCGCATGTCGGGAGCGATCACGCGGTAACCGGCGGCGGACAGCGCCGACAGCTGGTGCCGCCAGCTGTACCAGAGACCGGGGAAGCCGTGGCACAGCACGATCGGATCCCCGGTGCCCTGCTCGGCCACGTGCAGATCGACGTCGCCGACGCTCACCGTCCGGTGCGTGAGTGTGGTTGCAGGATCGCCCATTCCGGAAGATTACGTCACGTCAGGCGCGGGCGGAGCCAATCCGTGAGGTCGTCGAGCACCTTCTCCTGCTCGGGCTCGTTGAACACCTCGTGGAACAGGCCGTCGTAGGTCTTCAACGTCAGGTCCTCGGACCCGGCGCGCGCCGCGATCATGCGACTGCCGGACACGTCGGCCAGGCGGTCGTCGGTGCCGTGCAGGAGCAGTAGCGGCATGGTGAGCGACGGCAGACGCGACGGGAAGCTCTCGGCCGCGGTGATCATCCCGCGCGCGATGCCGGCCTTCACCTTGCCGTGGTGGACCAGCGGGTCGGACTCGTATGCGGCGACCACGGCGGGGTCGCGGGACACCGACCCGGCGTCGAGGGTCTCGACCGGCACTCCGGGCGCGAACCGGCCGATGATCTTGCCGATCTCGACGACGATCCGCGGCTTGCCGGTCACGACGTCGACCGCGGGTGCCGAGAGGATCAGCCCGGACAGTTCGTCCGGATGGTCGAGGGCGTACGACAGCGCGATCGCGCCGCCCATACTGTGCCCCAGCAGGAACCGGCGCAGACCGGGGTTCTCCGCGGCCGCGATGGCCGACAGCCGATGCAGGTCCTCGAGGAATTCCGACCAGTCGCGCAGCTCGATGCGCTTTCCCCCGGACCGGCCGTGGCCGCGATGATCGGGCGCGTACACGACGAGACCGAGCCCGACCAGCCGTTCGACGACGTGATCGTAGCGGCGCGCGTGCTCACCGAGCCCGTGCGCGAGCAGCAGGATTCCCGTCGGCGCACCGTCCGGGCGCCACACGTCGTACACGATGCGGGTGCCGTGCACCCCGGTGAATTCCGCCTCTGCATGCTGCACGTTCGTGAGTGTAGGTGGATTCCGGATACCGTGGGGGCGCTTGTCGGCAGCGCCTACCCCGCGCACACTGTTCCGCTTGTCGGTGTTGCTCGCTAGTGTTCGGAAGATGACCGTAGAGCAGAGCCTCGACGACGAATTCCTCACGGCAGCAGATCCTTACCGCCGCGAACTACTCGCGCACTGCTATCGCATGACAGGCTCGATTCACGACGCCGAGGACCTGCTCCAGGACACCATGGTGCGCGCGTGGCGCGGCTACGCGAAGTTCGACGGGCGTTCCTCGGTCCGGACCTGGCTGCACCGCATCGCCACCAACACGTGCCTGACGGCACTCGAGGGCCGGGCCCGCCGCCCGCTGCCCACCGGACTGGGAGCGCCGAGCTCCGATCCGTCCGACGAGCTGATCGAGCGCCGGGAGGTGCCGTGGCTCGAGCCGATTCCCGACACCATGGTGTGGGGCGACACCGGCTGGGGCGCGGACGATCCCGCGACGGTGGTCGCCTCCCGCGAGACGGTGCGGCTGGCCTTCGTCGCAGCCCTGCAGCACCTGTCGGCCCGCCAACGTGCGGTGCTGGTGCTACGCGACGTGCTGCAGTGGAAGGCCGCCGAGGTGGCGGCGGCCCTCGACACCACCACTGCTGCCGTCAACAGCCTGCTCCAGCGCGCCCGCGCCCAGCTGGCCGCGGCAACGCCGTCACCGGATGCCCTCGTCGAGCCCGAGTCGGACGACGCGCGTGCCCTGCTGCAGCAGTACGTCGACGGGTTCGAACGGTACGACATCGACGGGCTGGTCGAACTGTTCACGCGGGACGCGATCTGGGAGATGCCGCCGTTCGTCGGGTGGTACGTCGGCGGTGCGGACATTGCCCGGCTCGTCAAGGAGAAGTGCCCGTCCGAGGGGCCGGGAGACATGCGCCTGCTCCCGACGTCGTCCAACGGCCAGCCCGCACTGGGGTTGTACATGCGTGGACCGGACGGTGTGCACCGCCCGTTCCAGCTGCACGTCCTCGATGTCACCGCGCGCGGGGTCTCCCACGTCACCTGCTTCTTCGACACCGACCTGTTCACCAGATTCGGCCTCCCCGAGCACCTCTGACGGGACGGCCGACTACTCGGCCTGCCCGGCCGCGGCCGGATCCATCCACATCACTTCCCACACGTGGTTGTCGAGGTCGCGGAAGGACCGGCCGTACATGAACCCGTGATCCTGCGGATCCATCCACTTGGAGCCGCCGGCCGCGATGGCCGCGTCGACGAGTGAGTCGACACCCTCGCGGCTGTCCGCCGAGATGCAGGTGAGGACCTCGCGGCTGGTCGTGGTGTCGCAGACGTCGTCCTTGATGAAGTCCCGGAACCGGGCCTTCTCGAGCAGCATGATCCAGGCCGAATCGTTGATCGCCATGCAGGCGGTGTTCGCGTCGCAGAACTGCTCGTTGAACTCGAAGCCCAGACCGGCGAAGAACTCGCGGGTGGCGGCGACGTTCTCGACGGGCAGGTTCACGAAGATCAGACGGGACATGGGGGCTCCTGACTCGAGGTGGTGGACGGAGGTCGTGGGCGGGCGCCCGGGGGACCTCTCACCCGTACAGACCACGCCGGCGCGAAAAACTCATCGCGTCTCGGCCGGCGTCCTCGGCTCCACCCGTGCCTGCCCGTCGAACAGCGCCTCCAGTGCCCGCTGCGCCACGTCCTCCGGGTCGGCCTTCGGCCCCCGGGCGAGCTCGGTGTCCTGCATGCCGGCGCGGTCGAAGAAGTTGGTGTCGGTGGCGCCGGGCATCAGCGTCGTGATCGAGACGCCGGTGCCGTCGAGTTCGGCCCGCACGGCCTCGGCGAAGGACTGCACGAACGCCTTCGATGCCGCGTAGGTCGCGAACATGGGGCCCGGTGACGTCGCCGTGGACGACGACGTGAACAGCACTCGCCCGTGCCCGCGGTCGATCATCGGGGGCAGGACGTACTTCGCGAGCCGGACCGTGGCCGTCACGTTGACTGCCAGGACCCGGAGATCGTCCTCGATGGGCAGTCGGTCGAATCGCCCGTACGCGCCGACACCGGCGTTCAGCGCCGCCACCTCGATGGGGCGCTCGAGGGCGTCGAGCGACCGCCGGACCTCGGCCAGCCCGGCGTTGGTCGCCAGATCCGCCTCGATCGCGTGCGCCGTGATGCCCTGTGGAGCGAATTCGGTGGCGACCGGATGGATCGCCGGGTCCTCCGCCACCAGCACGAGGTCGTACCGGCGGGCCGCGAGCCCGCGTGCCAACTGGTATCCGATCCCCGTCGATGCTCCGGTCACCAGGGCGAGCTCCCGTGACCCGTTCTTTTCGCTGTCGTTCATGCGCCGTCTCCTTCACTCCCGCCGCCGCTCCCGGCTCCGGATTCCCCGGTCCGTCGACCGTGAAACCCGACGGTCGATCGGGGTATGCACGCGCACCGTGTGGTGGTGTCATGGATTCATGAACGAGGACAAGCGGCACTTCGTCGCCGATCGACTCGACGGACTCATCCACACGCTCGAACTGAACGCGCCTACAACGGACGAGTCGTCACCGGTGCCCACCGCCGAGGGGTTCACCGGCTCGCTGGCCGAGGCTCAACGGCATCGCGCCGAACTCGAGACCGCGACGCCTGCGCGCGTCGACGAGATCGCGTCGGGCTACCCCGAGATCGAGAAGGACTGGGCGGACCGGCAGTCGACCTGACGGTGCTCGGGCGTCATCGGGCGCCGGCTGCCGCGTCGGCGGCGAGGGCACGGATGTCCCCCTTGGCGATCTTGCCGCCGGACGAGCGCGGCAGTTCGTCGACGACGACGAGATGCTCGGGGTAGAGCTCCTTCGACACCCCGCGCTCGGCGAGGTGCCGGACGAGCGCGTCGAGGGTGAGGTCGCGGTCCGCGCGCAGACTGACGACCGCGCACACGCGTTCGCCGAACACCGGGTCGGGGACGGCGACCACCGCGGCGAGGTCGACGGCCGGATGCGTCTCCACCTCCTGCTCGACCTGCGGCGCCGAGATGTTCTTGCCGCCGCGGATGATGATGTCCGACGTCCGTCCCACCGGCGTGAGGTAGCCGTCCTCGATCGTGACGAGGTCGCCCATCAGCAGCCACCCGTCCTTCGTGTACAGCTGGCCGTTCGCGGCCTCGTCGTCGTAGTAGCCGCCGCACGTCAACGGGCCCTTGCCGCCCGGCTGCCCCGGCCCACCGCTGTCGGTCACGTCGTTGCCCGCGGCGTCGAACAGCCGTACCTGCATCTCCGGGATGAGTCGGCCGGACGTCCCGAGCCGCCGCTCGCGTGGATCGTCGACGCGCGTGACACTGAACGCGCCGCTCTCGTTCGATCCGAAGAACTGGAGAACGGACGCGCCTGTGCGCGACTCGAACTCGGCGGCCCGGTCGGCGGGGACGGCCTCGCCGCCGGTGAACATCACGCGCAGCGACGACAGGTCCGCGGCGTGGGCCAGCGGCGAGTTCAGCAGCATCCGGAACTGGGTGCTGACACAGCACAGCACCGTCACCTTCTCCCGCTCGATCATTCGGATCATCGCTCCCACGTCGAACTTCGGGAGAACGATCGTGGGGGCGCCGAGCACGGCGGGCGCGTAGTGGGACGTCCACAGCCCGAATCCGAAGGGTGCGGGCACGGCGCCGAAGAACACCTCGTCGTCCCCCAGCCCGCCCGCGTCGATCGCCAGGCGGCTGAACGCCATCCACCGATTGTCGAACTGCGTCACGCACTTCGGGAGCCCCGTGGTGCCCGACGTCGAATTCAGCATGCACAGCTCGTTGGGGCCCAGGCTGCGGGCCGCGACGGCCGACCGGTCGGCCCGGCCGGGTTCGATCGAGACGGGCGCACGGCCGCGTACGTCGCAGATCCGCTCCACACCGGCACCGGACAGCACGACATGGAAGTCGAGGACGACGCCCTGCTCGCGCAGGGTCGCCACCAGCGCGTCCGACGGTCGCCCGCCCGAGCCGCCGGCCGTGACGAGGGTGCGGGCACCGGTCTTCCGGATCAGGTGCGCGAGCTCGCGGTCTCCGGCTCGCGCCCCGATACCCACCGCCACGACGCCCGCCCGCGCGGCCGCCACCAGTGCGGCATGCACGAGGAAGGTGTCGGGCAGCTGGACCGCCACGCGATCACCTGCGTCCACCCCCAGCGCCACGAGTGCCGCCGCGATGTCGTCGGCCACCGAATCGTAAGTAGCCCAATCGGTCCGACCGTCCGGAGTGACGAAGGCGTCCCGGTGCGGAGTCTGCGTCGCCCGCCGGTGGACCAGTTGGTGCAACGACTCGGTGCCCCACCAACCGGACTCCACGTACTGCGCGGCGGTCGCGGCATCGACCACGGTCATCTGTCTCCTCCTCCCGGAAGCGCGCCGACCGCCCACGGGCGTCGGCCGAGTGCCTCCCATTCCAACTTCGCTAAGATTCCGAACTTGACGCGGCGGACCCCGGTGGGGGCCGTCGGCGACCGGAAGGAAGTGACGCGGTGTCCGAGCAGGAACCGGACCGGAGGGCCCGTACGGCCGATCCGGCCAACCTCCGCTGGCGGAGGCTGGCCGAGATGGTCGCCGATCAGATCCGCGAACGCATCCTTCGAGGCGATCTCGCCGAGGGTGACCTCCTGCCGAAGGAGGCCGAACTGCGCGAGCAGTACCCGGTGAACGTGCAGTCGCTGCGCGAGGCGCTGCGCATCCTCGAGGCCGAGGGCCTGGTGCGGGTGCGCCGCGGCAACCGCGGGGGCGCCGTGGTGCACCGCCCCACGCCGGGCAACGTCGCGTACAGCTTGTCGATGGTGCTGGCGATGTCCGGTACGGACATCGACGACGTCGGCCGGGCCCTCGACGAGGTCGAGCCCATGTGCGCAGCGTTGTGCGCCGAGCGGGAGGACCGTGCCACCGAGGTGGTTCCGGTGCTGCGGGCCCTCCACGAGGAGTCGCTGTCGAAGGTCGACGATCTCGTCGCCGCCACCACGCTGTCGCGGCGCTTCCACGAGTCCGTCGTCCAACTGTGCGGCAACCGGTCCCTGATCGTGCTGGCCGGCGCCCTCGAGTCCCTGTGGTCGAGCCACGTCACCGGGTGGGCCAGCGAGCGCGCCGATCCCGAGGCGATCCCCCCGTCCGAACGCGCCCAGGCCCTCGCCGTGCACGGCCAGATCCTGCAGTGCATCGAGGACGGGGACGCGGCCTCCGCGCGGGTGATCGCCGCCCGGCATCTGCGCGACGTCCAGTGGTACCCGCACGATCCCGACCGGCCGCACGTGGCCCTCGATCCCGCGGTCGCCCGCGACCGGTTGTTCTTCGGCTGACCGACGACGCCGGCCGTCGCCGCCGGGCGTCAGAAGCTGTCGGGATCGTCGATCACGCTCTGCGGCACCGGATGCCGGTAGAGCCGGGACGCGTTCTCCCACGTGATCTTCCGCAGCTCGTCGGGCGCGAGGCCCTTCATGGATTCGCTCACCACCTCCATCGTGCGCGGCCAGAGGCTGTCGCTGTGCGGGTAGTCCTCCTCGAGGAGGATGTGGTCGATGCCGATCCGGTCACGCAGCACCATCGTCGAGGGATCTTCGACCGCGCAGAACCAGAAGTTGCGTTGCAGCACGTCCGCCGGCGAGATGTCGATCCCGTCCCACGTGCCGTACATCGAGGAGTACGTCGTCATGTGATCGAGTCGATCGAGAAGAGCAGGCACCCAACCGATTCCACCCTCGGACATCACGATCTTGATGTTCGGGAACCGGACGGGGATCTTCGAGAACAGCCAGTCGACGGTCGCGAACATCGCATAGCCGAAGAACAGCGTCCCCGCGACGTCCGGCGGCGCGTCCTCGGAGGTGCTCGGAGACGTGCTCGACGAGCCGATGTGGAGGTTGATCACCGTCTCGGTCTCCTCGCAGGCCCGCATGATCGGGTCCCAGTGACCGGAGTGCACCGACGGCAGACCCAGGGCGTGCGGGCCCTCGGAGAAGGTGACGGCCTTGAACCCCCGTTCGGCGTTGCGGTAGATCTCCTGCGCCCCGATCTCCGGGTCGAGGAAATACGGGATCTGGCACGGAATGATGCGATCCGGGTACGGGCCCGCCCATTCCTCGAGGTGCCAGTCGTTGTAGGCACGGGTGGCCGCCAGCGCCAGTTCCTGGTCCGAGGTGCTCAGTTGCAACCGTTGGCCGGCGAAGCCGGGAAGGAACGAGGGGAAGTTCACCGACGCGTACACCCCCGAGAGGTTCATGTCGGCCACGCGGTGGTGGATGTCCCACGATCCTCGGCGCATGTCCTCGAACCGCTGGGGATCGAAACCCCACTCGTCGACGGGCCGACCGACGACCGCATTGAAGCCGACGTTCGGGATCTCCTTGCCGTCGTACACCCAGATGTCCGCGCCGTCGCGGTGGATCACCCGCGGCGCGCGGTCGGCGAACTTCGCCGGCAGACGCCCCTCGAACGTGTCCTTGGGTTCGACGATGTGGTCGTCCACCGAGATGAACGGGAAGGGCCGGTGCGCCTTCTCCGGCTCGGGCAGGAACGTCACCTTGCCCTTGACGTTGGTGGTGAAGTCGGTGTTGTGGATCAGGTCGTCGAGACTGGCCATTGCGCACACTCCTCGGGTGCTCGTACACGGTGGAACCGGCTCCGCCACAAACGGACCGGCAATATCTCGTCAGTAAGGGGTTACTCCAGAACTTCGGGTTTCGTGCGGATCAGCTTCCGCACCGCCCCGGCCCAGTAGACGCCGGCGGCACGCTCGACGAGCGCCTTCTGCATCGCGACCCGAATACTCTTCTCGATCGGCAACGGGTCCTTGCCGAGCAGCAGGATGTCGTAGGCCAGCCGGCAGAAGCGATCGATGGACGCAGCACGATAGACGGCGAGTTCGATCGTGTCGGCGGTCGTGATGATGCCGTGGCTCGCCAGGATGACGTTGTTGCGGTCGCCGATCCTCTCGGCGAGGTCGCGGCCCAGTTCGGCATCGTCGACCTCGCCGCCGTACTCGTGCACCAGCGAGAGGTCGTCGTCGTAGAGGCTGCCGGTCTGGTGCGCGATCGACGGCAGCACGCCCACCGCCGCCAGCAACGTCACGTAGTAGGGGTGGTTGTGGATGACCACCCGAGCGTCGGGGCGACGCCGGTGCAATTCGGTGTGGATGTGATAAGCGGGCGTGACATCCCATTTGCCCTCGATCACAACGCCGTTCGCGTCCACCCGGCACACGTCCGACGCCGAGACCTCTTCCCACCAGAGCCCCCACGGATTGATCAGCAGGCTGTCGTCGCCGCGGTCGGCCCACGTGATGTGGCCGGCCATGTTCTCACTGAAGCCGTCGTGGGCCAGGGTGCGGAATGCACATGCCAGCTTCTGTTCGGCGGTGAGGTCCACGCCGATCGGCGGGGTGATCCTCGGCTGCCACCCGCCCGTCGGGTCCGGCTCTCGGCCTATGGATTTCGTCGACTCCTCGATTGCGGTCACAGCGCCTCCTCGCGTCGAAGGTGAACCACATCGGCAACTGTCGAAACTCTATCTTACAAAAGATAGATATGTAAGCACCGTCCCACTGGGCGGTGCCGGTTCGCCGCGCGCCCCGCGAACGACCAAGCGCTCGCCCCGTCGAAGGAGGCGAGCGCTTGCAGTGGAACGGCTTTCGGCGAGCGAAACGATCAGTCGGCGCCGAACCCGCTGGCCGGGCGAGTGAACACCTCGCGCACCAGTGGCACGAAGGTGTCGATCGGCAGCGTGTCGTAGTCGGGGTCGAAGGACACCTGATCCCATTCCGCACAGAAGTGCGCACAGGTGTCGAAGTACGGACTGTCGCGGTACCGCTCCCGCGCGTCGACGTCCAGTCCCAGCCGGTCCCAATAGTGGTAGCCCTGGAAGACGCCGTGATGCTTGACGACCCATGTCGCCTCGGCGTCCAGGTAGGGGGCGACGATGGCGGCCGCCAGTTCGGAGTGGTTGGCCGGCGCGATGGCATCGCCGACGTCGTGCATCAGTGCCGCGACCACCAGATCCGTGCGCGCTCCCTCCCGCAGCGCGCGCGACGCCGTCTGCAGCGAATGCTCGTATCGATCCACTCGATACCCGAGCGTCGGACCCTTGAGCGCCTCGAGCATGTCGAGCATCGTGTCCGGAAGGCGATCGTTGAGGAAGACCTTCGACTCGGCGACGATCAGCTCGATCTCCTCGACCGTCGACTCGTCCATCCGGGTGAAGCTCACCTGTCGCGCGCTCGACTCACAGCTCCCTGTCACTGCCGCACCCCTTCCACGCGCGAGTCACGAAGGACTCGCTCTGATCTTCCTATCTTTATATAGACAGTGGGCGGTATTGGGCAAGAGCGCTTCCCATCCCGCGGCACACCCGCCGCGACACCCTTCCGGCCCTGGTCTGCCTCGCCCCTGCGCTAGTCGCGCTCACCGAGTGCAGGGTCGCCCCACACTCTGGGCGGACGCGCGAACACCTCCGCGAGCATCGGCATGAAGAACTCGAGTGGCTCCGAGTCGTAGTCCGGATCGAACGACTCCTGATCCCACGCCGCGCAGAAGTGCGCACACGTGTCGAAGTACGGGGAATCGCGGTACCGCTCCCGCGTGTCGGTCGGGATACCCAGCTTGGCGCCGTAATGATGGGTCTGGAAGACGCCATGGTGCTTGACGACCCACACCGCCTCGTCGTCCAGCACCGGCCGCAGGATCGCCGCGGCCACCTCACTGTGGTTGTCCGGGCACAGGTCGTCGCCGATGTCGTGGAGCAGCGCGGCCACGACCAGATCGACCCGCGCCCCCTCCCGGTGCGCCCGCGTCGCCGATTGCAACGAGTGCTCGTAGCGATCGACTCGGTACCCGAACGTGTAACCCCTCATCGAGCGGAGCAGCCGCACAACGGTTTCGAGCCAGTGGTCGCGACGGTGAGCCGCCGCCTCGTCACGGATCAACTCCATCTCGGCGACGGTCGCGTCGTCCATCCTGGTGAATTCCACGGTCCTCGGCGCATCTGTCATGTCAGCTCCCCACGCTCGTCGGTGTGTCGTACGTGACACTACGTCGCGCGGGTGGTTTGCTCAATCAATCGATTGGCGATTCCCCAACGACTGATTGAGCATGTCTCGTCCGGAGTTCTCGGCGAGATCGCGCATTTCGCGATCCCGAAAAACCCGATCCCCCAATGACAGCCGCCATCCAGCTCTTCGACCCGCTTTCTCACCCCGCGCGCCGGCGCCGGGCGAAGCAGAAGGAGGACCCTCATGACCTCGTCACCACACTCGCCGCGTCCCTCCGCCACACCGCCGCGGCCGCGTTCGCACACCGCAGCGGTGCGGCGAAAGGCGCGAATGATTCTGGCGGTCAACATGGGCAACGCACTGGAGTGGTTCGACTGGACCGTGTTCGCCATTTTCGCCGTGTACTTCTCCAACAAGTTCTTCCACTCGGCGAACGAGGTGTCGAACCTCCTGTCGACCATGGCCGTGTTCGCGGTCGGATTCGTCATGCGCCCGTTGGGTGGCCTGCTCTTCGGCCTCGTCGCCGACCGCCGGGGCCGCAAGTTCGTGATGGTGCTGACGATGAGTCTCGTCGCGGGCTCGAGCGTCCTCATCGCGGTCGCACCGACCTACGAGCAGATCGGTGCGTTCGCCTCTCTGTGGCTGCTGCTGGTGCGGTGCCTGCAGGGTGTTGCGCACGGCGGTGAGCAGGGCGGTTCCTACACCTACATCGCCGAGGTCGCGCGCCCGGACAACCGGGCACTGTGGGGCAGCACGGTGATCATGTCGACCGTCGGTGGCACGGTACTGGCGACGCTGCTGGGCGCCGTGATGCGCAGCGCGGTCGATTCCTCCACCATGTCCGACTGGGGCTGGCGCATCCCGTTCCTCGTCGGAGGACTGCTCGGCTTCTTCGCGCTGTACCTGCGCCGCGGACTCGAAGAATCCGAAGCGTTCACCGAAAAGGCCACGGCCGCAGCCGCGAACGGCGACCAGTCGTCGGCCCGCACCGCTCTGCGCGACATCTGGGCTCAGCGCGCGTCCATCCTCCGCGTGGTCGTCCTCGTCGGCGGCACGTCGGTGTTCTCCTACACCTGGTCGGTGAACGCCCCCGCCTACGCCATCAGCTTCCACGGCGTCGACGACCGGCTGGCGATGTGGGCGGGCGTGGTCGCGAACCTCGTCTTCATCGCCGCGCTGCCGATCGCCGCGATGCTCGCCGACCGGATCGGCCGGCGCATCAACAACATGGTGTGGGGTGTCGGCGTCGCACTGCTGGCCTTCCCGCTGTCGTCCATGCTCGACGGCTCGGCCGTCACCCTCGCGGCTGCGATGTCGCTCGCGCTGATCCTGCAGTCGTTCGCCGCCAGCACACAGGTCGCGTGGTTCGCCGAACTGTTCGCCACCAAGTCCCGCGCGGCCGGCACCGGCATCGCGGTCTCCCTCGCCGCCGCGATCTTCGGCGGCACGGCGCCGTACCTGAACTCGTGGCTCACCTCGCGGGGCCAGTCGGAGCTGTTCACCTGGTACGTCGTCGTGCTCGCGCTGTCGGTCGCGGTGGCGGCCCTCCTCACGCGCGAGACGAAGGGGATGGCACTGGCAGCACCCACGGAGACCACCGCGGTGCCGTCGCAGACGGCAGGCTGACGACAGTGCCGTCGCAGACGGCACGCTGACGACGGCCTCCGCGGCCGGAACGGAGCGCGCCGTACGGGGAGATGGTCCCCGTACGGCGCGTGGTGCGTGACGGCCGACGGTCACGTCATCGTGGCAGTCCCTTCGCCCCCACCGGCGGCGGCGTGTAGCGGTGCCCCCACACCGCGCCCTCGGTGATCCGGTATGTCGGCGCGGGCACCTCGATTCGCTCGCCGCCCCAGCCGATCTCGGTGGCGTGGCCCTCCGGGGAGTACGTGTAGAACGACAGCATCCGGTCGTTGGTGTGCTTGCCCAGCGACTGCATCATCGGGACGCCGAGGTCGTGCGCGCGGTCGAGTGCCTTGCCGACGTCGTCGAGTGCGGCGGTCTCCACCATGAGGTGCAGCAGCGCCGGACCTTCGGCCGGGTTGAGCCCGAGCGTGTGCTGACGGGCGTTGCAGCCCAGGAACCAACTGGTGCCGCCCGGCAGCTCGAGCGAGTTGCGTTCGACGAAACCCAGTACGCCCACATAGAACTCGTAAGCGGCCTCGGTGTCGACGGCGTTGAGGATCACGTGCCCCATCCCCTGGTCCCCGGTGACGAACCCGGAGACGTGGGGCAGTTCGACGGGCCGATGGCTGAGGACCGGGCCGTAGAACAACTCCACCCGGTTGCCCGACGGGTCGTCGAACGCAGCGAAGCCGGAGACCTGGCGCTGCGCGCATTCCTCGGCCGTGCCGGCGTGCGTCTCGATGCCGGCGGCTTCGACACGCGAGACGAGTTCACGAAGGTCGGTGCGGTTGAGCACCTCGAACCCGACGGCCTCCAGACCCGGCTCGGTCGACTCCGTGATCACGAGCCGCGGCGGGTAGTCGTCCATGCGGTAGTGCAGGGAGCCCGGCAGCGGCCCCTCGACGGGCATCAAGCCCAGGAAGTCCCCCACGAACGGCTTCCACTGCTCCACCGATTCGACGTGCAGACGGACGTATCCCAGTGACAGAACAGGCATTGCGTACTCCTCGGCTCAGTAGAGAGTTCCCGGGTTCCCGGTGAGCAGGTACTCCCCGTACTCGTGTTCGACCTTGTCGGGCAGGTTGATCGCGTGATGTTGTCCGGCATGGACGTCGCGCCACACCGCCTGCAGCGGGCTCGACGTCGAAATCGACCGGGGGCCACCCACCTGGTACGACTTGTCGGCTGCCGACACGGCGAGTCCGACCGCCGCGATGTGGTCGCGCTTGGTGCGTTGCCGGAGCGCCATCGAGACCTTCTCGCCGCGGCCGGCGGTCGCGAAGGCGTCGGCCAGGTCGGCCTGCAGGATCCGGAACGCCGTGTCGACCTCGAAGTCCGCCTCGGTGAGGCGGGCCAGCGTCGCCGGATGGGGCAGCTTGCTCGCGTCGGTCGCCAACCGGGACCGGTGGATCGCCACCGCTTCGTCGAGCACTCGACGCGCCATCCCCACCAGCGGGACCACGACCGCGTTGACGAACAGCGTGTACCACGGCAGCCGGAACAGGGCCCCGGGATTCACCTCGTTGCCGGGATAGCGTTCGGTGTAGAGGTCGACGACGTCGAGTACTCGGTGCGAGGGGACGAAGGCGTTCTCGACGACGATGTCGTTGCTGCCGGTGCCGGCCAGCCCGGACGTGAACCAGACGTCGTCGATCGCGTAGTCGCTGCGCGGCAGCAGCAGATGCACCTGCCCGCCGGTGCGCTGTCCGGTCTCGTCGGTGACCATGGCACCGACGAACACCCAGTCGCAGTGGTTGCTGCCCGACGAGAATCCCCAGCGCCCGGTGAGCTCGTACCCGCCCGGGACGATCCTGGCCGTTCCGGCCGGGCTGTACGACGAGCTGATCCACGCGTCGGGGTCCTGGCCCCACACGTCGTGCTGTGCCCGATCCGGATACAGCCCCAGGTGCCACGAGTGGACGCCGACCACACCGGTCACCCAGCCTGCCGAGCTCGACAGTCGGGAGATCTCGTGCATCGCGGTGTTGAAGACGCCGGGATCGGACTCGAAGCCGCCGTAGCGCGCGGGCTGGAGGATCCGCATGATGCCGGCGTCACGCAGGATTTTGGCGGTGTCGTCGGCGAGGCGGCGCTGCTCGACGCACTCCGCCTCGAGCGCGCGCAGCCGATCACCCGCGTCGAGGACAGCGTCGATGGCGTCGTGCTGAAACTTCATGGGACAAAGCTCCTTTCGTCGGCGCGGCGCGCCGGTCCTAGCGGGTGAGGAACTCGGTGACCAGCCGCTCGAAGTCGTGCTTGCGTTCGACCTGCGCCCAGTGCCCGCACTCGCCGAGGATGTGCAGGTCCGCTTTGGGCATCCGCCGCAACGCGAAGAGCGCGCCGTCCGGGGGCAGCATCCGGTCGTCGCGGCCCCACGTGACCAGCGTCCGGTGCGGAATCTCGTCGGTGCGCGCCCACAGCGGCGCCTTGCCCGGAAGCGCGAGCGATGCCATCACCGCACGCATGCGCTCGATCGCGCGCGGGGCCGTCGCGTTGGCCCAGCGCTCGTCGAGCAGTTGCGGCGTGATCGTCGCAGGGTCGTAGACCATCGAGTCCACCCACGCTTCCAGGGCCGCGCGGGTGGGATCGACGAGGAAGGCGTTGAGTCGGCGCGCACCCTCGCTCATCATCGGTCCGAGCAGGGGCGCGTAGAGGCCGCCGGGTCCCATCAACGCCATCCGCTCCACGCGGTCCGGGGCGTGCGCGGCCGTCTCGAGAGCGACCCAGCCGCCCATCGAATTGCCCAGCAGGTGCGCCTTGTCGATCCCCAGGTCGTCGAGGAGCGTCACGATCGCCTCCGCGGCAATCTCCGGATACGGGCGGTCGTACTCACGGTCCGGGCTCGCGCCGAACCCCGGCATGTCGACCACGATCGTGCGGAACGACTGCGCGAAGACCGGCAGGTTGTGCGAGAAGTTGGACCATCCGGACACCCCCGGTCCGGAACCGTGCAACAGCACGAGGGGATGGCCGGTACCGGCCTCGTGGTAGTGCAGTCCATCAGTCGCGGACGGTCCCCGGGAGGTGTCGGCGTAGAGATCGGTGTTCGTCATCGTCGTCGTGGTTCCCATCGTCGAGGGGGTGCTCGGCGCAGCGAAAGCGGCTTTTCCACAGTTCTTTTCGAGTCGCGCCCGAGCCTCCGCCCCCGCGGCGCGCCCACTCTCGGAGACCGGGTCCGGCACACCGAGAACCCTAACTTACAAAAGTTAGCAATGTATGATTTGTCCCACTCAGCGGTGCGTTTTCCGACCGGCGCCCGCGACCCTTCTGCGAGGTCTGCGAATTCTCGGCCCCGGCCGCTGCGGTGTGACAGACTGTGCTCTCCGCGTACGTGATCTCCCGAGATGGCGTACACGTGAGGTGTCGTGGGGGCGCCACCGCTTGTACCGACCGTCCTGGGCGGAGTGGGGAGCGTGGTTGTGGAATTCGAGAACGAGACGATCCGAGACCGCCCACGACCGCGCCACGCGCGGCGGACACTGTTTCCCCGCCCGCGGTTGTTCGGGTTGCTGTCGGATCCACCCGCGCTCACCGTCGTCCGCGGACCGCGGGGCGCCGGCAAGACGTGCCTGCTGACGGCCTGGACCGAGTCCGCGCACGCCCCGCGCGGCCCGGTGATCGCGATGCCCACCCCCGCCGGCCCCGGCGAGCCGGACCGGTACTGGGCCGAGCTGACACGGCGACTCGACGAGGCCCTCGCGACGTGGACGGATCCGGTGACGGTCGTCCTCGACGACGTCGAACGCCTGAGCGACACCGCGACCGAGGCCCGCGTGCTGCGTCTGCTGGACCGGGATCCCCGCGTACACGTGGTCCTCACGACCCGGGACACCAGCATCTTCGGGGACTCGACGCTGCTCGACGTCGACCACCTCACGGTCTCGGCACCCGAACTGATGTTCACGCTCGACGAGTCGCGGTCGGCCCTCGCCCAGCGCGGAATCGAGTTGCCCCGGCACCTCATGGAGCTGGTGCAGGAACTCACCGGCGGGTTCCCGCCGCTGGTACAGGCCGCGGTGGCGGTCGCACGGCCCTTCGGGACCGACTACGACCACAGCCGCGAACTCGCCCGGCATGCGCTCGAGCGCGCCATCGACCGGTACGTCGAGCGCGAGATCCTCGGTGCCGCCGACCTCGTCGACCACCGGGACTTCATGCTCACGATCGCGGCGGCACGGGTGGTCACGGAGGCGGTCGCCGAGATGCTGTCCTCCGTCGCCGACGCCGCCGCCCGCCTGCACGCCCTCGAGGCCGCGGGCGTGCTGGTCCGGTCGGCATGGCCCAAGGACGACGAGTGGCGGTTCGTGCCACCGATCCGCGAATCGCTCATGCGCGACGTGCGACTCGAGGCGCCCGCCGGCCCGTTGCAGGCGTCGACGACGCTGGCGACGTGGCACCGCGGCCGGGGCGACTGCGTCGCCGCTCTCGAGTACGCGGTGGAGGCCCGCAACTGGCCGCTGGCGATCGAGATTCTCGAGGCCGACTGGGTCGAGCTGGTCTCCCGCGAGTTCCGGCTCGTCCGGGACACCCTGGTGGCGATCCCGGCCGCGGTCGCCGACGGCAATCTCACCATCCGCGCGGGCCGCGAGCTCTTCGTCCGCTTCACCTCCGCCACACCCGATGCCGAGACGCCGCCGCCGATCGAACCCGCCGGCATGCGGTCCACCGATCCGGAGGAGGCGGGCGACGCGTTGACGGTCGGCAGCGTGCAGTCGTTGATCCTGCGGGTCAGCGGCCACTTCGCGCAGGCCTCCGAGACGAGCGTCCGGATGTCGGTGCTCGGCGACCGACTGACGACGATGCAACCCACCCGCGCGGCGGCGTTCCTGCCGATGCTGCGCCTGCAATGGGGGATCTCGCACCTGCTGCACGGCGAGCTGGGTCGGGCGAGCGCAGAGTTCCGCCGGTCCTACACCGGCTGCCGCACCACTGGACCGCACTTCGTGGCCCGGCACGCGGCGGGCAATCTGGCCCTCGCCTACGCGTTGTCCGGTGAACTCGGTCATGCCGAGGCGTGGTTGGACAAGGAACGGCGCTACGACGACGAATCGGTGTGGGTCACCCGCATGGTTCGGGTCGGCGGCCTCGTGGCGTCCGCCCTCGTGGGAATCGACCGGATGGAGCTGGACGTCGCTGCGAAGGCACTGGCGCAACTCGGGGACCTGCACGACAACGAGGAGCTGTGGGCGTTCGCGGTGTACGCCCACTGCCGACTGGCGCTGTTCACGCGTCAGGCCGAGGTGGGGCTCGACCGGTTGCACCGGGCGGTCGCCGTCTACGAACGCTGGTTCACTCCCGGTTCGATCGCGGCCCGACTGCTGGTCGCGGCGGAGGCCGACCTGCACCTCGCTCTCGGGCACGGCAACGAGGCGTGGAGCACGCTGGCGAGTGCACACGCCCGCGGGCCGTGGTCCGCGATCGCCCATGCCCGGCTGGAACTGTCGAGCGGCCATCCCGCCGAGGCCCTCGCGGACTGCGCGCGTCCCACGCTCTCGGACTGCCCTTACCCGCGCGTGCGGATGGAGTCCGCACTGCTCCAGGCGGCGGCACACCTCGATCTCGACGACGACGTCCAGGCAGAGGCGATGTTGCGACGGGCGGTGGCGCTGTTCGAACAGACCGGTGTCGTGAGCCCGTTCGCTGCGCTGCCCGCGGCGCGGGTCGCGCGACTGACCGGCCTGGACGTGCCGCTTCCGGCGGCGTGGCTGGCGGTGGCACCGGACGCGGCGAGCGCGGCGTTCCCGGACCGCGTCCAGCTCGTCGGCTTGAGCGATCGCGAGGCGGCGGTGCTCAACGCCCTGGTGTCCACGTCGTCGATCGCCGAGCTCGCGGCCCGGTTGTTCGTCTCGCAGAACACCGTCAAGACCCAGCTCCGCAGCCTGTACCGCAAGTTGGACGTGCACAGCCGCGCGGATGCGCTGCTGGCCGCGGCCCGCCTGGGTCTGATCGACCCCGGCGCCGACGCCTGACACGCGCGGACGCGGACGGGAATAGGTGGGACGGCGGTGCGTTGAGTACGGTGAACTAGTTGAATCCTCAACTAGTGGGACCGTCAGGAGAACACCATGCCCGCCGTGACCGTCGACAACATCCTCACACTGCCGCGCCTCGAGGCCACCGACCCGACCGCCGTCGATCGCCCCGTCCTCGGCATCGTCACCGCTCCGGTCGGGTACGAAGGCGAAGGGTTCCCGGTGCGCCGCGCGTTCGCCGGGATCGATATGGCCCACCTCGATCCCTTCATCCACATGGACCAGATGGGCGAGGTCAACTACGCCCCCGGAGAGCCCAAGGGCACCCCGTGGCACCCGCACCGCGGCTTCGAGACCGTCACTTACATGATCGACGGGATCATGGAGCACCAGGACTCGAACGGCGGTGGCGGCACCATCGGCGGTGGCGACACCCAGTGGATGACCGCGGGAGGCGGCATCCTGCACATCGAGACACCGCCCGAACACCTCGTGACGAGCGGCGGCCTGTTCCACGGCGTCCAGCTGTGGGTGAACCTGCCCAAGAGCGACAAGATGGCGGCGCCGCGCTACCAGGACATCACCGGCAGCAAGGTCGCGCTGGTCTCGAGCCCTGACGGCGGCGCGCTGGTCCGGGTCATCGCGGGCGAGATCGGCGGCCACCAGGGCCCCGGGTCGACGTACACGCCGATCGCGTTGTCGCACACCACGGTCGCACCGGGTGCCAGCGTGACGCTGCCGTGGAACCGTGACTTCAACGCCCTCGTCTACGTCCTGGCCGGCGACGGCTTCGTCGGCGCCGACCGGCGACCGATCTCGAGCGGACAGACTGCGGTCTTCGGCCGCGGCGACTCGATCACCTTCTCGGCGGCCGACGTGCAGGACTCCCGCACCGATGCACTCGAGGTGTTCGTCCTGGGCGGACGGCCGATCCGCGAGCCCGTCGCCATGGCCGGCCCGTTCGTCATGAACACGAAGGCCGAGGTCATGCAGGCGTTCGAGGACTTCCAGGCGGGCCGGCTGGGCTCGATCCCGGCCGCCCACGAGACCCTCGGCTGACATCGACGACGTTGCCGGACAAGCGATCACATCGGTCGGTCGACCGACCGGCCGATGCGACCGTCGCCGTCACGCTCCCGTGAACACTCCGAGACCCGACCGACACCACTGATTCGGCGCCGACCAGTCCCACTTCGTACCCTGGTGACTCGACAGCGCGAATGCCTCGAATGCCCCGCCCGTGACTGTCACCGAGGAGGACCGCATGCCAGCTCTCACCACACCCCACATCGACGTCCATCGCGCCGGCGATCGCCTGAAGACCCGGATCCCGTGGCTGGACTCGAAGCACTCGTTCTCGTTCGGTCACCACTACGACCCCGACAACACCCACCACGGGCTGCTGCTGGTCAACAACGACGACATCGTCCAGCCGGGCCAGGGCTTCGACACCCACCCGCACAAGGACATGGAGATCGTCACCTGGGTGCTGCGCGGGTCGCTGGTCCACCAGGACTCGATCGGGCACTCCGGCGTCATCTACCCGGGCCTGGCCCAGCGGATGAGCGCGGGCACCGGCATCCTGCACTCCGAGAAGAACGACTCGTGGCGCATGCAGGGTGACGAGCACGAGGAACCCGTCCACTTCGTGCAGATGTGGGTCGTCCCCGACGAGCCGGGCATCACCCCCGGATACGAGCAGCTCGAGATCGATGCCGAACTGCTGGCGGGCGGGCTCGTTCCCGTCGCGTCGGGCATGCCGAAGCACCGCGATCACGCCGCGATCCGGATCAAGAACAAGTATGCGTCGCTGCACGCGGCCCGGCTCCAGCCCGGAAAGCCGGTGCGCCTGCCCGCGGCACCGTTCGTGCACGTGTTCGTCGCCCAGGGCAGCGCCGAGATGGAGGACGTCGGCACCCTGTACGAGGGCGACGCGGTCCGGCTGACCGCGTCGGGCGGGCAGACGATCACCTCGGAGACCGGGGCCGAGATCCTCGTCTGGGAGATGCACGCGCGTCTCGGCGGCTGAGATCCGTCGCGCACCGCGGCGCGGCGGCCTGCTAGCCAGGACGGTATGACATCGGTATCGGTCGCGCCCCGCGGCATCGACCCGCTCAACACCGTCATGGGAGTGCGGACCCTGGCGATGAACGCCACCGGCGCGAGCTTCGAGCAGTCCGTCGGCCCGCGGTTCCACGACCACCGCGGGCTGGCAACGCTCGGATCGGTGGGCGTCGTGGCCGACGACGCGGTTGCCGGAGCCTTCTACGCGTCGGTGCCGACCGGGAGCCGCACCGTCGTCTCGCAACTCGTCGTCACCGCCGCGGCGCCGCTGCCGGCGACCGGCCGGGTGACCGCATCGGCGTCGACGACGTACCTGGATCCCGATGCCGGAACGGGCATCACCTCCGGCGACATCCGGGACGACGGCGGCCGCGTCAGCGCGCTGCTGCGCGCCCGCAGTTTCGTCGTCTCCCGGCCGTCCCGGGCCGAGCTGCACTACGGTCCCGCAGCAGATCTCGCCGTCCCCGCTCCCGAGGCGGCCGCACCCCCGGCGGATCTCGCGGTGATGCCCGGGCTGGCCGTCGTCCGGGCCATCGCGTCCGGGGAGGTGCACCGTGGTGCGCTGGCGGGGCTCGTCGACCTCACGGTCGAGACGGCCGCGCGCGGCGCCGTCACCGCGCACATGACACCGCAGGCGTGGATGAGCAACGAGATCGGCACCGTGCAGGGCGGTGTGCTGCTGACGGTCGCCGACCTCGCCGCCGGGCTCGCGGCGCAGACCCTCACCGAACCCGGCGGCGAATTCCGCACGCTCGACGCCCATCTCGACCTCGTCCGGTCGCCCGCCGTCGACGGTCCCCCGATTCGGGTGGAGTCCACCGTCGTCCGCGCCGGCCGTCGCCTCGCGCTGATCGAAACCCGCCTCACCGGCGCCGACGGCAGGCTGCTGGTGTCCGCGCGCGCCGACGCGCAGCTGGGATAGCGGTTCGGTGTCCGCGGGCGTGGGTGGTACACAGGACCGATGACCGCGACAGCCACCGACGCCCGAGCTGCCCACACCGCACCCGAACGGCTCGATCGGCTCAACCTGCTGATGGGGGTGGAGGCGCGCGAGGTGCGCCGCGGACACCTGGTGCTGGCGCAGGAAGTGGGCCCGCGCTTCCACGACCACCGCGGCGTCACGATCCTCGGATCCGTCGGCGTCCTCGCGGACGCGTGCCCGGGCGGTGCGCTCGGCAGCTCCATCCCTGCCGGCGTGGGAATGGTGCTGTCCCAGATGTCGGCCACCCTGGCCGCGCCCATGCCGACGCGTGGCACCGTCGTCTCCACCGGCGACGCCGCCCACCTCGACACCGACGCCGGCATGGGCCTCGCCGCCGGCACGATGCACGACGGTGACGGCACCGTCGTCGCGATCCTGCAGTCCCGCGGAGTGCTCGTCACCCGTCCGCGCGCCAACGCCGACACGGTCCTGAGCGGGGAACGGCTCCCGGTGCCGGCGCCGGAGCCGTGCGCCGCGGCCGACGAGCTCGCCGGACGGGGCGGGCTCGACGTGGTCGACGGCATCGCCTCGGAGCGGATCGCTCGCGGCCCCCTCGCCGGCCTGCTCGACGTGCACCTGACGGACGTCGAACGCGGCTCGGTGACCGCCACGTTCGCGCCGCAGGACTGGATGAGCAACCCCCTCGGATCGATCCAGGGCGGAATCCTGATCACTGCCGCCGACCTGGTCAACGGGCTCGTCGCGCAGACGCTCACCGCCGTCGACCAGCAGTACCGCGTGCTGGACCTGCGGGTCGACTTCGTCCGCTCCCCCGCCACCGACGGCCCCGCCATCCGCGCCGAGGCCGAGGTGGTGCGGGCGGGCCGCCGACTCGCGCTCATCGAGTCCCGGCTGCTCGACGACGCCGGCCAGGTCCTGGTCCGGGCGGCCGCGAGCGCGCAGTTGCTCTGAGGGAGCCGTCGGATGGACCGGGACGTCGAACTGAGCCGGCTGCGGATCAGCCGTCGCCGCGCACTGGCCCTGGGCGGCGCCGTGAGCCTCGGCGGGCTGCTGGCCGCGTGCGGCGGTGACCCGGGCACCGCGCCGACCGCCACCGGGACCACGACCGCCGTCCCCAGCGACATCGATCCCCGGCTGCTCGCGTTGCTCGACGAGGCCCCGCACTGCGTCATGGCGGTCGAGGAGACCCAGGGCCCGTACTGGTTCGACGTCGACTCCATCCGCCGCGACATCCGCGAGGACCGCCCCGGTCTGCAGCTCGACCTGGCATTGCGGGTCCAGCACGCCCGTGCGTGCGCTCCCGACGGCGGTGCACCCGCGGTCGCGAACGCGGTCGTCGAGATCTGGCACTGCGACGCGGGCGGCGTCTACTCCGGCTACGAGGCCGCGTCCCGCGCCGCGAGCGGCGACACCACCGCGCCGGCCGGCGGTGCACCGGCCGGCGGCGTCCCGTCCGTCGTCACGATGTCCGACGGCTCGTACAGCCTCGACGACGGCCAGTTCCCGCCCACCGACGACGGCACCTACCTGCGCGGCGCGCAGACCACCGACGCGAACGGTATCGCGCAGTTCACGACCATCTTCCCCGGCTGGTACACCGGCCGGACCGTGCACATCCACGTCAAGGTCCACATCGACCGCAGGACGGTGCTGACCTCCCAGCTGTACGTCGACGACGCACTGAGTGACGACGTCTTCGCGACCGTCGCCCCGTACCCGGGCCACCCCGGCCGCGACACCCGCAACGACACCGACGTCGTCTTCCACGACACCGGGCTCGTGGCCGCCGTGCGCGATCCGGACCGGATCCTGGCGGCGATCAATCTGGGGCTCGGCGTCTGACCCGACCCGTTCACAGGCAACTCACAGCGGACGTCCAGCCCCGCGCCAGCCCCGGCGGCCACGCTGGTCGACGAACCATTCGCTGCAAGGAAGGACGTCGCGTGAACAAGGACGTGGAACTGAGCCGGCTGCGGATCAGCCGACGGCGGGCGCTCGCGCTCGGCGGCACCGTGAGCCTGACCGGACTGATCGCGGCGTGCACCGGTGGCGGCGCGTCGTCGACCACGCCCGCGGCGGCGACGTCGACCCCCGCGGCGGGCACCGCTGCCGCGGCCACCGGCACCGTGGACGATCAGCTGCGCGCGTTGCTCGATCAGGCGCCGCGTTGTGTCATGGCGGTCGAGGAGACGCAGGGCCCGTACTGGTTCGACGTCGATTCGATCCGCAGCGACGTCCGTGACGACCGCCCCGGGCTCGAGTTGAACCTGGCGATGCGGGTGCAGGACCTGACGAACTGCAGCGCCGACGGCAGCGCGGCCGCCGTCGCCAATGCCGTCGTCGAGATCTGGCACTGCGACGCCGGCGGCGTCTACTCCGGCTTCGAGTCCGGGTCGGTCGCCGCGAACCAGGGCGGCGGACCCGGTGGTGGCGGTATGGGTCAGCCCCCGCAAGGCGGTATGGGCGGTCCCCCACCCGGTGGCACACCGCCCGAGGGGATGCCGGAAGGCGGTCCGGGTGGTCCGGGTGGTCCGGGTGCGATGGGTGGTCCGGGTGGTCCGGGTGCGATGGGTGGTCCGGGTGGTCCGGGTGCGATGGGCGGCTCCGGGGAGACGTCCGACGGGTCGTACAGCGTCGGTGACCAGGAGGCCACCACCACCGACGACGGCACCTACCTGCGGGGCGCGCAGACCACCGACGCCGACGGCATCGTGCGGTTCACGACCATTTTCCCGGGCTGGTACACCGGCCGGACCGTGCACATCCACCTCAAGGTGCACATCGACAAGAAGACGGTGCTCACCACGCAGCTGTTCTTCGACGACGCTCTCAACGACGAGATCTTCTCGACCGTCTCGCCGTACACGGACCACACCGGCCGCGACACCCGCAACGACACCGACGGGATCTTCGACGAGGCCGGTCTGATGGTGACGTCGCGGCAGTCCGACCGCATGCTCGCGGCGATCAACCTCGGCGTCGACGTCTGAGGCCCGCGGTCCCGGAGGATTGCCGCCGCCTGCCGCGCGGAATCCTTCGGGATCGGCCTCGGCGGTCGACGCGGTGTAAAGATGGAGCGATGACGACTGCGCAGCATTCCGGCATCGACCTGACCCACCTCGACGCGGGTACCCGCCCGCAGGACGACCTGTTCGTGCACGTCAACGGCAAGTGGCTGGACGAGTACGAGATTCCGGCCGACCGCGCGGTGGACGGCGCGTTCCGCACCCTCTACGACAAGGCCGAGGAGGACGTGAAGACGCTCATCCAGGAGGCGTCGGCGTCCGGCGCGGCGCACGGCACCGACGCCCAGAAGATCGGCGACCTGTACTCGAGCTTCATGGACGCCGAGGCCGTCGAGGCCGCCGGACTGGAGCCGATCGCCGAGGAGCTGTCGGCCGTCGCGAACGCCGCCGACCTGAGCGAGCTGGCCGCGATCGTCGGACGGCTGCAGCGCACCGGTGTCGGCGGGGCGGTGGGCCAGTACGTCGACACCGATGCCAAGAACTCGGCGCGATACCTGGTGCACTTCACGCAGTCCGGCATCGGGCTGCCGGACGAGTCGTACTTCCGGGAGGAGAACTACGCCGAGATCCGCGACGCGTACCTCGCGCACATCCGGAAGATGTTCGAGCTGGCCGGTATCGAGTACGACGCGCAACGCGTGTTCGAGCTCGAGACCGCGATCGCGGCCGGCCACTGGGACGTCGTCAAGCGCCGCGACGCCGAGCTGAGCTACAACCTGGTGACGCTGGACGACCTGCAGTCGCGGCACGGCGGGTTCGACTGGGCCGCATGGATCTCGGGGCTGCAGGCCACACCCGAGCAGCTCGCCGAGATCGTGGTGCGGCAGCCGAGCTTCGTCGAGTCGTTCACCGAACTGTGGACGTCCCGCCCCATCGAGGACTGGAAGGCGTGGGCCACGTGGCGGATCCTGCACTCGCGGGCCGCGTTCCTGAACGAGGCCGTCGTCGCAGAGGACTTCGCGTTCTACGGCAAGACCCTCAGCGGCACGGAGGAGAACCGGGAGCGGTGGAAGCGCGGCGTCTCGCTGGTGCAGGACCTGCTCGGTGAGGCCGTCGGCAAGCTGTACGTCGAGCGGCACTTCCCGCCCGAGTCCAAGGCCCGGATGCAGGAGCTGGTCGCGAACCTGCAGGAGGCGTACCGCCGCAACATCTCCGACCTCGAGTGGATGAGCCCGCAGACCCGGGAGGCGGCGCTCGCGAAGCTCGAGAAGTTCACCCCGAAGATCGGCTACCCCGACAAGTGGCGGGACTACTCGGCCGTGCAGATCGACCCGTCCGACCTGGTCGGCAACTACCGCAGCGGCTACGCGGCCGAGCACGATCGCGACATCGCGAAGCTGGGCGGGCCGGTGGACCGCGACGAGTGGTTCATGACGCCGCAGACCGTCAACGCGTACTACAACCCGGGAATGAACGAGATCGTCTTCCCCGCAGCGATTCTGCAGCCGCCGTTCTTCGATCCCGACGCCGACGACGCCGCCAACTACGGCGGTATCGGCGCGGTGATCGGCCACGAGATCGGTCACGGCTTCGACGACCAGGGCGCCAAGTACGACGGCGACGGCAACATGGTCGACTGGTGGACCGACGACGACCGCACCGAGTTCGGCAAGCGCACCAAGGCACTCATCGAGCAGTACAACGACTTCGAGCCCAAGGATCTGCCGGGTCATCACGTCAACGGCGAGTTCACGATCGGCGAGAACATCGGCGACCTGGGCGGGCTGTCGATCGCGCTGGAGGCGTACCGGATCGCCACCGAGGGCGGCGAGGCTCCCGTGCTGGACCAGCTGACCGGACTGCAGCGCGTATTCTTCGGCTGGGCGCAGGTGTGGCGGACGAAGGCACGCAAGGAAGAGGCGCTGCGGCGCCTGGCTGTCGACCCGCACTCGCCGCCGGAGTTCCGGTGCAACGGCGTGATCCGCAACCTCGACAGCTTCCACGACGCGTTCGACGTGCAACCCGGCGACGCCCTCTATCTGGATCCGGACCAGCGCGTCAAGATCTGGTAGGCGCTCCGCGCCGGCGCGACGCTCCGTTGCGCTGGCGCCCAGGCGCAGCGCCTACCGCGCGTACATGATCACGCCGACGCCACACAGGCAGATCAGCGCGCCGATGATGTCGTAGCGGTCGGGCCGGAAGCCGTCCATCACCACCGCCCACAACAGCGAACCTGCGACGAACACACCGCCGTAGGCGGCGAGGATGCGCCCGAAGTCGGCGTCGGGTTGCAGCGTGGCGACCAGGCCGTAGACGCCGAGGGCGATCATGCCGGCACCCACCCACAGCCAGCCGCGGTGTTCGCGCACGCCCTGCCACACCAGCCAGGCGCCGCCGATCTCGAACAGTGCGGCCAGGAGGAACAGCAGGATCGAACGCGTCACCGTCATGGCATCAATATCTCAGTCGCGTGCCTTTCCGGTAGCGCCGGTTACCGGAAAGGCGCACGGGCGCGAAGCGCCTACCGGTTCCAGTCGCCCAGGCCGTCGGCGCCGCTGAGGACTCCGCCGGCGGTGTTCTGCACGATCACCGGGTCGCCCTTGGTGGCGTTCTCGTAGAACCACCGGCCGTCCTCGGTGCTGACGTTGAGGCAGCCGTGGCTCACATTGGTGTGCCCCTGCTGCTGCACCGACCACGGCGCGGCGTGCACGAAGATGCCGCTGTAGGAGATGCGTGTCGCGTACTCGACGTACGTCCGGTAGCCCTCCGGGGAGTCGATCGGCACACCGTACGTGGACGAATCCATGTACATCTCGCGGAATTTCTCGCCCACGATGTAGGTGCCGTTGGGGGTCTCGTACCCCGGCTTGCCGAACGACGTCGGCATGGTCTTGACGACCTCACCGTTGCGGGTGACGGTGATCTGCTTGGTGTTGTCGTCGGCGAACGTGACCAGTGCGTCGCCGATGGAGAACGTCGAGTGTGCATCACCGGCATCGACGGTCACCCGGGTGTGGGCCGGCCAGAACTCGGTGGGCTTCCAGCGGACCTGCTTGTCGTTGATCCAGTAGAAGCCGCCGGCGACGGGCGGTTCGGCGGTGACCCGGATAGCGCGCTCAGCGGTGGCGCGGTCGCCGACCGGTTCGTCGAAGTTCACGACGACGGGCTGCGCGACGCCCACCACCTCGCCGGGTGCCGGATTGATCGACGGCGCGGAGAAGTTCGCGGGGCCCAGCGGCGGGGTGGCCGGCATGACCGACCCGGGCGGCAGCATCGCCTGCACCTCCCGCGGCAGTTCGAAGCCCGGCGGCAGCACCAGCGGCGGCGTCGGGATCTGGGGCAGCTGGACCTGCGGAAACTCGAACGCCGGGAGCTCGAAACCGGGGATCTCGGGGCCACCCGGGAAGAGCGGGGCCGCCTGCGCGGGTACGGCGAGCACCGCGCCGGCCGTCGCGGCGCTCACGGCAACCGCCGCGGCCCTGGCACCCCACCGCCGGGATCGGGCCTGCCGAGTCTTCGCCGTCGCGGTCATGTCCGTACCCCTTTGCTCGAGAACCGGACACGGACTGCGTCCGGCGCCTCCAATGTAGACAGACCGGACGCGCGTTCGACAACCCGACCCGCGGGGTCAGCTCGCTTCGCCGCGCGCCGCGTCCAGCATCGCCCGCAGATCGACGATCTTGGCCCGGGCGCGACCGCTCTCGGAACCCAGTACCCGCTCCTTCTTGTCGATGCGCTGCCACCCCTGGAAGTCGATGGCCTCCGGCTGCCGCTCGGCGACCAGTTGCGCCAACTGCTCGCCGTCGTGGTCCGGCTGGACCAGCCCGCCGCCCGCGAAGTCGGAGAGCAGCAGATCGACGGTCGCGGTCGAGCAGTACTTGTTGGTGCCGATGACGCCGGTCGGCCCACGCTTGATCCACCCTGCGACGTAGACGCCGGGGACCGGGGAGCCCGTCTCGGGATCGATGACGCGGCCGTTCTCGTTGGGGACCACCCCACGACGCTCGTCGAACGGCACGTCGGCGATCGGCAGCCCCTTGTATCCGATGGACCGCAACACCAGTCCGGTCTCGAGTGTCTCGGTCCGATCGGTCGGGCGGGCAGTGAGCGCGCCGGCGTCGTCGGCGACCAACTCGTTGCGCACCAACCGGATTCCCTCGACGCGGTCACCGCCGAGGATCTCCTGCGGCGAGGCCAGGTAGCGCAACACGATCCGCTTGCGCCCGTCGGTCGCCGTGCGCTTGGCGAACTCCTCCACCTGGCGGACCTTGAGCTTCTCGGACGGCTCCGAATCGGGGCCGTCCACCCACGCCCGGCTGGCCGCATCGAGGATCACCTCGTCGGGGTCGACGACGATGTCGACGTCGGCCATACGCCCGAGCGCGATCAACTCCGGGTTGGTGTAGGCGGCCTGCGCCGGTCCGCGGCGGCCGACGATGACGACCTCGCGGATGTTGCTGCGACGCAATGCCTCCACCGCGTGATCGGCCATGTCGGTCTTGGCGAGTTCGTCCGGATCGGTGACCAGCACGCGGGCCACGTCCAGGGCGACGTTGCCGTTACCGATGATGACCGCGCGCTCTCCCGAGAGGTCGAACGTGTGGTCGGCGTAATCGGGATGGCCGTTGTACCAGGCCACGAACTCGGTGGCGGCGTGCGAGCCGGGCAGGTCCTCACCGGGCACCCCGAGATGCCGGTCGCTGGCGGCACCGACCGCGTAGATCACCGCATGGTGGTGCTGCAGCAGCTCGTCGTGACTGATGTGCCGGCCGACCTCGACGTTGAAGTGGCACTGCACGGAGCGCTTGCTCAGCGCCGACCGGAAGACGTCGGAGACCGCTTTGGTGCCGGGGTGATCGGGCGCGACACCGGCCCGGACGAGGCCGTACGGCGTGGGTAGACGGTCGAACATGTCGACCTCGACGCGCGGCCGGGAGGTGAGCTCGATCGCGGCGTAACACGCGGCCGGGCCCGATCCCACGATCGCGACCCGCAGCGTGCCGAGGTCGGGGCTGAGCGGGCGCGGTTCCGGCAGCTCCGGCCAGTCCGGGCCGATCGGGTGCTTGTCGAAGTACGCGGCGTTGATCTCGGGATACATCGAGTGGGCTTCGCTGAGCTCGTTCTCACCGAAGATCGCGTCGACCGGGCACTCGTCGACGCACGCACCGCAGTCGATGCACGTCTGCGGATCGATGTAGAGCATCTCCGTGGTCGCGAACTCGGGCTCGTCCGGGGTCGGATGAATGCAGTTGACGGGACACACGTCCACACACGAGGCATCGTTGCAGCACGCCTGCGTAATCACATAAGCCACAGTTCTTCCCTACCTGTGAGTTCCCGACCGAGACTGTCGTTCTCGGACAGACTATAACGTGTTCCAGTTTTGGTCGAGGCTCCGTGCGACCGAGGACGTTCGGCCGTGTCGGTTCGTCACTCGAGCCGGAACCCCACCTCGAGCGTCACCTGGGTGTGGGCGACGGACCCGTCCTCGATGTGCCCGCGCGTCTCGACCACTTCGAACCAGTCGAGGTTGCGCATCGTCTCGCTCGCGCGGGCGATCGCGTTGGCGATCGCCGCATCGACGCCGTCGGGTGACGACCCCACGACCTTGATCACTCGATAGACGTGGTTGCTCATCGGTGGACCTCCCTCACTGCCGCACGATCGCCTGGGCCTCGGCGCCCAGCCGGGCCAGTCGCAGGTCCCCGAGCGCGGTGACGGCGTTGCCCAGCCGGTTGGTCACGAACGCGAGCGCCAGACCGGTCTCCGGGTCCGCGTACGCGCCCGATCCGCCCACTCCGTAATGGCCGAGCCCGCGCGACGGCTGGGTGCGGCTGGCCAGCAGCGGCGGGTGGTAACCGAGACGCCAGCCGAGCTTGACGCCCAGCACGTAGTCGCGGTCGCGCGTCTGGACCGTCCCCATCTGCTCGAGGGTCTCGGGCTGCAGGAAGCGGGTGCCGTCGATGACACCGCCGTTCGCGATGGCGGCGTACATCCGCGCCAACGACCGCGCGCCGAAGACGCCGTTCCATCCCGGCATGACGGCGTCGTGGACGGCGGGGTTGCGGACCAGTTCGTCGAAGCCGTCGGGCATGGCCGCCTCCGCGAGGCCCCGCAGCGGGCCCGCGACGGAGAGCACCGACGACGTCAGTCGCCAGTCGAGGCCCCCGGGGTTGATGTGCGGGAACAGCTTCGCGATGCGCGGCTTCTGGTCGGCGGGCACGTGGTACCAGAACTCGTCCGCGCCCAGCGGCTCCGCGATCTCCTCACGGACGATCTGCGTGAACGGCTTGCCCGCGGCTCGCGACACCGTCTCCGCGACGAGCCATCCGTACGTGACGGCGTGGTAGCCGGGCCCGCGGCGGCGTCGCGGGTCGGGGGCGCTCGCGGCGAGCGCGGCGATCACGGTGTCGTAGTCCAGCAGACCCAGCCGGCCCGGCACCAGGCCTCGCACCCGGTGCAGGCCCGCGCGGTGCGTGAGGACGTCGCGGAGCGTGATGGACTCCTTGCCGGCGGCTCCGAACTCCGGCCAGTAGGCGGCCACCGGGGTGTCGTAGTCGACGATGCCGCGCTCGGCGAGACGGTGGACGATCGTGCTGGCGACGCCCTTGCCGGTCGAGAACGACAGCGCGACCGTGTCGCGGTTCCAGCGGCGGTCCCGGTCGGCGTACCCGGCCCAGATGTCGAGGACCTTCTCCCCGTGCACGTAGGCGACCAGCGCACCGCCGCCGTTGCGTGGCTGCCGGTACATGGAGAAGAAGCGGTCCGCGAGCGGGAGGAACCGAGGATCCACCAGCATCTCGGTCCGGGCATGCACCGCCGGGGGCGGCGCCGGGGACGGCGGCACGGTCGGGGACTCGACCACCTTCGTGCGCGACGCGGCGTCGCGTTCCACCTGGATCGTCATCGTGACCTCCGATCCCGCTCCTCACACCATTGTGATTGGCGCAGCCTACGGCCGGAAGGGTTTCCGCCGGAGCAGAACAGACATACCCGAACATCGGGACGGTGAAACCGGGTGGTCGGGTCTACTTCCCCTTGCGGTCGCGGTCGCGGCTGGGCTGCACACGCTTGGGCTCCCCCGGCATCTTGGGATGATTCGGCGGATACGGCAGGTCCCCCAGCCCGGCGGCCGCGTCCCGCTCGGCCATCTCGAGCAGGACGTCGAGCGAGTGCGCGACGTCGTCGAGCGCCGCCATCGGGTCGGGGCGGCCGGCGAGCAGGGCCGGCACGGTCGCGATCGTGAAGTCGTCGGGTTCGGCGGACACCAGTTCCTCCCACGTCACCGGGGTCGAGACGGTGCCGATCGGCGTGTTGCGCGCCGAGTACGCGGAGGCGATGGTCTTGTCCCGCGCGTTCTGGTTGAAATCGAGGAAGATGCGGGCGCCCCGCTCCTCCTTCCACCACGCAGTGGTGGCGCGGTCGCCGCTGCGCCGCTCGATCTCCCGGCACAACGCGATGCCGGCGCGGCGAACCTCGACGAAGTCCCACCGCGGTTCGATCCGGATGTAGACGTGCAGGCCACGCCCTCCCGACGTCTTGGGGAACCCGATCAGTCCCAGTTCATCGAGCAACGGCTGCATGATGTCCAGCGCGACCCGGCGGGCGTCGTCGAAGTCGGTGCCGGGCTGCGGGTCGAAGTCGATGCGCAGTTCGTCCGGGTGGTCGACGTCCGGGCACCGCACCGCCCACGGGTGGAACGTGACGGTGCCGAGGTTCGCGGCCCACACGATGTCGGCGGCGCTGCGCACGCGCAGCACGTCGGCGGTGCGTTTGGACGGGAACGTCACCTCGCACGACGCGACGTGTTCGGGGCGTTTGACGGGCACCCGCTTCTGGAAGACTTCTTCGCCCTCCACGCCGTCCGGGTATCGCTGAAGGTGGGTGGGCCGATCCCGCAGCGCCCGCAGTAGTTCGCCACCGGTCGCCATCTTCCGGTAGTACTCCACGAGGTGCCGCTTGGTGCCGCCCTCCGGGCCGAGGCGCGGATAGTAGATCTTGTCGGGATTCGACAGCCGGACGGCGACGCCGTCGACGTCGAGTTCCTCCGCCGGAGAGCCTTTGGTGCTGGCCATGTTTCAGCTTTCTCCCGTCAGGACGTCGGCGAGGTCGTAGCGCAATGGAACCTCGAGTTGCTCGAACGTGCACGACTGCGGGTCTCGATCCGGCCGCCACCGCAGGAAGCGCGCCGCGTGCCGGAACCGGACTCCGGCCTGGCTGCCGCACTCGCCCAGACCGCCCTCCATCTGGTCGTATGCGACCTCGAGCACCCGCTCGGGGCGCAGCGGCACCCAACTGCGGTCCGCGCTCGACCGCCACCGCGTGGCCTCGCCCTCGGCGACGACGTCGGCACCCACCCGCAGCGGTTCGAGTTCGGCGAGCAGTTCCACCCGGCGTTTCGCCGTGAAGGCCGACGCACCCCCGACCATGTGGAGCTCGTCGCCGTCGAACAGACCCAGCAGGATCGACCCGATGCCCGGCTGACTCTTGTGCGGCCTGTACCCGATAGCCACGACGTCCGCCGTTCGAGAGTGCTTGACCTTCACCATCTCCCGCTTGTTCGGTAGATAATGGCCGTCGAGTCGCTTGGCGACGACGCCGTCGAGCCCGGCACCCTCGAACGTCTCGAACCAGCGTTCGGCGACCGCGGCGTCACGGGTCGCGGCGGTGACGTGGCAGCGCGGACCACCGCCGACCGCCCCGAGCAGCGCCTCGCGCCGTTCCGTGAACGAGTGCTTCGTGAGGTCCTCGTCGCCGAGCGCCAGCAGGTCGAAGCCGATGAACTGGGCGGGGGTCTCGGCGGCGAGGAGGTTGACGCGGCTCTCGGCGGGGTGGATCCGTTCGGACAGCGAACCCCAGTCCAACCGCGTGCGTCCCTCGATCTCCCGGGGCACCACCAGCTCGCCGTCGACGACGCAGCGGGGCGGCAACTCGGCGCGTACCGCCTCCACCATTTCGGGGAAGTAGCGTGCGAGGTCCTTGCCGCCGCGGGAGCCGAAGACGACGTCGTCGCCGTCGCGGAACACGATGGCACGGAAACCGTCCCACTTCGGTTCGTACGACCACACGGGTTCACCGGCGGGTTGCTCGGGCACTCCGGACGCGGCCGTGGCCAGCATCGGTTGCAGGGGCGGCGCGATCGGCAGGTCCACGGGGTCCATAGTGGCACCCCGCGGCCCTCTCCGCGCTGTGGTTTGCCGTCAGTGTCCGTCGCCGACAGCCGACGCGGGGGTCTCGAGGACCGAGACCACCGGTGTCGGGTTGCGGGTCAGGTCCAGCACCGGGCAGTGCGCTTCGGCAGCCGAGTGCAGCTCCAGGTAGCGCTCACGCGTTTCCGGGCCGGTGACCGTCACGACGACGCGGACCTCACCGAACCCCGGACGGACGGCCTCGTCGAAGCCGAAGAAGCCGCGGACGTCGAGATCGCCCTCGGCACGCGCCTCGATGTCGTCGACCCGGATTCCCAGGCGCTCGGCCCAGAAGCGGTAGGTGACGACGTGGCACGACAGCAGCGACGCCAGGTAGTACTCCACCGGGTTGGGCGCCGCGTTGTCACCACCCAGAGCGGGTGGCTCGTCGACCTCGACCGAGTACTTGCCCAGCGAGACGGTGCTGGCGACGGCGTCGTGCGCCCGAGCCGCGGCCCGGAACACGACGTGCGCCTTGGTGGCGTCGTCGGCGACCGCGTCGGCGGTGGCAGCGACGATGGCGGACAGACGGGAGACGGAAGCTGTGGTCATGAGGGGACCTCTCGTGCAGATGCGGATGTCCGGGCAGCAGAGAACGCCCGGCGAATGGTCGTCGGGGCCGATCAGGGCCGACGACAACTGCACGTGCAGACCAGCGCGAAATCGACATGGCGACGCCGCGTCAGCAGCATCCCGAGGTCGAGCGCGCGCGGTCCGGTCACAGTCCGGACTGTAGCGCCGCCGCCCGGGTCACAGCCAGCCGCGCCGCTTGAAGACCGTGTAGAGGCTGAAACACGTGAGGAACATCAGCATCAACGCGAAGGGATATCCTCCGGGCCAGTGCAATTCGGGCATGGTATCGAAGTTCATGCCGTACACGGTGCCGATCAGTGTGGGCGCGAACAGGATTGCCGCCCACGACGAGATCTTCTTGATCTCCTCGTTCTGCGCATAGCTGGCCGCCGTCAGGTTGCGCATCTCCTCGTTCTGCGCCTGGGAGACGAGCGTCGCGTTGACCGTGAGCATGTTGGCGAGCAGATCTCGGAAGCCGTCCACCCGCTCGACGACGGTGGTCGCGTGGTCGGTGACGTCGCGCAGGTACCGCTGCAGCTCCTCGTCCGTCTTGTACTTGTCGAAGCCGGCCGACAACGCGCTGAGCATGCCCAGCAGCGGCTTGGTCGCACGCTGGAACTCGATGACCTCGCGGGAGAGCTCGTAGATGCGCCGCGACACCATCGGGTCACCACTGAAGATCTCGGTCTCGATCTCGTCGATGTCGTTCTGCAGGCCCGCGACGACCGGCGCGTAGCCGTCGACGACGGCGTCGAGGATCGCGTACAGGACGGCCTCGGGACCGAGGCGCAACAGATCCGGATCGCTCTCCATCCGCTTCCGAACGTTCGACAGATCCGGCGACTCGCTGTGCCGGACGGTGAGCACGAATGTCGGGCCGCAGAAGACGTGCAGCTCGCCGAAATCGACGCTCTCCGACTCGTCGAGGTAGCGGGCAGCGCGCAGCACTACGAACAGCGTCTCGCCGTAGCGTTCCAGCTTGGGGCGCTGGTGGGCGACGATCGCATCCTCGACGGCGAGTTCGTGCAGATCGAATTGTTTTGCCGCGGCGTACAGTTGGGCGTCGTCGGGTCGGTACAGGCCGATCCACGCCATCGACGACTCGTCGGGCAGACTCGCGAGCGCCTCGGCGAGAGTGGCAGGCGAGCCGATGCGTCGCCCGTCGCGGTACACCGCGCTGTTGACGACGCTCGACTCCACCGGCCGATGCTGCGGCACAGGCGTCTGCCCCGGGTGGCGCGGCGCCATCGAATGCTCGGGCGAGACGGTATCGTCGGCGGTCCCGGCGGCACGCCGGGGCAGGATCGAACGGTTGGGACGCTTTTCACGCATAACGACTACGGCTTTCGGGAAGGTCCGCGCTCCGGCCGCAGTGCAGCCCGCGGACACCAGTCGAACGCCACCCTCGCATGTGCGGTGGCGTGGAATGTCCTGTTTCAGCTGGTACTCGGAGGTTGGCTACTCATCGCTAGCCCCACCTCCTCTTCCTCGAATCCCGCGACTGCGCGCAGGCAAAAGGTTCGACACGAACTACGACACCCTACTCTGCGACCGTCACGGGCGACAACCGCGCGCCCGGTACGGCTGCGGACATGTCGGCCGGATCACAGCCGTCACGCCACGTGCCGGCCGAAGGGGAGGGCGCGTGAGCGGCTGCCCCGAGGGAGGCCGGATTCGCACCGAGCGCCGACCGTCGTCGACATCCCGATGACCGAGCATCCGGCGAGCTAGGCTTCCGACGTGTCGAGAGCGCTGTGGTGGGCGTCAGTCGTGGCTGCGATGACATTCACCGCGTGGGCCGGGATCACGTGGACCGTGGCTGAAGTGTCGTTGTCGTGCGCGAAGATCGGTGAGTCCCAATCCTCGTTCCGCTGCGATGACCGCATCGTCCACGTGCTGGGGATCCGGCCGCTGGTCGGCCTGGGATTGCTGCTCGCGACTCCGCCCGCGGTGGCGGCGTCGGCAATGCGACGATGGACTTCCTGGTCGGCCGTCGCCGCACTTGTAGGGCTCTCGATCGCCGGGCTGGCGAACTGGTCCTCCTTCTGGGATCCCTCCTCTTCGCCGTTCCCCTGGCAGTCGTCGGATCGATCGCGGCCGCGTTGCAGCGAACTCCCCCGCGTCAAGGAATACCGAGAAGCCGCGCTGCCGCGGACACGTAACGCCGTGCCCGAATCACCCTGCACGAGAAGGGCGTCGCACGACGCAACCAACCCTTGACTCGAACACCAGTTCGAACTAAAGTGGTGTCATGAATCCGGGGGGACTCGACACCACAGCAGCCGCACTCGTGGCGCTCAGTCACGATGACGTGCGCGGGCTGGCCGAGTTGGACCTGGTGCGTACGACGGTTGATCTCTCGCGTCTGATCGATCGGCTCGAAGCCGTGCGGGTGGCCGCGGTGGCCGAAATCGACGAGCGCGCGGTCTCGTTCGACACGCTGGGGTTTCGTAGCGTGAAGCAGTGGCTGGCGGCCAACACGCTGCTGGAGGTGCCGGCCGCGGCGCGAATCCTGGCGCTGGGCAGAGCATTGCGACGTGAACCGGATGTGGCTGACGCCTTCAACGCAGGGGCCATCTCCGGCGAGCATGCTGCTCTGATCACCAAGTTCTGCGGGCAACCACCCCACGGCATGCCGACCGAAGCACTGCCCGACTGCCGGCGCCTGCTACTGGACTGCGCGGCGAACCCCGCGGCGACCACGATGAGTGTGCGCACCTGCATCTCGCGGCTCGAGCGGATCTTCGAATCCGACGAACTCCCGCCCAGTGAGGACAGCGACCGCAACGAATTCCACGCCTCGAAAACCCTGAACGGGCGCGTCGCGGTCAAAGGCGATCTCGACGCAGTCACCGGGGAGATGCTGCTGACGGCGCTGTCCGCGCTGACCAAGCCGCGGAACCCGAACGACGACCCCGCCGCGACCCGCACCCCGGGGCAGCGGCGGGCGGAGGCGTTCGCCGAAATCCTGCGCCGCTACCTCGACTCCGGCGACGCCCCCATCGAGGGCGGCGAGCGCCCGCACCTGTCGCTGCACGTGCACGCCCGTGACCTCGCCCGCACCGACCACGACCACGACCACAACCACGACCACGACCACGACCACGATGCGTGGTTAAGCCGAGACAGGGACGCCGACACACAGAACCTGTTCGGCAGCAGCGAATTTCACGGTAAGGATGTTTCCCCCCTGCCGCACCTCGGGCCGCTGACCATCGCCACCGCCCGCCGCCTTGCCTGCGACTGCCACCTCACCCCGGTGGTGATGGACGACGGTGTACCGCTGAACCTGGGCCGCACCACCCGAACCGTCTCCAAGAAGCAGCGCCGGGCGCTGATCGCCCGCGACCACGGCTGCGCCTTCCCCGGCTGCGGCGCACCGCCCGCCCACTGCGAAGGCCACCACATCCACCACTGGGCCGACGGCGGACCCACCGACCTCGACAACCTCGTCCTACTCTGCCGCTACCACCACCGCCTCCTGCACCACAGCCACTGGGAAGTACAGATCGGCGCCGACCACCACCCCTCATTCACCCCACCGTCACTGGTGGACCCGTACAAGAAACCCATGCCCGCGAACAACCGCGCCGGACCACACGCTGCTTGAACCACGCGACATCCGGAAAACAGCCGAATACCGGTGTAGCCGACACCCGCAGTACGGGTGCCGGCTACACCGGATTGCGCCCAGAGCCCGCCTGCGCCCGGCGGGATGGAGCTTCGCGTCAGATGTCGAAGAACACCGTCTCCGCGCCGCCGTCCGGGGTGTCCTGGAGGCGGATGTCGAAGGTGTAGACCACCTTTCCGTCGCGCTCGGATCGCTTCGCGATGAGCGTCCGGCGACGGGTTTCCCATTCGATGGCCGACAGGATCGGATCGGCCGCGTTGCGGTAGGCTTCGTCGTCGAAGTAGATGCGGGTGTGCAGTCCTACGTTGATACCCCGCGCGAAGATCGCGACACAGATGTGCGGGGCCTGGACCCGCCCACCGTCCGCCGCGACCGGTCCCGGTTTGACGGTGTGGAACTCGAAGACACCGGAGTCGAAGTCGGCGCCGGTGCGCCCCCAGCCGCGGAAGGCAGGGTCGACGGCCTTGTCCTGGGGATCGAGCCGGTGCGCGTACTTGCCGGCGGCGTTGGCCTGCCAGATCTCGAGCAGCGCATCGCGCACGAGCGTGCCGCTGCCGTCGAACACCCGCCCCTCGATCGTGATGCGCTCGCCGACGGTGTCGCCGGAGACGAGATCGTTGCCGAAGTTGTTCTCGAACACGTCGAAACCGGCCTGGTGCGGCGCGAGTCCGATGTGGACGTAGGGGCCGCCGGTCTGCGACGGGGTCTCGGGGAACCGCGTCACCATCGGGTGCGGCGTGAAACGGGTGGACTGTCGGCCGGTCGTAGTCATCGCGCGCCTCCGGGCAGAGCGTTCTCGAAGAAGGTGGCGCGGCGCCCGCGCAGCGTGACGTCGAACCGATAGGTACGGGCGTCGAACGGCATGTTGTTGGCCGGGTCCTCCTGGGCGATCAGGCTGCGCACCTGGTCGACGGTGGGGATGGTCCGTGCGATCGGGCACCGCTCGATCAGCGGGTCGCCCTCGAAGTACAGCTGCGTGATCAGCCGCTGCGCCCATCCGTCGGCACTGAGCGACATGTGGATGTGCGCGGGCCGCCACGCGTTGGTGTCGTTGGCCCACGGGTACGGGCCCGGCTTGATGGTGCGGAAGACGTAGTAGCCGTTGCTGTCGGTGAGCATGCGGCCGCAGCCGCCGAAGTTGGGGTCGATCGGCGCGAGGTACTGATCCTTCTTGTGCCGGTAGCGTCCACCCGCGTTGGCCTGCCACACCTCCACCAGCGCACCGGAGACCGGATTGCCGAACTCGTCGCGCACGTAGCCGTGGACGACGAGGCGTTCGCCGATCGGGAGTCCGTCCTTGGCGAAGTTGAGGATGAGATCGTTGTCCTTCTCCCCCAGCTCGTCGGCGCCGAACACGGGCCCGGTGATCTCGGAGAGAGTGTTCCGCGGCGAGATGAGAGCGTTGCGCGGCGAGCGCAGCACGCTGGTCTTGTAGGCCGGGGTGAGCGCCGGGGGATGCGCCGTGGCATCGCGTTCGACGAATTCGCCGATGGTCATGGTTTCTCCTGTCGAGCGGATCTCCGATCAGGCTATTTCTTCGGATTGGTCATGTAAATTGACCCTTTGACCAGGTTTCCATAACCTGAGGAAATGCCGGATGGTTTTGTTTTCCCACCCGCCGCCGACGGTGCGGGCGCGGCGCGCCTCCTGCAACGGCTGCGGCTGCGGCACCTGTCGTGCTTCGTCGCAGTGGCGCAGGAACGCAATCTCGGCCGGGCGGCCGAGCGGCTGCATCTGACCCAACCGGCCGTGACGAAGACACTCAACGAACTCGAGGCTCTGGCCGGGATACGACTCGTCAACCGTGGCCGACGGGGCGCGCACCTCACCCCGGCCGGGGAGCACTTCCTGCGGCACGCGGTCGCGGTCACCGACGCGATGGGCTCGGCGGCGTCGGCTCTGGCAGGCGCGGATACGCCCAGCGCCCCGGTTCGGGTGGGCGCGTTGCCGACGGTGGCGAGCGTGTTGCTGCCCGAGGCGATCACCCGACTGCGGGTGGCCCACCCCGGCGTCGACGTCCGGGTCGTCACCGGTTCCAACGACGTGCTGGTCGCCGCGGTGCGCGCCGGCGAACTGGACCTCGCGCTCGGACGGATGGCCGAACCCGACACGCTCCAGGAGTTGGCGTTCGAACTGCTCTACACCGAATCGCTCGCGCTCATCGTGCGGCCGGGCCACCCGCTGGCCGCGGCCGGCGCCCCGGCGCCCGTGCCGGCCGTACTCGACTACCCGCTCGTCGTCGCCACCGCGGGAACGGTCCCCCGGCACCACACCGAGACGCTGTTCCGACGCCACGGCCTCCGCCTCCCACCCGGCTGCGTCGAGACGCTGGACGTCACGTTGGCCCGCACCCTCACCCGCCGCGGCGACGCGGTGTGGTTCACCCCCGAGCGGGTACCGCAGACGGATCTCGACGACGGCACGCTCGTCCGGTTGCCGCAGCCGACACCGGGTACCGCGGAGCCCGTCGGACTGTTCAAGCGGACGACCGGTGAATCTTCCACCGCCGTCGAGGAATTCGTCAGCATTCTGCGGGACGCCGCCGACTACTGACGGCGGCCCGTCAGGGCATGAGGCCCTGACGGCGCGCCTCGACGACCGCCTCGTGCCGGCTGCCGACCTCGAGCTTGCCCATGATGTTGCGCATGTAGCTCTTGATCGTGTCGACCCGCAGCCCCAGACGTTCGGCGATCTCGGCGTTGCGGCAGCCGAGGGACACGTGCACGAGCACCTCGAATTCGCGAGCCGACAGGGAGACCTTCGCCTGCGCCGAGGCCCCGGTCGTCAATCCCCGCAGCTTCTGCTCCACTGCCGCGACCTCGGCGCTGAGATCCGCGTCGTCGAGTCGGTCGACGATCGAGCGCAGCGCCAGGTAGCTCTCGACGATCCCTTCCGACACCCGCGGGTCCCGGCCGGTCGCCGGTTCGGCGCGGGCGTTGTCGATCATCACGATGCGGCGGTCCACTTCGTCACGCACCTCGATCTCGTGCGCGAGTCTGCGCACGGATCGCATCACCGTCTCGGCGACGACGTCCCCGATCGGCAGGTTGGCCCGCAGCCCGCCGTACACCGCGGCTCGGGTCTTCCCACGCACGACGACCGGGGCGGCCAACAGGGACTCGATGCCCTCGCTCGCCACCTCGTGGTCGTAGTCGTGCGTGATGTGCCGCGAGTGCGCGTAGTCCTGCACCGCGCCGGGACGTTGCTCTGCCATCACCCGGCCGCCCAGCCCGCACGCGGAGTCGATGACGAGGTCGCACAGCAGCGTCCCGCGGGTCCCCACGAAACCGGACAACCGCATGCTGGGCCCGTCGGCCATACCGCCGAACAGCACCGGCAGCGAGGTGCTCGTCCGCAGATGACGCAGCTCGGCGCGGATGGCGTCCTCGTCGCTCGGTCTCAGGGTCTCGGTCATCTGTTCGTTCGGTGGATCGGTGTGTCTGACGGGCTCGGGCGCCCGTCTCGGGATACCCACTTCAGAGGGTAGCGGGGGCCGGGCCGTGGCCCATAGCGTCGGCGGCGACGGACTGTAACGCCCGTCACGTGCACTCACCCCGGAGGTACTCGTGTCCCCACTGTCCGCCTCGGCGAACCACACCCCGCTCAGTCCGCTGCGCTTCCTGGACCGCTCGGCGTCGGTCTTCCCCGACAAGACTGCGATCGTCCACGGGGACCGCCGCTACACGTACCGCGAGTTCGCCGACGAGGTGGCACGCCTGGCCCGGGTGCTGCGCGCCCACATCGAACCCGGGGACCGGATCGCGTACCTGTGCCCCAACACTCCCGAGATGCTGATGGCACATTTTGCGGTGCCGCTGGCCGGTGGCGTGCTGGTAGCGCTGAACTCGCGCCTGGCCGGCCCGGAGCTCGAGTACATTCTCGACCACGCGGGCGTGAAGATCCTGTTCGTGGACTCCGAGCTGGTGGGCTCGGTGCGCACCGTGCGGCAGCACGTCGGCAGCGTCACCGAGATCGTCGAGATACCGGACTCGACGATCCCGTACCCCGACGTTCCCGCCGGTGTGGTGACGGCACGGTACGACGAATTCCTGCACAGTCGCGACGGCGTGGCCGACGCGCCCCTGCACTGGGGTGTCGACGACGAGCAGCAGGTGATCGCGATCAACTACACCTCCGGCACCACCGGCAAGCCCAAGGGCGTCATGTACTCCCACCGCGGCGCGTATCTCAACTCGCTGGGCGAGACGTTCCACAACGGGTTCGACGGCTCCACCAGGTATCTGTGGACGCTGCCGATGTTCCATTGCAACGGCTGGTGTACGCCGTGGGCGGTCACGGCGGCGGCGGGCACGCACGTGTGCCTGCGGGCGGTGCGTGCCGACGCGGTCTGGGACGCGATCGACGACCTCGGCATCACGAACCTGTGCGGCGCGCCCGCGGTGTGCACCACCATCGCCGGCGCCGAGCGGGCGCATCCCGTCGACGCCCTGCGCATCACGACGGCGGGTGCTCCCCCGTCGCCGACCGTCATCGGCCAGCTCGAGGCGCTCGGCATCACCGTCGTGCACGTCTACGGGCTCACGGAGGTGTACGGGCCGTACACGATCTGCGAGTACCAGGAGTCGTGGAACGCCCGCACCGCCGAGGAGCGGGCCGCGCTGATCTCCCGGCAGGGCGTCGGCATGGTGCAGGCGGAGAACGCGCGCGTCGTCGACGAGAACCTGGAGGACGTGCCGGCGGACGGGCAGACGATGGGCGAGATCGTGCTGCGCGGCAACAACGTCATGCTCGGGTACTACCGCGATCCGCAGGCCACGGCGGAGGCGTTCGCCGGCGGTTGGTTCCACACCGGCGACCTGGGCGTGATGCACGCCGACGGCTACATCCAGCTCAAGGACCGGGCCAAGGACATCGTCATCTCCGGTGGCGAGAACATCTCGACCGTCGAGGTGGAACAGGCGATCATGTCGCATCCGGCGGTGCTCGACGTCGCGGTCGTCGGTGTGCCGCACGAGAAGTGGGGTGAGCGCCCCAAGGCGTTCGTCATCGTCAAGCCGGGGCACTCGGTCACTGCCGAGGAGGTCACCGCCCACACCCGCTCGCTCCTGGCCGGCTACAAGGTGCCCGACGAGATCGTTTTCCCGCTCGAACTGCCGCGCACCCCGACCGGCAAGGTGCTCAAGTTCGAACTGCGCAACGCACACAGCTGAATCCTCCTCGCCCACAGCGTTTCGTACCGCACCGCCGGCCCCGCCCCCTTGCGCAGGAGGCGGGGCCGGCCGGCCGAAGAGTGACGACCGTCACAAGAAAATCTATCGCGGCCGCTGTAGACATTCCCTGTCGGCCGTTGTAATCTTTTCGTCGTAGACGAAACAGAGGGCCGAAGAGGCAGGTTCAGGGAAGACCTGCATGGAGGAATCTGGAGAGTACGGCGGGACGCGTCGAGATGAGTGTTGATGTGTTCAGGAAGGCTCGATGCGTCCCGCCCCTACCGGGCAGCTGGACCCGCTCGGTAGCGCAGGGAAATGGAAGTGGCAGGACCTGCGACGCCGCCCGGCGTCGCGTCCGGGCCGGTAGCGAGCCGACCGGCGCGGAACACAGGAAGATCCCCGACCAGGAGGTGGTGCACGGTTAGCCGTTACTCGATCGCGTATCCCCGCCCCGCGGGAACAGATAAGTGAGCCGGCCTCTGGCGGCCGGCCTGTCCAGATAAACCCCTCACGCCCCGGCGCCGATTCAGGCGCCGGGGCGTCGTCCCGTGCCGAGAGGATTACGCGCATTCCGGACACACCGAGCCCGAGCGGGCCAGGAGACAGATTCGACGACGAGGACTACCCGGCGTACAGCATGGGCCGGGCTGCCGAACTGCTCGGTGTCACACAGGCCTTCCTCCGCAGCCTCGACAGCGCGAAACTGGTCACCCCGTTGCGCTCCGAGGGCGGTCACCGCCGCTACTCCCGCTATCAGCTGCGCATCGCCGCCCGCGCCCGCGAACTGATCGACCAGGGCACCCCGGTGGATGCTGCCTGCCGGATCATCATCCTCGAGGACCAGCTCCGCGACGCGCTGCGCATCAATGCCGAACTCCGGCAGGCACAGCAACACCCGGCCCCCGAGCCCGACACCCCCGACTGAACCCGCGCGGTCGTCTCCCTGCAGGTCCGGCCCGTGCTCAGTCCCGGGGCAGCCCCAGCATCCGCTCGGCGATCACGTTGAGCTGCACCTCGGTGGTGCCACCGTAGATGGTGGTCGCGCGCCCGGCGATGAGCTGCTCCATGGCCTTGTCGCTCGGTTGACCCGGCACCGCCACGACGCCGGCGGGACCCAGCTCGGCCACCACGAACTCCGAGATCGACTGTCCCAGACCCATGCCCAGCAGCTTCCCGACGGAGGCCGTGGTGCTGACATCGGCGCCGGAGAGCTGCTTCAGGACCAGGCGTGCACCGATCAGATCGATGGCCTGGCTCTCGACCACCAGCTCGCCGAACCGGTAGCGGCTCACCGGGCCGAGTTCGCGACCGCGCACGAACGCGAACAGGTCGTCGTCGCTCGCGTACGCCTCGAGCTTCTGACTGAGCGCCACCCGCTCCCCGGCCAGCGTGGTGCGGGCGACGTGCCAACCGTCGTTCACCGCCCCCACGACGTTCTCGTCGGGAACGAACACACCGTCGAGGAACACCTCGTTGAACAGGGCCGACCCGGTCATCTCCCGCAACGGCCGGACGGTGATCCCCGGCGTCGCCATGTCCAGCACGAAGTAGGTGATGCCCTCGTGCTTGGGCGCCGACGGGTCGGTACGCGCGATGAGCATCGCCCAGTCCGCGAACTGCGCCACCGTGGTCCAGATCTTCTGGCCGCTGATCCGCCATCCCCCGTCGACCTTCTCGGCCCGGGTGGTCAGTGCTGCGAGATCGGAGCCGGCGCCCGGTTCGGAGAACAGCTGGCACCACACCAGATCACCACGCAGGGTGGGGACCGCGAGTTCCTGCTTCTGCCGGTCGGTTCCGTGCGCGACGACGGCCTGCACCGCCCAGCCGCCCATGAGCAGCTGCGGCATCGCGATCCCCGCGGCCTTGATCTCCTGTGCGATCACGATCTGCTCGAGCGGACCGGCCCCGCGGCCGTACGGCTTCGGCAGGTGCGGCTGTACCCAGCCGCCGTCACCGAGCGCGATCAGCTGCTCGTCCTCGTCCGCGATCGCCGCGACGGGAGCGAGGTCCGCGCGCACGATCGCGCGGATCTCCGCCGCCTCGGCGGGCAGCTCGAGCTCGGACCGGCGGACCACCCCGGCGAGCGCGTGCCCCGCGACGCGATCGACCCGCTCCTCGCGGGTGCCGAGCACTCCTCGGACGGCGAGCGCACGGCGGTAGTACAGGTGCGCGTCGTGCTCCCACGTGAAACCGATTCCGCCGTGGACCTGAATGCAGTCCTGCGCCACCCGGACGGCCGCATCCGGAACCAGGACCGCCGCCACCTCGGCCGCGAAATCGGCTGTCTCGTGTTCTTCGTCGAGTGCCGAGGCCGCATCCCACACCACCGCGCGGGCCTTTTCGAGCTCGATGCCCATGTGCGCGCACTTGTGCTTGACGGCCTGGAACTGCCCGATGGGGCGACCGAACTGCACCCGGGTCTTCGCGTACTCGGCGGCGGTGGACACACACCACGACATGACACCGACTGCTTCGGCACCGAAGATCACCGTGACGATCGAACGTACCCGGCGTTCGTCCAGGCCGTCGAGAACGCGGTCCGCGTCGACCACCGTCTCCGCGGCCTCCACCCGCGCCGCACCCCGCAGTGGGTCGATCGCGTCCTGCACGGTGACGGTGACGTCGGCGCGATCGACCACTACCCACCGGACGGTGTCACCGAGCGTCGCCGGCAGCACCAGCACATCCGCGGCGCCGCCGCCGGCGACGGCGTCCACCGCACCCGCGAGCCGGTACCCGCTGCCCGTCCGCTCGGCGTGCAGCGGCGGACCGAGCGTGATTGCGGCCGTGCGGGAGCCGTCGATCAGCTCGGGCAGCAGCTCGATACCGGCCTTCGAGTCGGTCGCGGCCAGCACGGCCACCGCAGCCGCGGTCGGCGTGAACGGCCCGGGGACCACGGACCGCCCCAGCGCCTCGAGCGCCACGGCCAGACCCAGCAGACCGGCGCCGTGCCCACCCTGCTCCTCCGGCACGGCCAGTCCCAGCAGCCCCTGCTCGGCCACCGCCGACCACAGCTGCGCCGCCTCGGCGGTCGCATCGGACTCGAGCCCGGCACGGGTCCGCTCCCGTGTGACCGTCCGCTCCGCGAACGCGCGGACCGAATCGGCCAGCGCCACGTGTTCCTCGCTCAGTCCCAGCCCCAGCTCGTACGTGTTGCGCGCCATGACCGGCTCCCCTCAGCCCAACCGCTCGGCGAGATCGTCGACCGCCCAGGGCCCGTCGCTCTCGATGGTGGTCCCGCCCTGCCAGTTGACGAGTTCGGTGATCGCACCGCCCTGCACCGCGTACACCTTGCCGGTGAGCTTGCAGTCGGCCGCCGCGAGCCGCGCGACGAGTGGTGAGATGTTCGACGGCGCGAACGCGTCGAACTCGCCCTCGGGGACCTCGGCCGCGAACAACGCCCCCATGCCGGGTGTCGCGAGTGTCAGCCGAGTTCGGGCGATGGGGGCGATCGCGTTGACCCGGACCCCGTACCGTTCCAACTCGTCGGCGGCCACGAGCGTCATCGCGGCGATTCCGGCCTTCGCCGCGCCGTAGTTGCTCTGGCCTGCGTTCGGCATGAACGTGCCCGACGCGGACGCGGTGTTGATCACCGACGCCTGCACCGGTTCACCGGCCTTGGTCTGCGCCTTCCAGTAGGCCGCCGCGTGGTGCAGCACCGCCGCGTGTCCCTTGAGGTGGACGGCGATGACCGCGTCCCACTGGCTCTCCTCCATGCCGGCGATGAACGCGTCCCGCAGGATGCCCGCGTTGTTGACGACGACGTCGAGCCGGCCGAACTCCTGCACCGCCTGCTGCACCAGCGCCTCGGCCCCCGGCCAGTCCGCGACGCTGTCGGTGTTGGCGACGGCCTTGCCGCCGGCCGCCACGATCTCGTCGACCACCTGTTGCGCCGGGCCGACGTCGGATCCGGTGCCGTCGTTGGCGCCACCGAGATCGTTGACGACCACGGCAGCGCCCTCGCGGGCGAACAGCAGGGCGTGTTCGCGGCCGATACCGCGTCCCGCGCCGGTGACGATCGCGACGCGTCCGTCCAGAGTTCCCATGGTGTTTCTCTCCTCAGTCCAGCACTCGGTGGGGGTCACGGCCGCCGGTCGGCAACGACGGCGAGACCGTCCTTGATGACCAGCTCGTCGCCCACGGTGGTCTCGTACGCATAGGTGGTGTCACCGGAACCCGACCCCGACTTCCAGAATCGGGTCTCGATGTCCTGTTCCGGCAGAACAGGTTTGGCGAAGCGGACGGCGAGGCGGCGCAGGCGCTCGACGTCGCCGTCCGCCAGTTCGGTGAGCACTGCCCACGACGTGAACGCCATCGTGCACAGGCCGTGGTTGATGATGCCCGGCAACCCGGACATGCGTGCGATCTCGTCGTCGAGATGGATCGGCATGGGATCTCCCGACGCCGGCGAATACCGGAACGTCTGATCCTTGTCGATGTGCTGGCGCACGCGGGCCGCCGGCTCCGTCTCACGCAGCCGCTCGTCGAATCGGTGCCCGGGCGAGCGTTCCCCTTCCCCCGGGCCGGCGTCGACCTTCCGGAAGAACGCGGTCATCCACTGCTCGTTGACCAGTTCGCCGTCGTCCGTGCGGGTCTCGACGTAGACGACGACCGTCGACCCGTTCTCGCGTCCTTCGAATCCGATCGGCTTGGCCCGGGTCACGAGCGCGTCACCGGGGCGGATCGGGCGGTGGAAGTGGAAGTCCTGCTCGCCGTGCACGAGCTTCATCAGCAGTTCCACCGGCGCCACGGCCAGCGCCGCCGGCGCCATGGACGTGAACGCCGGCACCACCGCGAACACGGGCGGGGCCACCTCACCGGCTAGATGGCGCGCGATGGGATCGTTGGTCGCGGCCGCGTACTCGGCGATGCGCTCGGCGGTGACGTCGAACCGCTGTTCCTCGGTCCAGACCCCGAGTCCGGAAGTGTCGAACTCGACTGTGGGGGTGGTCATTCCTCAGCCGACCAGCTCGGCGAACTTCGCGAGCGATGCCTCGAGGTCGACCGCGGCGTTCTTGGCGACGGCCTTGCCGATCGGTCCGACGATCATGGTGCCGGTGAACGAGGCGTCGACGCTCGCGGTGCTGCCGGAACCGTCGGGTGCCACGCGGAGGGTGAACTCGACCTTGACACCCGCCATTCCGGTACCCGAGATCTTGACCATCTTCGGGACCTCCACCTCGGTGACGGTCCACTCGATCTTGTTGGCCATCCCCATCACCGAGACCACCTCGGTGAACGTGGCGCCCAGGCGGACCTCGGTGGGCAGCTCGCTCTTCCAACCCTGGTGGATGGTGAGCCACTCCTCCCAGCGGCTCAGGTCGGAGAGCGCATCCCACGCCTTGTCGGGGGTGGTGGGCAGGGAAGCGGAGACGGAAACGGAAGCCATGACGAAACTCCTTGTCGACGTGTGTTCGAATTCAGCGCTGTGCCGGGCGGTAGGCGGTGACGACGACCGCGCCACCGAGCCCGATGTTGTGTTGCAGGGCGATACGGGCATCGTCGACCTGACGTGCGTCGGCGGTGCCGCGCAGTTGCCACGTCAGCTCGCTGCACTGGGCCAGCCCCGTGGCCCCGAGTGGGTGCCCCTTGGAGATGAGACCGCCGGAGGGATTGACGACCCAGCGTCCGCCGTACGTGGTGTCGCCCGCGTCGACGAGCTTGCCGCCCTCGCCCTCGGCGCACAGCCCGAGGGCCTCGTACGTGATGAGTTCGTTGGTGGAGAAGCAGTCGTGCAACTCGATGACGTCGACGTCCTCCGGGGAGATGCCTGCCTGCTCGTACACGCGGCGCGCGGCGGTGCGGGTCATGTCGGCGCCCACGAGGCTGATGGCGCTGCGGTCCTCGAACGTACTCGGCAGGTCCGTCACCATCGACTGGCCGACGATCTCGACGGCCCGGTCGGCGAGATCGTGGCGGTCGACGAAGGCCTCGCTCACGACGACGACCGCGCCGGAGCCGTCGGACGTCGGCGAGCACTGCAGCTTGGTGAGCGGTCCGTAGATCGGCTTGGCCGCGAGGATGTCGTCGAGCGTGTACTCGTCCTGGAACTGGGCATACGGATTGGCGACGGAGTGCCGGTGGTTCTTGACGCCGATCTTCGCGAACTGCTCGGCGGTGGTGCCGTACCGCTCCATGTGCTCCTTGCCGGCGGCGCCGAACATGTACGGCGCGGGCGGCATCGCGAACTCCTGGAGTTCCGCGAGCGCCAACAGGTGCCGCATCATCGGTTGTTCGCGGTCGTCGTACGTGGTGCCGAGCGAGCCGGTCTGCATCTTCTCGAAGCCCAGCGCGAGTGCGCAGTCCGCCTGCCCGCTGCGAACCGCCTGCGTCGCGAGGTACAGCGCGGTCGACCCGGTCGAACAGTTGTTGTTGACGTTGACGATCGGGATGCCCGTCAGCCCCAGCTCGTAGACCACGCGCTGGCCGGACGTCGACTCCCCGTACACGTAGCCGACGTAGGCCTGCTCCACCTGCCGGTAGTCGATCCCGGCATCCTCGAGCGCCTTGGTTCCCGCTTCCCGGGCCATCTCCGGGTAGTCCCAGTCCCGGGCTCCCGGCTTCTCGAACTTCGTCATCCCGACCCCGACGACGAACACCCTGCTGCCCATACCAACTCCCGATTCGGCTCCAGTTGTCTGTGACACGCTGTCCCGCCAAAAATAAGTGAGACACCGTGTCCAGTCAATGCCCGGGCGGGTACTGTTCGCCGAATGACGGACGGGCGCGCGACTCGGTGGGACGACCACAAGATGCGGCGGCGCGACCGGATCCTCGAGGCCGCGCTCGCGGCGGTGGAGGACGGCGGCACGGACATCGGGGTGCAGCAGATCGCCGAACGCGCCGAGGTGCCGCGATCGGTGGTCTACCGGGTCTTCGCCGACCGCGGTGACCTCGACGAACAGATCCGCCTGCGGATCATCGAGGTGCTGATGTCCGACCTCGGGCCGGTCCTGACCCCGCACGGCACGGTGCGGGAGGCGATCGAGCTGGCCGTGGACACCTACCTGCGGTGGATCGTCGAGCACCCCCGTCTGCACGCCTTCCTCGGCAAGGGTGCGCCGAGCCGGACGTCGGTGGGCTCGCGCGCCGTCACCGGCACCAAGACCGCGATCGGGGTCCAACTGGGCGCCCTGCTCGCCGGCATCCTCGACCGCCGCGGCGTCACGTCGGAGCTCGCGGAGCCGATGGCGTTCGCGCTCGTCGGGCTGGTGGACGCGACTGTCAACCGGTGGCTGAGCCAGCCCGAGCACCCGGTGCCCAGCGAGAGCCTCGCCCGGTTCCTGCAGACGTCGATCTGGGGAGTGCTCGACAGCAACCTCCGCGCGCTGGGGGTCGACATCGAACCGTCCACCCCGGTGGCCCAGCTGTAGGTCGACGCGGCCGGGAGCTCAGCTCCGCCGATCCAGGTATGCGGCCAGCGCCGGCCCGATCACCGCGAGCGACTCGCCCTCGACCATGTCGTTGTGCCCGCAGTCCACGGGGTGCTCGTCGATGTCGCCGGTGACCAGCGGCCGCCATTCCTGCGCAGATCGCCGGTCCCCGTCGCCGTCGCCGTGGGCCGGGAACACCAGCAGATCGCCGTCGTACACCTGCGGCACGTAGCGGTGCACCAGTAGTCGCGAGTTCGCGTAGCCGTCGTCGATCCGCTCGAGGTGCGCCCCGGTGATGCCGCCGGAGGTTCCGAAGTGCGCGTCGATCATTCGCGCGGCGTCGTCGTAGGTGAGATCCGACGCGGTGACTTCGAGTCCCAGTCCGCGCAGCAGGTCGGCGAGGTCGAGACGCCCGAGCAGCGGAGCGGCTCCGTCGTCGGGGTAGCTGTCCATCACGACCAGAGCACCGACGGGCCGCCCGCGCCGCTGCAGCTCGACGGCCATCGCGTGCGCCAGCACACCGCCCAACGACCAGCCGAGCAGATCGCACGCGGCGTCCGGCGCGATGGCCTCCATCTCGTCGACGTAGCTCGCGGCGAGTGCCTCCACGGACGCGTACTGCGGTCCCCCGGAGATGCCCGGGAGCTGCAGACCGAACACGGGCCGTTCCGGCGGCAGGAATCCCACGAGACCCGCATAGCCCCAGGACAATCCGATTCCCGGGTGCACGCAGAACAGTGGCCGGCCGTCCCCCTCCGCCCGGAGTGTGATCACCGGTGCGAGGGCGGCTCCGACGTCGTCCGGCGCCGAGGTCTCGAGGCGGCGGGCCAGACCCGCGGGAGTCGGGTTCAGGAACAGCGCCTGCAGCGACACTCGGGTGCCCATCCGCGCACTCAGATCCGCGACGAGTCCGGTAGCGAGCAACGAGGTCCCGCCGAGGTCGAAGAAGCTGTCGTCCATGCCGATTCGCTCGACACCGAGGACGTCTGCGAACGCGTCGACCACAACCGTCTCGACCGGGCCCTGCGGCTCCCGGTACACCGCGGGCGCCGTCAGGAAGGCCGGCGGCGGCAGGGCATCGCGATCGAGCTTGCCGGTCGGCGTGAGCGGAACGCGATCGAGAACCGTGACGGCCGACGGCACCATGTGCGCCGGCAGGTGGCGGGCGACGGCGCGGCGCATCTCGTCCGGGTCCACGTGCGCGTCGACGGTGGGACACACGTACGAGCACAGCAGCATGTTGCCGGCCGGCCCCCGCCGCGCCAGCGTGACCGCGAATCCCACGCCCGGCTGCGCCGCCAGGACGGTGTCGATCTCCCCCGGCTCGATCCGGAAGCCACGCACCTTCACCTGGAAGTCGCTGCGGCCCACGTACTCGAGTGTGTCGTCGGTCCGCCAGCGCACCAGGTCACCGGTCCGGTAGAGCCGGTCTCCGGCAGCGCCGAACGGGTCCGCGACGAACCGGGCGGCCGTGGTCCCCGGGCGGCGATGGTAGCCGCGCGCGAGCGCCGATCCGGCGACGTAGAGTTCCCCGACCACCCCGCGGGGCACCGGGTGCAGGCGGGAGTCGAGCACGACCTCGCGCACACCCCGGATCGGGCCGCCCAGCGTCACCGGCCGGTGCGGGCTCATCGGCGCGCTGATGTTCGCCATGATCGTCGTCTCCGTCGGGCCGTACGCGTTGAGCATGGTGCGCCCCGGCGCCCAGCGCCGCACCAACTCCGGCGGACACGGCTCCCCCGCCACCACGAGCGTCCGCAGGCTCTCGAGGCCCACCGGATCCAGTGAGGCCAACGTGGTCGGCGTGACGAACCCGTGCGTCACCCCGCCGGTGGCGAGGATCTCGGCGAACTCGGTGCCGCCGTAGATGTCCGGAGGCACGACGACCATCGTCGCTCCCGCACTGAGTGCCATCACCGTCTCGAACACCGACGCGTCGAAGCTCGGCGAAGCGAAGTGCAGTGTCCGCGCCGTCGGCGTCACCAGGAGCCGATCCCGTTCCTCGGCAGCCAGGTCGGCCAGACCCCGATGGGTCAGCACGACGCCCTTCGGCGTGCCGGTCGAACCGGACGTGTAGATCAGGTAGGCGGGGTGGTCGGCACGCAGGGGACGCCTCCGGTCGGCGTCGGAGATCGGGGTGGCCGCCTCGGCCGCGACAGCCTCCGCGACGCCCGGGTCGTCCAGCACCACCCAGTCGAACGAGCCGGGTACTCGCTCCCGGCACGATCGCACCGTGACACCCACTGTGGCACCGCAATCGGCGAGCATCCGCGCTATGCGCTCCGCGGGATAGTTCGGGTCCACCGGAACGAAGGCCGCACCCGTCCTGGCCACCGCCCACACCGCGAGCACCGACGACACCGATCGAGACAGGCCCAGCGCGACGTACCCTTCCGGCCCGGCTCCCATCGCGATCAGGTGGCGTGCCAACCGATTCGCCCCCTCGTCGAGCTGCCGGTACGTCAGCTCGCGGCCGTCGCACACCACTGCGAGGGCATCGGGGTTGCGCGCGGCCGAGACGAGCAGATCGGTCAGGAGCAGGGGCGGCGCGTCCGGGGCGCCGAGCGCGGGCGCCAACCCGGCCAGTTCGTGCGGGTGCAGAATCCCGAGATCACCGACGGGCCGTTCCGGATCGGACGAGGCGGCCTCGACGATGCGCACGAAACGATCGGCGAAGCCCTGCACGGTCTCCCGATCGAACAGGTCGGTCGCGAACGCCACGACACCGGAGATCCCTGCGGGCTCTCCGACACCGTCGAACCGCTCGCCGAGCACGAACTCGAGGTCCTCCTTGACCATTCCGGCGCCGATCGACACGCCCTCGAGCCGCAACCCGGACAGCTCCACGCCAGCGCTCTCGTCGTTCTGGAACTCCAGGGCGACCTGGAACAACGGCGAATACGCAGTCGAACGGGCGGGGTCGAGTTCCTCCACGACACGCTCGAACGGCACGTCGGCGTGCGCGAAGGCACCGAGATCGACGTCGCGCACCGACTCGAGAAGCTCCGAGAACGATCGCCGCGCATCGACTCTCGTGCGGAGCGCGAGGGTCCCGACGAACATTCCGACGAGATCGTCGAGGGCCCGCTCGCCGCGGCCCGCGACGGGGGTGCCGACCACGATGTCGTCGGTGTCCCCCAACCGGGCGAGCAGCACCGCCAGGGCCGCGTGAATCGTCATGAACAGGCTCGAGCCGTGATCGCGTGCGAACGTCAGGAGCCGGCGGTGCAACCCGGGATCGAGCGTGAACTCGACCCGGTCGCCGCGGAAGGATTGCTGCATCGGCCGAGGACGATCGCTCGGCAACCCCAACAGGTCCGGCGCGCCCGACAGCGTCTCGGTCCAGTAGGCGAGCTGGCGGGACCGGAGGGAGCCCGGATCGTTCGCGTCGCCCAGGAGCGCCCGCTGCCACAGTGTGTAGTCGACGTACTGGACGGGCAGCGGATCCCAGTCCGGAGGCCGACCGGCGGTCCGTGCGACGTACGCCTGCATCAGATCGCGCGACAGCGGCCCCAACGACAGCCCGTCGATCACGATGTGGTGCGCGACGAGAACCAGGACATGCAGGTCCGGACCCAACTCGAACAGTCCGCCGTCGACCGGAACTCGCTCCGTCACGTCGAATCCCGTCGCGATGATCGCGCGCGTGCGGACCGTCAGCTCGTCGTCGCCCGAGACCGCCACCGGGTCGAGGTCGATCGCGACCTCGGCGGCCGGGCGGACGTCCTGGCTCGGGCCGGCGGCGCCCACCGGAAAACGCGTGCGCAGCGCCTCGTGCCGGGTGAGGACATCGCCGACCGCCACCCGCAATGCCGACGAGTCGAGAGCCCCGGTCAGACGCACCGCCATCGGCACGTTGTACGCGGGCGAGGACGGGTCGAACTGGTTGATGAACCACATCCGCTGCTGCGCCGCCGACAACGGGATTTCCGCGGGGCGCGGCATCACCTCGAGCACGGGACGGCCCGACGGCCCGGTGTCGGCGTGCTCGATCCGCTCGGCGAGCGCCTCCGCGGTGGGGGCCTCGAACAGCGCCCGCACGCCGAGGTCGACGCCCAGTGACGCGTCGAGTCGTGCCACCGCGCGGGTCGCGGACAGCGAGTTGCCGCCGAGGTCGAAGAAGTTGTCGCCGGTTCCCACGCGCCCCAGTCCGAGAACCTCCGCGAAGGCCCCCGTGATCGCTTCCTCCACGGGATCGGTCGGAGCCTGGAAGGTCGTTGCGGCGAGACCGAACTCCGGTTCGGGCAGCGCCCGCCGATCGAGCTTGCCGACCGCGGTGAGGGGGATGTCGTCGAGCACGACTGTCGCGGTCGGGACCATGTACTCCGGCACCCGCTCGGCGAGGTGTCGTCTCAGATCGTCGACGTGTACGTGACGGCCGTCGCGCGGAACGACGTAGCTCACCAGCATGGTGTCGCCCGCCGGCCCGCGGCGGCCGAGGGTGGCGGCGAACCGGACGTCGGGATGCCCGGTGAGGACGGCGTCGATCTCGCCCAGTTCGATCCGGAAGCCACGGACCTTCACCTGGAAGTCGCTGCGCCCGCGATACTCCAGTTTTCCGTCGGGCCGCCACGCGCCGACGTCTCCGGTCCGGTACATGCGGTCGCCCGGAGCGCCGTACGGGTCGGCGACGAACCGGGCCGCGGTCAGTCCGGGCCGTCGGTGGTAGCCACGGGCCAGTCCGGGCCCGGCGATGTAGACGTCGCCGGCGATCCCCGCGGGCACCGGACGCAGGCAGGAGTCGAGCACGGCCTCGGCGACCCCGGGGATGGGCGGGCCGAGGGAATGCTCGGCCGGCCGGTCCGCGGCGGACTCCTCGAGGTTGACGACCATGGTGGTCTCGGTGGGGCCGTACGCATTCAGGATCCGACATTGCGGCAGCCAGTCCTCCACCAGTTCCGGCGACCAGGACTCGCCGCCGACCAGGACGCACTCGAGGTCGTCGAGCCCGGAAGGATCCACCGACGCGAGCGCGGCCGGGGTGATGAACGCGTGCGTGACGCGCCGCTTCCGCAGCACCGCCGTCAGTTCGCTACCTCCGTACACGGTTCGGGGGACGATCACCATCGTCGCGCCCACCGCGAAGCACAGCAGGTACTCGACCACCGACACGTCGAAACTCGGTGACGAGAAGTGCAAGGTTCGCGCGTCCGGGGACAGGCCGCAGCGATCGCGTTGTACATCGGCGTAGTTGCCGAGACCCCGGTGCGTGACCGAGACGGCTTTCGGGCGTCCCGTCGAGCCGGACGTGTAGATCAGGTAGGCGACGTTGTCGAGTAGCAGGGGTGCGGTGCGATCGGCGTCGGTGACGGCGTCGGCCGGCCACGTCTCGTACGCGCGCACGAAACCCGGATCGTCGAGCACCAGCCACTGCATCGTGTCCGGCAACCGGGACCGGTGTTCCCGGGTCGTGACACCGACCGTCGCGCCGGAATCGGCAAGCATGGTCGCCACCCGCTCCGGCGGATAGTCGGGGTCGATCGGCACGAAGGCGGCCCCCGACCGCGCCACCGCCCACACCGCGAGTACCGACTCGAACGATCGTGCAATCCCCAGCACCACCATCGATTCCGGGCCGATCCCGAGATGGGACAGGTGGCGGGCCAGCCGGTTGGAGCGCCGGTCGAGGTCTCCGTACGTCACCTCCCGGCCGTCGCCGACGAGCGCGAGCGCCTCGCCGTCGCGGGCTGCGGCGGCGTCGAATATCGCGGCGAGCGTGCGCGGCGCGGCGCCGGGTCCCGTACACATCGGAACGAGAGCACGATGCTCGGCCTCCGAGAGGAAGTCGAGCGCGGCGACGCGGCGGTCCGGCTCGTCGGCGAGGAAACGCAGCACCCGCAGTAGGCGCTGGGCAATGGCAGCGACCTCCGACTCCGGGAGCACGTCGGGTCGGAACTTCATGGTCACGTTGAGTCCGTCGCGCACCGCCGCGACCACGCTCAGCGGATAGTGCGCCGAGTCGCGTGCGTCGATACCGACGACCCGTAGACCGGCGATCTCCGTGCCCGAACCGTCGGCGTCACGCAGGGGATACGACTCGAAGACCGTCAGCGTGTCGAAGACCGCGCCGGGACCGGCAGCCCGCTGCACGGCGTCGAGTCCGGCGTGGTGGTGATCGAGCATCGCCGTCTGCTCGGTCTGGATCCGCGCGAGGAGATCACCGAGACTCTCGTACGGGTCCAGCCGAACCCGGACCGGGACGGTGTTGATGAACAGGCCGACGGCCGTCTCGACGCCCGCGAGGTCCGGCGGCCGACCGGAGACGGTCGCGCCGAAGACGACGTCGTCGCGACCGGTCAGGAGCCCCAGCACGATTCCCCACGCGGTCTGCACGACGGTGCTGAGGGTGATCCCCCGGTCCTGGGCGCGAACGCGCAGCCGAGCGGTCAGGTCGGCATCGAGCCGGAAGGGTAGATCGCGGGACTCGACGTACCGGTCGGTGGCCGCCGATCGGTCGGCGAGCAGCGTCGGTTCGGCGGCGCCGGCGATCGCGTCGGTCCACGCCCGCAACGTCACCGAATCGTCACGGGTGGTGAGCCAGTGCAGGTAGCGGCGGTACGAGGTCGGTGTGGAGAGCCCGGCCGGGTCGCCGTCCGCCGCGTAGAGCGCGAACAGGTCCTCGAGCAGCAGCGGCGTCGACCAACCGTCGAACAGGATGTGGTGGTTGGTGACGACCAGGCGTTCGGCGCCGCCGGGCATGTGCACCAGTGTGATTCGCAGCAACGGTGCGTGCGAGAGATCGAATGCCGTCGCGCGGTCCGTGTCGAGCAGCTCACGCATTCGCGCGGTGGCCTGCGGCTCGCTGTGTTCGCGAAGGTCGATCTCGCTCCACGGCACGTCCACCGCACCCTGCACCACCTGTACGGCGTCGCCACCCGGCGTGCGGACGAACGCCGTCCGCAGGTTCGCGTACCGCCCGAGCAGCGCGTGCGCGGCACGCTGCAGCCGCGGAACCTCCACGGCGCCGTCGAGTTCGAGGACCAGCTGCACCAGGTAGGCGTCGGCGGCGTCGGCCGACAGTTCCGAGTGGAACATCATGCCGCGCTGCATCGGGGACAGCGGCCACACATCGGACAGTTCCGGGTAGCGGTCCTCGAGGACTTCGATCGCCCCCTGATCCAACGCGACCAGGTCCAGGTCGGTGGGGGTGAATCCACCGGCGCCCGGTGTGCCCGCGCGCCGCGCGATCGCCTCGGCCGCGCGTGCCCACCACTGCGCCAGCCGCTCCACCTCACCGCGGTTGAGGAGCCCGCGCGGAAAGTCCCACGTCGCGGTGATCCGGGGGCCGTCCGGTCCCGACACCGCGGCGGCGTTGACGTCGACCACCGCGGGCGCCGACAGCTCGGGTGTGGCCACTCCCCGCAGCTCGGCGTCCTCGACCGGTAGCCACGCACCGCCCGCACCGGTGTCGAATCTGCCGAGGTAGTTGAAGCTGATCTCCGGTACCGGGCGGGCGGACAACACCGGCCGGGTCTCGTCGTTGAGGTACCGGAGCAGACCGAAACCGATGCCGTGGTCGGGAATCGAGCGCATCGTTTCCTTCACGGCCTTGACGACGGTGTCGGACGCCGGGCCGCCCGTCGTCGCCGCATCGAGGTCGGTGTCCGACAGATCGAATCGCACGGGATGGAGCGTGGTGAACCAGCCGACCGTGCGGGCGAGGTCGGCGCCGGGCACCACGTGATCCTCGCGGCCGTGTCCCTCGAGGGTGACGGCCACGGCGTCGACGTCGACGCCACGTTCCCGCCGCCACTGCGCCACCGCGAGCGCCAACGCGCTGACCAGGCCGTCGTCGACGGAGCCGCGGAACACGCGCGGCACGGTCGTCGTGAGTGCGCGGGTGACCTCGGCCGACAGTGCGATCTCGACCCGATCGGTGGTGGCACCGACGTCGACGCTCGGATCCAGTTGTCGGGCCGCGAGACTCGGCCCCACCGGTTCGGTCATCGACCGCCACAGCCCGAGCTCGTCGACGCGGTCCTGCGCGGCCGTCACGAGTCCGTCCGCCCACGTCCGCATCGACGTGCCGACCGGCGCGAGGTCGGGGTCCCGGCCCGCGACGGCCCCGGTGTACGCGGCCACCAGATCCGGGATCAGGATCCGCCACGACACCCCGTCGACCGCGAGATGATGCACGACGACGAGGAGCCGAACACCGTCGGGTGCGGTGAGGCGCACGATCTGGAGGATGCTCCCGGAGAACGGGTCCAGCCGATCGGCGGCCTCCTTCAGCGCCGCCCGCGCCGCCTCGGTGAACGCGGCGCCCCGCACCGTCGGGACGGCCACGGCGCGCATCGCCGAGCGTCCGTCGACCGCTCCCGGCGGACGCACCGTCAGGCGCCGACCCGTGCGCGAGCGATCGTCGTGCCGCAACTGCGCGCGCAACATGTCGTGCCGGTCGAGCACCGCGTCCACGGCGGTGGCCAGCGCGTCCGGGTCGAGGTCGACCGGTACGTCGAGCACCAATGACTGTGCGTACCGGTGGAAGTCACCGGAGCGCTCCGCCAGCCAGTGCACGACGGGTGTGGTGGCGACGTCGCCGACACCGCCGCCGGGTAGTTCGGGTAGTAGTTCGACGCAGGGCCGGTCGAGCTGCGCGGCGACGTCCGCGAGACGGGCGACGGTGCGGCACTCGAACACGTCGCGCGGGGTGATCGTCACCCCGGCCGCCTTGGCGCGGGACACCAACTGGATGGACATGATCGAGTCGCCGCCGAGCCCGAAGAAGGAGTCGTCGACGCCCACCGACTCGGCCCCGAGGACGTCCGCGTACAGCTCGGTCAGGATCCGCTCGACATCGGTGGCGGGCGGGCGGCCCTCGCCGCCCACCGGCCGCGGGTCCGGAAGCGCCGCGCGGTCGATCTTGCCGTTCGAGGTGAGCGGGAACTCGCCGAGCACCGTCACCGTGGACGGCACCATGTACGACGGCAATCGTTGCGCCACTGCGCCGGTCACCGTCTCGGCAGTCACGGTCTCCCCCGGTTCCGGGACGACGTACCCGAGCAGACGATCGGCGCCCGCGGACTCGGCGCGGGCCAGGACCACCGCCGACGCGACACCGGGCACCGCGGTCAGTGCGGCCTCCACCTCACCCGGCTCCACCCGGAACCCCCGCACCTGCACCTGGAAGTCCGCGCGCCCGATGTACTCGAGGTCGCCCGACCGGGTCCACCGCACCCGGTCACCGGAGCGGTACATCCGCTGCGACGGCGCGCACGGATCCGCGACGAAACGCGACGCCGTGAGGTCCGGGCGGTGCAGGTAGCCCCGCGCCACCTGAGGGCCCGCCACGTACAGCTCGCCCACCACACCGACCGGTACCGGGTGCAGCCGGTCGTCGAGGACGCGCACGCCGATTCCCGGTAGTCCGACGCCGATCACCGATCCGACGGGGCGGAAGGAATCGACCTCGGCGGCATCGACAGGGTGCCACGTGACGTGCACGCACGTCTCGGTGATCCCGTACATGTTGATCAGCGCGGGGCGGTCGGCACCGCGGCGCGCCACCCAGTCCGCGAGTTGTGTGGCGTCGAGCGCCTCGCCACCGAACACCACCCGGCGGAGGGCGAGCGGACGATCCGAGTCGGCTTCTGCACGGGCGAGTTGGCCGAAGGCCGAGGGGGTCTGGCTGAGCAGTGTCACCGATTCCGCCGCCAGCACCGCGAGGAAGTCGTCCGGCGATCGCGCGGTGTGCCGGTCCACGACGACGACGCGACCGCCGAACCCGAGGGCACCCCACAGTTCCCACACCGCGAAGTCGAAGGCATAGGAGTGGAACAGCGTCCACACGTCGGACGCGTCGAAACCGATGACGTCACGCGCCCCGGACAGCAGCGTCACCACGTTGCGATGGGTGACGACGACGCCCTTGGGGCGTCCGGTCGAGCCGGACGTGTAGATGACGTAGGCGGGTGAGTCCGGGTGCAGCCGACGAACACGCTCGTGGTCGGCGACGGGCCCCGACGGCCGGCCGTCGATCCGCTCCCGGACGTCCTCGGCATCCAGACCGACGATCTCGGTGTGCTCCGGCAACGTGACGTCCGCGAGCCCGGCCGCCGATCCGGCGTCGGTGAGCAGCGTCCGCGCTCCCGCGTCCCGGACCACGAATCCGATGCGCTCGGGCGGGTAGCCCGGGTCCACCGGAAGATACGCCGCCCCCGCCCGGACGATACCCGCGAGTGCTGCGACGAGGTCCACCGTCCGTTCCATCGCCACCGCGACCACAGACTCGGGGCCGATGCCCCGTTCGATCAGCCAGCGGGCGAGCCGGTTCGAATACGCATCGAGGTCGCGATAGGTGATCCGCTCGTCCCCGCACACCACGGCCACGGCGTCCGGGCCCGCGGCGGCGGCCGCGCCGAACAGATCCGCCAGGGTGCCCTCCGCCGTCACGGGCACGGCGGCCGGTGCGGGTGCGTCGATCAGTCCGACGTCACCGACGGCGATGGCCGGGTCCACCGCGACCGCCGCGAGCAACCGGGACAGCATGCCGGCCAGACCGGCCGCCGTGGACTCGTCGAAAATGTCGGTCGCGTAGACGATCTCGCCGCGCAGGCCGGCCGGCGCGCCCCGCTGGTCGTGTTGCTCGCCGATCCCGAACTGCAGGTCGAACTTCGCTTCGCGCGCCTCGATGCCGACGGCCTCCACCGTCAGCCCCGGCAACTCGAGACGGGGCGCCTCGACGTTCCGGAACTCGAGCAGCACCTGGAACAGCGGGGCGTACGACGTGGTCCGTTCCGCACCGGACCGCACGACGAGCCGCTCGAACGGCAGGTCCGCATGGGCGAAGGCCTCGACGTCGCCGTCGCGCACCCGGGCGAGGACGGCCCCGAACGCGGCCGCCGGGTCGATCTCGGTGCGCAACGCCAGCGTGTTGACGAACATGCCGACGACATCGTCCAGTTCGGCCTCACCACGTCCGGCCACGGGGGTCCCGATCACCACGTCGCGGTCCTGGCCGATCCGCGCGAGCAGCACCGCCAACGCGGTGTGCACCACCATGAACATCGTCGAATCGTGGTGCTCTGCGATGTCGGCCAGCGCACGATGCACGTCCGGCCCCACCGAGAACTCGACACGTCCGCCGCGCGTCGATCGGCGGGCGCCCCGCGGGCGATCCAACGGCAGCGTCGTCACCGGGGGTGCGCCCGCGAGCCGGTCGAGCCAGTACGCCTCCTCGCGGGCGAGCATCGACGACGGGTCGTCGGGATCGCCGAGGACGCGGCGCTGCCACAGCGCGAAGTCCGCGTACTGCACGGTCAACGGCTCCCAGCCGGGTGGTCGGCCGGCGACCCGCGCCGCATAGGCCACCGCGACATCTCGGGCCAGAGGCGCGATCGAGAAGCCGTCCGCGACGATGTGGTGCAGCACGAGGACCAGAACGTGCACCTCCGGGTCGAGGCGGAGAATGCGGGCCCGGACCGGAACCTCGGTCGCCACATCGAATCCCGCCCGCAGCAGGTCCCCGATGCGGGCGTCGAGATCCTGGTGCCGCACCGGCTCGGCTTCGAGATCTCCGACGACGTCCGTGGCCGCGACGGTCACCTGCGAAGGCCCCGACGGGCCCGACGGGAAGACCGTGCGCAACGACTCCTGCCGTTCCACGACATCGGTCAGTGCGGCGCGCAGGGCCCGGGTGTCGAGCGTGCCTGTGAGCCGCAGCACCATCGGCACGTTGTAGGCAGCCGACGTGGGATCGAACTGATCGACGAACCACATCCGCTCCTGCGCCCACGACAGCGGCGGACGCTCCGGGCGTACCCCGCCGCGCAGGCCGGCGGGCGAGTCAACACGAGCGCGCTGCGCCGCGCGCTCCACGAGCCGTCCCGCGGTGCCGCACTCGAAGAGGTCGCGTACGTCGAGCCCGGAGCCGAGTGCCCGGTTGATGCGGGCGACCACGCGCGTCGCGCCGAGCGAGTTGCCACCGAGCCCGAAGAAGTTGTCGTCCAAGCCCACCCGATCGGCACCGGTGATCTCGGCGAAGACCGCCACCACCTGCTCCTCCGCGGGAGTGCGCGGCGCCCGGTAGGGCGCGGTCGGGCGGCCGAAGTCGGGTTCGGGCAGCGCGTCGCGGTCGAGCTTGCCGACGGGGGTGACGGGCAGCTCACCGAGAACCACGATCGCGTTCGGCAGCATGTGCCGCGGCAGTCGGCGCGCCGCGAACTCCGCCAGTTCCGCCACGTCGACTCCGTCGTCGGTCGCCGGCACGACGTACGACGCGAGAAGTGAATCGCCGGCGCCGCGACGGCGCGCCACCGTCACCGAGTGGGCCACCGCGGGGTGGGCCACCAGGACCGCCTCGATCTCGCCGAGTTCGATCCTGAGTCCGCGCACCTTCACCTGGAAGTCGCTGCGCCCCAGATAGTCGAACGCGCCGTCGGGGCGGCGACGCACGATGTCACCCGTGCGGTACATGCGTGCTCCGGCCGCCGCCCGGGGGCAGGCCACGAATCGGGCGGCGGTCAATCCCGGTCGCCGGTGATAGCCGCGGGCGAGACCGGCACCGACGACGTACAGTTCGCCGGGCACCCCGGGCGGGACGGGCCGCAGGTACTCGTCGAGCACCAGCACACGGGTCCCGCGGACGGGCGTCCCGATCGGCACGTCGGCGCCGGGAACCAGGGGTGCGCTGAACGTGGTGACGATGGTCGACTCCGCCGGTCCGTAGCCGTCGATCATCTTGCGCCCGGTCGCCCAGCCGGCGACGAGCTCCGTTCCGACGGCGTCGCCGCCGACCACGAGGGCGGCCAGGTCGTCGAATCGGCCGGGTTCGACCGTCGCGAGCGCCGCCGGTGTGATGCAGACGTGGGTGATCTGCTGCGCGACGAGGAGATCGGCGAGCGCGGATCCGCCGTACACGTCGGGCGGCGCGACCACGAGTGCGGCGCCCACCGCACCCGCCTGCAGCAGTTCCAGCACCGCGAAGTCGAAGCTCGGTGAACAGACGTGCAGGCACCGCGCGGCCTGCGAGATCGGGTAGCGCGAGTGCATCTCGTCGACCAGACTCGTCAGGCCGCGGTGAGTGACCGCAACCCCCTTGGGCCGTCCGGTCGACCCGGACGTGTAGATCAGGTAGGCGACGTCGTCAGCGTGGATCGGGGCGGTCCGGTCCCGGTCGGTGACGGCGTCCGTCGGCTCGCGTGCCCCCACGGTCACCGGGTCGTCGAGCAGCATCCAGCGGACGGTGTCCGGGAGGTTGCGCCGATCCGCCGCCGACGTCACTCCGACGCCCACGTCGGCATCCGCGAGCATGTTCTCGATACGTTCGCGCGGATACGCGGGGTCGACCGGGAGGAATGCGGCTCCCGACTTGGCGACGGCCCACGTCGCCTGCACCGACACGGCCGAGCGCGGCAACGCGCACGCCACGACCGCGCCGGGACCCGCACCCGCGCGGATCAGCGATCGCGCGAGACAGTTCGAACGCTCGTCGAGCTCCCGGTACGTGAGGGAGCCGTCGGCGGCGGTCACCGCGAGCCCGTCCGGGTTCGCGGCGGCCCCGGACGCGAGGATCTGCGGGAGCAGCGCAGGCGCCGCCGCCGAACCGCCGCTCGGCAGCACTTCCTTCCGCTCGGCCGGTGTCGACAGATCGACCCGGGCGATCGTCCGGTCGTGGTGGTGGGTCACCAGATCGAGCGCCGTCTGCACACGAGCGCGCAGGAGTTCGGCGTCCGCCCGGTCGACCGCGCCGGACCGATACTTCACCGTCAGGTGCAACCGATCGGTGAGCGCGGCGCGCAACGTCACGGGGTAGTGGGTGGCGTCGATCCCGTGCACCGCGGTGACGCTCAGGCCGGCGATGTCGGCGCCGCGCTCGAGCCCGGAGCGGTCGATCGGATACGACTCGAACACCGTGAGGGTGTCGAACACGGCGCCCGGTCCTACCGCCTGCTGCAGGTCCGCGAGTGCGACGTCGTGGTGTTCCATCAGCGCCGCCTGCTCGCGTTGCACACGACGGAGCAACTCCCCCACGGTTTCACGTGGATCCGTGCGCACCCGAACCGGAACCGTGTTGACGAGCAGACCGATCATCGACTCGATCCCGGCAACGTCCGCATGCCTACCGGACACCGTCGCACCGAAGACGACGTCCGTTCGCCCGGTGAGGACTCCGAGCACGAGCGCCCACGCGACCTGGACGACGGTGTTGGGGGTGACACCGTGATCGCGGGCCACGCGGGTCAGAGCGGCGGTGTCGGCATCGCTCAGGACCAGGTCGAGATCGTGTGACGCACCGGCGGTCTCCGGCGTTTCCGGCGCGGCGAGCAGCGTCGGGTCCGGGACGCCGTCGAGTGCTCGGCACCAGGCCGCGACCGACGCCTCGCGGTCGCGCGTCGCGAGCCACACGAGGTAGTCGCGGTAGTCGCCGGCCGGGGGCGGCGCGGTCACGTCGGGTTCCGCCGCGTACTGCATCAGCAACCGTTGCAGCAGAAGCGGCGTCGACCAGCCGTCGAGGAGGATGTGGTGGTGCGTCAGCAGCAAACGGTACGACGCGTGCCCGACGCGCGCCAGTGTGAAGCGCAGCAGCGGCGGACGGTCCATCGCGAACGGTGTGGCGCGGTCCTCGGCCGACAGTGCCTGCCACCGAGACTCGACCTCCGCGGGCGCCTCGCCCGACAGGTCGACTTCGCGCCACGGCACCGCGACGTCGGATTCGATCACCTGGATCGTCTCGCCGCCGACATCGTCGACGAAACCGGCGCGCAGGTTGGGGTAGCGGTCGAGCAGGCTGCGCGCCGCATCCCGGAGTCGCTCACGCGCCGGCTCGCCCCGCAGCTCGATCACCAGTTGGATCAGGTACGCGTCCGTGTCGGGCGCGTCCTCCGCCAGGTGTGCGTGGAACAGCAGCCCCGCCTGCAGCGGCGTCACCGGCCACACGTCGGCCAGCCGGGGCCGTGTCGCCTCCAACGCGTCGATCCCACTCTGGTCGAGCTCCACGAGACCCAGATCCGACGGCGTCAGTCCCCCGGCGCCGGGGGTGCGGGCGTACCCGGCCAGCCCGTGCAACGCCTCCAGCCACAGCTCGGCGAGCTGCTGGACGTCTGCCCGGTCGAGCACTCCCGTCGGATACGTCCACGACGCCTGCAGCGCACCGCCGTCGGGTCCTGCGCGCACCCCGGCGGAGATGTCGAGGGCCGCGGACACCGGCATGTCGGGGTCCTGGGTGAGGCCGAGACCGCTGGCCTGCACCGGCATCCACGGGCCCGGAGCGGAGGCGGGGCCGTCCGCGACGGTGAGCCGGCCCAGATAGTTCAGCACGATCTGCGGCGACGTCCGCAGTCGACGGCCCGCGTCGCCGTCGAGTTCGGTGAGCATCCCGTAGCCGATGCCGTGGTGGGGAGCGGACCGCAGGTGTTCCTTGACGAGCTTGACGGCGGCCCCCGCGGCAGGCCCACCGGCCCACGCGTCGTCGAGATCGATCCGCGAAAAATCCGGCCGCACCGGGCGAATGGTGGTGAACCAGCCCACCGTCCGGCTCAGGTCGGCGCCGGGTACCGCGTCCTCCTCGCGACCGTGCCCCTCGACGCCGAGCAGCACCGCGTCGTCGCCCGGACCGCGCAGCGTCGTCCACCGTGCGACGGCCAGTGCGAGCGCGGCGAGCAGCACGTCCTGGGCGGAGCCGTGGATCGCGGCGGGCAGACTCGTCAGCAGTGTCGCGGTGTCGGAGACCGGGGCGTCGACGAGCACCGTGTCGGTCGTCGCGTGCACGTCCCGATCCGGGTCCGGGTCGCGCCGGCCGATCGGTGGATCGGCACCGCCGACGACGTCCTCCCACAGGGATAGTTCGTTCATCCGGTCGGGGACGGTGTCGTGAAGGGCGTACGCCCACCTGCGCATCGACGTGCCGACCGGTTCCAGTTCGGGTCGGCGCCCGTCGACCGACTGGGCCCACGCCGCAGCGAGATCGGGCACGATCACCCGCCACGACACCCCGTCGACCACGGTGTGGTGAACGACGACGAGCAGGCGACCGCTTCCGTCCGGTCCGTCGAACCAGACGAGCCGGATCATGCTGCCCGACGCGGGATCCAGTCGATCGGCGGACGCCTGCAGTTCCCTCTCCGCGAGACGCGCGAACCCGTCCTCGAAGTCCCGCACCGGGTGTCGGGAGACGACGTCCCGGGCATCGACGGCACCGGTCGGGAGAACCTCGGTCCGCCAACCGGACTCGTCGTGGTCGAGGCGGGCGCGAAGCATGTCGTGGCGGTCCAGGACCGCCTGCGCGGCCGCGAGCAGGTCAGACTCCCGCACCCCGCCCGGGAGGTTCAGCAGCACCGATTGCGCGAAGCGGCCGATCCGGCGACCGGCGCGCCGCACCAGCCACGCCAGGATCGGAGTGAGCGGTACGTCGCCGACGCCGCCCCCGTCGAGCTCGGCAAGGGACTCGCCCGCTGCGCCGTCGGACATCGCAACCGCCGCGAGGGCCGCGACTGTTCGGCGATCGAACACGTCCCGCGGTGTCACGGACAGCCCGGCCGTCTTCGCCCGTGCCACGAGCTGGATCGACATGATGCTGTCGCCACCGAGATCGAAGAAGGAGTCCTCGACCCCGACCGTCTCCAAGCCCAGCACATCCGCGAACACCTGCGCGAGGGTCGTCTCGGCGGGGGTCGCGGGCGGACGGGTCGCCGACACCTCGGCGCCGACCGCCGGCTCCGGCAACGCCGCGCGGTCGAGCTTGCCGTGCACGGTCATCGGGATCCGTGCCAGTACCGTGATGTGGCGCGGCACCAGGTACGACGGCAATCGGGCAGCCACGATGTCGTGCAACCGTGCGGTGTCGACGTCGGCGCCCGCCGCCGGGACCACGTACGCCACCAACCGGTCCCCGAGACGACCCACGCCGCGGACGTCGGCGACGGCGTGTGCCACGGCCGGATGCTGTGTCAGCACCGCCTCGATCTCGCCGAGTTCGATCCGGTGACCGTGCAGCTTGATCTGCCGGTCGCCGCGGCCGAAGTACTCCAGTACGCCGACGGCGGTCCATCGAACCCGGTCCCCGGTGCGGTACATCCGCTCGCCGGGTTCTCCGCTCGGGTCGGCCACGAAGCGCACCGACGTCAGCGCGGGCCGGCGATGGTACCCACGGGCCAGCCCGGGTCCGGCCAGGTACAGCTCGCCGGGTGTGCCGACCGGGACGGTCCGGAGCCGATCGTCGAGGACGAGGGCGTGGAAGCCTCGGATGGGTCCGCCGATCGTCACCGCATCGCCCGGTTCCAGTCCCGCGCTCGCCGTCCCGATCACGGTGGTCTCGGTAGGGCCGTAGGCGTCGATCATCGTGCGGCCGCGGGCCCAGCGGGCGGCGACGTCGGGCGGCAGCGCTTCACCGGCCGCGAGCACACACGTCAGACGGGCGAGATCGGCCGCACCGTCGGAATCGGTGACCGTCGGCGTCATCGCCAGCGCGGTCGGTGTCATGATGCAGTGCGTCACCTGCTCGGTTGCCAGCAGCCGACGCAGCTCCTCACCGCCGTAGACGGTGGGCGGCGCGATCACCAGCGTGGCTCCGACGCCGATCGCGAGCAGCAGTTCGAGGACCGACACGTCGAAACTGGGTGAGGTGAGCTGCAGGATCCGCGAGTCCGGTGCGGTCCCACACCGCTCGTGGAGGTCGGCGGCGAAGTTCGCCAGTCCCCGGTGCGTGACGGCGACGCCCTTGGGGACGCCGGTGGAGCCCGAGGTGTAGATCAGGTAGGCGACGTCGTCGACCCGCAGCGGCGCCGTGCGCTCGTCGTCCCCTATCGGACCGGCCGGATCGGTTGCCGCGGTGTAATTCTCGTCGACCATCCGCCACGGGACGAGGTCGACGAACGAGTCCCTCAGCTCCGCCGTGGTGAGTCCGAGCGCCGCACCCGAGTCGCGCAACATCAGCTCGATGCGGTCCGGTGGATGCGCCGGGTCCACCGGCAGGAACGCTGCGCCGGACTTCGCGACCGCCCATACGCCGACGAGGTAGGCGAGGGACCGCGGCATGCCCAGGGCCACCACGGCGCCGGGACCGATCCCGTCGTCGATCAGCGTGCGGGCCAGTTGGTCGGATATCCGGTCGAGCTCGGCGTAGGAGACGTCGGCGCCCTCGAACCGGAGCGCGGACCGCCTCGGATCCCTTTCGGCGGCGGCCGACAGCAGGTCCGCCAGGGTGCGCGGCTCGATCGCCGGCCGGCCCCGGACCGGTGCCAGCACAGCATGTTCGGTGGGTACGAGCAGGTCGATGTCCCCGACGGCGGTATCGGTGGACACCGTCACTGCCTGCAGGATCCGTAGCAAGCGGTCCGCGAACCCGCGCACCGTCCGGGCGTCGAAGATGTCGGTCGCGAACACGATCCCCGCCGTCATGCCCGCGGCGGCGCCGTCGGTGTCTAACTCCTCCGCCACGCTCACCTGGAGGTCGAAGTTGGCGATGTCGTGGTCGGACTCGGCGGTGTGCACCCGGACACCTGGAAGTTGCAGGTCCGGGCGCGCGATCGTGCGGAACTCGAGCAGCACCTGGAACAGCGGTGAGTGCGCGGTGGACCGGGGTGGATCCACCGCGTCGACCACCCGCTCGAACGGCGCGTCGGCGTGCATGAACGCACCCAGGTCGGCCTCCCGCACCCGTTGCAACAGCTCCGCGAACGAACAGCTGCCGTCGACTGTGCACCGCAGCACCAGCGTGTTGACGAACATGCCCACCATGTCGTCGAGCGCGGCCGCGCCCCGGCCCGCGATCGGGGTGCCCACGGTGACGTCCTCGGTGCCGCCGAGGCGGGCCAGCAGGAGGGCGAGCGCCGCGTGCATCACCATGAAGACGCTCGCGTCGTGCACGCGCGCGAGTTCGACGATGCGTGCGTGCAGCTGCGCGGAAAGTTCGAACTCGACGCGGTCGCCCCGCTGCGAGCGCACGTCGGGGCGGGGACGATCGCACGGCAGGTCCAGTACCGCGGGCAGGTCTGCCAGGGTCGTCGTCCAGTAGTCCAGCTGGCGAGCGAGCAGCGAGGCCGGGTCGGCGGCATCTCCCAGCCAGTCCGACTGCCACAGGGCGTAATCCGCGTACTGCACGGGGCGGGGAGTCCGCGACGGTGCGCCCGAAGCGATCCGCGTCGCGTAGGCCGTCACGAGGTCGCGCGCCAGCACGCCCAGCGAGAAGCCGTCGGCCAGGATGTGATGCAGGACCACTGTCAGCACGTGCTCGGTGTCGCCGAGCCGGAAGAGACCGGCGCGTAGCGGCACCTGCGCCGAGACGTCGAAGCCCTGCGACATCACGGCCCGCATCCGCCGCTGCAGATCGGCCTCGTCGAGCGCGTCCGCGCGATCGATTCCGAGGCCGGTCCGGTCGACCGGCAGCACCTCCTGCCGGGGACCGGCGTCGTCGAGCGGGTAGACCGTACGCAGCGACTCGTGCCGCGCCACCACGTCACCGATCGCCCCGTCGAGCGCGTCCCGATCGAGCGGTCCCGACAGTCTCAGGGAAAGGGAGATGTTGTACGCCGCCGAGTCCGTGTCGAACTGGTTGACGAACCAGATCCGTTGCTGTGCGGGCGAGAGTGGGATCCGTGGGGGCCGGGGTCGCGCGACGAGGGGCGGACGAGCCCGCGGGCCCGCGTCCGTCCCGGAGACCCGGCGCGCCAGCCCCGCGACGGTGGGTGTGTCGAACACGTCCCGGATCCCGATGTCGACACCCGTCGCGTCACCGATCCGGGCCGCCAATCGTGCTGCCACCAAAGAGTTCCCGCCGAGGACGAAGAAGTCGTCGTCGACACCGACCTGCTCGAGCCCGAGCAGATCGCGGACCACCGCCGCCACGGATTCCTCGACGGGATCACGGGGCGCCACGAGCACCCGATCGGTGTCCTCGGGAGCGGGCAGCGCCGCGCGGTCGAGCTTGCCGTGGGCCGTGATCGGCAAACGTTCGAGGACCGTGACCACCGACGGCACCATGTAGGCCGGTAGCGTGCGTGCCGCGGCCTCGCGCACCGCGCCCGGATCCACCCGCGTCCCGTCGGACGCCACCACGTATCCGAGGATCCGGACGCCGGATGCGGCGTCGGAGGCGACCGCGACGGCCGAGCCCACCCCGGGCACCGCGGCGAGGACCGACTCCACCTCCCCGAGTTCCACGCGGTAACCGCGGACCTGGACCTGCGCGTCGGCGCGTCCCGCGAACCGCAGCGTGCCGTCGGCCGTCCACGCGCCCAGGTCCCCCGTCCGGTACATCCGAGTGCCGGCGCCGAACGGATCCGCCACGAACCGGCCTGCGGTCAGGCCCGGCCGGTCCAGGTAGCCGCGCGCCAGCTGTGCTCCGGCGACGTACAGTTCACCCACCACGCCGGGCGGTGTGGGATGCAGCCGCACGTCGAGTACGCGGACCGCCATGCCCGGCAGCGGGTTCCCGACGGCACCCGCGATCGCGTGCGACGCGGACGCCGCGCTCACCGGGCAGTGGGTGACGTGCACACACGTCTCGGTGATTCCGTACATGTTCGTCAGCAGCGGATGGGTGTCACCGCGACGCTCGAACCACCCCGACAGCTGCCCCGGATCCAGCGCCTCACCGCCGAAGATCACGTGCCGCAGCCGCAGTCCGGGTTCCCCGGCGTCCCTCCTCGTCACCGCATCGACCAGTTGCCCGAACGCGCCCGGGGTCTGACTCAGGACGGTCACGCCCTCGTCGCGCAACAGGGTGAGGAAGTCGCGCGGCGATCGGGCCGTGTCGCGGTCGACCACCACGACGGTCGCGCCGTGCAGCAGCGCGCCCCACATTTCCCACACCGCGAAATCGAATGCGTACGAGTGGAACATCGTCCACACGTCGGACGCGTCGAACCGGAAGAGCGGCCGCGTGCGCTCGAACAGGGTGACCACGCTACGGTGCGCCACCGCGACCCCCTTGGGTCGCCCCGTGGAGCCGGACGTGTAGATGACGTACGCGGTCGAGTCCGGGCGCAACCGCACCGTCCGGTCGTCGTCGGTGACCGGGTTCGAGGGCATCTCGGCGACCGCACCGCGAACAGCGTCGGCGTCGAGATCGACGAGCGGGACGGCGGCGCGTACCGACGACAACCGGTGCGCACCGGCGGCATCGACGAGGACGCACGCCGGTCGAGCATCGGAGAGCAGGAAGGCGACGCGCTCGTCCGGGTACTCGATGTCCACCGGCACGTAGGCGGCGCCCGCGCCGACGACCGCGGCGAGGACGACCGGCAGGTCCACCGATCTCGTCATCGCCACGGCCACCCGCGCCTCCGGCCCGATTCCGCGCTCGATCAGCCAGCGGGACAGGCGGTTCGCGCGTCCGGTCAGCTCCTGATACGTCAGCCGGGACGCGCCCGCGACGACGGCCACCGCCGCCGGGTCCGCCGCAACCGCCCGGGCCAGCAGGTCGGGCAGTGTCGCCGGTGCGCCGAGTGTGTCCGGCGGCAGCGTCGACAGTGCACGTTCGGCCGCGTCGGTGATCTCGAGATCTCCGACCACGACGTCGTCGTCCGCGGCGATCGCGTCGAGTATGCGGTGCAGACGCCGGGCGGCGCCCGTGATCGTCGCGTGCTCGAACAGATCGCGTGCGAAATGCAGTGCCAGCGACAGACCCTGAGGACGCCCGTCCGGGTCGACCTGTTCCCGCACACTCAACTGCAGCTCGAACTTCGCGACACCGGTGTCGATCTCGCGCACGTCGGCGACCACGCCCGGCAACTCCACCGCGGTGGTCACGGCCGTCTGCAGTTCCAACAGCACCTGGACGAGCGGGGCCTGCGCAGGTGAGCGGTCGGCCGCCAGTTCCTCTACGAGACGCTCGAACGGCAAGTCCGCGTGCGCGAGTGCCGCCAGGTCGATGTCGCGGACACCCGCCAGCAGTTCGACGAACGTGGACGCCGGATCGACGTCGGTGCGCAGCACCAGCGTATTGACGAACATGCCCACCGACTCGTCGAGTTCCGGGACCGTCCGCCCCGCCACCGGGGTACCGATCGCGACGTCGCGCCCCGCTCCGAGTCGTGCCAGCAGTGCCGCGAACGCGGCATGGAGCACCATGAACAGCGTGCAGTCGCACTCGCGCCCCAGGTCGAGCAGTCGCCGGTGCGTGTCCGCGCCGACGTCGAGCGTGACCGTTGCCCCACGGGTCGTCATCGTCGCGGAGCGTGGGCGATCGTGCGGCAGCGCGATGGCGGGGGGCAGGTCCGCCAGTCGGGCCGTCCAGTACTGCAGCTGTCGGGCGGCGACCGACCGGCCGTCGCGCTCGTCGCCGAGCATCTCGCGTTGCCACAGCGCGTAATCGGCGTACTGGAGCGGCAGCGGGGTCCAACGGGGTGGGCCGGCCGCCCGCCGAGCGTCGTACGCGACCATGAGGTCGCGCGACAGCGGCGAGACGGACTGGCCGTCCGCCGCGATGTGGTGCACGACCACCGCCAGCACGTGTTCCTCCGGTCCGAGCCGGAACAGTTGTACGCGCAGTGGAAGTTCTTCTCGTACATCGAATCCCGTCACCGATAGGCGGCGTATCTGCTCCCATGCCTCGTCCCGTTCCGCGACCGTCGGTGTCACGTCCGGCACGCCCGACTCGGCGGGAACGATCACCTGGTGGGGGCCTTCCGTGTCCGCGGGGAACACCGTGCGCAGCGCCTCGTGACGCTCGACGACGTCACCGATCGCGGCGCGCAGCGCCGCGACGTCGAGCTGTCCGGTCAAGGTCACCGCGAACGCGATGTTGTACACCGGCGAACCCGTGTCGAGCTGGTTGACGAGCCACATCCGCTGCTGCGCCGGCGAGAGCGGCAGTCGCGCCGGTCGATCCCGGCGTGCGAGTGGCAGGATCGGCACCGGTGCGTCCGTCACCCCTGCCGTCTCCCTCGACGCGCCGACGTGCCCCGCGAGGCGGTGCGCGGTAGGTGCCTCGAACAGATCCCGCACCGTCAGCGTCACCCCGAGGGCCTCGTTCAGCCGCGCCACGACCTTGGTGGCCACCAGCGAGTCGCCGCCGAGATCGAAGAAGCTGTCGTCCGGCCGAACCGCCCGGTTCGCGTGCAGAACCTCCGCGAAGACGTCGACGATCATCTGTTCGGTGACGCCGTCCACGTCCGATTCGCGCTGCTCCGACGGCACGGGCGGCTCCGGCCGGACGGCGAGTGGCCCCCGCGAGGCCGGTGCCGCGGTCGGGGCGGCGTCCAGGTGCACCTCCGCGAGCGCCCGCTGCGGATCCGCGGCGACGAATCGTTCCAGGAAGTCCAGGAAGCGCCGGTGGTGGGAGGCCTCTATCTCCTCCGTGTACCGGTTCGGGTTGGCCCGGAAGTCGACGAACGTCCTTACCGGCGTGCCGGATTGGTAGACGTTGACCAGCAGGTCGTCCACCGGACCCGAGGTGATGATGTGGAACTCGGTCTCCAGGGAATCCATCACGATCTCGGGATGGAAGAACATCACGTTGACGATCGGCGCCGTGAGATCCGTTCCGAGATCGCGCTGGATGTCGGCGCGACTGCACCGTTGATGTCGTAGCGCGGCAACCAGTTCGACCTGGACCCGGCCGACGAGGGTGCCGACGGTGTCGTCGTCGCGCATCTCGACCCGAATCGGCACCAGGTTCGCGGTCATCCCGCCCGACCGCCGCAGCACGGCCGTGGTGCGCGCCGAGACGGGGATGTCCACGACCACGTCGCGGCTGCCCGTCGTGCGACTCAGGAAGCAGGTGAAGGCGGCGATGATGCGCGCCGCGGCCGAGGCGCCCGATCCCTGCCCGTCCTCCGACCGTTCGAGTCGACGCATCGCCCGGTCCGACAACGCCGAAGTCACGAGCCGACTTTCGGCCACCGCGGGCGCACCGGTACCGACGAGCGTCACGCCGCGGACACCGTCCAGTCGGTGCGCCCAGTACGCCCGGTCCGTGTCGTGTCGATCCGACGCCTGATAGCGCTCGTCGATGTCGTGGAGCGATCTCAGATCGGTCGCGGCAGGCGGATCCGGTTCGCGTCCCTCCACCGCGGCGGTGTAGATGTGGGCGATGCGGTAGAGCATGGTCGCCGCACCGTAGCCGTCGAGTGCGATGTGATGGCTTCTGCTGTACCACAGGAAGTGTCGATCCCCGACTCGGAGAATGACGGTCTGGACGGCGCGGTCCACCGACAGGTCGGCCGGAGTGGCGACCTCGCGTTGCATCCACACGTGCGCGGCGGCCACCGGGTCGGCGTCGTCCCGGAGGTCCACCAGCGCGATCGACGTGTCCCGGCCGGGGTCCACGTACTGCATCGGCTCGCCGTCGACGGTGAGGACGCGCAGGAACGGCGATTCGAACTCCCGGGCGGCCCGGACATTCGCGGCACGAAGCAGATCGATGTCGAGCGCACCCTCGATGTCCACGTACTGCGCGATGAAGAACGGGACGTCCGGCACCAGCTGCTGCGCGAACCACAGCGCACGCTGGGCCTCCGACAGCGGGAACGGCGCCCCGGCCGAATGCGACGCGTCGTCGGGCTCGGACAGGCGGGGCTCGGACAGGCTGGGATCGGAGGAGTCCACGTATCGCCCCCAGAGGGTTGGTTCGTCGGACTGTCCAGTGCGACAGCTCGCGCTGCCGTCGCCTGACGATCACTTCCTCGGGCGGAAGCCGTCCCCGACTGGCAGCGCCTATGTGCAGTATCCGCCCGACGCGCAATACGGTCCAGATCGGCAGGTCAGGCAAGTCGGACGAGGCGGGGCAGCCGCCGCGTGGACGATCCGGCCACCGCGACGCGGCGTGGATACTGGCACGCATGAGTGAGCGCGGCGAGGCCGACAACAACGGCGAAACCGACGATTTCCGGGTCCACGTGGCGACCCAGGCCATCCGGCTGTTCGCCCGGCACGGATACGAAGCGACGACCGTCGACCAGATCGCGGCGGCGGCGGGCGTCTCGCGCCGCACGTTCTTCCGGCAGTTCCGGTCGAAGGAGGACGTGATCTTCGCCGACCACGAGTCGCTGCTCGAGCAGGCGTCGGAGTACCTCGCCGGGGACACCGACGATCCGTGGGGCGCGGTGTGCGAGGCGGCGCACCTGGTGTTCGGCCGGTTCCGCGAGAATCGGGAACTGTCGGTACGGCGCTACCAGGTGGTGCAGCGGGTACCGGCGCTGCGGGACCGCGAGCTCGTCACCGGTTACCGCTACGAGCGACTGTTCACGGACTATCTGCGTCGGGCCGTGCCCACCGCGGAGCCGCTGGACGTCGTGGGGTTCGCTGCGACCGTGACGGCGTGCCACAACTATCTGCTGCGCGCGATGATCCGCGGCGACGAGAGCGCCACCGCCGCGAAGCTGCAGCGCACCCTGGTCGAGATCCGTCGCAAGTTCGGGGTGGCGACCGACGACGAGCCGGCCGCCCGCCCGGATCGCGGCGCCGACACGTCGGTGACCGTGGTCACGTACCCGGCCGGAATGGCCCCCGACGAGGTCGCCCGGCGGGTGCGGCGGCAGCTGGAGTCGCCGGACGTCCGCGAGCCTTGACTGGCACTTAGTGCCATGCTTCACTGGAAGCATTAGTGGACCACCGTGCACAATCGGCGCAAACAAGCCGACGAGTACGCCACAGTACGACGAACCGCCGTGGCACTGAGTGCCCAGACACTCGGCAGCGGCAGAACGCCAGCGACACCGACCGTCCCGCACACCCGAGGAGCGTCCCCATGGCCGGCAATCCCGACTTCCCTCTCTTCCAGCTGAACGAGGAGCACGACGAGCTGCGGGCAGCGATCCGCGCTCTCTCCGAGAAGGAGATCGCGCCCTACGCCAAGGAGGTCGACGAGAACGCCCGCTTCCCCGAGGAAGCGCTCACCGCGCTGGTCAACTCCGGTTTCAACGCCATCCACGTCCCCGAGGCGTACGACGGCCAGGGTGCCGACTCGGTCGCCGCGTGCATCGTGATCGAGGAAGTCGCCCGCGTGTGCGGCTCGTCGTCCCTCATCCCCGCCGTCAACAAGCTCGGCACCATGGGCCTGATCCTCAAGGGCTCCGACGAGCTCAAGAAGCAGGTGCTGCCCCAGATCGCCGAGGGTGCGATGGCGTCGTACGCGCTGTCCGAGCGTGAGGCCGGGTCCGACGCCGCGAGCATGCGCACCCGCGCCAAGGCGGACGGCGACGACTGGATCCTCAACGGCTCCAAGTGCTGGATCACCAACGGTGGCCGGTCCACCTGGTACACCGTGATGGCGGTGACCGATCCCGACAAGGGCGCCAACGGCATCTCCGCGTTCATGGTCCACAAGGACGACGAGGGCTTCGTCGTCGGTCCGCTCGAGCACAAGCTCGGCATCAAGGGCTCGCCCACCGCCGAGTTGTACTTCGAGAACTGCCGCATTCCGGGTGACCGCATCATCGGCGAGCCGGGTACGGGCTTCAAGACCGCGCTCGAGACGCTCGACCACACGCGTCCCACGATCGGCGCGCAGGCCCTCGGGCTCGCGCAGGGCGCGTTCGACGCGGCCGTCGCGTACACCAAGGATCGCAAGCAGTTCGGCAAGGCGATCGCCGACTTCCAGAACACGCAGTTCATGCTGGCCGACATGGCCATGAAGATCGAGTCGGCCCGGCTCATGGTGTATACCGCCGCGGCCCGCGCCGAGCGCGGTGAGAAGAACCTCGGTTTCATCTCCGCCGCCGCCAAGTGTCTGGCCTCGGACGTCGCGATGGAGGTCACCACCAATGCCGTGCAGCTGTTCGGCGGCGCCGGCTACACCACCGACTTCCCGGTCGAGCGCATGATGCGCGACGCCAAGATCACGCAGATCTACGAGGGCACCAACCAGATTCAGCGACTCGTGATGTCACGCGCACTGCTCAAGTGACGCACATTTCCGCTGCGACGGGTTCCTCCGTGCGCGCGAACGCGCGTTCAATGGGGGTGCGGTACCGCGCGGTGCCGCGGTAGGTGACAGCACGGTTCGAACCGGACACTGCTCTTCGGGCAGCACGGTCGGGGGCCGGTGCCGTGACCGACGCAGGAGGAGTTGAGTGCACATGGGTTCGACCGACATTCTCGGGAATCTGGTGAGCGTCCTGGGCCAGTTGATGGGCCTCATGGGCGGCCAGGGCAACGGAGGCGGTGGCTTTCCGGGCGGTCTCGGTGGAGGCAGCCTCGGCAGTTGACCGGTTTCGACCCGTTCGCGGTACTCGTCACCCCGACGTCGTAATCCGACGCCGGGGTGACGTGCGAGCGGCCCCGGGTAGCAGAATGACCTTCGACAGCACGGTGTCCCGGCGACACCGTGAAGAGACGACAGTGGAGATTCGACTGTGGAGCTAGTGGGTGTGATCGGTGGTGGCACGATGGGTGCCGGCATCGCCGAGGTGTGTGCCAAGGCCGGCAGCGATGTGCTGGTCCTCGAGACCAAGCAGGAGTTCGCCGACGCCGCCCAGGCTCGTATCGCGAACTCGATCGGCAAGGGTGTCTCCCGGGGGAAGATCTCCCAGGAGGAGGCGGACGCCGCCATCGCCCGGGTCCGGGTCACGCTCGACATCGAGGAGTTCGCCGACCGGGACCTCGTGATCGAGGCCGCGCCGGAGATCGAAGCGCTGAAGTTCGAGATCTTCGGCAAGCTCGACAAGATCGTCAAGCCGTCCGGCATCCTCGCCACCAACACCTCGTCGATCCCGGTCATCAAGATCGCCAACGCGACCGAGCGTCCGTCGCAGGTAGTCGGTGTGCACTTCTTCAATCCCGTGCCGGTGATGCCGCTCGTGGAGATCGTGGTCAGCCTGGTCACGTCCGAGGAGACGGTGGACGCGGTGACGGAGTTCGCCCGCAACACGCTGGGCAAGAAGGCCGTTCGGGCGGGCGACCGTGCCGGATTCATCGTCAACGCGCTGCTGATCCCGTACCTGTGCGACGCGGTGCGGATGCTCGAGTCGGGCTACGCGTCGGCCGAGGACATCGACGAGGCCATGAAGGGTGGCTGCGGCTACCCGATGGGCCCGTTGACGCTGCTCGACACCGTGGGCCTCGACGTCGCACTGGCGGCAGCCGAGTCGCTGTACGCGGAGTTCGCACAGCCCAACTACGCACCCCCGGCACTGCTCCGCCGCAAGGTGGACGCCGGGCACCTCGGCCGCAAGACCGGCCAGGGCTTCTACAGCTACAAGTAGTTCCACACGCAGCAGCCCCGTCGCCGACCGGCGACGGGGCTGTCGTGCGTTCGCGGACGCAGCTCAGCTGAAGGCGGCGAGCGCGCCCACCAGGCTCAGAATGGCGCCGAAACCACCGATGACGGTGCCGATGCCGCTGACGACCGGCTGGATCTGCTTGATCAGGGCGAGATCAGCGTCGGAAGAACCCATGTCGAAAACTCCTCACAGTGATGGTGTACGTACGGTTGCACGTCCGATGTGCTGCACGGCGCTCACGACGGTACGCAAGAACTCCGCGCAGAGATTCTGGGAGACAGACGATTTCACTTCCGACCTGCTCGAATCTCCGTGAGTAATATTCACGTGACCCGGCAACGGTTCCGGAACGATCCGGTGTCGAAGAGACGAACAGCTGCCGTCGAATCGGGTCAGTCGACCCGCAGCGAGCGCAGCGTCCGGACCACCGCCGACAGTGGAAACTGCCTGTCCGAGTAGTCGTAGTTGGGAACGCGCCCGTTTCCCAGGTTGAAGTAGACGCCGGCCTGACCGATCGTGGGCAGCGGCGCGGCCGCGCTCGTGTCGCAGACGATGCACGGATACTCCGCGAACAGCGCGGTGAGCCGCTCCACGTCCGACCGCGAGATGCGGAATCCGGGATCGACCAGCGACTGCAACTCCACCTGGAAGTACTCGACGCCGGCGCCGACGAGCCGATCCAGGTGCTTCCGTTCGTCCAGCAGGTGCACGTCGTCCTTCAGTACGAACAGGCCGTTGGCGATCTTCGGCACCGCAAGGCGCGACAGCAGCTCCAGTTGTTCGTCGACCGCCGCCTCCTTGGGGGCGTCGACCGCAGTGAACTCGAAGTAGGCGGGCCGCAACGACTCGACGGCGTCGACGACCTCGTCCGGCGTGTACCCCGCCGAGGCGTCGACGTACAACGACGTCGGCCGTTCCACCGTCTCCTGCAGGTCGGTGAACGTCGCGGCGTCGACGACGCGTCTGTCGGTCGCCGCGGGGTCGCCCAGACCGATGCCCACGATGTCCACGATGTCCACCCCGCGCAGCTTCTCCGCCTCGAGACGAGAGACCACCTGGTTCACCTTGATCATTGCCACCTCCGCACAGCACCGATTCCCAGATCGTAGGTGGACACGATCGGCCGGCTCGATCAGCTCGACACGACGCCGAGGAGTTCCGGTGCCACGACGTCGGCGAGGCGATCCCACGGGACGGTGACGACGATCAGGCCGATCGCGTGCGGGCCCACCTGGTAATCGTCGAAGTGGATCTCCATCCCGGCCGGCGTGGCCACCCAGTTCGCGAAGTTGTCCCGGGTCGGCTCGATGCCGTCCCGCTGGAACTCGGGGCCGGCAGCCGTGGCCGGCAGCAGGCGCGCGGATTCCTCCGACAGTCGCACGAGGCCGGCCTGCAGGTCCGGGAAGAGTCGGTCGAGGGTGATCGGCTGGGCATCGTCGCCGATCACCACGGTGGCGACCAGCGGGGTGGGGTGCGCGCCCGGCGGATCGGCGTTCCACGACGTGACGAGCAGTCCCGAGAGGACGCGGGAACCGATGTGCACCACGGCGGACCGATCCGTCGAGCTGAGCGTGAAGCGGCTCTCCTGCCAACCGTCGATCTGGTCCTGCAGCGCGGCGCGCATCGACTCGTCGAATTCCGCGGCGACCGCGGGGTCACCGCCCTCGACCTGCGGCACCGTCACGTCGTACCGCGCGCGGCCGTTGTCGCCGACGACTCGCACGGTGGTGGCGGTGTAGCCGGCCGCGGCGGCGGCGGGCACCGTGGCACTCGACGACGCCGGCGGGGGCGACGACGCCGGCCCCGACGCGGCCGCCGGCGGCGACGGTGTCGTCGTCGCGTCCGGTGCGTTCTCGGCGGCGCCCGAGCACGCGGCCAGCGCGCACAGGCACCCGGCCGCCGCCACCGCGACGGCGCGGCCGAGGATCGAGGTTCTCGTCATCGCCCTATCATCGCCGCGGGCGCCGCCGGCGGCGCGGCGAGACCTCACGCGCACGCGGGCGAGTGCAGACCCGCCAGCGCGACGATGTTGCACGCGTTGTCCTGCGTCAGTTTCCACACGCCGTCCTCGGCGACGAAGGTGAAGATGCTCTCGGGTCCGGGCTGACCGTCGAGCGTCACGACGGTGTTGGCCGCAACTGTGCCGTCGCCCAGGTCGGTCACCTCGGTGACCTGCGCGGAGACCTTGTTGGCCTGGGCCGCCGCCACCACCTGATCGACGAGCTGCGGGTCGTTCTGCGCGCCCTGGACCAGCACGACCTTCTCGGCGGCGGGGACGGTCTCGTCGAAGGCCCGCGCCAGATCGGCATTCAGTTCGGCCGCCGTCGGCGCCGGGATCGTCGGTGGACTCACGGTCGTCGGGGGCACCGGCGGGGGCGGGTCGGGGTCGTCCGTCCCGCCGGAACAGGCTGCCGTCACCAGCACCGCACCGCACACGACCGCGACCGCACCGGCCCGCAGACGTCGTTCCCCCCTCGCGTACATGCCACTCCCCTCGCCCGAGTTCACTGCCGGATGCGCAACGGTAGAGGCCCCGGTGGACGGAGGCGCCCGATCTGGGCGCGCGCCGCGCGACTCTTACTGTCTCCTCACGATTTCGCTTCCGCCGCCGACCCCGGGCGCGGACCATCGAAGACATGACGGCTCCGGCGCTGCACCTGAAATCCTCACGGGGCCGCTGGGTGGTGTCCGCGACCGTGCTCGGTTCGTCCCTCGCGATGCTCGACGGCACCGTGGTCAACGTCGCGCTGCCCCGGATCGGCACGGACCTCGGTGCCGAGGTCTCGGGCCTGCAGTGGGTGCTCAGCGGCTACACCCTCACGCTGGCCGCCCTGATCCTGCTGGGTGGCGCGCTGGGCGACCGGGTGGGCCGCCGCCGCGTCTTCGTCTGGGGCACGGTGTGGTTCGCGGTCGCGTCGGCCCTGTGCGCGCTCGCGCCCGACGTCTCCGTGCTGGTCGCCGCGCGCCTGCTGCAGGGTATCGGCGCGGCGCTGCTGACCCCGGGCAGCCTGGCGATCATCTCGGCCTCGTTCGACGACGACGACCAGGGCGCGGCGATCGGCCTGTGGTCCGGGCTCGGCGGGGTGGCCGCGGCGGTGGGACCGCTCCTGGGCGGGTGGCTCGTCGAGGTCGCGGGCTGGCGGTCGGTGTTCCTGATCAACCTGCCGTTGGCGGTCGCGGTGGTGTGGGTGTCGGCGCGGCACGTGCCCGAGACCCGGGACCCGCACCCGCCGGAGCGCCTCGACGTCGCCGGAGCCGTCCTCGCCGCCCTCGCGTTGGGTCCGCTCACGTACGGGCTGATCGAGACGACCGCGTGGGCGGTGATCGCCGGGGTCGTTCTCATGGTGGCGTTCGGCGTGGTCGAGCGGCGGTCCCGGTACGCGCTGGTCCCGGGCTCGCTGTTCGCGTCCCGCGTGTTCGTGGCCGCCAACCTGGTGACCCTCGCGGTGTACGCGGCGCTCGGTGGTGTCTTCTTCCTGCTGCTGTTGCAGCTGCAGATCGTGTCGGGTTATTCGCCGTTGGCCGCGGGGCTCGCGTCGCTGCCGATCACGATTCTGATGTTGCTGCTGTCGTCGCGGGCCGGGCGTTGGGCGCAGGTGCACGGGCCCCGCATTCCCATGACGGTCGGTCCGCTGCTCGGCGCCGGGGGCCTGCTGCTGATGCTGCGGATCGGTCCCGGAGCGTCGTATCCGACGCAGGTCCTCCCCGCGGTCCTCGTGTTCGGGCTGGGGTTGTCGGCGCTCGTCGCCCCGCTCACCGCGGCCGTCCTCGGCTCGGTGTCGTCGGATCAGGCCGGCATCGCGTCCGGTGTGAACAACGCGGTCGCCCGCACCAGCCAACTGCTCGCGGTCGCCGCGCTGCCCGGGCTGGCGGGGATCGGCGCGGACGCCCTCGCCGATCCGGACGCCTTCGCGGCCGGATTCCGGGTCGCGATGCTCATCTGCACCGGCCTGCTCGTGATCGGCGCGGCGCTCTCCGCGGTGATGATTCCCCGGAAGGCCGCACCCGAGGCACCCGCCGAGGAGACGGCGGGCGAGTGGGTCGCGTGCAGACCGCACTGCGACGTCACCGCGCCCGCCGTCCAGCCTCCCGAGCGTTGATCCGGTGGCTCAGCCCGCGACCGCGGGCCACGCGGCGGCGGTGCTCCACGGGTACGCGGCCTCGAGCTGCGAGGCGATCCGGATCAGCAGATCCTCGCGCCCGTGTGCGGCGACCAGCTGGGCGCCCAGCGGCAGACCGATCGAATCCTTGCCCAACGGAAGCGAGATGGCCGGCTGCCCGCCGCTGTTGAACGGGGACGTCAGCGCGCCGTACGTGCCGGCGTGCTGCCACATCGCCTCGAGGTTCATCGCGTCGAGCAGACCGAGCTCCGGCGTCGGCGCACCGAGTGTGGGCGTGAGCAGCAGGTCGTACTCGGTGAAGTACCGGCCGATCTCCCGCGCGGTGAGCTCGAGCGCCGAGTAGGCGGCCGACAGATCGGTCACCGAGGCGCTCTTGCACCGCTCGTACTGCACGCGCGCCATCGTCTCGAGGTCGTCGTCGGCCAGTTCACGACCGAGCTCGGCCAGCCGGTGATCGATCTCGACGGCCATGGGCGCCGACATCAGGTACTGCATCGCTGCCCCCAGCGCCTCCGGGTGGAAGACCGGGGCCGCCGTCTCGACGTGGTGTCCCAGCTTCTCGAGCAGAACCCCCACCTCGGACGCGACCGCGGCGCAGTCCGGGTGCACGGGCTCGCCACCCGGCATCGTCGTGGTGATGCCGATCCGCAGCGTGCCCGGGTCCGCACCCACCTCGTCGACGTACGGGCGGGCCGGCGGGGCGATGCCGAACGGGGCCCCCACCGCCGGACCGGCGGTGAGGTCGAGGAGCAGCGCGGTGTCGCGCACACTGCGGGTCACGGCGTGCTCCACCGACATCGGACCGGCGAGCGGTGAACCGGACGGCATCCGTCCGCGGGACGGCTTGAGGCCGACGAGCCCGTTGGCGGACGCGGGAATTCGGATGGACCCACCGCCGTCGCTGGCATGGGCGGCCGGTGCGATACCGGCGGCGACGGCGGCGGCCGAGCCACCGGACGACCCGCCGACGCCGTGCGTGAGACGGCGCGGGTTGCGGGTGGGACCGAACAGCACCGGTTCGGTGCTCGCGTTCTGCCCGAACTCCGGGGTGTTGGTCTTGCCGATGATCACCAGGCCCGCCCGGCGGTAGCGCGCCACCAGTTCGGTGTCCTGCTCGGCGACCCGGTCGGCGAACAGCCGCGAGCCGTTGGACGTGGGCAGCCCGGCGACGTCGGCGTGCAGATCCTTGATCAGGAACGGGACGCCGCGCAGGGGCCCGTCGGGCAGTCCGGCGTCCACCTCGGCAAGGGCCTGCTCGGCGCGCTCGCTCACCACCGCGTTGATCGCGGGGTTGCGTTCGGCGAGCCGGCCGAGGGCGAACTCCACCACTTCCCGGGCGGAGACCTCACCGTCACGGATCGACGCCGCCAGTCCGGTCATGTCCTGACCGTCGAACACGCTCTCCACCGACTTGCCTGACATACCTGCTCCTCCACTTCCGCGTTGTGCGCACTTATCGCTCTTCGAGACCCCGATTTCTCGCGACAAGTGCGCAAAACGCGAGAGGTGGAATGTGTGTCAGACGTTGTGGCAGGCCACGTAGTGGCCGTCGGCGACCTCGCGCAGCAGCGGTTCCTCCGCCGCGCAGCGCTCCGTCGCCAGGGGGCACCGTGTGCGGAACCGACACCCGGACGGCGGATCGAGCGGCGACGGCAGGTCGCCCTCGATCTGCGGGGTGGTGTCGGATTCGCCGCGCAGGACGTCCGGGTCCGGGATGGACGCCAGCAGCAGCCGCGAGTACGGATGCAGGGCACGATGTTCCATCTCGCGGCTCGGCGCGATCTCGCACACCTTGCCCAGGTACATCACCATCACCCGGTCACTGATGTTCTTCACCACCGCCATGTTGTGGGCGATGAAGATCATCGTGAGCTCGAACTCGGTCTTGGTCTTCTCGAGCAGGTTGAGGATCTGGGCCTGCACCGAGACGTCCAGGCTGGACACCGGCTCGTCGCAGATGAGGACCTTGGGCTTGAGCATCATCGCGCGGGCGATGCACACGCGCTGGCACTGGCCGCCCGACAACTCGCCCGGCAGCCGTTCCCACACCATGTCCGGATCCAGCCCCACGGCCTGCAGCAGGTCCCGGCCGAGCTGATCGAGCCGTTCCTTGTTGCGCTGGCCCCACATGCGGGGGCCCTCGGTCACCAGATGCTTGACCTTGCGGCGCGGGTTCAGCGACGAGATCGGGTCCTGCATGATCATCTGCATCTGTGCCCGGATCTTGCGCAGCGCCGACGGGCTCAGCGTCGTCAGTTCGATGCCGTCGATCTCGACGCTGCCGGACTTCGGCGCCGGCAACTGCAGGACGGCGCGGCCCGCGGTGGACTTGCCGCAGCCCGATTCGCCGACGATGCCGAGCGTCTCGCCCGGGAGCAGATCGAAGCTGATGTTCGAGACGGCGTGCACCGTCTGCCCACGGCCGGTGGGGAACTCCACCACCAGGTTCTCGACCGCGAGCACAGGATTGTCGTCCTTGCGCAGGTGCGCAACTCCACTACCGGCCATCAGATGGTCTCCACTTCGAGCTCACGATCGTTGGCACCGACGGTCCCCGGCACGCCGAGGTCGGTCACGCCGGCGCCGTCCAGCGGGAAGTGGCAGGCCACTTCGTGCGGGTGACGGGCGCCGACGGTGTCGGGGGCGGCGGTCAGGACCGGCACCACCTCGAGACACGTCTGCTGCGCGTACTTGCACCGGGACGCGAAGGCGCATCCCGTGGGCGGCTTGGTCATGTCGGGCAGGCCGCCGTCGATGGACTCGAGGCGGGTGTGCGGTTCCTGCTCGAGCCGGGGCACCGCCGCCAGCAGGGCCTCGGTGTACGGATGCCGCGGATTGGCGAACAGCTGCCGCGTGGGTGCCGTCTCGACGATCCGACCCGCGTACATCACCGCGACCCGGTCCGTCTGGCCGGCAACGACACCGAGGTCGTGGCTGACCAGGATGCCGGCCATGCCCAGCTCGGTGCGCAGCGAATCGAGCAGCTCGAGGATCTGCTTCTGGACCGTGACGTCCAGCGCAGTGGTCGGCTCGTCGGCGATCGTCAGTTTCGGGTCGCACGCGAGGGCCATCGCGATGACCACGCGCTGACGCATACCACCCGACAGCTCGTGCGGGTACTGGTCGATGCGCCGGGTGGGCTCGGGGATGCGCACCTTGCGCAGCAGCTCGATCGCGCGCTCGCGGGCCTGGGCCTTGTCCATGCCGAGATGCGCACGCAGGGACTCGGTGATGTGGGTACCGATCCGTTTGAACGGGTTGAGCGCCGACATCGGATCCTGGAACACCATCGCGATGTCGTTGCCCCACAGCTGCTGCTGCTCCTTGCGCGTGAGCGCCTGCATGTCCCGGCCCATGAACTGCACCTTGCCGGTGACGGTGGTGCCGCCACCGTTCGACACGAGCCCCATGATGGTCTGCCCCAGAACGGATTTGCCGGAGCCGGACTCGCCGACCAGGCCGAGGGTCTCACCGGCGTCGAGCTCGAGCGAGACCTGCTCGACGGCGCGGAGTTGCCCCCGCTTGGTGCGGAACCTGGTGGACACAGTGTCCACCGTCAGGATCGGTTCGTTGCTGCTCACAGTTTCACCTCCCGGGTACCACCGGTCTTCTTCTGGGCCTTCTCGCCGACCATGTTGAACGAGAACACCGTCAGGAACAGGAACAGGCCGGGCACCAGCACGATGTACGGATGCTGCTCGAAGACGTTGCCCTGGCCTTCGGAGATCATGTTGCCCCACGTCGGCGACGGCGGTTGGATGCCGAGTCCGAGGAAGCTCAGCGACGCCTCGGCGACGATCATCACGGAGATCATCACCATGCCGAGCGAGGCCAGCGGCAGCGCGACGTTGGGCGCGATCTCCCGGACCATCACCCGCAGCTTCGTCGCGCCCATGGCCCTGGCGGCGAGGACGAACTCGCGTTGGGAGAACACGAGTGTGTTCGCTCTCGCGATGCGCACCATGCTGGGAATCGCCAGGATCGCCAGCGCGAGTGAGATGTTGCGCAGGTTCGGCTCGAGCACCGACGCGAGCGCGATCAGCAGGATCAGCGCGGGGACCGCGAGCAGCGAGTTGGTCAGTACGCCGATGACGCGGTCGACCTTGCCGCCGAAGTAACCGGCCACGATACCGATCGCACCGCCGACGATCATGCCGATCAGCACCGCGGCCACCGCGACGATGAGCGACGAGCGGGCACCGTAGATCGAGCGGGCCAGCATGTCGAGGCCGAAGTTGTTGGTGCCCAGCGGATGTGCCGAGAACAGGCTCGGCTCGGCATAGCTCTTGGCGCTGAGCGTCTTGGTGGTGTCCTCGTGCTCGGCCAGCGGCAGCAGCGGGGCCAGCACCGCCGCCGCGACGAGCGCCACCAGCCACACACAGGACAGGATGAAGGTGAGGTCGAAATCCGAACCGAACCGCGCCAGCCCGAGGCGGCGCACACCCATGTACAGCGCGGTCAGACCGACCAGGAAGATCACGACCCGGGCGCCGAAGACCAGCAGCGGCGCCAGGCCGATCCCGGCCGCGACGACGCCCACCACGGTGAGGATCGTCCCGATGCGGTACAGGTTGCGGCGTTCGGCGAGATCCGACGCGTTGGCCAGTTCCTCCGCGTTCGCGTCGTCGAGCACCCGGCCCGTGATGGCCGGCATCTCGATGTCGTCGGTTGTCGTCTCAGACATGGGCTCGTCGGCTCCTTGGGTCGAGGTATCCGTAGGCGATGTCGATGACGCCGTTGGCCACCACGTAGATGACGGCGATGACCAGCACCGCGCCCTGCACCATCGGCATGTCACCCTGTTGCGCCGCGCGGACGACGAGCGAGCCCATGCCCGGCAGCGAGAAGAGCGTCTCGACGATGACGGTGCTGCCGATCATCGAGCCCAGCACGATGCCGAGCATGGTGATCAGGGAGAACGACGACGGGCGCAGGGCGTCACTGAAGAGCAGCCGCGCGTTCGACATGCCCTTCGCCTTGGCGACGAGGATGAAGTTCTCCTTGAGCGTCATGACCAGGTCGCTGCGCAGGATGCGGGTGAACATCGCCATCTCCAGCAGGCTGATCGCGATCGCCGGCAGGATGGCGTGGTAGAGGTTCTGCCCCAGTCCTTCCGACATGCGGACCCACTGCGACCGCGGGAACCATCCCAGGTAGTTCACCATCACCATGATCAGCAGCAGACCGGACAGGAAGCTCGGGATCGACAGCACGCCGAACGTGCCCGCGCCGATCGCGCGGTCGATCCAGCTGCCCTGGTGGCGAGCCGAGTACATGGCCAGTGGCACCGCGACGACGATCGCGATGAACAGACCCATCACCGCCAGCTGGAGGCTGACCGGCATCGCCGCGCTGATGCTGTCGGTGACCGGCCCCTGCGGCGGGACCATCGAATTGCCGAGGTCGCCCTGCAGCGCCCCGGAGAGCCAGTGCCAGTACCGCGTCAGGAAGGGGTCGTCGAGGCCCATCTCGGCGCGCACCCGCGCGTAGTCCTCGGGTGCGTGGCCCTCGCCGAGTATCGCGACCGACGGATCGCCGGGGATGAACGATACGAGAGCGAACGTGCCGAGACTGACGATGAAGAGCACCACGACCAGTTCGATCACCTTGTCGATCACTGTTCGCGCCATCGCGTCATCGCCTCCTTCCTGTATTCATGGGGCGTCCCAATCGGTGTGTTGTCATGGAGCTGTGTCTAGGACGCGGAATCGGAAGTGATCCAGGCATTTCCGAACAGCATGATCCCGTCCGCGCTGGGTGTGATGCCGTGCGCGTTCTTGCTCCACGGGATGAAGTACTTACCGGCGTTGACCACGACCACCGGGGCGGTCTCGTTCACGACGGTCTGGATGTTCTCGAGCACCGCGCGGCGCTCGTCCTCGGTGGGCGCGGTCTGCAGCTTGCCCAGCAGCGCGTCCATCTCGGGATTCTCGTAGCCGAGCACGTTGGACGTCGACTCGCTGTAGAAGTTGCCGTACATCCGCACGAACGGGGACTCCTCGAGGATGTTGAAGCCGGCGTAGCCGATGTCGTAGTCGTGCTGGACGTACATGGTCTTGACCAGATCGTTGATGCTGGTGGTGTAGACGATGTCGACGGTGAAACCGACTGCCTGCAGCATGGATTGGAAGGCCAGCGCACTCTGCTGTGTCGCCGGATCGTTGAGGCCGACGTACGTGAGCTTGCCGTCGTAGCCGTCGGCCTTCGCCTCGGCGAGCAGCTTCTTCGCCGCCTCCGGGTCGTAGCCGGTACCGGCCACGTCGCCGTGCCACTGCGACCAGTCCTGGAACATGTCCGAGCCCGGCGTCCCGTAGCCGGCCTCGACCCGCTGGTTGAAGGTCTCGGGGTTGAACGCCGCGACGATGGCCTTGCGGACCCGCTCGTCGGAGGCCGCGCGCCCTTCGCGCTGGTTGATGTTGCCGACTCCGCCCATGTTCACGGTGTAGACGTAGCCCACGTCTCCCGCCTCGAGGGCGTTGTGGACCACCTCGGCACCCCGCAGATACGCCGCCTGGATCCCGCCGGTGTGCAAGGCGTCGAGCTTCGCCTGCTCACTGACGATCGCCGGGAACCGCAGCTTGTCCAGGTGCGGCTTGCCGTTCCAGTACGTCGGGCTCGCCGTCAGCACCAACTCGTCCTGCGATGCGAACTTCTCCACCGTGAACGGGCCGGCACCGACCGGGGTGAACTTCCCACCCGCCGTCGACGACGGCGCCACCACCATGCCCGGCCCCGTGGTCAACAGGATCGGGAACTCGTTCCACGGCTGCTTCAGCGTGAACACCACCGTCGACGCATCCGGGGCGGCGACGTCCGCGACACTCGCCTTCCACACCTGCGTGTGGGTGCCCTTCTTCTCCAGATAGTGATCGATGCTCCACCGCACCGCCGCCGAGTCCACCACCGTGCCGTCACTGAACGTGGCACCCTCGCGCAACCGCAACGTCCACACGGTGTCGTCGTCGTTCGCGGTGAGCGACTGCGCCAACTGCGGGCGGTACTCCCGGGTCTCGGGATCGTAGCGCATCAACAGGTCGTAGATCGCCGCCATCTCGCTACCGCCCGTGGCGCCACCGTCCTGCCGATCCGCCGGATCCAGGCTGCTCACCCCGTTGTACGTCGCATACGACAACGAGCCACCCGACACCGGCTCCCCACCGTCCGGCTGCTCACCGACCAGCCCCGTGGTCACCTCCGACGCATCGGTCGCCGAGCCGGAGCCGCCGGCGCACCCGGCCAGCAGCACCGTCGACGCGGCCAGTGCGGTCACCAGCGTTCCGACCCGAGCCCATGACGATCGCTTCATGCGAACCTTCCTTCCCGAGCTCCAGCGAACGCCGCGTCGATCGACTGATCGGCGGCGTGGACGACTCGGTCTCCGACGACCGTGGCGAGCACCGTGATGTCCTTGATGTGGGTGGCGTCGCACGTGACGGGGTCCGCGTCGAGCACGACGAAATCGGCGAACAGACCCGGCGCGATCGTGCCCTTCGCGCGCTCCTCGGCGCCGAGGCGGGCGGCCGACGAGGTGTAGCCGGAGACCGCCGTCAACGCGTCGATCCGCTGGTCCGCGCCGAGCACCGCGCCGCCCCGGGTCACCCGGTTGACGGCCGTGTGGACGGTGAACAACGGATCGACCGGGGTGACGGGGCTGTCGCAGTGCAGGGCGAACCGCAGATCCGCCCGCGTGATCGACGCCAGCGGGCTGATCCGGCTGCCGCGGTCCGGGCCGAGGAAGCGGTCCCGGTGCCGGTCGCCCCAGTAGTAGACGTGGTTGACGAACACCGATGCCGCGACGCCGAGCTCGCGCATGCGCTCGATCTGGTCCTCGCGCAGCGTCTGTACGTGTTCGAGCCGGTGCTGCAGACCCGGCGCCCGGTCGGGGCCGCCCGCCGACGCCGTCGCCTTCTCGATCGCGTCCAGCGCGAGATCGATGGCGCGGTCACCGTTGGTGTGGATGGCGACCTGCACGCCCGCCGCGTGGCAACTGGCGACCATCCGGTCGAGATCACCGGGGGGAATCGCCATGTCGCCGCAGTGACAGCCTCCGAGATCGTGATACGGCTCCGAGAGCGCACCGGTGTGCAGCTGGATCGACCCGTCCGAGATGAGCTTCACCCCACCGACACCCAGGTGGTCGTCGGGGTCCGGGAGCACGGCGTTCCCGACGCCGAAGCCGTCGATCGTCCCGAACCCCATGTACAGCCTGCCGCGCAGCGGCAGCTCGCCCGCCGCTCGCAACCGCCGGTACGACTCCACCATGGCGGGGGTGACGAACATGTCGTGGAAGCTCGTGACCCCCACCGACGCCATCCGCGCGAGCGCTCGGCGCAGCGCGTCGTCGAGGTCGGCGGCCGCCGGGACGGAGTCACTCGGGTCGACGACCAGCCGCATGGCCGGAATCTCCCGGAACTCGCCGGTGGGGTTGCCGCCCGCGTCGCGAACGATCACTCCGCCCTCCGGGTCCGGGGTGTCCCGGTCCACTCCGCGCGCCTGCAGCACGAAGGAATTGACGTACAGACCGTGCCCGGACAGGTGCCGGACGACGATCGGCCGGCCGGCGTCGGCCCGGTCGAGATCCGCCGCGGTCAGTCCGCGGTCGTCCGCCACGAGGCTGTCGTCGAATCCGGAGGCCTGCACGGGCTCCCCGGGGGCGCACTGTGACGCGCGAACGGCCAGTGCCGCGATGAGCGATTCGATGTCCGGGCACGCATCGACGCCGGCATCCACATCGATGCCGCTCGCGCCCGACATGTGCGGGTGGACATGGGTTTCGACGAAGCCGGGCAACACCGCCCGGCCGTCGAGGTCCACCACCGTGGTGTCGGGGCCCGCCAGCGCCCTGATCTCCGCATCGGATCCCACCGCGACGAAGCGTCCGTCACGGACCGCGAAGGCCGTGACGCCTTCGACTTCCGTCATCGTTCGCACGACGGCGCCCAGGTAGATCCGGTCGGGATGACGCCCGTCCGCGAGCGGACGTGCTGCCGAACAGTCGACCACTCGACCTCCTCCTGAGATGTGGATCACACGCTGCTCCGAAGAGGCTAGCTCACAATAGAATTCATGTCAGTATTCGGGGCCAAAGTACTGCCGAGTAGCTTTCGGGCCGGCGGAGGCCGGCCGCGAGACGTGACCCCCCGGGGTGCGTCAGAGCCGGTCGCCGGACGACCCCACGGACGTGGCGACGCGATATCGACCCGCGGGGTGAGTGTGGATCGCCACCGCATCCATGGCGTCACCGGAACTGAAGTAACGGTGCACCACAACCAGTGCAGCACTTCCCTTTTCGACACCGAGGGCCGACGACACCGCAGCCGAGACGGTGTCCGCGACCACCTCCTGGGAAATCCGCTGACGCACCAGGTTGGCCATGTCGAACCGACCCGTGAGCAACATCCGCCGATAGGGCAGATCCGCCCGCAGATACAGCTCGCTCCAACAGAACGGCTCGATCGGGGAGCCCAGCAGCTCGCGGACGCCCGACACGCAGTACCACTCCGAGTCCGGGGGCACTCCGATGCGCCGAGCCAAATGATCGTCTGCCGCAACAATATTGGTAATCGGGTCGCGAATCCTCGTCCGCTGCACGAACGCGAGCATCTCGGCCCGGGTGGAGACGAACGCCTCGTACCCGTCGGCCGGTGCCGGCGCTGCGACGGTGGTACCGGCCCCTCTACGTCTGCTGATGAGACCGGCGTCCTCGAGGTGTTTCAGCGCCTGCCGCACGGTGCCCCGGGCGAGCGAACGACTCTCGCACAACTCGAGCTCGGTGGGCAGCTTGTCGCCCACCCGGAACTCGCCCGCCTTGATCCGCGCGATCAGTTCCTGAGCGAGGATCACGTGCTGTGGGTCCGTCACGTCCCAGGGGCTCTCCGTATCCGCACGGCGAGGGGTAACGCATGCACATTCCGGTACATCGAGCGAACCCTCCCACCTCGGTGCCGGTCACCGAAACCGCTCCGCCGACCACGAAATGGCCGACGACCTGCGAGAACGGGACGGGATCTTTGTCTATACAAAACTGCGTCCCGACAATCTAGGACGCATTTCTCACTTCCGCAAGAGTTCGGCGTGGATCGGCTGCCCGTCAACTGTTCGACAGTGTGCGTGCCGGCTCGGACACGGCGCGGACGCCGTCCGAATATGTCTGGGACAGTGCGGATCACCGAATCGTCCATTTCCTTGTGCACCGCTGTTGCGCCGGTTAGAGTCCGTGTCGCAACGGACCGACCGGCGGTGGACGTCGGCGCCGTCAGCACTCGGCGACCGGGCGCTCTGCCCTGTCGGGGCCCGAGATGTCAACTCGATCAGGCGGACGCGCTGTTTCAGCCCGTACCGGCAGGCGGGTGTCACCCCGAACCGTGGAGGTTGCTTCATGAGCAAGTATTCGAGAAGGGTCAGCCGGATGCTGGCGATGGTCGCGATCGGCGCCGTCGCTCTCACCGGCTGCGCCAACGCCGAAGGTGACAGCCAGGACGACTCGTCCGGCGCCACCACGACGGCGTACGGCATCCTGGGCGACCAGGGTGACGGCGGCACTCCGGTGTCGGGCGGGACCCTGAGCTTCGCGTCGTACGCTCCCGTCACGAGCCTGGATCCGACCGTGACCCAGCCGGCCGGCGCCACGGGCGGCACCGAGATGGCCGCGGTGTACGACGTGCTGATGCGCTACGACACCGGTTCGCGCACCTTCGAGCCGCAGCTGGCGAAGTCGTTCGAGGAGAGCCCCGACTTCCTGACGTGGACGCTCAAGCTTCGTGACGGCGTGACGTTCAGCGACGGATCGCCGCTCGACGCGAACGCCGTCGTCGCGAGCATCAACCGCTACAACCAGCGTCGTGGCGCCAACTCGCAGGTGTACACGCAGATGGTCAAGAGCACCGAGGCGCGGGACGCCTCGACGGTGGTCTTCACCCTCAACCAGCCGTGGCGCACGTTCCCGGCGATGCTCGCCTACGGGCACGGCATGATCGTCGCGCCGTCCTCGCAGCAGGGTGACAAGTTCACCCCGATCGGTGCGGGCCCCTACACGGTCGTCAACCTGCAGCCGCAGCAGGAGCTGCAGTTGAAGGCGCGACCGGACTACTGGGGCGGCGCCCCCAACCTCGAGGGCCTGAAGTTCGTCGCGATCGCCGGCGAGCAGCCCAAGATCGACGCCCTCAAGACCAACGGCATCGACGCGATCTACCTCCGCAACGCGGAGACCGTGAACGCCGCGAAGGCCGAGTTCCCCGGCTACATCGAGACGACCAGCATGTCGATGGTCGGCCAGCTCAACGGTGCGCCCGGCCGTCCCGCCGCCGATCCGCGTGTGCGCCAGGCGATCGCGTTCGCCGTCGACCCCGAGGTCCTCAACCAGCGCGTGCGCGCCGGTGAGGGCATGCCGGGCTCCGACATGTTCCAGCCGTGGTCCGAGTGGTTCGGCGGCACCGAGGGCATCTCGCCCGACGCCGCCAAGGCCAAGGAACTGCTCGACCAGGCCAAGGCCGACGGCTACAACGGCAAGCTCACGTACGTCGGTGTCAACGACCCCGATGCACAGCAGCTCGCGCTCGCCGTCCAGGCGCAGCTCAACTCGATCGGCTTCGACGTCTCGCTCGAGACCACGAGCAGCATCACCGACATGGTCAAGCGGCTCTACATCGACCGCAACTACGACATGAGCTACGGCGCCTACAGCATCGCGGACGTCGCGCCCGAGATCCGGCTCTTCAGCTCGCTGTCGAGCACCTCGACCAACAACATCCTCGGCTACAAGAGCCCGGAGATGGACGCCCTCCTCGCGAAGGTGCTCTCGGCTCCGGACGAGACGGCCAAGCGTGATGCGATCGTCGAGATCCAGAAGCTCGTGAACAACGACCAGCCCTTCCTCTCGTGGGGCGCCGGCGTGAACTACATCGCATGGTCGGACAAGGTGTACCGCGCGAACCCGACCGTCGACGGAATCATCCTGTTCGACAAGGCGTTCAAGAAGAACTGACGTATTTCCCGGTCCGGGACGCCCCGACGCCGGACACGTGGGAAGGCCCCGCCACTGCAGCAGTGGCGGGGCCTTCCCCGTTCGGTCCCGTCCGGTCAGGTCGTGGCGGTGGGGGTCGGCTGCGCGCCGCGGACCAACCGGCCGGGCAGCGCCCCGGTGTGCCGGCCGTCCTCGAAGACCACCTCACCGGCGACGATCGTCGCCACGTAACCCGTCGCGGTCTGCATCAGTCGGCGGCCACCGGTCGGCAGGTCGTACAGCACCTCCGGACGGTCGGCCTGCAGTCGTTCGAAGTCGATCACGTTGATGTCGGCGCGGTAGCCGACGTCGAGCCGGCCGCGATCGAGGAGGCCGACCACCGCGGCGGTGTCCACGGTGTGCCGCTTGACGAGCCACTCGACGGGAAACCGACCCCCGCCCTGTCGATCCCGCCCCCAGTGCGTCAGCAACGTCGTCGGGAAGCTGGCGTCGCAGATGGCCCCGCAGTGCGCGCCGCCGTCCCCGAGCGCCGGCACGGTGTCGGTGCGGGCCAGCATCTCCCGGACCGCGTCGAGGTTTCCGGCCGCGTAGTTGAGCATCGGGAAGTAGAGTAGACCGCGACCGTCCTGCGCCATCATCGCGTCGTATGCGACCTCGGCGGGGCGCACGCCGGTACGTTGCGCCAGCGCGGCAACCGAATCTTCGGGTCCCGGTTCGTAGTTCGGTGGATCTCCCAGCAGGTACACCTGGTCGAACCGAGTGGACAGCCGGGTGACGAACTCGCTGTCGGTCTCGGGCCCCTCCGCCAGGATCGCCGCGCGGATCTCCGGCCGACGCAACTGTTCCACCCGTTCATCGCGCGGGAGATCCGCGAGCGGCCGGTAGCTGGGGCACGTCATGAACGGGTGCCAGCTCAGCTCCCACCCGAGCATGACACCGACGGCACGCGGCGCAACCTGTCCGATGATCGGAACCCCCTGTCGCGCAGCGATATCCGCCAAACCGTCGAGGAGGCTGCGCCACTTGTCGGGCACCCGGTCGCTCTGCACGATCGACACCGAGACGGGGCGCTGCGCGGCCTCCACGACGGCGCTCACGAATTCCATCTCCTCCGGCTCGTCCATGAAGTCGGAGATGAAGTCGATGACGCCGGCACCGGCCTTCGCCAGGCCCAGAGCCATACCGGTGAGCTCCTCGCGGGACGCGGTGAGGCTCGGGGTCGGCTCGCCGGTGGAGCTCTTGTGCACGGCCGAGCGGGACGTGGACCATCCCAGCGCACCCGCCTCGACCGCCTCGGCCACGAGATCGCGCATGCGGTCCATCTCTGCCTCGGTGGGCCGGGCGCTGTGGTCGCCGCCGCGCCGGCCCATGACGTACGTGCGCAGCGCTCCGTGCGGCAACTGCGCCGCGAAGTCGATCGCGTGCGGGGTGTCGATCGCGTCCAGGTAGTCGGGGAACGACTCCCAGTTCCACGTCATCCCCTCGGCCAGAACACTTCCGGGAATGTCCTCGACGCCTTCCATGAGGCTGATGAGCCAGTCCCGCTGCTCCGGCTTCACCGGCGCGAAACCCACGCCGCAGTTGCCCATGACGACCGTGGTCACTCCGTGCAGCGACGACGGTGTCAGCAGCGGGTCCCACGTCACCTGTCCGTCGTAGTGGGTGTGGATGTCGACGAATCCGGGGGTGACGAGCTTGCCCGACGCGTCGATCTCCCGGCGTCCGGGCTCGGGCACCTCGCCCACCGCGCTCACGCGGCCGGCGTCGACGGCGACGTCCGCGGCCCGCGGCGCGGTCCCCGTCCCGTCGACCACCAGCCCGCCGCGGATCACCAGATCATGCATGGACGCCTCCCTGGGTCGCGCGCTCCTGTGCGCCTCGGTGATCGAACAGTGCCGCGGCAGCCCGGACGATCCTGGCGGCCGCATCGGCGGCCGCGGCCGACACGCCGGTGAACTGCAGGAACCCGTGCGGCAGCGACGGGAACTCGAGCAGCTCCACCGCGACGCCGCGAGCCGTCAGTCGCTCGGCGTACTCGACCCCCTCGTCGCGGAGGGGGTCGTGCCCGCCGACGACCACGACGGTGGGCGGCAGCCCGGACAGATCGGTGTCCCGCAGCGGGGATACGAGCGGTGACGAGCGGTCGGCCGCGTCCGGGCAGTAGTGATCGAGGAACCACGCCATCTCCCGGGTACCCAGGAAGACGCCGGAGTTCGCGGCGTACGACTCGCGCCCCAGGTCCGTGTCCACGACCGGGTAGATCAGTACCTGGCCGATCACGTCCGGACCGGCCCCGGTTCGGGACCGGGCCGCACACACGGCCGCCAGGTTGCCTCCCGCACTGTCGCCGGACACGACGACGGGACCGGTCAGGCTCTCGGAACCCGCTGCCACCCAGTCCATCACGGATTCCGCGTCGTCGATCGCCGCCGGGAACGGATGCTCCGGGGCGAGTCGGTAGTCCACACTCACGACGGCCACGCCAGCTTCGTCGGCGAGCATCCGGCACGTCGCGTCCGCGTAGTCCAGATCACCCGTCACCCACCCGCCTCCGTGGAAGTGGACGATCGTCCCCGCCGCGGTCGACGCCGACGGCCGGTACAGCCGCACCCCCACTCCGGCACCGATCCGATGCGTCGAGACCTCCGCGACCTCTGGGCCGGGGGCGCAGGACTGCGCCGAGCCGCGGACCCGCGCGCGGGCGTCCTCCGGGCCGAGTTCCACCATGGGCGCGAGCCCCGAGTTCGCGACCGCGGCCGCCACCGCGTGCAGTGCGGGGTCCAGATCGGTTCGAACGTGTTCGCCACTTGTCATGAATTAGAATCTAACTCTAGTCTGCTGGTATGACAACGGTCACAATGTGGAGCGATTCCGCCTCGATGTGGCTGCGACGGTTGGTTTCTCGTGACCGCGCGGGCCGCGGTTCAGGCCTGCACGCGCTGCGCGAAGACCAGGTCGACGGTCCGGTCGAGCAGGCGATGCACCTCGGCGACGTCCTGCCGCCCGAGCCCGAACAGGATCAGTTCGTGGGCGAGCACCGCGGTGACGATTGCGACGATGTCGGCCGCGTCGTCGGCCGGCAGGTCCGGGAGATGGTCGCGGAAGGACGCGAGCACCCGCGCCGAGAACTCGGCGAAAAGCGCGCGCACGATCGGGTCGGTGGACTGGCGCAGCACGTTCTGCAGTCGCAGGAAGGTCGGGTACTGCTCGAAGCGCTCGACCGAATGGTGCAGACGGATCCGCATCCGCTCGGCCGGCGGCAGCCCCGGGTCGGGAGCCGCGCCGTGCTTGATCGGGTCGCTCTCGGACCAGTCGAGCAGCACCGCCGCGTAGAGGTGCTCCTTGGACCCGAAGTACCGGTAGACGGTTCCGAGCGCGACTCCGGACCGTTCGGCGACGTCGCGAATCTGGATGCGCTCGAAGTCGTGGGCCACCAGCAGCTCGCTCGCCGCATCGATGATGCGACGGCGCCGCTCCCGCTGCCCCTTCGGCAACGCTGCCGGGTCGGGCAGCACCGGCCGGTCCGATTGCTCGCCTGCACCCACGCTCGTCAGTCTCCCCTCGCAGCCGCCGTCCGGCGGGACGGCTCCCCCGAATGCTACTGACCCCCGATTCCCCCACCGAGAGACGAGGTCCGTCACCATGTCGAACACCACGCCACCCGATCCCGATTACGACGTCGTCGTGGTAGGGGCCGGATTCGCCGGCCTCTACGCCCTGCACAGCCTGCGCCGGCGCGGGCTGAGCGTGCGCCTGTTCGAGGCGGGTGACGGCGTGGGTGGGACGTGGTTCTGGAATCGGTACCCCGGCGCGCGGTGCGACGTCGACAGCGCCGACTACTCGTACTCCTTCGACGACGACCTGCAGCAGGAATGGGTGTGGACCGAACGCTATCCGACACAGCCGGAGATCCTGCGCTACCTCGAGCACGTCACCGACCGGTTCGGGTTGCGGGAGGACATCACGTTCGGCACCCGTGTGGTGTCGGCGCACTTCGACGAGGCCGACGGGCTGTGGACGATCGGCACGGCGGCGAACGCGGCCGTCACCGCCCGCTGGACGATCATGGCGACGGGTGCGCTCTCGGCGGCCCGTCTCCCTGACACCGCCGGCCTGCAGTCGTTCGGTGGACGGATCCTGCACACGGCGCAGTGGCCCACCGGCGGTGTCGATCTGCGCGGCCGACGGGTGGGCGTGATCGGCACCGGCTCGTCGGGTGTCCAGGCGATCCCGCTCATCGCCCAGCAGGCGGATCGGCTCACGGTATTCCAGCGGACACCGGGGTTCGTGATCCCGGCCCGCAACCGTCCGCTCCGGACCGACGAACTGGCCGCGATCAAGGCCGACTATCCCGCCCGGCGCCGGTTGCAGCGCGAATCGCACGGTGGATGGATCCTGCCGCCTCCCGTGGGAGCCGCTCTCGAGACCGCCCCCGAGGTCCGCACCAAGGAGTACGAGAGCCGTTGGGCTGCAGGTGGTCTGGCGTTCCAGACCACGTTCGGGGACGTCATGACGAATCTCGCGGCGAACGAGACCGCCGCGGAGTTCGTCCGATCGAAGATCCGCGAGACCGTGTCCGACCCGGCGACGGCGGAAGCGCTGTGCCCCACGGGATATCCGTTCGGCGCCAAGCGCGTCTGCATCGGCACCGACTACTACGAGACCTACAACCGCGACAACGTCGGACTCGTCGACCTGCGCTCCGACCCGATCCGGGAGATCGTGCCCGAGGGTGTGCGCACCGAGTCGGGTGTGCACGAACTCGACGCGCTGGTGTTCGCCACCGGATTCGATGCCCTCACCGGGGCCCTCGGCGCCGTCGACATCCGCGGGCGCGGCGGGGTGACGCTGCGCGAGTCCTGGCACGACGGCCCGCGCACGTACCTGGGTGTCGCGGTGGCCGGGTTCCCCAACCTGTTCGTCATCACCGGTCCGGGCAGCCCCTCGGTGCTCTCGAACGTCGTGGTCTCGATCGAACAGCACGTCGAGTGGGTCGTCGACTACCTCGACCACATGCGCGCGAACGGTGCCCGGTTCGCCGAGGCCACGACGCAGGCGCAGGACGCGTGGACCGAACACCTCACGACGGTCGCGGACGGGAGCCTCTACCTGCGGGCCGACTCGTGGTATCTCGGCGCCAACGTGCCGGGCAAGCCGCGGATCTTCATGCCGTACCTCGGGGGCGTGGGCAACTTCCGCGCGCTCTGTACGCAGATCGCGGCCGACGGCTATCGCGGGTTCACCACGTCCGCCGACCTCGCCTGACCCGCCGACAGGGCGTCCGTCGTTCGCCGGAGGCATGCCGTCACCCGGCCGGCGATGGTTACATGGACCGGAACACGCATCCGTGACGACCGATCGTTGGGAGCAGCGCCGTGACCACGCCGCAGGACACCCCGGACATCAAGCCGCGCAGTCGGGACGTCACCGACGGCCTCGAGAAGACCGCCGCCCGCGGCATGCTGCGCGCCGTCGGGATGGGCGACGACGACTGGGACAAGCCGCAGATCGGGATCGGCTCGTCGTGGAACGAGATCACCCCGTGCAACCTGTCCCTCGATCGGCTCGCGGGCGCCTGCAAGGACGGCGTGTTCGCGGCCGGCGGCTACCCGCTCGAGTTCGGCACCATCTCCGTCTCGGACGGCATCTCGATGGGGCACGAGGGCATGCACTTCTCGCTCGTGTCCCGGGAGGTGATCGCCGACAGCGTCGAGACGGTGATGCAGGCCGAACGCCTCGACGGCTCGGTCCTGCTGGCCGGCTGCGACAAGTCGCTGCCCGGGATGCTGATGGCCGCCGCCCGGCTGAATCTGGCGAGCGTCTTCCTGTATGCCGGTTCGATCCTGCCCGGTGTCGCGAAACTGTCGGACGGCACCGAGAAGGAAGTCACGATCATCGATGCGTTCGAGGCGGTGGGGGCGTGCTCGCGTGGGCTGATGAGCCGCGAGGACGTCGACGCGATCGAGCGCGCCATCTGCCCTGGGGAGGGCGCGTGTGGCGGCATGTACACCGCGAACACGATGGCGTGCGCGGCCGAGGCGCTCGGCATGTCGCTGCCCGGCAGCGCCGCTCCCCCGGCCACCGACCGCCGTCGCGACGGCTTTGCCCGACGCAGCGGGCAGGCCGTGGTGGAACTGTTGCGCCGCGGCATCACCACCGCCGACATCCTCACCAAGGAGGCGTTCGAGAACGCGATCGCGGTGGTCATGGCGTTCGGCGGATCCACCAACGCGGTGCTGCACCTGCTCGCGATCGCCCACGAGGCCGAGGTTCCGCTGACGCTCGACGACTTCGCCCGCGTCGGTGCCCGCGTCCCGCATCTCGCGGACGTCAAACCCTTCGGCCGCCACGTCATGATCGATGTGGACCGCATCGGCGGTGTCCCGGTGATCATGAAGTCGTTGCTCGATGCCGGTCTGCTGCACGGCGACTGCCTCACGGTCACCGGCCGCACCCTCGCCGAGAATCTCGCCGAGATCGCTCCGCCCGACCCGGACGGCAAGGTGTTGCGGGCGCTCACCTCTCCGATCCACCCGACCGGCGGCATCACGATCCTGAAGGGATCGCTGGCGCCGGGTGGGGCGGTCGTGAAGTCCGCGGGCTTCGACTCGTCGGTGTTCGAGGGCACCGCGCGGGTGTTCGACCGCGAACGCGCCGCGATGGACGCGCTCGAGGACGGCACCATCACGGCCGGCGACGTCGTGGTGATCCGCTACGAAGGCCCCAAGGGCGGACCGGGCATGCGGGAGATGCTGGCGATCACCGCCGCGATCAAGGGCGCGGGCCTGGGCAAGGACGTCCTGCTCCTGACCGACGGCCGGTTCTCGGGTGGCACCACCGGACTGTGCGTGGGCCACGTCGCCCCCGAGGCCGTCGACGCCGGACCCATCGCGTTCGTGCGCGACGGCGACCGCATCCGGCTGGACGTCGCGAACGGCGTCCTCGACCTCGTGGTCGACGACGAGGAGCTCGCCACCCGCCGGAGCGGGTGGGAGCCCCTGCCGCCGCGCTACACGCGCGGGGTGCTGGCCAAATACACCAAGCTGGTCGGTTCCGCCTCCGGCGGCGCCGTGTGCGGCTGACCTCCGGCCGCATCCGGCGCCCGCCGGTCACGCGTCCTGGAGCCGAATTCCCTTGGTCTCCTTCATGAACAGGCATGCGACGCCGGTGAGCGCGCACAGCACCATGATGTAGACGCTGAAGGCCCAGCCGATGTCCCACCCCACCAGGAGCTGGTTGAGGTAGGGCGACGAGCCGCCGAACACCGCGACGGAGACCGAGTACGCGAAGCCGATGGCCTGCGTCCGCAGCTTCGTGGGAAAGCTCTCGGAGAGGGTCGCCGAGAGCACCGAGGCCGGGATCGAGACCACGAGCAGCGCCGCGGTCGTCGCGACCAGCAGGGTCCAGCCCGCGGACGAGATCATCGCCGTGAGGGGGAACTGCAGCACGAACATCAGCCCTGCGAACGCGAACAGCATCGGCCGCCGCCCGATCCGGTCCGACAGCAGCCCCCAGAACGGCAGCGACACCAGCGCGATCAGCTGCGCGACCACCAGCATCCAGTACGCGGTGTCCGGGTTCATGCCCTTCTGGGTGATCGCGTACGTCGAGACGTACGAGGTCCACGTGTAGTGCGCGGCGGTGATGCCGGACGTCATACCGATCATCAGCAGCACCGCGCGCACGACGGTCCGGCGCGGGATGCGGACGCCGTCGTCGGCGGCCTGGGCGTCGAAGACCTCGCTCTCCTCCATGCTGCGGCGCAGGTACAGCGCGACCAGCGCGAGCACGGCACCGATGAGGAACGGAATGCGCCAGCCCCAGTCGGCCACCGCCCCCTCCGACAGCACCGACGTCACACCGCCACCCACCGAGTAGGCCAGCACGGAACCACCGAAGATGGCGATGAAGGCGACGCTGCCCCACATGCCGCGACGATGGGGCGGCGCGATCTCGCTGACGTACGAGTAGGCCGTCGCCGACTCGCCGCCGTGCGCGAAGCCCTGCACCATGCGCGCGGTCAGCAGAATCACCGACGCCCAGATACCGACGGTGTCGTACGTCGGCATGACGCCGATGACGAGGCTGCCGCCCGCCATCATCAGCATCGTGGTGATGAGTACGAACTTGCGGCCCCGGCGGTCCGCGATCCGGCCGAACACGATGCCGCCGAGCGGACGCATCAGGAACCCGACCGCGAAGACCGCCAGGGTCGACAGGAGCGCGGAGACGGGGTTGGAGCTGTCGAACACGACGGCAGCGATGAACGGAGCGAAGACCGCGTACGCGCTCCACTCGTACCACTCCAGCACGTTGCCGACCGCGCTCGCGACGAGCGACTTCTTCTTCGATCGCATGGTCGATCCGGAGCTCGACCCGAGCCGTTCCCGCTCGACAACCTCTGATGCCACGGTTTCTCCAGCCTGTCTGATGGATGTTCTTGTCAAGTAAGGGGTTTCATGCCTGCGACGGTGTCCGGAGCTCGGTCCGCCGAATCTTGCCGGTGAGCGTCTTGGGGATGGCGTCGACGATGTGGACGCGGCGGGGCCGCTTGTAGGCCGCCAGCCGGTCTCCGACGAAAGCGACGAGTTCCTGCTCGGTGACCCGGGCGCCGGCGGTGAGGGCGACGTACGCGACCACCCGCTCGCCCTGGTAGTCGTCCGGTTCCCCGGTCACGCCCGCCTCGTAGACGCCTGGATGTTCGTGCAGGGCGCTCTCCACCTCACGCGGCCACACCTTGTACCCCGAGACGTTGATCTGGTCCTTGAGCCGGTCGACGAGATGAATCCAACCGTCCTCGTCCATGATCGCGACGTCACCCGTCCGCAGTCGGCCGCCCGGGAAGGTCTTCGCGGTGTCGTCGGGACGCCCGAGGTAGCCCGAGATGATCTGCGGTCCGGCGAGTTCCAGTTCACCAGGAGTTCCGTACGGGAGCTCGTCGCCACTCTCGTCCACCACGCGTGCCTCCACGAGTGGCAGCGGAATCCCGATCGCCAGCGACCCGCTCTCGGCGTCCACCGGCGCCCGGACCCCCGGGGGCACCGCGACCACACCCGAGGACGTCTCGGTCATGCCGAAGGCATTGTGTATGTAGTGGCCGAACCGGTCCTCGAACTTGCGCACGGTCGCCGGAGGGATCGGCGCGCCACCCGAGTAGAGCGTCTTGACCGAGGCGAAGTGCTCGGCGGACGCCGTCGCCACCCGGTAGAGCGCGTTGAAGACGGTGATCGATCCGATCGTGAAGGTCACCCCGTGCTCGACGAAGGCCTCGAGCGTGACCTCGGGATGGAACCGGTTGCCGAACACGAGCGCACAGTCCCGGATCAGTGCCACGGTCGCGTTGATCACCGCGCCGGTGATGTGGAAGAGGGGCGCCACCGCGAACACGACGTCGCCGTCGGCGATCCCGACGAAGTCGCCATAGGTGCGGGCCACCGCCAGCACGTTCGCGTGAGAGTTGCGGCTTCCCTTCGGTGCGCCGGTGGTACCCGACGTGTACGCGACGATCGCGAGGTCCTCGGCGCCGGGCGCGAACTGCGGCGGCCGGGCGCCGCGATGCCGCGCCACCAGGTCCGTGAAGTCGTCACCCACCCGGACGGCCGCCCGCTCGGTCTCTGCGAACACCCGCGGATCGTTGCGGCTCTGGTAGTGCAGATCGCTGGTCGTGATGAGCCAACCCACCGCGGTGCCGCGCAGCGTCTCGGCGGTCTCGGGCGCGGTGGTGTCGGCGCAGATCATCCCCACGGCGCCGGCGTCCTCCACGAGATGCCGTAACTCCCGCCCCCGGTACATCGGATTGAGCAGCAGCGCGGCGGCGCCGATCTTCCACAGAGCCAGCATGGAGATCGCGTACTGCGGGATGTTCTGGAGGTAGATCCCGACCCGGTCGCCGCGCCGGACTCCCTTGGCGAGCAGAGCGACCGCGAGAGCGTCCGACTCCTCGTCGACGTCCGCCGCGGTGAGGACGCCGTCGAAGTACCGCAGCGCGACGCCGTCGGGATGCGCCGCCACCCGCGCCCGCCAGGCGTCGACGAGGGAACCGGACGGCAATCGCGGTTCCGGATCCACGCCCTCGGGATAGAGACGAATCCACGGGTGGGACATGAGACCAGCTCCCTTCCAGCGGTGCACCGCGCCCGGCTCCGCCGGATCGAACGATGACGACCAAACACCCGACCGATCGATCGGTCGGTAGATTGCCAGGAAGTGTTGCGTGTCACACACCGCATGTCAAGTGGGGCCGGCGGAGCCCCTCGCCGGCCGCGCCGCGCGGCCTCTCTGCGCAGACGAAACGTGCCGGACCCGACGGGCGGGTCCGGCACGTGGAAAGCGCGCAAGAGCGTCAGATCGGTCTGAAGCCCGCTCCGACTCCTCCGGTCGCGTTGATGTTCTCGATGATGGGCAGCATGTTGGTTCCGAGCTCGGGACCGAGGCACGCCACCCCGACGTACGCGTTCACCATCGCCACCAGCGTGGTGCCGACGACGACGGGAGAGCCGGAGTCACCCTCGACGACGCACATCTGCGTCCACGTCTCCTGCGTCTGCAGCACATCGCCGTACACCACGCCGCACGTGTGTCCGGTGGTGCGGCCCTGCTTGCACGCCACTGCCGGGAACTGCGCCGGCATGCCGATGTCGGTGATCGTGACCTGTCCGATCGTGTCGACCGGTGTCACCTTCGCGGGATCGAACTCGATGATGCCGTAGTCGTAGTCGCTGTTGGACACCGCGACCCGACCGACCACCCCCGCGTCGGGGTCGGCCTCGGGCGCGACGGACCATCCCGCGTCTCCGCAGTGTCCGGCCGTGATGCCGACGAGCCGGCCGCCGTTGTCGTGCCCGATCGTGGTGAGCGTGCACTCGTACATGTCGTCGAGGACGATGCCCGAGCCGCCGCCCAGTACCGCCCGAGGCGGCGCCGCGGTGGCGGTGCCGACCCCGAGAGTGGCGGCGATGACCACCAAAGCTGCGAAGATCAAGGAAAGTCGTCGGAGCATGTTGCCCTCCCGGTCGGCGCTTCGAATGTGCCTTCGGTCGATCACCGCCACATGCCTGCGCAACCACCAGGCCTGCACGTCCTCGACGTTCACGCTCCCGAGGCGGCGGGACACTCTATCGGCAACCTTCCCACCTCTCGCGCGCCCACCGGAGGGCCTTCATCCGATCGTCACCGAATCGCCGACCTAGGTGGTCGAGCCCAGCGCCTCGAGCATCCGCCGAGCATCCTCGAGCTCCTTGCTCAACGCCGCCACACGCTCTTCCGCAGCCTCGCGAGCAGCGGAGATCACCGAGGTGACGGCGTCGAGGGCCGCCGGGTCCCCCAGCTCGCGTACCGCTCGGTCCACTGCGTCGGGACTGACCGGAACCGCCTTGCTCGGGCGCTTCGCACCGAGCGCCACCGTGACGGTCCACTCGTTGTCGGCGCCGGCATGGATGGTCACGCTCACCCCGCCCTGCGGCTTCTTGGCGGGACGACGCGGGGCCGGGGCGGGGGCCGAGGCAGCCGAAGCGGGCGCCGGTGCCGGTGCCGCGGTCTTCGCCGGGGCCGGACGAGCGGCAGAGGGCGCCGGTGCGACCGGCTTGGGCGGCGCAGGCGCGGTGGCCGGCGCCGGGGCGGGTGCGACCGATCGCGTCGCGGCCGGCGCAGCGGCCTTGGGTCTGGCCGGCGCGGCCGTACGGGCCGGCGTCTTGGATGGGGCGACCGGCTCGGGAGCCTTGCGCGTCATGCGCAGTTCCTCGGCCTCGAAGGGAAGTTCGTCGTTCACACCCTTGGGACGAATGATGACCGTATTCCCTTCCACAGAAACCACTTTCGCGGAGCACCCGGCTTCGATGCCGAGACTCGGGGTGGCCTCGCGCAGGTACACGGTGGCGCGCTTGCCCTCGGCGACGGCCGCGGCCAGCGTCTCGAGGTTCTCCGCGGTGAGGTGTTCCGGTGACGAGCCGGCGCCGGAACGTCTGCGGGGCGGCATGATGAGGTTCCTCCTGAATACCTACTGAACACAGCTTGCGTGCACGCTACTTTTCCACAGTGCACCGACAGCGGTCGCAGGCGTCGAGGCGGTGCGCGGAACCTCACGAAGGGAAGAAGTGCCGTGGAACTGTCCGAACATCTCGAGCCGTCCGCGCTCGGCGTCATCCAGAGCGAGGTCGAGCGACAACTGCTCGGCGGTCCGCGCCGGTACACCCGCGAACAGGTCGCCGAGGTCGCGGGAGTGCCACTCGAACGGGCCCAGAGGCTGTGGGTGTCGATGGGTTTCGCGATCGACGCGAATCCCGGCGCGGTGATGTTCACGGACGGCGACGCCGCCGCCCTGCGCGCTCTCGTCCGCTTCGTCGACGGCGGGGCTCTGGAACCGGATGCCGTGGTGGCCGCCACCCGCGCGCTCGGCCAGTCCATGTCGAGGCTCGCGGAATGGCAGGTCGCAGTACTCAATTCCCGGCTCGCCGACCAACTGGCCGCCGCTCGCGATCACGCGGGCACTCTCGACGAGGACGCCCTGCGGACGGCGGTGGACACTCTGACGGCGGACATGCTCCCCGTCGTCGAGGCCCTCCAGTCGTACGTGTGGCGGCGGCACCTCGCGGCGGCCACCGCGCGCCGCGCCGGCAGTGTCGGGGAGGAGACCACGCACCGGACACTCGTCGTGGGTTTCGCCGACATGGTCGGCTACACGAGCCTGACCCGTCGGATCCGGGTGGACGAGCTCAGCGCACTGCTCGAGGAGTTCGAGTCCCGCACCACCGCCGTCATCACGCAGGGCGGCGGCTGGGTGATCAAGAACGTGGGCGACGAGGTGATGTTCGCGGCCGAACAACCCTCGGACGCGGCGCGAATCGCCCTGGCACTGCAGTCGGCCCACCGCGAGGGGCCCGACCTGCGAGTGGGAATGGCGTTCGGCCCCGTCCTGGTTCGGTTCGGCGATCTGTTCGGCGAACCCGTCAACATCGCCGCCCGCCTGACGAGCGCCGCGCGCGCCGGAACGATTCTGGTGGGGACCGAACTGGCCGCGAGTCTCGACGACGACGACGAGCTCGCGCTCAGATCGCTGCGCCCGCTACGGGTCCGCGGCTACTCTCGTCTGCGCGCGTTCGCGCTGCGCGCACGGCGCCGGCCTGCGTCGTCGTGAGTGTGAGTCAGCTGCCGTTCGGCAGGCTGCCCGGAGGGATCTGGTAGCCGCTGCTGCCGGCGGAGCCGGAACCGACCAGCGCAAGGATCCAGTTGAGTGCATTCGTGATCATCGGTGCCCTTCCTGAAGACGTTCGATCCGCCCCGACTCAGGCCACCGTACCGTCGACCGCCGCGGCTGTCCGATCCTCCCCGGAATCCTCGCCTCCCGAGTCCGCCGCCCGGGCGGCCAGGAAGTCGTCGACGATCCGCACGCACGCCTCCGGGCCCAGCGGGGCCAGCGTGGCCAGCCGGGTGAAGACGAGCGGGCCCATCAGCTGCGCCAACGCGAGGTCGTAATCGAAGTCGCCGAGCTGAGCGCGGGCCGCCTCCGATCCCAGGACGTGGTCGAACGCCGCGCGGTACTGCACGACGACGTGCTCGCGCAGCGAACGCAACTCCGGCTTGTCCGGGCCGGGCGCACCGGCGGTCTCGAGCTCGGAGGCGCTGGAATAACCGTCGAGCGACGGACCCATTCCCATCCAGCACAGTGCGGTGATGTGCATGGGCGCTTCCTCGATCATCCGCGCCTGACCGGTCAGCAATTCGATCAGCTGCTCGCGCAGATCGCCCGCCGCCGACACCTCGGGGGCCGGTGGGACCAGGCGCCCGAACGCTGCGGCGACCAGTTCGGTACCGCTGTCGAAGTGCCGGTACAACGTCGCGCGGGCGACCTTGGCGAGTTTCGTGACGGCATCGATCGTGACAGCCTCGGTGCCGCCCTTGGCGAGCAGAGTCGCGGCCGCGTCGAGCAACCGCGCACGTGAGCGCGCCTTTCGGGGATCCTGCTCCGGTTCGGTGGCGCCGACCGCGTCAGTACCCATCCGTGATCACCTCTTGTGGACTGTAGGTTCACCTACGATACTGACAGTCTTGTTTCCTACGGGGAGGTCACATGGCTGGAAAGTACACCCGAACAGCCGACCGGATGACCTGGGGCCAGATCTGGACGCTCACCGTCGCCTGCGCGGCCGTCGCGTTGGTCGTGGCGGCGATGGCGGCCCTGAACACCGCGCTGGCCGACCTCGCCCGTGACACCGGGGCCACGCAGTCGCAGCTGACGTGGATCGTCGACGGGTACACGCTCACCCTCGCGTGCCTGCTGCTGCCGTCCGGCGCGCTCGGCGACCGGTACGGCCGCCGGGGACTGCTCGTGATCGGGCTGCTGCTGTTCGGCCTGGCATCGGCGTCGCCGATCCTCTTCGACGCTCCGACGCAGATCATCGGGGCCCGCGCCGTCACCGGCGTGGGTGCGGCGTTCGTGATGCCGGCGACCCTGTCGATCCTCACCGCGAGCTTCCCGGCCCGCCAGCGTGCCCGCGCGGTCGGGATCTGGTCCGGGGTGGCCGGTTCGGGTGGCATCGCCGGCCTCCTGGGATCGGGTCTCCTGCTCGAGCAGTGGACGTGGCACGCGATCTTCATCGGCCTGGCCGGGGTGTCCGCCGTGTTGTTCGTGCTGACCTTCACGATCCCGTCGTCGCGCGACGACACCCCCTCGCCGTTCGACGTCCGGGGCGCCGTGCTGAGCGCCACCGCGATCGGCGTGTTCGTACTGGGCATCATCGAAGCGCCACAGCGGGGTTGGCTCGACCCGTGGGTGCTGGCCGCGATCGTCGGCGGTCTCGCCGCGGGCGCGGTGTTCGCGGTGGTGGAAGCGCGCACCGCGCATCCCCTCCTGGACGTACGCCTGTTCCGCAACCGCACGTTCGGGGTCGGGGCGACGTCGCTGCTGCTGCAGTTCCTCGCGACGTTCGGGCTGTTCTTCCTGATCGTGCAGCACCTGCAGCTGGTGCTCGGCTACTCGCCGCTCCAGTCCGCGCTCGCGCTGGCACCGATCGCGGTGGTGGTGATCGGTCTGTCCGTCGCGGCGCCGTGGCTCATCCCGCGCATCGGGCTGCGCATCCTGACGTGCGTCGGCCTCGCCGTCCTCGGCGTCGCGTTGGCGATGATCGGGCAGCTCGACGCGGGCAGCTCGTACCGCGATGTCGCCGTCCCACTGGTGATCGCGTCGATCGGGCTCGGTCTGTGCACCGCGCCGGCGACCACCGCCATCGTGCAGAACACGCCGACCGCGAAACAGGGTGTGGCGTCGGCCGTCAACGACGCCACCCGCGAGATCGGGGCGGCGATCGGCGTCGCCCTCGCCGGCAGCGTGCTGGCCGCCGGCTACGGGCGGAACATCCAGCCCGCGGTCGACGCGGTTCCGGACGCGGCGAAGCAGCCGGTGAGCGACTCCCTCGCCGCAGCGCTCGAGGTGTCGAAGGCGGCCGGCCCGCAGGGCGGTCAGCTCGCCGACTTCGCCAAGGACGCGTTTCTGCACGGCATGCAGGAGGCATCGACAGTCCTGGCCGGGATCATGCTCGTCACCGCCGTCGTGCTCGGATTCTGGGCCCCCGGCGGGCGCGGGATCGCCGCGATCGCCGAGGAGCCCGCGCCGCCCACGTTGGCCGACGTGGACTGAGCCGGTCAGCGGTGCCGGGCCGCCCGCGGAACGGGCACGGGGACCGCATCGAGGAGTTGACGGGTGTAGTCCTCGCGGGGGGAGTTGTAGATCTGGTCGACGGTGCCGGTCTCCACGACCTCACCGGACTTCATGACCATCACCCGGTCGGCGATGACCTCGATGAGCGCGAGGTCGTGGCACACGAACAGATACGCCAGCCCGAGCTCCTCCTGCAGGTCCCGCAGCAGGTTGAGCACCTGCGCCCGAACCGAGACGTCCAGCGCGGCCACGGGTTCGTCGCACACGATCATCTTCGGCTCGAGGGTGAGGGCGCGGGCGATCGCGACGCGCTGCAGCTGACCGCCGGACAGTTCGGCCGGGTACCGGCCGAGGTATCGCGTGCCGATACCGACCTTGTCCAGCAGTTCCCGTGCGCGGGCGCGACGGGCGGCCCGATCGAGATCGGTGTGCACGATCAGGGGCTCGATGACGGCGTCGACCACGGTCATGCGCGGATCGAGCGACGAGTGCGGATCCTGGAAGATCATCTGCATTCGTCGACGCATCTGCCGCAGCCCGGCGGGCTTCGCGGCCCGCACGTCCTCACCGTCGAAACCGATCGTGCCCGTGTCGGGTTCGATCAGCCGTAACACCATTCGCCCGACCGTCGACTTCCCGGCCCCGGACTCGCCGACCACCGCGAGGCATTCGCCGGCATCGAGAGTGAACGAGACGTCCCGGACCGCGTGCGTCCAGCCGGTGCGGCGGCCCAGCAGGTCTCGGCGGGTGGAGAACGACTTCGTCAGATTCGCGGCCTCGAGCAGGCTCATGACGCGCTCACTCCTTCCAGATGCAGATCGGCCGCACGCAGACACCGCACGCTGCGGCCGGTACTCGTCTCGGCCAGGACGGGATGGTCGACGTCACAGAGCCCGGCGCGGGCGTGAGTGCAGCGGTCGTGGAAGTGGCACCCGGCGGGCCACTCACCGGCCGCAGGAATGCGTCCCGGGATCGCGGTCAACCGCCGGTCGGCGGACAGGCCCGGCCGCGGGATCGAGGCGAGCAACCCGGACGTGTACGGGTGCCCGGGCGAGAAGAAGACCTCGTCGGCGCGGCCGTCCTCGATGACTTCCCCGGCGTACATGACCACCACCCGCTCGCACAGTTCGGCGACCACCCCGAGGTCGTGGGTGACGAACAGCAGCGAGATGCCTGTCTGCTCCTGCAGGTCCCGCAACAGCTGCAGGATCGTCTCCTGCACCGTGACGTCGAGCGCGGTGGTCGGCTCGTCGGCGATCAGCAACCGCGGGTTGCACGCCATCACCATCGCGATCATCACTCGCTGGCACATGCCGCCGCTGAATGCGTGTGGGTACTCGCGCACCCGGTCCGCGGCCCGCGGGATCTGCACCAGTTCGAGCATCTCCACCGCTCGCGCCATCGCGGCCTTGCGGTCGAGGCCGAGGTGTCGGCGCACGGATTCGGCGATCTGGTCGCCGACCGTGTAGGCCGGGTTGAGGCTACGGATGGGCTGCTGGAAGATCATTCCCATTCCGGTGCCGCGCAGGTCCCGCCACTGCTTGGCCGGCAGCTGTGTGAGGTTCCGCCCGTCGAATTCGACGCTGCCGCGGGCGATCCGACCACCGGTGTCGGGCGTCAGGCCCATCACCGCCAGCGACGACACCGTCTTTCCGGAGCCGGATTCGCCCACCAGCGCGACCGATTCGCCGGCCGCCACGTCGAACGAGACGCCGTCGACGGCGGTCACCCAGTCCTTGCGCCCGGCCGGGAACTGCACCGTCAGATCCCGCACTCGCAGCAGCGGTTCGCCCGGCCGGGCACCGGTGCCGTCGGGGCGGACGAGCGTGTCAGTTGCTGCCATTGCGACTCCTCGTCAAGGATCGGCGAATCCCGTCGCCGAGATACGTGAACGCCAGCACGGTCAGGAAGATCATCACACCGGGCGGCCACACCAGATACGGCGCCAGCTGCATGTTGGACGCCGCGGTCGAGAGCATCGAACCCCAGCTCGCGGCCGGCGCCTTGGCGCCCAGCCCCAGGAAGCTCAGGCTCGCCTCCGCCGCGACCGCCGTGCCCAGCGACACCGAGATGACCAGCACGATGGGCGGCATCACGTTGGGCAGGATGTGCCGCACGATCGTGCGGGACGTGGTGCACCCCAAGGCCACCGAGGCCTCGATGTAGGTGTCCCCGCGCACGTCCATCGTCGACGCCCGCGCCACCCGGTAGAACCGCGGCGCCATCACCAGACCCACGGCCAGCATCGCATTGGTGATGCCCGAGCCGAGCACCGCCACGATCGTGATCGCCAGCACCAGGGCCGGCGCGCTCATCAACGCGTCCATGATCCGGGTCAGGATCGTGTCCACCCAGCCGCCGCGATAGCCGGCGATCACGCCCAGTGGCAGACCCAGCACCAACGCGAGCGCGACCGCCTGCAGCGACGCCTGCAACGAGATCCGCGACCCGTAGATCAACCGGCTCAACACGTCCCGGCCGTAGTCGTCGGTCCCGAGCCAGTGCGCCGATGACGGCGCCTGCAGCCGGTTCACCACGTCCTGCGCGTACGGGTCGTAGGGCGCGATCACCGGCGCGAAGATCGCCGTCACCACCAGCAGCAGCACGAACGCCCCGGCGATCACCGTCACCGGTCGCCGCCGCGCGAAGCCCCACACTCGCCCGGCGGTCCCGGGCACGCGCTCCGGCGCGGTGTCGGAAGGCAGAGTGTTCGTCATGCGCGCACCTTCGGGTTGAAGTAGCCGTACGAGATGTCGACCAGCAGATTCACGATCACCACCACGCAGGTGGTGAACAGCACGAACCCGAGCAGCACCGGCACGTCGTGGTTCTGCACGCTGTTGACCGCGAGGCTGCCCATCCCCGGCATGCTGTAGATGATCTCGATCGTCACCGCCCCGCCGAGCACCTCGGCGACCCGGAATCCGAGCACCGTCACCACCGGGATGCACGCGTTCTTGAGTCCGTGCTTGAGGACCACACTGGCCTGCCCCAGCCCCCGCGCCTTCGCGTTGAGGATGTAGTCACTGCCCATCACCTGGCCCAGGGCCGACCGCAACTGCAGTGTCACCTCCGCGGCCGGCAGCAGTGCCAGCGCCACGCCCGGCAGCACCAGGTGCTGGAACCACGGCACCACCCCGTCCGAGAGCGGGACGTATCCGAAGGCCGGGAAGATCTGGTTCGACACCGCGAACAGCGACACCAGGACCAGACCGAACCAGAACGCCGGAATGGCGATCGCGACCGACGCGATGACGTTGATCGCCCGGTCCACCACGCCGCCGGGGCGCAACGACCCCAGCACACCGAGGACCACACCGACGACTACGGCCACGACCATCGCGAACCCGACCAGCGACAGCGTCGTCGCCATCCGGCGCAGCAGCAGTTCGGCCACCGACTGGTCCGACAGCAGCGACACTCCGAGATCGCCCCGCAGCACGCCCCCGACCCAGTCCAGGTACCGCACGAACACGTTCTGATCCAGATTCAGGGTGGCGCGCAGCTGGGCGAGCCGCTCCGGTGTCGGGTCCTCGCCCGCCAGGATGACCGCCGGATCACCCGGCGCCAGATCGATCAACAGGAATATCCCCAACGGCACGATCAGCAGCAGCGGAATCGCCGCCAGCAACCGCCTACCGGCATAACGCAACATGGTTGCCCCTCAACAGGTGTCGGTGACCGAACGTGACTGTTACTTGGTCATGCCCACGTGCCGCACGTCGAAGATGCCCAGGTTGACCCACGGCATGTCCTCGGTGCCGGTCACCTTCGCAGTCGAGACCGTGGCGTTGGTCTGGTTGCAGATCGGCACGAACATCGCTTCCTTCAACGTCAGATCCCAGATCTGGTTGTACAGCGGGGCCCGCTCGTCCTGCGACAGCGTCGGATTCGCGGCCTTCGTCGCCAGCTCCTTGATCTGCGCGTTGTCGCCCGCCAGTCCGTACGCCCCTGTCAAGAAGTAGCTCACCGTCTCGGCCGGATCGACCTTGGGGCTGAAGCTGTTGGCGACCATCGACTGGAAATCGCCCGCGATGTAGCGCGGTTCGTTCTGCGTGTTCGGCACGGGGTTCAGTTCCGCGTCGATCCCGGCCTGCGACAGCGCCGACTGGATGACGTTGGCGGACTTCTCCGTGTTGGTGCCCGCGGCGAACGTCAGCGTGACCTTGGCGCCCCCGGCGGACTGCACCAGGCTCTTCGCCTTGTCCAGATCGAACGTGTACGGGTACTGGTAGGACGCGTCCGCCGACCAGTCGCCTGCGGGGTAGAGCTGACGGTTGGGCGTGCAGGTGCCCGAGAACAGCGCGCTGATCGCTTCCGGATCGATCGCCGACGCCACCGCCTGCCGCACCTCCGGCTTGGCCAGGTCTCCCTGCGGACGCATGTACACCCCGAGGACGTTGCGGAAGGAGTCCTCGTCGACCGAGAGCGCGCCGCTCTTCGCCAGCGTCTGCGCCTCGACGACCTCGTTGGCCGAGCTCACCCAACTCAGGTCCGTCGCACCGGTCTTCAAGCCGTTGAGGCGGGTGCTGGCGTCGGCGACCGCGGTGAACTCGATACCGGCGAGTTTGCCGGCCTCCGGGTCCCAGTTGGTTCCTTCGGCCCGCGCGAGCGTGACGGACTCCTCGGGGACGTAGGCCGTGACGACGTACGCGCCGGAGCCGGCCTGCCCCGGATCGTTGCGCAGGTCGGCACCCGCGGCGATGGCCTTGGGGCTGACCATCATTCCCACGTTGGAACTGAAGACACCCGGCAGTTCCACCCCGGTTCCGGGGGCGAGCTGCAGGCGCACGGTGTGGTCGTCGACGGTCTCGACGTTCGTGACGTTCTTCAGGGCCGCGACGACGGTGCTGCCCTCCATCGTCTTGCCACGCTGAATGTTCGCTGCCACCGCCGCAGCATCGAACGGCGCACCGTCGTGGAAGGTCACGCCCTCGCGCAGCTTCAACTCGAGGTACGAACCGTCCGGAGCGAACTCCCACGACTCGGCCAGGCCCGGCTGCAGCTTCCCGTCCGCATCCACCACCGTCAGACGATCGAAAACCGGAGTGAGGTAACCCCATCCGCCGTAGCTCGTCTGCAGGTAGGGGTCGAGATTGCGAGTGGGCGCGCTCGCCGTGACGCGCAGCACCGCCGCCGAATCGAGTTCACCCGCACCGCCTCCCGACGTCGGCGTCGAGGACGCCCCACCGCCACACGCCGCCAGTACGGTTGCGGCCGCCGCGAGTACGGCGAGGTTCCTCGAACCTCGAATCCACTTGTCCCGCATTGATGTCCTCCTGCATATCCATGACGGACCGGACGGTGCCGATCGGGGCGTCGACGGTGAGTGCTCGTGACCCGCGGATCACGCCGCCCGCATCGAGAAGGACGGCGCACCGGGGCCGGTACAGACCTCGGGCACGTCTGCCCGAACACACTGTGGCGATCAAGTGGCCGGCGCGGATCGGCGCAGCGATCTCGTGTCGCCGGCGAGACCGACCATATCAGCTCATTGCCGACAATGTGTGGCGTACTTCACTGTCGTATAGCCGTTTTCGTAAACGGCGGGCCCGGTGGAACGCACGACGGGGAGGGCGCTGCGTCGGCAGCGCCCTCCCCGTGACGTAACGGTCGGCGGACTAGTCCGGAGCCGAGAGCACCACCTCTTGCCGCTTCACCTTTCCGGTCGCATTGCGCGGGAGCTCGTCCGTGGTCAGTGTCCATCGCGTCGGGACCTTGTACCGCGCAAGGCGTTCGGCGACGAACGACCGGAGTTCCTCGACGGACACCGCATCGGGCTCCGGGACGACGACGACCGCGCAGACCTCCTCGCCCAGGTCGCCGTGCTCGGCGCCCAGCACGATGCACTCCCGCACGGAGGGATGTTCCATGAGCACGTCCTCGACCTCGGCGGGATAGACGTTCTCGCCACCGCGGAGGATCAGATCCGATCGGCGACTGCTGATTCGGAGGTATCCGTCCTCCATGGTGCCGAGATCGCCGGTCCGCATCCAACCGGCGTCGTCGATCGCCGCCGCGGTCGCCTCGGGGTTGTTCCAGTAGCCCAGCATGACGAGCGGTCCGCGCAGGTAGATCTCACCCTCGACGCCGTCCGGTGCCGGTCTTCCGTCCTCGTCCCTGACCTCGACCCGCATCGTCGGCACCGCCCGGCCGACGGTGTCCGGGCGCTCGGCCAGGTCCGCGGCCGTGGCCAGCGTTGCCGCCGAGGAGGACTCGGTGAGACCGTACGTGGTGCCCAGGGAACGACCGGCCACCGGCAACGTCTGCCGCAACCGCTCCTTGAGGGCGGCGGACGACGGCGCCGAGCTGACCGAGATCGTCTGCAGCGACGACAGGTCGTAGGAGGACAGGTCGTCGTGCTCGACGAGTCGGCTGATCATGGTGGGCACCGCCCCCCAGTTGGTGAGCCGTTCCCGCTCGATCAGGCGCAGGACGCGGTCGATGTCGAAACGGCCCGTGGTGATCACCGCGGTGTCGCCGAACGCGAGCCGGGGCACCGCGAGATTGTGCAGCGCCGCGATGTGGAAGAGCGGGGTGGCCAGCAGGAACCGGCGGCCGCTCGGTGCACGTCCGAACTCGGCAGCCAACGCGTCGTTGAATCGGTGGAAGTCGACCGCCGCCACCATGTTCCGCTGTGAATGCGTCGCGCCCTTGGGGCGACCGGTGGTCCCGCTGGTGAAGAGGATGACCGCCGGATCGTCCTCGCCGACGTTCGGTCGCGGCAGGTCGACGCCCGGCCGCGACGTGGAGAGCGCAGGGATGTCCTCCTCGGTGGACAGGACCGGGACGTCCACGGCCCCCAGCAGCGCGCGGCGGGGGGCGTCCGCGACGATCAGGGCGGGTTCGGACAGTTCCACTCCGTACTCGACCTCGCGGGCCGACCACAGCGAGTTCATCCCGACCGTGACGGCACCGAGCGCGGTGGCGGCCCAGAACGTCATGATCCATTCGGCATTGTTGGCCGACAGGATTGCGACCCGATCGCCTTCGGCGATGCCGTACCGCGTCCGCAACTCGGAGGCGAGCGACGCGACCCGGTCGAGGTGTTCGGTGAACGTCAACCGCAGGTCGTCGCACACCAGGTACTCGGCGTCGCCGTACCGGGCCGAGTCGACCAGAATGCGGTGCAGGGACGGGTGCCTGTTGCGGAACACCGGCATGGCCGACCCGCGGACCTGTTCCTCGACGATCTCGAACGGCGCGCCCGGCGCGGTCAGTCGCGCGATGGCATCAGCGCGCGCATCGGAAGCGCGACGAAGGTCGGACATCACTACACCTTTCCGAGGAGGGATCGAGCGGGCCGATCACCGAACGGTCAACTGGCCGCCGTCGACGTTCCAGGACTGGCCGCTGACCCAGGCCGCCTGGTCACTCGCCAGAAAGACGGCGGCCCAAGCGACTTCGCGGGGATCTCCGGCACGCCGCAACGGGATGTTGGCTTCGACGTACCGCTGCCAGACGTCGGCGGGCCAGTCGTCGAGGCGGCTGGTGGAGGTCACGCCCGGGCACAACGCGTTCACCCGGATGCCGGACGGCCCCAGTTCCTTGGCCATCGACGACGTCAACGACTGCACCGCCGCCTTGGACGCGGCATAGGCCGCGGTGTTGGCGCCACCGAGCTTCCCGCCGATGGACGAGATGTTGACGATGCACCCGCCCGTGCCGCGCGCCTGCAGTGCGCGGGCGAAGGCCCGGCTCGTGAGGAAGGTGCCACGCAGGTTCACGCGCAGCACCCGGTCCCAGACCTCGACGTCGAGTTCGGTGACCGGCACCCGATCACCGGCGCGCGCGGCGGCGGCGTTGTTGACGAGGATGTCCGCGCCGCCGAAGTCGTCGCGGACGCGGGTCAGCAGCGTGTCCACCGACTGCTCGTCGGACACGTCCGTCACGATCGCGGCCGCCCGCCGGCCGAGCCCACGGATCTCGTCGGCGACCGATTCGATGTCGCGCCACCCGGCGGCCTTCTCCTCGTCGGTGTAACGGTCGGGGCTCCGGCCGGTGCCGGTCACGACGACGTCGCACCCGGCCCGCGCCAGTTCCACCGCGATCTCGCGGCCGATCGAACGCATCCGACCGGCCCCGGTGACCACCGCGACCTTGCCATCGAATCCCGTGAGCTGTGCCGACATCAGATGCGCTCGACGATCGCCCCGGTCGCCATGGCTCCGCCTGCGCAGACCGCGACCAGCGCGCGCTCGCCGTCGCGGCGCTCGAGCTCGTCGATCACCGCACCGATCAGCCGCACGCCCGACGAACCCACCGGGTGGCCGAGCGCGATGGCCCCACCGTTGACGTTGAGCCGGTCCTCGTCCACGCCGTGCACGCGGGCCATAGACATCGGGACCGCGGCGAACGCCTCGTTGACCTCGAAGAGGTCGATGTCCCCGACCGCGAGGCCGGTCCGTTCGAGGAGGTACTCGGTGGCCTGGACGGGCCCGTCGAGCAGAAAGTGCGTCTCGGCGCCGATGAGGCACTGCGCGACGATACGGGCTCGCGGGCGCAGTCCGAGGTCACGGGCCCGCGCCTCGTCCATGAGCACCGCCGCGGCGGCACCGTCGGAGATCTGCGACGACGTCCCCGCGGTGTGCAGGCCGCCGTCGAGGACGGGGTTCAGCCGCGCGAGTGCCTCCATCGACGTCTCGCGTAGACCCTGGTCGCGGGCGACCTCGGCCGTGGCCGCGCCGTCGGCGCCGGGTGCCTTGACGGGAATGATCGCCCGCTCGAACCGGCCGTCCGCCCACGCGGCGGCGGCACGCTGCTGCGACCGCAGCCCGAACGCGTCGAGATCCTCACGGGTGAATCCGCGGCGACGCGCGATTCGGTCGGCACCCTCGAACTGCGCGGGGATGTCGACGGTCCAGTCCGCAGGCTTGGGGCTGCCGACGTCGCCCTTGATGTTCGACAGCAGCGGCACCCGGGACATGGCCTCCACACCGCATGCCATACCCGCGTCGATGACACCGGCGGCGATCTGGGCGGCGATCAGGTGCACCGACTGCTGCCCGGACCCGCACTGCGCGTCGATGGTCGTCACACCCGTCCGCTCCGGCAGGCCGGCGTGCAGCCACGCATTACGGCTGACGTTGGACGCCTGTTCCCCGGCCTGGGTGACGCAACCGCCGATGACCTGCTCGATCGCCTTCGGGTCGAGGTCCAGACGCTCGAGAATGCCCGCCTGCACGGCGCCGAGCAGTTCGGCCGCGTGCAGGCCGGACAGCCAGCCGCCGCGTCGACCGATCGGCGACCTCGCCGCGTCCACGATCACCGGGTTACCCATTGCAGTCCTCCTCGAGCAGCACACATCTGGAACGCGATTCTTGATACCGACGTTTTCGGCACCCGTGTGGCGTGAGTCTCACTGGGTGGTAATCGCAGCGATCGAAATCTCGTTCTGGTCGCGGGTGCCGGCCGGACGCACGTGGGTGCGGTCGAGATCCCGGACGTCCCGCACCCCCAGCAGGGTCAGCCCGCGCTCGATCTCCTGGCGCAGAATCGTCAGCACGTGTTCGACGCCGCGGTCGCCCGCGACCGCCGTTCCGTAGAGACACGGCCGCCCGACGAGTACCGCGTCCGCGCCGAGCGCGAGCGCCTTGATCACGTCTGTCCCCCGCCGGATTCCGCCGTCGAGCAGGACCTGCGCGCGCCCCGCCACGGCGTCCGCCACCGCGGGCAACGCCGTGAGGGACGGTATCGCGCCGTCGAGCTGACGGCCGCCGTGGTTGGACACGACCACGCCGTCCACGCCGAGATCGACGGCGCGGACCGCGTCGTCGGGCCGCAGCACACCCTTGAGATAGAGAGATCCGTGCCAGTTGTCGCGCATCCAGGCCACGTCGTCCCAGTTCAGGCGGGACTGCACGAGATGCCGCTCCTGGACCTCGATCGAGGCGAGCGCGGCCGTCACGCCGTTTCCGGACGCGAGGTTGCGGCCCCCGATCCGCCGGTGCCGGACCACGTCGTAGGCCCACCGTGGATGCCGGGCGACGTCGAGCAACCGGCGCGGGGTGAGCACCGGCGGGACGCCCATGCCTTCCCGGCGCTCGCCCTCCCGGTTTCCGACCGTGGGAACGTCGACCGTGACGAACAGGGACCGGAACCCCGCCGCCCACGCCCGGCGCATGAGCACCGCGGCCACGCCTTCGGAACCCGGGTACAGCTGGAAGGCGTGCTGCTCACCGGCCGCGTCCGCAATCTCCTCCAGCGACCACGTCGCCGCGGTGCTCACGACGCACCGGGTGCCCACCCGCTCCGCTGCCCGGATCGCATCGAGGTCGCCGCTCCACCGGGTGAGTCCGTTGAATCCGGTCGGCGCGGTGAGCACCGGCATCGACACCGGAAGCCCCGCCACCCGGGTGGACAGGTCGTGGGTGTCGTGGCCGGCCAGGACGCTCGGCACCAGCCACCAGTCGTCGAACGCCGTTCGGTTGCCCGCCACGGTGCGCAGGTCGTCGGCGCCGCCCTCGATGTACGACCAGACCATCCGCGGCACCGTGCGACTCGCGGCGCGGCGGTAGTCGTCGATGCTGAGGGGCTCTCCGGACGACCGCCACTGCCAGTCGAATCCGAAAGCCCTCACTCGGACATCGCCACCCGGGATGCAGCGGCATACGCGGCGATCTTGCGCGCAGCCGCGGACCAGCACCGGTCGAGCACGTCACCGGTGATGCCTGCAGCATGTGGCGTCAGCACGACGCCGGGCGCGCTCCAGAGCGGATGCTCGGTGGGCAGCGGTTCGGGGTCGGTGACGTCGAGGATCGCGGTCACCCGCCCGCACTGCCCGAGCAGAGCCTCCGTGTCCACGAGTTCACCCCGTCCGGCATTGATCAGCACCGCGCCGTCCTTCATGGCCCCGAGGAACGCCCCGTCCACCAGGTGCATCGTCGAATCGTCCAGCGGCAGAGCCAGGATCACGACGTCCCGGTCACCGAGCGCGGCTCGGCCCTCCGCGAACTCCACGACGCCCGGTCGCGCTGTGCGTCCGACGAGGGTGACCGTGCAACCGAACGGCTCGAGCCGGCGACGGATGTTCGCACCGATGTCACCGGCCCCGAACACCAGTGCGGTGCTGCCGGAAAGGGTTCCGGTGCGGTGCGCCTCCCACTGCCGGTTTTGCTGCTTGATCCGGTAGCCGGAGAGATCGCGGACGTGGGCGAGCAGCTGCGCGACGACCCACTCCGCGACCGCGCCGCCGTGGGCGTGGTCCGCATTGGACACGGCGACGCCGTCGGGCACGACGGGCGTCCACCGCTCGACGCCCGAGCTGAACAACTGCAGCATGCGCAGCCGCGGCAACTGCGCGAACAGCGGTGCCGACTCCGCGGGGTCGAGGCGGTGCGCGACGAGGACCTCGGCCTCGCTCGCGCCGTCCGGCAGCTGTGGGCGCTCCGGGTCGTAGACGACCGCGCGCACGCGTGTCTCTCCCGCGACCGCGGACAGCCCACGTTCGTCGGGGACGAGCACCACCATCGGTGTATCGGCCGAGTACGCCCGGGTCATCGCGGCCGCGACAGGATCTTCTGCGCGAGCACCGGATCGGCCCGCATCTCCTTGCGCACCGCGGCCTCCCAGAACCCGTGGAAGCCGTTGCCGTCGTTCTTCAACTGCCGGTCGAGCCACCAGTCCGGCAGCGACGTCTTGTCCGGCCCGCCCGCGACGCGCACCATCCACGCATTCTTGCACCGCTGCTCGAGCGCGACCGCGCGGAGAAAGACCGCCTTCGCGGTGTCGGCGATGACGAAGACGCCGTGCCCGCCCAGCAGCGCGCGGTCGGCGTCGCCGATGGCGCGGACCGCCTTCTCCGCGGCCTCCATGCTGTTGACGGCGCCGTCGTACTCGTCGACCAGGACCACCTCGCCGCCGCCCAGGCTCGAACTCTGGTCGTACGCCGGCGGCACCTCCTTGATGTCACCCCACACCGTGCCGTACTCGGAGTGGTTGTGCAGCGCCCACACCACCTCGGGTCGGGCGTTGTGCAGCGCGAGATGCAGCGGGATGCCGAGCGGCACCGGCCAGTCGCCCTCGATCAGGTTGCCCTGCAGATCGATCCGCAGCAGATCGTCCGGACAGACCTCTTCCCACGTCAGCAGCCACGGGTTGCACAGCAGGGTGCCGTCGCCGAGGTTGTAGGTGATGTGACCGGCCAGATGGTCGCGGTACCCCTCGTTCCAGAGGGTGCGGCCGAGCATGACCATCTCCTCCCGGGCATCGAGTTCCGGAATCAGACGATCTGCGGTGGGTGTGAATTCCAACGAAGTATCTCCTCTCGTGATGCGAGGCGTGATCGCCTCGGGTGACGCTCAGTCGAGTCCGCCGCACCGCCACGGTTCGAAGAACTCGGCGAGTGCGTGCACGACGTCGTCGGGCGAGTCGTCGATGAAGAAGTGGCCTCCCGGCACGGCGTGACCGGTGGCGTTGTGTGCAAACCGTTTCCAGACATTCAGCGGATGTTCCCGGCGGGTGAGCGGGCCGCGATCGCCCCACAACACCAGCACCGGGCAGGCGATCCGGCGCCCCGCGTCGAGTGCGTCGTGTTCGAGGTCGACGGACGCACCGGCCCGGTAGTCCTCGCACGTCGCATGCACCACCGCCGGATCCCGGAAGTAGGACTTGTAGTGCTCGACGTCGTCCGCCGACATCGAGCTGTCCGCCCCGCCCGCGAGACCGAGGACGTTGTCCATCCACGCCTCCGGATTCCCGTCGATCAGTTGCTCGGCCAGGGCGTGCGGCCGGATCAGGAAGAACCAGTGGAAGTACATGGTCGCCAGCTGCCGATCGGTGGTGGCGTAGACCTCCGAGGTCGGCAGGATGTCGAGCAGCGCGGCCTGCACCACCCGGTCCGGGTGATCGAGGCACATGCGGTGCACCACCCGGGCACCCCGATCGTGACCGGCGACCGCGAATCGGCCGAAGCCCAGGGTGCGCATGACTTCCACCTGGTCGCCGGCCATCGCGCGCTTGGAGTACGTCGTGTGCGCGTCGTCGCCCACCGGCCTGCTGCTGTCGCCGTACCCGCGCAGATCCGTGGTCACGACCGTGAACCGATCCGCCAGGGCGTCCGCGACCCGCCGCCAGACGCGACCGGTCTGCGGGTACCCGTGCAGGAGCAGTAGCGGTGGACCCGAACCGGCCACCCGCGTGGCGATCTCTACTCCACCCACGTCAACGAGCAAGCCGTTTCCCCTCAGCCTCGGGGCAGCACGATCTCGGGCAGCGGGTGGCGGTACAGCTTGGCGGCGTTCTCGCTGCACATCTTCCGCATCTCGTCGGCGGGGATGTCGCCCCAGTACTTCTCGAGGACGCTCTGGGTGTGCGGCCACGTGCCGTCGCCGTGCGGGTAGTCCGTCTCGAGCATGATGTTCTCGACACCGATGACGTGGCGCAGCGCGATCGTGGACGGGTCGTCGAGCGTGCAGAACCAGAAGTTGCGGCGCAGGATGTCCGCCGGACGCTCGTCCCAGCCCAGGCCGTACCCGGAACGGTCGATGATGTTGTCCAGCCGGTCGATCAGCATCGGCACCCAGCCGATGCCGCCCTCGCTCATCGCGATCTTCAGCGTCGGGTGATCCTTGGGGTAGCCCGACCACAGCCACTCACTGCATGCGCCGAGCGACAGCTGGCCGAACATGGTGGCGCCCAACTGCAGTCCCGGCGCACCCTTCGGGTACTGGTACATGCCCGAGCTGCCGACGTGCAGCGAGATCACGGTGTCGGTGTCGACACACGCCTGGATGATCGGATCCCAGTGATCGCGATCCCACAGGGACGGCAGGCCGATCGCGTGCGGACGCTCGGGGAAGGTCACCGACGTGAATCCCCGCGCGGCGTTGCGCTCGATCTCCTTGACGGCCTCGACCGGATCGGTGAGGTAGGTGATGCCGCCGGGAATCACGCGGGTCGGGTACTCGAGGTGCCACTCGTTGTAGAGCCAGTCGTTCCACGCACGCACCGCGGCGATGCCCACCTCCTTGTCGGAGGCGTGCGCGAACACCCGGCCACAGAAGCCGGTGATCTGGGACGGGAAGTTGAGCATCGCCCAGATGCCACCCTTGTTCATGTCCTTCACGCGCGCATGGATGTCGTAACAACCCGGACGCATCTGATCGAAACGGAAGGGCTCGTACTTCACGGACTCCTTGCGGCGTCCCGCGACGGCGTTCATACCCACCTGGGAGTAGATGTTGCCGTCGAACTCCCAGACCTGCGAGCCGTCCTCACCTTCGAGGATCTTCGGGCCGCGATCCTTCAAGGAGGCGGGCATCCACGTGTCGAACAGGTGTGCCGGCTCGACCACGTGGTCGTCGACGGAGATGACCGTGTACTTGACCTCGGCCGGTTCGGGCTCGGGGTTGAACAGCTCGGGGTCGAGTTCCTGATTGACAGCCGTCACGGCGGGCTCCTTCGGAGATCACGGGCAACCGGCGATGGTTGCGCGAGCATGTATCACTATGTGATAGTGAGTATCACTTGCAGATACACCGTAGGAGTGATTCAGATCTCAGTCAAGACATTGGGCACTCTCGCGCGCGGTCTGCGCGTCGTCGAGGCGATCGCCGCCCACCAGCCGATCGGGTTGACCGACCTCTCGCGCGTGCTTGACGAGGACAAGAGCGCGCTGCAACGTACGCTCGCGACCCTGCACGACGCAGGATGGATTCGCCCCCTGCCGGATTCGCCGCCCCGCTGGGAGGTCTCCGTCAAACCCCTGGTCGTGGCCGGACGCGCGTTGACGTCGTCACCACTCCCGATGCGGGCGCGACCGCTGCTGGGCTCGCTGCGGGATGCGACCGGGGAGACCGCACATCTGGCACTCCTCGACGAGTCGACGATCGCCGTGGTGGACGTCGCGGAGGGCAAGCAGATCGTGCGCACCACGCTTCAGGTCGGGCAGGTCCATCCGCCCGGGACCAGCGCGGCCGGGCGCGCCATCTGCGCGCAGCTGCCCCCCGCCGACCGGGAGAGCCTCGCGGTCGACTCCGGAGCGCTCCTCCCCGACGCCGAGTACGCCGAGATCCGCCGGCGCGGCTGGTCCCTGTGCGAGGGAGCCGTCCAGCCCGGTTCCACGAGCATCGCCTCCGCGATCCTGGACGCGCACGGACTTCCCGTCGCCGCCGTGATCGTGAGCGGTCCCGACACTCGACTGACCCCGGACCGATACGCCGAGGTCGGGGCGCTGGTCCGCGACACGGCGGCCGAACTGGGGGACCTGCGCCGGCACTGAGAACTCCGTCCCGCGAACTTCCCCGTTGCCATCGTGACAATGAGCGTTGTATGGTTCAGCTAACAGTAACCAGCCGTCACACACAGATGGCCCGCCGCGACCGCGGCCGTGACAGAACGAGGGGTAGTCATGACCACTGCAACTCCGTCGACTCGCACAGCTCCGCCGGTTTCGGACCGCGAAGAGACCGCGCGGCGGCTGCTGGCCTCGTCGGCGCGCAAATCCTACGACCCGATGGTCGAGGTCGACTGGGAAGCACCGGTCGCCGACGACAAGTTCGGACTCACGCCCGAGTGGAGCTCGCTCTACGGCACGGCGCTGTGGGACGAGATGACCGACGAGCAGAAGATCGAACTCACCAAGCACGAGGCCGCCAGCGTGTCGAGCGTCGGCCTGTGGTTCGAGATCCTGCTCATGCAGATGCTGCTGCGCGACGTCTACGACCGCGACAAGCACTCGCGCCACGTGCAGTTCGCGCTCACCGAGGTGGCCGACGAGTGCCGCCACTCGGTGATGTTCGCCCGCGCCGGCGAACGCTTCGGGATGCCGGACTACGGTCCCATCCGCTTCATCCACCGGGCCGGACGCCTGTGGGGCGGCCTCTTCAAGGGCGCCAACGCGTACGCCAGCGTCATGGCGGCCGAGGAGATCCTCGACATGATGCAGCGTGACTTCATGAAGGACGAGCGGGTCCAGCCGATCACGCGCACAGTCAGCAAGATTCACGTTCTCGAGGAGGCCCGCCACATCCGCTTCGCGCGCGAGGAGGTCGCGCGGCGTCTCGCGGGCGCGTCCCGCAAGCGGCGAGCGTTCGAGCGGGTGAGCACCGCCGTCACCGTCTACTTCGTCATGAAGAGCATGATCCATCCCGACGTGTACGCCAACGCGGGTCTGGACAAGGAGCGCGCGCTCGAGGTCGCCCGCACCAACAAGCATCACCACGACAAGATCCGCACCTCCGGCTCGAAGCTCATGAGCTTCCTCGACAGCGTCGGACTGGTCGGTGGCCCGTCGAAGGTGCTGTACAAGAAGGTCCACCTGCTCTGACAGCAGGGTCACGGCGCGAGTGCGCGGTGCGCGAGGAGGGGGAGGTCCCGCGCACCGCGCATTTCGCGTATCCGGATCAGGACGGTCAGCCGACCAGCGAGATCAGCGGGACACAACGCTGCAGCTCCGCTGCGTCGTAGAAGAAGCTGCCGGCCGTCATCGGCGTACACGGGGCAGCGAACGCCGTCTCCCGCTCGTTGTAGAGCATCCGCACGATCGACTTTCCTGCCGCGTCGGTGAACACGTCCCACTGGATGTTCGCGGCCATCGGGCTCACCAGTGCGCCCCGCCACGGATTGTTCGCGTACGTGTACAGCGTGTCCGTCGGCTGCTGCTCGGTACTGCCGGGAAGTTCGAGTAGCGCCGCGAAGGGGATCACGGTCTCGGCATGCGCGAACCGGAAGTCGGCCCCCGCACTCGCGCCGACGGTCGTGTGGGCGGCGAGGCCCCGGAGGAACTCGTCGCGGAGCACCGTGGCCATCTCGTACGTCACGTTCTCACCGGAGAACCCCGGCCCCTTGGCGTAGAAGTCCTCCGCGTCGTTGAGATACGCCATCCACTGGAGGTCGTCCTCCGAGATGAACCGAGCGAAATCCCAATCGCCTTCCTGAGCCATGCCCGGGGTGATGATGTAGGTGTTGTACAGCATGTCGGCAGCATCGACCTCGTTCTCGACGCGCTCTTTCCCCTTGCCGCGATCCACCAACGAGAACTCCCCCGCCGCAAGCCTGTTCACGAAGGACTCGGTGTAGAGCGCCAGCATCATGTGTCGCGCCACCTCCCGGGTGCGCGGAAGATCGTGAATCTGCTGGACCGCTGCGTGCAGCCGTGGATCGTTCTCCTCGTAGTCGAGGTATGCGGTATCCGAGTCGTGGAAGTAGAGCAGGGCGACATCGACTCCCACCGGAGCCACCGTGTCCGCGACGTCCGGACGCACCGCGACCAGTCCCTCGGCAAAATTGACCGCGCTGTCGACCGCCCGATCGACACCGGACGACGTCACCGTGATGCTCCCGCCGTCACGGGCGATCGAGTCGAAGAGCGACGGAACCCGTTCGGCCACCCGCGCACCCATCCGACGATGCTCGGTCACGCCGAGCCCACTGAGATTGCCGTAGCCGACCTCTCGGTTGGCAGCCATGAGGTCTCGGACCGCAGGACCGAGCTTCGCGCCCAGCGGCGTCAGGGCGCGCTCCGCCTCGGCCAGCTCCCACAACTGCAGCGTCAGGTCGTCGTACTTCAGGCTCGACAGCGCGCGCGAACCGTGCCGAGCCACCGACTCGGTGTAGACGGGTGCGTACCCGTCCGGAACCTGCTGCAGATCTTCGGCCCGCTGACCGGGCGCATACGGCGTCTTACTGGTGAATCCGCCTGCAACCCCACCGGGTTCGACGTCCGGTGGCGTCGGGTCGCCCAGCGAACCAGTTCCCGACGAGCCGAACAGGCCGACCGCTTCCTGGAGGATGCTGCCGGCCGACGTCGCGTGCGCCGCCGGAGACAGCGCCGCAGACAAGATCATCGTCATACCGGCGGCACCCGCCGCCGCAACCGCTCCGACACGTCTGATTCGCACCGAGAGTGCCCTTTCCGTCGTGGATGTCACGCTCGAGAGGAAACGGCAGGTGAATGTCCGTTCGGCAACCACGCCCGTCCTCCCGGGTGCACACGAGGTGAACGCTGGGTCCCGCGGCGCCCCCCGCCCGCCCGCCGCGATGGCCGAGCCCCCGGTCCTCGCGCTGTGCGCGCTCGAGGCGAGCGTCAGGCCGACCGCGCGCTCTCGTAGAGCGCACGACTGACGGCTCGCCCCGCGCTCTGGAGGGGCCCGGCGATTCGCGCGACGTTCATCCGCGCGGTGGTGGTCGAGACACCGATGGCCCCGATGACGCCGGCTCCGGCGAAGAGCGGTACCGCCGCGCTGGCGGTACCGAGCCGTACCTCTTCTGCCTCGATCGACATCGCGTCACGCCGCGCGCGCTCGAGTTGCCCCCGCAGCAGTGCGGCCGATGCCACCGTCCGCGGCGTGAACTTGGCGATGCCGCGCTCGACCACCTCGTCGAACACGGCTGTCGGCGAGAAGGCGAGCAGCACCTTGCCGGTGGCGGTCACCTCGAGCGGCAACCGGCCGGCGACCCGGGACAACAGGTCCGGTGAACCGGGGCCGGGGATCTTGTCGACGTACAGCACGTCCAGGTCCGCGCGGATCGCCAAGTGCACCGTTCCGCTCGTGGCCGCGTGCAAGTCCTGCAGGAACGGGAGCGCGGCGTCGCGCAGGATCCGTTGCGTGGGAACGAGTTGCCCCAGTTCGAACAGGCGCAGACCGAGCCGGTAGTCGGTGCCTGCGCGCTCGAGCAGACCCAGATCGACCATCTCGGCCGCGAGTCGATGGACGGTCGCCTTCGCGACGCCGCTGCGGCGCGTCAGTTCCGAGAGGGACAGGGAGCTCGAGTCGGGATCGAACGACCCGAGCAACAGGCGCACCTTCCCCAGCACCGACGTCCCCACAGGTGCCCTCCTACGCCGCGTCCCGTTCAGTGGGATCGATGCGCAGAGCTTACCGAGCGCCGATCGAAGGCCCGGTTGCGGCATCAGCGGTGCCCGGAAGGACCGAAGAACGTCACCCGACCGTCCACAGCGGCGCCTCGCCACGACACGCCCGGGCGACGTTCTCCGCCGTCATCGCGAACATCCGGGTGAGGGCCGTCGAACTGCCGCCCGCGATGTGCGGACTGAGGAGCACGTTGGGAAGGTCGAACAGCGGGCTGTCGGTCTCGACCGGTTCGCGGGCGAACACGTCCAGCGCCGCTCCCGCGACGGAGCCGGCCCGGATCGCGGCGGCGAGGGCCGCTTCGTCCACCACCGGCCCCCGCGCGACGTTCACCACCAGGGCCTCCCGGGGCAGCAGCGCGAGCTCGCGCGCCGAGATCAGGCCGCGAGTCTCGGCGGTCAGCGGGACGGCGACCACCAGCACGTCGGACTCTGCGAGCAGATCGTCGAGCGGGCGGTGCGGGACGAGGGAGTCCGCATGCGGGCGGCGGGCGTGGTAGGCGACCTCGCACCCGAACGCGCCGAACAGTTCCGCGCAGCGCCGATTGATGGCGCCGAACCCCACCAGCCCGATCCGGCGCTCCCCCAGATCTCGGCAGTCCCGCTGCCGTACGGCCGTCTGCGGCCACCGGCCGCGCCGCATCTCGGTGTCCGCCCAGCCGATCGACCGACACAGGTTCGCGGTGGCCGCGACCGCCCACTCGGCGACCGACGCGGCATTGCCGCCCGGCGTGTTCGCCACCGGGACCCCGGCTCGCGACCACGCGGCGACATCGATGTACGCGATGCCGACGCCGGGTTGCTGGATCAGGCGCAGATGTGCGCCGAGCGCCGCCTCGGCCGCGCCGAGCGGCAGCTGCCCGCTCCAGTCCGCCACGACGACATCGACGGTGGGCAGCAGTTCCCGCACGGCCGTGATGGTGCGGGAACCCGGTCGGACGACGGCGCCGGCCTCGCCGACGGCGTCGCGCACCGCCGCCTCGATCGCCGGATCCGTGGTGAGCATCAGGATCCGGTCGGGGCGGGGCGTGCGCATCGTCGTCAGCCCCAGCGGGACTGGCCTCCGTCGAGCGGGATCGTGGCGCCACTGAGGTAGGCGGCGTCGCTGCTCACCACGAACGCGACGGCGCGCCCGATGTCGCTCTCCGGATCACCGATCCGACGCAGCGGGATACCGGCCTTGAACTCCTCGGCCTCTTCGGGGTACTCGTTGATCCACCACTCCAGTGCGGGCGACATGGCATGCGGCGCAATGTTGTTGACGCGAATTCCGTCGACGCCCCACTCGCACGCGGCGGCACGGGTGAGCGACCGCATCCCTTCCTTGATGGCGGCGTACGCACCGTAGTTGCCGGCATCCCAGCGGACCGCCGCCGAGGACACCAGGTTGATGATCGACCCGCCGCCGCGCTCCTTCATCGACGGGTAGCACGCCCGCATCAGACGCAGCGTCGCGAGCGGACCGGTCGCGAACGAGCGCTCGAACTCGTCGTCGGTGACCCCCAGCAGTGGCCCGGGCTTGCAGTCGTTCGCGTTGTTCACCAGGATGTCCACGCCGCCGAAGAACTCGACGGTGCGTTCCACCGCCGCGTCGATGTCCTCGGCCTTGCTGACGTCGCACGGGACGGCCAGGGCCTTGCCGCCGTACGCCTCGATCTGCTCCACGGTGGTGACGAGCTTCGACTCGGTCCGGCCGGAGACCGCGATCGAGGCCCCCTCCTTGGCGAGGGCGTGCGCGATGCCCTGCCCGATCCCCTGCCCGGCACCCGTGATGAGCGCGATCTTGCCGTCAAGCTTGCCCATGTGTACTCGCTCTCGAAGTCTCGTGAACTGGGAAGATCTGGTGTGACAGACCTCCGGTCGACTATTCTCGACCAAGCATTTGCTTGACCGCAGCGTTTTCGCGATATTGCCGCAGGACACCTCCGGGCACCCACAGCCTCGCGACGGGCGGCGCTGCGACACGACCACGAAAGGCAGTTCGAGTGAGCTACCCCAACCCGATCGACTTCTCCGGCCGCGCAGTTGTCGTCACCGGTGGCACCAAGGGCATCGGCTACGTCATCACCGAGCACTTCCTGCAGGCGGGCGCCGACGTGCTGGTGTGTGCGCGCAACGAGCCCGAATCCCTGCCCTCGGTGGACGGCCGCACCGCCGCGTTCCGCGCCGTGGACGTCCGCGACCCCGCCGACGCGACCGCGCTGATCGAGGACTGCGTCTCGCGGTTCGGGCGGCTGGACGTGCTGGTCAACAATGCCGGCGGCTCCCCCGACGCCGACGCGGCCACCGTGTCGCCGCGCTTCGTGGAGAAGATCGTCGCGCTGAACCTGTTGGCGCCGTACTACATGGCGCAGGCCGCCAACCTCGTCATGCGCGAGCAGGAGACCGGCGGCGCCATCGTCAACATCGGCAGCGTGTCCGCGCACCAGCCGCAGCCCGGTACCGCCGCGTACACCGCGGCCAAGGCCGGACTGCTCGGACTGACCAAGGCGCTCGCGCTGGAGTGGGCACCCAAGGTCCGCGTCAACCACATCACGACCGGCCTCATCCGCACCGAGGCCGCGGCATCGGTGTACGGCGAGGACGGCGGCGCGGCGGTCACCCGCACGCTGCCGATGGAGCGCATGGCGGTGCCGTCGGACATCGCCAAGGCGTGCATGTTCCTGGGCAGCGATCTGTCGTCGTACGTCAACGGTGCCGACCTGGCCGTGCACGGCGGCGGCGAGTACCCGGCCCGCTACATGGCGACGCAGGGCAACTGAGCCCGGACGTGAAAACAGCTGCGGGAGCGTGACCGAAGTCGAACGCTCCCGCAGCTGAAGTCCTGACGGGTTACTCGGCGAAGACCGCGTAACCGCCGGAGATGGCCGCCTTGCCCTCGCGGACCAGTTCGAACGACACGCCCGACGCGTCACCCCACGCCTTCAGTTCCGCGGTGTCACCGGGGAACATCGGCGCGGCGAAGCGGCCCTGCAGCTCGGTGAGATCGGCCGGATGCACGCCGAGCTCCCGCGCGAGCGGCAGCGTCGACGCCGCGAGCGTGCACAGCCCGTGCATGATCGGACGCGGCTGACCGATGTGCGCGGCCGCTTCCGGATCGATGTGGATGTGGTGCATGTCGCCGAGCAGCCGGTACAGCGCCGTCTGGTTCGCGGCGGTGACCAGCTCCGTGGTCAGGTTCGGCTCGCCCTCCGGCGCCGGCGGCTTGGACGGACCGCGCTCGCCGCCGAATCCGCCTGCGCCCGGGGCGAACAGCGACCAGGTGGCCACGAAGTACTCGCACTCGACGCGTACCTCGAACACCGCCGCGGCGCCCTTGTCCCAGACCTCGCCGACCGTCGCCTTCAGCGACAGCTCACCGCTGCGCGGCAGCGGTGCGAGCACCTTCAGCTCCTGCGAGCCGTGCAGCGCGGTCTTCGTGTCGAAGGCACCGCGCTGCCCCAGCTCGTCGGGGGCCCACTGGGCCAGGGTCAGCGCGAACGTCGGCAGCACGCGCAGCCGGTCCTCCATCACGAGGTCCAGGTCGGTGGCCGCGGCGCCGACGGCGAGCGCGTACAGGATCGCGTCGCGCTCGTCGTAGCTCACCGTGCGGGTGCCGAGGTCGACCCCACGCCACGCGCCGGCCGGCTTCTGCTCCACTGCCGTCATTCTTCGGTCCTTCCAGGTGATTCGGTCAGGCGACGCCGAGAATCAGACCGGACGTGGGGACCGCGGTCCCCGCCGTGACGATCATGTTCTCGACGTTCTCGGGCTGGTTGGTGGACGTGCCCCGCAGCACCCGGACCGCCTCGGCGATGCCGTTGACGCCGTGCAGGTACGCCTCACCGAGCTGGCCGCCGTGCGTGTTGCTCGGCAGCCGTCCACCGATCTCCAGGTTGCCCTCGCGGATGAAGTCCTTGGCCTCGCCGGGACGGCAGAATCCGAGTTCCTCGAGCTGCGGGAGCACCAGGGGGGTGAAGTGGTCGTAGAGGATCGCTGCATCCATGTCGTCCGGCGTCAGCCCGGCCTGGGCGTAGAGCTGACGACCGACCAGACCCATCTCCGGGATGCCGGTGATGTCGGGCCGGTAGTAGCTCGCCATCATGTGCTGGTCCTTGCCCGAACCCTGCGCGGCACCCTTGATGATCGCGGGCTTCTGGCGCAGGTCCTTGGCACGTTCGGCCGAGACGATGACGAGGGCCTGACCGCCGTCCGTCTCCTGGCAGCAGTCGAGCAGGTGCAGCGGCTCGGCGATCCACCGGGAGTTCTGGTGGTCCTCGAGCGTGATCGGCTTGCCGTAGAACCACGCCTTCGGGTTGTTCGCGGCGTGCTTGCGGTCCACGACTGCAACCCGACCGAAATCCTCACTCGTGGCACCGTACTGGTACATGTACCGGCGAGCGAACATCGCGACCCACTGGGCGGGAGTCGCCAGGCCCTGCGGCGTGAGCCACGCGTACGCCGCACGGTCCGCGGTCGAGTCCATCGGACGATCGTGCTGGCCCGCACCGAAGCGCATGCCGGAGCGTTCGTTGAATGCGCGGTAGACCACGACGACGTCGGCGACGCCGGTCGCGACGGCCATCGCGGCCTGCTGCACCGACGCGCACGCCGCGCCGCCGCCGTAACCGATGCGAGAGAAGAACTTCAGCTCCCCGAGCCCGCAGTTGCGGGCGACGAGGATCTCGCCGTTGGTCTCCATCGTGAACGTCGTCAGGCCGTCGACCTCGGACGGCGCGATACCGGCGTCGTCCAGCGCGGCGGTGACCGCCTCGCACGCGAGCTGCAGCTCGGAACGGCCGGACTTCTTGGAGAACTCGGTGGCACCGATGCCGACGATCGCGGCGGCACCCGAGAGCGGGCTGACAGCCATCAGGCGTCCTTCCCTTCGCTAGCGGCCGGGTACGCGACCGTGACGGTGCCCGACAGGTGGTTGCCGAGGCTGTTCGCGCCCACGACCTTCACCTCGACGAGACCGTTCTCCTTCGAGACGACCTCACCGGTCATCGTCATGGTGTCGCCCGGGTAGTTCGGGGCACCGAGCCGGATCTTCACGCGGCGGACCGTGGCGAACGGCCCGGCCCAGTCCGTCACGAACCGGCCGGCCAGCCCGTTGCTGGTGAGGATGTTCATGAACACGTCCTTCGAGCCGCGCTCACGCGCCAACTCCGGATCGTGGTGCACGTCCTGGAAGTCGCGCGTGGCGATCGCGGTCGACACGATCAGCGTGCGGGTCAACGGGATCGCGAGCTCCGGCAGCACCTCGCCGACGGCGATGTCGTCGTAGCTGCGGCCCGTGACGGCGGCGGTGGCGGTCATCCGACCACCTCGACACCCGCGGCGAGCTGCGCACCCAGGCGGGCCAGGTCGGACGCGGAACCGCCGAGGGTCGCGCCGATCTGCTTGCCCCACAGCAGGTGCCGGTGCACCGGGTAGTCGGTGTCGACACCCATGCCACCGTGGAGGTGCGTGGTGCGGTGCACGATGCGCTGGCCGCCGTCGGTGGCCCACCACTTGGCGACCAGGACCGAGGTGCCGGGATCCGCGCCGTCGACGAGGTTCTGGGCGGCCTGCCAGAGGGTCACGCCCATCGCCTGCAGGTCGATGTAGCAGTCGGCCAGCTGGTGGTTGACGGCCTGGAAGGTCGCGAGCGGACGCCCGAACTGGTGGCGGCCGTTGAGGTACGTGACGGCCTGCGCCACGGCGCCGGAACCGACACCGAGCTGGACAGCAGCGAGCGCGAGCTCGACGCGGTCCAGCAGCCACGCCACGGTGGTGCCGTCGGCAGCGCCGAGCAGCTCCGCCGGAGCGGCGTCGAACGTGACGTTGCCGCAGATCTCCCAGTTGGTGGACTGCGTCTGCTCCACCGAGACACCCGCGCCCGCGAGGTCGACGACGAAGAGCGCCGCGCCGGTCGGGGTGGCGGCCGAGACGATCGCGCGGTCCGCGACGTGCGTGATCGGGACGACGGCCTTGGCGCCGGTCAGCGTCCACCGGCCGTCCGCCTCGGTGGCCGTGGTCTGCGGGGCGCCCTCCACGTACGGGCCGAACTCCTCGAGCCCGATCGTCAGGAAGGTGCTGCCCTCGGCGACCCCCGGGACCAGCGCGGTGCGCTGGGCGTCGGTGCCGAACTCGGCGACCGCCAGGGCCGCGAGCGTGGACTGCCAGATCGGCACGGGTGCGACATGTCGACCCTGCTGCTCGAGCAGCACGTACAGCTCGGCCAGGCCCAGGCCACCGCCGCCGAGATCCTCGGGCAGCGCGATGCCGAGCAGGCCCGTGTTGGCGAGTTCGCGCCACAGGTCGCGGTCGATGCGCTCGTCGCTCAGCTCGACCTGCTTGATGCGGTCGATGTCGGCCTTGCTGGTGAAGACGTCGACGGCGAGATTGCGAATCGCCTCTTGTTCTTCGCTGAAGTTGAAGTCCATCAGGAATCCTCCCGTGCGGCCGGCCGGAACGCGGGCAGCGTCAGATCCGGGTCGGCGTCGATCCAGTCCAGTTCCACCGGCATGCCGATCTCGACCTCGTCCGGCGCGATACCGGTCATGTTCGCGATCAGGCGGGTGCCCTCCTCGAGTTCGATCGTCGCCACGATGAGCGGGTACTCGAAGCCGGGGATCTGCGGGTGGTGATTGACGACGAAGCTGTAGACGGTGCCACGACCCGAGGCATCGACGGTGTCCCAGTCGAGCGACTGGCACGCCCCGCACATCGGGCCGGTGGGATGGCGCAGCACGCCGCAGTTGGTGCAGCGCTGGATCACCAGACGGTGTTCCTTGGCGGCCGCAAACCAGAAGGCGTTGTCGGCGTTGAGCGCCGGACGCGGGCGCAGACCCGGGATGGGGCCGCCCGACTTCTCCGCCGGCTTCTCGGTCGCCTTCTCGCTGCCCTTCGGCTTGAAGCGCAGCGTGCGCCAGCGCTGGGTCGCGACGACCTCGTCCCGGTCGTTCCGGTACGTCTTGAGCGTCGTGACGAAGTGCCCGACACCCAGGCCGGTCTTCTTCTCCTCGGAGATGTCCTCGATGACCTCGGTCAGCGAGACCCGGTCGCCGGGACGCAGTTCCGTGAAGAACTCGAAGTCCGAGTCGGTCGCGACGACGGACGTGAATCCCTCGCCGTCGAGCGTGGCGATCAGATCGGTCCACACCTGGGACGGATCGTTGTTCGCCATCTTGTCGTTGAACGTACGCATCGTCCACACCTGCGCCATGAGCGCGGGCGCGACGGCGCCGTCCCGGCCGGTGGCCCGGGCCGCGTCGTCGTCGAGGTAGATGGGGCTGGTGTCGCCCATCGTCTCGACCCAGTGCCGGATCATCGGGGTGTTGACCTCGTCCGGACCCCACACCGTGGGGGTCAGGATCTGACCCTCGAATGCCTTGATCTTGGTGAGGAATTCGCTCACTTGACCCTCTTCTCACGTGCCAGACCGAGGCCCATGGTGCCGACCATGTCGCGCAGGACCTCGTTGACGCCGCCGCCGAACGTGTTGACCATGCCCTGACGGGAGATCTGCTCGATCTGACCGGCCAGCAGCGCGCCCGGCGACTCGGGGCGGATGCGACCCGCGGCGCCGAGGATGCCCAGCAGCGTGCGGTACACGTCGATGTGGGTCTCGGTGCCGTACGCCTTGGTGGCGCCGGCGTCGGCGCCGGAGAGCGTGTCCGCGGCGACCGCGGCGGTCATCTTCCAGTTCAGCAGGCGCATGGCCTCGAGCTTGGCGTGGGTGCGCGCGAACTCCTGCTGCACCCACGGGATCTCGATGGCGCCGTTCTCCTTGGCCCAGTCCAGGACCTGATGCCACAGACCGTACGTGCGGCCACCGATCGCGGCCAGGCCGATGCGCTCGTGGTTGAGCTGTGCGGCGATCAGCTGCCAGCCACCGTTGATCTCACCGATGACGTCCTTCTGCGGGACGCGGATGCCGCTGTAGTACGTCGAGGTGACCATGAGGCCGCCGACGGTCGGGATCGGCGACCACGAGAATCCCGGGTCGTCGGTGGGGACCACCAGGATCGAGATGCCCTTGTGCTTGGGGGCCTCCGGATCGGTGCGGGCCGCGAGCCACACGTAGTCGGCGGTGTTGGCGCCGGAGGTGAAGATCTTGTTGCCGTCGACCACGAAGTCCTCGCCGTCGGCGACCGCGCGGGTCTTGAGCGACGCCAGGTCGGTGCCGGCCTCGGGCTCGGTGTAGCCGATCGCGAAGACGATGTCGCCGGCGAGGATGCCCGGCAGGAAGCGTTCCTTCTGCTCCTCGGTGCCGTACTTCATCAGCGTCGGGCCGACGGTGTTGACCGTGACGAACGGGAACGGCAGGCCGGCGCGCTGCACCTCGTCGAAGAAGACGAACTGCTCCTCGATGGAGCGGCCCTGTCCGCCGTACTCCTTCGGCCAGCCGATGCCGAGCCAGCCGTCCTGGCCGAGCAGCTTGACGACCTCGCGGAAGTACTGGCCGCCCACACCCTCTTCGCCGGCCTTACGGCGCTTCTCCTCCGGCAGCAGCGCCGCGAAGTACGCGCGCAGCTCCTTGCGGAGCGCGAGCTGTTCGGGGGATTCCCTCAAATCCATCGTTACTCCTCTAATACCGAACGACGTCGTTTACCAAAGGCAGACAGTCGCCGTTCGGCGACTGTCTGCCTGCGTTGTCCCGGACGGTAGCGACCGGGCCGGATCGTCGCGTCGCGCGTCTCGCACAGCGGGAACGGCGACCGACCTGCACTCATGCGCGCGCGAGCCGTCCGGGCCACCCGCCGTCACCTCGTTCGCGACCGCCGACGATCCTGCCTTCCGCCCCGTCAGGACGTGGTGGAATCAGTGAGATCATTCACCAGTTTCGGCGCCCACACCACCTTGCCGAGGAATCGCTCGGCCTCGGGGGCCGTCGCCAGCCAGACGGCGGCCGCGGCCGGGACCGTCGCCGGCACGGAATCGAACCCGGCATCCTCGATCTTGTCGGTGCCGCCCCGCGCCTTGCCGGACTCGGTCACCACGAAGCCGGGGCTGAGATTGAACGCGCGGATGCCGCGACCGCGGTACTCGGCGTTGACCGCACCGGCCAGCCGCCCGAACGCCGCCTTCGACGCCGCGTACGCGACGCCCCAACCGCCCTCGCCGGGCGCGGCCGGCGGGTCCGTCGTGGCCGACCCGGACACCAGGTCGACGATCACGCCGTCACCGCGCTCGGCCATCGACGGCAGCACCCGCTGGATGAGCGCCAACTGGTGCAGGTAGTTGCCGCGGACCATCACCTCGGCGTCGTCGAGCCGCAGGTCGAGGACCCGCTCCATGTGCCCGGCCGTCTGCGCGTAGGCGTTGTTGACGAGGACATCGACCCGGCCCCAGGCCTGCAGGACGTCGTCGGCGGCACCGACGACCGAGTCCCGGTCGAGCAGATCCATCCGGATCGGCAATGCCCGCACACCGCACGCCTCGATCTCGGCGGCCGTCGTCTCGAGGCTGCCCGGGACCGCGATGAGCGACCCCCCCTCGGCGCGGGTGCGGGGCGTCACGGCGCCCTGACCCTCGCGGACGGTGCGTGCGGTGATCGCCACGTCGAAGCCCTCGCGGGCGAACGCCAGCGCGATCTCCCGGCCGATCCCGCGGCTCGCGCCGGTGACGAGGGCGACCTTGCGGGCCGACACTCAGACGCCCAGGAAGCGCTGGCGGCCGAACGACACGAACTCCGCCTCGAGCGCGGCCTTGTCGTCGTCGGTCATCTGCTTGTAGACCGGCTCGCCCCGGCCCTCCCAGCGGTAGACCGGCTCGTCCGTGCGCCACAGCTCGGCCTGCAGTTCCCGCTTGAGGACCTTGTTGGACCCGGTGATCGGCAGGTTCGTCGACACCCGCAGGAACCGCGGCGTCGCCTTGCTGCCGAGATCGTCCTGACCGGCGAGGTACTCGGCGAACTTGTCGACGTCGAACGAGTCGAGCGACTCCACCTCGATCGCGGCCATCACCTGGTCGCCGGACCGCGAGTCGGGGATCGCGTACACACCCGTCGCGATGACCTCGGGGTGACGACGCAGCACGCGCTCGATCATCAGCGCCGACGTGTTCTCGCCGTCCACGCGGATCCAGTCGCCCTTGCGGCCGGCGAAGTAGATGAAGCCCGCCTCGTCGACGTAGCCGAGGTCACCGGTCCAGTACCAGCCGTGCTTGATGCGATCGGCGTCGGCGGCGTCGTTCTTGTAGTAGCCCTCGAACGCGCGCGCACCCTCCTTGTTGATCATCTCGCCGATGGCCTCGTCGGGGTTCAGCACCCGTCCGTGCTCGTCGAGGATCGCGCGGGCGCACTCCTCCCGGGTCTCCGGGTTCACGACCGCGATGCCGTCGTGCGCGGGACGGCCGAGCGCGCCCTCGGGCGCCTCCGGGTCCAGCTTCACCGAACCGGCGCCCTCCGAGGAGCCGTAGCCCTCGAACAGCTCGGCGCCGAAGCGGCGCACGAACTCGACCTTGTCCTCGGGCGAGGCCTCCGTGCCGAAACCGCGCTCGAGCTGGTTGTCCTTGTCGTCGGGCTGCTCCGGCGTGGCCATCAGGTACGCCAACGCCTTGCCGACGTAGGTGAAGAACGTCGCGCCGTAGAACTTGACGTCGGGCAGGAAGCCGGACGCGGAGAACTTGCGCGCCTGCGGCAGGCACACCGTGGCACCGTTGGCGAGCGCCGGCGCCCACAGGGCCATGAGCGCATTGCCGTGGAACAGCGGCATCGGGCAGTAGTCGACGTCGTCGCGCTTGTGGCCGTACTTCGCGGTGTTGGCGTACGCCAGCCGGGACAGCCGGCCCTGGCTGCACTTGACGCCCTTCGACATGCCGGTGGTGCCGGAGGTGAACAGCAGCAGGTACAGGCTGAACTCGTCGATGCCCTCGGCCATCGCCGGCTCCACCCGGTGCGCGTCGATGCGCTCGCGGTAGTCGGGGGCGTCGACCAGGACGAAACGGTCCTCGGCGAGTCCGAGGTCCAGGCCCCTCAGCTTCTCCATGCCCGCGGCGTCGGTGACGATGAGCTGGCAGTCGACGTACTTGATCTCGGCCTCGAGTTCCGTGGCACCACGGGTCGGGTTGATGCCCACGACGGTCGCGCCGGCGAGCGCGGCACCACCGAGCCAGAAGAGGAACTCGGGCACGTTCTCGAGCAGGATGCCGATGTGGAACGGTCCCTCGGCCCGCAGCGACCGCGCGAGCTCACCGCACGCGGCGCTCTCCCGGACGACCTCGTCCCACGTCCAATCCTGGTCGCGGGTGCGGAGACCGAGGTGCTCGTCGCCGACCCGATCGAGCAGCATCTCGGCAATCGTGGTGCGTTCCAACTCATTCTCTCCTGTCGAGGCGCCGGTGGGCGCGGTCCCAATGACTGCCCGAAGTTCCGGCGTGGTGACCGGTTCCGAGGTCTACTCGCAGGATCGACCACACGGTTGTACGGCGCGGTCGGTCCCACCCCTCGGGCAGCGTTCTTCGCGAAAAGTAGCCCTGGGCTGTCGCGCGGATCACCGTTAGTCTCGCTGAGTGGTAACTCACCCCGCGCGGGCTCCCCGACGTGAGAAATTGCGGTGAGAAACCCGTCACATCCCACTTCCCGCGGCTGGGACCTGGGCGTTCACGACCTGATGGTGACTGGAACGACACTGTGACACTGATGAAAGGTCACCCATGACTGCCCCCGCAGATCCGCAACTTCACCTGGATCAGGTCATGTCCCGGCTCACCGGCCCCGGCGGGCCGTTCGAGATCGTCGAGGAAGAGGTCCTCGGCACCCGCATGCCGGTCATGAAGAACCGCGACAAGGCCGTCGGTGATCTGCTGGCCCAGTCCGTCAAGTGGGGCGACCGCGACTACCTCGTCACCGAGGACCGCCGCGTCTCCTTCGCCCAGCACGCGCAGGACGCGTACGCGCTGGCAGCGGCCCTGCGGGACCGTTACGGCGTGCAGAAGGGCGACCGGGTCGCGATCCTCGCCGCCAACACGCCAGAGTGGGTCACCACGTTCTGGGCGACACAGGCGCTCGGCGCGATCACCGTCGGCCTCAACGGCTGGTGGGTGCCGCGCGAGATCGAGTACGGCCTGCAGCAGAGCACCCCCAAGGTCGTGGTCGTCGACGCCAAGCGCGGCGCCGCCCTCGCCGGCGTCGACACCACCGGCATCGCGGTGCTGACGATGGAAGAGGACCTGCCGGCCCTCTTCGCCGAGTTCGCCGGCGCGGACCGCCCCGTGGTCCACGTCGAGGAGGACGATCCGTCGGTCATCCTGTTCACCTCCGGCACCAGCGGGCGCCCCAAGGGCGCGCTGCACTCGCACCGCAACCTGCTCGCAGTGGTGGACTACCACCGCTACAACGGCGCGCTCATGGCGGCGTTCACCGGCAAGCCGAGCGACCCCGACGTGCCGACCGACATGCGCGACCTGCTCACCTCGCCGCTGTTCCACATCGCGAGCCTGCACAACCTGGCCGTCCCGCGCCTGGCGATGGGCGGCGCCCTGGTCATGAACCAGGGTTCGTTCGACGTCGACCGGATCCTCTCGCTCATCGAGCGTGAGCGGGTCACCAACTGGGGCGCGGTCCCCACCATGGCCTCGCGACTGCTCGAGCACGGCAACCTCGACAAGTACGACCTGTCGTCGCTGACGTCGTTCTCGCTCGCGTCGGCGCCGTCGTCGATCGCGTTCAAGGACCGGCTGCGCGAGCAGGTGCCGTTCGCGCGCAACGCGCTCGTCGACAGCTACGGGCTCACCGAGTGCAGCACCGCGATCGCGGTCGCCACCTCGGCCGAACTCGAGGAGTACCCGGGCACGCTGGGCCGGCCGATCATCACGGTGAGCATGGAGATCCGCGATCCGTTCGGCGAGTGGCTGCCCGACGGCATGGAGGGCGAGGTGTGCGTGCGCAGCCCGTTCGTCATGCTCGGGTACTGGAACGACCCTGAGGCGACCGCGAATTCGATCACCGCGGACCGGTGGCTGCGCACCGGCGACTTCGGTGTCGTCGAGAACGGCCGGCTGCGCCTGACCGGGCGCCGTTCGGACCTGATCCTGCGCGGCGGCGAGAACGTCTACCCCACCGAGATCGAGCAGACCCTCGACGAGCACCCGGCCGTGCAGGAGTGCGCGGTGGTCGGCAGTCCGCATCCCGACCTGGGCCAGGAGGTCTCGGCCGTGGTCGTGGTGACGCCCGGCGCGACGGTGACCGAGGAGGAGCTGCGGAAGTTCACGGCCGACCGGCTGTCGTACTACAAGGTGCCGACGAAGTGGCGCATCACCACGGACCTGTTGCCGCGCAACGCGACCGGCAAGATGGTCCGCCGCGAGATCCACGTGTGATGACCGCCTGGACGCTGGAACGTCTGGGCGCCGTCGAGGCGATCCGCGACCTCGCTCACCTCTACACGCACCTCATCGACGAGGCGCGGTTGGAGGAGGTCGCGGATCTCTTCGCGCACGCCGTGTACGGGCAGTGCGACGACACCGGGACGCCGCTGGGTCCGGTTCGTGACCGCGACCCCGAGGGGGTGCTGGCGGCGTGCCGCAGCTTCGTGCAGATGCACGGCACGCCGCCGCGGCCGCGGACCAAGCACGTGGTCACCAACCTCCGGGTCGACGTCGCCGACGACTACCGCAGCGCCACCTCCCTGTCGTACTTCACGGTGCTGCAGGCGACGGAAGACCTGCCGCTGCAGCCGATCCTGTCGGGCCGCTACTTCGACGCGTTCGCCGTCCGCGACGGGGAATGGGTGTTCACGCAGCGGCTCACCTGCATCGACCTGGTGGGCGATCTCGGCGAGCACGCCCGTCGCGCGCTCTGAGAATCGTTGCTGCGCTGCATCTCTCGATGAGGAAGAATCCGCATTCGAGAGCCGGCTGCCGAACGTGTGGCCGCGGAACAGGAGCGCCATGCAGGTCGGTCTGAACATCCTCGGAGCCGAGAATCTCTACGCCGGACAGATTCGTCCGGTGCTCGACCTGGCCGCGGCGGCGGACCGCGCGGGAATCGACATGATCTCCACCGGTGATCATCTCGGCTTCGACGCGGCCGCGCACGCGGAACGGGTGCGCACCCACAACTTCCCGTTCCCACTCGACCACGACTGGTACGAGCCACTGTCACTGCTGTCGTCGGTCGCCGCGGTCACCGACCGGGCGCTGCTCAATGTGTCCGTCCTCATCGCGACGGTGCGGCCGCCGGTGCTGCTGGCCAAGCAGATCGCCACGCTCGACCGGATCTCCGGCGGCCGCGCCGCGATCGGCATGGGTGTCGGCTGGCAGGAGGCCGAGTACACGGCCACGAACATGCCGTTCGATGCCCGGTTCGGCCGGATGGAGGACACCGTCCGCGCGTGCCGCGAGCTGTGGACCCGGGCGCCGGCCTCTTTCCAGGGCCGTGAGTACTCGTTCGAGAACTTCCACGCCCGTCCGTTCCCGGTGCAGGACCGGGTGCCGGTGATCTTCGGCTTCGGCCCCAGTCAGCGCAACTTCGACCGTATCGCCCGCGTCGCCGACGGCTGGACGGTCAACCCCGCGGACATGCGGACGTTCTCGGAGAGCGTCACCCTGCTGCGCGAGACCTTCGAGGCGCACGGGCGCGATCCCCACTCGGCCGTCGTGCAGGTGTCGGTGGGACCCGAGCGGCGCGACGACGGCACCGTCGACCTCGATGCCACCGCGGACAAGACGCGGGCCTGGCACGCGGCCGGCGCGACCGTCGCGGTGTTCCGGCCGGCGACGTTCTGCGCCGCGGGCGAGGAGGTTCCCGAGTTGATCGAGTGGGCCGTGGGTCTGAAGACCGCGGGCGCGGACACCGCGGCGGCGCGGGGCTGACACCGCCGTTCGGCGGGCCGTGTCTAGGAGGGCAGCGGCGCGAAGAGGTCCACGCCGTTGCCGTCGGGATCGGTCACCGTCGCGTAGCGCTGTCCCCACGGCGCGTCGAACGGCTCGACCGCCCCGTGGCCGGCCGCCGCGAGCCGCGCCCACACCGCGTCGACGTCCTCGGGGCCGTCGCACTCGAAGGCGAGTGAGACGCGCGCGTCGCCCGTCGGCGGGGTGTACGGCCCTCCGAACGACTCCACGACCTCGACGGTGTCCCACATGAGCCGGATCCCGCCGGCGACCACCTCCACGTGAGGCTGCGCCTCGGCGTCCTCCGGGAGATCGAGGCCGAGGAGCCGATAGAAGCGAAGGGACGCCGCGAGATCCGTGGTGACCAGGCCGAGAGCGTTCAACTGGGGAGTCATGGTGGCCACGCTAGCCGCCACGGGCCGCCCGGCGATGGCATCTTTCGGCCCGGGTCAGTTCTGGGCGGACCGCACCGACGACAGCATCGCGAGCGGTGCCGCGATGTCGTGCTCGTCGAACGCCGTCAGTACCGCCTGGGTGATGTGGCGCTGCACCGCCCACTGCTGGCCGGGCTTGGCCCGCACCGTCAGGCGCAGCATCACGGCCTCCGCGGTCACACTGTTGACCCCGAGCATCTGCGGCCGCTCGAGCACCGCATCGGCGATCACGTCGTCCTCCGAGGCCTCGATCGCGGCGGTGAGCGCGATCTCGGAGGCGCGGGGCACCGCGGCGCTGTGCGCGATGGGCAGGTCGATCACCGCGACGGCGTGGCCCTGGCTCATGTTGCCCACGCGCGCGATCTCCCCGTTGCGGCAGTACCACAGCGTGCCGTTCATGTCCCGGACCGTGGTGACGCGCAGCCCCACCGTCTCGACGGTGCCGACCGCCTCCCCGACGTCGATGATGTCGCCCACCCCGTACTGATCCTCGAGCAGCATGAACATCCCGGTCAGGAAGTCCCGCACCAGGTTCTGCGCACCGAAACCGAGCGCCACACCGACCACACCGGCGGACGCGACGAGCGGTGCGACGTTGACGCTGAAGACCGTGAGGATCTGCAGGACGCACCACGTGAGCGTCACGATCGAGATCGCGGACTTGAGGACCGACCCGATGGTGCGGGCGCGCTGCGCCCGCCGCTGCGCGGCGACGGAGTCCCGCACGCCGGCGGGCAGCCGGTCCTTGAGCGGCCGCAGCAGCCGCGGCTCGCCGCCGGGTCTGTCGCGCGTGGCCCGGTCGACGATGCGGTGCAGCACGAAGCGCAGGACGAGCGCGACCACGATGTACACCGCGATCTCGATGGGCCGCTCGATCAACCACGTTCGTGCACTGTCGGACAGTTCGATTGCAGTCGGTTCGTACGTCATCCCCGCCGACCCTACGGAAGGTCGGCACACTCGGCTGGGTACCGCACGTGCCGCCGGCCCCTCCCCCGAGGCCGGACGGCCCCGGGATTCAGTCCACCTGCGGCGCCCACTGGACGCCGTTGATGTGGCCGCCACCGTCGACGAACAGCGTGTTTCCGGTGACGTAGCGCGAGTCGTCGCTCGCCAGGAACACCGCGACGGGACCGATGTCGTCGAGTGGATCACCGATCCGGTGCATCGGGTTGGCCTCGGCCATCGAGGCGGCCATCTGCGGGTTGGCCTCCTTGACGCGGCGGTACGCCTCGCTCTGGGCGCCGGGGCAGATCACGTTGCAGCACACCTGCTTGGGAGCCCACTCCCGGGCAGCCGTGCGGGTGAGCGTGCGCAGCGCTTCCTTGGCGGCGTTGTAGTGCACCGAGTACATGTGCGCGTTCACGCCGTTGAGCGAGCACAGGTTGATGACGCGGCCGGTCCCGCGCTTCTCGAGCTCGGGCAACGCGCGCTGCATGCCCCAGAACGCCGCCATCACGGCCATGTCGAAACCGCCGCGCAGCTGCTCGTCGGTCATGTTCTCGAACCGCGCGAAGCCCGAACTGCGCCACGCGTTGTTGACCAGGATGTCGAGGCGGCCGAACTGGTCCACCGCCCCGTCGACCATGGCGTGCACCTGGTCCTTGTCGGTGATGTCGGTCTGCTGGAACTCGGCCTTGACGCCCCACTCGTCGCGCAGCCACTGCGCGGTCGCCTCACCGGCGGCCGCGTCGATCTCGGCCACCAGCACGTTGGCGCCCTCCCGCGCGAAGGCCCCCGCGATTCCCCGCCCGATGCCCATCCCGGCACCGGTGACGATCGCCACCCTCTCGTCGAGCTTTCCCACAACGCTCCCCTCTCTCCGGAAGAGCTGAAGGGTCCCTTCACGCGCGGACAGCGCACGAAGGGACCCTTCAGCTCGACAGCCGGTTACCGCGGGCGCGGCACCGATGCGTCGATGAACAGACCCTCCACCGACACGCACACCTCACCGGCGGCGTTCTTGATGTCGCCGACGGTGTGAATCTTGCGACCCTCCACCGAGACCTGCTTCCCGGTGATGGTCAGCGGCTCGAACAACGGCGTCGGCCTGTGGTAGCGCACGTTGAGCTGCGCGGTCATACCGGCCTTGCCGCCCCACGCGTTCGCGACACCGAGCACGTGGTCGAGGAGCAGCGACGACACGCCGCCGTGCACGCACCCGGGCGGGCCCTGGTACGGCAGCGTCAGCGTCACGACCCCCTGCACCGAACCGTCGTCCAGTCCCTCGAGGACGAGCGGCGGCGCGATCGCGTTCTCGGGCCCGGTGATCGGGTCGTGCCGGGTGACGCCCTCGCCGCTCCACATGTCGATCATCCGCTCGGCCACCTCGGGAGCGTGCTCCTCGAGGTGATCGGCGATGCTGTTCAGTTCCTCCGCGACCCGGTCCAGGTTCGCGTTGCCGCGATCGGTGCGCAGCATCGCGTCGATCACGCGACGAGCCGCCGCGGTCGCGCGGTCGACCGGCGCGTCCTGCGGCGCCGACGTCAGCACGGTGCGGTGCGGGTGGGTCTGGACGGTGGGGTGGTCACCGGTCTTCACGAACGGACCTCCATCGTCGCGTGGGTCAGCACGGCCTGACCGTCGCGCTCGGGGCACGTCGCGAGCAGCGTGAGCGTGCTGCCGTCCTGCCACACCGACGTCTCGATCGTCTCGCCCGGGTAGATCGAGCCGGCGAAGCGCACCGAATAGTTCTCGACGCGGGTGGGATCGCCGCCGAGGAGACCGTCGACGACGGCCTTGCAGACCACGCCGTACGACGCGAGCCCGTGCAGGATCGGGCGGTCGAAACCGGCCATCTGCGCGAACGCCGGGTCGGCGTGCAGCGGGTTCATGTCGCCGCTGAGGCGGTACACGAGCGCCTGCTGCGTGCTGGTGGGCGAGGACAGGACCTTGTCGGCCGGCCGCTCGGGCACCGCGTTGGTGACGTCCGGTCCGGCGTCGCCGCCGAAGCCGCCCTCGCCGCGCGCCCAGATCTGCATGCCCGTGGTCCACAACGGATTTCCGTCGAGGTCGGTCGCGGACTGCTCGAGCACGATGACCGCGGCCTTGCCCTTGTCCCACACGTCGGCGACGCGCGAGGAGATCCGCGCCGAACCCGTGGCCGGGATCGGGGCGTGCAGGGTCAGCGCCTGTCCGCCGTGCAGGATCTTGCGCAGGTCGATGTCGATGCCGGGCATGTTCATCCCGACCGGCTTCAGCGTGCCGGCCGAGACGCCCTGGCCCGCGACCATCGCGAAGGTCGGCAGGACCCGCAGGCCCTTCTCGTACACCCAGCCGAGTTCGGCGGGGTCGAGCGAGTTCACGCCGGCGCCCAGGCCGAGGTGGTACAGCAGGACATCACGCTCGGTCCAGTGGGCCTCGCGCACAGTAGGTTCGGCCGACAGCGCGGCCTTCACGTCAATTGACATTACGACTCCGTAGAAGACTTCGAAATGGTTCCGGCCCGGTACAACGCGATCACGCACGCGCCACCGAGGCCGAGGTTGTGCTGCAGACCCACCCGGGCACCGTCGACCTGCCGGGCCCCGGCCTGACCCCGCAGCTGCCACGTCAGCTCGGCGCACTGCGCCAGCCCCGTCGCACCGAGCGGGTGCCCCTTCGAGATCAGGCCACCGGACGGATTGACCACGACCGTGCCGCCGTAGGTGGTGGCGCCGGACTCGACGAGCTTGCCACCCTCCCCCGGCTCGCACAGTCCCAGGCCCTCGTAGGTGATGATCTCGTTGATCGCGAAGCAGTCGTGCAACTCGATCACGTCGACGTCGTCGATCGACAGCCCCGACTCGGCGAACACCTGCGCGGCCGCGGCCTTCGTCATCGGCGCACCGACCACATCGATCATCGACCGCTCGGCGAAAGACTCGGCGGTATCGGTCGTGAGGGCCTGCGCGACGATCTCGATCGCCTGGTCCTCGAGGCCGTGCTCGCGCACGAACCGCTCGCTGACGACCACCGCCGCGCCCGCGCCGTCCGACGTCGGCGAGCACTGCGACCGCGTCAGCGGCGCGTGGATCATCTTGTCGCCCAGCACCTGCTCGAGGGTGTACTCGTCCCGGAACTGCGCGTAGGGGTTGTTCACCGAGTGCCGGTGGTTCTTCACCGCCACCGCCGCGATCTGCTCGGCCGTGGTCCCGTAGCGGTCCATGTGCTCGACCGCGGCATTGCCGAACAGCTGCGCCGTCATGGGGCCGTTGCCCCACTCGTGCGCGGCGGTCATCACCTTCAGATGTTCGTCGAGCGTGGTGACGGCGGGCATCGTGCCGTCCCCGACCAGGGACTTCTTGGTCATCTTCTCGAAGCCCACCGCGAGCGCGACGTCGACGATCCCGGCCTGCACCCACTCGCGGGCCATCATCAACGCCGACGACCCCGTCGCGCAGTTGTTGTTCACGTTCACGATCGGGATCCCGGTCATCCCCGTCTCGTACAGCGCACGCTGCCCCGCCGTCGACGGCTGGAACACGTACCCGACGGCGGCGCGCTGCACCTGCCCGTACGAGATACCGGCGTCGGCGAGGGCGGTGCCGACGGCCTCGGTGACCATGTCCGGGTACTCCCAGTCCCGAGACTCGATCTTCTCGAACTTGGTCATACCGACACCGACGACGAACGTGCGACTACTCATGCCTGTCGAACTCACTTTCCGGGTTCGGGATCGCGCGGCAGACCCAGGATCCGCTCGCCGATGATGTTGAGCTGCACATTGGTGGTACCACCCGCGATCGACATGCACTGCGAGTTCAGGAACATCTGCGTGGCCGAGCGGCGGTGCTGCTCACCGCGCAGCGACGTCGGGCCGGCCCACTCCATCGCAACCTCCCACACCTGCTGGATGTGTTCGACGCCCAGCAGTTTCGCGATCGACGACTCGGCGCCGGGCTGCGCGCCGGTGAGCGAGCGCAGCGTCGTGCGCAGGCCCATCAGGCCGCCGGACTGCGCGTCGCACAGCACCTTGCCCAGAACGGTCATCTGTTCGGCGTCGAGCCCGCCGGGGATCTCGGCGGCCAGGTCGAGCAGCGCCTCGCCACCCGAACCGAGCGACGAGTCGTGCGACAGCGAGACGCGCTCGTTGGCGAGCGTGGTGCGGGCCAGCTTCCAGCCGTCACCGGGCTCGCCGACCAGGCACTCGTCGGGGACGAAGACGTCGTCGAGGAACACCTCGTTGAACAGGGCCTCGCCGGTGATCTCCCGCAGCGGGCGGATGTCGAGTCCGCTGTTCTTGATGTCGATCAGGAAGTACGACAGGCCCTTGTGCTTGGGGACGTCGGCGTCGGTGCGGGCGAGGCAGATGCCCCAGTCGGCCTCGCGGGCCATCGACGTCCACACCTTCTGGCCGTTGAGCTTCCAGCCGCCGTCGACCTTGGTGGCCTTGGTGGACAGGCCGGCCAGGTCGGAGCCCGCGCCGGGCTCGGAGAACAGCTGGCACCACACGAAGTCGCCGCGCAGCGACTGCGGGACGAACCGCTCGACCTGCTCGGGGTTGCCGTGCGCGATCAGCGTCGGGACCACCCAGTTGCCGATGATCATGTCGTGCGGGGTGAGCTTCGCGCCGCGGAGCTCCTCGGCGATGACGAGCTGCGTGACGGCGTCGGCGCTCTTGCCCCACGGCGCGGGCAGATGCGGTGAGGTGTAACCCTTCTCGGCCAGGTAAGCCTTCTGCTCGGCGCCCTCGAGCGCGGTCGCGGGCTCGAGCTCGGCGCGCACGTCGGCGCGGATCTGCTCCGCCTCCGGCGGCAGGTCGATGCTGAGGACGCGGCGGGCACCGTCGAGGGTCAGCTGCGCGACCCGACGCTTCCACGACGCGGTCGAGCCCGACAGGATCCGCAACGACTGCGCGCGGCGCATGTACAGGTGGGCGTCGTGCTCCCACGTGAAGCCGATGCCGCCGAGGACCTGGATGCAGTCCTTGGTGACCTGGAACGCCGACTCGAGCGCCACCGCCCCGGCGACCGCCGCGGCGAGCGACGCCTCGGCGGCGCTGACGTCGTCACCGAGCGCGCGAGCGGCGTCCCACGCGGTGACGCGCGCCTGCTCGGTGAGGCTGAACATGCGGGCGGCCTTGTGCTTGACGCCCTGGAACTGGCCGATGACGCGGCCGAACTGCTGACGCACCCGCGCGTAGTCCGCGGCGGTGGTGGTGGCCCAGTCGGCCAGACCGGCCGCCTCGGCCGCGAACAGCGTGATCGCGATGTCGAGGACGCGCTGCGAATCCAGCGTCAGCACATCGCCGTCCGCGAGCTCGAGGCCGTCGACGGTCACCTCGGCATTGCGGCGGACCACGTCGTGGCTCGGCAGCTCGGTGACCTCGAGGCGCTCACGCGAGACCACGACGAACGCGAGGTCGTCGTCGGCGGCCTCGTCGGTGGCAGCGAGCAGGAACACGTCACCCACCTGGCCGCCGAGGACGTAGCTGGACGTGCCCGACAGCGTGACCGTGCCGCCGTCGCGGACCACCTTCAGTCCGCCCGGCTGCAGCGCGACGGCGCCGAACAGCGTGCCGTCGGCCAGGCCCTCGAGTTCGGCCGTGCGGCCGGCCGCGTTCAGCACCGCCGAGACGACGGCGGTGGGCAGGAAGGGTCCGGGGACGAGCGAGCGGCCCAGTTCCTCGGTGACGATGGCGAGCTCGACCAGACCGTAACCGGCGCCGCCGAACTCCTCGGGCAGGTGCAGGCCCAGCATGCCGAGCTCGGCGAGCGAACCCCAGTAGGTGGGGCGGGTCTCGGACTTGGCCTCGACCGCCTCCCGGATCACGGTGGGGGTCGCGTGGCGGGCAGCCCAGCCACGCACGGAATCGCGGAGTTCGCGGTCTTCGTCACTCAAACCAATGGTCATCGAAAGTTCCTCGGAAGTAGATGAAATACGACGGGCGCATCCGCGCCTGGGCGCCTTTTCGGCGGTGGGTCCCACCGCCGAAAAGGCGCACGGGTGGCGGAGCCGCCTAGATGCGCTCGATGATCGTGGCGGTGGAGAGCGCGCCGCCCGCGCACATCGTGACCAGCGCGGTGGAACGGTCCGAACGCTCGAGCTCGTGCAGCGCGGTGGTGATCAGACGCGAGCCGGTGGAGCCGACGGGGTGGCCGAGTGCGATCGCGCCGCCGTTGACGTTGACCTTGTTCAGGTCTGCCTCGAGCACCTGCGCCCACGACAGCACGACCGCGGCGAAGGCCTCGTTGATCTCGACGATGTCGATGTCGTCGAGCGACATCCCGGCCTTGGCCAGCACGTGGCGGGTGGAGTCGATGGGACCGTCCAGGTGGAAGTACGGGTCGGCGCCGACCATGCCGGAGGAGACGATGCGGGCGCGCGGGCGCAGGCCCAGCGCCTTGGCCTTGTCCTCGCTCATCAGCAGCACCGCGGCGGCGCCGTCACTGATCTGCGACGACGATCCGGCGGTGTGGATGCCGCCGTCCATGACGGGCTTGAGGGCGGCCAGGCCCTCGGCGGTGGTCTCACGCAGGCCGCCGTCGCGGGTGACGGTCGCGATCTCGCCGGTGAGCTCGCCTTCCTTGGTCACGACGGGGGCCTCGACGGGCACGATCTCGCGGTCGAAGCGGCTCTCGGCCCACGCCTGCGCGGCCCGGCGCTGGGACTCGAGGCCGAACGCGTCGGTGTCGCCGCGCTTGATGCCGCGGTTGGCCGCGATGCGCTCGGCGGAGGTGAACTGGTCGCCCATGTCCACGGTCCAGTCCTCGGGGAACGGGATGCCGGTGCCCGGGGCGAGCGCCTGGCCGAGGAACACCCGGCTCATGGACTCGACACCGCAGCCGATGCCGGCGTCGATCTGGCCGGACGCGATGAGGCCGGCGATCATGTGCACGGCCTGCTGCGACGATCCGCACGCGCAGTCGATGGTCGTGGCGGCGGTGGTGTACGGCAGGCCCGCGTGCAGCCACGCGTTGCGCGCGACGTTGTTGGACTGCTCACCCGCCTGCGTGACGACGCCGCCGACGATCTGGCCGATCTCCTCGGGAGCGATTCCGGCGCGCTCGATCACGGCCCGCTGCGCGAAGCCCAGCAGGGTGGCCGGATGAAGACCCGCGAGGGCGCCGCGGCGGCGGCCGATCGGCGTGCGGGCGGCCTCGACGATGACGACGTTGGTCATGGAGTGCTCCTTGTGAAGAACTGCGAGTACGTGCGAAAGGAGAGCCGCGGCCTCGCGGGCTGCAACTCGTTCATTTTTGGAATGTATTCTACTTTCGCGACGAGAGCAATGGAGGGGTGCGAGGCGCCCCACGGGGCCGGACCTCTCCTACGCGCGCGAAACAGTCAGCTGTTTCCGGCGGACGCCGCGTCCACGCCCCAGCCAGGACGAAACCGGCCCCGCGACTGAGTCGCGGGGCCGGAATTGAAATTCATTTCAGTTATGCCGTCTCGGCAGCCGGCGGGAGCTGGGCATTCGAGAGGTCCGCGAGAAGCAACCGGCACGCGGTGCGCAGGTCCTCCTCCGCATCCGGAACCGAGATCCGCCCGTTGAGGCACGACTGGATGATCCCGAACCACGCCGATACCAGTAAACGCACCAGCACCGAGTCGTTCTCGGTGACCTGTTCGAGGCCGCCCGCCTCGAACAGCACGTCGCGGAACTGGCGGTCCACCCGCGCCACGTCGGGAATCGCGGTGACCTTCGCGGTACTCGTGGACTGGATCATCGCGTTCGCCAGCAGCGGTCGGCGCAGCAGCGCCCGGGTGGCCCGCAGCAGCGTCTCGAAGATCTCGTCCTGCGGCGTCATGGCCGGCTGCGACCGCCGCGCGAAGCCCTCGCTCATCTGGTCGATCTGGTCGACCATCACCGCGACGAACAGATGCGTCTTCGACGGGAAGTAGCGGTACAGGGTGCCGATCGCGACCCCGGCCAGCTTGGCGACCTCGTGCATCTGGACGCGCTCGAGTTCCTTCTCGGCGCCCAACTGCGCCGCCGCGTCGAGCATGCGCGCGAACCGTGCCCGCTGCTCGGCCGAACTCGGTTCGGCTGCGTCCCGCGCCTCCGCGACTCTCGGCACCGTCGATCCCCTACTTTCTGCACTCTGAATCCATCCGTGCACCGCGGGGACGCGCCGCACACTGGAATGCTCTCACCCGGCGACCGTTCGGTCGATGCACTCGGGCGCATTCCGGGGCACCCGCGCCATTTCCGGTCGACGGGCGCCCGGGCCACCCGGGGCGAACACCTGCGATTGCGCTCCACATCGAACCCGAAATCGCAGGAGGACACAACCACGCCGGCCCCCGGAGCGGGCGGCCGGGGCTCGCTCGTCAGACCAGGTTGTCCTCGACGGGCAGACCGAACGCGCCGCGCCCGTACATCGACAGGGCACGCTCGGCGTCGTTGGCCACGTGCACGCTGCCGGCATGCGCGTCCCGCCACGCGCGCTCGATGGGGTTGCCCCGATCGAGGGAGTTGCCGCCCGCGGTCTTGAACAGCAGATCGATCGCTTCGAGGGCGCGTTCGGTGGCGCGGACCTGGTCGCGCCGCACCCGCAGCCGCATGCTCATCGGCAGCGGCTCGCCGGCCTCGGCCAGCTCGAGCAACTCCCGGATGTTGCGGTCCATCTGCAGGATCGCCGCATCGATCTCCGACGACGCCCGCGCGACCGCCACCTGTGCGAACTGGTCCTCGGCGAAGCGGCCACCGCCGAGGCTGAGCCGCACCCGGTCCCGCATCGCCGACAGGTACTGCTCGTAGCACCCGGCGACCGTGCCCACCACCGGCGCGGCCACGGTGGTCGTGAAGATCGCGGCGAACGGCAGCTTGAACAGCGGCGCGGTGTTCACGCGCTGCCCGGGAGCTCGCAGCTGCGCCGCCTCGTAGTTGCGGATCGTCCGGTACTCCGGGACGAACACCTTGTTGACGGTGATCTCGTTGCTCGCCGTGCCCCGCAACCCGACGACGTCCCACACGTCCTTGATCCGGTAGTCGGTGCGCGGCACGGCGACGGTCATGAAGTCGACCGGGCGGCCCTCCGCACCGACGACGAGCGCGCCGAGCAGCGCCCACGTCGCGTGGTCGCACCCGGACGAGAACCGCCACGTGCCGGTCAGCTCGTAGCCGCCGTCCACCGGCACGAGCTCGCCGACCGGCGCGTACGCCGACGACACCAGTACCGAGGTGTCCTGCCCCCACACCTCGTCCTGCACGCGGACGTCGAACAGGCCCAGGTGCCACGGGTGCACGCCGAGCACCGCGGTCACCCACCCGGTCGATCCGCAGGCGCCGGAGATCGCGCGGACCACCTCGTAGAAGTCCACCGGGCTGGTCTCGAGGCCCCCGTACCGGGCGGGTTGGAGCATGCGGAAGACGCCCGCGGCGCTGAGGTCCTGGATCGACTGATCGGACACGCGCCGGGAGTCGTCGACGGTCTGGGCACGTTCGGCGATGGCGGGCAGTAACTCGCGGACCGACCGCAGAACCTCGCTGGCCATGTGGCCTCCTCCTCGACCCCGGGGCGGGTCGATGTCGGGATTGGGGGATATGCGCATGGTAGGGCGGAATTCACCCGGGGCTTCCCGCGGGCGTCCCCTTCGTCCGTTCACGGGGGTTCCCGAGCCCGGCCCCGCACGCCCGGTCCCGGCCAGTGGGATTTCGGCGAAACGGGTGACAGGAGTCACCTAGCGTGGCCGTCATTGCCACGGGTGTGCATCCTGCACATGGGACCCCCACCGGTGGCGGGCGCCGCTGCCGCGAACGCGTCCGAAACGACATCGCTTTCCCCGAAAGGACGGACGAAGTGAGCATCAAGTCCGAAGAACCCGAAGTCCGCGAGATCGTCTCCGGCGCCGCCCCCACCCGCTTCGCCCGTGGCTGGCACTGCCTGGGCCTGTCCGAGTCGTTCCGGGACGGCAAGCCGCACTCGGTGCACGCGTTCGGCACCAAGCTGGTCGTGTTCGCCGACAGCAAGGGCGAGCTGCAGATCCTCGACGCGTACTGCCGGCACATGGGTGGCGACCTGAGCCAGGGCGAGATCAAGGGCGACTCGGTCGCGTGCCCGTTCCACGACTGGCGCTGGAACGGCAAGGGCCGCTGCACCGACATCCCCTACGCCCGCCGGGTGCCGCCGATCGCCAAGACCCGCGCGTGGCCGACCCTCGACCAGGACGGCATGCTGTTCGTCTGGCACGACCCCGAGGGCAAGGCCCCGACGGACGAGGACATGTACATCCCGCGCATCGAGGGTGCGACGAGCGACGAGTGGACCGACTGGGTCTGGTACACCACCGAGGTCGACACCAACTGCCGCGAGATCGTCGACAACATCGTCGACATGGCGCACTTCTTCTACGTGCACTACTCGTTCCCGACGTTCTTCAAGAACGTCTTCGAGGGACAGGTCGCCAGCCAGTTCATGCGCGGCGAGGCCCGGACCGACATGCGCCCGCACGCGACCGGCGTTCCGAAGATGCTCGGCAGCCGCTCCGACGCGTCCTACTTCGGCCCGTCGTTCATGATCGACGACCTGGCCTACGAGTACGAGGGCTACGACGTCGAGTCGATCCTCATCAACTGCCACTACCCGGTCAGCCCGGACAAGTTCGTGCTGATGTACGGCATGATCGTCAAGAAGTCGCCGGTCCTCGGCGACAAGGCGCTCGAGACCGCGCAGAAGTTCGGCGAGTTCATCGCCAAGGGCTTCGAGCAGGACATCCAGATCTGGAAGAACAAGACCCGGATCGAGAACCCGCTGCTGTGCGAGGAGGACGGCCCCGTCTACCAGCTGCGCCGCTGGTACGACCAGTTCTACGTCGACCGCGCGGACGTCTCGGCGGACATGACCGACCGCTTCGAGCACGAGATGGACACCACCAAGGCCGTCGCGTCGTGGCGCCGGGTCGTCGAGGACAACCTCGAGAAGAAGGCGCGTGAGAATGCAGCCGCTGGAGTGTGACCGCTGCGGGGCGTGTGTGCTGGTCCAGAAGCACAGCTGGGAGCACACCGCCGTCCAGTGGAACGAGGCCGCTCAGGAGGCGTGCCTCGAGATCCACGAGTGGGTGGGCCGTGAGGGTCGCCCCGGCGCCCCGGTGATGCGGTGCGAGTCGTTGAGTGCGGCGATCCAGGTCGCCGCGCTCGACGGCCGCCTCCCGATCACCAACGAGGAGCCCGTTCCCACCCCGCAGGTCGCGGACCACTGAGTCGCACCGCAGACGAGAAGGACCTTTCATGATCGACAAGAACCAGTACGGCCCGTGGGCCGTCATCGCGGGTGGCTCCGAGGGTGTCGGCGCCGCCTTCGCCGACGAGCTCAGCCGTGCCGGCCTCAACCTCGTGCTGATCGCCCGCAAGCCGGGTCCGCTCGAGGAGACCGCGGAGAAGGTTCGCGCGAACGGCGTCGAGGTGCGCACGCTGTCGCTGGACCTGCTGGCCGACGACGCGCTCGACCGGATTCGCAAGGTCACCGACGACGTCGAGGTGGGCCTGCTCATCTTCAACGCCGGCGCCAACAGCTACGGGCACGAGTTCGTGACCGGTGACCTCGCCGGCTTCAACGGGGTCATCAACCTCAACATCACCAAGCAGCTCGAGCTGTCGCACCACTTCGGCGGCAAGATGAAGGACCGCGGCCGCGGCGGCATCATGCTGCTGGGTTCGCTGGCCGGCTACATGGGCTCCGAGCACCAGAGCATCTACGCGTCGTCGAAGGCGTTCAGCCGCGTGTTCGCCGAGAGCCTGTGGCTCGAGCTGGCGCCGCACAACGTGCACGTCGTCGAGCTGATCCTGGGCGTCACCCGCACGCCCGCGATGGTCCGTGCCGGACTCAACTTCGACATCCCCGGCATGATCGTGCAGGAACCCGAGGATGCGGCCCGCGAGGGACTCGAGCATCTGACCGACGGCCCGGTGTGGGTCGCCGGCGGCAACTACGAGGCCGCGCAGAAGCGCAGCGGCTTCCCCCGCGACAAGATGGTCAAGGGTGCGGCCGAGGCGATGCGCAAGCTCCTCAACCGCGGCTAGAACTTCAGATCGATCAGTGTGTGGCTGCGACCGAAAGGTCGCAGCCACAGCTGTATTCACGGCACTCTCCGTCTACGCCCCACGGAAGGAACACCGATGAGTCTCGAGATGCTGCTGGCCGAACGTGAGATCGCCCGCGCCGTCACCCGGTTCGCGCGCGCGATGGACGAGCGGGACTGGCCGGTGCTGCACCGGATCATGCTGCCGGACGCCACCGCGGAGCTGGGCACGGGAACCCTGCACGGGCCGGCCGAGGTCGAGGCCGCCATCCGCACCTTCCTCGACGACTGCGGTCCCACCCAGCACCTGCTGGGCAACATGCTCGTCGACGTCGACCTCGACGCCGGGACCGCCAGCAGCCGCACGTACGTGTCCGATCTGCACCTCGGTGTCGGCGACCGGCGGGGCCTGAGCTTCTCCACCCTGGGCGACTACCACGACGAATGGCGCCTGACCGACGGCACGTGGCGCATGAGCCACCGCACCAAGCGCATGCACGGCATGCAGGGCGAGATCGAGGTGCTGGGATCGGGACCGGCGCACTGGGACGGCGGCACCTCCCCCGTGAACCCGCGCACCGCCGCGGCCGACATCGAGGCCGTCAAGGCGCTCAAGGCGCGTTACTTCCGGCTCATGGACACCAAGGACTGGGACGGCCTGGCCGCGGTGTTCACCGACGACGTCACGATCGACATGACGGAGACCGGCGGCGGAGTCACCCACACCGTGGCCGAATACCTGCCGTTCCTGCGGGCGAGCATCGAGGACGTCGCGACGGTGCACCACGGCCACACGCCCGAGATCACGCTCACCTCGGCCACCACCGCGTCGGGCACGTGGGCCATGGAGGACATGCTGTGGTGGCCCGACGGCGCGGACCGGCCCGGCCTGCGCAGCCTCCACGGCTACGGGCACTACCACGAGGAGTACCGCAAAGACGGTGACGACTGGCGGATCAGCGCGATGCGGCTGAGCCGGCTGCGGACCGACACGGCCTGACCCCGGCCGCGCGCACGGTCCTGGAGAACTTCCGCCGGCCGGGAGGGAGGCCTCCAGGATCGGTCAGCCGCCGCCAACTCCCAACCGCTTCAGCAGCCCCATCGCATCGAACGGCGCGTAGCCCTTGATGTCGTTGTCGAAGTAGACGAACGCGTCCTGCCCGTCCGCGGTCCAGCGTTCGACACGGTCGGCCCAGACGTCCAGCGCCGCATCGGTGTATCCGCTCTCGTACAGCTTCGCGTCGCCGTGCAGGCGGGCGTACCGGAAGTCCGTGGTCGACTCGTCGATCCACGGGAAGCGGCCGGCGGTGTCGGCCAGCACCAGCGCGACCCCGTGCCGGCGGGCGATCGGGACCACTTCGGGGGCAGCGAAACTCGGGTGGCGCACCTCGAGTGCGTGCCGGACGGGTCGATCGGCGTCGGGAGTGAGGAACACCCGGTCGTCGGCGAGTTTGCCGTCGTGGCGCGCGGCCAGCGCGGCCGCCTCGGTCGTGGTGCGCGGAAGCCGGCCCAGGAACTCGTCCAGCAGGTCGGCGTCGAACCCCATGTTCGGCGGCAGTTGCCACAGGATCGGTCCGAGTTTGCCGCCCAGCGCGAGAACCCCTGCGGCGAAGAAGTTCGCGAGCGGCACCTCGACGTCCCGCAGGCGGCGGATGTGCGTGATGTACCGGCCCCCCTTGACGGCGAAGACGAAGTCGTTCGGCGTCTCGTCCCGCCACTTGGCGTAGCTCGACGGCTTCTGCAGCGCGTAGAACGAGCCGTTGATCTCGATCGACGTCAGACGTTCGGCGGCATACCGCAATTCCGACCGGTGCACGAGACCCGACGGATAGAAACCGCCCCGCCAGCCCGGATACACCCATCCGGAGATCCCCACGCGGACGTCCACCATGTCGCCGGAGTGTAGCCGCGACGCGCCGGGTCCGCGGGTCGGACGCGGGGCCGCGGCACCGACGCCCGCTCGACGCGGTACCTTTCAGGACGCTTGTCCAGGAATCTTTGGGGGTTTTTCAGCAATGTCGACATTCGATCCGGTGCGCCCGGCGCCGCGCCGACTCCGGCGGACCGCACTCGGTATCTCGCTGGCCGCGCTCGTGGCCCTGCCGTTGGCCGGCGAGGCGGCCGCCGCGCCGGCGGGCAGCAGCTCCGGAAGCCTCGAAAGCCTCGGCGGCTCCGTGGGATCCGGGAGTTGGGCCGGCAGCGCCGGCAGTTCCGACGGGGGCAGCGTCACCGCGGGATCGGTGATCCCCGGCCCGCTCCAGAACGATCACCCGCCGTTGCCGGAGCTGCGGGACGACATCACCACCGCCGCCATCGTCGGCGAGGAACGCAAGACCGAGCAGCTGGTCCGGTTCACGATCGCGTCCCCGGCGCTGCGCCGCGAGGTGGGCGTGGAAGTGGCGCTGCCGAGAGACAACTCGGTTCCCCGGCCGTCGATCTACGCGCTCGAGGGCGTCGACGCCCGAGAGGAGACCAGCGGCTGGGTCACGATCGGCGGCGTCCCGGAGTTCTTCGCGGACAAGGACGTCAACGTCGTCATGATCAACGGTGGGGTCTCCGGCCTGTACACCGACTGGGACCGGGTCGACCCCGGTGTGGGCCTGCACAAGTGGGAAACGTTCGTCACCGAGGAACTGCCGCCGCTGCTCGACACCCGACTGCGCACCAACGGCGTCAAGTCGCTGCTCGGCGCGTCGATGGGCGCACAGGGCGCGATGATGCTCGCGCACCGGCACCCGGAGATGTTCCGCGGCATCGCGGCCTTCAGCGGCTGCTACTCGACGGTGGACGACCTTGGCCGGATCAGCGTCCAGTCCACGGTGTCCTCGCGCGGTGGGGACCCGGCGAACCTGTGGGGTGAGATCGGCGGACCCGAGTGGGTGGCGCACGATTCGGTCCGCAACGCCGAGGCGCTGCGCGGCAAGGACATCTACGTCTCGGTCGCCTCCGGCCTCCCCGGCCGGTACGAGGACCCGGACGCGTCCGACTGGTCCGATCGGGTGTTCATCGGCGGGCCCATCGAGTTCCTGGCGAACGGGTGCACCCACCGCCTCGACGCCGCGCTCCGGAAGCTGCGGATCCCCGCCACGTTCGACTACGAGCCGCTCGGCGTGCACGCGTGGTCGTACTGGGTGGACCAGCTGCCGAAGGCGTGGCCGACGCTCGCGCGTTCGCTCGATCTGCCCGCCTGACCCGGACACGAGAAAGGGCCCCACACGTACGGATTCGTGTGGGGCCCTTCTCGTCGAGCACTACCGGACGATCACGCCTTGGGGATGAACGCCTTCAGCGGCTCCGAGGCCGACCAGTCGTGGCCCCAGTAGCTGTCCGCCGTGATCTCCTCGGCGGTGTAGAACGCCTCGTCGACCAGCATGCCCTCGGTGCCGAACTCGAGGTCCCAGCCTCCGGGTGCACGCACGTAGAACGAGATCATCTTGTCGTTCGTGTGGCGACCCAGGGTCGAGGAGATCGTGAAGCCGAGCTTGGCGACACGGTCCAGGGCCTGGCCGACGGCGTCGAGGGTGTCGACCTCCGTCATCAGGTGCACCAGGCCGGGCTCCTCCGTCAGCGGCGCCGGGCACAGCGCGAGGCTGTGGTGGCGCTCGTTGACGCCGAGGAAGCGGACGCGCGAGACGCCGTCCTGCAGCCGGATGGCGCCGCGCGGGAGGAAGCCGAGCACCTCGGTGTAGAAGGCGTACGACTCCGCGAACGTGGGCGTCGGCAGCACCACGTGGCCGAGGCCCTGCGAGCCGGTGACCCAGCGGCCGCCGAACGGCGTGACGACCGGGCTGTGGTCGAGCACCGGTCCGAAGAACACCTCGACGCGGGTGCCGGCCGGGTCGTCGAACGCGATGACCTTCTCGGCGTCGCGGTAGTCGGCCTCTTCGAGGGAGAGCTCCTCGACGGCGATGCCGGCCTTCTCGACTGCCTCGCGAACACGCTGCAGTGCGAAGTGGTCGCGCACCTCCCAGCCGACCGCCTGAGCCTTGTCGGAATCGCCCGGCAGGACGATCAGGCGCGCACGCCGCTCGTCCAGACGCAGGTAGAGGCCGTCCGGCTCGGGGCCCGTACCGACCGCCATGCCGAGGCCGTCGACGACGAGTTCCCGCCAGCGGGCGATGTCCTGGGTCTGAATTCTGAGGTAACCGAGACCCCGAATATCCGTCATATCAATCCGTCCCTGAGTGGGTGATACAGGTGGGTTCGAACTAGATCATCGAGCGGTGGATGCCCTGCGGCTCCCCACCGAGCTGCGTCAGCGCCGACGCGTGGTTGATCGAGCCGGGCACGTGGATGGCGTGGGTGAGGCCGACGTGCGCGTCACGCCAGAAGCGCTGCAGCGGCAGCGTGACCTTCATGGCACCGCCACCGGCGCGGGCGAAGATCTCGTCGAGGGCGCTCACCGCGCGCCACGCGGCGTTGGTCTGGGTACGGCGGCCGACGGCGCGCTCCTCGAAGGTGACCTCCTGGCCCTTCTCCGTCTTGTCCCAGAAACGATCGACGGTCTCGAGGATCGCGACGCGCGAGGCGTTGATCTCGTCGGCGGCCTGGCCGATGGCGTAGAGGACGTACGGGTCCTCCTTGATCGGGACGCCGGTGACCGCGACGCGCTCCTTTTGCGCGGCGATGTACAGCGCGAGACCGCCCTGGCACATGCCGATCAGCGACGAGGAGATGCCGAGCGGGAAGATGCACGAGAACGGGAACTTGTACAGCGTCTCGTCACGGCCGGCGTGCTTGGCACCGTTGCCGCTGAGGACGATCTCCGCATCGATGGTGCGGTACTCGGGGACGAAGGCGTCCTTGACGGTGAAGTCCTTGGAGCCCGTGCCACGCAGGCCGACGACGTTCCAGCTCTCGTGGTCGACGGTGTAGTCCGCCTTGGGGACCAGCACGTGCATGATCTTGCCGGTCGGAACACCCTTCTGGTCACCGACGTGCGCACCGATCATGACCCACTTGCAGTGGTCGTTGCCGGTGGAGAACGACCAGCGGCCGTTGAGGATGTAGCCACCGTCGACCGGCACCGCGACACCCATCGGGGCGTACGGCGACGCGATCCAGGTGTCGACGTCCTCGCCCCAGACCTCCTCCTGCACCTTGGGATCGAAGAAGGCCATCTCCCACGGGTGGACACCGACGATGCCGGAGACCCATCCGGTGGAGCCGTCGACGGCGCCGAGGGCCATCGCGGTCTCGGCGAACTCGCGCGGGTGCGCCTCGAGGCCGCCGTACTCCTTCGGCTGCAGCATGCGGATGACGCCGGCATCGCGAACGCGCTTGGCGTTGCCGTCCGACAGGCGCATGAGCTTCTCGCCCTCGATGCCACCCTCGCGGATCTCGTCCGCGAACTGCATGATGTTGTCCAAAACCTGGCCCATAGCTATCAGCTCTCTCTCTGCGATCCCACGGCGACGCGGGTCAATTCTTAGCGGCCAGACCGGCTGCGCGCTAGAGCAATCGGTCTTCCTGTCCTCCGACAAGCTCGGGCGACCGGACTCGACGGGAATCGCGGTTCGGATGCGCCGTGACGCTTGGCATGCGCGCGGCATGCTCGAGGAAGCTGGGGTGGACACCGCCGACCGGGGTGCCCGTCGTGCCCGCACCGGAGCATCGGGTGGTGCCAGTGAACACGGCGCCCTCCTGGTGCGGTCGGCAGTCAGCGCGCCAATCGAGTGCGCTGATCGGGTGTCTCGAACGGTCCCAGGTGCGTGGGCCCGAAAACAAAACATCTCCCGCTCAGCGGGACTGGGATTCGGCCACGTCAGAGCCGGTTTCCCAGTCCCGCTGAGTGATCACTCGAGACCGGCGGGAACTACTTCGTGCCGGACGTCGACAGGCGGTCCGGGGCGGCGTCCGCGATGTCGTTCGCGGCCACGTAGCCGAAGACCATCGACGGGCCGATGGTGGCGCCGGCACCGGCGTACTCGTTGGCCATGACCGAGGCGGCGGTGTTGCCGACCGCGTACAGACCGTCGATGACGGAGCCGTCCTCGCGCAGCACGTGCGCCTTGGCGTCTGTCATGAGACCGCCCTTGGTGCCGAGGTCGCCGGCTTCGATGCGGACCGCGTAGAACGGGCCCTTGACGATCTCGTCCATCGCCGGGTTCTTCATCGTCGGGTCGCCGTAGTACTGGTCGTAGGCGCTGTCGCCGCGGCCGAACTCCTCGTCCTTGCCGGTGCGGGCGTAGCCGTTGAACCGGTCGACGGTCTCGAGCAGGTTCTGCGCCGGGACACCGATCTTGCCGGCGAGTTCGCTCAGCGAATCCGCCTTGTGCACGATGCCCTCGTCGTAGAAGCCCTGCGGGAACGGCGCACCGGGCAGCACCTGCGCGAACGGGTACCGGGCGCGCGCCTTGCTGTCCATGATGAAGTAGGCCGGCACGTGGCCGCCCTCGAGCTGGTCGTGGACGAAGTTGACGTACGGCGCCGACTCGTTGGTGAAGCGCTTGCCGTCCTTGTTCACGATCACCGAGGGCGGGATCGAGCGCTCGGACACCAGCGGGATGACCGCACCCATCGGGTGCTTGACCGACGGCATCCACCACGCGTCGTCCATCAGGTCGACGGCCGCGCCGAGCTTCTGACCGGCGACGATGCCGTCACCGACGTTCTCGCGGGCACCCATGCTGATGTTCTCGACACCGCGCTCGGGCAGGTACTGGGCGCGCATGGCCTCGTTGTGCTCGAAACCGCCGGTGGCCAGCAGGACACCCTTGCGGGCGCCGATGCGCACGGTCTTGCCGTCCTTCTCGACGAGAGCGCCGACGACCGCGCCGTTGTCGTCGGTGATCAGCTCGGTCATCGACGTCTTCAGCCACAGCGGGACGCCGGCGTCCTTGAGCGCCATGCGCATGCGGGCGACCAGCGCGCGGCCACCGGTGGACATGTGGCGGCGACGGATCATGTTGGACGACACGCGCCACGCCGCGACGAGCGACGCCCGGCGACCGGCCCACGTGCGCTTGACCATCGCGAGGTCGTGGTAGTCCTTGCTCGTCACCCACAGGCCCAGCGGGCCCTTCATGCTGTTGGGACGCTGGAACTTCTCGTCCTCACCGAGCTTGCGGGTGTCGAACGGCGTGCACTCGACCGTGCGGCCGAGGGGGCGTCCGCCGTCGTACTCCGGGTGGTAGTCGGAGTAGCCCTTGACCCAGTAGAACTCGATGTGCGGGCTGCGCTCGAGCAGCTCCATCATCTTGGGGCCGTTGTCGACGTAGGCGTCGAGGCGGTCGGCCGACACCTTGCCCTCGGTGACGATGTCGAGGTAGCGGCGAATCGACTCCCGCGAGTCCCGCGGGGCGCCCTTGCGCTGCAGCACCGGCGCGTTCGGAATCCAGATGCCACCACCGGAGATGGCGGTCGATCCACCGAAGGTCTTGCCCTTATCGACGATCAGCGCCGACATCCCTCGGTCGGCGGCGGTGATGCCGGCGACCATGCCGCCACCGCCGCTGCCGACGATGAGGAAGTCGACGACGGTGTCGAAGTTGTTGTTCTCAGCCATGTTGGGGTTACTCACTTACGGTCGCGCAGAAGGAACGTCAGGACGGCCGAGACCCAGGCGTCGCGCGCCTCGATCATGGTCCAGTGGCCGCAATTGGGGAAGACATGGAACTCGGCGTTGGGGATGTCACGCATCGGCAGCAGGCCGAGGTCGACGGGGCTCACGCGGTCGTCGCGACCCCAGGTCAGCAGCGTCGGCGCCTTGATCTTGCCGAACTGCGCCCAGTACGGCGTGCCGTCGGACTGGGCGTTGGCGGCCGCCATCGCGGCGAACGCCTTGCTGCTGTACATGCGGCGCGCGATCTCGAGCGTCTTGGGCTCGGTGGCGAGCGCCCAGCGCTCCTCGATGAGCTGCTCGGTGACGATGGCCGGGTTGTAGACCATCGAGTGCAGCCAGCGCACCAGGTTCTCGCGGGTCGGGTTGTCGGTGAACTCCATGAGGAGCTTGATGCCCTCGCCCGGGGAGGACGAGAGGACGTTCTTGCCCATGCCGCCGATGGAGACGAACTTGTTGACCCGCTCGGGCTGCGCGATCGCGATGCGGGCGCCGACGACGCCACCCATCGAGTTGCCGATGATGTCGACCGCGCCCAGACCCAGCCCGTCGAGGAACCGCGGCACCGCGCCCACGGCCTCGACCATCGGGTGGCCGTCGCACGGATCGGACACGCCGAAGCCCGGGAACTCGAGCACGTAGCAGTGGAAGTGCTCCGCGAAGTCCGCGAGGACGCCGCGGTAGTTGCGCCAGCCGGTGACACCCGGGCCGGAACCGTGCAGCAACAGCAGCGGCGGACCGTCACCGGCCTCGTGGTAGCGGAGCACGCCCTGGTCGGTGTGCAGTTCCCGCTTCGTGTCCTCGTAACTCAGCTCAGTAGTAGTCATCGTCGCCTCTGCTTTGTCGGCAAATGTCATCCGGGTCACAGCCCATCCGGGCGAAGGGTGCCAGCCGACTCGCGCCGCGGCCACAGGGCATCCCGATCAGCGAGACCGGGACCCCCTCCGGGTGCCCCGGGGAAGGGCACTTCCGCTGATCGAGACAGCAGTTCAGGGCCGGGAACCGGCGGTCATACGCTCGCAGACATCGACGTCACCGGGTGGCATCGGCCACCCGCCGGTCGTCGATCCCAGGACTGTCGATCACCCGTTCCACGAGCAGGAGGTGGCCCCATGACCGCTGAGACGATTGCACCGCCCGCCGGTGTGCAGACCGGCGCCCCGACTCCGGACGAGATGCGCCGCGTCATGGGTCAGTTCGCGACCGGCGTGACCGTCGTGACCGGCCTGGACGCCGACGGCCCGGTCGGCTTCGCGTGTCAGTCGTTCGCGTCGGTGTCGCTCGAGCCGCCGCTGATCCTCATCTGCGCCGATCACCGCGGCCGCGCGTGGCCGCGGATCCGGGAGACCGGCCGCTTCTGCGTCAACGTACTGCACGAGGAGCAGTCCGACCTGTGCTCGCGCTTCGGTTCCAGCAGGGGCCGCAAGTACGAGGAGTTGGACTGGGAGCTCTCGCGCTGGAACACCCCGTCGCTGCCGGGCGTGCTGATGCGGGTGCACGCCGAGGTGCACGACGTCCACGTCGCCGGCGACCACGACATCATCATCGGCCGGGTGCTCGAGCTCGACACCGTGTGCGAGGAGCGCCCCATGGTGTTCTTCCGCGGGAAGTTCGGGATCGAGGCCTCGGACCTGAGCTGCTGAGCCGCACCCCGGCGCACGACGAACGGGAACCGAGAGCACGGATCCGCCTGCGGAGCGTGCCTTCGGTTCCCGTTCGTCGTTGCGTTACCGGATTCCGGTCAGATCCACTGCCCGCTCTGGATGGAGAGCAGACGGTCCATCGCGTCGGCGGACCACGTGTCGGTGGGCACCGCCGGCGCGCGGCGACCGCGACGCGGCTGACCCAGCTCGGGGTACAGCGTCCGCGAAACCTCCCGCGCCGCGTCGACCACGAGCGGTGCCACGCGTTCGAGCTGCGCCGTCCGGGCGTCGCCGCACAGCGAGATGCCGGCGACCGGGCCGTCGTGACCGCGCACGGCGACACCGACGCACGCGACGCCCCGCACCGACTCGCCGCGCTCGAACGCCAGTCCGCGCCGCTGCCGGATGCGGTTGAGCTCCTGGTGCAGCGTCGAGATGTCGGTGATGGTGCGGTCCGTGCACCGGCTCAGGCGCTCGTCGTACAGACTGTCGACCCGCTCGGGATCGAGCCACGCCAGCATCGACTTGCCGCCGGCCGTCGAGTACGCCGGACCGCGGCCGCCCACGCGCGACGGCAGCGTCGACGCGAACCGGCCGCCGACCTTGTCGAGGTAGACGCTTTCGGCGCCGTCGAGCACGGCCAGGTGCACCACCATGCCGGTCTGCATGTGCAGCTCGTGCAGCAACGGTGCTGCGGCGGCGCGGATCTCGCTGTGGCCACCGTCGCCGCCACCGAGTCCGAGCGCACGCCGGCCCAGGCAGTACCCGAACGACGCGTGCTCCACCCAGCTCAGACGCACCAGCTGGTCGAGGATGCGGTGCACCGTCGAGCGGGGCAGCTGGGTCCGGCACGCCACCTCCTCGAGCGTCAGGCGCGACGCGCGGCCGTCGAATGCATCGAGGATCAGCGTCATGCGCTCGACCATGGACGGGGGCAGCTCGCGGCGCGGGGCAGCGACGGCCTCACCGGAATCGACGACTGTCATCGACACCTCCAAACAAACTTCCGCGCCCCTGGCCAGAGTGGCGGAGGCGGGCAAAACTGAAATCAATTCTGACAGGCTAGCAGGTGTGTCCCGCTGGGCGGGACTGATCCCAACGATTGTTTGCTCGAAAACGGACACCGCACATCATGACGTGCGCCGCGGCACTTCGCACCCGCTGGGAAAAGTCGGCGCGATCCTCCCGGTCACCGGAAAGCCCGCGGCGAGCACCGGGGCGGCGGAGTACAACGAAGCGATGCCGATCGACTCAGCAACGGAGCTGTAGGGATGCACATCGGAATCGTCTCCCCCATCGTCGTGCTCCACCCCGACGCCCACTCCGCGTGGGAACGCACCGGATCGATCGACGACCTCGCGTCCGTCGCCGAGACCGCGGATCGTCTCGGGTTCCACCACCTGACCTGCAGCGAACACGTGGCCGTGCCGCTGGAGGTGGCCCGCACCCGCGGCGGGACCTACTGGGACCCGCTCGCCACGTTCGGCTACCTGGCCGCGCGCACCACCCGCATCCGCCTGGCCACCCAGGTGCTCGTGCTGGGCTACCACCACCCGCTCGAGATCGCCAAGCGCTACGGCACGCTCGACGTCGTCAGCGGGGGCCGACTGGTCCTGGGCCTGGGCGTCGGGACGCTGCGCGAGGAGTTCGACCTGCTGAACGCCCCCTTCGAGGACCGCGGGGCCCGCGCGGACGACGCACTGGGCGCGCTGCGCGCCGCGCTCTCCCGGAGCGAGCCGGAGTACAGCGGAAACTATTACGAATTCCGAGACCTGCTCGTCGAGCCGCACGCCGTGCAGGACCGGGTGCCGCTGTGGATCGGCGGGCGCACCATGCGGTCGCTGCGCCGGGCCGTCGAACACGGGGACGGGTGGGTGCCGTTCGGGCTGCGGGGCGACGAGTTGCACGCGATGCTCGGAAAGGTCGAGATCCCCGAGGGCTTCGAGGTGGTGCTCAGCACGGGCGCACCGCTGGACCCGCTCGGCGACCGCGACCGCGCCGCCCGCGCGCTCGACCGGCGACGCGAGGCGGGGGCGACCATCGCCAGCGTCGCGATCGCCGCGACCGGCCCCGGGCACTTCTGCGAGCAGCTCGAGGCTCTGCACCGCCTGGGAACCGAGCTCGGCATCGAGTTCGAGCCGACAGCCGGCTGACCGGTCCGTCACGAAAGACGTTCGTACCCAGACTTTTCCATGTTTCGCACCAACACCCAAGGAGATCCGATGACCGATACTGCCGCGCTCGTCCAGTCGCTCCTCGCGCGCGTCGAACTGCTCGAGGACAAGCTCGCCATCCAGGAGCTCATCACCGCGTACGGCCCTGCCGTCGATGCCGGCAACGCGGAGAAGGTCGGCGCGCTCTGGGCCGAGGACGCGGTGTACGACATCGACATCCGCAACATGAACGGTCGCGCCGAGATCATGCAGATGGTCCGCACCAGCCCCCACCAGGACTACATCAAGAACGGCTGTGGACACCTGCTGGACCCGATCAACATCGTCGTCGACGGGGACACGGCGGTCGCGACGTGCCACTCGCAGCTGCTGCTGCGCAACGCGGACGAGGATTCGTTCCGGGTCTGGCGGGTCACCGCCAACCGCTTCGACCTGCGCAAGATCGACGGGGTGTGGCAGATCCAGCGTCGCACCTCGCGCGTGCTCGACGGCCGCCCCGAGGCCCCGGAACTGCTGGGCCGCGCCGGCAGCTGATCCCCTCCATCACGACGAACGGCCCGCCCCCGCTCGGGGCAGGCCGTTCGTCGTCGGCGGCGATCAGTCGGCGGCTTCGAGAGTCGCCTTGGCCCAACGGTAATCGGCCTTGCCGGCGGGCGAGCGGCGGATCTCGGGCACGACCACCACGGTGCGGGGCACCTTGTACCCGGCGATCCGGGTCCGGCAGTGGGCGATCAGCTCGTCGTGGTCGAGCGACGACGCGCCGCCCCGCGGTTGGACGACCGCCGACACCCGCTGCCCGTAGGTGGGATCGGGGATCCCGGCGACCAGCGCGTCCTCGATGTCGGGATGACTCTTGATGGCCTCCTCCACCTCCTCCGCGTAGACCTTCTCGCCGCCGGTGTTGATGCACGACGAGCCGCGGCCCAGCACCACGATGGAGCCGTCCGGCTCGACTCGCGCGAGGTCACCGAGGACCGACAGCCGCACGCCGTCCACCACCGGGAACGTCGCCGCGGTCTTCACGGGGTCGTTGTAGTACCCGAGCGGGACGTGGCCGGACCGGGCGAGGTACCCGACGGTGTCCGAACCCGGCTGCACGGTCGAGAAGTCGCTGTCGACGACCCGGGTGCGGGGCGACGGGGGCATTCGCAGCTGCCCGTTCTCGTCCTTCTTCAGTTCACCGTCGTTGCCGGACTCCGACGAGCCGAAGGCGTCGCGCAGGTAGACGTTGGGCAGCAGCTTCTGCAGCTGCTCCCGGACACTGGCCGACCACAGGGCGCCACCGGAACCGATGAGGAAGATCGAGCTGAGGTCGAATCGGTCGCCGTGCGTCTCGATCGCGTCGGCGAGCGGGCGCGCGATCGCGTCGCCCACCACCATGATCGAGTTGACCTTGTGCTTCTCGACGAGCGCGAGCGCCTCGACGGGGTCGTACTTACGCATGAGGACCTGCGGCGACCCCATGAACATGCACGTGAACAGCGAGTACGACGCCGCACCGTGCATGAGGGGTGCCGTGACGAGGTAGGTGATCTCGAGCTGGCTGGCGGCCGCCGCCGCGCCGAGTGCCTCGGGCGAGAGGATCGGGTCGCCGCCCATGATGGCGCCACCGGCGAGGGCGGCGTGGTAGAAGTCCTCGTGCCGCCACATCACGCCCTTGGGCATGCCGGTGGTGCCACCGGTGTAGATGATGTACAGGTCGTCGTCGCTGCGCTCGGGGAAGTCCCGTTCGGGCGACTGCGCGGCGGTGGCCTCGTGGAAGTCCGCGACCGACACCTCCGCGGCCGCAGCCGCGTCCGACAGCCCCGGGCCGGCGGGCTCGCCGATCAGCACGATGTGTTGTACGCCCGGGCACTTGGGCAGGACGTCGGCGATGACGTCCGAGAACTCGCCGTCGGCGATGACCGCCTTCAGGTCGGCGTCGTTGTAGAGATAGGTGAGCTCGGCGTCGACGTAGCGGAAGTTGACGTTGACCGGGACCGCCCGCACCTTGAGGCAGCCCAGCAACGATTCGACGAACTCGATGCTGTTGCGCGCGTGCAGCCCGACGTGGTCGCCCGGCTGCACGCCCTGTGCCGCGAGGTGGTGCGCGATGCGGTTGGCGCCGGCGTCGAACTCGGCGAACGTCCGGGACTGGTCGCCGCACACGAGCGCGAGCTTGTCCGGGATCGCGTCGATGACGGCTTCGGTCAGATCAGCGAGATTGAGAGACATTCCTGGCCCTTCGGTGAATCGCACAGCGAGCAGAGTGCGTTCTACCACAAACCACGCCCCCGTGTGCCTGACATCACAATCACCGGAGTAGAACATATTTCGATTACGGGATCAATAGCGAAGCGAAGAATCTCGCCCGTTCGGGCGGACGCGCGGCGAGAATGCGGCATCATCTGCGGTGTGCCCGGCCCACTCGGATCGGACAGGGTCGAGCAGGACCCTTGTGCCGAAACTAGAATGAATACTAGTTTGGGTGCATTGCACGGAAGGTAAAGGAGCCTGACATGGTGGATTCTCTGAGCTTGGCCGGTAAGACGGCCATCGTCACCGGCGCGGGAGCGGGCCTCGGGCGCGCCGAGGCGCTCGGCCTCGCGGCCGCCGGCGCGGCCGTCGTCGTCAACGACATGGGCGCGGCGGCGCACGACGTCGTCGACGAGATCAAGGCCGCCGGCGGACAGGCCCTGGCCGTCACCGGCGACGTCTCGGACTGGTCGCTCGGCGAGCGGATGATCCAGGAGGCCGTCTCCAACTTCGGCTCGATGGACATCCTGGTCAACAACGCGGGCATCCTGCGCGACAAGATGATCTTCAACCTGACCGAGTCGGACTGGGACGACGTCATCCGCGTGCACCTCAAGGGTCACGCCGCCACCTCGCACGCCGCCGCCGTCCACTGGCGCCAGGCGAGCAAGGACGCCGGCGGACCGATCTACGGTCGCGTCGTCAACACGTCCTCCGAGGCGTTCCTCTTCGGTTCGGCCGGCCAGCCGAACTACTCGGCCGCCAAGGCCGGCATCACCGCGCTGACCCTGTCGACCGCTGCGGGCCTGTCCCGCTACGGCGTGCGCGCCAACGCGATCTGCCCCCGCGCCCGGACGGCGATGACCGCCGAGGCCTTCGGTGACGACAACACCGCCACCACCGGCCTCGATCCGCTCGCGCCCGAGCGCGTCGCCACCCTGGTGAGCTACCTGGCCTCGCCGGCCTCCGACGAGATCAACGGTCAGGTGTTCGTCGTCTACGGCAAGATGGTCGCGCTCATGGCGGCGCCGAAGGTGGAGAACCGTTTCGACGCAGCAGGTTCCGAGTTCTCCGTCGAGGAGCTCGCCGGTCAGCTGACGCCGTACTTCTCGGGCCGCGGCCCGTACGAGACCTACGCCGCGTACAGCGTCGCGGGCCTCGAGAAGATCGCGCTGGCCACCGAGACCCCCGCCGAAGTCTGATCGGGAACGGGGACAGCGGATGAGGTTGGAAGGCAAGGTTGCGATCGTCACCGGTGGTGCGGGCGGCATCGGCCGCGCGATCACCCGGGTGTTCACGCGAGAAGGCGCGAAGGTGCTGTTCGTCGACATCAGCGACGAGAACGGGCACGCCCTCGAGCGTGAGATCGCCGACGCCGGCGGCACCGCGAAGTTCCTGAACGCGGACATCTCGAAGCAGGAAGCGGCGGAGGCCATCCGGGACGCGGCGGTCGCCGCGTTCGGCCGAATCGACGTGCTGGTGAACAACGCGCACGCCTCCCGGCAGGCGCCGCTGCTCGAGCACACGCAGGAGATGTTCGACATCTCGTTCGGCACGGGCTTCTACCCCACGGTGCACCTGATGCAGGCCTGCTACCCGCAGCTGAAGGAGTCGCAGGGGTCGATCGTCAACTTCGCCTCCAGCTCGGGCCTCGAGGGCATGCCGACGCAGGCCTCGTACGCGGCGGCCAAGGAGGCCATTCGCGGGGTGAGCCGGGTGGCCGCGAACGAGTGGGCGGCCGACGGCATCCGGGTCAACGTCCTGTGCCCGTTCGCCGCCACCGAGGGCGTCGTGGCGTGGCAGAAGGCGTTCCCCGAGCGCGCGGCCGCGTCGATCGCCAAGGTCCCGCTGCAGCGGATCGGTGACCCGGAGACGGACATCGCCCCGGTGGCCCTGTTCCTGGCGAGCGACGATTCGAAGTACATGACGGGCCAGACCCTCATGGCGGACGGCGGCAGCCTCAAGCTGCGCTGACCCCGGTCGATCGAAACCCTGTCCGAGCTGTACCAATTTTCCGGTACTGCCTCGTAGCCTCCTCTGTCGGCGGTATAACCCTGGCAGCTCGCCCCGTGCGGGTGCGCTGTCCGAACAAACCGCCGACAGAGGAGATCCATGACCGATAGCCGGGCGAACACGACTGCTGCAACTCGGGGGGTTGCACCTGTCTCACGACGCCGCTTTCTCGAGGCCGCAGGCTTGACCGCGGGAGCCGTTGCGCTCTCGGCGATGTCTACCTCGGCCATCGCATCCCCCCGCCGCGCCCTCGCCGACGGCGACCGGATACCCGCGCTGGTCATCGGCAGCGGCTACGGCGGCGCCGTGGCCGCGCTGCGGCTGACCCGGGCCGGAATCCCCACCCAGATCGTCGAGATGGGCCGCAGCTGGGACACCCCCGGCTCCGACGGCAAGATCTTCTGCGGGATGCTCAATCCCGACAAGCGTTCGATGTGGTTGTCCGACAAGACGGATCAGCCCGTCAGCAACTTCATGGGCTTCGGCATCAACAAGAGCATCGACCGCTACGTCGGCGTGCTCGACTCCGAGCGCTTCTCCGGCATCAAGGTGTACCAGGGCCGGGGTGTCGGCGGCGGCTCGCTCGTCAACGGCGGCATGGCCGTGACACCCAAGCGCGACTACTTCGAGGAAATTTTGCCGTCGGTCGACTCGAACGAGATGTACGGCACCTTCTTCCCCCGAGCCAACGCCGGACTGGGTGTCAACGACATCGACCAGGCGTGGTTCGAATCGACGCCGTGGTACCAGTTCGCGCGCACCGGCCGCAAGACGGCCCAGCGGTCGGGATTCGCAACGTCTTTCGTGCCCAACGTGTACGACTTCGAGTACATGAAGAAGGAGGCGGCCGGGACCGCCACCAAGTCGGGACTCGGCGGCGAGGTCATCTACGGCAACAACGCCGGCAAGAAGTCGCTCGACAAGACCTACCTGGCCCAGGCCGCGGCCACCGGAAAGCTGACGATCACCACCCTCCACCGCGTCACGACGGTGGCGCCGGCCGCGGGCAGTGGCTACCGCGTCACGATGGAACAGATCGACGAGCAGGGCAACGTCGTCGCCACCAAGGTGGTCACCGCGGACCGGGTGTTCTTCGCTGCCGGCAGCGTCGGCACCAGCAAACTGCTGGTCGCCATGAAGGCGCAGGGGCACCTGCCCAACCTGCCGTCCCAGGTCGGTGAGGGCTGGGGCAACAACGGCAACATCATGGTGGGCCGCGCCAACCACATGTGGGACGCGACCGGGTCCCAGCAGGCCACCATCCCGACGATGGGAATCGACAACTGGGCCGATCCGACGGCGCCGATCTTCGCCGAGATCGCCCCGCTGCCGGCCGGCCTGGAAACCTACGTCAGCCTGTACCTGGCCATCACCAAGAATCCGGAACGTGCCCGCTTCCAGTTCAATTCGGGCACCGGCAAGGTCGACCTCTCGTGGGCGCAGTCGCAGAACCAGCCGGGCATCGACATGGCCAAGAAGGTCTTCGACAAGATCAACAAGAAGGAGGGCACGATCTACCGGACGGACCTGTTCGGCGTGTACAAGACGTGGGGTGACGACTTCACGTACCACCCGCTGGGTGGCTGCCTCCTGAACAAGGCGACCGACAATTACGGTCGGCTCCCCGGGTACCCGGGCCTGTACGTCGTGGACGGCTCCCTCGTCCCCGGCAACGTCGGTGTCAATCCGTTCGTGACGATCACCGCCTTGGCCGAACGCAACATGGCGAAGATCGTCTCCACCGATCTGGCCTGACCGGGCGGCGTTTCCAGCCGTGTTCCCGCCGTCGTCGCCTCCGGCGGCGGGAACACGCGGGGCGCGGACAGCGCGGTTCTGCGATAGCCTTTTTCCGTGCTCGACCGCGGGTCGCAGCGACCTCCGGGCGGATGCCGTCCACTCCTCACCTCCCCACCGGCGACAAGCGGCGCGAGCCGACCGCGAGTGCTTCGACGGTGAAGGGAGAGGACGTCGCGATGTCCGAACGCTCGAGTTACGTGGAGGGCACCCCCAACTGGGTGGAACTGCAAACACCGAACCAACCCGCGGCCAAGGATTTCTACTCGTCCCTCTTCGGTTGGTCGTACGAGGACCGACCGATGCTCGAGGATGCGATCTACTCCCTGGCCACGCTGCGCGGCGCGCGGGTCGCGGGCATCGCCCCGCAGCCCGTCGGTACGTCACCCGCCGACACCCCCGCACTGTGGAACACCTTCCTGGCCGTCGACGACGTGGACGCGTCCGCCGCCGCGGTGGAACCGGCGGGCGGCGATCTGGTGCTGCCCGCGTTCGACGTCGGGGACACGGGCCGGATGGCCCTGATCACCGACCCCACCGGCGCCGAGGTGGGTCTGTGGCAGGCCCGCACGCACATCGGCGCGACGCTCGTGAACGAGACCGGCACGCTGGCCTGGAACGAGCTGGTCACCGACGACCCCGAGCGGGCGCTGGACTTCTACCGGTCGGTGGTCGGTCTCGGGTCGACCACCATGCCCATCCCGGACAGCGACGACTACACCGTGCTGCAGGTGGGCGGCGACGGCGTGGGCGGGTGCGTCCGTCCGCCGCGGCCCGAGGTCCCCAACCACTGGCACGTCTACTTCGCGGTCGAGGACACCGACGCCACCGTCGCGCGGGCCGTCGACCGCGGTGGGGCGTTGATGGCCGATCCCTTCGAACTGCGCACGGTCGGGCGCATGGCCGTGCTGTCGGATCCGCAGGACGCAGTGTTCAGCGTCATCGCGCCCGAGCCGGAACCCTGAGCGGGCCGCCCGCTCAGGAGACGTCGAACAGGGCCGCGGCGTTGTCGTACACCACAGCGCGCACCCAGTCGTCGCCCAGGTCGAATCGTTCCAGGGCCTCGAGCGCGTCGAGGTACGAGTACGGGATGTTCGGGAAATCGCTGCCGAACAGGATGCGGTCTTCCAGATCCCGCAGTCGCGGCACCGCAGCACGCGGGAACGGTGTCGCCGACTCGGTGAAGTCGGTGAACGCCATCGTGGTGTCCAGCCGGACCCGCGGGTACCGGTCGGCCAGGTCGAGGAACTCCACGTACTCGGGCAGCCCCATGTGCGCGATGATCAACGGCAGCCGTGGGTGCCGCGCCAGCAGCGCCGCGATGCGGTCCGGGCCGGTGAACCGGCCGGGCGCGGGGCCGGAGCCGCAGTGGATCACGGTGGGGACGCCATTGTCGGCGAGTAGGCCCCACACGGGGTCCAGGAGCAGATCGTTCGGGTCGTAGTCGCCGACCTGGATGTGGGACTTGAACACCCGGGCACCGGCGGCGACGGCCTCGGCCACATAGCCGGGCGCGGACTCCTCCGGATAGAACGTGGCCGTGTGCAGGCAGTCCGGGGTGCGCGCGGCGAAGTCGGCGGCCCATTGATTGAGCCAGGCCGCCATGTCCGGCTTGTGCGGGTAGAGCATCGAGGTGAAACGGCCGACCCCGAACGCGCGCAACTGCTCGACGCGGGTCTGCTCCTCGCTGCGGTACCGGATGGGCCAGTGCCGTCCCGTCAGCGGTCCGGCCGAGTCGAAGTACGCCCACACCTTGTCCATCACGTTCTTGGGCATGAAGTGGGTGTGCACGTCGATGAGGGTGGGCAGGCCCAGCCGCTCGCGGAACGCGACCACGCCGGCCACCTCGGACTCGCGATCGGGTTCCGTCTCCAACGGCTCACACACGGCAGCACCCCTCCTTCTCGCCCGCCCCGGGCGGCCCCGAGCGCACCCGTCGACCCTAGCCAAGACGGTGTGCGCTCAGTGAGACCCCGGTTTGACGCGTCCGGAAGCACCCTGAAAAGCTACCTAGCACTTGCTTGGTTTCCGACGATCCCGAAAAGGCACAGACGACATGACCACCTCATCTCCCCTGTTCCAGCCGTTGCAGGTGCGTTCGCTCGAACTCGCGAATCGCATCGTCATGTCGCCGATGACGCGCTCCTACTCGGCCGACGGCATTCCGGGCGACGACGTCGCGGGCTACTACCGGCGGCGCGCCGAGGGCGGCACGGGGCTGATCGTCACCGAGGGCGTCGCGATCGACCACCCCACCGCGGTCGACAACTCGCGGGTGCCCCGCCTGTTCGGCGAGGAGGCGCTCGCCGGCTGGCGCAAGGTCGTCGACGGCGTGCACGAGGCCGGCGGCAAGATCATTCCGCAGCTGTGGCACGTCGGGCCGTTGTGGGGCGCGATGAGCAAGGTCGATCCGGAGCTCAAGCCGATGCGGCCGTCCGGCGAGTGGGGCCCGCTGGGCACCACGTCGTACCCGGACTCGTACACCTCGTGGGTCCAGGAGCCCACCGAAGCGATGACCGAGCAGGACATCCAGGACGTCATCGCGGCGTTCGCCCGTGCGGCCCGCAACGCGATCGACGTCGGGTTCGACGGCATCGCCCTCCACGGCGGCCACGGGTACCTGCTGGATTCGTTCCTGTGGGCGGGCACCAACAAGCGTGACGACGAGTGGGGCGGCGACCTCGAGCGGCGCACCCGCTTCCCCGTCGCCGTCGTGCAGGCGATCCGCGCCGAGATCGGCGAGGACTACCCGATCTTCTACCGCTTCTCGCAGCACAAGCAGCAGAACTACACGGCACGGATCGCGGAGACCCCGGACGAGCTGAAGGTGATCCTGGGCGCGCTCGCGAACGCCGGTGTGGACGTCTTCGACGCCAGCATCCGCCGCTTCGACATCCCGGCATTCGAGGGCAGCGAGCTGTCGCTGGCCGGCTGGGCGAAGCAGGTCACGGGCGCGATCACCATGGCGGTCGGCAGCGTCGGCATCGGGAAGTCGCTGCGCGACAGCCGCCTCGACGGCTCGGCGCCCGTCGTCGACAACATCCCCGAGCTCGAGAAGCGCATCGGCGGCGGCGAGTTCGACCTCATCGCGATCGGCCGTCTGCACCTGGCCGACCCCGCGCTGGCGTCGCGGCTGCGTGCCGGCGAGCCGCTGCCCGAGTTCGTCCGCGCCGTGCACGAGGGCTCGCTGACGTAGGAGCCTGCGGCGCCCCTAGAAGAGCGTGAGCTCCGGCTCCGGGTCGCGCAGGGGCGCCGCGACCGGACGGGCCGCGGGGGCGGGAGCGGGCGTGAGTCCGCGCCACGGCCGCGACTTCTCCGGGGTGTTGGCGACGGCCCGCGCGGCCTCACCGGCCAGCTTGTCCGCGAGCTCGTTGTAGTGGTTGCCCACGTGCCCGCGCACCCAGCGGAAACGCACCGGGCCGGTCCGTTCGGTGATCGCCCGGTCGATGTCCTGCACCAGCTCGAGGTTCTTCACCGGGGCGCCGGACGCGGTCTTCCAGCCCTTACGCTTCCACCCGGGCAGCCACTCCGACGCGCACTTGATGGCGTACTGCGAGTCGGACTCGATGAGCAGCGGATCGGGCCCCGGATGCGCGACGATCGCCTCGACCAGCGCCCACAGCTCCGCGATCTGGTTGGTGCCCGAGACGGCGCCGCCCGATCGGCTCGGACCCTCGTGATCGACCCATGCCCAGCCGATGGCGCCACCGGGGTTCTTCAGGCACGAACCGTCGGTACTCACGATGATCATGGGTTCGGACAATACGTGCCGCCCGCCGCCCGCCGCCCGCGGCGGTGAGGTCCCCACGGCGGAGCGATAGGCTGCCCGGGATGACCGGTACGGCTCCGACAGTGCAGCTCGAGGTGGTCACGGCGCGTCCCGTGGACCTCGCGGCGTCCCTGTCCCCGCTGCGCCGGGGGCGTTTCGACCCGTGCCACCGTCGCGAGCCCGACGGCACGGTGTGGCGCACATCGCTGCTGCCGTCCGGACCGGTGACGTACCGATTACGCCAGTCGGGCCCGTCCGCGGTCCAGGTCCGCGCGTGGGGTCCCGGCGCCGACGAGTTCGACCGCTTCCTGCCCGGACTGCTCGGTGAGCTCGACGCGGACGGCGGCGCGACGTTCGCGCCCGCGCACCCCAAGCTCGTCGACGCGCACCGCCGGCACCCGCATCTGCGGATCGTGCGCACTGCCCGGGTGTTCGAGGCACTGGTACCGGCGATTCTCGAGCAGCGGGTGCACACCGTCGCCGCGCACACGTCGTGGCGCCGGCTCGTCACGAAGTTCGGCACGCCCGCGCCGGGGCCGGCCCCCGACGGGATGCGGGTGCCGCCGAGCGCGGAGGTGTGGCGGCGGATCCCGTCGTGGGAGTACCACCGCGCCAATGTCGACCCCCGGCGCGCGCAGACGGTCGTGGCGTGCGCTCGCGTCGCGGACCGGCTCGAGGAGATCGTCGACCTGGACCGCACCGCGGCACACCGCCGGCTGCGCGCGGTGCCGGGCATCGGCGCGTGGACCGCGGCGGAGGTGGCGCAACGAGCGCTCGGCGACGCCGACGCGTTGTCCGTCGGCGACTTCCACCTCGCGTCGATCGTCGGCTGGACGCTGCTCGGCCGCCCCCTCGACGACGACGCGATGGTCGAATACCTCGCCGACCTGCGCCCGCACCGCTATCGCGCGATCCGGTTGCTGCAGGTGAGCGGGCAGGCCCGCAAGCCCAAGTTCGGTCCGCGGACGCCGCTCGTCGACCACACCTGGCACTGAGCGCGGTCGGCTAACCGACCAACTTGGTCACGTCCGGGTAGTTGGAGATCTCCCAGCCGCCGTCGACCATGAGACTCGCGCCGGTGATGTAGGTGGCGTCGTCGCTAGCGAGGTACAGGCACGGCGCGGCGATCTCGTCCGGGCCGGCCGGGCGGCCCATCGGGATGCGTTCGAGGAAGCCGTCGAGCAGCGGCTGCCAGCCCGTCACGGCGGCGACCAGCGGGGTGTCGACGAGCCCCGGCAGGACGGTGTTGACCCGGATCCCGTGCGGGGCGAGTTCGAGCGCGGCGTTCTTGCCGAACATCTCGACCCCCGCCTTGCCGGTCACGTACGGGCTGCCGCCCACCATCGGGACGTGCGCGTTGAGCGACGCGACGTTGACGATCGCCCCGCCCCGCGCACCGTCCACCATGTGCCGCGCCTCGTGCTTGGTGCACAGGAAGACCCCTTCTGCACGAGGTCGACGGTGAAGTCCCAGTCGGACTCCGCGAGGTCGAGGATCTTGCCGCCCCGGGCGGCGCCGGCGACGTTGAACGCCAGATCCAGCGACCCGAACCGTTCGGTCGCGACGGCGACGGCCGCCGCGACCTCCTCCTCGACGGTGACGTCCGCGGTGACACCGGCGAACCGCTCACCCAGATCCTTCTCCAGCACGGTGAGGGCGTCGGCGGCGAGGTCGATCCCGACGACAGACGCGCCCTCACCGACCAACCGTTTCGCCACGGCGGCACCGATTCCCGATGCCGCACCGGTGACGACCGCGACCCGGCCGGCGAATCGCGAACCGTCGAACGTGTTGTCAGACATGGGACACCTCCACGAGAACCTTCATGCGACGCCCGTCGGACGCCGCGCGGACACCGTCGGCCACGTCGGCGAGCGCGACGCGGTCCACCCATCCGTCCAGCGGATAGGCTCCCGCCGCCATCCGATCGATGACGGCGCGGAACTCCTTGCGCGAGTAGGCGAGCGACGACATCAGCCGCATCTCGCCGAACATGAGCGCATACGTGTTCAGCGGTACCTGTTCCTTGTAGGTGGCGAGCAGGACCACCGTGCCCCGCGCCCGGACGGCGGCCAGTGCGGTCTGCACGGTGGCCGCGACGCCCGCGCACTCGAACACGGCCGCCGCGCCCACCCCGGCCGTGCGCTCATGCACCGCGGCGACGGGGTCGATCGCGGCCGGATCGATCACGTCGAACCCCAGTGCGGCCGCGACGCTGCGGCGCGTCTCGGACGGCTCGCTCAGCAGGATTCGGTCCACGCCCCCGGCGCGGAGGTTGAGCGCGGTCGCGACACCGATCGGCCCGGCACCCAGCACCAGCGCGAACTGGCCCGGCCGCACTCCCGACAGCTCGATCGCGTGCAACGCCACCGCGAGAGGCTCGACCACCGCGGCCTGCGCGAGCGACACCGCGTCGGGCAGTACGTGCACGTTGGCGGCGGGGACGACGGTGCGTTCGGCCAGCCCGCCGCCGGGAGCGTTGATGCCGTGGAATGCGCCGACGGCACAAAGATGTTCGTGTCCGTCACGGCAGCGGGCGCAACGGCCGCAGTGGTAGTTGGGCTGCACCACGACCCGGTCGCCGACGGCGATGTCGTCGACGCCGCCGCCGACGGCACGCACCACCCCGGAGAACTCGTGGCCGAGGATCTGTGGGCCGCACGCCCCGGTCAAAGGGTGCGGGTCGGCGGAGATTCCGAACGCGTGGATCATCCCGAGGTCGGAACCGCAGATGCCGTTGTAGGCGACGTCGATCAGGACGTGGCCGTCGCGCAGGTCCGGCTCCGGGGCGTCCTCGACCCGCAGGTCGTCGATGCCGTACAGCACCGCGGCCCTCATGACTTGGCCGCCAGTTCGGCCTCGTACTTCGCGGTCATGGCCGCGATCGCGTCGTGCTGGGCCTGGTTGTGGCCGTCGCGTTTCTGTCCGGCGCGCGCGGCCGCGTCGAGCAGGGGCTGTGCCTGGCCCTGGAAGTGCGGCGCCACCTGCTGGGCGATGAGCTCGAACGAGCGCCGCGTGGCGGCGGGGTTGGCCCAGTCGGTGCCCATGACGAGCATCGACCCGAAGCCCCCGGACTGCGCCACCAGCTTGTCGATCAGCTCCCGGGCCTGTGCGGGGGTGCCGATGATGCCCATGCCGGACTGGTTCATGTACGCGATCATGTCCTCCATGGCGGCTCCGCCGGAGCCGAAATGCGGGAATGCCGCGACCTTGCCGAAGTAGTCGATCCACTCGCCCAGTCCGAACCGGACGTCCTGCCGAGCCTGTTCCTCGGTCTCGGCGATGTGCATGGGGCACACCAGCCGCCACTGGCTGCGGTCGACGGTGGTGCCGTACTCGGTGGCGCGTTCCTGCATGATTCCGAAGTGGTGGCCCAGCGCGTCGTAGCCCTCGGGGCTGAGCGTGGCCCCGATCGACAGCAGCCCGAGTCCGTGCCGGCCCGCCAGCCGCGGCCCGGTGGGCGACGCCACCCCGGCGACCACGACGTCGAAGCAGGGGTGCGAGTAGGGGCGCAGCTGCAGTTGCGCGTCGACCAGCGTGTGCGTCCGGGTGGTGGCGGTCACCGACTCCCCACGCAGCAACCGCACGACGATGTCGAGGTTCTCGTCGAGCAGCTCCCGGCACTCGGTGGGGTTCAGTCCGATCATCGCCGAGTCGGTCGGCAGCGAACCGGGCCCGACGCCCAGCATCACGCGGCCGCGGGTGAGGTGGTCGAGCAGCACCATCCGGTCGGCCACCCACAGCGGGTTGTGATAGCTCAGGGACGTGACGCCGGTGCCGAGCTTGATGCGCCGGGTGCGTTCGGCGGCCGCGGCGATGAAGATCTCGGGGCTGCCGATGATCTCGCTGCCCGCGGAGTGGTGCTCACCGATCCACACCTCGTCGAAGTCGAGGCGGTCCAGGTGCTCGACCAACTCGAGGTCGCGCTGCAACGCGACGGTCGGGTTTTCGCCGATGGCGTGGTGCGGTGCGATGAAGGCGCCGAAGCGAAGCCTGCCCATGCGTGTACTCCTCGGAATTTCGCTGATACGCAGTCCAACCGACGCTAGAATTCGTTCTGCTCCGGCGACAGTGCACTTTGGTGGACAGTTCCCGTGAACCCGTCTACGGCACACGTCGTTTCGACTCGAACTGGTGGTGACTGATTTGGCCGAGGTCTCGTTGCGTACCTCCGACTACCAGCGGGTGTTCGCGGTCCTGGACCGCTGCGAGGACGTCCGGACGGTGTCGGAGTTCCGCACCCGGATCGTCGACGCGATGACCGAGGTCTTCCCCGTCCGCACCGCCGCGTGCTTCGTCGGTCGCTCGTTCGAGAGTCAGTTCGCCGACCCTGAGGCCAACGCGTCGGGATCCGGCGGGTGGGAGGCCAAGCGGGCGGTCTACCGCACGCAGTGGGCGCGGTACGACGTGTTCGCCTCACCCGAGGCCCGGCGCCGACTCGAGACGACGCGGGTGGCCTCCCTGCGCGACCTGCGCGAGCTGCCGACCGAGTGCACTGCGTACGTGGACGACTACCTCGGCGCGTGGGGCATCCGCTCGGTCAACGCGATGCACGTCGACCTGCCGGGCCGCGCGCACGCCCTCGTTGGTTTGTTCGATCGGGACGAAAACGCTTTGCGTCCCGAGGATTTCGGGGCGTTGCAGCTGCTCGCCCGGCAGTTGACGGTGCTCGCGCGCAGCCTCGACACCGAGCCCCGGCACGACGTACTGGCCCCGCTCACCGAACGACAGCGCGAGGTGGCGGAACTGGTCGCCGACGGGCTCGGCAACGCGGCGATCGCGCGCCGACTCGTCCTCACCGAGGACACCGTGAAGAAGTACGTCAGCCGCATCCTCGCGGCTACCGGGTACGCGTCCCGCACCCAGCTCGCCGTCGACGTCCAGCGCCGGTCGGGGCGGCGTCAGGCCTTGGGACCGCCTGCCACGTAGATCACCTGGCCCGACACGAATCCGGCACCCTCGCCGACGAGGAACGACGCGGTGTGCGCGATGTCCTCGGGCAACCCGACGCGCCGGACCGGCGTCTCGGCGGCCGCGGCGGCCATGAAGTCCTCGAACGAGACCCCGAGCCGTTCCGCGGTCGCGGCGGTCATCTCGGTCGCGATGAACCCCGGGGCGATGGCGTTGGCGGTGACACCGAACGGACCGAGTTCGAGGGCCAGTGTCTTCGTCAGCCCCTGCATCCCGGCCTTGGCCGCCGAATAGTTGACCTGACCGCGGTTACCGAGCGCCGAGATGCTCGACAGGTTCACGATCCGCCCCCACTTCTGTTCCACCATGTACTTCTGGACGGCCCGGGTGAGCAGGAACGCCCCGCGCAGATGCACGTTCATCACCGCGTCCCAGTCGTCGACGGTCATCTTGAACAGCAGGTTGTCGCGGGTGATGCCGGCGTTGTTCACCACGACGGTCGGGGCGCCCAGTTCCTCGGCGACGCGGGTGACGGCGGCCGCGACCGACGCCTCGTCGGAAACGTCGGCCCCCACCGCGAGGGCGCGTCCGCCGGCGTCGCGGATCGCGGAGACCGTGTCGGCGCACGCCGCCTCGTCGAGGTCGAGGACCGCGACGGCGAGACCGTCCGAGGCGAGCCGCTTCGCGATCGCCGCGCCGATTCCGCGCGCCGCTCCCGAGACCACCGCCACCCGCTGGTTGCCGTCCGTCATGCCCCGCTCCTCCCGCTGCCGTCTGCCGTCCGCCGGTGAGGCTACGCGGGCGAAGCCGTCACGACAGGGAGACCGGCGAGATGGTGGCGACGATTCGGTCGATCGCGCCGTTCTCGAGTTCGAACGTCTCCACGATCTCGACCGTCATCAGACGCCGGTCGCCGATGCCCGCGTCGAGCAGGTAGCGGGTGGGGACGGTGTCGCCGCTCTCGCTCATGGCCAGATCGCGCACGCCCTGGACGACGCGGTACTGGATGCCGTGGTTCAGATCGTTCGCCAGCTGCGGGCCGTTGAACCCCGTCTGCAGGCCGGCCTCGACCCGCGTCGCGTCCGGGGTGAAGACGACGGCACTCGCGTCGTGGCTGACGAGCGCGTCGATGTAGGCGCGGGCCATCGCCTCGTTGGGCGAGTCCGTCGGATCCGGGGCGGCCGACGCGGCGGCGGGTACGGCGACGGCCACGGCCGCCGCGGCGAGAAGGGACAGGGTCGAGGTCTTGGCGATGCGCATGCCGCATCGTAGCTAGAACACGTTCCAGTTGTCCCGAAATGTGGCAGTCCGCCCGTGCCCGGCGCCGAACGCGGCAGACGAGTAGACAGAATTCATGGGACGACCTCACCACGACGACCGGAAATCCGCCGAGAACCCCCGCCGCGTGCGGTTCCCGCGCCGATGGAGTCAGATCGACGAGACCCGACGCGGCATCGTCCTGGCGTGGCTCGCGTTCACCGTCACCTTCGGCGGCGCCCGCCTCGTGACATGGCTGATCCAGATCGACACCCGCGACGTCGGCGACATCTCCGCCGGCGGCACCCATCTGCACCACTACCTGTGGGGCATCCTCCTGCTCGCCGGTGTGGCGATCTTCGGCATGGTCGATCGCAGCCCGCGGGCCCGCACGTGGATGGGACTCGCGCTCGGCATCGCGCTCGCCCTCATCGTCGACGAGGCCGCGCTGCTCATCACCCTGCGGGACGTCTACTGGCACACCGAGGGCTGGCCCAGCGTCGCGATCGGGCTCGTCCTCATCGGACTCGGCGGCACGGCGCTGGTGCTCACCCGCAGCGGCGCGGTGCTCGATAGGGACACCGAGAAGGACTCCGACGACGAGTCCCGTTCGGGGGACCGAGGTCCCGACTAGCCGGGGACCGCGAACGCCCTCCGCCCGGTACCTCCTACCGGGACCGGCCGCGCCGGTCGACCCTTTCTTGGCCCGGCGGCGGAGAACACTCCCGGTGGGCGAGACGAATCACTGTTACCGCCGACACAGCTCGTTAGCGTCGTGACATCGGCAACGACAGGAGTTACCCCATGAGCACGGACAGCGCGACGATCGCCCGCCTCCCGCAGATTCTCGAGGCCCAGAAAAGCGCTGCGTCCGAACACGGGACCCCGTCGGCCGAGGAGCGGCGCGCGCGACTGCAGACGATGATCGACCTGCTGGTGCGCTACCACAAGCCGCTGACCGAGGCCATCGACGCCGACTTCGGCGGCCGCCTGGTGGCGTTCTCGATCATGAACGACATCCTCGGTGCCATCACGTCGCTCAAGCACACGCGCGACTCGCTCGAGTCGTGGATGGCGGACGAGGAGCGGCCGCCGTACCCGCCGTACGACCAGCTGGGCGCGAAGGCCTACATCCAGTACCAGCCCAAGGGTTCGGTCGGCGTCATCGGCACGTGGAACGCGCCACTGTTCACGCTGCTGAGCCCGCTGGCCTGCGCGCTCGGCGCCGGCAACCGCGTGATCCTCAAGCCGTCGGAGGTGGTGCCGCAGACCGCGCAGGTCCTCGCCGACGCCGTCGCCGAGATGTTCGACCCGTCCGTGGTGGCGGTGGTCACCGGCGGGCCGGAGGTCGCGGACGCGTTCACGTCACTGCCGTTCGACCACCTCGTCTTCACCGGCAGCACCGAGGTGGGCAAGCTGGTGATGGCCAACGCGGCGAAGAACCTCGTGCCGGTCACGCTGGAACTCGGCGGCAAATCCCCCACCATCATCGGCCGCAGCGCCGACCTCGACGACGCGGCCACCAAGATCGCGATCGCCAAGGCCACCAATTCCGGCCAGATCTGCGTCTCTCCCGACGTCGTGTACGTGCCCCGCGAGGAGCTCGACACGTTCGTGGGCGCGCTCGAGAAGTCCTACGCGGCGCTGCTGCCGACGATCACGGACAACCCGGACGTGGTCGCGGTGGTGAGCGACCGGCACCTCGCGCGCGTCGAGGCCCTGGTCGCCGACGCCCGTGAGCGCGGCGCCCTCATCGTCGCGACCCCGGTGGACGAGACCGCGGCCGTCGACGGCGACCGCAAGCGCCCACTGCGCCTGGTGGTCTCGCCCCCGGCCGACTCGAAGATCATGCAGGAGGAGATCTTCGGTCCGGCAATCATCCTGCTGCCGTACGACCAGACCGAAGAGGTCATCGCCGACATCAACAGCAGACCGAAGCCGTTGGCGCTGTACTACTTCGGAACCGATCCGGTGGAACAGCAGGCGGTGCTCACCCGCACGTTCTCGGGCGGGGTGACCGTCAACGACGTCATGATGCACCCGGGTATGAACGACGCGCCGTTCGGAGGCGTCGGCGCGTCCGGGATGGGCCATTACCACGGTCGCGAGGGCTTCCTCGAATTCAGTCATGCACGAACCGTTTTCGAGGCATCGGAACACGATCCGCGCGGCGAGTGGGGCACCCTGCCGCCGTACGGCGAGGGGTACCTGGCCGCCATGGAGGCGCAGGTCACCCCGTAGCCGCGCCCGCTGCCGATCAGTGAGAAGTCCGCCCGCCGGCGTCCGCGTCGGCGGGCAGAATGCCGGTATGACCCGTGAACTCGCTGACCGTCTCGCGCTCACCGACCTCGTCGCGCAGTACGCGATCGCCGTCGACCGTCGAGACGAACTCGCCCTGTCCGCTCTCTTCACCCCCGACGCGCGCCTGGTGCAGCCCACCGGACTGGTCCGCCGCGGCAAGGACCCGGTGCTGGACGGCGCCACCGCCGTCGTCGAGGGTGTGCTGGGCGCGGTGGCGCACCTGCACTCGACCCGCCACGTGGTGAGCCAACAGCTGGTGGACGTCACGGGCGACACCGCCCGCGGCGAGGTCTACTGCGACGCCCACCACGTGTACGCGACCGAGTCGGGACACCGCGACTACATCGTGTCGATCCGCTACCTGGACGAGTACCGCCGGGACGAGGACGCGTGGCGGATCGCGCAGCGGGAACTGGTCGTGGACTTCACCGACGACCGCGAGATCGCGCTGCTCGGCTGATCCCGGGAGGGGCGCGGGCGAGATCGTGTGTTGCTGAGCGGGAAAGCTCTTCTCGCGGCGCCGCACCCCGACCTACAGTCCGTCCGACCGGTGTTCGGGAGCGGTCGCCGCGCGCCGGCCCGCCGCACGACACCGCAAACCGGGTCGCGGCGACGCGGATCCCGGATATGCTCGGTCCCGATCAAGTGCTTGGTCAACGTCTACGGAGGTCGAACTCGTGAGCGGCGCAGCCGGATCCATGGAACGTGAAGAAGTGACCCTCTCCCCCGCAGAGCAGCTGCTGGCGATCGGGGAGATCGAGAAGCTGTTTGCCGCGCGCCTGCGGATCATGGACACCAAGCAGTGGGACCGGTACGGCAGCTGCCACACCGAGGACGTCGTGAGCGAGTCGTGGGGAGCCGGCAGTCGCGTCGTGGGGCCGGAGGCCCTCACCGCCGCGATCCGGAACACGCTCGACGGCGACGCCTTCGTCACGTCGGTGCACCACGGGCACACCCCGGAGATCACCCTCACCTCCGACACCACGGCCACCGGCATCTGGGCCATGGAGGACATGCTGTGGTGGACCAACGGGGACGTCGAGGAACACCTTCACGGCTACGGTCACTACCACGAGGAATACCGCAAGGTGGAGGGCAAGTGGCTCATCAGCTACCGCAAGCTCACCCGCCTTCGCGAGACGCACACGCCGGGATTCCGCTCGTATCGCCACGCCGCCGCACCGACGAGCTGACCGGATCGGCGCCACCCCGATCGATCACCGTCCCGTACCCGTCCGACAGAGAGGTCCAGCCATGGGTGAGCCCGCCGGCGCACTGACCCTGACCGCACAGGAGCAGTTGCTCGCGATCGAGGAGATCAAGAAGGTGTTCTCCTCGCGCCTGCGCGTCATGGACACCAAGCAGTGGGACCGGTACGGCCCCCTGCACACCGAGGACGTCGTCACCGAGACGTGGGCCGGCTTGCCGGGCGACAAGCAGCCGGCATCGGACGGGCAGTCCAACCGCGCGTCCGGACGCGAGCATCTGACGAATTCGATCCGCGGCATGCTCGGGTCCTCGACCCACGTGACCACCGCGCATCACGGGCACACCCCGGAGATCACGCTCACCTCCGACACCACGGCCACCGGCATCTGGGCCATGGAGGACGAACTGTGGTGGACCAACGGCGACGTCGAGGAACACCTCCACGGCTACGGCCACTACCACGAGGAATACCGCAAGGTGGAGGGCAAGTGGCTCATCAGCTACCGCAAGCTCACCCGCCTGCGCGAGACGCACACGCCCAACTTCTTCGACTACATGGGAGCCCTGTGACCACCCCTGCCTTGGACACGTCCGCCCTCTTCGCACCCCTGACGGTCCGCGGTCTCGAACTGCGGAACCGCATCGCGATGTCGCCCATGACACGGCACGGCTCACCGGGCGGCGTCCCCACCGACGAGGTGGTCGCGTACTACCGGCGGCGTGCGGAGGGCGGGACGGGGCTGATCGTCACCGAGGGCGTCGCGATCGAGCATCCGTCGGCGGTCGACGCCGACACCGTTCCGGTCATGTACGGCGAAGCGGCACTGGCGGGTTGGCGCAGGGTGGTCGACGCCGTCCACGCGGCGGGCGGACGGATCGTTCCGCAACTGTGGCACGTCGGCCCGCTGTTCGGCGCGATGGGCCCGGTCGGCGACGTCACCCCCATGCGCCCGTCCGGGCACTGGGGCACGGTCGGCAACACGATGTACTCCGACGAGTACGTCGAGCAGATGCGTCCGGTGACGGCCGCGATGACCGAGGGCGACATCGCCGACGTCATCGCCGCCTACGCCGCGGCTGCGCGCAACGCGATCGACGTCGGGTTCGACGGCATCGCGCTGCACGGGGGTCACGGTTACCTGCTCGACGCGTTCCTGTGGGAGGCGACCAACCAGCGTGACGACCAGTGGGGCGGAGACCTGCAGCGGCGCACCCGGTTCCCGGCCGAGGTCGTCAAGGCCATCCGCCGTGAGATCGGCGACGAGTACCCGATCATCTTCCGCTTCTCGCAGCACAAGCAGCAGGACTTCGCGTCGAAGATCGCGCACACGCCCGAGGAACTCGGCGTCGTGCTCAACGCGCTCGTCGACGCCGGCGTCGACATCCTCGATGCGAGCATCCGCCGCTTCTACGCACCGGCGTTCGAGGGCAGCGACCTGTCGCTGGCGGGATGGGCCAAGAAGCTGACCGGTGCCACCGTCATGGCCGTCGGCAGCGTGGGCCTCGACAGCGCGCTCAACGAGCAGGTCATCGTCGGCCTGCCGCAGATGTCGGACAATCTGCCCGACCTGCTGCGCCGGATGAACGAGGGCGAGTTCGACCTGGTCGCCATCGGGCGCCTGCATCTCGCGGATCCGGCCATCGCGCAGCGACTGCGCGACGGCGATCCGATGCCGGAGTTCGACCGCAAGGCCCACCAGGCCCGGATCTACTGACGAGCCTCCACCCCTGAACGGGAGTTCACGGCACGCCTTTCCGGTGAGAGCGTGCCGTGAACTCCCGTTCGGCGCTTGCGGAGGGCCTCAGCGGCCGCCCGGGACCAGGATCGCTCGGCCCTTGATCCTGCCGGCCTCGAGGGCGTCGAACGCCGTGACCGCGTCGTCGAGCGGGAACGTCTCGGCCTCGATCGTCACGAGCCCCCGCCGCGCGAGGTCGATCACCGCACGCTGGTCCGCACGCGTCCCGGCGTAGCTCGTCCGCACGCTCGCGCCCCACGGCAACGCGAACCCCGTCCAGTCGAAACCACCGCCGCCGAGACCGAGGATGCGCAGCGCACCGTCCCGCCCGATCACCCGGGTGGCGATGTCGACGGTGGCCTGGACCCCCACGCAGTCGAAGACGGCGTCGACGCCGAGCCCGTCGGTGAGCTCGAGGATCTTCTCGACGCACGACGCGTCGGAGGCGAATGCGTGGTCGGCGCCCAACGTGGTCGCCAGTTCCAGCTTCTGCTCCGCCGAGTCCACCGCGACGATCCGGGCCGCCGTCGTGGCCGCGAGGATCTGCACCGCGGTGTGGCCGAGGCCGCCGATGCCCAGCACCAGCGCGGTCGAGCCCGGGCCGAGCCGGTCGCGGGCGCCGTCGATCGCGTGGTACGTCGTCAGACCGGCGTCGGCGAGCGGGCCCGCCGTCACCGGGTCCACGTCGCCGAGGGGTTCGACGAAACGCGCGTCCACCTTCATGTAGTCGGCCATACCGCCGTGCGCGGCCAGACCGGGGCACAGCGGCAGACCCTGCCGTCCCGGCGATCGCTCGCACGAGTTCTCCCGCCCCTGCACGCACGCTCGGCACGTTCCGCAACTCCACACCAGGAAGACGAGAACCGCGTCCCCCACCGCGAACGTGTCCACCCCGTCGCCGAGTGCAGCGATGCGGCCGGCGGTCTCGTGTCCCAGCGTCATGGGCGGCGGCATCATCGACGCCGGTGCGTGCCGGACGTGGATGTCGGAGTGGCACAGTCCGGCGCCCGCCACCTCGATCAGCACCTCACCCGGACCGATCGCGGGAACGTCGGTGTCCACGACGGCGATGCGTCCGTGCTCAACCAGCTGCAACGCGCGCATCGTCCACCTCCCCGGCGACGACGGCGGGGACGCCAGCGGCTTCGGGTGCGGCCGCGAGATGCCGGCGCAGGAACAGGATCTGGTGCTCGAGCACCCGCTCGAACCACTCCTTGCCCGGGTAGACGTCGAAGTGGTCGCACGGGTAGTGCCGCACCTCGGCCCGGGCGCGTTCGGCGGCCTTGGCCGCGGCGTGCGGCGGGGCGCTGCGGTCCAGGTCGCCGATCTGCACCAGCAGCGGCGCCGTCACGTTCTTCGCCACCGTGACGGGCCGGTACGAACCGATCTCGAGGAAGGAGCGCGCGGACACCTCGTTGCGCCAGCTCGGCCCCGCGATCGACCGGTAGTCCTCGTAGATGCCCGGCAGTGCGAGCGCGGCGACCTCCCCGGGGCGGCCGGCGAGCGGGATCGTGACGCCGTGTGCGCCGCGCGCGGCGGCCACCCTGTCGCGCAGAGCCGCCCACGAACTCTTCGCCAGGTGTCCGGGGCTGTAGTGCCGCATCGACGCCGCCGACGCGGCACGTGCGTCGGTCGCCGGGGTGAGCGCGATCAGAGCGGCCAGACGGTCGTCGGCGGCCCCCAGGCTCAGGACGTGCCCACCCGACAGCGACACCCCCCAGGCCACGATGCGGTCGGCGTCGACCCCGTCCAGGCCGCGCGCGGTGGCGACGGCCGCGGCGTAGTCCTCCAACTGATCGGCGATCGAAATGGTCTGGCGCACCGCCCCGCCGCTGCGGCCGAACCCGCGGTAGTCGAACGCCAGCACGTCCAGTCCGGCCGCGGCGAGGCCCTCGGCGAACCCCTCGAGCCCGGAATCGACGGTTCCCCCGAAGCCGTGCGCCATCACGACGCACGGCCGGCCCGCCGCGGTTCGGAACGCGTCACCCTCCCCGCGGTAGTGCCAGGCCGCGCAGGTGGTCCCACCAACGGCGATGTCCACATCGGTACGTGTCACTGTTTGCTCCCATAGATTGTGTTGAGCCACACCGCAACCAGAGCCTCGCGGGCCGCATCGGGCGCGAGCGCCCCCGGTCCGCCGCGCGAGAGACTCTCGACGGCGCGGTCGTTCATGTCGAGTAGAACCACGGCGAGTGCCCGACTGTCCGGGCCGGCGACCGCCCGACCGGACTCCCGTTCGGCATCGATCACCGCCGCCACCGGGTCGACGTAGCTGGACCGGTCGTCGTCCCACATCTGACGCACCGACGGGTCGCGGTCGCGCGCGTCGCGCAGTGCCCGATACAGATTGGGGTGCCGCTCCCAGGTCGCGATCACCTCGGAGATCAAGCCCTCGATCATCTGCCGCGGGCTGCCCACCCGGTCGAGGTAGGCACGCGCACCGTCCTGCATCTCCCGGTACACCGTCCGCGACAGTGCCGCGACGGCCTTGGCCTTGTTGTCGAAGTAGAAGTAGAAGCCCGACCGGGTGACCCCCGCCGCGCGCGAGATGTCGTTGATGCTGATCTCGTCCAGCGTGTGGTCCTCGAGCAACGTCTCGACGGCTTCGAGGATCGCCGCCCGGCGCTCCTCGCCCTTGTGCGCTCTCCGGGTGCGCGGTTCGTCGGCGGCGGGGCGGGTGCTCATGTGTCGGCTCTCCGGTCGGTTACGGCGTACGGGTTCCCATCATGCCGGGACACCCGCGAACCGGACGGCTCCCTCCTTGCGTACCCGGGCCAGTCCGGCCGGTAGCTCCCTGGTCCGCATCTCGTGTTCGTAGATGTAGTAGTCCACCTGCTGGGTGTGGCGCGGACGGTTGTTGAAGTGCCCGACGAAGCGCTCCTCGTCCGCCTTGATGACGCGGTGCATCTCGGCCTCCGCCGGCGGCCGATACGTGCCGGCGAGGTAGGCGGCGAGCGTGCGCGACTGGCACTCGACGAACGGGAACAGCGTGGGTGCCGACTGCGCGAACCCGATGAACGCGAGGTCGTCGACGCCGGGCTTGAACATCCGCTTGTAGAGCGGGAACTGGTTGCCGGGCGCGCTCAGGAAATCCTCGTCGAAGAACGGGAAGGTGATGTTGTATCCCGTCGCGTAGATGATGACGTCGAAGCCCGCGCTGGTCCCGTCCACGAAGTGCACGGTCTCACCGTCGAGGCGTTCGATGTTCGGCTTCGCGTCCACGTCGCCGGAACCGAAGCGCACCAGCAGTTCCTGGGATTGCGTGGGATGGGCCTCCCCGAAGTGGTGGTCCGGCGTCGGGAGCCCGAAGCTCTCCGGCCGACCCGACAGGAAGATCGGTCCGCGCCGGCCCAGTCGACGTTGCCACGACAGTGGGATCTGCGGGATCGTCTGGATCAGCGTGTCGGCCGGGACCCCGAACGCGTACTTGGGAACGATCCACGCCCCCGAGCGGGTGGAGATGGTCACCTTGTTGCGTTGTGAGCGCTGGGACAGTTCGACGGCGATGTCGGCCGCGCTGTTGCCCAGCCCGACGACGAGAATCCGCTTGTCGCGCAGATGCAGCGGCGTCTCGGGATCGATGTAGGCGTGCGAGTGGATCGACTCGCCGGTGAATTCGCCGGGGAAGTTCGGGAACCGGGGATCCCAGTGATGCCCGTTGGCGACGACCAGGAAGTCGAACCGGCGGGTCTCCCCGTCCTGGGTCCGGATCCGCCAGCCGCCGCCGGGAAGACGCTCGGCGTGTTCCACGCCGTTCTCGAACCGGATCCGGTCCAGCAGCGAGAACGCGGCGGCGTAGTCGTCCAGGTACCGCTTGATGTCGGTGTGATGCGGGAAGTCGGGAAGCTCCTCGGGCATCGGGAAGTCCTTGAAGGACAACCTGTGCTTCGAGGTGTCGATGTGGAGCGACCGGTAGGCGCTCGAATGACCGTTGGGGTTCCCGAACGCCCAGTTACCCCCGATCCGGTCGGAGCTCTCGAAGCACTCGTAGGGGATGTCGTAGTCGGTGAGCATCTTGCCGGCCGTGAGACCGCTGATTCCGGCTCCGATGATGCAGGTGGTGGGTTTCGCCATCGTGCTCCGTTCGAGGTGGTCGTGACGTGCCTCACACCGTAGGTACAAAATTGACACGCGTCAATAGTGCGAGATCGGCGCACCGCAGCGGAACTCGGATTCGCGGCCGACAGCATGCACGACGACGGGCCGGGCCACGGTGTGGCCCGGTTCGGGAAAACTCGTATTCGGTTGTGGCACAGATCTTCTAATGCCCGGTCCACATCGGCAGACTGCGTTGCTCGAACGCTTCGATACCGGCCCGGAAGTCGTCCGATTCCAGGACCGTCCGCAGCGCGTCGGCGGTGGCGTCCCAGCCGCGCTCGTCCGCGGCGGCGAACTGCGCATCTAACGCGCGGAGGCTCTCGCGAACCGCTACGGGCGACGCCTGGCAGATCTCGTGCGCCATCCGCAGCGCCCCGGCCAGTGCGGCCCCGTCTTCGGTCACCTCGTTGACGACCCCGAGGGTGTGGGCCCGCTCGGCCGACAGTGTGCGTCCGGTGATCATCAGCTCGCGCGCGACGTTGACCGGTAGTGCGCGCGGCGCCCGGAACAACGCGCCGGACGACGCGACGAGACCCCGGCGGGTTTCGGGCAGGCCGAATTCGGCGGTGCGGGCCGCGACGACGAGGTCACAGGCCAGCGCGATCTCGAATCCGCCACCGAGCGCGTACCCCTCGACAGCGGCGATCAGCGGTGTGGCGCGCTTGCGGCGGATGATGCCGTACTCGCCGCCGCGGGGCATCCGCAGATCGGCTCGTTCCCGGATGTCGGTGCCGGCGGAGAAGATGCGCGGCGTGCCGGTCACGATGCCCGCCCACAGGTCCGGGTCGTCGTCGAGGAGGTCGAACGCCTCCTCCAGCCCCTCGGCCGTCCTGCGATCGATCGCGTTGCGCCGTTCCTCGCGTTCGATGTGGATCACGAGGATCCGGTCGCGGCGCTCGTACCGCACTGTCATCGCGTCGCCTCCGTCTCGACCCCGGGACCCGCCACGACCCCCGCCTGGTGGTACCGGATCCGGTCGACGGTGCGCCGGTAGCGGGTGAGGTTACGGCGGTCCTCCCGTTCCTCGGTGACGCACGGAACGGTGCACTGGAGAACGAGATCGAAGGCGACCGGCTGAACGTCGTTGAGTTCGAGCACCACTCGGATCAGGCGCAGTGGTTCGAGGATCTCGTACCGGATCGGGCCGACGTCCACGGAGTCCGGGTCGGCGGCCAACTCCCGACTCGTGCGCACCGTCCACTGCTCGGTCCCGCGCGCCACACCGGCGTACCCGTCGACGACGTTGCGGTTGACGTACTTGCCGAATCCGAAACCGATCTGGAGCGACCCGTCCCTCGCCGCCGCCATCAGGCACACCTTCTCGGTCCAGGAGTGGTCGGTCTGCGACACCGACGCGAACGTCTCCACGATCCGGTGGGTGAAGTACTCGTCCGCAGCCACGAGGGGCCCGACGGATCCGCCCATGATCGCCTCCGTCCCGAATCGTGCACGGATCCGGCGGCGAAAGCCGCGCTTGCCGCACTTTTTCGACTGGAGGCTAAAGATAGACGCAAGTCTAGTTTTTGGGAACACGTTCTGCCACACTTTCCGGCGGGCCCACGTGGACGGCCCGGCGGTGTCGGATTGGACAGGGACACGCCCCTCGGCGAAGACTGTCGGGTGCCATTTGCCCTGACAGGAACACTGCATCGGCTCGACGCCCGGCTCGAGGGCGCCGTCGACGGGGAAGTTCGGAGGACATGAACGAGCCCACGACACTCAGCCGCCGCGAACGCAACAAGCAGCAGACCCGCGGGAGACTGCTCGACGCGGCGCGCGAACTGTTCGCCGCACGCGGCGTCGTCAGCACCACGGTCGAGGACATCGCGGACCGGGCAGGGGTCTCCCGCGCGACGTTCTTCAACTATTTCCCCAGCAAGGACGAGCTGCTCTCGGCGCTGCACGCGAGCCACATGGATTCGATGGCCCGCGTGATCGACCAGCTCCTCGTGCGGGAGCTGACGACGACGGACCGGATCGGCGCCCTGTTCGCCGATTTCGTCCGCTCGACCGAACAACTGCCCGGATACCTGAGGGCGGTGACGGGCGAACTCGAGCGCGACCTCGCCTCCCCCGAGATCAGCGTCGAGCGCACCGAACGCTTCAACGACGAGCTCCTGCGCATTCTCGAACCCGGGATCGCGGCCGGCGAGGTACGAACCGACTACCCGCCCCGTTTTCTGGCTCAGATGGTTGCGGCCGTCTACGTCTCGACGATCCGCTACTGGCGCCAGGACCCGGACTACGACCTCGCCGACGGCTTCGGCAAGGCGGCTCGATACGCGGCGGAGTCGCTCGCGCCCCGGCCGTGACGCCGGACAGCGCGGATGTCGGTTTTGCGAACTTCCCCCGCGGACCAACATAACTCCGGGTATCTTTTTCTCGTCGGAACCACCGGTTCGGAAGCACCGGGGAAACACACGCGGGGGCGGACATGACGGACGGTCGCGAGATCAGCACGCGGCGCGAGGAACGCAAGCGCATGACGCGCGAACGTCTGCTCGACGCGAGCCGCGCGCTGTTCGCCGAGAACGGCTTCGACCAGACCACCATCGACGACATCGTCACCGCGGCCCGCGTGTCCCGCGGGACGTTCTTCAACTACTTCGAGAACAAGGACGCCGTCCTCGCTGCGCTGCACCGGACGCACATGGACAAGCTGCCGGGCATCATCGACGACCTGCTGGCCCGGGATCTCACCACCGCCGAGCGGATCCACTCGCTCTTCGACGACGTCGTCGAGGCCGCCGTCACCCTCGAGCGGTACTTCCGTGCCACCACGCGCGAACTCGATCGCGATCTCGCGACACCGGCGCAGAGCGCCGCCCGCACGGAGCGCTTCATCGTCGCGTTCGGACGGATCCTCGAGGCCGGCATCCCGCGCGGGGAGGTGCGCCGGGACTACTCGTTGCGATTCCTCTCGCAGATGGTGACCGCGGTGTACGTCACGACGATCCGGTACTGGCGCCAGGACACCGTCCGCGACATGAACGTCGAGTTCGAGCGCGCCGCCCGGTTCATCGCGGAAGCGGTCGCGCCCCCGGAGACGGGAAACCCGTCCGGCCCGATGGGGGGGAGGTTCGGGCCGGACGGGCGATCGGGGAGCTAGGCGGCGTCGCCGTCCAGCTCTACGGCCAGCTCGGTGCCGGTCGCGGACGTGATCTGTTCCACGGTGACGCCGGGCGCGAGTTCCCGCAGCACCAGGGCGTCGTCCCGTACGTCGATCACGCCGAGGTTGGTGATGATGCGCTGCACCACCGCCTTACCCGTCAGCGGCAGCGTGCACTGCTCGACGATCTTGGCGCCGCCATCGCGGTCGGTGTGTTCCATGACCACGATGACGCGCCGGGCACCGTGCACCAGATCCATGGCGCCGCCCATACCCTTGACCATCTTGCCCGGCACCATCCAGTTGGCCAGGTCGCCGTGTCGCGAGACCTGCATGCCACCCAGGACCGCGGTGTCGATGTGGCCACCGCGAATCATGCCGAACGACAACGCCGAATCGAAGAACGCGGCACCGGGGTTGACCGTCACGGTCTCCTTACCGGCGTTGATGAGGTCGGGATCGACCTCGTCCTCCGTCGGGTAGGGGCCGGTACCCAGGATGCCGTTCTCCGAATGCAGAACCACCTTCACCCCTGCGGGCAGGTAGTTCGGGATCAGGGTCGGCAACCCGATCCCCAGATTGACGTACTCGCCGTCGATCATCTCGGCCGCGGCGCGCGCGGCCATCTGCTCACGTGACCAGCTCATGCCGACACCGTCCGCTTCTCGATCCGCTTGTCCTGGATGCCGGTGTGCACCACCCGCTGCACGAACACGCCGGGCAGGTGCACCTGTGCGGGATCGAGCTCACCCGGCTCCACCAGCTTCTCGACCTGCACGATGGTGGTCCGGCCCGCCATCGCCGCCAACGGATTGAAATTCATGGCGGTCTTGGCGAACACGAGGTTGCCTTCGGTGTCGCCGATCTCGGCGTGCACCAGTGCGAAGTCCGCGACGATCGACTCCTCGAGCACGTACGTCCTGCCGCCGAACTCGCGGGTCTCCTTGGGCGGCGACGCGACCGCGACCGAGCCGTCGGCGTGGTAGCGCCACGGCAGACCGCCCTCGGACACCGGAGTGCCGACACCGGCCGGCGTGTAGAACGCCGGGATACCCGCGCCACCCGCACGCATCCGCTCGGCGAGGGTGCCCTGCGGGGTCAGCTCCACCTCCAGCTCACCCGACAGGTACTGCCGCGCGAACTCCTTGTTCTCCCCCACGTACGACGCGGTCACCCGACGGATCTGTCCGGCCGACAACAGCGTTCCCAGACCCCAGTCGTCCACACCGCAGTTGTTCGAGAACACCTCGAGTCCCGTCACACCCCGATCCGCGAGACCCGCGATGAGTTCGTTCGGGATGCCGCACAGCCCGAAACCACCCACCGCGAGCGACGATCCGTCCGCGATGTCGGCGACGGCCTCGGCGGCGGTTGCGACGACCTTGCTCATCGGGCACCACCGGTGGCGGGCAGGATGCGGGCGCGGACCTCACCGAAGCCGATGCGGCCGCCGTTCGTACCGGGCGCGGTCGCCGAGATGGAGATCTCGTCGCCGTCCTCGATGAACGTGCGCTGCTCCCCGGCCACCTCGACAGGCTCGGCGCCGCCCCAGGTCAACTCGATGAAGGCGCCTCGTTGCGCCTTCTCGGGACCCGAGATGGTGCCGGAACCGAACAGGTCCCCGGTGCTCGCCGCGGCACCGTTGACGGTGGTGTGCGCCAGCATCTGTGCTGGCGACCAGTACATCTGGGCGTAGGGCGGGCGGGAGACGACGTCGCCGTTCCACTCCACCGCGAGATCGATGTCCAGACCCCACTTCTCCTGCCCCTGCAGGTACGGCAGCGGGGTCGGATCCTGCACCGGGGTGTCGACGCGGGCAGCCTCGAGCGCGAGCAGCGGCACGACCCATGGGGAGATGGACGTCGCGAAGCTCTTGCCCAGGTTGGGCCCCAGCGGGACGTACTCCCATGCCTGGATGTCGCGCGCCGACCAGTCGTTGAGGATCACGGCGCCGAAGCAGTGCTCGGCGAACTGGTCCGGGGTGATCGAGCTGCCCATCGGCGATCCGACGCCGACGATGAAGCCCATCTCGGCCTCGATGTCCAGGCGGACCGACGGACCGAACGTGGGGGCTGCGTCGGCCGGCGCCTTGCGCTGGCCGCACGGGCGCACGATGTCGACACCCGAGACCACGACGGTGCTGGAGCGGCCGTGGTAGCCGACCGGCAGGTGCTTCCAGTTGGGCATCAGCGCAGCCGAATCCGGACGGAAGAGCCGACCGAGGTTGGTGGCGTGGTTCTCCGACGCGTAGAAGTCGACGTAGTCCGCGACCGTGATCGGCAGGTGCATCGTGACCTCGTCGACCGCGAAGACCGCATCGTCGGCGAGTTCGCCGGTCACCAGCTCCGTGAGCCGGGCACGGACCTCGACCCAGCGGTCCCGGCCCTGGGCCATGAACGCGTTGAGCGTCGGCTGGGCGAAGATGTCGTCGCCGAGCACCTTCGCGAGATCGACGACGCTGTCGCCGACGCGCACGCCGACCCGCGGGCCCGCATCGGCGGTCGAGAACACGCCGTACGGCAGGTTGTCGGTACCGAACAGGGAATCGGCAGGAATCGAGATGACGGTCATGCGCGGCTTCCTTCGTCGATCGAGTTGGAATCCACCGAACCCGTAGGCGCGGAGGGCTCGGTGGATGCTGAGGGCACCAGTCCGAGGCCGACCAGTTCGGTCAGCGGGTCACTGATGCTGCAGGTGCCGAAGGACATGAAGTTCGCGCGCAGCGCCTCCACTTCCTCGGCCGACAGCCCGTTCAATCGGTCTGCCAGGCGCTTCCCGTCCCGGTCCGCCAGTGTCGACGCGATCTCGTCGACACCCGCGCCGCCGGCGGCCCGGTGGGCCGCCAGCATGACGTTGAGGAAGCCGTGCTGTTCGAATCCGGTGTCCGGGTCCGTGTTCCGCACCGCGTGGTGCAGGCCGGCCGTCGCCTTGAACCGCACGCCCGCGCCGACGACGGCGTGGATGGCGGCGGCGAGCTCGGCCTCGTCCGGGTACGCGGTGGCGACGACGCCGCCGGTCCGGAACTTCGCGGCGTACGCCGTCCCGGCGAGCCGGGCGAGGATCTCGGGACGGCGCTCGTCGCGCGGGACCTCGACGAAGATGTCCACTCCCGGTGCAGCCGAGGCGATCTCGTCGAGAGCCGCGAGCAGGGCATCCGGCGTCTGCCCCTCGGCGACGGCGATCTCCATCGCCACGAGCTTCACGCCGTCGATCGAACGCAGCTGCGCGAGCGCCGCAGGCACCGCGTCGGTGCCGGCAGGCACGGTGAGGCTCAGGTCGAGCTCACCGTCCTGCTCCGCGACGATGGCGGGCAGTTCACCCAGGCGCGGCGCCGGGAACACGAACGGACCCACCAGTGCGGCGTGCGCGCTGCGCTCGTGCGCGAGGTGCGCCGGGACCGCGGTGTCCATCGGTGCGTTGCCCGGAGGGAACAGCGCCGCGTCGTCGCACAGACCGGTCAGCAACGGAGAGATGGTCACTTGCTCGGCCCCCGCCCGGACTGCGTCGAAGCCGGCCCACGCCCGGACCAGGACCACGCGTAGCCCTCGTCCTCGCACGCCAGCGCGCCCTCACCGAGCTCGAGCGGACGGAAGGTGTCGACCATGACCGCCAGCTCGTCGAAGAACTCGACACCGATGCTGCGCTCGTACGCGCCCGGCTGCGGACCGTGGGCGTGGCCGCCGGGATGGATCGAGATCGAGCCCTGCCCGATGCCCGAGCCCTTGCGGGCCTCGTAGTCGCCGCCGCAGTAGAACATGATCTCGTCGGAGTCCACGTTGGAGTGGTAGTACGGCACCGGAATCGACAGCGGGTGGTAGTCGACCTTGCGCGGCACGAAGTTGCAGATGACGAAGTTGTTGCCCTCGAACGCCTGGTGCGCCGGTGGCGGCTGGTGCACGCGACCGGTGATGGGCTCGTAGTCGGAGATGTTGAAGGTGTACGGGTACAGGCAGCCGTCCCACCCGACGACGTCGAACGGGTGGTTCGGGTACACCATGCGGGTGCCGACGATCGCGCCGCCGGCACGGTGCTTGACGAGCACCTCGACGTCGGTGCCCTCCGCGAGGAGCGGCTCCGCGGGGCCGTGCAGGTCGCGTTCACAGAACGGCGCGTGCTCGAGGAACTGCCCGAACTTCGACAGGTAGCGCTTGGGCGGCACGATGTGGCTGTTCGCCTCGATCGCATACGCGCGCAACGGTTCCGAACCCTGTGGCACCCAGCGGTGGGTGGTCGACATCGGGATCAGGACGTAGTCGCCCTGGCGGGCGCGGAGCGCACCGAACACGGTCTCGACGATCGCCTCGCCGGACTCGACGTACACCATCTCGTCACCGAGCGAGTTGCGGTACAGCGGCGATTCCTTGGCGGAGACGACGTACGAGATCCGCACGTCGGCGTTGCCGAGGATCAGCCGGCGTCCGGTGACCACGTCGGTCTCGGCCCAGATCTCTTCGGGGAAGAGGTCGTGCAGCTTCAGGTGTCGCGGCTTGAGCGGATGGTTCGGCGTGGTCGTCTGGTCGCGCAGCTCCCACACGGTCGCGTCGACGATGGCCGACGGGATGTGGCGGTGGTACAGCAGCGACGAGTCGGAGGAGAAGCCCTCCTCGCCCATCAGCTCCTCGAAATAGAGCCGGCCGTCGGAGTCCCGATGCTGGGTGTGACGCTTCGGCGGGATGTTGCCGAGCTGACGGTAGAACGCCATGGCCGGGCCTCCTGGTGTGCTCGCGCCCGTTCACGGGCTGTGGTTGTCACCGTCGGCGGAACAGCAGCGCGGCGTGATCGTCACGGCCGCCGGTCCCTCTCCGCGGTTAGTAAACAGATTAACTAGTTCGGGCGCGTGAGCGCAACCACACGGGCGGGATTCGTCACGCCCGTCCCCCGGGTGGTGCGCACTTGTCGCGTCGAGCCGCCCGCCCACCCTGCGTCGTGCGCACTCGTCGCGCGGAAACGGGTCCCGGCGAGGTCAGTTGCGGCCGCGGACGTCGAACTGGCTGCGATTGGTGATGAGCTTGTCGAGCAGCATGACGAGGATGTGCTGTTCAGCTTCGGTGAGCACACTCGCCCATGCGTACTCACGCTCGTTGTGCTCACGGTAGGTCGCGGCCATCTCGGCGCGGCCCTTCTCGGTGAGCGACAGCTGTACCGAGCGCCCGTCGTGGGCGTCGGGAGTGCGCTCGAGCAGCCCGGCGGCCTCCAGCGTCTTCGTCAGATTCGAGACCGCGGCCCGGCTCATGCCGGTGAGCTTGGCGGCGCTCTTGGGTTCGATCGGGCCGGCCAGCCACGTCACGAACATCAGCCGGAATGCCGACCACGACAGCCCCCGGGGCCGGTGCACCGACGACTCCAGGTCGTAGGTGACGACGTTGGCCGCCCGGTTGAGCGTGAGCAACACCTGGGTGGCCAGCTGATGAGTGGAGCCGAACTCGGTACTCAGCCGCCTGCTGGCGAGATCGATGAACGACCAGAAGTCGAGCGAGCCGGGCGTCACCGACTCCTCCACCGCACCGTGCCCGTCGTCCATGCGCCCCACACTATCGCGGCTCACGGCACCCGGGCGCCGGCCCGACGGTCCTGGATAACTCACGCAAATAGTATATCTGTGAACTATCTTCCCGCTGCCCCCTCGCCGCCCCCGGGAGCCGATGTCCGCTGGGTCGCCGGGCGTTGGCCCTCGCGCGGGGAGAGTCTGTACAAAGGATTGAAACCCCGGACCCGCGAAGGACACCCATGAGCACACTGCAGACCCTGGACCGCGGGCTGCGTGCGCTCGACATCGTGGCGCAGTCGCCGTCCGGCATCTCGGTGGCCGATCTGGCCCGGGAGCTCGATGTCCACCGCGCCATCTGTTACCGCATCGTCGCGACACTCGAGGACCACTCGCTGGTGGCGCGCACCGCCGACGGCCGGATCCGGCTGGGCGTGGCGGCCGCGGTGCTCGCGTCCCGCTTCGAGCCCCAGTTCGCCGGTGACGTCCAGCCGGTGCTCCACGCCCTCGCCGACGAGACGCGCGCGACGGCGTTCGTCTCCGCAGCTCAGGGCCAGAACTGCGTCGTGATCATGGTAGCCGAGCCGGAGGGCACGCTGCTGCGCGTGGGTTACCGGGTCGGCAGCAGCCATCCGATCGACCGCGGCGCGGCCGGCATCGCGATCCTGGCGCTGCGCCCCGAGTCGCCGTCCGACTCCGACGTCGTTCGCCAGGCCCGCGCCGACGGCTACAGCCTCACCCGCGGACAGCTCGAACACGGCGCGGTGGGCATCGCGTCGGGCATCGCGCTCCCGCAGGGCTTCGGCTCGAGCGCGGGTCTCGAACGCAGTGTCGGTGTGGTCGCGATCGACGGCCTCGACACCGAGCGCGCCGCGGACGCCGTCAAGCGCACCGCGCGCGAGATCGAACACCTCATCAGCGTCTGACGCTCCCCCGGGCGTCCGCGCACGTGTCGCGCGAACCCGCGCGGGAAGGGCGCGAATCGCGGTGCCGGGCTCGGCGATCCGCCCTGTACCCCTACCTCCGGACCGACCGGAGGTCTCGTTATCCGATCCGCACTTGACCGTGAATGTGACCGCCCTTACTCTGTCACGAGTTCGCTCACCGCTACACGGTGTGCGTTATTAGTAACTTCGCAGCTCAGCGTAGATCGACAAACGGAGATGCCAGTCATGAGCGCATGCCCTATCGACCACTCGGCCCTGCAGTCCACGGGCTGCCCGGTTTCCGCGAATGCCGCCGCCTTCGATCCGTTCACCGGCCCCTACCAGGTGGACCCGGCGGCGTCGCTGCGCTGGTCGCGCGACGAGGAGCCGGTGTTCTTCAGCCCCGAGATCGGCTACTGGGTGGTGACCCGGTACGAGGACGTCAAGGCCGTCTTCCGGGACAACATCCTGTTCTCGCCCTCGATCGCACTCGAGAAGATCACCCCGGTCTCGGACGAGGCGACCGCGACGCTGGCGAAGTACGACTACGCGATGTCGCGCACCCTCGTGAACGAGGACGAGCCCGCGCACATGCCCCGGCGTCGGGCGCTGATGGACCCGTTCACGCCCAAGGAACTGGTCCACCACGAGCCGATGGTTCGCCGCCTCACCCGCGAGTACGTCGACCGCTTCGTCGAGTCCGGCAAGGCCGACCTGGTCGACGAGATGTTGTGGGAGGTCCCCCTCACCGTCGCGCTGCACTTCCTCGGCGTGCCGGAGGAGGACATGGACGAGCTGCGCAGCTACTCGATCGCGCACACCGTCAACACGTGGGGACGGCCCGCGGTCGAGGAGCAGGTCGCGGTCGCCGAGGCGGTCGGCAAGTTCTGGCAGTACGCCGGTCAGGTGCTCGACAAGATGCGCAAGGACCCGTCCGGGCACGGCTGGATGCCGTACGGCATCCGGGTCCAGCAGGAACATCCAGACGTCGTCACCGACTCGTACCTGCACTCGATAATGATGGCGGGAATCGTTGCGGCACACGAGACCACCGCCAATGCGTCGGCCAACGCCTTCCGTCTGCTGCTGGAGAACCGCAGCGTGTGGGAGGAGATCTGCGCCGATCCGAGCCTGATCCCGAACGCCGTCGAGGAGTGCCTGCGCCACTCGGGCTCGGTGGCCGCGTGGCGCCGCCTCGTCACCGCCGACACCACGATCGGCGGCATCGACATCCCCGAGGGCTCCAAGCTGTTGATCGTCACGTCGTCCGCGAACCACGACGAGCGCCACTTCGAGGGCGCCGACGACTTCGACATCCGCCGCGAGAACTCCAGCGACCACCTGACGTTCGGGTACGGCAGCCACCAGTGCATGGGCAAGAACCTCGCCCGCATGGAGATGCAGATCTTCCTCGAGGAGTTCACCAAGCGGCTCCCGCACATGGAACTGGTCCCCGATCAAGAGTTCACCTACCTGCCCAACACGTCGTTCCGAGGTCCGGATCACGTGTGGGTGCAGTGGGATCCGGAGAAGAACCCCGAGCGCTCCGACCCGTCGATCCTCGACGATCGCCGGCCGGTGAAGATCGGGGAGCCGTCGAAGACCAACATCTCGCGGACCGTGACGGTGGACGCGCTCACCACCGCCGCCGACGGTGTCCTGCGCGTGCGACTGGCCGATCCGTCGGGCAAGGCGCTGCCACGGTGGACTCCCGGCTCGCACATCGACGTCGAACTGGGTGACCTGTCGCGGCAGTACTCGCTGTGCAGTGACCCGAACGACTTGTCGCACTACGAGATCGCGGTGCTCGAGGAGCCCGAGAGCCGCGGCGGTTCCCGCTACGTGCACCGCACGCTGCAGGTCGGGCACACGCTGAAGATGCGCGGACCGCGCAACCACTTCAAGCTCGACGCGGAGGCTCGGCGCTACATCTTCGTGGCGGGCGGCATCGGCGTCACGCCGATCGTCGCGATGGCCGATCACGCCAAGGCCACCGGCAAGGACTACGAGATCCATTACTGCGGACGCGATGTCACGACGATGGCACTGCTCGACCGCCTCACCGCCGACCACGGCGACAAGCTCACGGTGCACGCGGCCGCGGCGGGCGACCGCCTCGACATCGCGGCCCTGCTCGCGACGCCGACTCCCGGCACCCAGATCTACTCGTGCGGTCCGGAGCGTCTGCTCACCGCGCTCGAGGACGCGACCGCGCACTGGCCCGAGGAATCCCTGCACGTCGAGCACTTCACGTCCAACCTGGCCACGCTCGACCCGGCCGACGAGCACGCGTTCGAGGTGGAGCTGCGCGACTCCGGGCTGACCATCGAGGTGGCCGCCGACCAGACGGTGCTCGACGCCCTGCGCGCGTCGAACATCGACATCCAGAGCGACTGCGAGGAGGGGCTGTGCGGATCGTGCGAAGCCCCCGTCCTCGACGGCGAGGTCGATCACCGCGACATGGTGCTCACCAAAACCGAACGGGCTCAGAACAAGACGATGATGACCTGCTGCTCGCGTGCGTGCGGCAAGAAGATCACCCTCGCGCTCTGACCCCTCTCCCCTCCCCCTTCTCCAGCACCCGAAAGGATCCGTCATGGGATCACCGACCGTCACCGGGGCCGACGTGCCGCCGGGCCAGAGCGTGACCGATCAGCCACCCAAGTCCAGCTTCAAGCGTGTCCTCACCGGCAGCATGGCCGGGGCCGTGCTCGAGTGGTACGACTTCGCCATCTACGGCATCCTTGCCGCGACCGTTCTCGGTCCGCTGTTCTTCCCCGGCGACGACGGTGTCGCCAAGCTGCTGCTGGCCCTGGCCACTCAGGGCCTCGGCTTCGTCGCCCGCCCGCTCGGCGGCATCGTCTTCGGGCACCTCGGTGACAAGTTCGGCCGCAAGCCGATGCTGGTCGCCACGTTCCTCATGCTGGGCACCGCGACCGCGGCGATCGGCCTGCTGCCGACGTACGACCAGATCGGCATCTGGGCGACGGTGCTGCTGGTGGTGCTGCGCATGATCCAGGGCTTCGCACTGGGTGGCGAGTTCGGCGCCGCGGTGCTGCTGGTCAGCGAGTACGGCGAGCCGAAGAAGCGTGGCTTCTGGGCGTCCTGGCCGCAGGCCGGTGCACCCATGGGCACCGTCCTGGCCACCGTCGTGGTGTCGGTGATCGGCCTGTTCCTCTCCGACGAGGCGTTCGACCAGTGGGGTTGGCGCGCCGCCTTCCTGTTCGCGATCCCGCTGCTGATCATCGGTTTCTGGGTGCGCCGCGGCGTCGAGGAGTCCCCGGTCTTCAAGGCCGCGCAGGAGAAGGCCGCGGCCGCCCCGGTGGCAGAGGAGCGGTCGTCGATCCTCCAGGCACTCTCGCGGCCGCGTGCCGTCCTCACCGGCCTGGGCATGCGCCTCGGTGAGAACATCGCGTTCTACGTGTACACGGTCTTCGTCATCGCCTACGCGACCACGTACTTCGACTTCCACCGCGGCGACATCATCATGGCCGTGACCTTCGCGTCGCTGTTCCAGTTCGTCGGCATGATCGGCGGCGGCGCGTGGTCCGACCGCGTAGGCCGCAAGACCGCGATGCTGGTGCCCGCGATCGTCCTGGTGGTGTGGGCGCCGGTGTTCTTCTGGCTGGTACAGCTCGAGAGCCTGCCGATGCTGTGGATCGGTGTGTGCGTGGGCGCGTTCTTCCACGGCATGCTCGCCGGCCCGGAGGCCGCGTGGATCACCGAGCTGTTCCCGACGCGGTACCGCTACGCCGGATCGTCGCTGGTCTTCCAGGGATCGTCGATCATCGCCGGCGCCCCGGCCCCCTTCATCGCCGTGTGGCTCATCGAGAACTTCGGTGTCGGTATGGTGGTCGGCTACCTGGTGATCACGATGGCGATCACGGTGATCGCCCTCGCCTTCAGCCGGGAGACCAAGGGCGTCGAGCTCGACGACGTCGCATGAGCCGAAGGGTCCCTTCATGCGCGGTCAGCGCGTGCAGGGACCCTTCAGCCGACCAGGTGAGGAGCACTCGAATGGCAATCGCGCACAAGGTCGTCGGGCACGGTCCCGTCAGGGTGATCGCGCTGCACGGCTGGTTCGGAACCGCGGAGGGCTGGGGCATGCTGCCCGAGCTGATCGACCCCGACGTCTACACCTACGCGCTGCTCGACTACCGCGGCTACGGCGCCCGCAAGGACGAGCCGGGCGAGTTCACGCTCGCAGAGATCTCGGCCGACACGCTCACCCTCGCCGACGAGCTCGGCTGGGACCGTTTCGCGCTCGTCGGCCACTCGATGGGCGGTGCCGCCGCGCTGCGCGTGCTGACGGACGCCGCCCATCGCGTGACCGCACTGATCGGTGTCAGCCCCGTACCGGCGTCCGGGGTGCCGTTCGACGCGGACAGCGAGGCGCTGTTCTCCGGAGCCGAGGACGAGGACGACAACCGGTACGCGATCCTCGACTTCACGACCGGCAGCCGCCAGTCGCCGTACTGGCTCCGCCGGATGACGCAGTTCTCGGTGAACGAGTCGATCCGGCCGGCGGTCGGTGGGTACCTGCGGGCGTGGGCCGGGGCGGATTTCGCCGCGGATCTGCCACAGACCACCATCCCGATCGCCACGATCGTCGGCGAGCACGATCCGGCGCTGGGCGCGGAGACGATGAAGGCCACGTGGCTCGAACAGTTGCCACAATGCGAGCTCGACGTCCTCGCGAACGCCGGGCATTACGCGATGTTCGAGGCGCCGGTCGCGCTCGCCACCAGCCTCGACCGGGTGCTGTCCCGGCTGCAGTGACCGAACGACGAGAGCGCCGGCATCCTCCGATGTCGGCGCTCTCGTCGTTCGTGGACCCGGAAGTGGCCTTCGGTCAGGGCTTTCCGGTGAACACGGGGTCCTCGGGGGACCGCCGCGATCGCACCCAGGAGGGGGACAGGGTGTCCACGATCTCGTCGGTCACGGACTCGTCGAACACGACGATGCGGTCCGCGATCCGCCACTGCCCGTCGCGGCGCTCGAAGCGGTCGACGTAACGGCACTTGACGGTGGCGCGCGACTGCGGACCGCCCGGGACCGCGGGCGCCTGCCGCAGGTAGCACAGGCAGTACGACTCGACGTTCGCCGTGTCGCCGTCGAGGTCGATCAACACGTTGGTGATGAAGTGCAGCGACGAGTCGATCGTGGCGTGCCGGGACTTCATGTCCTCGATCAGGCCGTCCACGGTGCCGACGTAGCCGCCGTGGTTGTCGATCGCGTCGGGGAAGTAGCAGTCCGCGACCCGTCGGAAGTCCTTGCGGTCCACCGCGCGTGCGTAGCGGTAGAGGACCTCGGTGATCTCCTGCTTGTCGTCGAGCGACATGTGCATCTCTCTTCTCGTACGAACGGGGCCCTGCCGGTGGCGACACCGGCAGGGCCCGACGGGACGGATCAGTCGACGCGGAGCTCGATGCCCTTGGTCTCCTTGACGAAGAAGATCGCCCCGAGGGTGAGCAGCGCGCAGAAGACGAAGTAGTACGACGGCGCGAGGTTGTCGCCGGTGACGTCGATCAGCCACGTGGCGATGAACGGAGCGGTACCACCGAGCGCCATGTTGGTGATGTTGTTGCCGAGCGCGAGACCGCTGTAGCGGACCGACGCCTTGAGCATCTCGACATACGTCACGTAGGACGCACCGTTGACCACCGACACCGCGATGAACAGCACCGACTGCCCGACGACCGCCTGCCAGATGCTGCCACCCGCCATGAGCATGAACATCGGGACACCCAGCACGACGGCGGCGACGGTGCCGCTGAACAGCACGGGCTTGCGGCCGTAGCGGTCGGCCAGGTAACCGGCGATCGGGAGCGTGATGACACCCAGGACCAGGGCCAGCGACGTGGACAGGAAGGCGACGGTGGACGACTGCCCGCCGGCCTTCTGCAGGTAGGTCGCGGCGTACACCGAGGCGATGTAGTAGCCGCCCGTGATGAGTGCGCCCAGGAAGATGATCTTCACCAGCGACCCGCCCGAGCTGCGGAGCAGTTCCTTGACCGGGACCTTCGCGGTCTCCCCCTTGTCCTCGAGCTCCTTGAACTGCGGGGTGTCCTCCATGTGGTTACGGATCCAGATGCCGACCACACCGATGACGACGCTGAGCAGGAACGGGATGCGCCACGCCCACGACAGGATCTGGTCCTCCGTGAACACCGAGGTCAGACCGAGCGCCACCAGCGATGCGACGAGCGAACCGAGGTAGGTGCCCGAGTTGACCATCGAGGTCTGGAATGCGCGCCACTCGGCCGGCGCGGACTCCGAGACGAACGCGTTGGCGCCGCCCAGTTCGCCGCCGGCCGCGAAGCCCTGCAGGCAGCGGGCCAGCACCAGGATCGCCGTCGCCCAGAGGCCGAGCGTGACGTACGTCGGCATCAGGCCCATCGCCGCGGTCGCGACGACCATCAGCAGAATCGTCCAGGACAGGGCGTTCTTGCGGCCGTACTTGTCGCCGATGTGACCGAAGAAGATGCCGCCGGGCACCCGGAGGAAGAACGCGACCGCGAACGTCGCGAACGTGCCGAGCAACGCGGCGGTGTCGTCGCCGGACACGAAGAACAGCGACGCGATGATGGTCGCCATGTAGCCGTAGATGCCGAAGTCGTAGTACTCGACGACGGTGCCCACGATGGCCGCGCGCACCACCTTGACGGTGGACTGCTTCGGCGGGGTCTGTGTCTGCACGGGATCCGGTCCTCGGGTGGGCTCGGGGTTACGAACCGCGGGCGCCGCAATGTCGTTCGTTGGCATGGATGGTCCTTTGTAAATATCTGGCACGCACCAGGTGTCAGATTCCTGCGGTTGTCAGTGCCGTCGATGTGGTCGACTCGCCGCGTGCGGTGCGCGCGGCATTGGTTCCGGCGATCCGGCCCATCGTGAGGGCGTTCGCCACGGCGTTGCCGCCGCCCACGTACCGGAGTCCGAGGATGCCGGCTCCGGCCTCGCCGGCCGCGAACAACCCGGCGACGGGACGACCGGTCCGGTCCAGGACGGATGCATGGCCGTCGATCTCGACACCGGCGTGGGTGCAGACGAGTTCGGCGGGCAGCAACCGCGCGGCGTAGAACGGTCCCTTGTCGATCGGGTCCGGGTGCGCGGTGGAGCCCTTGTTCGCGAGGGTGCGATGGCGCAGGAAGTCGTCGTCGACCCCGTTCGGGAGCTGGTCGTTCCACCGCCCGACGGCCGCCTCGAGCGCCTCGCCGGGCACGCCCATCGCGTCGGCCAGGTGGGCGAGCGAGTCCGCTCGGAGCGTGCGTCCGGACTCGGCTTCGTCGAGTACCCGCTCCGGAGCCCAATCAGTGTATCCCACAGGAAGATTCGCTCGGGCCCTTTCGTCGAACACCACCCAGGCGCCGCCCGGCTGGGCGTCGATGATCCCGGTGGAGACCGCGTACGACGCGTCCTCGTCCATGAACCGCCGGCCGTCGCCGTTGACGTAGATCCGCGACTTGGGCGGGAAGCCGGACTGCCAGTGGTGGAACCGTTGGAAGTACACCGTCGGGAGCATCAGCCCCCAGCCCTCGCCGGTGACGGCCGCGCCGACCTGCTCGCCGAACGCCAGGTGATCGCCCTGGCTGCCGGGCGCGGCCACGACGAAGAGGGAATCTCCGCCCCGGTTCGCGAACGGGTACAGCCGGTCGACCAGCTCCTTGTTCTGCGCGAACCCGCCGCTGGCGATCACGACCGCGGCCGCCCGGACGTCGATGTCGTCGGCCACCACGCCCACGACTCGGCCGTCCTCGACGAGCAGCGACTGCACGCGGGTGTTCAGGACCACCTCGACGCCCCGATCGCGGCGAGCCTTGTCGAGCACCTGGACCAGCCCGTAGCCCTGATCCTTGGGCACGTGTCCGCGCCAGACGTCCTCGACACCGGCCTGGGCCAGGCCCGGCATGTGCGCGTTCGCGGACTCGCGTGCGGGGATCTCCACGCCCAGACCGATGAGCCATTCCAGCGTCGGGCCGGCGTTCTCGCAGAACGCCCGGACCAGACCCGGCTTGAGCATCCAGTGGTTGAGGTCCATGTAGTGCTGGAAGAACTTCTCGGCGGTGTCCTCGATGCCGAGCCCGCGCTGGACGCTGGTGCCGGCCGCGGTGAACAGGCCGGCCGACAGCTGCGTCGACCCGCCCAGTTCGGTCTGCGACTCGAACAGCAGCACCGACGCGCCCTGCTCGGCTGCGGAGACCGCCGCCGCGAGCCCCGCCCCGCCGCCACCGATGACGACGACGTCCCAGTTGTCTTCACTCATGAGAGGACTCCTCCCGTCTCGGCGAGGATGCGGTGGTACAGCCCGTTGGACACCAGGCCGCCGTCGACCGTCACCTCACTGCCGTTCATGTACGTGGACCGGCCGGACAGCAGGAACAACACCGCGTTCGTGATCTCGTCGACGGTGCCCATGCGTCCGGCCGGGATGCTGCGGAGTGAGGCCTCGACGAAGGCGTCCGCTCCCCCGACCAGAGCGGTGCCCACCAGCCCGGGATGGACGGAGTTCACCCGGATGCCCCACTGCGCGAACTGTCCGGCCGCCGACTTCGACAGCCCGGTCAGCCCCCACTTGCTCGATGCGTAGGCCGGCGAGAAGTAGCCGACCTGGCCGGAGATCGACGAGATGTTCACGATCGATCCGCCGCCGCTCTCCCGCATCAGTGGTGCGGCGGCCTTCATCCCGTAGAACGGTCCGAACAGGTTGATCCGCATGGTCAGTTCCCAGACGTCGTCCGGGGTGTCCATGAACTCGCGGCGGCGGCTGATGCCGGCGTTGTTGACCAGACCGCCGAGTTCGCCCTTCTCGGAGCGGATCTCGTCGATCACGCGCGCCCAGGCGGCGGAGTCGGCGACGTCCAGGTCGTGCGCCGACGCGCTGCCCCCGGCGGCCTCGATCTCGGCCATGACCGCGGAAGTGTCCGCGACGTCGGCGACGCACACGTGCACGCCCCGTGTGGCCAGCGCCTTCGCATGGCCCGCGCCCATGCCGCCGGCGGCTCCGGTGACCAGGACGACGTTCGGGTAGCCGATCACTTCGGACGTCGACTCAGACATGGCGCGAACCACCGTCGACGGCGATGGAGTGGCCGGTGACGTAGCGGGCGCTGTCCGAGAGCAGGAACAGCAGCGGCCCGAAGACCTCCTCCGGCGACCCGAGGCGGTGCAGCGGCACCACGTTCAGTGCGTGCTCGAGCGCGGCGGGATCCTCGCGAACCCAGCGGGTCATCTCGGTGTCGATGTAGCCGGGAGCGATCGCGTTGACGCGAATACCCTTGTCGCCCAGCTCCACCGCGAGCGACTCGGTGAGGTGCGCGACGGCCGCCTTGGACGTGCAGTACGCGCCGCGGCCTCGGCGGATGCGCAGTGCCGACACCGACGACATGTTGACGATCGCGCCGCCCGGCGCCATGTGGCGGGAGGCGGCCTGTGCACCGAACAGCACACCTTCGACGTTGACGTCGAGCACCGCGGCGATCTGCTCGGGGGAGATCTCGTCCACCAGCGCGAACGGGAAGATGCCCGCGTTGTTGATCCAGAAGTCGATGTGGCCGAACTCCTTCAGCGCGACCTGAGCGACGGCCTCGTGCTCGGCGGCCTGGGTGACGTCGATGCGGGCACCGACGACGCGGCCGGGGGTCTCGGCCAGCGAACTCGCCGCCAGGGCGGTGTTGATCTCGTCCGCGGTGGCCGTCATCTGCTCTTCGTTGATGTCGGCGCCGACGACGTTGACGCCGCGGCTGGCGAGACCGGCGGCGAAGGCCGCGCCCATGCCCCGGGCGGCGCCGGTGACGACGGCGACCTTGCCCGCCATCTCCGGGTACAGGGCCGTCATCTGCGACGCGTCGGTGCGGCCCGGGTTCTGGGTGTCAGCGGTTTCGGTCATGATCGGGTGTTCCTCCAAAAGCAATGCTCTGCAAAAGAATCGGGGTGATCGTCTGTCGAGTCCCGAGGTGTCAGGACTGCGGGGCCTGATCGTCCCGGCGGACGGTGCGGTGCACGATGCGCCACTGCCCGTCCTCTCGCACCACGCGGTCGGTGACGGTGGTGAATCGCACGAGGCGGGATTCCCGACCGATCCGGGTCGCGACGATCTGCAGGTAGGCATGGACCTCGAGTACGTCGTCGCCGACACGGTCGACGGCGATGTTGGTGAGCACGTGCCGGTGCGCCTCGCCCGCGACGGCCGCGTTCGCGAAGAACCCACGCGCGAACTCGGTGAGGGCCGCCGTTCCCACGACCGGCGCCGGGTAACTCGGCGAGTGGAACTCGCCGTCGGCGGTGAACGTGGCCGCCCACTCGTCCGCGTGCCCCTCGTCGATGAGGTGGCTCTGCCGGCCGTAGAGCTGATGGATCTCCACGAACACGGTTGCGTCCGGACGGGCGCTGCCTGCGATGCCGGTTCCCATGAAACGAACTCCTAGATCACTCTCCGACGCCTTCCGGTCGGATTGCCGCCACCTTCAGAGTGTGCGATAATCGAACGCGTAGTGCGATTAAGAAGAAGAGTAGGTGTCTCGCCTCACACGCGTCAAGGGAGGGATCCATGGCATCGGTCGGTTCCGATGAACGGATGAACGAAAGTCCTGGGACAACGGGCGGTATCCAGCTGGATTCCCGGATGTCGAAAACGCTGCACAACGGCCTCGAGATCCTCGAGTTGCTGACGCAGCACAAGTACGGTCTGACGATCACCGAGATCGGCGAGGGCATCGGCGTGCACCGCACGGTCGCGGACCGCCTCGTGCGCACCCTCGAGGCGCACCGCCTGTGCCGGCGCACCGAGAACAAGCGCATCCTGCTGGGCGCGGGACTGGTCACGCTCGCGGGGTCGGTGGAGCAGGATCTGCGGGAGCTGGCCCGCCCCATCCTCGAGGACCTGGCCGACACGGTGGAGGCGACCGCCCACCTCGCGGTGCGTGAGGGCGAGGACGCGGTTCGCGCACTCATGGTCATCGAGCCGCGGAACTCGCGCGCCCACGTGGGGTTCAACGCCGGTCAGGTGGATCCGATCAACCGGGGATCGGCCGGTCTGGCGATGCTCGCCGCCCTGCCGCCCCGCGAGGGCGAACGCCCGGAGGTCACGCGCGCCCGCGAGCGCGGCTTCGCGGTGACGTCCGGGGAGGTGACTCATTCGGTGACGGGCATCTCCGCCGCCCTGCCGAACCGCCGGCCTACGGACCTCGTCAGCATCGGCGTCTCGGTGTTCGACTCGTCGGACGAGCAGAAGCTGGGCGAGGCCGTCATGGCGGCCGCCCGCAGGTTGGGTGCGCTGCTACTGCGCTGAGACTCCCGTGCGGCCACCCGTCGAGCTGTGGCCATCGCTGCCGGAGAGATGCACGATGGAGATGACGAGAGAGTGCGCCGGAACGCTGCCCGCCTGCGAGCACCGGCCCGGCGTGACGCCCCGGTTGGCAAGGAAGGTGTCATGACCACCATTCATCTCCATCAGACGACCACCGCGACGCCCGAGCAGTTCGTCGCCGGCCTCACCGATTTCGGCCCGGGACGGCAGGAGTTGTTCGGCAACAGCGCGGACAGCTACCTGCAGGTCCATCACCAGGGTCCGCACGACGCCGATGTCACGGAGGGCTCGAGTGGCATCTGGGAACGCCTGCACTACGACTGGACCGACCCGCACCAGGTGGTGCTGACGACCACCGACTCCAACCTGTGGGGCGGCGCATCGGGGCACACGTACACCCTCACGCAGAACGCCACGGGTGGAACCGACGTGGACGCGGTGGTGGTCCGCGACGGCAAGAACTTCAAGGGACGAATGCTCGCGACCGCGCTGGGGGTCATCGGAAGTCGTTTCCTGGGAAGGCAGTTCAAGAAGACCGTCGAGGCGATCGAGGCGCGGGGCGACGGCCCCCGGAACCCGGACACACCGACGCCCGAGGCGTGACTCGTCCGTACCCGACGACCCTCGCCGACACGGCCGGGGCAGGCGGCGTGTGCCGCCCGGCCCCGACCGCGGTTGGGTTCAGCCGATGGTGGTCGCGTTCTCGTCCGCCGGGACGGTGAGCGAGGGGTCCGCGGCGGCCGCGATGGCCTCCTCGAACTCACGCTGCCCCACCTGGGATCCGAGCACCAGGGCGAGCCGGGCCAGGAAGCCCTCGCGGTCGTCCTCCGTCACCTGATCGAGTGCGTCCGACAGGCCCATCCACACGTTCTCACGACGCAGCTCGGCCGGGTCGACGGCCGGGCCGCTGTCGACCGCGGCGCTCGCGCCGGTGGGCGCGTCGCCCAGCGACAGGTGACGGACCACGTCGTCGATGCGGCCGACGCCGTCGATGCGACACAGCAGCAGGCCGTCGGGGCGGACCACGAACACCTCACCGTCCCGCGCGCCGAACGCGGCCACGAGCTGACCGTCGGTGTCGGGGACGACCGCGACGGCCGCGTCCGACATGTCGGACGTGTCGCTGCCGATCAGGATCGCGCGCACCGACTCCGGTGCCAGCGCGCCACCGAGCGCGGCGGCCGCGGCGGCCAGCGCGGTGGCGTCGACGTTCACACCCAGTACCGCGAAACCGGTGCCGCGCAGCAGGTTCAGTGACGTCTCGACGCCGTCGGCGGTGACCACGCGACGGTCCTCGACGGGATCGCCCGCCGCGACTCCCGACGCGTCGGCCGGGGTGGGCCACGTGAGCGGGGAGATCCGCGCGTTGGTGGCGCTCGACTGGCGCGGGTTGATGAGGTGGCTGAACTCCGGGCGGGTGACCGACAGCGCGAGGATCGCGTCCCGAGTGGTCAGATAGCCGTGGCTGCCGGGCGACATGATGAGCGTGCTCTTGCCGGCGTTCGCGACGTTCTGGCGCCACGCGTCGTGACGTTCCACCGAGTACGCCTGCAGGATCTTCTCGTCGGCGTTGCCGTGGATGACCGCGGCCAGCTGCCACGCGAGGGTCTCGGCGTCCTCCATGCCCGAGTTCAGGCCGCGGACACCGAAGATCGGCACCAGGTGGGCGGCATCGCCCGCGAACAGCAGACGGCCGTGCGTGAAGTCGGGCAGCGCGAGCGCGCGGGCACTGTAGAAGCCGTGCCACTCGAGCGTCCACGGCAGATCGTTCTGCAACCACTCGAGGTGCTTGGTGATGCGATCGCGGATGCGGTCTTCCTGCGTCTCGATCTCGGCGTCCTCGGACGGGTCGAGCTGGTAGTCGATGCGCCAGATGTTCTTGGGCTGCTTGTGCATGATGATCGTCGAGCCGGGATTGCTCGGCGGGTCGAACCAGACCATGCGCTCGGCGGGCAGTTCCGACTCCCAGTGGATGTCGGCGATGACGTAGCGGCCGTCGTAGTTGTTGCCCTGCAGGCGAAGACCGGCCAGCTCGCGCATGCGACTGCGGCCACCGTCTGCGGCCACCACCCAGCGGGCACGCAGGTGCCGCTTGCCGGCGGCGCAGTCGACCTCGAGGGTGACCTCGTCGTCGGCGCGCAGCACGCCGGCGATGCTCGCGGACCAGTGCAGCGTGATGAGGGGATTCGCCTCGATGGCGTCGACCATGATCTGCTCGAACTCCGACTGCGAGACGTTGATCATGGGCGGGCGGACGTCGTGCTCGGCGTTGCGCATCTGGAAGTGCAGCACCTGCTGGTCGCGGTAGAAGCTGCGACCGCCGACCCACGGCAGCACGATCTTCTCGAGCTCGGCGCCGAAGCCGAGGCGGGCGGCCGCCTCGAGGCTGTGGCGGGAGATGCAGATCGCGCGGCTACCGAACGACACCTGGTCGGCAGCCTCGAGGATCGTGACGGGGATGCCGCGCTGCGCGAGACCGAGGGCGACGGCCATGCCGACGGGACCGGCGCCGACGATGACGACCGGGAGGGTCTCGTCGGCGGGCGTCATCGATTCGAACGCCGACGCCGGGTACTTCTTGGGCTGGTAGTAGGTCGACATGATTTACACGGCTTCCTGCAGGGACGGACGGGAGGACTGGGTACCGGGAACCTTCAGCAAGAGGATGCTGGCCAGGCTGATCAGCGCGATCAGCACGAAGTAGCCGGTGATCGCGAACGACGTGTCGAAGCTTGCGTACAGCGCGGTGGCGATGATCGGCGCGAGGCCGCCGCCGAGGATGGCCCCGATCTGGTAGCCGAGCGAGGCGCCCGAGTAACGGATCGCGGGCGGGAACAGCTCCGCGAACAGCGCCGACTGCGGGCCCGCGCAGCATCCGAGCGTGAAGCCGAGCCCGATCATCGCGACGAGCATGACGGGCAGCACGGCGGTGTCCATGAGCGGGAAGAACACGGCCGCGGCGATCACCAGCGCGATCGAGCTGCGCACGTAGACGGTGCGGCGGCCCAGGGTGTCGGACTTCCAGGCGCTGAAGGCCATTCCGGCCATCCAGAACGGGCACGATCCGATCAGCAGGAACAGCATCGTGGTCTTGCTGAAGCCGAGCTCCGTCTCGCCGTACTTGAGGACATAGACCATGTACGCGTACGCGATGCCGTTGGTGGCGATGAACGTGCCGCCGGCCAGCAGGACGGTCTTCCAGTGCTTGGTGAGGACCTCCATGATCGGCAGCTTGTCCGGCTGCTGGTGGTCCTTGGACTCCTGGAACTCGCTGCTCTCCTCGAGTCCGAGTCGGATCCACATCGCGACCAGCACCAGGACTGCGCTGAGCAGGAACGGAATACGCCAGCCCCACGCCTTGAACGTCTCGTCACTCATGAACGCCGTCAGCGGCAGGTAGACGAGGTTCGCGACGAGGACACCGGCCGGCACGCCGATCTGCGGCGCCGCCCCGTACAGGCCCTTGCGGCCTGCGGGGGCGTTCTCGGTGGCGACCAGTACCGCGCCGCCCCACTCGCCGCCGACGCCGAGGCCCTGCACGAAGCGCAGCGTCACCAGGAGGATGGGGGCGAAGACGCCGATCGCGTCGTAGTTGGGGAGCACACCGATGCCGACCGTGGCGACACCCATGAGCAGCAACGAAATGACGAGCATCGACTTGCGGCCCACCCGGTCACCGAAGTGGCCCATGACGACGCCGCCGATGGGACGGGCGATGAAGCCGACCGCGAGCGTCGCGAAGGACGCCAGCGTGCCGGCCAGATCGGAGGAGTTCGGGAAGAACTGGTGACCGAGTACCAGCGCGGCAGCCGTGCCGTAGATGAAGAAGTCGTACCACTCGATCGCGGTACCGACGAAGCTGCCCAGCGCGGCCTTGCGGGCCTTGCGGTGCAACTCCTGCGGCGGAGCCGCAGCCATGGTTGCCGTCATGGTTCGGGTGCCTTTCAACTCTGGAGGTGTGCAGGGACGAAACCCACCTGCACACGTGCCGACGAAGCGGCCTGCAGCACATCTTGACCTGGATCACATCGCGTGAAAAGCGCAAGAAAGCGGGATGAATCTGCAGAAATTCCGAGGTTTGGCGGTCGGAAGACACGCACGCCCGGGTAGCGGACCCGCCGCCCCGAATCCTGCCCCGTTCCGGACCGATTGTCCCGTGTGACAGTGGCGACACCGATGGCCTTTCAGTGGGCTGCGACATCCCCTGCGATGTCGTCCGCGGCGTCCCCGTCGACGGCGAAGTCGACGAACGCGCGCGCGGTTCGGCTGAGGAGCGCGTCCTGTGACCACACGAGCAGGATGTCGACCTCCGGCACCGGCGGTTCCACCTCCGGGCGGACGACCACGCCGAGCCCCTCGTAGGTGACATCGAGCTGCGGCCGCTGGATCAGCAGGGTCCAGCCGAAGCCGCGGCCGACGAGCGCGCGGGCGGTCTCGAAGTTCTTGGGACGGAAACGCACGTGCGGTGTGAAACCGGCGCGGCTGCACATCTGCAGCGCGTGGAACGAGCTGGGCGGAGCATCGAGCAACACCATCGGCTCGTCGGCCAGTTCGGCGAGCTCGACGACCGGTGCGTCGGCCAGACGATGGTCGGCGGGGAGCAGGATGGCGGGCTGCCGGGTGTCCATCCGGGCACGCCGCAGTGCCGGGGACAGGTCCAGGTCGTAGACGATCGCGAGGTCCAGTTCGCCCGACACGAGTCGCCCCTCGAGCCGGTCCTGGGTGTCCTCGACGAAGTCGACCGTGACCCGCGGATGCAGCTGGTTGAAGTCGTACAGCAGCCGCGGCAGCAGCGTCGGTCCGAGCGACGAGTAGCAGCCGATCGCCAGCGGACCGGTGAGCACGCCCTCGGCGCCGGATGCCTCGGCGGCCAGGTCGCCGGCCTGCTCGAGCAGCGCCTTGGCCCGGACCAGCACCCGTTCGCCCGTCGGAGTGAGCTGCACTCCGTGCGCCCGGCGGCGCACGCACAGCTGCGACTTGAGTCCGCGTTCGAGTTCGGTGATCGCGAGCGAGACCGCGGATTGCGAGACGTGCAGCCGATCGGCCGCGGCCCGGATGGTGCCGGTCTCGGCGACGGCGACGAAAACGAACAGCTGACGCATCGTGTACGCCGGCGGCCTTGCCGAGCTGACCATGGTTACCTCCGGGCATCGATTCTCGCACGGGTTCCCCAAACCACGTTCGAGGGGAATACTCGCCAGTAGCTTGTTCGCTAGGTTCTCCGAGCGCTCTCTTCGAGGAGGCGGACATGGTCGCACCGACCGAGGTGACGGAAGAACAGGCGCGAGAAGTCGCCGAGGAAGCCCGCGAGAGTGGCTGGGACAAACCCTCCTTCGCCAAGGAGCTGTTCCTGGGCCGCTTCCGGCTCGACCTCGTCCACCCCTTCCCCAGACCGGACACGACCGAGGCGACGCGCACCAGCGAGTTCGTCTCCGACCTCGAGCAGTACTGCCGCGGACTCGACGGTTCGGTGATCGAGCGCGACGCCCGCATCCCCGACGACTACGTCACCGGTCTCGCCGAACTCGGGTGCTTCGGCCTCAAGGTTCCGGTCGAGTACGGCGGGCTGGGTCTGTCCCAGGTCGCCTACAACCGGGCGCTCATGGTGGTGTCGTCGGTGCACCCGAGCCTGGGCGCGTTGCTGTCGGCGCACCAGTCCATCGGCGTGCCGGAACCGCTGAAGCTCGCCGGTACCGAGGAGCAGAAGCGAAAGTTCCTGCCGCGCTGCGCGAAAGGGGCCATCTCGGCCTTCCTGCTGACCGAACCGGACGTAGGGTCCGACCCGGCCCGGCTGGCGTCCACCGCGGTCCCGACCGAGGACGGCTCCGCGTACCTGCTCGACGGCGTAAAGCTGTGGACCACCAACGGCGTCGTGGCCGAACTGCTGGTGGTGATGGCGCGCGTGCCGCGCCGCGAGGGCGGGCGCGGCGGCATCAGCGCGTTCGTGGTGGAGGCCGACTCCCCCGGCATCACCGTCGAACGCCGCAACGCGTTCATGGGGTTGCGCGGAATCGAGAACGGCGTCACCCGCCTGAACCGGGTGCGCGTCCCGGCCGAGAACCTGATCGGCCGCGAGGGCGACGGCCTCAAGATCGCCTTGACCACACTCAACGCCGGCCGGCTGGCGATCCCGGCGATGTGCGCCGCGGCGGGCAAATGGTCGCTGAAGATCGCGCGTGAATGGGCGGCCGAGCGTGTGCAGTGGGGCAAACCCGTCGGCGAGCACGGCGCGGTCGCCGCGCAGATCTCGTCCATGGCGGCCACCACCTTCGCGCTCGACGCTGTGCTGGAACTGGCCGGGCGGTTGGCCGACGAGGGGCGCAACGACATCCGGATCGAGGCGGCGCTGGCCAAGCTGTGGTCGAGCGAGATGGCGTGGCGCATCGCCGACGACCTCGTCCAGATCCGCGGCGGTCGCGGCTACGAGACGGCCGCGTCGCTCGCCGCGCGCGGAGAGCGCGCGGTGCCCGCCGAACAGTTGCTCCGCGACCTGCGGATCAACCGGATATTCGAGGGCTCGAGCGAGATCATGCGATTGCTCATCGCCCGCGAGGCCGTCGACGCGCACCTGGCGGCGGCGGGCGATCTGGCCGATCCCGGCGCCGACCTGCCGCACAAGGCCAGGGCGGCCCTGGGTGCCAGCGGCTTCTACGCCAGGTGGTTGCCGCACCTCGTGTCCGGCAAGGGGCAGCTCCCCACCTCGTACAGCGAGTTCGGGACGCTGGCAACGCATCTGCGCTTCGTCGAGCGCAGTTCCCGGAAGCTGGCGCGGTCGACGTTCTACGGGATGGCACGCTGGCAGGCCGCGATGGAGAAACACCAATCGTTCCTGGGCCGGGTCGTCGACATCGGTGCCGAGTTGTTCGCGATGTCCGCGGCCTGTGTGCGCGCCGACATGGAACGCACCGACGACCCCGTGCGCGGCGGTGGTGCCGTCGATCTCGCCGACACGTTCTGCCGGCAGTCCCGGCTGCGGATCGAGCGGTTGTTCGCCGCGCTGTGGGAGAACACCGACGAGACCGACCGGCGGGTCGCGGCCGGTGTCCTAGGCGGTGAGTACACGTGGCTCGAGGACGGGGTGCTCGATCCGTCCGAGGGCACCGGCCCGTGGATCGCGTCCTGGACGCCCGGTCCGTCCACGGAGGAGAACGTGGCGCGGCGGGTTCCGACCACGACCGCCGAGGAAGCCACCACCTAGCGCGCGTTCGGCGCCGCCCGGACCTGCGAGAGCGCTTCTCGCAGGTATTCCGAGAGTGTGCGCGGTCTCCGTGGACACAACCGAGCGCCGTCGACCTGTTCGCTCCGGTGAGCCCGAGCCCGATGATTTTCCGCTCCGTGCGGGGTCTCTCTGTGCAGGGCCGCGTCTGCGGACAGGGCACCGACCGGGTGGTACCGACGATGACGAGGGGGAGCTCCTGTGACACAGGTGATGGAAACGATCGACGCCAACGGCGTCACACTCGGGGTGGAGCACTTCGGGGACGCGAGGGCACCGCTGATTCTGCTCGTGGGCGGAACCACCATGCTCTCGTGGCCTGACGCCCTGTGCGCCGCTCTCGCCGGCGGTGGGCACCACGTCGTGCGGTACGACCTGCGCGATTGTGGGGCGTCGACCACTGTCGATCCCGAGAAGCCGGCCTACACCCTCCGCGACCTGGCCTCGGACGCGGCGGCGCTCGCCCACGAGCTCGACTCGAGGCCGGCGCATCTGGCGGGCATCGGTGTCGGCGGAATGGTGGCCCAGGTCGCGGCGCTCGATCATGCGAACGCTTTCGGCGCACTCACGCTCGTCGGAACGCGGCCCGTCGCTCCGGGTCCGGTCGACGACGATCTGCCCGACCATGACGACGCAACCATGGGCCGGCTGTTCTCACATCCGATGCCGGACTGGTCCGACCGCGCCGCCGTGGCGGAATTCGCCGCCGCCGGCGCCGAGATCCTCGGCGACGACCCCGCCGCGGCGCGCGTGAGCGCCGAACGCATCTGGGACCGCGCGCAGAGCACCGAGCCCGCGATCCAGATGGCGAACCATCTGGGAATGGTGTTCTCCAAGCTCGACTGCGCACCGCGCTGGCGCGAACGCCTACCCGAGCTCACTATCCCCGCACTGGTGGTGCACGGCAGGCACGATCGGTTCTTTCCCGCCGGCAACGGCGAGGCGTGCGCACGAGAGATCCCCGGCGCCCGGCTACTCGTGCTCGAAAACGCAGCGACCGCGATTCCCGCGGCGGCTACCGATGAGGTGGCGGCCGCGATGCTCTCCCTGGGGCGGTGATACCGCCTCAGTGCGCCGTCGTGTCCTTCTTCCGCTTCGGAAGCAGGTGCGCGATCAGCACGACGATCGCGCCCAGGATCAGTCCGACGATCGCGGACGCCACCGTTCCCGCGGTCCACGACAGGACGCCGCCGAAGCCACCGTGCACAAGTTCGCCGAACCAGTGCTCGAGGCCGTGCAGACGGTCGGCCGGCCAGTGGAAGCCGGCCTCACCGACGTTGACGAGCAGGATGTGGCCGCCGACCCACAGCATCGCGGCGATGCCGACGACCGTGAGGACTGCCATCACCTTCGGCATCGCGGCCACCAGACCGCGGCCGATCCGCTGGCTGACGGTCGACTTGCGCTGCGCCAGTGCGAGGCCTACGTCGTCCATCTTCACGATCACGGCCACGACGCCGTACACCAGGACGGTGATGAGGATTCCGACCACGACGAGCACCAGTAGCCGGGTGAGGAACGGTTCGTCCTCGACCGACGACAGCGAGATCACCATGATCTCGGCCGACAGGATCAGATCGGTGCGGATCGCGCTGCCGACCATCGCCTTCTCGCGCTCGGGTCCGTCCTGCAGCGCCGTCTCGGTCTCGTCCTCGTGGTGGCCGCCGGTGAGCGCCTCGTAGACCTTCTCGGCGCCCTCGTAGGAGAGGAACAGACCACCGGCGATCAACAGGTAGGGCAGCGCCTGCGGCAGGAACTGGCTGAGGATCATCGCGACCGGCAGGATGATCAGCAGCTTGTTGCGGATCGACCCGATCGCGATCTTGCGGATGATCGGCAGCTCCCGCTTGGGCGAGAACCCGTGCACGTAGCGGGGCGTGACGGCGGTGTCGTCCACGACCACCCCGGCCGCCTTGATGCTTGCCTTGCCGGCCGCGGCGCCGACGTCGTCGATGGATGCCGCGGCCGCTTTCGCGATCGCTGCGACGTCGTCCAGCAGGGCGACGAGACCACCAGCCACGGGAACCTCCCACTTTCGAATGTGTCCAGCCGGATGTGCTGAGCCGGTCGAGCGACACGTGCTCGGGGCTAGCCAGCCTATCGCCGCGCGGGGAGCAGCAGCCACACCGGCTGTGTCGGGATCGTCTCCGCTCGACCGCCGACTTCACCGTGTCGGTGCCGTCGCGCACACTGGTCGCTGTGAGAACGGTGCTGGTACCCCACGGCGACGGTGCCACGGTGATCCGGACCGACGAGTCCGGCGAGCCGGTGGGGCCGCCGCAGCGCACCCGCGACGTGGCCGCAACCGTCCGCGACCTCGAGGCGACGGACCGGCCGCGCTGGGTGTTCGAGGACTCCGCCCGGGTGTGTCCGCCGCTGCTGGCGGCGGGCGTGCGGGTGGCACGGTCCCACGATCTGCGGCTCACCGGCGCGTTGCTCGACGTGCGGGCCGGCCGGGCCGCCTCCGTTCCCGACGTTCCGGTCGACGAGCGGCCGGGCTTGTTCGACGCGGTACCGGCCCCCGCCCCGGAGGCCGTCGTCGAGCGGCACCGGCGCCAGGTGGCGGCCGTGGCACACGATCCGCGTCTGCGTCTGCTGGTGGCCGCCGAGTCCGCGGGCGGTCTCGCGGCGGCCGAGATGAGTCATGACGGGCTGCCGTTCTCCACCGACGCGCACCTGGCGCTGCTCGGGCGGGCCCTCGGTCCGCGCACCCCGGACCACATGCTGCCCGTGCGCCTGCACGAGGTCGCCGACGAGGTCTCCGCGGCCTTCGGGCGCCAGGTCAATCCGGCGTCCCAGCCCGAGGTGGTGGCGGCGTTCGCGCGGCAGGGCATCGAGCTGAATTCCACCCGCAAGTACCTGTTGCGCGAGATCGATCATCCGGCGGTGGAACCGCTGCTGCGCTATCGCGATCTGGCGAAGCTGCACGCCGCCAACGGCTGGACCTGGCTCGACATGTGGGTGCGCGGCAACCGGTTCCGGCCCGTGTACGTGCCGGGTGGGGTGGTGTCGGGTCGATGGGCGAGCCGCGGCGGCGGTGCGCTCCAGATTCCGAAGGCGTTGCGCTCGAGCGTGCTCGCCGATCCCGGTCACACGTTCGTGATCGCCGATGCCGGGCAACTCGAGCCGCGCATCCTCGCGGCGATGTCCGCCGACCCCCGGATGACGGCTGCCGCCGGGGCCGACGACCTGTACGCCCTCGTCGCCGCGGAGGCGTTCGGCGGTGACCGCGCCAAGGCGAAGGTCGCGATCCTCGGCGTTCTCTACGGTGCCACCGCGGGCGCGGCGCGATCACTTCTGGCGTTGCTGCGCAAACGTTTTCCGGTGGCAGTGCAGCTGGTCGAGGACGCCGCCCGGGCCGGTGAGCGCGGTGAGGTGGTGCATTCGTGGCTCGGCCGCGCGTGCCCCCCGCCGCCCGATGCGTGGTGGTCGAACGGGGACACGCACGCCCGCGGCCGGTTCACGCGCAACTTCGTGGTGCAGGCCACTGCTGCCGAGTGGGCGCTGTGTCTGCTCGCGGATCTGCGGCGCCGGTTGGCCGCGTCCCCGGAGGACGGGGAGCTGGTGTTCTTCCAGCACGACGAAGTGGTGGTGCACACGCGCCGGCCCGGTGCGGCGGTCCCGCACGTCCTCGCGGCGGCGGAGTCTGCGACCCGACTGTTGTTCGGCGACACCGCCGTCCGCTTCCCCATGGACGTGCAGGTTCGGGAGTGTTACGCCGACCCCGAGGAGTAGGCGCGGGCGTCATCCCCACAGCGGCATCGGGGGAACGGGCTTGCCCAGCACCACATCGCGTACCACCGACCAGAAGTCGCGGACGTGCGCGCGGACGGGTGCACTCTCCGGCCCCAGCACCTTGTAGACGAGCCCGGCGTCGTGCGGAAGCCGGCTCGCGCCGGCGACCACGGATCGCCCGCTCCGTCCCGATGCGATCCGGTCGAGGACGGACTCCCAGTGCTTCCGTGGGGTCAACAGCACCACGTTGGCCAGGACGTCGAAACCGCGCATGACGCCCGTCGAGCGCACGGACCGACGTGGCGGCTCGACAAGGAGTTTCTCCGTGAACAATGCGCCGCCGCCCGGCCGAGCAGCGGTGACGGTGGCCGAGTACAGGTCGTACTCGAACATCTCACCGCCGTGGTGCTTGCGTCCCGGCATCACGATCTCCGAGAACAGCAGTGTCGCCGAGGGAGCGATCGTGATGTCGGTTCGGACGTAGAAGCGCGATCGCCGGTGCGGGATCGTCATCGCCGGCATCAGCTCCAGGTAGGAGTTCCCGGCGAGCGACACCGTCTGCAGCTGGGCCGCGAAGTTGGCATCCATCGCGTGCACCTTCGTGGCCGACTGGGTGGTCACGTGCGCCATCGCACCCGGCCCCATCTCGATGTCCACGTGGAGCCGGTCGCCCTGCAGCACGCACCCGGACGTGGAGACGATGTACACGCACGGCAGGCCGGGCACCGCCTCGTCCCAGTAGAGCGCCTGCTGCACCAGCAGCGGCGCCTCGCGGTACACGTGCGACAGGACCGACCGCGTCCCCCGGTCCTCGAAGCGCAGGTCGAGCATGCCGGTCTTCGCGGCCCGGCCGGCCGGGGCCTGCCGCGGCTCGTCCTGGTAGGGAGCCAGCTCCGGGACCGTCGGGACCGGTCGCGGCCTCACCGCGCCGCCTCGGCCGCGCCCGGGCTGTCGAACAGGACCCCCTGGACGATCCGCTCCACCACGTCGGGGATCCCGGCTCCGGTCATGCAGTTGGTGAAGACGAACGGCTTGTCGCCGCGCATGAGGGCCGAATCGCGGGCCATCACGTCGAGATCCGCGTGCACGTACGGTGCGAGATCGGTCTTGTTGATCACCAGGATGTCCGATTGCGAGATACCGGGACCGTTCTTGCGGGGAATCTTGTCGCCCGCCGCCACGTCGATGACGTAGACGAAGTAGTCCACCAGTGCGGGGCTGAAGGTCAGGGTCAGGTTGTCGCCGCCGCTCTCGATGAACACCACGTCGGTGTCGGGGAACGCGCGTTCCATCTCCTCCACGGCGGCGAGATTCATGCTGGGATCCTCACGGACCGCGGTGTGCGGGCAGGCCCCGGTCTCGACGCCGACGATCCGCTGCTCGACGAGGACACCCGCGAGGGCCCGGCGCACGTGCTTGGCGTCCTCGGTGGTGACGACGTCGTTGGTGATCACCAGCACTTTCGTCCCGCGGGCGACGAACTGGGGCGTGATCGCCTCGATGAGGGCCGTCTTGCCCGAGCCGACGGGTCCGCCGACTCCGATACGCGTGGTCTTCTTCATGTCCGCCCTCCTAGTTCATGAACATCCGGACGTGTGAACGGACGTGAATCGCGGCCAGCACGTCGGCGGTGGGGCCGAACGTCGCCATGTCGTCCAGACAGTGGCCGGCCACGGCCGCGTAGTCCCGCGCGGTGGTCGCATCGACTTCGAACAGAATGCGCTGGGTGGTCACGTGATCCACCCGCAGTAGCCGTAGCGCGGCGCCCAGTACGGTCGTCGCGGCCCCGTACTGGTGCGCGGCGAACGCATCCTCCTCGGGGCAGTGCATCGCCGCGAAGGTGACTCCCAACGCTGCCGGATACGTCCCGGGGGTCTTCCCCTCGCCGATCGCCGCGAGCCACGTCCCGAGCGTGGCCCCGCCGACCAGGACCTCGCCCAGTTCGGTGAGCTTCCTGCCCATCCGGGTCGACATGGCCCGGCCTTCCTCGTTCAGCTTCCGTTGCAGCACGGCTCGGTCCGCGGCGACGACGCGGTCGAAGTCAAAGTCGCTCGCACCCCGGTGGGCGGCCAGCACGGCGATGCCGTCGCACGTGGCGGCCTGGTGCACCGTCGTGAACACGTACTCGCGCAGCGACTCCGCGTCCGTCACGACGGATTGGGACACCGCCGCCTCGAGACCGTTGGAGAAGGAGAACGCCCCGACGGGAAACATCGAATCCGCGAACTGCGTCAACCGCAGCATCCGCGTGATCGGGTCCGGTGCCGCCCGGCGGGCAGCGTCATCCCGGCGGGGCATGGGTGTGCCCTTCGCCCTCACGCGCGGCCGCAGCGAACAGTCGGCGCGCCTCGTGCGGCGCCAGGTACGGAATCACCTGGGCGCCGGGCCGGAACTCGTACTCGATGCCCTCGAACGCGTGCGTGCGCATCACCGAACCCATCACGGTCTTGTCCACGGTCAACGGCACGTACACCGTGGTGTCCTTCACCACGGCCGGCCAGTGCTGGTTCCCGATCGCGTGCCCCAATTCCAGGCAGGTGCGCAGTCCGGTCTCCGGCGGCGCGTCACGCAGGCCGGACAGGTCGATCGCCATCACGTCGGCGAGCTCGATCCGTGCGACCACGAGGGTGTCGTCGTCCGTGTCGCGGGCCAGGATGTCGCCGTCCCGGAGCTGGACGCCCCGCTCCAGCGAGAGGGCGATGTCCCGTCCCCCCTGCGTCGTGCGCCGCAACCGGCTCTTCTGCGCCTCCCACTGGTCCAGGACCAGCAGATCGACCGGTGCGGTCTCGCTCCGAGCGTGCCACCGGGGGTCGTCGAGGTTGCCCAGCAACGCGTCCACCCGAACCGGACGGGTGCTGCGGGAGAGGTTCGCATCGGACACCGGACGGCCCCTAACTGAAGAAGTAGAGCTGGTTGAGCCGAACGGATTCCGCAGGTTCGACGTACACGTGTTCACCGTCGGCCTTCACCGCGAACGTCTCCGGATCCACCTCGATGCGCGGTGTGGCGGTGTTGCGGAGCAGATCTCGCTTGGTGACCGTACGGGTCCCCTCCACCGCGGTCACTTTTCGCTCGAGCCCGAGGCGATCGCGGATGCCGCCGTCGAGCGCGGCGCGGGAGACGAACGACACCGAGCACTCGGCGAGAGCCTTGCCGTAGGCGCCGTACATCGGCCGGTAGACGACGGGCTGCGGCGTGGGGAGCGAGGCGTTGGCGTCACCCATCGCATACCAGTTGATCATCCCGCCCTTGATCACCATCTTCGGTTTGGCTCCGAAGAAGCCGGGCTCCCACAACACGAGGTCCGCCATCTTGCCGGCGGCCACGGAACCGAGCACGTGCGAGACGCCGAAGGTCAGTGCGGGATTGATCGTCATCTTCGCGACGTAGCGGAGGACCCGGAAGTTGTCGTTGCCCTCGGCATCCTCCGGCAGCTTTCCCCGGGCCCGCTTCATACAGTCCGCGAGTTGCACCGTTCGCAGCCAGGTTTCACCGATCCGCCCCATCGCCTGCGAGTCGCTCGAGACCATCGAGATGACGCCCATGTCCTGCAGGACGTTCTCGGCACCGATCGTCTCGGCGCGTACGCGGCTCTCGGCGAACGAGACGTCCGAGGGCACCTTCGGATTGAGGTTGTGGCACACCATGATCATGTCGAAGAGTTCGGCCTGGGTGTTGATGCCGTAGGGCAGCGTGGGGTCGGTCGACGCCGGCAGCACGTTGTCCTCGCCGGTCACGCGTAGAATGTCCGGAGCGTGACCGCCACCTGCCCCCTCGCTGTGATACGTGTGGATGGTGCGACCCTCGAACGCCGCGATGGTGTCCTCCACGTAGCCGGACTCGTTGAGGGTGTCCGTGTGGATCGCCACCTGGACATCCATGTCGTCTGCGACACGCAGCGCGGCGCGTACCGCCGCCGGCGTCGCCCCCCAGTCCTCGTGGACCTTGAAACCCGCAGCGCCGGCCTCGATCTGCTCGACCAACGACGGCTCTCCGGAGGAGTTCCCCTTGCCCAGCATCCCGATGTTGACCGGAAGCCCCTCGTTGGCCCGGAGCATCATCTCGATGTTCCACGTCCCAGAGGTGATGGTGGTGCCGTTGGTGCCGTCGGTGGGCCCGAACCCACCACCGAACAAGGTCGTCACCCCGTTGCTCAGTGCCGCGTATGCCTGTTGCGGCGCAACGAGATGCACGTGTGAATCGATGCCCGCGGCGGTGAGGATCAGCTGCTCGCCGGAGATCGCGTCCGTGGCCGGTCCCGTCGTGAGTCCCGGTGTGACGCCGTCCATCGTGCCGGAGTTACCGGCCTTCCCGATGCCGGCGATCCGGCCGTCCTTGATGCCCACGTCGGCCTTCACCACACCGAGCACGGCATCGATCACCACCACGTTGGTGATGACCAGATCGAGGGCACCGTCCGCGCTGCAGGAGGTGGCATCCTGGCCCATGCCGTCCCGCAGCGTCTTGCCGCCGCCGTACAGCGCCTCGTCACCGATCGTCCGCAGATCCTCCTCCACCTCGACGAACAGATCGGTGTTGCCGAGCCGGATCTTGTCGCCCTTCGAGGGCCCGAACAGACCCGAGTACTCGAGCCGCGAGATCTTGGTCATGCGCCGTACCCTTCGCGCGTCGGGGACCGCCGTGGCCCGTCGGTCGTCAACCGGTTTCGAAGCCGTATTCCTTCGCCAGCGCCACCGCTCTGGCCAGCCGGGGGCGGTACGAGGCGTGCGTGGGTCCCCAGCCGTCGACGAATCCGTTGAAGCCGTGGACCCGTTGCTTCCCGCCGAACGGCACCAGCGTCACTTCCTTCTCGTCACCGGGCTCGAACCGCACGGCCGTCCCGGCGGCGATGTCCAGTCGCCATCCGAAGGTGGCTTCGCGGTCGAAGGCCAATGCCCGGTTCACCTCCATGAAGTGGAAGTGCGAGCCGACCTGGATCGGCCGGTCACCGGTGTTGCGGACGGTCACCTTCTGTCGCGGGCGTCCGACGTTCAGTTCGACGGGTTCGTCCCGCAGCACGTAACCGCCGACCGGAACCGAAGACCTCTCGGCAGCAGCCACTTCCGCCGAGGGCGAGGCGGCCGGCCGGTCCGCCGCGGCGTCTCGGCCCGCCTTGGCGGACTTACCCGTGCCCGCTCCGTCCGGCCTGCGTTCTCTGCTCGCCTTGCTCGATTTCCCCTTGTTCGATTTCCCCTTGCTCATCACTGCGGCCCGTCCGCTCGTTCGTGGATCGGCGAATGCACCGTGACCAGCCGGCTCCCGTCGAGGAACACCGCCTCGACCTGCACTCGCGGGATCAGTTCCGGCACGCCCTCCATGACGTCGTCAGCCGTGAGGACGTGCGACGCGTCGGCCATCACCTCCTCGAGGGTCTTGCCTTCCCGCGCGCCCTCGAGGGCCGCTGCCGAGATCACGGCGACGGACTCGGGATGATTGAGCTTGAGGCCCTTGGCCTTACGTCTGAGTGCGACCTCGGCAAGCATGAGAAGGGTCAGTTTGTCGAGTTCACGCGGCGTCAAATGCATGCCGGCCTCCTGTGCGTGACAGGACCACGCTACGTCAGAACTGGTGCCGTTCTCAGGCGTTGCAGGGCTCGAGGACATAACGAGACGAGGACTTCTCGGCGCTCCCGTCGGCACCCATCGTCATCGGGACGGTCCGTGCGGGCCGGCGCGGGTCGACACCAGTGTCAGCGCCGCGATGCGGCGGCCGTCCAGTTCCTCGACGAGCAGCCGCCACCCGTCCACATCGACGCGGTCGTGAACGCGCGGCATCCGTTGGAGGCGATGCAGAACGTACCCGGCGATCGTCTCGTACGGACCGTCGGGCAGGACGGCGCCGGTCTGCCGCTCGAAGTCCTCGACCAGCAGGGTGCCGTCGATCCGCCGCTCCCGCGTTCCCTCGGGCGTCGTGGGCGCCGCCGGAGGCGGATCGAACTCGTCGCCGATCTCGCCCACGACCTCCTCCACGATGTCCTCGACGGTCGCGATGCCCGCGGTGCCGCCGTACTCGTCGACGACGAGCAGTATCTGCGCGTTGTCCCGGCGCATGAGCGCGAGCGCGGCGAGCGCCGGCTTGGACCCGGGAAGCGCGAGGATCGGCCGGCACATGTCCCCGACGGTGCCCGTGAGATCGGGATCGGCGAGCTGGAGGTCGCGGACGTGCACGAAGCCGACGACGTCGTCGAGCGAGGACCCCACCACCGGATAGCGACTGTGGCCCGACGCGAGCGTCTCGGCGCGCGCATGCCGCAGCGGAGTGTCGGCGGCGAGGAAGTCCACCTCGGTCCGCGGCCGCATCACCTCCGTGAGGCTGCGCCGGCCGGCGTCGAACACTTCGGCGAGAACGCGGCGCTGCTCGTCGGCGATACCGCCGTGCCCCAGCACCTGGTCCCGCAGTTCGGCCGGTGTCATCTCCTCGCTCCTGCGCCCGGGATCGCCGCCCAGAACCCGCACCAGCGCATCGGTGGACACCGACAGCAGCCAGATCACCGGGCGGACGATCGTCGCGAAGCGGTCCAGCGGCGGGGCGGTCACCCACGCGACACCGGTCGCGTTCTGCAACGCGATGCGCTTGGGCACCAGTTCGCCCAGCACCAGCGACAGGTACGAGATCACCAACGTGGTGACGATCAGCGCCACCGCGTGGGCGGCCGACGTCGACAACCCCCATCCCTGCAGCACCGGCACCACGCTCGGCGCGAGTTCGGACGCCCCGTACGCCGCGGAGAAGAATCCCGCGACGGTGACTCCGATCTGCACCGACGAGAGGAACCGGTTGGGGTCACGGGCCAGCGCCGCGGCCCGCGCGCCGCGCCGGCTGCGCTGCTCGAGCGCTCGGATCTGCCCCTCCTGCAGCGAGACCAGCGCGATCTCGGTGGCCGCGAAGAGTCCGCCCACGAGGACGAACACGACGACCAGGACAATGTTGACGAGCATCTCGCCGACCGTCACGGCGACCACCGCGGGCCAGTTCGTCGGTGGCGGGCCATGTTTCCTTCACCTCGCGAACGCAGACGCACGCACCACCCGAGACTATCGTCGGGAAGCGACACCGTATCCGCTACGGCCACAACGATATCGGAGGTTGATCATGAGACTTGACGGAAAGGTCGCGATTGTCACCGGCGGGGCGGGCGGCATCGGCCGGGGCATCGTGCGCGCGTTCACGAAGGAGGGCGCCAAGGTGCTGGTCGTCGACATCAACGACGAGGCCGGCCGGGCGATCGAGTCCGAGCTGGGTGACGCGGTGCGCTACCTCCACGCCGACATTTCGCAGGAGTCCAGCGCCGGGGACATCCGCGCAGCTGCGGTCGACGCCTTCGGATCGGTGAGTGTGCTGGTCAACAACGCGCACGCGTCCCGGCAGGCCCCGCTGCTCGAGACCACGCAGGAGATGATGGACCTGTCGTTCGGGACCGGCTTCTACCCCACGTTCTGGCTCATGAAGGCGTGCTACGAGCAGTTGAAGGCGGCGCGCGGCTCGGTGATCAACTTCGCTTCCGGCGCGGGCATCGACGGTCAACCCAACCAGGCGTCCTACGCCGCCGCGAAGGAGGCGATCCGCGCGATCAGCCGCGTGGCCGCCAACGAGTGGGCGGCCGACGACATCAACGTCAATCTCATCTCCCCCCTGGCACTCACCGAGGGCATAGAGGCGTACATCGCGGCCAACCCGGGAGTGGAGGAGGCACTGCTGGCACGCACCCCGCTGCACCGCTTCGGCGATCCCGAGTCGGACGTCGGACGGGTCGCGGTGTTCCTCGCCAGCGCCGATGCCTCCTACATCACCGGGCAGACGATCATGGTGGACGGCGGCAGCATCAAACTTCGCTGAGACCCCTCGTACGCTGCGCGGCGCGTGTTGTACTGGTCTGCATTGGTTGTCCGGCTGCGAATCGTACGAGGAGCCACCGATGACGAGAGTGGAGTCCACCGGCGGTACCCCACCCGGCACGGCTTCCCGCGCTCGTCGCGGCTGGCCCGTGTTCACGATCGTCGCGATCGCGATAGTCGCGTTCTTACTCGGGGGGCTCGGGGGCTCGTTCCAGGGCAAGCTCGCCGAGGTCCAGAAGAACGACAACGCGTCCTACCTGCCCGGTTCGGCGGAGTCGACCGTCGTGGCGAACGAGTCCGCGAAGTTTCTGAAGGTCGAGACCGTCCCCGGTGCGGTGGTGTTCCATCGCGACGGCGGCCTCACCGACGAGGACAAGGCGGCCATCGACCGCGCCCGGATCTCGATGGCATCCGTCGAGGGGGTGGATGGCGACAGCGTCACCCCCACCCAGTACTCGACCGACGGCACCACGGCGGCGGTGCTCGTGCCGTTGATCGCCAAGGAGAACGGCACCACGCTCAACGGCGAACAACTCGCCGGCGCCGAGCAGGAGGTCCTGGAGGCGGCACAGAACGCCGTGTCCACCGAGGTGGAGGTGTTGCCCGCCGGGCCGGGCGGTCTGCTCGTGGCCTTCATCGACGCCTTCGAGGGTCTCGACAGCACGCTGCTCGCAGTGGCGCTGCTGGTGGTGATCCTCATCCTGCTGGTGGTCTACCGCTCGCCCGTGCTGTGGTTCTTCCCGCTGTTCTCGGCGCTGCTCGCGCTCGGACTGTCGTCGATGGTGATCTATCTGCTCGCCGACCACGAGATCCTCACCCTCACCGGCCAGAGCCAGGGCATCCTGTTCGTCCTGGTGATCGGCGCCGGCACGGATTACGCGCTGTTGTTGATCGCGCGGTACCGGGAGGAACTGCACTTCCACGACAACCGCTTCGACGCCATGACCAAGGCTTGGCGGGAGTCCGCGCCCGCGATCACGGCGTCGGCGGTCACCGTCATTCTCGGCCTGCTGTGCCTGAGCTTCTCGCAGCTCAATTCGAACAAGAGCCTCGGACCGGTCGCGGCCATCGGCATCGCGTGCACCTACATCGTGATGATGACGTTCCTCCCGGTCGCGCTGGCAGCGACCGGCCGCTGGGTGTTCTGGCCGCGCAAACCCCGGGTGGACGGCGCGACCGACGTTGCGACCCACGGCCTGTGGGCACGCATCGCCGACACGGTCGGACGCCGCGACCGGCCCGCGTGGATCGGGGCGGCGGCCCTGCTGGCCGTGTTGTTCGCCGTCGGAATCGGCAGTCTGCAGACCGACGGCCTCACGGCCACCGAGAACTTCACCAACGAGCCGGACGCGGTGCGTGGGCAGGCGCTGTACGACGCGAACTTCGATCAGGGCGCGGGTGCCCCGGCTGTCGTCACCACGAACGCGTCGAGTGTCGACGCCGTGATCGCGGCTGCGAGCGGTGTCGAGGGGGTGCGGCAGGGGCCGGGTTCGGTGTGCGTGCAGGTGGACATCGAGAAGGTCAAGTCGCTGTTGCAGAACTCCGGCGGCAATGCGGCTCAGCAGTTGCCGCCCGGGTGCCCGCCCGCACTGCTGAACGTCGCCCCCATCGACGGGCGCACGATCGTCAATGTGGCGCTGGTCGATTCGTACGATTCGCCCCAAGCGCTGCGGACGGTCGAGCGTCTGCGCGACACGCTGCACGCGGTGCCGGGCGCGGACGCGCTCGTCGGCGGGAGTTCGGCCGCGACGCTGGACGTCCAGACCGCCTCGGTGCACGACCGCAACCTGATCATCCCGATCGTGCTGGTCGTGATCTTCGTCGTGCTGGCGATCCTGCTCCGGGCACTGCTGACACCGCTGATCCTCATCGGGACCGTGGTTCTGAGCTTCGCGGCGACCCTGGGCGTGTGCGGGTTCTTCTTCACCCACGTCTTCCACTTCGCCGGGGCCGACCAGTCGTTCCCGCTGTTCGCGTTCGTGTTCCTGGTGGCCCTCGGGATCGACTACAACATCTTCCTCATGACCAGGGTCCGGGAGGAGACGCTCACCCGCGGGACCCGGCCGGGGGTGCTGCGCGGCCTCGCCGTCACCGGTGGTGTCATCACGTCGGCGGGGGTCGTGTTGGCCGGCACGTTCGCGGTGCTCGGGGTGCTGCCACTGGTGTTCCTGGCCGAGGTCGGTTTCGCGGTCGCGTTCGGCGTCCTGCTCGACACCATCGTCGTGCGCAGCGTCCTGGTCCCGGCGCTCTCGCACGACATCGGCAAGCCGATCTGGTGGCCGTCCAAGCTGGCGCGGGCCCAGGACCGAACGGATCGAACCGACCCAACGGACCGAACCGACCGAACCGTCTGAGCCGCCGAACCGTCCGGATCGCGAGCGGTTCCGTCCTCACCCCGCCGGCGACGGGAGGCTCGGCGAACTCGCCGGTACCGCGGCGATCTGCGGTCCCCCGTTGGGAAGCGGCGGATCCACGTTGTCGAACAGCCCGCCGCCGCCCTGCATGCCCCCTCCCCCGGGGCCCATGAGTCCGGTCTGCAGGGTCGTGGTCTCGCGACGGGGGATGTAGCCGAACGTGTCGGTCTGTTGCAGCCCGGTGTTGCGCGTGCTGGTCGTCTGCTCGGTCGTGGGCACTTGCGGGGTCGACCCGACGTTCGGGTCCCCGACGGCGACCGCCCGGCCCACCACGCCGACCAGTGCCGCCGTCAGTGCCGCGACGGCGAGCCAGGCCATCCACCGTTCGACCCGCCGACTTGTCCGCCGATCCATGTGCTTACCTCGAAGGATCCAACCCTCCCTCTCGTCCAGAATGCCACTTCGGTGCCGAGAGCGACAGATCCGGACGGGTGGTTGACGGATCGTCCGGGAAGTGGTCGGGTGGTACTGATGGATGGCGCGCTCGGTACGCGCCGCGTCGCAGTGCGGTGGAGGAGCCCCGCCGCCGCACCGGGAGCGCACGCGCTCCGCCCGCCGGGAGCCACTCCACCGACGATGTCGTGCAGCCCAATCGTTTTCACGCCGTCGTCCCGAGTGCAGCCTCGCCTGCACGTCTCCGTGACTCGTAGGGAAGGAATGAGATGGCGAACTACACCACCGACGACTCCGGCATCCCCGTGACCAGCGACGAGCACTCGTTGACCGTGGGGCCCGACGGGCCGATCCTGCTCCAGGACTACTACCTGATCGAGAAGATGGCCCAGTTCAATCGGGAGCGGGTACCGGAGCGGCAACCACATGCCAAGGGCGCCGGGGCATTCGGCACGTTCGAGGTCACGAACGACGTGAGCGCCTACACCAAGGCGGACCTCTTCCAACCGGGCAAGAAGACGGAGATGCTCGCCAGGTTCTCCACGGTCGCCGGTGAGCGCGGCAGCCCGGACACGTGGCGCGATCCGCGCGGTTTCGCCCTGAAGTTCTACACCGAGCAGGGCAATTTCGACATGGTCGCCAACAACACGCCGGTCTTCTTCGTGCGGGACCCGATGAAGTTCCAGGACTTCATCCGGTCGCAGAAACGGCGGGCCGACAACAACTTGCGCGATCACGACATGCAGTGGGACTTCTGGACGCTCTCACCCGAGTCCGCGCACCAGGTGACGTGGCTGATGGGCGATCGTGGCATCCCCCGCACGTGGCGTCACATGAACGGCTATTCGAGCCACACCTACATGTGGGTGAATGCGAAGGGCGAACGGTTCTGGGTGAAGTACCACTTCAAGACCGACCAGGGCGTCGAGTTCCTCACGCAGGAAGAGGGCGACCGGATGGCGTCCATCGACACGGACTACCACCAGCGGGACCTGTGGGAGCACATCGAGGGCGGCGACTTCCCGACCTGGACGCTGAAGATGCAGATCATGCCGTACGAGGAGGCAAAGACCTATCGGTTCAATCCGTTCGACCTGACGAAGGTGTGGCCGCACGGCGATTACCCGCTCATCGACGTGGGCACCATGAAACTGGACCGGAATCCGGACGACTACCACTGCGAGATCGAGCAGGCCGCGTTCGAGCCGAGCAGCTCGGTACCGGGCACCGGGCCGAGCCCGGACAAGATGCTGCTCGGTCGGTGGTTCTCGTACCCGGACGCGCATCGCTACCGTATCGGCTCCAATTACAAGGAGCTACCGGTCAATTCGCCGCACGCGGGACCGCGGAACTCGTACACCAAGGACGGGCAACTGCGGCACCACAATCCCGGCGATCCCGTGTACGTGCCCAATTCGAAGGGCGGTCCGCACGCCGACACGTCGGTCGCGGGCGAGTCTCCCAGCTGGTACAGCGACGGCGAGATGGTCCATCAGGCGTACACGCTCCGCAAGGACGACGACGACTGGGGCCAGGCCGGCACGTTGGTGCGGGAGGTGCTCGACGACGCGGCCCGCGAACGGTTGGTGTCGAACGTCGTGGGACACCTGCTCAACCGCGTGAGCGAACCCGTCCTGGTGCGTGCGTTCGAGTACTGGCGCAACATCGACAAGGACGTCGGAGAGCGGATCGAGAAGGGCGTCCGAGCCGAGCAGAGCGGCTCGAACGGATCGGGATCGAGCGATCGGAACCCGGCCAGTCCGGCAGCGGAGGCCAAGGCCTGACGGCTCACACGAACGCCTGACTCGTCCACAGGTGGAACAGGGCGTAGGCCCGCCACGGCCGCCACGGCTCGGATGCCGTGGTGGCCTCGCGTGGCGTCTTCACCCCCAGCGCCCGCCGCAACACCAGGTCGCCGGAGGGGTAGGCGTCGCGATCACCGAGTACCCGCACCGCGAGGTAGTCGGCGGTCCACGGACCGATGCCGGGGAGCGCCAGCAGACGGGACCGGAACTCGCCCGGGTCGGCGTCGGGCGCCAGCCGCAGCCCGCCCGCCGCGGCCGCGGCGAGTGCCTGCACCGTGCGGGCACGCGCACCGGTGAGCCCCACCGCCTTCCGGATGATCGCCGGGTCGAGCTCGGCCAGAGTCTGCGGTGCAGGAAAACTCACGAAACCGTCGAAACCGGTCGGCTCGCCGAACGACGCGACCAGACGCGACCCGAATGTCCGCGCCGCCGACAACGAGACCTGCTGGCCCAGCACCGTCAGCACGGCGGTCTCGAAGCCGTCGACCGAGCCGAGCACCCGCAGGCCGGGCCGCGCCGCCACGAGCGGCGCGAGCAGTGCGTGCCGCGCGAGTGCCGCGTCGACGACGTCGGGATCGGCGTCGAGATCGAGCCAGCGACGGACCAGTGATTCGACGTGCGCAGCGTCATCGGGATGCGACGTGCGGATCGTCGCCGCGACGTGGCCGCCGGCCCCGTCCAACCGGACGCTCGCCACGGCCGGCCCGTGCGGTGCGGGGACGACCCGGGTGTGGGTGGCGGTGTCGCGGTCGTGGCTCTCGAGTCCGGCCACGGCGTGCGCGGCCAGCGCGCCGAGCATGGGGGTGGTGGTGAACGGCGGCCGGAACGGGAGGGTGATGGCGTCGGTCACCGCTCGTCCTCCAGTCCCGTCACACGCAGCGTGATGTTGAGCCGGCCCGACGTGAGTCCGCAGTCCGGGTCGGAAGTGCCCGGGAACACCTTGGGTACACCGTGATACGCGAAGCGGGACGGGCCGCCGAAGACGAAGAGATCGCCCGACTGCAGTTCCACGTCCGTGTACGGCTTGTTCCGGGTCTCGGAGTTGCCGAAGCGGAACGTGCACGTGTCCCCGATGCTCAGCGACACCACCGGGGCGTCCGCCCGCTCCTCCTGGTCGCGGTGCATCCCCATGCGGGCGGTGTCGTCGTAGAAGTTGACGAGTGCGGCGTCGGGATCGTAGGACGCGGCCGCCGGCGGGTCGTCGTACGCGTCGGCGACGGCACGTCGGCCCAACTGCACCAACCAGTCCGGCACCGGAAGCACCCGGCCGCCACCGGCGTCGGCGGCGACGCGGCTGTAGCGATACGGCTGCCAGTGCCACCCGAGGCACACGGTCTGCACCGACATCGCGTGCCCGGTGGGCAGCCGCGCGGCCCGCATCCGCACCGGCCCGCGCGCCCACTCGCGGCACGCTTCCACCAGTCGGCGTTGCTCAGCGAGATCCAGCCAGTCCGGCACCAGCACCGCGCCGGGCGCGACGGTGCGACGAGGCCGGGGGATGAGCGCCGACATCTACCCGTTCTCCTTGCTGCCCAGAGATTTCCACGCCTCGTACGCGGCACGCATGCACACCGCGCAGGGCCGGTAGCCGGCGGCGATCGCGGTGTCCTCGTCGGCGAAGAAGACGCGCTGCGTCACGTAACCACCCCGGGCGAGGGCGCGGGCGGCGCCCGGGCAGTCGAGTGTGCCGTAGATGCGGTCCTTGCGGTGACCGCCGAGAGTGCCGGGAGTGGCGCTCTCGTAGGGCTTCCCGTCCCGGCCGATCAACATGTACACGGCGGTCCGTTCTGTACAAAACTGAGCATTTTGTACTTTTCTCGATTCACTCCGCATCATGCAGTACCAGTCCGAGCGTGCGCCGGGCCCCACCGCGAACGGTGCTGACCCCGTGCCGCATCGGGGCCGCCGACCATCCCCGGGCCGACTGCACCGGACGATCGCTGGTGGTGAAGACGAACGCGTGCCCCTGCCGCAGCACGGTCGCGGTGCCACGGGACTGAGCGCGGGCCCGCTGCTCGACCAGCAGGAACTCCCCGCCGTCGTGGTCCACGCCGGGCTCGTCGAGTCCGATCACCACCTGCAGCGGAAACACCAACTCGCCGTACAGGTCTCGGTGCAGCGCGTTCCAGTCGCCCGGACCGTAGCGGAGGATCAACGGCGTCGGACGCGTCTGGCCCGCCGCGTGACACGTCGCGAGCCACTCGTCGAGCGTGTCCGGCCACGGCGCCGGCCGACCCAGCCGCCCCGCCCACTCGCGCGCCACCGGCACCAGCTTCTCGTAGAACCGGGCCCGCAACTCGGCGATCGACGGCGGCAGCGGGTAGTCGAAGTACCGGTACCGGCCGGCGCCGTAGCGGTGCCTGGCCATGTCGATCGTGGACCGGAACAGCGCGCCGTCGTCGAAAAGCTCTGCAAGTTCCCGGCATTCGTCGGGCTCGAGGAGAGGCCGCGCGCTCTGAGCGCCGCCGAACCGATCGAGCTCGTCGAGCAGCGGCGTCCAGTCGAGGGCATCGACGCGGCCGGTGAGCGTGCTCACGCCGCCTCCAGTGTCAGCAATGCGCGCTTGGTGTCGACGCCACCGGCGTATTGCCCCATCCCGCCGTCGCTGCGCACCACCCGGTGGCACGGGACGAACAGCGGCAGCGGATTGGTGGCACACGCCGTACCGACGGCGCGCACGGCGCGGGGGCTGCCGGCGGCCTCGGCCACCTGCGCGTAACTGGCGGTGCTGCCGTACGCGATGTCGGGCAGCCGGGTGAGGACGGTGCGTCGGAAGCCGCTCGCCAACCGCAGATCGAGCGGGACGTCGAAGCGGGTGCGCCGGTGGACGAAGTACTCGTCGAGTTGTCGGGCCGCGGCATCGAGCCGGGTCGGGGCCTCGAGGATGCGCGGGCTCACCTGTCGGGCCAGCATCGCCAACACCGCGTCGTGGTCCTCGCGCGGGTAGGCGACCCGGACGAGACCGACCTCGCTGGCGACCAGCAGCAGCCGCCCGACGGGAGTGTCGACGGAGCGGTAACCGAGGTCGAGCACCCCGTCCCGGTCGGCGGCGGCGACCAGGCGGGCGTGCAGACGGCTCAAATCCGCGGGATCCACGGCCGGGTTGGGCAGGACGCTCATCGGACGGCTCCTTCCTGTGCGAATGATTCGGTGTCGGCCGGGTAGGTGCGGCGCAGCCGCGCGATGCCGTCGGCGGCGGCGCGGCGGGCCGCGGCGGTGCTGTTGCCGAGGATCGCGGCGACCTCCGCGTAGGGGAGCCCGGCCAGGTGGTGGTGGACGACGGCCGCCCGCTGGGTGAACGGCAGCTCGGCCAGCGCGTCCCACAGTTCGTGGTTCCAGGTGCCGGGAACGTCCCGGGCCGACGCGTGCTCGGGCAACTCGTCGGTGGGAACGGGGGTGCGCCGGCGGGCCCGGTGTACGTCGACGGCCTTGCGGTGCGCGATGGTCACCAGCCACGCCTCGACGTTGGCCGTGGGCGCCAGGTCGGGATATGCCCGCAGCGCCGCCAGGAAGGTCTCGGACCACGCGTCGTCGGCGTCGACGGGACCGAGCAGTGCGCGGCACACCCGCAGCACCACCGGCCCGTGCTCGGCGACGATCTTCTCGAACGGTTTCAGTCCCACACCGGGTAGACGTTCCGGCGCGCCGGAACGTGAGGTGCCGTCCGCGTCAGAACAGCCCATCCTGGACTCCCACGGAGGCCGGGGTCTCCAGATCCAGCAGGAACCGCTTGCGCTCGAGGCCGCCGGCGTAGCCGGTGAGCGAGCCGTTGCTGCCGACCACGCGGTGGCACGGCACGATGATGCCGATCGGGTTCCGGCCGTTGGCCGCGGCGACGGCCCGGATCGCGGCGACGTTGCCGAGGTGCTCCGCGAGCTGCAGGTACGTCCAGGTCCGTCCGTACGGGATGGTCTGCAGCGCGGCCCACACCCGTTGCTGGAACGGGGTGCCCCGCGGCGCGAGCGGCACCGTGAACGCCGTGCGCTCACCGGCGAAGTATTCGTCCAACTGCGCGGTGACCTGCCCGAAACCGGTGTCGACACGCGGGCCGAAGCGCTCGCCGGCGGGGAGATGGCGCTGCAGGTGCATGTACAGACCGCACAGGCCGTCGGGGTTGCGGACGAGAGTCAACGGCCCGACGGGCGAATCGACGACTGCGTGTTCCACATCCACGGCTCCGATCCTCCCAGCAACCCCCGACAACCCGGCAAGTTCGTGCAGGATTGCAGAATGCCGTCACTTTTCGTCAACCCGCTCCGGCTGCTTCCGACGGTCCAGAGGGCGGCGCGGTGGTCCCTGGAGACCGCCACCTTCGTCGCCGGTCTGCCCGCGCGGGTGTCCGCGCTGCTCGACGACGCCGAGGGGTTGGTGCGGCAGGTGTCCGTGGTCGTCGACGGTGCAGCCCGCGCGGTGGCGGCGGCCGACGCCGTGATCAGCGCGTGCGCGGAGATCGCCGACCGGACCGCGGTGGTGGCGAGCGAGACCGAGGTGGTGGTCGGCTCCGCTGCACACTCGGCCGCCGTGGCCGACGAAATGCTGAAACTCTATCGGCCCCTCGCGCTCGACGCCGCCCCGCTGGCGTCGCGCTTCGTGAACGAGATCAGCGAGGACGAGGTCCACGCGGCGATCAAGCTGTTCGATCAACTGCCCGAACTGGCCGACCGGATGACGGCACTGATGCCGATCCTGACCACCCTCGACACGGTCTCCCCCGAGGTCCACGAACTGCTCGAGGTGGTCAAGGACGTCCGCCAGGCCATCATCGGCGTTCCCGGGTTCGCCTTCTTCCGTCGGCGCGGCGAGGACAAGTTGGGCGAGGGCGACTAGATCGGGGCCCGTTCTACCGCTCGACCGCTTTCGCCAGTAGCGGCAGCGCCCGGAACGGCACGATCTCCGACAGCACCACCACCGACATCGACCGGGCCACCGTCGACGAGTGATGCAGTGCGATCAGAAGCGACTGCAGGTCGTCGTGTGACGCGGCCGCGACCCGGCACAGGACGTCACCGACGCCGGTGGTGGCCCACGCCTGGACCACTTCGGGATACTCCTCGAGTTCACTCGTCAGCTGTCCCAACGATCCTTGCGCGATCTCGAGCGTCACGAACGCCTGCACCGGGTATCCCGCTGTGCGCAAGTCGATCTCGGGTCCGTATCCGATGATGATCCCGGCCTCCTCGAGCCGGCGCAGCCGGGCCTGCACCGTTGCACGCGCGACCGTCGCCCGGCGGGACAGCTCGAGGATCCCGATGCGTGGTTCGTCCCGCAGTCTGGTGATCAGTTCGACGTCGAGCCTGTCGAGGCGGTGCCCGGCCCGGTCCACGACGGTCCCGTCTCAGGGGGTGACACGTGAGCGGGCGACGATCACCGGGCACTGTGCGTGATAGAGCAGCGACTGGCTGGTCGAGCCGAGCAGTGCACTCTCGAATCCGCCGCGACCTCGATTGCCGACGACGATCGACCGGGCGCCGGCGCTGAGCGCGACGAGGTGCTTGGTGGGCCCGGTGTCCGCGAGGACCGTCTCGACGCTCACCGACGGGAACTTCGCTCCCCATGTCGCGATCAACCGGTCGATCCGCGCCCGGGCCTCCTCGTCGGCCTCCTTGCTTCCGCGCCGGCGACGCGCGTGCACCGCCGTCATCTCGGCGTGCCGAATGGCCGCCTCCTGCATCGCGGTGCCGACGACGATGTCCGCACTGTCGGAGTGATCGACGCCGGCGACGACGGGGCCGGCGACGGGTGGGGCCGAACTGCCGTCGGCGCCACGCACCACCGCGACCGTGCACTTGGCGTGATGGGCGAGGGACAACGCCGTCGATCCGAGCACCATCCGTTCGAAGAATCCCGCACCCACCGAACCGACCACGAGGAGACCGGCCTTCTCGGACAGGTCGACGAATGCCCGATTCACCCGTCCGCGAAGCAGTTCCACCTCGATGTCGATGGTGTAGTCCTCGATGGTGGCCGCATCGCGCGCGGCCGCGAGCGCCTCGCGTCCGGCGGACTCTTCCTGCTCGAGATCGTCCGCGACGAACGGGAAGTCGTTCTCGGTGTCGATGACGTGCACGAGTTTCAGCGGCACTTTGCGTGCGTGTGCCTCCACGGCCGCCCATCTGACGGCATGGAGGGCCGCGTCGGATCCGTCGACGCCCACGAGCACCGGCCGAGTCTCGTTCGCTGCTGCCATCGTCCACTCCGATCGGGTCGCGTGGTGCGCACGTTCGGTATCAGACTAACGACGAATCCCGACGGGGACGGGCACTCGGACCGGCGCGGGTGGATCCGCTCAGGAAGCGATCCCGTCCGACGGACCCTGGACAGGTCCGTCGACGGTGGCCACCTGCTCCAACTCTGCGAGGCTCGCCCGGATCAGGTCGATGTATCGGTGCGGATCGGGCATCATCGCGCGATCGGCGAACACGGTCAGTGTCAGATCGCCCCCCGCCGCAGCCGCCAGGAAATGGCGCAGACCGTCCCCATCCACCGGTGGTTGACCACCGAACACCGCCGCGGCGGGCGCGCCCTCGAGCGTGAGGCTCTCCACCCCGAACGCCACGTTGCTGATCATGGTGTGCCGGTAGCGGGGACGGCCCGGGTCGTAGGTGGTGGCCTTCCGGTGCGCGTACGTCAGCAGCCGCATGAGCGGCGCCGGCACGTTCTCCGTCACCGCCGCGGCCCGGCGGACCGCGACGTGCGAGGTGCGCTCCTTCTCGGACTTCGACGATTCGGCGATTCGCGCCACCTGCTCGAGCCGATCCGCGACGTCGGTGTGCGTGTCGACGTTCATGATCGCCAGCTGGTTCGCGGACTCCCAGTCCTCGATCTTGCGCATGGACCGCGGCACCATTGCGACGAGCGAATCGCCGTAGGGTTCGCCCTTCTCGGCGAGGTAACCGGCGAGCGCGTTCGCCACGACGGCGAGGAGGGCGTCGTTCACGGTGGCCCCGGGAACGGCCTGCTTGATGCGTCGCAGTGCGGCCACGGACAGCGTGATCGGCACCATGGCCACCGAGCCGCTGACCGGGCCGTTGAACCGGATGCCCGGCCGCGCGCCCGGCGTCGACCAGGCACCGGACCGCTCGAGCTCCCCCACCGCTCGGGCGGCGGCCCGGTTGCCGGGAACGTCCCGTGCGAAGCGGCGCAGCCGGCGCGGAAGACCGGCCACCGACGCGGCGAACATTCGCGCCCGGGGGCACCGCGGTGGGTGGGCCGCGGTGGCGGTGCTCGTCCGGTCCGAGAACATCTCCTCCACCAGCTGCAGCACCCCCAGCCCGTCTCCGACACTGTGGTGCGCCTTGAGCGCCACCGCGGTGAGCCGGCCGGGTCCGTCGACGATCCCGGTGACGCCGGTGAAGAAGTGCAACTCCCACGGTGGCCGGGTGAGATCCATGCGTGAACTCACCAACCGGGCCAACGGTTCCTCGAGGGGAGCCCAGCCGGGCTCGGTGATCTCGGTGACCCGCACGTGGTCTTCCAGCTCGAAATCGGGCGCGGGAATCCAGTGCGGATGGTCCAGGCCCAGCGGCACCCGCCGGATGCGGTGCGTGAAAAGGTGGTGGTGGCCGAGGCGTGCCCGCACCCACTCGACCGCGCGCTCCGGTGTGAGCTCCGCGTCCGGATGGTGCGTGGTGTCGAAGACGTACACGACGACGAAATGCGCCATATTGCCGTCGGTCTCCCCGTAGACGAACTCGGCGTCCCGGGCCGCGATCGTGCGCGTGCCCGCCGCGAGCCGGTCGGCCAACCCCATGTACACCTCTCCCCGCAACTCCCCCGTCCGCCGCCGAAAGCCCGCGACGACAGTACTTTTCGCAGACCGTGCCCGGTAGCTCCCGTCCACGACGTATCGGCTACCGAAACTAGCGCAGCCGGGCCCCCACGGGGGGATTTTGACCGAAACATCCCCGGCACGCTCCCGTCTGCACCCGGCGGGCCGGCCCCGAACACGGTGCGGGCCGCTGTACAGAACGCACAGTCGAACACCCTCCGGCCGAGACAGATTGTCCAGTGTGAGCAGCAGCAGCGGTGGGTGTTGCCGAGCGCGAGCGCCGCGCGGTGCAATCGACACGACGTGACGGGAGGACTGCTCATGACCGTCGACCAGGCACTCGGCCGCCTCGACGATGCCGACCTGCGCCAACTGCTCGGACTCGTCGAACACGATCCGTCCACCGACCCGTTCCCGGTGGTCGGGTGGGACGCGATCGTGTGGGTGGTGGGCAACGCGACGCAGGCGGCCGCCTACTACCGCACGGTGTTCGGGATGAGACTCGAGGCGTACTCGGGCCCCGAGACCGGCAACCGCGATCACCGGGCCTTCGTATTACGCAGCGGCGCGGTCAGATTCGTGCTCAGCGGCGGTGTCGACCCGGCCAGTCCACTGCTCGACCACCACCGCCGGCACGGTGACGGCGTGTACGACGTCGCACTCGAGGTGACCGACGTCGACCGCTGCGTCGCGCACGCCCGCCGTCAGGGGGCGCGCGTTCTCGTCGAACCGCACGACGTCACCGACGAGCACGGCACCGTCCGCACCGCGAGCATCGCCGCGTACGGCGAGACCCGGCACACCCTCGTCGACCGGTCCCGCTACCCGGGTCCGTACCTGCCGGGGTTCGTCGCCCGCACCGGCGCCCCGAGCACTGCGCCGCAGGTGATCCAGGCGCTCGACCACGTGGTCGGCAACGTCGAACTGGGCAGGATGAACGAGTGGGTGGACTTCTACCACCGCGTCATGGGGTTCACCGATCTCGCCGAGTTCGTGGGCGACGACATCGCCACCGAATACTCGGCGCTGATGAGCAAGGTGGTCGCAAACGGCAACCACCGCATCAAGATTCCGCTCAACGAGCCCGCCGTGGGCCGGAAGCGGTCCCAGATCGACGAGTTCCTCGAGTTCTATCGCGGCCCGGGATCGCAGCACCTGGCGCTCGCGACGTCGGACATCCTGGGCGCCGTGGACCGGCTCGCCGAGGCGGGCGTCGAGTTCCTGCCGACGCCGGCGTCGTACTACGAGGACCCGGAGTTGCGGTCGCGGATCGGGGAGGTGCGCGTCCCGATCGGGGAACTCGCGCGTCGCGGCGTGCTCGTCGACCGGGACGAGGACGGCTACCTGCTGCAGATCTTCACCAAGCCGATCGGCGACCGGCCCACGGTGTTCTTCGAACTCATCGAGCGGCACGGTTCGCTCGGGTTCGGCAAGGGCAATTTCCGGGCCCTGTTCCTCGCGATCGAGCGGGAGCAGGAGCGGCGCGGCAATCTGTAGGCGCTTCGCGCCCGTGCGCCTTTTCGGTAGCGGGGCCTACCGGAAGGCACACGGGCGGCGCAGCCCCCTAGATGGACGTCAGACCCAGATCCAGCGACATCTGCGACCCGGTGACGGTGCGCGAGAGGTCGCTGGCCAGGTAGAGCACGGCCTCGGAGACGTCGTCGACGCTGCACTTGGTGAGCCCGGCGAGGGGCCACTTGAAGTTGTCGAGGTAGCGCGGGTACTGCGCCAGGATCTTGCCGACGTTGGCGTCCTGGCCCATCGGGGTGTCCACGGCACCCGGGTGAATCGAATTGACCCGGATACCGAACTCGCCCAGCTCGATCGCCGCGGTCTTCGTCAGGCCCACCAGTCCGTGCTTGGCGGAGGTGTAGTTCGACGTCCCGGGGCTGGCCTTGAGGCCGGCCGCCGAGCTGACGACGATGATCGAGCCGCCACGGCCGCCGTCGATCATCGCGGGCACGGCCGCCTTGAGCGTGCGCCAGACGCCGTTGAGGTTGATGTCGATCATCGTGGTCCACTGCTCCTCGGGCATCTCCCAGAAGCGGTTCCACGTCGAGATGCCGGCGTTGGCGACCACGACGTCGAGGCGACCGAACCGCTCCAGACCCGCGTCGACGGCCGCCTGCAGCGCCGCCTGGTCCCGGACGTCACCGACGGACGTGACGATTTCGCGGCCCTCGGCCCGGACCAGACGGGCGGTCTCCTCGAGATCCTCCGGCGTGGCCGCCGGGTAGCCGACGTCGTCGGACACCGACGCGCAGACGTCGAGCGCGATGATGTCCGCGCCCTCCCGAGCGAAGCGCACCGCGTGGTTGCGCCCCTGTCCGCGCGCCGCACCCGTGATGAAGGCGACCTTGTTCTCGAGCAGTGCCATGCGAATCCCTCCGGATCCCTCGTCGTGCAATGTTTTCGTCGTGCAGTGTCTTCGCAGATTAAGGCGGCGGCTCAACCCCCCGGGACGACGTTCCGGTGACCGGGAACACAGCGCCCGATCGCCCGGATGGTCATTGCGCCCCGAAATGTCGTGTAGGCTGAAATTACCGACGCGGGGTGGAGCAGCTCGGTAGCTCGCTGGGCTCATAACCCAGAGGTCGCAGGTTCAAATCCTGTCCCCGCTACAAATGGAAGCCCGGTCAACGAACAGTTGACCGGGCTTTCGCTTTCTCGCGGCCGGAGACTTCCAGTTGTCGCACGGTTTGTGGCACTGCCGCAGGGAGAATCCGTACCGACAACGCCTGCGCCGGTGGCACTCGCCCTGCGACGGCACCGGCCGACGACGCCGCACCCCTCCCCTGTCGACCGGTCGGCGGCTAGATTGCTTCTATGGCCGACCGCGATCGGGACACCCTCGGTAAGCCGCGCAACGCCCGGCCCCGGGACCGTCTGGGGCGCCCGCTCGCGTGGGGCGAGGAGGGCTTTCCCACGATGCCCGACGACCTGGACCTCGAACCCGACGAGGCGGTCACCGAGGCGCAGCGTCTGCTCGATCACGACCTGCCGTTCCACGCGCACGAGGTGCTCGAATCCGCGTGGAAGAAGGCCCCTTCCACCGAGCGCGGTCTGTGGCAGGGCCTGGCCCAGTTGGCGGTCGCGGTCACCCATCAGATGCGCGGCAATCCGGCGGGCGCGGTGTCGCTGTTGCGGCAGGGCCGACATCGCATCGCGGCGTTCGCGGACGATCCGCCACACGCCCTCGACATCAGCGGCCTGGTCGCCTGGGCGGACCATCTGATCGTCGAACTGGATCGTGACGCCCCGCCCGACACGGTGCCGGTTCCCCGCCTCCGGGTGCCCTGATGAGGGATCCTGACCGAATGACCGTTCTGCCGATGTTCCCCCTCGGTGGTGCGCTGCTGCCTGGGGAACGGCTGCCGCTGCACGTGTTCGAACCCCGCTACCAGGCACTCGTGCGCGACTGCCTCAACGCGACCGAGGGACCGGTGTTCGGCACCGTCCTCATCGCGCGGGGGCACGAGGTGGGCGGTGGCGACACCCGGCACGACGTCGGCACCGCGGTGCGCATCGTCTCTCACGTCGGGATCGGCGACGGCCGGTGGGCACTGGACTGCGTCGGGGAGGAACGGATCCGGATTCGGCACTGGCTCGGCGACGACCCGTATCCGCGCGCGGAGGTGCAGCCGTGGCCGGTGCCGGCAACCGGCCGGGTCTCCGACGATCAGCTCCGACATCTCACCGACAAGATCACCGAGCTGTACATCGTGCTCACTCGGGTCCGCGAGCTGCGCGACGACCCGCCACCGGCCCCGCCGCGCATGTTCGACGTGCTCGAGCAGCCCGGTGATCACCTGTACGCGCTCGCGTCCTGGGTGCCGATGGGCGCGGCGGACAAGTTCGCGGTCCTGGTGGCCGAGACCACGGACGAGCGGCACCGCGCGGTGGCGGACGCGATCGACAACGCCCGGGAAATCGCCGAGTTCCGCCTTTCGGAGCGTCGGTGACCGGGGACACTGTCGACATGTACTAACGTCCGAGCCCCGGGAGGCTCTGGGGAGGGAGCAACACATGATCCACGTTCGGCACACGGCGGTAGCGGTCGTTCCCGTCGACCTGGCGTTCGCGCACATCGACGACTATCGGAACGTGCCCGACTGGATGTTCGGGATCACCCGGTTCGACCCGCTGGGCGATCCGGACCGGGGTCTGGGCGCGCGCTACGACACCACGATGCAGATCGGTCCCAAGGCGCTGAAGTCGACGGTCGAGATCACCGAATGGGAGCAGGACCGGCTCATCACGCTGTCGTCGGTCGCCGGATTCGGCAACCGGTCCACGTGGATGTTCACCCCGGTCGGCGACGACCACACCGAATTGTCCGTCGATTTCGGTTACGAACTGCCGGGCGGACTCGCGGGACGGGCGCTCGGCAAACTCGTCGAGCCGTTCGTCGTCACGGCGATCAAGCAGACCGAGGCGAACCTGCGCGGACAGATCGAGGCCGCGGGCCGGTAGCTCACGCGGAGTGTCGGCCGCGGTAACCCAGGGCGCGGCGGGCGAAGTCGAGACTGAACGCGATCGTCAGCGTCGCCTCGTTCAGGATCGTGCCGAGCACCGGATAGGCGTGGATCTGGCCGCTCCACACATGCGTCTCGACGGCCTGCCCCACGTCCTCGAGCATCCCCGTCATCGCCTCGACGTCGGGACGCATCAGCTCGTACTGCGCGACACTGAAGAACACCGGCGGGAACAGCCGCGGGTCGGCCTCGATGGGCGAGTCGGCACCGGCGATCGGTTCCGGGCCGCCGGCCCAACGGTCCTTGAGCGCCTCGACCTGACCCATCGGGAGGTAGGCGTCGCGGCGCATGTAGTCGGGGTCGTGCTTTTCGAGCGCCAGGTTCAGCAGCGGGGAGTACCCGATCACCGCGGCCGGAGTCACCATGCCCCGCGACGCGGCCAGCTCGGCCACCTTCATCGCGAGGTAACCGCCGGCCGAATCACCGGCCAGGATGATCTTGGTGGGGTCCTCGGCCTCCCCGAGCAGATCGGTGTACGCCGCCATCGCGTCGTGGATCGACGTGCCGATGCCGCCGTACGGCAGCTGCCGGTACTCGACCGACACCACCGGGATCCCCGACCGCGCCGCGAGCACCGCGCACAGGCTGCGGTGCGTGGCCAGGCCGCAGAACACGAATCCGCCGCCGTGGAAGTACAGCACCGTGGCGCCGGCGAGCGCGTCCGACGCCTTGCGGTGGTGCGTGATCAGTTCACTGGGAACCCCGCCGAGCGTCCGCGATTCGATGGACACACCCCGCGGCTTCGGCAGTCGATCGACCACCTTCTCGAGGTGCGCGAGCGCCGCCAGTCCGCGGTCCGTCGCCGGCCACGCCGCGAACAGCGGCTTCACGAAGATCCGGGCGAACCAGAACACCAGCCACGCCCGCCAGCTCACCTTCCAGTGCCGGATGATCGTCGTCTCGCGCGTACGCATTCTGCCCCCAGTCGTCTTCCGCACCCGTCCGGTCCGCCCGTCCGTCCGTCCGCCACCCTAGAGTCCGACGGGCCGCCTCGCAGGGACTCGCGTGTCACACCTGCAGGAGGGGGACGAGTAGTTCGTCGTCGGTGAGTGCCCCGTGCTGGCCGGCCAGCAGCGACATCCGCGGCTCGGCCTCGGTGCGCACCACCGCGGTCGCACCGCGGGCGATCATCACGACGTCGCCGATGCGGCGCAGCGCGGCGGGCGTCGGGTCCGGTCCGAACAGCCCCGCCGCCACGGCATCGTCGCGGGTCCCCACCCACGCCCGCCGGCCCAGCACCGCCCGCCAGCGGCGCAGGACGTCGGCCGTCTGCCCAGGCTCGACATGGACGTACCGGCAGCGCGCCTCCCCGGTGAGCGCCGCGACCCCGTCCGACAGCGCGGGCTCGGCGTCGAAGTCCACGCGGTGCGGCGGATCGACGGACACCATGCCGTGGTCGGCGGTCACCAGCACCCGCACGTCCGGACCGAGATGCGCGACGAGGTCCTCGACGAGCCGGTCGACGATCGTCAGCTGCGCCACCCACGGGTCGCTGCCGGGGCCGTACACGTGCCCGAGCGTGTCGATCTGGCTCAGATAGCAGTAGACCAGGGTCCGTTCGGCGACCGTTGCCGCGTGCGCCGTGGAGTGCAGCAGGTCGCCGTAGGCGACGGTCCCGACGAACCGGGCGCCCCGCAACGCCGCACGGGTGAGTCCGCTGCCGGCGAACTCGCGGGGCAGCACGGTCGACGCGACCACACCGCCCGCCCTTGCCCGCTCGAATGCCGTCGGGGATGGCTGGATCCGCTCCGGCACCACCTTCGTCAGCGCGTCCCGCTTGTCCCCGACACGCTGCCAGCGCAACCAGTTGAACGGCCCGCCTGCCTCCGCGACGTCGGACACGTAGCCGGTGACCCCGTGCCGGCCCGACGGCAACCCCGTACCGAACGACGCGAGGCTCGTCGCGGTGGTGGTGGGAAAGCCCGCCCGGATCGCCTGCCCGTCCACACCGTTGAGGAACGGTGCGGCGTCGACGTTGCGGCGCAGCAGATTCCACCCCAGGCCGTCGATCACCAGCACCACCGTCCGGTGGGCGGCCGGCAGGCCCAGCCGATCGGTTTCACCCGGCAACCCCAGCGACGCGAGCACCGACGGCAGCACGTCGGCGAGCGTCGGCTCGGCGTACACGTCGCGCACGGGAAGGTCGTCCGTCACAGGAAGCACTCGCAATCGTCGCTCGGCACGGTGGCGTCGCTCCCAACTGTAGGGGCGCCGCACCGAACTGGTCTGCATTCGACAATCGGCGGCGAATCGGCACCACACGAGACCGCGGAGTGCCAACCTGAACCCATGAGTCCCACACACGTCCGTACACGAGGTGAGCACTGATGGCCCGCCCGGTCCGCGTCGTCGTTCTCGGGTCGGGGTCGTGGGGAACGACCGTGGCCACACTCGCGGCGCACAACACCCCCACCCTGCTGTGGTCGCGCAACCCCGACACCGCCGACGAGATCAACACCGAGCACCGCAATTCCCGCTATCTGGGCGAACACGAGCTGCCCGAGAGCCTGCGCGCGACCCCCGACATCGTGGAGGCCGCGAACGAGGCCGACGTGCTGGTGGTGGGCGTCCCGTCGCACGCGGTGCGCAGCACCCTGAACCGGATCGCGAACGACGTGCGCGCGTGGGTGCCGGTGCTCTCGCTAGCGAAGGGGCTCGAGCCCGGCACCCGGCAGCGGCCCACCGAGGTGATCTCCGAGTGTCTGCCCGGCCACCCCGTGGGCCTGCTGGCCGGCCCCAACATCGCGCGCGAGATCGCTGACGGCCTGGCCGCCGCCTCGGTGGTCGCGACGCAGGACGGCGACGTCGCGGCAGCTCTGCAACCGTTGTTCGCGTCCAAGGTCTTTCGGGTGTACCGCAACACGGACGTGCTCGGCTGCGAACTGGGCGGGGTACTCAAGAACATCGTGGCGATCGCGTCGGGAATGGCCGACGGTCTGGGGGTCGGCGACAACACCCGGGCGATGGTGCTCGCACGCGGGCTCGCCGAGATGACCCGGCTGGGCGAGACGATGGGCGCGAACCCGCGCACGTTCGCGGGGCTCACGGGTGTCGGCGACCTCATCGCCACGTGCATGAGCCCGGCCTCGCGCAACCGGCGCGTCGGCGAGGCGATCGCCCGCGGACTGACCGTCGAGCAGGCCGTCGAGGAACTGGGGCAGGTCGCCGAGGGCGTCAAGACCGCGCCGACGGTGATGGAGCTGGCCCGCGACTACGGGGTCGAGATGCCGATCGCCGCCGAGGTGGAGGCCGTCGTCGCCGGTCGCCGCACCCCCGCCGAGGCGTATCGCGGCCTGCGCAAGGTTCAGCCCGGCGACGAGGAAGAGGTCGCATGAACGGGTCGCCCGATTTGTCTTGAACACCGTTCAAGTTGCACACTGCTGACGACAGGCGGCGAGGGAGGCGCGGCGCGAAGGTCGGCGGATGGGAAGCAGTGTGTCGGAAGCGGTTCGTCAGGTACGGGTACTGATCGTGGGTGCCGGCTTCGCCGGACTCGGCATGGCCCTGCAACTCGCCGGCCGCGGCGAGCGCGACTTCCTGGTGCTCGAGAAGGCCGACGCCGTGGGCGGCACCTGGCGACAGAACACGTATCCGGGCTGCGAGTGCGACATCCCGTCCGTGCTGTACTCGTACTCGTTCGCCCCCAAGGCGGATTGGTCCTCCTCGCACGCCGCGCAGCCGGAGATCCTCGACTACCTCACCGAACTCACCGAGCGCCACGCATTGGGTGACCACATCGAGTTCGGCTCCGAGGTGGCCGGGGCACAGTGGAACGAGACCGATTGCCGCTGGCACGTTTTCGACAAGGCCGGGCGCGAGTTCGTGGCGCGGTACCTGGTGCTGGCGTCGGGCGCGCTCAACGTGCCGCGCCTCCCGCGCATCCCCGGCGCCGAGACGTTCGCGGGCGCGAGCATGCACTCGGCGCAATGGCGCGACGACGTCGACCTCACCGGCAAGCGGGTGGCCGTCGTCGGCACCGGCGCCAGCGCGGTGCAGATCGTCCCGCACCTCGCCCGGGAGGCGGCGAGCCTGCACGTCTTCCAGCGCACCCCCGCCTGGGTCCTGCCACGCCGGAGGTTCCGCGCGGCCGTCGCGGTGAGCCGACGGAGTGCGCTGGTCCGCAGGCTTTTCCGCGGGGCCGTCTACTGGGGCGCCGAATTGCTCGGCATCGGGCTCCGCCGGCCTCGACTGCTCGAGCGCACCCAGAACCGCGCCCTCGCCCACCTGCGACGTCAGGTGCCTGATGTGACCCTGCGTGACGCGCTCACCCCGGACTACCGCATCGGCTGCAAGCGGATCCTGCGCTCCGACGACTTCTATCCCACGCTCACCCGCGCGAACACCACGCTCGTCACCGACCCGATCACCGCGATCCACCCGAGCGGGATCGAGACCGCCGACGGCACCCGCCACGAGGTCGACGTCGTCGTGTACGCAACCGGGTTCCGGGTCGCCGGCGCGACGAACCGCATGCACCTGGTCGGCCGCGGCGGCGTGAGCCTGCTCGAACGCTGGCAGCACGACGGCGTCCGCACGCATCTCGGCGTCACGGTCGCCGGAATGCCCAACGCCTTCTTCCTGTCCGGCCCCAACACCGGCCTGGGCCACAACTCGGTGATCGTGATGATCGAGGCGCAGATTGCGCACGCACTGGACGCGATGCGCCTGGCCGAGGAAACCGGCGCGGCCGCGGTCGAGGTCCGCACCGAAGCTCAGGACGACTTCGATTCGTCTCTGCGGAAACGGCTCTCGCGCGGGGTCTGGAGTGTCGGCGGCTGCGCCAGTTGGTACCTGGACGCACGCGGGGCCAATCACGCGCTGTGGCCCGGGTCGTCGTGGGCGTACCGCAGGCGCACCCGCAGCGTGCATCCGGCCGATTACGCACTCCTGACGCACCACTGACATGCACGAATGCGCATCACCTCCTTTGACAATGGTTTTCATTACCATATAGACCTTGCGGCATGACCCGCATCCGACACGTTTCCCGTCCCCTCCCCGCGGTGGCCGCCGCCCTCACCTGCGCGGCACTGCTCGCGGCGTGCTCGAGCGCCGACGACGGCACCACCACCGTCGCCGCCGGCACCGGAAGCCCGGCCGCCGAGCCCGCGCAGACCCGCTCCGCGACACCCCGGCTGGCCGTCACGTACGACGGAGGCGTCCTCGTCCTCGACGCCGAATCCCTCGCCGTGGTCGGCGATTCCGACCTCCCGGGCTTCAACCGCATCAATCCCGCCGGTGACGAGCGCCACGTCATCGTCTCCACCGAGGGCGGCTTCCGCGTGCTCGACACCGGTACCTGGTCGCAGACCCACGGCGACCACGCCCACCACTGGACCGCCGCGCCCGCACTCACCGACATCACCTTCGACGCCGACGAGCCCGGGCACGTCGTCCGCCACGCGGGGCGCACCGTGCTGTTCGACGACGGCAGCGGCCGCATCGAGTCGTTCGACCCCGCCGCGCTCGCGGACGGCACGCCGCAGACGTCGTCGTTCACCACGCCCGCCGCACACCACGGCGTCGCGGTGGAGCTTGCCGACGGCGGACTCGTCACGACGCTCGGCGACGCGCAGACCCGCAACGGCATCGTCGTCTACGACGCCGCCCGCACCGAGATCACCCGAAACGAGCAGTGCCCGGGCGTGCACGGCGAGGCCGTCGCCGCGGACGAGGCCCTCGTCTTCGGTTGCGAGGACGGCCTGCTGATCTACCGGGACGGCGCCATCACCAAGGTCACCAGTCCCGACCCGTACGGGCGGATCGGCAACCAGGCGGGCTCCGAGGACTCCGCGGTGGTCCTGGGCGACTACAAGAGCGACCCGGACGCCGAACTCGAGCGTCCGCAACGGGTGTCGCTGACCGACACCGTCACGGGCGAGCTGCGCCTGGTCGACCTCGGCACGAGCTACACGTTCCGCTCCCTCGGCCGCGGCCCCTTCGGGGAGGCCCTGGTGCTGGGCACCGACGGTGCGCTGCACGTCCTCGACCCGTCGACCGGCGCGACCCTTCGGACGGTGCCCGTGGTGGACCCGTGGACCGAGCCCGACGAATGGCAGACGCCCCGGCCGGCGCTGTTCGTGCAGGGCTTCACCGCCTACGTCACCGATCCGTCCACGGACCGCATCCATGCCGTCGACATCGAGAAGGGGCAGGTCACCACCACCGCGGAGCTTCCGCACACGCCCGACGAGATCACCGGCGTCCGAGGCTGAGGGTTGCGTGTGTCGCGCGGTCGCGCTTAGACTCCTCGGTCATGCAGCGCATCCAGGTAGTAGTTCACCGCCGTAGCGGGGTCTGATTCGGACCGACCCCTCGCTGCGGGTCGTCTGAGCTGTCTACTTGTCGGTCCTTCCTTCACTTCAGGAAGACCCCCGAAAATGCGCACTTCCCAGGCTCTCGCCACCATCACGTTCTCGAACGATCCGTTCTTCCAGCGTTTCGGCACCAATCTGCCGCGTGACCTGCGCGCTCAGGCCCAGGGCCTGAGCTGGACCGAATTCGCCCAGCGTTTCGGCCCCACCGGCGGTCCCGTCCGGCTGGGCAGCTGGGACTGCACCGGTCTTCGCGCCGGCCGCAGCACCTACACCGCGACGCTCGCGATCGGCGACACCATCACGTCGGCGTCCGCGACGGCCACCGGCCCGATCGCGGCGCTGACGTCGATGCTCTACGACGCCGGTTTCCAGCTCGAGATCCTCTCGTTCCACCAGCAGCGCACGTCGGCGGGCACCGCGACGTTCATCCTGGCCGAACACGACGGCGAGCGCCGCTGGGCGATGGCCATCGGCGAGGACTGCATCTCGTCCTCGCTGTCGGCGATCATCGCGGGTGCGAATCTGCTGCACCGCTGAGATAGTTGATCTTCCGGACCCATCCACCGACGGGAGCGGCGGCGAATACCGCATGACCGCTCCCGTCTCCCCGGAAGGACGACCACCATGACCGTCACGAGGAAGCTCACCGCCGGACTCTTCGCCGCCGTGGCCGCGACCGCCGTCGCCACCGCCGCTCCCGCCGCGGCTCAGCCCACCGGCTCGGCCGACCTGTGGCAGCCACTCGCCCCGGTCCCCTCACTGGACGTCGCCCGGTACGTCGGCACGTGGTACCAGCTGGCCGCGGTGCCACAACCCTTCAATCTGGACTGTGCCCGCGACACCCGCGCGACGTACGGCGTGATCGACGCGTCGAACATCAGCGTGAACAACACGTGCACCACCTGGTCGGGCGGAACCAACGACATCACCGGCAATGCCCGCGTCAACGACCCGGTGACGAACGCCCAGCTGCACGTGAGCTTCCCGTCGGTGCCGTTCCAGAACGGGCCGGACGGTCCGACCAACTACGTCGTCACCTACCTCGCCGACGACTACTCGTGGGCACTGGTGGGGGATCCGGCCCGATTCTCCGGCTTCGTGCTCTCGCGCACGCCCGCAGTGAGCGAGGACGGCTGGCGGGAGATCCGCAGCGTCGTCGAATCGCGCGGCTACAACTCGTGCCTGCTGCTCACGTCGCCGGCGACCGGCGGACGCACCGACATCGCGCCGCTCTGCACGGTGTAGCGGTCACGGGGTCGCGGCGTACTCGCGCGCCGCGGCCCCGGTGATGTTGGTGAGCATTCCCTTGAAGATGATGCCGTGGAACGGCAGGATCGCGTACCAGTAGAGCCGTCCGGCGAGCCCGCGGGGGAAGAAGATCGCGCGCTGGTGCAGCCGCGAGCGATCCGGCCCGTCCGGGATCACCCGCCACTCGAGCCACGCGCCCCCGGGTGTGCGCATCTCCGCGCGCAACCGCAGCAGCGAACCACGCTCGATCGCCTCCACCCGCCAGAAGTCCAGCGGGTCACCGGTGTTGAGCCGGCGGGCGTCGCGCCGGCCGCGGGTCAGACCGACCCCGCCGACGAGTCGGTCGAGCCAGCCGCGGATCACCCACGCGAGCGGGAACGAGTACCAACCGTTCTCGCCGCCGATGCTCTCGAGGACCCGCCACAGCGTCTCGGCGTCGGCGTCGCACCCGGCCTCGCGCTCGTCCGTGTACACCGCCTCACCCGCCCAGTCGGGGTCGGACGGCAGCGGATCCGAGGGCGCACCCACCGGCGACGCGCTCGCCCAGTTGGTTTCCACGTCGCCCTCCTGGATCCGCCGCAACGCCAACCGGACCGCCTGCCGGTAGGTCGTCAGGCCCTCGGCCGGCGGCGGGATGACGGAGTCGATGTCGTGGTCGGACGCCACCGCGTCGTTGTGCAGCGATTCGATGAGCGCTCGCCCGAGCGAGCCGGGGATAGGTGTCACGAGCCCGATCCACAGGCCCGCCAGCCGCGGCGTGAGGACCGGGAGCACCAGCACCCGACGCCGGCGCAGTCCCGCGACCTCGGCGTACACCTTCATCATGTCCCCGTACGCGAGAACGTCGGGGCCACCGATGTCGTACGCGCGGCTGTGGGGCAGCGGCGCGTCGGCCGCCCGGACGAGGTAGTAGAGCACGTCGCGCACCGCGATCGGCTGGATCCGGTTGTTCACCCACTTGGGCGTCGTCATCACCGGCAACCGGTTGGTGAGGTGCCGGATCATCTCGAACGACGCCGAGCCCGACCCGATCACCACGCCGGCCTGCAGGACGATCGTGGGGACGCCCGAGTCCATGAGAATCTGCCCCACCTGGGCCCGCGACCGCATGTGCGGCGACAGAGCGACGTCCTCGGGATGCAACCCGCCCAGGTACACGAACCGCCCGACGCCGTTGGCCCGGGCGGCGGCGGCCATGTTGGTCGCCTCCACCCGCTCGGTCTCGACGAACTCGGACGACCCGCCCATCGAGTGCACGAGGTAGTAGACGACGTCGATGCCGGCCGTCGCGGCGCGGAGCGACTCGGGGTCGCCGAGGTCGCCGCGGACGATCTCGACGTCACGGGCCCACGGGATGTCACGCAGTTTGTCGGGAGACCGCACCAGGACCCGGACGTCGTGGCCGGCGGCGAGAAGCCGCGGCGCCAGACGCCCTCCGATGTACCCCGTGGCCCCGGTGACCAGCACCCGCAGTCGCTGCATCACCCCACGGTAACCTCGATGCTCATGAGCGCGCACGACGAGCGGTTCGACATCGACACCGACGGAGTGCAGGGCTACCTGCACCGGCCGGCCGGTGACCCGGTCGGCGCGCTCGCGCTGACGCACGGTGCGGGTGGCGACTTCGACGCGAAGTTGTTGCAGGCCATGGCCGCCGGGTTCGCCGCGCGCGGACTGCTGGTGCTGCGCTACAACCTGCCGTTCCGGCAACGTCGTCCGTCGGGCCCGCCCCACCGCGCACATGCCGAGGCGGACCGGGAGGGCATCGTGGCCGCCGCTGCCGCGCTCCGCGAACGCGCCGACGGCCCGATGATCCTCGCGGGCCACTCCTACGGGGGCCGCCAGTCGACGATGCTGGCCGCCGAACGTCCGGATGTCGCGGACGGTCTTGTGCTGCTGTCGTATCCGCTGCACCCGCCGGGCAAACCGGAGAAGCCGCGCACCGAGCATCTTCCGGATCTGCGGTCACCGTCGCTGTTCGTCCACGGCGATCGGGATCCTTTCGGCACCCCGGACGAGATGCGGGCCGCACTCGCACTGATCCCGGTCGCACACCCGCTGCTGGTGATCGAGGGCGGTCGGCACGGGCTCGATCCCGACCGCGCCGACGTCGTGGCCCGGACGGTCGACGCCGCGACCGAACTGTTCGCTATTCGTTGACGCGGGCGCGCATCAGGAAGACGTTGTAGTCCGACCACGTCGAGATCGTGAAGTACAGGTCGTTGCCGCGCGACCACGGGTGGATGAAGCCGCCGTACAGCTCCGGGTAGTCGAGCACCGACACCGTCGGGGCGCCGTCGGACCACTCGCCCTGCGGCGAATTCGCTTCGCGCAGCACGATGGCGGTCTTGGCGGTGTCCAGGTACGACATCTGCCACCTGCCGGTGGACTCGTCGTAGCGCACCGACAGCTCGGCGGCCGGGCCGTGCACGATCGGCGTGGCCGCCGCGGCGCCGCCCACGGGCGTCCAGTTGCCGTTGCTCCAGTACTGGTACGCCGACTTGTTGAGCACCTGGTCCCGCGGCACCCGGGCCAGTCCCACCGCGCCCAGACGCGTATTGGGGGTGCCGAACATGTAGACGTACTCCCCGGCCGGCACCATCGCCGCCACCTGGAAGCCGGTGACGCCGAAGATGTTGTCCCACTGCGCGTACGGATCCTTGGTCCAGGTGGAGCCGCCGTCGTCGGAGTAGGCGATGCCACCGTGGTTGGTCCACCACGTGCCGGGGACGGAGTTCCAGGTACGGATCGACATGTAACTCATGTACTGACGGTCACCCACCGCGAACCCGGACGTCGGGATGGTGGTGATCTCGACGTTGTCGAGTTTGCGGCTGCTCAGCAGCTCGGCGGCGTGACACCGCCCGTCCTGAACCATCGAGTCGAAACTCATTCCGTCCGAGAGGTTCCGGTCGGTGCTGAACGCCAGGACGTTGCTGCGCCAGTCGTCCCCCTGCCCACCGGGCGGATGGAAGCCCTTGCCGATGGTGTCGCCGAACGCGATCGCGACCTGACCGGGCGCACTCTCCCACATGATGCCGAGGTCGGTGCCCTGCACCTGCCAGCGCTTGTCGGTGCGGTTCACCGACCCCGCACCGGTCAGTTTCGCGACCCGGTCCACCTTCCCGATCCGCGGGGTCGGCGGCGCCGGGGTGCGCGGCGCGGGCTCGACGCCCGGGACGGCAGGCTCGGGCGGCGGGGGCAGTGGGCCGGGGTCCGGGCCGGGAACCGGGATCCCGAAGTGGAACGGGGCCGGCTTCAGCCCGATCTGCGGAATGTTCAGCTCCGTCGACAGCGATGTCGGCGGGGGCGGCTCGGTGGTGAGGTCCGGGCACGGGTCCGTGCACGGGTCGGCCGGCAGCGGCTCGGACGCGATCCGCGGCTGCGGCGCCTCCGGCGCCGGGAAGGGGACCGGGGTGACCACGGGGTACGGCACCGGGATCTCGAGCCGTTCCGGAATGATCGACTGCAGTTCGTGCGACAGCTCGGCCGCGCACGGGCCACTGCCCACGGCGCCGTTCGGAAGCGGATCGGCGGATGCGATCTGCGCGTGACCTGCCACCAGCGCGGTGCCCAGCACCCCCACCGCCGCCATCGCCGTGAGCCTGGTCGACATGCGTCCCCCGATCCGGCGGTTGCGTCGCCCGACGAACTCGCCTGTGTCCGAGGGGAAGATAACACCAAGATCAGCGGCGGAGCGTCACGACCGAGGGGCGCGTGCCGAGCGTCCGGTCCGGACGCCTGCCGGCTCTCGCGGACGTCGAGTGAACGGCGCTGCGGTCCAGGGCATTTTCCGCAGTGCGGGCACCCGCCGATGGCCGTCGTACACCGACGCGTCCGGGGACAAACCCCTGCCGGGACGTTACGGTCCTGGGTACGCTGAAGGCGACCAACTATCGGGAGGTCGAGGATGCTCTACAGCGATATTCCGAGTCATGCCGAGATTCGCCGGCTCGCCGAGGTGGAGGGTCGAACCTGCATCTCGATCTACACCCCCACCGAGGACGACATCCAGGACCCGGGCAAGAGCCGGCTCGAATTCACGAACCAGGTGAAATCCGCACTCGAACAGGTCGACGACCACAAGGAACGGGTGGCGTTCGAGCAAGCATTCGACGACCTGATCGAGGACGAGGCGTTCTGGCGGTATCAGGCCCGCACGCTCGTCGTGCTGGCCACGCCGGACCGGCTCCGTCGCTACCGGCTCCCCAATCGACTCGGCGCGGGCGTCATCGTCAGCGATCGCTTCTACCTCAAGCCCATGCTGCGGACGGTGACCTTCCCGCAGACGGCGTACGTGCTGGCGCTGGCCGAGGGGTCCGTCCGGTTGATCGAGGTCACGGCCGACCAGCCGCCCACCACGGTCGACGTGCCGGGCCTGCCGAAGGATGCCGCGAGCCACGCGGGGGTGCGCTCGCTCGGCCGCACCCCGCCCGGTCGGGTGCGCGGCCGGGTCCAGGGTGACGAGGGACGCAAGCTGCGAGTCCGCGAGTACGTGCGCGCCATCGATCACGAACTCCGCGCGGTGCTGACCGGGCGCGATATTCCGCTCATCCTGGCCGCTGCCGAGCCGACCGCCTCGCTGTATCGCTCGGTGAACAACTATCACAAGCTGCTCGACGAGGGCATCCAGGGCAACCCGGAGGAAATGAGCGACGAGCAGATCGCGGCCGCCACGCGCGCGGTTCTCGACGGGTACTACGCCCAGCAGCTCGCCGCCATCCGCCAACAGTTCGACGACCTCCGCTCCAAGGGCCGGGCCCAGATCGAGATTTCGGACGTCGCCCGGTCGGCGACCTTCGGCCGGATCGAGACGCTGCTGGTCGACATCGAGGGCATCGTCCCGGGCACGATCGACCCGGACAGCGGCACCGTCACGCTGGCCGAGCTCGACGGCAACCACGAGTACGGCGTGGTCGACGAGATCGCGCGGCGGGCGCTGCTGACCGGTGCGAAGGTGCTGGCCGTGCGCACCGGTGAGGTCCCGGACGAGGTGCCGGCCGCCGCCATCCTGCGCTACGCCGAATAGCGGCCGAACACGCTGGGGGAGGTTACTTCTCCTCCTCCTGTTGCTGCGCGGCCAGGAAGACGGACAGGGTCTCCCCGATGAGGGTGTCGACCGCCGGCTTCTCGACACCGAGGTCGGCGAGCACTCCGGCGCCGTCCTCCTGCTCGAGCAGTGCGAGCAGAATGTGCTCGGTGCCGACGTAGTTGTGCCCCAGTCGCAGCGCCTCCCGGAACGTCAGTTCCAGCACCTTGCGTGCCGCCGCGTCGAAGGGGATGAGGTCGGGAACGGAGTCACTGCGCGCCGGGAGCACCGCGGTGGCCGCCGCCCGGACGGCGTCGATGCCGGCGCCCTGCGCGGCCAGGACCCGCACGGCGATCGCTTCGGGGTCCACGAGCAGGCCCAGCACCAGGTGTTCGGGCTGGATCTGGTCGTTGCCGGCCGCGCGGGCCTCGTTCTGCGCGGCCATCACGGTGTTGCGCGCCCGCGGCGTGAACCGGCTGAACCCCTGGTCGGCGTCCAGGTCGGACGGCTCCCCCGGGCCCTTCGGCACGAAACGCTTCTGCGCGGCCTGCTTGGTGACCCCCATGCTGTGGCCGATGTCGGTCCACGACGCGCCCGAGCGGCGTGCCTGATCGACGAAGTGCCCGATCAGGTGGTCGGCCACCTCGCCGAGGTGTTCGGCGGCCAGTACCGCGTCGGTCAGCTGTTCGAGGGCGTCGTCGTGCACCTTCTTGATCGCATCGATGAGGTCGTCCAGCCGAACGGGGTTCGGCATCTGCACCGGATTCGTCATACGACAACCGTAGGTTGACGATCGTGAATCGTCAACCCCGAGTTGTCGGCACCGTACAAGTCGATACCCCCCGAGTCCTGAACGGGAGTTCAGCGCACGCTTCGCCGCCCCGACCGTGCCGTGAACTCCCGTTCAGGAGATGGTGGGGCGGCGGGAGACCTATCGTGAGAAGTGGCCCGGTACCCGGCGAAGGAGTCCGCAATGCCCGACTACGGCAACGACATCCGGTTCGGTTACTTCCTCGTCCCCGACGCGAGCGCCGCGCAGGGCATCCTCGACACTGCGGCGGTGCTCGATCGCGTGGGGTTCGACCTCGTCGGCGTGCAGGACCACCCTTACCAACGCCGGTTCCTCGACGCGTGGACCCTGTTGTCCGCCATCGCATCCCGCACCGAGAACCTCACGGTCTTCCCCGATGTCGCGAGCCTGCCGCTGCGCCCGCCCGCGGTGCTGGCGAAGGCGGCCGCGAGCCTCGACGTGCTGACCGGCGGGCGGGTCGAGCTGGGGCTGGGCGCCGGCGCCTTCTGGGACGCCATCGCCGCGATGGGCGGTCCGCGGCGATCGCCGGGTGAGTCGGTGCAGGCGTTGCGGGAGGCCGTGGCCGTGATGCGACTGATGTGGAGCGGTGAACGGGCGATCCGGTTCGACGGCGACTTCTACGCGGTGGACGGCGTCCACCCCGGACCCGTTCCGGCTCACCCCATCGGTATCTGGATCGGCGGCTACAAACCGCGCATGCTGCGGCTGGTCGGCGAGCTCGGCGACGGCTGGCTCCCGTCGCTCGGGTACATCGACGACGACGGCATCGCCGCGGCCACCCGGACCATCGACGACGCGGCCACCGCAGCGGGCCGGGATCCCGCCCGCATCCGCCGCATCCTGAACGTCGGCGACGACATCCCGCGCGACGAGCTCGCGCAGCGACTGACCGCGTTCGCCCTCGACCACGGCATCGACACCTTCGTGCTGGGTGGACCGGCCAGCGACGAGCAGCTCTCGTACCTGGCGCAGGACGTGTTCCCCGCGGTACGCGACGCCGTCGACGCCGCCCGGTAGGGACGCGGACCCCGAACGGTCCGCGTCCCCCGGCGTCACATCAGTGCGACGGCGGCGAAGGCGGCCACCGCGACCAGCCCGGCACCGGTGATCACCTGGACCCGGCGGTCGACGACGCACATCGCGGACAGGAAGCCCGGCATGGATCCACCGCGTCGGGTGTGGACGATGGCCAGCAGGCTCGGCATGCAGCGACCCAGGCTCACGAGCGTGAACAGCGCGGCCCCCAGTGCCGGTGAGCCGACCGCGATGACGCCGAGGACCAGCAGGTAGTAGGCGCTGGATCGGATGAAGATCACGAACCCGGGGCCGATCATCGCTCCGAACAGCAGTGAGACCTTCCACGGCGGCGCGGAGCGGCGCAGGTGACGCGGGAGCTGACGTCGACGCATGGGGGCGGGCAACGTGACCAGCCCCATCTCGTGCAGACCGTACGCCACCGCGAACACCGCCCAGATTCCCAGCGCCCACCCGACCGGGAGCGCTCCCGCTGCCACCGCGCCGAGCGCGCCCAGCAGCGCACCGGTGGGCGCGCCCGTGCCGATCGAGCCCAACGCGTGCCAGGCGAGCCGCCGCACCGGGGTCGACGAGCCGCGCCGATCCGGCTGCTTCGGTGCGGCGACCACACCGGCCACCGACATCCCGCACGTCGACCAGTTCGCGGCCAGCGCGGTGAGCACGCCGGCACCGACGACGGACGCGGTGAGCGCCGACCCGGCCGTGGGGGCGACGAGGACCCCGGCGCCGGCGCCGACCACGGCACCGGCGGCCAGGAGCGCCGCGCGGGCGGGCATCGAGACCGCCTTCCGCAGCGTGGGCCGGATCGCCGGGACGTCGGTCGCAATGGGGGCGTGCGCGAGCGACTCGCGCGTGAGTGTCTCCGTCATCGGAGCCTCCTTCGATTCTCGATCGGACTGTGTTGTGTGTCAGCCGGTTACGGTGACGGTCCCGGTCATGTACCGGTGGACCGAACAGTGGTACTCGTAGACGCCCACGGCGTCGAAGGTGTGTTCGTAGCTCCCTTCACTCGTGATGCCGCTGTCGAACTCGCCGTCGGATCCGACGTGGTGGAGCAGGCCACCGTCCTCGAACCGCCACTGCACCGTGCCCCCGACAGGCACGGTGACGTCCATCGGCTCGAAGTGGACGTTGCGGACCACCACGACGGCATCCGGGCCGGTGGCCTGCGCATCCGCACACCCCGCGACCAGGGACAGCAGCGCGACGGGCGCGGCGCACCACTGCCGGATCATTCCGTCACGACGACGGTGCCGACCATCATCGGGTGCGGCGTGCAGTGGTAGTCGAAGGTGCCGGCCTCGTCGAACGTGTACTCGTAGGTGCCCTCGGTGAGCAGGTCGCTCTTCAGCTGACCCGCGACCGCGCCCTCGCCGACCACGTCGTGCGGCAGACCGGAGTCGTCGAACCGCCACTGCACGGTCTGTCCCTTCTCGATGGTCACCTGGGCCGGTGAATAGGACATGTTCTTCACCTCGACGACGGCGGCCGGGGCGCCGCCGCCCGCGTCGGCGTCGCCACTGCTGCACCCGGTGGCCAGCGCGGCCGACACGATCAGGCCCGCGGTGAGCGCGATGAGCTTCTTCATGATCGGTCCTCTCAACGGATGTACCGCAGGTTCGCGGTCATCCCGGCTTCGAAGTGATAGGCGTTGTGGCAATGGAACATCCACTCCCCCGGATTGTCGGCGTCGAACTCGATCGCCAGCTCCGTGCCCGGTAGCACGATCACCGTGTCCCGCCGCAGACCCCCGTAGTCGGGAACGGCGAACGTATGACCGTGCGTGTGCATGGGATGCCACATCGACGACGTGTTCGCCATCGTGATGCGCACCCGCTCGCCCTGCTTCATGACGAGCCTGCCGGCGTCCGGCCCCGCCATGCCCCACACGTAGCGGTCGCCCGCCTGGATGAGCTCGACGCGGTAGTCGCGGTCGGGTCGACGGTCCGCGAGCCGCACCGCGTCCACGGGACGCAATGCGCTCTCGGGGACCAGGCGACCGTTCAGCTCCGGAACCTGCCCTCCCACATCGGGGTTCGAGAGCGGGACCGCGTCCGGGGTGCGCAGCACCGTCGACGCGTACCCGTCCCGACCCTCCACCCCGGCGACCACGGGCCACGCCCCCGAGCGGACGGTGACGAGCACGTCGAGCCGTTGCGCCATGCCGACGATCACGGTGTCCGCGGTGACCGGCCGGACGTCGAACCCGTCGGCGGCCACGATGGTCAGTTCGTGTCCGGCCACCGCGAAGCGGTACGGAGTCTCCGCCGCCGCGTTGACGATTCGCAGCCGCAACCGCTGTCCTGCCGGCGCCTCGATCACCGCCGGATCGTTCGGCGGGCGGCCGTTGATCAGGTGCATCGGGTACGCGATGTGCTGCGTCATGCCGCCCAGCGCCCCGGAATCCCCGTGGCCCTGCGACACCAGTTGCTGCGCCCGCTCCATCTCGGGCTCGGCGTGCGCCGCCGGCGCCGCCGCGGCGCCACCGTGTCCTGCGTGTCCGCCCGCGATCGCCGGGTTCAGTGCCATCAGCACCGCGTCCGGGGTCGTGCCGAGTCCGTCCACCCAGTCGTCGAGCACCAGCACGGCGTCCGCGTCGGCGCCCGTGCGGTCGTCGGGGTCCTCGACGATCAGGGCGCCGAACAGCCCACGGTCGGCCTGCAGGCCGCTGTGCGAGTGGTACCAGTAGGTCCCGGGGTCGGGGGCGACGAAGTCGTAGTCGAACGTGCCCCCGCCGGCTGCGATGGCCGGCTGCGTCACCGGCGCCGCCCCGTCCATGTCGTTCCGAATGCGGATGCCGTGCCAGTGCAGCGTCGTTTCGGCGGGCAGACCGTTGTCGACCGCCACCCGGAGCCGGTCACCCCGGCTCACCCGCAGTTCGGGTGCCACGGCGTTGCCGCCGTACGTCCACGTGTTCACCAGCCGGCCGCCGAGATCGACCGTTCCTGCGGCCGCGGCGAGCGCGAACGACGCCGTGACACCGCTCGCGGCACGAGCGGCCTCCGCCGCGGCCACCTCTCGGTCGGTGGGCAGGATGTAGTCGAGGTCGGTCGCCGTCGGCTGCGCCGTCGACGCCCCGGTGCCGCACCCCGTGGACGCCAGCCCGAGTGCTCCGAGCCCGACCGCGCCGGCTCCGAGCGAACTCAGGCGCAGGAATCGGCGGCGGTCGAGCACGAGACCGCGGTCCCGTCGAGTCATCGGATCACCTGGGGGGTGAGCAGCGTCCCGACGTCCTCGACGGTGCCGGTCACCTCGGCGGAGCTGACCTGGTTGCCCGTCGCCGCCTCGACGCCGACGATCCGCTGCTTGCTCTCGCCGTCCACCTCCGGCCCGGCACCCAGGACGTACAGGGTGCGGCCGTCCACCGAGTACGCCATGGTCTCGATGCTCGTCAGACCGAGGACGGCCAGGTCGAGTGTCCTGACCGACGCGAAGGTCGCAGCGTCGCGCAGTTCGATCTTGACGACGTCCCCGCCGCGGGCGGAATGCGGATGGATCTCGGTGTCGGTGTACTCGATGGCGATGCGGTTGCCGCTGTTGTCGATGGCGTTGCCGGCGAACCGACCGCCGTCCTGCCCGGCGTTGCCGATCGGGGCCACCGCCGCCGCCGGCAGCCCGTTCGCGAAGTCGAGGACGTACACGTCGCCGTTCGCTCCGACGAGCAGCGCCTTCTTCGCGTCCGCTGCCCACGTGACCTCGCGGGTGCTGACGAAGTCCTCGGGCAACACCTCGGCGCGCTTCGTCTCGGTGGGGACGCCGGAGTCGTCGATCGAGATCTGGATCAACTCGCGCGTCTCCTCGCACACGCTGTAGAGCTCGTGCCCGTCGAGCCACGTGAACGGTCCGCACCCGACGATCTGCAGCGCGCCGCTCTCCTTCTTCGCGGCCAGGTCGACCACCCGCACGCCGTACAGGCCGTCGTCCCACGTCACGAAGTACTTGCCGTCCGACGTGACCGCGCTCGAGCCGGGGCGCGAGTGGACGCGGGCGTAGTCGGGCAACTGCACCTCGGACGGCTCGAGCAGGTTTCCGGAGTACGTGCTCACGGTGAAGTCGGCGGCACCGCGCGACCCCCGCGGGCGCCACACCTCGGCGGCGAGAACGGCAGGGTCCGTGGACTTCTCGCCGACGAAGCCGTGGATCACCGGGTCCCAGATCCCGGGGCCCACGACGATCCGGCTCCCGGCCACGCCGGTCGCCGGGTCGATGATGTTGACGCCCAGCTCGAGATTGCCGAATCCGCCTGCGACGGCCAGGAGTTCGTTCGGTCCGATGGGATCGATCTCGCCGACGTGCAGCGGCTCGGGGATGGTCGTCCCGATGGCCTGATCGTCGTGACCCAGCGAGATGCCCTCGCCCGGAGCGGTGAACGGCACACTCGGGTACGTCACCTCGCCCGCGGCGGTCTCGGTGTCGCCGCCCGCCTCGGCGTCCGACGAGCACGCAGCCAGCGAGAGCACCAGCGCGACGGGGACGGCGGCCGCGGCGCCGCGGACGAGCCGTCGTGACAGGTCCGTCATGATCCGGCACCCACCTTCGGGCGTGCCGCCGGACGGGCCTGGCAGTCCTCCCCTATGATCGGCGCCATCGTGCAGGTGTACGACTGGGATTCGTCGGAGACGCACCAGATGATCTCCTGGTCGTAGCTTCCCGAGACGGGGTTGTACATGATCGCCTGCATGTCCGGCTCACCGCAGAACGCGTTGGAGCACGACGGCGCCCCGCAGCAGTCGTAGTACGCGATGAGGTACGTCTTACCGGTGTCGGGATTGGTGCAGCAGCCCACCCAGAACTCCGCTCCGGGCTTGCTGCCGGGCGCGCACGTGGTGACGCCGCCACCGTTGCAGGCGGCGCACGACGTGCCGTCCATGTTGCACCAGCGCCAGTACTCGCACTCGGCGGGATCCTTGCCGTCGTAGACGGGGGTGAGCGGCTCACCGGCGGGCTGCGGCGCCGGGGGCGCCTCCTGCGCGACGGCGCTGCGCGTGACCGGCAAGGAACTGATCAGTGCCACCCCGGAAACGCCCATCGTCCAGCGCCCGATTCGGCTGATCATCGAACGCCGGGACACCCGTTCGGACATCCGGCGCCCGGCCCGCCCGGCGAGCGTCCCGCCGGCGCCGGCCATCCACGCGGCCTGTTCCCGGACGGTGTCCTCGTCCACCGGATACCGGTTCTCGTGCATCTCCGGTCCGTCGTGCATCGGTATGTCGTGCATGGGTTCTCTCCGTTCTCGTTGAGGGGGTGCTGCCCGGCGGAGCGGGGCGGGTCGTCGGTGGGTCAGGGTCGCGCGGCGAGGTGCACCTTCGCCTGTTCGTGCAGGTGCTGGAGGGAGGGGGTGCCGGATTCTAGTGCGTTGAGCAGACTTTCGACCTGTGCCATGTGGTTGCACAGCCCCTTCGCGCGGATCTTGCCGTGCTCGTCGAGGATCACGCCGTACGGTGTGGTGCCCACCTGGTAGGCGATGCCCACGTCCCGGCCGTCGACATAACTGAGTTCGCTGCCGATGCCCGACCCCGCGAGAAACTGTGCGTGCTCCTCGGGTGTGCCGTCGGAGACGATGACGATCTCGAGGTCCTTCTCGGCCCTCGCCATCGCCCGGATTCCGGGCAGCAGGCTCTTGCAGGTGGAGCAGCCGGGGGCGGTGAACAGCAGCAGCTGCGGCTTGTCGCGGTGGCCTCCGACGCCGACGGTGCGGCCCAGCTGGTCGGTGAGGCCACGGAACGAGGGCCCCGCCTGCTCGATCTTGGGGCCGGTGTCCATCATGCGGGCACCGAGCGGACCGAGCCGCACCTGCACGCGGCCGATCTCCCGCGCGAGGGCGAGCACCATGAGGAACAGGATCGCGACCGCGACCGCCAGGATCACGGTGGCGACGAGGAGGACGGTGGACATGTTCATATCGATCCTTGTCGTCGGGAGAACGTCGGGTCAGTAGCGCGAGATCGCCGATGCGACACGCAGTTCGATGGATGCGCGGGACAGGTGCGTGTCCACCGGTCGGCGGCCCGGGTGGACGATCGAGCGCAGTTGGACGCCGGCGGCGACGGCCGCGAGGACCACGAGGGCCGCAATCACTGCGAGCAGGTGTTCGCCGACGGTGAGTGCTGCGGGCGCCGTCCCGGCGAGCGCACCGGACACGACGGCGAGTGCCCCCGCCCGCACTGCGTGGAACCAGCCGATCCGCGGGATGTCGTCGGGTCGGCCGAACGCGAAGCAGCCACAGTCGAGTTCGCGCCTGCCCCGCAGCAGGTTGACGGCGAGCCCGAGGAAGAACCCGGTGAACAGCACCGCGGCGCTCGCGGCCGCGGCGCGGGGGATGAGTCCGGCGATCAGCGCCACACCGAGGGCGATCTCGACCGCCGGCAGCGCCGCGGCCACCATCCGTTCGGCCGGCGGCGGCAGCAACCGGTAGCCGCGGACGGCCCGCAGGAGCCCCTCACGATCGCGGATCTTGGGTGCTCCCGCCAGCAGCAGCACCCCTCCGACGATCGCCGCGCTCAGCATCCACAGCATCGATAACTCCCTCCGGCGTCGGTGTGGAAGTCATCGTTGCGACCGGAGAAGTCCGCTGCGCGACGAGCGGGAAACGTTCATGGGTGATGCGAGTGGGACGCGGCGACAGGTGGATTCCCACTTGCGAATCGCACATTGTTCGCAAAGGTAACCGGGGTGAAACACGGCGGGTCTAACTTCCGTCGTGTACCACCGGGCGAACGGACGGGGAAGGGTCGTGACAACCGCACTGAGGGCCGCGATCGCACGCGCACACGACGCGGAAGGTCCACGCGAACAGTTCTATTCGCCGCTGCGCGCGCTCGGGCGGCGGCGCCTGTCGCTGCTCGATCTGATCGGGCAGTCGTTGTCCACCATCGCGCCCGCCACGGGCATGGTGTTCATCGCGATGTGGATGTCGACGCACGATCCCGGGATCGGCGGGGTCCTCGTCATCGCCCTGACCACCGCGGTCGTGGGACTGGTGGCCTGGTGCATCAGCCAGTTCACCCGCCGGCTCGCGGCCGCGGGGTCGCTGTACAGCTTCGTGTCCCAGGGCCTGGGTGCCCGCGCGGCGCTCGTGACCGGCGCGGCGCTGCTCGTCGGCTATCTCGGCATCTCGATCTCGGTCTCGTCGCAGGCCGCACACAGCCTGCTGGACATCGCCGGGCTGCTGGGCCTGCAGTTCGGCCCCGCCGCGTGGCCGCTCGTCATCCTCGTCCTGGCGGTGACGGTCGGTGCGATCACCGTACGCGGCGTGCGGTTCGCGACCCGAGCCATCCTCGCCGCCGAGATCTCGTCGCTCGCACTGATCGTGACGATCATGGTCGCCACGCCGGCCGACACCGGTGCGGGCGCGGCGGGGACCCCGGCGACGCCGGTGGGTCTGCTGCCGTTCCTGGCGATGCTGACGGTGCTGTCCATGGCAGGTTTCGAGAGCGGCGCCTTCTTCGGACCGGAGACCACCCGCCCCCTGACCACCGTGACCCGGACCGTGCTCGTCTCCCCGGCCGTCGTCGGTGCGCTGTTCGTGTTCGCCGCCGTCGCCGCGCTGCTCGGTCACGGGACGGTGATCGTGGGGGCCTACTTCGACGGCACGGCGTCCGGGGCGTCGTGGGGCGTCGTGCTCGCCGTCAAGGTCGGTATGGCGTGTTCGTGGTTCGCGTCCACCATGGGCTGCGCCCAGGCCGGGTCCCGACTGCTCTTCTCGATGGGCGTCGAACGTGTGGTCCCCGTCGCGATGTCCCGCGTGCACCGCCGCTTCCGGACGCCGCACACGGCGGTGGCGCTGTTCACGGCGGTGAGCGCAGCCGGTGCGGCGGTGTACGCACTGTGCGCGGACGGCGACTCGGCCACCTTCGGCGCCGTCGTCGAACTGGGACTGGTCACCGCGTACTCCCTCGTCGCACTCGCGTCGCTGCTGTTCCTGCGGCGCATCGGCGAGGACACCGTGGCGACCCGGGCCGCTGCGATCTTCGTGACCGCGCTGGGCACCGGACTGCTGGCGTTCCTCGCTGTCGACGGCATCCTGCACGGCGCCTGGCTGGTGCCCGCCGCGCTCGCGGTGGTCGGGTCGTCGGGCGCGGTGTGGCACGCGGCGCTCCGCCGTGCGCACCCGGACCGGCTGACCGCGGTGGGCGTGTTCGACTCGGTCGAGACCGACGATCTGCTCCCGGGGGCCGGGACGCTCGTGGAGGGCGCGGACGGTCGCCGACACATCGTGGCGACCACCGGGCACGACGTCCGCCAGGCCCGGGACGGTGATCGCTGATGGTTTCCCGCGCGCCCGCCCGTGCCGACGACACGCACTTCAGCGGGCAGCAACCGCGCGCGGTCCGGAAGGCACTGGGAATGCTCGAGGCCGTCGCACACCTCGGTCCCGGAACCACCGCGAAGGAGATCGCGCGGTTCGCCGGAGTGCCGCCGACGACCGCGTACCGCATGCTCAACCTTCTGGTGGCCGAGGGGTTTCTGGTCCGCGTCCCGGATCTGTCCGGCTTCGCGCTCGGCCGGCGCACCGCGGAACTCGCACAGGCCGCAGCCGCCCCGTCGCCCGGCCTCCACGACACGGTCGAGGAACTACGCACCCGCACCCGGTTCGCGGTCCACGTCGCGTCGTTCGCCGGCGGCCGGTTGCGGATCGTCGACCGCGACCCCGACCACGAACTCGCAGCGGTGAGCGTGCTGTCGAAGTGTCCACACGCCAATGCGGTCGGCAAGGTCATGCTCGCGCACGTCCCCGGCGTCGCGGCCGCACCGGAACTGTTGCGGCTCACCGAGTTCACGATCTGTGACCCCGAACGGCTCGCTCGTGAACTCCACGCCGTCGTCGTGGACGGATACGCGCACGAGGCCCAGGAGTGCCGCCTCGGGCGGTCCGCGCTGGCCGTCCCGATCCGCGACGAGGCAGCCTTCGTGGTGGGCGGTCTGTTCCTGCAGGGCGCCGACGGCCGGGTCGGCCGGGACGAGACGTTGGTGCGTTTCCTCGTCGACGGCGCGGCCCGGCTCACCGGCCTGCTGTGAGACTCAGCCCTCCGCGGTGACGAAGCCCTCGTCCACCAGCCACTGCCGGGCCACGGCCGCGGGGTCCTTGCCGTCGACGTCCACCTGCCGATTGAGTTCGGTGATCACCTTGTCGGTCAACTTCTCCGACACCGGTGCCATCACTTCGGCGATCTGGGGATACCGCTCGGCGAAGTCCTCGCGCATGATCACGGCCGGGTTGTACTTGGGGAAGAACTGCCGATCGTCCTCGAGGACGACGAGATCCAGTGCGGCGATGCGGCCGTCGGTGGTGAAGACCTCACCGAACTTGCACTGATTGCCGTCGGCCGTCGCCTGGTAGATGATGCCGGTCTGCAGGATTCGACGGTCGGCGCGCGCCGGGTCGAAGCCGTACGCCGCCGCCATCCCGGGATACCCGTCCTGCCGGACGTTGAACTCGGTCTCGACGCACGTCGCCGCGGCCGCCGGATCCCGCTGCACCAGGGCGGCGTAGTCCGACAGCGTGCGCACCCCGGTCTCCTCGGCAGTGCGGCGGCTGGTCGCGAGCGCGTACGTGTTGTTCATCGGCGCCGGATCGGTCCACACCATCCCGTTGCGCGCGAGGTCCTCGTCCCGGACCGCCTCGTACTGGGCCCGCGAGTCCGGGATCGGCTGCTCGTGCCCGAGGTAGTTGATCCAGCCGGTCCCCGTGTACTCGTAGGTGACGTCGATCTGACCGGCCACCTGCGCGTCCCGCGTGCTGTTGGAACCCTGGATGTTGGTGAGATCGCGCACGTCGGCACCGGCCGCGGACAGTGCGAACTCGATCATGTACCCGAGGATCACCTGCTCGGTGAAGTCCTTGGAGCCGACCGTGATCCGCGCGCCCTCGAGCTCGGACACCGGCTCGATGCTGCCGGGCCCCACCTTCAACGGCACGGCGCCGCCGGACTCGAGCCCACACCCGACCACCAGGGTCGCGGCGAGGGCGAGCACTCCGCCCGCAAGGATCTTTCGTCTGGTTCGCATGTCAGCGCAGTCCCTTCGGGCCGAGGAACGTCTCGGCCAGCGCCCCCACCCAGTCGACGAGCAACGCCAGGGCGACCGCGAGGACCGCGCCGACAACCAGGGTGACGTTGTCGCGCAGCTTGTATCCGGTGTCGATGAGGATGCCCAGACCGCCGGCGCTCACCAGGAAGCACAACGTTGCGGTGCCGACGGCGAGGACCAGCGACGTGCGCAGGCCCGCCAGGATGTAGGGCACCGCGAGCGGGAACTCCACCCGGCGCAGCACCGTCAGCGCCGACATGCCCTGTCCGCGACCGGCGTCGACCAACGCCGGGTCGACCTCCTGGTAGCCGAGGATGGTGTTCCGCAGCACCGGCAGCAGCGAGTAGAACGCGATCGGCAGCACCCCGATCCAGAATCCCGTCGTCCGCGTCGCGAGGTAGAACAGCACCAGCAGGCCGATTGCGGGCGCCGAGGCGCCGATGTTGGCGATGCCGACGAAGATGGGTGCGAGCCTGCGGAATCCGGGTCGGGTCAGCAGTGTCCCCAGCGGCACCGCGATCACCAGCACGATCAGCACCACCGCGACGGTGATGAGCACGTGCTGCCACGTGAGCGTGGCGATGTTGCCGACGCTGATGCTGGCCTGCTGGGTCGCCGACAGGTCCCGGGTGAAGGCCCAACCCAGCACGCCACCGGCGAGGAGCAGCACGAGCACCGGCTGGACGAGCAGCCGCAGCCGCTCGGCCCGCGCGGCGGCGCCGCGTTCGGTGCGGGCCGTCATTTCGAGGGTTCCTCGGCGATCGGCTCGGACGGTGGCGCGGTGGGCGCGGTGGGATCGTCCTCGAGGTGGTCGTCGGCGTGAACCTCGCGCACCTCCTGCAAAGCCTGCACGAGCGAGTCGATCGTGACCAGTCCGACGAACCGGCCGCGCCGGTCGGTCACCGCCGCGGACGCACTGGCCTGCACGAGCAGGGCCTCGAGGGCGTCCTGCAGCGTCGAGCTGACGGAGACGTTCTCGCCGACCGGGTCCCCGACGTCCTCGAGCGATCCCGCGGACTTCAGCTGCTCGGACGAGACCCAGCGCAGCGGCCGGTCCCGATGATCGAGGACCACACCCCACGGCGCGTCGTGCTCGTCGAGGGCCCGGCGCAGGTCGGCGACGGACCCGTCGCGGTAGCCGGTGGGGCACTGCGTCAGCTGGACGTCGCGCACCCGGGCGAGCGTGAGCTGCTTGAGGGAGGCGTCGGCGCCGATGAACCCGGCCACCATGTCGTTGGCCGGATTGGCGAGGATGGCCTCGGGGGTGTCGTACTGCATGATGTGCGACTGGCTGCCCAGGACCGCGATCCGATCGCCGAGTTTGACGGCCTCGTTGAAGTCGTGCGTGACGAACACGATGGTCTTGCCGAGTTCGGACTGCAGCCGCATCAGCTCGTCCTGCAGCAGCCCGCGGGTGATCGGGTCCACCGCACCGAACGGCTCGTCCATCAGCAGCACCGGCGGATCAGCGGCCAGCGCACGCGCCACGCCCACGCGCTGCTGCTGACCGCCCGAGAGCTGGCGCGGGTACCGGTCCCGGTAGGTGTCGGGGTCGAGTCCGACCAGGTCGAGCATCTCGTCGACCCGTTCGGCGGTGCGTTTCTTGTCCCATCCCACCAGTCCCGGCACCGTGGCGACGTTCTTGGCCACCGACAGGTGCGGGAACAGACCGGCCTGCTGGATCGAGTAGCCGATGCCTCGACGGAGCCGGTCCGGGTCGATCGAGTGGGTGTCCCGGCCGGCGATGGTGATCGTGCCGGAGGTCGGCTCGATGAGCCTGTTGATCATGCGCATGGTGGTGGTCTTGCCGCAGCCCGAGGGGCCGACGAACACCACGGTCTCCCCGGCCGGAATGGTCATCGAAACGTGGTCGACGGCCGGGTCGTGCTGGCCGGGGTATTGCTTGACCACGTTGTCGAGCACGATCTCGACGCCACGGCCGGTGCGTTCTTCGGCGGGAAGCAGATCAGTCACGGATCCCCCTGGAGGTGGTGAGGCGCCCGACGAGAACCAGCAGTCCGTCGAGGACGAGCGCGAGAATGACGATGAGAACGGTGCCGGTGAGCGCCTGCGGAACGGCGGTGGGGCTGCCCACCCGGGACAGGCCCGAGAAGATCAGGTTGCCCAGGCCGGGGCCCTTCGCGTAGGCCGCGATCGCCAGGATGCCCATGAGCATCTGAGTGCTGACGCGGACACCGGCGAGGATCGACGGCCACGCCAGCGGCAGTTCGATGCGCCACAGCGTGTGCAAGCGACTCATGCCGACGCCCCGGGCGGCGTCGGTGGTCGCCGGGTCCACCGAGGCCAGACCGATGATCGTGTTGCGGATGATCGGCAGCAGCGCGTACAGCACGAGCGCCGTCACCGTCGGCGCCACACCCAGCCCCAGTATGGGGATGAGCAGGCCCAACAGCGCGAACGACGGCAGCGTGAGGATCGTGCTGGCGAGGCCGGTGGCCACCGTCGCTCCGATCGGGCTCCGGTAGACGGCGATGCCGATCACGACCGCGATGACCCCGGCGATGACCACCGACTGCACCACGGCACTGACATGAAGATACGAGTCCGTGAGCAGCTGTTGCCGCCGCTCGGACACGAAATCCCACAAGGTCTGGAAATCCAATCCGAGACCTCCCTTCAGCCGCGACAAGGCCCGAGAAAGCACCCGCCCACTCGTTGCGGACGGCTCTTCCTCGGGCCGCGCGGCACTGCGCTTACCTTCCACAGTGCCCCGAAACGCCGGATTCTGCACGGTTGTCGCCGATGCCGACCCGTCGGTCCGGCCGTTCGCGGGGCTAGCGCACCCGGTCGAGATGGGAGAGGGGCCGCACCGCGAGACGGACCAGGGACAGCGGATTGTCGTCGCCGGCGACCCGATTCGCCCCCACCGCCCCGCAGGCGCTACAGCGGTGGATGATCACCCATTCACCGCCACCGCGCACCGAGATGGAGATCGGATCCATTCGTCCCCCGCACCCCGCCGCGCGGTCACCGGGAACGTCCCGGTCGACGTGCCGACTGCACAGGCACGTCGGACAGTGATTCCGGTGAGCGGTTCCCGGCGCCCGCATCGAGACGTCCAGCCCGCAACCCAGGCAGCGGAAGGACGTCCCCCGGCGTGCGGGGGCGTCCCGGTGCATCGGTTTGCCCCGTTGCGGACGCTCGCTCCTACCGTTCCTGCGTGACATGACGCGTCCTCCGCCGCTCAGAGTTGCGCGAGATGTTCGAGCGGGAACGGCGGCTGCGCCAACGGTTTCACCGCGATACGGATCAACAGCAGTTGGTTGTCGTCCTCCGAGACGGGCGTGGCTTCGAGGCGGCCACAGACCGTGCACCGGTGCACGAGCATCCAGTCGCCGCCCCGCAGGACGGCCACCGCTATGGGATGCGTTCGAGCACCGCACTTCACGTGCTTTCCGGCCAGACAGGTAGGGCAGTGCGACCGGGGGTGCGCGTCGGGACCCGCCACGGACACCACGAGTCCGCAGCGGATACAGGTGAACGTGGACAGGTGTGAAATTGACGTGCCACGGTGGGACACGGGAGTTCTCCTCTGTGAGATCGACTGGGCGGCAGTATCTGCCGAGCCGCGCGACCCCGCGGAAAACTCACATCGGAAGGGCGATCCGATGCGGGCAGCGGATCACCGGTCCGAGTGGTTCGCGGGATCGCGAAGGAACTCGGCGGCTGTCCGGGGCATAATTCACCACTTCCGTATGCGTGAGCGCCGGCGTCCGAGCCGGATCGTCGCCACGATAGGGCGGCGCCGCGACCGGATGCAATCGATTTGTCGCGTCAGGAAGAACGGATCCCGTCGACCACCAATCGCACGAGGTAGTCGACGAGGGCGTCCTCGTCCCAGTCGGCTCGCGCGAGCGTGAGCGTGGTGAGCGCACCACGCAGCGTGTCCAGGACCAGGCCCCCGTCCACGCCGGTACGAATCTCTCCGGACTCGACCGCCCGACCGAACACCTCGACGTAACGCGCACGCACCGGCCCGACGAACCGGCGCTCGGCGGCATCCTGCAGGTCCGGATCCGCGACCATGTCGGCGATCAGTCCCGGCATGCCGCGTCGGTACTCGGGCAGCAGCTGGAGTGCCACCATGTCCCGGACCATCGCGGTGAAGACCTCGACGAACGGTGCATCGTCGGGAATCGCACGCGCGGACAACGGTTCCCGCCGGAACAGCGTCTCCTGCACGAGGGCAGCCTTGGTACCCCACCACTGGTACAGCAGCGGCCGGCCGACCCCGGCGCGGCGCGCGACCGCGGTCAGCGTGAGCGCCTCGTACCCGACCTCGACCAGCAACGAGGCCGTTGCGTCGAGCACCGCGCGATGCCGTCCCGCGTCACGGGGCCGGCCCCGCCCGGAAACGCTCCCCACCACTGCCACGTGCCTCCTCGCGGATCCGTGCGAAAACGCTGACGAATTACCTTACATCGTGTATGCCTGGTACTCGTACGCGTCGAACGAAGCGGAGCCCGAATGAGTTTGATCGAGGTCGCACGACCCTCACCGGACGTCACCACCCTGACGTTGAACCGACCCGAGCGGCTCAACGCCCTCAGCTTCGCCCTCGTCGAGGAGCTGCACGCCGCGCTGGACGACCTCGAGCGCGACAACTCGTGCCGGGTGGTGATCCTCACCGGTGCGGGCCGCGGCTTCTGTTCCGGACTCGATCTCCAGGATCCCGTGCGCACGGCGCCCACCGCCGCCGGCCTCACCGGCCCCGCGGCGGGCATGCGCACCCAGGAGTACATCGCGTCCCTGGCTCCGCGTCTGCAACGACTGCCGCAGACGGTGATCGCCGCGATCAACGGTCCCGCTTTCGGTGGTGGGCTGGCCCTGGCGGCGGCGTGCGACTTCCGAATCGCGGCGGCGTCCGCGCGGTTCGGGGTGCAGTTCGTCAAGATCGGAATCTCGGGCTGCGACATCGGAATCAGCTACACGCTGCCGCGACTGGTCGGGGCAGGCCGGGCCACCGACCTGATCACCACTGCGCGCGAGTTCGACGCCTCCGAGGCCGAGCGGATCGGGTTCGTGACCCGCCTCGTCGCCGATTCCGCACTGTTGCCGGCCGCGACCGAACTGGCCGCGACGCTGCTGTGTCACAGCCCGTTCGCGCTGGCGATGACCAAGCAGGTTCTCGTCGCCAACGCCGCCGCGAGCAGCATCGACGCGGCCGTCGCGCTCGAGAACCGCACCCAGATACTGGCCGGTACCGGAGGCGAGTTCGCCGAGGCCACTGCCGCTTTCGCCGAACGCAGACCGCCTGTGTGGGCGCAGACAGGAGAACGCGCATGAACCGTGAGAAGCTCGGCCGTCTCTTCGACCTCACCGGCCGGACCGCAGTCGTCACGGGCGGCACCCGCGGAATCGGATTGGCGATCGCGGAGGGATTCGTGGCCGCCGGCGCCGACGTGGTGGTGGCCAGTCGCAAACCGGACGCGTGTTCCGCTGCCGCCGAACACCTGCGGAGCCTCGGCGGCAACGCCGTCGGAATCCCCACGCACATGGGCGATCTCGACGACCTCGGCGCACTGGCCGATGGTGCCGCGGACGAATTCGGGGGTATCGACATTCTCGTCAACGCCGCCGCGAACCCGCTCACCCTGCCGCTGGGCAAGTTCACCCCGGAGGCGTGGGGCAAGTCCTACGACGTCAATCTGCGGGGTCCGGTGTTCCTCACCCAGGCCGCGCTGCCCCACCTCCAGGCGAGCGAGCACGCCGCGGTCATCAACGTGATCTCCGTCGGCGCCTTCATGTTCTCCCCCAAGGTCGCGATGTACGCCGCCGGCAAGAACGCCCTGCTGTCGTACACCCGCTCCATGGCCGCCGAGTTCGCCTCCCACGGCATCCGCGTCAACGCGCTCGCACCGGGCTCGGTCGACACCCACATGGTGCGCAACAACCCGCCGGAGGCGATCGAGGCGATGCGGCAGATGTCGTTGCAACAGCGCATCGCGGACCCGGACGAGATGGTCGGGCCGGCGCTGCTCCTCGCGTCGGACGCCGGTAGCTACATCACCGGACAGGTGATCATCGCCGACGGCGGGTCGGTGGTGCACTGATCCCGATGTGACGGGTACCACTGAGCGAGAAGCGGCCTTTCCTTCCCGCCGGGTTCGCGACAGGGTCCGGGGCAGGCCGGACCGTCCGGCCCGCAGTGGATTTCGGAGGACACATGGCACGGCTCGACGGCAAGGTCGCGATCGTCACCGGAGCGGCGCAGGGCATGGGGGCGGCGACCGCCCGGCTGTTCGTCGCCGAGGGCGCACGCGTGGCCCTGGGCGACGTGCTCGAGGACAGGGGCCGCGCGCTCGCCGACGAGCTGGGTGACGCTGCCTTCTTCGCACCGCTCGACGTCAGCAGCGAGGACTCGTGGGCGGCGTTCACCGCGCGAACCCTCGAGGAGTTCGACGCCATCGACATCCTCGTCAACAACGCGGGCGTGATGCACTGGGCACCCATCGAGGACATCGACGTCGCGAAGACCGAGCGCCTGCTGGACATCAACGTCCTGGGCAACCTGCTCGGCGTGAAGTCCGTCGTGCCGACGATGAAGACGGCCGGTCGCGGGGTCATCGTCAACATCTCCTCCGTGGACGGTCTCCGTGGAGTCAACGGCCTGGCCGCGTACACGGCCAGCAAGTGGGCGGTGCGTGGTCTCACCAAGGCGCTGGCGTACGAACTCGGTCCGGCCGGCATCCGGGTGTGCTCGGTACATCCCGGCGGCGTCGACACCACACTCGGCAACCCCGGTGGGCTGCGCGGCGACGAACTGCAGAGCAAGTACGTCGGCGTCCCGCTGCAGCGGATCGGCGAATCGGAGGACATCGCCCGGGCGACGCTGTTCGTCGCGAGCGACGAGGCCGCCTACATCTCGGGCGCCGAGCTGGCCGTGGACGGCGGCTGGTCGGCGGGCACCTACTACCCCGGACTGCCCGGCACCCCCACAGCGCTGCTCCCCTGACGCACGGCGGCGGCACCGGACAACCGGCGCCGACGCCTGGTGACGACGGCCGGTGGCTCGTAACGTGGGAGGGCAGAGACGGACAGACACACTGCCGACCACCCGAGGAGTTCACTGTGAGTGACAAGAGGATTCTGGTCGTCGTCACCAGCGCCGGCGAGTACGAGAAGGCCGGGTATCGCACCGGGCTGTGGCTGGGCGAGCTGACCCATTTCTGGGACGTCGCGGAGGAGGCGGGCGTCGCCATGACGATCGCCAGTCCGGCCGGTGGGACCGTCCCTCTGGACCCGGAGAGCCTGGCCGCGGACGTCCTGGCCGATCACGGTACCGGAACGCGTTACGCCGATCGGGAATTCATGAATCTGCTCGATCGCTCCCGCCCACTGTCGGAGATGTCGGCCGATGACTTCGACGCCATCTATCTCACCGGCGGCCACGGCGTGATGTTCGATTTCCCGGACGACCCGAATCTGGCCCGGCTGCTGCGCGAGTTCCACGAGGCCGGGAAGGTCGTGTCGGCCGTCTGCCACGGCCCGGCCGGTCTGCTCGGCGCCACCCTGTCCGATGGCACACGCCTGATCGCGGGCCGTGACGTCACCGGATTCTCTTGGCCGGAGGAGGAATTCGCCCGACGGGCCGACGCGGTGCCGTTCAGTCTGCAGGAGAAGTTGGAGGAACAGGGCGCCGTCTACTCGTTCACGTCCGAACCCTTCGCCCCACACGTCGCCGAGGACGGCCGGCTCGTGACCGGGCAGAACCCGGCGAGTGCCCGGCCTGTGGCCGAGGCCGTCCTGCGGCAGCTCGGGTGAGCGTCACCCACATGTGATCCGCTTCCGCAGGCGCCGCCGGGCGTCCCGCGGCTATGTTGGGGCCGTGGACCCCGCACGGGACGACACGACCGGCGCACCGCGACCGGGCCGCCGCAGCAGAACCCGCACGGCGCTGCGCATCGCGACGGCCACGATCGCGGTCGGGGTGCTGGTCGTGACCGGCGTGGGGTGGGCGGCCCACCAGGAACTGACCTCCGGATTCATCCGATCCGGGGCCCTGGACGTCCTGACCGGCAGGGCACGCACGTCGGAACGTGGTGACACGAACATTCTGCTGATCGGCCTCGACAGTCGAAAAGACATGCAGGGCAACGATCTGCCCGCCGATTTCGTCACCGACGAACTGCACGCCGGCGACAGCGACGCCGGTGGTTACAACACCAACACGCTGATCCTGCTGCACGTGCCGGGGGACGGCAGCCGTGCGACGGCCGCGGCGATTCCCCGCGACGACTACGTGGACGTTCCCGGCTACGGCGAGCACAAGATCAAAGAGGCGTACGGGATGGCGAAGGCGGACGCCGACGACCGACTCGAGGCGCAGGGCGTCACCGATCCGGCCGAGCGCGAGCAGCGTGCCCGCGACGCCGGCCGCCGCTCGACGTTGGCGACCGTCCGGAACCTGCTGCGCGTCCCGATCGACCATTTCGCGGAGGTCAACCTCGTGGGCTTCTACGACATCGCCGAGGCGCTGGGCCCGCTCGAGGTGTGCCTGAACAACCCGGTGGACGATCCGTACTCGGGCGCGCAGTTTCCGGCCGGACGGCAGACCCTCGACCCGTCCCAGGCACTGTCCTTCGTGCGGCAGCGGCACGGGCTCGCCGGCGGCGACCTCGACCGCACCCGCCGCCAGCAGGCGTTCCTCACCGCGGTCATCCGAAATCTCGGGTCGACGGGCGTCTTCGGCAGCGTGTCCAAGATGCGCGACCTGTTCGACACGGTCTCGCAGGACGTCGTGGTCGACGACGAGCTGGACCCGGTCGCGTTCGCGATGCGGGCGCGCAACCTCACCCGAGGGGAACTGGACTTCTACACGCTGCCGATCGAGGGTTACCGGACCGTCGACGGCGAGGCCGTGAACATCGTGGACCCGGACCGCCTCCGCGCCGAGGTGTCGCGGGTGTTCGCCGGCGAGGGGCTGCTGCCGACGACCACGGCCACCGCGCCGCGAACCACCACCACGACCCCCGAGACCACCACGTCCCGGTCCCCGGCCCCGTCCACCGCGCGATCCACCCGCTCGGGATCGCCCACCACCACGACCACCGAGGAGACGACCATCGAGGAGACCACCGAGGACACCGGTGAACCGCTCGAGGCGCCCCCGCCGGAGGACCCCGTCGCCGCCGACGACACGGGCGGTATCCCGTGCGTCGACTGACGGCGTCTCACTCGTCGAAACCGTCGATGCCGCCGGTCTCGTCCACCTCGTCCCGGCGGCCGGCGGTCACCTCCACCACCCCGTCGATCGACGCGAGGCGGTCGACCAGCCCGGTCAGCTCGCCCCGCCCCTCGAGATCCATCGTCAAGCGCACCGTCCCGTCACGTCCGGACCGGCTCGTGTCGACGTGCGTGACGGCGTAGTCCAGATCGGTCGCCGTGCGGAGGATCTGTCGCAGCAGACCGCGACCGTCGATGTATCGGATCCGGACCGGTTCGCGACGCAGCCGGTTCCCGGGCAATCTGCGCAGCAGTGGGGGATACAGGTACACGACGACGAAGTACGCGGCGGTCACCGCCGCGGCGGTGAGGGGCAGGCCGCCGCCGCACGCCGCACCCACCGCCGCGCTGATCCAGACGGCGGCCGCGGTCGTCAGCCCACGGACCGCATCGCGCCGGACGAAAATGATTCCTGCACCGATGAATCCGATACCCGAGACGATCTGTGCCGCGACGCGGGACGGATCGAGCTCGACGCGCCCGGGGTCGAGCACGTCCCCGAACCCGTACTTGCTGACCTGCACGAACAGCGCCGCACCGAGGCCGACGATCGCGTGCGTGCGAATGCCCGCACTCTTGCGCCGAAACTCGCGTTCGAGACCGATGGCGGAACACAGCACCAGTGCGTAACCGAGCGCGACGAACTGGGCCCACCCCTGACCGGTCGCCTGCCCCCACCAGATGGAGTCCACCACCTCGATTGTGGCAGTGCCCCGCCGCGGCGGGGACGCTTCCGCAAACCCTTTACGTCGACGACGTGAGCTCGGCGGCCCGGCGCTCCATGTTCTCGGCCACCTCGCGGCGCCACGCGGCGACCGGCTTGGTGGTGTCCATCTCGAACTCGAACCGCGTCGTCATGTCCGGGGTGATGTCGGCGACGTCGACGTAGAACTGCTCGTACCAGCGGCGCAGCTGGTAGACCGGGCCGTCCTCCTCGCAGAGCAGCGGGTTCTCGATCCGGGTCTTGTTCTTCCAGATCGCGACGTCCTGCTCGAAGCCGATCGAGATGTAACCGGCCATCGCGGTCGCGAGGGACTGCGCCTTCTCCCCGCTGATGGCGTCGGTCTGCTTGACCTTGATGCCGTACATCAGCACGAACTTGTCGGGCGCGATGGGGTAGTGGCAGTTGATCAGGATCGAGTCGATGTCGAAGTCCGGGTAGTGGTAGGTCAGTTCGTCGATCATGAAGGACGGACCGTAGTACGCCGCGACGGAGCTGTTACCCGTCGACGCCGGCTGGCCGTCCGTGCTCGGCCGTGCCATGTCCTCACGGCCGACACCCTCGTAGTACTGCGTCGCGATGTGGCCCTCGAAGATGTTCTTGAACTTGATCGGGAAGCCGTAGTGCACGTAGAAGAAGTGCGCCATGTCGACGACGTTGTCGATGATCTCGCGGCAGTTGGTGTCGATGGTGATCTGCTTCCACACCCAGTCGGTCCACTGCTCACCGGGCGCGGTCATCTCCGGGATCGTGACCTCGGCCGGCGGCGGGTTGCCCTCGGGGTCGTGCCAGACGAACAGCAGACCGTCCTTCTCCATCGTCGTCCACGCGCGGGTCCGCGCCAACGGCGGCACGCGCCGGGCGTAGGGAATGTCGGTGCACTTGCCCTTGCCGTTCCACCGCCAGTCGTGGAACGGGCACGCCACCGAGTCGCCCTTGACCTCGCCCTGGCTCAGATCCCCGCCCATGTGGCGGCAGTACGCGTCCAGGATCTGCAGCTCGCCCTTGCTGTCGGCGAACACGACCAGCTTGGTCCCGAACGCGTGCACCGAGTGCGGCTTGCCGTCACGCAGATCGCGCGTCAGTCCGACACAGTGCCAACCGCGCGCGAATCGAGTCGGCGCCGCGCCGGTCTCGATCATCCGAACTTCGTCGTTCTCCGTCTCCATCGTCGTCATGACCGCTCCCCGAGTCCCTTTCAGTGAAAATGCCGAACGCTGTATCGATCACCCGTTTGATCAATGTGTTCTGGTTCACACTGAAACACGTGTCAGTGCAGAGTGGCACGAATCTCACTCAACGGGACCGAATCGGACCGTTTGTCCTCGATCGGTGACCAAAGTCCGTACCGGAGCCCCGGCGAAGGCGGGCGGCGCCGATCAGTCCCCGATACTGCGCAGCAGATCGTTGAGGTGCGTGCAGGTGCGCACCCCGCGCAGTTCGCGGCGCACCCGGGACTCGACGTCGGCCAGCGTCATGCCCACCAGATCGCCGGCGCTGGCCACCGCCCCGGGACAGTCCGACCACGGTAGGACGCGCGGGGTCGCGGTGGCCGTGCGAATCGTGCCGCCGTCCGCGTCGGCGACGACGTCGAGTTCGTACTCGTGGATCACGGTCTCGACGCCGTCGATCCCGCAGTACGTGTCGCGGAACATCGCGGCGATGTGCACGGCGTCGTCCTCGATCCAGCGGTCGATGCGCCGACGGCGGCGCATCGAGTGGACGGCGAGCGGTTCCGGGGTCCACCCGAACGCGTCGTCGAGCGGCGGGGCCTCCGGCCCCTGTGCGACGGGTCCACGCCCCCGCACCGCGATGGTGGTGATCAGCGCGCCGTCCTCCGCGTACCCCGCGCACTGGTCGGCGATCGGGATGTATCCGGTACCGGCGGTTACGGTTCCGTCCCCGTGCTCGCGTGCCGCGGACACCGCGTGCCCGGAGATGAGGGTGCCGAGGGGGAGGTCGTCGAGCAGCAGTGCGAGCGGTGCCGAGCGCGGCACCGCGCCGCTCGCGCCCACACGTCCCCGGAACCCCGCAATTGCGGAGGTTCCCACGAGCGTGGCCAACCGGGGCACGTGCGGCGTGGTGGCGATCCGGGTGAGCGTGCGTCCGCCGTGGTAGTCGACCGTCGCTAGGAGAGTGGCGATTTCGCCGTCCGCCGCGGTCCCGTCGCCGCGCACCGCGAAGTCCCGGGCCCTACCGTGTACCTCGAGGTCGCCGTCCATGCCGTCGGGACGGTCGAGGTCCAGGCACGAGACACGCCGGGACGAGTGGGGGCGGGCGGGACGGGCCCCCGGCCGCGGACGGCGCACCGACCCGTGCAGCGCCGGGTCCGGTGCGTGCTCGCTCATGCCCCGACGGTGCCGCACCGCGGGGGGACCGGCAACCGCGGGTCTCATCGGACGGGAACCCGGGCGAGATTCCGAATGTCGGTTTGCAATGATCGAAAACCAATAGGTTGATGGAGCGACCGTTCTGCCCGCAATCCGCACTGAAGGTGGGCTCAACCGTATCGAGTCCGGGGGTGCTTCGAGATGAGACTGAGCCGAGACGACCGCGGTCGTGGCCCCGCCCCGAGCCGCAACGCCACGTGGGCACCCCCGCGCAAGCGGCTTCTCGCGCGCCTCGACCGGAACTCGCCGATCACCGTGATCCGCGCCCCGCAGGGCTACGGCAAGGTCGATCTGGTCGCGTCGTGGCTCGAATCCGGTCGCTCGTCCTTTCGCGCGGTCCTGTGGATTCCGGCGCCCGACGCCGGTGTGGACTCGGAGACGTACTGGCAGACGGTGATGGAACGCATCCGTTCCACGAGAATCACTGTCGAGGAACCGATTGCGGACACGCGGACGGTCTCGTCCGCCGAGGCGGTGCGCGAGTGCCTGGCCCGCAGCGGGGCGCCGGTCCTGCTGGTGCTGGCGCGGATCGATCGGGTGGAGGACAACGGGATCGAAGAAGAGATCCTGCACCTCCTCGACCGCTGCCACAACGTCAACATCGTCGCGACGGCGTGCGGGCGCTCGTTGTTCGGCGATCCCGTCCTGATGGAGCCGACGCACGAACTCATCCTGGCGCGCGACCTGCTCTACACGCTCAGTGACGCGGAAGAACTGTTCGCGCACGCCGAGATTCCGCTCGGACCCGGCGAACTCGAGTACATCCACGGGCGCGTCGGTTCGATCCCGGCACTGATGCGCCTGGCGGTGGTGGTGGCCAAGAGCCTGCCTGCCGTCCCGGACAGACGCGAGCTGCTCGCTCACCGCCTGGACAGCGCGATCGACCGCTTCGTGGAATCCTCCGTGCTCGGCCACGACGCGATCGGCGACAACCGCGAGTTCGTGATCGGGGTGGCCCCCGCCCGGGTGATCACCCCGGAGACCGCGCGGCTGCTCACGGGTGCGACCGACGCTGCCGAGCGTCTGGCCCACCTCGAGTCCGTCGGCATCGTGAACCACTGCGAGACCGCCCTGAGCGACGCCTGGGAGTTCGCCCCGGCGGTCCGCGATCGACTCCTCGCGCTGCAGGAACGCACCGGTCGTGCGCCCGCGCACCGTCTGACCGTCCTCGCCCGTGACGCCGCCAAGCGTGGCGAGGTGGCCGGCGCCCTGTCCTACGCCGTCGAGGCGCGCGACTGGGATCTCGTCACCGAACTCGTCCAGGAGCACTGGGTCCGCCTCGTCGGCTCTCATTTCGGGTTGCTCCGCGCGACGCTGCGCGAAGTGCCGGCGGACCTGCTCGAGTCCCGGCCCGTCATCAAGGCGGGGCGGGATCTGGTGCTGCTGTTGGCCGCCCAACAGGTGATCCCGGGGACCACGCTTCCCAGCGATCCCGTCGCGCTCGAGGCGCTCGGCGCCACCGCCGAGGCCACGGACGCGCTGAAGATCGGTTGCGTCCAGTCCCTCATGCTCCGGCTGGCGGGCGAACACGACCGGGCCGCCGACCTGACGCGGCGGCTCTCGCACCTCGTGCGCGGTGCACTCGAAGCGCGGCCGGACGACGTCGGACCGCAATTGCCGGCCATGCGCCTGCAGTGGGGCGTCACCTATCAACTCGCGGGTGCCTTCACGGAGTCGGCGGTGGAGTTGCGGCTGGCGCACCGTGGCGCGCTGGGCCAGCGGGCCGACGTCGTCGCACGCAACGCCGCGGGCAATTCGGCGATGAACTGGGCCGTCATCGGCGAACCCCGCCGCGCCGAGGAATGGCTCGAGCTCGAGGACGCCCATCCCGACCCCGACGGGTGGCTGGAACCGACGGTGAAGGTGGGCGGCCTGGTCGCCCGCGCGCTCGTCGCGCTCGACCGCCTCGACTTCGCGGCGGCCGGACGGTACCTCGACGAGGTGGGCGAGGCGTCCGAGCGAGAGGAGCTGTGGCCGTTCGTCACCTACGCGCATTGCCGGTACGCGCTCGCGACCGGCCAGGCGTACACGGGGATGGCCGTCCTGCAGCGGGCGACCGCGTCGCATGCCGGCGTACTGCACCCGGGCTCGGCGATCGACCGCTGGATGACCGCGCTCGAGGTCGACCTGCGGCTGGCGCTCGGTGAAGGCAACCGCGCCCTGGCGATCCTCGAGGCCCAGACGATCGAGGAACCGCTCGTCGTCGTCACGGCCGCCCGGACCCACCTGCTCACCGGCACGCCGGCGACGGCGCTGGCGCTGTGCCGAAAGTGCGACTGGTTCAGCTACCCCTACACCCGAACGCAGCTCGAGGCCCTGCTCATCGAGGCGGCCGCGCACCGCACGCTGGGGGAGAAGGCCGCCGCCGCCCGGGCGTGGGCCCACGCCGTCGAGATCGTCGATCGCACGGGGCTGCTGAGCAGTCTCGCGACGGTTCCGCGCGAACTGCTGACCGGGCTCGACGGTGCCGCCCCGTTCCAGTCCCCCACCGTCGCGACGTTCCTGGCGTCCGGCACCCGGGAGGCGTACCCGGCGGCGGTGCACCACGTGGAGCTGACCGAGCGGGAGAACGCGGTACTCGCCGAACTGGCGCAGGGACTGTCGACGCTCGAGATCGCCCGCAAGCTGTTCGTGTCGACCAACACGGTCAAGAGCCAGTTGCGTTCGCTGTACCGCAAGATCGATGCGCACTCCCGCGACGAGGCACTCGAGATCGCCTACCGGACCGGCCTGATCGACTAGGGCCGATCCCGCCCGGCCCACGCCCCGGTCCTGCTTGAATCAGGTATGCGACCGGAAACGGGGGCACACGGCCACCGCCGCGCGAGCGCGACCGTCGTCCTGGCGACGCTCTCGGCGGGCCAGTTCCTCATGACCCTCGACAGTTCCGTGATGAACGTGTCGATGGCGATGGTCGCGTCGGACCTGGGCACCACGATCACCGGCATCCAGACCGCGATCACGCTGTACACCCTCGTCATGGCGACGTTGATGATCACGGGCGGCAAGGTCGGCAGCATCGTGGGGCGACGGCGCGCGTTCGGGATCGGTCTGGTCGTCTACGGCTGCGGGTCGCTCACCACCGCGCTGGCGCCGAACCTCGGCGTCCTCCTCGTCGGCTGGTCGCTGCTCGAGGGCGTCGGAGCGGCGCTCATCATGCCCGCGATCGTCGCACTGGTCGCCTCCAACTTCGGACCCGAGAAACGGTCGAGCGCCTACGGGTTGATCGCCGCCTCCGGGGCCGTGGCCGTGGCGGCCGGGCCCCTGATCGGTGGCGCCGTCACCACCTTCGCGTCCTGGCGGTACGTCTTCGCCGGCGAAGTGGTGCTCGTCCTGCTGATCCTGCCGGTACTGCGCCGCATCGAGGACCCGCCCCCGTCCCGCGCCCGCCTCGACCTGGTCGGGTCCGTGCTCTCGGTCGTCGGGCTGGGGCTGGTCGTGTACGGCGTGCTCCGGTCCGGCGAGTGGGGGTGGCTGCGCAGCCGCACCGGCGGCCCGGACGTCTTGGGGTTGTCGCCGGTGTTCTGGCTGATTCTCGGGGGGATGCTCGTCGTCTACGCCTTCACTCGCTGGGAAGCTCACCTGTCGCGCCGCGGTCGGGAACCGCTACTCGACACCCGGCTGCTGCGCAATCGGCAACTCTCCGGCGGCCTGACGATGTTCTTCGCGCAGTTCCTCATCCAGGCGGGCGTCTTCTTCACGGTGCCGCTGTTCCTGTCGGTGGTGCTCGAGCTGTCCGCGCTCCAGACGGGGGTGCGACTGCTGCCGCTGTCGGTGGCGTTGCTGGTGGCCGCGATCGGAATTCCCCGGGTGTGGCCGCGGGCCGACCCGCGACGCGTCGTGCGACTGGGGTTGGCCGTCATGACGATCGGCATCGTCATCCTCGCCGGCGGGATGGATCCGGGCGCGAACGCCGGTGTGGTCGCGGTACCGATGCTGCTGATGGGTCTGGGACTGGGTGCGCTCGCGTCGCAGTTGGGGGCGGTCACGGTGTCCGCCGTTCCCGACTCGCGCAGCGCCGAGGTGGGCGGGCTGCAGAACACCGCGACCAATCTGGGCGCATCGCTCGGCACCGCGCTCATCGGTTCCGTGCTGATCGCCACCCTGACCACGTCCGTCGTCGCAGGCCTCCAGGACGATCCCCGGGTGCCCGAGACCGTCCGGGAACAGGCCACCACGGAACTGGCGAGCGGTGTCCCGTTCCTCAGTGACACCCAACTGCGTACCGCGCTGGACGACGCGGACGTCGAACCGGCCGCGGCGGAGGCTGTCGTGGCCGCCAATTCCGATGCCCGCCTGGTGGCGCTGCAGAGCGCGCTCTCGGTGGCCGCGCTGTCGGCCGCGGCGGCGTTGTTCTTCACCGGCCGCATACCCCGGCGGCCCGTGGGCGCGCGCGACGACGGCCGCAAGGACGACACTGCCGACGCGCCGGGCGGCTGACCGTCAGGTCCGCCGGATGTGCGGCGCCGGGACCCCGATCAGCAGCCGCCGGGCCGCGTCCCACCCCGCGCGCACCACCTCGCCGACCGACTCGGTGTCCGCGCCGAGCACCCGCACCCAGGCTCCACAGTCGTCGGGCAACACGCTGACGCCGGCGCGGGCGTCGCCGCCCACCGCCTCGAGCGCACCGTGCAACGCGTCGGCGAGGGCACTCGCGGAGGCCAGCGGAGAGATCACGTACAGCGAGCCCATCACGTCGTGGTTCCCGAACACGGCCGGACCGGTCACCGGCGACTCGGCGGGCTGGAGCCGGACGGTGTCGACCGCGAGCAGGCTGCCGTCCGGGCGGGCGATCTCGAGATCCGACGCGAACACGTCGTACCGGTGCCGCTCGTCGCGTGCCAACCGGCCGGCCAGCACCGTCTCCCCCAGGACGACGGTGGCCGTCGGGTCGACGGTCACCGTGGTCCGCTGGTGCAGGCGCGCGCCCGCGAACGGGATGAGCGGCTCGGGCAGGTACTCGACGAAGGCCCCCGCACCCGCATTCAGCGACACCGTCTGTGCCGCGTAGTCGGTGTCCATCCGCTGCACCTTCGTCGACGCCTGGGTCGTGAGATGCACCGATGTCTGCGGTCCGCAGTCGAATTCGAAGCGCATCCGGTCGCCCTGCACCAGTCCCCCGCCCGTGGACATCAGGTACACGACCGGCAGGTCGGGCCGCTGCGGGTCGACGTACAGCGGCCGCATGATCTGCAGCGGCGGTTGCTGCCGCCGGTGCCCGATCTCGGTCCGATCGCCCACCCGAACGAACTCGAGTTCGAGGACGCCGTCCTTGCCGGGACTGCCGGCCGGCAGGGTCTCCGGCGTACCGGCGTACCCGCCCACGATGTCCGGCACGTCGTGGCCGTCTGCTCCCGGCCCGGTCATGATCGGCCCCGATACCTGTCGAGGAAATCCGCGATCTCCGGCAGTCCCTGGCCCGTCAGGCAGTTGGTCAGCTGGACCGGGCCGCCGTCACGGACCCGGTACGCGTCGGACTCCATGACCGCGACGTCGGCGCGCACGTACTGCGCGATGTCGATCTTGTTGATCACCAGCAGATCCGACTCGGTGATGCCCGGGCCGCGCTTGCGGGGCATCTTCTCGCCCTCGGCGGTGTCGAGCACGAACACGAACAGATCGACCAGCACCGGGCTGAACGTGAGCGTCAGGTTGTCGCCGCCCGACTCGTAGAGCAGCGTGTCCACGTCCGGGAACTGCTCGAGCAGTTCGGCTCCCGCCGCCAGGTTCATCGTCGGGTCGTCGCGGACCGCGGTGTGCGGGCAGGCCCCCGTCTCGACACCGACGACCCGCGCCGGATCGAGGATCCCGTCGAGGGTGCGGCGGACGTGTTCGGCGTCCTCCTGCGTGTAGATGTCGTTGGTGATCACCGCCGGGCGGTGGCCCCGCTCGGTCAGCACCGGAACCAGCGCCTCGATCAGCGCGGTCTTCCCCGATCCGACGGGTCCACCTATCCCGACCCTGAGAACATCGGTCATGTCATCTCCTTTCTCTGCTGTCAGCTGACGAACAGGCGGGCGTCGGCCCGCTCGTGTCCGGCCGACATCACATCGGCGACGGGTGTGCACCCGCCGAGGTCGTCCAGGTCCCGCCGCAGCGCCGCCGCGGCGACCTCCTCGATCACCGGACCGGCGTCGGCGAGAATGCGTTGTGCCCGAATGTGGTCGGTGAGTCGCAGGCGCAGCGCGGCGCCCACGAGGCTCGCCGAGAACGCGAACAGGTCACCGGCCACGGCCTGCGCGGCGGCCACGCCGCACGACGCCGCGATCACCCCGGTCGTGACCGGCTGGGTGCCGGGCGTCCGCTTGGCGGCCACGTCGTCCGCGAACCGCTCGATCCCCTCCCCCGCGAACGTCTGCCGCCCCACCGACAGCAACTGGTGCCCGGTCCGGATGCACGCCCGCCGCAGCTCCCGGTTGAGCTTGGTGGCGTGCAGCCGCCGGTCCACCCGGTGCAGCAGCTCGTGGTCTCCGCGTCGGATCGCGGCGTGCGCGAGTGCCACCGCCGTCGCGTCCGCGGGCCCGATCGAGTGCCGCAACAGATCGGCCAGGAGCTCCGGGAGGGTGTCGGGCGTGACAGCGCGACTCTGCGCGTATCCCTCGAGGCCGTGCGAGAGCGTGTAGAAGCCCGCCGGGAACGCCGAGTCGGTGAGCTGCAGCGTCACGAGCAGGGTGGCGACGTCCGTCATTTCGCTCACACCACGTAGTACAGCTGGGTGAGGGGAAGACGTTGCGCCGGAGCGATCGTCACGGTCTTCCCATCGGCGCGCACGTGATAGGTGTCCGGGTCGACGGTGATGTGCGGGGTCGCGGTGTTGCGGACCATGTCCTTCTTCCCGACGGTGCGGCACCCGCGGACCGCGACCACCGGGCTCTGCAGGCCGAGCGCCTCCGGTACACCCGCGTCGAGCGCCGCCCGCGAGACGAACGTCAGGCGAGTCGCCGTCCTGGCCGCGCCCAGCGCCCCGTACATCGGCCGGTACCGCACCGGTTGCGGTGTCGAGATCGACCCGTTGGGGTCGCCCATCAGTGACCAGCAGATGAGTCCGCCCTTGATCACCAGACTGGGCTTGGCCCCGAACGAGTGGACCGGCCACAGCACGATGTCCGCCAGCTTGCCCGGTTCGAGCGATCCGACGTGGTCGGCGACACCCGCTGCGAGCGCCGGATTGATCGTGGTCTTCGCGACGTACCGCAGGACCCGGTTGTTGTCGTTGCGCGACGTACCGTCGGGCGCGGTGTCCTCCGGCAGCGGCCCGCGCTGATCCTTGCAGTGGTGGGCGGTCTGGATCGCCCGCGTCCACGTCTCCCCCACCCGGCCCATCGCCTGCGAGTCGGACGAGAAGATCGAGATGACGCCCTCGTCGTGCAGCACCGTCTCGGCCGCGATGGTCTCGGCCCGCACCCGCGAGTCCGCGAACGAGACGTCCTCGGGGATGTCGTGGCGCAGATGGTGGCACACCATCACCATGTCGAGCAGTTCGTCGACCGAGTTCACCGTGTACGGCAGCGTCGGATTGGTCGACGCCGGAAGCACGTTCGGCTCGCCGGCGATGCGGAGGATGTCGGGCGCGTGCCCGCCGCCCGCGCCCTCGGTGTGGAACGTATGGATCGTCCGGCCGGCGATCGCGGCGCGGGTGTCCTCGTAGAAGCCGGACTCGTTGAGCGTGTCGGCGTGGATCGCCACCTGGACGTCCATCTCGTCGGCCACCCGCAGCGCGGCGTCGATCGTCGCGGGCGTGGCTCCCCAGTCCTCGTGGATCTTGAGGCCGCACAGTCCGGCGGCCACCTGCTCGACGATCGCCTCCGGCAGTGACGTGGCCTTGCCCAGCAGTCCGACGTTCACGGGCAGTTCCTCGACGGCCTGGAGCATCCGGCCGATGTGCCACGGCCCCGGCGTGCACGTGGTGCCCTTGCTGCCGTCGGCGGGCCCCGTCCCGCCACCGATCATGGTGGTCACACCGTTGGTGAGCGCCTCCTCCACCTGCTGCGGCGCCAGGAAGTGGACGTGGGTGTCGACGGCACCGGCCGTCGCGATCAGGTGTTCACCCGAGATCACCTCGGTACCCGGACCGATCACCAGGCCGGGGTCCACGCCGTCCTGGGTGCGTGGGTTGCCGGCCTTGCCGATCCCGACGATGCGGCCGGCGCGTACCCCGAGGTCCCCCTTGACCACTCCGAGCACCCCGTCGAGCACGACGACGTTGGTGATCACCAGGTCGAGAGCACCGGACGCGGCCGTCGCGGTGGGATCCTGCGCCATGCCGTCGCGGATCGCCTTGCCGCCACCGTAGACGGCCTCGTCACCGAAGGCGCCGGCGTTGCAGTCCCGCTCCACCTCGACGACGAGATCGGTGTCGGCGAGGGTGAAGCGGTCCCCCACCGACGGCCCGAACAGATCGACGTAGGTGCGGCGCGGCAACACGGCCGGTTCGGGCCGGCGTTGATCTCCCGCCCGCCCGTGTGCCGACGGGACCGCGGCGGAGACGAATCCGCGCTCGGCCGCCCGGGCCAGGGCCCGGTCGCGGACGCCGGGACTGTCGAGCGCCACGGCGTCGTCGCCGCCGTCGTGGACCAGACCGGCGAACCCCGCCAGTTCCCGCGTGCCACCGAAGTCGCACAGCGTCACGGTGCGGGTGTCGCCGGGTTCGAAGCGGACCGCGGTACCCGACGCGATGTCGAGGTGCATCCCGTAGGCGGCGGCGCGGTCGAACCGCAGCACTCGGTTGACCTCGAAGAAGTGGTAGTGCGATCCCACCTGTACGGCGCGGTCACCGACGTTCGCCACGGTCACCACGACGCGGCGGCGGCCCGCGTTGAGGGGCACCGACTCGTCGGCGTACAGGTACTGCGCTCCCTCCGTCATGTGCTGTTCGCGTCCTCTCCGGCGGTGCGATCCGCCGCTGCATACGAATGGAGAAGCCGACTCCCGAGCGTCTCGGGAGTCGGTGTGGTGTTCGGGATGCGGTGGCCGGACGGCCTAGGGGCCGTGGCCGTGGCCGTGGCCGTGCGCGACGCCGGGTCCGTGGCTGTGCGCGAAGCCGTGCCCGTGCTCGGCGTCGAGCCCGGCGTCGATGCCGTCGTGCCCGTGCCCCGCCCCGTGCAGGGCCTCGGCCACCCGCGCCGCGACGACCCCGCGCAGCGCGGCGGCGCCCAGCAGGGGTCCGCCGTCGACGACGTCGTCCGCCTCCGCGCGTGGACTCGCGCCGAGCCACGCCGGGAGGACGGTGATCCGGTCCGCGCCCAGTCGGCGACACCGCTCGACACCCGTGTCAACGTCGGGATCCCCGCCCAGCAGGCCCACCTCCACCAGGTGCGCAGCCCCGAATTGCCGCACCAGGCGGGCGATTCGGAACAACTCCGCGTCCGCGAAGGGATCGGCCACCGGCGCGGTGACCAGCACCGCGTCGGCCGCTGTCGCCACGGCGCGGCCACGCAGCCATCCGATCAGGTGGTCCGCCGACCCCAACGGCGCAGCGAGAATCGGCGGCGACGAATCCGGTTCGCTGCGAGCCCAACTCAGCGCTCGAGCGGTGTCCGCGATCAGTGCCGGATCACGACCGAGCGTCATGGGCACTACGCAGAGCGGGTCCGGAGACCACCCTCGAACGGCGGTGATCACCTCCGTCAGCGCGCGCCCACGGGCGACGACGGTCCAGGACGGATCGACAGCTTGCAGGTACGCGGGGTCGGGACACTCGTGACCACACGCGAGGATCACGTTCACGGCGGCCACGGCTCACCCGCCGATCGGGTCGTGGCACGACACCAGCTTGGTGCCGTCGACGAAAGTGGCCTCCACCTGGACCAACCGGGTCATGTCCCGGACGCCGGGCATCACGTCGTCGCTGGTCAGCACCAGCCGGCCCAGCTGCATGCACTCGGCCACGGTGCGGCCGTCGCGGGCGCCCTCGACGACGGCCTCGCTGATCAGTGCCACGGCTTCGCCGTAGTTGAGTCTCAATCCCCGGCCGCGCCGGCGCCGTGCGAGGTCGGCCACGACGTGGATGTGCAGCTTGTCCATCTCGCGGGGACTCAGGTTCATGCGGGCACTGTCCGTTCTCATCCCTGGGGATGCCTCGTTGGTGGGTGCCGCGAGCCAGGAGAAGCGAGCGGAAACGATCCGGTCGCGAGCGCGTGCAGCAGCTTCGGTTCCTGGAATCTGGCGGCGCCCAACATCTTACAGATTTCTCGCGAGCTATCAAAGACAGCCCACCTCGTGGGAAGACGCTGCTGGGAGGGGGTCCGCCATCGCGTTGCGCTCGGAATATGGCCGTAGCGAGTCGAATTCGTCGGGCCGGACTTGCGCGCTACTGCTACCTTCTCATCTGAACAGCCCCTCAGATGTCGTCGGGCTCGTCGCCTTTCCACAGCCACCCTCCGGGAGGGTCATGAAACTCGTTCCAGCTCTTGCCGTTTTCACACTCGTGCCGATTGCCCTGGTCGCGTGCACCGCCCCGGCGTCGCCGCGAGGCGGCGACGGCACCGCCCTGGTCCTCGCCGACGGGTACGAACTGGGCAACTACAACCCGGTCGCCGGGTTCGGTGAGGCGGGCGAGGCCAAGGTCTACGACGGACTCGTCCGGCTCTCCGGCGGCCAGGACACCGGCATCCCGGCACTCGAGCCGGCGCTGGCGGCGACGCTGCCGGTGCCGGACACCGACGCGCGGGTGTGGACGGTCGAGCTCCGCGAGGGAGTCCGTTTCGCCGACGGCACCACGTTCGGCCCCGAGGACGTGGTCGCGACGTATCGGGCGATCCTCGATCCCGCGTCGGCGTCCCCGCTGGCCACGTCCTACGCGATGCTCGAGTCGGTGGCGGCCACCGGTCCCCACACCGTCGAGTTCCGGTTGGCGTACCCGTACGCGCCGTGGCCCACCAAGCTGCTGCTCGGCATCGCGCCGTCCGAGCGGTTGACGGGCGGGCCCGCCGAACAGTCCTCCCTCAACAGCGAACCGGTGGGCACCGGTCCCTACCGCCTGGTCGCGCTGCGCCCGGACCAGGCCGTCTACGAGGCCAACGAGGACTACTGGGACGGCGCACCGCAGGTGAAGAAGCTCACCGTGGTGTACGTGCCCGACGACAACGCGCGCGCGCAGCGGATGGCGGCGGGCGAACTGGACGGTGCGAACGTCCCCCCGCTCCTGGCGAACACGTTTGCCACCCGCGACGGGTACGAGGTGGTGGCCAACACCTCCGCGGACTGGCGCGGCGTGACGTTGCCGGCGGGTGATCCGGTCGCCGCCGACCCGGCGGTGCGGGCCGCTCTCAACCTGGCGGTCGACCGCGAGGCGATGGTCGCCAACATCCTCGGCGGCCACGGCCGGGCCGCGTACACCCCGGTGCCCGAGGTCTACGGCGACGCCTACGAGCCGTCCGCCACCTTCCCGTTCGATCGTGCGCGCGCCAAGCAGGTGCTGGGCGACGCCGGCTGGGCTCCCGGCCCCGACGGCGTCCGCGTCAGGGACGGCGTCCGCGCCGAGTTCACCGTCATGTACTTCCCCCAGGACACGTTGCGCCGCGACTTGTCCCAGGCGTTCGCGTCCGACGCGGCGCGGATCGGAGTCCGGGTGAACGTCGAGGCGGTGGACCGCGCGGTGTTCCCCGACCAGTTGGCCACGAAGGCCGGGCTGCTCGGCGGCGGTGATCTGCCGTACGACCCGGACACCCAGCTGTACTCGACACTGCACTCGTCGTACGCGCAACCGGGCGTCGGCAGCGGGTACGACAACGCGTCCGGCTACGTGAACCCCGACGTCGACCGGGCTCTCGACGACGCGCGGCGCAGCATCGACCCCGCCGCCCGCGCCGCCGACTACCGCGCGGTGCAGACCGCGTACGTCGCCGACCCGGGCTACGTGATGCTGGTGTTCCTCGATCACACGTACATGCTGCGCAGCAGCGACTGGACCGGCCGGGCGCCGATCCTCGAGCCGCACAGCCACGGCGTCGACTGGGGACCCTGGTGGAATCTGCGGGAGTGGACCCGCCCGTGACGACGACGTCCGCATGCGCTCCGGCGACGGACGCGGCGCCGCCCCGCCGCCGGACGCGGCGCCGCCGCGTCGCCCGGATGGCGGTGCGCCGGGTCGCCTTCGCGGTGCCCCTGATCGTGGTGGTGTCGGCGGCGCTGTTCGCGCTCGCGTCGCGATCACCGTTCGATCCCCTCGCCGGCTATCTCGGCGACCGCTACACGACCACCAGCGACGCCGACCGCGCCCGGCTGGCCGCCGAACTGGGCCTGCACGACCCGTGGTGGACCACGTACGGGCACTGGGTGGGCGGCCTGCTGTCCGGAGACCTCGGCACCTCCAGAAGCCTGGGGCAGCCGGTCGCGACGGTGATCGCCGAACGCCTGCCGTGGACGTTGCTGCTCACCTGCGTCGGCCTGGGCATCGCGATCGTGGTCTCGTTCGCCTCGGGCGTGTGGTCCGGGGCGAGGCCGGGAAGCGTGCCGGATCGAGTGGTGGCACCGCTCGCCGCGGTCGTGCAGGCCACCCCGCCCTTCGTGCTGTCCCTCGGCGCGGTCGCGGTCTTCGCGCTCTCGCTCGGCTGGCTGCCCGTCGCCGGTCTCACCGACGCCGGCGCCGATCCCACGCTCGGCCAGGTGGCCGAGCACCTCGTGCTGCCGGTGACCGTGCTGGCAGTCTCCCAGGTGCCCTGGCTCGCGATGTCGGTACGCCGGTCGGTGCGCGATGCGATCGGATCCGACGCGGTGCGCGGCGCCCGGGCCCGCGGGATTCCGGAACGAACGATCCTCCTCCGGCACGTGGTCCCGGTGGCGCTGGGACCGTTCGCGACCGTGATCGGCCTGCGTCTGCCGGAGATCATCGTCGGTGCGGCGATCGTCGAGGAGGTGTTCTCGTGGCCCGGGATCGCCGGTGCCGTCGTCACGTCCGCACGCGAGCTCGACTTCCCGCTGCTCGCGGCGCTCACCGTGGGCACCACCCTGATCGTGCTGCTCGGATCCCTGCTCGCCGATGTCGCCCTGACGCTCCTCGATCCGCGGGTGAGCTCCGATGGGTAGATCCGCGCGTCCCGACCGGCGGCTGCTCGGTTCCGCCGTCGTGCTGGCCGCCGTCGCCGCGTACGCGATCCTGGTGCCCTGGCTCGCCGGAGTCGACGACCGGCTCACCGACTTCGCCGACGCGCGCCTGGCCCCGGGTGCCGAACACTGGTTCGGCACCGACAATGCCGGACGTGACCTGTTCGTCCGGGTGGCGGCCGGCCTTCGGGTGTCGTTGCTGATCGCCGCGGTGTGTGCCGTCGCGTCCACCGTACTGGGCACCGGGATCGGCGTTGTCGCGGCATCTTTCGGCGGCCGGACCGACCGCGTCGTGATGCGCGTGGTCGACGGGGTGAACGCGCTCCCCCACCTGCTGCTGGGCATCGTGATCGTGGCACTGTTCCGAGGCAGCATCCCGGCGATCATCGCCTCGATCGCGCTCACCCACTGGACGCAGGTGGCGCGTATCGCGCGTGCCGAGGTTCTCGGCGTGCGCGGCCGCGAGTACGTCGACGCCGCCCGCCTCGCCGGCGCAGGACGCCTGCACCTGATGCGATACCACCTGGCCCCCGCCGCGGCGGGTCAGGCCGTGATCGCGGTCGTCCTGCTGTTGCCACACGCCATCTGGCACGAGACGACGCTGTCGTTTCTCGGACTCGGCCTGCCCCCGCACCAGCCGTCGCTGGGAACGCTTCTGCAGGAGGCCCGTTCGACGCTTCTGCTGGGCGGCTGGTGGACGCTGGCGTTCCCGTCGCTCCTGCTGATCGCCGTCACACTCGCGGTCGCCGGGCTCGGCGCGACGCTGCGCGACCGCATCACCCCACCGATCACCGAGAGGACGCCGCGATGACCGCCGCACTCACCGTCGACTCGCTCACCGTCCGGATCCCGGTCGCCGGCGGCGTCGTGCATGCCGCCACCGACGTGGAACTGACGCTCGAGCCGGGCCGCACGCATGCCCTCGTCGGCGAATCGGGCTGCGGTAAATCGATAGTGGCGTCCGCCGTCTGCGGACTGCTGCCCACGCACGCGACGATGTCGGGCTCGATCCGCCTGACCGGCCGCGGCGACGCCGCGGTGGAGATCGTGGGCGCCTCCGAGCGGGTGCTGCGGACCGTGCGGGGGCGCCGGATTGCGCTCGTCCCGCAGTCCGCCGCCACCTTCCTGACGCCGGTCCGCACCGTCGGAGCGCAGTTGGACGAAACGCTGCGACACCTGGGCAGCCGGTTCGCCGCGGTGGAACTTCTCGACCGCGTCGGACTCGGCGCCGATTGCCGGGACCGATACCCGCACGAACTCTCCGGCGGAATGGCGCAGCGGGTGGCGATCGCGTTCGCGTTGGCGGGCGAGCCGGAGGTGATCGTCGCCGACGAACCGACGTCCAGTCTCGATCCCGTGCTCACCGAACGGATCCTGATGCTGCTGGACGCGTGCACGGCGGCCGGTGCTGCCGTCCTGCTGATCACCCACGACCTCACCGCCGCCCGGCGGCACGCCGACACCGTGTCGGTCATGTATGCCGGTCGACTCCTCGAATCCGGCCCGGCCGCAGCCGTTCTCGACGACCCGTGGCACGACTACACCGAGGACCTGTTGGCCGCCCTGCCCCGCAACGGGCTGCGCCCCATGCCGGGGTCGCCTCCCGAGCTGACCGATCTGCCCGACGAGTGCGTCTATCACCTGCGCCGGCCCGGCACCGCGTTCTCCGGCGGTTCGACGCACCTCGTACGTACCGGGGACCGTCTCGTGCGCACCAGGATCGGCGGTGGATCGTGAGTTTGCTCGCGGTGAACATCCGAGCCGGACACGACCCGGCGGTCCCAATCCTGGACGGCGTGGACATCGAGATTCCGCGCGGTCGGACGATCGGGTTGACCGGCCCGTCCGGCGTCGGGAAGACCACCCTGGCCCGGGTGTGCGCGCTGCTGCACCGGCCGTGGTCGGGTCGGGTGAGCGTCGACGGGACCCCGGTGGTTCGCCGGTCCGACGTGCCACCGGAGACCCGGCGCGCCGTCGCGATGCTGTTCCAGTCGCCGCGCCTGTCGACATCACCGCGGCTGACGCTCGAGCGGATCGTCGACGAGCCGCTGCTGCTCTCCGGCGCCGCCCGGAGCGAACGCGCAGCGACCGTCCACGCGGCCGCCGAACGTGTGGGACTCACCGCCGACCTACTGACGCGGCGCCCCCATCAGGTGAGCGACGGCCAGTTGCAACGTGCTTGTCTCGCACGAGCTCTGGTGCAGCGACCGCGCTACCTGATCTGCGACGAGATGACCGCCATGCTCGACCCCGCCACCACCGCATCCCTCGTCGCGGTATTGCGGGAGGAGACGGCGGCGGGGCTCGGCGTGCTCGCCGTCAGCCACGATCACGCACTGCTGCGCGCGTGGGCCGACGATGTCGTCGATCTTCCGCTCAGCGACGACGCGCGTACTCGGTGACCGTCACCCCGGATTCGAACGAGCGGGTGTCGACCGCGTCGAACGCACCGGGGCGGTACGTGCCGGGCGCGAACATCGGGATGCCGTTGCCGAACAGCACCGGATGGCGCTTGACGACCAGGCGGTCGATCTCGTCCACGAGCAGCGACGCGAGTACGCCGCCCCCGCACAGCCAGATGTCGGCGCCGGGCTGCCCCTTCAGCTCCCGCACGAGTTCCAGCGGGTCGGCTGCCGTCACGACCAGATTCTCGGCCGCGGCGGAGTTGCTGCGCGAGAACACGATCTGCCGCAGGTGGCGGTACGGGCTCGTCACGGCGGGCAGTCCCGCGGCGTAGGTGTTCCAGCCCATGAGCACCGTGTCGAATCCCGTGCACGGCTGCTCGATACCGAGGTGCGCGGCGCCGTCGGTGGGCAGCGCGTCGGCGAACCGGGCGAGGTCGGCCATGTGGTCGCCCTCGAGGTCGAACGCGTCGAACTGCCCGTCGGGTCCGGCGATGTAGCCGTCGAGGCTGGCGGCGACGTAGTACACGAGTTCACGCATTGCGACTCCAATCACTACAGATGTTGTGCAACGAAATGTACAACATCTGTAGTGATTCGGCTAGCATGTTCGCCATGGCACGCAACGACGAGCGTCGGCAGCTGCTCGCCGACGCGGGCTTGACGGTCCTGGCCGAACAGGGCGCCCGGGGCCTCACCCACCGCGCGGTCGATCGGGAGGCCGGTGTCCCGACGGGCACGACGTCGAACTACTTCCGCAGCCGTGACGCCCTCGTCGCGGGACTGGTCGAGCGCATCGGTGAGCGGTTGACCCCGGACGCGGACGTCCTGGCCGCGTTGGCCGAGCGTGAGCCGAGCCGAGAGCTGTTCGCGGACTACGTGCGCGACATCGTCCGGCGCCTCACCGCCAACCGCGCGGTGACGCTCGCACTGTTCGAGCTGCGACTCGAGAGCACACGCAACCCGGAAGTCGCGGCGCTGATGGCGGATTGGGGGCGATCCGGGTTCGAGGCGGACGTCGCCTTCAATGCCGCGGCCGGGCTTCCCGGCGGCGCCCGCGAGATCGCCCTGTTCCATTACGCCGTCGACGGGCTGCTCCTGGACCGCCTCACCACGCCGCTGCTGCCGGACACTCCGACGGACGAGATCGTCGACGACCTGGTCGCCGGGCTGCTCGGATCGTGAGCGACGGCCCTCGTGCCGGCCGAAACCGGCACGGACCCGGTCAGTTCCGCAGCATCGACCCCGTGGCTTCGAACCGCTGGTGGAACGCGAGCGACTCGCCGAGCAGGTGCGGCGTGTGTCCGGCCGACGGCGACCGCTCGGCCCGGTCCACGTAGTCGAGCAGCAGTGCCCGGTAGTCCGGATGCGCACACTTGTCGATCACGACGCGGGAGCGCTTGCGGGGCGACAGACCGCGCAGATCCGCCAGGCCCTGCTCGGTGACGAGCACCTGCACGTCGTGTTCGGTGTGGTCGACGTGGGGGACCATCGGCACGATCGACGAGATGGCACCGCCCTTGGCCGTCGACGGGCTCAGGAACATCGACAGGTAGCCGTTGCGGGCGAAGTCACCGGAACCACCGATGCCGTTCATGATCTTGGTGCCCATGACGTGCGTCGAGTTCACGTTGCCGTAGATGTCGGCCTCGAGCATCCCGTTCATCGCGATGATGCCCAGGCGGCGGACGATCTCGGGATGGTTGCTGATCTCCTGCGGGCGCAGCACGATGTGTTTGCGGTAGAACTCGATGTTCGACAGCAGCTCGTCGATACCCGCCTCGGACAGGGCGAGCGACGTGGCCGACGCGTACCGCACGGTGCCGTGCTTGATGAGGTGCAGCATCCCGTCCTGGATCACCTCGGAATAGCACGTCAGGCCCTTGTGCGGGCCGGCGTCGAGGCCCTGCAGCACCGCGTTGGCGACGTTGCCGATGCCGGACTGCAGCGGCAGCAGGCCGTCCGCGGTCAGTCTGCCCTTCGACACCTCGTAATCGAAGAAATCGAGCACGTGCGCCGCGATGGCTCGACTCACTTCGTCGGGCGCGGACAGGGGGCTGGCGCTGTCGCGGGCGTCGGTCTCGACCACCGCGACCACCTTGGCGGGGTCCACCCGCAGCGTGGGCTGCCCGATACGGTCCTCGACAGCGGTGAGCTGAATCGGTTTGCGGTAGGGCGGCAGCGCGGTGCCGTAGTAGATGTCGTGGATGCCGGACATCGCCTCGGGCACCCACGAGTTCACCTCGAGAATGATCCGGTCGGCGACGTCGAGCCAGGTCTTGTTGTTGCCGATCGACGCCGACGGAATGAGCTCCCCGGACTCGGTGACGCCGGCGACCTCGACCACCGCGACGTCGACGTTGCCGTAGTAGCCCTCCCACACCTGCTGCGCGACGTGCGAGAGGTGGATGTCGACGTAGTCCATCCGCCCGCTGTTGATGTTGCGGCGCGCCGTCGGCTCCGACTGGTACGGCATACGCAGCGAGATGCCGTCGACCTCGGCCAGCAGCCGCTCGGTGCCCGTGGACACCGAGGCGCCCGTCAGCAGGTTGATGGTGAAGTTCGCGCCGGTGCCCCGCACGGCGTGGATGCGGTCGGCGAGCGCGGGGATGATCGCCTTGGGGGTGCCGGCACTCGCGAAGCCACTGATCGCCACTGTGTCGTGCGGGTGGATGAACTCGACGGCCGCCGCGGCGGAGGTCACCTTCTCCCGGAACACCGAGCTGCGAATCCTGGTCGAACTCGGGGCCGAGCTCGACAGCGATCCGGTCTGATCCACGTGCGACATCACAGTGACAAGGCTAACGCTCGACACGCCGCTGAAATCGCGGACACAACCCATCGAAACGGCCGTGACGTGCGAATTCGGGCGGGGAGGTGCCCCACGGATCGGTGACGGAGCGCTTCTGTGCGACGAGCGCGCGCGTCACCGCGACGAGCTGCGTACTCCGGTTCAGCCGAACACCCAGTTCTGCAGAACCATGAATGCCACGGTGCCGCCGACGATACTGAGCAGCGCGTGCGATCGCCACAGGTGCAGACCGACCGTCACGGCGAGGGCGACGCCCGCCGGTGCCGAGGACGCGGGGGCGAGCGAGACGTCTCGCAGTGTGTAGATCGCGAGGACGAGCATGATGCCCACCGGCATGTGCGCGCCGAGGTAGTGGACGAGCGCCGACGAGCGCAGCGGTGCGATGACCGCGAACGGCACGGCACGCAGCGCGAAGGTCACGGCCATGATCACGGCCAGGGCGACGAGGATGTAGGAGACGTCAGGCATCCACGGCTCCTCGGCGACGCAGCCACAGGAAGCGGACGAGGAGCGCGGCGAGAAACAGGCTCATCGCGACGACGAGCATCTGGTCGCGAGCGATCACGAGCGCCGCCAGCGCGCTCAGCAGCGCCAGGACCGGGGTCGGAACATCTCGCCGCACCCGGAAAGCGTCCACCGCCAGCACCACGAACAGCGCGGTGAGCGCGAAGTCGAGCCCGGTGAGCTCCATCGGTAGCGCGCTCCCGGCGAGTGCGCCGACGACGCCGCCGAGCACCCAGTAGAGCTGACAGAACACCTGGATGAACAGAACTCGTCGGCTGCTCAGCGTCTGCGGATCCTTGGCGGCCGTCACCGCGTACGCCTCGTCCGTGAGCGCGTACATGCTGTACACGCGCGCAGCCTTTCCCCGGACGCGATGCAGCGGGAAGGACAGCGCGTAGAAGACGTGCCGAAAGTTCACGAGCAGCGTCGTCATCGCGATCGACGCCAGCGGGGTGACCGCCAGCACCAATCCGATCGCGAGAAACTCCAGAGAGCCGGCGTAGATCGTCACCGAGAAAATCGGCGCCCACCACCACGGGAAGCCGGACTGCACCAGCAACAGGCCGAACGCCAGGCCGAGAGGAAAGAGCCCGAAGCCGACCGACACGGTGTCCCGGGCGGCGGCGCGCAGGTCCGACCGTCGCGCGGTGGCCGAGATGTCGAGCTCCGGGTCGGTAAACGCGCTGGTCACGCCGCAATAATAGTGCGCTGAGCCTGGCAGTTGATTGCGAGTTATTGCCTCTTTCGGCGTCAGCGCGCAATATTCTGCTGTGGATGATCTCGATCGCGCAATATTGCGTGAGTTGCGGCGGAACGGGCGTCTCACCAACGCCGAGCTGGCTGACCGCGTCGGTCTCACGCCGTCGCCGTGCCTGCGCCGGGTGCGCCGGCTCGAGTCCGACGGCGTGATCGTCGGGTACCAGGCCGTCGTCGACCCGGACGCCGTGGGCCGCGGCTGCGAGGTGATCGTCAACGCCGAGATCGCCTCGCAGGACCGCAGGACCGTCGAGGAGTTCGAGTCCCAGGTGGGCGCCTTCGACGAGGTGGTCGAATTCCGCCGGATGATCGGACTCCCCGACTACTTCATCCGGGTCGCGGTCGCCGACCTCAACGCCTTCGAAGTCTTCCTGCGCACCAAGCTCATGGAGCAGCCCGCCATCTCCAAGATCGAGTCCCACCTCACGATGAAAAAGCTCAAGGGATAGGCGCTCCGCCCGCACCCGTCCGGTGAGATTGCGGTCACATCTCCGCGGTTCCCCGCCTCCGGGGCCTGCCGTTGCGTGTGTCGTGGACCGGCTGCTCGGTTTCTCGGCCGGCAGGTGCCGCGTCACAGTGACGTAATTCGTTCGCGCCGCCGTCGACTCGGCGGTATGACCTCCCATAACTCCGCCCCGGCGCTCATGCAACCGACCGGTACGACGGTCCGGAGACTGGACGGTGCGCAGCCTCGGCGGGGCGAAAAACACGCCTGACCTGCCAATACCGGCGACACCGGTCGGTTCTTACCACGTCACGATAAATTTTTGATCACGGTGGACGTGTCGATACCTGTTTGTTACCTTTCCGGCGATCGTTCCACGGTCGTCGTCCTCGCGGACCGACCCGAGACCACAAATGAGGTATCCACTGTGGCCGACAACCACAGCACGCCGAGCGTCGTCGCCCCGATCGCGCCCGCTCTCCGTCGCCCCTCCCTCCGACTCGCGGTCGTCGCCGCTGCGACCGGCGCCCTGGTCGCCGGCAGTGTCCAGGTGGGCGCCGCCACGGCGTCCGCTGCTGTTCTCCGGCCGTCCCAGGACGGCAACATCGCGCTGCAGCTGCCCGCCGGCCAGTTCCTGCCCGGCATCGACATCCCGGCGGCCGCCGATGCGAGCCTCTCCGTGTGGACGCCCGCGTCCGCCGCGAACTGGATTGCCGCACCCAAACTGATCGCCCCCGCGCCCGCCCCGGAGCCGCAGGCCGCACCCATGCCCGACCCAGTGCCCGCACCCATGCCCGACCCGGTGCCCGCGCCGATTCCGGACCCGGTGCCCGCGCCGGCGCCGGTCGCGGAACCTGTTCCGGCGCCCATGCCCGTGCCGGTCCTGCCCCCGCCCCCGCCGGCCGTCGTCCAGCCCGTCGCAGGCTTCCTGACATCGAGCTACGGCCCCCGGTGGGGCACCCACCACAACGGCATCGACATCGGCGCCAACCTCGGCACCCCGATCTTCTCGGCGGCCGGCGGGGTCGTCATCAACGCCGGTGCAGCCTCGGGATTCGGACAGTGGGTTCGCGTCCAGCACGACGACGGCACCATCACCGTCTACGGCCACGTCGACACGTACCTCGTGAGCGTCGGCGAGCGCGTCGCCACGGGACAGCAGATCGCCACCGTCGGCAACCGCGGTCAGTCGACCGGACCGCACCTGCACTTCGAAGCGTGGGCGCCCGGCGGTTCCCAGGTCGATCCGCTGATCTGGCTGCGCGACAGCGGAGTCGTCGTCACCTGGTAGGCCCGGGCCCGACGTCCCTCGGCCCGGCACCGGTTCCCTGGATGCCGGGCCGAGGCGTACGTCTACCGGTCAGACCGGATCGAGATCGCCGCGCAACGCGCGCTTGAGCAGCTTCCCACTCTGGTTCCGTGGCAGCGCCTCGACGAAGCGAATCCGCTTGGGCACCTTGAACGGTGCAATTCTCTCGCGCACGTGCCGGACGAGGACCTCGGCGGTGACCTCCTCCGGATCGGCGTCCTCACGCAGGACGACGACTGCCGTGACGGCCTCGATCCACTTCTCGTCGGGGACCCCGATCACCGCGACCTCCGCGACCCCGGGATGGGTGTAGAGGGCGTCCTCCACCTCCCGCGACGCGACCAGGATCCCGCCGGTGTTGATCACGTCCTTGATGCGATCGACCACCGTGATGTAACCACCGGCGTCGCGGGTCACCATGTCACCCGAATGGAACCAGCCGTCGCGGAACGCCTCTGCCGTCGCCTCCGGATTGTCCCAGTACCCGTTGCACAGTTGCGGAGAGCGGTAGAGGATCTCACCGGGCTCGCCGTCGGGAACGTCGTTGCCGTCGGGGTCGACCACCCGCGCCTCGACGAAGTAGACCGCGCGACCGCACGAGGACGGCCGGTCCTCGTGCTCGCCGGGGCCGAGCACCGTTGCGAGCGGACCGATCTCGGACTGTCCGAAGCAGTTGTAGAAGCCGAGCGCCGGATACCGCTCCCGTAGTCGTCCCAGCACGGTGACGGGCATGATCGACGCCCCGTACTGCGCCTTCTTCAGCGACGACAGATCCCGCGCGTCGAGGTCGGGATGCCCGGCGAGCGGCACCCACACCGTGGGCGCCAGGAACAGCGAACCGATCCGGTCGACCTCGATCCGCCGCAGGATCTCGGGAATGTCGGGGGACTGCATCAGGTGCACCGTCGCCCCGACGGACAGATAGGGCAGCATGAACACGTGCATCGCCGCCGAGTGGTAGAGCGGCATGCAGACCAGCGGATTGTCGTCGGCGTCCAATCCGAGCGCGATCACCGCCGACACGTACTCGTGCACCAACGCACCATGGGACATCATGGCGCCCTTGGGCTTCGACGTCGTCCCGGACGTGTACAGCAGTTGCGCCAGGTCACTGCCCGACGCCCGGACCCCGAGTTCCGGCAGGACGCCGGTTCGAACTGCGTCGACCAGCGCTCCTGCCTCGTCGCGCAACGGCACGACGTGCTCGACGTCGAGGTCCGCTCGGACCGCCTCGAGGCCGGCGCGCAGCGCGGGGTCCACCAGTACCGCCCGCGCGCCGGACTGCGCGAGCAGATAGTGCAGTTCGTCGCCGGTGAGGGCGTAGTTCACCGGAACGTGTACCAGCCCGGCCCGCGCGCACGCCAGGAACCCGATCACGTAGGCGTCGGAGTTGACGCCGTAGCCGGCCACGCGGTCGCCGGACCCGAGACCCAGTGCGAGCAGGCTTCCGGCGGCCCGGGTGACGGCGTCGTCGAGTTCGCGGTACGTCCAACTGCGGTCGCCGAACGTCAGCGCGGTGCGGCCGGGTTGCCTCGCGGCGGCCCGTCGGAGTATGCCGTCGACGGTGTCGGTGCGTGGATCCTCACTCATGTGACGCAGGTTATAGGGCGTCCAACTATCTCGTAAGGCCTTTCTTTCCCGCAGGCGGCTGTGTAGGTTCGCGCGCCCGACGGCTCGGGCCGCCCCCTGGGTCAGCCGCCGAACGCCGTCGTGATCGCCCCCATGTCGAAGTAGTCGCGCCACGCGGCGATCTTGCCGTCGACCACTTCGAAGACCCCCATGACCGGGAGCGCGGTCTCCTTGCCGAGACCGCGCAGGACGTCGGTGCGTTCGTTCATCACGATGCCACCGGCCTCGACCTGGCGATGGATCCGGAAGTCGATACCGTCGAACGCCGCCAGGAAGCCCCCGAGGAACTCCTCGATCGCGGCACGTCCCTTCACCGGCTCCATCGGAATGTTGTGGTACACCGCGTCTTCGGTGAAATAGTCCGCGATCACGGCGGGATCGGGGTCGGCCCACCGTCCACAGAACTCGGTGATCAGGTCGGCGGCTGCACTCATGTGTTCACTCCTCGTCCGGTGTTCGGTTCCAACTGTTCAGGAGAGGCGCCGTCCGCGCGGCGCGGCAGCACCCCGTTGAGCACGATGTCGACCAGGGACGCGGCCAGTGACGCCTGGTCCTGCACGTCGCGAGCGGACTGCGCGAAGATCGCCGCGCCCGCGACGACGTCGAGCAGGACGTCGGGGTCCACGCCCTCGCGCAGCTCGCCGGCCTCGATCGCCTGCGAGATCCGGCGCCCCAGTTCCTCCCGGATCACCTCGAGCTGGTCGGTCACCAACGTCTGGCGGAGGGTCGCGCTGCTGCGCCCCTCGGACATCAGCCCGGGTACCGCTTCCCGGGCCGCGGGGCTCCCGAAGAGGGCCACCGCGCCATGGGTGAGTCGTGCGATCTCCGCGCCGATCTCCAGATCGGAGACGTTCTCCGACTCCATCACCGGGTAGACCGCATCGTGCACGATGTGGGCCTTGGAGGCCCACCGGCGATAGATCGCCGGGCGGCCGACACCCGCCCGCGCCGCGATCGCGTCGATCGACGTGCCGGCATAGCCGCTCTCGACCAGAAGTTCCCTCGTCGCCCGCAGCACCGCCTCGTCGATCGCGGGATTGCGTTGCGGCCCTAGTCGATGCTGAGCACGCCGCTGCCTGGACATTCGATGAAACCCCTTGCATGGAAGTGTGACGGCCGTTACATTGTGTCACGTCATAGTCGATACGTCATGTATCGGCTATCGCGTTCCGTGTCCGCACCTCACCGCGGACCTCGACTGCCGCTGTGCCCGCTGTCCACGCTGTACCGCAACGAATCACACGCACGAGGTGCATGCCTCGACCGAGCGCCGAGAGGTCGCCATGAGTTTCGAGTACACGACCGACGACCGGGACTACTCCGAGCTGGCCCGTCCCGGGGAGTCGCGCACCGACCCGGCGCAGCTCGGTACTCGTCTGCAGCAGTGGCTGGGCACCAAGCTGCCCCCCGGCGCCGATCCCGAGGTCACCGACGTCGAGGTGCCGGCCGCGAACGGGATGTCCAACGAGACCATCCTCTTCGACGCCGTGTGGAACGAGGACGGTCAGCGGCGACATCACCGGCTGGTGGCCCGCATCGCCCCGGCGCCGTCGGGGGTGCCGATCTTCCCGTCCTACGACCTGGAGCAGCAGTATCAGGTGATCAAGGCGGTCGGTGCACATTCCCCCGTCCCGGTCCCGCACGTCTACTGGTCCGAGTCGTCGCCCGAGGCCCTCGGCGGAGAGTTCTTCGTGATGGAGCGACTCGACGGGCAGATCCCACCGGACGTGATGCCGTACAACTTCGGATCGTGGCTCTCCGAGGCCACGGCCGAGGACCGCCGACGCCTGCAGGACTCGTCGGTGCGCATTCTCGCCGACCTGCATGCGATAGCCGCTCCTGCACAGCTGTTTCCGAGCCTGTCCCCGGATCCCGGTGCCGAGGAGGTGACGGCCGATACGGCGTTGCGGACGCACGTGGCCGCCCAGCGCCGCTACTACGAGTGGGCGGTCGAGACCGGTCCGCGCTCACCGCTGATCGAGCGCGGCCTCGACTGGCTCGACGAACACCGGCCCACCGTCACGGGCCCGGCCGTGTTGTGCTGGGGCGACTCGCGGATCGGGAACATCATCTACCGCGACTTCGAACCGGTCGCCGTACTCGATTGGGAGATGGCCACTCTCGGGCCCCGGGAGTTGGATCTGGGGTGGATGATCTTCATCCACCGGTTCTTCGAGGATCTCGCCGGCATGGCCGGTCTGCCCGGTCTGCCCGACTTCCTCCGGCGCGGCGACGTCGTCCACACCTACCGCGAGATGACCGGGCACACGGCCACCGATCTGAACTTCTACACGATGTACGCGGCTCTGCGTCACGCGATCATCATGTTCCGCGTGCAGAGTCGCACCGTCGCGTTCGGCCAGGCCGACGCACCGGCGGATCCGGACGACATGATCTTGCACCGCAAGACGGTCGAGGAAATGCTGGCCGGTACCTATTGGGACCGCGTCGGCGGAACGGAGGTCGAGTGATGCTCTCCCCCATGGACGATTTCCCGGTCCACCAGATCGCCGAACCGATCCGGCACGTCGGCACGTCGGACCGGAACTTCTACGACCGCTACTACTTCAACTGCCACCCGGGCATCGACTACGACGGCGAACCGCTGTTCCTCATCGTGGGCCTGGGCCAGTACCCGAATCTCGGGGTGACGGACGGGTTCGCGGTGCTGCGTCGCGGCGACGACCACATCGTCGCCCGCGCCTCGAAGGCACTGGGTTCGGACCGCATGGACGTCGCAGTGGGGCCGCTGCGGATCGAGGTGGTCGAGGGGTTGCACCGGCTGCGTGTGGTGCTGGAACCGACGACCGAGGCGCCGGACCTGTCGTTCGACCTGACCTTCGAGTCGGACGTCCCGGCGTCGTTGGAGGCCAGGCACTTCCACCGTCAGCTCGAGCGCGTCACGTTCGACACCCAGCGGTTCGTCCAGACCGGACGGTGGAGCGGCACACTCACCGTGGACGGCGAGACGCTGTCCGCCACCCCGGACACGTGGCGCGGCAACCGGGACCGGTCGTGGGGTGTGCGACCGGTGGGCGAGGCGGAGCCGCCGGGTCGGCGCGGCGATCCTGCCCTCGCGGGAGAGCAGAACTTCTTCTGGATCTACACGATCATGCAGTTCGACGAGTTCTCGATCGTGGCGATCATGCAGGAGGACCGTCAGGGTCGCCGGATCATCGAGGATGCCACGCGGGTATGGACCGATCGCACCCGCGAGCCCGAATGGCTCGGCCGGCCCGAGCACGAGCTCTCGTTCGTCTCCGGAACCCGCGAGGTCGCGCACGCGACCCTCGAGTTCCATCGGCCCGGCGGTTACGGCAAGCCGGACGAAATCCTCACCGTCACCGTCGAACCGGTGCTCCCCCACTATCTCGGCGTCGGAACCGGTTACGGGCTGGAACAGGACTGGCGGCACGGTATGTGGCAGGGCGAACTCGTCGTCCAGGGACTGCGCGAGAAGGTCGCCGACATCGAGCCGTGGAAGAAGATGTTCTGTCCGGTCGACAACCTCAGCCGCTTCACACTGACCGAGAACGGCGCGCAGCACGTCGGTTCCGGCCTCTTCGAGGTCGGCATCATCGGCCCCTGCGACCGGTACGGCTTCACCGGCGTCGGCGACGTCGCGCCCTGACGCCGACGAAGAGCTTGTGGGCGGCTCGTTCCTCTCGAGGGCCGCTCACAATCCGCCCGGGCGGTCCTGACCCCGACCAGGACCCCGGGCGTTCCAATGCCGCGGAACCGCCGCCCACGCACACCGCCCGGCGGTACCGTCGGTTGGCGAACAGCAGTGCCCGCGTCCGACCCGACACCAGCGACGACCCCAGGAGCACCCCGTGGCCACTCGTCTCAACCCCTACATCAGCTTCGCCGGCACCGCCCGACAGGCGATGGAGTTCTACAAGGACGTGTTCGGCGGCACGCTGAACATGAGCACGTTCGGCGACATGGGGGCGCCCGTGGACGCCGACGGGATCATGCACGCGATGCTCGAGACCGACAGTGGCTACACGATCATGGGCGCGGACACACCGCCCGGTATGGAACATCGCGCGGGCACCGACATGGCCGTGAGTCTGAGCGGCGACGACGCCGTCCAACTGCGTGAATACTGGGACAAGCTGTCCGCGTCGGGCAGCGTGCAGGTGCCCCTCGAGCAGCAGATGTGGGGCGACACGTTCGGGTCGTGCACCGACCGGTTCGGTGTGACGTGGATGGTGAACATCACGGGGTAGGTGCCCGAATCCCCGGAAAACCCCAGGTAAGTTGCCTTCGTCTGCATTCATGACCACACTCGTTTTCTGCCGGGACGACAGCGTGTGATCACCAGGAAGGCATCATGGACAGCAGCTCGCCGAAGACGACCGTCGTTGTACCCACGTACAACGAACGCGACAATCTGCCGAAGCTCGTCGAGCGGCTGGCGGCGCTGGAGGTCCCCAACCTGCATCTGCTGGTCGTCGACGACAACTCCCCCGACGGCACCGGGGAGGTCGCCGAGAAGCTCGCGATCGACGGCCCGCTCCCCATCCGGGTTCTGCATCGCACCGTCAAGGACGGCCTCGGCCGCGCGTACGTGGCCGGCATGACCCGCGCGCTCGAGGACGGTGCCGACATCGTCATCCAGATGGACGCCGACCTGTCGCACCCCGCCGAGGTCATCCCGACGATGATCTCCACCCTCACCACGACGGACGCCGCGGTCGTCCTCGGCTCCCGGTACGTGCCGGGCGGCGCCGTCGCGAGCGACTGGCCGTGGCACCGCAAGGCCCTCTCGGCGTGGGCCAACTTCTACGTCAACGCGATCCTGCGACTCGGGGTCAAGGACGCGACCGCCGGGTTCAAGGCGTGGCACGCGCGCACCCTGAACGCCATCGACGTCGCGTCGATCAACAGCAACGGCTACTCGTTCCAGGTGGAGATGAACTACCGCACCACCAGCCGCGGCATGCGGATCGCGGAGGTGCCGATCACGTTCGAGGAGCGCATCGAGGGCGTGTCGAAGATGAGCTTCGGGGTCCAGCTCGAGTCGGCGCTGGTGCCGTGGAAGCTGCGGTTCGGTAAGAAGCGCTGAGCGCCTCCCGTCACCGCGTTTCCGCCCGGAACCGCCGGGCCTCGGCCAGCGCGCAGTCGCGCAGTACCCGCAGCAGGGGCGTGACGCGCCCGGCGACGTAGACCAGACTCACCGCGGTCGGCGCCGCGTCGGCGATGTCGACGAACCGGACGTTGTGGTGGTGTACGCGGCGACGCGCGGCCACCGGGACCGCACCGACCCCACGGTCGGCCGCGACGAGTTCGAGCCACTCGTCGAAGTTGGTGCAGGTCACGATCGCCCGGCCCGGATCGGGTTCGGTCCAGGACTCGGCGCGGGTGGTCCCGGTCAGGGTGTTGACGACGAGCGGATGGGTGCCCAGTTCGGCCCACGTCAGCCGGTCCCGCTCCGCGAGCGGTGAGCGGGCGCTGACCGCGGCCACTCGCGGCTCCGAGAAAAGGTGGTGCACCGCCAGCGCCGCGCCGGAGACGTCGCCGCGCATGACGGCCGCGTCGATCACGCCGTCGCGCAGGGCGCTCAGCGGATCGTCGCACCGGTGCAGCAGCACGCGCGCACCGGAGCGTCTCTCGCACGCGGTGATCGTGTCGTGCGCCCACGGGTCGGGCAGCAGCCAACTGAACCCGAGGCGCACGGTCCGGCTGCTGTGCGCGGACGCGATCGCGGCATCCAGTTCGCCGAGAACGCCCCGGACACGCTCGGAGAACGCCAGTCCGGCCTCGGTGGGGGCCAGCGACCGTGACGTGCGCTCCAGCAGCCGGGTGCCCAGCGCCGCCTCGAGTTGCTGGATCGTGCGGGTGAGCGCGGGCTGGGTGATGTTCAGCCGCTCGGCCGCGGCCGTGAAGGTTCCGGCGTCGATCACGGCGACCAGCGCCCGCAGATGCCGCAACTCCACATTCATAACCGTCGAGCATAGATCCGTCCGGAACGGCATTTCTGCATGGCCGCCTGCCGACATAGCGTCGAACCGAACGACCGCACGAGAGGAGATCATGTGAGCACCCCGGTGCGCACCGTGACCGCGTCATCCGGCCGGCCCACCCGGGTGACGGTGCTGCGCGCGGCCGCCGGCCTCGCGGCGGCCATGGGTGTCGGCCGCTTCGTCTACACGCCGTTGTTGCCACTGATGCAGGAGCAGACCGGCGTCTCGCACTCCGATACCGCGCTGGTCGCGACCGCCAACTATCTCGGCTACTTCGTGGGCGCGGTCGCACTGGCCGTCCGCCCGTCGGGCGCGCGCTCGCGGGCTCTCTTCCGGGCGTCGATCGTCGCTCTCGTCGCGAGCGAGGTGGCGATGATCGTGGGCACCGACGTGGCTCTGTGGTCGGTGGCGCGCGTCGTGGCGGGCATCGCCAGCGCTGTGGTCTTCGTCTACTGCGCCACCGCGGTGGTGGGCCACCCGTCCGCCGGCGTGACGTTCACCGGTGTCGGCGTCGGTATCGCCACGTCGGGTGTGCTCGTCGTCGCCTTGGGACCGATCGTGTCGTGGACCGCCCTGTGGATCGTCGCGGCCGTCGTCACGGCCGGCTACCCCGCGTTCGCGTGGGGACTTCCCCCGGGCGCCGCGCCCCCGTCGCCGGGCGGCGGTCCGCGACCGCGCGCGACCCCGTCGGCGCGGTGGTGGACGCTGGGCGCGGCCTACTTCCTGGAAGGTGTCGGCTACATCGTCCTGGGGACGTTCCTGGTGGCGGCGGTGTCGGCGGGCGGCGCGGAGTGGACGGGCCCCGCGGCATGGGTGGTGGTCGGGCTCGCGGCCGTCCCGTCCCCACTGTTGTGGGCGTGGGCCCTGCGGCGCCGATCCGCCGAGAGCCTGCTCACCGCGGCACTGCTGTTGCAGGCCGTCTCGGCGCTGCTGCCCGCACTGGTCGCCGGTCCGGTGGCCGCCCTGCTCGCCGCCGTCCTGTTCGGTGGAACGTTCATGGGCATCACGCTGTTGGCGATGGATTCGGCACTGGGACTGGGTATTCCGCGGGCGGCAGCGGCGCTCACCGCGATCTACGGGCTGGGCCAGATCCTCGGGCCGCTCGTGGTGGCGCCGATGCTGGGCGACGGGTTCCGTGCGGCCTTCGTCTGCGCCGCCGTCGTCCTGGTGGTCGCGGCGCTACTGGCCGGCGCCACTCGCCGCCGCCGGTACCAGTAGGTCGACCACCCGCGCGGCCGTGTCGGCGTCCACCCGTCCGCCGGTGACGACCTGACGGTAGAACACCGCGCCGGCGAGTGTGTCCATGAACAGGTCCACGTCGAGTTCCTCCGGGAGGTCGCCCCGCGCCACTCCCCGCTCGACCACCTCGGCGCAGTTGTTCCGCCGCTCCGCCAGAAACGCCGTACGAAACGCCGCGAGCCCCTCCGGCGTGGACGCCAGATCACTGATGAGCGCCGGCATCGCGGCACCGAGCGGCGAGCCCGCGTAGTTGCGCACCGTGCCGGCCAGCCACTGGGCCAGGTCGCCGCGCGTGCTGCCGGTGTCCGGTACCGGGCCGGTGTCCATGAGTGTCGCGAGTGCGTCGGCGACCAACTCGGCCTTGCCGGACCACCAGCGGTACAGCGTCGTCTTGTGCACCCCGCTGGCCTCCGCGATGCGCTCGACGGTCAGCTGCGCGTACGGCGTACGGGTGAGTTCGTCGACGACCGCACGCAGCACGAGATCGCGCTTGCGGGGCCCGACTCGTCGCGAGTCGGCACTGGATCCCGGCATGCGCTCACCCTGCCACGCGGTAGAGTGCAACGCAACGTTGCGTTGCATTTGAGGAGTGGGATGAGGATCACCGCGTTCATGGGATCGGCCACCGGCCACGACCCGGTGCACCTGCAGACGGCGACGACCTTCGGCCGCGACCTCGCCGCGGCGGGCATCGGCCTCGTGTACGGCGGCGGCCGGGTGGGCCTGATGGGTGCGGTGGCCGACGCCGTCGTCGCGGGAGGCGGAGAGGCCGTCGGCGTCATTCCGCGTCATCTCGCGGACAAGGAGATCGCGCACCCGGGACTGACGATCCTCGAGGTGGTCGAGTCGATGCACGCCCGCAAGCAGCGGATGGCCGAGCTCGCGGACGCGTTCGTGGTTCTGCCCGGCGGCGCCGGCACGCTCGACGAGTTCTTCGAGATCTGGACCTGGCAGCAGCTCGGGCTGCACGACAAGCCGGTGTTCCTGCTCGACGCGGGCGGCTTCTGGCAACCCCTCGTCGCGCTCGTCGAGCACCTCGTCGACGCCGGTTTCGTGGCCGCAGAGCAGCGGGACGCGCTGCGGATCGTCGACGATCTCGACGCCGTGCGCGCCGCGATGTCGACCTGGGTGCCGCCGACGCCCAAGTGGACGAGCGCGCCGACGGCGCCCGACGTCGGCCTCGAACGGGCGTGAGCCCGCGGACCTGCCACGCAGTCGAACCGGCGTGGCAGGTCCGGAGGGTCAGAGCCGGGTGATGTCGAGGTTGCCGTCGTGGAAGTCGGCGCGCAGGCGCTTCTTGTCGAACTTGCCGACGCTGGTCTTCGGCACCTCCTGGATCACCGCCCAGTTCTCCGGCAGCTGCCACTTGGCGACCTTGTCGGCCAGGAAGTCCCGCAGCTGATCGAGCGTGGTGTCGCTGTCCTCGCGCAACACCACCGCCACCAGGGGCCGCTCGTCCCACTTCTCGTCCGGGATGCCGATGACCGCGGCCTCGGCGACGGCCGGGTGACCCATCACCGCGTTCTCGAGGTCCACCGACGAGATCCACTCGCCACCGGACTTGATGATGTCCTTGGTGCGGTCCGACAACGTCAGGTACCCGTCCGGCGTGATGGAACCGACGTCACCGGTGCGCAGCCAGCCGTCCCGGAACTTCTCCGGCGCGTCGACGCCGTAGTACGACGCCGTGATCCAGGGACCGCGCACCTCGAGCTCGCCGATGCTGGTGCCGTCGTGGGGAACTCGGTTGCCATCGTCGTCGATCAACCGCGCCTCCACGGACGCCGGGAACCGGCCCTGGGTGTACCGGTACTTCCAGCGGTCCTCCCCCGTGCTGTCGGCCGGCGGACGCGCGACCGACCCCAGCGGCGACGTCTCGGTCATGCCCCACGCGTGCAGCACGGCCACCTGGTGGTCGTTCTGGAAGGCGTGCATCAGCGACGGCGGGACCGCCGCACCGCCGATGAGCACCTCCCGCATCGAGGAGATGTCCTGCGGGTGATGCTCGAGGTACAGGTGCAGTCCCTGCCAGATCGTCGGGACGGCGGCCGCAAACGTCGGTCGCTCGGCCGCGATCAGTTCGGCGAGCGGACCCGGCTGGAGGAACCGGTCCGGCATGATCAACGACGCGCCGATCATGAACGCCGCGTAGGGAAGTCCCCACGACATCGCGTGGAACTGCGGCACCACCGCGAGCGCGCGGTCACCTTGCGCCAGGCTCGGCCCGTCGGTCATGCACACCTGCATCGAGTGCAGGTAGATCGACCGGTGCGAGTACACGACACCCTTCGGGTCACCCGTCGTGCCCGACGTGTAACACATTGCCGCAGCAGCCCGCTCGTCGAGCTCGGGCCAGTCGAACTCGGTGGGACGGTCCGCGATCAGGCCCTCGTACGTGTGCACCTGCACACCCTCGGGCGCCTCGAGGCCGGCCGTAGAATCACCGGTGACGATCACGTGCTCGACGGTCTTCATCTGCGCCAGTTGCGGGGCGAGCAGCGGGATCAGCGTCGCGTCGACGATGATCACCCGATCCTCGGCGTGGTTGGCCACGTGGATCAACTGCTCCGGGAACAGCCGGATGTTGAGCGTGTGCAGCACCGCACCCATCGACGGCACCGCCAGGTAGGCCTCGAGATGCTCGGCGTTGTTCCACATGAAGGTTGCCACGCGGTCGTCGCCGTCGACGCCCAGACCACGCAACGCGTGCGCGAGCGCGGCGCACCGGCGGCCGACCTCCGCGTAGGTGCGGCGACGCGCGCCCGACTCGGTCCAGGTGACCACCTCGGCGTCCGCATGGACGGTACTTCCGTGGCGCAGCAATTGCGCGATGGAAAGAGGTAAATCATTCATCGTACTCAACATCGACTGCTCCTGGCTCGATGCACGCCGGGTGGCGTGCCGCTGTGGCCCGAAACTATGCCATGGGAGAGACCCGGATCACAGGGCCCCGGCTCCGGCGTTTCGGACTACCCGGTCGACGGGGCCGGGCCGGGTCCGAGACCATAGGCGCGCCGGGCGTTGTCGGCGGCGATCATGCGTGCCACCCGCCGCGCGTCGTCGAAGGACCAGTTGCCTTGCGCCAGTTCGGTTGTCGACACCGTCACGAGCGCCGATCGGAACCGTGCGGTGGCGATGTGGAACAACTCGGGCAACCCGAATCCGTCCGACGAGAAGAGCACCGACCCGAACGGCGCCAGCTCGAGCAATTCCGTGAGGACGCGGACCGCTCCCCCGCCGACGTTCTGCACCGCCAACCCGACGTCCACGAACACGTGGTCGAACACCTGCGCCAGGTAACCGGCGTGCCGGTGGAACGGGTAGTTGTGCAGCAGCATGACCGGGACGCCCCGGTCGGCCGTCGCGCGCAGCAGCGGCATGAGCAGCAGCGGGTCCGCCCGGTGCAGATCGGTGTCGGCGTCCCCGTACCCCACGTGGAACTGCAACGGTAGACCGAGATCCACGGCGGTCCAGATCAGGAAGCGGATCAGGGTCTCGTCGGCCAACCGCACCGGCGCACCCGCGGCGATGTCCGACGCCCATCGCGCAGCTGCCGTGTAGACCGCGGCGTCGGAAGGCCGATCCGGAGCCAACCACAGCCCCACCCGGTAGGCGGCGACCGACTTGAACGCGACCGCGGTGCCCGCGGCGGTGGCCAGCGTGGTCCGGCAGGCGTCGGCGAACGCCCCCACGCTTCCCGACGCGATCACGGCCTCGGCGACGGGTTCGAGCCGCACCACCTCCCGCGCCCGGCCACCCGCGTCGGTCGCCAACCGGTCCGGCGGCGTCAGCCGATCGGCGAGGAAACCCGTGTCGACGAGGAACTCCTCGATCCCGGCCGCGCGCAACAGTCGGCGCGAGACCTCGTCGCCACCGAGTTCGGTACGCCGAGCGAGGTACGCGTCGGCGGCCGCGTGCGGTGGCAGGCCGAGCACCGGTGCGCACAGTCGGCGGACTGCGAAGCCGACCTGGGTGTCGAAGAGGCTGCCGTGCCACGGGCCGGGCGCGGCCGCCTCGCACAACAGCGATTCGAAATCCCGTCGGTCCAGCGGCTCGGGCACCACACCGTGACAGTGATGGTCGACGAGCGGAAGCGCGTCGACCATCTCCGCAATCGAGCCGCGATCGGAGCTCCGCGGCGTATCGTCCGGTAACGACACCACCCCTGCCATTCTGCCGCCGACCGGCCCCGATGCAAGGGAGATGCGATGGACCGCCCCGAGCGCGACCATCGGGCACTCGCGGCCGCACGCCTGACGCGTGACCTCGCCGGACGCGGTGTCGTCGCCGTCGCGCTGCCGTGGGTGGACAACAGCGGCGTGGTACGCACCAAGGCCGTCCCACTGGACCGCCTCGAGCACGCCGCCACGTGGGGCGTGGGCGCGTCGCCGTCGTTCGATGCGTACACCGCGGACGACGACATCGTCGCCGGACGCTACGCCGGCGGGCCGATCGGCGATCTGCGCCTGCTCCCGGATCTCGACCGCCTCACGGTCCTCGCGGCCCAGCCGGGGTGGGCCTGGGCGCCGGCGGACCGCTGCACGCAGGACGGGGAGCCGCACCCGCAGGATGCCCGGGACGCCCTCCGTCGCGCCGTCGCTCGCCTCGCCGACGAGGGGCTGACGGTCCGGGCCGCGTTCGAGATCGAGTGGGTGGTGGGCGAGGACGCCTCGGACGGCTTCGTTCCCGCCACCCGTGGGCCCGCCTACGGTTTCACCCGTGTGGTGGAGAAGTCCGACTACCTGACGGCGTTGCTGTCGGCGCTACGACAGCAGGACGTCCGGGTCGAGCAGATCCACCCCGAGTACGCGTCCGGCCAGTTCGAGCTGTCGGTGGCCGCCGAGGACCCGCTCGCGGCGGCCGACACGTCCGTTCTGGTGCGCGAGACCGTCCGGGCCGTCACGATCCGTCACGGCATGCGGGTGTCGTTCTCCCCCAAAGTGGTTGCCGGCGGCGTGGGAAACGGTGGGCACGTCCACCTGTCGCTGTGGTGGGACGGCCGCAATCTGCACAGCGGCGGTGACGGCCCCTGCGGCCTGACGGCCACCGCGGAGGCGTTCGCGGCGGGCGTCCTCGATCACCTCCCGGCGCTGTCCGCGGTGAGCGCACCGTCGGTGGCGAGCTACCTCCGGTTGGTGCCGGGCCAGTGGTCGGCGCCGTTCCAGGCGTGCGGGCCCGAGAACCGGGAGGCCGCGCTCCGGCTGATCACCGGGAGCGCGGGCGAGGAGGACCGCGCCGCCAATCTCGAGGTGAAGGTGCCGGACCTGTCGGCCAACCCGTACCTGTGCATGGCGGGGTTGCTGTTCGCGGGAGCGGTGGGGATCCGGGAGGGCCTGTCGCTGCCGGAACTGCTCGACGTCGACCCGAATTCTCTCGACGAGGAGCAGCTTCGACGACGCGGTGTCCACCGGCTGCCGACCACCCTTGCCGAATCCACCGCGGCGTTCGACAGCGATGCGGTGCTCACCGACGCGTTCGGTGCGGAACTGTCGGCCACGCTCGTCGACGTGCGCCGGGCCGAGATCGCCAAGTTCGACGGCGCGACGGAGGAGGAGATCACCGCGGCGCTGCGCTGGGCGTGGTGAGGCCCCGCGGGATCAGCTGTCGAGGCGCCCGAACCCGACGACCGCCCCGTCCGACTGCCAGTCGAGGTCGTGAACGCGGATCTTGCCGAGCTCGTTTCCGCCGACGGTCGTGGCGGTGCCACCGTCGATCGCGACGACGAAGTTGGTGTGCTGGCCCAGCCGGAACTCGTTGTCGTACAACACCACGTCACCGATCTCCGGCCGGTAGCCGTTGCCGGCCGGTTCGAAACGGCCCTGGGATTCGTAGTACTCCTGCAGCGTGTAGACACCGGGGATCCGCCACGATCCGGAGTTGGGGTTCGCGAACGGCTCCCCGGCCTCGCGCATGATCCAGCTGACGAAGTTGGCGCACCACGGCTCCTTCGCGCCGTCGGAGTAGAAGGTGCCCGGCCGCTGCTGATCGTGTTCGGCCTCGAGAAGGTCCACCACCTTCACCTGCGTGGGTGACAACGTGGTGCGGTCGATGTCGGGGAACGCGGCCGTATCCCACGGGAGGTACCGCGACGGCACCCACAGCAGCACGGCGCCCGCCGCCACCACCAGGACCGCGATCACAGCAGCGATCCAGACGGCGAGGCGACGACGACGGACGTCGGGTTCTGCGCTCATGTCCTCGAATGTAGCCCGAAGGACGACGGCGACCGCGTGTCCGCACGGAGGTCGGTGTCCGCACGGAGCGCGTCTGGGACACTGCGCCGCATGCACCAACCCGGATACGACGCCCTCGCCGAGCTCTACGACGAGACGTTCCCGGAGGCCTACACGACCCCACTCGAACGTCACGTGGTCGCCGCGTTCGCCGATCTGGTCCTCGGCGACGGGCTCGACGGTGTCGTGCTGGACGTCGGCTGCGGAGCGGGGCACGTGGCCGCCGACCTCGCCGGCCGCGGACTCGACGTGGTGGGAATCGACCCCAGCATCGAGATGCTGCGCCTCGCCCGCCGCCACCATCCGGAGCTCCGGTTCGTCCACGGTGACGCCCACCTCGGTCGCACGAACCTGGACGGGTCGGACGTCCGAGCGGTTCTCGCGCGCTTCAGTCTCATCCACGTGCCTCCGGCCGAGGTGGCGCACGTGTTGACGAGTTGGGCCACGCGCCTGCCCCCCGGCGGATTCGTGGCGGTGGCCGGCCAGAGCACCGACGCCGCGGGTGAGGTCGAGGAGTTCGACCATCGGGTGGCGCCGGCGTGGCGTTGGCACCCCGACCGGCTCGGCGACGAGTTGGCCGACGCGGGCTTCGACGAGGTGTGGCGGACGGTCAACCGGCCGGACGCGGTGCAACGATTCCCCGCGGTGCACATCGTCGCTCGGCGGCGGTGATCGCTCGCTTCGTCAGTGGGCGGTCTCGGCGAGGCCGCGCAGCGACGACGGGAGCGGTCCGCGGTGAAGCACCCCCAGACGCTGGGTGGCGCGGGTGAGGGCAACGTACAGCTCGGCCGCACCGCGAGGGCCGGCGGCGAGGATGCGGTCGGGATCGACCACCAGGACGGCGTCGAACTCCAGGCCTTTCGTCTCCGACGCCGGCACCGCACCCGGTGTGCCAGGCGGCCCGATCACCACACTGGTGCCCGCGCGGCCGGATTCGTCCCGTTCGAATTTCTTCATGGCGTCGAGAAGCTCGTCGTCGGTGACGCGGCGGGACCACGGCCGCACACCGCACGACCGGACGGACTCGGGTGCGCGGACGTCGGGCGCGAACTCGGCGAGCACCGCCGCTGCGACCGTCATGATCTCGGAGGGGGTGCGGTAGTTCACCGACAGCGACCGGTACAGCCAGCGGCCCGGTACGTACGGGTCGAGCATCGAGTTCCACGACCGCGCGCCCGCCGCCGACCGGCGCTGCGCGAGATCGCCGACCACGGTGAACGACTTGCTCGGACAGCGTCGCATCAGCACCCGCCAGTCCATCTCGGACAGTTCCTGAGCCTCGTCCACGACGATGTGCCTGTAGGTCCAGTCACGGTCCGCCGCAGCACGTTCCGCGAGGTCGCGGGTGTCGCGGTCGACGAACCGTTCGGCGAGCATCTCGGCGTCCAGCACGTCGTTCGCGAACAACCGGAGATCGTCACCCTCCATGTGATCGGCCCGGTCGACGAGGCCGTCGAGCACGTTCTGGGCGTACTCGGTGCGCGCCTTCCGCTCGAGCTCGGCGCTGGGGTCGGGCCCCTTGTCGGACCCCAACAGATCGATCAGTTCGTCCAGCAACGGCACGTCCGACACCGTCCAGGCATCTGCCTCCGCGCGCCACAAGGCGTCGTCGGCCCCGGCTGCCCGCAATCGCTCGGGCGAGCTGTAAAGCTGTGCCAGCAGCTCTTTCGGCGTCAGGATCGGCCACAGAGCATCGAGAGCCGCCGTGAATGTCGGGTCCTGAGCGAGCTCATCGACCAACTCGGCCCGCATCTGCTCCCATGCCGCCCGATCCGATCGCGACAGCCAGCCCTTGCCGATGCGGCCGATCGCCCGTTCGGTGAGCACGTACGTGACGATTTCCCGGAACACCGACCGTGCCTCGTTGTGCGGACGACCGCTCGCACGCGCCTCCTCACGTGCCCACTCCGCGATCCCGGCATCGATGTGCAATGCCACGCCGGACAATTCGATCGGATACGGCTGCTCCGGAAGACGCTGCCGGTCGGCGACGGCGGCCGCGAGCACGTCGAGCATGGCCAGCGAACCCTTCAGTCGGGCCACCTCCGGCACATCCTCGTCCTCGACGTGCAGGCCCGGTATTAGACCGGCGGTGGTCGTGAACACGACGTTGGTCTCGCCCAGCGACGGCAGCACGCGGTCGATGTGCCTCAGGAACGCCGAATTGGGCCCGACCACGAGTACGCCGTGACGCTCCATCTGCTCGCGCTGCGTGTACAGCAGGTAGGCGACGCGATGCAGCGCGACCACGGTCTTGCCGGTACCGGGTCCGCCCTCGATCACCAGCACCCCGGAGTGGTCGAGCCGGATGATCGCATCCTGTTCGGCCTGGATGGTCGCCACGATGTCGCGCATGCCCGCACCGCGGGGGGCGTCGACGGCGGCCAGCAGCGCCGAGTCACTCCGGCCGTCCGAGTCGGCGCCGTCGGGACGACCGAGGACCTCGTCGGTGAACTCGACCACCTGACGGCCTCGGCTGAGGAACTGGCGGCGTCGGCGCATGTTCTCCGGGTGGGCCGCGGTGGCCACGTAGAACGGCCGAGACGCCGGTGCCCGCCAGTCGAGGAGCAGCGGGTGGAACTCGTCGGCCTCGTCGAAGATCCCGATCCGACCGATGTACCGCCGTTCACCCGAAACCGCGTCCATACGACCGAAACACAGCCCGTGATCGGCGACGTCCAACCGCTGCATCTCCCGCGCCGACGTCGCCACCTCGACCTCGCGATCCACGAGCGTTCCGCCGCGGTCCAGCAAAGCCTTGCCGTGCCGCGCCTTCACCCGCGCCCGCTCCGCGTCGAGCCGCTCGTAGAGATCGCGCACGTACTCCCGTTCGGCCTGCAGTTCGTCTTCGTATGTTCGAGCCGGCATCTGCCCTCACCTTCCCCGTCCCCGCGACACAGGTGAGCGATTCTGCGGTATCACCGGGGCCTTGCCGCAAGCCCCCGGGCCGGCTATATGTTGGAGGTGGAAAGAACGCCTTTCCATTCCACTCGGCCCGGACTTCCGGCGCATTCCACTTCGGTCGGCGCGAGAATTGTGTTTTCGAACCATTTCCGTTCGTGCCGCTCTGGTCACCGCTGTTCGACGAATCGGATCGCCGGCAAGTCCTCGGATTCCGGCCGTGCTGGGCTGGTGGATGGTGCCGGTGAAGGAACAGTCCGTTGTCTTGCGTCAAGAACTCGGCGGGGAGTGACCGCGTCGAGAATGAGGACCTCTCTGCCCTCCCACTCGCCCGAACCACCGAGCAACTAGACACCCTTCGATATGAGCGGCCCAATTCGCGTGAGGAGCGCGCAAAACTGTTCCCGCAACGGATGCGATCTCACCGACCTCGATCGCTAGTCCTCGTCCTCGTACTCCTGTTCGGGCTCATCCATCCATGCCTGATACCCCGGACTCGTCAGATCGAGGAAGATCGCACCAACACTCAGGTGCAGTGAAATGACCGCTTTCGGCAGGTCCCACCCGAGAACTGCCGTTGGTCCGGGTTCGGCGCTCGTGGCTGTCCCCAGGAGCGCGGTAAGTCCCACATCGAGGTTCGTGAACCCGTCGTCCAGCAAAGGACGCACCACTGTCATGGGCGTAGCATCCGCCACGTCCGAGACGAAGATCGAGATGTAGCGCATCGAACGGTTCCGCCTGTACATGTCCGCCTCCGGCCGGCTGACATGGAGGTTCGTTCGTATTGAGGCGCCGTTTTGATCCGATTCAACGAGCTCCCATCCAGCTTGTGCGCAGAAGGGTTCGAGGCAGGGCCCCGGCAAAGTCGTATGACCGCACGTCAGGCGGTAGGTCGACCGGCCGGCGTGGGTTGCCTCTGGCCCATCACTTCGGCCTCGACGGCTCTGTGGTCAGCCGACGATCAAAGACCCCGTGCCAACCCCTGCCATCAAGGAGTGCCCCGAGCCACCTTCACAGTACGATGCGACCATGCGTACCGACTTTGACCGTGCTGCCGAAATCGTGCGCCTGGCAGCAGAATTCGAGTGGACCTGGTCACGAGATGACCTCGACCGATTCTGTGCCGCCGCAGGCTGGACCGTCACCGAATATCGGGAACTAGGCGCGTCGATAACAACAGGCCTCAACATCGCACGTCCTGGAGGGACCGCGAATCTCGACGTGAACAGCGTCAAGAAGATCGACTTCGGTGTCACGGATAGCTTGGGTGAACAGGAAGCTGAATCCAGCGGGCTGCTAGGAGTGTGGTTCACCGGACTGTGCAGTCGATTGTTGACTGAGCTTGGGCTACCTACTCGTCGTGAGGAGGGCAGGATGCGGTGGGACCTGCCTACCGTGGTGGTCACTGCCTTTCGGGGAGAGCGGAAGGACTTCGTGAGCATTGCAAGCCCTCAATACGAAGCAGAGCAAGACCAAATCGACGAGTACATCGACAAGTGGGACGAGTACTTCGGCAGTTCGTCCGACGAGGAGGTGTAGCACGCAGGTATCGCGACGGCCACTCTGTCCGCGCATACATGTGCACCGCCCACCAGCAGGGCCTCAGCAAAGTCGTGAGTGATGCCTGCTGAGCTGCGGTTTCACGATGGAGTGGCACACGATCGAGGGTGCAGATTGGGGCGGGCACGACCGTCTCGGTGATGATTCAAGTTCCCACACAATCCCCCGAGGAACGAGTCGTGCCCGCAGCCCTACCTTCTCCCACGCATGCTCCGGTGTCGGATATCGGGATCCTCGAGGTGCTCGACCTGGTGCCCGATCCGCGGGCCCGGCGTGGGGTCCGGCACCGGCTGGCGGTGATCCTGTCGGTGGCGTTGGCGGCGGTGTGTGCCGGCGCGCGTTCGTTCACTGCGGTCGCCGAATGGGTCGGCGACGTGCCGGTGGATGTGCTGGACCGGCTCGGGATCGAGGGCCGGCCACCATCGGAATCGACGATTCGGCGAACCCTCGCCCGCCTCGACGCGACCGTGTTGGACCAGGCCATCGGCGTGTGGGCGTGGCTGCGAACCCGAGTGGTTGACGGCCGACGGGTGATCGCCGTCGACGGGAAGACGTTGCGGGGCGCGAAGAACGCGGCCGGACATCTGACGCATCTACCCGCCGCCCTCGACCATGGAGATGGGGTGGTGCTCGGGCAGGTCGAGGTCGGCGCGAAAACCAACGAGATCCCGCTGGTCACCGATCTGCTCGATGCGCTCGACCTCACCGATGTCGTGGTCACCGCGGATGCCCTGCACTGTCAGCGGGCCACCGCCGAATACATCGTCGGCCGCGGCGGGCACTATGTGTTCACCGTGAAGAACAATCAACGATGCCTACGGAACTTGTTGAAGTCGTTGCCCTGGAACGCTATTCCGGTCTCGTCGTCGATCACCGGGTGCGGTCACGGACGACTCGAACGCCGCACGATCAAGGCGACCGAAGTCGGTGCCGGACTCGGATTCCCGCACGCCTGCCAGGTGTTGCAGGTTCGTCGCACCGTCACCCGCAGCGGCCACAAGACCGTTGAGGTCGTCTACCTGATCACCTCGATGCCGATGACCTCTGCCGCTCCGGAGCAGGTCGCGGCCTTCCGCGGGCACTGGGCCATCGAGAACCGCCTGCACTGGGTTCGCGACGTCACGTTCGACGAAGACCGGTGCATGATCCGCACCGGCACCGCTCCACGGGTGATGGCCACGATCCACAACACCGCCGACAGTATTCTGCGTCTGGCCGGCCACACCAGCATCGCTGCTGGGTTACGGCACCACAGCCGCAACCCACACCGGCCGGTCGACCTACTTCATGCCGCCTGACGTGCGGTCATACGACTTTGCCGGGGCCCTGGGGTTCGAGGTCGTCGACGGCCCAGGTCCAGTCGAACTCTGCGGCGCGGTGGGCGACGCGTGTGGCGCCTTCGATGTCGACGTGCATGTGTGAATGCTAATGAAACTCTGACGCACGAAAAGTTCCTTGACTCGAACACTAGTTCGAATTATACTCGAGTCATGAATCCGGGGGGACTCAACACCACAGCTGCTGCACTCATCGAACTGAGTCACGGTGACGTGCGGGGGCTGGCCGAGTTGGATCTGGTGCGCACGACGGTTGATCTCTCTCGTCTGATCGAGCAGCTCGAAGCTCTACGTGTGACGGCGGTGGCCGAAATCAACGAGCGTGCAGTATCTTTCGACACGCTGGGGTTCCGTAGTGTCAAGCAGTGGTTGGCGGCCAACACGTTGTTGGAGGTGCCGGCGGCGGCGCGGATCCTGGCGTTGGGGAAGGCGCTGCGGCGGGAACCGGAGATCGCCGAGGCGCACGAGAGAGGGCAGGTCTCGTCCGAGCATGCTGGTCTGATCACCAAGTTCTGCGAAAAGCCGCCGCGCGGGATGCCCTTCGAGGCCCTTCCGTCGTGCCGGCAGGTGCTCCTGGATTGCGCGGCGAATCCCGCGGCGACCACGATGAGTGTGCGCACCTGCATCTCGCGGCTCGAGCGGATCTTCGAATCCGACGAGCTCCCGCCCAGCGAGGACGCCGACCGAAACGAGTTCCACGCCTCCAAGACATTGAACGGGCGCGTCGCGGTCAAGGGCGACTTGGATGCTGTCACCGGCGAGATGTTGCTGACCGCTTTGTCCGCGCTGACGAAACCGCGGAACCCGAACGACGACCCCGCCGCGACCCGCACCCCGGGGCAGCGGCGGGCGGAGGCATTCGCCGAAATCCTGCGCCGCTACCTCGACTCCGGGGAGGCACCCATCGAAGGCGGCGAGCGGCCCCACCTGTCGCTGCACGTGAACGCGCGCGACCTCGCCCGCACCGACCACGACCACGACCACGACCACGACCACCACGAGCAGTGGACGGCTCGAGACGCGGACGCCGACGCACCGGATCTGTTCGGCGGCAGAAAATTTCACGAAAGGGACGTCGCGCGCGTCCCACACCTCGGGCCGCTGACCATCGCGACCGCCCGCCGCCTCGCGTGCGACTGCCACCTCACCCCTGTGGTGATGGACGACGGTGTACCGCTGAATCTGGGCCGCACCACCAGAACCGTGTCGAAGAAGCAGCGCCGGGCGCTGATCGCCCGGGACCACGGCTGCGCCTTCCCCGGCTGCGGAGCACCGCCCGCCCACTGCGAAGGCCACCACATCCACCACTGGGCCGACGGCGGACCCACCGACCTCGACAACCTCGTGCTCCTGTGCCGCTACCACCACCGGCTGCTGCATCACAGTCATTGGGAAGTGCAGATCGGCGCCGACCACCATCCCTGGTTCACCCCACCGTCACTGGTGGACCCGTACAAGAAACCCATGCCCGCCCACAATCGCGCCGGACCACACGCTGCCTGAACGAGGCTGTTGAACCCTGTAGGACAAGCCAATCCGAACACCGCTACAGCCGACACCCGAACGTGGGTGCCGGCTACAGCGGAATGGGCGAGACCTGTTTACCGCGCGGACGGCGCTCACGCGCCCGGGCGGTACCCGGCGGGGTCGAGGGCGGCGGCGACCGGGTGGGCCTGCTGTGTACCGTCCGCAACCCGATAGCTCACCCCGTGGCGGATGGTGCCGCGCGGATCGGTGGGATCGTTCACGTAGAACCAGTCCATCTGCGCCGCGTGCTTGTCGACCTCGAACACACCGAACCCGTGGGAGTCGAGCTCGACGTACCGGACATGGTGGTTGATCGCCTTGAACGCCTCCTCGGCCGCGACCGTGGCGGTGCGTGGCGGCACCTTCAGCATGTCGTCGATGTTCGGCGAGGTCACCGACGGCACCACGAACTCGGTCCCGACCGTTCCGGCGCCCGGGTAGTTCGCCGCGTCCACGGGCAGATCACACGCCCACGACGTGTGGATGTCACCGGTCAGAAAGACGGTGTTGCGCACTCCGTTCGCGGTGATCGTGTCGAACAGTCTGCGCCGATCGGCGGTGTAGCCGTCCCACTGATCGGTGTTGAACGGGATACCGGCAGCGGGCACACCGATCGTGTCGGTGACGGCGCCCATGGTGCGGCCGTCCAACGGCGGGAACACGCAGGGCGCGATCATCACGGGGTTGCCGACCAGTTTCCACTGGGCCGTCGCGGTGGCGATACCGCTCGTGAGCCAGTCCATCTGGGCGCGACCGGTGATCGTACGGTCGGGTGCGTCCACCTTGCGCCATCCCGCCCCCGCGGACGCTTGCTCGTCGCGATACGTTCGCAGGTCGAGCATCGAGATCTCGGCCAGCGACCCGTAGCGGAAGCGGCGATACAGCGGCGTCCCGGCGCCGCTCCCGTTGACGCGCACTGGCATCCATTCGAAATAGGCCTGCATCGACGCAGCCTTGCGCGCACCCCAGTCACCCTCGGTCGTCGGGTCGTGGTTCTCCGCCCCACCCTCGTAGGAGTTGTCGGCGGACTCGTGGTCGTCCCACGTCGCGATGAACGGGACTTTCGCGTGCAGCGCCATGAGGTCCGGGTCGGTCTTGTACTGCGCGTGACGGATCCGGTAGTCCGCGAGGGACACGATTTCGTGTGCCGGTTCGTGCAACCGGACCGATCCGGTGCGTGCGCCGTACTCGCCGCGACCGTACTCGTAGATGTAGTCACCCAGATGCAGGACGGCGTCGAGGTCGTCGCGCTCGGCGAGGTGGCGGTACGACGCGAACCAGCCGGCCTCCCAGTTGGAACAGGACACGACGCCGAAACGCAGACGCGCGATCTCCGCGTCGTTCGCCGGGGCGGTCCGGGTCCGGCCCACCGGGGACGTCTGCCCGGCTGCCACGAATCGGTAGAAGTACCCGGCGCCGGGACGCAATCCGCTGACGTCGACCTTGACGGTGTGGTCGCCGTCCGGTCCCGCGATCACGCTGCCGCTGCGCACGACGTCGGCGAAATCGGCGTCCGCCGCAACCTGCCAGGACACCGACACCGGTCGACCACGGCCCGAGCCGGGGACGGCCTCGGCGGACGGGGTGACGCGCGTCCAGATGATCACCCGGTCGGGGAGCGGGTCGCCCGACGCCACGCCGTGGCCGAAGACCGCGGGCGACGGGGTCTCGGCCGAGGCGCGTCCGGTGGTCACCGCCGCGGCGAGGCCGGCACCGGCGAACACCATCGATCCGCGGAGCATCCCTCGGCGGGTGATCGTCTCGAAGTTCTCGTACACCCCTGTATGACAACTCAACTCGCACGCACGTACAACTCGCCGTGGGCTCCGCACCGAATGTTCACCCGGTGTTCCCCCGGTGGCGGCCTCAGTACACCGACTGCGTCCGGGGTCGATGGACCACGCCGCGGGCGACCAGCTCGATCGCCACCGTCACCGCACACGTCTGCGCCAGCAGCAACCCCACCAGGACGAGGATCTGCACGGCTCCGGCCTGCACGGCGGAGCCGGTCGCGAGCAGCACGCCGACGAAGGCGCCGGGCAGCGTGACCAGCCCCACGGTCCGGGTCTGGTCGAGGCCCGGCAGCAACGCGTCGGACGCCGCCGGTCCCACCACCTCCATCCGGGCATCCCGGACGGTCAACCCCAGGCTCAGTCCCGCCTCGACCTCACCCCAGCGTTGGTCTATCGCGTCGAGTCCACGTTTGGCGGCGAGCGCTGTCGCCGTCATGGCGTTGCCCAACACGATGCCCCCGATCGGCACCAACGCGACGCCCGTCATCGGCACCACCCCACTCACGAGCATGAGCGGGAGCACCACCCCGACACCGGAAGCCAGCGCCGACGCGAGCCACACCGCCGATCGCCCGGCCCGGGCCCGGCGGCCCGCCGTGACGGCTGCGGCACCGAACATCACCGCCAGAACCGCGAACGAGGACCACAGGTGCGCCAACGCCGCAGCGAGCACCAGCGAGACGGCGGCCAGTTGGAGGGCGCCCCGGGCGGCGGCCCACGGTGCGGTGAGTGGCTTGCCCAGACCACCGAGTCGATACACCACAGCAGTGAGCGTCACCATGACGACGCACAGGAGAATCAGCGCGAGCCCGGGGTCGGCCAGGGCGGCACTCATGACGCCGGCCCGTCCGGACCGAGTCGCGGTCGACGGCAGGGGCGGCGCAGCGCTGCCGTCGTCGGACCGATCGCAGCCGCGACCTCGCTGTCCGGAAACAGCTCGGGCATCCGGTGCCTCTCGACGACTCGCCACTCCCGTTCACCGAAGCGTGAACGCTGTGAGCCTACCGCCGGAAACAAGGGGGCGGTCCATCCGGACCGGCGGCCCGGGAGGACGTCGAGGGGAACACTTTGTTGACAACACTCTGTTCACTCCGGCAGGGTGGGTTCATGCCCGACGAACCGTTCACACGGCCCGATCCCAGCCGCGAGCGTGCGCACCGTGAGTACGCGGGCCTGTTCCGGATCGCCGAACGCCACGGCGCCACGCCGGAGCAGCGGGCTCGACAGTCTCACCCCGAGATGCTCGATCCGCTGGGTGCCGTCCGTATCGTGGCCGCGGTGGCGGGCGGCGTCCACCCGCCGGACCCCGGAGAGCCCGAGGTCGACACCGCCGACCTCACGGCCGCGCTCGGACTCATCCCCAAGGCGCGGGCCGAGATGGATCAGCTCGAAGCACTGGTGCTGGAACTTGCCCGTCGAAACGGAATGACCTGGCAGGAAATCGCTTTCGGCCTCGGACTGGGGAGCACCCAGGCCGCACGACAGCGGTACGAGCGACTGGTCAAGCGCATCTGAGCCGGCACGCGTGTGGGGCCCGAAGCCGACGAGCGACTTCGGACCCCACACACTTCGACCGTGGTCGCCGACACCTAGATGAGCAACGCGGCGAACGTCCCCAGCGCGGCGATCAGTGCGGCAAACGCCCCCACCGCTTCCGCACCCGCGACAACCTGGTCGAAATCGACCGAGCCCAGGGCCGTGGCAAACTCCTCAGAACCCATCGTGTTCCCCTTTGTTTCTGTGAAGCAGGTGCTTCGCGTCAGTCGCCGTTCTCGGCGCCACTGCATGTGTAGCCCAGCGCCGCAACAGTTTCCAAGCCGACAATGCCCGTATCCGCAAGCTATTACAGAAAAGAAACGCTCGCGCGTCCGCGCGTAAAGAAGGCGTCACACCCCGTTAACGCCATGCACCGCGCACCCGCAGATCCCGGGCCAGGTGATCGCGTTGTTCGTCCACCAGACGACGCAGCGCGGCCGGGGCGTCCGCGTTCACGGCGAGCCAGGAGTCCACCCCGTCGAGCGAGTCCGCCGCCGGGAACAACCCGAGCACGATCCGGCGAGCGATCTCGATGCTGCGCTGCGCCCACACCCGCCGCAGCGCGGCGAAGTACTCGTCGTCGTAGCGGCCGATCAGATCGCGCCGTTCACCTGCGCGGAAGCCTCCGATGACGGCGTCCAGCTGGTCGTTGCTCAATCCGGTGTCCTCGAGCGCGGACGTCCACGCCCGTGCCTTGACCTCCGCGTCCGGCCGGGCGGCGAGCGCCCGCAGTTGCGCGATCCGCCCGGACGCGGTGTCGTCGCGGGTCAGCTCGACGTCCAGATCGGCCGGGGTGGCATGCCCTGTCGCCGACAGCGCAGTCCACAGCGCCCAGCGCAGGTCGGGGTCCAACGCCAGCCCCGCGGGGGCCGGACGATCACCGGCGAGCATCGCTCCGATGTCGGACGCGTATCGGTCGTCCACAACCGCTGCCGCCGCGAGGGCCCGCGCCCACGCCAGTTGAGCGCCGGACCCGGGCTCGGCCCGGTGCGTTGCCGCCCAGCAGGTTTCGAGCCGGTCCCGACGCCACCTGGCCCGGGCGTCGTCGGTGAGGTAGTGCGCGATAGTGAACGACGCATTCGCCAGTACGGCCGCCGACAGTGCGGTGTTCGTCTCGGACGGCGCGAAGGCACACGCCATCGACAGGTATCGCTCGGGGTCGAGTTCCCCGTCGCGGGCGGCGTTCCACAGCGCCGACCAGATCAGGCCGCGCGCCAGCGGGTCGGTGACGCGATCGAGCGATCGCTCCACCGTCTCGAGGGACGGACCGTCGAGGCGCACCTTCGCATACGTGAGGTCGCCGTCGTTGAGCAGCCGCAGCGGCGCATCGGGCAGGTCCACCGGGGTGCGGGCGGCGGAGACGTCCAACTCCACCCGCTCCCGCCGCACGAGGTCGCCGGCAGCATCGAAGTCGTAGAGACCGATGGCGAGCCGGTGCGGACGCGGATCGGTCTGGACGATCTCGTACCCCGCCGCGGCGCGCTCGAGGGTCACGGTGGAGACGCCGGTGGTCTGCAACCATTCCCGTGCCCACACCGCCAGATCACGTCCGGATGCCGCCGACAGTTCCGTCAACAGGTCCGCGAGCGTCGTGTTCCCGAACGCGTGACGGTGGAAGTACCGTCGGGACCCTTCGAAGAACGCGTCACGGCCGACGTAGGCGGCCAGTTGCTTGAGGACGCTCGCACCCTTCGCGTAGGTGATGCCGTCGAAGTTCAGCTTCGCGGCCTCGAGGTCGACGATGTCGGCGACGATCGGGTGTGTCGTGGGTAGCTGGTCCTGCGAGTACGCCCACGCTTTGCGGCGGTTCGCGAACGCGACCCACGCGTCGGTCCATTCGGTGGCCTCGGCGCACGCCAGCGCACCCATGTAGTCGGCGAAGGATTCCTTGAGCCACAGATCATCCCACCAGACCATGGTGACCAGATCGCCGAACCACATGTGGGCCATCTCGTGCAGAATGGTGTTGGCCCGCGCCTCGTACTGGGCGGCCGTGGCGGCGCCGCGGAAGACGTAGGCCTCGGTGAAGGTCACGCAGCCCGGGTTCTCCATCGCGCCGAGGTTGTACTCGGGCACGAAGACCTGGTCGTACTTCCCCCACGGGTACGGGTAGTCGAAGTGCTCGGCGAAGAAGTCGAGTCCCTGCTTCGTGACCTCGAATATCGTGTCGGCGTCGAGGTACTGCGCGAGCGACCCACGGCACAGCACTCCCAACGGAACTTCGAGATCTCCTCGGCGCCACACCGATTCGACGCGATGATACGGACCCGCCACGATGGCCGTGATGTAGGTCGAGATCGGGAGGGTGGGGCAGAACTCGACGGTGACGCGGTCCTCGTCGTCCTCGGCGACCGCCGGGGGACGGTTGGACGTCACTTCCCATCCGGTCGGTGCCACGACCTCGAAGACGAACGGCGCCTTCATGTCCGGTTGCTCGAAGCACGCGAAGACGCGACGGGCGTCCGACGGTTCGTACTGCGTGTAGAGGTAGGTGTGACCGTCGACCGGATCGTGGAACCGATGCAGCCCCTCACCGGTACGGCTGTACTCGCCGACCGCGCTCACCACGACGGTGTTGGACTTGCGCAGGCCGCGAAGGGCGATCCTGGCGCCGTCGTATTCGACGTCCACGAACTGACCGTTGACGATCACCGAGCGGATCTCGAGGCCGATGAAGTCGAGCCACGTGTCCGTGGTGGTGGCGTCGAACTCCACCGTGGTCGTGGTCAGGAACCCGGCTTCGCTGTCGTCCGGGGCGTCGGTCACGTCCAACTCCACCCGATACGAGCGGACGGTCACCGCCGCGGATCGCGCAGCGGTCTCGGCACGGGTCAGATTCGCGATACTCACGTCTTCGATCCTGCCAGTCGGGCGTACGGCGCGAGTACAGTCCGAGGGAGGACTGGAAGCATGGGTGACATGATCGAATCGGACGCCGACGACGCCACCGGTATCGCGCGAATCGTGCTCAACCGGCCGAGTCAGCGAAACCCCCTGTCCGTCAGCGTGATGCGGCAGATCACCGCCGCCCTGCGTACGCTCGCGCGCGATCCCGCGGTCCGGGTGGTCGTGATCGCCGCGATGGGGCCGGTGTTCTCCGCCGGGCACGATCTCTCCGAAATGGTCGACCGCACCCTCGACGACGAGCGGATCGTCTTCGAGGCGTGCACCGCGATGATGGACACCGTGCAGGCCGTTCCGCAGCCGGTGATCGCAGCTGTGCAGGGCCCCGCGATTGCGGCAGGGTGTCAGTTGGCCGCGTCGTGCGACCTGGTGGTGGCGTCGTCGGACGCGGTGTTCGGTACGCCGGGCGTACGGATCGGTCTCTTCTGTTCCACGCCCATGGTCGCGCTCAGCCGGGCGGTGGGACGCAAACGTGCGATGCAGATGTTGCTCACCGGCGAGACCGTCGACGCCGCCACCGCCGCCGACTGGGGCCTGGTCAATGTCGTTGTGCCGCCGGACCAATTGGACGCTAGTGTCAGAGAACTGGCGGCACGCATCGCCGAGTCCAGTCCTCTGACTCTGGCGATCGGCAAGCAGGCGTTCTATCGACAGATCGATCTGCCGCAGGACGAGGCGTACGCGTTGATGACCGAGACAATGGCGGAGAACGCCGTCACCTGCGACGCGCAGGAAGGGATGAGCGCATTTCTCGCGAAACGTAAACCGAACTGGACGGGCAAATGACGCGAATGGACGCGAGAACTCGACACGCGGAGCCAACTTGACGCGCGCAGAAGCCCATTGCGTTCTAGCCTGGGGTCCATTCCGGGTTCCGCGACAGAGAGGCACATCCATGGCTTTGCCCACCTTGACCCCCGAACAGCGCGCCGCCGCGCTCGAGAAGGCCGCCGCCTCCCGCAAGGCGCGATCCGAGCTGAGGGAAGGCCTGAAGTCGGGCAAGCTCACCCTCGTCGAGGTTCTCGACAAGGCAGACACCGACGAACTCGTCGGCAAGACCAAGGTGCTGTACCTGCTCGAATCCCTGCCGAAGGTCGGCAAGATCAAGGCCCGCGACATCGCCGAGTCGGTCGGCATCGCCGAGACCCGCCGCGTGTCCGGTCTGGGCGCCCGCCAGCGCGCCGATCTGATCGCCAAGCTCGGCTGACACCACCCGAGACGCGAGCGACCCCGCACCGGAAGGTGCGGGGTCGCTCGCGTCTGGGGCACCGTCAGGCGTGCACGACGCCGACGGCCGGCGCGAACTCGGGATCAGCTCACGGGAAGCCTCTCAGTGGATTCGGTCGGCCCAGTCGACGGGCACACGGTCGGCGGGCCCCGGCGCCGTCTGTTCGAGGGGGTGATGTTGTGGGGGAGCCAGTTCCGGGCCGTCGGCGAGCTGCTGCGTGCGGTAGTCCCAGAACCACGTCTCACCCGGCTCGTAGCTGCGGATGATCGGATGCCCGGATGCGGCGGCATGAGCGCTCGCGTGCTGCCCCGGAGACGAATCGCAGCAGCCGATGTGCCCGCACGCGGCGCAGCGACGCAGATGGACCCACCACCCGTCGACGGCCTCGCATTCGACGCAGCCGGTACCGCTCGGTCGGGCGTTCGGATCGATGTCGGGGATCTCGTTCACGCGTGCCTCCTCGGGAGTGGCCGTGGCTCCGGCGCCCGGTCCGTCTCCCGCCCATTGTCGTCCCCCGCGGTCGATCCGAGGGTCGGATGCTCGCCCCACCGGCGTCGATGGGGATAACGTGCAGGGCAGACGTCGTTCACGAGCACCCGTAGCCGGAGGATCCGATGAGCGAGACCGACGCCCCCACACCTGTCCATGTCGATGTCCTCGTCGTCGGCGCCGGGCTGTCCGGGATCGGCGTGGCCGCCCGGCTCCGGCGCGAACACCCCGAGCGGACACTGGCGATCCTCGAGTCCCGCGCAGCCTCGGGCGGAACCTGGGACCTCTTCCGGTATCCCGGCATCCGCTCCGACTCGGACGTGCAGACCTACGGCTACGACTTCAAGCCGTGGAAGGGACGCAAGGCTCTCGCCCCGGCCGCCGAGATCCTCGACTACATCCGCGAGACGGCCCGCGAGTACGACGTCGAGAACTGCATTCGATACCGCCACAGGGTGGTTCGCGCCGAGTGGTCCTCCACGGACGCCCGATGGACCGTGACCGCCCGCAACGGCGACACCGGCGACATCACGACCTTCACCACCGACTGGTTGTTCTGTGCCACCGGGTACTACAACTACGACCGGGGGTACACGCCGGACATCCCCGGCATCGAACGGTTCACCGGGCGCGTCGTGCACCCGCAGCAGTGGCCCGCGGACCTGGATTACGCGGGGAAGCGGGTGGTGGTCATCGGGTCCGGCGCCACCGCGGTGACGCTGATTCCGGCCATGGCCGACGCCACCGAACACGTCACGATGCTGCAGAGGTCGCCGTCGTACATCATTCCGCTGCCGGCGGAGGACACGGTGTCCGACCTGTTCCGGCGTGTGCTGGGCGACCACCGCGGTTACCGGCTGGCCCGGAAGAAGAACATCGCGCTGAACGTCTGGATCTACAAGCTCTGCCAACGCTTTCCCCGTCGGGCGCGGGCGGTGATCCGCTGGCTGAACAAACGTATGCTCCCGGACGGGTTCGACGTCGACACACACTTCAATCCCCGGTACGACCCGTGGGACCAGCGGCTGTGTGTCGTGCCGGGCGGCGACCTGTTCGCGACGATCCGGAAGGGCAAGGCATCGGTCGTCACCGACCGGATCGAGACCGTCGACGAGACCGGCATCGCGCTCGCGTCGGGGCGACACCTCGACGCCGACATCGTCGTCACCGCGACCGGCCTCGACCTGCTCGCCCTCGGCGGTCTGGAACTGTGCATCGACGGCGAGCGGGTCGACATCACGAAACGACTGGTGTTCAAGGGCACGATGCTCTCCGACGTCCCCAACTTCTCGTTCGTCTTCGGATACACGAACGCGCCGTGGACGCTCAAGGTCGATCTCGTGGCCGAATACCTGTGCCGGCTGCTGACGGCGATGGACCGCCGGGGCGCGCAGGTCGCGGTGGCCGAGCAGCGCGCGGGAATGGGCACCCGGCCGCTGCTCGACTTCGCCGCCGGGTACATCCAGCGATCCCTCGACCGGTGGCCCCAGGCCGGCACCGAGGATCCGTGGAATCTGCAGATGGACTACCACAAGGACGTGGCCGTCCTGCGCGAGACGCCGGTCGACGACGGCTCCCTCACCTTCACCCCGGCGTGACGACCGGGAGCGGCACGGTGGAGGCCGACGTGCGATCCCGGCAGCGCGCCCGACTGCGCCGCCTGGGGGAACCTGCGCTGTTGGCGGTCACGACGGTGGCACTGGTCGCCGGCGCCGTCGCCTGGCTCGTCGGCGCCCGCGACGTCGCGGACGTGTGCTGGATCGCCGGGACGGTCGTCGCGGTCGTGCCCGCGGCGTGGTGGGTGATCGACGCGCTCCGCCGCCGCCGGGTCGGGGTCGATCTCATCGCGGTCCTGTCGTTGGTCGGCACGCTGGCGGTCGGTGAGTACCTCGCGGGCGCGTTGATCGGCGTCATGCTGGCCACCGGCCAGACCCTCGACGCGGCCGCGGAACGCCGGGCCACCAAGGACCTGCGCTCCCTCCTCGATCACGCGCCCCGCACCGCGCGGCGCCGGGTGGGCGGGAACGTCGACACCGTGCCGCTCGACACCGTGGTCGCCGGTGACACGCTGGTGGTGGGGCCCGGTGAGGTGGTGCCGGTCGACGGCTGGGTCACGTCAGAGTCGGCGGTGCTCGACGAATCCGTTCTCACGGGCGAGCCGCTGGCCGTGCCGCACGGGCGTGGGGAGGCGCTGCGCAGCGGAACCGTCAACGCCGGAGCCCCCTTCGAGATGCAGGCCCGCACGACCGCCGAGCAGAGCACGTATGCCGGTATCGTCCGTCTGGCCCGAGACGCGGCCGCCGAGAGCGCGCCGGTGGTACGGGTCGCGGACCGCATCGCAGCCTGGTTCCTGCCGTTGGCGCTCACGGTCGCCGGCGCTGCGTGGCTCTTCAGCGGTTCGGCCACCCGCGCGGTCGCCGTGTTGGTCGTCGCCACTCCGTGCCCGCTCCTGCTGGCCGCGCCGGTGGCGATCGTGTCGGGTCTCTCGCGGGCGTCCCGCCGCGGCGTGGTGATCCGCAACGGGGGCGCGCTCGAGAACCTCGGGCACGCAACCACGTTGGTGTTGGACAAGACGGGCACGCTCACCGCCGGCCGCCCCACCGGCACCGACGTCCTCACCGCACCCGACGGCGATGCCACCGAGGTACTGCGGCTCGCCGCGTCGGCCGACCAGCTCTCGCCGCACGTGCTGGCCGAGGCCATCGTGCAGGAGGCGAAGGTCCGGGGCCTGCCCCTGTCGCTGCCCACGGACGTGGACGAGGAGGCCGGGACCGGTGTGACCGCGACCGTCGACGGTCACCGTGTCGCGGTCGGGACGCTGACCCTGGCCGCGGACGCACCGCCGTGGGCGCGTTCGGCGCACGGCCGGGCGGCACTCGACGGTGCCGCGACCGTGTGGGTGACCGTCGACGGCACCCTCGCCGGGGCGATTCTGCTGGTCGATCCGGTGCGCCGCGACGCCGCCCGCACCCTGCGCCGGCTGCGCGCGGCGGGGCTGCACCGGCTCGTCATGCTCACCGGGGACCGGCCGGAACCGGCGGCCGAGATCGGCGCGGTCCTCGGCCTCGACAGCGTCCACGCCGAACAGACGCCCGCCGACAAGGTGGCAGGGGTCCGCGCCGAACGCGACCGGGCCGTCACGGTGATGGTCGGGGACGGAGTGAACGACGCGCCCGCGCTGGCGGCGGCGACCGTGGGCGTGGCGATGGGTGCCCGAGGCTCGACGGCCACGTCGGAGGCGGCCGACGTCGTGCTCACCACCGACCGCCTCGACCACCTCGCGGACGCGATGGCGATCGCGCGCCGGTCCCGGCGCATCGCCGTGCAGAGTGCCACGGTCGGCATGGGATTGTCCTTGGTGGCCATGGGCTTCGCGGCGTTCGGTGTGCTGCCGCCCGCCGCGGGCGCCCTGCTGCAGGAGGGCATCGACGTGGCCGTCATCCTCAACGCGTTGCGGGCACTGCGCGGTGGTCTCGGCGACGCGGTGCCGCTACCGGAGGACACCGAGGCGCTGCTGCACCGCTTCTCGGCCGAGCACGACGACCTGCGCGATCAGCTGGCGATTCTGCGGGACACCGCGGATTTGCTCGCGTCCGGGAATCTCGCCGCCGCCCACACCGGCCTCCGCCGTGTCGACGCGTTCCTGTTCGACACCCTGCTGCCTCACGAGGAGGCCGAGGACCGCGAGCTGTATCCGGCGCTCGCCACCCCGCTGGGCACCGCCGAGGCCACCGCCACGATGAGTCGCATGCACGCCGAGATCGACCGCCTCGCACGCCGGCTGCGGACCCATCTGGCGCGGGCCGACGCGGCCGGGACCATCACCGCCGACCAGGTCGACGACTTGCTCGCGGGCCTGTACGGACTGCACGCGCTGCTACGGCTGCACTTCGTCCAGGAGGAGGAGAACTACTTCACGCTCGCCCCCGAGCCGGACACGCAGGCCCCGACCACTCGCGAGTGAGCGGTCGGGGCCTGTCGACGCGGTGCGCCCGTGTCAGCCTCGCGGTGTCGACGCCGTGGCGGGCGTCGACGTCGGTGCAGCGGTGGTGGTCGGGACGGCCGCCGTGGTCGTCGCCTGCGGCGCCGCAGTTTCCGTCGGGAGCGGTGTCTCGGTCGCGACGGTTCCGGCCACGTCCGTGCCCGGGCCGGGGGCCGGCGCCTGGGAATCTGCCGCCGGCGCCTCGGTGACGACCGGCTGGGCCGGCTCGGCGACCGGCCGCGTGGACGGTTGCGTCGACGGTGCGGCGGCGGGTGCCGACGTGGGAGCGGCGGAGGACGCCGCCGCGGACGACGACGCGACCTCGTCGAGCGCCGCCGACAGCTCCGCCGCGCTCGGCTTCGCGGACGAGTTCACCGGCTTGCCGCTCTGCGCCTGCTTCGCCAGGTACGTCAGCCAGGCGGCCGCGTAGTCGGCCGAGGTGAGCGGCCGGCCCGTCGCCGGGTCGGCGTCGCGCCAGTAGTCGAAGTGGTGTCCGATGTCCCGCGCCAACGTCAGCTGGTACGGATCGCTCATGATCACCGGGATGGTGTTCTGATTCGTCACGATCAGGCCGACGATCTCCTTGAACAGTTTCTGCGGCAGGTAGGCGAGCGGCGACATCTTCTCGGTGGTGATCGAATCCTCGTCGTCGGCCGCGGGCGCGGAGACGTCGGACGGAGCGGACGGGTCGGCGGCCACCGGGCTCGTCGTCGGGGTGGTCGTCGGACGCGTGTACGACGGATCCGACACCTTCAGCAGCACGTCGAGGAACGTCTCGTCGCTCTGCATCCAGTCGGGCTGCGACCGGATGTCCGCGAACGCGTCGAGCGCGATGCGCGAGAGCACCGTGGCGACGTCGATACCCGTCGCGACCGTCAACTGCTCCCGCTCGAGCGCGTCGACGTTCAGCTGCCGGCCCACGTTCACCACCAGTTGTAGCAGCGAAATATTCTGTGGCGCAGCGCAGGTGAGATCGCCGTCGGAACAGAACGACGCGATCCGGCCGGCCAGCGCGCCGAAGTCGGAGCCGCCCGTGTCGGGCAGTGCGCCCTGACCGGGGACGGGGTTCTTGCCGTTCTGGTACTTCACGTCGAACCCGTCCGGGTTGGTGAAGGGATTCTTCGCCCCCGGGAACGGGCCCTGTCCCGCGTCGCGTCCGGCATCGGCGAGGATGACGACCCCGACGACGTTCGCCGGATCCACGATGCCGTACTCACCGTTCGTGTCCGCGTCCTGATGACCGACGTTCATGGCGACCCGGCGGGCGACGTCGGCGCCCTCGCTGTACCCGACGATCGCGAACTTGGTGTCCGGGCACGACGCGCGGATCGCCTTGATCACCGATTCGGTGTTCGCGACGCCGGTGCTCACCGACGTCTCGTAACTCGACATGTCGGCCGGGTAGGAGATGTACATCGCCGCATACGAACCCGGCGCGACGGCCTTCAGTGGCGCACTGGAGGCCTGATCGATCCACGTGCTCACGTAGTCGTCGGCCGACGCGGCGGGCAACTCGCGGCCGTCGGCGTCCACGAGCATCTTCGTCGTGCCCGGTCGCGGGGTGTCACCGCGCCCGGCGATCGACAACGTCACCATGTCGTGGCAGTCGGTGGTCGAGGCCGTCAGCTCGGTGTCGACCGTGCGGGGCGGGGCGGACCACAGTGCCCACGTCAGTACCACCAACAGCGCCATGCCGAGCGCAACCGGGGTCAGCACCCTGGTCGCGAGCGGATGCCGCCCGAGAACGTCGCGAATTGTCATGTCCACTCCCCACACCCGACTCACCGAACACGCGTGGGCAGACCCCCCCTACCTCGCGTCACGTCATGGGAGACGTCGGGAACGGGGAGGGCGGCGTTACAGAGCGGGATCCCGGCCGTCGTCCGGTGGGGACATCGCCGCGACGCGGTCCAGCAGGAGGCGCCGCTCCCGTTCGTTGGCCGTCAGGCGTGCGGCGGCCGCGAACTCCACGCGCGCCTCCGCCGTCCGGCCGAGTCGGGTGAGGAGTTCGGCCCGTGTGGCCGGCAGGAACCGGTAGCCGGCCAACCGTCCGTCGGCCACGATCGAATCGACGATCTCGAGGGCCGCCGCGGGCCCGACCGCCATCGACACCGCCGCGGCACGGTTGAGCTCGACGACGGGTGACGGGGCCAGCCGGCCGAGCGCCTCGTACAGCAACACGATTCGCTCCCAGTCGGTGTCGCCGACCGAGGCCGCGACGGCATGGCATTCCGCGATGGCCGCCTGTAACGCGTAGGCGCCCCGGCCGCGGCCGAGTGCGTCCGCCCGCGTCAGCGCGGTCCGTCCGCGGGTGATCGCTCCTCGATCCCAGCGGCGTCGGTCCTGGTCGGCGAGCAGCACGGGGTCGCCGTTCGCATCGAGCCGAGCCGGGAACCGGGCCGCGGTGAGCTCCATCAGAGCCACCAGTCCGTGCACCTCCGGCTCGCGGGGAACCAGCTCGGCCAGCACACGAGCCAGCCGCAGAGCCTCGCGGCTCAGTTCCGGGCGCATCCAGTCGTCGCCGGCGCTGGCCGAATGCCCCTCGTTGAACACGAGGTAGAGCACCCCGAGCACGGCGGCGAGACGTTCGCCGAACTCTGCACGCTCGGGCACCACGAACGGGACCTTCGCCGCCGCCAGCGTCTTCTTCGCGCGCACTATGCGCTGCTGCACCGTCGACGTCGGCACGAGGAAGGCGCGGGCGATCTCGTCGCTGGACAGGCCACCGACCACCTTGAGCGTCAACGCCACCCGCGCCTCCCGGGACAGCACCGGATGACACGACACGAACACCAGCCGGAGCACGTCGTCGTCGATGCGGTCCGGATCCCAGGGCACATCGTCACTGTCGGCGGCCTCGGTCCCGAGATCGTGGGCGATCGCGGCGAGGCGGGCGTCGTAGCGCTCCTGCCGCCGCCACCCGTCGATCGCCTTGCGCTTGGCGACCGTCGTCAGCCACGCACCCGGGTTGGCCGGGACCCCGGTCTCCGGCCACTGGGCCAACGCGTCCGCCAGGGCCTCCTGGGCGAGGTCCTCGGCACGACCGAAATCGCCGACCGTCCGGGTGAGGGTCGCGACGATGCGGGCCGACTCGATCCGCCACACCGCCGCGACGGAGCGCCGCACCGACTCCGACCGGTCCGGGCCGCGCTCCGTCGGGGTCCGTGCCATCGGCTCAGGCCTTGCGACCCTCGAGCTCGTCGCGCCAGCCCTCTTCCTTCTGGATCCACTCGTTGTCCTGCGGGAAGTCCTCGACGCCGGTCACCCGGCGCACCTCGAGCTTCGTGCCGGGCCCGAGCGGCGCGCGCTTGGCCCATTCGGCGGCCTCCTCCTTGGACGCGACCTCGAGGATCCAGAAGCCGTTGAACAGTTCCTTGGTCTCCCCGTAAGGACCGTCGGTGACGAGCGGTGTCTCGCTGGAGAAGTCGACGACGAAGCCCTCGTCGGCATCCGAGAGCCCCTCACCCGCGAGCAGTACGCCGGCCTTCATCATGGCCTCGTTGTACTTGCCCATGTCCTCGATGATCTGCTCGAACGGGATGTCCTTCGATGCCTCGATCGCCTCGTCGGTGACGCGCATGATCAGCATGTACTTCATCGGTTCCGCTCCTTCGTCCGGGTCGCCAACCGACCCTCTCATCGACGACGTCGAACGGGAAGACGGCGGATCGACACGTCGGAGAAAATTCTTTCCGGAACTCGATCGGACCGGGGTGAGGTACATCGGTTCGGTCCGCGCCACCGCGGGGAAGATCCGCGCCGCCCGCCCTGTTGTCCCAGGCATGGACGACGTTGATCATCGAGCCCGGATCACCGAGGAACGCGCGGACGCCGAGCGTCGCGCCGCGGCCCTGACCCGCCGGTTCGGCGAGATCGTCGAGGGGTCGGAATTCACCACCGACGACGACGAGCACGATCCGGAAGGGTCGACCATCGCGTTCGAACGGGCACAGGTCTCGGCGCTGCTGGCCTCCGCGCGGCACGAGATCGAGGAGCTGGACGCTGCGCTGGGCCGACTCGAGACCGGCTCGTACGGCGTCTGCATCCACTGCGGACGCGCCATCGCCGGGCCCCGACTGGACGCGCTGCCCGCGACCCGCACGTGCATCGACTGCTCGTCCCGCTGACCGATCACGATCTCGTTCGGTACTGGGCATCGTCGGAGTGACGTGGCACGATCACGTCCGTGACCAGCAGACCCGCGGCAACGCCCAACCTGGCCGACCTCGCGCGCCTGCGTCGCGTCCGCGACCGGATCGACCGAGAGTACGCGCAGCCGCTGGACGTCGAGGCGCTCGCGCGCGGGGTGCACATGTCGGCCGGGCACCTCAGCCGCCAGTTCCGGCTCGCGTACGGCGAGGCCCCCTATTCGTATCTGATGACCCGGCGGATCGAGCGTGCGATGGCGCTGCTCCGTCGTGGCGACCTGAGTGTCACCGAGGTCTGCTTCGAGGTGGGCTGCTCGTCCCTCGGCACGTTCAGCACCAGGTTCACCGAACTGGTCGGTGTGCCGCCCAGCGTCTACCGGCAGGAGGCCACGGGGGCGACCGCCGGGATGCCGTCGTGCGTGGCGAAGCAGGTGACCCGACCGATCAGAAATAGAGAAGCGTCGGCTTCGAGCCGCATCTAGCGTGGGGTCACAGCGCTCACCTGCACACACGCCCCCGCTCGACAGATGGAGACACCATGAGCTCGAACACCCTGCACGCCGCCGACAGCCACGACCTCATCCGCGTGCACGGCGCCCGCGAGAACAATCTCAAGGACGTCAGCGTCGAGATTCCCAAGCGGCGGCTCACGGTGTTCACGGGTGTCTCCGGGTCGGGCAAGAGCTCGCTGGTGTTCAGCACGATCGCCGCCGAATCACAGCGGATGATCAACGAGACCTACAGCGCCTTCGTGCAGGGCTTCATGCCGACGCTGGCACGCCCGGACGTCGACGTCCTCGAAGGCCTGACGACGGCCATCATCGTCGACCAGGAGCGGATGGGTGCCAACCCGCGGTCGACGGTGGGTACCGCGACCGACGCCAACGCGATGCTGCGCATCCTGTTCAGTCGCCTCGGCAGGCCGCACATCGGTTCGCCGCAGGCGTTCTCGTTCAACGTCGCGTCCATCAGCGGTGCCGGCGGCGTCACCGTCGAGAAGGCGGGCCGCACGGTCAAGGAACGGCGCAGTTTCAGTGTCACCGGTGGCATGTGTCCCCGCTGCGAGGGCATGGGCAAGGTCTCCGACTTCGACCTGACCGCGCTCTACGACGACAGCAAGTCCCTCAACGAGGGTGCACTGACGATCCCGGGCTACAGCATGGACGGCTGGTACGGCCGCATCTTCCGCGGCTGCGGGTTCTTCGACCCGGACAAGCCGATCGCCGAGTTCACCAAGAAGCAGCTGAACGATCTGCTCTACAAGGAGCCCACCAAGGTCAAGGTCGACGGCGTCAACGTCACCTACGAGGGCCTGATCCCGAAGATCCAGAAGTCGTTCCTGTCCAAGGATCGTGAGGCCATGCAGCCGCACATCCGGGCGTTCGTCGACCGCGCGATCACGTTCCAGACCTGCCCCGAGTGCGAGGGCACACGCCTGAGCGCCGAGGCACGGTCGTCGAAGATCGACGGCGTCAGCATCGCCGACGTCTGCGCCATGCAGATCAGCGATCTCGCCGATTGGGTACGCGCACTGGACGAACCGTCCGCCGCCCCGTTGCTGAAATCGCTGGGCGAGACTCTCGACTCGTTCGTCGAGATCGGCCTGGGCTACCTCAGCCTCGACCGCCCGGCAGGTACCCTCTCCGGCGGAGAGGCGCAGCGCACCAAGCTGATCCGGCACCTCGGGTCGTCGCTCACGGATGTCACGTACGTGTTCGACGAGCCGACGATCGGCCTTCACCCGCACGACATCGCGCGCATGAACGATCTCCTGTTGCAGCTGCGGGACAAGGGCAACACCGTGCTGGTGGTCGAGCACAAGCCGGAGGCCATCGCGATCGCCGACCACGTCGTCGACCTCGGGCCGCGCGCCGGTACCGAGGGCGGCGAGATCGTCTTCGAGGGCAGCGTGGACGAATTGCGTGCGAGTGGGACGCTCACCGGCAAGCACCTCGACGACCGTGCCGCGCTCAAGTCGTCGGTGCGAGAGTCGTCGAACGCCTTGGAGATCCGCGGCGCCGCCACCCACAACCTGCGCGATGTCGACGTCGACATCCCGCTGGGCGTCCTGGTCGTGGTGACCGGTGTCGCCGGGTCCGGCAAGAGTTCGCTGATCGCCGGGTCGGTGGCCCGTCGGGACGGTGTGGTGTCGATCGACCAGGGCGCGATCAAGGGTTCGCGGCGCAGCAACCCGGCCACCTACACCGGGCTGCTCGAGCCGATCCGGAAGGCGTTCGCAAAGGCCAACGGCGTCAAGCCCGGGCTGTTCAGCGCCAACTCGGAAGGGGCGTGCCCCAACTGCAACGGCGCCGGCGTCGTGTACTCCGACCTGGCGATGATGGCGGGCGTCTCCGCGCCCTGCGAGGTGTGCGAGGGCAAGCGCTTCCAGGCCGAGGTCCTCGACTACACGTTCGGCGGCAAGGACATCAGCGAAGTGCTGACGATGTCGGTGGCTCAGGCCGAGGAGTTCTTCGGCTCCGGTGACGCGAAACTGCCCGCGGCACACAAGATCCTCACCCGCCTCGCCGACGTCGGACTGGGCTACGTGAAGATCGGTCAGCCGCTCACCACGCTGTCCGGCGGTGAGCGTCAACGCCTCAAGCTGGCCACGCACATGGGCGAGAAGGGCGATGTCTACATCCTCGACGAGCCCACCACCGGCCTACACCTGGCCGACGTCGAGAACCTTCTCGGTTTGCTCGACCGACTGGTCGACTCCGGCAAGTCCGTGATCGTCATCGAACACCACCAGGCCGTGATGGCACACGCGGACTGGATCATCGACCTCGGTCCGGGCGCCGGACACGACGGCGGGCGGATCGTCTTCGAGGGCACACCGCGGGCTCTCGTCGAGGCACGCTCCACGCTCACCGCCAAGCACCTGGCCGAGTACGTCGGCGCCTGAGCGAACCCGTAGAGGAGATCGTCGTGGCCACTGGTTCGACACCCGAGGCGACCGTCGGTGAGGTGCAGGCCGAACTCACGGCCCTCGAGGATCCCAAGATCCGCGCCGTGAACGAGCGGCACGGCGACGACCACGGTGTGAACCTCACCAAGCTGCGGGCGCTGGCCAAGCGGCTCCGGACCCAGCCCGAGCTCGCCCGCCAGCTGTGGGCGACCGGTGACACCGCATCCCGCCTCGTCGCGATCCTCGTCAGCCGACCCAAGGCGTACAGCGAGTCCGAGTTGGACACCATGCTCCGCGAGGCGCGAGTGCCGAAGGTGCACGACTGGCTGCTCGGTTACGTCGTCAAGAAGAGCCCGCACGTCGAGGCCCTGCGCACCGCGTGGTTCGACGATCCCGACCCCGTCGTCGCGAGCGCCGGCTGGGCGCTCACCAGCGACCGCGTGGCGAAGTCGCCCGACGGGCTCGATCCGTCCGGCCTCCTCGATGTCATCGAGACCGACATGAAGGACGCACCGGACCGGCTGCAGTGGGCGATGAACGCGTGCCTCGCCACCATCGGCATCCACCATCCCCGGTACCGGAGCCGGGCGATCGAGATCGGGGAACGCCTGGAGGTTCTGAAGGACTACCCGACCCCACCCAACTGCACCTCGCCCTACGCGCCCATCTGGATCGACGAGATCGTGCGGCGGCAAACCAGTCGGTAGCCCGTCTCGGCTCCCTCCGACGTCCTCGGAGCGGCGGACGGGCGACTGCCCGGTCGACGGGTAGCGTCCGGGAGCGCCGATGATCTCGACAGTTCCGACGGGGAGGGGGACGCGTGCGGTTCGCGTTGGAGGATGTGACGGCCACCGTGCCTACCGAGCAGATCGACGAGACCCGGCAGTTCTACCGGTCGCGGCCGTCGGGCCGCGGTCCCGCCGGCCGCGAGGAGCTGATGGAGGCACGGGCGGCGACGCCCCCTCCCGCACCCGCCGAGCCACCAGCCACCGAGGAGGTGGCCGACGGCACGGGAAGCGCGGTGCCGCTACGGATCTTCACGCCCAGCAGCGGCCGGGTGCGAGGCGTGTACCTGGACATCCACGGTGGCGGCTTCTACATGGGCACCGCGGCGGCGGACGACGTCCGCAATCGTGCGCTCGCAGAGGATCTCGAGCTGGTTGTGGTCAGCCCGGACTACCGGCTGGCACCCGAGCACCCGTGGCCGGCCGCACCCGACGACTGCGAGGCGGCCGCGCGTTGGTTGCTCGACCACGCCGAGACCCGCTTCGGCACGTCCCGACTGGCCATCGGGGGACGGTCGGCGGGAGCCACGCTCGCGGCGGCCACACTGCTCCGGCTGCGAGACCGCGACATGGGGCACGGTTTCGTCTGTGCCGTCCTGCAGTTCGGCACGTACGACGTGAGTGCGCAGACTCCACCCGGACGGCGGATCGCCGACGAGTACTTCATCCAGGCGTACGTCGGCCACGTGGAGGACCGCACCGACCCGGACATCTCCCCGATCTACGCCGACCTCCACGGCCTGCCGCCGGCGCTGCTGGTCGTCGGGAGCGAGGACGTGCTGCTGGAGGACAACCTGGCGATGGCCGCGCGGCTCTCGGCGGCGGGCAACGACGTCGAGCTCCGGATCTACCCCGCGTCGCCCCACGGCTTCACCGGGCACCCCACGGCCATCGCGCGGACCGCCCGCGACGGGATCGGTTCGTGGCTGCGACGTCGGCTCGTGCAGCAACCGTAGGGCGCAGCGGCACCGCAGCAGTCCCCGACACTCTCGCCGCGTGGGGTTCGTGGTGCACCCGTGTCCGCCGCGCACTACTGCGGCGCCTCACGTTCTCGGTCGACCAGATTCAGTTGTCTGTCGAGCAGGGGCCCCACCACCGAGAGTCCCTCGGGACCGGTCATGTGCTCGTGCCGGACGGGGACCGGGTACTCGTGCACGTCACCGGAGTTGTATCTTCTCCATCCCGCCACCCCGGCCTCGCGGTCCGCACCGCCGTCACCGGCCGGATCCGCCGCCGCACTGAAGTAGGTGACCACCGGGCCCTCGAGGAGCGACGGCCGATGTGCGCGAGCAGCATGCGCGAGATCGCGGTACTCCCGGTAGAGGGTCTCGAGGTGATCAGGAGTGAGGGATGCGAAGAGGCCGCCCTTCGCACGCAGCAGCGCTGCCGCCTGCTCGGCCGTGATGTCCGAGTTCCCGTCTCCGACCACCTCCACCCCACCGAACTCCCCGAGCAGCTCGGCGACCGAGGGCATCTCGTCATCGACATCGGAATCGGACGGCAGACGGGTGTCCATCAGGGAGAGGGTGCGTACGTCGTCACCCTCTCGACGGAGCTGGACCGCCATCGCATGCGCGATCTGGCCGCCGACCGAATAGCCGAGCAGGTGATAGGGCCCACGGGGCTGCACCGAGCGAATCTCGTGCACGTAGCGATGCGCGATCTCGTCGAGCGATCCGACCCGGACGTCCGGATCGGTCAGGGCGGGCGAGTTGATTCCGTAGATCGGCCGGTCGTCGTCGACGAACTGCACCAAGCCACTGAAGCACCACGCGAGGCCGATGGCAGGATGTATGCAGAACAACGGAACTCGGCTGCCCGTGGCACGCAGCGGCAGCAGCACCGCGACCGCAGAGCCGGTGACGTCGTCGTCGACGGCGTCGGCCTCGTGCATCTCGATCCGGTGTGCCAGCGCCGCGGGAGTCGAGTGCGCGAAGATCCATTCGACCGGCACCTCCGTGGAGGTCGATTCTCGTAGCCGCGCGGCAACACCGGTGGCCGTCAACGAATTACCGCCGAGGGAGAAGAAGTTGTCGTCCGCACCGACCCGCTCGAGACCGAGTTGGGCCGCGAAGGCCGCCGCCACCACGGATTCGCAGCCGTCCTTCGGCGCTCGGAACTCGTTCCGGCCCGCCGAGAAATCCGGCGCCGGCAACGCCCCACGATCGACCTTCCCATTCGGCGACACCGGCACCCCGTCCACCACCACCACCGCCGCCGGCACCATATGCGGAGCCAACCGCTCCCCCGCGAACGCCAACACCCCCCGCACATCCACCTCCACCCCACGCTCCGGCACCACGTACCCCACCAACCGACCACCGCCGTCCCCACACACCGCCGCCACCGCACGCGCCACCCCCGCACACGCCGACAACACCGACTCCACCTCCCCCAACTCCACCCGAAACCCACGAACCTTCACCTGCAGATCCGAACGACCCACATACTCGAGCGCCAACCCCCCACCACGCACCCGCACCCACCGCACCACATCCCCCGTCCGATACATCCGCCCACCGAGCCCACCGAACGGATCCGCCACAAACCGAGTGGCCGTCAACCCCGCCCGATTCCGATAACCTCGCGCCACACCCCCACCCACCACATACAACTCCCCCGCCACCCCCACCGGAACCGGCCGCAACCAACCATCGAGCACCAACTCCCCCACCCCACGAACCGGACCACCCACCGTGACCCGATCCCCCGGCACCAAACGCGCACTGACGTTCGTCTGGATCGTCGCTTCCGCCGAACCGTACGTGTTGAACATCCGTCTGCCGAACGCCCACCGAGTCACCAACTCCGGAGGACACGGCTCGCCACCGACCACGATGGTCCGGAGATCGTCGAGCCCCGTCGGGTCCACGGTTGCCAACAGTGCCGGCGTCAACACAAGGTGAGTTACCCGCTCCCGCCGCAGGATCCGCCCCATCTCCGCGCCGCCGAACACCGTGGGCGGCACCACGACCAGCCGCCCACCGAACCCGAACGCCCACAACTGTTCGAGCACCGCGGCGTCGAAGCTCGGCGACGACACGTGCAGCACCCGCGCATCCTGGCCCAGCCGGAATCGAACACCTTGCTCCACCAGAAGATTCGCCAGTCCCCGATGTGTCACCACCACACCCTTCGGAACCCCCGTCGACCCCGACGTGTAGATCACATACACCGGATGATCCGGCCGCAACACCGCCGTCCGCTCACCATCGGTCACCGGACCGGCCGACAACCCCGCCACCTCCGCCACCACCGACACCTCGTCGAGCACCACCCACGGCACCGCCTGCGGCAACTCCCCCGACGACACCCCCACCGACAACCCCAACACCGCACCCGAATCCACCAACATGTGCTCGAGCCGAGCAGACGGATACCCCGGATCCAACGGCACGAACGCCGCACCCGACTTGGCCACAGCCCACACCGCCAGAACCGACTCCAACGACCGCCGCAACCCCACCGCCACACACGACTCCGGCCCCACACCCCGACCGATCAACAACCGCGCCAACCGATTCGAACGCGCATCCAACTCCCCATACGTCCAACACCGATCACCACACACCACCGCCACCGCACCCGGATCCACACCCACCGACGCCCCCAACAACACCGGCAGCGTCACCGCAGACACCGACGCGGCCCCCGACACCGGCACCGACTCCCGGTACTCGGCCGGGGAGAGCAGTTGCAGCTGCGCCAGCGGCACGTCCGGATCGTCGATGACGGCATCGATCACCCGCAGGACCCGGTCGACGACCCCGGCCGCGGTGTCGTGGTCGAGAAGCTCGGGCAGGTAGGAGACTCGCAGCCGCAGGCGGCTGTCCACGTCCGCGACGAGGCTGACCGGGAAGTGCGAGGCATCGGCTCCGCTCACCCCGGCCACCCGCAGCCCGGCCACGTCCGAGTCCGTGCCGATCGCGCTCCGATCGACCGGATACGACTCGAACACCGACATCGTGTCGAACACCGCTCCCGGGCCGGCAACCCGCTGGATGTCGGTCAGGCTCACGTAGTGGTGGTCGAGCAGTGCGGCCTGCTCGACCTGGATCCGGTCGAGCAGCTGTCCCACGCTCTCCGCGCCGTCGAGCCGGACCCGCACCGGCAGCGTGTTGACGAACAGACCGACCATCGACTCGACGCCCTCGATCTGCGGCGGGCGCCCGGACACGGTCGTACCGAACGTGACGTCGTCACGGGAGGTCCACGCGCCCAGCACCATCGCCCACGCCGCCTGCACCACGGTGTTGACGGTGATCCCGCGTGCACGGGCGAGCGAGGTGAGCGCGGCCGTGCGGTCCTCGCTCAGCGCGCCGCCCACCTCCCGGGAATCGGAATACCGGCGACGGGGGTCGGTCGGTGCCACCAACGTCGGCTCGTCGGTGCCGTCGAAGACACGAGCCCACACCTCGAGTGACCTGTCGACGTCCTGTTCCCCGATCCAGGCGAGGTAGTCGCGGTACGGGGAAGCCTCGGGCAACACCGCAGCGTCCCCGTCGGCGGCGTAGAGCACGAACAGCTCACGCAACAACAGCGGTGTCGACCAACCGTCGAGCAGCAGGTGATGGCTGGTCAGGACCAGCCGGTGCCGGCCGGGGCCGGTGGTGACCAGCATCCAGCGCAACAGCGGAGCGCGAGCAGGATCGAACCGGGTCGCTCTGTCGTCATCGAGTATTCGATCCAGCTCGGCCCGGTGGACACTCTCGTCCTGCCGGGAGAGGTCGTGCTCGGTCCAGGGCGCCGCGACGTGCTGCCGGACCACCTGTACCGCCCCGGCGGCGGTGTCGGCGACGAAGGCGGTCCGCAGGTTCGGATGGCGATCCAGCAGTATCCGTCCCGCGCGGCGCAACCGCGCCGGGTCGACATCACCGTGCAGCTCGAGCACCATTCGCACCACATAGGCGTCCGCGGACTGCTCGGACATCGAGGCGTGGAACAGCAACCCCTTCTGCAGCGGGGAAAGTGGCCACACGTCCGTCATGTCCGGATATCGGTGTTCCAACCGTTCGATCTCGGACTGGCCGAGAGTCACCAGATCGAAGTCCGAGGGGGTCCGCCCACCGGCTCCCGGGGCGTGGGCGTGGGCGGTCAACGCCGTCAGCGTCGCGCACCACATCTCCGCCAACTCGGCGACCTCGGTCGCGGTCAGTACGCCACGCGGGAACGCCCATGTCGCGCGCAGCCGCGGTTCACCGGCGGCGTCGACCGTCAGGGCATTGATATCGAGCACCGCCGCTACCGGCATCTCCGCGTTCTGCGCACCCGGGAGGTCGCCGGCATCCGCGACGGGCATCCAGCCGGCCTCGCCTCCGCCCGCGGCCACCCGGCCGAGATAGTTGAACGCTATTTGCGGTGTCGGCAGGTTCCGCAGCACGTGCCCGGTGTCCGCGTTGAGATAGCGCAGCAGCCCGTAGCCGATCCCGTGATCGGGTACCGCGAGTAGTTGCTCCTTGACGGACTTCACCACCGCCCCCGTGATCGGCCCGCCCGGGTACGCGTCGTCGAGGTCGATGTCGGGAAACCGCAGGCGCAGTGGATAGCTCGTCGTGAACCACCCGACGGTGCGCGTCAGGTCTGCTCCCGGGACGACGCTCTCCTCCCGGCCGTGGCCTTCCAGCGCCAACGACACTTCCCGGGCCGGGGACTTGCGCGCAGTGGCGCGTCCCCGCCGCCACCTCGCCACCGCGATCGCCAACGCGGCCACCAGTCCGTCGCCCACCGCGCCGTGGAAAACCCGTGGCACCGTGGTCAGCAGCGCAGTGGTGACGTCACCGGGCAGTTCGACGCGTACGCTCTCGACCGTCGACTGCACGTCGATCGCGGCGTCGAGAGGACGGGATCCGATGACCGGGTCGTCCCCGGCGGACATCGCCCGCCACATCGCGAGTTCCGCGACCCGCTCCGGCCGGTGCGCCGCCTCGACGAGCCCGTGCGCCCACCTGCGCATCGACGTCCCCACGGGTGGCAGTTCCGGCGGTGCGCCGGTCGAGATCCGGGACCACGCGGCGGCGAGATCGGCCACCAGGACCCGCCAGGACACGCCGTCAACCGCCGAATGGTGAACGACGGCCAGTAGCCGACCCTGCTCCGCCTCGTTCTCGGGATCGAACCACACCATTCGAACGACGACCCCGGCCGCCGGATCCAGCCGGTCCGCGGCGGAGTTCAGTTCCGCCGCCGCCAGTTCGTGGAACGCGGCCGGACGAGGGGATGCCGCGCTCGGCGTCGTCGTGACGCGGTGGATGACGTCCTCGGCTCGGATGGTGCCGGGCGGCAATACCTCCCACGTCCAGGTCCCGTCGGCGGCCGGCCGCAACCGCGCCCGCAGCATGTCGTGCCTGTCCAGCACCGCCTGTACCGTGGCCGTCAACGTTTTCCCGTCGGCTTCCGTCGGAAGAGTGAGCATCAGCGCCTGCGAGAACCGGCCGAACCCGGACTCTGCCCGCTCGAGCAACCACCGCATGATCGGCGTCAACTGCACCTCGCCGATACCGCCACCGGCGAGTTCGTCGAGCACTCGGTGCGAGTCACCGTTCCCGAGAGCGGCAACAGCCGCCAACCTCGCCACCGACCTGCACTCGAACACGTCGCGCGGGGAGAACACCACTCCCGATGCCTTCGCCCGTGCCGCCAACTGGATCGACATGATGCTGTCGCCACCGAGCGCGAAGAAGGAATCCTCCACACCCACCCGGTCGACACCGAGCACCTCCCCGAACAGCCGGGCGAGCACCTTCTCGGTCTCGGTACCGGGCGCGCGGAATTCGTTCCGGCCCGCCGAGAAATCCGGCGCCGGCAACGCCCCACGATCGACCTTCCCATTCGGCGACACCGGCACCCCGTCCACCACCACCACCGCCGCCGGCACCATATGCGGAGCCAACCGCTCCCCCGCGAACGCCAACACCCCCCGCACATCCACCTCCACCCCACGCTCCGGCACCACATACCCCACCAACCGACCACCGCCGTCCCCACACACCGCCGCCACCGCACGCGCCACCCCCGCACACGCCGACAACACCGACTCCACCTCCCCCAACTCCACCCGAAACCCACGAACCTTCACCTGCAGATCCGAACGACCCACATACTCGAGCGCCAACCCCCCACCACGCACCCGCACCCACCGCACCACATCCCCCGTCCGATACATCCGCCCACCGAGCCCACCGAACGGATCCGCCACAAACCGAGTGGCCGTCAACCCCGCCCGATTCCGATAACCTCGCGCCACACCCCCACCCACCACATACAACTCCCCCGCCACCCCCACCGGAACCGGCCGCAACCAACCATCGAGCACCAACTCCCCCACCCCACGAACCGGACCACCCACCGTGACCCGATCCCCCGGCACCAAACGCGCACTGACGTTCAGCCAGATGGTCGTCTCGGTCGGTCCGTAGAGGTTGAACATCGACCGATGCCGTGCCCAGCACGTCACGAGATCCGGCGGGCAGGCCTCGCCGGCCACCATCAAGTTCCGTAGCGACGCCAATCCGGTTGTCTCCGTGTCGGTGTCGTCCGGCACAGGTGGATCCATGGAGGCCAGCATCGTCGGTGTGAGCACCGCGTGGGTCACCCTCTCGGCAGCGAGCAGTTCCGCCAGCTCGGCGCCGCCGTACAGGGTGGGCGGAGCGATCACCGACCGCGCACCCGCCCCGAAGGCCATCACCTGCTCGAACACCGCCGCGTCGAAGCTCGGCGAGGCAACGTGCAACACCCGCGCATCCGGATCGACACCGAGCCGATTCCGTTGTTCCGAAACCAGATTGGCCAAACCCCGGTGCGTCACCAACACACCCTTCGGCGTCCCCGTCGACCCCGACGTGTAGATCACGTACGCCGGGTGGTCGACCTCCAGCCGTCCCGCCCGCTCCGCGTCGAGCACCGGTCCGGCCGAGAACTCCCCGAGCTCCACCTCCACCGCCGGATCGTCGAGCACCAACCACTCCACCGAATCCGGCATTCGATGTCGCCACTCCGCGGTCGTGAGACCCACCGTCACGGCCGAATCGGACACCATGTGGTCGATCCGGTCGGCCGGGTACAGCGGGTCCACCGGAACGATCGCGGCTCCCGACTTCGTGACCGCCCACATCGCCGACACGGCATCCGGAGACCGCGGCATCGCCACCGCGACATCGGACTCGGGCCCCAGCCCCGCACCGATCAGCCGGCGCGCCAGACGATTCGACTCCTCGTCGAGCTGCCGATACGTCCACCGTCGCGCACCGCACACCACCGCCACGGCGTCGGGATCTCGTGATGCCCAGGCCGACAGCAACTCCGGCAACACCCGGCCCTCCGCTCCCGGCCCGGCCGACACCGGTACCAGCTCCCGCCGCTCGGCCGCGGAGAGCAGATCGATCTCCCCGATCGGCGTCGCGGGTGTGGATACGACGGCCTCGGCGATGCGGAGGAAGCGATCGGCGAAGCGCCGCACGGTGTCGGCATCGAAGATGTCGGTGGCGAAGCCGAAGGAGGCCGACATCCCGAGAGGAGCGTCGTCGACCGGATCGAACTGCTCGGCGAGGCCCAGATGCAGGTCGTAGCGGGCGATGTCGAGATCGACGTCGACGGGTTCGACGTCCAGCCCCGGCAGGGCCGGATCCGGCGTCTCGAAGTTCCGGAACTCGAGCATCACCTGGAACAGCGGCGAATAGGACGTCGACCTCTCGGGATCGACGGTTTCCACCACCCGTTCGAACGGCGCCTCGGCGTGGACGAGGGCGTCGAGATCGTGCGCGCCCACCTCCTCGAGAAGGTCGGTGAAGGACTGCCCGGGCTGGACCTGCGTCCGCAGTACGACGGTGTTGACGAACATGCCCACCACATCGTCGAGGGCGGCCTCGCCGCGCCCCGCGGTCGGCGTTCCGACCGCCACGTCCGCGCTCCCGCTCAACCTGCTCAGGAGCAGGGCGAGCATCGCGTGCACGACCATGAACATGGTCGAATGCTGTTCACGCGCGAGGACCTGCAGTCGGCGATGTAGGCGTGCACCGATCTGGAAGTGAACGCGGCCGCCTTTCGGTGAGCGCCACACCGGACGTGGTCGATCCGTCGGCAACTCGATGCACGGCGGCAAACCCGAGAGCCTGGATCGCCAATAGGCCAACTCGCGCGCGAAGGCCGACTCCGGTTCGGATTCACTGCCCAGCAGGCGCCGCTGCCACACGCTGTAGTCGGCGTAGCGCACCACCGGCGGTGCCCAGTCCGGAGCCCGGCCGTGTCGGCGTGCCGTGTACGCGACCGTCACGTCCCTGGCCAGCGGCGCCATCGACGTGCCGTCCGCCGCGATGTGGTGCACCACCACCGCCAGCACGTGCTGATCCGGTGCGCTGCGGAACAGTGCCATCCGTACGGGTACCTCTGCGGTGACGTCGAAGCCGGTGGCGGCGAACCGGACGAGATGCGCCTGCAGTTCGGCGTCGCCGAACACCGGCACCGGTGTGAGGTCGGGACGTACCTGATCGGTGGGCACCACCACCTGGCGGGGACCGTCCGCGGAGTCGGGGTAGACGGTCCGGAGCGTGGCATGCCGGTCCGCGATGTCCGCGAGCGCCGATCGCAGAGCGTCGGTGTCCAGGTCACCGGACAGGCGGAGCGCGATCGGAATGTTGTAGGCGGGCGACGACGTGTCCAATTGGTTGACCACCCACATCCGCTGCTGGGCGAGGGAGATCGGAACCTCGTCCGGCCGAGTACCGGGGGTCAGTGCCGGACGGGCCGGCGAGCGCACGTCGACGCCGACGATCCGGGCCGCGAGCTCGGCGACGGTGGGGGCGGCGAACAGGTCGCGGATGTCGATGCTTCGATCGAGCACCGAGTTGATCCGTGCGACCACCCGGGTGGCGACGAGGGAGTTGCCGCCGAGATCGAAGAAGTTCGCGTCGACACCGAGGTGGTCGACACCGAGCACCCCGGCGAAGACGACGGCGACGGCCTCCTCGATCGGTGTTCGCGGAGAACGGGACACGTTGTGCCGCAACCCGAAGTCCGGTGCCGGCAGTGCGGCGCGGTCGAGCTTGCCCACCGGGGTCAGCGGAATCTCGTCGAGCAACGTGATGGCCGCCGGCACCATGTGGCTCGGCACCGCCGCCCGGACCTGGGCGGTCAGCTCGTCGGCGTCGGGGACGTGCCCGTCGGCGGGGAGCACGTAGGACACCAGCGCCGGGTCGCCGGCCGGTCCCGGACGGCTCAGTGTCACCGCGAATCTCACGTGCGGGTGGGCGGTCAGGGCGGCATCCACCTCGCCGGGCTCCGTGCGGACCCCGCGGATCTTGACCTGGAAGTCCGCCCGGCCCACGTACTCGAGCTTCAGGTCTCCCTCCCCGTCGCGTAGCCACCTCACCACGTCTCCGGTGCGGTAGAGGCGCTGCCCGCCTGCCCCGAACGGATCGGCGACGAACCGAGTGGCCGTCTGACCGGACAGGTTTCGGTAGCCACGTGCCAGGCCGGCACCCGTCAGATACAGCTCCCCCGCCACGCCGACCGGCACCGGCTGCAGCCGCCCGTCCAGCACACACTCCGCCACCCCACGGATCGGCCCACCGACCGTCACCCGCTCGCCCGGCACCAGGGGCGCACTGACATTCGACCAGATCGTCGTCTCGGTCGGGCCGTAGGCGTCGAACATCGAGCGCGCAGGCGCCCACCGCTCCGCGAGTTCCGGGGAACACGCCTCACCGGCCACCTCGAGGTACTGCAGGCAGTGGTGTCCGGCGGGATCGACCGACGACAACGTCGACGGTGTGAGGCAGGCATGCGTGACGCGGCCGTGATCGAGCAGCGCCGCCAGGTCGTCGCCGCCGTACACCGTCGGTGGCGCGACCACCAGTTTCCCGCCCGACGCGAGCGCCCACATCATCTCGAACACCGACGCGTCGAAACTCGGGGACGCGAAGTGCAGGACACGGGTGCCGGGCCCCGCCGCGTACCGGTCGCGTTGTTCGGCCACGATGTTCGCCAGTCCCCGATGTGTCACCACCACACCCTTCGGAACCCCCGTCGACCCCGACGTGTAGATCACATACACCGGATGATCCGGCCGCAACACCGCCGTCCGCTCACCATCGGTCACCGGACCGGCCGACAACCCCGCCACCTCCGCCACCACCGACACCTCGTCGAGCACCACCCACGGCACCGCCTGCGGCAACTCCCCCGACGACACCCCCACCGACAACCCCAACACCGCACCCGAATCCACCAACATGTGCTCGAGCCGAGCAGACGGATACCCCGGATCCAACGGCACGAACGCCGCACCCGACTTGGCCACAGCCCACACCGCCAGAACCGACTCCAACGACCGCCGCAACCCCACCGCCACACACGACTCCGGCCCCACACCCCGACCGATCAACAACCGCGCCAACCGATTCGAACGCGCATCCAACTCCCCATACGTCCAACACCGATCACCACACACCACCGCCACCGCACCCGGATCCACACCCACCGACGCCCCCAACAACACCGGCAGCGTCACCGCAGACACCGACGCGGCCCCCGACACCGGGGCCAGCTGCTCGCGCTCCTCCGGGGTGAGCACGTCGACGTCGCCGAGCGGGGCCGACGGATCGGCCGCCGCATACTCGAGGATGCGTACCAGCCGATCCGTGAAGGCCTGCATCGTCACCGCGTCGAACAGATCGGCGGCGTACACGAGGTGGACCGACAGGCCGGCCGGGTGCCCGTCGACGAAGCGCTCCCCCACGGTCACCTGTAGATCACAGAACTCGGGGCAACGCGACTCGGGTGGCTCGACCGATACGCCGGGGACGGCGGTCTCCTCGGAACGATCGGGGCCGAGGATCACCCGCGCCAGCAGCGGGCAGTCCGGCGGGCGGTCCGGGGCAACAGCCTCGAGCACCTGTTCGACCGGCACCGCGGTGTGCGCGAAGGCGCCGAGCTGGCACCGCGCAACTTGCACCAACAGATCCGCGAACGAGCACCCGGGGTCCACCCGGGTCCGCAACACCACGGCGTCGGGGGCCGCGTCCGGTTCGGCACCGGCACCTCGCGCAACGGCCGCCGCCACGGCGATGTCGTCGGAGCCGCTCACCCGGGCCAGCAGTGCCGCCAGGCCCGCGTGCATCACCATGAACATCGTCGACGCGTGCGCGCGAGCACACCGCCGTAGCTCGCGGTGCAGATCCGCGCCGAGAGCGATCTGCAGACTGCCGGGCGTCGTGGACCGCTGCACCGGGCGCCGGGCCTCCGTCGGCAGCCCGCCGCCCACCGGTAGTTCCGCGAGGGTGCGCTTCCAGTAGTCCAGGCACCGCACCGCCGCCCGTCGACGCTCCCCCTCTCTCGCGCTCTCAGGATGGATGGTCGCTGTCGACGTCTCGGGGTGGGCTGCGAGAAAGCCCTCGATCACCCCGAGGAACCGCTGCTGATGAAGCCGCAGCTCGTCGGTGCGGTAGCGGCGCGGATTTCCGCGAAATTCAACGAATGTTTCAGCCGGGGTTCCCCTTTGGTAAACGTTGACGAGAAGGTCTTCGATCGGTCCCGACGTGAGTACATGGAATTCTCCGGTCACCGAACCGAAGTCGAGCTCCTGCCGGAAGAGCATCACGTTGACGATCGGCGCGGCGGCCCCGCTCCCCTCGGCGCCCGCACTCGCCTCGCGTGCGATCTCGGCGAGATTGCCGCGCTGGTGACGCAACGCGCCCATCAGCTCCACAGCCACCCGCTCGACCAGATCGCCCACGGTGTCGTCGGGACCGACGCGGATCCCGAGCGGGACGACGTTGACGAACATCCCACCCGACCGCCGCAGCACCGCAGTCGTCCGCCCCGACACCGGGACATCCACACGAACGTCTCGCCGGCCCGTCATGCGCGAGAGGTAGCAGGCGAACGCAGCGATGATCATCGCAGCGGACGTGCTGCTCGCCCTGCCCTCGGAGTCCTCGAGCCGTCCGGCCGTCCGTTCGTCGAGCGACGTGGTCACGAGCAGATCGCGGGCGACGGCCCCGCCGTCCCGGTCGGACAGACTCACCGGCTCCGCGAGCGTTCGCAACCGCTCGATCCAGTAGGCGCGGTCCGCCTCGAATCGGCTCGACGCCCGGTACCGACAGTCGAGGTCGTACAGGGTGCGCAGGTCGGCCGCCCGGCAGGGTTCCGGTTCGCGCCCGGCCACCGCCGCCGAGTACAGGACCGCGATGCGGTTGACCATCGTCATTGCGGCATACCCGTCCAATGCGACATGGTGAACTCTGCTGTACCACAGATACTTCGCGTCGCCGACCTGCAAGATCGACGACAGCCCCAGCGCGTGCGTGGGGTCCACCGGCGTGGACCGGTCTTCGCGCATCCACGCATCCGCCGCCGCCGCGGGCTCCGGCTCACCACGAAAGTCGATGAACCCCACCGAGTTGTCCAGCGCGGGGTCGACGACCTGCCTGGGCTGCCCGTCGATCTCGATCAACCGGAGGGACGCGCACTGTACTTCGCGTCCCGCCGTCAGAGCCGCCCGGCGGAGGAGATCGAGGTCGAGATCACCTCGGAACTCGACGTACTGAGCGATGCAGTACGGAAGATGGGGAGCCAGTCGCTGCGCGAGCCAGACCTCGTACTGCATCGATGACAACGGAAAAGGTTCCGGGACAGCGATTTCCATCGAAAGGGACTTGCTCGTGGTTGACATCGGCTCCGCCTGCTCGTCCATCGGAGTGCACTTTGTCGTGTCGCGTCGGGCGGCACGTCCGAGGGACGAACCGGTCGACGCGCGAGGATTGCCGACGTGCTCGGCGAGTGCCCGATATCGGACCAGCGATGGGGGCTTCTCGCTCGCACGTGCCGACCGCGCCACCGGGTCCGGGGTGGTGGAAACGACGCATCTGGCGTCGGGGTCACATCGTGACCGGTCTCCCATTTTGCCAGAGCGACCAAACGTGCGCCACCGACCAAAGTGCTTGATGCCGACAGCGCTCGGTGTGGATAGCCTGGAATCGTGGCGCGACGAACGGCCGGAGAGACCCGGACCCCATGAGTGAAGGACAACTGGTCCGGGCGCTCCGAGAAGTGGCGGAGGCCCTCGCTCCGGGCTTCGACACCGTCGATGTACTTCGCATCCTGACCGACCGCACGGTGGAACTGGTGGGGATCGACGCGGCGGGGATCCTCCTCGCCGACGAGCGTGGACGTCTCGAGTCGGTGGCGTGCACCTCCGAGGCGGTGTGCACGCTCGAGAAGTTGGAGCTGGAGGATGCGGGTGGCCCCTGCTACGACTGCTTCACCACGGGACGTCCGCTCGTCAACCTCGCACGCGACACGGCGTCGGCGCGCTGGCCGCGCTTTCAGCACTTGTCGGGAACGGTCGGCTTCGGAGCCGTCCACGCCGTTCCGTTGCAGCTGGGGGACCGGGTGATCGGGTCACTGAACATGTGCTGCATCGCCCCCGGCCGACTCCGCGCGGAGGATGTCGAGACAACCCGCGCACTGGTCCGCATCGCCGCCGTCGGCCTGCTCCACCAGCGCACCGCACGCAGCGCGCAGGAGGAGGCCGCTCAACTACGACACGCACTGACCAGTCGGGTCGTCATCGAGCAGGCCAAGGGGATGCTCGCTCGGGGAGTCGGATGCACCCCGACGGAGGCCTTCGATGTCCTTCGCCGATACGCCGCACCCACGGCCGACCGCTCCACGACGTCGCGGAGGAGGTCGTCGACGGCACGCTGCATCCGCCGACGACTCCCGGCTGAGCGGCACCTACAGGCACCCGTCGGTCCGCGAGCACGCAGCCCCGGAGCTTGCGGGGGGGGACGAACCTATCCCCGCGCCATGTCCACGAAGCGCGAGTAGTGCAGCTGGTGGGCGACGGTGATGGTGGCAGTGGGACCGCCGCGGTGCTTGCCGAGGATGATGTCGGCCTCGCCGCCGCGCGGGTCGTCCCGCTCGAAGGCGTCGGGGCGGTGCAGCAGCATGACCATGTCGGCGTCCTGCTCGAGCGAACCGGACTCGCGGAGGTCGGAGACCTGGGGACGCTTGTCGGTGCGCTGCTCGGGACCACGGTTGAGCTGACAGATCGCGATCACCGGAACCTCGAGTTCCTTCGCGAGCAGCTTGAGGCTTCGCGAGAATTCCGAGACTTCCTGCTGGCGGGACTCGACCTTCTTGCCCGACGACATCAGCTGCAGGTAGTCGATGACGATCAGCCGAATGTTGTGCTTCTGCTTGAGCCGGCGCGCCTTCGCGCGGATCTCCATCATGGTCAGGTTGGGGGAGTCGTCGATGAACATCGGCGCCTCGCTGATCTCACTCATCCGCCGCGCCAGACGCGTCCAGTCGTCGTCGGACATCTTGCCCGAGCGCATGTCCGAGAGCTTGATCTTCGCCTCCGCCGACAGCAGACGCATGACGATCTCGGTCTTGCTCATTTCCAGCGAGAAGATGACGCTCGCCATGCCGTGCTTGATGGAGCACGACCGCATGAAGTCCATCCCGATGGTCGACTTACCCACGCCGGGGCGCGCCGCGACGATGATCATCTGGCCGGCGTGGAGCCCGTTGGTGATCTCGTCGAGTTCACTGAATCCGGTGGGCACGCCGAGTGAGATTCCACCGCGGCTGGCGATGGAGTCGATCTCGTCCATCGTGGGCTGCAGCAGCTCCTCGAGGGGCAGGAAGTCCTCGGTGGTGCGGCGCTCGGTGACCTCGAAGATCTCGGCCTGCGCCCGGTCGACCACCTCGGCGACGTCCTGGCCGTCGGAACCGGCGTAGCCGTACTGCACGATCCGGGTACCGGCATCCACGAGACGCCGCAGGATCGACTTCTCGGCGACGATCTCGGCGTAGTAGGCGGCGTTGGCCGCGGTAGGCACCGTCTGGGTCAACGTCACCAGGTAGGGGGCCCCGCCGATGCGACGCAGTTCGCCGCGACGATCGAGTTCCGCGGAGACCGTGACCGGGTCGGCCGGCTCACCCCGGCTGTAGAGATCGAGGATCGCGTCGTACACCGACTGGTGGGCGGGGCGGTAGAAGTCGCCGGGGCGCAGCACCTCGAGGACGTCGGCGATGGCGTCCTTGCTCAGCAGCATGCCGCCGAGCACCGACTGCTCGGCCACCATGTCGTGCGGAGGCTGCCGTCCGAACTCCTCGCTGGGCTCCTCCGGGGGTCCCGGGTACTCGGAATGCCCACGATCATCTACAACCGCCACGCGACCGCCTTCCCCGCGACCAACTTCGACCCGTCCCGCACCGCCTCGACGGCGGCCGGGACGGCGCCTCTCACCACTGTTGTACCCGCGCACCCCGACAAATCCGGGCCGCCTCGCGGGCGACTCGAGAGACACGCTCGCGACGACGTTAGGGGTCGGGGAGCAGTCCACCAAACCCGCCTGTGTACACAGTTGTGGATGAACTGGGGACGCTGCACCCACACCTTGTTAACCGGTTGGGGAGTACTGGGGATAACCTGGGGACAGACCAATATCACACTGAACAATTTGCAGGTAGAGGGCGGTTTTCGTTTTCACAACCCTGTGGATTGCGCGCTGCGCGGCGTGTCGGCCAAGTTGACAAGCCGGGCGTGTTGGGTAAACAAACGTCCAACCTCGGTATGGCCCAGCACACAGAAACGGCACCGGGTGGCGAATCTATCCACAGGACTTCCCCAGGCATGCGAAAGGCCCCGCGGACGCAGTGTCCACGGGGCCCTCCATAGAACGGGTCGACTACGCGGCGACGACGTTCAGGTTGAACTTGGCGGCAACCTCGGGGTGCAGGTTGACCACGATCTGGTGCTTGCCGGTGCTCTTGATGTGAGCCTTCGGCAGCTCCAGGCTGCGCTTGTCGACGACCGGGCCGCCGGCAGCCTTGAGGGCGCCTGCGACGTCGGCCGCGGTGACGGAGCCGAACAGCTTGCCCGAGTCACCGGCGGTCTTCACCGACAGCGACACGTCCTCGAGGCCCTCGATGGCAGCCTTGAGCTCCTTGGCGTGATCGAGACCACGGACCGCGCGCGCGTCCTGGGCGCGACGGATACCCTCGACCTGCTTCTGGGCACCGCGGGTGGCGACGATGGCCAGACCGCGGGGGAGCAGGAAGTTACGGCCGTAGCCGTCCTTGACCTCAACGGTGTCGCCAGGCGCACCGAGGTTGTCCACGTCAGCGGTGAGAATCAGCTTCATGTCGTCCCTCCCTTTCCTAGCGGGCCGTCGAGACGTAAGGCAGCAGGGCCACCTCACGCGAGTTCTTGACGGCAACCGCGATGTCCCGCTGGTGCTGGACGCAGTTGCCGGTGACACGGCGAGCGCGGATCTTGCCGCGATCGCTGACGTACTTACGCAGCAGCGTCGTGTCCTTGTAGTCGATCTGCGTGTTCTTTTCCTTGCAGAACGTGCAGACCTTCTTCTTCATAACCTTGTCGCGCAGCGGCGGCTTCGGCATGTCTATCTCCGTTTTCTGGATGCTGTCGATCGGTTACGGATCAGAACGGCGGTTCGTCGTCCGAGCCCTGGGAGCCTCCGAAGGAGCCCGCCTGCGGCGCGCTACCCCACGGATCGTCTCCGCCTTGGCTGAAGTTGTTGGACGCCGGGCGTCCGCCGCCGGATCCGCCGGAGGAGCCACCGAAGCCGCCTCCGCCACCACCACGGTTGGCCTTGTTGACCTTGGCCGTGGCGTAACGGAGCGAGGGGCCGATCTCGTCGACCTCGAGCTCGACGACAGTGCGCTTCTCACCTTCGCGAGTTTCGTAGGAGCGCTGCTTGAGCCGGCCGCTCACGATCACTCGCGAGCCGCGGGTCAAGCTCTCCGCCACGTTCTCCGCCGCCTCGCGCCAGATGTTGCAGCGCAAGAACAGCGCCTCGCCGTCTTTCCATTCGTTGGTCTGACGGTCGAAGGTGCGGGGGGTGGACGCGACCGTGAAGTTCGCGACCGCTGCACCCGCGGGGGTGAAACGAAGCTCGGGGTCAGCCGTCAGGTTTCCGATGACGGTGATGACGGTGTCGCCTGCCATGTGGTTCCTCCTGCTGTGTGTGGAGTTCCTGTTGTTCGAGAGCCTAGGTGCCGGCTCGGACAAGTAGCCGTCCGAGCACCTCGGCCCGAATCACACGGAAATCACTTGCCGTGGCGCAGGACCTTGGTACGAAGCACCGACTCGTTCAGCCCCAGCTGACGGTCGAGCTCGTTGACGGTGGCCGGCTCGGCCGTAAGGTCGATGACCGCGTAGATGCCTTCGGCGTTCTTGGCGATCTCGTACGCGAGACGACGCTTACCCCACACGTCGACCTTGTCGACACTGCCGCCATCCTTACGGACGACGTTGAGGAACGTATCCAGCGACGGGGCGACAGTGCGCTCGTCCAGGCTGGGGTCGAGAATGACCATCAGTTCGTAATGACGCATAAGACCTCATCACCTCCTATGGACTGTGAAACGGCCACGGACTGTCCGTGGCAGGAGGGTCGTTGCGTCAGCAACCTTTGCAGGGTACACGAGGCCCCTGTGACCTGCGAAATTGGCCTTCCGCCCGCCGCACGCCGGAACTCGGCCACCCCACACGACCCGCCGATCGCCCTACGCTGGACGGCATGCGGACGGAGGCGAGAGTCCGGGCCGGAACCATGGCCGCGGTCGTCACGGCCTGCCTGTTCGCCCTCGTCGTTGCCTACCTCGGCAAGGCCCGCTGCGCGGGCCCGCCCTTCGCCCCCGACGGCCGCAGCCTGATTTTCGACCGGATCAAGGACAGCGACGTCTGCTACTCCGACATCCAGCTGCTCTGGCTGGGCCGCGGCCTCGACCTGCACCTCCCGCCGTATTCGGGCGGTATCACCCCGGCCGGGCTGCTGGTGCCCGGCACCGTCGAGTACCCGGTGCTGAGCGGGTCGTTGATGTGGCTCGGTGCGCTGGGTGCTCACACCGACGCCACGTTCCTGCTCCACTCGGCGCTGCTGCTGGCGCCGTTCGGTCTGCTCACCGCGTGGCTGCTCGGCCGGCTCGCGGGGCGGGCCGCGCTGCTGTGGGCCGCGTCCCCGCCGCTGCTGCTGTACGCGTTCCACAATTGGGAACTGCCCGTCGTCGCGGTGGCGGTGGCCGCGATCGCCGTCGTGACGTCCCGGCGATGGTCGGTGCGCACCCGGGGGGTGCTCGCGGCCGTGCTGCTGGGCATCGGTTTCTGCCTCAAGCTCTATCCGGGCCTGTTCGTGTTGCCGCTGGCGCTGTTCGTCCTGACCGCCGGGGGAGTCCGGGACCGCCGCGACGTCCGGGGCGCGCTCGCCGTGCTGGGGTCCGCCGCGGCGACGGTCGTCGCGATCAACGTGCCGTTCGCGGTGGCCGATGCCGCCGGTTGGCGCGCGTCGTTCACGTTCCAGCAACAGCGGCAGGCGGACATCACCAGCAACAGCATCTGGTACTGGGGTCTGCGCCCGCTGATGGGCGGCGGCATCCGCGGCTCGGACGCGTACCACCAAGTGGTGGGTGTCGTCTCGCCGATGCTGCTGTGCGCGGCCCTCGGGCTGGCCCTGTGGTGGGGATGGAAGGAATTCGAACGCCGCGACGTCTACCCGTGGATCGGCGTCAGCGGCGCGATGCTGTGCGCATTCATGTTGCTGCACAAGGTTCATTCACCGCAGTACACGCTGTGGCTGCTGCCGTTCCTGGTGCTGCAGCGCGTGCCGTGGGGTCTCGTCGGCGCGTATCTGGCCGCCGATCTCGCCGTGGGGATCGGGATCTTCCGATGGTTCGACGCGCTCACCCGATCCGGTGACACCACCACCGAACTCGTCGTCCGGCTCGGTGTGTGGAGCCAGGCGGCGCTGCTGCTGGTGTTCTTCTGCCTGCTGGTGCGGGCGCCGCTGCGACGAGCTCCGGCACCGCCGCTCCCGCCGAAGGTAACTGTGCCCGGCCGGGCGAGCGACGCCCACACGCGCGACCTCTATGCTGCGGCCGGAACCGTCCGCCGGCCCGAACCAGGACCCCTCGAATGACCACACTCCCGCCGCCGCACGGCACTGCACGACGTCTCGCCGCCCCGATCGCGGTGCTGGCCGCGGCGGCCGCGACGTGCGGATTTGTCGCCTGGGCCGACCCGACGACCCCCGGCGGCGTGCTTCCGGCCTGCCCCACGAAGGCGCTGCTGGGCATCGACTGCCCGGGGTGCGGCGGCACCCGCATGCTGTATGCGCTCGTCCACCTCGACATCCCGAATGCGTTGCGTTACAACGCAGTCGGGGTAGCGGCACTGGTGGTGGCCGTCGCGGCGTACGGGGTGTGGGCGTGGGGACGTCTGCGCGCACGCCCGGTCCGGACGGGTCGGCGGCCGCGCTGGGCACCTCCGGCCGTGCTCGTCGTGCTGGCCGTGTGGTTCGTGGTCCGCAACATCCCGGTGGAGCCGTTCACGGCGTTACGGATCTGACACGCTGCCCGCGGTCCGGGACACCGGCTCCGGCACCCGCGGACGCAACGACGCCGGCAACCACCGCGGTGGGGCGTCCTCGGCCTGGTCGAGGACGCCGCCGACGGGGTCGTCGATGAAGCCGAACCGCACCAGGTCCTCCGACGGCCGGTAGATCTGCCGCAGCACCAGCACGCAGAGCGCGACGACGGCGACGTCCCGCAGCACGACGGCGCCGGTGAACCACTGTTCGGGCAGTCCCTTGTTCGCGACCCCCAGGTAGTACATCATCCTCGGCACCCACACCAGCGCGTCGATCGTCATCCACGCCAACAGGATCCGGCGGTGGGGGAGGGCCAGCACGGCGAGCGGCACCAGCCACAGCGAGTACTGCGGGCTCCACACCTTGTTGGTGAGCAGGAACCCCGCGACCAGCAGGAAGCACAGTTGCGCCACCCGCGGACGGCGCTGCGCGGTCAGGGCGACGTACGCGATTCCGGCGCACACGGCGACGAAGGCGAGCAGCGACACGGCGTTGAGCACGCTCGGGGACTCGCCGGGCGCGAGCGGGCCGTCGAATCCCGTCCAGCCGGTGAACGACGAGATCACGTTGTAGACCGAGTCGGGGTCGGCACCCCGCTCGGAGTTGAGCCGGAAGAACTCCGCCCAGCCACGCGGGAACAGCAGCGCGATGGGCAGATTCACCACCGCCCACGCCGCCGCGGCAGCTCCCGCCGTGCGCCAGAAGTCCCGCATCCGGCCCGCCCGCAGGCACAGCACCAGCAGGGGACCGAGCAGCATCAGCGGGTACAGCTTCGCGGCCCCGCCGAGCCCCAGCAGCACCCCGGCCAGCACGGGACGTCTACGCGCCCACGCCAGCAGTCCGCCGGACGCGAAGGCGGTCGCGAGCAGATCGAAGTTGGTGAAGGCGTGCACGATCACCAGCGGTGAGCACGCGACGAGGGCGGCGTCCCACACCCGCCGGCCGGCCAGCAGCGCACTGGCCCACACCGTCACCAGCCACGCCACCGCCAACCCGAGCGCGACGACGTTGAAGTAGATCACCACCTGCAGACCGCCGGGCAGCCACGGCGTTCCGTGCCAGGCCTTCGCGACGATCATCGAGCCGTACTGGTACAGCCCGGACAGCACCGGGTACTCCATGTACCGGCGCTGGAGCGACCCGTCCGCCAGCGGCTCCTCCCACCACTTCTTGTACGGGAAGGCGCCCTCGTCGAGGTGTTCGGCGCCGTACAGCGGGACGGTGTCCGAATAGCACATCGCCACGTACTGGCGGTTGCCGCTCCAGTCCAGTCCCAGCGCGCCGTCGGCGCCCACGGGCCCCTGCTGGATGCAGCCCGCCTTGGTGAACCAGCCCAGGGACAGGAACACGATCGCCAGCAACAGGATCACCCGCACGGGGGTGAAGAAACGGGTGCGGCCGATCAGCGCGTGGCGGCCGACGGGCCCGCCGATCGTCGCCGACAACCGGGACGTGAGCGGATCGGTGTGACCGGGCACGTCCCGCCAGTCCGCAGAACGCCGATCGGCGGCGAGTGGTGCCGGGGACACCAACTCGCCGCCGTCTCGGGTTTCCGTACCACCCGTTGTGCTTTCCGCCACTCCGCGAGGCTACCGGGAGCGGTCAGCCGGCGGGCTGCGGGACGGGTCGTTGCTGTCCGCGCGGCACCGCCCCGCCGCCGGCGGCGGGATCCTGTTCCTGCTCCTCCGGCGTCGACTCACTCGGCGCCTCGGTCCGGGTCGGCTCGGTGGTCCGGCCGGGCGCCAGACCCGGAATCGGGATCGTCACGCCCGGCAGGATCTCGACGTTGCTCGTGGTGATCTCGAGCGGCGGCTGCGTGGTGGTCGTCGGCGCGGTGGTCGACGGCGCGGCCGTGGTCGTCTTCGGAGCCGCGGGCGCCGAGTACGACGGCACCCCGGCGACACCGCCGATCGGGTCCGGCGTCGGGAACTTCTCGACGTCGGTGCCGTCGAGCGCGCCGTCCATCGTGGCCTTCCAGATGTCCGACGGCAGACCCGATCCGTAGATCATGCCGCCCCAGCTGTTCTCCAGCGGCAGACCCTGCTCGGTGCCCACCCACACGGCCGTCGACAGCGACGGCGTGTAACCGACCATCCACGCGTCCTTGTTGGCGCCGGTGTCACCGAGCTGCGCGGTGCCGGTCTTGGACGCCGACGGGCGCCCGCCCGCCAGGCCGTGGCCCCGCGAGTACGAGGCGATCGGGATCATCGCGGCGGTGGTGTTGTCGGCGACCGCCGGGTCGAGGCGATCCTCCCCGGAGGGCGTGCCGCGGTCGAGCAGCACGGTGCCGTCGGAGGTGACGACCTTCTGCACGAAGTACGGCTCGTGGTAGACGCCCGATGCCGCGAGCGTGGCGTACGCCGAGGCCATGTCGAGCGGCCGCGACTGGTACTGGCCCAGCACGATGCCGTTGTTGGGTCCGTTGCCGTCCGGCTCGGTGAGCGACTTGCCCACGCCCGGGATCTCCTCGGGGATACCGGCCTTGTGTGCGATGTCGGCGATGGCCTGCGGACCGTTGTCCATCTGCAGCATCATCCGGTAGAAGCTGGTGTTCAGCGAGCGCTTGAGGGCCTCCGCGATGGTGCACGTGCCGCAGGATTCGCCCTCGACGTTGCCGATGGAGATGCCGTTGACGGTCAGCGGGGAGCTGTCGTACATCTGCGACAGCGGGATGCCCTGGTCCAGCGCGGCGGCGAGACCGAACACCTTGAACGACGAGCCGGTCTGGAGACCGGCCTGCGCGAAGTCGTAGCCGGCACCGTCGGCGCCTCCGTAGTACGCGCGGACCGCACCGGACTTCGGATCCACCGACACGACGGCGGTCCGCAGGTCGGGCGACTCGCCCTCCATGTAGGTGTCGACGGCATCGATGGCCGACTTCTGTGCCTGCGGGTCGATCGTCGTGGTGATCTGCAGGCCCTCGGTGTTGAGGTCCTGCTCGCTGATGCCCGACGCCGACAGCTCCTGCAGCACCTGCTGCTTGATCAGCCCCTCGGGGCCGCTGCCGCCGCTGCCGTTGTCCACCTCGGCCGACGGGATGGCCTGCGGGAACTGGGCGGCGGCGCGATCCGCGGCGCTGAGAGTGCCGCTGTCGACCATGCCGTCGAGGACGTAGTTCCAGCGCGACTGGGCGCCGGTCGGATTGAACTCCGGATCGAGCCCGGACGGCTGCTGGATGATCGCGGCCAGCATGGCGCCCTCGGCGACCGACAGCTCCTCGACCGGCTTACCGAAGTACGCCTGGGACGCGGCCGCGATTCCGTAGGCGCCGCGACCGAAGTAGATCGTGTTGAGGTACGCGGCCAGGATCTCGTCCTTGGACCACTGCTTGGCCATCTTCGACGAGATGACCAGCTCCTTCATCTTGCGCGTGAGCGAGCGCTCGGACCCGACGAGCGCGTTCTTCACGTACTGCTGCGTGATGGTGGAACCACCGCCGGCGCTGTCGCGGCCGAGCACGTTGTCCCGCGCCGCGCGCGCGAAGCCGGTCACCGAGAAGCCCGGGTTGGAGTAGAAGTCCCGGTCCTCGGCCGCGAGCACCGCGTTCCGGACGTGGACGGGAATCTGGTCGATGGTGACCTCGGTGCGGTTGCCCTCCGGGGGCACGATGCGCGCGATCTCGGTCGACCCGTCCGAAGCGAGGACCGTCGCGACCTGATTGGTCTTCATGTCGCCGGGCCGCGGAACGTCCGCGAAGACATACGCGACCATGAACGCCAGAATCGGCACGACCAGACCCACCGCAACCACCGCGTACGCCGTGCGGCGCGCGATCTTCCACCGGTTGGAGGACGTCTTCTTCGGCGGCTTCGGCGGCTCGCCACCCGAACCGCCACCGGACTTGCGAGCGGTGGGCGGCGGGCCCACCGGCGGACGGCCGCCGGGGCCACGGCCCCCACCCTGCGCCGGACGCGGGCCCCCCTGCGCGGGACGGCCACCCTGCGGCGGACGCCCACCCTGACCCTGCCGCGGGCCGGGACGGCCGGCGGGCGGCGGACCCGGGTTGCGGCGCGGAGCCGGGCCGCCCGGTCCGCTCACAGGACGGCCGGGCTGCTGCCCGGCCGGTCGTCCACTGTGTTGTGGCCCGTTGGGGCGGCGCGGTCCGGAAGGCCGGCCACCCTGCGGGTTCTTGGGGGAACTCACGTACGAATCTCCAGTAGTCCGGTGACTGTGGGCAGTCCTCGATTGCGTCGGGCGGTGGGCACAGCTGTCGGCTTCCTACTCACTGGCGGTACGCCGGCGGGGCGAGCGGGACGAGGAGGACCTCGGCCGCTTCGGCGCCGGGACCGCACCGAGAACGTAGGACTGGACCAGATGGTTCCAGCTGCATGTGCGGCACACCTCGACCACGTGCACCGAGAATTCCTCCTCGGTGGCGGCCAACCGAACCAGCTCCTCGGGTGTCCGGGCCGAACCCGACACGGGGCCCAGCTTGTCGCCGAACACCCAGGACACGAGGGTCAGTTCTTCCTTGCGGCAGATCGGGCACTTGACCGAACTGCCACGGCCGTGGAACTTGGCCGCGCGCAGGAGGTAAGGGCTCGCGTCGCAGACTTCACTGACGCCGGTCCGCCCCGAGTAGACCTCGGCGAGCAGAGACCGGCGCTGCAGCGCGTAGTCCACGACCTGCCGCTGTATCCGCACGGAGACCAGAGTACGTGCGCCCGCCGACCACAGGGTGGAGCGGGAGTAGCCGCACGTGGGGACCGACACAAGGCCTTGACATGCCTCCCGCGCGGTGCCGAGCAGGATGCGCCCCGCACCGGAAGGTTTCCTAGGATCACTCGGGTGCCTCCCCAGCCGAACGCCACCACCCGCGCACGGGACATCGACCGTGCCCAGACGTGCGGCCTGCTCGACGCCGGATACAGCGAGGGGCAGCTCGACCCCACCGAATACCAGACCCGCACCTCCGCCGCCATGAAGGCCAAGACGCTGGGCGAACTGCGCGGCCTCGTCGCGGACCTGCAGATTCCCGATCACCTTCTGGAAGCCATCCGCCCGCCGGCCCAGTCCGCAGGCCACCGTCCGGCGCTGCGTCGCCTCGCCGCGGTCGCTGCCGCGGCGCTCGTGGTCGTCGGCGGCATCGTCTACGTCACCACCCGCGGGGACGACGGGGGATCCGAGGGGGGCGATGTCGTCGCGGTGCCGCAGGCACCGGTGCCGCTGCCGATTACGTCGGGGGAACCGGCCGCGATCACGGTCACGCCGCTCGACACCCTCACAGCCGACGGCATCGCGGAGTTCCTGCGGCAATTCGAAGTCAAGTTCGGCGACCGAAGCGTCGACGAGCTCAACCTCTATCGGCACTTCGCCGATTTCGCCCGAGGACTGCCGGACCAGCCGCACCTCGCCCAGAAGTGGCGATACCAAGGCGGATTCAAGCCGTCGGGATCGCCGTCCAATCGTGCCTCCGATACAACGCCGCTCGACCTCGCCGACCTCGATGTCGGCGAGTTGCTCGGTCGGGCGCCCGCGCTACTGAACGTCCCGGCGGGCTCCGTCGACCACATTGTGGTGCGACCTGAGCCGATCACCGCCGTTCCCCAGGTCCTGGTCTACGTGGAGGACAGCGCCAAACGCTCCGGGCACCTGTACGCGACGCTCGGCGGTGAGGTCACCGAGGCCGTTCCGTTCGAGGGGGCCTGAGGTGACGAACGTGCGGGGAACGACCGTCGACTCGATGCGCCTGCGCGCCCGTGACAGCGACCGGCAGGTGGTGTGCGGCGTCCTCGACGACGCCTTCGGGAACGGGCAGCTGTCGGAGACGGAGCACCGGGCCCGACTCGAATCCGCGGCCCAGGCCCGCACCCTCGGCGACCTGCGCACCCTGGTCACCGACCTGCAAGTTCCGAGCGAGCTCGAGCCGTCGATGCCCACGACGAACGGCGACGGCAAGCGGCGATGGCGCGTGGGCGCCGCGGTGGTCGCCGTCCTCGTGATCGTCGGCGTGGTCGTGGCGCGGGTCGCCGACGGAGACGAGTCCGGTTCCGCGTCGCCGCGGACATCGGAGAACCTCCTCACCGTGGCGGGCCTGACGAGGCTCCTCGACGACGTCCAGCAGCGGTTCGGCGACCTGCAGGCGGACGAGGTGACGGTGTATCCCGACTACGCGCGCGTGGCCCGGCAGGACCCGGAGGCGCCCGCTCAGTCGCGAAGTTACTGGTATGAGGACCGCACATTCGACGATCCCGCTCCGTCGAACCGCTTCTACGAGGGCATACCCATGGACCTGGCGCCCCTGCGGCCGTCCCTGCCACGGCTGATCGGCCTGGTGAACGGGGCCGACCAAACCCTGGCCGTACCGGACCCGACCTCCGTACACCTGCAGATCGAACCGCAGGAGAACGGCGCGGCGGTGGCGATATACCTCTGGAACGAAAAGACCGGACAGTCCGGCACCCTGACCACGACCCTCAACGGCGAGATCCTCGAGATCCACCGGGCCGACCGATAGCTCTTCCACCTGCGCGTTTCCCGCGGTACTGTGACGGTATATATCGGTGCGATATAGTCAGCAATCGCATCTGTCGGTTATGTTCGGGAAGCTCAGGGGGGTGTGCTCATGCTCGAGTTGGCGATTCTCGGGCTGCTCCTCGAGTCGCCCATGCACGGTTACGAGCTCCGCAAGCGCCTCACCGGCCTGCTCGGCGCGTTCCGTGCGTTCTCTTACGGCTCGCTGTATCCGACTCTGCGCCGCATGCAGGCCGACGGCCTCATCGTCGAGGATTCGGGCGAGGACGGCACCGTCAAGCGCCGCGCTCGCCGCGTGTACGAGCTGACCCCCGCCGGCCGGAAGCGTTTCTCCGAACTGGTGGCGGACACGGGCCCGCAGAACTACACCGACGACGGCTTCGGCGTGCATCTCGCCTTCTTCAGCCGCACCCCCGCCGAGGCGCGGATGCGGATCCTGGAAGGTCGGCGACGTCAGGTCGAGGAGCGCCGTGAAGGCCTCCGTGACGCCGTCGGGCGGGCCACCGGATCGATCGACCGCTACACCCGGCAGCTCCATCAGCTCGGGCTCGAATCGAGCGAACGCGAGGTGCGGTGGTTGAACGAGCTGATCGCCGCAGAACAATCATCAACAGCAGCACCCAAGAAGAAAGAAGGAGAACCCGACCATGGGTGACAACAGCACTGCGGTGCGCGTAGCCATTGTGGGCGTGGGCAACTGTGCCTCGTCACTGGTCCAGGGCGTGCAGTACTACAAGGACGCGGACGAGAGCTCGACCGTCCCCGGTCTGATGCACGTCAAGTTCGGCCAGTACCACGTGCGCGACGTGCAGTTCGTCGCCGCCTTCGACGTCGACGCCAAGAAGGTCGGGTTCGAACTCTCCGAGGCGATCCTCGCCAGCGAGAACAACACCATCAAGATCGCCGACGTCCCGCCGCTGGGCGTGACCGTGCAGCGTGGCCCCACGCTCGACGGCATCGGCAAGTACTACTCGCAGACCATCGAGGTCTCCGACGCCGAGCCCGTCGACGTCGTGCAGGCCCTCAAGGACGCGCAGGTCGACGTCCTGGTGTCCTACCTGCCGGTGGGCTCCGAGGAGGCCGACAAGTTCTACGCGCAGTGCGCCATCGACGCCGGCGTCGCGTTCGTGAACGCGCTGCCCGTCTTCATCGCCTCCGACCCCGAGTGGGCCGAGAAGTTCAAGGCGGCCGGTGTCCCGATCGTCGGCGACGACATCAAGTCGCAGGTCGGTGCCACCATCACCCACCGCGTGATGGCGAAGCTGTTCGAGGATCGCGGCGTGGTGCTCGACCGCACCTACCAGCTGAACGTCGGCGGCAACATGGACTTCAAGAACATGCTCGAGCGTGAGCGCCTGGAGTCCAAGAAGGTCTCGAAGACGCAGGCCGTGACCTCGAACCTCGAGGGCCCGCTGGCCGGCAAGATCCACGATCGCAACGTCCACATCGGCCCGTCGGACTACGTCGAGTGGCTCGACGACCGCAAGTGGGCGTACGTCCGCCTCGAGGGTCGCGCGTTCGGCGACGCCCCGCTGAACCTGGAGTACAAGCTCGAGGTCTGGGATTCCCCGAACTCCGCCGGCATCATCATCGACGCCATCCGCGCCGCGAAGATCGCCAAGGACCGCGGCCTGGGCGGCCCGATCCTGCCGGCCTCGGCGTACCTGATGAAGTCCCCGCCGGTTCAGATGGCGGACGACAAGGCTCGTACCGAGCTCGAGGCGTTCATCATCGAGGCCTGAGTCTCTGCTCGAAGCACTTGTGGCGGTGGTCGATTCGTTTCGACCACCGCCACAGGTGTCTTCCGGGACAGGCGCCCGACCGTCGGCCCGGCCGAAAAACACTGGGCCGATCGTGCCGCCGATGCTACGGTGGCTTTCGTGGGCACTCTGAATCACTAGATCGGGACGTCGCGTCGAGCATGCTCCGCGACGGGTCCTGAGCGCGCAGAATCTCCGGATCGGCTCGGTCGATCGGGTTGCGCGAGGGCACCTTTCCCCGATCTCCCCGGTTCTCCGGGGCACAAGGAGCACGCCCATGCCTGCGTCACAATTCTCCCTGCACTCGGTCTCGAAGCGCTTCGCCGACCGCGTCGTCCTCGACACCGTGGACCTCACCATCGCGCCCGGCTCGAAGGTCGGCGTCGTCGGTGACAACGGTTCCGGCAAGTCGACGCTGCTCGCGCTGCTGGCCGGCCGGATCCGCGCCGACAACGGTGACGTCCGGGTCGTCGCGCCCGGCGGGATCGCCTACGCCGCACAAGCCCTGCAGCTGCCCGACGACGCCACCGTGCAGACCGCGGTGGACCTCGTCCTGCGCGACGTCCGGGACCTCGAGGCCCGGATCCACCGGCTGGAACGGGAGATGGCGCACGCGTCGTCCGACGAGCTCGACGTTCTCCTGTCCGAGTACGCGTGTGCGACAGCACTCTTCGAGAGTGTGGACGGGTACACCGTCGACGAACGAGTCGAGGTCGGTCTGGGCGCACTCGGTCTGCCGGACCTCGATCGCGGCCGGCCTTTCGGCACCCTCTCGGGCGGACGACAGGCCCGGCTCGCGCTGGCGGCGACCCTCGCCTCGAACGCCGAACTGCTCCTGCTCGACGAGCCCACGAACGATCTGGACGACGACGCCGTCGCCTGGCTCGAGGAGCGTCTGCGCACCCACCGCGGCACCGTCGTAGCCGTGACGCACGATCGCGCGTTCCTGGACCGGATGACGTCGGTGATCGTGGAGGTCGCCGACCGCACGGTGCGCCGGTACGGCGACGGGTACGCCGGGTACCTCGTCGCGCAGGCCACCGAGCGCCGGCGACGACTGCAGGAGTACGAGGACTGGAGGTCCGAACTCGCACGCAATGCCCGGCTGGTCGACGCCAATGCGGTGCGGTTGGCGGCCATTCCGCGCAAGCGGGACAAGGCCGGATTCGGGCACGGAGCGTTCCGGGCCCGGGGACGCGATCACGGTGCGATGGGCCGAATCCGCAACGCCAAGCAGCGATTCGAACAGTTGACGACCCGGGCCGTCGCACCACCGACCGAGCCGTTGCGGTTCACCCCGTCGCTGGCCGTGTCCGAGACCGCGGCACCCGAGGCGCCGGCGATTCGCCTGGCCGACGTCCGCGTCGGGAACCGGCTCGCCGTCGCGGCACTGCAGGTGCCGCGCGGTGGCCGGCTGCTCGTCACCGGCCCGAACGGTGCCGGCAAGACCACCCTGTTGGACGTGATCGCGGGCGAGGTCGCAGCCGACACCGGGACGGTCGCGGTATCCGCCCGGGTGGGATACCTGCGACAGGCGCCGCAGTCGTGGCCCGCCCGTGCGACGCTGCTGGAGGCCTACGCCGCCCGGCGGCCCGGGCACCCGGAGGATGCTGCGGCAGAACTGCTCTCGTTGGGGCTGTTCCGTCCCGAGGACCTGCCCCGGGCGATCGGGGAGCTGTCCTACGGGCAGCGTCGACGCCTCGAGGTGGCGCTGCTCGCCACCTCGGGCGCCGACCTGCTGCTGCTGGACGAGCCGACGAACCACCTGTCGCCGGCGCTGGTCGAGGAGTTGGAGGAGGCCGTCGACGCGTTCGCCGGGACGGTCGTCGTCGTCACGCACGATCGCCGGATGCGGCGGCGGTTCCGCGGCGAGCGCCTCGTGCTGTGACGGCGCGGTCGCCCGTCACGCCATCCGGGAGACCACCGACAGGGGCAGCACCTTCATCGCCATCGACACCGGTAGCCACGGCCACGCCGGCACGTACGCCTTGTGCGGCTCCTTCTCGATCGCGGCGGCCAGTGCGCGGCAGCCGGTCTCGGTGTCGACGATGAGCGGAACCTTCTTCACCTTCTCGTTGATCTCCGAGCGAATGAACCCGGGGAAGATGGTGCTGACGTCGATGCCCGTCTTCGCGAGGTCGGCGCGCATGCCCTCACCGAGTGCCGCGACCCCGGCCTTGGACGCGGCGTACGTGGTGAGATTGCGCGGCATGCCGCGCATCGCGCTCACCGACGAGATCAGCACCACGTGGCCGGCGTTGCGCGGGCGGAACAGCTCGAGCGCCGCCTCGCTCTGCGCGAGTGCACCCAGGAAGTTGGTGCGGGCCGTCGCCGCGTTGGCACGGAAATAGCCGGTGCCCAACGGTTGTCCCTTGCCGAGTCCGGCGTTGACGATCACCCGGTCCAGGCCGCCGAGTTCCTCGTCGAACTCCCGGAACACGCCGAAGACCTCGTCGGGGACGTCGACGTCGAGCTTCCGGATCGCCACGGTGATATGCGGGTGCGCCGCCAGAAGTTCGTCGCGCAGCTCCTCGAGCCGCTCGGTGCGCCGCGCCGCGAGCGCGAGATTGCGGCCACGGGCGGCGAATTCGCGGGCCATCCCGCGACCGAGACCGGAGCTGGCACCGGTGATGAGAATGTTCTTGCGTGGCGTGCGGTTACCCACTACGTACCCTCCGTGTCGATCAGTTCGTTGCAACGGGTGTCGAGATATCCCACGGCGATCCAGAAGTGCTCGAACGCGGGATTGGTCGTCTGGCCGTGGTGGTAGCGGTAGTAGATCTGCTGCGCGATCACCGCGAGCCGGAAGAGGCCGAACACCTCGTAGAACCGCCACTTGTCGGTCGGCAAACCCGTTCGCTCGCCGTAGTATTCGACGATTTGCCGGCGCGTGAGCATGCCGGGCAGGTCCGACGGCTGCCTCTTGGTCGCCTGCAGCATCGGGTGGTCGTCGGCCTGCACCCAGTACGCGAGGCTGGAACCGAGATCCATGAGCGGATCGCCCACCGTCGCGAGTTCCCAGTCCAGGACGGCGCGCGGCCGCAGGTCGTCACCCAGCACGACGTTGTCGAGCCGGAAGTCGCCGTGGATCACCGCCGACCCGACATCCGCGGGCTGATTGTCCGCGAGCCACCGTGTCACCCGAGCGAAGTCCGGGACGTTGTCGGTGCGGGCGGCGCCGTACCGCTTGGTCCATCCCGTCACCTGACGGGCGACGTATCCTGTGCCACGGCCGAATTCGTCGAGCCCCGACGACGCCGGATCCACGCCGTGCAGTTCGATCAGCAGATCGATCACCCGCAGGCACAGATCGCGCGTGTTCTCGGGAGTGAGGCCGAGTTCGGCCGGGGGAGCGGATCGCAGGATGGTGCCCTCGACCCGCTCCATCACGTAGAAGTCGCTGCCCAGCACCGACGGATCGGTGCACAACCCCACCATCGCAGGCACGTGCGGGTACACCGGCGCCAGCAGCGACTGGATGCGGAACTCGCGGACCATGTCGTGCCCGGACGACGGCTTGGCACCGGTCGGGGGACGGCGCAGCACGAGGTCGCGATCCGGGTAGCGCAGCAGGTAGGTCAAGTTCGACGCGCCGCCCGCGAATTGCCGCACCTCGGGAACGCCCTCGAACTCACCCGGCGCGGTGCCGCGCAACCACGCCGAGACGGCGGCGACGTCGAACGCGTCCTCGTCGCGCACGGTACGGGCGTTGTCGGGCAGCCCCGACGTCTGCGGGCTCACTGGTACTTGCCCAGTTCGAAGCGGGCGACCAGCCCCTGGTGCACCTCGTCGGGACCGTCGGCCAGCCGCAGCGCCCGCGCGGCCGTCCACGCACCGGCGAGCGGGAAGTCGTCGGACAGCCCCCCACCGCCGTGGATCTGGATCGCGAAGTCGATCACCTGCTGCGCGACGCGTGGGGCCGCGACCTTGATCTCCGACACCGCCGACCGCGCCCCGGCGATGCCCTGCGTGTCGAGCAGCCAGGCGGTGTGCAGCACCAGCAGTCGCAGCTGGTTGATCGCGATGCGGGCGTCGGCGACGCGTTCGCGGTTGCCGCCCAGATTGATCAGCGGCTTACCGAACGCGACGCGCTCGGTGCCGCGGCGGATCGCGAGCTCGAGCGCGGCCTCGGCGAGACCGACCAGACGCATGCAGTGGTGCACACGGCCGGGCCCGAGCCGGCCCTGCGCGATCTCGAATCCCCTTCCGGGACCGGCGATGATCGCGTCGAGCGGCAACCGCACGTCGGTGAACGAGACCTCCCCGTGGCCGCCGGGCTCGTCGTAGAACCCCATGGTCGAGAGCATCCGCTCGACCTTCACACCGGGGGTGTCGATGGGGACCAGTACCATCGAATGCCGTTTATAGCGGTGCGCTTCCGGGTCGGTGAGTCCCATGAAGATGAGGACCTTGCAGTCCGGGCCGCCGATGCCGGTGCTCCACCACTTGCGGCCGTTGAGCACCACCTCGTCCCCCTCGACGACGGCGGTCGCGGCCATGTTGGTGGCGTCGGACGACGCGACGTCCGGCTCGGTCATGCAGAACGCCGAACGAATCTTCCCGTCCAGCAACGGCTTCAACCAGCGCTCCTTCTGCGCGTCGCTGCCGTAGTGGTAGAGCACCTCCATGTTGCCGGTGTCGGGAGCGTCGCAGTTGAACACCGACGAGACGAACGGGGAGCGGCCCATCTCCTCGGCGAGCGGCGCGTAGTCGACATTGGTCAGCCCGGCGCCCAGTTCGGCGTCGGGCAGGAAGAGATTCCACAGCCCGCGCTCGCGGGCCGCGGTCTGCAGCGCCCGGAACTCGTCGGGCACCTGCCACGTCGCGGAACCGGAGACGTCGGCGCGCTGCGCGAACGGGGCCACCCGCTGGGCCCGCAGGCGGGCCTCGACGGGCGCGACCTCGGTCGCGATGAACTCACGCAGCCGGTCGAGATACTCCTGCGACCGCGCGCTCGGGGCGAAATCCATGCCGGCCTCCCAGCCGTCGACTAACTGAGCATTGCTCAGTTAACCTAGACGTAGACTCGCCCCGCAATCAAGAACCTGGATGGTGGCTTTCTTGTCCGTTCGAACCGAGACGCCGGGACCGGCGACGCGGCGCCGGTTGCCGCCCGAGGAACGCAAGCGCCAGCTGGTCGCGATCGGGCTGCAAGAGTTGGCGACCCGGCCCATCCATGCGCTGTCGGTGGACCACGTCGCCGAGAAGGCCGGCATCTCCCGGGGGCTGCTGTTCCGGTACTTCCCCACCAAGCAGGACTACTACGTCGCGGTGGTCGCGGCGGCCGCCCGCCGGCTGCTGCGTGCGGCGGTGGCCGACCCGTGCGATCCGACCGCGGACCAGCTGCGCGCGGTGGTGCACGCGTTCGTCTCGTTCATCGACCGGCACGGCGACAACTACCAGTCGTTCTTCCACGGCGGTTTCGGCGCCGACCCGCAGATCCGGGAGATCCGCGAGCACATGAAGAACACGATGGTCGAACGCACCCTCGCGGCCACCGGCGCCGAGCCCGACCCGGCCACCCGAATGTTGCTGCGCGGCTGGTGGTCGATGGTCGAGAGCCTCGCGATCGACCGCACCACCGATCCCGTCTTCACGGTCGACGACGTCGTCGACCGTGCGATCGCGGCGCTACCGGCGCGCTGACGCCGGGCCCGGCCGCTATCCCGGCAGCGTGATCTTCACGCCCGGCAGGATCTCGATCACGCGCGGGGGAGGGGGCGGCGGCAGAGCCGGAGCCGCGGGCGGCGCCGGCGGGGCGGCCGGCGGCGGCGCGGGAGCGTTCGACGAACTCGGCGTCGAGGTGCCGCTGCCCGAGCCGACGCCGGTGTAGGACGGCACACCGGCCTGGCCACCGATCGGGTCCGGCCACGGGAACTTCTCGACCGGTGCGTCCTCGAGCGCCCCGTCCATGGTCTTCTTCCAGATGTCCGACGGCAGCCCGGAGCCGTACACCGGTCCACCCCAGCTGTTCTCGATCGCCGTGGCGTCGGCCGTACCGACCCAGACCGCGGTGGACAGCTGCGGCGTGTAGCCGACCATCCATGCGTCCTTGTTGCGGCCCGTGTCGCCCAGCTGCGCGGTACCGGTCTTGGACGCGGACGGGCGACCACCGGCCAGGCCGTGACTACGCGAGTACGACGCGATCGGCAGCATCGCCTGCGTGGTGTTGTCGGCGACCGCGGCGTCGAGGCGCCGCTCGCCCTCGGGTGCCGGCCGGTCCAGCAGCACGACACCGTCCGCCGTCACGACCTTCTGGACGAAGTACGGCTGGTGGTAGATGCCCGACGCCGCGAGCGTCGCGTACGCCGACGCCATGTCGATCGGCCGGGTCAGATACTGGCCCAGCACGATCCCGTTCTCCGGTGAACCGCCGTCCTGCGTGAGGGTGGGGTCCTGCCAGCCCGGGATCTTCTCGGGGATGCCGGCCTCGTGGGCGGCGTCGGCGATCTTCTGCGCGCCGTCCTCCATGGACAGCGTGAGCCGGTAGAAGCTGGTGTTGAGCGAACGTTTGAGCGCCTCCGCGATGGTGCACTTGCCGCAGGATTCGCCCTCGACGTTGGTGATCGTCACCCCGTAGACGCTCAGCGGGGAGCTGTCGTACATCTGCGACAGCGGGATGCCCTGCTGCAGAGCCGCGACCAGCCCGAACACCTTGAACGACGAGCCGGTCTGCAGGCCGGCCTGCGCGAAGTCGAAGCCCTTGCCGTCGGTGCCGCCGTAGTACGCGCGCACCGCACCGGTCTTCGGGTCGATCGAGACGACAGCGGTGCGCAGGTCCTCGGGTTCGCCCTCGAAGGTGTCGGCGACCGCGTCGAGCGCCGACCGCTGCGCCGTGGGGTCGATCGTGGTGGTGATCTGCAGCCCCTCGGTGTTGAGGTCCTGTTCGCTCACTCCGGATGCCGCGAGTTCGCGCAGCACCTGCGTCCGGATCAGCCCCTCCGGGCCGGGCGCCTCACCGGAGTCCGCGGCCGGCGCCGACGGCAACACCGCCGGGAACTGCACGGCGTCGCGCTCGGCCTGCGTCATCGTCGACATCGTCACCATGCCGTCGAGGACGTAGTTCCACCGCGCCTGCAGCGCCTCCGGGTTGGTGACCGGATCGAGGCTCGACGGGCTCTGGATCACCGCGGCGATCACGGCCGCCTCGGCGACGGTGAGGTCGGCGAGCGGCTTGCCGAAATAGGCGTTGGACGCGGCCGCGACACCGTAGGCGGCGCGACCGAAGTAGATCGTGTTGAGGTACGCGGCCAAGATCTCGTCCTTGGACCACTCCCGCGCCATCTTCGACGAGATGACCAGTTCCTTCATCTTGCGCGTCACCGAGCGCTCGGACCCGACGAGGGTGTTCTTCACGTACTGCTGCGTGATGGTGGAACCGCCGCCGGCGCTGTCGCGGCCGAGCACGTTGTCCCGCGCCGCGCGCGCGAAGCCGGTCACCGAGAAGCCCGGGTTGGAGTAGAAGTCGCGGTCCTCCGCCGAAAGCACGGCGTTGCGCACCGAGACGGGAATCTGGTCGATCGTGACCTCGATACGGTTGCCCTCCGGCGGCACGATCCGCGCGATCTCACTGCCGTCGGACGCCAGGATCGTCGACACCTGGTTGGTCCGCATGTCCGCCGGCCGTGGGACGTCCGCGCCCCGGTAGGCGATACCGAAGGCAACCACCGGCGTGGCGATCAGCAGCAGAACGACGACCAGGCTCACGTACAGCGCGATCCGGCGGCCTCTTCGCCGCGGCTTGGGACGCCGGGGCTTGGGAGCATCGGGGACCGAATGCCGACCCCCGGCACCCCCGGTGTTGGTTGAATTCACAATCGAACTTCCGTCTCAATCAGTGCACTGGTTCCGGATTTTCGCACTGCCCAGCGGCTTCGAGCCGCATTTGGGGCGACACGCACGTCGCGCGGCGGCGGCCTGCGCGGCCGAACAGCACGCCGCGTGTTGACGAATCCGCGCGCCACGGCAATACGGACAAAACGTTCGACAGGAACCGAACCCGGCAGGACGCCGCTCAATGACACTGGCCGCGAACCCATTTCGTTAGGTTGCGCATCGATCCGGGCGCCGCCGCGAAATATCCCACTGAACGGACATGTGACTGGCATCACTGTCGGGGCATCAGTGTGATGTGAGGGCACCGTCAGCCGGCCGAGGGTGCACGGTGGACGTGGTTGCACGTCCATCTGCTCCGGAGTCTCTCCCCTTTAGCAGCCCAAAACATTTGGGTCTGCCACCTACCGGTGTCTGAAAGGACTTCACCGATGGTCACCACCCCGACCGGCGGCGCGATGCCGTCGCCCACCGACCCCACAGGTCGGCACAGCGAGGACGGCTGGAGCTTCCGCCTCGCACTCTCGCTGCTCTCGATCGTGCTGCTGCTCGAGCTGCTCGCGGTCAGCTACATGATGATCTCGACGGCCCTGCCGGCGATCTCCATGCACTACCAGACCACGCAGGGCGCGTGGCTGTTGACCGCATTCCTACTGGTGGGCGCCATGGCGGCGCCGCTGATCGGCAAGCTCGCGGACATGTACGGCAAGCGCAAGATGCTGCTGGCCTGCGTCGGTATCTCGCTCGTCGGTTCGTTCCTGTCGGCCATCGCGACGTCGTACGCCATGATGATCACCGGCCGCTGCCTGGCGGGCCTGATGGTGCCGACCCTGTTCCTCAGCTACTCGCTGATCCGCGACGTCTTCCCACCGAAGACGGTTGCGCTCGCAGTCAGTATCGCCACCAGCGGTATGGGCCTGATCGCGATCGCGGCACCGTTCCTCACCGGTTGGCTGCTCGACGACTTCGGCTTCCGGGCCATCTTCTGGTTCTTCGTGGTCTGCCTGATCGTGCTCGGCGGCCTGATCCAGCTCACGACGCCCGAGTCGAACGTGCGTCTGCGCTCGCGGATCGACCTGGTGGGCGCCGTACTGCTCGGCGGCGGTATCGCCGGCATCCTCATCGCGGTCAGCTTCGGTCCCAGCTGGGGCTGGACCGACGGCGGCACCCTCGCCTACCTCGTCGGCGGCATCGTGCTGCTGGGCGGCTGGGTGGTGTCCGCTCGGATGATCGCCGAACCGCTGATCGACCTCGACGTGCTGGGCAAGCGTCCCGTGCTGCTCACCACCATCAGCGCCGGCGTGGTCTACGGTTCGTCGGGCCTGTTCACCATCCTGCTGCCCATGATGGTCATGACTCCGGCGCTGTTCGGACTGGGCTACGGCTTCGGTGTCGATGCCGAGGGCTTCGCGCTGTACCAGGTGCCGATCGGCGGCGCCGTCGTCCTCGGTGGTCTGCTCGTCGGCACCCTCGTCGGCCGCAACATGCGTCCGCGGCCGCTGCTGGTGACCGGCCTGCTGCTCAACGCACTGGCATTCGCGCTCATCGCGCAGACCCACGACGCCAAGGCCGTCGTCATGATCATCTGTGCCATCTTCGGTTTCGGCATGGGCATGGGCTACGCCTCGATCCCGAACCTGCTGATCGAGGCCGTGCCGCCGCAGCTGCAGGCCAGCTCCGCGTCGATGGTGGGTGTCTCGCAGTCCGTGTTCCCGGCGATCCTGCCGGTCGTCGCGTTCGCGGTGATGAACAACTCGCACATCGTCGCGTTCCCGCCGGAAATCCAGGCGACGCTGCAGGGCGCGGTGTTCTACGACAACGCCGGCTTCCAGGTGGCGTTCTGGATCGGCGCGGCCTTCGCCCTGGTGGGTGCCGGTGTCGCGTTCCTGCTGCCGCGCCGGATCGAGCAGGTGGAGGTGCCGGCGGCGGCCGCGACGGTGCGCGCCGCCCACGACGGCGACGGACTGGTCGCCGCGGGCTGACCCACGGAAACGATCCGGGTCCGGCTCCCGCCGGTCGGACTCAGCCGGGAAGCGGAATCGTGACCCCCGGCAGGACCTGGATTCCCGGCGCCGGAGCGGGGGGCGGCGCCGGGACCGGAGGGGGAGCAGGCGCCTGTGGAACGGGAACAGGCGCCTGCTGCTGTTGCTGCTGGGGGGCGGGCTCGTTCCACTGCTGTTGTGGTGTCTGCTGGACCGGCGCCTGCGGGACCGCCCGGGACGGGGGCGGGGTCCACTGTGGTTCCTCGTCGTAGGTCTGCACCGGCCGCTGCCGCGTCGGCGCCTGCTGCGTCTCGTCCCGGTCGGTGGTGCGCGGTGGTGAATTGTCCGTCGTCGCAGGTGCACCGGCCTGCCGGCCGGGCGGTTGCTGGGCCGCCGAGAACTGCTCGTTGGGCGTCCCGGCCAGCGCGCCGTCCATCGTCTCCTTCCAGATGTCCGACGGCAGCCCGGAGCCGTACACCGCGCCGCCCCAGCTGGTGCGGACCGCCGTCCCGTCCGGGGTCCCCACCCACACCGCGGTCGACAGCGACGGCGTGAAGCCCACCATCCAGGCGTCCTTGTTCTCGTCGGTGTCGCCGAGCTGCACGGTGCCGGTCTTGGCGGCCGACGGGCGTCCCCCCGCCAGGCCGTGGCCCCGCGAGTACGCCGCGATCGGCCCCATCGCCTGCGTGACGGTGTCGGCGATCGCCGGGTCGATCCGCTGCTCGCCACCGTCGGGCGCCCGGTCGAGCAGCACCCGGCCGTCGGCGTCGACCACCTTCTGCACGAAGTACGGTGCGCGGAACTTGCCCGACGCCGCGAGCGTCGCATACGCCGACGCCATGTCGATGGGCCGGGTCTGGTACTGGCCCAGCACGATTCCGGTCTCCGGGGGACCACCGAACTGCGTGAGGGTGTCGTAGTCGAGGCCCGGGACACGCTTGGGGATCCCGGCCTGGTGCGCGGCGTCGGCGATCTTCTGGGCACCGTTCTCCATCGACAGCGCCAGCCGGTAGTAGCTGGTGTTCAGTGATCGTTTGAGCGCCTCCGCGAGACTGCAGGTACCGCACGTCTCGCCCTCGACGTTCTCGATGGTGAGGTCGCCGACGGTCAGCGGCGCGCTGCTGAACGGCGTGGTGAGCGGCACCTTGTCCTGCAGGGCCGCGACGGCGCCGAACACCTTGAACGACGACCCGGTCTGCAGCCCGGCCTGCGCGAAGTCGTAACCGGTGCCCTCGGTGCCGCCGTAGTACGCGCGCACCGCGCCCGAGCGCGGATCGATCGACACCACCGCGGCGCGCAACTGGTCGGGCTGCCCGTCGAGCGTCCGGCCCACCGCGTCGACGGCGGCCTGCTGGGCCTTCGCGTCGATCGTCGTGGTGATCTGCAGACCGCCGGTGTCGATGTCGCGTCGGCTGATTCCCGACGCCTCGAGCTCCCGGGTCACCTGCGCCCGGATCAGGCCCTCCGGTCCGGCTGTGTCGGAGGGGGAGGGCGGGGCCTGCGGCAGCACCTCCGGGAACACGATGGCGGCCCGCTCGGGCGCCGCCAGCACACCCATCTCGACCATGCCGTCGAGCACGTAGTTCCACCGCTCCTGCAGCGCCTCGGGGTCGGTGGCGGGATCGAGGGCGGACGGGCTCTGGATCACCGAGGCCAACACCGCCCCTTCGGCGAGCGTCAACTGGTCGACGGGCTTGCCGAAGAACGCGGTGGCAGCCTGCCCGATGCCGTACGCGTTGCGCCCGAAATAGATGGTGTTGAGGTACGCGGCGAGGATCTCGTCCTTGGACCACTGCCGGGCCATCTTCGCCGAGACCACCAGCTCCCGCGCCTTGCGGGCCACGTTGCGGTCGGTGCCCACCAGCGCGTTCTTGACGTACTGCTGCGTGATCGTCGACCCGCCGCCGGCGCTCTCCCGGCCCAGCACGTTGTCCCGTCCGGCCCGCAGGAACCCCGAGATCGAGTACCCGGGGTTGGAGTAGAAGTCGCGGTCCTCCGCGGACAGCACCGCGTTGCGGACGGACCCGGGAACCGTCTCGAGCGGCACCTCGGTGCGGTTGCCCTCCGGCGGCACCACCGTCGTCACCACGGTCGAGCCGTCGGACGCGAGAACCGTCGCGACCTGGTTGGGGCGCATCTCGTCCGGGCTCGGCACGTCGGCCAGGAGGTACGCGGCGCCGAGCGCGACGAGCGGGGCGATCACGACCACGGCGAGGATGCGCACGATCGTGCGGCGGCGGTGTCGGGGCCGGCGTCGGGCGTGCTCGGCTTGTTCGGGTGTCGGGCTGCTCGTGGGACTCACGCAGGCAACTTCCGGTCCGCAATCGGCGATCCGACCGCGCCCCCAACCGGGGTCGATCGAATCCGGTCGTTCCCCGATAGTGGCACCTGACGGCGCACGCGGCACGTCGAACGACCCAGCCGCGAGGACGGACCTCGCATACCCGGCGCTGCGGCCGACCCCACCCTCGCGTTGTGCGCATTGCCGCGGATCCACGCCCGAATTCGGCGCGACAGGTGCGCAGAACGCGGAAGGAGGAGGGGGCGAGGGAGGGGGAAAGCGGAGATCAGGTGCGGCGGTGCAGGACGATCGCGGCGACGAGGACGACGACGCACGCCAGCAGCACCAGCGACGCCGTCACCGACGGCTCGCCGCGCACGATCGGCACGACGGCCGCCAGGAACGCCATGAACGTGAAGAACCCGAGGATGCCGATCAGCATCTCGAGGGGCTGGCGGCCCCGCGGCGGCCTACCCATGTCGCGCGGTCATGTCAGCTCTTCACGCCACCGGCGGTCAGGCCCGACACGATGCGGCGCTGGAACAGCAGCACCATGATCACCAGCGGGATGGTCACGAGCGTGCCGGCCGCCATGATCGCCGCGTACGGCTGTTCCCACGAGTTGGCGCCCGCGAACCGGGCGATCGCGACGGTGACCGGCTCGGTCTTCTCCGTCGACAGCAGGCTCGCGAGCATGAACTCGTTCCACGTCGCGATGAACGCCAGGATCGCGGTGGTGAACAGTGCGGGCGCGGCCAGCGGCAGGATCACCAGCCGGAACGCTTGGAAGCGGCTCGCGCCGTCGATGCGGGCGGCCTCCTCGAGTTCCCACGGCAGGTCCGACAGGAACGACGTGAGCGTGTAGATCGTCAGCGGCAGCACGAACGAGATGTTCGGGATGATCAGCGCCTGGTACTGGCCGATCCAGCCCATGTCACCGAACAGCTGGAACAGCGGTGTCATGAGCGCGACGGTCGGGAACATCGACGCGCCCAGGATGATGCCGGTGACGACGTACTTGCCGCGGAACTCGATGCGGGCGAGGGCGTACGACGCGAACACGCCGAGCAGCAGACCGACGGCCGTCGTCACCACACCGATGATCAGGCTGTTGACGATGGCGCCGAGGAAGTCGTTGCCCTTCTCCGTCGAGAGCGCCGCCCGGAAGTTGTCGAGCGTGAGGTACGTGGGCCACGGCGTGGTGTCGAAGGTGTGGTCGACCTGCCGGAACGCGGTGACGACCATCCAGTAGAACGGCGCCAGTCCCCAGATCAGGATGATCGCCACCCCGAGATAGGTGCGGGCGAGCTTGCCGCGGTCGGTGCGGCGGCGCTTGTCGTACACGCGCGGCTCCGCCGGGGGCACGGCGGCGGCCGGTGCCGCCGTGGTCGCCGTGGTCGTCGTGGTCGTCGACGCCTCCACCGGGGTGTCGGCCTGCGCCTCGACGTCGTCGTCGGCCCTGCTGTGACGGCCCATCATCGATCAGCTCCCTTCCGCTGCTCGTCCTGGGTGCGCACCGCGTTGGCGCCGAGGAACTTCACCATCACGAACGCCACCGCGAAGATCAGCAGGAAGATCAGCGTCGACAGCGCCGACGCGCTCTGGAAGTTGCCCTGCCGGATGTCGGCCATCACCAGGATGGACAGCGTCGTGTTGGGGGTTGCGCCGGACGTGCCCGACAGGATGGCCGGCAGGTCGTACATGCGCAGCACGTCGAGGGTGCGGAACAGGACCGCAACCATGAGCGCCGGCTTGACCAGCGGGAGCGTGATCTTGGTGAACCGCTGCCACGCGCTGGCGCCGTCGACCTTGGCGGCCTCGTAGACGTCCTGCGGGATCATCTGCAGACCCGCGAGGATGAGCAACGCCATGAACGGCGTCGTCTTCCAGACGTCGGCGATGATGACCGCGAACCGCGACGCCCACGGGTCGGTGGTCCACGCGATCGAGGTGCCGAGCAGCTTGTTGGCGATGCCGTTCTCGGCGAAGATGAAGAACCACAGCTTCGCGGTGACCGCGGTGGGGATGGCCCACGGGATCAGCACGCTCGCGCGGAGCAGGGAGCGACCCCAGAAGGTCTTGCCCATGACCGTCGCCATCCACAGACCGAGGAGCACCTCGATCGCGACCGTGACGACGGCGAAGAAGATCGTGACGCCTGCAGCGGACCAGAAGTCGTGTGCCAGGGTGCCGGGGGGACACGTCCCCGAGCCGGAACCGCAGTCCTGCACGAGCCACTGCAGGTAGTGCTTGAACCCGGCGAACCCGCCGTCGGTGAACCGGCCGGTGTCCGGGTCGATGCCCTTGTTCGCCTGGAACGACAGGTAGACCGCGCGGGCGACCGGGTACACGATCACGACGGCCAGGATCACCATCGTCGGAGCGATCAGCCAGATCGGTCGGAAATCGCGCTTCTTGCGCGGTGTGACCTCTCGCGGTGCGTCGTGACCCGTGCGCCCGGTGTCGGACGCCTCGCGCCCGGAAGCGCGACCGCCGTGGTCGGGGTCGTCGACCCCGACCACGGCGCGGGCCTCGTCTGCTCGCCTCAGCTCAGCAGAGTCAGCCATCGTGCGTTACCTGATCTCTCGTGTTCGAACGCGCCTACTTGGCGGCGTTGTTGATCGCAGCGGTCATGTCGGTGACCGCCTGATCGACCGTGACCTTGCCGTTCAGGGCAGCGCTCGCGTTGTCCTGGATGGCCTTGGAGATCGCGGTGTAGTACGGCGTGACCGGACGCGGCTTCGCGTTCTCGAGCGCGGCCTTCAGGGCCGGCAGGTACGGGTACTTGGCCTGCAGACCCGCATCGTCGTACACCGACTTGAGGACCGGCGGGAAGGACGCGTCCGCGAACGACATCTGATTCTCCTCGTTCTGGACGAACGCGACGAAGTCACGCGCGGTCGCCTTGTTCTTCGAGAAGACGTTGATGCCGTTGTTGTAGCCGCCCAGCGTGGAGGCGCCGGCACCGGTCGGGCCGACGATCGGCGCGACGCCGACGTTGCCCTTCACCTTGGAACCGTCCTTCTCCGCGTTGTCCCACATGTACGGCCAGTTGTAGGCGTACATCGACTCGCCACCGACGAACGCGAGGTTGGTCTCCTCCTCGGTGAAGCCGGTGGAGCGCTTCGCGATCTGGCCCGCCTGGTAGGCGTCGACCATGGCCTGGATGCCGGCCTTGGACTCCGTCGACGCGACCTCGGGGGTGCTGCCGTCGGACCCGACGACCGCGCCGCCCCACGAATTGATGAACTGCGTGGTGTTGACGGTCAGACCCTCGTACTGCTTGAGCTGGGTGACCAGGCAGTCCTGCACGCCCTTGTCCTTCGCGACCTGGCAGCTGTCGGTGAGCGCCTTCCAGTCCGCGGGCGCCTGCGGCGCCAGGTCGGTGCGGTAGTACAGCAGCTGGGCGTTGGTGTTCTGCGGGCCCGCGTACAGCTTGCCGCGGTACGTCGCCGACTCGACCGTGGCCGGCAGTAGCGCGTCGGTGTCGATCGCGAGGTCACCCTCGAGCGGCTGCAGCCAGCCGTTCGCGGCGAAGCCCGCGGTCCAGACGACGTCGAGCGCCATCACGTCGTAGTCGGCGTTGCCGGCCTGCAGCGACTGCTCGAGCTTGTTGCGCTGCTCGTCGGCCTCGCCGGGCAGCTCCTTGAGCGAGACCTTCTCGTCCGGGTGGGTCGCGTTCCACTTCTCGATCACCGGCTGCAGCTTGTCGGTGTCGTTCTTGCCCATCGCGAACGAGATCGCACCGCGGCCGTCGAGGTTCTGCGTCGCGGCGGCGTCGGCGCTGGTGCTGCCGCCGTCGTCGCTCGAGCAGCCGGCGAGCGCGAGCAGCGCGACGGCCGAGGCCGCGACCGCGACCCGCGAGCGCGTGTTGAAAGAACGCATGGTCCACCTTTCAGATAGACGTATCCGGCTCCGGAGGGAACGCGTTGTGACGTGCATTCCACCGGACCGAGGCATATGTCGCCGCTTACTCTGGCACGAACGGGTACCGATTTCGGTCATTACCCCCGCACTGGACCGGTCAGGATCATCCGATCCGGCGGCCGTCGGTCACCGAGAACAGGTGCACCTCGGACGGCTCGACGTGCAGATTCACCCGGTCCCCGCGACGCGGCGGCTTCCGCCAGTCCGCCCGCGCGACCAGCTGATGCTCGTCCGCACCGCCCAGGCCGGTGCGGCCGTACACGAACGCGTCCGCGCCGAGTTCCTCCACGACGTCGACGTCCATCGGGATGCCCTCGCCGTTCGGGGCCGGCTCCAGATGCTCGGGCCGGATACCGAGCACCACCCGACCCTCGGGGATCTCGGCGATGGTTTCACGGGAAACCGGGACGACCGTCTCGCCCAGCACGACACCGGCGTCGGTGACCGGCAGCGTCAGCATGTTCATCGACGGCGAGCCCATGAAGCCGGCGACGAACTGGTTGACCGGACGGCTGTAGAGCTCGCGCGGCGGCGCGCACTGCTGCAGCACACCGTCCTTGAGCACGGCGACCCGATCGCCCATCGTCATCGCCTCGACCTGGTCGTGGGTGACGTAGACGGTGGTGGTCCCGAGACGGCGCTGCAACTGCGCGATCTGGGTGCGGGTCTGCACGCGCAGCTTGGCGTCCAGGTTTGACAGCGGCTCGTCCATGAGGAAGACCTGCGGCTGCCGCACGATCGCCCGGCCCATCGCGACGCGCTGCCGCTGGCCGCCCGAGAGCGCCTTGGGCTTGCGATCGAGGTACGGCTCGAGGTCGAGCATCTTGGCCGCCTCCTGCACGCGGCGCTTGATCTCGTCCTTCGGGGTCTTGGCGAGCTTGAGCGCGAAACCCATGTTCTCGGCCACCGACATGTGCGGATACAGCGCGTAGTTCTGGAAGACCATCGCGATGTCGCGTTCCTTGGGCTCCTGGCCGGTGACGTCGCGGTCGCCGATCAGAATGCGACCCTCGTACACCTCCTCGAGGCCCGCGAGCATGCGCAGCGACGTGGACTTGCCACAGCCCGAGGGGCCGACGAGCACGAGGAACTCGCCATCCTCGATGTGCAGATCCAGCTTGTCGACCGCGGGGGTCGTGGCGCCCGGGAACAGGCACGTGGTCTTGTCGAAAGTCACCGAAGCCATGGTGAGCAGTCCCTTCACCGGCAGGAACGTGCCGGACGATCCGAGTCAGGGTGCACGGGTGTGCGGGCACAGCATAGGCGTCCGAAGTGTCGGAAACATCAACCGGCGGATGCCGGTGTGCGGCCGGTTCCTCCGGGTTGCGCACCCGGGTCGGTGGGCGCGCACAACCCGTGCAGCGGGCCGAGCACGGGGATACCGTGAGATGCCAGTCCCGGCGCGAAGGAGTTCCGCATGTCCCGTCCCGTGCGTATCGGTATCCAGCTGCAGCCCCAGCACGCTCCCGACTACGGCAAGATCCGCGACGCCGTGCTCCGCGCCGAGGACGCCGGCGCCGATGTCGTCTTCAACTGGGACCACTTCTACCCGCTGTACGGCGATCAGGACGGCGCGCACTTCGAGTGCTGGACCATGTTGGGCGCGTGGGCCGAACAGACCGAACGGGTCGAGATCGGTGCGCTGGTCACCGGCGGCGGCTACCGCAACCCGGACCTGTTGGCCGACATGGCCCGCACCGTCGACCACATCAGCGGCGGCCGGCTGATCCTCGGTATCGGTGCCGGATGGTTCGAGAAGGACTACGAGCAGTACGGGTACGACTTCGGCACCGCGGGCTCGCGGATCAAGCTGCTCACCGAGTACCTGCCGCGAATCACCGGGCGCCTCGACAAGCTCAATCCCCCGCCGACCCGGCGGATTCCGCTGTTGATCGGCGGCAGCGGCGAGAAGAAGATGCTGCGCCTGGTCGCGGAGTACGCCGACATCTGGCACGGGTTCGGCGACCGGGACGAATTCGCCCGCAAGTCCGCGATCCTCGGTGAGCACTGCGGGGACGTGCAGCGCGACCCGCAGCAGATCGAGCGGTCGACGTGGTGGCACGGTGTGGACGAGGCGGCGGCCTACGTCGACGCGGGTGTCACGCTGTTCACCGTGAACGCGAGCGGCCCCGACTACGACCTCACCGAACTGCGCGACGCCGTCGCGTGGCGGGACGAGCACACCCCGCAGCAGCTCTCCGGGCTCGCGTAGCCCCCGCCACCTCGATGACCCTTTCCGCCCGCCGGGGACCCCGCGCGTTCGCCGTCCTGCTGGTGCTGTTGTTGCCCCTCGCCGCCCTGGTGGCGTGCTCGTCCGACAGTTCGACGTCCACCGGTGACCTGTGCGCGCCGCCGGGCGTCGGGAGTGCGTCGGCGCTGCCCACCAACCTCGACAGTGCCGCCGCGGCCGCCGCCGAGGACCGGTACACCACTGCGAACACCCTGCCGCTCAGCGACATCGACCCGGCGAAGCTGAACCTGGTCAAGCCCGGCACGCTGACGGTCGGCACGCTGTCGGACGCGCCGCCGAGCATCTGTGTCAACTCGCACAACGTCTTCACCGGGTTCGACAACGAACTGCTGCGGGCGGTCGCGGAGAAGTTGGGGCTGCAGGTCGAGTTCGTCGGCACCGACTTCGCGGGCCTGCTCGCGCAGGTGGCCGGCCACCGCTTCGACGTCGGGTCGTCGTCGATCACGACCACCGACGCGCGGCGCGAGCTGGTCGGCTTCACCAACGGGTACGACTTCGGCTACTTCTCCCTCGTCGTCCCCAACGGCAGTGCGATCACCAGCTTCTCGGACCTGAACTCGTCGGTGCGCATCGGTGTGGTGCAGGGGACCGTGCAGGACGACTACGTCGTCAACACGCTCGGGCTGGACCCCGTAAAATTCCCCGACTACAACACCGCGTACGCCAACCTCAAGACCGGACAGATCGACGCGTGGGTGGCGCCCTCGCAGCAGGCGGAGGGCGCGATCGCGCCCGGCGATCCGACGTCGATCGTGCAGAACACGTTCAGCCTCAACAACTATGTGGGGTGGGCGGTCGCCAAGGACCACCAGCCGCTGATCGACGCGCTCAACTCCGGCCTCGACGCGGTCGTCGCCGACGGCACGTGGGCGCGGCTGTACTCGGACTGGGTGCCGCGCGCGTTGCCCGAGGGCTGGAAGCCGGGCAGCAAGGCGGCGCCGGAGCCGCAGCTCCCCGATTTCGCGGCGCTGGCCGCGGAGAAGCAGACCGAGGCCCCGCCCGCGGCGGTGCAACCGCGCTCGACTTTGCAGCAGTTGGGCGACACCTTCTTCGACTGGGAACTGTACAAGCGCGCGTTCCCGGACCTGCTGCGCACCGGTCTGCCGAACACCCTGATCCTGGCGTTGTCGTCGGGCATCGTCGGCACCGTGTTGGGCATGCTGCTCGCGGTCGCCGGCATCTCCCGCACCCGATGGCTGCGCTGGCCGGCCCGCGTCTACACCGACATCTTCCGTGGGCTCCCCGCGGTGGTGATCATCCTGCTCGTCGGGCTCGGGGTCGGTCCGGTGGTCAAGGGGATGACCGGTAACAACCCGTACTGGCTGGGTGCCGCCGCACTGTCGCTGCTGGCGGCCGCCTACATCGGGGAGATCTTCCGCTCGGGTATCCAGAGCGTGGAGGCGGGACAGATGGAAGCCGCGCGGGCTCTGGGCTTCTCGTACCGCCGGTCGATGGCACTGGTGGTGATCCCGCAGGGCGTGCGGCGGGTGCTGCCGGCACTGATGAACCAGTTCATCTCGCTCATCAAGGACTCGTCGCTGATCTACTTCCTGGGCCTGCTGGTCACCCAGCGCGAGCTGTTCGCGGTGGGCCGCGATCTCAACGCCCAGACCGGTAACCTGTCGCCGCTGGTGGCCGCCGGCCTGTTCTACCTGGCGCTCACGATCCCGCTGACCCACCTGGTGAATTACATCGACCGACGGCTGCGGACCGGCCGCGCCGACACCTCCGGCACGCTCGACGAGCTCGAGCAGGCCATCGTCGTGGAGAGGGGGTGACGGCGTGAACGACAAGGCAGCCGAGTCGGTCTCCCTCACCGGCACGGACCTGCACCTGGCGTTCGGCACCAACAAGGTGCTGCGCGGGGTGGACCTGCACGTCGACGCCGGCAAGACCGTCACCGTCGTGGGGCCGTCCGGCTCCGGGAAGTCGACGCTGCTGCGGGTACTCAACCGGTTGCACGAGCCCGACGCCGGTGACGTTCTGCTCGACGGCCGCTCGGTGCTGCGCGACAACCCCGACCGGTTGCGTCAACGGATCGGGATGGTGTTCCAACACTTCAACCTGTTCCCGCACCGCACGGTCGCCGACAACATCGCGCTCGGCCCGCGCAAGCTGCAGAAGCTTTCGAAGGAGGCGGCCCGCGCGCTCGCGCTCGAGCAGCTCGAGCTGGTGGGCCTGGCGCACAAGGCCGACTCGCGTCCGGGCAACCTGTCCGGGGGACAGCAGCAGCGCGTCGCGATCGCCCGCGCGTTGGCGATGAAGCCGCAGGTGATGTTCTTCGACGAGGCGACGTCGGCGCTCGACCCCGAACTGGTCAAGGGCGTGTTGGCGTTGATGGCCGATCTCGCGAAGGGCGGCATGACGATGGTCGTGGTGACGCACGAGATGGGGTTCGCGCGGTCGGTGTCGGACACCGTGGTCTTCATGGACCGCGGCACGGTCGTCGAGGCCGGCAGTCCCGATCAAATGTTCGACAACCCTCGCACCCCACGACTACAGACCTTCCTGTCCGAAGTTCTCTAAAGTGTTGCGCGCATGGTTCCCCCACACGTGGATCGTCCGACGGGGATGGACACTCGATCCCTGTAGCGCCCACGCGTCGACGAAGCGAGGAAGCTTTGAACACGACACCGAGACTGAGATGGTTACTTCTGGCCGCGCTGGCGGTGGTGACGATGGCCAGCTGCGGAGCCGGTCTGGCACCACAGGCGCAGGCGCAGGGGCGGGTCGAGGCCGCCTCTGACGGACTGTATCTGGACGGGCAGAAGTGGTGGCCGGCGGGCTTCAACGCCTACCAGCTGTCGACCAACTGGGCGATCAACCGCGGCTGCGGCGGCATGGTCGACCTGCCGTCCTACTTCGAGTCCCTGCCCCCGAACTCGCTCACGCGTTTCGATGCGTTCCAGGAACTGGCGATCAACAAGTTCACCGGCGAACCGGACTTCACCGCCATGGACGCCGTCTTCGCCGAGGCGGAACGCACCGGCCAGATGCTCATTCCGGTGCTCTCCGCCCAGGACGGTGCGTGCGAGAGCGAGCGGTTCAAGGACCGGTCGTGGTACGTGGACGGATGGAAGACCGACGACGAGAACGGCACCCGGCTGAGCTTCCAGGACTGGATGCAGACGGCGGTGAACCGGTGGAAGGACTCTCCGGCGGTCGCGGCGTGGGAACTGGTGGGGGAACCGGATTCCGGTGAGTGCGTGAACGGCAACTGCGACTGGTGGGTGCGCACGTGTCCGCCGGACGCCGCGCAGGTGTTGCGTGACTTCATGGAGGAGGCCGGCGCCGAGCTCAAGGCGATCGCGCCGAACCACCTCGTCACCGCGGGCCTGCTCGGTGGCGGTCAGTGCGGCACCGGCGGCGACGACTACCAGTACGTGACCGAGTCGGACAACGTCGACTTCGTGCAGTACCACGACTACGGCGCCGACGGCGTCCCGCTGCCGGGCGACCAGTGGAACGGTCTGGCCCGCCGGATCGATCAGGCCGCGGCCGCCGGGAAGCCGTTGCTGGTCGCGGAGATCGGTGAGAACGCCGGCTCCTGCGAGTCGCTCGACGACCGGGCCGAGAGCATCGGCCGGAAGATCACCGGGCAGCGCGCGGCGGGCACCGCGGGCGCACTGCTGTGGGCGTTCGTCCCGGACCCGCGACTGAACGAGTGCACCATGGACATCGGCGTCGACGACCCGCTGTTCCCGCTCATGGCGGGCTTCAACACCCTCGGCTGATCCCGCGCGTTTCGCGCACTTGTCGCGCCGGCGGGGGCCGGAACTCCGCGACAAGTGCGCGAAACGCGGGGCAGGACGCGGGCAGACCGGGTCAGGGGGCGGGCGCGGTGGTGGACCCGGCGGGGGAGTCGGTGGCGGCGGTGGCGGCCGCCGGGGTGGGTGTCGCGAGGCCGTGGAAGGTCTTCTCCCAGTACGACGGGTTGCGCAGCAGCTGCCAGCAGCCCTTGGTCGCGGCGATGCTCATCATCAGCCAGTAGATCGGCACCGTGAGGCACGCGAGGAGCAGGTTGGAGTTCCCGGACTCGCGGCAGCCCACGATGTTCATGTAGATCGCGGCCGCGTTGCCGAACACCAGCGACACGAGCGCGCAGTAGTAGATGTACGGCGGGAACACGTCGGCGACGACGAGCGGCTGGCCCAGCAGCCACGTGAAGGTGATGAACCAGAACACCAGGTTGAGGCACGCGATGATCGGGGTGCCGGCGAGCAGCAGCGTGAAACGGATGAAGCTGACGGCTCCGAGCGAGCGCCACGCCTCGAGCGGGCGGCGGGTGTGGACCAGCCACGACTGCAGGTAGCCCTTGTACCAGCGCGATCGCTGGCGGATCCAGTTGATCGGGTCGCTGTTGGCCTCCTCGATCGTGGTGGAGTCGAGCACCGCGGTCGAGTAGCCCGACGCCGCGATCCGCACTCCCAGGTCGGCGTCCTCGGTGACGTTGTGCGGGTCCCAGGCACCGATCTCGTCGAGCACCCAGCGCTGCAGGTGGTTCGACGTGCCGCCCAACGGGATCGGGGATCGGGTCTTCATCAGGCCGGGCAGCAGGAAGTTGAACCACACCGCGTACTCGGCGGTGAACCAGCCGGTGAGCAGGTTCTGCCGGCCGTTGTCGAACGCCAGTTTGGCTTGCACGCACGCGACGTCGTCGGGCTGGCGGGCGAACGCGGCGACCACTCGCCGCAGCTGCAGCGGGTCGGGCTTGTCCTCGGCGTCGTAGATGGTGACGATCTCGCCGGTCGCGAAATGCAGCCCGTAATTGCACGCCTTCGGCTTGGTGCGCGGCTGCGCCTCCGGAACCAGCACCACCGTGACGATCTCACCGCCGGGCACGGAGATCGCGTCCTTCGCGGCCGCGACGGTGCCGTGGTCGTCCTCCTCGAGAAGCAACAGCACCTGCAGCTTGTCCCGCGGATACTCGAGTGCGGTCATCCCGGAGACGAGGTCGTAGATCACCTCGGTCTCGTCGTAGGCCGGGACCAGGATCGTGTAGGTGGGCAACTCGTCGTCGGGGATCGCGCGCGCGTCCTCGTCGGTGACGGTGACGATCGCGTCCCGGTCGAGCCCGCGCGCGAAGATGAGCACCCGGTCGATCATGGTGGCCACGTACGCGAACGTGCACACCGCGATGACGACCGTGAAGGTCACGATCGGGAAGAACACCGCGCACACCGCGACCGCCAGCGCCAGCGCGATCCCCAGGTTGCGCTGCCACGGCACGAACGCCACCGCGGCCGAGGCCAGCGGCCGGCGTTCGCGCAGTCCGTCGACCGCGTCGTGCAGCGCCGCGGCCTTGAAGTCGTCGTCCACCGCGTCGGTCACGCTCATGCCTCGCCCGCCTTCCACTGCATGTCGACGAGGTCGGTACCCACCGCGGTGAGCATCTCTCGGTCCTTGTACTCGGAGTTCTCGTCGACGGTCACGGCGTTGCCGCGGATCAGCACGTTGAACGTGTTGGTGACGTCGGTGGCCATGGACGGCGTGGGCTGCGGGAAGATCGCGTCCGGGCGATGGTCGTCGACCGTCACGAGGTTGACGCGTTGGGTCACCTCCCCGCGCGTCCACGTGAACGACAGCAGGCTCCAGGTGAGCAGGGCCTGCTCGTCCACGATCGTGGAGAGCTCGCCCTGCACGCCGTGGCCGAGGTCGACGGGCAGGACGGGGCTGCGGCGGGCGTCGGCCAGTCGGTAGAGCGTGTCGGTCGGGTACACGGCCAGCGTCGCCGGACGGCGGGTGTCGAGCGTGTCGACGACGACGCGCCGGGGACGGGACTGCGCGTCCCAGTCCGGTTTGCCCTCGTCGGCGACGATCGTCTGCCGCACGAGCGTGGCACGGCGGCCGAAGAACCGATTGGCCCAGTCGAAGTCCTCGCTGCGCTCCTGGGTCCACCCGGCGGGGACCGCCAGTTGCCGTCCGGCGCCGTGCGGCCCGTCGGCGATGACGGTGGCGGGCGGAGCCGGCAGCGAGATCAGCGAGAGCACGAACGCGACGGCGACGACGACGAGACCGGAGCGGACCAGCCCGGTGCGCACCGCGGCGGACCGATGCGGTGCCACCGAGTAGGCCGCGCGCCGGTCCGTGAAGTAGTACCCGTACTGCACGTACATGCCGATGCCCACGATCACGGCCGCGGCTCCGGCCGGGACAAACTGCAGCACGGCCCGGGGTGCGTCCGGGAAGACGAACCAGATGAACAGCAGCACCGCCAGACCGATCGCGACGGTGCCGACCACCCCGATCACGCCGCGGCGCCGGGTCCGGCCGACCGCGATCGCGGTGGCAGCGGCGGCGAGGACCGTGAGCACGATGCTCACGTGCTGGGACTGCCCGCCCAGCATCACCACGGCCATGCGGTAGGGGAGCGGCGCGACGAGCAGGAGCAGGAGCCAGACCGGCCAGTACCGGCCCACGGGTCGCAACCCGAACAGCAGGACCGCGGAACCGATGACGAACAGCATCCACGACAGCAGGTCGATCCGCAGGAGAGCGAACTGCTCCTCGTAGCGGGGCAGCAGCAGCCACTGGACGGCCACCGAGACGACGAGGGCGATCCCACCGACCAGGCTGTCGATCTGCCGGTCGTGGATGGGTAGTTCCCCCTCCCGGCGCCGGGTGATGCCCACCGCCGCGACGGCGGCCAGGAACGGCATGGCCAGGATGTAGCCGAGGAAGTCGCCGCCCCGGATGTCGTCGACGGTGCGCAGCACCGAGGGCCAGAAGGCGGCCAGCGAGCAGCCCGCGATGAGCAGCCAGCGTAAGAGGATGGACGTGCCGGTGAACGGTGCTGCCTCCGAATGCTTCCCGGCACCCGTGTGCTGCGGCGCTCCGGCAGCATCCGCGGCACCGTCACCGGGTTCGGTGGGCGAGGTGTCGACACCCGAAGTGGCATGCGTCATGGTCGATTTCCTCCCCGCTCGCTCCAACTCATGTGCAGTCGAGACCTTTTCGCGATTGTCGGGTGACGCGGCCGCACCGGACCGCCGGCCGTTCCATCTTGACTCATGTGGAAGGCGAGGGGGATGTTACGCACAGGGACCGGTCTCGGCACCCGACCGATACCCCCGGAAAGCATACCCGCGGGTAGTTCGATCTTGAACCACCGTTCAGGTGGGGAGCGTGGTTAGATGTCAGCGGGTGAAGGTGAGCGTTGGGGCCGGTCGGTCGGACCGCGGCGGCGCACAAGGTGTTTCGGATTCCGCTTCCTTCGCTCAGCCGACCGTTCGTCGATACGCTCGACCGGATGCCGGCAGCACGACGAAGGACGATCTGGAGAGAACGATGGTAGACACCGGGGCGCCGCGCCGACGCATACTCGCGACCCTCGTCACGGGCACGCTCGTGACGATCGGCGCCCTCCTGCCCGGCGCCGGCACTGCAGCCGCGCAGGACTCCGACGACGCACCGGCCGCCGCCGGCCAGACCGTGCCGTTCCCCCAGCTGGGTCGCCCCACCGACCTCCGGTTCACCTCGGACGTCCCGCTGACGGTCACGCTGCCCGTCCCGGACGGACTGCAGGCCAGCCGCCTCACCGGAAACCTCACCACGCCAGGCGACTTCCGTCAGGGATGGCTCGAGTTCCGCTCGGACGACCGAGTGGTCCAGCGCGTCGAGGTCCCCGCCGCCAACCAGAACGGCATCCCGCTGTCGGTGCCGCTCGACGGCCTGCCGGTGGCCGACCGGGCGGTCACCCTCGCCATCACCAGCCACTATGTCCCGATCGACGACCGCTGCTACGACCGCAGCCAGTTCGCCCCGATGACGCTGCGGGACGCCACGACCACGTACACCGGGGTCGAGAAGCAGCCCGCGTCACCGGCCGAGTTCCTGCCTCCGGTCCTGCGGAAGCTGACCATCTTCGTCGCCGATCCCACGTCGCGGTCCGATCAGAACGCCGCACTCACGCTCAGCACCGCCGTCGTCAACCACTACGGCAGCCAACCGGTCCGCGTCGAGATCCAGGAGCTGCCGGTGGGCGGCGGCCTGCCCGGCGTGGCGCCGACGCCGTTCGAGCGCACGGTCGTCGTCGGTGGCGCGTCGGAGGCCGGGATCGGCCTGGAGGGGACGCCCGCCGGCGCCCCGGTGCTGCGGATCGCCGGGAACGAGACCGACCTGTCGTCGCAGGTGGCGCTGTTCGTCGCCAACCTCGACGGCTACGCGGCGGCCAGCCGCGCGATCACGGCGCCCGACGAGAAGGTGCCCGAGGTGGCGCAGGACGTCGTCACGCTCGAGCAGCTGAAGATCGGCTCGCTCACCGCGTCGGGAGCCAACCACATCGAGGTCCCGATCGAGATCAACCAGACCCAGCTCGGCCGGCCCGTCCGCGAGCTGTCCGCGCACCTGCTCGGCACCTACGTACCGCTGCCGCCCTCGCGCAACGGCATCCTCGCCGTCCGGATGGGCGAGACGCAGCTGGCGAGCGCGCCGCTCGACGCCTCGGGCGCGTTCGACCTGCAGGTGAACGTGCCGGACACGCTGCTGTCCCGGTTCATGACGCTCACGGTGGCGCTCGACATCACCGGCGACTTCCAGTGCGGCACCAGCGATACGTCGTCGCTCACCGTCGACCCGCGCAGCACCGTCTCCTCCAAGCCCGCGACCCCGCCCGTGCCCGGCGGGTTCGCGTCGCTGCCGCAGACGCTGCTGCCCACCGTCGACGTCGGCCTGGGCGACAACGATCTCGGCGACCTGCGCCGCGCCAACCAGCTGCTCGTCCAGATGCAGGACGTGAGCTACCTGCCACTGCAACCGCGGGTGCGTCCACTCACCGAGGCGGCCGCCGACTCGTTGCCGGCGATCCTGGTGGCCGCCGACGGCAACCTGCCGCAGTCGGTGCGGCAGCCGCTCGCGTCGGCCGACCCGGCGCTGCTGGCCCTGCAGGGCGTCAGCGGCACCACCCCGTACGGCTCGCTCCAGGTGATCGAACAGGGCAGCCGCACGGTCGTGCTGGCCACGTCCACGGGCGAGCCCCGCGACCTCGACGCGCTGCTCGCGTCGCTCGAGGCGGACCCGTCGCGGTTCCCGCGGCTCACCGGTGACGCCCTGATCGGTCCGCGGGACGCGCAACCGTTCACGATCGGCGTGAAGGTCACCGACGTCGTGCCCCAGGCCGCGGCCGCACCCCAGGACGACGCCGACACCGGCGTCGGGACGGGCACGATCGTCGCGATCGCCGCCGGGACCGTGGTGCTCGCCGTGATCGTGGTCGGCGCGACGGTGTGGCTGCGCCGCCGGCGGACGTGACGTCGACGGCGCTGCGTCCGGCGCCCCCGCACGAGGGAACCGGGCCCGACACCCCGCCGCCGGACCGTGCGCGGCGCAAGCCGTGGCTGCTGTACGCGATTCTGTTCGCCGGGTATCTCGCGGCGGGTGTGTGGATGAACCTCGGTGTGGGCTTCATCTTCACCGACTCGCTCTCCCGCGTCGCGGCCGTCTCCGGCGTACTCCTCAGCCGCGACCCGCACCTCGCGGCGATCGGGTTCGTCTTCACCCCGCTCACCGCGTTCGCGCAGCTACCCCTCGGGTTCCTCGGACACTGGTGGCCCGAACTGCTGCGCTGGAATCTCACGGCGGCGGTGATGTCGGCGGCGTTCATGGCCGGTGCCGTGATCCAGATCCGCGGGATCGCGCGCGACCGCGGATGTCCGACGGTACTGGTCGTCGTGCTGACCGCGTTGTTCGCACTCAACCCGTTGATCGTGATGTACGCCGCCAACGGCATGAGCGAGGCGCCGTTCGTGTTCTTCGTGTGCTGGGCGGTGCGGCGGCTCGTCCGGTGGATCCGCAGCGACGGTGTTCACGACCTCATTGCGGCGGGCATCGCGTTCGCGCTCGCCTACCTCACTCGGTACGACGCGATCGCGCCGATGATCGTCGCCGGCGCGCTCGTGGGTCTGGTCACCGTCCTCCGGCACCGTCCCGTGGAGTTGCATCCCGCCCGCGGTGACCGCTGGTGGGCGGCCGCGGTCGACGTCTCGATCGTCGTCGGCCCCGGGTTCGCGGCCTTCGCCGCGTGGTCGTTCACCAGTTGGCTCATCACCGGGGCGGCGTTCCAACAGTTCTCGTCGGTGTACGGCAACAGCGCCATCCTCGAGCAGTCCGGTGGTGGGGACACCAGCACCCCGGTCGGGCGCGCGATGTTCTCGCTGACGGAGATGGCAGTGCTGGGACCGGCTGTTCCGCTCCTGCTGGTGATCGCCGCGGTGCTCGCGGTCCGGCGGCGCGACGCCGAGATCCTGGTGCCGTTCACCGTCTTCGGTGCGGTCCTGGGCACGCAGTCGTTGCTGTACCTGATGAACTCGACGTTCCCGTTCCTGCGCTTCTACATCACCATCATCCCGTTCGCGTTCGTGCTGGTGGTGCTGCTCGCCCCGCTCCGCGCGCCCGTCGTCTCGCATCGCCCGGGGCATTTCGCGGCGGACCCGAAACCGATCCCGCCCTACCCCGGGCCGTCACCGCTCGTCGCGTTCGCGGTGTGCCTGTTGGTGGGGTCGACGGCCGTCACCACGGCCGCGATGGGCAACCCGCGCCTGGCCGCGCTCGAGCACTCGATCGCGAGCGCGATCGTGCCCGGCCGCCAGGACCCCGACGAGTTGGCGATCCTGCGCACCTTCGGCTCCGAGCGCCGTATCGCCGACTACCTCGACAGCCTCCGCCTGCCGGAGGGGTCGGTACTGCTCGACACCGTCGAGAGCTTCGCCGTGGTGACCGCCTCGGAGAACCCCAAGCAGTTCGTGATCACGTCGGACACCGACTTCGCACGGATCCTCGACGACCCCGCCGGCCACGGAGTCCAGTACATCCTGGCGGTCCCGAACGCCAAGCGCGGCGTCGCGGACGCCGTGAACCGCCGGTATCCCACGATGTTCGAGACCGGTTCGGGTGGCGTCGGTGCGCTGGTGCTCGAGATGCGCAACGACGGCGGCACCGAACCGGAGATGTGGCGGCTGTACCGAGTCACCGGCCAGCTGCGGCCGGGCGGCTGAGCCGGTACCACGCGCTGGATGCGTCGCCGACCTCGCTGCGGCGGTCAGCTCCCGAAGAAGTTGCGGGCGTACATGTTCAGATCACCCATGGACCCGCTGTAGACGTTGAGGTCGATGGCGGCGCCCACGCCCGGGATCCGGCCACTGTCGGTGTACTGCCAGAAGGCCCAGTTCTTCCATCCGCCCGGCAGCGGGCCGGGATAGTTGGCACCGTTGTAATCGGCGATCCACAGCGGGTAGTTGGAGAACTCGGTGGTGTTCGCCATCGCGGTGCGCCAGAAGTTGGGGTAGGTGTAGATGATCGGCTGGCGACCCGTCAGGGCCTGCACCGTGTTGAGGTAGCGGCGCGTCCAGTCGATCAACTGCGGGGCCGCGAGGCCGCCGGTGCTCTCGAGGTCCAGCACGGGCGGCAGCCCACCGATCTGGTTGACCGCCAACGCGTTCGCCGCGTAGAACGCGGCCTGCGCCTCGGGTGACGCCGACGGATCCGCGTAGTGGTAGGCGCCGCGCGCCACGCCCGCGATCCGCATCGCGAACGAATCCTGGGCGAAGAACGGATTGGTGTAGAACAGGCCCTCGGTGGCCTTGACCATGCCGAACTCGTAGCCCGCGCCGCGCACCGCCGACCAGTTGATGGGGGCACCGTTCGGGTGCTGCCACGACGCCACGTCGACGCCCTGCGGGTTCGCGACGGCGACGGCGGGTGCCGCCAGGGTCACCGCCCCGGCCAGGAGCAGCGCGGCGGCACGGGGCAGGGAGCGGCGGGGGTTCCTCGGCATTGCCCGAGACTAAATGACTTGCAAACCGAGCGCGCGGATTTTCTCTCGATGTTCACATTCTCCCAGCCGATTCCCAGGACCGGTCGGCGCGGCAGGCGTCAGCCCAGCCAGTCGAGCACCGCCGCCGCGGTCCAGGACTGCTGCATGCTTCCCAGCGGGCGGCCGGTGAACGGCTCGTAGTACTCGGCGAAGCTCCCGTCCGCGGCCTGCCGCAGCCCCTCCGCGCGGAGCATCGTCGCGCGTTCCGCCCATCCCCGCCGCGCGAACGCCCACGAGAACAGCCACGTCATCACCGGCCACACCGGACCGCGCCAGTACTCGCGGGCCCGGAAGTCCCGCGAGACCGGCGACGTGGACGGTGGCACCGCGTAGCGCAGATCGGGGTGGGTGCAGAACCGCGGCCCCTCGAAGGTGTGCAGCAATGCCCGCTCGGCGTGCCGATCGAGCCCACCGCACAGCAGGGGCGCGAACATCGCGATCGTCTCGGTGGCGATCCACCGACCGCTGCGGACATCGAAATCCTTTGCCGCACCGCCTCGCTCGTCGGTGGTCGCGAAGACACCGGCACGGAACCGGTCGGCCCACCCGTGCAGTTCGCGCACGTCCGCATGCGGCCGTGCGTGCTCCTCACCGATGACGGCGAGCACGTCGCACGCCAGCGCGAACACGGCACTGACGAACACGTCCTCGACGGCGAAACTCATCTTGTCGGCCAGTGCGTCGTCGTCGTAGCGGACGCTCTTCATCTCCTCGAGCAGCCACAGGTACCGGTCGTACTCACCGTTGCTGGGGCGCTGCGCGACATCCGTGACGATCGTGACGTCCTCGCGCCGATAGGGCGGTACGGGACCGGGAACGACGTTGGCGTACGGCGCATCCCATCGGGGCGAATTGTCCATTCCGGACTCCCACCCGTGGTAGAGCGTGAGGCGTCCGTTCCCGTCGCGATCGCGCGCGTGCGCGAGCCAGCGGTGCCAGCGCATCAGGTCCGGCCACCTGCGGTCGAGGAACTCGTCGGCGACCGCCCGCGTCGTGCGCCCGTGCCGGCGGGAGTGGTCGAGGATGCGTTGGACCGCGATGGCGTGCACGGGCGGCTGAGTGATGCCGGAAGTGTCGATCCCGATCGGGGCGTGCCCGGCAAGTTCGCGACACTGCCAGCGCGCCGGGCCGGGGAAGTAGCCGTCGACCCCGTTCGCGAACACGATGTGCGGGATCATCCCGTTGCTCCACTGCGCGGAGAGCAGCGTGTCCATCTCGGTCACCGCGCGCTCGACGCTGAGCGGCGCCAGACCGACCGCGACGAACGCCGCGTCCCAGCTCCACATGTGCGGATACAGCCGCGGCGCAGCGGTGGTCATCGTCCCCAGGTCGTTGCCGCGCAGCAGGTACGCGGCACGGGCCGCGAGCTGGGTCGGTGTGAAACCGGGGTCGATCATCGGTCCATTCTGCGACCTAGCCGACCGCGGCGCGCGTCCAGGCGAGCAACTCGTCCGCCGGCCACGTGTTCACCACCCGCTCGGGCTCGACGCCGCACCGCATCGCGCGCTCGCAGCCCAGCCCCTGCCACGCCAGCTGGCCGGGGGCGTGGGCGTCGGTGTCGATCGCGAACAGGCAGCCGATGTCCACGGCCAGATCGATCAACCGGCTCGGCGGATCGCGCCGTTCCGGACGACTGTTGATCTCGATCGCGACGTCGTGCTCGCGGCACGCCTGAAACACCTTCTCGGCGTCGAACTTCGACTCGGGTCGGCCGCCGCGCGACCCCTCGACCAGCCGCCCGGTGCAGTGGCCGAGCACGTCGACCCGCGGGTTCCGTACCGCGGCGAGCATCCGCCGCGTCATCTCGCTGCGGTCGGCCCGCAGGTGCGAGTGGACACTGGCCACCACGACGTCCAGTTCGTCCAGTAGATCGGAATCCTGGTCCAGCGCACCGTCGTCCAGGATGTCGACTTCGATGCCGGTGAGGATGCGGAACGGCGCCAGCTCCCGGTTCAGGTCGCGGACCACCGCGAGCTGGGTGCGCAGGCGCTCCGCGGACAGGCCGTTGGCGATGGTCAGTCGCGGCGAATGATCGGTGAGTGCGCAGTAGTCGTGCCCGAGCGTCGCCGCGGTCCGCATCATCTCGTCGATGGGGCTACCGCCGTCGGACCAGTCCGAATGCACGTGCAGGTCGCCGCGCAGCGCTGCCTGCAACTCGCCGCCGTACCCGATCGGCTGGGCCGCGTCCCGCAGTTCGGCCAGGTAGCGGGGCACCTCGCCGGCCACCGCCTGTTCGATGACACCGGCAGTCTTGGCACCCACGCCCGGCAGCGTGGTCCAGTCGCGCCGCCGTTCGTGTTCGCGGTACTCCGAGTCGGCCAGATCGGCGACGACGTCGGCGGCCCGCCGGTACGCCTTCACCCGATACGTGTCGGCGCGATCGCGTTCGAGCCAGAACGCGATCTCTCGCAATGCCTGCACCGGCCCGGGATTCTCCATGACTCCATGGTGCCTCCCGGGCCGGTGCCGGGCACGGCTACTCGTCGTCGGCGACGGTGAGGGTCACCTCGATGTTGCCGCGGGTGGCGTTCGAGTACGGGCACACCTCGTGCGCCTTCTCGGTGAGCGCGAGTGCCGCGTCGCGGTCGAGGTGGGGGAGCGAGACCTCCAGCGTCACGGCCAGTGCGAAGCCACCGGAACCGTTGGGGCCGATGCCGACTCGCGCACCCACCGCCGAGTCCGTGACATCGGCGCCGGCCTGGCGCGCAACCAGTTGGAGCGCGGAGTGGAAGCACGCGGCGTACCCGGCGGCGAACAGCTGCTCGGGATTGGTGCCGTTACCGCTGCCGCCCATCTCGGTGGGAACGGCCAGGTCCAGGTCCAGGCGCCCGTCGGACGAACGGGCGTGGCCGTTGCGACCCTCGCCGGTGGCCAGTGCTTCTGCGGTGTAGACGATGTTCACGGTGCCTCTTCTCGGTTGTCGGACAAGGGGGTCGGTGCGGTCGGGGGATTGTCGAACTCGGTGGAGTGCAGGTTGCGGCCGACAGCCAGGAGGACGTCGCGCAGCCCTTCCAGCTCGGGCCCGGTGAGGCCGGTGGCCCGCGCCAGCCGGGCCGGGATGTCCGACGCCCGGGCGCGCAGCGCCGCGCCGGCCTCGGTGAGCCGGACCGTGACGCGCCGCTCGTCGCCGCCGAGCCGCTGCCGGTCGATGAGCCCGGCGGCCTCGAGCCGTCGGAGCAGCGGCGACAACGTGCCGGTGTCGAGCTGCAGGGCGTGGCAGATCTCCTGGACACCCCGGCCGTCCCGCTCCCAGAGCACCAGCATCACCAGGTACTGCGGATACGTGATGCCGAGGTCGGCGAGCAGGCTGCGGTAGGCGGCGGTGGTGGCGCGGGACGCGGAGTACAGCGCGAAGCACACCTGCCGGTCCAGCGCGAGATCGTCGGTCACACCGACGAATGTAGACCACAACAATGTTGTGCACAACCTTTATCGCGTTATCCGCGCCGGCGGTGATCATCGGTCTACGCTCGGGGCATGTCGTCCCAGCGTCCGACCGCCCTCGTCACCGGCGGCAGCCGCGGCCTCGGTGCCGCCATCGCCCGCGAACTCGCTCCCACCCACCAGCTGATCCTGGGTGGACGCAGCGCCGAGTCGCTCGAACCGATCGTCGGCGAACTGGCCGCCGCGCCGTGGCCCGTCGACCTCACCGACTACCCCGCGGTCGCGGACGCCGTCGCCGACATCGACCGGCTGGACGTACTGGTCCACAACGCCGGCGTGGCCGACCTGGGGACGATCGCGGAGACGTCCGTCGACGCGTGGCACCGCACGCTCGAGGCCAACGTCGTCGCGGTGGCGGAACTGACGCGGCTGCTGCTGCCCGCGCTGCGGGCGGCCAACGGGCACGTAGTGTTGATCAACTCGGGCGCGGGGCTGCGCGCCAACGCCGGCTGGGGTGCGTACGCGGCCAGCAAGTTCGCACTGCGCGCGTTCGCCGACGCGCTGCGCCTCGAGGAACCCGCGCTGCGGGTGACGTCGATCCACCCCGGGCGGATCGACACCGACATGCAGCGCGCGATCGTCGCCGCGGAGGGCAACGAGTACGACCCCGACGCCTTCCTCACCACCCGGACGGTGGCGCAGGCGGTCCGCAGCGCCGTCGAGACGCCGCGGGACGCCCATCCCACCGAGATCGTCCTGCGGCCCGTGGCACGGTGAGCGCAGCGCTCGTCAGGACCGCCCGAACGTCGTGACGGTGACCACCGCGCACGGATCACCCGCCGTGAAGGCATCGGTGGACCCCGGCGGGACCACGATCGCCTCCTCGGTCACCGGATCGACGAGGACCAGCAGCGCCGCGGGATCGGCCTCCCCGGGCCGGGTGCCCAGTCGCATCGTCGCGGTCGCCGCGTCGCGCCGGACCATCACGTTCAACGCACGGGTCGGCGTGTCCACCCGCCCCCGCGGCGCCCACTCACCCGGAAACGCGAACGTCTGCAACGGTGCGACGACGTGACGGGCCACGCCGTCCGGGGCGAACTCTGCCCCGGACGGCGTTCCGCTCAGCTCCATCGAAACCGTGCCGAGCGGCATGATCAGCCGGTCGTAGCCCTCGATCACCGAGAAGGTCGACGACGTCGGTTCGTCCGCGATACTCACCCGCCACCACTCGGTTTCGGCGATCACCTGGGTGGTGCCCTGACCGTTGCGCCAGCGCACCGTCACACGGTCGTCGCGCGAGGTGCGGCGCACGGCCGCGCCGAACGAGTACGGTCCGTCGTCCACGGTTTCCTCGGTACCTGCTCCCACCTGTCCAGTCTTGTATAGACAGGTGGTGTCGGTCAATCGCCATGCGGCTGTTCGACCGACGGACGCCGCGACAACCGTTGGCGGACAAGCCGTCCGGGCACGCCCACGAAACGGCGGTGGGGTGCGGCCCGGCGTCGAGACGCCGGACCACACCCCACCGACCGCGCTGCGCGTCAGCCGACGATCATGTCCTCCTGCGCCCAGTACGCGCGGGTGCTGGTGATCTTGGCGTCGTCGTCGAAGGTCATCACGTCGATCGGCTCCATGACATAGGTCTGACCGCCGACCTTCGACACGGTGCGGAAGTGGAAGGCCGCGCTGTTGCCGGCGACGCGGATCGTCAGCAGCTCGGCGGTCTGGTCCATCGCCTCGATCGCCTTGAAGAAGGCGCGGATCTCCTCGACGCCGCGCTTGGGTTCAGTGCCGACCGGATCCTCGACGGTGGCGCCCTCGGCGAACAGCGCGGCCACCTGGTCGGCGCTCTTGCTCTCGAGTGCCTTCATGTACGAGGCGACGGTGTTCTTGATGTCTTCTGCGGATGCCATGCTCGCTCAAACCCCTAACCGGATGAGTCCTGTTTCGGCGGCAGGTTATGCCGCCCCGCATGTGCGGGGCATCGCCGAATCCCGCCCACCGGACACTTGCCGGCACTCGTACTCGGTGCGGCGTGACCACGGAGCCGGAATAGTCCTTTTTCGATCGTTAGGTTAGGCTCACCACTGCCGCGCCGCCGAGGTGCCGTGCGACACATCCCCCTCAGTACGAAGCAAGGATTCTGCAGATGAAAGCGACCCGGCTGTACCGGAGCGCGGCTGCCGCCGCGCTGGCCGCCCTCGTCCTCACCGCGTGCTCGAGCACGAACGACGACGCGCCCGCGGAGGGCGAAACCACCACGGTCACGGTCGAGGACAACTTCGGCGAGCAGACGGTCACCGTGCCGGCGCGGGCGGTCGTCGCGACCGACAACACCACCTTCCAGACCCTCGACGAGTGGGGCGTCCCGCTGAAGGCCGGCGCGGTCGCGCTGATGCCCGACACCATCTCGTACAAGCAGGATTCGAACATCGTCGACCTGGGCACGCACCGCGAGCCGAACCTCGAGGCCATCGTCGCCGCCGACCCGGATCTGATCATCAACGGCAACCGCTTCGCGCAGTTCCGCGAGGACTTCGGCAAGCTCGCCCCCAACGCCACGATCGTCGACGTCACCCCGCGCAAGGATCAGCCGCTCGACACGGAACTCAAGCGCGGCACCACCGTGCTCGGTGAGGTCTTCGACAAGCAGTCCGAGGCGCAGCAGCTCAACGACGAGTTCGACAAGTCGATCGCTCGCGTCAAGGCGGCCTACGGCACCGACACGTCCGTGATGGGCGTGATCGTCTCCGGCGGCAAGATCGGCTACGTCGCCCCCCACGACGGACGCACCATCGGCCCGATGTTCGACATCTTCGGCTTCGAGCCGGCACTCGAAGTCCCGCAGGGTTCCACCGGCGAGAAGGGCGACGACATCTCGGTCGAGGCCATCGCGCAGTCCAACCCCGGCCTCATCATCGTCATGGACCGCGACGCCGCGACCACCGAGGCGAAGAAGGAAGGCTTCACGCCGGCCGCCAAGGTCATCGAGGGTTCGGTCGCCCTGCAGAACGTGGACGCGGTCAAGAGCGGCAACGTGATCTACATGCCCGCCGACACGTACACCAACGAGAGCATCCAGACCTACACCGCGTTCTTCAACTCGCTCGCCGAGCTGCTCGAGAAGAAGAACACCAGCAACAGCTGATCCCGTGCCTCGTCCCGTGGTGCCGCGCCAGGAGCCGGCACCACGGGACGGTAGGCGCGATCACCGCACGGAAGACCCCCCGATGAGTGCACCGACCGTCCCGGTCCGCGACAAGCCCGCCGACAAGGGCCGCCTGTTCGATTGGAAACTGCTGCTCGGTTTCCTCGGCGTCGGCGTGTTGCTGATCCTCTCGCTGTTCACCGGCGTGTTCGACATCTTCGACGGCGAGGCCGGCTGGGAGATGTTCAACATCACTCGCATTCCGCGCACCGCCGCGCTGGTCCTGGCCGGTGCCGCGATGGCCATGTCCGGACTGGTGATGCAGCTCCTGACGCAGAACCGGTTCGTCGAACCCACCACCACCGGCACCACCGAGTGGGCGGGCCTCGGCTTGATGATCATGATGATCGTCGCGCCGGGCGCCGGCCTGATGCCGCGGATGATCGGCGCCATCGTCGCCGCGTTCGTCGGCACCATGATCTTCTTCCTGTTCCTGCGACGCGTCGCTCTGACGTCGTCACTGATCGTGCCGATCGTCGGCATCATGCTCGGCGCGGTCGTCGGCGCCATCACCTCCTACCTCGCGCTGACCACCGACTCGTTGCAGAGCTTGGGTATCTGGTTCGCGGGCAGCTTCACCTCGGCCATCCGCGGTCAGTACGAGGCGCTGTGGATCGTGGCCGTCGTCGCGGTCGCCGTGTTCGTCGCGGCCGATCGCTTCACCGTCGCCGGCCTGGGCGAGGACATCGCCACCAACGTCGGGCTGAACTACAACCGCATCATCCTGCTGGGGACGGGGCTGATCGCCGTCGCGACCGGCGTGGTCACGGTCGTCGTCGGCAACCTGCCGTTCCTGGGGCTGATCGTCCCCAACATCGTGTCGATGATCCGCGGCGACGACCTGCGCAGCAACCTGCCGTGGGTGTGCCTGCTGGGCGTCGCGATCGTGACCGTCTGCGACCTGATCGCGCGGACGGTCATCGCGCCGTTCGAGGTCCCGGTCTCCCTGATCCTCGGCGTCGTCGGCGCCGTCGTGTTCGTCGCCATGCTGCTGCGGAGCCGCCGCCATGCTTGAGATCCAGCCGCTCCCCGCCGTCACCGAGGCCCCGGTCGCCCGCCCGCGCACCGGGTCGGGCGCCTTCGCCACCCCGCGGGACCGCCGCCGCTACTGGCTCGCCGTGGGCGTGCTGGCGGCCCTGGCAGTGGCGTTCGCGTTCGGCCTGCTCGCATGGGGGAACCCGATGCCCATCGGATCCCCGGGATTCTGGCGGATCGCCGAGCTGCGGGCCACCAGTCTGGTCGTCATCGCGGTGGTCGCGGTGTGCCAGGCGGTGGCCACCGTCGCGTTCCAGTCGGCGACGAACAACCGGATCATCACGCCGTCGATCATGGGGTTCGAGGCGCTCTACGTCGCCATCCAGACGGCGTCGGTGTTCTTCCTCGGCGCGGCCGGCGTGACGGCGCTGCAGGGCGTGCCGCAATTCGCGCTGCAACTGCTGCTCATGGTGGCGTTCGCGATGGTGCTCTACGGCTGGCTGCTGTCGGGCAGGAACGGAAACATGCAGGTGATGCTGCTGGTCGGCATCGTCCTCGGCGGCGGACTGGGATCGGTGTCGGCGTTCATGCAGCGCCTGCTCACGCCCAGCGAGTTCGACGTCCTCACCGCGCGGCTCTTCGGATCGATCTCCAACGCCGAGGTCGCCTACCTGCCGCTGGCGGTGCCGCTGTGCGTCGCGGCCGCGGGCGCCCTGTGGTGGCGGGCCCGTCGGCTCAACCTGGTCGCGATGGGACGCGACGTCACCACGAACCTGGGCCTGCACCATCGCCGCGAGGTGATGATCGTGCTGTTCCTGGTCTCGGTGCTCATGGCCGTGTCCACCGCCCTGATCGGGCCCATGACGTTCCTGGGCTTCCTCGTTGCCACGCTGGCCTACCAGTTCGCCGGTACCCACGACCACCGGTTCGTCTTCCCGGTCGCCGTGCTCACCGCGTTCGTCATCCTCACCGGCGCCTACTTCGCGCTCAAGAACATCTTCTACGCGCAGGGCGCGGTGTCGATCATCATCGAGGCCGTCGGCGGCGCCACGTTCCTCGTCGTGATTCTGCGAAAGGGCAGGCTGTGATCGAAATCAAGGGAGTCCGCAAGGATTACGGCGCTTCGGTGACGATCGGGCCCGTCGACCTGGAGATCCCGGCGGGCGGGATCACGGCGTTGGTCGGCCCCAACGGGGCCGGCAAGTCGACGCTGCTGACCATGATCGGACGCCTCCTCGGACCCGACGCCGGCCGCATCGAGATCGGTGGCCACGACGTCACCCGTACGCGCTCGAAGGACCTCGCGAAGATCGTCTCGATTCTCCGCCAGGAGAACCACTTCGTCACCCGCCTGACGGTGCGCCAGCTGGTGGGCCTCGGCCGGTTCCCGCACTCGGGGGTCGGATCACCCGAACCGACGAGGAGGCCATCACCCGCGCCGTCGACTTCTTCGGACTCACCGAACTCGAGGGCCGCTACCTCGACCAGCTCTCGGGTGGGCAGCGCCAACGCGCCTACGTGGCGATGGTGCTGTGTCAGGAGACCGACTACATCCTGCTCGACGAGCCGCTCAACAACCTCGACATGAAGCACTCGGTGCAGATGATGAAGCACCTGCGCAAGGTGGCGGACGAGCTCGGCCGCACCGTGGTGATCGTGCTGCACGACATCAACTTCGCCGCGCACTACGCGGACCGGATCTGCGCGATGAAGAACGGCCAGGTGGTCGAGTTCGGTACGCCCGCAGAGATTCTGGTGGACGAGACGCTCAGCCGGGTCTTCGACACCCCGGTCGCGTGCATGAGCGGGCCCAACGGGCCGATCGCCGTCTACTACTGAGGCGCCTCCGGCACCCGTGCGCCGTTTCGGTAGCCGGGTCCACCGAAAACGCGCACGGGCACGAAGTGCCTTGGGTAGGTTCCGGCGCATGCCAAACCAGCGTGGGGGATTCTGGGGTCCGGCGATCGTCATCGCCTTCGCGGTGAGTGTCGTGCTCGGGACGGGCGCCGCCGGCACCGCGGCCGCCCAGTCGAGCGGCAGCGCTCTGCCGGACACCAGCATCGGCGGCGTCGGCTCGACGGGCAGCGCGGCAGGACAGGGGTTCATCGGCCCCGGATCGCTGACCGACGGCACCGGCTCGGACGGCACCGGATCGAACGGCACCAACCCGATCACGGGATCGTGGGGGACGGCGTCGCTCGCACGGTCCGCGTTCGGTTCCTGGATCCCGGGCGCGGTCGGATCGCTTGTGCCCGAACCCGATCTGGCGCCGCCGCCGCTCGAGACCCTCCGCGCGGGGATGCTGCCCGCCCCCGTCGGCGACCCGTTCTTCGACGACTACCCCGCGGGCCTGCCCGGCATGGCGAACGGTCAGGTGATCGAGACCCGGGACGTCACGCCGGTCGCCCGTGGACTGCTGCGCGGGCCGGTGCGCGAGGTCCGGCAGATGAAGGTGAAGTCCACCGACTCGTCCGGCGCGCCGTCGTTCGCGACCGCCACGCTCGTCGTGCCGGCCACCCCGTGGCCCGGTCCGGGTCCGCGGCCGGTACTGGTGAACAACGTGCCGATCAACAGCCTCGGGCGGGCCTGCACACCGTCACACACACTCGCGTACGGAATCACACCGTCGACCAACTTCCTCGAACTGATCCGCCCGGTCACCACCCGTGCCGAGGAGCGTGGGTACGCGGTGCTGATCGTGGACCACGAGGGCCCGCGCATGGCCTACGGCGAGCCCTACGTCGCCGGACACGCGATCCTCGACAGCATCCGGGGCATGCGCAGCGAGTTCCCGGCCGAGTTCGGCGCCAGCAGGCTCGCGATGATGGGCTACTCCGGCGGATCGATCGCCACGCACGGCGCGGTCAAGCTGATCGACTCGTACGCCCCCGAACTCGCCTCCGACATCGTCGGCGCGGCGATGGGCGGCGTACCGGCCGACTTCGAGATGCTCGGACGCACCATGAACGGCAACCTCGCGGGCGGACTGTTCCTGGCCGCGGCGTTCGGCATCTCGCGCGAGAACACCGAGATCCTGCCGCTGATCAACGGTCTGGGCCGACGCGCCGGCCTGTCGTCCATCAAGGACCAGTGCATGATCAACCTCGGAGCGTCGGGCGTCCTCGGGATCCCGGCCGAGGCACTCGCGAACATTCCGGACGCGCTCGATTCCGATGTCGCGCAAGACATCTACGCCAAGACGAAGATGGCCGACCTGACGTCCGGCACGCCGCTGTACATCTACAACGGCGGCCAGGAGTTCTGGATCCCGGCGCTCGGCGCGCGCAATCTGTTCGACGAGCAGTGCGGCCACGGCGTCGCCGCCGTCTACCGCCAGGTCCCCGGCGAGCACTTCCTGGGCGAGGCACTCGGCAATCCCGGGGCCTTCGACTGGGTCGACGCCCGTCTGCGGGGCGAGCCCGCCCCGTCGGAGTGCTGACCGCCCGTCCGTGAACAGCTGAAGGGTCCCTTCACGCGCTGGGAGCGCGCGAAGGGACCCTTCTCTGCTGTTGCGACTAGAGGACGACGTTGACCATCTTGCCGGGCACGACGATCACCTTGCGGGGGTCCTTGCCGTCGAGCAGGGCCACGATCTTCTCGTCCGCGAGGGCGATCTTCTCGATGTCCTCCTTCGACGCGTCGGTGGCGACGTCGATGCGGCTGCGGACCTTGCCGTTGACCTGGATCGGGTACTCGACGGTGTCCTCGACCAGCCACTTCTCGTCGGCGACGGGGAACGGGCCGTGGGCGAGGGACTCGGTGTGACCCAGCCGCGACCACAGTTCCTCCGCGAGGTGCGGGGCAACCGGGCCGAGCATGAGCGCGAGCGGCTCCACCGCCGCCCGCGGGGCGCCGGCCGGGTACACCTTGGTGAGGTGGTTGGTGTACTCGATGAGCTTGGCCACCGCGGTGTTGTCGCGCAGCGCCGCGTAGTCCTCACTCACCCCGACGATCGTCTTGTTCAGGGCGCGCAGCGTGCCCTCCGACGGCTCGGCGTCGGTGACGCGCACGTCGCCGGTCTCCTCGTCGACGACGGTGCGCCACGCCCGCTGCAGGAACCGGTGCGCGCCGATGACGTCCTTGGTGGCCCACGGCCGAGAGGTGTCCAGCGGACCCATCGCCATCTCGTAGACGCGCAGGGTGTCGGCACCGAACTCGTCGCAGATCTGGTCCGGCCCAACGGAATTCTTGAGGCTCTTGCCCATCTTTCCGTACTCGCGCTCGACCTCGGCGCCCTGGTGGAAGAACTTGCCGCCCTCCTCGGTCACCTCCGCGGCCGGCACGTACACACCGCGCTCGTCGGTGTACGCGTAGGCCTGGATGTAGCCCTGGTTGTACAGCCGGCGGTACGGCTCGCTCGAGCTGACGTAGCCCAGGTCGAACAGCACCTTGTGCCAGAACCGCGAGTACAGCAGGTGCAGCACCGCGTGCTCGACACCGCCGACGTACAGGTCGACGCCGCCGGGATCGCCCGGGCCGTGGACGTCCGGGCGCGGGCCGGTCCAGTAGGCCTCGTTCTCGGGCGCGACGAACTGCTCGCTGTTGGTGGGGTCGATGTAGCGCAGCTGGTACCACGAGCTGCCCGCCCACTGCGGCATGACGTTGGTGTCACGGTGGTAGCTCTTCAGGCCGTCGCCGAGGTCCAGTTCGACGTTGACCCAGTCCACCGCCTTCGCCAGCGGCGGCGACGGTTCCGAAGCGGCGTCGTCCGGATCGAACGAGACCGGCGCGTAGTCCTCGACCTCGGGAAGTTCCACCGGCAGAGCCGATTCCGGCAACGGATGCGCCACACCCTGCTCGTCGTAGACGATCGGGAACGGCTCGCCCCAGTAACGCTGACGCGCGAACAGCCAGTCGCGCAGCTTGTACTGGATGGTGCCCGTCCCGACGCCGTCCGCCTCGAGCCGGGCGATGACGGCCTTCTTGGCGTCGGCGACACTCAGCCCGTCCAGGTACTCGGAGTTCACCAACGGACCGTCGCCGGTGTACGCCGCCTCCGACAGGTCCCCGCCCTCGATGACCTCCACGATGTCGAGGCCGAACGCCGTGGCGAACTCCCAGTCGCGCTGGTCGTGGCCCGGGACGGCCATGATGGCGCCGGTGCCGTAGCCGGTGAGCACGTAGTCGGCGATGAACACCGGCAGCTCGTGCCCGTTGACCGGGTTGACGGCGTAGACGCCCAGGAAGACGCCGGTCTTCTCCTTGTTCTCCTGGCGCTCGAGATCGCTCTTGGCGGCGATCGACGCGCGGTACGCCGCGACGGCCTCGGCGGGGGTGGCGGCGCCGCCGGTCCAGCGCGGGTCGACGCCCGCGGGCCACTCGGCCGCCACCAGCTGGTCCACCAGCTCGTGCTCGGGGGCCAGCGTCACGTACGTGGCACCGAACAGCGTGTCCGGGCGGGTGGTGAACACCTCGATGTCGTGGCCGTGTGAGTCGAACTTGACCTGCGCACCGTGCGAGCGTCCGATCCAGTTGCGCTGCATGGACTTGACCTTCTCGGGCCAGTCCAGGTACTCGAGGTCGTCCACCAGCCGGTCGGAGTACGCGGTGATGCGCATCATCCACTGCTGCAAGTGCTTCCGGAACACCGGGAAGTTGCCGCGCTCACTGCGGCCGTCCGCGGTGACCTCCTCGTTGGCCAGCACCGTGCCCAGACCCGGGCACCAGTTGACCATCGAATCCGAGTGGTAGACGAGGCGGTACGAGTCGAGCACCTTGCTGCGCTCGACCGCGTCCAGCGACGCCCAGTCGCGGCCGTCTTCGAGAGTGCGCTCACCCGAGGCGAACTCGGCTTCGAGCTCGGAGATGCGACGCGCCTTGCCCTGCGCGGTGTCGTACCAGGCGTTGTAGATCTGCAGGAAGATCCACTGCGTCCAGTGGTAGAAGTCCACGTCCGTCGTCGCGACGGAACGGCGCTCGTCGTGACCGAGGCCCAGGCGGCGCAGCTGACGCTGCATGTTCGCGATGTTCGCCTCGGTCGTGGTGCGCGGATGCGTGCCCGTCTGCACCGCGTACTGCTCGGCCGGCAGACCGAACGCGTCGTAACCGAGGGTGTGCAGCACGTTCCGGCCCTGCATGCGGTGGTACCGCGCGAAGACGTCGGTGGCGATGTACCCGAGCGGGTGACCGACGTGCAGACCCGCGCCCGACGGGTACGGGAACATGTCCTGCACGAACAGCTTGTCGGCCGGGACCGGGGATCCGTCCTTGGGCGCCAGCGGCCCCACCGGATTGGGCGCGTCGAACGTCCCGCGGTCGCTCCACAGATCCTGCCAGCGCTTCTCGATCCGGCCGGCGAGCTCCGCGTTGTAGCGGTGCTGCGGCGTCGAGTCGTCGGGGGAGGGGGCGTGCTGAACTGGCTCGGTCACTGTGGTCGCTATCTACTTGGATGACGGGAATTCCGCCAACCAGGGTAAAGCCTGGTCGGCCCCGCAGGCACACTCCCGTCCGACCGGGCCTATCGTGGACGCGTGGTCATTGTTGCTGTGGTCCTGTTCGTCGCCGCTGTCGCCATCGGCGCACTGGGTGTCGCCGGACTGACCGGTCGACTCGGGCGCAACCGGTGGGCCGGTGTGCGCACCCCCGAATCCCTGCGTGACGACGAGACGTTCGCGCTGGCCAACAAGGTCGCCGCACCCACGATGCTGGCCGCTGCCGGCGTGCTGGTGATCGGCGGCCTGGCGGGCGTGCTGCTCGACGGCGTCCTGCCGGTCGCCGCGGCGATCGTCGCCGTCGTGGCCGCCTTCCTCCTCACCGCCGCCGGCGGCACCCTCGGTTCCCGCGCGGCCGCGGCCGTCCCCGAGACCAGCGGCTGCGGCACCTCCTGCGGCGCGTGCAGCCTCAAGGGCGCCTGCGAACCGGCCTGACTGGTTGAATCCCGGGTGTGACCACACCCACCAACGGCGCACGCGTCGTCGATCCGGCGGGCGTCCTGTTCGGCATCGTGCTGCCGGTGCTGGCCGCGGCCGCGGGCGTCGTCCTGACCTACGTTCTCGAGCCCCGGTTGCCCGACGAGATCGCGACCCACTGGTCCGGTGACTCGCCCGACGGGTACATGAGCCCCGTCGCGAGCGCGTGGACGGTCGCCGCGCTGGTGGTCGTCGTGGGCGGCGGGTGCTGCGCCATCGCCGCGCTCGCGCAGGCCCAGCTGATGACGCGGCGCGTGATGCTGATCGTCGGCCTCGCCGTCGTCGGCCTGATGGTGGCCGCGCAGATCACCACCGTCGTCGAGCAGCTCGACGCCTCGGCCGCCACGGACTCGCCGCTGCCGGTCTCCGGAATCGTGTCGGGCGTCGTGGCCGGTGCCGTCGCCGGCCTGATCGGTGCGTCGCGGCTGCGCGATCAGCGAGTTCGGTCCGTCGCCACCGAGCCGCCCCCGGCCTCGTTGCCGCGCCGAGCCGTGGACCTGCCCGTGAGCGACCAGGTCGGGATGTCCGCGGGCGGGCTGCTCGCGACCGGACTGGCCGTCACCGCGCCCGCGGCTCTCGTGTGCTGGCTGGCCGGCGCGTGGTGGCCGCTGTGGATCTACGTCCCGATCGTCGTGCTCGGGGTGGCGCTGCTGCAGTTCCGTCTCGTCGTCGACGCCGACGGCATCCGCGTGCAGAACATGGGGATGTCCGCGATCGAGTACGGCACCGACGAGGTGCTCTCGGCCCGTGTCGTGGAGATCCGGCCGTTCCAGGACTTCGGGGGCTGGGGGCTCAAGCGGAAGGGTCCCGGCAACTACGGTGTCGTCACCCGCACCGGACCGGCGGTACTCGTCACGTTCGCGAACGGGGACCGGCTGACCGTCACCACCCCACGCGCCGACGAGATCGCCGGTGCGCTCAACAGCCTCGCCGACCGGCGGCCCGCGCGCCCCTGATCGCCGTCACAGCGCGGACGCCCGGATAGCCTCCATGAGCGCCGTCTCGGGATCGCTGGGCGGTCCGGGCCGGCCCAGCAGCACGAACTCGACATCGCCCGGATCGGGCAGGCCCAGCCGGTCGCCGACGGGCCGCAGCTCCGTCGGCAGCAGCGAGTTCGCGTGCACGATCATCCCGAGTCCGGCCAGCACCGCGGCCCGCAGGCCCGCGCGGCTGTTCGCCAGGCACGTGACCCGGCTCGGCAGCCGCGCCGCCTCGAGTGTGTCGAGCGCGCACGCCCGCGTGATGCTCGGCGGGGGATAGACGACCAGCGGCACCGGTGTCCCCGGGTCCCACCGGGACTCCGCCGTCCCGCCCCACACCAGCCGGTCCCGCCACACCAGCTCTCCGTGCGTCTCACCGGGGCGCCGCATCACGAACGCCAGGTCCAGGTCGCCGGCACGCAGCTCGGCGTGCACGGCGCGGCTGAGCCCCACGGTGAGCTGCAGATCGACGAGCGGGTGCGTGCGCCGAAAGTCTCGCAGGATCTGCGGCAGCCCCTTGGCGACCAGGTCCTCCGCGGCCCCGAACCGAAGTCGGCCGGTGAGCGTCGAGCCCGCGAAGTAGCGGTCGGCACGCTCGTGCGCGTCGAGGATCGAGCGGGCGAAACCGACCATCGCGGTGCCGTCGGCGGTCAGTTCGACGGTGTGCGTGTCGCGGGTGATCAGCTCCCGGCTCGCAACCTTCTCGAGCCGCGCGATGTGCCCGCTGACGGTGGACTGGCGCAGCCCGAGGACGCGGGCGGCGGCCGTGAAGCCGCCGGTCCGCTCGACGGCCAGGAACGTTTTCAGGAGAACGGGATCGAACACGCACCCTGCCTATCACGAATCGCGATCACAGTTAACGCAATGAACAACTTTCATGATCGATTCGGGTCCATATACCGTTGAGCGGTGAGGTTTCTGAGCAGGTTCTACATCGACGGGTTCATTCTCTCGATCATCGTGGTCGCGGTCCTCGGCACCCTGTTCCCGGTATCCGGCACCGGCGAGACCGTCCTGGACTGGGCCACCAAGATCGCGATCGGATTCCTCTTCCTGCTCTACGGTGCGCGGCTGTCGCCGGCGGAGGCCCTGCAGGGGCTCAAGCACTGGCGCCTGCACTCGGTCGTGTTCGCGGCGACGTTCGTGCTGTTCCCGCTCATCGGCCTGGCTCTGCGCATCCTGGTGCCCACCGTCATCACCGACGAGATGTACACCGGCGTCCTGTACCTGTGCCTGGTGCCCTCGACCGTGCAGTCGTCGATCGCGTTCACCTCGATCGCCCGCGGCAACGTCGCGGGCGCGATCGTGAGCGCGTCGTTCTCGAACCTGCTGGGCGTCTTCATCACGCCGGTGCTGGTGATCCTGCTGATGAACACGACCGGGGAGGCGACGGTCGACTTCTCGTCGGTGATCGACATCGTCCTGCAGCTGCTACTGCCGTTCCTGGTGGGCCAGCTGATCCGCCCGCTCGTCATCGACTGGCTGCAGCGCTACGCCGAGCCGACCAAGCTCGTCGACCGGGGATCGATCCTGCTGGTGGTGTTCTCGGCGTTCAGTGAGTCGATGAAGGAGCACATCTGGAGCACCGTGACGGTGTTCGAGGTCGCCGCGGTGGTCGTCGTGTGCATCCTCATCCTGGTGGTGGTGCTGGGGGTGACCGCGGTCGCCGGCAAACGACTCGGTTTCTCGCTGCCGGACCGCATCGTGATCGTCTTCTGCGGCTCCAAGAAGAGTCTGGCGACGGGTCTGCCGATGGCGTCGGTGCTGTTCGCCGGGCAGCCCGTCGGCCTCATCGTGCTGCCGCTGATGATCTTCCACCAGATCCAGCTCATCGTGTGCGCCGCACTGGCCCAGCGCTACGCCAAGCGGACGGATCCGGAGCCGGTCTCCACCTGACCGCATCGCGTTCGCGCCCGCCGCCGCGGCCGCTGGGGTTCAATGGAGGACAGCTTCGACAGTGTCCCGAGTGAGCCCCAGTGTCGGCAGTGGCAGCGATCTCTTCGGAGGCGAACGTGAGCAACCACCATCACCACCACGAGTCCCGCGACGTCATCATGCCCGCCTACACGGGCCGCATCGCCACGGATCCGGTGCCCGCCCTGCGGCTGCCCCGGGACGACATGGATCCGCGGGCCGCGTACCGGTTCATCCACGACGAACTCATGCTCGACGGCAGTTCCCGGCTCAACCTCGCCACCTTCGTCACCACGTGGATGGATCCCGAGGCCGGCACCCTGATGGCCGAGACGTTCGACAAGAACCTCATCGACAAGGACGAGTACCCGGCCACCTCGGCGATCGAACAGCGTTGCGTCAACATGGTGGCGGCACTGTTCCACGCGCCCGGTCTGTCCGAGACCGACCCCGCGTCGGCGACCGGTGTCTCGACCATCGGGTCGAGTGAGGCCGTGATGCTCGGCGGGCTGGCGATGAAGTGGCGGTGGCGCCAGGCCCGTGAACGGGACGGACTCGACGCATCGCGCCCGAAACTGGTGATGGGCAGCAACGTCCAGGTGGTGTGGGAGAAGTTCTGCCGCTACTTCGACGTGGAACCGGTGTACCTGCCGATGGAGCGCGGCCGGTACGTGATCACCCCGGAGGAGGTGACGGCCGCGGTGGACGAGAACACGATCGGGGTGGTCGCGATCTTCGGCACCACGTACACCGGGGAACTCGAGCCCGTCGAGGAGATCGCCACTGCGCTCGACCGGCTGGCCGAGAGCGGCGGGCCGGACGTCCCGCTCCACGTGGACGCCGCCAGCGGCGGCTTCGTGGTTCCGTTCCTCGACCCGGACGTGTTGTGGGACTTCCGGATTCCGCGGGTGGTGTCGATCAACGTGAGCGGCCACAAGTTCGGCCTGACGTACCCGGGGATCGGGTTCGTGGTGTGGCGCGACAGCGAGCACCTGCCCGAGGAACTGGTGTTCCGGGTGAACTACCTCGGCGGCGAGATGCCCACCTTCACGCTCAACTTCTCGCGCCCCGGCAACCAGATCGTGGGCCAGTACTACAACTTCCTGCGCCTCGGCCACTCCGGTTACCGCAACATCATGAAGGCGTTGCGCGGTACCGCGACGTGGTTGAGCGGCAAACTCGCCGAGCAGGGCGACTTCCACGTCATCAGCGACGGTTCCGCCATCCCGGTCCTGGCCTTCGAGCTCACCGGCGAGCAGGACTTCACCGTCTTCGACATCTCCCACGAACTCCGCGCCCGCGGCTGGCAGGTGCCCGCGTACACGATGCCCGACGACGCGTCCGACGTCGCGGTACTCCGGGTCGTGGTCCGGGAAGGCTTCAGCGCCGACCTGGCTCGCCTGCTGTTCGACGACATCGTCACCGTCTGCGACTACCTGCGCCAGGACGGCGTCGCCATCCACTCGAAGGCCCGCCACTTCGCGCACTGACGAGCGCCCCGCGCCGTTTCGCGGCTCGGCCCACCGGGTACGCGGCCGGTGGCCTACGTGAAGGAGCTCGCGATGTCCCGACTGCCCGATCCACCCGATCCCGTATTGGAGCCGGCCGCAAAGGAATTGACCGAGGCGACCGCCCCGCACCCACGGATCTACGAGGTGCCGCCCGAGCAGGGTCGCAAGATCCTGGCGGACCTGCAGTCCGGCGCCGACGTACCGAAGCCACTGGTGGAGGAGCAGTGGGTGGACGTCGACGCGGGCCCCCGCGGGACGGTCCGAACCCGCATCCTGCGACCCGTCGAGGCGTCCGGCGATCTACCCGTCCTGATCTACATCCACGGCGCCGGTTGGGTCTTCGGCGACGAGCACACCCATGACCGACTGGTGCGCGAACTGTCCGTCGGGGCGGGGGTGGCCGTGGTGTTCCCGGTGTACGACCGCGCCCCGGAGGCGCAGTATCCGGTGCAGATCGAGCAGAACTACGCGGTCGCCCGGTGGGTGGCCGCGCAGGGCCGCGAGTACGGCCTCGACACCTCCCGCCTGGCGGTGTGCGGCGATTCGGTGGGCGGGAACATGGCCACGGTGCTGGCGCTCATGGCCGTCGAACGCGGTGAGGTGCCCCTGCGCGCCCAGGTGCTGCTGTACCCGGTGACCGATGCCGACTTCGACACCGCGTCGTACCTCCAGTTCGCGGAGGGCTACTACCTCACCCGCGACGGCATGAAGTGGTTCTGGGACCAGTACATTCCCGATCCTGCGCAGCGGCAGGACGTGTACGCGTCGCCGCTTCAGGCGTCGGAGGAGCGACTGGCGGCGCTGCCGACCACCCTGGTGATCACCGACGAGGCGGACGTCCTGCGCGACGAGGGGGAGGCGTACGCCGCGAAGCTGCGAGCGGCGGGCGTGGACGTCACGGCCGTCCGGGTCGGCGGGATGGTGCACGACTTCCTGATGCTCGACAGCCTGCGGGACTGTCGGGCGACGGTGGTGGCCCGGACCCTGGCGATCGAGGCGGTCCGGCGCGCACTCGTCGACTAGACCGGTCGGAGGCGCGCGAACGGGAAACGGCGGCACGCGACCGACCCGCACGTGTGCCGTGAATTCCCGTTCAGGCATGCGGGGGAGCGGTCAGTTGAGGTCGATGTCGACGGGGTGCGTCGACAGGAGCGCGATGGGCATGGGCTGGCGACGCAGCACCTGCGCCCACAGGTCCGCGCGCGGTGGGCTGACGACGTCGGAGGCCAACGCCGACACCACGATCCAGTCGTACTGATCGATCTCGGAGTCCAGCTGCCCCAGGCTCCATCCGGCGTACCCGGCGAAGACACGCAGCCCCTCGATCACCGGCGCGACGGTGTCGGGGTCGGCGTCGAGGTCGACCAGCGCCACCCGGCCGTCGATGCGGCGCAGCCCCCGGATCCCCGAGATGTCCGCGCCGACCCGCAGCGTCGCCAGACACAGGGCGGCGTCCCGCGTCACCGGGCCCCCGGCGTAGACGGCCTTGGGGTCCGCGGCCAGGTGCGCCCACTGCGGCAGGATCTCCTGCACCGACGTCTCGCTGCGGCGGTTGATCACGACACCGAGGCTGCCGGCGTCGTTGTGCTCGATCATGTAGACGACCGTGCGGCGGAACGTCGCCTCGAACAGGTCGGGCGTCGACACCAGCAGGCTGCCCGGCCGCACCCCCGGCTGCGCCGACGCAGTGCGATCCTCAGGTTCGTCCGAGTGCGCCACTCGGCCATCATCTCATCGACGAGGCCGATTCGGGAGGCACTGAATCGGTCGATCGTGTCGCGTCTACGCGGCGGGGTTGTCGCGGTCGGCGGAGGGCACCGGGCACGCGACGGCGCGCGGGACCCCGAGCTTCTGCAGGAACAGGCTCATGGGGCACCAGCCGACGACCCCGTACAGGACGAGATTCGCCGAGGCGAACGCCGTCAGGCCGCGCCACCTCGGGGAGTGCTCACGCCCGAGCAGCAGGCTCGCGCCCACCACCGAGCCGCCGAGAAGCGGCACGATCCGTTCGATGGACCAGCCGGAATGCTTCGGAAGTGCCATGTCGGGTCACCTTTCGAATGTGCGGTGTCAGGCGGTGACGTCCAGGCCGGCACGCCGCCACGCGTCCATCCCGCCGCGCACCGAGTACGCCTCGGCACCCGCGCGGGCGAGCACGCGGGCCGCCGTGGCCGACCGGCCGCCCGATCGGCAGATCGCGACGACGGGTCGGTCGCCGACGGCGTCGCGGCCACCTTCGATCACCTCGTGCAGCGGCAGATGGGTCGCCTCGGGCGCGTGCCCGGACTCCCATTCGGCACCGGACCGCACGTCCAGCAGGACCGCGCCCCGCTCGACCAGTGCCCGTGCCTCGTGGACGTCGACGACGCCGTACGACTTGCGGAACAGCTTCGACAGTAGAGCCACTCTGCTCGCTTTCTCCAGACCCCCGGAGGGGTCGTTCGATTCACACTTTATACCCGTGGGGGTATAGCGGGCGACGTGTCGTCGACCACCTCGGGGCACCTCACGCGAGTCCGAGAATCTGATCGAGAACCACCAGGTGATGCTCGAAGAGCGCCGCCGGATCGGCGAAGGTGTCGGCGCCATACTGCCCGAAGACCTCGAAGTTGACCGCACCGAACAGTGCCGCCCAGGCCGTCACGCCGCGGGCGAGCAGCTCGTCGGGGATCGTGAGCGCCATCTCGCTGCGGATGCGCCGCAGATCGCCCGCCAGTCCCGGGTCGAGCGGCGTGGCCGGCAGCGCGATCGCACCGGCCCGGTGCGCGTCCTCGATGACGGCGATCAGCCCGACGACGACGCGCGTACCCGGGCCGGTCGTGCGATCGGCCGGGGCGTGGTAGCCCGGCACCGGACTGCCGAACAGCAGCGCGTACCGGGCCGGCTCCCGCAACGCCCAGGCCCGGACCGCCCGGGCGAGCGCGTGCAACCGCCCGCGATGGTCGTCCGCCGGCACGGCCGCGACAGCGGTGTCCACCTCCGTGCCCAGCTCGGAATAGGCGTCGACGACCAGCAGTGTCAGCAACTCGTCGCGGCTCGCGACGTAGCGGTACACCGCCGACGACACCACCCCGAGGTCCCGGGCGACGGCCCGCAGCGACAGCGCCGCCGCGCCTTCCGTCGCGAGGTGCTCGCGCCCGATGCGGGTGATCTCGGCGAGCGTCTGCTCGCGGGCGCGTTCGCGCGGCGTGGTCGTCATGTCCCCACCCTGCCCGAGCCTAGAGAGCACTGTCAACAAAAGAGAGCACTGCTCTTGACAAGGCTGGCGAGAGAGCGCAGTCTCAGAAACGAGAGCAGTGCTCTCGACAACCGAAAACTTTTCGAGGAAGTGAGCACGCCATGTCGAACCTGCAGGTAGTGACCGGAGCCGGCCCCGTGGGCTGGACCGTCGCCGAGCAACTCGCCGAGGCCGGCCACGACGTCCGGGTGCTGACGCGCTCGGGCAGCGGTCCGGATCATCCGCGGATCGAACGTCGGAAGTTGGACGTCTCCGACGCCGCCGCCCTGGGACCCGCACTCGAGGGGGCGTCCGCGGTGTTCCACTGCATCCACGGCTCCGCATACGACGTCCGCGCGTGGGAGAGGGAACTGCCCGCCGCCGAGCAGACCGTCATGGACGCGGCGCACCGGGTCGGTGCCGTCGTGGTGTTCCCCGAGAGCCTCTATTCGTACGGGCGTCCCGACGGGGTGATGACCGAGGACGGTCCCCGTGACGCGACGAGCGGCAAGCTCGGAGTCCGCACCCGGCTGCTCGCGGCCCGGGCCGCGCACCCGACCTCGACCGTCAGCGTCGTCGCGTCCGACTTCTTCGGTCCGCGTGTCCGGACCGCGCACGCGGGGGAGCGGGTGGTCCCGTCGGTGTTGAACGGGAAGACCATCCGGGTGCTGGGACGGGCCGACGTGGAGCACTCGTTCACGTACGTGCCCGATCTGGCGGCGGCGATGATCACCGCGGCGCACGACCCGGCGCTGTGGAACTCGGTGCTCCACGCGCCCACCGCGCCTGCGGTGACGCAGCGGCAGATGGTCGAGGCGTACGCGCACGCGGCGCAGGTGCGGCCGCCGAAGGTGGGGACACTGCCGGGTGGTCTGCTCCGCGCGCTCGGCACCGTCCACCGCCCCACCCGGGAACTGGCCGAGATGCTCTACCAGTTCGAGGCCCCGTACGTCATGGACAGCCGTCGCAGCGAGCGGCGGCTGCACCTCGCGCCGACCCCGCTGGCGCAGGCCGCCACCGAGACCGTGCGGTGGTGGCGGACCGAGCTGGCGGCGACAGCCGGCCGATAGGGTCGGCGTGTGCGCAGATGGAGTTCGGTTCGGGAGTCGTGGGCCACCGCCGCCACCACACTGCGCCACTCGCCCGGCCTCGCCCGACTGACGGCGGTCCGCTTCGCCAGCCAGTTCGGCGACGGGCTGTTCCAGGCCGCACTGGGCGGCGCGATCCTGTTCAACCCGGAACGCCGGACCGAACCACTCGCGATCGCGGCCGGCTTCGCGGTGCTGCTGCTGCCGTACTCGGTGCTCGGCCCCTTCGCGGGCGCCCTGCTCGACCGCTGGGACCGCCGCGCGGTGCTGCTGTGGGCAAACCTGCTGCGCGGCAGTCTGATCCTGGTGATCGCGGTCCTGCTCCTCAGCGGGGCGGGGGAGACACCGCTGCTGATCCTGGCGCTCGCCACGATCGGCGTGAGCCGCTTCGTGCTGGCCGGCGTCTCCGCGTCCCTGCCACACGTGGTGCGGCAGAGTTGGCTGGTGCCGACCAATTCCGTGCTCGCGACCGCAGCGTCGGTGTTCTCGGCACTGGGAGCGGGCACGGCCGTCGCGATCATCGGCGCGGTGGGCGAGGGCGATCTCGGCTCCGGGGTCGCGGTGGCGGCGGGCGCCGTGGGGTCGGTGGTCGCGGCGTGGGCGGTGAGCGGGTTCGCGCTGCACGCCCTCGGACCGGCCGAGCCGGACGGACCGGCCGAGCCGGACGTCGGCGGCCCCGGCACGCCCGGCACCGTGGCGGCGGTGCTGGCGGGGCTGCGCACCGGCGCGACGGCGGTGTGGGCGGCGCCGGGAGTGACGACGGCGATGCTGGGCATCGGGGCGCACCGCGTCGTGTTCGGCATCAACACCCTGCTGATGGTGCTGATCCTGCGCGATCCGGCGTCCGGGTCCGCGCTGCCCGGCGGGCTCGCCGGGTTCGGTGTCGCGGTGGGCGCCACCGCCGCCGGGATGCTGGTGGCCGCGCTCGCGACGCCGTGGCTGATCCCCCGCCTGGACCGCCCCCGCACGGTCACCGTCGCGCTCGGGTTCGCGACCGTCGTGCAGGCCACGCTCATCGCGTCGTTGTCGCAGCCCCTGCTGCTGGTGGGTGCGTTCCTGCTCGGTTTCGCCGGCCAGACCGTCAAGCTCACCGGCGACGCGGCGATGCAGATCGAGATCGACGACGACCGTCGCGGCCAGGTGTTCGCGTTGCAGGACACCGTCTTCAACATCGCGTTCTGTGCCTCCCTCGCGGCCGCGGCCACCGTGGTCGCCCCGGACGGGCACTCGCTGGGGCTGGTCCTCGCCGGGGCCGGCGTGTACGCGCTGGGACTGACGGCGATCGCGCTCAACTCGCGGCGTACGACGCGCTGACCGTCACGGGATGTCGCGGCGCACCGAGTCGAGGCGGCCGTCGCCGTCGCTGTCGGTGAGACGCACCGACAGCCGGTCCGGTTCGTCCTCCGCGACCAGGACCGTGTCGTAGCGGCCGTCGTCGCGGGTGGAGACCAGCACGACGTCCGGCGTCCCGTCGTGGTCGAAGTCCGCGACCGCGTCGTCGGTCGCGCCGTCGCCGTCGTGGTCCACCGTGCGCCAGCCGGTCGGCGCAGGCCCCGGGCCGGGTTCGGATGCGGGGCCGGGTTCGGGGGCCGGTCCGGGACGGGGGGCCGGCCCGGCCGCCGACACCTCGTGCCCCCAGACCCCGGTGTGCGTGGGGTCGGCGAAGTACCGGGCGTAGCGGGAGCCGACGTCGAGCACCGCCCGGTCGACGGTCCCGTCACCGTCGAAGTCCCACATCGCGTCGTCCACGGCTGCGTCGCCGTCGAAGTCCAACCGCACCGCGTCGAGCAGGCCGGCCCCGCCCAGGTCGAGATCTGCCGCCGAGGTCCACGTGCTCGGGTCGCCGTCCCCGGTGCCGAACCAGTACTCGAGTGCTCCCATATCCGGGTGGATGCACGGCGGCGTCACACGGTTCCGTTCGGCCCGGCGCCCACGAGCACCGCCCGGTCCGGCAGACCCGCGACGACCGCCGCCAGGTTGTAGCCGCTGGTGCGCAGGCGCCCGTTGTCCCCCAGCCGGGGGTACTGGCTGTGTCCCGTCGCGCCGTCGCGGTGGACTCCGTCGGGGGTGACTGCGGATTCGGTTGCGAGATGGACGAATCCGTCGATCGCGTACGGACCGCCGCCCAGCGGACCGGGACCGAAGCGGTCGAGGTGTGCGATCACGTCGTCCGCGGCCGTCATCTCGTACGCGTGTCCGGGACCCAACCGCAGATCGCTCGGCGTCTGCACGCCGACGAGACCGGGTGAGCCGTACACGACGAGGTCGTCCACCGGGTGCCGCCCGGGCTCGACGAGCGCCAGTCCCGCCGTCACCGAACCGTACGAGTGCCCGATGGCGGTCAGGTGCGGATCGGAGCGGGTGTGCGCCGCGCCGAGTCCGTCGTAGAACCGCGCGAGGTCGCGGGCGCCCGCGCGGGCGCGCGCCTCCTGGGCCACCGCGATCCCGCCGGCCGCGACGTCGGTCACGTTGCCCGCGGCCCGTGGCGGGTCGTAGCCGAGCCACGCGATCACCGACACCGTCTCGTCCGCGCGCCCGGCCGTGTCCCGCAGCAGCGTCTGCGCCTCGTCCCGCAGCGCCGCCGCCTCTTCCGTCATCGCGGGGAGCGTCGCGCGGACACCGGCGTTCATCCCGGGAGTGGTGACCGCGACGTGATCGGCGTCGTCCGGGTCACCGACGGCCACCGCGGCCCGGACCTGCTCCCCGGTGCGGGTGTCGAGCAGCAGCAGCAGGCGGTCCGGCTGCGCCCGCAGGACGTCCTCGACCACGTCGAGATCGAGGAGCCGGCTCGTCACGTCCACCAGCTCGCGTCGCGCCAGCGTCGCCTCGAATCCGGACATCGTCGAAGCGCGTTGTGCCAGAGTCTCTCTCGCGTCCTCCAGCGCGACCCGTTCGCTCGCGAGACGGGCCACGTTGGCGTGGTGCCGCACCTGCGCAGGCAACCCGTCCCGACTCCCGACGACGTCGGGAGAAGTGCCGAGCACCGTCTGCTGCTGCGCCGCCGAGAGTCCGTCCCACCACGCGCGATCGGCGGCCGCCGTCGATCGCGTCCGTGGCGGAATCGGAACCGGCAGCACACCGACCCATCCGGTCTCCTCCTCGCCTTCGCGGGGGAGTTCGGCGAACGCCGACACGACGCGCGAGCGGGCACGTCCGTCGGCCGCACCGAGCGCGCCCAGCGCCGAGCCGATCAGCGCGCCGTGTTGCCCCGCGCGCCGCCGCAGCCGTTCCCGGGCCAGCGCCCCGGCCATCCCGTACCCCAGCGTGACGGCCGCCATCGGGGGCGCGACCCCCACCGTGCCGTCGTCGCCGACCTCGAAACCCTCGGCGCGGGCCGCCCCGACGGCGTCCAGCACCTCGTCCCGCGCCCGGCCGAGGTGCACCGCCGCCTCGTCGGCCGCCAGCGCCGCGGCGTGCAGAACCGATCCCGTCCTGGCCCCCATCGCGCGGATCTCCGCGGCCTGCGCCCGCGCGGCGTCCGCGGCGGAACCGCCCCAGAAGTCTCCGGTGGCGTCCACGGCGCGCCCGACGTCGTCCATGCCGACGTCGAGCAACGCACCGGCCCGCCGCCACTGCTGCGCCTGCCGGACCAGCACCTGGGGACCCCATGCCCCGGCGTGCGACACCGACGGCGCCGTCACCGGTCCACGCCCACGCCGTCGAGCGCCCGGGCGGTGGCCGCGTCCGTCCCGGTGACCTCCGCCAGCGTCTCCTCCGCCGTTGCCGACCACGCACGCAGTCGCTCGCCGACGATGTCGAGGACGCGTACCGCGGACCGGCTCCCCTCCCCGCACGCGGTGGCGACCAGCGACGCCGGCAGTTCCGAATCGACCTCCGCCACAGATGGTTTTGCGTCCGCCAGCCGACCTGCGGCCGCCCTCACCGTCACCGCCGCGTCGATCAACCGCGCCGGCTCGACCCACACCTGCTCCATCGCCACCCCCGTCCATGCCCCTTGCACCGGGACGTTACGGCAGCGGCGGTCCCACTCGGCCGTGTCGACGGCAGTTGTCCACAGCCGGACACCCACCGTCGCGGGCTGTGGACAACCCCGCCCGTCGGGTGAACGTCACCCGTGCTCAGTCGGCGGGATAGATCGCAACCTCGGTGGCCTTCACGGCGAACCACACGTCGTCGTCCGGGGCGAGGTCGAGGTCGGCGACGGCACCGGCGGTGACATCGGCGACGAGACCGGGCGAGCCGTCGTGGTGGTCGCGGCCGCGCACGCGGACCACCTGACCGTGCCCGCCGATCTCCGCGATACGAACGCGAAAGACATTGCGGGGACTTCCCTCCGGCCGCACCCGGTGGACCGCGACGGCGGTGGGTGCGAAGACCGCGACGGCGCTGTCGCCGGGCACGCACCCGTCGTCGGTCACGCCGTGCACCGGGCCCGCGGGCGTGTCCAGGGCGTCTGCCCCGACCTTGCCGGCGAGCAGATTGATTCCGGCGATCCGGGCGGCGAAGGCGCTGCGGGGACGCGTGAGCACCCGGTCCACCGGCCCGTCCTCCACGATGCGACCACCGTCGAGCACCACCGCCCGGTCGGCGAGCGAAAGTGCATCGAGCACATCGTGAGTCACCAGAATGGCGGTGCGGTCGCCCGTCCGCAGGACCCGGCGCAGCAGCGAACGGACGGCCGGGGCGGCCCCGACGTCGAGCGCGGCCATCGGCTCGTCGAGCAGCACCAGATCGGGCTCGGCCGCCAGCGCGCGGGCTACCGCGACGCGCTGCGCCTGACCCCCGGACAACTGTCGCGGCCGCCGGTCCGCGAAGGCGGCGACGTCCACCTCCGCGAGCCACCGCGTGGCGGCCGCGAACGACTCGCGGCGCCCCCGGCCGGCGCTGCGCGGTGCGAACGCGACGTTCTCGCGGACACTCAGGTGCGGGAACAGCAGCGGTTGCTGGGCCAGCAGCCCCACCGAGCGCCGATGCGGCGGTACCGCGACCCCGGCCGCGGTGTCGGTGAGGGTCCGGTCGTCGAGCACGACGCGTCCGTCGTCGGGTCCGAGCAGGCCGGCGACGACGTCGAGGAGGGTGGACTTGCCTGCCCCGTTCGGTCCGAGGACCGCGAGGACCTCGCCGGGCGCGACCGCGAGCTCGACGTCCAGGTCCCGTGACGCGACGCGCGCGCGCACCTCGAGCCCGCTCACATCGCCCCCGCGCCGCGCCGGGTCCGGGCCGCGAGCACGATCGCGACGGCGACGACCACCAGCACGAGCGAGAGCGCCACGGCGGCCTCGGGGTCGGTCTCGCGCTGCAGGTAGATCTCGAGCGGCAACGTGCGGGTGACGCCCTGGAGACTGCCGGCGAACGTGAGGGTGGCGCCGAACTCGCCGAGTGCGCGGGCGAAGGCCAGTACCGCGCCGGAGATCAGTCCCGGCAGCACCAGCGGCACCGTCACGCGGCGCAGCACCGTGGTGGGACGGGCCCCCAGCGTCGCGGCCACCGCCTCGTAGCGGCGGCCGGCGGTACGCAGGGCACCCTCGAGACTGATCACCAGGAACGGCAACGCCACGAACGTCTGCGCCAGCACCACCGCCGTCGTCGAGAACGCGATGTGGATTCCCGCGACCTCGAGGTGCCGGCCGATCAGTCCGTGCCGGCCGAAGGTGTAGAGCAGCGCCAGCCCGCCGACGACGGGCGGCAGGACCAGCGGCAGCAGCACCAGCGCCCGCAAGGCGGCCAGGCCGGGGAAGGTGCAGCGCGCCGACACCAGCGCCATCGGCACCCCCAGCAGCAGGCACAGCAGCGTGCTGACGGACGCCGTCTTCACGCTCAACGCCAGTGCGGCCAGCGACGATTCGGACGTGACGAGCTGACCGAAATCGGCCCAGTCCACGCCCACGAGCATCGCGACGAGCGGCAGCACCACCAGCAGACCGCCGACGACCGCGGGAAGGTAGATCCACGCCGGGAGTCCGGCCGGGACCCGCACCCGCGCGCGCGTCGTCACGGCGTTCCGAATCCGGCCCGGCTCAGTACCTGTCGCCCGTCGCGCCCGATGACGAGGTCGACGAACTGGCCCGCCAGGTCCGGGTGCCCGGACTCGCGCAGTGTCGCGATGGGGTAGGTGTTGACGACCTTGGCCGCCTCGGGGAACGGCACCGCGGTCACCTTGTCGCCCGCGCCCGCGGCATCGGTGACGTACACCAGGCCGGCGTCGGCCTGACCGGTGACCACCTTCCCGAGGACGTCGGTGACCGACGACTCCTCGCTCACCGGCTTCAGGTTGACGCCGGTGGCGTCCTCGACCCGTTTGGTGGCGTTGCCGCACGGGACCTGCGGGGCGCACACCACTACCTTGACGTCGGGCCGGGCCAGATCGGCGAACGAGGTGACGTGCGCGGGGTTGCCGGGGGGCACCGCGATGGTGAGGACGTTGGTCGCGAAGTTCACCGGGTCGTTGGCCGTCAGACCGGCGCCGCGGGCCTTGGTCATGTTGGCGGTGTCCGCGGAGGCGAACACGTCTCCGGGTGCGCCCTGGTCGAGCTGGGTGAACAGCTCCGAGGACCCCGCGAAGTTGAACACCACCCGCGTGCCGGGGTGTTGCGCCTCGAAGCGCTGCCCCAGTTCGGTGAACGTGGACCGCAGCGACGCCGCGGCGAAAACTGTGATCGACTCGGGCTCGGTGGTCTGGGTACCCGCCTCGGTGGAGTTCCCGCTGCACCCGGCGAGCACGGCGGCCAGGACGGCGACCAGCGCGACGAGCCCGGCGCGATCCCGGCTCACGCCGTCACTCCGGGCGTCTCGACGATCACCGTCGTCGCCTTGACCACCGCGACCCCGACGCTGCCGGGTTCGAGCTTCAGCTCCCGCGCCGACTCGGCACTCATGAGCGAGACGACCGAGAACGGGCCGCACTGCATCTCGACCTGCGCCATCACGCCGTCGACGACCACCCGGGTGACCAGTCCGACGAACCGGTTGCGGGCCGAGCTGCCCACCGGGAGCGGGTTCTCGGGGGACGGGGCGGCGTTGGCGCGGGCGAACTCGGCCAGCCGACCACCGTCGACGACCATCCGACCGGCGTCGTCCTTGTGCGCGTCGAGGGTGCCGGCGTCGACCCACCGCCGGACGGTGTCGTCGCTGACACCGAGGAGCTGGGCCGCGTCACGGATCCGGATGTCAGGCATTGCCGAAGTGTAGGTCCGCATCTGCGGCTTTCTCAAACATGTGTGCCCGCAGATGCGACGAATCACCCCTCGGCTTGTTCGGCCCACCACTTCAGCAGTTCGGCTTCGGCCTCGTCGCGGTCGAGCGGTCCGCGGTCGAGCCGCAGCTCCTTGAGGTACTTCCACGCCTTGCCCACCTGGGGTCCGGCCGGGATACCGAGCAACTCCATGATCGCGTTGCCGTCCAGATCCGGGCGCACGCGTGCGAGGTCCTCCTGCTCGGCCAGCCGGGCGATGCGCACCTCGAGGTCGTCGTACGTGGCCTGCAGAGCGGCGGCCCGCCGCTTGTTGCGGGTGGTGCAGTCGGCGCGGACGAGTTTGTGCAGCCGCGGCAGCAGGTCCCCGGCATCGGTGGCGTAGCGGCGCACCGCCGAGTCCGTCCACTGCCCCTTGCCGTAGCCGTGGAACCGCAGGTGCAGGAACACCAGCTGGCCCACGTCGTCGACCATCTGCTTGGAGTACTTGAGCGCGCGCATCCGCTTGCGGACCAGCTTGGCGCCCACCACCTCGTGGTGGTGGAAGCTCACGCCGCCACCGGCCTCGTTGCGCTTGGTGTCGGGCTTGCCGATGTCGTGCAGCAGGGCGGCCCAGCGCAGGACCAGATCCGGGTCACCGTCCTCGAGGTCGATCGCCTGCTTGAGCACGGTCAGCGAGTGCCAGTACACGTCCTTGTGCTGGTGGTGCTCGTCGATCTCGAGCTTCATCGCCGGGATCTCGGGGAGCACCCGGTCGGCCAGCCCGGTCTCGCACATGACGTTGATGCCGTCGATCGGGTACTCGCCCAGAATCAACTTGTCGAGCTCGGCGCGCACCCGCTCCGCGGTGATGCGGTCGATCTGCCCGGCCATGTCGACGATCGCCTGCTGCACCCGCGGCGCGAGCGTGAACCCCAGCTGCGAGACGAACCGGCACGCGCGCAGCATCCGCAGCGGATCGTCGTTGAAGGAGATCTCGGGGGCGGCCGGGGTGTCGAGGACACCCGCGAGCAGCGCGTCGATGCCGTTCAGCGGGTCGACGAACTCGAACGTCCCGCTGCCGTCGACGCGCACCGCCATCGCGTTGACCGTGAAGTCGCGGCGGACCAGGTCCTCCTCGAGCGTGGTGCCGTACTGCACCTCGGGGTTGCGGGTGACACCGTCGTAGGTGTCGGTGCGGTACGTCGTGATCTCGATCTGGTCGTCGCCCTTGGCGGCGCTGATCGTGCCGAAGGCGATGCCGGTGTCCCACTGGTTGTCGGCCCAGCCGCGCAGGATCTGCTGCACCTGCTCGGGCCGCGCATCGGTGGTGAAGTCGAGGTCGGTTCCCAGCCGCCCCAGAACGGCGTCGCGCACGCTGCCGCCCACCAGGTACAGCTCGTGTCCGGCCGCGGCGAACCGCGCCCCCAGCGGGGTCAGCACGTCCGACAAGGCGCTCAGGGTCTCGTGCGCACCGCGGAGCAGTCGGGCACGCCGGTCGGCGTCGGGGGTGGGGGCATTCACGTCAGCAAACCTTACCGAGGTCGGCAAACGGCGAACCGCACGTCCAAGTGACGCCCCACTCACGCTGGCGTGGGAGTCCGGCCGTGTGCATTCTGTCAACTACGATCGATGAGGTGTCCGCCGCCGAACGTGCCAACCGTAACCGCCGCTCCTCGCGGCGGCGCGGCGCAGGCACCGGGTCGGCCACGCCGCACATGCGGACGGTGCGCGAGACCTCCGCCGGCGGGCTCGTCGTGGACGGTCTGGGCGGTCCCCGGGACAAGTTGTGCGCGGCGCTCATCGGCCGCACCGACCGGCGCGGACGGCTGCTGTGGTCGCTGCCGAAGGGACACATCGAGCAGGGCGAGACCGCCGAGCAGACCGCGATGCGCGAGGTGGCCGAGGAGACCGGCATCCGCGGCGCCGTGGTCGCCTCGCTGGGCAGCATCGACTACTGGTTCGTCACCGAGGGCCGACGCGTCCACAAGACCGTGCACCACTACCTGATGCGTTCGCTCGGGGGTGAGTTGTCGGACGCCGACATCGAAGTCACCGAGGTGGCCTGGGTGCCGCTGTCGGAGTTGGACTCCCGCCTCGCGTACGCCGACGAACGCAAACTCGCGGAGATCGCCGGGCAACTCATCGCGGAGATGGAACCCACACGCGCCGGGGGGTCCGACGCGGAATGACAGTGGCATCGCGTCCGGCATGGCGACGACCCGGTGCCTCGATCCTCACGGCGCTGACCCTCGTCCTGATGCTGCTCGGCACCGTGTCCGTCGGTGCGCTGTCGTTCGGGACCGCCGCGGCCGCGGCCCAGACCACGACGAGCCCCGCGGCCGGGCAGACGTCCACGCCGACGTCGACGACCCGGGCACCGGTCACGAAGTCCCGGACCCCACCCGAGTTCCTCGAACTGCGCATCGACGACGTCACCCCGACCGCGGTGACCACCACGACCGAACCCGACGTCACGGTCACCGGCACCGTCACGAACGTCGGCGACCGTCCGGTCACCGACATCGGGGTCCGGTTGCAGCGTGCCGTCGCGGTGGACTCGAGCGAGGAGCTGCGCACGTCGCTGGACCTCGACCAGGGCGAGTTCGACACGGTGGGACCGTTCGTCCAGGTCGCGGAGAGTCTCGACGAGGGTGAGGGCAGGCAGTTCACGCTGTCGCTGCCGCTGCGTTCGCAGACCGGGTGGTCCCTCGACATCACCGAGCCGGGCGTCTACCCCCTGCTCGTCAACGTCAACGGCAGCCCCGCGTACGGCGGTCAGGCCCGGCTCGACGACGCCCGATTCCTGCTCCCGGTGCTGGGGCTGCCGCAGGCCGCCGGTTCGGACGACACCGCGCCGCAGGGTACGGATTCCGCGTCCGCGACGGCCCCGGTGCCGCCCGACACGTCCGACCCGCTCGCGGTCACGATGCTGTGGCCGCTCGCGGACGAGCCCCAGCTGGCCGCAGGAGTTCCGGGATCCGTCACCGAGAAGGTGCGACTGGCGGACGACGACCTCGCCGGCTCGCTCTCCCAGGGCGGTCGGCTGGACCGGCTGCTGGCCGCGGCCGAGTTCGCGACCGGGCCCGAGGTGGACCGGGACCGCAAACTCGCGGACAGCATGTGCCTGGCCGTCGACCCGGACCTGCTGATCACGGTCAGCAACATGACGCGCGGCTACCTCGTCGTCGACGATCCGGCGCAGCCCGGCGGCCCGGCGCGCGAGGGGTCCGGCCGGGACGCCGCCGCGGCCTGGCTCGACCGGCTGGAGACGCTGGCCCGCGGCATGTGCATCACGGCCGTGCCGTTCGCGCAGGTCGACCTGTCGGCGCTCGCCCGGGTGGGCGACGATTCCCTCACCTCCAGCGCGCTGCTGTCGCCGGCGGACATCGTCGACTCCATCCTGGGTGTGACCTCGCAGCGCAACATCACCTGGCCCGACGCCGGCGTACTCGACGAGGGCTCGGCCCGGATGCTGCAGGGACTCGGGCGCACCACGACGCTGCTCGCGGCCAACGCCGTCGAGACCCCGCCCGGCGCGGGCCGGAAGGTCGCGCTCGACGGCACGGACGCCGTCGACGCCGCGCTGTTCGACGTCTCCGCCGCGGCCGCGCTGGCCGCCGTCGGCGCGGACCCCCACACCCCCTCGTACGTCCCCGAGCGGGCCCGCTACAACCTCGACCGGGACTCGCGCACCGCCCGCCTGCAGGACGCGTTGGGCGCCGTGACCTGGATGTCACTGCAGAAGCGGGACGACACCTCCGCGGCGAACCGGGCGTCGGATCGGTCGATGCTGATCGCGCCCCCGCAGCGGTGGTCGGCCGACGGCGACGAGGCGGCCGCGGTGCTGTCGACGGTCTCGACGCTGCTGCGCTCCGGTCTGGCCACGGCCCGCCCCCTCGGCCGGGTCGTCGAGCAGCGGCCCACCACCGCTCAGCCGGCGGAACTGGTGTACCCGCAGCGGGCGATCGTCGACGGCACCCCCGACTCCATCGAGGAGGGGGTGCAGGTGCAGGCCCCGCGCATCGACGAAATGAAGGCGGCGCTGGTCGACGACCCGCAGGTGCCGCTGACCCCGACCCGGTTCATGGCGCCGCTGCGCGAGGATCTGCTGCGGGCGATGAGTCTGTCCGGGCGCCGCGACGAGAACACCGCGACCACGACGGCGGCCGAGCAGGCCGCGCACGTGCGGGTGGGCAACGTCGCGGTCGCGATCGACGGCATGTACCGCGCGGTCACGATCCTCGCCCCGGGCGGCGTCTACACCCTCGCGTCGGAGCAGAGTCCGCTGCTGCTGGTGGCCCGCAACGACCTGCCGGTGGCCGTCGACGTCCGCCTGCAGGTGGACGCGCCGCCGGAGATGCACATCACCGACATCGGGCCGCAGCAACTGCCGCCCCGCGGCAGTCGCTCGCTGCAGGTACCGGCCGAGGTCTCCGATTCGCGCACGATGGTGGTCGATCTCTCCCTCACCACCGAAAGCGGCCAGAGCCTGGGCGAACAGACGTCCGTCACGGTGCGGTCGAACGCGTACGGACAGGCTTTGGCGATAATTACCGCGGGTGCTGGCGCGCTCCTGTTGTTCCTTGCCGGACGCCGACTGTGGCACCGGTTCCGCGGCCAGCCCGACAGAGCCGACGAAGGGTATGAACGTCCATGACCGACAACTCTCCCGGCGAGGGCTATCGGTCGTCGGCTCGTCCGGCGCCCTGGGAACGCGGGCCCGGCCCCGCGCAGCCGCCTCGCCCCGACCGGCAGGACGGACCCCGACGGCCCGACCAGCACGACGGACCGCGTCCCGCGCCCACCGGCCGGCCGCAGCAGCAACAGCCGCAGCCCGGCCCGCCGCGCGCCGTGCCCCCGAACGTTCCCCGCCCACCGCGCCAGGGCGGCCCCCGTCCGCCGCAGGGTGGACCCCGGCCACCGCAGCAGGTCGATCCGCGCCGGCTGCCGCCGCGCCCGGGCCCGCCGCCGTACGGTGCGCGTCCGATGCCGCCGGGCGCCCGTCCCCTTCCTCCCGCCGGTCCCGGCGTCCCGCGCCCGATGCCGACGCGCACGGGTCCGCCCGGGCAGCAGCGCCCGCTGCCGCCCCGCCCCGCGCCGGGGCGTCCCGCGCCTACACCGACGGCGGTGGCCGAGCCGGCGGCCGAACCGGTGGCCGAGCCGGACAAGAAGAAGAGTCTGCTCGCCGCGACCGGATCGATCGCCTTCGCGACGCTGATCAGCCGCATGACCGGTTTCCTCAAGCAGCTGCTGCTGCTGACGGCGCTGGGTCCGGCCGTCGCCAGTGCCTTCACCGTGGCCAGCCAGATCCCGAACATGATCTCCGAGCTGGTGCTCGGCGCCGTGCTCACCGCGATCGTGGTCCCGGTGCTGGTCCGCGCCGAACGCGAGGACCCCGACCAGGGTGCGGCGTTCGTACGAAGACTCTTCACCGCCGCGCTGGCGCTGCTGGGGACCGCCGCGCTGTTCGCGACGGCGGCCGCACCGCTGCTGACCACCCACGTCTTCCTGCCGGACGACGGCGAGGTCAACACCGCGCTCACCACGGCGCTGTGCTTCCTGCTGCTGCCGGCGATCCTGTTCTACGGGCTCTCGGCGCTGCTCACCGCGATCCTCAACACCCGGCAGGAGTTCAAGCCGGGCGCGTGGGCCCCGGTGCTCAACAACGTCGTCGTGCTCTCGATCCTGGCCGCGTACTGGCTGGTGCCGGGGGAGATCTCGCTCGATCCGGTTCGCATCAGCGATCCGCACCTGCTGTTGCTCGGCCTGGGTGTGACGGCCGGCGTCGTGACGCAGGCGACGAGCCTGATCCCGGCGATCCGGCGGCAGGGCATCTCGCTGCGCCCGCTGTGGGGGATCGACGACCGTCTCAAGCAGTTCGGCGGCATGGCCGTCGCGATCGTGCTGTACGTGTTGATCAGCCAGGCCGGCATGGTGTTCGCAACCCGCATCTCGGCGCACGCCGACGAGGCCGGACCGGCGATCTACAACAACGCGTGGCTGCTGCTGCAGCTGCCGTACGGCGTCCTGGGTGTCACCGTGCTGACGGCCATCATGCCGCGACTGAGCCGCAACGCCGCCGCGGACGACACCCCGGCCGTGGTGGACGACCTGTCGGTCGCGACCCGCCTGACGATGATCGCGCTCATCCCGGTGATCGCGTTCCTCACCTTCGCCGGCCCGCAGGTGGGGCAGGCGCTGTACGGCTACGGCAACTTCGGGGCCGGGAACGCCGAACGTCTCGGCGAGGCCGTGAGCTGGTCGGCGTTCACGCTCATCCCGTACTCACTGGTGCTCATCCACCTGCGGGTGTTCTACGCCCGCGAGCAGGCGTGGACCCCCACCTGGATCATCCTCGGCATCACCGGGGTCAAGATCGGCCTGTCGGCGCTGACCCCGCTGGTCGCGTCGAACAATCAACAGGTGGTCGTGCTGCTCGGTGCCGCGAACGGTCTCGCGTTCGTCGCAGGCGCCTGCATCGGCGGCTTCCTGCTGCACCGCAGCCTCGGCGACCTGAGGATGGCGAACGTCGGCAAGACCGTGTGGGTGGTGCTGCTGGCGTCCGGCGCCGGCGCCGTGGCGATGTTCGCGGCGGACAGACTGCTGGGGTTGGACCGGCTGTCGGACAACTTCGGCGGCCCGGGCGCGATGATCCGTGTCGCGGTCACCGGTGCCCTGATGCTGACTGTCACGTTCGTCCTGATGTGGCTCGCGAAGATTCCGGAGATCCTGGCGATCACCGTGGCGGTGCAACGCCGGATCCCGGGCCTGCGGAGCCGCACCGCCGCCGAGCCCGCCGACGCGTCCACGACGGCGGCGTACGACCCTGATACCGAGTTGATTCCGGTGATCCGCGACCTGCCGCGCGCCCTCGATAGACCTGATGGTCTCCCGTACGCTGGTCGCAGCGAGGCATACGTCGGTGAGGACTACATCCCCGACGAGTTCATAGAAGGAGCACGGGTGAGCGACGACGACGGTGCCGACAAGAAGCCCGGCACAGACGTCACCGCCGTCGAGGACGGCACCACGAAGGTTGCGGACGTCGCGGGTGGGGGATCGACGGACGAGCAGACCGCCCCGTCGAACGAGTCGGACGAACACGATTCTGCCGCAGCATCTTCCGATATCGAAGGTGAACGACCGACCGAGCGCCGTCGGCGCCGGGACCTGAACGTCGACACCGGTGTGTTCCCCATCGGGTCGCCGCAGTTGCCGCCTCTGCGCGTCACCGGAGCTGCTCCCGAACCACGCCGCCCGCTGCGCGGTCCGCAGCTGGTGCCCGGCGCCTCCGTGGCCGGTGGCCGGTACCGGCTGCTCGCGCCGCACGGCGGTGCCCGCGGCCTCCAGTTCTGGCAGGCCCTCGACATCAAGCTCGACCGCGAGGTCGCGCTCACGTTCGTCGATGCCGACCAGCGCGTCGAGGGTCCGGCCGCGTCCGGACCCGACGGCCCGCAGGCGATCCTGTCGCGCACGCTGCGGCTGGGCCGCATCAACTCGCCCGGTCTCGCCCGCGTCCTCGACGTCGTCCGGGGCAGCTCGGGCGGCATCGTGGTCGCCGAGTGGACGCCGGGCCGGTCGCTGAAGGAGATGGCCGAGACGGATCCGTCGCCCGTCGGCGCCGCGCGGGCGGTGCGGGCACTCGCGGCCGCCGCCGAGGCCGCGCACCGCGGCGGCAGTGCACTGTCGATCGACGATCCCGACCGCATCCGGATCAGCACGGCCGGTGACGCCGTCCTGGCCTTCCCGGGCACGCTGTCCGACGCCGACCCGGCCGCGGACGTCAAGGGTCTCGGCGCGATGCTCTACGCGCTCATCACCAATCGTTGGCCGCTCGGCGACCCGGGGTCGGAGTCGGCCGCCGGCATGCCGCCCGCCGACCGCGACGAGTCGGGCCGACCGGTGGAACCCCGGGCCGTCCGGCCCGAGGTTCCGTTCGAGATCTCCGCGGTAGCGGTGCGGGCGCTGGGCGGCGACAGCGGCATCCGCGCCGCCGCGACCGTGCAGCACATCCTCGACCAGGCGACGGTGGTGGACCAGAAGACGGACCTCATGCCGGCCTTGCGGCTGGGGCAGCGGGTGCCGGGCAGCGAGGGGCATGCCCTGGCCGACCCGGAGGCCGTCGCCGCGGAGAAGCAGAAGTCGAACCGCACGTTGATCGCGCTCGTCTCGCTCGGCGCGCTGACGGTGCTGGTGCTCGCCCTCATCGGCTGGTGGCTGGCGAACCTGTTGACGGGTGGCAGTTCCGACGAGCCGCTGACCAACCAGAACTTCGGGCTGACCACCACCTCGGAGGCGCCGCAGTCCTCGGCGGCGTCGTCGTCGGCGGCACCGTCCGCCGCGGCGGCGGCCGTCGTCCCGGCGTCCGCGGCGGTGTTCTCGCCGCAGGGCACGCCCGACAACGCCGCCAACGCGGGCCTGGCGATCGACGGCAACCCGGCCACGGCGTGGAACACCGACGCGTACTACCAGCCGTTCCCGGCGCTCAAGTCCGGAGTGGGGCTGATGGTGACGTTGCCGGACGCCGCCAAGCTGACGAGCATGAAGATCACGTCGTCGACGCCGGGCACGCAGGTGGAGATCCGCACGGCGCCGTCGACCAACACCTCGCTCGACCAGACGCGGGTGATCGGTAACGCCACCCTGCAGGACGGGGTGACCGAGGTCCCGTTGAAGTCGGACAGCGCCACCAAGAACGTCCTGGTGTGGATCACCGATCTGAGCACGTCCGGTGGCAAGAACCAGTCGGGGATCGCCGAGGTGTCCTTCACCGCAGCCTCCTGACCGGGGAGCCACCGGAGCGGCGGCCGCCGCCCGTGCCGCGACGGCAGGCAATCGATCGGCTAACATCCGCCGGTGCGAATCTTCAGGGGGATCGCCAAAGCTGGTCTGTCGGATGCAGAACTCTTGGCAGCGCACGCGCAGGGGGACGGAAGCGCGTTTGCCGAGTTGCTGAGCCGGCACTACGACCATCTCTGGCACGTTGCGAGAAGAACGAGCTACACCGTCGAGGACGCGGCCGACGCGCTGCAGGAGGCGCTGCTGTCGGCGCATCGGACGGCGGGATCGTTCCGGGCGGATGCGGCGGTGCGCAGCTGGCTGCACACCATCGTGGTGAATGGCTGCGAATGCAGGTCAGCGGCCTAAGAACCCTGCTCCGTCCGCAGACCGTCCGCAGTAGGTCCCAACGCCTCCCCGAACAAGCCCTCGGCAGCCTTGCGGGTGCGATCCTGCGCCTTCGGCCACAGGTGGCTGTAGGTGTCGAGCGTGACCGACGCCGACGAGTGCCCCAACGCCCGCTGCACAGTCACCACGTCGCATCCCGCGGCGATCAGCCCGGAGGCGAAGTAGTGGCGAAGCGAGTGCAGCTTCAGCTCGACGCTGGCCGCCTTCTTCGTCTTCCGCCATCGGGTGCCGACCATGTTGCTCTCGAGGGGGTTCTCGCCGAGCCCTGGGAACAGCCAGCGATCGGGCGCACCGCTGGGACGATGCACGCGGATGTGTTCAGCCACCAGATCGAGGAGCGCGGCTGGCGCGGCCACGACGCGCTCGCTGCCGTATTTCGGCGGGCGCAGCTCGACGACACCGCTGCTCACTCGCTGCACCTGCCGGGAGACCGCGATCTCGCGGCGCAGGAAGTCGAAGTCGGAGACGCGGAACGCCGCTGTCTCGCCCGCGCGCGTGCCGGCGAAAGCGCACAACGCGATGAACGCCTCGAAGCCCTCTGGCGCCGACCGGACGAGCGCTCCGACCTGTTCGCTCGTCGGGATGACCATCGCGGCCTCAGCACGGCGGAGGCGGGGGAGTGAGACGCCGGCACTGGGATCCTTGGCGAGGACCTGGTCGCGGATCGCAGCTTTCAGGACGCTGCGCACGTTCATCATGCGGGCCTTGATCGTCTGGGCGGCGAGTGGCTGGTCGCGCATCGCTTTCACCCACGCCTCGAAGTGGCTGGCGCGCAGCTCTCCGATTGCGATGTTCGAGAACGGCACGCTGCGTTCGGTGAGGTCCATGTTCCGTCGTGTGTTCGTCTCCCACACCTGGCGTTGCGACCACTCGCGGTAGAACGATCCGAACGTCACCTGTCCTCTGACGGGGTCCACGTAGCTGCCGGTGACCTGCGCGGCGGTGATCTCGTCGAGCCACTTCTGCGCCTCGATCTTCCGCTCGAAACCTTTGACGTGCTCGCGGCCCTCGTCGTCGACGTACCTGGCGCGCCAACGCTTGCCCTTGCCGTGGTTCGCCGACTCAACCTTCGCTGACTCTCCGCCCTCGAGGCGGGCGGTCTTGAACCACCGGTCCTCGACCCCGGCACGGCGATTACGACGAGGAGTCGAGGTCATCAGAAACCGCTTTCAAACAGTCGTCCTCGTTGTGCGGCACGTCGATACCTTGTTCAGCCGCGTACGCCTTCTCAACAGCTTCGTTGTGAGTCTTCCAGTACCTGTCCACTTCAGATTCGGGAAGACGAGCGAGGGCTGTGACGCCGCTGAGGGTGCGAAGTGCGTCCTTGCTTTCCTGCCGGAAGAGCAGGGCCGTGTGTTGCGCGAGGATCGCTTTTTTGTCTGTTGCCGGATCATCTTGGCGCAGAAGATCATTCTCTAGAAGCACGGCCAACTCCTCGAGATCATCCGGCGAGAGGCGCAGTCCTGCCACGGCCTCCATGACGGCAGCTGTGGCACCGGAGATTTGGGAGTAGCTTCGCGCAGCAACGTCGCCGAGGTGCTCAAGAGCAGCCTTTCGATCGAACGACTTTCTCGCGCCTAGCATCTCGTCGATGCCCACCCCAAAGACGTCAGCTAGGGCCGCAGCCTCGTCAAGCCGAATCGCTCGAGGCTTGTCTCCGGCCGGGTTCTCTATTTTCGCGATCGTGGAGGGATAGAACTTGCCGAACGTGCCTCCACGGGCATTGAGCTGGTCCGCGAGTTCGGCTTGCGTCCACTCACGTCGTTCCCGCTCAAACTTGACCCGCCTTCGGAAGCCCTCTTCGCTAAAACCCATGAGGGGATCGTACCCGCAGGAGGTTGCACCTGTTGGCGATGCGTGATATCTGTTGTTCAGTTCTGAATTGGAACTGAACCCCAGAGAGGTTTTCATGGACCGCAGCAGCGCCGGAAAGACAGAACGCCGCGAGACCTACCTGACAACCAAGCAGGTCAGCACGATGACCGGGATCCCTGAGGGGACCCTTAGATTCTGGCGACACACGGGGGATGGCCCGAGATCGCACACGCTTGGGCGCAAGAGGGTCGTCTACCCGCTCTCAGGTCTGAACGACTGGCTCGCAGCGCAGGAATCGAACAACGTCCGCGGCGGTGTCGCGTAGTGCCCCGCCAAATCACCGAGAAAGAAACCCCCGCCCCGGCTGCAACCGGGAACGAGGGCAACGAGAACCGCGCCAACACCCAAGAAGGAACGGATTCAACGATGACGACTGTATCGAATACCCCAGCACTCGACCAGTGGCACGCCAGTAACGATGGCATCACGGCTGCCACAGCAGACAGCCTCGTTCCCGAAGACCGGAAACCCGCGTGGTGTGAGGAGGTCGCCTACCGCGGCGCAACCGCCCACTCTGCAACCATGATCTCGGCACCTGCGAGTGTGGCTCTTCGCCGGCACCCAGGCATTCCAGGGAAGGGGCGAGGGCACCTCGAGCTCGCCGTTGCATACGTCGACATCCGTCAGTGCCTCACCGCGCGTGAGCCCCACATCGGTCTCGAGCGGTGGGCGGCAGCCGACGGCAGCCGCCAAAAGATCGCGGGTTCGGAGTACTCGCTCACCCTTGATGAAGCCGAGGAACTCGCACGCACGATCCTCCTGGCCGTGGCAACGGCGCGCGAGTCCATGACTACCTCGGAGGACGAGTGATGTCCACGAATCTGTCTCTCTCCCCGGCGGTAGAGGCGTTCATGACTCAGGTCACCCGCGCAGGGCGCGTACACGGCCCCGAACTCCTCTATGACGCATGGGTAGACAACGAGTTGGACCACGAGACCCTCAGCGTCATCGTTCCGAAGGTCTGGACGTCCGCCGAATACCCGCAGGGCGCGCTCGACGAGGAAACCTGGCGGGCGATCCTCGAAGACACCGTCTTCACCATCGACGGTCGGCAAGCAGAGCGCCCCGAAGTAGTCCGGCTGTACCGCGGTGCCCCACGAGAGTTCCGCGATGGATGGGCGTGGACTGCTGACCAGGACGTCGCGAGAAAGTTCGCGTCGGGTGGGCTACGAGGCCGCGCGGTCGGCAGCGTCTATGTCGCTGACGTCCCCGGCTGGCGACTGTGGTTCGTGACGAATGAGCGCAGCGAAGCCGAGTACGTCATTGAGACAGACGGCCTCGACATTCGGGTTTGCGACGAGGGGGCGGTGAGTGCATGACCACCACCGAGCTCGCACTTGCCGCACTCCTTGCCATGCAGTCAGTCGCCTGGATCATTGCGGATTTTCGTCGCGCCGCACAGGACTGACCTACCGGGCAGGTGCGAAAACTTCGCACCTGCCCGGCCTACCGAAAGAGGCGCACATGGTGCCCACCACGACTACCGCACTCGAAAGACTCAGACACCATTGGCAATCCCATGGGCTTGTATGGAAAGACGGTGCAGGAGACACGGCGTCGGCGCAGGCGCCCGGCCACTCGCCCGCTGACCGGTCTGTGACGTTCCGTCAGATCGACGGACAGGTCCTCATGAACTCCCACGCCGACGACAAGGCCGCGGTACTCGACGCGGTCGGGCTGTCGATGCGGGACCTGTTCGACGACGCGAACGGCGCCACCTACTCCTACCGTGACGGACGCCGGGTGCGCCGCAGCTACAAGGACAACGGACGCAAGGCGTTCCGTCAGACCGGAAATACCAAGGGACGCGACCTGTTCCGTGCCGAGCGCCTCGACGAGCACCCGACCGGCACCCCGGTCTATGTAGTCGAGGGCGAAAAGGATGTCCTTGCGCTCGAGTCAGTGGGCGCGGTCGCCATCTGCAACGCGATGGGGGCGGGCAAGGCGAACCTGTTCGACTGGACACCACTGACCGGGCACACAGTTGTCATCGTCGCCGACGACGACCAGCCCGGGCATCGGCACGCCGCGCAGGTCCGGGAACTACTGGACCCGATCGCGGGTGGTGTCGTCGTGGTCACCGCCGCCAGCGGGAAGGACGCCGCCGACCACATCGCGGCCGGTCACGGTATCGACGAGTTCCAGATCCTCGACCAGGGCAACGGCAACGGCCGGCGACTCAAGGTTACCCGTGGATCCGACGTGAAGATGCAGCGCGTCCGATGGGTCATGGACGACTGGATTCCCGCCGGATCGCTCACCCTGCTCGCAGGCCGGGAAGGCCTGGGCAAGTCCACTATTGCCGCGGCCCTGTGCGCCCAGATCACGCGCGGTCAGCTCGACGGCGAACTGAGGGGCACCCCGCACACCGTGCTCTATGTCCACTCCGAGGACTCACGAGAGTTCACCGTCGCCCCGCGCCTACTCGCGGCCGGGGCCGACATGGAGCGAGTGATCTTCGTTGACGTCGAGACCTCGCACACCGACTCGGGAACTCTGGTCCTGCCGTTGGACACCCTCGCGCTCGAGGAAGTCATCGCGCAGCACCAGGTGGCTTTCGTGGTCCTCGACGCGGCCACCTCGAGCATGTCGTCTGAGCTGTCCGGCAAGGACGACCGCGCGGTCCGCCAGTACCTCGAACCGCTCGCGCAGCTCGCAGCCCGGCAGGGGTGTGTGGTGTTCGGGCTGTGCCACTTCGGCAAGCGCGACGGTGCCGACACAGGAAAGTTGATCCTCGGGTCGATCGCCTGGTCTCAGGTCGCCCGCTCGGTGCTCTCCGTCGCCCTCGATGACGACAGCGGGCATCTGATCGTTACCAACACCAAGGGCAACCTGGCCCCGCGCACACGATCCATGGAGGCCGAAATCATCTCGACGACCGTGCCGACCGACGACGGCCCGACCGAAGTCGGCGCGCTGCACTGGCTGGGCGAGACCGACCGCGACGCCCGCGAACTGCTCACTGGAGCCGAGGACGAAGACGACGACCGGACCGAAGTCGAGAAGTGGCTCGAGGACTACCTCACCGAGCAGGGATCGGCACCCCGCAAGGACGTGTTCATCGAAGCGACCAAGCTCAAGTTCGCCGAGCGGACCGTCAAGCGAGCCGCCAAAAAGATCGGCGTGCACTCGGAGATGTCCGGCTTCCCGCGCACCGCAACTTGGTCGCTTCCCAGTCGGGCCACCGCCGACACGACAGCCCCTCATGCACGACAGAGTGGCCCAACTGGCCCAACTGGGCGTGACCAGCGGAAACACGCTGGCCCAACTGGCGCGGATTCACAGTCGGGCCACGCTCGCGTGAATGGCCCAACCGGCGATCCGACTGGCCCGGCACGGTGCCCGGTCTGCACCTTCCCGCTCGACGGAGCCGCTGCCGGCAAGGCGATGCACCCCGACTGCGAGCGCCGTACACAACCCGCCACTGCACCCCTTGGAGGTGATGCAGCATGACCCTCGATCGGACTGGAGAACCCGTCGACAACGAGGCAGCCGTGACGAATGCCGTCACACCAGCCCACGACCCCCGATGCCGCAGCGGATGGCTGGGTGAGGACCTAGATGGTCGACCCATTCCATGCCTGCGCTGCCGCCCCCACCTGGCACGCACGCCAGATCAGCAGCCACGGGCCTACCAATGACCCCACGAAAACCTGACCCCGACTGCGTCACCCTGCTCGCAAAAATCCTCACCGACCTACCGAACCGTGCAGGCGCCCCATGCATCGGCCGCTGGGCGCTCTACGACGCCATCGCTGACGGCACCGCCACACCCCGGCACCGAGCTGCCGCCGAAACACTTTGCCGCAGCTGCCCACACACCAGCTGTCCCGACCGCTTCACCAACCGAGCTGATCGGGTTTCAACACCGAACAGCCCCCACACCCGAAAGGCCACGACATGACCAACCACCAGACCCCGAATCCGCTGCCCGAGAACGCCATGCTCGTCGACGCCACCGGCGCGCCTATCGCCATGATGAACATCGACCAGATGCAATCTGACTCCATCGCCCTCGCCTATGACATGGCACGCAACAGCCACGACGAGCAGGCACTAGACGAGTCATCTGTTCGGTGGCTCAACAAGATTGGTGCCGACGCATTCGGCTACGTCGCAGCAGGGGCACTGCGCACGATGACGCACTACATCCTCGACCCGACCCTCGCGACGGTCGAAAAACTCGCCCCCGGACTGGGCTATCGACAGATGCTCGACGACGCCTACCGCAACGCGGCCACTGCCACCGCGGTGACACCCGAGGCCGTGGACGCGCCCGCACCGAGTGCAGCCACTGGCAGCTGGGGCGAACTACCCGACGATCCCGCGCACCCGACGCCCGGTGACGTCACCCGCTTCCTGATCGCGCGTCACACCCTCGATCTGCACCACGACGTCGACGACAAGTACGAGCGCGTGACGACCGCGGCAACATACGTCAACGGCCTGGGTGAGCAGATCGAGCTCGGCCCTTGGTCCATGACCACTCGGGAGGCCCGGCAGCTCGCCGCCGCGCTTCTCGACCTCGCTGCCACCGTCGACGCCCGCAACTCGTGACGGGAATCCGATGACTAACTTCGCACCCACGTACCGCGCCCGCCGTAAGAGTCCCGGCCGGCGCCGCGTCCGGCTGAACTGCCCACAACTCACGCGGCACCGCAGCCAGCGATGCCCCGACCATCGAATCCCCCTGAGTGCGAACGCTCCCGCACGCCCCTAGGGCGGCCACCGCCTGTCCGGGTGGGGAGGCTCACTCCGATGCCTCCCCACCCACCCCCACCCCCCTCGCCGGCCTGATTCTGTGCGCCTTGGGGGAGGGCACTCGCAGTTCGCGGACCTGAAATGTTGTCACGCGCGCGAGCCAGGGCCCCGAAAAACTCCCTGAAAGGACGTCTTTCATGCGTGACCGACCCATGCCTCGACCAGCGCGACCGGGCGCCGCTCTGGTGCTTCTCTCCCTCGATTCGGTTGTGGCTGGACACCTTGCGCACGCGCTTCGCCGCTACGCGGCCTGGTCCCGATCGGTTGGTCTGGCACTGCCTCCCGAGCTACAGGCCATCGAGTCCTTAGCTACTTCGAGTGCCCTGAGAGGTCAGAGAGGTTCACAAGGTGACGCGGACTTGCGGGGGCAGCACGATCAGAACTCGGAGGTGGTGGCAGTGACGTATACCGATGCAGCACAGGCTTTGTCGGTGTCGCTGAGCACCGTGAAGCGGATGGTTCGCCGCGGTGACCTGAAAGCGGTGTCGCTTGGGAACACAAAGCGAATCCCGGTCGCCGAACTCGAACGCCTCACCTCTCCAGACAACAACGACGAAAGGACAACCCACCATGACGAAAATTCCATCATCCCAGACCCTCCTGAGCCTCCTGACTCTCGACAACACGGAGATGAATCGCGGGCGTGTGAAGAGGCTGGTTGACGCCGGCAAGCCCACCCGACTGAACGCACCCCCGTATCCCGCTCCCGTGAAGGAGTGGCTGGACGGTGTCCTGGCCGCCATGGAGGCACAGGACCCGGACAGAGCGACGGTGCGGCATCCGCGTGACGACGCCGCCCGGTCGGCGCCGGTCTATCCGCCCACGGTCACCGCGCTCGAAGCCCCCGACCTTGCCTGGCTGCAACGCCTTCCGGCGCCGGAGGAGATCAGCTACGCGGACGCCGTGCAGTTGGCTCGATTCGCGCAATTCCCGTTCGGGTTGAACTCTTCCTCCAAGCGGCTCGTCGACTCCCTGTGGAAGCCTGTCGAGGAGCTCTACGACGCGCGTGTTGCCGAAGCCGCGAAGGCGAAGACGACGAAGCCGCTGTGGAAGATGCCGAACCCGGTTGCCGCTGTCGCTGTCGCGGTGGAAAACGAGCACCCCTACCTGACCCCCGAGGAGGCCCGTCGACGCGCCGAGGAGCTCGTCGACGAAGCACTCACCGAGCGGCGCGCCATCGCCGAACGCCGGCAGGCAGAAGCCCGATCGGCCGCTGAGAAGGTCGCCAAGCGTAAGCGGAAGCGCACGGCCCGTGAGGTGCTGGCGTGAGCGCGGTCCCGTCTGACCCGCTTCTGATCGTGGGTGCGGACGGTATGCCCATCGCGACAACCGATGTGCAGTCACATGCGGCGGCTGTGTCGGAGTTGGTTGCGGCCGCGGCTGGGGAGGGCACCCGGCAGGAAGTCAAGAGGAGAGTCGGCGAGATCCAAGCCCGACTGGGTCCCGTGTTTCCCGTCGTCGCGATGGAAGCGCTCGTCTTCCTCGGCCACGACGCAGTCCAGGCGATGGCAGCACAGTTGCGCAGGGTCGGGGTCTCCGCGGAGGACACGGCAGTCGAGATCGAGAAGCGGCGCGCCCGACGAGCGATGCCCAACAAGCCGGGAGGTGAATGATGCCGGGCGGAAGAATTGACATCGAGGTCGCCCCGGATACCCGGGGCTTCAACACGAAACTCGAAACTGGACTACGCGGCGCGGTCGGCACAGCGTCCAAGATCGGCGGGTTGATCGGTGTCGCTATCGGAGCTGGTGCGGCGTTCCAGAAGGTCATCGCCCTCGGCAACGACTACACCAACACCCTGAACACGATGCAGGCTGTCTCGCAGGCTACGGCCGACCAGATGGCCCAGGTCAGTGAGCGGGCTAAGCAACTCGGTAACGATGCGTCGCTGCCGAATACGTCGGCGTCGGATGCTGCCGCCGCGATGACCGAACTTGCTAAGGGTGGGTTCACTGTCGCTCAGGCAATGGACGCCGCGAAGGGCACATTGCAGCTCGCTGCTGCCGCACAGATCGACGCCGCGACAGCTGCGGAGATTCAGTCCCAGACTTTGCAGGCGTTCAGTCTCGATGCCAGCAATGCAGGCCATATCGCTGACGTGCTGGCGAATGTCTCGAACGCCGCATCGGGCGAGATGACCGACTTCGCCAACGGTATGCAGCAAGCAGCCACCGTAGCTCACGGATTCGGTGTTTCAGCCGAGGACACCAGCGCGACGTTGGGCATGCTCGCGAAGGCGGGCATCATGGGATCTGATGCTGGCACCCTATTGAAGACGTCGCTCCAGGCGTTGACTGACCAGGGCAACCCCGCTCAGGGGGCGATCGAAGAGCTCGGCCTCAAGGTCTACGACACGACCGGCAAGTTCGTCGGGATGCGCTCTCTGCTGGAGCAACTGAAGACCGCCTCGGGGAAGATGACCGAGGAGCAGTACCAGGCGGCGACCGCGACCCTGTTCGGTTCGGACGCGATGCGTATGGCGTCGATCGCGGCCAAGGACGGCGTCGCCAACTGGGATGCGATGCGGGAGGCGATCGACCGCCAAGGTGCGGCCGCTGACGTTGCCGCTGCGAAGACGCAAGGCCTTCCGGGTGCCCTTGCATCGGTGCAGAACTCGGCAGAGACGCTCGCGCTCGAGCTGTACGACCTGATCGACGGACCACTCGAATCGTTCGCAAAGGGCGCCGCCGACACGATCAGCGACGTCACCCCGGGGATGATTGACGGCCTGAAGAACGCCGGTGCGGTAGCCGCCGACTTCGGTGGCGAGCTCAAGCCTGTCGCCGGATTCGTCGGTGACGTGGCGTCGGCGATCGCAGGGCTACCCGTCCCGGTACTCGCCGCGGCCGGCGCAATCGGAATGCTGAAGGTAAGCGGATTCGAAGGGCTTGCGAAGTCGACGGGCGGCACCTTGCTGACCAACCTTCGCAGCTTCAACGACGAGGTGCGACTCCAGCAGGGACTCGCTTCGCTGGCGGGCAAGGAAGTCGGGTACCTGGGCGGCGCGTTCGGCACCCTCAACTCCAAGTCCGGCGGCGTCAAGGGCATCCTGTCCGGCATCACGGGCGCGCTCGGCGGCCCGGTCGGTATTGGCCTGTCGCTGACCGCTGCAGCTGCCGGCATCGCGCTGGGGAATCTGGCGCAGGACCATGCGAACGCAGCGCAGAAGGCACGCGAGCAGGAAGCCGCCGAGAAGGCACTCGCGGAAACTCTGGACGCACAGACCGGCAAGATCACCGAGGCCACCCGGACGAGCATCGCGAAGGAAGGGCAGGAAGGCGGCTACCTCGACCGGCTGACGTCGTATGGGCTCGCGCCCGGCGACTACGTCCAGTCGATCGAGGGCGACAAGGCGGCCTACGAAAGGATCGCCCGTACAGCCCGCGAGCACGCGACCCAGGGTGTCGGATCGGCGCGGTTGAACGCTTTCCAGGAAGCGGGGATCAGCCGCGATGAGTTGATGTCCGGGCTCCTCCGTGAAGGTAATGCGTTCGACGAGCTGAACAAGCGGATCGAGACGTACAACGATCGGCAGGCGGCTCTCGCGTCGGCGAAGCTTCCGTTCAGTGCCACGCTGCCTGATCTCGAGAAGCTGAAGACCGGGATGGATGCGGTCGACGAGTCGGCGATCACCCTGACTCAGCACATCAACGAGAAGCGCGGCAGTCTCGACGCCGCACGGGAGGCCGTCCTCGGGACGAATGCGGCCCTGAACGAGCAGATTCCCATTACGCAGCATCTGCGGGATGCTATGTCGCAGTTCGGCGCGACTGTCGAGTCCGTCCCGGACGACAAGACCGTCGTCGTGAAGGGGCTGACCGCCGACGCGAAGAAGCGTCTTGAGGAAATCCACCACATGACTGTGGAGGACATGAAGGACGGCACCTTCAAGGTCACCGCCAACACCGATGAGGCGAAGGCCAAGCTGCACGAGATGATCGGGCTCGTCGAGTTGCTGTCGCACGCGAAGGCACAGCCGGGGATCAGCGCCGACAAGACCGAGTTCGACATGACTGAGCAGCAGACCCGCGAGTTGCTCGACAAGCTCTCCGGTGCCGAGGCGACGCCGGGTGTCACCCTCATCCGCGACAAGCTCACCGAGGGCAAACGGATCACGCTGGCCGATCTCGAGGAGCTGTCACGAACTACATCGGACCCGAAGGTGATCGCCCTGATCACCGAGGCGCTGACGAACATCAATACCGTCGACGCCAGCCTGCGGGACCTGACTGCGAACCCACGGTCGGTCACCGTCGACGCCAATACCGATCCCGCAACTCTGAAGCTCGACGAGTGGATCGCAAACAACTCGTCGAAGAGTGTCGCTGTCGGCATCTACGCTCAGGCGATTGGGCCGGCACCTGCCTCGGGGCCGTCGGACCTCGCCGGGCTTCTTCTCCCCGGTCAACAGTCGGGTGGTCGTCTGCCGGGCTTCGCGGGTGGCGGGCGGATGCCGGCCCGTTCCGCGGTCGACGACATCTTCGCGGTGAACCCGCTCGGTGTGCCGATCGCGAAGGTGAACGGCGAAGAGTGGGTCATCCGCTCGGCGATGTCGGAGAAGTACGATCGCGAGTTGGCGATGATCAACGCGGGCACGTTCCCGAAGCTCCCCGGCTTCGAGAACGGCGGCCGAATCGCCGCCCAGCGAGCTCATGCCGGGCTCGCAGCCGAGGCCGGCAAGCCGTATGGGTACGGGCAGGTCGGTAACCCGTCGTGGGATTGCTCGAGCTACTCAGGCCTGGCTTACGCGCTGCTGAAGGGCCTCGACAAGTTCGCCCGCTGGTACACCACCGAGTCAGATTTCCCGTCTCTTGGTTTCCGCCCCGGCATGGGCCCGTCGTCGGCGCTGAACATCGGCGTCCACAACGGTGGAGGCGGACCCAACTCGCACATGACATCAATGCTCGACGGTGTCCCGTTCGAGTCGAGTTCCGATGGTGTCCAGTACGGCGGCAACGCTGCCCGGCCGACAGACTCGCAGTTCGAGAAGCAGTACCACCTGCCGGCGTCGCAGTTCAACCCTCCCGGCGATAGCTCTGGATCCGGTGTCGGGTTCGGGGTGTACGGCCGTCAGGAGAAGAAGGCGACCTGGACGGAGAAGGACGAGCTGTCACTCGAGTCGGCTCGAATCGCGATCACGCAGGCGAGGGAAGCGCGCGACAAGACGTTCGCGAACGGCAAGAAGTCGCAGGCTGACCGCGACCAGGCGGACAGCAAGGTCGCTCGCGCTGAGCAGCGGGTGCGCGACCTCGAGGCGAAGAAGCGCGCAGCCGAGGCTGGCGCGAACGCCACCCCCGCCCCTCCGGCACCGGATCTGACCACCTCGTTCACGGACGAGCAGATCCGGTTGAAGGAACTGCAGTGGTCGATCGACGAGGCTGAGCAGAAGCGCAACGAGGTGTATGACGATCCGGACGCGACCGACAAGGATCGCGATCGGGCAGACACCGACCTGCAGAAGGCGATGAACGCCCTCGCGGCCGAGCAGAAGCAGCAGCGTGGCGACTCGAGCACCATCCGCGACATCATCGGCAACGCCGCCAAGGGGGCGGTCACCGAAACGCTCAGCGACACTCTCGACTTCTTCGGCGTACCCAGCGGGCGAGTACTGGAGTTCACCGCCTCGGACCTCGGCGGCATCCTCCCGACACCGATGTCGTTCTCCGACGCGGAGATCGCACGCCAAGGCCCAGAAGTTCCGGGCACGCAGGATTGGGTGCAGGCGATGATCAAGCAGTTCAATCTGCCTCTGCCGGCCAACACGCCACCGCAGGAGTTGTTGACGCCCGCCGCGACGCCGGGCACACCTGAGTGGGTCGAGGACATCATGGCCCGCACGGTCCCGACGTTCTTGAGGGACATGGGTGGCGCTCTCCCGAGTGGCGCTGCGGCGCTGAACCTGTCCGGTGAAACGGAGTGGGTGCAGACCGCGGCGGATCGGCGGCGGTATGAGGTCGACATGCGTGATCTCGCTGCCCTGCGGGCGCAGGCATCGAGCTCCGGAGTTTCGCCGGGACAGCTGGACTCGATGCTCACCCGACTTGATCGCATCGTCGATACCCCCCGCGGGCCTGTGCTGCACGTGGAGAACATCAATGGAAGTGACCTTCGAGAGGCGATGGACGAGGCCGGCCGCGAAGCACGCAGGCTCGTCCGAGCCGAGTCCACGATCGGAGGTTGGGGATAACCCCGATCGCTAACCGCACATGCGAACAGGGGAGCGCAGTAGTGCGCCCCCACCACCCGGGCGGGGCCTGACCGTAGTCCATCCACAGTCGGGCCCCGCTCTACCCCCACCCACAGACCACGAGGAGAAACCACCATGCCGAGAGCCACCGCCCGCGTCTGCCTCGAACCCGGCTGCCCAGCCATCATCCGAAAGGGGAACCGCTGCTCCGAGCATCAGCGGGCCCGCGACGCCCACCAGCGCGCCACCACCCCAACCAAGGTCACCCGCACCGCAGCCGAACGGAAACGACGCAAGACCGCGGTCGACGCGCACCGAGCCGTCCACGGCGATTGGTGCCCCGGCTTCGAGGTGCCGGCCCATCCGAGCGACCGCCTCACCGCCGACCACCTGACCCCCATCGCCCTCGGAGGCGCACCAGACGGGCCCCTCGGAGTCCTCTGCGTCTCCTGCAACGCCCGCAAGGGAGCACGAGTCATCCAAGGCCACGCCACCAAGACGCGGGGGACTGCATGACCACAACCACCGCAGCAGGCGGTCCGGAGACCACCAAGGTCCGAGTCCACAAAGCCCAGCAGTGGCGAGTCCTCTCCTTCGTCGGAGACAACGAGGTCCGCGTCCGCGGCCACCGCGTCTACGGCAGCAGCCGGCGCCACTGGGCATGGCTCTGCGACGAACACGGACGCACCCGCAACTGCCCCCACGTCACCGCTACCCGCGACCACTTGAAAGGAATGTTCTGATGCTCCCCGAACCCTGTGCCCTCGACTCGCTCCGCTTCCTCGTGGGAGCTGGCCCCGGCGGCGTCGGCCCCACCGCTGGTGAGGACGCCGACGCTGACAATGGAGGCGACGAGGACGACCGCGAAACCTCCGAGACAGTCGACGACAGCGATGCAGATGCCGAAACCTCGGACACCGACACTGACACCGACACCCTCGACAGCCCCCGCGCCAGCAACGACGAACTCGAGACACAACTGCGCACCACCACCGAGGAACTCGACACCCTCCGCGGACGCCTCGACATCTACGAACGCAGAGAAGCTGAACAGGCCGCGACCAAGCTCGCAGACCCGAAGGACCTCTGGGTGGCCGGCATCAAGCTCGACGAGCTCCGCGGAGAAGACGGCACCATCGACCCCGACAAGGTGGCAGAAGCCACGACCCGAGTGGTCGCCGACCACCCAGGCTGGGCCAAGCGCCGGATGCCACTTCCAGACCGCCGCCAGGGTGGAGGGCAGCGCGAGGCGGCCGGCGGGTCTGTCGAGTCCGGACGCATGACATACCTCGAACGCAAACGGAACCGAGCCAGCTAGACATCGGAGCGCCCGCCATTACACACCTGGCGGGCGCTCCGTTCGTGTCAGACGGCCGAGGGCCCGGGCCGAACGCGGACCCAGCCAGATATGAGGGCCGGCGGGGTCTCAGTCTCCGCGCGGCCTAATTGCCGTCAACACAGATAAAGGCCTGCGCCCACTACAACACGCGAAGACTCAACGTTCTCAAGGTGGTACAAGTCGCGAACCTCCAGCTTCGCCCTCCGTTCCTGCTGCGAAGGATTGCCACTCGCGTCTCCGAAATCAGAGACACTCGCACAGACATACCACCCAGCCGCGAGGATCGGACGAGGGTTGTCGTAGGTGAAACCACCCTTCGCAAGAAACGCCAGGAACTGAGCCTCCCCAGACGGAGCCAACTCCACTGGCGGCTGCGCAGGCTGCGACTCCGGCTCGTCGCCGCCACGCGATCCCGCCAACAGACCAATCAGCAGACCCGCCACCAGAAGCGCAACCGCGACCCCGCCCAAGACGAAGTACAACCGCGACTTCCCCGCCTTGGCGCGCGTTTCGTCGATCAAGAATCCCCCAGGCTGGCTCGCATCGAATCAAAGTCAAGTGCTCATCGCCACGCCCGAATCCTCCGTTACGCCCGCCCGCTGAGAGTGATGCACCCACCCCCAGGGGCCCCCACCTCGGCGCCTTCTTTCACGCCGCCTCGGGGGAGGGCGCAAATCCGCGCGGAGGGTTCAAAAATTTTCGACGCCACCCAGGGGAGCCGTTCTAGAGGGTGTCGGCACAACGGATTCCGGGGCGATGCGGGCCGTGGGGCCACGTGGACGCATCTCCGATCGCTATATCGAAGAGCAGGAAAGGTTTGATCCGGCTCCGTGACGTGGGGTCCTGTACCGAGATGATTCTCCCCGGTCAGCAGGCGTCGTACACCCAAGAGCCGTTGATAAATGACCAAGTCATGGGCTCCATCGTCCCCTTGCCGTCAAAGGACTTCACCACGACTGTGGCTACCGACCCATTCATCGTGATCAGGTACTGCTCTGGACCGCTGAAGTCTCGACCCCGATACTCAGACTCGGCCGCAGCCGCAACCCGATCGCTCGGCCACGCCAGCTGGCACCGCGGCGAGTAGAAGGAATGCATACCCTGCCAGTCGCTTCGCTGAACCGTGCCGTACTGCCGGTCAAGTGTCTCGCGGAGCGCGGCCTCACTCATCGGATCCGCTGCTTCGGCAGCGGTGGGTTCCGGTGTACCCACCATTGCAGATGTTGGCACCGTCGCGCTCGCGGTGTGACGGTCAACGTTGTCCGCAGTGGACGATCCACACCCCGCCACGAAAATCGCCAGCAGACCAACCGCTGCCGCCCCACGAATCGATGCATTCATGCCGGGATTCATATCAGACGAAGCGGACCAGGCAGGTCGGCTTGGCTCGATCCTGGTCGAACTCACCACCGACGACCAACTGCTCTCCCGTCGACGGACCCGACCGGAACTGAAATACGGTCAGCGCTTCGGCCGTTGCTTTGCCGTCTACGTCAGGATGCACCCCTAGACTGGCCGCTCATCACCAAGATCAACACGCGCAAGGGGTGCAGCGAATGACCGGGAATCAGGTGGAACCAGCGACGACGCCGTATAGGGACTGGACTGGAACATCTGCTGCCGAGGACAGCAAGATCGCGGCCAGTGGAAGCCTGAGCGAGCTAGCCGGCGTCGACGGCACTGACTCGACCATCGTTGCAGTCGACATGTGGGCCACCAGCCATGGAGCCGAGCCCGACTGGAACGTCAGCGTCTTCGTCGTCGACCGGGCTCGCGGCGATGTCCGCAAATACGAGGAGATGATGGAGCAGGGGATCGATCCTGGCTCACTGCCCGTTCGTCAGATCGACTTGCCGAGCGTCTCCCTCGAAGACGTCGTCAAGTGCATGCACCACATCCATTTTCAACTCAAGAACCCGAGCCTCGATGGCATGCACATCGTCGAACACACCACGTACCCGCCGCAGGATTGAGCAACTAGAACACCTCCGGCCCTCATCACCCGGGGGTGTTCTGCATGGTCATCACAACCACGCATCTGCCGCCCTTACAGGGTGGCCGTCGCCAACCACGTGACCTGCCAATTACCCAAATCCGACGCCATGTCATACATTGTCGCTACAGTCAAGCTGAAGCCGAAGGAAGCTCCTGGGGATAACTCAGCGTTCTTGTGGATGGAGCGTTTCGATAAAGCACCCGATGATGGAAGGGGGACCACAACGATGAGCGTAGAAACAGTCGCTCAGATCCGCGAGCGAGCACGTAACGATGCCTGGGCTGTGCTCGACCAGTACTGGGACGATGGTGTGTTCCCTGTTGACCCCATCAAGGTGGCTGGCGCGATGGGGATCAAGGTCTACTCTGCCTCTCTCGAAAGCGACTGCTTCGGCATGATCATCGGCGCGCCCGATGGCTCTGCTGACATCTACCTCGACGCGGACCAGCCGCTCAATCGCCTGAGGTTTACCTGTGCTCACGAGATCGGTCACTACGTAGACAACACATCGAAGATCGATGGGACCGAGCTCGCGTTCGTTGACCGCAGGAGTGACGCGGGACGTGGAACGGCGCCGGAAGTGTACGCAAACGAGTTCGCGGGAAGCCTGCTGATGCCTGCGGATCAGATCAGTCGAGAGTTGGAACGTAACCCGTCGATGACTCCGATGGAGCTCGCGGCGAAGTTTGAGGTGTCACTTGATGCTATGCGCTATCGACTGAACCTCCTCAAGAATGGATGACTCGGCACCGTTGGTCGAGAAAACAGACGTCTCCTCGACCAACGGCGGGGGCGCTAGCCAGGACGAAGCACGCGATCCTGAAACGGAGATCCCGCCGGCACGACGGGCCGATGAGGCTAAGGAAGACAGGGTAGTCGCGCTCAGAAATCTGGGTCGGGTCGGAGGCGACCGCAAACCGCTTAAGACCGATGACGACGCTGTGGGCGCGAATGACGTACGACTGCCCGGAGGCGGCGGTCTCGACGCAGGTTCAGCGACTCTGGTCACATTTCTCGGAATGCGGCCGTTCCTAAAGACATTTTTCTGGGTGGCAGACCGTGTGGGCGCGGACGACAAGACGCAGCGGGAGCGGTGCCAAGTGCACATGGCCGCGCATCCCAGGACATACAACACCTGCCTGGTGCTCGACTTGATACTCGTCTCTCTTTGCTGCCTAGTCATCATCTCGATCGCGGTTGGAGTGGCAGCGAAGACGATCTTTGGCTAAATTCCCGAGCACCCACCGCTCGGGGCCCGTTCCGCATCGTCACACGACGACACGGTTCGAAGTCCTTGGAACCGCATGGTGCCTCCCCTTGTTTTCTCACCAGCCTGTCTGCGGGGATTAAATCCGCTATGTGGCGGGTTCGGCCTCCACGCGCGTAGTCAAAATGACCACGCGCGACTTTGTAGCACCACGCGCCGTGGCTGCTCACTGAGTCATTCCTCTTCGCCAGCGAACTTCTCGTGCTGACTGATAAACCTGTCGATCTCCTGTGGCGAGATCTTTCGACCCTTGCCGACACGCACGTACTTAAGGCGTCCGGACGCCATCATGGCCCGCACGGTCGATGTGCCGAGTCCGAGGACCTCGGCCGCCTGGTCAGCTGACAGCAGCGCCTTGGCCTGAGTCGTCGTTGTAGCCGAGGCTGCAGGTCCGCTGCCGCGCAGGATGACTTCTACCACCGCCCGGAAAGCGTCGATGACCTTGGGCATGTCGCCGTCGCGCAGCGCGGACTGCCCTCCGGCGCGGTAAAAAGCTTCCATCGCGACGAGGGTCGCAGCGCTGACCGTCTCGCTCTCAGGCCGATGCCTGCTTGCCATCAATCCACCCAACGTTCGCGCGTGAAGGTGTTCTTCGCTTCGAAGCGCTCTACCTCCTCGATGGGGATCCTGACGGATCGTCCGAGGCGAAGAACGGAAAGGCGCCCGCTCTCGATCTGCCTGTATACGGCCATCGTGTTCGTTGCCCAGCGTTCAGCGAGTTGCTTGGCGGACATGTAGCGGACTGATGAGACGTCGTGGGCCGGTAGGGATTGCTGCGAGGACGCGTTCACGACGCAAGTCTGGCACTAGCACTTCTTGGGTTGACGCACGCCCCTTTTCGGTGAAATCACCAAAAAGGGGCACACCGGGCAAGTCGCTCAACCACGGTTGAGACCTAGCCCTCGTCCTCCTCCGCGGCCCTGAACAAGACCTGTTCAAAGTTCGGGGAGGCGGCGAATCCGTCGACGCGCTTCACCACCTCATCCTTCGCGATTTCCTTACCCACGCCGGACCCACAGATTGTGGCTTGCATGTGGATCAGGTCATCGATGGCAAGAACCAGGCCAGCAATCGTTTCTGGCTTAGAACCCCAGCCCTTCCCTGCAATCTGAGCAATCCAGTCCAGAACCTCCGCCGAGTCGGTACAGGAAAGGAGGTCCACCCTGTACTCGCCCGCGTCGGAATCGACGTTTACGAGTTGGTACGTGGCGGCTTCCAGCCGCCACGGCCCCCACTGGCGGGGCCGCTGGGGCTCACTGATGAAGGTGTCGACTCCTTGGGCGCTCATGCGAAAATCTTATGTGTCGAGCACCGTCTAGCACGGGAAAGCAGTCTGTCGGTGCGCCGCGGTACCTTTCTGCAATGACCGAAGACTTCGCCGCAGCGTGGTCGCGCCTGTCCCCAGAGCAGCAGGCAGAGTTAAAGCGAGATCCGTACGGTCCCATCCCCCCAGCGCTGCTCCCTCGCGTCGAACAGATCGGCGCGCTGCTGATGGGGATGCGTATCCGAACGAGCCCCGCAGGGGAAGTTCAGAAGTTCTTCTCCCGGCCGGTCGCAGACTTCGTGGCTCGGCAATAGCTCGGGCCGGTCCGCCGGCCGATCACGCCTCGGCGATCACCGCTGCTTCTCTCGGCTCACCGGTTCGGCGAACCATTACCGGGCCGTTCTTCGAAGCCCATTCCTCGTCCTCGCGCTGCATCCGCTTAGAACGATGCTCTGCTGGCTTCTCCCACCACGTCATCGCGCACGACTTCATGCGACGAGTATCCCAGGATTCCGTCCGCAGTGCGTCCGCAGTCCTCTCGCAACATGCCAATGATAGCCAACGCGGCCAACGTAGAAAAATGCTGTCACGCAGTGGTATTCGTACGAGACCTCAAAAAGTCAACAGCGACAAACGCCCAGGTACGCGTTCGTGGTGAACGCGTGCCTGGATCGGATCCGGCGCAACCGGGCCCGACCGACGGTGTCGCTGTCGGCGGACGAGACGGTCGATCCGCACGACGAGCGCGATCACATCGCCGAACGCGAGACCGCACTGCTCGTCGATCGCGCCCTGCAACTGTTGCCCGCCGATCAGCGCGCCGCGATCGTCGCCGTGGACATGGAGGGGTATTCGGTGGCCGATGCCGCCCGCCGCCTCGGTGTCCCGGAGGGAACGGTCAAGAGCCGCTGTGCGCGAGCACGGGCCAAGCTGGCAACGCATTTGGAATACTTGCGCGATGTGGGGAACCGATCGTGATCGCCCCGCGTCTGAACTAATTGAAGGCACAACCGTGCCTTCGGAACCGGCAGGGTAGGAGGTGGGATGGCGGTCTACGACGGCGGAGAGGAGCTGGGCCCACCGTTCTCGACGGAGCTGCTCGCCGACCTGCACGCCGGTGCCCTTCCCGAGGACGTCAGTGCCCGCCTGTGGCCGCGCGTGCGCCGGGATCCCGCGGCCCTCGACGTGCTCGCCGCCCTCGACGGCGTGTCCGCCGAACTGCGCGCGGTCGGACGCGACCACACCGTGGAGACACCCGTGCCGCCGGCGGTCGCGGCGCGGATCGAAGTGGCTCTGGCACGGGAGAATTCACCTCTCGTCCACACCACGGCGCCCGTGTCGGCGCTCGCGGACGCCCGGTCCCGACGACGCGCGCGCACCTGGATCTCGATCGCCGTCGCCTCGACCGCCGCGGCGATCGGCGTCGTGTTCACACTCTCGGCCGTCGACGGACCGGAACGGGCGGTGCCGTCGGCACTCGCGACGCCCACACCCGAACCGACCGAACCTGCGGTCACCGACCTGGGCGACCATCTCGACGGCCCCACGGTCCTGGCGCTCATGGGCGGCCCGGATGCGCCGGGCGCCGACGGTGCCGGACGACTCACCGACCCGCAGACCCGCGCGGCCTGTCTGCAGGCCAACGGAATCGAGCCGTCGCTGCCGGTGTTGGGAACGCGCGCCGTGGAGTTCCGGGGGACGGAGGCCGTCCTGTTGCTCGTTGCCGGACCGAGGCCGCCCGCGCTCACCGCGTTGGTCGTCGGCGGGGCCTGCGCCGCGGGGAGCCCGGATCTGCTCGCTCGGACCGTGATCGGCTGAGCGGCTTCACTTCTCCGTGCTCGGGGGGAGCGGGCGCTCAGCGACCGGCATCAGCAGCTCCCGGATCCGCGCCCGGAGGGCCGGGGTGTCGTCCGCCTCGGCGATGAGGCTCGAGAACAACGCCGATCCCGCAGCCAGGACGAGAATTGCCTTGGCATCCAACAGGTCCCGCTCGCGGGTGGCGGCCGCGTCCGAACCGTCGGCGGCGCCGTGGGCGGCGAACAGTTCCGCGGCCGGCCCACTGAATCCCTGCCACAACGCGGTACGCAGGTCCTCGTGGTCGCGGAGCGCGGCCAGGAGCCCCGGTAGCGCCTCCCGGACGTCGGGGCGGGAGAACAGCTGCCCACTGCCCGTGATCACCCAGTCGATCCAGCCCGTCCGGTCGGTGCCCTCGAACGGCTCCAGATCGGGTGTGGCACCGAGCAATGCGTCGAGCACGAGGTGGGCCTTGGACACCCACCGGCGGGACAGCGCCGCCCGGCTCACTCCGGCGCGCGCCGCGATCCCGCGCATGCTCAACTGTTCCCAGCCGACCTCGACCAGCATCTGCCGGGTGGTCGCGAGGACGTCGGCGTCGATGCGGGGGTCGCGCGGCCGCCCGGTTCCGGTTGCGTGTGCGTTCATCGCCTCGCATTGTCGGACACGACCGTTCCCTCGCGCCATTCCCCCGTTACGGGTCCAGTGGTACCGTAATGCGCTCCTGGGGAGGTCGAATATGAAGATCGCAGTCACCGGCGGCACCGGTTACCTCGGCGCCCACACCACGCGGGCGCTGCTCGGCGACGGCCACGACATCCGCCTGCTGGTCCATCCCGACGAGTCCGCAGCCGACGCGCTCGCCGTCCTCGACGACGGAACCGGGCGGGTCGAGGTGCTGCGCGGCGACATCCGCGACGCCGCGGTGATCGCGGCCCTGCTGGGCGGTTGCGACGCGGTCCTGCACGCCGCCGGCGTGGTGGGGACCGACAACCGCCGCGAGACCCTCATGTGGGAGGTCAACACCGCCGCGACGGCATCCCTGCTGACGCGGGCGGCGTTCCTCGGGCTCGATCCGATCGTGCACGTCGCGAGCTACAGCGCGCTGTTCCCGTCCCCGGACCCCGTGATCGGACCGGACAGCCCCACCGCACCCGGCCGCAGCGCGTACGGGCGCACCAAGGCCGCCGCCGACCGCATCGCCCGCGCACTGCAGGACGCGGGCGCGCCGGTGGTCATCACGTACCCGTCCAGCGTGGTGGGTCCGGGACTCGGCGGCATGCGCGGGGTGACCGCGACCGGGTGGGCGCCCATGATCGCGGCGGGGGTGGCGCCGAGACTGCGCGGCGGCATGCAGATGATCGACGTGCGCGACGTCGCCGACGTGCACGCGGCCGCGATGCGGCCGGGGCGCGGTCCGCGTCGGTACATGTGCGGCGGCGAGCTGATCGCGTTCGACGAGATCGTCGACATCCTCGAGACCGCTTCGGGTCAAAGGATCCGCCGTATCCCGCTGCAGCCCAGCCTCTTCCGGGCAATGGGCCGGATCGCCGACGTCCTCGGTGCCGTGACTCCGGTGAGCGCCGGCTTCAGCTACGAGGCGGCGTGGCTGCTCACCGCGGCCACCCCTACCGACGACGCGTGCACGCTGTCCGATCTCGGGCTGGCCTGGCGTCCGGCCCGGGCGGCGGTGGCCGCGTCGGTGACGGCCCCCGGACCGGACGGCGCCGCCCGGGTGGCGCGGTAACTCCACCCCACCGGACGGCCGCCGGAAAAGTTCCCGACACCGCGTTGGTATATTTACCGACAGGCCGTCGGGAACATCGAGTGCTGGACTCATCCCTCGTCGGTCACATCGACACCCCACACCGACCAGGAGTTCAAGATGTTCCTCGCCCTGCGCGAACTTCGGTTCGCGCGATCCAGATTCGGCCTCATGGGTGGCGTCATCGCCCTCATCTCCGTGTTGATGGTGCTGCTGTCCGGGCTGTCCTCCGGCCTCGTCGAGGACGGCGTCTCGGGCCTGAAGGCCACGCCGGTCGACGGGTTCGCCTTCAACGAGGGCACCAAGACCGACTCCGCGTTCTCGCGCAGCGTCGTCACCGACACGCAGGTGCAGGCGTGGCGCGAGCAGCCCGGCGTCGCGGAGGCGCAGCCGTTCGGCAACATGCTCGTCAACGCGCACAACGACAAGGACGTGCCGGTCGACCTCGCCCTGTTCGGCGTCCCGGTGGACTCGTTCCTCGCGCCCGCCGTCGCCGACGGCACCACGCTGGGCGAGCCGAACGGCATCGTCATCGGCAGGAGCGCCCTCGACACCGGCGTCGAACTCGGTGACACCGTCACCGTGGACCGGCTCGGGACCGAACTGAAGATCGTCGGGGTCACCGACGACAAGCGCACGTTCGGTCACGTCGACGTCGCGTATCTGCCGATCGACACGTGGCGCGAGCTGCATGCCGGGGTGCGTCCCGGCGAGACCGTTCCGGCGCAGGCGCTGACGGAGTCCACCGCGGTCGCGCTGAAGGCACAGCCCGGCGTGAAGCTCGACTACACCGCCGGGGACGCCGCGGCGCGGACGTCGACGGTGTCCCTCGAGGACTCGTTCGCCGCGTCGCCGGGCTTCAGTGCCGAGACGATGACGCTCGACCTGATCAAGGTATTCCTCTACGCGATCTCCGCGCTCGTCGTCGGCGCGTTCTTCACCGTGTGGACGATCCAGCGCAAGCACGAGATCGCCGTGATGCGGGCGATGGGCGCCTCCACCGGCTACCTGTTGCGCGACGGCCTGGCACAGGCGCTGATCCTGCTGCTCGGTTCGGTGACCGTCGGCGCCGCCGTGGGCTACGGATTCGGGTCGCTGATCGGCGGGGGAGTGCCGTTCCTGCTCGAGCCCGCCGCGGTGGCGGTCGCGGCGGTGCTGCTGATCGTCCTGGGTCTGATCGGGGCGGCGGTCGCGATCGTCCGCATCGCATCGGTCAATCCGTTGAACGCGCTGGGAGGACAGCGATGAGCCCCCGGAACGAACCAGGAAGGACAACTGCCGTGAGCACCGCGACCGACAGCCGTGTCGAGACCGCCGCCCTCGAGATCGTCGACGCGCACCTGCGCCTCGGTGACGGCGAACAGACCGTGACCGCACTGGACGCGGTGAGCCTGAGCGTCCGCCCGGGCGAGATGGTGGCGGTCGTCGGGCCGTCGGGCTCGGGCAAGTCGAGTCTGCTGGCCGTCGCCGGAGCCCTCACCGCCCCCGACTCGGGCAGTGTGCGCGTGGGCGGGCACGACCTGCTGGCGATGAAGCGCGCCGAGGCGGCGAGGTTCCGCCTCGAACACATCGGGTTCGTGTTCCAGAGCGGCAATCTCATCCCGTCGCTCACCGCGGCCGACCAGCTGCGCCTGGTCTCCCGCCTCGGCCACCGCAAGGGCCGCACTTTCCGCGACCCGATCGAGTTGCTCGAACAGGTGGGCCTGGGCCACAAGACCGACCGCCGACCCGACCAGCTCTCCGGCGGTGAGCGGCAGCGCGTGGGTATCGCCCGCGCACTGGCGTCGACGCCGTCACTGTTGCTGGTGGACGAGCCGACCGCGGCGCTCGACCGCGCGCGCAGCCACGAGATCGTGCAGTTGCTCGCGCGCGAGACCCGCGAATCGAGCGTCGGCACCGTCATGGTGACCCATGACTACGATGTGCTCGACTATTGCGACCGGGTGGTGGAGATGACGGACGGACGGCTCACGCCCCGCCGGAGCGAGAGCAGCAGCTAGACGAGATCAGCAGTCGAGGAGGGCACGTGCCGCGGATCAATGCGCCGACGGTCGGTGAGCACCGCGCCGCGCAGCAGCGCGCCCTTCTCGACGCTGCCCGCGAGGTGCTCGCCGAGGGCGCCACCGACATCCCGTCGTTCGGGGAGGTCGCCGCCCGGGCCGGGCTGGCCCGCTCGAGCATGTACCAGTACTTCAAGTCCCGTCAGCACCTGCTCGACGCCCTGATCGAGGACGCGTTCCCGCGCTGGTCCACGCGGGTCGCCGCGGCCATGGCCGACGCGGACAGCCCCGAGCAGCGGGTGCTGGCCTACATCGACGCGAACCTCACGCTGGTCGCGGAGGGGGAGCACGCCATCGCGACCGCCCTCGCGCAGATCGCGCCCGGACCCGAGCTCGACGCCAAGAGCCGCGCGATGCACGAAGACCTGTACACCCCGCTGTCGGACGCCCTGCGCGAGCTGGGGGTGCGGGACGTGGCGGCGATGTCGGAACTCGTCAACGCCGTCCTGCACGCGGCCAGCCGGCAGGTCGAGCGCGGCGAAGACCTCGAGTCGGTGCGCCGGAACGCGGCCGATCTCGTCGGGCCCTTCGTGACCGAACTCGCCGCCCGTCGCGGTTGACCGGCGCGCCCGAGGTGCCGACCGCGCGGGCGCGAATGAGGTGGCGCACATCGGATGTTCCACGTGAAACGTCAGACAGTGCCCGCCCCGTGCGGCACCCGCGTCCCGGGAACAACACCCACTAATCTGTTGTTGACCTGACCGACTCCGTGAGCCGCGCCGTCACCGGCGACATCGCGTGAGCAACGGTGAAACGAACGCTCGCAGGACAGCACCACAGGACAGGAAAGGCCCGCATGACTACTCCGACCACGGTCCGTGACCTCATCATCGTCGGCTCGGGACCGGCCGGTTACACCGCCGGTGTGTACGCCGCTCGCGCGGAACTCGAGCCCCTCCTGTTCGAGGGCACCCAGTTCGGCGGCTCGCTGATGACCACCACCGAGGTCGAGAACTTCCCGGGCTTCCGGGAGGGCATCATGGGCCCGGACCTGATGGACGAGATGCGCGAGCAGGCCAAGCGTTTCGGTGCCGACATCCGCACCGAGGACGTCGAGGAGATCGAGCTCGACGGCCCGGTCAAGAAGGTCGTCGCGAACGGTGAGACCTACTACGCCCGCGCCGTCATCCTGGCGATGGGTGCCGCGGCCCGCTACCTCGGCGTCCCCGGCGAGGAGAAGCTCCTCGGCCGCGGCGTGAGCGCGTGTGCGACCTGTGACGGCTTCTTCTTCCGCGACCAGGACATCGTCGTGGTCGGCGGTGGCGACTCCGCGATGGAGGAGGCCACCTTCCTGACCAAGTTCGCGCGCAGCGTCACGATCGTGCACCGCCGCGAGGAGTTCCGCGCCTCCCGCATCATGCTCGAGCGCGCCAAGGCGAACGAGAAGATCCGCTTCGTCACCAACGCCGCGCCGGTCGAGGTGCTGGGCGAGAACAGCGTCACCGGTCTGGTCGTGCGCGACACCGTCACCGGCGAGCAGTCCACGCTCGACGTCACCGGCATGTTCGTCGCGATCGGCCACGATCCGCGCAGCGAACTCGTCAAGGGCCAGGTGGAGGTCGACGCCGCCGGCTACGTGAAGGTGCAGTCGCCGACCACCTCGACGTCCGCCGAGGGCGTCTTCGCCGCCGGCGACCTCGTCGACCACACCTACCGCCAGGCGATCACCGCGGCCGGCACCGGCTGTTCCGCGGCGATCGACGCCGAGCGCTGGCTGGCCGACCAGGGTGACATCACCGACAACACCCTGGCCGCGGCGGGCGAACCCGTCGCCGTCGACGCCTGACCCGCTCCACCGAAACCCGAACCCGACGGACAAGATCCCAGGAGGATCACGTGGCGAACACGATCACCATCAACGACGACTCGTTCAAGCAGGAGGTTCTCGACTCCGACAAGCCCGTGCTCGTCGACTTCTGGGCCACGTGGTGCGGCCCGTGCAAGATGGTCGCCCCGGTGCTCGACGAGATCGCAGGTGAGCACGCGGACAAGCTCACCGTCGCCAAGCTGGACATCGACCAGAACCCGGGCGCCGCGCGCGATTTCCAGGTCATGTCGATCCCGACGATGATCCTCTTCCAGGGCGGCAAGGCCGTGAAGACGATCGTCGGCGCCAAGGGCAAGGCCGCTCTTCTCCAGGACCTCGCCGACGTCCTCTGACCCCGGCGCGCTCCGTTCGGCCCGGTAAACCCGGATTTCCGGCCACAGTGTGGCGCGGCTGCCACAACAGCCTCGTCACACTGTGGCCTACTGGATTGCCGACCCTCCGGAGCCGTCTGAGAGAATCGATCGACGTCCGCAACGAAAGGCCCGCGAGCATGCAGCTACTCCGTCACGGCGATCACGGCCCCGCCGTCGCCGAGATTCGGGGTACTTTGACCGGCCTGGGCTTCCTCCACAACGGGGCAGCCGACACCCACCGCGAGACCGTGAACGGCTCGCACTGGGTCTCACCCGATGCCGTCTTCGACCACCACCTCGACTCCGCGGTCCGCGCCTTCCAGCAGCAGCGTGGGCTGCTCGTCGACGGCATCGTCGGCCCGGCGACCTACCGCTCCCTCAAGGAGGCGTCGTACCGCCTCGGCGCCCGGACGCTGATCTACCAGCTGTCCGCGCCGCTGTACGGCGACGACGTCGCCCATCTGCAGACCCGGCTGCAGGACCTCGGCTTCTACATCGGCCGCGTCGACGGCTACTTCGGTCCCAAGACGCACGAGGCGCTGAGTTCGTTCCAGCGCGAGATCGGCATCGCCGCCGACGGCATCTGCGGCCCGGCGACCCTGCGGTCGCTCGAGCTGCTCGGGACCCGGGTCTCGGGCGGCTCCCCGCACGCCATCAGCGAGGAGGAGCTGGTCCGGCGGTCCGGCCCGCAGCTGAGCGGCAAGCGGATCGTGATCGACCCGGGACTCGGCGGTGCCGACACCGGCCGGATCGTGCAGACCCCCGGGGGACCGGTGAGCGAGGCCGAGATCCTGTGGGACCTCGCGAGCCGGCTCGAGGGTCGCATGGCGGCGACGGGTATGGAGACGTTCCTGTCGCGTCCGCAGCACGCCAACCCCACCGAGGCCGAACGCGCCGAGACGGCCAACGGGTTCGACGCCGACATGATGATCGCGCTGCGCTGCGACGCTCACGCCAGCCCGGCTGCCAGCGGTGTCGCCAGCTTCCACTTCGGGAACTCGCACGGTTCCACGTCGATGATCGGCCAGATCCTCACGGGGTTCATCCAGCGCGAGGTAGTTGCGCGAACTCCCTTGCGGGACTGCAGGACTCACGGACGCACGTGGGATCTGTTGCGCCTCACCAAGATGCCGACGGTTCAGGTCGACATCGGTTATCTCACAAACGATTCCGACGTCGCGGTGCTCACCGATCCCCGTCAGCGTGACGTCATCGCCGAGGCCATTCTCATCGCGGTCAAGCGCCTGTACCTGCTGGGTCAGGACGACGCACCCACCGGCACGTTCACGTTCGCGGAACTGCTGGCCGAGGAACTCGCGGACGCCGACCGCGCCCGGTAGGGACAGCGTCGCCCCGCAGGGCCCACCGACCGCAGCAGCGGACGGGCCCCGTAACGGGCCCTAGCAGGCTCCCACAGGGCTTCGTTGGCCCAGATCGAGCACGGACAGCGACGCGGCCTCCAGCAGCCGATCCAGGGCCGCCTCGACGTCCGCCTTCCACAGGTGGTCGCGGTCGAGTTCGAGCCGCAGTCGCGGGAACCGGTGATGGGGGGCCACCACCTCGAATCCGACGTCCTCGAGGAAGTCGGCGCTGATCATGCATTCCTGGGGGGAGCATTCCCGGGCCGCGGTCGCGGACGGGACGTCGCTGGGCGTCTCGTCGCCGCGGATCCCGAACGCCTCGAGCGCCCGGACACCACGACGGACGAGATCCCCGACCGCGGCCTGGATCAACGTCGACCCGAGACCGTGCTCGTCGCCGATGGGCTCGAGGCGCATCGTGGTCAGCAGTACGGCGTCGGCGCTGACGGGGGAGGTGGGGAACAGGTCGGCCCGCGGCACCATGCTCGGCGGTGCGTACAGCGCACAGCCGGCCGGCTTGTCGTCGACCAGTGCGACCTGACCACACGAGCCCCACTGGAGCATGACCATCGACAGCCATGCTTCCTTCTCGAACTCGGGATCGTAGAAGTTGCCGCCCTCGCGTGCCGCGCGGACTGCCGCAGGATCGATCTCCCAGAAGACACATCGCCGGGCGTGCGAGGAGAGCTTGTCGAGACCGTCCAGGGCGAGGGACGTGACGCTAGTCGACACCGTGAACGCCAGCCTCCATGCCCCCAGCCTCCAGACAACTCGGGGGAGATCTCACCCGCCGCGACGGAACTATCCCCTTCAGAATAGGGGATAGTTCCGTCGTCGGCGCGTCGGCGACACCCGCCCCGTTCGGCCCGCCGGCGGTTCGAGATCGCCGCAGCCCCCTGGGGATGCCGACGGGCCACCGGGGGACGTAACGTCACGGTGACGAATCGTAGCCGGATCGTCGCTGAGCGATCAGGCCTCGGCCTGCTGCTCCATCATCTTCACGATGCGCTCGAGGTCGTCGACCGAACCGAACTCCACGACGATCTTGCCCTTGCGCTTGCCCAGGCTCACCGTCACGCGGGTGTCGAACGAATTCGACAGCCGCTCGGCAACGTCCTGGAGACCGGGCATCTGGATCGGCCTGCGCTTCGCCGGTGGGGTAGGGGAGGGGCCCTCGCGGTTGGCGAGCATGACGGCCTCCTCGGTGGCGCGCACCGACATGCCCTCGGCGACGATGCGGGCCGCCAGGACCTCCTGCGCGTCGGCGCCGGCCTCGAGCGACAGCAGTGCCCGCGCGTGCCCGGCCGACAACACCCCCGCGGCCACCCGACGCTGCACGGGGATGGGCAGCTTGAGCAGACGGATCATGTTGGTCACGACCGGACGCGAGCGGCCGATCCGAGCCGCCAGCTCCTCGTGGGTGACCTCGAACTCCTCGAGCAGCTGCTGGTACGCGGCGGCCTCTTCGAGCGGGTTGAGCTGCACCCGGTGGATGTTCTCCAGCAGGGCGTCCCGCAGCATCGACTCGTCGGTCGTCTCACGGACGATCGCCGGAATCGTGTCGAGCCCGGCGATCTGGCTGGCCCGCCAGCGTCGCTCGCCCATGACGAGTTGGTACTGCTCGGGTCCGACGCGGCGGACCACGATCGGCTGCATCAATCCGAACTCGCGGATGGAGTGCACCAGCTCGCTCAGCGCCTCCTCGTCGAACACCGAGCGCGGCTGCTTCGGGTTCGGCTCGATGAGGTCCGGCGGGATCTCGTGGTAGACCGCGCCGGTGGGGGAGAGGGGTTCCTCGTCGGTGCGGACGGGCGGCGCAGGCGTCGGTGCGCTCACCACGACGTCGTCGGTGTCCTTCGCGGCCTTGCTCGGTGCCGGCTTGGCGGCGGCCTTGGTCGCCTTCTTGGCGGGCTTCGGCTTGGCCTCCGGTGCGGTGTCGGCGGCGACGCCCGCCGCCGCGGACGATCCGATGACGACGTCCGCGGCCGCGTTCCCCAGCCCCGGTCCGCCGTTGGCGGGCCCCGTGGGGATCAGCGCTGCGAGCCCGCGTCCGAGCCCGCCCTTGCGTGTCTGCGCCATCTCACTGCTCCTGCGTCGTGGTGGTCATCCCGCGGGCCGCGAGCTCACGGCCGGCGTCGAGATAGCTCATCGCGCCTCGGGATCCGGGGTCGTAGTCGAGAACGGTCATGCCGTAGCCGGGAGCCTCGGACACCTTGACCGAGCGGGGGATGACGGCACGCAGGACGGCATCGCCGAAATGCTTGCGCACTTCCTCGGCAACCTGATCGGCGAGCTTGGTGCGTGCGTCGTACATCGTGAGCAGAACCGTGGAGACGTGCAGATCCGGGTTGAGGTGCGCCTGCACCAGCTCGATGTTGCGCAGCAGCTGTCCGACGCCCTCGAGCGCGTAGTACTCGCACTGGATCGGAATCAGCACCTCCTTGGCCGCCACCATCGCGTTGACCGTCAGCAGCCCCAGCGACGGGGGGCAGTCGATGAGGATGAAGTCGACGTCGATGCCCTCCAACGCCTTCTCCGACAGCGCGTTCTTGAGCCGGTTCTCGCGGGCGACCATCGACACCAGTTCGATCTCGGCACCGGCCAGGTCGATCGTTGCGGGAATGCAGTAGAGCCGGTCGTTGTGGGGGCTCTGCTGGATCGACTCCTTGGCGGTGACCTCGCCGAGGAGGAGTTCGTAGCTCGACGGTGTCCCGGACGTGTGCGGGATCCCGAGCGCGGTACTCGCGTTGCCCTGAGGATCCAGATCGACCACGAGGACCGTGAGCCCCTGAATCGCGAGCGCGGACGCGAGGTTCACCGTCGACGTCGTCTTGCCCACGCCACCCTTCTGATTGGCGATCGTGAAGACGCGCCGCTGGGTCGGCCTCGGCAGTGCGACCGATCCCGGATGCAGCACCTGACTCGCGCGCTGCGCCGCCGCGCCGATCGGGGTGTCCGCGAGTGTGATTCCTTCGTAGGGGGAGTGGGCAAAGTCTTGATCTCGACTGCCGTCGGTCGAGTCCGGCGGGGTCGCGGTTTCACGTGAAACCGTTTCCCGTGAAACGGCGGATTCAGCTCCAGCCGACATCTACTGCTCCTTCACTTGAAGACCACTCATGACGCAATTCTCAACCCTCGAGCCGTCGAAACCCGGTAACTCAGCGATGCCGGCGGCCGTGTTGAGCCATTCGCTCGGCACTCACCACAACCGTCGGAACCGGCAACGTCTCCGTGCCGCACTCGACCACCTCGAGTTTGCCAGCTCCCAGTCGCGCCAACGCAGCACGGTCCCGGGAAATCTCGTCCGCCGCACTCGAACCCTTCAGTGCCAGCATCCGACCACCGACGCGCACCAACGGCAACGACCACCGGGCCAACTTCTCCAGCGGCGCCACCGCACGCGACGTGACCACGTCGGCGCCGCCCGCCTCCTTGACGACGCCGCCGTCCTCGGCGCGGCCGCGGACGACCGTCACGTTGTCGAGGCCGAGGGAGTCGACGATCTCTTGCAGATACACCGACCGGCGAAGCAGCGGCTCCACCAACGTCACCCGCACATCCGGCCGCGCGATCGCCAGGGGCACACCCGGCAGACCGGCGCCCGAGCCGACGTCCACCACGGACTCGTGCGCCCCCACCAACTCTCCGAGGACTCCACAGTTGAGTACGTGCCGCACCCACAACCGCGGCACCTCGCGCGGGCCGATCAAGCCGCGCACCACGCCGTCCGACGCCAAGGATGCGTGATACGCCTCCGCCAACGCCTTGCGTTCACCGAACACCCGTGCCACCGCACCGGCGACATCCCATTGCTCATCAACCAGTTCCACGTGAAACATCCTCCCGAACCCACCACCACACGACAAACTCGGGCACGGCGTTTCCGCGCGAAGCGCGGGTGGGGGAGGGGAGGATCCGTAGCCTCGCCCGCCACCCGGACGGTGCCGGTCTCTCGTTTCACGTGAAACCGCCCTCCCTCCCACGCAGCTCGCGCAACCGGGCCCGCAGCGCTGTGCGACTCCTGCCGGCAATGATTCACGTGAAACCAGCGACGCGTATCGGCGCGGCGCGGGCCGATCGGCACGCCGGCGGGCCCCGGCCGGCTCCGGGGACGTGTCCGCCCCACCCTCACGGACGTCCGGAACGGCCGATCGCCAATCGCGCTGTCACAGTGACGAAATGACCGGGTGTCACGGGGTGGGCATACGACAACCTCACACCTTCGTGGGCGCCGCGGATCGGTAATATGCTCTCCTGCAACAACTTTCGTTTCGACGTCGACGGGTCCTCCGAACCGACCCCGCGGACGAGGCCGTCCCGTAGCGTTTCGGTCAACCGGAGACCATCCCGGGGGCACACATGACGGCAACCGCTCCGAAACCGTCGCGGTGGCGGATCGCGATCACCGCAGCACTCGTTCTCGTCGCATCTGTCGGCGCCGTCGGCCTCTCGCCGGCCACGGCGAGTGCCCGGGAACCGTACCCCGTGCCGTACGACCTCTTCGTGCAGGACGAGTTCACCAACCCCGGCGGGTCCGCGGCCGGCTCCAACGACTGGTCGTGCAAGCCGACTCCGGAGCATCCCAATCCCGTGGTGCTCGTACACAGCACCGGAGCCGATCGACTGAACATGTGGACCACCTTCGCCGCACTGCTCGCGAACGAGGGTATGTGTCTTCGCGCTCACCTACGGCAACCACGCCGATCAGCCCTATCCGATCAGCGCCAGCGGAGGCATGGCGCGCGCGGAGGACAGCGCGGCCCAGATCGGCGACTTCGTGGAGGAGGTGCGCGCGGCGACCGGCGCGGCGCGTGTGGACATTCTGGGAATCTCGCAAGGATCGATCGTGCCCAACTATTTCGTCAAGTATCTCGGCGGCGCAGCCCAGGTCGACAAGTACGTCTCACTCGGTCCGGCCTGGAACGGCAGTGCACTCACCGGACCGGACGGTGGCGCAACGCTTCTCGGTCTCGGCACCCACGACGCCCGTGGCGTGCTGCCGTTCTGCCAGGCGTGCCCCAGTTCCTGCCCGCATCGCAGTTCATCGCCGGACTGCACGCCAGCGGCCTGTATGCGCAGGAAGTCACCTACACCAACATCATAACCCGCTACGACGAAGGGATCGTGCCGTACACCAGCGGGTACGTGGAGGGCCACAACGCGACCGACATCGTGGTTCAGGACGCGTGTCCGCAGGACTTCTCGGACCATCTCGCGCTCGCCGCATCCCAGGTCGCGGCCGGCCACGTCCTCGATGCGCTCGACCCGGCACATCCCCGGCCGGTGCCGGGTGTCCCGGTCCGGCCGTTCGTCGGCGGCTGACATCGGTCCGGGTGGATCCCGGTGGCGGGGGAGGGGAGGGGCGTCTCAGCGCCGCTGACCGCGGTGCCGGTGGTGCGCAACCCTTTCGGCGGACACCACCGCGGTGGGTACCGGCAGGACAGCCGCACCGCACTCGACGACCTCGAGCCGGCCGGCACCCAGCCGTGTCAGTGCCGCACGATCACGCGCGATCTCCTCGGCCGCGCTCGAACCCTTCAACGCCAGCATTCGACCGCCGACGCGCACCAACGGCAACGACCACCTGGCCAGCTTCTCGAGCGGCGCCACCGCTCGCGAGGTGACGACGTCGGCGCCGCCGACTTCCTTGACGACTCCCGCCTGCTCCGCCCGCCCCCGCACGACGGTGACATTGGTCAGTCCCACCGACTCCACGAACTCCTGCAGGTACACCGACCGGCGCAACAGTGGTTCCACCAGCGTCACTCGCACATCCGGCCGCGCGATCGCCAACGGCACACCGGGCAGCCCCGCTCCCGAACCCACGTCCACGACGGTCTCACCGACGCCGACCAGTTCGCCCAACACCGCACAGTTGAGGACGTGCCGCGTCCACAGTCGCGGCACCTCCCGCGGGCCGATCAGCCCCCGCGCCACGCCGTCCGACGCCAACGAGGCGTGGTACGCCTCCGCCACGGGCGTCCGTTCGCCGAACACCCGCGCCACCGCACCGACAACGTCCCACTGCTCATCAACCGGTTCCACGTGAAACATCCTTCCCAACCGGGCATCTCGTAACAAGAGAAAGGGCCGCGGATCCCGGCTGTGGAAGCTGGAATCCGCGGCCCTCGCGGTGTCCGGACGGATCGGTGCGTCAGTCCTTGATCACGACGACGCGGCGGTTGGGCTCGGCGCCCTCGCTCTCGCTGGAGACGCCGGCAACCTTCGCGACCGCGTCGTGAACGATCTTGCGTTCGAACGGCGTCATCGGCGTCAACTCCTCGCGTTCGCCCGAGGCCAGGACGCGCTCGGCTGCCGCGTTGCCGAGGGCGGAGAGTTCGCTGCGACGGCCCGCGCGCCACCCTGCGACATCGAGCATCAGGCGGCTGCGCACGCCCGTCGACTGCTGGACCGCGAGGCGGGTCAGCTCCTGCAGCGCGTCGAGCACCTCACCCTTACGGCCGACCAGCTTCGACAGGTCGTTGCCGCCGTCGATGCTCACGACCGCACGATCACCCTCGACGTCGAGGTCGATGTCGCCGTCGAAGTCCAGGACGTCGAGCAGCTGCTCGAGGTAGTCACCGGCGATCTCGCCTTCCTCGACCAGATCGTCCTCGGTGTCGGTGTCGGTGCCGGTATCGGTATCCGCATTCCGAGTCTCGAGTGCCACGTCCGTGTTCTCTCTGTCCTCACCCTCCCGGGCGATGTCCTGCTCACTGGTCATCGTCGTTCTCTCTTCTCGAGGTCAGCGTCGCTTGCGCTTGTTGCTCTTGGGACGGTTCGCGGCCGGCCGCGGTTTCGGCTTGGGCCGCGGGGCGGGCGAGCCTGCGTCCTTGCTGCCGCCGCCGTCGTCACCGTCCGTCGACGCTGCGTCCTCGACTTCCGCGTCCACGACGGGGGCGGGCTGGGCAGACGTCTTCTTCTTGTCGGCCTTGGGCCGGGCACCGGGCTTGGGGGCGTTGTCCGCACGCCGCTCGATGACGGCCTGCTTCTTGGCCGCTTCCTCGGCATCGATCCGGCGGAAGACGATGTGCTGCTGCGCGTAGGTCCAGATGTTGTTCGAGACCCAGTACAGCAGGATCGCGATCATCAGGAAGGGGCCACCGACGAGCACGCCGAGCGGGAACACCCACAGCGCCAGCTTGTTCATGATCGCGGACTGCGGGTTCGCGGCGGCCGCGGCACTCTGGCGGGCCACCGAGGCACGCGAGTTGAAGTGCGTCGCGACCGAGGCGACGATCATCAGCGGGACTGCGACCAGCGCGATGTTCAGCGTGGACGGCACGCCGCCGAACGGCTCGAAGGACTGCAGCACACTCTCCGGCGACGTGATCGCGGCGGAGATCGGCGCACCGAACAGTCGGGCGCTCAGGAAGGACTGGACGTCTTCCGGGCTGAAGGCGTAGTTACCGATCGAGGCGTTCTGCTCCGCCGTCAGGCCCAGCTGACCCATGCCCGTGCCGGTGCGGTTGAACGACCGCAGGACGTGGAACAGACCGATGAACACCGGCGCCTGGAGCAGCACCGGAAGGCAGCCCATGAGCGGGTTGAAGCCGTGCTCCTTCTGGAGCTTCTGCATCTCCAGCGCCATGCGCTGGCGGTCCTTGGAATACTTCTTCTGCAGTGCCTTGATCTGCGGCTGCAGTTCCTGCATCTGCCGCGTCGTACGCACCTGCTTCACGAACGGCTTGTAGAGGATGGCACGCAGCGTGAAGACGAGGAACATGACGGCCAGCGCCCACGCGAAGCCGTTGTCCGGTCCGAGCACGGCGCCGAACACCTTGTGCCAGACCCACAGGATCCAGGACACCGGATAGTAAATGAAGTCGAGCACGGCTCTAAGTACTCCTCTGTTCGTCCACGTTCACCACACCGTGGTGTTGGGCAAGATCTGGGCGAGCGGTGCGCGTCATTCCCGGCTCACGCTGTGGATGTGCCGGCCCCGACGTTCCGGGACCGGATCCCATCCTCCAGAGTGCCAGGGCGCGCACTTCACGAGTCGCACCACGGTGAGCGCCGACCCCTTGACCGCACCGTGGGTGCGCAGTGCCTCGACCGCGTACTCGCTGCACGTCGGCGTGAACCGGCACGTGGGGAGGCGGAGTGGAGACACATAGGTTCGGTACAGCTCGATGAGGAAGATCAGGACGCGCGCGGGGAGGCGTCGCAGCGTCGTCCACAGGTGTGCCACGAACGACGAAGAGCGCGGACCACTGTCGGTCCGCGCCTCATCGGGTTCGCTGCTCATGCCGGCTTACCTTCGTCAGCCAACAGACCCATCCGTCGCAGGATCGATCGCAGCTGTTTGTCGAGTTCCCGGGAACTTGCGGTCGCCGATCCCGGCAACGCGCGAATCACCACGTCGGTGTCGACGGGAACGGTGTCGACCAAACCGGCGCAGATATGACGAAACCGGCGAGCGACTCGATGTCGAATCACTGCCGGCCCGACTGCCTTGCTGACGACGAGCCCGAAACGCGGACCGCCGATGCTCACCAGGGTGTCGGTCGAGCCACGCTCCAGAGCGTGGACGACCAGATCCCGTCTACCCATACGTCGTCCGCCACGCACCGTCGCGGAGAAATCCGCGCGGCGACGCAGGCGATACGGCTCAGGTAACACCCCGAGCTCCCGAAATCAGTGGGAGATCAGGCGGTGAGGGAAGCGCGGCCCTTACGGCGACGCGCCGAAACGATTGCACGACCCGCACGGGTACGCATACGAAGACGGAAGCCGTGAACGCGCGCGCGGCGGCGATTGTTCGGCTGGAACGTCCGCTTGCCCTTGGCCACGGTCAACACTCCTCGAAGTTCGGTGACGCCGGTCGGCGTCGGTCTGTCTTGGATGGAAATTCGTGATCACACGACGGCACCGGGGCGCAGACCTCCGGCCAGCACGCATCCTCCACCATCGGGTGACTGTTCGAGGGTACTGACAGGCTCGAGAGAGGTCAAACCGGCCCCGGCCGTGATCGGATCCTCGCGAATCGCTGTGGACGAACCGTGCGGTTGTTACCTTTCCTGCATGGCACAGCCCACGTCCCCGCACGGCACCCTCCACGCCCTCGAGGTGCGCGTCGCGCCACGACGGACGCCAGGCGCGCGCCGGTGACGTCCGATCCGATGCTCGAGAACGCGGGCCTGTAAGACAGCTAACACCCACTGCCCCGAACCGCGTTCCCGCAGGTAGCATCGATCACTTCGCCCACCACGGCATTCCACCAGGTGAGAGCCTCGAGAACGCGTCGCCGTGCCGATTCCTCGCCGGCGAACCCCCGACTCGAGCGTTGTCCACATCTGTGGATAATTGTGTGGAAACACAGATCGGGTGGCATATTCGTTGCCCGGCACGGGGTCCAGCCTCACCGGGGGAGCTCGCTCGACAGACAACCACGGCGACGGGTCGGACAGGCCCTGGGAGGACACGAACTGTGAACGACGATCCGAACGCCTTGGCGAGTGTCTGGCGCGACGTCGTTGCAGAACTGACCTCCGACGTCGACGGCGGTAGCTCCCTGACCAAGGCCCAGAAGGCTTGGCTCGCGCTGGTCAAACCGCTCACGTACGCCCAGGGCTTCGCGTTGCTCTCGGTCCCGTCCCCGCTCGCGCAGGAAGCGATCGAGCGGGATCTGCGCGAACCGATCCTGCGCGCTCTCAACCTGCACCTCGGTCAGAGGGTCGAGGGGCTCGGCGTGCGTATCGCCGCTCCCGAGGACGTCGCCGACCAGGACGAGCCGCCCGTCGTCGACAGCTCCGACGGGGTGGCGCGGGACGCCGAACGTGTCGGTGCCTATGCCGATTCCGCGTACACCGACACCGGTTACACCGACGGCACCGGCCCGATGCGCCGCCGGCACCTGGCGATGGGCGTCGGCGAACCGGCGTCCCCCGAGTCGGCCGACCACGAGGAGGTCGACGACGATCGGGAGGCGCTGGCCAGCGTCCACGAATCGTGGCCGTCCTACTTCACCAAGCCGCCGGCCGGCCCCTCCACCGGATCGACTGGTGGCAACAGCCTCAACGCGAAGTACACCTTCGACACCTTCGTCATCGGGGCCTCCAACCGCTTCGCGCACGCCGCGGCCGTCGCCATCGCCGAAGCGCCCGCCCGCGCCTACAACCCGCTGTTCATCTGGGGTGCGTCCGGCCTCGGCAAGACGCACCTGCTGCACGCGGCCGGGCACTACGCGCAGCGTCTGTTCCCGGGGATGCGGGTCAAGTACGTCTCCACCGAGGAGTTCACGAACGACTTCATCAACAGTCTTCGTGACGACCGCAAGGTGGCGTTCAAGCGCCGCTACCGCGAGACCGACATCCTGCTCGTCGACGACATCCAGTTCATCGAGGGCAAGGAGGGCATCCAGGAGGAGTTCTTCCACACCTTCAACACCCTCCACAACGCCAACAAGCAGATCGTGGTCTCGTCGGACCGGCCACCCAAGCAGCTCGCGACGCTCGAGGAGCGGCTGCGCACCCGGTTCGAGTGGGGCCTGATCACCGACGTCCAGCCGCCCGAACTCGAGACCCGGATCGCGATCCTGTCGAAGAAGGCCCGGATGGACCGACTGGACGTTCCGCACGACGTCCTCGAGTTGATCGCCAGCCGCATCGAACGCAACATTCGTGAGCTCGAGGGTGCCCTCATCCGCGTCACGGCGTTCGCGTCGCTCAACCGTCAGGCCCTCGACCTCAAGCTGGCCGAGGTGGTCCTGCGCGACCTCATGCCGGATTCGGCGGCTCTCGAGATCAACGCGGCCACGATCATGGCCGTGACCGCGGAGTACTTCAACACGTCGATCGACGACCTGTGCGGCCCCGGTAAGGCCCGTCCGCTCGCGCAGGCCCGCCAGATCGCGATGTACCTGTGCCGTGAGCTCACCGACCTGTCCCTGCCCAAGATCGGTCAGACGTTCGGCAGGGACCACACCACGGTCATGTACGCGGACAAGAAGATCCGCAAGGAGATGACCGAGCGCCGCAAGGTGTACGACCAGGTCCAGGAGCTCACCGCCCGCATCAAGCAGCGGTCCAAGAGCTAGGCGCGCCGGTCCCTCGAGACGCGCGGCGGACACTCCCGTCACCGACATCCGCACGGATTCCGCCGTGCGGATGTCGTGTTTCCGGGGTGACTCGAGACACGAACTCCAAAGAATTCACATCTGTGGATAGGTATGTGTATAAGGTGTAATCACTGTGGACAACGGTGGAACAACTTCGACGTGTCTCGAGGTGTCCACAACCGCGGCGGATTCGTCCTCGAGTACGTCCTCGAGAAGTCCCCATGCCTCGAGTAGGCGGGACCAGCAGCTTCGGGCCTCCATCCACAGATTCCACAGTGCCTATTACTGTGATTGAAGTCTTCTCGAGAGAAGTTCTTTGAAAACAGGTCCTGTGAACACCCGGCCGGGATCGGCCTGTTCACAGCCCGCCTCGAGGTGTCTCGAGGCGCCGGCGCCCGCTTTCCAACACGGCGTCCCAACGCATACGGTGTCCCGTGGCCGCTGTGTCAGACTGCTAGCGCAGCCCTGTCCCGCCTCGTGCGCAGCTGCCGCCGACACGTCCGTGCCTACCGAGAGGAACACCCGAGCGATGGAGCTTGGAAGTATGAAGTTTCGCGTTGCTCGGGAGGACTTCGCCGACTCCGTCGCCTGGGTCGCGCGCAGCCTGCCGTCTCGGCCGCCCGTCCCCGTCCTCGGCGGTGTGCTGCTGGGTGCCGACGAGCAGGGTCTGACGGTCTCCGGCTTCGACTACGAGGTCTCGGCTCAGGTCCGGGTCTCGGCGGAGGTCACCACGACCGGCCAGGTCCTGGTCTCCGGCAAGCTCCTCGCCGACATCACCCGGTCCCTGCCCAACAAGCCCGTCGACGTGACCGTGGACGGCACCCGCGTGCTCATCGCGTGCGGCAGCGCCAAGTTCTCGCTGCCGACGATGCCCGTCGAGGACTACCCGCAGCTGCCGACGCTGCCGCAGCAGACCGGCTCGCTGCCCGTGGATCTGTTCTCCGAGGCCATCAGCCAGGTCGCCGTCGCCGCCGGCAAGGACGACACGCTGCCGATGCTCACCGGCATCCGCGTCGAGATCGAGGGCACCAACGTCGTGCTCGCGGCCACCGACCGGTTCCGCCTCGCGGTCCGTCAGCTCGAGTGGATGCCCACCGCCGGTGAGGTCTCCGCGGCCGTGCTGGTTCCGGCCCGCACGCTCTCCGAGTCCGCGAAAACGCTGGGCGGCAACACACTTTCGCCGGTCGAACTGGCGCTGGGCGCGGGCGCGTCGGTGGGCACCGAGGGCATGCTCGGCATCGTCGCCGACGGTCGTCGCACCACCACCCGCCTGCTCGACGCCGAGTTCCCCAAGTTCCGCCAGCTGCTGCCGGCCGAGCACACCGCGATGGCGACCGTTGCGGTGGCACCGCTGGTCGAGGCCATCAAGCGTGTCGCGCTGGTCGCCGAGCGGGGCGCGCAGGTGCGTCTCGAGTTCAACGCGGACGGGCTGCTGCTGTCCGCCGGCGGTGACGACGCCGGCCGGGCCGAGGAGTCGCTCGAGGCCGACTTCCAGGGCGAGCCGCTGACCATCGCGTTCAACCCGGGTTACCTGATCGACGGGCTGTCGTCGCTGCACTCGGAGCGGGTCTCGTTCGGTTTCACCACGCCCAGCCGTCCTGCCGTGCTGCGTCCGGCCGGTGAGGACGAGCCCGAGCGCAGCGAGTCGGGCACGTTCCCGGCCCCGCAGAGCGAGTACACCTACCTGCTGATGCCGGTCCGTCTGCCCGGCTGATCGGGGCGCCGGCGGGCGCGGCCCCAGCACGAAACACCACTAGTGGAGGGACATCTGACGATGCAGCTCGGACTGGTCGGACTCGGCAAGATGGGGTACAACATGCGCGCCCGGCTGCGGGAGCGCGGCCACGAGGTCGTCGGTTACGACCCGCGCCCGGAGGTGAGCGACGTCGGCTCGCTCGCGGACCTGGCGGCGGCGTTGACCGCGCCGCGGGTGGTGTGGGTGATGGTGCCTGCCGGGGAGATCTGCCGCGCCACCATCGCGGAGCTGGCGTCCGTGCTGGGGCCCGGTGACCTCGTGATCGACGGTGGCAACTCGCGGTACACCGACGACCGCGGGAACGCCGAACTGCTCGGCGACCGCGGCATCGGATTTGTCGATTGCGGTGTCTCCGGAGGGATCTGGGGTCTGCAGGAGGGCTACGGGCTGATGGTCGGTGGCGCGGACGCCGACGTGGCCCGGGCGATGCCGATCTTCGACGCCCTGCGTCCCGACGGCGACCGCGGCGACGGCTTCGTCCATGCCGGCCCGGTCGGTGCCGGTCACTACGCCAAGATGGTGCACAACGGCGTCGAATACGGGCTGATGCAGGCGTACGCCGAGGGGTACGAACTGCTCGAGGCGGAGGACCTGATCACCGACGTACACGGCGTACTGCGGGCCTGGACACACGGCACCGTCGTGCGGTCGTGGCTGCTCGAGTTGCTGGTGAAGGCGCTCGCCGAGGATCCGGGGTTCGCCGAGATCTCCGGGTACACAGAGGATTCCGGTGAAGGACGCTGGACCGTGCAGGAGGCGATCGAGCACGCGGTACCGGCACCGGTCATTTCCGCCGCGCTGTTCGCCCGGTTCGCGTCGCGGCAGGCGGACTCGCCCGCGATGAAGGCCGTGTCGGCGCTGCGGAATCAGTTCGGCGGGCACGCCGTCCGGCAGGCCGGACAGTCCGATGCCGTCCGGCAGGCCGGACAGTCCGATGCCGTCCGGCAGGCCGGACAGTCGGAAACGTAGTGTTCGTTCGCAAGTTCTCGCTCCGGGATTTCCGGTCGTGGGATGCCGTCACGGTCGATCTGGCCCCGGGGTGCACGGTGTTCGTCGGCCGCAACGGGCACGGCAAGACCAACCTCCTCGAGGCCCTGGGGTACCTGTCGACGCTGTCGTCGCACCGCGTGTCGACCGACGCGCCGCTGATCCGGGCGGGCGCCACCCAGGCGTACGCGGGCGCGCTCGTGGTCAACCACGGTCGTGAACTCGGCATCGACATCGAGATCAACGACGGAAAGGCCAACCGCGCCAGGATCAACCAGTCACCCTCCCGGCGGGCCCGCGAGATCGTCGGCGTCCTGCAGACGGTGCTGTTCGCGCCCGAGGACCTCTCGCTCGTCCGCGGTGACCCGGGGGACCGGCGGCGGTTCCTCGACGAGCTGCTCACCTCCCGCCGGCCCCGGATGGCGGCGGTCCGGGCCGACTACGACAAGGTGCTCCGGCAGCGGTCGGCGCTGCTCAAGACCGCCGGCGGAGCGTTGCGTCGCGGCGGCCGGTCGTCGGACGGCGCGAGTGCCCTGGCAACACTGGATGTCTGGGACGGGCACCTGGCGGCGCACGGTGCCCAATTGTTGCAGGCCCGGCTGCGCCTGGTGCACGACCTCGCCCCGCACCTGGTGGCGTCGTACCGGTCGCTGGCGCCGGAGTCGCGGCCCGCATCGGTGCGCTACCGCAGCAGCCTCGGTTCGTCGCTGCCACACGAAATGGCTGACCCGACAAGGGAACCCGAGTCGGACGACCTCGAGCTGCTGGAGGCGAGCTTTCTGCACGAGCTGTCGGTGGCGCGTCAGCGGGAGATCGAGCGCGGCGTGTGCCTGGTGGGCCCGCACCGCGACGACCTCGAGCTGATGCTCGGCGACCAGCCCGCGAAAGGCTTTGCCAGCCATGGGGAATCATGGTCCTTCGCGTTGTCGATGCGGCTCGGTGCATTCTTCCTGCTGCGTGCGGACGGGAGCGACCCGGTGCTCATGCTCGACGACGTCTTCGCCGAGCTCGACCGCAAGCGCCGGACCGCGCTGGCCGGCGTCGCGGCCGAGGCCGAGCAGGTTCTCATCACTGCGGCCGTGCCGGAGGACGTGCCCGACGAGTTGTCCGCGACCCGCTTCGGAGTGGCCGCGGCCGACACCGAACGCGGCCGGATCTCGCAGATCACCACGCTGGACGGTCCGGTCACCACGGGAGGAGAGCAATGAGCGACGAGCGGTCCGACGAGACCCGGGCGGACGGCCCGCAGCCGGAACTGAAGGGCATCGACCTCGCCCGCCGTGCCCTCGAGGAGGCCCGGGCGGCCGCGAAGGCGAAGGGCAAGGCGGTGGGTCAGGGGCGCTCGTCGCCGCGCGCCGGGGGCGTGCGCTCGCTCCGGTCGCGGCGTCGTTCGTGGTCCGGGTCGGGACCGGACGAGCGTGATCCGCAGCCGTTCGGTGCGCTCGTGGGCGCGGTGTCCAAGCAACGCGGCTGGTCGTCGCAGGTGTCCGAGGGCACCGTGCTGGGCCGGTGGGCGGACGTCGTCGGAGAGGACATCGCGTCCCACGCCGAGCCGACCGGGCTGCGCGATGGCGTGTTGAGCGTGTCGGCGGAGTCCACGGCGTGGGCGACGCAGCTGCGGATGATGCAGGCCCAGATCCTCGCGAAGATCGCGGCGGCGGTGGGACACGGCGTGGTGAAGTCGTTGCGGATCACCGGTCCCACCGCGCCGAGCTGGCGAAAGGGCGAACGGCACATCCCGGGCCGCGGCCCGCGGGACACCTACGGCTGACCCCTGGATTTACCTATTACTGCGTGTTACATTTACGGCTCGTCGTCGAGTGAACCTGGTCACGTCCTGCCGTGGGGCGGCGGGCGACCTGAGCGAACCAGCCGGGAGCAGTCATGGCAGTCACCTCCGCAACGCACGCGTCGGATCCGGCGCATTTCGAGCCCGACCACATCCTCTTGCAGGCCCGGAACGTCGAGTTCGACTGGTCGGACCTGCCGATGCACTGGATTCCCGGTGATCCGTTCACGACGCACGTGCTCAACGTGCTGCACCTGCTGCTGCCCGCCGGGGAGGAGTGGTTCGTCGCCACCTACAAGGAGGCGCTGCCGTTCATCGAGGACGAGAAGCTGCGCGAGGACGTCGTCGGGTTCATCGGCCAGGAGGCCATGCACGCCGGCGCCCACACCGGGGTGCTCGAGCACCTGAAGGCCAACGGCCTGGATCCCACGCCGTACACCGACCAGATGCACTGGACGTTCCACAAGGTGCTCGGGCCCAAGCCGCTCACCGGTCGGCGCGCGCAGAATCACCTGATCGAACGGCTCGCGATCATCGCGGCCGTCGAGCACATCACGGCCTTCCTGGGCGACTGGGTCCTCAACGCCGACGGCCTCGACCGTGCCGGGATGCACCCCACGATGCTGGATCTGCTGCGGTGGCACGGCGCCGAGGAGGTCGAACATCGTTGCGTCGCATACGACGTCATGCGGTACTTCGACAAGCGTGAGTCGCGGCGCATCCGCACCCAGCTGATCGTCACCCCCATGATCGTGTGGCTGTGGGTGCGCGGCACCCGCTTCCTGATGCGCAACGATCCGCAACTGCAGAACTGGGCACCGCGCCGGCGTCGTCCGCACCTGTCCGACTTCGTGGCGTCCGGGCGGCGCGGCACCCTGCCCACCGCGACCGAGCTGGGCAAGCGCATGTCGGCGTACTTCCGGCGGGACTACCACCCCGGCAAGGAGGGGTCGACCGCACAGGCAGTGGCCTACCTGGCGTCCTCGCCGGCGGCGCGGGCGGCGGCGCGGTGAAGCTGCCCCGCGTGCGCGAGCTCCTCGGCCGGCCGGAGGCGCTGACGCGGCCGGCTCCGCCGGCCGACCTGCAGGGACGTGCCCGGCCCGACCGCGCGATGACGATCGTCGAGGCCGTCACCGACAAGTACCTGCGGGTGCTCACCGCGTACGACTACGACCCGACCGTGGCGGGCCACAATCCCGACGCGGCGATGACACTGGTGGCCACCGAGCGCACGATCGTCGCCGAGAACGAGAACGTCGCGGCGCTGACGTTCGCGGCGGTCGACGGCGGTGACCTGCCCGCGTGGCAGCCCGGTTGCCACTTGGACTTCCATCTGCCGTCGGGCCGGCGCCGGCAGTACTCGCTGTGCGGTGACCCCGCCGACCGCCGGCACTACCGGATCGCGGTCCGTGCCATCCCCGACGGGGGCGGCGGTTCGATCGAGATGCACGGTCTCGCCCCGGGTACCACCGTCACCGTGCGCGGTCCCCGCAACGGCTTCCCGTTCGTGGCGGCCGGCAGTGCGCTGTTCGTCGCGGGCGGTATCGGCATCACCCCGATCATCGCGATGGTGCGCGCGGCGCGGCGGGCCGGAATGGATTGGCAATTCGTCTATTCCGGGCGTTCGCGGGAGTCCATGCCGTTCCTCGACGAGATTGCGACGTGGGATCCGGCGCGGGTGTTCGTGCGCCCGGACGACGAGTTCGGGCTCCCCTCCGCCGACGACCTGCTCGGCCGGGCTCCCGTCGGCGGCGCGGTGTACTGCTGCGGGCCCACCCCGATGCTCGACGCGGTCCGGGGCGGCTTCGCCGCCACGGGCGCCTGCGCGCTGCACTTCGAACGGTTCGGCCCGCCACCGGTGCTGGGCGGCAGCCCGTTCGAGGTGCAGTTGGTGAGCACCGGTGAGGTGCTCGAGGTGCCCGCCGACGAATCCGCGCTCGAAGTGATCAAGGAACGTCTGCCGGGGGTCGGGTACTCGTGCCGGCAGGGGTTCTGCGGTACCTGCAAGGTGCGGGTGCTGGCCGGCACGCCCGACCACCGCGAGACCCGGTTGACCCCGCAGGAACGTGTCGACCACATGCTCGTGTGCGTCTCGCGCGCCGACGGCGGCCGCCTGATCCTCGACCTCTGACGTACCCCGAACTCGACTCGCCCGACCGGAAGGAACTTCCATGAGCGTGCACAGCCCACGACCACGTGTGGTCACCAACGGCGACGTCCGGCTGGCGGTCTACGAGCAGGGCAACCCGGACGGGGAGACGTTGGTGCTGGTCCACGGCTGGCCCGACACCCACGAGCTGTGGGGGCACGTGATCGCGCATCTCGAGGACCGGTTCCGGATCGTCAGCTACGACACCCGCGGGGCGGGTGCCAGCAGTCGCCCCACCGCGGTGTCGGCGTACGCGCTGCCGCTGCTGGCCGGCGACCTGTTCGCGGTGATCGACGCGGTGAGCCCCGACGCGCCCGTACACGTGCTGGCGCACGACTGGGGAGCGGTGGAGACGTGGGAGGCGGTGTGCGAGCCCGGTGCGGGGGAGCGGATCGCGTCGTACACGTCGGTCTCGGGGCCCAACCTCGATCATCTCGGGGCGTGGATGCGACGGCGGCTCGCGGAACGGCGGCCGGCGGGCCCGCTCGCGCAGGCGATCGCGTCGGGCTACACCGTGCTGTTCCAGATCCCCGTGGTCGGGACGCTGCCGTTCCGGTTGGGGCTGTCGCGGATCTGGCCGACATTCCTGCGTTTCTTCGACCGGATGGACCCGGCACTGGTCCGACCTGCACCGACGCTGCGGGCGGACATGATCACCGGCCTCAAGCGATACCGCGCCAACATCCGGCCCCGGCTGCGCCATCCGCGCGAGCGGCGCACCGACGTCCCGGTCCAGTTGATCGTCGACCGGCGCGATCTCGCGGTCCGGCCGGTGGGATACGAGGACACCGGACGGTGGGTGTCGAACCTGCGCCGGCGTGAGCTGCCCGCCGGTCACTGGTCGCCGATCTCGCACAGCGCGGACGTGGCGCGGCTCACGGCCGAGTTCGTCGGTGATCTTCGCGCGGAGACTGCGACCGACAGCGCTGATGGTGCTTCCGCCTAGGGTTCGACCCGCCGAGGGCCGAAAAAATTCGTCTGTGGGGCAGCTGGAGGCGTGTTAGGTGCCTTGTGTGTCGGTAAGGACACGTAAGATGGTCGAGTAACTAGCGGCGAATCTCGACACACCGCTCGCGGTGCCTCGTTGTGCGTGGTTGCCAGAGAACCAGGGCCACCCTCTTTCGAAGCGCAGTGTAGAGCCGTGTCGGCACACTACGGAGAAGGAGAGCTACCCACCCGTGGCTGCCCAGAAGTCAGACAAGAGCAACACCTACGGCGCTTCCTCCATCACCGTCCTCGAGGGACTGGAGGCCGTCCGCAAGCGACCCGGCATGTACATCGGTTCCACCGGTGAACGCGGCCTGCACCACCTGATCTGGGAGGTCGTCGACAACTCCGTCGACGAGGCCATGGCCGGCTACGCGAGCAGGGTCGACGTCACCATGCTCGAGGACGGCGGCATCCAGGTCGTCGACGACGGCCGCGGCATCCCGGTCGCGATGCACGCCTCCGGCGCTCCCACCGTCGAGGTCGTCATGACCCAGCTGCACGCCGGCGGCAAGTTCGACTCGGACGCGTACGCGGTGTCCGGCGGTCTGCACGGCGTCGGCATCTCCGTCGTGAACGCGCTGTCGACCAAGGTCGAGGTCGAGATCAAGGTCGACGGTCACCACTGGACCCAGACGTACACCCACGCCAAGCCGGGCCCGCTCGAGCAGGGCGCGCCCACGTCCGAGACCGGCACCACCGTCCGGTTCTGGGCCGATCCCGAGATCTTCGAGACGACGACCTACAACTTCGAGACGGTCGCGCGTCGTCTGCAGGAGATGGCGTTCCTGAACAAGGGACTGACCATCACCCTCACCGACGAGCGCGTCGCCGAGGAGGAGGTCACCGACGAGGTCGTCAGCACCACCGCCGAGGCGCCCAAGAACGCGTTCGAGGAGGAGGCCGAGGCCGTCGCACCGACGCCCAAGGTCAAGTCGCGCGTCTACCACTACCCGGGCGGCCTCGAGGACTACGTGCGGTTCATCAATCGCACCAAGCAGGCCATCCACAACTCGGTCGTCGGGTTCACCGCCAAGGGCACCGGCCACGAGCTCGAGATCGCGATGCAGTGGAACTCCGGCTACTCGGAGTCCGTCCACACCTTCGCCAACACCATCAACACGCACGAGGGCGGCACCCACGAGGAGGGCTTCCGCGCGGCGCTCACCAACGTCGTGAAGCGGTACGCCAAGGAGAAGAAGCTCGTCAAGGACAAGGATCCGGAGCTCACCGGTGACGACATCCGCGAGGGCCTGGCCGCGATCATCTCTGTGAAGGTCGCCGAGCCGCAGTTCGAGGGCCAGACCAAGACCAAGCTCGGCAACACCGAGGTCAAGTCGTTCGTGCAGAAGGCGTGCAACGAGAACATCGCGCACTGGTTCGAGTCCAATCCCGCGGACGCCAAGACCATCGTCACCAAGGCAGTGTCGTCGGCGCAGGCGCGGACTGCGGCACGCAAGGCACGGGAGCTGGTGCGCCGCAAGAGCGCCACCGACATCGGCGGCCTGCCCGGCAAGCTCGCCGACTGCCGCAGCAACGACCCCAGCAAGTGCGAGATCTACATCGTGGAGGGCGACTCCGCCGGCGGCTCGGCCAAGTCCGGTCGCGACTCGATGTACCAGGCGATCCTGCCGCTGCGCGGCAAGATCATCAACGTCGAGAAGGCGCGCATCGACCGCGTCCTCAAGAACGCCGAGGTCCAGTCGATCATCACCGCGTTCGGCACCGGCATCCACGACGAGTTCGACATCAGCAAGCTGCGCTACCACAAGATCGTGCTGATGGCCGACGCCGACGTCGACGGTCAGCACATCGCGACGCTGCTGCTCACGCTGCTGTTCCGGTTCATGCGCCCGCTCGTCGAGCAGGGACACGTGTACCTGGCGCAGCCGCCGCTGTACAAGCTCAAGTGGCAGAAGGGTGCGGCGCCGGAGTTCGCGTACTCCGACCGTGAGCGCGACGGTCTGCTCGAGGCCGGTCTGTCGTCGGGCAAGAAGATCAACAAGGACGACGGTATCCAGCGTTACAAGGGTCTGGGCGAGATGAACGCCAAGGAACTGTGGGAGACCACGATGGACCCGAGCGTCCGCGTCCTGCGTCAGGTCACCCTCGACGACGCGGCCGCCGCCGACGAGCTGTTCAGCGTGCTCATGGGTGAGGACGTCGAGGCTCGGCGCAGCTTCATCACCCGCAACGCCAAGGATGTCCGCTTCCTCGACGTGTAGGCGCCTGCGGTGCCCGTGCGCCGTTCCGGTGGTGGGGACCACCGAGAAGGCGCAGGGCCCGCGGAGCGGCCCGAAGACTTTTGATCAGAAAGTGAGCTCATGACCGACACGACGTTGCCCCCCGAGGAACCGTCGCACGACCGGATCGAACCGGTCGACATCCAGCAGGAGATGCAGTCCAGCTACATCGATTACGCGATGAGCGTGATCGTGGGCCGCGCACTGCCCGACGTGCGTGACGGGCTCAAGCCCGTGCACCGCCGCGTGCTGTACGCGATGTACGACAACGGCTACCGCCCGGACCGCGGTTACGTGAAGTCCGCGCGCCCGGTCGCCGACACGATGGGTAACTACCACCCGCACGGCGACAGCTCGATCTACGACACTCTCGTGCGCATGGCGCAGCCGTGGTCGCTGCGCTACCCGCTCGTCGACGGCCAGGGCAACTTCGGTTCCCGCGGCAACGACGGCGCGGCCGCGATGCGGTACACCGAGTGCCGGATGACGCCGCTCGCGATGGAGATGGTGCGCGAGATCGACCACGACACGGTCGATTTCGTCCCCAACTACGACGGCAAGACGCAGGAGCCGACGGTTCTGCCGAGCCGGATCCCGAACCTGCTCGTCAACGGTTCCGGTGGCATCGCCGTCGGTATGGCCACCAACATCCCGCCGCACAACCTGCGCGAGGTCGCAGAGGCCATCTACTGGGCGCTCGACAACCACGAGGCCGACGAGGAAGCCACCCTCGAGGCCGTCATGGAGCGGATCAAGGGACCGGACTTCCCGACGTCCGGCCTCATCGTCGGCGGCCAGGGCATCCAGGACGCCTACCGCACCGGCCGCGGCTCCATCCGCATGCGTGGTGTCGTCGAGATCGAGGAGTCCGACCGGGGTTCCACGCAGATCGTCATCACCGAGCTGCCGTACCAGGTCAACCCGGACAACCTCATCACCTCGATCGCCGAGCAGGTGCGCGACGGCAAGATCGCCGGCATCTCCAAGATCGAGGACCAGTCGTCCGACCGCGTGGGCATGCGGATCGTCGTCGTCATCAAGCGTGACGCCGTCGCCAAGGTCGTGCTCAACAACCTCTACAAGCACTCGCAGCTGCAGACCAGCTTCGGCGCGAACATGCTGTCCATCGTCGACGGTGTGCCGCGCACGCTGCGGCTGGACCAGATGATCCGCCTCTACGTGGCCCACCAGCTCGAGGTCATCGTCCGGCGCACCCGGTACCTGCTGCGCAAGGCCGAGGAACGGGCCCACATCCTGCGCGGCCTGGTCAAGGCCCTCGACGCGCTCGACGAGGTCATCGCGCTCATCCGTGCGTCGCAGACCGTCGACGTCGCCCGCACCGGACTGATCGACCTGCTCGAGGTCGACGAGATCCAGGCCGACGCGATCCTGGCGATGCAGCTGCGTCGCCTGGCCGCCCTCGAACGCCAGAAGATCATCGACGAGTTGGCCGAGATCGAGCTCGAGATCGCCGACCTGAAGGACATCCTCGAGAAGCCGGAACGCCAGCGCGCCATCGTCCGCGACGAGCTCGCCGAGATCGTGGAGAAGTACGGCGACGACCGTCGTACCCGGATCATCGCGGCCGACGGCGACGTCACCGACGAGGACCTCATCGCCCGCGAGGACGTGGTCGTCACGATCACCGAGACCGGGTACGCCAAGCGCACCCGCACCGACCTCTACCGCTCGCAGAAGCGTGGCGGCAAGGGCGTCAAGGGCGCGGAGCTCAAGCAGGAAGACATCGTCAAGAACTTCTTCGTCTGCTCCACCCACGACTGGCTGCTGTTCTTCACCACCAAGGGCCGCGTCTACCGCGCGAAGGCGTACGAGCTGCCCGAGGCGAACCGCACGGCCCGCGGCCAGCACGTCGCGAACCTGCTGGCGTTCCAGCCGGACGAGAAGATCCAGAGCATCATCCACATCAAGTCGTACGAGGACGCGCCGTACCTGGTGCTCGCGACCCGCAACGGCCTGGTGAAGAAGTCCAAGCTGGCCGACTTCGACTCCAACCGCTCGGGTGGCATCGTCGCGATCAACCTGCGCGGCGAGGACGAACTGGTGGGCGCGGTGCTGTGCTCGTCCGAGGAGGACCTGCTGCTGGTCTCGGCCAAGGGGCAGTCGATCCGTTTCGCCGCGACCGACGAGGCGCTGCGCCCGATGGGCCGCGCGACGTCGGGCGTGCAGGGCATGCGGTTCAACCAGGACGACGCCCTGCTGTCGCTCAACGTGGTCCGTGACGGCACGTACCTGCTGGTGGCGACTTCGGGCGGTTACGCCAAGCGCACCCCGATCGAGGACTACGTCGCCCAGGGCCGCGGTGGAAAGGGTGTTCTCACCATCCAGTACGACCCGAAACGTGGCACCCTGGTCGGTGCGGTCATCGTCGACGACGACGACGAGCTGTACGCGATCACGTCGGGCGGCGGTGTCATCCGCACCGCGGCCAAGCAGGTTCGCAAGGCAGGCCGTCAGACGAAGGGCGTGCGGTTGATGAACCTCGGGGAGGGTGACACCCTGCTCGCGATCGCGCGCAACGCGGACGAGCCCGAGGAAGCTGCTGCGGCTTCCGATGGAGCGAAGGAGTCGTAGTTGAGTACTCCCCGAAAGCCCGGTGAACGAGGCGACGGCGGCAAGCCTGGCCAGAAGCCCGGAGAGTCGAAGGGGCCCAAGGAGTCCGGGGCATCCCAGCCGCAGCGGCCGGCCGGTGGCAAGCCGGCCGGCGGTGCCCCCGCCGCCGGTACGGCGCCGGACGCGCAGCGCCCCCCGGCGCAGACGCCGCCGTGGCAGCGGGGACAACAGCAGCAGCAAGCGCAGCAGCCGAAGCAGCAGCCGCCCGGCGCAGGCCGGGCCGCGGGACCGGCCGGGGGCGGCAAGCCCCCGGCCGGTCCGGGCAAGCCGGGTGAGAACGGTGCTGCCGCCAAGCCGTCCCGGCCGTCCCGCCCGGTCATCACCGGCACCGCCGCGCCCAAGCCGCCCACCGGCGCCTCCACCGGCGCCTCCACCGGCACCCAGGCCGGCGGTGCGGGCGGGGCCGGGAAGGGCAAGGCACAGCCCGGCGCCGCTGCCGCGGATCGCAAGGCCGCGGCCCAGTCGAAGTCTGCGGTCATCGACGGGCCCACCCGCACGATCGACCGATCCGATCTGGCGAAGGACATGCCGGACCTGTCGGCGGTCAAGCACCCGTCGCCGGCCGGCGGCGCCGCGACGCCCGCCCCGGCACCGACCGGTGCGCTCCGCAAGGCCGCGGCCGCTCTCACCGCCTCGGCGCCGGCCGAGGGGGAGGGACTGCGCGCGACCGTGCAGCTGCGGCGCATCGATCCCTGGTCGACGCTCAAGGTGTCGCTCGTGATCTCGATCGCCCTGTTCTTCGTGTGGATGGTCGCCATCGGCCTGCTGTACGTCGTGCTCGACGGCATGGGTGTGTGGGACCGGCTCAACAATGCGTTCACCGAGATCGTCACCGACTCGAGCAGCGGTGGACTCGTCACGTCCGGGCAGGTCTTCGGCTACTCGGCACTCGTCGGCGTGATGAATGTGGTGCTCTTCACAGCGCTGGCCACCATCGGTTCGTTCATCTACAACCTGTGCTCCGACCTGGTCGGTGGTGTGCAGGTCACGCTGGCCGACCCGGACTGATCAGGGAAAACAGTGCCCTGCCGGGGCCGTTTTGGTATCCGGCGCTCCGGTGGGGTACTGTTCTGCCTGGTTCGAGGGCCTATAGCTCAGGCGGTTAGAGCGCTTCGCTGATAACGAAGAGGTCGGAGGTTCAAGTCCTCCTAGGCCCACTCCACGTGCCGACGAAGGGTTGCCATCATGAAGGTCATCCTGTTCGCAGGAGCCGGATTGCTGGCCGCTCTCGGTCTCGCCAAGTTGCTGAACAAGCGCCGCGGCACCGATGTCTGGCACGAGGTCACAAGTCGCTGATTCCGGCTTCGGAAGCGGTGCGCACGGGGCCTTAGCTCAGTTGGTAGAGCGCTGCCTTTGCAAGGCAGATGTCAGGAGTTCGAATCTCCTAGGCTCCACATTCGAAAGACGCCGTCCCGGTCGGGGCGGCGTTTTTCGCGTTCCGGAACGGGGCGCTACGCCCGCGCGGGATGCGGCACGGGCGCGCGGGCGCCCGGGGGACCGCTCAACCGGTGATCATGTCCTCCTGCCCCCACACGGCGCGCATGCTGACGATCTTGCCGTCGTCGTCGAACTGCATGATGTCGATCGGCGCGATCTCGATGGTCTGGTCGCCCATCTTGGTGACCAGACGGAAGTGGAAGGCGGCGGTGTCGGCCGCGATGCGCAGGGTCACCAGCTCGGCCTCCTGGTCGAAGGGTTCGATGATCGCGTAGAACTCGTGGATCGACTCGCGGGTGGTGCGGACCGGGGTGCCCACCGGATCCTCCACCGTGGCTCCCTCGGCGTACAACGCCAGGACGTCGTCGGCGGTACCGGTCGCCACAGCCTTGATGTAGCTCTCGACGGTGTTGCGGATGCTCTCGGGTGACGCGGGCATGGCTCCTCCATATCTAGAACATGTTCCAGTCGGGAGGGTATCCCACCGACGGTGTCGGCCGGCCGGAAACCGTTCAGGCCGACGCGGCGCCCGGCGCGCCACCCGATCGGCGTTGGCAAACGGACATTCGACCGAGATGCCGCTGGCGGCGCCCGCGCGGGGGTGTGCCCGGAGGGTGATCGAGAGGTGCGACGCGGGGTGAGGTGCGGGGTGAGTCGTCGACCCTGTCATTTTCGTTTTGCGGACGGAAAATATTGACAGGCAGTCTTTTTCGAACAGAAACACAGTCCTGCATGGGTAGACCCGTCAAATCGGGCGAATGTCGATTACCGGTAAAACGACTACAAGAGCGTTGGTTTGGCGCTCAAATTGTCGTGTGGGTGAGGACGAACTCGCACGACGGACGACCCGGAGCACCTCCGGCGCGGCTCCCACGAGGGCATGGCCGCGGATCGGTGCTGCGCCATGCGATCCGGTACCCGTGGCGGCCCTGCGTCCGGGTAGCGGTACGGCACCCGGTGGTGTCGCGGCTCACAGCGTGGATGCCGCCGCCCGTGCAGGGGTGTCGGCGCACTCGCCGTACGCTGTGAACGATCGAGCAGGCGTTCGGGGGCGCCGAGTTCGATCGGGGGAAGGCGGCACGGGATGCCGAGGCCGATCCGTTGGTCGGTGGTCGGGCGGGTCGTGTGAAAACCGAGGCCGGTCGTGTCCGAGCGTGGAGGCGGCTGGTCCGACGAGCGGCCCAACGGCCGTGGAAGCAGGGGGATAAAGGTGACTCGAACGGAGAAGGCTGCGGCAGCGTCCGGTACCGGCAGGAGAGCCAAGTCGGACAAGCGCTACGAGATTCTGGCGGCATCGTCGAAACTCTTTGCCGCGAAGGGTTACACGGGCACCTCGATGCGCGACATCGCCGCGGCCACCGGGATGCTCGCCGGCAGCCTGTACTACCACTTCGATTCGAAGGAGGCGCTCGCTGCCGCGATGGTCGGCGCCCTGCGTGACGACATCGTCCGCGTCGCGCAGCGTCCCGCGGAACCGGGGGACGCGCCCATCGAGGCGATCCGCCGGTTCGCGCTGGGGATCGCCGACGCGTCCGGCCGTCATCCCGGTGCGCTCCAGGTGTGCCTGGGTGTGCCGGAGACGCGGGACGAAGAACTGGAATCGCTGCTCGCCTCCGAATCGCGGTGGTCGGAGAAGAAGTGGCACAAGCTGGTGCGGGACGCGGAGGACGCCGGTCTGGTGCGGCCGGAGGTCGACACCCGGATCCTGCGAGAGGTACTGCGCGTCTCGACCAACTACAGCGCCACGCTGGCGCCGACGGGATTCGCGGCCCGCAAGGTCGTCGAGTGCACGGTCGACATGTTGTTCAACGGCCTGGCCACCAAGCCCGCGGACAGCGACCTGTCCGATTCCGCGGCCGCCCGCACGGCCCGCCAGGTGATCGCGTCGTGGGACCGCGCCGATGTGGCGATCCTCTCCGACAAGCAGGATCGAATCCTCGATGCGGCCCGGCACGTGTTCGCGCGGCGGGGATTCGACGCGACGACCACCCGGGACATCGCCAACGCCGTCGGCCTGACGCAGGGCAGCCTGTACCACCACTTCGAATCGCGGGAAGCGATCCTGGTGGCCATCCTCGAGAACTTCTCGACGCGCATGCGGACGGCCCACGAGGAGATCGGCGCGGCCGGTGGGACACCGCTCGAGACCCTCGACGCGCTCATCCGGATGCGCAGCGCGGCCGGTAAGCGTTTCGATCCCGAGGTCACCATCCTCAAGTCGTGGGCCATGCTGGTCGCGAGCGGAAACTTCGACTTCCTGATGACGGACGGCCGCAAGGTGCTGCGGGTGTGGGAACGTGCCTTCACGGCGGGTGTGAAGGACAAGAGCATCGCGTTGCCGGGCTCGTCGCGGCTGGTGTTCCAGTGCCTCGGCGAGATCTTGTGGTCCACCCACGGCCTGCCGCGGGTCTCGGCCGATCGGCTGACCAGGTACAACCTCGAGACGGTCCTGTGGGGTGCGTCGCCCAAGTAGCTCTCCACGACCAGTTCTCCGCAACACGGACCCGGGGGGTCTGTTGGTGCGGCAGGGGAGCGACGATCAGCGCGGATTCGGGTCCGACAGCGACGGCGGACGCGGCGCCACCGGCGGCATCTCGGGGCGACGGGTGAGGGCGACGGCGGCCGCACCGGCCGCGGCCACCACGGCACCGATCCCGAACAGCACACGGCGACGGCCGCTCGCGGCCGTCGGGGCGGAAGCACTCTTGGTCGAACGCGTCATGGCTCCACTCTCGCACAGGTCGTGGGCGTCGCTGGGAGGGCAATGGCACGATAGGGGGGTGACTTCACAGACTGCTACCGCAACGCTGCACACCAACCGTGGCGACATCAAGATCGCGCTGTTCGGTAACCATGCGCCCAAGACCGTCGAGAACTTCGTCGGACTGGCGGACGGTTCCAAGGAGTACTCCTCGCAGAACGCGAAGGGCGAGGGGTCCGGACCGTTCTACGACGGCTCGATCTTCCACCGCGTCATCGACGGCTTCATGATCCAGGGCGGCGACCCGACCGGCACCGGCCGCGGCGGCCCGGGCTACAAGTTCGGTGACGAGTTCCATCCGGAGCTGCAGTTCGACCGCGGCTACCTGCTGGCCATGGCGAACGCCGGCCCGGGCACCAACGGCTCGCAGTTCTTCATCACCGTGGGCCCGACCCCGCACCTGAACCGTCGCCACACGATCTTCGGTGAGGTGCTCGACGAGGATTCGAAGAAGGTCGTCGACGCCATCGCCACCACCGCCACCGACCGCGGCGACCGCCCGGTCGACGACGTCGTGATCAACAGCATCACCATCTCCTAGAGGACACTCCATGACGAACCCCGGCTGGGGTGGTGCGGCCAGCGAGGGCACCCCGCCACCTCAGCCGAGGTGCGCCCGCCACCCGGATCGCCCCACCGCCCTCTCCTGCACCCGGTGTGGCCGTCCCGCCTGCCCCGACTGCCTGCGACCGGCGTCGGTCGGTCACCAGTGCGTCGACTGTGTAGCCGCCGCCCAGCGGTCCTCGGCGCAGGCCCGCACCATCGCCGGCGCCCCGGTGCGCTCGACGCTCCCGACGCCCGTCGTGACGTACGCGCTGATCGCGCTCAACGTGCTCGTCTTCGCTGTCACCGCGCTCCAGGCGGGCTCGCTCATGGAGAACGGGGCCGGGGCGGTCAACTGGTACACCGGGGCCGCAACCTTCGACTCGTCGTTGTTCGGCACGATGGTCCTCGACCCGCTGGCCGTCGCCCAGGGCGAGTTGTTCCGCGTGGTCGGCAGCGGCTTCCTGCACTTCGGCCTGGTCCACCTGGCCGTGAACATGTTCGCGTTGTGGATTCTCGGCCGCGACACCGAGATCGTCCTCGGCCGCAGCCGCTACCTCGCGGTCTATCTCGTCTCGCTGCTCGGCGGCTCGGCGTCGGCGCTGGCGTTCGAATCGCTCGGCGCCTTCACGGCCGGAGCCTCGGGCGCCATCTTCGGCATCATGGGCGCGCAGGCCGTGCTGCTGGTGCGGATGCGCCGCAGCCCCGTTCCCGTGCTCGCCATCATCGGCCTCAACATCGTCATCAGTCTCACCGTGCCGGGTATCTCGCTGTGGGGACACATCGGCGGTCTGGTCGCCGGCGCCGCCGCGACGGCCGCGTTCGTGTACGCCCCCACCGGGTCTCGGACCCCGGCCGCGGTGGCCCGCTCCCGCCAGCTGGGCTGGGCCGGGCTGGCCGCCGTCACGGTGCTCGTCGTCGGCGTGATCGCGCTGCGCGTGGTCGGTCTGCGCGATCAGCTCGGCCTCGCCTGACCGGTCGGACTCAGTCCTCGGCAGGCACGAGGCCGTGCACGGACAGCGCGTCGAACACCACCGCGGGGTCCGCCCCCAGGTCCCACCGCCCGAAGATCAGCAGGCGCTCGGTGCCGTCCGGGTCCACCGCATCGATCTCGAGCATCGGGACCCGGCGTCCCAGCCGCGGGTAGGGCACGATCCGGGCGCGGGCGATGTCGGCGCGGCGATACAACCGCCGGCCCCGCATCCGCGTCGCGGCGATCGCGGGCACCCCGTCGGCGCGCACGATCGCCAGTTTCGGGCGCTGGCGCGCGCCCAGTCCCGCGACCACCAGCATGCCGACGGCTGCGACACCGGCCAGGAATCGGCCGGGCGCGTCGAGGCCCAGCAGCAGCGCGGCGGCGATCATCAGCACGCCGCCGACCGCCAATGCGACTACCGCTGCGAGCGGAGTGGACCACTCGAGCGACGGTTCATGATCGACTTCATCCTCAGGCATGTGTACAGACCCCCGAGTTGTCCACAGGTGTTATCAACACTGGGGATGAATGACACGCGTGTAATTGAATGGTGGTGTCCACCGGCTGTGCGATCGGAACCCGCAGGTCAACGCCACCGCATGGTCATGATCAGACCGACGACCATGAAGCCGAAGCCGATCAGGAAGTTGTAGGCCCCCAAGTTGTTCATCCATGTGAGATTGTCGCCGGCCAAGTAATACACAATGAGCCACGCCAGCCCCACGAGCATCACGCCGAGCATCACCGACACGTACAGCGCGCTCGACGGACCGGCCTTCACCTTCACCGGCGTGCGGTTCGCGGGATTGATCGTGTAGTCGGTCTTCTTCCGGACCTTCGACTTAGGCATGACGTCCTTGTTTCGTGTGGATGGAAACGCGATCGGGTGCCCGGACCGGACCGGGCGGACAGGGTAGATTCGCACTACCTGTTGTGCAGTACACGCTAACTCAAACGAGCGGAGCCAGGACCGGTCACGCACCGATTGTCCGTGGTGGGAGTGGTGGTCGAGGGTGCCGGACGTCGGATCGCAGCGGCAGCACACGCGCCCCCGATTCGGCTTCTGGCCCGTCGCCGTGCTGGTGGTCTGCCTGGTCGCCGGACTGCTCCTCGCGACCACGCGGCAGGTCTCGCACGGCAACGAGCTGCGCGCCACCGACTCGACCCGGCTGTCCGACCTGGTCCGCCGCGCGCAGGTCGACGTCGACACGGCGGCCACCGCGCGCGACGATCTCGCGGCGCAGCTCGAGGAGCTCCAGGAGAATGCCGCCGCCACCGACGGGCGGGTCGCCGAGACGCTGACGCACAGCCGCGAACTCGCCGCCGCAGCGGGCCTGACCGCGCTCAGCGGCGCCGGCATCGTCGTCACGCTCACCGACGCGCCCCGCGACGCCGACGGCAAGTATCCCGCGGGGGCCGCGCCCGACGACCTGGTCGTGCACCAACAGGACGTGCAGAGCGTGCTCAACGCGCTGTGGACCGGGGGCGCCGAGGCGGTCGCGATGCAGGACCAGCGGCTCGTCAACACGTCCGCCCCACGTTGTATCGGCAACACGCTGCTGCTGCACGGACGCACCTACAGCCCCCCGTACGTCGTCACCGCGATCGGGGATCCGGCACGGCTGGCCGCCACCCTCGCCAACGAGCCCGGCATCAAGATGTTCAAGCAGTACGCGGTCCGGTACGGCCTCGGGTACACCCAGCAGGAGTCGGCGCGGCTCGACGTCCCCGCCTACACCGGCCAACTGCACACCGAGTTCGCGCGGCCGGTCGCGTAATCCCTGCGTACCGGCCCCGCGCCGGCAGGCATTACGCTCGTCGCATGCGCATCCTCGTCGTCGACAACTACGACAGCTTCGTGTTCAACCTGGTGCAGTACCTGGGCCAGCTCGGAACGCAGGCCGAGGTCTGGCGCAACGACGATCCCCGGCTGACCGGCACGGATGCGATCGACCGCGCGGCGCAGGAGTTCGACGGCATCCTGTTGAGTCCCGGCCCGGGCACGCCGCAGCGCGCCGGCGCCACGATGCCGTTGGTGGGGGCGTGCGCCGCCGCGCAGACCCCGCTGCTCGGGGTGTGCCTGGGGCACCAGGCGATCGGGGCCGCCTTCGGGGCGACCGTCGACCGGGCGCCCGAGCTGCTCCACGGCAAGACGAGCATCGTGCACCACAACGACCGGGGCGTCCTCGCAGGGCTGCCCGATCCGTTCACCGCCACCCGCTACCACTCGCTGACGGTCCTGGAGAACACCATCCCGGACGAGCTCGAGGTCACCGCCCACACCGACAGCGGCATCGTGATGGCGATGCGGCACCGTGAGCTGCCGATCCACGGGGTGCAGTTCCATCCCGAGTCGGTGCTCACCCAGGGCGGGCATCGCATGCTGGCGAACTGGCTCGGCGTGTGCGGGCAGGCGCCCGCCGAGACGCTGGTCGCGACGCTCGAGGACGAGGTGGCCCGGTCGCTGGGCGACGCGCTCGTCCAGTGATCCACTGACCCACCGAACCCGCCGACCGTTCGACGACGAGGCCGGGCGACCCCGACGAGGGGCCGCCCGGCCTCGGGCGTAGCCGGTGGCTAGCGCGGAATGCCGAGCTCGCCGACCTGCACCGACAGCTGCGCGTTCTTCGGCACATCCGTCCCGGCCGGCTGCTGCTGTCCGACGATCTTGCCGATGAGGTCGGCGTCGAGCGTCGGTTCCTTGGTCTGCGACAACTGGTTCGACGACCCGGTCCAGCCGGCCCGGCGCAAGGCGTCCAGCGCCTGCGACACCGACATCTCGGTGAGGCTCGGCATCGTGAACAGCTTGCCGCTGGAGACCTGCAGGCGGATGGTGTCGCCCTTCGCGGCCGTCGAGCCACCGGTCGGCGACGTCGAGATCACCTCACCCTCGGGCTTGCCCGAGTCGACCTTCTCCACCTGCACCTTGAACCCGGCACCCTCGATGTTGGGCTGCGCGACGTCGATGGTCTGCCCGATCACGTTCGGGACCCGCACCTGCTCCGGACCGGAACCCAGGGTGATCGTCACCGTCGAGTCCAGGTTGATCTTCGCGCCCGACGACGGGTCCTGCCCCACCACCTTGTCGACCTGGGCGGCATCGGACGGTGCCCGCTCGACATCCGGGGCCAGGCGCAACCCGGCCGCGGCGAGCGCCTGCGACGCCTGGTCCTGCGTCAGGCCCGCCAGCTTGGGCACCTGCACCTGCTCCGGTCCCGACGACACCTGCAGCGTCACGGTGCTGTTCTCGTCCACCGAGGTCCCGGCCGATGGGTTGGTGCCGATGACGTTGCCGGACGCCACCACCGGATCGGGGCGGGTCTGGATGGTGGAGTCGAGCTTCGCGCTGCGCAGCTTCGCCTCGGCCTCCTGCAGGCTGAGGTTCTGGACGTCGGGCACGTCCACCTTGGTCGGTGTCATCAGCATCGAGGCGCCGAAGGCCGCGATGATGCCCACGACGATCAGGGTGGCCAGCGCCAACAGCACGTTGCGGGTGGTGTTCCGCTTCTTCGCCGGCGTCGACGGCGCGATCACCTGCGGACTGGCCGTCACCGTCGCGGTGCTGCGGGTCGGTTCGGGACGGTAGCCGGAGCTGCTGCTCGCGGCGTCGTCGACCGCACCGAACATCGTGGTGCGCTCCTCGTCCGTGAGCACCATCGGCGCGCTCGGACGCTGCCCGCCCAGCACGCGCACCAGGTCGCTGCGCATCTCCGCGGCGCTCTGGTACCGGTTCGCCGGGTTCTTGCTCATCGCCTTGAGGATCACCGAGTCCAGCGCCTGCGGCACCGACGGGTTGACCAGCGACGGCAGCTTGGGGTCCTCCCGCACGTGCTGGTACGCGACCGCGACGGGCGAATCACCCTTGAACGGCGGCTCACCGGTCAGCGCCTCGTACAGCACACAGCCCAGCGAGTAGACGTCCGAGCGGGCGTCCACCTGCTCGCCGCGGGCCTGCTCCGGCGACAGGTACTGCGCGGTGCCGATCACGGCCGCCGTCTGCGTCATGGTGCTCGAGCTGTCGGAGATGGCGCGGGCGATACCGAAGTCCATCACCTTCACCGCGCCGGCACGGTTGATCATGATGTTGGCCGGCTTGATGTCCCGGTGCACGATGCCGTTGCGGTGACTGAAGTCCAGCGCGGCACACACGTCGGCCACGATCTCCATGGCACGGCGCGGGGCCAGCGGCCCCTCGGTGCGGATGACGTCGCGCAGCGTGTCGCCGTCGACGTACTCCATCACGATGTACGGCAGCGGACCACCGTCCGTCTCCGCCTCGCCGGTGTCGTACACCGCCACGATCGCCGGATGGTTCAGCGCGGCCGCGTTCTGCGCCTCCCGGCGGAACCGCAGGTAGAACGTGGGGTCGCGGGCCAGGTCGGCGCGCAGCACCTTGATCGCGACGTCCCGGCTGAGGCGCAGGTCGCGTCCGAGGTGCACCTCGGACATCCCACCGAAGCCCAGAATCTCGCCCAGCTCGTAGCGGGAGGAGAGATTGCGCGGCGTCGTCATGGCTGTCCTTGCGTGGCCGTGGTGGTCTCGGCCGTCGTCGGGGCGGTGGTGGTCGTGGTCCGCGGCGCCGTGGTGGTCGTGGTCCGCCGCGGGGTGGTGGTCGTGGTGGTCGGCGGCGGCGTCGTGGTCGTCGTCGTGGGCGGCGGGGTGGTGGTCGTGGTGGTCGGCGGCGGTGTCGTGGTCGTCGTAGTCACCCGCGTGGTCGTGGTGGTGGTCGCGGGAGTCCTCGACGTCGTCGTGGCCGCCGGGACGGACGGACGGTCCGAGCCGCCGCCGTCGAAGAACAGCAGTCCGAGCGTGACGATCGCGGCCAGCGCCAGCAGGCCGCCGCCCGCCCACGCCAACGCCTTCTGACCGGGCGTCCATCCGGACCGGCCCTCGTCCTCCGGCGGCGGGACCCGGCCGGTGTCACCGGCGTAGTTGCGCTGCTGCGTCGACATCATCGCCGTGGGGGCGGCCGCCGCGACCGGCGGTGCGACCCGCGTCGCGCCCGTGGGCACCCGGCCCGGGGGCGGCGGGCGTCGGCCGGCGCGCACCGCGGCCACGGCGTCGGCGAACTCGCCGCCGTTCGCGTAGCGCCCGGCCGGATCCTTGGTGAGCGTGATGTCGATGAGCTCGCGGATCGGCGCCGGGAGGTCGGCCGGCATGGGCTCGGGCGGCTCCTGCACGTGCTTCATCGCGACCGTGAGCGTGCCGCCGCCACCGAACGGGCGACGGCCCGAGAGCGCCTCGTAGCCGACGACGCCCAGCGAGTACACGTCGCTGGCGGCGGTCGCCTCCTGCCCCAGCGCCTGCTCCGGCGCGATGTACTGCGCGGTACCCATCACCATGCCGGTGCGGGTGACCGGCGACGCGTCGACGGCCTTGGCGATCCCGAAGTCGGTGATCTTCACCTGGCCGGTCGGGGTGACCAGGATGTTGCCGGGCTTGACGTCCCGGTGGACCACGCCGGCCGAGTGCGCGACCTGCAGTGCGCGACCGGTCTGCTCGAGCATGTCCAGGGCATGCGGGATCGAGAGTCGGCCCACCCGGGCGAGCACCGCGTTGAGCGGCTCGCCGGTCACCAGCTCCATCACCAGGTAGGCGAGATTGGCGCCGGACTCGTCACGCGTCTCGCCGTAGTCGTAGACCCCGGCGATCCCCGGATGGTTGAGCTGCGCGGTGGTGCGGGCCTCGATGCGGAACCGCTCGACGAACTCCGGGTCCGACGAGAACTCGGCCTTGAGGACCTTCACGGCGACGCGGCGGTCGAGGCGGCCGTCCAGGGCCTCCCACACCTGGCCCATACCGCCGGTGGCGATCAGCCGCTGCAGGCGGTAGCGGCCGCCGATCACCGATCCGTTGGTCAACGACATGCCTCATCCCCTCTGCATTCCGGCCGCGATGACGGCGCGTCCGATCGGTGCGGCGACCGAGCCGCCGGTGGCGGCCAGTGCCCGGTCGCCACCGTCCTCGACGATGACCGCGACCGCGACGGTCGGGTTCTGGGCCGGTGCGAAGGCGATGTACCAGGCATGGGGCGGCGTGTTGCGCGGATCGGTGCCGTGCTCGGCGGTGCCGGTCTTGGACGCGATCTGCACACCGGGGATCTTGCCGCCGCCGGCCGTGTTGTTCTCGGATCCGATCATGAGCTGCGTCAGCGTCGACGCCACCTCGGGGGAGACCGCCCGGCCCAGCGACTTCGGGGACGTGGTCGCCAGGTCGGACAGGTCGGGGCTCTGCAGCTGCGACACCAGGTGCGACTCCATGCGCATGCCGCCGTTCGCGATGGTCGCGGCGATCTCGGCGTTCTGCAGCGGCGTCAGCGCGACGTCCCGCTGACCGATGCTGGACTGGCCCAGCGCCGCGTCGTCCGGGATGGAACCGATCGTGCTGTCGGCGACCGGGATCGGGATGCCCGGCGTGTTGGGGCCGATCCCGAAGGCCTTCGCCTGGTCCGCGACGGCGTCGGAGCCGGTCTTGATGCCCAGTTCGACGAACGCGGTGTTGCACGAGCGCGCGAACGCCTCCCGCAGCGACGCCGTCGCGCCGCTGCCGCAGGTGCTGCCGTTGTAGTTCTCGAGCGTCGTCGACGTCCCGGGCAGCGTGATGTTCGGTGCCGCGGTCAGCTGCTCGTCGGGGTTGGCGCCGTGCTCGAGGGCGGCCGCGGTGACGACCACCTTGAAGGTCGAGCCGGGCGGGTACGTCGCGGACACCGCCCGGTTGAGCATCGGCTTGTCGGGGTCGGCGCTGAGTTCGTCCCACGCCGCCGACGTCTCGGCGCCGTCGTGGCCCGACAACCGGTTGGGGTCGTAGCTGGGGGTGCTGGCCATCGCCAGGATGTTGCCGGTGCTGGGCTCGATCGCGACGACGGAACCGGTGTAACCCTTGGCGGTCAGCTCGTCGTACGCCACCTGCTGCATCACCGGGTCGATGGTGCTGATCACGTTGCCGCCACGCGGGTCGCGTCCCGACACCAGGTCGAAGAACCGCTTGCTGAACAACCGGTTGTCGGAGCCGTTGAGAACCGGGTCCTCCGCCTTCTCGAGACCGGTGCTGCCGTACTGCATCGAGTAGAAGCCGGTGATCGGGGCGTTCGCGAGCGGGCTCGCCGGCGCCGCCGGGTTCGGCGGGTACACCCGCAGGTACTTGTAGCGGTCGTCGGTGGGCACCGACGCCGCCAGCACCTGGCCGCCGGCCGAGATCTGCCCCCGCTGACGCGAGTACTCGTCGAGCAGCACCCGCGAGTTACGCGGATCGTTGCGCAGATCGTCCGCCTTGATGACCTGCACGTAGGTGGCGTTGGCGAGGAGCGCCACGACCATCACCATGACGGCCAGCGCGACGCGGCGAAGTGGTGTGTTCATCGGCGATCCAGCATTTCCGTCGGGGCGTCCGCGATGGGGGCAGGCCCTTTCTTCTTGGGGGCGGCGGGCGTGCGTGCGGCGTCGGAGATCTTCATCAACAGCGCCAACAGCAGGTAGTTCGCGAGCAGCGACGATCCACCGTACGACATGAACGGGGTGGTCAGGCCGGTGAGGGGGATCAGCTTCGTCACACCGCCGACGACCACGAACAGCTGGATCGCGATGGTGAACGACAGTCCGGCCGCGAGCAGTTTGCCGAAGCTGTCGCGCACCGCCAGCGCGGTCCGCAGCCCGCGCACGACCAGCACGAGGAACAGCATCAGGATCGCTGCCAGGCCGATCAGCCCCAGTTCCTCACCGACCGCGGCGATGATGAAGTCGGTCTTCGCGAACGGGACCTGCGACGGCCGTCCGCTGCCGAGGCCCGTGCCGGCGACACCGCCGGTCGCCAGGCCGAACAGGGACTGCGAGATCTGGTAACCGGTGTTCTGGTAGTCGCCCAGTGGGTCCAGCCACGTGTCCACCCGCACCCGGACGTGCCCGAACACCTGGTAGGCGAAGAAGAACCCGACGATCAACAGGGCGCCGCCGATGAGCAGCCACCCGGCGCGTTCGGTCGCGATGTAGAGCATCACCAGCACGGTGCCGAAGATCAGCAGCGACGTGCCGAGATCCTTCTCGAACACCATGATGGCGACCGAGACGATCCACGCCACGAGGATGGGACCCAGGTCGCGGGCGCGCGGCAGGTCCATCCCGAGGAAGTGGCGGCCCGCGGTGGTGAACAGGTCGCGCTTGGCGACCAGCACGGCCGCGAAGAAGATGATCAACAGGATCTTCGCGAATTCACCGGGCTGGATGCTGAAGCCGGGCAGCTTGATCCAGATCTTCGCGCCGTTGACCTCGGAGAAGCGGGACGGCAGCAGCGCCGGGATGGCCAGCAGCACCAGCCCCGCCAGGCCGACGGTGTAGCCGTAGCGGGCGAGCAGTCGATAGTCGCGCAGCGCCACGAGCACCGCGATGAACCCGCCCAGCGCCAGCGCCGTCCACAGCACCTGCTGATTGGCGTCCGGTGACGGGATCGGCAGCCCCTGCGCGATGGCCTTGTCGGCGTCGGCGAGGTCGAGACGGTGGATGATGACCAGACCCAGCCCGTTGAGCAGGGCCACGATCGGGAGCAGCAGCGGATCGGAGTACGGCGCGAACCGGCGCACCGCCAGATGGGTGATCAGGAACATCGCGGCGTACGCCAGCCCGTACTTGGCCAGGTCCCACGTGATCGTCTGTTCCTGGCTGGCCTCGACGAGTATCAGCGACAACGTCGTGATCGCGATCGAGCAGCACAGCAGGATCAGCTCGGTGTTCCGCCGGTTCGACTGCGCGGGCGCGGCTGCGAATCCACCGGCGGGGCTGGGGAACGGTGCATCGGACGTCGACATCAGCTACCGGTCCTGCAGTTCTGCCCGGGGATCTGTTCGACCGGGGTGGGCGTCGGCGCCGGCGCCTCGGTGGTCGGTCCGGGCGGCGCGGGCTCCCCGGGCGGGGTGGGAGCCGGGGCCGGGGTGGGCGTGGGAGTCGGCGTCGGCGTCGGCGTGGGGGTCGGGGACTCCGGCGTGCACACGGGCAGCACGTCGTTGGCGGCGAGCCGGCGCATCTGGTCGACGGCGTCGTCCTGGGTGCCCGACGGCAACCCCGCCCGCACCTGCTCGCGCGCCGACGGCTGCAGGTCGTCGACCTTCAGCAGACGGCACCCGTCGGGCAGCTGGTCGGGGGCGACGACGGTGAGCGCGCCGGTGTCACTGACGCAGCCGACCAGCGCGCTCTCCTGCAGCGAGATGCCCAGCACCGAGCCGGGGATGCCGCGCAACACCGTGACCCGGTCGTCGGACGCGCCGACGTAGTAGTAGCTGCGGATCATCGACCGGCCCACCACCAGACCGGCGACGACCAGCACGATCAGCCCGACGGCCAGCAGCGTCCACCGCAGCTTGTGCGACTTCTGCGGCTTCTCCTCCGGCACCGGCGTCACCCGCTTGGGCGTCGCCCGCGGCGGACGCATCGCGGCGGCCCGGCCGGCGGCCGTGTTGGGCGGGGGAGTGTCCTCGTCGTCGTCGTCCGACGCGGCACCGCCGACGATGGGATGACTCTGGCCGTAGTCGAGGTCGATGACGTCGGCGACGATGACGGTGACGTTGTCGGGGCCGCCGCTGCGCAACGCCAGTTCGATGAGCCGGTCGGCGCACTCGTCGTTGGTGCCCTCCCGCATGGTGTTCGCGATGGTCTCGTCGCTCACCACGTCGGACAGGCCGTCCGAGCACAGCAGGTAGCGGTCACCGGCCCGGGCCTCGCGCATCGTCAGCGTCGGCTCGATCTCGTTGCCGGTGAGCGCGCGCATGATCAGCGAACGCTGCGGATGGGTGTGCGCCTGCTCGGCGGTGATCCGGCCCTCGTCGACGAGGGACTGCACGAACGTGTCGTCGCGGGTGATCTGGGTGAGCTGCTCGTCGCGCAGCAGGTAGGCGCGGGAGTCGCCGATGTGGACCAGGCCCAGCCGGCTGCCCGCGAACAGGATCGCGGTGAGCGTGGTGCCCATGCCCTCGAGCTCGGGGTCCTCCTCGACCTGATCCGCGATGGTCGCGTTGCCCTCGTGGGTGGCGGCGTCGAGCTTGCCGAGCAGGTCGTCGCCCGGTTCGTCGTCGTCGAGATGCGCCAGCGCGGCGATCATCAGCTGCGACGCGACCTCCCCGGCCGCGTGACCGCCCATGCCGTCCGCGAGCGCCAGCAGGCGGGCGCCGGCGTAGACCGAGTCCTCGTTGTTGGCGCGAACCAGACCGCGGTCGCTGCGGGCCGCGTAGCGCAGAACCAGGGTCACGGGCGGAGCTCTATCACGGTCTTGCCGACGCGCACCGGGGTGCCGAGCGGCACGCGGACGGCCGTCGTCACCTTCGCGCGGTCGAGGTAGGTGCCGTTGGTGGACCCGAGGTCCTCGACGTACCAGTCGGTGCCGCGCTGCGACAGCCGGGCGTGCCGGGTGGAGGCGTAGTCGTCGGTGAGGACCAGCGTGGAGTCGTCGGCCCGGCCGATCAGGACCGGCTGGGTGCCCAGCGTGATCCGGGTACCGGCGAGCGCGCCCTGCGTGACCACCAGGTGCTTCGCGATCTTCTGCTTACCGAGCGACGAGAGCACCGACGAGCTGCGGGAGTACCGCGACGGCGGGACGCGGACACCGGCGCCCGCGTAGATGTCGCTGCGGAGCGTCCGGATGACCGCCCAGACGAAGAGCCAGAGCAGCAGCAGGAAGCCAGCTCGCGTCAGTTGGAGAATCAGTCCCTGCACTGCTCGACACCTCCTTCGGGGGCACGGCCACGCGGATACGCAGCCGAGGCTTTCTCAGCTGGCTGCATCATATGTGGTAGCCGACGGCAACGATCATGATCTTGTGCCGCGCCCGGTGTCCCGGGCCGCGGTGGCGGTGGTGGCTTCGGCGTCTGTAGTGGTCAGAGGATGCGCACCAGGATCTCGGAGTGGCCGGCGCGAATCACGTCACCGTCGGCCAGCTGCCAGTCCTGGACCGGGGCGCCGTTGACGCTGGTGCCGTTCGTGGAGCCGAGATCGGAGAGCATCGCCACCTGGCCGTCCCAGCGAATGTCGAGGTGACGACGCGAGACGCCGGTGTCGGGCAGCCGGAACTGCGCGTCCTGACCGCGGCCGACGATGTTGTTGCCCTCACGCAGCTGGTAGTAGCGGCCGCTGCCGTCCTCGAGCTGCAGGGTGGCGGTGAAGGTGCGGCCGGCCTCCGGCGCGTAGCCGGCCTGGTAGCCCTGGTCGTACCCCTGCTGGTCGTAGCCCTGGTTCTCGTAGGCCTGGTTCTCGTAACCCTGCTGGCCGTACGCCTGGTTGTACCCGGCCTGGTCGTACCCCTGCTGGTAGTCGCCCTGCTGGTAGTCGTAGTCGGCGTAGCCCTGCTGCGGGTCGTAGCCCTGCGGCGCCTGGTAGCCCTGGTCGTAACCCTGGCCCTGGTAGTTCTGGTCGTAACCGGGCTGGTTGTAGTCCTGGTGGTAGCCCGGGTACTGGCCGGGGTACGGCTGCTGTGCGTCGTACTGCCCGTAGCCCTGCTGCGGGGTCTCCGACGGATAACCACCCTGCTGCGGATACCCGGCGTCCTGCGGGTAACCGCCCTGCGGAGCGCCGTACGCCTGGTCGTAGCCCTGCGGGGCGTACCCCTGCGGGTAGTCCTGCTGGTAGCCCTGCCCCTGGTCCGGGCCCCGGTCCGGGCCCGGGTGCGCGCTGCCGTTCCGAAACTTCTCGGGCTCCGCCCCACGGTCCTTGGGGTCGCGGCCGGGCTCGTGTCCGGAGTTCTGCGTCATGGGGCCTGCTCCTGGGGTCGGTGAAACGGGTGCGGCGGCGCGTCCCGCCCGGGGCTCGGGACCGGCCGCGCCGGCGGGGCCGCGGCGCGCGTCCGGATCGACCGATCCTGCCGTGCGGAACTGCCCGGTGTGGAGCGTCGGCGACGGCTCGAGCCGGACGTCGATGTCACCGTACGTCTGCCACCCCTGTTCGCGGATGTATCCCTCGAGATGTCGGGCGAAGGATTGCACGGTCAGGTCGTGATCCGACGACAGCTTCTCGTGATCGGATTCGTTGATCGTGATCACGTAGCTGTTGGGTGCCAGGTAGTGGCCCCCGTCCAGTTGCTGGACTCGGTCGGCGGCCTCCCGCTGCAGCGCGGCCTCGACTTCCTGAGGTACGACGCCCCCGCCGAAGACGCGCGCGAAGGCGTCACCGACGGCCCCCTGAAGCTTGCGCTCGAAACGTTGAACGATCCCCACGGCATGAACCTTGCTGTTGTCTGTTCGCGGTCAGTCTGCGTGTCGCGGCTGCAATGGAACCCGCCGCTGCCCCTGCATGATATCTGGACACCTCTTCAGCGGGGCTCCGTCCGCGCGAAGATTGCCTCTTTTTGGCTTCCTACCTGCACGAATCGTCATTTCCGGAAGTGCCGTGCTAGTGTTTTCCACGTCGCTCGGGCGAGTGGCGGAATGGCAGACGCGCTGGCTTCAGGTGCCAGTGTCCTTCGGGACGTGGGGGTTCAAGTCCCCCTTCGCCCACAATGGCAGTATCATGACTGCGATCTACGAGGCCACGGACTTTCGAGTCCGTGGCCTCGTTTCGTCTGCCACCAAGTGGGCGGCGGGGCCGTCAGTCGACGAGCGCGATGGCCTCGACCTCGACGAGGACGTCCGGCTCGAACAGGTAGTCCACGCCGATCAGCGACGCCGGTGGTGTCGGCAGTGCCAACCCCACCTCGTCGGCGACCTGTTCGACGCCGGCCATGAACTCCGTGATCTTCTCCGGCGTCCATCCGGTGACGTAGAAGGTCAGCCGGAGGACGTCGGCGAAGGTCGCGCCCGCTCCGGCCAGTCCGGCGGCGGTGTTGCGCAGTGCCTGGGCGACCTGCCCCGCGAGATCGCCCGGCGCCACCGGGGTCCCGTCCGGGAGCCGGGCGATCTGACCGGCGACGTGGACATGCCGAGCGCCGGTGCCGACGGCGACGTGGTGGTACGGCGTGGGCTGGGTCATGCCCTGGGGGCTGAGATATCGGACGGCCACAGGTGCTCCTCGGGTGCGGGAAAGTAGGTATCACTGTGATACTTGGTGCATGGAGGGCACTTCAACGAGACCAGGTAGCTCGAGCGATACCACCGACCACGACCTCGGCGAATTCGTCGTCACCCCGCCGCATCGGGAACTGCTCGACCAAGTGCTGGACAAGTGGTCACTGGCGGTGTGCAACGAGCTGTGCGAGCGGCCGAGCCGGTTCAACGAACTCCGGCGCGCCGTCCCCGCCGTGACCCAGAAATCGCTGAGCGCCACGCTGCGCCGGCTCGAGCGCAACGGCATCGTCGAGCGCAGGGTGCTCAGCTCGCGTCCCGTCGCCGTCGAGTATCGGATGACGCCGCTGGGCAAGACCCTCCGTGACCCGGTCGAGGTCCTCCTCGCGTGGGCGGACGCGCATCTGCCCCAGATCGAACGTGCCCGCGCCCGGTTCGATGCGGAGCCGGACAACTCCTGAGCGGCGCTCGGGCCGCCCCGCCCCGCCGCGGACCGGCCTCACGGGCGGGGCCAGGGCCGCCCGTCGAGTCGCTCGATGTCGGTGTTGAAGCGTTCGAGGTAACCGGCGAAGGCGGCGACGTCCTCGGCGGACCAGTCGGCGAGCACCCGCTCGAGGCCGTCGATGCTGCCGGCGCGCTCGGCGTCGAGGCGGTCACGGCCCTCGTCGGTGATCCGGTACTTGCGGGCCATGCCGCCGTCCGGGTCGGCGATGCGCTCCACCAGTCCGGCGGCCAGGATTGCCGTCGTCTGTCGGTGCAGGGTCGAGGTGTCGAGCCCGAGCGCCTCGCTGAGCTGCCCGATCGACATCGGGCCCTCCATCGACAGGCGGCTGAGCAGGATGTACGCGCTGGTGTCGAGGTGACCGGTGCTGCGCCGGGGCCGGGGGCTGTGGAGGCGGAGGTGCCGGCCCAGGACCATCGTCTCGAACTCGATCATGTGCGTCGGCTTCTGCATACCGGTCCTCTCCCAACCACGCATCGGTGCCCGATGCCCTCCCATTGTGCCTGGAACCGGACATAACACCCGCGAGCTGGGACTTTGCATGATGCAACCTGATTGCATGATACAACTCGGTTGTAAGGTGCAACTACTTTGCGTAACGAAATCGACAGATCGAAAAGTTGGGAGACCCGCGTGGACAGCTCCGCGCCCGCCACCCGTTCGGGGGGAATCGTCACCGTGCTGGCGATCGCCGGCATCGTGGCCGCACTCATGCAAACGCTGGTGGTGCCGCTCATCGGCGACCTACCGCGAATCCTCGACACCTCGGCGTCCAACGCGTCGTGGGTCGTCACCATCACGCTCCTGGTGGGCGCGGTCGCCACGCCCGTCACCGGACGGCTGGGTGACCTGCTGGGCAAGCGGCGGATGCTGCTGTTCTGCGCGGTGCCGTTGGTCATCGGCTCGGTGACGTGTGCGCTCGCGACGTCGCTCGCCCCCATGGTCATCGGCCGCGGCCTGCAGGGTCTCGGCATGGGCATGGTGCCGCTGGGTATCAGTGCGCTGCGCGAGCTGGTGCCGCCGCAGAAGCTGGGTTCGTCGATCGCGCTCATCAGCGCCACTCTCGGCATCGGCGGTGCGCTCGGCCTGCCGATCTCCGCGGCCGTCACGCAGAACACCAGTTGGCGCGTGCTGTTCTGGGGCTGCGCGGTGCTGAGCGTGCTCATCGGCGTGCTGATCTGGCGGCTGGTCCCGGCCACGCCGGCGATGGCCAGCGGCGGCTTCGACGTCGTCGGCGCCGTCGGGCTCGGTGTCGGACTGGTGAGCCTGCTGCTCGCGGTGTCGAAGGGCGCGGTCTGGGGCTGGGGCAGTGCCGAGATCCTCGGCCTGTTCGCGCTCGCGGTGATCGCGCTCCTCGCCTGGGGTTGGTGGGAACTGCGGACCCGGGACCCGCTGGTGAATCTCCGGCTGGCCGCCGGACGCCAGGTGCTGCTGACCAACGCCGCCTCGGTCGTCGTCGGCTTCTCGATGTACGCGCAGTCGCTCATCATCCCGCAGCTGCTGCAGCTCCCGGAGTCCACGGGATACGGCCTGGGACAGTCGATGCTCGCGATGGGTCTGTGGATGCTGCCCGGCGGCTTCGTGATGATGGCCGTCTCGCCGCTCGGTGCGAAGCTCTCGGCCGCGCGTGGTCCCAAGGTCACGCTGATCCTCGGCGCCTTGGTGATCGCGCTCGGCTACGGGTCGTCGATGCTGCTGCTCGGGTCGACGTGGGGCCTGCTCGTCGTGGTCTGTATCTCCAACGGCGGCGTGGGGCTGGCCTACGGTTCCATGCCCGCGCTCATCATGGGTGCGGTCCCGCCGTCGGACACGGGCTCCGCCAACAGCTTCAACACCCTCATGCGCTCGGTCGGCACGTCGGTCGCGGCCGCGGTGGTCGGCGTCGTGCTGGCGCAGATGAGTGTCGACATCGGCGGCGGTCACACGATCCCGACCGAGGGCGGATTCCGCACCGGCCTGCTGATCGGGTGCGGCGTGGCGCTCGTCGCGGCCGCCATCGCCTCGGCGATCCCCGGTCGCAAGCCGGCGCCCACGGTCGTCGAGGTCGCCGACACCGACGCCGCGAAGGTGTGACCTGCGCGTTCGACTCTCGGGAACGGCGCTCGGACAAGAAGTTCCGATCCATGTGAGACGAACGTTCAACAGGTGCTAGTGTTCGTCCTGCACTGGCCGCAGCTGTCCACTCGCTGCGGCCAGTCGCTATTTTCGGGGCCGGTGTCCGCGGTGATGTTTCACGCGAAACGTGCACCCAGTCCGACGACGGTGTCGCGCAGCCCGATCCAGCGCTCGGCGGTGGCTACGCGGCCGACGACGTGAGAGGCCCGGACGAGTCGCCGGGTGGGCCGCCGCCGGGCGCGGTCGTAGCGCCGCAGCGCGTCGGGCACCGGATGGGCGGCGAGCAGGCGCCCCAGCGTGACCGCGTCGACCATGGCCTCGCACGCGCCGCGCCCGAGGTTCGGCGCCATCGAGTGGGCGGCGTCGCCGATCAGGGCGACGTTCCCGCGCACGTACGACGGCAGCGCCGGGGACTCGTACAGGTCGTGGTGCAGCACCTCCTCGGCGCCGATCTGCTCGAGGATCTTGCGGACGTCCTGGTGCCAGTCGCCGAACCGGTCGCGCAGCGTCGTCGGCCCGCCCGGGGCGCCGGCCGGCGCGCGGACGGCCGCGAACCAGTTGACCAGGCCGCCCTCGCGGGGCGTGATGCCGAACAGCGCCCCGCGCCCCCAGGTCTCCGTCACCGCCCGCGTCTCGCCGGGAATCCACCCGCGCCACGCCGTCAGGCCCGTGTACACCGGGCGATAGCGCGTCCCGAAGAGCACGTCGCGGGTGGCGCTGCGGGTGCCGTCGGCCGCGACGACGACGTCGAAACCAGCGAGGGTGCCGAGGTCGGGGGCGGGCACACCGAATCGGACGACGCCGTCCGGGAGACCGTCGACGAGCAGATTCAGCAACGCCGGCCGCGACACCAGATAGGCGGTGCGCCGCGCGCTGTCCACACGCCCGATCACCGAGCCGTCCGGGCGCAGGAACGCCACCCGGTGCTGGGGCGCGCCGAGCTGACGTACCCGCGCGCCCAGTCCCACCGCGTCGAGGGCGGCCATCGCCGCCGGCCACATGCCCAGTGCGGTCCCGGTGGTGGGCGGTGCGGGCGAGCGTTCGAACACCGACACGTCCCACCCGCGCCGGGTGAGGAGGTTGGCGGCCGTCAGTCCGCCGAGGCCCCCACCGAGGATCGCTGCCTTGCCAGCCATGGGGGGACCGTACCGGAGAGAGGCACGCGCGAGACCGCGATCGGGCCGTGACATCACGGCGATCCACCGCGCGGCGATCGTGTCGATGCTGCAACCCACGGCGCCGTCAGGCGGGAAACAATCGCTCTACGCTGTGACGTACACTGCATTTTCCCAGCTGGCGAGTGTAAAACCACAGGTCACGGCGTGGAGAGGGGAGCCTTGCTTGCGCTTCTCCCAGGGGTGTGAATTAACCTTTTCTCAACACGGTGGACTCACAACCGTCTGAAACGCCCCAGAGCAACGACGCCGGGGCGGACGTTCAGTCCCGTGCCGAGGCTCAACGAGGAGCCATTCTCGGTCGGTGCCGCACAGTGTCGTGCAGGTACATGCTCTGCAGTTGTATGACCATCAGCGCTGCTGGTCGTCGGTGCACTACGCATACGAAGGCAGTAGGTATGAAGCATCTTCCCGGGCCCCAGGGGCTCTACCACCCGGCGAACGAGCACGACGCGTGTGGCGTCGCGTTCGTCGTCGACATGCACGGTCGCCGCAGTCGGGACATCGTCGAGAAGGCGATCACCGCACTCGTGAACCTCGAGCACCGCGGTGCCGCGGGCTCCGAGCCCAACACCGGCGACGGCGCCGGCATCCTGCTCCAGGTCCCGGACCGTTTCCTGCGCGCAGTCGTCGACTTCGAGCTGCCCGCCGAGGGTGCGTACGCCACCGGCATGGCGTTCCTGCCCAAGGGTGACGCCGCCGCCGACGAGGCCGCCGCGGGCGTCGAGAAGATCGTCGCCGAGGAGGGCCTGACGGTTCTCGGCTGGCGCGCGGTGCCCACCGACGACTCGTCGCTGGGTTCGCTGGCGCAGGCCGCGATGCCGACGTTCCGGCAGGTGTTCATCGGTTCGGCCGGTGACGCGATCACCGGCATGGACCTCGAGCGCCGAGCGTACGTCGTCCGTAAGCGCGTCGAGCACGAGCTCGGCGACGCCGGTGCCGGCGAGGACGGCCCCGGCCGCGAGTCGGTGTACTTCCCGAGCCTGTCCGGGCAGACGTTCGTCTACAAGGGCATGCTCACCACCCCGCAGCTCAAGGGCTTCTACCTCGACCTGCAGGACGACCGCGTCGAAAGCGCGCTGGGCCTGGTGCACTCGCGCTTCTCCACCAACACGTTCCCGTCGTGGCCGCTCGCGCACCCGTTCCGCCGCGTCGCCCACAACGGTGAGATCAACACCGTCAGCGGCAACGAGAACTGGATGCGGGCCCGCGAGGCGCTCATCAAGTCCGACGTGTTCGGCGAGGGTGCGCTCGAGAAGATCTTCCCGATCTGCACGCCCGGCGCCTCCGACACCGCCCGCTTCGACGAGGTGCTCGAGCTGCTGCACCTCGGCGGCCGCAGCCTGCCGCACGCCGTGCTGATGATGATCCCGGAGGCCTGGGAGCGTCACGAGAGCATGGATCCGGCCCGCAAGGCGTTCTACGAGTACCACTCGGCGCTCATGGAGCCGTGGGACGGCCCGGCGTCGGTGTGCTTCACCGACGGCACCGTCGTCGGCGCCGTGCTCGACCGCAACGGTCTGCGCCCGTCGCGCGTGTGGGTCACCGACGACGGCCTGGTCGTCATGGCGTCGGAGGTCGGCGTCCTCGACATCGCCCCGGAGAAGATCGTGCGCCGCATGCGCATGCAGCCGGGCCGGATGTTCCTGGTCGACACCGCGCAGGGCCGCATCATCTCGGACGACGAGATCAAGTCCGAGCTCGCCGCCGAGCACCCGTACCAGCAGTGGATCGACGAGGGCCTCGTCCAGATCGACGACCTGCCGGAGAGCAAGTACACGTACATGACCCACGACCGGGTCGTGCTGCGCCAGCAGATCTTCGGGTACACCAACGAGGAGGTGAACCTGCTCGTCAAGCCGATGGCACTCACCGGCGGTGAGGCGCTCGGCTCGATGGGCACCGACACCCCCATCGCGGTGCTCTCGGCCCGTCCGCGGATGCTGTTCGACTACTTCCAGCAGCTGTTCGCGCAGGTCACCAACCCGCCGCTGGACGCCATCCGCGAGGAGATCGTCACCAGCCTGGGCGGCACCATCGGCCCCGAGGCCGACCTGCTGACCCCGTCGGCCGCGTCGTGCCGCCAGATCGTGCTGCCGCAGCCGATCCTGCACAACGACGACCTGTCGAAGCTGATCCACCTCAACGACAACGCGAAGTACCCGCACTTCCGCAGCGTCGTCGTGCGTGGCGTGTACCCGGTCGCGCAGGGCGGCGAGGGTCTGCGCAAGGCCCTGGACACGGTGCGCGACAAGGTGTCCGAGGCCATCGCCGGTGGCGCCCGCATCATCGTGCTCTCGGACCGCGAGTCCAACGAGAAGTACGCGCCCATCCCGTCGCTTCTGCTCACCTCTGCGGTGCACCACCACCTGGTGCGCGAGAAGACCCGTACCAAGGTGGGCCTGGTCGTCGAGTCCGGTGACGCCCGCGAGGTGCACCACATGGCGGCACTGCTCGGCTTCGGTGCGTCGGCGGTCAACCCGTACATGGCGTTCGAGACGATCGACGAGCTGCTGCAGTCCGGTCAGCTGGCCGGTCTGACGCTGGAGAAGGCCGTCGCGAACTACATCAAGGGCGCCGGCAAGGGCGTGCTGAAGGTGATGTCGAAGATGGGTATCTCGACGCTCGCGTCGTACACCGGTGCCCAGCTGTTCCAGGTGATCGGCCTGTCGCAGCAGCTCGTGGACGAGTACTTCAGCGGCCTGATCTCCAACCTGGACGGCATCGGCCTCGACGAGATCGCCGCGGATGTCGCTGCGCGCCATGCCAATGCGTACCTGGACCGGCCGGAGCTGCGGGCGCACCGCGAGCTCGAGGTGGGCGGCGAGTACCAGTGGCGTCGCGAGGGCGAGTACCACCTGTTCAACCCGGACACGGTGTTCAAGCTCCAGCACGCCACCAAGACCGGTCAGTACGAGGTCTTCAAGGAGTACACCAAGCTGGTCGACGACCAGTCGGAGCGCCTCGCGTCGCTGCGTGGCCTGTTCAAGTTCAAGACCGGTGTGCGCGAGCCCATCTCGATCGACGAGGTGGAGCCGGCGAGCGAGATCGTCAAGCGCTTCTCGACCGGCGCGATGAGCTACGGCTCGATCTCGGCGGAGGCCCACGAGACGCTCGCGATCGCGATGAACCGTCTCGGTGGCCGCTCCAATTCCGGTGAGGGCGGAGAGCATCCGTCGCGGTTCACGCCGGACGAGAACGGTGACTGGCGTCGGTCGGCGATCAAGCAGGTCGCGTCGGGCCGCTTCGGTGTCACGTCGCACTACCTGAGCAACTGCACCGACATCCAGATCAAGATGGCGCAGGGCGCCAAGCCCGGTGAGGGTGGCCAGCTGCCGCCGCACAAGGTGTACCCGTGGGTCGCCGAGGTGCGTGGCTCCACCCCGGGCGTCGGCCTCATCTCGCCGCCGCCGCACCACGACATCTACTCGATCGAGGATCTGGCCCAGCTGATCCACGACCTGAAGAACGCGAACCCGCAGGCGCGGATCCACGTAAAGCTGGTCTCGGAGATCGGTGTCGGTACCGTCGCCGCGGGTGTCTCGAAGGCGCACGCCGACGTCGTGCTGATCTCGGGCCACGACGGCGGCACGGGCGCGTCGCCGCTGACGTCGCTCAAGCACGCGGGCGCTCCGTGGGAGCTCGGCCTCGCCGAGACCCAGCAGACGCTGCTGCTCAACGGTCTGCGCGACCGCATCGTCGTGCAGGTGGACGGTCAGATGAAGACCGGCCGCGACGTCGTGATCGCGACGCTGCTCGGTGGCGAGGAGTTCGGTTTCGCGACTGCCCCGCTGGTGGTCTCGGGCTGCATCATGATGCGCGTGTGCCACCTCGACACCTGCCCGGTGGGTGTCGCGACGCAGAACCCGGTGCTGCGCAAGCGTTTCGCGGGCAAGCCCGAGTTCGTCGAGAACTTCTTCATGTTCATCGCCGAGGAGGTGCGGGAGCTGCTCGCCGAGCTGGGCTTCCGCACGCTGCAGGAGGCAGTCGGCCAGGTCGACGTCCTCGACACCACCGCGGCGCTCGAGCACTGGAAGGCGTCCAAGCTGGACCTGTCGCCGATCCTGCACCGGGTCGAGTCCACGTTCGCGGACCAGGACCTGTACTGCTCGGGCACCCAGGAGCACGGCCTGGAGAAGGCACTCGACCAGCAGCTGATCCAGCAGGCACGACCGGCGCTCGACTCCGGCGAGGCCGTCGCGTTCGAGTCGGAGATCACCAACGTCAACCGCACGGTCGGCACCATGCTCGGCCACGAGGTGACGAAGACCTTCGGCGCGGACGGCCTGCCGGACAACACCATCGACATCACCTTCACGGGGTCGGCCGGCAACAGCTTCGGTGCGTTCGTGCCCAAGGGCATGACGCTGCGACTGCACGGCGACGCCAACGACTTCGTGGGCAAGGGGCTGTCCGGTGGACGCCTGGTCGTCCGCCCGCCGCTGCAGACGGCCGAGGGCTTCGTGCCCGAGGAGAACATCATCGGCGGCAACGTGATCCTGTTCGGTGCCACCACGGGTGAGGCTCTCATCCGCGGCATCGTCGGTGAGCGTTTCGCAGTCCGCAACTCCGGCGCCACCGCTGTCGTCGAGGGTGTGGGCGATCACGGTTGCGAGTACATGACCGGCGGCAAGGTGGTCATCCTCGGCAAGACCGGACGCAACTTCGGTGCCGGCATGTCCGGCGGCGTCGCGTTCATCTTCAACCCGGACCGTGATTTCGGGGCCAACCTCAACACCGAGTTGGTCGATCTCGAGGACCTCAGCGCCGAGGACTTCGAGTGGCTGCACGGCGCCATCGAGCGCCACCGTGACGAGACCGGATCCGAGGTTGCGGCTCGGATCCTCGCCGACTGGTCGCACCAGAAGGCACATTTCGCGAAGGTCATGCCGCGCGACTACAAGAAGGTCCTCGTCGCTATCGAGACCGCGAAGAAGAACGGAACGAACGTGGACGACGCAATCATGGAGGCAGCTCGTGGGTGATCCGAACGGCTTCCTGAAGCACACGTCGCGCGAGCTGCCCATCCGCCGACCGGTGCCGCTGCGCCTGATGGACTGGAAGGAGGTCTACGAGGATTTCAAGCCCGAGACCCTCCGGACCCAGGCCAGCCGGTGCATGGACTGCGGTATCCCGTTCTGCCACAACGGTTGCCCGCTCGGTAACCTGATTCCCGAGTGGAACGACCTGGTCTACAAGGATCGGTGGCGCGAGAGCATCGACCGGCTGCACGCGACCAACAACTTCCCGGAGTTCACCGGCCGGCTGTGCCCGGCGCCGTGTGAGGCGTCGTGCGTGCTCGGCATCAACCAGGACCCGGTCACCATCAAGCAGGTGGAGGTCGAGATCATCGACCGTGCCTTCGACGAGGGATGGGTCCAGCCGGTGCGCGCCTCGCACATCACCGGCAAGAAGGTGGCCGTCGTCGGCTCCGGCCCGGCGGGACTGGCTGCGGCGCAGCAGCTCACGCGGGCCGGCCACTCGGTGACGGTGTTCGAGCGCGAGGACCGCATCGGTGGTCTGCTGCGCTACGGCATCCCCGAGTTCAAGATGGAGAAGCGCCACATCGACCGGCGCCTGGCGCAGATGGAGGCCGAGGGCACGGTGTTCCGCACCGGGGTCAACGTCGGCGTCGACATCACCGCCGACGAGCTGCGTGCGCAGTTCGACGCGGTGGTCCTCGCGGGCGGCGCCACCGAGGCACGGGATCTGCCGATCCCCGGTCGCGAGCTCGACGGCATCCACCAGGCGATGGAGTTCCTGCCGATCGCCAACCGCGTCCAGCTGGGTGACCTCGCGGAGCCGACCATCACCGCGAAGGGCAAGAAGGTCGTCATCATCGGCGGCGGCGACACCGGTGCCGACTGCCTCGGCACCAGCCACCGCCAGGGCGCCGAGAGCGTCCACCAGTTCGAGATCATGCCGCGGCCGCCGGCCGAGCGCGCCGACTCGACCCCGTGGCCGACGTACCCGCTGATGTACCGCGTCTCGTCCGCCCACGAGGAGGGCGGCGAGCGCGTGTTCTCGGTCAACACCGAGGAGTTCGTCGGTGTCGACGGCAAGGTGACCGCGCTCAAGGCGCACGAGGTCACGATGGTGAACGGTCGCTTCGAGAAGGTCGAGGGATCCGAGTTCGAACTCGAGGCCGACATCGTGTTCCTGGCGATGGGTTTCGTCGGACCGGAGAAGCCCGGCCTGCTCACCGACCTGGGTGTCGACCTCAACGAGCGCGGCAACGTCGCCCGCTCGTCGGAGTGGGCCACCAACGTCGACGGCGTCTTCGTCGCCGGCGACATGGGCCGCGGTCAGTCGCTGATCGTGTGGGCCATCGCCGAGGGCCGCTCCTGCGCGTCCGCGGTCGACCAGTTCCTCGAGGGATCGACGTCGCTGCCGTCGCCGATCCGGACCACCAGCGCGCCGCAGCGCTGAGCGCATCGGCGGGGACCAACGACGTTCCTCGCCGATCGCACCTTCCAGACCCGAAGGCCCCGTACCACGCTTCGCCTCGCGTGGGACGGGGCCTTCGTCCTGTTCGGCCCCCGCCCCGCGGTGCTCGACGGGCCTCTCCGCGCGGAGGTTTCGTCGTCCGCGCGAAGCGGCCCACGCGGCGCCGCCGCTCCGGTAACGTGCGTTTACCGATCGTGCACCGCCCGGCCACATCGACCTGTCAGGATCGACGTGTCGCGTCACCCGCAGGGCGTGGTCGAGGCAGGGGTGTCACGGCAGGGGGTGTCACGGGATGTGGTCATACGTGGTCATGGGGAAGTGACCACTGGGATCGAACGAGTGGGGTGTCGATGCGTGTGAAGAAGTCTCTGGTCGTGATCGGTGCCTGCATCGCAACGGCTTTCGGGTCCGTGATGGCGGTGGGTGCTGGGCCGGCGCAAGCCGCGCCGGGATGCCCGAACCTGGAGGTCGTGGCGATCCCCGGAACGTGGGAGACCACGAGCGATCCGGGAGCGAATCGCGGTCCCGGGATGCTGGGCGCCGTCACGGGACGGTTGCCCGCTTCGGTCGGTGTCGACTACGTGACATACGCGGCCACCGCGTTCCCGTGGGAGGGCGAGATCTACGGCGCCTCCAAGCGGCAGGCGGTCGACAACGCGCGAGGCATCATCGCCGACATGGCCGGGCGGTGCGGCAACACCCGATTCGCGCTCATCGGTTACAGCCAGGGCGCGGACGCCGCGGGTGACCTCGCCGCGGAGATCGGCACCGGGCTCGGTGTGGTGCCGCCGGCCCGGATCGCCGCGGTGGGTCTGCTGTCCGATCCGCGCCGGTCGGAGGGGGACTCCCTGGTCGGACCGCCCGTCGTCGGTAACGGTGCGGGTGGGCCCCGCATCGGCGGCTTCGGCCTGGTCACCCCGCAGACCCGCACGTTCTGCGCGGCCGGTGACCTCTACTGCTCCACCCCGAAGGACGATTTCGTCACGCGCCTGGCAGGTTTCCTCGCGCAGAACTCGTCACCGTTGGCGCCGCTCAGCGGGCGCTACCTGCAGGAGGCGACGGCGATCGCCACCGACCTGATGGCGGCCGGTGGCATGCCCACCCTGCAGGCGGAGTCGTCCGACGGTGCCAAGGGGGACCGCGCCGAGAAGCTGAACCGGTTCTACCGTTCGCAGGTACACCAGGACTACGTCAGCTACGTCGTCGATCCGTCCGGTGCGACGGCGACGTCCTGGTTGGCGAACTGGCTGCGTTCCATGGCCTGACCGGGTGCCGTCGCCGGCCCGGGCCGATCAGGACGCGGGCTGCGGTTCGCTGTAGAAGGCGGCGAGTTGCGCTGCCGCGGAACCGAGTCCGACGGCGACTGCGGCGGCGGCCGCGGGCACGCCGCTGAGGCGTCGATCCAGTCCCAGTGCCCGGTCCACGCTGTATCGGCCGGGACCGAGCGCCGCGAGTGCGGCCGTGGCGGCACCGAGATTCAGCACGAATTCGTAGCCCTCGGCGGTGATGAAGAACCCCTTGCGCATGTGCACCGAGCGGGCCGCGACGGCCATCGTGCCGATGACCGCGGCGGCGGCCGCCGGGGTGGCGGCACCCGCGACGAGCAGGGCTCCGGCGCCCACCTCGACGACGGCACTGGCCTGGGCCTGGAGGCGGGGGCGACGGAACCCGATGGAGCCGAACCATCCCGCCGTGCCGTCCAGGGTGCGGCCGTGCCGCATGCCGTGGGCGACCATCGTCCCGCCCACCGTCGTGCGCAGGATCAGTCGTGCGAGGTCGAGCCCTCGTGCCTTGCTGTTCACACTTCGCTCCCTGTCGGATCCGTGTCGGTTCGGGTCAACGTACAACGCACCCGGCCGGTCACGGGCCGACGATCTCGCGGGGTGGGAACGGCGGGTCAGCAGTACGTGGTCTCCGCGGCCCCGACGTAGATCTCGGCGACCCGATCCGCCGGCATCGGCAGGAACTGTGCGTAAGCCTTTCCGACCGAATCGAATTCGGCGAGCACACTCGGCCGCGAGTCACCCCGGGCCAGCGCGGCGCACGTGCCCTCCGCGTACAGCACCTCGGCGGCATCCATGCCCGTGGGCGGAATACCGGCGGCCCGCAGCGCCGCGAGGTATCGCTGACCGCGGTCGCCGGACTCGGCGACGATCTGCTCGGGAGAACGGCTGTCGATCGCTCCGCCTGCGGCCCGCGGCGTCGCCGGCACGGTAGCCGCCGGGGCCGGGGTGGCGACGGTCGTCGTCGAATTCGCCGGAGGTGCGGTCGATTCCGGTGCGGCAGGGACGGCGGTCGTGGGGGCGAGCGCCGAGGTCGGGACGGCCGACGGCTCGGTGGGGGTGATGGTGCCGGCCGGGGACTCCGACGTCGTGCCTGCCACGGTGTTGTCGGCATCTGCGTCGTTCCCCCCGCACGCGGCGAGCAGGAGAGTGCCCGCCGCGGCGACCATGGCGATAACTGCACGTGTGCTGGTCATGGTGAAACAGTGTGACATGCAGAACTACCGACTGGTAGACCTTTCGGACGTGCGACTACGAGAGTCGGGAAAAAATCCCCTTCGTCGTCATCGACTGTGATATAAACCACCACAGCTGTTACCGGTCGTAACAGTCGCTTTTGTTGTCGAGTCTGCGTGGACGTGCAGGTAAGGCCGTTCTTCTGTCGGACTCGGGGTGCTGCAGCCGGTGATTCGGGGCTGCCGCACAAATCGGTTCAGTGTGGTTCGCGGCGAGCTCCCGTTCGCCGCTGCTCGTCCCTCTGGGTAGCCGCAAAAGCGGCTGTCTACATCGAACACTCGGTAACTGAGGAGAACAAGTGAAGAACGAAACGAACGAAGCACGGCGGCGCGTCGGGAAGCGCGTCGCGGTGGTGAGCGGCGTCGTGGGTGCCTCGATGGCCCTGCTGACCCCGCTGGCGTCGGCGGAACCGGCCCCGGTTCCCGGCGGTGGTGTCTGCGATCCGGCTGTGTCCGAGGGCTGCCTCACCGTGCAGGTCCACAGCGGTACCTTCTCCAACAACGGATTCAACCTGCCGATCTCGGACGGTGACATGATCATCGCCGGCAACACCGAGGGCGTGGACTTCCTCCCGCGCGATGACGGTCACTTCGGTGTCTACAGCAAGCCGATCACCGTTCCCGGCGGGGTCCTGGGCGTGGATCTACCGTTCGGCAACCTGTTCGGTCTGGCGAACGTGACGGCGACGGTCGAGGGTGTCGACGTCCCGGTGTTCGGCGCCAACCTGTTCGAGTTCGCGGTGTCCCTGCCGGTGCGGATGAAGATCGACAACCCGTTCCTCGGTGACAACTGCTACATCGGCACCGCGGCGAACCCGGTCGTCCTGGAGCTCAACGGGTCGAATCCGGACACCGACCCGTCGAACATTCAGCTCCATGACGGCACGGGGGAGTGGCCCGCCGGAGCCATGGTGGCGACGAACGTCCAGAACACCGCGGAGAACTTTGCTCTCCCGGGGGCCACGGGGTGTGGGCCGTTCGGCATCCTCAATCCCATCGTCAACTGGCGGGCCAAGGTTCCCAACTCCACCGGAACGGAGCTGACGACCAAGTCGACCGGGTTCCTCTCGCCCTCCGCGGTCGGTGGCACCGATCCGCTCGACGACCTGGGCGGCGAAACGGGCTCTTCCGGCTCCAGCGGTTCGAGCGGTTCTCTGGGCTCGAGCGGCTCGAGCGGATCCACCGGTAGCTGATCCGGGAGGTGACGGGCGTCCTGTCGGTTCGTCGGGGATCGACAGGGCGCCCGCGTCGTCATTTCAGCCCGTGGAACCGGGACGTCATCTTCTCGGTGAACGCCCGCGGCGCGAGCCGGCGAACGGTGAAGACCAGAGGTGCCATGTTGCCCCGGGCGTAGAGCGGCTTCGGTCTGTCGGCCTCGATGGCCGCCACCACCAGTTCGGCCACCGCCGACGCCTGGATGCCGCGGTCCTCGTTGCGCTGCATGGCTTTCGACACCGTGGTGTAGTCGGGGGTGTACGGCGAGCCGGCACCGATGTACCGCGAGCGCCGGTCGCCGATTCCGGTCGCGATGGTTCCCGGCTCGACCGTGGTGAGCCAGACGCCGAACGGGCTGAGCTCGCGCCGGGCCGCGGACGCGAAACCCTTCAGCGCGCACTTGGTGGCCACGTACGACGATCGGAACGCCAACGGGAAGCTCGCGAGCATCGAGCCCACCATCACCACCCGGCCGTAGCCGCGCGCACGCATGCCGGGCAGCAGCAGTTGCGTCAGTTGGATCGCGCCCAGCACGTTCACCTGGAACAGGCGGTCGATCGCGTCGAGCGGGAGTTCCTCGAGCGGTCCCATCTGGCTCTCGCCCGCGTTGTTGACGAGCACGTCCACGTCGCCGGCCGCGCGGGCACACGCCTCGATGCTCGTCCGGTCCTCGAGGTCGAGGGTGAGGTACTCCACCCCCGCGACGCGCGAATCATCGGACAGCGCAGCGGGATTGCGTGTGGTGCCGAGCACCCGGTAGCCGCGATCGACCAGCGCCCGCGCCACCTCCCGCCCGATCCCCGACGACGCCCCGGTCACCAGTGCAGTGCGGATCATCCGAGGCTCCGTCCCAGTGCGCGGCCGGCGGCGCGGCCGGAGAAGATGCACCCGCCGAGGAAGGTGCCCTCGAGTGCGCTGTATCCGTGGACCCCGCCGCCGCCGAACCCGGCGACCTCGCCGGCCGCGTACAGACCGTCGAAGACGCTACCGTCGGCGCGGAGCACCTGCGAGTCGAGGTTGGTCTCGAGCCCACCGAGAGTCTTGCGGGTGAGCAGGTTCAGGCGCACCGCGATGAGCGGCCCGTGTGCCGGGTCCAGCAGGCGGTGGGGTTTGGCCACACGAATGACTTTGTCGGGCAGATAAGTTCGAGCATTGCGGATGGCCATCACCTGCATGTCCTTGGTGAAGGTGTTGTCCATCTGCCGGTCCCGGGCCAGCACCTCGCCCTCCACCTGCGCATAGTCGAGCTTGGCGTCGGGGGTGAGCGCGTTCATCCCGTCGACCAGGTCCCGCAGGTTGTCGCGGACCACGAAGTCGACACCGTGGCGTTTGAACGCCTCCACCGGACCGGCCGCTCCCTTCTTCACCCGGCTCAGGAGCAGCTTCATGTCCTTCCCGGTGAGGTCGGGATTCTGCTCGGATCCCGAGAGCGCGAACTCCTTCTCGATGATCGCCTGGGTGAGGACGAACCACGTGTGATCGTGACCGGTCCCCACGATGTGCTTCAGGGTCGCGAGCGTGTCGAAACCGGGGAACAGCGGCACCGGAAATCGCTTGCCGGTGGCGTCGAGCCACAGCGACGACGGGCCCGGGATGATCCGGATGGCATGGTTCGGCCAGATCGGATCCCAGTTGACGATGCCTTCGGTGTAGTGCCACATGCGGTCGCGGTTGACGATGTGTCCGCCGGCGTTCTCGGTGATCTCGAGCATCCGTCCGTCGACGTGCGCCGGTACGCCGGTGATCATCCGCTCGGGGGCCGGCCCCAGACGGTCCACCGGCCAGTTCTTGCGCACCAGCTCGAAGTTGCCACCGATGCCGCCCGACGTCACGACCACCGCCTGCGCGCGGAACTCGAAGTCGCCCACCGCCGTCCGGGACGACTTCACCCCACGCGGCTCGGTGGACGGTTGGAGCACCGTGCCCCGGACGCCGACGACCGCGCCGTTCTCGACCACGAGATCGTCCACCTGGTGCCGGTAGCGGAAGGTGACCTGCCCGCGGCTCGCGGAGTCCAGCACCGGTTCCCGGAACACGCGGACCACCTCGGGGCCCGTGCCCCACGTGATGTGGAAGCGCGGCACGGAGTTTCCGTGCCCGGAGGCCAGTCCGCCGCCGCGTTCGGCCCACCCCACGTTGGGCATGACCCGCAGTCCGAGGTCGTGGAGATACGCGCGCTTCTCGCCGGCCGCGAAGTCGACGTACGCCTCGGCCCACTGCCGGGGCCAGCGGTCGTCGCGGTCGCGGTCGAAACCGGCGGTGCCCAGCCAGTCCTGCATGGCCAGCTCGCGAGAGTCCTTGATGCCCATGCGGCGCTGCTCGGGACTGTCCACCAGGAAAAGTCCGCCGAGCGACCAGAACGCCTGGCCGCCGAGGTTCTCCACGTTCTCCTGGTCGACGACGAGGACCCTGCGGCCCGCCCGCACCAGTTCGTGGGTCGCGACCAGTCCGGCCAGTCCCGCTCCGACGACGATGACGTCGGCTTGTTCCGCCACGACTTATCTCCTGTCCGTATCGGTGCTGCTGTAGCTGTTCACGACGGTGACGAACAGACGCGCCCGCGCCCGCCGGACCGTGTCGTTGCCGGGTTCGACGAGGACCTGCACGGCGGTGCCGTCGTGGATCGCGACCAGTGCGCGGCCGAGCGCCTCGCGGTCGTCGACGCGCCGTCCGGCGGCGGTGAGGGCGTCCTCCACGATCGGCAGGATCGTGTGGAGGATCGCCTCCTCCCGCGCCGCGACGACCCGGGTGAGCGCGGGATTGCGCAGCGCGTGGGCGGTGAACTCGGCCGTGATCCGGTACCACGCGTCGTCGACGGGGATCGCGTCCAGGACCCGCTCGACGGTCGCCTCGAGCGTCGGTGTGGGCGCCGCCGTCCGGTCGGCCAGGGCGGCGCGGATGCCGTCGAGCATCCGGGCCGACCGCTGCTCCCACATCGCCAGGAAGAGTTCGTCGAGCGAGGTGAAGTTGGAGTAGAACGCCCCGCGGGTGAAGCCGGCCCGCTCGCACACCTGCTCCACCGTGGAGCGGCCGAAGCCCTCCTCGGCGAAGACGTCCGCGGCGGCGTCGAGCAGGCGCTGCCGCGTCTCGGCGCGGCGCCTGGTGACCCGCTCGGGGCGGGACGGCGCGGTCGTCAACTCGGTCATCCGTGCAGGTCACCCCTCATTTCGAAGCCCGCGTCCGCTCGATACGAAACTGTATCCGATCGAGTCGTGCGTAGGGTCGAAACGGTGCAGGTCTGGTACGTCAGTTACGGATCGAACATGTCGCGGACGCGACTGGAGTGCTACCTGCGCGGCGGATGTCCGGTCGGCGGCGTCCGCACGTACGTCGGCGCCCGCGATTCCCGTGCGCCCGCGGCGCGGATTCCGGTACGGCTGCCCGGCACCGTGTACTTCGCGGGCCGATCGCTCGTGTGGGGTGGGGGGCGGGCGTTCTACGACCCGGAGGTCGCCGGCGACACCGCGGCGTGCGCCTACCTCGTGACCGGCGAACAGTTCGACGACATCCTCGGGCAGGAGCCGCCCTGTTACGACCGCGTCCTCGACCTCGGTGTGCGCGACGGCGTCCCACTGCGCACGTTCACGAGCGGGCTCGGCCGCGACGACGTCGTCCCGGCGCCGCCGTCGGATGCCTATCTGGCGACGATGGCGACCGGTCTGCGCGAGGCGTTCGGCTGGAATGCCGAACGGGCCCAGGCGTATCTGCGGCGATTGCGTCCGTGACCGGGGTACGGTCGGAAGGCCGCACGCTGTGGCGGCTCTCACAGAAGAGGAATCGGATGTCCAACCTGCATGTCGTAGCGACCATTCCGGCCAAGTCCGGATCCGAGAACACCGTCCGCGCCGCGCTCACCACCCTGGTGGAGGCGAGCCGCAAGGAGGACGGCTGCGTGTCCTACGACCTGTACGAGTCCACGTCGGCGCCCGGGACGTTCGTCGTCGTCGAGGTGTGGGCCGACCAGCACGCGCTCGACACCCACATGAAGTCCCCGCACATGCGGGAGGCGGCCTCGGCGTTCGGCGCGCACCTGGCCGCGGCGCCGGGCATCCACCCGCTGCGCCCCATCGTCTGACACTCCTACCGCGTCTTCTCGGGTGGGCTCTCACGTTTCCGGGGCCTGTCTCGTCATAGATGACGAGAGCCCGCGACCCGCGGGCGCGGGGCACAGGAGACAGACATGACGAAGTCGTCGGAACACCCTCGGTCGTCGGAGCACAGCGTGGTCGTCGTCGGCGCCGGATACGCCGGTGTGCTCGCGGCCAACCGCATCCTGGCCGCGCGGGATCGGGCCCGCGGGGACGACCCGGCCCGGAACTGCCGCGTCACCGTCGTCAACCCGCGCGCCCAGTTCGTCGAGCGCATCCGGTTGCACCAGGTGGCGGCCGGAACCCGCGCGTCGGCCACCCTGCCCCTGCCCGACGTCCTGCACGCCGATGCGCAGGTGATCGTCGGGGAGGTCCGGTCGATCGACGCCGACCGGCGATGCGTCGAGGTGACCACCGCGGACGGGGTCGTCCCGCTCGGGTACGACACCCTCGTCTACGCGGTCGGTAGCGGCACGGCCCACTCGGTGCCGGGGTCGGGGGAGCACGCGCATCACGCCGGTGACGACGCCGCGACGTCCGCCCTGCGCGCGGCGCTGGCCGCCCTGGCGCCCGAAGCGGTGGTGCGGGTGGTCGGGGGCGGCGCCACGTCGGTGGAGATCGCGGCCGAGGTGGCCGCCGCCCGCCCGGACCTGGCGGTGGAGATCGTGTCGGCGGACCGGGTGCTGGGCTTCATGCGACCGCGGGCCCGCGCCCGGATCATGCGTACGCTCACCGGGCTGGGGGTCACGTGCCGCGAGGACACCCGCGTCGCGCGCGTGGGTGCCCACGAGCTGCACACGGCCGAGGGCGCGGTCCTGCCGTTCGACGTCTGCGTGTGGGCGGCGGCGTTCGGGGTCCCGGACCTCGCGCGGCGCAGCGGTCTGGCGACCGACGCGGCCGGTCGGCTGCGGGTGGACGCGACGCTGACGAGTGTCGACCACCCCGACATCGTCGGCGCCGGGGACGCCGTCGCGGTGGCGCCCGAGGTGGGCGGCCACCTGCGGATGGCGTGCGCGACCGCGATGCCGCTCGGCGGCCACGCCGCGACCACGGTGCTCGCGCGGATCCGGGGCCGGGCGCTGCCGGTGCTGTCGATCGGCTTCGCCGCGCAGTGCCTGAGCCTGGGCCGCAAGGCCGGCTACGTACAGCTGGTGCGGGCCGACGACTCACCGCGGCCGCTGGCGGCGGGCGGCCGGCTGGGTGCGACCGCGAAGGAGGCGATCTGCAGAATGACCGTCGACAAGTTGCGTGCCGAACGGGCACGGCCCGGTGCCTTCCACGCCCCGAAGGGGCCCGCTCCGGCCGCGCGCCCCCGGATCGAGGAGACGTCGCGGTGAATTTCGCTCGTGGATCGCGGGACTACGAACAACTCTTCGGCGTGGCGTACCGGATGCTCGGATCCGCGTACGACGCGGAGGACACCGTGCAGGACGCCGTCGTCCGCTGGCAGTCCCTGAGCGACGCCGAGCGGGCGCAGATCCGGGAGCCGCTCGCCTGGATGACCCGCGTCGTGGGGCGCATCTGTCTCGATCAGCTCGGGTCGGCGCGGGCGCGCCGCGAGTCGTACGCCGGTATCTGGCTGCCGGAACCCGTGCCGGGCACCGTCGGGCCGGCCGCCTCGGCGCGGCCGTCGGACCCGGCCGACGCCGTCACCCTCGACGAGTCGGTCTCGATGGCATTGCTGCGGGCGATGGAGTCGTTGACGCCGGGCGAACGCGTCGCGCTGATCCTGCACGACGTGTTCGGGATGCCGTTCGCCGAGATCGGTGACATCGTCGGCCGGACGCCCGAGGCGTGCCGGCAGCTGGCGTCCACGGCGCGTCGTCACCTGCGGTCGGAGCCACGGTTCGAGACCGACGACGCGCAGCGCGAGCGGGTGGTCCAGGCCTTCGCGGCGGCGTGCGCCACCGGTGATCTCGAGGCGTTGTCGGCGGTCCTCGCTCCCGATGTCGTCTCCCGCGCCGACGGCGGCGGCCTGGCCGGCGTCGCGCGGATGCCGGTCGTGGGCGCCGACCGGGTGGCGCGATACCTGTTGGGCATCATCCGGCGCGGCGAGACCAGTGGTCTGACCATCGACTTCCGCTTCGCCACCGTCAACAACGCGACGGGACTGGTGATCTCGACCGACGGGCGGGTGGCCGCGGTCATCGACCTCGCCGTCGTGGACGGCCGGGTCCACGAGATCGCGCTCGTCGTGAATCCGGACAAGCTCGCGGCCTGGGCCTGACACCGCGTTTCACGTGGAACCGGACGCCGCCCCGTGCAGGCCCCGCCAGGTCCGGTCGTCGAGCACGGTCGCGGCGACCAGGACCATCCACCCGCTCATCGACAACAGTTCGACGCGCTGCGCGAACCCGAGCCAACTGTGGCTGCCCGACGGGTCGTCCACCCCGACGAGCATCCACAGGGTGCCGACCAGGAACAGCACGACGACCGTGAGCCCGGCCCACCACATCGCCCGCGGCGCCCGGTGGACGAAGAGCGCGATGATGAACGCGACCGCCGAGACCACCGCGGCCGTCACCGACACCGTGCTCGTGAGCGCGTGCCACTGATGGGTGAGCGGCACCTGCGTCGCCTCGCACTCGGGCCGCGAGCAGCGCAGCGGCACCCGCGAGTCGGCGACGGTGCCGAGCGCGAACACGCCCAACGCCGCCCACCCGACGGTGGTGAGGAACCGCCGTGGCGTCAGCGTGAGGCCGATGACCGCCGCCACCGTCAACACGATGCCCGTCAGCAGGTCGCCGCTGCGATAGAGGATCCCGTACTGCCGATCCGTCGCGGCCAGCTGACTCGCGAAGCCCTCGAACGGGTTCGCGCCGGGGCTCACGAAGAACGCCAGCACCCACGACGAGTACAGCACCGCACCGGCGACGAGCAGTGCGGCCAGGGTGTACCGCCGCACCGCCGGCGCCACCGTCACCGTCATCGCGGCCTCACGCGCGGGGCTTCGCGAACGGGAACGCGAGGGACTCGCGGATACTGCCGCCGGTGATGAGCATGACGACCCGGTCGACGCCCATGCCGAGGCCACCGGTGGGCGGCATCGCGTGCTCGAGGGCCTGCAGGAAGTCCTCGTCGAGTTCCATCGCCTCCGGGTCGCCGCCGGCGGCCAGCAGCGACTGCTCGGTGAGGCGCCGGCGCTGGTCCACCGGGTCGGTCAGCTCGCTGTAGGCGGTGCCCAGCTCCATGCCCCACGCGACCAGGTCCCACTTCGCGGCGACGCCCGGGATCGTCGGGTGCGGCCGGGTCAGCGGCGACATCGACGTCGGGAAATTCGTGTAGAACGTCGGGAACTCGGTCTGCCCCTCCACCAGCTGCTCGTACAGCTCCTGCGCCACCGCGCCCGCGTCCCAGCTCTTCTGGTACTCGACGTCGTTGGCCTCGCAGAGCTTGCGCAGGTCCTCGAGGGACGTCTCCGGGGTGACGTCGACGCCCAGCTTCTCGGCGATCGCGCCGTGCATCGTCTTGACCGGCCACTCCCCGGAGATGTCGACGGCCACCGGTTCGCCGTCCGGGCCGGGCCGCATGACGGTCGGGCTGCCGTGTGCGGCGACGGCCGCGTTCTGGATCAGCTCGCGGCACACCACCATCATGCGCTCGTAGTCGCTGTGCGCCTCGTACGCCTCGAGGATCGTGAACTCGGGGTTGTGCTTGAAGTCCACGCCCTCGTTGCGGAACACGCGTCCGATCTCGAACACCTTCTCCATCCCGGCCACGCACAATCGCTTGAGGAACAGTTCGGGGGCGATGCGCAGGTACAGGTCCAGGTCGTACGCGTTGATGTGCGTGACGAACGGGGCGGCGTTGGCGCCTCCGTGGATGCGCTGCAGGATGGGCGTCTCCACCTCGAGGTATCCGCGGCCGGACAGCGAGTCGCGCAGCGATTTCACGATCGCGGTACGGGCGGCCAGCAGTCGGCGCGACTCCGGGTTGATCGCCAGATCCACGTAGCGTTGCCGGACGCGGGTCTCGGCGTCGGTGAGGCCCTTCCACTTGTCGGGCAGCGGGTGCAGGCACTTGCCGTTCATCCGCCACTCGGTCGCCAGCAACGACAGCTCGCCCTTGCGGCTGCGGCCGATGGTGCCGCTGACCTCCATGAGATCGCCCAGGTCGAAGTCGGCCGCGAACTCGTCGAGCCGGTCGCCGACGGTGGTGCGGTCGATGAGCACCTGGATGTCGCCGGACCAGTCCCGCAGCACCGCGAACGCGACCCCGCCGTACGCACGGATCCGCAACAGCCGTCCCGCGATTCGCACCCGCGTGCCCTCGGGGGAGGACGCCGCGGCGGCGACCGTGTGGGTCGGGGGATAGGCAACCGGGTACGCGTCGATGCCCTCGGCGGCCAGGCGCGCGAGCTTGTCCATCCGCACCCGCACCTGTTCCGGTCGGCGGACGTCCGGTGCCTCGGCGGCCGGGGTGGGACCGGCGGGCGCCGCCACGACGTCGGGCGCGCTGCCGTCGGCGTGCAGACCCCCGGCAGCCGCGAGCCCGTCCGGAACGGCGGTCCGGGTGCCGGTGTGGCTGACGGCCTTGGCGCGGTGGCCGAACGTGGGCAGCGTCAGGAACCCCTCCGCGACCGCGGACGCGATGCCCACCCGCGGCAGGTGCCGGTTGTCGTCGAAGCACAGGTAGCGCGGGGCCCACTCCGGCTGGTACTTCACGTTGGACCGGTACAGGGCCTCGAGCTGCCACCAGCGGGAGAAGAACAGCAGCAGCGACCGCCACATCCGCAGGATCGGGCCGGCCCCGATGCGGGCGCCCTCCTCGAACGTGGACCGGAACACCGCGAAGTTGAGCGACACCCGGATCACCCCGAACTCGTCGGCGCGGGTGGCGAGGTCGGTGACCATGAGTTCGACGACCCCGTTGGGGGCGTGCGGGTTCCGGCGCATCAGATCGAGCGAGACGCCGTTGGGTCCCCACGGCACGAGCGACAACATGCCCAGTACGTCGTCGTCCGGGCCGAGCGCCTCGACCAGCAGGCAGTCGCCGTCGAGCGGGTCGCCGAGCCGGCCGAGCGCCATCGAGAATCCGCGCTCGGTCTCGGTGTCGCGCCAGGCGTCGGCGCGGGCGATGACCTCGGCCATCTCCGCGGGCCGAATGTCGCGGTGGCGGCGGATCCGCACCGTCAGCCCCTGTTTGCGGACGCGGTGGACGGCCTGGCGCACCTGGCGCATCTCGCGCCCGTTCAGCGAGAAGTCGCGGGTCTCGAGGATCGCCTCGTCGCCGAGTTGCAGCACCGACAGCCCGGCCCGCTTGTAGGCGGTGGCGCCGGCCTCGCTCGCACCCATCACCGCCGGCGCCCACCCGTAACGCGTGCAGAGGTCGAGCCACGCGTCGATCGCGTGCGGCCATGCTTCCGGGTTGCCGATGGGGTCACCGCTGGCCAGGCACACCCCGATCTCGACGCGGTACGTCACGGCGGCCTTGCCGCTGGGTGCGAACACCACCGCCTTGTCGCGGCGGGTGGCGAAGTAGCCGAGCGAATCGTCGGCCCCGAACGTGTCCAGCAGACCGCGCAGGGCGGACTCGTCGTTTCCGGTGAGGGCGTTGGACGCGCGCTGCGAGCGGAACAGGGTGATCACCGCGGCCAGCAGCGCCAGCGCGCCGAAGAGACCGAGCAGGGTGTTGACGAAGACGTGCGGGTGCCCGTCGAACTGTTCGTTGTCGACGACGGACAGCGCCGTCACCCGGTTGAGGGCCCACAGGAAGCGTTCGCTCCGCGGCAGCGTGCCGGGGAACAGTTCCACCAGACCCCAGCCCAGGACGGTGCCGATTGCGAGTCCGGAGACCAGGACCCCGAGCGCCTTCCAGGCGGCGCCGCGACGGACCCGGGTGTAGAACTCCTTGCGCGCCGCGACGAGCACCCCGATCACCGCCAGATGGACCGCGCACGCCACTGCGGCGGCGAAATTCCGGTCGATGACCGCCTCCAGCGCGTTCACGATCGCGAACAACGCCAGGTAGATGGTCAGCAGCCACCAGGCGATACGTTTGCGGCTCGCCAGCGCCGCCGCCACCAGACCCACCACGACCGCCCACGACAGGCTGGTGTCGGGGGCGTCGAAGTAGTAGTTGTCGACGAGGACGCGCGGGGTGTGCACGAGATACCGGAGGGCCGGCGACAGGCTCCACAGGAACACCAGGACGGAGAACACGCCCAGGATCAGACCGGCGATGTGCGGCACCTCGGTGAGGCGCCCACGTTTCGGCGGGGCGGACGTTCGGTGCCGCTGCTCGCGCGTGTCCACCGCGTCTACCGGGGTCCCGGTGCTCGTCGCCATCGGCTTCCTTTCTCCGTCACCGCGCCGTCTCTGCCTCCAGTGTGAGGTGTCGGACAGCCGTTCGGGGTCAAGGAGGATGATGGAGTCATGTCTGACGCAGTGGACGAGGTCCCGATCCGTGACGAGACGATCCGCCTGGGTCAGTTCCTCAAGCTCGCCAATCTCATCGAGTCGGGCGCGGAGGCCAAGGTCGTCGTCGCCGACGGGCTGGTGAGCGTCAACGGGGAGGTCGAGATCCGGCGCGGGCGGCAGCTGCACGACGGGGACGTCGTCGAGATCGGTGGCGCGGCGGCGCGGGTGGCCGGCCCGTAGGGACCGTCACCACCCCCGCCCCGCCCCTCACCGCGCCGCGGCGAAATCGGCGATCAAGACCTTCTTCTGCACCTTGCCCATCGCATTGCGCGGCAACGTGTCGACGACGCGGATCTCGCGCGGGCGCTTGTGGATCGACAGGCTGCGCGCGACGAAGTCGGACAACACACCGTGGTCCGGGCAGTCGCCGACCACGTATGCGACGATGCGCTGCCCCAGGTCGGTGTCGGGGACGCCGATGACGGCGGCCTCCTGGATGCCGGGGTGGGCGAGCAGTGCCTGCTCCACCTCACCGGCGCCGATCCGGTACCCGCCGGACTTGATCATGTCGATCGACTCGCGTCCGACGATGCGGTGGAACCCGTCCGGGTCCACGATGGCGATGTCCCCCGTCTCGAACCAGCCGTCGTCGGTCGTCGACTCCGCGGTCTTCTCCGGATTGCCGAGGTATCCGTCGAACAGGGTGGATCCCGCGATCTGCAACTGGCCCAGAGTTTCTCCGTCGTGCGGGACCGGGTTCCCGGCCTTGTCGCGCAGTCGCGCCTGCACGCCGCGGATGGGCAGACCCACCCACCCCGGCCGCCGCTCGCCGTCGAACCGGGTGCTGAGCGTGATGATGGTTTCGCTCATTCCGTACCGCTCGATGGGGGCCGCGCCGGTGAGGGACTGCATCCGCTCGAACACCGGGACCGGCAGCGGGGCGCTGCCCGACACCAGTAGCCGGGCCGAGGCCAGTGCCCGGGCGGACGACTCGTCCCCGCACACGCGCGACCACACGGTCGGTACGCCGAAGTACAGCGAACCGTTCGCCGCCGCATAGGCTTCGGGGGTCGGTCGGACGGTGTGCACGAGCGGGGACCCGTGACGCAACGCTCCCAGGACGCCCAGCACCAGGCCGTGCACGTGGAACAGCGGGAGCCCGTGGACGAGGGTGTCGTCCGCGTTCCAGTCCCACGCGTCGGCGAGCCCGTCGAGTCCCGCCGCCACCGCCGACCGAGACAGCACGACGCCCTTGGGGGCGCCGGTGGTGCCCGAGGTGTACATGACGAGGGCGCCGGCCGCCGAATCCGGCTCGGGCCGGGTGGACGCGGACCGGGCCGCGGGATCGACCGCGAGGGTCGGTAGCGCGACGTCGTCGCGCGCCGCACCGAGCCAGAGCTGGGCCCCGGAATCCTTCAGGATGTGGCCGCGTTCGGTGGGCCCCGAGTCCGGCGGCACCGGGACGGCCGACACGCCGGCCATCAGGCAACCGGTCACGGCGATCACCGTCTCCATGCTGGCGGTCGCATCGACGGCAACCGTTGTGGCACCGGCTATCTCGTCGGCGACGGCGGCGGCGCCGCCGAGCAGCTCTCCCCGGGTCAGGGCATCGGGCCCGATCCGGACCGCCGGCCGGTCCGCGAGGTCGCCGCGCGTATCGGCGAGCGATGACAGCAGGGGGGCGAATGTCGGAGCACTCATCGGCGTGGGTCCCTTCTCGCAGTGCCGCAGCGTCCGGTCCACCATGCGGACCAGCGTGCTACGATGTGGTCCGGCCAACGTATAGCCTGGTGCTGTCGGCGTCAATCGTCGCGGGTGAAAGGTTTTGTATGAACAGCGTTCTCACAGCTCTACGCGTCTTCGAGGAAGTTGCTCGGACGCGGGAGGCGGGGCTGTCCGAGCTGAGCAAGCGCCTCGATGTTCCGAAGAGCACGGTTCAGCGGTGTCTGAAGACGCTCGCGGAGGCCGGCTGGCTGCGCCCGGCGGTGAACGATTCCGGGAAATGGGTGATCACCGGTCGCGCCTTCAGTCTGGGCAGCATGCTGGCGGCGGGCGACGACCTGCGCGACGTGGCGCTCCCGGTGCTGAGCACGCTGCAGGCGGAGACCGGCGAGACGGTCCACCTGACCGTTCCCGACGGGGACGAACTCGTGCTCATCGAGCGTCTCGACAGCGCGCACCAGCTGCGCGCGTTCCTTCCGCTGGGCACCCGCCTGCCGCTGCACGCGGCGTCCAACGGCAAGGCATATCTTGCGTCGCTTCCCGATGCGGAGGTGGAGCGGGTCCTCGCCGCCGATCTGGTGCCCGCGACCGGGCGCACCGTGACCGATCCGCACGCGTTGCGGGAGGAGATCGCCGAGATCCGACGCCGCGGATACGCCGTCACCGATCAGGAGCTGCACGACGGCATCGCTGCGGTGGCAGTCGCGCTGCGGGGCCGCAACGGGCTCGTCAGAGGATGCTTCAGCGTCTCCGGGCCGGCGTCACGATTGACCCCGGACCTGTACGGGGCCTACGGGGAGAAGGCGCTGGCGGCGCGCACCGAGATCGAGCGCCTGCTGTCCTGACCTGCCGATTCGGGTTGTCGTCCGGTCCCGGGGAAGTCCGGATGACCCTGGGGGATCCGCAGTACTGTTCGCCATGGAGGAGGAACGACATGGCCGAACTGGTTCTCACCTCGAACGCGTTGACCGTCGTGCTGTCGCGCGGCGAGAAGGTCGCGGGCCTGCACGGGGACATCACCGTCCCGCTCGCGCACATCCGGGACGTCGATGTGGTCGCCGACCCGTTCGCCAACCTGCGCGGCCTGCGTGCACCCGGACTCGCGGTGCCGGGGCGGGTTCGCATCGGCACTTGGCGAGGCCGCGGCGACCGGACGTTCGTCGTCGCGCGGCGCGGTGCGCCCGCCGTGCGGGTGTGCACCGCGGGCATCGGAGCCGGGTCGGCCTTCGACCGGTTGCTCGTCGGGACCGCGGACGCGACCGCCGACGCGCAGCGGCTCCGCGACGTCCTCGCGGCCGGCCGGCCCGAGTTCACCGAACACGAGACGACCTTCGTGTCCGGCGACGGCACGGTCGTGGCCGGGACGCTCGCGGTGCCGAGCGGGGGACGTGGGGGACCGGCAGCGGTGGTACTCAACGGTTCCGGCGAGATCGACCGGGACGGTGACCACCGGAAGCTCGCCATCGGAATCAGCCGCGCCGTCGCACATGCGTTGGCCCGCAACGGTGTCGCCTCGTTGCGCTACGACAAGCGGGGCGTCGGCCGGTCGGGCGGCGACTTTCTCACCGCCGGCTACGCCGACAACCGGGCCGACGCCGCGGCGGCGGTCGAATGGCTGCGCACCACAGGCGGTTTCGCGCGCGATGCGATCGCGGTGATCGGGCACAGCGAGGGGGCGTGCCTGGCGACGCAGCTGGGAGCGGACCGCGTCGTGGATCCGGCGGCGGTGGTGCTGCTCGCCGCTCCGGCGGTCACCGGCCGCGAGGTGTTGACGTGGCAGTCGGGCAGGGCGGTCGAGGGCCTGCCGGCGCCGGTACGAACGGCTATGCGGATCCTGCGCATCGATGTGGCTGCCCGACAACGGAAGGCCTTCGACAGGCTCTATCGCAGCCGGGACGACGTCGGGCGCCTGGGCCGCCGCCGGGTGAACGCGCGGTGGCTGCGGGAGTTCCTGGATTACGACCCGAAACCGTTTCTGCAGGACATCGTTCCGCCGGTCCTCGCGATCACGGGCGCCAAGGATATCCAGGTGGACCCCGGTGATCTCGAGACCATCGCGGCGCTCGTACCGGACGAGGTGGACACCGCCCGCGTCCCCGATCTGACGCACCTGCTGCGGCGCGACCCCCGGCCGCCGTCCCTGGGCGTCTACCGGAAGCTGGTGCGCCAACCGGTGGACGCGGAAGTGCTGGCGCTGGTAGCCGATTGGACGGCCGGCCACCTCAGGCGCTGACGCGCCCGTGCGCCTTTCCGGTAGCCGGGGTACCGAAAAGTTGCACGGGCGGCGGAGCCGCCTACCGGACGACGACGCCGTCGTCGTCGCTGTAGACCGTCTCTCCCGGGTTGAAGGTGACGCCGCCGAAGGAGACGGGCACGTTCTTCTCACCGGAACCGGTCTGGGTGCTCTTGCGCGGATTGGTGCCCAGGGCCTTGATGCCGATGTCGAGGGTCCGCAGGATCGCCGAGTCACGGACCGCGCCGTTGACGATCACGCCGGCCCAGCCGTTGGAGACGCCGCGGCCGGCGATGATGTCGCCGACGAGGGCCGTGTGCACGCTCGCGTCGCCGTCGACGACGAGGACACCGCCGTTGCCGGGCTCGCTGAGGGTCTGCTTGACGAGCAGGTTGTCCTGGAAGCACTTGATGGTGGTGATCGGCCCGGAGAACGTGCTGCGAGCGCCGAACTGGATGAATTGCGTATCGCAGCTGCGGATGTCGGGCCCGATCTCGTCGGCCAGATCGGCGGTTGCCACCGGTTCGCTCATGGTTGGTTCCCTTCGTCGGTTCGCGCGTCCACCATAGTTGACTCGCCGGTAACTTGGGATGGTCAGGCGCGGCCGTGACGCCGTTCGTAGTCGTCGCGGATCCGGTCCGCGCGGCGCTGCGCCTTCTCCGCGACCAGGTCGGGATCGAGGCCGTGACTCTGCAGCCGGTGCCGGCGGTACACCTGCATGAGCGCCACCGCGAAGTAGACCAGCGGGATGAACAGCAGCGCCATCATCGCCAGAGGAATCCAGATGGGCCCGGGAATGAGCAGGAACAGCGCGAGGATCGGCAGCACCGGCACCGTGAAGCGGATCAGATAGCGCACCGACGCCCCGGGGCCCACCAGATCGTTGCGGACCCAGTCCTGCAACGAGTCCGGCAGCGTCCGGCCGAACTGGTATCCCACGTACTGCCCGAAGGTGGGGCGCTGAAGTGCAGGCATGGCTCAAGCCTAGGCAGCGCGTCCGCCCTCCGTCCCGCCGGTGGCCGGGATCCCGCGGAATGGGCGGGAACCCGACCCGTCAGCCGTACAGCTCGCTGATCCGGTCGGAGAAGTTGTCGACCACCTTCTTGCGCTTGAGTTTCATGCTGGGGGTGATCTCCCCGTTCTCGACGGTGAGCTCGCGTTCGAGGATGGTGAACCGCTTGACCTGCTCCCACCGGTTGAGTCCGGCGTTGAGCCGGTCGACGTAGGTGCTCATCATCGACACGGTCGCATCGGCCGCGGCGATCTCCTTCAACGGCTTGTCGGCCATGCCGTTCTCGACCGCCCATTCCGCGATCGCCTCACCGTCGAGACTGATCAGCGCGACGCAGTACGACTTGCCCTCGCCGTGGACGATGATCTCCCCGACGTACGGGCAGAGGCCCTTGAACGTCGCCGCGATCGCCGACGGCGCCACGTACTTGCCGTTCGACGTCTTGAACATGTCCTTCTTGCGGTCGGTGATCCGCAGGTAGCCGTCGGCGTCGATGGTGCCGATGTCGCCCGTGTGGAACCAGCCGTCCGAGGTGAGGGATTCCTCGGTGGCCTCGGGGTTGTGGTGGTAGCCGCTCATCACGCCGGGACTCTTGATGAGCACCTCGCCGTCGGACGCGATCCGGACGTCGGTTCCGGGCAGCGGCCACCCCACCGTCCCGAACCGGTAGGCGGAGGGCCGGTTCACGAGCGACGCGGCGCTGGTCTCCGTCAGCCCGTAGCCCTCGAGGACGATGATGCCGACCGCGTCGAACCACAGCGCCACATTGCGATCCAGCGCGGCCGAGCCGGAGATGAAGAATTTCAGCCGTCCACCGAACCGGTTCCGGATGGTCCGGAACACCAGCCGGTCGGCCACCGCGTACTGCGCCTTCTGCATGCGCGACAACGGGGTTCCGGCCTGGCGTGCCTTCGCCGCCGCCAACCCCACCCCGATCGCCCAGTCGAAGATCCGCTTCTTCGCCCCACCCTCGGCGTCGACGGTCGCGACGATGCGGGCGTACGCCTTCTCGAAGATGCGCGGCGCCGCGCCCATGAAGGTGGGTTTCACGACGGCGAGATTGTCGACGATCCTGTCGACGCGACCGTCGACGGCGGTCGCGAAACCGATCTGCAGCGGCAACGTCAGCAGGATCTTCCCGAACACGTGCGACAGTGGCAGCCACAGGTACTGCAGGTCCGAGGCGTCGAGGATCCCGACCGCGTCGATCGACGCGGCCTCGTACGTCCACGCCGAGTGCGGCAGCCGAACGCCCTTGGGGCGCCCCGTGGTCCCCGACGTGTAGATCAGCGTCGCGAGGCTGTCGGGGGAGATGCGGGCGATGCGGTCGTCCACCGCGGTGGGGCGTTCGGCCAGCAGCATGTCGCCGATCTGCGCGAGATGGTCGAGCCCGATCACCCACTCGTCCTCGGGGACCGGCCCGTCGATGAGCACCACCCGGTGCACGTCCGGCAGCTCGTCCCGGTGCTCGCGGAGTTTCGTCAGCTGCTCCTCGTTCTCCGCGACGACGATGCGGCTGCCCGAGTTGGCGACGATGAACGCGACGTCGGACGCCGTGGTGGTGGGATAGACCGTGGTCGTCGCGGCCCCGGCGCACATCACCGCGAGATCGGCCAGCACCCACTCGTACCGGGTGGTGGACGCCACCGCGACGCGCTCCTCGGGTTCGATGCCGAGCGCGATCAGCCCCGCGGCGAGCCGGTGCACCCGGTCGCCGACGTCGGACCACGTGACGCTCGCCCAGCCGTCGCCGGCGGGGAATCGGAAGGCTTCGGATCTGGGGGTCCGGGCCACCCGATCGACGAAGAGGTGGGCCACCGACGGCGCCCGCTCCTCGATCTTGGACCGGTCCACGACCTCGTCTGACGCGCGCGAAGCTGTCATGTTCCAGAGTCTAGGAACCCCGGTACACCGCCTGAACGGGAATTCACGGCACGGTTCGGTCTCGAAAGCGTGACGTGAGTTCCCGTTCGGTGCCCCCGGTCAGCGCAGGTCACGACGTCGCAACGCGGCCAGCCCGACGGCCAGTAGGCCCGCGGCGAGCAGCAGCAGCCACGCGATCGGCGTCGCGGTGAACGCGCCCCCGGGCAGCCGCGGCAGGTGCAGGAACGGCACGAGGTCGAGCAGCGGCTGCGGGAGGTCGGCGACCATCCCGAACACGTAGAGCGTCATCATGGCCGCGAACACCACCCACGCGGTGGGGGCGAGACGCGGCGCGAGTCCGAACAGCGCGACGGTGACACCGGTGAGCAGCCACACTCCCGGCACCTGCACCAGCGCGGCGGCGAGGACGCGCGGGACCTGCCCACCGACGTCGTCGATCGACAGGCCGTACGCGACGCCGGCCGCGAGCCCCGCCACGGTGAGCGCGACCGCCGGGCCGGCGAGCGCGAACCCGACGTGACTCATCGCCCACCGCGGACGCCCGACCGCCGCGGCCAGCACGGACTCCGCCCGCCCCGATTCCTCCTCGTCGTGCAGTTGCAGGGTCGCGGAGATCGAGTAGGCCCCGGCGACGAGCCCGAAGATCGTGAAGCCGAGCGCGATGAAGGAGTCCTCGATCGCCTGGGCGCCGCCGAGCCGGGCGAGGGCCGCGAGGACGATCTCGCTGTTGCCCAGCTGATCGCTCACCCCGTGAGCGGCGCTGCCGATCACCAGCGCGAAGACGGTCAGGCCCACCGTCCACGCGGCGAGCGGTCCGCGCTGCGTCCGCCAGGCCAGTCCGAGGGGACCGGAGAGCGTCGGGGGCGAGGCGCCGGGGCCGGGACGCTCGGCGACGAGGCCGGCGCCCAGATCGCGCCCGGCGAGCAGCCGGTAGGCGACCGCGACCAGGACCGCCGTGGCGGCCACGGGCAGGATCAGCACCCACCACCGCTCGTCGGCGTAGGGGCGCAGCTGCTGCGACCAGCCGATGGGGGACAACCACGACAGTGTGCCCGAACCGGCATCGCCGACGGCACGCAGCAGGAAGGCGACCGCGAGTACGCCGAAGGACAGGCCCCGGGCGAGGCGGGCACTCGTGCTGACCTGGGCCGCCACCGCGGCGACACCGATGAAGACGGCACCGGCGGCAAGCACCGCCGCCCCGAAAGCGGTTGCGCCACTGCCGCCGAGCCCGATCGCGGACAGCCCCAGCGTGCCCACGACGGCGCTGACGACCGCACCGGTCGCCGCGACGAGCAGCGCCGCGGTCAGGCTCGCGTAGCGGCCCACCGCCGTCGACTCGAGCAGTTCGGTGCGGCCGGTCTCCTCCTCGGTCCTGGTGTGCCGGACGACGGTGAGGATGACGGCGACGGCGAGGAAGGTGAACAGGTAACCCGCGCGCCAGGCCGTCAACGCACCGACACCGGATCCGAAAATAGGCCCTACCAAAGCTATTTCGGACTTGATGGCCGCGGTGGACGCTGCGAAGGCGGCGCGCTCGGCCGCGGAGCCGTACAGGCCCTGGATCGCCCTGCCGTAGACGACCGGGAGCAGCCCGACGACGACCGACCACAGTGGCAGGACCACACGGTCGCGCCGCAGGGCCAGGCGCACCAGCGCCGCGGTACCGGCGAAGGGAGACCGGGCCGGGGCCGTCGCGACGGGCGGCGGCGCGGTGGTGGTCATACCCGCACCTCCTCGGACAGTTCGTAGTGCCGCAGGAACAGCTCCTCGAGCGTCGGCGGTGTGCTGACCAGACTGCGGACGCCGGTGTCGCCCAGCGTCCGGATCAGCGTCCCGAGGCTGTCGGCGTCGACCTGGCAGTGCAGGGTCCGGCCGTCGAACTGCACGTCGTCCACCCCGGGGATCCGGTGCAGATCGCCCGGGTCGCCGGTCAGTTCGGCCGTGATGGTGGTTCGACTCAGGTGACGCATCGAGGCGATCGAACCGCTCTCGACGGCCCGGCCCGCGCGGATGATGGTCACCTTCTCGCACAGCGCGTCCACCTCCGACAGGATGTGGCTCGACAGCAGTACGGTCACGCCTCGGGCACCGGCCTCGGTGATGCAGTCGCGAAACACCTTCTCCATCAACGGGTCGAGCCCCGATGTGGGCTCGTCCAGCAGGAGTAGGCGGGCATTCGACGAGAAGGCCGAGATCACCGCCACCTTCTGCCGGTTGCCCTTCGAGTACGACCGGGCCTTCTTGTGCGGATCGAGGTCGAACCGCTCGATCAGGTCGGCGCGCCGGGTGGCGTCGAGCCCGCCGCGCATTCGTGCGAGCAGATCGATGATCTCGCCGCCGGTGAGCGACGGCCACAGTGTCACATCCCCTGGTACGTAGGCGATGTCGCGGTGCAGTTCGACGGCGTCGCGCCACGCGTCCCGGCCGAGCAGCGTCGCGCGCCCGCTGTCGGCGTGCAACAGCCCGAGCAGAACCCGGATGGTGGTGGACTTCCCGGCACCGTTGGGGCCGAGGAATCCGTGCACCTCGCCCTCGCCGACGCTCAGGTCCAACCGGTCCAGTGCACGCGTGGTGCCGAACGACTTGGTGAGCTTCTCGACTTCGATGATGGTGGTCATGCCGTCTCCTCGGACGGTGAGTGTTGGATGTAGGCGTCGAGCATCGTCGGGTCGGTGAACAGACCCTCGGTGTAGAGCTCGAGGGCGGGCAGCATGACCTCGTCGGTCAGGTCGGTGATCGCGCGGCCGTAGTCGACGGAACCGTCCGCGTCGACGCGCATCTGCAGAAACAGCAGTGTGGACCCGAGGCTCTGCATCGCGAGGTACCGAGCCCGGGCCCGGGGGTCGCGGCTGGGCCGGACGCGGCCCTGGGCCACGGCGTCCTCGAGATAGCTCTCGACTCCGGCGACCATGTGCTCGAAGAGGGAGACCGCGAGCTCGCCACCCGCCTGGAAGGACCGCACGAGGTATGCCACCAGCGGTGCGTACCGCTCGATCCGGCTGAGTGAGAAGAGCATTCGCGCCGGTCCCGCGGCGGTGAGTACCTCCCGCTTCTCGGTGACGATGACCGCGAGGACGTGATCGTCGCACACCGCCCGCAGCCCCTGTTTGGAGCCGAAGTGATGGTTGACCAGACCGGGCGAGACTCCGGCCGTGGCCGCGACCGCGCGCACGCCGGCGTCGAACCCCTGTTCGCCGAACACCCGGATCGCCGCGTCGCGGATCCGGGCGCGGGTGGTCAGGTCCTGGTCGGGAGGAACCGCCGTGGCTGAACACATGTTCAAAGCGTTGCTCGGGTGTTCAAGCTCCCGCAAGAGTGCCGGTCGCGTCCTGACGAAATCTTGACGGCGCGCTCGCCGGGCCCGGGTCAACCGAGGGCGTCGAGCTGCTCCCACTCGTCGTCACCGAGCTCGATCGCAGCGGCCGCGACGTTCTGCTCGAGGTGGCCGACCGACGACGTGCCCGGAATCGGGAGGATCGCGGGGGAGCGGCGCAGCAGCCACGCCAACGCGAGCTGACCGGGGGTGCGGCCGTGCTTGTCGGCGAGGGCGGACAGCGGGCTGCCCGCTCCGGCGAGCCGGCCGTACGCCAACGGGAACCACGGGATGAAGGCGATCCCGTGCGCGGTGCAGTAGTCGAGCACGTCCTCGGACGCCCGGTCGGCGAGGTTGAAGCGGTTCTGCACGGACACCACGGGGGTGATGGCGGAGACGGCCTCGATCTCGGCGACCGTGACCTCGGACAGTCCGATGTGACGCACGAGGCCCTCGTCCTGCATCGCCTTCAGTTCGCCGATCTGCTCGGCGAGCGGCACCTGTGGATCGATGCGGTGCAGCTGGAGCAGGTCGATGCGGTCGAGTCCGAGGTGCCGCAGATTGAGCAGTGTCTGCTGGCGCAGGTACTCGGGGCGGCCGATCGGCGCCCACTTGCCCGGCCCCTGGTTGGACGAGCCCACCTTGGACCCGATCACCAGGTTCTCCGGGTACGGGTGCAGGGCGGCCCGGATCAGCTCGTCGGTGACGAACGGGCCGTAGACGTCGGCGGTGTCGATGAAGGTGACCCCGAGTTCGACGGCACGCCGCAGGACTCGCAGCGCCTCGGCGCGGTCGCGGCCCGGGCCCCACGCGCCCGGGCCGGCCAGGTGCATGCTCCCGTAGCCGAGGCGATTGACCTCGAGGTCACCGCCGATCGCGAACGTGCCGGCCGCGGCCGCGGGGGTGAGAGCAGGGGAAGACGTCATCGGGCGATGTCCTTTCGTACGGGCCGCTGCGCGGTTCCCGGAAAAACTATCGACTCGCGAGGCGTCGTCCGGCTCCGTCTCGATCACCGGGAGCGCGGGTCCGGGACCCGGCTCCGGAGGAGGCACGGGCCGATCTCTGTGACCGCGGCCACGGACGGGGTAAGTTGTGTGTAACTCGAAATCTACTCACCAGTAGGAGTACGAAGATGCCTGCTCCGTCCGCGGCGACGTTCGCCCGCCTCGCCGACCTCATCGCCATTCCGGATGCCGCCGATCGCCCGACGCGGCCGGTTGTCGAGGCGTTCACCGGCCGCGAACTCGCGACCGTCCCGGTCGGCACCGCGGCCGACGCGGTCGCCGCCGTCGAGCGGGCGCGGGCCGCGCAGAAGGCGTGGGAGAAGCGGTCTCCGGCCGAGCGCGCCGAGGTGTTCCTCCGCTACCGCGACCTGGTCCTCGAGCACAAGGAAGCGCTCATGGACATGGCCCAAGCCGAGACGGGCAAGTCCCGGGCCTCCGCGCAGGAGGAGGTCCTCGACATCGCGATGACCTCCCGGTATTACGCGCGCCTGGCTCCGAAACTGCTGCGTCCCAAGCGAGTCCAGGGCATGCTGCCGGGGCTGACGAAGACCGTCGTCCGGCACCACGCCAAGGGCGTCGTCGGCGTCATCTCGCCGTGGAACTACCCGATGACGCTCGCGGTGTCGGATGCGATCGCCGCGCTGCTGGCCGGCAACGCCGTGGTGATCAAGCCCGACAGCCAGACGCCGTACTGCGCGCTCGCGTGCGCCGAACTGCTGTACCAGGCAGGTCTGCCCCGGGAACTGTTCGCGGTGGTGCCCGGCCCCGGGTCCGTCGTCGGCACCGCGCTGGTGGAGAACACCGACTACCTGATGTTCACCGGCTCGACCGCGACCGGACGCCTGCTCGCCGAGCAGGCCGGGCGCCGGCTGATCGGCTTCTCGGCCGAACTGGGCGGCAAGAACCCGATGATCGTCACCGCGGGCGCGAACCTGCGCGAGGTGTGCGACGCCGCGGTCCGGGCGTGCTTCTCGAACTCCGGCCAGCTGTGCATCTCCGTCGAACGCATCTACGTCGAGGACGCGGTCGCTCCCGAGTTCACCCGCCTGTTCGGCGAGCGCGTCCGGAACATGACGGTGGCCCCCGGCTACGAGTTCGGCATCGAGATGGGCAGCCTCGTCTCCGAGGGGCAGGTCAAGACCGTGTCCGGGCACGTCGAGGACGCGGTCGCCAAGGGCGCCACGGTGGTCGCGGGCGGCAAGGCGCGGCCGGACCTGGGCCCGCTGTTCTACGAGCCGACGGTGTTGACCGACGTCACCGACGAGATGGAGTGCTACGCGAACGAGACCTTCGGACCGCTGGTCTCGATCTACCCGGTGGCCGACGTCGAGGAGGCCGTCGCGCGGGCGAACGACACCGAGTACGGGCTGAACGCGAGCGTCTGGGCCGGCAGCCACGCCGAGGGCGAGGCCATCGCGGCCCGCGTCATGGCCGGCACCGTCAACGTCGACGAGGGCTACGGCCCCACCTGGGGCAGCACCGCGGCGCCGATGGGCGGCATGGGCGTGTCCGGGGTGGGGCGCCGGCACGGCGCCGAGGGACTGCTCAAGTACACCGAGGTGCAGACCGTCGCGACCACCCGCGTCGTCAACCTGGGCGGTCCGCGTTGGCTGCCGGCCAAGGTGTGGGCCAAGCTCATGCCGCCGTTCATCAAGGCGCTGAAGTACGTGCCGGGACGCTGACGCGGGCCCGTTGCTGGCGGGTGGTTACCTCGGCTAATCAACTCATCCGCTCCGGAGTGACCGGTTAGTCTCTTTCGTGTGAAAGAAGCAGCCTGGGTGCGCCGGGCACTGGTTGTCGAGGACCAGCCGCTGATGCGCGCGCTCGTTGCCGACGCCCTCCGCCACGCGGGTTTCGAGGTGCACGACCGGTCCTCGGCGGCGGTGGCGCTCGCGGACTTCGACGAGATCGATCCCGACGTCCTGGTCACCGACATCGATCTGGGCCGCCGGCCCAACGGCCTGGAAATGGCGACGATCGTCCACGCCCGCGCCCCGCACTGCGCGGTCGTGTTCCTCACGAACTATCCGCGGGCGGGGATCGCGCCCGGCGAGGGCGCCCCCGCCGGGTCGGTCTTCCTCGACAAGACCGCGCTCGAGACCGTCGCGGATCTGGTGGCGGCCGTCGAGTCCGCGCTGGCGGACAAGCCGGTTGCGCAGGGGCCGCCGCGCGCCGACAGTCCGGACGCCGTCCTGGACCGGCTGACCCGCACACAGCTCGACGTGTTGCGGTGCATCGCGCTCGGCTGGTCCAACGCCGAGATCGCCCGGCGGCGGGAATCGAGTGTGCGCAGCGTCGAGAAGATGGTCACGCGCACCTTCGACGCCCTGGGCGTGAACCACAGTCCCGAACTCAATCCGCGGGTGGCCGCGTCGCAGCTGTACGTCCGCCGCTTCGGCATGCCGACGGAGATCGGTTGAGCCGGCGGCTGTCCTGGCTGGCCCGGATCGGCGGCGACGCGGCCGTCACACGGTGGTCGTGGCTGCTGACCGCACCCTTCGCGGTCACCGTCATGGGCAGCTACATCTCGGCGCGGGGGCCGCGGGACTGGCCCACGTGCTTCAGCGTCGCGGTGGTGGTGCACCTGGTCATGGGGATCGCCCTGCTGATCGCGTGGCTGACGTTCCTGCGCCCGGGCCGCCGCCGCTCCCGTCCGGCCGTCGCGCTGGCCTTCTTCGGTGCGCTGGGCGGCTCGCGGCCGCTCCTGTTCGACGCCCTGCTGGCGGCCCAGGGCCTGCCGACCGATTCGCGGCCCCTCGGGACCCGCTTGCTGATCAACGTCACCGCGGTCGTCATCGCGCTGTCGCTGATCGCGATCACCGTGGACTCGGTGCACCGGCACGACGCGGTGATGCGGCGGCTGCGGACCGCCCGCGCCGCGCTCGTCGAACGGCGGCGCTCCGACGAGGAGTATCTCGCCGGGCTCGCGCGCCGCTGTGCCGACGACCTGTCCGCGCGCATCGACGCCGCGCTGACGAGCATCGACCCGACCACGATGGATCGGGAGGGCGGCGCGCGCCTGCTGCGGGGCATCTCCGAGGACATCGTCCGGCCGATGAGCCACGCGCTGTTCGACGACGTCACCCCCGCGCCCGAACCCGTCGTCGAGGTGCCCACGCTCACGTGGCGTGATCGCCGGCGCGGCGTGCTGCAGGCGGTGCGCCCGGTGTCGCTGACCGTGCCCGTGCTGCTGTACACCGCCGTCATCCTCTCGTTCCTGGTGACCGGCTACGGCGCCCGCGAGACCGTGCTGCAGGTGATCGGCGTCCTGGTGACGTGCGTGGTGGGCAATGCGGTCGTCGCGCGCGTCACCACCCCCATCGCCGTCCCGGTCCGCCGCGTCGCGTCGATGGCGGCGGGCTACAGCGTCGTCGCGGTCGCCACCGCGGCGGTGTTCTGGCTGATCCTCGGCGGCAACGGCTTCCCGCCCGCGTTCGTGGTCCCCGGCATCGCCTTCTACCCGTTCGCGGCGATGGCGACGTGCCTGATCGTGGCGGCCAACGAGCAGCGCGCCTCGGAGGAGAAGCAGTTGGCCGACGCGCTCGGGGAGCAGAGCCGCGACGCCGCCGAGGTGCACGCGCGGGTGATCGCGGCCCGGCGGCGGCTCGCGCACGTGCTGCACTCGTCCGTGCAGGGTGAGCTGGTCGCCACCGCGCTGGCGATGCGCGGTGGACCCGGTGTCGGGGTCGTCGCGGTCGGCGACCTCATCGGCCGCGTGCTCCGCGAGGTGGGGGAGGACCGGCCGCACGAGGCCGGCTCGGGCGCCGACGCCGAACAGCAGATCACCGAGTTGATCGGGATGTGGTCCGCCGCCGTTCCGGTGACGACCGAGATCGACCCGCGGGTGTGGTCGCTGCTGTCCGGCAACCCGGTCCGTCTCGACCACGCCGTCGACGTCGTGTCCGAGGGCTTCACCAACGCGATCCGCCACGGCACCGGCGGCGCGCTGCAGCTGCGGATGACCGTCGACCCCCGAACCTCGGTGATCTGCATCGGAATCCGCTCTCCCGGCCGGGTCGCCCCCGACCGCGGCGCGGGCCTGGGGCTGGCGTCGCTGTCGAGCCGCGTGGGGACGACCGAACTCGTGGAGGAACCCGAGTCGGTGCTGCTGTCGGTGCGCCTGGACTGAACCGCCCCCGCGCGGGACCGCGATGTCGCAATACCCGAACATCGCCCGCGCCCGATGGACGCCCGTCCATATCGTTCGTCCCGGATGCCACCGGCGAGCCCGTCCGGTCGAGCAGCAGCCTCGGCGTCCGGTGAACGAGAAGGACGTGATGTCGGTATGGGAAACCCGGTGGCACAGCTGGTTCCGGTCGGCATCGGGATGATCGTCAACCCCGCGCCCTTCGCGGTCCTGGTCGCGATCCTGCTCTCGGCCCGGGCGCGGACCAACGCCACGCTCTTCACCACGACCGGGATCGCCGCGTCCGCGGTCCTGATCGGGGTCACCGCGTTCACCGCCGACGCGAACGTCTCGCCCGGTGCCCACCGGCTCCAGCTGGTCTTCGCGCTGCTGGTCGGACTGGTGTTCGCGGCCCTCGCGGTGCTCGGCTGGACGAGCCGGCCGCCACGGGGGGAGGCCGCGGTCATGCCGTCGTGGATGGCCCGCCTCGACCGCATGGGCCGCCGGGAGGCGGCGGCGTCGGGTCTGGCGCTGGCAGTCGTCAACGCCAGGAACCTGCCGCTCGAGCTGCGCGCCGGCGGGCTCATCGCGCAGGCCCGGGTGTCGCCCGCGCAGGCGGTGCTCTCGAGTGCCGGCGTCGCGGTGCTGGGCGGTGTCGGGCTGATCGCGCTGTCGGTGCTCGCGGCCGTGACCTGCCGACCCGTCGCCGCCGCGCTCGGGGTCGTGCGCACCGAGTTGATCCAGCACAACGCCACCATCGTGACCGCCGTCTTCGCGCTGCTGGCCGGCGTGCAGCTGGCGCACGTCGTCAGCGCGGCCACCGCTCTCGGCTGACGACTTCCGACAACAACCATTCGTACCGAGCGAGTCGAAGGAGTAACCACCATGACCACCGTCGCTCCCGTCGCTGCCGCCACCACCGCCGTGGTCCACACGACCTACGGTCCCGTGCGCGGAACCGCCGACGGACCCGTCGCAGTGTGGAAGGGCATCCCGTACGCGGGCGCACCCACCGGCAATCGTCGTTTCGCGGCCCCGGTCGCCCCGGCGCCGTGGACCGAGGTGCTCGACGCCGACCGGTTCGGCCCCGTGGGACCGCAGAGCACGATGCCCGGGTTGCCACTCGGCAACGACGGCCGCATGGACGAGGACTGCCTGTCGCTCAACGTGTGGTCCCCGGGGACCCGCGGGCCCCGCAAGCCCGTGATGGTGTGGATCCACGGCGGTTCGTACTTCCGCGGTGCCTCCAGCCAGCCGGTGTACGACGGCCGGGGGCTCGCCGAGAGCGGCGACGTCGTCGTCGTCACCGTCAACTACCGGCTCGGGGTGTTCGGGTTCGTCGACTTCTCGTCGCTGAGCACCGACCGGCACCGCTTCGACACCAATGTCGGGCTGCAGGACATGATCGCGGCGCTGCGGTGGGTGCAGGCGAACATCGCGGCGTTCGGCGGCGACCCAGACTGTGTGACGGTGTTCGGCGAATCGGCCGGCGGCAGCGCGGTGACCACGTTGATGACGATGCCCTCGGCGCGCGGACTGTTCCACCGCGCCATCGCCGAGAGCGCCCCGGCCACCTCGGTCTACAGCCAGGAGCGGGCCGCGCACGTCGCGCAGCTGTTCCTCGAAATGCTCGGCGGCGCAGACGATCCCGTCGAGCGGCTGCTCACCGCGGGCACCGACGAGCTGCTGGCCGCGTCGGACGCGCTGTTCGCGCGCATTCCGGCCGACACCCCGGGCCGGCTGGCCTTCGGGCCGGTGGTGGACGAGGATCTGCTGCCCGACTACCCGGTGAACTCGTACTGGAACGGCACCGCCCACCGGGTCCCGCTGCTCATCGGCACCAACAAGGACGAGGCCTCGCTGTTCAAGCTGAGGAAGTCACCGCTGATGCCGCTCGACCCGGACAGTATCTGCGGCATGTTCGCCGAGATCGCCGCCGAGCACCCGGAGGCGGAGTTCGTCGACCGGGACCACACCGAGACCCCCGATCCGTGGGCGGCCGACCGCAGCGACGACGTGGTCCTGAACTGCGACTTCGGTTTCCGACTGCCGACGCTGTGGATCGTGGAGGCGCACAGTCGCTACGCGCCGACGTGGCTGTACCGCTTCGACTACGCGACGCCGATGCTCCAGGCGCTCGACATCGGCGCCGCCCACGCCACCGAACTGCCGTACGTGTTCGGCAACCTCACCCGCGGACCCCGCGACGTGACGTTCCTGCTCGGCGGACTGTCGACCGGCCGCAAGGTGTCGCGCCGGATGCAGCACCGGTGGCTCGAGTTCGCCCGGACCGGTGCGCCGGCGGGCCTGGACGGCGAGCCGGACTGGGACGCGTACGACCGGTTCGGCCGCGCCACGCTGGTGATCGGCAAGCGCGACACCGTCGTCCCGGATCTGGACGGACCGCTGCGCGCGGCGTGGGGCGAGCAGGTTCTCGCGTTCGGCTGACCGCGGCCGGTGCCGGTGCCGAAAATCGTCCGAAAGATTGAATTGCCCGGAACCAGCGGTGGTTTCGTGGTCGATCGCCTCGTCCTCTGGTGGAATCGCGGTAGCGTCGGCAAGGAGCGGCGCCCGTACGGGAGGACGCGATGATGAGTGTGGAATCGCCCGGCACCGAACCCGAGGTGGGTCGGCGGGAGTGGATCGGCCTCGGGGTGCTCGCGGCCGGCTTGTCGCTGATCGTCGTCGACGGGACGATCGTCAACGTCTCGCTCCCGGTCATCATCGACGAACTCGGTCTCGATCTCACCGACGCGCAGTGGATCAACAGCATCTATTCCGTGGTGTTCGCCGCGTTGCTGCTCACCGCCGGCCGCCTCGGTGACCGGCTCGGCCGCCGCCTGCTGTTCGTCGCCGGTGTGGTGGTGTTCGTCGGCGGCAGCCTGCTGGCGGCGGCGTCGGACAGCTCCACCGCGCTGATCGTGGCCCGGGTGGTGCAGGGGATCGGCGGCGCCCTCGTGCTGCCGTGCACCCTCTCGACCGTGAACGCGACCTTCCGGGGCCGCGACCGGGCCGTCGCGTTCGGCGTGTGGGGTGCGGTGATCTCGGGCATGGCGGCGGTGGGACCGCTCCTGGGCGGCTGGCTCACCACGTCCTTCACGTGGCCGTGGATCTTCCTCGTCAACGTGCCCATCGGCATTCTCGTCATCATCGGCGCGGTGCTCTTCGTTCCCGAGACCCGGGCGCAGATCACCGTGCCGGGACTCGACGTCGTGGGCCTGGTCCTGAGCGCGGTCGGCTTCGGAGCGTTGATCTTTGCGCTCATCGAGGGGCAGACCATCGGTTGGTGGGCACCGATCGCCGACCTGGAGGTGTTCGGGGTGACGTGGCCCGCGACCGCCCCGGTCGCGGCGACGCCGGTGATCGCGGCGGTGGGCGTCCTCGCGCTGGCCGCGTTCGTGGTGTGGGAGCGCCGCCGGGCGAACATCCGCCGCTCGGCCATCCTCGACCTGGGGCTGTTCCGCTTCCGGACGTTCAGCTGGGGCAACTTCACCGCGATGGCCGTCGCCATCGGCGAGTTCGGACTGTTGCTCGTGCTGCCGCTGTTCCTGGTCAACGCCTTCGGGCTCAGCACCCTCGGCGCCGGATACGTGCTGGCGGTCATGGCGCTGGGCGCGTTCGCGTCCGGCGCCGCGGCCCGGCACGTCACCGCCCGGTTCGGGGCCCCGCGCACGGTCATGCTCGGTCTGGCGCTCGAAGTGATCGGTGTGCTCGCGTTCGCGCTGTACCTGCGACCGACCTCGGCGGGATGGCTGCTGGCGCTGCTGCTCGCGATCTACGGGCTCGGGCTCGGGCTGGCCTCGGCGCAGCTCACCGGCACCGTGCTGGTCGACATCCCCACCGCCGAGTCCGGGCAGGGATCGGCCACGCAGAGCACGGTCCGGCAGCTCGGGGCCGCCCTCGGTACGGCGATCCTCGGGACGGTGCTCTCACTCGGGCTGGCCCACAGTCTCACCGCCGAGCTCGAGCCGGTCGCGCTACCGCCGCAGGCCGAATCGGCACTCGTCGACAGCACGCGCGACTCCGCCGGGGGCACCATCCCGGCCCTGCGTGCGCAGGGCGACCACGGGCGCCTCGGGCCGGCGGGTCCCGCGACCGCCGATGCACTGTCCGACGGCTTCGCCGACGCCACCCGCTGGTCGCTGCTCGTGGCCGCCGGGTTCCTCGCGGCGGGCCTGCTCAGTGCCACGCAGCTGCAACCGCGTCGGCGCGAGGAGGTGGGGGCGACGGCCTAGGGCCCGTCCTCGTCGTCGGTCGGCGGGAGGAACTGCCACAGCGCGACGACGGCGATCACCGCGAGGATGCACAGCAGGCCCAGGGTGGCCGCCATCGCCGTCGAGCCCACGAGGCTGACACCGACCGCCACCACCACGACCCCGAGCACGGTCACGGCGAGCACCATCAGGTGCCGGACGGGCCGGCGCTCGGGCCCGTCCGTGTCGTCGCCCGGCGGCCTCAAGGCATGGGTCGCGTCGCGGAGGACCGACGGCGGGTGTCCCCGCGGCTCATCGCCAGGCCGAGGATGCCGGCGCCGAGCGCGAAGACGACCGCCCCGACGACCACGTTCGACCAGATCATCCCGGTCGTGGTGGAGACGCCGTTGACCAGCCACGGGGACACGATCAACCAGATCCCCAGCAGCGGTGCGACGAAGCCGATTCCGTGGGTGCGCCCGAACGTCGTGGCGTGGCCGACCGCGAGAAGTGTCACGGCGAGCCCCGCGAAGACGTTGCACATCATCAGCGCCGTCTGGCCGCTGAATCCGATGATCCACGGAGAGGCGGCGGCGTAGAGACCCGCGAGAACCAGCAGTCCCTCGGCGAGTTGGGGAACGGGGCCCTCCCCGAACTCGTCGTAGCGGGCACGTAGTTCGGCGATGTCAGGGTGGGTTTCCATCGACATGGACGGTGTTGTCGACATGACGGATCATCTCCCTCGACGTTCTGTCCCACTGTCGAGCGTAGCCCGGCTGCGCAGGCCCGCGCGATGCACGGACGGCCACGGATTGTGAACTGTTTCCCGGCTCAGGCGGTGGTGGCGAGCGCGGCCGCGAGGCCGAAGGCGACGGCCATCGCGGCCGTTTCGCCGACGGCGCGGCGCAGCGACGCCTCCGCGGCCATCCGGTGCGCGGCGGCCGGTGCCACCCACGTGCGCCGCAGCCACCAGCCCGCCGCGAGCAACACCGTCAGCGCGACCACCTTGGCGAGCACCACCCGGCCGTAGCCGGTGGTGACGAGCGGGGCGACGCCGCCCAGCCGGATCGCGGCGTTCACGATGCCGGTGGCCGCCAGTATCCACACCGACCGCCAGGCGACGGTCGAATAGCGCGGCAACAGCGTCGACCACGCGCCCCGGGACCGGGCGGTCAGCGCGAGGGCCACGAGCATCCCGAACCACGTCGCGGCGGCGAGGACGTGGGCGGCGTCGAGCAGCGACCCGAGCGTCTGCTGCGACATGTGACCGCTGATCGGCCGGGCGATGAGCGCCAGACCCGACAGCGCCAGCACCGGCGCCGCGGGCCACGGCAGCTCCCGCCGGTACGCGACGGCGGCGGTCGCGGCCACGAGCGCGGTGCACACCACGGTGACCGCGCCGAGCCGGCCGGCGCCGACGACGCGGACGAAGTCGACGACGGTGCCCGGCGCCACCGCGAAACGGGACCGGCCCGCCGCCTCGGCGGCCTCGAGCACGAGCAGCACCGCCTCGGTCACCGTCCACGCCCCGGCGATCGCGGCGGTGGTCCGCCAGAGCACGCTCGGCTCGAGCGCGGGCCGCCGTTCGCCGCGCTGCACCCACAGCCAGCCGGCGGTCCCGAAGGCGGTGGCACCGAGGCCCACCGCGAGCACGCGCAGCACGCTGGTCGGGGAGGGGCCGTCCGGCGTCGCGAGCAGCCACGCGAGGGCCACCCCGGCCAGCGCGGCCGGGACGGTGGACAACAATCGGGTCCGACCGGAGCCGACCGTGCCCACCGTCCGTGTCATCGCGTCAGTTCTGTCCGCGCGGCTTACGCAGCGCGAACCACAGTCCGCCCACGAACAGCAGGACCGCGACGCCGACGATCACCCAGATCAGCACGTTGCCGTCCGACGACTCGTCGGAGGTGCCGCTGTCGGAGGATTGTCCGCCCGCCTTGGGACCCGGCGTGCCGGTGCCCTCCTGCGTGAGCGCGAACGTCTGGGTGCCGCTGACCGGGTGCCCGTCCGCGGAGGTCACGCGAAACGCGATCGTGTAGTCACCGACCGGGCCGAGCCCGTCGAGCGGGACGCTGATCGTGTCGCCCTGGATCGTCGGGTCGCCCTTGGCCCACAGGTTGCCGTCGGGTCCGACGACGGTGAGCGAGGCGAACTTCGGCTGCAGCGCCTCGTTGAACCGCAGGCTGACCTGCTCGGGCGCGGCCGCGATCTGCGCGCCGTTCTCGGGGGTGCTGCCGATGACCGCCGAGTGCGCCGACGCCGTGCCCACACCGAGCATCGTTGCCAGCATCGTCACGAAACCGACCACGACGACCCGCACGCGGGTGCTTCTCCGGACGGTCATGAGCGCCGGCTCCGAATCGTTGCGCCCAGGCCGAGCGCCGCGCCGAGGGCGCCCAGCACCAGGCCGACGCCACCGAGCCAGCGGGCGGTGGTGTCGGTGCCGTCGGTGGACTCGTCGGCGGACGCGGTGGCGGCGCCGTGCGCGTCACCGTCCGCGCTGCCCGCGGCCAGGGTGAGCGAGGGAGCCGGCTTGTCGGGCTCGCTGCCGTCCGAGTTCGGCTGCTGATTCCACTCGACGACGGTGCCGTCCGAGTAGGTCTGGGTGGCGGGGAACTCCACCTGGTCCTGCTCGGGCAGCGGACCCGCCGAGAGCACGAACTGCTGGAACTGGCCCGGCCCCACGTTCACACCGGGATCGGCCGTCCACGTCACCGACGTCGCGGTCGCCGACGCCGGGTCCTTCCGGACCGTGGCCGTCCACCCGGGCAGCGGCTCGGTGCGTGCCGACTTCAGGTTCGGCAGCTGCACCGTCAGCGCCGTGGTCCCGGCGGTGTCCGACTCGGTGGGGACGCGGAAGGTGAGGACGGTGTAGCCGCCCTGCTCGGCGCCGGGAGCGGCGACCGAGACGTGCGCGGCGGCCACGCCGGTGGCGAGCAGCAGCGCACCGCCGGTCGCGCCCGCCGTGACGAGGGCGCGCGTGATGGTCTTCTTCATCTGTATGGGGTGTCTTTTCTGTGCGGAGTTTCCGAAAGGGGTGGTCAGGCCCATTTCGGAGGTCCGCGCCGGGACAGCCCGGTGGCGAGCACGGCGATGCGCGGTGCCCGGGGGTGCGTCGGGGCCGGGAGGAGCACGCGGTGCGGTTCCACCCCCACGGTCGGGGTGGCCAGCACGGCCCGCAGCACCCGCGTGAGGGGGCCGTACAGCCGCTCCGCGGCGAGGATCAGCGCCGCGCACACGACAGTGGCGGCGGCGTGCGCGGCCAGCATGCCGGCCGCGGGGACGTTGCGGTGGACGTGCAGGTCGGACGCGACGGTGAGCGCGACGTGGGTGGCGCCCTGACCGGCGGCGAGGGCGCCGAGCAGCGCCCAGCGGCTGCGGGTCAGGACGGGCACACCGGCGACCACGGCGCCCGCGCTCACCGCCACGGCCAGCAGCAGCGTCAGGGCCGCGGTGTCGGGCAGTCCGCCGCCGCCGAGCCCGTGCGCGGCGACCGCCAGGGACGCGGCCGTCGCCCCGACCGCGCCGCCACGGAGGGCGGCGGTGGGGGCGGGGCGACGGGCGGGCACGGCGGCGTGGGGGTCAGCGCACGCCGAGGCGCGCCAGGATGTCGGCCTCGACGCCGTCGAGCTCCGACGACACGGCGTGGTGGGCCTGCTTGCGGCGCGCCGGCGGCATCTGCTCGGCGGCGTGGACGGCGGTGTTCAGGTCGCCCAGACGCGTGCGGATCGCGGCCGCGAACTGCTGGGTCTCGGCGTCGTCGGGATGGCGCGCGAGGATCTCGCCGACCGACTTCTCGGCCCCGGCGATGCGGGCGCTGAGCTTGGCGCCGTGACCGGTGTACTCGCCCAGCTGGTCGACGGCGATCCCCATGCGCTGCGCGCGTTGCGCGTCGAGCTGGCTCCGCAGGGCGGTCGCCCCGCGGTACGCGATCGGCACAACCACGGGCGCGATCAGGCGTGCGACGCCCATGTAGCGGCGCAGCTGCGCGACCGTCAGCCCCTTCTCCGCGGCCTTGGCGGCGGCCTTCTCCTGGGCCTTGAGGGCGGAGATCTGGGCCTTGTCGACCTTCTTCTGCGCCTTCGCGGCCGACCGGTGCTTCCGGCGGTCGTTCTTCGCGCCCAGCTTGGCCTCGAGCTTGGCCTTGTGCTTGAGGGCCTTCGCCTCGGCCTTGCGCGTGGCACGCCGCTTACGTTTCTTGAACAACCCCACTGGAAAGGCCCCTCCATCTGGTGTTTCGGTGCAGGCGAAGACTGCGTCACAGCGTATCCGCGTTCGTTTTCGATCGCCGCTTTCGGCTTTACCCTAGGCGAGCACATAATCTTGCACATCGTGTGTTCCCCGATCGGTCCGTCCGAAAGCGCGCCCGTGCTACTCGAGCCGGGTGCGCTCACGCGATGCCGGCACCGGATCCACCTCGATGCCACCTACCCCGACCGGCTCGTCGGCGTGCCCGAGAACACGGGCGTCAAGCAACGGCAGGAGGCCGCCGCCGCGCAGCGAGAGGCCGTCCGCCTGCGGCTCGCCGAGGCCGAGCCCGACGCGTGGGTGCGCATCGCGCCCGACGGCCCGGCCGGTCAGCGGGCCCGCGCGACGCTCGCGGCGTGCCGCGACGGCGCCGCCCGGATCTGGGGCGCGGTGCTGCCGTCGGAGCGGGACACCGGGCGGCGCGGCCGCGTCGAGGTCCTGCTGCGCGACACCGACCGCGGCGGCTACATCCCCGTCATCGTCGTCAACCACAAGGTGACCGATCCGGGCAGCGGCGCCACCACGTCCGGACTGTTCGCATGGGAGCCGAAGCTCGACGAGACCCGCAAGGTCCGCGCGCAGCTGCGGGACCAGATGCGGCTGGCGCACGTGTACCGGATGCTCGAGCGGCACGAGCTCGCGAGCCCGTCGCTGCAGGGCGGCGCGATCGGATACGGCGCCGACTGCGTGCTGGTGCACGACCTGTCCGCCGTCCTCGACGAGTACGACACCCGTTTCGCCGACCGCATCGCCGTCGCCCGCGGCGAGGTCGAGACGGTGCCGTCGCAGATCGGTGAGTGCCGCTCGTGCCCGTGGTGGCCGGACTGCCGGGCCGAGCTCGAGGCGACCCACGACGTGTCGCTGGTGGCGTCCGGGTCGCGCGCCGACGTGCTCCGCGAGCGCGGCGTCCGCACCATCGAGCAGCTCGCGGCGTGGGAGGGTGACCCGCCGGAGGAGTGGCCGCACAACTCGTTCCACGACACCGTCGTCACCGCGAAGGCGTGGCTGGCGGACGCGCCGCTGGTGCGCCGCCACGAGACGGTCACCGTCACCCGCGCCGACGTCGAGGTGGACGTCGACATGGAGAGCTACCAGGAGCACGGCGCCTACCTGTGGGGCACGTTGCTCAACGTCGCGGGCACGTCGGCGTACCGGCCGTTCGTGAGCTGGGATCCGGTGCCGACCGTCGACGAGGCCCGGTCGTTCGCCGAGTTCTGGACGTGGCTCATGGCCGAGCGGGCCGGCGCGGCCGCCGCCGGGAAAACGTTTGCCGCCTATTGCTATTCGCGATCGGCCGAGGACAAGTGGCTGCTCGACTCGGCCCGCCGCTTCGCCGGCCGCGAGGGCATCCCCACCACCGCGGAGATCCGCGAGTTCATCGACAGCCCACAGTGGGTGGACATCTACCAGGCCGTCGGCGAGAACTTCGTCTGCCCGAAGGGCAAGGGCCTCAAGAAGATCGCGCCGGTCGCCGGCTTCCACTGGCGGGACGCCGAGGCCAGCGGCGAGGCGTCGATGAGCTGGTACCGCGAGGCCGTCGGCTACGACGGAGAGCCCGACCTCACCCAGCGGCAGCGGCTGCTCGAGTACAACGAGGACGACGTCGTCGCCACCAAGGTGCTGCGCGAGTGGATGAGCGACCGCGCCGTCGCCGAGATCCCGCACGAGTCGGAGCTGTAGCCCCCCTCGTTTCGCGCACTTGTCGCGGGGTCGATCCGGGATGTCCGGGTGAACCTCGCGATGAGTTCTCGGTGGGGGCCGGGTCGGTACCTGTGACAGCACTCCACGAGACGGAGGTCCCGATGACCGCGCAACTGCCTGCCGCCGAACTCGACCGCCGGTACAGCGAGGAGAACGCGCCGCCGTCGACGTGGACGCAGGTGACGGCCACACTCGACGCCGCCGAGGTGTTCTGGCTGTCCACGGTCCGCGTCGACGGTCGACCGCACGTGACGCCGCTGATCGCGGTCCGGGTCGACGACCGCATGCACTTCTGCACCGGGCCCGACGAACAGAAGGCCCGCAACCTCGCCGGGACTGACGCGTGTGTGCTGACCACCGGGTCGAATGTGCTCGGATCCGGATTGGACGTCGTGATCGAGGGGCGGGCGGTACGGATCTCGGATCCGGAGTCGCTGACCGGTATCGCTGACGCATACCGTGCGAAGTACGGGTCGGACTGGAGCTTCGACGTCACGGACGGACAGTTCGTCAACACCGCCGGCGGACCGGCCACGGTGTTCCGCGTCGAGCCGTCCACTGTCTTCGCTTTCGCGAAAGGCGTCTACGCGCAGACGCGTTGGCGGTTCTGACGTTCGAGTCCGCGGAAGGTCGACGTCCCGAGGCGCCCGCCCCGGGACGTCGGATCCTCTACCGCGGCGCCATGCGCAGCGCGCCGTCCATGCGGACCGTCTCGCCGTTGAGGTAGTCGTGTTCGACGAGGAACTGCGCCAGCTGCGCGTACTCGTCGGGCTTGCCGAGCCGCGACGGGAACGGGATGCCGGCCTCGAGGTTCTTCCGGTACTCGTCGGTGACGCCCGCGAGCATCGGGGTGTCGATGGTGCCCGGGGCGATGGTGTTGACGCGAATGCCGACCTGCGCCAGATCACGCGCGGCGGTGATCGTCATGGCGTGCACGCCGCCCTTCGACGCGGTGTACGCGATCTGCCCGATCTGCCCCTCGAACGCCGCGACCGACGCGGTGTTGATGATGACGCCGCGCTGACCCGAGTCGTCGACGGTCGGCAGATGCTGCATCGCGTTGGCCGCCAGACGCATCACGTTGAACGTGCCCAGCAGGTTGACGGTGATCACGGTGCGGAACAGTTCCAGATCGTGCGGACCGTTCTTCGACAGGATGCGACCCGCCCAGCCGACACCCGCGCAGTTGACGACGGTGCGCAGCGGAACCCCCGACTCGCCGATCTTGTCGACGACGCCCTGGACGTCGGCCTCGCTGGTGACGTCGGCGGGAAGGAACGTGACCCCCGCGGGCACGTTGTCCCCAGCCCGCTCGATCGACTGCGCCAGGTCGAGGCCGAACACGGTGGCGCCCGCATCGGCGAAACGCTTGGCCGTGGCAGCCCCGAGCCCGGAGGCGGCGCCGGTGATCAGTGCGGCGGTTCCCTGGATTTCCACTGCGTTTTCCCCTTCGCGTCGGGCCGACCCCTCGCGGTCGGCCGTGTGACCTGCACCATAACGCTTGTCGGCCGGTTCGAGGGGGCGGCGGAGCGGGTGGGTTCACCAAGGTGCTCGCCGAAAAATCTTGTGACCGCGTTTCCCCAGTTGGCAGCGCCTTTTCGTGATTGAATCCACGCCAGTTGCACATTTGTCCAAGAAAGTGTGCCGGAACTCTGGACACCCGACCCAAGCGCGTGGATACTTCCAACTGCCTGTTGGTCAACCGTCCAGTTGGTTTACGACGCTCCCGCGGGTCCGACCAATACGCAGGTACGTCCCGGACGTCTCCCGGGGTGGTGCCCGTAGGAGGGGGTGAACCGACAATGCGATGCCTGGCCGTACTCGCCACTGCCGCGCTGCTGTCCGTCAGCGGGGCCGCGGTGGCGTCCACCGCGCCCGCAGCTCCGACGGCCACGGCCGGAATCGCGAACAGCGGAATCGGTATCGAGCTCACGGATGCGCCGGGCCAGGCCGACATCGTCGAAAATCCTGCGCCGGGAACATCGATCACTCGGCACGTGCGGGTTCACAACAAAACAGGTGCCGCACAGTCGGTTTCCGTCTACGCCGGACCCGCGAGCATCGTTAACGAGACGTTCTCGGTCGAGCCGGCCGGCGAGACCAATGCGCTCACCTCATGGACCACCATCGACAAGCCGACCGTGCGACTCGACAACTGGCAGTTCGAGGATGTGGCCGTGGTGATCACCGTGCCTCCGGATGCGCCGTCCGCGACGTTGTACGGTGCGATCTGGGCGGCGATCGGCGGTAGTCGATCCGGCGTGCGTATGGACGTTACGGTGGGTGGCGACAACGGTCCGGCAGCGGACTTCGTGATCACCGGCATCGTGCCGGAGCGTAGGTCCGAGGAGTCGGTGGCCGTGCTCGCGACCGTGGCCAACACCGGCGGACGCCCGATCGACATCGCCGGCACTCTGCGGCTGAGCGACGGCCCAGGGGCAATGTTCGTCAACGCCGTTCCCGCACAGCCGACCAGGCTCGCGGCGGGCACCACTGGAACTGTGTTGTTCGTCGTGCCGGACAGTGCATTACTGCCGGACGGCCCGTGGACGGCCAAGGTTCGGCTCAAGAATGGCTACTTCACACACGAGTTCCGAGAAGCAATCACGTTTCCGGACAAGCCGTCCGGAGGCGGTGACAATCCCACGTCGTCGCTGGGTTCGCTCGGTTCGACGGGCTCGTTCGGCGGAAATTAGCGAGAACTGCTCTGCATCGACATGGGCATCGAGATTGAGTTCTGACGATTTTGGCAGCTAGTTAACCCACGCGGGATCACTCGGGTCAGTCCGCGCGGGGAGCGCAATGACAGTTACTCCGGCCCGATCCCCGACAGAAGGACGAACCCATGCGTAAGAAGCTCATCGCGGCGGCGGGCCTGGCCGCAACCGCCGGCCTACTGGCCCCCGCGGCGATCGCCAACGCCGCCGACACCCCGGCCACCCCGGCAGACTCGAAGAACACCACGGTGACGATGACCGTTGCAGGCCAAGGAGGTGACCTGCGCATCACGGCTTCTGCCGGGTCGATCACCCTGACCCCGAACCTGGGGAACAGCAATGTTCAGGGTCAGTTCGGCACGGTGACCGGGATCAACGACGGCCGGACGAACGTCTCTCCGCGTAACTGGGTGGCGAGCGTGGCGATGACCGACCTGACAACCGGTGGCGCCAGCCCGGCGACGATCTCTGCGGACAGGGTCTACTACAAGGTGACCGGCCCCACCTGGGATTCCAACGGAACACGAGAGAACCTCGCGAGCGACTGGGTTGCCATCGGTAGCCAGTCGGTTCCGGTCTACAAGCGCGGTGGGCAGACGTACGTCGTCGGCCAGTACACCTCCTGGACGCCGAACATCAAGGTCGAGCTTCCCACCGTTGACCAGAACGGAACGCAGCTCCCCGCAGTGCCGGCTGGAACCTACACGGGAACGTTGACCACTTCCGTGATCTGACCGCAAAAACTAACGAGCTGGGCCAGGGTCGGCCTCCCTGGCCCAGCCGCCACAAGAGGGAACCGATGACATTCTTCCGGGGAAACAAGATGCCTCGAATGCTTGTATTCGCAGTGCTTTTCCTTGCGTTCAATCCAGCCCGTGCGATCGCGGCGCCGAGCTCGGCCGATCCTGCAACGTCCGCGGGATCGATCGGTATCCGGCTGGCAGATGTCGCGGAAGACCTCAAAGACGACCCGCGGGCAAACATCTACATCACGGACAATGTCCCACCCGGGGGGAAGGTGACCCATCACGTCACCGTCAGCAACAACACCGACTCTCCGCAGACGATCGACGTCTACGCGGGGCCTGCGACGCTGACCGACGGCACATTCGCTGTCGCGGAACGTGGAGAAACAAACGCCCTCACGTCCTGGATCACCGTTGGGCAGGCAAACGTGCACCTCGATCCGGGAAGTGCGGTTGATGTTCCGGTGGTCATCGACGTGCCGAGCGATGCGCCCGAGGTGGAACAGTACGGGGCGGTCTGGGCTTCGCTCGCGCAAACTGCGGAAGGCGGCGTCACACAGGTATCCCGGGTGGGTGTCCGCGTCTACCTCTCCGTCGGTGAGGGCAACGGACCGCCTGCCGATTTCAGGATCGACAGTCTCGCGCCGACGCGAGGTACCGACGGCAGCGCATTGCTTGTCGCACATGTCCAGAACACCGGCGGTCGTGCCGTCGACATCTCCGGAACGATGAACCTTTCCGGTGGTCCCGGCGGGCTGACGGCGGAACCGGTCAACGCGGACTACGCAACCATTGCCCCGGGAGCGGAAGGCAAGGTGGAGTTCGTTGTTCCGAACAGTGCTTCCCTCCCGGCCGGCCCGTGGCAAGCCCAAGTCAAGTTGGAGAGCGGGTTCAACAAGCACGACCTGTCCGCGTCCGTCACCTTCCCCGACAGGGGTGTCGGCGATGCTGTCGGGGCATCGGGCTCCGGATGGTCGATCGGTGCGTGGGTCGGTCTCGCCATCGGTGTGCTTGTGGTGGTGCTCGCGTTCGCGGCATACGTCGTGCGCAAGCGCCGCGGTCATGCCGGTAATCTGTCGACGGGATCATCGTCCCAGTTGGATCGGTAGCGAATGACGTACACACGTCGGGTGACGATCAGCGTGGTTGCGCTTGTCATCGCAGGCGCTCCGATGGCGGCCGCCGAACCGGCCCTCTCGACCACCGGTGAAACGACGACCCCGGCACCGACCGCATCAGCGAGTGAGCCTCCGATTGCCGAGATGCCTTCGGGCTGCGGGGATGAGAGCGGCGCGTCCACGACTTCTCCATGCCTCACGACCTCTCCCCGCCCGACGACGTCGACGAGCACCAGACCCGTGCGGACAACGGCGGCACCGGCGAGTACAACTGCGCTCCCGACGCCGTCCGAGACCGAACCGACGGTCCCCACCACCGTTGCCGGTTCAGGTGAGTTGCGGGTCGACACCGGGCCGTTCGTCGTGACCGGTCCGGTGCGGGCGGGCGCCGTCGTCCCCGGAACAATGGACGTCACCGTCACGGACAACCGCCGAGATGGCGCAGGATGGACCGCGGCCGTCAGGGCCACGGCCATGCATGGCGCCCGCGGCAACGCGTTCTCGCCGGGCCCCGACTCCTTCTATCGCGCGCAGAACACACAGTGCAGCGAGTCGGCTGGGCAGGTTCCGCTGAGCGAGGATGCGGTGATTGTTGTTGTCGCGCCTGCGGAATGCTCTGCCGCGACGTGGTCTGCCGACGTCGGCATCGCCGTCCCTGTCGACGTGGCCGCCGACACGTACTCCCTCACGATCACCCACTCGGTGTACTGAGGAGCCGCGGCGATTCGCCCGCGGGCTATGGTCGGGCTCATTCGTTGCTGTCGATCGCAGAGGAGGCACTCGATGTCGATGACCGAGGTGTCCGCTGACCATCCGTACAGTCCGGCGTTCGTCGCCGGCGGGCTCATTTTCGTGTCGGGCGCATTGTCCATCGACGAGAGCGGCGATCCGGTGCCGGGCCGGACGGAAGCGCTCGATGCCGCCGTCGACCGGATGGTCGAGCGTCTCGCGACCGTCGGCGGTGAACTGAGCGACGTCGTAAAGCTCACCTACTTCGTCACCGATCTGTCGCTGCGCGAGGAGGCCAACCGGCAGTTCGAGCGCCTCTTCGAGGCGCCCCGGCCCGCGCGTACCTTCGTCGAGGTGAGCGGGCTGCCCTACGGTGCGACGGTCGAGATCGACGCGGTCGCCACGGCCGGGGCGGGCGGCGCGGGCGGCTGAGTCGGGGCGACCGGGCCGGGGTGTCGCCGAGCGATCGCACCGAAACCCTGGCCACACCCGCGCAGATGAGTGACACTGTGAGTGACACATAGCTGGGAGGGTGGAGCCGTGGAGCGGAACACGCAGTACGACGCCGTGATCGTCGGCGCCGGCTTCGGCGGGATGGGTGCGGCGATCGCCCTCAATCGACTCGGGCTGACCAATCTGGCGATCCTCGAACGCGAGGACGACCTCGGTGGCACGTGGCACGTCAACCGCTATCCGGGCCTGGCCGTCGACATCGCGTCGGTCACCTACTCGTACTCGTTCGAGCCGAATCCGCACTGGTCGCGGTTGTTCGCCCCCGGCGCCGAGCTCAAGCGGTACGCCGAGCACGTCGCCGACAAGTACGACCTGCGCCGCTACATGCGATTCGGCACCGTCGTCACCGGCGCGCGCTGGGACGAGGACGCGCGGCACTGGGTGGTCTCGACCGCCGGCGGCGAGCAGCTCACCGGGCGCTACCTGCTCACCGCGACCGGGTTCCTGTCGCAGCCGCAACTGCCGGACATCGCCGGCATCGACTCGTTCGCCGGCCGGGTCCTGCACACCACCGCGTGGGAGGACGGCATCGACCTGGCGGGATCGCGTGCGGCGATCATCGGCACCGGCGCCACCGCCGTCCAGCTGATCCCCGAGGTCGCCGGGACGGCGCGGGAACTCACCGTCTACCAGCGCACCCCGATCTGGGTGGTGCCGAAGGTCGACATGCCCATTCCTGCTGGGGTGCAACGACTCTTCGCGCGGGTGCCGGTGACGCAGCGCGTGGCCCGCGCCGTCAGCGACGCCATTCTCGAGGGCATCATGGTCAGTGCGGTGCTGCACTACCGGCAGGCGAAACTCCTCAACAAGGGTGCGGCGGCGGCGTCCAGACTGTTCCTGCGCACGCAGGTACGCGACGCCGACCTCCGCCGAAAACTGACGCCCGACTACGACTTCGGCTGCAAGCGTCCCACGTTCTCGAATCACTACTACCGCACGTTCACGAAGCGGAACGTGGCGCTCGAGACCGCTTCCATCGCGCGGATCGAACCGGACGCCGTCGTCACCACCGACGGCCGCCGCACCGAGATCGACACCCTGATCCTGGCGACCGGCTTCAACCTGTGGGATGTGAACTTCCCCGCCATCGAGGTCATCGGGCGAGGCGGACTCGACCTCGGAAAGTGGTGGCGGGACAACCGGTTCCAGGCGTACGAGGGAGTCGCGGTGCCGAAGTTCCCGAACTTCCTCACCCTGGCGAGTCCGTACTCGTACAGCGGGCTGTCGTACTTCACCACCATCGAATCGCAGATGGCGCACATGACCCGCCTGTTCACGGAGATGCGGAGACGTGACGCCGACGTCTTCGAGGTGACCGAGGACGCCAACACCCGGTTCCTCGACCGGATGACCGCGAACCTCGACGACTCCGTCTTCTACGGCGGCAGCTGCGGTTCGGCGCGGTCCTACTACTTCAACCAGCACGGGGAGGCCGCACTGCTGCGTCCCACGTCGACGGCCAACGCGTTCGCGGAGGCGCGGAGCTTCCCGCTGGGCGACTACCGGATGGAGTCGCCCGGCGCGTGAGGGGAGGGGCGCGTCCGGCGCCGAGTCGACGGGACTCGGCCCAGTATCCTCGAAGGCCGCCCCACAACCCGAGGATCGCCCATGCCTGACATCCATCCCGCCGCGACCGACGCGAACTTCGAGCTGCTGCAGACCGACCCGTTCTTCGACGTGGTGGTCGACCTGATCGCCGGTTACCTCGCGTCGGCGTTCGACGACCCGGCCGGGGCGGAGGTGGACGGATGGACGCTGAGCTGCCTGCCGACCACGAACAAGACCCCCGAACGCCAGCGGTTGTTCACCCTGAACATCGGGCCGATGGAGGTGCTCTACGTGGAGCGCTACACCGAGAACGGTGAGACCGTCGACTTCCGCACCGTGCTGTACACGTCGCTGTCGGCGCTGCAGCGCGCCACCGGGTACAGCCTCGACGGCCTCACGTTGGCCAACCCGCTGCTGCGTTTCCGCAAGACGGAGCTGGCCTCCGCGGACGGTGACGGTGTGCTGATCGACTGGTTCCTGTCCGACGAGGGCGCCGACGAACAATTCTTCGAGCTGCCGCTCGACGAGGCGACGATCCGTCCGCTCGCCGAGCGGCTGGTGAGCAAGGGGCGCGGCCCGTACGCGCAGTACCACAACCGCGCGTTCGCCCAGCACGTGCTCGACGCGATGAACGACGATGAGTGACATGGCGATCCGCCTTCCGAAGGTGCTCGCGTCCGGTGACGACGCCGCCGTCGACGTGTTGCGTCGGTACTTCGCCGAACCGCTCGTGAAGACCGGGTACCTGCGCAGCGGGGCCCGGTGGGACACGTGGGATTCGACCGGGACCCGTGAGCGGGACGCCGACGTCTTCACGGCGGACGACCTCGTGGCGGTGACGATGCTGTCGGTCGAGGTGTCCCCGGACGGCGCGCAGATCCTGTTGCGGGAGCGCGGCGAGGAGTTCGCCGAGCTGCTGGCCGCCGTCGGCCCCGACCGCGACCTCGTCGACGAGGTGGACGAGCTGACCGCGGAGTCTCCGGTGTGCCGCCTCGAGACGGCGCTGTGGACGGTTCCGAGCATCGGCCGCACCGTGGCCTCGAAACTGATCGCCCGGAAGCGTCCGCGTCTGTTCCCGGTCTACGACCGCGTGATCGGCGAGGTCCTCGACACCAAGCAGGCGCACCTCGATCCCGTGCGGCAGGCGCTGCGTGCGAATGACCGCGAATTGCACCGTCGACTCGTCTCGCTGCGCGAACAGGCCGGGTTGGACGAGGCGGTTCCGGCGCTGCGGATCCTCACGGTCCTCGCCTGGATGCAGCTCAAGGCGCCGCGCTGACGAGTTCGTCGATGAGTTTCACACCTCCGCTCGGTCGATATCTGTGAGACGACTTTCGACCAGGGAGGCACGTATGACGATCCAATTCGACCTGGGGCCGGCCGCGGACGAGGTGGCCCGGGTGGCCTCGGGTGTGCGCGACGAGCACCTGGACTTACCCACCCCATGCGCGGAGTGGTCGGTTTCCGATCTGCTCCGGCACTTCGTGGAGCTGACGAACGCTTTCGTCGCTTCGGCACGGAAGGAGCCGTTCCCCAGTGACGGGTCCGGCCGACCGGAGGAACTCCCCGCGGACTGGCGCAGCCGGCTTCCTCGGCAGCTCGACGAGATGGCCGCGGCGTGGCGTTCGCCCGACGCGTGGGAGGGGGAGGCGGCCGCCGGTGGGGTGACCCTCCCGGCGCCGGTGATGGCGGCGGTGGCGGTGGACGAGCTGGTCCTGCACGGATGGGACCTTGCCCGCGCCACCGGCCAGAGCTTCGAGGCCGATGCGGCCAGCATCGCCGCGAGCCTCGGGTTCGCGATGTCCGTACCGGTCGAGGAAGCGGGCCGTGACGGGCTCTACGGCCGGGTGGTTCCGGTCCCGGACACCGCCTCCGAGCTGGATCGACTCCTCGGTTACACCGGGCGCGACCCGCAGTGGGCGTCTGCTGCGGTCAGCGGCCTGGATCGATCGCGCTGATGGCGTGGGTGTTCGACTGCTCGGTGGTTTCGTAGTTGGCCGCGATCTTCTCGAACACCGCCCGCATCTGCTCGACGACGGCGATGTGATCGGCGAGCGCCTGATCGAGCGGATACTCACCGCCCGACGCCTTCTGTTCGAACTTGCGGGCCAGCGCGACGCCCGACGGCAGGTGGCCGAGGCCGTCGATGCGGACGAGATCCAGCGCTTGGGTTCGCAACAACTCCAGACTGTCGAGGAATGTGGCGCACCTCTGGGCGCACTGCTCGGCAATGCCACGCTCGAGAGAGAGGTCGCCTGTCTCGACCAGTTCGCCCACTGCTCCCCAAATGGAACCGTTCATCAGTCGCCCGCCGTCACCGAGGCATCGACTTCACTAGGGCGCGTGCGTTTTCGAGCGCCAGAGGACACGGGCCCTCCGGGGGTGTCCTTCCCGTGAGGTAGCTGGACTTGATCATCACGCTGTCGGAGCCTGACGTAAACAGCACGTCACAAAACTCGTTGCGCTTGTCGGCGGCATCGCGAAAAGTGAAGGCCTCCCGGCCGTCGAGTTCCACCGGGGTGACGTCACTGAACTGGTCGTCGGCGCGGATGGTGGCGATAGAGCGGCCAGTTGCGAAAACTGTCACGAAGTAGTCAGGTGCACGCCACCGGCACACGCTCCAACCGGGTTGTTTTACCCCGACGATGTCGCGAGTGACCGACGCCGGATCCACACCGACCGTGCGCAGCACCTCGTCCGGAATGCTGCACGGATCGAAGGTCGGTTCTCCGGCCTCGACCTTGGTGGTCTCGGCCTGGCCCTCGACGCTCGTCGACCCGCAGCCGGCCAGTCCCACGACACCGGCCACTACGAGAGCGGCAACTCCCCACCGACCCACTGACCTCACGTTCCCCCCTCGATTCGCCCCAACGTCCCGCTCATTGGATCAGACGCGGCGCAGCCGCACCCGGTTCCATCGCAGCGCCGCCGGGGGCGAGCGGTGACTCACGCCACCCTTTTCAAAGATACGATCACGATATATCGTGAGTGTGTCGGTTAACGATGGAAGGAGAAACCGATGAGGAACATGAATCACCGGCGAGGGCCGGAAGAGATGCACGGACACCCCGCGTGGGGTGGCGAGATGGGCCGTCCGCGCCGCCATCATCGCCCGTTCGACGGCGAGGATCCCCGCATGCGCGGTGGCCGCGGCCGCGGACGTGGGCACGGCGGACCTCGCGGACGCGGTGGGCCGCGCCGCGCAGGCCGCGGCGACGTTCGCGCCGCCGTCCTGCTCCTGCTGAAGGAGGACTCGATGTACGGCTACCAGCTGATGCAGACCGTCACCGACCGCACCAACGGCGCGTGGCGCCCCAGTGCCGGCGCGATCTACCCGACGCTGCAACAGCTGGAGGACGAGGGCCTGGTGCACACGACAGCCGAGGGCGGACGCAAACTCGTCACGCTCACCGATGCCGGTCGTGAGTACATCGAGGCGAACGCCGAATCCTGGGGCGACCCCTTCGCTTTCGTGGGATCGGGCCCCGACTTGCGCGGCCCCCTGCACGACCTGCACGGCGCTGCGCGCCAAGTCCAGATGTCCGGCAACGCGGCACAACTCGCGGCGGCCGAGAAGGTGCTCACCGACGCCCGGCGAGCGCTGTACCTGATCCTGGCCGGCGACGACCAGGACGCGGGCTCAGGCGACACCCCCACGGAGTCGTGAACATTGGCGTGACCGGTCATCGGTCACGAAAGCCGCTGCGCGCCGAGCGGTTCGAGGTCGAACTCGTTCTCACCGAACAGCTCCACCGCCTCGGCGCGCAGCACCAGCCACAATCCGAACAGTCGTCCCCAGCCGAGGTCCCGCACGAAGTCGCGATACGACGGCGGGAACCCGCCGCCGTCGGCGAAGGTGAACGTCTCCAACAGCGCGAGATCCAGATGCGCCAGCGTGGGCGTGCCGTGCACGCGGAGCAGCGAGTAGCCGGGCATTCAACGAATCCCTTCTCGCCGTAGCGCGATCGAGACCGCCGCGGCCCGCGAGTCGACGCCGAGCTTGGCGTAGATGTGCGCCAGGTGGGTCTTCACCGTGGCCTCGCTGATGAACAGGCGCTTGCCGAGTTCCTTGTTCGTCAGACCCTCGGCCAACAGAGTCAACAACTCGGCCTCCCGCGCCGTCAGTGCCTGGTCGGGCCGGCGCATGCGATCCAGGACGCGGGACGCCACCGGCGGCGACAGCGCGCTGCGGCCCGCGACGGCATCACGGAGTGCGCCGAAGATGTCCTGCGGCGCCGAGTCCTTGAGTAGGTAACCGATCGCGCCGGCGTCGAGCGCGCGGACCACGTCGGCGTCGGTGTCGTAGGTGGTGAACACCAGCACCGGTTGATCGTGGCGGGCCGAGCGAATCCGTCGGATCGCTTCCACGCCGTCGATTCCCGCTCCCAGCGCCAGGTCCATCATCACCACATCGGGAGCGCGTTCGACGGCGATCGCGACGGCGTCCTCGCCGGTGTCGGCCTCGCCGACCACGTCGATGTCGGGCTGCGAATCCAGCAGTGCCCGCAGGCCCGCGCGCACGACGAGATGGTCGTCGACCAGCAACACCGAGATCACGACGCGTCCCGCCGCGGGATCTGTGCGGCGACGACGGTGCCCTCGCCGGGCGCACTCTCCACCGAGAACGTGCCACCGAGTGCTTCGACGCGCTGGCGCATCGCCGGTAGGCCGAACCCGCTCGTCTCACCCACCACGAATCCGGTGCCGTCGTCGAACACGTCCAGCGCGACCGCCTCGGGCAGATACGTCAGGGTCACCCCCACAGTGTGCGCGTTCGCGTGCCGGCGGATGTTCGACGCCGCGCTCTGCACGATCCGCAGCAGCGCGTGCTCGACGTCCGGCGGCAGCCCCACCGGCTCGCCGATCACCCGCAACTGCGCCGACGGCACGTACCCGCGGACGGCCGCGAGCAGGGCCGCGTCGAGCGACTGTGTCGCGAGGTCGGGCGAGCTCAGGTAGTGGACCAGAGTGCGGGTCTCGGCGAGGTTCTCGCGCAGCGAGCGGGTGGCCACCCGCACCTCGTCGCGGGCCCGCGTGCCATCCTGTTCCCACATCTCGTCGGCCGCCTCCACATGCAGCAGCGCACTGGTGAGTCCCTGTGTGACGGTGTCGTGGATCTCCCGCGCCAGGCGCTCGCGCTCGGACAGCACGCCGGCCTCGCGCTCGGTCTCCGCGAGCCGCGACTTGGCCTCGACGAGCTCGCCGAGCAGGCGTTCGCGTTCGGCGCTGTCGCGCTCCACCTGCCCGTAGGCCAGCACGATGAGCGCGCCGGTGCACAGCGGCGCCAGCAGCACCGCCCACTCGGTACGGCCACTGAACGACGCGAACTCGATGCCCGCGAACACCGCCAGCGCGGCCACGGTCACATACGCCGCCCAACGGGGGAACGCGCGGGTACACAGGAAGAAGATCGGGAACGCCGTCCACGCGAAACTCGGCGCCAGCCACACCAGCGCCACCCAGGACGTGAGCACCGGCCACACCCACGGCTGCCACGCGCCGCCCCGCCGGGACAGCACGACGATCGCTGCGTACAGGACGGCGAGCACGCCGATCAGGCCGGCCACGACCAGCCACCGGCCACTCACCCCGTGATAGGTCAGGTAGCGGGCCGTGGACGCCGCGAGCAGCACGTTGAACGAGAGGTGGATCGCGACACCGAGCGGTCCGCGGAAGGCGGCGTCGTCCCCGTGGTCCTGCATCGGGCCGATCCTACGGACGTCGGAGGGGCCGGGGATCGGCCATTCGGATGATCCGCCGGTGGCCGCGCGGTCGATGCCGCGCCCCCGGCACCGGCGCGAGGGTGGAATCACTCGATTCCCCCTCGTTCGAAAGGCTCGACATGACCCTCTCCCGCCGCCTGCCCCGCGCCCTCGCGATCACCGTCCCCGCCGTCGCGCTGCTCGCCGCGACTGCGTGCGGATCCACCGACGACTCCGGCGCCTCGTCGACCGCCGCTGAGGTGACGCCGGCCGCGATGTCGTCGCAGCGGCCGGGCGACGCCGAGAAGGGCACCGTGTCGGCCGACCGGTTGTCGGTGGCCACTGCGGGCCGCGCCGCGCAGGCCGCGCTCGCCAGGTGCCAGGCCGACGGGCTCGGCTTCGTCACCGTCGCGGTGGTGGACCGGGCCGGCAACGTGCAGGCCATGCTGCGCGGCGACAACGCGGCCCAGCACACCGTCGAGGCCGCCCGGGCCAAGGGGTACACCGCCGCCGCGTTCGGCGCGAACACCAGCGACCTCGCCGGCCGCGTGAAGGGCGAGGGCCCGACGATCGCCGACCTGCCCGGCACGCTGTTCCTCCCCGGCGGCGTGAGCGTCAAGGTCGGCAATGCGTCCGTCGCCGGGATCGGCGTCGGCGGTGCGCCGGACGGCAACGCCGACCAGGCCTGCGCCGCCGCCGGTCTGGCGGACATCGCCGGGAGCCTGCAGTGAGGGCTGCCCTGCTGCTGACCGCCGCCGCGCTGACGGCGGCGGGCTGCGGCACCGGCACGGCGACGGAGAAACCGCGCGTACCGATTTCTTCCGACGTCGTCGCGAGCGCTCCGGCGCCGGTGTCGACGCCGGAACTCGAGCGGGCGCTGTTCGATGCGGCCCGGGCGAACGACGCCGCCGGGGTACGGGCCGCTGTGGAGCGCGGGGCCGCTCTCGAGGCCCGCGACGGGGACGGCCGCACCCCGCTCGTCGCGGCGGTCAAGGCGAAGGCCGGGGCGGCCGCCGCAGCGCTGATCGATGCCGGCGCCGACGTGAACGCGCAGGACGACATGCAGGATTCGGCGTTCCTGTACGCCGGCGCGGAGGGGCTCGACGAGATCCTGCTCGCCACGCTGTCGCACGGCGCGGACGTGCGCTCCACCAACAGGTTCGGCGGCACCGCGCTGATCCCGGCGTCCGAGCACGGCCACACCTCGACGGTGCGGATCCTGTTGCGCGCCGGGGTGCCGGTCGATCACGTCAACCACCCCGGCTGGACGGCGCTGCTCGAGGCGGTCGTCTACGGTGACGGTTCCACTCGCTACGTCGACACCGTCACGCAGCTGCTCGACGCCGGCGCCGACCCGACGATTCACGATGCGCGCGGCCTCACGGCGCTGCAGAACGCGCGCAACCGGGGCCAGCACGACATCGTCGCGCTGCTGGCGGCGGCGGGCGGGGACTGACGCGGCGCCCTCAGGCGGGATCCTGGATTCGCGCCCAGGGATTGGCGGCCTCGAGTTCGAACGCCAACTCCAGAAGCGTGCGCTCGTCGCCGTGGTTCGCCGAGAAGTGCGACGCGAGAGGAAGTCCGGTCGATGTCTGGTGCAGGGGGAGGGAAATCGCCGGGCCGCCCGCCGCGTTGTTCAGCGGAGTGAAGGACGCGTAGGTCACCAGCCGTTCGAAGAGCGTGTCGAAATCCTGAGCGGGGGAGAGGAATCCGAGTTTCGGGGTGGTGTGCCCGAGCACCGGGGACAGTACGACGTCGTATTGCTGGAACATCCGCGAGTACACCCGCGCCGAACGCCGCAGCCGGTAGAGCATGCGTGGGGTCTCGACCATGTGCCGGCGGTACACCGCGTCGAGTCCGCGGCTGAGGTTGTCGGTCTTCGCGGCGTCGAACGTGGGACCGAACATGCGCTTGCCGCCGGCCAGGATCGCGAACGACAGGAAACCCCAGTACATCTTGAAGTCGCGCATGAACGCCTCGCCGACCGGCAACGCCGCCTCCTCGACGTGGTGACCGAGTTGGTCGAGCAGGTCCGCGGTGGCCGCGACCGCCTTGCGGGTCTCGTCGTCGGTGGGGACCCCGGTCACCGAGTCGACGATCACGCCGATGCGCAGCCGCGCCGATCCGGGGCCCTCGACCAGACGGATCGGCGGCAGTTTCGGGTTCCGGTGGTGCGCTTCGGCCGCGGCGTAGTACCGCGCGCTGTCGCGCACCGACCGGGTGACGACGCCCTGCGTGACGATGCGGATCGGCATCGTCCTGTCGGTCGCGTCGGGCACCGTTCGGCCGCGGGTGGGCTTGAGACCGACGAGACCGCAAGCTGCAGCAGGGATCCGGATGGAGCCGCCACCGTCGTTCGCGTGCGCGAGCGGCAGCACGCCGGCCGCGACCAGCGCGGCCGAGCCGCCGGACGACGCGCCGGACGAGTAGTCCGGGTTCCACGGGTTGCGAACCGGGTCGGCGTCGGCGTACTCGGTGCTGGCACTGAACCCGAACTCCGGCAAGCGGCTCTTGCCGATGGACACCGCGCCGGTCGACAGGAACTGGTCGGCGGCGGCACTGTTGCGGACCGCCCGGGCCGGGGTGAACGCCGCGCTGCCGTGGCCGCTCGGCAGTCCGGCCACGTCGATGTTGTCCTTGACGATCGTCGGCACACCGGCGAACACGCCATCGCCGGGCGCATCGGATCGCCGCAGTGCGCGCTCGAAGTCCCGCACCTGGATTCCGTTCACGGTGGCCTGGACCGACTCCGCCCGATCGATCGACGCCTGGACCACCTCCCGGGCCGACACCTCCCCGGAGGCGATACGGGCGGCGACCCCGGTGGCGTCCAGGTCGCCGAGGGCGTCGTCACGGAAGGCGTGGATGCGCTGGTTCTCGGCCATCCCCGGAGTGTAGGGGCCGAACGCGGCGTTGTGGAGGGGTCGCGAGCGGATCAGCCGGCGGACGGGCGGACCGCGAGGGCCTCCCGGATCGCACGCAGCTCCACCCGCAGCGCGTCGAGTTCGGCACGCAGGTCATCGGGGGCGCCGGGCCCGGCGGTCGACTGCGCGGCGGGCTTCCGACCGGCACGGGCACGCCTGTTCGCGGCCGGCCGGGGGGCGCGGGACGGGGACTCCGCGGTCGGCGCGGCGGCGAATCCGTCGAGGAACACGGTGGTGATGGTGTCGGTGAGCGAGTCGATGTCCTTGCGCAACGTCGTGCGGTGCCACCGGACGGCCATGAACACGCACTCGCGCATCATGCGCTGGAACTCGAAACTGTCTACCCCGGAGTGGAACTCGCCGTCGCGGACGCCGTCCTCGACGATGCCGAGCCAGGCCGCGTGCGACGACTCGACGGCGGCCTCGATCTCGCGGATCCGTGGCAGAGCAGTCAGATCCGCCGATTCGTTCTGGTAGATCTCGGTGGCGAACGGGTGCAGTTCGGCGGCCTCGAACGACGCACGCACCATGAGCCCGAGACGTTCTCGGGCCGACGCGTCCGTGGCGACGACCGCGTCGTAGCGCTCGACCAGATCCGCCAGGAAGCTCGTCAGGACGTCGGAGACGATCGCGTCCTTGGAGTCGAAGTAGTGATAGAGCGTTCCCGAATTGAGCCCCACCGCGTCGGCGATCTCGCGAATCGTCGTCGCGGCGATGCCGCGCTCGGCGAACAACCGGGCCGATTCGGCCAGGATGGCCTCCCGCCGACCCGCTGCCGCCACGGTTCACCCCTCTGTCCTGTGCTCGATCCGATCGCTACCGGACGAGGCTATCAGCGGGCAAACAGGCGCTCGGCCGACGAAGCGCTTGTTCGGTACGGCGGGCCGTCAGTCCGCGCGCCGAAGCGCCGCGCGCAGGTGGTGCGTCAGCGGCACCTCGTCGAACGCCATCCACATGTCGTAGGCGAGCACCGAGCTGCCCTCGGTGAGCTCGAGACGGCGCCGGATCCGGTGCACCGGTTTGGCCGCCGGCGACGCCGCCAGCACGTGCTCGGTGAAGTCGAGGACACCGTCGGCCAGCTCGCCGCGGTGGATCTCGACGAACCCGGTCGGTTGCGTCACCAGGAGTTCGACCGTCCCGTCCGTCAGGCGCAGATAACCGGTCTCGGTGTGCATCGGCTGTCCACCACCGGGCTTGCGGGTGCGGGACCGGTAGAACAGGAACGGTTTTCCGCTCGGGGCGAGCTCGATCTCCTCGTCGTACGCGAAGTCGTCGATCGTCGGGTAGTGACCGCACCCGCCGCCGACCCACCGTCCGGCGAATGCCGCCAGCTCGCCGAGAGGTGCCAGGAGGTCGGTCTGCGTCTGTGCCATGGCGCCCAGTCTAGGAAGCGCGTGGCGCGTCGAGCGGATCCACCGCGGACTCGCCCCGGGAGCGCGTCGTGAACCAGCGGACACCGGCGCCCACGGCCGACACGGCGACCACGGCGGCCGCGGTGATCGGTCCCGCGGGGCTCTCCGGGAACAGACCCTCGAGCACGAGCCACGCGCCGAACGCGAAGAACAGCACGGCCGCACCGATGCGCACGAACGCCTCCGGCAGGTGCTTGCCGAGCAGCGCGCCGACGACGATCGCGAGAGCGTCCGCCGCGACCATGCCGATGGTCGAGCCGATCCACACGCCGACCCAGTCGTTGTCGGCCGCCAGCGTCACGGTGGCCAGCATCGTCTTGTCGCCGAGTTCGGCGAGGAAGAACGCGGACGCCACGGCCAGGAACGCCGAACCGGTCACCTTGCCGGCCTTCTGCTCCTCGTCGTCGGAAAGGGCGTCGCCGCGCAGCGTCCACAACCCGAAGATCACGAACGCGATGCCGCCGACGATCGAGATCGCGGTGGTGGGCAGCGCGGCGCCGAGGAAGTGGCCCACGCCGACCGAGACGAGGTGCACGACGGCGGTCGCGACCGTGATGCCGGCGATCACCACCCACCAGCGGTAACGCAACGCAAAGGTCATCGCCATGAGCTGGGATTTGTCACCCAGCTCGGCGACGAAGATGACGCCGAAACTCAGCAGGATCGCGGCCAGCACGTCGTTCGAACCTCCTCCGGTCGATAGTCACGGAGGATGTCGGGAAACCTTCCTCCGGCCGCGAACACACCTGTCGTGCTCGTGGCCGAAGGTCTCGCCCACCGGAGGACATCCGGTTCACTGGGCCGGGCGGGCACCACGTCGTGCCGGCCAGTATGTCGACCCAGCGATTGGGGGCTACTCCCCTTCGCTCCGGCCACCATACCCGCCGTCAGCGAAAGTGCAAAGGCCACAATATGTTTGGAACGCCGAACTTTCGAATTCCGGTGGCTGTCACGCGGCCAGCAGCATTGCCAGAACCGCGGTGTCGGGATCGCTGATCGGGTCGATCCCCACCCGCGACACCATCGACGTCACAGTGCCGTCCGCTTCCGCCTCCACCCAGGCGGCGCGATGGTCGAGCCCGAGATGCGGCAGGCCCGGCAGCAGCACGCACCCCGACGCCGCCCCGGCGCACTCGGGCAGCGAGGGCACCGTCTCGGCCGGAGGATGCAGCATCAGCAGCGCCGGAGGCTGGTGCCCGGCGAACCGTCCGGGGGTGAGCGCCCGCTCGCCCAGGACGGGGCCCTCCGCGATGATGAGTCCGACGGTTCCCGGCTGCGGGTCGTCCGGCAGTTCCTCGCGTGCCCCGAAGACCGTCGACGTCGCCAGCAGACCGGGCACCGACGCAATCCGGACCGCGAGAGTGAGGAGTTGGGCCCACTCGCGGGTGGTCTCGGGCCACCGTCCGGAGATCACGAACCCGGAGAGGTCGCCGTGGGCGTGGAAGGGTGCCATGCCGACGTAGCGCTCGTTCATCCCGGCCTCGTTTCTCCGGCCTCCCGGACCGGGTCCGACGGGAGCGACCGGGCGGGTTCCGATGGTCGGAGCCCGCCCGGTCGACGCGTCGTTCACACCTCGTTGGGTATGTCGAGCATGCGCGCGGGTGCCACTGGCACACAAGAGGTCCCGAGTGCCAACCCGGGTGCGGCGATCAGAATCCGGGACCGGGGACGGCGACCCGCAGGCGTCGGACGGCGCCGGACCCCAGACGAACCGCGTCCTCCGGGATCCACGTGTCGGCGGTGCACACGAACAGGTCCCGGCCGTCGGCGCCGCCGAGGGCCACGGCGTACGGGTGCGGAACCGGGATCCGGTCGGTGATCGCGCCGTCCGCGCTCACGCGGAGCACCTGCCCGTCGAACGGGGACGCCACCCACACGCCACCCTCGGCGTCGAGTGCGATGCCGTCCGGCAGCACGTTGCGGTCGTCGAACTCGACGAGCGTCCGTCGGTCCACCAGGCTGCCGTCCGCCTCGATCGTGAACGCCGACAGTCGCCCCGGCGTGGCCCGGGTCTCGGCCACGATCAACGTCGAACCGTCCGGCGTGACGGCCATCCCGTTGGCGAACAGCATCTGCTCGGCCACGACGTGCGGGCTGCCGTCGGGTTCGACCATGGCCAGGTCGGCGGGGAACGGCGGTGCCGGGGGCGCGCTGTCGTCACCGTAGTTGCCGACGTAGGCGCGGCCCGTCGCGTCGACCGCCATGTCGTTGAGGTGCCACGTGGCGATGCCGTGGAGGCTCGCGTGCTCGACCAGGGCGCCGTCCGGCTCGAGGCGGTAGAGCTTGCGCTCGTGCACGGACGCGACGAGCAGGCGGCCGTCGGGCAGAAAGCCTAGACCGGCCGGCCGGCCGGGCACCTCGACGACCCGGTCGAGGACTCCGGTCGCCGGATCGAGCCGCAGGACCACCCCGCGGTAGATGTCGGAGAACCACAGTCGGCCCTCGTGCCAGCGCGGGCACTCCGGGAACGCCAGGTCCGATGCGACGGTCTCGATCGCGATGTCCGACATGGCGCCACCCTACCTAGTGAGCGCTTGGTCGGTGGGGCGGTCGGGAGGAGAAATGCGCGACGCCGCGCTCGGTGAACCGGGCGCGGCGTCGAAAACCGGTGCTCCGTCGTCGGAGCTACCGCGGCAATCAGGCGGGGACGATGAGTCCGGCGGTCTGGGTGCGGGACTTCGTGAACCGCTCGGTGACGTCGGCCCAGTTGACGATGTTCCAGAAGGCCTTGACGTAGTCGGCCTTGACGTTCTGGTAGTCGAGGTAGAAGGCGTGCTCCCACATGTCGAGCATGAGCAGCGGGGTCAGGCCGATGGGGATGTTGCCCTGCTGATCGTAGAGCTGGACGATCTGCAGGCGCTGTCCGATGGAGTCCCAGGCGAGAATGGACCAGCCGGAGCCCTGGATGGAGTTGGCGTTGGCCGAGAAGTGATCGCGGAAGGCGTCGAAGGAGCCGAACGCGTCGTCGATCGCTGCGGCGAGCTCACCGTCGGGCTTGTCGCCCCCCTCGGGGGAGAGGTTGTTCCAGAACACCGAGTGGTTGGTGTGGCCGCCGAGGTGGAAGGCGAGGTCCTTCTCGAGCTTGGTGGCCTGGGCAGCCATGGTGCCGTTCTCGCGGGCCTCGGCCATCTTCTCGAGGGCGGTGTTGGCGCCGGCGACGTAGGTGGCGTGGTGCTTGTCGTGGTGGAGCTCCATGATCTTCGCGGAGATGTGGGGCTCGAGGGCGGCGTAGTCGTAGGGGAGATCGGGCAGCGTGTAAACAGACACGAGATTCCCTTCCTCAGGGGCATGGCGCCCTGACGTGTGCGTTTTATGAGTCGTACTGGGGACAACCCAATCTCATTGGTACACCGTCCGCAACTATCTCGCCGAGGGGGGAAGCGCCTCACAAAAATGTTCGGCTGCCCTTAACCGATGCCCCGATCGGGCCTTCGGCGCGACCCGGACAGCGCCCGGAATTGGGCGCGGAGGTGAACGGAACACTAATATCGCGGGGTGCCTTCCGAGACGCCCGCTCCAAATTCGCGGGCCGACCTGGCACCGCGGGTGGAGTTGACCGGCGCCGATCTGCTGCGCACCGTCGCGGTTCTCGCCGTCGTCTACTCGCACATCTCGTTTTATCTGATCGACGACCTCGGTTCCGGCTGGTGGATGATCGACGGCGTCTACGCGGTGTTCGTCGAAGGCCTCGGTCTCAATCAGCACCTCTCGTTCGTCGGTGTCGCCATCTTCATGACGCTCACGGGCGCGCTCATCACCCGGTCGGCGATCCGGCACCACCCGGGCCGGTTCCTGCTCGACCGGGTGGGGCGGCTGTTGCCGGCGTTCTGGGTCGCGATCGCGGCGGCCATCCTGCTGGTCCGTCTCGGCATCAACGGCATGTTCAGCGGGCAGCCCGGCATTTCCGACTCCGAGGCGGCGCTCAGCTTCGTGCTCGGGGGCTTCTTCCTCAAACCCGAGGTCGCGGTCCTCGGAGTGACGTGGACACTCGTCGTCCAGGTCCTCTTCTATCTGTACTGCGTCGCGCTGCGCCCGGTCCTGCGCACCCGGCCCATCGCCGTCCCGCTCGTGGGCGCCGCGCTGTGCGCACTCGTGCTCCTCTACAACCTGTACGTCCCGCAGCCGTACACCGTGCCGATGCTCTCGAAGGTCGCGGCGACGCTCCCGACCGTCTTCCTGGGGCAGCTCATCTACCTCGGGGCGGCGCGGCTGGTGAACTGGCGCTGGCTGACCGTCGGCGTCCTCGCGCAGCTCGAACTGGTCCGGCTGGCCACGGAGATCCACGTCTACTGGGCGGGTGACCGCTACCTGTGGACCATCGCGGTCGTCACGGCGCTGGTCCTCGTGCTGGGCCGCTACCGCGGCCGGCCCACCCGGTGGTCCGTGGTCCGGTGGACCGCGACGCGCAGCTACGCGATCTACCTGGTGCACACGCTGATCCTCTACCGGGTCTACGAGAACACCGTGGGATCGCTGGGCCGGACCGGCGCGGTGCTGGTCTTCCTCGCGGTCACCGCCGCCGTGTCGGAGCTGCTCTACCGGGGTGTCGAGGTGCCCGCCGCCCGCTGGATCGCCGGACGCACTCGGAGCATCGGCCGGTCAGGGTCGTCCCACGACGCGCCCGCGGCCCGCGGGGCTCCTGGAACCTCGGACACTCCGGACGTCCCCGCCGTACCCGAGGCCGTGGAGTCGCCGAGCTCGCGGACGGTGGACGGGCCGGACCGCGCGTAGCATCGAATCATGTCTTGGTTCGATGACATCTTCGAAGGCAGTCTCTCACGCACGAAGTCGGTGATGGTGACGCCGGATCAGGCCCTGCCGGGCCGGGAGACGCCCGTGCCGGTGCCTGCAACGCACTACGTCAACGGGCACCCGTTGCAGCCGCCCTTCCCCGACGGCATGCAGACGGTCGTGCTGGGCATGGGCTGTTTCTGGGGCGCGGAGAAGGAGTTCTGGCAGCTCGACGGCGTCTACTCGACCGCCGCCGGGTACGCGGGTGGTTACACCCCCAATCCGACGTACGAGGAGGTCTGCTCGGGCCGTACCGGTCACACCGAGGTGGTGCTGGTCGTCTTCGACCCCGACGTCATCTCGTACGAGGGCGTTCTCAAGCAGTTCTGGGAGAACCACGACCCCACCCAGGGGATGCGGCAGGGCAACGACCACGGCACCCAGTACCGCTCGGTGATCTACACCGGATCGGACGAGCAGCAGTCGATCGCGCAGGCGACCGCGCAGGCCTACGGCCAGCGGCTCGCCGCCGCGGGCTACGGGGCCGTCACCACCGAGATCGAGCCACTGAAGACGTTCTACTACGCCGAGGACTACCACCAGCAGTACCTCGCCAAGAACCCCGGCGGCTACTGCCCTGTCCATGCGACGGGCGTGAGCTGCCCGGTGGGGTTGGGCGCCTGACCCTCCGGATCCCGGACATCACGGCGCGGGGGCCCGACATCGACACGATGCCGGGCCCCCGCTTCGTAGGTTCAGACCTTCGGTAGCGGATCCGGAACTTCGTCGCTCGGGGCCGAATCGGCCACCGCGCGGGCGACTGTTGCGCTCCGATTCCGGTGCAGCGTCATCGCCACGAGAATCGCTGCCAGCGCGGATACTCCACCGATCAGGTACGCGATCGTCATGCCGCTGTCGGCGTAGAAGCCGTATCCCTCCACCACCGTCGCGACGTTCGAGTTGAGGACGGCGAACGCGATCACCGGTAGCACCGAGGAGATCAGCGTCTGCGACGCCTGCACCATGCTCGACATCGACGCCTGCACCGACGGCGGCACGGAGGCGATGGTGAGGTTCGGGATCGACGCGGTGGTGGCGCCCATGCCGAGTCCGAACAGCAGGATGCCGAAGAGGACTTCGGGCTTGCCGGTGTGCCAGAACCCGGTCACGATCGATGCGGCCAGCATGAACGCCGCACCGCCGGCGAGCGTCAGGGTCGGGAACTTGGTGCGCAGCATCCGGCCCACCACGATGCCGCCGACGACGCTGCCGACTCCCATCGGGATCTGGATGAGGCCTACGCCCCTCGCGTCCACACCGAATCCGTAGCCGAGGCCGAGGACCGACGGCGTCATGCTCATGATCGGAATCAGCGTGGCGTACAGCGAGATCGCGCCGTACGCGAGACCGGCCGAGAGGCAGATGCGCAGCATCGGGCCGCGACGGAAGAACCGGAGATCGACGATCGGATCGGTGGTGCGCAGCGCCGACGGCACCCACACCGCGATCACGACGAGCCCGCCCACGATCAGTCCCAGAGTGCCGGCGTCGGTCCAGCCCCACGACGGTCCGAAGCTGATGCCGGCGAGGATCGCCGCCAGTCCGCCGCCGAGCATGGCCGCACCGACCAAGTCGAGGCGCGCCGGGTTGCGGACCGGCGTCTCGTCCGTTGTGAGCACCACCAACGGTGCCATGACGATCAGTGCGACGAACAGGAACCAGAAGATCGAGCGGAATCCCCATGCGTCCACCAGCACGCCGGTGATGAACGGCGACGGAATCGTCATCAGGCCCATTCCGCCGGCGGCGAGGCTCACTGCCAACGCCAGGGTCCCGGGCGGGAAGACGTCTCGCATGAGGGAGAAACCCAGGAACATGCAGGCGATGAGGACACCGAACAGCGCGCGGCCGACGACGAGGATCAGGAAGCTCGGCGCCACCGCCGACACCAGGGCGCCCACGGCGGCGATACCCATGCAGATCAGGAAAACCTTGCGCTTGCCGTGGATGTCGGCGAGCTTGCCGGCCAGCGGGCACGCCACCGCTGCCGCGAGGAGATAAGCGGTTGTCACCCAAGCAATTTGATCGGTCCTGAAGTGCTCGCCGATGGGCATCATCGCGACGGAGGCCATCGTCGAACTGATCGAGACGATTTCGAGGACCACCGCGATGGAGACCAGCGACAGCACGAGACGCGGAGTCCAGCCGCTTTCGGGGACGGCGCGCGGCGGAGTGGCCGCGGTGCCGAGAGTTCCTGACATGTAACGCCTTTCTGCAGTTGTGTTTCAGGTCACGATGTGACCCCCATTACAGAGGGCGCGTGTCGATTGGCGGATAGCGCTTCCGTTGAACGGAACACATCTTTCGGAGGTGAGGGCGTCGGCGCGCGGCGGGTGGGCGTCGACGCGGACTCGAGGACGGCCTCCGTGCCCCACGGACCCGGATCGCGCACCGAGAAAAACTGTCCGGCAAACGAATTGGTCGGATTGGTCCCGAATGGCGGATAATTCCGTGACCGCCTTCCCGGAATTGACCGTATTTCGCGCACCCAAGTTTTCGCGAAATCAATTCCACCTCGGGTTTGCGGATCCAGATGTTAGATTGCTTCCGCCCATATGCATTGGGGGACGCCATCTTTTGGTTGGGCTCTGGCTGGGGTGAAGAAAGGGTGGCGCCGCGGCTCCTTTGTCTCCCTGCGGCTGGGCGAATCTCGATGAAATGCTGCGCACGCCAATCGAGGAGGTCATATACATGCCAGCCCACAGGAAATCGGATACACGCACGCTGAAGATGAAGACCCGCATCATGGTTGCGGCGACGGCGGTCGCCTCCCTCGCTCTCGGCTCACCGGCACTCGGCCTGGCAGCGCCAGGAAGTGCGACGGACAGTCTCGGCGGCAGTTTGGGTAGTGCGACGGACAGTCTCGGGGGCAGTTTGGGTAGTGCGACGGACAGTCTCGGGGGCAGCTTGGGTAGTGCCGGTAGTGACGAGGGCAGCCTGGGAAGTACCGGGTGCGGTGAAGGCAGTCTGGGCAGCGAGGAAGGCAGCTTGGGTAGCGCCGAGGGCAGTCTCGGGAGCGCGGAAGGCAGCCTGGGTAGCGCCGAGGGCAGTCTCGGAAGCGCGGAAGGCAGCCTGGGCAGTGCCGAGGGCAGTCTCGGAAGCGCCGGGTGCGGAAGCCTGGGGAGTGCGGCACTGGGCAGCCTGGGAAGTTCCGGTTCGAGCGGCAGTGCCCTCCTCGGCAGCGCCGGAGTGGGTTCACTCGGTTCGCTCGGTTCGCTCGGCTCTCTGGGGTCCAGTGGCTCCGGTGGTTCCGGAATCCCCGGTGCCCCCGGCGTTCCGGGCCCCGGCGCCCCTGGCCCCGGAGCGCCCGGCCCCGGTGCTCCCGGTCCCGGAGCGCCCGGCCCCGGTGCCCCCGGCCCCGGTGCTCCCGGTCCCGGCGGCGGAATGCAGCCCGCTCCGCCCAGCGGTGGGGGCCAGGTAGGCGTGGTGCCGATGGGTGGCGTCGAGGCCGGCGGTACGGGCGTCTCGGAAGATGCGCCCAACGGATTCCTGGTGGGCGGCGCCTTGTTGCTCGCGGCCGCGGCGGGAGCGACTGCAGTGAGCAGGCATCGCCGTCCGTCGTAGATTTCGCCGGCGGATCGACACAGCCCGTCGGGCCGTTACCGGGGCAGTACGGTAACGGCCCGACGGGCTTTCGCGCTGGGGCCGAACGCCTTTCGCCCGGCCGGCGGGCCGGTACTCACCCGAGCTGGGGCATGACCTCCGACGCGACCAGCTCGAGGTGATCCAGGTCGGCCAGATCGAGGGTCTGCAGGTAGATCCGCTGCGTTCCGGCTTCGCGGTAGCGGCCGATCTTGTCGACCAGTTCCGCGGGGGTGCCGGCCAGGCCGTTCTCGCGAAGCTCGTCCACCTCGCGCCCGATCCGCTCGGCTCGCCGCGCGATCTCCTCCTCGGTGCGGCCGCAGCACAGGACCAGCGCGCTGGAGTAGACGAGTGAGTCCGGATCGCGGTCGACCGCCCGGCACGCCTCCCGGACGCGCCCGAACTGCGCGACGGTGTCCTCGATCGACACGAACGGCAGGTTGAACTCGTCGGCGTACCGCGCGGTCATCGCCGGGGTCCGCTTCTTCCCCATCCCGCCCATCACGATGGGGGGCCGCGGCGACTGCACCGGCTTCGGCAGCGCGGGCGAGTCGCTGACGGGGAAATGCGTGCCCGCGTGGCTGAAGGTCTCACCCACCGGCGTCTCCCACAGCCCGGTGATGACGGCGAGGGACTCCTCGAGGCGATCGAACCGTTCCCCGAGGGACGGGAACGGGATGCCGTAGGCGCGGTGCTCCTCCTCGTACCAGCCGGCACCCAGACCGAGTTCGACGCGTCCGCCGCTCATCGCGTCCACCTGCGCCACCGAGATCGCGAGCGGTCCGGGGTAGCGGAACGTCGCCGACGTCACCAGGGTGCCGAGCCGGATCGTGGAGGTGTCCCGGGCGAGGCCGGCGAGCGTGATCCACGCGTCGGTGGGTCCCGGGAGTCCTTCCACGTTCATGGCCAGGTAGTGGTCGGACCGGAAGAAGGCGTCGTACCCGAACTGTTCGGCGGCCCGCGCCACCGTGAGGAGATCGTCGTACGTGGCACCCTGCTGCGGTTCGGTGAAGATTCTCAGGTCCATGCAGTCCACTGTGCCGCACCCACGAGTGTGACGTGCAGCGGGTGATCGCCCGGGCCGCACCACACGAGGTGCGTACCGCGCAAATCCACACAACCTGTGGATGACGGGAGAACCCGTGGTGCACAGGTGTCAACGAATCATCCGCAGCAGCCGTCTGACCTGTGGATGAATCGCTTGCTGGTTGTTCAGAACTGTGGATGAGCCTGTGGAAACTGTGGATAACTCGGGAAATCAAGTGGTTCGGATCACATTTGAGCTGTCATTCGGACACCATTGCCATCGAGACGTCTCGGTACGGTCACGAACACCGTCGTGGGGTAACACCAGATCGTCTGCCCCGGAACCATGCTCGTGCCAGAATCGGAGGCGTGACGATGCCGCACGTTCCCACCGTCTCCGTGGCGGAGCTTCCGACGGAGCCCACCGGGGCGACCGTGTTGCTGGACGTGCGCGAGGACGATGAGTGGGAGCTCGGACACGCACCGCACGCACAGCACATCCCCGTCGTCGACGTTCCGGCCCGCACCGACGAGATCGACATCGATGCCGAGGTGTACGTCGTGTGCCGCCAGGGAGGCCGGTCGGTCATCGTGGTGGAGTACCTCAACAGCATCGGCTTCGACGCCTACCACGTCGCCGGCGGGATGGTCGCGTGGCAGCAGGCCGGCTTGCCGTTGACCGCCGACGGCGACCCCGGGTCGGCGAAGATCTACTAGATGAGCGTCGTCCAGGTCTGCGCCCGCTGCGGGTCCCGGTGGCCGGTGGCCGCCGCACCCGCGCAGTGGTGCCCGCGCTGCCAGGGCGTACTACTCGCTCCGTTCGACACCGCGCGGCCGGCGGCACCCGCGGGGCGCAACTTCCGCTGGGTCGCCCGCAGTGCGTACCCGCTGCCCGTTCGCCGGCGCAGCTCCGGCGGGGCCGGCCCCACTCCGCGCTACACCCAGGTATCGCGGTGGGGACTGCTCGATCCGCCTCCGCCCGAGCGCGACGAGCGACTAACTCGCACCGAGACGGCGGCCGATCTGGCGCCCACCCTGCTGGCGTGCGCGGCACTCGTATTCGCCCTCGCCGCGGTGTCCGAGGCGTTCCGCTACGGACTGCTGGTGTTCAACCGGAGCCACCTCGTCGACCCGCTGGTGGTCGCTGTATCCGATTCGCTGGTGTGGGCGACGCAGCTGTCGGCGCCGCTGGTGGCGGTGGCCGCCGCCGTCGCGTCCGCGTGCCGCCTGGTGGTGCTGCGCCGCACCGTGTTCGCGGCACGCGGGTTGTCCGACCCGCGCTCGCCGCGCTCGATCGCGGTGGGGGTGCTCGTGCCGGTCGTCAACCTCGCGATGCCCGGTGTCTACCTCACCGAGATCGCCGGGGACGATCACCGCACCCTCGTGACGATCCGTATCTGGTGGGCGACCTGGATCGGCAACGGTGCGCTCGTGGTCGTCGGTGTGCTCTCGCGCAACCGCGACGGCCTCCAGGCCCAGGCGGACGGCGTGCTGTCGGCCGCGGTCACCTCCGCCGTCGCCGCCGCGACTGCGCTGCTCACTCTGCTCGTGGTGCGTCGGTTCGAGGGACGGGATCTGTGGGGACGTCGCCGTCGCGGCGCGCGCTGGATCAACGTGCCCCCGCCCGAAACCGCGGAGAAGGCGGCGGTGGGATGAGTCCGGACAGGCGTGGTCCGCTCGTGGTGGCGCACCGCGGTGCGTCGGGGATCCGGGCCGAGCACACCCTCGCCGCCTACGAGTTGGCGCTCGAGGAGGGCGCCGACGGTCTCGAATGCGACGTCCGGCTCACCCGGGACGGACACCTGGTGTGCGTCCACGATCGTCGCGTGGACCGCACATCCTCCGGCACCGGTGTCGTCAGCGAGATGACGCTCGAGTCGCTGGGGGAACTCGACTACGGCGACGGCCACGAGCCGGCCGGACTGCTGACCCTGTCCCAGCTCATCGAGCTCACCCTGAGCTGGACGTCCCGCCCGACCAAGCTCTTCATCGAGACCAAGCACCCCGTGCGCTACGGCGGACTCGTCGAGAGCAAAGTGCTGGCCGAGCTGTCCCGGTACGGGCTCGCCGCGCCCCCGTCCGCGGATCACTCTCGCGCGGTGGTGATGTCGTTCGCGGCGTCGGCGGTGTGGCGGATCCGCCGGTCGGCACCGTTGCTGCCCACGGTGCTGCTCGGGGACGCGTCGCGCTACCTCGGCGGCGGCGCGGCGACCACCGTCGGCGCCACGGCCGTCGGGCCGTCGATCAGGACACTGCGCGAGCACCCGGAGATCGTCGACAAGGCGGCGGCCGCGGGCCGGGCGACGTACTGCTGGACCGTCGACGACCGCGCGGACGTCGCGCTGTGCAGGGAACTCGGCGTCGACTGGGTCGCCACCAACCATCCGGGACGCACCAAGAAATTGCTGGGCGGCTGAGATACCGCGTCCGTCCGTGTAGGTTTTGCCCTCGTGGGTAAGAAGAGCAAGAGAAACAGTGGCCCCAAGCCGGACAGCAACCGCGCCGCGAAGCTCGAGCAGCGCCGTCTCGAGCGCGAGGCGGAGGTCGCCGCGCCGACCCGCCCGTTCGAGGGACTGGCCGCCGAGTGCGATCTGGTCGCCCTGCGGGAGTTCGTGCCGTCCGCGCTCGTCGAACTGCCGGTCCGCGACGCCGACAAGCCGGTGACCGCAGCCACCGTCCTGCCGGGCGCGGTCGCGGCGCTAGTCCGCGACGAGTCCGGTGCCGCCGGCCGCTACGTGGGACTGCAGGTGCAGGCCCACACCGCCGACCCCGGTGCCGACCTCGGCGCCGCGGTGAGCTGGGCACAGGCCGCCGAACCCGGCAGCTCGCTCGCGTTCGCCGATCCTGGCTCCGAGGGCCCGCGCCTGGCCGACGTCCTCGTCGCCGACGCGCTGCCCAAGATCACCGTGCACCAGAATTTCGACTGGTGGATCCCCGAGGGCGTCGAGCCGACCGCGGACGTGGCCGCGACGGTGCAGCAGGCCAACATGGCGATCATGCCGTCCGCCCGAGTGGAGGCGGACGGTGTCGTCGCCGCATGGTGGGTCGACGCCGGTGAGCGCGCCCACCTGCGGTGGGTCCGTCCGGAGGACGAGGACACGCTGATGCTCGCGCTCGCGCGCGTGCACGCCGCCGGTGGCCTGCACCTGGGCGAAGGCTCCCGGTTCGCCGGATCCTTCCGCACCCACGGGCTGCTCGTGCCGGTCTTCGATCTGGACCGCGAGAAGCATCCCGACGAGTGGGCCGGCCCCACCGCGGAGCTGGGCAAGCGCCTCGCGGATGCACTCGCCGTGGATGCGCCGCTCACCGGCGCCGAGGTCCGGGCCCGCGACGGCCTGCGTGGACGCCAGGTCACGCTGCGCTGAGCGGCTGACGGCCGACTCCCGTACGAGCTGAAGGGTCCCTTCATACGCGCGCAGCGCACGAAGGGACCCTTCAGCTGTGTCGGGGGTGCGCCTAGATCTTCCCGCCGGCGACCGGCGGTGCTCCGGAAGCGTCGTCGACACTCGTCATCTCGCGGGCCACGAAGTCCTCGAGGTCGAAGAGATTGGAGCCGGCGCGGTCGGCGATGGTGAGCAGCGTCGTCATGCGGGCCACCTCCTCGACCTGTTCCTTGAGGAACCACTGCATGAACTGCTCACCCAGGTAGTCGCCGTCGTCACGGGCGGTGCGGGCGAGCTGGACGATCTGCTCGGTGACGGCCTTCTCCTGGGCGAGCGCCAGCGCGATCGGCTCCCGGGCCCCCTCGAAGTGGCTCTTCGCCGGGTCGACGCCGGTGAGTTCGACGGCGATGTCGCGATCCAGGAAGTACTGGATGATCATCATCGCGTGATTGCGCTCGTCGTTGGCCTGCTTGTAGAAGTACTTGGCCAGTTGCGGGAGATCCGCATTGTCGAAATGCACCGCGGTCGCGAGGTACTGATGCGACGAGGTGAATTCGTTTCGAATCTGGTCGTGGAGAAGTGCGTGGAATTTCGTCCGATGCGAATCGTCTGGTGCACTCATGCGACCAAAGATATCGCTGATCAGGACGAACTGTCATCCAAGTGCAACCTAAATGAGGGTAGTATCGCCTCATTTAGGTCGGACTCATTTAGGTGTGGCTTTCCGAATGGTGCCATTCGTCCCGTTATTCCCGAGACGATGGGTTCGCTCAGGCGCCGGCGATTCGCGGCGCGGTGGAATCGGCGGTCACGGCGGAACTCATCTCGCGCGCCACGAAGTCCTCGACGTTGAACAGATTGTCGCCCGCGCGATCGACGATGGTCAGCAGCGTGGTCATGCTGGCCACCTCTTCGATTTGCTCCTTGAGGAACCACTGCATGAACTGTTCGCCCAGGTAGTCGCCGGTGTCGCGGGCCGTACGGGCGAGTCGGGTGATCTGGTCGGTGACGTTCTTCTCCTGGGCGACGGCCAGCGCGACCGGCTCGCGGACCGACGCGAAATCGGTCACCACCTCGTCGATTCCCGGCACCGCGATCGGCAGGTCGTTGTCGAGCAGGTACTGAATCATCATCATCGCGTGGTCGCGTTCCTCGGCGGCCTGCCGGTAGAAGCGGCCGGCGAGCTGCGGAAGATCCTGCGAATCGAAGTAGACGGCGACGGCGACGTACTGCTGCGATGCCGTGAATTCGTTACGGATCTGGGCCTGCAGAAGTTGGTGGAACTCGCTCGTGTGTGCCGCTTCAGTCATGAACGAAACCCTACCGCCCGTATTGCCGCGACCGTGTCGGCAAAGTCCGCACAGCGACGAGCGTCACGGTGCGCCGGTCACCAGGCTCTGCGGCACCGGACGATCATTTGCGAGTGCACCGAAGAATTCGGACGCCTTTTCCCGATCCCACAACAGAACGTCACCCCACCCGTCGACGACGTCGAATCCACCGACCGGAACCGTGGTGGTGATCATCTTGCCGCGCAGCGCCCAGGCCAGGCCCGCGAGATTCCACAGGTGGTCGCCGTCGTCCACCTGCAGTGAGCCGGCCGTCTTCGACAGCGTCGGCCACAGGCGCAGCGGATTGATCAGGGTCGTCGGCGACGTGGCCTTCTTCAGCAGGGCACTCATGAACGCGCGCTGGTTGTTCATCCGATCCAGATCGGCCAGCGCGGTGGCGCGACTGCGGACGAAACCGAGCGCCTGCGGGCCGTCGAGGTTCTGGCAGCCCTCCTGCAGGTCGATCCCCGCGAGGGGATCGTCGATCGGGTAGGGGACGCACATGTTCACGCCCCCGAGCGCGTCGACGATGCCGGCGAAACCGCCGAAGCCGATCTCCGCGTAGTGATCGATGCGCAGGCCGGTCGCCTCCTCCACCGTCTGTACCAGCAGCTGTTCGCCGTCTTCCTGCGCGAAGGCCGCGTTGATCTTCCCGCGCCCCATCCCGGGGATGTTCACGTACGAGTCGCGGGGAATCGACACCATCGTCGTGGCGCCGCTCTTGGGAACGTGGATCAGGATGATGGTGTCGGTGCGCTTGCCCTCGATGTCGCCGCCCGCCGCGAGAGCGCGGTCCTGGTCGGCGGAGAGCCCGGCCCGGCTGTCCGAGCCGACCAGCAGCCAATTGGTGCCCGGGGTGTCGGCGAGGCGTCCGGGGTAGTCCGCGAGCGCGTCGATGCGGTTCAGTCTGGTGTCGAGAAGGACCAGGCCGCCGATCGACGCCACCAGCAGCACGACCAGGGTGAGCGCGATGCGCCGCAGCCACCCGCCGCGCCCTCGTCGGGGCCGGCGTTGCTTCGGCGGCCCACCCGGGGTCGCGGGTGGGCGTGGCGGCTGCGGGTTGCGCGGCGACGGCCGGAGGTCCCGCGGCGGCGCCGGGGGGATCCGGCGCGGCTCGGCGTACGGACGCGGCTGCTGGGTGGGCGCGTACCCGCCGGCCGGCGCCTGCTCGCGTGACGGCGTCTGCTCACGGGCCGGTGCCTGCGACCAGGCCTGCGGTTCGGGTGCCTGCGACCAGGCGCGCGCCGGCGGCGGGGCGTGATCGGCTCCGGGGCCCGGACGGCCGTCGCGGCGGATGACCTGCGTGCCCTCGGGATTGTGTGGGGGCCGCTGCGGAGGCGGCCCGCCGCGTCGCGGCGGCGGGACGTTGCGCGGCGGCTGGACGTTGCGCGGCGGCTGGACGTTGCGCGGCGGCTGGACGTTGCGCGGCTGCTGGGGCCGGCCGCGGTGCGGCGGGCCCGGCTGACGTCTGTCGGGGGTCTCGCCGTTCACGATTTTCGAGAATACGCACGATCCCGGCGGATACGGGTCACGGCAGCCACGACAGGTGCCCGCGCAGCAGCGCATATCCGACGAATGCGACCGCGTCGATGAGGGCGTGCGCGATCACGAGCGGCCACAGCTTGCCGGTCCGCTGCCAGTACCGGCCGAAGATCAGCCCCATGAGGATGTTCCCGAGTCCGCCGCCGAGCCCCTGGTAGAGGTGGTAGCTGCCGCGCAGCAGCGCCGATGCCAGCAGCGACGAGTTCTCGCTCCAGCCCAGCCGGCGCAGCCGCGAGATCAGGTACGCGACCACCAGGATCTCCTCGGCGGCCGAGTTGGCGATCGCCCACAGCACCAGCACCGGCAGCCGCCACCAGTGGTCGTCGATGGTGCTGGGCATCACCGTGAGGTTCATGTCGAGCGCGACGGCGGCGAGGTAGAACACCAGCCCGGGCAGGCCGATGAGGGCGGCGAGCCCCACGCCGGCGAGCGTGCCGTCGCGCACCTGGCGGGCTCCGAGGCCGATCCGCCGCGGACCGAGGCCGCTGCGCCACAGCAGGTACAGCCCCAGAGCCGCCCATGCCGCGAGTTTGACGACACCGAGCAGCTGCCGGGCCAGGTCGATGAACGACTGCGTCGAGCGGGACGGATTGAGCGCGACGGCCTGCTCGGACAGCCCGCCGGGCTGGAGCACCGACTCGAGGAGCGACAACGCGCTGTACACGCCGTTGAGACCGAAGGTGACCAGCAGGACGATGGTGATCTCGAACCACAGGGCGCGCCGCTCCCGCGCGTCGGGCGGCGGGTCAGGTTGCGGCGGCGTGCCCGGCCGGAGCCACGAGTCGACGGTGGTGCGGGTGATCACCCCGCCGACGCTAGACGCAAACGGCTCACAGGTGGTGCGCGAGGGACTCGGCCTTGGCGCCGAGATTGGGCAGCCGCAGGTCGGCGAACGGGGTGAAGGCGTTGCCCAGCCGGTTGGTCACGAACGCTACCGAGAGCCCGGAGTCCGGGTCCGCGAAAGCCCCGGAGCCGCCGACGCCGTAGTGCCCGAAGGCCCCGGAGTACTGGGTGCGGGTGGCGACGAGGGCCGCGTGGTAGCCCAGGCGCCAGTTCATCCGCAGGCCCAGCACGTAATCGCGGGCACCGGTCTGTACCTCGCCGACCTGGGCGACCGTGTCGGGTTCGAGGAAGCGGATGCCGTCGACGACGCCACCGTTGGCGAACGCCGCGTACATGCGGGCGAGCGCGCGGGCGCTGAACACCCCGTTCCATCCGGGCATCACGTAGTCGTGGATCGACGGATCACGCACGAGCATGTCGAACCCCTCCGGCATGCCCGCGTCGGCGATGTTCTTGATCCGCGGGACCAGACCCATGGCCGCCGACGTCAGCCCCCACGGGATCCCGAACGGGTTGATGTGCGGGAACACCTTCGCGATCCGCTGCTTCTCGGACTCCGGGACCTGGAACCAGAATGCAGGCAGCCGCAGCGGCTCGGCGATCTCGGTGCGGACCAGCTCGGTGAACGACTTGCCGCTCACCTTCTCTGCCAGCTCGGCGACGAGCGTGCCGTACGTGACCGCGTGATAGCCGGGCATCCGGGTGCGTCGCGGATCCGGTGGCGCCGCGGCGAGGGCGGCGGCCACCCGCTCGTGATCGAGCAGCGCCAGGCGACCCGGAACCAACCCGCGGATCCGGTGCAGACCGGCGCGATGGCTCAACAGCTCACGGACGGTGATCGAACCTTTACCGGCCGCCTCGAACTCCGGCCAGTACGTGGCGACCGGGGTGTCGTAGTCGAGCAGCCCGCGCTGCGCGAGCCGGTGCAGCACCGTGCTGGCGACGCCCTTGCCGGTGGAGAACGACAACGTCATGGTGTCGGAGGCCCACTTGCGGGTGGGCGATGCCCAGCCCGCCCAGACGTCGAGTACCGGCTTCCCGTACAGGTAGACGGCGAGAGCGCCGCCGCCGTCGCGGGTACTGCGGAAGAGGTGGAAGAACTGGGTGGCGAGCGTCTCGAACCGCGGGTCGACGAGCATCGTCGCGGGTGGTCGGTACTCCGACATGCGACGTGAGGTCCCGCTCGGGGCACGCCGCGGCGTTGCGGCAGTCATGGCGAGCGCACTTCCGATGTTCGTTCGAGATCACCGTGTGCGATCCCGGTCTCATCTGTGGAACACCGCGGCGACGGCGCTCATTCCGGAGGCGACGGGCAGGCGGCGGTCAGCGGCGGGCGCGCATGCCGTTGACGAACGGGCAACCGACCAGGATGCGCAGCGCCCGGCTGAGGCCGAGGGCGTCGGCGACGGGCTCGGCGAAGTCCATCCGCACGTCCCGGTCGCCGTCCTCGGCCTCGATCCGCAGGCGGACACCGTACCGGTCGATGCCGAGCGGGCGGATGCGCCCGGTCCGCAGCGACGACGGCAGGCGACGGGCGAGCATCTCCACCAGATCGGAGTGGTCCTCTTCGAGGTGCTGCAGCCAGTCCGTCTCGACGTCCCGGAAGGGGTCCGGCTCGGCGGCGAGCAGGTCCGCGACCGCGACCGCTTCGGCACCGCTGCTGTCGGCGACGACGGCGGACTCGAGCCGCAAGCGCAGCAGCGTCGCCCCGTGTCCGACGTCGAGGAGTGCGGGATGCGGGTTCTCGGCCGCGACAAGGTCGGCGAGACGCCGCTCGCCGAGTCCGGAGACCGCGGTGAGCGTGCCGCGCAGCCACACCAGCGACCGGACCGGCTCGCGCAGGTCGAGGGGTGCGAAGTCGGTGAGTTCGAGGACGGCGGGCAACCCGCCCGGTCCGGCCTGCCAGGCGAGTGCGGCGGCGACGCAGTCCGTCGGGGCGGCGACGACCGCGGTGCCGTCGGCGCACAGGTGGTGCATCGACGTGACCGCGGGATCGCTGCCGGCGACCGCGAGCACGGCGTCGGCGGCGCGGGCACTCGCGCTCCGCATGCGTTCGGCGGTGGACGGTCCGAGAGTGGTGCGGGTCATGGCGGGTTCCTTCGGGACGGGACGCGATACCGAACCTGCGTCGAACTGAGGTAAACCTAAGCTAATTCCTGACGTCGTCGTGGGCAACCCCTCCGAGCGCCCCTCCGAGCGCGAGGAGCGCCGTCGTCCGGTTCCGGGCTAACGTGGTGGCGTGTCGCTCCCTGTTTCGTTGTCGATGCCGACTCTTCCCGTGACCCGCGGTGGGGCAGCCCAGCCGCTGGTCGAGGGGCTGCTGTTGCAGCGGCGCGAATCCGCCGCCCCCCTCGCCGGACGCGACACCGCCGCCGCCGGCCCCCAGATCGTCGCGGCGTCGCGGCTGATCGGCGCGGCCGGCACCGACGTCGACGCCGGTGCCGTCGTCGTCGACCTCGACATCGATCCCGATGACCTCGCGGGCGCGATCGAGCACCGCCCGGTCCGGTTCCACGTGCACGTCACCGCCGAGCAGGTCGACGACGCGGTGAGCCTGCGGTTGCCGGCGCCGGTCGCGGTGTTCGTCACGCCCGCGGCCGACCACCCCGCCGGTCTCGCCGAGGCCGCGCAGACCCTGTCCGTCGCCGGGCACTGTCCCGGCCTGGTCGCGGGCGTCCCGGCCGACGCGGTCGCCGACTTCCTCGCGGTCCTCGCCCACACGTCGGTCGGCTTCGTCGCCCAGGCGCGGGACGGGGCCGAGGTGCTCGCGCTGCTCGCCGGCACCGTCGCGGCGCTGCGCGGCGACGACGTCCGGGCGGCGCTGGCGCATCCGGACACCGCCGCGCTCGCGGCGCTCAACCCGGATGCCGCGGAGGCGGTGCGCGGGGTGCTGCTGGGCATCGAGGTCGAGTCCCCCGAGCAGGTGGAGCAGGTCCTGGCCGACGCCGGACTGCTGTAGCGGGCCGGGCCCGATCGGCGGGGGCACGGTCGCCGATTGCGTAATCTCGTAGGCGTGCCTCGTATCGCGTACTTCGGTCCCACCGGGACCTTCACGGAGATGGCCCTCGCCCAGCTCGAGGCGGCCGGCACGTTCGACGGCGTCGTCGAGCGGGTGGCCGCGCCCAGTCAGGCGGCCGCGCTGGAACTGATCCGCAGCGGCGACGTCGACGGTGCCGTGGTGCCGATCGAAAGTTCGGTCGAGGGATCCATCCGCCCCACCATGGACGCGCTCGCGCTCGGCGACCGGCTGCAGATCATGGCCGAGACCGAGCTCGAGGTCGCGTTCTCGATCGTCGGACGCCCCGGCGTGCGTCTCGAGGACGTCCGGACCGTGCGGGCCTACCCGGTCGCGACCGCGCAGGTGCAGGGCTGGCTCGGCCGGTACCTCCCCGACGCCCGTGTCGAACCCGCGTCGTCGAACGCCGGGGCGGCGGAGGACGTCGCCGCCGGCCTCGCCGACGCCGGGGTGTCCACCGCGCTGGCGGGGGAGCGGCTCGGACTCGTGGCGCTCGCGTCCGGTGTCGCCGACTACGACGGCGCCCGCACCCGCTTCGTACTGGTCACCCCGCCGGGGCCGGCACCCGCCCGGACCGGCAACGACCGCACCAGCGTCGTGCTGCACCTCGACAACGTGCCCGGCTCGCTGGTTCGCGCGATGACGGAGTTCGCGACCCGCGGCATCGATCTCACTCGCATCGAATCCCGGCCCACGCGTAAGGAATTCGGCACCTATCTGTTCCATCTCGACTGTGTCGGGCACATCGACGACGGCTTGGTCGCGGAGGCGCTCAAGGCGCTGCACCGGTTCAGCGACGTCCGCTTCCTCGGATCGTGGCCGTCGGCGGTCCCGGGCGGGGGCGCGCCGATGCCCGACGCCGAGGACACCGCATGGCTCGACCGCCTGCGTCGCGGAGAGGAGAACGCGTGAGCGGCAGGCTCATCCTGGTTCGACACGGACAGACCGAGGCCAACGTCGAACGGCGGCTCGACACCCGGCTGCCCGGTGCCCGGCTCACCGAACTGGGCAGGACGCAGGCGCGGACCTTGGGGGAACGGCTCGCGCCGCAACCCCCGGCGGCGCTGGTGTCGTCGCAGGCGTTGCGCGCCCGGGAGACGGCGGGTTTCGTCGAGACGGCGTCGGGGCTCACGCTGCAGGTGCGTGAGGGTCTGCACGAGGCGCAGGCCGGTGAACTCGAGGACCGCTCGGACGTCGAATCGCACAAGATGTTCGCGAAGGTGTTCCACACGTGGCACGCGGGCGACCTGTCGGCACGTATGCCGGGCGGCGAGTCCGGTCTCGACATCATCGAACGCTATGTGCCGGTGGTGGATTCGCTGCGCGCCGAATACCTCGACGGCGGTGCCGGGGGCGACGTCGTGGTGGTGAGCCACGGTGCGGCCATCCGCCTGGTGGGTGCGTACCTGGCCGGGGTGCCGGGTGCGTTCGCGGCCGATCGTCATCTGGAGAACACTTCCGCCGTCGAACTGGTGCCGACCGACACCGGCTGGCGGTGTGTCCGCTGGGGCACGTTCGCGCCGCCGTTCGAGGCCACACCGCAGCGGCCGTGGTTCGAGGCCGAGGCGACCGAGGCCACCGACGACCCGATGGGCTGAGCGCTCAGGTCAGCTGCGCCAGCAGATCGTCGAGCGCCCGGTGCAGCCGTCCCGGCGTGCCCGGGCTGAGCGACGTCCACCGGACGCCGTCGGTGGCGATGCTGGTGGTGCCCACGACGCGTCCGTCCGGGGTGTCGAACACCGTCACCGGCCCGTGCGGGTGCGGTGCCGGGCCGCCCGCGTGCGCGAACCCCACGACCTCGGTGAGCCGGGTACATCCCGCGACCGCTGGTCCGACGACCGCGGCCTCGGCGTCCGGGACCCCGAGCGCGGTCAGGCCCGCGGCCGCGGCGGCGGGATCGCTCAGCCGGTGGAGCGCGGCGCCCAGGGCGGTGGTGGGGCAGTTCACGACACCGAACGGCAACGGATGGCCGTCGCCGAGCGCCTGCGCCAGCGGGCCCACGCGGTCGGGTCCGAGGGCACGGATCGTGACCGTGTCGCCGCTGCGCAGCGCCAGCACCGCCCTACCGTCGGCGCCGGCCAGGCAGGCGCGGTGCACGGCGCCGTCGACGTAGCGTCGCGCGGCGAGCTCGACGTCCGGGCGGGCGAGCACACGCAGGGCCCGCGCGAGCTCGGCGTCCACCGCGACACCGTCGACCCGGCCCGCGGCGGTGAGCGTCCCGTGGGCGCCGCGGAACACTGCGTCCCGGGCGGGCAGCGAATCGAACCGCGGCCGGGCGTCCAGCACCACCGGCAGCACGTCGATGTCGAGCAGGTGGACCAGCAGGTCGATCTCGTCGAGGTGCAGTGTCGTCGGCGGCAGCGTCCCGGCGACCGGTTCGATCCCCAAGTCGATCACCGTCCGTCCTCGGGCAGGTCGGCGCCGATCACCGACGGGATCACCGTGCGGCCGTCCGCGAAGTGCTCGAAGCTGCGCAGGTAGCCGGGGCCGGATCGCACCGCCTCCTTCGAGTCGAGGGTCGCGCGGTGGGCGCCCACCGGGGCCCCGGCCGCGGGGGTGGCGCCGCGGTTCACGGCCGCCGCGTCGGGGCCGGCCGGGTCCGCAGTCACCGGAGCCTGCGGCGGTGCGCCGACGCCGCTGCCGTGCCGTGCCGCCGCGTCGAGCCGGCCGGCCTGCGCCCAACCGTCGGGGACGGCGCCGCCGCCGGTGACGCCCGCGGCCCGCGCCGCGACGGTGCCGGACGTGCCCGTCCCGGCGGCCCCGGAAAGTCCCGCGGCGGCCCGAGAGCCGGCACCCGATCCGCGCGAATCCGGATGTGCGGAGATCGCCGCCGGGGCCCCGGCGCCCACCCCGCCGAGCACCGCACCGCCCAGGTTGGCGGCCGCCGAGGCCGCGCCGGAAACGGTGCTTGCGACCGTGCCGGCCTGCGAGGCAGCGGCCGCGACGGCCGGGTTCTGTGCAAACGCGGTGGCTGCGGCGGCAACGGTCCCGACCGGATCGGCGCGGAAGTCGTTCTCGAGTGTGCGACGGGTGACGTCGCCGGGGTCGCCCGCGGGCCCCGACGTCGCCCCGCTGGTGAGCGGTGGCGGCGGCGGGAACGCGTCCGGGGTGGTGACGATGCTCGACGCCGCCTCGTACGCCTCCATCACCAGTCCGGCGCGGATGTCCATCGCCCGATCCGCGGCCTCCGCGGCGGCGGCCGAACCGTTGAGGACCCCGCCGGTGGTGTACGCCGCGGTCTTGGCGGTCTTCACCGTCGTGATCTCCGGCAGGCTCGGCATGGTCAGGGCCGCGGTGGTGTACGCGCCGGCCTCGGTGGACGCCTTGCCCGCGGTCTCGGCGGCGAGCGCCGCCGTCTGTTGCGCCCACGCAGTGAACGGGGCGAGCCGGGCGAGGGCGGCGTCGGCCGCGGCGCCTTCCCAGCTCGCACGCAGTTCGTCCATGACCCGGACCAGGGTGGCGTGCGCGTCCGTGAACGCCTCGGCGACCGCGGTCCATGCGGGACTCGCCGCGCTGAGCGGCACCGGTCCGGCGCCGGCGGTGAGGGTGGTCGAGTTGACGGTCGCCCCGCGCGGCATCCAGACGACGCCGGTGACACCGATGGTCATGATGTGTTCCCCTCCGGTTCGATCGAGCGGTATCGGTGCGGCCGCGTCACATGCCCGCGACGAGCGAGGCACCCAGGGTGTGGTCCTCGTCGCGGTAGGCGGCCGCCTGGGCGCGCAGCGTCGCCGCCGCGGCGATCAGTTCCTCGATGCAGCGGTCCGCGGCGGTGCCCAGGCCGCCCGCCAACCGGTTGAAATAGCCCGCCGCCAGCACCGAGACCTCCTCGGCGCCCGCGGGCGCGACGTTCAGCGCGGGCGCCGCGACGGCGATGGTGGTCCGCAGCCGGGCCGCGAGGGCGTCGAGTTCGGCGGCGGCGGTCGAGAGGACGTCGGGGTCGACGAACACGTGATCCGACATGGCGGTGGACTCCTCGGGTCGACGGCAACCGGGCGGCGGAGGTTTGTTCCTCGATTGCTTGGACGCCGCGGCGGGCGGGTCGGTTCCACCCGGGGCCGACGAAATTCGGCGGGTCAGCCCCAGCCGAGTTCGTGCAGGCGGTCCTCGTCGATCCCGAAGTAGTGCGCCACCTCGTGGATCACGGTGACCATCACCTCGTGCACCACGTCCTCCTCGGTGTGGCACACGTCGAGGATCGCGTCGCGGTAGATCGTGATGGTGTCGGGCAGGGCGCCGCCGTAGTGACTGTCGCGTTCGGTGAGCGCGATGCCCTGGTACAGCCCCAGCAGGGACGGCTCCTCGTCGTTGCGGGGCTCGACCAGCACCACGACGTTGTCGATCGCCGCGGCCAGCCGGGGCGGGATGAGGTCGAGCGCCTCCGAGACCAGCTCCTCGAAACGGGCGGCCGTCATGGTCACCGGCACGTCAGGCTCCCGGAAGCGGTGCAGCACCGGGCAGCGGTGTCGGCGCCGACCGGCCCTCGGGCGCGGGTGGCGGCGGGACGGGCGCCCGGCCGTTGATCATGATGTCGCCCTTGGCGCTGCCGACGACGGTCGCGAAGCCGTTGCCGTCGACCTCCTTGCCGATCGAGCAGTTGATCTTGCGGCTGCCGACGAGCCAGCTGTCGAGGTCGAGGTTGTCCCAGAACAGGGTCAGCGTCTTGTCCCGCAGCGTGTCGGGGGAGCCGAGGTAGCCGTTGCTGGCGTCGGTGCACGCCTTCTCGAGGTACTTGTCCTGGTCCTCGACCGAGGGCATCCCGCCCGGGAACTGGCTGGCCAGGTCGATCACGCCGACGACCTCGAACGCGTGGGGCTGCGCGCAGTCCACGGGATCGGACGGCACGTTCTGGTTGATGCCGATGCAGGTGCCGACGTTCCACACCTTCGACTGGTCCTGCTCGGCGACGCGCCCCTCGATGGGGAGCAGGGTGCCGGTGACGCCGGAGAACTGCAGGCCGCAGCGGATGGTCCGCTCGCCGGCGGCCCAGCCGGCCTCGCCCGGGTTGATCAGACCGACGCTGAACTTGCCCTTGGGGTCGAACCGGCCGCCCAGGTAGGCGCCGACGGCCGGCGCACACTGCTCGTCGCGCAGCTCGGAGAACCGCAGCACGCTCGGGAACTTCGATCCGGGACCGAACTCGACGCTCGGGTAGAGGCTGAGGTCGACGTCGGTGGCCACCTCGAACTGGTGCGGCTGGGCGCAGTCGACCTTCTCGAGATCGCTCGCGTCCGCGCTGGTCCAGGACAGGCAGTCGCCGGTGGTGGCGGACCCGAACGCCTCGCCCGCGACCGCGCCGGTGGGCTGCGGCCCGACCCCGCCCGTGTGCACGGGCAGGTTCTCGCCGCGGTCGAAGCCGCCGGAGAGGAAGATCGTGGCGATCGCGGCCAGCACCGCACCGATCGCGACCAGCGCGAGCGCACGCCGTGTGACCGGCGCAGACAGGTGTCGACGCCGCCCCGGCTCCTCGGTCGCCGGCTCGGTCGACTGCGGGTTCGACTCGGACTCTTCCACGGACATCCCGTCCATAATGCCTTCAACCCACCCGGATACCGAAGTTTCCGCGTAGGTTCGTGGGGCATGAGTGAGGAACATCCTGCGGGGCCCGACGCCGACGTGCAGGAGCTGGCCGGTCGGCTGTTCGACATGGCGCGTGGTGGCGACGCGCCCGCGCTGGCGCAGTATGTCGATGCCGGGGTGCCGGTCAACCTGACGAACGACAGCGGCGACACGCTGCTGATGCTGGCGGCCTACCACGGGCACGCGGACGCTGTCCGCGCGTTGATCGAGCGGGGCGCCGATGTGAACCGGCCCAACGATCGGGGACAGACGCCGCTGGCCGGCGCCGTGTTCAAGGGCGAGGACGCCGTGGTGGCCGCGCTGGTGGACGCCGGAGCCGATGCCACGGCCGGTCATCCGACGGCGCTCGACGCCGCCCGCATGTTCGGGCGGGAGGACTATCTGCAGATTCTGGGGAAGCACCCGGAGTGAGCGCGACGTCACCAAGTAGGGTTTGTGGTCGTGATTGACCTCAAGTTCCTTCGCGAGAATCCCGACGCCGTCCGCGCCTCGCAGCGCACGCGCGGTGAAGACCCCGGTCTGGTCGACACGCTGCTCGAGGCCGACGCGTCCCGCCGCGCCGCTGTGCTGGCCGGTGACACGCTGCGCGCCGAGCAGAAGGCGTTCGGCAAGAAGGTGGGACAGGCGTCGCCCGAGGAGCGTCCGGCGCTGCTCGCGGGTTCGAAGGAACTGGCGCAGAAGGTGAAGGACGCTGCCGCCGCCGAGTCCGCTGCGCAGGCCACGCTGGACGAGGCGCACCGCGCGATCTCCAACATCGTGCAGGAGGGTGCCCCAGCGGGCGGCGAGGACGACTTCGTCACGCTCGAGACCGTCGGCGAGATCCCGACCTTCGACTTCGAGCCCAAGGACCACCTCGAACTGGGTGAGTCGCTGGGGCTGATCGACATGGAGCGCGGCGCCAAGGTGTCGGGTTCGCGGTTCTACTTCCTCACCGGCTTCGGCGCGATGCTCCAGCTGGGCATGCTGCAGTTGGCCGCGCAGAAGGCGATGGCCAACGGCTTCACCATGATGATCCCGCCGGTGCTGGTGCGCCCCGAGGTCATGCAGGGCACGGGCTTCCTCGGCCAGCACTCGGACGAGGTGTACCACCTGGCCGACGACGATCTGTACCTCGTCGGTACCTCCGAGGTTCCACTCGCCGGCTACCACTCGGGCGAGATCCTCGACCTGTCCGGCGGCCCCAAGCGGTACGCGGGCTGGTCGTCGTGCTTCCGCCGCGAGGCCGGCAGCTACGGCAAGGACACCCGCGGCATCATCCGTGTCCACCAGTTCGACAAGGTGGAGATGTTCACGTACTGCAAGCCCGAGGACGCCGACGCCGAGCACCAGCGTCTGCTCGCGTGGGAGCGGGACATGCTGGATGCGATGGAGCTCTCGTACCGCGTCATCGACGTCGCGGGCGGTGACCTCGGCTCGTCCGCGGCCCGCAAGTTCGACTGCGAGGCGTGGGTGCCCACGCAGCAGACGTACCGGGAACTGACGTCGACGTCGAACTGCACCACGTACCAGGCCCGCCGTCTGGGCGTGCGGTATCGCGACGAGAACGGCAAGCCGCAGACCGCCGCGACGCTCAACGGCACCCTCGCGACCACGCGCTGGCTCGTCGCGATCCTCGAAAACCACCAGCAGGCCGACGGTTCCGTCCGCGTGCCCGCCGCCTTGGTGCCCTTCGTCGGGCGTGAGGTGCTCACCGCGCCGTAGTTTTCCGTCTACAGCTGAAGGGTCCCTTCATGCGCTGCGAGCGCATGAAGGGACCCTTCAGCTTTTCGGGGGGCGGGTAGTCAGCGCAGGATCAGGCACGTGGTCGACGCGGTGGCCAGCAACCGGTCCCGGTCGTCGCGGACCTCGGCGCGCGCGGTCGCGGTGGTGCGGCCGGTGTGCTCCGAGAACCCGTGCACGCGAATCGGTCCGGAGTCGCCCTTGACGCCTCGGATGTAGCGCACGGTGATGTCGAGGGTGGTGTAACCGACGCCGGCGGGCAGGGTGCTCGACACGGCGAATCCCATCGCGGTGTCGATCATCGTGGCGATCACGCCGCCGTGGACACTGCCCACGGCGTTGTAGTGCCATTCGGCGGGTTCGGCGGTGATCTCGACGAAGCCCTTGCGCGCGTCCGTCACGCGGAAGCCGAGCGTGGACGCGGTGGGGTGGTGCGGCACGGTGCCGTCGACCAGTCCGCGGACGAACTCGAGTCCGCTGAGGTTCCGGTTGGCCTCGGCGATCGGGGCGGGGTCGTTCCAGGTGTAAGTGCGTTGACGTTCGGTGGACACGCCTCGGACGGTACCGCGTGGGCCGCGGTCTCCGGGATCGGCCGGGCGGAGGCCTCCCCGATGGTCGCGATCGTTCGGCAAAAGCGAATTCGGCGGATTCCGCCACATAGTTGGACGGTTGTCCGATAACCTTTGGGCGCTCGCCCCGACCGCTGCGGCGTCAGGGCCGGACGAGTGTCGCGGGGGACGGTTCATGGATCTGTAAACCATTGACAACACAGCGATTTCGCTGATCGCCCACAGTGCATCGGAAGGAACCGGAGATGGTTCGATCATCGATTCGTGGCCTCGTCACGAGGGTCACGGCAGGCGCGTTACTCGTCGCCGCCGTCGGCCTCGGCCACACCGTCGCAGGCCAGACCGTGGCCGCCGCCGCCCCGCGTGACAGTGCCACGCAGACGGTGGTGAACGACAACATCACGGCCACCAAGACGGTGTCCCCGGCGACCGCGTATCGCGGCGAGGACGTCACGGTCCGGATCCGCCTCGAGGCCGACGGTATCGTCGACCGCTACCTCCGGGAGTTCACCGATTACGCGCCTGCCGGCTACGAGCTGCGGTCGGTCTCGGCCACAGTGTGGCGCAGCGGACCGCTCTTGGGTAATTGGAACAAGGGCGGCCAGTACGACGGCACCCCGACCCAGGACGCCAACGGCGCCGTCAGAGTGAACTGGCTCGGTGACGGTGACTGCGCCGGCGCAGCGTGCAAGCTGGTGCTGGTGAACAAGGGTGCCGATCTGACGTTCACGTACAAGGTGCGCGGTGACGCCGCCTACGGGCCGCGCCAGACCGGCATGTCGATGAACGTCTACGCCTTCATCGGAACCCAGATCTGGAACCCGATGACGCGCCTGAACCTGTCGGTGGCCCAGCCGACGGTCGCGACCACCACGACGGTGTCGGTCCCACCGGCGGCCACGGTCGGGGCGACGGTGCCGCTCATCGCGGCGGTCAGCCCGTCCGACGCGACCGGCAGCGTCCAGTTCAAGGAAAACGGCGTCGACATCGGTGGCCCGGTGACCGTCTCGGGCGGCAGCGCCCGCCTCGACCACGTCTTCGCGGCCGCGGGCACCCGTCCGATCAGTGCCACCTTCACGGGCACCGGTGCCTACGTGAACTCGAACGGCGCAGCGAGGAACATCGTGGTGACGGTGCCCAGCCCGGACGACAAGGCGACCACCACCATCATGACCTCGCCGTCGACTGCCGTGACGGGCACTGCAATTACTTTGTCGGCGCAGGTCTCCGGGGCATCCCAGTACCCCGGAACGGTCCAGTTCTACGACAACAACGCCCCGATCGGCGGACCGGTGAGCGTCGACACGTCCGGCGTCGCGGCGCTGAGTCACACGTTCACGACGGTGGGTGCGCACGACATCGTCGCGGTGTACTCGGGTGGCGCGGGCGTGCTCGGTTCGGTGGCCGACCCGCAGACCGTCAACGTCACGCAGGGCGACCCGGGTACCGGTCCGTGGCCGGAAGTCACCGGATCGCTCGGCAGTCTCGACCTCGGCATCTGATCGACCACCCGGCACCCTCCCGAAGGGAAAATGACATGACGCGATCGTCACTACGATCGGCCGTCTCGCGGGTACTGGTCGGTGCCGTCGCGGTGGCGACGCTGGGGCTCGGCCAGGCGGCGCTCGCACCGGCGACCGCGTCGGCCGCCGAGTCGAGCTCACAGACGGTGTCCACCAGCAACATCACGGCCACCAAGACGGTCACGCCCGCGGCGGCGCTGCCGGGGCAGACCGTCGAGGTCAAGGTTCGTCTCGAGGCCAGCGGCACGGATCGGTACATGCAGGACTTCACCGACTACGCACCCGCCGACTACGTGCTGCAATCGGTCACCGCACGCGTGTGGCGGAGCGGGCCGGGCCTCGGTGACTGGAACAAGGGCGGCCAGTACGACGGCACCCCGACCCTGGACGCGTCGGGTGCGGTCGCGGTGAACTGGCGCGGTGGTGGCAACTGCGCCGGCGGCGGATGCCGACTGGTGTTGCTGGACAAGGGTGCCGACCTCACGTTCGTCTACAAGGTCCGCGACGACGCGTCGATCGGCCCGCGCGAGGCCGGCATGTCGTTCCACGTCTACTCGTTCAACACCGAACAGTCCTGGAGGCCGTTGAACAAACTCTCCCTCTCGGTGGCCCCCTTCGCGACGACGACCACCGTCCCGTCGCTGTCGCCGGTCACCGAGGGGGAGACGGCCACCCTGAAGGCCGGCGTGGCGCCGGCCGCGGCGACCGGCACCGTCCAGTTCCGAGACGGCGGCGTGAACATCGGTGTGCCCGTGCCGGTCTCGAACGGGCAGGCGCAGCTACCCCATACGTTCGAGGCAGTGGGCGACCACGACATCTCCGCCGTCTTCACCGGCACCGGACAGTACGCCGGCTCCACGTCGGGTACGACGAAACTGCAGGTGACCGAACGCCCCACCCTCGCCACCACCACGACGCTGCAGGCCCCGTCGTCGGCGGTGCAGGGCACCCCGGTGACGATGACGGCGTGGCTGGATCCGGCGCACGCCGTCGGCAGCGTGCAGTTCAAGGAGAACGGCGCTCCGATCGGCGCGCCGGTCCCGGTCAGCGGCGCCGCCGCGCAACTGTCGCATGCGTTCACCCAGCTCGGAAGTCGCAGCATCACAGCGGAGTTCACCGGCGGTAAGGGATTCGCGAACTCGACCTCCACGTCCCGCGCGATCTTCGTGAGTGCACCGGTCACGCCCGACGTCGCCACCGCCACCTCGCTCACCGTTCCGCCGACGGCGCAGACCGGTCAGCCGGTGACGCTCACTGCGCACTTGGACCCGGCGGCCGCGGTCGGCACGGTGCGGTTCCGCGACAACGGCGCCGACATCGGCGATCCGGTTCCGGTGTCCGGCGGTGTCGCGAGTCTGCAGCACATCTTCGCGACGTCCGGCGCACACGACGTCGTCGCGGTGTTCACGGCCGGCGCCGGGTTCCTCGGCTCGACGTCGGCGGGCAGGACGGTCGTCGTCACCGACCCGGCACCGGGGGACGTGGCATCCACGACCACGCTGACGGTGCCGGCGACCGCGTCGGTGGGGCAGTCGATCCAGTTGACCGCTCAGATCTCGGGGGCCGAGACGCTGCCGGGTTCCGTGCAGTTCTACGACGGCGCCACCCCGATCGGGACGCCGCAGGCGGTGTCCGGCGGCACCGCGGTACTGACGTACACCTTCCCCACCCCGGGAGCGCGTGAACTGACGGCCGTCTACTCCGGCGGGCCGGGAGTCGTCGGATCCTCGTCGGATCCGCAACCCATCCAGGTGACCGAAACGGACACCGGCGGGCCGGGCGGCACCGGATCGCTCCTCGTGGGGATCCCGCCGGCCGGCTCCTGATCCCACACCGACCGGTCGCCGTGGCGGGGCGCGAAGTGCGCCCCGTCACGGTCCGCCGACTACGCTGCCTTCTGTGGAACCCTTCTACCGAACGATCATCGGCGTCGCCCGCACAGTGTTCGCAGGCCAGGGACTGAAGTTCACCGTCACCGGCGAGGAACACATCCCCTCTCACGGTGGTGCGGTGGTCGCGATCAACCACACCGGCTACATGGACTTCACCTACGCGGGCCTGCCGGCCCGCGCGGTCAAGCGGTACATCCGGTTCATGGCGAAGAAGGACGTGTTCGTCCACAAGATCTCCGGCCCGATGATGCGGGCGATGAAGCACATTCCCGTCGACCGGTCCGCCGGTGGCGACTCGTACCGGGCTGCCGTGCAGGCGTTGCGGGACGGCGAACTGGTGGGCGTGTTCCCCGAGGCGACGATCAGTCGCAGCTTCGAGCTCAAGGAGTTCAAGTCCGGTGCCGCGCGCATGGCCATCGAGTCGGGCACCCCGGTGGTGCCGATGGTGATCTGGGGTTCGCAGCGCGTGTGGACCAAGGGTTTCCCGAAGCGCCTGGGTCGGACCAACACCCCCATCTCGATCGCGGTCGGCGAGCCCATCGCGCCGTTCGAACCGGCGGCGGAGATGACGGCGCTGCTGCACACGCGGATGGAAGAGCTGTTGCACGGCCTCCAGGCGAACTACGACCACCCCGCGGGCGAGTACTGGGTGCCGGCCCGGCTCGGCGGCGGAGCCCCGACGCTCGAGGAGGCCAACCGGATGGACGCGGAAGAGGCGGAGGCGAAGGCCGCCCGACGCGCCGAGGGGTCCGGCGGCAACTGACCGTGAAGCCGGTCCGAGCGGTGAGTTGGCGCTCATCGCCGTCGGCCGGGGGCCGGATGTCGCCGGGAAGGGGCAGAATGGCCCGGTGCTCACCGAACTGCCCAGCCTCGTCGCCAGCGATGTCGACGGCACCCTGATCGACGACGCCGAACGCGTCACCACCCGCACCCGCGACGCGGTGCGTACGGTCGTCGAGTCCGGCACCCCGTTCGTCCTCGCCACCGGCCGGCCGCCGCGGTGGCTCGCGCCGGTCGTGGACGGGCTCGGTTTCGCGCCGCTCGCGGTGTGCGCGAACGGCGCGGTCCTCTACGACGCGGCGGCGGACCGGGTGCTGGACGCCTCGACGCTGTCCCTCGAGACCCTCGCCTGGCTGGCCGATCTGGTCGAGTACGAGCTTCCCGGGGCCGGGTTGGCGGCCGAGCGCGTCGGCGCCACCGCGCACGACACCGCCACCGCACAGTTCGTCAGCGCGCCCGGCTACGAGCACGCATGGCTCAACCCCGACCACACCGAGATGGCTCCCGAGGACATCCTGTCGGCGCCGGCGGTCAAGATGCTGATCCGCATCCCCGGCGCGCGCAGCGCCGACATGGCCGCGAAACTGCGCCCGTTGGTGGGGGAGCGGGCGGACCTGACGTACTCGACCGACAACGGTCTGATCGAGGTGTCGGCTCCGGGCGTGACGAAGGCGTCGGGGCTGCGACAGATGGCGCGCCGCCTCGAGGTCGCCGAGACCGGGATCGTGGCGTTCGGGGACATGCCCAACGACATCCCCATGCTCGCGATGGCCGGCCACGGCGTCGCCGTCGAGAACGCGCACCCCGAGGCGAAGGCGGCCGCCGACGAGGTCACCGCCACCAACTCCGACGACGGCGTCGCGCGCGTCCTCGAGCGACTCTGGTCGGACCGGTAGCCGAGACGGACACGAGAACGCCGCTGCCCCTCCACCGTTCGTGGAGGGGCAGCGGCGTCAGTGCGTCGTGCGGCCGACGGCTCAGTTGATCTGGACCGGGACCTCGGAGACGGCGTCCGCCTGAGCGGGAGCCGGAGCCGGAGCCGCGGCGTCGGCCGGCTCCGCGGGGGTCAGAATCGTCGTGACCTGCTGGGTGACCTCGTCGAAGATCATCGAGCCGTGCTCGAAGTCGGTGCGGAAGCCGTTCGACACCTTGTACTCGTCGGTGACCGGCAGACCGATGTTGCCCAGCACGCCGCCCGCGGACTGCCACGCCTTGAAGATCTCGCCGACCACCGAGACCACGTTGCCGAGCGGTGACGAGAACACCGCGCCGTTCTGGAAGATCGCGTACAGCTGTCCGCTCGCCGTCGTGAGCAGGCCGGTGAGCGCGTCACCGAGCATGCCGCGGTTACCGCCCATGGCGAGCCACTGCCGCGCGATCGGGTTGGAGTCGGCGATCGAGAGGATGCCGTTCACGACGTTGGGGATCTGTGCGTTCAGGTCCAGCGAACCGGCCGGGCTGGGGGCGGGGGTGTTGCCACCGCCGTTGCTCGGATTGGTCGGGGGAGTGCTGCCGCCACCGCTGTTGCCGCCGTAGTTCGCCGCCGCGATGTCGCGAATCTGACCCATCTGCGCGTAGGCGGCGCTGCCCGGGCACTCGGTGTAACCGACGTCGCGGTGCGCGAAGATGGTCGGCAGCACCACTCGCTGGCCCTGCGCGTACTTCGAGTACTGGGTGCCCTCGGAGTACATGGTCACCTGGCCCTTGGGGTTCAGGTTCGCGAGCTTGAGGCGCCAGCCGAGGTACTTGCCGACCGACTCGATCGCGGCGGCCGGGGCCGGCTCGTTCACGAAGTTACCCATCATCGCGATGCCGACGGTGTTCTCGTTGAAGCCACCGGCGTGCGCACCCTGGACGGGACGGTCGAGGCCACCGAAGCGGCCCTCGAAGATCTGTCCGTAGCGGTCGACGAGCACGTTGTAGCCGATGTCGCACCAGCCCAGCGTCTGTGCGTGGTAGGCGTAGATGCCGCGCACGATGCTCGCGGACTGCTCACGGGAGTAGTTGTTGCTCTCCGCCGTGTGGTGCACGGTGGCACCGCCGGTGGAGTCGTCGTAGGTGGGGTTCTGGCAGCGGATGCGCTCGTCGGCGCCCCACCCGGCACGCGAGATGACCTTGACGCCGTTCACCGACGTCGGCGTCGCGATGTCCGACAGGTTCGAGTCCTGGGGGCCGGTGCCCGGATTGATCAGCACCGCGGAGACGTCGTCGGCGGTGACGGGGGCCAGCGGCTCGGACAACGCGGCGGGCACGTACCCCAGCGGCTGCGGTTCCGGCGCCGACTCCACGGGGGCCTCGGCGGGAGCCGGGGCCGGGGTGTCGGTCGTCGCGGGTGCGTCACCGGCCGGAGCGGAGGCGCCGGAATCCTTGGGCGCGACCAGGATCTGCACGGCGTTGGTGTCGCCCACGAAGACCGGGTCGGTGCCCTGCTTGCCGGTGGAGGTGGCCATGTCGCTGCCGCTGTCGATGACGTCGGGCGAGAACCACTGGCCCCACGAGCCGTCGGCGAGCTTCGCGCGCAGCTTGGTGACGCTCGACTCGAGATCCGCCGCGGTGAGCGCCACCATCGAGAACGGTTCGTCGCGCGTGACCTCCTTGACGGTGGCACCGACCTGGTCGGCCGGATCCGAGGGGACGGCCTCGGGGGCCGGCGTCGGCTCGGGCTCGGCGACGTCACCCGGCGCCGACGGCTGGGCGGACGGCAGCTCGAGCGAACCCGCACCGGGGATCGGGACCTCGGTCGGGAGCGGCATGTCGCGCAGGTGGATGTCCGGGAGGTCGAGGCCGGTCAGTTCCTTGATCGGAATGACGATGTCGGGCACCGACGCCAGCAGGATCTCCGAGATCTCGGTGGGGATCGTGGGAGTGGAATCACTCGCGGAACGGACGTCCGACGAATCGCTTCCCAGTGCCTGGACAGCGAACGGCGCGGCAACCGCCACTGCGGCGACTGCGGCCAGAACGATCGAGTTCTTAGGTCGACGGTGCGGCAAGGCGAATTCTCCTCGTGTTAGTGCGCGGGGTGTCTTCGTGCGCTGCGAGCGACCTTTCGGCCGAACCGATCCCGGAGGGGTCGGGACTCGGACTGAATCCTGGGCGCCGGGGGTGATTCGCGTCCAGCAGTCACCCGAGGATGTCTGCAACTTGTGATGCTTATGTTACGGCTGTGACTGAAGTTGTCAGTGGTGCAGATGTTGCCAACACCAGTCACTGTTGCCACACTAGTCGCAACATCTCTAACGCTCAACCTTAACTTGAGCCTTATGGAAGTTCCGGTCTCGCCCGCGCCCTTCTCATCTCTCGCGGCCGCAGACCGGCCTCTACCGACCACCCATGGACCCGGAGCCGGACCGACGTCCGGTCTTCAGTGAGGAGTGCCGGATGGCGACCCCCCGTCTCCGCGCGATCATGAATCGTGGTGTCCGCCGCCGCCGTCTGGGCGGCCCCTCCCTGTCGCTACGGCGCGCGGTCGCCGTCGGACTCGCCCCGGCGCTCGTCGCGGGTGCCGCCGTCGGCCTGTTCGTGACCCAGCGTGGGGACGAGCCCGCGATCCTGCCGGCGGTGGCAGCCGAGACCCCGATCGTGCTCAGCGGTCACGGGTACGGGCACGGCCGCGGCATGGGGCAGTACGGCGCCTACGGCTACGCCAGGAATCAGGGCTGGTCGGCGGAGAGGATCGTCGGCCACTACTACGGCAACACCAACCTGGGCCGCGTCGACGACCCGTGGGTGGGGGTGCGACTGCTCGGCCGCGACGACAAGCGTCTGGACGTCTACGCGCAGGCTGGGCTGAACGTGGCCGGCCGGTACTTCGGCCCCAACTCCTCCGCCCACCTCACCCCCAAGCCCGGCGGGGCCGACGTGATCGTGACCGACGGTTGCGGCGGCCGGGAGATCTGGCGCGGCTCGACCAACGCGCCGTGGGTGGACCCCGTGAACCTCGGCGGCAACCGTCCGGCCAACGAGCACCTGCGACTGTGCGACGGCAACGTCCCGTACCGCGGCGCGATGGGCGCCCTGCGCGACGGCAACGGCGCGTGGCGCACCGTCAACCGGGTGCTGATGGAGGACTACCTCTACGGCGTCGTGCCGGCCGAGTCGATCCCGTCGTGGGCCGACTCCGGCGGCATGCAGGCGCTGCGCGCGCAGGCCATCGCGGCACGCTCGTATGCCGCGGCCGAGCGCCGCTACGGCTACGCCCAGACATGTGACACCCAGTCCTGCCAGGTGTACACCGGCTCCTCCCGGGAGGACCGTCGCACCACCGATGCCGTGAACACCACGGCCGGCACCGTCATCAAGCGTGGCAATCAGACCATGGCCGCCGAATTCTCCTCGTCCACCGGCGGATTCACCGCGGGCGGCGTGTTCCCGGCCGTCGTGGACGACGGCGACGTCGTGTCGCCCAACCACAACTGGACCCAGACCGTCACGGCCGGCGCCATCGCGCGGGAGTACGGCGTGGGCGAGCTGATCTCCTTCGAGGTGATCGGCCGCAACAATCTCGGCGCCGACGGCGGCCGGGTCACCCGCGTCCGGGTGGTGGGCACGACGCGCACGGTCGAGGGATCCGGTGACGAGGCGCGCTGGAAGCTCGGGCTGAAGTCCGACTGGTTCACCGTCGGTGGCGCGCCGGGGCCGATCCCGGGGCTACCGGACATTCCGGGCCTGCCGCTGGGCTCGCTCGAGCAGCTCCCGCTGCCGCCGCTGCCGGAGATCACGCCGGGCTCGATCGAGTCCCTGCCCATTCCGCCGTTGCCGCCCCTGCCCCCGCTGCCGCCGGGCTCGGCGGGACCGCTGCCGATCGCGCAACCCGTCGAGGCGGTCGACACCGCTGCTCCTGCCGCGGACACCGCCGCCGAGAACGTCGGTGAGCCGAACGCCGCCGCTCCGGAGTCGCCCATCGACGCGAAGTACCGCGAACTCGGGGGCGCGGCCGGGACGCTGGGTGAGCCGACCGGACCGGAACTGATGCTGGTCGACGAGTCCGGCAAGTTCCGCACCTACGCCGGCGGCACGATCGTGTGGACGCCGACACTGGGCGCCCGGGTCGTCGACACGAGCGTCGTGCTGCAGGAGGTGCCGTCGGAGAACGGCGTGCCCGCGTAGACCGCCGCGCACCTGCGATCGGGCAGATCCCCACCGGGATCTGCCCGATCGTCGTTTTTCGGCCCGACCTTGACCTTGACGTTGCGTCAACCTGCACGCTGGGTACATCGACGAGGGAGGTGGGGGCGATGGCCCGGTCCGGGGAATGGTCGATCCAGCAGCTCGCGCGGCTCGCCGGCACGACCAGCCGGACGCTGCGCCACTACGGCAGCCTCGGGCTGCTCGCGCCCAGCCGCATCGGCGCCAACGGCTACCGCTACTACGACGAGACCGCGCTCGTGCGGCTGCAACGGATCCTGCTGCTGCGGGAACTGGGGTTGGGGCTGCCCGCGATCGCGGACGTCCTGGGCGGGCAGACCGACACGGCGACCGCGCTGGGGACCCACCTGGAGCTGCTCGAGCGGGAGCGGAACCGGCTGAGCCGCCAGATCGCGTCGGTGCGCACGACCCTGCAGAAGACGAGGAGAGGTGAGCCGCTGATGGCCGAGGAGATGTTCGACGGGTTCGATCACACCCGGTACCGGGACGAGGTGATCGACAAGTGGGGAGAGAAGGCCTACACCGACAGCGACACGTGGTGGCGGTCACTGAGCGTCGACGACCGGTCCGGGTTCCGGCAGCGCCAGCTCGACATCGCCGCCGACTACGGTCGCGCGCACGCCGCCGGTCTGGACCCTTCGGCGCCCGAGGTGCGTGCGATCACCCGTCGGCACTACGAGTGGGTCGCGGCCGGCTGGCAGGGACGACGCCCCACCGCGGAGGCGTTCGCCGGGCTGGGCGAGATGTACGTGGCGGATCCGCGGTTCGCGGAGAACTACGACCGGCACGGCGCCGGCACCGCGGCGTTCGTGCGCGATGCGATGTCGGCGTTCGCCGCGGAGGAGCTGTAGCGATACCGATGAGTCGGTACCGTCCTGTCCGGCGGTTCGCGCCACCGGACAGGCACACTCCCGGCACTGTCGCCTACCCTGTTTCCCGTGACTGCCCCCAGCACCTCCTCGAATGCAGCCCAGCCGTCCGCAGGTCAGTACGATCTGATCGTCGTCGGATCCGGATTCTTCGGTCTGACGATCGCAGAGCGCGCCGCCACGCAGCTCGGCAAGCGCGTACTCGTCGTCGAGCGCCGGCATCACCTCGGCGGAAACGCCTACTCCGAGGCCGAGCCCGAGACGGGTATCGAGATCCACAAGTACGGCGCCCACCTGTTCCACACGTCGAACAAGCGGGTCTGGGAGTACGTCAACCAGTTCACCGACTTCACCGGCTACCAGCACCGCGTGTACGCGATGCACAAGGGCCAGGCGTACCAGTTCCCCATGGGACTCGGTCTGGTCTCCCAGTTCTTCGGCCGCTACTTCTCGCCGGCCGAGGCGCGCGCGCTCATCGCGGAGCAGTCCGCCGAGATCGACACCAAGGACGCGTCCAACCTCGAGGAGAAGGCGATCTCGCTGATCGGACGCCCCCTCTACGAGGCGTTCGTCCGCGACTACACCGCCAAGCAGTGGCAGACCGATCCGAAGAACCTGCCCGCCGGCAACATCACCCGCCTCCCGGTGCGGTACACGTTCGACAACCGCTACTTCAACGACACCTACGAGGGTCTGCCGGTCGAGGGCTACACCGCGTGGCTCGAGAACATGGCGAAGGACGAGAAGATCGAGGTCCGGCTGGACACGGACTGGTTCGACGTCCGCGACGACATCCGTGCGGCGAGCCCCGACGCCCCCGTCGTCTACACGGGTCCGCTGGACCGCTACTTCGACTACGCCGACGGCGAGTTGGGTTGGCGCACCCTGGACTTCGAGACCGAGGTCCTGAGCGAGTGCGGCGACTATCAGGGCACCCCGGTCATGAACTACAACGACGCCGACGTCCCGTTCACGCGCATCCACGAGTTCCGTCACTTCCACCCGGAGCGGGACTACCCCAAGGACAAGACGGTGATCATGCGCGAGTTCTCGCGGTTCGCGGAGAGCGGCGACGAGCCGTACTACCCGATCAACACCCCCGAGGACCGGGCGAAGCTCGAGGCCTACCGGGTGCGCGCCAAGGCCGAGGCGGCGGAGGCGAAGGTGCTGTTCGGTGGCCGGCTGGGCACCTACCAGTACCTCGACATGCACATGGCGATCGCGAGCGCGCTGTCGATGTTCGACAACACGCTGCGTCCGCATCTCGAGTCGGGCGAGGCGCTCGCCGGTGACCTCGCGTGAGCGCGCTGCTGCAGCGGGTTCTGCTGCCCCGCGCCGGAGAGCCCCTCGACGTCCGCAGCCTCTACACCGAGGAATCCGAGACCAACTCGCGTCGCTCGCACGCCACGTCGCGGACGTCGGTGTCGATCGGCGCCGAGTCCGAGGTCTCGTTCTGTAGCTACTTCAACGCTTTCCCGGCCAGCTACTGGCGTCGGTGGAGCATCCTCGGCTCGGTGCTGCTGCGGCTGGAACTGACCGGTCACTGCCGCGTCGACGTCTACCGATCCAAGGCCGACGGCTCACGAATCCACGTGGAGGGCAAGGAATTCCGCGAGGGACTCCTCGAGTTCGAGATCGATCTCGGCCCGTTCGAGGACGGCGGCTGGATCTGGTTCGACATCACCACCGACACGGACGTCGAACTGCTCAGCGCCGGCTGGTACGCGCCGATCGACGCCCCCGGCGAGGCCAACGTCGCGGTGGGCATCCCCACGTTCAACCGGCCCACCGACTGCGTCAAGGCGCTGCAGGCGCTCGCGTCGGATCCGCTGGTGATGGACGTCGTCAAGCACGTCATCATCCCGGACCAGGGCACCCGCAAGGTGCGCGACGAGCCCGGCTTCGACGAGGCCGCCGCCGCGCTCGGCGACAAGCTCGCGATGCACGACCAGGGCAACCTCGGTGGTTCCGGCGGTTACAGCCGCATCATGTACGAGGCGCTGAAGAACACGGACTGTGAGCAGATCCTGTTCATGGACGACGACATCGAGATCGAGCCCGACTCGGTCCTGCGCGCCCTCGCGATGTCGCGGTTCGCCAAGAGCCCGATCCTGGTCGGCGGCCACATGCTCAACCTGCAGGACCGCAGCCATCTGCACGTGATGGGCGAGGTCATCAAGCGTGAGAACTTCATGTGGACCGCGGCGCCCAACGTCGAGTACGACCACGACTTCTCCAAGAAGCCGCTGCGCAAGTCCCGGCTGCTGCACCGCCGCATCGACGTCGACTACAACGGCTGGTGGATGTGCATGATCCCGCGGCAGGTCGCCGAGGAGATCGGCCAACCGCTGCCGCTGTTCATCAAGTGGGACGACGCCGAGTACGGCCTGCGGGCCAAGGCCGCCGGCTACCCGACGGTGACGATGCCCGGTGCCGCGATCTGGCACATGGCGTGGAGCGACAAGGACGACGCCATCGACTGGCAGGCGTACTTCCACCTGCGCAACCGTCTCGTCGTCGCGGCCTTGCACCAGCCCGACAAGTACGGCGTCACCGGGCTGATCGCCGACACGGTCAAGGCCACCGTCAAGCACCTGCTGTGCCTCGAGTACTCGACCGTCGCGATCCAGAACCTCGCGATCCAGGACTTCCTGGCCGGACCCGAGCACGTCGCCGACCTGCTGCCGACCGCGCTCGGCACCGTCCACGCGCTGCGCAAGGAGTACCCGGACGCCGTCGTGCTGCCTTCGTCGACCAGCCTGCCGTTGCCGTCCCGCGAGGACGTCGGCAACGTGAGCCTGCCGACCAACAAGGTCGCCATCGCCACGCGTCTGGTCAAGGGGTTGGCGCACAACGCCCGGAAGGCCAAGCGCGAGCACCTCGAGACCCCGCAGCTGAACGTGCCGACGCTGGACGCGCGCTGGTTCCTGCTGTCGCAGGTCGACGGTGTCACCGTCACCACCGCGGACGGCCGCGGCGTCGTGTACCGCAAGCGTGACCCCCGGGTCGCGGCGCGGCTGTTCAAGGAGTCGCTGCGCCTGCGCCGTGAACTCGCCGAGCGCTACACCGAACTCAAGCGCGAGTACAAGGCCGCCGTGCCGGAGCTGACCAGCAAGGAGAGGTGGGAACGTGTCTTCGGCATCTGAGGTCCGGGTCCTGCAGGCCGTGCAGGGCAGCATCGGGGCCACGCCGGCCGTCGTCCGCGCCGCCCGCGGCATGTCGCACTTCGGTGAGCACGCCCTCGGGTGGGTCGCCGTCGCCGGTGTCGGTGCGGTGCTCGACAGGCCCCGGCGTCGCCGCTGGGCCGGCGTCGCGATCGGTGCCGTCGGCGCGCACGCCGCGTCGATCGTCATCAAGCGTGTCGTGCGACGCCCCCGTCCCACGGACCCGTCCGTCCAGGTCAACGTGTCGACGCCGAGCAAGCTGAGCTTCCCGTCGTCGCACGCGACGTCCACGACCGCGGCGGCGGTGCTCCTCGGCCGGCTCACCGGGCTACCCTTGCCTGCGGTATTGGTCCCGCCGATGCTGCTCTCGCGCCTCGTTCTCGGAGTGCACTACCCGACCGACGTGCTCGCTGGAACGGCGCTCGGCGCCGTGTCCGCGGCCGCCGTGGTCCGGGCCGAGCAGAAGTTTGGAGTGAAATGAGCGAGGAGCCGGCGGTCGTCACCGGACCCCCGAAGACCCTGGCCGGCGGCATCGTCAAGGCCGTCCGCCCGCGCCAGTGGGTCAAGAACGTGCTGGTGCTCGCGGCACCGCTGGCCGCGGGGTCGGTCACCGACGCCGACGTCCTGCTGCCCGTCGCGCTCGCGTTCGTCGTGTTCTGCATGGCCGCGTCGGGCATCTACCTGGTCAACGACGCGATGGACGTCGAGGCGGACCGTGCGCACCCGACCAAGCGGTTCCGGCCCATCGCGGCCGGGGTCCTGCCGGTCAACCTGGCCTACGCCATGTCGGTCGTCCTGCTGGCCGGATCGATCCTGCTGTCGTTCGCCGCGAACTGGCAGCTGGCAGTCGTCATGGCCGTCTACATCGGCATCCAGCTGGCGTACTGCTTCGGGCTCAAGCACCAGGCCGTGCTCGACATCTGCATCGTCTCGTCGGGCTTCCTCATCCGCGCCATCGCCGGTGGCGTCGCGGCCGAGATCCCGCTGTCGCAGTGGTTCCTGCTGATCATGGCCTTCGGGTCGCTGTTCATGGCCGCCGGCAAGCGGTACGCCGAGCTGCAGCTGGCCGAGCGCACCGGCGCGAAGATCCGCAAGTCGCTGCAGTACTACACCGGCACCTACCTGCGGTTCGTGTGGACGCTGTCGGCCACGGCCGTCGTGCTCTGCTACGGACTGTGGGCCTTCGAGCAGGACCGCGCCAACGACACCAACTGGTTCGCGATCTCGATGGTGCCCTTCACGATCGCTATCCTGCGTTACGCCGTCGACGTCGACGGTGGCGAGGCAGGGGAGCCCGAAGAGATTGCACTGGGCGACCGGGTGCTCCAGTTCCTCGCGATTGCCTGGATCGGAGTAGTAGGTGTCGCTGTCTACCTCGTCTGAGCCGACACGCACAGCCGACGAACCCGCCGTGGTGCCGCGCCCGCAGGGCGAGCGGCTGCCGCGCGCGGTGTTCGTCGGCGGCGTCGTGCTCACGGCGTTGCTCTTCGCGTGGGGTGCGTGGCAGCGGCGGTGGATCGCCGACGACGGCCTGATCGTGCTCCGCACGGTGCGGAACCTGCTGGCCGGCAACGGTCCCGTGTTCAACGCGGGCGAGCGGGTGGAGGCGAACACCAGCACGCTGTGGACCTACCTCGTCTACGCGTTCGGGTGGATCACCCAGGCGCGGCTCGAGTACGTCGTGCTCGGTCTCGCGCTCGTGCTGTCGGTCGCGGCGATCGTGCTCGCGATGATCGGCAGCGGCCGGCTCCACCGGGGCCGGGCGAGCGGTGGGGGTCTCGTCCTGCTCGTGCCGGCGGGTGCGATCGTCTACATCGCGGTTCCGCCCGCCCGCGACTTCGCGACGTCGGGTCTCGAGAGCTGCCTCGTCATCTTCTGGATCGCGCTGCTGTGGCTGCTGCTGGTCCGCTGGGCGCAGACCTCGGCGCCGTCGTGGCGGGCGGTGCTGGTGCTGGCGTTCGTCGCCGGACTGGGCCCGCTGGTCCGACCCGAGATGGCGATCGTCGGCGGACTGGCGCTGCTGTTGATCTTCTCGGCGCCCATCGGCTGGAAGCTGCGGGTGTGGATCGTGGTCACGGCCGGTGTGGCGCCGGTCGCGTACCAGGTCTGGCGCATGGGCTACTACGGCCTGCCCTATCCGAACACGGCCGTGTCGAAGGATGCGGGCGGTGCCAAGTGGTCGCAGGGCTTCGCGTACCTGTGGAACCTCATGGGGCCGTATGCGCTGTGGCTGCCGCTCGTCGCCCTCGCGATCACGGTCGCGGTGCTGGGGTGGCGGCGCCCGGCCCGAGCCGCGACCGCCCGTGATCTGGATCACGATTCGCAGGGACGGTGGGACCGCTTCTCGCGGCGCCTGCATTCCCCGGCCGCGGTGGTGCTGTTCATTCTCGCGTGCGGTTTCATTCTCGCGGTCTATTCGATTCGCGTCGGTGGGGACTTCATGCACGGGCGCGTTCTCCTGCCCGCCCTCTTTTGCTTTCTCGTTCCTATCTCGGTCATTCCCATTCGAATTCCGCCGCGGTCGGAATGGGGACGAAACAATGCGACGGGCGTATTCGCCGCCACCGCGGTGGCGTGGCTGACCGCGATGGTGTGGGCGGTGTTTGCCGCGAACACCGTCGGAATGCCGGCCGGGGCGGTCGTCGGAAAGTCCGGCATCGTCGACGAGCGCGCCTTCTACTCGCTCAACACCGGTCACCGACACCCGATCCTCGCCGAGGACTACCTCGACTACCCGCGGATGCGGGCGATGGTGCAGGCCATCGCCGACACCCCCGACGGTGGTCTGCTGCTGCCCACGCCGTCGTTCACCAACTGGGACGTGGTGCCTCCGCCGGTCCCGATCCCCGAGGGCGGAGCCGGCCACACGGTCTTCTTCCTCAACCTCGGAATGACGAGTATGAACGTCGGTCTGGACGTGAAGGTGCTGGACCAGATGGGTCTGGCGTATCCGGTGGCCGCGCACACCGAGCGTCTCGAGGGCGGCCGCATCGGGCACGACAAGGTCCTGTACCCGGACTGGGTCGTGGCGGACACCGGCATGGTCCCGGTGCATCCGTGGCTGCCGTGGTACCTCGACGAGGACTGGGTGGCGCAGGCGAAGGTGGCCCTGACGTGCCCGGAGACCGTCGAACTGAAGCAGTCGTACAGTTCGGAACTGTCGTGGCCGCTGTTCAAGCGGAATCTGCGCAACGCCTTCGATTACGCGGCCTACCGATTCGACCGCGTCCCCAAGTACGAGATCCAGCGCTGCGATCTCGAGATGCCGGCGCCGCGCGGCGGCTGACCGGGGTACGCCCGAAATTTGCCGGAAGGCGCGCGCGGGCCGTCGGTGACGGGCATTTCGGACGACGGCGGGAGTGTCTTCTCGGCGCGGGCGCGGCTGATTTCGTTCCGGTCACGGTTCATGTGTCGTTCATCTCGGATCTGTAACTCCCGTTGTCGGCGAAACGATGTCCACAAGGGTCTTCCTGCACGTCGCTGAACCCAACCGGAATGTTTGTCACAGTCCGGTCTGTCGCATACAGTCCACGACGCGCAGTGTGACCTGGCGCAGTCCCGGAGCCGCCCGAACGGTCGGCGATCCGGTGGACTGCCCACCGACGGAGTCCACCGGGCCCGCCCCCGCGGGACGCCGGAGATGAAGAAAGAGAGCAGTGTTCATGCGTTTAGCTCGACCTAGGCTGTCGCAGCGTCTGAAAGAGCGCTTACTCGGCGTCGGCGCCGCTGCGCTGATCCTGCCGGTGGTGGGGGGGATCGCCGGTACGGCCGCAGTGGCCTCCGCGGCACCGATCGCCCATCGCGCGCCCGCAGGTGGCTACGAAGAGGCCTTCGTCGACTCCAGCATGGGTCCGATCAAGGTCCAGATCCAGTGGGCCGCCCGCGGCGGCAACGCCGCTCTCTACCTGCTCGACGGACTGCGCGCGCGGGAGGACCGCAACGCCTGGAGCTTCGAGACCAACGCGCTCGACCAGTACCGCAACGACAACGTCACGCTCGTGATGCCGGTCGGCGGCCAGTCGAGCTTCTACACCGACTGGTACGCGCCCAGCAACATGAACGGGCAGAAGATCACCTACAAGTGGGAGACCTTCCTGACGGAGGAGCTGCCCGCGTACCTCGAGACCCGCGGCGTCTCCCGCTCCAACAACGGTGTGCTGGGCCTGTCGATGGGTGGCTCCGCCGCCCTCACCCTGGCCGCCTACCACCGTGACCAGTTCAAGTTCGCCGGATCGCTCTCGGGCTACCTGAACATCTCGGCTCCCGGCATGCGCGAGGCCATCCGCGTCGCGATGCTCGACGCCGGCCGCTACAACGTCGACTCGATGTGGGGCCCGCCGTGGAGCTCCGCGTGGCTGCGCAACGACCCGTTCGTGTTCGCACCCAAGCTCGAGGGTCTGTCGATGTACATCTCGGCGTCGAGCGGCCTGCCCGGCGCGTACGACCAGCCGAAGAAGTTCATCGACTACTACAACACCGCGAACGCCATGGGGCTCGAGGCGCTGTCGCTCATCAACACCCGGGCCTTCCAGGTCCGCCTCGCGACGCTCAAGATCCCCGCGAACTACAGCTTCCCCGCCACCGGCACCCACTCGTGGGCCTACTGGTCGGCCGAGCTGTGGAAGGCCCGTGGCCAGATCCTGGACACGCTGAACGCCTGGTGACACCGGCATGACCTGACGTTCGAGATGCCGTCCCCCGCACCGAAGTGCGGGGGACGGCATCTCGCGGTTCGAGCAGACCCGTTCGGCTCGCACAGATTCGACGAATTCACTATCCAACCAGCGCGGCAAACGCACTCGGACGCTCGTTCCGTGTAATAAGGAAGCGATGCTCTGGCCGAGCGGGGAGTCCGCCATCACGAAGGAGAGTTGTCCCGATGCGAGTAGGTCTCGAGCGGCCGCAGCGCCGCGATAGGGCCGGGAGTGGTTGGCGCAAACGCGCGCTCGGCTTCGCCGCGGCCACGCTGGTGCTGCCGATTGCCGCCGGACTGACCTCGGGGGGCACCGCCACCGCGCAGTCGCTCGGCACGCCCGGCTCTCCGTCGACCACCCAGTCGGCCGTCGGCACCGTCGACCGGGTCGACTGGCTCACCGACCGCCGTGTCGCGGTCTGGGTCAACTCCCCGTCGATGGGTGTCCCGATTCAGGTCCAGCTGCTGCTGGCCCGGGACTGGAATGCCAAGCCCGACGCCAAGTTCCCCGTCGTCTACATGCTCGACGGCATGCGGGCGCGGGACGACGAGAACGGCTGGACCCTCGAGTCCGACGCCGAGCAGTTCTACGCGGACAAGAACGTCAACGTCGTGCTGCCCATCGGCGGACAGTCCAGCTTCTACGCGGACTGGCAGGACCAGAACAACGGCCAGAACTACAAGTGGGAGACGTTCCTCACCAAGGAACTTCCGTCGATCCTCGAGAACGACTGGCGCAGCACGCAGACCCGCGGCGTCGTCGGCCTCTCGATGGGCGGCACCTCCGCGATGATGCTGGCGGCGCGCAACCAGGGCTTCTTCAAGTTCGCCGGTTCGCTGTCGGGCATCCTCACGACCACCACGCTCGGCATGCCGCAGGCGATCGCCTTCGCCATGGCCGACGCGGGCGGCTACGACGCCGACGCGATGTGGGGCAACCCCACCAACGACGCGTGGGCCGCGCACGATCCGTACCTGCTGGCCGACAAGCTCAAGGGCGTCAGCCTCTACGTGTCGAGCGGCAGCGGCACCACCGGCCCGTACGACCAGCCGTCGGGCATCCCGGGCATCAGCACCAACTACGCGGGCATGGGTCTCGAGATCCTCTCCCGCCTGACGTCGCAGACGTTCACCACCAAGCTGCGCAAGCTGAACATCCCCGCGACCGTGAATTACCGTCCGTCGGGCACGCATTCGTGGCCGTACTGGGAGTTCGAACTGCACCAGCTGTGGCCGCAGCTCGCGAAGGCGCTCGATGTCGAGGCCGACAAGCCGGCGTGCAGCCCGAAGGGCGCCATCGCGCCGGTCGCCAATGGCAACAACTGGATCGGTGACTGCCTCACCGGCGAGTACTCGGTCGCCGGCGGTGTCGCGCAGGACTACCGCTTCGGTCGGATCTTCTTCTCCGGCGGCACGGGTGCGCACCCGGTCGCGGGCCGGATCGGTGGCGCGTACCAGGGTGCGGGCGGACCGGACGGCGTGCTGGGCCTGCCCACCACCGACGAGGTCGCCCTCGCCGACGGCCGTGGTCGCCTGAACCACTTCCAGAAGGGTTCGATCTACTGGACCCCGCAGACCGGTGCCCACGCGGTGAGCGGACCGATCCGTGACGAGTGGTCCAAGCAGGGCTGGGAGCGTGGCCCGCTGGGTTACCCGACCGCCGACCAGATCAAGACCCCCGGCAAGGAGGGTCTGGTCCAGGGCTTCGAGATCGGCGCCATGTACTGGAGCCCGCAGACCGGCACCAACGCGGTCCAGGGTCTGATCATGGAGAAGTACGCCTCCACCGGCTACGAGAACGGTTGGCTCGGCTTCCCCGTGACCAGCGAGAACGTCATCAAGGACAACGGTCGCTTCAACCGCTTCCAGAACGGCAACATCTACTGGAGCCAGGGCACCGGCGCGTGGACCGTCAAGAACGGCCCCATCTTCGACGCGTGGGCCTCGGTGGGCTACGAGAACGGACGCCTCGGCTACCCGATCTCCGACCAGTTCGACATCGCCGGCGGGGTTCAGCAGAACTTCCAGCACGGCGTGATCACCATCAAGGGCGGCAAGCCGTCGATCGGTTGATCATGAGCTGACCGATGTGCGGGCGGTGACCGGATCCACGGGTCCGGTCACCGCCCGCACGTCATCTGTAGCCTGTTCCAGGGGTCGGTACCCGGAGTGTCGAGCACGGCCGACCCGACACAGCAACCTCGAGGACTGATATGTCGCACTTCTCCCGCACCCGTTCCGCCCTGGCCCGCACCGTGGCCGTGGGCGCGCTGAGCCTGGTCGCCGGCGGTCTGCTCGTCGCGTGTGGCGACGACGACTCCTCGGCCACCGGCAGCCCGACGACCACCACGTCGGCCGCGCCCAGCCCGTCGAAGGCGCCGGCGAAGAGCGGGACGGAGCAGCCGTCGGAGGCGCCCGCGACCACTACCGAGTCCGACAGCGGCCCGGCCGAGCAGCCGCAGGCCGTGCCGAGCGACTTCCCCGGTCCCACCGAGGTCCCGATCTCCCCGCGCGGCCAGGCCTACCTGGATGCGTTGAAGAAGGAAGGCATCACCCCGGCCGCCGACGGCGTCATCGCCGTTTCCACGGCCGACTACATCTGTGCCGCCCAGGAGCAGGGCAGCTCGCCCGAGGAGGTGGCCACGTTCGTCACGGCGGCCGTCGGCAGCGAGGCGAGCGCGGCGGGCCAGGAGATGACCGCCGAGCAGGCCGGCAAGAACGCCCAGGTCTACATCCGCGTCGCGCAGTCGACGTACTGCAACAAGTAGCGGCCGATGAGTGCGAGCGGTCGCGGAGGCCGGGCAACGCGGCAGGCGGGGCGTAAGCGATCGGGGCTGGTGTTCCTCGCCGTCCTGATCCTCCTGCTGGTGATCCTGGCCGTCTGGTACCTGCTGGCGGGCCGGGTCCCGGGCCCCACCCCGCCGACGCCGCCGGCCCCCACGCCACCCAACGCGCAGCCGGCGGACTGCCCGGACGTGCAGGTGATCTCGGTGCCCGGCACTTGGGAGTCGAGTGCGGCCGACGACCCGCACAACCCGACGGCCAACCCCGCGTCCCTCATGCTCAATGTCACACGACCCCTCCAGGAGAGGTTTTCGCCGCAGCGCGCCGACGTCTACACGGTGCCGTACGTCGCGCAGTTCTCGAACCCGGTCGCACTGCCGCCGGACGGCCAGGAGTCGTACAACAACTCCCGCGCCGCCGGCACCGAAGCGACGATCGGCGTCATCGAGCGCCGCCACGCGGAGTGCCCGCTGACGACGTACCTGCTGACCGGATTCTCGCAGGGTGCGGTGATCGCCGGCGACGTCGCGGCGCGGATCGGTGCCGGCGACGGTCCGGTCTCGCCGGACCAGGTGCTGGGCGTCGGTCTCATCGCCGACGGCCGCCGGGATCCGGCGGCAGCACCGACCATCGGCCCGCCGGTCGCGGGCGTCGGCGCCGAACTGTCGCTCTCGGGTCTCAAGCTGCCCGGGATCACGATGACGGGGGCGCGGCCGGGCGGTTTCGGTGCGCTGGGCGACCGGGCCGTGCAGATCTGTGCTCCCAGCGACGCGATCTGTGACGCTCCGGCCGAAGCTCTCAAGTTCGGCAACCTGCTCGGCAGCGCGGTACGCCTCGGCGAGTACTACAACAATCCTGTTCACGCGCAGTACAACTCGTTCGTCGTCGACGGCAACGGCACCACCGCGACGCAGTGGATCGCCGACTGGGCGGGCGAGAAGATCGACGAGGCCCCCACTCCCGCGCACGAATAGCGGACCCCTCGGGGTCGGTCCTACTCTGCTCGAAGCGGGTACTCGACCGACCCGTGGGCGGTAGTGTCCGTCCTCGCGGCCCGACCACGGGCCGTGGGGGCGGGTCCCTATGCTGGTGGGTTGGCGCACGTTGCGTGCCGGACCGATGACAACGCGTGAAATGAGGAAGAAGGCTTCGATGAGTTCCACCGACGGCTCGGACGTGCGCGTCCCGGCGCCGCGCAGGTTCCGGTTCGCGGCCGGTGGTGAGGGGAACGCCGAGGAGGGCGGCGCCCGTCGGTTCGTCAAGCTCGCGCAGAAGGCCGAGGAACTCGGCTACGACAGCTTCATGATTCCCGACCACCTGGGCAATCAGGTCGGTCCGATCGCTGCGCTGGGGGCCCTCGCCGTCGCGACGGAGCGGATCCGGCTGGGGACCGCGGTCCTCGCGAACGGCTTCCGGCACCCGGCGATCCTGGCGAAGGATGCCGCGACCATCGACGTGCTCTCGGGCGGTCGCCTGGAGCTGGGCATCGGCGCCGGTTGGATGAAGGAAGAGTTCGACAAGGGCGGCATCGAGTACGAACGCCCCGGTGTCCGAATTGCGAAACTCGAGGAGTCCCTGCAGATTCTGGACACGCTGTTGCGGGGGCAGGAGTGCAACTTCGAGGGCAAGTACTACCGGATCGCGGGCCTCAAGGGCAGCCCGCGGCCGCGGCAGGGCCCGCGCCCGCCGATCGCCGTCGGTGGCGGCGGACCGAAGATGCTGGCGCTGGCGGCCCGGTACGCCGACATCATCTCGGTCGCGACCCCCACCAGCGTCGATGGCCGGCTGCTGCTGTCGGGCATCACGATGGAGAAGACGATCGAGCGCGTCGAGCGGATTCGCGACGCGGCCGGTGAGCGCTTCGACGACATCGAACTCAACTGGACCATCACCACCATCATGGTGACCGACGATCGCGAGCAGGCCGCCGAAATGGCGCTGGCCGCGCTCGACCAGGGGTTCCCGCCGAACATCGAGGTCGACACCTCGCTGTCCGTCGAGGAGTTGCTGAACTCGCCCTACCTGGCGATCGGCACGTACGAGCAGATCGCGGATCAGATCCGTAACGTACGCGAGAAGACGTCGATGTCATATGTGGGCGTATTCCCGACTCAGCTGGAAGCGTTCGCGCCAGTGATCCCGTTGCTCCGGGGCGAGTGAGCCGATGCACATCTGTAACATGTTGCTGGTTTCGAGCCGATGGACTGACTCGTAGGTGTGTCGTCTGCGTCCAAGTGGCCATGAGTCGCTACAACTAGGAATGGGTAGTGGCGAACGGCGGAACACAGCAGGCAGATCCGACGAGGTAGTGACAATGCAAATGTATCCGCGCGGCGAAGGAAGTCTGGGGCTCAGCCATGTCCGTTGATGGTTGTGTGATCGCTTCGACAGGAGAAGGAATGAACGCAATGTTCGACGACTACCTCGACGAACAGGGCCAGATTCGGCTCACGCCGGGTCACACGTTGATCGACTATGTCGACGACCACACACGCAACAACGCAAGTGAGCTGGTGTACCGCTACATCGACTACTCGCGTGAGCGTGACGGGGAGGCCCACGAGCTGACCTGGGGTCAGTTCGGTCTGCGTCTCCGCGCGGTCGCGGCGCGACTGCAGCAGGTCACCGAATACGGCGACCGGGTCGCGATCCTGGCTCCGCAGGGCCTGGACTACGTCACGTCCTTCTTCGCCGCCATCCACGCCGGCCGCATCGCGGTGCCGCTGTTCGACCCGGACGAGCCCGGCCACACCGACCGTCTGCACGCCGTCCTCGGCGACTGCGAGCCGGCCGCGATCCTGACCGCCACGTCGTCGGCCGCCGGCGTGCGCCAGTTCTTCCGCTCGCTGCCCGCCGCCAAGCGGCCCCGGATCATCGCCGTCGACGCCATCCCGGACAGCGTCGGCGACACCTGGGTGCGCCCGGCGATCGAGCTCGACGACATCGCGTACCTGCAGTACACGTCGGGCTCCACCCGGACCCCGGCGGGCGTGGAGATCACGCACCGCGGCGTCGCCACCAACGTCCTGCAGATGGTCGACTCGCTCGGCCTCAGCGAGCACTCGCGCGGCGTCACCTGGCTGCCGCTGTACCACGACATGGGTCTGCTGACGGTGATCCTGCCCGCGCTCGGCGGCCAGTACATCACCATCATGAGCCCGCGGGCGTTCGTGCAGCGGCCGTACCGGTGGATCAAGGAGCTGGCCGCCGTCTCGGACGGCGCCGGCACGTACGCCGCCGCCCCCAACTTCGCGTTCGAGCACGCCGCGGTCCGCGGACTGCCCAAGGACGGCGAGCACCTCGACCTCAGCAACGTCATCGGCCTGATCAACGGCAGCGAGCCGGTCACGGTCTCGTCGATGCGCAAGTTCAACGACGCGTTCGCGCCGTACGGGCTGCCCAAGACCGCGATCAAGCCGTCGTACGGCATGGCCGAGGCCACGCTGTTCGTCTCCACCACGCATCCCGACGACGAGGCGAAGGTCCTCTACGTCGACCGTGACGAGCTCAACGCCGGCCGCATGGTCCAGGTGGACCAGGATGCGCCCGGCGCCGTCGCGCAGGTGGCGTGCGGCGCCATCTCGCGGAGCCAGTGGGCCACCATCGTGGATCCGGAGACCGGCGCCGAGCGGGCCGACGGCCACGTCGGCGAGATCTGGCTGCACGGCGACAACATCGGTCAGGGCTACTGGGGTCGCGAGCAGGAGACGGCCGAGACGTTCCACAACAAGCTGCTTCAGCGGCTGCCCGAGAACTCGCATGCCGTCGGCGCCCCCGAGGACGCCAACTGGCTGCGCACCGGCGACTACGGCGTCTTCGTCGACGGTGAGCTGTACATCACCGGCCGTGTCAAGGACCTCGTGATCGTCGACGGCCGCAACCACTACCCGCAGGACCTCGAGTACTCCGCGCAGGAGGCCAGCTCGGCGCTGCGCCCCGGGTTCGTCGCGGCGTTCGCGGTGCCCGCCAACCAGCTGCCCGCGCAGGTCTTCGAGAACTCGCACTCCGGTCTGGTCTTCGACCGGGACGACGCGTCGGAGCAGCTGGTCATCGTCGCCGAACGCGCACCGGGTGCCGGCAAGGCCGACCCGCAGCCCATCGCCGACACCGTCCGCGCCGCCATCTCGTCGCGGCACGGTGTGACCGCTCGCGACGTCCTGCTGGTGCCCGCCGGGTCCATTCCGCGCACGTCCAGCGGCAAGCTGGCCCGCCGAGCATGCAAGGCGGCCTACGTCGAGGGGACGCTGCGCGGCGGTCACGCCCAGACCGCATTCCCGGACAGCGTTTCCGACTAGTTCCCTTCCTGACGGATAGCTTGGTGAGTTGATGGCTGAACACGAGATGACGGTCGCGCAGCTGCGCGAATGGCTGCGCAACTGGATCGCGGAGGCCACCGGGCAACCGGTCGCCGCGATCTCCGACGATCGACCGATGGAGGAGTTCGGCCTGTCGTCGAGGGACGCGGTCGCGCTGTCGGGCGAGATCGAGGATCTCGTGGGTGTCACGCTCTCGGCCACGGTCGCGTACCAGCATCCGACCATCGCCTCGTTGGCGACTCGCATCATCGAGGGCGAGCCCGAACCCGAGTACGGCGACGACGACGCCTACTACCGCGGCGGCACCCCGCTCGGTCAGTCGCACGACATCGCCATCGTGGGCATGGCCACCCGCTTCCCGGGCAGCGGACAGACGCCGCAGGAGATGTGGAAGCTGCTGATCGAGGGCAAGGACGCGGTGCGCGACCTGCCCGAGGGCCGCTGGACCGAGTTCCTCGCCGACCCGTACGTCGCGGCGGCCGTCGAGAAGGCCGCCACCAAGGGCGGCTACCTCGACGACGTGCACGGCTTCGACGCCGAGTTCTTCGCGATGTCGCCGCTCGAGGTCCAGAACGTCGATCCGCAGCAGCGGCTCGCGCTCGAACTCACGTGGGAGGCGCTCGAGCACGCGCACATCCCGGCGAACCAGCTCAAGGGCCGCGAGGTCGGGGTCTTCCTGGGCACGTCGGCCAACGACTACCAGCTGCTGGCGGTGAGCGATCCGGCGTCGGCGCACCCGTATGCGCTGACCGGCACCTCGACGGCGATCGTCGCCAACCGGGTGTCGTATTTCTACGACTTCCGCGGGCCGTCGATCGCGCTCGACACGGCGTGCTCGTCGTCGCTCGTCGCGGTGCACCAGGCGGTGCGCAGCCTGCGCTCGGGCGAGTCCGAGGTGGCCCTGGCCGGCGGCGTCAACATGCTGCTGGCCCCGCCCGCGACCCTGGGCTTCGACGAGGGCGGTGTCCTCACCGAGGACGGCAAGATCAAGGCGTTCTCGTCCGACGCGAACGGCATCGTCCGCGCCGAGGGCGGCGGCGTCGTCGTCCTCAAGCGTCTCGAGGACGCCGAGCGGGACGGCGACCCGATCCTGGCGGTCATCGCCGGTTCCGCCGTCAATCAGGACGGCCGCTCCAACGGTCTGCTCGCGCCCAACCCGGACGCGCAGGCCGACTGCCTCCGGCACGCCTACCGCGACGCGGGCATCGCCCCGTCCGGTGTCGACTACGTCGAGGCCCACGGCACCGGCACCATCCTCGGCGACCCCATCGAGGCGGACGCCCTCGGCCGCGTCGTCGGCCGCGGCCGCGACGCCGACAAGCCGGCCCTGCTGGGCTCGGCCAAGACCAACTTCGGGCACCTCGAGGCCGCCGCCGGCGCCGCGGGCCTGATCAAGGTCGTGCTGGCGATGCAGGAGGACGTCATCCCGGCGTCGCTCAACTACGCCGGCCCCAACCCGTACATCCAGTTCGACAAGGCGCACCTGCAGGTGGTGCCCGAGGCGACGGCGTGGCCGCGGTACACCGGGCGGGCCGTCGCGGGCGTGTCGGGCTTCGGTTTCGGTGGCACCAACGCGCACGTCGTGGTCCGTGAGTACACCGGTCCCGCCGACGCGGTGGAGACCGAGACCGAGCAGATCAGCCTCGACCACGAGAACACCACGGTCGAGGCCGAGGCCGAGCGGATGCTCGCCGAGGCCGCCGAGTCGGTCGGGCTCGACGAGGCGTCGGACGCCGTCGAGATCGCCGAGACCGCGGTGCTGCTGGCGGTGTCGGCGTCGATGCCGTCCCGCCGCCGCCGCGCCGCCGAGGACCTGGCCAACTGGCTCGAGACCGAGGAGGGCAGCCGCACGCCGCTCACCGACGTCGCGCGCACGCTCGCCAAGCGCAACCACGGCCGCTCCCGCGCCGTGGTGATCGCGAAGAACCGCGCCGAGGCCGTCACCGGGCTGCGTGCCGTGGCCGCCGGCAAGCCCGCCCCCGGTGTGCTCACCGCCGACGCGCCCGCCACCAAGGGCCCGGTGTGGGTGTTCTCGGGCTACGGCTCGCAGCACCGCAAGATGGCCAAGCAGCTGTACATCGAGAACTCGGTGTTCCGCGCCGCCGTCGACGAGGTCGACGCGCTGATCGAGGACGAGGCCGGCTACTCCATGAAGGAGAAGTTCCTCGACGACTCGGTCGACTACGACGTCGAGACGTCGCAGGTCGGCATCTTCACCATCCAGGTGGCGCTCGCGAAGACGCTGCGCCACCACGGCGCCGAGCCGTCCGCCCTCGTCGGACACTCGATGGGCGAGGCCGCCGCCGCGTACGTCTCGGGCGGGCTGTCGCTCGAGGACGCCGTCCGGGTCATCTGCTCGCGCTCGCGCCTCATGGGCGAGGCCGAGGGGCTGCTCGAGGGCGACGACATCCGCCTCATGGCGCTCGTCGAGTACAGCGCCGCCGAGATCGAGAACGTGCTGCCGGACTTCCCGCACCTCGAGGTGTGCGTGTACGCGGCGCCCACCCACACCGTCATCGGTGGCCCCGAGCCCGAGGTGAACGCGATCGTCGCGCGCGCCGAGGCCGAGGAGAAGCTGGCCCGCGTCCTGCAGACCAAGGGCGCCAGCCACACCTCGCAGGTCGACCCGCTGCTCGGCGAGCTCGCGGCCGAACTGGCCGGCATCGAGCCGCACACGCTGAAGGTGGGGCAGTACTCGTCCGTCGACCAGGACGCCTTCTACCCGGCGGGCCACGCCCCGATCCACCCGGTGGAGTACTGGACCAAGGGTCTGCGGCACAGCGTGTACTTCACCAATGCCGTCAAGGCCGCGGTCGACGCCGGACACACCACGTTCGTCGAGCTCGCGCCCAACCCGGTGACGCTGATGTCGGTCGCCGCGACCGCGTGGGCCGCCGGGGTGGCCGACACCCAGCTGATCCAGACGCTCAAGCGTAAGGAGGACGAGCCGCTCGGCGTGCTCACCGCGCTCGCGCACCTGTACGTCCACGGGCACGCGGTCGACCTGCCGTCGCTGCTGCCGGCCGGCGACTTCGCCGATCTGCCGCGCACCGCGTTCCTGCGCAAGCGGCACTGGATCGAGGCGCGGGTCTCCACGTCGGGCAACACCCGCATCCCGGGTGCGCACGTCGCGCTGCCCGACGGCCGGCACGCATGGGAGGTGCAGGCGTCCGCCGTCACCGATCTCGGTGCGCTCGTCACCGCGGCCGCGTCGCAGCTGTTCGCGGACGTCGCGCTGACCGGTGCGGTCGCGCACGGCGACGTGCCCTCGGCCGGGACGCTCACCACTACGCTGGTGCCGCATCTCGGTGGTGCGTCGGTGCAGGTGCACGCCAAGTCCGAGACCGGGTTCGCGCTCGTGTACGACGCGGTCGTGTCGTCCGGTGAGGCGCTGCCCGAACCGGCCGCCGTGGTCGCCGCGCAGCCGACCGTGTCCGACGAGGTGGCCGCCGAGCCGGCCGAGAGCTTCGGGGAGCGCTGGGATCCGGAGAGCTCGCAGACGCTCGAGGACCGGCTCACGATCATCGTCGCCGAGTCCATGGGCTACGCGCCCGAGGATCTGCCGGGCGAGATCCCGCTGATCGAGCTGGGCCTGGACTCGCTGATGGCGGTCCGGATCAAGAACCGCGTCGAGTACGAGTTCGACATCCCGCAGCTGCAGCTCGCGGCCGTGAAGGACGCGAGCCTGCACGACGTCGCGAAGTACCTGCGCTACGCGGTCGACAACCGCGAGGAGGTCGCGGCGCTGGCCGCGCAGCAGCAGGCCGAGAAGGACGCCGGGGAGACGGTGTCCGAGGCCGCGGCACCGGTCGTCGAGCCCGCCGAGCAAGCCCCGTCCGAGTCCGGCGAGATCGACGTGCCGCCGCGTGATGCGGCCGAGCGTCTGACGTTCGCGTCGTGGGCGGTGGTGACCGGCAAGTCGGCCAAGAGCATCTTCGCCACGCTGCCGATCCTCGGCGACGAGGACGCCGAGAAGTTGGCAGCACGGCTCACCGAGCGGTCCGGCGGCGAGATCACGGTCGACGACGTGCTGGACGCGGAGACCATCGAGCAGCTCGCGGAGACGGTGCGTCAGCATCTCGAGGACGGTTTGAAGATCGACGGCCTGGTCCGCACGCTGCGGCCGCGGGCCGAGGGCTCGGACGCCGTCCCGGTGTTCGTGTTCCATCCGGCGGGTGGTTCGACGGTGGCCTACGAGCCGCTGCTCAAGCGCCTGCCCGCGCACACCCCGATGTTCGGTCTCGAACGCGTCGAGGGGCCCATCGACGAGCGTGCCGCGGCCTACGTGCCGCTGCTGCGGGAGATCCAGGGCGACGGCCCGTACGTGCTGGCCGGCTGGTCGCTCGGCGGTGTGCTCGCCTACGCGGTGGCTCGGCAGCTGCGCGAGCAGGGCGCCGACGTCCGTGTCGTCGGTCTCATCGACACCGTCATGGCCGGTGAGAAGGTCGAGGACACCCCGGAGGAGATCCGGGCGCGCTGGCAGCGCTACGCGAGCTTCGCGAAGAAGACGTACGGTGTGGACGCACCCCTGCCGTTCGACCGGCTCGCCGAGGCGGGCAGCGACGAGGAGCAGATCGGGATCCTCATGGACCTGCTCAAGCTGAGCGGCGCGAAGATCCCCGGCGGCATCATCGAGCACCAGCGCACGTCGTGGCTCGACAACCGGGCCATCCAGACGGCGGACCCGCAGCCGTACGACGGGGACGTCGTGCTGTACATGGCGGACAGCTACCACGAGGACGCGATCAACCTCGAGCCCTCGTTCGGGACGCGTCAGCCCGACGGCGGCTGGGGTGATGTCGCCAAGAACCTGGAGGTCGTCTACATCGGTGGCGACCACATCCAGATCGTCGACGAGCCCTACATCGCCAAGGTCGGCGCGGATCTGTCGAACAAGCTGGCCGAGATCGAGAAGCGGAGCAACTGAGTGAGCACCACCACCGCAGAAAAGCTTGCGGAACTGCACGAAAAGCTCGAGCTGTCGAAGGCCCCGGGTAACCCCAAAGCGATCCAGAAGCGCAAGGACAAGGGCCTGCCGACGCCGCGCGAGCGCATCGACATGCTCCTCGACCCGGGCACGTTCGTCGAGATGGGTCAGCTGGCCCGGCAGCCCGGTGACGCGTCCAACCCGTACGGCGACGGCGTCGTCACGGGCCACGGCCTCGTCGACGGCCGTCCGGTCGCGGTGTTCGCGCACGACCAGACCGTCTTCGGCGGTGCCGCCGGTGAGATCTTCGGCCGCAAGGTCGCGGCCGTCATGGACTTCGCGATCAAGATCGGCTGCCCCGTGGTGGGCATCAACGAGTCCGCGGGCGCGCGCATCCAGGACGCGGTGACCTCCCTGGCGTGGTACGCCGAGATGGGCCGTCGCCAGGAGCCGCTGTCGGGCATGTGCCCGCAGATCTCGATCATCCTCGGCAAGTGCGCCGGCGGCGCCGTGTACGCCCCGATCAACACCGACGTCGTGATCGCGACCGAAGAGTCGTACATGTTCGTCACCGGCCCGGACGTCATCAAGTCCGTCACCGGCGAGGACGTCAGCCTCGACGAGCTGGGCGGCGCCCGCAACCAGGCGCGGTACGGCAACGTGCACCACGTCGCGGCCGACGAGAAGGCGGCTTTCGAGTACGCGCGCCAGTACCTGAGCTACATGCCGTCGAGCTGCACCGAGAAGCCCCCGATCATCAACCCGGGCCTCGAGCCGGAGATCACCGACGACGACCGCTCGCTCGATACGTTCATGCCCGACGCCGACAACGCCGGCTACGACATGCACGACATCCTCATCAAGATCTTCGACGACGGCGAGTTCCTCGAGGTCCGCGGCGAGTCGGCCCAGAACGTCATCACCGGGTACGCGCGCGTCGACGGCCATCCGGTCGGTGTCGTCGCGAACCAGCCGATGCACCTGTCGGGCGCGCTGGACGCCGACGCGTCGGACAAGGCCGCGCACTTCGTGCGGGTCTGCAACGCCTACGACATTCCGCTGGTGTTCGTCGTCGACACCCCCGGCTTCCTGGTCGGTGTCGATCAGGAGAAGGTGGGCGTCATCAAGCGCGGCGGCCGCTTCCTGTTCTCGTACGTCGAGGCCGACGTCCCCAAGGTCACCGTCGTGGTGCGCAAGTCGTACGGCGGCGGCTACGCCGTGATGGGCTCCAAGCAGCTGGGCGCCGACGTCAACTTCGCGTGGCCCACCGCCCGCATCGCCGTGATGGGCGCCGAGGGTGCCGTCAACATCATCGGTCGCCGTCAGCTCGAGGCCGCCGGTGAGGGCGCGCCCGCCCTGCGCGCGCAGCTCATCAACTACTACAACGAGCACATCGCGACGCCGTACATTGCCGCCGAGCGCGGCTACATCGACGCCGTCATCGAGCCGTCGACCACCCGCCTCGAGATCCGCAAGGCACTGACGCTGCTGCGCGGCAAGAAGGTGTTCAAGAACCCGCGCAAGCATCACTTGCTGCCGTTCTGATCTGCCGTCCTTCCCGGTGTGGCCGAATGTCACATGGGTTCAGTCCAACTGAACGCATGTGACATTCGGCCGCTCGCGTTCGAGCCCCTGTGCGTATGCCGAGTGCAGGTCGGTGAGCACGGTCCGCGGGTCGTGCCGGATCTGCTTCGGCAGGTGCGTGACGACGATGATTCCGTGCCGCTGCATGCGCGCTCGCCGCAAGAGCGTGGCTTCGTGCGCCTGTGCGGTGAGATGGTGCGCGAGCGAGTCGATCTCCCAGGCCACCGCGACGTCGTCGATCCATCCGTCGGGCCGAGCGATCCAGCTGCCGTCCGCGCCGACGATGTCCTTGTTGTGGCGCATCGCCGGTAGCTGCGTCGTCGCGTACAGCTTCTGCGCGTCGATTTCTGCGACCGAGTGCGCGTCATCGGTGAGCTCGCGGATGACCCGACGCGGAAGAGCGCTGCCCCGACAACTGCCGCTCTCGACTTCGTCGACCAGCTGATCCACGCCCACGTCGCCGCGTTGGACGGCGCCGACCAGCAGCGCACGACACGCGTCGAGCGCGGAGGTGCGGCGGGCGGCGTCGAGCAGACTGCGCGCGATGGGCGCGACCCGCAGGCTGCCCTTCGTGACCGGTCCGGGCAGACGCCACGTCCGTTCGACCGTGACGAAGGAAAAGTCCCTGCGGTGGTGGGACGAGGAGATGAGGACGAGGATGTCGCCGCGGTACGCGTTGCCACGGCCCGCCACCCCGGCAGCGTCCGGAGATCGCTCCTCGGGTGACGCCCGCGTTCAGCAGCGTCGCGGTGCGGACGATCCCGTTGGTACTCAGTCCGTACAGTGCGGCCTCGTCGTCGGCCCACGCTCCCCGTCTCATTCGGTCATGATCGTGCCTGCGTTGACCGATCCGGGCTGCTCAGCCGGTCCTGTGGACAGACATGGGGGTTATCCACAGCCCTCTCCGTGGCCGAATGTCACATGCGTTCAGTCCAACTGGACGCATGTGACATTCGGCCGAAGAGGGGGAACCAGCTACGGCGCGTAGACGCGCATGGTGCCGGGGGACCAGAAGCCGAGGCGGTTGATCTGCTCGGTGCTGATGTCGGCGGGCCGGGCGTCGGGGTAGTACCGGTCGTAGCGCTCGAGGGAGCCCCAGTCGCGGGCCCAGTCGTCCTTCAGGTACGTCGGGACGGTGGTGGCGCCGGCGAGCATCTCGGTCCAGCCGAGGGGGCCGCCGTTCTCGAGCGACTGCCACGTGTCGGTGGAGCTGACGGCGAGCGGTCGGTCGGGGAGGATGCGGTAGTTCGGCATCTCGGCGACACCGTCGAGGTGGTCGAACGGGCGCTGGCACGGGAACTGCAGGCCCACGGCCCAGTCCAGCAGGACGGGTTGGTCGCGGCCGACGACGCTGTCGAGCGACGCCAGTTTCGGCACCCGCGGCGGGGTGAACGCGAGCCACTGGTCGCCGGTGAGGTTGGGGTCGGACGCCTTGACCCGGACCACGTCGGTGTCGGCGGGCAGGTCGGCGAGCGGGACGCGCAGGTTCCGCCACGACGGGGCGGGGCCGACGTCGCGGGGCACGTAGCTGCCCTGCAGCGCGACGGTGCCGTCGGGCTGACGCTTGCCGTATTCGAGTTCGAGCGGCTGCCCGTAGGTGGGCTTGCCGGTGTTGTCGACGGACCAGATGCGGCCGGCCGCGGAGAGCACGACGAGCGGCGCGTCGTCGCTCCGTTCGGGCAGCGCGTACCAGCTGGAGACGACGGACGCCTGCTCCTGGACGCCGTCCTGGTAGCTGCCGAGCACGGGGGTGCGGGCGGGGTCGAGACCGAACGGCAGTTTGACGGTGCTGCCGTTGATCCCGCGGTCGCCCTGGCCGCCGCTGGTGCCGGAGCCGGAACCGGTCTGGAACGTGGGCCCGACGCTCTGGTTGTCGGTGTTGCCCATGCCGGCCTTGACCTCGACGTAGTCGGCGGTCAGGTCGCCGGGGACGCCGTTGGGGGTGAAGCCGACGGCCTTGCTGCCCGCGAGCGGGTCGGCGGGGTCGGCGAGCGGGTTCTTCGGGTCCGGCACCGGGGTGAGCGCCCCGGCGTTGGGGTCCTGCTCGACGAGGACGTCCTCGGCGAGGCCGCACGTCTTGCCGGCGAGCGCGTCGATGTTGGAGCGGCCGATCGAGTACGCCGGATACTGCGACACCGCGCCCTTGAGCAGTGACAGCACCTCGAACAGCACCATGAGTCCGGCGACGACGGTCAGCGGGGCGGCGGCGAACTTGCGGATCCGGCGGCCTTTGGCGGTGCCGGGCTTCGCGGGCGGCGGTGCGTAGCCCTCCCGCAGGTACTGCCACGCGACCAGGGCGAGCGACAACCCGAACAGCACCAGGAACAGGGTGTTCGATTCGCGGCCGCCGAGCGAGACGGTCTTGTCGAACCACGGCACACCGTAGCTCGACACGTACCAGTAGCCGTTGATGCCGGAGAACGACAGCGCCAACACGAACAGCAGCCCGGCCAGGAAGATCGTCCGGTTGCGGCGCGAGCGCAGCGCGCTGGCCGACACGACGACGGCCGTCAGCGCGGCCAGCGAGCCGGCGATACCCGCGTACGCCCCGAAGTGGTGTGTCCACTTCGTGGGGTTGAACATCATGAAGAAGATCGTTCCGAAGACGATGCCCATCAGGCGCCACGACGGCCCGGCGGCGACGCCGGGGATCCGCTTGCGCTTGAGGAACACGAACAGCACCGTGAACAGGCACAGCAGCATCGTCAGGAACGCGAAGCGGCGGGCCAGCGAGCCGTCGGTGGTCGGGACGAACAGGTAGTAGTAGCGCAGGAAGTCCTGGTACCACTCGAGGTTGGGGCCGATGATGGTGCGGACGCGGGTGGCTTCCATGACGGCGGCGAACGTCTGGTCGGCGAACACGACCGCCAGCACGAGGGTGCCGGCCGCGGCGAGCGGCAGTAGCTGCGACAGCGTGCCGATCTGCTTGCGGCGTCGGACGATCAGCCGGGTGATCGGGCGCAGTCCGGCGAGGAGCGCGGCGATGCACATCAGGCCGGTCGGCGCGGCGGCGAGCGTGAACGCGCCGACGAGGGCGGCGATCGCGGCGGGCAGCAGGCGTCCGGTGGCGATGGCCCGCTCGATGGAGCACCAGGTCAGCAGCGCGCCGACGGCGACGATGGGTTCGGGGCGCAGTCCGTTGTTGTAGGGCAGCCAGAATGCCAGGAACACCAGTCCGCCGGTCCACAGCGCCACCGAGTTGTGGCGCACCGCGCGGCCCAGCCGCGGCACCACCTCGCGGCTGATCACCATCCAGCACACGATCGCGGCGATCAGCGCGGGCAGGCGCATCCACGGGCTCGCGGTGGAGATCTTGGCGAACGCGGCCAGCACGTCGTAGTACCAGCCGAACGGTGCCTCGGGGACGCCGAACCAGCGGAAGTAGTTGGCCATGTACCCCGAGTGCTCGGACGCGCGGGCCATGGTGAGCAGGTAGCCGTCGTCGGAGGTGTTGGCGCCGAAGAAGTGCCAACCGACGAGGGTGCCGACCACGACGGCGTCGACGCCGGTGATCTTCCACCAGCGCGCCGGCAGGAAGCGGCGGGCGCGGCGGCCGTCGACGCCGTCGAGTCGGTGCAGCGCCACCAGCGACACGATCGTGGCGAGTACGGCCGCGATCATGGCGACGAGCTTGACGAGGGTCGGGCTCGACGAGAACCGCGAGTCGACGTCCATCGTGAAGTTCAGGCCCGGCACGGACTTGCCGTCGAGGTCGGAGAACACCCCGACCACCTGCGGCCGGTAGTCGTTCACCAGCTCACCCGTGACCGGCTTGCCGTCGTCGTTCTTCAGGCCGACGAACTCGGCGGTGGTCCGTTCGACGTCGGAGCGGATGACGATCTCCGAGCACTGCCCGGATTCGACGTCGCCGCGCGGCGCCGACGCGACGATGACGTTGCGGTCGAGGACGTCGACGGACTCCTGCGAGACCCGCACGAACATCGCGTTGAGCGCGGCGCCCTCGCCCTGCGGCGGCGCGGTGGCCAGCAGCATGCCGCCGGCGGCCGGCAGCTCCGCGACCGCCCGGCACGGGATGGTGGCCGACAACGACACCGGCACCTGCGACATCAGCGGCGCCTCGACGTTGGCGGCCACCCCGTTCTCGGGCCACGACACCGTCGCCGCGGTCTGCTTGACCGGCAGGAACGGGGTCGCGACCGCCAGCAGCAGACCGAGGAGACCGGTCACGACGGCGATCAGCCGCGCGGTGCGGAATTCCGCGTCACGGGCGGTCGAAGCCGGGGGCTGAGCGCTGGCTTCGGGACCGGGCGCGGGGGCTGTCACTACGTCGGGCACGGTTGTCGATCGTAGGCGAGACCGTTCCGTTATCCGTAAATGGTCCGGTGGCTCTCAGCTTGTTCACAGACCGGTCAGGCGGGCGGCGTCTCCCGGATGGGACCCGGCGACCACAGACCGGAGCGGTTGGTCTGCTCGACGTCCACCGTCGCCGGCTGCGCCGACGGCACGATCGGGGTGAACCGCTCGAGCGAGCCCCAGTCCCGGCGCCAGTCGTCGGCCAGATAGGTCGGGATCGTCTGAGCGTTCAGCAACAGCGAGGTCCAGCCGAGCGGTCCGCCGCCGATGGCGTCCTGCCACGCGTTGGTCGCGACCGCACCCACGCGGTCGGGGAGCACCCGGTACTCGGGCACCTCGGCGACGCCGTCGTGGTGGTCGAACGGGCGCTGGCACGGGAAGGCCAGACCCACCGACCAGTCCAGCAGCACGGGTGCGCTGCTGCCGACGACGGTCTGCAGCGTCTGCATGTGCGGCACGCGCGGCGGAGTCACCGCGAGCCACTGGTCGGGCGCGAGGCCGGTGTCGGACGCGACCAGGCGCACGGCGTTCGCGTCGGCGGGCAGCTGGTCGAGCGGCACCCGCAGGTTCCGCCACGACGGGGCCGGCCCGATGTCGATCGGGGCGATGCGGCCCCGGACGTCGACGTTGCCGTCGGCGGTGCGGGTGCCGTACTCGACCTCGAGCAGCTGGCCGTCGGTGACGATGCCGTCGGCGTCCACCGAGTGGATGCGGCCGGCAGCGGCGATCGTCAGGATCGGGGCGTCGTCGCTGCGCTCGGGCAGCCCGTACCAGCCGGTGGTGAGTTCGGCCGCCTGCTGCGCGCCGCTCCGGTAGCTGCCCAGGACCGGGGTGGTCGCCGCGTCCAGTCCGAACGGCAGCGACACGCTGCTGCCGTTGACGCCGGCGGTGGCCTCGGTGCCGCCGCTGGTTCCGGCGCGGGTGCCGCTCTGCGTCTGCGACTGGGACTGGGAGTCCGAGTCGGTGCCGTTGTCGACGCTGTTGGCGCCGCCGGTGGTCACGTTCTCCTTGTCGGCGGTGAGGTCGCCGGCCACTCCGTCGGGGGTGAAACCGGTGGCGGTGGTGGCACCGAACGCGGCGGCCCCGGCCGTATCGGCGGGCGGGTTCACGAGCTTCAGCAGCGCCGCGTTCGGATCGTCCTCGACGAGGACGAAGTCCGCGAGCGCGCACGTGTTCCCGGTGAGCGAGCGCAGGTTGGACTGCGCGATCGAGTAGGCCGGGTACTGTGCCACCGCGCCCTTGAGCAGCGACAGCATCTCGAACAGCACGACGGCGGCCGCCGCGAGCGTCAGCGGCGCGGGCGACCAGCGGCGGATCCGGGCCAGCCGGCCGCCGTTGCCCGCCGGTCGCTCCTTCTCGTACGGCGCGCGGATGTGGAACCACGCGGCCAGCAGGAGCGCGAGCACGGTGAGCCCGAGCAGCACGGTCGAGAAGCCCTTGCCGGCGATCGACGGCGGCTTGTCCCACCACGGGACGCCGTAGCTCGACACGTACCACCAGCCGTTGGAGCCGGTGAACGACAACGCCAGGATGAACAGCACTCCGGCGGCGAACAGGGTCCGGTTGCGTTTCGAGCGCAGACTCGCCCCGGCCACCGCGACGGCGGCGAGCGCGGCCACCGAGCCGGCCAGACCGGCGTACACCCCGAAGTGGTGCGTCCACTTGGTCGGCGTGAAGCTCATCAGCAGCAGCGACGCGAACACGATGCCGAGGATGCGGCGGGACGGGCCCAGCGAGGTGCCCGGGATGCGGCCACCGCGGCGCAGCACCATCATCACGCACACCACCAGGCACAGCAGCATGACGAAGACGCCGAAGCGCCGCGCCAGCGAGCCGTCGGGGGAGATGTTGAGCAGGGCGTCCCAGCGCACCCGCTCGTCGAACCACGGCACGTTGGGGCCGACGGCGGTGCGCACGCGGGTGGCCTCGAGCACCGAGGCGAGGGTCTGGTCGGCGAACACCGCCACCAGGACGACGGTGCCGGACGCGAGGATGGGCGCGAGCTGACCGGCGACGCCGACGGCGCGGGCGCGGCGGACGATCGCCTGCACGATCGAGCGGGCGCCGGCGATCAGTGCCGCGATCGCGATCATGCCCGACGGGCCGGCGGCCAGCGAGAAGGCGGCGATCAGCACGGCGATCGCCGCGGGCAGCACCCGCCCGGTGGCGATGGCTCGTTCGATCGAGCACCACGTGAGCAGCGCGCCGAGCGCGATGATCGGCTCGGGCCGCAGGCCGTTGTCGAACGGCAGCCAGAACGCCAGGAACACCAGTCCGGCGGTCCACATCGCGACGGTGTTGCGGCGGACCATCGTGCCCAGCCGCGGGATCACCTCGCGGCTGATGATCATCCAGCAGAGGACGCCGGCGATGAGCGTGGGCAGGCGCATCCACACGCTCGCGGAGCTCACCTTGGCGAACAGCACCAGCACGTCGTAGTACCAGCCGAACGGCGCCTCGGGGACACCGAACCAGCGGAAGTAGTTGGCCATGTACCCGGCGTTCTCCGACACGCGGGCCATGTTCAGCAGGTAGCCGTCGTCGGACGTGTTGGCGCCGATGACGTGCCACACCAGCAGGCCGCCGATCACGACGCCGTCGATGCCGGTGAACCGCCACCAGCGTGCCGGCAGGAACCGGCGGGCGCGGCGCCGGTCGACGCCGTCGAGGCGGTGCAGCGCGGCGAGCGAGACGAGCGTGGCCAGGACGGCGACGATCATCGCGACGAGCTTGATCAGAGTGGGGGTCGACGAGAACCGGGAGTCGACGTCGGCGCGGACCTCGAGGCCGGGCGGCGGGGTGCCCTGCAGGTCGGTGAAGACGCCGACCATCTGCGGGCGGACGTCGCTGGTCACGGTCGTGGCCTGCTGCTCGGGCAGCCCGGCGACCGCCGCGGTGGTGCCCTGCGGATCCGACGTGACGACGATCTCGGTGCAGCCCTGCAGGTCGTCCACCGGGATCGACAGCAGCGCGGTGTCGCGCAGGACGGCGCGCAGTCGTGCCGGTTCGGTGCCCGACGCGGCCTCCACCTTGACGACCAGTCCGTCGGCCTCCGCGCGGCCGGCCTGCGGGGGAGCGGTCGCGACCAGCGCGCCGCCCGTGGCCGTCAGCTGTCCGACGGCGCTGCACGGGATGTTCACGTGCAACTGCAGCGGCGTGTACGACACCAGCGGCGCCTCGACGCTCGTGAGGCTGCCGTTCTGCGGCCAGCTGACCGATGCGGCGTCCTGCTTCACCGGCAGGAACGGCGTCGCGAGCGCGAGCACCATGCCGAGCAGTCCGCTGACGACGGCGACGAGGCGGGCGATCCGCACGTCTCGGGTGGAGGCGCTCTCGGCGGCCGGGGCTGGGACAGTCAGGACGTCGGGCACGGTGATCGACTCTAGGTGAGCGCCGCGGTCAGGTCAGATTCCGCACGTCCCAGACCCAGACCCCGTCCACGCGGACGCCGTCGACGCCCAGGAGTTGGTTGACGGTGGTCCGCAGCACCTGGTCGTTCTTGCCCGGCGGCAGCACCACGACGTCGGCGTTCCAGAACCGGAGGTCGTCGAGCGCGGTCGACCGGGTGGCGTCGTCGATGGTGGGGAGTTCGCCGGTGTTCTGTGCCTTGCCGAGCAGCATCGCGGTGGGGCGGTCGTCGGCGCCGTACTTGCCCTCGTCCTCGGGGCCGGCCGGGCCGACGAAGTACCCACCCGCGACGGGATAGCCGAACTTCTGCCGGACCTGCCACTGCAGTGCCTTGGCGTCCTCGGGGCGCGGCAACGGGACGGTGACGACCGAGCCGTCGGAGACGTACGAGCGCCAGGTGCCGTCGGCGAAGAACGCCGGCTCGGGCGCGCGGTGCGCGACGGCCGCGGGAGCCGGCGCGAGCGGCAGCAGCGCGACCGCCAGCCAGCCCAGCCACAGCAGGGTCGTCGACCGTTGCCCGGTGCGTCCGGACGCGAGCGCCCGGTCGGTGCCGAGTGCCACCAGGATCGCGATCGCCGGGATGCAGCCCATCGCGAACCGCGACTCGAGGACGGATTCGAGCAGCGGCAGCTTCGCGAACCACGCCCACGGCAGCGTGATGCCGGTGTCGGTGTGCGCGACGGACAGTTCGACGCCCATGGAAAGAACAGCCAGCACTGCACATGTCGCGGCCGCGGCCCGCGCGATGCGCACCCGCCACAGCCAGGCCGCGGTCATCACGACCAGCAGCAGCAGGGGCCACCCGAAGAACGCGTTCTCCTCGGTGGCGTTCATCGCCAGCCCCTCGGCGGACCCCGGGTAACCGGCCAGCGACTGGGTGGGGAAGCGGGTGAAGGCGTTGGCATCGTTGCCGACCGGGCCGTGCTCGATCGAGTGGTAGCTCTGCGGGCCCAGGAACTGCCACCACAGCGGGAACGCGACGATCACGAGCGTGACGCCGCCGGCGACGCACAGCCCCTTGAGGCTGCGCCGGATCGCGGCGAGCGCGGCACCGGGCCGCGAGATGCCGTAGGCGACACCGAAGACGGCGAACGCGATCGCGTAGATCAGCAGCGGCTCTTCGCCGAGGAAGACCTGGTAGGCGACGACCAGTCCGAGGAGGATGCCGTTGCGCACCGGCCGCTCCCCGCTGCCGAGCCGGATCACCAGCAGCGCGATGAAGGGCAGCAGGAACAGCGCCACGAAGTTGGGGTGGCCGTTGGTGTGCGAGATCATCGCCGGCGCGAAACCGCAGAAGACGCCGCCGACCGCGGCCGCGAACTTGGACGTGACGACGTGTCGCGACAGCACCCAGTACCAGGCGGTCGCGGTGCCCGACAGCCCCAGCGTGAGCGCGAGGGTGAACGTGACGGTGGGGCCGAACAGCAGCGTGACGGGTGCGAGCGGGATGCTCACGCCGAACATCGCGGTGTTGGCCATGAGGTTCACACCGAGCGGATAGTTCTGCAGCGTGCTCGACAGCGGGTTCTCGAGGTTCGCGAGCGAGTGCGCGGTGACGGCGAAGAACCACTCCCACATGGTCTGGTCCTGGCCGCTGCTGACCAGGTACCCGTCGCCCAGGTGCTTCCACTGCCGGGCGAGGACGAACAGCGCCAGCACGACGAACGATGAGGTCGCGGCGACGTCGGCCGGGGTGACGTGGAATCGGCGGGTCCTGGCCGGCGCCGTGGTGGTGTCCGTGGTCGCTGTGGCAGCGGCGCGCTCGTCGACCAGGTTCAGCGTTTCGCTCACGTATCGCCCCCTTCCGTGTCGCAGGACGGTGGGGCGTGGCGCCGCGCAGCCGTCGGTTGGCCGGACGCGAGAATACCGCAGCTAGCTGGGGGCTACCTGTGAGAAGAGGCCGGACCGGTACCTGGAGCGGGCATTCCGGACGGCCGAAACGGGCGCAGTCCGGCATCTCGGCCATCCCGCCGACATGCAACCGAGGCATTGCATGTCGGCGGGACATCTGCAAGCGTTGAGTTGCACCTGATCGGCAGTCGTACGAAGGGATGGGACCGATGGACGAGTTGGATCGAATCGAGCGGGAGATCGCGATCGACGCCCCGGCAGCGCGGGTGTGGAAGCTCGTGAGCGAGCCGGGGTGGTACATCAACGACGAGGAGATCGTGCCGCACCGCGTCGAACGCCGCGGCGAACTGGACGTCGTGCGCGACCCGGTGCACGGGGAGTTCGCCTTCGCGACCGTCGAGCTGCACGAGCCGCGCTACGCGGCGTTCCGGTGGTTCACCGACGTGGATTCGCCGGACGGGTCCTCGACCCTGGTGGAGTTCCGCATCGCGGAGACCTCGCCGACGAGCGTCGTGCTGACGGTCGTCGAGAGCGGGTTCGCGTCGTTGTCCGAGAGCGCGCAGGCGCGCCGCAGTCGCTACGACGACCATGTCGGGGGCTGGCGGGTGGAGATGGCGCTCGCCAAGCGGCACGCGGAGGAGGCGGTCGATGCGGTCGGGTGAAGCCCTCGACCCGCCCGCGGTCTTCGCGGCCCTCGCCGACGACACCCGCTGGGCCGTCCTGCTCCGGCTGGGACGGGGGCCCGCCTCGGCGTCCGCGCTGGCACGGGAGCTGCCGGTGTCGCGGCAGGCGATCGCCCGGCACCTCGCGGTGTTGCAGGAGGTGGGACTGGTGAACGCCGAACGGGACGGGCGAGAGGTGCGCTTCGTCGCCGTCGGCGCACGGCTGAGCGAGACGGCGGGTCAGCTCGAGCGGATCGCCGCCGGGTGGGACCGGCGCCTCGACCGGATCAAGAGGCGCGCCGAGTCTCCCGATCCGGACTGACCGGCTCGGGGTCGAGGGCGGCGGCGATCTCGTCGAGGGAGATGTCGAGGACGCGCGCGACGGCGGTGATGGTGAAGAACGCCGGCGTCGCGATGCGCCCCGTCTCGATCTTGCGCAGCGTCTCGACGGAGATGTCCGCGGCGTGCGCTACCTGCACCATGCTCGTCTCGCCTCGCGCCGATCGCAGCAGCTCACCGAGCCGTCGGCCACGTTCGAGTTCCTCCGCTGTCAACGGCACACGCACCATGCTGCTTATAGTAATACCGGTATAGTTATTCGAGCCGGAGGTGCGGTGCAGTGGTGGAACTCAAGTCCGAAGCGGAGATCCGGGGGATGCGGGCGGCGGGACGGGTGGTCGCCGCCGCCCTCGCGGCCGCGCGGGATCACGCCCGGGTGGGGGTGAGCCTGCGCGAGCTCGACGCCGTCGCCGCCCGCACCGTCGCCGCCGCCGGCGCCGAGCCGCTGTTCCTGAACTACCGGCCGAACTGGGCGCCGACCCCGTTCCCGGGAGTCGTCTGCGCGTCCGTGAACGACGCCGTCGTGCACGGCATCCCGACGGACTACCGGCTGCGGGACGGCGACCTGGTGAGCATCGACGGCGGTGCGCGCCTGAACGGCTGGTGCGGCGACTCGGCGATCAGCTTCGTCGTCGGCGCCGCGGACCCGGCGGACGAGGCGCTGGTCGCGGCCGCCGACGAGGCCCTGCGCCGCGGCATCGACGCCGCCCGGGTCGGGAACCGGCTCGGCGACATCGGCGCGGCCATCGGCGGGTACGTCCGCAGCCGCGGCTACGGGCTGCTCGCCGACCACGGCGGTCACGGCATCGGCCGGGTGATGCACGAGAGCCCGGATGTGCCCAACGAGGCCCGCGCCGGCAGGGGCATGCGGTTGCGCGCCGGCCTGGTCCTCGCGATCGAACCGATGCTCATCGCCGACGGCACCGACGACTACCGCCAGGACGCCGACGGCTGGACGCTGCGGACGCTCACCGGTGCCCGCGCCGCGCACAGCGAGCACACGGTGGCGGTCACCGACGACGGCCCGGTGGTGCTGACCGCCCGACACTAGGCTGCTCGTATGCCGGACCGGACGCCGATCGCCGACGCGCTGCGGCGCGCGGGAGTGCGCGACGTCCGGGACGACGGCACCACCCGGGCGCTGTACTCGTCGGACGCGTCGCTGTACCGGGTGCCGCCCACGACCGTGGTGTTTCCGCGCGCGGTCGACGAGGTCGCGACCGTGCTCGACGTCTGCCGGGCCGAGGGTGTGCCGATCACGGCCCGGGGTGCGGGGACGTCGGTGGCCGGCAACGCGGTCGGCTCGGGTGTGGTCCTCGACTTCAGTCGCCGTCTGGGCCGGGTGCTCGCGGTCGATCCCGACGCGCGGACGGCGGTCGTGGAGCCGGGGACGGTGCAGGCGACCCTGCAGAACGCGGTGGCCCCGCACGGTCTGCGCTTCGGTCCCGACCCGTCCACGCACAACCGCTGCACCGTCGGCGGAATGATCGGCAACAACGCGTGCGGGGCCCGGACCCTGGGGTACGGGCGCACGTCCGACAACGTCGCCGGACTCGAACTGCTCACCGGGACGGGGGAGGCGCTGTCGCTGCCCGACGTCACCGGCGCCCCGCTCCTCGACCGGCTCCGCGCCGTCACCGGATCCGGATTGGCAACCATCCGAACCGAATTCGGCCGCTTCGGTCGGCAGGCGTCCGGGTACGCCCTCGAACACCTGTTGCCCGAGAACGGCTTCGACGTGCGGAAGTTGCTCGTCGGCAGCGAGGGCACGCTCGGCATCGTCACCCGCGCCACGGTGAACCTCGTCCGGGATCCGGCCCACCGGGTGCTGGTCGCGTTGGGCTACGACGACATCGCCGCCGCCGGGGACGACGCGAAGACCGTCCTCGGCTTCCGTCCCACCGCGTGCGAGGGCATCGACTCCCGACTGGTCGACGTCGTCCGTGCACGGCGGGGCCCGCAGGTGGTGCCGCCGCTACCGCGCGGCGCCGCGTGGCTCTTCGTCGAGATCGCGGGCGAGACGCGCGACGACGTGCTCACGCGGGCCGAAGCGCTGGCCGCCGGTGCGGGGGCGATCGACGCGCTCGTCGTCGAGGATCCGGCGCGCGCCGCGGCGCTGTGGCGGATCCGGGAGGACGGCGCCGGTCTGGCCGGACGCAGCCCCACCGGCAGGCCCGCCTACGCCGGGTGGGAGGACGCGGCCGTGCCGCCCGACCGGATGGGCCCCTACCTGCGCGACTTCGACGCGCTGCTCACCGAATTCGGCATCACCGGCCTGCCGTACGGGCACTTCGCCGACGGCTGCCTCCACATCCGGCTCGACGTCCCGCTCGATCGTCCCGGCGGTCGTGCAGTCTTCCGGCGCTTCCTCACGGCGGCGGCGGAGCTGGTGGCGCGCTACGGCGGATCGCTGTCCGGGGAGCACGGTGACGGCCGCGCCCGAGGGGAGCTGCTGCCGCTGATGTACTCGCCCGACGCGTTGCGGCTGTTCGGGGCCGTCAAGCACGTCTTCGACCCCGACCACGTCCTCAACCCCGGCGTCCTGGTCGATCCCCGACCGCTGGACGCGGACCTGCGCGTCCCGCACGCCGCGCCGCTGCGCCGCGACCTCGCGTTGGCCTACCGCGCCGACGACGGCGACTTCGCGCAGGCGGTGCACCGCTGCACGGGTGTCGGCAAGTGCCGAGCCGACACCACGGGGGCCGGCGGCGTCATGTGTCCCTCTTATCTGGCGACGCGGGAGGAGAAGGACTCGACCCGTGGCCGCGCGCGCGTCCTGCAGGAGATGGTGAACGGCGGACTCGTGCGTGAGGGCTGGCGGTCACGGGAGGTGCACGACGCGCTCGAGCTGTGCCTGTCGTGCAAGGGCTGCGCATCGGACTGCCCGACGGGCATCGACATGGCCTCCTACAAGTCGGAGGTTCTGCACCAGAGTTACCGCAGGCGGCTGCGCCCGGTCTCGCACTATTCGTTGGGGTGGCTGCCGCGCTGGGCTGCGGCCGCCGGACGGGCACCGCGCCTGGTGAACGCCGTGACCCGGCTCCCGGGCGTCGCGTCGGCGGCGCTGACCCTCGGCGGCACCGACCGCCGACGGCACGTCCCGCAGTTCGCGCCCGTGTCGTTCCGGCGTTGGTTCGCCTCGACGGCCGCCGAGCGCCGCACCACCGGCGACCCGGTCGTGCTGTTCGTCGACACCTTCACCGACCACTTCACTCCGGAGGTGGGGATCGCGACGGTCCGGGTGCTCGAGGACGCCGGCTTCCGTCCCCGCCTCACCCGTCGGCGGCAGTGTTGCGGGCTGACGTGGATCACCACCGGTCAGCTCGACGCCGCACGCCGCATCCTCGGTCGCACGGTGACGGCACTCGCCCGGGAGGGGACGCCGATCGTCGGAATGGAACCGTCGTGCACGGCCGTGCTGCGCGCGGACGGGCTCGAGCTGGTGGGCGGCGACGCGGCCCGGGCGGTGGCCGAGTCCACCCGCACGCTCGCGGAACTGCTGGCGGAGCGGGACGGGTGGGAGCCGCCGGACCTCACCGGCACCGAGGTCGTGGCCCAACCGCATTGTCATCACCACGCGGTGATGGGGTGGGGCGTCGACGACGCGTTGCTGCGGCGTGCGGGCGCCCGGGTGCAGCGACTCGGCGGGTGCTGCGGGTTGGCCGGGAACTTCGGTGTGGAGAAGGGGCACTACGACGTGTCCGTCGCGGTCGCCGAGCACCGTCTGCTGCCGGCGGTTACTGCCGCCGACAGCGAGACGGTGGTGCTGGCGGACGGGTATTCGTGCCGGACACAGCTCGCCGATCTCACCCGGAGAGAGGGCGTTCATCTGGCCCAACTCCTGGCCGATCAGGCCGAACGCGGCTGAGGCACAATCCAGGCATGCTCTCCACGCCGGTCCTCGTCACGATCGTTTCCGTGTGCATCGGATTCGTCCTGTTCGTCCTGGCAGCGAGCGGGGCGCGCGGGAAGTGGGACAAGCGCCTCGTGATCGGCCTGCTGGTCGCGGCGGTCCTGTGTCTGACGGCCCTGCCGTTGTCCGTCGCGCTGAGCGCGGCGGTGTGACGGATATGCGCACGGGAAGCAAGTGGCCGGGGGAGTGGCCCACCACGGCGCGGCAGATCGCCGTCGCCACCGACGACGCGATCACCGCAGCCCGCGCCGCCACGCGCGCTGCGTTGGCAGAAGCCGTGGAGGAGCTCGTCGCGCTGCCCTTCGAGCAGGTGACGATCGTCCACGCCGGCGTGGTGCGCGCCCTGCTGGAGGACCTCCATCCCGACGGCTTCTCCGGCGAGGACATTCAGAGCGCGCTGACGCGGGTCGTCGGATCGACGATCGCGTGGCTGCCCGACCTCGACGTCGCCGCGCTCGCCGCCGTCCTCACCGGATCTCTCGGCCTGACGGAGATGGTGGACGACGCGCTACGGATCGGGCCGTCCGCTTACCTCCGCAGTGCCGTGCTGGTGATGGCCGATCTCCTCACCACCGCAGACGTCGCCCCGGACCGGTACATCCGCGCCGCACTCGGCGAAATTGCACGTGCGGAAACCATCGAGATGCCCTGACGGGCTTCCGCGGACCGCAATCCTCCGGGAAATGGCCGATTCAGTGGGTTTGACCAGGCGATTTGGTGTTCGGTGAATGCTTCGCGTAACTTATTCCAGGTCAGAGCGACACGGACACCGACCCGGACGCGATCTTCACAGGTCAGCGAGGGAAAACGAGGTTGTACGGGGAGCGCCTGATACTCCTGGAAGTTGCTTCCCTGCCCGGTGTAGGGTGGTGGAGCCGCGTCCGGGTGGCCCGGATGGGAGCCGAGTTTGCACTCGGATCCCGGGTGGGATAAGCTGGAACGGTTGCCCCGGAACGAGGAACTGCAAAGTTTCGAGTGATGGTGTGCGCGTGTTCTTTGAGAACTCAACAGTGTGTCGATGAATGTCAGTGCCAATTATTTATTTGGTACTCCACACCATCGTGTAGTGCTTTTGCGCAGCGTGGTGTGGGTATTTGCTGATCGTCTCATTCTTCCGTCTGAGATGGTCAGTGCAAAGCTAGTTTGAGTTTTTTTGCTAGTGATTTGACTCGATGTCTATGACTGATTAGTGGCTTCGGCTGCGAAATCTAGAGTCTTCAACGGAGAGTTTGATCCTGGCTCAGGACGAACGCTGGCGGCGTGCTTAACACATGCAAGTCGAGCGGTAAGGCCCCTTCGGGGGTACACGAGCGGCGAACGGGTGAGTAACACGTGGGTGATCTGCCCTGCACTCTGGGATAAGCCTGGGAAACTGGGTCTAATACCGGATATGAGCTCCTGTCGCATGGCGGGGGTTGGAAAGGTTTACTGGTGCAGGATGGGCCCGCGGCCTATCAGCTTGTTGGTGGGGTAATGGCCTACCAAGGCGACGACGGGTAGCCGGCCTGAGAGGGCGACCGGCCACACTGGGACTGAGACACGGCCCAGACTCCTACGGGAGGCAGCAGTGGGGAATATTGCACAATGGGCGAAAGCCTGATGCAGCGACGCCGCGTGAGGGATGACGGCCTTCGGGTTGTAAACCTCTTTCAGCAGGGACGAAGCGAAAGTGACGGTACCTGCAGAAGAAGCACCGGCCAACTACGTGCCAGCAGCCGCGGTAATACGTAGGGTGCGAGCGTTGTCCGGAATTACTGGGCGTAAAGAGCTCGTAGGCGGTTTGTCGCGTCGTCCGTGAAAACTTGGGGCTCAACCCCAAGCTTGCGGGCGATACGGGCAGACTTGAGTACTGCAGGGGAGACTGGAATTCCTGGTGTAGCGGTGAAATGCGCAGATATCAGGAGGAATACCGGTGGCGAAGGCGGGTCTCTGGGCAGTAACTGACGCTGAGGAGCGAAAGCGTGGGTAGCGAACAGGATTAGATACCCTGGTAGTCCACGCCGTAAACGGTGGGCGCTAGGTGTGGGTTTCCTTCCACGGGATCCGTGCCGTAGCTAACGCATTAAGCGCCCCGCCTGGGGAGTACGGCCGCAAGGCTAAAACTCAAAGGAATTGACGGGGGCCCGCACAAGCGGCGGAGCATGTGGATTAATTCGATGCAACGCGAAGAACCTTACCTGGGTTTGACATATACCGGAAACACCTAGAGATAGGTGCCCCCTTGTGGTCGGTATACAGGTGGTGCATGGCTGTCGTCAGCTCGTGTCGTGAGATGTTGGGTTAAGTCCCGCAACGAGCGCAACCCTTGTCCTGTGTTGCCAGCGCGTAATGGCGGGGACTCGCAGGAGACTGCCGGGGTCAACTCGGAGGAAGGTGGGGACGACGTCAAGTCATCATGCCCCTTATGTCCAGGGCTTCACACATGCTACAATGGCCGGTACAGAGGGCTGCGATACCGTGAGGTGGAGCGAATCCCTTAAAGCCGGTCTCAGTTCGGATCGGGGTCTGCAACTCGACCCCGTGAAGTCGGAGTCGCTAGTAATCGCAGATCAGCAACGCTGCGGTGAATACGTTCCCGGGCCTTGTACACACCGCCCGTCACGTCATGAAAGTCGGTAACACCCGAAGCCGGTGGCCTAACCCTTGTGGAGGGAGCCGTCGAAGGTGGGATCGGCGATTGGGACGAAGTCGTAACAAGGTAGCCGTACCGGAAGGTGCGGCTGGATCACCTCCTTTCTAAGGAGCATCTCCCCATACCGCCTCGAACAGTCGGGGCCGGTGTGAGGGCAGAGCCACTTCGGATTCACATGTAATCCGGTGGTGCTCATGGGTGGAACACTGACTACCTCATCCGCGTTGTGGTCGGCCCGAGTGCCGGCTGGTGGGTGATATATCGGCATACTGTTGGGTCCTGAGAGAACACGCAAGTGATTTTCTCCAGGCAAGAAACGATCCTGTTCGGATGTCAGGCAGACCGCATCGCTTCGGTGGTGGGCATGGTGCTGACGTGAAATTCGAGTGGGGTGTGTTGTTTGAGAACTGCACAGTGGACGCGAGCATCTTTGTTGTAAGTGTTTAAGAGCGTACGGTGGATGTCTTGGCACCAGGAGCCGATGAAGGACGTAGGAGGCTGCGATAAGCCTCGGGGAGCTGTCAACCGAGCTGAGATCCGAGGATGTCCGAATGGGGAAACCCAGCCACAGTGATGTGTGGTTACCCGCGCCTGAATATATAGGGCGTGTGGAGGGAACGTGGGGAAGTGAAACATCTCAGTACCCACAGGAAGAGAAAACAACATGTGATTCCGTGAGTAGTGGCGAGCGAAAGCGGAAGAGGCTAAACCATGGGTGTGTGATAGCCGGCGGGCGTTGCATTCGTGGGGTTGTGGGATCCGTCTTGTCAATTCTGCCGGATTGGCCGACAGTAAGAAATCATCGTGTTAGTCGAAGTGGTCTGGAACGGCCTGTCGTAGAGGGTGAGAGTCCCGTAGACGAAAACATGGTGACTGTCGTGACGGACACCCGAGTAGCAGCGGGCCCGTGAAATCTGCTGTGAATCTGTCGGGACCACCCGATAAGCCTGAATACTCCCTGGTGACCGATAGCGGACTAGTACCGTGAGGGAAAGATGAAAAGTACCCCGGGAGGGGAGTGAAATAGTACCTGAAACCGTGCGCTTACAATCCGTCAGAGCCTTCGAACACTTCGGTGTTGGGGGTGATGGCGTGCCTTTTGAAGAATGAGCCTGCGAGTTAGCGGCATGTCGCGAGGTTAACCCGTGTGGGGTAGCCGTAGCGAAAGCGAGTCCGAATAGGGCGTTTGAGTGGCATGTTCTAGACCCGAAGCGGAGTGATCTACCCATGGCCAGGGTGAAGCGACGGTAAGACGTCGTGGAGGCCCGAACCCACTTAGGTTGAAAACTGAGGGGATGAGCTGTGGGTAGGGGTGAAAGGCCAATCAAACTCCGTGATAGCTGGTTCTCCCCGAAATGCATTTAGGTGCAGCGTCGTGTGTTTCACTCTGGAGGTAGAGCTACTGGATGGCCGATGGGCCCCACAAGGTTACTGACGTCAGCCAAACTCCGAATGCCAGAGTGTGAGAGCACGGCAGTGAGACTGCGGGGGATAAGCTTCGTAGTCGAGAGGGAAACAGCCCAGATCGCCGGCTAAGGCCCCTAAGCGTGTACTAAGTGGAAAAGGATGTGGGGTCGCGAAGACAACCAGGAGGTTGGCTTAGAAGCAGCCACCCTTGAAAGAGTGCGTAATAGCTCACTGGTCAAGTGATCCTGCGCCGACAATGTAGCGGGGCTCAAGTACACCGCCGAAGCCGCGGCATTCACATAACACCCATGCGGGTCTACGGGCCTGTGTGCAGTGGTGTGGATGGGTAGGGGAGCGTCGTGCAGCCATGGAAGCGCCGGAGTGATCCAGGTGTGGAGGCTGCACGAGTGAGAATGCAGGCATGAGTAGCGAAAGACGAGTGAGAAACTCGTCCGCCGAATGACCAAGGGTTCCTGGGCCAGGTTAATCCGCCCAGGGTGAGTCGGGACCTAAGGCGAGGCCGACAGGCGTAGTCGATGGACAACGGGTTGATATTCCCGTACCCGTGTGAACGCGCCCCTGGTGAATCAGTGATACTAACCGTCCTGAAGCGTCCTTACTTCCCTTCGGGGAACCTGGATGTGGATGCACGGGACCTGATCTGGTAGTAGCCAAGCGATGGGGTGACGCAGGAAGGTAGCTGAGCCAGTCAGTGGTAATACTGGTGTAAGCGTGTAGGGCGAGTGGTAGGCAAATCCGCCACTCATGACGCCTGAGACGTGATGCGTAGCCGATTGAGGCGAATTCAGTGATCCTATGCTGCCGAGAAAAGCCTCTAGCGAGCTTTCACACGGCCCGTACCCCAAACCGACACAGGTGGTCAGGTAGAGAATACTAAGGCGATCGAGAGAACTGTGGTTAAGGAACTCGGCAAAATGCCCCCGTAACTTCGGGAGAAGGGGGGCCTCGTCTGGTGATCACTCTTGCAGTGTGAGCTGGGTGGGGCCGCAGAGACCAGAGAGAAGCGACTGTTTACTAAAAACACAGGTCCGTGCGAAGTCGTAAGACGATGTATACGGACTGACGCCTGCCCGGTGCTGGAAGGTTAAGAGGACCGGTTAGCCAGTAATGGCGAAGCTGAGAATTTAAGCCCCAGTAAACGGCGGTGGTAACTATAACCATCCTAAGGTAGCGAAATTCCTTGTCGGGTAAGTTCCGACCTGCACGAATGGCGTAACGACTTCTCTGCTGTCTCAACCACAGACTCGGCGAAATTGCATTACGAGTAAAGATGCTCGTTACGCGCGGCAGGACGAAAAGACCCCGGGACCTTCACTATAGCTTGGTATTGGTGTTCGGTTCGGTTTGTGTAGGATAGGTGGGAGACTGTGAAGCATGCACGCCAGTGTGTGTGGAGTCGTTGTTGAAATACCACTCTGATCGTATTGGACATCTAACCTCGGACCATGATCTGGTTCAGGGACAGTGCCTGGTGGGTAGTTTAACTGGGGCGGTTGCCTCCCAAAATGTAACGGAGGCGCCCAAAGGTTCCCTCAGCCTGGTTGGCAATCAGGTGTCGAGTGCAAGTGCACAAGGGAGCTTGACTGTGAGACTGACAGGTCGAGCAGGGACGAAAGTCGGGACTAGTGATCCGGCACCGGCAAGTGGAAGCGGTGTCGCTCAACGGATAAAAGGTACCCCGGGGATAACAGGCTGATCTTCCCCAAGAGTCCATATCGACGGGATGGTTTGGCACCTCGATGTCGGCTCGTCGCATCCTGGGGCTGGAGTAGGTCCCAAGGGTTGGGCTGTTCGCCCATTAAAGCGGCACGCGAGCTGGGTTTAGAACGTCGTGAGACAGTTCGGTCTCTATCCGCCGCGCGCGTCAGAAACTTGAGGAAGGCTGTCCCTAGTACGAGAGGACCGGGACGGACGAACCTCTGGTGTGCCAGTTGTTCCACCAGGAGCACTGCTGGTTAGCTACGTTCGGAAGGGATAACCGCTGAAAGCATCTAAGCGGGAAGCCTGTTCCAAGATGAGGTTTCTCACCCCCTCGAGGGGGTAAGGCCCCCGGCAGACCACCGGGTTGATAGGCCAGAACTGGAAGCACAGTAATGTGTGGAGGTGACTGGTACTAATAGGCCGAGGACTTACCACAAAGAAGCTACGCGTCCACTGTGCGGTATCTGAAACAACACACAGATACCATTCACCCCCACCATGCCCGGCAGCAGCCGGTGGATGGTTCGGGCGGGGAGTTGAATGTGTGACAGTTTCATAGAGTTACGGCGGCCATAGCGGAGGGGAAACGCCCGGTCCCATTCCGAACCCGGAAGCTAAGCCCTCCAGCGCCGATGGTACTGCACTCGACAGGGTGTGGGAGAGTAGGACACCGCCGAACATCCTTTCCCGAAGGCCCCCACCATTCTGGTGGGGGCCTTCGGCGTTTCCGCATGTTTTTTGTCGCCCGTGCCGGGGCTGCCGGGGCCCACGCCGCCCGCTTCGGGCCGCGCAGGGTTCGTTCCGCCGGGTTGGACCCGGCCGGCGATCAGCTGCGGTCCGCGTCGTCGCTGTTGCGAGTGATCCGCCGGAGCAGCCGGGCGAGTTCTGCGCGTTCGTCCTGGTCCAGGCCGTCCAGCAGCCGGCTGTCGCGCTCGACCCGTTGCGGGAGCTCGCGATCGACCAGCTCGCGGCCGGCGTCCGTGACCTGCAGAAGCACCACGCGGCCGTCCCGTTCGAACCGCTGACGTTCGACAAGGCCGAGCTTCACCAGGCGATCCGCGTGCTTGGTCGTCGCGGCGCCGCTGACCATCGTCACGGCGGTGACCTCGCTGGCCCGCAGGGGACGGTCGCTTCGCGCGAGCGCGCACAGCACTTCGAACTCGGCGCGGGACACACCGCTCGGAGCGAGAGCACGCTCGAGCTGGTGCAGCGCCTGCGAACTGATACGAGTGATCCGGCCGATGATCTCGATCGGCGCGGTGTCCACCTCCGGATACGACTGCGCCCATTCCCCACGAACCTTGTCGATGAAGTCGCGATCACGGCTGCCGGTCGAATCCACCTGCCCATCCTAGCCGTCGGCAGATTTCTGTTCATAGGTATTTTACCGGTGAACTACTAGGCGTACACTGGGGCGAGTGACTGCACTCGACACGTCCGATCCCACCCGCCTCGAGCACGCGCGCACCGCGCTCGCGCACACCGTGGCGCCGCGGACGTGGCGTCGGGCGTTCGATCTGGGGCGGGCGGATGCCACCATCGCGCCGGCGCTTCGGGTGGGGCTGGCGACGGCAGTGGTCCTGGTCGCCGGCGGGCTGCTCGGCTACCGGGAGCTGGCCGGCTTCGCGGCGCTGGGTGCGCTGGCGTCGGCCTTCGGTCGATACGAGCCCTATCCGCGGCTCGCGGGCAAGCTGACACTCGTCGGGGCCGCCCTCCTCGTCTTCGTCGCGTTCGGCGGCGTGCTGGGCGCGGCGGCGCTGCCCACGGCGGCCCTCATCGGCGTGTTGTCTCTCGCGGCCGGTGTGGCGGCGGCCTACATGAACGCCTTCCAACTGACCGGCCCCGGCCCCGTGATTCTGATCTTCGCGGCGACCGGTGCGGCCGGTTACTCGTCGGCGTCGGGTGATGTCGTCTCGGTGACAGTGGCGGCTGCGGCGGGCGTCGTCGTCGGCTGGGTCGCCGCGATGCTGCCCGCCCTCGTGCTTCCGTTGGGGCCGGCGCGCCTGGCGGCGGCGCGTGCACTCGTCGCCGTGGGGGGACTCGAACGCGCGGGCACCGAGGGTGTCCCGGCGGCACGCGCGGCTCTCGCTCGTGCGCGGGAAGTGCTTGCGGCCAGCGGACGGTCGCGTGCACGTCACGGGCACGGCAAGGACCTGGCGGAGCTGTTGGACGCGGCGGACGAGGCGATCGACGTGTGGACCGTCGACGGTGATCCCGTTCCGTTGCGCGACATCGCCGGCCACGAGAAGGAACTGCGAAAGCTCAAGCGGGCCAGCGTGCTCGGCGGGGTCGGGGACCGTCCCACGCGACGCACCGAACTGCCGGCGCCGACGCGGCTGGTACGGACGGCGCGCGCCAATCTGTCGTCGTCGGCGCTGCGTCACACCGCGGTTCGCGTCGCGCTCGCGTCCGCCGGTGCGGGCTGGGTGGCGGTGGCGTGCGGACTCGAGCACCCGCTGTGGGCGTCGATGGGCGCAATGGCGGCGCTGCAGGGTCTCAACTTCACCCACACCGTCCAGCGGGGCATCCAGCGACTGCTCGGCAACGTCGGCGGTGCGGCCCTCGCCGCGGTGCTGGTCGCGGCGTCCCTGGGATACTGGCAGGCGGTGATCGCCGTCGTGCTGCTCCAGATCGCCGCCGAGCTCATGGTCCTGGTGAACTACGGGATCACGACGCTCGCGGTCACCCCCATGGCGCTGCTGTTGACGGGCTTCACCGCGCCGATCTCCCCCGAGGCCGGCATGACCCGCATCCTCGACACCCTGATCGGCGTCGTCGTCGGCGTGGCAGTGGCGGCGGTGACGGTCAGTCGGGCCGACCGCCACCACCTCGTCTGACTCAACCGTTGCGCGTGACGACCACGAACGGTCCCACCTCGTCGAGAGTGAATCGGGGGTCGTCGAACAGTTCGGCCGGGAACGTGATGCTGTAGCGGCGGACGTTCGGGTCGTTCGGGTAGACGTCCTCGGCGAGGCGGAGCGTGTAGCCGTCGGCGCTCTTGCGGAAGACGAACACGTCGGGGGCGCGCCAGGGCAGGGCGTCGAGCGCGGCCACCAGCTGGTCCGGGGACTCGAACTCGGTCCAGCTCTCGATCGCGGCGGAGCGCTCTCGGAACTGCGCCAGCGGGTTCGCGTAGTGCGACGTCAGCGCCTGGAATCCGTAGTACGGGTAGTAACTGAGGAAGCTCGTGTCCGAGGTGAGCACGACCGTGTCGTGGCGTTCGCCCGGGCGCCGCTCGAAAATGATCCGGTCGACGTCGCCGTAGTACGCGGCAGCGCCCGGCGCGCGCTTGTCCGCGCGATTGCCGTCCCCGTCGGTATCGGTGTAGGCGACGGTGATGTCGTTCGAGAGGACCTGCGGGATGTTCTGGGCGAACCCGATCAGCCCGGCCAGCCCGACCACGACGATCGAGGCCTTGACCCGCGGATTCTCGCTGGTCGCGAGCACGATCCAGCGGGCGAAGTCGAAGAACCCGAACACGCCCGCGGTACCGAGCAGCAGGATGAGCACCGGTTCCAGGCGGAACGAGAGCAGGGTCCCGCCGAGGACGGTGAACGCCATCGACATCAGCGACCACAGGTAGATCGCGACCACACCGATCCCGAGCGCCTGCGCGCGCCGCGACGACGTCGCCCGGCTGACCAACCAGACGGTGCCCAGCAGGCACAGCGCCCCGGCGATGGAGAACTGGAACATCGGCAGCGGCAGGTGCGCACCGGCGTCCGGAAGGTAGTGGGTGGCGGTCCCGCTCACGGCGGGCGATCCGCGCAGCGCCTCGAGCAGATAGGGCAGCCACACGGTGAGCGCGACGGCGCCGGCGATCGCGGCGACGACCACCAGCCGCAGGAGCGGATCGACCGCGGCCCGCCACGTTCCCCGCGCACGGACCGCGAGGCCTGCCGCCACGACGGCCATGAGCGTGACGGCGAACGCCGTCAGACCCAGGTACAGCGTGTAGAAGGCGGCGGCCACACCCAGGAACACGCCGGTACCGGCGACGGCGCCCCAGCCGCCGCGTCCGGTCCGTTCCGGCCGGTGCAGACCACCCCAGGCCAGCACCAGCACCGGGGGGACGAGGACCGCGATGACGGCGCCGTACGGTTCGGCGGAGCCGTACGCGACGACCAGCGCGGCGGTCACGAGCGCCACGACGACGGCTCGGTCCGTGCGAATCAGCCTGGTCCACAACACCAGAGCGAGAACGGCCGCGACCGCCACCGACGCGATGGCGTACGGCTTGAAGGCCTCCCACCCGTCCATGCCGAGGAGGTTGGCGATCCGTCCGCCGATCCAGAACCAGCCCGCCGGGTAGTAGGGCGGCAGATCGGCATACGTCATGTCGTGCAGGGCCGCGGAATCGGTGAGCCGCGTGAGGTATTCGGTACGGAACTCCTGGTCGACCGAGATGCCGTGCAGATACAGCTTGGTCGCGCTCAGCGGCATCCCGAGCGTCACCGTCACGAATCCCGAGATTCCCGCCCACGACAGCACGGTCGCCGCCCGCATCCACCGTCGGGCGCGGAAGAGTACGACACACAACGCAAGTACTGCGATCGTGACGACCTGGCCCACCGTGGTGACGGCCTGCGTGACGTTCGACGACGGGAACGCCGGCCACGACACCCGGCCGAAGGCGAACAGCCCCACCGCCGCGACGATCGCGGCCACGACGGCCCCGAGGATCATCTCGACAGCGGTACCGCCGGCCAGTCGGGCAGGAGCGACTCGCGACGCTGCGAGAGGAGCTGCACCTGATTGCGACACGGCCCGAGCTTACTTGGGCGCCGACCCCGGACCGGGCTTCAGTAGGTTCGAGGAATGAGTGACGAGCACGGACAGACGCCGCAGTGGTTCCGGGACGCGCTGGCGGTGCCCGCGGACACGGGTGAGGTCGAGGTGGACGGCGCCACCATCCGGTTCCGGGCATGGGGTCCGTCCCGCCGGCCGGGACTCGTGCTCGTCCACGGCGGCGCAGCCCACTCGCGGTGGTGGGACCACATCGGTCCGCAGTTGGCGACGGATCGCCGCGTCGTCGCGCTCGACCTCAGCGGCCACGGCGACAGCGGGACCCGGGAGCACTACACGCTCGACCGGTGGGCACTCGAGATCGTCGAGGTGGCGGCGGCGTCGGGCATCGCGGGTGCGCCGGTGGTCGTCGGACACAGCATGGGCGGCATCGTCTCGTTCGTCGCGGCGCACCTGTACGGCGACCGGCTGGCGGGCGTGCAGATCATCGACTCGCCGATCCGTCAGCGCACACCCGAGGAGGAGGCGGCCCGGCGCCAGGCCGCGTTCGGACCCAAGAAGGTGTACCCGACGCGGGAGGAGGCGCTGGCCCGGTTCCGATTCGTGCCGCCCCAGGAGACGGCCGTGCCGGGCGTACGCGAACACGTCGCCGAGACGTCCCTGACCGCGGTCGACGGCGGGTGGTCGTGGAAGTTCGATCCGGCGGTCTTCGCCCGATCCGGCGGTGACACGTTGGCGGTGGCGCGACCGCGTTGTCCCCTCGCGTACTTCCGGGCGCAGCACGGGATCGTCCCGGACACACTGATGGAGCAGATGCGGGAACGATTCGGGCCGGCGGCCGTCGTCACCGAGATCCCCGACGCCGGCCATCACACGATGATCGACCAGCCGCTCGCGCTCGTCACGGGGATCCGCACCGTGTCGGCGGCGTGGGAGGCGGCGCGCTGAACCCGTTCCCGATCGCGGGCCGGTCGGCGAGTCTGCGGGCGCTGCAGTAAGTTTCGTCAGTCCCGCGACGCCGCGGCACGGGTTGCCGCGGAATCGATTGCGGCGGAGCCTGGTTCGCTGGATTCGGGTGCGGTGATGGCGCGCGCCAGTGCGGCCGCCGAGAACTGCGCGAACTCGTCACGGTCGAGATGCGACGCCCAGTCCTGCACGATGCTGGCGGCCACACCCTGCATTCCGGACAGCAGGAACGGGAGTACGGCGGCGTCGTCCCGCAGCACCCGTCCCTCGTGCGCGGCGGCCTCGGTGACGGCCGCCAGGACGGCCGCGTCGTACTGCGCCCCGGAGTGGTGCACCTCGCGCAGCGACTGTCGCTCCGTGTCGGCGGCCCCTTCGGCGTCGCGCCATATCTGGGACATGCGGCCCACACGTCCCCAGCGGCGCGCGGACTCGTCGATGATCGCGGCGATCAGGGCGATGAGTCCCCGGTCCCGGGGAAGTGCCGCGACGGCGCGGGTCGACTCGACGATGTTCTCGTCGAGGAGGGCCATGAAGATGTCCTGCTTGTCGGAGAAGTACTGGTAGATGAGGCCGGTGCTCGTGCCGGCCCGCTTCGCGACGGAACGGATGGTCAGCGCGGAGTAGCCGCCCTCGTCCAACAACGCCGCGGCAGCGTCGAGCGTCCGGCGCCGCCGGGCCTCCGCGTCGCCGTAGATCGACCCTCCGCTCGATGCACCCACCGCAACACCGTAGCCGGGCGCGTCCCCTCCCACCAAGAATGAACAATGTTCGTTTTGGGATTGAACATTGTTCATTCTGTGGTTACAGTCACTCGCATGAACAATCGTGCCGTGACCCACACCACCCTGGGCGCCGGCCCGCGATCCGACTCGGATCACTTCGCGGCCGCCGAGATCGCCACGGCGGCAGGACGACTGCTGCTCGGGCTCCGGGAGGACCTGTCCCGTCCCGGCGTCGACGCGGCGGAGATCCGGGCGGCGGGGGACCGGCGGAGTCACGAGTTCATCACCGCGGCCCTGCGCGAGCGGTTCCCCCACGACGCGGTGCTCTCCGAGGAGGGCGCCGACGACCACGCGCGGCTCGATGCCGACCGGGTGTGGATCGTCGATCCGCTCGACGGGACCCGGGAGTTCGGGGAACCGGACCGCAGTGACTGGGCGGTCCACGTCGCTCTCGTCGAACGCGGCGTGCTCACCGTCGGTGCCGTCGCCGTTCCGGCGGCGGAGACCACGTACTCGACGCTCGACGGTCCGGTCGACCTGCCGCCGCTGCCCACCGTGCCGCGCGTCGTCGTCAGCCGCACCCGGCGTCCGGAACCGGTCATGGCGCTGGCGGCGGCGCTCGACGCCGAGTTGGTCGAGATGGGCTCGGCCGGCGCGAAGGCGATGGCCGTGGTGCGCGGTGACGTCGACGTCTACGCCCATTCCGGCGGTCAGTACGAGTGGGACTCGGCGGCGCCCGTCGCCGTGGCTCGCGCTGCCGGACTTCATGTTTCACGTATCGACGGGTCCGAACTCGTCTACAACCAGGCCAATCCCTGGTTGCCCGATCTGTTGATCTGCCGCCCCGAGCTGGCGGGCAAAGCACTGGAGGTACTTGCACGATGACACGTGCGCTGACTCACCTCGAGAGACTCGAGGCCGAGAGCATCCACATCATGCGGGAGGCCGTCGCGGGAAGTGAGAACCCCGTGATGCTGTATTCGGTTGGCAAGGACAGCGCGGTGATGCTGCACCTGGCCCGCAAGGCGTTCTACCCGTCCCGACTGCCGTTCCCGCTTCTGCACGTCGACACGACGTGGAAGTTCAAGGAAATGTACAAGCTGCGCGACGAGTCCGCTGCCGCAGGTGATTTCGATCTTCTGGTGCACCAGAACCCGGAGTGCGTCGAGAAGGGGATCAACCCGTTCACGCACGGTTCGTCGACGCACACCGACATGTGGAAGACCGAGGGGCTCAAGCAGGCTCTCGACCTCCACAAGTTCGACGCCGCGTTCGGCGGTGCCCGCCGCGACGAGGAGAAGTCCCGCGCGAAGGAGCGCGTCTTCTCGGTGCGCTCGGCCGAGCACCGGTGGGATCCCAAGCGGCAGCGCCCCGAGCTGTGGCACATGTACAACGTCCGCAAGTCGCCCGGCGAGACGCTGCGGGTGTTCCCGCTGTCGAACTGGACCGAGCTCGACGTCTGGGAGTACATCCGACAGGAGGACATCCCGATCGTGCCGCTTTACTTCGCCGCGAAGCGGCCCGTCGTCGAGCGGGACGGCACCCTCATCATGGTCGATGACGACCGAATGCCGTTGCGTCCCGGTGAGATTCCCGAGATGCGCAGTGTGCGCTTCCGGACGCTCGGCTGCTATCCCCTTACCGGCGCCGTCGAATCGACCGCCTCGACCCTCACCGAGGTCATCCAGGAAATGCTGCTCACCACGACGTCCGAACGCCAGGGCCGCGTGATCGACCACGACAGCAGCGCCTCGATGGAGAAGAAGAAGCAGGAGGGCTACTTCTGATGACCCACGCGTCCAACCTGATCGCCGACGACATCGAGCAGTACCTCGCCCGGCACGCGACCAAGTCCATGCTGCGTTTCATCACGTGCGGCAGCGTCGACGACGGCAAGTCCACCCTCATCGGGCGGCTGCTGTACGAGTCGAAGCTGGTGTTCGAGGACCAGCTCAGCGCGCTCGAGAGCGACTCGAAGAAGGTCGGCACCCAGGGCGAGGGCCTGGACTTCGCGCTGCTGGTCGACGGACTCGCCGCCGAGCGCGAGCAGGGCATCACCATCGACGTCGCCTACCGATACTTCACCACCGAGCGCCGCAAGTTCGTCGTCGCCGACACCCCCGGTCACGAGCAGTACACGCGCAACATGGTCACCGGCGCCTCGACGGCCGACCTGGCCGTGATCCTGATCGACGCCCGCAAGGGGGTTCTCACGCAGACCCGCCGGCACTCGTACCTGGTGTCGCTGCTGGGCATCCGGCACGTGGTGCTGGCGGTGAACAAGCTCGACCTCGTCGACTACTCGCAGGAGGTCTTCGAGCGCATCGCTGCCGAGTACGCGACGTTCGCGGCCGAGATCGGCCTCACGCACGTCGTGCCGATCCCGATGTCGGCGTACATGGGCGACAACCTCACTGCGCCCAGCCCCAACACCCCGTGGTACTCCGGTCCGACGCTGATCGATCACCTCGAGACCGTCGAGATCGACGACGCCGACCAGGCCGCGCCCTTCCGGATGCCCGTGCAGTGGGTGAACCGGCCGGACCTCGACTTCCGTGGGTTCTCGGGCCGGATCGTCAGTGGCGTCCTGCGTCCGGGTGACCGCGTCCGGGCACTGCCCAGCGGCCGCGAATCGACCGTCGAGCGGATCGTGACGATGGACGGCGACCTCGACGAGGCGGTGGCCGGACGGTCGGTCACCGTCACCCTGGCCGACGAGATCGACGTCAGCCGCGGCGACGTCCTCGCCGGCGCCGACGCGCTCCCGTGCGTGGCCGACCAGTTCGAGGCGCAACTGGTGTGGATGGGCGAGCACGACATGCTCCCCGAGCGCCCGTACGTGTGCCAGATCGGCACCGTCACCGTGCAGGCCCGGATCACCCGGCCCAAGTACAAGGTCAACGTCAACACGCTCGAGCAGACCGCCACCAACACGCTGGCGCTCAACGAGATCGGCGTGTGCAACATCAGCTTCGACCGGCCCGTGCCGTTCGACCCCTATGTGGACAACCGCGACACCGGCGGCTTCATCCTGATCGACCGGCTGACCAACACCACCGTCGGCGCCGGAATGATCCGGCACTCGCTGCGGCGATCGGACAATATCCACTGGCAGGCCGTCGACGTGAACGCGGAGGCGCGCTCGTCGCTCAAGGGTCATCGACCGCAGGTCCTCTGGTTCACCGGACTCTCGGGCGCCGGCAAGTCGACCATCGCGAACGAACTCGAACGGCGACTGTACGGACTCGGCTGCCACACCTACCTGCTCGACGGCGACAACGTCCGGCACGGACTGGGCCGCGACCTCGGCTTCACCGAGGTCGACCGGGTCGAGAACATCCGCCGGGTCACCGAGGTCGCCCGGTTGATGGCCGATGCGGGGCTGATCGTGCTCGCGTCGTTCATCTCGCCGTTCCGGGCCGAGCGCGACGCGGCCCGTGAGCTGCTCGGGCCGGACCTGTTCTGCGAGGTGTTCGTCGACGCTCCGCTCGAGGTCACCGAGGAGCGCGATCCCAAGGGTCTCTACAAGAAGGCCCGACGCGGCGAGCTCGCCAACTTCACCGGCGTCGACTCCCCGTACGAGGAACCCGCGTCTCCGGAGATCCGTATCGACACCACGGACGTCTCGCCCGAGGAGGCTGCCGACCGGATCGTCGAGCTGCTCCGTCGGCGCGGCGTCATCGACTGACACCGATCGTGCCGCACCGAATCGCAGCCAACAAAGTCGAAGGAGAAGTTTGTGCCCAGCCGAAGTGAGATATGCGCAGTGCTCGAGTCGTACGTCGAGCACCTGAGCAACCACGACGTCGACAAGCTCGTCGGCCTGTTCGCGGAGGGCGCGGTCCAGCACGAACCGCTCGGCGTACAGACCTTCCGGGGACTCGACGAGATCCGCGCGTTCGACGAGAAGAATGCGGCGGTGGACTTCACGGTGAGCAGGTACTCGCCGATTGTCGTTTCCGGCCGGTACGCCGCGATGCAGGTTCGGGTTCAGCGAGAAGGCATGTCCGCGTTCCTTGCCAGCGACCTGTTCGAGTTCGACGACAGCGGAAAGATTGTCGCGCTCAGTGTCGTGATCGACCCGGAGGCACGGGTATGACGATCACCGGTGGAAGTACGACCGCGATGCCGGCACTCCTCGACGGCAAGGTCGTCGTTGTATCGGGTGTCGGCACGGGTCTGGGTAGATCCGTCGCTGTTCGCGGGGCACTCGCCGGCGCCAAGGTCGTCCTGGCGGCACGGACCGAGGCCCGGCTGACCGAAGTCGCCGGCGAGATCCGGGACTTGGGGGGCACGGCCATCTCGGTTCCGACCGACCTCACCGACGACGCATCGGTGACAAACCTCGTCGAGTCCGCCCTCGCCGAATTCGGCACCGTCGATACCGTGGTGCACAACGCGTTCGTCCAGCCGCCACACGAGCGACTGCTCGACGCCGAATTCGATACTGTGCGGCAGGGTTTGGACATCAACCTGCTGTCGGCGCTGAACCTGACCCGCAAGCTGTCACCCGCACTGGAGCGAGCCCAAGGTTCGGTCGTGATGATCAACTCGATGGTACTTCGGAACCAGTTGCCGAACTTCGGTGCATACCGGGTACAGAAGTCCGGGTTGCTCGCCCTGGCCCGCAGTCTCTCGGTCGAGTTGGGACCGATGGGCGTGCGAGTGAACTCCGTCGCCCCGGGTTACATCTGGGCTGACCGGGTGAAGCGGATGGTCGAGAAGCAAGCTCAGCAGCGTGGCGTCGAACCCTCCGTGGTGTACGCGGAGATCGCCGCGGGCACGGACCTGCGTCGGCTGCCCGAACCCGACGACATCGCGAACGCGGTGGTGTTCCTCGCCTCGGACCTGGCCCGCGCGATCACCGGGCAGTGCCTTGATGTCAACTGCGGCCACGCCCATCACTGACCGACTCTTCCCAAGGATGCAAGAATGACCCAGGATTACGACGGAATCGGCTCCATCGAGGACCTGCACGCAGAAGCTCGGCAGGTTGCCGGGCACGACGATTTCGGCAGCGACGAGTACCTCGAGGGTCTGCGGGTCCTGCTGGATTCGTTCGAACGCGAAGCCGATCTGACGCCGCGCGGGAAGGTCATCGCGCGCAAGATGATCGTCGGCGCCCTCGCCGGCCGGCTGGCCAGTGAGACCGGCTTCGCCAGGTACCCCGAGCACGTCGACGTTCCGATCGAGCGCCCGATCTTCATGTGCGGGTTGACCCGCACCGGCACCACCGCGCTGCACCGGCTGCTCAGCGCCGACCCGATGCATCAGGGCGTCGAGATGTGGCTGGCCGAGGCCCCGCAGCCGCGGCCGGCCCGCGAGACCTGGCCGGCAAACGCGGATTTCCAGCGCTCCGATGCTCTGTACCGCGCCCGGCAGGCGAACGAGGCAGACTTCATGAAGGTCCACTTCATGGGCGCCGAGGAGGTGGAGGAGTGCTGGCGGCTGCTCCAGCAGACGCTCCTGTCCACCTCGTTCGAGACCGTGGCGTACGTGCCGTCGTACACGAAGTGGCTGGCACAGCAGGACTGGACCGGCACCTACGCGCGGCACAAGAAGAATCTGCAGCTGATCGGCATGAACGATCGTGACCGCCGCTGGGTGCTCAAGAGTCCCAGCCACGTCTTCGCGATCGACGAGATCATGAAGGTCTACCCGGATGCGTTGATCGTTCGCACCTTCCGCGACCCGAGGACGTCCATGGCGTCCACATTCAGTCTCGTCGAGCAGGGTGGGCACGACATGTCGCGGGCCTTCGACCGCGAGGCCATCGGACGGACCCAGCTGGAGTTGTGGGCGCGGGGCAACGCGAACTTCCACGCGGCTCGGGAGCGCTACAACCCGGAGCAGTTCATAGACGTCGATTACCGCGACTTCGTGGCCGATCCGATCGGCACGGTCGAGAAGATCTACGCGCAGTTCGCCATGCCGTTCTCCGACGAGGCGCGCCGGGCCGTCACCGCCGCCCACGAGGCGAGCCTCGCCGACCACCGGCGGCCGTCGCACAAGTATTCGCTCGAGGATTTCGGCGTCACCGCCGCCGAGGTCGACGCCGAGTTCGCCCTTCCCTGAACCATTGCCACGGATAGGAATTCACGATGAACGCCACTTGGGAGAAGTTCTGCAACGACCTGCTCGACGTCGGGCAGATCCTGTCGGACCCCATCGTTCCGCAGGATCCGCTGACGCAGGCCGAGGGGGTGCGCTACCTCTCACGTCTGCTGCGCTACTCGACCATCAACTGCGTCGAGTACACCGATCCGCGCTGGCCTCAGTTCACCTCGGCGCCCAACCCGAACATGATGACGAAGATCGGGGCGGACAACCCGGACAACATCTACATGCGGGCCAACATCTCCGGTAAGTACACCTACCGGATCAGCGGCACACGCGGGACCATCCCGCTGATCACATTCGGCTCTCGCGTCAACCGGTACCACATCGACGGCACCATGCTGCAGACCGGGGACCTCCACATCCATGACCTCGAGATCGACCAGCACGGCCGCTTCGAGTTCATCGCGAGCACGGAGAAGCCGGCCGACGGCACCGCTTGGCTGCCGATGGCTCCGGATAGCAACCTGATTTCTGTGCGGCAGACCTACGCGGACCGTCGCAACGAAGTGCCCGGCGAACTGTCGATCGAGTGCTTGAATCCCGACGGCGAGTTCGTTCCGCTGACCGAGGAAGAACTCGGGCAACGTTTCGACCGTGCGATCGGCATGCTGAAGGGTTCGGCGGCGACGTTCCTCGAATGGTCGCGGGAATTCATGCCGCAAGCCAACGAGATTTTCGACCGCGGCCAGGAGCAGTTCCAGAAGGCCGGGGGCGACCCGACGATCTTCTACTTCCACGGCTATTGGAAGCTCGCCGAGGACGAGGCGTGGGTGATCGAGACCGAGATTCCCAACTGCGAGTACTACAACTTCGTGCTGCAGAACTTCTGGGTGGAGTCGCTCGACTACCACCGGGCGAACATCTACATCAACAACCACACCGCGAAACTCAACGACGACGGAACGCTCACGATCGTGGTCGCGGCCAAGGATCCCGGGTACGGGAACTGGATCAGCACCGACGGCCACACCGAGGGCACGTGGGCGATGCGCTGGATCAAGGCGGACTCGCACCCCATCCCGACCGCCAAGGTCGTGAAGATCTGAGTCGCAACGCTTTCCGTACGGTCCGTCCGCGCCGCTCGTCGCGGGCGGACCGTACTCATGAGTCGACCGATCCGACAACGGAGGACACCGTGCGCAACCCGACCTTCCGGCCCTCTCGACTGTTGTGGGGTGCACTCACCGCGGTCACCGTCCTGCTCGCGGGATGCGCGGGCGGCGACGCGGACGCCACCGCGGACGGCGCGCAGCGGCAGGCCGGCTACGTCGGCGCCCCGAGCGCCACCGCCGAACCCGTTGCGGGCGGCTCGCTCACGTTCGGATCCTATTCGCTCCCGACGGTGCTCGATCCCGCGCGGACGCAGGCGACCGGGTCGACGGGCGGCACCGAGATGGCGGCGATCTACGACACCCTCGTCCGCCACGACTTCGACAGCCGCACCTTCGTGCCGCAGCTGGCGGAATCGCTCGACAGCAGCGACGACCTCGACACCTACACCGTCACGCTGCGGCCCGGCACCCGGTTCAGCGACGGCAGTGTGCTCGACGCCCGCGCGGTGAAGTGGAGCATCGAGCGATTCGTGGCCGCGAAAGCCGATGCGTCCCAAACGTGGACGAACATCGTGGACGCGATCGACACACCCGACGATCGGACCGTCGTCTTCGGGTTGAAGCGCCCCTGGGGCGACTTCCCGGTGCTGCTGAGCACGGGCGCGGGCATGATCGTGGGTGTGGGTTCGGAGAAGGACGGGGCGTTCTCTCCGGTGGGCGCCGGACCGTTCACGGTGACGAAGTTCGCGCCCCGCGAGGAGTTGCTGCTCACCGCGCGGGACGACTACATCGGTGGGCGGCCCCCGTTGGACACGCTGCGCTTCCTGCCCACGGCCGGAGCCCAGGCGCAGTACGAGTCCATGCGCAGCGGCCAGTTCGAGATGACCTACATCCTGCGCGACGAGCAGGTCATCGGCCGGGTGCTGGGGGACGGATACGCGGGCTTCCTGAGCCCCACGGGCCAGAACGGGATCGGTGTGATCAACAGCCGGCCCGGGCGGCCGGGCGCCGACGTCCGGGTGCGGCAGGCCATCGCGTACGGCGTCGACCCGGAGGCGATCGACCAGCGCGCCAACGCCGGGCTGGGAACGGCCAGTTCGGAACTCGTACCCGAGGGCTCGCGGTGGTACAGCGGGACCGAGGGAATCCGGTTCGACCCGGACCGGGCGCGGCAGCTGCTCGACGAGGCGAAGGCGGACGGATTCGACGGGCACATCTCGTACCTGTCGACCCACGACCCCGGCCAGCAGGCGACCGCGCTGACGGTGCAGGCGGCGCTCCAGTCCGTCGGCTTCGACGTCACCGTCGACTATGCGACCGACACCACCGACCTGGTTCGGAAGGTGTACCGGGACCACGACTTCGACCTCACCCGCGGCGGTGCGCCGATCGGCGAGGAGGCGCCGTTCGTCAATCTCTACGGCAGCATGGGCAGCGATTCGCGCAACAACGCGACCGGATTCGCCGACCCCGAGATGGATCGTCTGCTGCGCGCGGTGCAGACGGCACCCACCGACGACGACAAGCGAAACGCGATCGGGGACGTCCAGCGGTACGCGAACCGGACCGTGCCCTACGTTCTCTGGGGGCCGGCGGCGGTCCTGACCGCGTGGGAGCCCACGGTGCACGGCGTCGAACGCACGGTCACCGACATCATGCTGTTGGGTACCGCCTGGAAATCCGCGGCCTGACCCCGGAACGCGAAGCGGCCCACCACGACACGTCGTGGTGGGCCGCTTCGCGTCGGAAGCTCCTAGACGGGCAGCTTGCGGAAGATCGCGCGGGGGATGTGCCGCAGCACGATCATCACGAACCGGAACGGTCCCGGCGCCCAGACGATTTCCTTGCCCTTGTCGGACGCCGACACCGCGAGCGCGGCCACGTCCTCCTTGTTCACCGTCAGCGGCGCCTCCTTCACGTGCGCGCTGAACTTGGTGCGCACCATGCCGGGACGGACGACGGTGACCTTGGGGCCGAACGGGGCCAGCGCCTCGCCCAGACCCAGGTAGAAGCCGTCGAGGCCGGCCTTGGTGGAGCCGTAGACGAAGTTGGCCCGCTTGACGCGCTCACCGGCCACCGACGACATCGCGACGATGCGGCCGAAGCCCTGTGCCTTCATCTTCTCGCCGACCAGCACGCCGACCGAGACCGACGCGGTGTAGTTGACGTTCGCGACCAGCACGGCCTTGCGCTGGTTCTGCCACAGCTCCTCGGCGTCCCCGTCGAGCGCGAACGCCACGATCGCGACGTCCACGTCGCCCTTGGACCACGCCTCGTCGACGACCTTGGGGTGGCTCTCGGTGTCGAGCGCGTCGAAGTCGATGACGTCGACCTCGGTGGCGCCCGCGGCCTTCATCTGGGCGACCGCGGCGTCGCGGCCCGGATCGTTCGGCAGCGCAGCGAGAATCACGCGCAGCGGGGCCTTCTTCAGGTACTCCTCGCAGATCGCCAGGCCGATCTCGGACGTGCCACCGAGCAGGAGCAGGGTCTGGGGGTTGCCGACGGCATTGATCACTGCAGTTCCAACCTTCTGGACATGTCGGAGGCGAAAACGCCTGTGGGGTCGACGGATCGGCGGACCTTGATCCACTCGGCGATCCGGGGGTACATGGCGTGGAACGTCTCGGCCGAGGTCCGCGAGTCCTTCGCGGTGTACAGCCGGCCACCGAACTCGAGCACCCGCTTGTCGAGCTCGGTGACGAACTCGTTGAGTCCCGGCTTGATCCGGAAGTCGACGCAGATGTTCCAGCCGGCCATCGGGAAGCTCAGCGGCGCCTTGTTGCCCTCGCCGAACAGCTTGAACACGTTGAGGAACGAGTAGTGGCCCGACGACTGGATGTCGCGGATGATCTGCTTGAACTCGCCCACGGCCTCCGGCGGCACCACGAACTGGTACTGCAGGAATCCGTTGGAGCCGTACGCGCGGTTCCATTCACCGAACATGTCGAGCGGGTGGTAGAACTGCGTCAGATTCTGCACCTTGCCGCGGTAGTTGCCGGCCTTGCGGAACCAGACCTCGCCGATCGCCGAGAAGTTGAACTTGTTCGCCAGCCCGTTGGGGAAGATGTCCGGGAACGTCAGCAGCGTCGGCGCGTCGAACTTGAGCGGGTTCTTCTGCAGCTTCGCAGGCAGCTGATCGAGCTTGGCGAGACTGCCGCGGGACACCGCGGCCCGGCCGAGCTTGGGCTCGGGCGAGATGGCGTCGAACCACGCGCTCGAGTAGTCGTAATTGTTCTCGCTGCCGTCGCTGTGCAGCGCGATGGTCTCGTCGAGCGTGTGGGTGACGTCGCCGTCCGCGATGAAGTACGCGGTCTCCGTCGGCGTCATCTCGATCGTGGCCTTGAGGATGATGCCGGTCAGGCCCATGCCGCCGACCGTGGCCCAGAACAGCTTCGCGTTCCGGCCGCCCGGGGTGAGGGTGCGGATCTGACCGTCCGCGGTGAGCAGGTCCATCGAGCGCACGTGGTTGCCGAAGCTGCCGGCGCTGTGGTGGTTCTTGCCGTGGATGTCGGACGCGATCGCGCCGCCGACCGTGACCTGCCGGGTGCCCGGCAACACCGGGACCCACAGGCCGAACGGCAGCGCGGCACGCATCAGCTGATCCAGGTTGACGCCGGCGTCCACCGTCACCAGACGGGTGTTGGCGTCAATGTTGTGGATCCGCTTCAGCGCGTTCATGTCGACGACGAGTCCGCCCGCGTTCTGCGCCGGGTCACCGTACGAGCGGCCCATGCCGCGCGCGATGACACCGCGTCGCAGGTGCGACGGCTTGGACTCGTTCTGCTCCGCCACCTGCGCGACCGCCTTGGCGATCAGCTCGACGTCGGGCGTGGACAACACCTGCGCGGTGGTGGGCGCGGTGCGTCCCCATCCGGTGAGGGTGCGGGTCTGCGTGGGGAGCGGCTCGTGAACCGTCTCTTCTGCTGTCTCGGACATCGGGTACGAGGTTACCTGGCGGTAGTGGACGACCCTCGGAAAGAGTGCGCCGACCCACAACTTCTTTACTCGCGTTTTGCTAACTTTTTGCATGTTTTCCGATCCGGAAGCGCGACACGTGCGCAGAACGCGGGAGTGCGGGGACGCAGAACAGGGCGACGCGTCCGGGTGCGGGACGTCACGACGGTCGCGGGGCGGGCCGTCGCCTACTCTCGTTGCGTGTCCGGAAGCCCTCACGCCCACGATCCGCACGCCCCGCTGCCGGTCGAGATCCCCGTCACCGACTCCACCGCCGACCAGGCGCTGGATCTGAAGACGCAGATCGTGCGCTTCGTGCTCACGGGCGGGCTGTCGGCCGTCGTGGATTTCGGGCTGTACGTGCTGCTGCTCGCGGCGGGTCTGCCGGTGCCGGTCGCGAAGTCGATCAGCTTCGTCGCCGGCACCACCACCGCGTACCTCATCAACCGGCGCTGGACGTTCAAGGCCGAGCCGAGCCGGTCCCGGTTCGTCGCGGTGGTGGTGTTGTACGCGCTCACGTTCGCGGTGCAGGTCGGCCTCAACCAGGTGATGTACCACGTCTTCCCCGACGAGTGGTGGCGCGTGCCGCTGGCCTTCGTCGTCGCGCAGGGCACGGCGACCGTCATCAATTTCGTGGTCCAGCGCGCGGTCATCTTCAAGATCCGATAGCTGTCTGGACAGCTGTCCGCAAACCCTTCCACATGGCGGTGGAACCGGTTACATTTCTGGCACCCACCAATGCGGAGGAGTCAGATCGTGCGCTACGGCATCAGCCTGTTCACCAGTGATCGCGGCATCACTCCGGCGGCGGCCGCCCAGGCCGTCGAGCAGTGCGGGTTCGACGCGTTCTACGTGCCCGAACACACCCACATCCCGGTCAACCGGGCGTCCGACCATCCCGGCACCGGCACGGCGGAGTTGCCCGACGACCGATACATGCGCACCCTCGACCCGTGGGTCGCGCTGGGCACCGCCGCGTCGGTCACCTCGCGGATCCGGCTCGGCACCTCCGTCGCGTTGCCGCTCGAACACGACCCCATCACCCTCGCCAAGACCATCGCCTCGCTCGACCACCTGTCCGGCGGGCGCGTGACGTTCGGCGTCGGCTACGGCTGGAACGCGGAGGAGCTCGCCGATCACGGCATCGACCCCAAGCGGCGCCGGACCGCGCTGCGCGAATACCTCGAGGCGATGCAGGCGCTGTGGACGCAGGAGGAGGCGTCGTACGACGGGCAGTTCGTGACGTTCGGACCGAGCTGGGCGTGGCCGAAGCCCGTGCAGCAGCCGCGGCCACCGGTCCTCGTCGGGGCCGGTGCGTCGGAGAAGACGTTCGCGTGGATTGCCCGCTCGGCGGACGGCTGGATCACCACTCCCATCGAGCAGGACATCGAGGACAACGTCACGCTGCTGCGCAAGACCTGGGCGGACGCCGGACGCGCCGGCCGGCCCGAGGTCGTCGTGCTCGCCGGCAAGCCGGACGCCGACAAGCTCGCCCGGTGGCGGGACCTCGGGGTGAGCGAGGCGCTGTTCGGGATGCCCGACGCCGACGAGGCCCAGGTGGTCGCCTATCTGCAGCGGCTCGCCGGCAAGCTCGACATCGGCGGCTGACCGCGGTCAGCGGGGTGGTCCCGCCTGCAGCACCACCGACCCGGTGCGCGGCAGCCCGGCCGCGTCGGTCCAGCGCAGGGTCACCCGGTCCCCGGGGTGCAGCGCGACCATCCGGGTCTCCAGGTCCGCGGCCGAGCGGACCGGGGTGCCGTCGAACTGGGTGATGACGTCGCCGCGCGCCAGCCCCGCGCCCTCCGCGGGGCTGCGCAGGCTCACCAGCGTGACCTGCGCGCCGGCCGGGCGGGCGGTCTGTTCGTCGCGGAGGTCGCGCACCGCGAGCCCCAGTAGCGGCGTCGGGCCGATGTGGACCGTGTCGGACGAGCGGCCCGCCAGGACCTGCTCGACGAACTCCACGGCGGCGTGGATCGGGATGGCGTACGACGTGGGGGCCGGCGGTGACTCCGCGCCGGCGTCGACCGCGTTGCCGGCGCTGTTGACGCCCACGACCTCGCCGAAGGCGTTCACGAGTGGCCCGCCGGAATCGCCCGGCCGGACGTTCGCGTCCACCTCGACGAGATTCGACAGTTCGTTGCGGGACCCGTCGGTGGTGCTGCGGGTCATCACCGTCACGCCGAGTCGGGTGACCGCGCCCGGCGCCGACACCGGCACGCCCCCGCCGTCGGCGTTGCCGATCGCGGTCACGGGGTCCCCGACCCGCACCGTCCCGACGTCCGCGAGAACGGCGGCCGGCAGCGTCGCCGCCCCGGGCAGGCGGAGTACCGCGAGGTCGCGGGAGCTGTCGTAGCCGACCACGTCGACGGCGTACGCCGAACCGTCGCGCATGCTGGTCGCGGCGATGTCGGTGCCGCCGTCGATCACGTGGTGGTTGGTGAGCACCAGCGTCGACGACCGGTCGGGCCCCCGCGCGCCCAGCACGATCCCGGTGCCCGCGGTGGTCCCGAGTCCGGACCGCGCGGTGAGGGTCACGATCGTGGGGACGACCCGGCCCGCCAGTTCCTCCGGGGACAGCGCGGGCCGCGGCGCCGGTGCGACGACCGAGGTCGACGGCGGCGCGGTCGCGACGGTCCCGGGTTCCGTGAGGGCGCCCGATTGGAGCAGGGTGCCGTGCTCGAGCGGAATGCCGACGAGGGCGAGGGCCGCCGCGACCGACACTGCCAGTGCAGCGCCCAGGCGGCGGATCCCCCTCTCGGTCATCGGATCAGTCGGTTCCCTCCCGGTATCGCGGTAGCAGTCCCGCGTCGAGCGCCTGCCGGAGCGCGGGGGCCGCCAGGTCCTTGTCGGACAGCGTCCACTGCAGCGGCCGCCCGTCTCGGCCGACGACCGGCCAGTCGATGCCGATGCCCGGGTCGAGCGGGCTCACCTCGTGTTCCCGTTCGGGGGCGTACCCCGACGAGCAGAGATAGATCACCGTCGAGTCGTCCTCGAGGGCGAGGAAGCCGTGGCCGAGGCCCTCCGAGACGAACACCGCACGCCGGTCGGCGTCGTCGAGCAGCACCGCATCCCACTGCCCGAACGTGGGGGAGCCGGCGCGGACGTCGACCACGACGTCGAGCACCGCGCCCTTGACGCAGGTGACGTACTTGGCCTGGCCCGGCGGGACGTCGGCGAAGTGGATGCCGCGCAGCACGCCGGCCGCCGACACCGAGCAGTTGGCCTGCTGCAGGTCGAGGGTGCGGCCCGTCGCCGAGGAGAAGCCGGTGGGGCCCGGTTCCTTGAACCATTCGAGGAACACCCCACGGTGATCGCCGAACTGTCGGGGCGTGATCTCCCACGCCCCCGGAACCTTCAACTCCCGGTACTCCATGGTCACCATTCTCTGCCGCGCTCGAGCAACCCCAGCAGGTACGTCCCGTAGCCGGACTTGACCAGCGGCTCGGCCCGCGCCCGCAGTTCGTCGTCGGAGATGAAGCCGCGCCGCCACGCCACCTCCTCCGGGACGCCGATCTTGAGTCCCTGCCGCTGCTCGATGGTGCGCACGTAGTTGGACGCGTCGAGCAGCGAGTCGAAGGTGCCGGTGTCGAGCCAGGCCGTGCCGCGCGGCAGCACCTCCACCTGCAGCCGTCCGGCCTCGAGATACGTGCGGTTGACGTCGGTGATCTCGTACTCGCCCCGCGCCGACGGCGTCAGGTCCCGGGCGATCGAGACGACGTCGTTGTCGTAGAAGTACAGCCCCGGGACGGCGTAGTTCGAGCGCGGCACGGCGGGCTTCTCCTCGAGCGAGATCGCGGTCCCGCAGTCGTCGAACTCGATGACGCCGTACGCCCCGGGTTCGGAGACCCAGTAGCCGAACACCGCGCCGCCCTTGACGTCGTGGAAGCGGGTGAGGGTGGTGCCCAGGCCGGGACCGTAGAAGATGTTGTCGCCCAGGACGAGAGCCACCGAGTCGTCGCGGATGTGGTCGGCTCCCAGCACGAACGCCTGCGCGAGCCCGTTCGGTCGATCCTGCACCTGGTAGCTGAGCGAGATCCCGAAGCGGGACCCGTCGCCCAGCAGGTTCCGGAACTGTCCGGCGTCGCCCGGCGTGGTGATGATGAGGATGTCGCGGATCCCGGCGAGCATCAGCGTCGACAGCGGGTAGTAGATCATCGGCTTGTCGTAGACGGGCACCAACTGCTTGCTCACACCGAGCGTGATCGGGTGCAGTCGGCTGCCCGTGCCACCAGCCAGAATGATTCCGCGCATGTACTGCAGTGTTTCACGTGGCACCACGGCTTTCGGTGGGAGTACGCGACGCGATCGGACTCGCCGCGTCGGCTTCGTCCCGTGCAAAGCCCCGCATGTCCCGTTAGCGTCGAATGGTCCGACGACCAAAGACCTGACCACTGCAGCAGCTCCCCGTCCGAAGGGACCATACGAATGCAGGAATCGACGTACGGTCCCGATCGCTTGACGGTGGGCAGTCCTGCCGCCGAGGGTGACGACGTGGACCGTGGAACGTTGCGCAAGGCCATCACCGGTTCGGCGATGGGCAACGCCACCGAGTGGTTCGACTACGGCGTCTACGCCACCACGGCCACCTACCTGACGCAGAACTTCTTCCCGGGGCACCTGGGTTCGCTCGGCACGATGCTGGGATTCGCGATCTCGTTCGTGCTGCGCCCGCTGGGCGGAATGATCTGGGGGCCGCTCGGCGACCGCCTCGGCCGCAAGGCCGTCCTCGCGACGACGATCCTGTTGATGTCGGGTGCGACGGCGCTCATCGCGGCGATCCCGTCGTACGCCTCGATCGGCATCGCGGCCCCGATCCTGCTCATCGCGCTGCGCGTGGTGCAGGGCTTCTCCACAGGCGGCGAGTACGGGGGCGCGGCCACCTTCATGGCCGAGTACGCCCCCGACGACAAGCGTGGCCGCTACGGCAGCTTCCTCGAGTTCGGCACCCTCGGCGGGTTCGCGGCCGGCACCGCCGTGGTGATGCTGTGCGAGCTGCTCATCTCCGACGAGAACATGGCGTCCTGGGGCTGGCGGATCCCGTTCCTCATCGCGTTGCCGCTCGGCCTCGTGGGCTGGTACCTGCGCAGCAAGCTCGACGAGTCGCCGGTCTTCGACGAGGTGGACGCGCAGGGCGACAGCCAGGATTCGATCCTCGGCGGACTGGTCGACCTGCTCAAGAACTACTGGCGCCCCATCCTGATCCTCACCGGCATGGTCGTCGCCCTCAACGTGGTCAACTACACGCTGCTCACGTACCAGCCGACGTACCTCGAATCGACGCTCGGCCTGAGCACGCAGTCGACCACGATCATCATCCTGATCGGCGAGCTGGTCATGATGGCGTGCATCCCGTTCTTCGGCCGCTGGTCCGACACCCTCGGACGCAAGCCCATGTGGTGGGCGTCGCTGATCGGCCTGCTGGTGCTGGCCATCCCCATGTACTGGCTGATGGCGCAGGGTTTCGTGTGGGCGCTGCTCGCGTTCGCCGTCCTGGGCCTGCTGTACCTGCCGCAGCTGGCGACCATCTCCGCGACGTTCCCGGCGATGTTCCCCACGCAAGTCCGCTACGCCGGATTCGCGATCGGCTACAACGTGTCCACCGCCGTCTTCGGTGGCACCGCCCCGCTGGTCAACGACGCGGTCATCCGCTCGACGGGGTGGAGCCTGTTCCCCGCGATCTACATGATGGGCGCCTGCATCATCGGGCTGGTCTCGGTGGCGTTCCTCCGCGAGACCGCGGGTGTGTCGCTGCGCGGCACGTCGATCCCCGGCGAGGAAGCCGATCCGGAGCCGGCCCGCGCGTGATCGACGGCGCTACCGGCGGGCGAGGCCGCGCCCGTCGGTAGTCTCCCCGGTATGAGGCTGCTCGTCACCGGCGGCGCCGGGTTCATCGGCGCCAACTTCGTCCATCAGACCGTCGCGGAACGCCCGGACGTGCGGGTCACGGTCCTAGACGCGTTGACGTACGCCGGCAACAAGGCCTCGCTGGACGCGGTCGCCGACCGGATCGACTTCGTGCACGGCGACGTCGCCGACGCCGCGGTGGTGGACCGCCTGGTCGCCGACGCCGACGCGGTGGTGCACTTCGCGGCCGAGTCGCACAACGACAACTCGCTGGCCGACCCGTGGCCGTTCGTGCGCACCAACGTGGTGGGCACGTACACCCTGCTGCAGGCGGTGCGCGAGCACGACGTCCGCTATCACCACATCTCCACCGACGAGGTGTACGGCGACCTCGAACTGGGCGACCCCGCGCGGTTCACCGAGTCCACCGCCTACAACCCGTCCAGCCCGTACTCGTCGACCAAGGCGTCGAGCGACATGCTGGTGCGGGCGTGGACGCGCTCGTTCGGGATCCGGGCGACGCTGTCGAACTGCTCCAACAACTACGGCCCCTACCAGCACGTCGAGAAGTTCATTCCCCGGCAGATCACCAACCTGCTGGGCGGCGTCCGCCCCAAGCTGTACGGGCAGGGCCGCAACGTGCGGGACTGGATCCACGTCGACGACCACAACCGCGCCGTGTGGACGGTCCTGGAGAAGGGGCGGCCGGGGGAGACGTACCTCATCGGCGCGGACGGCGAGGTCGACAACCGGACGGTGATCGCGATGCTGCTCGAGATCTTCGGACGCGACGCCGACGACTTCGATTTCGTCCCCGACCGTCCCGGCCACGATCTGCGGTACGCGATCGATTCGACGCGGTTGCGCACCGAACTGGGCTGGCAGCCGCAGTACCGGGACTTCCGCAGCGGGCTCGAGGCGACCGTGCAGTGGTACCGCGACCACCCCGAGTGGTGGCGACCGGCGAAGGCCGCGACGGAGGCGGGATACGCGCGCACCGGGCAGTAACGGCAGCCCGGGTGAACCGCGCGATCGGCCACGCGATCCGGCCGACGGCGGTAGCGTGACCAGCATTCGTGTCGGGGTCTGTCACTCGGTCGTCGAACCGGAGGGGGCGCTCGTATGGGGGCCGGAGCACTGCACAACTCGCATCGCCGTCGGATTGCCTGCCGCACATTGGCCGTCGCATCCGCACTGGGCGCGCTGGCCGTGGGGATCGCCGGCCAGGCCGCCGCCGATCCCGTCGCGGGGGCGCCCCCGTGCTCGCCGGTCCGGCTGGAGGGAATGTTGGCCGGGGCAACCGCGTCGGTGGCCCCGAACCTCGAGTTGCCGCTCCCGTGCCAGGACGCGGTGGGCGTGGGCTACGTCGGACCGGCGGAACTGCAGGCCGGCGCGCTCGGCTCGGCCGCCGCGGCCGGGCTCGGCAGTCTCGGTCTGCTCGCCGCGAGCAGCATCGACTGGAACAACATCGGTCCCGACAACACCGGTTCGTTCAACCTGGGGTGGGCCAACACGGGCTCGAACAACGTCGGCTCTGCCAATACCGGCTCCGGCAACGTCGGCTCCGCGAACACCGGCTCGGGCAACGTCGGCTCGGCCAACACCGGCTCCGGCAACCTCGGGTCCGCGAACACCGGATCCTTCACCTGGGGGTCGCTCAAGACCGGCATCGGGTCGCTCGCGGCGGGCTCGTTGGGGATCGGCACGCTGAGCTGACCTGGACGCGTCCGGTCCGGGGGCGTCACGCCTCGCTGGGGAGCGGGACCCGGGACTGCTCGTGCACCAGGGCATTGCGCAGCGCCGGGGAGCCGGCGAGGGCCGCGGCGCCGCCCGCGAGCACCTCGCAGAGGGTGAACAGCAGGCGGGAGGTGAGCGCGAGCGCGAGCGCGGTGCCCGCATCGGTCACCGGCGTGAGCGCCGCGACGATCACCGCCTCCCGCACCCCGAGACCCGACGGCACCACGAACACCAGGACGCCCGCGCACATCGCCAGTGCGATCGCGCCGACGGACGCGACCAGCCGGTCGGTGCCGAATCCGCCCAGGCTGGAGGCGAGCAGCCACAGGTGTACGCCGTAGGCCGTCCAGCTGGCCGCGGACCACCCGAACGCGAGGCCGATCTTGTGCAACGTGAGCGGCCGGTGCAGGCGTTCGCGCCGCAGCAGCCCGAGCGCGACGTTCACCAGGCGGGTCAGCACCGGCGGGTAGGCGCACACCAGCGCGATCGGTGCCAGCACGAGCACCGCGACGGCCGCGGTCGTCCCGATCCGGAACAGTGCCGGCAGCCCGGCCAGCCCCACCACCAGCGCGGCCGCGGTGCTGAGCCCGACCGTCACCAGCACCGCGACGAACGCCACCGCGCGTGAGACCCCGGCCCGCCGCGCCAGCTCGGCCTGCAGCACGAACGCCCACACGCTGCCCGGCAGGTACTTGCCGAGCTGACCGACCAGGTAGCAGCGGGCGGCGTCGAACGCGGGGACGGGACGTCCCAGCGCCCCGAGGGTGTGCTGCCACGCCCGGACCGCGGCGCCCATCCCGAGGAGGATGAAGATCGTCGACGCGATCAGCGACCACCACGGCAGGTGATGGACGGTGCCGCGCACCTCGGACCACTGCGAGCGCACCGCGAATCCGATCCCGACGAGGATCGCAATCGTCACGAAAAGGCGAAAACCGTTGAACAGCAAGGTCCGTGCCGGACCCGGCGATGCGGGACGGTCGGCGGAGGGATCGGTGTCGGACGCCATCCGAGTCCACTTCTCGAGGATTCGTGGGACTCCTCGACCATAGCAACGGGTCAGGCCGGGCCCGGGAAGTCGAGAGGCTTCCGGGCGAGCGCGCGCCATCGCTCGAAGGCCGGTGCCAGCGCCGACGGAACGGTCGTCTCGGGCGCTCCCGGTGCGAACAGCCGGTCGACGGCGTCGATGTCGGCGTCCGCGATTCCCGAGCGGCCCATCCCGATCCGGTTGACGCCGCGCAGCGCGACCGGGTTGCCGAACACCTTCGCGTACGGCGGGACGTCCTTGACGACGACGGTGCCCATCCCGGTCACCGCGCCCGACCCGATGACGAGGTGCTGGTGCACGACCGTGTGCATGCCCACGGTGACGTCGTCGCCCACGGTCACGTGGCCGGCGAACGTCGAACCCGCGGAGACCACGCACCGGTCGCCCACCCGGACGTCGTGCTCGATCGCGACGCGGTTCATGACGAAACACCCGGCGCCCACGGTCGTCTCGCGCTGGCTGCCGTGGTGCACCGTCGAAAGTTCCCGAATCGTGGTGCCGGGACCGATGACGATGCCGCGGTGCGGCGCCGGGTCCGACCACCGCGTGGGGTGCTCGGCACCGAGGATCTCCGGGGGTGCGCCCAGCACGACGCCCGCACCGATCCAGCAGCGGTCGCCGACGGTGAGCGGACCGGTCAGTACCGCGTGGGGGCCGACGATCACGTGGTCACCGAGGACGACACCGTCGCCGAGCACGGCGGTCCGATGGATGTGGCACTTCTTCCCGAACATCGTGCGGTGGGTCCTTTCGGGGGTGGCGGAGGCTGGCACTTCGCTACGCTCGGACGATGACCACCGGCCGTTCGCGGAGTGTCGCGAACTGAATCTGCGTCGCGACCGAATCTATCGGAGGTGCGATCGGTGATTGCGATATCGAGCGTCGAGTTCGGCCCGGACGTCGAACGCGAGGTCCTCGACACCCTGCGCTCCGGCAAGGTCGCGCAGGGGCCCAAGGTCGAGCGCCTCGAGGAGGAGTTCGCGGCGCTGGTGGGGGTCCGGCACGCGGTGGCGGTCAACAGCGGCACGACGGCGCTGGTGGCCGCGTTGCAGGTGCAGGGACTCGAGCCCGGCGCCGAGGTCCTGACCAGCCCGTTCACGTTCGTCGCCACGCTCAACGCGATCCTCGACGCCGGTGCGACCGCCCGTTTCGCCGACATCTGCGAGACCGACTTCAACCTCGATCCGGTCGTCGCCTCCGCTCGCGTCACCGACCGGACCCGGGTGCTGCTGCCGGTGCACCTGTACGGCGAGACGGCCGACATGGGGGCGCTCGTGCCGCTGGCCGCCCGGCACGGACTCGCGGTGGTCGAGGACGCCGCGCAGGCACACGGCGCGACGTTCGACGGCCGCGGCGCCGGCAGCTTCGGGATCGGCTGCTTCTCGTTCTACGCCACCAAGAACCTCACCACCGCCGAGGGCGGGATGATCACCACCGACGACGACGAGGTCGCCGACCGGCTTCGCATCCTGCGCAATCAGGGCATGCGCGAGCGGTACGTGTACGAGATGGCGGGACAGAACTATCGGATGACCGACCTGCAGGCCAGCCTCGCGCTGCCGCAGATGGCGTCGTACCCGGAACAGGTGGCGGCGCGGCGCCGGAACGCGAAGGCGCTGCGTGCCGGCCTCGAGGACGTCGCCGGGGTGACGGTGCCCAGCGAGCAACCCGGCCGCGAGCACGTGTGGCACCAGTTCACGTTGCTGCTGGACGAGGCGGCACCGATCGACCGCGAGACCCTGGCCGCCCGGCTGGTCGAACGCGGCGTCGGCACCGGCATCTACTACCCCCGGCCCGTCTACGACTATCCGTGCTATCGCGAGCATCCGCGGGTGGTGGTCGAGGACACTCCCGTTGCGTCGTCGGTGGCGGCGCGCTGCCTGAGCATCCCCGTCCACGCGCGTCTCTCCGAGGCGGACGTGGACACGGTCGTCGACGCGGTCCGCGGCGCGATGGAGGCGCGGCGGTGAGCGTCCCGCGCATCACCCTGGTGGGCGCCGGCCGAATGGGCTCGTTGCACGCGCGGGTGCTCACCGAGTCGCGCGCGGTGGAGCTCGTCGGAATCGTGGAACCCGATGCGGCGCAGGGGCGGACGATCGCGGACCGCTGCGGGGTGCCCTGGGCGCCGGACTTCACCGACCTCGCCGACGCGGACGCCGTCGTGATCGCCGCGGCCACCCCCGCCCACTACGACCTCGCGGTCCGGGTCCTCGACCTCGGGAAGCCGCTGCTCGTCGAGAAGCCGCTCGCGGCGACGTACAAGGAGACACTGGACCTGGTCCAGCGCGCGGAGGCCGCCGACGTGCCGCTGATGTGTGGGCTGCTCGAACGGTTCAACCCCGCGGTGCGGTCGGTGCGGGAGTTCGCCGGACCGGTGTGTCAGGTGACGGGAATGCGGCACTCGCCATTCGTGTCCCGCATCCCGACCGGTGTGGCCACCGATCTGCTCATCCACGACCTGGACCTCGCGATCGGGTTCGCCGGTTGCGAGCCGGTCCAGACCCGTGCCGAGTTCGGGTACTTCCATCCCGCGTCGATCGAGAACCGTGCCGAGGACTGCGCCGACGCGGTCCTGCGGTTCGAGACCGGCGCCGTCGCCAGCATGTCCGCGAGCCGGCTCAGTCAACGCAAGATCCGGCAGCTGTCGCTGCTCGAGCCCGAACGGCTGATCGAGATCGACCTGCTGCGCCGCGACATCACCATCTACCGGCATGTCGACGAGGAGATCACCGCGGACGGGGCCGGCTACCACCAGCAGACGATCATCGAGATCCCCACCGTCCGGTTCGGCGAGGAGCCGCTGGCCGCGCAGCTCGCGCACTTCGTCGACCTGCTCGGCGGTACCGGAGACGTTGCGGCCGAGCGGCGTTCGATCCTGCCGCCGCACCGGGCGGTGCACGAGGCCACGGTGTCGGCGCTGTCGGCCGTCGGTTGAGGTGGGTGGACGCCGGCCGACGTCCGGTCAGCGGAGGTAGTGCGCCACACCGTCGATGTCGGTGACGTCCACCGCGCCCCGTTGGACCAGCACGTCGAGGTGCGCCGCGGTCTCGATCACCGCCAACGACTGCAGCGGTCCGGGAAGGTCGGCGAGGCGCCGCCGGTGGCGCGTCCAGTGCAACCGGTGTGCCACCTCGAGAGCCGTGACCCGTTGCGCCGCAACCGCGTCGAGGGTGAGTTCGAGCCGGGTGCGGTGATGCTCGATCAGTTCGCGGGCACGTGCGGCGGCGCTCGGCGTCGTGGGGCCGTGCGCGGGAAGCAGCTGCGCCTCCGGCATCGTCTGGACCAGCAGGAGTGACGACAGGTAGTCCGCCAACGGAAACCGGCTCGCTCCGGCCTCGAGGCCGATCCACGGGGTGATCCGCGGCAGCACATGGTCTCCCGCGAAGAGCAGCGCCGCCTCCGGATCCCAGAACGAGTAGTGCCCATTGGTGTGGCCCGGGGTGGGGACGGCGACGAGCGTGCGGCTGCGCAGCTCGATGCGCCGAGTTCCCTCGAGCCAGCGATCCGGTAATTCGACACCGACGGCCGAGACGCCCTGCAGCGCCGCCTGCGCGTCGCGGATCAGCTCGCTCGCGCCCGCGCGATGCAGCAGGGCGCTCGCGCCGAACGGGGAGTCGGCGTCTTCCGCTGTGCCGAAGTGCCGTTCGACGGTCTCGCGCTCGCCGGCGCCGAGGCTGATCGGGGTGCCGTGCCGGCGGCGGACCGTCGCGGCCAACGAGTAGTGGTCGGTGTGCCAGTGCGTGATGAGGAACTGGCTGATCCGGTCCGCCGAGTACCCGATCCGTTCGAGGCTGCGCTCGAGCAGGCGTACGGATTCGTCGGTGGCCCAACCGGAGTCGATCAGCACGACGTCCGGCCCGTCGGCCACCGCGTACACGTTGATCGCGGGTGGCCCCTCCGGCAGCGGCAGGGGGATCCGGAAGACGCCGGACGCGACCTCGTGGGCGCCGGTGTCGGTCCAGTGCGCCGGGGCGGTCTGCGGTGCGGCCGAGGGTCGGGTCATTCGGGCGGTCCTTCGTGGTCGGTGCCGCGACCATCGCACGCCGCGATCGTCCTCGTCGGCCGGCACCCGGTCAGTGGGACGGGCTCAGGCGGTTTCTTCCACCGCGTCGCCGGGACGGTGCGGCTCGGGCTCGCCGACGACGTGCCGTTCCCGTCGTCGGCGCACCACCACCGCCGCCCCTTGCCCGAGGGCGACGAGCATCCCGACGCCCGCGAGCGTCCAGCCGAGTGTGCTTCCCGGCGGCGCGAATTCGAGAGTCAGGGTGGCGGACGAGTCGCCGCTGTCGGGCAGCTCCACCTGCAGCAGCCCGCCCGGAGTCTCGGTGACGTCCACCGCTCGCCCGTCCACGGACGCCGCCCAGCCCGGCCACGCCAGCAGCGCGAAGGTCGCCGTGCCGGAACCGGTGTACGTGACCGTCTCGCGGGTGTCGGTGGAGGCGACGTCGCCGGTGACCTCGAGCCCCGGCGTGGTCGCGGACAGCCGGCCGTCCGGCCACGGCTGCGGGGCGGTGCGGGTGCCCACGGTGACCCCGCGCTCGACGCGGACGTCCCAGGTGTCGGCCGGCAGGGCGTCCAGCGCGCGGGTGCCGCCATAGGGTCCGCTGTTCTGCACGACGACGGTGTCGATGCGCATCGCGTCCAGCCACGACACCCCGGTGCCCGGCGCCTCGGCGCGCAGCAGATCCACCCCGTCGGGGCATTCGACGCCGCCGTAGTAGTTGAGGCACAGCGCCGCGACGAAGGTGCCGAAGCTGATGCCCGCGTAGTTGTTCACCGCCCGCACCCCCGCCGGCTGGTAGAGGCTGCCGAACAGGATGTCGCCCCACTGTCCGGTGGGGTCGTCCGGGTCGATGTTCTCGGGGTGGGCGACGACGAACGTGGTGCCCGGATAGCGGCCGTCGAAGTGCTCCTCGAGGAACGCGACCTGGCGCGGGAACCGCCACGGCGTGACGTTGTCGTTGCCGGTGAACCACAGGTGAGTCTGGGCGGCCTGGGCCACCACGATGCCCGCGGCGAGGGTCCCGGCGAACAGGCGGGGACGCCGGAACGCGACGAGCAATGCGGCCCCGGTGAGGACCACCGTGAGCGCGAGCGCGGCGAGATGGATGCCGACGTCCTCGGGAACCTCGGCCCACGAGAGATAGAACTGCAGCAGCACCAGGCCCGCGGTCAGGCCCAGCCGCAGCCTCCGGCGGTCGCGCGCCGGCCCCGCCGACAGCGCGACCGCCGTGACCACCAGCACCGGCAGCTGGCCGTACTCGAGCAGCCGCGCGGGCCACCGGAACAACCACAGATTCGACGGCCCCAGCAGCAGCACCAGATAGATCCCGCCGAACACAGCCGGCGAGACCGCGCTGCGGCCCAGCCGGCGCAGCGCCCCCCACCGGATCCACGGCGCGAGCGGCACCAGGAACCACACCAGGTACGTCAACGGCACCGTCGCGACGGCCGACCCGAACAGCGGCCCGAACGGCTGATTGGACAACGCGGACAGATTGATCAGATTCCCGAGCCCCGGCCGGAGGGTGCCGTCGTTGCTGACGCCGGTCTGGGTGCGGACCGAGACGTCGGTGGTGAACACGAGCGGCAGGTAGACGATGAGCGAGAGCAGTGCGATCGCCACCCCGCTCACCAGGAGCGAGCGGACAGCCGGATATCGGCGTGCCGCAACGCACTCGGCGATCACTGCCACGAACACGACCCCCACCCCGACCGCGCCGTACGGGTTGCCGGACGTCATCGCCAGGACGCCGAACACGATCGGTACCAGCGGATTGGTCCGGCCCGCCGCGCTGGCCCGCGCCGACCACCACACGTGCGGGATCCACGCGAACGCGATCAATCCGGACGCCCACGTGGACGCGTCGAAGTAGAGGGTGTAGCCCGCGAACGGCATTGCCAGCCCGGCGACGAACGCCATCGCCCGGTTCGCGCCGTACTGGCGGGCCAGCACGTACACTCCCACCGCGAGCAGCGCGAGGAACTGCATCTTGACGAGCGTCATGCCGATCGCGAGACTCGGAACGAGCGCGACCAGAACCGATTCGGCGAGCAGTACCGGGTTGTAGGTGCCGTACAACGCCTCGGCGGTGACGTTGCCGCCGGCCCACATCTCCGGCAGCAGCGTCGGCCACGAGCCGGACAGGATCCGCTCCCCGATGGTGTGCCAGGTCGGCGCGAACGCCGCCGCGCTGTCGTCCCAGTAGTAGAACCAGCGATTCGACAGCAACGGAACCGCCGTGAGCACCGCGACGACCGCCGCCAGCAGGAGCGGCGGCGTTACGCGGTGGCGCAGCGTCGGTTCAGAAGTCACGGCGGGCGGTCCTCGTCGTACGGGATTGCGCGGCGGTCGTTTTCCTGTCTCCGGAGCGTAGTATTCCGGCCAGTGCACGTGGCTGGTACGCGAGAACCGCGGAGGTCGGCGAATGCGAGTGTTCGACCTGTCCGTCGTGATCCCGGCCCACAATTCCGGCGCGGTCCTCGAGACGACGGTGCGCCGGGTCGCCGCGCGGTTCACCGGCCGGCCCGTCGAGATCATCGTCGTCGAGAACGGATCCACCGACGACACCGCAGCCGTCTGCGACGCCCTCGCCGCCGGCTGGGACCCGGACACCACGGTCGCGTTCGCCGCGCTGCGCAGCGCGAAGGGCATGGGTAACGCGCTCCGTGTCGGGGCTCTCGCCTCGCGCGGGTCCCGCGTCCTGCTGACCGCGGACGATCTGCCGTTCGGCTTCGACGACCTCGACGGCGCCGAGCGCGCCGACCGGGAGGCCGGGCACCGGCTGCCGGTCGTGATCGGGTCCAAGGCGCACCCGGACTCGGTGGCCGACCGGGGCCCGGCCCGCACGGTGCTGACCCGGGGCTTCGCGACGCTGCGGCGGCTGATCCTGGGCACCCGGACGGGCGACCCGCAGGGCACGTTCCTGGTCGACGGCGCGCTGTTGCGGGCGCTCGCCCCCCATCTCACCGAACCGGGCTTCCTGTTCACCACCGAGTTGGACTACGCCGTCGAGTCGGCAGGGATCCGTCCGGTGGAGGTGCCGGTCCGCCTCGCCGCCGAGCACCGCGGACACGCCAGCCGCATCGCGCCCGCGGACGTGGTGCAGATGGCGCGGGGACTGTTGGCACTGCGGCGCCGCCGCACCGCCCTGCGGACCGCGGCCCTCGCCGCGCGGTGACGGCGAGTGGAAAGCCGGAGGAGGCACGCGAACGGGACGGTTCCGGTCGGTCGGATCCGCCGCCGGGGCGAGACGGCGGGCCGCTTCGCGATAGCCTGCGGGTGTGGATCCAGAGAAGTCGTCCGGTGCCCGACCCGTCTCCCTCGAGGAAGCGCCCGGTCGGCTCGTCGCGCAGCGCACCCTGTTCGCGGGGACGTCGCCCGTAGCCAACGAGGAGCTCTACGCGGTCGTCGAGAAGGGCGGCTCCACCCGCGACCGGTTCGCGCTCAGCCTGCATGCGGGTGCCAAGGCGCACACCAACACCTTCTTCGGCCGGTTCCCGGCCAGCTACTGGCAGCGCTGGACCGCGGTCACCGAGGTGACCGTCAGCGTGCGCGTGCTGGCGACCACGTCGTGCCGGGTGCTGCTGGTCGCCTCCGACATCGGAGGCCACCGGCGCATCGTCGCCGCGACCACCGCGGAGGGCGAGGGCACGATCACCCTCGGCAGCACCCTCGACCAGTTCCTCGACGGCGGGGCGCTGTGGCTCGAGTTCGAGGCGCTCGACGCGGAGGTGACGTTCGACCGGATCGAGTGGAGCGTGGAGGCGACCGCCGCGCCGCGCCCGCTGGCGATCGCGATCTGCACGTTCAACCGCGCCGACGACTGCGCGAACACCGTGGCCGCGCTCGCGTCGGACACCCGCGTGGTGGAGCGGCTCTCCGCGGTGTACGTCGTGGACCAGGGCACCGATCCGGTGGAGGAGCGCGCGTTGTTCCGCAGCGTCGTGCCGGCGTTCGGCGACCGGCTGCACTATGTGCGCCAGCCGAATCTCGGTGGGGCGGGCGGCTTCACGCGTGGACTGTTCGAGGCGTCGGCGTCGGGGGACGACACCGACGTGATCCTCATGGACGACGACATCCTGTGCGAGCCGGAGGCCGTGCTCCGGCTCGGCGCGTTCGCGAACTGCACCAGTGCGCCCGCGCTGGTCGGTGCCGAGATGCTGTTCCTGTACAGCCCCAACTACCTGCTGGCCAACGCCGAGCGGGTGGATCTGACCAACCTGCGGCGCGGCCTGGCGACCGACAAGTTCAGCGCCCACAGCCACAACGTGCTGAAGTCGGTGCCCGAGCGCCGGGTCGACACGCAGTACAACGGCTGGTGGTCGTGCCTGATCCCGGCCGAGGCGGTGCGCCGGGTGGCGCTGCCGCTGCCGGTGTTCTTCCAGTGGGACGACGTCGAGTACGGCCTGCGGTGCGGCCGTGCCGGCATCCCCACCGTCACGCTGCCGGGTGCGGCGGTGTGGCACGCGGACTTCTACTGGAAGGACGTGGACGGGTTCGCCCACTACTTCAGTACCCGCAACGGCCTCGTGACGGCGGCGCTCGATCCCGGATTCGCGCCGTCGGCGCTGGTGAAGAACCTCTCGCGCGACATCACCCGTTCCATCGTGAGTCTGCAGTACGGGCTGGCGCACACCCAGCTCCGGGCGATCGAGGGCTTCCTCGACGGTCCGGCCGGTCTGGCGGACGGCGGACAGGAGGCGCTGGCGACGGTCAACTCCGAACGAAAGCGCTTCCCGGAGACCGTCACTCAGCGGGCGTCGGCGCTGCCCGTCGTCCCGATCCGACGTGCGGATCCGCCGCCGAAGCCCGCATTCGAGGACGCGGTCCTCGCCAAGCGGGTGGTGACGCAGGCGCGGGAACGGCTCGAGCCGGGCCCGGTGTCGGTGTCGTTCGAGGACGCCCAGTGGTGGCACGTGGGCCGCTTCGCGCACGTGTTCGTCACCGACGCGTCGCAGTCCGGTGTCCGGGAGCGCAAGTTCGACCGCGACCTGGCCGCGGAGATGACCGGCCGTCTGCTCGGGGTCATGAAGCGGTTCCGCGCCGAGGCCCCGGCCGTCGCCGAGGCGTTCCGCCGCGAGTTCCCGCAGCTGACCAGTCGGGAGAACTGGGCGCGGTTGTACGAGAAGTGATCCGACGCAGGATCATTCACACAGCCGGACCACGACCTGCTCGTGGTCGGCGGTGTATGCGACGTAGTCGAAGCGGACGCCGGTGCGGTCGACGAACTCCGTCCACGCCCGGTGCTCGTGCTGCTGCCAGCCGGGGTAGTTGAAGTACTCGTCGAACACCAGCACCGAACCCGGCACCAGACGGTCCCCGATGAGGTCGAGAACCGTGCGCGTGGACGAGTACAGGTCGGCGTCGAGGTGCGCGAACGCGACCGGGCCGGGGTGCTCGTCGAGGAAGCCGGGGAGGGTGTCCTCGAACAGCCCCGAGACCAGTTGCGCTCCGGGCACCGTCGGCACGTCGTCCTGCGCGAACTCGCCGGCCGGGAAGCCGGAGCGCCAAGCCTCGGGCAGCCCGGTCCACACGTCGAAGCCCCACACGTCGTGCCCGGTGGACTGCAATGCCTCGGTGACGATGCGCAGGGTGGTGCCGCTCGCGACGCCGAACTCGAGCGCCAGCCCGTCGACCTTCACCAGTTCCAGCCCGTACCGGAGGGTGTCGTGGGGGTGGCGGAACACCGGGGCCGTGGGCATGTGCTCGAGCACGAAGCCCGCGCTCTCGTCGGTGGCGCGGATGTCGAGCGCGTGGGTGATGTCGCGGCGGGTGCGCTGCTCGAGCTGGTCGATGCGTTCGCTCACGGCGGCCACCTGTCCGCGGGCGTGGGCGAGCTCGTCGAGGAGCCGCTTCATCTCACCGGTGTTGGCCGACATCTCCGCGAGCAGCTGGTCGTGTCTGTTCTCGTGCTCGATCCGCGCCTGGCGATCCGACTCGCGGACCACCTCCGCCACCGCCCGCTGCATCTTGAGCCGGGCAGAATTCCGGAACCGATCGAACATGCGGCAACCCCTCTCGCGTGCGAACGTCGAGTCCGCCCCCATGCTGCCAGGGTTACCGGCGGGGCGCAGGATGCTCGTACCGTGGCGCCGGCCGTGGTTTGATCAACCATGGCCCGAACGCCGACCCCCGCCGGACGCCGCCTTCGCGTCGTCGCCGTCACCACAGGCATTGCCGCTGCCGCCGTGGTCCTTTCGGGAAGTGGAAGCGGGCCGCGTGAGTCCGTTCCCGTGGCCGGTGTCGACGCCGTGCACCTCGTGGCCGATGCACGGGGCGCCGCGACCGCTGTCCCGTGTGACGTGGTCGAGCAGCTCGACCGGGAGACCGAGGAGCGGGTCGCCGCGGGGCTGGAGGTCCCCGGCGCCGAACTGTGGCCGCCGGTCTACGACCGGGTGAAGGAGCCGCGGCCGGCCGTCGCACCCCTCGATCCCACCACCGGGATCCCGAAGGATCAGCTGGAGAAGCCGCTGCCGCCGGAGGCGTGGGAGCAGATCCGGGCGGCCGAGGCCGCGGCTGCGGCGGCCGCCGCGCGGGGGCCGAAGGTGCCGCGACCGTGCGGCGCCGCCGTCGACGAGATCCAGGCCCAGGCGGAGGCCACCGACAGCATGGTGGCCTGCTACCTGCCGGACGGCCGCTACACGTCCACCACGATCGTCGACATGGTGCCGATCGACCCGAACGCGGCACCCCCACGCCCGTCGCGGGAAGTTGCCGATCAGGTGTGCCGCGGCTGGGGATACGACCGCAGCCACCCCTGATCAGGGCCGGATGAACCGCTCCCGCCGGCCCAGCCGCTGCAGCCGCAGCCACTCGGCGAAGCCCTTCGGGTCGCGCCGGTCGACGAGGAAGTACCAGCCGAAGCGGGCGTACTCCTGCGGCAGCAGTTTCCGCATGCCCGGCTGCGCCATCAGGTAGCCGCGGTTGCGGTAGGTGAAGAAGCGCTTGGTCTCGTTGTCCGGGTACTGCGTGTGCATCCGCCCGCCGAGGATGGGCTTGAACTCGTCGGCGCCGTCCGGGTGCACGTACGCGGTCTGCAGGCAGGTGCCGAACGGCAACCCCGACCGGACCAGCCGGCGGTGCACCTCCACCTCGTCGCCGCGGACGAACAGACGCAGATCCGGGACGCCGACGGCGTCGATCGCGGCGGCCGAGAACAGCGCGCCGTTGAACAGCGACGCGATGCCGGGCAGCAAATCGTCGTCGCCCAGTTCGGACCGCCACCGGCGCCATTCGACGCCGCGGCGCAGCGGGAACGCGAGCCGGTCCGGCTGATCGATGTCGCACACGACGGGGGAGACCTCCGCCAGACCGTGCCGCTGCGCGCACGCGAGCAGCGTCGCGAGCACCTCCGGACCCTCGGGGCGGCCGTCGTCGTCGGCCAACCACACCCAGTCCGCGCCCAGCGACAGCGCGTACAGGATGCCCAGCGCGAAGCCGCCGGCGCCACCGAGGTTGTGCTTGGACCCCAGGTACGTGGTGGGGACGTCGGCGCTCTCGACCAGTTCGCGGACCTCGGGCTCGTCGGCGTTGTCGACCACGACGAGGTGGTCGAGCGGCCGGCTCTGCCCGGCGAGGACCTTCAGCGACCGGGCGAGCAGTTCGCGGCGCTTGTGCGTGACGACGACGCCGATGATGCGTTCGGTCACGAAGCCTTCTCCGACTGCGGCGCCTTCGTACTGCCCTGCGCCTCTTTGTCCATGTCGGCGATCACCTGGCGGACGTGGTCGGCCGCGTCGTCGCCCTCGTATGCGCGGACGACGTCCTCGATCTCGCCGTGCATGCGCACCTGGCCGTGGTCGATCCACATCGCGCTGTCGCACAGCTGCGCGAGGAACTCGTTGGAGTGGCTGGCGAACACCAGGATGCCGGAGCGTTCGACCAGCTTCTGCAGGCGGGTGCGCGCCTTCTTCATGAACTCGGCGTCGACGGCGCCGATGCCCTCGTCGAGCAGCAGGATCTCGGGGTCGATGCTGGTCACCACGCCCATCGCGACGCGGACCCGCATACCGGTGGAGTAGGTGCGCAGCGGCATGGCGAGGTACTCGCCCAGCTCGGTGAACTCGGCGATCTCGTCCATCTTGGCGAGCATCTGCTTGCGTGTCTGCCCGAGGAACAGCCCGCGGATGATGATGTTCTCGTAGCCCGAGATCTCCGGGTCCATGCCGACGCCGAGGTCGAAGACCGGCGCCACGCGGCCGCGGACGCGGGCGCTGCCGCGGGTGGGTTCGTAGATGCCCGACAGCAGCCGCAGCAGCGTCGACTTACCGGCGCCGTTGTGGCCGACCAGTCCGACGCGGTCGCCCTCCTTGAGGGAGAGCGTGATGTCCTTGAGCGCCTCGACCACCACGACGTCGGAGTCGTTGCGGCCGATGGAGCCACCGGCCTTGCCGAGGAACGCCTTCTTGAGCGAGCGCGACTTGGCGTCGAAGATCGGGAAGTCGACGCACGCTCCGCGCGTCTCGATGCTCACGTTGCTGGTCATGTCAGTTGCTCCTCGGGCCTACACCCAGTAGGCCACGCGGGCCCGGTACTTGCGCAGCGCGTACAGCGCGACGGCCCAACCGACGACGGTGAAGCCCAGCACGATGTACCAGTGGTACGCCTGCTGGTCCTTGCCGAGCATCGGCGCGCGGACGATTTCGAGAAAGTGGAAGAGCGGGTTGAGCTCGGCGATCCGGGCACGCTCGGCGACCTGCCCACCCTGCGCCTTGAGCGCGTCGGTGGACCAGAAGATCGGGGTGAGCACGAACAGCAGGAGCGTCAGGCTGCCCAGGATCGGCGCGATGTCCCGGTAGCGGGTGGCGAAGATGCCGAACACGATCGACACCCACAGCGCGTTGAGCACCAGCAGGGCGAGGGCCGGGATCGCGGCGAGATCGGGCCAGGTCAGGTTTCGCCACACCCCGAACGCGACCAGCATGATCACGTAGATCAGGAGGTTGTGGGCGAAGAACAGCATCTGCCGCCACACCAGGCGGTAGACGTGCACGCTCAGCGCCGACGGCAACTGCTTGATCAGGCCCTCGTTGGCGATGAACACCTCGGAGCCCTCGAGGATCGACGCGCTGATCATCGCCCACACGATGAGGCCGACGGTGACGTACGGCAGGAACTCCTTGATCGACATCCCCAGCAGCGCCGAGTACAGGATGCCCATCGCGGTGGCCTGCACACCGGTGGCGATCGTGATCCAGAACGGACCGATCACCGACCGGCGGTACCGCTGCTTGATGTCCTGCCAGCCCAGGTTCAGCCACAGCTCCCGCTGCGCGAAGCCGTCCCGCAGGTCCTTGACCGCGCGACGGAACGTCTGCGAATCGGACACAACGGTGTCGGTGTCGGCGTCGGACGCCGGCTCGTGATCCAAGGCTGCTGCTGACACGGGGTCCGAGCCTACCGGTCGCGGCGGACGCGTCCGCCGGACCGGGGCGCGGCGCTACAGATACTGACCGGTTCCCGGTGAGGGCGGACCGTCGTCGCCGGCACCTCCGGGGCGGTGCTGCGGACCCATGCTCATGCCCGGCGGGAGGGCGCCCTGGCGCATCTGCTCGAGCTGCGCGCGGGCGGCCATCTGCTGGGCGAACAGTGCCGTCTGGATGCCGTGGAACAGGCCCTCGAGCCAGCCGACCAGCTGGGCCTGCGCGATCCGCAGCTCGGCGTCGGTGGGCACCGAGTCGTCCGTGAACGGCAGCGTCAGGCGCTCGAGTTCCTCCCGCAGTTCGGGCGCCAGGCCCTGCTCGAGCTCGTGAACCGACGACTTGTGGATCTCCTTGAGCCGCGTGCGGCTGGCGTCGTCGAGCGGCGCGGCCCGCACCTCCTCGAGCAACTGCTTGATCATCGTGCCGATGCGCATGACCTTCGCCGGCTGTTCCACCATGTCGGTGAGCGAGTCCTTGGGCTCGCCCTCTCCGGCGGCCTGCGCCCCGTCGGACCGGTCGCCCTGGGAGAGCGGGACCGGGTGGCCGTCGGGTCCGATCACGAGCACGCGTTCGCTGTCCGGTTGCGTCATGGTTCCATCTTGTACGCTCGGCGACCGGATTGGCGAGGGCGGGCCGGGGGAAGCGAAAATGTCGTGTGCTAATGCACGTTCCGTAAAGTCGGATCTGAATCACGGGGTGTTGACAGAGGGACCTAGAGTGTCCGTCATGGCTTACGACGTTGCCCGGGTACGGGGACTGATCCCGTCGCTGGGCGATGGTTGGGTCCACCTCGATCCACAAGCCGGTATGCAGATCCCCGACGCCGTCTCGCGCGCCGTCTCCACCGCCTTCCGCGCGTCGGCGTCCTCGTCGACGGGCCGGCACGTGTCGTCCCGGCGCAGCGCCGCGATCGTCGACGCCGCCCGCGAGGCGGTCGCCGATCTGGTGGGCGGCGACCCGGCGGGCGTGGTGCTGGGTGCCGACCGGGCGGTGCTGCTCGCGTGGCTCGCCGAGTCGCTCAGCTCGCGGCTGGGCCTCGGCACGGGGCTGGTGCTGTCCCGGCTCGAGGACGAAGCGAACGTCGCGCCGTGGCTGCGGGTCGCGAGCCGGTACGGCGCCCACGTGCGCTGGGCCGAGGTGGACATCGAGACGTGTGAGCTGCCCAGCTGGCAGTTCGCCGAACTGGTGCAGCCCACCACGCGGCTGATGGCGCTCACCGCCGCGTCCCCGATCGTCGGGGCGGCGCCCGCGGTGCGGGTCGCCGCGGACCGCGTCCACGAGGTGGGCGGGCTGCTGGTGGTCGACGCGCTGGGGGCGGCCCCGTACGCGCACATCGACATCGAGGACCTCGGTGCCGACGTCATCGCGGTCAGCGCGCCGTCGTGGGGCGGTCCGCAGGTCGGCGCGCTGGTCTTCCGGGACCCGTCGCTGTTGGACCGGATCCCGGCGGTGTCGCTGGACCGGCACGCCCGCGGACCCCAGCGGCTCGAGGTCGGGGGCCACCAATTCGCGCTGCTCGCCGGCCTCACCAGCTCCATCGACTACCTGGCCGGGCTGGAGGAGACCGCGACCGGTACCCGCCGGCAGCGACTCGAGACGTCCATCAGCTCGCTGCAGGGCTACCACGACCAGCTGTTCGACTACCTGCTGCGGTCGCTGGACGCGCTGCCGCAGGTGACGGTCATCGGCCGGTCACCGATCCGGGTGCCCACGCTGAGCTTCACGGTCTCCGGTGTGCCCGCCGACAAGGTGGCCGCGCACCTGGCGGACAACCGGATCGCGACGGTCAGCGGCCCCCGCGTGGGGGGCCGCCTGCTCGACGCGCTGGGCGTCGACGACGAGGGCGGCGCGATCACCATCGGACTCGCGCCGTACACCACCCGCTACGAGATCTCCCAGCTGGTCAAGCACCTGTCGACACTGGGCTGACCCGGTCGGCGCTCAGTCCTCGCGGACGCTCAGCACCACCTTTCCGACGGTGTCGTGGGAGTCGAGCATCTCGTGGGCGCGGGGCGCCTCGGTGATCGGCAGCTCCGCGTGGACGATCGGCTGGACGATGCCGTCGGCGACCAGCGGCCACAGCTTGTCCCGCACCGCGGCCACCACCTCGGCCTTGCTCGACGGCCCGGTCAGCGGGCGGCCCCGCAGCCCGGTCGCGAGCACCCGGCCGCGCTTGCCGAGCAGCTTGCCGATGTCGAGTTCGCCCTTGCGTCCGCCCTGCATGCCGATGATCACCAGCTGGCCGTCGGCGGCCAGCGCGTCGAGGTTGCGGTCGAGGTAGGCGGCGCCCATGTTGTCGAGGACGATGTCGGCGCCGTGCCCGCGGGTGGCCTCGCGCAGGGACTCGACGAAGTCCTCCTCGCGGTAGTTGATCAGGATCTCGGCGCCCAGCTCGGCGCACCGCGCGAGCTTGTCCGCGGAGCCGGCGGTGACCGCGACCCGCGCCCCGAGAGCCTTGCCGACCTGGATGGCGTGGGTGCCGATGCCGCTGCCGCCCCCGTGCACCAGCAACACCTGGCCGGCGTGCAGACCGCACTCCATCACCAGGTTGGACCACACCGTGCACGCCACCTCCGGCAGCGAGGCGGCCGCCCGCAGGTCCAGTCCCTCCGGCACCGGCAGCAGCTGCCCTGCCGGGACGGCGACCTTCTCGGCGTAGCCGCCGCCGGCCAGCAGCGCCGCCACCCGGTCGCCGACCTTCCAGCCGTGGACGTCCGGGCCCACCTCGGTGATCACCCCCGAACATTCGAGGCCCGGGATGTCGCTGGCGCCGGGCGGCGGCGGGTAGAAGCCCTGCCGCTGCATCAGGTCGGCGCGGTTGACGGCACTGGCGGCCACCTCGACGATCACCTCGCCGCGGCCGGGCGTGGGATCGGGAACCTCGGTCCAGGACAGCACGTCGGGTCCACCGGGCTCAGGAATCGTGATCGCGTACATGTCCCCGACGCTAGTCCGATCGCGCTAGCGTCACCGCGTGACCTTCTTCGGCAACATGCAGAACGAGATCTACCTGACCGGGCTCTCGGGGGCGCGTCCCGAGCTGCCGATGACCGCGGCCGGCCTCGAGCAGCGCGCCCGGGCGGAGCTGAGCGCGGAGGCGTACGCCTACATCGCGGGCAGCGCGTCCACCGAGCGGACCGCGGCCGCCAACCTGGCCGCGTTCACCCGGCACGCGCTGGTACCGCGGATGCTGCGCGGCACCAGCGCCCCGGACGCGCGGGACCTGAGCGTCGACATCCTCGGGACCCGGCTCGCGGCCCCGGTGCTGACCGCGCCGATCGGGGTGCTCGGTCTGGTACGCGAGCACGGCGAGGCGATCGTCGGGGAGGTGGCCGCCGAGCTGGGCGTCGGGTCGGTGCTGTCGACGGCGGCGTCGTCGACCATCGAGGACGTGGGCGCGGTGTCGGGCGAGAACTGGTGGTACCAGCTGTACTGGCCGGCGGACGACGAACTGGCGCAGTCGCTGGTGCAGCGGGCCGCGAAGGCCGGCGCCAAGGCCATCGTCGTCACCGTGGACACTCCGGGGATGGGCTGGCGGCCAAAGGATCTCGAACTGGGGCACCTGCCGTTCCTCAAGGCGCAGGGCATCGCGAACTACCTGTCCGATCCGGTGTTCCGCTCGCGGTTGGCGGCGCCGCCGGAGGAGAGTGCCGAGGCCATGCAGATCGCGGTGCTCACCTGGGTGTCGATGTTCGGCAACCACGTGTTGCGGGCGTCGGACATCGCCCGGATAAACGAGTGGACCGGTCTCCCCGTTCTGGTGAAAGGCATTGTCCACGAGGACGATGCCCAGGCTGTGGTCGACGGCGGCGCCGCCGGGGTGATCGTCAGCAACCACGGCGGCCGGCAGGTGGACGGCGCGATCGCGGCGCTCGATGCGCTCGGTCCGGTCGCGGCCGCGGTGGGGGACCGGGCCACGGTGCTGCTGGATTCGGGAATCCGTTGTGGGGCAGACGTTCTGATCGCCCTCGCGCTGGGCGCCGACGCGGTGCTGTACGGGCGGCCGTGGGTGTACGGACTGGGGCTGGCGGGCGCCGAGGGTGTCCGGCACGCGCTGCGAATCCTGTTGGCGGATCTCGACGTGACCATGGGCCTCGCCGGGTTCAAGAGCGTCGCGGAGGTCGATTCGAGCGCGCTGCGTTCTGTCGGACGATAGGTAGAACTACTATGCATTCGTGACAGCAGATGCTCGAGTAACCACGGGTGCCGGGGTGGCGTGGCTCGGTGCCGAGGAAATGCGCGCGTGGCGCGGTTTCATCGACGGCAGTCAACGACTGATGGCGGTCCTCAACCGGGAGTTACAGTCGGCGCACGACATGTCCCTGGCCGAGTACCGGATCCTGGTGATGCTGTCGGAGTCGCCCGACGGCTCGGTGCGGATGAGCGACCTGGCCGACGGCGTGCTGTCGTCGCGCAGCCGGCTCACCCACCAGATCCGGCGGATGGAGACCGAGGGGATGGTCGAGCGCATCCAGTGCGTCGAGGACGGCCGCGGGGTGCTCGCGGTGATCACCGACGAGGGTCGCCGACGCCTCTCCGAGGCCGCACCGACACACCTGGCGGGTGTGCGCCGCTACCTCGTCGACCTGCTCAGCAAGTCGGAGATGAAGATGGTCGCCGACGTGTTCGACAAGGTCGACGCCGCCATCGGCGACCGCGCCGTCGGGTGAGCGGTTTCGTCCACCCGGACCCGTGCCGCTAGGATTCGCCACGGAAGCGTGGCAGAGCGGCCGAATGCACTCGCCTTGAAAGCGAGCGTGGCGTAAAACCCACCGGGGGTTCAAATCCCTCCGCTTCCGCAGAGAGGGAAAGGCTCTGATCTGGTTTCGATCGCCAGGTCAGAGCCTTTTTCGTTGCCCGGTGACGGCGTGGTCAGTCGGCCGTTGCCCACACTTGCCGCCGATCGTGCCTGATCAAGCGTGCTGCCTACATCCTCGAGGTCGTCGTCGAGCAGGTCCGCGTAGGTGTCCAGAGTTATCGCCGCGGACGCTTGTCCGAACATCCGCTGAAGCGCCGGCCGACGAGGCGGTGGAGGTACGCAACGCCAAGACTCGCACGAGTCGGCGTAGAGAGTTTTCGGCCTCACCCGCGGCGAGTACACCACAGTTCGAGTGCCTGCCGACACGGCGCCGATGTGGGATGAGCGGTACTGGCGCGCAAGGCCGTAGACTGACCCCGACCAACATCCTGGGTCGTAAGCGATGCTCGACCTGCCCGCCCCCGGGTCCCGGCCGGACGCGGCCACGACGGGACACAGGCAAGGCCAGCAGACGGGCATCGCTCCCCGGGAAGCGGTTGAAAGACCAGGACCGCACCACATGAGCCCGACCCGCCCCCAGGCGCCTGGGCGCGCTGGCAAGGCCAGTCGGTGAACCCGTCCAACTGGCGAATCCCCCAAGTCTTCGCGCTGCCCGCGACGCGCGTGCGCAGCGCTGTACCGGAAGGTCCCTCATGAGCAAGGCGCGACTGAAGCGCCTGCAGGAGCCGCCCACGCCGCCACGAAGGAGGCACGCGAGATCGCGGAGAAGGCGCAGGCCGAGCGGCGCGAGTTCACCGCCGACGAGGCGGCGCGCTACAAGGCGGCGATGCCCCGCGGCGGGGAGCCGCTCAAGCAGGTCAAGGCCGCGCACCGTGACGTCGAGATCTTCGACTTCGCGCAGGAACTCGCCAGCGGTACCGGCCCGCTCGGGGCAAAGGGTCGCAGCTACCGGGCACTCGGCCGCAAGGCTGCCAGTGGCATGGTGTCGAAGATCGCCGAGGGGGGATGACCTACGAGCAGCCGAGCGGCGCGAAGGCGCTGCTGCCGGCCGGTGCGGTCGTCTCGACGGTGCCGATGCTGGCCGAGTCGCCGATCGCGCAGGGCCGCCGCGCGCTGTCGCTCCCCGACGCGATCCCGGCGGTCACCCGCGCGGCGAATTAGAGCTACCTCCGGCAGAACGGCCGGACGAACGACGCTGCCCCCGTCGCCGTCGCCGTCGGCGCGACCAAGCCGACCACGACGCTCGGTCTCAAGAACATCGAGTCCGCGCTTGAGGTCGTCGCGCACCTGTCGGAGCGGGTGCACTCGTACTGGCTGACCGACAATGCGAACCTCGAGCAGTTCGTCGCCGACGAGCTGCAGTACGGCCTGCAAGTGGCGCTCGAGAGCCAGTTTCTCAGCGGCAGTGGCGCGAGCCCTCAGCTCGACGGCATCCTCGGAGTCTCAGGCATCCAGGTGCAGGCGTACGCGAACAACCTGCTCACCACGACCCGGCAGGCGATCACCAAGGCAGAGACCGCCGGCCACGAGCCCGGCCTGTTCGTCCTGTCGCCCGGCGACTGGGAGTCGCTCGAACTCGCGCGCACCGACACTGTGGGGCAGCTCGAGCTCGGCCGCCCGGTCGACCGCACCGCGCGGAAGGTCTGGGGCGTTCCGGTCGTCGTCACCACCGCGCTGCCGGCTAAGACCGGCGCACTGCTCGATCTGGCGTCGGTCGGCATCTCGACCGACAGCACGGCGTCGAGGTGAAGTGGAGCGAGAACGTCTCAGACGACATCGCCAAGAATCAGACGCGCGCGAGGGTTGAAGGCCGGTTTCAGGCCGACGTATTCCAGCCGCTCGGCGTCGTGAAGAGCGCCACCGCGGCCGCGTAACGATCTCGCCCGCCCAGAACCCGACTAGCGCCGATCGCCGCGTACCCCCCGCCTATTGATGTCGGCGGGGGATACCGCTTTCACCTGCCGAGCGTGCATTGTCCCATTTGCGTCAAGGTATGGTGCCCGAATGCGGGAGGGACTTGACAAACAGGGTGGCGAACGGGATGCGCTTACTCCGGATGAAGCTCATTGGTTCGCCGGTAAGGATCTACCGGTTTGGATCTTCAAGGTTAATCGAAGGCCGGCTGAGACGGCGACGCTATTCGATGCCCCTCTGGGTGAGGTCCTGACCCATCTCAATGAGAACCTGCTCGCTGCACCAGAGGTACTGAGTGGCAGGCGGCACAAGCGTGAGTGGCGAGTTGGGAATATCGAGCATCCGGAACCCGGAGTCTTGACTGGAATCATCGGTTGGTCCCGCTCGGGAGAGCAACTCGCGAACGTCTGGAACGATGATTCGAAGTCATGGGTCGACGAGATGACGGCGAATCAGGTATCCGCCACGTCACCGTTCGCGTTCTCGGTCGACAAGAGGTACATCGGAATCCTGAAACACCCGACTTTCAAACCGATGGTTGTCGCTGGGGTTCTTCAGGAGATGCTCAACAGGGCGGAAGCGCGGAGAGATGACGCGGTCGCTGGCATCCCGAACGTCCTGTGGGGCGTCGACCCGGTTGGCGACCGCAGTGAGTTCAAGGCTTGGATCGATCGAACCGACGCTGTGACGTCGCTTGAGTTCGTCTTCATGAGGCCAAACCCGGACGCCGAAGATGCATTTCAGCATCTCTTCGATCGATTGGATGCTCTGGAGTCGTCCAAGATCTGCGAGCGGATCGTTGCCCGGAACCCGGAAACCGGAATCAACAAGCAGGGACTGCAACAGGACGCGACGTCTGGCGCGTTCATTACAGCAGCGATGGCAGCCTTCGGATACGTTGTCGGTAAGGGCTTCCGCAATGGCCGGAAGGTCAAGTTCGATCAGCGGCAGAACATGATGACCGAGGAGATCGAACATGTCGGCTCCACGTGGGAGAGTGCAACCCTAAACGTCAAGGATGCGGTTCAGCGGGCTACAGGGAGGGCTGCCGATGGGTGAGCTCCGTAGGAAGGTAGGCTTCTGGTCATCCCTTGGGCGCCTTCGGGTTTCTGATCTGCTAACGATTGAGTATCTCGGTTGCCTGATCGCTGGCGTGGTTGCCTCCGTGTTCCTGGTGAAGCGCACGACGGCGCAGACCAGAACCTCCCTGGCGGGTGACGTCTTGGCGTTGACCCCGGCCCTGCTCGGAGTGGTGTTCGCTGCGCTTGCTCTAGTTGTGGCCTTGCTATCCGACTCGTACCTCCGGCAGCTCAACCACGAGAAGGATGGGATTCTCGCATTCCTATCGCCCTTCATGATTGTTATCGGGATTCAAGTCGTCACCCTGGTCAGCGCTGTCGCTTACAGGGCGTTCGCCGCACTTGTTCCATATGAAGTTGAGGGGGTCTTGTTCGGTGCAGTCGTAGTCCTCTTCTTAACGTCTTCATTGGAGGTTGTGTCGCTCGCACGGTCAGTTCTGATGCATGGGCTTGCCCGTGCAAGGCTGCAGCAGATTACGGACCTGGACGCAGAGCGGCGCCGGAAGCGAAGTGCCGGCGAGTAGGGAAAGCCGGGGTGATGCGTCCCAGGGCTACGTGCCCACACTCGCCCACGGGCGATTCCGCACGATCAAAAGTGATTCGTTTATGCAGGTAGAGGCTACATTGAGCGTATGGGCTGGAGGTTAGGGAGAGTTCATATCCCTCCGCTTCCGCCAAGGTCAGGGGCGGTGCCGAGAAACCGCACCTGACGTCGGAAGATCCGACGTCGTTCCGATGTGACACAGCCATGACATGCGATCGTTGGTAGCGCGAGCATGGCGTTGAGAAAGTCACGCTGCCGAGCGCCGGCACCCGGCACCCGGTACCCGGTACGGGTGCGGCGGCACCAGCACTTTGGAAGAAGGGCTGGCAGCGTCCCTCCGGGAGCTGCTGAATTGACTCGTGCCCTACAGAAAGCTGTCTCCGTCCGGCGGTCTCTCGCAGGCGTTCGAGGGCACATGCACGCAAAGTGACATACCTCACAAACCGACCCATCTCATTGGTTTCGATTTCGGCGACGTGGTGATGTCAGGCGCTGCCGACTCGCGGCGGCAGGAACAGGAGGATTCCTAGGTGGGGACCATGAAGGCGGCAGTGAAGATTGTGGCTTCGGCAGCGGGCGCGTGCGCTGTCCTGGCGCTCGGCGCGGGGACGGCCTCCGCTGTCGAGCTCTACTCGGGGGACCGGTACCAGGCGATCTCGTTCGACCGCAACGAGACCCGCGTGCTGCGAGATGTGGGTGCGGGCAACATTCTCGACGCCGTCGTACCCAGGGATCAGCAGTTGATCTATCTCGGTGAGGGGTCGATCTACGACACGCACCCGACGTTGGTGTTCGCCTCGACCCACCAATTGCTCAAGGAGGCCGTGTCTCGTGGCGGGACGATGGCGTTCACCGTGAACGATCCCGCGTACTGGGGCAACATCGTCGACCTGTACCAGAATTGGTGATCGTGAAGACGGCGGCGACACTGAATCACCTGCCACGCGGCCGCATACGGGAACGCTAGTGTCGGCATGGCTGTCCACGGCCCGCTGCACACTCCGGATCTCGTCCAGTTCTACCGCTACGCGTAGAGCGAAACAGATAAGCCCGCTCCGAGTGGATCTCGGGGCGGGCGTATTCCTGTCTCACTCGGTTGCAGTTTCCGTGGCGGCACGCGGGGCCGTGGTCGGACGAACAGTACGACAACGACACAGTCGTAGGCGAGCTACAGGCAACTGAGCAGAGCGAGAGGTTCGAATGCCATGCACCTGCCTCTGTCAAGGTCAGGGCGGTTTCGAGAAACCGCTCCTGACGTCGGAAGCTCCAACGGCGTTTCCGATGTGACACAGCCATGACGCGCGATCGTCAGTAGCGCGAGCATGACGTTGCGACATGGCGTCGAGAAAGTCGAGCTTCGTCGTCGACAGCTCCGTGGCGGCGAGGGTGGCCGGCGCGTGGCAGGCAGACCTCGATGCCGCCCGGACTTTGGCGCTTACCCGGAAAACTGCCGCGTCGACCAGAAGCGCTGCGCGGCCCGCGATCTGATCGGCCTGCGCAGCGGGCCTGCCCGAAGTGCAACGGATCCTGGCGGATCGTCATGGCAGCGACCGGGTAACGGTGCTGACCGTTAGCCGGACGGCCGCAAGACGGCAGGACTACAGTCGGCCGGACTCGTCCTTCGACCGCGAGGTGGGGATCACGATGAACCTGATCAAGAAGGTGGCGGCGTCGGCGCTGGTCACCGGGGCGGTATTCGCCGGAGCCGGGACCGCGCACGCGGACCCGCCGCCTGCCCAGCAGCCACTGACCAAACAACAGGCATTCGACAACATGTTGAACGAGTTGCGCATCGGCTGGGAGCAAGGCGGCGCCCAGGGGGCTGCCACGGGCTCCGCCGCAGGCCTCGGCATCGGCTGCCTATCGATGTTCCCCGGCAGCCTCGCCGGCTGCATGATCGGCGGCCCGACCGGCGCCGTTATCGGAGGCCTCGTCGGCATCGGCAACGGCAACCCGAAGGCGCAGCAGGCCATCGAGACGTACCTGAACACCCCCTAGACGTCACACCCAGGCCGGGGCGCCCCGCAGACGGAGAACAGCTCCGGGGCGGCGATCCTGACCGGCACCGTCGACCGACGCGTGCCCGCGTGATCCGGTATCGTCGCGGCCGTCTTCGATGGGGGGGATACGTCGAGACGCCGATGGGGGTGTCGGGACGAGGCCGGACGCGGATGCGGGTCCGGCGTATTCGGATCGTGAGCGCCCCCGACGCCGCCAGGGGGGACCATGACGCAGGGTTACCACGAGTACACCGACACGTCCGAGGACGACGCGCGAAGCCGCCGATGGGCGCTCCGGCATGCCCGTCGGTCGGGAGACTTGGACTTTCATCGGAGGCGGGCGCGCCGGCGGCTTTTCGGGGCGGCGGTCGTCGTCCTCGGCTTGATGGTCTTCGCGGTGGTGAAGAAGCCCGATCACGTGGAGGTGCCGGAGCGCACCGCCACCGCCGCGGAGTCCGCCGCGCACATCGACGCGGGCCTGCGCGACGTCCTCTCCCGCATCACCGATCCGGCGTTCCGGTTCGCGCCCGAGTACGCGAAAACGGACGATCCTGGTGGCTGCGGGGCGAACGTCGGCACCACGGCCGGGTGGGGCATGGTCGCACCCGAGGTCCGCTACACGGCCTCGCTGGCGAGCACGGTGGAAGCCGAGGCTCAGCTGTCGATCGCGGAGATTCGTGCCCGATTCGTCGATGCGGCAATCGAATTGTCCCCGACCCAGTCTCGGGATCGGGTGGACGGCACACGTGAGGGCGTCCACTATGTCGCCGAGTACCGGATGGCCCCCGGGGGTGCGCGCATCACCCTCACCGGCACCGGCGAGTGTGTGTGGCCGGACGGGTCCCAGCCGTGACTCGGCTCTGCGCCGACTCGATACCGGTGCACCGCTCCCCGGCGAAGCTCGCCGACCTTCCGTACGGTTGTCTTCGAACCGAGACCCCGGAAACGGGCGGAGGCGAGATGAGGCGAAGGACCGTTGCGGTCGGTTTGGCCGCCGCGTTGACGATGTTCGGGCCGGTGGCTGCGCATGCCGCCCCACACCCGAACGACACTGTGACCGTGGCCGCCAGCGTCGACCACGTCGTCGAACTGAATGCCCAGCGCACCGCCGTGTTCGTGCAATCGCCGGCGATGGGCCGGGTGGTGCAGGTCCAGATCCTGCACCCGGTGGGGAACGCGCCGCGACCCTCGCTGTATCTGCTCGACGGTGTGAGCGCCGGTTCCGAATCGGACTTCCGGGAGAGCACCTGGACCCAGAAGACCGACGCCGCAGCCTTCTTCGCCGACAAGGACGTGAACGCGGTCCTACCGGTCGGCGGCCCGGCCAGCTACTACACGGACTGGGAGCAGAGCGATCCGGTGCTGGGGCAGAACCGGTGGGAAACCTTCCTGACCCGCGAGCTGCCGCCGATCATCGACGGCCGGTTCGGGGGTAACGGCGTCAACGCCGTCGCGGGCCTCTCGATGGGCGCGCAGGCCGCGATGACGCTGATCACCCGCAACCCCGACCTCTACCGGGGCGTGGCCGCGCTGAGCGGTTGCATGGACACCGGACGGATCGAGTCGGAGGCGGCGGTGCGCGGGACGATCGCCTCGAAGGGCGGCGACGCGGACAACATGTGGGGCCCGGCGGGCGGCCCGGCCTGGTCGGCCCACGACCCGTCGGTGAACGCCGAAAAGCTGCGGGGCAAGCACATCTTCGTCTCCACCGGGAACGGCGCGCCCGGCCCCCACGAGCTCGGGGCGCCCGACATGGTCGAGAAGGTGGCGGTCGGCGGGCCGCTCGAGGTGGCGTCCCAGTCCTGTACGGAGCTGTTCCGGGACCGTCTCGATCAACTCGCCATTCCGGCCACATTCCTGTTCCGCCCCTTCGGAACCCACTCGTGGCCGTACTGGCAGGACGACCTGAAGGCCGCGTGGCCGACTCTTGCCGACGCGCTCGGCGTGTGAGGTTCGGACGGCGCACCCCTCCGGGGCCGACGACAACCTGGGACGCCGACACCTGCCGCTGACCGGTTCCGTTCACTCCTGCTGTGGCGGCGATCACTACACTGGCCCGAGCAGTGGACGCCCGCCGGTGGGGCGACGGAGAGGGGTAGCGATGGCCGAGAGTGCAGCGATTCGACCCCGGCCGGGCCGGGAGTCGTTGTTGGCGCGCATGACGGCGATCGTCGACGCGTTCGTCGACCCCAACGGGGAACTCAATCTCGACCAGATCAGCCACCGCGCCGAGCTGCCGCGGTCCACCACCCACCGCATCGTGGTCGACCTGATCGATCTGGGATGGCTCGAACGGTCGGGGCGCAACTTCCGGCTGGGGTGGCGGGCGCTCGGCGCGGTGGGGCCGCAGCTACTGCACGCCCGGATCCGGGTGGGTGCCCACGACATCCTGCAGGAGCTGTTCCTGCGCACCGGCATGGTGGTCCACCTCGGTGTCCTCGACGGTGGTCACGAGTACTTCCTGGACAAGATCGGCGGGCCGTTCGCGCGGCGCATCGGCTCGCGAGTGGGCGCGCGGCTCCAGGCGCACCGCGGTGCCGGGGGCCGCTCGATGCTCTCGCTCCTGCACCCGGAGGAGGTCGACGCCGTGATGACCCCGATGCTGGGGCAGTCCCGACCGCACAGCGGGTGGAGCGTACCGAGCCTGCACACCGAGCTCGGGCGGATCCGGGAACGCCGCGGCATCGCCTTCGAGTCGGCGACGACGGCGACCGGGGCGATCGACAGCATCGGGTGCGCGGTCCGCTCCCGCGACGGCGTCGCCGTCTCGCTCTGCCTGGCCGGTGACGCCGGCACCGTCCGGCCGCACACCGTCGTCCCGATCGTGCGGGAGGCCGCGACCGCGCTCGCACGGGCGATCTGAGCGCAATCCGTCTCGCCGGACGGGATGGGCCGGCCGCGCGCCCGCATCGTCTGGCTCACTGACCCCACCGAACAGGAAGCAGAGGGGACAGCATGAACCGATTCGAGGGCCGCGTCGCGCTCGTCACCGGCGGCGCCCGCGGGCAGGGCCGCTCGCATGCCGTCGCGTTCGCCGAGGGCGGCGCCGACATCGTGATCAGTGATCGCTGCGAGGCCGTGGACGTCGTCGGCTATCCCATGCCGACCGAGGACGACCTCGAGGAGACGGTGCGCCTGGTGGAGAAGACGGGACGTCGCTGCATCGCGATCAAGGCAGACGTCGCGGACCGGTCGGCGATGGACGCGGTGGTGGCGCGGGCGCTCACCGAGTTCGGGCGTCTCGACATCGCCGTCGCCAACGCGGGAGTCTCGGTCCAGGGCGCCGTCCAGTCGACGTCTCCCGAGGTGTGGGACGAGGTGGTGGGCACCAACCTCACCGGTGTCTTCAACACGATCGGGGCCGCCGCCCCGGCGATGATCGACGGTGGTTACGGGCGCATCGTGACCATCTCGTCGATGCTCGGACGGCAAGGCAACACCAACATGGCCGCGTACTGCGCGTCGAAGTGGGGCGTGGTCGGCCTGACGAAGAGCGCCGCACTCGATCTGGCGTCCCACGGCATCACCGTGAACGCGATCGCGCCCGGCAACATCGCCACCACGATGCTGCACAACGACGTGCTCTACCGGCACCTGCGGCCGGACCTCGAGACGCCGGGCCCCGACGACATCGCCGACATCATGCGGGGGCTGCACGCCATTCCGGCGCCGTGGTTGGATCCCAGCGAGATCACCCGCGTCGTGCTGTTTCTCGCGGACGAGGCGAGCGCACACCTTTCCGGCGCAGTCGTGCCCGTCGATGCCGGCAACGCCGGACGCGTCACGGCCTGACGGCGATCATGTCGACGAGGAAGGAGAACGCCGCGATGACGGCATACCTTGGCGCCGAGGCTTCGGTTCGAGACATCGAAACAGGCTCCGCCCCTGATCGTTTCGCCCGTGGCTGGCACTGCCTGGGCCTGTCCGAGTCGTTCCGGGACGGCAAGCCGCACTCGGTGCACGCGTTCGGCACCAAGCTGGTCGTGTTCGCCGACAGCAAGGGCGAGCTGCAGATCCTCGACGCGTACTGCCGGCACATGGGTGGCGACCTGAGCCAGGGCGAGATCAAGGGCGACTCGGTCGCGTGCCCGTTCCACGACTGGCGCTGGAACGGCAAGGGCCGCTGCACCGACATCCCCTACGCCCGCCGGGTGCCGCCGGTCGCCAAGACCCGCGCGTGGCCGACCCTCGACCAGGACGGGTTGCTGTTCGTCTACCACGACCCGGAGGGCAACCCGCCGCCCGCGGCGATCACGCCACCGCGGATCGCGGGCGCCACGTCGGGCGAGTGGACCGACTGGAAGGGCTTCAAGCAGACGGTCGTCCACACGAACGTCCGCGAACTGATCGACAACAACGTCGACATGGCGCACTTCTTCTACGTGCACGGGTCGTTCCCGACGTATTTCCGGAACGTCTTCGAGGGGCACGTCGCGGCGCAGTACATGAGCGGGGTGGCGCGCGAGGACGTCCGCCCGCCGGCCCGGGGACGGACAGCCGAAGCTGACCGGCAACAGCTCCGAGGCCGCGTACTACGGTCCCTCGTTCATGATCGACGAATTGACCTACCACTACGAGGGATTCGACGTCGAATCGGTTTTGCTGAACTGTCACTATCCGATCGACGCGAACAGCTTCGTGCTCACCTACGGGGTGATCGTGAAGAACTCCGAGCACTTCGACGCCACCGCGGCGGAGCAGATGGCCGAGAACATGTGCGCCTTCATCACCAAGGGCTTCGAGCAGGACGTCGAGATCTGGCGCAACAAGACCCGGATCGACAACCCGTTGCTGTGCGAGCAGGACGGGGCGGTGTACCAGCAGCGCCGGTGGTACGAGCAATTCTACGTCGACGTCGCCGACGTCGCGCCGGACATGGTCGACAGGTTCGAGTACGAGCTGGACACCACCCGCCCGGTGGAGTCGTGGCGCCGCGAGGTCGCCGACAACCTGGCCCGCCGGAGCTGATCGGGCGGAACGACGTCGGTGGGGCTGCGCACGCGGTGCGCAGCCCCACCGAGGATTTCCCGGTGTCTACGAGACCCCGAGTGAGCCGCTGAAGAAGTTGAGAGCGCCGAACAGATCGGAGAAAGCGCCGAAGAACTCGGACAGGTAGCTCAGGTCCACGGTGGGTACGCCTTTCGGTCGAATGATGTTGCGCGGTTGCGCATTCACATGCTTGCCCGTGAACCTGGCCGTCCGGTGCGGTGGCTCTGGCAGGTTGCTGGCAGAGACGCCGAGCCGTCTTTACCTTTTCATTCCCAGCTGATTGCCAGACATCTGGGAAGTTTCCGCAAGGTTCACCGGGTGTAGTGGGGGCGTTCATGTCGTCGCCCACCGACCAGGAGACCGCCATCCCATGAGCTTCCGCGACCGATTCCGCGACCCACCCGCCGGTCGGCGAGGCCGAACGGCCGAAGATGTGCCGGCGGTCGCCCTCGGCTACCAGCAGACCGCCGACAAGCTCCACGCGTTCAACCGATACGAGATCAAGTACTTCGTCGACGAGCTGCGGGTGCCCGAACTGCGCCGCGAGCTGTCCGCTCGCATGGACACCGACCCGTACTCACCGCGCGGGGGTTACCCGGTCACGTCGCTCTACTACGACACCCGCGATCTGCGCTTTTACTGGGAGAAGATCGAGGGGCTGAAATTCCGACGCAAGCTCCGCATGCGGCTCTACGGGCGGCCGGCCGACTGCACGGACGCCACCACCGTGCAGGTCGAGATCAAGCAACGGGTCAATCGGGTGACGCAGAAGCGTCGGATCGCATTGCCGTACAAAACTGCTCGCAGGTTGCTCGATGAACGCCGGGACATCGATTGCGACCCGGCGCAGCGCCCGTTCGTGAACGAGGTGACCACGCTCGTCGGCAACCTCGACCTCCGGCCCACGGTGACCACCGGCTACCTGCGGGAGGCATTCGTCGGCCGCGGCGCCGACCTCGGTCTGCGGGTGACGATCGACCACAAGGTGCACGGCCGGGACCGTGACTTCCACTTCGCCTCCGGTGCGGAGAACCGCTTCGTCATCCCACCCAAGCTGGCCGTCGTCGAACTCAAGGCGAACGAGAGGGTCCCGTACTGGGCGACGGATCTGACTGCCCGCCTCAACATGTCGGTGATACGGGTGTCCAAGTACTGCCAGTCCGTGGAGGCGTTCGGACTGGTACCGCGGTCCCGGTCCGGTGCGCCCGAGCTCGTTCTGCCGCCTGGGATGGACCGCATGCCAGCCGATGTCGTCGACACGCGCGTGCCCGCCGTCGACTGAAACCCCACCCCCCCGCAACCGAACAGGAATCCCGTGAACTTCGACCTCCAAGATCTCAGCGGCACCTTCACGACCTTCGACATCATCGTCTCGCTCGCGTTGGCGTTCGTGCTCTCCGCGATCGTCGGCTGGGTCTACCGGTATACCCACAAGAATGTCTCCTACAGCCAGTCCTACGTGCAGACATTGGTGATGGTGGGCATGATCGTCTCGCTCATCATGCTCGTCGTCGGCTCCAACATCGCCCGCGCCTTCGCGCTCGTCGGCGCGCTGTCGGTCATCCGATTCCGTAACGCCATCAAGGAAACCCGCGACGTCGGCTTCGTCTTCCTGATGATGGCGATCGGCATGACCACCGGCACCCGCTTCTATCTGCTCGCGATAGCGGCGACCGTCGCGATCTGCCTGGTGATGCTGATCATGAGCAAGTTCAACTGGTTCAAGCTCGACGTCCAGCGTCAGGTGGTCAAGGTCCAGGTGCCGCCGGAGCAGGAGTACACCGCGCTCGTCGAGGACGTCCTCGTCGAGCACTGCACCGACTTCGAACTCGTTTCCACCGAGACCGTTCGATCGGGCGCGCTGCACGAGTTGTACTACACGGCGCAGCTGAAGAAGGGCCGCAAGCCGGCCGAACTGATCACCGCGCTCGGTGCGGTCAACGCGGGGCAGCGGGTCACCGTCCTGACCGGGTACGACCAGACGGACATCTGATGCCCACGACGAACACCCATGGCACCTTCGTACCGAGACCCAGACTCCGGCACCGGATTCCGACATCGCTGCGTCAGCACTGGAAGCTCCTGACGGTGTTCGTCGCGTTCGTGACGATCATGGCCACCGTGTTCGGAACCGCGCGCATCCGCCCGTACATCACCGGTGACGCGTCCGTCATCGCGTCGCACATCACCGAGAACGTGGCGGGAACCGTCGACCTGTTCGATCTGTCGGTCGAGCACGAGTTGTCCCTGGACATCCCGGCCGCCGAACTGAGCGACATGCTGGCCGCGTACGAGAAGAGCGGCGACAAGAAGTGGGTGAACGCCACCGCCACCATCGACGGCACCGTCGTGACCGACGTCGCGGTGAGGCTCAAGGGCAACTCGACCCTCACCGGGCTCCGCGGTGACCGAGGCGAAGGCCCGGGTGGCGGGATGCAGCCCCCGGAGGGATTCGCACCCCCCGCCGGCCTCGGGCTACCCGACGGCCTGACGATGCCCGACGGCGAGATGCCGGAAGGAATCGCGCCGCCGGGCGGCATGGGTGGCCCGGGCGGCATGGCGTCGGTGTCCGCCGACGACCCGACGACGCTGCCACTGCTGCTGAGCTTCGACAAGTACTTCGACGGCCGGGCCTATCAAGGCCTCACCGAGCTCTCGGTGCGCCCGGGCACCCCGGTCCTGAACGAGGCGATGGCGTTGACGTTGACCGATGCGACCGATCAACCGACGCAACGGTTCTCGTACTCCGTATACTCGATCAACGGCGGCGCCACCACCACCCGTCTGCTCCTCGAGCACCCGGACGACGGGTACGCGAACTCTCTGTTCGACTCCGACGGCTACCTGTACAAGGCCGACGCCAACTCGCGGTTCGCCTACGTGGACGACGACCAGTCCTCGTACTCCGAGCAGTTCGAGCAGATCAACAACGTCGAGTCGGGAAACCTGCAGCCGATCATCAACTTCCTCAGGTGGCTGGACGCCGCGGACGACACCGAGTTCGCCGAGGAACTGGACCGGTGGGTGGACGTCGAATCGTTCGCCCGGTACGTCGCCACGCAGAACCTGCTGGTCAACAGCGACGACATGGCCGGACCCGGGCAGAACTACTACCTCTGGTACGACCTCGACACCGAGAAGATCTCGGTGGTGTCGTGGGACCTCAACCTGGCGATGACGGGATCGACCGACGCGGGCCCGCAGGACACGGTCTCGATGGGGATGGGGATGGGCGGGGGCGGACCTGGTGCGCGCGGGGGCGCGCCCGGTGCCGGAAACGAGACCGGCGGCGGTCCTCGGCGCGGAGCCGGAGTTACCCGGGGCGACGGGGGCGACGGGGGCGAGGGAACTCCGGGAGCCGCACCGCAGGATGGTCAGGGCGGTGGCATGCGCGGCGGCAACACCCTGAAGACCCGCTTCCTCGCATCGTCCGCGTTCACTGCCGTGTACGAGCAGGTCTACTGGGACCTCTACGACGAGATGTACGCCGGCGGCCGCGCGAACGAGATCCTGGATGCGCTCGCCGACTCCGTTCCCACCAGCGACGGGCTGTCCGCCGAGGCACTGCAGACCGATGTCGACCGGATGCGTGCGTGGATCGCGGCGCGGACGGCGGCCCTGGCGGCCGCGCGTGCGGCGTGAGCCCGTGACCGCCCCGTGGGGTGCCCGCCGGATCGACGGGACACCCCACGCGGGCCCGGTGTGATCAGTTCAGGATGTCGGGATCCGGGCCGGTGCGCAGACCCCGGTCCAGGCCGCGGATCGCGGCCATCTCCGCGTCGGAGAGCTCGAACCCGAACACGTCGAGATTCTCGCGGATCCGCTCGGGGGTGACCGACTTGGGAATCACGATGTTGCCGCTCTGCAGGTGCCAACGCAGCACCACCTGCGCGGGCGAGACGCCGTGGGCGCCGGCGACGGACGTGATCGCCTCGTCGCGGAGCACCGCTCCCTGAGCGAGTGGGCTCCAGGCCTCGGTGGCGATGCCGTGTTCGGCGTGGAAGGCCCGCAGCTCGCTCTGCTGGAGGCCCGGGTGCAGTTCCACCTGGTTGACCGCCGGCGTGATGCCGGTGTGCTCCAGGAGCCGGCGCAGGTGGGGGACCTGGAAGTTCGACACACCGATCGCCCGAGCGCGCCCGTCGGCGAGGATCTTCTCGAGCGCCTTGTAGCTGTCCACGAACAGGTTTCGTGCCGGAGTGGGCCAGTGCACGAGGTAGAGATCGACGTAGTCGAGGCCGAGGCGTTCGAGGGAGTCGTCGAAGGCGGCCAGCGTCCGGTCGTACCCCTGGTCGTCGTTCCACAGCTTGGTCGTGACGAACAGATCGTCGCGGGCCAGGCCGGAGGTGGCGATGGCGCGGCCGACGCCGCGTTCGTTGCCGTACACGGCGGCGGTGTCGATGCTGCGGTAGCCGGCCTCGAGCGCGCTGGTCACCGCCGCGGTGGTCTCGTCGTCGGGAATCTGGAAGACGCCGAAGCCCAGTTGCGGCATGGTCACACCGTTGCCGAGTGTCACGTTCGGTACCGAGGTCATGAGAGTTCCTTTTCTTGTCGTGTCGTTACGAAGGGAGGGGGATCAGGACCGGACGGCGACCGCGTCGGCGCTTGCCGAGTGAATTGCGCCGGCGCGGGCGGAGTTTCGCTCGATCCGGTAGGAGACGATCGCGAGCACCAGCGCCGCGGCGGCGAGGATCGCACCCACCACGTCGGACGCCGCGTAGCCGAGACCCGCCGAGATCACGAGCCCGCCGAGCCAGGCGGACAGCGCGTTGCCGAGGTTGAATGCGCCGATGTTGACCGCCGACGCCAGCGTCGGGGCGCCGTGGGCGTGGTCGAGGACGCGCTTCTGCAGCGGCGGGACGGTTGCGAAACCCAGTGCGCCGATGAGGAACACGGCGACGACGGTGGCGATCTTGTCCGATGCCAGGGCGGCGAACGCGCCCAGGACCACCGCGAGACCGGCCAGTGCGATGCACAGCATCGGCATCAGCCTGCGGTCCGCGAAGCGGCCGCCGACGAGGTTGCCCACCACCATGCCGAGACCGAAGATCACCATCAGCCAGGTGACCGAGGATTCTGCGAATCCACCGACCTCGGTCGCCATCGGCGCGATGTACGTGATCGCCGCGAACACCCCGCCGAAGCCCAGGACGGTCATCGCCATCGCCAGGATCACCTGCACGTTGCGAAAGGCCGCCAGCTCGTGCCGCAGGCGTACGCCCTCCGGCGCGGGGGCGTCGGGGATGAACCTGGCGACACCGAGCAGGCCGAGCACGCCCAGGGCGGCGACGATCAGGAAGGTCACCCGCCAGCCGGCGGTCTGGCCCACGAAGGTGCCGGCGGGGACGCCGACGACGTTCGCGACGGTCAGGCCCGTGAACATCATGGCGATGGCGCCGGCCCTCTTCTGCGGCGCCACCAGTTCGGCCGCCACGACGGAGCCGATGCCGAAGAAGGCGCCGTGGGCCAGTGACGCCACCACCCGGCCCGCCAGCATGACCGGGAAGACCGGGGCCACCGCGGACACCACGTTGCCGAGGATGAACAGCCCCATGAGCAGCATGAGCATGTTCTTGCGGGAGATCCTGGTCCCGAGGATCGTCATGATCGGCGCTCCGGCCATGACGCCCAGGGCGTAGCCGGTGACCAGGTAGCCGGCGGTGGGAACCGAGACCCCGAGGTCCGCGCCCACCTGGGGGAGCAGGCCCATGATCACGAATTCCGTGGTGCCGATACCGAAGGCGCCCATGGCCAGGGCGAGCAGAGCGAGCGGCATGAGGGGGTCCTTCTGACGGGTGGATCCGAGGCGCGAAGCGTAGGTGCGCGAACGCCGTTTACATGCAATGACAATAGTTGCAGACGATGGCTAGTTGCAAACGCGGGTATAGTGAGCTGCATGACTGCTCGGCCGATCCGCCGCCGACGCTTCCTGCCGATTCCCCAGAGGAGCCGACCATGACCGCCACCGATCCGGCGATGACCGCACTGGCGCACAGCTGGTCGGCGCTGTCCCTGCTGCACGGACGCATCGAGGGCAAGGTCGAGCGGGCGCTGCAGTCGGCGCACCGACTGAGTGCGCGCGAGTACTCGCTCCTCGATGTGCTCGGCCGTCAGCACGACGGCGAGGGCGGCCATCTGCAGATGCGGCAGGTCGCCGACTCCGTCGTGCTCAGCCAGAGCGCCACCACCCGGCTGGTGACCCGGCTCGAGGAACGCGGTCTGCTCTCGCGCTACCTGTGCCCCACCGACCGACGCGGCATCTACACCGACGTCACCGACGCGGGCCGGCAACTGCTCGAGGACGCGCGCCCCACCCACAACGCCGCGCTGCGGGAGGCGCTGGACCAGGCGGGCGACGACCCGGTTCTCGCGCCGCTGGTGCGCGCGCTCGAGCAGTTGCAGAGCTCCGCTCCGTCGGCCTGATCGCCCTGCCGGGGCCCTCCCGGCCGCCGGTGTAACGAAGTCGACTCGGCCGCCTCGGGTGGCCCGGTCGAGGGTGTGAACCCGCTGGTCAGCGGGCCGATCGTCGGATCGCGCCGAGGCGCCGACCAGGGCTTCTTCGTTTGAGTCGTGCACAGGGCTCGATTACGGTTTTGAATCGAAACGCACTCCGAAACCGCCGAGCCGCCTGAAGCGGAACGCGGTCGCGCACGCATGCGCGCCGGTAGTCCTGTGTCCACGGAATCGAAGGGAACCGCGTTGACAGCAATCCGAAACGCGTGGCGCGGGCTGCGCAAGCCGGTGTTCGTCCCGGCGTCGTTGGTCATCCTCGCGATGATCGTTTTCGCCGTGGCCTACTCGGGAACGGCCGGCGACGCGTTCGCGCAGCTCAACACCGCCATCACGGACGGCGTGGGCTGGTGGTACATCCTGGTCGCCACCGGCTTCGTGCTGTTCGCGTTGTACTGCGGGCTCTCCCGCGTCGGCAACCTCAGGCTCGGGGACGACGACGAGAAGCCGGAGTTCGGACTGCTGTCGTGGTTCGCGATGCTCTTCAGCGCCGGCATGGGAATCGGCCTGGTCTTCTACGGCGTCGCCGAGCCACTGTCGCACTACGTGAATCCCCCTGAGGCGGGCCGGGTTCCGGGTTCGACCGATGCCGCGGCCAATCAGGCGATGGAGCTCACACTCTTCCACTGGGGTTTGCACGCGTGGGCGATCTACGTGGTGGTCGGCCTGGGTCTGGCCTACATGACCTACCGCAAGGGGCGGCCGCTGTCGATCCGATGGTTGCTCGAACCGCTGTTCGGGCGTCGACGGATCGAGGGCCCGCTCGGGCACGCCATCGACGCGATCGCGATCGTCGGCACCCTGTTCGGCGTCGCGACGTCGTTGGGCTTCGGCGTGCAGCAGATCTCGGCGGGTCTCGAGTACCTGGGCTGGGTGCAGCCGAACAACTGGTTCGTGATCGGGCTCATCGCCGTCGTCACCGGCCTGGCGACCTTCTCCGTCGTCAGCGGCGTGACCAAGGGGCTGCGCTGGCTGTCGAACATCAACATGGCGCTGGCGGCCGGGCTGGCCCTGTTCGTACTGCTGCTGGGCCCGACGCTGTTCCTCATGCAGTCGTGGGTGCAGAACCTCGGTGGCTACGTCCAGGCATTCCCCAAGATGATGCTCCGCACGTCGCCGTTCGCCGACGACGGCTGGGCGGGCACCTGGACGATCTTCTACTGGGGCTGGTGGATGAGCTGGGCGCCGTTCGTCGGCATGTTCATCGCCCGCATCTCGCGGGGCCGCACCATCCGGGAATTCGTCTTCGGAGTGCTGCTGGCCCCGACCCTCATCGGGTCGCTGTGGTTCACGATCTTCGGCGACGCGGGCATCCTTCGGCAGCGCAACGACGGGGACATGACCGGCGCCGACGGTTCGGTCGACACCAACACCACGCTGTTCCACCTGCTCGACGGGATGCCGCTGGCGACGGTGACGAGTGTGCTCGCGATCGTGGTGGTGCTGTTCTTCTTCGTCACCTCCGCGGACTCCGGCTCGCTGGTGATCGACATCCTCTCGGCGGGAGGCAATCTCGAGACGCCGAAGGTGACGCGGGTGTACTGGTCGGTGCTCGAGGGTGTCGCGGCCGCCGTGCTGCTGCTCGTGGGCGGTGCGGGATCGCTGACGGCGCTCCAGACGGCGTCGATCGCGACCGCGGTGCCGTTTTCGATCATCATGGTGCTGGCGTGCGTGTCGATGCTCAAGGCGTTCCGCTACGAGCTCGCGACGACGCCGCGCTACCTGCGGGTTTCGACGCGTGTCGCCACCGACGGCGAGAACGGTGCGGCCCGGGTTCCGGTGCGCGCCGCGCGCATCCAGGGCGTCTCGGCGACCCTGGCCGGGCTGCCCCCGACCGGTGCGTCCGGGGGCGGCGGTGTCCGGGACGGCCACTTCGTCGTGGCCGTGCACGAGCTCCCCTCGCACGCGGTGGACGTCGACCCCGCGACCGGGGAGATGCAGCATTCCCCGGAGTCCCGGGCCGCGGATCCACTGCCGGACCACGCGGACCGGTGAGTCGGGTCAGTTGGGCGCCGAGATCGCGATGCGGCCCGGTGTGGGCGGCGCGACGGGGGAGTGGGCCCGCAGGTAGCCGGTGAGCGCGTCGAGATCGGTTCCGGCGGAGGCGGGTTCGGTGCCGCCGCGCAGTGCCGTGAACCCGTCGCCGCCGTCGGCGAGGAACTTGTTGACGGCCACCCGGTAGCTCCCGGCCGGGGCGACCGGGGCGCCGGCGACGCGGATGTCGGCGATGCGGGATCCCACCGGGGCGCTGCGGTCGATGCGGTAGGTGAGCGAGGCCGACGGTGCCAGGATCAGCTCGGCCGCGGAGCCGTCCGCCCGCGGCTGGAACTGCTGCTCCAGGACCGCCCGCAGCTGGGCCCCGCTCAGCGTGCGGACCTCGAGCGAGTTGACGAACGGCTGCACCTGGTACGCGTCGCCGTAGGTGGTGGTGCCGTCGGCGTCGAACAGCAGATCGGCGCGGATGCCGCCGGGATTGGTGAGCGCCAGCTGCGCCCCGCGCTCCCGCGCCGCCGCGAGCTGGGCGTCGGCGATCAGGTTGCCGAGCGGGCTCTCCCCGCCCGGGCCCGGCTCGCGGGTGATGTCCGCGGTCACCGCGCCCACCGGCCGCTGCGCCACCGCGTCCGACTGGGTGCTCGCGCGCGCGACCATCTCGGCCACCTGCGGGTCGGGTGCGATGTCGTGGGTGACCACCTGGTTGAAGGCCTGGGTGCGCTCGCGGTTCACCTCGCCGGTCGCGCGGTCGACGCTCAGGTCCACCACCGAGACGATCCGGCCGTGGGACGCGGCCTGCATCACCGGGCGGGGATTGCCGGCCGGGTCGTCGATCGTGCAGTTGAACTGGGTGTGGCTGTCCGCGGTGAAGATCGCGTCCACCTCGGGGGTGGCGCGGGTCGCGACCGTCAGCGCGGGGCTGTCGGTGAGGTCGCAGGAGTTGGGGCCACCGGTCGCCCGCTCGTCGCCGCGGTGCAGCAGCACCACGATCGCCCGCACGCCCAGGAAGCTCAGCGTGGCCGCGGTCCGGTCGATCGCGGCCAGTTCGTCGTCGAACCGCAGACCCGCGACGCCGTCGACCGCCACCTTCGCGGGGGCGTTGGACGGTGCCACCCCGATGACCCCGACGGGCACCCCGTCGACGTAGTTCACCGCGAACGGGAGGGTGCCGGGCGTGCCGTCCGTGGCCGTCATGTTCGCGGCGAGCAGCGGGAAATCGGTGCCGCCGAACGTCGCCTCGAACTGGCAGCCGTCGACCGGATGGCATCCACCGGCCTGCATGCGGCGCAGTTCGTCCACGCCCTCGTCGAGCTCGTGGGTGCCGATGGAGGCGGCGTCGACGCCCATGGTGTTCAGCAGCCGCACGGTCGGTTCGTCGTGAAACAGTGCCGACTCGATCGGCGACGACCCCCAGCTGTCGCCGACGGAGTACAGCAACGAGTTGGGGGACTGGCCGCGCAACTGTCGAACGTACGCGGCCAGGTAGGCCGCGCCGCCGGCATCGGTGGAGGGCCCGTCCGGGCGGGAGACCTGGGCGCGGGCACCCTTCGGCGGCTGCAGGCTGCCGTGCAAGTCGTTGATCGCCAGCAGCCGCACCGGCACGGTGTCGGCGTTCGCCGGCTTCGCGTCGGCGACGTGGACGCCCCCACTCAGGCCGAGGACCACCGCCGCCGCCAGAGCGGACGCCCGGCCGCGACCGCGGCGTTCGGACAATTCCCCTGCAGGTCGGCACACGGCCCTGAGTTTGCCAACGATCCGGCCACGAGGGGAACGCTGCGGGGTAACGGTTGAATTACGCGGAGGGCGACGGGGCCGGCACGCCCGCGAGCTCGAGCGCCGCCGGGGAGGTCGCGAACGCGAGGTACGCGTCATTCTCGTGCGGGTCGCCGATCGTGATCCGCACACCGTCGGTGCCGTACGGGCGGATCAGCACGCCGGCCTCCGCGCTGGCCTCGCCGTAGGCGGCGGACCGCTCGCCCAGCGGCAGCCACACGAAGTTGGCCTGCGTCTCCGGGACCTCGTAACCGGCGGCGCGGAGGGCGTCGCGGACCCGGTCGCGCTCGGCGACCACGTCGTGGGTGCGGCGCAGCAGCTCGTCCCGGGCGTCCAGGCACGCGATCGCGGCGGCCTGGCCGACGGCGTTGACGCTGAAGGTGATGTGCACCTTCGCCAACGCGGTGACGATCGCCGGGTCGGCGATCGCGTAGCCGACCCGGACGCCCGCGAGTCCGTACGCCTTGGAGAAGGTGCGCAGCACCACCACGTTGCGGCGGGTGCGGGCGAACTCGACACCGTCGACCCCGGAGCGGTTGTACTCGAAGTACGCCTCGTCGAGCGCGACCACCACGTGCGCCGGGACGGCGTCGAGGAAGCGCTCGAGCTCTTCCCGGCTCAGAGCGGTGCCGGTGGGGTTGTTGGGGTTGCACACGAAGATCAGCCGGGTGCGGTCGGTGACCGCCGCCAGCATCGCGTCCAGGTCGTGGCCGTGCTCGGGGGTGAGCGGCACCGGCACCGCCTCGGCGCCCGCCACCTTGGTCACCACCGGGTACGCCTCGAAGGAGCGCCACGCGTAGACGACCTCGTCGCCCTCGTTGCACGTCGCCTGCACCAGTTCCTGGCACAGTGCCACCGAGCCGCACCCGGTGGCAATGTTCTCGGCCGGCACGTCCAACGCCTCCGACAGCGCGCGGACCAGCGCGGCCGCGGTGTTGTCGGGGTAGCGGTTCGCCAGCGCCGCCGCGTCCGCGATGGCCTGGGCGACGCCGGGCAACGGACCCTGCGTCGTCTCGTTGCTGGCGAGCTTGATCGCCCCGGGATAACTGCGGCCCGGCACGTAGGTGGGGATGGAAGCGAGGTCGGCGCGGGTCACGGGGGTCACGATGCGATTATGCGCCCTGCGATCACGTGCACTGACGACGTGGTCGTGCCAGAGTTGAGGCATGCCGGGAATCCTCCGGGACAGTGTGCCTCTGCGCTCTGACGACGACGTCGAACCGCAGGCGCGCGAGCGGGTGCCGCTCACCGCTGTCGAGCCCGAACGTCGCGCTCGCGGGGGGATCGTCGTCCTGCACGAGTCCCGGCAGTTCACCGACGCGCTCCTCGAGTTGATGCGCAGCCTCGCCGCCGAGGGCTGGCTGGTGGTGGCCCCGCACCTGTTCCACCGCGAGCCCGCGCACAGCGACACCGAGGTATTCGGGCAGAGCCTCTTCGACGACTTCGACGCCACCTTCGACTGGCTCGTCGACCGCGGCATCTACCCGGACTGCGTCGGCGTGATCGGATTCGACGACGCCGGCACCGCCGCGATGCTCGTGGCCACCAACCGGAGCGTCGGCGCCGCCGTCAGTGTGTCGCCGCACGGCATCGTGAACCGGTTGGCGGAGGCCACGCCGACGCTGGTGGAGGCCGCACCGCAGCTCAAGGCGCCGTGGCTGGCGCTGTACGGCGCCGACGACCCCCGCACCCCGCCCGAGCACGTCGAGCTGCTGCGCGACGCGGTCGCCCGCGCGGACGTCGCCACCCACATCGTCAGCTACGACGGGCTCGCCCACCGCGCCGACGAGCCCCCCGTGCCGGAGCCCGCCGCGGACGACGACGATCCGCTCGTCGTCGCGATCCTCGACGCGCAGCGGCGGATCTTCGACTGGTTCGACGCGAACCTACGCTAGCGAAGCGCTGTGACCAGCTGTTTTGCGTTTCCCGGCGATCCCTGTGTAATGTTTCGCCCGGCGGTTCGAAAGGGCCGGCCCCCAAGGAGGCGTGCCAGAGCGGCCGAATGGGACTCACTGCTAATGAGTTGTCCCCCTTAAAGGGGACCGGAGGTTCAAATCCTCTCGCCTCCGCCACACTGGTCCTTCGTTGGTCCAGTTACAACTGAAGATAGCTATGCGCCCGTAGCTCAACGGATAGAGCATCTGACTACGGATCAGAAGGTTAGGGGTTCGAATCCCTTCGGGCGCACATCGAAAGTCCCCACTTGCAGCAATGCGGGTGGGGACTTTCTCGTTGTGCACCTCGTCGACTGTCCTAGCCCTCGCCGTCGGCGAGGGCGAAGGTGGGATAGGTCTCGCCCGCGATGCGGGAGACGTAGCGGACGCGGGCCCCCACGCGGCTGTGGCCGCCGGTGACCCACGCGAAGCACCACGCGCCGCTGTCGAGTGCGATGACCGCGATCCGGCGCGGTGCGAAGTCCCACGTGAGCAGCCCGCGAGTGATCGAGCGCAGCGCGATGACCGACCCCGTCGCCGACGCGACATCGCTGGGATGGGAACGCTGCACGCTGCACTTCCTGCCGTCGGACCTGGTGGGGGACGGCTACCAGCCTGGCCCGGGGAGTCCGGGGCGGGACACGTGACTATTACCCGTTTGCATACCTGTTTTTCGGGCCGGCGGGTACGCGTATCAGGGGAGCCGAACCCGCGGCGAGACAGCCGCCCGCCGCGGGGCACCGCCGGATCAGCTGAACGACGACCGGGCCGTGCGGCCGACGTTTGCGCCCGATCGGCGTGGACTGTGCGGTCTGTCTACCATCGCCGTATGTCTTCCCCCGAGCCGTCCGGACGTCCCCGCGTCGCGATCGGTCCCACCACCGACCCGCTGCTGTGTGACGCCGTCGCGCGGGGGGAAGCCGAGCCGGCGCCGCTCGACGCCGCCGACGCGCTGGTGTGGGCGGGCAACGATCCCGCGGAGTTCCCGGCCGAGCTGCCCGCCTCGATCCGATGGGTACAGCTGCCGTCGGCGGGCGTCGAGGAATGGTTCGCCGCGGGCGTCATCCAGAGCCACCCGCAGGTGCTGTGGACGTCGGCCGCCGGGGCGTTCTCCGCGACGGTCGCCGAGCACGCGTTCGCGATGCTGCTCGCCGGTGTCCGCGCGCTGCCCGAGCACCTCGCGGCCACGACATGGCGCCAGCGCGACTTCTTCGACAAGGTCGGCACGCTGCGCGGTGCCCGGGTCGCGATCATCGGGGCGGGCGGCATCGGCCGCGCCCTGATCCCGATGCTCGCCGCCGTCGGCGCCACGGTGGTGGCGGTGAACCGGTCCGGGCGGCCCGTGCACGGTGCCGCGGAGACCGTGCCGGCCGATCGGGTCGACGACGTCTTCGGCCGTGTCGACCACGTCGTCGTCGCGGCCCCGGCTACCGGCGCGACGCGACATCTGGTGGGCCGTGACCAGCTGGCGGCGCTGCACACGCGGTCCTGGGTCGTCAACGTCGCCCGCGGTTCCCTCGTCGACACCGACGCCCTGGTGGAGGCGTTGCGCGACAACCGCATCGGAGGAGCCGGGCTGGACGTCACCGATCCGGAGCCGCTGCCCGACGGGCACCCGCTGTGGTCGCTGCCGAACGCGATCGTCACGCCGCACGACTCCAACCCGCCGTCCGTCCGGAAGCCGGCGTACGCCGAGCACGTCGCCGACAACGTGCGCCGATTCGTCCGCGGGGAGGACCTCGTGGCGGAAATCGACCCGGAGGCCGGCTACTGAGCGACCCCGTCGAGGTGACGTGGGGCGCGAAACCGGGACTGGGGCTTTACGTGGATTGTTCGAATGCCTAACCTTGCGGGCGAACATCCAATTCGACAGAGGATTTCCGGTGCAACACCACGGCCAGCACACTGACGGAATCACCAACGCTACGAGCGAAGCGGCGCGTATCCGCCGCCTCGCTCAGCGCATCGCCGACTCGAGCGACAAGGCCGCCAACGTGGCTGCCGCCGGCGAGATCATGCGCCTCGCCGCGACGCTCGAGAAGGAGCTCGCCCGGGTCTGACGGCCGCTCACGCAGACGCCATCTCCTTGGCCCAGCGGTAGTCGGCCTTGCCGGCCGGGGTGCGTTTGACCTCGTCGACCAACACGATCGACCGGGGAATCTTGTATCCGGCCAGGGTCTTCCGGCAGTGCTCCTGCACCTCGTCGAGGGTGAGGTCGGGCGTCCCGGGATAGGTGGCGATCACCGCCGCCACCTGCTGGCCCATCCGCTCGTCGGGGCGGGGCACGACCAGCGCGTCGGCGACGGACGGGTGCGCGTGCAGCGCGGCCTCGACCTCCTCGGCGAACACCTTCTCGCCGCCGGTATTGATGCACTGCGAGCCGCGGCCCAGGAACACGATGGTCCCGTCCGCCTCCACCCGGCCCATGTCGCCGAGGATCGAGATGCGGGTGCCGTCGGCGCGGGTCGGGAAGGTGCGCGCGGTCTTCTCCTCGTCCTTGTAGTAGCCGAGGGGGACGTTGCCGATGCGGGCGATGTAGCCGATGTCGCCGGTGCCCGGCGGGATCTCCTCGAGCCGCTCGTCCACCAGCACCATGTTGGGCGACGGCGGCATCCGGAGGTTGCCGTCCTCGTCGACGGTGAACGCGCCGTCGTTGCCCGACTCGGAGGCACCGAAGTTGTCGCGCAGCAGCAGTTCGGGCTTGACCGCGAGCATGCGGTCGCGCACGCTCACCGACCAGATGGCGCCGCCCGAGGTGATCGAGAACAGCGAACTGAAGTCGACCTCGCCCTTGCGGCGCTCCATCTCGTCGACCAGGGGCAGCCCCATTCCGTCACCGACGATGAGGATCACCTGCAGGCGCTCCGTCTCGATCGCCTCGACCACCCTCTTCGGGTCGAAGTCGCGCATGAGCACCACCCGCGCACCCAGCGTGAAGAAGGTGAACAGCGAATACAGCGCGGCGCCGTGCATCAGCGGGGCGGCGATGAGGAACGCCAGGTCCGGGAATTCCTTTGCGGCCGCGGCGACTTCCGCGAGGTCCTGGCGCGCATCCTCCCCGTAGGGGTTGCCCCCCGAGAGCGGCTTGCGGAAGAAGTCGTCGTGGCGCCACATGACGCCCTTGGGATAGCCGGTGGTGCCGCCGGTGTAGAGCACGTACACGTCGTCGCCGGACCGGGGCGCGAACTCGCCGCCGGACGGGAAGTCCTGCGACACCGAGAACGGGACCACCTGGATCGAGCGCTGCACCGCCGCCGCGAGCAGCTCCTCGATCGGGTCCCCGCCGACGACGATCACCGTGCGGATCAACGGGCAGCTGTCGAGCAGCGCCGCGAGCGTGCGTTGGTGCTCGGGCAGCTCCACGACCACCGCCGCGGAATCCGAGTTGGTGAAGATGTACTCGAGCTCGGCCGGCGTGTACCGGTAGTTGACGTTGATGGGCACCGCACGGACCTTGATCAGTCCGAGGATCGAGGTGACGTGCTCGACGCTGTTCTTGAGGAACAGTGCGACGTGGTCGCCCGGCGCGATGCCGACATCGTCGAGGAAGTGCGCCACCTTGTTCGCTTCGGCGTCCAGCTGCGCGTACGTGAAGTGCTCTCCCTCGTACGTCAGCGCGGTCCGGTCCGGGACGGCCGCAGCGACCGATTCGAACACGTCGGCGAGGTTGAACTGCATCGTGTTTCCTTCCCGAACCGCACGGAAGGTGGCGCCGCTCAGTCCTTCTCGGACGCGGGCCACTCGTATGTCGAAGGACAGTAGCGCGTGCCGCGCCCGCGCGGGGCCGATTCGGACATTCCAGTGCCGGGCGGGATGCGGCCGCCGGCGATCAGGACGTCGTGAGCGGGTAGACCGTGCCCTGCCCGACCGCGCACACGCGGGCGCTGCCGTCGTCGTCGATCATCTCCAGTTCGCACGCGCACACCGCCCGCCGGCGCCCGGAGTACGTGACCCGAGCGGTGGCGCGCAGCGTGCGTCCGCGGGCCGGCCGCACGTACTCGACGGACATCCCGCCGGTGAGGACGGCGGGGCCGAGCACCGTGCCGGCCGCGTAGGTGAGGCAGTTGTCGGCGGCATAGGCCAGCACACCGCCGTGCAGGAAGCCGTTCTGCTGCAGCAGGTCCGGCCGGGCGTCGACCTCGAGGACGGCGGCGCCGTCACCGAACGAGACCAGACGCGCGCCCAACAGCACACTGAAGGGCTGTGACGCGAGATGAACGCGGGCGGCCTCGACGTCGAGCGGGACGGCGGTGTCGGTCATGACAGCTCCCCGGTGGGCGCGGCGGTGCGGGACGGGTTCGACTGTCCCACGGCCGAGGCCCGGGGGCACCAGTAGTCGAGCATCGCGGTGAATGTCTCGCAGGCGCCGTCGGACAGCCCGTACGGCGATTCCAGATTCACGCTCAACGGAAAACCCAGCTCACCGGCGCCGTCGACGACCCGACGGTACAGATCCACGAGATGGGCGCGGCGCCGGTGGGGCGGGGCGTCGGCGAGGCGGGCGACGAACGCCTGCTCCTGCGCCACCGCGGCGTTGCCGTCGTCGTGCACCAGCCAGTCGATCAGCCCGGCGCGCGCCTCGATCCCCGGGACGAAACCGAACGACAGCAGAATGTCCGGGCGCCGCTCGGTGCGGGCCGCGAACGCGCGCAGGAAGCCCACGATCCGGTCGGAGTACAGCAACTGGGTGAGCGCGAACGTCGCGCCGCGCTCACACTTCGCGGCGAACCGGTCCACCTCGCCGCGGCGGGTGGGGATCAGCACGACGCCCCGGTGCGGGACCACGCCGCGGAACCGCGCCACGGCGTCTCCGGGGGTGGGGCCGGGGGTGTCGGCGGCCGAGGCGCCGCGCGGTGCGCCGACGAACGCGATGCCGTCCATCCCGGCGTCGCGCAACCGGTGCACCCGTTCGGTCAGGTGCCGGACGTCGTCGAAGACGGTGACCTGCGCGCACAGGCCCGCCACCCCCGGCAGCGACCCCCGCACGGTTTCCCAGAAGTCGAGCACGTCGGTGCGCGGGGTGAAGGCGACCGGCCGGGAGGGGTCCTCCGGGATGATGCCGGGGATCAGGACGTGACCCACCCGGTCGGTGAGGCCGTGCCCACGACAGCGTTCGGCGGCCGCCGCGGCCGTGTCGACGGCTCCGCGCGCGCCGCGGTCCGCTTCGGGTGGCACCAGTTCCAGTGCCACGGTGTGCATGGCGTTCAACGACGTTCGGCCGTGAGCAGCCATGCCGGGGCGAGGATCCGGTTTCGGGCGTCGGTGTCGAGGCCGGCCACCGCCGCCGTCAGGGGCCCGTCGTCCTGTTTCTCCATGTCGGTCCGCGTCATCGCGGTGGTGTAGGTCGACCGCTCGAGGCGGCGGATCGCCCACCCCGCTCCCGTCAGCGTCTCGCGCAGGTTGTCCTCGCCGATCCGGTACGGGCCCGGGAAGGCGTCCGGCACCCGGTCCGAGAAGCACACCAGGTGCAGCAGCGCGCCCGGACGGCAGGCGCCGTGCAGCGCCGCGACGTACCGGTGACGCTGGTCCTCCGAGAAGCAGTGGTAGAGCGCGCTGTCGACGACGGTCGTGAACCGGTCGGCGTAATCGCCCAGATCGGTGGCATCGGCCACCGCGAACTCCACGTCCTTGGCGACGCCACGCTCGCGGGCGCGGTCGCGGGCGATGTCGATCGCGGTGGGCGCCGCGTCGAGCCCGCACACCCGGTATCCGCGGGACGCGAGGAAGATGGCGTTCTCGCCGGGCCCGCAACCGATGTCGAGCACTTCGTCGGCGATCTGGCCGTCCGCCTCGAGCGTGTGCACCACCGGCTGCTCCTCACCGATGTCCCACGGCACTCGATCGAGGTGGATACCCGGCAGCGGCGCGGCCCCGGTCGGTTGCGGATTGCGGCTCAGGGCCTCGAAGTCGCCGCGATAGAGCGCGTCGAAGTCGCTGGGATTCGGTGGTTGCGGGGCATCTGCGGTCATGGGGTGCTCCTTCCCGACAGGGGGTGCGGCGCCCGGGGCGGGCCGACGGACGATCGACCCACCGGATCAGGACGTGTGCCGCCGCGGTGTCGCGCGGGCGGCGAGCCCGTCACCGATGGTACCGAGGAAAGCGGTCGGGACCGGGCCGTTTCCGGGCACGATCCGGGTTCGCGTACCGGCCCGCGAGGGGCCGTCCGGGTGACCGACGAAACGCCGGACCCCGCACCGTCTGATCCGTCACGTCGGGGTACGCCTCGACGCCCGGATCGCGGCCCGGCAAGCCGGATCGAGCCGCCCCATGAGGCCCGTGACGTGCGCAAATGCGACGCAGCGGACCGTTGGTCCGGGCGCGGACTCGTCCAGCGCCGCCCCCGGCGAAGGTGTCATGATGCAAGACGTGCCGGGTCCGCCCGACAGTCACGCACGCCCCACCCGAGGAGCACTTCCATGACAGCGACCGAGCTCGAGTCCACCGCCACGTTCGCCGGGCAACCGGTGCAGTCCCAGTTCATCGCCGGCGAGTGGCGGGAGGGCCGTTCCGAGCGGGTGTTGACCGACACGAATCCGTTCGACGACACCGTCGTGGCCACCATCCGGCAGGCCTCGAAGGAGGACCTGGACGACGCGTACCGGGCCGCCGAGGCCGCCCAGGCGCAGTGGGCCGCCACCGCCCCGGCGGAGCGGGCCGCGGTCCTGCGCCGGGCCGCGCAGATCCTCGAGGACCGGCGGGAGGAGATCGTCCGCTGGCTCGTGGCGGAGTCGGGCTCCACCGTGATCAAGGCCAACGCCGAGATCTCCCTCGCGGCGGGGATCACCCAGGAGGCGGCGTCGTTCCCGACGCGCGTCCACGGCAGGATCTTCGATTCCAACACCCCGAACCGGGAGATGCGGGTCTACAAGAGGCCGGTCGGCGTCGTCGGCGTCATCAGCCCCTGGAACTTCCCGCTGCACCTGTCGCAGCGCTCGGTGGCCCCGGCCCTGGCGCTCGGTAACGCCGTGGTGATCAAGCCGGCGTCCGACACCCCGGTGTGCGGCGGTCTGCTGATCGCGCGGATCTTCGAAGAGGCCGGACTGCCGGCCGGTGTGCTGTCCGTCGTGGTGGGCGCCGGCTCGGAGATCGGTGACGACTTCGTCGCGCACCCGGTGCCGCGGCTGATCTCCTTCACCGGCTCCACCCCGGTGGGTCAGAAGGTCGGCACCGTCGCGACCGGCGGCCGGTACCTGAAGAAGGTGGCGCTCGAGCTCGGCGGCAACGCCCCACTCGTGGTGTTGGACGACGCCGACCTGGACACCGCGGTGAGCGAGGCCGTGACCGGCGCCTTCCTGCACTCCGGTCAGATCTGTATGTCGGTGAACCGCATCATCGTTCAGGCCCCGGTCTACGACGAGTTCGTCTCCCGGTTCGCCGATGCCGTGCGCGCCGTGCCCTTCGGCGATCCCGCCCGCGAGGACACGCTGGTCGGCCCGGTGGTCAACGATTCCCAGCTCTCCGGTCTCCAGGACAAGATCGCCGGTGCTCGGCAGGCCGGCGCCCGCGTCCTGGTCGGTGACGAGATCAGCGGCCGGGTGGTGCCCCCGCACGTGTTCGCCGACGTCACCGCCGACATGGAGATCGCCCGCGAGGAGATCTTCGGGCCCATGGTCGCCGTCCTGCGCGCCGACGACGAAGCCCACGCCCTGGCGCTGGCGAACGATCACGAGTTCGGCCTGTCCAGCGCGGTGTTCACACAGGACCTCGATCGCGGGCTGCAGTTCGCGCAGCAGATCAAGGCCGGCATGACCTTCATCAACGAGCGGACCGTGCAGGACGAGGCGCACGTGGCGTTCGGCGGCGAGCGCAACTCCGGACTGGGCCGGTTCAACGGCGAGTGGGCCATCGAGGAGTTCACTACCGATCACACCATCGGCGTCACCCGCCTGGTGTAACCGGCGCGAGCCCGCGGACGCGCGCCTTCGCGAACGGAGCAGCCCCCGCACCCGTCTCGGGTGCGGGGGCTTGCCCGTGTCGATCGCCGCCCGCCCGGAGCCGGGCCGCGGCTGCTCGGGTCCAGAACCTGTGGCGGCCAAGGAAACTGTGTTGCCACGAGCGGATTTCTCGCACAGCAGGATGCGGGCCGCGCGGCGGCGTGGGCTTCTCTACGTTCGCTCGATATGAACGTAGAACGCAGCGAGTGGTCCGATCGCCAGCAGATCCACGACGTCGTCCTGCGGTACTGCCGCGGCATCGACCGGCTGGACTTCGACCTCGTCCGGTCGGCGTACCACCCGGACGGCGTCGACCATCACACCGGTTTCGAGGGCACCCTGGACGAGTACATCGCCTGGGTCGAGCCCAAGTTGCGTGCACGGCGCGGCGGCACGATGCACATCGTCGGCAACCATCTGGTCGAACTGCTGGGCGATACCGCGATCAGCGAGACGTACGGGACGTCGGTCCACTGGGGTGAGCCCGCCGACGACCCCCGGGTGAACTTCACCAGCGGCGTCCGGTTCATCGACCACATGGAGTGGCGGGACGGCCGGTGGGCGATCGCGGAGCGGTGGGCCACCCGCGAGTGGACCCGCTCGGACGCCGGCCGGCTGATGCCCAAGGAGGGTGTGGGACCGTCCGGCAGCAGGGACGGGGACGACCCACTGATCCGGTTGCAGCGGAAGCTGCACGGGACGGAGGCGCGGGCATGAAGATCGGAATCAGCTCGCCGATCGTGGCGTTGGCAGGTAAGCGTCCCGACTGGGAGGCCGCGGCCGGTCCCGCCGAACTCGTCCGGGTGGCGCGGGCCGCCGACCGGCTCGGCTACGAGTTCATGACGTGCGGGGACCACGTGGCGGTCCCGCCGGGGCTGCCGCGCGGAGAACGCTTCTACGACCCGCTGTCGACCTTCTCGTTCCTGGCGGGGCAGACGCGTCGGCTCCGGTTCCTGCCGTACGTGCTGGTGTTGCCGTTCTACCACCCGCTGGAGATCGCCAAACGGTACGGCACGCTCGACCACCTCAGCGGCGGCCGACTGATCCTCGCGTTCGGGGTGGGGAACCTCGAGGAGGAGTTCGACATGCTCGGCGTTCCCTTCGAGGACCGCGGACCGCGGGCCGACGACGCCCTCCGGGCGCTCCGGGCGGCGCTGTCCGGACGCACGGTGTCGTACGAGGGCCCGTACTACGCGTTCCGGGACATGGTCGTGGACCCGCACGCCGCGCAGGCTCGGGTGCCGATGTGGATCGGCGGGCACAGCGAACGCGCGCTGCGCCGGGCAGTCACCCTCGCCGACGGTTGGGCTCCGGCGCCGCAGGCCTTCCGCGGACCCAGCCCCGAGTTGATGCGGCAGATGCTCGACCGGCACGAGCTGCCGGAGGACTTCGACGTCGTCTTCTCGCCGGGACACCGTCTGGACCCCGTCGCCGAGCCCGGCCAGGTGGCGGAGGTGATCGACACCGCGGAGAAGGCGGGCGCCACCCAGATCAACCTGACGGTGCGGCACGAATCGCTCGCGCAGTACCTGGAGCAGCTCGAGGCCTTCGCGGAGATCGCGGACCTCGACGTCCGGTAGGGCCGGCGGGCTACGGGGTTTCGCCTCCCGGCGCGGCATCCGCTGGTTCCTCGTCCTCTGCGCTCGCTCGGGTGACGGTCCGGGATCGTCAGTCGGCCATGCCCTTTCGCCACGTCGGGTACAGCGGTTGCCAACCGAGTGTGCGGGCCTTGGCGTTCGACGCACCCCGGCCGGGGCCGCGCGCCTTCCCGGTGGGTGCCTGCGCGCCCACCCAGCGGCAGAACGTCGGCAGCCATTCGTCCGGTTCGGCCGGTTCGTCGTCGACGATGTTGACGATCCCGGCCGGCCAGTCCAGCGCGGCGACGGTGGGCGCCACCGTGTCCGCGACGTGCAGAAAGCTCTCGACTCCGTTGCCCTCGAACACCCCGTCGCGGGCGGCGCGACCGAAATCGCCGTCGGGGGAGTACCAGGTTCCGGGCCCGTACAGCTTGCCGTAGCGCAGGATCACGTGATCCGGGATCTCGGCCGACGTGTGCTCGAGGGCGACCACGCCCTCGACGGTGCGGGCACCCGGACCGGTCGCGGCGCGCAGCGGCACCGTCTCGTCGGCAAGCCCCACCCCGTCGGCGTACAACCACGCGATGCTCTGCGTCACCAGCCGCGGCACCCCGAACCGGCGCATGGCGTCCACCAGGTTGCGGGTGCCGACGATGCGCAGTTCCGCGTTGGCCTCGAGGTCGACGGCCGACAGATCGGTGAGCTGGTGGATCACCGCGTCCGGGCGCGCCTCGGCGACGGCGTGTTCCACCGACGCCAGGTCGAAGGCGTCCATCCGGACCACCGTGGCGCCCGCATCGCGCAGTTCGGGCCGCGAATCGGGGTTGCGCGAGGTGCCCACGACGTGGTGGCCGCGGGCGATCAGTTCCCGGGTGAGCGGCAGCCCGACGACCCCCCCGGCGCCGGCGACGAGGATCCTCATGGCACGAGCCTAGGAAAAAGCCACCGACCGCGCCGGATCCGCGGCCGATTCGAGACCGATCACACCGCGCCGAGCGCGACCTGCACCCGATCCGCCGCCTCCGCCGGATTTTCGTGTTCCCAGATCCGCACCACCGTCCACCCCGCGGCCACGAGCCGGGCGTCGGTGTCGCGGTCGCGAACGACGTTGGCCGCCAACTTGTCCGCCCACCACTGGGCGTTGTTCTTGGGCGCGGTCGCGTGCTGCGGGCAGCTGTGCCAGAAGCAGCCGTCGACGTAGACCGCGACATGTTTGCGGGGGAACACCAGGTCGGCGCGGCGCCGCAACCCCGGCAGCGGCGCGCGATCGACGAAGAACCGAGCGCCGCGGCGGTGCAGTTCGCGGCGCAGCGCCACCTCCGGGGCGGTGTCGCGGCGGCGTTGCGCCCGCATCCGGGCGCTGGTGAGCGGATCGGTCGACGGCATCGTCACCATCCTGGCACCGGTCGCGGGCGTCTGCTCCGCGGCAGGGTCAGGCGGCCGCCTCGGGGTAGCCGCCCATCCGGTCGAGGTGGCTCTCGACGTCGTCGAGGAAGCCGGGCACGAACCGGAGGCTGCCGGTGCGGGCCCGCTTGAGGAAGCCGGCGGTGGCGCGGGCGGACAGCAACTGCGAGTGCTCGAGGAACCCGCTGAGGTCCTCGTACGGGTGCTGCACCGGCCACTGCGATTCGTGCACCCGGAACGCCTGCCGGTCCCGGCCCCACGCCGCGCTCGGCCACGCGTCGCCCGGCTTCAGCGGCGTCTCGTGGTCGCGGCTGTAGGGCAGGCGGTCGGTCAACCGGCCACCGACCCACTCGGCCATCCGCACGCTCACCGCGTTGCCGACCAGCCGCCAGCGATGGCCGTTGCGGATTCCCTTGAGCTGCGTGGCCGGGGCCGTCCAGTCCGGATCGAACCCCTGCAGGCGCTCGGCGTCCAGCAGTCCGGGGGTGACGATCTCGCCCGACGGCAGTCGGACCGCCGGTGGCGAGGCGATGCCCACGGTGGAACCGCCCTTGAGGGTCGGGACCGCGTTGACCGCCCAGCCCAGCCCGCGGATGCCCTCAGTCCAGTAGAAGCCGCACGGGAACTGGGACGGATCGCCCTCGACGGGGACGCCCGCGTCCTGCCCGAACAGCACCTCGCGCGGGTCGTCGGTGCGCGAGGCCAGCATCAGCACCCGCTGGCGCCGCTGCGGCAGACCGAATGCACGCGCGTCCACCACCCGGTACGCCCACGTGTAGCCGAGGTCCTCGAGCGCGTCGGTGATGTGCCGCATCGCGGCGCCCCGCCCGAGCTGCAGCATGAACGGCACGTTCTCGATCAGCAGCCAGCGCGGACCCTTCTTGCGCTTGACCAGGCGGAACACCTCGTCCACCAGCCCCGATCGGGCGCCGGTGATGCCCGCCGTCCGGCCGGCCTGGGACAGGTCCTGACACGGGAACCCGGCGGCCACCAGCTCGGTGCGCTGCGGCAGCGACCGCAGCCGGGTGACGTCACCGTGCAGCTCGACGTCCGCGAACCGGGTGCGCAGGACCTGCTGGGCGCCGGGGTCGATCTCGCACAGCAGCTCGGTCTCCCAGCCGTGACTGCGCAGGCCCAACTCCACCCCGCCGATGCCGGCGAACAGCCCCACCATGTTCCCCGTCGACGTCACGGCACCCTTCCTCACGCGCAAATACCAGGAGCACGTTACTCGAGTCCTCCGACGGAGCCCGAGTCACACTCGGTGGGGTTCGCCTCGGGCGGGGCACGGAACGAGACGCTCGGCCGGACGAGCCGGCCGAGCGTCTGCGGGGAACGGGTGGTCAGGTCTCCGACGACGCCTTCTCCGGCTCGCTCGGCTCGGTGGGCAGCGAGCCCTCGGCACCGTTGTGGTGCACGACACCAAGTTCGAGCCCGGCGCCGTCGATCGCGACGCGGACGGTGTCCTCCGGTTCGAGTTCACCCGACAACAGCAGGCCGGCGAGCCGGTTGTCGAGTTCCTTCTGGATGGTGCGGCGCAGCGGCCGGGCGCCGAACTCCGGTTGATAGCCCTTCTCGGCGAGCCAGTCGACCGCGTCGTCGGTGATGTCGAGCTCGACGTTCTGGGCGTGCAGCTGCCGGCGGGTGCCGTCGAGGATCAGTTCGATGATCTGTCGCAGTTCCGTCTGGTCGAGCCGGTGGAAGACGATCGTCTCGTCGATCCGGTTGAGGAACTCGGGCCGGAAGTGCGAGCGCAACCGCTCCATCAGTGTCGGCACCAGGTCATCGACCTCGTCGCCCTTGGTGCCGAGGATGAGGTCGGAACCGATGTTGCTGGTGAGGATCACGATGGTGTTCTTGAAATCGACGGTGCGGCCCTGCGCGTCGGTGACCCGGCCGTCGTCGAGGAGCTGCAGCAGCACGTTGAACACGTCGGGGTGAGCCTTCTCGACCTCGTCGAACAGCACCACCGAGTACGGCTGCCGCCGCACCTTGTCGGTGAGTTGGCCGGCCTCCTCGTAGCCGACGTATCCGGGTGGCGCCCCGACCAGCCGGGAGACGGTGTGCTTCTCCTGGAACTCGCTCATGTCGAAGCGGATCATCCGGTTCTCGTCGCCGAACACCGCCTCCGCCAACGCCTTCGCGGTCTCGGTCTTGCCGACCCCCGTGGGCCCCAGGAACAGGAAGGAGCCGATGGGGCGGTCCGGGTCGGAGAGCCCCGCGCGGGACCGGCGCACCGCCTCGGCCACCGCGGTCACCGCCTCGTTCTGCCCGATCACCCGGGCGTGCAGGACGTCCTCGAGCCTCATGAGGCGCTCGCGTTCCTCGGAGGTCAAGTCCGCCACCGGGATTCCGGTCTGCCGGGACACCACGTGCGCGATGTCCTCGACGGTCACCTCGGGGGTGGTCTCCTCGGCGGTCTCGCCCAGACGTTCCTCGGCCTCGGTGATCTGTCGCTTGAGGGCGTCGGCGCGCTCGTAGTCCTCCTGCCCCACGGCGGAGTCCTTCTCCCGCTTGAGTCGGGCGATCTCCTCCTCGGCGGTGCGGGTGTCGAGGTCGGGGGTGCGGGTGCGCAGCCGTACCCGGGCGCCGGCCTGGTCGACGAGGTCGATCGCCTTGTCCGGCATGAACCGGTCGGTGATGTAGCGGTCGGACAGTTCGGCGGCCGCCACCAGCGCCTCGTCGGTGTAGTGCACCTGGTGGTGGGCCTCGTAGCTGTCGACCAGCCCGCGCAGGATCTCGATCGTGTCGTCGACGGACGGTTCGGCCACCAGCACCGGCTGGAAGCGGCGCTCGAGCGCGGCGTCCTTCTCGATGTGCTTGCGGTACTCGTCGATGGTGGTCGCGCCGATGGCGTGCAGTTCGCCGCGGGCCAGCGCGGGCTTGAGCAGGTTGCCGGCGTCCATCGCGCCCTCCCCGCCGGCGCCGGCGCCGACGATGGTGTGCAGCTCGTCGATGAACAGCACCAGTTCGTCGGAGTGCGCCTTGACCTCGTCGAGGATCTTCGTCAGCCGCTCCTCGAACTCGCCCCGGTACTTGGTGCCGGCGACGAGCGAACCCACGTCGAGCGCGACGACGCGGCGGTCGGTGAGCGTCGACGGCACGTCGTTGTTGACGATGCGTTGCGCGAGACCCTCGACGATCGCGGTCTTGCCGACGCCCGGATCGCCGATGAGAACCGGATTGTTCTTGCGGCGCCGGGAGAGGATCTCGATGGTCTGCTCCACCTCGGTGGCACGGCCGACGACGGGGTCGATGTTGCCGGCGCGGGCCTCGGCGGTGAGGTCGCGGCCGTACTCGTCGAGCGTCGGGGTAGAACTCGGCGGGCTGGCGGCCTTCTCACCCTCGATGGTGGCCCCCAGCAGCGCCTTGCCGGCGGGGCTCTCGGAGTTCGCGGCGATGCCGATGAGGATGTGTTCGGGACCGATGTAACTGCTGCCGGACTCGCTCGCCTGCTGCTGCGCGGTGCGCAGCGCCCGCTTGGCGGCCGGGCTGAGGCTGGGCGAACCGGGAGTGGTCTTGGGGGTGCCGTGCTTGTCCAGGTGCGCGGCCATCTTCGAGGCCACCTCGTCCGGATCCAGATTGATGCTGGTGAGCACGCCGCGCGTGGGATCGTTCTGCGCCGCCGCGTACAGCAGGTGTTCGGGGGTGATCTCGCTGTTGCCCCACTCGGTGGCGGCGTCGCGGGCCGTGGCGATCAGCCGGCGGGCACCGTCGTTGAGCAGACGCCCCAGATCGACCCGCTGGACCGGGGGTTGGGACGACAGCCCCGATCCGAAGAACCTGGCGAAAATGTCATCGAAGGGACTGTCCATACGACCCCAACCTTCGGTCATGTCCTATCCTCCAAATCTCTGGATTCAGCAATCTGGTTCGGACTCGTCCGCACAGGTCGAACGGACTTCACTCAACCTTGCGACCGCGGCGGGGGAAAGTAAAGGGTGCTCGGGTCCGGACCGCGGCACGCGCCGCCAACCTCGTCCGAAAGGGTTTGTGCCGCATGAAGACCGAGCCCGCACTCGTCGACCGCCTGGCCGTACCCCGGAATCCGCGACTGCTGCGGGACGCCCAGGCGAGCGCCCTGGTCGAGGCATTCGTCGTCATCGGGATCCTCACCATCCTCGTCACCCGGGCCTATCTGCACGCCACCGGCTACCCGCAGGTCGGTGGATCGACGCTGCACATCGCGCACGCCCTGTGGGGCGGGCTGGGCATGGTGGTGGCGCTGGTGATCGTGTTCTCCTTCCTCGGCGCGCTGCCCCGGATGGTCGCGGTGGTCGCCGGCGGGATCGGGTTCGGGCTGTTCCTCGACGAGGTCGGCAAGTTCGTGACCAAGACCAACGACTACTTCTTCCAGCCGTCGGTCGCGATCATGTACGTGGTGGTCGTGGCGCTGCTGCTGCTCAACCGGTGGCTGCACGACGTGCGGCAGCAGACCACCGCGGAGGATCTCCTCAACGCCGCCAGCACCGCCGCCGACGGACTGGTGCACGGCCTGACCGTGCACCGGCGGGCCCAGGCGATGCGGCAGCTGCGGCGGGCGGCCGCGGCGGGCGTCGATCCGCAGGCGATCGCGGGCGTCGAGGAACTGCTGGCCCGGTGCGCGCCGCGCCGCAGCGGGCGGATCGACGGCGCGGGCGGGTGGCTGCGGGTGCGGCTCTCGCGGGTGTTCGACGGCCCCCGCGCGCTGTGGGTCGCGGCGGTCGCGCTGGCGCTGTTCTCCACCGCCGGGGTGGTGGGTGCGGTGGTGACGCTGGCCGACGACCTGGCGGGCGGCACCGGCACCGACATCACGACGATCGGCCAGATGTGCGGCTCGGCGATCGCCTTCGTGCTGTGCTGGGTGGCGATCGCCCGGCTGCGGACCGGAAGCATCTGGCCCGTGCGGATGCTGCGGGTGGCCGCCCTGGTGACGATTCTGCTCACCGAGGTGTTCAACTTCGTCGCCGAGGAGTTCGGCGCGCTCGTCAACGTCGCCGTCGGGCTGTCCGCGCTGGTGGTGTTCTCCCGCCGCATCGTGGTGCTCGAACGCGCCGACGCACCGGTCGAAATGTCCGAATGACGACCCGCCCGAGACAATCCCGCCCGCCCAACACGCCCGGACCCCGTTCGTCGCTTACCGTAGAGACCGTGAGCATCCCGAGCATCGCGTCGCCCTGGCCTGCCGTTCTCACGTGGCGCGCGCACAGCGCGCCCCGCATGGAGTCGGTACGCGTACAGGTGAGCGGTAACCGGATCAAGGCGGCCGGACGCATCATCGGCGGCCAGTGCCCCGAGCACCCCGCCTTCAGTGCCTCCTACGACCTCGTCACCGACGAGGCCGGTGTCACCCGGCGGCTGTCCCTGCGGACCGCGCTCGCGACCGGCGAGCGGCAGATGTCGATCAGCCGCGACGAGGAGGGCGTCTGGATGGTCGAGGCCGGGACCACGCACCTGCGGTCCGGTTTCGCGGGCGCCAAGGACGTCGACGTCGTGCTCAGCCCGTTCTTCAACGCGCTGCCGATCCGCCGATACGGCATGCAGCACGAGTCCGAGGACATCCAGGTGCCGGTCGTGTACGTCAACCTGCCGGACCTGGCCGTGCAGGAGGCGTCCCTGACCTACAGCAGCGGCGCCGACGGCATCCACGTGCTCTCGCCGGTGTCGTCGTCGTCCATCACGGTCGACGCGGACGGGTTCGTGCTCGACTACCCCGGGCTGGCCGAGCGGATCTGAACGGCCTCAGCCCACGGCGAGCGCGGCGGCGAGCGCCGCGGACTCGGCCGGGTGCGAGCCGTGCCCGCCCGCGGTGGTCGGCAGCCCGATCACCTGGACGCCCACGGGCGCGCCGTCGTCGATCCGGACCGGCACCGAGATCGCCGGGACACCGAGCGCGTTGAACGGAATGCACATGCGCAGCAACGGCGTCCGGGCCACCGCCGGGTCGGGGGAGAGGGCGTCGGCCTGCGTGACCGCCCGCAGCGGAGTGGTCGCGGTGAGCAGCAGGTCCAGGCCCAGGTCGCCGCGCAGTCGTGAAAGCGCCTGACGGCGAAGACGTTCGACGGTGCGGACGGCGTGCACGTAGTCGACCGCGGGGCGGTCCCGCTGCGCGGCCAGCAGTGCCGCCGTCGGCGGCTGGTACCGCTCGGGCGTCGACTCGAACCACCGCCGGTGCGTCTCGTACGCCTCCGACCCGGTGATCACCGGGTATGCCGCGAGGAACTGTTCGGTCTCGGGGAGTTCGACGTCGACCACGTCGGCGCCGGCGTCGCCGAGCGCGCGGGCGGCGGTGTCGACGGCGGCCGCGATCGCGGGGTCGACGGCGTCCCAGTTCTCGCCGCGCAGCCGTCCCACCCGCAGGCCCGCGACGGGGGTGCGCACGTGCGCGATGCCGGGGAGCGCGCCCCACGCCAACGACACGTCCAACACGTCGGCGGCCAGCAGCCCCACGTGGTCGAACGTGGTCGAGAGCGGGAAGATGCCCGACGTCGGCAGCGCCGCGAAGCTGGGCTTCATCCCCACCACCCCGCACAGGGCGGCGGGAGTGCGTGCGCTGCAGCCGGTGTCGGTGCCGAGCGCGACCGGCACGACGCCGCGGGCGACCAGCGCCGCCGCACCCGAGGACGAGCCACCGGTGACCAGGCCGGGATCGTGCGGGTGCGCGGCCGGACCGGAGGCGTTGACCGCGCCCGTCGGCCCGTACGCGAACTCGTGCAGGTGGGACTTGGCGACGACGATCGCGCCCGCTTCCCGCAACCTCGCGACGATCCGGGCGTCGGCGGCGGCGGGCGGGGCGTCGGCGAGCACGGCGCTGCCGCATCGCGTCGGCATCCCGGCGACGTCGATGTTGTCCTTGACCGCGACCGCGACGCCGTGCAGCGGACCGATCCAGTCGCCGGCCGCGATCGCCGCGTCGGCGCGGGCGGCGGCCTCGAGTGCGGCGGTGTCGTCGCGGGCCGCGACCAGGTTCTCCCACGGAGTGCCCAGCAGCCCGTCGAGCGCGTCGAGCGTCGTGCGGATGTGCTCGGTGGCCGTCGTCTCCCGCTTGGCCAGCGCCTCGGCGACGTCGCGCAGACTCACGGGCGCAGCACCCCGCCGCGGCGTCCGGCGTCGCGCAGCTTCTCGAGCCAGCCGTCCTCGCCCGGTTCGATCCCCGTGACGGTCCACCGCTCGCGCTGCTCGTAGCGCCGGCGGGCGTCGTGCCCGGCCTCGACCAGGTCGGCGATCGTTCCCCGGTCCGCGAGTTCGGTGCGCGCCCGGTTCAGCACCGCCAGCGTCTCGTCCAGCGCGGTCAGCAGCGCGTCCCGGTTGCCCTCGCACATCGCGCGCACCAGGGTGGGCGCGCTGCCGGCCACCCGGGTGCCGTCGCGGAACGAGCCGGCCGCCAGGCCCAGCGCCAGCTCACCGCCGGCCGCCCCGGCCAGGGCCAACGCCTCGGCCAGCACGTGCGGCAGGTGCGAGACCCGCGCGACGGCGGCGTCGTGCTCGGCGGACTCGGCCGGCACCACCACGGCGCCGCAGTCCAGCGCCAGCCGCGCCACCTGCGACCAGATCTGCGGGTCGACGCCGTCGTCGGCGCTCACCACCCACACCGCGTCGCGGAACAGGTCCGGGTCGCCGGCCTCCCAGCCCGACTGCGACGTCCCGGCCATCGGATGCCCGCCGACGAACCGGTCCCTCAGCCCGTGACGGGCCACGGCGGCGGCCACCTCGGCCTTGACGCTGACGACGTCGGTGACGGGGCAGCCGGGGGCGTGCTCGGCGATCGCCGCGAGCGTCGCGTCGACCGCGGGCAGCGGCACCGCGACCACGATCAGCGCCCGGTCCGCAGCGGCCCGGCGGAGCACCGCGACGAGGTCGGTGTCGGCGTCGAAACCGTCGGCGCGGGCGGCGTCCACGGTGGGCGCGGAACGGTTCCAACCCCACCCGCGGCGGCCCGCCCGGACGGCGGCGCGGAGCAGCGACCCACCGATCAGACCCAGGCCGAGAACACAGACGGGAGGTGCGGGAACGGAGGCAGACACCCGAACAGGTTGGCACATCGGGCGCTGGACTTCTTATGGAGGCGGTGCGCGGGCTACCGTTGCGCGCATGGGTGCACAGCGCGCGAACGACAACCGGGCCTCCGCCGGGTCGATGGAGGACCTGGACGGCTTCGGCATCGCTGTCGTCCGTGAAGAAGGCCGGTGGAAGTGCACGCCGTTGACCGACGGAGCGCTCACGAGCCTGCGGACCGCCGAGAAGGAACTGTTGGCGCTGCGTAGCTCGGGTGCCGTGTTCGGTCTGCTCGACGTGGACGAGGAGTTCTTCGTCATCGTCCGGCCCGCGCCGGCGGGCACCCGTCTGCTGGTCTCGGACGCCACCGCCGCGATCGACTACGACATCGCCGCCGACGTGCTCGACGCCCTCAACGTCGACGTCCCGGACATCGACCCGGACGACCTCGACGACGTCGAGCCCTGGGAGGAGGGCGACCTCGGGGTGCTCGCCGACCTCGGGCTGCCCGAGGCGGTCCTGGGCGTGATCCTCGCCGAGACCGACCTGTACCCCGACGAGCAGCTGACGATGATCGCGCAGCGCTGCGGCTTCGAAGCGGAGCTGTCGGCGGCGCTCGACAAGCTGCCGCACTGATCCCCGGTAGCCGCGCGTGACCCTGCAGGACGACGAGCGGATGATCCGCGCGGCGCTCGACGCGGCCGCCGCGGCCGCCGACATCGACGTGCCCGTCGGTGCGGTCGTGTTCGACGCCGACGGGATGGAACTGGCCCGGGCGGCGAACGCCCGCGAGGCCGCGGCCGACCCGACCGCGCACGCCGAGATTCTCGCCCTGCGCGCCGCGGCGCGGGTCCACGGGGACGGTTGGCGTCTCGAGGGCGCCACCCTCGCGGTGACGCTGGAACCGTGCACGATGTGCGCGGGCGCCCTGGTGCTCGCCCGGGTGCGGCGTGTGGTGTTCGGCGCGTGGGAACCGAAGACCGGCGCGGTCGGTTCGTTGTGGGACGTCGTCCGCGACCGCCGTCTGACCCACCGCCCCGAGGTGCGCGGCGGGGTGCTCGAGGACGAGTGCGCGGGCGTTCTCGCAAGTTTCTTTCAGGGCCAGCGCTGACCCTCTGACCTGCGACGACGTCTGGTATCGGGGCCCCGGTCGCCGAGGATCCCCGGCAGGATTCCGCGAAACGTGGTGTCGTGGAGGTAGGTGCTCGTGTGGCACCGCAGCCGCAAGGTTCGGACGGATTCACGGAGGTGACTCGTGGGAATCGGAGACAAGGCCCAGAACAAGGCTCAGGACCTCGGGGGTAAGGCCAAGGAGGCCGCCGGCAAGGCGACCGACGACGAGGACCTGAAGAACGAGGGCAAGGGCGACCAGGTCAAGTCGGCCGCCAAGGATGCGGGCGAAAAGGTCAAGGACGCCGCCTCGACAGCCAAGGATAAACTCACCGGAAAGTAGTGCTGACCAGCCGATTTCTGGCTGAGCGTCGACTCCGGTACAGTTCTCGGCGGTGGCGTGTCCGAGCGGCCGAAGGTGCAGCACTCGAAATGCTGTGTACGGTAACCCCGTACCGAGGGTTCAAATCCCTCCGCCACCGCCAGAAAGCCCCCCACCTGCGTGCAGGTGGGGGGCTTTTCGCTTTCCGGGGCCGCCCCCAGTGCGCGGCGCCCGGGACGCCGGACCGGGTGGTCGCGGCCGTCCACGACCGACAAGACCCCCGGCCGTCCGGGGGGCGGCCGGGGGTCTCGTCGAGTGCCGTCAGCTCAGGGCGGTGAAGACGTTGAGCTCGCTGACCGAGCCGCTGTCGCTGGCGATGACCCGGACGAAGCTGCCGAGGGCGATCTCGACCATGTCGAGCAGCGAGAGGGATCCCATTGTTTCTCCTTGAAACCAAAGTGGTTGGCCTGCAAAGATTGCCGAGTCCGGGACGGATCTGATCGTTCCCGAACGCGACAGTGTGCGTCATGAAGCTAGCGGGCGTCCGTCCGGCTTGTCGTTACCGAAAATGATGAAGGCCCGGGTGATTTGGGCCCGTTGACGTCGCCGTGCGAACGTCAACTTCACCCTCGGCGGCATTGTTCCGGTGACGTGCATCACATCCGGTCACACATCGGCGACCCGCCTCGTCCTCCTTGCGACCCTGCATCAGCGCACCGGAGGAAACACCATGAACGCTCGTCTCGACTTCTACGGCAACGCCACCGCCGCCAAGTTCGCCCGGTACATCAACTCGGCGGGCAAGGTGATCGGTGACTCGACGCTGCCGGCCGCGACCCAGGAACTGGTCAAGATCCGTGCCAGTCAGATCAACGGCTGCGGCTTCTGCACCGACATGCACACCAAGGACGCCGCGCACGCGGGCGAGACATCGGTGCGGCTGAATCTCGTCGCGGCCTGGCGCGAGGCCACCGTCTTCACCGATGCCGAGCGGGCCGCGCTGGAGTTGACCGAGGAGGGAACCCGCATCGCCGACGCCGCCGGAGGGGTGCCCGACGCCGTGTGGGCCAACGCTGCCGAACACTTCGACCAGGACCAACTCGCCGCGCTGGTCGGCCTCGTGGCGCTGATCAACACCTACAATCGGATGAATGTCCTCGCGGCCACCCCGGCAGGCAGCTACACCCCCGGACAGTGGGGCTGAGATGTCCGCCGTCACGGTGTTCAACGACCTGCGCCCACGCCTTCTCGGCGTGGCCTACGGTCTTCTCGGTAGCGTGACCGAGGCCGAGGATGTCGTGCAGGAAGCCTGGATACGACTGCAACGCAGCGATATCGGCCGGATCGACGACCTCGTCGGGTGGTTGGTGACCACGACGTCCCGGCTCGCGCTGGACGTCCTGCGCTCGGCACGCCACCGCCGTGAGAGCTACGTCGGCCCGTGGCTGCCCGAACCGGTGCAGACGGCCGCCGACCCGGCCGACGCGGTCGGCCTGGCGGACTCGATCTCGTGGGCAATGCTGGTCGTCCTGGAAACCCTGGCCCCCGCCGAACGCGCGGCCTTCGTCCTGCACGATCTGTTCGGGTTGTCGTTCACCGAGATCGGCACCGCGCTGGGCCGCAACCCCGCGGCCTGCCGCAAGCTCGCCTCCCGCGCCCGCGAGCACATCGAGTCCCGCAAGCCGCGATTCGACGTCGACCCCACCGAGCATCGCCGGGTGGTGAGCGCCTTCGCCTCCGCCGCGACCTCCGGAGATCTCGAGGCCCTGCTGCGGATTCTCGACCCGGACGCGGTGCTGACCGCCGACGGGGGCGGCGTCGTGCGTGCGGCGCTCGAACCGATCCACGGCGCCGACGCCATCGCCGCGTTCCTCGCCGCCGTCGCCGAGCAGGGGCCGCGCAAGACGATGCGCGCCACCGTGGTCAACCACAATCCGGCACTGCTGGTCTTCGTCGGTGACCGCCTGGACGGGGTGGTTGCGCTCGGAATCAACGACAACCGTGTCACCGCAGTTGATTTCGTCCGCAATCCGCAGAAGCTCACCGGCCTCGGGGCGTGGGCGGGCGAATGAGCGATGGCGAAGTCGGAGGGTGGGGCACCGCCGCCACCTGCATCACCCTCCGGCGTCGCCGGCCCGCTCACGTACGCTCGTGACCTCGACACCGGTTGCGAGGAGGGACATTCGATGGCGGAGCAGCGGGCACGGCTCGACCTGGCGGCGGCACGGCACGCGGTGGAGGTCGCACTCGAGGCCGCCCGGCGCGCCGGTAACCGGGTCAGTGTGGCGGTGGTGGACACCCGCGGCCACGACATCCTCGTCGTCCGCGACGACGGCGCCGCGTGGTTCACCGCCGGTGTGGCCCGGGCCAAGGCCGCGACCGCCGCACTGGTCGGGATCCCGACGACCGCCTACTCCGGGCTCGCGGACGCGCATCCCGCGCTCGCCGAACTGATCGACGCGCAGACCCGGCAGTCGCTCACCACGCTGCCCGGTGGCCTGCCGGTGGTCGTCGACGGCGAGGTCGTCGGCGGGCTCGGTGTCAGCGGCGCTCAGCCCGAACAGGACGTCGAGTACGCGCAGGCGGCAGTGGCGGCCGGCTGAGACCGGACCGATCCTCCGTCTCAGCGTCCGGTCGCGCCGTCGATCAGTTCGCGGAGGATGTCCGCGTGCCCGGCGTGCCGGCCGGTTTCCTCGATCATGTGGGTGAGCGCCCAGCGGACGGTCGGCGCGCGCCCGTCCGGGCGGGGGAGGGGTGCCCCCGGGTCGGTGCACCCGTCCAGCACGTCGTTCGCCCGCCGGACGGCCTCACGGTAGCGGGTGAGCACGTCGGCCACAGTGTCGGACGGTGCCGCGTGGAACGTGGCCGGCCACTCGGTGACGCTCTCGCCCAAGAAGATCCAGCGCTCGACGTGCGTCAGATGGTGGAGCAGACCGAGCAGGTTCGTGCCCGACGGCACGCCGGCGGTGCGGACCTGGGGTTCCGGCGCGCCCTCGACCTTGGCGGCCACCGAGGTGCGGAGGTAGTCGAGGAAGGCTCGCAGGGTCTCGTGTTCGGTGTTCCCGGGGCGCGGCGGCCGAGCGTCGGTGCGGGACCCGCGGGGCGAGGTCTGCATGGGGGGTCTCCTTCGTCGAGAACTCGGACGCCCAGTGTCGCCGGGCCGGCCACCTGGCGGCACGAAAAGTTGCGGGTTCGGCAACTTCCGCTCCGGCGGGCCGCGCGGTGCGGGGCGGCGCCGACCCGTTGCCGATAGCCTTGGATGGCATGACCCGGGGCACCCGACCTCTCCCGCGGCTGCGTCTCGCCGCCGCCGCGTACCGCTTCCGCGAAAGCCTGTTCGCGCTGCCGACGGTGCTCGTGGTCGCCGGGGTCGCGCTGGCGGAGGTGAGCGCCTATCTCGATCGCGCACTGGTGGAGGACGGCGGCGCCGGGTGGGGCGTGCGGATGAACAGCAACGGCGCGACCTGGCTGCTCAGTACCGTCGCGGGCGCGACGATCACCACCGCCGGCGTCGTCTTCTCCCTCACCGTCGTCAGTCTGCAGTTGGCCAGCAGCCAGTTCTCGCCGCGGGTGATGCGGTCGTTCATCCGGGACCGGGTGAGCCAGACGGTCATCGGAATGTTGGTGGCCACGTTCGTCTTCTGCGTGCTCACCCTGCGGCACATCAGCGGGAACGCCACCGACCCGGCGCCGCGGATCCCGCTCACGACCGCGCTGGTCCTCGCCGTGGCGACGGTCGTGCTCATCATCGCCTACCTCGACCGCCTCGCGCGGGGGTTGCAGGTGGGCGAGGTGGTGCGGACGATCGCCGGTGAGGCGGAGGGGGTGATCGGTTCGGCCTCCCGCGCCGCCCACCGTGAGGTGCCGGGCTCTCCGACACCGGAGATTCCCGAGGAGGTTCCCGAGCTGATCGTCCGGGCGGCGCGCGACGGGTGGGTCACGCAGGTGCCGACCGAGCAGATCCTCGCGGCCGTGCCGTCCTCGACCGTCGTCCGGCTGGAGACGCGCACCGGCGCGTACATCCACCGGGGCGAGGTGTTGCTGCGCGTCTCGCCGGTCCCCGAGCGCGACGACCGGGTCCGGCGTCGGCTCGAGGCGGCCGTCGAGATCGGCAACAGCCGCACGATGCAGCAGGACGTCGACTTCGCGCTGCGTCAACTGGTCGACATCGCTCTGCGGGCGCTGAGTGCGGCCATCAACGACCCCACCACGGCGACCGAAGTGGTGCTGCGGCTGGGCAGCCTGTTGCGGACGTTGCTGGTGACCGACATGCCGCCGGTGGTGGTCTCGGGACACGACGGGCGGACGATGGTGCGCCCGTGGTTGCTGTCGCCGTCGGAGTACGTCGACCACGCCTTCGACCAGATCCGACAGGCGTGCCCGCGGCAGGTACACGTGGCCATCGCGCTCGCGCGCGTGCTGCGGATGCTGACCGAGTACGTCGCGGAGTGCGGGCGGCCGGAACACGTCCCGGCCCTGCAGCGTCAGCTGCGCCTGCTGGTGGACGCCGTGTCGGCGGAACCGGGACTCCACCCGGAGGATGTCCAGCGCTTTCTCGCGGTGGCCGAGTCGCCGACTGACCCGGCCGAACACCAACCATCGAACTGAGGAGCACGAATTCCGATGTCCAACCTGCCTGCCGCGGTGCTGTTCGATATCGACGGCACCCTCGTCGACTCCAACTACCTGCACGCCGACGCGTGGCATCGCGCGTTCACCGAGGCGGGTCTGACCGTGCCGACGTGGCGCATCCACCGCTCGATCGGCATGGACGGTTCCACCCTCATCCGCGAACTGTGCCCGGGGATCGACGACGACACCGCCGACCGCGTCGACGAGCTGCATTCGCGGTTCTACAAGAACGACGCCGGGCAGTTGCGCCTGCTGCCGGGTGCGCGGGAGATCCTCGCGCACCTCGACGCGTCCGGCCTGCGGGTGGTGCTGGCGACCTCCGCGCCGGCCGACGAGCTGGCCATCCTGCGTGAGCTCCTCGACAGCGAGTCCGTGCTGTACGCGGTGACCGGCGGCGAGGACGTCGACACCGCCAAACCGGATCCCACGATCGTGCAGATCGCTCTCGACCGGGCCGGCACCGACGCCGACCGGGCGGTGTTCGTGGGCGACAGTGTCTGGGACGTGCGCGCGTGCCGGAGGCTGGGGCTGCCCGCCATCGGGGTCCTCAGCGGCGGAATCTCGCGCGGGGAACTCGAGGAGGCGGGAGCGGCCTACTGCTGCGACGACGTCGAGGCGCTACGCCACGAGCTCGACCGCAGCCCGCTCGCCGGGTTGCTCTGAACCCGGCGCTCGCCGGCGAGGCGACCGTGCTTGCAAGACAGCGCATTTTGGGAAATCCCCCAGGATGCCGAATCGCGCGCATGGGCGACGTAGCCCGGTTCCGCAGTAGCGCAAGGAAAATGGGGTGAGAGGAAACGCCCGCCATCGGACGGAAAACGACGGTGGACCACTGACGTGGCTGTCGATGGCGGGCGTTCCGCGCCCCACGGTACCCGCGATGGGCGGCGGCGTCCGGGCAGCGCCCGGGAGACGCCGGTCGAAGATCAAGACCGGATATCGATGCGCACCGTGCCGTGCGGGGCGGCGCAGGATTGGGTATACGGGAGAGATGACTTCCCGAAAAACGTTGTCGGTCATCGTGCCCGCCTACAACGAGGAGAACTACATCGGAGCGTGCCTCGACGCGCTGCTGGCGCAGCAGACGCACCTCCGCGAAATCGTTGTGGTCGACAACAACTCGACCGACGGTACCGCCGAGATCGTTGCGCGCGTGGCTGCGAAGCACCCGGTGGTGCGTCTGGTCCGGGAGCCCGCTCCCGGTGCGGTTCATGCACGCAACGCCGGGTTCGCGGCCGCGACCGGGGACGTGCTGGGACGAATCGACGCCGACACGCGTGTCGAATCCGACTGGTGCCGGGAGGTTCTCGACTTCTTCGAGCGTCCGGACACGGAGAAGGTCGGCGTGGTGACCGGTTTGAGCAACTCGTACGACTCGCCGTACCGTCGGATCAAGGGCTGGTACGTCCGCCGCCTGGTATCCAAGGGCGTGCTGGGTGGCGAACAGCGGATACGGAATCTGCACGGTGCCAACATGGCCATGCGCCGGGAAACCTGGGAGCAGGTTCGGGCTTCCACCAGCAGGGACCGCGACGTGCACGAGGACGTCGATCTGGCCCTGTGTGTGGGTGAGGCCGGTTGGGAGATCGCGCAGCTGTCCCAGATGCGCGCCGATCTGTCCCCGCGCCGAGCGTTGACGCCGCCCCGCGAGTTCTCGCACTATCTGGAGGCCGGTGTGAAAACCCTCGAGCGGCACAACGCGATGACTCCGCAACGTCGGCGCCTCCTGCGGCTCCACTGGGTGACTCACCTCGGTGCCTACCTCGCGTACCGCCCGTACGATCCCGACCGCCACCGCTTCACGCTGCGCCGGTTGATCTTCGGGGGGCCGGCCCGCACCATGCCGGTCACCTTCGACGAGCCGTTGCCAGCCTGATCGTGGGGGCCGCTGTTTACGTACCGCGAGTGCCGGGTATCACCCGAAAATGACAGCTCGGGACGATTCATCCACCGCGCGCCGCTCGGCACGCCCTGCAGACGACGGAGTCGAGCCGGATTCTCCGGAGGACCTCACCAAACGGTCCTGGATCTACGTCCTCCGCAAGACGGCCCGGGAGTTCGGCACCGACCAGTGCACCGATCTGGCCGCCGCGCTCACCTATTACGCCGTCCTGGCCCTCTTCCCGGCGTTGCTGGTGGTCGTCTCGCTCCTGGGCGTGTTCGGTCAGGGCCAGCGCACGGTGGACGCCGTGATGGACCTGGTCGGGCAGCTCGGACCGTCCGACGCGGTGGACACCCTCCGCGAGCCGGTCGAGCAGCTGGTCGCCTCCCCGTCTGCCGGCATTGCGCTGGTCCTCGGTGTGCTGGGTGCGCTGTGGTCGGCGTCCGGCTACGTCGGCGCCTTCGCCCGCGCGATGAACCGCATCTACGAGATCGAGGAGGGGCGGCCGATCTGGAAGCTCCGGCCGCTGATGTTCGTGGTCACCGCCTTCTGTCTGCTGGCGGTCGGGGCTGCCGGGTTGATGCTGGTGGTCAGCGGTCCCGTCGCTCGCTCGGTCGGAGACGTGCTCGGTCTGGGCGACGCCGCCCTCACCGTGTGGAACATCGCGAAGTGGCCGGTGTTGCTCGTGCTGGTGGGGCTGCTCGTGGCGGTGCTGTACTACGTGACGCCCAATGTCGTTCAGCCCAAGATCCGTTGGATCAGCCCCGGCGCCGCGATCGCGATCGTCACGTGGATCGCCGCGTCCGCCCTGTTCGCCGTGTACGTCTCGCACTTCGCGAGCTACAACAAGACCTACGGGTCCCTCGCCGGCGCGGTGGTGTTCCTGCTGTGGCTGTGGATCACCAACCTGGCGCTGCTCTTCGGTGCCGAGTTCGACGCCGAGCTCGAGCGCGGACGTGAACTCCAGGCAGGCATGCCCGCCGAGAAGACGATCCAGTTGCCGCCTCGTGACACCCACGACATCGAGAAGCGTGAGAAGCAGCGGACCAAGGACGTCGAGGACGGCCGTCGACTCCGCCTGTCCCACACCACGACATCGACCGCAGAACGGAAGGGAAGTGACGATGGCTGACGCAACGGGTCCCCGTGAGGCGGACCCACACGATCTGTCCACTGCTCAGTTGACCGAGCGCCTCGCGAGCCAGGTCTCGGCGCTCGTGCGCACGGAGATCTCCAACGCCGTCGGAGAAGTGAAGACCAAGGGCACCAGGGTGGGAATCGGCGTCGGGGTCTCCGGTGCGGGGTTCATGCTCGTCTACCTCGGCGTCGGCGCCCTCATCGCGACCGCGATCCTGGGCCTGGCCACCGCGCTGGCACCGTGGCTGGCGGCCCTCATCGTGTCCCTGGTGGTGCTCGCGATCGGCGGGCTCCTCGGCGCGGTGGGCGCCGCGCGGGCGAAGAGTGCCGCACCGCCCGTGCCCGCGGACACCGCCGAGAGCGTCCGGCGGGACGTGCAAGCCGTGAAAGGAACCGTGCGATGACCGAATCCGGACCTGACGACACCACCCAGCCCGACGTGGAGCGGCAACGAGCCGAGCTCGCGGAGACCGTCGAGGAACTCACGCACCGGGTGGACGTGTCGGCGCGGACCAAGGCGGCCGTGCACGAAAAGACCGAGGAGGCCGTCCAGCTGGCGCAGCGCCGCGGCCCCGTGCTGGGTGCCGTGGCGGGGGCGGCGGTCGCGTTGCTTCTCGTCCGCGCCGTGGTCAGGCGCCGCCGCCGACGCTGACCGCGCGCCGGAGTCGGCACTCCGACGCCGTGTCGACGAAAAACCTACCGAACAGAGCTGTGCCCCCGGCGAAATCGCCGGGGGCACAGTGCCGTGGTGAGTGAACCCTAGACCGGGTTCTCCACCGAGGTGTTCAGCGCGAACCCGGCAGAGCCCACGCGGAGACCCAGATTGAGGACGATGGTGAACAGATCGTTGACGCTGATCATGGTCGACACTCCTTGCCTGTCAGTACAACTGAACCGAATGGGACGATGAGAACTTATCAACCTTTTGGTTTGTTCACACGGCACGGCAAACCGGGCGTTCTCGAAATCCCTCGTTCCTGGGACTTTGTCTTCGTCGGGCTGGTATCTCTCCAGGTATGCGCGACGACGTAGTGGTGACGCGATGGCAGCGGTACGGACACGACCGCCTCTACGTGCGGGCCGCCGACGGCACCGAACTGGGGTGGTGGGACGTCGCGTCGGGGCGTGCGCACGCCGGCACCGCCGAACGGGAGTCGACCGTCACGGCCGCGGCGACGGGCTGGCTGGCGCGACACGGACACGTGCCGGCTGCGACGGACCGGCCGGTCTACGACCTCGCGCACTCGGAGCCCGGTTCCGCGGCGCGCGTGCAGGCGAGGGCCGCCCGCGATGCAGCACCCGTGAGGACGTTCTTCGCGCGCCTGCTCGGCGCGCGTACCGAGGAGCGGGCCTGGCGGATCGGTGCGGACGGCGAGGCGATCGTGGCCGCAGAACTGGCCGGTGTGCGGCTACGGGATCCGCGGTGGTGCGCGCTGCACGCGATTCCCGTCGGTGACCGGGGGAGCGACATCGATCATCTCGTCATCGGTCCCGGCTGTATCTACACGGTCAACACGAAGCACCACCCACGGGCGAGTATCTGGATCGCGGGCAACACGTTCCTGGTGAACGGGACCAACCAGCCGTACCTGCGCAACAGTCGCCACGAGGCGGCCCGGGCCGCGCGTCTGCTGACCGCGGCAGTCGGGTTCCCTGTGCATGTGGAGGCCGTCATCGTCCCGGTCAACGCCCGGTCCGTCACGATCAAACGGGCGCCCGACGGCGTCCACGTCGTGCCGCGCGGACAGTTCGCGCGGTGGCTGCTGCAGCAGGAGGACTTCTACCCCCTGCCCGCCCTGCACTCGATCTACGAGGCGGCCCGTCGATCGACGACATGGCAACGCTGATCCGCGTCCGATTGTGTGCGGGGTTGTCCCGTAGGCTCTCGATGCAGCTTGGTTGGCGGACCTCGGGAGTGATACGTGGCACAGAAGGTAATTGTCGAGCTCATCGATGATCTTGATGGGGAGCCCATCGACGTCGGCGGCGAAACGATCAGCTTCGCGGTGGGCGGCGTCGAGTACACCATCGACCTCAACGACAAGAACGCCACCGAGTTCCATCGCAAGATGGATTACTACATCCGGCACGCGACCAAGGTGGGTGGCCGGCAGACGGCCCGCGCCGCCACCAAGGCCGCCTCCGACGGTGCGAGCACCCAGGAGATCCGCGAGTGGGCCTCCGCCAACGGGTACTCCGTCTCGACGCGCGGTCGCATCGCGTCCGACATCGTCAAGGCGTACGCGGCCGCTCACTAGTCATGGCAACGGTCAGCAAGCACGAGGGCGAGACGGGTCCTGATCCCGTCGTCCCCGCACCCGTCGAGGAACCTGCGGCGGGCGACGCCGAGAGCGTGCCGGTCGCCGACGCCGACGACGGCGCGGGCCCGGATCAGTCCTATTCCCACGGCGACCCCGTCCGGGTGTTCCTGTACGACATCCCCAACGACGGGGGCGAGTGGACCGCCCGCTACGAGTACGGGATCAAGCGCATCCGTGCCAAGAAGGTGAGCCCCGGCGTCTACCTCGATCTGCTGCACCGCGTGTTCCCCAAGCACGAGGTGTTGGTGAAGGGCGAGCTGCTCAGCGTCAAGAGCCGACCGCACCCGGACGACCCCAAGGTCCTCACCGAGGTGGCGCTGCTGGTGTACCTCGCGACCGAGGTGGCGCTCTTCAAGGCGTTCCTCGAGTGGGCGGGCCGGGACATCAGCGCGATCCGCATCACGCCGGAGAAGCTCGACGACGTGGCCCGCAAGATCAACAACGACGTCTACCGGATCCACCTGTTCAAGCAGCGTCTCGTCACCGCAGGCATCGAGGACCCGGCCGAACTCGACGAGGACGTGCTGCGTCCGGTCGAGGTCATCAAGAGCGAGATCGACGCCATCCAGGACCTGCGGGTCTCGGTGCAGCGCTACCGCGACCGGGTGGTCCAGGCCAAGCGCGAACGCGTGGTGAAGGAGAGCCAGAACCTCGTCGGCAACATCGAGATGGCCACGTGGGACTCGGTGCAGCGCCGCGAGGAGATGGTCGTGATGCGCGAATGGGTCGACAACCAGCAGCGGGTGCTGCCGATCGCGAAGGGCGTCAAGCTCACCTGACCGGCGCCGCCGCTGCTGTGGTGGTCGTCTCGACGGGTGGGATCGACCGCCGCCGAAGAGTATGCTTGCCGACAAGCAAACAATTTGGAGGTGGGTGTGACGAGCCTCTTCGACGACGACGAGGTGTCCCGGCTGCGGGTCGCGCTCGGGCGTATCGCCCGGCAGGTCGATCGGCAGACGTCGGGCGGTGAGCTGACGAAGACGCAATTCTCGATTCTCACGACCGCGGTGCGGCGGGGACCGATCCGGGCCAGTGAGATGGCCGAGATCGAGACCCTCAACCCGACGATGCTCTCGCGCATGATCGGCAAGATGGAGACCGCCGGGTTGCTGGCGCGTTCGGCGCATCCGGACGACGGCCGGGCCGTCGTCGTGTCGGCCACGCCCGCCGGGATCGCCCTGCACACCGAGCTGCGCGAGAAGCGGACGCGGTTGTTCGCCGAGTACCTCACCCAGCTCCCCGAGTCGAAGACCCAGGATCTGCTCGCTGCCCTGCCCGCCCTCGAGGCGCTGGGCGAACGCATGTGTCAGGTCCGGGCCACGGCCCGCTCATGACGGCGGCCACGAAACTCGGCCGCCAGACGTTCGCCGCGTTGGCCAACCGCAACTTCCGCCGCTTCATCAGCGGCCAGGCCGTCTCGCTGGTCGGCACCTGGATGCAGACCGTCGCGCAGTCGTGGCTCGTCCTCGAACTCACCGGCTCCGGCACCGCGATCGGTGTCGTCGTCGCGTTGCAGACCCTGCCGATCCTGCTGCTCGGCCCCTACGGCGGCGTCGTCGCCGACCGCTCGGACAAGCGGCGCCTGATGATCGGGTTGCAGTCCGTCATGGGCGTGCAGGCCCTCGTCCTCGGCGTGCTCACCATCACCGGTACGGTGGAGCTGTGGCACGTCTACGTGCTGGCGCTGCTGCTCGGTCTCAACCAGTGCTTCGAAAACCCGGCGCGCCAGTCCTTCACGCTCGAGATGGTGGGATCGCGCGACCTCCGCAACGCGGTGAGCCTGCAGTCGACGATGGTCAGCGTCTCCCGCATCGTCGGACCGGCCGTCGCCGGTGTGACCATCGCCGCGGGCGGTCTGGGCGTGTGCTTCCTGCTCAACGCCGCCAGCTTCGTGGCAGTGGTGACGTCGCTGGTGCGACTGGACACCTCCGCGCTGCACCGGTCCGCGCCGGCCGAGCGCGCCCGCGGGCAGCTGCGCGAAGGCCTGCGCTACGTCCGCGGCAACCGCAATCTCGCGGTGCCGCTGCTGATGATGGCGTTCATCGGCTGTCTCGCGTTCGAGTTCCAGGTGGTGTTGCCCATCGTCGCCGACCAGACGTTCGGCGCCGGGTCGGAGGCGTACGGCTTCATGACGGCCGCGATGGGCGTCGGCTCGGTGTGCGGTGGCCTGCTCGTCGCCACGTGGGGGCGGACCGGTACCCGCGTGCTGATCGTCGCCGCGGCGGCGTTCGGGCTGGTGCTGGTCGCGGCGGCCGCCGCCCCCACCCTGGCACTCGAACTGGTCGCGTTGGCCCTCGTCGGCGCTGTGAGCATCGCGTTCAACTCCACCACCAACAGCACCCTGCAGCTCGAGGCGGATCCGCAGATGCGCGGGCGGGTCATGGCCCTGTGGTCCACGGCGTTCATGGGGTCCACCGCGATCGGCGGCCCGATCGCCGGCTGGGTCAGTCAGCAGTGGGGCGGCCGAGCCGGGCTGCTGCTCGGCGCGATCACGTGCCTCGTCGTCGCGCTGGTGGCGCGCCTGGCGATCGGGCGCGGCAAGGAGGTCACCGCGCAGACCGAGCCGATCACCGAGGACCCGGAGGAGCAGACCGTCGTCGATCCGGCGGTGTCCGAGGCGCCCGCCGTGTCCGAGGCGGAGGCCCGCCGCCGGGCGGCCTGACCGTCGGTGGGGGCTACGCGCATTGCCGCGGGGCGTGTGCGGCGGTCGCAGGGGTTGTCCGTACGGAAATCCCCTGCGACGGTTGTACAGCCCCTGCGACGACCGGACGACGGGGGACACGCACGGACTGCGTCGGGCCTCGAATCGTAGCTGTGGCGCTGCGTCCGCCGCGCTCTTAGTCTGTGCCGGTGAAGAAGTGGTGGATCGTCGGCGGTGTGGTGGTCGTTGTGGTGCTCGCCGTGCTGGTGGGCCCCTGGGTGTACGGCAAGTTCATCGCCGAGGACGACGCCCCGGCCGCGTCCGTCTCCACCGAGGGTGCGCAGGCCGCAACCGGGTCCGTCGACGGGCAGTGGGTCGTCACAACAGGTTCGGGTGCCAACGAGACGGCCGCCGGGTACACGGTGTCCGAGATCCTCAACGGCGCACGGGTGACCGTCGTCGGGACCACCGGGCAGGTCAGCGGCGCGGTCAGTATCTCGGAACGGAAGATGACCGCGGCCGAGGTCGTGGTGCAGGTCGCCGACATCGCCACCGACAACTCGCGCCGCGACAACCAGTTCCGCGGCAACGTCATGGACGCCGCCGCGTTCCCCACGGCGACCTTCACCCTCGACGCCCCGGTCGACCTGGCGTCGCTGCCCACCGACGGCACGCCCGCGACCGTGCGGGCGACGGGCGCGCTGACCCTCAAGGGCCAGTCCCGGCCGGTGAGCGTGGACGTGAAGGTGCTGCACTCCGGCGACACGCTGATCGCGTCCGGCAGCGTCCCCGTCACCTGGTCCGACTACGGGCTCACGCCGCCGTCACTGGGATTCGTGACCGTCGACGGCAACGGCACGGTCGACTTCCTGGTGAGTCTGACGCGCGCCTGACGGGGCCCATCCGGGCGGACCGAACACGTAGCCGAGGCGGTCGTGCCAGCCGGTCGCGGCGCGGACGTCGCGTCCGATGGCGGCGTACTCGTGCGTCTGCAGCTTCCAGATGTCGTAGGTGCCCACCGGCTTCGTCAAACCGTAGGTCGGACGCCGGGTCTCGGCCCGGAACGTGCCGAACAGCCGGTCCCACACGATGAGGATGCCGCCGTAGTTGCGGTCCAGGTACTCGGGATCGCACCCGTGATGGACCCGGTGGTGCGACGGAGTGTTGAAGACGAACTCGACGGGGCGCGGCAGTGTGCCGACTCGCTCGGTGTGGACGAAGAACTGGTAGACCAGGCTCACCGAGAACCCGACGAACACCATCCACGGGGGAATGCCGATCAGCGGCAGCGGGATCCACATGAGGATCTCGCCGCTGTTGTTCCACTTCTGGCGCAGCGCGGTGGCGAAGTTGAAGTACTCGCTCGAGTGATGCGCCTGGTGCGTCGCCCAGATCAGCCGGACCCGATGCGCCATCCGGTGGTACAGGTAGTACAGCAGATCGATGCCCAGCAGCAGGATCACCCACGTGTACCAGGCGCCCGGCGGCAGGTGCCACGGGGCGAGGTACACCCAGATCGCGGAGTAGCCGATCAGCGCGACGAACTTCCAGAACGCGGTGGTCGCGATCGACACCAGCCCCATCGAGATCGACGCCCGCGCGTCCCGGAACTCGTATCCGGCCGACGGCGGGTACGCGCGACCGTCGCGGATCTCCGCCTCCTCGAGCGTGCGCGCGGCGAACCACTCGAGTCCCAGGAACACGACGAACGCCGGTATCGCCAATGCGACCGGATCACCCAGCGGTTCGAGCAGCGATCCCCACGCTGTCGACAGGGTCTCCCACATGTCTCCTCCGAGCCTTCCCACCCTGGGGCGTCCGTGCGCGCACCCGCCTGGAAATCTACCCGGTGCGGTGACGTGGGTCACCGTCCGTCGTGCGGTCGGTAACGTCGGCGACCGGAACGTTGACCGAATCGGCGAGGGAGTGGCATGCACATCACGGCGCGGGTCGATTGCGCGGTGCGTGCCCTCGTCGAGCTGGCGGCCGCCGAACCGGCGTTGGTCAAGGGCGATGCGTTGGCGGGCGCGCAGGCGCTCCCCGGCAAGTTCCTCGAGGCCGTGCTCGCCGACCTGCGCCGCGGCGGGCTCGTGAGCAGCCGGCGCGGACCGGACGGGGGATATCGGCTCACCCGTCCGGCCGACGAGATCACCGTCGCCGACGTCATCCGCACCGTGGAGGGCCCGCTGGCGTCGGTGCGCGGGGAGCGGCCCGAGGACGTCACCTACGAGGGGGCCGCCGAGTCGCTGCAGCGGGTGTGGATCGCGGTCCGCGTCAACCTGCGCGCGGTGCTGGAAGGGGTCACCGTCGCCGACATCGCCGCCGGCGCGCTGCCGTCCTTCGTCGACGACCTCACCGCCGACCCCGGGGCGTGGCGGCGCCGCTAGCGGTGCACCTCGAGTTCGGCGCGCATCTGGGTGAAGTGCAACAGCCCCGGCGTGCCCGAGATCTCCTCGTACGCGCGGACCCACTCGTCGAGGAACCGGGGCCGGTCCGCGGCGGCGAGGCGGTCGGTCCAGGCACCGGCGCCGTTGCCGCACCACGCGGCGAACGCCTCGTGCGTGCCGAAGTCCCACGTCAGGTCCTCGACGGACAGCCCGGTGACGCGCAGACCGGCCGACGACGCGAGCGCGGGGTACTCGTCGGGATCCACGTGGACGAACGGGGGAGTGAACCCGGTGAACCGGTCGAGCCACCGCACCGACCCGGCCACTTCCATCGCCACCGTCTCCAGGCTCGGGCGGTCACCGGCGCACACCACCTGGACGAGCGCCCGTGCGCCGGGGCGGGCCGCGGCCGCGATCGAGCCGAGGGCCCGCTGCTGCTCGCGCACCCAGTGCAGCGCGTTGAACGAGACCACCACGTCGAACTCGGCCCGGAACGGCAGATCGCGGGCGTCGGCCAGGACGAACTGCACGTGGTCGTCGGCCGCGGCGGCCTGCGCGATCATCCGCGGTGACGCGTCCACGCCCACCGCGCGGCCCCGCGGAAGCTGCGCGGCCAGGAGGCGGGTGACGAATCCGTCGCCGCAGCCGACGTCGAGGAGGTGCTCGTCCGGTCGCAGCACGAGGCCGTCGAGCGCCCGGGTCGCCATCGTGCGCTGCAGATCGCTGGTCCGCGAATATCGTGCGCCGTCCCAATCGGGCATCGTCACCGCCGTTCGCCGTCGCGCGGGTGTGGAATCAGCGTAGGCAGGGGCGCGCAAGTGTGAGGCCGATCACCGATCTCGCGGAAATGTGCTGGAAGACACAAAAGTGCGCTCGCCTGCAACATTGCAGAGGTCTGCAAATTCGGTACTTTCGAAGGGGTGGAACTCGGACTCCGGGATCGGAAGAAGGCGGCGACGCGCGTCGCGCTCAGCGAGGCGGCTGCCCGTCTGGCCATGGAGCGTGGGATCGAACTGGTCACTGCCGACATGATCGCGTCGGAGGCCGGGGTGTCCGTCCGCACGTTCCACAACTACTTCTCCTGCAAGGAGGAGGCCGTCCTGCACCACTTCGAGGCGGAGGTCCTCGAATGGGCGCAGTGGCTACGCGAGCGTCCCGCCGACGAACCGATTCTCGATTCGCTCGAACACATCGTGCTGCGGGCGCTCATCGAATCCGATGCCCAGCTCGAGGAGATGAAGGCGCTGGCCGATCTCATCGACTCGAGTCCCACGTTGCTCGCCAAGAAGATGGAGATGCACGTGCGGCTCACTCCGATGCTCGACGAGGTCATCGCCGAGCGTACGGGCGCCTCGGGCCTGTATCCGAGCCTGCTGCAGACGGTGGTCGGTGCTGCCGTCAAGGCGTCGCTCGACCTGTGGATGAGCGGGCGATCGACGGCCGCGAGTGCCGAGCACCTCATCCGTGAGGCGTTCGATCACCTGCGGTCGGGCCTCGCCGTTCCCGCACGCTAGACCGCCAGACCCCACCCGATCACGAAGGAGCCGCACATGGCGACCTATCTCTACCGGATCGGCCGCTTCGCCTATCGGCGAAAAGGCACGGTCCTGTCCATTTGGCTGGCCATCCTCGTTCTGATGGGTGTCGGCGCGGCCACGCTGTCGGGCCCGACGAACGACTCGTTCTCGATCCCCGGCACCCCCGCGCAGAAGGCCCAGGACCTCATGGCCGAGCGGTTCCCTGCGTCGGCCAAGGACCCGTTCAACTCCATCTCCGCCCGGTACGTCTTCGCCGCGCCCGACGGGCAGACGCTCGACACCCCGGAGAACCAGGCCGCGATGGACGCCACCCTCGCGAAGGTGCGCGGCATCGAGCTCGTCGACGCGGCCGCCAAGGTCGATCCGGCGACCGCGCCGCCCGCGGAGGCGCAGGGCGCGCTGGTCAACCCCGTCGTCGCCGATGCGCAGCTGACCGCGATGGTCACCGCGCAGGCCGAGCAGTCCGGCAAGCCCGTCGACCAGGCGCTCGCGGACGCTCGGGCGCTGTCCCCGCTGAGCCCCGACAAGACCGTGGGCTACGTGGAGGTGCCCTTCAGCGGTGACTTCAAGGACGTCACCACCGAGCTGACAAACCAGATCGACGCGGCCGCCCAGGCGGCCCGCGACGCGGGACTGACCGTCAAGCTCAGCGGCAGCGCCGCGCAGGAGCCCGAGATGCCGGGCGGCTCCGCGGAGTTGATCGGCCTGGCGGTCGCGGCCATCGTGCTGTTGCTGACGTTCGGTTCGCTGGTCGCCGCGGGTCTGCCGCTGATCGCCGCGATCATCGGTGTCGGCATCGGCAGCCTCGGCATCACCGTCGCCACCGGCTTCACCGAACTCGGGTCGATGACCCCGACGCTGGCCGTCATGATCGGTCTGGCGGTCGCCATCGACTACTCGCTGTTCATCGTCTCGCGCTTCAAGCACGAGGTCAGCGTCAGCGGAAACCGTGAGGAGGCTGCGGGCCGCGCCGTGGGTACCGCCGGCTCGGCGGTCGTGTTCGCCGGCCTGACGGTGATCATCGCGCTGGTCGCGCTCCGCGTCGTCGGAATCAAGTTCCTGAGCGACATGGGCCTGGCGGCCGCGTTCGCGGTGCTCATCGCGGTCCTCGTCGCGCTGACCTTCCTGCCGGCGTTCCTCGGCCTGCTCGGACGCAAGGCGTTCGCCGGCAAGGTCCCGTTCGTCAAGGCGCCGGACCCGGAGGCCGAGGACGCCGTCCCCGGCCCGGCCACCCGGTACGCACGTTGGGTGGGCCGCAAGCCCGCCGTCCCGCTGATCGTCGGCATCGTGCTGCTCGGTGTGCTGGCCATCCCGGCGGTGGGCCTCAAGCTGGCCCTGCCGAGCGAGAGCACCGGCGATCCCGCCACCAGTTCCCGGCAGGCGTACGACCTGGTGTCGGACGCGTTCGGTCCCGGCCGCAACGCGCCGCTGCTCGTCGTCGTCGACGCCAAGGACGCCACCGTGCCCGCCGAGGAAGCGGTCGGCCAGGTGCTCCGGACGATCTCCGAGCAGGACGACGTCGTCAACGCGCAGGTCATGGCGCTCAACCCGGCCGGGGACACCGCCCAGATCCTGGTGACCCCGGGCAGCTCGCCCACTGATCAGAAGACGATCGACCTCATGCAGTCCATTCGCGACGGCGAGGGGGCGCTGCACGACCGGATCGGCGTCAACTACGGCGTCACCGGACAGACGGCACTCGAGACCGACGTCTCCGACCGACTGCAGGACGCGCTGGTCCCGTACCTGGTCATCGTGGTCGGGCTCGCCTTCATCCTGCTGATGCTGGTGTTCCGGTCGATCCTGGTGCCGCTCACCGCCGCCCTGGGCTTCCTGCTCAGCGTCGCCGCGACGTTCGGTGCGACCGTCGCGATCTTCCAGGAGGGTTGGGGCGGGATCGTCGCCAACCCGCAGCCGCTGGTGAGCTTCATGCCGATCTTCCTGATCGGTGTGGTGTTCGGCCTGGCGATGGACTACCAGGTGTTCCTGGTGACCCGCATGCGCGAGGAATACGTGCACGGCGCATCGGCCAAGGAAGCGATGACCATCGGGTTCAGCCACGGCGCCCGGGTGGTGACTGCGGCCGCACTCATCATGATCTCGGTGTTCGGTGCGTTCATCCTCGAGGACAACGCGTTCATCAAGTCGATCGGCTTCGCGCTCGCGGCGGCGGTCTTCTTCGACGCCTTCATCGTCCGCATGGTGATCATCCCGTCCGTCATGGCGCTCCTGGGTGACAGGGCGTGGTGGCTGCCCAAGTGGCTCGACAAGCTGCTGCCCAACGTCGACATCGAAGGCGAGAAACTGGCCCGCGCGCTGCCGCGCCAGGATCGCGACCGGGAAGACGCGCCGGTGTCGTGACACCGGTGTGGACGACACTGTGAACATTCAATGGAAAAGGAGTGGTCGAGCCCGAACTCGAGGGCTCGACCGCTCCTTTTTCGCTCCTCGGATTGGTAACCTTCGCAAACCATGCTGATCAGACTCCTCGGCACCTACCTGGGGCCATACAAGCGTCATCTCGCCGGCGTCGTCTTCCTCCAACTCGTCGCTACCGGCGCCGCGCTGTATCTCCCCAGCGTCAACGCCGACCTGATCGACAACGGAGTGGCCACCGGTGACACCGGCTACATCATGTCGGCGGGCGGCAAGATGCTGCTCGTGACGCTGGTGCAGATCATCTGCTCCGTCGGTTCGGTGTTCTTCGGCGCCCGTGCCGCAATGGGATTCGGCCGCGACGTGCGCGCCGCGGTGGTCGGCCGGGCCCGGTCGTTCTCGTCCCGCGAGTTCGGCCGCTTCGGGGCGCCGTCGCTGATCACCCGCAGCACCAACGACGTTCAGCAGGTGCAGATGATGGTGGTGCTGAGCGCCACGATCCTGGTGATGGCCCCCATCATGTGCATCGGCGGCATCATCATGGCGATCCGTGAGGATGCCGGGCTGTCGTGGATCCTCGCGGTGAGCGTCCCGCTGCTCGCGCTCACCATGATCGTGATGATCGGCAAGCTGGTGCCGGCGTTCCGGACCATGCAGACCCGTATCGACGCGGTGAACCGGGTGCTGCGCGAGCAGATCACCGGCATCCGCGTCGTCCGCGCCTTCGTCCGGGAGCGCTCGGAGGCGGAGCGTTTCGATGCCGCCAACGGGGCGCTGACCGACACCGCCTTGCGGGTCGGCCGCACGACGGCGCTGATGATCCCGGCCGTGATGATGATCGCGAACGTCACCAGCGTGGCGGTGATCTGGTTCGGCGGCCACGAGATCGACAACGGCAGCATGGGGGTCGGCTCGCTGACCGCGATGCTCAGCTACATCATGCAGATCCTCATGGCCGTGATGATGGCGTCGATGATCGCGATGCTGGCCCCGCGTGCCGCGGTGTGTGCCGAGCGCATCACCGAGGTGCTCGACACCGAGCCGTCGGTGCTGGCGCCGGCGTCGCCGGTGACCACCATGGATCGGCCCGCGCACGTCGAGCTGCGGGACGCCGAGTTCAAGTACCCGGGCGCCGACGAGCCGGTGCTGCGCGGCATCAGCTTCACCGCCGAGCCGGGCAAGACCACCGCGATCATCGGAGCCACCGGCTCGGGCAAGACCACGCTGCTGGGTCTCATCCCGCGGCTCATCGACGTCACGTCCGGCGCGGTGACCGTGTCCGGCACCGACGTCCGCGAGCTGGATCCGGAGCTGCTGCGGTCGCGCATCGGCTTGGTGCCACAGAAGGCGTTCCTCTTCTCGGGCACCGTCGCCAGCAACCTGCGGTACGGCAAGGCGGACGCCACCGACGAGGAACTGTGGCGCGCGCTCGAGATCGCGCAGGCCGCCGACTTCGTGCGCGCGATGCCCGAGGGACTCGACACCCCGATCTCCCAGGGCGGTACCACCGTCTCCGGCGGTCAGCGGCAGCGTCTCGCGATCGCGCGGGCCCTGGTCCGGCGTCCGTCCGTCTACCTGTTCGACGATTCCTTCTCGGCGCTCGACCTCACCACCGACGCCCGGCTGCGTGCGGCGCTCCGACCCGAAACCGAGGATGCCAGCGTGATCATCGTGGCCCAGCGCGTGTCGACGATCGCCGACGCCGACCAGATCGTGGTCCTCGAGGAGGGCGCGGCCGTCGGCATCGGCACGCACGAGCAACTGCTCGAGACGTGCGCGACGTACGTCGAGATCGTCGAGTCCCAGCGCTCGGTCCAGGAGGCGCTGTGAGCACCGCGACCCAGTCCTCGCCGCCGGTACCGGGCGGCGCCGGCGCCCCGGCCGCCAAGGCGGAGAACTTCGGCGTCTCGATGAAGCGGCTGCTCGGGCGGCTGCGCGACTACCGCGCCGCCGTGACGGCCGTGCTGCTGCTCGCCGTCACCAGCGTCGTGCTCTCGGTGATCGGCCCGCGACTGCTCGGGCACGCCACCAACCTCATCTTCGACGGCGTCATCGGCCGGCAGCTGCCGGAGGGGCTCACCAAGGACCAGGCCGTGGAGGGCCTGCGGGCCGCGGGTGAGAACCAGTTCGCCGACATGGTCTCGGGCATGAACCTGGTGCCGGGTCTGGGCATCGACTTCTCCGCGGTGGGCCGGGTGCTCGCGCTCGTGCTGGGCCTGTACATCGCGTCCGCCGTGGTCTCGTGGGCGGCCGCCTACCTGCTCAACATCATCGTGCAGGGCGTGGTGCGCCGGCTCCGCAACGAGGTGGAGCAGAAGATCAACCGGTTGCCGCTGAGCTACTTCGACTCGACGTCGCGCGGCGACCTGCTCAGCCGGGTCACCAACGACATCGACAACGTCTCGCAGAGCCTGCAGCAGACGCTGAGCCAGCTGGTGATCGCGGCACTGTCGGTGATCGGCATCCTCGCGATGATGATCTCGATCTCGCCGCTGCTGGCCCTGATCGCGGTGCTCACCGTGCCGCTGTCGGCCATCGTCGCCGCCAAGATCGCCAAGCGGTCCAAGCCGCACTTCGCCGCCGTGTGGAAGACCACCGGTGAACTCAACGGGCAGGTCGAGGAATCGCTCACCGGCCACGAGCTGGTCACCGCGTACGGCCGGCACCGCGAGGTGCAGGACGCCTTCCAGGAGAAGAACGAACAGCTGTACCAGTCCGGGTTCAAGGCGCAGTTCATCTCCGGCACCGTGATGCCGGCGATCATGTTCCTCGGCAACCTCAACTACGTGGCGATCGCCGTCATCGGCGGCATGCGGGTGGCGTCGGGCACCATGAGCCTGGGCGACGTGCAGGCGTTCATCCAGTACTCGCGCCAGTTCACCCAGCCGCTCACCCAGATCGGGTCGATGGTGAACCTGCTGCAGTCGGGTATCGCCTCCGCCGAGCGGGTGTTCGCGGTCCTGGACGAGGACGAGCAGTCGCCCGACCCGCAGCCCGCCGCCACCCCGGCGCAGGCGCGTGGACGCGTCCGCTTCGAGGACGTCCGGTTCGGCTACGACCCCGCCAGCCCGCTGATCGAGGGCCTCTCGCTCACCGCGGAGCCCGGACAGATGGTCGCGATCGTGGGCCCGACGGGTGCCGGCAAGACCACGCTGGTCAACCTCATCATGCGGTTCTACGAGGTCGACGGCGGCCGGATCACGCTCGACGGCACCGACATCGCGCAGATGACCCGCGACGACCTGCGCTCGCGGATCGGCATGGTCCTGCAGGACACGTGGCTCTTCGGCGGCACGATCCGCGACAACATCGCGTACGGCCGTCCCGGCGCCACCGACGAGCAGGTCCGCGAGGCCGCCCGTATGAGCTACGTGGACCGCTTCGTGCACATGCTGCCCGACGGTTACGACACCGTCATCGACGAAGAGGGCAGCAACGTCAGCGCCGGCGAGAAGCAGCTGATCACGATCGCCCGCGCGTTCATCGCGCAGCCGTCGATCCTGATCCTCGACGAGGCGACCAGCTCGGTGGACACCCGCACCGAGCTGCTGGTGCAGCAAGCCACCGCGCAGCTGCGCAGCGACCGCACCAGCTTCGTGATCGCGCACCGGCTCTCCACCATCCGCGACGCCGACCTGATCGTCGTCATGGAGAACGGCCGGATCGTCGAGCAGGGCGCCCACGACGAGCTGCTCGAGCGCCGCGGCGCGTACTTCGGCCTGTACAACAGTCAATTCGTCGGAGCGGTGGAGTGAGATGACCATGCAGCCGTTGGACCTGTTCGGAATCGACGCTCTCCTCGACGAGCAGGAACGCGACATCCAGGACACGGTCCGACGGTTGGTGGACGAGCGGCTGCGGCCCCGCCTGCCCGAATGGTTCGAGTCCGGCACGCTGCCGCGGGAGATCGCCCGCGAACTGGGGGACCTCGGGCTGCTGGGCATGCATCTGCAGGGCTACGGGTGTGCCGGCACCAACGCGGTCAGCTACGGGCTCGCGTGCCTCGAGCTGGAGGCCGGGGACAGCGGCCTGCGCAGCTTCGTGTCGGTGCAGGGCTCGCTGTCGATGTTCTCGATCCACCGGTTCGGGTCGGAGGAACAGAAGCAGGAGTGGTTGCCGCGGCTGGCGTCGGGGGAGGCACTCGGCTGCTTCGGGCTCACCGAGCCGGACTTCGGCTCCAACCCGGCGGGCATGCGCACCCGGGCCCGTCGGGACGGGGACGACTGGATCCTCGACGGCACCAAGATGTGGATCACCAACGGCAGCCTCGCCGACGTCGCGACGGTGTGGGCGCAGACCGAGGACGGGGTGCGGGGCTTCCTCGTCCCCACGGACACACCGGGATTCAGCGCCAACACCGTGCACGGGAAGCTGTCGATGCGGGCGTCGGTGACGTCCGAACTGGTGCTCGACGGTGTCCGGCTGCCGGCGTCGGCGCAGCTGCCCACCGCGCGGGGCCTCGGCGCGCCGCTGTCGTGCCTGAACGAGGCACGGTTCGGGATCGTGTTCGGTGCCCTCGGGGCGGCGCGTGACAGCCTGGAGACGGCCATCGCGTACGCCGGCACCCGGGAGGTGTTCGACCGACCGCTCGCCGGCTACCAGCTCACCCAGGAGAAGCTGGCCGACATGACGCTCGAACTCGGCAAGGGCATGCTGCTGGCGCTCCAGCTCGGCCGGATGAAGGACCGCGGCGAGATCACGCCCGACCAGATCAGCGTCGGCAAGCTCAACAACGTCCGCGAGGCCATCGCGATCGCCCGCGAGTGCCGGACGATCCTCGGCGCCAACGGGATCACCCTCGAGTACTCGCCGCTGCGGCACGCCAACAACCTCGAGTCGGTGCTCACGTACGAGGGCACCAGCGAAATGCATCTGCTCTCGATCGGTCGGGCGCTCACCGGGCACGCCGCGTTCCGCTGAGGCCACCCCGCTCCCTGGCGCGCCCCGCGGCCGACTCCGGCGAATTCACCTGTAGTAGGCGATGCCTCGTCGCCGCGCACGCGAGATGGTTCGGTGAGCCGTGTTCGTCCGCGCGGTGAATCGATGTTCGAACTCGTGGAGGGTGATGCCGATATGACTGGCGGCGGCGGAAGCGAATCGGCGATGGGAGGCTACTTGTTCGAGCACGGCTACCCGGTGGACCGAACGGCGCAGCAGGCGCGCGACGAAGCCGACGTCCAGCGGGCGGTGACGGCCTATCGATTCTGGTACCCGACCGTGTCCATGGAGGGAATCTTCAACGGCAACCGCGAGATCGGCCTCGCGGACAACGAGGCCGTCGGGATCGCCTCGACGGGTCCGCTCCAGGTCGGATTCACCCTCAACTCCGACACTCCCTACGGGGCTGCCGTGCTCGACCTCAGCGCCGGGCCCATGGTTGTCGACGTGCCGCAGGGGCCCTTCATCGGACTCGTCGACGACCATCATCAACGGTGGATCACCGATCTGGGCATCCCCGGCCCCGACCGTGGCCAGGGCGGGACCTACGTCATCACCCCGCCCGGCCACCGGGGTGAGCTACCCCCTCACGCGCACGTGGGACGGTCGGCCTCGAACAAGGTCCTGCTGGCGATACGGGCGCTGCCGATCGGCGGTGATCTCACCAAGGCCCTCGACGCGCTGCGCGCAGTGCGGATCCACCCCCTCGGATTCCCGGACCGGACGCTGGAATTCGTCGACACCACCGAGAAGCCGGTGGACAGCACGTGCCTCCGGTGGGAGGACGACATCGAATTCTGGCGGGTGTTGCACGGCATCGTCACCGCGGAGCCGCCGGTGGCGGAGTTCCTGCCGATGTACGGACTGCTGTCCACGCTCGGGATCGAGAAGGGCGCCCCGTTCGCCCCCGACGAGCGGATGTCCGCCATCCTCGCGCGCGCCGCCCGTACGGGCCGCGACCAGATGCTCGTCTCGGCATTCGCCAGTGACCGCGAGGACCGGATCGCATGGCCGGACCGCCGCTGGGAATGGGTGGGTCTCGTCGCCGACAACGGAGACTTCGCCACCCCCGCGGGTATCGACCTCGAAGCCCGCGACCGGTGGTTCTCCCAGGCGATCATCGCCTCGCCCGCAATGTTCCGCCGGCAGGTCGGTGGCGGCTCGCTGTACTGGCTCGGTGTTCGGGACGCGTCGGGTGCCTTCCTCGACGGGGGCACCTCCTACACCCTGGAGATACCGCAACCGGTGCCCGGCACCCTGTTCTGGTCCATCACGATTTACGACGCGCAGACACGGTCGCAGGTTCAGGCCGACCGGAACAGTGCGGCGCTGCGTTCGATGTTCGAACTGAACGATGTCGATCAGACCGGCCCACTGCGCCTGCACTTCGGGCCGACTGCGCCCCGTGGTGCCGAGAATCGTTGGCTGCAAACCGTTCCCGGGCGCGGCTGGTTCGCCTACCTTCGGATCTACGGTCCCGAGCAAGCCGCATTCGACGGCACCTGGAAGCCGGCGGACTTCGAAAAGACCGGCTGACCCTCGGCGACGCCGAGGGGCGCCGAGGCCGATCCCGCTGTCGGCGGGCCCCGATAGGCTGGACCGCGTCCGCATCGAGCCGAGCAGGAGAGCATCATGGCCGTCGCCACCGCCGAACACGTCACCCGCGAACAGTTGCTCGAGTTCGTGCGTCCCCGGCACCGCTGTGTGCTCGTCACGCACAAGAAGTCGGGCGGCCTGCAGATCTCGCCGGTCACCTCCGGGGTGGATGCCGACGGGCGCATCGTGATCTCGACGTACCCGCAACGGGCCAAGGCCGCCAACCTGCGGCGAGATCCGCACGCGAGCGTGTGCGTGCTCTCCGACGAGTTCAACGGGGCCTACGTGCAGATCGACGGCACCGCGGAGGTGCTCGACATGCCCGACGCGCTCGAGCCCCTCGTCGAGTACTTCCGCTGCATCTCCGGCGAACACCCGGACTGGGACGAGTATCGCGACGCGATGCGCAAGCAGAACAAGAGCCTCATCCGGATCACGATCGACGACTGGGGCCCGATCGCGACCGGCGGCTTCCCGCCCGACCTCGCCCGCGACTGACTGCGCACCGGGGGAGCAGTCGAATGAAGGTCGATCTTCGGAAAGAGATCGAGACGTACACAGCGCCGCGGGGCCGGTTCGTCGTCGTGAAGGTGCCGGCGATGCAGTTCCTCATGATCGACGGCCACGGTGATCCCAACACCGCGCAGGCGTACCAGGATGCCCTGAAATCGCTCTACCCGGTGGCGTACGCGCTGAAGTTCCTCAGCAGGAACCGGCTGGAACGGGACTACACGGTGATGCCGTTGGAGGCTCTGTGGTGGGCCGACGACATGGAGTCGTTCACCACCGTGCGTGACAAGTCGCGGTGGGACTGGACGGTGATGAACATGATCCCGGATTGGATCACCGCCGAGCACTTCGACGAAGCGCGGGAGTCGGTGGCCCGCAAGGGAACCGCGCCGGTATTGGAGAAGCTGCGTCTGGAACGGCTCGACGAGGGGCAGAGCGTCCAGACGCTCCACATCGGTCCGTACGACGACGAGGCGCCGGTGCTCGACGAACTGCACCACCGGTTCATCCCGGACAACGCGTTGCGGATGACCGGCAAGCACCACGAGATCTACCTGAGCGACCCGCGGCGCGCCGCACCGGACCGGCTGCGAACGATCCTGCGGCAGCCCGTCGTGGAAGTCCACCCCACCCGGTAGTCGGTCTTCAGGAGGTAGCCGTCATGAATGTCGTTCGCCGACTGGTGATCTGCGCCGGATTGGTGGTCGGTCCGATTCTGGCGCCGGCGGCGGTGGCGTCCGCCGCGCCGGCCGTGCCCTTCCAGCTCGAGCCGGCGCCGTTCGGGAACCCCGACGGAAGTTTCGACGCCCCCGCGGTCCGTTGCGTGGCAGTGGTCGGCGAACCACCGGGCACGGTCACGATCACCGGCGGGAAGGACGGCGGGTGGGGATGCCTGCTCTCGTCCGAAGTCCGCTGGCTCAATCTGTCGACCGGAGCGTCCGGAGCCGCCCGGATGTCGGACGGGCTGCACGGTGTCCCGGCGGCGGCGACGGTGCAGACCGGCTCCGGGCAGATCGCCCTGGTCGTCCTCCCCGTCGCCGGGCCGATCACCCCGGGCGTCGCAACGTTCTACGTGCCGTGAGCCGGACTGCGGATCACATCCGCCCGTAACGGGCCAGGACGAAGCAGTACACGCCGTAGGCGATGATCCCGACGCCCGCCGCCACCAGCAGGATCTGACCGAACGGGGCGGCGCCGAGCGTCTTGACCGCCCCGTCCAGCCCGCTCGCCTTGGCCGGATCGGTGGTGAACGTCGCGACGATCACCAGGACCCCGGCGCCCGCGATCGCCAGACCCTTCGCGATGTAGCCCACCACCCCCAGGGGTGTGGCCAGTCGGGGCAGGCCGGTGCGGTGCAGGTCGTCGAGGAACTTCTTCCCGGCGCCCTTGTACACGTGATAGGCGCCGACGGCGATGATCACCAGCCCGGCCACGACGAGAACCGCCTTGCCGCCGCCGGATTGCATCAACCGGGCGCTCATTCCCACGTTCTGTTCGGTGCTCGCCTTCCCGCCGCCGCGCGCGAACTGGAACGCGGTGAACGCCAACGCGAGATATGCCACCGCGACGCCCACGGTCTTCGCCCGGTCCAGCGCGGACGGATCCTCGGCGTCGGAGCGTTTCCCGACGAACGCCTCCACCACCCGCCAGGCCGCGAGGGCCGCCAGGGTCACGGCCGCCACCCACAGTGCGATGCGTCCGCCCGGCTGGGACGCCAGCGTCATCAGCGCCCCCGACTGATCGGCGGTGCCGGCGTCGCCGAAGGCCAACCGGATGACGATGTAGCCGATGAGCAGATGCACCAGCCCGCTCGCGGCCTGCCCGACCCGTGCGATCTTCTCGAACGCGGGGTGCTGAGCGGAGCTCGCGTGTCCCGACGTGGTGTCCTGTCCGGTCAAGTGGCCTCCCGGTGCGCGCTGTGGTGCCCCCCAGCTGGAAAAAGCCTATCGCCGGGGCGAAGGCCTTGCTCGGGACGAGCACACGCGGGCCCTTGTTCGGGGCGGCGCAGCGGCGCACGCTCGAAACATGAGCGAATCACTTGTGAGCAAGGAAGCCGATCGGACCCTCAAGGCCAAACATCGGGCGGTGTGGGCGTCGGGCAACTATCCGGCCGTCGCGGAGGAGATCATCCCGGAACTGGGGCCGATCCTCGTGCGCGCGGCCGACGTGCAGAGCGGGCAGCGGGTGCTCGACGTCGGCGCCGGATCGGGCAACGCGGCCATCCCGGCGGCGCTGGCGGGGGCGGACGTGGTCGCCTCGGACCTCACCCCCGAACTGTTCGACGCCGGGCGCCGGCTCGCCGCCAAGCGCGGCGCCCAACTCGACTGGGAGGTCGCCGACGCGGAGGCGATGCCGTTCGAGGACGACCGGTTCGACGTCGTCCTCTCCTGCGTGGGGGTCATGTTCGCCCCGCACCACCAGGACAGCGCCGACGAACTGGTCCGGGTCTGCAAGCCGGGCGGCACCATCGGGCTGCTCAGCTGGACACCGGACGGCTTCATCGGGCGGATGTTCGCGGCGATGAAGCCGTACGCCCCGCCGCCTCCCCCCGGGGCGCAGCCCCCACCGCTGTGGGGCGACGAAACTCACGTCCGCGAGTTGCTCGGCGACCGTGTCACCGATGTGCGGTCGCAGCGCGACGTGTTGCGCGTGGACCGCTTCGACGGCCCGGAGGATTTCGTCGACTACTTCAAGGCCAACTACGGGCCGACGATTGCGGTGTACAAGGCCGTCGCCGACGATGCCGACCGGGTCACGGCGCTCGATCGGGATCTCACCGACCTGGCCCGACGGTTCGACGTCGGCGACGGATCGTTCGTCATGGACTGGGAGTACCTGCTGCTCACCGCGCACGAGCGCCCCTAGCCCGGACGCGGGGTGGCTCCTGCCGGCTGTGACACTATGGCCAGGTGAGTGAAGTTGTGCCGTCCCCGCCCGATCCGTTCTTCACGGTGGGCACCCGCCTGCCCGACAAGTTGGGCCGCACCGGCACCATCCACACCCCGCACGGGGACATCCGGACCCCCGCGTTCATCGCGGTCGGCACCAAGGCCACCGTCAAGGCGGTGCTGCCCGAGGCGATGAAGGACCTGGGCGCGCAGGCCGTGCTGGCCAACGCGTACCACCTGTATCTGCAGCCGGGCCCGGACATCGTGGACGAGGCCGGGGGCCTCGGCAGGTTCATGAACTGGGACGGCCCCACCTTCACCGACAGCGGCGGTTTCCAGGTGATGTCGCTCGGCGTCGGGTTCAAGAAGGTCCTGGCGATGGAGGCGGTCGGTGTCCAGTCCGACGACGTCATCGCCGCCGGCAAGGAGCGGTTGGCGCACGTCGACGATGACGGCGTCACGTTCAAGTCGCATCTCGACGGCTCCCCGCACCGGTTCACCCCCGAAGTGTCGATGCAGATCCAGCACCAGCTGGGCGCCGACATCATGTTCGCGTTCGACGAGCTGACCACGCTGCTCAACACGCGCGGTTACCAGGAGCAGTCCGTCGAGCGGACGCAGGCGTGGGCGGTACGGTGCATCGCCGAGCACGAGAAGCTCACCGCAGAGCGTGCACACCGCCCGTACCAGGCGTTGTTCGGTGTGGTGCAGGGCGCGCAGTACGAGGACCTGCGCCGGCAGGCGGCCCGTGGGCTCGAGTCGATCACCGGCGTCAGCGGCCGCGGCTTCGACGGCTACGGCATCGGCGGCGCGCTCGAGAAGCAGAATCTGGGCACCATCGTGCGCTGGGTCAACGAGGAACTGCCCGAGCACAAGCCGCGGCACATGCTGGGCATCAGCGAGCCCGACGACATGTTCGTCGCGATCGAGAACGGCGCCGACACGTTCGACTGTGTCAACCCGTCCCGGGTGGCCCGCAACGCCGCGATCTACCACCCGGACGGCCGCTTCAACATCAACACCGCGCGCTTCCGTCGGGACTTCACCCCGATCGACGACGAGTGCGACTGCTACACGTGCGCCCACTACACCCGCGCGTACATCCACCACCTGTTCAAGGCGAAGGAGATGCTCGCCTCGACGCTCTGCACGATCCACAACGAGCGGTTCACCGTGCGTCTGGTCGACCGGATCCGCGAGAGCATCGAGGGCGGCTACTTCGAGGAGTACAAGCGCGAGACCCTCGGCCGGTTCTACGGCAAGCGGCCGTCGACCAGCGGCGAATAGCTGGGCTCGCGCTTCTTCACGAACCCGATCACGCGGTAGGTCACCGGCATCACCAGGATCTCGACGAGCGTCTTCCACAGGAAGCCGACGATCACGTAGTTGACGAAGTCCGACCACGTGGAGATGCCGATCGCACCGGCGGCGATGGAGCAGAAGATGAGGGTGTCGGCGAATTCGCCCACGACCGTCGAGCCGATGAGCCGCGCCCACAGGTGCTTCTCGCGGGTGCGCTCCTTGATGAGGACCAGCACGGCCGAGTTGAGCAGCTGGCCGACGAGGTAGCCGGCGAGCCCGGCGATCAGCAGCCGCGGGACCACACCGACGACGGCGTCGAACGCGCCCTCGTTCTCGTAGAAGTCGGCCGACGGCAGGTGCTGTGTGGCCCAGAAACTGAGCGCGGCCAGCAGCAGCGAGCCGAAGCCGATGTAGATGGCGCGGCGGGTGGCCTTGAAGCCGTACACCTCGCTGAGCACGTCGCCGACGACGTAGGCGAGGGGGAAGAGGAAGAAGCCGCCGTCGGTGATGATCGGCAGAACCTGGAACGGGCCGACCGAGGCGTCCTGGTCGACGAAGAATGCCACCCCCTTGGTGGCGCAGATATTGGAGATCAGCAGCGTCGCCGTGAACAGGGCCACCATGGTGGCGTAGTAGCCGCGGCTGACGTGCGCAAAGGACGCCGGATCGGACGCGTCGGACGGGGACTGTACTGACTCTGTCACCGCGCCATCCAAGCACCTCGACCGGTGTGACGACGATCCGCACCCCCCACCGCCCGTTTTGCGCACTTGCCGCTGTTCCGGGTCCCTCCGGCCGCGACAAGTGCGCAAAACGGTTGGTCTACGGCGCGACGGGGCCGCGGACGGTGACGCGGTACGCGTACGTCGAGGCGATGATCGAGACCGGGACGGTCACGAGCAGACCGACCAGGCACAGCAGCGTGCCGAGCACGTTCAGGAAGAACAGCGTGACGGCCAGCCCCAGCAGCGTGCCCCAGTTCGACGAGATCGCCCGGAAGCTGGACTTGATCGCGGTGATCGCGTCCTGGTCCTGGTCGACGACGAACTCGAGCGTCCACCACGTCAGGAACATGAGGACCAGACCCGGGATGACCAGGAGCACGAAACCGATGCCGGTCATCAGGCCCACGAGGAAGCTGGCGATGATGATGGCGCCGACGTTGCGGAACTCGAAGAACGACGCGAATTGCGGCCGTCGGCCGTCGACCTCGTGCAACGCGCCGCGGATGAGCGCGGCCGAGATCAGGTAGCTGACGATCGCCGTGACGATGTTGCCGATGATCTGCCACAGGCTGAACGACGCCGAGAGATCACCGAAGCTGTCGAAGTCACGGTTGCCGCCGACACTGAACGGCAGCGAGACGAGGATGGAGATGACGGCTGCGACGACCAGGGCGCCGATCCACACCCCCGGATTGTTCTTGAACTTGTTCCAGCCGTACGACAGGGCTGCGCCGACGCTCACCTCGCTGGGCGGCGGCCCGGCCGGTGAGCGGCCGTAGCCGGAGTCGTACGCCGGGGGCGGCGGGGGATAGTTGCCGGGCGGGGGCGGGTAGCCGCCACCGGGGCCCTGCGGCGGGGGCGGGTAGTTGCCGGGCGGGGGCGGGTAACCACCGCCGGGACCGGTGGGCGGGGGATAGTTGCCGGGCGGGGGCGGGTAGCCACCGCCGGGGCCCTGCGGCGGCGGGTAGTTCCCGGGCTGGGGCGGGTAGTTGCCGGGCGGGGGCGGGTAACCGCCGCCGGGGCCCTGCGGCGGCGGGTAGTTCCCGGGTGGCGGGGTGCCCTCGGGTCCCGGGCCCCTCTCGGGGTTCTGGTTCGGGTCTTGTCCACCAGTGGTCATGTGTGCACCTGGATTTCGTCGGGTCTGTCGGCGAAGTCGAACTTTCGATCGGAAACCCTACGTGGCAGTTGGTCTGTTTGCGCGCACGACGTGCGGGTTTCAGGATCCGAAGACCCACGGCCCGGTGGGTAGTGCCCGCGGATCCCACCTTTCGAGAAGCTGAGCGAGAGTAACGATTTCGTCGGGGTCGGCCATCCCCAGCGAGCGCGCGAGCATCCCCAGCACGTCCGCGGGTGAGTGTCCGAGCGCCGCCTGATCCGCCAGGGTCACCGCGCCGTCACGCTTCGCCAGCCGCTTGCCGTCGGCGTTGAGGGCGAGCGGTACGTGGGCGTAGGTCGGGGCGGGCAGCCCCAGTAGGCCGGCGAGGTAGGCCTGGCGTGGCGCCGACGACAGCAGGTCGTCACCGCGGACCACCTGGTCGATGCCCTGCGCGGCGTCGTCGACGACGACCGCGAGGTTGTACGCGGGAATGCCGTCGCCGCGCCGGAGGACGAGATCGTCGACCAGTCCGGTGTAGGGCCCGAGCAGTTGGTCGGTGACGGTGAACTTGTCCGTGCCGGCGCGCAGCCGCAGTGCCGGCGCCCGTCCGCTCGCGCGTCTGTCATCCCGTTGGGCTTCGGTGAGATTGCGGCACGTGCCGGGGTACGCGCCGGCGGGCGCGTGCGGTGCGGACGCCGCCTGCTGGATTTCCCTTCGCGTGCAGAAGCATTCGTAGGTCAGTCCGGCTCGCTGCAAACGGGCGATCGCGGCGTCGTAGAGCGGTAGCCGTTCCGACTGGTAGACCACGTCGCCGTCCCAGTCCAGGCCGAGGGCGGCGAGATCGGCGAGCTGACGGTCGGCCGCACCCGCGCGGACCCGGTCGAGGTCCTCGACACGAAGGAGGAAGCGGCGACCGGTGGAGCGCGCGAACAGCCAAGCCAGCAGCGCGGTCCGGAGGTTGCCGAGGTGCAGATCGCCGGACGGGCTGGGGGCAAATCGTCCCGCAGGCGTGGCGGCGTCGAGCTCGTTCGGCATTGGTGCAGTTTATCGAGGCGCCGGCAGCGCTCCCGGACTCGGTCGGCTCGCCGGATCCGTAGCCAAGGCTCCCTCCGGAGGCGTAGCGTCCTCAGTGCTGAGTCTGTGCCGGTCGCCGCCCTGCCGTAGACCCGTCAGCAGTCCGCGACCGGTGACGCCTTCGAGGCCACCCGCCCCAGTGGCGGATGGCGCGGTCAGGAGGTCCCGGTGGCGACCGTTGCATCCAAACCTGCTGCAGTACGGGCTGTTCGGCCCTATCCGCCGCGGTGGGCCCGCAAGGGCGAGTTCATCTACCGCGTCATCACCACGACCGATCCCAAGATGCTCGGGATCATGTACCTCGTCAGCTCGTTCGCCTTCTTCATGTTCGGCGGGCTGCTGGCGTTGCTGATGCGTCTCGAGCTGGCTCGGCCGGGCCTGCAGATGCTGTCCAACGAGCAGTACAACCAGCTGTTCACGATGCACGGCACGATCATGTTGCTGCTGTACGCGACGCCGATCGTGTTCGGCTTCGCGAACTACATCCTGCCGCTGCAGATCGGCGCACCGGACGTCGCGTTTCCACGCCTGAACGCACTGAGCTACTGGCTGTACCTGTTCGGCGGTCTCATCGCATCCGCAGGCTTCATCACGCCCGGCGGTGCCGCCGACTACGGCTGGACGGCGTACACGCCGCTGAGCGACGCGATCCACTCCCCGGGCATGGGCGGCAATCTGTGGATCATGGGCCTGGCGATCAGTGGTCTCGGCACCATCCTCGGTGGCGTCAACATGATCACCACCGTCATCTGCCTGCGGGCGCCCGGCATGACGATGTTCCGGATGCCGATCTTCACCTGGAACATCTTCATCACCAGCATCCTGATCCTGGTGGCCTTCCCGATCCTCACGGCGGCGCTGATGGGATTGTTCGCGGATCGGGTGCTGGGGGCCAACGTCTACGACCCCGCGACGGGCGGGACGATCCTCTGGCAACACCTGTTCTGGTTCTTCGGCCACCCCGAGGTGTACATCGTGGCGCTGCCGTTCTTCGGCATCGTCTCGGAGATCTTCCCGGTCTTCTCCCGGAAACCGATCTTCGGGTACACGGGCCTGGTCTACGCGACCATCGCCATCTCGGCGTTGTCGATCGCGGTGTGGGCGCACCACATGTACGCGACGGGTGCCGTTCTGCTGCCGTTCTTCTCGTTCATGACGTTCCTCATCGCCGTCCCGACCGGTGTGAAGTTCTTCAACTGGATCGGCACGATGTGGAAGGGGCAGTTGACGTTCGAGACCCCGATGCTCTTCGCCCTGGGATTTCTGGTCACCTTCCTGTTCGGTGGACTGTCCGGGGTCATCCTGGCGAGCCCGCCGCTCGACTTCCACGTCACCGACTCGTACTTCGTGGTCGCGCACTTCCACTACGTGCTGTTCGGCACCATCGTGTTCGCGACCTACGCGGGCATCTACTTCTGGTTCCCCAAGATCACCGGGCGCATGCTCGACGAACGCCTCGGCAAATGGCACTTCTGGATGACGTTCCTCGGCTTCCACGGCACCTTCCTGGTGCAGCACTGGCTGGGCGCCGAGGGCATGCCCCGCCGCTACGCGGACTATCTGCCGACCGACGGCTTCACCGGACTCAACGAGATCTCCACGATCAGCGCATTCGTCCTCGGCGCCTCGACGCTGCCATTCCTGTGGAACGTCTTCAAGAGCTACCGCTACGGGCAGGTCGTGACGGTGGACGACCCGTGGGGTTACGGCAATTCGCTCGAGTGGGCCACGAGCTGTCCGCCGCCGCGGCACAACTTCACCGAGCTGCCCCGGATCCGTTCGGAGCGACCGGCATTCGAGCTGCACTACCCGCACATGATCGAGCGGTTGCGAGCCGAGGCGCACGTGGGGCCCGGTATGTCGAAGCAGCAGCTGACCGAGGTGATCGAGAGCAGCGACCGGGAGGCGGACAGCGACCGCACGCCGCCGCCGGAGGAGGAGCGTCACCGCCGACCCGGCGGCGACACATGACGCCGCCGCCGACTGCGGCTCGTTCAGGCGCGGCGCCTCAGCGCCGCGAGTATCCGGGTGGGACGGTCCGCGTCGGCGGGGGTGTCGAGCGCCGGCCCGCAGACGCCGTCGGTGTGCAGGGACTCGCCGAGCTGGGCGATGACGGCGTCGAGCAGGTCCAGATCCCGGTCCGGGATCGTGTCGTCGAGTCCGGCGGCGCGGGCGATGTCCCAGCCGTGGACCACCAGGTCGAAGCAGTAGAAGGTCCGGAACGTCGACGCGAGGTCGGTGCGCCCGAAGTGGCCGTCGTACTCGAGGCCGGCCGTCGCGGGGTCGTCGAGGATCGCCTGCACGGCGTCCCGTGTGTGGCGCCACGCGGCCGCGGGATCGGTGGCGACGGCGGGACCGTCCGGAACGGACAGCCCGACCACACCGATCATCTGCGTCTGGGTGTCGACGATGTGCGCGAGTACGTCGCGGGTGGTCCACCCGTCGCAGGGGGAGGGGTTCTCCCATCGGTCGGCGGGCACGGCGTCGACGCGCTCGGTGAGGGCGGCGGCGAGTCGCCGGTAGAGGTCGGCGGTGGTTTCGGTGGTGATCATGCGGCCGATTCTCCGGCGGCCGCGGTGGTGGGGTCTTGCACCGATCGGACATCGGCGGACCCCGGTTCGACGACGGACGCGGCCCCGTGCCAGTCCGGTGCCTCACCGGCCAGCAACTGCGTGGGCGTGAGGGTGGCGATGCGCCGGCACTCGCGCGACAGGTGCGCCTGGTCGCTGTACCCGGCCTGGGCGGCCAGTGCCGCCAGCCCGAGGCCGCGGTGGGTGCGTGCCAAATGCATGAACCGCTGCAGCCGCAGGATCGAGCGCAGCGTCGACGGCCCGTACCCGAAGGCGTCGTTGCAGCGGCGCTGCAGTTGGCGCGCGGTCATCGACGACGCGTCCGCGAGCGCGCCGACGCTCCACGAGCGGACGGACAGCGCGGACGTGATGTTCGTGGCCAGCGGGTCCGGCGCGGGACGGGCCGCGAGCCAGTGGCGACCGGCATGCTGCAGGGCCGCCAGCCGGGCCTCGACGCCGGCGGCATGTTCGAGGCGGTCGACGAGGCGCCGCTCCACGGCTGCGCCCAGGACGTCCGCGAGGAACACGCGGGTGTCCCGGATCTGGGCGGCGGACGTGCGCAGCACGTGGGGGGCTGCGCCCGGCCGGAAGCGGATGCCGAACGACTCCGTCCCGGACGGCAACGTGAACGACCACGCGGTGGTCTCGGGGCCGCACACCCGTACTCCCACACCGGGAATCCACAACACGTCGACACACCCGTCCGGCACCAGGAGGTGCCGGCTCTCGATGCGCGCCGACCAGGCGCACACGAGAGCGCCGGCCAGATCCGGCGCCACCGGTTTCGGCGTGTACCACCCCATGCGGCCCACCGTAGGCCGGGGCACCGACAGCGCGGGTCCGAACCAGGCCGGGCCGCAGTTCCGGATCAGGAGGGGAGTCTCGACATGAGGAGAATTCTGGCCATCGCGGCCACCGTGCTCGCCGCGGGTGCCGCGGCCGTCGGTTGCTCGGACGACGACAGCTCGGAGCCGCCGCCGTCCACCACCACGATGCCGAGCAGCGTGCCCGCCGCGGGACCGGTGTTGTCGACGGCGCAGTCGAACATCGGCGAGGTGGTGGTGGACGTCGACGGGATGACGGTCTACGCGTACGACCGGGACGAGCCCGGTACCGACAAGAGTGCGTGCGACGCCACCTGCCTGCAGACGTGGCCGCCGCTCACGAGTGACACGCTCCCGCCGGAGGTGTCCGGCGTCTCGGGGACCATCGGCACGATCCCCGGCCCGCTCGGCGGAAATCAGGTCACGGTCAACGGGATGCCGTTGTACCTGTTCGAGGGCGACCCGCGGCCCGGCTCGGTGGCCGGCCAGGGAATGGACAACCTGTGGTGGGCGCTCAATCCGGCAGGGGAGAAGATCACCGACGCGCCCGGCGGCTGACGCCCGGAAACTGGAAAACCCCCGGTGACATGGTCACCGGGGGTTTCCCGTGGCGGAGGATAGGGGATTTGAACCCCTGAGGGCGTTAACCCAACCCGCGTTCCAGGCGAGCGCCATAGGCCACTAGGCGAATCCTCCGTTGGGCAGCATACCGGGTCATGGGCGTCGAACGCCAAACGGGCCCTGCCGAGGGGGTGCGTCACCGCAATCGCCGTCCGTCCGGTTACACTCGTAGGCGGATCCCGCGCGGCGCGCATCCTGTGAACTCCCCCAGGGCCGGAAGGCAGCAAGGGTCAACGGGCTCTGCCGGGTGCGCGGGGTCCCCTATCTCTTCCCGTCCCCGACCGGTTCGTGTCGGTGAAAGGCCGCCCGCATGCCTGTGCAGACCCAAATCGGGTTGATGAGCCATGAAGAACTTCGCGCCGAGCTCGAGCGTCAGACCGCGAAGTACGAGCAGCTCAAGGCGGAGAAGCTGAAGCTCGACCTCACCCGTGGCAAGCCGGCGCCGGAGCAGTTGGATCTGTCGAACGGTCTGCTCGCGCTTCCGGGTGACGGCGACTTCCGGGACGGCGACGGCACCGACTGCCGCAACTACGGGGGCCTGACGGGTCTGCCCGAGCTGCGTGCCATCTTCGGTGAGCTGCTGGGGATTCCGACCGCGAACCTGATGGCCGGCAACAACGCGAGCCTCGAGATCATGCACGACACGATCGTGTTCTCGCTGCTGCACGGCACCCCGGACTCGCCGCGACCGTGGTCGCAGGAGCCGGTGGTCAAGTTCCTGTGCCCGGCCCCCGGCTACGACCGGCACTTCGCGATCGCGGAGTCCTACGGCATCGAGATGATCGCGATCCCGATACGCGACGACGGACCGGACATGGCGAAGGTCACGGAACTGGTGTCCGCGGATCCGCAGATCAAGGGCATCTGGTGTGTGCCCACGTACTCCAACCCGACGGGCGCGGTGTACTCCGAGGACGTGGCGCGCGCGCTCGCGTCGATGCCGGCCGCCGCTCCCGACTTCCGCATCTACTGGGACAACGCCTACGCGGTGCATCCGCTGGTGCAGGACTGCGCGCCCGCTCTCGACATCCTCGGGATGGCGGCGGAGGCCGGCAACCCGAACCGTCCGCTGGTGTTCGCGTCCACGTCGAAGATCACGTTCGCGGGTGCCGGGGTGAGCTTCTTCGGCGGCTCCGACGCCAATCTCGCGTGGTACCAGCAGCACCTGGGCAAGAAGAGCATCGGCCCGGACAAGGTCAACCAGCTGCGCCACCTCCGTTTCTTCGGGGATGCCGCCGGTGTACGCGCGCACATGGACAAGCACCGTGAAATCCTGGCACCCAAGTTCGCGAAGGTCCTCGAGATCCTCGAGGGCCGGCTCGGCGCGTCCAAGGTCGCGTCGTGGACCGAACCCAAGGGCGGCTACTTCATCAGCCTCGACGTGGTCGACGGCACCGCCAAGCGGGTCATCGCGCTCGCGAAGGAGGCCGGGATCGCGCTCACCGCGGCCGGCTCCGCGTTCCCCTACAAGCAGGATCCCGAGGACAGGAACATCCGCCTCGCGCCGAGCTTCCCGTCGATGGACGAGCTCGCCAAGGCGATGGACGGTGTCGCGACCTGCGTCCTGCTGGCGGCGGCCGAGCACGCGCTCACCAAGCAGTAGCTCACTCGAACACGGCAGTGGCCGGTCACCTTGCGGTGACCGGCCACTGTCGTCGTACCCCCCGTTCGCCGTGTTCTACGACAATGCCGCCACGATCCGGTCGACGACGTTGTTCGCGCTGTAGAAGTCCAGGCGGAAGCTGTCGAAGTCGAGTGGGTGGACGGCGCCCCGCTGCACCGACGGCACGGCCGCAAGCGTCGGGTCGGCCTTCAACCGGTCGACGCCGGGCTGCTGCGCGTTGATGACGAACGTCGTCGCACCGGTCAGCGCGCGCGGCAGGTTCTCGATGTTCACCCCGACGATGTCGGACCGCCCGGACTCGGCGCCCGTGCCCGCGATGTCCGCAGGCAGGTCGGCGAGCGTCAACCCGAGTCGTGTCACCAGACGACCCTGCGCCGATTCGGCGGTGAAGATCTTCGAATCCTCCGGCGAATTGTAGGTGAGGAGATTCACCGGCGCGGCTCCCGCCTGCAGCGCCGGCGCGATCGTGGTCTTCGCCCGGTCGATCTTGGCGTCGAACTCGGCGAGCAGTTCCTGCGCCCGGTCCTCCTTGCCGACCGCGCCGGCCAGCTGGGTGGTGAGGTCCTGCCACGACTTGTCCGAGTAGTCGAACAACAGCGTGGGTGCGATCTTCGACAGCGTCTCGACCTGCTGGGCGGCCGAGTCGGCACCGCTCGTGGACACGACGATGAGGTCCGGTGCCGCCGCCATGATCTTCTCGGCGTTGGGCTGGCCCTGGTAGAGGATCTCGACGTCGCGATCGGCGGCGACGTCGGCCCACTGCGTGAACAGGCCCTGCTCGGTGGTCACGGTGCTCTTGGGCTGCGCGCCGGTGCCGATCAGCGGCGCGTCGAGAGCCAGCAGCGAACCGGTGAGCGTGACGCTCGTGGACACGATGCGCTGCGGCTGGGCGTCCAGAGTGACCGGGCCACGGGCGGTTTCGACGGTGCGAGGCCATTGGGCGGACTGCGATCCGGCGGTGGCGGCGTCCGCGGTGTCGGTGTTGTCGGACGAGCACGCGACGGTCGTCAGACCGATCGCAAGAGCGGCGAAAGCGACCGCGATCCGGGTGCCGGCGAGGCGGCGACGGGTCGATGACGGTGACAAGGGGGTCCTCCTGAGGGGTAGGTACGATCAGACCCTACTGTTAGGCAAGCTTCACCTAAGTAAGGGGTACCTATGTCGGCCGTCACGCCCGAGGAGCTGGAGCGGCGCCTGCAAGCGCAGGGTGGGCCCCTGATCGATCCGGGCCCGCCCGGCTGCGTGACCGCGACCTTTGTGTACCGGGTACCCGACGGTTCGCCGGTTCGGCACGTCTACCTCGACGCCAACGGCATCACCGATCGCCGCAGCCCCGAGCGCAACGCGCTCCGGCGGGTGCCCGGCGGCGACCTGTGGACGCTGGCCGTCGACGTCCCGGAACGGTGGCGCGGTGGCTACGGCTTCCTGCCCCGTGTCGAGCCGATCACCCGCCCGGCCACCGGGCAGACGGAGTGGGAGTGGTGGCGCGGGGTGCTCACCGGACTCGTCGCCGACGACCACAGCCGGTTTCCGGCGTTCTCGTCGATGGGACTGCGCCCCCGGTCGGAGGCCGTCATGCCGGGCGCTCCGCCGCAACGGTGGTGGACGCCCGGCGTGCCCGCCCGCGGGACGCTGACGGAGGAGACGCGGGCACTCGCGGGCGTGGGCCGCAGCGTCTGGGTCTACGAACCTCCCGGGCTGGCCGCCGAGGACCGACCGGTGGTGGTCGTCTTCGACGGCCGGGTTGCGGCGGTGGAGATGCCGATCGCGCCCGCGTTCGACCGGTTCGGCGAGCGGGACCTCCGGGTGCCGCTGGTGGTGATGATCGACAGCATCGATCCGGGGCTGCGCTCGCGCGAGCTGCCCTGCAGCACCGCCTTTCTGAACGCGCTCACCGGCGACCTGCTGCCGCATCTGCAGGAAAGCTGGTGTGCAACAGGCGATCCCAGATCCGTCGTGGTCGCCGGTTCGAGCTACGGCGGTCTGGCCGCCACGTTCGCCGCGTTGCAGGCACCCGAGAGCTTCGGTGGTGCGGTGAGCCTGTCCGGCTCGTTCTGGTGGCCCCGTGCCGAGACGGTGGGACGTTCGGTCCAGGCGCAGCTGGCCGATCTCGAGGTGAGCAAGTCGCGTTTCTGGATGGCGGCCGGCCTCCTCGAGCCCCGGCTGCTCGACGAGAACCGTGAGGTGCGAGACCTGCTTCGAAACAAGGGCTTCGACGTGGACTACCGCGAGTTCTGCGGTGGTCACGACTACGTCCAGTGGCGGGAACTCCTCGTCGAGGGTGCGGCGGCACTGCTGGGGCCGGCCGCCTGATCCCGGGTCGGGGCCGACCCGGGATTCCGGTCTCAGTGAACCGGGACGGTTTCCGGCGTGGGCCCGGGCACCCGGATCGGGGCGGGCGCCGGGACCGGCGCCGACGTGCGGGCCGGCCCGGTCGCCAGGGCCACCAGCAGGTACGCGGCCAGCGAGACGGCGGCGGCCAGGAACGTCGTCCAACCGTCCACCGAGGCGGTGACGAGATCGTTGGGGATGTACAGCAGGGTGTTCTCGACGCCGTAGATCGTGGGAGTGAGGACGAAGAACCCGAGTCGGACGCCGATCCCCGCGATCGCCGCGGCGGCGACCGCCCGGCCGTCGCCGCGCTTCCAGAAGACCCCCAGGACGAACGGCACCACCAGGCTCGCCAGCAGCAGGTCGAACGTCAGGGTGAGGAGAATGCCGGTCTGCGGCACGCGCAGCGCGACCAGCGCACCGATCGCCGCCATCGGGATCATCGCCAGGCGGGTGGCCTTCATGACGTCGGACGACATCGACGCGTTCTCACCGCCGACGCGGAAGATGTTGCGCACCAGAACGGTCGACGTGGAGAGCAGGATGCCGCTGACGGTGGTGAGCGACGCTGTGACCAGGCCGGAGATGACCAGGATCCCCAGCCACGTCGGGGCGTACTCGCCGAGGAGGACGTACAGGATGGGTGCGTCCGCGGCGGCGTCGCCGACGATGTTCACCGCTGCGAGAGCGACGAACGACAGCGGCACGCACAGCACCAGGATCCCCGTGGCGGCGCTGAAGCAGGCGCGCTGCGCGCTGTGTGCGGACTTCGCCGAGAAGATGCGCTGCATCATGTCGATCGCGACGAGGTTGCCCAGGCCGAGGGCGACGATCGTGGCCCAGTTGACCGCGGCACCCTGCGCGGGATCGGACAGCTGCCCGAGGTTGCCGGCGCCGAGACCGTCGGGGGTGGAGAAGCCGGGGCCGAGCGCGACCCACAGTCCCAGGCCGACGATGCCGACGGCCATGACCGCGAACTGCACGAGCCCGGTGTAGACGCTGGCGAACATGCCACCGGCCATCGTGTAGGCGAGAACGAAGGGGATGAGCACCAGAACGGCTGCGGTGTAGCTGATGCCCACGAAGTACTCGAGGAGAAAGCCGAGGGCGACCAGATTGCCGGCGAGCAGGATCGCGAAGCTGCCGACGGTGAGAATCGATGCCGTGATCTCGGTGCCGCGCCCGAATCGGCGGGCGAAGTACTCGGGCAGTGTCACAACGCCGGAGGCGTGCAGCTTCCGAGCGAAGAACGCACCGGCCAGCAGTACCGCGAGCGCGACGCCGATGGGCATGGCGGCACCGGCCCAGAAGCCGAAGCCGGCCGCCAGGTCGGCGCTGCCGAGCGTGGCGTTCGAGTCGATCACCTGCGACATCAGGATGACGGCGACGATGGGAGCCGACAGGGACCGGCCGGCGAGCAGGAAGTTCCCTGCCTGGCCGCGGACCCTGCGTGTGGAGTAGAAGCCCGCGCCGAGGAGTACGACGAGGAACACGGCAACGCCGGTGATGATCATGGGAACTCCTGGTGGTGGAGGGGCGTTCAGGAGAGGGCGGCGCTGCGCTGCGCCTCACGTCCGAGCGAGTAGAGGGGGCGGGCTCCGTCGGGAAGGGAGACGTGTCCCTTCTCGATCCGGCGGCGGAGATACGTGAAACTCTGTGCGGTCTGGGCGAACAGGTGCTCGCCCGCGACCACCGCGTCGTACCGAGGACCGTCGGCATCGACGAACTGCGGTAGTGGAGCCACGCGGGTGTGGTAGTCGACGTTGAAGAAGAGTGGGAACGAGTATCGTTCCTCGGCGACCTTGCGTACCCGGTGCGACGTGGCGGCGAAGCGGCCGTTGGTCCAGATCTCCAACAGGTCACCGATGTTGAGGACGATGGCGTCGTCCCGGTACGGCACGTCGATCCACTCCCCGTTCCCGTTGAGCACTTCGAGGCCCGGGGCCGTGGGCCGCAGGAGCGTGAACACCTCGTAGTCGGTATGGGCGCCGATCCCCGGCCGGTCCGCCGCGGACGGGTCGTGCGGGTAGTGGATCAGGCGCAGTTGGGACGGGGGTGTGGTGACATGACGGTCGAACAGATCCGCATCTTCGCCGAGAGCTTCGGCGAAGGCGCGCAGCAGGATCCGTCCCAGCGAGAAGGCGGCTCGGTAGTAGGCGTCCACCGGCTCGGCGAATCCGTCCAGCGCCGGCCACTGATTGGGCCCGAGTAGGGGGTTGCCGGCCAGGTGCTCCGGGTGGTCGGAAGGCAGGTCGATCGAGAGGTCGTACGCCTCCTTGTGGTCCGGGGTCGCGCCCGCGAACACCTCCTCGCCTGCCGGTACATATCCGCGGTGGTTGGTGGAGCGGCCGATGTAGACCCGCATCTTCTCGTCGTACGGGAGCGCGAAAAACGTCTTCGTCGCGGTCAGCAGGGCGTCGAACAGGGACGGGTCGATCCCGTGCCCGACCAGCTGTGCGAAGCCGACGTCTCTTGCCGCACGGCCCAATTCGTCGACGACGGTGCGTCGCGCTGCCGGATCGGCGGAGCGCAGGGCTGCCACGTCGATGGTGGGGATCGAGTCGAAAATGGAGGTCATGGGTTTCTCCCGGGTAGAAGTCGGTCGGCTCAGGACTGCGTGCGCCGCCACCGGCGTCGGACGGCATGTCCCAGCGGGTCCACGTCGGCGGTGCTCACGGCGTCGTCGCCGGCACGGATCAGGCCCAGGTCGGCACCCACCCGGTACGGCAGCGTGGAGGTGGTGACGAGCCACCGGTCGTCGTGGACGCGCCCCAGCGAGATTTCGCAGTCCAGTGCGCGTCGGGCGTCGGCGAGGGTGGCGGCACCTCGGATTGCGTCGGTGAGGTCCTCGGCCAACGGCGCCGTGCGCCCGCGGGCGAACCCGAAGTGGTCACCGACACGGACGAGTACGCCGGGGGCGCCGGTGTCGGTGTCGACGAGCGTGATCTCTTCGGTCGGGAGGGCGGACGCGGTGACGGCCCATTCCTCGCGATACTTCTCGAAGTGACCGTGTTCCACGAGTGTTCGATCGTCGAGGCGGGTGAGGGTGCCGGCGTCGGCGTGCGGGCCCGGTGCGTGTAGTTCGACCGTGCGCGTCCACTCGACGTGGCCGCCGTGATCCACCAGTCGCCCGGCGAAGGCGTCCTGGGTGGCGAGGGTGAGCAGATCGTCGAGGCTCAGCGCCGACAGGCAGGGCGCGGTGACGGCGGACATGCCGGCGGGTCGGCGGACGTCACAGTAGAGAGCGTCCGCCTGCAGCCAGACGACGCGGGTGGTGGTGTCGACGGCAGTGCCGACCCGTTGGAGCAGGGTGCGTTCCAACCGGCTGCCCCTGAGGGCGGCGGCCCGGACGACGGGAGCGTGGTTCGCACCGATAACTGTCATGCGGCAGAAAACTACGCACGCATTGTGGTCGGTCGATTTCCCGAAAGTTACGAGCGTGCGGCGTGTACTGCGCCGAGGTAACGAAGTTCTCGCAGCGCGCCGCGGCGGGTCAGTGGGATCGGCGTGGCTTGGCGAGGACCTTGTGTGCCGCCGCCTTGACCGAGACGGGGAGCACGGCGCCGGCCGCGGCGAGGCCCTTCGACATCAGCGACGCGGCCACCACCTTCCGCTTTCCCTGTTGCATGGCGTCGTACCCGGCGCGCGCCACCGCGGCCGGGTCGTCCTTGGGCATGCGGCCCATCACGCTGTCCTCGAGCCGGGCCCGGCGGAAGAAGTCGGTCGCGGTGGCCCCGGGCATCAGCGAGGTGAGGGTGATGCCGGTACCGGTCAATTCGGCCTGGAGTCCGTCGCTGAACGACTGCAGGAACGACTTCGAGGCGTTGTACACGGTCTGGTACGGGCCGGGGAGGGTCGAGGCGACCGACGAAGTGATCAGCACCTTCCCGGCACCCTCCCGGGCCATCGCGTCGAACACGATCTTGGCCAGGTGCACGGTGCCGCGCACGTTGAGGTCGATGATGTCGAGGAGGACGGCCACGTCGGTGTCGACGAACGTGCCGCCGTGGCCGATCCCCGCGTTGAGCGCCGCCGCGGCCAGGGGCCGGCCGTCGGCTTCGAGGGCCCGCCCCACCTCCTGGACCCCGGTCGCCGTGCGCAGGTCGGCGACGACCGGGTGGACCGCACCGCCAGTCGATTCCAGCTCGGCGGCAACGGTTTCCAGTTGCGGCTGCTCGGCGACGACGATGACGTCGTACCCGTCGCCGACGAACAGCTTCGCCAGTTCGAGTCCGATGCCGCTCGAAGCGCCGGTGACCAGGGCCAGGGGTGGTCGCGTCGTCATCGGGGGGGCTCCTCCTCGGTCGGGGTGTGGGCGGGGCGGGTTACGGCGACGGCATGCCGCCGTTGACGTGGATCGTGGCGCCGGTGACGTAGCTGGACTCGGGCGATGCGAGGAAGACGTATGCAGGGGCGAGTTCGGTGGGCTGCCCCGCCCGCCCCAACGGGGTGCTCCGGCCGAACTCCGGCAACTTCTCCTTCGGCTGGCCGTCGGTCGGCTGCAGCGGGGTCCAGATGGGCCCGGGCGCGACGGCGTTGGCGCGTATTCCCTTGTCGGCGAGCTGGTTCGCCAGGCCCTTGGTGAAGTTGTTGATGGCGGCCTTCGTCGAGGCGTAGTCGACGAGCGTCGGCGCCGGCATGTACGCCTCGACCGAGGTGGTGTTGATGATGGTGCCGCCCGCGGGTAGGTGGGCGAGCGCCGCCCGAGTGGTGCGGAACATCGCCAGAATGTTCGTCTGGTACGTCTGCTCCACCTGCTCGTCGGGCAACTCCTCGAGACTGGTGGCGACGATCTGCTTCCCGGCGTTGTTGACCAGGATGTCCAGCCCGCCCAACTGCCCGGCGGCGTCGTCGACCACCTGGCGGCAGAAGGCGGCGTCGGTGAGATCGCCCGGCAGCGTCACCGCGGTGCGTCCGCACTCACGAATGAGGCGCGCGACATTCTGTGCGTCCTGCTCCTCGGCAGGTAGGTAGCTCAGCGCCACGTCGGCGCCCTCGCGGGCGAAGGCGATCGCGACGGCAGCGCCGATCCCGGAGTCTCCGCCGGTCACCAGCGCCTTGCGGCCCTCGAGGCGGCCGGTACCGCGGTACGAGAATTCGCCGATGTCCGCCTTCGGCTGCAGCTCGCTGTCCAGTCCGGGCTCGGCCTGGTGCTGCTCGGGGGGTTCGATGGCCGGATACCTGGTCACCGGGTTCTGGAAGTGCAACTGGTCGGTTCGCGTGGTGTCGGCATCGGCGTCGCCCACCCGGGTCTCCTTCCGTCGTGCGGCGGTCGGTGGGGCCGCCGCGTCGGTGTCTTCTGCTCCCGGATTACCCGGGCCGGTCGGGGTTAAACCCGTCGCGGCCGCGATGCCGACAGTGAAGATCGAAAGGTGCTGCGGGACAGCGATATTCCGGAAGTCGGACGGCGTGCGTCGTTGCTCACACGACCGTGACGGACCGGGTGTGCCACCCGCTGGCGCCGTCGGGGATCGGCGCCGCGCGCTGCTCGGTCTGCACGTTCCCGTCGAGATCGGTGGCACGCACGTGCAGGGTGTGGGTGCCCGTCGGTGCCTGCCACCGCCAGGTCCACTGCCGCCACGTGTCGATCGAGTACTCGGGGGCGAGAACGGCGTCCTGCCACGGGCCATCGCCCACCCGCACCTCGACACGGGCGATGCCGCGGTGTTGTGCCCATGCGGTCCCGGCGACCACCACCTCGCCGCTGTCCACTCGCGCGAACGGCGCCGGGACGTCGATCCGCGACGCCGTCTTGATCGGCGCCTGCTCGGCCCAGCCGCGGCGGGTCCAGTACGCCTGGGCGCGGTCGAACCGCGTCACCTCCCACTCCACCACCCACTTGGTGGCCGAGACGAACCCGTACAGCCCCGGCACCACCTGCCGCACCGGATAACCGTGCTCGAAGGGCAGCGGCTCCCCGTTCATCGTCACGGCGAGGATGGCGTCCCGTCCGTCACGCAGCGCGGCGAGGGGCGTGCCGACCGTGAACCCGTCGACGCTGGTCGACAGCAGCATGTCGGCGTCGGGGGAGACGCCGATTTCGTCGAGCAGGTCCGCGATCCGGTACCCCGTCCAGGTGGCGTTGCCGGCGAGATTGCCGCCGACCTCGTTGGACACACAGGTCAGGGTGACGGTGCGTTCGATCGGGGTGCGGGCGACGAGGTCGTCCCAGTCGAGAGTGCGCTCGCGGTCGACCATGCCGTGGATCCGGAGGGTCCAGTCGTCGGTGGTGAGCATCGGCACCTGCAGCGCGGTGTCGATACGGTAGAAGGTCTCGTTGGCGGTCACGAACGGGGTGCCGCCCGGCACGGCGATGTCGGCGCCCGCGGGGATCGGCCGCGCCCGGTTCTCCGCGGCGACGGACGGGAGCAGGAAGGCCGCGCGATTGCGGACGGCCCCGGCTACGTTGTCGGCGATCCGGCGGGCAACCGTTCCGGCCGCCACGGCCATCGCCGCGGCTGTTCCCGCCAGCACCAGGAACCTGCGCCGCGACATCCCGTCGGCGTGGGTCTGCTCGGGCTCGTCGAGGGCCCGTGCCCGGGTCGTCAGTACGCGCAGGACGACGACACCGGCGACGGTACCGACCGCGGTCGGTACCGCCCACAGCGCCGTGGCCCCGGGACGCTCGAGGGCCGCGTACACCCCTACCAGCCCCAATGCGATCAGGACGCCGCTGCCGTAGGGGCGGCGGGTGCGCTCGACGACGCCCGCGACCGCCGCCAGGACCACGATCAGCACGCTCATCCCGATGAACAGTGCCGTCTTGTCGTTCGTCCCGAACGTGGAAATTGCGAACTCCCGCGCCCACGCCGGGCTGCGGTCGACCGTGGTGGAGCCGACCGCGAAGAAGGGCGACGATCCGGGAGCGATCGGCACCGCCACCAATTCGCCGACCCCGAGCACCACCCCGGCGGCGACGATCCCCGACGCCGCGCGCGCGGGCAGCGTCCGCAGGCGGGATACTGCCGTGCCCTGTGCTCGGTGCGATTCCGTCGTCATCGTGCCCCACGCCCTCTCCGTCTCGTTGTCGCCAGTTCGTAGAGGGAGTGGTTTCGGATGGGTGGTCGTGGAAGGCGCGCCCCGCGGGGGCGGTCCCCGTCAGGGGCAGGCCGGGGTGACCATGTCGTAGATCTGCTCTGCTTCCTCCTGCGTGGGCTGTGTCCCGCCGTTGGCGGCCGACACGCGGATCTTCTCGGTCACCTGCTGTTCGTCGACGCCGTTCGCGAGCTGCTGGCACGAGTCGATGACGATGTTCTCGATGCTGTCGTCGTCGCGATCCTGGGACAGATCGGAATACCTCGTCCGGAACGCCGCGACGAACGCATCGATCTTGGCCTGGTCGAACGTGCCGAGTTGGTCGGTGGAGGTCACCGACGTCTCTCCCGCCGTGGTGTTCTCCGCGGTCGTCGTGGGCTCTTCCATCATGCTCGTGGTCGTCTCGTTCTCGGTGGTCGCCGGCGTCTCGTCGGAGTCGTCGTTTCCGCACGCGACCAGTGACGTCACGGCCGCGATACCGATGGCTGCGGTGGCGATCGCTTTTCTCATGGGTCTCTCCAATCGGACATTCGATGTCGAAAAACGTTCGGACGGTGTGGATTGCCGGGGGCGGGCTACAGCTCCCGTTCGGTGTCGAACGCGAAGTTCTGCTGTAGGGCACCGGCAGACGCCACGAGCACGGGTACCCCGTCGTCGATGATCGAACCGCCGTGTACGGTGGAGGTATCGCAGGCTGTTCACGCCGGGGCATCCCCAGGCGGGCCGCGTTTGGAAATCGAGGCCGATTCGCGGCCACTGTTAGGAGCGTCTCGAATGACGCGAACCCCCGCCCGATTCGACATGCGCCGGGAAACTTCCGCGCCGAACGGCGGTGAGTCGTTGCCCGACCCCACGCGCACTCCCACCCACACCCGTCCCCTCAGGCTGTTGTTCAGCGACGGCGCCCTCAGCGACGTTGCAGCCGTGTGGTGGCCCCGCAGCCAGAACCTGAGCATCGAACTCCACGACCTGGTGGACGGCGTCGCCCCGAGAATCGGCCCGGTGACGCGCATCCACTTCGAGTGGAACGCGGTGAGCGCGCTGCAACGTCACATCGATCCCGAGGACGGGTTGGAGGTGGCCGATCCCGAACCCGGTCAGCCCAGCCGAGTCATGAGAATCTACGGCCGCGGCGGCCGTCGTCTCGACGTCGCCGTCGTCGAACCGGGCGTCGACACCGCGTACGGCTACCGAGCCATGACCCGCATCCTCCCGTCGCCGACCGCGGCGACCACCAGAGGCGACCACCACCGCGCGGGCCGGATGGCAGGATCGAGGCATGGCACTCACCTTGAACCTCGTCGGTGATCCCGCGGCGGACGCACTGCTGGCGTCCGACCCGCTCGCGCTGTTGATCGGGATGCTGCTCGACCAGCAGGTCCCGATGGAGACCGCCTTCGCGGGACCGAAGAAGCTCGACGAGCGCCTCGGCGGCCTCGACGTTCACAAGATTGCCGAGATGAATCCGGACGATTTCATCGCGGTGTGCGCGCAGCCGCCGGCGGTGCACCGGTTCCCGAAGTCGATGGGCGAACGGATCCAGGCGCTGTGCGCCTACATCGTCGAGCACTACGACGGCGACACCGCAGCCGTCTGGACGTCCGGCGCGCCGGACGGCAAGACCGTGCTGAAGCGACTGAAGGCGCTGCCCGGTTACGGCGACCAGAAGGCGCGAATCTTCCTGGCGCTGTTGGGCAAGCAGATCGGCGTGCAACCGACGGGCTGGCGCGAGGCGGCCGGGTCCTACGGGGACGAGGGCGCCCGTCGGTCCATCGCCGACGTCGTCGATCGTCAGACGCTGCTCGAGGTGCGCGAATTCAAGCAGGCAGCCAAGGCCGCCGCGAAGGCCGCCAAGGACAAGTAGGTCAGCCCGGCGGCGCGAAGAACTCGAGCGCGATGTTGTCGGGGTCCCGGAACGACAGACCCGATCCGTAGGCGGCGGCCTTGATGCCGCCGTGGGCGATGTCGAGTTCGTCGAGCCGGCTCCGCCACTGCTCCAGTTCCGCTGCGGTGCAACCGAACGCGATGTGGTCGAGGCCCACCTGTCGTTCGTCGAACGTGCCGGACGGCGCCGCGCCGGTGTGGGCGTGCAGGCCGAACATCGTGCCGCCACCGAGCGCGAAGACCGCGTGGTGATACGACCCGGATTCCTCGTCCTCGTCGAGGACCGGCGGCGCACCGAAAACTCGCGTGTACCACTCGATGCTGGCGGTCAGATCCGAGACCGTGACCGCGACGTGGGTGAGAGCAGGAAACGACGCCACGACGCACCTCTTCTCGAGACGGTGATGACGACCAGCGTATCGCCGTGCGGGGGAATGCAACCGGTCGTCGCGCGAATCGGATCGTGTCCGCAACGGGCGGGCCGGGGTTTACGGACAAACCACCCTCGAGTTAGGTTAGCTTCAGTTAACTCCAGAAGGGTGTGTTGCTGTGTCTGCTCGTCGGCGTCCGTTCGTGTTGTCCCTCGTCGCTCTAGCCGGAACCTTGTCGCTCGCGGCGTGTGGCTCCGACGGATCGACCGACGAGGCGTCCGCCTCCACGGCCGACGGGTCGTTCCCGGTGACGATCGAGCACGCGTACGGATCGACCACCGTCGAGCAGGCGCCGTCGCGCATCGTCACGGTGGGCTTCAACGATCTCGACTTCGTCCTCGCGCTCGGTGAGACGCCGGTGGCGACCCGCGCCTACTCCGGCTACGCCTACAAGGACCGCCCGTGGGCGACGCAGTACGCGCACGACATCCCCGAGGTCGGCGAGATGGAACTGCAGTACGAGAAGATCGCCCAGGCGAACCCGGACCTCATCGTCGGCACCTACTCCCTGACGGAGCAGTCGGGCTACGACACGCTGGCGGCGCTCGCGCCCACGATCGGTGACCTGCAGAGTGCGGGTGGCGGATCCGGCTCCTGGAAGGACCAGCTCGAGACCATCGGCCGTGCGCTCGGTAAGGAGGGCGAGGCGACCGAGCTGCGCCGGTCCGTCGAAGCCGACTTCGACGACGCCAAGGCTGCCAACCCGCAGTTCCAGGGCCGCACCGCCGCCGTCGCGATGTACATGGACGGCGACTTCTACATTTTCGAAGCCGGCGATCCGCGCGGCGACTTCTTCACCAACCTCGGCTTCACGACGCCCGCCCAGACCGGCAGCATCAGCCCCGAGCAGCTGAATCTGCTCGATCAGGACACGCTGATCGTGCTGGGAGCGACCAAGGAGAAGCTGGCTACCGACCCGGCGTTCGCGCAGCTGCGCGTCGTGCAGGAGGACCGCACCGTCTACCTCGGCGACTTCGGCACCGACGTGCCCGCCGCCCTCGGCTTCGCGAGCCCGCTGAGCCTGCCGTACCTGCTGGACGCCACGGTGCCGGCACTCGCGGCGGCCTCCGACGACGACCCGGCGACCACCGTCCCGGCGGTCGGCTAGGCCGCGGCCGTGACCGTCGTCTCGACCGTCGCCCACCTCGAGAGCATCTACGGCGAACAACCGCCCCTGACACTCGCGAAGTCCGTCACGACCCTCGATGCGCACTGCGCGGCATTCCTCGCGCAGGCGCCGTTCGCGGTGCTGGGACTGTAGGACCGTTCGGGTGCCCAGCACTCGCTCGTCGTCGGTGGTGACCCCGGTGTCCTGCAGGCGCACGACGCGAGCACGCTGCGGCTACCGGGGACCGCCGACGTCGTGCCGGACGCCGTCTCCGACGGCGCCCCGGCGGGACTGGTGGCACTGGTGTCCGGCTACGGCGAGACCCTGCGCGTCAACGGGCGGCTGCGCCGTGACGGCGCGGACGCGGTGCTCGACGTGGACGAGGCCTTCCTGCACTGCGCGCGCTGCATCACACGCTCGAAGTTGTGGCGCGACCACGGGCCCTCGGAGCTGGCACCGAACACGGTGGCGGACGGCGACTTCCATCACCCGGACGTCCAGGCGTTCGTGGCGATGTCGTCGTTCCTGACGGTGTCGACCACCGACGGCGCCGGCCACGGCGACGTCAGCCCCAAGGGGGACGAGCGAGGATTCGTCGCGGCGTTGGGACCCCGACGGATCGCTTTGCCCGACCGTCCGGGCAACCGGCGCACCGACACCTTCCGCAACCTGCTCGACAATCCCGCCGTCGCGGTCACCGTGTTGGTGCCGGGGGACGAGCGCGTGCTGTCGGTGCACGGAACCGCACACGTGAGCGCCGACCCGGCCCTGCGAGCGAGCCTGCGCGCCGGGGGAGCGGTTCCCGACCTCGCGCTCGTGATCGACGCCGACCGGGTCGATCTCCGCCGGGACCCGGCACTGGCCGCGGCGCGGCTGTGGCACGCGGACCGCCGGATCGAGAAGGGGACGCTGCCGACCGCCGGGCAAATCTGGACGGACCACGTCGCTGCGCCCTGAGCGGGCGGCTCAGACCTCGTCGGTCTCGGCGTCCGGGCGCTGCCGTGGGCGCTCGTGCTCGCGGGCGAAGAGTCCGGGCTGCGCGCCGTGCGCCAGCACAGCGTGCTCGTACGCCGACTCGGCGTGCAACGCCAGGTCGATGCCCGACGTCTCCTGCTCGGCGGTGACGCGGAACCCGACCCACCGGTCGACGATCTTGCCGAGGCCGTACGACATCGCGAACGCGTAGGCGCCCACGACCAGCACCGCCAAGGCCTGCTTACCGAGCTGCGCGAATCCACCGCCGTAGAGCAGTCCCTCGACGCCACCGGTCATGACCTCCGCGGCGAGCAGTCCGATCAGCAGCGTGCCCACGATCCCGCCGACGAGATGGACACCGACGACGTCGAGGGCGTCGTCGTAGCCGAATCGGAACTTCCAACCCACCGCGAACGAGCACACCGCACCGGCCGCGACACCGACCACGGCGGCGCCCACCATGTTCACGGTCCCGCAGGACGGAGTGATCGCGACCAGGCCCGCGACGACGCCCGACGCGGCGCCGAAGGTGGTGGGGTGGCCGTCCCGCTTCTGCTCGACGAACAGCCAGCCGAGCAGACCCGTGCAGCCGGCGACGAGGGTGTTGAGGAAGACGGCGGCGGCGGTGCCGTCGGCCGCCATCGCCGAGCCGGCGTTGAACCCGAACCAGCCGAACCACAGCAACCCGACGCCGAGCAGCACCATGGGCAGGTTGTGCGGGCGCATCGGCTCGTTCCGGAACCCGATCCGCGGGCCGAGGACCAGCGCGAGCGCCAGCGCCCACGCACCGGAGACGATCTCGACGACGAGCCCGCCGGCGTAGTCGAGCACCCCGAGCTTCGCGATCCAGCCGTCCGGCCCCCACACCCAGTGGGCGACCGGCACGTAGACCAGCAGTGCCCACAGCGGGACGAAGACCATCCAGGACGAGAACTTGGCGCGGTCGGCGATCGCGCCGCTGATCAGCGCGGCGGTGAGGATCGCGAACGCCAGCTGGAACGTCGCGAACAGAATCTCGGGCACCGGGCCGTGCGCGGTGTCCGGGGAGATGCCCGCCATGCCCAGGTGCTCGAACCCGCCGATCAGCCCGCCGCCGACGTCGTCGCCGAACGCCAGGCTGTACCCGGCGAACAGCCACACCACCGTGACCAGGGCGATCGAGACGAAACTCATCATGATCATGTTGAGGACGCCCTTGGACCGGACCATGCCGCCGTAGAACAGCGCCAGGCCGGGGGTCATCAGCAGCACCAGCGCGGTACTGATCAGCAGCCACGCGGTCGTCGCGGGATCGATCGTCTCGGGCATGTGAACTTCTCCTCACCGGCGGGTGTCTCCGCACGCGAGAAACGACGATCGCGCCCTGCAGTTTCGACGGCGGGGCGAGCGTGTTGCGTCTGTGTTTCGGAAATCTCTCCGCCGGCGCTCGGAGCGGCACGCGCGGGATCCGCAACGGCGGTCACTCCGGCGACGAGCTGTCGGCGATCGCCGGTAGTCTTTCGCCGTGGCCCTGTACCGGAAATATCGACCAGCTTCGTTCGCGGAGGTGGTGGGTCAGGAGCACGTCACCGAGCCCCTGAGCACCGCACTCGACGCCGGACGCATCAACCACGCCTACCTGTTCTCGGGGCCGCGCGGCTGTGGCAAGACGTCGTCGGCCCGAATCCTGGCGCGCTCTCTCAACTGCGTCGAGGGCCCCACGTCCACCCCGTGCGGCGAGTGCGCGTCGTGTGTCGCGCTCGGCCCCGGCGGTGCGGGCAACCTCGACGTCATCGAGCTCGACGCCGCCAGCCACGGCGGTGTGGAGGACACCCGGGAACTGCGCGACCGCGCCTTCTACGCGCCCGCCGAGTCCCGGTACCGGGTGTTCATCGTCGACGAGGCGCACATGGTCACCACCGCGGGCTTCAACGCGCTCCTCAAGATCGTCGAGGAGCCGCCGGAGCACCTGATCTTCATCTTCGCAACCACCGAGCCGGAGAAGGTGCTGCCCACCATCCGGTCCCGTACCCACCACTACCCGTTCCGGTTGCTCGCGCCGTCGACCATGCGTGGGCTGCTGGAGAAGATCTGCGCGCAGGAGCACGTCCCGGTCGAGGACGCGGTGTACCCGCTCGTCATCCGGGCGGGCGGCGGCTCGCCGCGCGACTCGCTCAGTGTGCTCGACCAGCTCCTCGCCGGCGCCGGTGACGAGGGTGTGACCTACACCCGGGCGCTGGCACTGCTCGGCGTCACCGACGTCGCCCTCATCGACGAGGCCGTCGACGCGCTCGCCGCCGGCGACGGCGCCGGACTGTTCGGGACCGTCGACAAGGTCATGGACGCCGGCCACGACCCCCGCCGATTCGCGGTCGACCTGCTCGAGCGGATGCGCGACCTCATTCTTCTGCGCGCCGTTCCGGACGCCGCGGATCGCGGTCTGGTCGACGCGCCCGGCGACGTCCTGGAGCGGATGCGGGAGGAGGCCGAGCGGATCGGTCCCGCCACCCTGGCGCGCTACGCCGAGCTGGTGCACGCCGGTCTCGGCGAGATGCGCGGGGCGACCGCGCCGCGGCTGCTGCTCGAGGTGATGTGCGCGCGGATGCTCCTCCCGTCCGCGACGGACGCGGAGTCGGCGGTGCTGCAACGGCTCGAACGGATCGAGCAGGGCGTCGTCCTCCCCGCGTCGTCCGCGGCCGGCGCGCCGGCCCCCGCCCCGCGCCCCGCCGCGCCCGCGCCGCGCCCCGCCGCCGCGGAGCCCCCGCCCGACGGTCCGGTCTACCAGCGCCCGTCCCAGCGCCGTGCCGAACCCGTGGCCGCGGCGCCGGCACCCGAGCCGGCCGCGCCCGCACCCGCACCCGCGCCCCCGGTGCAGCAGCCGCCTGCGCGGCCCGAGCCGGCCCAGCAGGCGCAGGCGCCCACGCGTCCCGAACCGGCCCCGCAGGCGCAGGCGCCCACGCGTCCCGAACCGGTGGCCCCGGAGCGTCCGGTCGAGGAACCGCCGGCCCGGCCCGCGCCCCCTTCGCCGCCGGCGCAGCCCGCCGCCCGCGCGGCGGAACCCGAGCCGGCGCCGGCCGCCGTCCCCGAACCCGTTCCGGCGCAGCCCGGCTCACCGTCCCGACCGGACGCCGCCGCCATCCGTGCCGTGTGGTCCGAGGTGCGCGCCAAGGTGCGTGAGCGCAGCCGCACGGTCGAGGTGATGCTCTCGGGTGCGACGGTGCGGTCCGTCGACGGGGCGCGGCTGGTACTGGGACACGACTCGGCGCCGCTCGCGAAGCGTCTGGTCGAACCCCGCAACAGCGACGTCATCCGCGCCGCGCTGCACGAGGTGTTCGGTGGCGAGTGGGACGTCACGTGTGAGCACGGTGCCGGACCGGCCCCCGAACCAGCGCCGGCCCGTGCTCCGCAGCAGCAGCCGAAAGCGGCTGCCGCGCCGCGATTCTCGCGTCCGAGCCAGGGGCGTGCCGCGGCCGCCACGCCTCCGGCGTCCCCGCGTCCCTCGGCGTCCGACCTCGACGACATTCCGCCGCCCGAGGCGCCGGACTACCCGGACGATCCCGGGCCGCCGCCGGCCGACTTCGACTTCGACACCCCTCCGCCTCCGACCACCCCGGAGGACGAGGAGGAGATGATGGCCGAGGCTGCGGTGCCCGTCGACCAGGCGAGCCGCCGCGATCCCGACGAGGTGGCCAGCGAGATGCTGGCCGAAGTGCTGGGCGCACGCAAGATCGACTAGTACGGCGCGCCACCGTGTCCCGCTGCGCGCCTGGGCGGGCGACTGCAACCCTGATGCAACGGTAGGAGTGGGAACCTCGCTGCGAGGTCTTCCCGCGCGTCGGGGGTGGGAAGTCCGGCTGCGAGCGGCGCCCGGACCTTCTCGGTTCGGGCGCCGCGCCGCACTGTGCGCCGTGTTCATGTCCGGCGCGGCTTCGTGGAACAACCACCATCCTTGGTCCGTGAACGAGCCGAGATCGCTGCGATTCAACATCTCCTGCGTTGCGGTCCTGTCTCCTTTCCGAAAGTTGTTCGCGAGCAGATCTTTTCGCCTTCAACCAAATGGCTGATCAAGATCGAAAATGCTATGGTGCCGGTGGCAGCGCCGGATCGGGGGGCGCTATCTCTACCAGAGGAGTGATTATGGGCAAGCGAACGGTCAGTGTCGGTGTGGCGGGAGTTGCGGTCGTGGCGGCGCTGGTGAGTCCGGCTACCGCCGGTGCGGAGGACACCACTACCACCTTCGAGATCGTGGGCGGCGGTCTGACAATCGTCCCCCAGCCTTCCGCCACGCTCAACGACGCGCAGACCGGCGACGCCGCCGTCCTCGGATTGCTCGGCGACGTCACGGTCAGTGACCAGCGTGGCAGTGACGTCGGTTGGACGGTCACGGTCTCCTCGTCGGAGTTCGCGCTCGCTCCCGGCAGTGGCGACACCACCATCGCCCCCACCCAGGTCCAATACAACCCCGGTGACATCGATTCCACGGGAGCGGTGACCGCCACGCCGACCGCCGCCGCCGGTCTCGACACCGCCAAGACCGTGGTTCAGGGCACGGCGGTGCGCGGCAACAACACGGCCTCGTGGAATCCCACGCTGACCGTCGGGCTGCCGTCCGACGCACTCGCCGGTGACTACACCGGGACGGTGACGACGTCCGTCGCCTGATCAGGGCGATGCCACGCCACCTCGGCTGAGAGCTGAGGTGGCGGGCTTGTCGGGAGTGGCGGCCGACCGTCGATTCCTGTCTTCCCATTTCCATGTCCGTGCGGCGGGGCGCCGAGCCCGCAGCTCCACGAATTGTGGACTAATTGAGTTGCCGGCGTGACGGTTACGGGTAGCGCCCGGCACCCATCGGTACCCCGAGGAACATCCACCCAGTGCGAACAGCAAATCGAACCCTCCTTCCCCTCGCGCGACGGATCGCCGCCGTCCTGGCACTGATCTGCGGATTCACGATCGTCGCGTCGGCGCCGGCCAGTTCGACGGCTTCGACAATCTCGCGGGCACAGGCGGCGCAGGCCGAGAACGGCACCATCGGAGTGCGTCTGCTCGAGGCGCCCGCGAGCAGCGGAAACGACCCGCGCGCGCGGGTCTACATCGTCGACCACCTCGCACCGGGGGCGACCATCACGCGGCGCGTCGAGGTCACCAACACCACCGACGACAGGGTCGAGGTGCGGCTGTATCCCTCGGCGGCGGGGATCGAACAGGGCCGATTCACCGGGGCCGCCGGGCAGGTGGCCAACGACCTGACGACGTGGACATCGATCGCGCCCGCGCAGGTGAGTGTGGACGCACACTCGACTGCCGAAGCCGTCGCCACCATCACGGTGCCGGCCGACGCGCCGCCCGGGGAGCAGTACGCGGTCCTGTGGGCCGAAACGCGCTCGGCCGCTGCATCGCAGGCGATCACGCAGATCAGTCGCGTCGGGATCCGGGTGTACCTCTCGGTGGGTCCGGGTAATCCTCCTGCGGGCGACTTTGCCATCGAATCCCTCACGGCCGCAAGGTTGGACGACGGAAGCCCGATTCTGTACGCCAACGTCCGCAACACCGGCGGCAGAGCCTTGGACCTGAAGGGCAACCTCACGCTCAGCGACGGGCCGGGAGGCCTCAATGCGGGGCCGATCCCCGTCGAGGGAATCACCACGCTGGCGCCCGGAACCTCCGGTGCGGTGACGGCCGCCCTCAGCAGGGACATCCCCGTCGGGCCCTGGAACGCCGCGGTCACGCTCACGAGCGGGCTGCTCGAGCGGAGCGCCGAAACACCCATCACCTTTCCCGAGTCGGGAAGCACCGAGTTCGCGGTGCCGGGGCCGCGGGGTCGCGCTGTCACGATCGCCGTGCTCGGCGTCCTCGTACTGGGCGCGATCGCGGTGGCGGTGGCGGTGCGCCGCCGGGCGCGGAGCTCACGAACCGGGCGCTGACGGACCGCGACAGCCGGTGCGTCGCGCCCATTGCCTAGCCTGATGGTCATGCTTGTTGTGACGACGAACGACGTTCCCGGGTGGGAGATCCAGCGCGTGATCGGCGAGGTGTTCGGCCTGACGGTGCGCTCGCGCAACATCGGGTCGCAGATCGGCGCCGGCCTCAAGTCGTTGGTCGGTGGTGAACTGCAGGGAATGACCAGGAACCTGACCGAGAGCCGCAACGAGGCGATGGGCCGGTTGATCAACGAGGCGGCGCAGCGGGGCGGAAACGTCATCGTCGCGATGCGGTTCGAGACATCGGACCTCGGCGGCAACTGGTCGGAGATCTGCGCGTACGGCACTGCGGTCTATGCGGTTCCGGTGACCGAGGCCGCGCAGCAGACCGCCCGCGAACTCGGCTACCGCGGCTAGCCGGACGACTGCCCGGGCCCGTGGGGGCCCGGGCAGTTTCTACTCCACGCCACCGGTGCGTGAGGTCAGGGGACGAACACCTCTGTGGTCACGGGCAGGTTCGGGTGGTCGGTACGCATGGTGAGCTGGACGCGTCCCGGCCCCGTACCCACGTACACGAACATCGGACGGGTACTCGTGTTGGTCGCCGGAATGAATCGGCTCGTCGTGCCGCTCTGCCCGGTGTCGAGGTTGCGCCAGTCGATGATCGCGGTCACGTCGCAGGCCAGGGAGGTCGACCCCCACTCGCCCAGCGGGGAGTAGCCCTGCGAGATGCGCAATTCGATCGAGTGGACGGCCCCGCGGGCGTCGGAGTATCCCGCCAGGGGCCCGTCGAACGCGTTCCCCGACGTGACGAGCATGCCGGCACACACGCCGTTTCCGAGCGTCCATACCGGCGCCATGCCGACGTCTGTCATGGCGCACGTGCGCGGTCCCACGTTCGACCACCCGAGTTGGCACGGCTCGGCGGCGCCGGCCACGCCGGGCGCCGCGACGACCATGGCAGCGCCCATGAGCCCCACGCCTGCAGCCGAAGCAATTCGATGTGAAATTCTCATGGCCGCAGCATCGCACGATTCGCCGCGCGCCTCTCGTAGGACGCGCCTGCGCGAATTGCGCTGGGCCGGGGATGCTTCCGAAGCGCACCGTGTCCCGGTAGGTCGGGACACCGGGCCCTGGTGTCCGGGACACCGGGCGCAGCAGGCTCGGCTCGGACGCGTCGAACGCGTTCCGGCAGACGCCGTCCGCTCGGGTCGGCGTGCCGCGACCCGAGGAGCTCACATGAGCACAGTGGACCTGTCCGACACCGCGCAGGCGGTGTCCGTCGCGACGCGTCGACCCAGGACCTGGGCGTACTGCGGCGCCGTGGCCGGCCTGGCCGGCATCGTCGGCATCCAGGCGAGCGGCCTGATCGACGCGGCGTACGCCGAGAATGTGGCGGGGGACGCCGTCGCGATCGCGAACCGTCTCGCGGATCAGCGCGCCGCCATCGTGGTGATGCACGTGTCGCTGACGCTCGCCTGTCTGCTGATGCTGGTGTTCGCGGCCGGGTTGGCCCGTCGACTCGCCGACCGTCTACCGGAGGGCACCTTGCTGCCCGTCGTCGCGGGCGCCGGGTTGTTCCTCACCGGCACCGCGTGTCTGCTCGGCACCGGCTTCACCACCGAACTGGTCTTCGGGCTCGGTCATCTCGACGAGGTGGTGCCCGAGTTCGCGGTGGTCGGTGCGCACTGGATGGGCACGATCCCGTGGTTGTGGGCGGGGGTCGGAGTCAGCGGGCTGGCGGTCGCGGCGGCGCTGCTGCGGCACGGCGCCGGACCGCGCTGGATCGGCTGGGTGTCGCTGGTCCTCGGAGGACTGACCGCGCTGTTCGGCGTCTCGCCGCTGCAGTACCTTGCCGGTTTCACCGGCCCGATGTGGGTGCTGGTGGCCGCGGCCGGTTTCGCGTTCGGTGACCGCATACGTGCGTGACGCTCCATACTGCACGACGGCGGACGAGCGGTGGAGGGGACATGGCGGATCGAGCGACGCGCGGCGGTGCGCCGGTGGCGGCGGCGGTGGTGGCCGTGACGTGCTGGACGCTGGTGGTCCTCGCCCTGGTCGCGTTGCTCGCCGCCGCCCCCGGAATCGACTCGAACCAGCTGTTCTTTCTCGTCGACGTCGTCGGCGGCGCGGTGTACGGCACGGTCGCGGGCGTGGTCCTGGCGCGCCGCGTCCATCCTGTGCCGATCATCCTGGGGGTCGCTGCCGTCGGGATCGCGTCGGCCGCACTGGGCTACAGCTATGCGCAGTGGGCGCTGGTTCGTCCCGGACTGCCGTGGGTGGAGGCGCTCTCCCCGCTGCAGAACACGGCGTGGATCCCCGGCACCCTGGCGCTGTTCGTGGTGATCCCGTGGTTGGTGCGCGATCACCGGCCGGACGTCGTGGCCCGACTCGGCGTGGTGGCCGGAACGGCCGCGACCGCCTGGTTCTTCTGGGCCCGCACGTTCACCGACGTGCCGCCGGTTCCGCTCGTTGCTCCCGTAGTGCTCGTCGGGACGCTCGCGGCGGCCGACGCGGTGCGGCGGTGGCGCTGGGGCCCGGCCGACGAACGAATCGGCCTGGGATGGCTGGCGCTCGGTACGGCGCTGATGGTGGTCTCGTTCGTGCCGTTGATGCTGCCACCCGCGTGGCCCGGGCTGTGGATGCTCACGCCGGTGATGCATCTCGTGGTGCAGCCGTTCTTCCTGGCCGCGATCTTCGTCTCGATTCTGCGGCAACGCATGTGGGGACTCGACCTCGTCGTCAGCCGGGCCGTCGTCGGGGGCACCCTGACGGCCGTGCTGATCGGTCTGTACGTCGTGGTCGCGACCATGCTGGCCGGACTGCTCCCGGCGGGCGGTGGCACGGGTGCGCAGGTTGTGGCGGCGGCCGCGGTCGCGGTGGCGGTACAACCGGCTCGAATCTGGTTGCAGCACAGAGTGCATCGCTTGGTATACGGATCGGGGACGGAACCCGGGCATGCCGTGCGCGAGTTGGGCCGGCACTTCGGGAGTGCGGAATCACCCGCCGCGTTGCTCGACGCTCTCGCCACCGGGGTGGGATTGGGGCTTCGGCTCGAATCGGTGACCGTGCTGCGCAGCGACGGTGCGATCGCCGCGAGCTGGGGAGCTCCGACCGGACCGGCGGAATCGGTCGACCTGGTCCACCGCGGCGCGGCGGTCGGCCGGCTCGAGGTGACGGCGCCACCCGGCGAAGCGCTCGACGTCCGGTCCCGGCGGTCCCTGGGGGAGCTGGCCGCGGTCGTCACGGCGGGGTTGGTCGTCCTCCGCTCGTCCGAAGATCTCACCTCGGCTCGGGAGCGGCTGGCCGCGGTGCGGGCCGAGGAGCGCCGGACCATCCGCCGCGAACTGCACGACGGGCTCGGCCCTTCGCTCGCGGGAATCCGGCTGGGGCTGCAGGGCGCCCGGAATCTGCTGGCCGAGAATCCGGCGGCTGCGGCCGAACTCCTCGGCTCGCTGCAGGAACAGCTCGACCACCAGGTCGACGGGGTGCGTTCGCTCTCGCGCAGTCTGTTCCCACCGGTCCTCGACGAACTGGGCTTGGCGGCCGCGTTCGACGAGCTGGCGGCCGGGCACGCGCGCAGCGGATTCGACCTCCAGGTCTCCGCCGACGTGCCGCCCGGCCTGGGTGCGCAGACCAGCGCGGCGGCCTACGGCATCGCGGTCGAGGCCGTCACCAATGCGCGCCGGCACAGCGGCGCGGCGGGCTGCCGAATCGAGGCGCGGTGCGACACCGACGCCGGCGGATTGTCGGTGCTGACGATCGTCGTCCGCGACGACGGCCGGGGATTCGATGCCCGCGGCGCGGCCGGAGTCGGCACGCGTTCGATGCGCGAGCGCGCGGACGAGCTCGGGGGGACCGTGCTCATCGAGTCCGGTTGTCCGGCAGGTACTGTCGTCACCGCCCGACTGCCCTGGGGAGGATCGTGAACAGCATCGCCGTCGTCGTGGTCGACGACCATCCGGTCTTCCGCCTGGGCGTGGTCGCGCTGCTCTCGACCCTCGACGGTGTGGAGGTGGTGGCGCAGGCCAGCTCCGTCGCGGAGTCGCTCGAGGTCGTCACCGACGACGTGGACGTGGTCCTGATGGATCTCGAACTCGGTGACGGCTCGGGTATCGACGCGACGCGGGCGGTGTGTGAGAGATTTCCGGGCGTCCGCGTCCTCGTCGTGACGATGCACGAGGACGAGGATTCGCTGCTCGCCTCCATCCGAGCAGGTGCCCGCGGGTATCTCGTCAAGGGTGCCGATCCGGACGAGGTGGAACGTGCGATCCGAGCGGTCGCTCACGGCGACATGATCGTCGGCGCGGCAGTGGCGGCGAAGGCGCTGACGGCGGTCTCCGCGCCGCGGTCGCCGGCGGTGTTCCCGGAACTGACCGAGCGGGAGCGGGAGGTGCTCGACCTCATCGCCCGTGGTCACGACAATGCGACCATCTCGCGACGACTCGTGTTGAGTCCCAAGACCGTTCGGAACCACGTCTCGAACGTGCTCGGCAAACTCGGGCTGCCGGACCGGTCCGCGGCGATCGTCCGGGCCCGAGAGGCCGGGCTGGGCGGCTGAGCCGCCGGCTCAGATCGGAGCCGTCGACAGGGTCGGCACGAAGCGGTGCCCGAAACCGACGTCGGCGGTGTTGGTCGGATCCGGTCCGGGCCCGGGCGGGGCCGTCCGCGACCGGGGGATCGTCCGCGGCGCCGGGGCGACCTCGGGGGACGACAGCCAGTCGGGGCGGGCCTGCTGGATCTCGAGGGCGATCTCGATCAGCCCGGTCTCGTCCCACGGGCGGCCGCCGATCTGCACGCCGAACGGCAGTCCGGTCGCCGGCGACCTGCCCGCCGGCGTGCACACCACCGGCGCCCCAGCGGTATTGGCCCAGGCGACGTCGCCGGTGACACCGTCGAACACGCTGATCCCGGCGATCTCGAACCGCTCGGCGCCGTCCACCTTGGAACCGGGGACCAGCACCGCATCGAGGTCGTTGTCGGCGAACATGCGGTTGTAGTCGTGCTGGAACCGTTGCCGGTTCTGCGCGGCGGTGAGGTAATCGATGGCGGGCAGTGCCACCGACGCGACGGCCGAGCCGACCGAGATCGCGTTCTCCGGCCGGTAGGAGCCGAGCCGATCGCCGAACTGCCGGTGGTAGGTGCCCATCTCCACCCGGTCGCCCACGATCAGGTCCGGGGGCAGCACCGGCATCGACACGTCGACGACGGTGCCACCGAGGCCGCGGATCACGTCGACGAACGCCGCGAACATCGTCGACAATGTCGACGGCAAACGCTCCACTGCTCGCCGGTGGATGCCGAAACGCCGGCCCGCCAACGGCGTCGACCCGCCCAGCGCGGTCAACGGATAGCCGTCCGCCGGGACGTCCGGACCGACGCTGGTGGTGGGATCGTGTACGTCGGCGCCGGCCATGTGGCCGAGCAGCAGCGCGGCGTCGGCGACGGTCCGGCCCATCGGACCCACGTGGTCCCGCGTCCACGTCAACGGGATCACGCCGTACGTGCTGCACCGACCGAACGTCGGTTTGATCGACGTGATGCCGCAGGCGCTGGCGGGCAGGCGCAGTGAGCCGCCGGTGTCGGTGCCGGTGGCGAGCGGGACGAAGCGGGCCGCCACCACCGCGGCGCTGCCGCCCGACGAGCCGCCCGGGGAGAACTCGGTGTTCCACGGGTTGCCCACCTGTTCGGTCGCGACACCGATCGCGAACTCGTCGGTGTGGGCGTGGCCGACCAACACCATCCCGGCCTCGCGCAGCCGGCGCCACACCGACGCGTCGCCGGCCGCGATGTTGCCGTCGAGGACCCGGCTCGAGGCCGTCAACGGCAGGCCCGCGACCGCGAAGAGGTCCTTGAGGGCGAGGGGGAGTCCGCACACCAGCGGTGCGGGTCCCGCGGTGTCGCGGGCCCGGCCCGACAGCCGTCCGGCCGCGGCGTCGGCCGCCTCGTACGCCATCTCCGGGTAGATCCGCACCCAACCGCCGATCTCCCCGTCGAAGGCCCCGCTGCGGGTCAGGCACGCGTCGAGCAGTTCCCGCGGGTGCAGTGCGGTGGACTGCAGCAGGCTCGCCGCCTCGACGGCGCTCAGTAGCGCGGGGTCGGTGACGGTGATCGACGAGGGCGCCGGCAGGCTCCCGGCCGGGCCCGCGCGGCGGATCTGCGCCGCGGCGGGACGCGCGCCCACCGAGGCCACTCCCGCACCCAGCGCGGCGGCGCCGAGGAATCGGCGCCGGCTCACGCCCGTCTTCGCGGCCCCGGTGTCCGTCGCCATGCCAGTCCTCCTCGAACCGGCGGGGATCGGCGCCTCCGACCGGCCAGGCGAGGGTAGCGCGGCGACGCCCGCCGGTCGGGCATTCCGGACGTACCGCGTGATCGCCTCGGTCACAGACCGGGATCGCTTCGGTCCTTCCCGCTAACTGGAACACGTTCTAAGGTGGGGGCAGCCGAGGTCTGTGCCGCAGACGGGCGGATTCGTCCGCCGCGCGGCGCGTAGATGTGAACAGGAAGGAACACCGTGACCACAGAGGCGTTCATTTATGAAGCCATCCGCACCCCGCGCGGACGGGGCAAGGCCACCGGATCGCTGCACTCGGTGAAGCCGATCGATCTGGTCACCGGGCTGATCGACGAACTGCGCACCCGGTTCCCGAACCTCGACGAGGACCGCATCTCCGACATGATCCTTGGCGTGGTCTCTCCGATCGGCGACCAGGGCGCCGACATCGCGCGCACCGCGGTCACCGTCGCGGGCATGCCCGACACCGTCGGCGGTGTACAGATCAACCGCTTCTGCGCCTCCGGCCTCGAGGCCGTGAACATGGCCGCGCAGAAGGTCCGCTCCGGCTGGGACGAGCTGGTCGTCGCCGGCGGTGTCGAGTCGATGTCCCGCGTGAAGATGGGCTCCGACGGCGGCGCGTGGATGCAGGACCCGGCCACCAACTTCGACACCTACCTGGTGCCGCAGGGCATCGGCGCCGACCTCATTGCCACCATGGAGGGCTTCTCCCGCGAGGACGTCGACGCGTACGCGGTCCGCTCCCAGGAACTCGCCGCGAAGGCATGGGAGAGCGGCTACTTCGCCAAGTCGGTGGTGCCGGTCAAGGACATCAACGGCGTGACCGTCCTCGACCGCGACGAGCACATGCGTCCCGGTTCCACCGTGGAGTCGCTGGCCGGACTGGCGCCCGCGTTCGCCGGTATCGGCGACATGGGCGGCTTCGACGCCGTCGCGCTGCAGAAGTACCACTGGGTCGAGAAGATCAACCACGTCCACCACGGCGGCAACAGCTCCGGCATCGTCGACGGCGCCGCTCTGCTGCTGATCGGCAGCGAGCAGGCCGGCAAGGACATGGGACTCACGCCGCGCGCCCGCGTCGTCGCCACCGCCACCTCCGGCGCCGATTCGACCATCATGCTCACCGGCCCCACCCCCGCCACCCGGAAGGTGCTCGCCCAGGCCGGGCTGACCGTCGACGACATCGACCTGTTCGAGATCAACGAGGCGTTCGCGTCCGTCGCGATGAAGTTCCAGAAGGACCTGAAGATCCCGGACGAGAAGCTCAACGTCAACGGTGGCGCCATCGCGATGGGCCACCCGCTGGGCGCCACCGGCGCCATGATCACCGGCACCATGGTCGACGAACTCGAGCGCCGCGGTGCCCAGCGCGCGCTGGTGACGCTGTGCATCGGCGGCGGCATGGGCGTGGCCACCATCATCGAGCGCGTCTGACGCTCACGGACCTGATCAGGAGAGACGAAACAGTGAGCGAACAGAACATCATCGGCTGGGAGCAGGACGCCGACGGCATCGTCGTGCTGACCATCGACGACCCCAACCAGGGCGCGAACACCATGAACGACCGGTACATCTCCTCGATGCGGGAGACCGTCGACCGGTTGCACGCGGAGAAGGACTCCATCACCGGTGTCGTGCTCACCTCCGGCAAGAAGACGTTCTTCGCCGGCGGCGACCTGAAGAACATGATCAAGGCGGGCCCCGAGGACGCCGAGGAGATCTACAACCACAGCCTGACGCTCAAGGCCGACCTGCGTCGCCTCGAGACGCTCGGCAAGCCGGTCGTCACGTGCATCAACGGTGCCGCGCTCGGCGGTGGCCTCGAGATCGCGCTGGCCACCCACCACCGCATCGCCGCGGACGTCAAGGGCGTCAAGATCGGTCTCCCCGAGGTCACCCTCGGCCTGCTGCCCGGTGGCGGCGGCGTCGTCCGCACCGTCCGCATGTTCGGCCTGATGACCGCACTGACCCAGATGCTGCTGCAGGGCCAGCAGCGTGGCCCGCAGCAGGCCAAGGAGGTCGGCCTGGTCGACGACATCGTCTCCTCGGTCGAGGAACTGGTCCCGGCCGCCAAGGCGTGGATCAAGGCCAACCCCGACAAGGGTGTGCAGCCGTGGGACGTCAAGGGCTACAAGATCCCCGGCGGCACCCCGTCCACGCCGGCCTTCGCGGCGAACCTGCCGGCGATTCCGGCGAACCTGCGCAAGCAGCTCAAGGGCGCACCGATGCCGGCCCCGCGCGCGATCCTCGCCGCCGCGGTCGAGGGCAGCCAGGTCGACATCGACAACGCGCTGAAGATCGAGTCCCGCTACTTCACGTCGCTGGTGACCGGGCACGTCGCGAAGAACATGATCCAGGCCTTCTTCTTCGACCTGCAGGCGATCAACGGCGGCGGCTCGCGGCCCAAGGACATCCCCAAGCGGGAGATCAAGAAGGTCGGTGTCCTCGGCGCCGGCATGATGGGCGCGGGCATCGCCTACGTCTGTGCCAAGGCCGGAATCCCCGTGGTGCTCAAGGACGTCACGATCGAGGCGGCCGAGAAGGGCAAGGGCTACTCCGAGAAGATCGAGGCCAAGGCGCTCTCGCGGGGCAAGACCACCGAGGAGAAGTCGAAGGCGCTGCTGTCGCTGATCACCCCGACCGCCGACCCGGCCGACTTCGCGGGCGTCGACTTCGTGGTCGAGGCCGTCTTCGAGTCGCCCGACCTGAAGAAGAAGGTGTTCCAGGAGATCGAGGACATCGTCGAGCCGGACGCGCTGCTCGGATCGAACACCTCGACGCTCCCGATCACCGATCTGGCCACGGGGGTGAAGCGGTCCGAGGACTTCATCGGTATCCACTTCTTCTCGCCGGTCGACAAGATGCCGCTGGTCGAGATCATCCGCGGTGAGAAGACGTCGGACGAGTCCCTGGCTCGCGTGTTCGACTTCGTCCAGGCCATCCGCAAGACCCCGATCGTCGTCAACGACTCGCGCGGCTTCTTCACCTCGCGCGTCATCGGCACGTTCGTCAACGAGGCCATCGCCATGGTCGCCGAGGGCATCGAGCCGGCCACGATCGAGCAGGCGGGCATGCAGGCCGGCTACCCCGCGGCGCCGCTGCAGCTCTCCGACGAGCTCAACCTCACGCTCATGCAGAAGATCCGCGCCGAGACGAAGGCCGCCGCGGAGGCCGAGGGCAAGGAACTCGCGGCCGACCCCGCGGGCGACGTCATCAATTACCTCGTCGAGGGCAACGACCGCAAGGGTCGCCTCGGCGGTGCCGGCTTCTACGACTACGAGGACGGCAAGCGCGTCGCCCTGTGGCCGGGCCTGCGCGATCACTTCAAGTCCGGGTCGGCCACCCCGCCGCTCCAGGACCTGATCGACCGCATGCTGTTCATCGAGGCCATCGAGACCCAGAAGTGCTTCGACGAGGGCGTCATCACGTCCACCGCCGACGCCAACATCGGCTCGATCATGGGCATCGGCTACCCGGCGTGGACGGGTGGCGTCAGCCAGTTCGTCACCGGCTACCCGGGCGGTAAGGCCGGATTCGTCGCGCGTGCCGAGGAACTCGCCGCCAAGTACGGCGAGCGTTTCACCCCGCCCGCGTCGCTGAAGGACTGATCTCGGCTGTGAACCGCCCCGGGTGCCACGTCGGCACCCGGGGCGGTTCGCGTTCGACTCCGGATCGCGCCGGGATCGGATCGGGGGACGGTCCCGGGCCGTCGGCACAGACCTGACGGCGCAGCCGTCCACCGTCCCTCGCGAGTGGCCAACTATATTACGGGGCAAACTATTTCGGTGTCGGTCGCTGTCGCGTCCGACCTCGCGCAACTGAGGAGACGTGGCCGTGCCCCGAATCAGCGACGACGCCCCGGCCACATCCATGCTCGACCGCATCGAGCTGGTGCTCGAGGCGCTGGACGACAACGGCTACCTGACGCTGAGCCAGACCACCCGGCTCACGGGTATTCCCAGCTCGTCGGCGCACCGCCTGCTCGAGAAGATGGTCGCGATGCGCTGGCTCAACCGGGTCGGGTCCCGATACGAACTGGGCGTGCGGCTGTTCGAACTGGGCTCGCGCGCCGTCCGCAACCACTGGTTCCACCGGCTCTCGCTGCCGATCATGCAGAAACTGCACCGCACCACCGGGGCGGTCGTCCACCTGGCGTTCCTCGACGGCAGCGACGGCGTCTACTGGGAGAAGCTGTCGGGGTCGTTCGGTGCCGACGTGCCGTCGCGGATCGGCGGACGCTACCCGGCGCACCGGTCGGCGGTCGGGAAAGCGCTGCTCACACAGCTGCCGCCGGAGGCGTTGGACGATCCGATGTTCGACCACGTCGAGACCGGGGTGGTCGGCGGCCGGAAGGCGCTTCGCGCCGAACTCGACCGCGCCGTGTCCGAAGGGGTGACCTTCGACCGGGGCACGCTGTCGTCGTCGCTCGGCTGCGTCGGTGCGCCGGTCGCCAAGGGCATCCCGAAGCCGGCGGCGATCTCGATCTGCGGGCCGGGCGAGCGGATCACGAAGGACCGCCGGATGATCGAGGCCGTCCAGCGTGCCGCGGCAGGCATCGAACGGGCCGCCCGTCAGGTCGACGAGGACTCACGGGCGACACCGTAGAAAACGATCACAGACGAAGGGCCGCCGTCCGGGTGCGGACGGCGGCCCTTCGGGTCCGTGCGATCAGCCGTGCCACCACGGGCGCAGCGGCACGTCCGCCTCGCCGTTGGGGCCGAGCTTGACGGCCAGCACCTGGTGCAGCTGAACGACGTTGCGCTCGAAGCCCAGTCGCGACCCCGCCATGTACAGGCCCCACACCTTCGCGGTGCCCTCGCCGACCTCGGCGACACACTTGTCCCAGTTCTCGACGAGGTTGCGGCACCAGCCCGCGAGGGTCAGCGCGTAGTGCTCGCGCAGGTTCTCCTCGTGGCGCACCTCGAGGCCCAGGTTCTGGATCTCGGTGATGATGCGACCCGAGCCGGTGAGCTCACCGTCCGGGAAGATGTACCGGTCGATGAAGTAGCCGGCCTTGGCGCCGCCGCGGTTGCCCGGGCGGGTGATGCAGTGATTGAGCAGCCGGCCGCCGTCGCGCAGCTTCTCCTTCATGAACCCGAAGTACGCCGGGTAGTTGTGGACACCGATGTGCTCGGTGAGGCCGATCGACGAGATTGCGTCGAACCCGGTCTCGGGGACGTCGCGGTAGTCGGAGAACCGGACCTCGGCGAGGCCGCCGAGTCCCTCGTCGGCGATGGCCTTCTGCGCCCACTCGGCCTGCTCACGCGAGAGGGTGGCGCCGATGACCTTGACGCCGCGGCGGGCCGCGTAGCGGACCATGCCGCCCCAGCCGCAGCCGATGTCGAGCAGGCGGTCGCCCTCCTTCAGCCCGAGCTTCTCGAAGACCAGGCGGTACTTGTTCTCCTGGGCGTCCTCGAGGCTCTGGTCCGCGGACTCGTACGCGGCGCACGTGTAGGTCATCGACGGGCCCAACACGTACTCGTAGAAGGTGTTCGAGACGTCGTAGTGGTGGTGGATGACCTCGGCGTCGCGGGTCTTCGAGTGCCGCAGGCCCTCCGCGAACCGCCGCCACCGCGGCAGGTGTTCCTGCGGGGGAGGCGCGATCGGACGCAGCTTGTCGAAGCCGATCGAGCGCGTGATGGCCGCGAGTTCCTTCGCCGACGGGCGGTGGAAGCTCAGGTCGGTCATCTTCTTCAGGATCTCGTACGGGTCACCGGGATGAACGCCGATGGCCTCGAGATCCCCCGAGACGTAGGCGCGTGCCATGCCCAGGTCGCCGGGGGCGGTGGCCAGGTAGGTGGTGCCGCGTGTCGAGTTCAGGTGAAGACCGTACGGCGCATCCTCCGGGCCGGTGGCGCTGCCGTCGTAGGCGGTGAAGCGCAACGGGATCTGGCCGTCGGCGACGGTTTCCAGGATCTGTGCGAGGTTGAGCTTCTTCGCCGGGTCGGACTTCGTGCCGAGAGTCGTCACTTTCGTTGCACCGCCTTCGAGTAGAGGTCGAGTAGACGTGAATCGGGGTCGTATCGCTTCTTGATCTGTTCGTAGTGGTCGCCGCCGTACAGGTGCGCGAACTCGTCCTGCTCGTAGAACGATTCGGAGTACAGCGACTTGTGGCCGTCGAGCTCGCTGACCTTCTTCTCGATCAGGCGGTTGGCCGCACCGACGGGCTCGCCCGGCACGATCGGCACCGACGACCAGAAGCCGACGTTGACGTAGGTGCGTCGCGGCTCGAGCGGGTACAGGGGCCACGGCCGCTCGGCGGTGGCACCGTCGGTGCCGGTGACCGGGTGCGCCGGCTCGCGCAGGCGCAGCGGGCACAGCCACAGCGGCTCGATCGGGATCTCGTCGAGGAACCAGTCGAGGAACCGTGCGGTGTTCTCGATCGGCACCTCGATGTCCTGCACGACGCGCTCGCGCGGCGGCAGTCCCTTGCGCGCCTCGAGCCGGTCGCCGATGTCGTACTTCTGGTCGAGCCCGATGAGCTTCCAGTAGAAGCTGCTGCGGCGGTAGCGCTTGGGCCAGAACCGGCGGATCTTGGGGTTCTGGGTGCCGAACGCGCGCGAGCACCAGAACCAGTCGGTGTCCCAGCGCCAGAGGTAGTCGTGGATGGTCAGCCGGTCGGTCTTGGGGTGGTTCACCGACTCGTGCTGGATGGACCGGTAGTAGATGTCCATATCCGTGTAGTCACTGACCGGACCCGGCTCGTCGGTCTGCACCCCCAGCGTCAGGTACGCCTCGTCCGGGGTGAAGACCGTGCCGTCGAGGTAGTCGACCGCGATGCCGTCCCACGTGCGCTCGGTGACGATGCGCGCCATCGCCTCCTCGAGCTGCTGCAGGTCGGTGAAGCGCACGTGCCGCAGCGCGACGTACTTCTTCACCGGCTCGAGCTCGATCCGGATGCGGGTCGAATAGCCCAAGGTGCCATAGGAATTGGGGAACGCTCGGAACAGGTCCGCGTACTCCCCGTCGGGGGTGGCGGTGACGATCTCGCCGCTGCCGGTCAGGATGTCGATCTCGAGGACCGACTCGTGCGGCAGCCCGTTGCGGAACGACGTCGACTCGATGCCCAGGCCGGTGACCGCACCGCCGAGGGTGATGGTCTTCAGCTGCGGCACCACCAACGGTGCGAGGCCGTACGGCAACGTCGCGGCCACCAGGTTCTCGTACGTGCACATGCCCTGGACGTCCGCGGTGCGGGCCTCCGGATCGACTGAAACCACCCCGCCGAGCCCCGAGACGTCGAGACCCGGTACTCCGGTCTTCGGACGGGCCCGGAACAGGTTGGATGTCTTCTTGGCCAGCCGCACGGTCGCGTCCGGCGGGATCGCCCGGTAGCTGGACAGCAGACGTTGGACCCCCGCACTGTGCGCGGCAAGCCCGATCTCGCGGATACCACTCTTGGAGTCGACCACCCCATGACGCTATCGCTAGTGCGAACCGTCGGCTATCGATATCCCGGTGAGTCGGCTTTCCGTAGCTATGCTAACGAACTGGGGTCGAGGTGTTCTGCACTCGCGTCATCGCGATCATCGCAGACGGACGGGCAGGATGGAGGAACAAACCCCGAGCAAGGAGATTCATCCCGTGGCACAGGTCAACGCCAGCAGTTCCATCACTCTCACTGCGACGCCGGAGCAGGCACTCGGCGCGCTCACGGACTACGAGACGATGCGCCCGCGGATCCTGCCGTCGCAGTACCGCGAGTACCAGGTGCTCGAGGGCGGGCAGGGCGACGGGACCGTCGTGCAGTGGACGCTGCAGGCCACCGAGAAGCGGTCGCGCAACGTCAAGGCGTCGGTGACGGTCGCCGGCAACACGATCACCGAGCGCGACGCCAATTCGTCGCTCGTCACGACCTGGACCGTCGAGCCGTCCGGTGCCGGGTCGACGGTCACCACGTCCACCGAGTGGAAGGGCGCGGGCGGCATCGGGGGATTCTTCGAGCGCACGTTCGCGCCGCTGGGTCTGCGCCGGATCCAGGAGGCCACGCTCGCGAATCTGCAGCGCGAGCTGGCCTAGCGGCGACGGACTACGCTGACGAACCGACCCGACGAAAGGACCAGTCCAGTGCAACCAGGTGGACAGCCCGACATGCAGCAACTGCTCGCGCAGGCGCAGCAGATGCAGCAGCAGTTGATGGCGGCGCAGGCCGAGATGGCCGAGGCCGAGGTGACCGGTCAGGCCGGAGGCGGACTGGTGACCGCGACGGTCAAGGGCACCGGCGAGGTCGTCGGCCTCACGATCGACCCCAAGGTCGTCGATCCCGAGGACATCGAGACGCTGCAGGACCTCGTGATCGGCGCGATCGCGGAGGCGTCGAACAAGGCCCAGGAGATGGCGGCGAGCAAGCTCGGCCCGCTCGCCGGCGGCCTGCCCGGACTCCCGTTCTAGAGGTCGGCAGTTGTACGAGGGTCCCGTCCAGGACTTGATCGACGAACTGGGCAAGCTGCCCGGTATCGGCCCCAAGAGCGCCCAGCGCATTGCCTTCCACCTGCTGTCGGTCGAGCCGCCCGAGATCGACCGGCTGCAGGCCGTCCTGCAGAAGGTGCGCGACGGCGTGCAGTTCTGCGTCGTGTGCGGCACGGTCTCCGAGGAGGAGAAGTGCCGGATCTGTGCCGACCCGCGCCGCGACCGCACCATGGTGTGCGTCGTCGAGGAGCCCAAGGACGTGCAGGCGATCGAACGCACCCGTGAGTTCAGGGGCCGCTACCACGTCCTCGGCGGCGCACTCGACCCGTTGAGCGGCATCGGACCGGACCAGTTGCGGATCCGGGAACTGCTGACGCGCATCGGTAACCAGGAGGACGGCGTCGACGTCAGTGAGGTGATCATCGCGACCGACCCCAACACCGAGGGTGAGGCCACCGCGACGTACCTGGTGCGGATGCTTCGGGACTTCCCGGGGCTGACGGTGTCGCGGCTGGCGTCGGGTCTGCCGATGGGCGGCGACCTCGAGTTCGCCGACGAACTGACGCTCGGCCGCGCGCTGTCGGGACGGCGCACTCTGTAACCGCGCTCGTCACCGCTCGTCCGGTGCGCCCCCGGCCTGCTGCGGCGGTGCCGGGGGCGCACTGCTGTCCGCCGTCACCGTCCGGCGCAGCGCGTGCACCAGGCTGGCCATGCCCGGCGCGTCGGCGGCGCCGGTGCGGACGATGCCGCTCACCGGGACCCGCAGGCGGTTGCGTCGCTCGCGCATCAGGCACAGCCCGGTCCGCGGCACCTCGGCGACCGTGCTGGCGTACAGAACCGTCCACGCGCGCGGATTGGTGATGACGTCGAGGATCGCCGCGTGGTCCCGGGCGATCGGCGGCCCCAGCTGGGCCCGCCGTCCCACTTCGACGAAGGCGTCCTCGACCACCGAATGGATGAGTACCTGGCTGTGCCGGGGCGGCAGCAGCAGCGGGTAGGGGGCGAGTTCGCTCAGTTCGACGGTGGAGAACGCCGACACCGGGTGCTGGTTGGACGTCGCGACGAGCAGATCCTCGACGCCGAGCTCCAGGGTTTCGAGCCCCGGCCGGTCGACCTCGCCGCGGATCAGCGCGATGTCGGCGTCGCCCGCCGAGACCGCCTCGATGCGGTCGGTGAAGTTCTTGATCACGAACTCGATGTCGAGGTCGGGGTGCCGCGCCCGCACGTGTGCGATGGCGGCCAGGCTCTGCGGCGCGAAACTCATGCTCGCGGTGATCCGGATGCGGTTGCGCGGTTCCTTGGCCGCGGCGAAGGCCTTGGCCTCGAGGCTGAGCACCTCCTGCGCGATGGGCTTCAGCCGCGTCCCGGCGGGAGTCAGCTTCACGACCCGGGTGGACCGCTCGAACAGTGACGTCCCCAGTTCCTGCTCGAGCTTGCTGACCTGGTGACTGATCGCGGACTGCGAGATGAAGCACCGCTGCGCGGCCTTGCTGAAGCTCAGCTCCTCACTGACGGCGAGGAAGTAACGCAGCTGCCGGAAGTCCACGAGTCCCCATACTACTTATGAGCGATCGCGATAACTGTTTTCCGAATATCCCTGATTGCTGGCGTACGGGTACTTAGCGCTCCTACGGTGTTACTCATACATCTCGACCAGGTCTCTCGTACATCTCGAGAAGGAGGCAACCGTGAGCGAAGCAGCAATCGACCGGACCGAAGTTGTGATCGTCGGATCCGGGTTCGGTGCCCTCGCCACGGCGAAGAAGCTGGCCAAGGCCGGCAAGCCGTTCGTCCTCATCTCGGAGACCACCGAGCACCTCTTCCAGCCCCTGCTGTATCAGGTGGCCACGGGCGTCCTGGCGGCCGGTGAGATCGCCCCGTCGGTACGCGCGATCCTCGCGAAGTACCCCCACGCGGACGTCCGCCTGGGCCGGGTCGTCGACGTGCACGCGGACGAGAAGGAACTGGTCTACGAGGCCGGCGGCGAGCGCCACACCCTCGGCTACGACTCGCTCGTGGCCGCCACCGGTGCTCGGCAGAGCTACTTCGGCCGCAACGAGTTCGCCAAGGTCACCTACGCGCTCAAGACCGTCGACGACGCCGAGCGGCTGCGTGCGCAGATCGTGCGCTGCTTCGAGGAGGCGCACACCACCACCGACCTCGAGCACCGCAAGAACCTGCTGAGCTTCATCGTCATCGGTGCCGGCGCGACCGGCGTCGAGCTGGCCGGGCAGATCAAGGAGCTCGCGGGCCGCTACTTCGAGCAGTCGATCCGCGGCGTCACCGCCGACGACGTCACCGTCACCCTCGTCGAGGGCGCGGGTGTCGCGATGCCGGCGTACGGCGGCAAGCTCAGCAAGTACACCCAGGAATCGCTCGAGAAGTCGGGCGTCGAGGTGGTGCTGAACACGCTGGTCACCGACATCGACGAGCACGGCGCCACGTTCAAGGCGCACGGCAGTGAGACCGGCGAGCGTCGCACCGCCGAGACCATCATCTGGTCGGCCGGTGTCCAGGCCAACGACTTCGCGGGTGTGCTCGCCGAGCGCACCGGCTGCGAGACCGACCGCGCCGGGCGTCTGCTCGTGAACCCCGACCTCACCGTCGGTGGCCGTGCCGACATCTTCGCGGTCGGCGACATGACGTCGCTGAACAACCTGCCCGGCCAGTCCCCGGTCGCGATGCAGGGTGGCCGCCACGTCGCCAAGACGATCCTCGGCAAGACCAAGCGCGGCACGCCGTTCAAGTTCCGCGACAAGGGTTCGATGGCGATCATCAACCGCTTCCGCGCCGTCACCAAGGTCAAGAGCATCGAACTGACCGGCTTCGTCGCGTGGGTGCTGTGGCTCGCCGTCCACATGGTGTACCTGGTGGGCTTCCGCAACCGCTACGTCGCGGTGATGTCCTGGTTCGGGTCCTTCCTCGGCCACCGCCGCCCGCACTTCCACTACGCGCAGGCGATCGGGCCGGTCGAGACACCGGAGGCCCAGGCTCCCGACGACACTCGCGCGAAGGTCGCCGCCTGACCGACACCGACGAACAACGGGCGGTTACTGCACCATCGGCCGAGAGCCGGGAGCAGTAACCGCCCGTTCGTCATACGTCGGCCCCCGCCGCGCGCAGTTTGTCGCGCACCCGCCGCACCAGTTCGGTGGGACGGTCGTACAACAGTTCGGCGCCCACCCGCACCACGGACCAGCCGAGCCGCTCGATCCGGGTCGCGCGTTCGAGGTCCCAGGGCCCGCTGGCGACGATCGGTCCAGTGGTGCGCACCGTCGTACTCGACCAGCGTTCGCCATCGCCGCCAGCCCGGATCGGACCGGGCGAACTCCCACCCCCCTTCGACGTGGACTATCTGCGTCTCCGGCCGGGGCAGCCCGGCATCGACGAGGGTCAACCGGGTGTGGGTCTCCGGCGGCGACTCGGCACCCGAGTCGACGAGCGTGAGGTGCTCGCGCACGCGTCGGCTGCCGGGGGTGCGTGCGTGATGCCGCGCGAGCTCGTCGATGTCCGCGATCGTGGCCGTCGTACTACGGCACAGGTCGTCGAGGGTGGCGATCGCGTCCCTGCGAGGAAGGCGGCGTCCCAGATCGAAGGCCGTCCGCGCGGGAGTTGCCACCCGCATTCCGCCGACGACGCAGACTTCGCCCGGAGTCAGCCGGCAGTCGTGGGCGAGCAACCCGGTCGGCGCTCGCCAGTGCCCGCTGCGAATCACCTCCGCGGGCGCCCCGGCATCCACCCACCGTGCCCCGTGCAGCGCCGCGGCCGACCATCCCGTCAGTACCGCATCGCGACCCGCGAACAGGCTGGCTGCGCGGGCCCGGACGTGGGGCGTGATCGGTGTCCCGCGCGGAACGTAGACGTCGCGGTACACACGGGTGAAGTCGTGGCGGAGTCGATGGACGGTGACGGACCCGTCGGCGACGGCCCGTGACCCCAGAAACGGTTGCATGGGTGCAGCATGAGTGGTGCTGCCCGACCGTGGAACCCGTCACGGGAGTCTGTGGACAACGGTGGTCGCCATCCACAGGCTGATCGGGCGGTTACTGCACCATCGGCCGAGAGCCGGGCGCAGTAACCGCCCGCTCGTTTCTAGACGAGGGCGCGCAGCGCGGCGTCGCGCAGTTCGTGCTTGCGGACCTTGCCGGTCGCCAGCCGCGGCAGGCGATCGCAGAACTCGATCGTCTTCGGCACCTTGTACTTCGCGAGGTGCTCGCGGACGTAACCACGGAGTGCTTCCGCCGTGGACTCGTCGGCCGGCACCCCGGGATCGAGTTCGACGACCGCGTGGACGTATTCACCCATCTCGGGGTCCGGCAGGCCGAACACCGCGACGTCGGCGACGTCCGGGTGCGCCGACAGGCACGACTCGATCTCGGCCGGGTAGATGTTGACGCCGCCGGAGATGATCATGAACGACTTGCGGTCGGTGAGGTACAGGTAGCCGTCCTCGTCGACGTAGCCGACGTCGCCCACCGTGGACAGGCGCGGGTTGCTCGGGTGCCGGGAATCGGCGGTCTTGTCGGCGTCGTTGTGGTACTCGAACGGCACGACATCGCGCTCGAAGTACACGGTCCCGATCTGTCCGGCGGCAACCGGCTGGCCGTCCTCGTCGCAGACGACCGGGGTGCCGAGGACCGGGCGGCCCACGGAGCCGGGGCGCTCGAGCCACTCGGTCGCGGTCAGGAAGGTCATGCCCATTCCTTCGGTGCCCGAGTACAACTCGCTGACGATGGGACCCAGCCAGTCGATCGTGGCGTGTTTGACGGCGGGCGGGCACGGCGCCGCGGAGTGCAGGAAGTCCTGCAGCGAGGAGACGTCGTACGAGGTGCGTTCGGCGTCGGGCAGTTTGAGCAGACGCACCATCATCGTCGGCACCACCTGGGTGTGCGTGATCGAGTACTTCTCGACGGTGGCGAGGAACTCGCGGGCGTCGAACCGCTCCATGAGGACCACGGTGGCGCCGACCGCCTGCGCGCCCGCGGACCACTGGAGTGCGGCGGAGTGGTACATCGGTGCGGGCACCAGGTAGCGCGACTCCTCGGTCATCCCGAGCAGCGACTGCGCGAAGTACCCGACGCTCATTCCCCGCGGGTCGTCGATCGTGATGCCGGTCAGCGGCCGACGAATACCCTTGGGTCGTCCCGTCGTTCCCGACGAGTAGAGCATCATGTCGCCGCGCGGTTGTTCGGTGAGCGGCACCGGCTCGAACCGGGCCATCGAGTCCTCGTACGAGGTGAAGCCGTCGACGACGCCGTCCATCATGAACAGGTGCGGACGGTCCGCGAGTTCGTCGACGATCGCGGTCGCCAGGTCGGCGAGCCGGTACGTGGTGACGATCAGCTGTGCCTGGCAGTCGGTGACGATGTACGCGGCCTCGTCTGCGGTGAGATGCCAGTTGACGGCCGTGATGTACAGGCCCGACCGCACCGCGGCCCAGTAGACCTCGAGGTACCGCGGATGGTTCTCGGCGAGGATCGCCACGTGGTCCCCGGGACGCAGGCCGAGTGCGTGCCATTGTTGCGCCAACTGGTTGGAGCGGTCCTCGAGTTCGCGGTAGGTCACGACCTCATCGGTGGGGGCGAAGACGACCGCCGGTCGCTCGGGCGCGGTTGCCGCGTGGATGCCCGGGTACATCTCGAGAAGCCTCCTGGGTGTCTGAGGTTGCGCAGGGTGCACGTCGACACGCGACGCGTGTCCGGTGTCACAGCGTGGACGCGTGGGCGCAAAAGTGGAACGAGAATCTCGTTCAGCGGGACCTGCGCGGTCGCGCCGCGACGTACCACGCGGCCGCGACGACCATGGCGCAGCCGGCGAGTTGCAGCGTGGTGGGGCGCTCGTGCAGCAGAACCATCGCGGCCGCGATCGCGAGGACGGGTTGCAGGAGGAGCAGTGTGGCCCCGACCTCGGGCGCCAGGCGGGGGAGCGATCGACCGAGCAGCACCCACCCGACGAGCTGGGCGGAGACGGCGAGGAGCGCCAGCCACCCGAACGACACCCACCCGGGTGTGAGGTCCACCGTGCCCCACGCGGATCCGACGACGGCCCCGGCGATTCCGGCCGCGGCGGTCGAGACGAGCACCTGGCCCCCCGCGGTCTCCGCCGATCCGCGGCCGCCCACCACGAAGATGTACCCCGCGTACGCGACCCCCGACAGCAGCGCCAGCGCCGTGCCCCACACCAGGTCCGATCCGGTGGAGAATCCGTCGGCGATTCCGGCGGTGAGCGCGATCCCGGCGAACAACACCGGCACCGCGACGACGAACCGTGTCGGAACCCGGGTCCCCAGCACCAGGAACGACAGGAGGGGGACGACGACGACCTGGACGTTGACGAGCACCGTGGAGATGCCGGCGCCGATGAGCAGGATGGCCTGCGACCACAGCGCGAAGTCGACCCCGAGCATCGCGCCCGCGACGGTGTACCGCAGCGCGTCCCGTGAAGTGACACGGTGTCCGCGCCGGTGCTCACGCCACGCGAGCACCGCCAGAAGGGGGAGCGGCAGCAGGCAGCGGTAGAACACGGCCGTGGCGGGGGAAGCGTCGGCCAGTCGGATGAACACCGCGGTCAGGGAGATGGAGGCCGCGCCCGCCACGGCCAGCACGCGCGGGTCGGCGGCGCGACCGGCGGGGGCGGTGACGACCGGTCGCGCGTCCAGGATTTCGGTCGTTTGCACGCGCTCGATTCTGGGTTCTACCTGCACAAACGACAAGTAAGATATGTTTCTTGGTATCCGGTAGTGTTCGTGACGTGTTGAACCTCGAGCGACTCCGTGCGCTGTGCGCCGTGGCCGAGACCGGATCGGTCGCCGCCGCAGCCCGCGTGCTGCACGTGACCCCGTCCGGGGTCTCGCAGCAGCTCGCGAAACTCGAGCGGGAGATGGGTACCGCGCTGCTCGAACAGGTGGGGCGCGGCGTGCGGGTCACGCCGGCCGGTGAGCTGCTGGCCCGGCGAGGCGGGGAGCTACTGGCCCGCGCGGCCGCCGTCGAGGCGGAGATCGGGTCGATGCGGGACGAGATCGTCGGGCCGATCCGGTTCGGCGCCTTCGTGGCGGCCTCCCGGGTGGTGCTGCCGTCGGTGGTCACGGCACTGACCGGCCGCTATCCCGTGCAGGTGTCGGTGGCGGAGGCGGAGACCGAGGTGACGCTGGAATCGCTGGCGCGCAGACGGGTCGACATCGGCGTGATCGACAGCTGGGAATCGGCGCCGGCACACATCCCGGTCGGAATGGACTCGCGGCTGGTCCATCGGGACTCGGCGGCGGTCGCGCTGCCCGCGGGCCACCCTCTCTCCGGCCGCGGAGCGGTCCCGCTGCGCGAGCTCGCGGACACTGCCTGGGTGGCGTGGGGCGCCGGGACGGCCTTCCGCGAGTGGCTCGTGAAGACCCTGCGCGGGCAGGGCTTCGAGCCCCGTGTCGATTTCGAGGCGTCGGATGTCTCCACGCACCTGGCGTTCGTCGCGGCCGGTCTGGCCGCCGCCCTGGTGCCGCACCTGGCGGTCGACGACGTGCCGGACGGCGTGATCCTGCTTCCGACCGATCCGCCGCTGCAGCGCGACATCCACGTGGTGTGGCGCCCCGACAACGCCGGCCCGGCGGTACGGGCCGGCATCGTCGCCGTGCAGGAAGCGTTCGACCGCAGGCCTGCTCAGGTACCCGAGGGCGTCTGAACGCGCTCGGTGCCGAGATCGCGCGGACGGTAGCCGACGGGGTATCCGGGATAGGTGCGGTTGCCCGGGTCGGCCGCACCGGCGGACGTACGCCGTTTGGGGAGCGCACGCACCACCGCCGACCGCGCCCGCAGACCCGCCTCGGCGGCGGCGCGCACCCGCGGTGACCCCTCGGGAAAGCCGAAGGCGGCGGACATCCGGGCGTCGACGAGCGCGTACACGGCCGCCGCGACGGGCCGTTCCAGGACGCTCGGGTACCACGACTGGAACAGCCGCAGGGTGTAGGTGCCGATCCGGTGGTTGTCGTCGCTGTAGACGAACCGGTCGCGTTCGTAGTCCATCTTGAAGCGGGCGAAGTCCTGATAGGACTCGGGAATGTCCTTGATACCCATGCGAATTCCGACCTGACGGTAGAAGTGGAACGACGCGAGGCGCTCGTGCGGATGGAGCCTGCGCCACCCGTACCGGTCGATCCAGTCGATCGGGTCGTACGCGAACGTCGACAGCACGTAGAGCATGTCGTCGTTGGCGATCGGATACCGCCCGTGCATGCGGTTGACGTTCCGGAGCGACTCGCGGCCTCGCTCCGAGTCGTAGCCGTGCTCGACCAGTTCGGTCATCAACAGCGAGGTGTCGTCGTACCGCTTCTGCGGCCGACGTTCGAATTCACCCGTGCGAGCGAGGAGTTCGGAGATCGAGGGTACGCAGTAGGTGCGGAAGAGGGCGAACTCGAGCGAACGCTGGTAGTCCCACGGGAACTCGTAGCCCGCGGTGATCCGCAGGATGTCCTGGTGTCGGGCCTCGGGGTCGAGGCCCTCGATCGTCTTCACCCATCCCATCCGGCCCCGGTGCGGCCGCGGTTCGCGGTCGGGTGCGGGGAACGTGCCCGCCCGTCGCGTGGCCGGGCGTGAGTTCGTCAGCGTCATCGGGTCACCGCCCGTGCCGGGTCTTCAGCATCCACGCCGATACCCTCATGTCCCGCACGGACCGCTCCAGCGTCATCAGTTTCAGAGGCGCCGAGAACCTTTCGACCGTGACGGCCTTGGGGCGACTGAACTCGCGCAAGCCGTCGGCGCCGTGGATCCGGCCGAAGCCCGATTCTCCGCTGCCGCCGAACGGCAACGACGGGACGCCCGCGAAGCCGAGCACCGAGTTGACAGAGACCATGCCGGCGCGCAGGCGCTGCGCGATGTCCCGGCCGCGCGAGCGGTTGCGCGTGAACACCGAGGCGCCCAGACCGTACGACGTCGCGTTGGCGCGTTCGATCCCCTCCTCGAGGTCGCGGACCCGGTTCACGACCACCGTCGGACCGAACGTCTCCTCGCACACCGCGGAGGACGATTCCGGTACGTCGGTGAGGATGACCGGATCGACGAACCGCTCGTGCACCGAGTCGATGCCGCCGATCACCGCGCGAGCGCCCTTGTCGAGGGCGTCGGCGATGTGGTTGCGGACGACGTCGGCCTGCCGGGGGAGGGTCATCGGGCCGTACGTGTCGGCGTCGGTGCCGCCCGGGCGGACGCGATCGACCGCGGAGGTGAGCTTGTCGAGGAACTGCTGGTACACCGGTTCGGCCACGTAGATCCGTTCGACGCCCGCGCACGTCTGACCGGCGTTGCCGAACGCGCCGAACGCCGCGAACTCGACGGCCTTGTCCAGGTCGGCGTCCTCGGCCACCAGCATCGCGTCCTTGCCGCCGCACTCGGCCACGAGCGGGGTGAGCGTCTCGGCGCACACCGCCATGACCTTGCGGGCCGTGGGCCCGGACCCCGTGAACGCGATCTTGTCGACGCCGGCCCGGCACAGCGCCGCGCCCGTCGCGCCCAGCCCGGTGATCACCTGCAGGACCGGTTGGGTGGGGGCCAGCGCATTCCACCTGGCCTCGAGCCACTTCCCGACACCCGGCGTCAGCTCGCTGGGCTTGAACACGATCGCGTTGCCGGCCGCGAGCGCGTACGAGATCGACCCCATCGGCGTGTACACCGGGTAGTTCCACGGGCCGATGACGCCGACGACGCCGAGCGGGTGGTAGCCGAGGGTGGCCGACTGGTTGGCACTGACCAGTCCCGGCGACACCCGGCGCGCTCTGAGGACCTTCTTCGCGTTGCGGGCCGCCCAGTCGAGGTGCTCGACGGCGAGCATCACCTCGAGCAGGGCGTCGTCGTGCGGCTTGCCGGTCTCGGCGGAGACGACGCGGGCGAGGTCCTCGGCATCCGCGGCGATCGCCTTCTTGAATTCCAGCAGCCAGTCGCGGCGACCGCGGAATCCCTGCGCGTCCCACCACCGAGCGGCGCCGCGTGCGCGTTCCACAGCGCCGGCGACGTCGGCTTCGTCGGCCACCGGGTACTCGGCCAGTACCTGCCCGGTCCGTGGGTTGAGGCTCGTGAACGTCTCCGGGGCTCGGTCCGGGGCCAGGCCGGGGGTGGCGTCGCGCAGTTCTCGGGTCATGTCGAACTTCCTCCGCTCCAGGGATCGCATCACATATATGTGATGTGATTTACTGTGGTGACGCTCACACTATTAGGCCCGGCCGACGCGGACAACCCCCGCGCGCGGTGTCCGCATGTTGTCCCGGAACGCGATCATTCGATTCTTCCCAGGCAGGAGCCCCTTCATGACGATCGACTTCACCCCCGAGCAGCAGGATTTCGCGCAGGCGGTGGCCGCGTTCTGTCGGCGTGAGTGCGGTACCCGGGAGCAGCGGGACGCGCTGACCGGGCGGAGCGAGCACAACCACAGTCAGGCGCTGTATTCGAAGATGGCCGACCTGGGGTGGCTCGGCGTGACCGTTCCCGAGGAGTACGGCGGGTCGGCCGGGACCATGGTCGACATGTGCATCCTGCTCGAGCAGGCGGCGCGCGGCATGGCGCCGATCGGGGGCATCGGACCCACGCTCATCACCGGTGCCGCCTACGCCAAGTTCGGCACCGAGGCGCAGAAGCGCGTGGTCCTCGGCGGCATCGTCCGTGGCGCGTCGGAGTCGATCTCGATGTCCGAGCCCGAGGCGGGATCGGACGTGGGCAATCTCAGCTGCCGGGCCGAGAAGGTGTCCGACGGCTGGTTGATCAACGGGCAGAAGACGTGGTGCTCCAACGCGCACATCGCCGAGAACATCCTGCTGGTGGCGCGGACCGACCGCACCGGTTCCAAGCACGAGGGCCTGACGATGTTCCACCTGCCGGCGGACACACCCGGATTGAAGATCAGCGGCATCGAGACGATGGGCGGCAAGGAGGTCAACGACCTCTACCTCACCGACGTCCACCTGCCGGAGGATGCGGTGGTCGGCGAGGTCGGCAACGGGTGGGCGCAGCTCATGACGGGCCTCAACATCGAGCGGCTCATTCTCGGTGCCATGATGCTCGGCACGGCGCAGCGCGCGTTCGACGACACACTCCGATTCGTCACGCAGCGAAAGCAGTTCGGTCGACCGGTGGGTACGTTCCAGGCGTTGCGGCACCGGATCGCCGATCTCGCGACCGAGATCGAGTGCACCCGACTGCTCGTCTACGACACCGCCCGCACGATCGACGCGAACCCCGAGAAGCTGTTCCCGCGCGAGGCCTCCATGGTCAAGCTCAAGGCCACCGAGACCGCCAAGAAGGTCGCGCTCGAGGGCATGCAAATGATGGGCGGCTATGGATACGCCACCGAGTTCGACATGGAAGGCCACGTCCGCAGGACGCTGGTGTCGTCGATCTACGGCGGCACCAACGAGATTCAGCGCGACATCATCGGCAAGACGTTCGGGCTGTAGGGGATCGACATGGCTGCGCCGACACGGCCCCCGCGACCGCTGCGGCGGACCCAGCTGTCCGACGACGTGGCAGCCCGCCTGCGCAGCGCGGTGATGTCGGGCCGGCTGCGGCCCGGGACGTTCGTCCGCCTGGACGAGACCGCCGCCGAGTTGGGGGTGAGCGTCACCCCGGTGCGGGAGGCGCTGCTGACGCTGCGCGGCGAGGGCATCGTGGAGTCGGTGCCCAACCGCGGATACGTCGTCGCGCCGCTGGGGCGTGAGGACGTGTACGACATCTTCTGGCTGCAGGGTCGCATCACGGTCGAGCTCGCCGAACGTGCCGTCCACTCCGCGACCGCCGACGACCTCACCCGGCTGGCCGCCCGCAACGACGCGCTGCGCACGGCCGTCGAGCTGGCCGATCCGGATCGGATCGCCGAGGCGGAGTACGAGTTCCATCGCGAGCTGTGCCGGATCGGCCGCGGACCGAAGCTCGCGTGGTTCCTGCTGGGCGCCGCCCGGTACACGCCTCATCAGCTGTACGCCGCCGATCCGGACTGGGGCACCCTCGCGGTGCAGTCGCACACCCGGCTGATCGACGCGATCCGCGACCGCGACCGGGAGGCCGTCGGCCGGCACACCCGTATCCAGTTCGACGATGCCGCGAAGCGGCTCGTCGCACACCTCGAACGAAGTGGAATCTGGACATGACCGATCAGATCGTGCAGCGTCCGGCGGGGGACGTGGACCTGGCCGACTTCGTCGGTGAGTCGATGCTGCTCCTCGGCGCCGGTGCCAGCGTGCTGTTGCAACTGGCCCTCCCCGGGGTGGGACGGGGCGTCGCCGAGCACAGCACGACTCTGCAACGGCCCCTCGACCGGCTGCGCACCACCATGACGTACGTCTACGCCGTGACCCTCGGAACGCCGCAGGAGAAACAGACGGTGGTGCGACTGGTCAACAAGGCTCACGTACCTGTGCGGTCGGACCGGTACAACGCCTTCGATCCGGATCTGCAGTTGTGGGTCGCGGCCACGTTGTACCGCAACGGTTTCGACATGTACACGCGTTTCTTCGGTGAGCTGTCGGACGCCGATGCGGAGCGGCTCTACCGGCAGTCCGCGGTCTACGGGACGGCGTTGCAGGTCCGGGAGGACATGTGGCCGGCGTCGAGAACCGAGTTCGACGCGTACTGGGACCGGATGATCGCGGGCGCCGAGGTGGACGAGCAGGTGCGCGCGTACGTGCGCCGCCTCCTGTCCGGCGGCCGGGCCCCGCTCCCGGTGCGGATGAGCATGCCGCTGCAACGGTTCTTCACCACCGGGCTGTTGCCGCCGCGGATCCGGGACCAGTTCGCGCTGGCGTGGAGTCCGCGCGACCAGCGCCGGTTCGACCGCACGATGCGCGTGCTGCCCCGCGTGTACCGGCGGGTGCCGCGGTCGGTCCGCCAGGCCGCCGCCGGCTACTACCTGTGGGACATGCGCCGACGGCTCGCGGCGCACCGGCACCTCATCTGAGCGAGACGGACCGCGGTCAGAGCGCGACGTCCCGCTCGAGTCCGAACCAGAAGTGTTCACCCGCGTCGAACACGAGCTTGCCCTTGCCGTTCATGACACCGATGACGGTGTCGTCGTCGACCTTCTTGAAGTGGTCGAACACCGGCATGCCGTCGTAGACCATCGTCGCGGTGGCCTCGCCCCGGAAGACCACCTCCCAGAGGCTCGCCTCACCGTGGCCGGTCCCGATGTCGGAGAACAGCTGCCCGTCCTCGCCGCGGCAGAGCAGTGGCTGGACGTCGGACTCGCCGGCGAAGGCCTTGCCGTACCAGTGCGCCCGGTCGAGCAGCGTGCCGGTGCGGTGACCGGTGTCGAAAGCGAAACCGCGCCAGCGGTATCCGATGAGATCGATCGGACGGCAGACGTCCAGGCGCGCCCACAGCGCATCCAGTTCGCGCGGATCGATCCGGTCGGTGCGCGCCCGCAGGGCCGCGACCTCGTCACGTACGTCCATGCTCATCCTCCGATGCCGTCGGTGGGGAAGGTTCGGTGGCCGATTCGCTCATGCGCCGCTCGCGGAACCGAACAGGGTGGCGAGCATGAGCGCCCGGACACGCGCCTCGTTGGCGGGGGCCGGTTCGAAGTGCATCACGCGTCCCACGTCGAGCACGAGGTTGAGCGCGGCGTGGACGAGGAACCGGCACTCGACCACGGACAGGTCGGCACGGACTTCGTTCAACAGACGTGACCACTCCTCGACGTTCAGCCGCTGCACGTTCCGCAGTTCGGTGCGCTGCGCCTCGGGCAGGCTGCCGATCTCCGCGAAGTACACACTCATCAGCTCGCTCTGCCCGAAGGACAGGTGGACGTACACCTCGACCAGCGACCGCAGCGCGTCGCGGGGCGTCGTGGACCCGGCCAGCGCGGTCCCGACGGCCACCGCGAGCCGCTCCGCCGCGCGGTGGAACGCGGCCGACAACAGATCGGACTTGCTCGCGAAGTGCCGGTACACCCCCGACGCGTTGATGCCGGCGGCGCTGCCGATCTCCTCGATGCTCACCTCGTGGTAGCCGCGGGCGTGGAAGAGCCGGATCGCCTCGTGCAGCAGAACCTCACGTTTGTTGGACGAGGCGATTCCCGCAGGCGCGGGCGGACGGTGCGCGGGCGCATCGTGAAGAGGCAGTTCGGTTCGCGCCACGGCGCGGCACGCGTCGAGCAGTAGTTGTTCGAGCCGCCGAGTCGGCAGGTGCGCTCGGTGCGCGGTGACGCTTCCGACGACACTGAGCACGGCCACACAGATCTGGAAGTCGTCCTGCTCGGTCAGGCCCGGGCGCATCCGGGCGAGCGTCTCACCCATCCTCCGGTTGACCGACGTGATCGCGGCACGAATGATCGCGCGGTCGGCCGGCTCGAGGTAGCGACTCTCCCACCGGTACAGGCCCGCGGTCTTCCGGTTGGCGACGGTGGTGCGTATCGCGGCGACGATCTGTTGGTCGAGCCGTTCGGCCGGACTCGCGGCGGCCGACTCCGCGTCGCGTGCGATCGCGTCCTCGAGGCTGGTCGCGAGTCCGGTCGCGGCGTGGAGGAAGAGTGCGTACTTGTTGGGGAAGTGGCGATAGAGGGCCGGCCCCGAGATCCCCACCGTCGTGGCGATCTCGTCGATGCTCACGCCGTGGTAACCCCGCTCGCTGAACGCCTCCGCAGCCACTGCCGCGATCTGCGCCTTCCGATTCTTCGGCCTGCGTCGCGGCTCGGCCACGGGTGCGTGCTGCACGTCGATACGGACACGCGCCGCGCGGGTTCGGGCCTTCGTCCGTTCCGCCACCGAACCTCCTCGCCGAGTGGGCCTGATCGCCGCAGCATAACGCACAGGTGAGTCCCGGTGACACGGGATCGGTGCCCGAATCCCCGCGTGAATACTACGAATTCGTCTGTACGACAGGGGTTGACAAACCGGACCGGCGCCGCGAATGTTAACGGAAATTCTCGCCGAGGGCCGGCCGTGTGCAGTGCCCGGTCGCTCCACCGCTCGTGTCGGTATCGCCGTTGTCGTTCGCAGCCGAGCTCCGGATCGGCTTTCCGGGGACCGAGGAGGACATGTGAGGACCCGATTCACGGGGATGTTCGGGGTACGTCACCCGGTGGTCCAGGGCGGCATGATGTGGGCGGGCCGCGCCGGACCGGCTGCCGCGATCGGCGAGCGGGTGCGGGTATGACTGCCGCGACGACGGGACTGCGCCGCGACCTGCACGACGGTGTCCTGCGGCTGACGATCGATCGCCCCTCCCGGATGAACGCCGTCGACATGGCGACAATGCGGGAGTTGGGGGAGGCGCTTCTCGAGGCGGGCGGTGACCGGTCGGTGCGCTCGATCCTCCTCACCGGCTCCGGGACGGCCTTCTGCACGGGTGCGGATCTCGCTGCGGCATCGGATCATCCGACCGATCCGACCGTCGTGATGGACGTCGCCAACGCGGTCATCCGCGCCATCGTGGCGGCCCCGGTGCCGGTGGTCGCGGCCGTGAACGGGGCTGCCGCCGGCGTCGGGGTGTCCATCGCACTGGCGGCGGACCTCACGTACGCCGCCGAGAGCGCCTACTTCCTGCTGGCGTTCGTCGGTGTCGGTCTCATGCCGGACGGAGGGACGAGCCTGCTGGTACCCGCGGCGGTCGGACGCGCGCGGGCCGCGGAGATGGCACTTCTCGGGGAGCGGATCCCTGCGGTGGACGCGGCCCGCATCGGCCTGGTTGCGCGGACGCTGCCCGACGCCGAATTGCTCACGCACGCAGACGCCGTCGCCCACCGACTGGCCGCCGGTCCGCGACGGGCGCTCGAACTCACGAAACGCTCGTTGAACGCCGTCACGCTCGAGGCGCTCGACGCCGCACTCGAGCGGGAGCGCGCCGGGCAGGCCGAACTACTGGCATCCGACGACTTCGCCGAGGGCGCGGCGGCGATGCTGCACAAGCGCCCACCACGGTTCTCGTGAAGTGCGAATCTGCATCCACTTCTCCGGCGTCCGGGCCTCTCCGGTCGGCACGGAGCGCCGGTCGATAAAGCAAGGTCAGGCGGACCGACGCCGCCGCATGACGCGGGGTCGTGGACGGAAGCGGTCACGTCTCGACGCGGCCGACAGTCGAGAATCGCGATTAACAAAAGTGCACCCGCGAACCGCACATAACATGTAATCTGCCTCACATCGAACCACGGGTCCGGTCAGATCGGGAAGACCCGAAACGCACGAGAGGAACCTTCGATGGTCAACTCCGCTGCTGCGTCCGCGGCCTCGCTCGAGGCGCGCCGATCGCGTCGCAACAACTGGAACAACCAGGTGGCGCGGCACGCCTCGATGATTCCCGACCGAACTGCGCTCCGGTTCCAGGGAGCGTCGATCACGTGGGCCGCCCTGCACGAACGTATCGAGCGGTTCGCCGACGCGCTGGCGCGCCGCGGTGTCGGTTTCGGCGACCGGGTGCTGATCCTTGCGCTCAACCGACCCGAGTACGTCGAGATCGTGTTGGCGGCCAACGCTCTCGGCGCGATCGCCGTGCCCGTGAACTTCCGGATGACGGCGCCCGAAGTTGCTTTCCTGGTGCGCGACAGCGGTGCTCGGGTCGTGGTGGCGGACGCCGTGCTGGCGCCGCTGGCCGCCGCGGTGCGGGCCGAAACCGACGGGCTCGAGCTGTCCGTCGTCGTCGGCGGGACCACCGAGGGTGACGTGCTGGGGTACGAGGAGTTGATCGCGGAGGAGGGCGCCGCCCGTCCCGAGACCGACATCCCGGACGACACCCCGGCACTCATCATGTACACGTCGGGAACCACCGGCCGGCCCAAGGGCGCGGTGCTGACGCACGGCAACATGCAGGCGCAGGCGCTCACGTGTATCCGCGCTTTCCAGTTGAACAATGCCGACGACATCGGATTCTGCGCGTCCCCGATGTTTCACATCGCGGCGTTGGGATCGATGGCGCCGAGCCTGATGCTCGGTCTCCCCACGGTGGTCCACCCCGTGGGGGCGTTCGACCCGAACACCCTGCTCGACGTCCTCGAGGCGGAACAGGTCACCACGCTGTTCCTCGTGCCGGTCCAGTGGCAGGCAGTGTGCGCGGCGCAGCAGGCGCAGCCGCGGAAACTGAAGCTGCGCGGCATTTCCTGGGGAGCGGCCCCGGCATCGGACACCGTCCTGCGGGCGATGGCCGAGACGTTCCCGGACGCCGCGAACGTCGCCGTCTTCGGGCAGACCGAGATGTCGCCGATCACGTGTGTGCTCGACGGTGTCGATGCGTTGCGCAAACTCGGATCGGTGGGCCGGGTCATTCCGACGGTGCAGGCCCGGGTCGTCGACGACGACATGAACGACGTCCCACCCGGTGGCGTGGGAGAGATCGTCTACCGAGGTCCGACGATGATGCTCGAATACTGGCAGAACCCGACCGCGACCGCGGACGCGTTCCACGGCGGATGGTTCCATTCGGGCGATCTGGTGCGCGTGGACGACGAGGGGTTCGTCTACGTGGTCGATCGCAAGAAGGACATGATCATCTCGGGTGGCGAGAACATCTACTGCGCCGAGGTGGAGAACGCACTGTTCGCGCATCCGAAGATCCTCGAGGCCGCGGTGATCGGACGCCCCGACCCCCGGTGGGGCGAGATCCCGGTGGCGGTCGTCGCGCTGCGACCCGACGCGGGTGCCGAGCTCACCCTCGACGAGCTGCAGCCGTTCCTCGACGAGCGGCTCGCCAGGTACAAGCATCCCAAGGCGCTGGTGTGCGTGGAAGCGTTGCCACGCAACGCGAGTGGGAAGGTCGTCAAGGGCGATCTGCGCGGCGGTGCCACCGCCGTCGTACAGGGCTGACGGTACGCCACCGGGCTCGCTGCGCGTGTGCCCGACGGCCGCAAGGTCGCAGACGGAACTGGGGGAGGGCCGGCGCATGACCTACGAGTTACCCACCGCGAAGGGGCCGCTGCGCGAGGTGGCGCTCCAAGGCGGGTACCTCATCGGCTTCGCGGTGCAGGCCTTCGTCACGCTCGCACGCGCTGCCGCGCGCGGACGCCTGTCGTTGCAGGAGACGGTGAGTCAGACGCTGTTCATCGGTCGCGTGAGCACGGCCCCCTCGCTGTTGCTGATGGTTCCCATCGGGGTGTTCGTCGCAGTGTCGGTGGGCGAGCTGGCCGGCCGGATCGGCGCCGGCGGGTATTCCGGCGCGGTGGTCGCGTTCGTCATCGTCGGGCAGGCGTCCGCGCTGGTGTGTGCGCTGATGATGGCGGGTGTCGCGGGATCGGCCATCTGTACCGATCTGGGCTCGAGGAAGATTCGCGAGGAGATCGACGCGATGGAGGTCATGGGCCTCGACGTGGTCGAACGGCTCGTGGCACCACGGCTGGTGGCATCGATGGTCGTGTCGCTCGCCCTGTGTGCGATGGTGACCTTCGGCGGCGTGATGGCCTGCTACCTGTACCACATCTACGTGCAACACCTGCCCGCCGGAGCGTTTCTGGCGACGTTCAGTCAGTACGGGCGCACCTCGGATTTCGTGATGGCGTTGGTGAAGGCGGCAGTGTTCGCGCTGACCTCCACGCTGGTCGCGACGTTCAAGGGACTGCACGCCAAGGGCGGGCCCCGTGGTGTCGCCGACGCCGTCAACGAGGCCGTCGTGATCGCGTTCGCGCTGGTGTTCATCGTCAACACCGTGCTCTCGGCTCTGTACACGGTGATCGTGCCGGCCGTGGGAGCGTACTGATGGTCGACTTCGACACCCGGATCCGGATCAGACGGGCAGTGCGTCCCGTCACCGCGGTGTACGGGGGACTGGCGGACGTCGGCCGACACGTCACGTTCTTCTGGCGGACGGTCGTGTCACTGCCCTACGCCGCCACCCGGTATCGCCGACACGTCCTCGCGCAGATCAGCGAGGTCAGCTTCGGCACCAACTCGGTGCTGTCCGGCGGCGGCACCATCGGCATCGTGTTCGCGATGTCACTCGCCGCCGCGATGATGCTCGGCGTCGAGACCCAGCGCGGCCTCGAGCTCGTCGGCATGACGACGCTGTCCGGCATGCTGTCGGCGATCGCGAACACGCGCGAACTCGCCCCCGTCGTCGTCGCGATCGCGTTGGCCGCCAAAGTCGGTACCGGATTCACCGCTCAGCTCGGAGCCATGCGGATCTCGGACGAGATCGATGCGCTCGATTCGATGGCGGTGCGATCGATTCCCTTCCTGGCCGGTACCCGGGTGCTCGCGGCGATGGTCTGCGTCCTGCCGATCTTCATGATCGGTCTGCTCGCCAGCTACCTGTCGACGCGACTGGTGATCGTGTTCTGGGGCGGTGCCTCCGCAGGCACCTACGACTACTTCTTCCACCTGGCGTTGTCGCCCGAGGATCTCGTCTACGCCGCCGTGAAGGCGATCGTTTTCGCGGGAGTGGTTGCACTGGTGCATTGTTCGTACGGGTACTTCGCCTCCGGCGGCCCGGCCGGGGTGGGGCAGGCGGCGGGCCGGGCACTGCGCACGGCCATTCTGGCGATCGGTGTGCTCGACGTGCTGATGACCTTCGCGCTGTGGGGGCTCGTGCCCTCGATCCCCGGAATGGGGGTCTGAACGTGGACACCCGGCGCTCGGAGCGGCGTTCGCTGGCCGTGCGCGGGGCGGTGGCGGTGGTCCTGGCCGTCGTCGCGGGCGCCGCGATGGTGATGCGGGGAACCGGGCAACTGCAACGCGACCCGGAGGTCGTCGTCGGCATCCCCGCCTCGGTGGGGCTGGTGACCGGCGAGGGTCCCGTCCGGTACCGGGGCGTCAACGTCGGACAGATCTCCGGGATCGACTCGGGGCCGGAATCGTCGCGGGTCCGGCTGACCGTCGACTCCGACGCGATCGGATCCGTCCCGGCGTCCGTCCGGGCCCGGGTGGTCCCGCGCACCTTCTTCGGCGACATCTACATCAAGCTGATCGGCGAGCCCGACGGCACGAGCCTGTCCGACGGCGCCGAACTGCGCCTGGACGACAGTCCCGACGCCGTGGCCCTCTACGACGTCTACACGCGTCTGGTGGACGTCCTCGACAGCATGCAGCCACAGAAGTTGCAGGTGGTGCTGTCCGCGCTGGCGACGGCGCTCGACGGGCGCGGCGCGACGGTGGGCCGGATCGTCGATCGCCTCGCCGCCGCATCGCCCACGCTGACGCCGGCGGTGCAGTCGCTGCTCGCGTCCACCCCCGACTTCCGGACCGTCCTGCAGGCCGTCGACACCGCGACGCCGGACCTGCTGGCGACATTGGCATCGGCCACCGACCTGTCGCGAACGATGGTCGAGAACGATGACGTCGTAACCGAGACATTCGACGCCGCAGCCCGTTTCGCATCGACGACGGCGACCTTCGCCGATGAGCAGCGTGCCCGGATCGTCACCGTGCTCGACTCGTCCGGAGCTGTGCTGGCGACCACCGCGGCGAACACCGCCGGTCTCACCGGCACCCTCGACCGAGCGCGGACGTTCGGGGCCGCGGGCGCCCGGGTCTTCGCCACCGGCCGGTTCGACATCGTGGCGGTACCCACGTTCGCCGACCCGATGCCGTACACCTTGGCGGACTGTCCCGGCTACGGCGCCGTCCTCGGCGCGTGTGGACCGAGCGCCGTGGACGGCGGCCCCCGCGAGCAACAGGCGCTCGACGTCCTGCAGGACCGACTGGTCGACACGTCGGCGGCCGCGAACCCGCCCACCGACTCCAATCCGTTGGCGCCGGTGCTGCTGGGCCCGCTGGTGCGGGGGACGGAGGTGCACCAGCGATGAAGATCGGGTGGGTGCCCCTCGCGAAGACCGCCGGATTCTGCGCCGCCGGTCTGGCGTGCGGGCTGCTGGTCGCGAACACGCTCTCGGTTCCGGTGCGGGGCGGCACCGACGCGTACAGCGTCGAGTTCACCGAGGTCGAGGGGCTCGACCCGGGCAATCCGGTGACGATGTCCGGCGTCCGCATCGGGCGCGTCGACGGTATCGAGTTCGCGGACGCGGGCGGCGGAACGAGCAAGGCGGTCGTCCGGATCGAGATCTCGTCCCGCTACACGCTCCATCGGGACGTCACCGCGGCGATCAGGTACGGCGACATGCTCGGCGCCCGCTACCTGGCGCTCACCCCACCCGCCGGCGTACCGGTGGAACCGGCCGCGGTGGGGGCGGCCGGGAACACCCTGCCCCCCGGGGGCGTGATCGGCCGCGACCACACCACACCGCCGGTGGACCTCACCGCGCTCATGAACGGCTTCCAGCCCCTGTTCGACGCGCTCGAGCCCGAGCGGGTCAATGCCCTCACCCGCTCGTTCGTCGAGACGTTCGACGGGCGTGGAGACGCCGTGTCCACGCTCATCGATCGCATCACGGTGCTCACCACGGACCTGGCCGACCGCCGCGGGGTGTTCGAACGGTTGACGACCGATCTGAACTCGCTGCTCGGATCGGTGAACGAGCGACAACCGCAGGTCGAGGAACTCGTCACCGGACTGCGCGACCTGACCACGTCGATGGCGGGCGACAACGACCGCCTGGCGTCGGTGCTCGACGACGGTGACCGGTCCGTCGCCGCGCTGGCCGACGTCCTCGGACGCTCCCAGGGCGCTTTCGGCAGTGCGATCGGCGACGTGAGATCGGTGACCGAGCAGTGGATCTCGGATACCGAGGCGTTCGACCACTTCGTCACGCAGATGCCGCAGTTCGCCGACGGCATCAACCGGATCAGCGGGTACGGCGGATTCGTGAGCCTGTACCTGTGCAACTTCGTGCTGAAGGCCGGCGACGCCGAGGCGAACATTTTCGGGGCCACCCACTCGGAGGTGTGCCGCTGATGTTCCTCGTCAAGATCATCGATGCCGTGGTCGGCACGTGGCTGTTCCTCGTTCGAGGCGAACGCCGTCCGGGATCCGGCAGTCCGGTGCTGCTCGGCGCGGTGGGCATCGTCGCGCTCGTGCTGGGACTGGTGGCGGCCGTGGGCATCCCGAAATTGTGGTACGTGGCACGGACCAGTCCCTACGCAGCGGAACTGGCGAACGCGAGTGGCCTGTCCGGAGGCGACCCGGTCTACGTCGCGGGGGTCCCGGCCGGTCGGGTCGAGGGCATCGAGCTGGCGGGAGACCATGTGCGCGTGGCGTTCCGTCTCGACGACGGACAGCCGCTGGGCAGCCGCACCACGGCCTCCGTGCGACTCGAGACGGTCCTGGGCAAGCGCTATCTCGAGGTGATTCCCGCCGGTGTCGTCGACGAATCCGCGTCCGACGCTGCCGCCGCCGACGTCATCCCGTTGTCCCGCACCACGGTTCCCTACAGTCTGGACGACGTCGGCCGCGATGCGACCGCCGTCGCGCAACAACTCGACACGAAGTCGTTGGAGGCGATGATGACGACGTTGTCGCAGATCATGCCGGACGACCCGGAGCAGGTGGCGAGGGCGCTCGCCGGCATCAGTGGGGCGACGTCGGCCGTCGCGCAGAACGACCGGCAGATCGACCAGCTTCTGACCCTGTCGCGCTCACTGTCGGAACTCATCGTCCGGCAACAGGACTCGTTGACGACGACGCTGTCGAACGCGCAGATCGTCGTCCGTACCCTGGCAGTGCGCAAGGAGGTCGTCACCCGGCTCGTGGAGAACCTGCGGTCGGTGCTCGACACCGTCGCGACCACGTTCACCGAACGCGAGGACGAGTTCTCGCAGATGACCGCCGATCTCGTCGCGGTCACGGACACGCTGGAGCGGAACGCGGACGACATCGATCTGATTCTCACCCGGCTGCCACCCGCCCTGCGTGCCGCCACGGACGCGACCGGAAACGGCAACTGGACCGATGTCACGGCGCCCGCGGCGGTCGTCCCCGACAATCTGTTGTGCGCCCTCGGCGTGATGCAGGAGTGCCGGTGAGCGGCCGGCACACCGCGCGGCGGCGGGTCGGACGCGTCGCGATCGCCGCCGTGCTGGTCGCGGTCGTCGCGGCGGGTTCGTGGTTCGTGTTCGGCCGCACCGACCGCGCCACCACCGTCCACGTCGACTTCGCCTACGTCAACGGCCTGTACCCGGGCAGCAAGGTCACCGTGCTGGGTGTGCCCGTCGGCACGGTCACCGGTGTGGAACCGCGCGGCACCCACGTGCGGGTGACGGCGACGGTGCCCGCGGACGTCGTGCTGCCGGCGGAGATCCAGGCCTACGTGCTCAATCCGTCCGTGATCAGCGACCGGCATCTCGAGTTCGGTCCGGCCTACCGCGGCGGCCCGCGGCTCGGGGACGGCGCCGTGATTCCCGTCGAACGCAGCCACGCCCCGATCGACTTCGACGGCCTGATGGGCAGTCTCGGCACGCTCACCGAGGCGCTCGGTGCGGATGGCGGCGATGTGGGCGCGCTGCTCTCGCAGGCGGCGTCGGGGCTGGACGGGCAGGGGCCGGAGATCGGCCGGGCACTCCGGAACCTGGGCGCGGCGACGGGCGTGGTGGCGGCCCGTGGGGACGACATCGGCGCGCTCGTCGACAATCTCGACTCACTGATGACCGCGCTCGACGTCCGCCAGGTGAGCATCGACCAGCTGGTGTCCGACCTGGGTGCGCTGGGTGACGAGTGGTCGGCCCACGAGCTGGACATCGCGGGGCCGCTGCAGGACCTGAAGACGGTGTTCGACCGGATGGACCGCTTCACGTCCGAGCACGGCGACGACGTCGGCGCGGTCGCCGACAACCTGCGCACGCTCGGCGAGACGCTGACGGCGCGGCAACCCGGCCTCGCGGAGTTCATGGACCTCGTGCCGCTGTTGATGCAGAACCTCTCCCGCACGGTCGGACCCGACGACCGCGGGCGGATCCGCCTGAACGTCTCGACGGCGCTCACCCAGTTCGCGGTCGCGCAGCCGCTGTGCGCGCAGTATCCGATGCCGTTGTGCACCGGGGCCGGGTTCACCAATCCCGTCTCGTTCCCGGTGAGCGCCGCCGACCCCCTCGGGCTCGCGACGGTGCTGTCGGGCGGGGCGGTACCGGCAGGAGGCCGCTGATGCGCGCACGAATCCTCGGGCCGGTCGCCGTCGGAGTCGCCGCCGTGCTGCTGACGGGTTGCGGCATCGGCATTCAGGATCTGCCGCTCGGACGGTCGGTGCCCGGCGACAACTACACGGTCATCGTCCAGCTGGCCCACGCCGACGGCATCCTCGTCGGCGCCGACGTGCGGACCGGTCAGCGCGTGATCGGCCGGGTGTCGGCGTTGACGACCGACACGGTCGGCGCCGCGGTGGACCTCAGCCTGTCGTCGGAGGTGGCCGTGCCCGACAACGTGGAGGTCGCGGTGGAACTGCCCTCGGCGCTGGGGAGCCCGTTCGTGCGGCTGCGGATGCCGGCGGAGCCGTCGTCCGCGACGCTGTCGGACGGGGACGTGATCATCGAGGCCCGTACGGAGATCGGACCGCAGATCGAGAGTGCCCTCGCGGCGCTCGGCACCGTGCTCACGGGCAGCGGGTTCGCGCAATTGCAGACCGTGGTCGACGAACTGGACACCGCGTTCGCGACGCGACCACAGGAGGTCCGGGGGCTGCTCGACGCGATGACCGCGCTGACCGGCGCCGCGGTCGACGGCAGAAGCGACTTCACCGCGGCCGTCGACCTGGCGCACGACATCTCCGGACAGCTGGCAGCGCAACAGGACGTGCTGGCCGGGTTCCTCGACACCGTGCCGGAGGCGACGTCCTTGCTTGCGCAGCAACGGGATCGGATCTCGTCCTTGCTGCACTCGAGCTCCCGGCTCGCGGAGCACGCGGACGTCGTGCTGTCGTCGTCCGCGGTCGACGACCTGGTCGCGGACGCGGCCGCCGTCTCGGCGACGTTGCGGGCGTTCAATTCCCGGATCGGCGAGACCCTCGCCAACATGAACGCCTTCCTGGCGAACTTCGGCCGCGCCGCCAAGGGCGACTACCTGATGTTCGACGGCACCCTGGACATCCCCGCGGGCATCGAGAACCTGTTGACCGGTGGCACGTCCGGGACGCAGCCGCCCGGGCCCGAGTCGCTGCGCTCGCTTCTGACCGGGGGCGCCGGATGAGACGGGTGGTCCTGGTGCAGTTGATTCTGTTCGCGGTCATCGCGGCGATGGTCGTCCCCTTCGGCATCACCTACGTGCTGGGTTCGCGGGTCTTCGGCGACCCGGTGCGGTTGCATACGACCATGTCGGACGCGTTCGGCCTCACCGCCGGCACCAGCGTCACCTACCGCGGTGTGCTGATCGGGCGGGTCGCGGCGGTCGCGCTCGACCCCGACGGCGCCGCCGCCCGCATCGAGTTGGACCTCGACCCCGGCACCCGGATTCCGCGCGACAGCATCGCCACGGTGACCATGGGCACCGTCGCGGGCATCCAGAACGTCGACATCTACCCCGCCACCGACACGGGACCGTATCTCCAGGACGGCGATGCGATCGCCGCGCCCCCGGACCGGCAACCCGTGCAGATGGACGAATTCATGGGCGACGCCGCGAAACTGCTGGAGCGGGTGGATCCCGCGGCCGTCCGTGGTCTCGGGACCGAACTGGGCGCCGCCTTCGAGGGGCGCGGCCCCGACCTGACCGGGATGATCGACGACGGGGACCGGCTGTCGGCACTGCTCGAGCGACAGGCACCGCAACTGCGGTCGCTGCTCAGCCACACCGTCGACCTCGTGGGCACGATGGCCCGCGAGGCGGACTCGTGGGAGCGGGGGACGGCCGCGGCCCGCACCTTCACTGCGCAGCTCGACGACAACTCGCCCGTGCTGGTGTATCTGGTGGACCGGTCGCCGGCCGCGCTCACCCGCACGCGCGAGCTGCTGGACCGGTACCACGACACGTTCGGAGTGCTGCTGGCCGATCTGGCGACCGTCACCCCGATCCTCGCCGACCGGCGGGGCGCCCTGGCCGCGGGGCTCGAGGCGATCCCCGAGGGGCTCGGAAAGCTCGAGGCGATCGTCAAGGGGGACCGGGCCGAGTTCGCGCTCGTCGCCACACAGGGGCCGGTGTGCAACTACGACACCGAGCGGCGCGAGGTGGGCGATCTCCGTCCCACCGAACCGAACCTCGTACTGTACTGCCCTCCGGGCCCGGACATCGCGCAGCGCGGCTCTCGCACGGCGCCGCGGCCCGACGATCTGGGGCTGCAGAACGCAACGACCCCGGGCACCGTCATCGGTCCGCCGATGGTGTCCGATCCCGTCCTCGTGCCCACCGGGGCCGAGGCGCTCGACCAATGGAATCGACTGCTGGAGGAGCTCGAAGATGGCGAACGATGATCCCGGAATCGACCCGGCCGACGGCGCAACCGCCGTCGCGACACTGCCGGAGTCGTCGGCCGGACCCGGTCCGGCCGACGGCGGGCACGCACGGGAACCGAGGACGGTCTCCCGGATCGTGCCCACGATCCTCGCCGTGGTGGTCGCCGGTTTCGCCGCACTCTCGGCGGTGCTGGGTTGGCAGGTGTGGCAGCAGCACCGCGCCGACGCGTTGCGCGCCGAGGCGGTGGACACGACGCGTGACTACGCGCAGACGATCGCGACGTTCGACTATAAGGATCTGAACGCCAACCGGGACAAGATCGCCGGCATGTCGACGCAGGACTTCGCCGGGAAGTACAACGAGATGGTCGACGCCCTGGGCAAGCTCGTCACCGACGGGCAGGGGACGGCGACCGCGACCGTCACGGACATCGGTGTCGAGAGCGTCGACGACGAACGGGCCGTCGTGCTGGCGTTCGTCGACCAGGAAGCGAAGAATGTGATTGCCCCCGAAGGCAAGTCGCAGAAGTACCGGATGGTCGTCTCGCTCACCCGGGACGGTGACCGGTGGATCGTCGAGAATCTCGAGACCAAGTAGCCGCCGCTCGGGCATGCCCCGAGTGAGGTGTCGACGGGAGGAGCCGCCGTGTCCGACAAGTATCTCGACCTCGCGGGGTCGCAACCGCGACTGACCGACGAACGCACCCGAATTCCGATTGCCACCGGGGCGCGCCGCGGTGGCCGGCCCGCACGGATCACCGACGCACTCGACTTCTGGTCGTTCGCCGGCGGCGCCGCGAACGTGGTGATGCAACTGTCGTGGCCCGAGGTCGGCCACGGCGTCGCCGAGAGCAAGGTCGAGTCCGGCAGCGTCGTCAGGCATCCGTGGAAGCGTGCCCGCACCACGTTCACGTACTTGTCGGTGGCGATCCTGGGCTCCGAGGAGCAGCGCCGCGCGTACCGGGCGGCCGTCAACGGTGCGCACAAGTACGTCCGTTCCGACGAGAACAGCCCGGTGACGTACAACGCCTTCGACCGAGAACTGCAGCTGTGGGTGGCGGCCTGTCTGTTCGTCGGGTTCGAGGACACCCACCAACTGCTGCACGGCAAGCTCACGCCCGAACAGGCGGAGGAGTTCTACCGGTCGTCGTCCACGCTCGGCACCACCCTCCAGGTCACCGAGGACATGTGGCCGGCGACCCGGGCCGAGTTCGACCGCTACTGGAACATCGCGTGCGAGCGGGTCGCGATCGACGACACGGTCCGCGACTACCTGAACGACCTGATCGACCTGCGCATGGTGTCGTGGCCGCTGCGGTTCGCCTTCGGGGACCTGCTGAAGTTCCTCACGGCAGGATTCCTGCCGCCGCTGTTCCGGGAGCAACTGGGCATGGAGTGGAGCGCCGACGACCGCCGCCGCTTCGAACACCTCTTCCTGTTCGTCGCGGGCGTCAACCGCCTGCTGCCCCGTTTCGTCCGCCACCTGCCGAGCCGGGTTCTCATGCGCGATCTGCAGTGGCGGATCCGGAGCGGACGCCCGCTCGTGTAACGACCGAGTGACAGTGACCGGTGGACCGTCACAACTCGGGAAAGTCCTGCCGGAGGCATTGCCGTGGGTGGGTCGCGCGCGTAGTTTCAGTAGTGCGGATCGAGTGAGTAATCGGAGACGGTGAAAGGCTCGTGAAACAGAGATGCGGCCGAGGATGTGAGAGCATTCCCGGCCACACCCCTGTTCGGGGCCTTGTCGGCTCTCACGGGTGTCGCCGAGCGCCGCGGCAGCTCGTCCGGTAGCAAGGAAGACGTGGCCACCAACTCCGCTTCCCGATCCGACGGCACCGACGGTGCCGAAGCCTTCGAGCAGCTCGTCGGACTCCTCGACTATCCGATGTTCGTCGTCACCACCCGAGCGGGCGCGGAACGGTCCGGGTGCCTCGTCGGGTTCACCTCCCAGATCAGCATCGACCCCCCGCGCTTCCTGGTGGGGCTCTCGGAGAAGAACCACACCTATCAGGTCGCCCGGGAAGCCGAGCGGCTGGTGGTGCACGTCCTCGGTCGCCGCGATCTCGAGCTGGCCCGGTTGTTCGGCGAGGAAACCGGCGACGAGATCGACAAGTTCGACCGGTGCGCGTGGCACGACGGACCCGACGGCCTCCCGGTGCTGGACGACGCGCCCGGCTGGTTCGGCGGACGCATCCTCGAACGGCTTCCCCTCGGCGACCACGTCGCGTTCCTGATCGAGCCCGACATCGGGCACATGGACGCGGATCCGCCGAGTCTGGTCACCTTCGGCGCCGTCCGCCACCTCGAGGCCGGCCACGAGGCCTGAGACCGGCCGGGCGCGGTCTCAGCGGGCCCGCAACCGCTCCCGGCGCAGCAGGTCGACCTCCGGCAGATCGAGGGGTGGGAGCGAGTCGACGCCGAGTGCCCGCTTCAGCAGCAGGTCGGCCAGTTCCGGGTTGCGTGCCAGCACGGGGCCGTGCATGTAGGTGCCGATGACCGACCCCTGCACGGCGCCCTCGAGTCCGTCGCCGATGCCGTTGCCGACGCCGCGCGTCACCCGGCCGACTGCGCCGGCATCGGGGCCGAGAGTCGTTCCGCCGCGGTGGTTCTCGAAACCCGAGAGTGGAGCGGCGAGACCGTCGATCAGGGGCGTCGTGACGACCTCCCCGATGGACCGTTTCGCCTGCGGGGAGGTGGTGGCGTCGAGCATGGAGACGCCCTCGACGCGCTCGCCGGCCGACGTCTCGTACCAGTGCCCGAGCACCTGGATCGCCGCGCAGATCGCGAGGACGGGGGCGCCCCGTTCGGCGGCCCGCTGCAATCCCGGATACCGGGTGAGGTGGCGCGTGGCCAGCCGCTGTGCGGAGTCCTCGGCGCCCCCGAGGGTGTACAGATCGAGCGACTCCGGCACCGGATCGTTCAGGGTGATCTCGACGACCTCGGCGTCGTAGCCGCGCATGCGCAGCCGCTGGCGCAGAACCAGCGCGTTGCCACCGTCACCGTAGGTGCCCATGACGTCGGGCAGGACGAGGCCGATGCGGACCGTGGACTCAGACATCGCGGCTGTTCTCCTTCGCGATCGCGGTGTTCAGGTCACGGAAGGCCGTGTAGTTCGCCAGTACCTCGACCCGGCCGGGCGGGCACGACGCGATCGCCCGCAGGGCGTCGTGCTCGAGCGTGTGCTCGACACCCGCGTACGTGAGCCGGACGGCCAGGTCGGTCCCGCGTTCGCCCGCGGCCACCACCTTGACGCCCTCGAAGTGCTCGAAGCGCACGTCCCACAGCCACGACAGATCCTCGCCGTCGGGCACCTGGCCGTTGACGGCGATGACCAGGCCGTCGACGCTGGGGTCGATCATCGACAGCGCTTCCTGCCAGCCGGCCGGGTTCTTGGCGAGCAGCATGTGCACCGAGTGCGGACCCACCTGCACGGTGCTGTACCGGCCGGCCACCTCCTCGACGATCGACGCCGCCGCCACCGCGTCCTCGGCCTTCGCTCCCATCGCGACCGCCGCGGCCACGGCCTGCGCGGCGTTGCCACGGTTCGCCTTGCCCGGCAGCGTCAGCTTCATGGGGAGCACGAGCCCGTCCGGGCCGTAGAGGTTGTCGTCGTCCAGCCACCAGTCCGGGGTGGGACGCGCGAAGTCCGAGCCGGTGCTGCGCCAGTGCGGGCCGTCCCACACGATCGGCTCACCGGTGCGTGGGCAGCTCACCGAATCGTTGGCCCAGCCGCCGCCCGCGGCCACCCACACGACGTTCTTGCAGTCGTAGGCGACGGACGTGACGAGCACGTCGTCGCAGTTGGCGACCACGATCGCGTCCGGGTGACGCTGGAGACCGGCCCGCAGCGCCCGCTCGATCATGTTGATCTCGCCCACCCGGTCCAGCTGGTCGCGGCTCAGGTTGAGCAGGACAACGACCTCCGGGTTCACCGCGTCGGACACGTGCGGCACATGCAGCTCGTCCACCTCGAGGGCGGCCAGCGGCGCGTGCACGCGGGCGGTGAGCGCCGCGACGATGCCCGCGTCCATGTTGGCGCCGTCCGCCTGCGTGGCGACCTCGTCGAGGGTGGCCAGCGCCGCCGCGGTCATCCGGGTGGTGGTGGACTTGCCGTTGGTGCCGGTGATGACGACCGTGCGCCGTCCGCGGCCGAGTTGCTGCATCAGCGACGGGTCGATCTTGAGGGCGATCAGGCCGCCGATCATCGAGCCCTTGCCGCGACCGGCCTTCTGCGACGCCCACGCCGCCGCGGCCGCCGCGCGGAGCGCGAGGCGTCCGCGCAGTGTCATCCGAGTGCTGGTTTCCACGTCCCGAGTTTTCCACAGGCGGCTGCCCGACGCCCTCGGGTGTTGCGGTCACCACGTCCCGGGTGGAGCGCCGGCGCCGCGGTCAGCCGGCGAGTGCCTTGGACTTGAGGGCCTCGAACTCCTGCGGGGTGATGGTGCCGGCGTCGAGAAGTGCCTTGGCGTCCGCGATCTGCTCCGGACCGGACTTGCCGGCGACCTGACGGATGTAGGCGTCCTGCGCGTCCTGCATCTGTTGCGCGGCGCGGACCGAGCGCTTCGCCATGTCGTCACCCTTGACGATGAGGTAGATCAGCGCCGTGATGAACGGGAAGATGATGAGGAAGACCACCCAGATCGCCTTGGCCCAGCCGGAACTCTTGTGGTCACGGAAGAGGTCCGTGATGATCGAGAACAGCAGCATCAGGTACGCGATGAACGCGAAGCTGACGAGAATCACCCAGAGAAAATCCCAGAAAGAGTCCATCGGTAGCGCTCCGTTCCTCGTGGTTCTGCGGGAGTGGACCCGACTGTGACACAGCGGACGGGCCCGTCAGGTCATACGGGACGGGTGAATTCCACGCCCCGCCGGAGGGCCCGGACCGACGTCGGAGCCGACCGGTAGGTTTGCCGGTGGTGGTGACCGAGAAGGGGGAGAACGGTGACCGAACATGCGCGATCATCAGGGGTGTCGTGGCCGGCGATGGCCGATTGGCTGGTCGAGTCCCTGAGCGACAAGCCCGTGGCCTTCATGCTGGAGATGGGACCCAACGGGTACCGCACCCGTGACGATTTCGACGAAGTGGTGTGCGCCCAGATCGTGGTGCTCGAGGACGACGTCGTGATGCTCCGGCGGTCACGGACCTTTCTCGACCAGTTGGCGCTGCGCAGCTTCTCCCCGGAGGGACTGGTCCTGGACCGCTGGTTCTTCGACGACCACTTCGCGGACTGCACCGACGGCTATCTGTTCACCCGCGATGTCCGGTTGATCGCCGACGCGTGCGTCGCGTGGTTCCGCGACGAGTGGGGCACCGAGTCCACCGACGACCTCGGATGCGACTACCGCTTCCCGGACGAACTGCCGCGGGACGTGCACGTGGACGACTGAGCCCCGCCGTCGTGTTCGTCCCGGTCGACCGGGATGTACCGAACGTTCACCCGAAGAGTCCATATCTGTTCTTTCCCGAGCCCCGGAGAGAACGAAATCAGCGCAGGCCATGAACATCTGCATGACCCGCCCGGTACGCGCACCGTGCCGAGATCACGCCCTACGTAAACCGCAGAGGTTCGGAATCGGGGGCGGGCCCACACCCACCGAACGCTTACGAATGCGGCGGCAAGCTCTACAGCTGTGGCCTTCAGTGTCAGATGGCGCCCTTCTGATAGTTGAGTGTGGCAGGCGTTCGGGAAACGGTTCCGGGAACGCATAGCATCGGACCGGGCTCGTCGGCCGAGTCAACGATCAGGGGGCATTGTGCGGTGGTTGTTGTCGGTACTCGCGGTCATGGGGCTAGCGGGGGCGGTGCAGATCTTGACGCCCACAACCGCATTCGCCTGTTCCTGCGCGTACCCACCTGACGGGTCCCAGATCGTCGAACAGATCTCGCATGCTGCTTCCATCTTCACGGGGACTGCGACGGCTGAGCGCGTCGCAGGCCAGACGGCATTTTATGAGTTCGACGTCCGAGAAGTGTTCGACGGCGACATCGGAACCACGACAACGGTCTCCTCGAGCGTGCATGACGCCGCGTGCGGGCGAGGCTTCGAGATCGGCTCAGAGTATCTGGTCTTTACCTCCACATACGACACCCAGGGTGCACCATGGTCGGTGAACAGTTGCTCGGCGACAACGGAATCGTCCAACGACCGGACGCGCGAAGCAGCAGTGACCGTCTACGGCGCGCCACACGCGCCCGACCCACACCGCGACAGTGTCGGTATCGACGACGTCGGTACCGCACGGTGGTGGATGCTTGCCGCGACAGGCGGCGCGGTCTGGCTCATCGCCCTAGCGGTCCGACGACGCAGGTCGAACAAACCGTGACGCCAGGGCATCCCCTATGTCTGTGATCTTCAGCTGTAAGTGGCGTGGTTCTGACAGCTGAAACTGAGGGACTGCAGGTACTGGACTTCTGTCGCGGCACAGCGCAGTCGGCGACACTGTCAACCACGCCACGACACACAGCGCAGCCCGCGGCGCTACCTGCGCCGGTGAGGATCCATCGCATAGATCGACACTATGTCGGAGCGCATGAAGCTCTGTCTCTCGTCACTCATTGATCGCCGCTTCCTTTGCTCTTCTGTGGTCCGAGGTACTGAGAGGGTGGTGCGCCCGACGCCGAGGGTCTCGGCGATCTCGGTCTGGGACATGCCACCCTCACGCATCTTTCGGGCCTGCTCGATTCGGGGTCGGTCATCTTCCGGGGGCGGCCGCCGACCTTGCCCCGGGCGCGGGCTGCAGCGAGCCCGGCCGCCGTCCGCTCCCGGATCAGGTCGCGCTCGAAGCTCGCGAGCGCGCCGAAGATGTTGAAGATGAGCTTGCCGCCGGCAGTGGTGGTGTCGATCGACTCGGTCAGCGATCGGAAGCCGACACCCCTTCTCCTCGAGGCCGGTGATCGTCTGCAGCAAGTGCGGCAGATTCCGCCCCAGTCGGTCGAGCCGCCACACGCAACCGTCTCGCCGGCCCGCAGATGCAAAACAAGCTGTCGAGTTCCGGTCGACTCGTCGTCGCACCGCTCGCGACGTCGGTCCAGATCCGCGAAGCACCCGCATCTCGACGTTCCTGGCCGGTGTGTTCCTTGACTTCCTGCCATAGCCCATACTCTGCCCCTGGTTCCACGGTCGTTTCCGACCGTGGAACCTCCGAACCTCCGCGACCCGGGCCGTAGACGCGGGGTCAGGCAATTGCGCCACTACGTAGCGGGTTGTCCGCATGACCAACGAACTTCGACAACCACGGGAAGCGGCAGGAAGCGCCCGATGATCACCCTGTGTTGCTGTCGTCAGGCGAGGGTGGCCGTCGAGCGTCCATCGATGGCCGATTGCACCAGGTTGCTCTTCGGCAGCGTCGAACCCGCCGTCAGCGCTTCGATCCACTGCGCGGTCGTCGACACCGCAGCGAAGTTCGACTGCAGCAGCACCATCAGTGCCGTGTGCAAGGACTCCGCGGAGATCGTGCCGGCCTCATTGGCCAGATCGATGGCACCCGTGGCGTCGGACAGGATTTCGGTGGCGAACCCAAGCCCCTCGGCCTCCACTGCCGTGGCGAGGTCGCAATTGTTGGTCATGTATCCGACGATCGTGATGGTGTCGACGTCGTGCCTGTGGAGCCATCGCGCCACATCTGTTCCGGCGAACACACTCCCGTACTGCTTGTGCACCCGCTTAGTGGCCGGATCGATGCATCGTTCGATCTCCGGATGCAGCGACCATCCCACGGTGCCCTCGACGAACACGGGCGCGCCCTGCGGCATCTGATGCTGGACCACGAGAACCGGGATGCCACGCGCGGTGGCCGTGTCCACCGCGTTGACGATGTTGGCTAGGGACTCCGCGCGCGGGGGAAACTGGATCTCGAGTGGTCCCTCGAAGTATTCCTGCTGGACATCGACGACGACAAGGGCGCGGTGGGGTGTAGTCACAACTTCTCTCCTTCAACGATGGGGGCGCCGCGTCACCGTGCGGACGCGGCTGGGTACCAGTGTTCGGCACATCGATTCCCTCCACGAGTGGCATGAATGCATACTTTCGATGAAAACAGGCCAACCTCGGAGGCATCATGCGGATCGCGGTCTACGCGTTCGACGACATCACCATGTTTCACCTGGCGGCACCGTTGATGGTGTTCGGCGAGGTGGGCCGCCTTGGCCTCGCCCCCGACTGGCAGACACGGCTGTGGTCCGATCGAGAAGGCGCCATTCGCACGATCGAGGGATACTCGATCGGCGAGGTTGCAGGGCCGGCGACCCTCGAGTGGGCCGACATCATCGTCTTCCCTTCCTGGCCGCAGTCCCTCAACCCGGTCGACGACATGTTGAAGAACATGATTACGGCCGCGCATGCCCGCGGGGCCGTCATTGCCGGGCTCTGCCTTGGTGCATTCGCGCTCGCCGACACCGGCCTGCTCGCAGGACGATCCGCGGTCACGCACTGGGAGGTGATGCCACTGCTTGCTGAACGCAGCATCGGCAGCGAGGTCGACTCCTCGGTGCTCTACATCGATCACGGTGACGTCCTTACCTCCGCGGGAACGGCCTCGGCGATCGACGCCTGCCTCCACTTGGTGCGCAGACACCTCGGGTCCGCCGTCGCTACTCGGATTGCCCGCAGCCTGGTCGTCGCACCGCACCGGGAAGGAGGACAGGCACAATACATCGACCGCCCCCTGGCTCAGCCGACATCCGACACCACGATGGCCGAAGTCCAGGAATGGGCACTCACCCATCTCGACGAGCCGCTCACCATCGACCGGCTCGCCGATCAGGCACAAATGAGTAGACGCAGCTTCGTCCGCCATTTTCACCAATCCACCGGAACGACCCCGGCACGCTGGATCCTCGAACACCGCCTGCAACAAGCACGGGCCCTCCTCGAAACAACCGACTGGAGTGTCGATACCATCGCCGGGAAATGCGGCTTCGGGAGCAGCGTCACCTTCCGGCAGCGTTTCGCCGCAGCATTCGCCACCTCACCCACCGCGTACCGGCGGCAATTCGCCGACAAACGCGTCAACACCACCGCCACGACACCAACGCTCGGCCCGCGAGACTGACCCGAACAGCAGGTGCCGCCCCGCAGCTGTTCCGAGGAAAGACAATAGGGCGCCAAGTCCTGGGCAACATGTCCTGGCTGACCCCCGGGCGGAGCCAGCGATCGAAGATCAAAGCTGAACCAGCGACGTTGATCGCAGCTCAATCGTCCAGTGCAGTCTGACATGGTCGCGGTTACCGCTGATTCGGTTTGGAATGCATACGCCGAACGGCCTGGCATCCGGCGGCTCCATGCGTCTCGAAGGAGTGTGAGGCCCGGGGCGGGTTCGCTCGTACGGTGCGGACGAGGCCGAACTCGGCCGTCACCGAACAGGCAAGGAGCACACCATGGCTGGAGCACTGACCGTCTGGAAGTTCGCGACCCCGACCGGCGCCGAGACCGCGATCGACACACTCGAGGACCTGCAGAAGCAGGCGTTGATCAGCGTCCACGACGCCGCCGTGGTGAGTTGGCCGGAGGGGCGGAAGAAGCCGTAGACCCGTCAACTCACGAACCTGGCCGGGGCGGGTGCCCTCGGCGGCACGTTCTGGGGGCTGCTGTTCGGCATCCTGTTCTTCGTCCCGCTCATCGGCGCAGCGGTGGGTGCCGCTGTGGGGGCATTGACCGGCGCCCTGACCGACGTCGGGATCGACGACGACTTCATCAAGCGACTGGAGGACCAGATCACTCCCGGCAGCTCGGCGCTGTTCGTGCTGACCTCCGACGAGACCCTCGACCGCATCCACGAGGAGTTCCAGGGTCAGCACGCCGAATTGATCTCCACCAACCTGTCGCACGAGGAGGAAGCCCGCCTGCGGGAGGTGTTCGCCGACTGATCGATCACCGCCATCCGCGGCCGGGCACCTCGGTGCGCGGCGAACCCTCGGGGTCCCGGCTGCGGTACACGATGTAGGGGCGGAACAGGTACTTGACCGGGGCGCTGAAGGCGTGGACCAGGCGGGTGAACGGCCACAGGATGAACAACACGATGCCGATGAGCGCGTGCACCTGGTAGGTGAGCGGAGCGGACGCGATGAGGTGGATCTCCGGCTGGAACACGAACAGGCTCCGGAACCACGGCCCCACCGTCTCGCGGTAGTCGTAGCCCTCGTGGAACGAGTTCGCGGCGACGGTGGTCCACAGCCCGGCGCAGATGGTGGCGAGCAGCACCAGGTACATCATCTTGTCGTTGCGGGTCGTCGCCATGAACACCGGTCCGCGGGTACGTCTGCGGTACAACAGGATTCCGATGCCGACGAGGGTACAGAAGCCGGCCAGCCCGCCGAGGACGTACGCCACGTAGTGGTAGCGGGTCTCGGTGACCCCGAGCGCGGCGGTCCACTCGTCGGGGATCACCAACCCCAACACGTGACCGGCGGCGACGAACACCAGACCGAAGTGGAACAACGGGCTGCCGATGCGCAGGAGTCGGGACTCGTACAACTCCGACGACCGGGTGGTCCACCCGAACTGGTCGTACCGGTAGCGCCAGGCGATCCCGGTCACGAAGACCGCCACCATCACGTAGGGCAGCACGGCCCACAGGAGGATGTCGGCGATACTGCTGTCGGTCGGGTTGCCGGTCACGGGGCACCTCCGGTCGGAAACGGTTCCAGGCCCACCTCTTCCTGCGGCGGTCCGTTGCGGGCCAGCGCGAGGACGGCCTCGCGGTCGTCGGCCGTCGGCCCCGGCAGCGTCGACAACAGTGCGTCGAGCACCGCTCGGTACGGACTGCCGGCCTCGACGAGGCCGAGCCGGATCAGCTGCAGACCCAGCACGTGCCGGCCCAGCAGCGAGCGGTCCCCGGTCGCCGCCCCGAACTCGAGCACCACCGGCAGGAAGTCCGGCAGGTCGGCCGCCGCGAACTCCACCCCGGCGCGCCGGTAGTACTGCTTGAGGCGGACCAGCGTCACGCCCCGGCGCCGGGTGTCGCCGTCGGCGTAGTACGTCAGGTACAGACAACTCTTGCGGCGCAGATCGAAAGTCTCGACGTAGTGGCGCGCGAGCTCCGGGAGCGGTCGGCTACCGACGTGTTCGACGAAGCCGGTGAGATCGGACCGCGCGGTGCCGGCCGGTAGTTCGGCGAGCGCGCCCGCGAGCACCGGCAGGCGGGCCACCAGCGCGGGGGTGGGATAGTCGAGCAGCAGCGACGCGGCCTGATCGACCACGCGCAGCTGCGCGGCCTTCACGAGCGGTCCCCGTTGCGGTCCGGGAACATGCCGTCGACGACACCCTTGCCGTCCCAGTTGAGCAGATTGACCCGCGCCGCACGATCCCGCGGGTCGGCCACCGAGTCCGCCGACTGGCGGTGCCGCAGCGCGTGGAAGGTCTCCACCGCGACCGGGACCGGGCGCCCCGACGCCTCGCCGAACGGTCCGCTGTCCAGCATGCCGGGGCCGCCCTCGAAGTCGAGACTGCAACCGAGTTCCTCGAGCTGGTGCGCCTGTTCGGCATGCGCGGTCGGAATGACGTAGCGCTCCTCGTACTTCGCGATCGCGAGGAGTCGGTACATCTCGTACACCTGCTCCGCGGTCATTCCGACTGCCGTCGCGATCGACTCGTCCGGCTCGTCGGCCAGATTGAGATCGCGCATGTACGACCGCATCGCCGCCAGCCGGTGCAGCACCGCGGTCACCGGTTCCGGGTCGCCCGCGGTGAACAACCCGGCCAGGTACTCGATCGGGATACGCAGCGTGTCGATCGCCCCGAAGAGGTTGTCGAGGTCCTCGCCGTCGTGCCCGGTCCGGCTCAGCACGTCCACGACCGGGGACAGCGGCGGTACGTACCAGACCATGGGCAGCGTGCGGAACTCCGGATGCAGGGGCAGGGCCACCCGGTACTTCTCGATGAGCGCATACACGGGGGAGCGGCGCGCCGCGTCCATCCAGTCGTCGGGGATGCCGGCCGCGCGAGCGCCCTCGATCACCTGAGGATCCTCCGGGTCGAGCAACAGGCCGCGCTGTGCGTCGTACAGCTCCCGCTCGTCGGGCGTCGACGCCACCTCGCCCACCCGGTCGAGGTCGTACAGCACCACCCCGATGTACCGCAGCCTGCCCACACAGGTCTCCGAGCACACCGTGGGCAGTCCCACCTCCACCCGCGGATAACAGAACGTGCACTTCTCGGCCTTGCCCGTGCGGTGATTGAAATAGACCTTCTTGTAAGGACATCCGGTCACGCACATGCGCCAGCCCCGGCACTGGTCCTGGTCCACCAGCACGATCCCGTCCTCCGCGCGCTTGTACATCGCCCCGGACGGGCACGACGCCACACACGACGGGTTGAGGCAGTGCTCGCAGATCCGCGGGAGGAAGAACATGAACGTCTTCTCGTACTCGAGTTTCACCGCGTCGGTCGCGTCGCGCCGCATCTGCTCGAGGATCGGGTCGTGCGCGTCGGTGGCGGCGGTGCCGCCGAGGTCGTCGTCCCAGTTGGCGCTCCACGTGACCGGGGTGGGCTTACCGGACAGCAACGAGATCGGTTGCGCCACCGGAAAGTCGTCCCCGAGCGGCGCGGAGGTGAGCGTGTCGTAGTCGTACGTCCACGGCTCGTAGTAATCACGGATGTCGGGCAGCAGCGGGTTCGCGAAGATCGACAGCAGCTTCTTCACGCGGCCACCGGCGCGCAGCGTGAGCCGGCCCCGCCGGTTCAGCGTCCACCCGCCCTTCCACAGGTCCTGGTTCTCGTACTTGCGGGGGTAACCCTGTCCCGGCCGCGTTTCCACGTTGTTGAACCACACGTACTCGGTGCCGCTGCGGTTGGTCCACGTCTGCTTGCACGTCACCGAGCACGTGTGGCATCCGATGCACTTGTCGAGGTTCATCACCATCGCGACCTGCGCTGCCACCTGCATCAGTACTGCACCTCCTGGCTGCGGCGGCGGATCACGGTGACCTCGTCGCGTTGATTTCCGGTGGGCCCAAAGTAGTTCCAGGAGAACGACAGCTGTGCGTACCCGCCGATGAGATGGGTCGGTTTCACCAGCACCCGGGTGAGTGAATTGTGGATGCCACCGCGCCGGCCGTCGGTCTCCGACCTGGGCACGTTCACCAGACGCTCCTGCACGTGGTGCACGAACACCGTTCCCGGCGGCATGCGATGCGTGACGACGGCGCGGGCGACCAGGACGCCGTTGCGATTGACGGCCTCCACCCACTCGTTGTCGGCCACCCCGATCGCCGCGGCGTCGTCGACGTTCATCCACACGTTGGGTCCGCCGCGCGAGAGCGAGAGCATCAGCAGGTTGTCCTGGTACTCGGAGTGGATCGACCACTTCGAGTGCGGCGTCAGGTAGCGCACCGACAACGCCTTCCCGTCCCGGTCTCCCAGTCGCGTCTCCCCGAACAGGCGGCTGATGTCCAGGGGGGGACGGTAGATCGGTAGCACCTCGCCGAATTCGCGTATCCACTCGTGGTCCAGGACGAAGTGCATCCGGCCGGTGAGTGTGTGCCACGGTTTGAGGTCCTCGACGTTGATGCTGAACGGCGCGTACCGCCGGCCGCCGGCCTCGCTGCCGGACCATTCGGGGCTGGCCAGCGTCGGCACGGGCTGGGCCTGGGTGTCGGCGAACCGGATCCGGCGTTCCTCGTTGCCGGCCGCCAGATGGCCCAGTGGTCGACCGACCCGACGGGACAGGTCCTCGAACCCGGTGAGCGCGAGCCGCCCGTTGGTCGTGCCGGACAGCGCCAGGATCGCCTCGGCCATCTTCGCGTCGGTGTCCATCGCGGGGCGCCCGGCCCCGGCACCGCTCGACATCACCCCGCACCGGTGGGCCAGGTCCTCGACCTCCGCGTCCGGGTGGAACGTCACGCCTTTGGTGCTCAGCCCGGCCTGTTCCGCCAGCGGGCCGAGGCTGGCCATCTTGTCCGCGATCGCCGCGTAGTCGCGCTCGACGACCGCGAAATTCGGCATGGTCCGGCCGGGGACCGGCGCCGTGTCGCCCGCCCGCCAGTCACGGACCTCCCCGAACGGTTGGCCGGTCTCCGCGGGGGTGTCGTGGCCCAGCGGAGTGGCCACCACGTCGCGGCGGGTACCGAGATGGCGCTGCGCGAGTTCACCGAACCGGCGGGCGATCGCGGTGAAGGCGTCGAAGTCGCTGCGCGCCTGCCACGGTGGATCGACGGCGGGGGTGAACGCGTGCACGAACGGGTGCATGTCGGTGCTCGACAGGTCGTATTTCTCGTACCACGTCGCCGCGGGCAGCACGACGTCCGACAGCAGCGTCGAACTGGTCATCCGGAAGTCCAGTGACACCAGCAGATCCAGCTTGCCGCGGGGCGCCTCGTCGCGCCATCGCACCGACGTCGGCCGTGACTCGGGCGGGGTCTCCGCGGCGCGCAGGCTCGACCCGGCGCCGAGGAGGTGTTCGAGGAAGTACTCGTTGCCCTTCGCCGACGACCCCAACAGGTTCGCTCGCCACAACGTCAGCACGCGTGGCCAGTTCTCCTCCGCATCCGGGTCCTCGACCGCGAACTTCAGCCTCCCGCTGCGTAGTTCGTCGACGACGTACGAGCCGGGGTCGGCCCCGGAACGGGCGATGTCGTCGGCCAGGTCGAGGGGGTTGCGGTCGAACTGCGGGTACGACGGCATCCACCCCAAGCGGGTGGACAGCGCCATGGTGTCGGCGGTGTGCATGCCCGCGAGCCGGCCCTCGGCGAGGGGGGAGGTGAGCGCGTCGGCGCGGTAGCCGTCGTAGCGCCACTGGTCGGTGTGCATGTACCAGAAGCCGGTGCCGATCGCCTGCCGCGGCGGCCGCGACCAGTCCGTGGCCATGGCCATCGTCGCCCAGCCCGTGATCGGCCGGACCTTCTCCTGCCCCACGTAGTGGGCCCACCCGCCGCCGTTGCGGCCCATGCTGCCGGTGAGCATCAGCAGTGCCAGCACGGCCCGGTACGTCGCGTCCCCGTGGAACCACTGGCAGATGCCCGCACCCATGATGATCATCGAGCGGCCACCGGATCGTGCTGCGGAATGGGCGAATTCGCGGGCGATACGGGTCACGGCCTCTGCCGGCACCGACGTGAGCGGTTCCTGCCACGCCGGGGTGTACGGCTGCTCGGGGTCGTCGAATCCGCGTGGCCACGTGCCGGGTAGCCCGGTTCGGTGCACCCCGTACTGCGCGAGCATCAGGTCCAGCGCCGTGGTCACCAGGTGCCCGCCGACCTCGCGGACCGGTACTCCGCGTCGCATCACCGCGCCGCGCTCGCCGATGTCGAAGCGGGGCAGGAGGAGTTCGACGGCGCCGTCTTCGCCCGCGGCGTCACGCACACTCAGTGCCGGTGTCGTGTCGCCCAGGTCCAGATTCCACTGGCCCACACCGGAATCGGTGTAGCGGAAACCGACGCTGCCGGGCGGGACGACGGGGGCGCCGGTGGCGGCGTCGAGCAGGACGGTCTTCCACTCGGCGCCCTCGCCGGTGTCGCCCAGGTCGGAGGACCGCAGGAACCGCCCCGGCACGTAAGCGCCGTCGCGCTCGGTGAGCGTCACCAGGAACGGCAGGTCGGTGTAGCGCGTCGCGAAGTCGGCGAAGAACGGCACCCGGCGGTCCACGTAGTTCTCCTGCAGGATCACGTGGCCCATCGCCATCGCGAGCGCACCGTCGGTGCCGGGCTGGGCGGGCAGCCACGCGTCGGCGAACTTGGTGGCGTCGGCGTAGTCCGGCGAGACCACCACGACCTTCTGCCCGCGGTAGCGTGCCTCGGCCATCCAGTGCGCGTCGGGAGTGCGCGTCACCGGCACGTTCGATCCCCACATGATCAGGTACGCCGCGTCCCACCAGTCACCCGACTCGGGGACGTCGGTCTGGTCACCGAACACCTGCGGCGACGCGACCGGCAGGTCGGCGTACCAGTCGTAGAACGACGTCATCACGCCGCCGAGCAGTTCGATGAATCGCGACCCGGCCGCGAACGACACCATCGAGAACGCCGGGATGGGGGAGAAGCCGGCGACCCGGTCCGGACCGTACGTCGCGATCGTGTGCACGTGCGCGGCGGCGATCATCTCCACCGCGTCGTCCCACGACGCCCGCACCAGCCCGCCCTTCCCCCGAGCCCGCTGATACCGGGCGCGGCGCTCGGGATCGCCGACGACGTCCGACCAGGCGAGGACGGGGTCACCCAGACGTTCGCGGGCCTCCTGGAACATCTCCAGCAGCAGTCCGCGCACGTACGGATAGCGCACGCGGGTGGGCGAGTAGGTGTACCAGGAGAAGGCCGCGCCGCGCGGGCACCCGCGCGGCTCGTACTCGGGACGGTCCGGGCCGACGGACGGATAGTCCGTCGCCTGGGTCTCCCACGTGATGACGCCGTCCTTGACGTACACCTTCCACGAGCACGACCCGGTGCAGTTGACCCCGTGCGTGGAGCGGACCACCTTGTCGTGACTCCACCGGTCCCGATAGAAGGCGTCGCCCTCGCGACCGCCCGTGCGGTACACCGCGCGCAGGTCCGCGGACACGGTGGAGCGAGTGAAGAAGCGCCCCGTCTCGACCAGCGCGGCACCGAACGGCCCTTCGATCGGCGCCGGTGGTGTCGGGGCGGAGCGAGCAGGGTCCTCGGTTGCACGCGACATGGCTGCCTCCCTTCACCGAGGATGGCGCATGGAACGCGGACTCGCAGTGGAACTCGTCGAAACACCGAAACCCGTCCTGGTGGAAGCGGACTGCGTCATCATGGGGACATGTCCGACGGCCGCGGCGTGAGGATGGGTGCCGGCCGCGTGCTCACCGCCGTCCCGGCGGGTGCCGGCGCGGCGGCCATGTCCACCGGCATCGTCTCGGTGGCGCTGCACCTCGCGGACGTCGAGTGGTTGTCGCTGTTCTGGCTGGGCGTCGGCGGGGCGATCTGGTTGCTGCTGGTCGCGGTCTTCCTGTCCCGGCTGTTCGACGACCGCGGCCGCTGGGCCGACGAGGCCGACACCCCGCCGGCCCTCACCGGGGTGGCCGCCACGTGTGTGCTCGGCGCCCGCTGCGTGCTCCTGGACTGGAACCAGGTCGGCTGGTCGGCGCTGGTGCTCGCGTTCGTCGCCTGGCTGATCCTCATGCCCGCCGTCGTCCGGCACTGGACGTCACCGACCGTGGGGGTGCACTTCCTGCTGTGCGTCGCCACGCAGGGACTGGCGGTGCTGGCGGCGTCGCTCGCGGTATCGGCGCCGGCGTCCTGGCTGGTCGCGCCCGCCGTCGCGGCGTTCCTGGCGGGTCTGTGCTTCTATCTGCTGGTACTGGTCCGGTTCTCGTTCGACCAGTTCCGGGTGGGGGCCGGTGACCACTGGGTGTTCGCGGGCGCGCTCGCGATCAGCGGACTCGCGGCCGGCAAACTCGCGCCTGCCGTCGTCTCGGCCGGCTGGGCGGAGGGGGTGCACCACGCCGTCCGGTCCGCGGGCGTCGCCATCGTCTGTCTGGCGCTGACCGGGTACGCCGTGCTGGTGGCGTGCGAGATCAGGTGGCCGCGACTGCGCTACGACGTCCGCCGCTGGTCCACCACCTTCCCGATGGGAATGACGTCCGCGGCCTCGATGACCGTTGCGGTGTCGTCCGATGCCGGGTGGCTGCGGCCGATCGGCCTGGTCCTGGTGTGGCCGGCGGTGGTGGTGTGCCTGATCCTGTTGTTCGCGTCGGGGCGGCACCTGTCCCGGGCGGCGGCCTGACCGGCCGGCGGTGGATCCTCACGCGCGGTCGCGGTCTAGCGGTTCTTCCACCAGATCGCACTCGACAGCACCGTGGCGAACGCACACCACGCGGGGTACGGCGCCAGCGCCCAGCCGGCCCCGCGGTGCACCCGTGCGGTGCGGCGTGTGAGATCGGCGCTGCTCACGGCGAGGGCGCCCGCCACCACCGGCGCCGCCGCGAGGCGGTGCGCCCGGAAGAACACCCAACTCCAGCCGGCGTTGAGTGCCAGGTTCACCGCGAGGGCCCGGGCGTAGGCGGTGGACTGCTCCGGATCGGTCGCCTCCAGCCGCTCCGCCGCGAGAGCGGAGGTGGCGGCGATGTCGGCGTACAGCGCCGTCCACACGATCGGGAAGACAGCTGCCGGCGGCTGGAAGCGGGGCTTGCGCAACCGGACGAACCACGGGCTGTTCGCGCCGCTGCTCGCGAGAGAACCGGTCACGGCCGCCGCGGTAGTCGCGGCGCCGGTCTTCGCCAGCGCGGTCAGCAGCCGTCCGCGGCGTGGTCCGTCGGGCCTCTCGACCGGGCCGGGTGCCTCCGGCCTGGTGGATGCGGTCATGAATACCTCCCGGTGGCCGTGTGCGGTGTCCGTCCACCCTCCGTTGTGCCACATCGCCGGGCGCCCCGCACGACGAAGGGGCCGCATCCCGGCGGATGCGGCCCCTTCGCGGGAATTGCGAACTCTAGTGCGCCCGGTTGACCGCCGAGACGACGGCGCGCAGCGACGCGGTGGTGATGGAGGTGGCGATGCCGACGCCCCAGACGACCTTGTTGGTGCCGTCGGGCAGGGTCACCGAGCACTCGACGTAGGCCGCGGCCTGAGCGTCGTCACCGGCGGACATCGCGTGCTCGGAGTAGTCCAGCACGCGGACGTCGAAGCCGATGGTGCCCAGCGCGTCGACGAACGCGGCCAGCGGGCCGTTGCCGGCGCCGGAGATCTCCTGCTCCTTGCCGTTCACCTTGATCACCGCGGTGATCGAGTCGGTGCCGCCGTCCTCCTCGGCCGCCGTCACCTTCTGGCGCATGCGCTCGAGCGGGCTGACCGGAGACAGGTACTCCTCCGAGAAGACGTCCCACATCTCCTTCGGCGAGACCTCGCCGCCCTCGCCGTCGGTGATCTTCTGGACGGCCTGCGAGAACTCGATCTGCAGGCGGCGCGGCAGCTGCAGGCCGTGGTCCGCCTTCATGATGTACGCGACGCCGCCCTTACCGGACTGCGAGTTGACGCGGATGACGGCCTCGTAGGTGCGGCCCACGTCCTTGGGGTCGATCGGCAGGTAGGGGACCTCCCAGACGATGTCGTCGACGTCCGAGTCCTGCTCGTCCGCCGCGACCTTCATCGCGTCCAGGCCCTTGTTGATCGCGTCCTGGTGGCTGCCCGAGAACGCGGTGTAGACCAAGTCGCCGCCGTACGGGTGACGCTCGTGGACCGGCAGCTGGTTGCAGTACTCGACGGTGCGGCGGACCTCGTCGATGTTCGAGAAGTCGATCTGCGGGTCGACGCCGCGGGTGAACATGTTCAGACCCAGCGTCACCAGGCACACGTTGCCGGTGCGCTCACCGTTACCGAACAGGCAGCCCTCGATGCGGTCGGCGCCGGCCTGGTAACCCAGCTCGGCAGCGGCGACACCGGTGCCGCGGTCGTTGTGCGGGTGCAACGACAGGATGATGCTCTCGCGCTGCGCCAGGTTGCGGTGCATCCACTCGATGGAGTCGGCGTACACGTTGGGGGTGGCCATCTCGACGGTGGCGGGCAGGTTGATGATCACCCGGTTGTCGGGGGTGGCGCCCAGGGTCTCGACCACGGCGTCGCACACCTCCTTGGCGTACGACAGTTCGGTGCCGGTGTACGACTCGGGCGAGTACTCCCACCGCCAGTTGGTGTCGGGGTGGTTCTGCGCCTCCTCCAGTACCAGCGCGGCGGCGTCCGTGGCGATCTTCTTGATCGCGTCCTTGTCGGCGCGGAAGACGACCCGGCGCTGCAGGATCGAGGTGGAGTTGTAGAAGTGCACGATCACGTTCTTGGCGCCGGCGCAGGCCTCGAACGTGCGCTTGATCAGCTCCGGCCGCGACTGCGTCAGCACCTGGATGGTGACGTCGTCGGGGATCGCGTTGTCCTCGATGATCTCGCGGACGAAGTCGAAGTCCGTCTGGCTGGCGGACGGGAAGCCGACCTCGATCTCCTTGTAGCCCATCCGGACCAGCAGCTCGAACATGCGGCGCTTGCGGGCGGGGCTCATCGGATCGATCAGGGCCTGGTTGCCGTCGCGCAGGTCCACGGCGCACCACTGCGGGGCACGGTCGATGACCTTGTCCGGCCAGGTGCGGTCGGGCAGCGACACCGTCTCGACCTCTTCGCCGTAGGGGCGGTAGCGGAACGTCGGCATCGACGAGTTCTTCTGGGTGTTCCAGCTCGGCTGATCGGCGGGCGCCGGCTTGGACGGCGGCGTGATGGTGCGCGAACCGGAAGTGAAGGCGTCAGCGGGGGACATGGGAATCGATCTCCAGGTTGGTGTGTGGACTGTAGAGAGTCCGACAGCTGAGGCGACCGGCGCACGAGAGGACCCGCGACGGGAGGCCAGTCTGGATCAGACCCCGCCGCGGCACCCAAGAAGGAGCGCGCGCTGCATAGCAAGCACTGTACCCCTGTGCCCGGACGGCTCGGCAGGGAGTGGGGAGCAAATTCACACTCGGGGCGTCGTCGGCATGGTCGACTGGTGCGCATGACGGCACAGCTCGACGCGGCGCGCGCCTACGTCGCCGCCCTTGTCAGCCACGACGGCGGTTCGGTCCCGTACGCGCCCGGCGTCACGCGCCGTGAGATGGGGCTGAAGACGGGTTTCTCGGGAAACCACTTGCGCCGCAGCCTTTCGCGCGGACCCCAGTTCCGGGTCGTCCGCGCGATCCGCGAGGCGACCTACCGGGTGGACGGCGACGAGGTGGTGGCCGACTATCTCCTCGACGCGGGCCTGTTCGGGCGCACGCTGGTGACGGCTCGGGTGCACGAGACGTTCCTGATCCCCGCCGAGGACCCGCGCATCCACCGCATCGACGCCGCGATCCGCCTCGTCGGCCGGAACAAGCTCATCCGCGGCGAATGAGGACGCGGCGAATCCGGCACTCCACACTGCATCAATGGCTCGGGTGGTCGGCGCCCTGCGGAGCTGGGTGCGTTCCCGGCTCCCGGAGCGGCGCACGTTCAAGAACGACCTGATTGCCGGAATCCCCGGGGCGATCAGCAGCGTCCCCGACGGCATGGCGGCGGGAGTGCTGGCCGGGGTCAACCCGGTCCACGGGCTGTACGCGAGTTTCGCGGGTCCCGTGTTCGGCGGGTTGCAGACCAGCACCAAGCTGATGGTGGTCACCACGACCAGTGCGGCCGCGCTGGCAGCGGGATCGGCGGTGGCCGACGTCCCGGAGTCGGATCGGTCCGGCGCGATCGTGCTGCTGACGCTGATCGCCGGGGCGATCATGGTGGCGGCGGCCCTGTTGCGCCTGGGCCGATTCACCCGATTCGTCTCGCATTCGGTCATGACGGGCTTCCTGACCGGGATCGCCGTGAACATCGTCCTGGGTCAGGTGCCCGATCTCGCGGGGGCGGACGCCGGCGGCTCGGTCGCGGTGACCAAGTTCTTCGACGTAGTCGCCAACCCGTCCGGCGTCGACTGGCGTGCGTTGGTCACCGGGGTGACGGCGCTGCTGGTGCTGGTGCTCGCGGCCCGCACCCGGCTGGCGTTGTTCGGTTCGTTGCTGGCGCTGGTGGTGCCCGGTGCAGTGGTGATCGGGTTCGGCTGGGACGGTGTCGCCCGGGTTTCCGACGTCGGTGCGATCCCCACCGGGCTGCCGCTGCCCGTGCTGCCGGACCCGGGCCTGCTCTCGTTCGAGTTGCTGAGCGGGGCGCTCGCCGTCGCGGTGATCGTGCTGGTGCAGGGGGCCGGTGTCGCGGAATCCGCGCCCAACCTGGACGGCAGTCGCTCGGACTCGGACGTCGATTTCTCCGCGCAGGGTGTCGGCAACGTCGGCGCGGCGCTCTTCGGCGGCATGCCGGTGGGCGGCTCGGTGGGGCAGACCGCCCTCAACGCCACCTCGGGTGCGCGAGGGCGGTGGGGCGCCGTGTGGTCGGGGATCTGGATGCTGGTGATCCTGGTCGTCCTCGCCGGTGTGGTCGGCAAGGTTCCGATGCCGACGCTGGCCGCGGTGCTGATCGTCGCGGCCGTCGGCTCGATCCGCCCGCGACAGATTCTCGAGATCCTTCGGACCGGACCTACCTCGCAGATCGCCGTCGTGACGACTTTCGTTGCCACGCTGCTGCTTCCCGTGGCGGCCGCGGTCGGCATCGGCGTCGCGCTCTCGTTGTTGCTGCAGCTCAACCAGGAGGCGGTGGACCTGTCGGTGGTCGAGCTGGTCCCCGGCGACAACGGCACGCTGCGGGAGCGGCCGGCGCCACGCCGGCTCACTGCCGGGCAGGTGCTCGTCCTCGACGTCTACGGCAGCTTGTTCTACGCGGGCGCGCGCACCCTGCAGGCACGTCTCCCGGATCCTGCCGACGCGACGAACGCCGAGGTGATCCTGCGGCTCCGCGGGCGGACGACCTTCGGCGCCACGTTCTTCTCGGTGATCCGCGACTACGCCCGCCGACTCGATGCGGAGAACGGGCGTCTCTACCTGAGCGGCATCGGTGCGCAGGCCGCCGACGACTGGGGCGAGGAGCGGCTGGCCGGGCTGGGGCTGGCGCTGGAGGTCTTCCCGGCGACGGAGACGATCGGTGAATCGACGCGACGCGCTTTCGGTGCCGCGGAGCGCAGGCGTGTCCGGGTCACCGAGCGCGCCGGCGGTTGAGCTCAGTCCGGGAGCCGCCGCATCTCGACGACCGTGAGGCCGAGTGCGTCGAAGCGGGCGAGCATGCCCCGTAGCTCGGTGGGGCTGCGGACCGGCCCGTAGAGCGTCGTGTGGGCGTGCGCCGTCTCCGACACGCGGAGTTCGGGGAAGGCGGCCACGACGCGCTCGGACAGTTCGCCGCCGATCAGGAACGCATAGCGCACGGTGGCGGGCCAGGCCGAGTCCGAAGTGGCCATGACATCTCCCCTCTGCCGGTCGCACCACCCGGGCCGATCGCCGCCGTTCGGGACCTCGCCTCCGATCAGTCGAGGATGCCGCCCGAGGCGGCAGCGGTCCTCACCCGTCGATGGTGAATCCGAGTCTCACAGCAGACCGTGCGTGTGTGCCGCCGTGACCGCGTCGCGGCGGGTGGTCACACCGAGCTTGCGGTAGATGCCGCGCAGATGGGTCTTGACGGTGTTGACGGACACGCACAGATCGGCCGCGATCTCGTCCGCGGTGCGCCACGTGGGCAACTCGGCGAGCAGTTGCAGCTCGCGCCGTGTCAGCTTCTCGGCAGTGGTGGCGGCCGTGCGCGGCAGCGACGCCCACACCGTGGCGGCGAAGCTGTCGCGGGGTCCGAAGCGTCCTCGGTTCGCGGACAGCAGGTCCAGGCTGGCCGACGTCATGTCGTGGAACGGACGAAGCACGCCCTCGGGTTCGGCGAGACGCAGCGCCTCGCCCAGCGCCTCGTGAGCTCGGGCCTCGTGCGCCCGGCGCCCGGCCAGTTCGGCTTCGACGAGCCAGGCGGTCACGGTGTTGGTGGCCGCCGCGCACGCGATCTCGCCCTCGAGCACCGGATGCAGAACACTCCGGGCGCGCTCGAGCTGGTTCGCGCACAGATGCAGGACGGCCTCGAGCAGGAGGACGTCACCGGTTCGCTCGAGAACGCGCGTCGCGGTGGCGACCAGCTCGTGGGCCCACGTCGTCTCTCCGATGTGCAGGTACGCGAAGTGGATGGACGGCAGACAGGCCGCGAGCAATCCGGGCGGGTGTGCCGCCGGCCTGCCCGACACGGTGGCCGCGTGCAGCGCGGCGACGGCCGCGCGGCGGTCCGGGGCGGTGTCGATCCCGAACAGTGCTCGGGCCATGACGCTTTCGGAGGACGTGTCGTCGGCTGCGCCGACGAGTTCGGCCGCGCGCGCGGTGTCGTTGCGGAGGTAGTGACACAGGGCTTCGAGCAGCGCGGTCCGGCGGGCGTCCGTCGCGTCGGGCGAGACGGCGACGATCGCCGCCGATCGGCTCTCGGCGGCCCAGGTGCCGGCTTCGCCGATCCGGCCGCGGCACAGTGCGACCACTCCCAGGGCGGTCGACGTCTGTGTGAGCAGTGGTGCCGAATCGCTCTCCCGGGCGTGGGCGTGTGCGCGCTGCAGGGTTTCCGCGGCGGACTCGAGTTCGCCGACGTGCAGTCGGACGCGACCGCGTTGCAGCGCCACGAACGCATCCAGCAGGTGGTCGCCCGATGCGACCTCGTCCGATCCCGGGGAGAGCGCGTGCAGCCGTGCCGGATCCCCGGAGTGCACGGCGTACTGCAGGCGGAGCGCGTCCACGAGCACGCGTGCCCGACCGTCGATCCCGGGGAGCGGCGGCCGACCGTCGATCGACGCGAGCAGAGCCTCGGCGACCGTGGGGTTGTCGCCGTGCAGATAGGCGGCGGCACGAACGAGACGGGTGGTCGGCCGGTCGCGGATGGTGCGTGGCGCTTCGGCGACCAGTCTCTCGACCGCGTCACCGTGCCCGTCGAGGACGAGTCCGAGACCGGATTCGGACAACACGGTTTCGACGTCGGCCACGTCGCCGGCCGTCACGGCGTGCTCGAGGGACAGCAGCGCGTCGCCGAACCTGGCGTACCAGCGCGCCGTCACGTGCTCGAGGTCGGCGACTGCACGCCGGCCGAGGAGGCTGATCTCGGCGCGCAGGTAACTGCGCAGCAGTGGGTGGTAGCGGAACAACGCGGGGGTGGTCTCGACCCGAGTGATCAGGAAGTTCCGGTGTTCGAGCAGATCGATGATCGCGTGGGCGTCGGCGCAGCCGGTCAGTTCCTCGGCGAGGGCTGCCGAGAACGTGGCAGGGACGGACGTCTTCACCAGGAACTGTCGGACCTCGTCGCTCTGGCCGGACAGTACCTGCTCGATCAGGTAGTCGGCGACCGCGCGGCGGCATCCCGTGAAGTTCTCGATCATCGCGCGCGCGTCGGCGTTGCCCGCAAGTGACATTCCGGCGAGTCGGAGGCCCGCGGCCCAACCCTCGGTCCGCTCCATGAGCGCCGACAGGTCGGCCGCGTCCAGTTCGACACCGTGCTCGGCCAGCAGGGCCGCCGCTTCTGCGGCGGTGAAGGCGAGGTCGTCGAACGTCACGTCGAGGATCCGGCCGTCGAGTCGAAGTTTCTGGAACGCCAGTGGGGGTTCGAAACGCCCGCACACCACCACACGAAGTTGTGCCGGCGGTGCCCGGAGCAGCATCTCCAACTCCGACAGGGCGTCCGGTTCGTGAAGAAGGTGGGCGTCGTCGAGGATCAACCACACCGGTCGGTCGAGCCGGTGCAGCAGTTCGGGGAACGGAAGTTGCTGTGCCCGTGAATTATCGGAGTCCGGTTCGTCTCCGGTGTGGAGCTCGCGGGGGGCGATGGCGGTGACCGCGCGGACGAGCTCCGCGCGCAGGTCCGCGGCTGAGTTGTGGACGTCGTCGAGCGCGGCCCACGCGACCAGCGGGCGGCCCGGCTCGTCGATCACCCGACGCGCCCAGTCCGCCAGCAGTGTCGACTTGCCGGATCCCGCTGGGGCGCAGATCAGTACGACCGACGACTGTTCGTCCGGCTGGCCGAGCGCACGGTCGAGGGCATCGCAGAGACGTCGGCGGTGCACGACACGGTCGCTGCGCAACGTCGGAATCTCGACGCCCGCAGCGAATCTCCCGTCTTGCGCGATGGACACCCGACATGCCTCCCACACAACGAGTTCATATCCGGACAAAAGGACGAACCGCCTGCAGCGGGGAAAGTCTAACCCGCGCAGGCGGTTCGTGGAGGCAGTATCGCGTCAGTCGCGGGCCATGGCGGCCTGCATGTGCTTCTCGATGTCGACGTACGCGTCGTCGGCGATGTCGAAGACGACTTTGGTGATCTTGCCGGCGCGGAACTCGAACCGGGGCTCCGGGTACGCGCTCGACACCGGGTCGGCACTGTCGTACCCGATGCACAGGCCCTCGCCGCAGAGCGAGAAATGGCCGAGGACCGTGCGGATCTTCTGCTCGCCGACCTGCTTGTCGTCGATGTAGAGGCGTAGCGGTCCGATGCCCTCCCGATCGGGCCCCATGCCTTCCTTCGTGAACTCGACCCCCAGGATGTGCTTGCCGGACGTGGGGACCGGCGCCGAAATCCGGTCCTCGGGCGGGATGCCGAGGAAGTTGTACGCGTAGGTCAACGTCCCGTCCTTGACGAACAGCGCGTGTCCGCCGAAGCGGGAACCGTGCGCGAAGATCACTCCCTCCGTGTCGGGCGTGAGGTCGACTTCGGCGAGGATCCGGTACGACACGCCGTGCACGTTGGCCGCCGACCGCTCGGGGATCTCGCTGGTGCCGGGGTAGTAGACGTACTGGCCGCTCGGCGGCACCGGCTGGTGGAACTCCATCCCGATGAAGGTCTCGAAGTCCTTGGGGTTGCCGAGAACCTGGAGGTCGTTGAGTGGCAGCACGTTGTTGGCCTCGGCCTCCGCCATCCACAGCGTCTTCAGTTCCTCGAGCTTGTCGGGATGCCGCGCCGCCAGGTCGTGAGCCTCGGCACGGTCCACATCGGTGTGGTACAGCTCCCACACGTCCTTGTCGAAATTTCCCGTTCCCGAGATCGGGCCGTGGACCGACACGGCCTTCCATCCCCGGTGCCACAGGCCGCGCTGGCCGAACATCTCGTAATACTGCGTCTGCTTCGCCGTCGGCCCGTCGGCGGGCGCATCGAACGAGTACGCCATCGACACTCCGGACAGCGGCGTCTGCTCGACTCCGTTGTAGGTGTCGGGCATCGAGACGCCGCACGCCTCGAGAATCGTCGGCACGATATCGGTCGAGTGGTGGTACTGATGGCGTACCTCCCCGCGTGCCTTCATCCCGGCCGGCCAGTGGATGACCAGCGGATCGCAGACACCGCCCTGGTAGGTGTAGCGCTTGAACATCTTGTACGGCGTCGAGAACGCCGCCGCCCACCCGGTGGGGTAGTGGTTGTAGGTGTCGGGGCTGCCGAGCTTGTCGACCATCGTGAGATTCTGCGCCTCGTCGTCCGGGTAGCCGCCGAAGATCTTGCCCTCGTTGACCGAACCGTTGGGGCTGCCCTCACCGGACGCCCCGTTGTCGGCGCAGTAGAGGATCAGCGTGTTCTCGAGCTGGCCCGACTCCTCCAGGTAGTCGACGATGCGGCCCACCTGGGCGTCCGTGTACTCCGAGAAGCCGGCGAACACCTCCGCCATCCGGCTGAACATGTGCTTCTCCTCGTCGCTCAGCTCGTCCCACGGCCGGACCGCGTCCAGTGGCGAGAAGGTGCCGTCCGGCATCGGATTCAGCGGCGTCAGGTCGGTGTCCGCCGGCAGGATGCCCCGCTCGATCATCCGGGCGAGGACCCACTCCCGGTAGGCCTCGTAGCCGTCGTCGAACATGCCCTTGTACTTGTCGATGTACTCCTGCGGCGCGTGGTGCGGGGCGTGATTGGCGCCCGGGCAGAACCAGAGGTACCACGGCTTGTCCGGTTCGGTCTGCTTGACGTCGCGGATCATCTTGAGTGCCTGATCCGCGAGATCCTTCGACAGGTGGTAGCCCTGCTCGGGGGTGTACGGCTGCTCGATGTAGCGGTTGTCCTCCGCGAGCGACGGATACCAGTTGTTGGTCTCGCCGCCGATGAAACCGTAGAAGCGGTCGTAGCCCTGGGCGAGCGGCCAGTTCTTCTTCGACGCGCCCGCGGTCCACTCGTCGATCGGCACGTTGTGGTTCTTGCCCACCCAGAACGTCGCCCACCCGGCATCGCGCAGCAGGTGCGCCATCGTGACGTTCGAGGGCGGGATGTGCGAGCTGTAACCGGGGAAGCCCGTGGACGACTCGGAGATCGAGGCGAAGCCGTTGAGGTGGTGGTTGCGTCCGGTCAGGAAGGTCGAGCGCGTGGGCGAGCACAGCGCGGTGGTGTGCCACTGCGTGTAGGTCAGCCCGTTCTCGGCGAGTCGGTCCATCGTCGGCATCGCGATCCGTCCACCGTACGGGGACCAGGCCGCCGTGCCGGTGTCGTCGTACAGCACGACGAGCACGTTGGGTGCGCCCTGCGGGGCCCTGTCAGGGAGGAAGGCGTCCCAGTCCGAGACCGAGTCCCGTACGTCCAGGTTGATGACGCCTTTGAAGTCCTTTGCCACGATCGCTCCTTTGCCACGAAGACGACAAGTCACCGTCCATCGTCGACCGCCGGGATCGCCTGCGCCTCACCCGAGTGAGGTGAAGCCGCGACCGCCGAACTCGAACACGATGAATCGACCTGAGACGGACAGGAGGTGGGAACGCGAATGGGTCACGGGTCACGAGAGAGCGGGCACGGACATTGGTGGCTGTTCGCGTCGCTCCAGGGATATCAGCGGGGCTGGCTGCGTCCCGACGTGGTCGCCGGTCTGACGGTGTGGGCGGTGCTGGTTCCGGAGTCGCTGGCGTACGCCACCATCGCCGGCGTGAGTCCGGTGGTCGGCCTCTACGCCGCAGTGCCGGCGCTGGTTCTGTACGCGGCCGCCGGCAGCTCGCGGCACCTGGTCGTGGGACCGATGTCGGCGACCGCAGCGCTGTCGGCGGCGATCATCGCACCGGTCGCGGGCGCCGACGGCGGGCACTATCTGACACTCACCGCCGTTCTGGCCATCGTGACCGGTATCGCCGGCCTGCTGGCGGGGTTGTGCCGCCTCGGCTTCGCCGCCTCGTTCATCTCCGAGCCGGTCCTGAAGGGGTTCATCGTGGGTCTCGCCCTGACCATCGTGATCGGTCAGGTGCCGAAGTTGTTCGGGATCCCGAAGGGCGAGGGTGACTTCTTCGAACAGGCATGGGACGTCGCTCGCCAACTCGGCGACACCCAATGGCCGACCTTCGCGATCGGGGCCGCGAGTCTGGTGCTGGTGCTGGGCCTCAGGAGGTGGGTCCCGCTGGTCCCGGGGTCCCTGGTCGTGGTGCTGCTCAGCATCGTGGCGGTGCAGACGTTGTCACTCGGCGACCACGGGGTGGACGTCGTCGGGCACATCGACGCCGGACTGCCGTCGCTCGGGTTGCCGGACGGACGGAGCTGGCAAGACTATTACGATCTTGCCGGGCCGGCGTTCGGCGTGCTGCTGATCGGCTTCGCGGAGGGGCTCGGGGCCGCGAAGACGTATGCCGCCAGAGCGGGCTACGAGATCGACGCCAACCGGGAACTGCTGGGACTCGGCGCCGCCAATCTGGGCTCGGGGCTGGCCTCGGGCATGGTCGTCAACGGCAGCCTGTCCAAGACCGCCGTCAACGGCGCAGCGGGAGCGAGAACGCAAGTCAGCGGGATCGTGGTCGCGGTTCTCACCGTCGTCACTCTGCTGTTCCTCACCGGCCTCTTCGAGAAGTTGCCGGAGGCGACGCTCGCAGCAGTCGTCATCGCCGCAGTGATCGAGTTGGTCGACGTCGCGTCGCTGCGACGGCTGTATCGGGTGTGGTCGAGGCGGCTCGGCAGCATCTACGGCTTCGCCGCACGTGCCGATTTCCTCGCCGCGATGGCGGCGATGCTCGGCGTACTGGTGTTCGACACGCTCCCGGGGCTGGTCATCGGGATCGGTGTTTCCATGCTGCTGCTGCTCTACCGAACGTCCCGGCCGCACATCGCGACCCTCGGCAGGGAGGGCGCCGTCTGGGTGGACACCGATCGACACGCCCACGCCACGACCAGGGCGGCTGCCCTGGTCGTGCGCGTCGAGAGTGGTCTCTTCTTCGCGAATGCGGACTACGTCAAGGAGACCGTCGAAGGCCGCTGCACCGACGAGACCCGTGTGGTGGTGCTCGACGCAGAAACATCACCCAACATCGATGTCAGCGCCGCCGAAATGTTGAGGCAGCTTCAGGACAGTCTGCAGCGCAGAGGAATCGAGCTCCGAATCGCCCACGACATCGGTCAGGTGCGAGACGTTCTGGGCGCCGCCGGCTCGAACGATCGGGTGCTCGAGGTGTTTAGCACTGTCGACGACGCATTGTCGGGAAGAAAGTCGCAGATCGGCCGTCACGGCCGGAAGGAGTGAAGGATGAGCAGCTATCGGAGTGCCGGCCTGCCGGACAAGACCCTCGATGCCGGGAAGCTGTGGGCGGGCGGTGTCGCCACGGCCCTCGTGGCGGCCCTCGTCGCCGTCGTGGGACTGGCGATCGTCCGGGATCTGGTCGACATCCCGGTGACGGTGCCGCCAGCGACGTTCGCCGACTCGCAGGCAGGGATCATGGCGGGGTACGCGGTGTTCGCGGCTCTGATCGCGACGGCATTGCTGCACGTTCTGGTCCTCACCACGCCGCGGGCGGCCAACTTCTTCGTCTGGATAGGCGTGCTCGCCACGATCCTGGCGGCGCTGTGGCCGTTCACGACTCGAGCCGAGATCGGATCGAAGATCTGCAGCAGCGCGATCTATCTCGCCATAGGATTGGCAATCGTGTCGCTCCTGTCGGGCACGGCCGCGGCCGCCCGTTCTCCGGGCGTCGGAACGCCGCGTCCGGACCCCATCGGCTGACAGTGCGATCGAGAACCGCCGGTGAATCGGAGGGCGGTCAGGTCTGTCCGTCGTTCCGCGGGGGGACCAGCCCGAGTGCCTCGAGTTCCCGGCGCGATTTGCGGTGCAGTTTGCGCCCGAGGAGCGGCCGCCCGTCGTCGTGGATGTACGCGCCATCCGGCTCCCTCGCGAGAGGCTCCTCCCAGGCCCGGTACAGCGCGGCCATTCGGAACGTGAAGCCCACGAGCACGGCCGCGGGTGCGGCGATCCAGTTGTCGAGGTGGAAAGCGTTGAGCAGCAGCCACACCGCGCCGGTCAGGAAGGCCGTGAACACGAACCACTCGCCGCGGATCAATTGCTTGGGGGTCACGCCGCAGCTGACGTCGATGATGTACCGCCCGGCCGTCGGTCCCACGATCGCGATCGCGAGCGCTCCGAGGACCGGAAGGCCGTGCTCGGTGGCTTTCATCGCGCCGACCACCGCGTACCACGGCAACGATGCCGAGGTCATGAACTGGAACAGGCCCTCCCGGAAAAGCTGCCCCGTCGCGAACGCGAGTGAGTAGCCGAGCATGCCCGCAGCCAGGCAGAGGGTGATGTACGCGGGATTGATGAGCGCGACGGGGACCTCGGCGAGCATCACGTCCCGGCTGATGCCGCCTCCGATGCCACCGATCAGGCCCATCAACAGGATGCCGACAACCGTGAAGTTCCGATAGTGGTCGGGTCGCCGCGCGAGGAGAGCGCCGTTGAGAGCGTTGGTGGTGGCGGCCACCAGATCGAAGAATGTGTGCTGCCCGGTCAGCTGGAAGTGACCGAATCCCACCGACATCGGCGTGGAGCCGGCTGCGAGAAGCTCTAACGTCATACGGGCGCCCCCTCGGGTTCCGCCGCCCGCGGCGGTGGGTGGATGAGCATCTCGGGGCGCCGGGCCACCAAGAGCCACACCGGCAGGATGACGATGCAGAGCAGCGGCAGAACCCCGATGTCCGCGACGGTCGTCGCCCCCATGAAGAGCGCCAGCCAGCCGTTGCGGGCGACCACGAGGACCGCACCGAGTACGCCGGAGGCGATCGCTACCGCGAGCGGCACGTCGGGCAGTGCACTGTGGGCGGTCAAGCCGACGCCCACGCCGACGAACACGGCCGGGAAGATGCGGCCGCCGCGAAAACCGCAGCTCGCGGCGACGAGTAGTGCGACCAACTTGACGATGGTGACGAGTGCCAGCTCACCGGTACTTTCGCCGGCAGCGGAGGCGGTGAGCTCCTTCATCTCGTCGAGACCCTTGAAGAGGGTCAGCTCGCCCCCGATCGCGCCGAGCACACCGAGCGCGACACCGCCCGCGGTGATCGCGAGTACCGGGTTGCGCAGCCGGTGAAACACCCGGTGTATCACCGGGAAGGCGTAGACCGCGCCCAGACAGAGCACTGCCGCCGCGAGCGCCACCACCGCCCCGGTCACCAGGTCGATCAAGCGCGGATCGGCGTACGACGGGACGTCGACCGAGAGCACCGGACTGGCCAGGAACACCATCGTCAGCGCGCCCGCGCCGGCGGCGACCAGCGGCGCGAAGAGTGTGCTCCACAGCTGACGATTTCCCTGCGTCGCCACCACTTCGGTGAACACCAGCGCGGCCGCGACCGGGGTGCCGAACATCGCGCCGATCGTCGCCGCCGCGGCGATCATGACCGCGACCTCCACCGGGACGCGTCTCCACAACCGGCCGACGATCCACACGGCGATGGCGGTGTTGATCGCGATGATCGGGTTCTCCGGCCCCAGGCTCACCCCGCCGGCGAGTCCGACGACGATCGCCAGTGCCAACCCCGGCAACACCGACAGGTTCAACGGGGCGGACACCAGTCCGGTCGTGGCGGGATCGGGCCCGGCGTGCCCGGGGATCTTCCACACGATCACGCCGACGACGAAGCCGACCGCGGTGAGCATGCCGAACGTCCACAGCCGGGAGCCGTCGGCGACCCCGGCCCAGTCGGGAATCCGGGTCCACAGCAAATCCTGCAGCGCGCCCGCCGCTGCACTCAACGCGAGCAGCGACAGGGCGCAGAGGACGCCGATCAGGACCGCCGGCAGCGCGAGGACGGCGAGCTGTCGGGCCGTCGGCGCCGACGAGGGAGAGTGTGTCGTCATGTCGAGCGCTGTCAGTGATCCACGAACGCGATGTGCTCGCTCGTTCCGGCACGGCACCTCGCAGCCATGTGATCACCCCTTCGCGTCGCCTCGCCTTCCACCGTGCGCAGTCCGCCGGCCGATGACCTCACCCGAAGCGGGTGATCCGTCCGAGTGGGCGGCAATGGTTCTCTGAGGTGATCGATCCGACCGGGAGGCGACCATGACATCGACACCGCTGCCGTCGTGGCCTGCGGAGGCGACGGGTCTGCCGGTTGAGTTGCGCAACGAACAGGCGTCGTCGTTCTCGGGATACTCGTGATGGCACCCGTATTCGCGCCGACGCTCGTCGGTTATCGGAAGGCATGGCTGCGGGCCGATGTCGTGGCCGGGCTGAGCGCGGGGGCGGTCGTGATCCCGCAGGCGATGGCGTACGCGACGATCGCGGACATGCCCGTGCAGATCGGCCTCTACACGTGCATGGTGCCGATGCTGGTGTACGCGCTGCTGGGCGGCTCGCGCACCGCGAGTGTCAGCACCACGTCCACGATCGCGACGCTGACGGCGTCGACCCTCGTCGGTGCCGGTATCGCCGCCGGGTCGGAGGATGCGCAGGCCGCGCTCATGACGCTGACGCTGATGGTCGGGCTCATCCTCGTCGGCGCCCGCGTGCTGCGGCTGGGGGCGATCATCGAGAACATCAGCGAGGCAACACTGTCCGGCATCAAGGCCGGTGTCGGGCTGACGGTGGCGGTGAGTCAGCTGCCGAAGCTGCTGGGGGTTCCCGGGGATCCCGACGCCACCGGGTTCTTCCACGTGCTGAACGGTGTGCTGGGCCAGGTCGGGGACGCCAACGGTGCGACGGTGGCGCTGTCGGCGGTGTCCGTGGCCGCGCTGGTGGCGTTGGGGCGGCTGGTGCCCCGGGTCCCCGGGCCTCTCGTCGTGGTCGCCGTCGGGATCGCGCTGATCGCGTTCACCGGACTTCGCGATCGCGGCGTGGAGGTGATCGCCGAAGTACCACAGGGAATTCCACTTCCCGGGGTACCCTCGCTGCACGACATCGCGGATCTCCTGCCCGGCGCGCTCGCGATCTCGGTGATGGCGTTCCTGGAGACCGTCGCGGTGGCACGAGGGGTGCGGCGGTCTTCGGAACCGCAGATCGGCAGCGATCGTGAGCTGCTGGCCAACGGTGTTGCGTCGGTAGCGGGTTCGTTCTTCCACACCCTGCCGCCCGCGGCCGGCTTCTCGCAGACCGCGGTTGCGCTGCGGGCCGGGGCCCGCACGCAGGCCAGCGGTGTCATGACCGCGGTGCTGGCCGTGCTCGTGGCTCTGTTCCTGGCCCCGGTGCTCAACGATCTTCCGCAGGCCACGCTCGGCGCGATGGTGGTGGTCGCGACGCTGGGGCTGGTCGATCTCGGCTCGTTCGCTCGGTACTGGCGGGTGAACCGGGTCGAGTTCTGGATCGCCGCCGCGACGGCGGCCATCGGTCTCTCCGCGGGGCTGCTTCCCGCTGTGCTGGCGGGCGTCCTGCTCACCCTGTACCTGGTGCTGCGCGAACTGGACCGCCCGCACGTGTCACAACTCGTGCGCGAGGTGGCCGGCGGTTGGCGTGCGGTGGCTCCGGACGAGGGCGCCGTGCCCTCGGATCCACTGGTGCTGCGGGTCGATTCGGGTCTCTACACCGCCAACGTCCGCGCCAACACCCGCGAGATCGCCCGACGCGTCGCCGCGGGGCACCCGTCGACGCTCGTGATCGACTGCTCCCGGCTCACCCAGGTGACGACGACGGTGATGCGCAGCTTCCTCGACCTCACCACCGAACTGGAGGACTCGGGGGTCGACGTGTACTTCGCGGCGCTGCCCCGCAAGAACCTGGCCACCGTCCGCCGCACCGCACTCGGGCGTGAGTACGAATCGCGCGGACGGGTGTTCGTGGACGTGGAGTCCGCGGCTCGGGCATTGTCGAAGTGACGGGGGTGTGGAGATGGGCGAGCTGATACTGCAACTGCTTCCGGAGCTGGCGGGGATGGCCGTCACGCCGGCGGCGATCGCGGGTTGTGTGCTGCTGCTGCAGACCAAACGCGCTCTCGCGAACGCGTTCGCGTTCTTCGGTGCGTTCATGATCGCGTACACGGCCATCGGCGTCGCGGCGCTGCTCGGCGGTGCGACGCACGAGACCTCCCGCTCTGGTGCCGTCAGTCACTGGGCGGGTCTGGTCGTCGGCCTGGTCTTCCTCGCGTTCGGGATGTGGCAACTGATCCGCAGACGGTCGCCGTCGGACACGGGGCCGGAGTGGATGCAGCAACTCGCCGACGCCAAGCCGCGCGGCGCGTTCATCATGGGGGCCGCGCTGTCGATCGTGAACCCCAACCTGGCGATCATGATCTCCGGGATGACGGTGATCGCCGCGGCGGAGACCACCCCGGGCGCGGCGGTGTTCGGGACCGTGCTGCTGCTGTCGGCCGCGGCGCTCGACTTCCTGGTGCCGATCGCGGTCTACGCGGCGTTCGGGGACCGCGCGAAGAGCGCTCTCGGCGCCGTCAAGCAGTGGATGATCACGCACGAGCGGCCGCTCACGCTCACCGTCTTCTTCGGCTTCGGCGCTCTCTTCGTGGTGCGGAACCTCGTCGCGCTGCTGTGACCGTCAGGCCCGGATGGTGCGGCGGTCGTCCGCGAACGTCAGCGTCTCGTACGCGATCAGGGCGAGCAACACCGCGGTGAGGACGGCGAGCGACACCAGCGCGGGCAGGTGCCACGCCACCGGGATCAGCGCCGCGAGCACGACGGCCGTGACCGCGCGCGGAACACCGAGCGTGCCCACGCCGTACATCTTGAACACGACCAGCGCCGCGACGTACAGGGCCGCGCCGCCGAACAGTGCCACCAGCGGCCAGCCCTGCAGCGGATCGGTGAGCCGGTGATGGTTGCCGTCGCCGACGTAGTAGAGGACCTTCTTGAGGCCCAGCGAGAGCAACACGATGCCGATCACCATCGGCAGGTGCGCGTAGCTGTAGCAGCGCTGCGCGATCTGGATGCGGCGCCGGCCGCCGGCCGCCTCGAACGCGTGCTCCACCGTCAGCGACGTGACGTCGAAGTATGCCCACCACAGCAGGGACGACACCGTCAGCCCCAGCAGCGACGCCACCACAATGGCCCACGTGATGGGCAGGCTGGCGACACCGATCCCGATCGCGACGATGGACTCGCCGAGCGCGATGATCACGAACAGTCCGTGCCGTTCGGCGAAGTGGCTCACCGAGCGCAGACGCCAGTCGAGACCCCCGACGAGCGTGCCCAGGTAGTCCCCGGCCAGCGCGAGGAACCACATCACCGTCTGCCACGGCCCGGTCAGCTGGGAGGCGATGAGCAGGAAGGTGGTCCCGGCGAGCATCGACGGCACGAAGCGCTTGACCTGCCCGCGCAGTTGCGGGTCCTCCTTGCTGATCACCAGGAACACGAGGATGTGCAGCAGGCGGACCGTGAAGTAGCCGAGCGCGAACACCATCGGACCGTCCAGCCCACCGGGCAGGTCGTCGAACGCCTCCGGGATCGTGAGAGCGACGATGAACACCGCGGACATCGCCGCGAGCATCGCCAGCCGGACGATCCCCTCGTCGGCGCGCACGAGGTTCGCGACCCACGAGTACCCGACCCAGCTCCACCACAGCACCGCCATGACGAGGATGCCGTGCAGGAGATTGACGGCTGTGGGATCGTCGGCCATGAGATCGGTGACTCTGGTGATCGCGAAGACGAACACCAGGTCGAAGAACAGCTCGAGCGGCGAAACCGACGCCCGTTCCTCGGTGGGGCGGGTCGTCATTCGTCGGGTGATGTCCACAACGCTGATGCTGCCACCCGCGACCGGCGTGCGCCTCGAGGTGCCCGGTCAGGACGCCCTGCACCGGAACGGACACACGTCGGTAAGCTCGACAGCTGGATTTGCATCAACCCATCTATCCGGAGGTACACACGCGTGGCTCTCGTCGTCCAGAAGTACGGGGGATCCTCGGTCGCGAGCGCCGAGCGCATCCGACGCGTCGCTGAACGGATCGTCGAGACCAAGAAGGCGGGCAACGACGTCGTCGTGGTCGTCTCGGCGATGGGCGACACCACCGACGAGCTGCTCGACCTCGCGCAGCAGGTGTGCCCGGTGCCGCCGGCGCGCGAGATGGACATGCTGCTCACCTCGGGTGAGCGCATCTCGAACGCGCTCGTCGCGATGGCGATCCATTCCCTCGGTGCGCAGGCCCGTTCGTTCACGGGCTCGCAGGCCGGCGTGATCACCACCGGCAGCCACGGCAACGCCAAGATCATCGACGTCACGCCGGGCCGCGTGCGCGACGCGCTCGACGAGGGCTCGATCGTGCTGGTCGCCGGCTTCCAGGGCGTGAGCCAGGACAGCAAGGACGTCACCACCCTCGGCCGCGGCGGCTCGGACACCACCGCCGTCGCACTGGCCGCGGCGCTGAAGGCCGACGTGTGCGAGATCTACACCGACGTCGACGGCGTCTTCACCGCCGACCCGCGCATCGTGCCCGACGCACAGCGCCTCGACACCGTCTCCTTCGAGGAGATGCTGGAGATGGCCGCGTGCGGCGCCAAGGTCCTGATGCTGCGCTGCGTCGAGTACGCCCGCCGCTACAACGTGCCCGTGCACGTCCGCTCGTCATACACGACCAAGCCCGGAACGATCGTGTCCGGATCGATGGAGGACATTCCCGTGGAAGAAGCCCTGATCACCGGTGTTGCGCACGACCGCGGCGAGGCCAAGGTCACCGTCGTCGGCCTGCCCGATACGCCGGGCCACGCCGCGAAGGTCTTCCGGGCCATCGCCGAGGCGGAGATCAACATCGACATGGTCCTGCAGAACATCTCCAAGGTCGAGACCGGCAAGACCGACATCACCTTCACGCTGCCCAAGGCCGACGGCCCGCGCGCGGTGGAGAAGCTCACGGCGCTGCAGTCGGAGATCGGCTTCACGCAGATCCTGTTCGACGACCTCATCGGCAAGGTGTCGCTCGTCGGTGCCGGCATGAAGAGCCACCCGGGCGTCACCGCCAAGTTCTGCGAGGCCTTGGCCGACGCCGACGTCAACATCGACCTGATCTCGACGTCGGAGATCCGCATCTCGGTGCTGGTCAAGGACACGGATCTGGACGACGCCGTGCGCGCCATCCACGCAGCTTTCGACCTCGGCGGCGAGGAAGCGGCCGTCGTACACGCAGGAACGGGACGGTAACCAGTCATGACCACCATCGCTGTCGTCGGTGCGACCGGCCAGGTCGGCATCGTCATGCGCACCCTGCTCGAGGAGCGGGGTTTCCCGGCCGAGAAGGTCCGGTTCTTCGCGTCCGCGCGCTCGGCCGGCAAGAAGCTGCCGTTCCGCGGTGAGGAGATCGTCGTCGAGGACGCGTCCGCGACCTCCGACGAGGACCTGAAGGGCATCGACATCGCGCTGTTCTCGGCCGGTGCGACGCTCTCCCGCGCACAGGCGCCCCGCTTCGCGGCGGCGGGCGCGATCGTCGTCGACAACTCGTCGGCGTGGCGCAAGGACCCCGAGGTGCCGCTGGTCGTCAGCGAGGTCAACCCGGAGGAGGCGAAGAACCCGCCGAAGGGCATCATCGCCAACCCGAACTGCACCACGATGGCCGCGATGCCGGTCCTCAAGGTGCTGCACGACGAGGCCGGCCTGCAGCGCCTGATCGTCAGCAGCTACCAGGCGGTCTCCGGCAGCGGCATCGCCGGGGTCGAGGAACTGGTGGGCCAGGTGCGCGCCGTCGCCGCCGACGCCGACAAGCTTGTGCACTCCGGTGCGGCGGTCGACTTCCCGGCGCCGGACAAGTACGTGGCGCCCATCGCGTTCAACGTCGTGCCGCTGGCCGGTGCCATCGTCGACGACGGCAGCGGCGAGACCGACGAGGACCAGAAGCTCCGCAACGAGAGCCGCAAGATTTTGGGCTTGCCGGACCTGCTGGTGTCGGGCACGTGCGTGCGCGTTCCGGTCGTCACCGGGCACTCACTGGCGATCAACGCCGAGTTCGAGCGGCCGCTGTCGGTCGAGCGCGCCAAGGAACTGCTCGCCGACGCCCCCGGCGTCGAGCTGGTGGACGTGCCGACGCCGCTCGCGGCCGCCGGCGGCGATGTGTCCCTCGTCGGCCGAATCCGGCAGGATCCGGGCGCTCCCGAGGGACGCGGCCTGGCGCTGTTCGTCTCGGGCGACAACCTGCGCAAGGGCGCGGCGCTCAACACGATCCAGATCGCCGAGCTGCTCGTCTAGCTCCCGTCGTTCCCGCGTGCGCGGTCACCGGACCCTCGAGGTCCCGGTGGCCGCGCACGCGGCGTATATCGGTCAGTGGTGAGTGATGTTGCGGCCGAAAGTTTTCGGCCGTAGCTTCACTGCTGTGACGGCGAACACGCAGAACGGTGCGGACTGGCAGGCTCTGCTGACGCGGCTGGCCGAACGCAAGGCCGCGGCCCGGGCGATGGGCGGCACCGTGAAGGTGGACCGCTATCGGGCGTCCGGTCGCCTCGACGCGCGGGCCCGCATCACCACGCTGCTGGACGCGGGCTCGTTCGTCGAATTGGGCGCGCTGACAGGGGATCCGGCCGTCCCGGCCGACGCCTTCGTCGCAGGCGCCGGGACGGTCGACGGCCGCCCGGTGACTGTCGGGGCGGAGGACTTCACGGTCGCCGGTGGATCCATCGGAACCGCGGCCGCATCCAAGCGGACCCGGGCGGCGCAGCTGGCGCTACGCAACCGGACGCCGCTGGTGATGATGCTCGAGGGTGCCGGGCACCGTGCCACCAACGCGCTGGAACGGAACCGGCCCGCCCCCAACGATCTCCAGGCCATGGCGGACCTGTCGGGGTTGGTGCCCACGGTGGCGATCGTGACGGGCCCGTCCGCCGGGCACGGGGCGCTGGCCGCGCCGCTGTCCGATTTCGTGATCATGGTCGACGGGTACGGTGCGCTGTTCACGGCCGGACCGCCGCTCGTCGCCGCGTCGACCGGGGAGCAGGTCGACAAACAGACGCTCGGTGGTCCGCAGGTCGCGATCGACATGTCCGGGGTGGCCCACAACCGTGCCGAGTCGGACGCGGCGGCGCTGACATTGGCCCGCCGGTTCCTGTCCTACCTTCCGAGCAGTGCGTGGCAGCGTCCGCCGTGGATCGGGCCGGACGCCGGCAACCACGACGTCGGTGAGCGTGCGCTCCCGGAGCTACTCGATCTGATCCCGGTGAACCAGAAACGCCCGTACGACATGCGCGCGATGCTCGGTGCGCTGGCCGATTCCGGGACCGTGACCGAGATCCAACCCACCTACGGGACCTCGATCATCACGGCGCTGGCACGGATCGGGGGGCACGCGGTCGCCGTGGTCGCGAACCAGCCGACCGTGATGGCCGGTGCCGTCACGGTGGCCGCCGCCGACAAGGCGGCGTCGTTCCTGCAACTCGCGGGCGCGTTCCACCTGCCGGTGCTCTTCCTCGCGGACAATCCGGGCGTGATGGCGGGCAGCGCCGCCGAGAAGGCGGGCATCCTCAAGGCCGGTGCGCGTATGTTCGCCGCACAGCACCGGCTGCGGAGCCCGAAGTTCCACGTGACGGTGCGCAAGGCGTTCGGGTTCGGCAGTTCGGTGATGGGCGCGAACCCGTACGACAACCAGACCATGACGCTCGCGTTCCCGGCCGTCACGCTCGGCGGCATCCCCGCGGACGTCGGCGGGCGCACCGCCAAGGAGGACGACGAGACCCGTCGGGCGCTGGTCGAGAACGAGACGTCGGGACCGTGGGCGTTGGCGCAGACGTTGTTCTACGACGACGTCATCGACCCCCGGGAGTTGCGCAACGTTCTTATCCGCGGACTGGATTCGTGCGCGCGGGACGGCGCGGCGGAGCCGATCGCACACCACGGTTATCTGCGCTGACCTCGAAGGGAAAGGAAGACGACGTGTCGAAGAACTGGGAAGAAGAGTACGGCTACTCCGATGCCGTCCGCAGCGGCGATCTGCTGTTCTGCTCCGGCCAGGTCGGACTCGAGGCGGACGGGAGTGCGCCGGCGAATCCGGAACGGCAGTACGACCTCGCGTTCGCGACGCTCGGCAAGCTGCTCGCCGAGCACGGGGCGGGCCCGTCGGATCTGGTGGAACTCACCAGCTTCCACGTCGACTTTCCTCGGCACATGACCGAGTTCATGGCGGCGAAGGCGCGTTTCCAGAACGGTGCACGGCCGGCGTGGACGGCAGTGGGGGTCACGGCCCTGGGGATGCCCGGCATCCTCGTGGAGATCAAGGCGACGGCCAGGATTCGCGACATCTGAGCCGCTGTGCCGTGAGCTGCGGTGTGGTGTCAGCGGTGCGGGGTCAGCGGTGCGGGGTCAGGCCGCGCCCGAGACGAATTCGTGCGCCTCGTGGGCCGCGTCGCGCCACCGGGCCAGCGTCCCGTCGAGGTCGTCGTCGTCGAAGGGGAGCGACACCCACTCCTTCATCGTGCGGCTGCCCATCGTGACTTCATGCGCCGTGCCGGCGGCGACGACCTCCCGGGCGCGCGCACGGGGCAGTTTGACGATCAACCGGTCGTCGTGGCCGAGGAAGGCGAAGATCTTGCCGGCCACCCGCAGGCCGGGGCTGCGGAACATCGTCCCGACCTCCACGTCGGGGGCGCGCAGGAACTCTGCGGCGAGCTCGTCGAGCAACGCGCGTGCCGGAGTCGTCGGGTCACGCATGTCCTCGACCGTATCGGCCGGTAGGGCGGCCCGTGAGAGGTTCGGGCGCCGAGACACAGATCGGGCCCCTTCCCTGGCATGGGAACGGGGCCCGACGGTTCCTCACATCCCCGCGAGGGGGAAACGGGAGAGAGGCTCAGATCACGGTGATGCCGGTGGCCTGGGGGCCCTTGGCGCCCTGCGTGATCTCGAACTGCACGCGCTGGTTCTCCTCGAGGTTGCGGAATCCGCTGCCCTGGATCTCCGAGTAGTGCGCGAACACGTCAGCGGTTCCGTCCGAAGGGGCGATGAAGCCGAAGCCCTTCTCGGCGTTGAACCACTTCACGGTGCCTTCTGCCATGTGTATCTCCTCTAGTCAGGCTCTCGGGTGCTGCCGTATCGGAGCAAGCCCGCGCCGGTTTCTCAGATGTCGGCGATTCCTGAACAGGAGATCTGTCCGTCCGCAAAACAGGTGTGCGGGCGCGTCGAACCCATACAAAAAACTACGACCGATCACAGTCAACCACACGAGCCGGGGGATTTCTTCCGGATAGCCACAGGTCGAAATGACCCGCTCGGCGGGGGTGGCCGCAAGCGTTTGCGATCGAGCGTTACTGCGCGCTGAAGAGCGAACGGTGGATCTCTTCGCTCGTACGGGGAGCCGAGGGAGCGATCGCGGGGCTCGTCAATTCCTCGCTGGAATTGCTGTCGTTTTCGCTGGGAACGACGTACGGGTCGGAAAAGAGTGGTCCGGTTGCAGAATCTTGACTGCGGTTCACGGTGGGTCCTCACTTGTCGTAGCGCGTGGGCACCAGCTCGTGGCCGCGGGTCCAGAGCCGGGCGAGATGCCGCGGTGCCTCGCGGCGCGCGCTGGTTGCACTTGTGTACCAGATCATCGGGACACGGGTCCCGGTGCGGCCGAACGGCCGAGGTCCGAGAAAATCCTCGGGGTGCTCCCACCACTGTACGGGTCGTCCGCGGACCCGGCCGTTCACCACCGCATTCGGCGGAGGTCGATGTCGCTCGTGGGGGCCGCCGTATCTGTGACAATGCCGACGTGGGACTACGTCAGGCCTGTCGCGCCGCCGGCATCGGCGTGGTGACCGTGAGTGCGCACGACGGTGCGGTTCGCGGGCACCGCGCGGTTCCGGCCCTGTCCGCCCGGCTGGTCGTCAGCCTGGGGGCTCCCATCGAGATCCACTACGACGGACGGGTCCGGCAGCTCCCGTCGGTCGTGTCGGCGTTCTTGCGGCCCGGGGCGGCCACCCCGGCCACCATCCTCCGTTCGCAGCAACCGATCGCCTACGTCGAACTGTCGGCGCCCGCCCTGCAACGCCTGACGGGCGTGCCCCTGCGGGATCTGGACGCGGGCGGTGTCGAGGCCGGGACGATCCTGCCGTGGGTGGGCCAGCTGTGCGAGGAGCTGGCAGGTTGCTCCGCCGCGCACCGGGAGGCGGTGCTGCGCGTCCGACTGCTCGACCGGCTGAACGAGACCGGTCTCGGCGGAGCCGACGAAGACGCCTTCCGCACCTTGCAACTGATCCGAGCCCGTGCCGGGGCGGTGCCGGTCGAGGAACTCGCGCGCCACGCACATCTGAGTCCCAGACGGCTACGAGACGTCATGCGCCACTCGCTGGGAATCACGCCGAAGTTCGCCTCCCGCGTGGCCCGGTTGGCGTTCGCCGTGAACCGGGCCGGGGCGGGCGCGCACTCGTGGGCTCAGGTTGCCGCGGAGTCGGAGTACCACGACCAGAGTCACCTGGTGCACGACTTTCGCGAGCTCATGAACACGACGCCGACGGGATGGCTCGACGAAGAGGGCCGAAATCTACAAGGATGGCGACGTCCGTCTCCCTGACCATCGGGGCATGGACAATTCACTTCTTCCCAAGCTGCTGGTCGCGGACGCCGACACGGCGATCACGTTCTACACCCGCGCTCTCGGTGCCGAGCTCGTCCTGCGCGTCGCCGACGACCGCGGCGTGGTCGGCCACGCGGAGCTCACGCTCGATTCCGCCACCTTCGCGCTGGCGCAGAGCGTCGACGAGTGGGGATGGCGCGATCCCGAATCGATCGGCGGCTCACCGGTGTTGATCATGGTCACGACGCCGGACCCCGACGCGACGGCGGCTCGGATGGTGCAGCACGGCGCCGAAACGGTGATACCGGTCGACGATCGACCGTACGGGAAAAGGCAAGGCCGAGTGCGGGACCCGTTCGGGCACCTGTGGGTGATCAGCGGTGGACCGCGGTGAGGCGTCTCGTCCGGCGCAGCTGATCGGCCTCCCGTTCAACGGGAGCCCCCGGACATCGGACGGCGTGCCGGCGCCTATCGTCGCGCATGACCGGAAACAGTTGGAGTAGAGAAGAACTCGAGTCCGCATATCGCCATTGGCACAACACCGTAAATCGAGCCGGTGCCGGGGAGGGAAGCTGGCGTGACTTCCTCGAGCTGTTCACCGACGACGTCGTCTACCGCGAACAGATGGCCGGAGTTCTGAACGGCAAGGAGGAAATCTGGAGCTGGGCCGAACCCAGCCTGGTCCAGTTCCCCGGTTCCCACACGGTGTCCTTTCCGGAGCACTTCCATCTCGTCGACGAGGCCCGCGGGGTCGTCGTCGCCAAATTGGACAACGTCATGGCCGATCCCGGTGACGGATCGGTCTGGGCCGCTCCGCACGTCAGCATTCTCACCTATGCCGGTGACGGGAAGTTCTCCGGCCAGGAGGATGTCTACGACATCGGCAGCTTCCTCGGATTGATCAAGGCGTGGGGCCGTCGGGCGATGGAACTCGGAACTTTCGACGCCGCTCAGCGCGGATGGTTCGAGCAGGTCTACCCCGAGAGCGTGCCGCGCCCCGCCGGCCGCTGAGGCGAACGCTTGCCTGCGCGCCGCTCGCGACCTCACCGGGCGGCGCGCATGTTCGTGGTGCCCCCGACGAAGGGCCGCCGACGCGTTGCCGAATTCTGTCCGCCCGAGCCCCCTCTCGTCAAACCGTTTGCGCCCGTTGGCCCGTAGCGGGCTCCCTCCGAGCTACGCGATGCAGGATGCGGCCGTGCTGCATTGGTCTCCCGGTGAGCGGGAGGGTGCGCGCCACGGGCATGGGCGGTGTCCTGATAATCGCCGCTCACAGTCCACGAGTGACGGACATCACGCGGAGGGCACGACAGTGTCGGTCGACACGTCGACTCCGCTCCGGGCCGTCCCACCCCGCTGAAGGAGCCCCCACCATGACTACACGCGGTCGAGTTCGGCGCCTGCGCCCCCTGGCCGGAATGAGCGCACTGTTGGTGGTCGGCGCAGTCGGTGTCGCCGCATGCGCTGACGACGAGTCCGCTGATGCCGACGCTCAGGTTGCGTCCACTTCGGTCCTTCCGGACAACCCGGCGACCGGGGCGGCGGTGAAAGTCGGCTTCGTGTCCACCGAAGGTGGCGCGGCGGTGTCGTTGCCCGAGATGCGCCAGGGGGCGGAAGCCGCTGTCGAGTACCTCAACAAGAACGGAGGAGGTATCGCAGGCAAGCCTGTCGAGCTGGTCGTGTGCAAGCAACAGGAGGAGCCCACCTCCGCTGCAGCCTGCGCAAACCAGTTCGTCGAGCAGAAGGTGGCCGCGGTTCTGTCGCCGGGAACATCCCAGGGACCGGCCATCGTCCCGATCGTCGTCGGTGCGGGCATTCCGTACGTGACGCTCAACGGCGTCGCACCGATCGAGCTGACCTCACCGGAAGTTGCGGCCCTGTCCGCGGGACTTCCCGGGACCCTGACGGCGGCCGCGACCGCGGCGCAGCAGGAGGGAATGTCGAAGTTCACGTTCTTCGCCAGCGACGGCGGCGGAATCGCAGCAATGATCGATCAGATGGGTAAGCCGATCTTCCAGGGATTCGGTGTGGAGCTCGACGTGGTGCCGGTTGCCCTCGGAGTGCCGGATCCGACTCCCGTCGTCACTGCGGGGCTCGCCGGCAACCCCGACGGCGTCAGTTTCATCGGTGACGCCGCCACGTGCACCTCGGTACTCAAGGCCGTGCAGACCACCGCGCCGACGATGAAGAAGGTGCTGATCCCGACGTGTCTGGACGAGAGCGTCGTCAAGGCCCTCGGAATCGGCAACGTCGAAGGCAACATCGGCATCACCGCCACCGACGCGCTGTCGGATCGGCCCGACTCGGTGCTCTTCCGGTCGATTCTCGCGCAGTACGCACCCGAACTGAGCCCCACCGGATACGGGTCCACCGGCTATCAGACAGTGATGGCACTGGCCGGAGCAACCGCTGGTATCACCGGCGAGGTGACCGCTGCGTCGATCCGCGAGGCTCTGCGCACCGCCGAGAACGTCGAGATGCCTGCCGGTGGCGGTATCACGTTCACCTGCAACGGATCAGCCTTCCCGATGATGCCGTCGATCTGCTCCAAGCAGATGCTGATCGGCAAGATCGACGACAAGGGCATCCCGGTCGACCTCACGGTGACGGGCACATAGTCCGCGGCATCCCTCGAAGGAAGAATCATGACCGACCATCTGGCGTTTCTCGTGCTCGGCCTGGGGAACGGCGCCGTGTACGCCGCAATCGGCTTGGCGCTCGTGATGACGTTCAAGAGTTCCGGCGTCGTCAACTTCGCCACGGGTGCCGTGGCCCTCTATACCGCCTACACATACGCGCTGCTGCGCACGGGCGAACTGATGGTCCCTGTGCCGGGGCTCCCCCGCACGGTCGACCTCGGTGGGCCGATGGGGGTGGCCCCGGCCATCGGTATCTCGCTCCTCATCTCCATGCTGTCGGGATTGCTGTTCTACGCATTGATCTTTCGTCCGCTACGGCACGCGACGGTGGTCGCGAAGGCGGTCGCGTCGATCGGACTGATGATCGTTCTGCAGGCGCTCATCGCGCTGCGGGTGGGAACCGAAATCGTTTCCGTAGAACCGATCTTCGCGCTCGACAGCATCACCATCGGATCGAGGCACGCCCCGACCGATCGCATCTGGCTCGCCGCCACGATCATCGGCCTCGCCGTGATCGCCACCGTGGTGTTCCGCTACACCCGGTTCGGCATCGCAACGGAAGCAGCCGCCGAGTCGGAGAAGGGCGCGTACCTGACCGGCCTGTCGCCGGATCGCATCGCCTTCGCCAACTGGGCGTTGTCGTCCGCGGTGGCGGGTCTCGGCGGCATTCTGATCGCACCGATCGTCGCACTCAATCCCGTTGCCTACTCGATGTTCATCGTGCCGGCGCTCGCCGCGACACTGGTCGGCAACTTCCGTTCGGTGTGGTTCACCGTCATCGCCGGCACAGCGATCGGCGCCCTGCAGGCCGAGTCGACCAATCTGCAGTATCTACTCGACTGGTTCCCGCGTGCAGGTATGGCGGAGGCGATTCCGCTGCTTCTCATCTTGGTGTTCCTGGTGTTCAAAGGCCGGCCTCTACCGGACCGCGGCAGCGTCGTCCGGCAGCAGCTGGGGCACGCCCCTCGACCCGAGCGAATCCTCGTGCCCGCGGCCGCCGCGGTGGCGGTCGCCGGGGTGGCCTTGTCGGTCACCAGCGGCAGCTACCGTGCTGCGATCATCAGCAGCATCATCTTCGCCGTGATCGCGCTCTCCCAGGTGGTGGTCACCGGTTACAGCGGGCAGATATCCCTCGCCCAACTGACTCTCGCGGGTGTGGGCGCCTATTCGATCAGCGTTCTCAACACGCACCTGGGGATACCCTTCCCTTTCGCACCGTTGATCGGCGCGCTGGTCGCCAGCGTCGTCGGGATCGTGATCGGGTTGCCCGCTCTGCGTGTTCGCGGGCTACCACTGACCGTGGTGACGCTCGCGCTGGCGGTGTTCCTGGAAGCCTTCTGGTTCCGCAATCCCCAATTGAACGGTGGAGTTGCGGGTGCCCCGGTGGACACCCCCCGCGTCTTCGGATTCGATCTCGGTATCGGTGCCGGTGAGAACTATCCGCGGCTCGCGTTCGGAGCGCTGTGCCTGACCGTCCTGGTGGTGGCGGCGCTGGGGGTGGTGTGGCTTCGGCGCAGCCGACTCGGCACCGACATGCTGGCTGTACGCGCCAACGAGCGCTCCGCCGCCGCGGCCGGTATCAACGTTTCGCGCACCAAACTTGCCGCCTTTGCGATCGGCGCCTTCCTGGCCGGACTGGCGGGCTCGCTGATGGCCTGCCAACAAACACTCGCCACCCCCGAACCGTTCACCGTGTTCCTCGGCATCACGCTCTTCGCCATCATGTACATCGCCGGAGTCACGTCCGTGACCGGTGCCGTCCTGGCGGGGCTCCTCGCTCCCGGTGGCGTGGTGTACCTGCTCGTCGACAGGTTCCTGCACATCGGCGAGTACTACGCCGTGATCAGCGGTGTACTGCTGATCGTGACCGTCATGGTGAACCCCGACGGGATCGCCGCCCGACTGCCGCGGATTCCGATTCCGTCGATCCGCAGACGGTCCGACACCGCACAGCCGCCTCCGGCTACAGCAGTCCGAGAAGCGAGCACGAGAGCGACGACCGGTGCTCCGCTTCTCACGGTCGACGCGCTCGGGGTGGGATACGGCGCGGTGACCGCCGCCGAGAATGTCACGTTCGAGGTCCGCCCCGGTGAGATCGTCGGACTCATCGGCCCCAACGGGGCGGGTAAGACCACCGTGATCGATGCCGTCACCGGGTTCGTCGGTTCGACCGGAAGGGTCCTTCTCGACGGCGTCGACGTGAGCACGTTGCCCCCGCACCTGCGCAGCCGGAAGGGAATGGGACGTAGTTTCCAGGACGTCGAACTGTACGACGATCTCACCGTCACCGAGAACGTCGCCGTCGGGGCCTCGCGAGCCGGGGGAAGGGCGGTCGCAGCGGCACGCGTCCGCGTCGCCCTGGATACGGTCGGCCTCGACGACGTCGCGGACGCCGAGGTGGCAACGCTGTCGCAGGGACAGCGGCAGCTCGTCTCCGTCGCCCGCGTTCTCGTCGCGTCCCCGAAGGTGGCGTTGCTCGACGAGCCCGCGGCCGGGCTCGACAGTGCCGAGAGCCGGTCGCTCGGTCGGCGGCTCCGCGACGCCCGCGACGCGGGAGCCTCGATCCTGCTCGTCGAGCACGACATGGAGCTGGTGCTCACGATCTGCGACCGGGTGGTCGTCCTCGACCTGGGGCGGGTCGTGGCGTGCGGTACTCCGGACGAGGTGCGGCGCGACGAGCGCGTGATCAGCGCATACCTGGGCGCACCGGCGGGGGACGTGAACGCCGCCCGGGATGTGATTCCCGAACTCGCCGCCCTCCCGGCAAACGAGGAGAAAGAGGTGCTGTCGTGAGCGGATTGCTCCTTCGGAACGTGTCCACCGGGTACCTCCCGGCCCGGCCGTGTGTGCGGAACGTCGACCTGGAGGTGGAGCGGGGGAGGATCGCCTGCCTACTCGGCCCCAACGGGGCCGGGAAGACGACCCTGCTGCTCGCGCTCGCCGGCTTGTTGCCCAGGTTCACAGGCGACGTCGTCGTCGACGGACTTGTCGTCGAAAGCGGCCGACCGCGACAAGCGGTGCAATCCGGCCTGGTTCTGGTTCCCGACGACCGTGCCTTGTTCCGGGAGTTGAGCGCGGGCGACAACCTCCGGCTGGCCGTGGCGGACCGGAAGAGGCGGCGCGGTGCGATCGACGAGGTCCTCGAATACTTTCCGGCACTGGAGAAGCGGATGGCGGTCGCGGCGGGGCGACTGTCCGGCGGCGAGCAGCAGATGCTGGCGATCGGCCGGGCCATCCTGCAGCGCCCGAAAGTTCTGTTGATCGACGAACTGAGTATGGGGTTGGCCCCCGTGATCGTCGACGACATCCTCGCCGCCTTGCGCCGTCTCGCAACGGAACGAGGGATGTCGGTGCTGTTGGTCGAACAGCACGTGCATCTCGCGCTCCGGACCGCCGACGATGCCGCGGTACTGGTACACGGGAGCGTGGCGTTGACGGATTCGGCTGCTGCGCTGAGCACCGAACCCGCCCGGATCGAGCGGGCATACCTCGGTGCGGCGGCTCGGGTGTACGAGCCGACCGGCGTCGTACGGGAGCACCCGACAGTGGATGACCGCTGAGCGGGACGGCCACCGTCACGTCCCTGCGCGGAACCTATCGTCCGTTGTGAAAGCTGTTGTGCCGCAGCTTCACGATACGAGCCAGGTGTGCCGCACCGGCGGATCTCCGAGGCCAGTAGGCCAGTAGGCCAGGTCGCCCTCATCGAAAGGCCCTCTCATGACCAACGTTGTCGCCGACACCGCCGCCGCCGTCGCGGAGGCTGGAGCTCGCGTCGTCGAGCCCCGCAAGATCACCGGAGGATTCTCCTGGCCGGAATGCCCGCGCTGGCACGACGGCACCTTCTGGTTCTCCGACATGTACACATCGACACTGAAGACGATCGACACCGAGGGAAACGTCACGGTGGTGGTCGACGCATCCGGGCGCCGAGCGGGAAGTGGGGTGCCGATCGTTCTCGGGGGCTTCGGCTGGCTTCCGGACGGGCGCCTGCTCGTGACCTCGATGCACGAAAAGCTCGTCCTCGTCCACGGCGGACACCGCCCGGACGACCTCGAGGTGTACACCGACGTGTCGGAGCTCGCGCCGGCTCCGATCAACGACATGGTCGTCGACGTCGACGGTCGTGCCTACGTGACGCAGCTCGGATTCGACTTGTTCAAGGGTGACGAACCGGTGCCGTCCCCGATCATCGTCGTCGAACCCGACGGATCGGCGTCCACGGCCGACTCGGTGGGACCACTGCTGTGCGCCAATGGAATCGCCGTCAGTGCCGACGGGACGAAGGTGTACACCGCCGAGGTCATGGATCGGAAGATCACGGTCATCGACCGGGCCGTCGACGGTACGCTCTCCAACCCCCGGACCTTCGCGACGTGTCCGTTCCTTCCCGACGGCATCGGACTGGACGAGGACGGCGGGGTGTGGGCAGCAATGCCCGGGAGCGGATACGTCGCCCGATTCACGGAGGACGGGATGACGGACGCGATTCCCGTTCCGCTGGAGGACGGTGTCGCGTCGGCGTGCCTGCTCGGTGGACCCGACCGCTCCACGCTCTACCTGACTGTCGGAGTAGAGGTCTACGACTTCGAGAAGTCCGCACGGGACGCGCTCGGCAGCATCTGGGTCGCGGACGTCTCCCGACGCGGTGGCGACACCCGACCCTGACACCACTCCACTGCGCACATTCGAGGAAAACCCATGACTGAAATGGATTTCGCCCACTGCGTCGTGATCATCACCGGCGCCGGCCGCGGTATCGGCCGCGCGCACGCCGAGTTGCTCGCCTCGAGAGGAGCCGCCGTGGTCGTCGGCGATCTCGGCGCCGCGATCGACGGCTCCGGAGTGGACGGCGACGACCCGGCACGTGAGGTCGCCGACGCGATCACCGCGGCGGGCGGCAGGGCGGTCGCCTGTTCTGCCGACGTCTCGACGGAGCAAGGTGCCGTCGCGCTGGTGGACGCGGCACTGTCGACGTTCGGCCGGCTCGACGCCGTCATCAACAACGCGGGCATCGTTCGCACCGCCCCGTTCGATCAGGTACCCGACGAGGAGTACCAGCGGCACTTGGACGTCCACTACTTCGGAACCCTGCGGCTGTGCCGCGCCGCGTGGCCGCATCTGGTGAACTCGCCCGCCGGACGGGTGGTCAATACGATCTCCCAGGCCATGCTGGGCAATCCCGGGATGTCACACTACGGAGGGTCGAAGGGTGCGGTTTTCGGATTGACCCGCAACCTCGCGCTGGAGGGTCTCGAGGCGGGGATCAAGGTCAACGCGATCGCGCCGGGTGCAGGGACCCGCATGGCGGAGGCCTCGGCGGACTCCCTCTCGCCGGAAGTGATGGAGTACATGCGTACCCAGCTTCGTCCGGAGCACGTCGCCCCTGTCGCGGCGTATCTGGTGAGTGCCGCGTGCACCGTGACGGGTGAGGTGTTCAACCTCGCCGGCGGCGGCGTCAACCGGCTCGCCGTCCTCAACACCGTGGGGATCCACGACCCGGCTCTCACGGTCGAGACCGTGGCGGATCGGTTCGACGAGATCATGGCGATCACACCCGATGCCGTCCCGCAGATCGTCGCCCCCGCCGAGGTTCCGGCGGCGTCCTGACCGCATCACTACGACATCGCCTCAGCACCAGGAGATCACAGTGAGTTCAACGAATTTCCAGACCACGACTACAGAACCGGTCGACACCTCCTACCCGTTCGGGCCGGTGACCCCGAACGAGGCCGTGCGTAGATACGTCGCGATCGCCGCGGACCGCCCCATGACGAAGATGACCATGCCCATCGGCGGTGATGTCTGGGTGATTCATCGCAACGCCGCCGCGCGGCAGATGCTCGGTGACCCACGCTTCGTACGAGAACCGTTCCGCACGGGCAAGCGCGCCGTGCCCTACTTCGTGGAGTTCCCGGATTTCCTGAAGGGCACTCTTCAATTCGAGGATCCGCCGCACCACACGCAGCTGCGCAAACTCGTCCAGAAGTCGATTTCCCCGAAACGCGTACGTGCGATGCGGGAATCGGCGGTGGCATACGCACACCAGCTGATCGACGACATGGTGGCGAAGGGGTCGCCGACCAACCTGGTTCCCGAGTATGCGGTTGCACTGCCGATCCAGATGCTGGCAAACCTGATCGGCGTACCGCCGGCCGACCGGCCGAAGTTCCAGAAGTGGAGTGCCGCGACTCTCGCGGTGGCGAACATGCCCGAGGAAGAGCTCCTGCAGAACATGACCGAGCTCGCGGGGTACTTGACCGCGCTGATCGACGAGCGACGCAAGCAGCCGCGCGAGGATCTCCTCAGCGATCTGGCGAACGCACCGCACAAGGACGAAAGTCTCTCGGACGGCGAGATCCTCACCATCGCCATGCTGCTGATCACCGCCGGATTCGACAACACCGCGAACTTCATCTGTGCCGGCGTGCTGTCCCTGCTGAAGAATCCGGATCAGCTGGCGGTCTTCCTCGAGGATGTCGACGGCGTCGCACCGACCGCGGTCGAGGAGATACTGCGGCACGGCCGAATGTGCATGTACGACAAGGCCAGCGGTGGCGGTGGCCTCGTGCCGTTCGTCGCGACCGAAGACGTCGAGATCGACGGTCAGCTCGTCGCGAGGGGGGATGCGATCCTGGTGGACCCGGCGTCGGTGAACCACGAGGGCCGGGCATATCCCGATGGGGATCGATTCGACGTGCGCCGCAGCGACAATCCGCACATGACGCTGAGCTATGGGCTGCACCATTGTCTGGGCGCGCCGCTCGCACGCATGGAGATGCAGGTGGCGTTGTCGGTTCTGTTCACACGACTTCCCGGTCTGACGCTCGAGGGTGACCCGGTGATGGACATGAACAATCTCACCACGCCCATCGTCGATCTCCCCGTTTCCTGGTAGGGGCTGTCGTGCCGAAGGTCTTCTACGTTCAGCCCGATGGCTCCGAGCGCGTCGTCGACGGCGCCGCGGGCGATTCCGTCATGTCCACCGCGGTGCGGAACGGCGTGCGAGGCATCGTCGGTCAGTGCGGTGGCTCCCTCTCGTGTGCCACCTGCCACGTCTACCTCGCCGCGGACGACCGGCAGTACTTCGACGGTCCCGGCGAGGACGAGGACGAGATGCTGGATTGCACGGCGAGCGACCGCGAAGACACCTCGCGGCTGTCGTGTCAGCTGGTCCTCCGTGAGGGTGTCGACGTTCACGTGACAGTGCCCGATGAGCAGACCTGACCACCCCCGGAGCGTCGTGGTGGTGGGCGCGTCACACGCCGGTGTGATCATGGCGGAGAGGTTGCGAGCCCGAGGGTTCGGTGGATCGATCACACTGATCGACAGGTCGCCGCACCTGCCGTACCAACGTCCGCCGCTGTCCAAGGACTGGCTCGGCGGTGAGGTCGAGCCGGACACGTTGGCTCTGCGATCCGAGGAGTACTACGGCGACAACGGGATCGAGCTCCTGCTCGGTGCCGACGTGACGAGGATCGACCGGCAGGGCGGTGGGGTCGCGATTCGGATCCGTCACTCCCACGTCCGCCAGGAGGCGAGGAGGTTCGACCGGTTGGTACTGGCGACCGGAGCGCGGGCCCGAGTTCTGGACCTGCCCGGAGTCGATCATCCCGACGTCCTCGTCCTCCGGGACCTCGACGACGCGCGACGGCTGGGCCAGCGCATCCGCCGTGGCCCGCTCGCGGTGATAGGCGGCGGCTTCGTCGGTCTGGAAGTCGCGGCGACCGCCCGTGGTCTCGGTACCGAGGTCACCGTGGTCGAGGCTGCCCCTCGCCTGTCGGGACGGGCTGTCGGTGCGGGTACGTCGGACTTCCTGCTGGCCGCGCACACCGAGTTGGGTGTCGACGTCCGGCTCGGCACCGCCCCCGTCGAGATCGTGGTCCGTGGTGGCCGTGTTCGAGGGGTTCGGCTCGCCGACGGCCGAGAGGTCCCGGCCGCCACTGTGCTCGTCGGCGTCGGCGCCGAACCGCGCACCGAGATCGCAGAACACCTGGGGCTGGTGTGCGATCGCGGCGTCGTCGTCGACGAGCGGTGCCTGACGTCGGACGGCCGCACGATCGCGATCGGCGACTGCACGGTGCAGGAGGATTGCTCCGGGAACAGGGTCCGCCTCGAGTCGGTGGACAACGCGACCGAGCAGGCGGACGCAGCCGCGGCCACGTTGCTCGGTGCAGACCTCCCACGCCGTCCCACGCCGTGGTTCTGGTCCGACCAGGGACCGTGGAAGCTGCAGATCGTCGGGGTCGTCGGTGCCGACATGGATGTCGTCGTCCGCACCGATCCCGCGAAACCGCGGCGTCGGGTGACGCTCTACTTCGCCGGTGACGCTCTTGTCGCCGCCGAATGCGTCAATGCGCCGGCCGACTTCGTCGCGGTGCGCGCGGCGCTCTCGCGTGGACTCCGGCCGTCGCGAGAGGCGCTGTCGGACAGCGCAGTCCCGCTGAAGAAGCTCCTCGCGGCCCTTCCCGTGAACTGAGTGAGGGTGGCACGACCGTCGAACGGTCGTGCCACCGTCGTCGCGGACGTCAGAGGCCGGCCGCGAACCGCGCCGCAACCAGCACACCCACCTCGGAGACCGCGACCCGCGCACGCGCCACGGACGGCGCCTGCATCGCGAACCCGTGGCCCACCCCGGGATAGCGCAGCTGCGCGGTCGGCACCCCGGCCTCCTTGAGGCGGTCGCCGTAAGCCTCGACGCCGTCCCGGATCGGATCTGCATACCCGACTGCGACGATCGCGGGCGGCAGGTCGGTGAGCGACGCAGCCGTCGCGGGCGTTCCGTACTCGTCGTCCAGACTCGGATCGTCGCCGAGGTAGAGGTTCTTCATCCAGTCGATATCCCCGGCGGTGAGAAACGGGCTGTCCCCGAACTCTCGCATAGACGGTCGGTCGCAGCGACGTTCGACACCGGGGTAGAACAACACCTGCTGTGCGATCGCCGGGCCGTTCTCGTTCCGGGCGCGCAGCGTGGTCGCCGCGGCCAGCCCTCCGCCGGCACTGTCACCGCCCACCCCGATACGTGTCGGGTCGACACCGACATCCGAGGCATGCTCGTGCAGCCAGGTCAGCGCTGCATACGCCTCGTCGTTCGCTACCGGATAGGTGTGCTCGGGCGCAAGGCGATAGTCGACGTTCGCGATCACGGCCCCGGTGGCCTCGGCCATGTCGCGCGCCAAGCGGTCGAACGACTCCAACGAACCCATGATCATTCCGCCGCCGTGGTACCACAACAGCGCCGGAGCGGCGGTGTCCGGCGCGGCACGGGGACGGTAGATGCGCACCGGAACCCAGCCGTGCGGGCCGTCGAAGCCGCTGTCCGTCACGGACCGCATCGCGGGGCCCGCGGGGCGGACGATCGACTCCAGGTTTCGCCGAGCGTTCTCGACCCCGCCCTCGCGCATCGTCCGCCTACCGGCTCCGGTGACGCGCCGAACGATCGACTCGAGGTCAGGATCCCACGCGGACGTGTATTCGGTGTCGGGGACTGGCATGTCGTGTCCTCCTCTGTGCGAACGGCACTCGGCAGTTGCGGAAGACGACGGCGGGACGCGTCACGTGCTACTGCGACCGGTTCTTCGCAGCAACATCCCTGTGCCGGCCTCACCGCCGCGCCGGTGCTCGTTCATCAATTCGATGAGCCGACCGTTGTCGTGGTCGGCGAGGGCTTGGATCATTTCGTCGTGTTCGGCCACCACCCGGCGACGCACCTCCGCGTCGAACAGGTAGGCGGCGTGGTAGGGCATCGCCAGCTTCCACAACCGGCGTACCTCGGCGACGACGAGGCCGAGGGGGGAGCGGTCGAAGATCGCGAAGTGGAACTCGTGATTCGCCAGGCGCATCTCGAGAACGTCACCGCGATCCGCGGCGACGGCCACCCGGTCCCCGAGATCACGAATGTCGGCGACAGCGTCGGCATCGAGAGCCGGGATGGTGGCGAGCACCTCCCGCTCGAGAGCGTCGCGCATGAGATAGATCTGGTCGAACTCGGACTGCTCCAGTCGGGCCACCGCGTAGCCGGCGTTGCGGCGGTGCTCGACCAGCCCCTGCGACGCGAGCTGACCCAGACCCTCCCGAATCGGTAGCCGGCTCACTCCGAGTCGGTCGGCCATCAGCTCTTGGCGGATCGGCTGGCCGGGAAGCAGGTCGCCGGTGACGATCATGCGTTCGATCTCGTTGGCGACCCAGTCGGCACCGCGGACACCGGTCCCGGGCGCGGCGTCTTTCTGCACCGCTGCCGTTCGTCGGCTCACGCTCGTCCTCCTCGTGCCGCTCTCTCTCGGGGCGGCGTGTCGTCATCGATCGCCCAGTGCGCCCGCCGAACGCAACGCGTCGACGACGTCGGGGGCATAGCCCATCGCCTCGAGAACCGCGTCGGTGTCGGTTCCACGGGGGACGGCCTTGCGAGGAGTCCTCGATGGTGTCCGCCCGAGCTTCACGGGCACGCCCACGCCACGATAGTCGACGGTGTCGAGGAACAGCCCGCGGTGACGAGTCTGCGGGGCGGTCAACGCTTCGTCGACGGTGTTGACCGGGCTGGCCGGTACTGCCGCTGCCTCCAGTTCCGCCGCCAGCCGATCTCGATCCCAGCACGCGATCCTGTCCGCGAGCAGCGCGGACAGGACGTCGCGGTTCTCCGAACGCGCAGCGTTGGTGAGGAACCGTGGATCGTCGGCAAGCTCCGGGGCGCCCAGGACGGTGACGAGCGATCGGAACTGGCGGTTGTTGGCAGCGCTGACGAAGAAGTCACCGTCGCGGGCCCGGAACACCTGGTACGGCACCACCGTGGGGTGAAAGTCGCCGGTGCGCTGCGGCACCGCCCCGCTGGACGTCCAGTTCGCGGCGTGCGGGTGCAGCAGCGAGATGACGGCGTCGAGAAGTGTGATGTCGACGAGCTGGCCGCGGCCGCTGATTCCCCGCTCGGTGAGAGCGAGGAGGATTCCGGTCACCGCGAGGTGGGAGGCGACGACATCGATGATCGGTACCCCGACCCGCAGCGGGTTCCCCTCCGCGTAACCGTTGACACTCATCAGTCCGCCGAACGACTGGAGAACAGCGTCGTAGCCGGGAAGGCCGCCCATGGGACCGTCGACGCCGAAGCCGGTCACCCGGCAATACACCAGGCGCGGATTCTCCTCGGCCAGCACGGTGTCGTAGTCGAGGCCCCATCGGGCCATGGTGCCGGCCTTGAAATTCTCGATCACCACGTCGGCACCGGACAGCAAGTGACGCAATACTTCTCGTCCGGCATCCGTGCGCAAGTCCAGGCAGACGTTGTCCTTGCTGTGGTTGAGGCTGTCGTAGTAGGCGCTGCTGGCGCCGTCGTCCTCGAAAGGCGGCCCCCACCCACGCGTCTCGTCGCCCGTAGGCGCCTCGACCTTGATCACTTCGGCGCCGTGGTCGGCGAGTGTCTGAGCGGTGTACGGCCCGGCCAGGACGCGGCTGAGGTCCAGTACCCGGAGACCGGCGAGGGCGCCGACCCCGGCGCGCCGATCGGCGCCACGCCAGGCGGATCGTCCGTCGACCGTCGATGTGGGTGCGTTCACAGCTGCCTCCGATTCGTCTCGGTGTAGGTGGAGTCGACGACGAGATCCCACACGTCCACGCCGTCCTCGAGGACGCGCCGCGCCAGCTCCTCGGCCCAGAACGACTCCGAGCCGTGCCGGTCACGCCAGGACCACAGGGCGGTCGTGAAGCGGCCGAGCGCATGCTCGGACGTCGTGCCGATGGCCCCGTGGATCTGGTGGGCCGCAGCGGCTATCGGGTACGCCGCGATCGCGGTCACGACCTTCGCGGCCGCCGCGGCGTCGGACGACCCGGAGGCGGCGGCGTCCACCGCGATCTCGTTCATCGTCGTGAGCGCGGCCTGCTGTGCCAGACGCTGCTGCACGGCCTGGAACTCGGCCAACGGCCTGCCGAACTGGAGTCGTTCGGATGCGTGACGCAGCGTCCGGTCGTGGACGGCGCGGGCGGCACCGGCCAGCGCCGCGGCATAGGCGAGAGCGCCCCGCCGCACGACTTCGTCGAGCGTCAGTGCCGAATCGCCGTGGAAGGCGATGGCGGCGTCCTCGAACGTCACATCCGCCAGCGACACACCCGTCAGGTCGGTGCCCCGCGAGACGGTGATACCGGGGCCAGCGGTAGACACGACGACGACCGTGGACGGACCGGCGTCGGTCTCGGGGCAGAGGACGATCACGAGGGTGTCCGCGTCCGCCGCGAACGGTATCCCGGTGACGGTGCCGTCGAGACGGTGCTGCGCAGTCACGCGGACTTCGCCCGCTGCGGCCACACCGACAACGGCCACGCCGGAGGTGAGCGTATGGCCGGCAGACGACGCGACCCATGCCGCGAGGACGCCGTGTTCGATCAGCGGCGTGAGGGCGCCGTGTGCCGCGGCGGCGGCAACGACCGCGAGCGCATCCGCGAGATCACCGCCTCCTCCACCGGAACTCTCGGAGATTGCGACGGTGGCGAAACCGCCTTCTCGCAACTGTTCCCAGACGGCACGGTCCCAGTCCGCGGCCGGAGTCACGAGTTCGACACCGATGCGGTCGATGATGACTGCGGTGGTCGACGACAGGTCGGCAGCGATGTCGCTCATCGAACCCCCAGCCCGCGCGCAACGATTCCCCGCAGAATTTCGTTGGTCCCGCCGCGGAGAGTGAACACGGGTGTGTGCAGAATGCTCTGGGCGATCATGCGGTCGAGCGGATCGCCCCCATCGCGTCGCGCGACCAGGGCTCCGGCCGAGCGCACCGCCTCGACGAGATCGGCTTCGAACGTGGACCCGAGATCCTTGACCATCGCGGCGAGGAAGTCGGGTTTGCGGCCCGCGTTGAGTTCGGATGCCACCCGCAACGACATCCGGCGCAGAGCCCAGGCACGAGCGGTGAGGGTGCCGAGCGTGCGGCGCTGGTCCGGCGTGGCGCCCGCCTCGGCCAGGCGTGCCGCCCACGCGCGAAGCAGCGGCATGGTGCTCAGGTAGCGCTCGGGTCCCGAGCGCTCGTAGGCGAGTTCGCCCATCACCTGCGACCATCCGTTTCCCCGGGCTCCGAGCAGTGCCGACGACGGCACGCGAGCGTCGTGGAAGACCACCTCGTTGAAGTGCGCCTGTCCGTCGATGCTGCGGAGGGGGCGGACCTCGATGTCCGGATGCGGCAGGTCGACGACGAACTGGGACAACCCCTTCTGCCGGTCGCCGTGCTCCCCGTCGGTGCGGGCGAGCACTACGATCGCGTGGGCGACATGGGCGCCGGTCGTCCACACCTTGGTGCCGGTGATCGTCCACCCGTCGCTGTCGTGGACGGCGCGTGCGCGCACCGACGCGAGGTCGGAACCCGCGTCGGGCTCGCTCATGCCGATCGCGAAGAAGGTCGTTCCGGAGGCGATGCCGGGGAGGTACCGCCTCTTCTGCTCTTCGGTTCCGTTGGCGAGGATGCTCGGCGCCATCTGTCGATCCGCGATCCAGTGCGCGGCGACCGGCGCGCCGTGCGCGAGCAGTTCTTCGGTGACGACGAAGCGTTCGAGAGGCGTGCGAGATCTGCCGCCGTACTCGGTGGGAACAGTCATTCCCAGCCAGCCACGCTTGCCGAGGCGGGCGCTGAACGCGGCGTCGAATCCGGTCATCCAGCTGTCGGTCTCGGGTGTGAAGGCGCCGGCTTCGATCGACTCGGTGAGAAACTGTCGGACATCGGATCGGAGGGCGTCCGGTCCGGAGGATTCGGGACTCGTCGACGGTGTCGCGGTGGCGGTCACGACCGGGCCGGTCCCCGGGACGACCACGCGGCCTTGCCCTTGCGCGACATGGACCACATCTGAACGCCGCGTTCGATCTCGAGGGCGGACGACCAACTCACGGCCGGTGGGCCCAGTTCCAGACGCGCACTGGTCATGATTCGTCGCGTCAGCTCGGGATCTGCTGCGGGAATACGGACGAGGCCGTCCACGACCCCGGGGACCTCCTCTGCCTCCACCGCGGTGTATGCCAGACCGCGCGCGACAGCCTCTGTCCCACTGAGCGATTGCCCGCACGCGGCGAGCGCGACGGTTCCGGACCAACCGAGTGTCCGACCGAGCAGGGAGATGTGGCCGCCGCCGGGGTGGATGCTTCGAGCGGCGAATCCGCTGTCGAGCACCGTGTCCGGGGTGACGACCATGATGTCGGCGGCCAGCGCGAGGTTCAGTCCGGCGCCCACGGCACCGCCGGTGACCACTGCGATCGTCGGCACGGGCAGTGAGCCGATGTGCACGAATGCGCCGTAGACGGCCGAGGTGCGTCGAACTGCCTCCGGAGAGGCCGGGTCGGCGGAGGAGGAGGCGAGGTCGCGGGTGTCGGCGCCGCTGCAGAAGTAGCCGCCGTTGGCGTCGATGACGACCGCGCCGATCGAGATGTCGGACTCGACCTCGTCGCAGAATCGTTCGATGTCTCGCGCCATCTCGAGGGTGATGGCGTTCTTGCGGCCGGGATTGTCGAGGGTGAGGCGGGCGACCCCCTCGTCGAACGTGGTGATGACCGGCGGCCCCGCGGGAGTCGCGTCCGAATGCGCGCCGGGTGTGGTCTGGCTCATGCGGCGACGGTAGCAGATCGGCTTCGTAAATTGGATCCAATACTGATTGACAAAATTTACCGATCTGCTGTGCACTGGGCCACAACACAAGTCGTCGTATCAGGGCGGCGGCTGGGAAGGAGCAATTGTGTTCAGCTTGACGGGACGCGTCGCACTGGTCAGCGGCGCCGGGCAGAGTGTCGGCGAAGGAATCGCACAAGTTCTCGCAAGACAGGGGGCTGCGGTGATAGTCAACGACCTGCACCCCGAGCGGGCCGAAAAGGTTGCGGCCGGGATTGCCGAAGAGGGTCACACCGCGATCGCCGCGGCATTCGACGTCACCGATTACGCCGCCGTCGAAGGGCGGGTGCGGGCTGCCGAGGCCGAGTTCGGCAGGCACGTCGACATCGTCGTCAACAACGCCGGTGTCGCAGAGGAACGCGTGATCAAGCCCTTCCGCGAGCTCTCCCCTGAGCAGTGGCGGGCGCCGATCGACCTCAACATCTACGGATCGATGAACTGCATCAAGGTGGCGCTGGACGGAATGTGCGATGCGGGTTGGGGCAGGGTGGTGCAGATTTCGTCGGGATCGGCACGGACCGGCCAGAACATCAACCAGAGCATGTACGCGACCGGCAAGAGTGGAGTCGAGGGGTTCATCCGCCATCTCGCCGCGGAGACGGGGCAGTACGGGATCACGGCGAACATCGTCGCGCTCGGTCACCAGAAGAACCTCGAGGACAAGATGAGTCCCGAGATGATCGAGCAGATCCTGCGCACCATCCCCATCGGCAGACTCGGGGATCCCGTGGAGGTGGGCGCCTTCTGCGCGTACCTGGCGTCCGACGAAGCGGGCGGTATCACCGGTCAGACGCTGGACTTCAACGGCGGGTCGCAGACGCGATGACGGCGCAGTCGAGCGGTCCGGCCAGCACTCTCTCGCTCACCGCGATCCGCGTCACGGACTTGCCGCGCTCCGCGGCGTTCTACCTGCACGGTTGTGGATTCGTCCACGAGCGCGATCTGGAGACCACCACGTTTCGGGCGTCCATCGTCCGAGCCGGCGCCGCAGGTCTCGAACTCCTGGTGCCGGCGAGTCCGGAGCCTGCCGAGCCGGGGAATGCGCTGGTCAAGCTGGTGCTCGCCGTCGATGACGCGGCGGCGGCCGTGGCCGCCGCGTGCGCGCACGGGGGCACCGTGGAGATGTCCCTGACTCTGCTGGAGAAGTACGGCACCGTGATCGGCACCGTGCGGGACCCCGATGGCCATCTCGTGGAGTTCGTGCAGACGGAGGCCGCGGGGACCGCGTGACCGCACTGTCGAGCAAGGTGCCCGATTGCTCGACAGTGCCCGCGGCGGCGATTCGTCAGCGAGTCGCCAGATCGGCCCTGACGCATCGATCCCAGATCTCGCCGGCGGTCAGGCGCAAGGGGGCGACCATCTTCGTGTGATCGAACGCTCCCACCGGCGCGCAGAGGGAGAGAGCGGCCATGTTTCCGTACATGTGCTCGGATGGCCCGATCGAGACGCCGACGCAGGCAATTCCGGGGAACGTATCCCCCCGGTCGAACGCGGCGCCACGGTCACGCACGTGGGTCAGCTCGTCCTCGAACTTGCCGGCGAGGGGCAGCGCAGTGGCTGTGCTGCCGGCATCTTGCCGTCCGCGGGGTGTACGAACGTCGGGCACGGCGGAGTACGCCATGATCACTTTGCCCAATGCGGTCAGATGCGCGGGGACTCGCTGTCCGACCGCGGTCGGTGTGGGTCCGGAGGAGCGCCCGTTCACCTTGGCGAGGTAGACCGTGTCACCACGGTCGACGACCCCGAGTTGAATCGTGAAGCCGGTGCGTTGTGCGAAGGCGTGCATGACCGGGCGCGCATGGTGCAGTAAGCGATTCTGGTTCAGTGCAGCCTGTCCCATCTCGTAGGCTTTGACGCCGAGCTCGTATGTCTGCTCGGGGGAGCGCGCCAACCAGCCCGCGTTGGCGAGCTGTTCGAGCAGGCGGTGCGCCGACGACCGGGGCAGGCCGGTGCGTGCGGTGACCTTGGCCAAGGTCATAGGGCCTGCGCTCAGTGCCTCCAGGACCAGCGACACCCGGTCCACGACGGACACGGGGACCTCGTCGTTGCGCGTCGTACTCAACCCATCCTCCTGACACCCGATCATGGTGTGATCTGCATCACGGTACCTGCGGAGTCTCGCGTGCATCAATCCTGTAAACGTTCACTGGGGCGGTTGCGCCTTCCGGAAAGGGAAAACGAGAGGTCAGCGGGTTTTCCATGCTGTCGCGCCGCCGGGTGCGGGAGCGACGCCGAAAGTGCCCTCCCGTTGTACGGGAGACCGGCGTCACAGGGCAACCCCACTTGCCAAGCTGACCTCGAAGCGACGCGCGAGTGGTCGCGATCAGTCGATCAGGAGGCACAGTGAGTTCCACCGACACCGAGGATCAGGTCCGCGTCATCGACCCCGGAACGCCGCCGACGCGCTACGCGCGGGGTTGGCACTGCCTGGGTCTCGTTCGTGACTTCGCTGACGGAAAACCGCATCAGGTCAATGCTTTCGGCACTTCTCTCGTCGTTTTCACCGGTGCGGACGGGGATGTCCACGTCCTCGATGCCTACTGCAGGCATATGGGGGGCAACCTGGCGCAAGGTGTGGTGAAGGGCAATGCGATCGCGTGCCCGTTCCATGACTGGCGTTGGAACGGCGACGGGAAGTGCGTCGAAATTCCCTATGCGCGAAGGGTTCCCCCGGTCGCCCGTACGCGTGCTTGGCGCACGACAGTGGTGAGTGGCCAGCTGTTCGTGTGGCACGACCCGGAGGGGAACGAACCCACCGCCGAACTCGCGATCCCCGAGATCCCCACGTACGGCTCGCCCGGATGGACGGATTGGGTGTGGAACTCGATCGAAGTCGACGGATCTCACTGCCGAGAGATCGTCGACAACATCGTCGACATGGCGCACTTCTTCTACGTGCACTACGGGATGCCGACCTTCTTCCGGAACGTGTTCGAGCGACACACCGCCACCCAGGTGATGCGATCTCGTCCACGCGCCGACGCTGCGGGTGTCAGCCAATCGACCAACTACAGCGTCGAGAGTCAGTCGGATGCAACTTATTACGGACCGTCCTACATGGTCGACAAGCTGTGGAGCGGGGGGCGGAGCCCGGAGTCGGGGCCGAACGTCTATCTGATCAACTGTCATTACCCGATCACCCCTACGTCCTTTCGGCTGCAGTACGGCGTCGTGGTCGAGAAGCCGGCCGGTGTCCCGGACGAGCAGGCCGACCAGATCGCTCGGGCGGTCGCCAACGGTGTCGCGATCGGGTTCGAACAGGACGTGCACATCTGGAAGAACAAGTCCCGTATCGACAACCCACTTCTCTGTGAGGAAGACGGGCCGGTCTACCAGCTTCGACGCTGGTACGAGCAATTCTACGTCGATGCCGAGGACGTCCGGCCGGAGATGGTCAACCGGTTCGAGTACGAGATCGACACCGAGCGGGCGTTGAACAGTTGGCAGACCGAAGTGGACCGGAACCTGGCGGCCGGACGCAGCGCCTTCGCCGCGAATCTCACGACCCCTCACGGCCCGTCGAGCGCGGGCCCGGCCTGATGACCCGTGACGACGACGTCACTCGGCATCGAGGACGCGAACGGCTCCGTGGAGGAGCCGGTTCGACCTCGTGCGATACCTCGAAAGGAACAACGTGACCGAGAGCAAGGAACGCGGATACGCCGGTGAGCGGGCCACCGACGTCGATGTCATCGTCGTCGGAGCGGGAATCTCGGGCCTCTACGCAGTGCACGCACTGCGCCGGCGTGGAATGACCGTGCACGGCTTCGAGTCCGCGGCCGGCGTGGGGGGAACGTGGTTCCACAACCGCTATCCGGGCGCGCGCTGCGACGTCGAGAGCGTCGACTACTCGTACTCGTTCGACGAGGCGCTCCAGCAGGAATGGACGTGGACCGAGCGGTTCGCGACGCAGCCGGAGATTCTCTCCTATCTCGAACATGTCGCCGACCGCTTCGACCTTCGAAGCGCATTCGACTTCCTGACGCGGGTGACTTCCACGGTCTGGGACGACGAGTCGGCGCGATGGACGGTCACCACCGACACCGGCCGCACCATGACGGCGCGGTTCTGCGTCATGGCCACCGGCGTGTTGTCGGCGACGAACCGCCCCGACATCCCAGGACGTGACTCCTTCGCGGGAGAGACGTACCACACGGGGGAGTGGCCCCATCGATCCGTCGGTCTCACCGGGAAGACGATCGGTGTGATCGGTACGGGGTCATCCGGCATTCAGTCGATCCCTGTGATCGCGGAGGAGGCCGCTCACGTCTTCGTGTTCCAACGCAGCCCCAATTATTCGATACCGGCGGGCAACCGGTCACTCACGGCGGAGCAGATCGCCGAGGTGAAAGCCACCTACCCCGAGCGGCGCAGGCTGGCCCGCCTCAGTGGTGGAGGCACCCCGTTCACGCCGTATCCCAAGGGCGCGAGAGAAGTCGACGAAACCGAACGCCGACGCGTCTACGACGAGTGGTGGCATCGGGGAGGCTACCTCTTCGCGAAGGCATTCCCCGACCAGACCGTCAGCATCGAATCGAACGACACGGCCCGCGAATACGTGGCGGCGAGGATTCGCGAGATGGTGAGCGACCCCGAGATCGCCGACCAGTTGATTCCGAACGACCACCCCATCGGAACCAAGCGGATCGTCACCGACAGCGGCTATTTCGACACGTTCAACCGCGACAACGTGACACTGGTGAATCTGCGTCGCACGCCGATCGAAGAGATCACCGAGACGGGCGTTCGTACCTCCGGCGCCCATTACGAGCTCGATATGCTGGTCTTCGCGACGGGGTTCGACGCCATGACCGGAGCGCTGTCGCGGATCGACGTCCGCGGGCGCGACGGCCGGACGTTGGCCGACGAATGGTCGGCCGGGCCCCGAACCTATCTGGGGGTGGCCGCGGCAGGCTTCCCCAACATGTTCATCATGGTCGGCCCGGGCAGCCCCAGTGTTCTGGCGAACATGGTGCTGGGCGCCGAGCAGCAGGTCGACTGGATCGCAGATTGCCTCGATCACCTGAGCACGCACAACGGCCTGTCGATCGAAGCGACCGACCGCGCGGTGGACGAGTGGGTCGCCGAGTGCAACGCCAAGGCCGCCGGCACGCTCTTCCCCACCGCGAACTCCTGGTACATGGGCGCGAACATCCCGGGAAAGCCGCGGGTCTTCATGCCCTACATCGGAGGCTTCGCGCACTACGGAGGTGTCCTCTCCGAGGTGGCCGATGCCGGATACAAGGGGTTCGACATTCGAACCGGACCGGAGGAGTTCTGACATGACCACGGCACGCAGAGACGATCTGCACCCCGACGTCGAGACGATGCTCGCCGCGCTCGAGTCCGATTTCCCGGAACTCGATCCATCCCGCTCGGCGGGGGACGACCACGCCGAGCGTCTGACGGCAGAGGGCGACCCGGTCGTCGCCCACCGTTTCGAGGGCCTGTGCCACGGTTTCCTCACGTTCCCGCAGCCCTCGCTCACCGGGCCGGACCGGGACGAGCTGTGGAAGCTGATCCGTCGTCGTCTGGAGGTCACCGTATGAGCGCGCGTCGGCTGGCAGGGCGCACTGCGCTGGTGACCGGCAGCAGCCGAGGAATCGGGCGGGCTGTGGCGCAGCGCCTCGCCTCGGAGGGGGCGACCGTGGTCGTCACGGCCCGGAGTACCTCACCGTCCACCTCCGTGCGTGACGGCCGCGAACAGATCGTCGCGGGCTCGCTCACCGAAACGGTGGACCTGATCGAGAAGGCCGGTGGCCGCGCCGTGGCGGTGCCGGCGGATCTCGACGACCGGCAACAGCGCGCCGGGCTCGTCGAGGCTGCCGTGGACGCGGTCGGCGGACTCGACATACTCGTCAACAACGCCGGGTTCGCGGACTACTCCCCTGTCGAAACGATGGGGGAGGGGACCTTCGAGCGCACCGTCGAGCATTACCTGAAGGTGCCGTTCCTGTTGTCACAGGCAGCGATCCCGGTCATGCGCAAGGGCGGCGGAGGCTGGATCGTGAACATCGGGTCGTCCACCGGGCTCCCGCCGATCCGGCCGTTCCGCGACTACAACCGGACCTCCGGTGACGTCGTCTACGCGGCTGTCAAAGCGGCGCTCCACCGCTTCACCCAGGGGCTCGCGGCGGAAGTGGAAGCGGACGGAATCGCGGTGAACGCGGTGGGACCCTCGACGGCGATCCGGACACCGGGCGCGGCGGCACTGTTGCCCGACGGCTACGACGCCGAACCGGTGGAGTATCTGGCCCAGACCGTCCTCGAGATGTGCACGGCACCACCCGCCGAACGCACCGGCCTGGTCGCCTTCAGCCTGCACTATCCGTGGTCGCAGAACGTTCCGGTGATGAGTCTGGACGGGCGCACCGAGCTGCCGCGGCGCGAACCACCGGCATGGTCCAACCCGAACATCGCACCGGACGGAATGATGCCCGCGTGAGCGCGACCAGTGTTGCCCGCCAACGTTTCTCCCGGGGTACCGCCGTGATCACCGGCGCAGCGGCCGGGATCGGTGAAGGTCTCGCACGGCACCTGGCAGCTCTCGGCATGACCGTGGTGGTGGCCGACATCGACTCCGACCGGGCCGAGAAGGTGGCCGTCGACATCGTCTCCGCCGGGGGAGGTGCCGAGCCTCGGGCCCTCGATGTGGCCGACCCGGTCGCCGTGGATTCCCTCGCCGCGGGAGTGTTCGACAGGTTCGGCAGTGTCGAACTGTTGATCAACAACGCGGGGATCGAGACGGCCGGACTGTTGTGGGAGGTGGATCTCGACCGCTGGGCGCGATTGATGCAGATCAACGTCGACGGTGTCTTCTACTGTCTGCGCTCGTTCGTTCCCCGAATGATCGCGACGGGATCGCCGTCGTGCATTGCGAATCTGTCGTCGGTCGGAGGACTGAACACCGTTGCGGTTCAATCGCCGTACATCGTCAGCAAGCACGCCGTGCTCGCGCTGACCGAGTGCTTGTACCAGGACCTGTCGATCGTCGGCGCCCCGATCCAGGTGAGTGCCGTCATCCCACACTCGATCCGCAGCGACATCTTCACCTCGGCTCAGCGGGACGCCCCCACGGAGAACGAGACCGCGAACGCGGTGTTCGCCGCCATGCAGCGCGACAACGTCGAGAAGGGGCTCGATCCACTCGTCGCGGCCGAGCACATGGTCGAACAGATCGCGCGCGGCGAGTTCTGGATTCACTCCGACGACGAGCTGTGCACGGCCGCCGCGCATCGGCGCGGCCGCCAACTGCTCGACCTTCTACCTCCGGCCGACCCGCGGGACATGCTGGCCCGCATGGGTGTGCCGATTCCGAAAGGACAGCCATGACCGAGACGATGTCCGCCGAGACGGAGCAGACGGAGGCGGCCGATGCGCAAGCGCAGCTGCATGCTGCGATCGACGTGTGCGACCCGGCCCCTCTGCTGATGTCGATGATCCACGCGACCGGTGACACGAGCCTGCTCGACGAGTTCGGCCCGCGCCTGACGATCACCGAGCCCGGTAACCACTACCGGACCGGCTCACGTCCGGCGACGCCGCCCGGGCAGTACCCCGACGACGTCGTCGCTGACGTGCGGGCCCGCGCGCACCGACTGCTCACCACCGACGCCACGGACGTCCTCGGCGTTCCGGAACCCGGCCTGTTCGCCCGCATGGCCCAGGTGGCCACGTCCGAACGCGTCGGCGACGAGTTCGTTCCGCTCCTGCGTGAGCAGGCCGGTTTCGTCCTGAGCGAGCGACGCGTCCCCGTCACCGTGACTCCGCCCGACGAGTTCTCGGTCATCGTGGTCGGCGCCGGCATCGTCGGCATCAACGCCGCCATCAAGCTCCAGGAGGCGGGTTTCGCGTATCAGGTCTTCGAAACCCGCGACGAGATCGGGGGAACCTGGTCGCGAAACACGTATCCCGGTGCAGCCGTGGACACTCCCAGCCACTACTACTCGTACTCGTTCGAGCTCAACGCCGAGTGGTCGAGGTACTACCCGACAGGCACCGAATACCAGCAGTACCTGCGCGGCGTCGTCGACACCTACGGCATCGAGAAGAACATCTCCTTCCGCACCCGCGTGCTGTCCACCCGCTGGCTCGACTCCGAACACGTATGGGAAGTCACGGTCGAGACCGCAGACGGCGGACGCCACATCCACCGCGCCAACGCAGTCGTCACCGCACTCGGGATGCTGAACTCACCCAACATCCCCGACGTTCCCGGCATGGGCACGTTCGCCGGCACCGTCGTTCATACGGCCGAATGGGACCCGAGTCTCGACCTCACCGGCAAACGGGTCGTCGTTCTCGGAACCGGCTGCACGTCCGTGCAGGTGGTCGCGAACATCGTCGATCGGGTCGAGTCCCTCGACGTCGTGGTGCGGTCACCGCACTGGATCGTGCCCGAGAAGGCAGTCGTGAACGATGTTCCGGACGGGGAGAAGTGGGCGCTGGCCCACCTGCCGCGGTACCACGAGTGGTTCCGGCTGCGGTCCTACTGGTTCGCGTCCGACAACCTGTACGTGCTGCCCCGCATCGACCCCGAGTGGGCGAAGACGCACTTCTCGGCATCCCCCGCGAACGAGATGGTGCTGAACACCGCCCGCGCCTATCTGCAGAGCAGCTTCGAGGGTCGGCCGGATCTCGTGGAGAAGCTCACCCCCGACTTCCGTCCCTACGGCAAGCGGATCGTCAAGGACCCGGGCTTCTTCCGAGCCCTCACTCGTGACCACGTGACGCTGCACCGGGCATCGTTCCGGGAAGTACGACCCGACGGTGTCGTCACCACCGAAGGTGACTTCGTCGCCGCGGATGTGATCATCCTCGCGACCGGATTCCGGCTCGAATTCACCACGTCGATCGACATCGTCGGACGCGACGGCAGGATCCTCGCCGACGTGTGGAAGGGCGGTGACGACCCGCGCGCCTACCTCGGTGTCCAAGTCTCCGGTTTCCCGAACCTGTTCGTCACCGCCGGCCCGAACTCGGCGCCCAACCATGGTGCCGGGCACAACATCTTGAGTGAAGAACACGTCCACTACGTCGTCGAGTGCCTCCAGTACCTTCTGGAGAACGGGCACGATGCGATGGACGTCCGGCAGGACGTCCTCGACGAGTACAACCGCGCAGTCGACGACGCCCTCGACAAGACCGTGTGGGTCCACCCCGGTGCCGAGGTCAACGGCTACTACCGCAACAGCGCCGGACGTGCCGTCGTACCCTGCCCGTGGCGGCTGGTCGACTACTGGACCATGTTGCGAGAGCCCGACCCGACCGACTTCGAGTTCATCCCCCCGGCGGACGACCTGCAATGAGACATCGCGCCCGGTCCGGCTCGAACCTCACGTGCGTGAGGTGAGCGTGTTCTGCGCGGAGGCGCCCACGCCCGAGAGCAGGGTCACGATGGCCAGACCGATCACCAGGTAGATCACGCCGCTGGCGATCTGGGACTTGGTGGTCCCCTCGACACTGAACGGCCACAACGCCGCGGCCGCGGTCGCGAGCACACCGATCCAGGTGAAGAACGTGGGCGCGCGGGGCGTGAAGAGGAGCAGCAGGTGCAGCAGTCCGGTTGCGACCAACGCCACGATTGCGGCATAGCCGGCGACGGTGGCGACCTGGGAATCCCACGGAGTGTGCGGCGGTGTGATCACCGGAATGTCGATCGGGCCGCGCACGGCGAGGACACCGACCACCGCCGCCAGCGCGGCCACGATGGCCGTGGCGACACCACCGGCCCACAGCTTTCGCGCGTTGACGGTGGTGCGGGTAACTCGCGCTGTCGATTCGGCGCTCATCGGGTGCTCCTTCCCCAACCGGAACCGCAGGTGCCGTGTGCTTCAGATTAGGCCCGGGACGGCGGCGTGAGGTCATCATCGGCGGGTGAATCACGGCCGCCGCAGCCGAACGTCTGACGAGGGTGAAATGCGAGGGTGAAATTTGCCCCGCTGTCCCGATGTGACCGACTCGAAAATCATTGCCCGGGAAGCCGTATCCGTGTTGACGAGGCGATCGATATCCGGACAAGATTCGACATCGGCGCGAACACGGGGACGTGCCTGCCACCCGGTGGCACCTCGACAACAGAAGTAGGAACACTCGTATGAAGAAGCGCGTCGCCCTCGCATCGCTGACCCTCGGGGTCGGTCTCGTTGCCGCACTGCCGTCCGTCGCCTCCGCGCGGTCGTACGATCCGATCGCGGGCACCCTCGTGAACACCTGCCAATCGGGCGGGAACTCCGCCAATTTCTGGATCGAACTGTGGAACGACGAGGGCCATGTCACCTCGGTTGCGACTGATGCCGACGGCGGCTACGTCTTCGAGGACCGCAATCCCGGCCACTACACAGTCAAGCCCGCGATGCCAGCGGGATGCGGTGCCGTCCCGGCCACCCGTGAGGCAGACACGACCGACGGGCCGGCGCTGGGCATCGACTTCCGGATGGTGGCCGTCCACGACATCATCGGCAAGGTTTCGGGGTGCGCCGGCGCCGCGGGTGCCGGCATTGCCGGCGTCACCGTCAATCTCGTCGACGGGGAGGACGGCATCGTCGACTCCACCGAGACCACCCATGACGGCTACTACTTCTTCCAGTGGAAGGAAGCCAAGGACGGATACACCGTCGAGGTCCTCCCGCCGGCCGGATGCGACGCCGCGGAGCCGGTCCGTCCCGTCGACCTGACGAACGGCGACGCCGTCGACGTCGACTTCGTGCTGGCCCCGATTCATGCGGGTTCGTTGCAGAGCCTCTTCTCCGGATTCAACTTCGGCAGCTGACGCTCGCGACCCGCACCCTGGGGAGGGAAACGGCGCCGGCACCCATCGGGTGCCGGCGCCGCTTTGGTGGATACGACGGAGTCGCTGCTACGCGGTGGGCTCGGCAGGGCCGGCGGAGCCGAGCGGCAGATCGGCGAGCAGTTCGCCGAGATCCTCCGGCAGTAGGTCGAGCAGGCGGCTCAGGTCCAGGTCGGCCGGCAGGATGTTCTGCAGGCTGCCCAGGTCGACGCTACCGAGGGGGTTGCCGACGGTCACCAGCTGCGGGTCGCCGACCACCGGCTCCTGGTTGTCCAGCGAGGCGCACTCGCCCACAACGGCGTACACGCCGTCCTGCAGATCGGTGGTGAAGGTGTCGCTGTCGCCGGCGCCGACGCGCTCTTCGAGCTTGGTCTGCCACGTCAGGAAGCCCTCTTCCGTGGCCTTGGTGGGATCCTGCTGCAGGGCCGGCAACTTGGTGGCCTCGACGGCGAAGGCGCCGCAGCTGCTCGTCGGGTCGGTGTTGGTGTTGGCAACCGTGACCGAGAGCGTCTTCTCCTGCACGTCGGTGGTGAGCGTCGGGCTGGTGAGCGCGACCGGCTCGGCTGCCGCGAGGGCCGGTGCCACGAGTGCGGCGGCGGCAACGATCGCAGCCCCGCCGACTGCGTGACCGAGGGTTCTCCGATTACGCATCTGCATGTACATCCCCTTCCAAAAGCGAACCACTGGAACGTGATCCGGACGGCGCAACCTCTATACCAAGATCACCTGTCCACTTTCGGTGGTAGACCGCGCCGCCGCAACCGCAAAATGCGACAAAGAGGACGAATCGGTAGCGGGAGGGCCCGTGTCGGCGAGCGGTGGGATGGTCCGACCAACGCCATGAACAGCGCAAACCGGAAGGTCTGGAACCGACTTAACGATGCTGTAACGGTCCGTTCCGTCGTCCGGCGCGCAGTACCGTGGCGGGGCGTCCACCCGAGCCGCCCGCACCGCCGGAGGTGCCGTTGCAGGACGAGGAGCATCCCGATGCCCGCGTGATGGTGCGCGAGGCCGCTCTCGCCGTGGTGGTGGGCGTAGCCGCGACGGTGGTTCCCATCGCGGTGCTCGCGGCGGCGCGTGGACTCGCAGAGGTGCTGTACGAGCGCATCCCGGCAACCGTGGGGTTCTCGGGGGACGCGCCGTGGTGGATCTTCGGTGTGCTCACCGCGACGGGACTCGCCGTCGGGTCGATCGTCCGCCTGGCCCCCGGGCACGGAGGCCGGGACTCGGCGACCGCCGGGCTGATCGGTCCGCCGATGGCGCTGCGGGTGCTGCCGAGCCTGCTGGTGGCGCTCGTCCTCGCGCTCGGCGCCGGGGTCAGCCTCAGTCCGGAGAATGTGCTGATCTCGGTCAACGCCGCTCTCGCGACGGCGGTACTCGGGCGTGGCGGCTCCCGGTCGAGGGCCGAACGGGTCGTGCCGCTCGCGACGGCCGCGACGATCGGCGTCCAGTTCGGCACGCCGGTCGCGGCGCCGCTGGCCTACCTCGAACTCACCGGCCGCCGGGTGCGGGGCAGCCTGTGGGAGGCCGTGACAGCCCCGTTGGTCGCCGCGGGAGCCGGCGCGGTGACGATGGCACTGCTTCGCCGTCCGATCCTGCAACTGGACCTGACGCCCACGCCGCCGCCTGCGCCGACGGCGTCCGGGGTGCTCGGGGGTGTGGCGATCGCGACCGCCACCGCGGTCGTCGTGCTCGCCGCGGTGTACGCGTACCGCGTGCTCCACGCCGCGTTCCACCGCATCTCGAACCCCGTGGTGATGACGGGACTGGGCGGGGCCCTGCTCGGGGTACTCGGCGTCGTCGGGGGCCGCGAGTCGATGTTCAAGGACGTGGCGACGGCGCGCACGCTCGTCGCGGCGGCCCCCGACCTGTCCGTGTCCGAACTCGCGTTGACCGGGCTGTGCAGCCTGGCTGCCTTCACGCTCGCGGCCGCGAGCGGCTTCCGCGGAGGCCGCGTCATCGCGTCGGCTGTCGTCGGGGTGACCGCCGGCCTGCTCGGGCATGCGGTGGCTCCGGTGGTGCCGGTCTCGCTCGCGATCGCGTGCGGGGTGCTCGGCGCGGTGGTCGTCGCCGTACGCAGTTGCTGGCTCGGGCTCTTCGTTCCCGTCGCCATGGTCGGGTCGATCGCGGTGCTGCCGGTGTTGTGCCTCGCGGTCCTCCCGGTGTGGCTGCTGGTGGTGCGGCGGCCCACGATGACGATTCGTCCGGCTCCTCCCGAACCGGAGGCGAAATCCGCCTAGGTGTCGCCGAACCGACAGGGCGGCAGACGAATCCGGCGTACCGTCGGGCGGGCGCGAGCCGGCAGGGCGACCACGGGGGAGGGTGACGTGTCATGAGCGGACGGATCACCAGACGCGGGTTCAACCGCGGTGTCGTGTGGACGGCGGGTGTGCTGGGCGCCGGTGCGGCCGGTGCCGTCGCGGCCCGCGCGCAGGGTTCGGGTGATCTGGGGGGCATCGACCCGTCGCAGCCGTTGCTGTTCGCCTCGCCCACGCTCGAGCCGTTCGTCGACCCGCTGCCGCGATTGCCGGTCCTGACCGGCACCGAGCTCGAACTACGGGCCGCGAGCACCACCCACCGGTTCCACCGCGACCTGCCGCCGTCGCCGGCGTTGGCCTACGGCGGCATGGACTACCTGGGCCCCACCGTGGAGGCGCACAGCGGCGAGCCCCTCACCGTCGCGTATCGCAACGAGATCGGAGCCCATCCCCTCGCGGCGGACTTCGACACCACACTGCACGGCGTCACGGAGGAGGACCGGACGGCGGTACCGACGTCGATGCACCTGCACGGGGCGGTGACACCGCCCGAGCACGACGGACACCCGGCCTTCCTGCAACGGCCCGGGCAGGGCCACGTGCACCACTATCCGAACGAGCACGAGGCCACGCAGCTCTGGTATCACGACCACGCGATGGGGATCACCCGGCTCAACGTGTACGCCGGACTGGCCGGGATGTTCCTACTGCGCGACGAATACGACACGGGTACGACCGACAATGCGTGGGGGCTGCCGACCGGCGAGTTCGAGTTGCCGCTGGTGCTGCAGGAGAAGCGGTTCACTGCGGACGGGCGGCAGAGCATCCGGGCGACCCCCCTCGTGCCGCAGGGCCGGTGGGACGGGGGAACACCCGGTGACGTCGGGGTGGTGAACGGCGCGATCTGGCCGGAACTCGAGGTCGCCCGGGGCTGTACCGGTTGCGGGTGGTCAACGCCGCCTCGTTCAGTGTGTGGAATCTGTTCTTCGGCAACGGCATGCGCTTCTGGGTGCTGGGCATGGAGAGCGGAATGCTCTCGGCGCCGGTTCCCACGACGGGCGTGCGGCTCTCCCCGGGGGAGCGGCTCGATCTGCTGGTCGACTTCGGGGCGCTCGAGCCGGGCGCGGCGGTGGAGCTGCGCAACGACGAACCGCCGCCGCTGACCGCGTCGCAGCGGGGAGCCCGCGCGATGCCGCTGTTCTGCCGGTTCCGGGTGGCCGCCGGCCGCGGTTTCACGGGAGCGGTCCCGGAGTCGCTGCGGGGCGGGCCCGGCCGCCCGCCCGGGCTCGAACCCGTCCCGCACCCGCAGACGCGCCGGACCGTCACGGTCATGCAGTTGCCCGACCCGTCGAGCGGCAGTGCGCTGATGTCACTGAACAACCTGCGGTTCGGCGACCCGGACATCGAACTGCCGCGCCAGGGCACCGTCGAGCAGTGGGACATCGTCAACGTCAGCCCGGAGCCGCATCCGATCCACCTGCACCTGGTCAACTTTCGGGTCCTCGGTCGTCAACGCGTCGACGTGCCCCGCTACATGCGCCTGTATCCGCCGCCACCGGTCGGCACCAAGTGGGCGCCACCCGTCGACGACGTCGTCACCGGCCCGCTGGTCCCGCCCGAGCCGTGGGAGGCCGGCCCGAAGGACACCGTCGTCGCGAACCCCGGGGAGGTGACGCGCATCGTCGTGGCCTTCCCCACCGCGGACCGGCTGGGCTTCGACCCGGACGCCCTCTTCGGTGGCGCCGGGGACCCCGCCCACGCCGGTCACGGGACGGACGCCGCCGGCCCTGCAGCGCTGCAGGGATACGTGTGGCACTGCCACATGCTCGAACACGAGGACCACGACATGATGCTGGGATTCCGGACCGTCGCAACGTGATCCGGCGAAGTCGACTCGCCCCGGCCGGACCCCGCGGTTAGGCTCGAACGGCTTCCTGGGTGCGGATCGTGCGCTCCGTGCCTCATCCTTGCGCGCCGTCACGAGAGGAACCGAACCATGCCACGCCGCCGCCGCCTCCTCCGTGCGACCGCGCTCGCCCTCGGTGTCGGGTTCGTCGCCCTGGGTTGTTCCGGTCCCGCGACCGAACCCGCTTCCGGCGCCTCCGTGACCGTCGAACACGGAATGGGGACGACCGTCATCGACGGTGGGCCACCGAGCCGGGTCGTCGCGCTGTCGGCGTCGTGGGCCGACGACCTGCTGGCGCTCGGTGTCACACCCGTCGGTGTCGGCACCCTCACCGGGATCGGCCCGGCGGACGGAAAGTTCCCGTGGCAGAAGCCGTTCGATGCCGCCGTCGTCCCGCTCTCGTTGCTCGGCGCGCCGGACTACGAGGCGATCGCGGCACTCGATCCGGACCTCATCCTCGCCGACTACTCCGCGAACAACGCCGACGTCTACCAGCGGCTGTCTGCGATCGCCCCGACCGTTGCGCAGCTCGACGCCGGTGCCTTCGTGTCGGACTGGCGTGAGCAGGTCCGCGTCGCCGGCGAGATCCTCGACCGGGAGGGCAGCGCCGAGCAACTCGTCGCCGCCAACAACGAGCGACTCGCCGAGGTCCGCCGGACGCTACCGGGGCTCGAAGGGAAGACGTTCGCGCTCGCCACCGTCGAAGGCGGCCAGAATCTGGGGCTGGTCAGCGCCGAGGACGACGCCGCGGTCGCGGTGTTCCGTGAGCTCGGCCTGCGGCTGGATCCGGCAGTGGTGGCGCTCGGCGGGGGCGGCAGGCGCGTGACGGTCGCGGCCGAACTCGCCGCCGACGCGCTGTCCGCGGACGTTCTCGTGATCCGGCCCGCCCGGAACTCGGACCCGATCGAGAGCGTGGTGCCGGGCTGGAGCATGTTGCCGGCCGTCCGCTCCGGCGCCGTCGCGGTCGTCGACCGCCCCACGACCGGAGCACTGAGCGACCCGAGTGTTCTCAATATCGAGTATCTGCTGGCCGCAGTGCGACCGGCCCTGGAGAGCGCGGCGGACCGGCCGGCGACCTCATAGCAGCTCGAGGAGGACGGCAGTTCGCAGTGCCTCGTCGCGGGTGTGGGCGTCGAGTTTCTTGAAGATCGAGCGCATCTGGCTCTTGACCGTGTTGGGCGAGACGAACAGTTCCGCGGCCGCGGCGGCGACGGACTTGCCGTCCGCCAGCGCCGAGAGCACCAACTGTTCGCGGGCCGACAGCTCGACCACCGGCACCCGGTCGGGGAAGATCGGCACGCGATCCGCGTCGGCCGCCCGGTCGGTCGGTAGCGCCAGTCCCGCCTCGTCGAGTTCCTGCGCGACGGCGGCGGGTAGCAGCGCGAAGGGCCGGACGGTGCCCACGTCGTGGGCGAGATCCGTCGCCCGCGTCCACGCCGCGCGGGCAGCGTCGGGGTTCCCGAGGCGTGCGGACGCGGCAGCCTCGAGGAGCAGTGCATCCAGCCGGGCTCGCGGGCCGTGGCCGTCGCGGGCGGCAACCCGAACTGCCTCGGTGAGAGCCGTTTCCGGGTCGCCGGTCAGCAGCGCGTACCGCGCGCGGGACACCCGCGTCAACGGGTGGCCGGACGGGTTTCCGGCGAGCGCAGCCCGGGCGGCATTGCCTCGGCCGAGGGCGCACTGCAGGTCGACCACCACGGAGCCGAGCAGTGTCTGGGCGTCGGAATCCGGAGTCCACCATCGGGCGTTGATGGGGCGCAGGCGGTCCACCAGGTCGAGGCCCTGCTGCGGCTTCCCCGCCAACAGGGCGTACTGGCAGTGCGCGTAGAGGGCGTATGCCCACAGCTCCTCACCTTCCCGGATCTCACCGAGGGCGCGCAACCGGTCCGCGGCAGCGTCGAGGTCGAGGTCCTCGAGCGCGACCAGGGCGTGCGCCACGAGTCCCGAGACCCGGACCATCTGTTCGAGGCGGCCCTCCGAAGGCCGCGTCTGCTCCCAGCGCTCCAACCACGTCCGGGCGGCACCGATCTCGCCGCTGAGAACGTGGTTGAGGGCGATGCTGCCCGCGGAGTTGCGAACCACGAACTCCATGCCGAGCGCTTCGGCACCGAAGTTGGCCCGCCGGAACAGTGCCGTCGATTCGTCGCGGCGGCCGGCCAACTGGCACGTGATCGCCCACTGCAGGCGCAGGATCGGCAGCGACCCGGTGACCGAATCCGGTTGCGCCCGTACCGCGGCCACCGCGACGCGCTCCAGCAGTGGGATCAGATCGGCGGCCTCCTGCATGTTCCCGGCGAAGCGTAGAAGCGAAGCCTGGACGGTGCCGATCGCCAGCCGTTCGGGTGCGTCGGGGAACGTGCCCAGCTCGTCGAGCTCGTCCGGATCGTTGGGCAGTACCCGGTCGAAGCGGGTCGTGACGCCGCGTCCGACGAACATCTCCCGCGCGGCGCGCAGGAGCGGGTCGGATTCCACCGTCGGGGCGGGGAACGCGAGCAGGGCGGCGCGTACATCCTCGAGGTGGTCGGCGACCAGGCCGGTCCAGTTGTGCAGCAGGACGGTGCGTGCGGCCTCCCAGTCCTGGGTGTCGATCGCCGCACGAAGGGCTCTCAGTCGGCCGGAAGCGCCCCGTCGGGTCATCGCGTCGAACTCCCTCCCCTTGCCCGGACGAGCCGCCCGCACACCGTCGCGGGGGTCCTATCGGACCGGGCAGTTCGTTTCCGACGGTAGCAAATCCGGCATCGAACCGAACCGAGCGGTCACGAGCCGGACCGAGAGGTTCGTGCACTCTGTCGGGTCTCTCATCACGGTGTGGGCGACCTCCTGCGCAACGACCGGCGGCGGGGGTCGAACCCGGGCGCGGTTGAAATTCGGGGCGCCGGGGTAACCGGTCGACGACGAGCCGGGCGCGCAGGGGAGGCAGTACCGCTTTCCGTGTGTGGCCCGGCTCTCTCGTCGACCGAGAGTGAGGACCCTGGATGAACCCGACGTCTGCCCTGCCTGCGCGGCGCGCGAGGTAGAACCCGTGCCGACCAACGAAGTTCGCAAACTGGGTGTCGAGGAAGAGTTCCACCTGATCGACGCGAGAACCCGACGGCTGGTCACTCGGGCACCGGAACTGCTCGAGCGCCTTCCGCGGGACGTGTACGTGGAGGAGCTCCAGCGGTGCGTCGTGGAGGTCAACAGTGGGGTGTTCCCGGATCTGGGCGGTCTCCGGGCCGATCTGACCCACCGCCGGCAGGTGCTCGTCGACACCGCGGCCGAACTCGGCATCGGAGTGGTGGCGGCGGGGGCGGTGCCCCTGGCCGTACCCGCCGAGATGGCCGTCACCGAAACTCCGCGGTACCGGCGCATGCTCGCCGACTATCAGCTCCTCGCCCGCGAGCAGCTGATCTGCGGCACGCAGGTGCATGTGGACGTGGCCGACCGCGACGAGGCGGTCCGGATCGCCAACCGCGTCGCCCCGTACCTACCGATCTTCCTGGCGCTCAGCGCCAGCTCCCCTTTCTGGGCCGACGGCACCGACACCGGGTACGCCAGCATGCGCACCCTGGTGTGGAGCCGCTGGCCCACCACGGGCCCCACCGCGCCGGTGCAGTCCGCCGCGGAGTACGACGCGCTGATCGCCGACCTCGTCGCCAGCGGCGTCATCAACGATCCCGGCATGGTCTACTTCGACCTGCGCCCGTCCGATCGGTACCCGACGCTGGAGCTGCGGGTGTGTGACAGCTGCCCGTCGGTGGACACGATCGCGCTCGTCGCCGGTTTGTTCCGGGCACTGGTCGATCGGGAGGCGGCCGCCCTGCACCGCGGTGAGCCGCCGCTGCAGGTCTCGCCGACCCTCCTGCGGGCCGCGATGTGGCGGGCCGCGCGGTCGGGTCTCGAGGGCGACCTGGTGGACATGGATGCGGGCGCGCCGCGCCCGGCGGCCCAGGTGGTCGACGGGTTGATTCGGTCACTGCGTCCACACCTCGAGCGCAGCGGCGACTGGGACATGGTCTCGAAGCTCGCGGACGCCGCCCTGCAGGTGGGCGGCTCAGCGGAACGGCAACGCCGGATACTGCGTCGCCGGGGCCGGCTGACCGACGTCGTCGATCTGCTGGTGGCCGAGACCTCCGGTCGCGTGCACCCGGCGGACCACGTCGACGACACGGCCGCGGGCCTGCTGCGCGGATACGGGCCGTCGCCGGTCGGGGGGGTCGCCGACGGGTACGACGAGGCCGTCGATGCGGGAGCCCGGGTGCGGCCGCCGGACCGTCCGGTCATCGAGGCCGCGGCGCGGATCGGGGTGGACGGGCTCGAACGCATCCGGTCCTCGGTGCAGCATCGGCCCGGCGACCGCGGGAAGGCCGGCAGACCCCGTACCGCGATGGACCCCGTCCCGCGCCGGATCGACCGCGAACGGTGGGCCGCGCTGGTGCCGGGACTCGAGCAGCGAGCGCTCGCGCTGAATGCGTTCCTGGTCGACGTGTACGGCGAGCGTGCCGCGATCCGCGACGGCATCGTCCCGGAGGAGTTGCTCGACCGGGCACCGGGCTTCCGGACGGTCGGCGCCGCGGCGGCCGGTCACCTCGTGCGCGCCCACATCTGCGGCGTGGACCTCGTCGCGACCGACCCTGATCGCTTCCTGGTTCTCGAGGACAATCTGCGCATCCCCTCCGGCAGTGGGTACGCGATGGCGTACCGGGAGATGACCGAGCAGCTGTTTCCGGAGCTACCGGTGCCGCCCGAGGTGATCGGTGTCGACGCCGTTCCCGAGATGCTCCGCGACACCCTGCGGGCCGCGGCCCCGCCCGCCGCGTCGGGCTCCGACGTGACGGCGGTCCTGGTCAGTTGCGGGCCGGAGGACGCGGCGTGGTTCGAGCATCGTCTGCTCGCCGAGCGGGCCCGGCTGCCGCTCGTCCGGACCGGGGACCTCTCCGTCGCCGACGACGTGCTGTACCTGCACGACGGCGGGCAGCGGAAACGCGTGGACGTGCTCTACGTCCGCATGGAGGAGGACATGCTGTTGTCGTCGCCGGGGCACGACGGGACGCGGTTGCGTGCCGGGGTGCTGGGCGCGTTGCGGGCCGGCACGTTGACCGTGGTCAACGCGCTGGGCAACGGGGTCGCCGACGACAAAGCCGTCTACGGATACGTGCCCGCGCTCATCGAGTACTACCTTGGGGAAACGCCCTTGCTCGAGCAGGTGCCGACCCTGGTGTGTGCCGAGCGGGCACAGCGTGACGAGGTCCTCGACCGTCTCGACGAACTGGTGGTCAAGCCGATCGACGGGTTCGACGGCAGCGGCATCACCGTCGGCCCCGAGACCTCGCAACGCGATCTCGAGCAACGTCGGCTGGAGTTGCTGGCCGGTCCGCAGCGTTTCGTCGCGCAGGAGGTGGTCGACCTGTCCACGCACCCCACCTTCGACGGGACGGGCCTGTATCCGCGGCACGTCGATCTGCGGGCGTTCGTGCACCTGCGCGCGGACGGCGAGCGGGTGCGGGCGCACGTCGTGCCTGCGGCGCTGACCCGGGTGGCGCCGGCCGGAAGCTCGATCACGAACTCGTCGCGCGGCGGCGGCGGTAAGGACACCTGGATCGCGACCGGGGCGCACGCCGCGGTCGCCGAGGCAGGCGACGGGCGCTGACAGCCCAGAAGGAGTTACCGAATGTGTGGCATATGCGGTGAGGTTCGTTTCGACGGCACGGCGCCCGACGTGAGCGCCGTGTCCCGGATGACCGACGCGATGGTGACGCGCGGCCCGGACGCGGCCGGCGCGTACGCCCAGCAATCGGTGGCGTTCGGCCACCGTCGGTTGTGCATCATCGACCTGTCCGCCCGCGGCGGGCAGCCGATGGTCGACAGCGAACTGCGCTTGTCGCTGGTGTTCAACGGCTGCATCTACAACTACAAGGAGCTGCGCGAGGAGCTCCACCGGGCCGGGTACCGCTTCTTCTCGACGGCGGACAGCGAGGTGGTGCTCAAGAGCTTCCACCACTGGGGTGCGGACTGCGTCCACCACTTCAAGGGCATGTTCGCCTTCGCGGTACACGAGATCGACTCGGGTGTGGTCACTTTCGCGCGGGACCGGTTGGGCATCAAGCCGCTGTACTTCACCGAGCAGCCGGGGCGGCTGCGGTTCGCCTCGACGATGCAGGCGCTGCTGCGCGGCGGCGGCGTCGACACCACGGTCGATCGTGTTGCACTGCACCACTATCTGAGTTTCGCCGCGGCCGTACCGGCGCCGCACACGATGTTCGCGGGCGTGCGCAAGCTGCCGCCGGCGACCATCCGGGTGGTGCAACCCGACGGCAGCTCCACCGAGAGGTGCTACTGGGAGCCGCGTTTCGAACCCGTGCCGGACCGTGCGTCGTGGTCACCGGAGGACTGGCAGACGGCGCTGATGGACTCGCTGCGCACCGCGGTGTCCCGGCGGATGGTCGCCGATGTGCCGGTGGGAGTACTGCTCTCGGGCGGTATCGACTCGAGCCTGCTCGTGGCGCTGCTGGCCGAACAGGGGCAGCAGGACCTCGCCACGTTCAGCATCGGTTTCGACTCGGCGGGAGGCGAATCCGGAAACGAGTACTACTACTCCGATCTGGTGGCGCGCACCTTCGGTACCGACCATCAGCAGATTCACATCGATCCGTCACGACTGCCGGCGGCCGTCCCCAAGACGGTCGAGGCGATGAGCGAGCCGATGATCAGCCACGACTGTGTGGCGTTCTACCTGCTGTCGGAGGAGGTGAGCAAGTCCGTCAAGGTGGTGCAGTCCGGTCAGGGCGCCGACGAGATCCTCGGCGGCTACCACTGGTATCCGCCGCTGGTCGGGGTGGCGCGGGAGCAGTCCGCCGAGGCGTACGGCAAGGTGTACTTCGACCGCACCCACGACGACATCGCGGCGATGCTCAACCCCGAGTACTGCCTCGATCACGACGTCAGCTCGGAGTTCGTCGTCCGGCACCACAGCGCCCCCGGCGCCGACACCTCCGTCGACGCCGCGCTGCGGTTGGACACCACCGTGATGCTCGTCGAGGATCCGGTCAAGCGTGTCGACACGATGACGATGGCGTGGGGGCTCGAGGCGCGCGTGCCGTTCCTCGATCACGAGTTCGTCGAACTGGCCGCCGGCTGCCCCCCGGACCTCAAGCTGGCCGGCGACGGCAAGGGCGTGCTGAAGGAGGCCAGCCGGGCGCTGTTGCCGCACGAGGTGATCGACCGGACGAAGGGGTACTTCCCGGTGCCCGGGATCCGCCACCTCGAGGGCGACGTGCTGGAGCTGGTGCAGGACTCACTGCGCAGCCGCAGCGCCCGCGACCGGGCGTTGTACCGGCCGGAGCTGCTGGACGCGTTGTTCGCCACGCCGAACGACATCCGGACCGCACGCGGCGTGAACACCCTGTGGCAGGTCGGACTGCTCGAGATGTGGCTGCAGGCCATGGAACGGCTGTGACCGCCGCACCCGGACAGCCCGGAGGAACCACGAAGTAGGAGAGGAGCCGATGGAACGGGAAGGCCGACAGCACATCCGATTCACATCCGGCGCGTCGGTGTCACCCGACGCGACCGGGTTCGCGCACATCGTCGACGACGGGGGATACCCCTGGGCCGTCCAGCGATTCCTGTCGGGACGGCACGGCAGTACCGATCGGCGGGTGGAGCTGCCGGTGCCCGGACCGGTCACGCGGATCGTGCACTCCGCGGACAGCGGGTGGCTCGCGTGCCAGGTGGCTCCGCACGGTGGCAACCGCACCCAGGTGTGGGTCGTGAAGACCGATCCGCTGGACCGCTCGGCGCGGCTGGTCGGCTCGCAACACGCGTGTTCGACCGAGCTGATCGGGTGGGACGGGAACCGCGTGGCGCTCACCGCGACCGACGAGGACGGGGTGGCGGAGGCCCGGTTGGTCGACCCGCACACCCAGGACACCGTCGTGCTCGACCGCCGGGTCGGCTGCTACCTCGTCGACTCGTGGGCCGGATCGGCGTTGCTGCGGGTCGGTCCCCGCGGGCACCGCGAACTGCTGCTGCAGCGCGACGACGGCAGCCGGACCCCGTTGCTGCAGGCGGACTTCGGTTCCACCACCGACGCCGGCGTCCTCCTCGACGACCATCGCATCCTCGGGGTCCTGGGGCAGCATCGATCGCCGTGGGCGTCGAGCGAGGGGGAACCGGACAGGTACATCCGAGCGCTGGTGCGCAGCGACAACGGCGCGGAGTTCGCACGGCTGCTGGGGGTGGCCGTCTCCGGACGCGGCGTCTCCTACCGGGTGCTGGCGGAACGGGACAACTGCGAACTCGACGAGTTCGTCGTCAGCGACGACCACAGCACCGTGGCCATGCTGTGGAACTACAAGGGGCTCAGCGAGTTGCAGATCCTGCATCTCGCGGACGGCACGGTCGATTCGCCCATCCAGCTCCCGGGACTGGTGGCCTCGGAGCTGAGTATCAGTGCCGACGGGTCGCTGCTGGCGGTCACCGTGCAGGGCCCCGGGATGCCGCCGTCGGTGGAGATCGTCGACCCGCGGACCGGCGAGTGGGGTCCGGTGGAACCGGCCCGCACCCGCATCGCCCGGGACGATGCCCCGATGCTCCTCGAATTCCCCGCCCGCGACGGGATGGACCTGACGGGATGGTTGTACCGCGCGCCCGGTGACGAACCGGGTCCGGTGATGCTGTGGTTCCACGGGGGACCGGAGGATCAGGAGCGGCCCGGGTACAGCGACTACTTCCCGGCGCTCGTCGAGGCCGGCATATCCGTGTTCGCGCCCAACGTGCGCGGCTCCGGCGGATTCGGCCGCACGTTCGTCCACGCCGACGAGCGGTACGGCCGCTTCGCCGGCATCGACGACGTCGCCGACTGCGTGCGCTACCTCGTCGACAACGGCGTCGCCGACCCCGCCCGGGTCGCGTGCGCCGGGCACTCGTACGGCGGCTATCTGACGCTGGCGGCGCTCACGTTCCATCCCGACCTGTTCGCGACAGGTATCGCGATCTGCGGGATGAGCAGTCTCGAGACCTTCTATGCCAACACGGAGCCGTGGATCGCGGCGGCCGCCTACCCCAAGTACGGCCATCCCGAACACGACCGGGAACTGCTGTGCGAGCTGTCCCCGATCCACCGCGTCGACGACCTACGGGCGCCCGTCCTGGTGGTGCACGGCGCCAACGACACCAACGTGCCGGTCAGCGAGTCCGAGCAGATGGTCGCCTCCGTGCGCGCCCGGGGCGGTGTCGCCGAACTCATGCTCTTCGACGACGAGGGCCACGACATCGTCAAGCGGGAGAACCGGGACACCCTCGCGAAGACCATGGTGGATTGGCTGACGCACCGGCTGGCCCCGTCGGATGCCCCGCTGTCGGCGATCTGAGGGGGGTGCCCGCAGCAATGTCCATCGATCACGACCGGCTCGTCGCGTGGCGGCGAGATCTGCACGCCCACCCCGAGCTGTCCTTCGCGGAGTACCGGACCACGGAGCTGGTGCACGACCACCTGCGGTCCCTGGGCCTCGACCCGGTGATCCTGCCGGGCGGGACCGGGCTGTGGTGCGACGTCGGGCCCCCGACCCCCACCTGCGTGGCGTTGCGCGCCGACCTGGACGCGCTCCCGCTGACGGAGACCACCGGGGCGCCGTACGCCTCCACGGTCGAGGGGGTGTGCCACGCGTGCGGGCACGACGCGCACACCGCGATGTTGCTCGGGGCCGCGACGGTGCTCGCGGCCGATCCACCGCCGCAGCGCGTCCGGTTGATCTTCCAACCCGGTGAGGAGACGACCCCGGGCGGCTCACTCGAGGTCGTCGCGGCCGGCGCGCTCGAGGGTGTCTCGCGCATCTTCGCGCTGCACTGCGCGCCCGCGCTCGAGGTCGGCAAACTCGCCACGCGTGCCGGGCCGATCACCTCCTCCGGCGCCATGCTCACCGTCCGGCTGTCGTCCCCGGGCGGCCACTCGGCGCGCCCACATCTGACCGGGGATCTGATCCACGCCGCGTCGGTGCTGGTGACGGGGCTGGCGTCGGTGCTCGATCGTCGGCTCGACGCGCGCACCGCCACCGTGTTGACATGGGGCCGGATCCAGGCCGGCCGGGTCGGGAACGCGATCCCGGAGTCGGGGGAGCTGGTGGGCACGCTGCGCAGCGCGTCGCACCGGACGTGGGCGACGGTGGAGCCGCTGGTACGCCGCAGCGTCTCGGAGCTGCTCGCCCCCTACGGCGTCGACCATCAGCTGGACTACGTGCAGGGCGTGCCGCCGGTGGTCAACGATCCCGAGGCGACCGGTGAGATGCTGTCGGCGATCGAGTCCGTGGTGGGCCTCGAAAACCTGGCCGAGGCCGGACAGTCCAGCGGCGGCGAGGATTTCGCGTGGTACCTGGAGCACGTTCCGGGCGCCATGGCGCGGCTGGGGGTCTGGGACGGCACCGGCCCGCGGCGCGATCTGCACACCCCCGCCTTCGACCTGGACGAGCGTGCCCTCGTGCACGGCGTGCGCACTTTCCTCGCCCTGGCGTACGGCTGAGCCATCGGTGCCATGCTGGGGGTGGAACAGGAACTGGGAGGCCGGCATGGGGTTCTACACCGATCGGATCGTCCCGCACCTGGTGGACGCCTCGTGCGGGATGTCGCTCACCGAGGCGTCACGGCGACGGGTGTGCGCGGGACTGCACGGCCGCGTGGTCGAGATCGGCTTCGGCTCGGGCCTCAACGTCCCGTTCTACCCGGACGCGGTCATGTCCGTCAGCGCGGTGGAACCGGCGGACGTGGCGTGGAGGCTGGCGCAGAAACGCGTCGCGCACAGCGATATTCCGGTGGAGCGGTCCGGTTTGGACGGTCAGGCGCTGCCCTTTCCCGACGACACGTTCGACACCGCGCTGTCCACGTGGACGATGTGCACCATTCCCGATGCCGGGGCCGCGCTGCGTGAGCTGCGGCGCGTTCTCACACCCGACGGAACGCTGCACTTCGTCGAACACGGGTTGGCGCCGCACGCGAACGTCCGTCGCTGGCAGCGACGATTCGAGCCGATCCAGAAGGCGGTCGCGGGCGGATGTCATCTCACCCGCGACATCCCCGCCCTGGTGCGGGCGGGCGGGTTCGAGATCGGCGAGCTCGACACCTTCTACGAGAAGGGCGCACCGAAGATCATGGGCGCGCTCTCACTCGGGGTCGCCGAGCCCGCCGGTCGCTGAACCGTCCGGCTACCAGCTGCGGTCGCCGCGCAGCACGGCGTCGGCGCCGCCGTCGACGAAGACCACCTGACCGGTGACGTGGGTGTTCTCGGGCGAGGTGAGAAAGGCCAGCAGGGGAGCGACCTGCTCCGGACGGGCGTGGCCGTGCAGCGGCATCGGGACGCTGTCGTCGATCGCCTTGCGTCCCATGTCGGTATCGAGCATCGCCTGGATCATCGGCGTCACGATCGTGCCCGGCGCGATGGCGTTGAGCGGAATCCCGGCACCGGCCCACTCGGGGGTGATCGCGGTCCGTCGGACCCAGCGCGCGATCGCCGCCTTCGACGACGCGTAGACCTGGGCGCCGTCACCCTGGGCCACGGCGGCGGCCGCGGCATCGACGGCGGCCGGCTCGTCACCGGCCAGCGCGGCGTCGACGATCGCCGGGTCGGACGGGTGCAGCGAGGCGACCGAGGAGATCACCACGGCGCGGGGATCGGTGCCCGCCGCCAGCAGCGGCCGCAGCCCTTCCAGTGTCGCGACGGCGCCGAAGTAGTTGACCTTGATCGTCAGTGGGTCGAACAGAGCGACACCGGCGCACGCGACGACGCCGTCGAGCCGGCCGTCGGTGAGCTCGCGGGCCTGCTCGACCAGGGCGGAGCGCCCCGACTCGGAGGCGAGGTCCGCGGTGATGTCGGCGTCGCGCAGATCCGCGCCGATCACGCGGACGTCCCGCTCGCGCAGGTAGGCGGCGGTCGCGGCGCCGATTCCGGAGGCGCTGCCGGTGACGAGGAATGTGCGGGGCATGTCCTGCCCTTTCGTCTCGAGAGGAGGCTCGGGATGATCGGCCGATGTGCCAATCTGTGCCATGTTGCCAGTTTGTGTCACGCTGTTAGTGTGTGTCAAGACACATTCGGAGGTGGTTCGTGCAGGGCGAGCAGCGGGGATTGGCCGAGCGCCGACGTGACGCGACGCGTATGGAGATCGCGGCGGCCGCGGCGAAGTTGTTCGCCGCCGCCGGTTTCGAGGCGACGTCCGTCGAGGACATCGCGGCCGCCGCCGGCATCTCCGTGCGCACCTTCTACCGGCACTGTGAGGCCAAGGAGGACACGCTCACCCCGGTCCTGACCGCCGGTATCCGCGACTTCGCCGCGAACCTCGCAGCCCGCCCCGCGGCGGAATCGGCGGCGACCGCGGTCCACGAGGCCTTCGTCGAATGTCTGCGTCAGGACCGGTACTCCGACCTGGTCTCCACCCGAGAACTCTTCGTCATACTGGCGTCCGTGAGCGGGATCCGTGCCCGGTGGATGGTCGCGGCCCACGACCTCGCCGACGACATGCGCCCCCACCTCGCCGAACGGGCCGGACTCGACCCGGCCGGCATCGAGTCGATGCTGTTGTCGCACATGGTGATCGGGGCGCTGACGGTCGCGCTCGAGTACTGGGTGACGTGCGACCCGGCCGACTCCGCAGCACCGGCCGACGTCGGTGAACTCGCCGCGTCGGCGCTCTCGGTCCTGCGCCTCGAGTTCGATCGATCCCCCGGGAAGGCCTGACCCCCGTCACTTCGCAGAAGACCCACCACAGAAACGGAGAAACGCATGGCTCGCTCACTCGTACGCAGCATCGCCGTCCCGGCCGATGCGGACAGCGTCTGGTCCCACGTCGGCGACTTCGCCGGTCTCGGCTCGTGGCATCCCGGTGTCCCGCCGGCCGAACTCGAGGGCGACCCGAACCGGGTCGGCGCGATCCGCACGTTCTCGGTCGACGGCCGCGTCGTCGCCCGCGAAGAGTTGGTCGCGCGCGATCCCGGCGCGCGCACCTACAGCTATCAGGTGCTCGACCCGATGCTGCCGATCGAGAATTACGTCGCCACACTCACGGTGATCCCGCAAGGCGACGGCTCCGAACTGCGGTGGAGTGCCGAGTACGAGTCCGAGGACGACGCCGTGGCCACCGTCGAGCAGGTCTTCGGTGACGGCGTCTACGCCGCGGGCCTGGAGGCGGTGCGGAAGCACTTCGCGAACGCCTGATCGGTTTTCGACAAAGAGCTGAAGGGTCCTTTCGTGCGCTGACGGCGGACGAAGGGACCCTTCAGCTTTTCCGGGGAGCCGCACGCGCGTTTATCTGGACTCACTCGTTCTCTTGACTTATTCCAGAAAAGCGGCATACTGGTGTCATGCAACAAGGAGAGCACGACATCGACCCCCGCACCCGGCTGCGGGATGCGGGTCTGCGGGTCACGGCTCCACGCGTTGCGGTCCTGAACACCGTTGCCGCCAATCCGCATTCGGATGCGGAGCAGATCGCCACCGAGGTGCGACGCCAGCTCGGGTCGGTCTCGACCCAGGCGGTCTACGACGTGCTCGGGGCTTGCGTCCGGGTGGGGTTGCTGCGCCGCATCGAGCCCGCGGGCTCGCCGGCGCGGTACGAGGCCCGTACCGCGGACAACCATCACCACCTGGTGTGCCGCTCGTGCGGCACGGTCGTCGACGTCGACTGCGTCGTCGGCCACGCTCCCTGCCTGGAGCCCTCGGATCATCACGGATTCGAGATCGACGAGGCCGAGGTGGTGTTCTGGGGCGTGTGCGCCGATTGCCGAAGGGATTCGGCGAAAACCGAGGCGCAGCATGCCGGCAGCTCACAGAATCAAGACGATGTGCCCGGATCGGGTGGGTCGATCACCTCGAAGACAGCCACAGCCCATCAGCGCCAAGGAGGCTTCGCACAATGACGTCCATTCAGCCACGTCCGACGACGAACGACTTCGGGATCCCGGTCAACAGCGACAACGAGTCCCTCACCGCCGGTACGCAGGGGCCCATCCTCCTGCACGACCACTACCTGATCGAGAAGCTCGCCCACTTCAACCGGGAGCGGGTGCCCGAGCGTGTGGTGCACGCCAAGGGCGGCGGCGCCTTCGGTGAGCTGGTCATCACCGGAGATGTCAGCAAGTACACCAAGGCGAAGTTCCTGCAGCCGGGCAAGAAGACCGAGTCGCTGGTGCGGTTCTCCACCGTCGCCGGTGAGCAGGGCAGCCCCGACACGTGGCGCGACCCGCGCGGTTTCGCGATGAAGTTCTACACCGAGGACGGCAACTACGACCTCGTCGGCAACAACACGCCGGTCTTCTTCATCAAGGACCCGATCAAGTTCCCGGACTTCATCCACTCCCAGAAGCGGCTGCCCGGTTCCGGGCTGCGCGACCACAACATGCAGTGGGACTTCTGGACGCTGCGTCCGGAGTCCGCGCACCAGGTGACCTGGCTCATGGGCGATCGCGGTATCCCGAAGACGTGGCGCCACATGGACGGGTTCGGGTCGCACACCTACCAGTGGGTGAACGAGGCCGGCGAGCGCTTCTGGGTCAAGTACCACTTCAAGACCGACCAGGGCATCGAGTTCCTCACCCAGGCCGAGGCCGACCAGCTGGCCGGCTCGGACCCGGACTTCCACCGCGCCGACCTGTACGACGCGATCGAGCGCGGCGAGTTCCCGAGCTGGACGCTGAAGGTGCAGATCATGCCGGTCGCGGAGGCCGAGGGCTACCGCTTCAATCCGTTCGACCTGACGAAGGTGTGGTCCCAGAAGGACTACCCGCTCATCGAGGTCGGCAAGTGGACGCTCAACCGCAATCCGGAGAACTTCTTCGCGCAGATCGAGCAGGCCTCGTTCGAACCGTCGAACGTGGTGCCCGGCATCGGGTTCAGCCCCGACAAGATGCTGCTGGGCCGCGTCTTCTCGTACGCGGACGCGCACCGCTACCGGATCGGCGCCAACTACGCCGAACTGCCGGTCAACCGCCCCAAGAACGAGGTGAACTCGTACTCGCAGGACGGCTCCATGCGGTACTCGTTCAACGCGCCGAACACCCCGGTGTACGCGCCCAACTCGTTCGGCGGTCCGCACGCCGATCCGACGGTGGCCGGCGACGAGGGCATGTGGGGATTCGACGGTGAGGCCGTGCGCGCCGGGTACATCGACCACCCGGAGGACGGCGACTTCACCCAGGCCGGGACGCTGGTCCGCGAGGTGCTCGACGACGCCGCCCGCGAGCGGCTCGTCGGCAACGTCGTCGGACACGTGCTCGGCGGTGTGAAGGAGCCCGTGCTCTCCCGGGTCTTCGACTACTGGAAGAGCGTGGACGCCGAACTCGGCAAGAAGATCGAGGAAGGTGTGCGCGCCGGTCTGAAGTGACCGATCGACGAGGAAGGACCCGCCGCCGGAGCGTTCCGGGGCGGGTCCTTCCTCGTTCACTCGTCCGTCAGGGGAGCAGACCCCACCAATAGATGAGTGTCGCCGCCAGCCACAGAAGCAGAGTGTCCATAACCGCCTCCCGAGTACTCGAGCGCTGCCTCCATCATGCTCCCGCGCGTCGGGTGCGGACAATGCACGGGGTGGGTCACACGTCGTGCCCGACGCCGCGGTCCGGGGCGCTCATGTCCCCGGTCCGGGGCGTGCCGTCGCCGCGCCCGTACTGCAGGTGCACGACGCCCGTCGGGCCGGCGACCGGCGGTTCCAGGAGGACGAGGTCGGTGGGCACGGCGCCGCCGTCGAACACCTTCTTTCCCACCCCGAGCACGATCGGGTGAACCCACAGCTCGAGGCGGTCGAAGAGCTTCTCCCGGAGCAGGGTCTGTACCAGGTTCAGGCTTCCGACGACCTTGACGTTGCGGTGGCGCTCCCGCAGCGCACGGACGGCACCGGGGAGATCCGGACCGAGCAGCGTGGATCCGGACCACGCGAGGTCGGGCCGGCCGCGCGATGCCACGTACTTGGGGACGCGGTTGAACAGCGTCGCGATCCCATCGTCCTCCCCGCCCTGCTGGTGCGGCCAGTAGGCGGCGAAGATGTCGTAGGTCCGTCGTCCGAGCAGCAGCGCGTCCGTGCCGTCGTACGCGGCGCCCACCTGCGCCGCCGTGACGTCGTCGAGCAGCGGCGCCTGCCAGCCGCCGAACGGGAACCCGACCGGGTCCTCGTCGGGACCCCCGGGCGCCTGCCCGACGAGGTCGAGGGTCGCGAACAGTTCGATGTGGATGAGGCCCATCCCGTCCTCCCGGCGATCGTGATCGTGTCCGTCGGTGAGACAGACCCGTCGGCGCCGGCAGATTCATCGCGACATCGTGCGCGGGCGGCCGGGCGGCTGTCCAGGTCGGTGCCGCGGCCGAACCGCCTGTCCGAACGGCGTGTCGGGGGTCGTTGCTAGCGTCAGTGCCGAGGGGTCCGAGGCCGGAGCGTCGGACCCCTCCGTTGTCGCTGTTCCGTTGTTGGTGCTCGAAAGGTGCTGTCCCACATGGTGATGGGTGCTACCCACGCAATGTCCGGTGCTGTCGTCGGCCTCGCCGTCGCAGACCTCCTCCCGACCGACTGGGGTGGGCCCACCTCCACCGCCGAGACCTTCGCGTTCGCGGGGGTCTGCGCCGGGGCCGCGCTGTTACCGGATCTGGACACCACCCAGTCCACGGTGGCGCGGTCGTTCGGGCCGATCTCGAAGACCCTGGCAGCCGGGATCGACACGCTGTCGCTCGCGGTGTACCGGATGACGAAGGGCCGCAAGGACACCAATCGGCGCGGCGGCCACCGCACCTTCACGCACACCGCCCTGTTCGCCGTCGGACTGGGCGCCGGGATCTCCGCGCTGGTGGGGCAGTTCGGGCGCCCGGCCATCATCGTCACGCTCTTCTTCACCCTCGGCCTCGCGTTGCGGGGGCTGTTCGGGAACTGGGCGCGGGACAAGGGGTGGCTGGTCGTCACCGCCGCATCGGCGTTCCTGTCGATCCTCACGTGGCAGTGGTTCCCGGACCAGGTGGGGTCCACCGGGCTCGGGGTCGCGGTCGCCCTGGGCTGCGCGGTGCACTGTCTGGGCGACATGATCACCAAGGAAGGCGTTCCCTTCCTCGCGCCGTTCGTGCCGTTCGGGGGTCGACGCTGGTGGGAGCTGCGGTTGCCGGCCTTCCTCGCGATCCGTGCGGGCGGAGGCTTCGAACGCGCCATCCTGGGCCCGCTGCTGACGCTCGCCGCCGTCGGACTGGCCCTGTGGACGGTGAACGGAGCACCCGAGGCGATCGCCGACGCCCTGCGGAATTCGGTGCCGACCAGCGGCGGGTAGAACCGCACCGGCGATGCAACCCTCATGCAACGGTGCGCGTGCGAACCTCCCTGCGAGGTGTTCCCACGCGTCGGGGGTGGGAAGACCGGTCGCAGCGGTGCCCGGGCCTCGTCGGGGTCAGGCTCGGGCGCCGCGCGCAACCGCCGCCGCGTGCGGACGTGCTCCCGCTCCCGGTATCGCCCTAGATCGGGCTGGCGAGCTTCCCCTCGGTGCGCAACCCCAGGGCGCTGTCGGGTTCGGACCAGTTCCCGGCACTGCGGAGCGCGTCGACGGCGTCGTCGAACGCGTCCACGAGCCACTGGGCGCGGGATTCGTGGACGGGGGTGATCTCGTCGGGCAGGTCGAAGAAGCGGACCATCCACCATGCAATGGCATCGGGGTCGTCGCTGAGACCGGCCTCGGTGTTGGTGGCCAGCAGGTATCGGCCGAAGGCGAACTCGACGCGGATGGCGTAGTCGTCGCCGTAGTTCACAACGTTGGTGGGGCGATGGGTCGCGGCGGCCAGAGTGGCCAACGCATCCGCGTACCGCTCGCTGTGCTCTCGTTTGCGGGGCATGGCGCTCGTCTCAAGTATGTGCCACTGACCCGACGCCGCGCCGTATCAGCAGCACGGTGTTCGGCTGTCCCCCCACGCTACAGCGCACAGGCGATATCACAACTCGAATCGGTCCCGAGGGGTCTGTCGCGCTCACCCGGTACGGCCGAGCTGGAGACGGTCGGCGAGCGCGGCATTCTCCGCGCGCAGCTCGCGATTGGCGTGCTCGAGGAACAGGATCTGTTTGATGCCGGTGAGGTTCACGCCCGCCTCCACCAGTTCGGTGATCCGAGCGAGGACCTCGAGGTCGGCGTGGCTGTAGCGGCGGGTCCCGCCGGAGGTCCGCGCCGGGGTGATCAGCCCACGCTGCTCGTACAGCCGCAGAGTTTGCGGGCCGAGCCCGGTCAACTCCGAGGTGACCGAGATTCCGAACACGCCGCGCGAGCGATCCGACGACTGCGCTCGCCACTGCACGACTGACTCCATGAAGCGAAAATACCAGTACAAACTTGAACGATCGGGTCAGAACCCCGGAATCCACGTCAGGTGCTGCGGCCGCCCGCTCCCACGGCTACGACGGGTCCGACTCGCGCCAGTACGTGAAGGTGTACGTGCGCGCATGCGGGTCGTCGTGCGTCAGCCGCGTCTGCAGGCTGAGGTCCGTCCAGTCGCGGACCCTCTGCTCGGCCAGGTGGGCGGCAGCGGCTTCGACCGCGGCCGTGTCGGACAGGTCCGAGGGGAGGTCCAAACTCAGTCGCACGATGCCCATACCGCCACCTTAGGAGGCGGACGGCTCCACGGCTGGGAACTGCGGTCACCGCGTCGGCGCCCGGTGTCGTTTCGACCCGGCCGAATCAGAAATACGGAACCACTGGCATCGGAAGCGAACTTGTTCTAGTTTGACTCGACAGTCATGCGCGGCAGCGCTCCACGTGCCGCTTCCCGACGAGGCGATCGGAGTCGATCAGGTGGATGCGGACGAGCGCACCGGCAGCGAGACGCGTAACGGAGTGTCGCGCAGAGGCTTTCTCGGGAAGGCCGCGGCCGCTGCGGCGGGCGCCGCGGCGCTGACCGGCATGGGATGGGCGCCGGCGTTCGCGCTCCCGGCGCCGGGATCGACAGGGTCCGGCGGCGGACCGGTCTCGAACCTCCCACTACCTCCTGACTTCCCGCAGGACATCCCGCTGGCGCAGCAGGGGTACGTCAACTGGGCCAAGGACATCCGCTTCGACGCCGTCTGGACCGCGACCGCGCGCACCCCCGACGATGTGGTGCGGATCGCGAACTGGGCCAAGGACAACGGGTTCCGGGTGCGCGCCAAGGGCACGATGCACGGGTGGAGCCCGTTCACGGTCGTTCCCGGCGAGAACGTCGAGCGGACGCTGCTGGTCGACACGATGACACACCTGAACACGGTGTCGGTCGACGCGAACGCTGCCCCCGCCCGTGTGACGGCCGGTGCGGGCGCCTCGATCGAGGCGGTGCTCACCGCACTCGAACACGAGGGCCTCGGCTGGGCCAACGCGCCCGCGATCGGAGAGCTGTCGATCGCCGGTGCCCTCGCGATCGGTGCCCACGGCGCGACCTACCCGGCATCGGGAGAGACGGTGACCCCCGGGCAGTCCTTCGGGTCGCTGTCCAATCTCATCCTCGCCATGACCGTGGTGACATGGGATGCGGCCGCCGAGCGGTACGTCCTGCGGGAGATCACCCGGGCCGAGCCCGAGATCACCGCGCTGCTGACACATCTGGGACGCACCTTCGTGACGTCGGTGACGCTGCAGGCGGGCGCGAACGCCCGCGTCCGGTGCCAGACATTCCTCGACATCCCGTGGCAGGAGATGTTCGCACCTGCGGGCTCCCCGGGACGCACCTACGAAAGCTACGTCGCCCGGTCCGGGCGCGTCGAGGCCATCTGGTTCCCGTTCACCGACAAGCCGTGGCTCAAGATCTGGACGCCGACGCCGGTCAAGCCGCGGGAATCACGGGAAGTGTTCGGGCCCTACAACTATTTCTTCTCCGACAACCTCCCCGAGCCGGTCACCGACCTGCTCGGCCAGGTCGCGGCAGGAATCCAGGGCGCCACGCCCGCGTTCGGTGTCGTGCAGCTGGCGGCCGTCCAGGCCGGCATCACGCTCACGAACACCGGCGATTTGTGGGGTTGGTCGAAGGACGTGCTGTTCTACCTGCGGCACACGACGCTTCGGGTGATCGCCGGTGGCGGCGTGGTCCTCACCAAGCGGGCCAACATTCAGCGTGCCGTCAACGAGGTCACCACGTGGCACCACAACCGCATGACCGAGCTCGCGGCGCGGGGTGAGTACCCGATCAACTGTGCGTTCGAAGTCCGCATGTGCGGGGTCGACGACCAGGCCGAGGTGCTGGTGGAATCGGCCGGCCCGCCCAACCTCTCGGCCGTGCGGCCGCGTCCGGACCATCCGGAGTGGGACACCTGCATCTGGATGAACGTCACCACACTGCCGGGCACCGCCGGAGCCACCGAGTACCTGCGCGAGTTGGAGCGCTTCATGGCCGGGAACTTCTCGGGGGAATACGCCACCTTCCGGTCCGAGTGGGCCAAGGGCTGGGCCTTCACCGACCAGGGCGGCTACCGCGACACCGAATGGCTGGACGAGGTGCTGCCGGCGGCCTACACGGCCGGCGTCCCGGCGAACGGGAACTGGTCCGCGGCCTGGGCCTCCTTCGACGCCCACGACCCGCACCGCGTGTTCGCCAACTCCTTCCACGAGCGGTGGATGCCGTAGCGGCCGCGGTAGGCGGCAGAATCCTGCGGGAGCTGGCGGTCGTGCTGAACCGGCTGGCCGACGCCGCGGACCGCGTCGGCGCCGCGCACGAGACGTTCGACCGTTACGGTGTCCACCTCGACACCGAGCGCAGCGCCGCCGACGGCGACGGATGGCGAGGGGCGGGAGCAGCCGGCTCGCACCGACCGACCGAGAGGACCACCACGTGAGCGACTGGCCGCTGACCGAGACCTTCCGCAGTACCCACGGGGACGTCCGCTGGGGCAACCTCGGGCAACCGGGGGAGGTGCCGGTCGTCCTGCTGCACGGCACACCGTTCTCGTCGTACGTCTGGCGCGCCGTGGCTCGCTCGCTCGCGCGCCGTCACCACGTGTTCGTCTGGGACATGCCGGGTTACGGCGAGTCGGAGAAACATGTCGGCCAGGACGTCTCGCTGGCCGCACAGGGCCGGGTCTTCACCGAGCTTCTCGCGCACTGGGGCCTCGAGGAGCCGCTGGTGATCAGCCACGACTTCGGCGGCGCCGTCGCGTTGCGGGCGCACCTGCTGCACGGTGCCCGTTATCGTGCGCTCGCGCTGGTCGACGTGGTTGCGCTGGCGCCGTGGGGAAGTCCGTTCTTCCGGCTCGTCGGCGAGCACTCCGACGTCTTCGAACGCCTGCCGCCCGCACTGCACGGCGCCCTGGTCCGCGAGTACGTGAGTTCGGCCAGCAGCCCAGGGTTGCACCCCGCGGTCCTGGACCGGCTGGTGCAGCCGTGGCTCGACGACTGTGGCCAGGCGGCCTTCTACCGGCAGATCGCCCAGGCGGACCAGGCCTACACCGACGAGGTGCAGAACCGCTACGGCGACATCGGAATCCCGACGCTGGTGTGCTGGGGCGAGGACGACAGCTGGATTCCCGAGGCCAAGGGACGAGAACTCGCGGAACGGATTCCCGGTGCCCGATTCGAGGTGATCCCGGGCGCGGGCCACCTCGTCCAGGAGGACGCCCCTGCCGAACTCACGGCCACGCTCCTGGCCTTTCTCGGGGAGCAGTGCTGAGCGACCACGACCGCTGCGGGTGTAACAGCACGAAAGAAGATGCCTACCAGAAGGTATGAAACTTTCCCGGATCGTCATGTCGTCGACGTGTCGGTGCTGCCGGGGCTGAGCACCGGTCCGGCCGGTGTCTACGGCGCCGGGTGCACGTATGTGGTGGTGCCCAGAACCCCGGTGATGTTCGGGCACGCCGTCACGCTGTGGACGCCGACGGCTCCCGGTGAGCACTCGATCATGGCGTACCAGACGTCGGCGGGCGGCCCCGAGGAAACGGTGACGGTCGACGCGGCGACGCCGCTCGGTCCGCTCTGTCTCGTCGCGCCCTGACCGCGGGCTCCCCGCCGTGTCGGCCCGGTGCCTGCGGGCGCTCGACAAAGGACGAGGCCCGGCACCGAAGTCGGTGCCGGGCCTCGTCGCGGGCGCACGGGTTACTGCTTGCCGCCCAACAGGTTCTGCAGGTCGTCGAGCACGATCATCGCGCCCGTGGGGCCCAGCGCCAGGAACCAGGTCTCGTCGGACACCGGAACCGCCTTGCCGTTCTTGACGGCGTTCATGCTCGCCCACAGCGGGCCGCCGAGCACCTCGCCCTCGGCGGTGGTGTCGGGCTTGCCGTAGGTGGAGTAGAAGATCCAGTCGCCGTCGGCCTGCGTGATGGTCTCCGGGCTCACCTCGACGGCCAGCTCCTCGATGTTCTGGACGTCGGGGCGGCGCAAGCCCACGTCCTGCAGGATCACGCCGATGAACGACAGGTTGCCGTACAGGCGGGTCTTGCCGGACATGAAGCGCACCAGCGAGATCGACGGATCGCCCTGGATGCCCTGACGGACCTCGTCGGCGCGCGCCTGGTAGTCGTTGAGCACCGTCTCGGCCTTCTTCTCCTCGCCGAGCGTGTCGGCGACGAGCAGGAAGTTCTCCTTCCACGGGAAGCCGGGGCGGATGCTGAAGACCGTGGGTGCGATCTCCGACAGCCGCGGGTACGTCTTGTCTGCGCGCAGCTTGCTGCCCAGGATCAGATCCGGCTGCAGCGCGGTGATGGCCTCGAGGTTGAGGTTGTTGGTGGTGCCCACGTCGGGCACACCCGCGAGCTTGTCGGCCAGGTACGACGGCTGACCCGCGGCGCCCTCCGGGCTCGCGATGCCGACCGGCGTGATGCCGAGCGACAGCACGTCGTCGAGTTCGCCGCCGTCGAGCACGACCACGCGCTCGGGCTTCTTCTCCAGCACGGTCTCGCCGAGCGCGTGCTTGACGGTGCGCGGGAACTGGCCCGGCTGCGCGTCGCTGCCCAGTTCCGCGGTGGCGGTGTCGGCCGTCGCGAACAGGCGACCGCCGGTCGCGACGTCGCCGTTGCCGGCCGGGTTGTCGGTGGCGTTGTCGGACGAGCCGCACGCGGTGGCGGCGAAGACGGTCGCCAGTGCGACCAGCGCGACGCGGACCGAGGTGCGCCGACGAAGAGGGGTTCGAGCGAACATTAGGTCAGGCTAGCCTGCGGCTGGACCGGATCCCGCGGCGGGATCCGCGTGTCGGTTCCGCTTCGTGGCGCAACGACCGGCGCAATGACCGTCGCGGCCACCGCCCGTCCCGGTAGCCTGCTGCCATGGGCGAAACGGACCGGCTGTGGCGAGAGGTCGTCGGTGAGCAGATTCGGCGCATCCGCACCGATCGCGCCGAGCGGCTGACGGACGTGGCGGAGCGGTCCGGGGTGTCGCCGCAGTACCTGTCGGAGATCGAACGCGGACTCAAGGACCCGTCCTCCGAGTTGCTGGCCGCCGTCGCCGGCGCGCTGGGAACGAACATCGAGGGCCTGGTGCGGCGCGCGTACCCGCTCGCGCCCGTGGTGCGGCTCGCCGCCCCGGCCCCGCCGAGCGTTCGACGCGTGCCGCCCGGCCCGGTGTGCCTGGCGGCCTGACGGCCGACCGGGGCACGCCGGGACGTCAGGGGTGGGCGCGGTTCGCGACCACCGTGTCGACGATTCCGTAGTCGATCGCCGCGTCGGGCGCGAGGACCAGCTGCCGCTCGATGTCGGTGCGGACCTGGTGGGCGCTGCGGCCGGTGCGGTCGGCCAGAATCTGTTCCTGGAGCCGGCGGACCCGCTCGATCTCCTCGGCCTCGAGCACGAGATCCGGGATGGCGGCCCGCCCACCCTCGGTGACCGGTGGATGCAGCACCACGCGTCCGTGCCGCAGAATCGACCGCCGTCCGGGAGTGCCCCCCGCCAGCAGCAGGGCCGCGCTGCCGACCGCCTCGCCCACGCAGGTCGTCTCGATGGGGGCCTGGACGAACTGCATCGCGTCGTACACCGCCAGCACCGACGCCAGGGCGCCGCCGGGTGAGTTGATGTACAGGGAGATGGGCCGCTCCGGCCCCTCGCTCTCGAGGTGCAGCAACTGGGCGATGACGGCGTTCGCGACGCCCTGGTCCACTGCGGTGCCGAGGTACACGATGCGCTCGGCCAACAATCGGCTGTAGATGTCGACCGTCCGTTCGCCGCTGGAGGTCGACAGGGTGACGTAGGGGATCGTGTACGTGCTCACCGCGCCACCCCCAGTCCGAACGTGCGGGAGAGGCGGCGGGGAATCACGTCGTCGAGCGTCGTGACGATCCCGTCGACGAAGCCGTACTCGCGCGCCTCGTCCGCGGTGAACCAGCGGTCGCGCACCGAGTCCTCGGTGATCTGGTCGACCGGTCTTCCGGTGTCCTCGGCGATACAGGCGAGGACGGTGTCCCGGGTGTGACGGATGTCGTCGGCCTGGATCGCGACGTCCGGCGCCGAACCGCCCACCCCGCCGGAGCCCTGGTGCAGCAGCACCTTCGAGTGCGGCAGCGCCAGGCGCTTCCCTCGGGTCCCGGCCGACAGCAGGAACTGGCCCGCGCTGTAGGCCATCCCCAGATTCACCGTCGCGACATCGTTGGGCACCGCGCGCATGCAGTCGCGAATCGCGAGCATGCCGGGCACCGATCCGCCGGGCGAATTGATCAGCAACGCGATGTCCGACTCCGGGTCCTCGGCGGCCAGGACGAGCAGCGCGGTGCAGATGCGGTTGGTGTTGGCCTGCTCGAGCGCGTCACCGAGCAGGATCATCCGCTGCGCGAACAGGCGTTGATTGAGATCGCGGTCGAGTACCGCGGTGGGATCGATCGTGTTTTCCGACATGCGCTCGACTCTGCGGCGCGGGGATCCGGCGGACAATGCCACGCTGCTGTGAGCGGATCCGCCCACGGCGAACGGCGCCCGGCCCGCCGTGGCGGCACCCGGCCCCGAACGAGAAAGACCCCGTCCGAACGTGTCGGACGGGGTCTTGCTGTTCTTCACTGGTCGGGGTGGCGGGATTCGAACCCACGACCTCTTCGTCCCGAACGAAGCGCGCTACCAAGCTGCGCCACACCCCGGTGTTGAACCTCGGTTAGCTTACATTACCGATCTCGTCGGGGTTAAATCGGCTGGTCAGCGACCCAAAACCGCGTCCTCCGCGGCGACGGCGGCGCGGGTGGCGGCGGTGTCCTCGCGGGGCGCCGGCACCAGCGTGAGCAGCGTCGCCTCGGGGCGGCAGCAGAACCGGGCCGGGGCGTACGGCGACGTGCCGACGCCCGCCGACACGTGCAGCCGCATGTGCGCGCCCCACCGGGACGGGCCCTTCACCCGGGAGCGATCCAGCTGGCAGTTGGTCACGAGCGCACCGTAGAACGGCAGGCACAGCTGGCCGCCGTGCGTGTGGCCGGCCAGCACCAGGTCGTAGCCGTCGCCGGCGAAGCGGTCCAGGACCCGGGGCTCGGGGGAGTGGGTGATCCCCAACTTGAGCTGCGCGAGCGGGTTGGGCGGGCCCGCGATGGTGTCGTAGCGATCGCGCTTCAGGTGCGGATCGTCGACACCGGCCGCGGCGATGCGCACGCCCGCGACCTCGAGCTCGCGGTGCACGTGGGTGACGTCGAGCCAGCCCCGCTCGGTGAACGCGGCACGCAGATCGGCCCACGGCAGCGGCGCGCCGAGCACCCGGCGGTGCTCCTTCTTGAAGTAGTTGAGGGGGTTCTTCGGCTTGGGCGCGAAGTAGTCGTTGCTGCCGAACACGAACAGGCCGGGGCGCGCCAACAGCCCGCCCATGGCCTGCACGACGGCCGGCACCGACCTGGCGTGCGAGAGGTTGTCACCGGTGTTGACCACCAGATCGGGTTCCAGCCGATCGAGCTCGCGCAGCCAGTTCTGCTTGAGCTTCTGGTTGGGCATCATGTGCAGATCGCTGATGTGCAGCACCCGGAGGGTCGCCGAACCCGGCTCGAGGACCGGCATCGTCGCCTCCCGGAGCGCGAACGCGTTGCGCTCGATCAGCGAGGCGTAACCGACGCCCAGTGCGGCGGCGCCCGCGGTGGCGAGCGCGGTGCGGCTCAGGACGCTACGGCCGGGGATGCGGTGCGACAGATCAGACACCATTTCAGAATACGGGTGTCGGCAATGAAGATGCAGGACGTGGCGCGGGGCGCGTACCGTTCGGCGCATGGCCGATACCGCTCCCACGCTCAAGTCCCAGCTCCGTGCCGACCTCACGACCGCGATGAAGGCCAAGGATCAACTGCGGCTGTCCACGCTGCGCATGATCCTCGCCGCGGTGCAGAAGGAGGAAACCGCCGGCAAGGAGGCGCGCGAGCTGACCGACGACGAGGTGCTCAAGGTCCTGGCGAAGGAGTCGAAGAAGCGTGGCGAGGCCGCGGAGGTCTACACCGAGGCCGGTCGCGGGGAACTCGCCGCGAACGAGCGCGCCGAGGCGCAGGTGATCGACTCGTACCTGCCCACCCCGCTCACCGACGCCGAACTGGCCGATGTCGCCGACACGGCCATCGCGCAGGTCGCCGAGGAGATCGGCGAACGACCCGGGATGCGCCAGATGGGGCAGGTCATGAAGGCCGCCACCGCGATCGCGGCGGGCAAGGCCGACGGTTCGCGCATCTCCAAGGCGGTCAAGGACCGCCTCTAGGGTGCGAGCGGCTCCCGCGGATCCGATCCACCCGCCCCGCCTGTCCCGCCCTTTCGGTCCGTAACGACCGCCTCCCCGAACAAGATCACACGAGTGATCGAGGCGCAGCAGCGTTCCGGCGTTCAGGGGAGGAAATCGGTATGGGGTGGGTCGGATCGAGAGCTGTGCGTTCGTTCGTCGCGGCGTGCGGAGCGGCCGCGGCCGTCGCAGTGGTCGCACCGGCGACAGCGACGGCGGCGGTGGTCCCGGGTGAACTCGTCCAGATCGACTGGCTGGCCACCAATGGCGGATCGAAAGGCATCTCGGAATTCGCGTTTCCGGTCACCGTCGAGGAGATCGGGGTGACCGGACCGGGGCAGACCTTCTCGGTCGGGCAGCATTTCGGCTTCCAGAACGGGCAGGGCGGCTACGTCGGCATCGAGATCGAGCGTCCCGCAGCGGATGCGCCGCTCGTCGCGCGCACCGTCTTCAGCTACTTCGGACCCGACGTCCAGCAGGCCGGGTGCGGGCCCCTCGTCCCCGGGCCGGGCGGGATGACGTGCCGCGGCGACTTCTTCGACTTCGTGTTGGGCAAGACCTATTCGTTGAAGGTCGAGCAGATGGGGTCCAACTACTGGCAGGCGTCCGTCGACGACGGCGCGATGCGTTATCCGAGGGCGCTCAGCGGCGTCCAGATCTGGAACGAACTGCGCCGGCTCACGCCGTTGGGCTATCAGTCCGTCGGCTACTACACCCCCGCCGACTCGTGCTCGGACGTCGCCCGGGCCAGCGTGCGCCTCGGGACCCCGAGGGCCTACGCGACACCGGTCGACTACGTGGGGACACCGGTCCTCGTCGCTCCCCGCCGCCCGAACCTCACGTGTCTCGGCGCGGTCGCGAACGACGTCGTGCCGGTCGACGGTGGGGTCCGGGTGACGGTGGGGCGGTAGCGGTCAGACCTGGGACTTCGCCTTCGTGAAGACGTCGACGATGGCGTCGCAGAACGCGGGCAGGTCGTCGGGATTGCGGCTGGAAACCCACGAACCGTCGATGACGACCTCCTTGTCGACGACGGTGCCGCCGGCGTTGCGGATGTCCGTCCGCACGCTCGGGTACGACGTCAGCGTCCGCCCGCGCACGACGTCGGCTTCCACCAGCGTCCACGGGCCGTGGCAGATCACGCCGACGGGCTTGCCGGTACCGACGAAGTCCCGGACGAAGGCGACGGCGTCGGCGTCCATCCGCAGATGGTCGGGATTGGTCGTGCCGCCCGGGAGCAGAAGTGCGTCGTAGTCGTCGATCGAGGCGTCGCCGACCACGACGTCGACGTCGTACGTGCCGGCGGCGTTGACGTCGCCGTTCATCGCCTGGATCTGCCCGCTCGACAGCGACACCAGTTTCGTGGTCGCGCCTGCCTCCTCGACCGCCTTGCGCGGTTCGACGAGTTCGACCTCCTCGACCCCGTCGGTGGCGAGAATGGCGATGGTGCGGCCTGCGAGTGCGTCGGTCATGAGTGTCCTTCCTGGCTGAGAGCGTGGTGCCGGTGGCCGTCGCCGGGATGGGCCTCCGGTTCGGATTCGACGTCGGCGAGGACCGGGTCGAAGGCAGGGCCGTCGTTGGGCGTGCCCATGTCGAGCCCGGCACCCTGCCCGTAGACGAGGTGGCCGCCGAGTGCGCCGCCCGCGCCGACCGCGGCCATCCCGAGCACGTTGAGCGCCGTCGCGCCGAGGCCGGGGCGGCGCTTGTGCCGACGGAACGACGCGACCATGAAGGCGATGCCGGCGCCGTTGCTCGCGGCATGGATCAACCCCACCCGGCGCTGCCGGACGTCGCGTTCGCTCCAGTCCGCCCAGCCCGTGGCCAGGGCCGGTGGCACCGTGGCCAGGCCCAGGCCGATCAGCCGCCGGGCGCTGCGCGAATCGCGCAACACGAGGTCGAAGACGAGTGAACTGGTCCACGCCCCGATGGGGATGGTGACCAGCACCGGATGCACGGGGTGGCCGAGCCAGTCGCCGCGGAGGCGGTCACCGATCGGGGTGCGACCCAGCCCCGACTGGAGGCGGTGCTGCAGTGCCGCACTGACCCCGTCGAGGAACGACGCGGACTCGGCCCGGGTGTAGAGGTGACGGAGGTTCATCCACCACGACTACCCGGGACCGGCACGCGTGAAACCAGCGCGAACCGGGCGGCTCAGCCGCTCCCGGACTGGGCGGCTCAGCCGCTCCCCGGACCGGGCGGCTCAGCCGCTGCCGGACCGGGCGGCTCAGCCGCCGGGCGAAGGCGTCGGCCGGTTGGAAGCGGTGCCGGGCGGGGCGGGTTTGACGGACCCGTCACTGACGTAGATCGTGATCGGCGAACCCGGAACCGCCAGCCCCGACGGCGCGGTGCCGGTGACCTGACCCTTGGGGGCGTCCGACTTGGTGGTCGCCGGGTTCACCGTGAAACCGGCGTTCTGCAGTGCGGCCGTGGCGGCACCCTGCGTCAGTCCCACCACGTCGGGAACCTGGGCGTTCTGCGAGCCCTTGACGTACTTCTCGTTGACCGCCGGCAGTGCGACGGGACCGAAGTTGCCGACCACCGGCGTCATCGCCTGGAACCACGTGCGGGCCGGTTCGGTGCCGCCGTAGAGGTTGCCGTCCGAGCACGGACGCAGGGGCGCCGAACAGATCTCGCCCGGGGTGGTCGAGTCGCCGTAGACCAGCACGCTGGCGGCGAGGTTGTTGGTGAATCCGAGGAACCCGGACGACATGTGCGACTCGGTGGTGCCGGTCTTACCGGACATGGGCAGCTTCCAGCCGGCGGCGTTGGCGGCCGCGAAGGACGTGCCGCCCGGCTGGTCGTCCTTGCTGAGGGCCACCGACAGCGTGTCCGCCAGGCCCGGGTCGACCACCTGTTCGCAGGCCTCCTGCGTGATGGAGACGGGCTTGCCCTCCCGGTCGGTGATCGAGTCGATCGGGGTGGGCGGGCACCACTTGCCGTGGGACGCGAGGGTCGCCGCGACGTTGGACAGCTCGAGCGGGTTGACCCACGTGGGGCCGAGCGTGAACGAACCCAGGTTCTGCTGCTTCTGCATGTCGGCCATGCTCTGGTCGCCGAACCCGGACGACCCCGTCGCGGTGTACGACCGCAGGCCCAGCCGCACCGCCATGTCGACGGTCGGGGTGACGCCGGTGGATTCGATGAGCTTGACGAACGCGGTGTTCGGGGACTGCGCCAGCGCGTCCGTCACGGACAGCTTCGCCGCGTAGTTGGGGCTGGCGTTCTCGACGCAGTACGTGGCCGCCGGGCAGCCCCGCGCGCCGCCGTTGCCCATGCCGCGTGCCTCGAAGCGGCGCGGCACGTCGAGCACCGCGCTGGTGCCGAGACCCTTCTCCATCGCGGCGGCCGTGGTGAAGATCTTGAAGATCGACCCGGCGCCGTGCCCGACGAGGGTGTAGGGCTGCGGTTGCACGGTCTGTTCCGCGTCGGTGTCGAGGCCGTACGCGCGACTCGAACCCATCGCCAGCACCCGGTGCTGGTCCTGGCCGGGCTGGACCACGTTCATCACGTTCGCGATGCCGTCGAGTTGGGGGTCGGCGTTGGCGACCAGCGCCGCCTTCACCGACTTCTGCACGGACGGGTCCAGCGTGGTCTTGATCGTGTAACCGCCGCGGTTGATCTGATCGCGGCTCAGGCCGGACGCGGCCAGGTACTGCAGCGCGTAGTCGCAGAAGAAGCCCTGGTCGCCGGCGGCGATGCAGCCCCGGGGCAGCGCCTTCGGTTCGGGGAGCACGCCCAGCGGCGCCGTCTTCGCGGCCCGGATCTCGGTAGCCCGATCCGGGATGTTGGTGATCATGGTGTCGAGCACGGTGTTGCGACGCTCGAGCACGCCGTCGGGGTTGGTGTACGGGTTCAGTGCGGAGCTGGACTGCACCATGCCGGCGAGCATCGCGGCCTGCGGCACGTTCAGGTCCTTGGCATCGATGCCGAAGTACGTCTGGGCGGCGTCCTGGACGCCGAAGGAGCCGTTGCCGAACGGCACGAGGTTGAGATACCGGGTGAGGATCTCGTCCTTGGTGAGTTTCTTGTCGAGCGTGAGCGCCATCCGGATCTCCCGGATCTTGCGGGCGGGTGTCGTCTCGATCGCGGCCCGGCGTTCGGCGTCGTTCTTGGCGACCACGAGCAGTTGGTAATTCTTGACGTACTGCTGGTCGATCGTGGAGGCGCCCTGCTGTACCTCGCCGCTCGTGGTGTTGGTCATGAACGCGCGCAGGGTGCCCTGCCAGTCGACGCCGTGGTGATCGGCGAACCGCTTGTCCTCGATCGAGACGATCGCCAGCTTCATCTCGTTGGAGATCTTCTCGCTCGGCACCTCGAACCGGCGTTGCTCGTAGAGCCACGCGATGGGGTTGCCGGTCACGTCGGTCATCGTGGTGACCGCCGGGACGGTGCCCTCCACCAGCTCGGCCGAGACGTTGTCGACGGCATCGGTGGCGCGGTTGGAGGCGAATCCGAAGCCGCCTGCCAGCGGAAACATCACTCCGGCGAAAAGAACACCGGCAAGTGCGCTGCAGCCCGCGAGCTTGGCGATCGTTTTGGCTCTCGACACGGAGTACAGAGTACGTCGAACGAACCGGGCGGCCCGGTGCGCGACGCGGACCGGACGTCCGTTCGGCGAGGAAACGGCCGTTCCGAGCCGGTCATTTGCGACGAAGTATGACGGCCGTACCAGAATCTGCGCCCCTGATCTTGCGCGCCGCTCGTTCTTTACCTAAGTTAGCTGTCACCGGTGTGATACAGCTAACACTGGATTAGGAATGTGTTGCAGTTCCCACGTGATAGCGGGGAACTGCGTGAGCATCCTGAGCGCCGTGGGGAACGGCGTTCGGACGAAGGGGAACCGAATGCACATGACCAGCCCCGCCACGCGTCTCGACCACGAGCAGGCAGAAGCTCGCATCCAGTGGGTCGCGCAGGCACGATGCCGTGAAGTGGATCCCGACCAGCTCTTCGTACGGGGAGCCGCGCAGCGCAAGGCCGCGACCATCTGCCGGCACTGCCCGGTGCTGATGCAGTGCGGTGCCGACGCGCTCGACAACCGGGTCGAGTTCGGCGTCTGGGGTGGGATGACGGAACGGCAGCGTCGAGCGCTGCTCAAGCAGCATCCGGAGGTCGAGTCCTGGGCCGATTTCTTCGAAGCACAGCGCCAGCACCAGTCCGCAGTCTGATCGCCGGGTCGGTCCTCGTCGGGGAGTAGGTCCGACCGTAGCCACGGGCGAAGTTCCGTCGCGGCGGCGTGCGCTCACGCCGCCGCGACAACCACCCGGGTCAGCCCTCGTGGGTCAGCTGGTCGGCCACCGCGCGCAGCGCCTCGAGATTCGAGACCTCGAACGGCAGGGACGGGACGCCCACGATCGGCACGTGCGGATGTGATGCGGTGAAGCGGCTCAGTAGGCGCACCTCCCGCTTCGCCATGACCGCGCGGTGCGCGTGCACGCGCAGCACCGCCGACGTCAGCTCGTTCGCCGCCGTGGCCGGTTCCGCCTCGTCCAGTTGATCGGCGCCGGTGCGGGCGTGATCGGCGGACAGCGAGCACAGCGTGGGATGGGTGCGGTTGAGGACCAGACCCGCCAACGGCATGCGGTCGCCCGACAGCCGGTCGACGAAGAACGCGGCCTCGCGCAGCGCGTCGGGCTCGGCGGCCGCGATCACCACGAACTGGGTGCCCTCCTTGCGCAGCAGTTCGTAGGTGCGCATCGCGCGCTCGCGGAATCCGCCGAACATCGAATCCAGGGACTGCACGAACGCGGAGGCGTCGGACAGCATCTGGCTGCCCACGACCGTCGAGACGCCCTTGAGGGCCAGGCCCATCGCACCCGTCACCAGCCGGCCGATGCCGCGTCCGGGGGCGGTGAGCAGGCGGATCATCCGGCCGTCGAGGAAGGCGCCGAGCCGCTGCGGGGCGTCGAGGAAGTCGAGCGCGTTGCGCGACGGCGGGGTGTCGACGACGACGAGATCCCACCGGTCGTCGGCCGCGAGCTGCCCCAGCTTCTCCATCGCCATGTACTCCTGCGTGCCGGAGAACGACGTGGCGACCGTTTGATAGAAGGGGTTCGCGAGGATCTGTTCGGCCTTCTCCGGTGTCGAGTGTTCGAGCACCATCTGGTCGAACGTGCGACGCATGTTGAGCATCATCGCGTGCAGTTCCCCGGAGGAACCGGGTGCCAACTGCACCAACTGCGGCTCGTTGTCGAGGTCTTGGACACCCAGCGCCTGCGCCAGGCGCCGCGCCGGATCGATCGTCAGCACCGCGACGCGCCGGCCCTGCTCGGCCGCGCGCAGGGCCATCGCCGCGGCCGTCGTCGTCTTGCCGACGCCGCCGGCCCCGCAGCACACGACGATCCGGGTGTCGGGGTCGACGAGGATGCCGCCCAGGTCGAGGGCCGGGGCGGTGCGCGGCGCGGCGGTGCTGCCGGGCGCGCTCATCGGACGCCCTGCTCGGTCAGCCGCTCGGCCAGCTCGTAGAGCCCGCCGAGATCCATCCCGTCGTCCAGCGCCGGTAGGTACATCCGCGCCACCTTCACCTCGTCCAGTTGGGCTGCACTCTCGTCCTGCGCGGCCAACGTGGCCGCATGCTCGATCGTCTCGGTCAGCAGCCCGGCGAAGTCGTCGTCCGCCAGCGTGATGCCTGCGGTCGCCAGCCCCTTCCGGATCGCGTCGGCGTCGAGGCGTCCCTGCGCGGCTTCCGCGAGCGCGTCGTGGGGCAGGTAGGCGGCGTCGGTCCGGTTCACGATCACGGTGCCCAGGTGCAGGTCGGCGGCCTCGAGCTCGGCGACGGCGTCCGCCGTCTCCTGCACCGGCAGCGCCTCGAGCAACGTCACCAGGTGCACCACGGTCTCGTCGGAATGCAGCAGCCGCACCACGCCCTGGCTCTGCGAGTGGATCGGCCCGCCCTTGGCGAGGTCCGACATGGCCCGGGTGACGTCGAGGAACTTGCCGATCCGTCCGGTCGGCGGCGCGTCCACCACGACGGCGTCGTACACGCGACGACCGGCCTTGTCGGTGCGCACCGTGCACTCCTTGATCTTGCCGGTGAGCAGGACGTCCCGCAGGCCCGGCGCGAGCGTGGTCGCGAACTCGACGGCCCCGATCTTCTTCATCGCGCGACCCGCGAAACCGAGGTTGTAGAACATGTCGAGGTATTCGAGGAACGCGGTCTCGAGGTCGACCGCGAGCGCGAACACCTCGCCCCCGCCCTCGGCGGCCGCGACCTTGGTCTCCTGGGGTGGGAGCGGGGGCACGTCGAACAGTTGCGCTATGCCCTGGCGTCCCTCGACCTCCACGAGCAGTACGCGTCGTCCGCCGGCCGCGAGCGCGAGCGCCAGCGCGGCGGCCACGGTGGACTTGCCGGTGCCGCCCTTCCCGGAGACGAAGTGCAGCCGCGCTGCATCGGCGATGGGGGGCCAGCCCGGCTGGGCGGGGTCCGGCCGCGAATCTCTCGGAGCTGCCACGGGCACGAGCCTATAAGCCGAAGCGCCCGAACGTGTGGGGGATAGGCTCAGCCGCATGAGTGAAATGACTACCTGGGAGTACGCGACCGTGCCGCTGCTCACGCACGCGACCAAGGCCATCCTGGACCAGTGGGGCGGCGACGGATGGGAACTCGTCACCGTGCTCCCCGGTCCGACCGGCGAGCAGCACGTGGCCTACCTCAAGCGTCCGAAGGGCTGAGGCCGTGGCAGAGACCGCACAGTCCTGGACCGCGCGGCTGGCCGAGCTCGGTGTGGAGTTGCCGCCGGTGGCCGCGCCGGTCGCGGCGTACGTGCCTGCCGTGCGGACCGGGAACCTCGTCCACACGTCCGGTCAGTTGCCGTTCGTCGCCGGCGAGCTGCCGCTCACGGGCAAGGTCGGCGGGGCCGTCTCCGAGGGCGACGCCAAGGATGCCGCCCGCCAGTGCGCGCTGAACGCGCTCGCGGCGGTGGACGCGCTGGTCGGTCTGGATTCGATCGTGCGCATCGTCAAGGTCGTCGGTTTCGTGGCCTCGGCGGAGGGTTTCACCGGGCAGCCCGGCGTGATCAACGGCGCGTCCGAGTTCCTCGGTGAGGTGTTCGGCGACGCCGGCATCCACGCCCGTTCGGCAGTGGGGGTCGCCGAGTTGCCGCTGGGCTCGCCCGTCGAGGTCGAACTGGTCGCCGAGGTGCGCTGAGAAGTACACGCGCCCCCACTACGTCCACGCTGAGCCGCATCCCCGTAAGGGAATGCGGCTCAGTTGTTTTCGGTGTCCCGGGAAGCGGCGTGCTCGACCAGGCGGCGCATGCAGTCCACCGCCAGTTCCGCCGGGCCGTCGGGGCCGGTGGTGGGAGCGTCGGTGGCGGCCCAGGTTTCGACCGCGATGCGCATCGCCGCGTTCGCGGACGCCGCGACCAGGCGGACGGTCAGCGGATCGACGCCGGGGCCCAGCAGGGGTGCGATGGCCTGTACCAGGCCGTCCTCCGAGTCGTGCTGCACGCGCAGCCACACCGCGTGCAGCCCCGGCTCGTCCCGCACGGTCCGCAGCAGCCCCCGCGTCCACTGGAGCATCTCCTCGGTGACGTCCTCCGACGGTGTCAGTGCTCGCCGGGTGGCCCGCTCCAGGACCTCCTCGACCCGCGCGCCGTCCCGCGTCTCCTCGGTGACGTAGGTGATCCAGCTGGTCACCCCACCGGCGAGCAGGGGCGCGACGGCCTCCTCCTTGGTGCGGAAGTAGCGGTAGAACGTGCGTAGCCCGATCCCGGCCGCCGACGCGATCTCCTCGGCGGTGACCGCCGACGCCCCACGCGCGGAGAACATCTCGGCCGCGCGCCGGGAGATCTCGAGTTGCGTCTCCGCCTTCCGTCGTTCGGTCAGTGACGTGACGGGCTGTGCGCCGGGCATGTTCTGGGCTCCTCGCTGGTGTCGGTCCGCAGACTACCGGTCCGGTTCCGAAGAAATGCGTGACACGACGTGCCACTTCGGCTTAGTGTGCCAGGAAGGTCCGGTACCGGACCGCAGACGACCCAGGAGAGATCATGAAGCGATTCGAAGGACGTCGTGTCCTCGTCACCGGCGCCGGATCCGGCATCGGCCAGGCCGTCGTGGCCCGCATCCTCGAGGAGGGCGGCCTCGTCACCGGCGCCGACGTCGTCGAGGCCGGCCTGACGGTGACGCGTGAGCGCGCCGAGGAGGCCGGGGTCGCCGACCGGCTGCGGACCGTCGTCGCCGACATCTCCGACGAGAACTCCGTCCGGGAGAACCTCGGCGGCGCGATCGCCGACCTCGGCGGGCTCGACGTACTGGTCAACGCCGCCGGCATCCTGCGCGCGTCGCACACCCACGAGACCGAGCTCGAGTTCTGGAACAAGGTCGTCGGCACCAACCTCACCGGCACGTTCCTCGTCACCCGCCAGGCGCTGCCCGCGCTGCTCGAGACGGGCAAGGGCGTGGTGGTGAACTTCAGTTCCACCTCGGCGCAGTTCGCGCACCCCTACATGGCGGCCTACGCGGCGTCGAAGGGCGGCATCCAGGCGTTCACCCACGCCGTCGCGCTCGAGTACGCCAAGCAGGGGCTGCGCGCCGTCGCGGTCGCGCCCGGCAGCATCGCGTCCGGCATGACCAGCAACCCCGGCTTCCCCGAGGGTGTCGACGCCAGCCTCATCGGCAAGCTCTACCCGTGGATCGGTGAGGGGTTCGCCGGCCCCGAGACCGTCGCCGGCGTGGTGGCGATGCTGGCGTCCGACGACGGCGCGTTCGTCACCGGCACCGAGATCCGGATCGACGGCGGCACCCACATGTGAGTGCGGTTGCGGCGCACCAGGTGTCGGGTCGTTCGGGCGTCGGGCCGGTGGGGTCGTACAGTGAGGACCGGATTCGGTCCCGGATCCCACCGGCCAGGCCGCCGACCCGTCAGGAAAGGTGCGTCGATGACGCTTCAGCACCCCGCGTACGCCCAGTTGCGCCAGGTCACGCCGATCGCGGCGGTGATCCTGGAGAACAACCCGAGCATGTACTCGCTCGAGGGCACCAACACCTGGATCCTGCGGGTGCCGGGCAGTGACGAGTGCGTCGTCGTCGACCCCGGTGACGACGACCCCGACCATCTCGCGCGCGTCGCCGGTGCCGGCACCGTGGTGCTGACGCTCGTCTCGCACCGGCACCACGACCACACCGGCGGCATCGACCGGTTCTTCGCACTGACCGGCGCCCCGGTGCGTGCCGTGCGTGAGGAGTTCCGGCGCGGGGGCGGCGGCGGACTCGAGCACGACGAGCTGATCGAGGCGGCCGGGCTGACCCTGCGGGTGCTCCGGACTCCCGGTCACACCGCCGACTCGGTGTCGTTCGTGATCGAGGAGGAGGGATCGGTGCTCACCGCCGACACCATCCTCGGCCGCGGCACCACCGTGCTGGACGCGTCGGACGGCAATCTGCGGGACTACCTCGATTCGATGCGGCTGCTCATCGACCTCGGTCCGGGCCGGACGGTCCTGCCCGGACACGGCCCGGACCTGCCCGATCTCGAGGCGGTCGCCAAGTTCTATCTCGCGCACCGCGAGGAGCGGCTCGACCAGGTGCGCGGCGCGCTCGACGCGCTGGGCGCCGACGCCGACGTGCGCGCGGTGGTGGAGCACGTCTACACCGACGTCGACGAGACGCTGTGGCCGGCCGCCGAGCAGTCGGTGCGGGTGCAGCTCGAGTACCTGCGCACCTGACCGAGGGCTAGCGGGAGTACGCGTCGAACCCGCCGTCGACGTAGAGGATCGACCCCGTCACGAAGGACGCGGCGTCGCTCGCCAGGAACAGCGCGGCGGCCGCGATCTCCTCGGGTCTGCCGAAGCGGCCCAACGGGGTTCGGGCGACGATGTCGTTGCGGGCGGTGTCGTCGCTGCGGGTGGCGGCGGTCATGGGGGTCTCGGTGAAGCCCGGCCCCACCGCGTTGACGCGGATGCCGTGTGCCGCGAACTCGATCGACAGTGCCTTGGTCAGCATCCAGGCGCCCGCCTTCGAGACCGAGTAGGCCGATGCGTTGCCACTGGTCCACGCGGCCGAGATGGAGGCGATGTTGACGATGGACCCGCCGTCGCCGGCCGCGATCAGGTGGCGGGCGACCGCGCGATCGCAGTACATGAGGCCGTCGAGGTTGACGTCGAGGACGCGGCGCCAGACGTCGGTCGACCAGTCCAGTCCGGCCGCCGACCCGTCGTGCTCCGCGGGATCGCCGGGCAGGGCCGCCGCACTGATCCCGGCCGCGGCGATCAGTCCGTCGACACCGCCGAGTGTCTCGGCGGCCCGATCGGCCATCTGTTCGCACCGCTCCGCGTCCGTGACGTCCACCGCGAACGCCTCGGCACGCCCGCCGTCGGCGCGGATCGACTCTGCCACGTCTCGTGCGGCGTCCAGGTGACGGTCGGCGACCAGCACGGCCGCCCCGGCACGCGCGGCCTCGACGGCGCACGCGCGTCCGATCCCGCTCGCGCCGCCGGTCACGACCAGTCGCTTGCCGTCCAGGCGAGTGTTCATGTGTGCCGTCCTCTCCGTGGTCCGTGCGGCCGGTCCCAGGTAAGCGGAGGCAGCCGGGAAAGTTGTGATCGTCTCCCGCTCAGAGGGAGAAGGCCGCTGTGCGGCAGGTATGCCGTTTCGGGTATGAGCAGAAGCAGTTTCGGTATTTGTTCGGTATGGATCGGGGCTCGACCATTGATCCATGACTGCAACCCTCGACGGCTGGATCCGTAACTTCGTCGACGGCACCTTCGTCGATCCCGACCTTCGGCGCGGCTTCGACCGGGTCGATCCGGCGACCGGGCGCGTGCTCGCCCAGGTGCACGAGGCCGACCAGGCGCTCGTCGACCGGGCCGTCGCGTCGGCCCGCCGCGCCCTCGCGGACGGCTGGGCCGACACCCCCGTCCGGGAGCGCGCCGCGCTGCTGCGGCGGGCCGCGGACCGGATCGAGGAGCGGTTCGAGGAGTTCGTCGCCGCCGAGATGGCCGACACCGGCAAGCCGATCACGCAGGCGCGGGAACTCGACGTCGCCCGCGCGCTCACCAACTTCCGCACCTTCGCCGACATCGTCTCCGCGGCGGGCCAGGAATCGTTCATGACCGATCTGGCCGGCGGTCGGCAGGCGCTCAACTACGCGGTCCGCAAGCCGCTGGGCGTCGTCGCGGTGATCGTGCCGTGGAACCTGCCGCTGCTGCTGCTCACGTGGAAGGTGGCGCCCGCACTCGCGTGCGGCAACGCGGTGGTCGTCAAGCCCAGCGAGGAGACCCCGGCGACCGCGACCCTGCTCGCCGAGGTGCTCGCCGAGGTGGGGCTGCCCGCCGGTGTGTACAACGTGGTGCACGGCTTCGGCGGAAACTCCGCCGGGGAGTACCTCACGACACATCCCGGCATCGACGGCGTCACCTTCACGGGCTCGTCCGCGACCGGCTCGCACGTGATGAAGACCGTGGCGCCGCGGGTGCGTCCGGTCTCCTTCGAGCTGGGTGGCAAGAACGCCGCGATCGTCTTCGACGACGTCGACCTCGACGAGGCGCTGACCGGACTCACCAAGTCGGTGTTCACCAACACCGGTCAGGTGTGCCTGTGCACCGAGCGGGTGTACGTGCACCGCTCGATCTTCGACGACGTCGCGACCGGCCTGGCCGAACGCGCCGAGCGGCTGCGGCTGGGCGACCCCGCGGACGACGCGACCACCACCGGCCCGCTGATCTCGCAGGGCCACCGCGACAAGGTGCTGAGTTTCTTCCGGATGGCCGAGCAGTCGGGCGCGAAGGTGCTCACCGGTGGCGGGATCCCGGACGTGGGCGAGAAGTTCGCGTTCGGGTCGTGGATCCAGCCGACGCTGTGGACCGGCCTGACCAACCAGGACCCGGTCCTGCGCGAGGAGATCTTCGGCCCCGTCGCCGCGCTGGTGCCGTTCGGCACCGAGGAGGAGGCGGTGGCGCTGGCGAACGACACCAAGTACGGCCTCGCGGCCGCGGTGTGGACCGACGACCTGCGTCGCGGGCACCGCGTGGCCCAGAAGATGAACGTCGGAATCTCCTGGGTCAACACGTGGTTCACCCGCGAGCTGCGATCGCCGTTCGGCGGTGTCGGGCTCTCCGGGATCGGGCGGGAGGGCGGCGAGTCGTCGCTGCACTTCTACACCGAGCCCACCAACGTGTGCGTGGCGTTGTGACCGGACCGAGGATCGACCACGTGGAAAGCGAAGACCGATGACACTGAACAGCAACGAGATCGCGGCGCTGGCCGCGCGGCTGGACGACGCGCAGACCGGCGTCCACGACACCCTCAGCCTGGCCGACGACAACGCCGTCGACATCGACGACGCGTACCGCATCCAGGAGGCGCTCGTCGCGCGCCGCCTCGGCCGCGGGGAACGGATCGTGGGCGTCAAACTCGGATTCACCAGCAAGGCCAAGATGGCGCAGATGGGCGTCTCCGACGTCATCGTGGGCCGGCTCACCGACGCGATGCAGGTCGAGGACGGCGCGGACGTGGACCTGCACCGCCTCATCCATCCCAAGATCGAACCCGAGGTGGCGTACCGGATCGCGTGCGACGTCGACCTGGACGACCCCGACGCCGACATCGTCGCGTGCGTCGACGCCGTCGCCCCGGCCATGGAGATCATCGACTCCCGCTACCGGGACTTCCGGTTCACGTACACCGACGTGGTCGCCGACAACACCTCGGCCGCGGCGTACGTGATCGGGCCGTGGGCCGGGCTCCGGGACGTCGCCGACCTCGAGGTACGGATGACCGTCGGCGAGACCACGGTCACCGGGTCCACCGCCGCCATTTTCGACGACCCAGTCAACGCGCTGCACGCCCTGCTGGACATGTGCCGTCGACGCCGCATCCCGCTGGGGGCCGGGGACGTCGTGCTCGCGGGAGCCGCCACGGCCGCCGCACCGTTGACCGCGGGCGCCGCCCGCTGCGAGATCGCCGGCCTGGGCGCCGTGACCGTGAAGGGAATCGCATGAGCGACAACGCCGCCAAGGTGATCGGCCGTCTGGCCACGCCCCGCGGGCGCTTCCCGCACGTGAAGGTGGCCGGGGACTTCGTGTACGTCTCCGGGACCAGCTCCCGACGCCCGGACAACACCTTCGTCGGTGTCGAGGTGGACGAGATGGGTACGACCAACCTCGACATCAGGGCCCAGACCCGCGCCGTCATCGAGAACATCCGGTCGATCCTGGCCGAGGTCGGCGCCGATCTGCACGATCTCGTGCAGGTCACGTCGTACCTGGTCTCGATGAACGACTTCGGTGGATACAACGAGGTGTACGCCGAGTACTTCGACGAGACCGGGCCGACCCGCACCACTGTTGCGGTGCACCAACTTCCCCACCCACACCTGTTGATCGAGATCCAGGGCGTGGCCTACCTGCCCGCCCACCGACGCACCGACGTCATCGACCCGGAGGACCGCTCATGACCGTCATCCCGCCCGTCATCGACTTCCAGAAGTGGATCGCCGAGAACCGGCACCTGCTCGCCCCGCCGGTGAACAACCAGACGATGGCGCTCGGAGACGACTTCATCGTCCAGGTCGTCGGTGGCCCCAACGAGCGGACCGACTACCACCTCGACCCGTACGAGGAGTGGTTCTACCAGCTCGAGGGCGACATCCACGTCGACGTGATGACCGAGGACGGACCGCAGCGCGTGCACATCCGCGAGGGCGAGACCTGGCTGCTCCCCGGGAATCTGCCGCACTCGCCGCAGCGCCCGACCGCCGGCTCGATCGGTTTGGTCATCGAGCGGGTGCGCCGCGAGGGGACGCTCGAGAAGTTCCAGTGGTACTGCCTCGAATGCAACCACCTCATCCACGAGATCGAGCTCCAGGTGCGTGACATCGTCGCGGATCTGCCGCCGGTGTTCGTGCAGTTCTACGAGGACGAGCAGGCGCGCACGTGCCGCGAGTGCGGCGCCCTCCACCCCGGGAAGGGCTGACGTGAGCATCATCGACGTCCACACCCACTACGTCCCGAAGGGCTGGCCGGACCTCACCGCCGACGCCGGGCCCGACGCGCCGTGGCTCCGGGTGGAGAGCGAGGCGGAGGCCGTCATCATGATGGGCTCCAAGGAATTCCGTCGAATCCAGGCGGACGCGTGGGACGCGGAGACGCGACTGCGGGACATGGACGCCGACGGCGTCCGGACCCAGGTGGTGTCCCCGACGCCCGCCTTCTTCAACTACGGCCGCACCGGTGCGCAGGCCGAGCGCATCTCGCGCATCTTCAACGATCTCGCACTCGACATCGTCGCGCCGGCGTCCGACCGCCTGATCCCGTTCTGCCAGGTTCCGTTGCAGGACGCCGACGCCGCCTGCCGTGAGGTGGAGCGCTGCGTGGCCAACGGGCACCGCGGCGTCGAGATCGGCAACCACGTCGGCGACCGCGACCTCGACAGCGAAGGGGTCGTCACCTTCCTGCAGCACTGCGCGTCTCTGGACATCCCGGTGTTCGTCCATCCCTGGGACATGGACTCGTCGCCACGGTTGAACCGCTGGATGGCGCAGTGGCTCACGGCGATGCCGGCCGAGACCCACCTGTCGATCCTGGCGCTGATCCTCGGTGGCGTGTTCGACCGGATCGACGAACGTCTGAAGATCGGATTCGCGCACGGCGGTGGATCTTTCGCGTTCTGGCTGGGGCGGATGGAGAACGCCTGGCACCGGCGCCACGACATCATCGGGACGTCCGAGATGCCGCCGTCGCACTACCTGGGCCGCTTCTACGTGGATTCGGTGGTGTTCGACGATCGCGCGCTGCGTCTGCTGGTGGACACCGTGGGCGCCGAGCGGGTGATGGTGGGCAGCGACTACCCGTATCCGCTGGGCGAACGCCCGGTCGGGGAGGTGGTGCGCAAGAGCGAGTTCCTCGACGAGAGCACCCGCGACCTGATCCAGCGCGGTAACGCTATGCGGTTCCTGGGGCTGTCGGACGCCTGAGCCATACCCGAAATGAGATAGCCGGCGGCCGATTCGGCATTTGTGAGCCAGATCTCACGCGTGCACAATCTTTCGATACGGGGCCGAAGAGGCCGCCGGAATATCAAGGCGAAGAACAGAACTCACCCCGATTCTCGTCCGCCGTCCCGACACCGATAGGCACCTGTGATGACCGACAGCACGACACGAGGCGAGGCCGCTCCCGCGGCACGTAGCCGCGTCGCCCTGGCCACCCTGGCCGGCACCACACTCGAGTGGTACGACTTCTTCCTCTACGGCACCGCCGCCGCGCTCATCTTCAACAAGCAGTTCTTCCCGGGCCTGAGCCCGGCGGCGGGCACCCTGGCGGCCTTCAGTACCTTCGCGGTGGGGTTCATCGCCCGGCCGCTCGGCGGGCTGGTGTTCGGGCACTTCGGCGACCGCATCGGCCGCAAGGCCACGCTCGTGGTCTCGCTCGTGATGATGGGCGTGGGATCGACCCTCATCGGCCTCATCCCCAACTACGACGCCATCGGTGTGTGGGCGCCCATTCTGCTGGTGGCGATGCGCATCGTGCAGGGAATCGGCCTCGGCGGCGAGGGCGCGGGAGCCACGCTGATGTCGATGGAACACGCGCCCGCCGGCAAGAAGAACCTCTATGCCGGCTTCCCTCAGATGGGCACTCCCGCCGGTCTCGTGCTCGCCAACGGCATCTTCCTGACGGCCGGCTCGCTCATGTCGGAGAGCTCGTTCACGTCGTGGGGCTGGCGAATCCCGTTCCTGCTCAGCATCGTTCTCGTCGCCATCGGCCTGGTGATCCGGCTGCGGGTGACCGAGTCGCCGTCGTTCGCCGGCGTGGTCGCCGACAACGGAGTCTCGCGTTTTCCGCTCCGGGACGCGCTGCGGGTGGGGTTCCCTCGCCTGGCGCTCACCCTGCTGGCGGTTCTGGCCAACTCGGCGGTCGCCTACGCGTTCATGGTCTTCTCGCTCTCGTACGGAACCCAGCACCTCGGCTTCGAGAAGCAGTTCCTGGTGCTCAGTGTGACCGCCGCGGCGGTCCTGTGGTTCGCCTCCATCCCGATCTGGACCCGGGTCGCCGACAGGCACGGTCGCCGCACGATGTTCATCGCCGGGTCGGCCGCGATCCTCGTGTGGTGCGTGGTCTTCTTCCCGCTGTTGAACACGGGCAACGGCGTGGTGGCCGTCGTCGCGTTCCTGGGGATGGGGCTCATCGTGCCGGTGACGCACTGCGTGCAGGGCAGCATCATCGCCGACACGTTCCCGGTGGAGGTCCGGTACTCGGGGTCGTCGCTGATCCTGCAGACGGGAGCGATTCTCGGCGGCGGTCTGGCCCCGATGATCGCGACCGCGCTGCTCAACGCGACAGGTTCGTCGACCGGCGTCACGTGGTATCTCGTCGGCATGTGTGCACTGAGTCTGTTCGGCGCCGTCGCGCTGTTCCGGGTGGTGCCGGACTCGTCGCGGGGCGAGATGCACGACAGGGCGCCCGTCGCCACCGGGGCCTGAAGCCCGTCGGGGGAATTCGGAGCCGTCGTCCGCGTCAGCGGGGGGCGGCTCCGAGTCGTGTGCGGACCTCGTGTCGATCAGGTTCGGGAGGTGGCGATCTCGGATGCGAAGTCCGACAGGAAGTCGACCAACGCCGACGCCGCCGGGCTCAGTGTACGACCGGCCGAGAGCGTGACGCCGACGCTGTGCCCGATCGGATCGAGCCGCACCGGCAGCGTCGTCAGCCGTGCGTCGTCCCGGGCGATGAGGCTCGGCAGGGCCGCGACCATGTCGGTCTCGAGCAGGAGTTGGCGCACCGTCAGGAACGACGTCGCCTCCACCCGGTTCTCGGGCAGCGCGAGGCTGTGCCGGGCGAAGAACTCTTCGAGCTCGCGCCGCAGCGCGGTCTCCACTCCCGGCAGGATCCACGGGAAGTCCGTGAGGTCGTCCAGACGGATCTCGGCCCGGTCCGCCAGCGGGTGTTCACGTCGGGTCACCAGTTCGACCGACTCCGCGTAGAGGGTGCGGCGGACCGCGGACTCGTCGGTGGGGGAGGTCAGTCGGCCGACGACGAGATCGATTCGGCCGGACTGCAGTTCGGTCATCAGCATCTCGGGCGTACCTTCGCGTACCACGACGGTGAGCAGCGGCCGTTCGTTCTTCAATCGGGCGATCGCGCCCGGCAACAGGACGTTGGAGCCCGCCAGATGGGTGCCCACGACCACGGTTCCCCGGTCGGCGTCGGCCAGCTCCACGACGTGTCGGCCGGCCTGGGTCAGCTGCGCGATGACCGCCCGGGCGTGGGTGGTGAACGCGTCACCGAAGACCGTGGGCGTGATCCCGCGCGGACCCCGGTCGTACAGCGACACCCCGAGAATGGATTCGAGCTCGTGCAGACTGCGGGTGGCGACCGGCTGCGTCACGTGCAGCGCGGCGGCCGCGGCGACCACACTGCCCTGGCTGGTGAGAGCGTCGACGAGCAGCAGGTGGCGGAGCTTGAGGCGCCCGTCCAGCAGTTTGGGCATGTCCATGGGGGGATCCTACCGACGTACCGAATGCGCGTATACCGTCAGCGAATTGGTGGTTGCACGGCGCAACCATGCTGCGGCCGACCAGGTTTCGGCTGGACCGCCGAGTGGTGGACGGCGCCCGTCCACCGGCTCACGTCAGATCGGCGAAGAGACCGAGCAGGGCTGCGCCGAGCGCGGAATCCGGGTCGGCCAGGTCGAGGAAGACGTCGTAGTGATTGCGGTCCGGCACGACGATCAACTCGCTGGGCGCCCGACGACTCCAGGCGTCGTGGAATCTGCGGCTCTGGGCGAGGAAGCCGACGCCGTCGTGCTCGGCCACCGCCACCACGGCGCGCGGTCCGCCGTCGCCGACGCACAGCAGCGGGCTCAGTGCGCTCGCGCGCGCGTCGTCGAGGTGGAGCCACTCGTTGGCGAACGAGCGTACGAGCGGGCGGATGTCGAACAGGCCGCTGATCGGCATGGCCGCGCGGACGACGTCGTCGGGCAGCCCGAACCCGGCCTGCCACCCGGACGTCATGGTGGCGGCGGTCAGGTGCCCACCGGCCGAACTGCCGCCCACGATGATCCGGTTCCGGTCCAGCCCGTGCTCGGCGCCGTGGTGATACACCCAGGCGACCGCCGCGCGGACCTGGCGGACGATCTCCTCGAGCGGGGTGTGGGGTGCCAGGCCGTAGTCGACCGCGACCGTGGCGACACCGGCGTCGTCGAGCATGCGGGCCATGAAGGCCGTGTGGTGTCGCGAGAGCGCGCGCCAGTACCCGCCGTGGATCGCGACGAACGCCGGACGCAACGCCCGCCCCGTGCCCCAGACGTCGAGGCGCTCGGCGCTGTCGGGGTCGAACCGCACCTCGGCGAATCCGTCGAGGCCGTCGACCGCCTCCCGAGAGCGACGCCGGTACTCGTCGATGGTGGCGTCGAACAGTTCGGGCGAGACGGTGTTGCGGACGTTGTAGTCCACGTCGATCTGCGGGTCGGTCACGGTCCCATCCTCTGGCGCGGACCGAATGCCTGTCGAATGCGAAATTCGGCCCGAGATATACCGGTTCTGCTATTCCTGTCGGGTGCCGAGCACGCGGCGCCCGGGCACGAGACGCAGCGAAGCCGCCCACCCCTGTGGGATGGACGGCTTCGGACGGTCTGCTGGGTCGCCGACCCGGCCGGGGTCAGCGGGCGCGGCGCGCCAGCCGCTCCGAGTCGGAGATCAGCACGCTCTTGCCCTCGAGGCGCAGCCAGCCGCGGTGCGCGAAGTCGGCCAGGGCCTTGTTGACGGTCTCACGCGACGCGCCGACGAGCTGCGCGATCTCCTCCTGCGTGAGGTCGTGCGTCACGCGCAGCGAGCCGGCCTCCTGGGTGCCGAAACGCTGCGCGAGCTGCAGCAGCGCCTTCGCGACGCGACCCGGGACGTCCGTGAAGATCAGGTCGGCCAGGTTGTTGTTGGTGCGGCGCAGGCGACGCGCGAGGACGCGCAGGAGCTGCTCCGCGATCTCCGGGCGCTGGTCGATCCACGACTTGAGAGCGTCGCGGTCCATGCTCACGGCGCGCACCTCGGTGACCGTGGTGGCGGTCGACGTGCGGGGGCCGGGATCGAAGATGGAGAGCTCGCCGAACATGTCCGACGGGCCCATGATCGTCAGCAGGTTCTCGCGACCGTCGGGCGAGCGGCGGCCGAGCTTCACCTTGCCGGAGACGATGATGTACAGGCGGTCGCCGGGCTCACCCTCGTTGAAGATGACGTGCCCGCGGGGGAAATCGACGGGCTGAAGCTGCTTGACCAGCGCAGCCACCGCCGAGGGCTCGACTCCTTGGAAGATGCCGGCTCTGGCCAGGACCTCGTCCACGTGCGCTCCTTTAAAAACTGATTCATCGATGCAAGTTGCTGCACGGCGACTCGGGTCACATGCAACTAGTACGAGAACAAAGTCTACTTGCCGCGGCTGTGTGACGAGTCACGGACACCGCGTAGAGTTTCACGTCTTCGAAAATCGGGGGTGCCGACCGCCGGCCCGGCGCGGCCTCCCGCACCGCTTCGTGGACGACCGGGGCGGCGTCATTCCTCCGGGGCATCCGACGTGGTGGCGGTGTCCCGCAGTTGGCGTCCCACCATCTCGCGCCGTTCCACCTCCCGGCGCCCGTAGGTGGCCCGCAGGATCTCGGTCTTGTCGGCGGCCGACGATCCGACGGCGCCCGCCACGATGCCCAGGGAGGCGGCCAACCACGCCAGCCGGATGTACGTGGCCGCGGAGACCGTGCTCTCGAGCTGCGCCGCCAGATAGTTCTCGGGCACCACCACGAACGCGGTCACCAGCACGGCGACCAGGAGCAGCGCGTACATGCACAACACGCCGGCGACCACGGTCCCCACCGTCGCGGAGTTGTAGAGCACCCGGTCCGAGCGGGCGCTGCGGAACACCCGACGCTCCCAGAGACCGTTGGGGAGGATGAGCCACAGACTCATCGCGACCGTGGCGGCGAGGGAGACGAGCACCAGCCGGAAGACGCTCATCGCGACGGCCATCTGCCAGATGCTGGCGTAGAAGATGCCGAACGCGGACGCGGCGCTGGCGGCGCCGAACGCCCCCGAGAGGGTCGGCACGAGCCGCCACGGCCGGTTCCCGCGGATCATGCCGGCGAGGAGCCGGGGACGGGCGAACGGGGCCACGTAGAGCAAGCGGCGCCGGGCACCGCTGTCGTCGGCGGCCCACACCAGACGGCGCTGCGGCGGGGTCCGGCCGTGCTCGCTCTCACCGAGCAGTTCGACCAGGGTGTGCTCGACGATCTCCTGCGCGCGGCGGCCGGCGCGGAGGACACCGAGGGCGGGGGTGTAGAAGACGGCGACGTCGGAACCGACGATCTCGGCGACCAGCACCCGCCCCTTCTCCGAGCGGGGCATCTCCGAGAACACCAGCACGATGTCGAAGCGACCGTCGACGGCCGCGGCGGTGTACCAGTCGTCGACCGCGGGCAACCCGTCCGGTCCGGGCGGCAGCGGCAGCGCGATGTCCTCGACGGCGACGTCGTCGGGATCGCAGCCCGCCACGTCGGCGACCCACGCCGGAATGCGGCGCGAGACCGCTTCCGCGAGTCGTGAGGAAAAGCCCGAGTCAGTGGCGACGCCGACAATCAACGCGGCGACTCCGGCGCAGGGAGGGGGTGATCGGTGTGACGCATATCAGCTGGCGCGGCGCGCGCTCCCGGTGTCGGGGGCGACGATGCCCGGGTCGGCGCGGACGCCACGCTTGCGACGACGGTGGAACCGGGCGAGCGCGTGCGGGAATCCCTCCGACGCGAGCGTCGCCACCTCGTCCTGGCTGGCCTGGTCGAGGAACTCCTCGACCTCCTGCTCCCGGACCGTCAGTCGGCGCAGCCGGAACTCGACGCGCTCCATGGCCAGTGCGAACAGCATGAGGAGCGCTGGAAACAGCACGACAGCCAGACCTTGCATAGAGCGAAGTAAACACTGCGAAGGTCTCAGAATCGACACGGCCCGGAATCCGACCGGCACGCCTGTCCGTAGAGTTGTCGGGGTGCAGGCGACCTCAGCAGACGACCGCAATCCGGGCGCGGCGAACCCCGCCACGGGCGAGTCCCGGCTCGCGCTCGTGCGGCGGGCGCGCCGGATGAACCGCCGGTTGAAGGAGGCGTTTCCGCACGTCTACTGCGAGCTCGACTTCACCACGCCGCTCGAGCTGACGGTCGCGACGATCCTGTCGGCGCAGTGCACGGATGTCCGCGTCAACCAGGTGACTCCCGCGCTGTTCGCGCGTTATCGCGACGCCCGCGACTACGCCGAGGCGGACCGGACGGAGCTCGAGGAGTACATCCGCACCACCGGGTTCTATCGCAACAAGGCGAACTCGCTCATCGGTCTGGGCCAGGCGCTCCTCGAGCGTTACGACGGTGAAGTTCCGGACAAGCTGAAGGACCTCGTGACACTTCCCGGTATCGGTCGCAAGACTGCGAACGTCGTCCTCGGAAACGCGTTCGGCGTGCCGGGAATCACAGTGGACACGCACTTCGGTCGCCTCGTCCGGCGGTGGCAGTGGACCGAGGAGACGGACCCGGTCAAGGTCGAGCACGCGGTCGGAGCGCTCATCGAGCGCAAGGAGTGGACCGACCTGTCCCACCGCGTGATCTTCCACGGCCGCCGGGTGTGCCATGCGCGCAAGCCGGCGTGCGGGGTCTGTGTGCTCGCGAAGGACTGCCCGTCGTACGGCACCGGCCCGACCGACAAGGTGGCGGCGGCCAAGCTGGTGAAGGGCCCGGAGACCGAGCATCTTCTCGAGTTGGCGGGTATGTGAGAGGTATGCGTGTTTCGAGTGCGGCGCGATGGAGCCTGGTCGCGTTCGTCGTGGTGGTGGCGCTGATCGTGGCCATCTGGCCACGGGACAAGGGCGACGACGACGCCGAGGTGGCCGATTACCCGGGCGCGGGGCGGTCTACGTCGCAGCAGGAGCGGCGCGGCGACGACACCCCCGAGGCGCTGGCGGCGCTGCGCACCGACGCCGCACTCGCGGCCTGCCCCGCGCCTGCGGCGCCGGTCCCGGACGGTGCGGTCCTGAAGGGCATCACGCTCGAGTGCATCGGCGACGGCAGCCGCGTCGACCTGGCCGCGGCGCTGGCGGGCAAGCCCGTGCTGCTCAACATCTGGGCCTATTGGTGCGGGCCGTGCCGCGAGGAACTGCCGTATCTGCAGCAGTACGCGGCTCAGGCGGGTGACGCGGTTACCGTTCTGACGGTGCACACCGATTCCAACGAGGCCAACGGGCTCGCGCGCCTGGCGGAGTACGACGTCCACCTGCCGGGCGTGCAGGACGGGTCCGCGCGCGTCCAGGCCGCGGTCGGCTCCCCGGCCGTGCTGCCGGTGTCGGTGCTGATCCGCCCGGACGGCACGGTCGCCAAGGTCCTGCCGCAGCAGTTCCGCAGCGTCGACGAGATCGCCGACGCCGTTCAGCAGTACCTCGGCGTCGCCGCATGAGCCGTCACCAGCAGCGCGCGCTGAATCCCGACGCCGCACCCGAGTGGTTGCGGGCGGTCACGACCGTTCCGCCGGCCGACCCCGATCGCGTCAATCCAGTGCTCGAGCGCCGGTCCCCGAAGGGGGCGAAGGTGCGCGCGGCCGCGGTTCTGGTGCTGTTCGGCGGGTCGGCGCGGCCCGACCCGTTGGCGATCGGCGGCCTGCCCGCGGACGCCGACGTGCTGCTGACGCAGCGGGCGTCGACGATGCGGCAGCACAGTGGTCAGGTCGCGTTTCCCGGTGGCGCCGCCGATCCCGAGGACGACGGTCCGGTCGACACCGCTCTCCGCGAGGCCGAGGAGGAGACCGGGCTGGTCCGGGCCGGCGTCCAGCCGCTCGCGACGCTGCCCGAGATCTTCATTCCGCCGTCGGGGTTCGACGTCACTCCGGTGCTGGCGTACTGGCGCGACCCCAGCCCCGTCCGGGTCGTCGACGTCGCGGAGGCCGAACGGGTCGTGCGGGTGTCGCTGCACGATCTGATCGACCCCGACAACCGGTTCCAGGTGCGGCACCGTGCCGGATATCAGGGGCCGGCGTTCGAGGTGGACGGGATGCTCGTGTGGGGGTTCACCGCCGGGGTGCTCGCGGGGCTGCTCGCGGTGTCCGGCTGGGAACTTCCCTGGGACCACCACGACGTACGCGACCTCGACGTGACACTCACGCGGGTCGCGACCGGTGTGGACGACAAGGACGGCGCCGGAGAATTCGGCCACCACCCGACCGGAAGGATGGGGGAGCGTTGAGCGGATCCGGATGGATCGACCTGGCGATCGTCCTCGTTGCGTTGCTGGCCGCGTCGTCGGGCTGGCGGCAGGGGGCGGTGGCGTCCGCGCTGGCGTTCCTGGGCGTCGTGCTCGGCGCGGTCGCCGGCATCCTGATCGCCCCGCACGTGCTTGTCCACGTCGAAGAGGGCCGCACGCGGGTACTCGCCGGCATCGCGCTGATCGTGGTGCTGGTGGTGATCGGTGAAGTCGCCGGCATGGTGCTGGGCCGGGCCGCGCGCAGCGGCATGCACAGCCCGGTGGCGCGTGGTGTCGACAGTTTCGTCGGCGCCGGCCTGCAACTCGTCGCGGTGCTGGTCGCCGCGTGGCTGCTCGCCATCCCGCTGACCACCTCCACGCAGGCCGACGTCGCGACCGCGGTCCGCGGGTCCAAGGTGCTCAGCACCGTCGACGACGTGGCGCCCGACTGGCTGCGGGAGGTGCCGAGCGAATTCTCGGCACTCCTCGACACCTCCGGGCTGCCGGACGTCATCGGTCCGTTCGGCCGCACACCCATCACCAGCGTGGATCCGCCGGATGCGAGCGTCCTCGCCAGCCCGGTCGCCCAGCAGGTGCAGTCGAGCGTGCTGCGGATCCGGGGCGCCGCCCCGAGCTGCCAGAAAGCCCTCGAGGGGTCCGGATTCGTCGTCGGGCCCGAGCGGGTGATGACGAACGCGCACGTCGTCGCCGGTACGTCCTCGGTCACCGTCGACACCGCCAACGGGCCGCTCGACGCCCGAGTCGTGGTGTTCGATCCCGCCGTCGACGTCGCCGTGCTGGACGTGCCCGGGCTCACCGCCAGGACGCTGGCCTTCGCGCCGGAACAGGCCCGCACCGGAGACAACGCGATCGTCCTCGGATATCCGGGCGGCGGACCGTACACGGCCAGCGCCGCCCGCATCCGCGAGGTCCTCGACCTCCGCGGCCCGGACATCTACCGGTCGGGGACGGTCGAGCGCGAGGTGTACACGGTCCGGGGGTCGATCCGGCAGGGCAACTCCGGGGGCCCGCTGGTGGACGATCAGGGCCGCGTGCTCGGTGTCGTGTTCGGCGCCGCCGTGGACGACAGCGACACCGGCTTCGTGCTCACCGCCGACGAGGTGTCCAAGCAGCTTCAGCAGGCCGACGGATCGACCGCCGCGGTCGGTACCGGGGTGTGCATCGTCTGACCTGCGGGTCAGCGGGAGGCGAGCGCGAAGCGGGTGAGCTCGGCCGTGACCTCGTCGGGCGCCTCCTGGTGAGCGAAGTGTCCGGCCCCGGCGACGCGGTGCAGCTGTCGTCCCGGCGCGTACTCCGCCGAGCGTTCGATGGTGCCGGCGAGCACGTAGGGGTCGAGATCGCCGTGCACCTGCAGCACGGGGATCTGCAGCCGGGCGTCCATCGCGGTCATGAAGCGGCGCCCGTCGGGCCGGAACTGGCTGCGGAACGCCCACCGCTGGTACTCGAGCGCGGAGTGCGCCACGCCGGGAATCTGGATCGCCGACCGGAGCCGCCCGACGACCTCGGCGAACTCGGCGGACTTCGGCCAGGCCGGCCCGGACCGGGCACGCAACAGCCGCTCGACCTCGGCACCGCCGTCGCGGACCAGCCGGCGCTCGGGACGCCACGGCACCTGGTAATCGAGGAACGTCGGCAGCAGCGCCCGCCGCTGGCGGCGATCGCGCAGCACCGCCCGTTTGAGCGTGATGGGGTGCGGGGAGCTGATCAGGCCGATCGACGTCACGAGCCGCGGGTGCAGCAACGCGGTCGCCCAGCAGACGAGCCCGCCGTCGGCGTGCCCGATCAGCGTGGCGTCCGAATGTCCCATCGCCCGGATCAGGCCGGCGATGTCGCCCGCGAGGGTCCAGCCGTCGTAGCCGCGGGGCGGGGTGTCGGTGTCGCCGTACCCGCGCAGATCCACGGCGACGGTGCGGAAGCCTGCGTCCGCGAACGCGGGCAGCTGGTGGCGCCACGTCCACCAGAAGTCCGCGAAGCCATGCAGCAGCACCACGAGCGGGGCGTCGGGCCGCGACGGTCCGGTCTCCGCGACATGGATCCGGATGCCGTTCGCGTGGATGTCACGATGCGTCCACGGTCCGTCGAAACGGACCGTGGACGGGTCGGGTCTGGTCACTGGGGAGGCCACGCCTGCGTCAGCCGGCGGTGCCCGTTCCCGAGCCCAGCGGCGACACGGTGGCCGGGTGCTGGCCCGGGAGCACGGTCGCGGTCTGCTTGAGCGAGTCGATCGTCTTGTTGGGCGCCCGCAACTTGCGGACGCGCAGGTAGCCGAGCAGCGCCAGTACGCCCGTGACGACGAGCATGATGGCGAACACGATCAGGAACGACGCCCAGCGGTCGAGCCACACGCTCAGCAGTTCGGCCAGGAAGAAGAAGAAGAAGAACGCGCTGAACACCAGCACGGACAGCGCGAGCAGGAAGAACATGCTGCCCTGCAGGCCCTTCTTCACCTCGCTGGTGATCTCGGACTTCGCGAGTTCCACCTCCGCGCGGAACAGCGTCGAAACCTGTGCGGTCGCATCGCGGACCAGGGTGCCGATCGATGCCGTCTGCGGATCGTGGAGGTCCGTGAGGGGAATCGAGGAAACCGTCGTCGGAACCCCGTCACCGGTGACCCGGCTGCCGTCTGCCTTGACTCCGTTGCCGTTGGTGAAGCTCACTTCTCGACCCCTCCAGGTTCTTCTCACGCGCTGGTAGATCCGACGCGCGAGGGTCCTCACGTATCGGTGGCAGCGGCGCGGGCCTGATGAACCCGTCCGCGACGCAACAGTAACGCGGATCCGATCAGTGACGCAGTCAACGACGTTACGAGCACCGCGGCCTTCGCAATGTCCGCTTCGCTGCCGTCGCCGATACCCGCGAGAGCAAGATCGGCCACCAGAAGGCTAACGGTGAACCCGATCGCGCCGAGAACCGACAGGGCGAACATGTCGCGGAAGCCGAGCAGCCGCGGTTTGGTGGCGATACCGAACCGGATCGCGAGCCACGAGACACCGAAGATCCCCACCGTCTTGCCGATGAGCAGACCGAGGATGACGGCGAGGGCGATGCGGTCGGTCAGCAGCGATCCCAGGACGTCCCCGTTGATGGGCACGCCCGACGCGAACAGCGCGAACAACGGCACACACACGCCCGCCGACCACGGTTGCAGGCGATGCTCGAGCCGGGCGGCGGGGGCGTATTCCTCGTCCGGATCGGTGCGGACCCGGGTGAGCAGGCCCAGCGCGACACCCGCGAGTGTCGCGTGGATCCCGGCCTCGTGGACGCTGTACCAGGTGAGCAGCACCAACGGCACGTACAGGAACGGTGTGGTGATCCGTCGGCGCTGCGCGTACCAGTAGCCGGCCAGGCAGGCGACCGCGGTCGACACCCACAGCATCGCGATCGACCCGGTGAACAACACCGCGATGAGAATGATCGCGAGCAGGTCGTCGACGACGGCGAGGCTCAGCAGGAACACGCGCGCGCTCGCCGGGATGCGGGAGCCGGTGAGGGCGAGCACGCCGAGCGCGAACGCGATGTCGGTGGCGACCGGGATGGCCCAGCCGCGGTCCATGCCGGCGGCGCCGGCGCCCACGACGGAGGCGATGACGGCGGGCACGATCACGCCGCCACACGCAGCGATGATCGGGAGCAGCGCCTTCTTCCGATCGGCCAGTTCGCCGACCACGAGTTCGCGTTTGAGTTCGAGGCCGGCGACGAAGAAGAAGATCGCGAGCAGCCCGTCCTGGGCCCACGTGCCGAGCGTGAGATCCAGGTGGATCGCGCTCGGTCCGATCTGCCGGTCGCGCAGCGATTCGTACGCGCCGGACAGGGGAGAGTTTGCCCACAGAACGGCCAGTGCGGCGGCAATCAACAGAATGGATCCGCCCACCGTCTCGATGCGCAGGTAACGGGCCAGCTCGGAGCGTGCGGCGGAAATCAAGGACAGCCTCTCACCAGGATCTTCTTCGGGTACGGCAGAACATCGCCGACCAGACTTCCCGGCACACCTGCCTCGATCTTAACGTGTTCTTTGCGACCAATCGGTCGGGTACCGGCTGCTTGCGGCGCGTACGCGCGAAGTGTTCAATTCCTACGGTTCGGGACGCAGTTCCACCTAGTGGAATCGCCTCGTCGGGATGTCGGACGACGACAGTGCAGGAGATGGCCACGTGACAAAGGGTGTGCAGTCCGCTGAGCGCGGACACGACGAGACGTCGGCGCCGAACGACGACGGGACCGTGGCCGGGGTGCCCCGCAGCCGGATCGTCGTCGCGAGCATGGTCGGCACGTCGATCGAGTTCTACGACTTCTACATCTATGCGACGGCCGCGGTCTCGGTCTTCCCGCACCTGTTCTTCCCCAAGGGCAACGACACGACGGCGCTGCTCGCGTCGTTCGCGACGTTCGGCCTGGCCTTCGTCGCCCGCCCGCTGGGCTCGATCCTCTTCGGCCACTTCGGTGACCGCATCGGCCGCAAGGCCACGCTCGTGGGCTCGCTGCTCACGATGGGCATCGCGACGTTCCTCATCGGCCTGCTGCCCACGTACCACGCGGTGGGGCTGTGGGCGCCGGCGCTGCTGGCGCTGATGCGCTTCTGCCAGGGCTTGGGTCTCGGTGGTGAATGGTCGGGTGCGGCGCTGCTCGCGACCGAGACCGCCAAGAGCGGCAAACGGGCCTGGGCGGCGATGTGGCCGCAGCTCGGTGCCCCGATCGGCTTCTTCTTCGCGAACGGCCTGTTCCTGCTGATCACGCTGGCACTCGGTTACACCAGCAGCTCGTCCCCCGATCTCGACAGCGCGTTCCTCACGTGGGGCTGGCGGATCCCGTTCCTGCTCAGTGCCCTCATGGTGATGATCGGCCTGTACGTGCGCCTCAAGCTCGAGGAGACCCCGGTGTTCGCGCGCGCCGTCGCGAACGGTGAGAAGGTCAAGACCCCGCTCAAGCAGGTGTTCAAGACCAGCTGGCGCCAGTTGATCATCGGCACGTTCGTCATGCTGGCGACGTACACGCTCTTCTACATCATGACGACCTGGGTGCTCAGCTACGGCACCGGGAAGACCGCCGCCGACGGTGGTTACGGTGCGGGCTTCCAGTACCGGGACTTCCTGGTACTGCAGTTGGTCGCCGTGCTGTTCTTCGCCGCGACCATTCCGGTCGCCGGCTGGCTCGCGGACCGCTTCGGCCGCCGCATCACGCTGCTCGTCATCACCGCGACGATGATGGTCTTCGGTCTGACGTTCGGGCTGCTGCTCGCGGCCGAGGGCATGACCGACGCCCGGATGCTGATCTTCCTGGTCATCGGCATGGTGCTGATGGGCCTCACCTTCGGCCCGATGAGTGCGGTGTTGCCGGAACTGTTCCCCACCAACGTCCGCTACACCGGGTCGGGAATCGCCTACAACACCGCGAGCATCCTCGGGGCAGCGGTCGCGCCGTTCATCGCGACGTGGCTGGCCGAGACCTACGGAGTGGGCTGGGTCGGCATCTACCTGCTGATCGCGTCCGCGTTGACGTTCGTCGCCTTGCTGGCGATGCGCGAGACCAAGGACGAGTCGCTCGACGGCGTGTGACGTATCGGGCGAAATCCGCAAACGCACCTGTCGGTTCGATTCGCACGTTCTCGACGGCAAATATCCAGTATCTTCCGAAACGGTTGTAAAGCGCGGCACCTGAGTTAGAACCCGTTTTGTCCTGTGTGTGACGAAAAGGAGTTTCCAGCGTGCGAAGATTCGATACAGCTTTTCGAAGGCTGGCCGTCGCGGTGCCGGTGAGTCTGGTAGCCCTGACGACCGTCGGCCCCGCTGCCTTCGCCCAGCCGGCGGGAGGCGCGCTGGGGCTCACGAAGTCGGCCTCGCCGTTGGTGGACCTGCAGTCGGGAGACACCGTCTCCTACACGTTCGTGGTGACCAATCTCGGTACCACGCCGGTCTCCGACATCGAGGTGGCGGAGACCGCTTTCTCGGGTTCGGGCGGGGCACCCGGGATCACGTGCCCGTCGAAGTCGCTCCAGCCCGGGGGGTCGATGACCTGCAGTGCCACGTACGAGATCACCGACGCGGACCAGGAGGCGTGTCTCGTCGACAACACCGCCGTCGCGACGGGCACGGACCCGCAGAGCATGTCCGTGACGTCGCCTCCGGCGGCCGCTCGCGTCGTCACCGACTGCGGCGCCGGCGGGGGATCGGCGGAGCTGCCGGGAATGGGATCTCTGGAACCGGGAGAGCCCGGGGAACCGGGGGAACCGGGGGAGTTCGGATCGGCCGATCTGGCACCGTTGTTGGGATCGGCGGCGCTGGACGGTTCGGCCCTGGGCTCGCCGGCCCTGGGTTCACTGGTGCTCGGCGCCCTCGGCACGGGCTCGCTGGGGGCCGGAACGCTGGCCGCGCTGGGCGCGCTCTACGCCTGGGCGCTCGGGACCCCGTACCAGCCGGGTCCGGGCGCACCCCCTCCGCCGCCGCCCCTGCCGCTGCCACCCGGATCGGTGGCTCCGCCGCCGGCGTGATCGGGACGACGCGGTCGTGCTACTGCAGTACGAACAGCGGATACGGCTCGCCGGGGATCATCCGGTCGTACCGGACTTGGATGCGCCCCGTCGAATCGCTCGCCCGCTCACTGGGCGCGCCCTCGATCCACGCGTAGGTCCACGGTCCTTCGTCGAGTGCGACGATCGCGATCGTGTACGGCGTGAAGTCGGTGCACGTCCGGCTGGGCGAGACTTCGACGACGGTCCACGAGACGATCGATCCGGTCCCGGGGGACGGTGTCCGGGTGATGTCCGTACCGCGGCACGCCGAACAGGCCGACGCCTCGGGGGCGAGCAGGGTGCCGCAGACGTCGCAGCGGCCGATGGTGAAGCGTTCCGTGGCCGTGGCCGTGGATGTGGTGATGCGCTGGAGTTGGTCGTGCATCGGGGAGACCTCGACTTCGTGGAGCGTGGGTGTGTCCTGCTCTCACAGTTCCAATCGGAACGCCACCCCACGACGGTAGAACTACCGGTGCACCTACCTGTTTCCCGAACCGGGTACCTACCCGCGGCGGTGAAGTGCCAGGTCAGCCGTCGTTGTCGTCGCCTCGTCCCTGCTCGACGATCCACGCCGCGATCTGGGTCCGCGAGTTGAACCCGAGCTTGGCGAGGACGTGTTCGACGTGCCCCTGGGCGGTGCGTTGCGAAATCACGAGTTTGTCGGCGATCGCCTTGTTCGTCAGCCCCTGGGCCACCAGTTGTGCCACTTGCTGCTCGCGCGGAGTCAGGTCGGTGGCACTGCGCTCGGGTGGGGCCGTCTGCGGGAGTCGGTCCTCGACCGCGAAGATCGCGATCTCGTCGAGTGCCAGCCCGGCTCCCTGCCGGACCGCGGCGTCGAACGCGCGGTCTCCCAGCGCGGTGCGGACGCGTTCCCGGGCCTGCTCGTGGTTCCGCCGCAGCGCGGGGATGACCACACCCCGGTTTCCGACCGACATCCACAGGGAGTCGACGGCGCCCAGCAGCACTGCGGATCGGTACGCCTGGCCGGTGGTCGCGGCCGTCCACGCGAGTGCCTCGACGCAGATCGCCGCACCCAGGTTGTCGTCGACGCCGGCGCTGAGCTGCAGGGCTTCGCGGAACAAGCGCTGCGCGGTGTCCGGATCGTCCCGCCATTCGGAGAGTCCGCGCGAGCACAGCGCGTAGGAGCGGTAGATCGACTCGCCGCGGGCCGCCGTGATGGTGAGGACCTCGTCGGTGTACTCGGTCGCCTCGCGGCGTTCGCCCAGCACCGCGGAGGCCATGGCGAGGCCGAGGAGCGTCGAGATCTGTCGGAGGCGGTTGTTCCCGCCGCGGACGGTGGGAAGGATCTCGCCGAGGAGTTCCTTCGCTCGCGGCATGTTGCCGGCGTAGATCTCGAGGTGGCCCGCCGCATGCGTGACCACGACGTCGGTCTCCGGGTCGTCGTTCGCCGCGGCGACCGCCCCCGCCGCGGCGACCAGCCGGGCACCGGTCCGGATGTCGCCCTGGTTGGCGGCGAGGATCGCCGACGACGCGAGCGACATCGCCCGCGGCCGGGTCGGTTCGCCGCCGTGCGCGGCCAGGACTCGCCCGAGCCACAGACGGCCCTCGGTCAGCAGGCCCCGGGACACCCAGAAGATGTACAGGACGTTCGCGATCCGCAGCCCGTTCTCGGCCTCGCCCGGCTCGCTCATGCAGTACTCGAGCGCGTCACGCAGGTTCGCCCGTTCGCGCTCGAGCCGCGCGATCCACGCCGGCTGGTTCGGACTGATCCACTCCTCCTCGGCCCGGCGCGTCAGGGCCTGGTACCAGTCGCGGTGCTGCCGCCGCAGTGTCGAATACTCGCCGGCCTCCTGGAGGCGTTCGAGTCCGTAGTCGCGCAGGGTCTCGAGCAGCCGGTACCGTCCGACGCCGGCGTGCTCCTCGCGGACGAGAATCGACTTGTCGACGAGAGCGGCCACCACGTCGAGCAGTTCGTAGGTGGACAGGTCACCGGCGGCGATGGCCTCGGCGGCGTCCAGTTCGAATCCCCCGGGAAAGATCGACAGCCGGCGCCACAGCTGCTGCTCGGTGGGCGTGCACAGCTCGTGGCTCCAGTCGATGCTCATGCGGAGGGTCTGCTGTCGATCGGGCGCCGACCGGCTGCCGCCCGTCAGGAGCCGGAACCGGTCGGTCAGCCGTGCCAGCACCTGGTCGACCGACATCGCGCGCAGACGGGCCGCGGCCAACTCGATGGGCAGCGGAAGTCCGTCGAGGGCGGCGCAGATCGCGACGATCGCCTCCTTGTTGTCCTCGGTCAGTTCGAATCCGGGGTCGGCGGTGGCCGCCCGGTCGACGAACAGGTTCACGGCCTCGTACTGCGCCAGCGCGCGCAGCGGCGTGGACTCGTCGGGGGCGGGCAATGTCAGCGGCGGTACCCGAACCACGGTTTCGCCACCGATCGCGAGGGGTTCGCGGCTCGTTGCCAGGATGCGTAGTTCCGGGGCGGCGCGCAGCAGGGTCTCGGCGAGCTTGGCGACGGTGTCGATCAGGTGCTCGCAGTTGTCGAGAACGAGCAGCAGCTTCCGGGACGCGAGAAAGTCGGTGAGCACCTGGGTGGTCGGCACCGCGGCCTGTTCCCGGAGTCCCAGCGTCGCGGCCACCGTCTCGGCCGCCAGTTGCGGGTCACGACGCTCCCCGAACTCGACCAGCCAGACGCCGTCGTCGAAGGAACGTTGGGAGTCCGCCGCGACGCGGAGCGCGAGGCGGGTCTTGCCGACACCGCCCATTCCCGTCAGGGTCACCAGCCGCGACGTACCGAGCAGTCGCCTCGTCTCGGTCACCTCGCGGCGCCGGCCGACGAAACTGGTCAAGTCGAGGGGCAGGTTCCCGACCCTGCCGCGCGCGCCGGGTGCCATCCGTGACCTTCTTTCGGACTCCTGCGGTCACGGTACGCCTGTGTGCGACGGCGCGTCCCGGACTCGGGCCGTCGCGCACAGGCGTGCGAGCGGTCAGACGCGGCTGACTCGGATCCGCCCGTCGACCACTCGCGCGGCCAGGGCGAGCGGTTCGGTTCCCACGGGCCGGTGCTGCAGCACCGCCGCCGCGAGCGGATCGGCCAGTGCCGTACGGACTGTGCGCCGCAGGCCGCGGGCTCCGTACACGGGGTCGAAGCCCCGCCTTCGGAGGAACTCGACGACGTCCGGGCCGACGTGGACGGTGACCGACCGGCGGGCCAGGCGGCGGGTGACGACATCGATCTCGAGACCCGTCACCTCGTGGGCGGTCCGGTCGTCGAAACCGTTCATCACCACCGTTTCGTCCAGCCGGTTGAAGAACTCGGGATCGAAGAATCGTTCGATCGCGCGCCGCACGACCGCGTCGTCCGCCCGAGGGCCCGTCCGGTTGCGCCGGCGGGCCACCCACGCCCGCGGCGTTCGGCGCCGCGCCGCCAGTTCGGCCGATCCGAGGTTCGAGGTCATGAACACGTAGCAATTGCGGAACGAGATGGACTGCTGACCGTTGGCCAGTCGCAGTTCCCCGTGGTCGAGGATCTGCAGCAGCGCCCGCAGGACCGTCGTGTCGGCCTTCTCCACCTCGTCGAACAGGACGACGCCCGGTGTGTACGGATCACCCTCGACGGCACCGCGGTCGAAGAGGGTGAACGATTCCTTGCTGCCGGCGTAGCCCGGGGGAGCGCCGGAGAAGGACGCCGCGTAGTGCTCCTGCGCCAGCGCGTTCATGTCGATGCGGCACATGTCGTCCGGGCCGGATCGCAGTTCGGCGGCGACCTGCCGCACCAACTCGGTCTTGCCGACTCCGGTCGGCCCGGCCAGCAGGACGTTGGCAAGCGGACGGGACGGATCGTTCGCGCCGACCGAGGCCAACGACACCGCGCGCACGACCGCGTCGATGGCGTTGCGTTGCCCCACGATCCGGGTGTTCAGCCGGTCGGCGAGGACGTCCGGGTCGAACGCGCCCGCCGGCCGCGGGGCCGGCGCGGCAGTCGGCACCGGCTGCGCCCGGTTCTGGTCGTGGAACATGTCCGTGAGATAGGGCACGGTGGGCCTCCCGTCAGGCCTCGGAGGTCCGCTCGACGGGCAGGGACCCTACCCGACAATCGGCAACGCCCACAGTGTCTCTCGTGATCGATTCGACGCGTTCCCGGGCCTTCTCGGCGTCGGTGACCCACAGCTTGTAGAACTCGAACGGGCAGTCGGCGACGCCCTTGTCGCCGTCGCCGGCGGCGTGGACTCCCGAGTAGCCGCGGTGGAGGAGCTTGAACAGGTGGTTCTGCGACTGGTCGTTCTCGCGGGCGTCACGGATCGCGGAGACCGACAACTGGGCGTACTGGATTCCGTACTCTTCCTCGCCGGTCTCGCCCAGGGTCCGTCCGTCGAAGCCGATGATCGCCGAGTGGCCGAAATACGAGTAGACGCCGTCGAATCCGGCGGCGTTCGCCACGGCGACGTAGCAGTTGTTCGCCCATGCCATTGCCTTGGACATGAGGACCTGCTGGTCCTTCGACGGGTACATGTAGCCCTGGCAGCGCACGATCAGTTCGGCGCCCTTCATTGCGCAGTCCCGCCAGATCTCGGGGTAGTTGCCGTCGTCGCACACGATGAGCGAGATCTTCAGCCCCTTCGGTCCCTCCGTGACGTACGTCGTGTCGCCCGGGTACCAGCCCTCGATCGGGCACCACGGCAGGATCTTGCGGTACTTCTGGACGATCTCACCGCGGTTGTTGACGAGGATCAACGTGTTGTACGGCGGCTTGTTCGGGTGATCCTCGTGTTGTTCACCGGTGATCGAGAAGACGCCCCACGTGTCGGCCTCGCGGCACGCGGCCGAAAATATCGCGGTCTCGTCGCCGGGGATCGTGGCGGCCGTGTCGTACATCTCCTGCTCGTCGTACATGATTCCCTGCGTGGAGTACTCGGGGAACACCACCAGATCGAGTCCGGGCAGACCCGACTTCATGCCGATCATCATGTCGGCGATCCGGCGAGCGTTCTCGAGGACGCCGGCCCGGTCGTGCAGTCGGGGCATCTTGTAGTTGACCACCGCGACTCCGACGGTGTCCTTGCTCGAGGAGATGTCTCCGTGTCGCATGTCGTTCGTTCCTCTCGTGAATACGGTTGGGGGACTGGAATCAACGGGTAGTGGCGGTGAGTCCGCGATGGAACGGCGACCGACGTCCGGCTGCCGGCAGGCCCAGGACGGCGGCGATCGCGACCAGTAGCGCCAGCCCTACGGCCCAGAGTGCGGCGAGCCCGGGTGAGGTCGGGGCATGGCCGGTGAGGGCCAGGAAGGCCGGCAGTGTGCAGGTGGGCTGGCTGAGCAGCAGTGCCGTCCAGCCGGTGAAACGGGCGAGGTCGTCACGGCCGGTGCCGAGGACCAGGAAGAACAGGGTCCACAGGCCCGCCCAGGCGAGCCAGATGACGCCGAATACGGGATCGTGGACCACGGTGAACGACACGAGGCTGTAGACGACCGCGGCGGCGGCGACGAACGCCGAGAACCAGCCGACGCCGCGCGGGTCGAGGTCCGCGAGGTTCCCGATCCCGACGTAGAGGTACGTGAAGCCGAAGAGGTACAGGCCGGACGCCGCGAGGACGACGCCGGTGTCCGTCCCGGCCTGGAGAAGCATCGCGGTGGGGATCACGCACTGGAGCGCGCCGACGAAGAGGTTCAGGATCGCCGCCGACCTGGGCGGTACCGCCCCGAGCAACATCAGCCCGTTCAGGAACAGGACCGCACCCACGTAGAGCAGACCGACACTGCCCATCGGACACCTCAAATCGCTTTCATATGGAATGATTTCAAATGAAAGTAAGTGGCGGACGCCACAGTGTCAAGAGGGGGCGGTCAGAAAGTGGTGACGACGTCGAAGTCGAACCCGTTCGCCACGGCAAGATGAATTCGCTGCCGCGCCACCCGGTTTCGGAACTCCACGGTTCCCCGAGGTCCGTCGTAGGCGGCCCCGTCCACCACGACGTCGAGTGCGTCCGGTGACAGTCCGCCCGCACGGTGGATGAGGCTGGCGAGGGTCTGGATGCCCTCGTAGCACGACTCTGCAGCGTTGTTGAGCGGTGGTGCGGCCGCACCGTGCAGCGCCACGTACCGTCCCACGAGGTCCATGGAGTCGGCGTCGACGAGCGAGCGGAAGTAGGCGGCCGCCACGAACAGGTCCCGCGTGGCCCGCGGCCCACTCGCGAGGAGCATGTTCTCCTCCATGAGTGGACTGAAGCGCACGATGTGCTCGTCGAGCCCGCGTCGCGCGAAGGCGCGGTTGAAGTCGACGGCGTCCTGCCCCACCAACAGCATCAGGACTCCGTCGCACTGCGATGCCGCGACCGATTCGACCACCCGGCTCATGTTGCCGCGCCCGAGGTCGACGAACGATTCGCCCACGATCTGCAGGTCGAGTTCGTGCGCGTAGGCGCGCACCGCGCCCAGTGATCCGTGTGGCCACACGTAGTCGTCGCCGACGACGAACCAGTGGCGTGCACCGACATTGTCCCGCAACCACTTCAGGGCGGGAGCAATCTGTTGGCGCGGTGTCTCCCCGCAACAGAAGATGCCGCCGCGCGTCTCACCGCCCTCGTAGAGGGAGGTGTAGGAATACGGGACGCGGCCGGCCACGACGGGCGCGAGAGCGTGGCGCACCGACGAGATGTGCCACCCGCTGACCGCATCGATCGCCCCCGCCGACACCAGGCTGTCCACCTCGGCAGCGATCACCTCGGGACGGGTGCCGCCGTCCACGACGTGAATGGACGCCTCGCGTCCGAGCACTCCGCCCGCGCTGTTGATGTCGCGCGCGGCGAGCTCGCCGATCGCCTCGCACGACGGTCCGAAGAGCCCCGCCGGACCCTGGAGGGGTACCACCATCGCAACCCGCCACTGCTCGGCGCGGGCGCGGCCCAGTGCGACGCTCACGTCGACGTCTCCGCGGCGGCGTCGCAGGTGGTGGGCTGCGCGTGGGCTATCATTTCATCTGAAAGTATTGCCCGTGGAGTGTGAAGCGTGCAACAGCTCGGGAGTGGGTCGTGTCGGACAAGGGTGTCATCGTGGCGGACGAGGTGTCCGTGACGGTTGCGCTCCTGCGTGCTGCGCGGGTCGCGGCCCAGGCGGCGGACGAGGCACTCGCTGCGGACGATGTGACCGCGGACCACTACCTGGCGCTCGACACGCTGATCGACCGCCCCGGCGCGACGATGGCCGAACTTCGCGACCGCACCCGCATTCCGGCCCCGACGCTCACCCGCGTCGTCGACCGGCTGGTGTCGATCGCGGCCGTCTACCGTGAGGTCGACGCCGACGACCGGCGCCGGGTGCGGGTTCATCCCAGCACGCGTGGCCGGCAGCTGCACGCCCGCCTGTCGGCCGCCATCCGTGACGTCGAGAGGGACTGGCTGGCCGAGCTGTCCGACGCACGTTCCGCCGATCTGGTCCGCAGCCTGGTGGCCCTGGGGCGTACCGACATCTGACGGAGCCGGAGGTGCAGACATCCTGTGCCCGAGCCCGATTCGGCGCGGTTCGGATCAGGGTTCGTCGTGCGGCGCGGTCAACGTCGACGTCGCCATGGCGATCAGATTGCGCTGGAAGGTCGAGAGGGGAAGCGGCGGACGACGTCGACTCGACATGTCCCGCGCACGGATGGCCAGCATCGCCGAGATGAGCAACAGGGTGCCCTGGATGCGCTCGTCGACCACCCGGGGCGGCAGGGTGTCGATGCAGCCGCGCATCAGGTCTATCGTCGCCGACAGGCTGGGGTACTTGCCGACGCCCTTCATCTGATCCGGCGCCAATTCGTACATCGTCTGTCCGAGGATGCGCAGATACCGTCGGCCGGCCTCGGTCGACAGGAGTTCGGCCAGCGGAACCACGGCGAGTTCGATCGCGTCCCGGGGCGTGCGGGGCCCCGGCGCGGGCCACGAGGCGAGAAGCTTCGCGCGCCGTTCCTCGATCCGGGTGAGGTGCTTCTCGAGAATCGCCTGCAGGACGCCGTCGCGTGAGCCGAAGTGGTACCGCAGCGCCGACGGATTGCGTTGTCCTGCACCCTGAACGATGTCACCGACGAGGGTTGCCTCCACGCCCCGGGATGCGAACAGCTCCTCGGCCACATCGAGGAGCTTCTCTTTCGTCGAAAGCGGCTCCCGGTTCATGCGGTTCAGTGTAGCTTCCGGAGCTACTACTAATAAGGAGTATTAATGAAATCATTCGAACCAGCTCGCGGTCGAAAGCTCGGCCGGGCCGGGCTCGCAGCGGTGATCCTGGCCGCGGCCGTCGGCTCGGGCGCCGGGGTGGCCGGTGCCGCCGGGAGCCTCGGCAGTCTCGGAGATTTCGGAAGCGGCAGCGCCGGGCCGGGAAACGCCGGAAACGATCTGTGGCCGTATGCGGACACCGGGTGGGTGACACTGCACGGCGACCCAGCCAACCGGAAGCAGCAACTGGGTGTGACGACGGCGGCGCAGTACACGCGTTGGACCGCGCTCGAGGGGTCGGCCGTACTCACCGCCCCGACACTGCTGCCCGACGGCAACCTCGCGGTGACCACCGGCAAGGCCGAGGGCAACGCCAATCTGCACGTGCTCGACCGCCTCGGCAACATCGTCTGGGAGTCGCCGGCGTGGAACGGGAAGGACGGTGTCGATTCCGCCGCGATCATGTCGTCGCCGATCATCGACGTCGACGGCAACATCTACATCGCCGACGGCGACCAGTTCTGGTCGTACACCGGTCGCGGCGATCTGAGATGGGTGATCGACCTGCCGGCCGCGCCCACACCCAACCCGTTCGCCTCGGGATCGCGCCCGATCAACCCGTTCGTCACCGCTGCGTTCACCGAGGACGGTGGTGTGCTGGGCACGACGGCGTTCGGTCAGGTGCTCGTCGTCGACCGCGCGACCGGGGAACTGCGTGCCCCGATCCTGCAGTTGCCAGGCACGCTCGCGAAGCGGCACACCAAGACACCGATGTCGCCGAGTATGTGGTCCGACGGAATCATGGACCCCGCCATCAAGGACCCCATCTTCCAGATCGTCATGGGTGGAATCGTTCAGAGCGCCAACACTCCTGCCGTCGACGACCGGACCGGCCGTGTGTTCGTGGCCGCCACCGACGTCGAGCAGGACAAGGGGGCGTTGTACGGCCTCGACGTGACGCCGCCGCGGGGCGACGACCCGGGGGCGGTGTCGATCGGGTTCGCGGCACAGATGGGCCCGGGCAGCGGTTCCAGCCCGGTCCTCTCACCCGACGGGCGTCTGGTCTACACGTGCGACGACGAGGGTCTGCTGTACGCGTTCGACACCGCGACCGGGCAGCGGGTGTGGAGCGCCCCGTCCGACGCCGCCGCCGCAGCGGTGACGGTGGGCGCCGACGGGAGCATCTACGTCCTGACGAATCCCGGTGTCGCGTCGGCCTTCGACGAGGCCGGCAACAAGTTGTGGGACGCGGACCTGTCCGCGGTGACGGCTGCGGCGCTACCCGTCAGTGACGTCTACGGTGCGCCGGTCGTGCGGGGGAACGGCAATCCCACCGTGGTCGACGGCGCCGTGCTGATCGAGGTCTTCTACGGCTACGACGTTCCGGTACAGGGAAGTTCGGTGTCCGTGCCGGTGAAGGCGGCGATCGTCGAACTCGATCCGGCGACGGGAGTGGCGCGGCGCAACGTCGCGATCGCCAGCGACAGCACCGAGGGACTGCTCGCGGTTGCGCCCGACGGTCGCATGTTCTCGACGCTCGGGGCGATGACCTCGACTGCGGTCGCACCGCTCGCACCGATGGTGAATCCGAACCTGCCGGAGGGCCTCGAGGTCATGCGCGCCCAGGGCGGTCTGGACGGCTTCCTGCCCGTGCGCTGACACCCGGGCAATGCAGAACGGGTGTCCCGGACCCGCCGGATCCCGGGACACCCGTTCAGGGCGTCGTACTACTTGCTCACTTGCCGCGGATCGCGTCGAACACCTTGGGGTCGACGAGCGTCGACGTGTCGCCCAGGTCGCGGCCTTCGGCGACGTCGCGCAGCAGTCGGCGCATGATCTTGCCGGAGCGGGTCTTCGGCAGTTCCGGCACGACGGTGATCTGGCGCGGCTTGGCGATCGGGGAGATCGCGGTGGACACCTGGGCGCGCAGGTCCGCGATGAGCTGTTCCCCGGTGTTCTCCGCGCCCTCGCGCAGAATCACGAACGCGACGATGCCCTGGCCGGTGGTTTCGTCCGCCGCGCCGACGACAGCGGCCTCGGCGATCGAAGGGTGACCGACCAGTGCGGACTCGACCTCCGACGTGGAGATGCGGTGGCCGGAGACGTTCATGACGTCGTCGACGCGGCCGAGCACCCACAGAGCGCCGTCCTCGTCGTACTTGGCGCCGTCCCCGGCGAAGTACCAGCCCTGCTCGCGGTAGCGCGACCAGTAGGTCTCCGCGTAGCGCTCCATGTCGCCCCAGATGCCTCGCAGCATCGACGGCCAGGGCTGGTCGAGCACGAGGTACCCGCTCGCGCCCGCACCCAACTCGTGGGCCTCGTCGTCGACGATCTTCGCGGAGATGCCGGGCAGCGGAGCCATCGCCGAACCGGGCTTGGTCGCGGTGACGCCGGGCAGCGGCGAGATCATGATGGCGCCGGTCTCGGTCTGCCACCAGGTGTCGACGATCGGGGCGGTGCCGGCGCCGAGGACCTCGCGGAACCAGCGCCACGCCTCGGGGTTGATGGGCTCGCCGACGGAACCGAGCACCCGGATGGACGACAGGTCGTGGGCGTCGGGGATCTCGCGGCCCCACTTCATGAACGTGCGCACCAGCGTGGGCGCGGTGTAGTAGATCGTGACGCCGTACTTCTCGATGATCTGGAAGTGCCGGTGCTCGTCGGGGGAGTTGGGGGTGCCCTCGTACACCACCTGGGTGGCGCCGTTGCTCAGCGGACCGTAGACGATGTAGCTGTGGCCGGTGACCCAGCCGATGTCGGCGGTGCACCAGTAGACGTCGCTGCCGGCCTTGTGGTCGAAGACGTTGTGGTGGGTGTACGACGTCTGCGTCAGGTAGCCGCCCGAGGTGTGGACGATGCCCTTGGGCTTACCGGTCGTGCCGGATGTGTACAGGATGAACAGCGGATGCTCGGCGTCGAAGGGCTGCGCCTCGTGCTCGGGCGAGGCCTTCTCGACCGTCTCGTGCCACCACAGGTCCCGTCCCTCGGTGATGTCGACGTCGATGCCGGTCCGCTTGACGACCAGCACGTTGCGGACCGACGCGGCGTCTGCCACCGCTTCGTCGACCGCGGGCTTGAGCGGAGCCGCCTGGCCGCGGCGCCACTGGCCGTCGACGGTGACGACGAGCTTGGCCTCGGCGTCGTCGATGCGGGAGCGCAGGGCGCCGGCGGAGAATCCGGCGAACACCACCGAGTGGGTGAGACCGAGCCGGGCGCATGCGAGCATCGCGACGATCGCCTCGGGGATCATCGGCATGTAGATCGCGACCCGGTCGCCGGCCACCAGGCCGAGGTCGGTGAAAGTGTTTGCGGCGCGGCTCACTTCCGACAACAGGTCGTTGTAGGTGAGGTCGCGGCTGTCGCCGGGCTCACCCTCGAAGTGGATCGCGACCCGGTCGCCGTTGCCGGCGAGGACGTGCCGGTCGACGCAGTTGTACGCGACGTTGAGGCGTCCTCCGACGAACCACTTCGCGACCGGGGCGTCGGACCAGTCGAGGACCTCCGACCACTCGGTTGCCCAGTCCAGCCGTCGCGCCTGGGTGTCCCAGAAGGCGAGCCGGTCACGGTCGGCCTCGGCCTGCAACTCGGGACCTGCGTTCGCCGCGGCCGTGAACTCCGCGCTGGGCGGGTACACCTCGGGTGCGTCGGTAGCACTGCTCGTCATCTCGGCTTGCCTTCTTTCCGGGTCGAGCTCTCGGGCGGAGCGTCGGGAATGTCGCTGCGACGGTTCTCGCCTTTGTGAGGGTAGTCACAGGTCAGCGACCCTGCAGGGGTACCTCCCGCGGAGTGGCACCGAACTGCGACGGCCGGTCGATTCTCTGCGACGGACGGTCCGGCCACCTGCGGTCGGGGCATACCGCCCGTGACGGAATTCATAGGGGCCGCCGTGTTGCGATCGGGACTCGAACCGGTGCCGATCCGGGCGGGGCGCCCGGCTCCACGACGCGCGGCGCACGCGATCTCTATCGTCGCTGGGACCAACCGATCAGTTCGGGAGGTGGGCGGTGGCCGGTCGTGGAGGCGTCGCGCGGGCAGTGGCGTCGACGGTGGCGGTGGGGCTCGTCGTGTCGGTGACGGCCGCGTGCACCGCCGGGACCGGGCCGGGTACCGGGATCGTCCTGGCGTGGAGCGGCGAGCCGCAGAATCCGCTGATCCCCACCGACACCAGCGACAACACCGGCGGGCGCGTGCTCGACGCGGTGTTCGCCGGCCTGGTCGCCTACACCGCCGACGGCGGTATCGAGAACGAGGTGGCCGAGTCGATCGTCACGCCGGACGCACAGCACTACACCGTGACGCTGGAAGGCGGTTGGACGTTCACCGACGGCAGCCCGGTCACCGCGGCGTCGTTCGTCGACGCGTGGAACTACGGCGCCCTCTCGACCAACGCGCAGTTGCAGGCGTCGTTCTTCGCCCCGATCGACGGCTACGACGAGGTGGCGGCGGCCGACCCGACGGCGCAGACGATGTCGGGGCTGCGGGTGCTCGACGACCGCACGTTCACGATCACCCTGGAGCAGCCCGAGTCGGCGTTTCCGAAACGCTTGGGATTCGCGGCCTACTATCCTCTCCCGCAGTCCGCCTACGCGGACATGCCGGGATTCGGTCGTCATCCGATCGGTAACGGCCCCTACCGATTCGCGAACGACGACGCGTGGCAGCACAACGTGCGCATCGACCTCGTCGCCAATCCCGACTACCGCGGTGGTCGGGTGGCCCGCAACTACGGCGTCACGTTCGTGCTCTACAGCAACCTCGACACGGCCTACACCGACCTGGTGTCGAACAATCTCGACGTCGTCGACGGCGTACCGGCCAGCGCGCTGGAGATCTACGAGGCCGACCTGCCGGGCCGCACCGTCAACCAGCCCTCCGCGACGATCGAGTCGTTCACCGTTCCGCAACGGTTGCCGCATTTCGGCGGAGAGGAGGGGCGTCTGCGCCGGCAGGCGATCTCCCGCGCGATCGATCGCCCGCAGATCACCGCCCGCCTGTTCGCCGGAACCCGTAGTCCGGCGCGAGACTTCACCAGTCCGGCGATCCAAGGCTGGACGCCGGATCTGCCAGGGTCCGAGAACCTCGACTTCGCGCCCGACCGGGCCCGCGCGGACTGGGCGCAGGCCGATGCCATCGCGCCGTGGACGGGGTCGTTCCGGATCGCCTACAACTCCGACGGCGGCCACCAGGACTGGGTCGATGCGGTGTGCAACAGCATTCGCAACACCCTCGGCATCGATGCGCACGGCGCGCCGTACCCGACGTTCGCGCAACTGCGCACCGAGGCGACGAACGGGACGATCGACAGCGCGTTCCGGTCCGGATGGCAGGCGGACTATCCGCAGCAGTACGGCTTCCTGGCCCAGAACTTCGAGACCGGGGGCAGCTCGAACGACGGCGGGTATTCGAATCCCCGGTTCGACGCGTTGCTGCGGGCTTCGGCCGGGGCCACCGATCCGGCGGCGGCGCAACGGGCGATCGACGACGCGCAGGAGATCCTGCTGCGGGACCTGCCCGCCGTCCCGAACTGGAACCGCAACACCACGGGCGGATGGTCCGAGTACGTCACGAACGTGCGGTTCGGCTGGGACGGAATTCCGTTGTACTACCTCATCGAGAAGAAGTGAGCCATGCTGCGCTACACCGGACGCCGTGTGCTGCAGATGATCCCGGTGTTCCTCGGTGCCACGTTCCTGATCTACGCGCTGGTGTTCCTCCTGCCCGGCGACCCGGTCGCGGCCCTCGCGGGCGACCGGGCGCTCACGCCGGCCGTCACGGAGCAGTTGCGCGCCCGGTACCACCTCGACCAGCCGTTCCTGGTGCAGTACCTGCAGTACCTGAAGGGGATCCTGACGCTCGACTTCGGCACGTCGTACTCGGGTCGACCCGTGGGAGAGGTCCTGGCGCAGGCGTTTCCGATCACGCTGAAGCTGGCGGTGACGGCCGTCGTCATCGAAACGGTGTTCGGGGTGGGGGCGGGACTGGTGGCGGGGCTGCGGCAGGGCGGAGTGTTCGACTCGACCGTGCTGGTCGTGAGTCTGGTGCTGCTCGCCGTGCCGGTGTTCGTGATCGGATTCCTCGCCCAGTTCTTCGTCGGAATCCGGTGGGGATGGGCCCCGCCCACGGTGGGCGCGGACACCAGCCTCGCACGAATGCTGTTGCCGGCGTGTGTGCTCGCCGCGGTGTCGTTCGCGTTCGTGCTCCGGCTCACCCGGACGTCGGTCGCCGTGACGCTGGTGTCCGACCACGTGCGCACCGCGACCGCGAAGGGGCTGTCGCGGCGGCGGGTCGTCGGAATGCACGTGCTGCGCAACTCGCTCATCCCGGTTGTCACGTTCCTCGGCGTCGACCTCGCGGCACTGATGGGCGGTGCCGTCGTCACCGAGGGAATCTTCAACATCAACGGCGTGGGCGGCACGATCTACCAGGCGGTGAGCCGCGGCGAGGCGCCCACCGTCGTCTCGTTCGTGAGCGTGCTCGTGGTCGTGTACCTCGTGGCCAACCTGCTGGTGGATCTCCTCTACGCAGTGCTGGACCCCAGGATCCGCTATGTCTGAGAGCGACCGGGCACACGGTATGTGGGCGTCCGCGTGGCGACGACTGCGTCGGCGTCCCGGGTTCGTCGTCGCGTGCGTGATCCTGGTCGGCGTGGCGGCGGTGGCGCTGTTCCCGTCGCTGTTCACCGATCTCGATCCGCGGTACTGCAGCATCGCCGACAGCCTCGCGCCGCCGCGGTCGGGGCACTGGTTCGGGTTCGATCGCCAGGGGTGCGACATCTTCGCGCGGACGGTGTACGGGGCGCGGCCGTCGGTCACGGTGGGGGTGTGCGTGACGGGGGCCGTGCTCGTGATCGGCGTCGTGTCGGGGTCGCTGGCCGGGTACTACGGCGGCTGGGCGGACTCGCTGTTGTCGCGCGTGACCGACGTCTTCTTCGGAATCCCGTTGATCCTCGCGGCCATCGTGTTGATGCAGCTGTTTCCGCAACGGACCGTGTGGACGGTGGTCGTGGTGCTCGCCCTGTTCGGGTGGCCCCAGATGGCGAGAATCACTCGTGGAGCCGTCATCTCGGCCAAGAACAACGATTACGTGCCGGCCGCGCGGGCAGTCGGCATGTCGCATCCGTCGATCCTGGTGCGCCACGTGTTGCCGAACTCGCTCGCGCCGATCGTCGTCGTGACCACGATGTCGATCGGGACGTTCATCGTCGCGGAGGCGACGCTGTCGTTCCTGGGGATCGGTCTGCCGTCCACCACCGTCTCGTGGGGTGGCGACATCAGTACCGCTCAGGTGACGTTGCGGAGTGGTTCGGCGATCCTGTTCTACCCCGCCGGTGCGCTCGCCGTCACCGTGCTGGGTTTCGTGTTGTTGGGCGACGCCCTCCGCGACGCGCTCGATCCCGTCCGGGCGCGGCCGCGATGACCGCGCCGCTGCTCGAGGTGGACGCCCTCGACGTCGCGTTCGGATCGGGGCCGACGGCGGTGCGCGCCGTGCGGGAGGCCGGCCTGACGGTGCATCCCGGCCAGACGGTCGCGGTGGTCGGCGAGTCCGGATCCGGCAAATCCACGCTCGCGCACGCGATTCTCGGTTTGCTGCCGACAGGCGGACGGATCACCGGCGGGCGGATCCGGTTCGACGGCGCCGACCTGGTGGGGGCATCGGCACGGCAGCTCGTCCGAATCCGGGGCAGCGGGATCGGGTTCGTCCCGCAGGACCCCGCGACCAATCTCAATCCGGTGTGGCCGGTGGGATTCCAGGTGCGGGAGGCGCTGATGGCCAACGGTGTCGCGTCGGGCCGGGCGGCCCGGCGCCGCGCCGACGAACTGCTCGAGGAGGCCGGGCTCGAGGACGCCGCCGACCGCAGCGGGCACTATCCGCACGAGTTCTCCGGAGGCATGCGGCAGCGGGTCCTCATCGCGATCGGGCTCGCAGCGCGGCCGAGGCTGTTGATCGCGGACGAACCGACGTCGGCGCTCGACGTGACCGTGCAGCGGCGCGTGCTCGACCACCTGTCCGGGTTGACACGTGAGCTCGGCACCGCGGTCCTGCTCGTCACCCACGACCTCGGGGTCGCCGCCGAACGCGCCGAGCACGTGGTCGTGATGCACCGCGGGCGGATCGTGGAGGCGGGCCCGGCCGAGCGTCTACTCACCGATCCCCGGGACGCGTACACCCGCCGGCTCGTCGCGGCGGCGCCGTCGCTCGCGTCGGCTCGTGCGCGTCCGCGTGCGGCGGCCCCGGCCTCCGCGGCGCCCCCGCTGCTCGTCGTCGACGGCGTGCGCAAGGTGTTCCGGCGGAGGGGCTCGCGGATCGGCCGCCGTCGGGCGGTCGTCGAGGTCACGGCGGCCGACGACGTCTCGTTCACCGTTGCCCGCGGCACGACGACCGCGATCGTCGGCGAATCCGGATCCGGCAAGTCCACCGTCGCCCGGATGGTGTCGGGGCTGCTGTCGCCGGATTCCGGGACGGTGATGTTCGACGGCACCGACCTCACCACCCTGCAGCGGCAGGCGCCGTTCCGGCGCCGGGTGCAACCCGTGTTCCAGGATCCGTACGGCAGCCTCGATCCCACGTACTCGGTGCAGCGGATCATCGAGGAACCACTACGGGTGCACCGCGTGGGCGACCGGCGCACGCGGGCCGGGCGGGTGCGCGAGCTGCTCGACCGGGTGGCGCTGCCGTCGGAGACCGCCGACCGATTCCCCGCCGAACTGTCCGGAGGGCAACGGCAGCGGGTCGCGATCGCGCGTGCACTCGCGCTCGGCCCGGAGCTCGTCGTCTGCGACGAGGCGGTGTCCGCACTCGACGTCGTCGTGCAGGACCAGATCCTGCGACTGCTCGACGAGCTGCAACGCGAGCTGGGGCTGACGTACGTCTTCATCAGCCACGACCTCGCGGTGGTACGCGCGATCGCGGACCGGGTGGTGGTGATGCACGGTGGTCGGGTGGTCGAGGCGGCCTCCGCGGCCGAGGTGTTCGAACATCCGACGCACGAGTACACGCGACGCCTGCTCGACGCGATCCCGCGCGGCCGGCGGCGTTGACCAGTCACACGGCGATCGGGGTGGCGACCACCGGCAGGTAGCGTCTGGGCTGTGAGTGTTCCCGTGACTGATCCTCTGCGGCCGCTGTTGGACCTGCCCGGTGTGGTGGAGGCGGCCGACCGCGCCCGCGACGCGCTCGGCGAGGTGCATCGGCACAAGACCAACCGGCGGGGGTGGCCGCAGACGGCCACCGAGGCGTCGGTGCGCGCCGCGCGGGCGTCGGCCGCGATCGACGGTGGTTCCACGGAACTGCCCACCCCGGGCACGGTCGGCGACCCGGTGCTCTCGGGGGCGCTGCGCGTGGCGCAGGCCCTGGACGGGGAGGCGCTCACCGTGATCCTCCCGACCTGGCAGCGGGCGCCGCTGCAGGCCCTCGCCCGGCTGCACCTGCTCGCCGCGTCCGACCTCGTCACCGATGCGGAGACGCTCGGACGTCCGCGGTCCGAGCCGGGCGTGGGGGAGCGTCTGGACATGCTCGCGCAGCTCGTCACCGGCGGGACGAAGGCACCTGCCCCGGTGCTGGCGGCCATCGTGCACGGCGAACTGCTGGCGCTGCAGCCGTTCGGTGTCGCCGACGGCATCGTCGCTCGCGCGGCGTCCCGACTGGTCGCTACCTCGACGGGGCTGGATCCGCACAACCTCGGCGTGCCGGAGGTCAGCTGGATGCGTCGGGTGCCGGCCTACCGGGACGGCATCGCCGGGTTCGCGGCCGGCACACCCGAAGGAGTGGGCAGCTGGGTGATCCTGTGCTGCGGCGCGCTCGAAGCCGGTGCCCGAGAGGCTATGTCGATCGCGGACGCGGCCACCGCGGGCTGAGCCGGCCCGCACATGCGAAGCGGGTGGTGCCGTCGACCGTGGTCGGCGCCGCCACCCGCTAGCACGGACTGCCGGGTTACCATGCGTGCACATGTGGGTTGTGTGTCACGGCCTCGGCGCTGGCTCGATCGGTGCCGGTTCGTTCCCGCAACTGGTGCGGGACCCTTACCGTCAGGCGTCCGAGTCTCGCAGGCCCACAACGCTTCTGCCCTTATAGTGGCTTGCTGCTTCGCGTGGGTACCTGGTGCCCGTGCTGGGAAGTCCGTGCGGGGGATCGGCCCTTCTCTTCCGGATCGACCCTGGCCTTCCGGCATTCCGTAACTCCTTTGTACCCTCTGCTCCACCCCACTTCAAGAGCCAATTTTCCTTTGTGTCAGACGCTCGTTCACCGTTTCCGTCGACGCGCCCCGTAGGTGAACGCGCCGACGACCGCAGCGCCCGACAGGAGGGCGGCGGCGGCCGCGGCGGCGCTCCGCGGTGAGGCGTGCAGCCGGGACCGCATCGACACCGGGTTGGAGAAAGACAATACGGGCCAACCATTTTCGGTCGCGGCGCGGCGCAGTGCCCGATCCGGGTTGACGGCGGTGGGGTGTCCGACGGCGGCGAGCATGGGCAGATCGGTCACCGAGTCGGAGTACGCGTAGCACCGCGTCAGGTCGTAGCCGTGACTCGCGGCGAGCTCGCGCATCGCCTCGACCTTGCCGTCGCCGTAGCAGTAGAACTCGAGCTCTCCGGTGTACCGGCCGTCCTCGACGACCATGCGGGTCGCGGTGCTGTGGGTGGCTCCCAGTGCGGTGGCGATGGGCGTCACCACCTCCTCGCCGGAGGCCGAGACGATCACGACGTCGTGGCCCCGCGCCCGGTGGTCGGCGATGAGGTCCACCGCCTCCGCGTAGATCAACGGATCGACGATGTCGTGCAGGGTCTCGGCGACGATGGCGCGGATCTGTTCGACGTCCCAGCCGGCCGTCATGTTCGTCAGGTGTGCGCGCATGCGCTCCATCTGGTCGTGGTCGGCCCCGGAGAGCAGGAACAGGAATTGGGCGTAGCTGCTCTGCAGTACCGACCGCCGCGTGATGAGCCCCTCGGCGAAGAACGGCTTGCTGAACGCGAGTGCGCTGGACTTCGCGATGACGGTCTTGTCCAGATCGAAGAACGCGGCCACTCGGTCGCGTTCCGGATGTGCGCTCGGTCGGGCGTTCACGTGACCAAGAATAGGGGAGCGGGTCCGTGGCGTGGCTCACTGTGCGCGGATTGTCGGACGCGACCTGCAGTTCCGCGCTTTCCTGCGGGATATCGGAACTTGCGAATATTCGTGGATCTGGGTGTAGTATTGCTTCTACCTGGACGCGATCCAGGCGTGTTCAGCCCGACCCCCCGGGGCTGAACTCTGACGACCCCCGCCTCCTCCCCCCCTGGCGGGGGTCGTCCCCTTTCTCGGCCAGGTTCCGGCCGTGCTCCCGTGCTGGTCGCGCCTTCTTTTCCTCGCCCTGCTTCCTCGGTGTCGCCCACCGAATCCTTTCCGGCCGGCGCCTTCTCTCGTGCGGTTCCTCGGCCGCGAGGCCATCACCCGCGTCCTCGTCGGGCTATTTCTCGACGGTTCGTGCGCGCAGTGCGGTCTCGGCTATTCGCATAATTGGTACGTTCGTACCGAAATTGATCCACAGGCTCCGAATTACTCCACATTCTCGTTCGACGCCTTCCGGTCGGTCTCCGCGAAACGCAGGCTGGCGGCATGAACATCAGCGATTCCGGGGTCCGGCGTGGCGTACTGGGCATCGTCGGCCCCGGCACGATTCTGCAGAGTCTGCGGTCCGTCGCTGCCGCGACCGATCAAACCTTCGTTGAGGCGTCGCTCCCTGTCGGGCGGTCCGAGTGGGAATCGGCGGACCTCGTGGTTCTGGACGCCGCCGCCGCCCGGGGCTGTGCGACGCGACTGCCCCGGCGAGAACAAGTGCTGCTCGTGGCCGACGGCGTGCCGACGCTCGCCGACTGGCAGGCGGCCACCGCGGTCGGCGCCGCCAGCGTGCTCGGGGTACCGGACGACGAAGCCGCGCTCGTCGCGGCCTTCGCCGAGCCCCGGGTCCGGACGCCGGGAGAGGGGGCGGTGATCGCGGTGGTCGGCGGGTGCGGGGGAGCGGGCGCCTCGAGCCTGGCCGCGGCGGTCGCGCTCGAGGCGTCACGTCCGCGTGGTGCCGGGACCGCGGGAGCGTGGGCGCTGCTCGTCGACGTCGATCCCCTCGGCGCCGGGCTGGACCTGCTTCTGGGCATCGAGGGGAAGCCGGGGCTGCGGTGGTCGGGGCTCGCGGTGGAGGGAGGGCGTGTCTCGGCGGAGGCGCTGCGCGCGGCGCTCCCGGCGCGATCCGCTGCGCTGAGCGTCCTCTCGTGCGATCGCGGGGACACGGGCGCACCCACACCGGCGGCGGTCACCGCGGTCGTCGAGGCCGGTCGCTCGGTGGGCGGACTCGTGGTCTGCGACGTGCCGCGCCTTCCGTCCGCGGCAGGCGACAGCGTGCTCGACGTCGCGGATCTCGTCGTGGTGGTCGTGCCGGCGACCGTGCGGGGAGGTGTCGCGGCCGAACACGTGCTGGCGCGGGTGTCGGAGCGAAACCCCAACCAGGGGATCGTGGTTCGTGGCCCCGCCCCGGGCGGGCTGCGGAGCGGCGATCTGGCGGGGAGCCTGGGGGTCCCACTGCTCGCGGCCGTGCGCCCCGAACCGGGGATCGACGCGATGCTCGAGCGTGGGGGCTTCGATCCCGGTCGGCGCTCACCGCTCGCGGCGGGGGCGCGCGCGGTGCTGGACGTGCTCGCAGCCCGTCCGCGCCGGCAGGGGAGGGCGGCGTGACCGTCGAGCCGGGTCGGTCGGGGACGCTGGCCTCCCCGGATCTGCTCGAGCGGGTCCGGGAACGACTGGCCCTGACGGAGGGCGATCTCGGCCCGGCCACCGTGGCGTCGGCCATCCGGGCGGAATCCGGTGGCGTGCTCGGCGACACCGACCTGTTGGCCGTGTTGCGCACGCTGCAGACGGAGCTGACCGGCGCGGGACCCCTCGAACCACTGCTGGCGCTGCCCGGTGTCGCGGACGTCCTCGTCACGGCGCCCGACGCGGTGTGGGTCGACCTCGGCGCCGGACTCGAACGCACAGCCGTGTCCTTCCCCGACGAGGCGGCCGTGCGGCGGCTCGCCCAGCGGCTCGCGCTGTCGGCGGGCCGACGTCTGGACGACGCCCAACCCTGGGTGGACGGGCGCCTCGACGGCATCGGCGGCGGGGACCTGGGCGTGCGCCTGCACGCGGTGCTCGCTCCCGTCGCGCAAGGCGGCACTTGCGTGTCGTTGCGTGTCCTCCGGCCGGCCACCCAGGGATTGGACGACCTCGCCGTGCGCGGGGCGGTCCACCCGCAGGCGCACGCGCTGCTCGAGGAGATCGTGCGCGCGCGGCTGGCGTTCCTCGTCACCGGGGGCACCGGCGCCGGCAAGACGACGATGCTCGCCGCCATGCTAGGCCGGGTCGATCCGAGCGAACGGATCGTCTGCGTCGAGGACGCCGCCGAGCTGGCGCCGTCCCACCCGCACGTCGTGCAGCTCGTCGCCCGGGCCCCCAACGTCGAGGGCGTCGGCGAGGTGACGGTCCGCGATCTGGTGCGGCAGTCGCTGCGGATGCGGCCCGACCGCATCGTGGTCGGGGAGGTGCGCGGGGCCGAGGTGGTCGATCTGCTCACCGCGCTCAACACCGGTCACGACGGCGGCGCCGGGACGGTGCACGCCAACTCGCCCGGTGAGGTGCCGGCCCGGCTGGAGGCACTCGCGGCGCTCGGCGGCATGGACCGCCGGGCTCTGCACAGCCAGCTCGCCGCGGCGGTCCAGGCCGTCCTGCACGTCCGCCGGGACTCCTCCGGGCGTCGCGGACTCGTGGAAATCGGTGTGCTCGAAAGGGATCCGGCCGGTACGGTGCGCGTCGTGCCGGTCTGGACCGCAGAGGCCGGCCCGGCGCCCGGAGGCGCGGCGTTGCGCGCGTTGCTGGACGCGAGGAACGCGCGGTGACGGCCGCTCTGCTGTGTCTGGCCGGGGCGATACTGGTGCTGCCCACTCGTGCGGCCCGGATCCGGCTGCGGGGGGTGCAGGGCAGGCCGGTGGCGCCGCGCGGTGCGGTGGCGCGCGTTCGGCGGGCGGCCTCTCGGCGCGGCCTGTCCCCGGTCGATCTCGCGTTCCTCGTGTGCGTACCGCTGGCGGCGCTCGGTGCGGTGACTCCGGCCGTGGCGGCTGCCGTGCTCGCGGCCACCGTCCGTCGGCGTCACCGGCGCCGGCGCGCGGCCGATCACCGCGCGCGCCAACGGCGCGGTGTGCTGGCCGGGCTCGACGTGGTGATCGGCGAACTGCGGGTGGGGGCACACCCGGCGGTCGCGTGCGAGACGGCGGCGGCCGAGTGCGACGGCGTGGCCGCCGACGCGTTCCGGTGTGCCGGCGCCCGGGCGCGGCTGGGCGGCTCGGCGGCCGGCGGCCTGCTCGTGCCGAGCAGCGTGGTGGCCGACGATCTGCAACGGATCGCGAATGCGTGGGCGGTCGCGGAGAGTCACGGTCTCGCGCTGGCCGATCTGTTGCAGGCGGCCCGATCGGATCTGCTGGGACGCAACCGGTTCCGCACCCGCACCGACGCGTCGTTGGCGGGCGCGCGGGCCACGGCGGCCGTGCTGGCAGGCCTACCGGTGCTCGGCATCGGGCTGGGCCAACTCATGGGCGCTGCGCCCGTCACGGTCCTGCTCGGCGGCGGGCTCGGCGGGGTGCTGTTGATCGCCGGCACCGTACTGGTCGCGGCCGGACTGGCGTGGACCGACCGGATCGTGGACCGGGTGATGGCGTGATGTGGGCCGCGGCATTGGCCCTCGCGGGGGCGGCACTCGTGACGCCCGGTCCGTCGGCCCCGCGGCGGCGCCTGCGCGGTACGGCGACGCCGGGTGGGGCACCGCCCCCGGCAGTCGACCCCGCGCCGACGTCGACCGATCCGCTGGCGGTCGCCGGCGCGTTCGACCTGCTCGCCGCATGTCTGCGGGCCGGGCTGCCCGCGTCCGCCGCGGCCGCTGCCGTCGGCCCCTCCGCGCCGTCACCGCTCTCCCGATCGTTGCGACGCACCGCCGATCTGCTGACGCTCGGCGCGGATCCGGCGACGGCGTGGGGAGTCGTGGCCGGTGACCCGGCCACGGAGGCGCTGGCGCGGATGGCGCGCCGATCGGCGCGATCGGGCGCGGCGCTGTCGGAAGCGATCGGGGAACTGGCGACGCAGCAGCGTGCCGACGCCGAGGACCGTGCCGTCGCGGGGGCGGAACGGGCCGGCGTCCTCATCGGGGGCCCGCTGGGACTGTGTTTTCTGCCGGCGTTCGTCTGTCTGGGAATCGTTCCGGTGGTGATCGGACTCGCCGGCCGGGTACTCGCGGGAGGGCTCCTGTGAGCCGCCGGGGACGGGCCGTCGCGGAAAGGCCGCGGCGGATGGGAAATGAGGGGGAAAGATATGTGGATCAGCAAGTTGCACCACCTGCAGGCACGCCTCGTGCTCGCCGCGACCGCAGACGACGGAATGTCGACGGCCGAGTACGCGATCGGGACGATCGCCGCCGCGGCGTTCGGGGCGATTCTCTACACCGTGGTCACCGGGGATTCGATCGTCTCCGCACTCACCGGGATCATCGACAAGGCGCTCGCCACCAAGGTCTGAGGGCGCGGCTCGCTCGCGGGGACGACGGTGCCGTCACGGTCGAGGTGGCGATCGGCATCGCCTCGATCGTGACGGTCGTTCTCCTGTGCGTCGGCGCCATCGCCGCCGCCTCCGCCCAGGTGCGTTGCATCGACGCGGCCCGCGAGGCGGCCCGGCTCGCGGCCCGCGGTGACCGGACGGTGGCCGTCGACGTCGCCGGCCGGGTCGCACCGCCCGACGCCGACATCACGCTGCGGGAGGACGGCGAATTCGTCACGGCGACGGTACGGGCCGGGGTCCCGCTGCTGCCACTGGTCGTGCTGTCGGCGGAGGCCGTCGCCGTCCGCGAGCCCGAGGCGGCAGACGAATGAGCCGTGGGTGGCGGGACGAGTCCGGTGGCGCGACGGTGTTGGCGTGCTTCGCGCTGGCCGGGCTCGTGGCGGTGACGGCCGTCCTGTTGCACCTGGGTGGGGCGGTCGCGGCACGTCACCGGGCGCAGGCGGCCGCCGATCTCGGGGCACTGGCGGCCGCCCAGGCGCTCGCCGAGGGCAGCGAATCCGCCTGTGCCGCGGCGGAGTCCGTTGCACGGCGCATGCGGGTTGCGGTGGGCGAATGCAGCGTCGAGGGATGGGACGTCGTCGTGTCGACCGAGGCGCCGACGGGGTCGAAGGCCCTTCAGCTCGGCCCGGCTCGGGCGGTCGCCCGAGCCGGGCCGGCCGAGTGAACCCGTCAGGCGCGCGGTTGCGGGTCCACCGCGTCGAGCACCGCGGCCAGGACCCGGATCGCGCCGTCCTTGTCCAACGGGTGATTACCGTTGCCGCACTTGGGGGAATGCACGCACGACGGGCATCCGGCCACGCATTCGCACGCCTCGATCGCCGACCGGGTGGCGCTCAGCCAACGAACCAGCTCGGCGTGCCCGCGGTCGGCGAACCCGGCGCCGCCCGGGTGCCCGTCGTACACGAACACCGTCGGCAGTCCGGTGTCCGGATGCAGCGCCGTCGAGACCCCGCCGATGTCGGCACGGTCGCACGTCGCGACCAGCGGGAGCAGACCGATCGCGGCGTGCTCGGCGGCGTGCAGTGCGCCCGGCGTCCGGTCGGCGCCGATCCCGCTGTCGGCGAGCAACTCGGGCGTGATCGTGTACATCACCGCGCGGGTGTGCAGCGTCTGGGCGGGCATGTCGAGTTCGACGGAGTCCAACACCTCACCGGACGGCAGCCGACGCAGGTAGCCCACCACCTGGTGGGTCACCTCCACCTGCGCCAGCGCGACGTCCACGTCGCCGTACCGCTTGTGCTCGCCGACGTCGGCGATCCCGATGTCGGTGACCTCCCGGGCCGACGTCGTCCATTCCGGCTGCTCGGCGTGGACGATCGCGATGCCGTCGTCGAGATCGAGGTGGTCGACGACGAACGACTCGCCCTGATGGATGTGAACGGCACCGGGGTGGACGGTCGCCGGCGCGCGGCCCCCGTCGACCGTCCCCAGCAACCGCCCGGACTCGCCGTCGACGATCGCGATCTGGGTGCCGATCCCGCCCCGGATGTCGAGAGCACCGTGGGGGTCGACGTCGGGGGTGACGAACCAGCCGCGCGAGCGGTGCCGGACCACGCCCTGCGCGGCGAGGTCCGCGAGCACGTCCGCCGCGCCGAACTCCTCCACTTCGGCATCCGACAGCGGCATCTCCATCGCCGCGCACAACAGCTGCGGGCCCAGCACGTACGGGTTGGTCGGGTCGGTGACCGTCGCCTCGACCGGGCGGTCGAGCAGCGCCGACGGATGGTGCACGAGGTACGTGTCGAGTGGATCGTCGCGGGCGACCAGCACCACCAGCGAGCCCTCGCCCCGCCGCCCCGAACGGCCGGCCTGCTGCCAGAACGAGGCGACCGTTCCGGGGAACCCCGCGACGACGACGGCGTCCAGTCCGGCGATGTCCACGCCCAGCTCGAGCGCGTTGGTCGTGGCGACGCCGAGCAGCCGTCCGTCCGCGAGCGAGGCCTCGAGGTCACGGCGGTCCTCGGCGAGGTAGCCGGCGCGGTAGGCGGCCACCCGGTCGGCCAGGTCGGGGTCGATCTCGGACAGGATGCGGCGGCTGCCGATCGCGGTCAGCTCCGCGCCGCGGCGGGACCGGACGAAGGTCAGTGTCCGGGCCCCCTCTACCAGCAGATCCGACATGATCCGCGCCGCCTCCGATCCCGCGGCCCGCCGAACCGGGGCACCGTTCTCCCCGGTCACCGACTCGAGCAGCGGCGGCTCCCACAGCGCGATCGTCCGGGGGCCGTGCGGCGAACCGTCCTCGGTGACCTCGGCGCACGGTGCGCCGATCAGCCGTGACGCGGCCGCCCCCGGCTCCGACGTCGTCGCGCTCGCGAGCACGAACACCGGGTGCGCGCCGTACCGTGCCGCGAGCCTGCGCAGGCGCCGCAGCACGAGCGCGACGTTCGACCCGAAGACGCCGCGATAGGAATGGCACTCGTCGACGACGACGTACCGCAGGTTGCGCAGCACGTGCGACCAGCGCTGGTGCGAGCGCAGGATGCCGATGTGCAGCATGTCCGGATTGGTGAAGATCCAGCGCGAGTTGGCGCGCGCCCACTGGCGGATCTCGGTCGGGGTGTCGCCGTCGAAGCCGCACGGATGGATCGACGACAGCTCCGCCTCCGACTCGGTCAGCGCCATCGCGGCCCGCAACTGGTCGGCGCCGAGAGCCTTGGTCGGGGACAGGTACAGCGCCGTTCCCCGCGACTGTCCGGCGAGGTCGGTCAGCACCGGAAGTTGGTACGCCAGCGATTTGCCCGACGCCGTGCCCGTGGCCACGACGACGTGGTCGCCGCCCGCTGCGATCGTCGCCGCCTCGGCCTGGTGACGCCACGGCTGCGGAATCCCCGCCTGCCGAAGGGCGCGCACCACGGCCGGATCCGCCCACTCCGGCCACTCGGCTACCTGCGCGACCCGGGCCGGGAGTTCGGAAGTGAACGTGAGCGGACGCTCGCCGGGAGGGGTACCTGCCAACACGCGATCGAGCAGTGTGCGTCCGAACGAGTCGGGACCGGTTTCGCGCGTGCGACGGGCACGCGGCGAGGTGTTCACGGGCGCCCCTTCCGGAATTGTCCGATGCAAGTCTCGTCCCGGGGTCCGGATCGCGCCGGGCGCCCCGGACCTGGGCTTTTGATCCTATATGGGGTGTCCGAACGGGGTCGGCGAGGGGTGTACTCGACGGTAACTGGAGTGGCACTCCGTGCAAGATCATCCGTTTGCAGTTTTTGTTCGTCTTTCGACTGTTGCAGGGGCGGCGGACGTGGTTGACTATGACCTGGTCGCAGCTTCTGTGTTCGTTTAAACGCCCGCAGGATCGATGTTGCGAGCGCGGTGCTTATGCGTTCCTGAGGGGGAATCGAGAAAGTACAGCGGTCGGAACCGGCCCGGTGGACCAGAAGTGCTGTCCATCGAATCCGGTGTAAGAAAGAGAAGGAAAAGCATGGCACAGGGCACTGTGAAGTGGTTCAACGCGGAAAAGGGCTTCGGCTTCATCGCTCCCGAGGACGGCTCCGCTGACGTCTTCGTCCACTACTCCGAGATCCAGGGCAGCGGCTTCCGCACCCTGGAAGAGAACCAGCGCGTCGAGTTCGAGGTCGGCCAGGGCACCAAGGGCCCGCAGGCCACCGGCGTTCGCGCTATCTGATCCGTTCATCTTTGAACGATTCGGCAGGCTGGTCGTGACGACCGCTGCCTGACTCGTCCCCCGGTGCCCTTCGCGGTACCGGGGGACGAGTTCGTTAGTGGGGCGGCCGCGTCTCCGGTGCGAGCGCCGTTCGGCGATCCTCCCGACCACGGCCCGATTGTGGCCTACTGTCCCACTTGTGGCGCAGCTCTCCTTCTTCTCCGCCGAGGCGGTCCCGCCGGCGGTGACCGACCTCGGCGGGCTGCTGGCTGCGCAGGGCCAGGTGGTGTCGTCCCGGGAGGGCGCCCGCGTGTCCGTCGTCGTCGACAGCGTGTGGCGCGCCGAGGCGATCGCCGAGATGATGCGGGAAACCGGACTCGACGCGGAGATCGGCCGGTCGGAGGAGGACCGTCCGCTGGTGCGGACCGCGGCGGTTCCGCAGCTGACCACGCTCGCCGCGCGGTGGACGCGCGGGGCGGTCAAGGCGGTCCCCGAGGGCTGGGTCCCCGGCACGCGGGCGCAGCGTGCGTGGGTGCTCGCGTCGGGGCGCGTCGAACTCGACGGCCAGCGCTACGTGCTGGGACTCGATCCGCACGCCCCGGACACGCACAATGTCCTCGCGCAATCGTTGATGCGGGCCGGTGTCGCGCCGACGATCGTCGGAAATCGGGGGCCGTCCCCGGCCTTGCGAATTTCCGGGCGGCGACGGCTCATGCATCTCGCGGAGAACATCGGAGAGGCACCGGACGACCCGGACGCCCGGCGCAACTGGCCGCACATTTGAGCGAATCGAACGGGATGGATATGCGCACCTGTCCGGGCCGTGTGACACCCTGTAAAAGACCGGACCCGGTATAACGGGGGCGGAGACGAGATTCGCATCAGGTGCGCACAGCGGCACTGATCGAGCAGGAAAGGTGCGGACAGACTGGTGGCATCACGGGAGAAGAGCACGGCGGACGGAGCGTCTGCCACGCGCCGCCTCGTCATCGTCGAGTCACCGACGAAGGCCAAGAAGATCGCGCCCTACCTCGGCAAGAACTACGTCGTGGAGGCGTCGGTCGGACACATCCGTGACCTGCCGCGGGGCGCCGCGGACGTGCCCGCGAAGTACAAGGGTGAGCCGTGGGCGCGCCTGGGCGTGAACGTCGACCAGGACTTCGAACCGCTCTACGTCGTCAGCCCCGAGAAGAAGTCGAAGGTCACCGAGCTCAAGAGCCTCCTCAAGGACGCCGACGAGCTCTACCTCGCCACCGACCCCGACCGCGAGGGCGAGGCCATCGCCTGGCACCTGCTCGAGACTCTCAAGCCGAAGATCCCGGTTCGCCGGATGGTCTTCCACGAGATCACCGAGCCCGCGATCCGTGCGGCCGCCGAGGACACCCGCGATCTCGACAACGATCTGGTCGACGCGCAGGAGACCCGCCGCATCCTCGACCGCCTCTACGGCTACGAGGTCAGCCCCGTGCTGTGGAAGAAGGTCATGCCGAAGCTGTCGGCGGGCCGCGTGCAGTCCGTCGCCACTCGCGTCATCGTTCGGCGCGAGCGGGAGCGGATGGCGTTCCGTTCCGCGGAGTACTGGGACATCTCGGCCACGCTCGACGCCGGTGCCGACGCGAGTCCCCGTAACTTCGGTGCGCGTCTGGTCGCGGTCGACGGCTCGCGTGTCGCGGTCGGCCGCGATTTCGGACCCGACGGCAAGCTGAAGTCGTCCGGGGTGACGGTGATCGACGAGGCGTACGCCCGTCGGCTCGCCGAGTCGCTCGAGGGTGTCGACCTGGTCGTCTCGTCCGCCGAGGACAAGCCGTACACCCGCAAGCCGTACGCGCCGTTCATGACGTCGACGCTGCAGCAGGAGGCCGCGCGCAAGCTCCGGTTCTCCTCGGAGCGCACGATGCGCGTCGCGCAGCGGCTGTACGAGAACGGCTACATCACCTACATGCGAACCGACTCGACCACGCTGTCGCAGTCGGCCATCGCGGCCGCCCGCGCCCAGGCCACCGAGCTGTACGGCGCCGAGTACGTGCACTCGAGCCCGCGGCAGTACACGCGCAAGGTCAAGAACGCGCAGGAGGCGCACGAGGCGATCCGGCCGGCCGGTGACGTCTTCCAGACGCCGGGCCAGTTGCATGCGCGCCTCGAGAACGACGAGTACCGCCTGTACGAGCTCATCTGGCAGCGCACCGTCGCGTCGCAGATGGCCGACGCGCGCGGCACGACGCTGACGCTGCGGATCACCGGCACCGCGGGCACCGGCGAGGAGTGCACCTTCTCGGCATCCGGGCGCACCATCACGTTTCCCGGCTTCCTGAAGGCTTACGTGGAGAGTGTCGACGAGGAGGCCGGCGGCCAGTCCGACGACGCCGAGTCCCGGCTGCCGGTGCTCACCAAGGGGCAGGGCGTCACCGCGACCAAGCTCGATCCGGACGGTCACACCACCAATCCGCCGGCGCGCTACACCGAGGCCAGCCTCATCAAGGCGCTGGAGGATCTCGGTATCGGCCGCCCGTCGACGTACTCGTCGATCATCAAGACCATCCTCGACCGCGGGTACGTCTACAAGCGTGGCAGCGCGCTCGTGCCCTCATGGGTGGCGTTCGCGGTGATCGGTCTGCTCGAGGCGCACTTCGGTCGCCTGGTGGACTTCGACTTCACCGCGGCCATGGAGGACGATCTCGACGAGATCGCCGGTGGCCGGGAGCAGCGCGGCAACTGGTTGTCGAGCTTCTACTTCGGCGACTCGCAGGCGGCGGACGACTCGGTCGCCGCGGCCGGCGGCCTCAAGAAGATGGTCGGCGAGAACCTCGAGGACATCGACGCCCGCGAGATCAACTCGATCCGCCTGTTCGACGACGCCGAGGGACGCGAGGTCCACGTGCGCGTCGGACGCTTCGGCCCGTACCTCGAGCGGATGGTCCAGAACCCGGACGACCCGGACGGCGACCCCGTCTCGCAGCGTGCGAACCTGCCCGACGACCTGCCGCCGGACGAGCTCACGCCCGAGTACGCGGAGAAGCTGTTCTCGACTCCGCAGGAGGGCCGCAAGCTCGGTGTCGACCCGCTGACCGGGCACGAGATCGTCGCGAAGGAAGGCCGCTTCGGCCCGTACGTCACCGAGATCCTCCCGGAACCGGCGCCCGAGCCCGAACCGGACATCGTGCCGGTCGACGCCGACGGCACCGGCACGACCAAGACGAAGGCCGCCAAGAAGGCGCCCGCCAAGAAGGCCGCGAAGAAGGCTGCCGGTCCCAAGCCGCGCACCGGTTCGCTGCTCAAGTCGATGGACCTGTCGACCGTCACGCTCGAGGACGCCCTCAAGCTACTGTCGCTGCCCCGGGTCGTGGGTGTGGATCCGGAGTCGAAGGAAGAGATCACCGCGCAGAACGGCCGGTACGGCCCGTACCTCAAGAAGGGCACCGACTCCCGTTCCCTGGAGAACGAGGAGCAGATGTTCACGGTGACGCTCGACGAGGCGCTGAAGATCTACGCCGAGCCCAAGCGGCGCGGTCGACAGGCTTCGGCGGCGGCACCGCTGCGGGAGCTGGGCAACGACTCGGCGACCGGCAAGCCGATGGTCATCAAGGACGGACGTTTCGGCCCGTACGTCACCGACGGTGAGACCAACGCGAGCCTGCGCAAGGGCGACGAGGTCGAGTCGATCACCGACGAGCGGGCGTCCGAATTGCTCGCCGAGCGACGCGCCCGCGGACCGGTGAAGAAGAAGGCGGCGGCCAAGAAGGCTCCCGCCAAGAAGGCAGCCGCGAAAAAGACCGCAGCCAAGAAGGCGCCGGCCAAGAAGGCCGCGGCGAAGAAGTCGTGACCGGCCGGGCCTTCGCCGTCGGCATCGACCGTTAGGCTCGGCGCGTGGCGGGTGTATTCGATCGACTGGTCGGCCAGGAGCACGTCGAGGCGGAACTGACGGCCGCCGCCACCGCCGCGCGCGGCGGCGACGCCGGTTCCCGGATGACGCACTCCTGGCTGTTCACCGGGCCGCCCGGATCCGGGCGCTCGGTGGCCGCGGTGTGCTTCGCGGCGGCGCTGCAGTGCACGTCCGACGGCGTCCCCGGCTGTGGCGAGTGTCAGGCGTGCACCACCACGATGGCCGGTACGCACGGCGACGTCCGGCGCATCGTGCCCGAGGGGCTGAGCATCAGCGTCGGCGAGATGCGCGCGATCGTGCAGACCGCGTCGCGGCGGCCCAGCACCGGCCGGTGGCAGATCGTCGTCGTCGAGGACGCCGACCGACTCACCGAGGGCGCGGCCAACGCCCTCCTCAAGGTGGTCGAGGAGCCGCCGGAGCGCACCGTGTTCCTGCTGTGCGCGCCCTCGGTCGATCCCCAGGACATCTCGGTGACGCTGCGCTCGCGTTGCCGGCATATCCCCCTCGTCACGCCGTCGGTGGAGGCCATTGCCCACGTGCTGCGCGACCGCGACCGCTTGGACGCCGACACCGCGCAGTGGGCGGCATCGATCTGTGGCGGGCACGTGGGACGCGCCCGCCGGCTGGCCACCGACGAGGATGCGCGGGCGCGCCGCAAGCGCGCTCTCGCACTCGCCGGTGCCGCCATGCGCCCCGGGACGGCGTACGCCGCCGCGGAGGAGTTGGTCCAGGCCGCGGACGTCGAGGCCAAGGAACTCACCGCCGGGCGAGACGAGCGGGAAACCGAGGAACTACGGACAGCTCTCGGCGCCGGTGGTACCGGGAAGGGTGCGGCCGGCGCGCTGCGCGGCTCCGCGGGTGTCCTCAAGGATCTGGAGCGACGGCAGAAGTCACGGGCCACGCGCACCGGTCGTGACGCCCTCGATCGAGCACTCATGGACTTGGCCGGCCTGTACCGTGACGCGCTCGCCGTCTCGTTCGGTTCGACGGCGACGTCGAACCACCCCGACATGGCGGAGCACGCGGCAGACCTCGCCGCCCGCACCACTCGCGATGGGCTGCTGCGCTGCATCGAGGCGATCCTGGACTGCCGCGCAGCGCTGGACATGAACGTCAAACCGAAGTTCGCTCTGGACGCGCTCGTGGCCCGGATCGGCGACGAGTACCGGTAGCCCGGTGCCCGATTTGCATTGGGGGCGGGGGTTCGGGCTAAACTCGCACGCGCCGAAAGGCACGCTGCCTTAGCTCAGTCGGTAGAGCATTTCACTCGTAATGAAAAGGTCGCGAGTTCGATTCTCGCAGGCAGCTCTGGGAAGGCCCCGGTGGACACAGTCCGCCGGGGCCTTCCCCGTTTTCGTCCGATCCGCGGGTCGGGCCGGCCGAACCGGGACAATGTAGGGACACCCCACCCGTGCAGGGAGGAGCCCCGATGTTGTGGCAGATCTTCTGGCTGATCCTCGCGGTCGGCGCCCTGGTCATGCTGATTCCCGTCGCGCGGCAGGTCTTCAAGCGCTCCGACGACGACTGAGGTCTCCGGACTGTCACCGAAACGCTCGACAGGATCGCGCGGGAGCCGCCATGCTCGGAAGGTGAGCGATTCACTCAAGGCCCGAGTGCGCGAGAAGCTGCTGCGGCAGCTCGCCGAGAACGGTGGCCATCCGGTCGAGGAGTTCGAGGGCGACGATCCGCGACTGGTCGCGATCGACGGGGATCTCGCGGCGCTCGACGAGGTCGCCGATGACGACCCGTTGGTCGAGGAGCTGGCCGCCAAATACTGGGTCCCGTAGCCGGCCGGAACGCCGCTCGAGCCACCTCGAGGTGGCGAATGGACGTCCCGCGCAGTACTCGAGGCCCATTCAGGGCATGTGACCAGGCGATTTGGTGTTCGGTGAATGCTTCGCGTAACTTATTCCAGGTCAGAGCGACACGGACACCGACCCGGACGCGATCTTCACAGGTCAGCGAGGGAAAACGAGGTTGTACGGGGAGCGCCTGGCACACCCGGTTTGGTCGTATCGCCCTCGTGTAGGGTGGTGGAGCCGCGTCCGGGTGGCCCGCAAGGAGCCGAGTTTGCACTCGGATCCCGGGTGGGATAAGCTGGAACGGTTGCCCCGGAACGAGGAACTGCAAAGTTTCGAGTGATGGTGTGCGCGTGTTCTTTGAGAACTCAACAGTGTGTCGATGAATGTCAGTGCCAATTATTTATTTGGTACTCCACACCATCGTGTCGCGGCTTTGCCGCAGCGTGGTGTGGGTATTTGCTGATCGTCTCATTCTTCCGTCTGGGATGGTCAGTGCAAAGCTAGTTTGAGTTTTTTTGCTAGTGATTTGACTCGATGTCTATGACTGATTAGTGGCTTCGGCTGCGAAATCTAGAGTCTTCAACGGAGAGTTTGATCCTGGCTCAGGACGAACGCTGGCGGCGTGCTTAACACATGCAAGTCGAGCGGTAAGGCCCCTTCGGGGGTACACGAGCGGCGAACGGGTGAGTAACACGTGGGTGATCTGCCCTGCACTCTGGGATAAGCCTGGGAAACTGGGTCTAATACCGGATATGAGCTCCTGTCGCATGGCGGGGGTTGGAAAGGTTTACTGGTGCAGGATGGGCCCGCGGCCTATCAGCTTGTTGGTGGGGTAATGGCCTACCAAGGCGACGACGGGTAGCCGGCCTGAGAGGGCGACCGGCCACACTGGGACTGAGACACGGCCCAGACTCCTACGGGAGGCAGCAGTGGGGAATATTGCACAATGGGCGAAAGCCTGATGCAGCGACGCCGCGTGAGGGATGACGGCCTTCGGGTTGTAAACCTCTTTCAGCAGGGACGAAGCGAAAGTGACGGTACCTGCAGAAGAAGCACCGGCCAACTACGTGCCAGCAGCCGCGGTAATACGTAGGGTGCGAGCGTTGTCCGGAATTACTGGGCGTAAAGAGCTCGTAGGCGGTTTGTCGCGTCGTCCGTGAAAACTTGGGGCTCAACCCCAAGCTTGCGGGCGATACGGGCAGACTTGAGTACTGCAGGGGAGACTGGAATTCCTGGTGTAGCGGTGAAATGCGCAGATATCAGGAGGAACACCGGTGGCGAAGGCGGGTCTCTGGGCAGTAACTGACGCTGAGGAGCGAAAGCGTGGGTAGCGAACAGGATTAGATACCCTGGTAGTCCACGCCGTAAACGGTGGGCGCTAGGTGTGGGTTTCCTTCCACGGGATCCGTGCCGTAGCTAACGCATTAAGCGCCCCGCCTGGGGAGTACGGCCGCAAGGCTAAAACTCAAAGGAATTGACGGGGGCCCGCACAAGCGGCGGAGCATGTGGATTAATTCGATGCAACGCGAAGAACCTTACCTGGGTTTGACATATACCGGAAACACCTAGAGATAGGTGCCCCCTTGTGGTCGGTATACAGGTGGTGCATGGCTGTCGTCAGCTCGTGTCGTGAGATGTTGGGTTAAGTCCCGCAACGAGCGCAACCCTTGTCCTGTGTTGCCAGCGCGTAATGGCGGGGACTCGCAGGAGACTGCCGGGGTCAACTCGGAGGAAGGTGGGGACGACGTCAAGTCATCATGCCCCTTATGTCCAGGGCTTCACACATGCTACAATGGCCGGTACAGAGGGCTGCGATACCGTGAGGTGGAGCGAATCCCTTAAAGCCGGTCTCAGTTCGGATCGGGGTCTGCAACTCGACCCCGTGAAGTCGGAGTCGCTAGTAATCGCAGATCAGCAACGCTGCGGTGAATACGTTCCCGGGCCTTGTACACACCGCCCGTCACGTCATGAAAGTCGGTAACACCCGAAGCCGGTGGCCTAACCCTTGTGGAGGGAGCCGTCGAAGGTGGGATCGGCGATTGGGACGAAGTCGTAACAAGGTAGCCGTACCGGAAGGTGCGGCTGGATCACCTCCTTTCTAAGGAGCATCTCCAACGCAGGGGTCACACAGGTGGCCTGCTGGTTGGCAGAGGCCGTTTAGTCCCCAATCGTGGGACTGCGGTTGCTCATGGGTGGAACACTGACAAGCATTCTTCTTCACTACTGCCGGCCCGAGTGCTGGTGGGAAGAGAGTTATATCGGCATACTGTTGGGTCCTGAGAGAACACGCAAGTGATCTTCTCGAAGGAAAGTGACGACAGGCGGGAAACGCAGGTCATACCGCAGCGGGAACTTCGGTTCTGGTTGGTCCGGTGTCTGCACGAGTTTTCTGCTTGTGTGTTGTTTGAGAACTGCACAGTGGACGCGAGCATCTTTGTTGTAAGTGTTTAAGAGCGTACGGTGGATGTCTTGGCACCAGGAGCCGATGAAGGACGTAGGAGGCTGCGATAAGCCTCGGGGAGCTGTCAACCGAGCTGAGATCCGAGGATGTCCGAATGGGGAAACCCAGCCACAGTGATGTGTGGTTACCCGCGCCTGAATATATAGGGCGTGTGGAGGGAACGTGGGGAAGTGAAACATCTCAGTACCCACAGGAAGAGAAAACAACATGTGATTCCGTGAGTAGTGGCGAGCGAAAGCGGAAGAGGCTAAACCATGGGTGTGTGATAGCCGGCAGGCGTTGCATTCGTGGGGTTGTGGGATCCGTCTTGTCAATTCTGCCGGATTGGCCGACAGTAAGAAATCATCGTGTTAGTCGAAGTGGTCTGGAACGGCCTGTCGTAGAGGGTGAGAGTCCCGTAGACGAAAACATGGTGACTGTCGTGACGGACACCCGAGTAGCAGCGGGCCCGTGAAATCTGCTGTGAATCTGTCGGGACCACCCGATAAGCCTGAATACTCCCTGGTGACCGATAGCGGACTAGTACCGTGAGGGAAAGATGAAAAGTACCCCGGGAGGGGAGTGAAATAGTACCTGAAACCGTGCGCTTACAATCCGTCAGAGCCTTCGAACACTTCGGTGTTGGGGGTGATGGCGTGCCTTTTGAAGAATGAGCCTGCGAGTTAGCGGCATGTCGCGAGGTTAACCCGTGTGGGGTAGCCGTAGCGAAAGCGAGTCCGAATAGGGCGTTTGAGTGGCATGTTCTAGACCCGAAGCGGAGTGATCTACCCATGGCCAGGGTGAAGCGACGGTAAGACGTCGTGGAGGCCCGAACCCACTTAGGTTGAAAACTGAGGGGATGAGCTGTGGGTAGGGGTGAAAGGCCAATCAAACTCCGTGATAGCTGGTTCTCCCCGAAATGCATTTAGGTGCAGCGTCGTGTGTTTCACTCTGGAGGTAGAGCTACTGGATGGCCGATGGGCCCCACAAGGTTACTGACGTCAGCCAAACTCCGAATGCCAGAGTGTGAGAGCACGGCAGTGAGACTGCGGGGGATAAGCTTCGTAGTCGAGAGGGAAACAGCCCAGATCGCCGGCTAAGGCCCCTAAGCGTGTACTAAGTGGAAAAGGATGTGGGGTCGCGAAGACAACCAGGAGGTTGGCTTAGAAGCAGCCACCCTTGAAAGAGTGCGTAATAGCTCACTGGTCAAGTGATCCTGCGCCGACAATGTAGCGGGGCTCAAGTACACCGCCGAAGCCGCGGCATTCACATAACACCCATGCGGGTCTACGGGCCTGTGTGCAGTGGTGTGGATGGGTAGGGGAGCGTCGTGCAGCCATGGAAGCGCCGGAGTGATCCAGGTGTGGAGGCTGCACGAGTGAGAATGCAGGCATGAGTAGCGAAAGACGAGTGAGAAACTCGTCCGCCGAATGACCAAGGGTTCCTGGGCCAGGTTAATCCGCCCAGGGTGAGTCGGGACCTAAGGCGAGGCCGACAGGCGTAGTCGATGGACAACGGGTTGATATTCCCGTACCCGTGTGAACGCGCCCCTGGTGAATCAGTGATACTAACCGTCCTGAAGCGTCCTTACTTCCCTTCGGGGAACCTGGATGTGGATGCACGGGACCTGATCTGGTAGTAGCCAAGCGATGGGGTGACGCAGGAAGGTAGCTGAGCCAGTCAGTGGTAATACTGGTGTAAGCGTGTAGGGCGAGTGGTAGGCAAATCCGCCACTCATGATGCCTGAGACGTGATGCGTAGCCGATTGAGGCGAATTCAGTGATCCTATGCTGCCGAGAAAAGCCTCTAGCGAGCTTTCACACGGCCCGTACCCCAAACCGACACAGGTGGTCAGGTAGAGAATACTAAGGCGATCGAGAGAACTGTGGTTAAGGAACTCGGCAAAATGCCCCCGTAACTTCGGGAGAAGGGGGGCCTCGTCTGGTGATCACTCTTGCAGTGTGAGCTGGGTGGGGCCGCAGAGACCAGAGAGAAGCGACTGTTTACTAAAAACACAGGTCCGTGCGAAGTCGTAAGACGATGTATACGGACTGACGCCTGCCCGGTGCTGGAAGGTTAAGAGGACCGGTTAGCCAGTAATGGCGAAGCTGAGAATTTAAGCCCCAGTAAACGGCGGTGGTAACTATAACCATCCTAAGGTAGCGAAATTCCTTGTCGGGTAAGTTCCGACCTGCACGAATGGCGTAACGACTTCTCTGCTGTCTCAACCACAGACTCGGCGAAATTGCATTACGAGTAAAGATGCTCGTTACGCGCGGCAGGACGAAAAGACCCCGGGACCTTCACTATAGCTTGGTATTGGTGTTCGGTTCGGTTTGTGTAGGATAGGTGGGAGACTGTGAAGCATGCACGCCAGTGTGTGTGGAGTCGTTGTTGAAATACCACTCTGATCGTATTGGACATCTAACCTCGGACCATGATCTGGTTCAGGGACAGTGCCTGGTGGGTAGTTTAACTGGGGCGGTTGCCTCCCAAAATGTAACGGAGGCGCCCAAAGGTTCCCTCAGCCTGGTTGGCAATCAGGTGTCGAGTGCAAGTGCACAAGGGAGCTTGACTGTGAGACTGACAGGTCGAGCAGGGACGAAAGTCGGGACTAGTGATCCGGCACCGGCAAGTGGAAGCGGTGTCGCTCAACGGATAAAAGGTACCCCGGGGATAACAGGCTGATCTTCCCCAAGAGTCCATATCGACGGGATGGTTTGGCACCTCGATGTCGGCTCGTCGCATCCTGGGGCTGGAGTAGGTCCCAAGGGTTGGGCTGTTCGCCCATTAAAGCGGCACGCGAGCTGGGTTTAGAACGTCGTGAGACAGTTCGGTCTCTATCCGCCGCGCGCGTCAGAAACTTGAGGAAGGCTGTCCCTAGTACGAGAGGACCGGGACGGACGAACCTCTGGTGTGCCAGTTGTTCCACCAGGAGCACTGCTGGTTAGCTACGTTCGGAAGGGATAACCGCTGAAAGCATCTAAGCGGGAAGCCTGTTCCAAGATGAGGTTTCTCACCCCCTCGAGGGGGTAAGGCCCCCGGCAGACCACCGGGTTGATAGGCCAGAACTGGAAGCACAGTAATGTGTGGAGGTGACTGGTACTAATAGGCCGAGGACTTACCACAAAGAAGCTACGCGTCCACTGTGCGGTATCTGAAACAACACACAGATACCATTCACCCCCACCATGCCCGGCAGCAGCCGGTGGATGGTTCGGGCGGGGAGTTGAATGTGTGACAGTTTCATAGAGTTACGGCGGCCATAGCGGAGGGGAAACGCCCGGTCCCATTCCGAACCCGGAAGCTAAGCCCTCCAGCGCCGATGGTACTGCACTCGACAGGGTGTGGGAGAGTAGGACACCGCCGAACATCCTTTCCCGAAGGCCCCCACCAGTAATGGTGGGGGCCTTCGGCGTTTTTCGCATGTCCGCACCACCTCTCCGCCGGCAGCTGCGCTGAGATGCGGGGAGTCGGAAGTCGACAAAACCGTGACGATCTGGTCGGCCCGGCCGTGTTCGCCGAACTTCGCATAGAAGCAGCCCGAGCCGGAGCCGAACAGCGAGTATGGGCGCACGGACTCACCAGAGACCTCAGACATCTGAGGTCTGTAGACTTCCGGCAGGAGGTGGCAGCTATGGCAGGGCAGGCGTTGCGGAACGGTCCGCTGGTACCGCAGTTGGAGCACGTGCTGCGGCAGCGGATCGAGACCGGGTCGTGGGCCGTCGGACAACGACTGCCCAGCGAGGCGGAACTCGCCGCGGAACTGGGGGTGGGGCGTTCCTCCGTCCGTGAGGCGGTACGTCTGCTGGCTCGTGACGGTCTGCTCGACGTCCGGCACGGCGTCGGGACTTTCGTGGCGGAACCACCGGACGGTCCCGGCTTCGACCAGCTCCTGCGGCGGGCCCGGGTCCTGGAAGTCCTGGAGGTCCGCCGGGCGCTCGAGACGGAGGCCGCACGGTTGGCGGCCGACCGCGCGGATCGAGAGGGCGTCGCCGCGCTGCGTCGACAGGTCGCCGAACGGCACGCGCGCCAGGTGGGCGGCGCCGACGCATTCGTGACGGCCGACCTGGACTTCCACCGGTCCGTGGTCGTGCTGGCCGGGAACGCCGTGCTCACCGCGCTGTTCGATTCCGTGCGACCGGTGTTGCACGCCGCGCTGGTCGACATGGTGGACAGTGAACCGCAGCTGCCGGACACCGGCGCGGCGCACGACGCCCTCGTCGCCGCTCTCGCGGCGGGCGACGGGGCGGCGGCGGTTGCCGCGACCAACGCAAACCTCGACCCCATGATCGCGAAGTTGCGGGAAGGACGGACCGGCGAATGAGCACCCCGATCCACGGCGGTGTCGTGCTGAGTACCGAAGGCGTGGACCTCGTCCGCGACGGCCGGGCAATCCTGCGCGACATCGACGTCCGGATAGAGCAGGGACAACACTGGGTGCTGTTGGGCGCCAACGGTGCCGGCAAGAGCACGCTGCTCAGCCTGCTGGGGGCGGTGACCCATCCGACTCGCGGCACCGTGCACGTGCTCGGACATCGTCTCGGCAGGGTGGACATGCGAGAGCTGCGCGCGCACATCGGGCATGTCAACCCGCGGCACGCGATCGACCGGCCGCTCACGGTGCGGGACGTCGTGCTGACCGGCCTGACGAACACGCCGGAGTTCGCACAGCGCTGGCAGCCCACGGCGGCGGACCGGGCGCGGGCGGAGGACCTCATCGCGATGATGGGAATGTCCGCGCGGATCGAGGCGCGGTGGCCGGTGCTATCGCAGGGCGAGCGCGGTCGCGCGCTCATCGCCCGCGCGTTGATGCCGGACCCGCCGGTGCTGCTGCTCGACGAGCCCGCCACCGGGCTCGACCTCGCGGCCCGCGAGCAGCTGCTCGCCGCGCTCGACCAGATGCGGGCCCGGCATCCGGCGATGGCGAGCATCCTCGTCACGCACCACATCGAGGAGATCCCGACCACCACGACGCACGCTCTGCTGATCCGTGACGGCCGCATCACCGCGCAGGGTGCGGCGGAGTCCGTCATCACCACGACGCGGATCAGCGAGTGCTTCGATCACCCGATCACGATCCTGCGCAGCGGCGGACGGTACTCGGCGCAGTCGCGTGGGGAGGGACTCGGCACCACGGCCTGACCGACCCCGCCTGCCGGCAGGTCCTTCGCAAGGCGTATAAATACATCTTGTGTCTAAGTTGTATTCGGCGGCCGAGCTCGCGTACCGCGAGGTGAAGGAGCTCATCCTGTCCGGCGCGTTGCCGGGAGGTGAGCTGATCAGCGAGGGTGAGATCGCCACACGGATGGGATCGAGCCGCACCCCGGTCCGGGAAGCGTTCCTTCGGCTCGAGGCGGAGGGCTGGATGCGCCTCTACCCCAAGCGCGGGGCCCTGATCGTGCCGGTCGCGGACGGCGAGGCCGAGCACGTCGTCGACGCCCGACTCCTCGTGGAGACGCACGCCGTCGAGGCGATCGCGAGGAACCCGCGGGCCCGGGACGTGCTGGTGCTGACCCTGCGGGAGAACCTGGACCGGCAGCGCGAACTGATCGTCTCCGGTGGGGACGCCGCGCAGTTCAGTGTGCTCGACGCCGACTTCCATCGGGCGCTGGTGCGCGCCGGCGGCAACCCGCTGCTCGAGACGTTCTACGACGGGCTGCGGGAGCGTCAGCGCCGGATGACGGCACGCTCGCTCGCGCGGGACCCCGAACAGATTTCCAAGATCGTCGACGACCACGCGCGGCTGACGGATCTGGTGGCGGCCGGTGACGCCGACGGGTTCGCGTCCGCCGTCCGTCGACACATGCGCGAGGTGCACGCACTGAGTGAGGGAGGACGGCGATGACGACGACGCGTGAGGACACCGGCACTGCGCACGCCGCCCGCACGCGCACGCGGCAGTGGATGTTGGTGGCCGCCGGCATGTTCGCCGTGGCGTGGGGCGGCAACGAGTTCACACCGCTGCTGGTGATGTACAAACTGGATCACGGCTTCACGCAGGTGGTGGTCGACACCTTCCTGTTCGCGTACGTGATCGGGATCGTTCCGGCGCTCCTGATCGGCGGACCGCTCTCGGATCGGCTGGGACGCCGTCCGCTGATGGTGCCGGCGCCGTTCATCGCGGTGGCCGGTTCGGTGGTACTGGCCGCGGGGCCGGACTCGGCGACGTGGCTGATCGTCGGACGTGTGCTGTCCGGCGTCGCGCTGGGCCTGGGCATGGCCGTCGGCGGCAGCTGGCTCAAGGAACTCTCGTCGCCGGACCGGGACCCGTCCGCCTCGCCCGGGGCGGGAGCCCGTCGTGCGGCGATGAGCCTGACCGCGGGCTTCGGCATCGGGGCCGGGGTCGCCGGGATCCTCGCGCAGTGGGCGCCGTGGCCGAGCGCGCTCGCGTACGCGGTCCATTCGGCGCTCGCGCTCGCGGCCGGTGTCGCGGTGCTGCGGGCCCCGGAGACCCGCCCCGCCGTGCCCTCCACCGAGCGGCGTTCGCTGGCCCAGGATCTGAAGATTCCCGCCGCCGGCCATCGCCGATTCCTGTACGTGGTCGCCCCCGTGGCGCCGTGGGTGTTCGGTGCGGCGGCATCCGCGTACGCCGTGATGCCGGCCCTCATGACCGGTCGCAGTGGCAGCGCGCCGGTCGCGTTCTCCGCGCTCCTGTGCATGATCGGCCTCGGCTCGGGGTTCGCGATCCAGGCACTCGGCCGTCGGATCGACACGCCGCGCAACGCGCGCGCCGTCGCGGTGGCCCTCGCGGTGCTGGTGGTCGGTATGGCGGTGGCGGCGGTGGCGTCGCACGTGCTCACCGTCGCGGTCTCGATCGTGGCGGCGGCGATCCTCGGCTGCGGGTACGGGTTGGCGCTGGTGTCGGGCCTGCAGGAGATCCAGCGGATCGCCGGGCCCGACGATCTGGCCGGTCTCACCGCGGTGTTCTACTCGCTGAGCTACCTCGGGTTCGCGGTCCCGGCCGCGATGGCGGTGATCGCGGAGACCGATCCGGCGCTCACCTACCCGATGATGTTCGTCTTCGGCGCAATCGTCGCCGCCGCGAGCCTGGTGCTCGTTCTCGTCAAGTGGCGGCGGCACCTGCCCGAGGTGTCAGAGGCGCGGTAGCGGCTTCTCGGCGAGCCACGACTGCCACAGCCCGCGCAGCGACGTGTCGGTGAAATGCGTTGCCAGGTCGGTGAACTGTTCGGTGGACACCGTCGAGTGCCGGTACTTCTCCGTCCAGGTGCGGAGGAGGGCGAAGAACGCGGCGTCCCCGATCTCCTGCCGCAGCGCGTGCAGGGTGAGGGCGCCCCGCTTGTAGATGCGGTCGTCGAACATCAGTCGCGGTCCGGGGTCGCCGAGCAGGATGTCCTGCGGTTCGGCGGCGAGGCGGCGGTGCGCGTGCAGCGCGTGCGTGTGGGCGTCGGGGCCGCCGGAGTTCTCCGACCACAGCCACTCGGCGTAGCACGCGAATCCCTCGTGCAGCCAGATGTCCTTCCACACGGCGAGGGTGAGGCTGTTGCCGAACCACTGGTGCGCGAGCTCGTGCGCGACGAGACGTTCGCAGCCGCGCCGACCGTCGCTGTGGTTCGCCCCGAAGACCGACAGGCCCTGGGCCTCGATCGGGATCTCCAGGTCGTCGTCGGTGACGACGACCGAGTAGTCCGCGAACGGATACGGGCCGAACAGTCTCTCGAAGACCTCCACCATCTGCGGCTGCCGCCCGAAGTCGTGGTCGACGTGCTCGCGCAGCCGCGGGGGATGGATCACGTGGACGGGCACCTGCCCGCTGTCGATCCGGCGCCGCTCGTACGGTCCGATCTGGACGGTGGCCAGATAGGTCGACATGGGCTCGGTCTGCTCGTACACCCACGTCGTCAGGCTCGCCTTGGTCTGCTTGCTGACCAGCGTGCCGTTCGCGACGGCGTGGTACGGCGAGTCGGTGGCGATCGAGATACGGTAGCTCGCTTTGCAACTCGGGTGGTCGTCGCACGGGAACCACGACGGCGCACCGTTCGGCTGGCTCGCGACGAGCGAACCCTCGCTCAGTTCCTCCCAGCCGACGTCGCCCCACATGCTCACGATCGGCTGCGGGTTGCCGGCGTACTGGACGGTGATCGAGAGGACGCCGCCCGCGGGGACGGGCTGCGCCGGGGTGAGGGTGAGCTTTCCGTTGCGATGGGTGTACTTCGCGACGCGCCGGCCGTTGACCGACAACTTCGACACCTGCATCGTCGTCGCGAGATCGAGCGAGAAGCGGGGCCGGACGTCGGTGGTGGTGGCGGTGATGGACGCCCTGCCGGACAGGCGGTTGCTGTGCACCCGGTAGGTCAGATCCAGCTCGTACCGCGACACCCGGTAACCGCGGTTGCCGTGCTGCGGTACGTACGGATCGAGCGGTTCCTCGGAGATCTTCCCTGGCTTCATCGGACGCCCTCGGCCGACGCCGTCCACGGCGGCGGATCGTTCCACGGCGTGATGGGATTGCCCTGCCAACGGGTGGACGGCGGCACGGTGTCGCCGCGCATGACCAGCGACGCGGGGCCCACGGTGGCGCCGTCGCCGAGTCCGGCGGCGGGGAGCGCGACACAGTGCGGGCCGAGGGTGGCGCCCGCACCCAACGTGACCGTGTCCATGGACATGATCCGATCATGGAACAGATGGGTCTGCACGACGCACCCCCGCTCCACCGTGGCGCCGTCGCCGAGGGTCACCAGGTCGGCCTCCGGCAGCCAGTAGGTCTCGCACCAGACGCCGCGGCCGATCGTGGCGCCGAGACCGCGTAGCCACACGTTCATCACCGCGGTGCCGTTCGCGGCGCGCGCGAACCACGGGGCGGCGACGGTTTCGACGAAGGCATCGGACACCTCGTTGCGCCACACGAACGAACTCCACAGTGGATGCTCGACGGCCCCGATCCGACCGACGACGAGCCACTTCGCGGCCACCGACACCACCCCGGCGACGGCGCCCGCGACGAGCAGCACGATGCCGCCCCCGAGCGCCGCCAGCCCGAAGCCGCCGACCGACACCAGCCACGCCAGTGTGAACAACACGCCCAGCCCGATACCGAACGTGACCATCACGGGGATCAGCCGGCACGTCTCGACCACCGCGCGGGCGACCTTGAGCCGCAGCGGCGGATCGAAGGTGCGCGACGCGTCGGCCTGCGTCGCGGCCCGACGCAACCGGACGGGTGGACTGCCCAGCCACGACGATCCGGACTTGGCCTTGCTCGGCGCCGCCGACAGCACCGCCACCAGGCTGTTCTTGGGGACGCGCCGGCCCGGCCCGGCGATGCCGGAGTTACCGAGGAAGGCGCGTTTACCGATCTTGGCGGGCTCGATACGCATCCAGCCGCCGCCGAGTTCGTAGCTCGCGACCAGGGTGTCGTCGGCCAGGAAGGCGCCGTCGGCGACGGTGGTGAACTTGGGAAGCACCAGCGCCGTGGAGATCTCGGTGTCGCGGCCCACCTTCGCGCCGAGCAGGCGCAGCCACAGCGGTGTCAGCAGGCTCGCGTACAGCGGGAACAGGAAGGTCCGGGCCGAGTCCATGAGGCGCTCGGTGGCCCACGCCTGCCAGCCCGCCCGGCTACGGACCGGGTGGTAGCCCTCGGTGAGGCCGATCGACAGCAGCCGCACCGCGAGCACCGTCAGGGCCGCGAAGACGAACAGACTCACCAGCGTCGCGATCGGCAGGACGGCGAGCGCGCGTCGGAAGGCGTCGCCCAGGCCGGCAGCGTCGCGCACCGACCACCCGACCGGGACCAGACCGGCGGCGAGCCCGAAGATCGGCATGCCGGCCAACACCACCGACGTGACACCGAAGATCGGGACCCAGTGCGCGGCACGGCGCGGCGGATGCTGCGGCCACGGGTGAGTGGCCTTGCCGACCTTGACCGCGGGTGAACCGGCCCACTGCTGCCCGGCCTTGACCTTCCCGAACACCGCCGACCCCGCGGCGACCTCGGCGCCGCGGCCGATACGGGCTCCCGGCAGCAGTGTCGAGCGAGCGCCGATTGCGGCACCGTCGCCGATCCGGATCGCGCCGATGTGTACGACGTCGCCGTCGATCCAGTGCCCGGACAGGTCCACCTCCGGTTCCACCGAGCAGCCGTCGCCGAGCACGAGCATCCCGGTGACCGGCGGGAGCGTGTGCAGGTCGACGCCGCGACCGACCTCGGCGCCCAGCGCACGGGCGAAGTACAGCATCCACGGCGCCCCGGACAGGTTGTCGGCACCGCTGGCCTCGACGAGGCGCAGCGCGATCCACAGCCGTAGATGCTCGCGCCCGCCCCGGCGGTAGGTGCCCGGTTGCAGACCGCGCAGCAACAGCCGGGCCCCGGCGACCGCGACGGCCATCCGCCCCAGCGGGGTGATGAAGAGGACGAAGAGCACGGTCACCCACCACCACGACAGGGTGGGTGCCCAGTCGACGTCGAACAGGGCCAGCACGTTGCCGGCGATCGCCAGCCAGGTCACCCACTGCAGACCGGTGAGCGTCATCAGCGGGACGGTCGCCGCGATCTGCGCCGCCTGCGCGCGCCGTGGTGTGGGCTCGACATGTCGGGGTACGGCGGCCTCGGTGGGGGAGAGTTCGTCGAGGAACCCGGCCAGCGACCCGAGCCGGGGATGGTCGTACAGCTGCGCGACGGTCACCTCGGGGAAGCGGTCGCGCAGCGCGGTGACGAGTTGCGCCGCGGCCAGTGAGCCGCCGCCCATCTCGAAGAAGTCGTCGTCCGGACCGGTGATCCGGGCGCCGAGGATCGACGTCCACAGTCCGGCCACCCAGCCAGCGGTGCCGCCGAGATCGGCGCCGGCGTCGTCCGTCCCGCTGCCGGGCAGCGGCCACGGCAACGCGTCGCGGTCGACCTTGCCCGACGTGCGGGTGGGCAGCTCGTCGACCAACGCCAGCCGCGGGACGAGTGCGGCCGGCAACCGGTCGGCCAGCAGCTCGCGGGCCTCGTCGAGGTCGAAGTCGGCGTCGGTGCTGGAGAGGTAGCCGACGAGGATTGCCGTCCCGGCCGGCGTCCTGCGGACCGCCGCGGCCGCCCCGCTCACACCGGGCAGGTTCTGCAGCGCGTTGTCGACCTCGCCGAGTTCGATGCGACGGCCGCCGATCTTGACCTGGTCGTCGGCGCGGCCCTGGAACAGCAGCCCGGCACGGTCGAGACGGACCAGGTCGCCGCTGCGATAGGCCCGCGCCCACCCGAGCGTGGGCATGGGCGCGTACTTCTCGGCGTCCTTCGCCGGATCGAGGTACCGCGCCAGTCCCACCCCGCCGATGACCAACTCGCCGATCTCGCCCTCGGCGACGGGTTCGCCGGCCGCGTCGACGACCGCGAGGTCCCAACCGTCGAGCGGCAGACCGATCCGGACCGGTCCGGTCCCGTCCATCCGGGCGCCGCACGCGACGACGGTGGCCTCGGTGGGTCCGTACGTGTTCCACACCTCGCGGCCGGGGACGGCCAGACGGGCGGCCAGTTCCGGCGGGCACGCCTCCCCGCCGAAGATCAACAGCCGGACCGCTTCGAGCGCCTCGGCCGGCCACATCGCCGCGAGCGTGGGGACGGTCGAGACGACGGTGACGTTGCGGGAGACCAGCCACGGCCCCAGATCCATGCCGCTGCGGACGAGCGAGCGGGGAGCCGGGACCAGTGTGGCCCCGTGCCGCCATGCCAGCCACATCTCCTCGCACGACGCGTCGAACGCCACCGACAGGCCGGCCAGTACTCGGTCCCGGGGGCCGATCGGATTTCCCTGCAGGAACATTCGCGCTTCCGCGTCGACGAAGGCAGCCGCGTTGCGGTGCGTGACCGCGACGCCCTTGGGGGTGCCCGTCGACCCCGACGTGAAGATGATCCACGCGTCGTCGTCCGGCGTGGGTGTGCGGATCTCCGGAACGTCGGCCCGGTGCGGCGCGGTGCCCGGCTGCACCCCGTCGGCGGTGAGGATCGCCGCCACCCGTGCCTCGCCGAACACCAGTTCGGCGCGTTCGTCGGGATCGTCCGCGTCGACCGGGACGTACGCCGCGCCGGCCGCGAGTACCGACAGGATCGCGACATACAGTTCGCGCGTTCCCGACGGCATCCGTACGCCCACCCGGTCCCCGGCGCCGACGCCGGCATCCGCGAGCCGCCGGGCGCCCACCGCGATCTCGTCGAGCAGTTCCCGATACGTCAGCGCCGCGGCGCCGTCGTCGATCGCGGTCGTGTCCGGATGCGCAGTGGCGGTGGCCGTGAGGATGTCGACGAGGGTGCGCGGTTCGGGCGCGTGCGGTGAGCGCAGGAACGGAGCCGGTATCCGTTCCGGCAGCGTTCGATCGCGCTGCTGCGTCTGTTCTGTTGCTGGCTGGGCAGACAATCCGGGACGTCCCTCTCTGTGCCTGTCGGGCGGGCACCTCGTTCTCTCACGGCAAGGTGTCCGGTGGATGAACACCTCGTCGCGGCGTGCCCATCGGTCAGGCCCTCGGCTTCTCTCCTCGATTCTCCCCCGGATGGGCCGAAAACGGTGCTCCCGGCCCACCTCTCGGTTCCCGGGTTGACATCGAGGGAGCCGCTCTGTCATCCTCTTCGACAGGTCACGAGTACCAGCGTCAAGCCCCGGCTAGCTGGTCGGCAACCCTCCAACCGCGGTGGGGTGCTCCGGGTGACGACCAGGTCATGGTCCACAAGGACATGGCAAGCGCGGACTCCGATGGCGTCGACCTCCACTGCCGACGAGTCCCAGGACTCGAAGGATGTAGTGATGACCGCTGTACTGACCGACGCCGCCTGTGCCACCGCCCCGATCGCGCGGGTGTCCGGCTGTGACCTGCAGGTTCCGCTCGTCGGGGGTGGAACCTGCGTTTACGCGAACTTCGACTACGCGGCCAGCGCGCCGGCCCTCGAGCAGGTCACCGACCGGGTCCAGGAGCTGCTTCCCTTCTACGCCAGCGTCCACCGCGGCGCCGGCTACGCCTCCCGGGTGAGCACCGAGGCCTACGAGAACTCGCGCGTCGCGGTCGAGCGCTTCGTCAACACCGCCGCCGACCAGGTCGTGGTGTTCACCCGCAACACCACCGACTCGCTCAACCTGCTCGCGAGCTGCGTCCCCGGTGACGTCGTCGTGCTCGACATCGAGCATCACGCAAACTTCCTGCCCTGGAAGAACTCCCGCGTTGTCGAGGCCGCCGACACGGTGGCCGAGACCATCCGCCGGATCGTCGCCGAACTGTGCTCCAGGCCGGCCGCGCTGCTCGCGATCACCGGCGCGTCCAACGTCACCGGCGAGGTGCTTCCCATCGCCGAGCTGGCCGAGATCGCGCACCGCTGCGGCGCCCGCATCCTCGTCGACGGCGCGCAGCTCGCCCCGCACCGCCGCGTGGACCTCGCCGCGACCGGCGTCGACTACCTCGCGTTCTCCGGGCACAAGCTGTACGCGCCGTTCGGTGCCGGGGTGCTGGTCGGCCGCCGCGACTGGCTCGACGCTGCCGAGCCGTACCTCGCCGGCGGCGGCGCCGTCCGCGAGGTGACCGTGGACGAGACCTGCTGGGCCCCCGCTCCGGCCCGACACGAGGCCGGCAGCCCCAACGTCCTCGGCGTCGCCGCCCTCGCCGCAGCCTGTGATGCGCTGGCCGCGTTGGACTTCGAGAAGGTCGTCGAGCACGAGCGTGCTCTCTCCACGCGCCTGGCCGAGGGCCTCGGCGAGATCGACGGCGTGCAGCTGCTGCGCCTGTGGTCGGACGCCCCGGACAGCGTCGGCATCGTCACCTTCACGATCGACGGCTTCGAGCCCGGCCAGATCGCCGCGTACCTCTCGGCCGAGCACGGCATCGGTGTGCGCGACGGCCGGTTCTGCGCTCACCCGCTGCTCAACCGCATCGGCCACGCCGGTGGTGCGGTCCGCGCGAGCCTCGGCCTGGGCACCACGTCCGACGACGTCGAACGCCTCGTCGCCGCCGTCCGGCAGCTGGTCGCGGGCGAGGCCGACTGGAACTACGGGAAGACCGACGGCCTGTGGAACCCGGTGCCCGAGACCCGCGGCTTCTCGAGTGGCGCCGACGGCGCCGCGGAGTGCATCTGATCTCGATCACGGTGATCCGAACCCTGATGGGGGACAACGACCGAGGGTAGCGTGACGCGCATGGAGTCGACCGGTACGAGCGGACGGTGGTCGCGCCGTCACGTCGACCTGTGCCGCACCTCGTCGGAGATGTGTCGGGACTGACGCTCACCCGTCGTCCCCGTCCACGCTCGTCCCGAGGAACCACCATGCCCCAGTCCGTTTTCGCTTCCGTCCACACCGTCACCCCACGCCGCCCCCTGCGGGTGGCCGTCGAACTCTCCGGCGCCGGACATCATCCCGCCGCCGCCCGGATCGCCGGCAACATCGCGCTGACCGGACCCGACTTGTGGGTCGACCTCACCGTGGGGCCCGACACCCTCGATCTCGCCGCCGAGCCGGCGGTGGTGCATCGGGTCCGTGCCGCCGACCTGCGTGAGGTGCAACAGATCCGCGCCCGCATCCGATCCGCGGTCGCGGCGGACGGCCGCGACCCCGACGCCGTGGCGGTGCTCGTCGACATCGAAACCCTGATCGGTGCCGACTCTCGCAGTGCCCGAGCCGAACTCGCCCTGCTCGACGAGACGTCGAGTGTGCCGCACCAGCCGTCGTCGTTGTCGTACATCGGGACCGCCGAGGGGCTGGCGAGCCTGATCGCGGACATCCACGCCGCCGATGTCGCCGACGGGGTGACGCTGCTGCCGCTGGCATTGCCGCGCGTCCTCGAACGTGTCGTCGACGGCACCCTCCCGTGGCTCGAACGCCGCGGATCGGTCACCGCGTCCCACACCGTCGACGAGGCACTGGCCCGGTTCGGGTTGCAGCGGCCCGCACGGGCGTCCTGAGACACCCGGCCCCGGACGCGGTCGCCGCGGCGATCGTCGAGCACGATCGGCGCCCCGCACGGACACTGGCGGAGTGAGCACTTGGCGAGCGCGACTTCCGTGGGACCCTCCGGTCGGCCCGGGACAGGATGCCCTGTCGGGGCCCCGGTTCGGTGTCAGCGTCGAGTCCGGATTCGCGTCTGCCCACGACCTCGACGAGGTCGTGGGCGCAGTCGGCGTGCAGCCCCGGCTCGTGATGGCCTTCTGCGACTTCGCGTGCGCGCCACCGATCACGGGCATGGACATGGTGGCCGGACGCGGCGCCGTTCCGATCGTCACGTGGGAGCCCTGGTGGTGGGAGCACCGCGGCCCCGGTTCGGTGCCGTCCGTGCGCTCGGTGGCGGTCGGCCTTCACGACGAGTACCTCGCCACGTGGGCCGGCGCGCTCACCGAGTGGGGCGGCCCGATCGGTCTGCGGTTCGCGCACGAACCCAACGGGGGGTGGTATCCGTGGGGCGCTGCGACCAACTCCGGAGCCGACTACATCGCCGCCTGGCGTCACGTCCATGCGGTCTTCCGTCGGCACGGTGCCCACAACGTGTCCTGGATCTGGGCGCCCACCGTGTCCTTTCCGGGTAGCGCGTCGGTCGCGGCCTACTACCCGGGAGACGACGTCGTGGACGTCGTGGGACTCGACGGCTACAACTGGGGACGGGCTCGCGCACACTCGATTTGGACGCAGCCGCGGGCACTGTTCGAACCGACCCTCGACGAGCTGCGTCCACTCGCGCCCGGGTGCCCGCGTCTGCTCACCGAGGTCGCGTGCGCCGAGTCCGGGGGCTCCAGACCCGAGTGGATCGGCCGTTTGGTCCAGTTCCTCGCGGACCGCCGCGAAATCGCCGGATTCGTGTGGTTCGATCACGACAAGGAAGTGGACTGGCGGATGATCAGTTCGCCGGAGTCGGTGAGCGCGTTCGCCCGAGCAATCGGGGAAGGGTGTCGGTGAGATGACGGACGCCGGGGGGTGGATTCGCCCGGAGATCGAGCGGGAACGAATGCAGGCGGTCGAGCAGCTCGGGCTGCTGGACACCCCGAAGGAGGAGCGGTTCGACCGCATCGCCCGGATGACCCGCCGGGTGCTCGGAGTACCGATGTGCAGTGTGTCGCTGATGGACCGTGATCGGCAGTGGTTCAAGTCGATCGAGGGACTCGCCCTCACCGAGGTCCCGCGGGATCGAACGGTGTGTCAGACCACCATCGCGCGCACGTACCGGGGGGTGCCCGATCCCGTACTGGTGGTGGAGGATGCCGCCGACGACCCGCGGTTCAGCGAAATCCCCGGCATCGGGGGCGACGGCGGCATCCGCTTCTACGCCGGGTACCCGCTCTACGGACCGGGCGGACACACCGTCGGGACGTTCTGCGTCTACGACGAGACCCCTCGCACCCTCGACGACGAGGAGCTCACCAACTTCGCCGAGATGGCCGGAATGGTCCAGCGGGAACTCGAGTGGTCCGAGGATCTCGCGCGGGGTGCCGACATCCAGCGGAGCCTGCTGCCGCGCCCACTGCAGGGGCAGAAGGGTTACGCGGTGTCCGGCGCGTGCCTTCCCGCGTTCGTGGTGGGCGGTGACTTCTACGACCACCACGTCGTCGACGACCGACTCGTGGTGACGGTCGCGGACGTGATGGGCAAGGGCACCGGAGCCGCGATCGTGGCGGCCGCCGTCCGGTCCACGTTTCGCGGCGCGACGCGCGCGTTCGCCCGCCTGGCGGGGGAGACGCAGGCCGACGTGGACGCCGGTGTCGCCGCGTCGGCGGCCGCCGAACAACTCGCCGAGGACCTGGACGGTACCGACACCTTCGTCACGGCGTTCCATGCCGTCGTCGATCTCCCGACCGGCACGGTGACGTACGTCGACGCCGGTCACGGGCTGTCGATGGTGCGCCGCCGCGACGGCACGGTGGAGCCGTTGCGGGCCTCGGGGCTGCCACTCGGGATCGCGCTCGACGACGCGTGGGACTCGCACACGTCGTCGCTGTCTCCGGGCGACATGCTCGTCGTGTGTTCCGACGGCCTGCTCGACCTGCTCGACGAGGACAGCGATCCGCGGGCCGTCCACGCGTTCGTGGCCGCGCACGTGGACGCCGCCGGCCTCGTCGCCGCGGTCGGCGATCTCGTGGCGGAGATGCCCCCACTGGACGACGTGACGATCGTGGCGATCGGCAGGGAGGACGCATGACGACCACGCGGAGCGAGGTGGCCCGCGGCACGGAGCCGTCGGTGGCCCTGCGGTTCCTGATCCTCGTCACGGCGATTCTCGGCATCAACTACGTCGTGTGGCGGTGGCTGTTCTCGGTGAACTGGACGGCCTGGTGGATCGCCGTACCGCTGGTGATCGCCGAAACGTACAGCCTCGTGGATTCGCTGCTGTTCGGCCTCACGATGTGGCGGCTGCGGCGGCGACCCGATCCCCCGCCGCCCCCGCCCGGCGCCACCGTCGACGTCTTCGTGACCACCTACAACGAGCCCATCGAGATGGTGATGGACACCGCCGAGGCGGCGCAGCGGATCCGCCACCCGCACCGGACCTGGATCCTCGACGACGGCGACCGACCCGAACTGGCGGCGGCTGCGGAGAAGGCCGGCATCGGGTACCTCACGCGGTCGTCGGACTGGGCCGGCAAGCCCAGGCACGCCAAGGCCGGGAACCTCAACAACGCGCTCCTGGCGACCGAAGGCGAGTACCTCCTGGTGCTCGACGCCGACCAGGTCCCGCACCCCGACATCCTCGATCGCACGCTCGGCTACTTCCGCGACGAGAGCACTGCGCTGGTCCAGACACCGCAGTACTTCGTCAACGTGCCTCCGGGCGATCCGTTCGGGAGTCAGGCGCCGCTGTTCTACGGTCCCATCCAGCAGGGCAAGGACGGGTGGAACGCCGCCTTCTTCTGCGGGTCCAACGCCGTGCTGCGGCGGGAGGCGTTGATGCGGTTGGGCATCAGCGGGTACGTCCGCGCCGTCGAGGAGGGTGTCCGTCGTGCGCTGCGCACCGCCACCGACGTGCTGCGGCGCGCGGCCCGGGACACCGACGACCCGTCGGCGCTGGCCGCGCTCGAACAGGTTCGGGACGCCGTGCGGGTCGCGGAGCAGCGCCTGCGGGCGGGGGAGTCCGTCGGCGACGTCACGTACTCGTTCCAGCGGGCCGTCGCGGGTGCCGCGGAGGGCGTCGTCGCCAAGGACGTCGAGGCGATGCGGGCGGACCTGGCAGCGGTTCGTGCGCTGACGGAGGAACCGGCCGGCGACGACGACTCCTTCTTCGACGACGAGGCCACTCGCGCGGCTGGCACACCGCGAGTGGTCACCGCTCGGGGCGATCGAATCGGTACGACTCCTCGTCGACTCCGTCGACGTGGGGCGATCGGACGAAGCCCAGCCGATGCTCCCGCTCGCGACGATCTCCGTCACCGAGGACATGGCGACGTGCATGCGCCTGCACGCCCAGGGGTGGCGCACGGTGTACCACCACGAGATCCTGGCCGAGGGGCTCGCGCCGGACGACCTGAAAACGATGCTCACGCAACGGCTGCGCTGGGCCCAGGGCACCATCCAGGTGATGCTCCGGGAGAACCCGCTGGTGCAGCGGGGCCTGAGCGTCGCACAACGGTTGATGTACTGGGCCACCATGTGGAGCTACCTCGCCGGGTTCGCTGCACTGGCGTACATCGCTGCACCCGCGGTGTACCTGATCACGGGCGTGATGCCGGTGGACGCCTACAGTTGGGACTTCTTCGGCCGACTGGTGCCCTTCCTCCTGCTGAACCAGTTGCTGTTCTTCGTGGTGAGCCGGGGTATGCCGACGTGGCGCGGTCAGCAGTACAGCCTCGCGCTGTTCCCGGTGTGGATCCGCGCGTGCACCACCGCCTTTGCGAACGTCTGCCTGGGACGACCGCTCGGTTTCGCCGTCACACCCAAGACGAGACAGAACGTGCAATCGTTGCCGTGGCACCTCGTGAAGTACCAGCTGGCGGCCATGGTGTTGCTGGTGGTGGCGTCGGTGGTGGGAATCGTCCGCCTGTGGTTCGGCACCATCTCCGTCCTCGGCGTCGGGGTGAACCTCTTCTGGGTGATGTTCGATCTGGTGATATTGAGCGTTGTGATCACCGCGGTGCGTTACCGCGGAACGGAAACGGGAGGACACCGATGACCGCCTTCGACACCAGGACGACCGCGGCGGGCGTGGTCGTCGTCCGGCCCGAGGGACGACTGAACATGATCGCCGCACCGGGACTGCGCGAACAGCTGACGTCCCTCGTCGCGGCGGGCACGTCACGACTCGTCGTGGATCTGGGAGGCGTCGAGTTCGTCGACTCCTCCGGACTCGGTGCCCTCATCTCGGGCCTGAAGGCCGCGCGGCAGTCCGGGGGCGATCTGCGTATCGCGTCGCCCACCCCGCAGGTGCAGAGCGTTCTCGCGCTGACGAGTCTCGACCGCGTGCTGCGGTCCTACGAATCGGCCGACGGTGCCTTCGGAGGCGAGTGACCCGGACGCGACAGGCGCCGGGAGGACGTTGACGACGACGACCGGTCCCGGCGCCCTCGAGGCCGTGCACCAGCTGCTGGACGACCTGTTCGAGGCGGAACCGGTAGCCGCGGACCCGCGGCACCGGTTCGAGACCGTCGTGGCGGAACTGGCCGCGAACATCGTCGAGCACACCCCCCGCGGCGCGGATCCGGTGCACCTGCAGCTGGTGGTGGAGTCGTTGCCCGACCGGCTGGACGCGACGTTCGAGGACGACGGGCCGGAGGTTCGCATCGACCTCGCGGCCGTGACGATGCCCGATCCGCTCGCCGAGCGGGGGCGCGGGCTGGCCATCGCCAAGCAACTCAGCGAGACCCTGAACTACCGCCGCGTCGGAGCCGTCAATCGGTGGTTCGTCTCGTGTCGGCGCTGACGACGCCCGTGCGCCGCCGGAACCGCGTCAGTCCAGCGGAGCCGCGCGGTGGTAGCGGCCGTCGTGGTAGAGCAGCGGCGCCGCGGCGGCCTCGTCGTCGTTCTCGTTGTGCAGGCGCGTGATGTGACCGATCACCAAGAGATGGTCGCCGGCGGGGATCAGCTGGTGCACCGTCGTGCGCATCCAGATGGGCGTGCCGTGCAGGACCGGCTCACCGGTCTCGAGCCGTGACCACAGCGACTCGTCGCTGAACCGCTGGTCGGCGCTGCGGGAGAACCGCTGCGACAGGTGCTGCTGGTGCTCGCCCAGCAGGTGCACGACCACGGAATCCGCCGCCCGGAGCGCGTCGATGCTCGACGAGTTCAGCGCGATGTTGAACGAGATCAGCGGCGGTTCCATCGACAACGACGCGAACGACGTGGCGGTGAAGCCGACCGGGCCCTTCCCGGAGTCCAGGGTCACGATGGTGACGCCCGCCGGATGACGCCGCATCGCGGCCTTGTACTCGTCGTTGCTCACGCCCTCCGAACCGACGGCAGGGACGACAGCGAGTTCGGGCGCATTCTCGACAGACTGTGACAAGGCATTACTCCGATTCGACCTGGGTGACTGTTCGCCACTATAAGGCCAGCCATACCGACCAACCAGGCTTCGGTTCACTCAGCGGACAACTGATCCGCCGCCCCTTTCGGGCCGCGGCCCATGTCGATCGCCAGGCCCGCCGTCACCCGCAGGAGCTCGGAGAACGTGGTGCGGAAGACGGTGTCCGGATGTCCCGCCGCGGCCCACAGTTCCGGGTAGTCGGCGAGCGCGCTGTCGAGGTACGTCGGCAGATTCGTCGGATGCCCCAGCGGCGCCACCCCACCGATCGGCTGGCCCGTGACCTCGCGGACCGTCTCGAGCGACGCCCGCGTCAACGAGCCCTGCAAGCGGGCGCCGGTGGCGGCGAGGTCGACCTGGTGCGCACCGGAGACCAGCAGGAGTACCGGATCGTCGTCGAGCAGGAACACGAGCGACTTCACGACGGCACCCGGATCCACCCCCAGCGTCACCGCGGCATCGGCGGCGCTGTGGATGGGCGCGGGCTGGCTGACGATCACCCCGTGGTGGCCGCGCGCGATCAGCGTGTCGGCGACGTGCGCCGCATGGGGATGCAGCAGCCTGGGCATGGATTCAGCGTAGGACTAGTTCGCGGCCGGGGCAGGCGTATCGGCGTCCGAATCGGCGTCGCGGCGGGCGCGCCACACTGTGAAACCGAGGAGCAGGACCGCCCCGACGACCGTGTACAGCGCGAGGGCGAGGGCGGGCTGGCCCAACCCGACGTTGTCGAAGTACACGACCGCGCGCACCCCCTCCGTACCCGCACCGGGCGTGATCCACTTGCCGATCGCCGCATAGAAGCTGGGAATCACGTTCGCCCCGAAGGCGCCGCCGGCACTCGGGTTGCCCAGCACCACGAACACCGCGATCGCGAGCGGAACCGCCAGAATGCCGACCGCCGCCCGCAGTCCCAGGGTGAACAGTCCGGTCCCGAACACCACTCCGGTGCCCAGGAGCCACAGCGGGAACCAATGTCCCGCAAAGGTTTCCAGCACATGCGTCGTGATGAGTGCGCCCAGCGCCCCCGAGACGACGGAGTACCCGAACAGCACGGCGACGTGCGCCCACGCCTGACGCAGCGTCTTCGGTGCCCCGATGAAGAGGCCGATCGCGGCGGCCAGCAGGTACCCGCCCACGACCCAGCCGATCGACAGGTAGAACCCGGACAGGCCGCGGTTGTCGTGCGCGCTGACGGGGATCTCGTCCCGGACGACCAGCTGGCGGTCCTGCTCCATCGCCACCCGATCGAAGATCGATTCGAGAGCCGACGCGATCGAACTGCCGCCCGCGCTCGCCGTGATCAGAGTGTCCGTGCCACCGGGGTCGATGACGTACGCGCCCAGGACGTCGCGGTCCCGCAGCAGCTGCCGGACCTCGGCGGTGTCGGCCGCCAGGCGCGCGTCGACCGGATGCCCGGCGAGCGCGTCGAGCTGGTCCACGGACCGGGGAGCGATCCCGTCCGGCAGCCCCGGCGCGGCGACGACCGCGACGGGGATGTCCCGCGGTGTGGGCTGGTGGAACGCTGCGACGTAGCTGAGGATGAATCCGAGCTGCAGTACCAGGACGCCCACCGCCAGTGCGGCCATCACCTTGCCGCTGCCGAGCCGTTCCACCGGACTGCCGTGCGGCGACGGCGGGGTGGCGGAGGTGGTCGACGGGGCGCCGGTCGTCTCGGTGGTCGCGGTCACGGGTGTCCTCGATGCTCGAAGTGTGCGTACTGTCGCCGACGGTCTTGTCGATACCGTGGGTATTGAATACCGTAAGTATCGTGACTGGTAGTCGTCAAGGCGAAGTGACCGCGACCGCACGTCCGGGGCGCGACGTCGTACGGGCGCGCATCCTCGAGGCGGCCGCCGACGAGTTCGCCGAGCAGGGGTTCGCGGGCGCCAGGCTCGCCGAGATCGCGCGCCGCGCGGGGTTCACCAAGGGGGCGGTGTACTCGAATTTCGAGTCGAAACAGGATCTGTTCGCCGAACTGTTCGCGCAGCGCTCGCTGGACCTCGCGGGCCGGGTGCTCGCCGAGATCGCCGGTCTCGATCTGGCACACGCGGTCGGCAAGGGTGGCGCCGCCGTCGCGTCGGCCCTCATCGCGGACACCGAGTGGTCGCTGCTGGTCCTCGAGTTCGGCGTCCAGGCCGTCCGCGATCCCAACATCAAACAGGCGTATCTGCGCGAGCGGCGCCACCTTCGCGGCCGGCTCGTCGAACTGATCGCCGATCGTGCGCGGGAATGGGGGGTCGACCTCGACGTCCGGACCACGGCGCTGTCCCTGACCGCCCTCATCTCCGGGTTGGTGCTCGAGCACACCGTCGATCCCGACGAGGTGGATCAGCAGGCCATGGGCGCCGCGGTCACCGCACTGTTCGCGGGTGCGGTCGCGCGCGCGTCGTTCGACTCCGCCGGGGGCTCGAACGAGTGACGGCGGTGGCGCTGGTGCGCCACCGCCGTCTCACGACTGGAACTCAGACTGCTTGCAGGAACGGGTAATCCGTGTAGCCCTCGGCTCCGGGCCCGTAGAACAGCTCCGGTCGCGGCTCGTTCTCGTCATGGTCACCGCGCCAGCGCTCGACCAGGTCGGGGTTGGCGATCAGCGCCCGTCCCACCGCCACGGCGTCGGCGTGGGCGCCCTCGATGAGCCGGACGGCCTCGTCGCGGGTGGTCGGCGACGCGAAACCGCTGTTGGCGATCACCTTGCCGCCGAAGCGGCGCCGCAGTTCCTGGGCGAGGTCGCCGGCAGGCTCCTTGTGCAGAACGGACAGGTACGCCATGCCGAGCGGACGCAACCGGTCGACGAGGGCGCCGTAGACGGCGAGGGTGTCCTCGCGGTCGGTCTCGTAGGCGTCCTGAATATTGTGCTCGGGGGAGATGCGGAGTCCGACCCGTCCGGCGCCGACGGCCTCGGCCACGGCCGTGACCACCTCGACGACGAACCGGATCCGGTTCTCCACTGAACCGCCGTACTCGTCGTCGCGCCGGTTCGACGTCGGCGACAGGAACTCGTGCAGCAGGTAACCGTTGGCGCCGTGGATCTCCACCCCGTCGATGCCGGCCGCGACCGCTCGCCGGGCCGCGGCGACGAAGTCGTCGACGGTGGCGTGCACCTCGTCGATCGTCAGCGCGTGCGGCACCGGATAGGGCTGCTTGCCGTTGGTCGTGTGGGCCTCACCGTCGATCGCGACCGCACTGGGGGCGACGACACGGTGGCCGTTGTTCACGTCCGGATGTGTCACCCGGCCGCCGTGCATCAACTGCATCACGATGCGGCCACCGCGGTCGTGCACGGCCTCCGCCACGCGACGCCAGCCGGCCACCTGCTCGTCGGTCACGATCCCCGGCTGTCCGACGAACGCCTGCGACTCGTAGTTCACATACGTTCCCTCGGTGATGATCAGACCGGCGCTCGCCCGCTGCCGATAGTGCTCGACGATCAGGTCGCCGGGTATACCGGCCGATCCGCCGCGCATGCGGGTCAGTGGGGCCATGACGATGCGGTTCGCGAGCTCGAGGTCTCCGAGTGCTACAGGTGTGAACAAATCCATGGGTGTCGCAACGGGATTCTCCGCGGTGGGATTCCCGGCGGCGACCATGAGGTGTGTCACTGCCGTCTGGCGCACCGGCGCCGCCCGTACGTCAGTAGTCGGGAAAACCGCCCTCCGGGCCCAACATTCGCTCCAGTCGGGTGCGGGTGATCTTCGCCAGCTCGGCGGTCCGGACGGCGCGTTCGGTGGCGGCGTCGTGGCCCATCCGCGCGGTGAGATCGGCGAGCAGGGCGCGACCGTCCCGTCCGTCCGCGCACCACACGTACCGGAAGCCGAACCGCTCCTCGTACGCGGCGGCGGCCTCGGCGAGGGTGCGCATCACGGCGTCGTCGTCGACCCAGACCGCACACTGCTCCCGGAAGGACGCCGCGCTGCGCGCCCGCCTGCCGATCCGCGGATGGCCCTGTAATACCTGGTCGATCTCCGACTCGGGCAGCTCGGCGAACTCCCGCTCCGCGCGGGACATCAGTTCGGTGTACGACGCGTACGCGCGCCCGTCGGCCAGTCGCGCCGACCACGGCAGACAGCAGCAGCACTCGAAGAGCGCGTGGATCGCCCGGCGGCGCGGTAGTGCATTGAACCGATCCAGACCGATTCCCTGATGCATCAACATGGTTCCTCCCTCCGTGTCCCAGGCCCCTCGATCATCGCGCCCACCGTCGGCACCGAGCCACGGATCGGTACGGAGTTTGCGCACATTTAACGCGTGGCCGTGTCGCCACCCTCGCGAAATTTGCGGTCCCGGTGACGGATTCGGCCGACAGTGGAAGGATCCCGGGTACCCGCGCGACCGAGCGTGCCCCGAAAGGACCGGCCCCATGAGCTCCGTGAATCTCAGCAAGCAGCACCCGGACGTCTACAAGCAGTTGCTCGTCCTGAGTGGGCAGGCGGACACCGCCGTCGAGGCGTCCGGGTTGGGTCCGCGCCTCGGCGACCTCGTCAAGATCCGGATCTCACAACTCAACGGGTGCGCCTTCTGTCTGCGAATGCACACCCGGGACGCGATCGCGAAGGGGGAGACGAGTGACCGCCTGGCGGTGATCGCGGCGTGGTGGGAGTCGCAGTACTTCGACGCGCAGGAGCGGGCGGCGCTGGCGCTGGCCGAGCAGGTGACCCGGCTGACGGTGCCGGAGTCGCGGGCATGGGACGACGGGACGCTGTCGGACGAGCAGGCCTCCGCGGTGAGCTGGCTCGCCGTCGTGATGAACGCCTGGAACCGCGTCGCGATCACCAGCCACTACCCCGTCGCCCCCTGAGCGGGTGTGCGGCGACGGACCAAAGGTTACTCTCGAGTAATGACGGAACAGCAGAGCTGGAAGGCCTTCACGGTCGAGCACAAGGACCATGTCGCGCAGGTGACCCTCATCGGCCCCGGCAAGGGCAACGCGATGGGCCCGGACTTTTGGGACGAGCTTCCCGGCGTCTTCGCCGCGCTCGATGCCGACCCCGAGGTGCGCGCCGTCGTGCTGGCCGGTTCCGGCAAGCACTTCTCGTTCGGGTTGGACCTGCCGGCGATGAGCGGGGGCTTCGGCGCCGTCCTGGCCGACAAGGCTCAGGCCGGCCCGCGCACGGACTTCCACGAGCTGATCAAGCGGATGCAGTCCGGCATCAACGCCGTCGCGGACTGCCGCAAGCCGGTCGTCGCCGCGATCCAGGGCTGGTGCATCGGCGGCGGCGTCGACCTGATCTCCGCCGCCGACATCCGCTACGCGAGCGCCGACGCGAAGTTCAGCATCCGCGAGGTCAAGGTTGCTATCGTCGCCGACATGGGCAGTTTCGCCCGCCTGCCGGCGATCATCGGCGACGGGCACCTGCGCGAACTCGCGCTGACCGGCAAGGACATCGACGCGGCGCGCGCGGAGAAGATCGGACTGGTCAATGACGTGTTCGAGGACGCCGACGCGGTGCTCGCGGCCGCCCACGCGACCGCCGCCGAGATCGCGGCCAATCCGCCGCTCGTGGTGCACGGCATCAAGGACGTGCTCGACCACAGCAGGTCCGCGGCGGTGAACGACAGCCTGCGGTACGTGGCCGCGTGGAACGCGGCCTTCCTGCCGTCGGAGGACCTCACCGAGGCCATCACGGCGGTGTTCCAGAAGCGTCCGCCCGAGTTCCAGGGACGCTGACCCCGATGTGACAGCGACGGCGAGGGGGCCGGCATGGCACAGGATCCTCGAGACTCCGACCCCGCCGTCGCGCCCGGGCCGCAGGCCGCGTTCACGCATCGCCAGATCCTGGCGATCCTCAGTGGCCTGCTGCTCGGGATGTTCCTGGCCGCCCTCGACCAGACGGTGGTCGCGACCGCGATGCGCACCATCGCCGACGACCTCGACGGGTATGCGCTGCAGGCGTGGGTGACCACCGCCTACCTCATCACCGCCACGCTCGTCACCCCGCTGTACGGCAAGCTCTCCGACATCTACGGACGCAAGCCGTTCTTCATGGCCGCGATCGTGCTGTTCGTCCTCGGCTCGGTGCTGTGCACGTTCGCGCAGTCGATGTACATGCTGGCGGTCTTCCGCGCGATCCAGGGCCTGGGCGCCGGCGGCCTGTTCTCCCTGGCGCTCGCAATCATCGGCGACATCGTCCCGCCCCGCGAACGCGCCCGCTACCAGGGCTATTTCCTCGCCGTGTTCGGCACCTCCAGCGTGCTCGGACCGGTGGTCGGCGGCGTGCTGTCCGGGCAGGAGGAGATTGTCGGCATCGCCGGCTGGCGATGGGTGTTCCTCGTGAACGTGCCGATCGGGATGGCCGCGCTCGCGGTGGTGTGGCGGGTCCTCCACCTGCCGCCCGTGCACCGCCCGATGCGGATCGACTGGTGGGGTGCGCTGGTACTGGCGGTGGGGGTGGTGCCGCTGCTGGTGGTCGCCGAACAAGGTCGGGACTGGGGCTGGGGGAGTCCCCGCTCGCTCACCTGTTACGCGATCGGTGTGGTCGGGGTGATCGGCTTCGTCGCCGTCGAGTACTTCATGCGGGACGCGGCGCTGTTCCCGCTGCACTTCTTCCGCAACCAGACGTTCGCGCTCGGAGTACTGATCAGCTTCCTGGTGGGCGCGGTGATGTTCGGGGCGATCACGGTGATCCCGCAGTATTTGCAGGTCGTCAAGGGTTCGAGCCCCACCCTGGCCGGGTTCCAGATGCTACCCGCGGTGCTGGGGATCGCGCTCGCGTCGGTACTGTCCGGTCAACTGATCTCGAAGACCGGCCGCTACCGCATCTTCACGGTCGTCGGTGCCGTGCTCGTCGCCGTGGCCGCCCTCCTACTGCACTCGGTGACCGCCCGGACCGGCCTGCCGGTGTTCATGACCTTCATCTTCGTCCTCGGTCTGGGCCTCGGAAATCTGTTGCAACCGCTGACGCTGGCGATCCAGAACGCGTTGCCGCCCAGGGACATGGGAGTCTCGACGGCCGCCGCGACGTTCTTCCGGCAGATCGGCGGCACCATGGGCGTCGCGCTGTTCCTCTCGATCCTCTTCGCGAAGCTCACGCCGGCGATCGGTGACCAGTTGCAGGACGCCGCCCAGTCGCCGGAGTTCCGGCAGGCCGTCGCGGCCGGGACACAGAGCCCCGACCCCGCCGAGGCCGGCATCGCCCGGGCCCTCGCGAGCGGCGATCCGAGTGCCGCGAAGGCCGCGATGGAGGACACCTCGTTCATCCAGCACCTGGACGCGACGCTCGCCGCCCCGTTCAAGGACGGCTTCGCGACCGCCTTCGAAGCCGTCTACCCACCGATCGTCGTACTCGCGATCGCCTCACTGGTGCTCATTCTGATCTGGCGGGAGGTGCCGCTGCGCACCAGATCGGGCATCGACGAGAGTGAGCGGGCCGGCGGCTGACCGAGCGCCGACCGGGCAGGCAAGCCTCCGCCGGGTTCACCGGTCGTTGCAGTTCCATCGCAGCGACACCCGGGTGCCTTCCGGCCCGGTCGCGATGTCGGCCGTGTGGCTGCACGCTCGGATCAACGCCAGACCGCGTCCCCGGAACGATCCCGCGCTCGCCGGCGCATTCTTCCACCGGCCGTGGTCGGTGAGGACGACGGTCAGCTCGCGTCGGCTGTCGTCGAACTGCGCCTGGACGTCGAAGGTGCCGTCGGATCGCGCGGGATACGCGTGCTCGACGATATTGGCCATCGCCTCGTAGCTGGCCAGGGACATGTCGCTGACGATCTCGTCCGGAACGCCTTGTTCCTGAGCAAATTTCACCAGAGTGCGGCGGGCGGTCGGGAGCGCGGAACCGCAGGCCGGAACGGAGGACACGGACATGGTGGCAGTCAGGCCGCGGTCCGGAGCGGGCGGGTACCGAGAACCGAGAGGGAGGTGAGCGGCTTCGTCACCGGGTCACCACCGCCTTGCGACGCGGGGGCGAGGAGGGCGATGTCGGAGCAGGCGCGCAGACCCTTGACGCAGAGAACGCGGACAGCGCTTGCAGTGAACGGCATCGAGGGCTCCCGGTGTGAGGTCGGACGAGGTACTGCAGGTACTACCCACCGGGCCGGGAGCTATACCCCCGGGGATGAATCGATCTTCGGTACTCGGGGGAGGTATGAGACGGCGCTGGGCGGGGTATCACCGGGGCACCGAGCGGTCGACGGACCGCTGATCGACAGTTACCGGCCACCGCGCCGGTGTGGATGAAAGGGTCGCAGCCATGGCCGATCAGGGGCTCGTAGCCGCAGCACAGGGCGATGCCGATGTCGCCGCTCAGGAAATGCCGGCGTTCGGCTCGGTGGCCGCATCCGCGGACCGGGCGTACGTGACCGCCGCCCGGAACGCTCTGCTCGACTTCCCGTGAGCAGGACTCGGCCACGCACGATCTTCTAGGCGTGTACTGCCGTCCCCGGCGCGGTGAGTTCGCCGAACTTCAGGTCCGAGTGGATCCAGTGGCCCCGCTGTCGGATGTGGAGGAGCGACTCGTCGAGCGCATCGACGAGCCACTCGCTCCGCTCGAGCGCGAGGAGGCGTCGGGCCGGCCGATCGAAGACTCGCACCGTCCAGAGGTCGCTGTCCGCGCCGCCTCGCGTGGCGAGTCCCAACTCTCCGTCGGGCGAGTTCGTGGCCAGCAGGAAGCGGTCGAACTCGAACTCGACGCACAGGTACGAGCTCTGGCCGTGTCGGATCACCGATGTGGGTCGCTGCGTCGCGAGCGCGAGCGCACGGATCTCGTCGCGGTAGACCTCCGCAAGATTTCCCGGTTCCGTAACCGGAGATTCGATAGCTCCCCCGGACGGCATGCGCGCCGTCGTGCGGGTGCCGACCCGACGGCCACCAGGTAACGAAACGGGCACAGGATCGCTCGGATCCACGCGAGGGCGTTCTCCGACGGAAGTCATGGCGCAAGCGTAGGCGCCTTGAAGGCTGTGTCCAGCTGGGAAAACGCCGTCTGAGCTGATGGAGCCCGATGTTATCCAATTGTTATTAGCGGTTATCGAACCGTTATTCTTTTGCGTTGTCGGGGGTGCTGGACCTTTCCGCGCTCGTCTCGGCGCGTCGCGACCACCGGGGCGGCTCGGGGGTCGGCGGGCCGGGCTTGACACCATCGAACCGCCGGAGGATGGTCGAGGCCGATCCACCGACCAGTAGCCACGGGCGACCGCTGTCTCGGCCCTACGACCGAATCGAGCTGCGTTGCGTCAGCGGTTTCCTCCCCATCCGCACCTGGACGATGCCGCCGCGACCCTGGCGGTCTGCACCCGTCGGCCGGTGAGCATCGTGGCGTTCGCCGAGAGCTGGGCGGTGCGAGTGGACCTCGCCCACGAGACGTACGTGCTCGCCGTGCCCGTGGCCGTCACCGCCGCCACCGACCCCGATGCGCCGATTCGGTGGAGGGTGACCTTCCATGCCGCCTCGACGGGTGATGAAGAAGTGCTCGCACAGGCCACTCACGACTGGCTGGCCGACGCGCTGGAGTTGGCGGTGAAGGCGCTGCGGGGTACCGACTCGTGGCACACCGCCGACGCCATGCATCACGAGTACGCAGCCCCCGAACCCGAGTTGCCGTCGCGATGAGCACGCACTCCCACTGGAAAGGTGGACGAATGGAGACGACCGCACCGGGCACCCCGCGTGTCGGAGAAGTGCCGACCTTCCACGGCGTCCCGATCGACGTCCACCATGCACCCGTCCGGTCCCTGTCCTCCGGGGCCGTCTGCTCGGCCGAGGTCCAGTTGCGTGGGGTGGCAGGGTCGTCGTTCGCTGATCCCGCAGCTCTCCGCACCACGGCCCGCGCGATGGGGGAGACGACCGTCCTCGACCGTCTGGCGCTCACGGCCGTACGGGAGAACCCGGTCGATCCGACGGCCCCGACGGCGCGGCTGCTCCTGTTGGAGCTCGATCTCGCCACCGAGATCGACCCCCACGATCTGCCGGCCGGGGTTCGGCCCGTCGTCGCGGTCACCGAGGAGGCCGTCATGTCGCATCCCGCGCGGGCGCTCGAGCGCATCGCCGCGGTACGCGCGATGGGGCTGCCCGTCGCGGTCGACGACGTCGGAGAGCAGTCCCAGCCGCTGGCGCTGCTGTCGCTCGTGGAACCCGAGGTCATCTTCACCGCGGCCGATCTGATCGCCAGACCGGCGCATTCCCTCACTGCGCGAGCGGCCCACGCCATCGCGTCCTATCGGGAACGTAGCGATGCGACGGTGATCGCCCGCGGGGTCGACAGCGATCTGCACCGTCGTCGTGCGCTCGGCGTCGGTGCCCGTTACGGAACGGGTCTGTTCCTCCCCCCGGCCGCCGCGACGGATCTGTCCGACGAGGCCGTCCCGACGCCGGTTCGCCTCCCCGCGGCCCGTCCGGGGGGAGCCGGTTCGACCACCCCGTTCGGCATCGCCGCCCGCGGACGCAGGACGACCCGCAGTCTCAAGAGGTTGTTGGTGTCGATGAGCAAGATGCTCGAGATGCAGGCGGCGGCCGCGGGGCCGGAAACGATCGTGCTCGGGACCTTCCAGCACGCGGAGCACTTCACCCCGGCCTCCCGGGCACGCTGGGCGCACCTGGCACGACAGGTCGCGTACACCGGCATCTACGGCGTGGGCGTGCAGCCGTTCATGGACTCGAACGTCCACCACGCGCCGCTCGACTCCGCCGATCCCCTCGTCGACGAGTGGTCGGTGGTGGTCCTCGGCTCCCACTTCTGCTGCGTGCTGGCGGCGCGGGATCTCCACACCGGGACCGTGGACCGCGACAGGGAGTTCGAGTACGTGGTGTCGTACGACCGCGGCACGGTGACGGACAGCGCCCACGCCGTCCTCTCGCGCTTCACCACCTGACCGGTGCCGGAACCGTTCGCTCCGGTGTGCCGGCTGGTCGACGGCGCCGTCGTCGCACTCACGTGGACCGGCGCCGACCTCCCCGGCCCCGCGCCGGACCTACCGGTCCTGGCGCCCCTCGGCTTCGTCGGCGCTCCGGCCGCGGCTTCTCGCGTGACGGTGGTGACCCCGCAGTGGCTGTCCGAGGACCCCGCGGGAGTGCTCCGTCTCGTCGACGCCGCGCGCAGCGCCGGTGATCTGATCGCCGTCGGTGGCGTCGGATCCCACGCTCGCGCGGTGGGATGGCTGCCGTTGCTCCAACCCGACGTGATCGTCGTGTCGCGCGACTACTTCTCGGCGACATCCGGCGAGCCGGGACTGGCCCGGGCCCAGGCCGTCTCGGCCGCGGTCGAGCGCAGCAACGCGGTGGTGGTGGCTGAGGGGATCGACACCGAGGACGATCGCCTGCACGCGCTCACGCTAGGTGTCCACCACGGGACGGGCGCGCTCTTCGGGGCGCCGAACCGGGCGGGGGACGGCTGGGCCCACCGCGCCCGTGGCACGTTGCTCGACGGCCCCACGTGGCACATCGATCCGGAACCCGCCGCGTCGACGCCGTTCTCGATCGTCTCGCGCGGCCGGGAGTGCGTCCGCAGCTTCAAGAGTCTCCTCGTGGAGATGAGCACCGCGCTCGAGGCGCAGGCGTGCACGGCGGGCCCCGACGCCGTCGTGGTGGGAACGTTCCAGCGTGCCGCGCACTACACGGCCGCAACCGAGCGGCGGTGGGCGCAGCTGGCCGACGGTGCGGCGTCGGTCCACGCGTACGGGGAGGGATTCGAGCGGGGAGTGCGCGCCGGCGTCCTCCGGCGGCCCCTCGCCGCAGGGGACCCCGTGCTCGACGAATGGAACGTCATCGTCGTGGGTCCGCATTTCGCCTGCGCGCTGTCCGCGCTCGATCTGCACCGCGGAATCGGCGAGCCGCGAAGGGAATTCGAGTACGTCGTCTCGTACGAGCGGGACACCGTCGTCCGCGCGGCCCGCTCCGTCCTCGCGCGGGGCTGACGTCGCTCACGGCCAGAAGGAAACGTAGTCGTCGAGCCAGTCCAGCAGCGGTTGCACGTAGGGGCAGGGGCCGAGGTTCGTCTGCCGGCGGAACCGCATCTGCTCGTCACACCGGTACAGGCTCCACTGCCGGTCGGCGAACGAGTACGTGAGACGCGCGACGGGCACCCGAGCGGTCTCCTCCGGCGGCGCCGGTTGCAGTGGGGGAAGGGTCTGCACGATGGTCACGCGGTCCGGCTCGATCGCACAGTCGATGCTGACGTCGGAATCGAGCGCGGACCATCGCTCGCAGCTCCTCCGGATGCGCACGACGTCGAGGTCGGGCAGCGTCCGCGTACTCAACTGGTCCCGGTTCGGTTCGGTGACGACATGTCGATACCCACCCCCTACGCGCTCCGCATCCATACCAGCCGCGCCGGTCGAAACGTCCTCTACCGCAGGCTCACCGATCCCACCCGCGGCTTCGTCCGCCGTCGCGGCTGCAACGTCGACGCTAGTGCCACTCGTCTCCGTGTGCTCGGCACGGCAGCGATCAGATCCGGCGCATCACCGACACGACCTTGCCGAGGATCACGGCCTCGTCGCCGTCGATGACCTCGTAGGCGGGATTGCGCGGTTCGAGCCGGACGTGCCCGTCCCGGCGACGGAGCACCTTGACGGTCGCCTCACCGTCGATCATCGCGGCGACGATCTCGCCCGAGTGCGCGTCGTCCTGCCGCCGCACCACGACGGTGTCGCCGTCGCAGATCGCGGCGTCGACCATGGATTCGCCGCGGACCCGCAGCGCGAACACGGTGCCGGAACCGACCAGTTCTCGCGGCAGCGCCAGCACCTCGTCCGTGTGCTCCTCGGCCAGGATCGGAGCGCCCGCGGCGATGTCCCCGACGACCGGAACCGTCACCGAGGCGTCGGCCGCGCGGCCCGGCGCCGAGCCGGCGAGGAACGGGCGCACGTCGAGCTGGCGGGCCATGGCGTTGCCGCGGCGCAGAAAGCCCTTCTCCTCCAGGCTCTTCAGATGCTTCGACACCGACGACGCCGAACGCAGCCCCACGGCGTCCGCGATCTGGCGGGTGCTCGGCGGGCATCCGTTGGCGGCCACCCAGTCCCGGATCGTCAGCAGGATGCGCTGCTGCCGTGCGGGAAGAATCGAGGCGTCGAGGCCACCGAACATCTCGGGATCGTCGTAACCGGTCACCCGGCGAATCGTAGTGGTGCCGCCGCCCGGCCCGGAAAACGCCGAAGGGGCGGGACCGATTCCTCGGTCCCGCCCCTTCGGTGGTGGCTCAGTGCCCGCCGTCGGTCTTCAGGCGCTCGACGGCCTCCGCGATGACCTTCTCGGCCTCGGCGCGGCCGACCCAGTCGGCGCCGGTGACGTGCTTGTTCGGCTCGAGGTCCTTGTAGTGCACGAAGAAGTGCTTGATGGCGTCCAGTTCGAACTGCGCGACGTCCGCCAGATCCTGGACGTGATCCCAGCGGGGATCGCCCGCGGGCACGCAGAGGACCTTGTCGTCGCCGCCGGCCTCGTCGACCATCTTGAACATGCCGACCGGTCGGGCCTCGACGATCACGCCGGGGAACACCGACTCGGGCAGCAGCACCATCGCATCCAGCGGATCGCCGTCCTCACCGAGAGTGTTCTCGATGTAGCCGTAGTCGGCCGGGTACCCGAAGGAGGTGTAGAGGTAGCGGTCCAGCTTGACGCGACCGGTCTCGTGATCGACCTCGTACTTGTTGCGCTGGCCCTTGGGGATTTCGATGGTGACGTCGAACTCCACGTGTTGTCCTCACTGTCTGCGATTGCGACTGCCGCCGGGTAGACGGTTCGGGAAAAGGGTAGCCGGTCGGAGATACTGTGTGACGCAGGTGCCGGGCACTTCCCCGGCCCTCGCGCGAAACTGTCCGAGTGGTCCGCGGATCGGCGCGGAACGGGAATGCTGTGCGATTCGGAGGGATGTTGGCGAGCGAGGGAAAGAAGAAGATCGGCATCCTGGCCGGTCGTCGACGCCGGAACGTCCGAATGCTGCTGTCGCTCGTCGTCGTCGTTCTCGTCGTCGCCGCTGCCGGTATCGCAATCGTGTCGGTGCAGCGCGGAAGCGCGACCGCGACCGACGACGCCGTCGCGGTCCCGCAGCCGGCGCTGATCACCGCGGCGCCGCAGATCGTCCCCGTGTCCGACGACGCGCCCGCGCCCACGCCGCAGGCGCTGGCCGCGGTCCTCGCACCGGTCGTGTCGAATCCGGCGCTGGGCGCGTTCACCGGCACGGTCTCCGATGCGCGCACCGGAACCGTGCTGTGGAGCCGAAACCCCGACACCCCGATGACGCCCGCGTCCACCACGAAGATCCTCACCGCCGCCGCCGCGATGCTGGCGCTGCCCGCCGACCACCGCGTCACGACCGAGGTGGTGCAGGGCTCCCGCCCCGGGGAGATCGTGTTGCGGGGCGAGGGCGATCCGACCCTCACCGCGCAGCCGGCCGGTGCCCCCGGCTACTACCCGGGCGCGCCCCGCATCGCCGATCTGGTGGAACAGATCGGGCGTGCCGGCGTGCAGGTGGACAGCATCGTCGTCGACACCGGTGCGTACGCGGGGCCGGCGATGGCGCAGGGCTGGATGCCCGAGGACGTCGCGGCCGGATACATCGCGCCCGTCGAACCGCTGATGATCGACGGCGCGCGCCTCGACCCGGCCGCCGACGAGTCGCCGCGCTCCGCCACGCCCGCTCTCGACGCCGGCCGTGCACTGGCGAGGGCGCTGAACGTCGACCCGGCCCGGGTCGCGCCGGGCAGGGCCGAGCCGGGCGCAGCTCCCGTGGCGAGCGTGCTGTCCGCGCCGCTGCGCGACCGGCTGGGGCAGATGATGCGCCGATCCGACAACGTGCTCGCCGAGGCGATCGCCCGTGAGGTCGCCGGAGCGCGGGAGGCGGAGCGGTCCTTCGCCGGCGCGACGTCGTCGATCGCGCAGGTGCTGTCCGACGCCGGATTCGCGACCGACGGCCTGACGCTGCACGACGGCAGCGGCCTGTCCGTCGACGACCGCATCCCGGCGCGGCTGCAGGGGGACGTCCTCGCCGCGGCGGCCGGGGACTCGAAGCCGCAGCTGCGGCCCATGCTCGACGACCTGCCGGTCGCCGGCGCCACCGGCACCCTGTCCGACCGGTACGCGGCGGGCGATCGGGTGGGTGCCGGCTGGGTGCGCGCCAAGACGGGAACGCTCTCGGTGGCCAGCGCGTTGACCGGGTACGTCGTCGACGTGGACGGGCGGGTGCTGACGTTCGCGTTGATGTCCAACGATCGGCCGCCGGAGGTGAGCCGGCCCGCGCTCGACGCGGTAGCCGGGGCCCTGCGGTTGTGCGGATGCCGGTGAGCTGCGAGGAATGAGGTCGTGAGGTGACTGCGACGGAGTCGGACCGCGGATTCGGCGGTGCGGTGGACTGGGGTCTGGCCGCGCGCGCGGGTGCCCGGCTGGCTCCCGCCGGGCCCGCCACGTCCCGGTACACGGCCGGGGCCATCGTCACCGAACTCGAGAGTGCGTCCATCCGCGCCGAAGGACCCGTCCGTGACGTCACCGGCCTCGCCGACGGGCTGCCGATCCCGGCCGCGCAGGTCGTCGATCGGGCCGGGTGGATCCGGGCGGCGGCGCGGTCGATGGCGCACCTCACCGGGTCGGATGTCGATCCCGGGTCCCGCAGCCTGCTGGCCGGCAAACCCGGCGGCGTGCAGGCCGGGGCGATGCTCGCGTACCTGTCCTCGGCCATCCTCGGCCAGTACGACCCGTTCACCGGCGAGCACGGCGCGCTGCTGCTGGTGGCGCCCAACGTGCTCCAGGTCGAGCGGACGCTGCGGGTTCCGCCCGCCGACTTCCGGCTGTGGGTGTGTCTGCACGAGGTGACGCACCGCGTGCAGTTCTCGTCCGCCCCGTGGATGGGCGGTTACATGCGCGAGTCCGTGGCCACGCTCGGCGACGCCGCCGACGAGCCGATGAGCGAGTTCGTCACTCGACTGGCGTCGGCGCTGCGGGAGCGTCGCCGCGGCAGCGGTTCGGACGCGGAGCTGCCCGCCGACCAGCGCGGAATCATCGGGCTGCTCCGCGCCACCCAACCCGAGCCGCAACGGCAGGCCCTGGACCGCATGCTCGTGCTCGGCACCGTGCTCGAGGGTCACGCCGACCACGTGATGGACGCCGTCGGACCCGCGGTGGTGCCGTCCGTCGCGCGGATCCGCAAGGCCTTCGACGCGCGCCGGCACCGCCGCAGCAATCCCGTGCAGCGCCTCGTGCGCGCGCTGCTCGGCATGGACGCCAAGATGGCGCAGTACGTGCGCGGCAAGCGCTTCGTCGACACGGTCGTCGGCAGGGTCGGCATGGACCGGTTCAACACCGTCTGGACCGGGCCCGAGACGCTGCCCACCCTCGACGAGATCGACGATCCCCCAGCCTGGATCGCCCGGGTCCTCGGGTGACGCGCCTGCCCGAGGCGCCGGCGATCCTCGAGGTGCGGCATGCCGTACGCGCGTGGCTGGCCCGGTACGAACCGGCCGGGGCGGTGGTGGTGGCGTTGTCGGGTGGCGCCGATTCGCTGGCCCTCGTGGCCGCCGCGGTCGCGGAGGCGCCCGCGGTGCGCGCCCTCGTCGTCGACCACCGACTGCAGGACGGCTCGGGTGCGGTCGCCGCGAGCGCGGCCGCGCGCGCCCGGGAACTCGGATGCGCACGCGCCGACGTCGTCGCGGTCGAGGTGAACGGTCCCGGTGGGCTCGAGGCCGCCGCGCGTGCCGCCCGGTACGCCGCCCTCGACGCCGGCCGCGACGGCCGTCCCGTGCTGCTCGGGCACACGCTCGACGACCAGGCCGAGACCGTGCTGCTGGGACTGGCGCGCGGTTCGGGCGGTCGTTCGATCCGCGGCATGGCCGACTACGACGCGCCGTGGGGACGTCCGCTGCTGGGAGTGCGGCGCGAGACCACCCGCCGCGCATGCTGTGAGCTGGGGCTGGAACCGTACGAGGACCCCCACAACGCCGACCCCGGCTTCACCCGGGTCCGGCTCCGCACCGAGGTGCTCCCGCTGCTCGAGGACGTCCTGGGCGGCGGGGCGGCCGCGGCGCTGGCGCGGACCGCGCAGCAGTTGCGCGAGGACGGTGAGGTGCTCGACACGCTCGCGTGCCGGACGCTGGCGTCGGCGCGGGACGGTGACGACCTCGTCGTCGACCGGCTGCTCGAGACGCACGTCTCGGTGCGCCGCCGCGTGCTGCGGACGTGGCTGCTGGGCCGTGGCGCGAAAGCACTGACGGACAAGCAGTTACGGGCCGTGGACGACCTGATCGGCCGCTGGCGCGGGCAGGGCGGGGTGGCCGTCGGCGGCGGCCGACCGGGAGTCAGGTTGGTTGCATCCAGGCGGCGTGGCAGGCTGTCGGCGGGGTTCGTGAACGACTGAAGGGAATGCTCCGTGTACGAGGGCGACATCGCATCGGTACTGATCTCCGAGGAGCAGATCAAGGAGCGCACGGCCGAACTGGCCGCCGCGATCGCCGAGCGGTATCCGGTCGGGGCGCCGGAGGGCGACCTGCTGCTGGTGGGCGTCCTCAAGGGCGCGATCTTCTTCATGACCGACTTCGCGCGGGCGCTCCCCATCCCCACCCAGATGGAGTTCATGGCCGTCAGCTCGTACGGGTCGTCGACGTCGTCGTCCGGTGTCGTGCGCATCCTCAAGGATCTCGACAAGGACATCGCCGGCCGGCACGTGCTCATCGTCGAGGACATCATCGACTCGGGCCTGACCCTGTCGTGGCTGATGCGCAACCTCAAGACCCGTAACCCGGCGTCGCTCGAGGTGGTCACGCTGCTGCGCAAGCCCGAGGCGTGCAAGGTCGACGTCGACGTCGCGCACGTCGGTTTCGACATCCCCAACGAGTTCGTCGTCGGCTACGGCCTCGACTACGCCGAGCGCTATCGCGACCTGCCCTACATCGGCACGCTCGAGCCCAAGGTGTACGGCGGATAGCTCGCCCGGCAGCCCCGGCGGGTGACCGCCCCGGCGGGGCACTCGATATGTGACCTCGCCGGGCTGCATACTCGGCGGGTGCGAGATTCGCTGATCGAGGAATTCACCGCCGTGTCCATCGCCGCACGGGTGCGCGCCGGCGTGCTGTCGCCCCGCGACGCGGTCGACGACGCCCTGCAGCGCATCGAGCGCCGGGACCCCGGGATCCGGGCGTTCGTGCGTGTTCTGGCCGAGCGCGCCCGCGGTGAGGCCGACGCTCTCGCGCGGCGACCGGATCTCGGCGAGTTGCCGCTGGCCGGCGTCCCGGTCGCGATCAAGGACAACGTGTCGGTGCAGGGCGAGCCCATGCGCGACGGTTCCCGTGCCACGGATCCGGCGCCCGCCGCCGCCGACCATCCCACCGTGGCCCGGTTGCGGGCCGCCGGGGCGATCCCGATCGGGCTCACCGCCGTCCCGGAACTGTGCGTGTGGGGGTCGGTCGACTCGCCCGGCGTCGTCACTCGTAACCCGTGGAACCCGGACCGGGTGCCCGGCGGCTCGTCGGGCGGGTCCGCCGCGGCCGTCGCCGCCGGGATGGTGCCGATCGCGCTCGCCGCAGACGGGATGGGTTCGATCCGGATCCCGTCGGCCGCCTGCGGGGTGTTCGGGATCAAGCCCGGCCGCGGTGTCGTGCCGTCCCGGCTGGGAGCGCACTCGTGGTTCGGGTTGGCGGAGAACGGTCCGATCGCCTCGACGGTCGAGGATGCCGCGCTGATGCTGTCGGTGTTGGCGGACGAGCCGGGACTCGCCCGGATTCCGGAGGCGCCGCGGTTGCGCGTCGGGGTGGCGGTCGGCCCGCCGTCGCCGATCGTGTCGGTCGACCGGGAATGGGCCTCGGGCGTGGACCGCACGGCGCAGGTGCTCGCGAAGGCCGGACACCGGACGACTTCGATCCGGGTGCCGTACCCGCCCAACATGACGGCCGCCCTGGTGCGCTGGATGGCCGGCACCGCGGACGATGCCGCCGGCCTGGACCCCGCGCTGCTGCAGCCGCGGACCCGCAGGCACGTCGCGGTCGGGCGGACACTCGCTCGCGCCGGGCTGGTCCGTCCGGCGCAGGTGCGGCGGCTCGAGCAGCGGATGTCGGACGCCCTGGCGGCCTACGACGTGGTGTTGACGCCGGCCCTCGCCCGGCCCCCGATCGCGGCGGTCACCTGGAGTGAGAGGTCGTGGCTGTCGAATCTTGTCGCAAATGTACGATATGCCCCGTTCAGCGCGATGTGGAACGTCCTCGGCTGGCCCGCTGCGAGCGTGCCGGTGGGGATGCACTCCACGTCCCGGACACCCGTGGCGGTGCAGATCGTGGCGCCGCCCGGAGGTGAACGGACCGTCCTCGCGGTCGCTGCCGAACTCGAACGCCGACGGGGCTGGCAACGCCACGCCCCCGTGTGAGTTGCGGCACGAAGTGGGGCCGGCAACCCGATTCCGGGGTGGCCCGGGAACCTCCGCGGGGTCGGCGTGCGTTGGAGAAGATGACGTCACCTCTCGGGGAGACCCGGCGGGGTGGCTGGCTGCTACCAGGCATCGAGCACCATCGTTCGCGGTAACCTGAGATGTCCGGACAGCCGGAACGTCCGCTTGTCCCGAGGGGCCGGGAACCGTAACGGGTTCCGCACCCGCCGGACTCGACGCCGTACCAGCACGAGCGTAGCCCGCACTATCGAAAGGACCGGCCGCGGTGGCCGAACCTGTATGAACCGCAAGACTGTGTTCCGCAACCTGGCGATCGTCGCCGGCGTCCTGTTGGTGATCTACGCCTTCAGTTACTTCGGCAACGACACGCGCGGGTTCAAGTCGGTCGACACCTCGGTCGCGATCTCCCAGCTCGACGCCAAGAACGTCGAGAAGGCGCAGATCGACGACCGCGAACAGCAGGTGCGCCTGTGGCTCGAGGACGGCAACGACGCGACGGGTGGCAAGACCGAGATCATCGCGAAGTACCCGGACGCGGCGTCCGAGCAGATCTTCGACAAGGTGGCGGCGTCCGGCGCGGAGAAGTTCAACACGAGCGTGACGCAGGAGAGCTGGCTCACGTCCATCCTGCTGTTCGTGCTGCCGATGATCATCCTGCTCGGCATCTTCTTCTTCGTGATGAACCGCATGCAGGGCGGCGGCCGCGGCGGCATGATGGGCTTCGGCAAGTCCAAGGCCAAGCAGCTGTCCAAGGACATGCCGCAGACGACGTTCGCCGACGTCGCGGGCGCGGACGAGGCGGTCGAGGAACTCTACGAGATCAAGGACTTCCTGCAGAACCCCGCGCGCTACCAGGCACTCGGCGCCAAGATCCCCAAGGGTGTGCTGCTGTACGGTCCGCCCGGCACCGGCAAGACGCTCCTCGCGCGCGCCGTCGCGGGCGAGGCGGGGGTCCCGTTCTTCACGATCTCCGGTTCGGACTTCGTCGAGATGTTCGTCGGTGTCGGCGCCTCGCGCGTGCGCGACCTGTTCGAGCAGGCCAAGCAGAACAGCCCCTGCATCATCTTCGTCGACGAGATCGACGCGGTCGGTCGTCAGCGCGGCGCCGGCCTGGGCGGCGGCCACGACGAGCGCGAGCAGACCCTCAACCAGTTGCTCGTCGAGATGGACGGCTTCGGTGATCGCACCGGAATCATCCTGATCGCGGCCACCAACCGGCCCGACATCCTCGACCCGGCGCTGCTGCGCCCCGGCCGCTTCGACCGGCAGATCCCGGTCGGCAACCCCGACCTCGCGGGTCGGCGCGCGATCCTCAAGGTGCACTCGCAGGGCAAGCCGCTCGATCCGGGCGCCGATCTCGACGGCCTGGCCAAGCGCACCGTCGGCATGTCCGGCGCCGACCTGGCCAACGTCATCAACGAGGCCGCGCTGCTCACCGCGCGCGAGAACGGCACCGTCATCACCGAGGCGTCGCTCGAGGAGTCCGTCGACCGCGTGATCGGCGGTCCGCGCCGCAAGAGCCGGATCATCTCCGAGCACGAGAAGAAGATCACCGCGTACCACGAGGGCGGTCACACGCTCGCGGCGTGGGCGATGCCCGACATCGAGCCCATCTACAAGGTCACGATCCTGGCGCGCGGCCGTACCGGCGGACACGCCATGACGGTCCCGGAGGACGACAAGGGCCTCATGACTCGGTCCGAGATGATCGCGCGTCTGGTGATGGCGATGGGCGGCCGCGCCGCCGAGGAGCTCGTGTTCCACGAGCCCACCACGGGCGCGTCGTCGGACATCGATCAGGCCACCAAGATCGCCCGGGCGATGGTGACCGAGTACGGCATGAGCGCCAAGCTCGGTGCGGTCCGCTACGGCCAGGAGCAGGGCGACCCGTTCCTGGGCCGCTCGATGGGCGTGAACTCCGACTACTCGCACGAGGTCGCCCGCGAGATCGACGAGGAGGTCCGCAACCTCATCGAGGCCGCGCACACCGAGGCGTGGTCGATCCTCGACGAGTACCGCGACGTGCTCGACGAGCTGGCGCGTCAGCTGCTCGAGCGCGAGACGCTGACCCGCAAGGACCTCGAGGAGATCTTCACCTCCGTCGAGAAGCGCCCGCGGATCACGGCCTTCAACGTCTTCGGTGATCGCACGCCGTCCGACAAGCCGCCGATCAAGACTCCTCGGGAGCTCGCGATCGAGCGTGGAGAGACGTGGCCGCCGACGCCGGAACCCGCGCCGGAGCCGCAGCCCAGCTTCGCGCCGAGCCGGACCGCGCCGCCGGCCAACGGCCACCCGGCGCCGGAGCCGACGCCGACGTGGGGACAGCCGGTGCCGCCCGCACCCCAGTCGCCCGCCCCGCCGGCGCGCGGCACGCAGCCCGACTACGGCGCTCCCGCCGGCTGGTCGGCGCCCGGCTGGCCGCCGCGCGAGTCTCCCGAGCGGCGTCCGGACGACCGGGGCCAAGGCGCCTGGCAGCAGTACCCGCAGTGGGAACCGCCGCAGCCCCCGCAGGCCCCCGAGGGTGGTTCCGGTCGGCGAACTCCCGAAAACGGGACCGGCCGGTCCGACGGGGATACGCCCACGCAGGTCTGGGAGGGGCCTAGCGGCCCGCAGCACTAGGCCCGCAACTACGCTTAGCCCTGGCTCACCCGGTGTGAGCCAGGGCATCAGCCCCTATCCGGGAGGTACGGTCGGTTGTCGGTGAATCAGTTGGGGAGTGAGTCGGTCGCGCTCATGACGGGGAGACCGTTCGATCAGGCGCGCGCCGAGGCAGCCGTGCGTGAGTTGCTGATCGCAGTCGGTGAGGATCCCGACCGCCCAGGCCTGCTCGACACCCCGGCTCGGGTGGCGCGCGCGTACCGCGAGGTGTTCGCCGGCCTGTACACCGAGCCGGACGACGTCCTCAACACGACGTTCGACGAGGGCCATCAGGAGCTCGTCCTCGTTCGCGACATCCCGATGTACTCGACGTGCGAGCATCACCTGGTCTCGTTCCACGGTGTCGCGCACGTCGGTTACATCCCCGGTCCCACCGGCCGGGTCACCGGCCTGTCGAAGCTGGCCCGGCTCGTCGACCTGTATGCCAAGCGACCGCAGGTGCAGGAGCGGCTCACCAGTCAGGTCGCCGATGCGATGGTTCGCAAGCTCGATCCGAACGGTGTGATCGTGGTGATGGAGGCCGAGCACCTGTGCATGGCCATGCGGGGCATCCGCAAGCCGGGGGCCAGCACCACGACGTCGGCGGTGCGGGGACTGTTCCAGACGAACTCCGCGTCCCGCGCCGAGGCCCTGGATCTGATTCTCCGCAAGTGATCGCCTTACCGAACCCCGGGCGCCCCATCGTGATGGGCGTACTGAACGTGACCACCGATTCGTTCTCCGACGGAGGACGGTTCCTCGATCGGGACGCCGCGGTGGAACACGGCCGGTACCTGAAGCGGATCGGGGTCGACGTCGTCGACGTCGGTGGTGAGTCCACCCGCCCCGGTGCCGTTCGCGTCGATCCCGACGTCGAGGCGGCGCGGGTCGCTCCGGTCATCGCCGCGCTCGCGGCGGAGGGGGTCACCGTCAGCGTCGACACCATGCGCGCCTCCGTCGCGCAGGCCGCGATCGAGGCGGGGGCGTCCATCGTCAACGACGTCTCGGGTGGGCGCGCCGACTCCGACATGGCCCGGGTGGTCGCCGACGCGCGGGTGCCGTGGATTCTCATGCACTGGCGTCCGGCGGGCGCGTTCGTGCACGCGGGCGGATCCACGCACTACGACGACGTGGTCCGCGACGTGAGCGACGAACTCATGGTCCAGGTGGACGCGGCGATCGCGGCCGGTGTGGATCCCGGTGCGCTCGTCCTCGATCCGGGGCTCGGCTTCGTCAAGGCACCCGACCACAACTGGCAGCTGCTGCAGCGGCTTCCCGAACTGGTGGAACTGGGCTTCCCCGTGCTCGTGGGCGCGTCGCGCAAGCGGTTCCTCGGATCGCTGCTCGCGGATGCGGACGGGACCGTCCGCCCGCCGGCCGGCCGCGAAATCGCGACCGCGGTGATCTCGGCGCTCGCCGCGACCCACGGCGCGTGGGGCGTCCGGGTCCACGACGCCCAGGCCTCGCTGGACGCGATCGCCGTCGCGGGTGCCTGGTCACGAGGCAGCGAGAATCCGGTCCGGGAGGTGGCAGGTGAGTGAGCCCAGCGCGGTTCCGGGTGACCGGATCGAGTTGCGGGGACTGCAGGTCCGCGGCAATCACGGCGTGTTCGACCACGAGAAGCGCGACGGGCAGGACTTCTTCGTCGACGTGACACTGTGGATGGATCTGGCGGTGGCCGCCGCGTCGGACGACCTCCGCGACACGTTCGATTACGGCGAGCTCGCGCAGCGCGCCGCCGCGATCGTCGGGGGACCGGCGCGCGACCTCATCGAAACCGTCGCCGCCGAGATCGCCGACGACGTCATGCGCGACGCTCGCGTGCACCGTGTCGAGGTGGTGCTGCACAAGCCGTCCGCGCCGATTCCTCTGACCTTCGCCGACGTCGCGGTGGTAGCGGTTCGTTCGCGGGCCGGAGTCGCCGGGTGACGCGCGCGGTCCTGTCCGTCGGCTCGAACATCGGAGACAGCCTCGCGCACCTGCAGGGTGTCGTCGACGGCCTGCGCGACTGGATCGTCGCGGTGTCTGCGGTGTACGCGACCGCCCCGTGGGGCGGCGTCGAACAGCAGGACTTCCTCAACGCGACGCTCGTCGTCGAGGACCCCGAGGCGGATTGCCGGGAGTGGTTGCGCCGCGGCCAACAGCTCGAGTCCGCCGCCGAACGGGTGCGCGAGCAGCGGTGGGGTCCGCGCACTCTGGACGTCGACGTCGTCACGTGCGACGACATCCGCAGTGACGACCCCGAGCTGACGCTGCCGCACCCACGCGCGCACGAGAGGGCCTTCGTGTTGGTGCCGTGGCTCGACGTCGCCCCCGATGCGACGCTCGATGTCGCGGGCCGCACCGAACGCGTCGACGCGCTGCTCGCCCGACTGGACGCGGCCGAACGGGCCGGGGTGCGCCGGACGGACCTGCGACTGGAACTACGGTAACTGTGATGAAGCCGACCCGGATCTGGGATGTGTTGTCGCTGGCACTGCTGGCGGCGGTCGTGACCTGGTTGCTGGTTCGTGTCTCGTACGGTTCCCTGCCGCCCATCCCGGTGTACGCCGGGGCGTCGCTGTACCCGGTGGCGCTCATCGAGATCGTGCTGGCGTTCGTGGTTCGCGCGCGGATCCGCGAGCACGCCATCGGTCCGGGTCCGCGGCAGCTGCACCCGATCACCGCAGCCCGGGCGGCGGCCCTCGCGAAGGCGTCGGCGCTGGTCGGCGCGGCGAGCGCCGGCGTGTGGGCGGGGTTTCTCGTCTACCTGTGGCCGCAGCGGTCGCAGCTGCGGGCGGCGGTGTCCGACAGTCCCGGCGCGATCGTGGGTCTGGTCGCCGCGGTGCTGTTGGTGGCGGCGGCCCTGTGGCTCGAACACTGCTGTCGAACTCCCGACGAACCGCCGGACCAACCCGCCCACTGACCAGGACGATCCGGCACGCCGGATTGTGCCCTCCGTTGTGTCTGAATTGGGTTCTCGGCTCGGGCCGCTACCCTGATCTGCATGACGGTTCCGGGTCGCGCCAAGACAGTACGCCGCAACCGGCGCAGTGCGAGCCAGATGATCGTTGCCGGGCTCGTGGTGCTGTCGGTCGCCGCGTCGTTGTTCATGATCTTCAGCGAGAGCGTGCAGCTGCTGCGGGTGGGGCTGGTGATCGCACTGTGGGCGGCGACGCTCGGCGCCATCGCGATGACGAAGTACCGCCGCGAGTCCGCCCTCGACAAGGCGAAGGTCCGCGACCTGCAGAAGGTCTACGAGCTCCAGCTCGAGCGCGAGATCACCGCTCGCCGCGAGTACGAACTCGGTGTCGAGGCGCGGGTGCGCGGTGAACTCGGCGCCGAGGCCGAGACCATCCAGGCGCTGCGCGACGAACTCGCGGCGCTGCGCCGCAGCCTCGAGGTGCTCTTCGACGGCCGCCTGCCCGAGGATCGGGTGGCGCTGCGCGCCGAGTCGACCCGAGTGCAGGAACTCGCCGGCGGCTACCAGCCCGCGGCGTCCGGCCTCTTCGTCCCGGGCGCGCAGGCGCAGCCGCAGCAGCAGCCGGCGCCACGCAGCCCCGGCTTCGCGGCACCCTACGACGACCCGGTCACCGCCGAGACGACCGTGATTCCGCCGATCGACGTCGAGACGCTCGACGAGACCGCGTCCGAAACCGCCGCGTCCGACGCCCCCGCACAGGACGTGCCGGCCACGAAGGCCGGCGCCGCCGAGCCCGAGACGTCGGAGCCCGAGGCTCCCGAGCCCCCCGAGCCCGAGACGTCGGAGCCCGAAACTCCCGAGACCCCGAGCTCGGATACCGAAACCGCCGACGACGAGACCTCGGATGCTCCGGCCGCCGAGGCCGACGGCGACACCGACGACACGGCCCGGACGCCTCGGCGCTCGCGCCGTTTGGCCGAGGACGCCGACGGCGCGCACTCGAGCGGCCTGTCCGTCGCCGAGATCTTGGCGAACCTCGAGTCCGCGAACACCGGAGACGCTGCACCGAGACGACGGCGTCGCGCCGAGTAGACCGTTCGCGCTAGCCCCGGCTCGGTCGGGGTGAGCTGTAGATCACGTCGAGCGCCCGTGGCGGCAGCTCTCCGCGCGGCGCTATCCTCTCCGCAGGACGTCTGGTACCCGCCGAGCGGGACTGGAACGAACGAGAGGACGACAGTGACCTCCTTTGGGATCACTAACGGTCCCGCGCCTGCACGATTGACGGTCGGTGTCGTCTCGGCGGGACGCGTGGGGACAGCGATCGGTGCCGCGCTCGAGCGGGTCGGTCATCTCGTCGTCGCCTGTTCCGCGGTCTCCGATGCCTCGATCCATCGTGCCGAGACGCGCCTTCCCGACACCGAGATCCTCCCGGTCCCCGACGTGGCCGCTCGCGCCGAGCTTCTCGTGCTGGCGGTACCCGACGACCAGCTCGCGGGCCTGATCAACGGGCTCGCCGCCACCGGCGCCGTCCGTCCGGGCACGATCGTCGTCCACACGTCCGGCGCCAACGGCATCGGGATCCTGGCGCCGCTCACCGAGCAGGGCATCGTTCCGCTCGCCATCCACCCGGCGATGACCTTCACCGGGCACGCCGAGGACACCGCCCGCCTGTCGGACGCGTGTTTCGGCATCACCGCGGCCGACGACATCGGGTACGCGATCGGTCAGTCTCTCGTCCTCGAGATCGGCGGGGAACCCGTCCGGGTCCGGGAGGACGTCCGGGCGCTCTACCACGCTGCGCTCGCGCACGGCAGCAATCATCTCGTCACGCTCGTCGTCGACGCGGTCGACGCGCTGCGGGTGGCACTCGAGGGTCAGGAACTGCTGGGGCAGGAACTCGTCGGCGACGAGCCCAACGGACTTCCGGAGCGGGTGCTGCGGCCCCTGCTGTCGGCGGCCCTCGACAATGCCCTGCGTCGCGGCCAGTCGGCGCTCACCGGGCCGGTCGCCCGGGGCGACGCCGCCGCGGTCGCGAAGCATCTCGAGGTGCTGACGGACGTCGACCCGCAACTGGCGGCGGGATATCGAGCACTGTCGCTGCGGACCGCGCAGCGGACGGGGTCGAAACCGGAACTGATGGAAGTACTCCAGGATCGTGCGATCGGGAATGAGTAGGGAATGGGCACTGTGACCGAAGCTTCTGCGCTGCAGGGCGGATACAAGCGCGGCGAACTGACCGTGCACCACGACCCCGCGATCCTCACGCGGGTGTCGAAGGCGCTGCGCGGAGTGGGCCGCCAGGTCGCGCTGGTCCCGACGATGGGCGCCCTGCACGCCGGCCACCTGGAGCTGGTCCGGCAGGCGAAGCTGACCGGCGCGGTCGTGATCGTGTCGATCTTCGTCAACCCGCTGCAGTTCGGCGCGGGCGAGGATCTCGACGCCTACCCGCGCACGCTCGACGCGGACCTGGAACTGCTCCGCGAGGCCGGTGTCGAGCTGGTGTTCGCGCCGACCGCGTCCGCGATGTACCCGGACGGCCCGCGCACCACGGTGCAGCCCGGTCCGCTCGGCGCGGAACTCGAGGGCGGCAGCCGGCCCACGCACTTCGCGGGCATGCTCACGGTCGTCGCGAAGCTGCTGCAGATCGCCGCGCCCAACGCCGCGTTCTTCGGCGAGAAGGACTACCAGCAGCTGGCGTTGATCCGGCAGATGGTGCGCGACCTCAACTTCGACGTGCGGATCGTCGGCGTGCCCACGGTGCGCGAGCAGGACGGCCTGGCGTTGTCGTCGCGCAACCGCTATCTCGACAGCGAGCAGCGGCAGCTGGCGACGGCGCTCTCGGCGGCACTGGTCGCCGGGGCGCATGCCGCCGCCGGTGGCGCCGAGGCGATCCTGGCGACCGCTCGCGACGTGCTCGCCGCCGTCCCCGGCGTCGAGGTCGACTACCTCGAGGTCCGCGGCGTCGATCTGGGGCCGGCACCCGAGCGTGGTGACGGCCGGCTGCTGGTCGCGGCCCGGATCGGCACGACCCGATTGATCGACAACGTCGGTGTCGCGGTCGGCACCGGATTCCTCGAACGTGACACCCAGCCGGGCGACCCGGCCGTGGCCGACATCTACTGACCTCAGCTCCACTGCACACCGAAGGGCCGAACATGCTGCGCACCATGATGAAGTCGAAGATCCACCGCGCCACCGTCACGCACGCGGACCTGCACTACGTGGGTTCGGTGACCGTCGACCAGGATCTGATGGAGGCGGCCGACCTGCTCGAGGGCGAGCAGGTCACGATCGTCGACATCGACAACGGCGCACGTCTCGAAACGTACGTGATCACCGGCGAGCGCGGCTCGGGTGTCATCGGGATCAACGGTGCGGCAGCGCATCTGGTGAACCCGGGCGATCTCGTCATCCTCATCGCCTACGGCGTGATGAACGAGCAGGAGATCCGCGAGTACGCGCCGCGGGTGGTGTTCGTCGACGGCGACAACAAGCCGGTGGAGCTCGGTTCGGATCCGGCGCACGCGCCCGAGGGTTCCGGTCTGATCACGCCGCGGATGCTCTCCAGCCTGGTGTAGACCGGTGCTCCTCACCGTCGACGTCCGGAACACCAACATCGTTCTGGGACTGTTCACCGGCACCGGTTCGCACTCGAAGCTGGTGCAGGACTGGCGCATGCGCACCGACCCGCGGATGACCGCCGACGAGTTGGCGCTCAAGTTCCGGGGCCTGCTCGGTACGCACGTCGAGCAGATCACCGGGGTCTCGGCGTTGTCGACGGTGCCGTCGGTGTTGCGGGAGATCCGCATCATGTTGGGCCGTTACTGGGATCACGTACCCCATGTCGTGGTGGAGCCCGGTGTGCGCACCGGGGTGCCGCTGCTGGTGGACAATCCCAAGGAGGTCGGTGCCGACCGGATCGTCAACAGTCTTGCGGCGCACCACTTCTACGACAGTGCATGTATCGTCGTCGATTTCGGTACGTCCACGTGTGTCGACGTGGTGTCGGCGAAGGGGGAGTTCCTCGGCGGAGCCATCGCGCCGGGGCTCGAGATCTCGACCGACGCCCTCGCGTCGCAGTCCGCAGCGCTGCGCAAGGTCGAGCTCATCCGTCCGCGCTCGGTGGTCGGCAAGAACACCGTCGAGTGCATGCAGTCCGGTGCGGTATTCGGGTTCGCGGGGCTGGTCGACGGACTGGTCAGTCGGGTGCGCCGGGAACTGTCGGCGTTCGGTGGGTCCGGAGTCGCGGTGATCGCGACCGGCGACAGCGCGCCGCTGATCATGCCCGAGTGTGCGACGGTCGAGCACCACGAGCCGGATCTCACGCTCGAAGGTCTGCGTCTGGTGTACGAGCGAAACCTGGCGCGTCGCAGCGCACGTCGCACCGAGATCTGACTCGCCGCCGGGCGCCGTCCGCGCGGCGCGGGGTTTCCTCGGCGCGGATGTTGTGTCACACTGTTCGACGTGTTCCGTTGCATGAGTGCCCAGGAGTGTTGTCGAGGCTGACCGCTGCCTCGATCAATTTCACTTTTCTGGAGCTCTACTCATGCTTTCTGCATATTCTCTCGACGTCCGTGCGTCCGTTTCCGCCGACAGCTCGCTTCCCACGCGCCTGCGGCCCGCCGACCTGCTGCGTATCACCGATCAGCGCGCCTCCGACGTCCTCGACGGCCGGTACGACCACCTGCTGCCGTCGGCCTTCCCGACCCGCGACCGCTGGTCCACGCGTCTGTACGCGGACGACGACGTCGACGTCTGGTTGATCAGCTGGGTCCCGGACCGGTCCACCGAATTACACGACCACGCAGGATCTTTGGGTGCGCTGACCGTCCTCAGTGGCAACCTCGCCGAATACCGCTGGAGTGGTGGGGAACTGCGCCGCCGCACGCTCGAGGCGGGCGATCAGGCCGCCTTCCCGCTCGGGTGGGTGCACGACGTCATGCGCGCTCCCGGACCCGCCACCGGCGCCACCGAACCCACGTTGAGTGTGCACGCGTACTCGCCGCCGCTCGCCGCCATGTCGTTCTACGAGGTCACCGATCACGGGGCGCTGCGCCGCACCCGTACCGAGCTGACCGATCTGCCCGAAGGGGGCCTCCAGTGACCATCGACCAGATGCTCGCCGACGCTCGTTCCCAGCTCGACCGCATGTACGTCTTCGAACTGGTCGAGGCGCACCGCCGCGGCGCGATCTTCGTGGACATCCGCCCGCAGGCGCAGCGCGCGCTCGAGGGCACGTTGCCCGGCGCGCTGGCGATCGAGCGGAACGTGCTCGAGTGGCGGCTCGACCCCACCAGCAGCGCGCACCTGGCCCTGGCCGTCGACCACGACGTCGAGTGGGTGATCGTGTGCTCCGAGGGGTACACGTCGAGCCTGGCGGCGGCGTCGCTGCGGCAACTCGGCCTGCACAGGGCCACCGACCTCGTGGGTGGGTACAAGGCGATCAAGGCTGCCGGTCTCCTCGGCGCGCTGATGGGGGAGCGGCACTGCACCCGCGAGCTCGCGACGGTGTCCGCGCACTGACCGTCCGCTGGGCGGGAGCCCTGCCGCGGGTACTAGCCGGGGGTGGGGGCGCGGGGGTCGTCGACCGAATGCAGGTCGAGGGTGCCCTCGGGTTCGGACCAGTTGCCGGCGCTGCGGAGCGCGGCGACGGCGTCGTCGAACGCGTCCACGAGCCACTGGGCGCGGGATTCGTGGATGGGGGTGATTTCGTCGGGCAGATCGAAGAAGCGGACCATCCACCATGCGACGACGTCGGGGTCGTCGCTGAGACCGGCCTCGGTGTTGGTGGCCAGCAGGTATCGGCCGAAGGCGAACTCGACGCGGATGGCGTAGTCGTCGCCGTGGTTCACGACGTTGGTGGGGCGGTGCGTGGCGGCGGCCAGCGTGGCCAGAGCATCGGCGTATCGCTCGGTGTGCTCTCGTTTGCGGGGCATTGTGCTCGTCTCGTGTCAGCGACCGCGAAGGCGACACAGGCGCGCCGACACCGCGGCAGCGCGTGTGTTCGGCTGTGACCCGACCCTACAGCGTCGCGGGAGTGCGGCGAAGCTGCAGGCCGACGCTGGGGTCAGGAGACGGGATCGAGACGAAGACGGCCGGTGAGTGCGGCGTTCTGCTCGCGCAGTTCCCGGTTCTCTTGTTCGAGGAGCAGGATCTGCTTGATTCCCGTGAGGTTCACGCCCGCTTCGACCAGCTCGGTGACCCGCGCCAGGATCTCGAGGTCGGCGTGGCTGTAGCGGCGGGTGCCGCCGGAGGTGCGCCCGGGGGTGATCAGGCCGCGCTGCTCGTAGAGCCGCAACGTCTGCGGCCCGATCCCCGTCAGCTCCGCCGTCACCGAGATACCGAACACGCCGCGGGAACGATCCGCCGTGTCCGTGCGCCGTGGCTCGGCTAAGTCCATGCACGGGAAAGTACCACCACCGTCTCCGGATATCCGGGCTGGAGTTCACTTCGCGCGAGGGTTCGGTCGCGGTGCGGCCGGGTATCCGGACCGGAGCCGTGCCGGGCTCGCCACCCGCGGTGGCGCCGGCACCCGGCGGTTGCCGCTATTCACGAACTGCAGGAGGGGCCTGTGATGACCGAGCCCGATCGAGCCGGCGGAGATCTCGACGTCGTCGACATCCTCACCACTGACCATCAGGAGATGCTGGAACTGCTCGGCCGCATCGAGCACACGGCCGACGGCGACCGGCGCCGAGAGCTGGCAGACACCGTCACCGCCGAGGTGATGCGCCACGCGGTCGCGGAGGAGATGTACGTCTACCCGGTTCTCGAACATCGTGTTCCCGAGGGCGCCGCGGAAGTGGAGCGGGACAAAGCGGAACACGAAGAGATCGTCGAGGTGATGAAGGAGATGGAGGGGATCGCCGCTTCCGAGCCGACGTTCATGGAACTGGTCCGACGGCTCGACACGCTCCTGCGCCGGCACGCAGGCAGCGAGGAGTTGGAACAGTTTCCGAGCCTCCGGTCACACCTTCCCCCGAGCGAGTTGGTCGAGATCGGCCGGCAGGTGGAGACGGCGAAGAAGATTGCGCCGACCCGCCCGCACCCGTCGGCCCCGCACTCCGAGCTCTTCCACAAGAGCATCGGCGCCGGCATCGGCATGGTGGACCGCCTTCGCGACAAGCTCACCGGACGGTCCACCGGCTGACCGCGCCCCGTCCCGGGTGGCCGCCCCGCCACCGGCGACTCGCTCCGCAGACGGCGCCATATAGTCTTGTACCCCGTGAGTGAAGCACCCGCCCAGGACGTAGACGACACCCCCGAGCAGCTCCGGATTCGCCGCGAGAAGCGGGAGCGTCTGCTCGCTCAGGGGCAGGAGCCCTACCCGGTCGCGGTGCCGCGCACGCACAGTCTCGCGGAGATCCGCGCGCAGTACCCCGACCTGGAACCCGATGCGAGTACCGGACAGGTCGTGGGTGTGGCCGGCCGGGTGATCTTCGTCCGCAACACCGGGAAGCTGTGCTTTGCGACGCTGCAGGAGGGTGACGGCACGCAGCTGCAGGCGATGCTGAGCCTGGCGAACGTCGGCGAGGACGCCCTGGCGGCGTGGAAGTCGGATGTCGACCTCGGTGACTTCGTGTTCGTGCACGGTGAAGTGATCAGCTCCCGTCGCGGTGAACTCAGCGTCATGGCCGACTCGTGGCAGATGGCAGCCAAGTCGCTGCGCCCGCTGCCGGTCGCGCACAAGGAAATGAGCGAGGAGTCCCGCGTGCGGCAGCGCTACGCGGACCTCATCGTCCGGCCGGAGGCGCGGGACATGGCGCGCAAGCGCGTCGCCGTCGTGCGGGAGCTGCGCAACGCGCTCGAGCGCCGCGGATTCCTCGAGGTGGAGACGCCCATGCTGCAGACGCTGCACGGCGGCGCGGCGGCACGCCCGTTCGTCACGCACTCGAACGCTCTCGACATCGACCTGTACCTGCGTATCGCCCCGGAGTTGTTCCTCAAGCGCTGCGTCGTCGGTGGCATCGAGAAGGTGTTCGAGATCAACCGCAATTTCCGCAACGAGGGTGTCGACTCGACGCACTCCCCGGAATTCGCAATGCTCGAGACCTACGAGGCGTACGGGACCTACGACGATTCCGCGACGATGATCCGCGAGCTCGTCCAGGAAGTGGCGCAGGGTGCGTTCGGCTCGCAGGTGGTGACCCTCGCGGACGGCACCGAGTACGACTTCGGCGGCGAGTGGAAGACGATGGAGATGTACCCGTCGTTGTCCGAGGCCATCGGTGTCGAGGTCACGCCGCAGACGTCGGTCGAGGAGCTGCTCGCACTGGCCGTCAAGGTAGGCCTGGAGGTCCCCAAGGACAAGGGCTACGGCCACGGCAAGCTGGTCGAGGAGCTGTGGGAGCACCAGTGCGGTGACCAGCTGTACGCGCCCACGTTCGTGCGCAACTTCCCGGTCGAGACGTCGCCGTTGACCCGCCAGCACCGCAGCATCGACGGCGTCACGGAGAAGTGGGATCTGTACGTTCGCGGATTCGAACTCGCGACGGGCTATTCCGAGTTGGTCGATCCGATCATTCAGCGCGAGCGTTTCGTGGATCAGGCTCGTCTCGCGTCGGCAGGCGACGACGAGGCAATGGTTCTCGACGAGGAGTTCCTGGCGGCGATGGAGCAGGGCATGCCCCCGACCACGGGAACCGGTATGGGAATCGACCGGCTGCTCATGGCACTCACCGGATTGGGAATCAGGGAAACCATCTTGTTCCCAATTGTCCGACCGTCTGCGCGCTGACCGGGACTTTTATTTCCCCGGTAATGCCGAGTCATCATTTCCGATGATTCGGGGGTACGATTGCTTTCGACTTACCGGCTGAGGTGCATCGCGCCGCGGCAACGACGCGTCATTCGGAAGGAATCGACCCCATGGCAAAGAAGGTCACTGTAACGCTCATCGACGACGTGGATCAGGATGCCACCGCCGATGAAACAGTCGAGTTCGGCGTCGACGGGGTTCTGTACGAGATCGATCTGTCTTCCGAGAATGCGGCGAAGTTGCGCGAGCAGCTCGATGTGTGGGTTTCGCACGCCCGTAAGGTGACGAACCGTCGGCGGAGCGGAAAGACCAGCACGCCCGCGTCGGGGTCCTCGGCGCGTGCGTCCGTCGACCGTGAGCAGAGTGCAGCGATTCGAGAATGGGCGCGCCGCAATGGTTTCACGGTGTCCTCGCGTGGTCGGATCTCGGCGGAAATCACCGAGGCGTACAACAAGGCGCACTGATCACGGCGTGAACACGCCTCGTCTGCGTTCGGCGCGGTGAAAAGTGCGGCGATGCCGTCCGAGTGTGCAACCCGGCGGTGACGGTTCATTGTGGTCGGCGGGTCCGCGATATTGTCGTCGCGCCCGATTGTCGCTGCGCCCGATTGTCGCCGCAGTTGACAGTTACCACGCCCGCGTGACGACAGTGGATCGGTGACCCGGCACACCTCGTCCGTACCGGGCCGCGGCGGAAATGCTCCGCGCGAAATGGGCATTCCGGGTGGCCTCGAACTCGTTGCCCCTGCATTTAGGGCATACGTCCGCCGCGTGCCCGAAAACAGGACTTTCGGTCTTTGTGCGCTCGACGCGCATTCGGTGTGCTTCTTTCGCCGGTCGCGGAATGACTCCGATGAACACAGTGCGGAACCGTCGCGGCGCGAACTACGGTGGGCTGGCGGCGGATGTGCTCGCCACGCCGAACCGCCTGTGTCGGCGGGTGCCGTGCGCGGCCGTCGAGCCGGGGGGGCTGGGCGCAACTTCCGATCCGGCCGGAGGAAGGAGAGACCACGCGTGCGAGCGATTCCGGAGGCGACCGCCGCGAGCGACGTCGGGCCACGCGCCCGCCGAGCGCCGAGCCGGTGGTGGCCCATGACGTCTCGCCGGGTGTTGTCGGTCGCGGTCGCGCTCGTGGCATTTCAACTCGTGGTGCGCGGCCTGGTCGCGTTCTCGGGGGACTTCTACTGGGACGACCTGATCCTGATCAGCCGTTCGGGCGGGTACGGGGCGCCGTCCGGCGACTTCCTGTTCTACGACCACGACGGCCACCTCATGCCGGGGGCCTTCCTGGTGGCATGGATCTCGACGACGCTGGCGCCCCTCGACTGGGCGGTGCCGGCGGTGACGCTGATCGCGCTGCAGGCACTCGCGTCCCTCGCGGTGCTGCGGGTGCTGCGCCTGCTGCTCGGGTCGCGCCCGGTGCTGTTGCTGCCGTTCGCCTTCTACCTCTTCTCCCCGCTCACGCTGCCCTCCTTCGCGTGGTGGGCTGCGGGCCTCAACTCGCTGCCGATGCAGATCGCTCTGGCCTGGGTGGCAGGTGACGCGCTCCGGCTGCTGCGTACCGGTCGTGTCCGGTACGCCGTCTCGGGCACGGCGGTGACGGTGCTGGCGCTCGCGTTCTTCGAGAAGTCGGTGCTGGTGCCGATCGCGGCGTTCGTGATCGTGGCGTTGACGAATCACGTCGACGGCATCGACCGCCCGGTGCGCGCCGCGCTCGTGCGCGGCCGGATGCTGTGGATACCACTGGTCGTGGTCGTCGCCGGGTGGGCGGCCCTGTACCTGCACTTCACCCACTCCCGGCTGGTGGTGCCCTCGGCGACCCAGACGGCGGGACTGGCACATCACGGCACGTCACTGGGACTCGTACCGACCCTGCTCGGCGGGCCGTGGGGATGGGACCGGTGGCCACCCAGCCCGCCGTGGGCCACACCGCCGGTGGTGCTGGTGGTCGTCGGCTGGCTGGCCGTCGCCGCGGCCCTCGTGTGGTCGCTGCGGTACCGCCAGCGCACCGCCGGCGTGTGGGTGTCGTTGCTCGTGTACGTCGCGGTCTCCGAGGCGGCGATGATTCTCACCCGGTCCGGCCCCGACACCGCGTACGAACTCGCCCAGACGCTGCGCTACGTCGCCGACAGCGCCGTGGTGATCGCGATCGGCTGGGCGCTGCTCGCGCGCGCACCGCGGCGGCCGGGCCCTCGGCCGCTGCCCCGGCCCCGCCCGGTCCTCGTCGCCGCGCTGGTGGTCCTGTTCGTCGCGAGCAGTCTGTGGTCGACGGTGACCTTCGTGCAGCGGTGGCAGGACAACCCGACCGTCGCGTATCTCGCCAACGGGCGAGCGTCCCTCGACGCCAACCGCAGTGCCCCGCTGCTGGACCAGCCGGTGTCGATCTACGTCCTGCTGCCCGTCGCCTACCCGCACAACACCACCAGTCGTATCTTCGGCCCCCTGCGGGATCGCCCGGAGTTCGCGCGCTCGACCGACTATCTGCAGCTGTTCGACGACTCCGGCAAACTCGTCCCGGCCGCCGTCACCTCCACCCGCAGCATCGGCCAGGGACCCGAGCCCGGGTGCGGCTACCGGATCACGGACGAACCGACGGAACTGCCGCTGGACGGGCCGTTGATCGACTGGGAGTGGACGGCGCAGCTCAACTACTTCGCGAGCGCGGACGGCGCCCTCGACGTGAGCCTGAACCGCAGCGGCGACACCGTCAGGGTGCCGGTGGAAGCGGGGCTGAACCGGGCGTTCGTGCGCCTGTACGGAGCCGGGGACGCGGTCCGGGTGCGCTCGGCGACGGACGGTCTGACGGTCTGCATCGGCGCCGGACCGGTCGGATCCGTCGCCCCGGCGCAGGGGTCGGGATCGTGAGCACCGACGTGGCGTCGTCGGGGTACGTCCGTTCGCTGACCGGTCTGCGCGCCGTGGCCGCCCTGCTCGTCGTCGGCGCCCACGCCGCCTTCTGGACCGGCCGGTACACGGCCGACCTCGCCGGTGAGGCCTTCTCCCGACTCGAGATCGGCGTCCCGATCTTCTTCGCGCTGTCCGGTTTCCTGCTGTTCCGGCCGTGGCTGCAGGCCGCGGCCGGGACACGTGAGCTGCCCTCGTCCCGCACCTATCTGTGGCACCGGGCGCGGCGGATCCTGCCGGCGTACTGGATCGCCGTCGTGGCGACGTACGTGATCTATCTGTTCCGGGACGACGCGGGGGAGACCGGCCTGGGGTGGTCCGGCTTCGTGCGGAACATGACGCTCACCCAGATCTACGGGACCGGGCACCTGCACACCGGGTTGACGCAGACGTGGAGTCTCGCGGTCGAGGCGACGTTCTACCTGCTGTTGCCGGTCCTCGGCTGGTTCCTGGTCGTCGTCGTGTGTCGTCGCCACTGGCATCCGATCCGGTTGGCGGCCGCTCTGGTGGCGCTGGCCGCGATCACGCCGCTGTGGACGGCCGTCACGCATCACACCGACATCACGTTCACCGCCCGGCTGTGGCTGCCCGGTTTCATCGCCTGGTTCGCAGGCGGCATGCTGCTCGCGCTCGCGTCGGTGACGGTGCGGCGGTGCAACCCCTACGGCATGGGGCTCGCGGCGCTCTACTTCCTGCTCCTCGCCTGCACTCCGCTGGCCGGGGAGGCGACGATCGTGCCGGCGGACGCGACCGAGGCGGTCACCAAGTCCGTGCTGTACCTGCTGTTCGCGATGTCGTTGATGGCGCCGCTGGTGATCGGCGACCGTCCCGGCCCGCTCGGCAGACTGTGTTCCTCCCCGCCGCTGGTGTGGCTGGGGGAGATCTCGTACGAGTTGTTCCTGGTGCATCTCGTGGTGATGGAGTTCGTCGTCGACATGCTCGGCTACCGCACGTTCCAGGGGTCGACCGTCGGCGTCTTCGTGGTCACCGTCGCGTTCTCGGTGCCGATCGCGTGGGCGCTGCACCGGACCCTGCTGCGCGTCGTGCCCAGCGGGCCGCGCCGGGAGCGTCGACCGATGGCCGCGGTCCGACGCGACGAGGTCGTCGCCGACGGCGTTCCCGACCTCGGTGCGCCGGCGCCCAGCCGCGTCGACTGACCGGATGTCACATTCGCTCCGCCGGCGGTGTCTCCATGCCGAGAGACGCAACCGGAGGAGGAATCATGACGAGCAACACCCGCATTCCCAAGGCCGAACCGACCGGCGTCTACGGGTCCGTGGTCAAGTGGATGTCGCGCAGGATGGTCGGCGACGTCGCCGAGCCGATCGCGGTGTCGTGGCACAACCGGAAGGTGCTGAACTTCAGTTTCACGGTGGGGCGCAAGGCGCAGAAGTGGAACTGCTGCGACGAGAACCTCAAGTCCTTCGCGCACATGGCGGTCGCGAGCCTGGTCGGTTGCAGCTTCTGCCTCGACTTCGGCTACTTCCACGCCCACAACGAGGGCCTCGACCTCGACAAGGCGCGGGAGGTGCCGCGCTGGCGGGAGTCCGACGTCTTCACACCGCTCGAACGCGACGTCATGGAGTACGCGGAAGCGATGACCGTGACGCCGCCCGCCGTGACCGACGAACTGTCGGCGCGCTTGCTGGATGCGCTCGGCCCGGCGGCGTTGGTGGAGTTGACCGCGTTCGTGGCGGTCGCGAATCTGATGACCCGCACCAACACCGCGTTCGGCATCGAGTCGCAGGGCTTCGCGGCCGCGTGTGGCCTGCAGCCGCTGGCCGTACGCTCTGCGACATGACCGACGACCCGTTCGTCGCTCACCGCAGCCTGCTCTTCACCGTCGCCTACGAAATGCTCGGATCGGCGGCGGACGCGGAGGACGTGGTGCAGGAGACGTGGCTGCGGTGGGCGGACGTCGACCGGACCGGGATCCGCGACCCGCGCGCCTACCTGGTCCGGATCGTCACCCGGCAGGCGCTCAACCGGCTCCGGTCGCTGTCGCGGCGCCGGGAGGAATACGTGGGGGAGTGGCTTCCCGAACCGCTGCTCACCGCCCCCGACGTCGCCGACGACGTCGAGCTCGCCGAGAACGTCTCGATCGCGATGCTGACCGTGCTCGAGACGCTCGGCCCGGTGGAGCGGGCCGTGTTCGTGCTGCACGAGGTGTTCCGGACGCCGTACGCCGAGATCGCGGAGACCGTGGGCCGGACGGCTTCGGCGGTCCGGCAGATCGCCCACCGGGCTCGGGAGCACGTCGACGCGCGCCGCCCGCGGATGCAGGTCGACCGGCACCAGCAGGAGGCGGCGGTCGCGAAGTTCCGGGCCGCCGTGTCGACCGGCGACGTGCAGGCGCTCGTCGAGGTGCTCGCCCCGGATGTGGTGGTGATCGCCGACGGCGGTGGCATCGCGACCGCGGTCCGCAAGCCTCTCGTCGGGGCCGAACGCGTCGCGAAGTTCCTGGCTCGGGCCGCGACGATGCCGGACTTCGCGGCGACGACGGCCTGGTACAACGGCATGCTGGGGCTGCGGTTCGACGTCGGCGGGGAGGTCACCGCCCTGAGCCTGGCCGTCGACGGCGCCCGGATCACCCGCGTCTACGCCGTCCGGAACCCGCACAAGCTCGGTTCCCTGGCGTCGACCGCGCAGCTGCGGCGGTGATGTTCGCTTCAGGCGTACAGCGGGCGGGAAACGTTTCGGCGACCTGCGGCGTTGTTGTCTTTGTGCAGGTCGGCTCCGCGCGTTCGACGGGTGGAGGAGCGGCGTGCCGGAGGGTCGCCCACTAGAGTGTGAAGTGGGGTCGTGGAACCTTCGGTTCCGGAGGCCGTCAGCCTGTTGTACCGGAGCGAGACGCGGCGGAAGGGCGCGGGGCAGCGTGACACGCGAGGCCTCGGTCCCGGACCGCCGGAAAATGTGAGGGAGAGCGATGTTCGAGAGGTTCACCGATCGCGCGCGGCGCGTCGTCGTCCTGGCTCAGGAAGAAGCCAGGATGCTCAACCACAACTACATCGGCACGGAACACATCCTGCTCGGCCTCATCCACGAGGGTGAGGGTGTGGCGGCGAAGTCGCTGGAGTCGCTGGGTATCTCCCTCGAAGGTGTCCGTAGCCAGGTCGAGGAGATCATCGGCCAGGGTCAGCAGGCCCCGTCCGGACACATTCCCTTCACTCCCCGTGCCAAGAAGGTCCTCGAGCTCAGCCTGCGTGAAGCGCTGCAGCTCGGCCACAACTACATCGGCACCGAGCACATCCTGCTCGGCCTGATCCGCGAGGGCGAGGGTGTCGCAGCCCAGGTCCTGGTCAAGCTGGGTGCCGACCTCAACCGGGTCCGCCAGCAGGTCATCCAGCTGCTGTCGGGTTACCAGGGCAAGGAGCCGGCCGAGGCCGGCGGCACCCGCGGCGAGGCGGGCACCCCGTCGACGTCGCTGGTCCTCGACCAGTTCGGTCGCAACCTCACCCAGGCCGCCCTGGAAGGCAAGCTCGACCCCGTCATCGGCCGCTCGAAGGAGATCGAGCGCGTCATGCAGGTGCTGAGCCGCCGCACCAAGAACAACCCTGTCCTGATCGGTGAGCCGGGCGTCGGCAAGACCGCCGTGGTCGAGGGCCTGGCGCAGGCCATCGTCAACGGCGAGGTCCCGGAGACCCTCAAGGACAAGCAGCTCTACACGCTCGACCTGGGCTCGCTGGTCGCCGGCAGCCGCTACCGCGGTGATTTCGAGGAACGCCTGAAGAAGGTCCTCAAGGAGATCAACACGCGCGGCGACATCATCCTGTTCATCGACGAGCTGCACACGCTGGTCGGTGCGGGTGCGGCCGAGGGCGCGATCGACGCGGCCTCGATCCTCAAGCCCAAGCTGGCCCGTGGTGAGCTGCAGACCATCGGCGCGACCACGCTCGACGAGTACCGCAAGTACATCGAGAAGGACGCCGCCCTCGAGCGCCGGTTCCAGCCGGTGCAGGTCGGGGAGCCGACGGTCGAGCACACCATCGAGATCCTCAAGGGTCTGCGCGATCGCTACGAGGCACACCACCGGGTCTCGATCACCGACAGCGCACTGGTCGCGGCCGCCACGCTGGCCGATCGCTACATCAACGACCGGTTCCTGCCGGACAAGGCCATCGACCTCATCGACGAGGCCGGCGCCCGGATGCGCATCCGCCGGATGACCGCGCCGCCGGACCTGCGCGAGTTCGACGACCGCATCGCCGACGCGCGGCGCGAGAAGGAGTCCGCGATCGACGCGCAGGACTTCGAGAAGGCTGCGAACCTGCGCGACAAGGAGAAGACCCTTGTTGCACAGCGGGCCGAGCGGGAGAAGCAGTGGCGCTCCGGCGACCTGGACGTCATCGCCGAGGTCGACGACGAGCAGATCGCCGAGGTGCTGGGCAACTGGACCGGCATCCCGGTCTTCAAGCTCACCGAGGAGGAGACCACGCGTCTGCTCCGCATGGAGGAGGAGCTGCACAAGCGGATCATCGGCCAGGAGGATGCCGTCAAGGCCGTCTCCAAGGCGATCCGCCGTACCCGCGCCGGCCTGAAGGATCCGAAGCGTCCGTCGGGCTCGTTCATCTTCGCCGGCCCGTCCGGCGTCGGTAAGACCGAGCTGTCGAAGGCGCTGGCGAACTTCCTGTTCGGCGAGGACGACGCACTCATCCAGATCGACATGGGCGAGTTCCACGACCGGTTCACCGCGTCGCGCCTGTTCGGTGCTCCTCCCGGCTACGTCGGATACGAGGAGGGCGGCCAGCTCACCGAGAAGGTGCGGCGCAAGCCGTTCTCGGTGGTGCTGTTCGACGAGATCGAGAAGGCCCACCAGGAGATCTACAACACGCTCCTGCAGGTCCTCGAGGACGGCCGTCTCACCGACGGTCAGGGTCGCACGGTCGACTTCAAGAACACCGTGCTGATCTTCACGTCCAACCTGGGCACCTCGGACATCTCGAAGGCTGTCGGGCTGGGCTTCTCGGCGGGCAGCGGCAGCGAGTCGAACTACGAGCGCATGAAGCTCAAGGTCCACGACGAGCTGAAGAAGCACTTCCGCCCCGAGTTCCTCAACCGTATCGACGACATCATCGTCTTCCACCAGCTGACTCAGAACGAGATCATCCAGATGGTCGACCTGATGATCGGCCGGGTCGAGACGCAGCTCAAGAACAAGGACATGGACATCGAGCTGACCGAGCAGGCCAAGGCGCTGCTCGCGAAGCGCGGGTTCGATCCGGTGCTGGGCGCGCGGCCGCTGCGTCGCACCATCCAGCGCGAGATCGAGGACCAGCTGTCGGAGAAGATTCTCTTCAACGAGCTGGGCCCGGGCCAGATCGTCCTGGTCGACGTCGAGGGCTGGGACGGCGAGGGCGCCGGCGAGAACGCGAAGTTCACGTTCCGCGGCAGCCCCAAGCCGGTCTCGGTGCCGGACTCGCCGGCCGAGGCACTGGCCGGTGCCGGTGACACCCCGTCCGAGGGTGGTTCGGCCGAGTAGGTTCCACACGAGACGACGCCCCGCGAGCACACGCTCGCGGGGCGTCGTCGTGTGCGGGCACCCGGTGTCAGCCACCCGGCGACGGGAGCGCGCGGACCGCACAGGCCCGCCCGTCCGGCTCGGCGTCCGCGGTCACCGTGACGTGCGCGGCGCGGCGGGTCCGGTCGGTGCCGAACAGCGCGGCCTCCTGCCGCGCCCAGCGGTGCCAGTGCGGCCGGAACATCTCTCCGTCCCGTCGCATCGCCCGATGCATCCGTTCGTCGGGGTCGGCGTCGACGAACACCCGGACCGCGTAGTACTCGCGGGCCGTCCCGCACGTCGCGCCCGCCCCCTCGACGATCAGGTAGCGGTGCCGACGGACGGCGCGCCACTCCGCGTGGGTGCCGCGGTGCCAGTCGTAGCGGCGGTAGCGCGGGATCCGCCCGTGCCGGGCAGGATGGAGGACGCCCTGCACCAGTCGCGGAATCGCGGCCGCCAGTCCGTCCCAACCGGGATACAGGTCGTCCATGCGCACGACGGGCGCGTCGTCCAGTGCCGCGGACAGCTGATCGGCCAGTGTCGACTTCCCGCTGCCCGACGGGCCGTCGATGCCGACGAGGACCGGCCCGCGTCGTGGGCGCCGACCCCGCCGCCGATACGCGGCCCGGGCCAGTGCGGCGGCCCGGCCCGCGCCCTCGGCGAGCGCCGGAAGCAGCTGATCGTCGTCGGTCATGGTCAGCACGTTATGCCAGCCGAGGCGTCGGGGGCTTCATTGTCAGCGCCGCGATCAGGAAACACAGCGCCCCCACCAGTGTGCCGAGATCTGCGGCCGCGGCGTTCTCCGGGCGATGTGTGTCGGGCACGACCAGCGCGCCGCCCGCCGAGACGCCGAACGCCACCGACCCGATCGTGTTGAGCCACGTGCTGGTCCAGTTGCGGGCGTGGGGGTCCCACAGTCCGTCGACGTCGGTGGTGGCGACGACGGCGAGGGCGCTCGCCACGAGGAAGCACGCCGATCCGAACACGTCGGGTTGCCAGACGAATTCGCGGTGCTCCCCGAGGGACAGGTCGCGAACGAGCGCCGCCCCGGTGCTGACGTTGAACAGCAGCGTGCCGACGAACTGTGCGAGAGCCGACCACCAGTCGTAGCGGTCCACGACGGTCGTCGCGGTGCCGGGAACCGTGCGTCCGGTCAGGCGCAGTTGGACGAAGGCGGCGCCGGTGAAGAACAGTGACCCCACGAAGTAGGTGAGGTTGCCGGTCTCACTACCCACGGCCGACGCGTACCCGGGGCACGCGCCCAGCGCGAACAGGGCCGACCCGATCACGAAACCGAGCGACTCCCGCCGTGGCCCGAGCTTCTGCCCCATGCGACCCCACGATAGGGGGTAGTTTTCGAGAAGGACGTAGACCGATCGACATGGAGGATCTGCACATGCCTACCCGCACTGCGCGCACCGCCTGGAACGGAACACTCGAAAAGGGTTCGGGGCAGGTGGAACTCACGAGCTCGGGCGTCGGTACGTTCGAGGTGTCGTTTCCCAGGCGGGCCGCCGAGGATGCCGGCGGGACCACCAGCCCCGAGGAACTGATCGCCGCAGCGCACTCGTCCTGCTATGCGATGCAGTTGTCCGCACTGATCGCCGAGGCGGGCGGAACCCCGCAGAGTCTCGAGATCCGGGCCGACGTCTCGCTGGGTCCGGACGATCCGGGGTTCAAACTCACCGGGATCGTGCTCACGGTCCGGGGCGAGGTCGACGGCCTGGACGCCGCGGGGTTCGCCCGTGCCGCCCAGGCCGCCAAGGAGTCCTGCCCGGTGAGCAAGGCTCTGACCGGCGTCGCGATCACGCTCGACGCCGCGCTCGAGTAGCCCCTGTGCTGAGCGCTCGAACGTGGTTGAGGCGAAGCGTCTTCCGCGTCAGCTGCGTTCGAGCCTCGCCCGGACCTGTTCCATCTTCGCGCGCAGTTCGTCCTGACTGACCAGGCCGCGATCGAGGAACGTGTGCGCGGTGGTCACGGCCGACCGCGAGTACACCGGGAAGTCCCGGTAGATCGTCTCGCCCAGTTCGTCCTCGGTGTGGCGCCGTTCGAGGTTGTCCCAGGCGCCGCGCAACGACAGGCATTCGCACGTGGCCTGCATCGCCGATTCCCACGGGTCCGGTTTCCGGTCGACCTCCTCGAGGTCTCCGGCCCTGGTCGCGTCCGGGGGCAGCGTCCGGAGGATGACCTCGTAGCCCTGCGTGGCCGTCATTTCGCGCTCCCCGCCGTCGGCGCCTCCGACGCGTCCCAATCGGCGGACGGCAGCGCCACGCCGATCATGGTGTCCCGGGTGACGATCTTCGCCAGTTGTTCCTCGGACCATCCCTCCGTCCCCTCGGGACGCATGGGCATGACCATGAACCGCGATTTCTGATTGGAATCGTGAACGCGCACTTCGACGTCGGACGGGAAGTGCAGGCCGAACTCGGCGAGTACCTCGCGGGGCCGGCGCACCATCCGCCGCCGGTAGTTGGGCGTGCGGTACCAGTCCGGGGACATGCCGAGCACGGGACGCGGATAGCACGAGCACAGCGTGCACACGATCACGTTGTGCACCTGCGGGGTGTTCTCCAGGACGTAGAAGTAGGTGTAGTCGCTGGGGGTGCCGGTGCCCGTCGGATCCCGCCAGTCGATGCCGACCTCCTGGCACGTCTCGGTGCCGTTCTCGAGGAGTCGTTTCTTGAACTCGGGGTCGGTCCAGGCCTTGGCCACCAGTTTGGATCCGCCGGACGGGCCGATCGACTCGGCCCATTCGGAGAAGCGGCGGTGGTCCTCGGCGGAGAACAGGCCCTTCTCGATGGCGAGTTCGCGCAGCGCGAGTTCGAGCACCTCGAACTCGCTGATCTCGTCGGAGGCCTCGATGGGGGCGTGCTGTTTGCTGTCCGAGTGGACGTGGGGTTCGCTCACTTGCCTGTCACCTTTCCTACTCTGCCGCGCGGAGCCAGCCTTCGGCGCATTCGGTTTCGAGGGTGTCGACGTCGTAGCCGGTGTAGCGAGGCCACAGGTCGGTCTGTTTGAACGAGACGACGTAGAAGGGTTCCTTGCGGCCGGTCTCGAGCTTGTCGTAGGCCTCGTCCTCGGGTATCACCCAGTCGGGGCGCAACGCCACCACGGTCCCGGACTGATTACGCACGTAAGCCTGTGTGCGCGTGTGGAAGATGCTGCTCTCGTCCCGGACGACCACCCGGTCACCGACCTTGAACTTCCCGGTCATTTCCGTTCCTCCTGGAGACGTGAGCGCACCTCGTCGATCTTCGCGGTGAGCTCGCTGAGCGGGATGAGGCCCTTGTCGACCATCACCCGAGCGGCCACGGTGACCCATCGTGCGTAGTAGGGGAGGCCGAAGTACTGGGTCTCACCGAGGTCGACCTCGGCCCGTCGGCGCATCTCCGCGTTCCACGAGCCGCGCCACGCGAGGCACTCGCACGTGACGTACGTGTTCATCTCCCAGGCCTCCTCCTCCTTCTCGAGGTACTCGACCGGGAGGGCGGGCTGCCCACCGACGTCGTGGAGGACGTGCCTGAGGACGTCGTACTGGGCGTTGCTGATGGTGTACGGCGAGTCCTGGACGTCGTGCACTGCTGGCGTGATCTTCGCGAGGCCGTCGGTGAGAGCTTGGAACCGAGCCTGATTCGTGGTGGTCATGGAGGTCTCCCTTCCATGGAGGTTCACTGGTTGCCGGTGTTCTTCCGAAAGGTCGTCCGATTCCCTCCTACGGTCGCGTGGTACGCGGCGCGGGCGCTTCGTGGCGACCCGCGCCCGTCTGGGTGAGCGGCACCCGCTGTGCCCGTTCGGTGAGGAACGCGAACGCCATCCCGAGCACGAGCCACAGCGTCGCCTGCGTGGCCAGCGACGACACCCGGAACTCCCACAGCAGCGTCGCGGGGAAGGTATCGCCCACCTCGTCCACGGGTGGCAACAGCAGATACCCGACCGCCACGATCGCGACGAAGGTGACGACGCCGGCGGCCAATCGAACCGTCCGGTATCGCTGTCCGGCAAGAGATCTGAACACCCACGCCGCTGCCGTCACGGCGGCGAGTCCGAGAATCAGCGCGGCGAGCCAGAGCAGCGTCCGCTGGTCGATCGTGTCCGGGTCGCCCACCGCGGGGGGATTGGCCGGGTACTTGAAGAACGGCACGGCCTCGACCGCCAGCCATCCGGCAGCCGCGAGCGCGAGCCCGAGCGCCGTGCCCGGTACGGCCGTGACACGGCGGAGGAAGTGCGCGGCCACGCCGAAGATGGCTCCGACGGCCGTACCTGCGAGTGCGGTCGCGAGGAACAGGCCCGCGCGTTGACCGTCGCGGCTCACGAGCGGTTCGTCGCCGTCCGCGTGGGAGTGTGCGGGCGTCGCGCCGTCGTGGCCGTGTTCGGCCGCCTCTGTGGCCGGCGCCGATTCCTCGATCGAGATGGCCGCCGCGACGTGTGGTTCTCCGAGGGTGAAGGCGACCGCGCCGGCCAGCAGGCCGGCGATCAGCCCGGCGAGGAGACCGCGCACCACCAGATTCGCGAGGGTTCCGGTCAGTGGCACGGGAGCCCCAGCAGGTGTCGGCCGTCATGCATCAGTTCGTGCATGTACATGCCGGTGCGGGAGACGGCGCCCTGGTCGAAGCCGACCAGGTAGAGGGTGAGCAGAGCAAGGAGTACCGCGCCGACCGCGATCAGCACGGCGCCGGCGGAATCGATTGCCCGGCTGGGACTGTGGGCGAGTGTCATGGTTCCTCCTGGGAGGCGCACGAACGTCCGGACCGGAGGCGGAGTACGCGCCACGGTCTCGGACTCGGGCGGCGAAGGGGTCGGACGGCTTCTGTCCTGTCACCCGGCGAGCGACCCGCTCACCGTCGACCGGAAGGCAGCACCGACGCTACTCGGGCGGTGCCGTGGCATCGGCGCGATTGTGGCCTTCACACAACGGCGAGGATCCAGACGTCGGGTTCGCTCCCTTCCGGCGGGCGCGGCCGGGATCCGGCCTTCCGCGGCCGCACAAGCTCGGTCGTTCGCGCAGGTCGCAGACCGTTCTTCGGACAGGGACTCGCATAAGTAACGGGACCGTGATACATCTGGTGACCTAGATCACACTTTTGCGACGGTCGGGGCGTCGGATCTCAGAAGGGACCAGGCATATGGGGAGCCTCAAGATTCACCCGCAGATCCGCATCGACCAGTTCAACAAGACCGGGGCCTGGACTCCGGACACCGTCCAGCGATTACTCGCGGACCAGGTCCGCGAGCGAGGTCCGCAGCTCGCGATCGTCGACCCGGTGGACAAGTCCGAATACGTCGACGCGCTTCCACGGCGGGTCACCTGGGCGGAACTCGACGGGGAGGTCGACCGGCTCGCGGCGATGTTTCTGCAATCCGGAGTGCGCGCCGGGGCGGTGATCGGTATCCAGCTTCCGAACACCGTGGAGCAGGTGGTCGTCATCCTCGCCTCGTGGCGAGTGGGTGCGATCGTGTCACTGCTGCCGATCGACTCCACCGCGGCGGACATCGTCGAGGTGTGCAACGAGTCGTGCGCGAGTGCGTTCGTGACCGCAGCCCGCATCGGCGGCAGCCGGGGCGCCGAGCGGGTGATCTCGGTGCGGTCCCGGATACCCACGCTGCGCACGGTTTTCGGGTACGGCGTCGGTGTGCCCGACGGTGTGGTTCGCATCGGTCACGGTGTGCCCACGCCCGCGGACTCCGCCGTGGTCGCAGCCCATGTCTCCGAGCATCCGGCCGAACCCGACGACTGCATCGCGATCAGCTGGACCGGTGGGGAGGACCGACCCCTGAAGGGGACCCCGCGCGCCCACTGCGAGTCCCTGGCCATCGCGCGCGACGTGGTCGATGCGATGGGCCTGCGCGTCGACGACGTGATGCTCAACCCGTTCCCGATGATGACTGCCGTGGGGGTTGCCGGCGCGCTCCTGCCGTGGCTCGTGGCGGGGTGCGTGCTGGTCCAGCACCAGCCGTCCGACGTCGACGTGTTCCTGCGCCAGATCGCCGACGAGAAGGTGACCTGCACCGCGGGGCGGCCGTCGGTGCTGTCGGCGGTCGAGCGCCGGGAAGGGCCTGCTGTGGATCTGTCGACCCTCACCCGAATGGGCATCGAGGGCGGCTTCTCGACCGCACCGTCGGTAGGGCACTGGCGGGAGCGGTACGGCGTCCAGATCGTCAATTTCTTCGGCACGATAGAGGGTGTGAGCCTGCGATCGGATCCCGAGGTCAGCTCCGTGGAATGGCCGCATTCGCCGCTGTACCCGCGGTCCGGCGACGGACAGGGGACGGTGCTCAAGCTGGTGGATCCGCGGACGGGAGCCGAGATCGTCGAGCCGGGGGTCGTGGGCGAGCTGCGGGTCAAGGGGCCCACCGTCTTCTCCGGCTACCTCCACCCCGCGCGCGACCGTGATCCGTTCGACGCGGACGGGTTCCTGCTGACGGGGGACCTGTTCGTGATCGACGGCCCCGACAACGGCTATCTGCGTTTCGTCGATCGGGCGGCCGACGTCATCCGCCGGGGTGGGTCGCTGGTCGGTTCGGTGGCGCTCGAGGCGCTGGTCGCGGCGCACCCGTCGGTGGCGGAGGTGGCGGTGATCGGTTGCCCCGACGAGCGCGGCGACGATCGGATCGTGGCGGTCGTGACCTGCAGGCCCGGCACGGCGCTCAGCCTCGAGGAGATCGTGGCGCTTCTCGAAGCCCGCGGTGTCGACCCGGAGCAGACCCCGCAGCGTCTCGTCATCGCCAAGCGCTTGCCGCGTGATCGGTCCGGCAGGGTTCTCAAGCGGGAGCTGCGGCACCAACTCGCGCGGGGGTGAAGTCGCTGCACGGCGGGCGCGGAACACCCCGCGCCTGCCGTGTGTTCGAATGCCTCGTGACCATCGAGAGCAACGCCCGTGCCGCCGACCAGTCCGGGACTCCCGCGCCCCACGTCGAGATCGAGGTGTGGTCGGATGTCGCCTGCCCGTGGTGTTACATCGGCAAACGCCGGTTCGCGTCCGCGTTGGCCGCCTTCCCACAGCGGGACCGGGTGGCGGTGGTGTGGCGGGCGTACCAACTCGCGCCGGACACCCCGGTCGGAGCGCGGCGCGGCGAGCTCGAGGTGCTCGTCGAGCACAAGGGCATGCCGGCCGACCAGGTGCGGCAGATGTTCCGGCACGTCGCGGCCACGGCGGCTGCGGACGGGTTGGTCATGGATTTCGACACGGTGATCGCGGCCAACACGTTCGACGCGCATCGACTGCTGCACCTGGCAGGGGACCGGCAGGACGCCCTGCTTGAGGCGCTGTTCAGGGCGCACTTCGCGGACGGCGCGGTGATCGACGATCGGGTGGTGCTGGCGCAGCTCGCGGCCGGTGTCGGGATGGACGGCGACGAGGTCGCCGCGGCACTCGACGGCGATGCCGGTGCCGATGCGGTGCACGCCGACCTCGCCGCCGCTCGCAGCCTCGGGGTGACGGGTGTGCCGTTCTTCGTTGCGGATCGGCGCCTGGCGGTGTCCGGCGCGCAGCCGCAGGAGATCTTCACGGAGCTGCTGCGGCAGGCGGTCGAGCACGCCGACGGCGCGCGGGCGCAGGACGGTGCAGCCCTCGACGCGGACGCCGAGGGCTGCACCGACGATTCGTGTGCTGTCTGAGTCAGGCGCGGCGGCCGGCGCGTTCGGTGAGGAACGCGAAGGCCAGTCCGAGCGCGAGCCACACACTCGCCTGCGTTGCCAGCGACGAGATCCGGAACTGCCACAGCAGGGTGGCCGGGAAGTCCGCGCCCACCTCGTCGATCCCGGGCAGGGCGAGGTAGCCCACCGCGACCACGACGAGGAACGCCGCAGTCTGTCCGACCGTGCGAACGGACACGAGGTCCTGGTGGCGCAGGAGTCGTCCCACACCGACGGCCGCGGCTACCGCGATCAGACCGAGCAGGACGGCGCCGAGCCACAGCAGTGTCCGCTCGTCGATCGTGTCCGGATCACCGACGGCCGGCGGGTTCGCCGGATACATGAAGAACGGGACGGCTTCGATTGCCAGCCAACCACATCCGGCCACGACAGCGGCCAGGGTCGGGCCCGGTAACGCGGTGAACCGGCGCGCGTAGTGCACGACGACCGCGAAGATCGCCCCGAGCGCGATCCCGGCCAGTGTGGTGGCGAGGAACAGGCCGACGCGCTGTCCGGTGCGGCTGACGAGCGCATCGTCGCCGTGGGTGTGCGCGTCCTCCGGCGCTGGACCCGTGTGTTCGGCTGGCGCAGAGGCACTCTCGTGAGGGCCCGGATGCGGGGCGGTGGCCGATTCCTCGATCTCGATGGCCGCCTGCACGTGCGGCTCACCGAGGGTGAAGGCGACCACGCCGCCCGCCAGACCGGCGATCAGTCCGGCCAACAGACCGCGGACGAGAAGTGTTCGGAGGCTTTCGGAGAGGGTCGTCAGTGGCACGGCAGACCCAGCAGGTGCCGACCGTCATGCATCAGTTCGTGCATGTACATGCCACTGCGGGAGACGGCGCCCTGGTCGAAGCCGACCAGATACAGCGCCAGCATTGCGAGCAGCACCACTGCTGCGGCGACGAGCGCGACCGCGGCCGAGTCGGCCGACCTGTCGGGTGAGAAGACGATAGCCATCGATGCCTCCTGGGATTTCGCGTCCCTGTCGGATCCGTGCGATGGCCGAAGTGTCTGGCTCTCGAGGACTGGCCTCGAACACAGTGGCGCGACCGCTCCGGAATGGCACCGGATTACGTCGATCCATCGCTTTGTCGAGCGAACTTTGACACCCCGCAGGTCACGGTGTCAATCCCTGGGATCGGCACCGTGACCGCCGGTGTCCTGCGCCGCCGGGCCCGGAAAGCCCGGGCCGGACGACTCAGGATTCGGGGCGGGCCGCTACGTCCAGAACCACCTCGAACTCGAGCAGCGACGCTCCCGAGGCGACCGGCTTGGCGCGCTCGCCGGCGTGCGCTTCGCGGGCGGGACCGCTGGCCCATGCCTGGAACGCCTCGTCGGACTCCCACTGCGTCACCACGAAGTAGCGGTCCTCGCCCTTGACCGGACGCAGGAGCTGGAATCCGAGGAAGCCGGGGGAGTTCTCGACCGCGTGTGCGCGATTGGCGAACCGCTTCTCGAGTTCGGGGCCGGCGCCCTCGGGCACCTCGATTGCATTGATCTTCACGACAGCCATGCACGCGAGGGTACTCCGGGGACATCGGTTCTCCCCGTGTCCGCGGGCGGTGGGCTACCGTCGGTTCCGTGTTGCACGACGAGGGTGGGACGGGTCGGCCGATACTGCTGCTGCACGGGCTGATGGGCAGTGCCCGCACGTGGTCCCGGCACGTGTCGTGGCTGCGCGAGCACGGCCACGTCTACACGTTCGACGCCGCCGGCCACGGCCGCCCGATCGACGGCGATCCCACGACCGAACTGTTCGTCGCCGATCTCGCCGCCGCACTCGACGGGCTCGACGATCCGCTCACCGTCATCGGTCACTCGATGGGCGCCCTGCACGCGTGGTGCTTCGCCGCCGCTCATCCGCACCGGGTCCGCGCCCTCGTCCTCGAGGACATGGCCCCGGACTTCCGTGGTCGGACCGCCGGGGACTGGGCCACAATGGTTTCCGCGTGGCCGCAGCCGTTCCCCTCGGAGGAGTCCGTGATCGCGTACTTCGGCGAGGTCGCCGGCCGGTACTTCCTCGACTCGTTCGAGAAGCGCCCCGACGGCTGGTATCTGCACGGAAGCGTCGAGACGTTCCGGGACATCTCGGAGGAATGGGGCCGCCGCGACTTCTGGGCGCAGTGGGACGCGGTGCGGGTGCCCGCGCTGCTCATCGAGGGCGAGTACACCATCACGCCCGAGGGACAGATGCGCCGCATGCTCGAGGGGCACGACGCCCGCTACGTGTGGGTCGCGCAGGCCGGGCACCTCGTCCACGACGACCAACCCGGAACGTACCGCGCCGCCGTCGAGCAGTTCCTGACGTCCCTGGACTGACCCGTCAGCGGCCGCCCTCACCGGCCAGCGCGAACAGCCCGTCCTCGGTCTGCTCGATCAGGCCGTCCACCAGCAGCGAGTCCAGCGCCCGGTCCCGCTGTCCGGGGTCGCTGAGCCACACCAGGTCGAGGGCGGCCCGCTCCACCGGATGGACGCTGCCGCGCAGCACGTCCATCAGCTTGCCGCGCACCTGGCGATCGGTGCCCGCGAACTTCTGCACCTTGCGGGGCTCACCGGTGTAGGCGGGCCGCCCGGCCTCCACCCACGCGCAGCGCGGCAGGGGGCAGCGGTCGCAGGCGGGGGTGCGGGCGGTGCACACCGTCGCACCCAGCTCCATGAGGGCGGCCGAGAACCGCGCGGCGCGCTCGCGGGTACGGGGCAGGAGCGCCTCGACGTCGGCCAGATCGCGCCTGGCCGACGGGTTGCCCTGGTCCGCTCGGCCGTGCACGGCGCGCGCGACCACACGGCGAACGTTGGTGTCCACGACGGGAACCCGGTGTCCGTACGCGAAGCACGCGACGGCGCGGGCGGTGTAGTCGCCGATGCCGGGCAGGCTCAGCAGGACGTCGACGTCGGCGGGCACCACGTCACCGTGCTCGCTCGCCAGCACGCCCGCGCACTCGTGCAGGCGCAGCGCGCGGCGCGGATAGCCGAGCTTGCCCCATGCGCGCAGGACGTCCGCCTGGCTCGACGCCGCCATCAGCGACGGCACGGGCCAGCGGCGCACCCACTCCTCCCAGATCGGCGCGACCCGTACGACGGGAGTCTGCTGCAGCATGATCTCGCTCATCAGGATGTGCCACGCGGTCACCCCGTCGCGTCGCCACGGCAGATCGCGGGCCTGTTCGTCGTACCACCGCAGCAACGCCGAACCGTCCACTGACGCCGAAGACCCCGAAGACACCGAACTTCTCACCCTTCTCCGTTCACCACTCGGGCTTTCGTCGTCCAATCGAGACGGCGGACGGAGGAGGGTGCACAATTGCCCCATGCCGAACTCCAACCCGATCTCCGCTTGGAAAGCCCTCAAGCAGGGTAACGAGCGATTCGTCAGCGGTACCCCGCTGCATCCGAGCCAGGGTGTTGCCGACCGTGCCAAGTTGGTCGACGCCCAGCACCCGACTGCCGTGATCTTCGGCTGTGGCGACTCCCGTGTCGCCGCCGAGATCATCTTCGACCAGGGCCTCGGCGACATGTTCGTCGTCCGCACCGCCGGCCACGTGATCGACAGCGCCGTCCTCGGCTCCATCGAGTACGCCGTCGCGGTCCTCAACGTGCCGCTCGTGGTCGTGTTCGGTCACGACAGCTGCGGCGCCGTCAAGGCCACGCTCGACGCCCTCGACAACGGTGCCATCCCGGCCGGGTTCATCCGTGACGTCGTCGAGCGCGTCTCGCCCTCGATCCTGATGGGGCGCCGCGAAGGTCTGTCGACGGTCGACGAGCTCGAGGGCCGCCACGTCGTCGAGACCGGTTCGCTGCTGATGCAGCGCTCGCGGATCATCTCGGAGGCCGTCGAGGCCGGCAAGTGCGCCATCGTCGGTGTCACGTACAAGCTCTCGGACGGCGACATCAAGCTGCAGAGCGTCCAGGGTGACGTCGGAGAGCCGGCCGTCTGAGAACCGCGGGGCCCGGGGCGCAGCGTGGTGGACACGACTGCGCCGCCGGGCGACACGCCGGTACCGCTGAAGCAAGGGCAGGACGCATGGAATTACGGTTGACTCGTGCTTGAACCGAACGGACCGTTGCCCCCCGAGATCTACCGGCGTCGGCGGGTGGCCGCGGTAGTCGCGATCGTCGTCGTGCTCGGATTGATCGTGTGGATCGTCTCGTCGCTCACCGGCGGCGATTCGTCGGACTCGTCGGCCGCCGCCGAGACGTCCGCCCTCACCGAGACCTCGGAGGCGGCGCCGTCCTCGTCCGAGGAGAAGCCGTCGGAGTCCGCCGCGGCGTCGTCGACCAGCACGTCCGCCTCCGCGACGTCCACGAGTGGCGCCGCGTCGGCACAGTGCTCGGACCAGTCGCTCGCGATCAAGGCGACGCCGGATCAGCCGCAGTACAAGATCGGTGACGAGCCGAGCTTCACCGTGGCGATCACCAACATCGGCACCGCCAAGTGCGAACGCAACCTGGGCTCGGGTCTGCAGCAGGCGCTCGTGTACACCCTCGACGGCAACAAGCGGCTGTGGTCGAACGTCGACTGCTACCCGGATGCCGAGCCGGCCGTGCAGGTGCTCGAGCCCGGCGGGCAGGCCCGGTTCACCGTGAAGTGGTCCGGCAAGACGTCGGATCCGGGCTGCACCACCACCCGCAACCAGGTGGCCCCGGGCGCCTACACGCTGGTCGCGCAGCTCGGTGAGCTGCGCAGCGCGCCCGAGCCGTTCAACTTCTCCTGAGCCGCTAGTCGTACGGCCCGCTGATCGAGGCCTCCGCGAGGCGCGAGAGCCCTTCGCGGATGTGCCTGGCCCACAGGCCGCCGATGCCGTCGACCGACTGCAGGTCCGCGGCCGTCGCGGCCAGAAGTCCCTGCAGCGTGCCGAACGAGCCGACGAGCCGATGGATCTGCGTGAACTGCAGCCGCGGGACGCGGGTGAGGATGCGGTAGCCGCGCGGGTTGACCGGGGCGTCGAGCGCCTCGATGGTGCCGGGGTACCCGAACGCACGGGCCAGCGTCGTCAGGTCCAGCAGGTCGACGTCGGTGAGCTTGTCGAGGGCCGCGAGAGTGCTGTCGACCGCCGTCGTCGACGCGGGTTCCGATCCCGCCAGGTAGTCCCGGACGACGAGCCGACGGACCGCGTCGTTGTCGCCGACCAGTTCCTCGAGTTGCAGCGCCAGCTGCCGGCCGTCGGTGCCGAGCTCGAGCACGTCCTGCTCGATCTCGACGGACACGCGGCGGACCATCTCCAGCCGCTGCACGACGGTGAGCGCGTCCCGCAGCGTCACGAAGTCTTCGATCTCGACGACCGACAGCTGCCGCGTCACCTCGTCGAGCCGGGACTTGTAGCGCTCGAGCGTCGCGACGGCCTGGTTGGCGCGCGCCAGGATGGTGTCCGAGCCGTCGATCACGTGCCGGATCCCGCCGACGTACACGCTGACGATGCTCATCGACTGGCTCACCGACACCACGGGGTAGCCGGTCTGGAATGCCGTGCGTTCGGCGGCGCGGTGCCGGGTCCCGGATTCCACCGTGGGAATCTTGTGGTCGGGGACGAGCTGCACGTTGGCGCGCACGATGCGGGTGCCGTCGGAGGAGAGCACCACGGCGCCGTCCATCTTCGACAGCTCCCGCAGCCGGGTGGGCGCGAACTCGACGTCGAGCTCGAAGCCGCCGTCGCACAGGGCCTCGACTTCCTCGTCGTAACCCAGCACGATCAGCGCGCCGGTGCGTCCGCGGAGGATGCGTTCGAGTGCGTCGCGCAGCGCGGTGCCCGGGGCGAGGCGGGCGATGGTGTCGCGGAGCACGGCCGACGTCGTGGCGTCGTTCATCGCGACAGTCCCCCCTCGTGCGGTGTGCGTCTGCGGTCGGTGCGGCCGTCCGATCGCGCCGGAAAGCAGTGAGTCCGACGTCACATCCGGACGAGCCGCGTCCGGGAGACGATCGAGCCGTCTCTACATTACCTAGTTGTGAGCAGTACTTGGACTTTGCCCGATGACCTCGTCATGCCGGAGGTGCCGGACTACTTTCCGGCTCCCGGCGAATCGCTTCCCCAGCACTGGTCCAAGTGCTTCGGGTGCGGGGACGACCAGCCCGCCGGCATGGCGATGAGCTTCACCGCGGACGAGAACTACGCGGTGAAGGGGCGCCTCGTGGTGGCCAATCGTTACCAGGGCGGGCCGGGTGTGATCCACGGCGGCATCCTGTCCACCGCGTTCGACGAGGTGCAGGGCATGGCGTGCATGGTGCTCGGTGGGCCGGTCGTCACCGCGCATCTCGAGATCGACTTCGCGCGGCCCATCCCGCTGAGTTCGGTGCTCGAGTTCCGGGCCCGTCTCGAGGGCACGGTCCGCCGCAAGGCGTACACGACGTCGGAGGCGTTCATCGTGGAGGGGCCGGGCGCCGATCCCGACACTCCGGTCGCGACGTCGCGGGGACTGTTCCTGACCGTCAGAGCCGAACACTTCGCGCCCACGGCGGCGTTCGTCGACGGCGTCCCGACGTCGCCGTTCGGCACGTCCGCCGTCTGACCCTCAGCGAAGGCTCAACGCGCGCAGCGCATCTCCGACGTCCGCGACCGGGACCGCGCGGATGCCCCGGGGCAGGTCCCCGGAGTCGACCGGCACCACCGCGCGGGTGAAACCCAGCCGTGCGGCCTCGGCGACCCGGCGCGCCACTCCGCTCACCCGGCGCACCTCCCCGGCCAGGCCCACCTCGCCCAGCACGACGGTGCCCGCGGGGATGGGCCGGTCCTTGCCGGCGGACGCCACCGCGATCGCCAGCGCCAGGTCGCACGAGGGGTCGGTCATCCGCATGCCGCCCACCGTCGCCGCGTAGACCTCCTTGTCGGAGAGCTTGATGCTGTGGCGGCGTTCGAGCACGGCCAGCACCATCGAGACGCGGGCCGAGTCCAGCCCGCTCACCGCGCGCCGCGGCGACGGGTTCTGGGTGGGGGCGACGAGCGCCTGCACTTCACCGAGCAGCGGCCGTTTGCCGTCCATCGTGACCGTGACGGCGGTGCCGGGCACCTCGTCGTCCCGGTGGTGCAGGAACAACCCGGACGGGTCGCTCACGCCCACGATGCCGTCCTCGCGCAGCTCGAAGCAGCCCACCTCGTCGGCGGCGCCGAAGCGGTTCTTGATGCCGCGGATCATCCGCAGCGACGAGTGCTTGTCGCCCTCGAAGTGCAGCACCACGTCGACGAGATGCTCGAGGGAGCGGGGTCCGGCGACCGCGCCGTCCTTCGTGACGTGGCCGATCAGCAGCACCGGCACCCCGCTGGCCTTCGCGAGCGAGGTGAGCGCGCTGGTGACGGCCCGGACCTGGGTGACACCGCCGGTGACGCCGTCGACATCGGCGGCGAGCATGGTCTGCACCGAATCGACGATCAGCAGTGTGGGCCGGACCTGCTCGACGTGCCCCAGCACGGTCGCCAGGTCGGACTCGGCCGCCAGGTACACGCGATCGTGCACGGCGCCCATCCGGTCCGCGCGCAGCCGCACCTGACCGGCCGACTCCTCGCCGGTGACGTAGAGCGCGCGGTCGTCCGGTCCGCGGGACGCCCACCGGTGCACCACCTCGAGCAGGAGCGTCGACTTGCCCACACCGGGTTCCCCGGCGAGCAGCACGACCGAGCCGGGGACCACACCGCCGCCGAGCACGCGGTCGAGTTCGTCGACGCCGGTGGGCTTGGCGCGGGTCGTCTTCCCGTCGATCTGACTGATCGGGGTGGCCGGGGTGCTGGGCAGCACGGCGGCCGCGCCGCTGCGCGCCAGGGAGGCGCCGGGACGGGCCGCGACCGCGGCGAGCACGGGCGCCTCGTCCATCGAACCCCAGGTGCCGCACTCGGGGCAGCGGCCCACCCACTTGGCCACCGTGTGCTGACACGACGAACACCGGAAGCTCGATTTGGGTTTTGCCACGCGTGGCAGCCTAGCGGCGGCCGCCGACACCGAACGGCCACGGCCGGGAACCGTTCCCCTGTCCGGTTCGTCCTATTTTTGTAGGACTGTCGATGCGACCCGAAAGAGGAACATGAGACGCGCCAAGCGCAAACCTCGAAGACCCGACCCGTCCCGTGCGATCGTCGGTGACAGCCCGCGTACGGAGGTGGCCGCATGGTGACCCTGCTCGGAATCCTCGCCGGCGTCGCGGTCGTGCTGCTGATCACCGCACTGACCGGGTACTTCGTCGCCCAGGAATTCGCGTACATGGCGGTGGACCGGTCCCGCCTGAAGGCCCGCGCGGAGGCCGGTGACACCGCCGCGGCCCGCGCCCTGGGGGTGACGCGGCGGACCTCGTTCATGCTCTCGGGCGCCCAGCTGGGCATCACCGTCACCGGCCTGCTGGTCGGCTACGTCGCCGAGCCGCTCGTCGGGCGCGGGCTGGGCGAGCTCCTCGGTGGCGTCGGTGTCCCCACCGCCGTGGGTGTGGCCGTCGGCGCCGTGCTCGCCGTGCTGTTCTCCACATTCGTCCAGATGCTGTTCGGGGAGTTGTTCCCCAAGAACCTCGCGATCGCCCGCCCGGAGCCGGTGGCCCGGCGACTGGCCCTCTCCACCACGGTGTACCTCCGGGTGTTCGGCTGGCTGATCCGGCTGTTCGACCAGTCGTCCAACCTGCTGTTGCGGGTGCTGCGGATCGAACCGGTCCACGACGTCGAGCACTCGGCCACCGCGCGCGATCTCGAACACATCGTCGCGGAGTCCCGCGACACCGGTGAACTGCCGCGCGAGCTGTCGACGCTGCTGGACCGGGTGCTCGATTTCCCCACTCGCACAGCCGAACACGCGATGATTCCGCGGGCCCGGGTCGACGTCGTCCGCGCCGACGAACCGATCGCCGACGTGATCGCGCGGATGGGGGCCGGACACACGAGGTATCCCGTGGTGGGCGCCTCCAACGACGACCTGGTGGGTGTGGTGCACCTGCACGATCTCCTCGGCGCCGACACCACCGGCAGCGCCCGCGATCACGCGCGCCGCGCGGTCATCGTGCCCAGCACGCTGCCCCTGCCGGACGTCCTGAGCCAGCTGACGGCGGCGGGCGACGAGATGGCGCTCGTCATCGACGAGTACGGCGGATTCGACGGGGTCGTCACGATCGAGGACATGGCGGAGGAACTCGTCGGGGAGATCGCCGACGAACACGACCCGGACCGTGACGCCACCGAGGTCGAGCTCGTCGACGGCGGGTGGCTGGTGCCGGGTTCGGTCCACGTGGACGAGGTGTCCCGTGTCCTCGACGAGAACCTTCCCGAAGGCGACGACTACGAGACGTTCGCCGGTCTGGTCATCGCCGAGTTCGGTGGGCTGCCGCGCGTCGGCGACACGGTCCGGGTGCCGCTGCCCGCGGACCCGGCGGACCTCGTCGCCGACCGACCGTCACCACCCCGGTCGCTGGAGGTGGAGGTGCGGGCCGTCGACAGGCACGTGCCGTCGTTGCTGTTCGTGACCGTGTACGCCGACCGGAAGGACCACGTCGATGAGTAACCCCTGGATCGTCCTCGCCGTCACGGTCGCGTTGATCGCGGCCAGCGCCTTCTTCGTGGCCGTCGAGTTCGCGCTCATCGCGGCGCGCCGGCACCGCCTCGAGGACGCGGCCCCGCGGAGCCGATCGGCGCGGGCGGCGTTGCGCAGCGCGTCGGAGCTGTCGGTGCTGCTGGCCGGGTCCCAACTGGGCATCACGGTCTGCACGCTCGCGCTCGGCGCGGTGACCAAGCCCGCCGTCCACCACTGGCTCACCCCCGCGTTCGCCGACTGGGGTGCGCCGATGTGGCTGGCCGACGTCGCCGGCTTCGTGCTGGCGCTCGTGATCGTGACGTTCCTGCATCTCGTCGTCGGCGAGATGGCGCCCAAGTCGTGGGCCATCGCACACCCGGAGAAGTCGGCGACGTTGCTGGCCGTCCCGATGCGCGGCTTCATGTGGCTGACGCGGCCCGTGCTCACGCGCTTGAACCGGCTCGCCAACCGGTGCCTGGCCCGGGTCGGCGTCGAGCCGGTCGACCAGGTGGCGTCCGGGCAGGACCCGGTGGCCCTGCGGCACCTCGTCGAGCACTCGGCCACCGTCGGCACCCTCGACGAGCGTTACCGCGGACACCTGACGAGCGCGCTCGAACTCGAGGCATTGACGGTCGGCGACATCGTCCGGCCGAACAGCGATCCGAGCAGTGTCGACGCCGACGCGTCGGTCGCGCAGATCCGGGCCACCGCGGACACCAGCGGGCACCTGCGCCTGCTGGTCCGGGACGGCGGCGGGATCGGCGGCGTCCTGCACGTCCGGGACAGCCTGCGCGCGGCGCCCGACACTCGGGCCCGCGACCTGCAGCGCCCGGTGCTCACGCTCGCGACCGGCACGCCCGTCTACGAGGCCCTCGCCACCATGCGGGAGACCCGCAGCCACATCGCGGTGGTGCGTGACGGCGACGATCGGATCGTCGGGTTGATCACACTGGCGGACGTCCTCGCCCGGCTCCTGCCGACGGCGGGAGCGGCGTAGAACGGGACGAGCCCCGGGCGACCATGTCGCCCGGGGCTCGTCCGGTGAGTGCTGTGGATCCCGAAGGGTCAGTGGCCCTCGGAGACGTCGGGGGACTTCTCCGACTGGTGGCGCTCGGTCTGCGGGCCGGCGTCGACCGGGACCTGCACGGTGATGTCACCGGCGTTCTGGAACGTGAAGACGACCGGGAACGTCAGGCCCGGGCGCACACCCTCACGGAGATTCTCGAGCGTGACGTCGAGCAGGCTCACCGACTCCGGGGCCTCCTCGGGCACCGTGACGTCCGGGTTGCCGGCGCCGAGAGCGGCCTGCGGCTTGATCTCGCGGGTGCCGTCCTTGTCGACGATGGTGACCGAGCCCGCGTAGTCGGACTTGATGCTCTTCAGCGCGTCCGTGCCGTGCTCGCTGAGGTTGACCGCGGTGAACGCGAGCTGAGCGGCGCCGCCCGGCTCGATGCTGTACTCCTCGGAGTTCGGGTAGACGACGTGCACGTTGCGCAGGGCGATGTTGCCGCTGGTGGCCTGGTTGCCGTTCACCGCCGCGACCTGAGTGGCCGTCTGCGAGATCTGACCTGCGCCGCACGCGGACAGCACGAGCGTCGCGCCGGCAGCGAGGGCGACAGCGGTGGCGACTCGGCGAGTCGGCGACGCATTGAGAGCAGTCACGGGTTGTCCTCCATGGGTCAGGTTCACAATCCACTAGGCAGAGTAGTAGTCACCCTCGAGTCCGTGTGCGCTGGGTACTCCCAACGGTGTCCCGGGGAGGGGACAACGCTTGTCCGCGTGCGTCTTCGGGGGTGCGCGAGGGCCCGACGGCGGGGGCGCGGCGGGGGTCGGAAATGCACGGTTGGTCGCGCCTGTCAAGCCCCAGGATCAGGTGAGGATGCCCCTGACCTGCACCGTTGCTGGGCCCTTCCCTAGGTCACGTGTTAAACTCGAAAGATCGAAAGGGGCACGGGACAGATGATTTTTAAGGTCGGAGACACCGTCGTATACCCCCATCACGGAGCGGCGCTGATCGAGGCGATCGAAACCCGCACCATCAAGGGTGAACAGAAGGAATACCTCGTTCTCAAGGTTGCTCAGGGCGACCTCACCGTCCGCGTTCCCGCAGACAACGCCGAGTACGTCGGTGTGCGTGACGTGGTGGGCCAGGAGGGTCTCGACAAGGTCTTCCAGGTGCTGCGTGCACCGCACACCGAGGAGCCGACGAACTGGTCTCGCCGCTACAAGGCGAACCTCGAGAAGCTGGCTTCGGGTGACGTGAACAAGGTGGCCGAGGTCGTGCGTGACCTCTGGCGGCGTGAGCAGGACCGCGGACTGTCCGCGGGTGAGAAGCGAATGCTGGCCAAGGCTCGGCAGATCCTCGTGGGTGAGCTCGCGTTGGCGGAAGGCACCGACGACGCCAAGGCCGAGATCATTCTCGACGAGGTTCTCGCCGCCGCGTCCTGACGGTGACCACCACACGAGGACCGGTCGTTGCGCTGGTCCCTGCGGCCGGACGCGGCGTGCGGCTCGGTGAGTCCGTTCCCAAGGCCTTCGTCGAGATCGACGGGCGCACGATACTGCGCCACGCGGTCGACGGGTTGCTGGCCTCCGGGGTCGTGGACACGGTCGTGGTGATCGTGCCCGAGGAACTCGTCGACGCCGCGCGGGCGGACCTGCCCGAGGGTGTCGTCGTGGTCGTCGGAGGCGACGAGCGCAGTGATTCGGTGCGCGCGGGACTGGCCGCCGGGACCGGGGCCGAGTTGGTCCTGGTGCACGATGCCGCCCGGGCGCTGACGCCGCCGTCGCTCATCGCGCGGGTCGTGGCCGAACTGCAGGCCGGACGCACCGCGGTGATTCCGGTGCTGCCGGTGAGCGACACCATCAAGACCGTCGACGTGCTCGGCGCCGTCACCGGCACGCCACCGCGATCGGAGCTGCGGGCCGTGCAGACGCCGCAGGGCTTCGACGCGGCGCTGTTGCGCCGCGCCTACCAGGACGTCGACGGTGACGCGACCGACGACGCCGGACTGGTGGAACGGCTGGGCGAACGCGTGCGCACCATCGTCGGCGAACCCGAGGCATTCAAGATCACCACCCCGTGGGATCTCACGCTCGCCCGGATTCTGCTCGGGCAGGCGAGATCCGAGTAAGGAGCTACGAGCGTGCGAGTCGGAATCGGCACCGACGTCCATCCCGTCGAGTCCGGTCGTCCGTGCTGGATGGCCGGGCTGCTGTTCGAGGACGCCGACGGCTGCGCCGGGCACTCCGACGGCGACGTCGCGTCGCACGCGCTGTGTGACGCGCTGCTGTCGGCTGCGGGCCTGGGCGATCTGGGCTCCGTGTTCGGGACCGGCCGCCCGGAGTGGGACGGCGTCAGTGGCGTGCGGATGCTGACGGAGGTGCGACGTCTGCTGGGCGACGCCGGATACGTCGTCGGCAACGCGGCGGTCCAAGTCATCGGCAACCGGCCGAAGATCGGCCCACGGCGAGAAGAGGCCCAACGGGTGCTCGGCGAGGTACTCGGGGCGCCGGTGTCGGTGTCCGCGACGACCACCGACGGGCTCGGACTCACCGGCCGCGGCGAGGGCATCGCCGCGGTGGCCACCGCGCTGGTCATCCCCGCAGATGGCGACCGGTAGAATCGTTCGTCGTGACCCTGCGCCTATACGACACCGTGACCCGGGCTCCGCGTGACTTCGTCCCGCTGACCCCCGGACATGCGTCGGTGTACCTGTGTGGCGCCACCGTGCAGGGCGAACCTCACATCGGCCACGTCCGCAGCGGCGTCGCGTTCGACGTCCTGCGCCGCTGGCTGATCGCGCACGACTACGACGTCGCGTTCGTGCGCAACGTCACCGACATCGACGACAAGATCCTGGGCAAGGCGGCCGAGGCCGGGCGTCCCTGGTGGGAGTGGGCCGCGACGTTCGAGCGTTCGTTCGACTGGGCCTACCGGCAGCTGGGGGTGCTGCCGCCGTCCGTGGAGCCCCGTGCGACCGGACACATCACGCAGATGGTCGACATGATGCAGCGGCTCATCGACAACGGCCACGCGTACGCCGCCGGCGGTGACGTCTACTTCGACGTCCGGAGCTTCCCCGAGTACGGCCGGCTGTCCGGGCACAAACTCGACGACGTGCACCAGGGCGAGAGCGCGGGAGCCGGCAAGCGGGATCCGCGCGACTTCACGTTGTGGAAGGCGGCGAAGCCCGGCGAGCCGTCGTGGCCGACGCCGTGGGGCCCGGGCCGGCCGGGGTGGCACCTCGAGTGCTCCGCGATGGCCGTGTTCTACCTGGGCCAGGCCTTCGACATCCATTGCGGCGGACTGGATCTGGTCTTCCCACATCACGAGAACGAGATCGCGCAGGCGAAGTGTGCCGGTGACGACTTCGCGCAGTACTGGCTGCACAACGGTTGGGTCACCAAGTCGGGCGAGAAGATGTCGAAGTCGCTCGGCAACGTGCTGTCGGTACCCAACGTGCTGAAACTTGTTCGGCCACAGGAACTTCGGTACTACCTGGGCAGCGCCCACTACCGGTCGATGCTCGAGTACTCCGAGGACGCACTGCAGGAGGCGGCGGTGGCGTTCCGCCGCTGCGAGTCCTTCGTGCAGCGCGCCGCCGAGCGCACCGGGCAGGACGTGCCGGTCGGCAAGTGGACTGCGGAGTTCGCGGCCGCGCTCGACGACGACCTGAACGTACCGGCCGCGCTCGCGGAGATCCACGGACGCGTGCGGGAGGGCAACATCGCGCTCGAGTCCGGTGACTTCGACGGTGCGCGGGCGCTGGCGGCGCAGGTGCGCGCCATGCTCGACATTCTCGGTGTGGATCCGCTTGCGCCGCAATGGTCTTCGGCGTCGGACACCTCCGCGGCGATGGGCGCTCTCGACGTGCTCGTCCAGGCCGAACTCGACCGGCGTCAGCAGGCGCGGGCCGACAAGAACTGGGCGGTGGCCGACGAGGTCCGGGACCGACTGGCCGCGGCGGGCGTCGCCGTGACCGACACTCCGAGCGGGCCCGAGTGGTCGCTCGAGCAGGCTTCTTCCAACGAATCGGGTAAGTGATGGCGGGTAATTCGAGTAGGCGTGGCGCGATCCGCAAGGGCGGAACGAAGAAGGGCCAGGTCGTCGGATCGGGTGGCAAGCGGAGCAAGGGCCTCGAGGGCCGCGGCGCGACGCCGCCGGCCGAAGCACGGACCAAGCACCCCGCCGCCAAGCGGGCCCGCGCCGCCGCCCGAGCGACGGAACAGCGCCAGCAGCAGCGCTCGGCCGCGATCCGCCGGTCCGACGATTCCCCGGAGATGGTGCTCGGCCGCAACCCCGTCGTCGAGTGCCTGCGCGCGGGGGTGCCGGCGACGGCGCTGTACGTCGCCGTCGGCGCCGAGACGGACGACCGGCTCAAGGAAGCGGTGCAGCGTGCCGCCGACGCGGGCATCTCGATCCTCGAGGTTCCGCGCACCGATCTGGACCGCATGAGCTCCAACGGGATGCACCAGGGCATCGGGTTGCAGGTGCCGCCGTACCGGTACGCGCACCCCGACGATCTGCTCACCGCGGCCCGCAGCCGTCAGGAACCGGCGCTGCTGGTGGCGCTCGACAACATCACCGATCCGCGCAACCTCGGCGCCGTGGTGCGTTCAGTCGCGGCGTTCGGCGGGCACGGGGTGGTGATTCCGCAGCGTCGCAGTGCGAGCGTCTCGGCGGTCGCGTGGCGTACCAGTGCCGGTGCGGCCGCCCGGCTGCCCGTTGCGCGGGCCACCAATCTCACGCGCACGCTCAAGGACTGGCAGGCCAAGGGCGTCCAGGTCGTGGGTCTCGACGCGGGCGGCGACACGAGCCTCGACGACTACCAGGGCACCGACCCGGTCGTGATCGTCGTCGGTTCCGAGGGCAAGGGACTGTCGCGGTTGGTTCGCGAGACGTGCGACTCGATCCTGAGCATCCCCATGGCGGGCGAGGTGGAGTCGCTCAACGCGTCCGTCGCCGCGGGCGTGGTGCTCGCCGAGATCGCTCGCCAGCGCCGCGGCTGAGTCTCACGGGATACGCCGAAATCTGATCCGGTCTCCCGGTCGCAGCTGGGCTGCGGCCGGGAGGTCGTCTTTCACGACCACCGCGATCACGGGATAGCCGCCCGTCACCGGGTGATCGGCGAGGAACAGCACCGGCATGCCGCTCGGCGGAACCTGCAGGGCGCCGACGGTCATACCCTCACTCGGCAGCTCGCCGCGGCGGGCGCGGTGCAGCGGGCCCGCTCCGATCAGACGGGCGCCCACCCGGTCGGTGTCGGTGGTGACGGTCCACGTCTGCCGCACCAGCGCGGCGCGGGATGCGGGCGTGAACCAGTCGTCGCGCGGGCCCATCCGGAGCCGCAGTTCGGCCGGGTCGGTGGGCGCGGCGGGGGGCGGGATGAGGTCCTCGGCCGGCAACTCGCCGTGGAGGTCGCCGATCGCGATGCGAGCGCCGTCGCGGATCGGTGCGGGGCCGATCCCCGACAGCGTGTCGGTGGAGCGGCTGCCGAGGACGGCCGGGACGTCGACACCCCCGCGCACCGCCAGGTACGTGCGCAGGGCCGCGGTCGCGATCCCGATCTGCACCTCCGCACCGCTGCGTAGGTGCAGGGTCGAGTAGAGCGGGCGCGGCCGGCCGTCCACGGTGAGCGGGACGGCGGCACCGGTGACCGCGATCGTCACGGGCCCGTTTGCGCGGGCCCGGAATCCGCCGAGCGTGACCTCCAAGGTGGCGGCGGCCGGATCGTTGCCGACGAGCCGGTTGGCGCCGTCGTGGGCGGCGACGTCGGCGGCCCCGGAGACCCCCACGCCGAGTGCCGCGTGGCCGGGCCGTCCGCGGTCCTGCACTGTGGTGCGGGGACCGGCGCGCAGGATGTCGAGCGATGGCATGGATCGATTGTCGCCGACGGTGCCCGGTGCGGACGACGATCCCTGATTACGATCGGCCGATGCTCACAGCTGTACTCTACGGACTCGGCACCGCGCTGCCGCTGTTGATCGGCGCGTGGATCGGTCTGCGCTACGACCTTCCCCGGCCACTGTTGGCCGCTCTCATGGCTTTCGGTGCCGGCACCATGGTGGCCGCGGTGTCGTCCGAACTTTTCGCTCCCGCGTTCGCGATGGAGGGCGTGTGGGTCGCGGGCGCAGCGCTGCTCGCCGGCGCGCTGGTGTACGTGCTGGCCGACCACCTCATCGAGAACAAGCTCGGGCCCGCCGCGCTGGGATGGGCGTTGATGCTCGGTGCCCTGCTCGACGGCATCCCGGAGAACACCGCCCTGGGTGTCTCCCTCATGGAGGGCGGGGGAGTGGTGCTGCTGGTCGCCGTCGCGGTGGGCAACGTTCCCGAATCCGTCGCGGGTGCGGCGTCGATGCGGAACCAGCGCGGCTTCGACGCGCGGCGCGCGCTGCGGGTGTGGGCGATCACCGCGGCGGTGCTGGTGCTCGTCGTCGTCGCCGCGAATGCGATCTCCGACAACATCTCCGACGGCAGCATCGCCGTCGTCCAGGCGTTCGCGGGTGGCGCGACCATCGCGGTGCTCGCCGACTCGCTGATGCCCGAGGCGTACCGCGAGGGCGGCTGGTGGGTGGGGTTGTCCACCGCGCTCGGATTCCTCGTAGCCTTCGCGCTCGGTGCCTGACCGGGACGGGCGTCTCAGTTCACGAGCAGCACACCGGTCAGCGCGATCGCCGCGACCCAGACGGTCGACAGTGCGGCCAGGGCCAGGGGGCGGGGACCGACCTTGCGGATCGTCGCGACGTGGACGCCCGTCCCGAGCGCGAACATCGCCGCGGTCAGCAGCGCCGTCTGCGCCGTCTTGGCGGCGGTGAGGACGGCGTCGGGCACCAGTCCCGTCGATCGCGCTGCGGCACAGGCCAGGAACGCGACGACGAACAGCGGCACCAGCGGCGGCCGGGTGCCCTCCGCCGCCCCGTCGGTCCGACGCCGCTGCTGCAGACCGATCACGGCCATCACCGGTGCCAGCATCACCACGCGCGCGAGCTTGACGACGGCAGCGACCGCGAGCGCGCCGCCGCCGATGGCGCCGCCCGCCGCGATGACCTGGGCCACTTCGTGGATCGAGCCGCCGGCCCACATCCCGGCCTCGTGTTCGTCCAGACCCAGCGCCCGCGCGAGCAGCGGGACGACCGGGATCATCAGGGTTCCGAAGATCACCACGAGCGCGACCGCGGTGAGGACCTCTTCCTCCTCGGCGTCGACCACCCCGTCCACCGCGGCCGTCGCGGCGGCGCCGCAGATCGAGAAGCCACAGGCGATCAGCAGGCGCTGGGTCCAGCTCAGTCCGAGCCATCGGCCCACCGTCATGGTCCCGGTGATGCCCAGGACGACGATCGCGACGACGACGCCGATCATGCCCCAGCCGAGTCCCACGATGTCGCTGAGCATCAGCTGGAGTCCCAGTAGCGCGATGCCCACCCGCAGGAGCTTCTTCGACGAGAACGTCAAGCCCGGCCGGAGCGTCGTGGGCAGGTGCACGGTGTTGGCGGCGACCGCGCCCAGCACGATCGCGATCAGCAGGGGGCTGACGGTCGGAAGCAGACGACCCACACCCATGGCGAGGGCGGTCGCGACCGCGGCGACGGCCACGCCCGGCACCAGGGGTGCGGTGGCCTCCCGCACGCGTGCCGGAAGCGCGGGGACGGTGGTGTGCTGGTCGACAGGACTGCCCATGGTGTCCAGCGTCGGGCACCGAACGGCTGTTCGGTAGCCGGATATTCCGCATGAGGACATATCGATCGGATATGTCAATAGTTGGGCGCATAGAATCTCGGGATGCCTCGCCGCTGGCCCGAACTCGACGTCCTCGAACTCCTCGTGGGGGTCGACGATCACGGAAGTCTCAGCGCGGCAAGCAGGAACGCGGGAATGGCGCAGCCGAACGCGAGCCGTGCGATCAAGCAACTCGAGCGTCATTTCGGGATGCCGCTGGTGGAGCGCCGCACCACCGGATCGACCCTCACTCCCCAGGGCACGGTGATCGTGCACTGGGCCCGGCGGGTGCTCGCGGAGGCGCATCGGCTGCTCGACGTCGCCGACGGGCTGCGCGCCGAACGGGCCGCGGAGCTCACGATCAGCGCGAGCATGACGGTCGCCGAGCATCTGCTGCCGGGCTGGCTCGGCCGCTTCCGGGCCCTCGACACCGGCGTCACCATCCACCTCCAGGTACTCAACTCGAGTCAGGTGTTCGAGCGGCTCGAGTCCGGTGCGTGCGACATCGGGTTCGTCGAGTCCCCGACGGTGCCGCGCACACTGCACAGCGTGACCGTCGCCCGTGACCGGCTGGTCGTGGTCGTGCCCGCCACGCATCCGTGGGCCCGTCGCCGGAAGCCGATCGCGGTGCAGGAACTGGCGCAGACGCCCCTCGTCGTCCGGGAGCCCGGCTCGGGGACCCGCACCACCCTCGACGTCGCGCTGCGAGATTTCGAGCGCACGCCACCGCTGCTCGAACTCGGCAGCGCCGCGGCGATCCGGACCAGCGTCGTCGCGGGGGTCGGTCCCGCGGTGATGAGCACGCTCGCGGTCGAGGAACAGGTCGCGTCGGGCGAACTGAAGGTGGTGGACGTCGAGGGGTTGGTCCTCGACCGCAGTCTCCGCGCGGTGTGGCGCGGGCCGCGGCAGCTGACGGGCCCCGCCGGTGATCTGGTGCGCATGATGCGCCGCACGGGCGGCGACCGGGCCCCCCGGGCGCAGGCCCGCTGAACCCGTGCCGGGAGGGCCCGGTGCGAAGCCGGCTCAGGCGGCGACGAAGGTGACCGCCGCGCCGGGCCGCAGCAGAGCCGGCGGGTCGCGGTCGACGTCCCACATGCGCTCGGTGGTGGTTCCGATCAGCTGCCATCCGCCGGGGGAGCTGCGGGGGTAGACCCCCGAGAACTCGCCCGCCAGCCCCACCGCGCCGGCCGGGACGACGGTGCGCGGGGAGGACCGCCGGGGCACGTGCAGGCGGGTGTCCCCGGCCACGAGGTAACCGAAGCCGGGACTGAACCCGGCGAACGCGACCGTCCACACCTGCCCGGTGTGCGCGGCGATCACGCCGTCGACGCCGAGCCCGGTCAGCGCGGCCACCTCGGCGAGGTCCGGGCCGTCGTAGTGCACGGTGATCTCGACCGGATCCGCCGTCACCGTCTCGTCCGCGGCCGAGGGTGTGGTCGTCCGTATCCAGCCCGCGACCACGTCGGGGCGGACCCCGTCGAACCGGACCAGGATCGTGCGGGCGGCGGGCACCAGATCGGTCACGGCGGGGTGCGGGTGCGCGGCCATCGCGCGGTAGTGCGCGAGTGTCGAATCGAGCCCGTCGTACTCCGCCAGCAGGGCGCGGTCGCCCACGTCGAGGATGCGCATCAGACGAACGGTTTCACGTGGATCTTCTCGTCGTCGAGCAGCTTGCGGATCGCCGCGGCCATCTCGACGGCGGCGGGTGTGTCGCCGTGGACGCAGATCGTCTGCGCCGGCACGACGATGCGGGTGCCGTCGATCGCGTCGATCGTCCCGGTCGTCACCAGCTGCAGCACCCGCCGCGCGACGAGATCCGGATCGTGCACGACGGCGCCGGCCTCGGTCCGCGGGACCAGCGTGCCCTCCGGCGTGTAGGCGCGGTCGGCGAACGCCTCCGTGACGACGCGCAGACCGGCGCGCTCCGCCTCCTCGAGGAACGCGGAACCGGGGAGTCCGAGCACCGGCAGCGACGGGTTCACGGCCCGTACGGCATCGACGACGGCGCGCGCCTGGTCGCGGTGCCGAACGATCGCGTTGTACAGCGCGCCGTGCGGTTTCACGTACGTGACCGCCGAGCCGGCGGTGCGGGCGAGCGCGTCGAGGGCGCCGATCTGGTAGATGACGTCGGCGGTCAGATCGGCCGCGGCGACGTCGATGAACCGGCGCCCGAACCCGGCGAGGTCGCGGTAGCCGACCTGCGCCCCGATCCGCACCTCGCGCTCGGCCGCGTCCCGGCACGTGCGCAGCAGCGTCGCGGGATCGCCGGCATGGAACCCGGCCGCGACGTTGGCGCTCGTGACGAGGTCGAGCATCGCCGCGTCGTCACCGAGGGTCCACGCGCCGAAACTCTCGCCGAGGTCGCTGTTGAGATCGATCACCGCCACGGTGTCGATCCTAGGCCGTCCCCGTCAGTCGGCGACCTGCTCGTACTCGCGTTCGGCGGCGGTGACCACGGCGGCCGGGCTGCGAACCGCGCCGGGGTGGTACGTGACGGCGCGCAGATCACCGCGGTACCGGAACACACCCCGCCTCCGCCGCAGATCCCACGACACCGGACCGCGGGCGTCCAGACCCACGGAGATACCAGTCCACGGCGCCATCCCGATCAGCTGGACCTGCCCGGTCAGCGCGCCGGTGGCCCGGCCGTCGACGGTGACGGCGAAGTCCCAGCGCAGTGCGGGGACGACGGTGGCCCGCAGACCCACCTTCCGGGTACCGGCCGGGACGGGACCGCCGTCCACCTCGGTGTAGGCACCGAAAGCGTTGTAACCGAACACGAGCCGGTCGTGCTCGACGTACAGCAGGTACCCGCCCTGCAGATCCCCGTGCGCCACCAGCACGCCCTCGTCGCCCGCGCGGAATCCGGCCAGATCGACGTCGACCTCGAAGTCGCGAAAGCCGATCAGCCGCGACGACCGGTAGCGCTCGAGCGTCGGGGTGCCCGCGAGGATGCGCACCGGCCGGGTGTAGCGGTCCTCGTCGGGCCGGCGGACCGCGCCCACCGCGTTGCCCAGCAGCGGGAACACGGTGTTGGCCCAGGCGGCGTCGTCCCACGCCTGCGCCAGCTCGGCGACCTTCTCCGGGAACCGGCCGGCCAGGTCGTGCAGTTCGGTGGGGTCGGACCGGACGTCGAACAGCTGCCAGCGGGGGTCGTCGAGGTCCGCGCCGCGGTCGAGGAGCGTCGGGTTCAACGCCAGCAGCTTCCAGCCGTCGCGGTAGTAGCCGCGGTTGCCGGTCATCTCGGTGTACTGCTCGGTGTGCGCGGAACGAGCGGCCGGGTCGCGCAGCACGCCGGCCACCGACGTGCCGTCGAACGACTTGGCCGGCAGCCCCTTCCGCGACGCCGGAGGTTCGACGCCCGTCAGCTCGAGGAGCGTGGGGGCGAGGTCGGTGACGTACGCGAACTCGGTGCGCACACCGGCGTCGGCGTCGTCGCGCCGCAGTCCGGCCGGCCACGACACCAGCAGCGGCACCCGCACCCCGCCGGCGTACGACTGGCCCTTGAAGAAGCGGAAGGGCGTGTTGGACGCCTGCGCCCACCCCCGCGGGTAGTGGACGCCCAGGCGGGCGGTGCCGATCAGCGCGGGGTCGTGCGGGACGTCGCCCACCCACTCCGGATCGTGTACGTGGGCGAACTCGGCGAAGTAACTCCGGGTCCCCTCCGGCCCGCCCTCCGCGGTGCCGCCGTTGTCGGAGGTGAACACGACGATCGTGTTGTCCCGCTCGCCGAGCTCGTCGAGCGTGTCGAGGATGCGACCCACCGACTGGTCCACGGAGTCCACCATGGCGGCGTACACCTCCATGTAGCGCGCGTACCGCTGCTGCTGCTCGGCGGTGAGCGCGTCCCACGGCGGGACGTCGAAACCGTCCAGGGTGTTGCGCGCGTCCTCGGTGCCCGGCGGGAACAGGCCCATCGCGAGCTGGGATGCGAAGCGGGACCGGCGGATCCGATCCCATCCCTGTGCGTACCGGCCCCGGTACCCGGCGATGTCGGTGTCCTTGGCCTGCAGTGGACCGTGCATCGCGACGTGGGCGAAGTAGAGGAAGAACGGCTTGTCCGCGTCGTGTGCGCGCAGGTCCTTGATGTACGACACGGCCCGGTCGGTGAGGTCGTCGGTCAGGTAGTAGTCCTCGGGGTAGTCGTCGACGTCCACCACCGAGTTGTCGGAGATCAGCTGGTTCGGATGGAAGAACGAGTTCAACCCCTCGAGCGAGCCGTAGTACCGGTCGAAGCCGCGCTGCGTCGGCCACGAGTCCCGGTCCCGGCCGGGGCTCATGTTCGCGTCCCGGACCAGGTGCCACTTGCCGACGGCATACGTGGCGTAACCACCGGCGCGCAGGATCTCGGGAAGGGTGAGGACGTCGTCGGCGAGTTCGAGGCGCACGCCCGGGAAGCCCGGGTCGGCGTTGGCGACGAAGCCGTATCCGGCGCGGTGCGGGTTGAGACCGGTCAGCAGGGCGGCGCGGGAGGGCGAGCACAGCGGGGTGGTGTGGTAGTTCGTGAACCGCACGCCCTCCGCCGCGATGCGGTCCAGGTTGGGGGTGTCGATCTCGGACCCGTACGGACCGATGTCGGAGTAGCCCATGTCGTCGACCAGGACGACGACGACGTTGGGCGCACCCGGCCGTGCAGTCGTCGTGGCGGGCCAGCTGGGCGTCGAATCAGCCGCGGTGCGACCGATTCTGCCCTCGAAACCCTCGTAACCTCGCGCGTACGGCGGAACGGTCATGTCGGACAACCTTCTTTCTGCGGATCGCCCCAGGGAACCATGTGCTCGGCGCGGGGGGCCACGGTTGCGATCCCGGCGAGCAAAAGTCGCGCCAGGTCACGCGGACGCGCCCGCCGAGAATGGTGCGTGAAGCGGCGATCCGGAGTCCGAACGGGTTGTGGCGGAGGCGCTCTCGGGCTACCGTCCTCGCCATGCCCAGGAGCCGGACGACCACCCAGCACGTCACCTACGTGACGTTCGCGCTGGGTGCGCGGCTCCCGCTGGCGCGGGAGCTGTGTTGTCGCAGCTGTCCCGGTCGCGCCCCCGTGCGCACCCACGGCTGAGCTGCATCGCGTCCGACGTCGACGAGCGATTGCCGTCTGCCGTCGTCTGTCGCCTTCCCCGTTTCTCGCCCGACGGGCGTGCGGGCGCCGCTCCGGTCCATGCGACCGGGCGCGGGCGCCGCCGCCCCCGGGATCACCCTCACCGTCCGAAGGGCTGGATCACCCGTGCGTTCGACCACATCCGTACCCGCGCTCGACCGCCGCGCGTTCCTCCGCGGGAGCGGGCTCGCCGCCTTCGCAGTGCTCGGTGCAGTCGCCACCACCGGCTGCGCCTCGGCCGTCGCCGAGTTACGTTCCGGCGCCGCAGTTTCCGGAGACGTCACCGCGCGACGCGGTGGCACGGTCCGGGTCGGTCTGGCGAACGACCTGGTCGCAGGCGGCATCCTCACCAGTTCCAACGATGCGATCATCACCACCGTGGGTCTGGTGTACGAGACGCTGATCCGCTACCCCGGCGACAGTCTCGAGCCTCAACCCTCGCTCGCCACGTCGTGGCAGTTGGCCGCCGACCGGCTCAGCCTCGACCTGCGGTTGCGCGACGACGTCCACTTCCACTCGGGACGCCGATTCACCTCTGCCGATGCGGAGTTCGCGCTGCGCACGTATGCCGACCCCAAATGGACGGCGCAGCTGCGGAGCACCGCGGCCACCATCACGGGGTACGACACGAGCGATCCTGCCCGGCTGGTGCTGACGTTCGCCCGGCCCATCGGCAACATCTTCGACCTGCTCGACATCGTCCCGATGATCGACCGCGACACGGTCGCCGAGCTGGCAGCGGGAGAGACGTACATCGGAACCGGTCCCTTCGTGTTGGCCTCGCGGACCCCCAACTCGCAGATCGTCTTCGAGAGGAATTCGAACTACTGGCGTCCCGACCGGCCGTACCTGGACCGCGTCGAGGCCGCTGTCATCACGGACTCGTCGGCGCTGCTCGCCAACGTCCGGTCCGGGCGCATCGACTACACCGGGGCGCTCACCTATCGCGACGCGAACAATCTCACCCGGCTCGGTGGCTTCTCGGTGGTCGAGGAGGAGGGTGCCGAGGGCCAGTTCTACCTGGGCACCAACGTGGCCTCGCCGGCTCTGCAGGACGTTCGGGTCCGCCGGGCCATCGCGTACGCGGTCGACCGGGAGCGGATCGTCGACGAGGTCTTCCGCGGCGCCGCCTATCCCGCGAACCTGCCGTGGCCGCGGCACTCGCCGGCGTACGACGAGGACCGCAACACCACCTACACGCTCGATCCCGACCGGGCGCGTGCGCTGCTCGCGGAGGTCGGGGAGCTCCCGCCGATCCCGCTGACCTACGCGGCAGGCAGTCCCTCGAACGAGACCATCGCCCAGATCGTGCAGGCGGACCTCGCCGCCGTGGGGCTGACCGTGGAACTCGATCCGGTCGAGAACGCGGTCGCGGTCAAGCAGCTCATCGCGGGCCAGTTCCCCGGTCTGTGGCTGCTCACGCACAGCTTCGCGCAGTACACACCGGCCACGCTGACGGTCAGCGCCTATCCCTTCAACGCCCGCAGGAACGCGTCGAACTTCACCGACGCCGACTACCTCGCGGCCGCGGAGGCCGCGTGGCCCGTGTCGGGGGAGGAACCCGAGGCGCTGGCGCGCTACCGCGCCGTCAACGACCAACTGCTCGAGCACCTGTTCCTGATCGAGTTGGCGGTCGTCGTCCCGCGCCTGGTGACGACGTCGAGGCTGCGCGGGTTCGGTTGGACCCGGCGCACGGAACCGCAACTGGCCGACGCCTTCCTGGCGTGAATCCACTCCGAGTATCGACGAGAGTTCAAGGACCCCGACATGTCCCGTTACATCCTCAGTCGCCTGCCATCGGTGCTGCTGGTGCTCTTCCTGGCGTCGGTCACCATCTTCCTGCTGCTCCGGCTCGTCCCGGGCGACCCGGCTGCCACGCTGGCCGGTCCGGACGCGACCCCGGACGTGATCGCCGCGATCCGCCACGACCTGGGCCTCGACCGGTCCGTCTGGGCCCAGTACGCGTCCTGGATCGGGGGCGTGGTGACCTTCGATCTCGGCCGGTCGTACATGCTCGGCGGATCGATCTCGGGGCTCATCGGCGACGCCCTGCTCAACACCGTGGTACTCGCGGCGTCCGCGCTGGGCTTCGCCGTCGTGACCGCGCTGGTCGTCAGTGTCGCGTCGGTGTTGTGGCCGCGGCGGTGGTTGACCGCGATCGTGAACGGCGCCAACACGATCGCCGTCGCACTGCCGACGTTCGTGACCGGCGTCCTGCTGGTCCTGGTGTTCGCGGTGCTGGTCCCCGTTCTGCCCGCTGGTGGGGTGCCGCCGGACGGCTTCTGGGCGCGGCCGGGCATCACCGCGCAGTACCTCCTGCTCCCGGCGGTGTGCCTGGGGCTGCCGGCCGCGGCAGCGCTGACACGCTTCCTGTCCGAGTCCCTGCGCACCGAGCTGCGACGACCGCACGCCGTCACCCAGGAAGCCCTGGGCATCTCCCGGTGGACGATCGTCACCCGCGGTGCCCTGCGCGCGGCCCTGCCTCCCGTGGTGACGGTGCTGGGCATCCAGGCCGGTGCACTTCTCGGGGGCGCGGTGCTGGTGGAGGCGATCTTCGCGTGGCCGGGAGTCGGTCTGCTCATCGAGCAGGGCATCAGCCGGCGCGACTACCCGGTGGTGCAGGCGCTGCTCCTGCTGTCGGTGACGGTGTTCGTGATCGTCCAGCTGGTCACCGATCTCGTGCACGCCACCCTCGATCCCCGCATCCGAATCGGAGCCCACGCATGAGCACGGTCACGACCGACCCCATTCTCACCGCCCGTCCGGTGGCCGCCGGCACCCGCAACCGGCCCGTCCGCGACGCGCTCACCCGCGGACAGGGGCTCGTCGGGGTGCTGCTGGTCGCCACGATCGCGGTCCTCGGGCTGGCGGCCCCGCTGCTGGCACCGTTCGACCCGCTCGAGCAGATCCGCGGGGCCAACCTGCTCGGCCCCAGCAGTACGCACTGGTTCGGCACCGACGAAGTCAACCGGGACGTGTTCACCCGCGCGCTGTACGGCATCCGGGTCAACCTGGTGATCGTTTTCGCGTCGGTGTTCGTCGGCGCGGTCGTCGGCACCCTCGTCGGGCTGGTGACGTCGGTGCACCCGGTCGCCGACGCGATCGCCCAGCGGCTGTTCGACGTGATCCTGGCCTTCCCCGCCCTGATCCTGGCGATCGCGTTGGCCGCCGTGGTCGGACCCGGCGCGCTCACCGTCGGCGTGGTGGTCGTGGCCGCCGAGATCCCGATCTTCGGGCGGCTGGTCCGGGCATCCGTGCTCGAGATCCGGGAACTGCCCTACGTCGAGGCGGCACGGGTGATCGGCGCGGGCCGCTGGTGGATCCTGCGCACCCACATCCTCCCGAACGCGCTCGACACGCTCGCGGTCCAGGTCGCGCTGTCGCTCTCCATCGCCGTGTTCATCGAGGGCGCAATGAGTTTCATCGGCATCGGCGTTCGTGCTCCACAGCCGTCGCTGGGCGCGATCATCTCGGGCTCGGTCCAGAACCTCGACGCCAACCCGATGTACGCCTTCGGACCACTGCTGCTGGTGTCCGGACTCGTGCTCGGCTTCCTGCTCATCGCACAGGCCCTCGGCCGTGCCCGCCGCTGATCGGAGAAGGACGATGACCGCATCGACACCACCGGAGACACCGGTACTCGCCGTCCACGACCTGGTCGTCGGATTCGGCGGCGCGGACCCCGTCGTCGACCAGGTCGACCTCACCGTCCACTCCGGCGAGATCGTCGCGCTGGTGGGCGAATCCGGGTCGGGCAAATCCCTCACCGCGCGCACGGTCCTGGGCCTGCTGCCGGACGGCGCGCACGCTCGGGGCTCGGTGGTCCTCACCGGAACCCAGGTGATCGGGGCCGATCCCGCGACACTGCGGGCGCTGCGCGGGACTGCCGCCGCCATGGTGTTCCAGGAACCGCAGACCGCGCTCAACCCGGTCCAGACGATCGGCACCCAGCTCGCACTCGCGTTGCGGGCGCACGGCAGGCTGTCGCGGGCCGAGGTCCGCGAACGCAGCATCGAACTGCTCCGCCGCGTCGAGATCCCCGAGCCCGAACGCCGGCTCGACTGGTACCCGCACCAGTTGTCGGGCGGTCAGAAGCAGCGGGTCGTCATCGCGTTGGCGCTCTCCGGACGCCCGGCCCTCCTCATCGCCGACGAGCCGACCACCGCGCTGGACGTGACGGTGCAGGCCGAGATCCTCGACCTACTGCGCGGTCTGGGCCGCGAGACCGGCGCGGGCGTCCTGCTCATCACGCACAACATGGGTGTCGTCGCGGACATCGCCGATCGCGTCGCGGTGATGCGTGCGGGCCGGATCGTGGAGCAGGAAGGCGTCTTCGAGCTCTTCGCCGCGCCGGACCACCCCTACACCCGTCAGTTGCTGGCGGCGGTGCCACGGCTGCCCGCACCCGCCGAGTTCCCGGTGCCCGCCCCGGATCCGGTGCCGCCGCGGGACCCGGTCCTGGTGCTCGAGGGCGTGTCGGTGATCCATCCCGGTCGCCGAGGAGCACCGGAGTTCGCCGCACTGTCGGACGTCGACCTCTCGGTCGCGCCCGGGGAGGTACTCGGCCTGGTCGGCGAATCCGGCTCCGGCAAGACCACCCTGGGCCGCACCGCCCTCGGAGTCGTGCGCCCCACCACGGGCCGGGTGGTACTCGACGGCATCGATCTCACCGCCGCGTCGCGCCGTGATCTTCGACTGCTCCGCAAGGGGGTCGCACTCGTCCATCAGGACCCGGGTGCGTCGCTGGACCCCCGCCGGTCCGTGGGACAGTCCGTCGCCGAGCCGCTGGAGGTGCATCGGGCCGCGTCCGGAGCGCTGCTGCGGACGGCGGTCGGTGACCTGCTCGAATCCGTGCGGCTGTCGAGGAGCTTCGCCGACCGACGGCCGGCCGAGCTGTCCGGCGGCCAGCGTCAACGTGTGGCGCTGGCGCGCGCGCTGGCCCTGGCTCCGCGCCTGCTGGTGGCGGACGAGCCGACCAGCGCTCTCGACGTCTCGGTGCAGGCGGAGATCCTGGACCTGTTCGCGGACCTGCGGGAGCAGTACCGCTTCGCGTGCCTGTTCATCAGTCACGAGCTGGCGGTCGTCCACACCGTCGCCGACCGGGTGGCCGTGCTGCGCGGGGGCCGGGTGGTCGAGACCGGACCCGTCACGTCGGTCTTCGGTGCCCCCACCGACGGGTACACCCGCCGACTCGTCGGCGCCGTGCCGGTCCCGGACCCCGTCCGTCAGCGCGGCGAGGCCCCCGCTGCTCCGTCTGCCGGCGCCCCGCTCTCCGCGGCGGTCTGACCGGATTTTCCGAAACCGAAACCCCTATCGAAAGGACGAAACAGATGACCACAGCACTGCGCCCCACCACCGCCGCCGAGGTCTACGCCGCCGGCGGGATCACCGTCACCAAGGTCGGTGAGCACATCGGTGCCGTCATCGAGGGCGTGCGCCTGTCCGGTGACCTGTCGGCCCAGACGGCGGACGCCATCCGCTACGCGCTGGCCACCAACAAGGTGATCTTCTTCCGCGGGCAGCAGCACCTCGACGACGCCGAGCAGTACGCGTTCGCCGGCACGCTGGGAAGCCAGACCACGACGCACCCGACGCTGACGTCCGAGGACAACCGGACGCTCGTGATCGAGGGGGCCGCCAACAGTTGGCACACCGACGTCACGTTCATCGACCGCATCCCCAAGGCGTCGATCCTGCGCCCGGTCCAGATCCCCGCCTACGGCGGTGCGACGACGTGGGCCTCGACCACTGCGGCGTACGAGCAGTTGCCCCCGGCTCTGAAGGCGCTGGTGGAGAACCTGAGGGCGGTGCACTCCAACGAGTACGACTACGCGGAGGTGGCGGCCGGCAACCGGGACCGCGCCGCGCTCGGGGGACGGTTCGCGGAGTTCACCCGAACGGTCTTCGAGACCGAGCACCCGGTGGTGCGGGTGCACCCGGAGACAGGGGAGCGGTCGCTGCTGCTGGGGCACTTCGTGAAGGAGTTCGTCGGGCTCAAGCCGTCCGAGACCACGGCGCTGTTCCAGCTGCTGCAGGCCCGGATCACCAAGCTCGAGAACACCGTTCGCTGGAACTGGGCGCCGGGCGACCTGGCCATCTGGGACAACCGGAACACCCAGCACTACGGCATCGCCGACTTCGGGAACCAGGTGCGCAACATCCACCGCGTCACGCTCGCCGGGGACGTGCCGGTCGACGTGCACGGCAATTCCAGCCGCATCCGGGTGGGCGACGCCTCGCACTTCTCGGTGGTCGACGAGCCGCGCCGGCTGCCCGGTTTCGAGTCCGCCTGACGGGGAGGGAGACGGAAGGGCCCGGCGACCGCACGCGGTCGCCGGGCCCTTCCGTGCGTCATGCGTGGAGGTGTTCTCCGGCGGGAACGACGGCCCGCCCCGCGGACCGTCTCCGCGACGCGCCGATCGCCCGGCACACCAGGTAGATCACGAACGAGATCGTCGTGACGAACGTCGAGACCGGGACGCCGGGCGCGAGCGAGAGCAGGATGCCGCCGACCGCGGCCAGTTCGGCGAACAGCACCGCGAGCACCGTCGCGCGCAGCGGGTCCGCGGTGACGTGCCCGGCCGCGGCGGCCGGGGTGATCAGCAGCGCCATCACCAGCAGGGCGCCGACGATCTGCACGCCCAGCGCGGCGGTGATCCCGACGAGGACCGCGAACACGATCGACAGTCCGCGCACCGGGACCCCGCGGGCGGCGGCCACCTCGGGATCGGTACTCGCGAACAACAGCGGCCGGTAGATCACGGACAGCGTGCCCAGCACCACGACGGCACACCCCAGCAGCAGCAGCAGGCCCGAGTTGCCGGGCGCGACGATCTGCCCCACCAGCAGCGAGAAGCTCGTGCCGGTACGGCCGTCGTACGCCCACAGGAACAACACCGACAGACCCAGACCGAACGCCATGATCACGCCGATCACCGAGTCGCGTTCGCGCGCTTTGGTGCCCAGCAGACCGAAGAGGACGGCGGCGACGACCGAACCGACGACGGCGCCGATCCCGACGCCGACCCCGATCAGCAACGCGGCCGATGCGCCGGTCAGCGACAGCTCCGACGTCCCGTGCACCGCGAACGACATCTGCCGACTCACGATCAGCGGGCCGATCACGCCGGCCAGCAGCCCGAGAATCGCGCCGGCGATCAGCGCCTGCTGGACGAAGTCGTACCGCAGCAGGTCCGCGGTGGTGGAGAAGTCGAGCAGGTGCGACATGGCGTCGGTGAACTTGTTGCTCATGCGTGGTCCTCGGTGTGGTGGACGCCCTCGCCGGGGCGCGGGCCGCAGCCGCTGCCGAGCGCGTCGATGGCGTCGCCGGTCCCGACGACCACGAGACGGCCGCGGACGTGCAGCACCTCGACGTCGGTGCGGTACAGCTCGGACAGCACCTCGGAGGTCATGACCTCCGAGGGCGTGCCGATCCGGAACTTGCCGTCGACCAGGTAGAGGACGCGGTCGACGAGCGGCAGGATCGGGTTGATCTCGTGCGTGACGAACAGGACCGCGGTGTCGTGGTCGCGGCGCCGACGGTCGATCAGTTCGGACACGCGGTGCTGGTTGGCGAGGTCGAGGCTCAGCAGCGGCTCGTCGCACAGCAGCACCTTGGGGTCGCCGACGAGCGCCTGCGCGATCCGCAACCGCTGCTGCTCACCGCCCGACATCGATCCGATCGGCGCGTCGGCATACGCCTGCGCGCCCACCTGTGCGATGGCGGAATCGACGATCGCGCGCCGCCGGGCCCGCCCGAACAGCCCGGTGCCCCAGCGGTGTCCGTCCACGCCGAGCCCGACGAGGTCGCGTCCGCGCAGCGGCAGTCCCTCGTCGAGCGACTTCTGCTGCGGGACGTAGCCGACGTGTGCGTTGCCGGCCCGGGCCGGGGTGCCGGCGATCCGGACGGTGCCGCACGTCGGGGCCAGCTGACCGAGCAGCACCTTGAGCAGCGACGTCTTGCCGGAACCGTTGGGCCCCAGCACGGCGACGAACTCACCCTGCTCGACGGCCAGGTTCAGGTCGGACCACAGCGTGCGGTCACCGAACGACAGGCACGCGTCGCGAAGTTCGACGGCGGGTGTCCCGGTGCCGCTCACGACGCACCGTTCAGGGCGTCGGCGAGCGTCTGCGCGGTCCGGGTCTGCCACTGCACGAAGTCCATGCCCTCGGGCAGGGTCTCGGTGACCTCGACGACGGGCGTGCCGGCCGCCTCGGCGTTCTGCCGGATGCTTTCGGTGACCTTGTCCTCGGTCTGCGCGTTGTAGACCAGGACCCGGACCTTCTTGTCGGAGAACAACTGTCGGGTCTCGGCAATCGACGCCGGTGACGGATCGGTGCCGTTCTCGACGGCGCCGGTGAAGGCCGGGGGCGTGAGATCCTTCAATTTCGCGGCCTCGAGGAGGTAGTAGGCGATCGGCTCGGTCTGGGCGACGGGGGCGTCCCGGTGCGCCGCCGCGATCGCCGCCGTCGTCTCGGACACCCCGCGCAACCGGTCGCGGAACGTCTCGGCGTTGCGGGTGTAGACGTCGGCGCCGTCGGGGTCGAGCTTGCCGAGTTGTTCGGCGATGGCGTTGGCGGTCGCGTCCACGGTCGGCATGTCGTACCAGACGTGCTCGTTGGCGGCGCCGTGCGAGTGGCCGGCGTGCTCCTCGTCGGACTCGGCCGCGTGGGTGCCGGTGCGCTCCTCGTACAGGTCGAACGCGTCGACGGTGGGCTTGGCGCCGGTGGAGTCCAGGACGTCCTCGACGAACTGGTCGTAGCCGCCGCCGTTGAGGACGACGAGATCGGCGTCGCTGATCCTCGCCGCGTCGGAGGGGCTGGCCTCGTACGAGTGCGGGTCGGCCGAGGGCTCGGTGACGATCGAGGTGACCTCGAGCCGGTCACCGGCGACGGCCTGCGCGACACTGCCCCACACGTTGGTGGAGGCGACGACACGGAGCGGGCCGTCGGCGTCGGGTGAACTGCCGCACGCGGTCAGGGTGACCGCGGCCAGGGCTGCACCGATGGTGGCCGCGGCCGAGCGGAACACGGTGGACTGGCGGGGTTTGCGCACGACATTCTCCCTGAACACGACTTGGCGCTGAGTGGGCCGAAGCCGGCCCTCGAACGTTAATGGTAACCGTTTCCGTTTACAGACTAGCGGAAGTCGCCGGAACGCCTCCCGCGAGGTAGGCGTCTGGTTCGCCCTGCCGCCGTCGAACCGATACCGTCCCGTTATGCCAAGGTCTCGTCAGCCGCGTCGTCCGGCCACTCTGGCCTCGCTCGCCGCTGAGCTCAAGGTCTCGCGGACCACCGTCTCGAACGCGTACAACCGCCCCGACCAGCTGTCGGCCGAACTGCGCGAGCGTGTGCTGCTGGCCGCCAAGCGACGCGGGTACCCCGGACCGGACCCGGTGGCCCGGTCGCTGCGGACCCGCCGCGCCGGTGCGGTGGGGCTGCTGCTCACCGAGACGCTGAGCTACTCGTTCCGCGACCCGGCCGCGATGAGCTTCCTGGCCGGGCTCACCGAGTCGTGCGAGGCGGCGGGGCAGGGGTTGCTCCTCGTTCCCGCCGGACCCGGACGCGACGACGTCGAGGCCGCCGCGGTGGTCCAGCAGGCCGGCGTCGACGGGTTCGTGGTGTATTCCGTGGCCGACGACGATCCCTACCTCGCGGCGGTCCGGGAGCGGCATCTGCCGACCGTCATCTGCGACCAGCCGCGGGGAATCCCGGGCGTCTCGCTCGTCGGCATCGACGACCGGAGTGCCATGCGGAAGGTGGCCGACTATCTGATCTCCCTCGGCCACAAGAGGATCGGCGTGCTGTGCATGCGACTCGGCCGGGACCGGTCGGACGGTGTGGTCGAGGGCGAGCGGCTGCACGCCCCCAACTTCCACGTCCAGCGCGAGCGTCTGGCCGGCATCCGGGACGCGATGACCGACGCCGGCCTCGATCCCGAGTCGCTCGTCGTCGTCGAGCGCTACGAGCACACCGCGCGGGCCGGGCACTCCGCCGCCGCACAGGCGCTTGCGATCGACCCGCGGATCACCGCCCTCGTGTGCACCACCGACGTCCTGGCGCTCGGGGCCCTGGACTGGGCGCGGCGCGAGGGCATCGACGTCCCGGGGCGGTTGTCCGTCACGGGGTTCGACGGCGTCGAGGAGGCGCTGCGGGAGGGCCTCACGACGGTGCGCCAGCCGCAGGAGGACAAGGGCCGCCGGGCCGGAGCCCTGCTGATGTCCGGGTCCGACAGCGGCATCACCACTGCCCTGATGCTCGAGACGGAGCTGGTGCACGGGCACACCGCAGCCTCCCCGCCCGAGCCCTAGCGTCGGGCCCCGCTCGCCCTACCTCCGCGCGTCGGCGCTCAGCAACTGCGCGCACCGCAGCAGACCGAGGTGGCTGTACGCCTGAGGATGGTTGCCCAGCGAGCGCTCGGCGACCGGGTCGTACTCCTCGGCCAGCAGGCCCGTGGGTCCGGCCGCGTTCACCAACTGCTTGAACAGCGCCTCCGCGTCGGACCGCTGACCGATCAGCAGGTATGCCTCCACCAGCCAGGCGGCGCACAGGTGGAAACCGCCCTCGATGCCCGGCAGTCCGTCGTCGTGGTGGTACCGGTACACGGTCGACCCGCTGCGCAGTTCCCGCTCCGTCGCGACGACGGTCGCCGCGAACCGCTTGTCCATGGGGTCGATCAGCCCGGACAGGCCGATGTGCAGCGTCGCCGCGTCCAGATCGGTGCCGTCGTAGGCCGCGGTGTACGACTCGACGTCCGCGTTCCAGCCCTTCTCGATCACTTCCTCGGCGATCTCGTCTCGCAACGCCGCCCACGTCTCCCGTGCCGGACGACCGAACGTCTCGGCCAGTCCGAGCGCGCGGTCGACGGTGAGCCAGCCCATCACCTTCGAGTACACGTGGTGCCGGGGGTTGTCGCGGATCTCCCAGATGCCGTGGTCGGGTTCGCACCAGCGCCGCTCGACCGCCTCGACCATCGCGGACACCAGTTCCCAGTCGCGGTCGGTCAGCGCGTCCGACCCCGTGATGCCCTTCTTCTGCCGGGCCAGGGCCAGGTTCGCGATCAGGTCCACGATGGGCCCGAACACGTCGAGCTGCACCTGCTGGTTCGCGGCGTTGCCGACGCGCACCGGCCGCGAGCCCGCGTAGCCGGGCAACGAATCGATCACCGCCTCCGGGGGCAGACCCGCTCCGTACAGCGTGTAGAGCGGGTGCAGCCGCTCCGGGCCGTGCAGCGTCTCGAGCACCCCGTGCACCCACTCGAGGTAGTTCTCCGCCTCGGCGAGGGAGCCCAGGCTCACGAGGGCCGCGGCGGTCAGGGCCGCGTCGCGCAACCAGCAGTAGCGGTAGTCCCAGTTGCGGACGCCGCCGATCTCCTCGGGCAGCGACGTCGTGGCGGCCGCGAGAATCGATCCGCTCGGCGCGTGCACCAGGCCGCGCAGCGTGAGCGCCGACCGCTTCATCAGATCCGGCTTGAGCGGTGGCAGGTCGAGCGTGTCCGCCCAGTCCCGCCAGTACGACTCGGCCAGCTCCCGGCGTTCCGTCTCCGACAACTGCGAAGGGCCCAGATCCTCTGTGCCGCAACGGAGTTCGAGGACCACCGGCCCCTGCGACGGGTCGACGACCGCGAACGCGGTCTGCTGGGTGCCGTCGGTGGTGATGTCCCAGTGCACGCCGGGGGAGCGCAGCACCATCGGCTCGCTCGTGCCGGAGACCCGCAACCCGTCGGTGTCCGGCTCGAGCTGGACCGGTACCTGACCGAACTCGGGGCGCGGAGCGAAACTCACGACCGCCTTCGCGCGGCCGGTGATCACCCGGGTGAGGTCGGTACGACTCGGCTGGACGTCGTGCGGCAGATAGTCGGTGACCGTGAGGCTGGCCCAGCGGGTCTGCACCGTCATGGTGCCGTCGATGTACTGCTGGCTCAGCGGCAGCGCCTCGCGCTGCGGGCCGACACTGAAGTGGCCGGCCTCGGTGCCGCCCAGCAGGTGCGCGAACACGGCCGCGGAGTCGGGTTCGGGGTGGCAGAGCCACGTCATGTTCGCGTCGGGCGTGATGAGCGCGACGGAGCGGGGGCTCGCCAACATGGTCAGGCGTTCGATCGGCGGCGCGTCCGCGCCGGAGAGCCACGTGCGCCGTTCCTCGAGGAGGAACGCCAGCGCGGCGGCCACGTCCTCGGTGGAGTCGACGCGGAACGCGGCCAGCGTCTCGCCCTCGCCGACCTTGATGCCGAGGTCGGGGCCCTGCAGCCGGCCGAAGGCCTTCTCGTCGGTGACGTCGTCGCCGAAGAAGACCGCGGCGGTGGCGGCCTCCTGGTGGCGCAGGATGTCGAGTGCGTTGCCCTTGTCGGTGGCGATGACGGCCAGCTCGATGACGGACTTGCCCTCGGTGACCTGTACGCCGGTCCACAGCGCCGCCTCGGCGTGGACGGCGGCGAGGGCCTTGGCGCCCGCCTCGGGGCTCGCGTTGCGCACGTGGAGCGCGGCGCTCGCGGGCTTGGTCTCGACCGTCACACCGGGGTGCAGGGCAGCGATGCGGGAGAGCTCCGCGGTCACCTCGCCCAGCAGTTTGCGGGCGTTCGCGTCGATGGCGTGCACGAAGCCCACGTCGAACTCCGAGCCGTGGCTGCCGACCAGCTGGACCTCGGCGGGCAGCCGGGACAGCGTCGCGAGGTCCTTGAGGGCGCGGCCCGAGATGACGGCGGCGGTGGTCGCGGCCAGCCCGGCCAGCGCGCGCAGTGCACGCACCGACTCGGCATGCGGGTACGCCTTCTCCGGGTCCGAGACGATGGGTGCCATCGTGCCGTCGTAGTCGGATGCCACCAGCAGGCGCGGAGTCCGGGCCACGGTGGACAGGGCCCGGCGAAGTTCGATCGGCAGATCCAGAGCGCTCACAGCTTCAAACCTAAGCGATTGACGGCGCGCTGGCGCGTCGCGTTTCCGCCCGGTGGGTGCTACCGGGCCTGGACGGGGACGCGGGAACCGTCGCCGAGCAGCAGTTCAACCGTCAGTTCCAGGCGTTTCGCAACGTCCGTGGCGGACGAGCGACGCGTGAGCCACGCCACGAGATTGGACAGCCAGACGTCACTGATGACGCGGGCGATCGCGAGTTCGTCCTCCGTGGGCACGCCGTCCGTCATGGCCCGCGCGAACAGTGTGTCCATGAGCTTGCCGACGTGGTCGACCTCCGCGGCCGCGGACGCGTCTGCGAACATGAACGCTCGCGTCATCGCCTCGGTGAGGAGCGGATCCCGCTGCATCGCCTTGGTGATCTGACCCAGGATCAGCTGCATCCGCTCGAGCGGACTGCGCCCCGGCGGAATCTTGCCCTTGGACTCGATCCGCTCGAACTCGCGCGCGAGCGCGGACACCAGCAGGTGCACCTTCGACGGGAAGTAGCGGTAGAGGGTGCCGACGGCGACATCCGCCCGTTCGGCGACGGCGCGCATCTGCACGGCCTCATAACCGCCCTTGGATGCCAACGCGAGGGTCGCATCGAGGATCCGCTTGCGCCGCTCGCGCTGCGCGTTCGAGCTCAGATCGTCGTCGCTGAGGGTCGAGACCGTGGCCCCAGTGGAACGGGATCGAGATGAGGTGGTCATCGACAGTTTCCTTCACGCCTTGACTCTTGACGGCCGAACATATTAGAACACGTTCTAGATGAAGATGCCATCCAGGAGAGGCGGGTAGCCGTTGTGACAATCGCCACGACCGACGAACAGAAGGCGGTCCAGGAGTCGATTCAGGCGTGGGCCCGATCTGCCACTCCGGTCGCAATTTTACGCGAGGGACCTGCGGACTTCTGGCGCCGCTCGTGGCCGGCGGTGGCCGGATTGGGCCTGTTCGCGGTGGGGGTTCCGGAGTCCGTCGGCGGGGTCGGCGGACAGCTCGTCGACCTGGCCGCCATGGTCGAACAGGCCGCCGCCGAACTCGTGGGCGGCCCGGTGTTGTCGACCGCGCTCGCCGGGGTGGTGCTCGGGCGCAGTCGGGGCGCCGCCGCCAAGCAGTGGGCCGGCCGGATCGCCGAGGGCGAGCTCCCCACCGCGGTCGTGCTCGACGCGGGCCCGATCACCGCGACCGCCGACGCCGACGGCGGGCTGGTGCTGCACGGCGACGGGGGCAGTGCGTTGGGTGCGGAGCCGGGGGTGGCGGTGTTGCTACCGGTGCCCGGCGGAGACGGGGACCCGGTGTGGTGTCTCGTCGACCCCGACGCGCCGGGGTTGTCCGTCGAACGGCTCGACATCCTCGACAAGAGCCGCGGCGTCGCGCGGGTGCACTGCGACGGCGTCGTGGTGGCGGCCGACCGGATCGTCTCGGGGGTCGCGCCCACGCTGGTGCGTGACCTCGCAGCGACCCTCGCCGCCGCCGAGGCCGCCGGTGTCGCGGGTTGGACGCTGAACACCGCGGTCGAGTACGCGAAGATCCGTGAACAGTTCGGCAAGCCCATCGGCTCGTTCCAGGCGATCAAGCACCTGTGCGCCGAGATGCTCTGTCGTGCGGAACAGGCGCGGGCGGTGGCCTGGGACGCCGCCGTCGCGGCCGAGGACGCGCTGCCCGACCCCGACGCGGGCGACGCGGGCGAATCGGAACTGCCGGTCGCCGCGGCCGTCGCGGCCGCCGTCGCGCTCGACGCCGCGGTGGCCAACGCCAAGGATTGCATTCAGGTGCTCGGCGGCATCGGGTTCACATGGGAGCACGACGCGCACTTCTACCTGCGGCGGGCGGTCTCGAACCGGCAGTTTCTCGGCGGGAGCAACCGTTGGCGTGCCCGCGTGACCGAGCTGACCCGGTCCGGCGCCCGCCGCCACCTGACGATCGACCTGTCGGAGCTGGAATCGGAACGGTCCGCCATCCGGGACGAGGTGGCCGCGCTGGCAGCGGTGCCGCAGGCCGAGCGCCGCGTCGCACTGGCCGAATCGGGCTACGCCGCGCCGCACTGGCCGCGACCCTACGGCCGCGGCGCGAGCGCTGCCGAGCAGATCCTCGTCGCCGAGGAGATGGCGGCGGCCGGCGTCGAGCGTCCCGATCTCGTCATCGGGTGGTGGGCGGTGCCCACCGTGCTCGAACACGGCAGTCCCGAACAGATCGAGCGTTTCGCGCTACCGACGCTGCGCGGCGAGATCACGTGGTGCCAGCTGTTCTCCGAGCCCGGTGCGGGCTCCGACCTGGCGTCGCTGCGCACCGTCGCCGAGAAGGTCGACGGTGGCTGGAAACTCAACGGGCAGAAAGTGTGGACGTCGCTGGCTCGCGAGGCGGACTGGGGAATCTGTCTGGCCCGCACCGACAAGGATGCGCCCAAGCACAAGGGCATCACGTACTTCCTGCTCGACATGCGCGCCCCCGGCATCCGGATCTCGCCGCTGCGGGAGATCACGGGCGACGCCCTGTTCAACGAGGTGTTCCTCGACGACGTGTTCGTCCCCGACGACTGTGTGGTCGGTCAGGTGAACGGTGGCTGGCGGCTCGCCCGCACCACGCTGGCCAACGAGCGGGTCGCGATGAGCGGCGGCTCGTCGCTCGGCAAGGCGGTCGAGGAACTGCTCGAGCTGGCGGGCGACCCGGACCCGGTGACGGCCGATCACCTGGGTGCGCTCATCGCCGAGGCCCTGGTCGGATCGCTGCTCGAGTTGCGTACGACGCTGCGGCAGCTCGACGGGCAGGATCCGGGGCCCGCGTCGAGTGTCCGCAAGCTCGTCGGCGTCCGGAACCGGCAGGCCGTAGCCGAATTCGCCGTCGAACTGGCGGGGGAGGCCGGGTGGGTGGAAGGTCCGCTCACCCGCGAGTTCCTCAACACCCGGTGCCTGTCCATCGCGGGCGGCACGACGCAGATCCTGCTGACCGTCGCCGCCGAGCACCTGTTGGGGCTGCCCCGCGGCTGAGCGGCTCCGAACGGCCGAACGCCCGCGCCGACCATTCGACAGGCGACGCGGGCCACGGGACCGGTTGCGCCGCTTGCCTTCTCCCGGTTGCGCCGACACGTCGGGCCCCGCCCCTTGCATAGGGAGGCGGGGCCCGGCGGTGCCTCACATCCCCGCGAGGGGGAGAGCGGGGGGGTGGAGTATCGAGAACTCTGCAGGGGCGGCGCGGCGGCGGTGCTGCCGGAACGGCCTCGAATTCCGTGGGTCGTCACCGCCGTCAGCCCGTGTCTTTCTCTCGAAAACCGCTGGCCGCCTGCAGTGTTCGAGTGTTACCGCGGATCGGTCTCCGCATATGGGCGTGCGTCCGCAACGCGGACAGCAGCCCGTTGCGGCGTCCGGTGTCGGGGTCGACCCGCAGCGCCTCCCCGATCCGGGAACCGGTGGCGTCGAACTTGCGCTCGGACGAGGTCTCGGGAGCGTCGTGGGAGGTCCGTTTCAGCAGGCGGTCCGGCAGGGCGAGCTTGTGGATGGTGCGCAGCGCGAGCAGGTACTGCCGGCTGAGCGGTCCGGTGGTGTACGGCAGGTCGTACTTGTCGCACAGCGCCCGCACCCGCACCGCCATCTCCGGGTACCGGTTCGACGGCAGATCGGGGAACAGGTGGTGCTCGATCTGGTAGCTCAGGTTGCCGGTCAGGAAACCCATCACCGGGCCGGCGTCGATGTTGGCGCTGCCGAGCATCTGCCGCAGGTACCACTGCGCGCGGGTCTCGGTCTCGAACTGCTCGGCGGTGAACTTCTCGGCGCCGTCCGGGAAGTGCCCGCAGAAGATCACCGCGTACGCCCACAGGTTGCGCACCAGGTTGGCCGTCGCGTTCGCGGTCAGCGTGTGCTTCCACGCCCGGCCCGTCAGCGCCGGGAACAGTACGAAGTCCTTGCCGACCTGACGCGCGATCTTGATCGCGAATTCCTTGTTGGGAGCCGAATTCCACTGCATCGGGTCGACGCCCTCGAGCACCTTCTGCGCCTTGAGGTCGTGCAGCGCGATGCCCCACTCGAACCCGGCCGCGAGGATCACGTTCGCGACGGGCTGGAGCAGGTTGATCGGCCGCCACTTCTCGTCCCGCGTCATCCGCAGGATCCCGAATCCCACGTCGTCGTCCATCCCGACGATGTCGGTGTAGGTGTGGTGCGAGTAGTTGTGGGCGCGTTTCCAGTGCTCCGACGGCCCGGTCTGATCCCACTCCCAGGTGGTGGAGTGGATCTCCGGATCGTTCATCCAGTCCCACTGCCCGTGCATCACGTTGTGCCCGAGCTCCATGTTCTCGATGATCTTGGCGAGCGAGAGCATCGCCGTGCCCGCGACCCACGCGGGCCGGCGGCGGCTGCCGAAGAGCACTGCGCGCCCGCCGAGTTCGAGGGAGCGTTGCAGCCGGATCACCCGCCGGATGTAGCGGGCGTCGCGGTGCCCCCGCGACTCCTCGACGTCACGGCGGATCTCGTCCAGTTCACGGCCGAGGGCTTCGATGTCGTTGTCGGTGAGGTGAGCGAACTCGTTGATGTCGGTGATGGCCACCGAGTGGTCCTCCGTCGGGATCGGGTGTCGGGGCCTGGTGTCGACGCGGACCGGCGAGTACGAGTGAACGAGAAAGCGGCACACCGTCGGTGCCGGCGGGGATCGACGTCTCTACGCGTGGTCGGCGGACCGATCCTCCGGTGAACCTCACGCTACCTGGCATTTCGCACTCATGCGAAACGACGCCGCTTCGGACCGCAGCGCCGCGCGGTCGACGCGTACGCTGACTGTGTCGAGGTGCTAGGTGGTGATCTGGGTGCTCCGGCGCACGAAGGTGGTACCGGTGAACCCGAAGGATCGTGCCTGGGATCTCAGCTATGCGGCCGGCTGGAAACTGGTGCGTGTGCTGCCTGAGCGATGGGCGATGCACCTGTTCGGTGTCGCGGCCGATTGCGCGGCACGGGGCGGTGGACCGGAACAGCTGCGCCGCAATCTCGCGCGGGTCCTGTCGATCACCCCCGCTCAGGTTTCCGACGACCTCGTCCGCGCAAGTCTTCGTTCGTACGCCCGCTACTGGTGTGAGGCCTTCCGTCTGCCCAGGATGAATCCGGAGCAGGTGGCCGCTGATCTCGAAGCCTCGGCGGCGGGACTCGAGCACATCCACGACGCCGTCGCCCGCGGGAGCGGGGTCGTTCTGGCGTTGCCGCACAGCGGAAACTGGGATCTGGCCGGAGTGTGGGTGGCCCGGCGGATAGGGCCGCCGGTCGTCGTCGCCGAGCGACTGCGGCCGGAGTCGCTGTTCCGTCGTTTCGTACGTTTTCGTGAGGAGTTGGGCTTCGAGATAGTGCCCCTCACCGGTGGCGCACAGCCGCCGTTCGAGCAGTTGAGTAGGCGGTTACGCGAGGGGCGAGTCGGGTTGCTCGCCGAGCGGGACGTGACCGGCGCGGGTGTCCCTGTGGAGTTCTTCGGTGAACGCGCCCGGATGCCGGTGGGTCCGGCCCGTCTCGCGCTCGATACCGGTGCCGCGCTCCTTCCGGTGCACTGCTGGTTCGCCCCCGGCGGGTGGGGATGCCGCGTCGATCCACCGATCGATGCGGTGGGCGGGGTGCAGCGCATGACGCAGGCGTTGGCCGATCGGTTCGCGGCCGGTATCGCCGCACACCCCGCCGATTGGCACATGCTGCAGGGCGTGTGGGCATCGGACGTCGACGCCGTGCCGTGACTTCCGGGCGAACGCGGTCTCGCTCCTCCGGTCTCGGTGGCCACATCAACGCAGGGCTCGACCTCGCGGACGCGACCCGTGCCGGATGAGCGTGCGAATCGCGAATTCATCGGTGCCGAGGGTGTGCACGACGTCGCGGCAGGCCGTATCGACGGCGTCGACGACGATGGCGAGATCGGCGTCCGCGCTGGTGGTCACTTCCATCACCACGGTGCGTCGCCCCCGTTCGTCGATTGCCTTGCCCTTGGCGTCCGTGATGTCGTGTCGGTGGGTCAGCGAGGTCGCGGCGGCCGTGGCGACGTCGCCGAGGTCGACTGTGGCCGAGCCGGTGGTGCCGAGGCCCGGAAGCTGGATCGGATGCGCGTGAGGGGCGGGAGTATGGGCGTAGATCCAGCGGACCGCGGCGATGATGAAAACGACGCCTGCCGCGCCGACCGCCCAGGGCCACCACTGTTTCGTCGTGGCCTCCACCACCGCCGGCGCGGTGATCGTGTCGGGGAATCTGGCGACCGCGTCGGTGCTCCAGACCAGCGCCCCCGCCCCGAGTGCGATGAGCACCAGTCCGACGACGGCTGCGGCGGCGCGGTCCACCGCTGAGGTGACCCGGGTCATCTACCTGCCTCCTGTGCGCGTGCGGACGACGAGTTTCGGCCGTCGTTGCATGGTGTCGATCACGGGGGCGATCGCATCGCGGACATGCGTGGTGATGGCCGCGTCGCCGGCGTCGGTGACGGTGGCTCGGACGGTGAGCTTGCGGGAGGTCGCGGTGGAGCGTGCCTCCAGAACTCCGGGAACCGTCCTGGCGGCCGCGGTCGCGCACTCGGCCAGGTCGGCCGGACGAATCCAGACGGCGGAACGAGCGCGGAGCGGGAGCGCGATCTGCCGTCGTGGTCGGACCGCCGAGACGACCATCCACACTCCGAGGAGAACGGCAGCGATGCCCGCCGGAATCATCCACGGTTCGAAGCGCAGGCCGTCGACCCACTCCACGACCGCATCCACCCACTTCCGACCGTCGACCCATCCCAGGGCGATCGTCGTGTCCCGAAGGGCGATTACCCCAGCGGCGAGCAGTGCCGCCGCGAGCAACGCCCCGGCCCAACTCGCCGCGGGCGGAGCGGAAGGGGTCCGGGCCGGGGCGGGAACGCGGTGCGCCGCACGGTCACCGGGTGTGCCGTCGGCGTCGCTTTCGTGTCGATCGGCGCTCATCGGGCATCGTCGGTCTCGTCGTCGGTGGGGCCGTCGATCGCGACACGAAGCTTGGTGACGGCCAGGTCGATGCCGTCGACGTGATAACTGCCGTAGTCACGCAGCGCCGTGGTGACGTTGTCGTGGACCGCGCGGACGAGCGGCGGCAAGGGCCGGCCCCACCGGACGGCCAGGTCGATGTGCACGCGGATCCGACGGCCCGCCGAGAGCACTCGCGCGCGGGGGAGGGCACGTCCGGTCAGCCGATCCATGCCCGCGGAGTAGGCCAGCACCCCCGGCGTGGTCGCCGCGGCATGCTCGGCCAGCTTCCGGGCGACACGGTCGTCGACATTCAGCGCGCCGCGAGACCCCGCGTCGGCACTGTGGATGTCCTCATCCTCGGCCATGGCCGCGTCCCCTCAACAGTGGCGAGAGATCGATGTCCCCGTCGTAGTGGGCACCCAGCAGATAACCGATCGCCCCGAGCACGAGTGCGATGAGAAACCCGGTGAAGCCGCCGGCAGCGGCGGCGACGGCGAGCAGAAGGCCCGCGATCAGGCCGATGGAAGATGTGCGCATGAGCACCTCCGGCAATGGAGCTCCGGCATCCGCGGGGCGGACGTCAGAGCGTGATGTACCTGACTCGTCGGCCGTGCCGCACCGGCCGCCGCACCCGCGCGAGGAGACGAGCGGCGTGTCGCGCGAACCGTGGCCGGGTGGCCACGATCGCGGTCTCCGACGCGATGTCGGCTGAACGGGCGGCGGGGAAGCGACGATCGATCTGTTCGAGGGCCCGGACGAACCGGGCAGGATCTCCGCCCCGGTCCGGATGCAGGTGCCGGGCGGCGGCCCGGCGGGCGGCAGCCCGGCTGGGATAGGAGTCCCAATCGTCACGAAAACTCATGTCCGTTCCGTTCCGTTCCGCGCTACCCGGGCTCGACGATGTCGGCGATCGTCACGTCGATACGCACGTTCTCCGCCAGCGCCCGCCGAATGCGGGCCGCGAGCTGCGGCAGCGGCACGCCCCGATACGCCGTCACGTGAACGTCGACGGAACCGTCGTCACGCAGACGCACCCCCAGGATCCGTTCGTGGGGGAGATAGGTGGCCACTTCACCGAACATGCCGCCGTCGAGTGCCGCCACGCCGGGGACCCGGGAGACGATCTCGGCTATTCGTGCCGCCGTGAGCTCTTGCGACGCCGCGTCCATCTCGGTGCGCTGCGCTGTCTACTCCACGCGCGGAGGCGGCGGCGAGCTGGAACCGTCGCTCGGTTCCTCGTCGAGGTAGACGTCGTGCACCGTGATGTTCACTTCGGTGACCTCCAATCCGGTCATGCGCTCGATCGCGGCGATGACGTTCCGTCGGATCCCGGCGGCGAGGTCGACGATGGACACTCCGTAGTCGGCCACGATGTCGATATCGATGGCAGTTTGCTTCTCACCCACCTCCACCGACACGCCCTGTGCACGGTTGACGCTGGCGCCGGGGATACGTTCGCGCAATGCACCGACCATGCGTGTCGTACCGCCTCCGAGGTCGTGCACGCCGTTGACCTCGCGAGTCGCGATGCCCGCGATCTTGGCGACCACGGTGTCGGCGATGGTCGTCGTGCCGTGCGAACTGACCAAGGCGGAATCGCCGTGAGAGGTGATGCTCTTGCTGCTCGAGGAGCCCTGGGGTTCCGTCATCGTCTCAACTCCTTCCCGTCGCGAAGGCACGTCGCCCTGTCCTCGGACCCGTTTCGCGCCGTCGGACCCGCCGGACTCGGTGACTGCACCCTGCGCCATCCGTTCCCCGCATCGCGGGCTACCCGTTCTCACGGGGTTCATGCATGCGGCGGCCGGTGATTCGACTCGGTGACGGGTGCCCGTCGGAGGCACACCGGTCGGACCCGTGGAGCTACGCGCAGCAGTTGGGGTCGAGCACTAGGCGGAGGGCATCGAGAGCCTCGCTGCGGGCGCGGTGGTAGACGTTCATCCCACGGCGCTGCGAGACGACCATCCCGGCCTTGCGTAGTTGGCCGAGGTGGTGGCTGACAGTCGACTCCGCCAGGTCGACGCCGGCGGCGAGATCGCACGTGCACACGGCGCCGTCGGTGGCGGTGAGCAGGATCGACATCACCTTTATCCGGACGGGATCGGCGAGCGCCTTGAGTCGTAGCGCGACCTCGAGTGCAGCCTCGTCGCCCATCGGCGCGGCCGAGATCGGCGCGCAACAGATCGGCGCGCTGACGTCGACGACCGGCAGGGCTTTCGGCATGGCGACGATCCTACCGATCCATCTTGACTTATGTCGAAATCGTGGCACTCTGCAGGTGCACAGTAATTCGATATATGTCGCACAGCTGGAGGCTGTCATGTCCCGTGCACAACTCGCACTCAACGTCGACGACCTGGACGAGGCGGTCACGTTCTATTCGAAGCTGTTCGGTACCGGGCCGGCGAAGCTCGAGCCCGGGTACGCGAACTTCGCGATCGCCGAACCGCCGCTCAAGCTGGTGCTGCTCGAGAACCCTGGCAAGGGCGGCACGATCAACCACCTCGGCGTCGAGGTCGAATCTTCGGAGAAGGTCCACGCGGAGATCGCGCGCCTGACCGACGAGGGACTGTTCACCGACGAGGAGCTCGGCACCACCTGTTGCTTCGCCACCCAGGACAAGGTGTGGGTGACCGGGCCGGCCGGGGAGAAATGGGAGGTCTACACCGTCCTCGCCGACTCCGACACCTTCGGCTCGAGCCCGCAGCATCTCGATGGCCCGCAGGGCTCTCGCGCAGGTGTCTGCTGCGGCACGGCCGCGGACGCGGAGCCGGAGGGCGGCGAGGGACCGGCTGCGGGCCGCAATTCCTGCTGCTGAGCCGGGCGGTCAGCGCTGGACGGGCCGTGCCGTCAGCTCGGCGACCAGGGCCTCGACATCGGCCCGTATCTCGTCGCGGATCGGGCGGACCGTGTCGATCCCGACCTGGGCCGTGGGTCTCACGGCTCCTTCACTGCCGCCGGACGGGCGGTGGTTGGGGGTGGAGTGAAGCGTGCGCGTAGCGCGAGGGAGACGTAGACCAGGCCGACGAGTACCGGCACCTCGATCAGTGGGCCTACGACCCCGGCCAGCGCCTGCCCGGACGTCGCGCCGTAGGTGGCGATCGCCACGGCGATTGCGAGCTCGAAGTTGTTGCCGGCGGCGGTGAAAGCGAGGGTGGTGGTGCGCTCGTAGCCGAGCCCGATGCCGGCTCCGAGCAGGTATCCGCCGCCCCACATGATCGCGAAGTACGCCAGCAGCGGGATCGCGATCCGCAGCACATCCATCGGCTGCGAGGTGATCCGATCGCCCTGCAGTGCGAAGAGGATGACGATCGTGAACAACAGCCCGTAGAGCGCCCACGGCCCGATCCGAGGCAGGAACTTCTGCTCGTACCAGGTGCGCCCCTTGGCCTTCTCGCCGTAGTGGCGGGTCAGGAACCCGGCCAGCAGGGGGATGCCGAGGAAGATCAGGACCGACTTGGCGATCTGCCACGGCGAGGTGTCGATGGTTGTCTGTTCGAGGCCGAGCCAGCCCGGCAGTACCGAGAGGTAGAACCAGCCGAGCATGGCGAACATGAGCACTTGGAAGACGGAGTTGATCGCCACCAGCACCGCGGCGGCTTCGCGGTCACCGCACGCGAGGTCGTTCCAGATGATCACCATCGCGATGCAGCGGGCCAGGCCGACGATGATCAGCCCCGTCCGGTACTCCGGCAGATCGGGCAGGAAGACCCAGGCCAGGGCGAACATCAGGGCGGGCCCCAGGATCCAGTTCAGCAACAGTGATCCGAGCAGCATCCTGCGGTCGCCGGTGACGGTGTCGAGGCGGTCGTAGCGGACCTTCGCCAGCACCGGGTACATCATGATCAGCAGGCCCAGCGCGATCGGCAACGAGATGCCGTCGATCTCGACCGCGCTCAGGGTGTCCCCGAGACCCGGGATCGTCCGCCCCACCAGCAGGCCGGCGTCCATCGCCACCCCGATCCACACCGGCAGGAACCGGTCGAGGGTGGAGAGCTTGCCCGCGACAGCCGGGTGTGTACTCGTTTCGGTCACCGAGCCGCCTCCGCGATCGCGGCGTCGGGCACGCAGACAGAGCTCTCGACGACACCCGCTTCGGAGGACAGCACCGCCGACAGTTGCGCGAGCGCGGACGGGATCACCCGGTAGTACACCCACGTGCCGCGCCGCTCGCAGTCGAGCAAACCGGCCTCCCGCAGCACCTTCAGATGGTGGGAGATCGTCGGCTGGGACAGCTCGAACGCGGGCGAGATGTCGCAGACGCAGCTCTCCCGGTTCTCGTGGCTGGCGATGAGGCTCAGCATCCGCAACCGGGTCGGGTCGCTGATCGCCTTGAACATCCGAGCCAGGTCCGTGGCTCGGTCCTCACTCAGGGGTGCCCTCGCCAAGGGCGGACTGCTCAGGCCGGTGCCGGCTTCCAGCTGTATCGACATCTGTCGATATTGACATGTATCCAATCAACGTTCCGATCCGGGCCGGCGTCGTCGGGGTGAAGGCTGCGCGCACCGAGTCGTCGAGTTGTGGTGTCGATCACGCCGACCCGTCTCGGCGGGGGGCTGCTCCGAACGGCTGGTGTCGGGACCGTGGATGCCGCGCGGTGAACACGTTCTCGATCTTGCGGGACTTTCTCCGCTACCTTGCAGGTGATACAACTGGAACACGTTCTAAATCGTAGGCGGGATCGACAACGTGGATTTCTCTCTGGATCAGACACAGGAAACGGTGGCGGAGATCGTCGTGGGCCTGCTCGCCCGCGAACCCGGCGATCCCGCCGATCCGGGCGGTTTCAGCCCCGAGCTGTGGCAGGCCCTCGCCAAGGCGGACCTGCTGTCGCTGGTGTTACCCGAGCGGCTCGGTGGTGACGGACTGGGACTTCTCGAGGTCGCGACGATGCTCACCGAGATCGGGCGCGGGGCCGCACCCGTCCCGGCGCTGGCGACTCTCGGCTTCGGCGTCCTGCCGGTCCTCGCGCTCGGATCGACCGAGCAGCAGGACTCCCTGCTCGACGGCGTCCAGGCCGGACGGGTCCTCACCGCCGCACTCGCCGAACCGGGCGCCGCGTTCCCGGCGGTGCCGTCGACGTCCGCGGTCGCGGACGGCGGTGACGTCGTCGTGACCGGCCTGGCCGTCGCCGTGCCGTTCGCCGATCTCGCGCACCGCATCCTCGTGCCGACCGATGCCGGCGTGGTGCCGGTGGCGCCCGACGCGCCCGGCGTCACCCTCACCCGGAGCGCGACTTCCTCGGGCGCACCCGAGTTCACGGTTCGGATGGACGGCGTCCGGGTCCCCGCCGGCGACGTCCTCTCCGGCGGTCTCGACGGTGTCGCCACGCTGTACCGGATCGCGCTCGCGAGCATCGGGGCGTACGCCGACGGTCTCCTCGCCGGTGCCACCGCCCTGGCCGCCGACCACCTCACCACACGCGAGCAGTTCGGCAAGCCGCTCGCGGCGTTCCAGGCGGTCGCCCAGCAGATCGCCGACGTCTACGTCACGTCGCGGACGCTGCACGTCGCGGCGCTGGCGTCCGCGTGGCGGGTGGCCGAAGGACTGGATGCCGACAGCGCCGTCGACATGGCCTCGGCCGACAACGATCTCGACGTCACGGCGTACTGGCTCGCGACCGAGGTGCCGGCCGCGATGCGAACACTGCACCATCTGCACGGCGGCATCGGCGTCGACGTCACGTATCCGATGCATCGCTACTTCTCCATCGCCAAAGACCTGGCCCGCCTCGTCGGCGGCGCCTCGTACCGACTCGACCTCGTGGGGGCCCGGTGTTCATCGATCTGACACCCGAGCAGCGTGAGCTGCAGGCGGAACTGCGCCGCTACTTCGCCGGGCTGATCTCGCCGGCAGAGGCGGACATCATGCTCACCGAGCGCCACGGCCCCACCTACCGTGAGGTCATTCGCCGGATGGGGAAGGACGGCTGGCTCGGCGTCGGCTGGCCCGTCGAGTTCGGCGGCCGCGGCTTCGGTGAGATCGAACAGCAGATCTTCGTGAACGAGGCTGTGCGAGCGGATGTTCCGCTACCGTCGGTGACCCTGCAGACCGTCGGACCGACGCTGCAGGTGTACGGCACCGAGGAACAGAAGCGCAAGTTCCTGCCCGCGATCCTCGCCGGGGAGGTGCACTTCGCGATCGGCTACTCCGAGCCCGACGCCGGCACCGACCTGGCGGCGCTGCGCACGACCGCCGTGCGCGACGGCGACGAGTACGTGGTCAACGGCCAGAAGATCTTCACCACCGGCGGCCACGACGCCGACTACATCTGGCTCGCCGTGCGCACCGGGGCCGCCGACTCCCGGCACCGCGGCATCTCCATCCTGATCGTCGACACGAAGGATCCCGGCTTCTCGTGGACGCCGATCATCACCGCGGACGGCGCGCACCACGTGAACGCCACGTACTACTCCGACGTCCGGGTGCCGGCGAGCATGCTGGTCGGTGAGGAGAATCGGGGTTGGAAGCTCATCACGACCCAGCTCAACCACGAGCGCGTCATGCTGGGCCCGGCCGGTCGGGTCGCCGGACTGTACGAGAAGGTGTTCGGCTGGGCCGCGACGCGGAACCTGCTGGACCTGCCCGACGTCCGCCGCGGGCTCGGTGAGATCCACGCCACCTACCGTCTCAACGAACTGCTCAACTGGCAGGTCGCGGCGGCCACCGGCGACGTCGATGTCGCGGACGCCTCCGCGACCAAGGTCTTTGCAACCGAACGCATTCAGCGGGTGGGCCGGATCGCCGACGAGATCGTGGGCGCCCACGGTGACCCCGGCGACCCCGAGACGGCGGCGCTGATGCGCTGGCTCGACGTCCAGGTGAAGCGGAACGTCGTCATCACCTTCGGTGGCGGGGTCAACGAGGTCATGCGCGAACTGATCGCGGTGGCCGGACTGGGACTGCCGAAGGTGCCACGATGACCGAGAACACTGTGCCCGACGGAAACCCCGGTACCGCAGAGATTCTCGCCGCAGCCGAGCAGATCAAGGCCGGCGGACCGAGCAAGCCGCGCGCCGGGCGGGACCCGGTCAACATGCCGATGATCCGCAACTGGCTCGAGGCGATCGGTGACGAGAACCCCGTCTACGTGGACGAGACGGCGGCGGTCGCCGCCGGTCACGGCGGGATCGTCGCACCGCCCGCGATGGCGCAGGTGTGGACCATGCGCGGTCTCGGCGCGGTCCGTGAGGAGGACGACCCCCTGGGTCGGATGACGCAGATCCTCGACGACGCCGGCTACACGTCGGTGGTCGCCACCAATTGCGACCAGATCTACCACCGCTACCTGCGCCCGGGCGAGGAGGTGACGATCGAGACGACGCTCGACGATGTCGTCGGCCCCAAGAAGACCGGGCTCGGTGAGGGCTGGTTCTTCACGACCCGCAACTTCTGGAGAGTCGCGAAGGACGACGGCAGTACGGAACTCGTCGCCGAGATGATGTTCCGCATCCTCAAGTTCCGCCCGCCCACCGACTCACGATCGGACAGTTCGACCGGACCGGCGTCACACTCGGCCGAGACGAACGTGCCGCAGGATCTCGATCCCACGCGGATGCTGCGGCCGACGCCCTCGCGAGACACCCAGTTCTTCTGGGACGGCGTGGCCGCGCACGAACTGCGTATCCAGCAGCGTCCGGACGGTTCGCTGCAGCATCCGCCGGTGCCGGCGCTCTGGAAGGACAAGTCCGAGACCACCGACTACGTCGTGGCGTCGGGCCGAGGCACGGTGTTCAGCTTCGTCGTCCATCACGCGCCCAAGGTGCCGGGGCGGTCGCTGCCGTTCGTGGTGGCGCTCGTCGAACTCGAGGAGGGCGTGCGGATGCTCGGTGAGCTCCGCGACGTCGCACCGTCCGACGTGACGGTCGGCCTGCCCGTGGAGGCGGAGTTCCTCGACTTTCCCGGCGATGACGAGACCGGGGACGAACCGTGGACGCTGTACGCGTGGCGTCCGGTGAAGGAGTCGTAGATGACCAGCGCACTCGACATCGCCGTCGGCGACCGGCTCCCGGGGCTGTCGATCCACGGCGACCCCACGTTCATCGTCTCGACGGCGTTGGCCACCAGGGACTTCCAGGACGTGCACCACGACCGGGACAAGGCGCAGCAGCGCGGGTCGAAGGACATCTTCGTCAACATCCTCACCGACACCGGCCTGGTGCAGCGGTTCGTCACCGACTGGGCGGGGCCGCGGGCCCGGCTCACGTCCGTCAAACTGCGCCTGGGAGTGCCGTGGTACGCGTACGACACGCTCCATCTGTCGGGTGAGGTGATCTCGGCCGTGGACGGCGTGGTCACGGTCGAGGTGGTCGGCCAGGACAGTCTCGGTGACCACATCACGTCGACGGTCACGCTGGTGATGAACGACGACGCGGACGGGGGACGGGCATGAGCGGGCTGTCCGGCAAGGCTGCGATCGTCGGCATCGGTGCCACCGACTTCTCGAAGGACTCCGGCCGCAGCGAACTGCGGCTGGCCGCCGAGGCGGTGCAGGCCGCGCTCGACGACGCCGGGCTGCAACCGTCGGACGTCGACGGCCTGACGTCGTTCACGATGGACACCAACACCGAAGCGGCGGTGGCTCGTTCGGTGGGCATCCCGAACCTGAAGTTCTTCAGCCGCATCCACTACGGCGGCGGCGCGGCGTGCGCCACCGTCCAACAGGCCGCCATGGCGGTGGCGACGGGAGTCGCGGACGTCGTCGTGGCCTATCGCGCGTTCAACGAACGCTCGGGTGCGCGCTTCGGCCAGGTCAACGCCGGGCTGGTACAGCAGGTGAACTCGTCGGGCACCGACAACGCCTTCTCCTACCCCCACGGGCTGGGGACGCCGGCGTCGTTCGTGGCGATGGTCGCGCGGCGGTACATGCACGTGTACGGCGCCACCAGTGAAGATTTCGGTCGCGTCGCGGTCGCGGACCGCAAGCACGCCGCCACCAACCCCAAGGCGTTCTTCCACGGCAAGCCGATCACGCTCGAGGACCACCAGAGTTCGCGGTTCATCGCCGAGCCGCTGCATCTGCTGGACTGTTGCCAGGAATCCGACGGTGGCATCGCGATCGTGGTGACGTCGCCGGAACGGGCCGCGGACCTGCCGAACAAGCCGGCGATCATCGCGGCGGCCGCACAGGGCAGCGGGCCGGACCAGTACATCATGACCAGCTACTACCGGGACGGCCTGACCGGGCTGCCGGAGATGGGCCTGGTGGGCGATCAGCTGTGGGAGCAGTCGGGACTGCAGCCGGCGGACATGCAGACCGCGGTGCTGTACGACCACTTCACGCCGTACGTGTTGATGCAGCTCGAGGAACTCGGTTTCTGCGGCCGCGGGGACGCGCGCGACTTCATCGCCGACGGTGCGATCGAACTGGGCGGCCGGCTGCCGATCAACACGCACGGCGGTCAGCTCGGCGAGGCGTACATCCACGGCATGAACGGCATCGCCGAGGGCGTCCGTCAGATCCGGGGTACCTCCGTCAATCAGGTGCCGGATGTCGAGAACGTCCTCGTCACCGCCGGAACCGGCGTTCCCACTTCGGGACTGGTGCTGACGGCGTAGGACACGAGAGTTCCCGCACGCTGGGACGCCGGTATTGCGGGCGTCCACGCGCTCCTGGAAGGTGGCGTCACGAGGAGTCGGATCAGCCCGGGCAGGCGGCCGTGTGACGGCCGTCGAGTCGAGCCGACTGCGTGACGAGAGAGGAACTGTGACGTGGCAGTGGATCGCCGACCTGATTTGCACCCGGACGTGGAGTCCATGCTCGCTGTGCTCGAGGCAGGATTTCCGGACGTCACCAAGTTCCCGGCGGCGGAGCTTCGTGAAGTGATCGCGTCTCGCCGGGCACCGTTGGCGTACCAGCCCGACATGGCGACCGTTCGCGACGTCACCATCGACGGACCCGGTGGGGACCTGAAGCTGCGTGTCTACGTACCGCATTCGGAGTCGAACGATCCGCTGCCGGTCATCGTCTTCGCGCACGGTGGCGGATTCGTGTTCTGCGACCTCGATTCCCACGACGAGTTCTGCCGTTCGATGGCGGACGCCGTGGACGCCGTGATCGTCTCGGTCGACTACCGGTTGGCGCCGGAGCATCGGGCGCCTGCCGCGATGGAGGACGTCTACGCCGCCCTGCTGTGGACTGCGGACAACGCCGGCGAGTACGGAGGCGACCCCGACCGGATCGCTCTCGCGGGCGACAGCGCGGGCGGAAATCTTGCCGCCACGGTCGCGCTGGCCGCCCGGGACCGGGGCGCGCCCCGGCTCGCGGCTCAGATCCTCGTCTATCCGGTCATCGACGACGAATTCACGACCGAGTCGTACACGAAATACGGAGTGGGCTACTACAACACGACCGATGCGATGCGTTGGTACTGGGATCAGTACGCGCCCGAGGACCGGTCGAGCGAGTACGTGGTTCCCACCCGGGCGGCGACGCTCGCGGGGCTGCCTCCCGCGCTGGTCGTGACGGCCGAACTCGATCCCCCGTGTTCGTCCGGCGAGTACTACGCGCAACGGCTGGCAGCGGACGGGGTACCGGTTGTCGCGCACCGATTCGACGGCCTCTTCCACGGCTTTCTCACCTTCCCCAAGCTGTCGCTCACCGGTCCGGCACGTCTCGAGCTGTGGCAGATGATCCGGGACGTCCTGAAGGTGGGCGATTCGTCCGCCCGATGAGGCGCCGCAGTCGCTGCGACGGCCCCCGCACCGTCCGGTGCGGGGGCCGTACCTGCGGCCGACCGTCTCGCGTTCAGTTCAGCCAGGCGCACGGCGCGCCGGTGCGTCAGGCTGCCGGCGCGATCTTCCGTGCACTCGAGCAGTCCAGACTTGCGCGATCTCACTGAAGGCCCAGGGGGCCGCGCGCCTTTCCGGTGGTTCCCACCTTGACAAGGCGCACGGGGTGCGAAGCGCCTAGTGCGTCGCCAGAGCCACCCGCTGCCGCTCGCCTGCTGTCTCGGGACGGGCCTCGCCCGGCAGGTCGACGCGGACGTGGTGCAGGCGTCCGGTGAACGCGAAACGGCCCACGATGTCGTCGCACACCGGGCTGCCACGGTTGATGCCGATGTCGAGCTGCTCGTTCATGCTGAAGATCGCCCGCGTGGTCTGCTCGACGCGGGCACTGCCCACCAGGGCGCCGTCGACCGACAGCCGCGCCGTGCCGCCGAGCCCGATTCCGCCGCCGTCGTAGTCGAATTCGAGGCGGACCTCGCGGGTGTCCGCGGTGAGCGCGACGTCGGGGCGGACGAAGGTGAGCCCGCCACCGCTGAAGTTGTAGCAGAACACCGGCTTCGAATCCGAGACGTACAACGCCAGCCCGCCGAAGCTGCCGCCGACACTGGCCAGGACGCCCTCGCACGGCTTCCCACCGGTCTCGAGCGAAGCGGTGATGACGTACGACCGGTTGAAGAACGGCGGCGCCGCCTTCTCCGGTAGCCCGTTCATGTGCGGGTACAGCGTGATGCTCGTGCGACCCCGCAGCGGGTGCGGCGGACGGTCCTTGGGTGCCGCGTTCCGCGTCACCGTGCGGTCGTCGAGCGGCAGCACCTGGTACCGCGCGGCCTCGACGAGGAACTTCTGCTTGAGCTCCTCCAGCTTCTCCGGGAACTCGTCGGCGAGGTCACGGGCCTGCGACCAGTCGACGGTGGTGTCGTACAGCTCCCACCGATCCTCGTCGAACGCCGGCAGTTTCAGGCCGTACGTCGCCATCAGCCACGGCGCCCGGTGCAGCGTGACGGCCGTCCAACCGTGGTCGTAGATGCCGCGGTTGCCGTAGATCTCGAAGTACTGGGTGGTGTGTCGGTCCGGGGCCGCCGGGTCGGTGAAGGTGTAGTTCATCGCGACCCCCTCCATCGGCTTCTGCGGGACGCCGTCGACAGTGTCCGGGGCCGGCACCCCGACCGCTGCGAGGATCGTGGGGGTGATGTCGACGCAGTGGTGCCACTGGCGCCGCAGCCCCGTCTCGGTGATGCCCTTCGGCCAGTGCGCGACCAGTCCGTTACGCGTGCCGCCGTAGTGCGACGCCGCCTGTTTGGTCCACTGGTACGGGGTGTCGAGCGCCATCGCCCACGACGCCGGGTAGTGCGGGTAGCTCGCCGGGGTGCCGAGTTCGTCGAAGCGCTCCAGCACCTCCGCGGTGGTCTGCTTGTAGCCGTTGAGTCCGGCCAGGTAGTTGAACGAGCCCTCCATGCCGCCCTCGGCGGAGGCGCCGTTGTCGCCCAGCATGTACAACACCAGCGTGTTGTCGAGGGCGCCCAGTTCCTGCAGGCGATCGATCAGTCGCCCGACCTGGTCGTCGGTGTGCTCGAGGAACGCCGCGTACAACTCCATCAGGCGGGCGGAGACCTTCTTGCGGTCGTCGTCCAACTCGTCCCAGTGCGGCAGGTCCGGCGCCCACGGCGCCAGTTCGGTCTCCGGGGGCACCACGCCCAGTTGCTTCTGCCGCTCGAGGGTGATCTCCCGCTGCCGATCCCAACCGTGGTCGAACTCGCCGCGGTACTTGTCGAGGTAGCTGTCGGGCACCTGCAGCGGCGCGTGGCACGCGCCGAACGGCAGGTAGCAGAACCACGGCTTGTCCGGGTCCATCGTGCCGACCGATTCGATCCACTCGATCGCGCGATCCACCAGGTCCTCCGACATGTGGTAGCCCTCGTCGGGCGACCGCGGCGGATCGACGACCGTGAAGTCCCGGTAGAGGACCGGGGAGAACTGGTCGGACTCCGCGCCGAGGAACCCGTAGAAACGGTCGAACCCCTCCCGGGTGGGCCAGCGGTCGAACGGGCCGGCCTCGCTGATCTCCCACGTCGGGGTCTGGTGCATCTTGCCGAACGCGCCGGTCGCGTACCCGTTGCCCTGCAGCACGCGCGCCACCGTCGCCGCAGAATCCGGCCGAGTCCCGTTGTAACCCGGTGCGGCCGTAGCCTGTTCCGCGATCACTCCGAACCCGACACTGTGGTGGTTGCGGCCGGTCAGCGTCGCCGCCCGGGTCGGGGAGCACAGCGCCGTGGTGTGGAAGCGGGTGTACTTGACACCGTCCGCGGCCAGCCGCTCGGCCGTGGGGGTGCGGCACGGCCCACCGAACGCCGACGGTGCGCCGAATCCGACGTCGTCGAGCATCACCAGCAGAACGTTCGGTGCGCCCTCTGGTGGCCGTACGGGCTGCGGCCGGGTGAAGGCCTCCTGCTGGTTGCGGTAGTCGACCGCAGCGGACACCTGTGGGTCGGTGCGGACGACGGGGATCGAGTGACGATTCATGGTGCACCTCTCTGAGGGGTGGAACAGCGGAGGGTACAGGCGGCGCCTTGACCCTTAAAGCGTTGACTTACTACTCTCTCGGCGTGTCGAACCCTGGAAACGCGAAAACCGCCATGATCGAGGTCGCCGAGCGCATGTTCGCCGAGCGCGGCATCGACGGGGTGTCGATGCGGGACGTCGCCGCCGCGGCCGGTCAGCGGAACAACTCCGCGGTGCAGTACCACTTCGGGGGACGCGACGGCCTGGTGCTGGAGGTCTTCCGCCGGCGCATGCGGGAGATCAATCGCAGTCGCGCCGCTTTCCTCGCACGTCTGGACGCGGAGGGCCGGGGCCACGACGTGCGGGGCCTGGTCGAAGCGGTGGTGGTCCCGCTGGCGGACTACCTGCGGACGTCGGGAACCGATTCGTACTACGCGCAGTTCATCGCCCGGGTCTCGCCGTCGGTGGACATCGTCAACTCCGATCTCTCCGACGTCACCGAGGTGAGCCGCGAGGTCTCCACGCGGCTCATGCGGGCGCTCGAGCACCTGCCGCGCCGGGTCGCGGTCATTCGGGTGGACCTGATGCTGAACATGGCGGTCTCCGCGCTCGCGGTGTTCGAGCAACGGCGCAACAGTGGTATCCCTTTGGTGGAAGCGGACTTCGACGAGACCGTTCATCACCTGGTCGACATGTCGGTGGGGGCGTTGACGGTGCCGGACTCCGCCTCGGACTGATCGGCGTCGGCGCCGGCTGTGGGTGCGCCCATGCCGCCGGACGCGGGCGTCCGCCCGTGCCTCATCACGAGCGCGACCGCGATCCCGACGAGTCCGACAGCGCCCGCGTAGAGGAACCCGCGCGAGATCGCCTCGTCCGCGTACAGGACGGCATGCGTCTTCGGCGAGACGGACAGCACGTGGTGTGACATCACCACGCCCGTCACCGTCACGGCGACCGCCGAGCACAGCTGCATCGTCACGCCGGCGATGGCGGTCCCGACGCCGCTCGTCTCCGGGGGCAGGGCATCCTGCACCAGATTGGCGTTGGACGAGTGCAGGAAGCCGACGGCGAAGCCGGCGATCGCGCTCAGCAGTGCCACCTGCCACGTCAACGTCAAGAGCTTGCTGCCCAGGACCATCGCGACCAGGAAGAACCCGCCGGATCCGAGCAGGACCTGCCGCGCACCGATCCGCTTGGCGAGGTAGCCACCGAGTGGTCCGGCGACCATCGCCGCGATACCCAACGGACAGGTCCACAGCGCGTACTGCGTTGCGGAAAGACCGGCGCCGTAAGAGATTCCCGGGATGCCCGACGGAGTCTGCAACAGCGTCGGCATGAGAAGCGAGTGCGCGTTCATCATGTAGCCGAGGCCGGCGACGGCCAGGACCGTGGGCCCGAACTTGCGGCCGAAGAGGATCTTCAGGTCGATCAACGGGTGCGTTGCGACGCGTTGCCAGGCGACGAACGCGGCCAGCATCACGAGGCCGAGCAGCAACAGCCCGCGGGTGCTACCCGCGGACCATCCCCACGAGCTGCCCTTCGTGATGCCCAGCAACAGGACCGCCACGCCGGGGCCGAGCAGTGCGGTACCCAGGTAGTCCACCGGACGATCGGTCCGGACAGGACTCTCCGGTACCACCGCCCAGTACAGCGGGATCAGCACCGCCAGGTAGATCGCCATGAACCAGAAGATTCCGTGGAATCCGAAGCCGTCGATGAGCCAGCCTGCGACGAACGGCCCTGCGACCGCGGACATTCCGATCCCGGTCGCGACCATACCGAGCGCGACGGGCACGAAGTCCCGCGGCATGATGTCGCGGACGAGGCTGTACGACAGTGCGACGATACCCACCAGGACGCCCTGCAGTGCCCGCCCGACGAGCAGGACGGCGAACGATGTCGCCGTTGCGCAGACGATGCTGCCGATGACGAACACCACGGCCAGTCCGAGGATGACACGTTTCTTTCCGAGCCTGTCCGACGCTTTGCCGATCAACGGCATCAGCGTCGCGCCCGTGAGGGTGACGATCGAGACCACCCACGCGATGTTCAGGGTCTGGAACGCCGGGGCCATGTGCGGCATGGCCGGGTAGACCATGAGGATCTCGAAGGTCGCGATCTCGGAGAAGAAAATGATCACGGCGAGTACGGCAAAGCTCCGGGCACGCGGAACCGTGCCTCGAATCGGGGTGAGGGCGAGCGCCATCGTTGTCCTTTGTGTCGTGCGGAGAGCGACGAGGGCTGCGGCGTCACGAGACGGGGACGCAGACTCGTTCGTCGTCGAAAGGGGTGTGCCTGGCGGTGGCGTTTCGACGGAAAGGGGCGGGCGGTGCCCAGGAACAGGACCTTAGTCCTCGTCATCCGCCGCTCTGTGACGCAGGTCCCACTCAGTGGAAGCGGCCGCTGCGCTCCGCGCCTGAACACCGTCGTCAATGCTGTTGAAGTGCAGCGTGTTCGAGGGATTTAAGGCAGTGTCTTGACGATTTAAGTCACTGACTGATAGCTTGCCGATGTCGTCCTCGGTCTCGGCTGCGGACGTCGGCGGTGGCGTGTTTCGGAGCGGGATCCCACGAGAGCAGGAGGCTTGCATGGCAACCCTGACCAGTAGTCGTACCGTCGCGATCGGCGGGCACTCGATCGAGTTCGGCCCCCGCGGAATGCGCCGGTGTGCAGACGGATTCGAGTCCGCTCCGTACACACAGTTCGAGGTCCGTCCGGTGACGCCGTACATCGGCGCGGAGATCCACGGCGTGGACCTGCGCGATCCGAGTGCGGAGATGATCGAGGAACTGCGCCGGGCGCTGCTCGAGTGGAAGGTCGTGTTCTTCCGCGACCAGAAGATCACGGGTGCGCAGCACCGTGACTTCGCCCGCCACTGGGGTGAGCTCGAGGTGCACCCGCTGCTCCCCCAGGGGGAGGTGCCCGAGGTGGTCCACTTCGAGCGCGGCGAGGACAACCCGGGTACCGAGAACATCTGGCACGTCGACGTGACGTGGCAGAAGCGCCCGCCGCTGGGGTCCGTGCTGCGCGCGTTGGAGGTGCCGCCGGCGGGTGGGGACACGCTGTGGGCCGACATGGGCAACGCGTACGACTGCCTGTCCGACGAGGTCAAGGAGAAGATCGAGGGTCGCGTCGCGATCCACGACTTCGTCCCGTCGTTCGGTCGCTCCATGGGGCCGGAGAAGCTGGCCGCGATGAAGGAGCAGTTCCCGCCGGTGGAACATCCGATCGTGCGGATCCACCCCGAGACCGGTCGCCGCACGCTGTTCGTCAACAGTCTGTTCACCACGCACATCCCGGACATGGATCCCGCAGAGAGCGAACCGCTGCTGCGTCACCTGTTCGACCAGGCGAAGGTGCCGGACTTCCAGTGCCGCTTCCGGTGGCAGCCCGATTCGATCGCGTTCTGGGACAACCGCGCCACGCAGCACTACGCGGCCAGCGACTACTTCCCGCATCGGCGCGTGATGGAGCGGGTGGCCATCCTCGGCGACGTCCCGGCCTGAGAGGGCAGGACGTGGACGTGACCCGGGACGACCGGCGACGCCGGAACGCAGAGCTCGACGCCGCCTGGCAGGGCCTGTGTGACAACCTCTCCCGCGCTGCCGCGGTGATCACCGGGGACCCGAGGTCGGAGGACCCGGTGATGCGGGCGGCCGGTTACCGGTACCTGCTCAACCTGTTGAACGCCGGTCTCGAACAGGTGGTCTTCAGTGCCGACCCGGACTACCCGGAGGTGGGCCGTCTACAGGACAACACCAAGCGGTACGCGACGGAGTCGCCGGACTGTCTGTTCGGGCACGCGGTGCTCGACCCGGCCGGAACGTACCGGCTCACCGGCACCGGGGGCCGGGCCCGCTACATCGGGCTGACCCTGTACGACACGGTCAGCCTGTACGAGAAGGCGCAGTCGGACGGCGACCGACCGCGGGACTTCCGCGCGGCGTTCGCGGCGGCCACCGGATCGACCCTCGGGGCGATCTCCAATCCGGGTGGAATCGTGTTGCAGGACAACGGCGATTTCGAGGTCGTCATCAGCGCTCGCCCGCACACCGGCAACTGGCTGCCGATGCCCGAGAACACGAAGGACATCATCACCCGCCAGTACTTCTACGACTGGGACGCCGAGGAGCCCTACCACCTCTCCATCGAACGAATCGACGTCGAGGGGACGGGGCCGGTCACCGAACCGGTCACCGTGACCGGACAGGTCGAGTCCGTGGGTCGGTTCGTCGACGGATTCGCCGGGTACTGGGCCGCGATGTACGGTCTGCGCGACGGTGAACGCAACGTTCTGCGCACGCAACCCGCCGTGAGCTCGTCCTACGCCGGCGACGGCGGCCACATCGCATACGGCGGCGGCACTTTCGACATCGCACCGGACGAGGCGCTCATTCTCGAGGTGACGCCCCCGGACTGCCACTTCTGGAACATCCACCTGGGCGACTACTGGGGCCAATCGCTGGACTACACCTACCGGCAGACGTCCCTCAACGGTCACCAGGCCGTCCTGGACGGGGACGGGGTGTTCCGTGCGGTGGTCGCTCACCACGACCCGGGCGTCGTGAACTGGCTGGACACGGCCGGCAACGCCGTCACCCGGTGCGTCTACCGGTGGTGGCTCGCGGCCGGTGCCGATCTCCCCACGCCGACGGTGCGTAAGGTGAAGTTCGCTGACGTGCCGGGCGAGCTGCCGGCCTCGGCGCGGATCGACTCGACCGAGCGCCGTGCCGTGCTGCTGCGGCGGCGTGCGGCGGTGCTGAAGCGCTATGGCCGTTGATCGAGTCGACGTACGAGGAGGGATCGCCCCGGTGACACCGCGCGGGTGGCGGCCGAAGGCCTTTCGGGAAGGGGCCGACCCGGACCCTCGATTCACTCTCGCGAACGAGCGGACCTACCTCGCCTGGGTGCGAACCGGTCTCGGTCTGATCGCCGCCGCTGTCGGACTCGAGGCGTTCGGAACCGGTGTGGTGGGCCCGGTCCTGCACACCGTGCTCGTCGTCGGCCTGCTGGTGGGTGCGGTCTTGCTGGTGGTCTTCGCCTTCCTGCGCTGGATGGGAGTGGAAGCGGCGATGCGGACCGGGCGCAGTCTGCCGGTGCCGGCGATTGCGGCCCTGCTGGCGGGGCTCATCGCCGGCGCAGGCATCACGCTGCTCATCGTCCTGGTGCGATGAACTCGGCGGGCGCGGGACACCGGGATCCGGGTCTGCAGCCCGAGCGGACGACGCTGGCCTGGGTGCGCACGGCTGCGAGTCTGGCGGCAGTGGCCTTCCTGTGCCTGCGGTACGTCCCCGGCTCGTCGATCCTGATCCAGATCCTCGGGACGTGGGCGGTCGCGGCGGCCTCCGTGGTGGTGGTGACGGCGCGGCGCCGCTACGAGCGCGTGAGCGAGCACTTCGAGGCGGGCCGAGTGGTGTATCCGTTCCTGCTCATGTTCGGCCTGGCGGTCACCGTCGTGGGTCTCGCCGGGGTGTCGGCCGTGGCCGTCCTGGTCGCCGGCGGGTGACGATTGCGTCGCATCTCCCGACGGGACGGCCGTGTGTGCTTCCGTGGAGACGGCAGGGACTTCCCGCTGGCCGGGACTTGTGGCCGCAGTCACACCCCGGGCGAGTAGTGATAATTGCGGACCCCGTGTGTCATCACGGACCCCGATCTCGAGGAGAACAGCAGCATGCAGGAGTTCGAAGGCAAGGTCGCACTGATCACCGGCGCAGCCCGGGGGCAGGGCCGGTCCCACGCGGTGGCATTCGCCGAGCGTGGCGCCGACATCGTCATCTGTGATCGGTGTGAGGACAGCGGGTCGGTGTTCTACCCGCTCGGAACCGAGGAGGACATGGCCGAGACCGTGCGCCTCGTCGAGGCGACCGGCCGCAAGTGCATCGCCGTGAAGGCCGACACCGGCGATCGCGCGGCAATGAACGACCTCGTGGCGCGTGCCGAGTCCGAACTCGGGCGGGTGGACATCGCGGTCGCGAATGCCGGCGTCTCGGTCGCCGCTCCGGTCCAGTCGATGACGCAGGAGCAGTGGAACGAGGCGATCAACTCCAACCTCACCGGCGTCTTCAACACGATCGGCGCCGTCTCTCCGGGCATGATCGAGCGCGGGTACGGCCGCATCGTCACGATCTCGTCGATGCTCGGCCGGGCCGGCAACACCAACATGGTCGCGTACGCCGCGTCCAAGTGGGGTGTCATCGGCATGACCAAGAGCGCGGCACTCGATCTGGCCCAGAACGGCATCACCGTCAACGCGATTGCGCCGGGCAACATCTCGACCGGGATGATCCACAACAAGGCGCTCTACTCGATGATGCGCCCGGACCTCGACGAGCCGACGATGGACGACGTCGCGCCGGTCTTCCAGAGCCTGCACGCACAGCCCGTGCCGTGGCTCGATCCGTTCGAGATCACCCGCGCCGTGCTCTTCTTCGCCGCCGAGGCCAGCGCGCACATCAGTGGCACCGTGCTCCCGATCGACGCCGGCAATGCAGCTCGTGTGACCGGGTGACCTCCGATCCGGCGCCCGCTTCGCGCAAAGCGCGGAGCGGGCTCGTCATCGCGGTCCTGAGCCTGAGTGGAATCCTCGTCGCGCTCCTGCAGACCCTGGTGGTGCCGGTGCTCCCTGCGTTCGCGGTGGATCTGGACGTGCCGCCGACCAGCGCGTCGTGGCTCGTGACGATCACGCTGCTGACCGGCGCTGTGGGCACACCGCTGATCGGCAAGCTGGCCGACATGTTCGGCAAGCGCGCGATGATGCTGACGTGCCTCGGGCTCATGATTGCCGGTTCGGTGATCGCGGCCGTGGGGTCGAGCTTCGCCGCCGCCGTGGTCGGACGCGGCCTGCAGGGCTTCGCGATGGCGCTCATGCCGGTGGGTATCAGCATGATGCGCGATGTGTTGCCGCCCGAACGCCTCGGCGCCGGTGTCGCGTTGATGAGCGCGACGATCGGCATCGGCAGCGTGTTCGGTATGCCGCTCGCCGGCGTCCTGCACGAACACCTCGGCTGGCAGTCGCTGTTCTGGGTGCCCGCCGCCTTCGCGGTCGTCATGGCGGTGTTGCTGCCGTTCGTGGTGCCGGAGTCGACCACCCGTGCCGTGGGCCGCTTCGACTACGGGGGCGCGGTGCTGTTGACGTCGGCGCTGACGGCGGTGCTGCTGGCAATCTCGAAGGGGGGCGTGTGGGGGTGGGGGAGCGTGCCCACGATCGGACTCGCCGTCGGCGGCGTCCTGGGGCTGCTGGCCTGGATACCGCTGCAGCTGAGGGTGTCCCATCCGCTGGTCGACCTGCGAACCTCGATCCGTCGGCCGGTGCTGGTGGCCAACGGCTGCGCACTGCTGCTCGGGTTCGCGATGTTCCTCAGCTCGTACGCGTCCACCCAGGAACTCCAGGTGCCGACGTCGACGGGCCACGGTCTCGGACTCAGCGCCGCCGCGGCCGGACTGGTGATGCTCCCCGGCGGCGTCGTGATGATCTTTCTGGCGCCCGTGTCGGCGACGATGATCCGGGTCTGGGGTGCCGGCGTGACGCTGGCCGTCGGCGCCGGCGCGATCAGCCTCGGCTTCGTCGAGCGCGGAGTGCTCGGTAGCAGCGTCCTCACCGTCGGGATCAGCGCCTTCGTGGTGTCGGTCGGGGTCGCGTTCGCGCTCGCCGCGATGCCGGTGCTGATCACCACGGCGGTGCCGCTGGACCAGACCGCGACGGCCAACAGCGTCAACAGCCTGGTGCGTGCGGTCGGGACATCGGCCGCGAGTGCCGTCGGCGCGGCGATCGTCGCGGCGTCGGCGGTCACGGTCGGCGCGGCCGCGGTGCCGTCGCCGGTCGGACTCGACCGGTTGTTCTGGCTGGGCGCCGCCGTGTCGGCGGTCGCGTTGGTGGTCGTGGCGTGCGTGCCGGTCCGCACCGCCCGCCCGCCGGTCGTAGCGCCGGTCCCGGCCGGACCCGATTCGGTGCGGGTGCGCTGACGGCTGCCGGTACCGGGCGCCGGCGGTGGCTGCGGGAGTGCGCAGGCGCCACCGGCGCCGGGGGAACGGTTCGTCGAGGCCTACGGAAGGAGTCGGTCCATGAAGCCGTTGGTGAAGACGCGGTGCGGATCGATCTCGTTGTACCGGGTCCGGGCGGTGTCCCAGTTCTCGGTCGTGGGGACACCTTCGATGTAGGTGGCCCGCATCTTCTCGGTCACGATGGCGGTGTCGGTGTAGGGATCCGGGCCGAACGCCCAGCCCTTGGACCACTCGGGGCGGAAGGTGGCCGCGGCGTTGTTGTAGTGCGACCGCATCCACTGCTCCATCTCCTGATAGAACTCGAACATCCCGGGAGTGCCCGGGACGCCCAGGACGTTCAGCCAGATCGCGACGTCCCAGTCCGGATGATCGGGTCGCGGACGGGTCGCGGAGATGGTGGGCGGGCCCGCCGACGGAACCTTGACGTCGGCCGGCTGATCGAGTCCACAGCAGCGGATCTCGACCGGTCCGTTGAGGGGGAACTGACCCTTGGAGCGGTAGTACTCGATGCGGCCGTGGAACCATTGCGTGAAGTCGTGGATGACGGTCGCGATGTTCGCGCGGCTCGTGACGACCGCGCCGCCGCCCTCGGTGAGGCGCAGGGTGGTCGCCTTGATGTAGAACTGGACGTCCTTCGACCAGCCCCAGATGTCGTAGGCGTTGGTCGCGGCGAGGCCGGCGGCCGTGATCCCGTACATCGCCGGACCGAACAGCGGTGCGATGCCGGGGTTTCCGGCGTTGATGGCGCCGATCATGTCGGTGATCGGCTCCGGGAGGTTGTCGGAGAAGATGTAGTTGTACGGTCCCGTCACCTCGCGTGCCTGCGGTGGCTTGCCCACGAGGGAGCCGAGCGAGCCGAGGCTACCGGTCACGTCGTTCGACGAGTCGGGTTTGGTGGGCGAGTTGGTCCACGTCTTCATCCACGGCTTGTCGGTGAACGGATACCAGATCGCCTCGGCGCCACCGCACTCGGCGACGAACTTCTCGAACGTCCGTCCCGACGCCCCCTTGGGCGCGAAGAGTTCCTGCCACGGGATGTCGGTGTAGCTCTGGCACCGCTGGCGCAGGTTGGGGCCGGCCTGCATCGTCACCGACGTGAGGAAGCAGCGGCCCAGGTTCGTGAGCATCGGGGTGATGGCAGGATCGTTGCGCCGGTAAGTCTTCAGCGCGTAGCCGTTCCCGTCCCACACCACCGCGGTGAGCTCGGTGACCAGGTTGCTCAGCGACCCGTAGGTGTGGCCCGGGAGAGGGGTCTGTCCCTCGGCCGGCAGCGCCGCGCCGTGGGCGTTGACCGCCAGCGCGCCGCCGATCGAGAGCACACCCGGGGCAGGGAGGTTGGCCCACCCGAGGTTGTGCTTCTGCAGTTCGGTGACGATGGCCTCGATGCTGGCGCCCGCACCGGCGGTGACGGTGGCCGGGGTGCCCGGGTTCACCGTGATGCTGTTGAGGTGGGTCATCGTGTCGGCGAGGATCACCTTCTCGACGTTGCCGCCCTTCTCCACGGTGAGCGGGGTCCAGCCGTGCATCGCGCCGCGCGGTCGAATCTTGTACCCGTTCGTGTGCGCCCAGTCGGCGAGCCGGACCACGTCCTCGGGTGTCTTGGGCGAACAGACCCAGGTGGCGTCCAGCATGATCTCCTTGGACCAGTTCTGGTACGCCTGCTGGAACAGCGCGATGCCGTCCGGGAAGTTCGGCGGCGTCGGCAGCGGCGCCACCGGACCGGACGATCCGAGCGACCCGAGGGAAGCCGTGGAACCCGCGGGCACCGCGAAGGCGGGGGTCCAGCCTCCGGCGACGGCGCCGGCCGCCAGGGCGCCGGCGCCCGCGGCCAGGAAACCGCGCCGCGAGAGCCGGGGTTGCTCGTCGATTGACGTCATTCGTGTACTCCAGGATGTCGAGGGGACGGGGGAGGGTGTGGGTGTACCGGCCGGGTCGACTGGGGTGTCGACCCGGCCGGCAGGGTGTCGGAGGGGTTGTCGGGGCCGCTCGGCGCCTACGCGACGGTGAGCACGACGTCCGCGAGTGCGGGCGCGCCGTCGCGATCGGGCACGGTGGCCGAGATCAGCAGACGGTCGCCGTCGCGCCAGATCCGTGTCCGAAGCGTCTCGCCCGGGTAGACCACCCCGGCGAAGCGAGCACGAAATCCCTTGACGCGGTCGGCATCACCGCCCAGCACGGTGTCGGTCGCCGCCTTGCACACGATGCCGTACGTGCACAGTCCATGCAGGATAGGCGCAGGGAACCCGGCGGCGGAGGCGAATGCGGGATCCGAATGGAGAGGATTGCGGTCTCCGCACATCCGGTAGAGCAGGGCCTGCTGTGACAGCACCTGCGAGGTCACGTCGGCGTCGGGTTCGCGGTCGGGGAGCTCGACGGATTCGGACGGTCCTCGTTCGCCGCCGAAACCGCCTTCTCCACGGGCGAAGATCGACGATCGCGCCGTCCACAGGGGCGTACCGTCGAGCGCCACGGTCGTGGACTCCTGCACCACCACCGCGGCCTTGCCCTTGTCCCACACCTCGGCGATCCGAGTGGTGGTCTGCGCCGAGCCGCTGGCCGGAATCGGCTGGTGCACGGTCACTTCCTGGCTGCCGTGAACGACCTTGGCGAGGTCGATCTCGATGCCGGGGAAGGACACGCGCGGAGCCTCGGTCGCGTGGATGTTGGCGACCACGGTCGCGAACGTGGGTAGCACCTGCGGCTTGGCGTCGTCGAGGTAGCGCAACTCGCGCTGATCGAGCGGGCGGGCGCCCGCGCCGATGCCGAGGTGGTAGAGCTGCACGTCCGACGGCGACCACGAGAACTGCTGGGCGGGGAGCTCCGCCCCGACGGCGATCGACGGATCGATGGGCACTGGCCTTCTCCTGTCAGTTCGGCGCGGCCGTCAGTTGGCCACGGACTCGGTGGCCGCGCGGGCGCGGGCGGCGATGTCGAGCACCGCCAGGTACGCGAAGGTCATCGCGGGGCCGATGGTCGCGCCCGGGCCGGCGTACGTGTGACCCATGACCGGTGCGCTGCAGTTCCCGGCCGCGTAGAGCCCGTCGATCACCGAGCCGTCCTCGCGGAGGGCGCGTCCGTCGACGTCGGTGACGATGCCGCCCTTGGTGCCGAGATCGCCCGGCACCATCTTGATCGCGTAGTAGGGCGGCTTGACGATCTCGCCCAGGCTCGGGTTCTTCAGCCGCGGATCGCCGTAGTAGTGGTCGTATCCGCTGTCGCCGCGACCGAAGTCCTCGTCCTTGCCGCGCCGAGCGAACCCGTTGAACCGCTCGATCGTCTCGGTGAGCGCGTCCGCGGGCAGCCCCGCCTTCTCCGCGAGTTCGGCGATCGTGTTCGCCTTGACGACCACGCCCGCCTTCAGCCAGCGCCCCGGGAACGGCGACCGGGGCGTGATGCCCGCGAAGGTGTAGCGGTTGCGGTAGCGCTGGTCGAGGATCATCCACGTCGGAATGTTCTCGCCGGGGCCGTCGCCGAGGCCGTACTCGCCGCCGTACATCGTGTGGACGGCCTCGACGTACGGGGCGGCCTCGTTGCCGAACCGCTTGCCGCGGGTGTTGACCATGATGCAACCCGGCAGGGTGCGTTCGGACAGCGCGAACCACGGGCCGCCGGTGAGCGGAATGGACGGACCCCACCACGCGTCGTCCATGAAATCGACTGCTGCACCCAACTTCTGGCCGGCGACGATGCCGTCGCCGGTGTTGGCCTCGGCGCCGACCGTCCACTCGGTTCCGATGGGCGCACGCTGGTACTGCTTGCGCATCTCGTCGTTGTGCTCGAAGCCGCCGGACCCCAGCACGACGCCGTACCGGGCGCGGATGATCTGCTCGGAGGACCCGTCGGGGCCGTCGACGAGCACCTTCACGCCGCGCACCGCGTCACCCTCGGTGTACAGCTCGGTGAGTGGAGTGTTCAGCAGGATCGGGACCCCGGCGTCGCGCAGACCGAGTCGCAGGCCCGCCACGAGTGCCTGGCCACGCACGAGCAGGTCCTTGCCGCGGGCCTTGGCGGTGAGGAACCGCAGACCGACCTTCATCGCCTGCACCGGTCCGCGGCGGTTGCGCATCAACAGGTTGAGCCAGCGGTAGTCGGCCTGCGTGATGACGAAGTTCTTGGGCGCCTTGACGAAGTCGGGCTCGAGCTTGTCGCGCTCGTCGCCGAGGCGCGTGCCGTCGAAGGGGACCGGTTCGACCGAGCGCCCGCCGAGACGGCCACCGGGCGCCTCGGGGTAGTAGTCCGAATAGTCCGGTACCCACTGCAGTTCCAGGGCGCTGTGCTTCAGCACGAACGACAGCATCTCGGGGCCGCGGTCGATGTACGTGTCGATCTTCTCCGAGGGGACCGCGTCGCCGATGATGCTGTGGAGGTAGGTGCGGGCCGCGTCGACGGTGTCGGTGACGCCGTCCCGCTCGAGCACCTCGTTGTTGGGGATCCACACGCCGCCGCCCGAACGCGCGGACGAGCCACCGTAGTGCGCCGCCTTCTCGACGACCACCACGCTCAGGCCCTGGTGCGCGGCGGTGAGGGCGGCCGTCATGCCGGCCGCACCGCTGCCGACGACGACGATGTCGTATTCCTGCTTGCTCATGTAGAACACGTTATAGAATGGGGTGGCCGCCAGTCCATGCTTTCTGCCAGTAAGGATGGAAGGGGGCGCCCGACCGTGACGTTGGCAAACGAACACACGTTGCAGTCCTCTTCGTCGTGTCCGTGCTCGCCCGTCCCGTCGCGGTAAGCCTGCGGATCGAGTAGGAGTTCGCATGACGAAGGCAACTGTGGCGATCGTGGGGTCCGGCAACATCGGCACGGACCTGCTCTACAAATTGCAGCGATCCCCGTGGCTCGAGCCGCGGTGGATGATCGGTATCGACCCGGCGAGCGAGGGGCTCGCCCGCGCCCGGAAAGCGGGTCTCGAAACGTCGGCCGAGGGCGTGGACCGGCTCCTGGGGCAGGCCGAGAAGCCGGATCTGCTGTTCGAGGCGACGTCCGCGTCCGTGCACCGCGCCGCCGCGCCGCGATATGCCGAGCACGGTATTCGTGCCGTCGACCTGACCCCGGCGGCGGTCGGGCCGGCCGTCGTACCGCCGGCGAATCTCGGTGAGCACCTGAACGCGCCGAACGTCAACATGATCACCTGCGGCGGGCAGGCGACCATCCCGATCGTCCATGCGGTGTCGCGTGTGGTCGACGTCCCGTACGCGGAGATCGTCGCCTCGGTCGCGTCGGTGTCGGCGGGCCCGGGCACCCGGGCCAACATCGACGAGTTCACCGAGACCACCAGTCGCGGTGTCGAGGTGATCGGCGGCGCTCGCCGGGGCAAGGCGATCATCGTCCTGAATCCGGCGGACCCGCCGATGATCATGCGTGACACCATCTTCTGCGCCGTCCCGAGGACGCGGACCGTGACGCCGTCACCGCGTCGATCCGGCGGACGGTGGCCGACATCCAGCAGTACGTCCCCGGGTACCGGCTGCTCAACGAACCACAGTTCGGGGAGCCGAGTGTGGTCTCCGGCGGGCACGCCACCGTCACCACGTTCGTCGAGGTCGAGGGGGCCGGGGATTTCCTGCCGCCGTACGCGGGCAACCTCGACATCATGACGGCGGCGGCCACGAAGGTGGGCGAGGAGATCGCCCGGCAACTCCTGAGCGAGAGGGTGTGAGCGACATGGACGACGAGCGTGACGGTGTCGATCGGGCGGGTGGCGTCCGCTACGACGGCGCCTGGGACATCCGGGTCACCGACACGTCGCTGCGCGACGGGTCCCACCACAAGCGGCACCAGTTCACCGGCGCGGAAGTGCGCGACATCGTCGCCGCCCTTGACGGTGCCGGGGTTCCGGTCATCGAGGTCGCCCACGGTGACGGCCTCGGCGGGTCCTCGTTCAACTACGGCTTCTCGAAGACCCCGGAGCAGGAGCTCGTCAAGACAGCGGCGGAGACCGCGCGGCGAGCGAAGATCGCGTTTCTCGTACTGCCGGGGGTCGGCGTCAAGGAGGACATCGCGCTGGCGCAGGACAACGGCGCCGCGATCTGCCGGATCGCGACGCACTGCACCGAGGCCGACGTCTCGATCCAACACTTCGGTCTGGCCCGCGACCGGGGGCTCGAGACCGTGGGATTCCTCATGATGGCGCACACCGTCCCGCCCGAGAAGCTGGCCGAGCAGGGCCGGATCATGGCCGATGCCGGATGCCAGTGCGTCTACGTCGTCGACTCGGCCGGCGCGCTCGTCCTCGAGCAGGTGAGCGAGCGCGTCGAGGCCCTGGTGCAGGAACTGGGCTCCGATGCGCAGGTGGGCTTCCACGGGCACGAGAACCTGGGGCTGGGGGTCGCGAACTCGATCGCGGCGATCCGCGCCGGGGCCCGACAGATCGACGGCAGCACCCGCCGGTTCGGCGCCGGCGCCGGCAACACACCCGTCGAAGCCCTCGTCGGGGTGTGCGACAAGATCGGCGTCAAGACGGGGATCGACTTCTTCGCGATCGCGGACGCGGCCGAAGACGTGGTGCGACCGGCGATGCCGGCCGAGTGCCTACTCGACCGGCAGGCGCTGATGATGGGGTACGCGGGCGTGTACTCGAGCTTCCTCAAGCACGCCGAGCGGCAGGCCGAGCGCTACGGCGTCTCCGCCGCGGAGCTGCTGGTGCGTGCGGGACGGCGCAAACTGGTCGGCGGTCAGGAGGACCAGCTCATCGACATCGCGCTCGAACTGCAGCGGGAGGCGGCGGCGCAATGAGCCGCCGCCGCTACGCCTCGGTGTCGCGGACCTCGAGGATGCCCTCCATCACGGCGTGCTCGATACTGCTCAGCAGCCGCGGACAGGTCTGACGCGAACCTGCCCGGCCGCCGGAGCCGGTGAACTCCGGGCACACCTGGGTGGGATCGCCCTGCCACTGGATGCTGGTGTGCTTGTAGCTGTTCTTCCGCACGAGCACGCACGTACCGCAGGCCCGGCACTCGACCTCCTGCAGCCCCTGCTCCAGGTACGTCTCGTGATCCGCGGCAGTCTGCGCGCGGACGGCCTCGACCCGGGCCGGGCTGTCCGCATAGCTCGGGGCCTTGGCCCAGGTCGAGGTCATCTCACACTCCCGTCTTGTGCTCGGCGGTCTTCTCGGCGTCCGCGGCCTCCCGGGCCTGACGGGCGAGGTTCTCGTCGACCTCGCGCTGCCACGCCTCGACGGCCTTGGTGGTGTCGATCTCGAACTCGAAGCGCTGGGTCGCCTTCTCGTCGACGTCCGCGACGTCCACGTAGAACTGGTCGTACCAGCGGCGCAGCTGGTAGACCGGGCCGTCCTCCTCGCAGAGCAGCGGATTCTCGATCTTGGTCTTGTTCTTCCAGATCGCGACGTCCTGCTCGAAACCCAACGCGACGCCCTCGGTGAACTTCGAGGCGAGCTTCTCGCTGGTGGCGTCGTCGAGGCCCTTCGGCTTCTCCACGCTCACGCCGTACATGAGTACGAACGAATCGTGCGAGACCGGGTAATGGCAGTTGATCAGGATGCTCTCGACCTTGTAGCCGCTGTAGTTGTTGTGCAGCCAGTTGACCATGTACGACGGCCCGAAGTACGACGCCTCCGAGTCGAGGACGGAATCGCCGTACTGGGTGCCCATGTTCCCGACGTCGGGGCGGCCGTGGTTCTGGAGGTACTGCGAGGCGACGTGGCCCTCGAAGACGTTCTTGAAGTACTTCGGGAACCCGAAGTGGACGTAGAAGAAGTGCGCCATGTCGACGACGTTGTCGACGATCTCCCGGCAGTTGGACCCCTCGACGAGGATGCGGTTCCACTTCCAGTCGGTCCACTCGCCGGTGAACACCTCCGGCAGGTGTGGAATCGTGACGTCGTCCGGCGGCGGGTTGCCCTCGGGGTCGTTCCAGACGAACAGCTGCTTGTTCTCTTGCAGCGTCGTCCACGACCGGGTCCGTGCGATCGGGGGGACGCGACGGGCGTACGGGATGTCGGTGCACTTGCCGTTGCCACCCCAACGCCAATCGTGGAACGGGCAGGCGACCGAGTCGCCCTTGATCTCGCCCTGGCTGAGGTCCCCACCCATGTGCCGGCAGTACGCGTCGAGTACGTGGAGCTTGTTCTGGCTGTCCGCGAAGACCACCAGCTTGGTGCCGAACGCCTCGATCGCGTGCGGCTTGCCGTCGAGGAACTCGCTCTCGAGGCCGAGGCAGTGCCACCCACGCGCGAAACGCGTCTGCGGGGCTCCCACATCGATCTCACGAATCTGCGCCATCAGTACCTCACATCCCTTCCTAGCTGTTGCTAGAACACGTTATAGAAGTTCGCCGCGATCCGCTAGATTTCGCACGCGTGACATCGGCAAAGACGACGCATATCCAGTGGAATATCCGACTCCTCGACATCGGGAGGAACGTGTTCTAGTCTCGGGGCAAGTGAACAGCGATTACAGACGGGAGCGTCCAGTGGGTGACCATGACAGCCGCGAGGTGATGGAGCGGATCGACGCGCTGCTACCGGTGCTGCGTGAACGCGCGCAGGAGACCGAGGACCTGCGTCGTATCCCCGACGACTCCGTCAAGGCGCTCCAGGCGGCGGGATTCTTCCGACTGTTGCAGCCGAAGCAGTGGGGTGGCATCGAGGCCGATCCCGTCACCTTCTACACAGCCGTTCGCAACATCGCCGGTGCGTGCGGCTCCACCGGGTGGGTGGCCGGCATCCTCGGTGTCCACAACTGGCATCTCGCGCTGTTCGATCAGCAAGCGCAGCAGGATGTCTGGGGGGAGGACACCGACGTCCGGATCTCGTCGTCGTACGCCCCGATGGGCGCCGGGGAGGTCGTCGACGGCGGGTACAAGGTCAACGGCGCGTGGGCCTGGTCCTCGGGCTGCGACCACGCCTCGTGGGTGGTCGTCGGCGGTCCGGTCATCAAGGACGGTCGCCCGGTGGACTTCGGCAGCTTCCTGATTCCCCGCGCGGACTACGAGATCGACGACGTGTGGAACGTGGTGGGCCTGCGCGGCACCGGCAGCAACACGATCGTCGTCAAGGACGTGATCGTGCCGCGCCATCGCTTCCTCAGCTTCAAGGCGATGAGCGACCTGACGGCGCCCGGTCTGCAGCAGAACACCGCGGCCGTCTACAAGATGCCCTGGGGCACCATCCATCCCACGACGATCTCGACTCCGATCGTGGGCATGGCCTACGGCGCCTACGATGCGCACGTCGAACACCAGGGCAAGCGGGTGCGCGCGGCGTACGCGGGTGAGAAGGCCAAGGACGATCCGTTCGCGAAGATTCGCATAGCCGAGGCATCCAGTGACATCGACGCCGCGTGGCGCCAGTTGTCCGGCAACGTCGCCGAGGAGTACGCGCACCTCGTTGCCGGAGAACCCATTCCGATGGAGCTGCGGCTGCGGGCCCGGCGCGACCAGGTCCGCGCGACCGGCCGCGCCATCGCGTCGATCGACCTGCTGTTCGAGAACTCGGGCGCCACGGCGCTGGCGAACGGCACTCCCATCCAGCGCTTCTGGCGCGACGCCCACGCCGGCCGCGTGCACGCCGCGAACGACGCCGAGCGCGCGTACGTGATGTTCGGCGGCGCCGAGTTCGGGCTGCCGCTCACGGACACGATGGTCTAGGGGAGCGCATGACGGCAACGGAAGAGCTCACGTACGAGTCGACGTCCCGCGTCGCTCAGGTCCGCCCGGACCTGAAGCTGCACTACCACGAGGCGGGCGTCGGCAACGGGCCCACCATCGTGCTGTTGCACGGCGGCGGCCCGGGCGCGTCGTCGTGGTCGAACTTCGCGAAGAACATCCCGGTCCTGGCGCAGCAGTTCCACGTCATCGCGGTGGATCAGCCCGGATACGGCAGGTCGGACAAGCCCACCGAGCACCCACAGTACTTTCGGCACAGTGCCTCGGCGCTGAAGGATCTGCTGGACACGCTCGACATCACCGGTCGCGTCCACCTGCTGGGTAACTCGCTCGGTGGCGGTGCCGCGGTGCGGTTCGCACTGGACCACCCGGACCGAGCGGGGCGGCTGGTGCTGATGGGCCCGGGTGGGCTCAGTGTCAACCTGTTCGCGCCGGACCCCACCGAGGGGGTGCGGAACCTCGGCAAGTTCGCGTACCAGCCCACGCGCGAGAACCTCGAGGCGTTCCTGCGGATCATGGTGTTCGATCAGACGCTCGTCACCGACGCGCTCGTCGACGAGCGATTCGCGGCCGCCAGCACGCCGGAGTCGCTCGCCGCGGCCAAGGCGATGGGCAAGTCGTTCTCGGGCCCGGAGTTCGAGCTCGGAATGCTGTGGCGGGATGCCTACAAGCTGCGCCAGCGGGTGCTGTTGATCTGGGGGCGCGAGGACCGCGTCAATCCGATCGACGGCGCGCTCGTGGCGCTCAAGATGATCCCCCGGGTCCAGCTGCACGTCTTCGGCGGCTGCGGGCACTGGGCACAGCTCGAAAAATTCGACGAGTTCAACCGACTCGCGGCCGACTTCCTGCTCGACGGTGGTGCCGGCCGAGATGGAGGCAAGTGATGAGCATTCGTTCCCTGGCGTACCTGCGTATCGAGGCCACCGACATGAACGCGTGGCGCGAGTACGGGCTCAAGGTGCTCGGCATGATCGAGGGCAAGGGCGCGAACCCCGACAACCTGTACCTGCGGATGGACGACTACCCGGCGCGACTCGTCATCGTGCCGGGCGAGCGTGACGGGCTCTACTCGGCCGGTTGGGAGTGCGCCAACGCCGAGGGCCTGCAGGAGGTCCGCGAGCGCCTGGCCAAGGCCGACTGGGACTTCGAGGAGGGGACCAAGGAGGAGGCGGCCGAACGCAACGTCGTCGAATTCGTCAAGTGCCGGGACGCCTCGGGTGCGCGGCTGGAGATCTTCCACACCGTCGCGCTGCAGCACCGGCGCATCGCGAGCCCGTACGGGCACCGGTTCGTCACCGGCGAACAGGGCCTGGGGCACGTCGTGCTGGCGACCAAGGACGACGCGGCCGACCTGGAGTTCTACCGCGACGTGCTGGGGTTCAAGCTGCGAGACTCGATGCGGCTGCCACCGCAGGTCGTCGGGCGCGACGCCGACGGCGAGCCGGCCTGGCTGCGTTTCCTCGGCTGCAACCCGCGCCACCACAGCCTCGCCTTCGCGCCGCTGCCCAACCCCACGGGCATCGTGCACCTGATGGTCGAGGTCGAGAACTCCGACGACGTCGGCCTGTGCCTCGACCGCGCGCTCCGCAAGAACGTGCGGATGTCGGCGACCCTCGGCCGCCACGTCAACGACCAGATGCTCTCGTTCTACATGAAGACCCCGGGCGGATTCGACGTCGAATTCGGTTGCGAGGGACTCGAGGTCGAGGACGACACATGGATCGCGAAGGAGAGCACCGCAGTGAGCCTGTGGGGGCACGACTTCTCGGTGGGGTTCAAGTAATGTCCGCGCACGAGACGTCGGAGGCGGGCACCGGCACGGGCGTCGATCCCCGCCAGTTCCGTAACGTCCTCGGACAATTCTGCACCGGTGTCACGATCATCACCACGATCGACGACGGCGCCCCGGTCGGCTTCGCGTGTCAGTCCTTCGCAGCGCTGTCGCTCGAGCCACCACTGGTGTTGTTCTGCCCCACCAAGGCGTCCCGCTCGTGGGCGGCGATCGAACGGTCGGGCCGGTTCTGCGTCAACGTCCTGGCCGAGGAACAGCAACAGACGTGCGCGCGCTTCGGCTCACGCGAGCCCGACAAGTTCGCGGGAATCGACTGGACCGCATCGCCGTTGGGCTCTCCGATCCTGGACGGTTCGCTCGCGCACATAGACTGCACCGTCGAGACCGTGCACGACGGCGGCGATCACTTCGTGGTGTTCGGCCGTGTCCATTCGATGAGCGAGCTGAAGTCCGAACGGCCACTGCTGTTCTACCGCGGTCAGTACTCCGCGATCGAACCGGAGAAGACGGTGCCGGCCAAGTGGCGGGACGACCTCGAGGCGTTCCTCACCACGGCCAGCGAGGACACCTGGCTGTAGCAGGCTTGCCCCGGGGGAGGGCGCGGGCCGACGGGCCCCTTCGTGCACCGATGGCGCACGAAGGGGCCCCTCGTCCGTTCGAGGAGCGCTAACGGACGACGAACTCCGCGGACGTCCCGGTGAGTGCGGAGACAGTGCCTTCCGGGTTCTTCCAGTTCCCGAAGTGCTGGATGCGGTAGGTGCCCGCCGGTGTGCCGGCGGGCACGTCCCACGTGATCCGCGCGATCGACGCGTTGATGCCCTGCCGGCGCCACCGATACTTCGTCGCCCAGTCGCCATCGTCGGCGTGCCGGATCCAGCGGTCGCCGTCGCGACGTTGAACCTCGAAATACGTTCCGCAACGGTGCAAATCGTTCTTGGGGTGGCCGGAGACGAACTCGACCGCCACCTCGTCGCCCACGCCGACGGCGGCCGCGGGCTGCTGGAGGACGTCGCCGAAGTCGCGGCCCGGCAGGGGTGCGTCGAATGGGACATCGCGGCCGAACCCGGGTTGGAAGCCGGACAGGTCGCGCGGTGCCGGCCCGCGCGGGACGTCGGCGCCCGTCCTCATCGCCGCGGCCAACGCGGCGAACCCCTGCTGGTAGGCGGGAAGGGTGTTGCGGCCGAAGAGCGTCGAGCCGCCCTCGTACTGCTGTGCGTCGTACTCCTCCGGGGTGGTGCAGTAGCTCGAGTAGGCGTTCGCGTAACCCTGGAAGACGACGTTCTCGAGGGGGACGCCGAGCTCGTCGGCGACCGTGCGCCGGATGCGCAGGCCGGAGACGATGGTGAACTCGGCGGGCCCACCGACGACGTAGACGTCGCCGATCCGGATGATCTGAATCTTCAGTACGTGCGGCACCCAGCCGTCCGGCGGCAGCAGACCGACGGGGACGAGCACCAGTTTGGGCGCCTGTGCGTCGACGAGCCACTGCGGCGTCTCGGCGTCGATGCCACCGAGGACGTCGATCAGCGGGTTGTGGGTGCCCTCGGTGAAGATCTCGATCGCGGGCCCGTCCTCGGTGCTACCCGCGGCCATGGCCGCGCCCACGCACGCCGGAGCGGTGCGCCGCGTCTGTCCGTCGGGCGTGTACTTGCCGTCCACCACCTGGTTCGCCATGTCCAGGTACATGATTCGACTGTCGACCGTGGTGGACGACAGCGGCACGGCCCGTTCGAATGCCGTCCGGGCAGCGGCCAGTTGGCGCTGTCCGATGATTCGGGTGTTCTCGAACTCGTCGTCGGTGGGACCGCTGCCGGGCGCGAGATCCAGGTTGGGGGACATGTCGCCGGTGTTCGTCTGCGGGAAACACGCGACGAATCCGGGCCGGCCGTCCAGGTAGCGGACACCGGCGACGTCGTGCTCCCAGAAGTACGCGGCCGCACCCTTGTTGTCGCCGGAGATCAGGTGGTTCTCGTTCGTCAGGGAGGCGCCGTGGGTGGGGAACCAGCCGATACCGCCGACGTTCTCGGCGCCCTGGCTGATCCGGAGCACACGCATCGCGGTGTCGATGCCCAGCGGGTAATAGTCTCTGTCCTGCTGCGGATTTCGGTCGAAGGCGGCCCGCGAACGGTTCACGCTGGCGTCCGTCAGTTCGCTGCGGCCGTATGCCACCGAGCCCGCGGCGAGGTTCTCGTGCGCGGCGACGATGGCCTCGACCGTGCCGTCGACCTCGGCGTCGAAGACCTGCGGTTGGAAACCCAGCGTCGCCAGGCTGTACGCGTAGTCCTGCGACGCGCCGCCGCAGGCCGCATGCGAGTGGACGGCCGTGAGCATCACGTTCTTCTCGGTGTAGAGGGCGCCGAAGGTCGCGGCCAACCGGGCGAGCACGGCGTCGTGCACGGCCTGGAAGACCATGCAGGTGTCCGCGCAGGTGTAGACGACGCGGTTGTCGTCGGCGTCGGCGAAGACGTAGGCGCGCACCCGCGTCCGTTGGTGCAGACCCTCGGCGCGCTGGTCGAACTGCGAGTAACCCATCATGCCGTTCTCGGCGACGGGTCCGGTCATGTCCGACAGTCCGACGCCGACCTGGAATCCGCGTCCGGCCGCCGATCGGTGCGCGGGAGAGGCGGCGGAGCGGGGACGGGCGGAGGCGGTCGAGTGGGCCACGGCGGCGAGCGCCGGTGCGGCCGCGGCTCCGGCCAGCACGCTGCGTCGACTGATCGTCACTGCTAATCCTTTGCGCGAGCTCGAAAATCGAACTTGGTCACTTGTCCGAGTTCCCAGCACACACCACACGGTCTGGATTCGCAAGGCCCGACGCGCCGGCGTCGGGTTCCGTCAGACGGTCGACGCCTCCCCGAAGGTCATCCGGAGTTCCGGGATCGTCGTGGTCAGCAACGCGCGGCGCGGCAGGCCGAGCGACCGGAGTTCGTCGGCGATCGGGTGATCGCCCAGCCGCAACTCGGCGCCGCCGATCCGGGACCGAACTCCGGCAGGATTCATGTCCCATGCGGTGTGTCGAGTGATGCCGTCGATGTGCGAGTAGGCCTCGAGTGACGAGTTGGCGCCGCCACCCGGGGTGGGGACACCCTGTTTGACGGTGAGCTCCGCGATGAGGCGGCCGTCCTGGCTGACCCTGCCGCGGCGCAGTGCGCTGACGTGGTCCGCTTCGAAGTCCGCCAGGATCTTCGGGAAGCCCCAGATGCCGCGGCCGGCCGCCAGGGTGAATTCGCCGTCGACGGGCAGCTGGTGGATCAGCGCTCCAGCGGTGCCTTTCGCGAGCGAGCGGAGGTCACCCGGTACGGACCGGCGCCCGTCGTGGCGGTGGTGGCGCACCATGAAGGTGACGCCGAATTCGTTGTAGGGGCCGAGGTCGCCGTCGATGTAGTCGACGAACACCAGTCCGCACAGCCCGCGTCCCGGCCGGTACTGCAGAATCTCGAGGCCGGTGTGGTCGACGAGGCGCTGCGCGGCCGCGGTGGGGACCGAGTACATCGCCATGAAGGCGGTGGCGGCGCGGATCTGCACGGGCATGTCGACCTGTTTGCCGAGCACCAGATGTGACGTCATCGCGGCATCACCCCACGCAAACCGTCGGTGCCGTAGACCTGTTCGAGCATCGAGCTGAAGTCCGGCCCGCGGCGGAGCATCTGCCCGCCGTCGACGTTGACGACCTGTCCGGTGATCCACGTGGACTCCGGCCCCAACAGGAACTTGGCCAGTCCGGCGATGTCCTCGACCTCACCGACGCGGCCGAGGGGAGTGCTGGCCATGTAGTCGTCGAGGACGGGGCCGCCGTCGGTGATGAGCGCGACGAGGTCGGTGCGGGTGAGGCCGGGGCGAATTCCGTTGACGCGCACTCTGCTGGCCCCCAACTCGTCCGCGGCCAGCCGGACCAGGTGGTCGACGCCGGACTTCGAGACACCGTACGCACCGAACCAGCGATGGGTGTTGCTCGCGGCGATCGACGAGATCGCGACGATGGAACCGCCCCCGGCAGCGACGAGCGCCCGGGCGCCGTGCTTGATCGTGAGCATCGTGCCGGTGATGTTGAGGTCGACGGTGCGGCGCCACGCGGCGGTGTCGAGCTGCGTGACCGGCGCCATCGTCTCGTTGCCGCCGGCGCACGCGACCACGCCGTCGAGGCGACCCGTCGTTTCGACGGCGCGGGCCACCGCGCGCTCGACATCGCTCTCGTCGGTGACGTCCGCCGCGACGGTGGACACCGATCCGCCGGCCGCGAAGACGTCGGTTGCGGTTAGTTTCTCGGCCGCGGTGGAAAGCCTGTCGGCGCTGCGGCCGCAGATGGTGACGTGGGCGCCGTCGGCGAGCAGTGCCCGCGCGATGCCGAGACCGATGCCGCTGCCGCCGCCGGTCACCAGGACGGATCGGTCGGCGAATGCCGCTGTCGGTGTCTCCATCACGTCTCCCCTCGTGTGTGCGATACCCCCGCCGATAGTAGGAACTAGTTCTAGTATCGGGGAGGGTTTGGGCGATTCTCGAGGCTTCGGATGTACCGGTACGCGACCGAGGAGCATGCGAAATGACGACCGTGGACGACATCGACCTGCTCGACGGCCGCTTCTATGCGGGCGACCTCGGGGATCCCCGCGAGTCCTACGCGTGGATGCGGCGGAACCAGCCGGTGTTCCGGGACCGAAACGGTGTCGCCGCCGCGTCCACGTACGCGGCGCTGATCGCCGCCGAGCGTGACCCGGGACTGTTCTCCAACGCCGGCGGCATCCGGCCGGAGACAGGCCCGCTGCCGCAGATGATCGACATGGACGATCCCGAACACCTGCAGCGTCGACGGCTCGTCAACACGGGATTCACGCGCAAGAAGGTGGAGGCGAAGATCGGCCGGATCCGGGAGATCTGCGATCAACTGATCGACGCCGTGTGCGAGAAGGGTGAATGCGACTTCGTCGCCGACCTCGCGGCGCCGCTGCCCATGGCGGTCATCGGCGACATGCTCGGGGTCCGGCCCGAGGAACGCTCGACCTTCCTGCGATGGTCGGACGATCTCGTGAAAGCGCTGGGCAGCAACGCGTCCGAGCAGCAGTTGCAGGCCATGATGGACGCGTACGTCGCCTTCAACGAGTACACCTTCCGCACCATCGCCGAACGCCGTGCGAACCCCACGGACGACCTCATCAGCGTGTTGGTACACGCCGAGATCGACGGTCAGCGCCTCGACGATCAGGAGATCGTGAACGAATCGCTGCTGATCCTCATCGGCGGTGACGAGACGACTCGACACGTACTCAGCGGCGGCATGGAGCAGCTGATGCGCCACGAGGACCAGCGAGACCGTCTGGTGCGCGACCCGTCCGGCATCGCCCCGGCGGTCGAGGAGATGCTGCGCTGGGTCTCTCCCATCAAGAACATGGCGCGCACCGTCACCCGAGACACGAACTTCCACGGCACGGAACTGAGGCAGGGCGAGAAGATGTTGCTGCTGTTCGAGTCCGCCAACTTCGACGAGACCGTGTTCGACGACCCCGACAGCTTCGACATCGGTCGCTCCCCGAACCCGCACGTGGCCTTCGGCTTCGGCACCCACTTCTGTCTCGGCAACCAACTGGCCCGGCTGGAGGGGGCGATTCTGTTCCAGCGACTGCTCGCGCGGCTGCCCGACATGGCGCTCGCGACCAGCGAGCCGTTGCCGCGTCGGCCGGCCAACTTCGTGTCCGGGCTCGAGCAGATGCCGGTCAAGTTCACCGCGCAACGCGGGACGAGGACGCAGTAGCCGCGTGCGCGCGAGCCCGGCGGTGGCCGGGTGCTGCGACGCTCGCGCTATCGGTCCGACAGTGCGGCGGCGATGAGGACTTCCGCGGCTGCGCGCGCCTGTGTCGCCGCCTCCGCTGTGTCGGCGATGGCTGCCGTGGTCTGGGCGCCCTCGGCGAGGATGGCGAGCTGGGCGGCGAGGGACTCCGGGATTCCGGCCTCGGCCGCGAGACGCGCGAGGTAGCGCTGGAAGTCGGCTTTGTGTTCGCGCACGACTTCGGCCACACGAGGGTCGGCCGCCCCGAGTTCACCGAACGCGTTGATGAATCCGCAGCCGCGGAAGTCGGCATCGCGGAACCAGTCGTCGAGGAAGTCGTAGACGGCCAGCAGTCGGTCCACCGGGTCGGAGATCGCTTCGACCGCGGCTTCGACGCCCTTCGTCCACATCTCGTGGCGGCCGGCGAGGACGGCGGCGATCAACTCGTCCTTCGAGGGGAATTCCTTGTAGAGGGCGCGAAGCGACACCCCGGCGGCGTCGCGCACGGCGTCCATGCCGACCTTGCCGAAGCCGCGCGTGTAGAAGAGCGCATCGGCGGCCGCGACGACACGGGTGCGGATCTCTTCGTTCACGGGCGTCAGTGTACGCCAAGCAGAGAACGATGGTTCTCTCGGGAGTGGGGACGCGATACCGCGAGACAGCCTCCGGCTCAATGGGTCTCGCGGCCCTGACGGTGAGTGGTGTCGTTTCGACTTGACGCCGAGAACCGGCGTTCTCTAAAGTTCGACGCAGGCCGAGAACGATCGTTCTCACTCGCCGTCACCGTCCGGAAGGAAGTGCACGCATGTCCGCCAATCCCAGGAACATCTCCCTCGAGCCGGCCGCTCAGGCGTTCGTCGAGGCGACGGCCAACCCCCCGTACCTCTACCAACTCGCCCCCGAGGAGGGCCGGAAGGCCGTCGACGGCGTGCAGGACGAGCCCATCTTCAAGCCGAAAATCGACGAGGAATGGATCGAGATCCCGGGCGGTCCGACGGGGGCCGTCCGGGTGCGGATCGTGCGGCCGGCCGGCGCCACGGGCGCGCTGCCGGTCATCCTCTACACGCACGGAGCCGGGTGGGTCTTCGGCGACGCACACACCCACGACCGGCTCGTGCGCGACCTCGCCGTCGGCGCGCACGCCGCCGTGGTCTTCCCCGAGTACGACCGCTCGCCCGAGGCGCGTTACCCGCACGCGATCGAGCAGGTGTGGGCGACCGCGCAGTGGGTGGTGACCGCCGGCGCCGACAAGGACCTCGACGGCGCCCGCCTCGGTGTCGCCGGCGACTCGGTCGGCGGCAACATGACCGCGGCCCTGACCTTGCTCGCCAAGGAACGCGGCGGCGTCGACATCGCCGCCCAGGTTCTCTTCTACCCGGTCACCGACGCCGCCTTCGAGACGGGAAGCTACGACGAGTTCGCCGAGGGGTACTTCCTCACCCGCGACGGCATGAAGTGGTTCTGGGACCAGTACACGACCGACGAGGCCGAACGTGCCCAGATCACCGCCTCGCCGCTGCGCGCCACCACCGAACAGCTCGGTGGCCTTCCCCAGGCGCTGGTGATCACGGCCGAGGCCGACGTGCTGCGGGACGAGGGGGAGGCCTACGCCGCCAAGCTCCGCCGGGCCGGCGTCCCCACCACGGCAGTGCGCTACCAGGGCATCATCCACGACTTCGTGATGGTCAACGCCCTGCACGACACGTTCGCCGCGAAAGCGGCAGTTGCCCAGGCGGTCTCCTTCCTGCGGGACGCACTCCAGGCGTGACGGATCGCGCTGCGACGCTCGCGCGACGAGGGGGCGAGCGCCGCAGCGCCCATCGGCGGGTCGTGACCGTCACGCCCGGAGTCACGATCGGTGCCGGATCCGTCGTCGGCGCAGGTGCGGTCGTCGCCGAGGATGTGCCCGCTCCGGGGAGCGAGGCGGGGGGCGGCGGAACGAGCGGGACCAGTCAGGCGGCGGGCGTCAGACGCATCGCGGGAAGGGGCGGCAGGTTCGCGGGATCGAGGTCGAATTGACGGTCGATGTCCCTGCGCGACTTGGATGCCGACTCGGCGATGGCCTCGAACAGGGCTGGGCCGTCGAGTCCGCGGGCCCGGTAGCGGCCGGTGATCTGTTCCCACGTCATGTTCGGGTCGGTGCGGTCGAGTCCGAGCGCGGTGGCACGGTCGGCCATGATTCGCCGCGTGTAGGCGCGCAGTGCGTTGCGCATCTCGAATCCGACGCGGGCTCTCGCCTCGACGGGTACACCGAGCTGCTTCTGGATCTCGTTGGCACGGGCGATCTCCCGCTCGGCGTGGAGGTACACGATTCTCGCGTCCCGGGAGCCGAGAGTGCCCGGCAGGTAGACCGGGACTCCCGGGATCCCGATCGCGGACGACCCGATGCCGGGCGTCGGTGCCGTCGCCGTGGTGTCCGCGAGAGCGGTGCCCGGTACCAGCAACGCGCACGCGGTCAGGAGCGCGGCGACGGCCGCACGACAACGCGCGGTCACCCGGCCCGCCCGGGTCACGCGCACCCCGGCGCCGGAGCGTCCTCGGACAGTGGGCTGCCCGCCGGATCGACGTAGAGCACGTACAGCACCATCGGGACGGCGTCGAGGTTGCGGCCCATGTGCACGTACCCGTCGCCGCTGGGTTCGACGATGGTGCCGGCCACGTCGTAGACGCCGTCGATCGTGCAGTCCGACCGAAAGTGCGTCAGCCGCCCCTCGGCGACCACGCCGTAGAGCATGCCGTCGTGGAAGTGCCAGCCCGTGGTGCCACCGGGGGCGATCGTGACCTTGCGGAGGATGTAGTCGTGGCCGGCGACCGTCGTCCGGGCCAGGATCTCGCCGCTGACCCCTTCGCTGGGGGTGGCGGAGACGGTCGCGGGAACCAGGCCGAGGGCCGCGACGGCGGCGCCCCCGACCAGGGCGGAGCGGAGCGAGCGGCGCATGGCGGTCCTTTCACGGCACGGATGGTGCGACACACATCCTGCGGGAAAGGACCGCGCGCGGGACCCCTTTCGGGAATCTTCTACTCGGGGGCGCCCATGTTCATCTCGTCCGGATGGAAGCCGACGCGGGTGCCGTCGTCGAGCGTCGCGATGTCCGCGAGGTCGCCGTCGGTGAGGTGGAAGTCGAACACCTCGATGTTCTGCGCGATCCGGCTGTCGTGCACCGACTTCGGGATGACGATCAACCCGTTCTGCAGATGCCACCGGATGAGGACCTGCGCGGGGGACTTCCCGTACGCCTCACCGATGCGGGTGAGGACGGGGTCGTCGAGCAGGGTGTTGGGCTTGGACGCGTCACCCCACCCGGCGTTGCTGGTACCACCGAGCGGACTCCACGACTCCACCGCGATGCCGTGCAGCGCAGCGAAGTCCCGGATCGCGTGCTGCGGCAGATGGGGGTGCAACTCCACCTGGTCGACGGCGGGCAGCATCCCGCCGCGGTCGACCAGTTCCTGCAGGTGGTGAGGTTCGTAGTTGCACACGCCGATCGCCTTGGCGCGGCTGGATTCGGCGATCTTCTCGAACGCGTCCCACGTGCGCAGCCGGGTCTCCTGGTCCTGAAGCGGCCAGTGGATCAGGTACAGGTCCACGTAGTCGAGCCCCAGCCGCGACAGGCTCGCGTCGAACGCCCGCAGTGCCGACTCGTAGCCATGGTCGGAGTTCCACAACTTGGTGGTGACGAAGATGTCCTCGCGCGGCACGGACGAGGCCGCGATGCCGCGGCCGACACCCTCCTCGTTGCCGTAGGCCGCGGCGGTGTCGATGTGCCGGTAGCCGGCGTCGTCGAGCGCGAAGCGGACGGCGTGCTCGGTCTCGTCGTTGGTGGCCTGCCAGACACCCAGGCCGAGCTGGGGAATGACTGTTCCGGAATTCAGGTCGATCTCGGGAGTGGTCATGAATCCAGGCTAGGAGCGTTCGGCGGGGGCCGCCGGGCGAGTGGTGCGTCTCTCGCCGGCGCGCTGTCAGGCTTCCGGCAGACCGGACAGCAGCGCGTCGGCGCGCACGGGCAGATCGCGGACCCGGACGCCGGTGGCGTTGTAGATCGCGTTCACCACCGCCGCCGCGCTACCGACGTTGCCGATCTCCCCGGCACCGCGCGAGCCCATCGGCGTGGCCCGGGTGTCGACGTCGTCGAGCCAGACCGCGTCGACGTCCTGCACGTCCGCGTGGACCGGAATGTGGTACGTCGCGAAGTCCTGCGTCACGACGTGCCCGAACCGCGGATCGCGAACGCTCTCCTCCTGCAACGCCATCGAGATGCCGAAGGTCATGCCCCCGATGAACTGTGACCGCACGGTGCGGGGATTGATCACCCGGCCGATCGAGAACACTCCCAGCATGCGCGGCACCGTGATCTCCCCGGTGTCGACGTCCACCCGCGCCTCGACGAAGTGCGCGCCGAACGAATAGGGCTGGTAGTCCTCGTCGGGCTCGGCGTCGGAACCGGCCGTCACCGACGCGCCCACCGCCGGTTCGTGGCCGTACCGCTGTCGGAACGCGTCGACGGCCGCCAGAATCGCCGCTCCCCACGACGACGTCCCGGACGAGCCGCCCGCCACGGACGCGGACGGCAGCGCGTTGTCGCCGATCTCGAGCACGACCCGCTCGGGCGGGCAGCCGAGGGCGTCGGCGGCGATGAGGGTGAGCGTGGTCCACGTGCCGGTCCCGATGTCCACGGCGTCGATCTGCACGCCGTAGCGCCCGTCTTCCCGCAGCGTGACCGTCGCCTGCGAGCCGGGGTTGATCATGTGCGGGTAGGCGGCGCTGGCCACTCCCAGGCCGACGAGCGCGTTGCCGACGCGGCAGGTGCCCGGCGTGCGCGCCCGCGCGTCCCAGCCGAACCGTCGTGCGCCCTCGCGGAGGCAGTCGACCAGGCGCCGCGACGCCCAGGGCTTCCCCGATTCCGGGTCGGTCGGCGGATCGTTGCGGACGCGCAGCTCGATCGGGTCGAGGCCGCACGCCTCGGCGAGCTCGTCCATTGCGACCTCGCCGGCGAACATGCCGGGGCACTCACCCGGCGCCCGCATCCAGTACGGCACCGGCACGTCCAGCGGCACCGCGCGGTGCGACGTGCTCCGGTGCTCGGCCGCGTACATCGACCGCGACCCCACCGCGGTCTGTTCGACGTACTCCTTGACGCGGGAGGACTGGGAGTAGGCGTCGTGTATCAGCGCGGTGATACGCCCCTCGGCGTCGGCGGCCAGACGGACGTGCGACGCGATGGCCGGGCGGTAGCCGGTGAACACGAACATCTGCTGGCGGGTGACCGCGAACTTCACCGACCGGCCGGGCAGTGCCCGGGCCGCCAGCGCCGCCAGCACGTTGTGCGCGTGCGGGGCGCCCTTGGAACCGAACCCACCGCCGACGTGCGGCGCGATCACCCGGATCCGGTCCGGCTCGAGGCCCAGTACCGGCGCCAGGGTCGAGGCGACGCCGTGCGGGCCCTGCGTGGAGTCGTGCAGCGTCAACGCGTTCTCGGCGGGGTCCCAGCACGCGATGGTCGTGTGCGGCTCCATCGGATTGTTGTGCTCCTCGGGGGAGGAGTACCAGCTGTCGACCACCGGGCCGCCGCGCGCCCGGGCCTGCGCGAGCACGGCCTCGGGGTTGCCGTCCGTGCTCACCGCGTCGGATCCCCCGTTCGCGACCTCGGGAACGTAGACGTCGGGCCCGTCGATCCGGAAGGTGGCGTCGTGCGGCCGGACGTCGTACTCGACCCGCACCACAGACTGTGCATGACGCGCGACCTCGGCGGTCTCGGCGACGACGCCTCCGATGATCTGGCCGCGAAATGCCACCGTCGGGCCCTGCAGGATGCTGTACTCGCCGTCCGAGGTGTCGGCCAGCCGCGGTGCGTTCCACGGCGTGAGGACCGCGAGCACCCCGTCCACCGCCTCGGCGGCCGTGGTGTCCATGCGCGTGATCGTGCCGGACGGGATCGTCGCGGTGATCGCATGCAGGTACACCGGTTCCGCGACGTCGTGCTCGTACGCGTACGGCGCTGTCCCGGTGACCTTCTCGGGCCCGTCGATGCGTCCCAGTGATGTTCCGATCGCGCTCACGCCCGAGTCACCTCCCGGTCGGACGGCCGGGAGTCGGCCGGACCTGCGGCGAGATCGCGCAACACCGCCACGACCGTGCGCCGCACCAACGGCACCTTGAAAGCGTTGTCGGCGAACGGCCGGGCCGACGCCAACTCGGCGTCGGCGGCCTCCCCGAACACCGCCATCTCGGGGCGGCGACCGCGAAGCACGGCCTCCGCCGCGGCCGCGCGCCACGGTGCGTGCGCGACGCCACCGAGTGCGATCCGCGCCTGCGTGACGGTGCCGTCGTGCACCACCAACTCGGCCGCCACCGACACCAGCGCGAATGCGTACGACGCCCGCTCACGCACCTTCCGGTACGTCGATGCCGCACCCGCTCTGGCCGGTGGAAGCTCCACCGCGACAATCAGTTCGTCGGGCGCGAGGACGGTGTCGCGATCCGGTTCGCGGCCGGGCAGTCGGTGGAAGCCGGGCATCGGGATGCGCCGAGTGCCGCCCGGCCCGGTGACCAGCACCTGCGCGTCGAGCGCCGCGAGTGCCACCGCCATGTCCGACGGGTGCGTGGCCGCGCACGCGTCGGATGCTCCGAAGATGGCGTGGTGCCGGGTGAAACCGCCGATCGCGGAGCATCCGGTACCCGGATCGCGCTTGTTGCAGGCGGTCGTGACGTCCTGGAAGTAGACGCACCGGGTGCGCTGCAAGAGGTTTCCGCCCGTCGTCGCCAGGTTGCGCAGTTGCGGCGACGCCGCCGAGAGCAGGGCACGCGCCAGCATCGGGTACCGCTGCCGAACCACCGGATGCGCGGCCAGATCGCTGTTGCGAACGTTCGTCCCGATCCGCAACCCGCCGGCCTCGGTCTCCTCGACGGTGTCCAGCGGCAGCCGCGAGATGTCGACCAGCAGGTGGGGCGAGGCGACACCGAGCTTGAGCAGGTCCACCAGATTGGTCCCGCCCGCGAGCAGTTTCGCGCCGGGATTGCGCTGCAGCAACGTCACCGCGGCGGCGACGTCCGCCGCGCGCTCGTACCGAAACGGGATCACCTGCCGGCCTCCTCGTTCGCGGCCTGACGGATCGCCGCCAGGATGTTGGGGTAGGCCCCGCATCGGCACAGGTTGCCGCTCATCCGTTCTCGGATCTCCGCGTCGGTCAGTTCGGTCTCCCCGGTCAGATCCTCGGTGACGTGACTCGGTGCTCCGGCCGCGAACTCGTCGAGCATGCCCACCGCCGAACACACCTGTCCGGGTGTGCAGTACCCGCACTGGAACCCGTCCTGGTCGATGAACGCTCGTTGCATCGGATGCAGTTCGTCGGGCGTGGCGCCGTCGCCGCCGGCGTCGTCCGTGCTCGCCAGCCCGGCCGCGGTCACGACCGTCACCCCGTCCTGCGCCACCGCCAGCGACAGGCACGAGGTCACGCGACGGCCGTCGACCAGCACCGTGCACGATCCGCACTGCCCGTGGTCGCAGCCCTTCTTCGGCGAGTGGATCCCGAGGCGGTCCCGTAACGCGTCGAGCAGTGTCGTCCGCGTGTCGATCGACACCGTCCGCTGCTCGCCGTCCACCGTCAGGCTGACTTGCGCTTCCATGAGAGACCGAATACCCGTCACGCAGAAGCGCAAACCCGAACGGGGCTCTGCGTCGTCCGAGTGCCCGAGCGACCCGGCGGCTCAGCCGGCCGTGGGGGCCAGGGTGATCGCCTTGATCTGGGTCCACGGCACCTGGACCTCGAGCCTGTCCGGTTGGAGGAAGATCGGAAGGTCCACGCCGAGGGCTTTGGCTTCCTGTAGTGCCGTCGAGATCGGATTGTCCACGATGAACGAGATCCCCCAGGACGTCTGGTCGAGGCCGTCTTCGACCACTTCCACGCTCGTGTACTCCGCGTAGAGCCGCAGCAGGTTCTCGACCTGGTGGATCTCCCGGTCCTTCCTGTCGAACTGATTCGCCACGGCGATGAGCTCCGCGAGCCGAGCGATGCCCGCAGGCGGTGCGTAGTACAGGAACTCCGGAATCGGGGTGGGGCTGACGAAGTGGATCACGCGCGTCCTCATGCGGCCATCATGTCGCAGCGGCCCGACAACCACCGCGACGGCGGCACCGTGTGCAGCCGCCGACCCATCAGCGCGGGGTGAGCCTGACGCAGGCACGGCGGAGCATGGACTGCACGACCACCGGGTGCACCACGCCGACCGGGGCGAAGTAGACGCGTCCACGCCAGCCCTTCAACCGCACGACCGTCGTCATCCGGACCAGGCGGGTCTCGGCGTCGACCGCGACGGCGGCCCGGAAGTCCAGATGCCGATCGTCGGCGCTGACGAGCGCCTCGCCGTCCTGCACGCGGGCGACGGCGAAGACGTCGCGCCCGCCGCGAGGCACCCCGATCAGCGGCACCAGCATCTGCCGGACGGCGAAGGCCAGCCGGACCCACCGGGGGCTGGCGTCGACCGCGAACACCGTCTCCGCCCAGACCCGTGGATCGTCGGTGGCGCCTGCGGGCAGCGGCACCGCGACGACGTCGACGTAGTCCGGGCGGGGGATGTCCTCGAGGGCCATCGACCAGAAGGCGGGGCGCGGCATGGCGTCATCCTGCCACGCACCGGGCGGCTGCCCGTCCCGGCGAGCGACGCACGCCCGGCGGCTGGGATCATCGTCGGGTGAGACGAATCAGGCTGGTGGCCTCGGACCTCGACGGGACTCTCCTGCGGTCCGACCGGACCGTCTCGCCGCGGAGCGCGCAGGCGATGGCGGCCGCGCGCGACGCCGGCGTGGAGGTGGTGTGGGCGACCGCCCGCGCCAGGCACTCGGTGTCGGCGCTCGCGCAGTCGTGCGGGTTCCGGGGGGAGGCGATCTGCGCCAACGGGGCCGTCACGCTCGACCTCGCCGACGGCACTCCCGAGATCACCGGCACCGTCTCGATCGAGGTGGCCGAGGCGCTCGCGGCGATGGAACGGGTCCGCACACTGGTCCCGGGCGTCGTGTTCGCGAACGTGGGGCCGACGACGTTCGTGGCGGAGCCGGAGTACGCGGCGCTGTGCGAGTACGCCGACCATCACCGGACCCTCGACGAGATGATCCTCGAGGAACAGCTACCGCGGATGGGCGAGCCGATGGTCAAGATCGTCGCACGTCATCCCGAGGTACCCAGCTTGGAGTTGTACCGACTGGCGGCCGCGGCCGGCGTCGCCGGGGTGGAACTGACGCACTCCGGCGCACCGTACGTCGAGATGGCCGCGACGGGCGTCTCGAAGGCCACCGCACTCGCGCAGCTGTGCGCGTCCCGGGGCATCGCCGCCGAGGAGGTTGCGGTGATCGGCGACGCCGTGAACGATATTCCGATGCTGATGTGGGGTGGCGTCGCGCTCTGTCCGGAGAATGCCTTGCCGGAGGTGCGGGCGCTCGCCACTCGGGTACTGCCGAGCAACGACGAAGACGGTGTCGCGCAGTACCTCGAGGAACTCGTGGCCCGAATTCGCGTCTGACTCTGGTCCGATCCCTCGCCGTCCGCAATGATGCAATCCGCGGGGGCGAGTGAGACGAAGGGTACGACCGAATGCTCAAGCAGGAGCGGGCGTGGATCACGCGCCAGCAGATCGTCAAGGGTGCTTCCGAAATGTTCGACCGCGCGGGGTACGAACGCGCGAGTCTGGCCGAGATCGTGGAGCTCTCGGGAATCACGAAGGGCGCGCTGTACTTCCACTTCAAGTCGAAGGACGATCTGGCGAAGGTGGTCATAGAGGAGCAGCACGCCATCACGATGAAGGCCGTCGAGGCCATCCTGTCGTCGAGTGAGCCGGCGCTCGAGCAGTTGGCGATGCTCTGCTACGAGATGGGCCGCCAGATGATCGAGGACCCGATCGTGCGCGCCGGGATCCGCCTGACCCTCGAGATGAGCGCCGACGACGGTCCCCGCAAGCCGTACGCCGACTGGATCGACGCGTGCGAGCACGTCGCGCGCGCCGCGATCGCCGAGGGCGACGTGGTCGACACCGTCGTCCCCGCCGAGCTGGGGCGCTTCATCGTCGGCTCCTTCACGGGCGTGCAACTGGTCTCGCACGTGTTGACCGGACGGCAGGATCTGTACGAGCGCATCGACCAGATGCTCAAGCTGTTGTTACCCGGGATCGTCGCCCCCCGGCGACGGCACAAGATCGATCGCATCCGCGCCGCGCGCTGGACGCCGACCGACGCCTGACACCAGCGAACACGCCGAGGGCCGGCCCGGAATCTCTCCGGGCCGGCTCTCGGCGTCGGGACGGGGTCAGGCGGACAGGCCCGCGAGCGTCTCCATCTCCTCGAGGAACTGCTCGGGCTGCCCGAACAGCTGGGCGCTGCCGTGCGCGCGCTTGAAGAACAGGTGCGCGTCGTGCTCCCAGGTGATCGCGATGCCGCCGTGCAGCTGGATCGAGTCGCCGGTCACCGCCAGCAGCGCCTCCGAGCAGTACGCCTTCGCGACCGCGGCGTCGGCCGCGGCCGACGGCAGGCCCTCGCTCAGCGAGTGGACGGCCGCATACGACGCCGACCGGGCCGTCTCCACCAGGAAGTACAGGTCGGCCATGCGGTGCTTGAGCGCCTGGAAGCTGCCGATTGCGCGCCCGAACTGCACGCGATCCTTGCTGTAGTCCACGGTCATCTGCAGGCAGCGGGCCGCGGCACCGACCTGCTCGGCCGACAGCGCGACGATCGCGATGCGGCGCACCTGCTCGAGCGCGGCGGAGGCGTCGTCGGCGGTGAGCCGGACGGCGGGCGCGGAGGCGAACTCCACCAACGACATCGGGCGGGTGAGATCCATCGTCGGGAGCTGACGGCGCGCAACGCCGTCGGCGGACGGGTCGACCTCGAACAAACCGATGACGCCGTCCGTGCCTTCCACGGACGCAGCCACGATGAGCACGTCGGCGTGCGCGCCGTCGAGCACGTAGTGCGCGGTGCCCGAGACGGTGTACGCGGACGCGTCGTCACCGGACGCGGTGCACGCGACCTCGGTGCTGCGCCAGTGCCCCTCGGGGCCCACCCAGCACAGCGCGGCGATGGACGAACCCTCGGCGATGCCGGGCAGCAGACGCTCGCACGCCTCGGTGTTGCCCGTCGCCAGGATCGCCTGGGCGGCCAGCACCGCGGAACCGAACATCGGCGACGGCGTCAGCGCGGCGCCGAGCTCCTCGAGCACCAGGTGCTGCTCGACGAGGGTGGCGCCGAAGCCGCCGAACTCCTCGGGGATCGCCAGGGCCGCGACACCGACCTGCTGGCACAACACGTCCCACAGGCCGCGGTCGAACGCGTCGCCGGACTCGAGCGTCTTGCGCAACGCGGCCGCGTCGGCGCGCTTGCTCAGCAGCTGCGCCACCGTCTTGCGGAGCTCGAGCTGCTCCTCCTCGAACACTCCGACCCCGCTCACAGCGCGCTCGCAATCCGTGCGCGGTGGGCCGAGGCGGTGCCCCAGGCGGACTGCAGTGCCCGCACCTTGGTCAGCCACAGCGACAGGTCGCACTCGAGGGTGTAACCGATGGCGCCGTGCACCTGCAGGGCCTTGCGCGACGCCACGTAGGCGGCGTTCGCGGCGGCGACCTTCGCGGCCGACACGTCGCGGCCGATGGTGTCGGCTCCGTCCGCGATGGAGATCGCCGCGCCGTACACCAGCGGGGTGGCCATCTCGACAGCCACGAGCGCGTCGGACAGGTGATGCTTGACAGCCTGGAAGCTACCGATGACGCGGCCGAACTGCGAGCGGTTCTTGGCGTACTCGGTGGCGGTCTCGATCATCGCGTGGCCGGCACCGATCAGCTGCGCCGACGCCGCGAGCACGGCCAGGTCGTAGGCCTTCTCGGCGGCCGCGGCGACGTCCGCGCCCTGCGCGAGTGTCTCGACCGACTCCACCTCGAACAGGCGACGAGCCGGGTCGACCGACTCGAGCTGCGTGGTGGGGCGGACCAGCTCGAGGGTGTCTCCGGAAACCCGCAGCACCGGCTCGGCGACATCGGCGTCGAGAGCGCGCGGGGTGGACGGCTCGAGCACCAGCGACGCGAGGGTGCCCTCGGCGATGCCGGGCAGGAACCGCTTGCCCAGTTCCTGATCTCCCAGCGCCGACAGCAGCGCGGGGACGGCTGCCGCCGTCTCCAGGATCGGGCCCGGGACCGCGGCGCGGCCCAGCTCGATGAACGCGACGGCCAGGTCGGTCGGATGCGCGCCGATGCCGTCGAACTCCTCGGGCACCGCCAGCGCGGTCACACCGGTCTCGGCGAGCTGCTGCAGCAGGGCCAGACCCGCGGCGGTGTCGTTCTCACCCCAGGACCGGACGACGGCCGGGGTCTTGGCGTTGGCGAGCAGGCTGCGGAGGCTGTCCGCGAAATCGCGCTGCTCGGTGGACAGGGAGAATTTCATCGATCCGCCTTCGGGAGTCCGAGCAGCCGCTCGGCAACGATGTTGCGCTGAATTTCGTTGGTGCCGGCGTAGATCGGGCCGGACAGCGAGAACAGGTACCCGTCCTGCCACTTGCCGGCGAGCTCGCCGTCGGCGCCCAGCAGGTCGAGGGCCGTCTCGTGGATGCGGACGTCGAGCTCGGACCAGAAGATCTTGTTGATCGAACCCTCGACGCCGAGGGGGACACCCTCGAGCATGCGGGTGACGGTGCCCCACGTGTGCAGGCGGTAGGCCTCGGCGCCGATCCACGCGTCGACGACACGGTCACGGGCCGCGGTGTCGGTCACGTCCGCGTTCGACTTCCACACCTCGATCAGGCGGTTGACCGCGGAGATGAAGCGGCCCGGGCTGCGCAGCGACAGGCCGCGCTCGTTGGAGGCGGTGCTCATCGCGACCCGCCAGCCGTTGTTGACCTCGCCGACGACGTCGGCGTCGGGGACGAAGACGTCCTCGAAGAAGATCTCCGCGAAGCCGGGCTCGCCGTCGAGCTGCGGGATCGCCCGGACGGTGACGCCGTCCTGGTTCAGCGGGAACATGAAGTACGTCAGGCCCTTGTGGCGCTGCGCTTCCGGATCGGTGCGGAACATGCCGAAGCCCCAGTCCGCGTACACCGCGCGCGAGCTCCACGTCTTCTGCCCGTTGAGGATCCAGCCGCCCTCGGTGCGACGGGCCGTCGACCGGATGCCCGCGAGGTCGCTGCCGGCCTCCGGTTCGGACCAGGCCTGCGCCCAGATGACGTCGGCGCGGGACATGCTCGGCATGATGCGCGCGAGCTGCTCCTCGGTGCCGTGCTCGAACAGCGTGGGCGCGAACAGGAAGATGCCGTTCTGGCTGACCCGGCCGGGGGCACCGGCCTTGTAGTACTCCTCCTCGAAGAGGACCCACTCGATCATCGACGCGTCGCGGCCGCCGAACTCCTCGGGCCACGAGACGGTCGACAGGCGGGCGTCGGCGAGCTTGTGCTCCCACTCGCGGTGGGCCTCGAAGCCCTCCGCGGTGTCCATCGACGGCAGCGGCTCCGCCGGGACGTTGGCAGCGAGCCATTCGCGCACTTCCAGCTGGAAGGCGCGGGCCTTTTCATCCAGTTCGAGATCCACTATTTCGCCTTCGCTTTCATACTGTTGACGTCCATTCCACCCAGCGAGTCCCTGCCCACCTCGGCGTTGTGCGCGTGGGCGAAGTGGTGCAGGCCGAACACCGAATCCATACCGGCACGCTGACCCATCAGGTCCTCGCACTGGTTGACAGCCTTCTTGGTCAGCGCCAGACCGAACCGCGGCATCTCCGCGATGCGGGCTGCCAGCGCCAGGGTCTCCGCCTCGAGTTCGGCGCGCGGCACCACCCGGTTGACCATGCCCACCTCGTACGCGCGCTGCGCGGAGAAGCGGTCGCCCGTGAAGAGGATCTCCTTCGCGAACCGAGTCCCCAGCGCCCACGGGTGGGCGAAGTACTCGACGCCGGGCACGCCCATGCGGACGACCGGGTCCGCGAAGAACGCGTCCTGCGACGCGACGATCAGGTCGCAGCACCACGAGAGCATGAGTCCGCCGGCGATGCACGCGCCGTGGATCTGGGCGATCATCGGCTTCGGGATCTCCCGCCACCGGCGGCACATCCCCAGGTACACCTCGCTCTCGCGGGCGAAGCGCTGGTCGCCGCCGTCCTTGCCGAGGTGGTCCCACCACAGCGCGGCCTTGTTCTCGTAGTGCACGTGGTGATCGCGGCCGGGGGTGCCGATGTCGTGGCCGGCGCTGAAGTGCTCGCCGTTGCCGGCCAGCACGATCACCTTCACGTCGTCGTCCTCGACGGCTCGTTCGAACGCGGCGTCGAGGGCGTACGTCATCACCGAGTTCTGGGCATTGCGGTACTCGGGACGGTTCATCGTCACGATCGCGACGTGGTCACGCACCTCGTAGGTGACGACCTCCCCCTCGTCGGGGACATCGCCCCGAGCGGTGACATCGTGGGGGACGGTCATGCCTTGCCCTCCCGCAGATCGTTCTTGAGCACCTTGCCCGAGGGATTGCGCGGCAGTCCGCCGACGATCTTCACCTCGCGCGGAATCTTGAAGTTGGCGAGCCGCTCCTTGCAGAACGCGATGACCTCCTCGGGGGTCACCGTGACTCCGGGCTTCGGCACGACGTACGCGCGCCCCACCTCGCCGGCCCGCTCGTCCGGGATGCCGATGACGGCGGCCTCGGCGAGGGAATCCATTCGCGCGAGCGCGTTCTCGACCTCGGCCGGGTACACGTTGAACCCGTTGGAGATGTACATGTCCTTGAGCCGGTCGGTGATGTCGAGGTAGCCGCGCTCGTCGAGGACGCCGACGTCACCGGTGTGCAGCCAGCCGTCCTCGTCGATCGTCTTCCTCGTCGCCTCGGGGTCGTCGAGGTAACCGAGCATCACATTCTCGCCGCGCACCAGGATCTCGCCGTTCTCGCCGATCCGGACCTCCATGCCCGGGATCGCGCGGCCCGACGAGGTCGCGACCGTGACCGGGTCGTCGTCGGTGCGGCACATCGTCACCACGACGGCCTCGGTCTGGCCGTAGGCGGTGATGACGGCGTCGTAGCCGAGTTCGGCCTGCATGCGCTCGACCAGCACCACCGGGACCGCGGCCGCACCGGTGATCGCGACCCGCAGACTCGACAGGTCGTACTCGTCGCGGGTGGGGAAGTCGAGGATCGTCTGGTGGATCGTGGGCGCGCCGGGCAGCACGCTGATCTTCTCGTCGGCGATCATCGTCATGATCGTGGGAACGTCGAAGACCGCGGCGGGCACGATCGTGGCGCCGCGCAGGAGGCACACCATGATCCCGGCCTTGTAGCCGAAGGTGTGGAAGAACGGGTTGATGACCAGGTAGCGGTCGTTCGCGTCGACTGCCGCGCAGTCGGCCCACGCGTCGGCGATGCCCACGGTCTGACGGTGGGCGGTCATGACGCCCTTGCTCTTACCCGTGGTGCCCGACGTGAACAGGATGTCGGCGACGTCGTCGGGGGAGACGGCGCGTGCACGGGCATCCGCCTCGTCCGTGGACACGGGCTCGGCGGCCGCTGCCAGCTGGTCCCACTCGAGGATCTCGCCGCCGGGGAACTCCGTCGTGGGGGCGCCCGAGTCGGGATCGTCGGACGGCGTGCGGAGGACCAGTTGCAGTGTCGGGATGCCCTGCGGCCCCGCGGCCTTCAGGACGTCGGCCAGCCGGTCGGCCTTGAGGAAACGGTCCGGGACGACCAGGACCTTCGCCTGGGTGCGCTCGAGGAGATCGAGCGCCTCGTGTCCGGTGTAGCGGGTGCTGATCGGCACCAGGGTGGCGCCGGCGTACTGCGCCGCGAGGAAAGCCTCGATCCAGTGGTGGGTGTTGGGTGCCCAGACCGCAACGCGGTCTCCCGCCTCGACGCCCTTGGCCATGAGCGCGCGGGCCGCGAGCCGCACCCGCTCGAGCAGCTCGGTGTAAGTGGTCCGGTCGGATCCGTCCGCCACAGCCTCGTTCGATCCGAATTGTTCAGCGGCGCGCCACAGCGCGGCCGGGGTCGTCCGGGGCTCGGTGGTCACATTCGTGCTCACAATCTCTCCTAGGGCGAGGCTGAACCTCTATACAAAGCAAGTGCTTGGTAGGGTACCGTATCGCTGTGGACGTTAGCCAGGGAAGTGCGACCAGCGAGAACACGGCCGCCGACGCGGCCTTTGCGAAGGAAATTCGTGATTGGCTCGAAGAGAACCTCTCCGGGAAGTTTGCCGAGCTGAAGGGTCTGGGCGGCCCGGGACGTGAACACGAGGCGTTCGAGGAACGACTCGAGTGGGACCGTCACCTGGCTGCCGCCGGCTGGACCTGCCTCGGGTGGCCCAAGGAGTACGGCGGCCGCGAAGCGACGCTGAGCCAGCAGATCATCTTCCATCAGGAATACGCGCGCGCGAATGCGCCGGCGCGCGTGAGCCATATCGGTGAGGAACTGCTGGGACCGACGCTCATCGCCTTCGGCACCGAGGAGCAGAAGCAGCGCTTCCTGCCGGGCATCAAGACCGTCACCGAACTGTGGTGCCAGGGCTACTCCGAGCCGGGCGCCGGGTCCGACCTCGCGAACGTGTCGACCACCGCGCGCCGCGACGGCGACCAGTGGGTCGTCAACGGCCAGAAGGTCTGGACGTCGCTCGCGCACCTGGCCGACTGGTGCTTCGTCGTCGCGCGCACCGAGCCGGGCTCGTCGCGCCACAAGGGCCTGTCGTACCTGCTGGTTCCCATGAACCAGGAGGGTGTCGAGGTTCGCCCGATCATCCAGCTCACCGGGACCTCCGAGTTCAACGAGGTGTTCTTCGACGACGCCCGCACCGACGCGGACCTGGTCGTCGGCGGCGAGGGCAACGGCTGGGGCACCGCGATGGGCACGCTCACCTTCGAGCGTGGTGTCTCGACCCTGGGCCAGCAGATCGGTTTCGCCCGTGAGCTCGAGTCGATCGTCGACCTGGCCGAGCGCAACGGCGCCGCCAAGGATCCCGCGATCCGCAACAAGATCTCCCGCGCCTGGATGAGCCTGCAGGTCATCCGTGCCCACGCGCTGCGCACGCTCGCGAGCGTCGACGCCAGCGCCAACGGCGGCGAGGCGTCGGTTGCGAAGCTGTTGTGGGCCAACTGGCACCGCGGCCTGGGCGAGCTCGCCATGGAGGTCCAGGGTGCGGCCTCGCTGGTCGGTGTGGAGAACACCGAGCCCGGTGAAGAGCTCAACGACCTGCAGCGCCTGTGGTTGTTCACCCGGGCCGACACCATCTACGGCGGATCCAACGAGATCCAGCGCAACATCATCGCCGAGCGTGTGCTCGGCCTTCCCCGAGAGGCACGCCCGTGACCGCCACCATCAAGTCCCCGCTCGCCGTCGCGCCCGAAGAGGTCGCGGGCCACGATCTGCTCAAGGGCAAGAAGATCGTCGTGACCGCTGCGGCCGGCACCGGCATCGGCTTCTCGACCGCACGCCGTGCGCTGCTCGAGGGCGCCGACGTCCTGGTGTCGGACTTCCACGAGCGTCGGCTCGGCGAGACCGTCGAGAAGCTCTCGGCCGAGTTCGGCAACCAGCAGGTCGAGTCGTTCGTGTGTGACGTCTCGAGCACCGAGCAGGTCGACGCGCTCATCGCCGGCGCCGCCGAGAAGCTCGGCCGCATCGACGTTCTCGTCAACAACGCCGGTCTGGGCGGCGAGACGCCGATCGTCGACATGACCGACGAGCAGTGGGACCGGGTCGTCGACATCACGCTGACGAGCACGTTCCGCGCGACCCGCGCCGCGCTGCGCTACTTCAAGGACGCGCCGCACGGTGGCGTCATCGTCAACAACGCCTCCGTCCTCGGCTGGCGTGCACAGCACTCGCAGTCGCACTACGCGGCCGCGAAGGCCGGCGTCATGGCGCTCACCCGTTGCTCCGCGATCGAGGCCGCCGAGTTCGGCGTCCGCATCAACGCGGTCTCGCCGTCCATCGCCAAGCATCCGTTCCTGGCGAAGGTCACCAGCGACGAGCTGCTCGACAGCCTGGCATCGCGTGAGGCCTACGGTCGCGCGGCCGAGGTGTGGGAGATCGCGTCGGTCATCGCGATGCTCGCGAGCGACTACACCACCTACATGACCGGCGAGATCGTCTCGGTCTCGAGCCAGCGCGCGTAGGCTGCGCCCGTGTTCACGGTGACCGAATGTCACATCGGTGCAGCTGGACTGAACCGATGCGGCATTCGGTCGCCGCGGGGAAGTGCCCACTGGGCGAAATACGGCGGTGACCTAGCAATCGCTTGGTTGGTAGGATATCCGGCATGACTCCCCCCCGAGACGCCGACGAGTCTTCGAACAAGTCCGGGCGTCGCGCCGAACTCCTCGAACTCGCTGCGGGCCTGTTCGCCGCACGTGGCCTCCGAGCCACCACCGTGCGCGACATCGCCGACGCGGCGGGCATCCTGTCCGGCAGCCTCTATCACCACTTCGACTCCAAGGAGTCGATGGTCGACGAGATCCTCCGCGGGTTCCAGGACGACCTGTTCGGGCGCTACCGCGAGATCGTCGGGGCGGGCATGGGCTCGCGCGAGACCTTCGAGGCGCTGGTGGTCGCGTCGTTCGAGGCCATCGACGCCTCGCACAGCGCGGTCGCGATCTACCAGGACGAGGTCAAGCATCTCGCCGCGAACGAGCGGTTCGCGTACCTGGCCGAGCGTAACCAGGAGTTCCGCGACCTGTGGGTCGGGGTGCTCGAGGCCGGGGTCGCCGACGGCAGCTTCCGGAAGGATCTCGACATCGAGATTGTTTTCCGTTTCATGCGCGACACGGTCTGGGTGGCCGTGCGCTGGTACCGGCCGGGCGGCCCGATGACCGCCGAAGCCGTTGCCAAGCAGTACCTCTCCATCGTTCTCGACGGGCTCGCCAGCCCCGACTCCCACAAGTAATCCGACCCAGGAGCTGTTCATGCCCGAGGTTTACATCGTCGACGCCATCCGCACCCCGATCGGCAAGAAGAACGGTGGCCTGGCCCCCGTTCACCCGATCGACCTGGGCGCGCACATCATCAAGGCGCTCGTCGAGCGCACCGGCATCGACCCGTCGGACGTCGACGACGTCGTGTTCGGCTGTGTCGACGCGATCGGCGGCCAGGCCGGCAACATCGCGCGCCTGTCGTGGCTGGCCGCGGGCCTGCCGCAGCATGTGCCGGGCGTGACGGTCGACCGCCAGTGCGGTTCGAGCCAGCAGGCCATCCAGTTCGGCGCGCAGGCCATCCTGGCCGGCACCGCCGACCTGATCATCGCCGGCGGCGTCCAGAACATGAGCCAGATCCCGATCTCGGCCGCCATGATCGTCGGCGAGCAGTACGGCTTCAGCACCCCCACCGCCGAGTCCAAGGGTTGGACCGACCGCTACGGCGACGAGGAGGTGTCGCAGTTCCGCGGCGCCGAGATGATCGCCGACAAGTGGGACATCAGCCGCGAGGAGCTCGAGAAGTGGGCTCTGCAGAGCCACGAGCGGGCCAAGGCCGCGATCGCCGAGGGACGCTTCGAGAACGAGATCGTCCCCTTCGGTGACGTGACCACCGACGAGGGCCCGCGCGAGACCAGCCTCGAGAAGATGGCGAGCCTCAAGGTGCTGGTCGAGGGTGGTCGCCTGACCGCTGCCGTCGCCAGCCAGATCTCCGACGGTTCGAGCGCGCTGCTGCTCGCCTCGGAGGAGGCCGTGCAGAAGTACGGCCTGAAGCCGCGCGCCCGCATCCACCACATGAGCGCCCGCGGCGACGACCCGATCTTCATGCTGAGCGCGCCGATCCCGGCGACCCAGCACGCGCTGGAGAAGACCGGTCTGACCCTCGACGACATCGACCTGGTCGAGATCAACGAGGCCTTCGCGCCGGTCGTGCTGGCGTGGATCAAGGAGCTGGGCGCCGACCCGGCCAAGGTCAACGTCAACGGCGGCGCGATCGCCCTCGGCCACCCGCTGGGTGCGACCGGTACCAAGCTGATGGCGACGCTGCTCAACGAGCTCGAGCGTACGGGCGGCCGCTACGGCCTGCTCACCATCTGCGAGGGTGGCGGCACCGCCAACGTCACGATCATCGAGCGCATCGAGAACTAGTCCGACTGGTCCTCACCACTCACGAACGCCCTGCCGGTTCCCCGTGAACCGGCAGGGCGTTCGCGTTTCGGTGGAGGCGGGGATGCCGTCGGACGCCCTTGCGGGCGACGCCGGCGATCTGGGTGTTGACCTGCAGGAACGGTGAGCGCAGCCGGTAGGCGTCGATGTCGGTCTCGGCGAAGCCGGCGGCCTCGACGACGGCCTGCAGGTCCCGCTCGCAGGAGCAGCCCTCGAACGTCCACCCCCAGGGCCGGCGGGACGCGCGCTGCAGGCGGCGCAGCGCCGTGCCGTCCGGGGCGGCGACGTGTTCGAGGAACGCGTAGCGCCCGCCGGGGCGCAGGACGCGGTGGACCTCGGCGACGACGGTGGCAGGGTCGGCCACGGTGCAGAGCACCAGACTCGAGAGCACCGCGTCCACGGACGCGTCGGGTAGGTCGAGGCTCTCGGCGCCGGTGGTGTGCAGTTCGAGGTCGATGTGGGCCCGGGCGGCGCGCGCCCGCAGACGCTCGTGCATGGCCGGGTTCGGTTCCACGGCGATCAGCCGGGTGCCGGCGCGGAGGTAACGCAGGTTGGCGCCCACACCGGGCCCCAGCTCGACGACGGTCGGGGGCAGGTTGCCGAAAAGGGATTGCTTGTGCGGCCGCAACAGGTGATCGAGGTACCGATCGAGTGCGGTGAAGAACAGGGCGTTGAACGGTCCGCGGAGCGGATGCGGCCGGAAGCCTTCCGGCGTGGTCGGTGCGTGCTCCTCCGGTCGGAACGACAACACGTCGTGGCTGCTGTCCATCGCCGAGGCTCCTTTCGAGTGGGTGGTGGAGTGCTCGTGCCGACAAGCCTCGCGGAGCCGCGCGCCGGCGAACAGGCGGGAATCACCCCAACCGGTACCTCAATTCGGTACCTGGCTGCACTCCATCGGGAGGAGCGATCCGGTGCCCGGGTCTCACTCCGGTGCCTGGGCGTCGCCGCGGCGTCCCCACCAGGCGGCAACCTGCGCGCGGGAGGTGACACCGAGTCGGAGCCGGATGCGTTCGACGTGTCCCTCCGCGGAGCGCTCTTCGATACCCAGTCGACGGCCGATCTGACGATTGGTCATGCCCTCGGCCACCAGCGCCGCGACCTGCAGTTGCCGCGGGGTCAGCTCGGCCGGCCCGTCGGGTCGCCGCTCCCGGGAGGGGCGCGACCCGTCCTCCAAGAACTCCAGCACGGCTCGGACGATCGCGGCGGCGTCGCCCACGAACGGGACATGGCTGTCGCCGGGCAACGTCACCAGCCGCGCTCCGGAAATTCGGGCGGCCAGGTCCCGGCCCGCGCGGTAGGGAATCGCCCGGTCCCCGCGGCGGTGTACCACCAGCGTCGGGGCCGCCACCCGGTCGAGCAGCGGACGCACGTCGATCTCGTAGCACTGCGCGAGCAGGTCGGCTGCGAGCCGGGGTGATGCCGCCGCGCGTTGCAGCCGCGTGAAGAGCGCCCTCGTTCCGGCGGCGCCGTCCGGGAGGAAGACGTCGGCCAGCAGTTCCGACCCCAGGCCCCAGTGGGCCCGGACCAGGCCCAGCATGGCCGTGCGCACCTCCGGCGCGGCGACCTGCGACCCGTCGGCGTAACCGCCGTACAGGACGAGCCGGCCGAGTCGCTCGGGAAACCGCGCCGCGGCCGCGATCGACACCGGGGCGCCCAGCGAGATGCCCAAAAGGTCGAAACGCTCCAGCTCCAGATGCGCGGTGACGGCCTGCAGCACCGTCAGGTCCGAGTCCAGCCCCTGCGCCTGGGGCCAGGGATCGGACAGCCCGCAGCCCAGCCGGTCGTACTGCACCACCGTCCGGACGGCGGAGAGCGGTGCGAAGAACGCGCGATAGGCCGGGTCCTGCCATTGCAGTTCCAGGTGGCTGACCCACGCTGCCGGCACGACCAGCGGCGGGCCCTGTCCCATGCAGGCGTACGCGACACGGGCGCCGGCGGGCGTCGTGCAGAAGCGGACCGGGCGGCGTGGATCGGGTGCCTCGCGGCAGCGGGGTGGGCCCATGTGGGCCTCCAACATTGCGATGTCTACCGTCCCCACCATCATGCCCGAAGTGGTGGCCGCGGGCGTGCCGTGGGGCCGGTCAGCCGCGTGGGCGCGGTCGCAGCGTCAGGGTGAAGCCGACCGGCATGAGCGTCAGCCGTTCCTGGATGCGCAGTTGGTAGTCGGGGTCCGCGGCGAAGTCGTAGCGGCGCAGGATCGTACCCAACACGAGGACCGCCTCGTGGATGGCGAATTGCCTTCCGATGCAGGCTCGCTCACCGGTGCCGAACGGCTTGTAGACGTGCGGTGCCCGACCACGGACGTGCTCGGGCGCGAAACGGTCCGGGTCGAAGCGCTCGGGATCCGGCCCCCACGCCGGGTCGCGGTGCAACGACGGAATCAGCACGAGCACCCAGTCCCCGGCCTTCATGGGATACCGGCCGGCCAGAACCGTGTCCCCGCGGGCTTCGCGGGCGTAGGCGGGCGCCGTCGGCCACAGCCGCAGCGTCTCGTCGAGGACGCGCCGGACGTACCGCAATTTCGCGACCTTCTCGAAGGGCGGCGGCCCGCCGTCCCACACCGCGTCGACCTCGGCACGCGCGGCGGCCAGGATCTCCGGGTTTCGGGCGAGATAGTACAACGCGAAGGATAGTGCGCCGGAAGTGGTTTCGTGTCCCGCGACCAGGAACGTCACCACCTGGTTGCGGATGTTCACCTCGTCGAGACGGTTCGGATCGTCCTCGCGGGCCGCGCGCAGCATGATCTCGAGAAGATCCTCGGGCCCGTCCTCCGCGTTGTCACGGCGCCGGCGAATCACCTCGTCGACCACGTCCGTCAGATAGGTGGTGTCGGCGAGATTCTGGCGGTCGGACTTGCGGTACAACAACTTCGATACTCCCGGCACGTTGCGGAACGTGCGGCGTTGCGCGTGCGTCAACGCACGGACCATCGCCTCGACGAACGGGTGCGGCCGCGCGCGGTGGAACGAATCGAACGAGTAACTGAAACCCGCGCGCCCGATCGTCTCGAGGGTCAGCTTCGTCATGTCCGACGACACGTCCACCGGCGTGCGTCCGGCGCAGCGGTCCCACTGCTCGGTGAGTTCGCCGACCACCCGGACCATGATGTCGTGGTACGAGCGCATCGCCGACTGGGTGAAGGCCGGGCGCAGCAGGTTGTGGGCCCGGGCCCAGTTCGGTTCCTCGTTGTACGCGGTGAACAGGCCGTCGCCGCCGATGCCGCGCAACTCGGCGATCCCGGGCGCGACGTTCTTCGCGAAGCGGGTCTCGTCGGACAGTTCGGCCACCATGTCGGCGCCCGAGACGAACACGAACCTGTTGCCGAGTGCCCGGCGCTCGAAGATCGGACCCAGTTGCCGGCCCAGCCGCATGGAGTCCTGGACCGGGGTGTGCAGCGAGACGCCGAGAACGTCACCGAGCACGGGTAGCCGCCGCGGCGGATGCGGGATGGCAGTGGCCTCGGTCGCGTTCTCTACGACATACATCGTGCCCCCGCGGTCGTCGTCCGGTATCCGATACCGAAAGTACCTGGTACCAGCCGCCGGTGGCAGCCTTTCGCGCGGGCGGACACGGGGCTACCGTTCGAGCATGTGCCGAAACATCACCGAGTTGCGTGGACTCGAGCCGGCCGCCACCGCCGAGGAGATCGAGGCCGCCGCGCGGCAGTACGTCCGCAAGGTCAGCGGAATCCAGAAGATCACCGATGCCAACCGGGACGCCTTCGAGAAAGCGGTCGCGGAGGTGACGGCCACGACGACGGAGCTGCTCGCAGGGTTGCCGCCGCGCCGGCAACCACCACGGACCGTCCCGCCGCTGCGCCGGCCCGAGGTGCGGGCGCGGATGGCAGCGAAGGGTGCGGCCGCGGGTTCGTGACTCCAGGGGCGCGCTGACGTCGGGGCGTCCGGTCTGTATATTCGCTGTGCACGAAACCGGCCGGGGGGACATCGGCCGGCGGGGGATGTTTCACGTGATGGGGGCAGCACGTGTGCCGAGGGGGATCGCCGGGCGCACACGTGCTCTCGGGGTGGGTGCGCCGAGCGCAGCCGATCGCGCCTCGCATCAAGGGCTGTCGCATCTTCCGCCGCGCCGACCCTGTCGACCGATTCGCGTGACTTCGTCGAGGACACCGAGGGGGATTCGAGAGATGGGTAGGCACCACAGGAAGCGGACGGCAGGGGCCGTGGCGAAGGTGGCGATCGTGCCGTCCGCGGCGGCGGCGGTGATCGTCGCCGCGTCGGGCGCGGCATCGGCCGCACCGAACCAGCTGCCGCCGCAGGGCGGTGTCACGTCCGGTCCGTCGACGCAGGGCGGTGTGACGTCGGCGCCGACGACTCAGGGCGGGGTCACCTCGGCGCCCGCGCAGCCGGAGCCGGTGTACTGGATCGAACCGCCGGCGCAGTACCAGAACATCGAGTACCAGCCGCTCGAGAACTACGACTACGACACCGACACCTACGACGCGCCCGACGACTACTACGTCGCGCCGGTCCAGGTCTCCGACCTCCACCTGCCGACCTACGTCGAGCCCACCGCGCCCATCATCGCGCCGCGCGAGACGCTACGACTGGGCACTTTCCATGCGCCGCAACCCAACTGGATCACCGACGGCGACCTGGCCCGGACCAACAACACCACCGCGGTCGTGGAGGCCCAGGTGTCGACCTTCTGGCGGTCACTCGGCATCGAGACCACTCGCGCGAATCGACTGGCGGCGGCGCAGATCGGAATGGGTGCCGCGGGTGCGGTCACCGGTGCTGCGGTCGCCGGTGGACTCGCGGCGTTGGCCGGCGGCGCTGTGGGAACGTACGTGGGTGTCACCTTGGGAGTCGGTGCGGAAGGGCTGTTCGTCCCAGGCATCGGCTTCGTGACGACCGTCGGTACTGCCGTCGGGGCTGCTTCGGCGGGCGTTCCCGCGGCCGTGCTCGGTGGGGCGGTAGGTGCTGGGCTCGGTGTGGTCGCCGGCACCGCCATCGGCGCCGGAGATCTCGGCGAACCGCGTGATCTGCCGATCCCGGACGTCGACAAGCCGGCGATCACGGCGCAGACGCAGGAGACGCTGACGCAGTGGGGGTCGACGCCGGCCGGTGCGGCTGCGGCGTCGACGGTCCGCGACACGGTGACCGCGGCGCCCGGAATCGATCGACAGGCGCGGGAGTTCGTGTCCGCGCAGCCCGGCGGTGACCGGGTCCTCGAGCAGGTCGACGCCGGACTGTCGACCTTCTTCGCCGATTCGTCGCTCGGTGTCGCGTCGAACATGATCAGCGACGCCGTCGGGACCGGCATCCAGGCGTGAGACCGGGGTGGGCCCGTCCGGGCCCACCCCACCTGCAGGAGGGCACATGGCGACGGACAATTCTCTCTTCCCGGACGTCACCGAACGCTACGAACGGGACCCGTCTGCGGAAGACGCTGCCGCGCAGGCCATCGAGGCCGATCCGCCGGCCGCGGCGCCCCGACCGGTCGCAGCCGCCGAACCGGCCGCGGCCGGTGCCGGCGCGCTGTTGCCGGACGATTTCGACCATGCCCCGGCCTGGCTGGCCGCCCCCGAGTCGGCGCCCGACTCCGGCAAGCAGGCACCGTCCGGCCCCCGCGAACGCAAGCCGCTCGTGCTCGCCACGGTCGGCGCCGCGCTGGTCGCGATCGCCGGGTGCGCGACGGCCGTCGTCCTCCGCGGCGGCACGATCGAGTCGACGGAGGGCACACCGAGGGCGGCTGCCGCGGTGGCGACCCCGTCGTCGTCCCCGTCGTCGGTCCTCGCCCCGCCGGCCCCACAGCCGGCGCCCGCGGAACCCACATGGTGCGCGGAGTCGACCGTCGCCGGTCGCAGCGTCGGCAGCGGGCCGGGCAGTACGTCCGACGGGCCCGGCGTCATCCGCGCGTTCGATCACGCGTACTACGCGGCCCGGGACGGAGGCCGCGTCGCGTCCCTCATGGTTGCCCCCGGTCCGGTGCCCGAGATCCAGCGATGGATCGACGACGTCCCCGCGGGGAGCCGACACTGCGTCACGGTCACCGAGACCCCCGACCCGAACGTGTACGCGGTGGAGCTGGGTCTGCGGATGCCGGGGAGACCGGACGGGGTCATCCGTCAACGAGTCACGGTGACGCCGTCACCGACCGGGTTCAAGGTCGCCAAGGTGGAGGACTCGCAGTGAGCAACGTCGTCCCGCTGCGACGGCCGCCGCGGGTAGCGGAGCCCGCGCGGGTGTCGGCCGTCGTCGTGGCCGGCTCGGGCGGGGCCGCGACCACGACGACGGCGTACGGCCTGGCCACCGCGCTGCGGCTCGGCACCGGTCACGAGGTCTCGGCGATCGACGCGACCAGCGACGGCGGAAACCTGCTGGCTCGGACGGGCTTCGGGGCAGTCGATCCGGCGCGGACGATCCGGCAGTTCGAGACCCGCATGGCGTTGACGAGTGCCGGTGTCGTGGTGGTCGGCGGCGGTGACGGCCGAACCACGGACCCGGCGATCGTCGACGAACTCCTCGCCGCGCGGCACAGCGCCCGCATCCACGACGTCGGGACGGCGCTGCGCTCGCCGAGACTGTCTCCGCTGATCCGGTCCGGCGCGGCACTGGTGATGGTGGCCCCCGCTCGATCGGAGCCGCTCAGTCGGCTGCGCGAGGCTCTCACCTGGGTGATGTCGACGTACGGCCCGCAGGTGCTGGGGGAGTCGATCGTCGTCGTGTCGCACCAGATGCCCCAGGCGCCCGTGGATCTGCGCCCGATCCGAGACGCCCTCGGGCCCCGCGTCGCGGGCTTCGTCGAGGTGCCGTTCGACTCCGCCCTGGCCCAGCCCGGAGTCCTCGATCACCGCCGCATCTCCACGCCGACCCTCGACGCGTGGACGGACGCTCTCGACGTCGTCGGTGGCCTGCCGGCCCGGTCGGCACCCTCCCGTGAGGCCGGCAGCGAACTGGCCTGAGCGCATCGCTCTCGGCGGGACACCGTGCGCGCGTAGACTTTGCGGGGTACGGGCACACCTGCACAGGACGATTCGGCGCGGTGCCACATGGCGGTCAAGCAGGGAAACCTCCCCAGTGAACTGACCAGTTTCGTCGGTCGACGGTTCGAATCCGCCGAGGCGCGCCGCCTGCTGTCGGAGTCGCGGGTGCTGACGCTGACCGGGCTCGGCGGTGTGGGCAAGACCCGGCTGGCGCTGCACGTCGCCGACGAGGCTCGACGCGCATATCCCGGGGGCACGTGGTTCGTCGATCTCAGTGAGCTGCAGGAACCGGCACTCCTCGACCAGACGGTGCTCACCGCCCTGGGCATCCAGGACCGTTCGGTGCGCTCGCCTCGTACGGTCCTGATCGAGCATCTGGGGGACGACCGCGCGCTGCTGATCCTGGACAACTGCGAGCACCTCCTCGGTCCGGTCGCGGTACTGGTGACCGAACTGCTTCGGAACTGCGCCGGTCTGACCGTGCTGGCGACCAGTCGCGCCCCGTTGGGCGTCCCCGGGGAGCGGGTGATGCGGGTCCCGCCGCTGGCGGTGTCGACCGAACCCTCGTCTGCCGCGCAGCCCGAGACCACGGACGGTGACGCGGTGGCGCTCTTCGAGCAGCGGGCGCGGGCCGCGATGCCCGACTTCCGGGTCACCGACGCGAACCGTGCGGTCGTCGGGGAGATCGTGCGCCGGCTCGAGGGGCTGCCGCTACCGATCGAGCTGGCGGCCGCGCGCCTGCGGGCGATGCCGGTCGATCAGATCCTGCGGCGGCTCAACGACCGCTTCGAGTTCCTGACCCGTGGCAGCCGCACCGCACCCAACCGGCAGCAGGCGCTCAAGTGGAGCATCGACTGGGGGTACGACCTGTGCACGCCGTCGGAACAATGGCTGTGGGCACGCCTGGCGATCTTCGCGGGCAGCTTCGATTTGGACGCGGTCGAGGGGATCCTGGGCGGTGAAGCGACGGACGAGGATCTGGTGGACCTCGTGACGTCGCTCGTGGACAAGTCCGTCCTCATCCGCGAGGCGGCCGGCGCCTCCGTCCGGTTCCGGATGCTCGAGACGCTTCGCGACTACGGACGCGGCCTGCTGCTGGACGAGGAGTGCGCGGCGCTGCAGCGTCGGCACCGGGACTGGTACCGGCAACTCGTGCTGCGGGGTCGGGCGGACTGGATCAGCTCCCGGCAGGTGGACTGGGCCAATCGGTTCGACCTCGACCGAGCCGACGTGAGAGAGGCGATGGACTCGGCGTTGCGCGACGCCGATACGGCCGATCCCGCACTGCAGATGACCAGCGCGCTGCTCGACTTCTGGATCGCCCGCGGCCGTCTCAGCGAGGGTCGGTACTGGCTCGATCGGGCGCTGGCGCGGCACGACGGGTCGGTCGCGGATCGTCTCGACGCGGCGGTCGCCGACAGCCTGCTCGCGGCCCTGCAGCAGGACACGGGCGCCGGCTCGGCGCTGGCCGCGGAGGCGCGCGGACTGGCGGCGCAGCTGTGCGACGACACCGCCGGGGCCTTCGCGGACTTCGCCACCGGCATGGTCCTGATCGCCGAGGGTGAGCTCCGGGCCGGGATCGAGCATCTCGAGCGGACGACGGAACCGTTGCGCAGCAGACACGACTTCCACCGGCTCGTGCCGGCGATGTACTGGCTCGGGTGCGCGTTGTTCGCCGTCGGCGATCTCGACCGTGCCGCCGCGGTGTACCGGGAGCAGCTCGACCTCACCGAACCGCGGGGCGAGATCATGTGGCGCGCGATGGCGATGTCGGACTACGGCTCCGTGCTGTGGCGGCAGGGCAGCCGCGCGCGTGGGGAGGAGTTGCTCGAGGAGTCCTTGGCGCTGCTGCGGGAGCTCGGCAACAAGTTCGGGTGTGCCTGGTGTTTCGAAGAACTCGCGTGGGCCTCGGCGAGACGCAGTCCCGAACTCGCGGCGGAGTTGATGGGCGCCGCGGATGCACAGTTCACCGCCACGGGAAGCCCCATGGCCATCTTCGAGAACATGGTCGCGTACCACGACGAATGTGTCGACCAGTCGCGACGACAGTTGGGCCAGAAAGGGTTCCGAGCCGCGTTCGATCGCGGGCGGGCGCTGGGTGTCGAGGAGGCGATCGTGCGTGCGCTCGCGGAGCAGCCACCGGAGTCGGCGGAACCGGCCGCCGCGGAGGACGCGTTGACGCCCCGCGAACTACAGGTGGCCGAGTTGGTGGCGCGGGGCCTGACGAACAAGGCGATCGCCGAGAAGTTGGTGATCTCGCAGCGCACGGTCGAGGGCCACGTCGAGCACATTCGGGACAAGCTCGGCTTCGGTTCGCGCACCCAGATCGCCACCTGGCTGCTCCGGCGGGCCGAGGGCGGGGACGGAACCTCAGCCCCCTGACGAGCCACCGCCCCCTGACGAGCCACCGCCCCCTGATAGAACGAAGGAACCCTGCCGGCGCGGGTGGCGCGGGCAGGGTTCCTCGAGCGGAGAGATCGGCCGGTCAGGCCCGAAGGTCTCCGAGTGCATCGATCCGCTTCACGGCGTCGGCCATGATCCGGTCGATCAGTTCCTGGCAGCTGGGCAAGTCGTCGATCATGCCGACCACCTGACCGGACGCGAGCACGCCGGCCTCCGTGTTGCCCTCGACCAGACCGGCCTTGAGCAGCATGGGGGTGTTGGCGGCCATGATGATCTGCTGCCACGTGCGGTCGCCGGACTTCTTCATGGCGAGGCCGTCCTTGGCGAGGGTGGACCACTTCATGCCCGTCATCGCCTTGAACTTCATGGCGTTCTTGGTCGCTGCCACGAGGCCCTTTGCGTAGCTGGACTTCTCGAGCGCGTTCACGAGGTCGGTGTTGAGCACGCGGTGCGGCATGCCGTCGACCTTCACCGACACCGTGGTGTCGGTGAGGCTGCGCTTGAGGTACTCCTGCTTGACCGAGTCCGGCACGGCCGAATCGCTCGTGAGCAGGAACCGGGTGCCCATCGCGACACCGGCCGCGCCGTACGACAGCGCCGCGGCCAGGCCGCGACCGTCGAAGAAGCCGCCACCGGCGACGACCGGGATGTCGACCGCGTCGAGCACGGACGGCAGCAGCAGCGTGGTTGCGACACCGCCGGTGTGACCACCGCCCTCACCGCCCTGCACGATCACCGCGTCGGCGCCCCACGAGGCCACCTTCACGGCGTGCTTGGCCGCACCGATCGACGGGATGACGACGATGCCGTTGTCCTTGAGCTTGGCGATCAGGTCCTTCTTGGGCGCCAACGCGAACGAGGCAACCTTGACGCCCTCACGGATGAGCAGGTCGCAGCGCTTGGCGGCGTCCGACGCGTCGGCGCGCATGTTGACGCCGAACGGCTTGTCCGTCAGCTGCTTGGTCTTGAGGACCGCAGCCTCGAGCTCCTCGTACGTCATCGTCGCCGAGGCGAGGATGCCGAGGCCGCCCGCGTTGGCGGTGGCCGCGGTCAGGCGCGGACCGGACACCCAGCCCATGCCCGTCTGCACGATCGGGTGCTCGACGCCCACCAGTTCGGTGAACGGCGTCTTCAGCACCTGGCTCACAGCGAAACCTCGCGGTCGCGCAGGCTCTTCGGATCCAGGACCTCGCGGATGATGCGCAGTTCCTCGGCGGTGGGCTCACGGGTGACGCCCACCGAATCCAGGCCCTCGACCTCGAACGAGGTGTTGGACGCGACGTCGTCCGCCGTGACACCGGGGTGCAGCGACAGCGCGCGGAACGCGTGGTTCTCGCCACCGAAGTCGAAGACACCGAGGTTGGTGACGACGCGGTGCAGGTGCAGGAAGCGGAACGCCGGGTCGCCCTCGTCGAAGCGGTCGTAGCCGACACCCGAGACGACGTCGACCTTGTCGACGAAGACGCGCGCGGAGTGCTTGCCCACCCAGTAGCTGGTGGCGTGGTTGATCGTGTTGCCCGGGGCGCCGCGAACACCGAACATCTGGCGGGTCGGCTGCTGCAGCGGGCCGAAGGCCGACAGGTTCTGGTTGCCGTAGCGATCGATCTGGTTGGCGCCCATGACGACGTGGCGGCGGCCGCCGGCGACGACGTCGAACACCTTGCGGAACGGCATCCAGCCCTCGATGGCGCCCTTCTTGCCGACCGCGGGGGTGTCCGCGAAGATCAGCGCCTCACCGTCGGTGATGAGCAGATCGGGCTCGGAGGTCAGGCGGGCCAGGCGGGCGCCGATGAGCGGCAGCGTCGCCATCGGGCTGGCCATGATCTCGCCCGCGCCGGCGAAGATCTCGGCGCATGCGATCGCGCAGTATTCCGCACGAGTCACAGTGCGAGTGTCGGGGTTTTCCGTGGAGGTCATGCCTGCTGCTCCTCTGCGAACTTCTTGACGGCGGCCTGGTAGTCGTCCTCGGATCCGGACAGGAACCGGTCGACGAACGCCTGCCACGACTCGGGGGTCTTGGCGGCCTCGGCGTAGTGGCGCTGGAACTTCTCGTCGCGGCCGTAGCTCTCGCCGGCGAGGGTGAAGTGCGCGCCGCCCGGTGCCTCGACGACACCGTCGACCATCATGCGGTTGAGGATCAGCTGCTGAAGCGGAACCTCCTTGACGAGCTGCTCGGTCTCGACGACCTTCTCGACGGAGACGTAGCGCTTCTCGGCGGCCATGCAGTACAGGTCGTCGAAGTACGGGTCGACACCCTGGTAGCCGGCATTGCCGTGCGCGTCACCGATGTTCAGGTGCACGAACGAAGCGTCCAGGTTCAGAGCCGGCATCGCGATGAGCGTCTCGGCCTTGCCGGACGCGTCGGTGTACGGCGAGGTGACGGTCTTCAGTTCGTCGCCCCAGAAGGTGCGGACGTCCGAGCCCAGGCCCGCACGGATCGGCAGGAACGGCAGGCGCGCGGCGGCGGCCTCGAGGCCGCACTTGACCATGCCCTCGTCCATCTCGCGAACCTCGATCTCGCCGCCCGTGCGCGCCTTGGCGAACCACGGATCGTAGAACGGGGCCGAGTCCAGGGACACGAAGCCGTAGTAGGCCTTCCTGACCTTGCCGGCCGAGCAAAGCAGGCCCAGATCCGGTCCGCCGTAGGTGACGACGGTCAAGTCCTTGATGTCCGAACGCAGGATCGCGCGGACGAAAGCCATCGGCTTACGACGCGAACCCCAACCGCCCAGGCCGATGGTCATACCACTGCGCAGTTCGCCGACGACCTCGTCGAGCGACATCCTCTTGTCACGCATGTTGTTCACTCCCTACTTGTTCGCACGCGGCTTGCCGGTGGCGACGAACTCGTCGCGGTGCTCGTCGGCGACGCCGGCGAGGTTGAGCTCGAACGTGAAGCCCTGCTCGATCCGGTAGCTCGTGTGCACGTCCATCACGTCGATGCGGTTGATGGCTTCCTTGGCGCGGCGGATGACGCGGGTGTCCTTGGCGGCGATCTCGCCGGCGACCTTGCGGGCGCACTCGTCGAGCTCGGCGCGCGGCACCACGTCGTACACGGAGCCGAAGTGCTTCAGCGTCTGGGCATCGACGTTCTTGGCCGTGTAGTACAGCGTGCGCATCATGTGCTGCGGGACCAGGCGGGCGAGGTGCGTGGCCGCCCCGAGAGCGCCGCGGTCGACCTCGGGCAGACCGAACACGGCGTCGTCGGACGCGACGATGACGTCCGCGTTGCCGACCAGGCCGATGCCGCCGCCGACGCAGAAGCCGTTGACGGCGACCACGACGGGAACCTCGCAGTCGTAGACCGCGGAGAAGGCCGCAGCGCAGCCGCGGTTGGCGTCGATCAGCGCACCGTGGCCCTCGGTGGCCTGCATTTCCTTGATATCGACGCCGGCGTTGAAGCCGCGTCCCTCGGCGCGCAGGATCACCACGTGGGTGCTGGGATCCTTGCCCGCTTCGAGGATGGCGTCGGCCAACTCGAACCAGCCCTTGGAGGGGATGGCGTTCACGGGCGGGTAGTCGACGGTCACCGTGGTGATTCCGGCACCGTCCGAAGTCGAGGTGATGCCCATGGCATGTTCCTTACGTCTGTTGACCGAACCAAGCGATTGCTTGGTAAGTTATCACAGACAGGCGCGAATGACGCGTGCCGCTGCAGGGAGGAATAAGGTGGATCTCGGTCTCGAAGGCAAGGTCGTGCTGGTGACCGGTGGAGTGCGCGGAATCGGCGCCGGAATCAGCCGGTCGTTCCTGCGTGCGGGGGCGACGGTGGTGACGTGCGCGCGGCGTCCGAGGGAGGACACCGCCGAGCCCATCGAGGTCGACGGCCGTGGTGTCGACTTCATCGCGTGCGATGTCCGCGACCCCGAACAGGTGCAGTCGATGATCGACCGGATCGTCGAGAAGTACGGGCGCCTGGATTCCGTCGTCAACAACGCCGGCGGTGCCCCGTTCGCGATGGCGGCCGACGCCGGCCCCAAGTTCCACTCCAAGATCGTCGAGCTGAACCTGCTCGCACCGCTGCTGATCTCGCAGATCGCCAATGCGGTCATGCAGAAGCAGGAGGACGGCGGATCGATCGTGATGATCTCCTCCGTCAGCGGGAGCCGACCCTCGCCGGGCACCGCGGCCTACGGCGCGGCCAAGGCCGGCATCGACTCCCTCGCGGCGAGCCTGTCCGTCGAGTGGGCCCCCAAGGTGCGGGTCAACTCGATCGTCGTCGGCCTGGTCCGGACCGAGCTGAGTCACCTGCACTACGGCGACGAAGCCGGTATCGAGGCCGTCGGCGCCACCGTCCCGCTGGGTCGGATGGCGCGTCCCGAGGACATCGGCAACTGTGCGACATTCCTGGCATCACCGTTGGCGGCCTACGTCAGCGGTTCGACCCTTACCGTCCACGGCGGCGGCGAGCGCCCGGCCTTCCTGGCCGCGGCTACTACAGAGGAGAAGAAGTGAGCGGTTTGCTTGACGGCCGAGTCGTCATCATCACCGGCGCCGGCCGTGGAATCGGTCGCGCCCACGCGCTGGCCTTCGCGGCCGAGGGCGCCAAGGTCGTCGTCAACGACATCGGTGTCGGCGGCGACGGCTCCACCACCGGCGAGACCCCTGCCGAGCAGGTTGTGTCCGAGATCAAGGCCGCCGGCGGCGAGGCCGTCACCAACGGAGACGACGTCGCGTCGTGGGAGGGTGCCCAGAACCTGATCCAGACGGCGCTGGACAACTTCGGCCGCCTGGACGTCCTGGTCAACAACGCCGGCTTCCTGCGTGACCGCATGCTCGTCGGCATGAGCGAGGAAGAGTGGGACGCGGTCATCCGCGTGCACCTCAAGGGCCATTTCGCCCCGCTGCGCCACGCCGCCGCGTACTGGCGTGCCGAGTCCAAGGCCGGACGTCCGGTGGATGCCCGCATCATCAACACCAGCTCGGGCGCGGGCCTGCAGGGCTCCATCGGCCAGGGCAACTACGCTGCGGCCAAGGCCGGTATCGCCGAGATGACCATCCAGGCCGCCGCGGAGCTGAAGAACTACGGCGTCTCCGTCAATGCGATCGCCCCCGCCGCCCGCACGCGCATGACCGTCGGCGCCGGCGGCGCCATGGCCGAGGCGATGGCCGCCCCGGAGGAGGGCTTCGACGCGATGGCGCCGGAGAACATCTCCCCGCTGGTCGTGTGGCTGGGCTCCGCGGAGTCGAAGGACGTCACCGGACGCGTCTTCGAGGTCGAGGGCGGCAAGATCACCGTCGCCGAGGGCTGGCGCCACGGCCCCACCCAGGACAAGGGCGACCGCTGGGATCCCAAGGAACTGGGCCCGGTCGTCGCCGACCTGCTGTCCAAGGCCGAGACCCCGACCCCGGTCTACGGCGCGTAGGCGGCCCCCAGCCCGTGCGCCTTTCCGGTAGCTGGAGCTACCGAAAAGGCGCACGGGCAGCTTGCTGCTCTGGCCGAGATCGCCGCGGGACGCTACGCTTGCGACGATGACTACCTACTCTGATCAAAGATTGGGGGCCCAGTTCACACACGGTGAGTGCTGATGCACCCTCCGACCGTGAGCGGGATAGAACCCCGACTGTCCTTCTGGCTGCGCGCGCGAGAGTTCGCTGTGCCGCCCTCCATGATCGAGACCGCCACCGCCCGCCGTCGTGTCGGCGACTGGTTCGGCGCTTGTGCCGCAGCAGGTTTCGATGCCGAAATCGATCTGCACGCCCTCGCCCGTGAACACGGCCGCGCCGTCGCGACGCGGGTCCTGGCCGACCTGCGACATCTGGCGCCCGACCTGCTGCGATGGCACCTACCGCGGGTGGCACCCGACGGGCTCCTGCGCCCCGGGCTGACCGTCGCACTGGCTCGGTACGGACCGATTCGGCACCGAAGACGTTGTGCCGAGAACGATTCGGTGTACCTCGTGGCCCGCACCGCCCCGGCCTGGGCCGACGCCGGGCAGCGGATCGTGCTGACTCTGTGGGACGGCTCCGGCGCCTCCCGGCAATCCCACCCGCATTTCCGGCCCAACCGGCGTTACCGGTTGGACCTCCATCGACACCTGTGGGATGCGCGCCGATGCGGTGATCTGCGAAGGCGTTGCGGCGCATCGCAATCGGCAGGAGATGCCGGGTTCGACCCGGCTCTCACGGAAGTCGTGCCGGACGGCTGCGCCGTCGACCGGTGGGCGGCCGAAATCGGTATCCTGCTGCGCGCGGACGGGCTTCGCGACGGACCGGTGCGGGTGCGGTGCGGGAGTTCCGCCGACCTGGTGGTGGAACCGGCCGCGGGCATCGACATGGCCGGATTGCGGCTCGTGGACGACTACCCGCGGGGACGACTCGCTGCCCTCCCGGTGCTTCCCGATGCAGCGATCCGCGTGCCGCCCGATCTCGAGTTGCTCAGATCGGGAGCGATCACCGCCGACCGGTTGCACCCGCTGGTCGCCGCGGCCCTGGAGCCGGGGTGGGAGCCGCCGCTCGGAACCCGAACACCGCGCCCGGAGAAGCGCATTCATCTGGTGGACTGCCGCGGGGAGCGACACCGGATCGGACTGTCCGACGGTGCCCTGACCGCTCTCGATCACGACCCCGCCGAGATCCGGCGCGAGGAACTGCTCGTCGCGCTGGGCGGAACACCGCTCCCGTGCCTGCAGGCCATCGACCGGGCCCACCGCCGTCCCGACTGTCTACCCGGCGTCCGCGAACGCCTGGACCACGGAGACACCGCGGGCGCGCTCGCAGTCGTCGAAGAACTTCTCGGCCCGGACGCCGTCCTCCGTGACGGACCGTTGCTGGACGAACTCCGGGCGTGCGCCGATCGTCACGACACGTACGACCGATTCCGTTCCACGCCACCGGAGGCACCGCCCGCATCGCGTCCCCGACGCGGCCGACGGTCGCGCGGCGCCCTGTCCAGCTGATCTCGCTATCTCCGAACAATCTGTCGCGCAGCGTGATCGAACGCCCGCGCGCTGTGACTCCTTCGACACCACAGGTGATGCACATGTCTTCCGCACTTCTTCCGCCCCCGTCCGCGACCGTCGAGCTCGACAGCGCCGCCGCGCTCTCGGCGTTGCTGGACACGGTCGACTCCGAACCCCGCCCCGACGACCAGTTGGACGCGCTCACCCTCGCCGTGGCCGCGGACCTGCCGGTACTGCTGTGGGGTGAACCGGGCATCGGCAAGACCGCCGCCCTGACCCAGCTCGCCGAGGCTCTGGACCTGCCGCTGACCACCGTCATCGCAAGCGTGCACGAGCCGTCGGACTTCTCGGGTCTGCCCGTCCTCGGGGACGACCCGGCAACCCACGGGGTCCCGATGGCCCCGCCCGACTGGGCCGTCCGGCTCGTGCAGGCCGGTCGGGGACTGCTGTTCCTGGACGAACTGTCGACCGCGCCGCCCGCCGTGCAGGCGGCGCTGCTGCGGCTCGTCCTCGAGCGGAGAATCGGGTCCCTGAAACTTCCGCCCGGGGTACGCATCGTCGCCGCCGCCAACCCGCCGTCGTCGGCAGCGGACGGTTGGGAACTGAGCGCACCGCTGGCCAACCGATTCGTGCACCTGCACTGGACGCACGATCACGAGGTGGTCGTCCGGGGTCTCGGTGGCACCTGGCCCCGCGCGACACTGCCTCGCCTCGACCCGGAGAAGTTCTCCTCCGCAGTGACATTCGCCCGCCGCGCGGTCTGCGAGCTGCTGACCGTTCGCCCCGCGCTGGTACACCGACTTCCCGGCAGCCAGACTCGCCGCGGCGGCGCCTGGCCGTCGCCGCGCAGCTGGGACATGACTGTCCGGCTGATCGCGTTCGCCACCGCCGCCTCGGCGTCGACCGACGTCCTGTCCCTGCTGGTGCGGGGCAGCGTCGGCGACGGCGCCGGTTTCGAGTTGCTGGCCGCCATCGACCGGATGGACCTCCCGGACCCGGAGACGCTGCTCGCCGACCCGGCGGCGGCAGACCTGCCCGAACGCGGCGACCTGCGTCAGGCCGTGCTCGACGCCGTCGTGGCCGCCGTCCGGCGGCAGCCGGAGAGGCGTCGCTGGGATGCCGCGTGGACGCTGCTGGTGGCCGCGGTGCGGACCGGACCGCCGGATCTCGTGGTCGTGCCGGCCACCACCCTGGCCACCTTGCGCCGGGACGACTGGGAGGTGCCGGCGGCCGTCGATCGACTGACCGGTGTCGTGTCCGTGTCACAGGCGGCGGACCGGGCCGCCGACCGCGCCGGCGTGCAGGTGAAAAGATGACCGCGGCGACCCCGCTCGACCCGGAGAAGATCTATGCTGCGCGGTTGCACGCCGTCCGCGCCCGGCCCTATCTGGCGACTGCCCTGTACGCGCTGCACATCGTCGCGTCGCCGCGGGTACCGACGATGAGTGTGGACCGGCACTGGCGTTGCTACGCCTCGCCGGCGTTCGTCGCCCAGCGGCCGGTGGAGGTCCTGGCCTCGCACCTGGTCCACGGGGTCTCGCACCTGCTGCGCGACCACCACGGCCGCAGCGATCGCTACGCCCGCGCCCACAAGCTGACCGGACCCGCGGAGCGGCTACGGATGAACCTCGCTGCCGACGCGGAGATCAACGACGACGCGTTCGGCGACGGATTGCCGTTACCCGACGACGCCGTGCTGCCCGCGACCCTCGGCTTGCCCGGCGACCAGCTCATGGAGGACTACCTGCGCCAGTTCCGTCTCGGCCCCCGCACCGACGGGCTGACGTGGCTCGACTGCGGCAGTGGCGCCGACGGTCTGTGTCGCGAGTGGGAACTCGGCCCCGCCGGCGCGAACGCGCTCACCGACCAGCAACGCGACGCAGTCCGGTTCCGGGTGGCGCAGAGCATCACCGGACGGCCCGGGCAGGCATCCCGCGGATGGCGGCGCTGGGCGCAGGAGACGCTGCACCCGGCGCAGCCGTGGCGAGCGCTGCTGGGCGCGGCGATCCGCTCCGCCACCTCCTCCTCCGGCACCGGCGAGAACTACACCTACCAGCGCCCGGCGCGGCGTTCGGCGGCCGTGCCCGGTGCGATCCTGCCGAGCCTGAGGCGCACGCCACCTCGGGTCAGCGTCGTCGTCGACACGTCGGGATCGGTCAGCGACACGGATCTGGGCAGCGCGCTGCTCGAGGTGGCGGCCATAACGCGCGCCGTGGGCGGGCGGCGTGACCTGGTGACGGTGCTCTCGTGCGATGCGGCGGCCCGGGTCGTGCACCCGCTGTGTCGGGCCGAGGACATTCCGCTGTTCGGAGGCGGGGGCACCGACCTGCGTGCCGGGTTCGCCGCGGCAGTGCGCGGCCGACCCCGCCCCGACGTGGTGGTCGTCCTCACCGACGGGCAGACCCCGTGGCCGGTCGATCGACCCGGATGTCGAACGGTGGTGGGCCTGTTCCCCCGGGTGGGTCCGCACCCTCGGCGGGACGACGAGTACGTCCCCGATCGGCCACCGGAGTGGGCTCGTGTGGTGCAGATCGGCTGAGCGGCTCTGCCGCCCGTGCGTCGTTCCGGTAGTGGCGGCTACCGAAAGGGCGCACGGGCGCGAAGTGCCTAGGCCGGGGTGCGGACGATCAGCACACTGCCGGGGAAGTAGGCGGCCAGCTCGCTGCGCGCCTGCTTCAGCGACGCGGTGCCGTAACCCTGCTTGCGGGCGTCCGGGGCCACCCAGATCGCGACGTCCACCTCGTTGCCGGTCTGCTCGCCGAAGACCAGGCCCACACTGTCCGGGGCGTCGCCGGTGGTGCACTCCGCGACGAACCACGCCGCCGACTCGTCGTCCATGCGCTTCAGGCCGCCCTGACGCTCGCTCTCGACCCGGTCCGGGTCCCACGGCTCACCGTTGTCGTCGAACCGCTCGGTGCACCGCGCGCGGAACAGCTCGGAGTCGGCGTCCGAATCGGTGAAGGGGCGCAGGCGAACTCCCGCGCCCGTGCTGTACGGTCGCTGGTCGGGCAGCCACTGCAGCGTCGCGTCGAGGTCCTCCAGTTCGGTGCGAATGCGGTCGCGCTCGCGGGCCGTCAGCCGATCGAAACGCAGATTGAGCACGGCGTCCGCGCAGAACTCGGTGGTGTCGAGAAGCTCGCGTACCGCGGCGACAGCCGCCTCACGATCCTTGCTCTCGACGATGGCGTCCAACACCTCGTGGCGCCGGTCGAGCGCCTTCAACAGCGCCGAAGCGATCTCACGCCGGTCGATCACCTGGTCGTGGTTCTTCACTGTCATGTCGCGACATTCCTCCTCGAGAACCGGGTACCCGGCGCCGATGTGCCGGGCCTGGACGTCCATTATTCCCGCCCGAGCCCGGCTGGGGGAGTGCCGCGCGCTATTCGCAGATGACCACCGGAATCTGCCGATCGGTCCACGACTGGTAGTTGTCGAAGTCGGCGTAAAGGTCCACCAGCCGGGGCCACAGCTCGGCACGCTCGGCCTCCGTGGCCACCCGCGCCCGCATCTTGCGGACCCGCGACTTCACCTGGACCGTGACCTCCGGGTTCGCCCGAATGTTGAGGTACCACATCGGGTTCTTCGGCAGGCCGCCCTGCGACGCGACGAGCACGATGCGGTCGCCGTCCTCGAGGAACAGCAGCGGACTCACCCGAGGCCGTCCGGTCTTGCGGCCCGTCGTGGTGAGCAGGCAGACGGGGATCCCCCACGGGAACGCGCTACCCACTCGCCACTTGCCACCCAGTCGCCCGCCGGTGGCCCGATACAGCTTCACGTTGATCCGCGACATCCACTTGATGATGTCGACCGTGTACTTCGAATCGAGCCCCGACGGGCGCTGAGTCGTCATGTCAGTGCAGCTCCTGTCAGATCCGCTCGATGATCGTGCCGGTGGCCAGTGCGCCGCCCGCGCACATCGTGATCAGCGCGGTGGAGCCGTCGCGCCGCTCGAGCTCGTGCAGGGCCGTCGTGATGAGACGAGAGCCGGTGCTGCCGACAGGATGTCCGAGCGCCAGGGCGCCGCCGTTGACGTTCACCTTCGCCATGTCGGGGCCGTGGACCTGTGCCCACGACAGCGCGACGGACGCGAACGCCTCGTTCACCTCGAACAGGTCGAGATCGCCGATCTTCATACCGGCCTTCTCGAGCACCCGCGAGGTGGCCTGGACGGGGCCGTCGAGGTGGAACTCGGGCTCGGCGCCCACGAGCGCCTGGCTGACGATTCGGGCGCGCGGCGTCAGGCCGAGCGCGCGGGCGCGGTCCTCGTCCATCAGCATGACGGCGGCGGCGCCGTCCGAGATCTGCGACGACGTGCCGGCCGTGTGGGTGCCACCCTCTAGGACCGGCGTGAGCTTGGCGAGGGACTCGGCGGTGGTGTCCCGCAACCCCTGATCACGGCTGACGACGTCGGTCTCCGCCGTGGGCTGCTTGTCCGCACCGATGACCGGCGCGGTGACCGGGACGATCTCGCGGTCGAACCGGCCCTCCTCCCACGCCTGCTTGGCGCGGGCCTGCGACTGCACGCCGAGCACCTCGAGGTCCTCGCGGGTGAGACCGCGGCGCTTGGCGATTCGCTCGGCGGCCTCGAACTGGTTGGGCATGTCGATGTCCCACGAAGCCGGCCGACGCGGACCGGCCTCGGTCCCGACGTTGGCGCCCAGCGGCACCTGGCTCATGGCCTCGACGCCGCACGCGATGCCGACGTCGATCGCGCCGGTCGCGATGAGCCCGGCGATCAGATGGTTCGCCTGCTGCGCCGAGCCGCACTGGCAGTCGATGGTGGTGGCGCCCACCTGCCACGGCAACCCCGCCGCGAGCCACGCGGTACGGGTGACGTTGTTGGACTGCGCACCGGCCTGCGTGACACACCCGCCGATGACCTGCTCGACCAACGCCGGATCGATCCCGGCGCGGTCTACGATGCCCTTCTGGGCGGCCCCGAGGATCTCGGCCGCGTGCAGACCGGACAGCCAACCACCGCGCTTTCCGATCGGGGTGCGAACTGCCTCGACGATAACTGGTGTGCCCACGGCGGGCTCCTTTCCTTCTCCTGTTCGCAAAATAGAACAGGTTCTCTCGGTCAGGCAAGCTTCGGTGAGCGGGATCTTCGCCGAACCTTTCCCTGATCGTTGCTCTGTGCTTCAATGCATATAGAACGTGTTCCACATCACTTCGCGCCTGGTCGCGAGGGCAGGAGACAGCAGTGGCGCAGCCCAACATTCCCGCAGGGTTCGACTTTACGGATCCCGACATCTACGCGCACCGACTCCCGGTCGAAGAGCTTGCCGAGGTTCGCAAGACGCAGCCGGTGTACTGGGTCGATCAGCCCGACGGAGTCGGCGGTTTCAACGACGGTGGCTACTGGTTGGTGACCCGCCACGAGGACATCCGCGACGTCTCGATGCGCAGCGACGTGTTCTCGACGTGGGAGAACACCGCCATCCCGCGTTTCGCCGACGACATGGAGCGCCAGCAGATCGAACTGCAGCGTTTCGTGCTGCTGAACAAGGATGCGCCGGAGCACACCAAGCTTCGCAAGCTCGTCGCGCGCGGCTTCACGCCCCGCGCCATCAACGGGCTCAAGGCCGAACTGCGCGACCGCGCCGAGGCCATCGCCAAGGCCGCCGCTGCGGAGGGTAGCGGCGACTTCGTCACCCAGGTGGCCGCAGAGCTGCCGTTGCAGGCCATCGCCGAGCTCATCGGTGTGCCGCAGGAGGACCGGCGCAAGGTCTTCGAGTGGTCCAACCAGATGACGTCGTACGACGATCCCGAGTTCGCCGACATCGATCCGGCTGCCGCATCCATGGAGATCCTCGGGTACGCGTACCAGATGGCCGAGGATCGCAAGAAGAACCCGACGAGCGACATCGTCACGACGCTCATCGAGGCCGACGTCGACGGTGACGTGCTCAGCCCGGAGGAGTTCGGCTTCTTCGTCATCGTGCTCGCCGTGGCCGGCAACGAGACCACGCGCAACGCGACCACGCACGGCATGAAGGCCTTCATGGACAACCCCGAGCAGTGGGAGCTGTTCAAGAAGGAGCGTCCGAAGACGGCGGCGGACGAGATCATCCGCTGGGCCACCCCGGTCGCATCGTTCCAGCGGACCGCGCTCGCGGACACCGAGATCGGTGGTGTGCAGATCAAGAAGGGCCAGCGCGTGGTGATGAGCTACGTGTCGGCGAACTTCGACGAAGAGGTGTTCGAGGAGCCGCACAAGTTCGACATCACGCGGAATCCCAACCCGCACCTGTCGTTCGGCGGTACCGGCGCCCACTACTGCCTCGGCGCCAACCTGGCGCGCATGGAGATCGACCTGATCTTCAACGCGATCGCCGATTTCCTGCCGGACATCACCGAGGCCGGCGACACCCGCCGTCTGCGCTCCGGTTGGCTCAACGGCATCAAGGAGTACCAGGTCGATTACAAGACCTCCGGCTGCCCGGTCGAACACTAGGCGTCCATCCGACACAGACGCGGTAGCGTCGGCGAGTTCCCTCATCCCTCGCCGGCGCTACCGCTTTGTCGTCTCCGCACAAGGCTTCATCGGCGCCGGAAGATGCCCGCCCACAACGACAGCGGGGCGGTCACCGACTCGGTGACCGCCCCGCGGACGTGTTCGAGAAACTCAGACCTTCTTCAACGTCTTCATCGCCCGCTCGACCTCCCAGAACGCGCGCAGCGACTTCAGCTTGCCGGCCGCATCGACGCGGTAGACGAACACGCCTTCGGCGTCGATCTGGTTGCCGGCGACGACCGTTCGGATCGTGCCGATGTTGACGTTCTCGTCGCCGCACACCAGCGAATCGTTCACGATGAACTCGAGCGAGTCGGTGTTCGCGATCGTCATGTCGTAGAACTTCGAGATGGCCTCGCGGCCGTGGTGGCCCTTGCCCTCGGGATCGAAGCCCGAGGGGCCGACCGGGTCCTCGACCCAGCCGTCTTCGGCGAACAGATCGAGCCACTCCTCCTTGCGCTTTCCACTCGCGGCGGACTGCGACGCCTTCGCGGCGATGCGCGCAGGATGCTCGGTGTCGGTTGTCGTCATACCGTACTCCTAGTGGATGTACTGATCGGCGAACTTGCGCAGCGAATCCTGCTTGGCCTCGAGAGGCGCGTCGAATCCGAGGCCGTCGAAGATCCACGGGACGACGATGCTGTCCGTGATTCCGGCCTCGGCCATCTCGGCGTAGCCATCCTTGCCGAACCGGTCGATGCACACCGCCTGGATCTCGAAAGGCAGTTCCGCGCGGCCGTATTCGGCACGGAGCTCGTCGAGGCGGGCCATCGTGGCGACCAGGTCGTCGAACTTCATCATCGCCGACGTCCAACCGTCGCCGATCCGGGCCGCGCGCTTGAGCGCGACCTCGGTATGGCCGCCGACGTAGAACGGCACCGGCTTGCTCGGTGCCGGACTCATCTGCAGGCGGTCGAAGTCGAAGAACTCACCGTGGAACTCGACCATGCCGCCGTCCAGCACGAGCTTGATGATCTCGATCATCTCGTCGACGCGGGCCCCGCGCTTCTTGTACGGCGCGCCACACCACTCGAATTCCTCCGGAGCCCAGCCGATTCCGACCCCGAAGCCGAACCGGTTCCCGGTCAGGTTGGCGACCGAACCGACCTGCCGAGCGAGCAGCAGGGGATTTCGTGAACCGAGCTTGAGTACGTTGGTGTAGAAGCCGATGGTGCTGGTGACAGCGCCCATCGCGGCCGCCGCGATCAGCGGGTCCACCCACGGGGTCTCGGCATTCCACATGCGCGAGCCGTCTGGGGTGTACGGGTAGTCCGCGGCGGCCGTCTCCATGAAGAACAGGGAGTCGGGCAGCGCGATGTTCGCGAAGCCAACCTCCTCTGCGGTCTGTGCCAGGGCGGTCAGCTGGTCCAGCGGGCTCATCGCGATGCCGACGGTGAACTTCATGGTGGGACCCTCTCCTAGTTGGTCGGACGGTCGGCGCCGACCACCCACATCGCGAAGTACTGCGAGCCGCCACCGTATGCATGCCCGAACGCCTTACGGACACTGTCGACCTGGTGATCGCCCGCGCGTTCCATGACCTGCATCGCCGACTCGGCGTAGCGGATCATGCCGGACGCGCCGATCGGGTTGGACGAGAGCACACCGCCGGAGGCGTTGACCGGCAGACGTCCGCCGAGCGCGGTCTCGCCGGCCTCGGTGAACTTCCAGCCCTCGCCTTCGGGCACGAACCCGAGGTTCTCGAGCCACATCGGCTCGAACCACGAGAACGGCACGTAGATCTCCGCCTCGTCGATCTCGGTGAGCGGGTCGGTGATGCCCGCAGCCTTCCACAGCGCGGCCGACGCGTCCCGACCGGCCTGCGGATTGGCGACGTTGCGACCGGCGTACGACAGCGGCTCCGTGCGCATCGACGTGGCGTGGATCCACGCCACCTTGCGGCCACCCGAGACGACCTCCTCCGCGGCGGCTTCGTTGCCGATGATGATTGCACACGCGCCGTCCGACGACGGGCAGGTCTCGTCGTAACGGATGGGGTCCCAGAGCATCTGGGACGCCTGCACCGACTCGACCGTGATGTCGGGCTGCTTGAGATGTGCGTACGGGTTCAGGGCGCCGTTGCGACGGTCCTTGACGGCCACCATGGCGCCGATGTGGTCGGGGGCTCCGGACCGGCGGATGTACGAGCGCACGTGCGGGGCGAAGAACCCGCCGGCGCCGGCGCCGACCGGCATCGTGAACGGCACCGGGGTGGACAGCGCCCACATCGCGTTGGACTCGGACTGCTTCTCCCACGACACGGCGAGAACGCGCTTGTGAATTCCGGCCTGCACCAGGCTGGTCGCGACGTTGCCGGTCGACGCGCCGACCGAGCCGGCGGTGTGCACACGCAGCAGCGGCTTGCCCTGCGCGCCCAACGCATCCGACATCGCGAGCTCCGGCATCATCGAGCCCTCGAACAGGTCGGGGGCCTTGCCGATGACGATGGCGTCGATGTCGTCCCAGCCCACCTGGGCGTCGGCCATCGCGCGGTCGATCGCCTCGCGGACCAGTCCGGCCATCGTGACGTCGTGACGCTTGGCGACGTAGTACGTCTGGCCGGTGCCGAGGACGGCGGCGAGTTGCTTGGCCATATCAGTTGCGTCCTTCCATGACGGCGACCAGGTTCTGCTGCAGTACAGGGCCACTGGTGGCGTGGGCGAGGACGCGCTGCGCGTCGCCGCTCATGATCGAGCGGGCCGCGTAGCCGATCCGCTCGAGCCCGCCGGAGAACATCGGGTTACCGGTGAGGGGTCCACCCGACGGATTGATCGTGGTGGCGTCGGTCAGGCCGATCGCCTCGCGCAGGATGATTTCTTGATGCGTGAACGGCGCGTGCAACTCGGCAACGTCGATGTTCGATACCTCGCCGCCCGTCGCGGCACGAGCAGCCGACGCCGTCGACGGTGACGTCGTCAGATCGCGCGACCCGATACTGGGCGAGTCGATACGGTGCTCGATGCCGGTGATCCACGCCGGACGCTCGCACAGCTCGCGCGCACGGTCGCCGCGGGCGAGGATGATCGCGGCCGCACCGTCGGTGATCGGCGCGCAGTCGTGGGCTCGCAAGGGATCCGCGACGTACTCGGAGGCCAGCAGCGTCTGGATGTCGACGTCACCGGAGATCTGGGCGTCGGGGTTGGACTTCGCGGCAGCGCGGCTGCGCTGGGCGATCGCCGCCATCTCCTCGGCGGTCCACTTTCCGGACTCGAGGCCGAGTCGGGCCTGCAGGCCGGCAACCGAGACCGAATCCGGCCACAGCGGTGAGACCAGGTACGGATCCATCTGCATCGCCAGGATCTGGCGCAGATTGCCGGCGGACGACTTGCCGAAGCCGTACACCAGCGCGGTGTCCACCTCGCCGGTCATGAGCTTGACCCAGGCCTCGTACAGCGCCCAGGCGGCGTCCATCTCGACGTGTGACTCGTTGATCGGCGGCACGGCACCGATCGAGTCGATCGCGGAGATGAACGAGAACGAACGGCCGGCCAGGTAGTCGGACGATCCTGAGCACCAGAAACCGATGTCGGACTTGGTGATTCCGAGTTCGGAATACAGCTGCTGGAAGCAGGGGACCAGCATCTCGACACCGTTGGTGGTGCCGGTGGTCTCGCGCACATGGGGGGCCTGTGCGAAGCCGACGACTGCAATGTCTGTCATGTTCTCGAGGCTCCTAGAGATGGTGTTTGTAGCTGTCGTAGTCCGCGTCGGGCTCACCGCTCGGGCGGAAGTGGGAGACGTTGCGGAGCGAGTACTCCCACTCCTCCTCGGGCCGCCACACGGCTTCCACGCGCATGCCCATCCGGACCTCGGACGCGTCGACGTCGAGGATCAGGTGCAGGAACGGGATGTCCGCGCCGTCGAGCAGCACGTAGGCCGCGACGTAGGGCGGCTTGATCTGCTGGCCGAGGAACGGGACGTTGACGATGCAGAAGGTCGTGATGGTGCCCTTGTCCGACACCTCGACCTGCTCCTTGGTGGGCATGCCGTCGGTGGGGTTGGCTCCGCGCGGCGGCACGTAGACCTTGCCGTTCGCGTCGGTGCGGCCACCGATGATCTTGCCCTCCATCAGGCCGCGCAGGTAGTAGGTCTCCTCGAACGACGCGGTGTGCGTGTAGTGCAGGTCGATCGGCGTGACGATGTCGGTCACCGGATCTCCGACGGAAACGGTTGTGGTGGACTCGGTATCGCTCTCCCCGGGCTCGAAGCACGCGATGTCCTTGATCCGGCCGGTACGCTCGTCCGCCCAGCGAACCCGCACTCGCATGCCCGTGCTCATCGCGTCGGGCGATCCGGCGTCGACGGCGTGCAGGATCGAGGTGTCCGCGCCGTCGAGCTGCACCAGCGCCCACGCGAACGGGTGGGTGAGGGGCTGGCCCTCGATGGGGTCGGGCATCCACGACCAACTGACGACCGTACCGGTGTCCGCGACGTCGACGAACTCGGTCATGGGCTCGTGGGTCACCGGATCGAACTCCGGCGGCGGCACGTGGACCCGGCCGTCGGAACTGCGGGCCCCGACGATCTTTCGGTCGCGGAGGCCCGTCACGAAGGCTCCGATGGTCGGCCCCACCGAGCGGGTGTAGTCGAATTTCAGATTAAGTGGTGCCCTCAGTGGCTGCTCGGCCACTCGGCTCTGGCTCGCTGTCTTTCCTTGGGTCACGGATTCGAGTAGAACAGGTTCTTATTACTGTGGCAAGAGTCACTGCCGATATGGGAAAACGCGGAGGCACGCAATGAAGCTGGGGTTACAACTCGGGTACTGGGGTGCGCAGCCGCCGTTCAATGCGCAGGAACTGGTGACCGAGGCCGACGCCTCCGGGTTCGACGCCGTCTTCTCGGCCGAGTCCTGGGGCAACGACGCTTTCACGCCGCTCGCGTGGTGGGGTGCGAGTACCGAGCGCATCCGGCTGGGTACGTCGGTGGCGCAGATGTCCGCTCGCACGCCCACCAACTGTGCGATGAACGCGTTGACCCTCGATCATCTGTCGGCCGGCCGTGCGATCCTCGGCCTGGGGGTGTCGGGACCGCAGGTGGTGGAGGGGTGGTACGGACAGCCCTTCCAGAAGCCGCTCGCGCGGACCCGTGAGTACGTCTCGATCGTTCGTCAGGTCCTCGCCAGGGAGGCTGCCGTCCGCAACGACGGACCGCACTATCCGTTGCCCTACACCGGTTCCGGCTCCATGGGGTTGGGTAAGCCGCTCAAGCCGATCACCCATCCGCTGCGGGCGGACCTACCGATCTGGCTGGGGGCCGAAGGCCCCAAGAACGTCGCCCTCACCGCCGAGATCGCCGACGGGTGGCTCGCGATCTACTACACGCCGCGGCTGGCGCCGATGTACAACGAGTGGCTCGACGAGGGATTCGCTCGGCCGGGCGCCCGCCGCAGCCGCGAGGACTTCGAGATCGCCGCCACCTGTCAGGTGATCGTCACCGACGACCGCCGCGCCGAGATCGACAAACTGCGCCCGATGACCGCGCTGTACGTCGGCGGGATGGGCGCCGCCGAACTGAACTTCCATGCCCAGGTGTACACCCGGATGGGATACGGAGACGAGGTCCAGGAGATCCAGCGGCTGTTCCTGTCGGGACGCAAGGACGAGGCGGCCGCGGTCGTCCCCGACCGCATGGTCACGGACACGATGATCATCGGCAACGTCGACGAGGTGCGCACCCAGGTGAAGGAATGGGAGGACGCCGGCGTCACGATGCTGCTGGTCACGTGCCGCAGCGTCGAACACATGCGGCAGCTCGCGGCCGCGGTCGGCACCGCCTGACCCCGCGAACACGAAAAGGCGCGGGACCTGGTCGATTCCGGGCCCCACGCCCTCGCGCGAATCGGGTTCGGTCAGCGGGGTGCCATGCGAATGGCACCGTCGAGGCGGATCACCTCACCGTTGAGCATCGGGTTGGACACGATGTGGGCGGCGAGCGCGCCGTACTCGGCGGGATCGCCCAGGCGCGACGGGTGGGGAACCTGCTTGCCGAGGGACTCCTGCGCGGGCTCCGGCAGTCCGGCGAGCAGGGGAGTCTTGAACAGGCCCGGTGCGATGGTGACGACGCGGATCAGCATCGACGCGAGGTCGCGTGCGATCGGGAGCGTCATGCCGACGACGCCGCCCTTGGACGCGGAGTAGGCGGCCTGGCCGATCTGCCCGTCGAAGGCCGCGACGGACGCGGTGTTGACGATGACGCCGCGCTCACCCTCGACGGGTTCCGTCCGGGCGATACGCTCGGCGGCGAGGCGAAGGACGTTGAACGTGCCGACGAGGTTGATGTTGACGACGCGCTGGAACTCCGCGAGCGGGAAAGCTCCCTGCTTGCCGACGGTCTTGATCGCGTTGCCGATGCCGGCACAGTTGACGGTGACCCGCAGCGGGCCGAGCGACTCGGCGAGATCGAGGGCGGCGACGACGGACGCCTCGTCGGTGACGTCGCCGGCGGCAAAGCGCACCCGGTCGCCGAGTTCCTTCGCGACCACCTCGCCGTTCGACGACGGCAGGTCGAGGATGACGACACTGGCACCCTGCTCGTGCAGGGCCTTGACGGTGGCCAGGCCGAGGCCGGAGGCGCCGCCCGTGACGAGTGCGACGCTGTCCTTGACGATCATGCGTGTTCCTTTCGGATGTGCTTGTCTATCAGAATCGTTCGATGTCGATCGCGCCACCCGGTACGCCCTCACCGCACGCGAGGCGAACCGCGCCGACGACAGCCTCGGTCATGGGTTCTTCCTCTCGACACCGCACTTACTTATCGCTCGCTAAGTTGGTACCACGGGGGCAGGCCAGGGTCAACGGGCGGGGCGGTCAGCCGGCGGGGGCGACCATCTTCGCGGCGATCGCCGCATACTTGGCCGCCACCGCCTCCGGGCCCAGTTCCCCCTCGGCGTGGTACCAGCGGGGGATGGCCTGGCACATGCCCAGGATGGCGCGGGTGGTCTCGGCCGGATCCTCGATGTCGAAGGTGCCCGCATCGACACCGTCCCGCACGATGTCGAGCACGATCGTCTCGATGTCCTTGCGCACGGCGCGGTACCGTTCGAAATTGTCCGAGGTCAGGTATCTCGCCTCGCCCTCGATCGCTGCCAGCCGGGCGCGGTCGGTCATCCGCAACACGATCGCCGACACCACGTTCGTCAAGCGCACCGCCGGGTCGTCGCCGCCCGCTTCGTTCGCGGACCTGGCTCGGGCGAGGACGTCGCCGGTGCCGAGCTCGATCAGCGCGACCAGCAACCCTTCCTTGTTCTCGTAGTGGTAGTACAGCGCAGGGACCGTGACGCCCACCCGGCGGGCGATGTCGCGTACCGACGATCCGTGGAAGCCCTTGTCGTAGAACGCGTCCAGGGCGGCGTCGAGGATGGGGGTGAGCTCCAGCGGCTCGAGGCGCCGCCACTCCGGCGGGGGACCCCCGTCTGCGCGTGTGCCCATCGGTGCTCTCACCTGTCCATCGTCGGTCAATGCCCGTCGAGGATACGTGGGTGAACCGATGCCCTTCGGTCCGACGGTGTGCGGTACTACCGGCCCGAGAACTTGGGGGCGCGCTTCTCTGCGAACGAGCGCGGGCCCTCCTTGGCGTCGTCGCTCTTGAAGACGGCCATGCCGATCTCGGCCTCGAGCGCGAACGCCTCCTCCTCGTGCAGGCCCTCGGTGACGCGGATCGTCTTCAGGATCGCCTGCACCGCGAGGGGGCCGTTGGCGGCGATCTGTTCGGCGATCTCGAGAGCTTTGGCGAGGGCCTGGCCGTCGGGGACGACGTGACCGACGAGGCCGAGCTCCTTGGCCTCGGGTGCAGGCACCGTGCGGCCCGTGAGCAGGATTTCCGCCGCCAGGGTGTACGGGATCTGTCGCACCAGTCGCACGGCGGAACCGCCGAGCGGGAACAGACCCAGTCGTGCCTCGGAGACGCCGAACCGGGCGCTCTCCCCGGCGACCCGGATGTCGGTGCCCTGGAGGATCTCGGTACCGCCCGCGATGGCCGGACCCTCGACCGCAGCGATGAGCGGCTTGGTCAGACGCCGCCCCTTCAGCAGTGCGGGGAGCCGGGTCACGTCCATGCCGGCACCGAACTTGTCGCCCGGAGCGTTGCGGTTCATCTCCTTGAGATCCATTCCGGCGCAGAACGTGCCCCCGGCACCGGTGAGAATTGCGACGCGAATGTCGGGATCCGAGTCGATCCGGTCCCACGCGTCGGTCATGATCGCCATCATCTCGGCGGAGAGCGCATTGCGCGCCTCGGGCCGATTCATGGTCACGATGAGGACATGGCCACGCTTCTCGACCAGGCAGTGGGGCGAATTGGCCGAAACATCCGCTTTTTCGCTGGTTCCGGTGGACACTGGCGACTCCCGGTAGGTGTGTGAGCTGGGTCTCGATTTGGGTCTTGTCACTGACAGTAACACGTTCTACTTTGTTGACGTGGCCATTAATATCGCAGACCTCGTCGAGCATTCGATAGACCTCAACCCGGACCGAGTCGCGCTGGTGGACGCCGACCGCGAGATCACCTTCGCGCAGTTGGAGGAGCGGGCCAACAGACTGGCCGACTACCTGCGTGATCACGGTGTCCGGCCGGGTGACAAGGTGGGCATCTACAGCCGCAACACCATCGAGGCCATCGAGTCGATGGTCGCGGTGTTCAAGGCGCGCGCCATCATGGTCAACGTCAACTTCCGGTACGTCGAGAACGAGTTGCAGTACATCTTCGAGAACTCGGACATGGTCGCGCTCATCCACGAACGCCGCTACAGCGATCGGGTCGCCGGCGTCCTGCCCGCCACCCCGCACGTTCGGACGACGATCGTGATCGAGGACGGTTCGGATCTCGACTACTCGTCGTACGGCGGCGTCGAATACGAGAAGGCGCTCTCGCAGGGGTCTCCGGAGCGGAACTTCGGTGAGCGCAGCCCGGACGACATCTTCATCCTCTACACCGGCGGCACCACCGGCATGCCCAAGGGCGTCATGTGGCGGCACGAGGACTGGTGGCGGGTGCTCGGCGGCGGGGTCAACTTCGTCACGGGTGAGTACCTCGAGGACGAGTGGGACCTCGCGAAGCTCGGGGCCGCCAACCCTCCCATGGTGCGCTTCCCGATTCCGCCGATGATCCACGGCGGTTCGCAGTCCGCGGTCTTCCACAGCCTCTTCGGCGGCGGGACCTTGGTGATGGTGCCCGAGTTCGACGGGCACGCGGTGTGGCAGGCGATCGACCGTCACGCGGTCAATCTGATCTTCATCACCGGTGACGCCATGGCCCGGCCGATGATCGACGCGTTGATCGCCGGGAACCCCGAGACCGGTGAGCCGTACGATCTTTCGTCGCTGTACGTGATCGCCAGCAGTGCCGCGCTGTTCTCGCCCGCGCTCAAGGAGCAGTTCCTGGACCTGCTGCCGAACCGTTTGCTCACCGACTCGATCGGCTCGTCCGAGACCGGTTTCGGCGGTATCGCAACCATCACCAAGGGCTTCGAGCACTCCGGGGGGCCACGCGTGAAGATCGATGCCCAGACCAGCGTCCTCGACGAGGAGGGCAACCCGATCGAACCCGGGTCCGGCAAGGTCGGGATGCTCGCCCGCAGTGGCCACATCCCGATCGGCTACTACAAGGACGAGGAGAAGACCAAGGCGACCTTCAAGGTCTACAACGGGATTCGCTACTCGATCCCGGGGGACTACGCCTCGGTCGAGGAGGACGGCACCGTGACGATGCTCGGCCGCGGCTCGGTCTCGATCAACAGCGGTGGCGAGAAGATCTACCCCGAGGAGGTCGAGGGCGCGGTGAAGACGCACCCGGACGTGTTCGACGTTCTCGTCGTCGGAGTCCCCGACGAGCGCTGGGGCAACCGGGTCGCGGCTGTCGTCGCGCCGCGTCCCGGCGCCCGGCCCAAGCTCGACGACATCGTCGAGGCGGCGCGGAAGGAAATTGCCGGGTACAAGGTGCCGCGCAGTCTGTGGCTCGTCGACGAGATCAAGCGTTCCCCGGCCGGTAAGCCGGACTACAAGTGGGCCACCGCGCAGACCCGCGCCCGCGAGGCGGACGACCATCTCACCAACGGCAAGGACTCCTGATGCACACCGATCTCGCCGCGAAGTTCGGCATCCGATACCCGATCTTCGGGTTCACTCCGTCGGAACACGTCGCCGCCGCGATCTCGCGGGCCGGGGGGCTCGGCGTCCTCGGATGTGTCCGGTTCAACGATCCGGACGAGCTGGACGCGGTGCTGACGTGGATGGACGAGAACACCGACGGCAATCCGTACGGCGTCGACATCGTCATGCCGGCCAAGGTGCCCACCGAGGGCGCCGCGGTGGATCTCGACAAGCTGATCCCGGCCGAGCACCGTGCCTTCGTCGACCGGACGCTCGACGAGCTCGGCGTACCCCCGCTGTCGGACGACGTCGAACACGCAACCGGCGTGCTGGGCTGGCTGCACTCGGTGGCCCGCTCGCACGTGGACGTCGCGCTGGGCCACCGGATCGCGCTGATCGCCAACGCTCTCGGTTCACCGCCGAAGGACGTCATCGACCTCGCACACGAGAAGGGGGTGCCGGTCGCGGCTCTCGCGGGTGCCGTCGACCATGCCCGCAGTCACGTCGAGAACGGCGTGGACATCGTGATCGCGCAGGGCTACGAGGCCGGCGGCCACACCGGCGAGATCGCTTCGATGGTGCTGGTACCCGAAATCGTCGACACGGTAGGCGATTCCGCGGGCGTCCTCGCGGCGGGCGGCATCGGGAGCGGCCGCCAGATCGCCGCTGCTCTCGCACTCGGTGCGTCCGGCGTCTGGATGGGCTCGTACTGGCTCACCACGAGCGAGTACAAGCTCGGGAGTGCGGCCGGCGGGCCGTCGTCGATCCAGCGGGCGCTGCTGGGCGCGACCTCGGCGGACACCGTGCGCTCGCGCATCTACTCCGGCAAGCCGGCGCGCCTGCTCAAGACGAAGTGGACCGAGGCCTGGGCCCGGCCCGACGCCCCCGACCCACTGCCGATGCCGCTGCAGAACATCCTCGTCAGCGAGGCGCACCAGCGCATCTCGGCGGGCGACGACCCGGAGGTGGTGGCCATGCCGGTGGGGCAGATCGTCGGCCGGATGAACGAGATCCGCCCGGTCGCCGACATCATGGCCGAACTGGTCGAGGGATTCGAGTCGTCCGTATCCCGCCTCGAGCGTCTCAAAGACTGACCGGAGCGGTCGGCGACAGTGCCCCGGAACGAGATCGTTCCGGGGCACTGTCGGTGGTCAGGCGTCGGCCCTCTGCCGTTCCAAGGTGGCCGCGAGTTCCGGTGTGAGGGGACGGAACTCGTCGTCGCCGCGCTCGCGCAGCCACACCGGGTCGTCACAGTGCCAGCGTTCGGCGCTGAGGGTGCGCGTCACGACCTTGAACGTGGCGGTCCGCGGGAACTCGGAACACACGCGCACCAACGTCGGCCGTTGCTTCGGCCCGAGATCGGGTTGGGCGTCGAGGAACCGCGCGAACTCGGACGGGTCGAAGTCCTCGACGTCGCCGGTCGGGATGACGGCCGCCATCACTCGGTCACCGACCTCGCGGTCCGGGACCCCGTACACCGACACCTGGGCGAATCCGGGGTAGCGCAGCAGAATGCGTTCGATCGGTGCGGCTCCGAGGTTCTCCCCGTCCACCCGCAGCCACCCGGAACTGCGGCCCGCGAAGTACACGAATCCGTCGGTGTCGCGATACGCCTGGTCGCCGCTCCAGTACATGCCGTCCCGGAGCCGCTCCGCGTCGGCCGTCGGATTCTTGTAGTAGCCGGCGAACGCACCGGCCCCCGCGACGTTGACCATCTCGCCGGTGGCCGCCTCGGCGTTGACGATTCGGCCCTGGGCGTCGAACTCGGCGGGCGGACAGACCTTCCCGGTGTCCGGATCACGGATCTCGATGTTCGCGGGAAGTAGACCCAGAGCGCCGGCCGGTGCGTCGGGGTGCGCGGAGATGGACACGCCGCCCTCCGTCGAACCGAAACCGTCGACCACGCGGGTGCCGAAGCGGCGGGCGAACTCACGGGCGACCGGCGCCGACCCCTCGTTGCCGTACATGACGCGCAACGTGTTGTCGGCGTCGTCGGGCTGCTCCGGGGTGGCGAGGATGAACGACAGGGGCTTGCCCACGTAGTTGGCGTAGGTGACGCCGTAGCGGCGCACGTCGGGAAGGAAGCCCGACGCGGAGAACTTGCGCCGCAGCGCGATCCCGCACCGGCCGTGCAGCGCCACCGCCCACGCCGCGATCATGGCGTTGGAGTGGAACATCGGCATCGCCATGTACACGACGTCGTCGGTGCCGAGGCCGAAGCGGTCGGCCAACATGATGCCGGGCTCGGTGAACTTGCGGTGGGTGCACCGCACGGCCTTCGGGTCGCCGCTGGTGCCGGAGGTGAAGATGAGCATCAGCAGGTCGTCGGGAGTGGCGGCCGGGACGAGCGCGGGGCTTCCCCGATGGGGCGCCAGGAGCTCAGCCCACTCGGGGGAGTCGACGTTGACCACGCGCACGCCGTCGAGCTCGAGTCCGTCGAGCAGGTGCGCCTGGGTGTTCTCGGTGAAGACGATCTGGCAGTCGGACAGCGCGATGTCCCGTGCAAGCGCGTCGCCGCGACGGGTGGTGTTCAGTCCGGCGAGCACGGTGCCGGAGAAGGCGGCCGCTCCCAGCAGTGACGAGAACTCCGGAATGTTGTCGAACAGTACGCCGAAGTGCCGGGGACGTCCGGCATCGAGAAGCTCGTCGAGCAGCGCCGCACGGTCGTACATTCCGTGGACGTGATCCGTCCACGGAATGTACGACTCCTCGAACCGGATGCCGTGCGTGTCGACGTCGCGTAACCGGTCGAGCTGGTCCGCGACCGTGGGGGTCACTGTCATACCCCCATCATGACGGGTGTGACGCCCGTCATGCGTGCGTGTTTCAGTCTGTGGGACCGACTGTCCGCGTGCCGTTTACGCCGGCGTCGCGGCCAGCTGCGCTCCGAGCCGCCGCAGCTGGTCGGTGCCGGACCCCAGCAGGAACTCCTGACGCTTGGCGGCCAGGAAGTACCGGTGGGTCGGGTGGTCCTCGTCGAGCCCGACGCCGCCGTGCACGTGGACCACGGTGTGTGCGACGCGGTGGCCGGCATCCGCGGCCCAGAACTTCGCGGTCTCCACCGCGCCGTCGACCGGGAGTCCTGCCGCGAGACGGAAGGCTGCCTGCCACAACGTGAGTCGGACGCCCTTGACGTCGATGTATCCGTCGGCGAGGCGCTGGGCCACGGCCTGGAAGCTGCCGATCGGCCGATCGAACTGGATGCGTTCACGGGCGTACTCGGCGGTCATCTTCAGTGCCTGGTCCAGCACGCCGAACTGGAAGGCGCTCGAGCCGACGGCGCCCCGGGCGAGTATCCAGTTCACGATGTCGGCGCCCTGCGCGACCGATCCCAGGAGGCGGTCGTCGGCGATCCGGACGTCGGAGAGCTCGACCAGGCCGGTGCACCCGAAGTCCGTGGTCTGCTGTCGGGTCACGATCACCCCGGCGTCGCCGGGCCGGACCAGGAAGACCGCGGTACCGGCGTCGGTCGCGGCCGGGACCAGGAACAGATCTGCGACGGGCGCGCCGTCGACCACGATCTTGGTGCCGTTCAGTGTCCACCCGTCCGCCGTGTGCTCGGCGCGGGTCACCGGCGCGGCGGGATCGTCGGCCAGCTCCTCCGCCAGCGCCGCGGCGAGAATCTTCGAGCCGGCCGCGGCCGGCGCCGCCCACTCCGAACGTTGCGTGTCCGAACCGAACTCGGCGATCGCTCCCGCGGCCATCACGATCGACGACAGGTAGGGGACGGCGGCGACGCCGCGGCCCAACTCGATCAGGATGCTGCACTGTTCCAGGATGCCGAAACCGTCACCGCCCACCGACTCGGGCAGGGCGGCGCCGAGCACCCCGGCGGTGGCGAGCGCGTCCCACAGCTTGCGGTCGAAACGATCCTCGGCGGAGTCGAGTTCGCGGAGACGGTCGTTGGTGACGATGTCGGCGACGATGCCGCCGGTCAGGCCGGCCAGATCCTGCTGGGCCTCGGTGAGAGTGAAGTCCATGGTGGTCGTCCTTCCTTATCGCTTGGCTGCCGGCTGGCCGAGGGCGGTCATCGCGATGATGTCGCGCTGTACCTCGTTGGTGCCGCCGCCGAAGGTGAGGATCAGCGCGGAGCGGTGCATCCGCTCGAGTCGGCCGCGGAGGAGGACACCGGGGGAGTTCTGCCGGACGGTGGCCGAAGGGCCCAGGATCTCCATGAGCAGCCGGTAGGCCTCGGTGGCGAACTCGGTGCCGAACACCTTGTTGGCGGAAGCGGCCGCGGGACCGGGAGCGTGGTCCTCTGCGGAGGCGATCTCCCAGTTCATGAGCTTGAGGTACTCGGTCTTGGCGTGCACGCGGGCGAGGTTGACCTGTACCCATTCCTGGTCGATCACCCGGCGTCCGTCCGCGAGCTTGGTGTTCTGCGCCCACTCCCGAACCTCCCGGAGCGCGGTCATGATCGGCCCGGCCGACGTCAGCGCGACCCGTTCGTGGTTGAGCTGATTGGTCACCAGCCGCCACCCGCCGTGCTCCTCGCCGACCAGTGAGCTCTGCGGCACCCGGACGTCCTGGTAGTAGGTCGCACTGGTGTCCGGGCCGGCCATCGTGTGCACCGGGGTGTACGAGAACCCCTCGGCGGAGGTCGGCACGATGAGCATGCTGATGCCGCGATGCTTCTTGGCGTTCGGATCCGTACGGCAGGCCAGCCACACGTAGTCCGCGTACTGGATGAGGCTGGTCCACATCTTCTGGCCGTTGATGACGTAGTCGTCACCGTCCTTGACCGCGGACGTACGCAGCGACGCCAGGTCGGTGCCCGCCCCGGGCTCGGAGTAGCCGATCGAGAAGTGCAGCTCGCCCGCGGAGATCCGTGGCAGGAAGAAGGCCTTCTGCTCGGGGGTGCCGAAGTGCATGATGGTCGGCGCGACGGAGTTGATCGTCAGGAACGGCACGGGCGCACCGGCGATCGCGGCCTCGTCGGTGAAGATCAGCTGATCCATGGCCGATCGCGCCTGCCCACCGAACTCCTCCGGCCAGCCGAGCGTGAGCCAGCCGTCCTTGCCCATCTGCTGGACGACCTCGCGGTAGACGTTGCCCTCGCCGTACTCGCCCGTCGTCGCCGCAAGGGCCTCGCGACGCTCGGGCGTCATCAATTTCGCAAAGTAGCTTCGCAACTCCTCCCGCAACTGCTGCTGCTGCGGGGTGTAGGTGATGTCCACGCCAATTCTCCGTTCCAGAACGATCGTCAGCGCTGATTCGACCGACTCGGCACAGATTTCTGGAATGATCGCGGAGACTGCCGATCGGAACGCGGCTGTGACAGCGACCTTTCCGTGACCGGTGCCGACCGAGCGGTCGGCGCCTACAGGAGGGGTTGTCCGAATCATTGCACAGCAGTGAAACGGGTTCTAGTCTTATGGCGGAGTTTCGTCGCGCCACAGCCCGGTGCCACGAACCTGCGCCCAGTCTTTCAAGCGAACGCGAAAAGGGGAACGGTCATGGAGGTAAGGGTCGACAAGGACCGCTGCGAGGCCAACGGTGTCTGCGTCGGAATCGCGCCCGACATCTTCGATCTGGACGACAACGAAGAGTTGATCATCTCGGCGCCGGTCCCTCCTGCGGATCGGGAAGCGGATGTGCGCTCGGCGATCGCGCAGTGCCCGCGAGCGGCGCTCACCGAGCACTGACCTCACCCTTGCGGCCAATGTAGAACACGTTCTACATTGGCCGCGTCGTCGGCAGCCGCGGCGATGAGGCAACGATCGATGCGAGTTCGGTCGCCGTCACGGTTACGGAGTGCGTAGATGAGTGCAGACAACAATCGCGGGGTCAGCTTGGAGGGCAAGGTCGCGATCGTGACCGGCTCGGGGTCCGGTCTCGGCCGGGCCGAGGCGATCGGTTTGGCGCAGGCGGGCGCCGCCGTGGTGGTGAACGACCTCGCGATGAACGAGACGGTCGAGTCGACTCTCGACGAGATCCGCACTCTCGGGGGCAAACTCGAATTCGTCGCCGGCGACGTGGGCGAGCGGTCGACGACCGACGCGCTCATGGCCGCTGCGCAGGGGCTCGGTGGCGTGGACGTCGTCGTCAACAACGCGGGCATCGTCCGCGATCGGATGCTGTTCAGCATGTCCGACGAGGAATGGGACCTGGTCCTCAGGGTCCACCTGCGCGGGCACTTCCTGCTCTCCCGGAACGCCGCCACGTTCTGGCGCGAGAAGTCGAAGAGCGAGGGCGCGCCGGTCTACGGGCGGTTGATCAACACGTCCTCGGAGGCAGGCCTGCTCGGGCCCGCCGGGCAGCCGAACTACGGTGCCGCCAAGGCCGGCATCACCGCGCTGACCCTATCGGCGGCGCGCGGACTCTCCCGCTACGGCGTGCGCGCCAACGCGATCTGCCCGCGGGCCCGGACGTCGATGACGGAGTCGGTCTTCGGGGACGCGCCCGAGGGGCAGATCGACCCGCTGTCGCCCGAGCACGTCGCCGCCCTGGTGTCGTATCTGGCGTCGCCCGCGGCCGACAAGGTCAACGGGCAGGTCTTCGTCGTGTACGGGCCGATGGTCGCGCTGATGGCTGCTCCGGTCGTCGAACGGCGGTTCGACGCCGAAGGGCAGTGGACGCCCGGTGGCCTCGCCGACGAACTGGGCGCCTACTTCGACGACCGTGACCCGGAGCGCACGTTCTCCGCCTCCGAGGCGCTCGGCGGTCTCGGCTGAGGCGTGCTTCGTCTCGAACCGGGGTGCAACCCGCGATCCGGCCGTGTCCCGGGTAACGCAGGATTGCGGGATTCTCGATACATGCAGGACGAATCCCGACCAAGATGAGTCGACGAGCGGCGTGCCGCCCGGGGGTGGACGGCCGGCTGTCTCGCCCGGACGCGGCGGCGCGCCTGCTGTACTGGTGTCTAGAACGCGTTCCAGTTGATGACGTTCGGCGGGGGTGTCGAGTCGCCGTCCCGGGGGTGGCGGGGGCCCTCCGAAGTTCCGGGCCGACCACGGCGCCACGTAGGTGGCGAGCCGCTCGTACATTCTGGACGATAGTCCGGATGCTCGCTCGGTAGGCGCCCGAAACGCCTGCTCGAGTCGATTTGAGCGAGGCGGGCACGCGTTCGGCGGAAGCGGTGTGGACGGGATTCCCCGCCCTCGCCGGGGGCCGCGGGGGCAATCGCACGAGAAGCGGGCCGGGTGGGGTCGCGACTCGCACGCGACAAGTCTTTGACAGGTGAACATGTTCTAGTTAATATGACCTGGGTCACAGAACGTTTGCGCAGTTCCTGACGTTCTGGGGGGTGTGCTGTGCCAGGTCGGCACGCACCGCAATCGAACCGTGACGAGAGTGTGGAGGAGGAAACGTGGTCGACCTCCTCGAGGTGCCGATGCGGGCCGTCGGCGGGTTCTTCGCGATGTCCGCGGACACGCTCCGGGCGGTCTTCTCGCGCCCCTTCCAGCGGCGCGAGTTCGTCGACCAGGCGTGGTTCGTCGCGCGGGTCTCGATGGTTCCGACCGTGCTGGTGGCGATCCCGTTCACCGTCCTGGTGAGTTTCACGATCAACATTCTTCTGCGCGAGATCGGCGCTGCCGACCTCAGCGGAGCGGGCGCCGCGCTGGGTGCCGTCACGCAGGTGGGTCCCATCGTCACGGTGCTCATCGTCGCCGGCGCCGGTGCCACCGCGATCTGTGCGGACCTCGCGGCCCGGACGATCCGCGAGGAAATCGATGCGATGCGAGTGCTCGGCATCAACCCGATCCATCGGCTCGTGGTGCCCCGCGTGCTCGCGTCCACGGCGGTCGCCCTGCTGCTCAACGGCCTGGTTTGCACCATCGGCATTCTCGGCGGCTTCCTGTTCTCGGTGTACGTGCAGGACGTCAACCCGGGGTCGTTCGTCAACGGCATCACGTTGCTGACCGGATTCGGTGAGCTGATGATCTCCATGCTCAAGGCCGGGCTGTTCGGGATGATCGCGGGTCTGATGGCGGCCTACCTGGGACTCAACGTGCGGGGCGGAGCCAAGAGCGTCGGCGACGCCGTCAACCAGACCGTCGTCTTCTCGTTCATGGCGCTCTTCGTGGTCAACGTGCTCGTCACCGCCATCGGCATCAAGCTGACGTCCGGGTGAGTGGCAGGGGGTTGGAATAGTGGCTCTGGTGGCATCAGGGCGATTCGTCCGTACACGCAGGCGTATCGCGCGCGCCTCCCGCTCGGTGGACCGGGTCGGTGAGCAGGCGCTCTTCTTCTGGCGTGCTCTGGCGTGGTCGCCGCGCGCGCTGGTGCACTACCGGAGGGAAGTACTCCGGCTGATCGCCGAGATCAGCATGGGCACAGGCGCGCTGGCCGTCATCGGCGGCACCGTGGTGATCGTCGGATTCCTGACACTGTTCACCGGCGGCACCATCGCCGTCCAGGGCTTCAGTTCGCTCGGCAACATCGGCGTCGAGGCGCTCACGGGCTTCTTCGCGGCGTTCATCAACGTGCGGATCGCGGCTCCGGTGATCGCCGGCATCGGTCTGGCCGCCACCATCGGAGCCGGATCGACCGCGCAACTCGGCGCGATGCGGGTGTCCGAGGAGGTCGACGCCCTCGAATCCATGGCCATCCCGTCCATTCCGTACCTGGTCTCGACACGGGTCATGGCCGGCATCATCGCGATCGTTCCGCTGTACTCGCTCGCGGTCATCGCGTCGTTCGTCGCCAGCCGCTTCGCGACGGTCGTGCTCAACGGTCAGTCGGGCGGCGTCTACGACCACTACTTCTCGACGTTCCTGATACCGACGGACATCCTCTGGTCGTTCGTGCAAGCGATCGTGATGGGCGTGGCAGTGATGCTCATCCACACCTACTACGGCTACAACGCGAGCGGCGGCCCGGTCGGGGTGGGCGTGGCGGTCGGTAACGCGGTCCGGGCATCACTCATCGCGGTGGTGACGGTGACGCTGCTGATCTCGCTGGCCATCTACGGCCAGTCCGGCAACTTCAACCTCTCGGGATAGGCGGAGGAGCGAATGCCCGAAGCAAGGTGGAAGACGAAACTCGCCGCGACCCTCATGGTGTTCGGTCTCGTGGCGATCGTCGTGTTGGCGTTGACGATGTTCGTCGGCGGCTTCACCCGGAGCGAACCCGTGACCGTCACGGCTGCGCGTTCCGGTCTGGTCATGGATCCGGACGCCAAGGTCAAGCTGCGCGGTGTGGAGGTGGGCCGGGTCGCCTCGATCGACGAGGAGAACGGCCAGGCCCGGTTGAAGCTCGACATGGATCCGTCGCAGCTGCATTTCATCCCGTCGAATTCGACCGTCGAGATCAAGTCGACCACCGTCTTCGGCGCCAAGTACGTCAACTTCGTTCCGCCCGCGGACCCGTCACCGAAATCGTTGCAACCGGGCTCGGTGATCGGCGCCGAAAGCGTCACCGTCGAGTTCAACACGCTGTTCCAGAACCTGTCGACGCTGCTGCAGCAGATCGAGCCCGAGAAGCTCAACGCCACCCTCGGCGCGATCGCGTCGGCGCTCAACGGTCGCGGCAACGAACTCGGTGAACTGCTGGGCGAGACCGACGCCTACCTGAACAAGATCAACCCCGTCCTTCCGCAGTTGAAGAACGACCTGTCGGCGGCGGACACCGTCACCAACACCTACGCCGACGTCACCCCGGATCTCATGACCCTGCTCGGCAACCTGACCGCCACCAGCGGCAGTGTCGTCGAGGAGCGAGAGAACCTGCGCATGACGCTGGAGAACGCTGTGGCTCTGTCCGACACCGGCAATCAGCTCCTGACCGACAACGAGGCGGACCTGACGAGGGCGCTGTCGCTGCTCGAGCCGACCACGGCACTCCTCTCGGGATACTCACCTGCGATCTCGTGCCTGGTCGTCGGCCTCAACAAGGCGCGCCCCATGGCCGAACAGATCGAAGGCGGCGGCCAGGCCGGCTTCGCGATGAGCACGAACTTCCTGGCCGGCCTGGAACCGTACACGTATCCGAGGGACTTGCCGAAGGTGAACGCCACGGGAGGCCCGAACTGCTGGGGCCTGCCCGACTTCGACCCCGAGCGGGACGGCAACGCTCCGTTCGTGGTGACCGACAGTGCGAACACTCCGTACATGCCGGCGACCGAGACGACTCTGAGCGTGCCCACCCTGTTCCAGATGCTCTACGGCGTGACACCGCCGGCGGGGGGACAGAAGTGATGCGCGCAACCACGGTCAAGTTCCTCGCGTTCACCACGGTCATGGTGCTGATCTTCGCCGGCCTGGCGATCGTGTTCAGCCAGGCTCGGTTCAGCAGCACCGACGGTTACCGGGCGGTGTTCACCAATGCCTCCGGACTGAAGTCGGGGGAGAAGGTGCGTATCGCCGGCGTCCCGGTGGGCACCGTCAACGGGGTCGAGGTCGGGTCCGACAACCTCGCCCACGTCAGCTTCGACGTGGACCGGAAGTACCCGCTGCTCCAGAGCACCCGGGCGACGATCCGTTACGAGAACCTCGTCGGGGACCGCTACCTCGAACTGCTCGAGGGCGAGGGATCGGCCGAGCGACTCGAGCCGAAATCGACGATTCCCGATTCGCGGACCGCTCCGGCACTGGACCTGGACCTGCTGCTGGGCGGCTTCAAGCCCCTGCTCCGCGGCCTCAGCGCGGAGCAGGTCAACGACCTGAGCGGCGCGCTACTGCATGTTCTCCAAGGACAGGGTGGCACCCTCGTGTCGCTTCTCGGGAGCACCAGCTCGTTCACGTCCACGCTCGCCGACCGGGACAAGCTGATCGGCGACGTCATCACGAACCTCAACACGACACTGAAGACGATCGACGACAAGGGCGATCAGTTCTCCACCACGGTCGACCAGTTGCAGCAGCTGGTCAGCGGGCTCGCTCAGGACCGGGATCCGATCGGGGAGGCGATTCCCAGGATCGCCACCGCCACGGACGATCTCGCGCAGCTGCTCCAGGGTGCTCGCCCCGACCTGCAGTCGACGATCGCCCATGCGAGCGACCTCGCGACGAACCTCCAGAACGGTGAGGGCGACATCAACTGGGTGCTCGAGCGTTTGCCGGAGGCGTACCGGAAACTGATCCGCACCGGTTCGTACGGAGCGTTCTTCCAGTTCTATACGTGCTCCGTGAAGTTCAAGTTCTCGGGACCGGACGGGCAGGAGTTGCACGTGGCCCTGCCGACCACACCGGTTCAGACGACGGGGAGGTGTGCCTTCGATGGCGGAGCGTGAACGGAATCTCACCCGGGTCGGAATCATCGGCGTCGCGGTGTCGGCATGTCTGGTGCTCGCCGGTCTGCAGTACGACCGGCTGCCCTTCCTGTTCGGAAACGTCAGGTACGCAGCGTTGTTCGAGGACGCCGGCGGTCTGATGCCCGGCGACTACGTCACCGTCGCGGGTGTCAACGTCGGCAAGGTCGACGACATCGACCTCGACGGCACCGACGTTCGCGTGACGTTCTCGATGGACGAGGGCGTTCGCCTGGGGGACAGTTCGGGTGCCGACATCAAGACCAACACCATTCTCGGCCGGAAGTCGTTGCAGGTGACGCCCGAGGGCTCCGAGACCCTGCGCGTCGGCAGCACGATCCCGTTGGAGCGCACCAACTCCCCGTACTCGCTCAACGACGCGCTCGGTGACCTCACCTCCACCGTCGCCGACCTCGACACGAACCAGCTCAACGACTCGCTCAACGCGGTGTCCGAGACGCTGTCGGACACCCCGCCGGAACTGCGTGCGGCACTCGACGGTGTCACGCGGTTGTCGCAGAGCATCAACTCCCGGGACGAGTCCCTGAAGGATCTGCTGGGCCGGGCCGAGGACGTCACGAAGATCCTCGCGGACCGCAGCGACCAGATCAACGCGCTCATCCTCGACGGCAACCAGCTGCTGGGCGAACTCGATCGTCGCCGCAACGCGATCAGCGCGCTGATCACGAATGTCTCGGCGGTCTCGCAGCAGCTCACCGGTCTGGTCCGGGACAACGAACAGCAGATGAAGCCGACACTGGACAAGCTCAATTCGGTCGTGGGCAACCTGCAGCGGAACAAGGACAACATCGGTCAGGCCCTCGACGGGCTCGCGCCGTACGCGCGTTCGCTCGGTGAGGCCGTCGGCAGCGGTCCGTTCTTCATGGCCTACGTCGCGAACTTCAGTGTCAGTCCGCTCGCTCAGACGGCGATCGATCAGCTGCTGTGGCCCGAGCACGTGCCGCAGGACCTTTCCCAGTTCCCGCCGTTGACCACCGAGCTCAAGGATCCGAACCGATGAGCGACGAACAGCCGAAGACCGGTACCCGTAAGAAGTGGCTGACGATCGGCGCGGTCGCCGTCGTGGTGATCGCCGTCCTGGCCGCCGGTGTGGTCTACCTGTTCCCGGGACTCGGGAAGACCACCATCACGGCGCAGTTCCCGTCGACGACGGGCCTGTACGCCGGCGACGACGTCCGGGTACTCGGGGTGAAGGTCGGCTCCATTCAGAGCATCGATCCCAACGGGACCGGGGCCTCGGTCGTCATGAACGTCGACCGGTCGGTGGACATCCCCGCCGATGCCAAGGCCGTCATCATCGCTCCCAGCCTCGTCGCGGCCCGTTTCGTGCAGCTGACGCCGGTGTACACGGGTGGTGACGCCATGGCCGACGGCGCCGAGATTCCGCTCGAGCGCACGGCAGTTCCGGTCGAGTGGGACGAGATCAAGACCGAGCTCACCAAGCTGTCCGACGCACTCGGTCCGCAGGGTGGGGCGGACCGGGGCTCCCTCGGCAACTTCATCGACACCCTGGGTGACAACCTCGACGGCAACGGAGAATCGTTGCGCGACACGTTGCGCGAGTTGTCCGACACCATGAAGACACTGTCGGACGGACGGACCGACCTCTTCGGGACGATCCGGAACCTGCAGGTGTTCGTGTCGGCGCTGTCGTCGAGCAACCAGCAGATCGTGCAGTTCGGTGGCCGGCTGCAATCGGTGTCCTCACTGCTCGCGGACACCAGCGACGAACTCGGCACGGCGTTGCAGGATCTCGACGTCGCGATCGGTGACGTGAATCGCTTCGTCACCGAGAACCGCGCCTCGCTCACCGAGCAGGTGGGCCGGCTGGCGGACGCGACCGCGGTATTGGTCGAGAAGCGTCCCCAGCTCGAGCAGGTGTTGCACGTCGCGCCGAACGCGTTGGCGAACTTCAAGGACATCTACACCCCGAAGCAGGGCTCCGTGAACGGTGTGCTGGCCGCGAGCAATGCGAGGAATCCGATCAACATGGTCTGTGGCCTGATCGCGGGTCTCGAGACCAACGATTCGGATCGATCGGCGGATCTCTGCGCACAGTTCCTCGGGCCGGTGCTGAACTCGATCACCACGAACTACCCGGGCATCCTCTCCCGTCCGGCGGACGCCCAGGGCGCTCGTCCCGACCAGCTCGCCTTCTCGCCACCGAGCCTGGCAGGGCAGGTGCCTTCCCGCACGGCCCCGGCGACCGTCGCGGCACCGCTCGTCACAATGCCGTCGGTCCAGGTGCCCAGAGATCTGGGTGACCTGCTCAACCCGGGAGGTGGACGATGAGCCGCAGGAGCACTCGCGTGGTGGCGACATCCGTCGTCGCGGTGTCGCTCACCCTGGCGGTGTCCGGTTGCGAGTTCAACGGACTCAACTCGCTTCCGCTGCCCGGCACCGAGGGCCGGGGCGACGGGGCGTACACCGTACAGATCCAGATGCCGAACGTGACCACGATGTCGCAGAACTCGCCGGTCCGGGTCAACGACGTGACCGTGGGCGCGGTCACCGGCATCGAGGTCCAGGACTGGCATGCGCTCGTGACGGTGTCGCTCAACGAGGACGTGCAGTTGCCCGCCAACGCGACGGCGAAGATCGGCCAGACCAGCCTGCTCGGTTCGCAGCATCTCGAGCTCGCGCCGCCGACCGGGGTGGCCCCGCAGGGAACGCTGAAGGACGGGGACGTGATCCCGCTCGATCGGGCGGGCGCGTATCCCACGACCGAACAGACACTGTCGTCGCTGTCGGTGGTCCTGAACGGCGGCGGCCTGGCGCAGATCAACGACGTCACCCGTGAGCTCAACGCGGCACTCGACGGGCGCGAGGATTCGATCCGGGATCTGCTGCCCCAACTGGACCAGCTCGTGGGCAGCCTCGACGACCAGCGCACCCAGATCGTTTCCGCGATGGAGGGAATCGATCGGCTCGCCGGCACCGTCAACCAGCAGACCGAGACCCTGAACCGGGCGCTCGACGGCATCCCGCCGGCGCTCGAGGTGCTGGTGGCGCAGCGACAGAACCTGACGAATGCACTTGTCGCCCTGGGCAATTTCAGTGACACCGCCACGCGCGTGATCGACGAGAGCGGTGACGATCTCAAGGCGAACCTGGCGTCGCTGTCACCGTTGCTCGAACAATTGGCAGGGACCGGCAACAACCTCACCGAGGTGCTGTCGCTGATGCTCACCTTCCCGTTCACGATGAAGCACATGGACCAGGTGTTCCAGGGTGACTACGCGAACCTGAACATGATGATCGACATGACCAACGAGCGCCTGACGACCAACTTCATGGACCAGACGGGACTGGGCCCGACGCTGGCCGGCGTCGAGGGCGCGCTGGGGACTCTGGCGGGCACCGCGGGCCAGGCCAACGATCCGCTTCGGATCCCCGAGCCGACGAAGCCCGACCTCATCCAGCGGGAGCCCAAGCCGCCGACGCCGGGTGACGTGCCCTCGCTCCAGATTCCTGGCCTTCCGCAACTAGGAGTGCCGACGCCATGATGCTTTCCAGGTTCGTCCGAATCCAGTTGGTGATCTTCTCGGTCCTGACCGTGATCGGGCTGGTGGTGATGGCCACCCAGTACGTCCGGCTGCCCGCGCTGTTCGGGCTGGGTCAATACCGGGTGACCGTGCAGCTTCCGTCGACAGGTGGTCTGTACACGAATGCGAACGTCGCGTTCCGCGGAACCAACATCGGCAAGGTCGAGGACGTCGTGCTCACCGAGGACGGTGTGGATGCGAAGGTGTCGATCAGCAGCAGCTACGACATCCCGGCAGACCTGGACGCGGCGGTCAAGAGTGTCTCGGCGATCGGCGAGCAGTATGTCGATCTGATTCCGCGCACCGATTCCGAGCCGTACCTCGCGAACGGTGACGTGATCCCGCTGGACCGCACCAGTGTCCCGCAGGACGTGGGCGCGATGCTCGATCAGGCGAACTCCTTGGTGCAGAGCATCTCGAACACCCAGTTGCGCACCGTCGTCGACGAATCGTTCAAGGCGTTCAACGGTGCCGGTCCGGACCTGCAGCGGCTCATCGATTCGGCCCGCCTGTTCGTTCAGGAGGCCAACGCCAACTCGGATGCGACCAAGACGCTCATCGAGCAGGCCGAGGGTCTACTCGACACCCAGGTGGTCACGAGCGACGCGATCCGCTCCTGGACGAAGGATCTGGTGACGTTCTCGAACCAGTTGCGCAACAGCGATCCTCAGATCCGAAGCGTGCTCGAGCAGACACCCGACGCGGCAACCGAGGCCAACGCTCTGTTCCAGGAGTTGAAGCCGACGCTGCCGCTCCTGCTCGCCAACCTCGTCAGTGTCGGTGAGGTTTCCGCGATCTATCACAAGAGCATCGAGCAGGTGCTGGTGATCTACCCGCCGCTGGTGTCGTCGCTGTTGACGATCGCGATGAAGGGGCCGCTCGACGACGGCGCGATCGTGAACTTCGCACTGCAGTTGAACGATCCACCGCCGTGTACCACCGGCTTCCTCCCGGCCGACCAGTGGCGAGCGCCCGATGAGAAGTCGGTTCCGCCGACACCGTCGGACCTGTTCTGCAAGGTGGCCCAGGACGATCCGACGACGGTACGCGGTGCGCGCAACTACCCGTGCATGGAGATCCCGGGCAAACGCGCGGCGTCGCCCGAGGAGTGCCGCAGCGCAGCGGGATACGTTCCCGAGGGCAACAACCCGCCCAGTGGGCCGCCGCAGGATCCGTCTGTACCCTCGTACACGACGACGCCGGCCAGCGCGGAGGGGACTACGAACGTGCCTGCGACAGCACGTCCTTACGACCCCACCACGGGTAAGTACGTCGGACCGGACGGCGCGCTGTATTCGCAGCCGGGCTTGGCGGCAGGAACACCGAGGGAGGACACGACGTGGCAGACGATGATGACACGTCAGCAGGGCTGACACCCGCCGAGCGCACGCGGCCGACGCGCCGGCGCGCCAGCCGCAGTGCGGGCCCCGCGAGCAGCAACGGTGCGCAAGCGGTGCAGTCGGTACCGGTGGCGGACGCCAGTACCGGTGCCGGCGGCGCGATCACGTTGGAGGCGGACCGGCCGCGGTCCGTCCGTGCGTCCGACGGCGCCTCGACCACCAGGACGACACAGTCCTCTGCAGCAGGCACGGATACAGCAGGCACGGATACAGCAGGCACGGATGCGGCGGACAGGGAGGCGGCGGGGGAAGAGTGGCATCCCGTCGTCCCCACGAAGAAGCGTCGTCGCGGGCCGATGATCGGGGCGATCGCGGCCGGTCTGGTGATCGTGGTGCTGGTGGCGCTCGGGGGGTGGTTGCTGTTCGAGCGGGCGGCGGCCGGGGATCGTGACGCCCGCCGGATCGCCTTCGAGGACACCGCTCGGCAGACCATCCTCAACCTGACGACCATCAAGCCGGACACGGCCAAGGAGGACGTGGAGCGGATCCTGGCCGGCGCGAGTGGTGAGTTCCGAGCGGAGTTCGACGGCCGGGAGGACCCGTTCGTCGGCATCGTGAAGGAAGCCAACGTGACGACGGTCGGCAAGATCGTCGAATCGGGAATCGAGAACGACAACGGTGACAGTGCAACGGTTCTGGTTGCCGCTCGTGCCGACGTGAGCACGCCCGACGGCAGCCAGAACGGTACGCGCGACTTCCGGATGCGGGTCACGGTCACCGACCAAGACGGAACACTGACCGCATCGAAGGTGGAGTTCGTACCGTGACGGGGAATGGTGTCGAGAGTGGAGTCCGCGACGTGAGTGCCGCGCCGGAAGCGCCGAACGCCCTTGCGCCGGACAGCGGTTCGGCGGAGAGTTCTGCGGTGTCGCAGCCGTCGCGCTCCTCGCGAACGACGGTCCTCGCCGGCGTCGCGGGGGTGCTGATCGCCGCGTTGGTCGTGGGCGTCGGATGGCTGGGATGGGGACACCTGCAGGACCGCGCCGCCGAACAGGCCCGGGCCGACGCGGTGCAGGCCGCGACCGCCCAGGCGACGGCAATGCTGTCGTACAACTTCAACGAGGTGGACCAGCAGCTCGCCGCGGCCGGGGACGGGCTGACCGGGGACTTCAAGGGCGATTACGACAAGCTGGTGCGGGAGACGATCGCTCCCGGGGCCAAGGAGAAGAAGATCACCGTCGAGGCCACCGTGCAGGCGGGCTCCGTCGTCTCGGCCACGAAGGACGACGTGGTGGTGCTGCTGTACGTCAATCAGGTCACCACCAGCGCCGAGATGCCCGACGCCGCGACCACCGGCAGCCGGGTGCGGATGGAGATGCACAAGGAGGGCGACCGCTGGCTCACCGGGCGGCTCACCCCGGTGTAGCGGGCGGGCCGAACCGGGGGGAGGCCTACTCGTCCTCGGTGAGGTCGTCCTCCGCGGACAGCAGGGCCGAGCCGGCGACGCCCTGCTGCTGGAGCGCGTCCAGGAAGGAATGGGCCCAGCGGTCGACGTCGTGTGAGAGGACCTGACGGCGCAGGGCACGCATGTGGCGTCGGCCGTCCTCCCGGTCCTGGTTCAGCGCCGCCTCCATCTTGTCCTTGACGTCGTCGAGGTCGTGCGGGTTGCACAGGAACGCCTGACGGAGTTCGGCTGCCGCACCGGTGAATTCGCTGAGCAACAGTGCGCCGCCCAGATCGCTGCGGCACGCCACGTACTCCTTGGCGACCAGGTTCATGCCGTCGCGCAGCGGAGTCACCAACATGACATCCGCGGCGACGAAGAATGCGATCAGCTCGTCGCGACCGATGGGGCGGTGGATGTAGTGCACCACCGGGCGCCCCACCTCGGCGTACTCGCCGTTGATGCGGCTGACCGTCTGCTCGATCGCGCCGCGCATCTGCACGTAGCTCTCGACGCGTTCCCGGCTCGGGGTCGCCAACTGCACCATGACGGTGTCGGCCGGATCGACCCGGCCCTCCTGGAGAAGCTCGTACAGGGCGTCGAGTCGGACGTCGATGCCCTTGGTGTAATCCAGGCGGTCGACGCCGAGCATGATGTGTTCGGGGTTGCCCAGCTCCTCGCGAATCTGCTTGGCGCGCTCGCGGATCGACCTGCGGCGCGACAACTCGTCGAGCTGACCGGAGTCGATGGAGATGGGAAAGGCGCCCACCCGCACGGTGCGGAAGCCGACCTGCACGATGCCGAGCTTGGACCGCACCCCGACCGTGCCACGGGAGGTCTGCTGGCCGGCCAGGCGGCGGGCCAGGAACATGAAGTTCTGCGCGCCGCCGGGTAGGTGGAAGCCGATGAGATCGGCGCCGAGGAGACCCTCGACGATCTCGCGCCGCCACGGCATCTGCATGAACAGTTCGACCGGCGGGAACGGGATGTGCAGGAAGAACCCGATGGTGAGGTCGGGGCGCAGCATCCGCAGCATCTTCGGCACCAGCTGCAGCTGGTAGTCCTGGATCCAGACGACGGCGCCCTCGGCCGCGGCCTTCGAGGTGGCCTCGGCGAACCGGCGGTTGACCTCGACGTAGGCGTTCCACCACTCGCGGCGGTACTCGGGCTTGACGATGACGTCGTGGTACAGCGGCCACAGGGTGGCGTTGGAGAAGCCCTCGTAGTAGTCGGCGACCTCCTGCGAGCTCAGTGGCACGGGGTAGAGGTCGAGGCCGTCCTCGACGATGGGGTCGAGCTCCACGTCGGGCACCCCGGGCCATCCCACCCACGCGCCCTTGTTGTTGCGCAGGATCGGTTCGAGCGCGGTGACGAGCCCGCCGGGGCTGCGCTTCCAGCGGGTGGAGCCGTCGGGCAACTTCTCCAGATCCACCGGGAGACGGTTGGCGACGACGACGAACTGGGAGCCGGTGCCCTCCGGTTCGCCGCGGTCGCCGGACCCCGCGAGTGCGGCCCCCTCGGAATTCGTCGATGGTTCCGAGGGCGCAGTCACGGAGTCGTACTCCTTCTCGTCGTTGTGCTCTCTGTCGTGCCGGGTGGGGCGAGGATCAGTCGAGCTTGGGATTCGGGCCGATGCCGAGCATCGAGAGCAGCATCCGGCATTCGTCGGCGTCGGCGGCGTAAGCAGCGACGACGCGCTGGGCCTGCCGGGCGGTCTCGTCGGCTACGGGCTCGAGGTCCTCGTCCGCGATGTCGTTCTCGGTGGTCGTCTTCGCGGCCATCTTGTTCCTTCCGGGCTTGCTGCGATTTCTCCGCAGGTAGTTCCTGAGTGCGACTCTATGAGAACCGCCCCGGCCCGCGCCAGTCACCGCCCAGTTAGGGTGTGCTCACTCTACTGGGACCGAGGGCTGGAGGGATCGATGACCGGTGGTGTCGCGGTGCTGCGGAGGACGCTTGCCCGCAACCGCGCCCGTCTGATCGCGGGCACCGTTCTGGTGAGCGTGCACCAGGTCGCCGAGACGGCGGTGCCGATCGCGATCGGGGTGATCGTCGACCGGGCCATCGAGACCGGCGACGTCACCGCACTGGTCGTGTGGCTCGCGGCGCTCGCGCTGCTGTTCGTGGTGCTGACCTCGGCGTGGCGGATGGGTGCCCGGTTCATCGTGGCCGCACTCCAGCAGGAGGCGCACCGGCTGCGCGTGGAGGTCGCCGGACGCATCCTCGACCCCCGCGGCGTCCGCACGGACCTGCGCGCCGGCGAACTGCTCACGATCTCCACCTCGGACGCGGACAAGGAGGCGTGGATCCTCGACGTGGTGCCGCGGGTCGCGGCCGCGCTGACGGCGATGATCGCCTCCGCGGTCGCCCTGTTGTGGGTGGACGTTCCGCTCGGACTCGCGGTCCTGCTCGGGACACCGGTCATGCTCGGCCTGCTCCAGCTCGCGGCGCCGCTCATCACCCGCCGGGCGACGGCGCAGCAGGAGACCACCGCGCGCGCCACCGGCACGGCCACGGACCTGGTGAGCGGGTTGCGGCCGCTACGAGGCATCGGCGCGGAGGCGACCGCGGCGGACCGCTACCGCCGGGTCAGCCGTGACGCGCTGGCCGCAACACTGCGGGCAGCGAAGGCGACCGGCGTGTTCGTCGGGGTGTCGATGACCGTGAGCGCTCTGCTCGCGGTGTCCGTCGCCGGGGTCGCGGGATGGTTCGCGCTCGACGGCCGCATCTCGGTGGGCGAGCTCATCACAGTCGTCGGCCTGTCGCAGTTCATCGTGGAACCGCTCGGCATGCTGGCGCGGATGCCCGGCTTCTACGCGACCGCGCGAGCCTCGGCCGACCGGCTCGCACTGGTGCTGGACGCGGAGCCGCTGTTGCCGGAGGGGACGGTGGCGCCGTCCGGCCGCGGCGACGTCGAGGTGCGCGCGGTGACCTATCGGTCCCTCGCCGGCGTCACGCTCGCGGTGGCGCCCGGCGAACTGGTCGGCGTCGTCGCCTACCGGCCGGAGGACGCCGAGGCGCTCGCCGAGGTGCTGTCCGGGCAGGTGCCACCCGACCGGTACGAGGGCGAGGTTCGGGTCGGTGGTGTCGCGCTGGCCGAGCTCGGCCTCGTCCACGCGCGGCGCACGCTGCTGGCCGAGCCGCACCACACCGACCTGTTCGCCGGCACCGTCCACTCCAACGTCACCGCCGGTGCGCCCGGCGCCGATCAGGGCGCCGTGCAACGCGTGCTGGAGGCTTCGGCGGCGGCGGACGTCGTCGCCGTCCATCCGGCGGGCCTCGCGCACGAGGTCACCGACCGGGGCGCCAGCCTGTCGGGCGGGCAACGTCAGCGCGTCGCGCTGGCGCGGGCGTTGGCCGCGGCGCCGCCGGTGCTGGTCCTGCACGATCCGACCACCGCGGTGGACGCCGTCACCGAACACGCGATCGCCGAGGGCATCGCGGCGGCGCGGCACCGCGACACCCGTGCGCAGTCGACCGTCCTCGTCACCGGAAGTCCCGCACTGTTGTCGGTCACCGACCGCGTGCTGGTTCTCGACGGCGGCCGGGTGGTGGCCGAGGGCACACACGCGGAACTGGCCACGCGTGACGAGCACTACCGGAAGGCGGTCCTGCGATGAGCGCCCAGGAGCAGGAGCTGCTTCCGGTCGCGCCGGCGTCCGAGAGCTGGCGTTGGCTCGGCGGCGAACTGGCCCGGTACCGGGGGCTCACCGTCCTGACGCTGGTCGTCGGTCTGGTCGCGGCCGCGGCCACGGTGGTTCCCGTGTACGTGTTCGGGGTGCTGGTCGACCGAGTACGCGACGGTGCCCCGGTCTCCACGATCGTCGGTGTCGTCGCGGTCATCACCGTCGCCGCGATCGTCGCGGGAACGCTCACCGGCGTCGGCTCCTACCTGGTCGCGCGGCTGGGCGAGGGCACCCTCGCGGACCTGCGCGAGCGGGTCGTCGCGCGGGCACTCCGCCTGCCCGACACCACGCTCGAACGCGTGGGCAAGGGCGATCTGCTGTCCCGCGTCGGTGACGACGTCTCGGTGATCGGCAAGGCGGTCTCCGACGTCGTTCCCAGTCTGATCTCGGCGCTCCTGCTCGTGGTGCTGTCGATGGCCGCGATGGTGGGGATCGACTGGCGTCTCGGGCTGGCCGGGATGGTCGCACTGCCGATGTACGCGCTCGCGCTGAAGTGGTACCTGCCGCGGTCCGGTCCGCTGTACGCCGACGAGCGCGTCGCGATGGGGCGGCGCTCGCAGGCGCTGATCGGCAGCATGCAGGGGGCGCGCACCGTCCGCGCCTACGGGCTCGAGGAGCGGCACCTCGCCGACATCGATCGTGCATCGGCGGACGCGCGCGATCTCTCGGTCGGGGTCTTCGGTCTGTTCACCCGGTTCGCCGGTCGCGGCAACCGGGCCGAATTCGTCGGTCTGGCAGTGATACTCGCCGTGGGGTTCGCGCTCGTGAAGGCGGACGCCGTCACGGTCGGTGAGACGACCGCGGCCGCCCTGCTGTTCCACCGTTTGTTCAACCCGATCGGTGCGCTGCTCTACACCTTCGACGAGGTGCAGTCGGCGGGAGCCAGTCTCGCGCGGCTCCTCGGTGTCGTCGGGATCCCCGAGACCGGCGGCGCCGGGGCGGGTCCCGAACCCGCCGACGCCTCCCTCGAACTCGTCGACGTGCGGCACAGTTACGACGGCGGGCACGAGGTACTGCACGGAGTGAGCCTGCGGATCGAGCCGGGTGAACGGGTGGCGTTGGTCGGCTCCACCGGGGCCGGCAAGTCGACGCTCGCGGCGCTCGCGGCCGGCTCGCTGCCGCCGACGTCGGGGACCGTCCGCCTCGGCGGTGTCCCGCTCGACGACCTCGGGCGGGAGCGGGTGCGCCGCCACGTCGCCATCGTCAGCCAGGAGGTCCACGTGTTCGCCGCACCGCTGATCGAGGATCTGCGGCTGGCCCGGCCGGATGCGACGGCCGACGACGTCACCGCGGCGCTCACCGCCGTGGGCGCACTGTCGTGGGTGACAGCGCTCGAGGACGGGTTGGCCACCGTCGTCGGCGAGGGCGGACACCCGCTGACGGCGGCGCAGGCGCAGGAACTCGCCCTCGCCCGGCTCGTCCTGGCCGACCCGCCGGTCGCGATTCTCGACGAGGCGACCGCGGAGGCCGGAAGTGCCGGTGCCCGCGAACTCGAGCGGGCCGCCGAGGCCGCGACGCGTGGGCGGACGACCCTCGTCGTCGCGCACCGGCTCACGCAGGCCGCGTCGGCGGATCGGGTCGTGGTGCTCGAGCACGGCCGGATCGTCGAGCAGGGAGCTCCCGCGGATCTGGTCGCCGCCGGGGGCCGGTATGCCCAGTTGTGGGCGGCATGGGAAGGCGCAGGCGACCGGAGCGGTTCGCTACGAGCATGATTCGTCTAACCGGCCCGGCGGCCGAACCGGCGATCGAGCGCGACTGCAGCCCAGGCCGAGACGACCGCCGGAACCACGTAGACGGTCCAGCCGAGGGAGTTCAGGACCCTGCTCCAGCCGAGCGAGGCAGCCAGTGAATCGGAATCGACGAGCAGGTACGTCACCAGGGAGAGGAGCGCGGCGACCGGGAGCGCCCACAGGCATTCCAGGTGTCGGCGCCGCGCGACCAGCCACCCGGCAGTCGCGAGGGTGACGCCGGTGGCGATCAACGCCAGGATGATTGCTCTGACTCGGTAGTAGCCGAGCGTTCCGGCGGTGGCCTCCAATGCGTACATGACCAGCGTTCTGACCGCCGGGACCGCCAACACCAACGCGGCGCCGACCAAGGCCCTCGCGCCGCTGCGAGCTGCCACGAGAACTGCGACGGCCAGTCCCACCGACATCACCGCGATCTGCGTGGACAGCGCGACCTTTCCGAGTGCCAGCGCCGAGTGGGTCGGCAACCGAACTGCGATCAGGACAGAGGTCCACAGGACCAGGTGCCCGGCGAGTAGTCGCACAGGTTCGGTCCGCTCATTCGACCGGTCGGTGGGGCGGACTTTGGGATCGGGCGGTCGAGTCCCGAACTGCGCGGGCGATTCGTCTGGGCCGGTCACGTCGACGATTGTCGACCATCGCGGTGGTCGCCGCAGTACATACCGGCTGTTAGGTTTGACCAGTGGGACAAACAGGACAGAGTCGGACCGGCTGGGCGTCGTGGGAACTCTTCTTCCGCGGCCGTGGGGGTGCCGCCGTCGCGGTGGCGGCGATGGCGGTCTCGATCGCGCTGAGTGCCGGCTTCCTTGCGGGGCACGACTTCATCGACCTGCTCGTCTACCGGATGGGCGCGCGGGTGCTGCTCGACGGCGACGACATCTACGGCACGCTGCCACCGGTGGTCGGCGACTTCGGATTGCCCTTCACCTACCCGCCGCTCGCAGCGATCCTCTTCGTCCCGCTGGCGCTGATCCCACTCGGACTCGGCAAGCTCGTCTTCACACTCGTCTCGGTGGCCGCCTTGGCATCGACCCTCCGATTGGTGCTCGCCCGGCTGCGCCCGGAGCTGGGGGCGCGGGCCGCATGGACCGTGACCGCCGTGGCGGTCGCCGTCGCCCTGCAACTCGAGCCGGTCCGGGAAACCGTCAGCTTCGGGCAGATCAACATGGTGTTGATGGCGCTGGTCGCGGTGGACGTGCTGACCGAGAAGCCGAAATGGCCGCGCGGCGTGCTGATCGGGCTCGCGGCCGCCATCAAGCTGACGCCCGGCGCCTTCCTGCTCCTGTTCCTGCTCCGACGCGATTGGCGAACCAGCGGTCGCATCGTGGCCGCCACCCTCGGCTTCACCGCGCTGGCTTTCGTGGCGATGCCCGAGGCGTCGGTCAAGTACTGGTCGGAGACGCTCCCGGACACCGGCCGCATCGGCCCGGCCTACTTCGCGAACAACGAGTCGCTGAAGGCCGTCATCTCGCGATTCGGTCCGTCCGAGCACATCGGATCGGTGCTGTGGCTGGGCGCGGTCGCGGTCATGCTGGTGGTCGCGGTGATCGCGATCCGGCGCGCCCTCGCGCACGGCGATCTCGTCGTCGCGCTGCTGGCGAATGCGACGGCGGTTCTGCTGGCCTCACCGGTGTCGTGGTCGCACCACTGGGTGTGGGCGGCGCCGGCGCTGCTGGTCCTGACGATCCGGATGTTGCGTACCCCTCGACCCTGGAATGTCGCCGGTGCCACGGCCATCGGGGTGCTGTTCCTCGTCGGCCCGCAGCATCTGCTGCCGACTGCCGAGGATCGCGAGCTCGACTGGGCGCTGTGGCAGCACCTGCTGGGCACGCTGTACGTGACCGTCGGGTTCGCGTTCCTGCTGTGGCTCGCGTTCGGGGCCTACCGGGAGCGGCCGGTGGCAGGTGGCGGTCCAACGGCGCCGCTCACGAGTCCGGGGTCTCCAGCTGCAGGCGGTAGGTCGCGCCGCTCCTGAGGTCGTCCGCTGTGAACGTCTGTCCCGCAAACTGGTTGAGGTTGACCTCGTAGCGCGGTTGGTTCGCCGGGACGTCCGTGAAGTGCGCGGAGTAGGTGCACACGACAGTGCCGTCGGGCCGGTGGGTGACGGCGTCGAGTCGCAGCGGTGCCGTGGTCGTGGTGGCACCTGTGCCGCCGGAGACGACTGCGATGTCGTTCGCCGCCACGCGGGCTCGGCCGACGGTGCACGTGCCGGTGTCGGGGGACGCCTGGTCCGCCTCTCCGGTGAACACGATCGTGGCCTTGAAGGTGTCGGGCGTATCGACATTGGTGACGCAGCCGGCGAGCGCGGCGGCGCCCAGAGCCACGACGGTTGCGACGCCCACGCGTTCCCGGGTCATGGCGTCACGATATGCTCTGCGCCACGATCACGTGTGATTGAGAGTTGAACCACACTCGCCACGAAAACGGGGGCTGGTGGATATCGTCTGCTGTGCGGTGCCCGAGCCTTCCCCGACTGGGCTCGGGCACCGCTCAGCGAAAGGTCATCCCACCCCCGACGCGTGGGAACACCTGACTACAGGTTTTCACGCTCACCGTTGCAACAGGGTTGCATCACTGCGGGCCACCCACGCGCACGGTAACCAGGTCGGGCCGGGCCGTCAGCGCCCGAGGTAGCCGCCGCCGTGCGGGAAGAACTCCTTGCCCGACACCTCGGTGCCGTCGTCGAGTCGAACGCGCTCGATCACCAGACCCTTGTTCTGCCCGGTGCGGGCGTCGGGGCCGGCGACGATGACCATGCCGTCACCCTCGTGAATGAAGACGCGGCCGGGGGTGCCGCCGTAGTTGCCCGTGGACACCGACGAACGCAGCACGCGGATCCGCTGACCCTTGAACGTGGTGAAGGCGTTGGGATACGGGTCGGACTGCGCGCGCACGAGGCGTTCGATGGCATCGGCCGGCCACGTCCAGTCGATGCGGCTGTCCTCCTCGGAACGCTTGTGGAAGAAGGTGGCCTGCGAACGGTCCTGCGGGGTCCAGTCGGTGCGGCCCGACTCGATCAGCGCGAGCGCGTCCAGGGTGATGGGACCGATCATGTCGACCGTTCGGTGGAACAGGTCGGTGACCGTGTCCTCGGGGCCGACCGGCGTGGCGCGCTGCAACACGATGTCACCGGCGTCGAGTTCCTCGTCCATGAGGTGCGCGGTGAGTCCCACCTCCTCCTCACCGTTGATGAGCGCCCAGATCAGCGGCGAGAAGCCGGTGTACTTGGGCAGCAGCGAGTCGTGGATGTTGAGGGTGCCGTAGCGCGGGGCGTCGAACACGTCCCGGGGCAGCCACGTGCGCCAGTTGTTGGCGACGATGATGTCGGGCTCGGCGGCCTTCAGTGCGGCCTTGAAGTCCTCGTCCGGCTTGTTGGCGATGTGCACCGGCACCCCGTGCTCGGCGGCGAGGTCGGCGACCGAATCCGCCCACATCTTTTCGTAGGCGTGCTCGCTCTTGGGGTGGGTGATGGCGAGCACGACCTCGTGGTCAGAATCGAGGACGGCCTGCAGGGTACGGTGGCCCCAGGTTTGGTAGCCCAGCGTGGCGACTCTCAACGCGATCCCTCCGGGACGGGGTGGCTGTGCGGCCGCCCGAAGCGACGACCCGCGAATTTAGGCTACCCAACCCTGTTCGAACGACGAAGACGCAGCACGAGGAAGGCCGCCATGCCCATCGCCACCATCAACGGAATTCCTCTGAACTACCAGGTCAAGGGCGAGGGCGACCTCGTCGTGCTGATCATGGGGACCGGGAGCCCCGGCCGGGTGTGGGATCTGCACCAGGTGCCGGCGCTCGTGGCGGCGGGTTACCGCGTGTGCACATTCGACAACCGCGGGATCGCGCCGTCGGGGGAGAGTGTCGACGGCATCACCATCGAGGCGATGGTCGCCGACACCGCCGGCCTGATCGAGCTGCTCGGCGGGCCCGCCCACGTCGTGGGGACCTCGCTGGGCGCCCGCGTCGCGCAGGAGTTGGCGCTCGCCCGTCCCGACCTCGTGCGCAAGGCGGTGTTCCTTGCCGGCCACGCCCGGATGGACCAGTTCCAGCGCACCCTCAACGAGGGCGAGCGCGCGCTCGACGAGTCGGGTGTCGAACTGCCGGCCAAGTACCGCGCCGCGGTCACCGCGGTGATGAACCTGTCCCCGGCGACGCTCGCGGACCAGCACGCCGCCCGTGACTGGCTCGACGTCTTCGAGTTCTCCGGCGGCGCGACGACCGCCGGGGTCCGGGCACAGCTGGCGATGGACCGCGAGTTCGACCGGACGCACGCCTACCGGAGCATCACCCGGCCGTGCCTGTCCGTGGGCTTCGCCGACGACCGGATGATTCCGGCCTACCTGTCGAAGGAAGTGGCGGACGCGATTCCGGGCGCGCTGTACCAGGAGATCCCCGACACCGGTCACTACGGCTACCTCGAGCGGCCCGAGGCCGTGAACAAGGTGGTCCTGGACTTCCTCGCGGCCTGACAGCTGCCCGTTTCCCTCGGGCGGTCGGATGGAGGCGGCCGGGTGACGGCGGAGCGGCGGGTTAGCCTATCCTAAATCCGGTTTTCCACGCGTCCGTCCCCGAGCGGCCGCGCCCACGACGGACGATCGGATTTGTATGTCTGCGGACCACTTCCCGGCTGCCCCCACCCTCGACGAGTCCGTGGCCGGGCTGCCCGTCACCGCCGCGCAGTCCGAGATCCTCGTCGCGCAGCAGCTGGATCCGCAGAGCACCGTCTACAACCTGTCCCTGGTCGTCGAGACCACCGGGCCCATCGACGTCGACCGTGCGGCCGAGGCGATCCGTCGAACCGTCGCCCACGCCGAGGCGTTGCACGTCCGGTTCCGGATGGGCGAGGACCGGACGTTGCGGCAGGTGCCGGTGCCGGACGAGGACCGCCGCACGTGGCCGTTCGAGGTGGTCGACGTGCGCGACGCCGCCGACCCCGAGGCCGCCGCGCAGGAGTGGATGGACCGCGACATGGCCACGGTCGTCGACGTCACCGGCGACGACCCCCTGTTCGCACACGCGCTGATCCGGCTCGCCGACGACCACACCGTCTGGTACCAGCGCTACCACCACAGCATCATCGACGGGTTCGGCATCTCGCTCGTCGTGGCCGACATGGTCGCCCGCTACGACGACCAGGACCTGGAATCCGCGGCCGGCGAATGGGCGCTGCGGGACCTGGTCGACGCCGATGTCGACTACCGCGGATCGGCCCGCTTCGAGGCCGACCGTGCGTACTGGCTCACCGCGATCCTCGACGCGCCCGAGCCCCCGCAGCTCTGTGCGGCCGGCACCGACGCGTCCGCGGCCCCGGAGTCCACGACGGTGACGATCGACGGGGCCATCGCCGACGCGCTGTACGCGTTCGCGGCCGCCGCCGGTATCCGTCGCACCCGACTGCCGATGGCGCTGATCGTCGCCTACCTGCACCGCGTCACCGGGCTGCGCGCCCTCACGGTGTCGGTCCCGATGGCGGCCCGGGTGGGACGCGCGATGCGCCGGACTCCGGGAATGGCGTCGACCATCCTGCCGGTGACGTTCGACGTGGACCCGGAGGCCACCGTCGGTGACCTCGCGCGGGCGATCGATGCGCGACTGGTCACCACGCTGCGCCACGGGCGCTTCCGCGGGGAGGACCTCGCGCGCGAGGTCCGCACGATCGACCCCGACCGCCGCGTGTTCGGACCGGGCATCAACTCGATGATGTTCGAGCACGTGCTCGAGTTCGACGGCAACCCCGCGCACATCCGCGGCTCCGTCACCGGTCCCGTGCACGATCTGGACTTCTCGATCCAGGGCGGCGAGGACGGCGAACCGATCCGCATCGACCTGCGCGCCCCGGCGGGGCAGCGCGAGGAACTGCTGCGACACGAGGAGCGACTGGCGCACTTCGTGTCCCAGTTCCTGCGCGACCCGCTGGCGGTCGTGGGCGCGCTGGAACCGATGACCGACGACGAGCGACGGCGGGTGCTGGTCGACTGGAACGACACCGCCGAGCCGCAACCGTCGCACACGATCCCGGAGCTGTTCACCGAAGCGGTCCGCCGGAATCCGGACGCGGAGGCGCTCGTCGCCGGCGACGTCCGCCTGACCTACCGGGAGCTGGCCGGCCGGGTCGCGCAGCTCGCGCACCACCTGCGGGGCCGCGGGCTGGCCCCGGAAGAGGTTGTGGCCGTCGGATTGCCACGGTCGGCGGACATGGTGGTCGGACTCCTCGCGGTGTTGTGCGCCGGCGGCGCATTCGTGCCGCTGGATCCGTCGTGGCCGCGGGAGCGCCGCCAGTCCGTCCTCGCCGACGCCGGAGCCCGGCTGGTGCTCACCGGACCGGGCGGGGTCGACGCCGGAACCGACGCGGTACACGTCGATCTCGCCGACTGGGCGCACGGGCAGTACCCGACCGACCTGCCCCCCGGTGACCTGGACGGTCGCCGACTCGCGTACGTGATCTTCACGTCCGGATCGACCGGCCGGCCGAAGGGTGCGATGATCCGCCACGAGGCGATCTGCGCCCGTCTGTTGTGGCAGCGCGATCGGGTGCTGGGCTTCGGTGCCGACGATGCGTCGCTGTTCAAGGCGCCGTTGTCGTTCGACATCTCCGTCAACGAGATCCTGCTGCCGCTGGTGTCCGGCGGCCGGCTCGTCGTCACCGAGCCGGGCGGTGAGCGCGACGCACAGTACCTGCTCGGTCTCATTGCGCGCGAACGGGTCACGTTCGTCTATTTGGTGTCGTCGATGCTCGACGTCCTGCTCGACCTGGCCCGTGGGACCGACTCGTTGGACGGGCTGCGGCACGTGTGGTGCGGCGGCGAGGTGCTCACGCCGGATCTGTTCGACCGATTCCGCCGCCAGTTGTCGACGACGCTGTACCACGGCTACGGCCCGGCCGAGGCGACGATCGGTGTCTCGCACGTGATCTACCGCGACGACGCCGCGCGCATCGCCACGTCGATCGGCCGCCCCAACCCCAACACCCAGCTCTACGTGCTCGACGCACAGCTGCGACCGGTACCCGAGGGGATCGGTGGCGAGCTGTACGCGGGCGGTTACCTGCTGGGCCGCGGCTACGTGGGCGCGCCGGGCCTCACCGCGTCCCGCTTCGTCGCCAACCCGTTCGCGGACGACGGCTCCCGCCTGTACCGCACCGGGGACCTGGCGCGGTGGAGCGCCGACGGCAGCCTCGACTTCCTCGGCCGCGCCGACAACCAGGTCAAGATCCGCGGCATGCGCCTCGAACTCGAGGACGTGGAGGCCGCGCTCGCCGCCAGCCCCGACGTACGGCACTGCGCGGTCCTGGTCCGCAAGACCCCTGCGGGGGCCAACTACCTTGCCGCGTACGTCGTCCCGGCCGGTGACCGCGGGCTCGACGTCGACTCGTTGCGGGCCTGGACCACCGACAAGCTTCCCGAGTACATGGTGCCCTCGGCGTTCGTGGTGCTGGACGCCTTCCCGCTCACACCGAACGGCAAGCTCGACCGCCGGGCCCTTCCCGAGCCGGATCTGGCGGGGGCGAGCGAACACGTGGCCCCACGGACGGCGCTCGAGACCACCCTGTGCTCGCTGATCGCCGACGTCCTCGGCCTCGATCGGGTGGGTGTCACCGACGACTTCTTCGCCCTCGGCGGCGACAGCATCGTCGCGATCGGTCTCGTCAACCAGGCTCGGCAACACGGCTTCTCGATCAGTGCGCGCGACGTCTTCCAGCTCCGCACCCCGGCCGCCCTGGCCGCCGCCCTGGACGGTCGGGCGGCGGAGGCCCCCGACGTTCCGGACACCGACGACGTCGCGACGGGCGAGGTACCGACGACGCCCGTCGTCGCCCGCGTCTGCGGCACCGGGACCGACGTGCGGACGTTCCACCAGTGGGTGCTCGTGCAGACTCCCGCCGACCTGGACGAGACGGCCGCCACCGCAGCCCTGCAGGCGGTCGTCGACCGGCACGACGCGTTGCGGGCCCGCTGGGACCGCGACCGCGGCTCGCTCTTCGTGCCCGAGGCCGCCGTGCCGGTGACCCTCCACGTCCGCGATCTCCCCGACGGCGACCCCGACGACGTCGTGGCCGCCGAGCGCAGCGTCGTGGTCGACCTGCTCGACCCCGAGGCGGGAATCATGGTGCAGGCCGTGCTGTTCCGTCGTGACGGCGCTCCCGGACGGTTGCTGCTGGTGGCACACCACCTGGTGGTGGACGCGGTGTCGTGGCGAATCCTCGTCGAGGACCTCGCGCGCGCGGCGACCGCGATCCTCGCGGGCAAATTCCCGGTGTTGCCGCCGGTCGGCACGTCGGTGCGGCGGTGGGCGCAGCTGACGGCGGAGTCCGCCGGCGCCTTCGACGTGGACCTCGGCTTCTGGCGGTCGGTGACCGCACCCGGTGGACTCGCCATCGGTTCGCGGGCACTCGATCCGGCGACCGACACGTGGGCGACGGCGGGTACCGCCACGATCGAGACGGGTTCGGACGTCGCCGGCGCGTTGCTCGCCGACGTCCCGGCTGCCTATCACGCGGGCGCCGGGGACGTGCTCGTCGCCGCCCTGGCACTGACGCTGCGCCGCTGGCGTGGCGACGACGCCGGTGACGTCGTGCTCGACCTCGAGGGGCACGGCCGGGAGGAGCACCTCGTGCGCCGCGCCGGCACCGCGCTCGATGTCTCGCGCACCGTCGGCTGGTTCACCACCGTCTACCCGGTGCGTCTCGACGTCGCCGACACCGGCGCCCCCGAGACGCTCAAGTCCGTCAAGGAACAACTCCGCCGGATCCCGGACAGCGGATTCGGTTACGGCGCACTGCGGTACCTCACCGAGGCCGGTCAGGCTCTCGCCGATGCCACGCCCGCGCCGGTCCTCTTCAACTACCTCGGCCGGGTGGCGGCGGGCGCGGGTGCCGACTGGCTGCCCGTCGGGACCGGTGGCGGAAGCGATCCGGCGATGCCGATCGGGCATGCCCTCACGGTCGACGTGCTCGCCATCGACGGGCCCGACGGACCGCTGCTCCAGACGACGCTGACGTGGGCGACGGGTGTGCTGCCGGACGCCGAGATCGACCGGTTCACCCGGCACTGGACCTCCGTGCTGCGAGAGGTCGCGACCGCGGTGTCCGCCGGCGGCCACACCCCCTCGGACTTCCCGCTCGTCCCGATGGCGCAGATCGACGTCGACCAGCTCGCGGCGTCGACGCCCACGTTCGCCGACGTGCTGCCGACCACCCCGCTGCAGGACGGCATCTACTTCCACAGCGTCTACGAACGCGACGGTGCCGCCGCTACCGAGCCGGACCCGTACGTCGTCCAGCAGGTCGTCGAGCTCACCGGCGAGGTGGACGCCGTCGCGCTGCACCGTGCCCTGCAGGGCGTCGTCGACCGGCACGACGTGCTCCGGGCGTCGTTGCATCCGTTGTCCGACGGGCGCGTGGTGCAGGTGATCGCCGCTCGCGCGGACGTGCCGATGACGGTCCTGGACCTGTCCGGCGATCCCGACGCGGCGGGCGCCGTCGACCGCATTCTCGCGGCGGATCGGCTGCGCGGCTTCGACTTCGAGCGTGCCCCGCTGGTGCGGTACACGCTGGCGCGGGTCGAGTCGGCGCGGTTCCTGCTGCTGCAGTCGATCCACCATGTGGTGGCCGACGGGTGGTCGGTGCCGGTGATGCTGCGCGAGTTGATGGCGCTCTACAGCCCGGCCGGACCGGCTCCGGAGCTCCCGGCGCCGGCGCCGTACCGGAACTACCTGCGGTGGCTGGCGTCCCGGGACCGAGATGCGTCGCTCGCCGGCTGGCGGGCGGCGCTCGCGGGCGTGGAGGAACCCCCGACCCTGCCCGGCGCCCCGGCCGTCGGCGCCCGGGGGGTCCGCAGCGTGGAGGTGGCGCTGCCCGCAGCGGCGACCGCGGCGCTGAACCGCCTCGGTCGCGAGCGCGGACTGACCACCAGCACGTTCGTGCACGGCGCCTGGGGCATGCTGCTGGCCCGGCTCACCGGCCGCCGCGACGTGCTGTTCGGTTCCACCGTCTCCGGTCGCGGCGGTGACCTTCCGGGCATCGAGTCGATGGTGGGACTGTTCATCAACACCGTCCCGGCGCGGCTGCGCGTGCGACCCGACGAAACCGCGGCGGACGTGTTGTCGCGCTGGCAATCCGAACAGTCGGGGCTGCTCGAGCACCAGTACGTCGGGCTCGGGGAGCTGCGGCGCCTCACGGGACTGCAGGAGTTGTTCGAGACCCTCGTGGTGGTGGAGAACTACCCGCTGGGCGACACCGCGATCGCCGACCCGACGGGCGCCGTCCGGCTCACCGGCATTCGATTCGACGAGCACCCGCCGTACCCGCTGACGCTCATCGCCGTACCGGGAGACCGGCTGCGGTTCGAGGTCAAGTACGACGCCGCCCGCGTCGCCGATGCGACCGCCGCGCAGATGGCGCAGGGTCTCTGCGCGCTGCTGTCGGGCCTACCGGACGCGATCGACCGGCCGGTCGCGGCGACCCCGCTCGCGGGGCCGCTGGTGCCCGCACCGGCGGTGGAGATCCCGGACGCCACCGTGACCGGGCTGCTCGAGGCGCAGGCCGAGGGCTCTCCCGACGTCGTGGCCGTCACGATCGAGGGCGCCTCACTGACCTACGCCCAGCTGCACGCGCGTGCGAACCGTTTGGCACACGCGCTGATCGAGCGCGGTGTGCGTCCCGAGTCCAAGGTGGCGATCGCACTGCCGCGGTCGCTGGAGCTGATGGTCGCGCTGCTCGCGGTCGGCAAGGCCGGCGGCGCGTACGTGCCGCTCGACACCGGCTACCCCGCGGAGCGACTGGCGTACATGCTCGCGGACGCGGACCCGGTGTGCGTGCTCACGTCCACCGCGATCGCCCCACAGCTGCCGCGCGGCGCCGCCGAGATGATCGACATCGACCGTCTCGACCTCGCACCGTACCCTGCGGAGCGGCCCGAAGTGGTTCTCTCGCCGCACCATCCGATGTACGTGATCTACACGTCCGGCTCCACGGGCCGACCCAAGGGGGTCGTCGTCCCGCACGCCGGTGTGGTCAACCGGCTGCTGTGGATGCAGACCTTCCGGCCCATCCTCGAGTCGGACCGGGTGCTGCAGAAGACCCCGTCGAGCTTCGACGTCTCCGTCCCCGAGTTCTTCGGCCCGCTGATGGTGGGTGCGACGCTCGTGCTCGCCCGCCCCGACGGGCACCGCGATCCCGGCTACCTGGCCGAGGTGATCGTCGACGAGCGGATCACCCGCGCGCACTTCGTGCCGTCGATGCTCGAACTGTTCCTGGCCGAACCCGCGGCGCGGGCGTGCACCGGTCTGCGGGTGGTGGCGGCCAGCGGGGAGGCACTGCCGCTGCCGGTGGTACGCCGGTTCGCCGAGATCCTGCCGGGCGCCACGCTCGACAACCTGTACGGCCCCACGGAGGCGTCCGTCGAGGTGAGTTTCGCGGCGGACGTGCAGGCGCTGCCGGCGACCGCGACCGCCGTCCCGATCGGGCTGCCCGTGTCGCACACCGGCCTCTACGTACTCGATCCGTATCTGCAGCCCGTCGCCGACGGCGGCACGGGTGAGCTGTACCTCGCGGGCCCGCAGCTCGCGCGCGGCTACCTCGGGCGCCCGGCCGTCACCGCCGACCGGTTCGTCGCCGATCCGTTCGGGGCGTCCGGCACTCGCATGTACCGCACCGGTGATCTGGTCCGCCGCGACGACGACGGCAACGTCGCGTACCTGGGCCGCTCCGACGATCAGGTGAAGTTGCGCGGTTTCCGGATCGAGCTGGGGGAGATCGAGTCCCGGTTGGCCTCGCACCCCGACGTCACGCGCGCGGTCGCCGTCGTCCGGGAGGACGTCCCGGGGCACCGGCAGCTCGTCGGCTATCTGGTCGCGGACGCCGACCTCGACACCGACGCGGTCCGCGCGCACGTCGCCCGGTCGCTGCCCGAGTTCATGGTCCCGACGGTGCTGACCGTGGTCGCGGCGTTGCCGCTCGGCCCCAGCGGCAAGCTCGACCGGCGGGCGCTGCCCGCGCCGGTATCCGGGACGCCCACGCGCGGAACCGGGGACGCCGCGCCGAGCGGCCGGGCCGGTGTGATTGCCGGCCTGGTCGCCGAGGTCCTCGGCCGCGACCACGTCGGGGAGGACGACGACTTCTTCGCCCTCGGAGGCGACAGCATCCTCGCGATCCGCCTGGTGAATCTGGCGCGCCGGGAAGGAATGTCGATCACGCCGCGGCAGATCTTCGAACAACGTACGCCCAGGGCGCTCGCCCGCCTGCTCGGCGACGGCACCGGCTCCGCGGAGGTGGTCGCGGCCGGCGTCGCCGTCGCGACCACCGGTGACACGGTCCCGATGCCGGTGGTGCACCGGCTCTCCGAGTGGAGTGGCCGCACCGACCGGTTCAACCAGGCGGTGCTGCTGCACAGCCCGGCCGAGGCGACGGCCGAGACCCTCACGGCGGCACTGCAGTCGGTGCTGGACCACCACGACGGGCTGCGGCAGCGGCTGACCCGGCACGCACCGGGCGTGTGGTCGCTCCACATCGCCGACCGCGGCACCGTCGCCCCGTCGTTGCGGCGCGTGGACGTGACCGGCCACGACGACGCCCGACTGCGCGCGGTGATCGCCGCCGAGTCGTCGGCGGCGGCCGACCGCCTGCAGCCCGAGTCCGGCGTCATGGTGGAGGCCGTCTGGTTCGATGCCGGCCCCGACGCCCTCGGCCGGCTCCTGCTGGTCGCTCACCACCTCGCGGTCGATGGCGTCTCGTGGCGGGTACTGCTCGAGGACCTGCCGATGGCGTGGGTCGCCGCGCAGTCCGGGCAGCCGGCGGCGCTCGACCCGGTCACCACGTCGCTGCGGCAGTACGCCGAGCTGATCGCGGTGCAGGCGCAGCAGGCGACCCGCCTGCGCGAACTCGGGCACTGGACCGAGACCACCGCGCCCGGAGCCGAACTGGTTCCGTCCGCGCACGGCGACGTCACCATCGGCACCGGGTCCCGCCGCACCGTGCGGTTGTCGGTGCCCGACACCGAGGCCGTGCTCACGACGGTGCCCGCGCTCGCGCACGCGGACGTCACCGACGTCCTGGTGACCGCGCTGCGGGTGGCCGTCGGACGCTGGTTCGCGGGCCGGGGCCGCAGTTCCGACCTGTTGATCGATCTCGAGCGGCACGGTCGCGCGGAACTCGCGCCCGGCGTCGACCTGTCCCGCACCGTCGGCTGGTTCACCGACATCACCCCGGTGCGCCTGCCCGCGGTGGGCGCCGGTGTCGAGGCGCTCAAGGCGGTCAAGGAGGCGCTGCGGACCGCCCCCGACGGGGGCATCGGGTACGGCATGTTGCGCTACGCCAACGCCCGCACGGCCGCGACGCTGGCAGCCGGTGCTCCCGCCCAGGTGCTGTTCAACTACCTCGGCCGGACGCCGTCCGGGCTCGTCGCGCCGTGGAGTGTGGCTTCCGAAACCGAGGCGCTGGCAACCGATCCCGACACCGACATGGGCGGCCCGTACCGGCTGCTGGTGAACGCGCTGTGCGAGGACACTCCCGACGGTCCGGTGCTCGGTGCGGTGTTCGGCTGGTCCGAGCCGGACCTGTCCGCCGCCGCCGCCGAGGCGATCGGTGACGGCTGGATCGTGGCGTTGCGCGAACTCGTCGCAGCGGCGGCGACCTACTCCGGGGCGGGCGCGCTCACCCCGTCCGACGTGCCGCTGGCCGGGCTCACCCAGCGTGAGGTCGACACCGTGGTGGCGGCCGCGCCCGACGGGGTCGAGACGATCTGGCCGCTGTCGCCGCTGCAGGAGGGCCTGTACTTCCAGGCCGGCATCTCCGACGGTTCGGACATCTACACCGCCCAGTTCTCGCTGGATTTCGACCGGCACCTGGACCTCGACCGCCTGGCTGCCGCACTCCGCACGCTGCAGCGCCGGAACCCGACGCTCCGGGCCGGTTTCGTCAGCGCCGGGCTGGTCGCGCCCGTCCAGTTCGTGAGCGCCGGGCTCGACGTCCCGGTCGCCGAGGTGGATCTGCGCGATCTGGACGCCGACGCCCGCGAGGAACGGGCCGCGCAGGTGATGCTCGAGGACCGGCTCACGCCGTTCGATCTCGCGGCGCCGCCGCTGTGGCGCGTGCTGGTGCTGCGGCTGGGCGACGAACGCGACCGGCTGGTCGTCAACCGTCAGTTCCTGCTGTGGGACGGGTGGTCCAACGGGCTGGTCGTCAGCCAACTGCTGGCGCTGTACGAGACTGCCGGTGACGACAGCGGATTCCCCGCTCCCGAAGGTGGATTCGACGACTACCTGGGGTGGCTCGCCGACCGTGACGACGACGCGGCCCGCGCGGCGTGGACGCGGACGTTGGCCGACCTCGCGGAACCGACGCTGCTCGCGTCCCGGACCGGTGAGCCCGCGGGCCTGCCCGACCGCCGCGACACCGTGCTCTCCCGCGAACTCGGCGATCGCCTGCGAGGCCGGGCCGCGCGAGCGGGCGTGACGTTCAACTCGGTGCTGACCGCGGCGCTGGGGTCGATCCTGGTAGCCGCCACCGGGCGCACCGACGTCGTATTCGGCACCACGGTGGCGGGCCGGCCGCCGGAGGTCCCCGGCATCGACACCGTGGTCGGCATGTTCCTCAACACCGTCCCGGTGCGAATGTCGCTGCGGCCGAACGAGTCCGTGGCCGATCTGATGCGCCGGACGCAGTCGGAGCGGCTCGAGCTGATGCCCTACGACTACCTCGGACTCGCCTCGATCCAGCGCACCGGCCCGCACCGGGAACTGTTCGACGTGCTGTACGTGCTGCAGAACTTCGTCGACGAGAACCAGGTGGCGGCGTTGCACGCGGCGCACGACATCAGCGCGGGCGACAGCATCGACCACACTCACTACCCGCTCACGGTGGTGGTGACCCCCGGTGCCGAGACGCGGATCAAGTTCGAGTTCCACCCCGACAAGATCGCGGCCGCGGACGCCGAGCGACTGCTCGGGTCGTTCGTGCGGGTGCTCGAGGCGTTCGCCGACGACGTCGACGGGCCCGTGGGCCGCATCGGCACGCTCGGTCCGCGGGATCGGACGGTCCACGACGCGCGGCTGGTCGAGACCGTGCACCCGGTCCCGGACCTGACGATCGCCGACCTGTTCGCCCGGACGGCCGGGCGGATCCCGGACGCGACGGCGCTGGTATTCGGCGACGAGACCGTCACCTACGCCGACCTCGACGCACGTATCAACCGGCTGGCGCGGGTCCTGCTCGCGCACGGTGCGGGCCCCGAGAGGATCGTCGCGCTCGCGCTGCCGCGGTCCGTGGAGACCGTCGTCGCACTGTTCGCGGTGCTGCGGACCGGCGCCGCGTACCTGCCGCTCGAGCTGGACCATCCGGCCGAGCGTCTCGTGGGGATGCTCGCCGACGCGCGACCGATCACGATGGTGACCACCGCCCGTGTCGCCGAGACGCTCTCGGCCGCGCCGGTCGACACGATCCTGCTCGACGGCCCGTCGGACCTGTTCGCCGGCGTGGACGGCGCCGCGCTCACCGCCACCGAACTCGGCGGCTTCGCGCCCGGCACCCCCGGCCGGTTGGACCACCCCGCGTACGTGATCTACACGTCCGGCTCCACGGGCCGGCCCAAGGGCGTCGTGACGCCCTACCGCGGGCTCACGAACATGCAGTTCAACCACCGTGAGGCGATCTTCGAGCCCGTGGTGCGGGCCGCGGGCGGGCGCACGCTGCGCATCGCGCACACCGTGTCGTTCGCGTTCGACATGTCGTGGGAGGAACTGCTGTGGCTCGTGGAGGGCCACGAGGTGCACATCTGCGACGAGGAACTGCGCCGCGACGCCCGGGCACTCGTCACATACGGTGACACGCACCGGATCGACGTCGTCAACGTGACACCGACGTACGCTCGGCATCTCATCGAGGAGGGTCTGCTCGACGACGGGCCGGCTCGGCATCGGCCGCCGCTGGTTCTGCTCGGCGGCGAGGCCGTCTCCGACCAGGTGTGGAACACGTTGCGCGACACCGAGGGAACGTGCGGGTACAACCTGTACGGCCCCACCGAGTACACGATCAACACGCTCGGCGGCGGCACCGCGGACAGCGCCACGCCGACCGTGGGACGACCGATCTGGAACACCGTCGCCCACATCCTCGACGGCTGGCTGCGTCCGGTCGTCGACGGCGTGGCCGGGGAGCTGTACATCTCCGGTGTCGGGCTCGCGCGCGGCTACCTGGACCGGTTCGGTCTCACCGCCGCACGCTTCGTCGCGGACCCGATCGTCGGCGGGGGAGCGCGCATGTACCGCACCGGCGACCTCGTGCGCCGCGGCCCGGACGGGAACATCGACTTCCTCGGGCGCACCGACGACCAGGTGAAGATCCGTGGTCACCGCGTCGAGCTCGGTGAGGTGGAAGCCGTTCTCGCCGAGCACGAGTCGGTGCGGCAGGTGGCGGTGATCGCCGACGCCGGACCGGGTGGGGTCAAGCGGCTGGTCGCGTATGTCGTCGGCGGCGAGCCGCCCCGGAGCAACGGCGGCGAGCCGCCCGTGAGCGCAGTCGATGGCCAGGACCTCGCCGAGTACGCGCGGGCGGTGTTGCCCGACTACATGGTGCCGGCGGCGATCATCGAGGTCGACGCGCTGCCGATGACCGTGAACGGCAAGCTCGACGTGCGCGCGCTGCCCTCCGCCGACACGGTGCTGGGGCGCGCGGGAGACTCCCGACCGCCGCGGGACGGCGTCGAGGAGACGCTGTGCGGACTGTTCGCCGAGGTACTCGAGCTGGACGTCGAACTGGGCATCGACGACGACTTCTTCGCGCTCGGGGGCCACTCGCTGCTCGCGACACGCCTGATCAGCCGCGCGCGTGCGGAGCTGTCCGCCGACCTGACCATGCGGGATCTGTTCGAGGCGCCCACGGTGGCCCGTCTGGCCTGGCGTGTCTCGGGCCGGGGCGAGTCGACCCGACCGGTGCTGGTGGCGGGGGAGCGGCCCGAGCGGCTGCCGCTCTCACCGGCGCAGCAGCGGCTGTGGATGATCCAGCAGTTGGACGGCGAGTCCGCCGCCTACAACTTCCCGATCGTGTTGCGCCTGCGCGGCGTCCTCGATCCGGATGCGTTCACCGACGCGCTCGCCGACGTGGTGGCGCGGCACGAGGTCCTGCGGACGGTGTTCGGTGAGCACGACGGCGAACCGGTGCAGGTGATCCTGGACGGCGTGCGTCCCGAGGTGACCGTGGTGGACGCCGACGAGGAGCAGGCGTCCGCGCTGGTGGCTGCGGCCGTCGCGCGACCGTTCGACCTCACGAGCGATGTCCCGTTGCGGGCCACCGTGATCCGGATCGAGGATTACGACCACGTGCTCGCCCTGGTGTTGCATCACATCGCGACCGACGAGTGGTCGGACCGGCCGTTCCTGCGGGACCTCATGGTGGCCTACACTGCCCGCGTCCGCGGTGCGGTACCGGCGTGGGAGCCGCTGCCGGTGCAGTACGCCGACTTCACGCTGTGGCAGCGTGAGCTGCTCGGTGACCCGTCCGACGGCCACTCGCTGATCAGTCGTCAGCTCGATTACTGGCACACGACTCTCACCGGGGCCCCCGAGGAACTGACGCTCCCGACCGACCGCAGCCGGCCGGCTCGGCCCAGCTTCGCCGGCGGCGCGGTGGAGTTGGACCTGGACGCCGGCACCACGGTCGCGTTGCGCACCCTCGCCCGGGCGCACGGCGTCAGCATGTTCATGGTGCTGCACGCCGCCTCGGCGGCCCTGCTGCACCGGCTCGGCGCCGGCGACGACCTGCCGCTGGGCGCCCCGGTCGCGGGCCGTGCGGAACAGGGACTCGACGACCTCGTCGGCTTCTTCGTCAACACCGTCGTGCTCCGCACCGATGTGTCCGGTGACCCCACGTTCGCGGAGTTGCTGGCCCGGGTCAAGGACGTCGACCTGGCCGCGTTCTCCCACGCCGACGTGCCGTTCGAGGCGGTCGTCGAACGGCTCGAGCCCCCGCGGACGGCGGCGCGGAACCCGCTGTTCCAGGTGATGGTGGGCTACCACAGCCGCACCGCCGAGCCGGCGGTCTCGTCCGACCTGGCGCTCGCGCCCGTGTCGATCGAGGAACGCACCGCCAAGTTCGATCTGGTGTTCAACTGGACCGAATTCCTCGACGAGGACCGCGTGCGCCTCCGTCTCGAGTACAGTGCGGACCTGTTCGAGCGCGAGACGGTGCGGCGGATGGCACACCGGCAGCTCGCCGTGCTCGCAGCCTTCGCGGCGGCGCCCACGACACGGGTGTCCGGTGCGGAGGTGTTCCTGGACGGCGAGCGCGACGCGGTGGTGCGCGCGTTCAACGACACCGCCCGCGTCGTCGAGGAACTGACGCTGCCGGCGGCATTCGACCGCTGGGTGCAGCAGACCCCGAACGCGGTCGCGGTCGCCGACCGCGACGGCGCGGCGACGTTCGCCGAGCTCGACAAGCGGTCCAGGAGCATCGCGGCGGTGCTGGCGGCCCGCGGTGTCCGCGCCGAAAGCGTGGTGGGACTGGCCGTTCCGCGTTCGATCGACATGGTGGCGGCGGTGCTCGGCGTGCTGCGGGTGGGGGCGGCCTACCTGCCGCTGGACCTCACCCATCCGGCCGAGCGCATCTCGTACATGCTCGAGGACTCGCGCGCCGAGCTGCTCGTGACGACCGCGTCCGAGGCAGACCGCATCGTGGGCGGCGACGTCGACCGGCTCCTCCTCGACGACCCGCGGGTGATCGCCGAGCTGTACGGCCGCGCCGCCGACGAGCTGCCCACGCCGCCGGCCGGACTCGACCACGCCGCGTACGTGATCTACACGTCCGGTTCCACCGGGCGGCCCAAGGGTGCGGTGCTGTCGCACGACGGCATCATGAGCCTGGTCGCAACGGCCGAGGACCGAATGCGGCTGCGCACCGGCTCGGTCGTCATGCAGTTCGCCTCCGTGGGCTTCGACGTCGCGGTGTTCGAGCTGTCGATGGCACTGTGTACCGGGTCGACATTGGTGATCGTCCCGGAGGAGGCCCGGGGCGCCGGCCCGGAGCTCACCGACTTCATGCACGAGCGGCAGGTCACGCACGCGATCCTGCCGCCGTCGCTGATGGCCGCACTGCCGCCGGGCTGCCTGGTGCCGGAGGGGTGCACGGTGCTGGTGGGTACCGAGACCGTGCCGCCGGACCTGATCGGGCGGTGGGCGCAGCGGCTGAATCTGCTTGCGGCGTACGGGCTCACCGAGGCCACCGTGAACAACACGCTGTGGCAGGCACAGCCGGGTTGGTCGCAGGCCGTGCCGATCGGTATCCCCGACCCCAACGAGCAGGCCTACGTGCTCGACGACCGGTTGCAGCCGGTGCCGCCCGGAGTCGCCGGAGAGCTGTACATCGCCGGACGGGGACTCGCCCGGGGCTACCTCGGCCGGCCGGCGCTCACGGCCGGCCGGTTCGTCGCGAACCCGTTCGGGCCCGGACGCATGTACCGCACCGGGGACCGGGCCCGGTGGCGCACCGACGGGAACATCGACTTCCTCGGCCGCGTCGACGACCAGGTGAAGATCCGCGGCTTCCGGATCGAGCTCGGCGAGATCATCGCCGCGCTCGCGAGCCATCCGGCGGTGAGCCAGGCCGCGGTGGTCGCCGATCGGGACGAGGGGATCACCCGACTCGTCGGGTACGTCTCACCCGAGTATGTCGACGGATCGACCGACGTCGTCGCCGTGGACGGTTCGGAGATCCGGGCGCACGCGGCCCAGTCGCTGCCCGACTACATGGTGCCGACCATGGTGGTGGTGCTGCCGGGCGCGCTGCCGCTCACGCCGAACGGCAAGCTCGATCGCAAGGCGCTGCCCGCCCCGGACTGGGCGACGCTGGCCGGCGACGGCGCCGCGCGCGACGACGTGGAACAGCAACTGTGCGAGATCTTCTCGGAGATCCTGCATCTGCCGGCGGTCGGCATCCACGACGGCTTCTTCGATCTCGGCGGCCACTCCATGGCGTCGATGAAGCTCGTGGGCCGGGTGCGCAGCGCGTTCGGCTGCGAGATCACCATCCGGGACGTCTTCGACGCCCCCACGGTGGCCGAGCTGGCCGACGTGGTCCGCCGCGGTGCCACACCGGCACGTGCGGGTCTGGTCGCGACCGGTGAGACCGGTCCGGTGCCGCTGGCGCCGGCGCAGCGGGTGCACTGGCTGCGGCACCGTGCGGCGGGTTCGTCGGCGCGGGCCGATCACGCGCTCGCACTGCAACTGCGGGACCCGATCGACGCCGCGGTGTTGGCCCGGGCGCTCGACGACGTCGTCGATCGGCACGTCCCGCTGCGGACGGTGTTCGCGCCGGACGGGGCCGAGGTGTTCGCCTCCGACGGGCCGCGACCGGGTGTCGACGTCATCGAGGTGGGCGACGACGACCTGCACCGGCGGGCGTTCGAACTGGCGCAATTGCGCATCGACCTGACGGGGGAGGCGCCGCTGCGGGTGCACCTGGTGTGCGACGACGCCGGACGTCAGGTGCTGCTGCTGACGATGCATTACCTCGCGGTGGACGAGTGGTCGGTGGTGCCGCTGCTCGGCGATCTGCTCACGGCGTACGCGGCGCGGACCGGTGGCGCCGCACCGGAGTGGGAACCGCTGGTCGCGGAGTACCCCGACTACGTGCGGTGGCAGCGACGGCTGCTCGGGGATCCGTCGGACCCGGAGAGCCGGCACGCCCGTCAGCTCGCGTACTGGCGCGAGCGGCTGTCGGACATGCCGTTCCGGCTGCACCTCCCGGCGGCCGCCGGCGTCCGCGATCCGCGCCGCGAGCTGGTGCCGATCGCGATCGACGCCGCCCTGCACGACGGCATCGACGCGCTCGCCGGCCGCACCGGGACGAGCATGTTCATGATTCTGCAGGCGGCGTTGGCGACGTTGCTGACGCGGCACGGGGCGGGGGTCGACGTTCCGATCGGTTCGTTGGTCGCCGGGCGCACCGACGACGCGCTCGCCCCGATGATCGGCTGCTTCTTCAACATCGTCGTCATGCGGACCGACACGAGCGGTTCGCCGGACTTCGAGGAACTGCTCGGCCGAATCCGGGTCTCGAACCTGGAGGCGCTCGATCACCAGGACGTCGGATTCGCCGATGTCGCAGCCGAACTCGACGGATTCGCCGGACGGTCGCCGCAGGTGATGCTGGTCCACCACGAGCAGGCCCGGTTCGACGCCCTGGATGGCGTCCTCGACGGTTTCCTACCGGTACCGGTGGGGCTGCCGTCCGCGGAGCTGACCCTCAGTTTCTACGAGCCGGCCGGGTCGGGGCCCGTCCACGCCTACTTCGAGTTCTCGACCGGGGCACTCGATCGGGACGCGGTCGAGCGATGGGCGCGTGAGCTGACGGCGTTGCTGGCGTCGGCGGTCGGCGTCGAGGAAGGAGCCTGACGCGACCGCGGACGAAGCGCGAGCCGGCCCCGTCTCGGCTGTGCGGTTGGTAGCCTGCCGTAATGAGGGTAGCCTTTGCTATCTTCGGCAACGAAACATGTGGTGATCGACAGCGCTACGAGGACGGACGGACATGAGCGATGACTGACAGTCGACGAGCCGACGACGAGCAAATTCTCGACCTGGTCGGGATCGGGTTCGGTCCTTCGAACCTCGCACTCGCGATCGCGATCGAGGAACACAACGCGGAGTGCTCGCCGACCGAGAAGGTCACCGCCCGCTTCTTCGAGAAGCAGGAGGAGTTCGGCTGGCATCGCGGGATGCTGCTCGACGGGGCGACCATGCAGATCGCCTTCCCCAAGGATCTCGTCACGTTCCGCAACCCCCGCAGCGGCTACAGCTTCTTCTCGTATCTGCACGAGCGCGGCCGCTTGGTCGACTTCGTCAACCACCAGACGTTCTTCCCCACCCGAGTCGAGTTCCAGGACTACCTGCGCTGGGCCGCGGCCCGCGTGGACGCCGACGTCCGCTACGGCACCACCGTCGCGAGCGTGGAGGGTGTCGAGGGCGGCGAGGCCGTGGAGCTGTTCGAGGTCGTCCTCGCGGACGGCACCACCGTCCGTGCCCGAAATGTCGTGGTGGGTGCGGGATTGCGGGAACGGCTGCCGGAGTGGGCGACGCCGTCCGCACGCTGCTTCCACAACCACCAGTTCCTGTTCCGGATCGCGGAGATGCCGCAGCCGGTTCACCAGCGGTTCGTCGTGCTGGGCGCGGGACAGAGCGCCGCCGAGGTGGTGCACTACCTGCACGGCCGCTACCCGGAGGCGGAGGTCCACAGCGTCTTCTCACGGTTCGGGTTCAGTCCGGCCGACGACAGTCCCTACGCGAACCGGATCTTCGATCCCGGCACGGTCGACGAACTGCACGCCGCCCCGGCCGTCGAACGCGCCCGCCTGCTCGCGCTGCACCGCGGCACCAACTACTCGGTGGTCGACATCGAGCTGATCAACGAGCTGTACGCCACCGAATATCAGGAGCGGGTGCGGGGACAGCGGCGGCTGTTCATGCGCCGCGCGTCGGAGATCCGGGCGACGAGCGAGACCCCCGACGGCATAGAGGTGCACGTGCACAGCGCCCTCGACGGCCTCACCGACACGCTGATGTGCGACGCGCTGGTGCTCGCCACCGGGTTCGAGCCCACCCCGATCGGCGCCGTCTTCGGCGCGTCGGTGCCCGGTGTGTCTATCGAGCGCGGCGTGGGCCGGGACTACCGCCTTGCGCTCGATCCGGACGTCCGGGCAGGGGTCTACCTGCAGGGCGGTACGGAGAAGACCCACGGGCTGACGGCGTCATTGCTGTCGAATGTCGCGATCCGCGCGGGAGAGATTCTCAATTCGATTCTCGCTCATCGAGATATCCGGGGCGGCCTTGCTAGGCTGAACGAAGACAACCCGTACGCGACAAGCGAGGTTAGATGAGCACCAATCCGTTCGACGACGAAGACGGCCGTTTCTATGTGCTGGTCAACGACGAGGACCAGCATTCGCTGTGGCCCACGTTCTCCGAGGTCCCGCAGGGCTGGAGGATCGTGTTCGGTGAGGATTCGCGTCAGGCCTGTGTCGAATACGTAGAGAAGAACTGGACCGATATGCGGCCCAAGAGCCTGCGTGAGGCCATGGAGCAGGATCAGAAGAACGCCGGCAAATAGGAAATTCCGGTCCGATCACCCCACCTTGGGCGGGGCGTCGGACATGGAATTGCTCATCACCACGCTGCGTCGTCCGAATCGCGGGCGGCGCAGCGTCGTGTTTCGACGCATGCCCGGGGTGCGGCGCATCCGAGGCGGGCGGCGCAGTGTCCGCGCGCCCCACTCGCCCAGGGTCACCCCCGCGGCCAGCGCGCAGCCGATACCGAACGCCCCGAGCAACGCAGTGAGCCCGAGGATCACCTCGTCGTTCAACATCGCGTACAGACCGCGATACAGCGACAGGCCCGGCAGCAGCGGCGTGATACCCGCGACCGCCACGACCAGGGGCGGGGTGAGCGAGCGACGAGCCATCAGACCACCCGCGAAGCCGATCACCGTGGCGGCGATGGCGGACGAGATCACCGGCCCGATGCCGGCGCTCTGCGCCAGCACGAAGAACAGCAGACCGGCCGCGCCGCCGAGGCTGGCCGCCGTCAGCGCGCGCCGCTCGGCGTAGCAGGCCAGCGCGTAGAACACCGAGGCCAGCGCGCCCGCGACCACCTTCACCGGAAGCTGCGTGAGGTCCGGTTGCGCGGCGTTGCTGATCACGGGCAGATCGGCGCCCAGCGCGGTCGCGACCCGCAGCGAGAGCGCCACACCGGCGATGATGCCGCCGGTCATCATCACGACTTCGAAGAAGCGGGCCGACGCCGTGATGGGCGCCCCGGTGATCGCGTCCTGCACCGAGCCGACGAGCGAGAGCCCGGACAGCAGCACCACCACCCCGGCCGCGATGATCTGCGACGGTTTGATCACGACCCCGAGATGGTCCTGGATCGTGTACAGGGCGGTGGCCGGTGTGGCAGCGATCAACCCGCCGGTCATCTGCTGGAAGAAGTACGGCAGCCCGAACCGGTTGAGGACGCGGTTGACCCGGTCGATCACGACCGTCGTCAGGAACGCGACGATCGTGACCAGCGGTCCGCCGCCGAGCAGCACCGCGACGGTCCCGGCCAGCCCGGCCCACCCCAGCGTCGCGACCCAGCGGTTGTAGGGGTGCGGCGCCCGCACGATCGCATCGAGCGCGGCGTGGGCCTCGGCCGGAGTGATCGCGTCGAGCCGGATCCGGCGGGTGAGGCGGTCGGCCGCCGCGAGCCGGGTGAAGTCCATCGACCGGTAGTGCACGATGCGCATCGTGCTCGCCGGGGGGATGAGCGGTCCGCGGTGCGCCGACACGACGATCGAGTTGTAGGTGACATCGACGTCACACTGGGCCAGACCGTAGGTGGCGGCGACGAACCGGACCTGCGTGGCGGTGTCCATCGCGGACGTCCCGGACGCGAGCAGCAGGTCGCCGATGCGCACAGCGAGGTCGAGAACCTCGGCGACGCGGGCGTCGTCGGTGAGGTCGATCGGCTGTAGCGGTGTGGGGGCCGCTGTGACCGTGTCGACCGTCGCCCGGCGATCCTTGACCAGACTGCCGATCGAGGCCGCGAACTTGCGCACGTCAGATGTCGGTGACGAGATCCTTGTCGGAGAGATCGGTGGCCTCCAGTGCCGCTTCGAGTGTGTCGTGCCGGAAGACGGCGGTCACCTGATCGTGCACCACGCGAAAGGAAGTGCCGACCGTGCGGGACTCGCCGGGCTTCGACGCCCAGGTGGCCTGCTCCTCGACCACGACGACACCGTCGTGCATGAACATTCGGCCGGGGACCAGTGTAGGGGCCGCCGAGCCGGCCCATTCCTGGAGAGCGGTCAACCCCTGGGCGGCGCCCTCGGAACCGCCGAGTTCGATGTCGTCACTCGAGAGCGCGAGCAGCGTCTCGATATCCGAATCGTTGAGAGCGTCGTGCCACGCGAGAACGGTGGCGATCTCCGAGATGCGCATGCGACAACGCTAGCCAAAACGGGCGGTCGCGGCACGGTTACGCGCACCACTGTCGGGTGTGGATATGATGGGCGCGCTCGCCTGCCTCCTTAGCTCAGTGGTAGAGCACTCGCCTTGTAAGCGAAAGGTCGTCGGTTCAATCCCGACAGGGGGCTCCACGAAAGCAGGCCCCGTCGGCGACGTCGCCGGCGGGGCTTTTTTCATCGCCCGCGCGCGCAATACGAGAACGCCCCGGGGGTTACCCGGGGCGTCCGGCGGCTTGCTTCCCCCAAGCCGCGGCTCCCAGAATACGCGCGGGGTCCGACACGTCGAGCCGCCTGCCCGCGCGGGACCGGAGCCCGCCGCGGCGGTCGGGTCAGGGCAGGATCGAGTCGACGTAGCCGCCGTCGACGCGCACGGCGCCGCCGGTGGTCGCCGACGCGAAAGGCGAGGCCAGGTAGACGACGAGGTTGGCGATCTCCTCGGGCTCGATGAGTCGCTGCAGCAGCGACTGCGGCCGGTGCTCGATCATGAACTTGTGCTGGGCCTCGTCCCACGGCAGCTCGTCACCGACGAGCTGGCGGACGAAATCCTCGACGCCGCCGGTGTGCGTGGGTCCGGCGATCACGGAGTTCACGGTGACGCCGGTGCCGGCGGCATCCTTGGCGAACCCACGGCTCACCGCGAGCAGTGACGTCTTCGTCATGCCGTAGTGGATCATCTCGGCCGGGATGACCACGGCCGAATCGCTGGCCACGTCGAGCACGCGCCCCCAGCCGCGTTCCTTCATCCCGGGCAGATATGCGCGGATGAGCCGGACGGCGGAGAGCACGTTGACCTCGAAGTAGCGGCGCCACTCGTCGTCGTCGATCTCCAACGGCGCGGCCGCACCGAAGATGCCGAGATTGTTGACCAGGATGTCGACCGCGGGCTGCGCGTCCACGACGGCGGCGGCGCCGTCGGCGGTCGCGAGGTCACCGACGGCGCCGGTCACCTCGTCGCTGCCGGAGGCGGCACGCACGCTGTCGAGCGCCGCGTCGACACGTTCTTCGTTTCGGCCGTTGACGACGACGCGCGCGCCCGCGCCGGCCAGGCCGACGGCGATGGCGTGGCCGATGCCCTGGGTGGAGCCGGTGACCAGCGCGGTACGGCCCGACAGATCGATGTGCATGAGAGTTGTCCCCTCGCCGACGTGGGTGTGCCGCTCGTGCGGACGACCACTGAGCGCCATGCTCCCAGATTTCGGGGGAGACCTCAGCGGGGTCGGAGAAGAACGGCGGCCGCGGCGGCGCTCGGGGCCGTCAGCTGTTGCTGCCGATCAGCAGTGCCCCCACGACTCCCACCACGACGAACAGCACCGAGACCGCCATGGCCCACTGGCCGAAGAAGACCCCCAGGAAGAGAATCGAGACGAGCGTTCCGGCCGCCCCCAGCGCGAGTAGCAAGATGCCGACGACCAGCGCGAGATCTCCGTTCATGGCTTCCCCCTACCGCCACGGAAATGTGATCTTGACGCGACGGTAGCCGATACGGGCCGATTGCGCGGGCGGTATTCTAGAGCGCGAACCCGTCGCCGGCGCCCGTGTCGGTGATCGCGAAGGTGGGCAGCTTGCTGCCCGTGCCGCCGACCTGCAGCTGCACGCGCACGCCCGGCTCGACGCGCCGTCGTCCGACGACCCGCGCGAAACACCAGTCGCCACTGTCCAGGGCCACGAGGGCCTTGCGCCCGCGACGCATCATCGTCCACACTCCCGCACTCGGTTTCTCGACCACTTCAGGATCGCTCGCGGGGGGTGGCGGGGGACACGGGAGAACTACCCGTTCGAGTACCTGTTTCGGGTTCTGAGGTAGTCCGGCCCCCGACGCGGGCGCGCCGGGGGCCGGAGGGACGCGGGGCCGCCTCAGTCGTCGCCGAGGCGCCGGGCACGCACGACCGAGTCGTGGATGGTCATCTCGTGGTCACCGTGCGTGGCGGTGCGCGCCGGGGACGCGGCCGTGTCGATCGACCATTCCGTCGGGTCGAGCAGCGCCACAACGTCTTCCGGGACGAAGAACAGTTCCGGGCGGGGCGGACGCGGGACACCGTTCTCGAGATCCGACGGGTGATGGCCGACGATCAGCAGCGTGCCGCCCGGCGCGACGAGCTCGGCGAGGCGGGCGTACAGGACGTCTCGCTGACCCGAGGGCAGGTGCACGTACTGCGCCGTGACGAGGTCGTAGCGGGTGGCGCCCGGGTCCCACGCCAGCAGATCCGCGGCCTCCCACGTGACACGGCCGGCGATGTCGGCGCCGGCCTGGGTCGCATGCTCGGCCGCGCGCTCGATCGCGACGCTCGACAGATCGATGCCGTGCACCGTCCAGCCGTGCCGCGCGAGCCAGATGGCGTCGGCACCCTCGCCGCAGCCGACGTCGAGCGCCGTGCCGGGTATCAGGTCCGACACCTCGCTCACCAGGTTGATGTTCGGGTTGCCGCTCCACAGGCGATGGCTCGAGCGGTAGCGGTCGTTCCAGAACGCCTCGTCGAGCACCTCGGGCAGATCGGTCATGGTCAGGCTCCCTTCTGTTGCCGCGCCCGGAGTTCGGTTACGGCCACGTTCGTGTCCTCGGCAATGAGGTCGTTGTTGACGGCGACGGCGGCCAGTGCGGCACCCGCAGCCGCGCCCAGCACCTGCGCCCTGATGTCGGTGACGTTGCCGGCCACCCACACACCGGGCACCTTGGTCAGTCCCGACCAGTCGGCGGGGATGTACCGGCCGCCCGACATCGGTTCGAGTTCGGTGTCGAGTCCCAGCGAGGTGAGGGCGTCGGTCCGGGCCACGAAGCGCGGCGCCACCACCAGGGCCTCGCGGGCGACCACCGTGCCGTCGGCCAACCGGAGGCCGGTCAGGCGGTCGTCGGTGACGAGCAGCGAGTCCACCGTCCCCTCGACGACGCGGATCCCACGGGCCTCGAGCTGCTCGAGTTCTGCACCGGAGGGTTCCGGTGCCGTGTGCCGGAACAGCACGACGTCGTCCGTCCACTGCCGGAACATCAGCGCCTGGTGCACCGACATCGGTCCGGTGGCGAGCACGCCCACCGGCCGGTCGCCGATTTCCCAGCCGTGGCAGTACGGGCAGTGCAGCACGTCGCGACCCCAGCGTTCCCGGATCCCGGGCACGGCCGGTAGCTCGTCGACCAGGCCGGTGGTCACGAGCAGCCGCCGCGCCCGGACTTCCCGGCCGTCGGAGATCGCGACCGTGAATCCGTCGGCGTCGCGGCGCGCATCGGTCACGGTGCCCGCGACCAGCTGCCCGCCGTAGCGTCGGACTTCGTCGCGGCCCGTCGCGGTGAGCTCGGCGGGTGCGATGCCGTCGCGGGAGAGGAATCCGTGGACACCGGAGGCCGGTGCGTTACGCGGGTCCCCGGCATCGATCACGAGCACCGTCCGGCGGGCGCGGGCAAGCATCAACGCGCCCTCGAGCCCCGCGGCGCCGCCTCCGATCACCACGACGTCGTAGTTGTCCGACACTTGTCCACTCACGGCGGTGCCCTCCTCGTTCTCTCGTTCTGCGTCGGACACCACCATGCCGACCATGCGCCGAAACTGGCAAGAAAGTTTGCCGAAGTGGCAAGCTGGTGTGCATGGACGACGGCGACGACATGGATCGGATCCTGGACGCGGTGGGCCCCCGCCTGCGAGCGCTGCGGCAGCTGCGGAACGTGACACTGGCCGACCTGTCCGCCGACACCGGCATCTCGGTCAGCACACTGTCGCGGCTCGAATCGGGGCAGCGCAAACCGAACCTCGAGTTGCTGTTGCCACTGGCGCGGGCCCACGGGGTGCCGCTCGACGAACTGGTGGGCGCGCCGCCGACCGGTGATCCGCGCATCCACATGCGGCCGATCCGCCGCGGTGACCGCACCATCGTGCCACTGACCCGGCGGCCCGGCGGGATTCAGGCGTACAAGCACGTGATTCCCGGTGCGCGGGAAAGGGTCCGGGAACCGGACGTGCGGGTGCACGACGGCTACGAGTGGTTGTACGTCCTCAACGGCCGGCTGCGCCTCGTGCTGGGCGAGCAGGATCTGGTCCTGCTACCGGGGGAGGCTGCCGAGTTCGACACCCGGGTACCGCACTGGTTCGGTGCTGCGGGACCCGAGCCCGTCGAGTTCCTGGGATTGTTCGGACGCCAGGGCGAACGCGCGCACATCCGGGCACGTCCGGCGCTGGACGAAACGGGAGAGTGAAGAAGCGGGAAGGACTCGCGGGACGGTGCCTCACTTGTCCTGCGGGAAGGACTCGCGGGACCGTGCCTCACTTGTCCTGCGGGACGGTGGCGGGGGTGTCCCCGAACATCGCCGCGATGCGGGACTTGATCTCTTCGGTGCTGATGGAACCGGTGCGGAGACCGTTCGCGGGGGTCTGACGAGAGTTCGAGATGTGGTTCATTCGACGCTTCCGTGCCTTCCAGGTACATCCGTGCGGTTCGGCGTCTTCGACACCGATCTGACCGCGGTACAGGCTCCGGACCGGAGCAACTGCGCCAACGTCAGGCTAGCGAGGCGGACCCCGCCCGGGGCCGCCTCCGACGAGTGGTTATGGAACCGGAATCAAGCGGGCGTGGACGACGGTGCAATCGTTACCGATCCCGGACTGATTCGGGACCGAGGTCCCTACGATCGGGGAATGCCAGCGGTTACGGTTCCCACGTCCGACGGTCCGATCGACGCGGTGCTCGAATCGCCGCGGGAGGCCTCGGCTGCGCCCTGGCCGGGGGTCGTCGTGGTGCACGACGCGCTCGGCGTCGGCCGGGACATCCGCGACATCACCGCGCGGGTCGCCGAGCACGGCTACCTGACGTTGACACCCGACCTCTACTCGCGGGGTGGACGGACGCGCTGCGTCGTCCGGGTCTTCCGGGAGCTGCTCGGCGGGCGGGGGCGTGCGGTGGACGACCTGGTCGCGGCCCGCGACCTGCTCGCCGCGCGCCCGGACTGCACCGGGAAGGTGGGTGTCGTCGGGTTCTGCATGGGCGGCGGCTTCGCGCTCGTGCTCGCGACCGAGGGCTTCGACGTGTCGGCGCCGTTCTACGGGCCGCTACCGCGACGGCTCGACGCCGCGCTCCGCGGCGCCTGCCCGATCGTGGGCAGTTACGGCGCCCGCGACCCGATGCTGTGGAACGCCGGCGCCCGCCTCGACGCCGCGCTGGGCCGTGTCGGGGTGGACCACGACGTGCAGACGTACCCGGGTGTGGGGCACAGCTTCGCCAACCGGTTGGTGTCCGGACCCACGACCGCGGCGGTGCTGCGGATCGCGGGGATGGGTTACGACGCCGAGAAATCGGCCGACGCGTGGCGTCGGGTCTTCGAGTTCTTCGACGCCCACCTGTCAGCCGGGGCCCAGTGAGAGGTCGGATCCGCGCCCGCTCTTGAGCCAGCGCCCGGGCAATCGCCCGGCCAGGTCGCCGAGCGGCCCGACCGCCGCACTCAGGATGCCGACGGTCTCCTGCAGCACGTCGATGCTGGCACTCATCCGCTGCAGGTTCGGTGCCAGCGACGTCAGCGTCTCGGACAGGGCCACGATCTGGTCCAGCGGGCCGCCCTGGGCGATGAGCCGCTCGAGCGCGCCGTTCTCGGCGAGTGCCTTGTCGACGATGCCGTCCTTCTTCGTCAGCCGTTCCACGGCCCCGTCCTGCGCGGTGAGCCGCTCGAGTGGACCGTCCTCGGCCGTGAGGCGATCGAGCAACCCGCCGGGCGCGAGCAGCCGCTCGACCGGGCCGTCCTGGGCGAGCACCCGGTCGAGGGGGCCGCCCGGGGCCAGCACCCGTTCGAGCGGACCCCCGGGCTCGAACAGCCGCTCGAGCGTCCCGCCGTCCGCGGTCAGTCGGTCCACCACCCCGCCCGGCGCGAGCAGCCGGTCGAGGGGCCCGCCCGGCTGCAGCGCCTGCCCGAGGGGCCGGTCGTCCGACGCCAGGGCGGCGAGTTGCTGCACCAGTTGCAGCGGCCCGCGGGGATTGGCGAGGGTGGCGGCGCCGACGCCGGTGACGGTGGTGCTCGACAGCGCCAGCCGGGTGGTGGCCAGCGCCGTCTCGGCCACGTCGAGCGCCGCGTCGGTGATGGCGAGACCGGCCCGGACCGGGAACGTGATCGCTGACACCAGGTTCATGCGCTAACTGTAACCCGCACCACACAGTCACTCCGGGGCAATCCGGGACGCGGCGGCGGCGTCGGCGGCGGCGCGGTGATCAGTGCAGGGCCTTGAGTCCGATCACGCAGCCGACGATCCCGAGGATGAGCAGGATCTTGACGATCGACGTGCTCTCCGTCCCGGTGATCATCGCGTAGGTGACGGTGAGCGCGGCGCCGATGCCGACCCAGACCGCGTAGGACGTGCCGACCGGCAGGGTCCGCATCGCGTAGGCGAGGCCTGCCATGCTGAGGATCAGTCCGAGGCCGAACACGATCGTGGGCGCCGGACGGGTGAATCCGTCGGAGCGGCCGAGCGCGGTGGCCCACACCGCCTCGAGCACGCCGGACACGACGAGTACCAACCAAGCCATGGTGTCTCAACTCTCCAAACACCGTCTTGTCGCTGGCCGGGTACGGTGCGCTCGTCCGGATGTCGAATGACTGGTACCACGGTACCAATTCCGGGCTTTCACCCGGCCGTGGTGGTTGCCGATCTCACCATCCGCGGACCCCGTGGCAGGTTCACAGGAATCTCCCAGGGAACGCCCAGTCGGTCGCCAGGACGATGGGAGACTCTGGTGGTGTGAACGAGACACCGCAGGCCCGCGTGCTGATCGTCGACGACGAGCCCACACTGGTCGAACTGTTGTCGGTCAGCCTCCGGTTCCAGGGCTTCGAGGTGGAGACGGCCGCGAACGGTGCGGAGGGCCTCGATCGCGCCCGGACGTTCCGGCCGGACGTGCTCGTCCTCGACGTCATGATGCCCGGGATGGACGGATTCGGGATGCTGCGTCGGTTGCGTGCCGACGGGGTGGGCGCGCCGGTACTGTTCCTCACCGCGCGAGATGCGGTGGAGGACAAGGTGACCGGCCTGACCATCGGCGCCGACGACTACGTCACCAAGCCGTTCAGCCTCGAAGAGGTGGTCGCCCGTCTGCGCGTGATTCTTCGCCGCGCCGGACACGGGGCCCCCGACAAGCAGTCGCCGCGCATCCGTTTCGCCGACATCGAGCTCGACGACGACACCCGGGAGGTGTGGAAGGCCGGCGAGCCGGTGTCGCTGTCGCCTACCGAGTTCACGCTGCTGCGCTACTTCATGGTCAATGCCGGCACGGTGCTGAGCAAGCCGCGGATCCTCGACCACGTGTGGAAGTACGACTTCGGCGGCGAGGTGGGGGTCGTGGAGTCGTACGTCTCCTACCTGCGCCGCAAGATCGACACCACCGACCCGCGCCTGATCCACACCCTGCGCGGCGTCGGCTACGTGATGCGCGAACCGAGGTAGACGGCCGTGACACGCCTGCGTGCGTTGCCGTTGCGGATCACCCTCGTCGCCGCGCTGCTGCTGCTGGCGGCGGCGGGCCTGCTGGCGTCCGGTGTGGCGGTGACCTCCGCGATGGAGCGCTCCCTCCTGGACCGGACGGACCGGCAGCTGTTCGACGCCGCCCACGGGTGGGCCAAGCCACGCGATCCCCGGATCGGGCCGCCGCTCGCCGAGCCGGGGCCCAACCGTCCGCCCAGCCCGTTCTACGTCCGCGTCACCGGACCGGACGGGTCCGTTCGGATGGAGGTGAACGACGAAAGCACGGACGCCACTCCGGAACTCGTGGACGATCCCGGCCCGGTGACGGTCGGGTCGGTGGACGGCAGCGGCATCCGGTGGCGGGAGACGACCGTGGCGTCACCGTCGGGCACCACCACCGTCGCGGTCAAGCTCACCGACATCGACGAGACCGTCGACCGACTGGTGGTGCTGCAGTTGGGGATCGGCGCTCTGGTTCTGGTCGTGCTCGGCTTCGGTGCGTACGTCGTGGTGCACCGGAGTCTGCGGCCGCTACGCGAGGTCGAGGAGACCGCGGCCGGCATCGCGGCCGGCGATCTGCACCGCCGGGTGCCGGAACGGGACCAGCGCACCGAGGTGGGCCGGCTGTCGGCGGCCCTCAACGGGATGCTCGCGCAGATCCAGTCGGCCTTCGCGGCGACCGCGGCCTCGGAGGAATCGGCACGCCGGTCGGAGGAACGGATGCGCCGCTTCGTCGCGGACGCCAGCCACGAGCTGCGCACGCCGCTGGCGACGATCCGCGGATTCGCCGAACTCTATCGGCAGGGCGCGGCGACGGACCCCGCGATGGTGATGAGCCGGATCGAGGATCAGGCCACCCGGATGGGGTTGCTGGTCGAGGACCTGTTGATGCTCGCCCGGATGGACGCCCAGCGGCCGTTCGAACGCCACCCGGTGGACCTGCTCGCGGTGGCCGCCGACGCCGTCCACGACGCGCGGGCCGTGGCCCCGCAGCGGCGGATCACCGTGGAGATCCTGCCGGACTCCGGGCCGGCCGAGGTGCTGGGCGACGACGCCCGGCTGCGGCAGGTCGCGGGGAACCTCGTGGGCAACGCGCTGCAGCACACCTCGGACGACGCCGCGGTCACGGTGCGCGTCGGGACCGACGGCGACGCCGTCGTGTTCGAGGTCGCCGACACCGGTCCGGGCCTCGCCGAATCGGACGCCACCCGGGTGTTCGAGCGGTTCTACCGCGCCGACGAGTCGCGGACCCGGGTCAGCGGCGGCAGCGGCCTGGGGCTGTCGATCGTCGCGGCCATCGTGGCCGCGCACGGCGGAACGGTGACGGTCGACAGCGCACCCGGGTCCGGCGCGACCTTCCGGGTGCGGCTGCCGCGAGGGTGAGGCCGGTCAGGCCGGCACGAACTCACCGTGGCCGAGGTTGCGCAGCGCGGTCCTGATCTTGTCGGCGGCCTCGTCGAGCGACTCCGGAGAGGGATCGGTCTCCGCGCCCGAGATGTCGAAGTTGCCCATCGAGTACGCAGGGAAGACGTGCATGTGCAGGTGCGGCACTTCGAGTCCCGCGATCAGGAACCCGGCGCGGGGCGCGTCGAACGCCGCGCGGACGGCCTGCGCGATCTTGCGCGAGACCGCGGTGCACTTGTCGAACAGTTCCTCGTCGACGTCCTGCCACTGGTCGACTTCCTTGCGCGGGACGACGAGGGTGTGGCCCTGGGTCACCGGTGCGATGGTGAGGAACGCGACGACGTCCTCGTCCTCCCACACGAACCGACCCGGCAGGTCTCCGGCGATGATGGCGCTGAACACTGAAGGCATACCGCGAGGATAGGCGGCGCGGGCCGCGGTCGGTACCGGTGGGCGCCGTCGTCGTCGCGCACCCGGCGGACGCGGATCGTGATCGTCGTTTATCACGGAACGGAAGGTGCGATCACGATCAGTGGTCCACACTGAATCCCGATCGTCGCATCACCGAATCTCCATTGCCACATCCGGGTCGGGGGACCGTCACCCGAGGGAGTGCGTC